>NZ_JBKFZX010000001.1:0-4530875 GCF_046521465.1 Enterobacter sp. CPE_E863 | reverse complement strand
GGCGGACTCCACTCGAACAATAAAAGAAAACTATTGAATATTCATGATTGTTGGCGCACATCGACATGACCCTGTGCATAGGGGGATGTGCGAATTGCTATCTGCAATTTAATCCTGACCAGGATCCTGGGATCCCGATCTGGACCGCGGATCATAGCCTAAACTGAGCCAGAGATCTTCTGTTTCTCACAGATTCTTCCCGATTTATCCACAGGACGATCTGAAACCGGGTAAGTGTAAACGATCCTGGCACAAGTGCCCCACGATTTAGCCCGCATATTGGAAAAATTAATGAGCACAGACAATTTATTGCTTAAATGATCTAACGAAGATCCGGGACGATCCTTGCGCTTTGTCGACGAGCCCGTATAATCCTCGACCCGGCGCGTGATGCTCATCTTCCTGCGTCGTCCGTTGCTCATTTTCCACGCGAAAACGTGCGGAAATACGCGGGAAATAAGGAAAGAGAATTGACTCCGGAGTGTACAATTATTACAATCCGGCCTCTTTAATCACCCACGCTGAGGCGTTAGTCGTTCGAAATTCGTTCGGGTATACGCAAAAGTCAGTGAATTTATTCAAGTTTAGGTAGAAATCGCCATGAAACGCACTTTTCAACCGTCTGTACTGAAGCGCAACCGTTCTCACGGCTTCCGTGCTCGTATGGCTACTAAAAATGGTCGTCAGGTTCTGGCACGTCGTCGTGCTAAAGGCCGCGCTCGTCTGACCGTTTCCAAGTAATAAAGCTAACCCCTGAGTGGTTAAGCTAGCATTTCCCAGGGAGTTACGTTTGTTAACTCCCGCTCATTTCACTTTCGTCTTCCAGCAGCCACAACGGGCTGGCACGCCGCAAATCACCATCCTCGGCCGCCAAAATTCGCTGGGGCATCCCCGCATCGGTCTCACAGTCGCCAAGAAAAATGTTAAGCGAGCGCATGAACGCAATCGGATTAAACGTCTGACGCGTGAAAGCTTCCGTTTACGTCAGCACGAACTGCCTTCGATGGATTTCGTGGTGGTGGCTAAAAAAGGGGTTGCCGACCTCGATAACCGTGCTCTCTCGGAAGCGTTGGAAAAATTATGGCGCCGCCACTGTCGCCTGGCTCACGGGTCCTGATAGCCCTCATTCGGGTCTATCAACGCCTGATTAGTCCGCTACTCGGGCCGCACTGCCGTTTCACACCAACGTGCTCAAGCTACGGAATTGAGGCATTGCGCAGGTTTGGAGTGATAAAAGGCAGTTGGTTGACGGTGAAACGCGTATTAAAATGCCACCCTTTACACCCCGGTGGAGACGACCCCGTCCCTCCAGGACCCTTTGATACCAGAGAACACTAACGATGGATTCGCAACGCAATCTTCTTATCATCGCTTTGTTGTTCGTGTCTTTCATGATCTGGCAGGCATGGGAGCAGGATAAAAATCCTCAACCCCAGCAGCAGACCACGCAGACCACGACCACCGCAGCGGGTAGCGCCGCCGACCAGGGCGTACCGGCCAGTGGCCAGGGGAAACAGATTACGGTTAAGACCGATGTGCTTGAGCTGACTATTAACACCCGTGGTGGTGATGTTGAGCAGGCGCTGCTGTTGACCTACCCGAAAGAGCTGAAGTCTAACGAACCGTTCCAGTTACTGGAAACCACGCCTGAGTTTATCTACCAGGCGCAGAGCGGCCTGACCGGTCGTGATGGCCCGGATAACCCGGCTAACGGTGCGCGTCCACTGTATAACGTCGAGAACGACACCTTTGTACTGGCTGATGGTCAGAACGAACTCGTTATCCCGATGACGTATACCGACGCTGCAGGCAACACCTTCACGAAAACCTTCACCCTGAAACGCGGTGAGTATGCGGTGAACGTGGGCTACACCGTACAGAACGCCAGTGCGAAACCACTGGAACTGTCGACCTTTGGCCAGCTGAAGCAGTCCATCAATCTGCCGTCTCACCGTGACACCGGAAGCAGCAACTTTGCGCTGCATACCTTCCGTGGCGCGGCGTACTCCACGCCTGACGCAAAGTATGAGAAATACAAATTCGACACCATTGCCGATAACGAAAACCTGAACGTCAGCGCTAAAGGCGGTTGGGTGGCAATGCTGCAGCAGTATTTCGCCACTGCATGGGTGCCTAATAACGACGGTACCAACAACTTCTACACCGCGAACCTGGGTAACGGTCTTGCAGCCATCGGCTACAAATCTCAGCCAGTTCTGGTTCAGCCGGGTCAAACCGGTAAAATGGCCAGCACCCTGTGGGTCGGCCCGGAAATCCAGGACAAAATGGCCGCTGTTGCGCCACACCTGGACCTGACCGTAGATTACGGTTGGTTGTGGTTCATCTCCCAGCCGCTGTTTAAGCTGCTGAAGTTCATCCACAGCTTCCTGGGTAACTGGGGCTTCTCCATCATCGTTATCACCTTCATCGTTCGTGGCATCATGTACCCGCTGACTAAAGCGCAGTACACCTCCATGGCGAAGATGCGCATGCTGCAGCCGAAGATTCAGGCCATGCGTGAGCGTCTGGGCGATGACAAACAGCGTCAGAGCCAGGAGATGATGGCCCTGTATAAAGCAGAGAAAGTAAACCCACTGGGTGGTTGCTTCCCACTGCTGATTCAGATGCCAATCTTCCTTGCGCTGTACTACATGCTGATGGGTTCCGTTGAGCTGCGCCATGCGCCGTTCGCGTTGTGGATCCATGACCTGTCTGCACAGGACCCGTACTACATCCTGCCGATCCTGATGGGCGTGACGATGTTCTTCATCCAGAAGATGTCTCCGACCACGGTGACCGACCCGATGCAGCAGAAGATCATGACCTTTATGCCGGTCATCTTCACCGTGTTCTTCCTGTGGTTCCCGTCAGGTCTGGTGCTGTACTATATCGTCAGCAACCTGGTGACCATCATCCAGCAGCAGCTGATTTACCGTGGTCTGGAAAAACGTGGCCTGCATAGCCGCGAAAAGAAAAAGTCCTGATTCGGTAAGTTAACGCTAAAATAAGGGCGGTCGATTGACCGCCTTTTTTATTTGTATTGAACGAGACCAACCATGAGCCATAACGACACTATCGTCGCCCAGGCAACCCCACCGGGACGCGGTGGTGTAGGCATTCTGCGTATCTCCGGCCTGAAGGCGCGCGAGGTCGCCGAAGCGGTACTGGGTAAACTGCCAAAACCCCGCTACGCTGATTACCTGCCGTTTAAAGATACCGACGGCACGCCGCTGGACCAGGGCATTGCGCTGTGGTTTCCTGGCCCAAACTCTTTTACCGGTGAAGACGTGCTGGAACTACAGGGTCACGGTGGCCCGGTTATCCTCGATCTGCTGTTAAAACGCATTCTGACCCTGCCTGGCCTGCGTATCGCAAAACCGGGTGAGTTTTCCGAGCGCGCGTTCCTGAACGACAAGCTCGATCTGGCGCAAGCCGAGGCGATAGCGGACCTGATCGACGCCAGTTCTGAACAGGCTGCTCGCTCCGCCCTGAACTCGCTGCAAGGGGCATTCTCCGCGCGCGTGAATCACCTTGTGGAAGCACTTACTCACCTCAGGATCTACGTGGAAGCGGCTATCGACTTCCCGGATGAGGAGATCGACTTCCTCTCTGACGGTAAAATCGAAGCCCAGCTCAACCAGGTGATGGCCGACCTCGACGCGGTTCGTGCCGAAGCGCGTCAGGGTAGCCTGCTGCGGGAAGGGATGAAGGTGGTGATAGCCGGACGTCCTAATGCCGGGAAATCGAGCCTTTTGAACGCTCTGGCGGGCCGTGAAGCGGCGATCGTGACCGACATTGCCGGCACCACCCGCGACGTACTGCGCGAGCATATCCATATCGACGGGATGCCGCTGCACATCATTGATACCGCCGGTCTGCGCGATGCCAGCGACGAAGTCGAGCGCATCGGTATCGAACGCGCCTGGCAGGAGATCGAGCAAGCCGACCGCGTGCTGTTTATGGTGGATGGCACAACCACCGACGCTGTAGACCCGGCTGAAATCTGGCCAGACTTTATTGCCCGTCTGCCGGCGAAGCTGCCTATCACCGTGGTGCGAAATAAAGCAGACGTGACTGGCGAAACGCTGGGCATCAGCGATGTGAATGGTCACTCACTAATCCGCCTGTCGGCGCGTACCGGTGAAGGCGTTGACGACCTGCGTAACCATCTCAAGCAGAGCATGGGCTTTGACACCAGCATGGAAGGTGGCTTCCTGGCGCGTCGTCGTCACCTGCAGGCGCTGGAAGAGGCGGCACGCCATCTTGACCAGGGCAAAGCGCAGCTGATCGGTGCGTGGGCGGGTGAACTGCTGGCGGAAGAGCTGCGTCTGGCACAGCAGAATCTGAGTGAGATCACCGGGGAGTTTACGTCGGACGATCTGCTGGGAAGGATCTTCTCAAGCTTCTGTATTGGTAAGTAATACCCACGAAAACATGGTGATTTCCTTCCAGGAAATCACCTTTGTCCAAATGGCAACTCGCCTAATCCCTTCTCACCCCCTATCCTGCATGCCTGTATCTATGGGGGTTTTATGGCTCGTTTTCTGTTTTGTAGTTTTGCGCTGGTTCTGCTTTATCCGTCTGGCATTGATATGTATCTGGTGGGATTACCGCACATCGCCCGCGATCTGGGTGCCAGTGAAGCTCAGCTGCACATCGCGTTTTCGGCCTACCTCGCGGGAATGGCGTCATCGATGGTGTTTGCCGGGAAGGTCGCAGATAAGGCTGGTCGCCAACCCGTCGCCATAACGGGAGCCATCATCTTTGCGTTGGCTTCCGTGCTCTGTTCACTGGCGCAGGATAGTGCCCTGTTCCTGGCAGGCCGTTTTATCCAGGGCATCGGGGCGGGCGGCTGCTACGTGGTGGCTTTCGCAATTTTACGCGACACATTAAGCGCCCAACGCCGCGCCAAAGTGCTCTCTATGCTCAACGGCATCACCTGTATTATTCCGGTGTTGGCTCCGGTTGTTGGTTATCTGATCATGTTGAAATTCCCGTGGCAGAGCCTTTTCTGGACGATGGCAGCAATGGGGGGGCTGGTCTTTGTGTTGTCCATTTCCGTGCTAAGAGAAACTCACCCAGGTTCGCAAAGTACGGCACACTCAGCAACGATTCACCCGGCAGAGAAGCTGCTTAACCGCTTTTTCCTCAGTCGTCTGGCCGTAACCACGTTAAGCGTGGCGGTGATCCTGACCTATGTAAACGTTTCCCCGGTTTTACTGATGGAGACCATGGGCTTCGATCGGGGTGAGTATTCAACAGTGATGGCATTAACCGCGATGGTCAGTATGGCCGTCTCGTTTTCCACCCCCTTTGCGCTAAATATTTTCAGCCAGCGCACGTTGATGCTGACCTCACAGGTGTTATTTCTCGCAGCAGGCGTGATTCTGGCAACCACCAGCTCACATGTGGTGATGCTGGTAGGCATTACCCTCATTTGCGCCGGGTTCTCGGTCGGCTTTGGCGTGGCGATGAGCCAGGCGCTCGGCCCGTTCTCACTGCGGGCAGGCGTGGCAAGCTCCGTGCTGGGTATCGCTCAGGTCTGTGGCTCGTCCCTGTGGATTTGGCTGGCAGCGGTAATCGGACTTAATGCGCTCAATATGCTGATCGGGATTCTGATTGGCTGTAGCATGGTCTGTATTACCTTACTTATGCTCATCCAGCCCGCGGCAAATTATGAAGAAGCCCATCAGCAGTCTCGATCTTAACCTGTTGCTGTGCCTGCAGCTGTTGCTGCAGGAGCGTAGCGTCACCAAAGCGGCGAAGCGGATGAACGTGACGCCGTCTGCGGTGAGTAAATCACTGGCCAAGCTGCGCGACTGGTTCGACGACCCGCTGTTTGTCAAAACGCCTTTAGGATTGCTGCCGACGCCACTGACGGTAAGTCTGGAGCAGGATCTGACTGACTGGATGCAAATCGGTAACCAGATCCTCGATAAATTTCACCATGACGCGCCTGGCGGGCTGACGTTCGTGCTGGCCGCCGAAACGCCGTTGATGCTGATCCGCTTTAACGCCCTGCTGGAGCAGGTGAACCAGCGCTATCCGCAGGCTACGGTGAAGATGCGTCACTGGGATTACGACTCTCTGGACGCCATTACGCGTGGGGAAGTGGATCTTGGCTTCACTGGTCGAGAAACTCATCCGCGTTCCCGCGAGTTGCTGAAGCTGTTGCCGTGGTTTATCGACTACGAAATCCTGTTTAGTGACCGTCCATGTGTTTATCTGCGCGAGGATCACCCGGCGCTTCAGGAAGAGTGGAACCTGGAGACCTTCCTGCGCTACCCGCATATCAGTATCTTCTGGGAGCGCAGCGACACATGGGCGCTTGATGAGGTGCTAAAGGAGATGGGTCGTGAGCGCAATATCGCCATGTGCCTGCCGGGTTTTGAACAGGCGATGTTTATGGCGGCGCAGCCTGGCCATAATTATATCGCTACGGCTCCCCACTACTGCCACCACTACAATGAACTCCACCAGCGGAAGCTGATCGCGCTTCCTATTCCGATTGACGAAGCGCAGGCTGAAAAGTTGACCGTCCCCTTCACCCTGATCTGGCATAAACGGAACAGCCATAATCCGAAAATTCTCTGGTTGAGAGAGACTATCAAGGCGTTGTACGGTGCCAGCGATCCAATTTTTACCTAAGAAAATGTAAAGTTCGGTCCTCAGGCTTCTCTTACTCCCATTTACTGATTAAAACAGGAGTGAAGTTAAGCGATAATCATGTAACCGTTTAACCGATTACGACCATTATCAAGGAGCGAAAAATGGCAACGCACTTTGCAAGAGGGATACTTACAGAAGGACGCCTCGTATCGGCACGAATTTCTTCAGCCTGTCACAGTGAAGCACGCAAACTCCCGGAACACCGCAGGACGCGTTTTTTAGCGTCCAGAGCGCTTCTCGCAGAGCTGTTGTTTATGTTGTACGGCACCAGTGAACTGCCGGATATCATCACCCAACCTGAAGGCCGCCCGGTTTTTGCTAACCCGGATCTCCCCCGTTTTTCCATTGCCTATACGGGCAATATCATTGGGGTAGCACTCACCACCGAAGGGAATTGTGGGCTGGATATGGAACTTCAGCGCGCAACCCGGGGCATCCACGGCGCGAACCCACACGATGATTACCCGCTCTCCAGCAATGAAAAGCTGTGGGTGCGTAACCAGAACGATCCCAACGAGGCCAGAGCTCAGCTCATCACCCTACGCCAGAGCATTCGAAAGCTCTGTGGATGCGCCTCAGACGACGCCAATATGCTGCAGCTGCTGCCAGGTTCCGGACGTCTTCGAGCCACCCAAGCTACGCTGGTAGAAGCGCTCAGTGACGCAGAGGATGTCCTCATTTGGTCCATAGCGGTTACCCCCGCTATCGAACGCATGAAAATCTGGGAATTTGACAGTCAACAGGGATGGCGTAGCCTTCCTGATGTGCCCGAACGCGCCAACGAGCCCGCCGCACGCCTGATGCGTTTAACCAGTTTACCGGCAGAAAAAGCATACACCCTTAGCTGATCCATTCAGGGTCATCATGATGAAACAGGAGTAATCATGTCTGATACGTTAAAAGTCGTTACGTTACTGGGAAGCCTGCGCAAAGGTTCATTTAATGGGATGGTTGCCCGCACGCTGCCACAGCTGGCACCGGCAGGTATGGAGATTAGTGCCCTTCCATCTATTGGTGACATCCCGCTCTATGATGCAGATGTCCAGCAGGAAGAAGGGTTCCCGCAGAGCGTTGAGGCGCTGGCGGCGCAAATCCGTCAGGCCGATGGTGTGGTTATTGTCACACCAGAGTATAACTACTCCGTTCCTGGCGGTCTGAAAAACGCCATTGACTGGTTATCCCGCCTCCCTGAGCAGCCTCTTTCAGGTAAACCCGTGCTGATCCAGACCAGTTCTATGGGTGCCATTGGCGGCGCGCGCTGCCAGTATCACCTGCGCCAGATTCTGGTGTTCCTGGATGCGATGGTGATGAACAAGCCGGAGTTTATGGGCGGAGTGATTCAGAACAAGGTCGACCCGCAGACGGGTGAAGTGGTGGATCAGAGCACGCGTGACCATCTGTCTGGTCAGCTGACTGCGTTTGGCGATTATATTAAGCGGGTGAAGGCTTAAGCTTATTGCGGCCTGATGCCCTCACCCTGACCCTCTCCCGCAGGGAGAGGGAACAAACATGTTTATTTGGCGTCAATAAACACAATCTTCAGCACAAACAGCAGCGCGACAACGATGACGCACGGGCTGAGATCACGGAAGCGACCGGTACCAATTTTCATTACGCAGTAAGAGATAAAGCCCAGCGCGATACCTTCGGTAATCGAGAAGCTGAACGGCATCATCACGGCGGTAATAAACGCTGGCACCGCTTCGGTTAAGTCATCCCACTTCACGCGTGACAGGCTGGAGGTCATCAGCACACCTACGTAGATCAGCGCGCCGGCTGCCGCATACGGTGGAACCATTCCCGCCAGCGGCGAAAGGAAGATCACCAGCAGGAACAGGATACCCACCACGACCGCCGTCAGACCAGTACGGCCTCCCACAGAAACACCGGAAGAGGATTCAATATAAGCGGTAACAGAAGAGGTACCGATAAAGGAGCCCGCAACAGACGAGATGCTGTCAACGAACAGCGCCTGCTTCATGCGTGGGAACTTCCCTTTCTCATCGGCCAGACCTGCTTTGTCGGTCACGCCAATCAGGGTACCGGAGGAGTCGAACAGGTTGACCAGCATAAAGGAGAAAATTACGCCCGCCAGACCCAGGTTCAGGGAACCCGCCAAATCAACATGACCAATAACGGTGGAAACACTCGGTGGCGCAGAAACGATACCGTTGTAGTGAACGTCACCCAGCAGCCAGCCCAGCAGCGTGGTCACCACGATGGATACCAGCACCGCCGCATGAATATTGCGGGAAGCCAGGATCGCGATGATAAAGAAGCCCAGCACGCCCAGCAGCACGTTGTGAGAGGTCAGGTGACCGATGCTTACCAGCGTATCCGGGTTAGCCACGATAACGCCGGCGTTTTTCAGCCCCATCATACCGATGAACAGACCAATACCGCTGGTAATGCCCACGCGCAGGCTCACAGGAATGTTGGCAATCATCCAGTAACGTACGCGGAAAATAGTCAGCAACAGCAGACCAATAGCGCCCCAGAAGATAGCGCCCATGCCCACTTGCCACGGCAGGCCCATCGCCTGAACAACCACGAACGCGAAGAACGCGTTCAGGCCCATCGCCGGTGCCAGTGCAACCGGCAGGTTAGCGAACACACCCATCAGGATGCTGCCGAGAGCCGCAATCAGACAGGTGGTCACGAAGACGGCGCTGGTATCCATGCCAGCAACGCCCAGAATTTGTGGGTTAACAAAAACGATATAGACCATCGTCAGGAAGGTGGTGAAACCGGCGATCACTTCGGTGCGTGCCGTTGTGCCGTGCTCGCGCAGTTTAAACACGCGCTCAAGCAGACCCTGACCAGATGCCTGGGTAGTGTGTTGTTGACTCATCATCAATTTCCGAACAAGGAGGGAAAATTCGTCGCTATCCTATACCAAAATGCGACAATAAGGGCGGTTATAGGGTACTTTTTTTCATTGAATTTGCTTATACGGCAACGATTGCGTGTCGTAAAACCACACCACGTAAACGTTAAACTTGTTAAAAGGGAAAGACATGTCCGGAATTGAGGCGGTATTTTTCGACTGCGACGGTACGCTTGTCGACAGTGAGGTCATTTGTTCCCGTGCGTATGTCGCCATGTTCCAGGAATTTGGTATTACGCTCGATCTCGAAGAGGTGTTCAAACGCTTTAAGGGCGTGAAACTGTACGAGATTATCGACATCATTAACGACGAGCACGGTGTGGATCTGCCGAAAGGGGATCTCGAGCCGGTTTACCGCGCCGAGGTCGCACGCCTGTTTGATTCCGAACTGGAGGTCATCGCCGGGGCGAATGCGCTTCTGGATGCGATGACGGTGCCAATCTGTGTGGTCTCTAATGGTCCGGTCAGCAAAATGCAGCACTCGCTGGGGAAACTGGAGATGTTGCATCATTTCCCGGAAAAATTGTTCAGCGGCTACGATATTCAACGCTGGAAGCCCGATCCGGCGCTGATGTTCCATGCGGCCAACGCGATGAACGTTAACGTAGAAAACTGCATTCTGGTGGATGACTCGTCTGCGGGCGCGCAGTCAGGGATTGATGCGGGAATGGAAGTGTTTTACTTCTGCGCCGATCCGCACAACAAACCGATCGATCATCCAAAAGTGACGACCTTTACCGATCTGGCGCAGTTGCCAGCATTGTGGAAGGCGCGCGGGTGGGATATTACGCGTTAAGTTAACGTAGGGCGGGTAAGCGCTAGCGCCCCCCGCCACAAACATCACTCTTTCGGATCTTTACCCGCCAGCAGCTTGTCCAGCTCGTCGCCGCCTACGTGACGGAAGTCCTGACCTTTCACGAAGTAGAAAATGTATTCGCAAATGTTCTGGCAGCGGTCACCGATACGCTCAATGGAGCGCGCGCAGAACAGGGCAGTCAGTACGCTTGGGATCGTACGTGAATCTTCCATCATGTAGGTCATCAGCTGACGCACGATGCCTTCGTATTCCTGGTCGACTTTCTTGTCTTCACGGTAGATACGTACCGCTTCGTCCAGATCCATACGCGCAAAGGCATCCAGCACGTCATGCAGCATCTGCACGGTGTGACGCCCCAGCGACTCCAGGCTCACCAGCAGCGGCTGGTGCTGCTGAGAGAACTTCTCCAGCGCGGTGCGGCAGATTTTATCCGCCACGTCTCCAATACGTTCCAGCTCGGCGATGGTTTTGATAATCGCCATCACCAGGCGCAGGTCGCTCGCTGTTGGCTGACGCTTGGCGATAATACGAACGCAAGCTTCATCAATCGCGACTTCCATCATATTGACGTTTTTGTCACCTTCAATGACGCGCTTCGCCAGCTCGCTGTCCTGGTTGTGCATTGCCGTGATCGCATCGGAAAGCTGCTGCTCAACCATGCCACCCATGGTCATGACCTGCGTGCGAATGCTTTCCAGCTCTGCGTTGAACTGGCCTGAAATGTGTTTATTAAGATTAAGGTTGTCCATGGTTCACTCCAAATCAACCGTAGCGGCCAGTAATATAATCTTCAGTTTGCTTTTTAGCGGGTCTGGTGAACAGCGCATCCGTATCGCTGAACTCAATCAACTCGCCCAGGTACATAAACGCCGTGTAATCGGAACAACGTGCAGCCTGCTGCACGTTGTGGGTCACGATAACCACGGTGTAATCCTGCTTCAGTTCGGTGATCAGCTCTTCAATACGACCGGTTGAGATTGGGTCCAGCGCAGAACACGGTTCATCCAACAGCAACACTTCCGGGCGAATGGCGATACCGCGCGCAATGCACAGACGCTGCTGCTGACCACCGGAGAGAGAGTACCCGCTCTGGTGCAACTTATCTTTGGTTTCGTTCCATAATGCGGCCTTGGTCAAAGCCCACTGCACACGCTCGTCCATATCGGCACGAGAGAGCTTTTCAAACAGGCGAACACCAAACGCAATGTTGTCATAAATGGACATCGGGAACGGCGTGGGTTTCTGGAACACCATCCCCACTTTGGCACGCAGCAGGGCGATATCCTGAGCCTGGGTCAGAATGTTTTCGCCGTCCAGGATGATTTCACCTTCAGCGCGCTGCTCCGGATAGAGCGAATACATCTTGTTAAAGGTACGCAGCAGCGTGGATTTACCACAGCCAGACGGACCGATGAATGCCGTAACCTGGTTCTTCGCGATATCCAGGTTGATATTCTTCAGGGCATGGAATTTGCCGTAGTAGAAGTTCAAATCACGAACCTGAATCTTACCCGGGGCAGTATCAACCATACTCATTGACTCATTTCCTCATTCGGCGCCGCGAGCTGCCGCGCCGTAAAAAATTAACCGTGTTTCTTCTTCGCGAAAATGACGCGCGCCAGAATGTTCAGCAACAGTACGCAAAGGGTAATGATCAGCACCCCGGCCCAGGCCAGCTGCTGCCATTCCGCGAATGGGCTCATCGCAAATTTAAAGATCGTCACCGGCAGGTTAGCGATCGGCTGCATCATGTCCGTGCTCCAGAACTGGTTGGAGAGAGAGGTAAACAGCAGCGGGGCCGTTTCACCCGCGATACGCGCAACCGCCAGCAGGATACCGGTCATGATCCCGGAGACTGACGCTTTCAGCGTAATCGCAGAGATCATCTTCCATTTCGGCGTGCCCAGTGCATAAGCCGCTTCACGCAGGCTGTCCGGCACCAGTTTCAGCATGTTCTCGGTAGTACGAATGACGATAGGCACCTGCAGCAGCGCCAGCGCAATCACACCCGCCCAGCCGGAGAAGTGTTCCATCTGTGCCACCACGACGGTGTAAACAAACAGACCCACCACGATAGACGGGGCTGAAAGCAGGATGTCATTGATGAAACGAATGACTTCCGCCAGCCAGGATTTACGACCGTACTCCGCAAGATAGATGCCTGCCATGATGCCCAGCGGCGTACCAAATACCGTTGCCCACAGGATCAGCAACCCGCTGCCCGCCAGGGCATTCGCCAGACCACCACCCGCCGTGTTTGGCGGTGGCGTCATCTCGGTAAACAGCGCCAGCGACATCCCGTCAATCCCGCGCACAACCGTCGAGAAGAGGATCCAGACCAGCCAGAACAGGCCAAATGCCATGGTTCCCATTGAGAGCGTCAGCGCGATACGGTTTTTAAAACGGCGTCGGGCCTGCATTTTGCGGCGGGATTCCGCCAGTTCAGCGGTAGCTTGCATTTCGAGAGTCGCCATTAGCGTGCCCCCTCATTTTTAGCGAGGCGCATAATCATCAGCTTGGAGATCGCCAGAACAATGAAGGTGATCACGAACAGAATCAGACCCAGCTCCATCAACGCCGCAACGTGCAGCCCGGATTCCGCCTCAGCAAATTCATTCGCCAGTGCAGAGGTAATACTGTTACCCGGCATGAAGAGTGATGCGCTGTCGAGCTGGTAGGTGTTACCGATGATAAAGGTCACCGCCATGGTTTCACCCAGCGCACGTCCCAGACCCAGCATCACGCCGCCAATCACCCCATTTTTGGTGAACGGAAGGACAATGCGCCAGATAACTTCCCAGGTGGTACAGCCGATACCGTAGGCCGACTCTTTCATCATCACCGGCGTTTGTTCGAAGACATCGCGCATGACCGCCGCAATGTACGGAATAATCATAATGGCGAGGATCACACCTGCAGCCAGAATACCGATACCGAAAGCCGGGCCAGAGAACAGGGCACCCACAAACGGGATGGCAGAAAGTACATTACCCACGGGTTCCTGGAAGTACGTTGCGAACAGCGGCGCAAAGATAAACAGGCCCCACATGCCGTAAACGATACTCGGAATGGCCGCCAGCAGCTCAATGGCAATACCCAGCGGGCGACGCAGCCAGCCCGGTGCCAGTTCCGTCAGGAACAGAGCAATACCAAAACTGACGGGAACCGCAATCAGCAGGGCGATGAACGAGGTCACCAGCGTACCGTAAATCGGCACCAGCGCACCGTAGATATCGTTCGGCGCGTCCCACTCTTTGGTCCACAGGAAGGAGAAACCGAATTTCTGGATGCTCGGCCAGGAGGAGAAAATCAGAGACACAATAATGCCGCCCAGCAGCAATAGCACAATCAGCGCAGCCAGTTTAACCAGCGCGCTGAAAATCATGTCACCTTTTTTACCCGGAGGGTTAAATGCAGGCTTGGTTGCAGCCATAAATCACTCTTCTGTTAAACGCGTTTACGAAATCGGCGGGTAAGCGCAAGCGCCACCCGCCATTTTCGTCAGAATGCTAAATTAATACAATGCTTTACCGCTGCTGTCTTTTACGTTGGTTTTCCATGCAGCACGAATCTGCTCAACCACGTTTTCTGGCAGGGTAGCGTAATCCAGGGCATTAGCCTGTTTGCCGCCGTTTTTGTACGCCCAGTCGAAGAACTTCAGCACTTCGGCGCCCTGCTCAGGTTTCTTCTGCTCTTTGTGAACCAGGATGAAGGTGGTAGAGGTGATTGGCCATGCACCTTCGCCTTTCTGGTTAGTCAGATCCTGAGCGAAAGATTTGCTCCAGTCAGCGCCTTTTGCAGCGTTGGCAAAGTTCTCTTCGGTCGGGCTGACAGGTTTGCCATCAGCAGAAACCAGTTTGGTGTAGGACAGGTTGTTCTGTTTAGCGTAGGCGTATTCTACGTAACCGATAGAGCCCGGCAGACGCTGTACGAAAGCGGCGATGCCGTCGTTGCCTTTACCACCCAAACCAGTTGGCCAGTTAACGGTAGAGCCAGAACCGACTTTAGATTTCCACTCTTCGTTCACTTTCGCCAGATAGCTGGTGAACACGAAAGAGGTACCAGAACCATCAGCGCGGCGAACCACAGCGATGTTCTGAGATGGCAGTTTCAGGCCAGGGTTGAGTTTGGCAATCGCCTCGTCATCCCATTTTTTGATTTTACCCAGGTAGATGTCACCCAGGGTTTTGCCGTCCAGCACCAGTTCACCAGACTTCACGCCCGGCAGGTTGATGGCCAGAACCACACCGCCGATCACGGTCGGGAACTGGAACAGACCTTCCTGAGCCAGTTTGTCATCAGACAGCGGAGCGTCTGATGCGCCGAAATCAACGGTATTAGCGGTAATTTGTTTAACGCCACCGGAGGAGCCGATACCCTGATAGTTAACCTTGTTACCGGTTTCTTTCTGGTAGGTATCCGCCCATTTGGCATACACCGGCGCAGGGAAGGTTGCACCAGCGCCAGTCAGGCTTGCTTCTGCAAATACAGAGAACGCGCTCAGAGATAAGGTCGCGGCGACAACAGTTGCGACAGTGGTACGCATAACTTTCATAATGTCTCCTGCAAGATTTTCGTAAATCGTTGTTTAGTGGCTACGATGAGCAAAATAGGACAAACAGGTGACAGATAAATGTACGAATTATGACAGTTTTATGACAATGGAAATTTCACTTAAAAACCAGCAGAAGAAAGCTTAATTTTCATCGTGTTAGCCACTTTTATGACAAGGCGTTTTCAGAAATATTTTCTTTATGTGACACTGAAAAAAGTAGCTGAAGATGACAGATTGTCATAAATAAAAACGCAAAAGAGTTGATTAAAAACAAGCCAGGCGGGATAGAAAAGCTCCACCCGAAGGTGGAGCCTGAAGGGATTATTCTACGGTGACAGACTTCGCCAGGTTACGCGGCTGGTCAACGTCGGTGCCTTTGATCAGCGCAACGTGATAAGCCAGCAACTGCAGCGGAACGGTGTAGAAGATCGGTGCAATCACCTCTTCCACATGCGGCATCTCGATGATGTGCATGTTGTCATTGCTGACAAAACCGGCATCTTTGTCGGCGAAGACGTACAGAACACCACCGCGGGCGCGCACTTCTTCAATGTTAGATTTCAGTTTTTCCAGCAGTTCGTTGTTAGGAGCCACAACGATGACCGGCATATCGGCGTCAATCAGCGCCAGTGGGCCGTGTTTCAGCTCGCCTGCCGCATAGGCTTCCGCGTGAATGTAGGAGATCTCTTTCAGCTTCAGCGCGCCTTCCAGCGCAATCGGATACTGATCGCCACGACCCAGGAACAGGGCGTGATGCTTGTCGGAGAAATCTTCTGCCAGTGCTTCAATGCGTTTGTCCTGGGACAGCATCTGCTCAATACGGCTCGGCAGTGCCTGCAGGCCATGAACGATGTCATGCTCAACAGAGGCATCCTCGCCTTTCAGACGTGCCAGTTTCGCCACCAGCATCAACAGAACGGTCAGCTGAGTGGTAAACGCTTTAGTGGAAGCCACGCCAATTTCGGTACCCGCTTTGGTCATCAGCGCCAGATCGGATTCACGCACCAGCGATGAGCCAGGGACGTTACAGATGGCCAGAGAGCCAAGGTAGCCCAGCTCTTTAGACAAACGCAGCGCCGCCAGCGTATCCGCCGTTTCACCAGACTGGGAAAGGGTGATCATCAGGCTGTTACGACGTACAGCGGATTTGCGGTAGCGGAATTCAGACGCGATTTCCACATCACACGGCACGCCCGCCAGGGATTCAAACCAGTAACGAGAAACCATACCGGAGTTGTAGGAGGTACCGCAGGCCACGATCTGAATATGCTCAACCTTGCTGAGCAGTTCGTTCGCGTTTGCACCCAACTCGCTCAGATCCACCTCACCGTGGCTGATGCGCCCGGTAAGAGTGTTTTTGATGGCGTTTGGCTGCTCGTAAATCTCTTTCTGCATGTAGTGACGGTAAGCGCCTTTGTCGCCCGCGTCGTACTGCAGGTTAGATTCGATCTCCTGGCGTTTCACCTGCTCGCCTTTGGTATCGAATACGGTCACGCTGCGACGAGTCACTTCCGCAATATCACCCTCTTCCAGGAAGATAAAGCGACGGGTAACTGGCAGGAGCGCAAGCTGGTCAGAGGCGATAAAGTTTTCACCCATGCCCAGACCGATAACCATCGGGCTACCGGAACGTGCGGCCAGCAGCGTGGACGGATCGCGTGAGTCCATGATCACCGTGCCGTATGCACCGCGCAGCTGAGGGATAGCACGCAGAACTGCGTCACGCAGTGTACCGCCCTGCTCCAGCTCCCAGTGCACCAGGTGAGCAATCACTTCGGTGTCAGTTTCAGAGACGAAGGTATAGCCGCGCGCTTTCAGTTCTTCGCGCAGCGGTTCGTGGTTTTCGATAATGCCGTTGTGCACGACCACGATGTGTTCAGACACATGCGGGTGCGCGTTGCCTTCAGACGGTTCGCCGTGCGTCGCCCAACGGGTGTGCGCAATACCGGTACCACCATGCAGCGGATGTTCTTCCGCGGCCTGGGCCAGCATCTGCACTTTACCGAGACGACGCAGACGGGTCATATGACCTTCTGCATCGACCACGGCCAGACCAGCAGAGTCATAGCCACGGTATTCCAGACGACGTAAACCTTCGAGAAGGATTTCAGCAATATCACGCTGCGCAACTGCGCCAACAATTCCACACATAGTTTTAGATTCCGAATTTAGGCATAACGCCTGCGTTGTCGCTGACCTGTATTTGCCCTTTCCGGGCACCCCGAGCCTTGTAGAGAGTGGGGTTATTTTTATGGGTACTGCTTGTGGGGGGAGGATTATGTTATCCCCTCACCCCGACCCTCTCCCCAAAGGGGCGAGGGTAAATCCGTTACTTTTTCTTCACCGGGCGTTTCCAGCCCTGCTTGTGCACCTGTGGCACACGGCTTAATACCAGCTCGTTATCGGCGATATCGCGCGTAACGGTTGTCCCGGCGGCAATCGTTGCCCCGTTGCCCACCGTAACCGGTGCCACCAGCTGTGTATCGGAACCGACAAACACATCATCACCGATAATGGTTTTAAACTTGTTGGCACCGTCATAGTTGCAGGTGATTGTGCCTGCACCAATATTGACGTTATCGCCAATTTCCGCATCGCCCAGATAGGTCAAATGACCGGCTTTAGAGCCTTTACCCAGACGCGCTTTTTTCATCTCAACGAAGTTGCCCACGTGAGCCCCTTCCATCAGCTCAGCGCCCGGGCGCAGACGCGCAAACGGTCCAATGGTGCACGCCGCTTCAAGATGCGCATCTTCCACCACGCTGTAAGGGCTGATTTCGCAATCGTCACCGATGACGCTGTTTTTGATAACGCAGCCAGCGCCAATTTTGACACGATTGCCCAGAGTGACTTTGCCTTCAAAGATAACGTTAGTATCAATTTCAACGTCACGACCGTGAGACAGGGAACCACGCAGATCGAAACGCGCCGGATCGCGCAGCATCACGCCTGCCAGCAGCAGTTTTTCGGCCTGTTCAGACTGATAAACGCGCTCCAGACGGGAAAGCTGAAGGCGGTTATTCACCCCTTCGGTTTCGCTAATGCGTGCCGGATGTACCGCCGCAATCTCACGTCCTTCCTGATATGCCATCGCAATGATGTCGGTGATGTAGTATTCACCCTGCGCATTGTTGTTGTTGAGCTTCGACAACCAGCGCTTCATATCCGCGCCATTGGCAATCAGGATACCGGTGTTGATCTCCTGAATCTGGCGCTGTTCGTCGCTGGCGTCTTTATGCTCAACAATCCCCGTTACGTTGCCGTTTTCTCGGGTGATGCGGCCATAACCGGTTGGATCGTCCAGCACGACGGTTAACAAACCGATGCCGCCCTGCGGTTTGGCTTCACGCAGGCGAGTTAGTGTTTCAACGGAGATCAGCGGAACATCGCCGTAGAGCATCAGAATATCTTCGTCATCGGCAAAGAACGGTGCTGCCTGCTGCATCGCGTGACCTGTACCCAGCTGCTCAGCCTGAAGCACCCAGTTGAGCTTGTCATCGCTCAGCGTCTTTTTAAGCAGATCGCCACCGTGGCCGTAGACCAGGTGAACCTGACGGGCACCCAGTTCATTTGCTGCATCAATGACATGCTGCACCATCGGCTTTCCTGCCAGCGTGTGAAGCACTTTAGGCAGATCGGAATACATGCGGGTACCTTTGCCAGCGGCAAGGATCACCACGCTCATCGCACTGTTTGACATACGCATCCTGACGGTAGTTTGAGTGAGAAGTAAAAACGTTTGATGCCTAAAATTCTACATCTTTTTCATCATGAATTAAGGCCGAAAAAAAAAGCCAGCCTGGAACCCAGACTGGCTTTTGTGCTTTTCAAGCCGGTGTTACATCGCTTTTTTGGTCAACTCGATAACGCGCAGTTTCGCGATCGCTTTGGCCAGCTCCGCAGACGCCTGAGCGTAATCCACGTCACCATGAGAGCTGCTAATGTGCTCTTCAGCCTTACGCTTCGATTCCAGGGCTCGCGCTTCGTCGAGATCCTGGCCACGAATAGCGGTATCGGCCAGAACGGTCACACTGCCAGGCTGCACTTCAAGAATGCCGCCGGACAGATAGATAAACTCTTCGTGACCGAACTGTTTAACGATGCGGATCATACCAGGCTTAATGGCGGTGAGCAGCGGTGCGTGACCCGGGAAAATACCCAGCTCACCTTCACTACCCGTTACCTGGATTTTCTCGACCAGACCAGAGAACATTTGTTGCTCTGCGCTGACGACGTCCAGGTGGTAAGTCATTGCCATATCACCCTCCGATTAAGGCGTTAAAGTTTTTTGGCTTTTTCCACTGCTTCTTCGATGGAACCAACCATGTAGAACGCCTGCTCTGGCAGGTGATCGTATTCGCCTTCCATGATGCCTTTAAAGCCACGGATGGTGTCTTTCAGGGAAACGTATTTACCTGGAGAACCGGTGAATACTTCCGCAACGAAGAACGGCTGGGACAGGAAGCGCTGGATCTTACGCGCACGTGCTACCACCAGTTTGTCTTCTTCAGACAGTTCATCCATACCCAGGATGGCGATGATGTCTTTCAGTTCCTGGTAACGTTGCAGCAGGGACTGTACGCCACGCGCGGTGTCGTAGTGTTCCTGACCAACAACCAGTGGATCCAGCTGACGGCTGGTGGAGTCCAGCGGGTCAACGGCTGGGTAGATACCCAGAGACGCGATCTGACGGCTCAGTACCACGGTTGCATCAAGGTGCGCAAAGGTGGTTGCTGGTGATGGGTCAGTCAAGTCATCCGCAGGTACGTATACCGCCTGAACGGAGGTGATAGAACCGGTTTTGGTAGAGGTGATACGTTCCTGAAGAACACCCATCTCTTCCGCCAGAGTCGGCTGATAACCTACCGCTGAAGGCATACGACCCAGAAGTGCAGATACTTCTGTACCGGCCAGGGTGTAACGGTAGATGTTATCGACGAACAGCAGGACGTCACGGCCTTCGTCACGGAACTTCTCAGCCATAGTCAGACCGGTCAGCGCAACACGCAGACGGTTTCCTGGTGGCTCGTTCATCTGGCCGTAAACCAGGGATACTTTGTCCAGAACGTTGGAGTCGGTCATTTCGTGGTAGAAGTCGTTACCTTCACGAGTACGTTCACCTACGCCCGCAAATACGGAGTAACCGGAGTGCTCGATCGCGATGTTACGGATCAGCTCCATCATGTTTACGGTTTTACCTACACCCGCACCACCGAACAGACCAACTTTACCGCCCTTCGCAAATGGACACATCAGGTCGATAACTTTGATGCCGGTTTCCAGCAGTTCCTGAGAGCTGGACAGCTCTTCGTAGGAAGGTGCCGCGCGGTGGATAGCCCAACGCTCTTCTTCACCGATGTCGCCTTTCATGTCGATTGGTTGACCCAATACGTTCATGATACGACCCAGCGTTGCTTTACCTACCGGGACTTCGATCGGATGCTCAAGGTCTTTAACTTCCAGACCACGACGCAGACCGTCGGAAGAACCCATCGCGATGGTACGCACGATACCGCCGCCGAGCTGCTGCTGAACTTCCAGCACCAGGCTCTCGTTACCATTCTGTACCTCAAGCGCGTCGTACACGCGTGGTACGGCGTCCTGAGGGAACTCGACGTCCACCACGGCGCCGATTACCTGGACAATCTTTCCAGTAGCCATCTTGAATCCTCTACGTAATTCGTAAACCTGGTTAAACCGCGGCGGCCCCCGAGACGATCTCGGTGAGTTCCTGAGTAATGCTGGCCTGACGAGCTTTGTTGTAAACCAACTGCAGCTCTTTAATCAGGCTGCCGCCATTATCGGTCGCGGCTTTCATCGCCACCATTCGTGCGGCCTGCTCGCTGGCCAGGTTTTCTACAACGCCCTGATAAACCTGAGATTCAACGTAACGACGCAGCAGGGTATCCAGCAGCGGTTTCGGATCGGGTTCATACAGGTAATCCCAGGCTTTGTGCTTCAGCTCATCATCTTCTGATGCCGGTAAAGGCAGCATCTGAGTGAGCGTTGGAACCTGAGACATGGTGTTAATGAATTTGTTGCTGACAACGTACAGTCTGTCCAGACGGCCTTCATCGTAGGCCTGCAACATCACTTTAACCGGGCCGATCAGTTCGGACAGGGACGGGTTATCACCCATACCGGTCACCTGAGCGACAATGTTGCCACCAACGGAGTTAAAGAAAGAGACGCCTTTAGAGCCGATCATTGCGATATCGCACTGAACGCCTTTTTCAGACCATGCTTTCATATCCGCCAGCAGTTTTTTGAACAGGTTAATGTTCAAGCCGCCACACAGACCACGGTCGGTCGACACCACCAGGTAGCCCACGCGCTTAACGTCGCGTTCTTCCAGGTAAGGGTGCTTATATTCCAGATTACCGTTTGCAAGGTGACCAATCACTTTGCGCATGGTTTCTGCATAAGGACGGCTGGCCGCCATGCGATCCTGCGATTTACGCATTTTGGAAGCGGCGACCATCTCCATCGCTTTAGTGATCTTTTGCGTGTTCTGGACGCTTGCGATCTTACTACGTATCTCTTTTGCGCCGGCCATGAGCTTCTCCTCAATGCCAGGCGGCTTGTCCTGAGACAAGCCGCCGGACGATTACCAGGATTGGGTTGCTTTGAAGGAATCGAGGATAGCTTTCAGCTTGCCTTCGATTTCGTCGTTATAGCCACCGGTCTGGTTGATCTCTTGCATCAGCGGAGCGTGATCACGGTCGACGTAAGCCAGCAGAGCGGCTTCGAAGCTACCGATTTTCGCCAGTTCCACATCTTCGAGGTAACCGCGTTCAGCCGCGAACAGTACCAGGCCCTGCTGAGCAACAGACATTGGTGCGTACTGTTTCTGCTTCAGCAGCTCGGTCACTTTCTGACCGTGGCTCAGCTGTTTACGGGTTGCTTCGTCCAGATCGGATGCGAACTGAGAGAACGCAGCCAGTTCACGATACTGTGCCAGCGCGGTACGGATACCACCGGACAGTTTCTTGATGATCTTGGTCTGAGCAGCACCACCAACACGGGATACGGAGATACCCGGGTTAACCGCCGGACGAATACCGGAGTTAAACAGGTTGGTTTCCAGGAAGATCTGACCATCGGTAATGGAAATTACGTTGGTCGGAACGAATGCAGAAACGTCACCCGCCTGGGTTTCAATGATCGGCAGTGCGGTCAGAGAGCCCGTTTTACCCTTCACTTCACCTTTAGTGAAGTTCTCGACGTATTCCGCGTTAACACGGGAAGCACGCTCCAGCAGACGAGAGTGGAGGTAGAATACGTCGCCAGGGAACGCTTCACGTCCAGGTGGACGACGGAGCAACAGGGAAACCTGACGATAAGCAACAGCCTGTTTAGACAGGTCATCGTATACGATCAGTGCATCTTCACCGCGGTCACGGAAGTATTCGCCCATTGCGCAACCCGCGTATGGCGCCAGGTATTGCAGTGCAGCAGATTCAGAAGCGGTAGCAACAACAACAATGGTGTTAGCCAGTGCGCCGTGCTCTTCCAGTTTACGAACCACGTTAGAAATGGTGGACGCTTTCTGGCCGATAGCCACGTACACGCATTTGATGCCGGAATCACGCTGGTTGATGATGGCGTCGATAGCCATCGCGGTTTTACCGGTCTGACGGTCACCGATGATCAGTTCACGCTGACCACGACCGATTGGGATCATGGCATCAACGGACTTATAACCTGTCTGAACAGGCTGATCTACGGACTGACGATCGATAACGCCTGGTGCGATAACTTCGATTGGGGAGAAGCCATCGTGCTCAACCGGACCTTTACCGTCGATTGGTGCACCCAGGGTGTTAACTACGCGACCCAGCAGGCCACGGCCAACCGGCACTTCCAGAATACGGCCAGTACACTTAACCTTCATGCCTTCGGCGAGGTCAGCGTATGGACCCATCACAACTGCACCTACGGAGTCGCGCTCCAGGTTCAGTGCGATAGCGTAACGGTTACCCGGCAGGGAAATCATCTCACCCTGCATACAATCGGCCAGGCCGTGAATGCGGATAACACCGTCACTTACAGAAACAATAGTACCTTCATTGTGAGCTTCGCTCACAACATTGAACTGAGCAATGCGCTGCTTGATCAGTTCGCTGATTTCGGTGGAATTCAGTTGCATGCTCCAGTCCCCTTAAGACTGCAAGACGTCTGCAAGGCGCTCAAGACGGCCGCGTACGCTGCCATCAATGACCATATCACCCGAACGGATGATTACGCCTGCCATTACAGACTTATCGATTTTGCAATTCAGCTTAACTTTGCGTGACAGACGTTTTTCCATCGCGGCGGTAATTTTCGCAAGCTGTTCATTACTCAGTTCAGTCGCAGAAGTTACTTCAACTTCAGCAGTAGCTTCACTAAGGGCACGTAAGTGCTCAAACTGCTCGAGAACATCCGGGAGCACACGGAGACGACCATTTTCTGCCATTACCTTAATCAGGTTCTGGCCGTTGGCATCCAGTTGCTCTCCGCACACGGCGATAAACGACGCGGCGAGAGTTTCAGGTGCTAACGCACCGGAAAGCAACTCGGCCATTTGTTCGTTTTTCGTCACCTCAGCGGCAAACGCCAGCATATTCTGCCAGCGATCGACATTTTGGTGTTCGATAGCAAAGTCAAAAGCTGCTTTGGCGTAGGGGCGAGCTACCGTAACAAATTCAGACATCAGCCCCTCCCTCCTTACAGTTCAGCGACAAGTTTGTCCACGATGTCGCTGTTAGCAGCTTCATCCACGGAACGTTCGATGATCTTCTCGGCGCCAGCAACAGCCAGAATCGCAACCTGCTTACGCAGTTCTTCACGAGCACGTTTACGCTCAGCTTCAATTTCAGCCTGAGCCTGTGTCACGATCTTAGTACGTTCCTGTTCTGCTTCAGCTTTGGCTTCGTCCAGGATCTGCGAACGGCGTTTGTTAGCCTGTTCGATGATAACCTGAGCTTCCGCTTTCGCTTTTTTCAGCTGGTCTGTCGCGTTGGCCTGTGCAAGGTCCAAATCTTTCTTAGCGCGTTCTGCAGAAGCCAGACCGTCAGCAATTTCTTTCTGACGTTTTTCGATGGCAGCCATTAATGGCGGCCATACATACTTCATGCAGAACCAGACAAAGAGAATAAACGCGATGGCCTGGCCGAGGATTGTTGCGTTCATGTTCACAGCACAATACCTCTTTAATTTCTGTGGCTTAGGGTTTTAAAACTACTACTACGCGACAGCAAACATCACGTACAGACCCAGACCTACAGCGATCATTGGGATAGCATCCACCAGACCCATAACGATAAAGAACTGAGTACGCAGCAGAGGAATCAGATCAGGTTGACGCGCAGCGCCTTCCAGGAATTTGCCCCCGAGGATGCCGATACCGATCGCAGCACCGATAGCCGCCAGACCCATCATCACAGCGGCAGCCATGTACAGCAGATCCATATTCAGGTTTTCCATGACAGTCTCCAGTTTGTTTCAATTAAAACGTAGTAGTGTTGGTAAAAAATCAGTGCTCTTCAGACGCCATCGACAGATAGACGATCGTCAGAACCATGAAGATAAAGGCTTGCAGCGTAATGATCAGGATGTGGAAAATGGCCCATGGCACATTAAGAATCCACTGTGACCACCACGGCAGAAGACCCGCGATCAGAATGAAAATCAGCTCACCCGCATACATGTTGCCGAACAGTCGCAGACCCAGTGATACAGGTTTGGACAGCAGGCTAACGCCTTCCAGGATCAGGTTGACCGGAATAAACGCCCAGTGGTTGAACGGCTGCAA
The DNA here is from genome assembly GCF_046521465.1 of Enterobacter sp. CPE_E863. Classification (NCBI taxonomy): domain Bacteria; kingdom Pseudomonadati; phylum Pseudomonadota; class Gammaproteobacteria; order Enterobacterales; family Enterobacteriaceae; genus Enterobacter; species Enterobacter sp. CPE_E863. The sequence continues at coordinate 4,506,151 of NZ_JBKFZX010000001.1, read as the reverse complement.
GGTAAGCTCTTTCACAAAGCCGCTTACGCCTTTCATTTTGATGCTGTAGAAAAGAATCAGGATAAACACGCCCAGCGCCATCGACAGGGTGATGTTCACGTCAGCAGACGGAACCACGCGCAGTGCAGGCAGACCGAGGACGTGTTCGCCAATCCACGGAATGAAATCGATAGGCAGAAGGTCCATCAGGTTCATCAGGAAGACCCAAACGAACACGGTCAGGGCCAGCGGAGCAATCAGCTTGCTCTTGCCATGGTACATGTCTTTGACGCTGCCATGGACGAAGCCGATGATCATTTCGATGAACGTCTGGAATTTCCCTGGAACACCGCTGGTCGCTCTTTTAGCAACACCGCGGAACATGGCCAGGAACAGAAGACCCAAAACCACCGAGAAGAACATGGAGTCGATGTTGATCGTCCAGAAGGTGGCCGGGGGGTTATGTGGATCCACCAGCGAGAATGTACGCAAGTCCATCTGAAGGTTGCTCAGATGATGACTTATGTAATCCTGCGGCGTCATATTTTCTGAAGCCATGATGCCTTTTACCCTTTGTTATTGATTACAGCTGGAGCCAGAACTTGTACCACCAGCACCAAAACCCACGTAGCTATCAGCGGCATGAAGACCACTTTCAAAACCGCCAGCGCCATCACCAGTAGAGCAAAGGTCAGCAACACCTTACACACTTCGCCGAGGGCGAAGGACCAGGCCACGCGGCCTTTGGCGGGTGTATGCGCCTGATGACGCCAGGCAAAAATCATAAACAACACGTTTGGCAGTACAACCGCCAAACCCCCGCACACGGCGGAGATGCCCCAGAAGGGGTCTTTGAGGCTAAACAGCAGTCCACTTGCTATCACAGCCAGAAACTGAATGAACAGAAGCTTACGAGCAACGTTTCTACTCAAGAGCGACACAGACATCACGTTTTTACTCCTGCTCCCTTCGAGGTATGCCGCGTGTCGTATAAAACGTCCTTTAAGGCTCAGAGTCAAGCATCAAAAAGCGGTCAAATTATACGGTGCGCACCCGTGATTTCAAACATTAAGTAGCGAAAAGGTGAATAAATGTTTAAATATTTTTCCCCACCGCTATTTTTTAACTTTCTCAGAAAGCATCGACCTTCGACCAAAAGTGCAAACAGCGCGAAAACGTTGACAGCAAAGCGTGCACGAGATCACAAAACACACATTTGCGATAAGGTTGTATTAATCAAAGGCGCAAATCGCTTAAATATATCTTTATGAAATCAAACACAAAATGTCGTAACTATTTTCAAAACAGCCCCGTACACAATAAAAACCTTTCATTGACATTCTTAATAAATAATTAACATTGCATTCTGGTTTCTGCCTTCCATTTTTAGCAGACTTATATTTTCGCCATTGACTATCTTCATAGTGAAGAATAACGGTCAGGTTAACCATAAGAAAAACCTTAGTAAAAACGAGGTTAAAAGCTGTCTGGTAAAACCCAAGTAGTTGTGCTGTTTTTTAACATGGTAAGAACAGCACAAATTCCACATTTTTTATTAATTTTTTAAAAATTGTTTGGCTTAATTATCACCAGGTGACGTTCCCCATCGAGTTGAGGAACATTTAATTTCTCGATGGATTCAACAGCAAAACCATCCGGAAGCTGTTCAATCTCATCACCAGGCAACTGCCCTTTCAGCGCATAAAAACGGCCATTATCTGCAGGCAAGTGCTTACACCAGCTCACCATATCATTGAGCGAAGCAAACGCGCGGCTGATAACACCATCAAACGGTGGCTCCGCCGGGAACTCCTCTACCCTGCTCTGCACGGGCGTGATGTTCTCAAGCTTCAGCTCATGCTGTACCTGACGTAAAAAGCGTACGCGCTTGCCAAGGCTGTCCAGCAACGTGAACTGGCTCTCAGGACGAACAATCGACAGCGGAACGCCCGGTAGACCAGGGCCTGTCCCCACATCAATAAAGCGTTCACCTTTCAGATAAGGCGCAACCACAATGCTATCGAGAATATGGCGTACCAGCATCTCGTTGGGGTCTCGTACTGAGGTTAGGTTGTACGCTTTGTTCCATTTGTTCAGCATATCGACGTAGGCCACCAGCTGATTTTTCTGGTGATCGGTGAGCGAAATACCTGCCTGATCCAGCAGACGAGAGAGTTTGTTGAGCACGGTGAATACCTGTTGAGAAACTTAAGTGGCGGGTGGCGCTTCGCTTACCCGCCCTATGGAATTCTGTAGGCCCGGTAAGCGCAGCGCCACCGGGCAATGTTCAGAGCATTACGCGCTGCGGCGCAGCATGCCCTGTTTTTTTAACCACACCAGCAGAATCGAAATCGCGGCCGGAGTAACGCCCGATATGCGGGATGCCTGGCCAATCGACACAGGTTTATGATCGTTCAGCTTGGCGATCACTTCGTTGGAAAGACCAGTGACCTGACGATAGTCCAGCATCTCCGGCAGCAGCGTGTTTTCGTTGCGCTGCTGTTTTTCAATCTCATCCTGCTGGCGTGCGATATAACCTTCGTATTTAACCTGGATCTCAACCTGCTCTGCCGCTTCAGCGTCTTCCAGGCCTGGTGCGAACGCGGTCAGTTTGACCAGGTTCTCATAGGTGACTTCAGGGCGACGCAGCAAATCTTCGCCGCTGGCTTCGCGCGACAGCGGTGCAGTCAAGTGAGCGTTCACTTCGGCTGCAATTTCCGCCTGCGGATTCACCCAGGTGGTTTTCAGCCGCTGACGTTCCTGTTCAATACGCTCCAGCTTCTCGTTGAAACGCGCCCAGCGCTCGTCATCGACCAGACCCAGCTCGCGACCCATTTCGGTCAGACGCAGGTCGGCGTTGTCTTCGCGCAACATCAGGCGGTATTCCGCGCGCGAGGTAAACATACGGTACGGTTCTTTTGTGCCCAGCGTGCAGAGATCGTCGACCAGCACACCCAGATACGCCTGAGAACGGCCTGGTGCCCAGCCTTCTTTCTCAGCAGAGAAGCGCGCAGCGTTCAGACCGGCAAGCAGACCCTGTGCAGCCGCTTCTTCGTAGCCGGTGGTGCCGTTAATCTGCCCCGCGAAGAACAGACCGTGGATGAATTTGCTTTCCAGGGTTGGCTTCAGGTCACGAGGATCGAAGAAATCGTACTCAATAGCGTAGCCAGGACGAACGATTTTCGCATTCTCCATCCCCTGCATTGAGCGAACAATTTGCATCTGCACATCGAACGGCAGGCTGGTGGAGATGCCATTCGGGTAAATTTCGTTTGAGGTCAGTCCTTCCGGCTCCAGGAAGATCTGATGCTGGTTGCGATCGGCAAAACGCATCACTTTGTCTTCGATCGACGGGCAGTAGCGTGGGCCGATCCCTTCAATCACGCCTGCGTACATTGGGCTGCGATCGAGGTTATTGCGGATCACGTCATGGGTTTTCTCGTTGGTATGCGTGATGTAGCACGGTACCTGCTGCGGATGTTGCGCCGCATTGCCCATGAACGAAAACACGGGCATTGGGTTATCACCGTGCTGTTGCGCCAGCACGCTGAAATCAATGGTGCGCGCATCAATACGTGGAGGTGTGCCCGTTTTCAGGCGGCTGACGCGCAACGGCAGTTCACGCAGACGGCGAGACAGTGGAATCGACGGCGGATCGCCAGCACGTCCACCGCTGTAGTTATCCAGACCAATATGAATTTTACCGTCGAGGAATGTGCCCACGGTCAGCACCACGGCTTTCGCGCGGAACTTGAGGCCCATCTGGGTTACGGCACCCACAACACGATCGTTCTCAACGATAAGATCTTCAACTGCCTGCTGGAAGATCATCAGGTTTGGCTGATTCTCCAGTGCAGTACGTACCGCCTGACGGTAAAGCACGCGGTCAGCCTGGGCACGGGTTGCTCGTACCGCAGGGCCTTTACTCGCGTTTAGTATCCTAAACTGAATGCCAGCATGATCGATCGCTTTCGCCATCAGGCCGCCAAGTGCATCCACTTCTTTTACCAGGTGTCCTTTCCCAATGCCGCCAATCGCCGGGTTACAGGACATCTGTCCAAGCGTGTCGATATTGTGTGTCAAAAGCAGGGTCTGCTGACCCATTCGCGCTGCGGCCATTGCGGCCTCAGTGCCTGCATGACCCCCGCCAATGATAATGACGTCAAAAGGATCCTGATAAAACATGGTGGTCTGCCTCGCGTAAAGCGGTATGAAAATGGATTGAAGCCCGGGCCGTGGATTCTACTCAACTTTAGTCTTTCGAGAAAGCATTGGGATCCTGGGCTATTAAAAAGAAGATCTTTTATTTAGAGATCTGTTCTATTGTGATCTCTTATTAGGATCGCCGACCTCTGTGGATAAGTCCGATCCGGCAAATAAGATCATGCGGTTAGGAAGGATCGTTTGCTGTGAATGATCGGTGATCCTGGACCGTATAAGCTGGGATCAGATCGCCACTTTATGCACAGGTCAAAAACCATACCAGAGTTGTTATTTGGATAACTACGGCTTAATACGAGCTTTTAACCAGAGTTATCCACATCTGTTCGCGCGATCTTTAATCGTTTTTGAGTAAATTTTTCCATTCTGCCAGCCAGATCTCGGCTGGATCTTCCGGAATATCATGATCGAGGATGTTGATCTTCAGCGTTTCACCCAGCTGTTTTGCACCACAGGCGGTAACAGCGGCCTCAACTTTCTCTATTGCGCCACAGAAGGTGTCATATTCACGACTTCCGATACCTACCGCACCAAAACGGACGTTGGACAGGTCTGGTTGTTGTTCCTGCAGTTCGTCATATAAAGGTTGCAGGTTATCCGGCAGGTCGCCTGCGCCATGTGTGGAGGTGATCAGCAGCCAGATCCCATCAGTCGGGAGATCTTCAAGCAGCGGTCCGTGCAGTGTCTCTGTGGAAAAACCTGCTTCTTCCAGCTTCTCAGCCAGATGTTCCGCAACGTATTCCGCACCGCCCAGGGTGCTGCCACTGATAAGAGTAATGTCAGCCATTGATCGCTCGCTCAGATAAAGAGGCGGCCATTGTACGCTGTGAACGAGCTGGGATCTACCTGTGGAAAATGTGGGAATGAATTTGCCCGATCACGGGCGGATGGTACGCATTATCGGGTTTTGCAGGGAGATCAGGGTCTCAGTGGACTGAATTTCATCGATTGTTTGGATCTTGTTGATAAGTACCTGCTGGAGGGCGTCGATGGATCGACACATGACTTTTATAAAGATGCTGTAGTGCCCGGTGGTGTAATAGGCTTCTGTGACTTCATCGAGTGCGTTCAGCTTTGCCAGGGCAGAAGGGTAGTCTTTTGCGCTTTTAAGAATGATGCCGATAAAGCAGCAAACGTCATAACCCAGCTGTTTGGGGCTGACGTCAATGCGTGCGCCGGTAATGATCCCCGCCTGTTTCATCTTCTCTACGCGAACATGGATTGTTCCCGGGCTGACACCAAACTGTTTTGCCAGCTCGGCGTAGGCGGTACGGGCATTAGCCATTAAGGCCTCCAGGATGCCGCGGTCGAGATTGTCGATCTGATAATTTTCCATAGCTTTTTCTTATGAAGATTAATGAATCACTCTATTCTAGCGGTTTATTTTATCGAATCAAAAGTGAAGGAGGCTTTTTGTTGATTGGTTATTGAATAAGGTGCCATTTCTGTTGCTTAATCAATAGCAACAGGACGCAGGAGTATAAATAATGAAAACCGCTTATATCGCAAAACAACGCCAGATCAGTTTCGTTAAATCCCATTTTTCAAGCCAGCTGGAAGATAAACTTGGACTGATTGAAGTCCAGGCTCCCATTCTGAGCCGCGTGGGTGACGGGACGCAGGATAACTTATCTGGAAGCGAAAAAGCGGTGCAGGTGAAAGTGAAAACACTGCCAGATGCCCAGTTCGAAGTGGTTCACTCCCTTGCGAAATGGAAGCGTCAAACCCTGGGACAACACGACTTCAGCGCGGGCGAAGGGCTCTACACGCACATGAAAGCCCTTCGCCCCGATGAAGACCGCCTTACTCCAATTCACTCCGTCTACGTTGATCAGTGGGACTGGGAGCGCGTAATGGGTGATGCCGAGCGCCATGTCGGTACGCTGAAATCCACCGTTGAGGCGATCTACGCTGGGATCAAAGCGACCGAAGCGGCTGTAAGCAAAGAGTTTGGTCTGGCACCGTTCCTGCCGGATACGATCCACTTTGTGCACAGCCAGGAGCTGCTGAGCCGTTTCCCGGATCTGGATGCTAAAGGCCGTGAACGCGCAATCGCCAAAGAATTAGGTGCTGTGTTTCTGATGGGGATCGGCGGCAAACTGTCTGACGGCAAACGCCACGACGTTCGTGCGCCGGATTATGATGACTGGAGCACCCGTGGTGAGAGCGAATACGCGGGTCTGAACGGCGATATCCTGGTCTGGAACCCGGTGCTGGAAGATGCGTTTGAGCTGTCTTCTATGGGGATCCGCGTGGATGCTGATGCGCTGAAGCGTCAGCTGGCCGTTACTGGCGACGAAGATCGTCTCAAATTAGAGTGGCACCAGTCGCTGCTACGCGGGGAAATGCCGCAGACCATCGGTGGCGGTATCGGCCAGTCCCGTCTGACCATGTTACTGCTTCAGTTGCCACATATCGGTCAGGTTCAGTGTGGCGTCTGGCCGCAGCAAGTACGCGAAAGCGTTGGCTCCCTTCTGTGATTAACGCCGCCAGCGTCTGAGCAGGCGGCTACGCAACCCGGTATCGAAGCGCCAGATATGATCGAAGATGCGCATGATGCCGGGTTTTCCATGGGCGGACATCGCCACCGCGTGGAAACGGTGCTGATGCACCCGCTGTAACTCCTTCACTTTATTCACCACATCATCCGGCAGACGCTGGGCAATAAAATCGGAAATTACCACCGCGTCAGCGTCGTACCAGTCGCCACCCTGCATTCTCTCCACAATGCTACGAAAACAGCTGGCTAAATCCGTGCCGCCGCGAAAACGCTGGCTTAAAAAGCGGATCGCCTGTTCGATACCCTGCTGGTTCGTCAGCTCATAACCCACCACCTCGCTGGAGAAGAGCATGATGAAGCAGCGACGGCGATCGGCGAGCGCCACGCGCATCAGAGCCAGACAGAATGCCTTCGCACATTGCTCATTAAACCCGCCCATCGATCCGGACGTATCCACGCAAACAATAAAAGGTCCGCGCGGCTGCTCATCAAAATCCTGGTGGACGACTGGCCTCTGGCTGAGCTTCTCGCGCCAGGCTTCACCGTGCAGCCGGTAGGTGAGAAGCTGTTTTTCCACCAGCCGACGGTAAAACTCATACTCCAGCTCGGTCATCCCCAGCGTGCTGAGTTCGGTGGGCAGCAGGCGCAAAATGTCATCGCTTTGCTGAAGCCCATCGACCTGCTCGGGAACGGTTGCCGGTTCGCGTACCAGGGTGCGGAAGGTTTCCATCGGGGCATCTTTCTTTGGGACTGACTTTGCCTCCCTTGAACGGCCCAACTGTTCTGCGAGTTTCATCAGCTCGGGCTGCTGTGCCAGAAAATCGCCGTACTTGACGATCAGCTGATAATCCCCGCGCCGAAGCTGACCGGCGCTCATATCCCAGAGACGCCCGGCGGCGTTTTCATTTTCCACCAGTACCTGCTCGAGCTGACCGCTTAAGGTCATGCGTTCCTGAACTTCACTGAGCAGTTGTTCACGCTCCTCATCCAGCAGTTGCTGGTTCAATGTTGTGGCCTGAACGACAAGGCTGAGGCGCCAGCGCTGTAAAAAGAGAGTGTGCAACGCGGGCGTGAAGGTGGCGTTATCCGTGACCAGCACCCGGGCCTGGCTGGCAAACGGGGAGTGGACGTTGTCGAGCAATGTCAGGGTTTGCGGAAGCTGAACGATAAACTGTGGCGTTGAGAGCCGCTGGCACTGCTGATAACAGGCCACCTCTTCCGTTAACTCAGGGGGGACCTCGGTCTCTTTGAACCGCTGACGCAAGTTTTCACGCCAGCGTGGGAGATCGTCCGTCATCGCTTTTTTAAGCTTCGGAAATTTTTCAAAGAATGCGGCCAACTGCGGCGACGCCAGAAGGGTAATGACCACTTCTTCGATCAACCCTTCTTCGCTGACGGCCAGCATGATGTTAAGCGTATCCAGCGTTAGCATTGACGCGCCTGTTTAATCTGTGTGCTCACATCCTGCAGGCTGGCTTCAATGCGACCTAACCAGTCGCTATGTATGAAGAGGCATTTTTGCTGCTCGCTAAAGCGGGTGTGTTGCTGGTGCCATTCGGTATCCAGCGCTTCCAGCTGCTGCTTAATCTCTTCAGGAACGCTGTCAGAGGCGGTGCCTGGCAGTGCAAGACGCGATCCCTGCAGGCTCACATCGCGGATCACCAGATGCTGGCTACTGTCCACTTCCATACTTAGCGGCTGCGCGAAACCGATGCCGTTGAGTTTTCCGCGGATTTCTCCACCTTTATCCAGCCATTGCGATAGCGGCTCGCGCTCAATCGTAACGTGTACAACCTGCATATCATGGAGCTTTAGCGGTTGCTGGAGCAGCAGGGTAAGCGTCGGGCTAGTCAGCTCGGCGGGTAATTCGTAGTGAGGTTTGCGGGCGAACATTCCACCCAGCCGGTTCACTTTCAGCGCCGTTTTATCACTTTGTTGCTGCTGTAACTGGATGCGTCGTTGGGCAATAGCACCAAGCTGGTTGAGCATCGCCTGTTGTCCCCAGGCGTGTCCGGTCATCAATATTTCAAGCTGTTGCTGCATCAGGTTCATGCCTTCTGCGTCGTGCCAGAGGCAATCTTTCAGCAGGATCAGATCGATTGGCGCAACGGCATCACGGCCGCTGAACAGGGCGCTGGCCTGCAGCAGGCGGATCGCTTTTTTCCAGCGACGATCGGAGACATAGGGCGCTGAAGGGAGTAAATCGAGCTGCTGGCGCAGCATGAAGATCAGCTCGAAGACGGCATCTGGCAGTTTGATTTTGCCGATCTCCTGCTGCCACAGCTGATATTCCTCATCGGTAACCTGAAGCGAAGCGGAGACCGGGTTTTCATTCTCATCCTGCTGGCTCACCAGCATAGAGCGGAAGTTGGATTTATCCTGCACTTTGTCCAGCCACAGGCGGATCAACATGCGGTCATACAGCGCTTCCAGACTGCTGTCGGCCTCGGGGAGTTCGTTGGAGGCGGCCACCAGCAGACGCATCGGGATTTTTTCTTCACTGGCACCGTTGCGGAACCGACGTTCGTTTATCGCCGTGAGCAGGGTGTTCAGAATGGCCGGTCCCGCTTTCCAGATTTCATCAAGAAAGACAATTTCTGCCTCAGGCAGATATCCCGCCGTCAAACGCTCATAGCGCCCTTCATCTTTCAGCGCCTGAATAGAAAGGGGGCCAAACACTTCTTCCGGGGTGGAAAAGCGGGTCATCAGGTATTCAAACGCGCGGGCGTTCTGAAAGGCAAATTTCAGTCGGCGGGCAATCAGGCTTTTGGCGATACCCGGTGGACCCAGCAGAAATACGCTTTCGCCGCTCAACGCCGCCAGTAAACAGAGGCGGATGGCGTGGCTACGCTCGAAAAGGCCTTTTTCCAGCGCGCTGCTGAGGCGGGAAATTCTTTCTGCTAATAAATGTGAGTGAGCCATAATAGTTTTTGCATCCTTTCGCCGTCGTGGCGGCCAATTGAAGCGAGTATAGACGTTTCAGCCAGGGCTGGTAATAGACTGAAGTGCGGCGCAATTTTCTTTGCGCTACATTAATGCGGTTGCATTTAGGGGTACGATTTTGCAACGAATCAGGCATACTGTGCGCTTTTTGTGGACCAAGGGACCAGGAACACATTTGTTATTTAAACGAAAAGACTAGTCTATGAGCACTGATAATAAGCAATCATTACCCGCAATTACGCTTGCGGCGATCGGGGTTGTCTACGGTGATATCGGCACCAGCCCGCTTTATACGCTTCGTGAATGTCTGTCCGGCCAGTTTGGCTTTGGTGTTGAACGCGATGCCGTATTTGGCTTCCTGTCCCTCATCTTCTGGCTGCTGATCCTGGTAGTTTCTGTTAAATATCTCTCCTTTGTTATGCGCGCTGATAACGCAGGCGAAGGCGGTATCCTGACCCTGATGTCCCTTGCCGGGCGTAACACGTCAGCCAGAATGACGTCGGTGCTGGTCATCATCGGCCTGATTGGCGGCAGTTTCTTCTATGGGGAAGTCGTCATCACGCCTGCTATCTCAGTGCTTTCGGCGATAGAGGGGCTGGAGATTATTGCCCCGCAGCTTGATTCCTGGGTTGTTCCTCTGGCCATTATTGTCCTGACGCTGCTGTTTATGATCCAGAAGCACGGTACCGGGCTGGTGGGGAAACTGTTCGCGCCGATTATGCTGGCCTGGTTCCTGATCCTGGCGGCGCTTGGTTTACGCAGCATTATTGCTAACCCGGAAGTGCTGCAAGCGCTAAACCCCTACTGGGCCGTGAATTTCTTCCTCGAATACAAAGTGGTTTCCTTCGTGGCGCTGGGGGCGGTTGTGCTCTCCATCACCGGCGTTGAAGCGCTGTATGCTGACATGGGACACTTCGGGAAACTGCCTATCCGCGTGGCCTGGTTTATTGTGGTACTGCCGTCTCTGGTGCTGAACTACTTCGGCCAGGGCGCGCTGTTGCTCAAAAATCCGGAAGCGATAAAGAACCCATTCTTCCTGCTGGCCCCTGACTGGGCACTGGTACCGATGCTGATTCTGGCGACGCTGGCGACCGTCATTGCCTCTCAGGCGGTGATTTCAGGCGTGTTTTCTCTGACGCGCCAGGCCGTGCGTCTGGGGTATCTCTCACCTATGCGCATCATCCATACCTCAGAGATGGAGTCGGGCCAGATCTACATTCCGTTCGTTAACTGGCTGCTCTATTTCGCTGTGGTGATCGTCATCGTCAGCTTCGAGCATTCCAGCAACCTGGCGGCGGCGTACGGTATTGCGGTCACCGGTACCATGGTACTGACGTCGATCCTCTCCACAACGGTCGCGTACCGAAACTGGCACTGGAATAAATTCCTCGTGGCGATGATTCTGGTGGGCTTCCTGTGTATCGACGTGCCGCTGTTCTCCGCGAACCTCGACAAGATTGTTTCCGGTGGCTGGCTACCGCTGACGCTGGGTCTGGTGATGTTTATTGTCATGACCACATGGAAAAGCGAGCGCTTCCGTCTGCTGCGTCGTATGCACGAACACGGGAATTCTCTGGAGGCGATGATTGCGTCGCTGGAGAAATCCCCGCCAGTGCGTGTACCGGGAACTGCGGTGTACATGTCTCGTGCCTTGAACGTGATCCCGTTTGCGTTGATGCATAATCTTAAGCACAACAAGGTATTGCACGAGCGTGTGATTCTGCTGACGTTGCGCACCGAAGATGCACCGTATGTTCACAATGTGCGTCGTGTTCAGATTGAGCAATTGTCGCCTACCTTCTGGCGCGTGGTGGCAAGCTACGGCTGGCGTGAAACGCCAAACGTGGAAGAGGTCTTCCACCGCTGCGGCCTGGAAGGGCTGAGCTGCCGGATGATGGAGACGTCATTCTTCATGTCACACGAGTCACTGATTATTGGCAAGCGTCCGTGGTATCTGCGCCTGCGCGGCAAGTTGTACCTTATCCTGCAACGTAACGCCCTGCGTGCGCCTGACCAGTTTGAGATCCCGCCTAACCGAGTGATTGAGCTGGGTACACAGGTCGAGATTTAAGCCTGCATTAAATGCCGGGTGGCGTTGCGCTTACCCGGCTTACAAACCCCCCTGCCTACCCACCATAATTGTCTCTACATTTCACTTAGCGAAACGTTTCGACGTCGATCACAAATCTGTTACGTCATGGTGGTTTTCTGAACACCGTTGAGACTAAACTGATTTTAGCGAAACGTTTCGCTAGTGGAGCAAGAAAATGAAGAAAGGCACTGTACTCAACTCAGAAATCTCGTCGGTTATTTCCCGTCTTGGGCATACCGATACGCTGGTGGTTTGCGATGCAGGCTTACCGGTTCCGCGTAGCACAACCCGTATTGATATGGCGTTAACGCAGGGTGTTCCTTCGTTTATGCAGGTACTGGAAGTCGTGACGGCGGAGATGCAGGTTGAGGCGGCCATTCTCGCGGCGGAAATCAAACAACATAATCCGCAACTCCACGAAACGTTGCTCAGCCATATTGAGCAACTGCAACAACACCAGGGAAACACCATAGAAATTCGTTACACAACGCACGAGCAGTTCAAACAACAAACCGCAGACAGTCAGGCGGTGATTCGCAGCGGGGAGTGTTCCCCGTATGCGAATATCATTCTCTGTGCTGGCGTCACCTTCTGAGGCCATCATGGACGCATTACTGCAACTCAAAGGGATCGATAAGTCGTTCCCGGGCGTAAAAGCCCTCTCCGGTGCGGCGCTGAACGTCTACCCCGGGCGCGTGATGGCGCTGGTGGGCGAAAACGGCGCTGGCAAATCCACCATGATGAAAGTGCTGACCGGTATCTACCAACGTGATGCCGGTTCACTCGTCTGGCTGGGTAAAGAGACCACCTTCAATGGCCCGAAATCCTCTCAGGAAGCGGGTATCGGTATTATTCACCAGGAGCTGAACCTGATCCCGCAGCTGACCATTGCGGAGAATATCTTCCTGGGCCGCGAGTTCGTAAACCGGTTCGGCAAAATCGACTGGAAAACCATGTATGCCGAAGCGGATAAGCTGCTGGCGAAGCTGAACCTGCGCTTTAAGAGCGACCGACTGGTGGGTGAACTTTCCATTGGCGATCAGCAGATGGTGGAAATCGCGAAAGTGCTGAGTTTTGAGTCGAAGGTCATCATTATGGATGAACCGACTGACGCCCTGACCGATACCGAAACCGAATCCCTGTTCCGCGTTATCCGCGAGCTGAAATCGCAGGGGCGCGGGATTGTCTATATCTCTCACCGCATGAAAGAGATCTTCGAAATCTGCGATGACGTCACCGTTTTCCGCGACGGACAGTTTATTGCCGAGCGCGAAGTCGCCACGCTGACCGAAGATACGCTCATCGAAATGATGGTGGGACGTAAGCTCGAAGATCAATACCCGCATCTGGATAAAGCGCCGGGTGAGATCCGCCTGAAGGTGGACAACCTCTGCGGTCCAGGTGTGAACGATGTGACCTTTACCCTGCGTCAGGGGGAAATCCTCGGTGTGGCGGGGCTGATGGGCGCTGGGCGTACCGAGCTGATGAAAGTGTTGTACGGCGCACTGCCGCGCACCAGCGGTTATGTCACCCTCGACGGTCATGAAGTGGTCACCCGCTCTCCGCAAGATGGTCTGGCGAATGGCATTGTCTATATTTCTGAAGACCGTAAGCGCGATGGCTTAGTGCTGGGCATGTCGGTGAAAGAGAACATGTCGCTTACCGCACTGCGCTATTTCAGTCACAGCGGCGGTACGCTGAAACACAAAGACGAACAGCAGGCGGTCAGCGATTTTATCCGTCTGTTTAACGTCAAAACACCGTCGATGGAGCAGGCAATTGGCCTGTTGTCCGGTGGTAATCAGCAGAAGGTGGCGATTGCGCGTGGTCTGATGACGCGCCCGAAAGTGCTAATCCTCGATGAACCCACCCGCGGTGTGGATGTCGGCGCGAAGAAAGAGATCTATCAGCTGATTAACCAGTTCAAGGCCGACGGTCTGAGCATCATTCTGGTCTCTTCCGAGATGCCAGAAGTATTAGGCATGAGCGATCGCATTATCGTCATGCATGAAGGGCATCTCGGCGGTGAATTCACTCGCGAGCAGGCCACCCAGGAAGTTCTGATGGCTGCCGCTGTGGGCAAGCTTAATCGCGTGAATCAGGAGTAAGAAGATGACTACCCAGGCTGTTTCTGGTCGCCGTTATTTCACAAAGGCATGGCTGATGGAACAAAAATCGCTGATTGCCCTGCTGGTGCTGATCGCGATTGTGTCGACCATGAGTCCGAACTTTTTCACCGTTAATAACCTGTTCAATATCCTTCAGCAGACTTCTGTAAACGCCATTATGGCGGTCGGGATGACGCTGGTGATTTTGACCTCAGGGATCGATCTGTCCGTTGGTTCCCTGCTGGCGCTCACCGGTGCGATCGCCGCTTCCCTTGTTGGTGTTGAGGTTAACGCGCTGGTGGCCGTGGCTGCAGCGCTGGCTGCTGGGGCGGCAATCGGTGCCGTGACCGGCGTGATTGTGGCGAAAGGGCGTGTTCAGGCGTTCATCGCGACGCTGGTGATGATGCTGTTGCTGCGCGGTGTGACCATGGTTTACACCAACGGCAGCCCGGTGAACACCGGCTTTACCGATAACGCCGATCTGTTTGGCTGGTTCGGTATCGGCCGCCCGCTGGGTATTCCGACCCCGGTCTGGATCATGGCTATCGTCTTCCTGGCGGCGTGGTACATGCTGCATCACACCCGTCTGGGTCGTTATATCTATGCGCTGGGCGGTAACGAAGCGGCAACGCGTTTGTCCGGGATTAGCGTCAATAAAGTTAAAATTATCGTTTATTCCCTGTGCGGCTTGCTGGCTTCTCTGGCAGGCATCATCGAAGTGGCGCGCCTCTCCTCCGCGCAGCCAACGGCGGGCACGGGTTATGAGCTGGATGCCATTGCGGCAGTGGTTCTGGGCGGTACGAGTCTTGCGGGTGGTAAAGGTCGCATTGTTGGGACATTGATCGGCGCACTGATTCTCGGTTTCCTGAATAATGGTTTGAATTTGTTAGGTGTTTCCTCCTATTACCAGATGATCGTTAAGGCAGTGGTGATTTTGCTGGCGGTACTGGTAGACAACAAAAAACAGTAACTGACGACACTACAGGACATCTTAGATATGAACATGAAAAAACTGGCTACCCTGGTTTCTGCTGTCGCGCTGAGCGCAACCGTAAGTGCTAACGCTATGGCGAAAGACACCATCGCGCTGGTTATCTCCACGCTGAACAACCCGTTCTTCGTCTCTCTGAAGGATGGCGCGCAGAAAGAAGCGGACAAACTGGGCTACAACCTGGTGGTGCTGGATTCCCAGAACAACCCGGCGAAAGAGCTGGCTAACGTTCAGGACTTAACCGTTCGTGGTACCAAAATTCTGCTGATCAACCCAACTGATTCTGATGCCGTAGGTAATGCCGTTAAAATGGCAAACCAGGTGAAGATCCCGGTGATCACCCTGGACCGTCAGGCCTCTAAAGGTGACGTGGTCAGCCACATTGCGTCTGATAACGTGCTGGGCGGTAAAATCGCGGGTGATTACATCGCGAAGAAAGCCGGAGAAGGCGCGAAAGTTATCGAATTACAGGGTATCGCGGGTACCTCTGCTGCCCGTGAACGTGGCGAAGGCTTCCAGCAGGCCGTTGCTGCACACAAATTTAACGTCCTGGCCAGCCAGCCTGCCGATTTCGACCGTACTAAAGGTCTGAACGTGATGCAGAACCTGCTGACCGCACATCCTGACGTGCAGGCAGTATTCGCGCAGAACGACGAAATGGCACTGGGTGCGCTGCGTGCCCTGCAGACTGCAGGTAAATCTGATGTGATGGTTGTCGGATTTGACGGTACGCCGGATGGTGAAAAAGCAGTAAACGATGGCAAACTGGCTGCGACCATCGCTCAGTTGCCGGAGCAGATTGGCGCGACTGGCGTTGAAACTGCCGACAAAGTGCTGAAGGGCGAAAAAGTTCAGGCCAAATACCCTGTTGACCTGAAACTGGTCATCAAGCAGTAAAAGGCGAATCAGGCAGCCAGCGGCTGCCTGAGGGACACCAATAAAGAAAAGTGTGGCATACGCCACCGGGTAACACCGGTGGCGCTCTCAGATGGACAACCCAACCATGAAAACCGCAGGCAACCTCGTCGTCCTTGGCAGTATCAATGCCGATCACATTCTTAACCTTGAATCATTCCCTACACCGGGCGAAACGGTCACGGGTAACCAGTATCAGGTGGCATTTGGCGGTAAAGGTGCAAACCAGGCCGTCGCCGCCGGTCGCAGTGGGGCGAATATTGCGTTTATCGCCTGCACGGGTGATGACGATACCGGTGAGCGCGTACGCAAACAGCTGGCGAGCGATAATATCGATATCGCACCGGTCAGCGTGGTTGCAGGGGAATCTACCGGCGTGGCGCTGATTTTCGTCAACGCAGAAGGTGAGAATGTCATCGGTATTCATGCTGGTGCCAACGCTGCTCTGACAACGGAGCGCGTAGAAGCGCAACGTGAGATCATTGCGAATGCCGAAGCGTTGCTGATGCAACTGGAGTCACCGGTTGAAAGCGTGCTGGCCGCCGCCAAAATTGCGCATGAAAATCATACCACTGTCGTACTTAATCCCGCTCCTGCCCGTGTATTATCAGACGAGCTGCTGGCGCTGGTGGACATCATTACGCCAAACGAAACCGAAGCGGAAAAGCTGACGGGCATTCATGTCGAAAATGATGACGATGCCGCGCGAGCTGCACGTGCATTGCATGATAAAGGCATCGGTACCGTGATTATCACCCTTGGTAGCCGTGGGGTGTGGGCAAGCGTCAATGGCGAAGGCCGTCGAGTGCCGGGCTTTAAGGTGAAAGCGATTGACACCATCGCTGCTGGAGACACCTTCAATGGTGCGCTGGTGACCGCGCTACTGGAAGGCAAGCGAATGGATGATGCGATCCGTTTTGCACATGCTGCTGCCGCGATTGCCGTGACGCGCAAAGGGGCCCAGCCTTCCGTTCCGTGGCGTAAAGAGATCGATGAATTCTTAAGTCAGCAGGGGTAACGCTTGGCAACAATGAAAGATGTCGCCCGCATGGCGGGTGTTTCTACCTCGACGGTCTCTCACGTTATAAACAACGATCGCTTCGTCAGCGAGGCGATTCGGGAGAAAGTCGAAGCTGCGGTAAAAGAACTCAACTATGCGCCATCTGCACTGGCGCGTAGTCTTAAGCTCAACCAGACGCGCACTATTGGTATGCTGATTACGGCCAGTACCAACCCTTTCTATTCTGAGCTTGTGCGAGGTGTAGAGCGTAGTTGCTTCGAGCGTGGCTACAGCCTGGTGCTGTGCAATACCGAAGGTGACGAGCAGAGAATGAACCGCAACCTGGAGACGCTGATGCAAAAACGCGTCGACGGGCTACTGCTGCTCTGTACCGAAACACACCAGCCCTCGAAAGAGATTATCCAGCGTTATCCCTCTATTCCCACGGTGATGATGGACTGGGCACCGTTCGACGGTACCAGCGATCTGATTCAGGATAACTCCCTGCTGGGGGGCGACATGGCCACCCAGTATCTGATCGATAAAGGTTACACCCGCATTGCCTGTATTACCGGTCCGCTGGATAAAACCCCGGCGCGTTTGCGTCTGGAAGGGTATCTCTCTGCTATGGCCCGGGCGGGGCTTTCTGTGCCAGAAGGCGACCGTATTACCGGTGATTTTGAGTTTCACGGTGGCTTTGAAGCGATGCAGACCTTGCTGGCGCAGCCGCAGCGTCCGCAGGCCGTCTTTATCGGCAACGATGCCATGGCATTTGGCGCCTATCAGGCGTTATATCAGGCAGGCTTGCGCGTTCCGGATGATATGGCGGTAATTGGTTACGATGATATCGAACTGGCTAGCTACATGACCCCACCGCTGACCACGATTCATCAGCCGAAGGATGAACTGGGCGAGCTGGCCATCGATGTGTTGATCCACCGTATGGCGCAGCCCACGCTGCAACAGCAACGCCTGCAGCTTACTCCTGTTCTGATGGAACGCGGTTCGGCTTAGACTTTGCTTTATGGCGTTCTTTGATCAGGTTGCGGCCGTCTTTCGGTTTTAACAGCATAAAGACCAGCGCTGAAACGACGGTGAGAACGCCCATCGTGATAAACGTATAGTGAAATTGCTCGACGGTATTCGTGCTGTCAAAACCTTCATAAAACCGCAGTACCGCCGCACTTACGGCCACCCCAAGACTGATCGACAGCTGTTGCGTCACCGCCAGCACGCTGTTGCCGCTGCTGGCGTTCTCG
The DNA here is from genome assembly GCF_046521465.1 of Enterobacter sp. CPE_E863. Classification (NCBI taxonomy): domain Bacteria; kingdom Pseudomonadati; phylum Pseudomonadota; class Gammaproteobacteria; order Enterobacterales; family Enterobacteriaceae; genus Enterobacter; species Enterobacter sp. CPE_E863. Next base: position 4,488,143 of record NZ_JBKFZX010000001.1, on the reverse strand, counting down.
TCCGTCAGATCTGCCAGCGTGATGGTATTCATCGACGTAAACTGCGTTGACATCGCCATGCCCAGCACAAATAACGGCAGGATCAACATCCATACGGGAAGGGCGGCGGATTGCAGAGAGAACTGCGCAATCATCAGACCGATAAAGACCGTTACGCCAACCAGCGTCTTACGATAGCCAAACCAGCGCAGCACCTGTGTAACCGTTGATTTTGCCAGAATCGAGCCCATTGCCGTGGGCGCCATCATGCAGCCAGCAATCAGTGCCGGGTAGCCGAAACCGACCTGCAGCATCAATGGCATCAGAAACGGTACGCAACCCGTCCCCAGACGTGACGCAATGTTGCCTGCAATCCCTACGGAAAACGTTCGGGTGTTAAAGAGTCCGAGTGAGATTAACGGTGTCGGGTGACGGCGCGCGTGACGTATATAAAGAAGGAACAGCAGAATACCGCTGAGGATGACGGAGAGCGCAATCCATGTTGCTACGATCTTCTCACCAAACAGTTCCATCCCGCTTGAGAAGAGCACCAGGCTCAGTCCAAACAGGAAAAAGCCTCCCATGTCGAAGCTGCGTCTTGGCGTGGTGAAGTTCGGCATATATTTGCGGGCATACAGCAGCCCGGCAACGCCAATAGGAATATTAATCAGGAAGATCCAGTGCCAGCTTGCCCAGGTGACAAACACACCACCTAGTACCGGGCCAAGTATCGGGCCAACCAGGCCTGGCATGGTGACGAAGTTGAGCACGGGAAGCAGTTCGCTTCGAGGATAGGCTCGCAGCAAGGCAAGGCGTGCCACGGGCATCATCATCGCTCCGCCAATACCTTGTAATACGCGGAAGATAACCAGCTCCGTTAAGGATGAGGAGAGCGCACAAGCCAGCGAGCCGAGCGTAAAGAGCGTTACGGCCAACATGAAAACTCTGCGGGTGCCGAAGCGGTCGGCCAGCCAGCCGCTGACCGGAATTAACATCGCGACCGTCAGGGTGTAGCTAATGATGGCGGACTGCATCGCCAGCGGGGAGCGGTTAAGGCTTTGCGCAATAGCGGGAAGCGCTGTGTTGAGGATGGTGGCATCCAGTGCCTGCATAAAAAACGCCATGGCTGCAATCCACGGCAATCCGGCCATGCTGCGCGCTTTTTTCTTTGTCATTTATTTACCTGCTGGTGGGTTGGCGCGGCCAGCAATGCCTGGCACGCACTCAGGGCTCGCTGCCCGTCGCTTTCCTGAATGGCATCCACTATCGCCTGATGCAAATCCAGTTTAACCACTTCGTCTTGTGTAATAGAGGTAAAGTAAGTGTGGTACACCGAATGAAATAAAGAAGCAAAAGAGGTGAGGAACGGATTGGCACTCATCATATAGATATGTTCATGCCAGGCCATATCGACCTCAACCCAGCGTTCCCGGTTGAAGTGCTTTTTCAGGAACACCATCTCTTCCATTAACGCGTTGAGCTGTGCTTTCTGTTCTGCCGTTCCAAGCGTGGCGGCAAGCAGGCACGCCTGTGGTTCAAGACTGCTGCGCATCACCAGAAAGTGATCGACAACCTGATGAAAGTTATCTTCCGTCATCCACCAGGAGAGCAGCTCCTGATCGAGAAAATTCCAGTTACTCTGTGGCATGACACGTGTGCCGATGCGGGGACGTGGAAGCACCATACCTTTTGCCGTTAGGGTTTTCACCGCTTCACGAACTGCTGTACGACTCACTCCAAACTGCTCACCCAGCTCCATTTCACCCGGCAGGATGCTGCCTGGGGCATATTTACCCGCTAAAATCCGCTGAGCCAGCTTCTCTGCCAGCACATACGACAGGTTTTTTTGGGCGGCCAGCTGTTGTGCGCTTAATGGCATCGCTTTTATTCCTTAAAGATTCATGCTGATAATTATGCCACCTCGAGTGTGATTGTGGTTGCAGATACATCAAATAGAACAATTTGTAGCTTGATTTCATCGCTGTTGGTGAAAAAAGACACGGATGAAAACTTTTTTTAAATTTCCTCTTGTCACGTCGGAATAACTCCCTATAATGCGCCTCCACTGACACGGAACAACGGCACACACGCCGCCGGGTCAGCAGAGAAAAGCAAAATAAACGCTTGACTCTGTAGCGGGAAAGCGTAATATGCACACCCCGCGCCGCAGCGAAAACGAAGCGGCACTGCTCTTTAACAATTTATCAGACAATCTGTGTGGGCACTCAAAGTGACATGGATTCTTAATGTCTTCGGACACTAAATGAATACCAAGTCTCAACGAGTGAACACGTAATTCATTACGAAGTTTAATTCATTGAGCATCAAACTTTTAAATTGAAGAGTTTGATCATGGCTCAGATTGAACGCTGGCGGCAGGCCTAACACATGCAAGTCGAGCGGTAGCACAGAGAGCTTGCTCTCGGGTGACGAGCGGCGGACGGGTGAGTAATGTCTGGGAAACTGCCTGATGGAGGGGGATAACTACTGGAAACGGTAGCTAATACCGCATAACGTCGCAAGACCAAAGAGGGGACCTTCGGGCCTCTTGCCATCAGATGTGCCCAGATGGGATTAGCTAGTAGGTGGGGTAACGGCTCACCTAGGCGACGATCCCTAGCTGGTCTGAGAGGATGACCAGCCACACTGGAACTGAGACACGGTCCAGACTCCTACGGGAGGCAGCAGTGGGGAATATTGCACAATGGGCGCAAGCCTGATGCAGCCATGCCGCGTGTATGAAGAAGGCCTTCGGGTTGTAAAGTACTTTCAGCGGGGAGGAAGGTGTTGAGGTTAATAACCTCAGCAATTGACGTTACCCGCAGAAGAAGCACCGGCTAACTCCGTGCCAGCAGCCGCGGTAATACGGAGGGTGCAAGCGTTAATCGGAATTACTGGGCGTAAAGCGCACGCAGGCGGTCTGTCAAGTCGGTGTGAAATCCCCGGGCTCAACCTGGGAACTGCATTCGAAACTGGCAGGCTAGAGTCTTGTAGAGGGGGGTAGAATTCCAGGTGTAGCGGTGAAATGCGTAGAGATCTGGAGGAATACCGGTGGCGAAGGCGGCCCCCTGGACAAAGACTGACGCTCAGGTGCGAAAGCGTGGGGAGCAAACAGGATTAGATACCCTGGTAGTCCACGCCGTAAACGATGTCGACTTGGAGGTTGTGCCCTTGAGGCGTGGCTTCCGGAGCTAACGCGTTAAGTCGACCGCCTGGGGAGTACGGCCGCAAGGTTAAAACTCAAATGAATTGACGGGGGCCCGCACAAGCGGTGGAGCATGTGGTTTAATTCGATGCAACGCGAAGAACCTTACCTACTCTTGACATCCAGAGAACTTTCCAGAGATGGATTGGTGCCTTCGGGAACTCTGAGACAGGTGCTGCATGGCTGTCGTCAGCTCGTGTTGTGAAATGTTGGGTTAAGTCCCGCAACGAGCGCAACCCTTATCCTTTGTTGCCAGCGGTCCGGCCGGGAACTCAAAGGAGACTGCCAGTGATAAACTGGAGGAAGGTGGGGATGACGTCAAGTCATCATGGCCCTTACGAGTAGGGCTACACACGTGCTACAATGGCGCATACAAAGAGAAGCGACCTCGCGAGAGCAAGCGGACCTCATAAAGTGCGTCGTAGTCCGGATTGGAGTCTGCAACTCGACTCCATGAAGTCGGAATCGCTAGTAATCGTAGATCAGAATGCTACGGTGAATACGTTCCCGGGCCTTGTACACACCGCCCGTCACACCATGGGAGTGGGTTGCAAAAGAAGTAGGTAGCTTAACCTTCGGGAGGGCGCTTACCACTTTGTGATTCATGACTGGGGTGAAGTCGTAACAAGGTAACCGTAGGGGAACCTGCGGTTGGATCACCTCCTTACCTTAAAGAACCTGCCTTTGTAGTGCACACAGATTGTCTGATGAAAAACAGCAGTAAAAATCTCTGCAGGCTTGTAGCTCAGGTGGTTAGAGCGCACCCCTGATAAGGGTGAGGTCGGTGGTTCAAGTCCACTCAGGCCTACCAAACTCCTTTTAAAGGATGAGCGGTACAGAGATTGCAAACGATGGGGCTATAGCTCAGCTGGGAGAGCGCCTGCTTTGCACGCAGGAGGTCTGCGGTTCGATCCCGCATAGCTCCACCATCCTTTACTGCGAACCCAAGAAAACTTCAGAGTGAACCTGAAAAGGTGCACTGCGAAGTTTTGCTCTTTAAAAATCTGGATCAAGCTGAAAATTGAAACGACACACATGTTATGTGTGTTCGAGTCTCTCAAATTTTCGCAAGTCGATGATGAATCGAAAGAAACATCTTCGGGTTGTGAGGTTAAGCGACTAAGCGTACACGGTGGATGCCCTGGCAGTCAGAGGCGATGAAGGACGTGCTAATCTGCGAAAAGCGCCGGCGAGGTGATATGAACCTTTGACCCGGCGATGTCCGAATGGGGAAACCCAGTGTGATTCGTCACACTATCGTTAACTGAATACATAGGTTAACGAGGCGAACCGGGGGAACTGAAACATCTAAGTACCCCGAGGAAAAGAAATCAACCGAGATTCCCCCAGTAGCGGCGAGCGAACGGGGAGCAGCCCAGAGTCTGAATCAGCTTGTGTGTTAGTGGAACGGTCTGGAAAGTCCGACGGTACAGGGTGATAGTCCCGTACACGAAAATGCACAGGCTGTGAACTCGAAGAGTAGGGCGGGACACGTGGTATCCTGTCTGAATATGGGGGGACCATCCTCCAAGGCTAAATACTCCTGACTGACCGATAGTGAACCAGTACCGTGAGGGAAAGGCGAAAAGAACCCCGGCGAGGGGAGTGAAAAAGAACCTGAAACCGTGTACGTACAAGCAGTGGGAGCACCTTCGTGGTGTGACTGCGTACCTTTTGTATAATGGGTCAGCGACTTATATTCTGTAGCAAGGTTAACCGTATAGGGGAGCCGAAGGGAAACCGAGTCTTAACTGGGCGTTAAGTTGCAGGGTATAGACCCGAAACCCGGTGATCTAGCCATGGGCAGGTTGAAGGTTGGGTAACACTAACTGGAGGACCGAACCGACTAATGTTGAAAAATTAGCGGATGACTTGTGGCTGGGGGTGAAAGGCCAATCAAACCGGGAGATAGCTGGTTCTCCCCGAAAGCTATTTAGGTAGCGCCTCGTGAACTCATCTTCGGGGTAGAGCACTGTTTCGGCTAGGGGGCCATCCCGGCTTACCAACCCGATGCAAACTACGAATACCGAAGAATGTTATCACGGGAGACACACGGCGGGTGCTAACGTCCGTCGTGAAGAGGGAAACAACCCAGACCGCCAGCTAAGGTCCCAAAGTCATGGTTAAGTGGGAAACGATGTGGGAAGGCACAGACAGCCAGGATGTTGGCTTAGAAGCAGCCATCATTTAAAGAAAGCGTAATAGCTCACTGGTCGAGTCGGCCTGCGCGGAAGATGTAACGGGGCTAAACCATGCACCGAAGCTGCGGCAGCGACACTATGTGTTGTTGGGTAGGGGAGCGTTCTGTAAGCCGTTGAAGGTGTCCTGTGAGGGATGCTGGAGGTATCAGAAGTGCGAATGCTGACATAAGTAACGATAATGCGGGTGAAAAGCCCGCACGCCGGAAGACCAAGGGTTCCTGTCCAACGTTAATCGGGGCAGGGTGAGTCGACCCCTAAGGCGAGGCCGAAAGGCGTAGTCGATGGGAAACAGGTTAATATTCCTGTACTTGGTGTTACTGCGAAGGGGGGACGGAGAAGGCTATGTTAGCCGGGCGACGGTTGTCCCGGTTTAAGCATGTAGGCGGAGGTTCCAGGTAAATCCGGTACCTTATTAACGCTGAGGTGTGATGACGAGGCACTACGGTGCTGAAGTAACAAATGCCCTGCTTCCAGGAAAAGCCTCTAAGCATCAGGTAACATCAAATCGTACCCCAAACCGACACAGGTGGTCAGGTAGAGAATACCAAGGCGCTTGAGAGAACTCGGGTGAAGGAACTAGGCAAAATGGTGCCGTAACTTCGGGAGAAGGCACGCTGATATGTAGGTGAAGCCCCTGCGGGTGGAGCTGAAATCAGTCGAAGATACCAGCTGGCTGCAACTGTTTATTAAAAACACAGCACTGTGCAAACACGAAAGTGGACGTATACGGTGTGACGCCTGCCCGGTGCCGGAAGGTTAATTGATGGGGTTAGCGGCAACGCGAAGCTCTTGATCGAAGCCCCGGTAAACGGCGGCCGTAACTATAACGGTCCTAAGGTAGCGAAATTCCTTGTCGGGTAAGTTCCGACCTGCACGAATGGCGTAATGATGGCCAGGCTGTCTCCACCCGAGACTCAGTGAAATTGAACTCGCTGTGAAGATGCAGTGTACCCGCGGCAAGACGGAAAGACCCCGTGAACCTTTACTATAGCTTGACACTGAACACTGGTCCTTGATGTGTAGGATAGGTGGGAGGCTTTGAAGTGTGGACGCCAGTCTGCATGGAGCCAACCTTGAAATACCACCCTTTAATGGCTGGTGTTCTAACGTAGACCCGTAATCCGGGTTGCGGACAGTGTCTGGTGGGTAGTTTGACTGGGGCGGTCTCCTCCCAAAGAGTAACGGAGGAGCACGAAGGTTAGCTAATCCTGGTCGGACATCAGGAGGTTAGTGCAATGGCATAAGCTAGCTTGACTGCGAGAGTGACGGCTCGAGCAGGTGCGAAAGCAGGTCATAGTGATCCGGTGGTTCTGAATGGAAGGGCCATCGCTCAACGGATAAAAGGTACTCCGGGGATAACAGGCTGATACCGCCCAAGAGTTCATATCGACGGCGGTGTTTGGCACCTCGATGTCGGCTCATCACATCCTGGGGCTGAAGTAGGTCCCAAGGGTATGGCTGTTCGCCATTTAAAGTGGTACGCGAGCTGGGTTTAGAACGTCGTGAGACAGTTCGGTCCCTATCTGCCGTGGGCGCTGGAGAATTGAGGGGGGCTGCTCCTAGTACGAGAGGACCGGAGTGGACGCATCACTGGTGTTCGGGTTGTCATGCCAATGGCACTGCCCGGTAGCTAAATGCGGAAGAGATAAGTGCTGAAAGCATCTAAGCACGAAACTTGCCCCGAGATGAGTTCTCCCTGACTCCTTGAGAGTCCTGAAGGAACGTTGAAGACTACGACGTTGATAGGTCGGGTGTGTAAGCGCAGCGATGCGTTGAGCTAACCGATACTAATGAACCGTGAGGCTTAACCTTACAACGCCGAAGCTGTTTCGGCGAAGAGACAGACAATCAAATTTCAGCTCTGATACAGATTAACAGAATTTGCCTGGCGGCTTTAGCGCGGTGGTCCCACCTGACCCCATGCCGAACTCAGAAGTGAAACGCCGTAGCGCCGATGGTAGTGTGGGGTCTCCCCATGTGAGAGTAGGGAACTGCCAGGCATCAAACAAGTGAAGAGGCCATCCGGAAGGATGGCCTTTTTGCGTTTATATGCAAAAAAACAGGCGAAGTACCGCCCGGCAAGTCGTCAGATCGCACTCCGCTCCACAATAAACTCCGCAATCCCATCCACGTCATTTAAATCGAGCACCGGAACCTCAAGCGGCAACACAATATCACTGGCTACGGCAATCACATGCTCATCAAGCGTTAACTCGCTGACATCATGCCCGGCATCGCTTCGGAACAGCAGGATCTTAGGCACGGCCTCATGCTTAAAACCCTCAACCAGCACCAGATCCAGCGTGGAATGATCCATTCGACTGACGAGGTAAGCGAGATCCAGCGGTGCCTCATCTGGTGTTTCTGTCATCAGCGCCCAGCGCTGACTACTTGCTACCATCGTTTGCGCTGCACCCGCTTTACGCAACTCATAGCTGTCTTTGCCTGGTTTATCGACATCCGTATTATGGTGGGTATGCTTGATCAATCCTGGGCGTATACCTCTGACACAAAGGGCAGGTATGAGTTTTTTCAACAGCGTGGTTTTCCCGGTCCCACTCCAGGCGGAAATGGCCAGAACAGGTATCATCATTTCTCCTGCATCATCTGCAAATCTTCAGTTGTATTCACGTTCACAAACGCAGACTTCATATCACTGAAATCAATGGAATGGCCGCCAGACTGACGCATAAAGACCATCACCCTACGCTCTCCCGCCATCAGGTACTCCTGAAGAGCAGGTACTAATAATCTGTGCATCAACGCGATAGCAGGATGATCACGCTCACCGTCATGTACCCAGACCACGGGGGCTGCACCACGAAGTCGCACCAGACGCTCGACAAGACAGGACGGAATCAACGGGGTATCGCAAGGACAGAAAATAAACCACTCTCCGGGCGACTGCTGCATAACCGAAAGCATACCAGCCAGCGGTCCTGGGTAATTTGCCTGGTTATCCTGATAAACGGCGTAGCCGCTGCGCTGGTATGTCTCAATATGCCTGTTAGCACTGATGACCATTGTCGTCACCTGGCCTTTAAGCGCATCAGCGACACATTGCCACAAGGGTTTACCGTTCAAAAGCTGAAGCCCCTTATCTTTTCCCCCCATTCGCGTCGCTCTGCCACCCGCCAGAACGACCCCAGTGATTTCCTGGTTAAGATTCACGAATATCGCCTCTTTTATTGTGGGATTGACCCTGCTAACGTGTCACTCTAAATGAAAGGAGCACCACCATGAAATGTAAACGTCTTAATGAAGTCATTGAACTCCTCCAGCCAGCCTGGCAAAAAGAGCCAGAGCTGAATCTGATGCAATTTTTACAGAAACTGGCGAAAGAGTCAGGTTTTGACGGCGAACTGGCAGACCTTTCTGATGATATCCTGATCTACCATCTTAAAATGCGTGACTCAGCTAAAGATGCTGTTATTCCTGGTATTCAGAAAGATTATGAGGAAGATTTTAAAACCGCATTACTGCGCGCCAGAGGCGTAATTAAAGAGTAAAAGCTTGTAAGCGGCGGCACCGAAATCGCCACAAGATGATATCCTGAATCATTCGTATAATTTCCGGATGATCGGATGAACGACCAGGCTTTTACTTTCCAGACATTACACCCGGATACCATTATGGATGCCCTGTTTGAACAGGGTATCCGGGTGGATTCCGGGCTAACGCCGTTAAATAGCTACGAAAACCGCGTCTATCAATTTCAGGATGAGGAGCGTCAGCGCTTCGTCGTGAAGTTCTATCGCCCTAAACGTTGGTCAGCAGAACAAATTCAGGAAGAGCATCAATTTGCTCATGATCTGCTGGATGATGATGTACCTGTTGCCGCCCCGCTAAAATTCAATAACCAAACGCTCCTTATGCACGAAGGGTTCTACTACGCTGTCTTCCCAAGCCTGGGGGGTCGCCAGTTTGAAGCGGATAATATTGATCAAATGGAGTGGGTGGCCCGCTATCTGGGACGTATACATCAGACGGGACGTAAAAAATCTTTTATTGCTCGTCCGATTATCGGCATTCAGGAATACCTTCTTGAACCTCGCGAAGTATTCGAAACCTCTGCGCTGATCCCCACAGCGTTAAAGGATAGTTTCCTCAGCGCCACCGATAAACTTATTGGGGCAGTTAAAGCCAGCTGGCGCGATGATATTTCCGTCCTGCGTTTGCATGGTGATTGTCACGCAGGAAATATTCTCTGGCGTGATGGCCCGCTGTTTGTCGATCTCGATGATGCGCGTATGGGGCCTGCGGTTCAGGACCTGTGGATGCTGCTCAATGGCGACAAAGCCGAGCAACGCATGCAGCTTGAAACCATTATTGAAGCTTATGAAGAATTTAGCCCGTTTAATTCAGATGAAATTGTCTTGATTGAACCTTTACGCGCGATGCGTTTTGTTTATTATCTCGCATGGTTAATCAGGCGTTGGGATGATCCCGCGTTTCCTAGAAATTTCCCGTGGCTTACCGGAGAGGATTACTGGCGCAGCCAGATATCTACATTTACTGAGCAGGTTAAGGTTCTTCAGGAGCCCCCTCTGCAATTAACGCCGATGTATTAATTGGACACACCCAGGAGAAAGTTAATCATGAAAAAAATTTGGCTGGCGCTGGCAGGTATGATTCTGGCATTTAGCGCTTCTGCTGCGCAGTTTACCGACGGAAAACAGTACATCACGCTGGACAAGCCTGTTGCTGGCGAGCCACAGGTTCTGGAGTTCTTCTCGTTCTATTGCCCACACTGCTATCAGTTCGAGCAGGTCTTGCATGTTTCCGATAACGTGAAGAAAAAGCTGCCAGAAGGCACCAAAATGACTAAGTACCACGTTGAGTTCCTGGGTCCATTGGGTAAAGACCTGACTCAGGCGTGGGCAGTTGCTATCGCGCTGGGCGTGGAAGATAAGATCACTTCCCCAATGTTTGAAGGCGTACAGAAAACCCAGACCGTTCAGACCACTGCGGATATCCGTAAAGTATTCGTTGATGCGGGTGTGAAAGGTGAAGACTATGACGCGGCATGGAACAGCTTTGTCGTGAAATCTCTGGTGGCCCAGCAGGAAAAAGCTGCTGCCGACCTGCAGCTTCAGGGTGTTCCGGCGATGTTTGTTAATGGCAAGTATCAGCTGAACATGCAGGGCATGGACACCAGCAGCATGGATATCTTCGTACAGCAGTACGCAGATACTGTGAAATACCTGGTTGAGAAGAAGTAAGATTGTTGATGTAAAAACGCCGGTCACTGACCGGCGTTTTTGTATGAAGATTTAATGTTGTCTATCTGTTCGTCTTTCTCTTTCCAGAGAGTATTAAGCCATAACTGGAAACGACGTTTAAAATTCTTATCGTTAACGTAGTCACCGTGTAATTCGGCCTCGATCGGTACCAGATCAACACGTACAACAATGCGCGTCAGCTTGCCGCTGAGCATATCGAAGAACGGCGTTTTATCGTTTTCCGGGTAGCAGAGGGTAACGTTAAGTAATTTATCGAACTGAGCACCCAGCACGTTAAGCGCCATCGCAATACCTGCGGCTTTTGGCGGCAGCAGGTTCTGAAAAGGAGAACGTGTTTGTTGACGCTTCTCTTCAGTAAACCTGGAGCCTTCAACAAAGTTCACGATGGTTGTTGGGTGCGCGCGAAACTTTTCACAGGAACGGCGCGTGGTCTCCACGTCCTTACCGCGATGCTCCGGATGACGGATCAAATAGCTGCGCGAGTAGCGTTTCATAAACGGCATATCAAGCGCCCAGCAGGCCAGACCGATGAAAGGAACCCAGGCGAGCTGCTGTTTCAGGAAGTATTTGTTCATCGGGATGTGCTTACGGAAAAGCACACATAACACCACGATGTCAGCCCAACTGTGGTGATTGCAAATTAGCAGGTACCAGTTCTTTTTGTTGAGGCTCTCTAGCCCTTCAACATCCCACTTCAGTTGCGGATTCAGGTACAACAGGATCGCCAGCCCTTCACACCAGCAATACATCATGAAATTACAAAATGTGGACACGGCTCGCCACACCACAGGCACAGGCAGCAACAGTTTAATCATTCCTGCGACAATGATCGGCACAGAACAGGCGATAGTCACCAGAATCGTTAAAATAATGCTTAACAGTAATGTTATTGCAGCGAGCAATCTCGACATGGTTAGCTTTTTCAAATAGTTAGCTGTAATTGAGCGACCGGCTATTCGGCGCTGGGCGCTGATTTTACCAGAAAACAGATGAAGTAATGGCGCTTTCACACGGAGAGTTGGTGGCTTTTTCCCAACTGCAGAAGATTTCGCTACGCTTCTGCACGAATCAGGGCTTATATCCACATAGACTAAATTGTCATCAGTGGGTAATACAGATGAGATCTAACAAAATAACATTATGATAATTAAGATCTAAATTATATCTCGTATGTATTTTTTGCGTCTGTTATTCATATGAAGTGAAAATATACACAAACTTATCCACAGTTTGTTTTTTGCGAGAGATCTTCACGATCGTAAAATCTTTTCCTGTATCTGGCGCTAATAACTGATGTTTTCATCCTTCTGTGGCATCCTTTAGCCATAAATTGATTAAAGGCACGGACATTATGGTTCAGATCCCAGAAAACCCTCTTATTCTCGTCGACGGCTCTTCTTACCTGTATCGGGCGTATCATGCGTTTCCTCCTCTGACCAATAGCGCAGGGGAACCTACCGGCGCGATGTATGGCGTGCTTAACATGCTGCGCAGCCTGATACTCCAGTATCAGCCAACCCATGCGGCGGTGGTCTTTGATGCCAAAGGCAAAACCTTCCGCGACGAGTTGTTTGAGCATTACAAATCTCACCGTCCGCCAATGCCTGACGATCTGCGTGCGCAGATTGAGCCGCTGCACGCCATGGTGAAAGCGATGGGCCTGCCGCTGCTGGCGGTCTCTGGTGTTGAAGCCGATGACGTCATCGGCACGCTGGCGCGTGAAGCTGAAAAAATGGGCCGTCCGGTGCTGATCAGCACCGGTGATAAAGATATGGCGCAGCTGGTAACGCCAGGTATCACCCTGATTAACACCATGACCAACACCATTCTGGGGCCTGAAGAGGTTGTCACAAAATATGGCGTACCGCCTGAGCTGATTATCGACTTCCTCGCGTTGATGGGCGACTCGTCGGATAACATCCCAGGAGTCCCTGGTGTCGGTGAAAAAACGGCACAGGCGCTGCTTCAGGGGCTGGGCGGGCTGGATACGCTGTACGCGGAATCGGATAAAATCGCCGGGCTCTCCTTCCGTGGTGCAAAAACCATGGCCGGAAAACTTCAAGATAACAAAGAGGTGGCTTACCTCTCTTATAAGCTGGCAACGATTAAAACCGATGTCGAACTGGAACTGGGTTGTGAGCAACTGGAAGTGCAGCAGCCTTCTGCTGACGATCTGCTGAACTTGTTTAAGCAATACGAATTCAAGCGCTGGATCACCGACGTCGAAAGCGGCAAGTGGTTACAGGCAAAAGGGGCTAAGCCAGCAGCAAAACCGAAAGAGACGATAGTGGTTGATGCTGAAGAACAAGCCGAAGAAGAAGCCGTAACCTTGTCCTTCGACAACTACGAAACGATTCTTGAAGAGTCGCAGCTGATCGCCTGGATTGAGAAACTGAAAAAAGCGCCGGTCTTTGCCTTTGACACGGAAACCGACAGCCTCGACAACATCTCTGCCAATATGGTGGGCCTGTCATTTGCCACTGAACCGGGGATGGCGGCTTATGTCCCTGTTGCACACGATTACCTGGATGCGCCGGCGCAGATCTCCCGTGAACGCGTGCTTGAGCTGCTGAAGCCGATTCTGGAAGACGACAAGGCGCTCAAAGTCGGACAAAACCTGAAGTACGATCGCGGTATTCTGCAAAACTACGATATTGAGCTGCGCGGTATTGCATTCGACACCATGCTGGAATCCTACATTCTGGACAGTGTTGCAGGTCGCCATGATATGGATTCCTTATCAGACCGTTGGCTGAAACATAAAACCATCACTTTCGAAGAGATTGCCGGTAAAGGGAAAAATCAACTTACCTTCAACCAGATTGCACTCGAAGAGGCGGGTCGCTATGCGGCGGAAGACGCGGATGTCACCCTGCAATTGCACCTGAAGATGTGGCCAAAACTTCAGAAAGAAGCAGGGCCGCTGAACGTATTCCAGCATATTGAGATGCCACTGGTGCCTGTGCTTTCACGTATTGAGCGCAATGGCGTTAAAATCGATCCAACCGTATTGCATAACCACTCCGGGGAGCTCGCGCAGCGTCTGACCGAGCTTGAGCAAAAAGCGCATGAGCTTGCTGGAGAACCGTTTAACCTCTCGTCGCCGAAACAGCTACAAACCATCCTGTTTGAAAAGCAGGGCATCAAGCCGCTGAAGAAAACGCCTGGTGGTGCACCGTCGACGTCTGAAGAGGTGCTTGAAGAGCTGGCACTGGATTACCCCCTGCCAAAAGTGATTCTGGAGTATCGGGGTCTCGCGAAGCTGAAGTCCACTTACACTGATAAGCTCCCGCTGATGATCAACCCGAAAACGGGCCGTGTGCATACGTCGTATCATCAGGCTGTGGCGGCGACGGGTCGACTCTCTTCAACCGATCCAAACCTGCAGAACATTCCGGTACGTAATGAAGAAGGCCGCCGAATCCGTCAGGCTTTTATTGCTCCAGATGACTACCTGATCGTCTCTGCAGACTACTCGCAAATTGAGCTACGTATTATGGCGCATCTGTCCCGCGACAAAGGCTTGCTGACCGCGTTTGCCGAAGGGAAGGATATCCACCGTGCAACCGCGGCGGAAGTCTTCGGTTTGCCGCTGGATAGCGTAACCAACGAACAGCGCCGCAGTGCCAAAGCGATCAACTTTGGTTTGATCTACGGTATGAGCGCATTTGGTCTGTCGCGCCAGCTCAACATTCCACGCAAAGAGTCGCAGAAGTATATGGATCTCTACTTCGAGCGTTATCCGGGCGTGCTGGAATATATGGAACGTACCCGCGCACAGGCGAAAGAGAAAGGTTACGTCGAAACACTCGATGGCCGCCGTCTCTACTTACCGGACATCAAATCCAGCAATGCCGCGCGCCGCGCGGGTGCAGAACGTGCGGCAATCAACGCCCCTATGCAAGGTACCGCGGCGGACATCATTAAGCGTGCGATGATCGCCGTTGATGCCTGGCTGGAAAAAGAGAAGCCCCGCGTGAAAATGATCATGCAGGTTCACGATGAACTGGTATTCGAAGTGCACAAAGACGACCTCGACGCTGTATCGAAGAAGATCCACGAACTGATGGAAAGCAGCATGACACTCGATGTGCCGTTGCTGGTGGAAGTCGGAAGTGGTGAAAACTGGGATCAGGCTCACTAAAGGCTCTGCGAATAACGCGCTTTTTATGTAAGTTAGCAACATAACAAAGTGCGTTTTGTGACGATCATTAGAATTCCCTATGTAAATAATGAAAAAAAACTACAAAAAGTGCTTTTTCTGCAGCACAAAAAGGGGTAGAGTTATCGGCGTAGGGTACAGAGGTAAGATGTTCTATCTTTCAGACCTTTTACTTCACGTAATCGGATTTGGCTGAATATTTTAGCCGCCCCAGTCAGTAATGACTGGGGCGTTTTTTATTGCGGCAAAGAAAAAATCAGGCAAAAAAACGCGGACATCGCCGCGCTCGGTATTACTCTTCTTCCGCTTCCGTCGCGGGTTCCAGCTCGCTAAACCAGGTGTCGAGCTTCTGACGCAGTTTGTCCACGCCCTGCTTTTTCAGCGAGGAGAACGGCTCCACCTGCACATCGCCGTTGAAAGCCAGCACCGCTTCGCGAACCAAATTCACCTGCGCTTTACGCGCGCCGCTTGCCAGCTTGTCGGCTTTCGTCAGCAGTACCAGTACGGCAATATCGCTTGCTACAGCCCAGTCGATCATCTGCTGATCCAGATCTTTCAGGGGGTGACGGATATCCATCAGCACCACCAGGCCTTTCAGGCACATGCGTTTTTCCAGGTATTCACCCAGCGCACGCTGCCACTTGATTTTCATCTCTTCGGGGACCTGAGCGTAACCGTAGCCCGGTAAGTCGACCAGGCGTTTGCCCTCTGCGACTTCAAACAGGTTAATCAACTGGGTACGGCCAGGTGTTTTTGAGGTACGCGCCAGGCTTTTCTGATTTGTCAGCGTGTTCAGGGCGCTGGATTTCCCCGCATTGGAGCGGCCAGCAAATGCCACTTCAATACCGGTATCAGAAGGAAGGTGGCGAATATCGGGCGCACTGGTGACAAAATGCGTCTGTTGGTAGTTCCAGGTAGTCACGTGGTCGTCTCCAAAATCGTAATCTGAAGGGGATTATACCCGAATGCAGGCAAAAGGCTTTTCTGATTGCATAGGTCTGTAGGTGAAAGCCCCGGCCGTTGTGAGAGATCGGCTAATCATGCTTTGGGATATTTCAGAGAAATCGCAGGCGTCAAAAAAGCCAAACTGTTTTAAATCATTAGCTTATTTCCAGGTAATTATCTGAAAATCCCTTTTTGTACCGTTTCGTTGCTTGTTAGTTTAACGGAACAAGGTAAAGTGTGCGTCAGGGCGAGGAAGCCAACAGGATATCGACTTAAGGATTAGGGTCAGGAGCGCCAGGAGGCGAAGACGCAGGATTGTCAGGATGACCAGCGCCTGGAGGCGTTTTAACAGGAAATGGAACCGTATCACGGACGGTATAAGCCAAGGGATAAACAGGGTTTGTTGTTGGCAAACATGGAATGTCTGACCCGCTAAGGGTTGTGAGTCAGGAAAAAAGGCGACAGATTGCTCTGTCGCCTTTTTTCTTTGCTTGCTTTCTGCTAGATTTCGCCGCAATTCTATACTGAAGAAAACGACTTAAAGATAAAACATCATGAAAAAACCAACCTCCGCTGCGGGTGCTAAACGCCCTGCGAAAGCACGCCGCAAAACGCGCGAAGAACTGAACCAGGAAGCGCGCGACCGTAAACGCGACAAAAAGCATCGCGGTCATGCTGCGGGTAGCCGTGCAAACGGTGGTGGTACTGCGGGCGCTTCTGCAAAAGGTAAGCAGCAGAAAGATCCTCGTATCGGCAGTAAAACTCCCATTCCACTGGGCGTGACAGACACCCCGGTCACTAAGCAGCACAAACCAAAGAGCGAGAAACCTATGCTTTCACCGCAGGCTGAGCTGGATATGCTGGAGAACGATGAGCGCCTGGACGCGCTCCTGGAACGTCTTGAAGAGGGTGAAACCCTGACTGCTGAAGAGCAGTCATGGGTGGATGCCAAACTGGATCGTATTGATGAACTGATGCAGAAGCTGGGCCTG
Source organism: Enterobacter sp. CPE_E863 (assembly GCF_046521465.1). Lineage (NCBI taxonomy): Bacteria > Pseudomonadati > Pseudomonadota > Gammaproteobacteria > Enterobacterales > Enterobacteriaceae > Enterobacter > Enterobacter sp. CPE_E863. The sequence goes on along the minus strand of NZ_JBKFZX010000001.1, from coordinate 4,471,416 downwards.
TCATACGACGATGACGAAGATGAAGAAGAAGACGAGAAACAGGAAGATATGATGCGTCTTCTGAAGGGCGGAAACTAACATTTGCACCCGGCAGGCACGATAGTCCTGCTTATAACCCTTCCGATTATATGTTATCTGGTGTGGTTATTCGTTAAACTACGGCGGTTGTCGCGGCGACAGAAGTGGCTGCGCACCCGAATGATGGCCCGCAACGGGGCCAGGTCGGGCCGCCGTGTACGAACGCGACACCAACGGAAGGAGTGAGCATGTCTGTACCAACTATCGACTGGGATTTGGCCCTAATCCAGAAATATAACTATTCCGGGCCGCGTTATACGTCATACCCCACCGCGCTGGAGTTCTCCGATACCTTCGGCGAGGGGGATTTTCAGCAGGCTGTCGCGCGCTATCCTGAGCGTCCGCTGTCGCTCTACGTCCATATTCCGTTCTGCCACAAGCTTTGCTACTTCTGCGGCTGCAATAAAATCGTTACCCGCCAGCAGCATAAAGCTGATCAGTATCTTGACGCGCTCGAACAAGAAATTGTCCATCGCGCGCCGCTGTTTAAAGACCGTCACGTTAGCCAGCTTCACTGGGGCGGCGGCACGCCAACCTATCTTAATAAAGCGCAAATTAGCCGCCTGATGAACCTGCTGCGCGGCAATTTCAGTTTTAACGCCGACGCTGAAATCTCGATCGAAGTCGATCCGCGTGAAATTGAACTGGATGTACTGGATCACTTACGCGCTGAAGGTTTTAACCGCCTGAGTATGGGCGTGCAAGATTTCAATAAAGAAGTACAGCGTCTGGTGAACCGTGAGCAGGACGAAGAGTTTATCTTCGCCTTGCTCAATCACGCGCGTGAGATTGGTTTCACCTCGACCAACATTGATCTGATTTACGGCCTGCCAAAGCAGACGCCGGAAAGTTTTGCCTTCACGCTGAAACGTGTGGCCGAACTCAGCCCGGACCGTCTGAGCGTCTTTAACTATGCGCATCTGCCGACGCTGTTTGCTGCCCAGCGCAAAATTAAAGATGCCGATCTCCCTTCTGCCCAACAGAAGCTGGATATTTTACAGGAAACTATTACTTCGCTGACCGCAACCGGTTATCAGTTCATTGGCATGGATCACTTTGCCCGTCCGGACGACGAACTGGCGATTGCTCAGCGCGAAGGGGTCCTGCACCGCAATTTCCAGGGCTACACCACCCAGGGCGATACCGATTTGCTGGGGATGGGCGTCTCTGCCATTAGCATGATTGGCGACTGCTATGCACAAAACCAGAAAGAGCTGAAGTCGTACTACCAGCAGGTTGATGACATCGGCAACGCGCTGTGGCGCGGCATTGCGTTAACGCGCGACGACTGTATTCGCCGTGATGTCATCAAGGCGCTTATCTGCAACTTCCGTCTCGATTTCAGCGACGTGGAAGCGCAGTGGGAGCTGAACTTCAGCGATTATTTTGCGGAAGACCTGAAGCTGATTGCACCGCTGGCGAAAGATGGGCTGGTGGATGTATCGGAGAGTATGATTGAGGTCACGCCGAAAGGGCGTCTGTTGATCCGTAATATTTGCATGTGCTTTGACGCGTATCTGCGTCAGAAAGCGCGTATGCAGCAGTTCTCGCGAGTGATTTAAGGCGCATAGCCAAAAGTACGAAACGTAGGCCGGGTAAGGCGAAGCTGCCACCCGGCTTTTACGTTCAAACCCGCTAGCTAAACAGCCCAACCAGCGCCGCGCACAGCACCGCCGCAACGGCTGTTTGCGGTGTATGGCTTTCGGCTGCACCGCTAGAGAGCAAATTCACTAATGATTCCAGCATGATGGTCCCCCCAATTTCCGGGCACGATCATACAAAACTCATCGAAACAGTAAAGCGCAAAATAACGGCAATTTGCGCTCAATTAATAACCTTTACACAAGAGCGGATATTACTCCATTCCCAGCTCTTTCAGCTTGCGCGTCAGGGTATTACGTCCCCATCCCAACAGGCGAGCGGCTTCCTGCTTATGCCCTTGTGTATGGCGGAGCGCAGTGGTCAATAACGTACGTTCCATCTCTGGCTGAGCCTCTGAGAGTAAGTTTTGATGACCGGAACGCAGCGCGCGGTCGGCCCACTGCGCCAGCAGCGTCGCCCAGCTATCCGGCAGCGCGTGCCCGGTACTGCTCTCTGGTGCGGTTGCTTCAAACAGCTCGGCCGGTAAATCCTGAATCAGGACTTCCTGTCCGGCGGCCATCACGGTCAGCCAGCGGCAGGTGTTTTCCAGCTGGCGCACGTTACCTGGCCACGCGAGACGCGTGAGGGCTGCGTCGGTTTCTGGATGAAGCTGCTTAGCTTCCACACCCAGTTCCCGAGCTGCCACCTGCAGGAAGTGACGTGCCAGGCGAGGAATATCTTCCCGGCGTTCACGCAGCGGGGGCAAATGGACGCGAATGACGTTCAGGCGATGGAATAAGTCCTCACGGAATTTTCCTTCCTGCACGCGTTGCTCCAGGTTCTGGTGAGTCGCGGCGATAATGCGCACGTCCACCTTCACCGGCGCATAGCCACCCACGCGATAAAACTGCCCGTCGGCCAGTACGCGCAGCAGGCGGGTCTGGACATCCAGCGGCATATCGCCGATCTCATCCAGGAACAGTGTTCCACCGTCAGCTTGTTCAAAGCGCCCCTGACGAATTGTGTTCGCGCCGGTAAATGCCCCTTTTTCGTGGCCGAACAGTTCGGATTCAATCAAATCCTTCGGGATTGCTGCCATATTCAGGGCGATAAACGGGGCTTTTGCCCGCGGGCTGTGGCGATGTAATGCATGCGCCACGAGCTCTTTACCGGTTCCCGATTCGCCGTTAATTAATACGCTGATGGACGAGCGGGACAAACGGCCAATAATACGAAACACATCCTGCATCGCCGGCGCTTCGCCGATAATGTCAGTTGTTGGCCCAAAATCGGGTGTGTGGCGAGGCTGTTGCTGTTCCTGATAGTGGCTAATTGCACGCTCAACCAGCGCTACCGCTTCGTCGATATCAAACGGTTTTGGTAGGTAATCGAACGCCCCTTGCTGATAGGCGCTCACTGCGGCATCAAGATCGGAGTGCGCCGTCATTATGATGACCGGAAGCATAGGGTGGCGTTGTTTGATCTGTTTTAAAAGCGCCAGCCCGTCCATTCCCGGCATGCGAATATCTGAGAGCAGAACATCGGGCGTTTTGGTGGTGAGTGCGTCGAGCACTTCGCTGCCGCTCTCAAACGTCGTGCAGCTTAATCCTGCCCCTGTGAGCGCGCGTTCAAGCACCCAACGGATGGAGCTATCGTCATCGACTACCCAGACTATCCCTCGTTGCATAAACGTCACCTTTATTTTTTAATCGGCAGGAAAACCGAAAACTCGGTGTGTCCCGGCCAACTGTTAAATTCAATTTTTCCAGAGTGTTGATCGATCAAACTGCGTGCAATGGATAAGCCCAGGCCGGTTCCGCCTTCGCGACCACTTACCATCGGGTAGAACAGGGTGTCCTGTAGATGCGATGGAATACCAGGTCCGTTATCCTCAACGTCGATTCGGGCGGCCAGTCGATAGCGTACGCCGTGTAACGTGAGCTGGAAGGCGGTGCGGGTACGTAAAATAATCTCGCCCCCTTCAGGCCCCAGAGCCTGCAGGGCATTGCGTACGATATTCAACAGTACCTGCTCAATCTGATCCGGGTCATGTGCCAGTTCTGGCAGGCTTGGGTCGTAATCACGCACCAGCGTGACGTTTTCTGGTAATTCCATCGAAACCAGTTTCACCACCCGCTCAGCCACTTTATGAATACTTTCTGATACGTGCATACCCGGTTGCTGTGGCCCGAGAAGACGGTCAACCAGATTGCGCAGGCGGTCTGCCTGTTCGATGATGACGTTGGTGTACTCCGCCAGCGCGGGGTCGGGCAACGCCTTTGTCAGGAGTTGTGCTGCGCCGCGTAACCCACCCAGCGGGTTTTTGATTTCATGCGCCAGACCTCGCACCAGGTCGCGGGCGGCAATTTGCTGGGCATGCTGAAGCTGCTCCTGGCTCAGTCGGCGCTGATTATCCATTGGCGCCATTTCCAGCAGGATCAGTCCTTCAGGAAGGCGTTGGGCAGTCAGTGACAGAATATGCGAGCGCCCGTCGATAACCAGCGTGACTTCGTTATCCGTGAATCCTTGACCGGCCTGCAAACTTTCCTGCATCAGGCCAATATTCAGCGAAAAATAACTCAGTAATTCCGGAAGCGGGGTGCCAAACAGTTTACGTGCGCTTTGGGCGAGCAGCTGCTGTGCCGCCGGGTTGGCATAATGTACGGCCAGCTCGTCGTCGACAAGCAAGATACTGTTAATCAAAGAATTGAGGATCTGCCCAGCATCGGGCAGCGTGCCAGTTGCCATTCAGCAGTCTCCTGGAGTTGTTTGCACTAATTTAGTGCAGTATAGCTTTTTCGTCGTAAAAAGCGCGCGAGATCAGGTTGTTGGTGGAGAAAAAAGCCCATCCGGAGATGGGCTAAAAGTTTCCACGGCAACTACCCCCGGCGTTTGTGACGCCGGGTAAAACAACTTAATTAAACGCTGTAGTACAGCTCGAACTCTACCGGATGCGGAGTCATACGCACGCGGTCGTTCTCTTCAGTACGCAGGGCGATGTAAGCATCGATAGCGTCGTCAGTGAATACGCCACCTGCAGTCAGGAACTCGCGGTCTGCGTCCAGCGCCTGCAGGGCTTCTTCCAGAGAACCAGCAACCTGTGGGATCTCTTTCGCTTCTTCTGGCGGCAGGTCGTACAGGTTTTTGTCCATTGCTTCGCCTGGGTGGATCTTGTTCTTGATACCATCCAGACCAGCCATCAGCAGTGCTGCGAAGCACAGGTATGGGTTAGCCGCTGGGTCCGGGAAGCGCACTTCGATACGACGCGCTTTAGGAGAAGCAACAACCGGGATACGGATAGAAGCAGAACGGTTACGCGCAGAGTAGGCCAGCATTACTGGTGCTTCGTAGCCCGGGACCAGACGCTTGTAGGAGTTAGTGGTTGGGTTAGCCAGGGCGTTGATCGCTTTAGCGTGTTTGATTACGCCGCCGATGTAATACAGCGCCTGCTCAGACAGACCAGCATATTTGTCACCAGAGAACAGGTTGGTACCGTTCTTGGACAGAGACATGTGGCAGTGCATACCGGAACCGTTGTCGCCAAACATAGGTTTTGGCATGAAGGTAGCGGTTTTACCGAAACGGTGCGCAACGTTGTGCACAACGTATTTGTAGATCTGAATTTCGTCTGCTTTTTTGGTCATGGTGTTGAAGCGGGTAGCCACTTCGTTCTGACCAGCAGTCGCCACTTCGTGGTGGTGAGCTTCAACTACCAGGCCCATCTCTTCCATCACCAGACACATGGTGGAACGAATGTCCTGTGCTGAGTCGACCGGAGGAACCGGGAAGTAACCGCCTTTAACGCCTGGACGGTGACCTTTGTTACCACCTTCGTATTTGGTGGAAGAGTTCCATGCGCCTTCGATATCGTCGATAGCAACGTGGGAACCAGAAATAGACGCACCGAAACGGATGTCGTCGAACAGGAAGAATTCTGGTTCTGGCCCGAAAAGAACGGTGTCTGCGATGCCGGTAGAACGCAGGTACTCTTCAGCGCGTTTTGCGATAGAACGTGGGTCGCGGTCGTAGCCCTGCAGCGTGCCTGGCTCGAGGATGTCGCAACGGATGATCAGGGTTGGTTCTTCGAAGAACGGATCAATGACCGCAGTGGTCGCATCTGGCATCAGAACCATGTCGGATTCGTTAATGCCTTTCCAGCCACCAATGGAGGAGCCGTCAAACATTTTGCCTTCTTCGAAGAATTCGGCGTTTACCTGATGAGCAGGAATTGTGACGTGCTGTTCTTTACCTTTGGTATCGGTGAAGCGCAGATCAACAAACTTCACTTCATGTTCGTTCAGCATCGTCAAAACGTGTTCAGCGGACATACTTAACTCTCCAGATTGGTCATTGTCGTCGTGGTAACGAGGTCTTCAATTTCTGTTTGTACTGGCTGGTGCCATGTATTTTTTATAAAGCGAAATCTGTGCCAACTTTTAAAACACCCCAAAAAGGCGTTATCATGCGCACCATAGTGCAAAAGGGCTGCACCACAATGGATTTGTTGCACCAGTATAGTGCTTCAATGTGAACATTGAGCACCATATTGGTGCAATTTACGTTAAAGTGCCCTTTTACCGCTCCGTGAAAGCGATCACAAAGCATCTCTGCAATACTTGTTTGCGGGGGATGTTTGTGATCCTGTTTTGTAGTGCGATTAATCCGTGTACAATAACGCGCTATTTCTAAATGCCTGAGGCAAAGTTGTGATCGAAAATTTGCGTAACATCGCCATCATCGCGCACGTTGACCATGGTAAAACTACCCTAGTTGACAAGCTGCTGCAGCAATCCGGTACGTTTGATGCGCGTGCCGAAACCCAAGAACGCGTGATGGACTCCAACGATTTGGAGAAAGAGCGTGGGATTACCATCCTCGCGAAAAACACCGCGATTAAATGGAATGACTACCGTATCAACATCGTTGATACCCCAGGGCACGCCGACTTCGGTGGTGAAGTTGAACGTGTAATGTCCATGGTAGACTCCGTTCTGCTGGTCGTTGACGCAATGGATGGCCCAATGCCACAGACGCGCTTCGTGACCAAAAAAGCATTTGCCCATGGTCTGAAGCCAATCGTTGTTATCAACAAAGTTGACCGTCCTGGCGCGCGTCCTGACTGGGTTGTTGACCAGGTATTTGACCTGTTCGTTAACCTCGACGCGACCGACGAGCAGCTGGACTTCCCTATCGTTTACGCTTCTGCGCTGAACGGTATTGCGGGTCTGGATCACGAAGACATGGCTGAAGACATGACCCCGCTGTACCAGGCGATTGTTGACCGTGTTCCTGCGCCAAACGTCGATCTCGACGGCACCCTGCAGATGCAGATCTCTCAGCTCGACTACAACAACTATGTTGGTGTAATCGGCATTGGTCGTATCAAGCGCGGTAAAGTGAAGCCTAACCAGCAGGTCACTATCATTGATAGCGAAGGCAAAACCCGTAACGGTAAAGTCGGTAAGGTACTGACTCACCTGGGTCTTGAGCGTATCGAGAGCGACATCGCTGAAGCGGGCGACATCATCGCTATCACCGGTCTGGGTGAACTGAACATCTCCGACACCATCTGCGACCCGCAGAACGTCGAAGCGCTGCCAGCCCTGTCCGTTGATGAACCAACCGTATCCATGTTCTTCAACGTCAACACCTCTCCGTTCTGCGGTAAAGAAGGTAAATTTGTTACCTCTCGTCAGATCCTTGACCGCCTGAACAAAGAGCTGGTGCACAACGTTGCGCTGCGCGTTGAAGAAACCGAAGACGCTGATGCATTCCGCGTTTCAGGTCGTGGTGAGCTGCACCTGTCTGTTCTGATCGAAAACATGCGTCGTGAAGGTTTCGAAATGGCGGTTTCCCGTCCGAAAGTTATCTTCCGCGAAATCGATGGCCGTAAACAAGAGCCGTTCGAAAACGTGACGCTGGACGTTGAAGAGCAGCACCAGGGTTCTGTGATGCAGGCTCTGGGTGAGCGTAAAGGCGACCTGAAAAACATGAATCCAGATGGCAAAGGCCGCGTACGTCTTGACTACGTGATCCCAAGCCGTGGTCTGATCGGCTTCCGTTCAGAATTCATGACCATGACTTCCGGTACTGGTCTGCTGTACTCCACCTTCAGCCACTACGACGATGTTCGTCCGGGTGAAGTTGGCCAGCGTAACAACGGCGTGCTGATCTCCAACGGTCAGGGTAAAGCGGTTGCGTTTGCGCTGTTCGGTCTGCAGGATCGCGGTAAGCTGTTCCTGGGTCACGGTGCTGAAGTTTATGAAGGCCAGATCATCGGTATTCACAGTCGTTCTAACGACCTGACTGTAAACTGCCTGACCGGTAAGAAACTGACCAACATGCGTGCGTCCGGTACTGACGAAGCAACGGTTCTGGTTCCACCGATCAAGATGACTCTGGAGCAAGCTCTGGAATTCATCGATGACGACGAACTGGTAGAAGTGACTCCACAGTCAATTCGTATCCGTAAACGTCACCTGACCGAGAACGATCGTAAACGTGCTATGCGCGGTGCGAAAGAAGACTAATACGGTTATGCCGTAGGCCGGGTAAGCGTTCTCATTACCCGGAACGTAAAAAGCCGCTGAGCGTTCAGCGGCTTTTTATTTGATAATGATCAGACTTCCTTTATTACCCGGAATTGACATGTCCTGAGTCAATCTCTGTTCCGCGAAATTCAACAGATTAGGGTAGCTCTTCTCCATTAATCACGAACACCCGATCTGCCGATGAAATCGTGGTTTCGCGATGTGCGATAATGATCCTGGTAATATTCATCGCTTGTATAGACTGATTGACCTGGCTCTCACTGGTTTTATCCAGGTGGCTGGTCGCCTCGTCCATGAATAGAATACCCGGTTTGCGGTATAATGCCCTGGCAATATAAAGCCGCTGTTTTTGACCACCGGATAACCCTTCCCCGAGTTCACCAATCAGTGTCTCATAACCCATCGGTAGTTTTAAAATGTCATTATGAATATGGCTGGCGATGGTGCATTCCACCATCCATTGCTCGTCAATGTCAGGCCGGAAACCGGCGATGTTTTCTTTGATTGAGCCCGAAAACAGCTTATCTTCCTGCATAATACAGGCAATGCGTTCAGCATAATGCTCAAAACCAAGTTGCTTAATATCAATGCCATTAATTCGGACACAGCCGTTCGCGGGTTCGAATAATCCGCATAACACTTTCATTAGGGTGCTTTTACCGGCACCCGACACGCCCGTAATAGCAATACTCTCTCCGGCATGAATGGTCAGATTCAGTTTACTGAAGATGGGGTCTGCATGGTTATCATAACGGTAGGCCAGATCCTGGGTTTCAAGCGTTAAGGCTCCCTGTGGTAAACGCAGCGGGCTGGTGGCCGTTAAAGACGTTGCTTCCTGTAGCGCAATATCGGCAACGCGTTCATTATGTAAGTTGATGATGTTCAGCTGAATGATAAAGTTGATGAGGGTATTTATTCGATCATAGAACTGGCTCCTGAAGGTGTTAAACGCGATAAACATGCCGATGGTTAAATGACTATCAATCATCAGTTTGCCGCTTACCCACAGGATAACAATTTGGTCGCAGGCGGCGATAAAAGATACAACGCCACCAAAGAAAAGATCCATTCGCGTCAAACGAATACCAGTATTGACCCTATCTGAAAAAAGGTTAAACCAATTATTGATTCTCAGGTCAGTCATCCCCTGAATCTTAATCGTCGCAATACCGTACAGGGTTTCCATAAAATAAGAATTAAGACGTGCCTCCTTGATTAATTCTTCTTCGGATAACTGGCGGTAGTATCGATAGGTTGCAAACCGAATGAAGGTATATATTGCGGTAAAAGAGACCACGATCATGCTGAGTTGCAGGTTGTATAAAAACATCATTATCAGCAAACCCATGAGCATTAGCGTATCAATAATGCTACCAGTTAAACCGGTGGTAAATGTGGCGCGTATCACATCAAGTGAGTGGAAACGAGACTGAATATCCCCTAGTTTGCGCCTTTCAAAATAGGTTGTCGGTAGCTTAATAAGGTGCGAAAAGAGGCTAAAGCTCCACTGGACGTCGATGAGTGTTCCCAGTATCAGCGTGGTCCAGGAGCGTATGACACTGACCGCCAAACGCAACAGAATCAGAATGAACAGCCCAAGACAGATGAGATTGAGTAAACCGTAATCTCCGGATGCAATGACATTATCCGTGACTAATTGTGTACCCACTGGCAACAGCAGGCTGATCAACTCAATCACCAGCGATAAGAAAAATATCTTTGTCAGTGATGCCGTCAGACCATTGATATTCTTTAATAACGTGGCAGTTTTTAACCTCTTTTGCTTCTTTTGACCTGAGAAGGCCGTTCCCGGCCATACCTCAAGCACGACACCGGTAAAATGCCTGGACAATTCGGACATGCTAATTACCCGTCGTCCAAAAGCAGGATCGTGGATCACCACGCTGTTCTTATCGACCTTAATCAGTACGACAAAATGGTTAAAATCCCAGTGCAAAATGCAGGGCTTACGCACATCACGTAATTCCTGAAGCTCCACGGACAATGCACGTGACGACATCTCCAGTTCACTGGCAATTGCTTTTATCGCATTGAGGTTGACCCCACGCGATGACAAATTGAATTGTTGCCGGAGTTGTAGAAGGTCAACCTGCTTGCCATAAAAACTGCATATCATTGAAAGACAGGCCAGGCCACATTCGGATGCTTCAGTTTGAAATACAACCGGGATGCGTTTAAATAACCTCAAATCAAGTTTGCGCATCAGCGTCTCAGGGGTATAAAAATTATTCATTTCCCGCATCCGTTACGCTCATTTTCATTTCGTAAAATGGCGATAATAACCATTCGTAGATACGTCTCTTTTCAAGGAAAAGAGAAATCTGCGCTTTTGCTCCCTGGCTCAGTGAGAGTTGCTTTCCATGAACCTGCACAGACTGTAGGTCAGGTTTGATCATGATTTTGTACCAGGATTTTTTATCGTCATAGAATTCGTGTGCAATGGTCTGCTTTGACAGGAGTTCAGGTTTCGATGCCGGAACCCTGGATATTGCTGATATTGATGCCCTGAACTGACCAAATTTCTCATAAGGAAAGGCGTCGTAACTGACATTAACGCGCTGGCCAATCGCAAGATAGGGGAGAACTTCATCCGGAACCCAGGTTTCGATATAGCATGGCGAATGTATATTCTGCTGAACACGCGCGAGTACATCGCCGGAGCCGATCATCTTACCTTGCGTCGTATTGATGGAGTCGATTAAGCCATCGGCTGTCGCCTCGATGACATAATTTCCTTCTGCTTCTGTGTTTAACTTTTCTTTTTCCAGCTCATACTTTTGTTGCTCAAGCTGATAAATCTGGTGGTCATAATCAGCTCCCTGGGACTGGATCTGCTGATTGAGCATATCTACCTGAACCTGGTCCTGTGATTTTCTGGCGACCAGGTCAGAAACATTGCTCTGCTGTTGATAGAGTAGTGCGTTTTGGCTGCTCATCTGGTCTTTCGTGACCAGACCTTTTTCCTGATAACTGCGGTAATCGTTAACGTTTTTCTCAATCTGATGCAGTTCCCGCTCAGCCTGCACAAGCAATTCAGATGAGGTGTTAAAACTGGACTGATAATGTACTTTCTGAATTATCAGTGCGTTAAGCGTACGTTTTTTCGAAGAGATCAAATTTGCCATCATTACATTGATACTGTTTATCTGTAGCGTGATCTCCTTTTTTTTGTTCTCATCAACCAGACCTGATTGCGTCGATACACCTGAATGAATGAGGAAGAGTGCGTCACCTTTTTTTATACGATCGCCTTCGCTAACAAAACTCTTCACTACCGTACCCTGCATTGATGCAGAGATATTCACTGCACCGGGGAAAGTCGTTATCTCACCGTGAACAATGACGCGCCGGGTATAGGAACCTTTGGCAATAAAAATAGAAATAGAGGCAATAAAAAACAGGCTGAGCAATACGATAAAAGCAAAAGGGATCCCTGGGAGAAGTACGGCCTTTCCTTCCCATCGGGTACTCTGATATTCAATAGCTTCCTTGCGAAACATATCTGGCCTCTTACGGCTGTGGAAATAGCCGCTCAATATCAGCGGCTATGAGTGATAACGATTCAGGAATTAATGTCTGCCGTGATCATTACCCTGGCGGCCACCGCCATTTTTCGAACCTCCATTACCTTTTGACGAACCACCGCTTTTACCACCAACGTTAACTGAGCAACCGCCGCTAAAGGAGGTGCTTTCAGAGTGAGAACCATCCTTGTTGGTGGTACTGGTGTGGGAATAGCTGCCGTTACAACCAGCACTACCACCACCGAACATCCCACCAATCGCACTACCGATAGAACCCCACATTCCTGCACCGCTTACATTGCTTAATTCATTTTCATTGAGTTCACGCATTATAAATTTTCCTTGCAATAGTGAGCAAAAGGTATACCCATAATATCCATAGACTTTTTCCATACCATTTCACCATCCGTGAATGAAATGTTTTTTACGCCAAAACGCGTAAAATCCTTTTCGCTGTACGTCGACAGACCTGTGTCTGGATCACCAATATTTTCTTTTTGCCCGCAAAGTGGCATCATCCATGACACATTTATATCTTTGTAAAATGCTTTATCCGTTTTTCTTATTTCTGAGAAAATGCGATCTGTTATCGTTGTGTCTGTATTGATTTCACCGTTAACCGTGGTCGTTAACTTACTGTCATCAGAATTAGGTGAGCCATGGAAACCAATAATGGAACCATAATTGATGATTTTGTTTTTTGCCGCAGGGAAAAGATAGTTAGCACAGGAAGAAAGACATAATCGCCTGACCTCAATGTTAATTTCTTTGTTATGAATAATGCGTGCTATTTTGATTGCAGCTTCGACATCACCGCCACCACTGTTTATCGATATTGTTCTTACAGGAATAAGGTTTTTTTTGATAATTGAAGAAATTATTTCGTCATCATCTTTTGATATATTTCCGTCGATATATAATGTATCAAAAACGAGGTGGGTTGAAAGTTTTGGTTCAAGCCCTTGCCTCACAATAAGTTGGCTAGAGAGTTGATATAAAATATCTCTGCTGGCTTTTTTATATCGGTAGGCGTTGTATGAGTAAATAGCGAAAGTGCAGAGTATCGCTATTAAAACGGCACAGAGGATGTATCCCTTTTTAATCTTCACGAAAAGTGCTGCTCCATGTGTAAAGTAATGTAAACCTACCATTATAAAAAAGAAGATAAATGCAGTATTTGTATCTAAATGTAAATTTGAGTAAAGTGAATTTGTATCAATCTCGAGCAAAGCCGCGTGAAATGGGATTCCCATGGAGTAAGTAGTGGTAATGTGGTGATGAAAAGAAACTGTACGGAAGCGTTTTTCTGTAGTGTTTTACAGATTGAATTGATACGAATACCTCTGCAAAAACGCACTTAAATAAAACTCGTCTCACTGACTATTGTCCCGAAACTCAATAGCATCTCCGAATGCTAAATTTTCGTTCTTTAGATCAATCCCCCTAAGCTGAATCTGGCGCATAGCCAAAGCTTATCTTTCCCGCTACAGTTACTTTTCCACGGCGAGCAGGAGATAAACATGCTTTATATCTTTGACTTAGGAAATGTAATCGTCGATATCGATTTTAATCGGGTGCTGGGCGCATGGAGCGATTTTAGCCGTGTCCCACTGGCGACATTGAAGCAGAGTTTCGTGATGAGCGAGACCTTCCATCAACACGAACGCGGCGAAATCAGCGATGAAGAGTTCGCCGAACGTTTCTGCCATGAGCTGGATCTGCCGTTAAGCTACGAGCAGTTTTCTCACGGCTGGCAGGCGGTATTTGTGGCGATACGTCCGGAAGTTACGAACATCATGTACAAACTGCGAGAGCAAGGACATCGTGTGGTGGTGTTGTCAAATACCAACCGTCTGCACACCACATTCTGGCCTGAGGAGTACCCTGAAGTTAAGGCAGCGGCAGATAAGATTTATCTTTCGCAGGAAATGGGGATGCGTAAACCTGAGGCACGAATTTATCAGGCTGTTCTTCAGGCAGAAGGATTTACCGCGGCCGATGCGGTCTTTTTCGACGACAACGCCGATAATATAGAGGGAGCTAACCAGTTGGGTATTACGTCAATTCTGGTGACCGGAAAAGAGACGATACCAAACTACTTTGCGAAGCAGTTATGCTAAAAACCGTTCATCAAAAAGCCACCCATCATACTCGTCCGCTGAGAGCCTGGCTAAAACTGCTCTGGCATCGCATTGATGAGGACAACATGACCACGCTGGCGGGTAATCTCGCGTACGTGTCGTTGCTCTCATTAGTGCCGCTGGTGGCGGTTATCTTTGCGCTTTTTTCCGCTTTTCCAATGTTTGCAGACGTTAGTCTGCAGCTTCGCCATTTTGTCTTCGCAAATTTTATTCCTGCAACCGGGGATGTCATCCAGAACTACATTGAGCAGTTCGTTGCTAACTCCAACAAGATGACGGCAGTGGGGGCATGCGGTCTTATCGTCACAGCGCTGCTGTTGATGTACGCCATTGATAACGCGCTGAACACCATCTGGCGGAGTAAAAAGGCACGACCGAAGGTGTACTCCTTTGCCGTTTACTGGATGATCCTGACGCTGGGTCCGTTGCTGGCCGGGGCGAGTCTGGCAATCAGCTCGTATCTTCTTTCATTACGCTGGGCGAGTGATTTAAACGGCGTTATTGATAATGTGCTTCGCATCTTCCCGCTGATCCTGTCTTGGCTCTCATTCTGGCTGCTCTATAGCGTCGTGCCGACCACGCGCGTGCCTAACCGTGATGCGGTCGTGGGGGCGCTAGTGGCGGCGTTGCTCTTTGAGCTCGGGAAGAAAGGGTTTGCCCTCTACATCACCATGTTTCCGTCCTATCAGCTGATTTACGGCGTGCTGGCGGTGATCCCGATTTTGTTTGTCTGGGTCTACTGGACCTGGTGTATCGTCTTGCTTGGTGCCGAAATAACTGTCACTCTCGGTGTCTATCGCGAACTCAAAAAAGCAGCAGCAGCTGAAAAACAACAAGAAGCAGACCAACCATGATTGCATTGATACAGCGCGTAACCCGTGCCAGCGTCACCGTGGAGGGAGAGGTGACGGGTGAAATTGGCCCAGGACTTTTGGTGTTGTTAGGTGTCGAAAAGGATGATGACGAACAAAAAGCTAACCGCTTGTGCGAGCGCGTGCTGGGCTACCGTATTTTCAGCGATGCGGAAGGTAAGATGAACCTGAACGTCCAGCAGGCGGGCGGCAGCGTGCTGGTGGTTTCTCAGTTCACGCTGGCGGCGGATACCGAGCGCGGCATGCGCCCGAGTTTCTCTAAAGGTGCCGCGCCCGATCGTGCTGAAGAACTTTATGAGTATTTTGTTGAGCGCTGTCGCCAGCAGGAAATGAATACGCAAACCGGACGATTCGCTGCTGATATGCAGGTTTCGCTGGTGAACGATGGCCCCGTCACATTCTGGCTCCAGGTATGAGCCAACTGGCGGCGTGGCCGCGGGTAACAAGAGAGAGTACAGCTATGTATCACCTTCGAGTACCGCAAACGGAAGAAGAGTTAGAAGCCTATTACCAGTTCCGCTGGGAAATGCTGCGCAAGCCATTACATCAGCCAAAAGGGTCTGAACGCGACGCCTGGGATGCGATGGCCCACCATCAGATGGTGATGGATGAAGAGGGCAACCTCGTCGCCGTTGGGCGTTTGTATATCAACGCCGATAACGAAGCGTCTATTCGCTTTATGGCGGTTCATCCCTCCGTGCAGGACAAAGGTCTGGGGACGCTGATGGCGATGACCCTGGAATCTGTCGCCCGTCAGGAAGGCGTTAAGCGCGTCACCTGTAGTGCCCGCGAAGATGCCGTGGAGTTCTTCGCGAAACTTGGTTTTGTTAATCAGGGGGAAATCACGACCCCGCAAACCACACCGATTCGTCACTTTTTGATGATTAAACCTATCGCCACGCTGGATGATATTTTGCATCGCGCCGACTGGTGCGGGCAGCTACAGCAAGCCTGGTATCAGCACATTCCGCTGAGTGAAAAAATGGGTGTCCGTATTCAGCAGTACACAGGACAAAAATTTATCACCACCATGCCGGAGATCGGCAATCAAAACCCACACCACACCCTGTTTGCCGGAAGTCTGTTCTCGCTGGCTACGCTGACGGGCTGGGGGCTTATCTGGCTGATGCTGCGTGAGCGCCATCTGGGGGGGACGATCATTCTTGCCGACGCCCATATCCGCTATAGCGCACCGATCAGCGGTAAACCGAGCGCCGTGGCCGATCTGGGTTCACTGGGGGGCGACCTCGATCGCCTGGCCCGAGGTCGCAAAGCCCGCGTACAAATGCAGGTTGAACTGTTTGGTGACAAAACATCTGGCGCGGTGTTTGAAGGCACCTATATTGTTCTTCCGGCGAAGCCATTCGGCGCGTATGAAGAGGGTGGGAACGAAGAGGAATAATCCCTTCGTTGTTATTGCCTGGCTGAGCTAATTCGCCAGGCGATGTCTCGCATAACGTCTCGAGCTGACTGACTAACACCGCCAAGCTGAAAGAAGCCATGGATAACGCCCAGCCAGCGCTGAGCAGTACACTTCACACCCTGCTCAGTCAGATGCTGGAACAGCATTTCTCCCTCATCACATAGCGGATCGTATTCAGCGGTAACAATGTGCACAGGCGGAAGGCCGTGAAAATCATCGCGCCACAGTGGGCTGGCTTCCGGATGCTGAAGGTCAGTCTCTGCGAGATACATTTCATACCCGCTGAGCAGGGTATCGCGAGTGATAATATAATCCGTGCCATTCAGGGCATAACTTTCAAAGCTGGCTGTGGCATCAAGCATGGGATAGATCAGGATGAGCTGTGCTGGATTCCACAGGCCTTTATCTTTGAGCCGCAGTGATGTCACCAGCGCAAGATGTCCACCTGCACTGTCGCCGCAAAGGGTGATTCGGTTTTTATCTACACCCAGTTTGCCTGCATTCTGCCAGACAAGCTCTGCAGCGTGTTCTGCGTCGTCATGTGCTGCGGGGAATTGATGCTCGGGTGCCAGTCTGTACTGAACCGCAATAACCCGGCAGTTACCGTAAAATGCCAGCTGGCGGAGCTGATTATCATGCGTATCAAACCCACCGCTGATAAAGCACCCGCCGTGGTAGTAGATGGCTGCCGGCAATAATTCAGACGCATTGAGAGGTGAAAACACCCGGATGGTAAGTCCATCAAGGACAAGCGTCTCCACCTGAACGCGCGTTTCTATCTTCCCGGCAAGCCCCGTGCTGGCAACATACCCTGCTCGTCGTACCTCAATGGTCTGTCGACGCGACGATGGCCGACCTGCAGCGATAAATCCCTGAACCAGCTGCGCAATACCCTTTTCCAGTGCCATGAAAATGCCCTTTAACTGTATGGATATACAGCTTTATAGCCTGGTTTAATTCAAAAGAAAACAAGAATGTTGTTGAGGACAACAATCTGGAAAGCGCCTCGCAAATGGAAGGCAAACTATTGGCGGGGACTTTTACTCTACTGAGAGAAAGCGTATGTTGCCTTGAAAATAAACAATAATGATATACTAAGGTGATATATGAGTTTTCTCGTGGAGCTTAACATGGGCAGGATTCTGATCGATTTGTCGGATGACGTTATTCAACGTCTCGATAACCTCAAACAGCTGCGTAACCAACCTCGTGCCGAATTACTGCGTGAAGCAATTGAGCAGTTTCTCGATCAGCAAAGCTCATCCGTTATCCGTGATGCGCTTGGTCTGTGGGGGAACCAGCAAGAAGATGGATTAGAGTATGAACGCAAGCTGCGTGAGGAGTGGTAGCTATGGAACACATGGCGGTTTTTGATACCAATATCCTGATCGACCTTTTCAATAATCGCGTCGAGGCAGCAAATACAATCGAAAACACAGCATCGCACCGGTCAATCAGTCTAATTACATGGATGGAAATCATGGTGGGGGCACGCAAACATGGCCACGAAGCGAAAACAGCGACAGTGTTGGGCGCATTTGAGATTATCGATGTAACCCAAGAGATTGCTGAAAGAAGCGTCGTGCTCCGTGAGAAACATGGCATGAAACTGCCGGATGCCATTATTTTAGCGACTGCCCAAAGCAGAAATAGCCCGTTAATAACCCGGAATACCAAAGACTTTCAGGGTATTCCAGGGGTTGTTTCACCGTACCAGCTGTAGGCCGGGCAAGCACGCGCCGCCCGGCACTGTTACAGGGAATTATTCCCCTTCACCCGGGAACAGGAACGGGTTGATCGAGCTGCGGGCAAAGCCCTCCTGCTCCATCTTTGCGTCCAGAATCAGCGAGGCGAGATCGTCGGCTACCGCTTCGACTTTTGGGTCTTTTTCCTGATACAGAATCTTGAGGTAAGTCCCGCAGTCGCCGCAGCTTTCGGCTTTTACCGCTGCTTCTTCGTTTTCCAGCGACCAGTAGTTGAGATCGCGAGTCTGTTCACAGTTGCTGCACTTCACGCGCACTACATGCCATTCGGTTTCACACAGGTTGCAGTGCAGGTAGCGCAGCCCCTGAGTGGTACCAATCTGCACCATACTGGATACCGGCATAGAGCCGCATACCGGGCAAAACTGGCGTGCTTCACCATATTCTGCACGGGCTTTACCGGGGATCAGGCTCGCCATTTGCGCCCAGTAGAGCGACAGCGCAGCCCAGATAAACGGGGCTTTATCACTGCTGACCAGCGTAAAATCGGAAGCAAACAGCGCGCTCGCCATCTCTTCCAGCTCCTGATCGGAGGCTTTTTCCAGATTTTCGATAACGGCCAGCGCGGTGCCGCTCATCTCTGGCTTCAGTTCGGCAATCAGCGAATGCAGCAGCTTGTGCCAGTGTTTATCGCGCGGCAGCACGTGAATATCCAGCAGTGGTTTGCCTTGCTCACTGGCTTCTTTAATGCGCGCAGTCAGGTCCATTTGCAGAGGGTGGTCGTACAGCACCACTTCCTGCGCGTGGGCAATCAGCGCGGCGAAGCGCAGAAAATCGCCCAGCGGGTTGTTCTCTGCCAGCTCGCGCAGACGCTCTGCGCGGCGGTTGTAGAGGTTCTTGAGCCTGGGGAATAACAACGGCGGAATATATTCCGCCGTGCGTTTCTCGCTCGACCCCAGCTCATCTTGCGGGATTATGCGAATACTCATTCAGATGACTTTTCCTGTTTCTGGCGGACTTCACGGTACCAGCGTGGGTGATGTTTCTTTGCCCACGTACTGGTTACCCATCCTTCCACCATCGCGGTAATGGTGCCTTTCACCCAAAGGGCGGCGTAGATATGCACCATGATAACCACAATTAACGCCACTGCGGCAAATGAATGCAGCATCAGCGCGAATCGGATCACCGGGATTGAGAAAGCAGGCGCAAAGTACGGACGCCAGATGATCACGCCGCTCACCAGCAACAGGACCAGGAAGATAATCGCCGCCCAGAATACGCATTTCTGACCGAAGTTATAACGTCCGGTATCACCCACTTCCTCGTTGACGACGATCTTACGAATATTCTTCGCCCAAAAGATATCATCCCGATTGATTAGGTTATGGTGCCAGTAGCGGAAGAACATGATGATGAACGACGCGAACATGATGACGCCAACAAACGGGTGCAGTATACGCGCCAGTTGTGGTGTCCCCATGATCTGCATCAGCCAGTTGAAGGACGGGAAGAAGAACCCCAGCCCGCTTATCGCCGCCAGCATGAAGCAGAAGGCGGTGACCCAATGGTTGATACGTTCCGGCGCGGTATAGCGCACGATGGTGTCACGTTTTCTCATTTGCGCACCTCGTCTTTCTCTTCATGCAGGTTGTCATCTTCCTCTTCCGCGCGGTTCGGGCCGACACCGACGTAGTGGAAAATGCTCGCTGCGAAGGTAGCAGCAAAACCAACCGCTGCCAGTGGTTTCCAGATGCCTTTCCAGAACTTCACGGTGGCGCTGATTTCCGGGTTTTCCGGCAGGCCGTGATACAGATTCGGCTTGTCGGCGTGGTGCAGCACGTACATTACGTGCGTACCGCCAACTCCGGCCGGATCGTACAGGCCCGCATTGTCGTAACCACGGGTTTTCAGCTCGCCTACGCGTTCTGCCGCCAGCGTTTTCATATCCTCTTTCGAACCAAAGTGGATAGCACCTGTCGGGCAGGTCTTCACGCAAGCCGGTTCCTGGCCGACGTTTACACGGTCAACACACAGCGTACATTTGTAGACGCGGTTGTCTTCCGGGTTCAGGCGCGGCACGTTGAACGGACAGCCGGCAATGCAGTAGCCGCAGCCAATGCACTGCTCAGACTGGAAGTCGACAATACCGTTGGCATACTGAATGATAGCCCCTTCTGACGGGCACGCCTTCAGGCAACCCGGATCCGCACAGTGCATACAGCCGTCTTTGCGGATAAGCCATTCCAGTTTGTCGTTCTGCTCCACTTCAGAGAAGCGCATCACCGTCCAGGACTTGGCGGTCAGGTCCGCCGGGTTGTCATAAACCCCGACGTTGTGACCCACTTCGTCACGGATGTCGTTCCACTCTGAACAGGCCACCTGACAGGCTTTACAGCCGATACAGGTGGTCACGTCGATAAGCTTCGCCACTTCCTGCTGGTGGTCCCGCGCCTGAGGCGCGGGCGTGAAACCGTTAGTCGCGGAACGACGGATAATGTCCTGAGATTGATAAGCCATAAGTCGTCTCCGTTACACCTTTTCCACGTTCACGAGGAAGGCCTTAAACTCCGGCGTCTGCGTGTTCGCATCACCGACGAACGGCGTCAGGGTGTTCGCAATAAACCCTTTCTTCGCCACGCCCTCATACCCCCAGTGAATAGGAATACCGATGGTATCCACCTGCTGACCGTGAACGTTCAGCGTGCGAATGCGCTTGGTCACCACCGCCTTGGCTTTGATGTAGCCACGGTTAGAGGAGACCTTCA
The DNA here is from genome assembly GCF_046521465.1 of Enterobacter sp. CPE_E863. NCBI lineage: Bacteria > Pseudomonadati > Pseudomonadota > Gammaproteobacteria > Enterobacterales > Enterobacteriaceae > Enterobacter > Enterobacter sp. CPE_E863. The sequence continues at coordinate 4,450,754 of NZ_JBKFZX010000001.1, read as the reverse complement.
CGGTATCGCCATGGGCAATGCCGAGCTTGTTCGCCAGCTTTTCACCGATCTCCACAAACTGTTCCGGCTGCGCGATGGCGTTAAGCAGCGCGTGCTTGGTCCAGTAGTGGAAGTGCTCAGTCAGACGGTAAGTGGTGCCCACGTACGGGAACTTGTCCTTTTTACCCAGCGCTTCGAAATCGCCCTTGAAGATACGGGCTGCCGGGTTAGAGACCACGTTCGGGTGCAGCGGGTTGGTGCCCAGCGGCGTCTCAAACGGCTCGTAGTGTTCCGGGAACGGCCCTTCCGCCATTTTATCAATAGCAAACAGGCGTCCCATCCCTTCAGGCTGCATGATAAACGGCCCGACATCGCTGCCTGGTGCGGCAGTGCTGTAGTCCGGAATATCCACGCCGCCCCATTTCGCACCGTCCCACTTGAGAAGCTGACGCTTCGGATCCCACGGGTTACCCTGCGGGTCTGCGGAGGCACGGTTATAGAGGATGCGGCGGTTGAGCGGCCATGCCCATGCCCAGCCCAGCGTGTTGCCAAGACCTGACGGGTCGGCGTTATCGCGGTTGGCCATCTGGTTGCCTTTCGGCGTCCAGCTACCGGCAAAGATCCAGCAGCCGCTTGAGGTGGTGCCGTCATCACGCAGATGCGCGAAGGTGCTCAGCTGCTCGCCTTTCTTCGCCAGCACGGTACCGGTGGCTGGATCGATAACATCCGCCAGCGCTTTGCCGTTGCTTTCCATGGCCACTTCTTCCGGCGCTGGGTTTTCCGGCGTCGAATAGTTCCAGCTCATGTTCAGCACCGGTTCCGGGTTCGCGCCGCCTTCAGCCGCATACATCTTACGCAGGCGTAAGAAGATACCGGCCAGGATCTCGCCGTCGTTCATGGCGATGCCCGGGGCGTCCGCGCCTTTCCAGTGCCACTGTAGCCAGCGTCCGGAGTTGACGATAGAACCGTTCTCTTCCGCGAAGCAGGTCGATGGCAGACGGAACACTTCGGTTTGAATCTTCGATGGATCGACGTCGTTCGATTCACCGTGGTTCTGCCAGAAGGTCGAGGTCTCGGTATTGAGCGGGTCAATCGTCACCAGGAACTTCAGCTTCGACAGGGACTCAACAACCTTGTTCTTGTTCGGGAACGAGGCAACCGGGTTAAAGCCCTGGCACAGATAGCCGTTCACTTTGCCCTGGTGCATCATCTCGAAATACTGCAGAACGTCGTAGCCTTTGTCCCACTTCGGCAGCCAGTCAAAGCCCCAGCTGTTTTCCGCCGTCGCTTTGTCGCCGAAGAACGCTTTCATCATGGAGACGAAGAACTTCGGATAGTTGCCCCAGTAGTTCACCTGGCCTTCAAGCAGCGGTTTAGGCGTGCTGGCCGTCAGATAGGTTTGCAGGTCCGGCTGTTTCTCGCTTGGCAGACTCATATAGCCTGGCAGGCTTTGAGACAGGAGACCGAGGTCGGTCAGGCCCTGAATGTTGGAGTGACCGCGCAGGGCGTTCACGCCGCCGCCTGCCATCCCCATGTTGCCGAGCAGCAGCTGGACCATCGCCATGGTACGGATGTTCTGCGCACCGATGGAGTGCTGCGTCCAGCCGAGTGCATACAGGAACGACGCGGTTTTGTCTTTCGCGCTGGTTTCGGCGATAAGCTCACAGACTTTCAGGAAGTCCGCTTTCGGCGTACCGCAGATGTTTTCGACAACGTCCGGTGTATAGCGGGAAACGTGCTCTTTCAGCAGGTTCCACACGCAGCGCGGATGTTGCAGGGTGGTATCGCGCTTCGCAAAGCCTTTCTCATCCAGCTCGTAGTTCCAGCTGGTTTTATCGTATTTGCGTTTTTCGGCGTCATAACCGCTGAACAGGCCATCTTCGAAGTGGTAATCCTCACGCACGATCAGGCTGGCGTTGGTATAGGCTTCGGTGTATTCGCGGTTATATTTTTCGTTGGTCATCAGGTACAGCAATACGCCTGACAGGAAAGTGATGTCAGTACCTGAACGAATAGGGGTGTAGAAATCCGCCACTGACGCAGTACGCGTAAAGCGGGGATCGATCACAATCAGTTTCGCACCGTTGTGGATTTTGGCTTCCATCGCCCAGCGGAACCCTACAGGGTGCGCTTCAGCGGCGTTACCGCCCATCACCACAATGAGGTTGGCGTTCTTGATGTCGACCCAGTGGTTGGTCATCGCACCGCGACCAAATGTTGGAGCAAGACTTGCTACCGTTGGTCCGTGTCAGACACGCGCCTGGTTGTCGACCGCGAGCATACCGAGTGCACGCGTAAATTTCTGGGTTAAATAACCGGTTTCGTTGCTGGAAGCAGAGGCACACAGCATCCCGGTGGAGAGCCAGCGGTTGACCGTGACGCCGTCGGCGTTTTTCTCAACAAAGTTGGCATCGCGATCTTCTTTAATATGTTTTGCGATGCGGTCAAACGCTTCTTCCCAGCTAATTTGCTGCCATTTGTCGGAGCCAGGCGCGCGATATTCAGGGAATTTGAGGCGGCTTTCGGAGTGGATAAAGTCCACCAGACCGGCCCCTTTCGGGCACAACGCGCCGCGGTTGACCGGATGATCCGGGTCGCCTTCGATATGGAAAATAGACGCTTTGGCGTTTTTAGCACCGTCGCCGAGGCTATACATTAACAGCCCGCAACCGACAGAGCAGTACGTACAGGTATTACGGGTTTCACGGGTGCGCAGCAGCTTATACTGCCGCGTTTCCGCCAGCGCTACGCCGGGCGCAAAGCCCAGTGCCGCTGCCGTGGTGCCTGCCATACCGCCAGCGCAGATCTTAAAGAACTGCCTTCTGCTGACCTGCATGGGTCACTCCTTGTTTCGACATTGCTTATATATGGTGTTTTGACTTCGCGGCTAAAGAATGACCGCAAAGGAGAAAAATTTGCGTTAATCCCTCAATTCCACGAGGGATATCATAAGAATACCACAATGTCGGTATGCCTGTTCTCATGGCGTTAAAACAAAGTGAACGTATTATCACCTTGCTGATTATAAAGTGTGATGTTGATCACGCTGGAAGCTCGACATGTTAAAGCCGTGTAGCGGGTGTCGGGTTGCACCCCTCCGAAATGAGTAGGAGAATGGTTGTTGAAAAGTTGATCCATACTATGCGTAAGACCTGCAGTTTATGTTGCAATAGCAGGCTCACCTTCGTGGTTGTTCAGGAATACCGCTGTGTCTAAACAAAACCGTGCTCCTCACTCGTCGTCATTGCCTGCGGGCATTGTGGAATTGTCGGTGCACAGGCCACCCCACATCACTCACGCCACGCCCGATTTTCTGGCCGAGGAAGTTCCCGTTGCCCTGGTTTACAACGGTATTTCGCATGTGGTGATGATGGCCTCTCCGAAAGATCTCGAGCTTTTTGCCATTGGTTTTTCTCTTTCGGAGGGCATCATTGAGCACCCGCAGGAGATCTACGGCATGGATGTGGTTCAGGCCTGCAACGGCCTGGAAGTGCAAATTGAACTCTCGAGCCGCCGTTTTATGGGGCTGAAAGAGCGTCGACGTGCGCTGGCAGGGCGCACCGGTTGCGGTGTCTGCGGCGTTGAGCAACTCAACGATATTGGTAAACCCGTTACGCCTCTGCCGTTTACTCAGACCTTTAATCTGGCGTATCTCGACCATGCGCTTGAACACCTCAACGACGTTCAGCCGATAGGTCAACTGAGCGGTTGTACACACGCCGCAGCCTGGGTGCTGCCATCAGGTGAAATTGCCGGTGGGCATGAGGATGTGGGTCGCCACGTGGCGCTGGATAAGCTGCTCGGTCGCCGTGCGCGTGAAAACGACATCTGGCAGCAAGGTGCTGCGCTGGTGTCCAGTCGGGCCAGCTACGAGATGGTGCAGAAATCCGCGATGTGTGGCGTTGAAATTTTGTTTGCCGTGTCGGCGGCGACCACGCTGGCGGTGGAAGTGGCCGAGCGCTGTAACCTGACGCTGGTAGGGTTCTGCAAGCCGGGAAGGGCGACAATTTATACCCATCCTCAGCGCTTAATTGTTGATCAGTAATTTTGAATGATATTAGCAAATCCTTCCGCTTTTAGTTGTTGGTGATGAGGTCTAGTATTTATCTCATCAAGGCACAACGCCTTATCTAAACAACTTAACGAAAGGGTTTAAATCATGAAAAGCATCAAAACTTTTGTCGCTGTAATCGCTCTGGCTACTTCTTTCGGTTCTTTCGCAGCACAGACTGTGACCGCAACTGCCTCTACCATTGACGGCGCAGAAGCGAAAATCGCTGCACAGGCTCAGGAAGCAGGAGCGTCATCTTACAAAATTACCCAGGCATTCTCCGGTAACCGTGTACACATGACGGCTGAACTGAACAAATAATCTCGCTTTACCGTCGAAAGAGCGCCCCCGGGGCGCTTTTTTTATTGTATCCCCGCCAGGCGCAGTAGCGCCGTTACCACCGCCGCCGCAACGATCACCACAATTAACGGCATCTTCCGCCAGGCCAGAAACACCGCAAACGCCACGCCCAGCACGCGCGCCATACCCGCAAAATGTTCCCCTTCATAAAAGGTTGTCGCCAGCGCCACGGAAAAGAGTAAAACCGTTGCCGCGTCAGAAAGCAGCGACTGTGAACGCTCCGACAGTGCCAGCCTGCTGCCGAGCTTTGCACCACCCAGACGCATCAGATACGTCCCTGCCGATAAGATGGCAATCCCCAGAATAAAGAATGTCATGTTTCCCATTATTTTTTCCTCGCCGCCAGGCCCAGTAAAGACAGCAGAACCGGCAAACCGACCGGAGCAAACGGCACGGCGGCCAGCGACAGAGCGGCACCGCTGCAGGCACGGATCAGCGTGGTTCGGTTTTTAAATGCGGGAACCACTAATGCCAGCAGAATGGCCGGAAATACCGCGTCCAGCCCGATGGTTTCTGGATCTGGCAGAAGCTTACCGACCATGGCACCCAGCAGGGCTCCCAGCGGCCAGATAATCGCCACACCTAAACCACATAACCAGTAGGCAGCTTTACGCTGTTCGGGCGTTTTTTGCGACAGGCCAAATACCACGCTTTCATCGTTCATGATGTGACAGCCCAAAAAACTCAAACCACGTTTGCCGACCAGTTCACGCACCGTGACGCCAAACGGCACATGGCGGGCGTTCACCAGCAACCCGGCAGCCGCAGCCGCCAGAGGGTTACCTCCGCTCGCGACAATGCCGATAAACATAAATTCGGACGCGCCCGCGAGTACGGTAATGGAAAGCACGAACGGTACCCAGACAGGGAAACCGTAGGCCATCGCCAGAGAGCCGTATGACATCCCGACCACGCCAACGGCGAGGCAAACCAGGATGATTGCTTTTATCGTGTCGCCTTTCAGGCAAGAGAGATGATGCTTCATACAATTTTAGCCATATCGAACGTGTATCCATTATAATGAACGCAACAGAGTAGCTTTTCAAGACGAACGATTCGTTCGATTTAAAGAACAAGAGGCCGTTATATGACGCAGCCAATTAGCGTAATCGCCAAAAGTCTGGTGCGAGAACGCCAGCGAACCGGACTTTCACTGGCGGAAATTGCCCGCCGTGCCGGGATCGCTAAATCCACACTGTCCCAGCTGGAGTCTGGCAATGGCAACCCTAGCCTGGAAACGCTGTGGTCGCTTTGCGTGGCGCTGGATATTCCTTTCGCCCGTTTACTGGAACCACAACAGCCGACCACGCAGGTCATTCGCCGCGGTGAAGGGACCAAAGTGGTTGCCGGACAGGCTAACTATGAAGCCATTTTACTGGCGGCGTGTCCACCGGGTGCGCGCCGCGATGTTTACCTTCTGATGACTCAACCGGGTGCAGACCGACTCTCTCAGCCGCATCCGCCGGGCTCGGTAGAGCATATTATCGTGACCCAGGGGCGGGCACTGGTCGGCCTGATTGACGCGGCGGAAGAGCTGAATGCGGGGGATTACATTTGCTATCCTGCCGATCGTCCGCACATCTTTAAAGCCCTTGAGCCAGACACGTATGCGCTGCTGGTGGCAGAACAAAATTAAACCGCCGGGCAATTTTGTGTTAACTCAATGATAAAAATAACAATTCCTCCATCTCTCAAAAGCAAATAACCTTATAAAAATTACGGCATTGATAATCATTTTCAATATCATTTAATTAACTATAATGAACCAACTGCTTACGCGGCATTAACAGCTGTGCCGCCCGACAATAATGGAGAGGATTATGAGTTATACACTGCCATCCCTGCCGTATGCCTACGACGCACTGGAACCGCATTTCGACAAGCAGACGATGGAAATCCATCACACTAAACACCACCAGACCTATGTGAACAACGCGAACGCCGCGCTGGAAAGCCTACCAGAGTTCGCTAACCTGTCTGCTGAAGAGCTGATCACCAAACTGGACCAGCTGCCAGCGGACAAGAAAACCGTACTGCGTAACAACGCAGGTGGTCATGCTAACCACAGCCTGTTCTGGAAAGGCCTGAAAACCGGTACTACCCTGCAGGGTGATTTGAAAGCGGCGATCGAGCGCGACTTCGGTTCCGTTGACAACTTCAAAGCGGAATTCGAAAAAGCGGCTGCAACGCGTTTCGGTTCTGGCTGGGCGTGGCTGGTACTGAAAGGTGACAAACTGGCGGTAGTTTCAACGGCTAACCAGGATTCCCCTCTGATGGGTGAAGCAATTTCTGGTGCATCCGGTTTCCCAATCGTGGGTCTGGACGTGTGGGAACATGCTTACTACCTGAAATTCCAGAACCGTCGCCCGGACTACATCAAAGCATTCTGGGACGTTGTTAACTGGGACGAAGCCGCTGCACGTTTTGCTGCTAAAAAATAATCCCTGATATCGGCATCACCGGTTAATTCATAAATGAAGCCTGGTTAATTTCACCAGGCTTTTTCAATTTTTCCCTCTCAGCGTATCAGATTATTTTTACTTAAATTCTAATTAAGAAAATATCAGCGCCTGAGGTTTATCTGCATGAATATAATTTGACCTGAAAAAATATTCTGGCTGACAGTTGCTAACGCTTTTGTTCCCACCCTTTTCAGGTCAATGTCCATGCATGTTAATAAAAAGCTAACAATATGTTTGCAGGTATTTTTTTACCTGCACTTCACGTTTTGTAATGCATTCTTGTTCTCGTTTCCCGCGCATGCTGAAACAAATCGGAACGTAGAAATCAATACAAAAAGTGGTGAAAATAATACTGCAAAAGTAAAAGATACGCCATCAGATACCCGCGATAGTGATAAAGATATAGCCGGGGTGCTTTCTGGTGCTGGCTCATTATTAAGTCAGGATAATAAAAACGACGCTATTATCAACTCATTGATTAATAGCGGTTCAAGTAAAGCTACGAATGAAATTCAACAGTGGTTGCAGCAATTTGGCACGGCCAGAGTGAATATTGGTCTTGATCAGAACTTTTCGCTTGAGAGTGCGAATCTGGATCTGCTGCTCCCGCTGTATGATGATAAAGGCGCCAATTTATTATTCACGCAACTGGGTGGGCGACGCGAAGACGATCGTAACATCTTCAACGCCGGCCTTGGCTATCGCTACTTTGCTGATAGCTGGATGTGGGGGGTGAACGCCTTCTATGATCAGCAAGTATCCGGCAATACGCACCAGCGAATGGGTGTCGGTGGCGAATTAGGTTGGGACTACTTGAAGCTCAGTGCCAACGGTTATAAACGCCTTTCCGGGTGGAAAACATCTTCAACACATCAGGATTACGAAGAGCGCGTCGCAGATGGCTATGATGTGCGTACAGAGGGGTATTTACCCGTTTATCCTCAACTCGGCGCAAAACTGGTCTGGGAACAATATTATGGCGACGATGTTGCCTTGGTTGGTGACGACGATGATGACCGCCAAAAAAATCCTTATGCTGTTACTGCTGGAATTAACTTTACCCCATTCCCCCTTATTTCATTTGGACTTAACCAAAAAATGGGTAAGGGTGATCACAATGATACACAGGTTGAATTTAATGTTAACTGGATGCCGGGTGTACCCATTGCAACACAGCTAGACTCCGAAAAAGTCAAAGAGCGCCGTACATTACTTGGCAGTCGAATGGATCTGGTTAATCGTAACAATAACATTGTGCTGGAATACCGTAAGCAGGATCTTATTTCGCTCTCGCTTCCTGAGCGTATTGAAGGCGTTGAATCGAAAACAGTGCCTGTTACTGTGAACGTTAAGACAAAATACCCTGTCGATCATATTGTCTGGCAAGACGAAAATCTGGTTAAAAATGGCGGGAAAATTAGCGAGAAAAATGGCGCCTGGTTTGTTGTATTACCGCATTATGAGCAAAACGGTGCTGAGAAAAATATGTATGTGGTCTCCGCAACGGCTTATGACAATCGAGGAAATAAATCTGATACCGCGCATATGACCGTGGCGGTGAATGGATTTGACGTCACTCAGGTCACTTCTGATACCACTTCCGAAAATACGCATTTGCCAGCCGATGGCGTGAGTACCACACAAGTCATGGTGACGATAACATCCGGTGGCGGGCAGAAAATTACGGGGCTTGCCAGCCATCTGAGCAGCCAGTTGCTCCGCGTGTCCGCACGGAAAAAGACGGTGGGTACCGACCTGGTTAGCGAGAAAATGACGGCGTTTCGGGAACAGTCCGCAGGGGTGTATGTGAGTACATTCACCAGCGGAAGTGTGCCGGGGGATGTGACAATCCAGCCGTTGTACGATACGACGAAGCTGAATAAAACCGTGGTCACTCTTGATGCAACAGACGACTCTCAACACTTTGACCATCTGGAGGCGTCAAAAAATACGGCACTGGCGAACGGTCAGGATGCGATTATGCTGACGGCGCATGTGGTTAATGCGGCGAATGAACCGGTACAAGGGGCGAAGGTTAAATGGCAGGGGGATAACTCGCACGCCGTTTTCTCTGCTGCGCAAAGCACCAGCGATGCGCAAGGTAATGCGACGGTATCGGTCACCAGTCACGATGTACTCAGTCTGACGGTTAACGCGCAACTGGAAAATGGCGAATCGATTACAGGCCCTGCGCTGCAATTCACCGCTGATGCCGATTCCGCCGTCGTGACGCATCTTGAAGCGGATAAGACCGTCGCCAAAGCGGATAATCAGGATACGATCACGCTTACCGCGGTGGTGACTGATGACAGTCAGCATCCGCTGGTTAATCAGCCTGTGCAATGGGCGATAGACTCTGCAAATACGTCGGTACATCTCGCGGATAAACAGAGCAACACCAATGAACAAGGGGTGGCGACGATCTCGATCGCCTCGGCTAAAGCCGGGCAGGGAATTGTTTCCGCCACTGCCGGCAATAGCGAGAGCGTCACCTCTGACAAACTCACCTTTGTTGCCGATAGCGAAAGCGCAACCCTTGGAACTATCACGGCCAGTAAAACCAGTGCGCTGGCGAACGGGCAGGATACGATCTCACTTGAAGTTAAAGTGGAAGATGCCAACAAAAACCCGGTGAAGGGTGCAAAAGTCGATTGGTCTACGGGCAGCGCGACCGTCCACCTTTCCGGGACATCTACTGAAACTAACACTCTCGGGATAGCGACCATTGAAGTCACTTCAGCAAGCATTGAAACGCTTGAAGTGACGGCGACGATGGGCGGACAAACGCAGACATCTCCTGCACTTAATTTTACCGTGGATAGCACAACGGCAGTGGTGAAAACGCTGAATGTCGATAAATCTCAGGCGACAGCGAATAACAATGATCGTATTACGCTGACGGCGGAAGTTGTTGATGCTAACGATCATCCGGTTCCTGCATCAACGCTGCAGTGGTCCATTGTTCAGGGGCAAGGCACATTGAGCGCATCACAGAATGCGACAAATGAGTCAGGTATTGGGTCAGTGACACTCACCGCCACGCAGCAAGGAACGGTTGTAGTCTCGGTGAATACGGCGACAGGAACTGCGGTGAATTCACCTGAATTGGTGTTTGTAGCTGATACGGCCACTGGCAAGGTTTCACAGGTGACCACGGATAAAACAACCGCGGTGGCTGACGGTAAAGACAAGGTGACTTACACCGCGACCGTAACGGATGCGAATGGCAATCCGCTTCAGGGGATGGATGTAAACTGGGACGTCACACCCTCTTCCGCGAAACCTTCCTCCACAACGTCCCGGACAGGTGCAGATGGCACTGCATCAGTCAGTGTGACAACGCTGAAAGCCGGGGACGTCAGCCTTACCGCGCAGGCCGGAACAGGAACCGCCTGGAATGCGCCGGTGGTGACATTCACTGCCGATAGCACGACAGCGCAGATTGGCGAACTGTCGGCGAGCAAAGCGACCGCGCTGGCGAATGGTGTGGACAGCATTACGTTTACTGGCGCGGTAACGGATAAAAACGGTAATCCAGTAAGCGGCGAGACGGCGGCCTGGTCGGTGGTGCCAGCGACAGGTGTGCTTTCCGCGACAACGAATGAATCTGATGCCCAGGGAAATGTCTCAGTTACCCTGAAATCAGACCAGGTCGCGGACTATAGTGTGAAAGCGACTGTTAACGGGCATGAAGAGACATCTGACAGCGTGTCGTTTACCGCGGATACCACAACTGCCGCGATACGTACGTTGGTCGCGGATAGAACCAGTGATATTGCTGCCGGTTCAGACACGGTCACCTTAACGGCAACGGTGCTGGATGGCAGAAACCATCCGGTGCCTGGAGCCACCGTATCCTGGTCAAGCAACAATGCTGAGGGGGTGTTTAACGAAAGCAGTACAACGACGGACACCGGGGGGAAAACCTCTGTGACGTATAGCAGCATACTGGCGATGCCTACCGTTGTGACGGCAAAAAGCAGTAATAACAGTGAGAAAACGCTGGAATTAACCATCGTGCCAGACTTGCAAAGCGCAATTCCGGTGTTTATTACGGCAAGTAAATACAGCGCGGTGGCGAATGGTGATGACAACATCACCTTAGCGGCAACGGTGAAAGACAAATACGGTAATGTGGTCACTCAGGGGAGCGTCGGCTGGCAAGTCACGCCTGCAGGTAATTATCAGTTATCTGCGACAGAACAACCGACGGATGACACGGGAAAATCCACGGTAACGCTGGCGAGTACCGATGTCGTGACCTGCCGGGCGGTGGCAACGTTTAATGGCTTCAGCAAAGCGTCGCAAACAATGCGTTTTGCACCGGATCAGGCAACAGAAAAAGTTACCCAGATTACGGCCAATAAAACGACGGGCGTCATTGCGGGTAAAGACATCGTCACGCTTCAGGCGACAGTGATGGATGAGTACGATCACCCGATTGATAATGCAGTCGTCCACTGGGGGACTGACAACGACACCGGTGTGTTCGCACCTGGTGACAGCAGTACGACAAACAGCGAAGGTGTTGCCGAAATATCGTTTACGGCGACAAAAGCGCAAGCCACGTTGGTCGGCGCCGGGATTAACCATTCTCAGCAGACAATGACGATAAATTATATCGGCAACGCCGATACCGCGACGTTGTCTGCCATCAAAGCTGATAAGTCGAAAGCTGTGGCGGATAACGCAGAGCGCGTAACCTGGTCGGCGACGGTGAAAGACGTCAATGGCAACCTTCTGCCAGGTGTAACGGTGAACTGGCGCAGTAACGATGCCGCCATGACGTTATCAGGCGACAGTAGCGTGACGGATGCGAACGGTATTGCGACGGTCAGTGGCACGACGACAAAAGCGGGTGATGTTGTGTTGACGGCAACGCTGGCGGCAGGTGGTCAGTCGCTTACAGCGGCTAAGGTCAGTTTTATCGGCGATGTTAAAACGGCGGAACTGGTGTCGTTAAACGTGGATAAATCGGTCATTCTCAGTAACGGCGTGGATTCGGCAACGTACACTGTTGAGGTAAAAGACGCTAACCAGAACCTTGTTCCGGACGCGTCGATAAACTGGCAAACCACGATGAACACTCTGTCGGCTGCCAGTACCAAAACGGATGCTTCGGGGATCGCCACTGTCAAACTTTCAGGCCATGATATCGGGATGGCAACGGTGACGGCTTCCATTAATAACTCGACGTTGTCTAACGCTAACGTGAAGTTTATTAACACGATTGAAGATACCTGGGTTATTAACTCAGATTCATCAAATTATTCTTCAGCAAAGATCGGTGGGTTCCCGTCATTAGGTTTTGTTACGGTTGATCCAACAAATGGGCCGACTCAGTTGGAATGGGCACCCAGCGGATATTCCGACGTTTCCACACCGGTCATCCTGACCGATGGAAGTGGTCAACAGTATACGGTGAATTTAAAAGGGTACAGAACGTCTGACTGTTCTCAGCGTCCGCTTAATGCTGCAGTAAGCTGCGCCTCCAGTGGTGGGATGCGTGCGAAATTCACTTATGCTCGTACAGATAATCCGGATTTACCCGCCGGACATTACACCGGGCTGGTTCACTTCCTGGGTAAAGACTGGCACACCAGCTATGCCTTTGAGTACAAGCTAACGCTGGATCTTACCGTGAACTAACCGCTAAAAAACTTGCGAAAGGAATAAGGAAAAGCGAGTCTGATGACTCGCTTTTTTGTATCTGCAAAAAGGAGCAGCAATGCATTATCCGGTGAATGTATTTACAGGCAAGGTCAGGGAGTACGACGGCAGCCGCCCGAGTGCCATCGCCAAAGTGCAGGTCGACGGTGAGCTGACGTTAACCGAGCTTGGGCTTGCGGGCGACGAGCAGGCCGAGAAGAAAATCCACGGTGGGCCCGATCGGGCGCTGTGCCACTATCCGCGCGAGCACTATCAATACTGGATAGCCGAATTCCCCGAGCAGGCGGACCTCTTTGTCGCGCCAGCCTTTGGCGAGAACCTCTCCACCGAAGGGCTGACGGAGAGGAATGTTTTCATCGGCGATATCTACCGCTGGGGCGACACCCTGATTCAGGTGACGCAGCCGCGCTCACCGTGCTTCAAACTTAACTACCATTTTGGCATCAGCGATATGTCTGCCCAACTGCAAACGGCAGGCAAAACCGGCTGGCTGTACCGCGTAGTGCTGGCAGGGCAAGTTTCTGCGGACGCGCCGCTGGAACTGGCATCACGCCTGAGCGATGTCTCAGTGTATGACGCCTGCGCGATAGCCTGGCATATGCCGTTTGACGACGACCAGTATCATCGCCTCCTGTCGGCGGCAGGGTTATCAACCAGCTGGACAAGAACGATGCAGAAGCGGCGTATTAGTGGGGAGATCGAGGATAATTCGCGGAGATTGTGGGGGAAATAGCGGTTTCTGCAAAAACGACAGCCTCCGCCTGAATGAAGAGGACAGCACCTTTCTGGCGCTGTCCTCGCTAATCATGAACTTGATACCTGGCCCACAAAAATAGCGTCAGCTTGCCGAAAAAACTTGAGAATTTTCTCCGCTCAAATATTGTGTCTTCAAATTGGTTTAAACCAGATTGCGAGACATGAAAGAAAAAAACAATGTTGATCTCCTGAGAGACCGCTTCGAAAGTTGGCTAGCGGCTAATGATTTTCCGCCGGGCTCCAGACTTCCCTCCGAGCGCGAATTGTGCGAATTGCTTGATGCTAAACGCATGACCTTAAGGCAGGTTTTAATTGAGCTTGAGGTTGCGGCACGTATTTTCCGCAAGAACCGCAGCGGGTGGTTCATCTCTCCCCGGCGATTCATCTACAACCCAAAATCGCTCTCCAGTTTTAATGCGGAGGCGCGTGCGCAGGGGCGAAAACCTTCCTGGGGTTATTTGACCAAAGATGTTGTTGATACCGTCCCTCGTCATATTGAGAAAGCTTTTTCGTCTTCCAGGGCTCCCTACCTGATTACCGGCTGGTGCGGACTGGACGATCATAAAGTTTTTTACCATGAGTCCTGGATTGATGCCGAAGCCGCCCCGGAGTTTATGGTGAAGCTGGAAAACCACGCTTTTTCTAAAGTCTGGGAAGAGCGGTTTGGGCTTGCCTTAACCATCAAAGAGATGATTTTCAAACCGGTCAATATGCCTGAGCTTGCCTGCAAAGAGCTGGGAGTAGCACCCAATACGTACGGTATTTTGGTAGAGAAGCATCGTGCCACCTCTGAAAAGAAAGTGGTTCAGGTTGATCTGGAGTACTGGAGACTTGAATCCGTCGAACTGGTTATTCGTGATGAGTGAGAAAAATTATGGAAAACGTTATCAGAGAAAAACTGGCTGAGCGTGCAAAAAATATTCGTCTTTATTTGCACGCCTATGCCTTTCATTTAAACATGCGCTACGAGAGAGTTCTTCCTGAAGATTTACTGGATATTGCATATCAGAATCATTTATCGGGTGTGAAAGTGCATGTTGAAGACGGTGAATCCTTTTCACTGAGAAATATGCGACCAGAGCAGTTGAGTTCTTTTAAAAAGAAAGCCGAGCAATACGGACTGGATATTCATATTGAAACCAGCGCGTCAGATAAAAAGACCCTGGATGAGGCTATTGCTATTGCGCAGGCCACAGGTGCTACCTCTGTCAGATTTTATCCACGTTATGAAGGGCGTTTAAATTCAGTACTGGAAAAAATCGCCCAGGATATTGCTTATCTGGCGCAGTTTGATAATAGCGGTATCCAGTTTACGATTGAACAGCATGAAGATCTCAAAGGACATGAGCTGGTTACACTGGTAAAAAACAGTGGTATGAAAAACCTCTCAATACTCTTTGATTTTGGCAATATGATCAATGCTAATGAAGAGCCAATGGCTGCGTTACGGACTATGTCGCCTTACATCACTCAGGTTCATATCAAGGATGCCAAAGTGATAAAAGAGGGTAAAGGATGGGCGCATGAAGCCTGCCGTACAGGGCTCGGCGATCTCCCTGTAGAGATGATGTTGCGTGAACTTTTACTGTTGGGTGACGACCAGGCCCAGGTCACTTCTTTTGGCCTTGAAGAAGAGGTTGATTATTACGCACCAGCATTTCGTTTTGATGATGAAGGAGATAACCCTTGGATACCGTGGCGTGACGCAAGTTTTACCCCACTTCCTGATAATGAACTGGTTGATGCTCGTCTGGCACAGGAAAAAGAGTATGCTATTTCTCAAATTGAATTTATTCGTAATTTGTGCGCTAAATTTATAAATATAAAACAACCTGCTTAATTAATTTAACAGTGTCTTGCGGCTTCCTTTTTCAGGGATAGCCTGGATTTTTATATATTACAGAACGGTTTTCTCTCAAAATTGCAGTGAGGGTGTCGAATATGTTTATGAATAAATGGGCTCGTCTGTGCTTTTTGGTATTAGGTGGTGGGACGATATTTAAGCTTTCCAGCATGAAGGATGTCTTTTATGTCCCAATGCAAAGTGACTGGGGGCTGACAAATACACAAATAGGGCTCAGTTTTACGGTATATACGATTGTGCAAACCACGGGGCTTTTCCTCTCTTTATATATTGCCGACCGCTATTCTAAGAAGATCCTTCTGCCCTTCGGGTTAATTGGTGTGGGGCTGTGCGGTCTCTATTTATCCACGCTGCCGTCTTTCACTGGCTATCTCATTTGCTTTGCGGCGATGGCCTTCTTTGCTGATGTCGTTTACTGGCCGGTGTTATTAAAAGCTGTACGCCTGTTAGGGACACAAGAAGAACAGGGGCGG
The DNA here is from genome assembly GCF_046521465.1 of Enterobacter sp. CPE_E863. Classification (NCBI taxonomy): domain Bacteria; kingdom Pseudomonadati; phylum Pseudomonadota; class Gammaproteobacteria; order Enterobacterales; family Enterobacteriaceae; genus Enterobacter; species Enterobacter sp. CPE_E863. The sequence goes on along the minus strand of NZ_JBKFZX010000001.1, from coordinate 4,435,139 downwards.
TTGTTCGGGCTTCTGGAGGCAGGGCGTGGTGTGGTGGACGTTATTGTGGCTTCTGGCGCGCTGTTCGTCTTTGTGCACTTTGGGGAAGGGAAAGCGGGGATGCAGGCTGGTTTGCTCTACTACACGTTCATCACCCTGATGGCCGGTGTTATCACCTACTTCATCGTTGATGATGACCATGTCAAAAACGCTAAAGGAAGCAGCGCAAACATTGAAACCCTGAAAGGTATTAAGCATGTTCTGACCTGCCCGAACGTCTGGTTAGCATCATTTGGTATCTTCTTTGTGTATGCGGCTTACTGCGGTTTAACCTATTTCATCCCGTTCCTGAAAGACATCTACATGCTTCCGGTTGCGCTGGTAGGGGCGTACGGGATCATTAACCAGTATGCCCTTAAAATGGTGGGTGGGCCGGTGGGTGGTTTCCTGGCAGATAAAGTCGCTAAGTCCCCCACGGTCTACCTGAAATGGACGTTCTTGATTTCTGCCGTTGCGATGATGTTGTTTATGCAACTCCCTCATCAGTCGATGAACGTTTACATCGGGATGGTTGCAACGTTAGGGTTTGGCGCCATCATCTTCTCGCAGCGTGCCATCTTCTTTGCCCCGATGGATGAAATTGGAACCCCACGGCAATATGCCGGTTCGGCAATGGCATTTGGTTGTATTATCGGCTATATGCCCGCGATGTTTGCGTACACACTCTACGGCTGGATTCTGGATAACTTTAAAGGGATCACCGGATACAACTATGTGTTCAGCGTGATGATTGCCTTTAGTCTTTCAGGATTTATTTGCTCGACATTGCTGGTGAAACGCATCAAAAAACAGAAAGTTATGTCAGTCAGTGAGGCAGCATAAGATCATGAACCACGACCCCCGATGCAACATCGGGGGTCGTGGGGGTCAGGAACGTTTATACAGTGGCAGCCACAGCGTTAACCGTAATCCGCCCAGTGGGCTGTCGTCAGCTTTCACCCAACCGCGGTGCTGTTGCATGGCGGTTTCAACAATCGCCAGACCCAGCCCCGTGCCGCCAGATTCGCGGTCACGCGCCTCGTCGGTACGGTAGAACGGTCGGAAAATCTGCTCGCGATCTTCCGGACTCACGCCAGGACCATCATCATCGACGATCACGGTGATCCCGTCTTTATCCACCGAGAAGGCGACCTCAATCTTCGTATGCGAGTAGCGCAGGGCGTTACGTACGATGTTCTCCAGCGCACTTTCCAGCGTGTTAGGGTTACCGTACAGCGGCCATGGCCCCGGCGGGAAGTTGACGGTAAAGGATTTACCCATCTGTTCTGCTTCGAACGCCGCGTTGTCTAATACTTCATGCCACAGATGATTGGCTTTCACCGTCTCGCTGACCAGCGCGTTTTTCTGCTGATTGCGCGACATCACCAGCAGATCGTTGATCATGCTGTCCAGACGATGCGCTTCCGTTTCAATACGTTCCAGCTCTTTGCTCTCTCCACTACGACGACGGAGCAGGGCGGTACCAAGCTGTAGTCGTGTTAGCGGGGTACGCAGTTCGTGCGAGATATCCGAAAGCAGCCGTTGCTGCGCCGTCATCATACGCTCCAGCGCGCTCACCATCTGGTTGAAACTGGCACCTGCAGCAAGAAACTCTTGTGGCCCGGATTCTAGCTCAGGATGCTGTCTCAGGTTGCCCTGCGCCACTTCGTCGGCGGCATTTTTCAGCTTACGCGCCGGTTTTGCCAGGCTCCACGCCAGCCATAACAGCAGCGGCGAGCTAACCAACATGGTGACAATCAGCAGCAAGAGCGGACGGTCAAACAGCAGATTGATAAAATCAGACTGGGAACTGCTCGCCGGTCGAATCAGGTAGAGCTGATAATTATCCTCCCCATCCCTGACAGAAAAAGGCCCCACCATCTCAACGCGGCCATATTTCTTCTTCTGGGGGTGATCGGCGTTATCTGCCTGACCGATAAAGTTACGGATAATCTGCATTTCATTGCGATCGGCACCAATCACACGTCCTTCACTGGTGACCAGCAGCAGGCGCTGCCCGGGTGGTGCCCACTTGTCGATAGCGCGAAACAGCCTGCGCCACCACATCAAATCGTTTGGCGGGTCATTTGCCAGCTCGGCTTCGACGTGCTGCTCGATCATCACGCCCTGACGTTGCTCGCTGTCGAGAAGCTCCGTCATCTGGCGTGAGTCGAGTTTTGGCAACATCAGTACGAGCATTAAAACCAGTGCCAGCGTCAGCCAGAAAATGGCGAAGATGCGGGCGGTTAAGCTTCCTATCATGAAGCGGAGACCATCAGATAACCGCGACCACGCAGGGTTTTAAACCATGGGTGACCGTCTTTACGCTCCGGCAGCTTACGGCGCAGGTTAGAGATGTGCATGTCGATGGCGCGGTCAAACGGCGTGAGACGCTTGCCCAGCACTTCCTGGCTCAGATGTTCACGCGATACCACCTGGCCGAGATGTTGCGCCAGCAGATAAAGCAGGGTGAACTCCGTGCCGGTCAATTCCAGCGCCTGGCCGTCGAAGCTGGCTTCCTGGCGGCCCGGGTTCAGGCTCAGGGAGTCCACTTCCAGCGTCGGCGAACTGTTGTCGGTATTCTGCTGCTGCTCGCTCCAGTGTGAACGACGCAGGATAGCGCGAATACGGGCGACCAGTTCACGGTCGTTGAACGGTTTCGGTAAATAGTCATCCGCACCCAGTTCAAGGCCAAGTACGCGGTCAAGTTCGCTGCCGCGTGCGGTCAGCATAATTACGGGTGTCTGGTGTGTCTGGCGAAGCTCTTTCAGCGTATCAATGCCGTTTTTCTTCGGCATCATGACGTCGAGCAAAAGTAAATCGATGCTGTCGTCAAGGAGACTCAGCGCCTGCTCGCCATCATGGGCAACCAGAACGTTGAAACCTTCCATGTCGAGCAACTCCTTTAAAAGGGATGTGAGCTCTCGGTCATCATCAACTAACAGGATTTTATTCATTGTTTAAATACCTCCGAGGCAGAAATTACGACATCAAGGCTGTCTAATCCATGACTTTACGTTGTTTTACACCCCCTGACGCATGTTTGCAGCCTGAATCGTAGACTGTCTCTCGTTGAATCGCGACACGAAAGATTTTGGGAGCAAGTGATGCGCAAAGTTACCGCTGCCGTCATGGCCTCAACGCTGGCGTTCAGTGCGTTTAGCCAGGCTGCTGTAGCTATCATCAGCGATAACGGTTCCTCACAAGAGGGCACAACGCAGCACAGTAGCCAAAGCCATATGTTTGACGGCATAAGTTTAACCGAACATCAGCGTCAACAGATGCGAGATCTGATGCAGAGGGCAAGACATGACCAGCCCCCTGTTAATGTTAGCGAAATGGAGACAATGCATCGCCTTGTCACCGCAGAAAATTTTGACGAAAGCGCTGTACGCGCTCAGGCAGAAAAAATGGCACAGGAACAAGTTGCCCGCCAGGTAGAGATGGCGAAGGTCCGCAACCAAATGTTCCACCTGCTAACGCCCGAGCAGCAAGCGGTTTTGAACACCAAACATCAGCAGCGTATGGACCAGCTGCGTGAGGTTGCACGGATGCAGCGAAACTCGGAAACGACGTTTTTCAGTAGCAATAGCAGTACCCGTAGTAACCAGTAAACCCTGTTTTCCTTGCCATAGACACCATCCCTGTCTTCCCCCACATGATGTGGGGGTTTTTTTTGCCTTCATTCTAATTTGTTAACCGTTTATTCATCCTTTGACTCCTCACGCTTCCGTTATACTAGCGGCATGACATGACAGGAGTGTTTATGAATCAATCCTATGGAAGGCTGGTAAGCCGGGCCGCCATTGCGGCAACCGTCATGGCCTCTAGCCTGCTACTGATCAAAATCTTTGCCTGGTGGTATACCGGCTCGGTCAGTATTCTGGCGGCGCTGGTAGACTCATTGATGGACATTGCAGCCTCACTGACCAACTTGCTGGTGGTGCGTTACTCGCTGCAACCGGCGGATGAAGAGCACACGTTCGGGCACGGCAAAGCGGAGTCGCTGGCCGCGCTGGCGCAAAGCATGTTCATTTCCGGGTCTGCACTGTTCCTGTTTTTAACCGGCATTCAGCATCTCGTCTCGCCGACCCCGATGAACGATCCCGGCGTGGGCGTCGTTGTGACAGTCGTTGCACTTATATGCACACTTGTTCTGGTAACGTTCCAGCGCTGGGTCGTTCGCAAAACGCAAAGTCAGGCAGTACGGGCGGATATGCTTCATTATCAATCTGATGTTATGATGAATGGGGCTATTCTTATTGCGCTCGGTCTGGCCTGGTACGGCTGGCATCGGGCCGATGCGTTGTTCGCGTTAGGGATTGGTATCTATATTTTATATAGTGCCTTACGGATGGGGTATGAAGCGGTGCAATCGCTGCTCGATCGCGCTCTCCCGGACTCAGAACGTAATGAAATTTTTACTATTGTGACCTCCTGGCCTGGCGTCAGCGGTGCGCACGATCTTCGAACGCGGCAGTCAGGGCCGACCCGCTTTATTCAGATTCACATTGAAATGGAAGACAACCTGCCACTGGTTCAGGCTCACGTTATTGCTGAGCAGGTCGAGCAGGCGATTTTGCAGCGTTTTCCTGGTTCAGACGTCATCATTCACCAGGATCCCTGCTCGGTAGTACCTGGACATGTTGGGCTTTCGTAATTCGTTGTAAAAAAGTGAGCCAGGCCAGCATTTTGTGTATAAATTACCGCCATTTGGTCTGACCTGAATCAATTCAGCTGGAAGTGATTGATATACTATTTGCAGTATTCGTTGGTCGATAAGTTTCTTCCGGCAACAGATTTCAATTTTGCATTCCTAAGTTCAGAGGTAGTCATGATTAAGAAAATCGGTGTGTTGACAAGCGGCGGTGATGCGCCGGGCATGAACGCGGCAATTCGTGGGGTTGTCCGTGCAGCGCTGACGGAAGGTCTGGAAGTTTTTGGTATCTATGATGGTTACCTGGGTCTGTACGAAGACCGTATGGTTCAGCTCGACCGTTACAGCGTGTCTGACATGATCAACCGTGGCGGCACCTTCCTTGGGTCTGCACGCTTCCCGGAATTCCGTGATGAACACGTTCGTGAAGTGGCTATCGAGAACATGAAGAAACGTGGCCTGGACGCCCTGGTGGTTATCGGTGGTGACGGCTCTTACATGGGTGCAAAACGTCTGACTGAAATGGGCTTCCCGTGCATCGGTCTGCCAGGCACTATCGACAACGACATCAAAGGCACTGACTACACCATCGGTTACTTCACCGCGCTGGGTACCGTTGTGGAAGCGATTGACCGCCTGCGTGACACCTCTTCTTCTCACCAGCGTATCTCCATCGTTGAAGTGATGGGGCGTTACTGTGGTGACCTGACTCTGGCCGCCGCGATTGCGGGTGGTTGTGAGTTCGTGGTTGTGCCGGAAGTGGAATTCAGCCGTGAAGATCTGGTTGCTGAAATCAAAGCGGGCATCGCGAAAGGTAAAAAACACGCGATTGTTGCCATCACCGAGCACATCTGTGATGTTGACGAGCTGGCGAAGTACATCGAAACCGAAACCAAACGCGAAACCCGCGCGACCGTACTGGGTCACATCCAGCGTGGCGGTTCCCCTGGCCCGTACGACCGTATTCTGGCGTCCCGTATGGGGGCATACGCTATTGAACTGCTGCTGCAGGGTCACGGCGGCCGCTGCGTCGGTATTCAGAACGAGCAGTTGGTGCACCATGACATCATCGACGCCATTGAAAACATGAAACGTCCGTTCAAAGGTGACTGGCTGGACTGCGCGAAAAAACTGTACTGATCCCTCAAGCCCTCTCCGTTGCGGAGAGGGCTTTTATTCCTCTAAGTTATAGCCAATCTTTTTTTATTCTTTAATCCTCGATTCGCTTTCTGGCACGCTGCATTCATCAAAACACTACACAAGAGAGCTGGGCGATGAATAAATGGGGCGTGGGTTTAACATTATTGCTGGCATCGACCAGCGTTCTGGCTAAGGACATCCAGTTACTGAACGTGTCATACGACCCGACGCGTGAACTTTACGAGCAGTACAACAAAGCGTTTGCTGCACACTGGAAGCAGCAAACCGGTGACAACGTTGTGGTTCGTCAGTCTCACGGCGGTTCCGGCAAGCAGGCGACGTCTGTGATCAACGGTATTGAAGCCGATGTGGTCACGCTGGCACTGGCTTACGATGTCGACGCTATCGCCGAACGTGGACGTATAGATAAAAACTGGATCAAACGCCTGCCGGACAACTCCGCGCCTTACACCTCGACCATCGTCTTCCTGGTGCGTAAAGGCAACCCAAAACAAATCCATGACTGGAATGATCTGATTAAACCCGGTGTGTCAGTCATCACGCCTAACCCAAAAAGCTCCGGCGGCGCTCGCTGGAACTACCTGGGGGCGTGGGGTTACGCGCTGCACCACAACAACGGTGACCAGGCTAAAGCTCAGGAATTCGTGAAAGCGCTGTATAAAAACGTTGAGGTGCTGGACTCCGGCGCGCGTGGCGCAACCAACACTTTCGTCGAGCGCGGTATTGGTGACGTGCTGATCGCATGGGAAAACGAAGCCCTGCTGGCCACCAACGAGCTGGGTAAAGACAAATTCGAGATTGTGACCCCAAGCGAATCAATCCTTGCGGAACCAACCGTTTCTGTGGTCGACAAAGTGGTAGAGAAGAAAGAGACCAAAGCAGTGGCGGAAGCCTACCTGAAGTATCTCTACTCGCCAGAAGGCCAGGAAATTGCGGCGAAAAACTTCTATCGCCCACGTGACCCGGCGGTCGCGAAGAAATACGAGAATGTCTTCCCGAAACTGAAGCTCTTCACCATTGATGACGAGTTTGGTGGCTGGGCAAAAGCGCAGAAAGAGCACTTCTCTAACGGCGGTACCTTCGACCAGATCAGCAAACGCTAAGTATTTCGCTAAGAATGACACGGAGACCCGGTGTGAGAAATCCACCGGGTTTTTTATTTGGTCATCATTTTGCGTTACTCTTTCACTTCAAATGGATACAGGGAACGCGCTGTGAAAAAAATTATCTTATTGATCCTGATTGTCATCGCCCTTGCCGCTGGCGGCGGGTACTGGATGAAAGCGGGTAATCCGGATGCGCTGCGACATATCGTTCTCGACCAGTGTGTGCCGAATCAAATCCAGAACCGTAACCCGGCGCCGTGTGCGCAGGTGAAAACAGATGCAGGTTATGTGGTGTTTAAAGACCGCAATGGACCGCTGCAGTATCTGCTGATGCCAACCTACCGTATCAACGGCACAGAAAGTCCGCTTTTGACCGAGCCTCATACGCCGAACTTTTTCTGGCTGGCGTGGCAGTCACGCAGTTTTATGACCCTGAAGCGGGGATCCGAGGTGCCTGACAGCGCCATTTCACTGACGATTAATTCCCCGACAGGCCGTACGCAGAACCATTTTCATATTCATATCTCCTGCCTGCGCCCGGACGTGCGCGAGAAGCTGAACGCGGCTCAGGGAGAAATTAGCACCCAGTGGCTGCCGCTGCCGGGTGGGCTGGAAGGACATGAGTATCTTGCCCGTCGGGTAACGGAGAATGAGCTGGTGCAGCGCAGTCCGTTTATGATGTTGGCTGAAGAACTGCCGGAAGCACGCGACCATATGGGACGCTTTGCGCTGGCGATGGCACAGCAGTCAGATGGCTCTTTTGTTTTACTGGCAACGGAACGTAACCTGCTTACCCTTAATCGCGCATCGGCTGAGGAACTGCAGGATCATCAATGCACTATCCTGAATTGACCCCACCATAAATCGCGTTTACTCCGGCTGCCTGTCACCGTAGACTTGCTGAAAAAATCTACAGGAGACAGGTATGTCGTTCTGGTTAGCTCATCCTCTACTGCTGCCCTCACTGATCGTAGGCGTCACCATTGTGCTGTGGGCGACGTCGCTGTTACCGGAATTTATCACCGCGCTGTTGTTCTTCACGGCGGCAATGACCGCCAGAATCGCCCCGCCGGAGGTGATCTTCGGCGGTTTTGCCTCGTCGGCGTTCTGGCTGGTGTTTAGCGGTTTTGTGCTCGGCGTGGCGATCCGTAAAACCGGCCTGGCGGACAGGGCTGCGCGTGCGCTGTCGGCAAAGCTCACCGACTCCTGGGTGTTGATGGTGGCGAGCGTGGTGCTGCTGAGCTATGCGCTGGCGTTTGTGATGCCGTCGAATATGGGGCGTATTGCGCTCCTGATGCCTATCGTTGCTGCGATGGCGAAAAGGGCGAGTATCGCAGACGGTTCGCGGGCGTGGTTTGGCCTGGCGCTGGCTGTGGGGTTCGGTACATTCCAGCTCTCGGCAACTATTTTGCCTGCAAACGTTCCTAACCTGGTGATGAGCGGTGCGGCGGAAGGTTCGTACGGCATCCACCTGAGTTACGTCCCGTATCTGCTGCTGCACACCCCCGTGCTGGGTATTCTCAAAGGTCTGATTCTGATTGGCCTGATCTGCTGGCTCTTTCCCGGTAATCCAAAACCACCGAAGGATCTGGCACCGTCTGAACCGATGGGGCGGGATGAAAAGCGTCTCGCCTGGCTGCTGGCGGTGGTGCTGGGGATGTGGGTGACGGAGAGCTGGCACGGTGTGGGGCCCGCGTGGACGGGGCTTGCGGCCTCGGTCATCGTCATGCTACCGCGCATCGGTTTTATCACCGGAGAAGAGTTTTCTGCGGGGGTGAATATGCGTACCTGTATTTATGTCGCGGGCATTCTTGGTCTGGCGATTGTGGTGACGCAGACCGGGATTGGTGCAGCCGTAGGTGAAGCATTGCTGCGGATAATGCCGCTGGACGCTGATAACCCCTTCACCAGTTTCCTGGCGCTGACCGGTATTACCACCGCGCTCAACTTCATTATGACCGCCAACGGTGTTCCTGCGCTGTACACCACGCTGGCACAGAGTTTTTCCGACGCGACGGGTTTCCCGCTGCTGTCGGTGATCATGATCCAGGTGTTGGGTTATTCCACACCGCTGCTGCCGTATCAGGCGTCGCCAATTGTGGTCGCAATGGGGCTCGGGAAGGTGCCTGCAAAGGCGGGGATGGTGCTCTGTCTGGCGCTGGCGATAGCGACCTATCTGGTGCTGCTGCCGCTGGATTACTTGTGGTTTAGCGTATTGGGTCGTTTGTAGCGGAGTAGGGCGGGTAAGCGCAAGCGCCACCCGCCACAACAGCATTACGCCTGTTTGGCCGCTTCTGCTGCTTTAACGATCACCGCGAAAGCGTCAGCCTTCAGGGATGCACCGCCAACCAGCGCGCCATCGATGTCTGGCTGGGTGAACAGCTCAGCAGCGTTGGATGCGTTTACGGAACCGCCGTACTGGATAATGACTTGTTCAGCCACTTTCGCGTCGGCTTTAGCAATGTGATCGCGGATGAACTTGTGAACTGCCTGAGCCTGCGCAGGGGTTGCTGATTTGCCGGTACCGATCGCCCAGACTGGCTCGTAAGCAATGACCGCGCCTTCGAATGCTGCTGCACCCTGAGTTTTCAGCACTGCGTCGATCTGGCGAGCACACACTTCTTCCGTTTTGCCTGCTTCGTTTTCAGCTTCGGTTTCACCGATGCACAGAACTGGGATCAGACCTTGCTCTTTCAGCACAGCGAATTTCTTCGCGATGAACTCGTCGGATTCTTTGTGATAGGTACGACGCTCAGAGTGGCCGATGATGATGTATTTCGCGCCGATATCTTTCAGCATTTCAGCGGAGGTTTCACCGGTGAATGCGCCAGACAGGTTAACGTCAACGTTCTGTGCACCCAGAATGATGTGGCTGCCGTCAGCGGCGTGTTTAGCCAGATCCAGGTACATATCCGGCGGAGCGATAGCAACCGCACAGCCCGTCACGCCAGCCAGCTCTTTACGCAGGTTCGCAACCAGTTCGTTTACCATGTGGCGGCTGCCGTTCAGTTTCCAGTTACCCATCACTAAAGGATGTCGCATTTCAATTCTCCACGCTAAATAAGCGAATTAAGGAATATGGCCACCCTGTCGGGCAGCATGGTCTGTGAATCAGTATAGAGATTTTCCCTCGAAAGGCTTTGCTTTTTGTCATTAATTCGCCCCTCCGAGTGTGTCAGATAGTGCCAGCTTAATCGGTTCAACTGCGAAGGTCAGTCCTTTTTCGCCGTTGTCTGCGACAACATAGCGAATCGCACCTTCGGTATCGGCGTAGTAGCGCTTGTTTTTACCGGCGGCGAGGAGTTTTTGCAGCTTTTGCTGGCTTTGCTTTTTCGTCAGTGCCGGGGTAAAGGCCTGTAACACCGCGCTCATATACTCCAGCGCCTTCGCCTTCGCAGCTTTCTGCTCTGGCCCCTGAATTGGCAGCCAGGTGATTTGCATGCTTTTGATTTTTAGCGTGCCGCGTTCCAGCGCCGTTGAGGCATACAAGTTCTCGTTAATCTTGCTTGCCGCACGGGTCAGCGTAGGGGTATCGCGAGAACCATCAATGGCGCGAAATTCATCCAGCGGCAGCGTTGGGTTGGCCTGATTGAAGGCTTCACGAAACTGGCTGATGGATTGATCGAAAGACGGGGAGCCCGCAAGCAGATACGGCGCCGTTGTCGGGGCGGTGGTTTCGGCTGCATGCAGGGGAAAGCCCGCGCTAAGCAGCGTTAAACACAGGAAAAGAGAACGCGCCGAAATTTTCATCAACATTGCCCCTGGCCGTAAGTGCTCATGATTAAAACGATATCTGGTCGGCTTGTCAAAAGGTCACAACTCCAGGGTAAAATGCGCGCTATACGATAATAAGGAACCTTACATGACCATACAGCAGTGGCTGTTTTCATTCAAAGGGCGTATTGGACGCCGTGATTTCTGGATCTGGATGGTGACGTGGGTTGTCGCCATGCTGCTTCTGTTTTTTGTTGCTTACAACGCGTGGCTGAGTACGCAAACGGCGGCCTTTGCGCTGGTCTGTCTGCTATGGCCAACAGCGGCCGTGGTGGTAAAACGTCTGCACGATCGCGGCCGTTCCGGGGCGTGGGCATTTCTGATTATTCTGGCGTGGATGCTGGTGGCAGGGAACTGGGCGATGCTTCCGTCCATTCTTCCCTGGGTCGTCGGCAGGCTGCTACCGTCAGTTATCTTCGTGATGATGATTGTCGATCTGGGCGCATTTATTGGCACCCAGAGCGAAAACAAATACGGTAAAGACACCGTTGAGGTGAAATACCGCTGATCACCAGTAGTGTTCGGCGGTCATATGGCCCGGCCGGCGGCGAAGATGTTTCGTCATCTGTCGGGTATCTTTCAGAAGTTGTTGCGTGTCACGAACCATCTGCGGATTACCACACAGCATGACGTGGCTGGTTTCCGCTGTCATCGGCAAACCCACTGCCTTTTCCAGAACTCCACTTTCAATTAATGCCGGCACACGGCCCGTCAGCGCACCTTCTGCCGTTTCACGACTGACCACCGTTTGAATTTTGAGCTTACCGCCATACTTCTGTTCCAGATCGCGCATTTGCGGCAAATAGCTTAAGTCTGCAGCGTAGCGCGCGGCATGAACCAACACGATGTTTTTAAAGCGTTCAAGGTCTTTGCCATATTGCAAAATGGAGAGATACGGACCGATGGCCGTACCGGTTGCCAGCATCCATAGCGTGTCACAGTCAGGAATTTCGTCGAGCACAAAGAAGCCGGCAGCGTCACTCACAATTTGCACATCATCACCGGGCTTAAGAGCGGCGAGACGCGGGCTGAGTTTGCCGTCCGGAACGGTAACCAGATAGAACTCGAGATCCGGGTTATCTGGCGCGTTAACGTAAGAGTAAGCGCGCTGTACGCGTTCACCGTCGACATCCAGCCCCAGCTTCGCAAATTGCCCGGCCGTAAACGGGTGAACGGGAGCATGCAGGGTGAGACTAAATAGCGTATCGGTCCAGAACTGTATCTTTGTGACTTTACCTGTTACCCAGTCCGCCATGATCTTCTCCTGTGCTGTTTCTCTGGTCTATCTTCCTGTCTTGTCGTGAAGATTTCCAGCCCATTTGGGCCGGAAAGCTCTATCGATCAAACGGTTTTACAGAATGTGCGTCTGTACGTCCGGGTCTTTACGGTCGAGATAGTGGATAGACTGAATGCGACGAATGGTGCGTGATTTACCGCGGATCAGCAGCGTTTCAGTGGTTGCCATGTTGCCCTTGCGGGTAATGCCGTCCAGCAGATCGCCTTTCGTGATGCCGGTCGCCGAGAAGATAACATTATCGCTGCGGGCCATTTCGTCCAGAGCGAGAACTTTATGAGCTTCGATGCCCATTGCTTCGCAGCGTGCCAGCTCCTCTTCGCCAATCCGACGGTTCTCTTCGCTGTCGCCTTTGACATCATGACGTGGCAGCAGGCGCGCCTGCATGTCGCCGTCCAGGGCGCGGATCACTGCTGCTGATACGACTCCTTCCGGCGCGCCACCGATGCCATAAAGCACATCGACTTCGCTGTCCGGCATACAGGTCAGAATCGAGGCCGCAACGTCACCATCCGGAATGGCAAACACGCGCACACCGAGTTTTTGCATCTGCGCAATCGTGGCATCGTGGCGCGGTTTCGCCAGAATGGTGACGGTCAGCTCGCTGAGCGGTTTACCCAATGCTTTGGCGATATTATGCAGGTTCTCTTCCAGCGGCAGGCTGAGGTCGATTGCGCCTTTGGCACCCGGGCCGACAATCAGTTTTTCCATGTACATATCTGGCGCGTTGAGGAAGCAGCCTTTATCGCCCACTGCCAGCACCGCCAGGGCATTGGCCTGACCCATTGCCGTCATGCGTGTGCCTTCGATCGGATCGACGGCGATATCCACCGCATCGCCTTTGCCGGTGCCGACTTTCTCACCAATGTAGAGCATTGGCGCTTCGTCGATCTCGCCTTCGCCGATCACGATGGTGCCGTCGATGTTGACCTGGTTAAGGACGATGCGCATGGCATGGACAGCCGCACCGTCTGCGGTATTTTTGTCGCCACGACCCAGCCATTTATAGCCTGCGAGGGCGGCCGCTTCGGTGACGCGGGAAAACTCGATAGCAAGTTCACGTTTCATGAGGTACTCGTGCAATCAAAAAGAATTGCACGAAGTTTATCACAGAGTGGGGAGACGAGTTCCCTCTCCCCTGTGGGGAGAGGGTTAGGGTGAGGGGAATTACTCTTCGTGATCTTCCCATGCCAGGGCGCGTTTCACCGCTTTTTTCCAGCCGCTGTAGCGGAAGTTACGTTCGGTGGTTTCAATACCTGGGCGGAATTCGCGTTCGATCACCGCTTTTTCCTGCAGCTCGTCCAGGTTCTGCCAGAAACCTACTGCCAGACCGGCGAGGTACGCCGCACCCAGCGCCGTGACTTCACGCACTTCAGGGCGTTCAACGCGGGTACCCAGAATGTCCGACTGGAACTGCATCAGGAAGTTGTTCGCGACCGCACCGCCGTCCACGCGCAGGGCGTGCAGACGAATGCCGGAGTCAGCCTGCATCGCTTCCAGCACGTCGCGCGTCTGGTAGGCGATGGATTCCAGCGTGGCGCGGATAATGTGGTTAGAGTTCACACCACGCGTCAGACCGAAAATCGCGCCGCGTGCATACGGGTCCCAGTACGGTGCGCCCAGACCGGTGAATGCAGGCACCACGTATACGCCGTTGGTGTCTTTCACTTTGGTCGCGAAGTACTCGGAGTCGAACGCATCGCTGATCAGTTTCATCTCATCACGCAGCCACTGAATAGACGCACCCGCCATGAACACTGCACCTTCCAGCGCGTAGTTCACTTCGCCGCGTGGGCCGCAGGCAATGGTGGTCAGCAGGCCGTTTTCTGATTTCACCGCTTTCTCGCCGGTGTTCATCAGCATAAAGCAGCCAGTGCCATAGGTGTTCTTCGCCATCCCTTCCTTGACGCACAGCTGGCCGAACAGCGCCGCCTGCTGGTCACCCGCGATACCGGCGATAGGAATACGCGTACCGCCTTTACCGCCGATGTTGGTCTGGCCGTATACCTCAGAAGACTTGCGTACTTCAGGCAGCATCGCGCGTGGGATATCCAGCGCGTCCAGCATCTTGTCATCCCACTCCAGGGTGTTGATGTTGAACAACATGGTACGTGAGGCGTTGGTATAGTCGGTGACGTGGACACGTCCCTGGGTCATCTTCCAGATAAGCCAGGTATCGACGGTACCGAACAGCAGCTCGCCACGTTTTGCACGCTCGCGCGACCCTTCCACGTGGTCGAGGATCCACTTCACCTTGGTACCGGAGAAATACGGGTCAACAACCAGACCGGTGGCGCTGCGCACATACTCTTCCATGCCATCGCGCTTCAGCTGTTCGCAGATTTCTGATGTGCGGCGGCACTGCCAGACGATGGCATTATAAATAGGCTTACCGGTTTCACGTTCCCAGACAATCGTCGTTTCACGCTGGTTAGTAATACCAATCGCGGCAATCTCGTCGGAACTGATATCGGCTTTCGCCAGCACTTCGACCAGCGTGGAGCTTTGTGATGCCCAGATCTCCATCGGGTCGTGCTCTACCCAGCCTGGGCGAGGATAAATTTGCTCAAATTCGCGCTGTGACACGCTGACGATGTTCGCGTCATGATCCATTACGACAGCGCGGGAGCTGGTAGTGCCCTGGTCGAGCGCAACGATATATTTTTTTTCGGTCATGGTATGTGTCCCGTAGTCAGATTACAGCGAAGCTTTTTGTTGTGCGGTAGAAGTCGTTTCCTTCTCCTCTTCCACACAGGTGTCGCACGGTAAGTGGCGACCAATTAATTTGCGGTAGCTAAATGCACCCAGCGCAGCCCCGACAACCGGCGCAAACAGCGGAACCAGGAAGTAAGGAATGTCTTTGCCACCGGTGAAGGCGACGTCGCCCCAGCCTGCGATAAAGGCGAACGCTTTTGGTCCGATATCACGTGCCGGGTTCATCGCAAACCCAGTCAGCGGGCCCATTGATGCGCCAATCACCGCAATCAGCAGGCCAATCAGCAGGGGTGCCAGCGGGCCGCGCGGAATGCCGTTTCCGTCGTCAGTCAGCGCCAGGATAACGCCCATCAGGATAGCGGTAATCACCATTTCAACTGCGAACGCCTGCACAAAATTGATATGCGGGTTAGGGTAGGTTGAGAAGATGCCTGCCAGGTCCAGACTTTCGACACTGCCGCGCACCATATGATGCGTCTGTTCGAAGTCGATGAAAAGATTGTAATAAAGCCCGTAAACTAACGCCGCTGCGCAAAACGCGCCGGCAAACTGAGAAAGAATGAAAGGAACAACTTTGCGTCCTTCGAAGCACGCGAACAGCCACAGTGCGATAGTCACCGCCGGGTTAAGATGTGCACCAGAAACACCTGCAGTCAGGTAGATGGCCATCGCCACGCCCAGACCCCAGATAATACTGATTTCCCACTGACCAAAACTGGCACCCGCCACTTTCAGTGCAGCGACACAGCCCACTCCGAAGAATATCAACAACCCGGTACCAAGGAACTCGGCAATGCACTGGCCTTTTAAGGTTGATGTCTGACTCATAATCGGAATCCTGAAGAAATTGATGTTTATTGTTAGCATGGCCGCCCGTGACAGCCACGATGCCCTGTAGACATAGTGTTAATTTATCGTTAACGAGCAAAAACGAGAAATATCGAAATCAAAATGTGTGGTCTTCGTCATAAAATGAGCGTTTTCGCGCCATAAAGCACATTTTTGCATCAGTGGCGGAATGTGAGCTGAATCATTTCATTAACGAATGAGTTAACAATTTAGGGTGATATGACGCGAACGCACCAGGACCAGACCTAAAAGTGTTGCAAACCGCGATCTGCGCGGTGTGTCGCTGGACACAGAGCGCTGTGCTCCATACAATCGACGGTATATGTCGTGCGCGTTTACGTTAAAGCGTCGCCTTGCAATTCAGGAGAGGTAGCATCATGTCTTTAGAAGTGTTTGAGAAACTGGAATCGAAAGTACAGCAGGCGATTGACACCATCACCCTGCTGCAGATGGAAATTGAAGAGCTGAAAGAGAAGAACAACAGCCTGGCGCAGGAAGTTCAGAACGCTCAGCACGGCCGCGAAGAACTGGAGCGCGAAAACAACCAGCTGCGCGAACAGCAGAACGGTTGGCAGGATCGCCTGCAGGCGCTGCTGGGACGTATGGAAGAAGTCTAATTTCTTACGGGAACTGCAGATTCGAACAAGCCGGGTATGGCGATGCCGCTACCCGGCTTTTTTTATGCCAGTTATAAAAAAGGCCGCCAGAGGCGGCCTTAACGCTACTTGTCCTGCGCTGTCATAGCAAAAGCAACGAACACATTCGGTTCATCACTCTTTACAACGAGTACGCTGGCGACAATGAACGCGATACATAAATAGCGTTTCATTATGCGGTCCCTGCAGCTAACCGCTCCACCGTTCACCACCGGTGATAAGTCGGTGGACACAAGCCCTGGTGTTAGCCTGCTTTACGGTAGTGAATACACCTTTCCCTGGACCGATGCCCATGTGCGAGATGGCGGAAAGGGACGCTGTATCATAAAGGTCATCAACCGTGGCGTTAAGGTTTTCATAGACAAATAGGATTTTATAAAGGTTCTGAGGGGTTGCCCAAGGTTTAGACAAGAGTATGATGAAGTTCCTTGGTGTTAGTCTGTAAGACTTCCCAACGGACCGCGAATCCCGAGGGACAAAAAAACCGCCACATTGCTGTTGGCGGTTTTTTTATGGCCCACGCTTACGGTTTAATTACTCGATATCCAGCGGATCTTCGGAAAGGATTATGCCGGTGTTATCGGCGTACAGATGGTCACCGGAGAAGAAGGTCACGCCGCCGAAATTGACGCGCACGTCGCTTTCGCCGATGCCGTCACCCGCCGCCCCTACCGGTATGGCCGCGATGGCCTGAATCCCGATATCCAGCTCTTCCAGATCGTCCACCTGGCGCACGGAACCGTAAACCACAAGGCCTTCCCACTCATTCTGAACGGCAATGCCGGCCAGTTCAGCATCAATTAATGCGCGGCGCACGGAACCGCCGCCGTCGACCACAAGAACGCGGCCGCGACCGTTCTGCTCGAGCAGATCGTACAGCAACCCGTTGTCCTCGAAACATTTCACCGTGACGATTTGTCCGCCAAACGACGACCGCCCACCAAAGTTGGAGAACAGCGGTTCAACGACGTTGACATCTTCCTGATAGATGTCACAAAGCTCGGAGGTATCGTATTTCATAGGTTTAACGCTCAGTTGCTGCGAATGTGTTCAGTATATCGTGCGAAATGCGTTGTTGGCAAAATCATCAATTGTTAATTGATATTTGTCAGCTAACGAAGCGTCTGACTTAAGACAATCCCGATGACGAACAACAGGTTAGTCAGAAGCGCGCCTTTTACCGTGCGTTCCAGCATTGGTGGCATGGCTGCAGGGCTCAGTTCGCGCATGACAAATCGCGCCTGCTTAATCAGCAGCGGTGCGGCAAGTACAAACAGCCAGCCCCATACGCTGTGCAGCGAGATCAGGTTAAACAGTGCCAGACAGAGCAGCGCGCCTATCAGCAGGCAGGCGTGGTAGCGGCGCGCGTTAACCGGACCCAGACGTACCGCCAGCGTGTTCTTACCGTTCTCACGATCGCTGTCGATATCGCGCAGGTTGTTGATATTGAGCACCGCCGTTGCCAGCAGTCCGCAGGCGGTTGCAGGCAGGAACAGAGCAGGGATAAGGGTATGCGCCTGTAAGTACCAGCTTCCCATCACGCTCAGCCAGCCGAAGAACACCAGCACGGAAATATCACCCAGACCAATATAACCATAAGGACGCGTGCCGACGGTGTAGGTGATGGCCGCGACAATGGCCAATAAACCTAACACCAGGAAGCCAATAAAATCGCTGGTGGTTTTAGACGCCACCGTAACCAGTGCCAGACCCGATAAACAAATCAGCACCACGGTGATAATCAATGCGCGTTTCATCTGCGCCTGAGTAATCACCCCTTTCTGCATCCCGCGCAGTGGCCCGATACGGTCAGGTTTATCGCTGCCTTTTACTGCGTCACCGTAATCGTTGGCGAGATTGGAGAGGATTTGCAGCAGGCCGGCGGTAATCAATGCCAGCGCGGCGACCAGCGGGTCAAAATAACCTTGCCACCAGGCAAGAGCCGTACCGACGACAATCGCAGCAAAGGCCAGAGGAAGTGTTTTAGGGCGCAGACTTTCGAGCCACGCCTGAGTACGGCTGATATCAGTCATAGTTATTTAGCCAATAAAAATGGGGGCATTAGCCCCCATTAAACGTGATGAGAATCCAGTAACCGCGATTATAGGATAAAACGGCTCAGATCTTCATCTGCCACTAACGCATCCAGATGTTTACTCACATATTCTGCGTCAATGGTAATGGTTTGACCGTTAAGGTCGCTCGCATCATAAGAGATATCTTCCACCAGGCGTTCCAGCACAGTATGGAGACGACGCGCACCGATGTTCTCGGTGGTTTCGTTCACCTGCCATGCGGCCTGGGCGATACGTTTGATACCGTCCTGGGTGAACTCGAGGTTCACACCTTCGGTCGCCATCAGCGCTTTGTACTGTACGGTAGCAGAGGCATTTGGCTCGGTCAGGATACGTTCGAAATCTTCAGTGGTCAGCGCCTGCAACTCAACGCGGATTGGCAGACGACCCTGCAATTCCGGGATCAGGTCAGACGGGCTGGCAACCTGGAATGCACCGGAGGCGATAAACAGAATGTGGTCTGTTTTTACCATGCCGTGCTTAGTGGAAACGGTGCAGCCTTCAACCAGCGGCAGCAGGTCGCGCTGAACGCCTTCACGGGACACATCCGGGCCGGAGCTGTTGCCGCCACGTTTACAGATTTTATCGATTTCGTCGATAAACACGATACCGTGCTGCTCAACCGCTTCGATAGCATCCTGTTTCAGCTCTTCCGGGTTCACCAGTTTTGCCGCTTCTTCTTCGATAAGCAGCTTCATCGCGTCCTTGATTTTCAGCTTACGCGCTTTCTGCTTCTGGCCGCCCAGGTTCTGGAACATGGACTGCAGCTGGCTGGTCATCTCCTCCATACCTGGAGGTGCCATGATTTCCACGCCCATCGGTGCGGCCGCGAGATCGATCTCAATCTCTTTATCATCCAGCTGGCCTTCACGCAGTTTTTTGCGGAACGCCTGACGTGCGGCTGAAGGTTCAGACTGTTGTTCAGCCTGGCCCCAGTTGTTTTTTGCCGGTGGGATCAGCACGTCGAGAATGCGCTCTTCGGCCATCTCTTCCGCGCGGTAGCGGTTTTTCTCAATCGCCTGAACGCGCACCATTTTGATAGCAGAATCGGTCAGATCGCGGATGATAGAATCCACTTCTTTACCGACATAACCTACTTCGGTGAACTTGGTGGCTTCAACTTTGATGAACGGTGCGTTAGCCAGCTTCGCCAGACGACGGGCGATCTCGGTTTTACCGACGCCGGTTGGGCCGATCATCAGAATGTTTTTCGGCGTCACTTCATGGCGCAGCTCTTCGTCAAGCTGCATACGACGCCAGCGGTTACGCAGGGCGATCGCCACGGAGCGCTTGGCGTTATCCTGGCCGATAATATGTTTGTTCAGTTCGCTAACAATTTCGCGTGGGGTCATTTCAGACATGGGAGATCCTTACGCTTTAGACGGTAATTCTTCGATGGTGTGGTTGTGGTTGGTATAAATGCAGATATCACCTGCAATATCCAACGCCTTCACCGCGATATCTCGCGCGTTCATGTCGGTATTTTCCAACAGCGCGCGGGCTGCAGCCTGGGCATAAGGGCCGCCAGAGCCGATGGCAATCAGGTCGTTTTCCGGCTGAATGACGTCACCGTTACCGGTGATAATCAGCGACGCGGTTTCGTCGGCTACGGCCAGCAGCGCTTCGAGCTTGCGCAGCATGCGGTCGGTACGCCAGTCTTTCGCCAGCTCAACAGCGGCTTTCACCAGATGACCCTGGTGCATTTCCAGTTTGCGTTCAAAAAGTTCAAACAGCGTGAAGGCATCAGCGGTGCCGCCAGCAAAACCGGCGATCACTTTGTCGTTATAGAGACGACGTACTTTCTTCACGTTGCCTTTCATGACGGTATTACCCAGCGTGGCCTGGCCATCACCGGCGATTACCACATGGCCGTTACGGCGTACACTTACTATTGTTGTCACGAGCAGACCCCCTGGTTACAGAATCGGGAAACAGAAGCCCTGAGCCTGTGCTCAGGGCTGAATAGAATGATAGATGGGGGGGAAATTGGGGGTTTCAACCCCCGGATGCGAGTCGAATACAGTTTGTGTGACCGGCGACTTTCAAACGTGAAATGGTGCCATCAGCATTTTCTTTGCCTTTCACTGGGCCAATCACCACGCGATTCCAGCCATTGTTGGTGGTAATACGTGAATCAAACCCTTCAAAGGCCAGCTGCGCGCGCACCGTTTCCGCCTGCTCGGCACCTTTAAACGAACCGCACTGAACCATCCAGCGGCGCTCGTCTTTTTTCTCTGCCGTCTGCTTCGGTGCCTCGGTCTCTTTAGTGATAGGCGCGGCCTGCTGCGTTTTCGGCTGCTGAGCGGTGGTATGCGCTGGCGTCTGCAAGAGATCCTGATATGGCTGAGCCGTTTGCTTCTGCGGCTGAGTCTTCGGCTGTTGCTGAACCGGCTGGGACTGCACCGTACGCGTCTGCTGCTGGTAAGGCTGTTCCGTTACCCGCGGCTGTGCTTTCGGCTGCTGCACCGGCTGGGTTTGCGCCCACTGTTGTTGCTGCTGTTGCTGTTGCTGAATTTGCTGTTGCGCCTGACGTCGCTGTAACGTTTGCTGACGCTGTGCCGGAGTCTGTTCATTCCACGGGACTTCATTCAGCTGCGTGGGTTGCTGGCGCATATCAGCCTGCATTTGTGCCAACAACTGACGCTGTTCATCCGTCAGTTGATTCGCATTCTGCACTTCTCCACCTGCGGAAGGCTCGGTTGGCGCACGTACGCCAGGCTGACGGCTTTCCAGCTCTTTGATATAGCGCCAGCGTTCTTCAGGCTTCGGAGGAAGACCATTTCCGGCCACTTTACTGGCCTGAAGCGCCTCAGACTCTTCTTTTTTATGGTGCGTAATAAAGTACAGTCCACCAATAAAGGCGACGACTACAGCCGCAGCAATAGCGACCATTGCTGGCGAGACAGCAGGCAGGTTACTCTGCTTTTTCCTTGAGCTACTCTTTTTGCGTCGCGAAGGTGCCGGCTGGCCGCGACGTACATAATCTCGTTGTGCCACTATCGTTTCGCTGTATTTATTCGTTCGTCAGTCCGCCATGTTACTTAAGCGGCGGGGCTTTGACCAGATAAGGGTATCCGAAAGACGTTTACTTTAAGTCAATGCCTGGGTAGTGCCGCGAACAATCAGTTCGCAGTCCAGCAACCGCGAGCCGCTGCTAACTGTTTGACCGTGAAGCTGATCCAGCAGAAGAAGCATCGCTTCGCGGCCGATTTGATAGCGCGGCTGAGCGACCGTTGAGAGCGGCGGATCGCAAAATTCTGAAAGCGAAATATTATCGAATCCGATGATCGATAAATCTTTCGGTATGCGCAGGCCACGACGTTTGGCATACGACAATGCGCCCAGCGCCATTACATCGCTGTGACAGAATACGGCGGTGGGCGGCTCAGGCAGGTCAAGAAGTTTTTCCAGCGCCTGTCCACCCGCAGCGAAGGTGAAGTCACCACGAGCAATATAGTGCGGATTGACAGTGACGCCGGTACGGCGCAGCGCCTGAACGTAGCCCTGTAAGCGGTAGTGACACAGCGGCATCTCTTCCGGTCCGGCAATGCAGCCAATACGTTTATGCCCCAGTTCCTGGAGATAGTTGACGGCGTTGAATGCGGCGGTGAGGTTATCGATATGGACCGTCGGCAGCTCCAGCTCTGGCGCAAACTCGTTGGCCATGACCATCGGCGGTAAATTACGCTGCTCTTCAATGCTGGCATCAAACGGCAGGCGAGAGCCAAGCAGCAACATACCGTCGATCTGCTTGGTGATAATGAGGTCGATAAAGGTTTTTTCCTGCTGGTTCTGGTGCGCACAGTCGCCAATCAGTACCAGATAACCCTGTTCAGCCGCTGTCACTTCAATACCGCGGATAATCTCGCTGAAAAAGGGATCGCAGATGTCCGGCACTATCACCAGGATGGTGCGCGACTCATTGCGCTTGACGTTACGGCCCATCGCCTGTGGAAAATAGCCCACTTCCAGCGCAGCCTGCTCAACCCGGTTACGGGTCGCCTGGGAGACTTTATCCGGATTCATTAATGCGCGGGATACCGTTGCCGTAGAGACCTGTGCTTTCTGGGCAACGTCTTTCATGGTCGCCGGTGCAACCTCTTTGCTGGACTTCAACGTCTTCTCCTCGCCTGAACACCGAACTTCTGACATCACCATTTTTACAGATAGTTAATGGAATCGGTTACAGAATTTTCATAAAAAGTGTGAGGAACGTTAAATTTTTCGATCCGTCTTCAGCCTTCGATGGGATCGACGTCCAGTACCCACTTCACTTTTCGCGCTTCCGGAAGGGTGTTAATCAGTACCAGCGCGCCGCTGACGATATGCTGGAGACGAATTCTCGAAGGGTGCTGGAGCAAAATTTGCCAGCGAAAACGTCCGCCGCGCTTTGGTGCCAGTGCCGGAACCGGGCCCAAAATCCACAGCTGGTTATCCACCAGTGGACTGGCCTGCAGGAGGTTTCTCAGCTGCTGCAGGAAAAGTGGGGCCTGCTGGTTGTTATGATCTTCTGCACGAACGATCACGTGGCTGGTCCACGGCGGTAGCTGCAGGGTCTGGCGTTCTGCCAGCGCCTGTTCGGCAAAGGCGTCATAGCCTTTGTGTAGCAGGGTCTGGAGTAACGGGTGTTCAGGGTGGTGCGTTTGCAGAACCACTTCGCCCTGTTTGCCCGCGCGTCCGGCACGACCGGCGACCTGGGTATAAAGCTGGGCAAAACGTTCCGCGGAACGGAAGTCTGCTGAGAAGAGTGCGCCGTCGACATCCAGCAGGGCAACCAGCGTTACATCCGGGAAATGGTGTCCTTTCGCCAGCATCTGGGTACCAATCAAAATGCGTGCGCCGCCGCGATGCACTTCCGCCAGTTGCTGTTCCAGCGCACCTTTACGGCTGGTGGTGTCCCGGTCGATGCGGGAGAGAGGGACGTCAGGGAAGAAGGGCGCAAGAGCCTGTTCCAGCTGTTCAGTCCCCAGACCCACCGGCACAATGTGCGTTGAACCACACGATGGACACTGGCGCGGAACAGGGCGTTGACTGTCGCAGTGGTGGCAGCGCAAATGACGCTGGGCCTGATGGAAGGTGTAGTAATGATCGCAGCGCGGGCACTCGGCAATCCAGCCGCAGTCGTGGCACAGCAGAGCTGGCGCAAATCCGCGTCGGTTGAGAAACAGAATGACCTGGTTCCCGGCCTGCAAATGCTGGCGCATCCGGGTGATAAGCGCGGGTGCTAACCCCGCCTGAACTTGCTGTCCTTTCAGATCCAGTACGTGCTGAATGGCCGGGCGCGCATTTCCCGCGCGACGCGTCAGGCGTAGCATATGGTATTTACGCTGACGCACGTTGTGCAGCGTTTCGAGCGCCGGCGTGGCGGAGCCGAGAATAATAGGGATTTGCTCGCTGTGCGCGCGATAGACCGCCAGATCGCGGGCGTGATAGCGCCAGCCTTCCTGCTGTTTATAGGAGCTGTCGTGCTCTTCGTCGATCACGATAACGCCGAGATTTTTAAACGGCGTAAACAGCGACGAGCGGGTGCCGATCACAATCGCCGCTTCACCGTTTTTCGCTTTCAGCCAGGCGTTGAGGCGCTCGCTGTCGTTCAGGCCGGAGTGCAGCACCTCAACCGGCGCGTTAAAGCGCTCGCGGAATCGGGCGATGGTTTGCGGCGTCAGGCCAATTTCCGGCACCATCACCAGCGCCTGTTTGCCCTGTGCGAGCACGTTTTCCAGCACGCTCAGGTAGACTTCGGTCTTGCCGGAACCGGTAACTCCCGCCAGCAGCCAGGCAGAGAAATGATCGGAGGCGCTATGGATCGCGCCGACGGCGGTGGCCTGCTCGGTATTCAGACGCAGTCTGTCACCTGATACGGAAAAATTTGTTCGCCAGTCGTAAAGTGCAGGCGCTTCGCTGCCCAGTTCACTCAGCCCTTTCTTTCTCAGGGCCTGTAGCGCCGTTTCGCTGACCTCAAGTTCGTCGACCTGATGACGCCAGATTTTCCCCTGGCGCAGCGCCGCCAGCGCCTGCTGCTGTTTCTGCGAGCGTTTGAGGCTGTTGATGTCGACAGCCTGACCTTCTTCAGTGGCAAACCAGTACCACATCGGCGCATGGCTGGCGCTCTTACCCTGACGCAGCATAATGGGCAGGGCGTGGAACAGGACGTCGCCGATGGGATGGTGGTAGTAATCCGCCGCCCACAGCAGAAGTCGCCAGGTGCTGCTGGAGTAAACCGGCTCACTGTCCAGCACCTCAACAACCGATTTCAGTTCATTAAGCGGTAACTCGCTCTTATCGCTGACCGAAACCACAATCCCCACGCGCTGCTGCTTGCCAAAGGGCACGGTCACGCGACAGCCCGCTTTGGCGCTCATGCTGTCAGGCAGCAGATAGTCAAAGGTGCGGGAAAGCGGAACGGGCAGGGCAACGTGAGCGACGGGCATCTAATCTTCCTGACTTGAAAAGTGGCGCGTTAGTATACACTTTAGTAAAAGCGGCGTGCGGATCAGTTTGCATACGTTGGTCAAATTCTGTATGATTCGCCGCCTTTGGTGTACTTTACGCCAAAGAACTTACAATCAACATCGCGTGGTGTCTGGCGTTAGGGCTGGAAGAGCGACGCGGCCTTAACTGAGGTTCTCCCATGAAAAAAGATATTCACCCGAAATACGAAATGATTACTGCAAACTGTTCTTGCGGTAACTCTATCCAGATCCGCTCTACCGTGGGTCACGATCTGAACCTGGACGTGTGCGGCAAATGCCACCCGTTCTACACTGGTAAGCAGCGTGATGTTGCAACCGGTGGCCGTGTTGACCGCTTCAACAAGCGTTTCAGCATCCCGGGCGCTAAATAAGTTTCCCGAAAAAAAGGCACCGCAAGGTGCCTTTTTTGTATCCGCTTTTCAGTATTCCCACGTCTCCGGGTCAATACCCAGTTCACGCATGATCACCTTCGCCTCTTCCGGGATTTCGTCGCTACGCTCTTTGCGCAGATCGTCATCGTTCGGCAACGGTTGACCGGTAAACGCATGCAGAAACGCTTCGCACAACAGTTCGCTGTTGGTTGCGTGGCGCAGGTTGTTCACCTGACGACGCGTACGTTCATCGGTGAGGATCTTCAACACCTTCAGAGGAATGGAAACCGTAATTTTCTTTACTTGCTCACTCTTCTTACCGTGCTCAGCGTATGGGCTGATATATTCGCCGCTCCATTCAGCCATGAGATACCTTTAATCCTCTCAGTCATTTATCTAAGGGTGCAAAACCTGTAACTCTGGGTTTTGAACCGTAATCTTGCCTAGTTTACCGTAGAGACGATACCGTGGCACGGATATTGCCGCTGCAGCGTGCACTAAAGCATATAATTTTAACGGCTATTTGCGCATTGCTCAATCTATACGCAAAGAAGTTTAGATGTCCAGATGTATTGACGTCCATACATTCAATGTTTACTCTGGTGCCTGACTTTTCACCTCATTCGCCAGGAAGCCTTCACCATGACGCGTAAACAGGCCACTATTGCAGTGCGTAGCGGATTAAATGATGACGAGCAGTACGGCTGCGTTGTCCCGCCAATTCATCTTTCCAGTACCTATAATTTCACCGGATTTAATGAACCCCGCGCGCATGATTACTCGCGTCGTGGCAACCCTACGCGTGATGTGACCCAGCGCGCGCTGGCTGAGCTGGAAGGTGGCGCAGGTGCAGTATTAACCAATACCGGTATGTCCGCCATTCACCTGGTGACAACGGTGTTCCTGAAACCGGGTGATCTGCTGGTTGCGCCGCACGACTGCTACGGCGGCAGCTATCGTCTGTTTGATAGTCTGGCAAAGCGCGGCTGTTATCGCGTGCTGTTTGTCGATCAAAACGACGAACAGGCGCTGAAACAGGCGCTGGCAGAGAAACCGAAGCTGGTACTGGTGGAAAGTCCAAGCAACCCATTGTTGCGCGTTGTCGACATTGCGAAAATTTGTCAGCTCGCAAGGGATGCGGGAGCGATAAGTGTAGTGGATAATACGTTCCTCAGTCCGGCCCTTCAGAACCCATTAGCATTGGGTGCTGATCTGGTATTGCATTCATGCACTAAATATCTGAACGGCCATTCTGACGTGGTCGCGGGCGTGGTGATTGCCAAAGATCCTGAAGTTGTCACGGAACTGGCATGGTGGGCGAATAACATTGGCGTCACTGCCGGGGCCTTCGACAGCTACTTGCTGTTACGTGGCATTCGTACGCTGTCGCCGCGCATGGAAGTGGCGCAGCGCAATGCTCAGGCGATTGTCGATTTCCTGAAAACGCAGCCGCTGGTGAAGAAGCTCTATCACCCGTCGCTGCCGGAAAACCAGGGGCACGAGATCGCCGCGCGCCAGCAGAAGGGATTTGGCGCGATGTTAAGTTTTGAACTGGACGGTGACGAGCAAACGCTGCGTCGCTTCCTGAGCGGGCTGTCATTGTTTACGCTGGCGGAATCCTTAGGTGGGGTTGAAAGCTTAATCTCCCACGCCGCGACCATGACGCACGCAGGTATGGCACCCGAAGCACGTGCCGCCGCCGGGATTTCCGAGACGCTGCTGCGAATCTCAACCGGTATTGAAGATTCTGAAGATTTAATTGCCGATCTGGAAAATGGCTTCCGGGTCGCAGCCAAGGGGTAATCATGAGTGTGATAGCGCAGGCAGGGGCGAAGGGTCGTCAGCTGCACAAGTTTGGTGGTAGTAGTCTTGCTGATGTGAAATGTTATCTGCGTGTCGCAGGGATCATGACAGAGTATTCGCAGCCGGGGGACATGATGGTTGTCTCTGCGGCGGGCAGCACCACCAACCAGTTGATTAGCTGGCTGAAATTGAGCCAGACCGATCGCCTTTCTGCGCATCAGGTGCAACAGTCCTTACGTCGTTATCAGAGCGAGCTGATTGCCGGCCTGCTGCCTGCAGACGTAGCGGACGGGTTGATCAGTGCCTTCACCCATGACCTTGAGCGTCTGGCTGCCCTGCTGGACAGCGGCATTACCGAAGCGGTGTATGCCGAAGTGGTCGGCCACGGGGAAGTGTGGTCTGCGCGTCTGATGGCTGCCGTATTGCAACATCTTGGTGTTGAAGCCGCCTGGCTCGACGCGCGCGATTTCCTGCGCGCTGAGCGTGCTGCACAGCCGCAGGTCGACGAAGGATTGTCTTACCCGTTACTGCAACAGCTGCTGGTGCAACATCCAGGTAAACGCATTGTCGTCACCGGCTTTATCAGCCGCAGCAACGCGGGCGAAACGGTGCTGCTGGGGCGTAACGGCTCCGACTACTCTGCAACGCAAATCGGTGCTCTGGCGGGCGTGTCCCGCGTCACCATCTGGAGTGACGTGGCTGGTGTTTACAGCGCCGACCCGCGCAAAGTGAAAGATGCCTGTTTACTGCCGCTGCTGCGTCTCGACGAAGCCAGCGAACTGGCACGTCTGGCGGCACCGGTACTGCACGCGCGCACGCTGCAGCCAGTCTCCGGCAGCGATATTGACTTGCAGCTGCGCTGCAGTTACACCCCGGATCAGGGCTCCACGCGCATTGAGCGCGTGCTGGCTTCCGGTACCGGGGCGCGTATTGTTACCAGCCACGACGACATCTGTCTGATTGAGTTCCAGGTTCCGGCAGGACAGGATTTCAAACTGGCACATAAGGACATCGACCTGGTGTTAAAGCGTGCTCAGGTACGTCCGCTGGCCGTTGGCGTGCATAACGACCGCCAGCTGCTGCAGTTCTGCTATACCGCAGAAGTGGCGGACAGCGCGCTGAAAATTCTGGATGAAGCGGGCCTGCCGGGCGAGCTTCGCCTGCGTCAGGGGCTGGCGCTGGTGGCGATGGTGGGCGCGGGCGTCACCCGTAACCCGCTGCACTGCCACCGTTTCTGGCAGCAACTGAAGGGACAGCCGGTTGAGTTCACCTGGCAGTCGGAAGAGGGCATCAGCCTGGTCGCCGTGCTGCGTAAAGGGCCTACCGAGAGCCTGATTCAGGGTCTGCATACCTCTCTGTTCCGCGCGGAAAAACGCATTGGCCTGGTGCTGTTCGGTAAAGGCAACATCGGTTCCCGCTGGCTGGAGCTGTTTGCCCGCGAACAGGTCACTCTCTCTGCACGTACCGGGTTTGAATTTATTCTCGCTGGCGTGGTGGATAGCCGCCGCAGCCTGCTGAACTACGAAGGGCTGGACGCCAGCCGTGCGCTTGCCTTCTTTAATGATGAAGCCGTCGAGCAGGATGAAGAGTCGCTGTTCCTGTGGATGCGTGCGCACCCGTATGACGATCTGGTAGTGCTGGATGTCACCGCCAGCGAACAACTGGCCGATCAGTATCTTGATTTCGCCAGCCATGGGTTCCACGTCATTAGCGCCAATAAGCTGGCGGGGGCAAGCAGCACCGATAAATACCGTCAGATCCACGACGCGTTTGAAAAAACAGGTCGTCACTGGCTCTATAACGCCACCGTGGGCGCGGGCCTGCCGGTTAACCACACCGTGCGTGATCTGATTGAAAGCGGCGACAGTATTCTGGCGCTGAGCGGTATCTTCTCCGGCACGCTCTCCTGGTTGTTCCTGCAGTTTGACGGCACCGTACCGTTCACCGACCTGGTGGATCAGGCGTGGCAGCAGGGCTTAACCGAGCCCGATCCGCGCGTTGACCTCTCCGGTAAAGACGTAATGCGTAAGCTGGTGATCCTCGCGCGTGAAGCCGGTTACGACATCGAACCGGATTCCGTGCGCGTCGAATCACTGGTGACTGCTGGCTGTGAAGAAGGTTCTATAGACCATTTCTTTGAAAATGGTGAAGAGCTTAACGAGCAGATGGTACAGCGTCTGGAAGCGGCGAACGAGATGGGGCTGGTACTGCGCTATGTGGCGCGTTTTGAGGCCAACGGAAAAGCGCGTGTGGGTGTTGAGGCGGTGCGTCCTGAACATCCGCTGGCAGCACTTTTGCCGTGCGATAACGTCTTCGCGATCGAAAGCCGCTGGTATCGTGATAACCCACTGGTGATCCGCGGTCCGGGGGCGGGGCGCGATGTGACCGCCGGCGCGATCCAGTCCGACATCAACCGCCTGGCTAAGTTACTGTAACGCCTGAATTTCCCTCTCTCTCCGGGAGAGGGAATTACCCTCATCATGAATTTTCCTCATATTCCCTGAGCAAACCTCACCGTTATTGTTGATTATTTCTGTTGACGTCCCCCCGCTTTTCCGTCATTTTTACATCTGGACGTCTAAACGTATAGAAGTTCACAAAACAACACACAACGACACGCGATTGATAGAGGTACGGTATGAGCTTTTTTCACGCCAACCAGCGGGAAGCCCTGAATCAGAGCCTGGCCGAAGTAAACGGCCAGATTAACGTCTCTTTTGAATTTTTCCCGCCGCGCACCAGTGAAATGGAGCAAACTCTGTGGAGCTCTATCGATCGCCTGAGCAGCCTGAAACCGAAGTTTGTCTCCGTAACCTACGGTGCAAACTCCGGCGAGCGTGACCGTACGCACAGCATCATTAAAGGCATTAAAGATCGCACCGGTCTGGAAGCGGCCCCGCACCTTACCTGTATTGACGCAACCCGTGATGAACTGCGTGCTATCGCCCAGGATTACTGGAACAACGGCATTCGTCATATTGTTGCCCTGCGCGGTGACCTGCCGCCGGGTAGCGGTAAGCCGGAAATGTATGCTGCCGACCTGGTCGCGCTGCTGAAAGACGTGGCCGATTTTGATATCTCCGTTGCCGCTTATCCTGAAGTTCACCCGGAAGCGAAAAGCGCCCAGGCCGATCTGCTTAACCTGAAGCGTAAAGTGGAAGCCGGTGCAAACCGCGCGATTACCCAGTTCTTCTTTGATGTGGAAAGCTACCTGCGCTTCCGTGACCGTTGTGTTTCCGCAGGCATCGACGTTGAAATCATCCCAGGTATTCTGCCGGTCTCTAACTTCAAACAGGCGAAGAAATTTGCTGACATGACGAATGTGCGCATTCCGCTTTGGATGTCTAAAATGTACGAAGGGCTGGACGATGACCCGGAAACACGCAAGCTGGTGGGCGCAAATATCGCGATGGACATGGTGAAGATTTTAAGTCGTGAAGGGGTGAAGGATTTCCACTTCTACACGCTGAACCGTGCGGAGATGAGTTACGCCATATGCCACACGCTCGGTGTTAGACCAGGCGTGTAACAAAAAAGCCCTCTTCGGAGGGTTTTTTGATTTATAAGGGTTTTATTTTCCTGTCATATCGGCAATTCTGCCAAAGACGTAAAAAAGTCACAAATTTTCAAAGTGTAATTAAACGGAATTAACTATCGAATCTGTGGGTTATCCCAACTGTACCTTATCAATAAGGGCGTATATCGTAACGGTAACACTGTAAAAGGGAGCATAGCGATGAGCACGTCAGACGATACCAATAAAGTCGGCAAATGCCCGTTCCATCAGGGCGGTCACGATCAGAGCGCGGGGGCAGGTACCAGCAGCCGTGACTGGTGGCCAAAACAACTCCGTGTCGACCTTCTTAACCAACATTCCAACCGTTCGAACCCTCTGGGTGAAGACTTCGACTACCGCAAAGAATTCAGCAAACTTGATTACTCTGCGCTTAAAGGCGACCTCAAAGCACTTTTAACCGACTCTCAACCGTGGTGGCCAGCCGACTGGGGCAGCTATGCAGGTCTGTTTATTCGTATGGCCTGGCACGGTGCAGGCACCTATCGCTCCGTTGATGGGCGCGGTGGTGCAGGACGCGGTCAACAGCGCTTTGCGCCGCTGAACTCCTGGCCTGATAACGTCAGCCTGGATAAAGCACGCCGCCTGCTGTGGCCAATTAAGCAAAAATACGGGCAAAAAATCTCCTGGGCTGACCTGTTTATCCTCGCGGGTAACGTGGCGCTGGAAAACTCGGGTTTCCGCACCTTTGGTTTTGGTGCCGGGCGTGAAGACGTCTGGGAACCGGATATGGACGTTAACTGGGGCGACGAAACGACCTGGCTGAAGCACCGCGATCCGGAAGAGCTGGCGAAGCGTCCACTCGGCGCAACCGAAATGGGCCTGATTTACGTTAACCCGGAAGGGCCAAATGCCAGCGGCGAACCGCTGTCAGCGGCAGCGGCGATTCGCGCCACCTTTGGTAACATGGGTATGGATGACGAAGAGACCGTCGCGTTGATTGCAGGGGGGCATACTCTCGGTAAAACCCACGGTGCAGGAGAAGCGACCCATGTAGGTGCTGATCCGGAAGCCGCACCGATTGAGGCGCAGGGTCTTGGCTGGCATAGCACGCACGGCTCTGGCGTTGGCGAAGATGCTATCACCTCTGGTCTGGAAGTCATCTGGTCACAAACCCCGACCCAGTGGAGCAACTATTTCTTCGAGAACCTGTTCAAATATGAGTGGGTGCAGACACGTAGCCCGGCCGGTGCCATTCAGTTTGAAGCCGTAAATGCGCCGGACATTATGCCTGATCCGTTCGACCCGTCGAAAAAACGCAAACCAACCATGCTGGTCACCGACCTGACGCTGCGTTTTGACCCGGAATTCGAAAAAATTTCCCGTCGTTTCCTGAACGATCCGCAGGCTTTCAACGAAGCTTTCGCACGTGCATGGTTCAAACTGACCCACCGTGATATGGGGCCAAAAGCGCGGTACATTGGTCCGGAAGTGCCGAAAGAAGATCTGATTTGGCAGGATCCGCTGCCACAGGCGGTGTTCAACCCTTCGAAGGAAGATATTGAAAGTCTGAAAGCGGAAATTGCGGCATCGGGTCTCTCCGTAAGCGAGCTGGTTTCTGTTGCCTGGGCGTCTGCTTCAACCTTCCGCGGCGGCGATAAGCGTGGCGGTGCCAATGGCGCACGTCTGGCGCTGGCGCCTCAGCGTGACTGGGATGTGAACGCCGCAGCGGTTCGTGCACTTCCTGCTCTGGAAGCTATTCAGCGCACCACTAACAAAGCTTCCCTGGCAGATATTATCGTGCTGGCGGGCGTAGTAGGCGTGGAGCAAGCCGCGAAAGCGGCAGGCGTATATGTCACTGTACCGTTCACACCAGGCCGTGTGGATGCACGTCAGGATCAGACGGATATCGAGATGTTTAACCTGCTCGAACCGATTGCTGATGGCTTCCGCAACTATCGTGCCCAGGTTAATGCCTCGACCACGGAATCACTCCTGATTGATAAGGCCCAACAGCTGACGCTGACCGCGCCTGAACTGACGGTGCTGGTGGGTGGCTTGCGTGCATTGGGTGCTAACTTCGATGGCAGCAAGAATGGCGTGTTCACCGACCGCGAGGGCGTGCTGAGTAATGACTTCTTCGTCAATCTGCTGGATATGAATACCCAATGGAAAGCGACCGATGAGTCAAACGAACTGTTTGCCGGTAGCGACCGCGCCAGCGGTGAAGTGAAATATACCGCGACCCGAGCCGATCTGGTCTTCGGCTCTAATGCCGTCCTGCGCGCGCTGGCAGAAGTTTATGCCAGCAGCGATGCCAGCGAGAAGTTTGTCCGTGACTTCGTTGCAGCATGGGCGAAAGTGATGGATTTGGATCGTTTCGACCTGCAGTAAATAAAAATCCCCGCTTCGGCGGGGATTTTTAACACCATGTGGGCTGCGACTATTCCCACTCCTGTAAGAACCGCTGTCCGTACTGATCGGCAACCAACAGTGCCGCGTAAACCTGGTCCGGCGACACGCCGCCCGGCATGTTATGAATGGTTTCGCCTTCCGCGCAGGAGGCTTCCGCAATCAGACGCATTTTAGCCGGGATATCCTCTTTGATGTTCAGCTGTGCCAGCGTGATGGGCAAACCAACGCTGTGACAAAGCGCCGCGACGGTCTCTATTTCTTCTACCGGGGCGTTTTCCAGTACCAGCTGCGTCAGCGTACCGAATGCGACTTTTTCACCATGATAGAAGTGATGTGCGTCCGGCACTGCCGTCATGCCGTTGTGAATGGCGTGTGCTGCAGCAAGCCCGCCGCTTTCAAAACCGACGCCGCTGAGATACGTATTGGCTTCAATGATGCGTTCCAGCGCCGGTGTTACGACGTGCTGTTCCGCCGCCAGCATCGCTTTTTCACCCTCTTCAATCAGCGTGTTGTAGCACAGCTCGGCGAGCGCTAACGCAGCCTGCGTACATTTGCCTCCTGCCATGGTGGTTGCGCCACTGCGGGAACAGGCTCGTGCTTCAAACCAGGTGGCCAGTGCATCGCCAATCCCCGCAGCCAGCAGACGTGGTGGTGCTCCTGCAACCACATTGGTGTCGACGATAACCATGTTCGGGTTGTGCGGTAGCATCAGGTAGCGATCGAACTCGCCGTTGTCGGTATAAATCACGGAAAGCGCGCTGCACGGCGCATCAGTGGAGGCTATAGTCGGGGCAATGGCGACCGGCACGTCCATAAAGTGAGCCAGCGCTTTGGCAGTATCCAGCGTTTTTCCGCCGCCGATACCCAGTACCGCCATACAGTCAGCACTGTCTGCCAGTTTTTTCAGTCGATCGATTTCATTTTGCGAACATTCGCCACCAAACGGTGCGATTTCAGCATGCAGTTCTGCGTTTTTGAAACTCTGCCGTAAAGTCTCTTCAGCAAAGCCCAGTACAAATTTATCGCCGACTACCAGCCAGCGCTGTGCTAGTGGCTTCAGATAGTCGCCGAGACGGGTAAGCACATTAGCGCCCTGGATGTATTTCCCCGGCGATTGAATGATACGGTCCATAACAGTTCTCCCTTAGAGGTTGAGGTTACCAAACGCGTTTTTCCAGTCTTGCTCGAACTTCTCTATGGCTGACTCTACCGCCGGGGTGCCGAGCATTTGTTGCGCTACATCTAAAGGAAGCGTGATTGCTTCACAGCCGGCAAGCAGGCAGTCCAGCGCCTGTCGCGGAGTTTTAAAGCTGGCGGCAAGTACCTTGCTCTCTGGCGCATGCATTTCAAGCAGGGATTGCAGTTCTTGCACCATACGAATACCGTCACCGCCTTGAGCGTCGACGCGGTTGACATACGGGGCCACATACTTTGCTCCTGCCAGTGCGGCGAGTAACCCCTGTGCTGCGCTGTATACGGCGGTACCCAGCGTGGTAATGCCCTCTTTTTTCAGAACCTGAATCGCGATAAGCCCCTGAGCTGTCACCGGAATTTTGACCACAATGTCCGGTATGACATTACTCAGGCGTTTAGCCTCCGCCACCATGCCCTCTGCATCGCGGCTCATGGTTTGGGCAAACAGCGTGCCGTCCGGCCCGATGGCCTTTTGCAGGCGCGGCAGCACGTCCCAGATGGATTCACGGCTGGCAGCGATAATGCTTGGGTTAGTGGTCACGCCCGCAATGGAAAAAATGCGTGCAAGGCGTTCGACTTCCGCCACGTTGGCGGTATCCAGATACAGTTCCATCACTCTTCCTCGTATTAAAGTTCTAATTCGTGTTGCAGCAGAGAAGCAATAGCCTCCCCGGAGCTGGCGTTCACCAGCGCGTTGCGGAAATCTTCATGCATGATGCGACGTGCCAGGCGTGAGAAAATTCGCATGTGCTGGTCGCCTGCGGCGTGTTTGTTCAGCGTCAGCATGATGATGAATTGCGCTTCCTCATCTCCCCACATGACGGGGGCTTTCAGGCGTGCAACGCTGATGGTGGATTGCTCAATGTGCTCCGATTTGCTGTGTGGGATGGCAAAACTAAAACCCAGCCCG
This sequence comes from Enterobacter sp. CPE_E863, assembly GCF_046521465.1. Taxonomy (NCBI): domain Bacteria; kingdom Pseudomonadati; phylum Pseudomonadota; class Gammaproteobacteria; order Enterobacterales; family Enterobacteriaceae; genus Enterobacter; species Enterobacter sp. CPE_E863. Next base: position 4,400,154 of record NZ_JBKFZX010000001.1, on the reverse strand, counting down.
GTAGAAAATACGGCTTCGCGCGCCCACAGATCGGCTTCCAGCTTGCGCGGATAGCGGCAACGCCCAGCGAGCAAAAGGTTATCGGTCATGCCTTTCATGACCTCTTCTTTGCTGTTCCAGTCGTTATCCAGAGAAATGCAGCGTGGCGTCACCAGCGGCGTATCCTGCTGATTCATGCGGAACTGGGCGAGCAGGTGTTCCACTTCAAGCGAGGTGCGACACGCCATGGCCTGGTTCAACAACTGGCGGCAGGCGCGGCTATCAAGCTGGGCCAGGCGCGCTTTGGTCGCCGGGATAGCAGGCGACCCCATACTGAGCTCGTCCAGGCCCAAACCTACCAGCAATGGCAACACAGAACCTTTTGCACCCAGCTCACCGCACAGGCCAATCCATTTTCCCTGGCGATGGACGGCCTGTACCGCGTAATCCAGAGCGCGCAGGAAAGCCGGGTTCAGGCTGTTGTAATGGCGCGTGACTTTGGCATTGTCGCGGTCGACGGCCAGGAGATACTGCGTCAGGTCATTGCTGCCGATACTAAAGAAATCAATTTCTTCACAGCATTGATCGATGATGAACATCACCGAGGGCACTTCCAGCATGATGCCGAGCGGGATTTTTTCATCAAATGGAATATGTTCAGTACGAAGCTGCTGCTTCGCTTCGGCAAGCTTCTCTTTAACCCACAGGATCTCTTCCATGGAGGAGATCATCGGGATCATGATCTTCAGGTTGCCGTGAGCAGAGGCGCGCAGGATCGCCCGAAGCTGGGTGGTGAAAAGCGTTGCATACTCTTCGTAGATACGTACTGCGCGGTAGCCGAGGAAGGGGTTGTTTTCTGCCGGTATGTTCAGGTACTCCACCGGTTTATCGCCTCCGATATCCATAGTACGCACGATAATGCTGCGCTCATTTGCACTTTCAAGGGCCTGGCAGAAAATGTTGTACAGCTCGTTTTCACCGGGGGCGCTGGTGCGATCCATATACAGCATTTCGGTGCGGAACAGGCCAACGCCTTCGGCACCGTTACCAAATGCCGCCACGGCTTCCACTGCATGAGCGATGTTCGCGGCAATCTCAATGCGCAGGCCATCTGATGTTCTGGCTTCCCGATCAAGCCAGATGCGTTGCTGCTCGCGGATCGCCTGTTGTACTCGTGCTTCCTGCTGATAGTAGCGCACCACCGCATCACTGGCATTGACCACAACCGCGCCCGCATTGCCATCTACGAAGACAGGCTGGTTGCGCCATTGAAGAAGACCTTCGCTATCGACGCCGACCAGCGTGGGAATATTGAAGGAGCGCGCAAGAATAACGGTGTGCGAAGTGGTTCCGCCGCTCTTTAACAGCAGCCCTTTGAGTAATGTTTTATCCAGTTCCAGGAACTGACCGGGAGTGAGGTCGTCTGCAAGGCAGACGGTCGGCTGCGTCAACTGGCCTGGCACCGGGAAGCGTTGTTCTCCATAAATGTGTTGTAAAAGTTGATAGCAGACATCGCGCACATCCAGTACCCGCTCCTGCAGGTAGCTGCTACTGGAACGAGAAAACGCATCGCAGAAATGGTTTGCAGTAGCGATTGTTGCTTGCGCGCAGCTCAGTCCCTGGCTCACGCCTGCAAGAAGATGCTGGCGCAGTGAGGTATCCGTCGCCAGCGATCGATGCGCATCGAGAATGGCGCTGGCGGTACTCTCGCTGTCCATCGCACGCAACTCAATGTTTTTCACCAGCAGGGTGAGACCGTTATTCAGCGCAGACTGCTCTTCTTCAACATTTTTCGCATCGGGTAAATCAGTCAGTGCATTGAGATCCAACGAGGTCAGTAAGGTCAGAATACCCTGGGCGCTACCGCTGCAAACAGGCATGGCGCGGAACAGCGTTGGGTTAAGGCGCGTGAGGGATTCTGGTAATGGATCAAGCTCGGTAGTGATGGTTTCTGCGAGTGGTGAATCACAGTGCGGGAACTCTTCCCGGATCCAGTGTTCCAGTTGTTGATGGGCGTTTTGCTCATCTTCCCCTTGAATCACCAGGCGACATGCATCACCTGCCAGCGTATCGGTACCAATAAGAGCCAGTGCGCTTCTGGCATCGGCCTTACGGCCAGTGCGCAGGTTGTGCCATTCGATTTGTGAGCTAAACGTATTGCACAGCGTTTCCACATGACTTGCCGGACGCGCGTGAACCCCGTTGGGTAATTCACAGGTAAATTCCACTACCAGAGCCATACACACACTCCTCAAACCAATCATCATTAATTGGGGAACAGCATACGAGTGCGGTGATGACGCGCGCCATGTGACAAATCTGCCAAAAACTGGACAAATGTAATATCACTCGAAAAGTGAGATTTGACTCACAGGTTGTGATGGTTTGTCTTACGCTTCCGTCTGTGCGAAATGTCGAGGCGGATCGCATTTTCATTTCAACATTACAAAAATCCAGTAAATGGCCTTTTTGTCTCCTGTCCGCCGACTATCTGATTGCCTATTGTTTGCCACAACACCTTTAGGGTTTTAGGCCAGGAGCGACATATGAAAGAGTTGGTGCATATTCTCAAGAACACGCGGCAGCATCTGATGACAGGTGTGTCGCACATGATTCCGTTCGTGGTTGCAGGCGGAATTTTGCTGGCGGTTTCAGTCATGTTGTACGGCAAAGGCGCGGTACCGGATGCAGCAACCGATCCCAACCTGAAAAAACTGTTCGATATCGGCGTGGCCGGGTTAACGCTGATGGTCCCTTTCCTCGCCGCCTATATTGGCTATTCCATTGCCGAACGTGCCGCGCTTGCACCTTGCGCCATTGCGGCCTGGGTTGGTAACAGCTTCGGTGCGGGTTTCTTCGGCGCCATTATTGCCGGGATACTCGGTGGGATAGTTGTCTGGTATCTGAAGAAACTGCCGGTTCCGAAAGTGCTGCGCTCAGTCATGCCTATCTTCATCATCCCTATCATCGGCACTTTTCTTACCGCGGGCATCATGATGTGGGGCCTGGGTGAGCCTGTCGGGGCGTTGACCACGGGGTTAACTCAGTGGCTGCAAGGAATGCAGCAGGGCAGCATCGTTGTGCTGGCCGTCATCATGGGGCTGATGCTGGCCTTCGATATGGGGGGGCCAATTAACAAAGTGGCCTATGCCTTTATGTTGATTTGTGTTGCCCAGGGCGTCTACACCGTTGTGGCAATCGCAGCGGTGGGTATCTGTGTGCCTCCGCTGGGGTTAGGCCTGGCGACGCTCATTAATCGCAAGAATTTTACTGGTGAAGAGCGTGAAGCGGGTAAAGCGGCACTGGTGATGGGCTGCGTGGGGGTCACCGAAGGGGCGATTCCATTTGCTGCAGCCGATCCTCTGCGCGTGATCCCTTCCATCATGTTGGGCTCCGCGTGCGGTGCAGTGACGGCTGCCGTGATGGGCGCACAATGTTATGCCGGATGGGGTGGGCTTATCGTTCTCCCTGTGGTGGAGGGCAAAATGGGCTACATCGCGGCAGTAGCCGTGGGTGCGGTGGTTACCGCCATCAGCGTTAACGTGCTGAAAAGTATTGCCCGCAAGAATGCAAAACAGGTCGAAGAAAAAGAGGACGACCTGGATCTGGATTTCGAAATTAACTGAATGAGGAAGAGAACATGGCCCGAATTATCGCAGTAACGGCATGCCCGTCAGGCGTTGCGCATACCTATATGGCGGCCGAAGCACTGGAAAGTGCCGCTAAAGCCAAAGGCTGGGAAGTGAAAGTTGAAACGCAGGGGTCGATAGGTCTTGAGAACGAACTGACGGCTGAGGATATCGCCGCAGCGGATATGGTGATCCTGACTAAAGATATCGGCATTAAATTCGAAGAGCGTTTTAGCGGGAAAACCATCGTGCGCGTCAACATTAGCGACGCGGTAAAGCGTGCTGACGCCATCATGAACAAAATTGATGCCCACCTGACACAAACCGCCTGATGCTCTCCCGCCCTTCGGGGCGGGCTCGTTTTTCCGTTACAGGAGTTACCTCATGACGAATCGTACCCAGCGTCTGAAAGACGCACTCTTTGCTAACCCGCGCGAAATCTCACTTGAGCGTGCTTTGCTCTATACCGCCAGTTATCAGCAGACGGAAGGCGAGCCGGTTATGCTCAGGCGCGCGAAAGCCACGGCGTACATTCTCGACCATGTGAATATCGCGATTCGTGATGAGGAACTGATTGCCGGAAACCGCACCGTTAAACCGCGCGCAGGAATTATGTCCCCTGAGATGGACCCGTACTGGCTGCTTAAGGAGTTGGATCAGTTTGCCACACGACCCCAGGATCGCTTCGACATTAGCGACGAGGATAAGCGGATCTACCGTGAAGTGCTGTATCCCTGGTGGGAAAAACGGTCGATGAAAGATTTCATCAACAGCCAGATGACGGATGAAGTGAAAGCCGCCGTGGGGACACAGATTTTTAGCGTCAATCAGACGGATAAAGGGCAGGGGCATATCATCATTGATTACCCACGCCTGCTGAATAATGGTCTGGGTGCGCTGGTAGAGGAAATGCGTGAACACTGCACCCGCGATACGGAGAACACCTTCTATGCCGCGGCGCTGATTCTGCTTGAAGCCTCGCAGCGCCACATTCTGCGCTATGCAGTGCTGGCTGAAGACGTCGCTGCCATCAGCCATGGCTCTCGACGCGAGGAATTACTCAAGATTGCGGAAAACTCTCGTCATAACGCTCAGCATAAACCGCAAACGTTCTGGCAGGCGTGTCAGCTATTCTGGTACATGAACGTTATTTTACAGTACGAATCTAACGCCAGCTCGCTCTCCATCGGGCGCTTTGATCAGTATATGTTGCCGTTTTATCAGGCTTCGCTCTCGCAAGGTGACGATCCTTCGTTTCTGAAAGAACTTCTGGAATCATTGTGGGTGAAGTGCAATGACGTGGTGTTATTACGTTCGACCAGCAGCGCACGTTATTTTGCCGGATTTCCGACGGGATATACTGCACTGCTGGGCGGCCTGACGGAGAGTGGTCGCAGTGCGGTGAATGTGCTTTCCTTCCTGTGCCTGGATGCCTACCAGAGCGTTCAGCTTCCGCAGCCCAACCTTGGCGTGCGAGTGAACGAACTTATTGATCGACCTTTCCTGCTCAAAACTGCAGAGACGATCCGCCTGGGAACCGGTATTCCGCAGATATTTAACGATGAAGTGGTGGTGCCAGCTTTTCTGAATCGTGGTGTGTCACTTGAAGATGCGCGTGATTACGCCGTTGTCGGCTGCGTTGAACTGTCCATTCCGGGTAAAACCTACGGTCTTCACGATATCGCGATGTTTAACCTGCTGAAAGTCATGGAAATTGCGATGCAGGAGAACGAAGGCAATGCGGATCTCAGTTATGAAGAGTTGCTGAGACATATTCGCGCCAAAATTAATCACTACATTGCGCTGATGGTCGAGGGGAGCAATATCTGCGATATCGGCCACCGCGACTGGGCGCCCGTTCCGCTTCTCTCTTCGTTTATCAGTGATTGCCTGGTTACGGGGAGAGATATTACCGACGGCGGTGCACGCTATAACTTCTCTGGCGTGCAGGGGATAGGGATAGCGAATTTGAGTGACTCATTGCATGCTCTGAAAGGGCTGGTTTTTGAACAGCAACGCTTAAGTTTTGATGAGCTATTAGCCGTGTTAAAAGCCAATTTTGCCACCCCTGAAGGCGAGAAAGTGCGTGCAAGGCTGATCAACCGCTTCGAAAAATACGGCAATGATATTGATGATGTCGACAATATCAGCGCTGAATTGCTGCGCCATTACTGTAAAGAGGTCGAAAAATACCGCAACCCGCGTGGTGGGCAATTTACCCCCGGTTCATATACCGTGTCGGCACACGTACCGCTGGGCGCAGTCGTGGGTGCCACACCGGATGGTCGCCTGGCAGGTGAGCAGCTGGCAGACGGTGGGCTCTCTCCTATGCTCGGGCAAGATATGCAGGGCCCGACGGCGGTACTGAAATCGGTGAGTAAGCTGGATAACTATTTATTATCTAACGGTACACTTCTGAACGTTAAATTCACGCCTGCGACGCTGGAAGGCGATGCCGGGCTGCAAAAGCTGGCGGATTTTCTGCGCGCGTTCACCCAGCTTAAACTGCAACATATCCAGTTCAACGTCGTTAACGCGGACACGCTACGCGAAGCACAGCAGCGCCCACAGGATTTTGCCGGGTTGGTCGTCCGGGTTGCCGGATACAGCACCTTCTTTGTTGAGTTATCGAAGGAGATCCAGGATGACATTATCCGTCGCACAGCACATCAGCTGTGACGAGGTTGAAACGCGCGCCAATGCGGCGCGTATTTTCAACATTCAGCGCTATTCGTTGAATGATGGGCGTGGCATTCGTACGGTAGTGTTTTTTAAAGGTTGTCCTCACCGCTGCCCCTGGTGTGCTAATCCTGAGTCGATCTCACCGAAAATCGAGACAGTGCGCCGCGTGAGCAAATGTTTGCACTGTAGCCCCTGTCTGCGGGATGCTAATGAGTGCCCTTCTGGCGCGTTCGAGCATATTGGAAGAGACGTTACGCTCGATGTGCTCGAACGTGAGGTAATGAAAGACGATGTGTTCTTCCGTTCTTCGGGTGGTGGCGTCACCCTCTCCGGAGGGGAAGTGTTGATGCAGGCACCTTTTGCGACACTGCTTTTGCAGAGGCTGCGTCGATATGGCGTGCATACAGCCATCGAAACGGCAGGAGATGCGCCTTTATCTCGCTTACTGCCACTGGCGCACCAGTGTGATGAAGTGCTGTTTGATTTGAAAATAATGGATACGGAGCTGGCGCGTTCAGTGGTAGCAATGAATCTGCCCAGAGTGCTCGATAATTTTATGCAACTGGTGGCAGACGGAGTAAATGTGATCCCTCGCGTGCCGCTTATTCCGGGTTTTACGCTCAATGAAACGAACATGGCTCGCGTGCTGGCGTTTCTGTTACCTTCTGGAATACGGCAACTGCATTTACTGCCGTTCCATCAGTACGGGGAACCAAAGTATCGTCTCCTTGGTCAGGAGTGGGGGATGCGGCAAGTGGTTCCGCCAACAGAAAGTGAGGTTGCGGCGATGCGTCAAATGGCTGAGCGCGAAGGTTTCCATGTCACCGTAGGAGGTTAAGTATGGCAGTGATAACGGAACGTCACCTGGTGGCGGTGACCGCTTGTGTCAGTGGCGTTGCACATACCTATATGGCAGCCGAAAGGCTTGAAAAACTCTGCCTGCATGAGAAGTGGAGCGTTCACATTGAGACGCAGGGAGCTCTGGGCGTTGAAAACGAGCTCACAGATGACGATATTCGTCGCGCCGATGTTGTTCTACTGATCGCGGATATCGAACTGGCTGGCAGTGAACGCTTCGAACATACCCGCTACGTGAAGTGCGGGATTAACGCCTTTTTACGTGACCCGCAAAGGGTGATGGGAGCGGTGCGTAAAATGTTTTCCGCACCGCAGCATACTCAGCTCATTCTGGACTAGCCACTTTCCCTGTTAGCTGGCTGTGATACTGGCGACGGTATTCTGACGGGGATCGCTCTGTGTTTTTACGGAACAACCGGCAGAAATAGTTACTGTCAACAAACCCGCAGGCATGTGCCACCTCTTTCACTTTTAAATCATACCCTTTCAGCAACTGACGCGCGTGTTCCAGCCGGGTATGCGTCAGGTATTCATTGAAACCCACTGCACCTGTTTTCTGGAAGAGATGCGACAGATAGTTGGGGGAGATGTAAAACGCCTGCGCCACGGATTCACGGGTTAGCGGCGCGGCGTAGTGCTCGTCAATATAGACCCGAATCGCTTCAAACAGAGCCTGACTACGCGAGGCGGTTTGGATCTGGCTGCCCAGCAGGTCGACGCAGTGGCTAAGCAGGCTGGCGATAATCAGCCGTGCGGTTTGCTGCTCATGCGGCTGCATCTGCATTTCATGGAGCGTTTGCAGCAGGAATGAGCCAATACGAGGACCTCTGCGGGCAACATGCCGTTTTGCCAGGTTACGGACCTCAACGCCATCCCAGTGCAGGAGGCTAAACCCAAGTTGTTGTTTGCCAAACAGAATGCTCAACGTCGTCGCGGGCTTTTGCCATTGCGGATCATTCCAGCCGCCAGCAGGAACGTATAAAACATCACCCTGCTGTAAAACGGAAGCAGCCAGGTCTTTCACCGAACCTTCGAGCACGATCTCCAGACGAGGAAAATCGACCTGCAAGGCAAGTGCGGGAACGGAGGATGTTGAGTTTGCAAAATGCACCTGACGTAGAGGCAACGTGCCGTTTATCAGGTCAGTCAGGATGTGGGTGATATCGTGGTGCATGATGTGAATACCGAGGTATTGCCCGGCAAGCGCAGCGCTGCCGGGCATAAAGCATTAGCCGGTGTTACGCATACCTGCCGCAACGCCTGCAATCGTCACCATCAGCGCCTGTTCAACGCGTGGATCCGGCTCTTTACCTTCTTCTTCCGCCAGACGCGAACGATGCAGCAGTTCTGCCTGCAGGACGTTCAACGGGTCGGTATAGATGTTACGTAGCTGAATAGACTCGGCAATCCACGGCAGGTCCGCCATCAGGTGTGAGTCGTTGGCGATATCCAGCACCACTTTGATGTCACCTTCCAGCAGTTCGCGCAGCTCTTTACCCAGTGCCCACAGCTCAGGTTTCACCAGGCGCTGATCGTAGTATTCCGCCAGCCACAGGTCAGCTTTCGAGAAGACCATCTCCAGCATACCCAGGCGGGTTGAGAAGAATGGCCAGTCGCGACACATAGCTTCCAGCTCGCTCTGTTTGCCATCTTCTACCACTTTCTGCAGCGCGGCACCGGCACCCAGCCAGGCTGGCAGCATCAAACGGTTCTGCGTCCAGGCGAAGATCCACGGGATAGCACGCAGGGATTCTACGCCACCGGTTGGGCGACGCTTCGCAGGACGTGAGCCCAGCGGCAGTTTACCCAGCTCCTGCTCAGGCGTCGCTGAACGGAAGTAAGGTACGAAGTCTTTGTTTTCACGCACGTAGCCGCGGTACAGATCGCAGGAGATATCTGACAGCTCGTCCATAATATGACACCAGGACGCTTTTGGCTCCGGCGGCGGTAGCAAGTTCGCTTCCAGAATAGCGCTGGTGTAAAGCGACAGGCTGCTGATGGTGACTTCTGGCAGACCGTACTTGAAGCGGATCATCTCGCCCTGCTCGGTCACGCGCAGGCCGCCTTTCAGACTTCCCGGCGGTTGTGACAGCAGTGCGGCATGAGCAGGTGCACCGCCACGGCCAATGGAACCGCCGCGTCCGTGGAACAGGGTCAGCTCAATACCGGCTTTCTCACAGGTTTTAATCAGTGCATCTTGCGCCTGGTACTGGGCCCAGGATGCTGCCATTACGCCCGCATCTTTTGCGGAGTCAGAATAGCCAATCATGACCATCTGTTTGCCCTGAATAAAGCCACGATACCAGTCGATGTTCAGCAACTGGGTCATGACATCATTGGCATTGTTCAGGTCATCGAGGGTTTCAAACAGCGGCGCGACCGGCAGGGCGTAGTCGATACCGGCTTCTTTCAGCAGGAGATGAACGGCCAGCACGTCGGACGGCGTTTTCGCCATGGAGATCACATAGGCCGCCACCGATCCTTTCGGCGCATCAACGATCGCTTTACAGGTGTTGAGAACTTCGCGGGTGTCGTTGCTTGGCTCCCAGTTGCGAGGCAGCAGAGGACGTTTGGAGTTCAGTTCGCGGATCAGGAAGGCCTGCTTGTCGGCTTCGGACCAGCTTTCATAATCGCCGATGCCGAGATAGCGGGTCAGTTCGCCCAGGGCTTCGGTATGACGGGTGCTCTCCTGACGCACATCGATACGCACCAGCGGTACGCCAAAACACTTCACGCGGCGCAGGGTATCAAGCAACTCACCGTTCGCGATGATGCCCATCCCACAGGCCTGCAGAGATTTATAACAGGCGTACAGGGGCTCCCAGAGCTGTTCGTTCTGGCTCAGAAGACCTTCGGGTTTTGGCAGGCGCTGGCCTTTAAGTCGTGCTTCCAGCCAGGCCTGAGTAGCCATCAGTTGACTGCGCAGTTTTTTCATCAGGAAACGATACGGCTCGCTGGCACCTTCTTCACCAGCCAGCTCGCGCAGTTCCGGTGTTGCTTCAACCATCGACAGTTCGGAAATCAGTACCTGAATGTCTTTCAGGAACAGGTCGGTGGCCTTCCAGCGGCTCAGCAACAGGACATGACGGGTGATCTCTGCGGTCACGTTCGGGTTGCCGTCGCGGTCTCCGCCCATCCAGGAGGTGAAGCGCACTGGAACAAAATCCACCGGCAGGCGGTAGCCCAGGTTCTCTTCCAGCTGTTCGTTCAGCTCGCGCAGGTAGTTAGGAACCCCTTCCCACAGGCTGTTTTCTACCACCGCAAAGCCCCATTTGGCTTCATCAACCGGGCTTGGGCGATGCTTACGAATTTCATCGGTGTGCCAGGATTGGGCAATCAGCTGGCGCAGGCGGCGCATCAGCTGGTTGCGCTCGTAGTCAGCGATGTCTTTGTTATCCAACTGCTTCAGGCAGTTGTTCACTTCCACCATTTTATGGATCAGGGTACGACGGGTGATTTCGGTTGGGTGCGCGGTCAGTACCAGCTCCAGCGAAAGGGACTCCACCGCTTTTTTGATGGTGTCTTCATTGAGGCCTGGCTGATCTTTGAGTTTACGAAGCGTACGGGCAATGACTTCCGGGTTGCTGGCAGCTTCGCCATTTGGCGAAATGCTGTGGTATTGCTCAGCGGTGTTTGCCAGGTTAAGGAACTGGCTGAATGCGCGTGCAACGGGTAACAGCTCATCGTTAGAGAGGTTCTGCAACGTGGTTAGCAGCTCCTGACGATTGGCCTCATTACCTGCACGAGAAGATTTCGATAGCTTGCGGATGGTTTCAACACGGTCGAGGATGTTCTCCCCCAACGCATCTTTGATGGTATCTCCAAGCACTTTGCCGAGCATACTGACATTACTACGCAACGCGGAATATTGTTCGTTCATAAAAACCCAGTCACCCCATCATTTTTGTTTATGCCCAGTCGAAACTCTTCTGGACATTATTTTGTCATCTCCCTTTATAAAGCCACGTAAAACCCCCGTCGTCAATTGCTGCGAAAACGGTTCAGCAAACGAATAAATGTGGGTAATTTACGAAATTTAATTCGCTTCGCGTCAGATAAGTGATGCTTATGGGAATGTGACGGAGATCGCGAGATTTTCCCCTCTCAGATGAGAGGGGAAAGGTCATTAATGCCAGCAGAAGTGATGCACAACCTGAGTAATCAGTTCGCGGGTTGGCTTGATAAAGCGAGTTTCCAGATACTCATCCGGCTGGTGGGCCTGGTTGATGGAGCCAGGGCCAAGGACCAGCGTCGGGCAGAGCGTTTGAATAAACGGCGCTTCGGTGCAGTAGTTCACCACATCGGTTTTCTCGCCGAGCAGTTTTTCCACCACGTCGACCAACTGGTGATCCGGCGGGCACTCATAGCCCGGAATTGGCGGATGCAGATCGGAAACCGTCAGACGGCCTGGCCAGCGTTCACTCACCGGTGCAAGGGCTTCTGTCAGTAATCCGTTCAGATCGCTCAGCGTCATACCCGGCAGCGGGCGGATATCCATGTGCAGCTCGCAACAGGCGCAGATACGGTTGGAGGCATCGCCGCCGTGAAGGCTACCGAGGTTCAGCGTCGGATAAGGAACGGTGAACGAATCATGGTGATAGCGCTCTTTCAGGGAATCACGCAGCTGCATGATGTGGCCGATGGCATCGTGCATCAGCTCAATGGCATTCACGCCGCGCGCCGGGTCGCTGGAGTGGCCGGACTGGCCCAGCACGCGCACTGCCGTCGAGATATGGCCTTTGTGCGCGCGAATCGGTTGCAGAGACGTTGGCTCGCCGATGATCGCGCAATCCGGGCGAATCGACGTGTTTTCAGAGAAGTAGCGAGCGCCCGCCATGCTGGTTTCTTCATCGGCGGTCGCCAGAATGTAGAGCGGTTTCTTCAGTTTCGTCACGTCGACGTCACGCAGCGCGTCGAGGATAAAGGCGAAGAATCCTTTCATGTCGGCGGTGCCCAGACCGTAGAGCTTGTTGTCATGTTCGGTCAGGGTGAACGGATCGCGCGTCCAGCGGCCGTCGTCAAACGGTACGGTGTCAGTATGACCGGCCAGCAGCAGGCCGCCCGCACCGGTTCCGGTGCTGGCGAGCAGGTTAAATTTGTGGCGGGTTCCGGGGACGGGCTGAACCTCAACGTTAAACCCAAGATCGCTAAACCAACCCGCCAGCAGATTGATTAAAGACTCATTGCTCTGATCCAGCGCTTCTTCGGTTGCACTGATGGACGGTGTGGCAATCAGGGCGCGGTAGATCTCGATAAATGGCGGTAAGTTCATTTTCATTGTTGACACACCTTAGGTCGTGATAGTATCAATATTCATGCAATAAATGTGAATAAAAATACATTAACGTTGAGCATAAAGGAACCCGATGTTGAATACGCTGATTGTAGGCGCTAGCGGTTATGCGGGCGCAGAGCTTGTAAGCTACGTGAATCGCCATCCACATATGACCATAACCGCTTTGACCGTGTCAGCGCAAAGCAATGATGCAGGAAAGTTAATTTCTGATTTGCATCCGCAACTTAAGGGCATTGTTGATCTGCCGTTGCAGCCAATGTCTGACATCAGTGAGTTCACCGAAGGCGTCGACGTGGTGTTTTTGGCCACTGCGCACGAAGTCAGCCACGACCTGGCACCGCAATTTCTGGCGGCCGGTTGTGTGGTGTTCGACCTCTCTGGCGCGTTCCGTGTTAACGATGGCGCGTTCTATGAAAAATATTACGGTTTTACCCATCAGCACCCGGATCTGCTTGAAAAAGCGGTGTACGGCCTGGCGGAGTGGAGCGCAGACAAACTGAAAGAAGCGGATCTGATTGCAGTCCCGGGCTGCTATCCAACGGCGGCGCAGCTTTCTCTTAAGCCTTTGATCGACGCGGGCCTGCTGGATCTGAACCAGTGGCCAGTGATCAACGCCACCAGTGGCGTGAGCGGTGCCGGGCGCAAGGCTGCTATCTCCAACAGCTTCTGCGAAGTGAGCCTTCAGCCGTATGGTGTGTTTAACCACCGTCATCACCCTGAAATTACCACCCATCTGGGCGCGGAGGTGATTTTCACCCCGCACCTGGGCAGCTTCCCGCGTGGGATCCTCGAAACCATTACCTGCCGCCTGAAACCGGGCGTAACCAAAGAACAGGTGAACGAGGTCTTCACTCAGGCATACGCGGATAAACCGCTGGTGCGTTTGTACGATAAAGGCGTCCCGGCGCTGAAAAACGTGGTCGGTCTGCCGTTCTGCGATATCGGCTTTGCTGTGCAGGGCGAACACCTGATTGTGGTCGCCGCAGAAGATAACTTACTCAAAGGCGCTGCCGCTCAGGCCATGCAGTGCGCAAATATTCGTTTCGGCTTCCCTGAAACGCAGGCTCTTATTTAAGGTGTGATGATGAACCCATTAATTATCAAACTCGGTGGTGTACTGCTGGACAGCGAAGAGGCGCTGGAGCGTCTTTTTACCGCGCTGGTTAACTATCGCGAATCGCACCAACGTCCGTTGGTGATTGTTCACGGTGGCGGCTGCGTGGTGGATGAGCTGATGAAAGGGCTCAACCTGCCGGTGAAAAAGAAAAATGGTCTGCGCGTTACGCCTGCCGATCAGATTGACATCATCACCGGTGCGCTGGCGGGGACGGCGAACAAAACGCTACTGGCATGGGCGAAGAAACACCATATTGCTTCCGTTGGCCTCTACCTGGGCGATGGCGATAGCGTAAAAGTGACTCAGCTCGACGAAGAACTCGGTCATGTTGGACTGGCGCAGCCAGGTTCGCCTAAGCTGATTAACACGTTGCTGGACGGTGGTTTCCTGCCGGTGGTCAGTTCTATCGGTGTCACCGAAGAGGGTGAGCTGATGAACGTGAATGCGGACCAGGCGGCAACGGCACTGGCGGCAACGCTGGGCGCAGACCTGATCCTGCTTTCCGACGTGAGCGGTATTCTGGACGGCAAAGGTCAGCGCATTGCGGAAATGACGGCGGCGAAAGCCGAGCAGCTGATTGCGCAGGGCATTATTACCGACGGTATGATCGTCAAAGTGAACGCTGCACTGGATGCCGCGCGCACGCTCGGTCGTCCGGTCGATATCGCCTCCTGGCGTCACGCGGAGCAACTCCCGGCGCTGTTTAACGGCACGCCGATTGGCACGCGTATTTTAGCGTAAGTTTTTATTGAATGACCGTAGGCCGGGTAAGCGTAGCGCCACCCGGCGGAACTAACGAATAAAGGAACGATGTTATGGCACTTTGGGGTGGGCGTTTTACACAGGCAGCGGATCAGCGGTTCAAACAGTTCAACGACTCTTTGCGCTTCGACTACCGCCTGGCCGAACAGGATATTGTCGGCTCTGTGGCCTGGTCCAAAGCGCTGGTGACAGTTGGCGTACTGACCGCAGAGGAACAGCAGCAGCTGGAAGAAGCGCTGAACAACCTGCTGGAAGAAGTGCGCCTGAACCCGGATCAAATTCTCCAGAGTGATGCCGAAGACATTCACAGCTGGGTAGAAGGCAAACTGATCGATAAAGTCGGTCAGTTGGGTAAGAAGCTGCACACTGGCCGTAGCCGTAACGACCAGGTCGCAACCGATCTGAAGCTGTGGTGTAAAGATACCGTTGGCGAACTGCTGGCCGCTAACCGTCAACTGCAGAGTGCGCTGGTGGAAACCGCGCAGAACAACCAGGACGCGGTCATGCCGGGTTATACCCACCTGCAACGTGCGCAGCCAGTGACGTTTGCGCACTGGTGCCTGGCCTATGTCGAGATGCTGGCGCGTGATGAAAGCCGTCTGCAGGATACCCTGAAACGTCTGGACGTGAGTCCGCTGGGTAGCGGCGCGCTGGCCGGTACGGCGTATGAAATTGACCGTGAACAGCTGGCAGGCTGGTTGGGCTTTGCCTCTGCCACCCGTAACAGCCTGGACAGCGTGTCTGACCGTGACCACGTGCTGGAACTGCTCTCAAATGCTTCAATCGGCATGGTCCACCTGTCGCGTTTCGCAGAAGACCTGATCTTCTTCAACTCCGGTGAGGCCGGGTTTGTCGAGTTGTCTGACCGTGTGACTTCAGGTTCTTCCCTGATGCCGCAGAAGAAAAACCCGGATGCGCTGGAGCTTATCCGCGGCAAGTGTGGCCGCGTCCAGGGCGCGCTGACCGGCATGATGATGACCCTGAAAGGGCTGCCGCTGGCGTATAACAAAGATATGCAGGAAGACAAAGAAGGGCTGTTCGACGCGCTCGACACCTGGCTGGACTGTCTGCATATGGGCGCACTGGTGCTGGATGGTATTCAGGTGAAACGCCCGCGTTGCCAGGAAGCGGCGCAGCAGGGGTATGCCAACTCCACTGAGCTGGCGGATTACCTCGTTGCGAAAGGCGTACCGTTCCGTGAAGCGCACCATATTGTGGGCGAAGCGGTAGTGGAAGCGATTCGCCAGGGTAAACCGCTGGAAGATCTGGCGCTTGCCGAGCTGCAGAAGTTCAGCGCGGTTATCGGGGATGATGTTTATCCGATTCTGGCATTACAGTCTTGTCTGGATAAGCGTGCGGCGAAAGGCGGCGTGTCACCTAAGCAGGTCGCGCAGGCGATTGCGGATGCGAAAAACCGCTTAGTTTAAACTGTGAGGGTGGGTGCCCTCATCCCGACCCTCTCCCACGGGGAGAGGGAGAAAAACCGAGCCTGGCTTAACGCCAGGCTTTTTTACACAAAAAAAAAGCGGACCACGGGGTCCGCAAAAGTTCACGTTGGCTTTAGTTGTTCGAGTTTTGAGAGAAACTCGCTGACGGAGCGGGGTCGTTTTGGGTCAAACACGTGCCGCCTCGTCTATGTGGTGTATTATTCAACAGAATGCTTGATAGGGATAATCGTTCGTTGCTATGCTATCTATCGCCATGAACTATCGTGGCGACGGAGGATGAATAATGAATATTCGTGATCTTGAATACCTGGTAGCGTTAGCCGAGCACCGTCATTTTCGCCGCGCGGCAGATTCCTGCCACGTCAGCCAGCCTACGCTGAGCGGCCAGATCCGCAAGCTGGAGGATGAGCTTGGTGTGATGCTGCTGGAGCGCACCAGTCGTAAGGTACTGTTCACCCAGGCAGGTCTTTTGCTGGTTGATCAGGCGCGTACCGTGCTGCGCGAGGTCAAAGTGCTCAAGGAAATGGCAAGCCAGCAGGGGGAAACGATGTCAGGCCCACTGCATATTGGCCTGATCCCAACCGTTGGCCCGTACCTGTTACCGCACATCATTCCGATGCTGCACCAGACGTTCCCGAAACTTGAAATGTACCTGCATGAAGCGCAGACCCATCAGCTGCTGGCGCAGTTAGATAGCGGTAAGCTCGACTGTGCCATTCTGGCGCTGGTCAAAGAGAGCGAAGCCTTTATTGAGGTGCCGCTGTTTGATGAGCCGATGATGCTGGCGATCTATCAAGATCACCCGTGGGCGAACCGCGATCGCGTGCCGATGGCCGATCTGGCCGGCGAGAAGCTGCTGATGCTGGAAGATGGCCACTGCCTGCGCGATCAGGCGATGGGTTTTTGCTTTGAAGCGGGTGCTGATGAAGATACCCATTTCCGCGCAACCAGCCTGGAAACGCTGCGTAATATGGTGGCTGCGGGAAGTGGTATTACACTGCTGCCTGCGCTGGCCGTACCTCGTGAACGCACGCGAGATGGCGTGGTGTACCTGCCGTGCATTAAGCCAGAGCCGCGCCGTACGATTGGCCTGGTTTATCGCCCGGGTTCGCCGCTGCGCAGCCGCTATGAGCAGCTGGCAGAGGCCATCCGGAGTTCAATGGATGGCCATTTTGACAGCGCGTTAAAACAGGCGGTTCAGACCGTTTAGTGCCGCTACCCGATAGGCTTCTGCCATGGTCGGGTAGTTAAAGGTGGTGTTAACGAAGTACTCGATGGTGTTACCACCCCCTTTTTGCTCCATTATCGCCTGGCCGATATGAATGATTTCCGCGGCGCGTTCACCAAAGCAGTGAATACCGAGGATCTCTTTCGTCTCGCGATGGAACAAAATCTTCAGCGTTCCCACGCTCATCCCCACGATTTGCGCGCGCGCCAGATGTTTAAACTGGGCACGACCTACCTCGTAAGGCACTTTCATGGCCGTCAGTTGCTGTTCGGTTTTCCCGACTGAGCTAATTTCCGGGATGGTGTAAATCCCTGTCGGAATATCTTCAATCAGATGCGCCGTTGCTTCGCCTTTCACCAGCGCCTGAGCCGCAATGCGTCCCTGGTCGTAGGCTGCTGACGCGAGACTTGGATAGCCAATAACATCCCCGACTGCATAAACGTGCGGCAGGGCGGTCTGGTACATACTGTTGACCTTCAACTGACCGCGACTGTCGGTTTCCAGACCAATGTTTTCCAGCGCCAGTGAATCGGTGTTACCGGTACGGCCGTTGGCATACAGCAGGCAGTCGGCTTTCAGCTTCTTGCCAGATTTCAGGTGCATGATCACACCGTCATCGCAGCCTTCGATTTTCTCGTACTCTTCGTTGTGGCGAATGACGACACCGCTGTTCCAGAAGTGATACGAGAGGGAATCCGACATCTCCTGGTCGAGGAAGGCCAGCAGGCGATCGCGGGTGTTGATCAGGTCAACTTTGACCTCCATGCCCCGGAAGATCGACGCATATTCGCAGCCAATCACCCCAGCGCCATAGATAATCACGTGGCGTGGTTCGTGGTGCAGGCTGAGGATGGAGTCACTGTCGTAGATGCGTGGGTGCGAGAAATCTACATCGGCCGGGTGGTACGGGCGTGAGCCGCAGGCAATAACGAATTTTTCAGCGGTGATGGTTTCAACCGAACCGTCGTGGCATTCGAGCGCCAGGGTGTGCTCATCAACAAAATGCGCGTTACCCTGCAAAATTTCACAGTGGTTACGCTCATAAAACCCCTGACGCATACGTGTCTGCTGGTTAATGACGGTATCCGCGTGATTCAGGATGTCGGCAAAGGATGAACGAAGAAGTCGGGAGTGGTCGCTGTAGAGAGGGTTCTGGTTAAATTCGATAATGCGGCTAACGGCGTGGCGGAGGGCTTTCGAAGGGATGGTGCCCCAGTGGGTGCAACCGCCGCCAACATTATGGTAGCGCTCAATGACCGCTACTCGGGCTCCCTGTTTCACCAGACCCATAGCAGCACCTTCGCCGCCGGGGCCGGAACCAATAACTATTGCGTCGTAATCGTAGGAATGTGGCATGGCAAGGCTTACCTGTTCTTATACATAAAAGCAACAGAATCATAACATCATTGCCAGAGTAACCCAATTATCGTTGTGCTTTTTTCGGGCAGTGAAGCACAAACCGCGCGTAAACAATCATTCACAAAGCCAGGCAAACAGATTAATTTTATTCTCTGGTATAGTGCCATCAGGCCTTTGGAAGGATTCAACTATCGTGATGGGCGTAAGAGCACAACAAAAAGAGAAAACCCGGCGTTCGCTGGTGGAAGCCGCATTCAGTCAACTGAGTGCCGAGCGTAGTTTTGCCAGTTTGAGCCTGCGTGAAGTTGCGCGCGAGGCCGGGATTGCGCCAACGTCCTTCTATCGTCACTTCCGTGATGTGGATGAACTGGGTCTGACCATGGTCGACGAAAGTGGTCTGATGCTGCGTCAGCTCATGCGCCAGGCGCGTCAGCGTATCGCAAAAGGCGGCAGCGTGATCCGCACCTCCGTGTCGACCTTTATGGAATTTATCGGCAATAACCCCAACGCGTTTCGTCTGCTTCTGCGCGAGCGTTCCGGAACCTCTGCGGCGTTTCGTGCTGCCGTCGCGCGTGAAATTCAGCATTTCATCGCGGAACTTGCCGACTATCTTGAACTCGAAAACCATATGCCGCGTGCGTTTACTGAAGCACAGGCTGAGGCGATGGTGACGATTGTTTTCAGCGCGGGTGCCGAAGCGCTGGATATCAGCATTGAACAACGCAAGCAGCTCGAAGAGCGACTGGTATTACAGCTTCGCATGATTTCTAAAGGTGCGTACTACTGGTATCGCCGTGAACAAGAGAAACTGGCACATCAAACCGAAGAGTGAAGGTGAGTAATGAAACAGTCAGGTCAGGATAAAGGGACGCTGTTGCTGGCATTGATCGCTGGCTTATCCATTAATGGTACGTTTGCCGCTATTTTTAGCTCAATCGTACCTTTTTCGATTTTCCCGCTAATTGCACTGGTGCTGACGGTTTACTGTCTGCATCAACGTTACCTGAACCGCACTATGCCGGTCGGGTTACCGGGGTTGGCTGCCGCCTGCTTTATTCTGGGTGTGTTGCTGTATAGCACAGTGGTGCGTGCCGAGTATCCGGATATCGGCTCTAACTTCTTCCCTGCGGTACTGTCTGTGGCGCTGGTGTTCTGGATTGGCTCGCGCATGCGTAGCCGTAAGAGCCAGTTACCAGAGTAATGAATTATTTGTAAGGCAGGTGAGCGAAGCTCCACCTGCCAAAAATGCCAGATAATTACTTCGCCGTGAGCAGTACACCACACTCCATATGGTGCGTATACGGGAACTGATCGAACAGCGCCAGACGTTCAACCTTGTGCGTCTGGCTTAATGTTTCGAGGTTCTTGCATAGCGTCTCCGGATTACAGGAGATGTACAAAATACGCGGGTACGCCTGCACCATCTTCTCGGTTTCGCTGTCCAGGCCACTGCGCGGCGGATCGACAAAAATCGTCTCACACTGGTAGCTCTTCAGATCAATGCCCTGCAGGCGATTAAACTCGCGTACGCCGTTCATGGCCTGCGTGAACTCTTCTGCGGCCATACGAATGATCTGCACGTTGTCGATATGATTAGCCGCGATGTTGTACTGTGCCGCAGCAACCGATGGTTTTGCGATTTCTGTGGCCAGCACGCGCTCGAAGTTACGCGCCAGCGCCAGCGAGAAGTTGCCGTTACCGCAGTACAGCTCAAGCAGAT
The DNA here is from genome assembly GCF_046521465.1 of Enterobacter sp. CPE_E863. NCBI lineage: Bacteria > Pseudomonadati > Pseudomonadota > Gammaproteobacteria > Enterobacterales > Enterobacteriaceae > Enterobacter > Enterobacter sp. CPE_E863. The sequence goes on along the minus strand of NZ_JBKFZX010000001.1, from coordinate 4,380,076 downwards.
CGCCCGTCGATCCTTCCGTCGCCTTCAGCGCCCACTCAAGCATCTGCACGTTCATCGCGGCGTTCGGCTGGGTGAAGCTGTTCTCTACCTGACGATACACCATCTCTTTACCCGCCACCGGCAGACGCTCGTCGATGTAATCCTGATCCAGCATGATTTTGGTTTTGGTAGCACGGCCAATCAGATGAACATTGATGTTCTGCGCGCGCAGCGCATCGCGCAGGGCTTCTGCCTGCTCGCGCCACTCGTCATTCAGCGCTTTGTGATACAGCAGAGAGACAATCGCCTGGTTACTTTGGGTAGTCAGGTAGTCAATCTGGAACAGCTTATTGCGCAGCACTGGGTTGGTGCGCACACCGTCCATAATGAGGGTCATTAGCTGGTTAATCAGCTCGCTCGCCGCCGGAAAACTGTCTACGCGGATACGGGATTTTGTCTGCTGATCAAAAATGATGTGGTACAGGTCGTCACCGTCGTGCCAGATGCGGAACTCGGCGCGCATGCGGTAGTGGCTGACAGGAGAGCGGAACACCTCGGGAACGGGCGCGTTGAAAGGCGTCATCATACTTTGCAGGCGGACAACTTTCTCTGCCAGCTGCGCGTCGTACTGTTCTGTCGGGAGGTGTTCTGGGGTCATGATGCGTCCTGAGTGATAAAGAATTACGCGGGGATTGTAGGCATTGTTCAGGGGATGTCCAGATTTAATGGCTAATAGCTATCTGGACATCTTTACGTGTCTAATTGTAGCATTCTGTTTCCGGTCTCCTGAGAGTGAAAAGGGAATCCAGTGTAAATCTGGAGCTGACGCGCAGCGGTAAAGACTGGCGGGATGAGCGTTGTAGACACTGTGAAAATGGGAAGTCTTCATCCTTCTAAAGCCACCTAGCCCGAAGACCTGCCGGGATCACGTCGCATTTGGTTTCATCATCGCGTGCTATAGATGAATCCTGCGGCATCCTTCTTATATTGTGGATGCTTTAACAATGATTAAAAAAGTATCGCTGCTGACGGCGTTGTCCGTCACGGCATTTTCGGGCTGGGCGCAGGATAGCGCAGACTCGTTGGTGGTGACTGCAAACCGTTTTGAACAACCGGCAAAAACCGTTCTGGCTCCGACATCTGTTGTGACGCGTGAAGATATTGAACGCTGGCAGGCAAAGAGTGTGGTGGAAATCATGTCACGTCTGCCTGGCGTGGATATCGCGCAAAGCGGTGGAATGGGCTCGAACTCTTCGACATTTATTCGCGGAACTGAATCTCGCCATGTGCTGGTGCTGATTGACGGTATTCCTTTGAATAACGCCGGGATCAGCAACGTACCTGACCTGAGCCAGATCCCGACTTCCCTGATTCAGCGTATTGAATACATTCGTGGCCCACGTTCGGCTCTGTATGGTTCCGACGCGATTGGCGGTGTGATCAACATCATTACCGGACGCGATAAACCGGGTGCGGAAATTTCTGCAGGTGTGGGGTCTAAGGGTTACCAAACCTATGATGGCTCTTTCCAGCAGGTTCTTGATAAAACCAGGATCACCATGGCGGGTAACTATACCTATACCCGTGGTTTTGATATTGCAGCCCAGGACGCACCGCGTCAGCCTGACCGCGATGGCTTTATGAGCAAGTCACTGTACGGCTCTGTGGAACAGCAGATTACCGACAGCGTGAGCGGCTTCTTCCGTGGTTTTGGTTATGACAACCGCACGGCGTATGACGGTTACGATCACTATGACGCCAACTTTATGGTGGATGGGCGACCGGATACTCGCCAGCTCTACAGCCAGAACTGGGATACGGGACTACGTTACAACCAGGGGATTTTCCAGTCACAACTGGTGGCGGGTTACGGTCGCAGTAAAGATCAGAACTATGACCCGAAGAAAGGGCGCTATGCTGATTCCGCAACGATGGATGATGTGAAGCAGTACACCACCCAGTGGCTTAATACTGTTGAAGTCGGTCACGGCAACATTGGTGCAGGACTGGACTGGCAAAAGCAGAAGACGCAGGCCGGAACGGGCTACCTGGATAAAGGTTACGAGCAGCGTAATACCGGCGTTTTCGTTTCAGCGATGCAGCAGTTCAACAGCGTGACGCTGGAAGTGGCGGCGCGTAATGACGACAACTCCAACTTTGGTAACCATGGAACATGGCAAACCAGCGCAGCGTGGGAGTTTGTGGATGGTTATCGCGTGATAGCCTCCTACGGTACCGCATTTAAAGCGCCTACGATGAGTCAGATCCACAGTGCGAACTATGGTAATCCAGACCTTAAACCGGAAGAGAGTAAGCAGTGGGAAGGAGGTTTTGAAGGCCTGACGGGACCGGTTAACTGGCGTATTACAGGTTATCGTAATGATATTGATAATCTGATCAGCAGCGATCCGCATACATACCGTTACTACAACGTTGATGAAGCGCGTATCAAAGGCGTGGAAGCCACGGCGCAGTTTGACACTGGCCCGGTAGGCCATCAGATTTCTTACGATTATGTTGACCCACGTAATGCGAAAACCAACGAAGTCCTGGCACGCCGCTCTAAGCAGCAGGTTAAGTATCAGCTTGACTGGCAGGTCTGGGATCTCGACTGGAATCTGGCGTACCGTTATCTGGGAACTCGCTACGACGTTGCGATCGATCCGAATACCTATGCGTCAGAACGTGTGAAAATGGGTGGCGTAAGTTTGTGGGATATCGCAGTTTCATATCCTGTCACCTCTCACCTCACAGTTCGTGGTAAAATAGCCAATCTGTTCGATAAAGATTACGAGACAGTTTATGGCTATCAAACTGCAGGACGGGAATACACCTTGTCTGGCAGCTACACCTTCTGATCCGCGTCCCACTGTACTGGTGTTTGATTCCGGCGTTGGTGGGCTTTCGGTCTATGATGAGATTCGGCATCTCCTGCCGAATCTCCATTACATCTACGCTTTTGATAACGTCGCTTTTCCGTACGGTGAAAAAAGCGAAGAGTTTATTGTTGAGCGTGTGGTTGAAATTGTTACCGCGGTACAAAAGCGTTACCCCCTTGCGCTGGCGGTTATCGCCTGCAATACGGCGAGTACGGTTTCCCTTCCTGCCTTGCGTGAAAAATTCCAGTTCCCGGTTGTGGGCGTCGTTCCTGCAATAAAGCCAGCCGCGCGTCTGACGGCGAACGGTATCGTTGGTTTGCTGGCAACACGTGGCACCGTGAAGCGTCCTTATACGCGTGAACTGATCGACCGCTTTGCTAATGAATGCCAGATAGCAATGCTCGGATCGGCGGAGCTTGTCGAAATGGCTGAAGCGAAGTTGCATGGACACGCTGTTTCGCTGGAAGAGCTGCGCCGCATTTTGCGCCCGTGGTTGCGGATGCCGGAGCCGCCAGACACCGTTGTTCTGGGATGTACCCATTTCCCTCTTTTACAGGAAGAGCTTCTGGCTGTTCTGCCAGAGGGGACTCGTCTGGTGGATTCCGGTGCGGCAATTGCGCGTCGTACTGCCTGGTTGCTGGAACATGAAGCGCCAGATGCAAAATCTACCGATGCAAATGTCGCTTTTTGTATGGCGATCACAAAAGAAACTGAACAACTTTTGCCCGTTTTACATCGTTACGGCTTTGAAACGCTCGAAAAACTGGCGTTGTAGCACGGTTTTGAGCAAAAAAGAGGCGGTTGAAAGTTTTTTTCAAAAGAGGGGTTGTCAACGTCTGAGAACTCCCTATAATGCGCCTCCACTGACACGGAACAACGGCTTACAAGCCGCCGGGTTAGCGGGGTTCAGAGATGAACACCAACAGAGAAAAGTGAAAATAATCGCTTGACTCTGAATGAGGAAAACGTAATATACGGGACCTCGCAACGGTGAGCTGAAAGCCGCGTTGCAACTGCTCTTTAACAATTTATCAGACAATCTGTGTGGGCACTCAAAGTGACATGGATTCTTAATGTCTTCGGACACTAAATGAATACCAAGTCTCAACGAGTGAACACGTAATTCATTACGAAGTTTAATTCATTGAGCATCAAACTTTTAAATTGAAGAGTTTGATCATGGCTCAGATTGAACGCTGGCGGCAGGCCTAACACATGCAAGTCGAGCGGTAGCACAGAGAGCTTGCTCTCGGGTGACGAGCGGCGGACGGGTGAGTAATGTCTGGGAAACTGCCTGATGGAGGGGGATAACTACTGGAAACGGTAGCTAATACCGCATAATGTCGCAAGACCAAAGAGGGGGACCTTCGGGCCTCTTGCCATCAGATGTGCCCAGATGGGATTAGCTAGTAGGTGGGGTAACGGCTCACCTAGGCGACGATCCCTAGCTGGTCTGAGAGGATGACCAGCCACACTGGAACTGAGACACGGTCCAGACTCCTACGGGAGGCAGCAGTGGGGAATATTGCACAATGGGCGCAAGCCTGATGCAGCCATGCCGCGTGTATGAAGAAGGCCTTCGGGTTGTAAAGTACTTTCAGCGGGGAGGAAGGTGTTGAGGTTAATAACCTCAGCAATTGACGTTACCCGCAGAAGAAGCACCGGCTAACTCCGTGCCAGCAGCCGCGGTAATACGGAGGGTGCAAGCGTTAATCGGAATTACTGGGCGTAAAGCGCACGCAGGCGGTCTGTCAAGTCGGATGTGAAATCCCCGGGCTCAACCTGGGAACTGCATTCGAAACTGGCAGGCTAGAGTCTTGTAGAGGGGGGTAGAATTCCAGGTGTAGCGGTGAAATGCGTAGAGATCTGGAGGAATACCGGTGGCGAAGGCGGCCCCCTGGACAAAGACTGACGCTCAGGTGCGAAAGCGTGGGGAGCAAACAGGATTAGATACCCTGGTAGTCCACGCCGTAAACGATGTCGACTTGAGGTTGTGCCCTTGAGGCGTGGCTTCCGGAGCTAACGCGTTAAGTCGACCGCCTGGGGAGTACGGCCGCAAGGTTAAAACTCAAATGAATTGACGGGGGCCCGCACAAGCGGTGGAGCATGTGGTTTAATTCGATGCAACGCGAAGAACCTTACCTACTCTTGACATCCAGAGAACTTTCCAGAGATGGATTGGTGCCTTCGGGAACTCTGAGACAGGTGCTGCATGGCTGTCGTCAGCTCGTGTTGTGAAATGTTGGGTTAAGTCCCGCAACGAGCGCAACCCTTATCCTTTGTTGCCAGCGGTCCGGCCGGGAACTCAAAGGAGACTGCCAGTGATAAACTGGAGGAAGGTGGGGATGACGTCAAGTCATCATGGCCCTTACGAGTAGGGCTACACACGTGCTACAATGGCGCATACAAAGAGAAGCGACCTCGCGAGAGCAAGCGGACCTCATAAAGTGCGTCGTAGTCCGGATTGAGTCTGCAACTCGACTCCATGAAGTCGGAATCGCTAGTAATCGTAGATCAAAATGCTACGGTGAATACGTTCCCGGGCCTTGTACACACCGCCCGTCACACCATGGGAGTGGGTTGCAAAAGAAGTAGGTAGCTTAACCTTCGGGAGGGCGCTTACCACTTTGTGATTCATGACTGGGGTGAAGTCGTAACAAGGTAACCGTAGGGGAACCTGCGGTTGGATCACCTCCTTACCTTAAAGAACCTGCCTTTGTAGTGCTCACACAGATTGTCTGATGAAAAACAGCAGTAAAAATCTCTGCAGGCTTGTAGCTCAGGTGGTTAGAGCGCACCCCTGATAAGGGTGAGGTCGGTGGTTCAAGTCCACTCAGGCCTACCAAACTCCTTTTAAAGGATGAGCGGTACAGAGATTGCAAACGATGGGGCTATAGCTCAGCTGGGAGAGCGCCTGCTTTGCACGCAGGAGGTCTGCGGTTCGATCCCGCATAGCTCCACCATCCTTTACTGCGAACCCAAGAAAACTTCAGAGTGTACCTGAAAAGGTGCACTGCGAAGTTTTGCTCTTTAAAAATCTGGATCAAGCTGAAAATTGAAACGACACACAGCTAATGTGTGTTCGAGTCTCTCAAATTTTCGCAAGTCGATGGTGAATCGAAAGAAACATCTTCGGGTTGTGAGGTTAAGCGACTAAGCGTACACGGTGGATGCCCTGGCAGTCAGAGGCGATGAAGGACGTGCTAATCTGCGAAAAGCGCCGGCGAGGTGATATGAACCTTTGACCCGGCGATGTCCGAATGGGGAAACCCAGTGTGATTCGTCACACTATCGTTAACTGAATACATAGGTTAACGAGGCGAACCGGGGGAACTGAAACATCTAAGTACCCCGAGGAAAAGAAATCAACCGAGATTCCCCCAGTAGCGGCGAGCGAACGGGGAGCAGCCCAGAGTCTGAATCAGCTTGTGTGTTAGTGGAACGGTCTGGAAAGTCCGACGGTACAGGGTGATAGTCCCGTACACGAAAGCACACAGGTTGTGAACTCGAAGAGTAGGGCGGGACACGTGGTATCCTGTCTGAATATGGGGGGACCATCCTCCAAGGCTAAATACTCCTGACTGACCGATAGTGAACCAGTACCGTGAGGGAAAGGCGAAAAGAACCCCGGCGAGGGGAGTGAAAAAGAACCTGAAACCGTGTACGTACAAGCAGTGGGAGCACCTTCGTGGTGTGACTGCGTACCTTTTGTATAATGGGTCAGCGACTTATATTCTGTAGCAAGGTTAACCGTATAGGGGAGCCGAAGGGAAACCGAGTCTTAACTGGGCGTTAAGTTGCAGGGTATAGACCCGAAACCCGGTGATCTAGCCATGGGCAGGTTGAAGGTTGGGTAACACTAACTGGAGGACCGAACCGACTAATGTTGAAAAATTAGCGGATGACTTGTGGCTGGGGGTGAAAGGCCAATCAAACCGGGAGATAGCTGGTTCTCCCCGAAAGCTATTTAGGTAGCGCCTCGTGAACTCATCTTCGGGGTAGAGCACTGTTTCGGCTAGGGGGCCATCCCGGCTTACCAACCCGATGCAAACTACGAATACCGAAGAATGTTATCACGGGAGACACACGGCGGGTGCTAACGTCCGTCGTGAAGAGGGAAACAACCCAGACCGCCAGCTAAGGTCCCAAAGTCATGGTTAAGTGGGAAACGATGTGGGAAGGCACAGACAGCCAGGATGTTGGCTTAGAAGCAGCCATCATTTAAAGAAAGCGTAATAGCTCACTGGTCGAGTCGGCCTGCGCGGAAGATGTAACGGGGCTAAACCATGCACCGAAGCTGCGGCAGCGACGCTTATGCGTTGTTGGGTAGGGGAGCGTTCTGTAAGCCGTTGAAGGTGTCCTGTGAGGGATGCTGGAGGTATCAGAAGTGCGAATGCTGACATAAGTAACGATAATGCGGGTGAAAAGCCCGCACGCCGGAAGACCAAGGGTTCCTGTCCAACGTTAATCGGGGCAGGGTGAGTCGACCCCTAAGGCGAGGCCGAAAGGCGTAGTCGATGGGAAACAGGTTAATATTCCTGTACTTGGTGTTACTGCGAAGGGGGACGGAGATATGTTAGCCGGGCGACGGTTGTCCCGGTTTAAGCATGTAGGCGGAACGATTAGGTAAATCCGGTCGTTTATTAACGCTGAGGTGTGATGACGAGGCACTACGGTGCTGAAGTAACAAATGCCCTGCTTCCAGGAAAAGCCTCTAAGCATCAGGTAACATCAAATCGTACCCCAAACCGACACAGGTGGTCAGGTAGAGAATACCAAGGCGCTTGAGAGAACTCGGGTGAAGGAACTAGGCAAAATGGTGCCGTAACTTCGGGAGAAGGCACGCTGATATGTAGGTGAAGCCCCTGCGGGTGGAGCTGAAATCAGTCGAAGATACCAGCTGGCTGCAACTGTTTATTAAAAACACAGCACTGTGCAAACACGAAAGTGGACGTATACGGTGTGACGCCTGCCCGGTGCCGGAAGGTTAATTGATGGGGTTAGCGGTAACGCGAAGCTCTTGATCGAAGCCCCGGTAAACGGCGGCCGTAACTATAACGGTCCTAAGGTAGCGAAATTCCTTGTCGGGTAAGTTCCGACCTGCACGAATGGCGTAATGATGGCCAGGCTGTCTCCACCCGAGACTCAGTGAAATTGAACTCGCTGTGAAGATGCAGTGTACCCGCGGCAAGACGGAAAGACCCCGTGAACCTTTACTATAGCTTGACACTGAACACTGGTCCTTGATGTGTAGGATAGGTGGGAGGCTTTGAAGCGTGGACGCCAGTCTGCGTGGAGCCAACCTTGAAATACCACCCTTTAATGGCTGGTGTTCTAACGTAGACCCGTGATCCGGGTTGCGGACAGTGTCTGGTGGGTAGTTTGACTGGGGCGGTCTCCTCCCAAAGAGTAACGGAGGAGCACGAAGGTTAGCTAATCCTGGTCGGACATCAGGAGGTTAGTGCAATGGCATAAGCTAGCTTGACTGCGAGAGTGACGGCTCGAGCAGGTGCGAAAGCAGGTCATAGTGATCCGGTGGTTCTGAATGGAAGGGCCATCGCTCAACGGATAAAAGGTACTCCGGGGATAACAGGCTGATACCGCCCAAGAGTTCATATCGACGGCGGTGTTTGGCACCTCGATGTCGGCTCATCACATCCTGGGGCTGAAGTAGGTCCCAAGGGTATGGCTGTTCGCCATTTAAAGTGGTACGCGAGCTGGGTTTAGAACGTCGTGAGACAGTTCGGTCCCTATGCCGTGGGCGCTGGAGAATTGAGGGGGCTGCTCCTAGTACGAGAGGACCGGAGTGGACGCATCACTGGTGTTCGGGTTGTCATGCCAATGGCACTGCCCGGTAGCTAAATGCGGAAGAGATAAGTGCTGAAAGCATCTAAGCACGAAACTTGCCCCGAGATGAGTTCTCCCTGACTCCTTGAGAGTCCTGAAGGAACGTTGAAGACTACGACGTTGATAGGTCGGGTGTGTAAGCGCAGCGATGCGTTGAGCTAACCGATACTAATGAACCGTGAGGCTTAACCTTACAACGCCGAAGCTGTTTCGGCGAAGAGACAGACAATCAAATTTCAGCTCTGATACAGATTAACAGAATTTGCCTGGCGGCTTTAGCGCGGTGGTCCCACCTGACCCCATGCCGAACTCAGAAGTGAAACGCCGTAGCGCCGATGGTAGTGTGGGGTCTCCCCATGTGAGAGTAGGGAACTGCCAGGCATCAAATTAAGTAGTAAGCCGGTGCATAAATCCGGTGGTTACAGCAGTCTTCGGTGGAGCGGTAGTTCAGTCGGTTAGAATACCTGCCTGTCACGCAGGGGGTCGCGGGTTCGAGTCCCGTCCGTTCCGCCACTTATTAAGACATTAAGCCTGCCTTATTGGCAGGCTTAATGGCAAAAAACTTTAGGGGCGTAGCTCAGTTGGTAGAGCACCGGTCTCCAAAACCGGGTGTCGCGAGTTCGAGTCTCTCCGCCCCTGCCATATATAATCCTTTGCTCCGGCAAAGGATTTTTTTTGCCTGAAACACTGCAGAAAACTCTCTTCTTAATTTTCAGCCAGCATTCCTGCTGGCTGATGTATCAATCTATTACATTGATTTTTAATAGATCTTTTATCTGTGATTGTTTATCACTGTTTTGCAGCCAAATCGCATACAGCGGCCTGGTAAGCGTTGTGGAATCCAATACAGTGTGAAGCCCGGCTTTAGCATCAGCCCAGCGGACAGGTAACCAGGTGCAACCCTTCAGCAAGGAAAGTTGCTGGCAGGCGATCTCTGCAGAGCTGGTTGTTAACTGCGGAACATCATCAACTGCAATCAACCCCGTCTCGTGCTGCTGAAAATCAGGCCCCCACTCCAGTCGCAAATAGGTCAAGTCTGCCTTCATCATTGAAGGTTCAGAAGCATAAAGCGCCAGGCCAAACTGACCCACAATCTGGCTGCTAAATTCGTCCATCTTGGGGGCTTCGGTTGTGATCAGAAGATCAAGCTGGCGTTCATGAAGTTGCTTAACCAGCGACTGCCGTTGTGCAATCCTGGCTTCAAATTGCAAATGCCCATGAGAATGATATAGCCGGGTAAGCCATTGACTTAGCATGCATTCCCACAGTGACGCACTGGCCCCTATTGAAAACTCATTATGCCTGGAAGTATGTGCAACCTCTTTGCGGGCAGCCTGCCAGGTATTCATCAGCGTTTCTGCGTACGGGAGCAGTTTCTCTCCGGCAGGGGTTAAACGTATGTTGTTGCGATGGCGGGTAAAAAGATTCACGCCCAGTTGGTTTTCCAGCTGTCGAATACGAAAACTGACTGCTGACTGCGTAAGGTAAAGGGCTTCAGCTGCTCGCCCAAAGTGGCGCGTTCTGCTCACTTCAAGGAAAGTTTTTAGCAATTCCGTATCCACATCTTTCTCCGCAAAATTATTTGTCGTTATGATTTAAATGTTTTGTTTTACACTCTGTCAAGCGTAACTAATACTCCGCGCCATAAATAGCTCGGCCAAAGAATTAGGAGCGTGTAGGATGGCGGAAAGCTTTACGACGACTAATCGTTTTTTCGACAATAAACATTATCCGCGCGGGTTCTCTCGTCACGGCGATTTCACCATCAAAGAAGCTCAACTGCTTGAGCGCCATGGTTATGCCTTTAACGAGCTGGATCTGGGTAAGCGTGAACCTGCAACTGAAGACGAAAAACAGTTTGTTTCTGTTTGCCGTGGCGAGCGTGAGCCGCAGTCTGAAGCGGAACGTGTATGGATCAAGTACATGGCGCGCATTAAGCGTCCAAAGCGCTTCCATACGCTGTCTGGCGGTAAGCCGCAGATGGAAGGTGCAGAAGACTACACCGAGTCTGACGACTAATAAAAAAGGGGCTACGGCCCCTTTTTTACGCCAGTAACTTTTGCAGGTGCAAAAGCAGACGATCGATTGCACGATAGCTCAACGCTTCCTGCAGATGTTGTCTCTCAATTTCATTACACCTTTCCACATCGGCGATAGTTCGGGCGACTTTTAAGAGACGCTGCCACGCACGAATTGAGAGCCCAAATCGCGTCAATGTTTCTTCCAGCCAGTTTGCATCCTCAGCCTTTAGCTGGCAAAACTGCCGAATCTCAGCATTATCCAGACGGGCATTCAGTTTATTTTGACGTATATACTGTTGGGCCTGAGCGGCGATAACCCGCTCGCGAACCTCTACCGTGCTCTCCCCTCTGACGCTACTCTGGCTGAGCAGGCCAGGGGGAGGCAAAGGGATCTCAAGGGATAAATCGAAACGATCCAGAAAAGGGCCAGAGAGTTTCCCCAGATATCGCAGCGTCTGCTCAGGCGTACAGCGATTATGATTACCCTGATAATGTCCTGACGGGCTGGGGTTCATTGCTGCAACCAGCTGGAACTGCGCGGGGTAGCTTATTTTGGCACGTGTACGGGAGATATGAATTTCACCCGATTCGATAGGCTCCCTCAGAGCATCCAGCACTCGCCTTTCAAACTCAGGCAGCTCATCAAGAAACAGAATGCCATTGTGGGCCAGTGAGATCTCTCCCGGCCCCGGTATAGAACCTCCCCCTACCATGGCTGTTAGTGAGGCACTGTGATGCGGAGAGCGGAAGGGGCGACGTCGCCACTGTTTTTGTAACGACACAGAACTCACCAGGCTAAATATCGCAGCGCTTTCAAGTGCCTCATGGTTATTGAGTGGGGGAAGCAGACCATTCAATCTGCTCGCCAGCATCGTTTTCCCTGTACCCGGCGGACCAATCAACAGCAGGTTATGCCCTCCGGCAGCGGTAATCTCCAGTGCCCGTTTCCCCTGCTCCTGACCGATAATATCACTGAGATCGTCCAGGCTTTCAGGTAGGAGATCCCCTGTTTCTTCAGGCTCTGCTAACTCATGTCGCCCCTCAAGATATGCACAGACCTCCTGCAAGTGCCCTGCTATCAGGCATCCTTTTTCGGCTATCAGGCTCACCTCGGAACCATTTTCATTGGCAACAATGATTTGTCGACCAGCACGAATGGCTTCCAGTGCACCTGAGATTGCACCAGGAACGCCCCTCAATGCACCTGTAAGCGCCAGTTCACCGATGAACTCATACGACCCTAACCTGGACGCATTAAGCTGTTCAGAGGCCGCGAGAAGCGCTATAGCGATAGGTAAATCATATCGACCTCCCTCTTTGGGTAGGTCCGCAGGCGCCAGGTTGATAGTGATCTTCTTTGCGGGGAAGGTATAACCGCTATTGATGATTGCGCTGCGTACCCGATCTCTGGCTTCTTTCACCGTTGTTTCCGGCAAGCCGACGAGCGTTAATCCGGGAAGCCCATTGCTCAGATGGACCTCTACGGAAATCAGCGGTGCTTTGACTCCAATAGCCGCACGCGTATAAACAACTGACAGTGACATAAGCACCTCCTTGAGGGCCGACTATGCCAGTATCTCGATCACACCTTTAGTGTCAGTTCTGTGTTTTACGACGCTTGTTCCAGGCTTTTGGCGACAAAATGCAACCATTACGTCTTGGCGGAAGCCTTCTCGCAGAAAAAGAGCGGTTCGTTTTGATGACCTGAGTACGCTTGAAATTATGAAAAATATTCACACTCTGTTTTTCTCATATAAAACAATGATTTTTCGGAATATGATTTGTGTGCTAATCAAAATGGTCATAAATAAATCTTGTGTTTGATTTAAAAACTGTGATAACTCTTTAGGTATTCCTTCGAACAAGATGCAAAAAGAACTGAAAATGACAGCCCTTCTACGAGTGATTAGCCTGGTCGTGATTAGCGTGGTGGTGATTATTATCCCACCGTGCGGGGCTGCACTTGGACGAGGAAAGGCTTAGAAATCAAGCCTTAACGAACTAAGACCCCTGCACCGAAAGGTCCGGGGGTTTTTTTATGACTAAAAAACTTAAGCGAGGAGCAGAGAATGAACACTAGCACAAAATTCTGTTTCTCCCGATTTATGACGGGGAACTAACTATGAATGGGGCACAGTGGGTAGTACATGCGTTGCGCGCGCAGGGAGTCGAGACAGTATTCGGTTATCCGGGTGGCGCAATTATGCCGATTTACGATGCATTGTATGACGGCGGCGTGGAACACCTGTTGTGCCGACACGAGCAGGGCGCAGCAATGGCAGCCATTGGTTATGCGCGGGCTACCGGCAAAACTGGGGTTTGCATGGCAACCTCAGGACCGGGTGCAACCAACCTGATCACCGGTCTGGCTGATGCACTGCTCGACTCTGTTCCTGTCGTGGCAATCACTGGTCAGGTCGCTTCTCCGTTTATCGGTACCGATGCCTTCCAGGAAGTGGATGTACTTGGTTTATCGCTGGCTTGCACCAAACACAGTTTCCTCGTCCAGTCTCTGGAAGAGTTGCCGCGTGTGATGGCTGAAGCATTTGCTGTTGCCAGTTCTGGCCGTCCTGGCCCGGTTCTTGTGGATATCCCCAAAGATATCCAGGTGGCTCTCGGCGATCTGGAACCGCACTTCTCCACCGTTGAAAGCGACGATGTGTTTCCACATGAGGACGTTGCAGAGGCGCGCCAGATGCTGGCGCAGGCAAAACAGCCGATGCTGTACGTCGGCGGTGGCGTAGGCATGGCACAGGCCGTTCCAGCCCTGCGCGAATTTATCGCAACAACGCAGATGCCAGCGACCTGCACGCTGAAAGGTCTGGGCGCGGTAGATGCTGACTATCCGTACTACCTCGGTATGCTGGGGATGCACGGCACCAAAGCCGCAAACCTGGCGGTGCAGGAGTGCGATCTGCTCATCGCCGTAGGGGCACGTTTCGATGACCGCGTCACCGGCAAGCTGAACACCTTCGCGCCGAATGCCAAAGTTATCCATATGGATATCGACCCGGCGGAGATGAACAAGCTGCGTCAGGCGCATGTCGCCTTGCAGGGCGATCTCAATGCGCTGTTACCGGCATTACAGCAGCCGCTGGACATTAACGCATGGCGTCAGCACACCGCCGATATGCGCGCTGAGCATGCCTGGCGTTACGACCACCCCGGTGAGGCCATCTACGCACCGCTGCTGTTGAAACAGTTGTCCGATCGTAAACCCGCAGACAGCGTCGTTACCACCGACGTGGGCCAGCATCAGATGTGGTCAGCCCAGCACATGACCTACACTCGCCCGGAAAATTTCATCACTTCCAGCGGGTTAGGGACGATGGGCTTCGGTTTGCCAGCAGCAGTGGGCGCGCAGGTTGCCCGACCGAACGATACCGTTATCTGTATCTCCGGTGATGGCTCCTTCATGATGAATGTTCAGGAGCTGGGCACCGTGAAGCGTAAGCAGTTGCCGCTGAAAATCGTGTTACTCGATAACCAGCGTTTAGGGATGGTTCGTCAGTGGCAACAGTTGTTCTTCCAGGAGCGTTACAGCGAAACCACCCTGACCGATAACCCCGATTTCCTCACTCTGGCCAGCGCCTTTGGCATCCCTGGCCAGCACATTACCCGTAAAGACCAGGTTGAAGCAGCACTCGACACCATGCTGTCAAGCGAAGGGCCTTACCTGCTTCATGTCTCAATCGACGAGCTTGAGAATGTCTGGCCGTTGGTACCGCCAGGTGCCAGTAACTCACAAATGCTGGAGAAATTATCATGATGCAACATCAGGTCGCCGTGCAGGCTCGCTTCAATCCAGAAACCTTAGAACGCGTTTTGCGTGTGGTCCGTCATCGTGGTTTTCAGATTTGCTCTATGAATATGGAGACGGCCACTGATGCGCAAAATATCAGTATCGAATTAACCGTTGCCAGTCCGCGCCCGGTCGACTTACTGTTTAGTCAGTTATCAAAGCTGGTAGACGTTGCCCATGTAGCCATCTGCCAGAGCACAACCACATCACAACAAATCCGCGCTTAAGCGTGACAGGACGAAAAAATGACGACAAAAAAAGCTGATTACATTTGGTTCAACGGTGAGATGGTTCGCTGGGAGGACGCGAAGGTTCACGTGATGTCCCACGCGCTGCACTACGGTACGTCTGTGTTTGAAGGCATCCGTTGCTATGACTCTCACAAAGGGCCAGTGGTGTTCCGTCATCGTGAACATATGCAGCGTCTGCATGACTCAGCCAAAATTTATCGTTTCCCGGTTTCCCAGAGCGTTGATGAGCTGATGGAAGCCTGCCGTGACGTGATCCGTAAAAACAACCTGACCAGCGCGTATATTCGTCCGCTGGTGTTTGTGGGTGATGTGGGCATGGGCGTTAACCCACCAGCAGGCTATACCACCGATGTGATCATTGCCGCGTTCCCATGGGGTGCTTACCTGGGAGCGGAGGCCCTGGAGCAGGGGATCGACGCAATGGTCTCTTCCTGGAACCGCGTTGCGCCGAACACCATCCCGACCGCGGCTAAAGCGGGCGGTAACTACCTCTCCTCACTGCTGGTCGGTAGCGAAGCGCGCCGTCACGGCTATCAGGAAGGTATTGCCCTTGACGTGAATGGCTACATCTCAGAAGGTGCGGGCGAAAACTTGTTTGAAGTAAAAGATGGCATTCTGTTCACGCCACCATTTACCTCGTCCGCGCTGCCGGGCATCACCCGTGACGCCATCATCAAGCTGGCGAAAGATCTGGGTATCGAAATGCGCGAGCAGGTACTGTCCCGCGAATCTCTCTACCTGGCGGATGAAGTCTTTATGTCCGGTACTGCGGCTGAAATTACGCCGGTACGCAGCGTAGACGGTATCCAGGTGGGCGAAGGCCGCTGCGGCCCGGTCACCAAACGTATTCAGCAAGCCTTCTTTGGCCTCTTCACCGGTGAAACAGAAGATAAATACGGCTGGTTGGATCAGGTTAATCACTAAGTATAAATATGGGACGGCACGCACCGTCCCATTTAAATAGTCAGACGGGAGTAAATAAAGCATGCCTAAGTATCGTTCAGCCACCACCACCCACGGCCGTAACATGGCGGGTGCTCGCGCACTGTGGCGCGCCACCGGAATGACCGACGCCGATTTCGGCAAGCCAATTATCGCCGTGGTGAACTCCTTTACCCAGTTTGTGCCTGGTCACGTGCACCTGCGCGATCTCGGTAAACTGGTTGCCGAGCAAATCGAAGCCGCTGGCGGTGTGGCGAAAGAGTTCAACACCATTGCGGTGGATGACGGTATTGCGATGGGTCACGGGGGCATGCTCTATTCACTGCCATCTCGCGAACTGATCGCCGACTCAGTGGAATACATGGTTAACGCCCACTGCGCGGATGCGATGGTCTGTATCTCCAACTGTGACAAAATCACCCCAGGGATGCTGATGGCTTCCCTGCGTCTGAACATTCCGGTGATCTTCGTCTCCGGCGGCCCTATGGAAGCTGGAAAAACCAAGCTTTCCGACAAAATCATCAAGCTCGACCTGGTTGATGCGATGATTCAGGGCGCGGACCCGAAAGTCTCTGATGAGCAGAGTGAGCAGGTGGAACGCTCCGCGTGCCCGACCTGCGGCTCCTGCTCCGGGATGTTCACCGCCAACTCCATGAACTGCCTGACCGAAGCGCTCGGCCTGTCGCAGCCGGGCAACGGCTCGCTGCTGGCGACCCACGCCGATCGTAAACAGTTGTTCCTCAACGCCGGTAAACGCATTGTTGAGCTGACGAAACGCTACTACGAGCAGGACGACGCCAGCGCGCTGCCGCGAAATATCGCCAGCAAAGCGGCGTTCGAAAACGCTATGACGCTGGATATCGCCATGGGCGGTTCCACCAACACTGTGCTGCACCTGCTGGCCGCCGCGCAGGAAGCCGAAATCGACTTCACCATGAGCGACATCGACAAGCTGTCCCGCAAAGTGCCTCAGCTGTGTAAAGTCGCGCCGAGTACCCAGAAGTACCACATGGAAGACGTGCACCGTGCCGGTGGCGTAATCGGTATTTTGGGCGAGCTGGACCGCGCCGGGCTGCTGAACCGTGACGTGAAAAACGTGCTTGGCCTGTCGCTGCCGGAGTCGCTGGACCAGTACGACGTGATGCTGACCAAAGACGACGCGGTGAAAAAGATGTTCCGCGCGGGTCCAGCGGGTATTCGCACCACCCAGGCGTTCTCGCAGGACTGCCGCTGGGACACCCTGGATGACGATCGCGCCGAAGGCTGCATCCGCTCGCTGGAACACGCCTACAGCAAAGACGGTGGTCTGGCCGTGCTGTACGGTAACTTTGCGGAAAACGGCTGCATCGTGAAAACCGCAGGCGTGGACGACAGCATCCTGAAATTCACCGGCCCGGCAAAAGTGTATGAAAGCCAGGACGAGGCGGTAGAGGCGATTCTCGGTGGCAAAGTGGTGGAAGGTGATGTGGTGGTGATCCGCTACGAAGGTCCGAAAGGCGGGCCGGGTATGCAGGAGATGCTTTACCCAACCACCTTCCTGAAATCCATGGGACTCGGTAAAGCTTGCGCACTGATCACTGATGGTCGATTCTCTGGCGGTACGTCCGGCTTGTCCATCGGCCACGTTTCCCCTGAAGCAGCGAGTGGCGGCAACATCGCCATTATCGAAGATGGCGACCTGATCGAAATCGATATTCCAAATCGCGGTATCCAGCTGAAGCTCAGCGACCAGGAAATTGCGGCTCGTCGTGAGGCGCAAGAAGCGCGCGGCGACAAAGCCTGGACGCCGAAAGATCGTCAGCGTGAAGTCTCCTTCGCCCTGCGTGCTTACGCGAGCCTTGCCACCAGTGCAGATAAAGGCGCGGTGCGCGATAAATCGAAACTTGGGGGCTAATGATGGCCGAATCACAACCCTTATCTGCCGCCCCTGAGGGGGCGGAATATTTAAGAGCGGTGCTACGCGCGCCGGTCTATGAAGCGGTGCAGGTCACCCCGCTGCAGAAAATGGAAAAACTCTCTTCGCGCCTTGATAACGTGATCCTGGTGAAGCGCGAAGACCGTCAGCCAGTACACAGTTTTAAGCTGCGCGGGGCCTACGCGATGATGGCCGGGTTAACCGACGAGCAAAAAGCACGCGGCGTAATTACCGCCTCTGCAGGTAACCACGCTCAGGGCGTCGCATTCTCCTCTGCTCGCTTAGGGTTGAAAGCGCTGATCGTGATGCCGGTCGCTACCGCAGACATCAAAGTCGATGCGGTGCGAGGTTTTGGCGGTGAAGTGCTGCTCCACGGGGCTAACTTCGACGAAGCAAAAGCCAAAGCGATTGAGCTGGCGCAGCAGCAGGGGTTCACCTGGGTGCCGCCGTTCGATCACCCGATGGTGATTGCCGGGCAGGGCACGCTGGCGCTGGAGCTGCTGCAACAGGATGCCCATCTTGACCGCGTGTTTGTACCGGTCGGCGGCGGCGGCCTGGCTGCGGGCGTGGCGGTGCTGATCAAACAGCTGATGCCGCAGATCAAAGTCATCGCCGTTGAAGCGGAAGATTCTGCCTGCCTGAAAGCGGCGCTGGATGCCGGTCATCCGGTAGACCTGCCGCGCGTCGGGCTGTTTGCCGAGGGCGTGGCGGTGAAGCGCATTGGGGATGAAACCTTCCGCCTGTGCCAGGAGTATCTTGACGATATTGTCACGGTTGATAGCGACGCGATCTGCGCGGCGATGAAAGATCTGTTCGAGGATGTTCGCGCGGTGGCGGAACCGTCCGGCGCGCTGGCGCTGGCGGGGATGAAAAAATACATCGCTCAGCACAACATTCGCGGCGAACGCCTGGCGCATGTGCTCTCCGGTGCTAACGTTAATTTCCACGGTCTGCGCTATGTTTCAGAGCGCTGCGAGCTGGGTGAACAGCGAGAAGCACTGTTGGCGGTGACCATCCCGGAAGAGAAGGGCAGCTTCCTGAAATTCTGCCAGCTACTCGGCGGCCGCTCAGTGACGGAATTTAACTACCGTTTTGCTGACGCCAAAGATGCGTGCATTTTTGTCGGTGTGCGCCTGAGTCGCGGTCTGGAAGAACGCAAAGAGATCCTCAATCTGCTGCATGAGGGCGGCTATAGCGTTGTTGATCTCTCTGACGACGAGATGGCGAAGCTGCACGTGCGCTACATGGTGGGCGGACGTCCATCGAAACCGCTCAAGGAACGTCTGTTCAGCTTTGAGTTTCCGGAATCTCCGGGCGCACTGCTTAAGTTCCTGCATACGCTGGGTACGCACTGGAACATCTCTTTGTTCCACTACCGCAGCCACGGCACGGACTATGGTCGCGTGCTGGCAGCGTTTGAACTGGGCGAACATGAGCCTGATTTCGAAACGCGGCTGAACGAACTGGGCTATGACTGTCACGATGAGACGCATAACCCGGCGTTCAGGTTCTTCCTCGCGGGTTAATGGTTTGGCAGGATCTGCCAGAACGCATCAATAAGCGGCTCATGCAGCCGCTTTTTTTGTGCACACACGCCAAGCTCAAACGGTGTTTTCTCGTCGCTGCGTTCCAGAATCATCACGCGGTTACGTACCGGCTCCGGGCTGTTTTCCAGCACCACTTCCGGCAGCAGCGCCACGCCGCAGCCGAGCGCCACCATTGAGACCATCGCCTCATGTCCACCGACTGTTGCGTAAATCGACGGATTGCTGATCTTCTGGCGGCGGAACCAGAGCTCAATACGGCGGCGTACCGGTCCCTGATCGGCCATGATAAACGGCACCGTTGACCAGTCCGGTTTCTCCACCGATACCTGATTACGCACCGGGCAGGGCAGTGCCGGGGCAATCAGCACTACCGCCAGGTTCTCCAGCATTGAAAATGCCACCGCACCCGGCAAGGTTTCGGGTTTCCCGGCAATGGCGAGATCCGCTTCGCCAGTCACCACTTTTTCCATTGCATCGGCGGCGTCGCCGGTGGTGAGCTTAATTTCAACCGACGGATGCGCCGCGCGGAAGCGGTCGAGAATGGGCGGCAGATGGCTATAGGCGGCGGTCACGGAGCAGAAAATATGCAGCTCACCGGAAAGTGACGGCCCCTGCTGGTCAATCGAGTGCCGCAGCTGCTGGTACTGCAACAGCGTCTGCTGGGCAAAAATGCGCAGTTCTTCACCCGCTTCCGTGAGGGTAACGGTACGGTTATCACGCACAAACAGCGGCTGGCCGAGATCTTCCTCAAGGCGCTGGATTTGCCGCGAAAGCGTAGAGGGGCTGACGTGCATCGCCCGGGCGCTGCGGCCAAAGTGGCGGCTTTCCGCAAGATGCAGGAACATTTTCAGATCGCGTAAATCCACTGATGTCACTCCCCTTTTTTACATTGCAGATATTGCAACGTGACGTTGTGAATATATCAATTTCCGCAATGAATTTCCTGTTGTAATGTGGGTACATTCTCGCTGAACAGCGAACCGAACAATAAGACACACAACATCACGAGGTATCACCCATGGCTAACTACTTTAATACACTGAACTTGCGCCAGCAGCTGGCGCAGCTGGGCAAATGCCGCTTCATGGCGCGCGACGAATTTGCCGATGGCGCGAGCTACCTTCAGGGTAAAAAAGTGGTCATCGTCGGCTGTGGCGCACAGGGTCTGAACCAGGGCCTGAACATGCGTGACTCCGGTCTGGATATCTCCTACGCCCTGCGTAAAGAAGCGATTGCCGAGAAGCGTGCTTCCTGGCGTAAAGCGACCGAAAACGGCTTTAAAGTGGGTACCTACGAAGAGCTGATCCCGCAGGCGGATTTGGTGGTTAACCTGACGCCAGACAAACAGCACTCTGACGTTGTGCGTTCCGTACAGCCGCTGATGAAAGATGGCGCGGCGCTGGGTTATTCCCACGGTTTCAACATCGTTGAAGTGGGCGAGCAGATCCGTAAAGACATCACCGTTGTGATGGTGGCTCCGAAGTGCCCAGGTACGGAAGTCCGTGAAGAGTACAAACGTGGCTTCGGCGTGCCAACCCTGATCGCGGTTCACCCGGAAAACGATCCAAAAGGCGAAGGTATGGCGATTGCCAAAGCATGGGCTGCCGCAACCGGTGGTCACCGTGCGGGCGTGCTGGAATCTTCCTTCGTTGCAGAAGTGAAATCTGACCTGATGGGTGAGCAGACCATTCTGTGCGGCATGTTGCAGGCTGGCTCTCTGCTGTGCTTCGACAAGCTGGTGGAAGAGGGTACTGACCCTGCATACGCTGAAAAACTGATTCAATTCGGCTGGGAAACCATCACTGAAGCCCTGAAGCAGGGCGGTATTACGCTGATGATGGACCGTCTGTCTAACCCGGCGAAACTGCGTGCTTACGCATTGTCTGAACAGCTGAAAACCATCATGGCACCGCTGTTCCAGAAACATATGGACGACATCATCTCCGGTGAGTTCTCTTCCGGCATGATGGCTGACTGGGCGAATGACGATAAGAAACTGCTGACCTGGCGTGAAGAGACCGGTAAAACCGCGTTTGAAACCGCGCCACAGTATGAAGGTAAAATCGGCGAGCAGGAGTACTTCGATAAAGGCGTACTGATGATTGCCATGGTGAAAGCAGGCGTTGAGCTGGCGTTCGAAACCATGGTGGATTCCGGCATCATCGAAGAGTCTGCGTACTACGAATCACTGCACGAGCTGCCGCTGATTGCGAACACCATCGCCCGTAAGCGTCTGTACGAAATGAACGTGGTGATCTCTGATACCGCTGAGTATGGTAACTACCTGTTCTCTTACGCTTGCGTACCGCTGCTGAAAGAGTTCATGACTACGTTGCAGACAGGCGATCTGGGTAAAGCGATTGCAGAAGGTGCCGTGGATAACGCGCAGTTGCGCGATGTGAACGAAGCGATTCGCAGCCATCAGATCGAGAAAGTGGGTCATAAACTGCGTGGCTACATGACTGATATGAAACGTATCGCGGTAGCGGGTTAACAACCTTGTCGGGTGGCGCTTCGCTTACCCGACTTACAAAACGCTAAGACGTAAGCCGGGTAAGGCGCAGCCGCTACCCGGCTTTTTATTTGCGATACAGAACCTTAATAATGTGATAACCGAACTGCGTGTGCAGCGGGCCGGTTGGCTCCAGTACCGGGCAAGAGAAGACCACTTTGTCGAACGCCGGAACCATCTGACCCTGACGGAATTCACCTAAGTCACCACCGCGTTTGCCTGATGGGCAGATGGAGTGCTTCTTCGCCAGCTTACCGAAGTCGGCACCGTTCTTAATTTGCTCCAGAAGATCCAGAGCCAGTTTCTCTTCTTTAACGAGGATGTGCACTGCTGCTGCTGTTTTTGCCATGATCGTGCCTTGAATTGGTTGAAATAAATCGGGGCGCAATATACCACGCGTCAGCGGCGATACAGCACCTTAATGATATGGTAGCCAAATTTGGTTTTTACCGGGCCGTAGGGCTTCAGGAGCGGGCAGCTAAAGACTGCCTGATCGAACGGGCCGACCATCGCACCTTGTTGAAATTCCCCGAGATCCCCGCCATTGCGTCCGGACGGACATTTAGAGTAGCGCTTTGCCAGATGATCAAAGCTGATGCCGCGCTCCAGCTTGGCAAGGATCTCCTGGGCCAGTTTCTCTTCTTTTACCAGAATATGCAGGGCTGCTGCGCTCTTTTTCATGGTTCTGCTCTACGGGTTAAACGCGATTTATCCACTTTATCATTAGCCGGTAAATCTGCGCCCGGCTTTCTGCTACAATCCACACCCCGTTCGAAGATTGAGCAATATTCCCATGCGTTTAAACCCTGGACAACAACAAGCGGTCGAATTCGTTACTGGACCATGCCTGGTGCTGGCAGGGGCGGGTTCCGGTAAAACCCGCGTGATCACGAATAAAATCGCCCACTTAATTCGTGGGTGTGGCTATCAGGCACGCCACATTGCGGCGGTGACATTTACCAATAAAGCAGCGCGCGAGATGAAAGAGCGTGTTGGCCAGACGCTGGGGCGCAAAGAGGCGCGCGGGCTGATGATCTCCACCTTCCATACCCTGGGACTGGATATCATTAAACGCGAATACGCCGCACTGGGGATGAAGTCCAACTTCTCTCTTTTCGATGACACCGACCAGGTGGCGTTGCTCAAAGAGCTCACCGAAGGCCTGATCGAAGACGACAAAGTTCTGCTGCAACAGCTGATCTCGACGATCTCAAACTGGAAAAACGATCTGATGACGCCTGCACAGGCGGCAGCGAGTGCGAAGGGCGAACGGGATCGGATCTTCGCGCACTGTTATGGTCTGTACGACGCGCATATGAAAGCGTGCAACGTGTTGGATTTCGACGATCTGATCCTCCTGCCAACGCTGCTGCTTCAGCGTAATGAAGAGGTACGTGAACGCTGGCAGAACAAGATCCGCTACCTGCTGGTGGATGAATATCAGGATACCAACACCAGCCAGTACGAACTGGTGAAGCTGCTGGTGGGTCAGCGCGCGCGTTTCACCGTGGTGGGTGACGATGACCAGTCAATTTACTCCTGGCGCGGTGCGCGTCCACAAAATCTGGTGTTGTTAAGCAAAGATTTTCCTGCGTTGCAGGTGATTAAGCTGGAGCAAAACTACCGTTCTTCCGGGCGTATCCTCAAGTCGGCGAATATCCTGATCGCCAATAACCCGCATGTGTTTGAGAAGCGTCTGTTCTCCGAACTGGGTTACGGCACCGAGCTGAAAGTGCTCAGTGCCAATAATGAAGAGCATGAGGCTGAACGCGTTACCGGCGAGCTCATTGCCCACCACTTCGTGAATAAAACCGAGTACAAGGATTACGCCATTCTGTATCGCGGTAACCACCAGTCGCGCGTCTTTGAAAAGATGCTGATGCAAAACCGCATCCCCTACAAAATTTCGGGTGGTACGTCGTTCTTCTCGCGTCCTGAAATCAAGGATCTGCTGGCCTATCTGCGCGTGCTCACCAACCCGGATGATGACAGCGCGTTTCTGCGCATCGTGAACACCCCGAAACGTGAGATCGGCCCAGCGACACTACAAAAGCTTGGCGAATGGGCGAAGACCCGCAACAAAAGCCTGTTTACCGCCAGCTTTGATATGGGGCTGAGTCAGACGCTGACCGGACGTGGTTACGATTCGTTAACCCGTTTCACCCACTGGCTGGGTGAAGTGCAGCGCCTTGCGGAACGTGAACCTGTCGCGGCAGTGCGCGATCTCATTCACGGTATTGATTACGAATCCTGGTTGTACGAAACCTCCGCCAGCCCGAAGGCGGCTGAGATGCGGATGAAAAACGTTAACCAGCTCTTCAGCTGGATGACCGAAATGCTGGAAGGCTCGGAGATAGATGAGCCAATGACCCTGACTCAGGTGGTCACCCGCTTTACCCTTCGCGACATGATGGAGCGTGGCGAGAGCGAGGAAGAGGCTGACCAGGTTCAGCTGATGACGTTACACGCGTCAAAAGGACTGGAGTTCCCGTATGTATATCTGGTCGGTATGGAAGAAGGTTTGCTGCCGCACCAGAGCAGCATTGATGAAGATAACGTCGACGAGGAACGCCGTCTGGCCTATGTCGGGATCACCCGTGCGCAGAAGGAGCTGACATTCACGCTGTGCAAAGAGCGCCGTCAGTATGGCGAACTGGTGCGTCCGGAACCGAGTCGTTTTCTGCTGGAGCTACCGCAGGACGATCTGATCTGGGAGCAGGAGCGCAAAGTGATTACGGCAGAAGAGCGGATGCACAAGGGGCAGGCTAACGTGGCGAACATTCGCGCGATGCTCGCGAAAGCCAAAGAGAAA
Source organism: Enterobacter sp. CPE_E863 (assembly GCF_046521465.1). Lineage (NCBI taxonomy): Bacteria > Pseudomonadati > Pseudomonadota > Gammaproteobacteria > Enterobacterales > Enterobacteriaceae > Enterobacter > Enterobacter sp. CPE_E863. The sequence goes on along the minus strand of NZ_JBKFZX010000001.1, from coordinate 4,355,569 downwards.
GGATAATTATTCGAAGGCCGGGTATGGCGAAACCGCCACCCGGCAATGCTCAGGGTATTACTTCACTTCAAGAACCCAGTGTACATAACTCTGCCACTGGCACTCCTGTTCGATCATCTCTGCCCCAAGTGGATGATTATCAATCCAGTTTTCCGGTAACGTCAGCGAAAGCTTCTCGCCATCAGCGACCAGATTGATGGCAGGTAGCAAATCATCGCGGCGGCGGCTGGCAAACAAAATCGCCAGACGTAGCAGTCGGCAAAGATGCTCGGCCACGCGTGGCGGTACGGCGTTTTGTTGATGTAAAGAGGAGAGGTCAACGGCGTTGGTCTGGTTCAGCAGCAGGGTTGCCAGCAACTTTTTCTGTGCAGGCGTGTAGCCCGGTAAATCGAGGTTACGTACCAGATAGGCCGCATGAACAGGGGCCTGTTTGAAATCAATGCTCAGCCCCACTTCATGTAGCGCGCAGGCGCTCAGCAATAAATCACGGCTCAAAGGGTCAAGATCCCAGCCGGTGGCAACCTGATCGGCGAAGCGTGATGCCAGTTGCGCCACACGACCCGCCTGGTCGATATCAACCAGAAAACGACGCTGCACGTTGCGCAGAGTACGGCTGCGAATGTCCTGATCAACCGACAGATGCAACATCCCATAGACCAGGCCTTCTCGCAGTGCGCCGCCAGCCAGCGTCATACACTGAATGTTTAGCTCGGTGAAAATCGCAATCAGAATGGCCAGCCCGCTCGGGAAAACCAGCGCACGTTCAAGCGTCAGGCCTTCAATTTCAAGCTCTTCCAGCCGCCCACACTGAATAGCGCGCTGTTTAAGCTGCTGGAGCTTGGCAAGCGTGATCCGCTCATCCATTCCCTGCGCCATCATGATTTCCTGCAAGGCCTGCACAGTGCCAGAAGCACCCACGCAGACTTTCCAGCCGTGATAACGAAGTTCATTCATGACCGGACGCAACACCTCGCGTGCGGCATTCTCCGCCTCGTCGAAGTTTTCTTTCCCCAGATTCCGGTCAGTGAAGTAGCGCTCAAGCCAGGTCACGCAGCCCATCGACAGGCTGAACAGTGACGTTGCCTGGGCGCCGGTGCCGGTCACGAGTTCGGTGCTGGCACCGCCGATATCCACGACCAGACGGCGATCGTCACCTCCTGTCGTATGGGCAACGCCCTGATAGATCAGGCGGGCTTCTTCTTCACCGCTGATAACCTGAACCGGACACCCCAGAATTTCCTGCGCTTTAGCAATAAAATCTACGGCGTTAACTGCCAGGCGGAGCGTCGCCGTGGCGACAACGGTAATTTGGGAATGCGGGATATCCTGCAGACGCTCAGCAAAGAGCCGTAGACACTGCCAGCCACGTTCCATGGCTTCATGGGATAGGTGGTTATCGCTGCTCAGGCCCGCCGCGAGGCGGACCTTGCGCTTAATACGCGTCAGCGTTTGTATGCTTCCCGCCACCTCGCGCACAACCAGCATATGAAAACTATTCGAACCGAGATCAATTGCCGCATAAAGCGAGGTGGAACTGAGCATATTTTCTTAACCTGAACGACGACGATTACGCGGTGCGCCAGAGCGACGCGGGCCATTGCCGGAGCGGGCGCGGGAAAGGCGCTTAGGCGGCGGCAGTTCGCTTAGCAGCGCTTCCGGATTGTATTTGCTCTGCGGAATAGAGTGACCGATGTAGGTCTCAATGGCTGGAAGATTCAGCGCATACTCTTCACACGCAAGGCTAATAGAGTGACCGCTTGCGCCCGCACGACCGGTACGACCGATACGGTGAACATAGTCTTCGCAGTCATCTGGCAGGTCATAGTTAAAGACGTGCGTCACGGCTGGAATGTGTAAACCACGTGCTGCCACGTCGGTTGCGACCAGAATATCGAGATCGCCACGGGTAAATTCTTCAAGAATACGCAGGCGTTTTTTCTGCGCCACATCGCCAGTCAGCAGGCCAACACGGTGACCGTCTGCAGCCAGATGACCCCAGATGTCTTCGCAGCGGTGTTTGGTGTTCGCGAAAATAATGGCGCGGTCTGGCCACTCTTCTTCGATCAGCGTTTGCAGCAGACGCATTTTCTCTTCATTAGATGGATAGAAGAGCTCTTCTTTAATGCGGTGACCTGTTTTCTGCTCGGGCTCCACTTCCACGTATTCGGCGTTGTTCATCTGCTCGAACGCCAGCTCACGTACGCGATAAGAAAGGGTCGCGGAGAACAGCATGTTCAGACGCTGATTTGCCGGAGGCATGCGACGGAACAGCCAGCGGATGTCTTTAATGAAGCCCAGATCGTACATACGGTCAGCTTCATCCAGCACCACAACCTGGATGGCACCGAGGTTAATGTGGTTCTGTTTAGCGTAATCAATGAGGCGGCCCGTGGTACCGATCAGGATATCCACACCGCTTTCCAGCACTTTAAGCTGTTTATCGTAGCCGTCGCCGCCATAGGCCAGGCCAAGCTTCAAGCCGGTAGCCTGTGCCAGGGGCTCAGCGTCTGCATGGATCTGTACCGCCAGTTCTCGCGTTGGGGCCATAATTAGCGCACGCGGCTGGTTAACTTTGCGGTCTGCAATCGCTGGATGAGAAAGTAAATAATGAAACGTTGACGTTAAGAACGCCATCGTTTTGCCAGTACCGGTTTGCGCCTGCCCTGCAACATCGCGACCGGCCAGCGTTAGCGGCAGCGCGAGGGCCTGAATGGGCGTGCAGTTATGAAACCCTTTTTTTTCAAGGGCTTCCGTCACCTTTGGGTGCAGGGCGAAGTCGGAAAACTTCTGTTCTGTTAAATGTGTTTTGCTCATAGTGTGGTAGAATATCAGCTTACTATTGCTTTACGAAAGCGTATCCGGTGAAATAAAGTCAACCTTTAGTTGGTTAATGCGACATCAACACGTCGTTGGTGGAGACAAAACCAACGTACCAGGCTTATTCCTGTGGAGTTATATATGAGCGATAAAATTATTCACCTGACTGACGACAGTTTTGACACGGACGTACTTAAGGCTGACGGGCTGATCCTCGTCGATTTCTGGGCTGAATGGTGTGGTCCTTGCAAAATGATCGCCCCGATTCTGGATGAGATCGCCGACGAATATCAGGGCAAACTGACCGTTGCCAAGCTGAACATCGACCAGAACCCGGGCACCGCACCAAAATACGGTATCCGTGGCATTCCGACCCTGCTGCTGTTCAAAAACGGCGAAGTGGCGGCGACCAAAGTGGGCGCGCTGTCCAAAGGTCAACTGAAAGAGTTCCTCGACGCTAACCTGGCGTAAGGTTTCTCCGCTGTGCGTTCAGAGCTCCCGGCTAAATGATGAGGAACTCTGGACGCCCGGCTGAAGTCGTGCTAAGTTAGCTATGACTTCGTTTTAAACATATCTTGTTGTTTGAATCTTGTTTTACCCGATACTTCCCGTTGTTGACTTATACAGTGCGTGAAGTGGCTAAATTCCGGGCTTGTCACTCAATCCGTCTTGTCGTTTCAGTTCTGCGTTCTTTCCCTGTGACCAGACAGCGAACAGACATGAGTTGATGGCCGCTAAACAGGCATGGATGACCCTGCCATACCATTCACAACATTAAGTTCGAGAATCACCCCGAGTTTAAGAACCCACACCATTATGAATCTTACCGAATTAAAGAATACGCCGGTTTCTGAGCTGATCACTCTCGGCGAAAATATGGGGCTGGAAAACCAGGCTCGTATGCGCAAGCAGGACATCATTTTCGCCATCCTGAAGCAGCACGCGAAGAGTGGCGAAGATATCTTTGGCGACGGTGTGCTGGAGATATTGCAAGACGGATTTGGTTTCCTCCGCTCTGCAGACAGCTCCTACCTCGCCGGCCCTGACGACATCTACGTATCCCCTAGCCAAATCCGCCGTTTCAACCTCCGCACTGGTGACACCATTTCAGGTAAGATTCGTCCTCCTAAAGAGGGTGAACGCTACTTTGCGCTGTTGAAAGTTAATGAAGTTAACTACGACAAACCAGAAAACTCACGTAACAAGATCCTTTTTGAGAACTTAACGCCGCTGCACGCGAACTCTCGCCTGCGCATGGAGCGTGGTAACGGTTCTACCGAAGACTTAACTGCGCGTGTTCTGGACCTGGCATCACCAATTGGTCGTGGTCAGCGTGGTCTGATTGTGGCACCGCCAAAAGCGGGTAAAACCATGCTGCTGCAGAACATCGCGCAGAGCATTGCCTATAACCACCCAGACTGTGTGCTGATGGTGCTGCTGATTGACGAACGTCCGGAAGAAGTAACGGAGATGCAGCGTCTGGTTAAAGGTGAAGTTGTGGCTTCTACCTTTGACGAACCTGCATCTCGTCACGTTCAGGTTGCGGAAATGGTTATCGAGAAGGCGAAACGCCTGGTTGAGCACAAGAAAGACGTGATCATCCTGCTCGACTCCATTACGCGTCTGGCCCGTGCGTACAACACTGTGGTTCCGGCTTCCGGTAAAGTATTGACCGGTGGTGTGGATGCCAACGCCCTGCATCGTCCGAAGCGTTTCTTCGGTGCTGCACGTAACGTGGAAGAGGGCGGCAGCCTGACCATCATCGCGACGGCGCTGATCGATACCGGCTCCAAAATGGACGAAGTTATCTACGAAGAGTTTAAAGGTACAGGCAACATGGAACTGCACCTCTCTCGTAAGATTGCAGAAAAACGCGTCTTCCCGGCTATCGATTACAACCGTTCCGGTACCCGTAAAGAAGAACTGCTCACCACACAGGAAGAGCTGCAGAAAATGTGGATCCTGCGCAAAATCATCCATCCAATGGGTGAAATCGATGCAATGGAGTTCCTCATTAATAAACTGGCAATGACCAAAACCAACGACGATTTCTTCGACATGATGAAACGCTCGTAACGCAAATAAAGCCAGTGAACGCCACGTTTTTACGTGGCGTTTTTCTTTTATGGACTATACGCTAGTATCACCTACTCCCAATTTTGACCGGTCGGTGCGACAATAGAACCGTTTGTGCAGTCAAATAAATAATTGATTGAAAAATATACAAAGGGAGTTGTAAGAGGCCATCTTTATTACTTCTGAGTCAGTGGCTTCATGGTTATACTTCCGGGACTAACATTTGTTGAGAGCAATCCATTGTGAATCTATTCACCGCCGTTACTGAACTGATCAGTATTTTTTTATTCACAACCTGTTTTTTGTTCATCGCCCGTAAGGTGGCAAAGCGAATAGGGTTGGTGGATAAACCTAATTTTCGTAAACGTCATCAGGGACTTATTCCTTTGGTCGGCGGGATTTCTGTTTATGCAGGGATTTGCTTCACGTTTGGCATTGCCGATTATTATATCCCGCATGCCGCTCTCTACATCGCCTGTGCCGGTGTTCTGGTGCTGATCGGGGCCCTAGATGATCGATTTGATATCGCGGTAAAAATACGCGCCACCGTTCAGGCGGGGATTGGCGTAATTATGATGGTTGTCGGTGGGCTGTATCTCCGGAGTCTCGGCTATGTGTTTGGTCCCTGGGAGTTAGTCCTGGGTCCATTTGGCTTCTTCCTGACACTCTTTGCCGTCTGGGCGGCGATCAATGCTTTCAACATGGTAGATGGGATTGACGGCCTGCTCGGTGGATTGTCTTCCGTCTCGTTCGCCGCTATCGGCATTATTTTGTGGTTTGATGGCCAGTACAGTCTGGCAATGTGGTGTTTTGCCATGATTGCCGCCATCCTCCCTTATATCCTTTTAAACCTTGGTGCGCTTGGCCGCCGCTATAAAGTCTTTATGGGCGATGCAGGCAGTACGTTGATCGGTTTTACCGTTATCTGGATTTTGCTGGAAACCACACAGGGTGAAACCCACCCAATTAGCCCGGTAACAGCACTGTGGATTATTGCCATTCCATTAATGGATATGGTGGCGATTATGTATCGTCGTCTGCGTAAAGGGATGAGTCCTTTCTCTCCTGATCGTCAGCATATTCATCATCTCATCATGCGCGCGGGTTTTACTTCACGTCAGGCGTTTGTTCTGATCACCCTGGCCGCCGCTATTCTGGCAGCAATTGGCGTAGCTGCGGAATATTCTCATATTATTCCTGAGTGGGTTATGTTGGCATTATTTTTGCTGGCATTCTTCCTGTATGGCTACTGTATTAAGCGCGCATGGAAAGTGGCGCGATTCATTAAACGTCAGAAACGCAGGATGCGTCGTAACAATGACAAAAACACAACATTAACTAAGTAAAACCGGGACTATGATGACTCAACCGTTGGCGGGAGCGAAATCAGTGGTAACTGAGAATGAACTGGATATTCGGGGTTTGTTTCGCGTGTTATGGGCAGGCAAACTCTGGATTGCTGGGATCGCGCTGGGGTTCGCACTGTTAGCGCTGGCCTACACCTTCTTTGCAAAACAAGAGTGGAGCGCCACAGCAATTACAGACAGACCAACGGTTAACATGCTCGGCGGGTTTTATTCCCAGCAGCAGTTCCTGCGTAATCTGGATATCAAGGCGAATCTGGCGACACCCGATCAGGCTTCCGTCATGGATGAGGCATACAAAGAGTTTGTGATGCAACTGGCCTCGTGGGATACACGCCGCGATTTCTGGAGTCAGACGGATTATTACAAGCAGCGTATGGTGGGCAACAGCAAAGCGGATGCCGCGTTTTTGGATGACCTGATAAACAACATCCAGTTTACGCCGGGTGATGCGCTGCGTAACGTTAACGACAGCGTTAAGCTGATTGCAGAAACTGCGCCGGATGCCAACAACCTGTTGCGCCAGTATGTCGCGTTTGCCAGCCAGCGTGCCGCAAGCCATCTGAATGAAGAGCTTAAAGGTGCCTGGGCGGCTCGTACCATCCAGATGAAAGCCCAGGTAAAACGTCAGGAAGAGGTGGCAAAAGCCATTTTCTCTCGCCGTGTACACAATATTGAACAGGCGCTGAAAATTGCGGAGCAGCGCAATATTTCCCGCACTGAGACAGATGTCCCGGCTGATGAATTGCCTGATTCTGAGATGTTCCTGCTTGGTCGCCCAATGCTGCAGGCCCGTCTGGAAAACCTCCAGGCCGTTGGCCCTGATTTTGACCTCGACTACGATCAAAACCGCGCGATGCTCACTACCCTGAATGTTGGTCCAACGCTGGACCCGCGTTTTCAGACCTATCGTTATTTGCGAACGCCTGAAGAACCTGTAAAACGCGATAGTCCGCGTCGTGCATTCCTGATGATCATGTGGGGGATTGTAGGCGCACTGACGGGCGCTGGCGTGGCGTTAACGCGTCGTCGCACAAACTAAGAACGCCGTCTACGATGAAGGCTAAGGCCTTCATCGTCTAATCGAAGAGAATCGATGTGAAAGTACTTACCGTATTTGGCACCAGGCCGGAGGCCATTAAGATGGCACCTCTGGTTCACGCGCTGGCCAATGATCCTGATATTGAAGCGAAAGTGTGCGTCACAGCCCAACACCGTGAGATGCTCGATCAGGTCTTAACGCTCTTTTCCATCGTCCCGGATTATGACCTCAATATTATGAAGCCGGGGCAAGGGTTGACCGAGATAACCTGCCGGATTCTGCAAGAGCTCAAGCCGATTCTGGAGTCATTCAAACCTGACGTTGTACTGGTTCACGGTGACACCACCACCACCGTGGCGACAAGTCTGGCTGCGTTTTACCAGCGTATTCCCGTCGGTCATGTTGAGGCGGGTCTGCGTACCGGAAACCTATATTCCCCATGGCCGGAAGAGGCCAACCGCACGCTCACCGGTCATCTGGCCATGTACCACTTTGCGCCAACCGAAAACTCGCGTCAGAACTTGCTGCGTGAAAATATCGCTGATAACAAAATCTTTGTAACCGGCAATACGGTCATTGATGCGTTGATCTGGGTACGCGACCGTGTACTGGCAAACAACGATCTGCAGAAGGACCTCGCTGCCCGTTACCCCTTCCTGCACAATGGCAAAAAAACCATTCTGGTCACTGGTCACCGTCGTGAAAGCTTTGGTCGGGGCTTTGAGCAAATCTGTCATGCACTGGCTGAAATTGCCGCGCAGAACGACGATGTACAGATAGTTTATCCGGTGCATCTCAACCCAAATGTTAGCGAGCCCGTCAACCGCATCCTGGGTCATGTCGAAAATGTCCTTCTCATTGAACCTCAGGATTACATGCCGTTTGTCTGGTTGATGAATCATGCCTGGCTGATCCTCACCGATTCTGGTGGCATTCAGGAAGAAGCACCGTCCCTTGGCAAGCCCGTTCTGGTGATGCGTGAAACGACCGAGCGTCCGGAAGCCGTCAAAGCGGGAACGGTACGCCTGGTCGGCACCGACACACAGTTGATCGTCGAAGAGGTCACGCGCCTGCTGCACGACGATGAAGAGTATCAGGCGATGAGCCGGGCCCATAATCCGTACGGAGACGGGCAGGCTTGTGGTCGTATTTTGCATGCACTTAAACACAATCGGATATCGCTATGAGTTTTACTACCATCTCTGTCATTGGTCTTGGCTATATTGGCTTGCCTACTGCGGCAGCGTTTGCCTCCCGTCAAAAGCAGGTTGTCGGGGTGGATATCAACGCGCGTGCGGTAGAAACCATTAACCGTGGCGAAATTCATATTGTGGAGCCCGATCTTGATCGCGTGGTGAAAGAGGCGGTTGAGGGGGGCTTCCTGCGAGCCAGCACGACGCCTGTTGAAGCTGATGCGTACCTGATTGCTGTTCCAACGCCATTTAAAGGCGACCACGAGCCCGACATGGCCTTCGTCGAGTCGGCGGTGAAATCCATTGCGCCTGTGCTGAAGAAAGGGGCGCTGGTGATCCTGGAATCAACTTCTCCGGTTGGGGCAACCGAGCAGATGGCGCAGTGGCTGGCTGAAGCGCGTCCCGATCTCAGCTTCCCGCAGCAGGCGGGTGAGCAGGCCGATGTCAATATTGCCTACTGTCCGGAGCGCGTGCTGCCGGGGCAGGTCATGGTCGAACTGATTAAAAACGACCGCGTGATTGGCGGTATGACGCCAGTCTGTTCCGAACGTGCCAGCGCGCTGTACAAGATTTTCCTGGAAGGTGAGTGTGTGGTGACTAACTCCCGCACCGCCGAGATGTGCAAGCTGACGGAAAACAGCTTCCGTGACGTCAATATCGCGTTTGCGAATGAGTTGTCGCTGATCTGCGCCGATCAGGGGATTAACGTCTGGGAGTTAATCAGCCTGGCGAATCGCCATCCGCGCGTCAACATTCTGCAGCCAGGCCCTGGCGTGGGCGGTCACTGTATCGCCGTCGATCCGTGGTTTATCGTGGCGCAAAACCCGGCGCAGGCACGTCTGATTCGCACCGCGCGTGAAGTGAACGACAGCAAACCTCACTGGGTACTCAATCAGGTTAAAACCACGGTTGCGGATTGTCTGGCAGAGAGCGGCAAGCGCGCCAGTGAACTGAAAATTGCCTGCTTTGGTCTGGCATTTAAACCGAACATTGATGATTTGCGTGAAAGCCCGGCAATGGAAATTGCTGAGATGATTGCCGGATGGCACAAGGGCGAAACGCTGGTGGTCGAACCGAATATTCATGAGCTTCCGGCAAAACTGGCGGGGCACTGTACGCTGACCGCGCTGGAGGATGCGCTGGCGACGGCGGATGTGCTGGTGCTGCTGGTGGATCATAAAGAATTTAAAGCGACGTCCGGCGCAGCTGTTCGTCAGCAGTATATTGTTGATACCAAAGGTGTCTGGCGTTGAGTAGCCTGAATGGGGTGCTTGAACCCCTGAACTGGGAGAGTACCTTTTTCGGTCTACCTTCGGCTATTGTGCGTCTGCGCGATAATGCGCCGGCACTGATGGAATCTGACTTTACGGCCTGGCAGAGGGTTCAGGCGAAGATCCCTGCGGACCGTGCTGACCTTCTTGATGCGCTCCAGCAACACGGCTTTAAGCTGGTTGAAGGTGAGGTCGATCTTTCTATAACGCTCACCCGGCATGATGCGTCAGGCGCGGAATTTGCAACCGAACAGGATATTCCCGTGCTGCGTCAGATGGCGGTTCGGGCGTTTGCTCAGAGCCGTTTTCGCACGCCCTGGTACGCGCCTGACGACAGCGGTCGTTTCTACGCGCAGTGGGTGGAGAATGCGGTCAAAGGCACCTTTGACCACGTCTGCCTGGTTTTTCGTGCTGGAGACGGTCAAATCCAGGGGTTCGTCTCGCTGCGCAAGCTCAACGAGCGTGAGGCGCGTATTGGCTTATTAGCCGGGCGTGGCATGGGTGAAAAACTCATGCAGGCGGCGATGCACTGGGCGCAACAGCAGCAGGTTTCGACGCTGCGGGTGGCGACCCAGGTGGGCAACACCGCTGCGCTTAAACGTTATATTGCGAGTGGTGCCAACATCGACGCCACCGCCTACTGGTTATACAGGTGACAAGATGATTCCATTTAACGCACCACCCGTCGTCGGAACGGAACTCGACTATATGCAGTCTGCCATGGGCAGCGGCAAACTCTGCGGTGACGGCGGTTTTACCCGCCGCTGTCAGCAGTGGATGGAACAGCGTTTTCGCAGTGCCAAAGTGCTGCTGACCCCGTCCTGTACGGCATCGCTGGAAATGGCGGCGCTGCTGTTGGATATCCAGCCCGGCGATGAAGTGATCATGCCGAGCTATACCTTCGTTTCCACAGCGAACGCGTTTGTCCTGCGCGGGGCGAAAATCGTCTTTGTGGATATCCGCCCGGATACCATGAACATTGACGAGACGCTGATTGAAGCGGCTATCACCGACAAAACGCGCGCGATCGTGCCGGTTCACTACGCGGGTGTGGCCTGTGAAATGGACACCATCATGGCGCTCGCCAAAAAACATAATCTGTTCGTGGTGGAAGATGCCGCCCAGGGCGTGATGTCGACCTACAAGGGACGCGCGCTGGGCACGATCGGCCATATCGGCTGCTTTAGCTTCCACGAAACTAAAAACTACACGGCGGGTGGAGAAGGTGGTGCGACGCTGATTAACGACCGGGCGCTGGTGGAGCGTGCGGAAGTGATCCGCGAAAAAGGCACCAACCGTAGCCAGTTCTTCCGTGGCCAGGTCGACAAATATACCTGGCGTGATATTGGCTCAAGCTATCTGATGGCGGATCTACAGGCGGCCTATCTGTGGGCGCAGCTTGAAGCGGCGGAACGCATCAACCTTCAGCGTCTCTCCCTGTGGCAAACCTATTACGATGCGCTTGAACCTCTGGCAAAAGCCGGGCGTATTGAGCTACCGACCATTCCGGCAGATTGCGTCCACAACGCGCATATGTTCTACATCAAGCTACGCGATAACGACGATCGCAGCCAGCTTATTGCCTGGCTGAAAGAAGCCGAAATTATGGCGGTGTTCCACTACATTCCGCTGCACTCCAGCCCGGCGGGCGAGGAGTTTGGGGTATTCTCAGGTGAAGACCGTTACACTACCAAAGAAAGTGAGCGTCTGCTTCGCCTGCCACTGTTCTACAACCTCGCGCCGGTTAACCAGCGTACGGTGATTAATACCCTTCTGAGTTATTTCGGCTGATATGTCTCTGGCAAAAGCATCGGTGTGGACCGCCGCGTCCACGCTTGTAAAAATTGGCGCCGGGCTGCTGGTCGTCAAGCTGTTGGCCGTCTCATTTGGCCCCTCGGGTGTGGGGCTGGCGGGTAATTTCCGTCAGCTTGTTACCGTTCTTGGGGTACTGGCCGGTGCCGGCATCTTTAACGGCGTGACCAAATATGTTGCGCAGTATCACGATGATGCGGCTCAGCTTCGCAGGGTGGTGGGCACCTCCTCGGCGATGGTCACGGGGTTTTCAACCCTGATGGCGATTATCTTTCTGCTGGCGGCGGCACCCATCAGCCAGGGGTTGTTCGGGCACACTCATTACCAGGGGCTGGTGCGTCTGGTTGCGCTGGTTCAGATGGGGATTGCCTGGGCTAACCTGCTGCTGGCGCTGATGAAAGGCTTTCGTGATGCTGCCGGGAATGCCCTTGCGTTAATTCTCGGGAGCGTCATCGGCGTTATTGCCTATTACTTCTGCTATCGCCTTGGAGGGTATGAAGGCGCACTGCTGGGGCTGGCGCTCGTCCCGGCGCTGGTTGTTGTTCCTGCCGCCTTTATGCTGATGCGTCGTGGCGTCATCCCTCTGAGCTACCTGAAACCTCAATGGGATAAGATTCTTGCCAGCCAGCTGGGTAAATTTACCCTGATGGCGCTCATCACCTCCGTCACGCTACCCGTGGCCTACGTGATGATGCGAAACCTGCTGGCGGCGCATTATAGCTGGGATGAGGTCGGTATCTGGCAGGGCGTAAGTAGCATTTCCGACGCCTACCTACAGTTTATAACGGCTTCCTTTAGCGTTTATTTACTGCCAACCTTATCGCGCCTGACGTCCAGACAGGATATTACCCGTGAGATTTTTCGATCTCTGCGCTTTGTGTTGCCGGCTGTTGCGGCTGCGAGTTTTACCGTCTGGTTATTGCGCGATGTTGCCATCTGGCTGCTTTTCTCGGCGAAGTTTACCGCCATGCGCGATCTCTTTGCCTGGCAGCTGGTGGGGGATGTACTGAAAGTGGGGGCTTACGTTTTTGGCTATCTGGTGATTGCGAAAGCCTCGCTGCGTTTGTATATCCTGGCTGAGATTAGCCAGTTTACGCTCCTGACGGTGTTCTCGCACTGGCTGATCCCCGCGCACGGAGCACTGGGAGCGGCTCAGGCCTACATGGCAACCTATATCGTTTATTTTGCTGCCTGTTGCGGCGTATTTTTACTTTGGCGTAAACGCGCATGACTGCACTGATTCACATCCTGGGATCGGATATCCCACACCATAACCAGACCGTATTGCGGTTCTTTAACGATGAGCTGGCATCGGACGATCCTGATGCGCGTGAATTTATGGTTGCAGGTCAGGATAAGGGCCTGAGCGAGGCGTTTCCGGCGCTGAGGATCGCATTCTGGCCGGATAAGGCTACGCTGGCGAAGGCGGTCGTTGCCAAAGCCAAAGCGGATCGTGAGCAACTCTTCTTCTTCCACGGGCAGTTTAATACCGGTCTGTGGCTGGCATTGTTAAGCGGCGGAATTAAACCCTCCCAGTGCAGCTGGCATATCTGGGGGGCCGATCTTTACGAGGTTTCCCGCGGCTGGAAATTCCGGCTTTTCTACCCGCTGCGTCGCATGGCGCAGGGACGCGTGGGCTGTGTTTTTGCCACCCGTGGCGATCTGAATTATTTTGCGAAACAGCATCCTGATGTGCGCGGCGAATTGCTCTATTTCCCGACCCGAATGAACCCGGCGCTTAACACCATGGGGACCGGCACGCCACGGGAGGGGAAACTGACGATTCTGGTCGGTAACTCTGGCGATCGCAGCAACGAACATGCTGCCGCGCTCAGGGCTGTTCATCAGCAATTTGGCGATACCGTCAATGTGGTTGTCCCGATGGGTTACCCCCTCAACAACGACGCCTATATCGACGAGGTTCGCCAGCAGGGGCTGGCGTTATTCAGCGCCGGGAATTTGCAAATTCTGGATAATAAGCTGGAATTTGATGAGTACCTTGCGCTGCTGAGGAAATGCGATCTCGGGTATTTTATCTTTGCCCGCCAGCAGGGGATTGGCACACTGTGTCTGCTGATTCAGGCCGGGATCCCCTGTGTACTTAATCGCGATAATCCGTTCTGGCAAGATATGGTCGAGCAGAATCTGCCGGTGCTGTTTACCACCGATGTGCTTAATGAAGAAGTTGTTCGGGAAGCACAGCGACAACTGGCGCTGGTGGACAAAAATTCCATCGACTTCTTTAGCCCGAATTACCTCTCGCCGTGGCACCGTGCGCTGCGTATCGCTGCAGGAGGCAAAGCATGAGCCAGTTGCAATTCAGCGGTTTGCTGGTCGTTTGGCTTCTGAGCACGCTGTTTATCGCTACGCTCACCTGGTTCGAATTCCGCCGCGTGCGTTTCAACTTTAACGTGTTCTTCTCGTTACTGTTTTTGCTGACGTTCTTTTTTGGCTTCCCACTGACCAGCATTCTGGTCTTCCGCTTCGACGTGAGCGTCGCGCCACCAGAAATTTTGCTCCAGGCACTTCTGGCTGCAACCTGTTTCTATGCAGTTTACTACGTCACCTATAAAACGCGGCTGCGTTCAACGCAGGCAACCGCACCACGCCGGGCGCTTTTTACCATGAACAGGGTGGAGACCCACCTGACATGGGTGATGCTAATGACCATCGCCCTGGTCAGTGTCGGCATTTTCTTCATGCATAACGGCTTCCTGCTGTTTAAGCTGCACTCCTACAGCCAGATTTTTTCGGCCGAAGTCTCAGGCGTGGCGCTTAAGCGTTTCTTCTACTTCTTCATCCCGGCAATGCTGGTGATCTTCTTCCTGCGCCAGGACAGCAAAGCGTGGCTGTTCTTCCTGGTCAGTACCGTCGCGTTCGGCATTCTGACCTACATGATTGTGGGGGGGACGCGCGCGAACATCATTATCGCCTTCGCGATCTTCCTGTTTATCGGCATTATTCGCGGCTGGATCTCGCTGTGGATGCTGGTGGCGGCTGGGGTGTTTGGCATTGTGGGGATGTTCTGGCTGGCACTGAAGCGCTACGGAATGAATGTGGCGGGTGATGAAGCGTTTTACACGTTCCTCTATCTGACGCGTGATACCTTCTCGCCGTGGGAAAACCTGGCATTACTTCTGCAAAACTACGACAAGATTGATTTCCAGGGCCTGGCGCCAATCGTTCGCGACTTCTACGTCTTTATCCCTTCCTGGCTATGGCCGGACCGTCCTGGCGTGGTGCTCAATACCGCGAACTATTTTACCTGGGAGGTACTGAACAACCATTCCGGACTGGCCATCTCGCCAACGCTGATTGGCTCTCTGGTAGTGATGGGTGGGGCGTGGTTCATTCTGCCCGGGGCCGTTGCCGTAGGGTTGATTATTAAGTGGTTTGACTGGCTTTACGTGCGTGGTAACGAAGAGACCAACCGCTATAAAGCGGCCATTTTGCACAGTTTCTGCTTTGGTGCCATTTTCAATATGATCGTTCTGGCGCGCGAAGGGCTGGACTCATTCGTTTCGCGCGTGGTGTTCTTCATGGTCATTTTCGGCGTCTGCCTGTTACTGGCCAAATTGTTGTACTGGCTGTTTGACAGTGCCGGGCTTGTGCACAAGCGCGAGCCGCAGGGCAGCACAACGCTGTCGCAAGTCTGAGTAAGGATAGTAATGACTGATAAAACGTCTGCACCGCGCTATGCGCTACGTGGTTTGCAGCTTATTGGCTGGCGCGACATGCAGCACGCACTGGATTTTCTTTTTGCCGACGGCCAAATGAAATCCGGGACGCTGGTGGCCATCAATGCGGAAAAAATGCTGGCAGTTGAGGATAATGCGGAAGTCAAAAGTCTGATTGAAGCCGCTGAGTTTAAATACGCGGACGGTATCAGCGTGGTTCGCTCAATCCGTAAAAAGTATCCTGACGCTAATGTTTCCCGCGTGGCGGGTGCCGATCTCTGGGAGCAGCTTATGGCCCGCGCAGGTGCGCAGGGCACGCCCGTGTTCCTGATTGGCGGGAAGCCGGAGATACTGGCCCAGACGGAGGAGAAACTGCGTCGTCAATGGAATGTTAATATTGTTGGCAGCCAGGATGGGTACTTCAAACCGGAAGATCGGCAGGCGCTGTTTGCGCGCGTTCGCGACAGCGGGGCGAAAATTGTCACCGTGGCGATGGGTTCCCCGCGCCAGGAGATCCTGATGCGTGACTGCCGTCCGGTCTGCCCAGATGCCCTGTACATGGGCGTCGGCGGCACGTACGACGTCTTTACTGGCCACGTTAAGCGTGCGCCCAAGGTCTGGCAAAATCTGGGCCTTGAGTGGCTGTACCGCCTGCTATCGCAACCGACGCGCATTAAACGACAGATTCGCCTGCTTCGCTACCTCGCCTGGCATTACACCGGGAAAATGTAATCAAAATGTAGCGCGATATGCTATTCGCGCTGCAACTCCCCTGCAAAACTGCTGATAATCTGTGCAATGCATTCATTTTTTTAATGCATCGTTTGCCATTTGGCAGATTTTAAGAAACCATTCGCTCCGTATTTTAGTACCCCTAAAAAACAATACCCGGTCTTAAGTCGGGAAACAGCAAACACAATCGAGGATCTATGGCAGAGAAAAAACCGGAGCTACAGCGTGGGCTGGAAGCTCGTCATATTGAACTGATAGCGCTGGGCGGCACTATCGGCGTCGGCCTGTTTATGGGCTCCGCAAGTACGCTCAAATGGGCAGGCCCTTCCGTATTACTGGCGTATATTATCGCCGGGCTGTTTGTTTTCTTCATTATGCGTTCGATGGGCGAAATGCTCTTCCTGGAGCCAGTGACCGGTTCTTTCGCCGTTTACGCGCATCGCTATATGAGCCCGTTCTTCGGCTACCTGACGGCCTGGTCATACTGGTTTATGTGGATGGCGGTAGGCATCTCAGAGATCACCGCGATAGGGGTCTACGTCCAGTTCTGGTTCCCGGACATGGTTCAGTGGATACCCGCGCTCATTGCCGTAGGGTTGGTGGCGCTGGCAAATCTGGCCGCCGTGCGCCTTTACGGTGAAATTGAGTTCTGGTTCGCAATGATTAAAGTCACCACGATTATCGTGATGATTGTCGTTGGCCTGGGCGTGATTTTCTTCGGCTTTGGCAACGGCGGACACGCTATCGGCTTTGGTAACCTGACTGAAAACGGCGGCTTCTTCGCTGGCGGCTGGAAGGGCTTCCTGACGGCGCTGTGTATCGTTGTGGCCTCGTATCAGGGGGTGGAGCTTATCGGCATTACCGCCGGTGAAGCGAAAAACCCGCAAGTCACGCTGCGTAGTGCGGTGGGTAAGGTGCTGTGGCGTATCCTGATTTTCTATGTGGGCGCGATCTTCGTCATCGTGACCATCTTCCCGTGGAACGAAATTGGCACGACCGGTAGCCCGTTTGTTTTAACCTTCGCGAAAATTGGCATCACGGCGGCGGCAGGTATCATCAACTTTGTGGTACTGACGGCGGCATTGTCAGGCTGTAACAGTGGAATGTACAGCTGTGGTCGTATGCTTTATGCACTCTCGAAGAATAACCAGCTGCCTGCGGCGATGAGTAAAGTCTCACGTGCTGGCGTTCCGGTTGCGGGCGTGGCGGTCTCCATTGCGATACTGCTGGTTGGCTCTTGTCTGAATTACATCATTCCTAACCCGCAGCGCGTATTTGTTTACGTCTATAGCGCCAGCGTGCTGCCAGGCATGGTGCCGTGGTTTGTTATCCTGATAAGCCAGCTGCGTTTCCGCCATGCGCATAAAAAGGCGATTGAAAGCCATCCGTTCCGCTCAATTCTGTTCCCGTATGCGAACTATTTAACGATGGCGTTCCTGGTTTGCGTATTAATCGGAATGTACTTTAATGAAGATACCCGCATGTCGCTGTTTGTCGGGGTGATCTTCCTGGCGGCAGTGACAGCTGCGTATAAGCTTTTTGGCCTGGGTAGCCGTGCCACCACGCAGAAAGTGGAGGAATAAGCGGCAAAATGTGCAAACCATAACCAAACGCGCATTTTTTTCAAAAAAGCACTAGACAGCGGGGACGGAGGTACGTAATATCCAGCCCCGCAACGGCGCTAAGCGCCCGTAGCTCAGCTGGATAGAGCGCTGCCCTCCGGAGGCAGAGGTCTCAGGTTCGAATCCTGTCGGGCGCACCATTTACCCGGTGCTGGAGCTGCGGTGGTCTGAGAAGTAGTCAGTACCGCGTGAGTTAAGAATACAGTGGTGGCTATAGCTCAGTTGGTAGAGCCCTGGATTGTGATTCCAGTTGTCGTGGGTTCGAATCCCATTAGCCACCCCATTATTGAAAGAGTTGTGAATTGCGAAGGTGGCGGAATTGGTAGACGCGCTAGCTTCAGGTGTTAGTGTCCTTAGGATGTGGGGGTTCGAGTCCCCCCCCTCGCACCACGACTTTTTAAATGAATTGAACTAAAAATTCAAAAAGCAGTACATCGGCGAGTAGCGCAGCTTGGTAGCGCAACTGGTTTGGGACCAGTGGGTCGGAGGTTCGAATCCTCTCTCGCCGACCAATTTTGAACCCCGCTTCGGCGGGGTTTTTTGTTTTCTGCGCCTTTTCACCCTGTAGCAATCCCCCGACAGCACCTACATTTATTGTCGCGATTTAGCGACATGCAATTCATTGAAAAAATAGAAAAAAATCCTTTGCTGATTTTACTGTCTCCTCCAGGAGACATATTGTTGTGTTTGCCGGATTATTGTCGGGCCTCAGAGGGTGCTTAACAGCATAATTTCCTTTTATCTTAAAATGTTGCGCGGTGTAAAAGTTCGGAGTGTTATGTTGGCACGTTACGTGCAATAATATGCGTGTAGATGCTCATTCCATCTCTTATGTTCGCCTTAGTGCCTCATAAACTCAGGAATGACGCAGAGCCATTTACGGTGCTTATCGTCCACTGACAGATGTCGCTTCGGCCTCATCAAACACCATGGACACAACGTTGAGTGAAGCACCAAATATGTTGTCTTACAGACCTGTTTTAACGCCTGCTTTTATAGCAGGCGTTTTTTTATGTCTTACTCCCGATAAAAGCACATGCTCAGAGCAACGGTCAGCAGAGCCACTGACGAGACGGTATAGAGTGCCTGTACTGAGCCAAATCCGGTTGCCACCATCGCTGCGATGCCGGTGAAAAGAGAGGCGCTGAGCGTTTGCCAGCGCCAGGCTTTACCGCTGGCTGAAGCGGTTTGCGTGTCATCAAAGCTACTAAGAACAGCAAACGTGCCAGCCGCAAAGAGAACATTCGAAGCCAGATGTGCGATAAAGATCATCCCTAGCGCACAGGCCACCCATCCGGATAAAAACGGAAGCATGCCATAAGCGGCCAGAAAGATACCGAGACAAACGATGATTCGCGGTGTGTGGGCAGCAAAGTGCGCCAGGCTGTCTCTTTTTAGCAGCATGGGGCCGCAAAGCTGTCCCATACTCCTCGCGAGAAGCAGAGGCAGAGCAAGACCCGCCGCATTCTGAGGATGGATCTGTTGCGCGAGTGCCGGAAGGAGTGCCATCGCCGGTGAACCGACGGCTGCCAGCGCCGGGAGGATGAGCAGGCTGCGTTTTTGCCGACGGGTCAACGTCCGCCAGCGTAGCGCCGCAGGCGCTGTCTCTTCAACAGGGAACGGGAGTGATGGTGCTGAAAACTGGCGCTCAGCCAGCCATAGCATTAACAGTGACCCGAGAAAGCTGGCGGCATCAATAGCCAGCAGTGTAAACACGGATGTCCTCTGGAACAGCACTACGCCCAGTCCGGTTCCTAACAACACCTGAGAAGCAAAAATCACAGTTTCCAGACAGGTTGCCGCAGGTAACTCCGCTTCACTGAGACCGCGCTTAAAGAGCAACGTCAGCGCGGGCCAACTCATCCCGCTGAGCAGCGCTTCGGTGGATTGCACGGCGAGTAAAGCGGCAATGCTGTGATAACCCACGCCAAACAAGGGAAAGAGCAGGGCGAGCAGGCCCAGTCCTTCGGTCAGTATCAGCAGAGATATTGGAGAATAGCTCGAGCACAGCTTTTCACCGATCAGGCTACCGACAAATCCTGGTACCGTAGCGAAAAGAAAAGCGAGGGTTAGCAGTGCTGGCGAGGCTGACCACGCTAACAGCAAACCGAAGACCACAACCTGGGTTAAACCATTTCCCAGCGAAGTAAAGATAAAAGCACAGGCAAGCAGGCGCAGCCAGCGGTGGCCGCGCAGCGCTTCAATAAGCGCATACAAAAGCGAGTTCATGAAGATTTCCTTTCAAAAACAATTTAGTCCACGCTGCAGAATGTGCGCGTGTGTGAAAAAGGTTAATGAAAAGACATCGTTACATTGGCGGGTGCGTTTGCAGATATGGGTACAAAGAATGTAGCAGGAGATGGGCGATAAAAAAAGGAGGCCATTTGGCCTCCTGTTTATTTACTGCTGGGTACCGTTGTTTTGCAGCGTCAACAGCAACCCATCACGTCGCATGGCGGCTGCCTCTTCGGGCTTATGCTGTTTGTCCAGCGTATCGGCAAGCCATGCGTAGTCAAACGCATCCGGACGCTGTTTCAGTGCCGCGCGGAAGGCGAGGCTCGCTTCCTGCCATTCGCCATGCTTCATCAGCGACTGACCCAGCGTGCTCCACAGCAGCGGACGGTCACCGACGGTTTTAATCTGCTGACGCAGCACTTTTTCAATTTGTTCTGGATTGTTGGTTTTCAGGCGTGGGATCACCATCACCAGCCGATCGTCATACTGGCGTTTGAGACCGTCGAGAAGGATCTCCTGCGCGGTGTCATGATCGTCACATTCAATAAGATGTTCTGCCATTGCCACCTGCAGTGGGATCTGCTGACGCGTTTTCCTGCTCTGATTCTTCCACCAGGTTTTCAGACCGTCGCTGCCCAAATCGGCGCGAGCCTGATCCATCAGGCCAATCCATGCCAGGCGCTGAAGCTCATCACGATGTTCATCATCACCCACTTCGGCCTTCGCCATTGATGGAATGATGTCCAGCAGTGAACCCCATGCACCGGTCCGAATATACGCCTGCTCAGCCAGACGCAGAACTTCCGGGTGACGTGGCGCAATTTCCAGCAGGCGGTCGATGCCGTGGCGTGCAGCGTGATTTTCATTGCGTGCCAGTTGCAGACGAACACGCGTAATTTCCACCGGAATCGGGTCGTTAGACGCCAGTTCAGACGCACGTTCCAGGTGTTGATTAGCGCGGACTTCGTCACCCCGCTGTTGCGCGGCTTCCGCGGCCAGCAAATAGTTCACTACTGGCTGTTCGGCATGATCGGCGTTTTTTGACATCAGCTTTTCAACCTGCTGATAGTCACCTTCCGCAAGTTTCAGCAGTGCCTGTTCGGTTTGCTTACGGGCGCGGCGGCGCTTACGACCCACGAACCAGCCACGCGTATGCGCGCCGGTGCGGAAAATACGGCGCAGGACCCACTCGACAGCAAACAGCACGACCACACCGAGGATCAGAATGATCGCCAGACCCGTTACGCTGGTTTCGATGTTGTAGTTATCGGTCTGGATCAGGACGTAACCCTGATGACCGGCAAGCATCGGACCCAACACGATCCCGGCGATCAGCAGGATGAAGAGTAAGAGGACTTTTAGCATCATTACTCTCCTTGCGGTGCGCTTTCAGGCGCGGGTGCAGGAGCTGGGGCGGCTCCGCCAGTTTGCTCAGCCGGAACACCTGGCTGTGCCAGCAAATTACGCACTCGCGTCTGCATCAGCTTCTCCAGAATCGGCTGGCTTTCCAGCTTATCTGGCACGTTCATGGTGATGTTCTGTTGGCTCAGTTTATCAATGTCTTCGAGGAAGGCGGTGGTCGTCGCATCATCGGTATTGTAGTAAGCGCGTACCCACGTAGAGACGTTATCCAGCGCCTGTTTGTAGGTCTCTTCCTGATGACGCGGCACGGCCTGGGCGGCAACCAGCAGGCGGGAACGAATGTTTTCGCGCAGATAAATATCCTGATTCGGCGCTAACAGCGGAACGGCGGTTTCGTCGCGACGGCGGATAGTGATAAAGCTGTCCATAAAGTTCTGCCAGCTTTTTTGCAGGTTCACACGCCATTCGCTCAGGGAGCTGGAAAGCTCGGTGCCGTCGGAATCCATCGGGGAGTCGTCGTCGTTGTTATCTGCCAGCTGCAGGTTATCAATCTGATTCGAAAGCTGGTTCACTTTGAGGATAATGCCATCGTAATCCACCTGTGAGACGGCG
Source organism: Enterobacter sp. CPE_E863 (assembly GCF_046521465.1). Lineage (NCBI taxonomy): Bacteria > Pseudomonadati > Pseudomonadota > Gammaproteobacteria > Enterobacterales > Enterobacteriaceae > Enterobacter > Enterobacter sp. CPE_E863. The sequence goes on along the minus strand of NZ_JBKFZX010000001.1, from coordinate 4,333,754 downwards.
GAGAGGCTGGCGATGTCTTCGGTGATCGCGCGACGTGCGGTGATGAGGCTTGGATCGTTCATGTCCGCCAGGCTCGCATCGGCGCTTTTCAGCAGTGCGGCGGCAGTGGTGACATCCTGATCGCTCCAGAGCTTACGCCCGGCGAGCTTCACCAGGAAGTCAGCCTGGGAGAGCAGCCAGGTTTTAGCATCGGTGCCGGAGATCGTCGCCACTTTCTGCTGCACGTCGCCCAGCTGTTTGGTCAACTCTTCTTGTTTACTGTTCGCCTCGGCGAGTGCGGTTGCCTGCTGTTTAATCACCGCTTCCAGTTCGGTTTTCTGTGTCTCTTGCGCTTTTTGCAGAGCCGTAAGCTGATTCACCAGTGCGTCGCTGGTGGCCGTCTGGTTAGCACTCTGTTGTTTCACCAAACCGTACAGGCCAACGCCGGCCGCCAGCGCAATAGCGATGGCAATCGCGCTCAGCGCGAGGCTTTTTTTGTTGCTGCCGTTTTTCTTCTCAGCGATGTTCTCTTTCGTCTCTGGCTGTGGCGTCGCGTCCACAGTCTCCCTGGTCTCTTCAACCACGGCGGAGGATTTATCGTGTTCCGTCATTATGGCTTCCCATTTGAGAGTTATTGTAATGCGCGCAGCAGCGCATCGTTGTCGGCGTTATCAGCGATCCGAATATCCTGCCAGCCCAGTTCCCGGGCCTTGTTCGCCAGACGCTCACTGACGACCAGAAGTCGACAGCGGAGTAACCAGTTTTCGCGATACCAAAGCGGTATCAGTGCCCAAAGCTGTTGTAACATTTCACCGCTGGTCACCACCAGCGTATTGATGCCTCGCGCGTGCCAGCGCATCGCCTCTTCCGCGCCATCGTAGTGTTTTGCACAGCGCTGATAACACTCAACGAACGTGATATCAGCTCCACGCTCCAGCAGCGTTTCACCCAACAGTTCACGTCCGCCGTTACCGCGTAAAATCAGCGCACGCTTGCCGGCAATAGTTTGTAATTCAGGTAATTGTAGCAAGACTTCGCTGATTTCCCGATCTAACGGGTAACGCACATTCGCACCGCTGATGGTATGTAAAGCCAGCGCCGTCGAGCGGCCAATCGCGAAATAGCGGGGGGCGGTTGGCCAGGTCAGACCTTGCTGTTGCAGCTGTGCGTGGGCATATTCCACGGCATGTTGCGACAGCGCGAACAGCAGATCGCCTTCCTGAAGGGTATTCATCTGGTCGGCGAGCACAGACAGTTCCCGACCCGGGGAGAATTCAATAAGCGGAAAACTCCAGGCCACCTGCCCCAGTGCGCGCAGACGGCTCACTAATTGCTCTCCTGCGGGAGAAGGGCGGGTGACAAGAATACTCATGCAGGGGGTTCTCCATTATAAACGTCAGCCAGAATCTCGCGGGCGCCGTTATCCAGTAACTCTTCTGCCAGCGACACGCCAAGCTGATCGGCATCCTGTGCTTTGCCGCGACGCTCACCGCGTACCATCTGCGAACCGTCCGGTGCGCCAACCAGTGCACGCAACCACAGCTCACCGTTAATTAATTCAGCATAGCTGCCAATCGGCACCTGGCACCCTCCTTCGAGGCGGGTATTCATCGCACGTTCGGCTTTTACGCGAATAGCGGTCTCGTCATGGTTCAGTGGGGCAAGGAGTGCGCGGGTTCGCGCATCGTCCAGACGGCACTCAATGCCGACCGCACCCTGACCCACGGCGGGCAGCGACAGCTCCGGTGGCAACGCCACACGAATGCGCGACTCCAGCCCCAGACGCTTCAGACCCGCCACCGCAAGAATAATGGCATCGTAATCGCCGTTATCCAGCTTGCTCAGACGCGTGCCGACGTTACCGCGCAGCGAGCGGATGATCAGGTCCGGACGACGCTCTGCCAACTGACACTGACGGCGTAAACTGGACGTGCCAACCACACAGCCCTCAGGCAGCGCATCAAGCGAGTCATAGTGGTTAGAGACAAACGCGTCACGCGGGTCTTCGCGCTCGCAGATTGTCACCAGACCCAGCCCTTCCGGAAACTCGACGGGCACGTCTTTCATCGAATGTACGGCAATATCAGCGCGGTTCTCAAGCAATGCCAGTTCCAGTTCTTTGACAAACAGGCCTTTGCCGCCCACTTTCGCCAGCGGCGTATCAAGGATCACATCACCACGCGTGACCATCGGCACTAGCTCGACGCGCAATCCACCGTGGCAGGCTTCAAGGCGCTGCTTCACATAATGTGCCTGCCAGAGCGCAAGAGGGCTTTGGCGTGTGGCAATTCTCAAAACATTGTCTAACATGCTTGTTACCGTCATTATCAATCGCTAACCATCCTAACATTGTTGACTCTGGGATGGCAGTTTTACGGTTGATGAAGAGTGAGAGGGACAAGGCGGCGTATTCGTCAGCCATAGCCGTATTCAGGAATTTACACGTACAGAACGGTGCTACACTTGTATGTAGCGCATCTTTCTTTACGGTCAATCGGCAAGGTGTTAAATTGATCACGTTTTAGACCATTTTTTCGTCGGTACCACCAAAAATGATAAGGGCGAAAAAGGGTAACGGTTATCTTTTTGAAATACTGCGGGTCCGCTGTTATTCGTGTTTTGAATAGTTTGCGACACCCGGAAACATCAGGCGATACGTCTTGTACCTCTATATTGAGACTCTGAAACAGAGACTGGATGCCATAAATCAACTGCGTGTGGATCGCGCGCTTGCTGCTATGGGCCCTGCTTTCCAGCAGGTATACAGTCTGCTGCCGACATTATTGCACTATCACCATCCGCTGATGCCGGGTTACCTCGATGGTAACGTTCCCCAGGGCATTTGCCTTTTCACGCCTGATGAAACCCAACAGCATTATCTGAATGAGCTTGAACTCTACCGTGGCATGCCGCCGCAGGAGTCCCCGAAAGGTGAACTGCCGATTACCGGCGTTTACTCTATGGGAAGTACCTCATCGGTAGGGCAAAGCTGTTCTTCTGACCTGGACATCTGGGTCTGCCACCAGTCCTGGCTCGATAACGAAGAGCGTCAGCTGCTGCAGCGTAAATGCAGCCTGCTGGAGAGCTGGGCTGCGTCGCTCGGCGTGGAAGTGAGTTTCTTCCTGATTGATGAAAACCGTTTCCGTCATAACGAAAGCGGCAGTCTGGGTGGTGAGGACTGCGGCTCGACCCAGCACATTTTGTTGCTGGATGAATTTTACCGTACTGCCGTTCGTCTGGCCGGTAAGCGTATTCTTTGGAATATGGTGCCGTGCGAAGAAGAAGAGCATTACGACGATTACGTCATGTCGCTGTATGCGCAGGGCGTGCTGACGCCAAACGAATGGCTGGACCTGGGCGGCCTGAGTTCCCTGTCGGCCGAAGAGTACTTTGGCGCGAGCCTCTGGCAGCTCTATAAGAGCATTGACTCCCCGTATAAAGCGGTGCTGAAAACGCTGCTGCTCGAAGCCTACTCCTGGGAATACCCCACGCCGCGCCTGCTGGCGAAAGACATCAAACAGCGTCTGCACGATGGCGAGATTGTCTCCTTCGGGCTTGATGCCTACTGCATGATGCTCGAACGCGTCACCGAATACCTGAATGCCATTGAAGACACCACGCGTCTTGACCTGGTGCGTCGATGTTTCTATCTCAAAGTCTGTGAAAAATTGAGCCGCGAACGCGCCTGCGTTGGCTGGCGTCGTGAAGTAGTTAGTCAGTTAGTCAAAGAGTGGGGATGGGACGAAGAGCGTCTGTCCATGCTCGACAACCGCGCCAACTGGAAAATCGACCAGGTGCGTGAAGCGCACAACGAATTGCTTGATGCGATGATGCAAAGCTACCGTAACCTGATCCGCTTTGCGCGCCGCAATAATCTCAGCGTCTCCGCCAGCCCGCAGGATATCGGGGTGTTGACCCGTAAACTGTACGCTGCGTTTGAAGCGCTGCCAGGTAAAGTCACGCTGGTTAACCCGCAGATTTCGCCTGACCTGTCTGAACCGAATCTGACGTTTATCTATGTGCCGCCGGGACGCGCGAACCGCACCGGGTGGTATCTGTACAACCGTGCGCCAAGCATGGATTCGATCATCAGCCATCAGCCGCTGGAGTATAACCGCTACCTGAACAAGCTGGTGGCCTGGGCCTGGTTTAATGGCCTGCTGACTTCACGTACCCGTTTGTTCATCAAGGGTAACGAGGTCGTCGATTTAGCCAAACTGCAGGAGATGGTAGCGGATGTGTCCCATCACTTCCCGCTGCGCCTGCCTGCGCCAACGCCAAAAGCGCTCTACAGCCCGTGTGAAATCCGCCATCTGGCGATTATCGTCAACCTGGAATACGACCCGACGGCGGCTTTCCGCAATCAGGTGGTCCATTTTGATTTCCGTAAGCTGGACGTCTTTAGCTTTGGCGAGCAGCAAAACTGCCTGGTGGGCAGCGTTGACCTGCTTTATCGCAACTCGTGGAACGAAGTGCGTACCCTGCATTTCAACGGCGAGCAGGCGATGATCGAAGCGCTGAAAACCATTCTCGGCAAGATGCACCAGGATGCCGCGCCGCCGGACAGTGTAGAAGTGTTCTGCTACAGCCAGCATCTGCGCGGGTTGATTCGTACTCGTGTGCAGCAACTGGTCTCTGAATGTATTGAACTGCGTCTCTCCAGTACTCGCCAGGAAACCGGGCGCTTTAAAGCGCTGCGCGTCTCCGGTCAGACCTGGGGCTTGTTCTTTGAACGTCTGAACGTGTCGGTACAGAAACTGGAAAACGCCATCGAATTTTATGGCGCAATTTCGCACAACAAGCTGCATGGCCTGTCCGTGCAGGTGGAAACCAACCACGTCAAACTGCCGCAGGTGGTGGATGGTTTTGCCAGCGAAGGGATTATTCAGTTCTTCTTTGAAGAGTCGGGCGACGATGCCGGTTTCAACATCTACATTCTGGATGAGACCAACCGCGCCGAGGTCTATCACCACTGTGAAGGCAGTAAAGAGGAGCTGGTGCGCGACGTCAGCCGCTTCTATTCCTCTTCACACGACCGCTTCACCTACGGCTCAAGCTTTATCAACTTCAACCTGCCGCAGTTCTACCAGATTGTGAACGTCGATGGCCGCGTGCAGGTGATCCCGTTCCGGACCCAGGCCGTCACGCCTGCGGTGCCTGCAAATCAGGACACCACGCCACTGTTGCAGCAGTATTTCTCCTGAGTCTTTTCGCCCGGTAAGCGTAAGCGCCACCGGGCAACAAAACTACCTGAAACTCACGACCTCACCCGCTTGCGCGGTCGCCGCCTGCTCCAGCAGATCCCAGAACGTGACGCCGCTACGGTCGCAAACCCATTCACCGTCTTTCAGGTCGAAATGGTAGCCACCCTGTTTGGCTGCCAGCCATACCTGGTGAAGCGGCTCCTGACGGTTAATAATAATTTTGCTGCCGTTTTCGAAGCTCAGGGTCAGGATACCGCCGTTGATTTCACAATCGATATCGCTGTCGCCGTCCCAGTCGTCAAGACGTTCTTCGATGGTCATCCACAGGTTGTCGGCAAGGCGATGGAATTCACTGTCGTTCATAGTTTTGTTCCTGTTTTTCGTGATGGCGGCAGTATAACGCTAAATAATTCCCGTTGCAGGAAAGCGGCAAACTCTTGCTTTTGTGTCTTCTCCTGCGATGATAGAACCAGATTTGAACTTACGGGCAATTTTATAATGAAAAACGCTTTTCGAACGCTTGCCGTTCTCATCACGCTGTTTAGCCTGACTGGCTGTGGACTGAAAGGACCACTGTATTTCCCGCCAGCGGATAAAACCGCACCGCCGCCGACGAAACCTGTGCAAAGCGGCATTGAGTCTTCTACGCCAGATACTAACGATCGTGGCGACAACGGTGGCCCGACTCAGGTTAATCTCTGACGACAACGTTCTGTACCCGCGCAATGGAGCAAATGATGCAGTTCTCTAAAATGCATGGCCTTGGCAACGATTTTATGGTCGTCGACGCGGTAACGCAGAATGTGTTTTTCTCCCCGGAACTGATCCGTCGCCTGGCGGATCGGCATCTGGGCGTGGGGTTCGATCAGCTGCTGGTTGTTGAGCCGCCGTACGATCCCGACCTCGATTTTCACTACCGTATTTTTAACGCGGACGGCAGTGAGGTTAACCAGTGCGGTAATGGCGCGCGCTGTTTTGCTCGCTTTGTTCGCCTGAAGGGGCTAACCAACAAACGTGATATCCGCGTCAGCACCGCCAATGGTCGCATGGTGCTCAGCGTGACTGATGACGAGCTGGTTCGCGTTAACATGGGTGAACCTAACTTCGAGCCTTCGGCAGTACCGTTCCGCGCAAACAAAGCGGAAAAGACCTATATTATGCGTGCGGCCGAGCAGACAGTATTGTGCGGCGTCGTCTCGATGGGTAACCCACACTGCGTGATTCAGGTTGATGATGTGGAAACCGCCGCCGTCGAAACGCTCGGCCCGGTGCTGGAAAGCCACGAGCGTTTTCCGGAGCGCGCGAACATCGGTTTTATGCAGGTGGTGAAGCGTGAGCACATCCGTCTGCGGGTTTACGAGCGCGGCGCGGGCGAAACTCAGGCCTGCGGAAGCGGTGCCTGTGCTGCTGTGGCCGTTGGCATCTCGCAAGGGTTACTGGCAGAAGAAGTTCGCGTGGAGTTACCAGGTGGTCGGCTTGATATCGCCTGGAAAGGACCGGGTCATCCACTGTATATGACTGGCCCGGCGGCACATGTCTATGACGGGTTTATCCATCTATGAAACAACCAGGGGAAGAACTGCAGGAAACAGCGACGGAACTGGACGACAGAGCTGTTGTTGATTATCTGCTGCGCAATCCTGAGTTTTTTATTCGCAATGCACGCGTCGTCGAACAGATGCGCGTGCCGCATCCGGTTCGTGAGACCGTGTCGTTGGTCGAATGGCACATGGCACGCTCGCGCAACCACATCAATCAGCTCGAAGAGAACATGACGCTGCTGATGGAACAGGCCAGCACCAACGAAAGTCTGTTCTATCGTCTGCTGCATCTGCAGGCGCGTCTGGCGTCGGCGCACAGCCTTGAAGAGTTCCTGAGTCGCTTCCACCGCTGGGCGCGCGAGCTTGGGCTGGCGGGCGCAACGATTCGTCTTTTCCCTGACCGCTGGCGTATTGGCGCGCCGTCCGGTTTTACCCATCTGGCTCTCAGCCGTCAGGCGTTCGAGCCGCTGCGTATTCAGCGTCTGGGCCACGAACATCACTACCTGGGGCCGCTAAACGGACCTGAGCTGCTGGTGGTATTACCGGAAGCCAAAGCGATTGGCTCGGTGGCGATGTCGCTGATGGGGCGCGATGGCGATTTGGGCGTGATGTTATTTACCAGCCGCGATGCGCATCATTATGAGCAGGGGCAAGCTACGCACCTGCTACAGGAGATCGCTCTGATGCTGCCTGAGCTGCTGGAGCGCTGGATTGAGCGCGTATGACGGACGGACTACTCACCACTGACGTCACGCGCTTTCTGCGCTATCTGGGCGTGGAGCGTCAGCTTAGCCCGATTACGCTACTGAACTATCAGCGTCAGCTTGATGCCATCATGCAGATTGCCGAAGAGATCGGCCTGAAAAGCTGGCAACAATGTGACGCTGCAACCGTGCGAGCCTTTGTGGTGCGTAGTCGACGCAAGGGACTCGGCCCGGCGAGTCTGGCACTCAGGCTCTCTGCATTACGCAGTTTCTTCGACTGGCTGGTCAGCCAGGGTGGGTTAAAAGCCAACCCGGCAAAAGGAATTGCCACACCAAAAGCGCCGCGCCATTTACCTAAAAATATCGACGTTGACGATGTGAATCGCCTGCTGGATATTGATCTTAACGATCCGCTGGCCGTGCGTGACCGCGCAATGCTGGAGGTGATGTACGGCGCCGGTCTGCGTCTATCTGAGCTGGTCAATCTTGATTTAAAACATCTCGACCTGGACACCGGCGAAGTGTGGGTGATGGGTAAGGGCAGCAAAGAGCGCCGTCTGCCGATTGGCCGCAATGCGGTCTCCTGGATTGAGCACTGGCTGGATCTGCGCGGGCTGTTTGGCGCGGAAGAAGATGCGCTGTTTCTGTCGAAACTCGGTAAGCGGATCTCAGCGCGTAACGTGCAGAAGCGCTTTGCGGAGTGGGGCATTAAGCAGGGGTTGAACAGCCACGTTCACCCGCACAAGCTGCGTCACTCCTTTGCGACACACATGCTTGAGTCGAGCGGTGATCTGCGCGGCGTGCAGGAATTGCTCGGCCACGCGAATCTGTCGACCACTCAGATCTATACCCACTTAGACTTCCAACACCTTGCCTCGGTGTATGACGCGGCGCATCCACGCGCCAAACGGGGGAAATAATGCGTTTTTACCGCCCTCTCGGGCAGATCTCAGCTCTGACCTTTGACCTTGATGACACCCTTTATGACAACCGCGAGGTAATTCTGCGTACTGAGCAGGAGTCACTGGCGTTTGTGCAGAACTACCATCCGGCGTTGAAGACGATGCAGAACAAGGATTTCCAGAAGCTGCGTCAATCCCTGCGGGAGACCGAACCCGACATTTACCACGACGTGACCGAATGGCGTCGCCGTGCGGTAGAGCAAGCCATGCTCAACGTCGGCATGAGTGCGCGTGATGCCGCGATTGGCGCTGAAGCGTCGATGGAAAACTTTGCCAAATGGCGTAGCCGTATCGACGTGCCACAGGAAACCCACGACACGCTGGCTGCTCTGGCCGAAAAATGGCCGCTGGTGGCGATCACCAATGGTAATGCCCAGCCGGAGCTGTTTGGCCTTGGCGATTACTTCAAATTTGTGCTGCGTGCCGGCCCGCATGGGCGCTCCAAACCATTCAGCGATATGTATCATCTGGCGGCAGAAAAACTGAATCTGTCGCTGGGTGAAATTCTGCACGTAGGCGATGACCTGACCACTGACGTGGCCGGTGCAATCCGCTGCGGCATGCAGGCCTGCTGGATCAAGCCGGAAAACGCTGATCTGATGATCGCCTCCGATAGCCGTCTTCTGCCGCACGTGGAAATTTCGCGGTTGGCATCCCTCACGACGCTGATATAATCATCAATTGTTCTGTATAAATTAACAGGGTTTTGGCGAGTGGAAATATTCGCCTGCCCGACACGACGTGACGGTGCCAATGGACGTTTCTTACCTGCTCGACAGCCTTAATGACAAACAGCGTGAAGCCGTAGCGGCCTCGCGGACTAACCTGCTGGTGCTGGCTGGGGCGGGCAGTGGTAAGACGCGCGTGCTGGTTCACCGTATCGCCTGGTTACAGAGCGTGGAGAACTGTTCGCCATACTCCATCATGGCGGTAACCTTTACCAACAAGGCGGCGGCAGAGATGCGCCACCGTATCGCACAGCTGATGGGCACCAGCCAGGGCGGCATGTGGGTGGGGACTTTCCACGGCCTGGCGCACCGTCTGCTGCGCGCGCACCATATGGATGCCAACCTGCCGCAGGATTTCCAGATCCTCGACAGCGAAGATCAGCTCCGCTTGCTGAAGCGCCTGATTAAGGCGATGAACCTCGACGAGAAGCAGTGGCCGCCGCGTCAGGCGATGTGGTACATCAACGGTCAGAAAGACGAGGGGCTGCGCCCGCACCATATTCAGAGCTTTGGCAACCCGGTTGAGCAGACCTGGCAGAACGTCTACAAGGCTTATCAGGAAGCGTGCGATCGCGCCGGTCTGGTGGACTTCGCCGAGCTGCTGCTGCGCGCTCACGAACTATGGCTTAACAAACCGCACATCCTGCAGCACTACCGCGAACGCTTTACCAATATCCTGGTGGACGAATTCCAGGATACCAACAACATCCAGTATGCGTGGATCCGTCTGCTTGCGGGTGATACCGGAAAGGTGATGATCGTGGGCGATGACGACCAGTCCATCTATGGCTGGCGTGGGGCGCAAGTGGAGAACATCCAGCGCTTCCTCAACGATTTCCCCGGTGCACAGACCATCCGTCTGGAACAGAACTACCGCTCAACCAGCAACATCCTGAGCGCGGCCAACGCCCTGATTGAAAATAACAACGGGCGTCTGGGTAAAAAGTTGTGGACCGATGGCGTCGACGGCGAACCGATTTCAATTTACTGCGCATTTAACGAGCTCGACGAAGCTCGCTTCGTGGTGAATCGCATCAAAACCTGGCAGGACAACGGCGGCGCGCTGGAACAGTGCGCCATTCTCTACCGCAGCAACGCCCAGTCACGCGTGCTGGAAGAGGCGCTGCTACAGGTGGGCATGCCGTACCGTATTTACGGCGGTATGCGTTTCTTCGAACGCCAGGAAATCAAAGATGCGCTCTCGTATCTGCGCCTGATCGCTAACCGTAACGACGACGCGGCTTTTGAGCGTGTGGTGAATACACCAACCCGTGGTATCGGTGACCGTACGCTGGACGTCGTACGTCAGGCATCGCGCGACCGCCAGCTAACGCTGTGGCAGGCGTGCCGCGAGCTGCTGCAGGAAAAAGCGCTCGCCGGACGTGCTGCCAGCGCGCTGCAGCGTTTCCTCGAACTGATTGATGCTCTGGCGCAGGAAACCACCGACATGCCGCTGCACGTGCAGACCGACCGGGTGATTAAAGACTCCGGCCTGAGAACCATGTACGAGCAGGAAAAGGGCGAGAAGGGCCAGACCCGTATTGAGAACTTAGAGGAACTGGTCACGGCAACGCGCCAGTTCAGCTACAACGAAGAAGACGAAGACCTGATGCCGCTGCAGGCGTTTCTCTCTCACGCCGCGCTGGAAGCGGGCGAAGGGCAGGCGGATACCTGGCAGGATGCGGTTCAACTGATGACCCTGCACTCCGCCAAAGGTCTGGAATTCCCGCAGGTGTTTATCGTCGGTATGGAAGAGGGGATGTTCCCGAGCCAGATGTCGCTGGATGAAGGTGGCCGTCTGGAAGAGGAGCGTCGTCTGGCCTATGTGGGCGTCACCCGTGCGATGCAAAAGCTGACGCTGACCTACGCCGAAACCCGACGTCTGTACGGTAAAGAGGTGTATCATCGTCCATCGCGCTTTATTGGCGAGTTGCCGGAAGAGTGTGTGGAAGAGGTGCGTCTGCGTGCGAGCATCAGCCGTCCGGTCAGCCATCAGCGTATGGGCTCGCCGATTGCGGAAACCGACACCGGTTACAAGCTGGGCCAGCGCGTACGCCATTCGAAGTTTGGCGAAGGCACCATTGTGAATCTGGAAGGCAGCGGCGAGCATAGCCGCCTGCAGGTGGCGTTCCAGGGGCAGGGGATCAAATGGCTGGTGGCGGCCTATGCGAAGCTGGAAACAGTCTAACATTCAGAAAAATATAATTTTTTTGTAATAATCTGCTAGCCTTATACATTGAAGGTCAATTAATGCCCTTCAGCGTCCCGTTGCGTGTTGACGCCACAGTTATTGCTGGCGTAACATGCGCGCACGATTACGCTAAGAGGACATTCGCCTTGGACACACCCAGTAGATACTGGCTCAATTCCCTGTCATCCAGGAACAACTCCTAAGGCTATCTCCTCTTGCTGATGGCCTTAGTGGTTGTCAGCGACCTGCATTATTCCCGTCGCGCTGAGTCAGGCTGTTTAATGGTCTGAAACCCAATTTGTTTCTGTGTGCCCACCGAACTGTCCGATATTTTTTGCATTGGGAGTCCCGGTCATGTTGAGCGCATTTCAACTCGAAAATAACCGACTGACTCGGCTTGAAGCCGAAGAGTCACAGCCCCTCATTGATGCCGTATGGGTGGATCTGGTCGAGCCGGACGACGATGAACGCCTTCGCGTACAATCTGAGCTGGGACAAAGCCTGGCGACTCGCCCGGAACTGGAAGATATCGAAGCATCTGCGCGTTTTTTTGAAGATGAAGACGGTCTGCACATCCACTCCTTCTTCTTCTTTGAAGACGCCGAAGACCACGCGGGCAACTCCACCGTGGCATTTACCATCCGCGATGGTCGCTTGTTTACGCTGCGCGAACGCGAACTGCCTGCGTTTCGTCTCTATCGCATGCGCGCCCGTAGCCAGGCGATGGTGGACGGCAATGCCTATGAGCTGCTGCTTGACCTGTTCGAAACCAAAATTGAACAGCTGGCGGATGAGATTGAAAACATCTACAGCGATCTGGAAAAGCTGAGCCGCGTGATCATGGAGGGCCATCAGGGCGATGAGTACGACGAAGCACTCTCCACGCTGGCGGAGCTGGAAGATATCGGCTGGAAGGTGCGTTTGTGTCTGATGGATACCCAGCGTGCGCTGAACTTCCTGGTGCGTAAAGCGCGTCTGCCGGGTGGTCAGCTGGAGCAGGCGCGTGAGATTTTACGTGATATCGAATCCCTGCTGCCGCACAACGAATCCTTGTTCCAGAAGGTGAACTTCCTGATGCAGGCAGCGATGGGCTTTATCAACATCGAGCAGAACCGCATTATCAAGATCTTCTCGGTGGTTTCCGTGGTGTTCCTGCCACCGACGCTGGTGGCGTCGAGCTACGGGATGAACTTTGAGTTTATGCCAGAGCTGAAGTGGAGTTTTGGTTACCCTGGCGCGATTATCTTTATGATCCTCGCCGGGCTGGCGCCGTATCTGTACTTTAAGCGTCGTAACTGGCTGTAAAAATCTGGCGGGTAGCGCTACGCTTACCCGCCCTACAAAACACCTACATTCCTCTGCGGGTCCTGCGCTGGGTATAAATGGCATCGGCAACGAAAATCGCCAGCGCCACCCAGATAAAGGCGAACGTCACCATCTTATCCGCCCCCGGCACTTCGCCGTAAAACACCACTGCCAGCAGGAACATCAGCGTCGGGCCAATATACTGGAAGAAGCCCAGCGTGGAGAGACGCAGGCGCGTTGCCGCTCCGGTAAAGCACAGCAATGGAATGGTGGTCACCACGCCTGCTGCCATCAGCATCAGGTTCAGCGACCATGGGTTGCTGCCCATGTGGCTGGTGGCGCTGTCAGCGATACCAAACAGGTAAATTGCCGCGACCGGCAGCAGCCACAGGGTTTCAAACAGCATCCCGGTTTGTGCTTCCACCGCGATTTTCTTACGCACCAGACCGTAGAACGCAAAGCTGAACGCCAGCCCCAGCGCGATGATCGGCAGTGAACCGAAGGTCCATAGCTGCACCAGTACACCGCAGAATGCAAGGATCACCGCCAGCCACTGCATACGTCGGAAGCGTTCACCGAGGAAAATCATCCCCAGCACAATGTTCACCAGTGGGTTAATAAAGTAACCGAGGCTCGCTTCAAGCATATGGTGGTTATTCACGGCCCAGATAAACAGCAGCCAGTTACCGCCAATCAGCACCGCAGAGAGCGCCAGCAGGAAAATTTTCTTCGGTGTTTGCAGCAGCGTTTTGACACCCGACCACTGACGGCTGAGGCTCATCAGCGCGATCATAAAGAAGAACGACCAGATGACGCGGTGAGTGAGGATCTCATCAGCCGGAACGTAGGCAATAAGCTTGAAATACGCCGGGGCGATACCCCAAATAAAATAAGCGGCAAGAGCGAGTAAAACGCCCTGCCGCGTCTGTTTAGCATCCATCGGGAAAATCCGTTACAAAAAAGTGAATTAATTTTACCCGATTTTATCGTCTCAACCCACCATATAAGTGGCGGTTGCGCTGGCAATGTAAACCTGTTCTTCGTTGTGTAATTCAACGCGCGCCACGGCAACTTTATTCCCCGCGCGCAGCAGGCTGCTGGTGCAGGTAAAACGATTTCCGCGCCCAGGACGAAGATAGTCGACACGTAAATCAATAGTGCCCATGCGCGACAGGCGCTGGCGCAGTTCATCTTCATTGATGGTGTCATGACGCGTCAGCGTACTGCCCACGCAGACCAGGCCTGCCGCCACGTCGAGCGCGGAGGCAATCACCCCGCCGTGCAAAATACTTTGTGCCCAGTTGCCCACCATCATCGGCTGGTTGTTGAAGCTCAGCTGGGCAAAGTCTTTCTCGTAACGCTCCAGCTCCAGCCCCAGCGCACGGTTAAACGGCATATGGTAGACAAAAATCTCGCCCACGAGTTTTAAAACTTCTTCGGCGGTAAGCATGGCTGACATGAGACATCACATCCTTATTGTTAACGAAATGTTGATTTTATGCCGTGGCAATAAGGAATTCCACTTTCAGAAACGAGGATGCAGCAGTTGTCGCAGAAGTCTGTAGAATGTCCGCCACATAACTATTCAAGTCATCTTAATTTTTTGCAGGAGAATACCACCGATGCGGACGTATCTGGCCTGGTTACTGGCCGCGGTTGCGCTGCCCTTCACAGCAATTGCGCAGGAAGCGACGATAAAAGAGGTGCATGACCAACCTGCCGTTCACGGCAGCATTATCGCGAACCTGCTTCAGGAGCATGACAATCCGTTCACGCTCTATCCTTATGACACCAACTACGTGATTTACACTCAGACCAGCGATCTCAATAAAGAGGCGATAAGCTCCTATAACTGGGCTGATAATGCGCGTAAAGATGAAGTGAAGTATCAGCTCAGCCTCGCATTCCCGTTCTGGCGCGGCATTCTGGGGCCAAACTCGGTATTCGGCGCGTCTTATACGCAGAAATCCTGGTGGCAGTTATCTAACAGCGGGGAGTCATCGCCGTTCCGTGAAACTAACTATGAGCCGCAGCTGTTCCTTGGTTTTGCAACGGATTACGAGTTCGCCGGCTGGACGTTGCGTGACGTCGAGGTAGGTTTCAACCACGATTCAAACGGTCGTTCTGACCCAACGTCACGTAGCTGGAACCGTGCCTATACACGCCTGATGGCGCAGAATGGCAATTTGATGGTGGAAGTGAAGCCGTGGTACGTGGTGGGGAGCACCGATGACAACCCGGATATCACCAAATATATGGGCTACTATCAGCTCAAGATTGGTTATCAACTGGGTGATGCGGTGCTGAGCGCCAAAGGCCAGTACAACTGGAATACCGGCTACGGCGGCGCAGAGCTGGGCTTAAGCTACCCGATGACCAAACATGTGCGTATTTATACCCAGGTCTACAGCGGTTACGGCGAGTCGCTCATCGACTATAACTTCAACCAGACCCGCGTGGGTGTGGGCGTGATGCTGAACGATATTTTCTAGACTGCTCGAATGTTTTTGCGTTAAACGTTGAAGTTTCTCTCTCAGGCGCTGAAAATAGCGCCTGTTTCATTTCTGGCATATGGGGTTAATGTGGCGCAGGCGGAAGTATTGAATCAGGAGTCGCTGGCTAAACAGGTTTTGCATGAAACCTTTGGCTACCAGCAGTTCCGCCCTGGCCAGGAAACCATCATTGAAACCGTGCTGGAAGGTCGTGATTGCCTGGTGGTGATGCCGACCGGTGGCGGTAAATCACTCTGTTATCAGGTGCCCGCGCTGGTGCTTAACGGCCTGACGGTCGTGGTATCGCCACTTATTTCTCTGATGAAAGACCAGGTTGACCAGCTGCTTGCCAACGGCGTGGCGGCGGCCTGTCTTAACTCCACGCAGACCCGCGAGCAGCAGCAAGAGGTGATGGCCGGGTGCCGCACCGGGCAGATCCTCCTGCTGTATATCGCGCCGGAACGCCTGATGCTGGATAACTTCCTCGACCATCTAGCGCACTGGAATCCGGTGCTGCTGGCGGTAGATGAAGCACACTGTATTTCCCAGTGGGGACACGATTTCCGCCCGGAATACGCGGCCCTCGGCCAGCTCCGTCAGCGCTTCCCCGAGCTTCCGTTTATGGCGCTTACCGCCACGGCGGACGACACCACGCGGCTGGATATTGTCCGTCTGCTGGGGCTGAACGACCCGTTGATTCAGGTCAGCAGTTTCGATCGCCCGAATATCCGCTACATGCTGATGGAAAAATTCAAGCCGCTGGATCAGCTCTTGCGCTATGTGCAGGAGCAGCGCGGCAAGTCAGGCATTATTTACTGCAACAGCCGCGCAAAAGTGGAAGACACGGCTGCGCGTCTGCAAAACCGTGGCTTTAGCGCTGCGGCTTATCATGCCGGGTTAGAAAACCACATTCGCGCCGACGTGCAGGAGAAATTCCAGCGTGACGACCTGCAAATTGTGGTCGCGACGGTGGCATTTGGGATGGGGATTAATAAACCCAACGTGCGCTTTGTTGTGCACTTCGACATCCCGCGAAATATTGAATCCTACTATCAGGAAACCGGCCGCGCCGGGCGTGACGGCCTGCCTGCGGAAGCAATGCTGTTTTACGATCCGGCCGATATGGCATGGCTGCGCCGCTGTCTGGAAGAGAAACCGCAGGGACAGCTGCAGGATATCGAGCGCCATAAGCTCAACGCGATGGGGGCCTTTGCCGAAGCGCAAACCTGCCGCCGTCTGGTGTTGCTCAACTATTTTGGTGAAGGGCGTCAGGAGTCGTGCGGTAACTGCGATATCTGTCTTGATCCTCCTAAACAGTACGATGGTCTGATGGATGCGCGTAAGGCGCTCTCGACCATTTACCGTGTAAATCAACGCTTCGGCATGGGCTACGTGGTTGAAGTGCTGCGCGGCGCCAATAACCAGCGTATCCGCGACATGGGCCACGACAAGTTGCCAGTGTACGGTATTGGCAAAGACCAGAGCCACGAGCACTGGGTCAGTATTATTCGTCAGCTAATTCACCTTGGCTTTGCCACACAGAATATCGCCCAGCACTCCGCACTGCAGCTTACCGAAGCCGCGCGTCCGGTGCTGCGCGGTGATATCGAACTCAAGCTTGCCGTACCACGCGTCATCGCCCTCAAACCGCGCGTGATGCAGAAATCCTACGGTGGCAATTACGACCGTAAGCTGTTCGCCAAACTGCGCAAGCTGCGAAAAGCCATTGCCGATGAAGAGAATATCCCGCCTTATGTCGTCTTCAACGACGCGACGCTGATTGAGATGGCCGAACAGATGCCGCTGAGCGCCAGCGAAATGCTCAGCGTCAACGGTGTTGGCACACGTAAGCTCGAACGTTTTGGCAAAGAGTTTATGGCGCTCATCCGTTCTCACGCCGACGGTGATGATGAGGAGTAGTCAGCCGGGCGAAAAAGTGCCAGGATGGTGACTCACTAAATTATTTCCCCGCGAGCGAATTATGTTAATGCTATTTCTCACCGTGGCGTTAGTGCACATCGTTGCGCTGATGAGCCCGGGCCCTGACTTTTTCTTTGTATCACAAACGGCCGTCAGCCGCTCCCGCAAAGAGGCGATGATGGGGGTACTGGGTATCACCATGGGCGTGATGGTCTGGGCGGCGGTGGCACTGCTCGGTCTGAACCTGATCCTGGCAAAGATGGCCTGGCTGCATAACATCATTATGGTTGGCGGCGGGCTGTACCTGTGCTGGATGGGCTACCAGATGCTGCGCGGGGCGCTGAAGAAAGAAGAGAAAAAACCAGAAGAGCCAAAGGTTGAGCTGGCAACGGGCGGCCGCAGCTTTGTGAAGGGGCTGCTGACCAATCTGGCAAACCCAAAAGCGATTATCTATTTCGGCTCCGTGTTCTCGCTGTTTGTGGGTGATAGCGTTGGTGCGGGCGCACGCTGGGGTATTTTCCTGCTGATCGTCGTTGAGACGTTTGCGTGGTTCACCATTGTTGCAAGCCTGTTTGCCTTACCGGCGATGCGCCGTGGCTATCAGCGCATCGCGAAGTGGATCGACTGCGTTGCCGGCGCGCTGTTCGCCGGCTTTGGTATTCATCTCATCATTTCTCGCTAAGCGTGACGCGCTGATGCAAGCAGCGCGCCCACCAGCATAAACAGCGAACCAAACACTTTATTCAGGGCCTTCATCTGTTTAGGCCCTTTAATCCACGCCGCAATTCGCTGTGCCAGCGTCGCATAACCAATCATCACGATGATATCGACGATAATGGTGGTCGCGCCCAGCACCACATACTGCATCACCTGTGGTTGATGTGGAGCGATAAACTGCGGGAACAGGGCAGCCAGGAAAACAATGCTTTTCGGGTTGGTCAGGTTTACAAATACTGCACGTTTGAACAGACGACCACGGGTTTGCGACTGGGCAAGCGTGTTGAGATTAATCGAACCTGCCGCGCGCCACTGCTGAATACCCAGCCAAATCAGGTACGCTGCACCGGCCCATTTCAGTACTTCGAACGCCAGCACAGAGCGGGAGAACAGCGTCCCCAGACCAATCCCGACCAGCACAATATGAATGCCCAGCCCGGTCTGCAAACCGGCAATCGACGCCGCCGCACCGCGATAGCCGTGGTTGATGGAGGTGGTCATTGTGTTAATAGCACCTGAGCCCGGTGAAAGGCTGAGGATAATGGATGTCAGCAGGTAGGCGAACCACCACTCGAAGGTCATTTGAAGCTCCCGAACCGTCTATTTTTATGCCACAATACGCTATTGTTGAGTCATTTTGTGACCTGTTACGAAAAAACGATATTCCTTGGCTTACGTGAGTGGAAACCCGATGTTTCAGCAGAAAAAGGACTGGGAAACACGAGAAAACGCATTTGCTGCTTTCTCTATGGGGCCGCTGACCGATTTCTGGCGGCAGCGTGAGGAAGATGAGTTTACGGGCGTCGGTGATATTCCGGTACGCTTCGTGCGTTTCCGCAATGTGAAGAACGATCGGGTGATCGTCGTCTGCCCTGGGCGCATCGAGAGCTACATCAAATACGCCGAACTGGCTTATGATCTTGTCCATCTTGGCTTTGATGTGTTGATTATCGACCATCGTGGGCAGGGGCTTTCTGGTCGTCTGTTATCGGACACGCACCGCGGTCATGTGGATAATTTCAGCGATTATGTCGACGATCTTGCCGCGTTCTGGCAGCAGGAAGTTGAACCTGGTCCATGGCGTAAGCGCTATATTCTGGCGCACTCTATGGGTGGGGCAATCTCTACGCTATTTTTACAGCGCTATGAGCACCAGTGCGATGCCATTGCGCTTACCGCGCCAATGTATGGCATCGTCATGCGTTTTCCTGACTGGATGGTGCGCCATATTCTCGATTGGGCTGAGGGCCATCAGCGCATTCGTGAAGGCTATGCCATCGGGACGGGGCGCTGGCGTGCATTGCCGTTTGCAATGAACGTGTTAACCCACAGCCGACAGCGTTATCGTCGTAACCTGCGTTTTTATGCCGATGAACCACGCCTGCGCGTTGGCGGTCCGACCTATCATTGGGTGCGGGAAGGTATTCTTGCCGGGGAACAGGTGCTTGCTGGCGCGGGTGATGATGACACGCCAACACTTCTGATTCAGGCTGAAGAAGAGCGTGTGGTGGATAACCGCATGCACGATCGTTTTTGTGAACTCCGCGCTGCCGCCGGTCACCCCTGTGAAGGGGGAAAACCGCTGGTCATCAACGGCGCGTACCATGAGATCCTTTTTGAAAAGGACGCTATGCGCTCAGTCGCGCTCAACGCCATTGTTGAATTTTTCAACAGGCATAACTGATTTTTTTATTGAGGTTAAATTTCCCTATGTACCAGGTTGTTGCATCTGATTTAGATGGCACGCTGCTTTCCCCCGACCACACCCTGTCGCCTTACGCGAAAGAGACCTTAAAGCTTCTGACTGCCCGTGGCGTGAACTTTGTGTTTGCCACCGGCCGCCACCACGTAGACGTGGGGCAGATCCGCGATAATCTGGAAATCAAATCGTACATGATCACCTCTAACGGTGCGCGCGTACACGATACGGACGGCAACCTGATTTTCGCGCATAACCTTGATCGCGATATCGCCGCCGATCTGTTCGGCGTGGTGCACAACAACCCGGATATCGTGACTAACGTCTATCGTGATGATGAGTGGTTTATGAACCGCCACCGCCCTGACGAAATGCGTTTCTTCAAGGAAGCGGTATTCAACTACACCCTGTACGAGCCAGCCCTGCTTGAACCTGAAGGTATCAGCAAGGTGTTCTTCACCTGCGAAAGCCACGAAGAATTGCTGCCGCTGGAGCAGGCGATCAACGCTCGCTGGGGCGACCGTGTTAACGTGAGTTTCTCAACGCTGACCTGTCTGGAAGTGATGGCCGGGGGCGTATCCAAAGGCCATGCGCTGGAAGCGGTTGCGAAGCGTCTGGGCTTCGAGCTGAAAGACTGTATCGCCTTTGGTGACGGTATGAACGATGCCGAAATGCTTTCGATGGCAGGCAAGGGCTGCATTATGGAGAACGCGCACCAGCGTCTGAAAGACCTGCACCCGGAGCTGGAAGTGATCGGCACCAACGGCGACAACGCGGTACCAAAATATCTGCGCAAGCTGTTCCTTGAATAATCTTCATTTGGTTATTTATTGCTCAGTTGTCAACTAAAGAGTTCGCTACAATGCCTGTCCTTCTTTCTGAGAGACAAGCATTGTGGCGCTACTCATTATCACCACTATCCTGTGGGCCTTCTCCTTTAGCCTGATTGGCGAATATCTTGCTGGTTCGGTCGACAGTTATTTCTCGGTGCTGATGCGTGTTGGGCTGGCGGCGCTGGTATTCCTGCCGTTTCTGCGTACGCGCGGGCAATCGCTGAAAACCATTGTGCTGTATATGCTGGTGGGGGCGATGCAGCTCGGCATCATGTATCTGTTCAGCTTTCGGGCCTACGTCTACCTGTCTGTTTCGGAGTTTCTGCTTTTTACCGTACTCACGCCGCTCTACATCACGCTGATTTACGATCTGCTCAGCAAGCGCCGTTTACGCTGGGGATACCTGCTGAGCGCGGCGCTGGCAGTTATTGGGGCGGCGATTATTCGCTATGACAAAGTCAGCGACCACTTCTGGACCGGGCTGATGTTCGTCCAGCTCGCCAACATCAGTTTCGCCATCGGTATGGTGGGCTACAAACGTCTGATGGAAACCCGTCCGATGCCGCAGCATAACGCGTTCGCCTGGTTCTATATGGGGGCCGCGATTGTCGCGGTAGCGGCGTGGTTCATGCTCGGTAACCCGCAAAAACTGCCGACCACTACGGTGCAATGGAGCGTTCTGGTCTGGCTGGGCGTGGTGGCCTCAGGGCTGGGATACTTCATGTGGAACTACGGCGCGACCCAGGTCGACGCCGGTACGCTGGGGATCATGAACAACGTGCATGTGCCCGCGGGTCTGCTGGTTAACCTTGCAATCTGGCAGCAGCAACCCCACTGGCCGAGTTTCCTTATTGGGGGAACGGTGATCCTGGCTTCACTGTGGGTCCATCGCCGCTGGGTCGCTCCGCGCTCCGCACAAACGGAAGATGGTCGCACGCGTGGTTCCGCGTTGAGCGAATAAACGCCTCCGTAATCGGCTGGCGCTGCTCGCCATCGCGCACGGCGGCGTACAGCCGGCTCCACAGTCCTTCGCCCAGGGTTTTGGTCACCACCAGGCCCTGGCGTTCAAAACTCTCTACCACCCAGTGCGGCAGTGCCGCGATACCCATTCTGGCCGCCACCATCTGAATCAACAACAGGGTGTTATCCACGCTTTTCAACTGCGGGCTAATGCCTGCCGGTTGCAGGAAGTGACGCCAGATATCCAGACGACTGCGCTGAACCGGGTAAATCAGCAGCGTTTCCGTCGCCAGGTCTTCCGGTGTGATGCGCGTTTTAGCCGCCAGCGGATGATCCGGTGCCAGCACCAGACGCACTTCATAATCAAACATTGGGGAGTAGTGCAGGCCGCTGCGCGGCAGAATATCAGAGGTCATGACCAGATCCAGCTCGCCCTGCTGGAGCGAGGGCTGCGGGTCAAACGTCACCCCGGATGTAAAGTCCATCTCCACCTGCGGCCACTTCTGGCGGAAATTCTCAAGTGCGGGGGTCAGCCACTGAATGCAGCTATGACATTCAATGGCGATACGCAGTTTGGTCTGTTGCGGCTCGTTACAGGACTGCAGGGCGCTGGCAATTTGCGGCAGCACCTGATTTGCCAGCTGCAGCAAAATCTCACCCTGAGGCGTAAAGCGTAGCGGCTGGCTCTTGCGCACAAAAAGACGAAAGCCGAGGCGTTGTTCCAGATCGCTGAACTGGTGAGAAAGGGCGGACTGGGTCTGGTGCAGCGAGGCTGCCGCCGCCGCAAGAGAACCGCAGTTCCGCAACGCTTGTAGCGTTTTCAGGTGTTTTATCTCGATCATGAAAGTCCTTCACTTCGCCATGAACATTTTGCGCTTGAGGAATATACAGTAACCGCCAATTATGGATGTGTAAACATCTGGACGTCTAAATACCGAAAATTGACAAGGGGCATGACATGACAATCCGCAATCACACTCTCGGTTTCCCTCGCGTTGGCCTGCGTCGCGAGCTGAAAAAAGCGCAAGAAAGCTACTGGGCGGGTAGTACCACCCGTGAAGAACTGCTGGCCGTTGGACGCGAACTGCGTGCGCGTCACTGGGATCAGCAAAAACAGGCGGGCATTGACCTGCTGCCGGTGGGCGATTTTGCCTGGTACGACCATGTTCTGACGACAAGCCTGCTGCTTGGCAATGTGCCGGCTCGTCATCAGAACAAAGATGGATCGGTAGATATCGACACCCTGTTCCGCATCGGCCGTGGTCGCGCGCCAACAGGTGAGCCAGCGGCAGCGGCTGAAATGACCAAGTGGTTTAATACCAACTATCACTACATGGTGCCGGAGTTCGTTAAAGGTCAGCAGTTCAAACTGACCTGGACGCAATTACTGGATGAGGTGGACGAAGCGCTGGCGCTGGGCCACCAGGTGAAGCCTGTGCTGCTGGGGCCGGTTACTTACCTGTGGCTTGGCAAAGTGAAGGGTGAGCAGTTTGATCGCCTCAGCCTGCTGAACGACATTCTTCCGGTCTACAAACAGGTGCTGATTGAGCTGGGCAAACGCGGTATCCAGTGGGTGCAAATCGACGAACCTGCTCTGGTGCTCGAGTTGCCGCAGGAATGGCTAGATGCCTTCAAACCGGCGTATGACGCACTTGCCGGACAGGTGAAGTTGCTGCTGACTACCTATTTCGAAGGCGTGACGCCAAACCTGAAGACCATCACCGCGCTGCCAGTGCAGGGTCTGCACGTTGACTTTGTACACGGTAAAGATGATGTCGCGGAGCTGCACAAACGCCTGCCTGCGGACTGGCTGCTCTCGGCCGGTGTGGTGAATGGCCGTAACGTCTGGCGTGCCGATCTCACTGAGAAATACGCTCAGGTTAAGGACATCGTCGGCAAACGTGAGTTGTGGGTGGCATCGTCTTGTTCACTGTTGCATAGCCCAATCGATCTCAGTGCTGAAACCCGTCTGGACGCAGAAGTGAAGAGCTGGTTTGCCTTTGCCTTGCAGAAATGTGAGGAGCTGACGCTGCTGCGTGATGCATTGAACACGGGTGACACGGCAGCGATTACCGAATGGAGCGCACCGATCCAGGCCCGCCGCGACTCGGCTCGCGTAAACAACCCGGCAGTCGAAAAACGTCTGGCAGCCATCACGGCTCAGGACAGTCAGCGCCAGAGCGCCTATGAAGTGCGCGCTGAAGCACAGCGCGCCCGCTTTAATCTGCCTGCGTGGCCAACCACGACGATCGGTTCTTTCCCGCAGACTACCGAGATCCGCGGCCTGCGTCTGGACTTCAAAAAGGGCAATCTGGATGCGAATCATTACCGCACCGGTATCGCTGAACACATTAAACAGGCGATTATCGAGCAGGAACGTTTAGGTCTGGATGTTCTGGTGCACGGTGAAGCCGAGCGTAACGACATGGTGGAATACTTTGGTGAACACCTGGACGGTTTCGTGTTTACCCAAAATGGCTGGGTGCAGAGTTACGGTTCCCGCTGCGTGAAGCCGCCGGTGGTGATTGGTGATATCAGCCGTCCAGAAGCGATTACCGTTGAATGGGCGAAGTATGCCCAGTCTCTGACAGATAAACCGGTGAAAGGAATGCTCACGGGTCCGGTAACGATTCTCTGCTGGTCCTTCCCGCGTGAAGACGTGAGCCGCGAAACCATCGCCAAACAGATCGCGCTGGCACTGCGTGATGAAGTGGCGGATCTGGAAGCCGCAGGCATTGGCATTATTCAGATCGACGAACCGGCGCTGCGCGAAGGTCTGCCGCTGCGTCGTAGCGACTGGGATGCCTACCTGAAATGGGGCGTGGAGGCTTTCCGCATCAACGCCGCGGTCGCGAAGGACGACACCCAGATCCACACCCACATGTGTTACTGCGAATTTAACGACATCATGGATTCGATAGCCGCGCTGGATGCCGATGTGATCACCATCGAGACATCGCGTTCAGACATGGAACTGCTGGAGTCATTTGAAGAGTTCGACTACCCGAACGAAATAGGACCGGGGGTGTACGACATTCACTCTCCGAACGTGCCGAGTGTGGAGTGGATCGAAGCTCTACTGAAAAAAGCGGCCCAGCGCATTCCGGCAGAGCGTCTGTGGGTGAACCCGGACTGCGGACTGAAAACCCGCGGCTGGCCGGAAACCCGCGCTGCACTGGCGAACATGGTGCAGGCGGCGCAGAATTTGCGTCAGGCGTAATAAGTTGTAGGCCCGGTAAGGCGTCATCGCCGCCGGGCTTTTTGCTTTTACCCTTTTTTACCGCCGTACTGGCTGAACCACGCCAGCATTCGCTGCCATCCGTCTTTTGCAGATTCCTCGTGATAACTCGGACGATAGTCGGCATTAAATGCATGCCCGGCATCCGGGTATACCACGATCTCCGCCTTCGCATTTGCCGCGCGGAGCGCATGGCGCATGGTTTCTACCGAATCCAGTGAAATACCGGTGTCCTGACCGCCGTAAAGCCCTAACACGGGGGCATTCAACTCGGTGGCGATATCAACCGGATGTTTCGGTGAATTCAGCGTTTTTTCACCCACCAGTTTGCCGTACCAGGCGACAGCGGCTTTGAGCTGCGGGTTATGGGCGGCATACAGCCAGCTGATACGCCCTCCCCAGCAGAAACCCGTCACCATCAGACGATGTGCATCACCACCGTTACGTGCTGCCCAACTGGCAACGTGGTCGAGATCGGCCATGACCTGCGCATCCGGGACTTTGCTGACCAGGTTGCTGAGTAATGTTGGAATATCGCTGTAGTCGTTCGGATCGCCCTGACGGAAGTAGAGCTCTGGCGCAACGGCCAGATACCCTTCCAGCGCCAGCCGGCGGCAGAGGTCGCGGATATGTTCGTGAACACCAAAAATTTCCTGAACCACAATGACGATGGGCAGCGGACCCTCTGCCGATTTTGGCCGCGCGTGGTAAGCCGGCATATTATCCCCCTGCGAGGGGATGGAGGTCTCACCCGCCGTTATGGCCTCTTTGGGCGTTGAAACGATGGTTGAAGCATGCGGGGCTGCAGCAGGTGCAAAACCGATTTTTTCAGTCATGGCATTCTCCGTACCAATGAGTTAGCGCAAAGGTAAATATAGACACCAGGTTAACAACCCACAGTGCCTTAAACGGTCTATCTTTTGTGCAGCACACCACGATATAACTTGTTAATGTGATGTAAATCACTTTTTCATGGAAATTTACTGCAATCATTTTCACTCATGGTGAAGTGCATCACGAAATTATGCGTATTGCTTCTGTAAAGTACCATTTTACTTCTTCTGACTAACCGACCCACAGAGGAGTCACCTATGTCTAAGTCTGATGTTTTTCATCTCGGCCTCACCAAAAACGATTTACAAGGGGCTACGCTCGCTATCGTCCCGGGTGATCCTGAGCGTGTGGAAAAGATCGCCGCGCTGATGGATAAGCCGGTTAAGCTGGCAGCCCATCGTGAATTCACCACCTGGCGTGCAGAGCTGGATGGCAAAGCCGTGATCGTGTGTTCTACCGGTATCGGTGGCCCGTCGACCTCCATTGCTGTTGAAGAGCTGGCGCAACTGGGCATTCGTACTTTCCTGCGTATCGGTACCACCGGCGCTATTCAGCCGCATATCAATGTCGGTGACGTGCTGGTCACCACCGCATCTGTGCGTCTGGACGGGGCAAGCCTGCACTTCGCGCCAATGGAATTCCCGGCAGTGGCAGACTTCGAATGTACCACTGCGCTGGTTGAAGCGGCGAAATCTGTGGGCGCGACCACGCACGTGGGTGTAACTGCCTCTTCCGATACCTTCTACCCAGGCCAGGAGCGCTATGACACCTTCTCTGGTCGCGTGGTGAGCCGTTTCAAAGGTTCTATGGAAGAGTGGCAGTCCATGGGCGTAATGAACTACGAAATGGAGTCTGCGACGCTGCTGACCATGTGCGCAAGCCAGGGTCTGCGTGCCGGTATGGTGGCGGGCGTTATCGTCAACCGTACCCAGCAGGAGATCCCGAACGCCGAAACCATGAAGCAGACCGAAAGTCATGCCGTGAAAATCGTGGTGGAAGCGGCGCGTCGCCTGATCTAGTCCTCTCTTCTGCATGCAATAAAAGGCCGACACGTTCGGCCTTTATTTTTTGCGTAGCACCTCGCAGGAAAACCCTTTCAAACTGGACGTTTATACAGCACAATTCTATTTTGTGCGGGTAATACGTTGATGCAGGGGGCATTGTGGATATCTCGATCCTGATTTACGCGGTGATTGCGCTGGTGGGCTTAGGGATTGGCTGGCTCATTTCCAGCTACCAGCATGCACAGCAGAAGGCCGATCAGCTGGCCGAGCGAGAAGAGATGGTCGCCGATTTAAGCGCGGCAAAACAACAGCTTGCTCTGAGCGGGCACTGGCGCGATGAGTGCGAGTTGCTCAACAACGAACTACGCAACCTGCGGGATATCAACACCTCGCTGGAAGCTGATCTCCGCGAAGTGACCACCCGTCTTGAATCCACCCAACTGCATGCGGAAGACAAAATCCGCCAGATGATCAACAGCGAGCAACGCCTCAGCGAACAGTTTGAAAACCTCGCCAACCGCATTTTCGAACACAGCAACCGCCGCGTTGATGAACAGAATCGCCAGAGCCTGAACAGCCTTCTGACGCCTCTGCGTGAACAGCTGGACGGTTTTCGTCGTCAGGTGCAAGACAGTTTTGGTCAGGAGGCTCGCGAGCGGCACACGCTGGCGCATGAGATTCGCAATCTTCAGCAACTGAATGCACAGATGGCGCAGGAGGCGGTCAACCTGACTCGCGCGCTGAAAGGGGATAACAAAACCCAGGGAAACTGGGGGGAAGTGGTCCTGACCCGCGTGCTCGAGGCCTCAGGCCTGCGTGAAGGTTATGAGTATGAGACTCAGGTCAGCATCGAAAATGATGCTCGCTCGCGCATGCAGCCCGATGTCATAGTGCGTCTGCCTCAGGGCAAAGACGTTGTCATCGACGCCAAAATGACGCTGGTGGCATATGAGCGCTACTTTAATGCGGAAGATGATTACACCCGAGAGTCGGCATTGCAGGAGCATATTGCTTCCGTGCGTGACCATATCCGTCTGCTCGGCAGAAAAGACTACCAGCAACTGCCGGGCCTGCGCTCACTGGATTACGTGCTGATGTTCATTCCGGTTGAACCGGCCTTCCTGCTGGCACTCGACAGGCAGCCTGAACTGATCACCGAAGCGCTGAAAAATAACATTATGCTGGTCAGCCCGACCACGTTGCTGGTGGCCTTGCGAACCATTGCGAACCTGTGGCGCTATGAACACCAGAGCCGCAATGCGCAACAGATTGCCGATCGAGCCAGCAAGCTGTACGACAAAATGCGTCTGTTCGTGGACGATATGTCCTCGGTCGGGCAAAGCCTTGACCGCGCGCAGGATAACTACCGTCAGGCAATGAAAAAACTCTCCTCCGGACGTGGCAACTTACTGGCACAAGCTGAGGCATTCCGTAGTCTGGGCGTCGAAGTAAAACGCGAGATTAATCCGGAACTGGTTGAACAGGCCACGTCGCAGGACGAGGAGTTCCGCCTGCGTGAAGGCAGTGCTGAACAAAAGACAAACAGTGAAGACAACGATCTAGCAGCGGAATTATCGCCAGATGAGCAGCCGACGCGTTTGTTTCGCGGTGGTTGAATCGTAGGGCAAACGCGTCCAATCTGGTACACTTCACAAACATTTTACTGATAAGCAGGCTCTGAGATGGTTGACGATTCACAAGACACGACGCACTTTGGTTTTCAGACTGTTGCCAAAGCGCAGAAAGCTGACATGGTGGCCCACGTATTTCACTCTGTGGCGGCGAAGTACGATGTGATGAATGACTTGATGTCATTCGGTATTCATCGCTTGTGGAAGCGCTTCACCATCGACTGCAGCGGTGTGCGTCGTGGACAAACGGTGCTTGATTTAGCTGGCGGCACGGGCGATTTAACCGCGAAATTCTCTCGCCTGGTAGGCGAAACTGGCCGTGTCGTTCTGGCAGATATTAATGATTCAATGCTGAAAATGGGACGCGAAAAGCTGCGTAACATCGGCGTGGTGGGGAATGTGGAATATGTGCAGGCGAACGCCGAAGCGCTGCCATTCCCGGACAACACTTTTGACTGCATTACCATCTCCTTCGGTCTGCGTAACGTCACTGATAAAGAGAAAGCGCTGCGTTCTATGTACCGCGTGCTGAAGCCGGGTGGACGTCTGCTGGTGCTTGAGTTCTCTAAACCGATTATTGAACCACTGAGCAAAGCTTACGACGCTTATTCATTCCACGTACTCCCTCGCATTGGTGAGCTGGTGGCAAACGACGCGGAAAGCTACCGTTATCTGGCTGAATCTATTCGTATGCACCCGGATCAGGACACATTAAAAGCCATGATGCAGGATGCGGAATTTGAGAATGTTGAATATTTCAACCTGACGGCGGGTGTCGTCGCGCTGCATCGCGGTTACAAATTCTGAGTGGAGGTGTCTTGTGCCCTTTAAACCCCTGGTCACTGCTGGCATCGAGAATGTACTGAATGCCTTTCTGTATCGCGCCCCGGCGCTGAAAGCTGCACGTCAGCGGCTTAACGGGAAGGTATTACGCATTGTTTTAAAAGAGTTCTCGACGCCGCTGGTGCTGGTTTTCAGCGAACGCCAGCTTGACGTTCTGGGTGAGTGGGAGGGTGAAGCCGACTGCTCTGTTATCACGCACATGAGCGTGTTGCCAAAATTACACGACCGCCAGCAATTAACTGCACTGATCCGCAGCGGTGAGCTGGAAGTGGAAGGCGACATTCAGGTTGTACAGAATTTCGTTGCGCTCAGTGACCTTGCCGAGTTCGACCCCGCAGAGCTGCTTTCACCTTTTGTTGGTGACATTGCCGCCGAAGGGATCGGTAAAGCTATTCATGGTGGGGCGGCATTTTTGCGTAAAAACCTGCAACGGCAACAACGCTATGCGGCGGAAGTGCTGACGGAAGAGTGGCGTATGGCCCCTGGACCACTGGAAGTGGCGTGGTTTGCGGAAGAGACCGCTGCTGTTGAACGTGCGGTTGATGCGTTAACCAAACGGCTGGAAAAACTGGAGGGCAAATGACGCCTGGTGAAATTCGGCGCCTCTATTTCATTATTCGCATCTTTTTGAGCTACGGGCTCGACGAGCTTATCCCCAAAATGCGTATCACGCTGCCGCTTCGTATCTGGCGGCGGATGCTGTTCTGGATGCCTAATCGACATAAGGGACAGCCGCTGGGTGAACGTCTGCGTCTGGCGCTGCAGGAGCTCGGTCCGGTCTGGATTAAATTCGGTCAGATGCTTTCGACTCGCCGCGATCTCTTCCCGCCTCTGATTGCGGATGAGCTGGCGATGCTGCAGGATCGCGTTGCACCGTTTGACGGCGCACGCGCGAAAAAGCAGATCGAAGAGGCGATGGGCAACATTCCCGTCGAAACCTGGTTTGACGATTTCGACATCCAGCCTCTGGCGTCGGCCTCTATCGCACAAGTCCACACAGCACGTCTGAAAGAAAACGGTAAAGAAGTTGTCATTAAGGTTATTCGCCCGGACATCCTGCCGATCATCAAAGCGGACATGAAGCTGATTTACCGGTTGGCCCGTTGGGTGCCCCGTTTGCTGCCTGATGGACGTCGTCTGCGCCCGATGGAAGTGGTGCGGGAATATGAAAAAACTCTGATTGATGAGCTTAATCTGCTGCGTGAATCGGCAAACGCCATTCAGCTGCGTCGCAACTTTGAAAACAGCCCGATGCTCTACGTACCCGAAGTCTATTCTGACTACTGTAGCCAGAATATGATGGTGATGGAGCGTATTTACGGTATTCCCGTCTCGGATGTGACGGCCCTGGAGAAACAGGGAACGAACATGAAGTTGCTGGCCGAACGTGGCGTACAGGTCTTCTTTACCCAGGTGTTCCGCGATAGCTTCTTCCATGCGGACATGCACCCGGGCAATATCTTCGTGAGCTACGAACATCCTGAGAATCCGAAGTATATCGGTATCGACTGTGGGATTGTGGGGTCGTTGAACAAAGAAGATAAACGCTATCTTGCTGAGAATTTCATCGCTTTCTTCAACCGCGACTACCGTAAGGTGGCCGAGCTGCACGTCGATTCCGGATGGGTCCCGCCGGATACCAACGTCGAAGAGTTTGAGTTTGCCATTCGAACCGTCTGCGAACCGATTTTTGAAAAACCGCTGGCGGAAATTTCCTTCGGGCATGTGCTGTTAAACCTGTTCAACACGGCTCGCCGTTTTAATATGGAAGTTCAGCCACAGCTAGTTTTACTTCAGAAAACATTACTTTACGTTGAGGGTGTAGGCCGACAGCTCTATCCTCAGTTAGACTTGTGGAAGACTGCGAAACCTTTCCTTGAATCCTGGATTAAAGATCAGGTTGGCATTCCGGCACTGGTGCGTTCACTGAAAGAGAAAGGCCCGTTCTGGATCGAAAAAATGCCTGAAATTCCTGAACTGGTTTACGACAGTTTGCGTCAGAGCAAGAACCTTCAGCACAGCATGGATAAAATCGCCCGCGAACTTCAGTCCAGCCGTGCTCGTCAGGGTCAGTCACGCTATCTTTTTGGGATTGGAGCAACGCTGCTGCTAAGTGGTACGCTGCTTCTGATCAACCGTCCGGACTGGCAGATGATGCCCGCCTGGTTGATGGCTGGTGGCGTGGTTGTCTGGCTCGTTGGCTGGAGAAAGACGCGCTGATTTTGCGTCGCTATCGACAGGTTGCATACGTATAATACGACCTGACTAATTAATCATCTATCCCTGAGGAACTTGTATGGGTGGTATCAGTATCTGGCAATTGTTGATCATTGCCGTCATCGTCGTGCTGCTGTTCGGCACCAAAAAGCTCGGTTCTATCGGTTCCGATCTGGGCGCGTCTATCAAAGGCTTCAAGAAAGCGATGAGCGATGATGAGAGCAAGCAGGATAAAACCAGCCAGGACGCTGACTTTACTGCTAAATCCATCTCCGACAAGCAAGACGAAACCAAAAAGGAAGACGCTAAACGCCACGATAAAGAGCAGGTGTAAGTCGTGTTCGACATTGGTTTTAGTGAGCTGCTGCTGGTCTTTGTGATTGGCCTGATCGTTTTGGGGCCGCAGCGTCTGCCGGTGGCGGTGAAAACTGTTGCGGGCTGGGTTCGTGCGCTGAGATCGCTTGCATCGACCGTTCAGAATGAGCTGGCACAGGAACTTAAGTTGCAGGAGTTTCAGGAAAGCCTGAAAAAGGTAGAGAAGGCGAGCATGGATAACCTGACGCCGGAACTGAAAGCCTCAATGGATGAGCTGCGCGAAGCGGCGGAATCAATGAAGCGCTCCTATAGCATTAACGATCCTGAAAAAGCGAGTGATGAAGCGAACACCATCCATAACCCGGTGGTGAAGGGCAGCGAGGAGCAGCGCGAGGGCGTAACGCCTGCTAGCGCTGAACATCAGGCTGTAGCGCCTGAACAAACGCCGCAGGAACCTGAACCGAAAAAACAGGCGCAGCCGGAAGAGCCAGCGGTAAAAGCGGCTGAAGTTAAGCCCGTCGCGCCTGTTTCCGAATCATCCCCATCGTCGAGTGATAAAGCGTAAACATGGCAGTAGATGATACTCAACCGCTTATTACGCACCTTATAGAGCTGCGTAAGCGACTGTTAAACTGCATTATTGCAGTTTTACTCATATTCCTGTGTCTGGTCTACTTCGCCAATGACATCTATCAAGTGGTCTCTGCGCCGCTGATCAAGCAGATGCCGCTGGGGGCAACGATGATTGCAACAGATGTTGCATCACCGTTTTTCACCCCTATTAAGCTTACTTTCTGGGTATCGTTGATTGCGTCTGCGCCGATCATTCTTTACCAGGTGTGGGCATTTGTGGCGCCGGCACTGTACAAACACGAACGCAAGCTGGTGATCCCGCTGCTGGTATCCAGCTCGCTGCTGTTCTATATCGGCATGGCGTTTGCCTATTTCGTTGTCTTCCCGCTGGCCTTTGGCTTCCTGACGCATACCGCGCCGGAAGGTGTCCAGGTGTCGACGGATATCGCTAGCTACCTCAGCTTTGTGATGGCACTGTTTATGGCCTTTGGCGTGGCATTCGAAGTGCCGGTGGCCATTGTGTTGCTTTGCTGGGTAGGGGTGACTACCCCTGATGATCTGCGTAAGAAGCGTCCGTATATCCTGGTCGGTGCATTTGTGGTTGGCATGCTGCTGACACCGCCGGATGTGTTCTCCCAGACGCTGCTGGCCATACCGATGTATTGCCTGTTCGAGGTCGGTGTCTTCTTCTCGCGTTTCTACGTGGGTAAAGGACGTCGAACAGATGACGAAGACGATACGTCAGACAAGACCACTGAAGAGTAAAATCAACCGCCCGTCAGGGCGGTTGTTATATGGAGATTCGCATGTTTGATATTGGACTCAACCTGACCAGCTCGCAGTTTGCGAAAGATCGTGATGAGGTCGTTGCACGTGCGTTTGCTGCCGGAGTGAAAGGACTGTTGCTGACAGGAACCAACCTGCATGAAAGCGAGCAGGCGCAGCTGTTGGCGCAACGCTACGAGCGCTGCTGGTCGACCGCTGGTGTACATCCTCATGACAGCAGCCAGTGGACTGCGGAAAGTGGCGATACCCTGTACAGGCTGGCGAAGATGCCAGAAGTGGTGGCGATCGGCGAATGCGGTCTCGATTTCAACCGTAACTTTTCCACGCCTGAAGAGCAGGAAAAAGCGTTCACGGCACAACTTGCGCTGGCAGCTGAGCTTGGAATGCCGGTGTTTTTGCACTGCCGCGACGCGCATGAGCGTTTTCTTGCCCTTCTGAACCCGTGGCTGGATAAAATACCCGGTGCGGTGCTGCACTGCTTTACCGGTTCGCGACAGGAGGCTTTGGATTGCCTGGAACGTGGGCTCTTTCTGGGGATCACTGGCTGGGTTTGTGATGAGCGCCGCGGGCTTGAGCTTCGCGAGCTGTTGCCGGTAATCCCGGCTGATCGTTTGCTCCTGGAAACGGATGCGCCTTATCTGCTGCCGAGAGACATGAAACCCAAACCGACGTCGCGGCGAAATGAACCTGCACATCTTGGGCACATCGTTGAGAACGTGGCGAAACGGCGCGGAGAAGATCCCCACTGGCTTTCCGCGCAGACGGATGACAACGTGCGTCACCTGTTTGGGATCGATTTTTAAACTTTGCGGAAGTCGGTGTTTTTAACGCTTTGCAGAACCTGTTTGTTCAGCAGGTTGAGCAACAGCATGGAGCGTGCTTCGCCGTCCGGTTCAGCGAAAATCGCCTGCAACCCTTCGAAAGCACCTTCCGTGATGACGACGCAGTCCCCTGAGTAAGGTGTTTCCGGGTCGGTGATACCTTCGGGTTGTTGATAAACCGATAGTTGATGGATCACCGTTGACGGAACCATTGCCGGGCTGGTACCAAAGCGCACAAAGTGGCTGACACCGCGTGTGGCGCTGATGGTGGTGGTGTGGATGACTTCCGGGTCGAACTCCACGAAGAGGTAGTTCGGGAACAACGGCTCACTGACGGTTGTGCGCTTCCCGCGCTGCATTTTTTCAAGCGTGATCACGGGTGTCAGGCAATTTACAGACTGACGTTCAAGATGTTCCTGCGCGCGCTGAAGCTGCCCGCGTTTGCAATAAAGTAAATACCAGGCCTGCATAATCACTCTTTCCCTTAGTTCGGGGCGCAAGCATATCAAAACCCTGGCGGGATCGCTAAGTTGATTATAATGGGGGAAAATGGAACAGAACGCATAAGTTCACGCTAATTTAACAAAATTACAGCATCAAGCAGGCTTACGCCGTATAATGAAGCGCTTACAGAGAGGCCATGACTAACTGCATGAAATACCACGATCTCCGCGACTTCCTGACGCTGCTGGAAAAGCAGGGCGAACTCAAACGCATTACACTTCCTGTTGATCCTTATCTGGAGATGACAGAAATTGCTGACCGCACCCTGCGTGCCGGTGGCCCCGCATTACTGTTTGAAAATCCGAAAGGGTACGCCATGCCGGTGTTGTGCAACCTGTTTGGTACTCCACGTCGTGTTGCATTGGGGATGGGGCAGGAAGACGTTACGGCGCTGCGTGAAGTGGGTAAACTGCTGGCGTTTCTGAAAGAGCCAGAGCCGCCGAAAGGCTTCCGCGATCTGTTCGACAAATTGCCACAGTTTAAGCAAGTATTGAACATGCCAACTAAACGCCTGCGCGGCGCGCCGTGCCAGCAGAAAGTGCTGGAAGGCGATGCGGTTGATCTGACCAAAATCCCTATTATGCAGTGCTGGCCTGAGGATGCTGCTCCGCTGATCACCTGGGGGTTGACGGTTACGCGCGGCCCTCACAAAGAGCGGCAAAATCTCGGTATTTACCGTCAGCAATTAATTGGCAAGAATAAACTCATCATGCGCTGGCTGTCGCATCGCGGCGGCGCGCTGGATTTCCAGGAGTGGTGTGCTGAGCATCCGGGTGAACGTTTCCCTGTCTCTGTCGCGTTAGGTGCCGATCCGGCCACCATTCTGGGTGCGGTGACCCCCGTGCCGGATACACTCTCTGAATACGCGTTTGCAGGCCTGCTGCGCGGAACCAAAACCGAAGTCGTGAAGTGTATTTCTAACGATCTCGAAGTTCCGGCCAGTGCGGAAATTGTGCTGGAAGGTTACATTGAGCAGGGTGAAATGGCGCCAGAAGGCCCTTACGGCGACCATACCGGCTATTACAACGAAGTGGATAACTTCCCGGTGTTTACCGTTACGCACATTACACAGCGTGAAGATGCGATCTATCACTCCACCTATACCGGACGTCCACCGGACGAACCGGCGGTACTGGGAGTGGCGCTGAATGAAGTGTTTGTGCCGATCCTGCAAAAGCAGTTCCCGGAAATTGTTGATTTTTATCTGCCGCCTGAAGGATGCTCATATCGCATGGCGGTGGTCACGATGAAGAAACAGTATCCTGGTCACGCGAAACGCGTGATGATGGGCGTATGGTCTTTCCTGCGCCAGTTTATGTATACCAAGTTTGTTATTGTCTGCGATGATGATGTTAACGCCCGCGACTGGAATGACGTAATCTGGGCCATTACCACGCGAATGGACCCGGCGCGCGATACGGTGTTAGTCGAAAACACGCCGATAGATTACCTGGATTTTGCCTCGCCGGTTTCCGGTCTTGGCTCAAAAATGGGACTGGATGCCACCAATAAATGGCCTGGCGAAACCGATCGTGAATGGGGTCGCCCGATCAAAAAAGATCCTGCAGTGACCGCGCGAATTGACGCGATCTGGGACGAGCTGGCCATAATGAATAACGGTAAACCCTGAGCTTGACCGTTAAGCCCTATAGACTTCCCGACAGAGAGAGCGAATGACAACCTTAAGCTGTAAAGTGACCTCGGTAGATGCCATCACCGACACCGTATATCGCGTCCGTTTAGTGCCAGAAGCGCCATTCTCTTTCCGCGCGGGTCAGTACCTGATGGTCGTGATGGATGAGCGTGATAAGCGTCCTTTCTCTATGGCCTCAACGCCAGCGGAGCAGGAATTTATTGAGCTTCATATTGGTGCGTCAGAGCTTAACCTGTATGCGATGGCCGTCATGGACCGCATTCTTAAAGAGCGTGAGATTGTGGTCGACATTCCTCATGGTGATGCATGGCTGCGCGATGACGAAGACCGTCCGCTGATCCTGATCGCGGGCGGTACGGGCTTCTCTTATGTGCGCTCTATTCTGCTGACCGCACTGGCGCGTAACCCGGACCGTGACATCACCATTTACTGGGGTGGCCGTGAAGAGAAACATCTCTATGACCTGTCTGAACTGGAAGCGCTGAGCGTAACCCATCCTAACCTGCGCATAGAGCCGGTGGTTGAGCAGCCGGAAGAAGGCTGGCGTGGACGCAGCGGTACGGTACTGACGGCGGTGCTACAGGATCATGGCACACTGGCAGGGCACGATATCTATATCGCTGGCCGTTTTGAGATGGCGAAAATTGCCCGTGACTTGTTCTGTAACGAACGTGATGCGCGTGAAGACCGTCTCTTCGGCGATGCTTTTGCCTTCATCTAAATAAAAAACCCGCCCCTGACAGGCGGGAAGAACGGCAACTAAACTGTCTCTCTTCGCCAATGACGCCATAACTGCGTTGGCTGCGCTCGTTCACCCGAATCACTTACTTGAGTAAGCTCATCGGGATTCGCTCGCTTGCCGCCTTGTTCTGACGGCATTGGCTTTGAGATACTTTTCCTGATTTACACTCTCTCAAACACCGTCGCGATACCCTGACCCAGCCCGATACACATCGTTGCCAGGCCAAACTGGGCATCTTTGCGCTCCATCAGGTTAATCAGCGTGGTGCTGATACGCGCGCCGGAGCAGCCCAGCGGATGGCCGAGGGCGATCGCGCCGCCGTTGAGGTTAATCTTCTCGTCGATCTGATCCATGAGTCCCAGATCTTTAATGCACGGCAGGATCTGCGCGGCGAAGGCTTCGTTCATTTCGAACAGGTCAATGTCGCTGGCGGTTAATCCCGCTTTTTTCAGCGCCAGCTTTGAGGCCGGAACCGGGCCGTAGCCCATGATTGAAGGATCGCAGCCCACGACCGCCATCGAACGTACCCGGGCGCGAGGGGTTAAGCCCAGCTCGCGGGCGCGGCTTTCGCTCATCACCAGCATCGCGGCGGCACCGTCGGACAGTGCGGACGAAGTACCTGCCGTTACCGTACCTGTGACCGGATCAAATGCCGGACGCAGCGTGGAAAGGGCTTCGACCGTGGTTTCCGGGCGGATCACTTCGTCGTAGCTGAACTGCTTCAGAACGCCGTCTGCATCATGACCACCGGTTGGGATGATCTCATTCTTAAACGCACCGGACTGTGTCGCCGCCCATGCGCGAGCGTGAGAGCGTGCGGCAAAAGCATCCTGCATTTCACGGCTGATGCCATGCAGACGAGAGAGCATCTCAGCGGTCAGGCCCATCATCCCTGCCGCTTTTGCCACGTTGCGGCTCATACCTGGGTGGAAATCGACCCCGTGGCTCATCGGCACGTGACCCATGTGCTCCACGCCGCCGACCAGGCAGGCCTGAGCATCGCCGGTCATGATCATACGTGCTGCATCATGTAACGCCTGCATTGACGAACCGCAAAGACGGTTGACGGTGACGGCCGGAACCGAATGTGGGATCTCCGCCAGCAGCGAGGCGTTGCGGGCGATGTTGAAGCCCTGCTCCAGGGTCTGCTGCACGCAGCCCCAGTAGATATCGTCGAGCGCGGTTGGGTCCAGCGCCGGGTTACGCGCCAGCAGGCTACGCATCAGGTGCGCAGAGAGGTCTTCCGCACGCACGTTACGGAATGCACCGCCTTTTGAACGGCCCATCGGGGTGCGAATCGCATCAACAATGACAACCTTTTCCATTGTGACTCCTTAAGCCGTTTTCAGCTCGCCAACCGGACGGGCTGGCTCAACTGCTGGATAGTAGGGTTCGTTATGGCGCGCTTTGTTACGCAGCCCTTCCGGCACCTCATAAAGCGGGCCGAGGTGCTGATATTGCTGAGCCATATCGAGATAGCGGGCGCTGCCGAGCGTGTCCAGCCAGCGGAACGCGCCGCCGTGGAACGGAGGGAAGCCCAGGCCGTACACCAGCGCCATGTCTGCTTCTGCCGGGCTGGCGATGATGCCTTCTTCCAGGCAACGCACCACTTCGTTGATCATCGGTATCATCATTCGGGCGATGATCTCGTCGTCGGTGAAGTCACGCTTTGGCTGACTCACTTCTGCCAGCAGGCTGTCCACTGCGGCGTCTTCTTCTTTCTTCGGTTTGCCTTTGCTGTCTTCTTTATAGCGCCAGAAGCCCAGACCGTTTTTCTGACCGAAGCGATTAGCGTCGAACAGCGCGTCAATGGCATCGCGATAATCTTTCTGCATGCGCTGCGGGAAGCCTGCCGCCATGACTGCCTGAGCGTGATGCGCGGTATCAATGCCGACTACATCCAGCAGATACGCCGGGCCCATCGGCCAGCCGAACTGTTTTTCCATCACTTTGTCGATTTTGCGGAAGTCGGCACCGTCGCGCAGCAACTGGCTGAAACCGGCGAAGTAAGGGAACAGGACGCGGTTAACGAAGAAGCCCGGGCAGTCGTTAACGACGATTGGCGTTTTGCCCATCTTGCTTGCCCATGCCACCACTTTGGCGATGGTGTCGTCTGAGGTTTTTTCCCCACGGATCACTTCGACAAGCGGCATCCGGTGTACCGGGTTGAAGAAGTGCATCCCGCAGAAGTTTTCCGGACGCTTCAGCACGCTCGCCAGTTCGCTAATCGGAATGGTGGAGGTGTTAGAGGCCAGGACGGTATCCGGACGAACCTTTTCTTCGGTTTCCGCGAGCACTGCTTTTTTAACTTTCGGGTTCTCAACGACGGCTTCGACTACCACGTCAACACGGTCGAAGCCGGTATATTCCAGCACAGGCTGAATGGTGGAGATCACGCCCGCGAGCTTCAGCCCGTCAATTTTTCCGCGTTCCAGCTGTTTATTCAGCAGCTTGGCCGCTTCGGTCATGCCCAGCGTCAGGGATTTCTCGCTGATGTCCTTCATCACCACCGGTACGCCTTTCCAGGCTGACTGATAAGCGATGCCGCCACCCATAATACCGGCACCGAGTACCGCTGCATGTTTCGGTGTCTCAACGTTTTTGGTCAGCTGTTTCGCTTTACCTTTCACGAACTGATCGTTGAGGAAGATGCCAACCAGCGCGCGGGCTTCATTGGTGTGCGCCAGCGGGACAAAGCTCTGGTTTTCCAGTTTCAGGGCTTCGTCGCGGCCAAAGCGGGCCGCCGCTTCAATGGTTTTCACCGCGGTGATGGGGGCCGGGTAGTGCTTACCCGCCGTCTGCATCACCATGCCTTTGGCAATGGTGAAGCTCATAGCGGCTTCAATCTTGCTGAGCTTTAACGGCTCCAGCTTCGGCTGGCGTTTGGCTTTCCAGTCGAGATCGCCGTTAATCGCCTGACGCAGAATGGCGAGTGCGCCTTCAACAAGCTTCTCAGGTTTCACAACGCCGTCGACCAGACCGATTTTCTGCGCCTGTTCTGCGCCAACATCTTTACCTGCCGCAATGATCTCAAGTGCACTGTCGGCACCCAGCATGCGCGGCATACGCACGGAACCACCAAAGCCCGGCATGATACCCAGCTTGGTTTCCGGGAGGCCAATGCGCAGATCCGGCGTCGCCAGACGGTAATCAGTGGCTAATACGCATTCGCAGCCACCGCCCAGCGCGTAGCCATTAACGGCGGAAATGGTCGGGACAGGAAGGTCTTCCAGACGATTAAAGACGCTGTTAGCAAAGTGCAGCCACTGGCTCAGCTGTTCCTCCGGGACCAGGAACAGAGAAAGGAATTCGGTGATATCGGCACCGACAATAAAGGCCGCTTTGTTCGAACGCAGCAGCAGCCCTTTTAATTCAGGTTGTTTTTCAAGTGCATCCAGCGCCTGGCCAAGACTGGCCACCGTCGCGGTATCAAGCTTATTCACTGAGCCGGGGGCATCGAACACCAGTTCGGCAATGCCATCTTCCAGCCAGTTGAGGTACAGGGTGTCGCCTTTGTAGAGCATGTCAGTCTCCTGAATCCAGCAATTGGATCTGGTCATACCAGATGAATCGGAGTGTGGAATTTATGTTAATAAAATGCAAATCACTCATTAAGAAATTGCTGCATTGATCACGGTCGGTGTAAATCACGCAGCCGGAGTGAGGTGTGCTAAGATGCGATGACTTGAGGTCAATAAAACGAAAGGAAGAATGATGGACTCACTGGCTTCGCTTTATAAAAATCATATCGTTACCCTACAAGAACGTACCCGCGATGTACTGGCCCGCTTTAAGCTGGATGCGCTGTTAATCCACTCTGGCGAGCTTTTGAATACTTTTCTGGATGACCATGCTTATCCGTTCAAGGTCAACCCACAGTTTAAGGCCTGGGTGCCGGTAACCCAGGTTCCAAATTGCTGGCTGCTGGTGGATGGCGTGAATAAGCCAAAATTGTGGTTCTATCTGCCTGTCGATTATTGGCACAACGTGGAACCGCTGCCGACCAGCTTCTGGACGGAAGAAGTGGATATCATTGCATTACCAAAAGCTGACGGCATTGGCAGCCAGTTGCCTGCTGCGCGCGGCAATATCGCCTATATTGGCCCTGTTCCGGAGCGTGCATTGGGCCTGGATATTCCGGCTGACAAGCTTAACCCGAAAGGGGTGCTGGATTACCTGCATTACTATCGCGCATATAAAACCGACTACGAACTTTACTGCATGCGTGAAGCGCAAAAAACGGCGGTGAACGGCCACCGCGCCGCGCATGAAGCATTCCAGTCTGGCATGAGCGAGTTCGATATCAACCAGGCCTACCTGACCGCGACCGGGCACCGTGATACGGACGTGCCGTACAGCAATATCGTCGCGCTGAATGAACACGCTTCCGTGTTGCACTACACCAAACTCGATCACCATGTGCCGTCGGAGATGCGCAGCTTCCTGCTGGATGCGGGTGCGGAGTACAACGGTTATGCGGCTGACCTGACCCGTACATGGGCGGCAAACGCGGATACTGACTTTGCGCATCTGATCAAAGACGTCAATGACGAACAGCTGGCCCTTATCAGTACCATGAAAGCGGGAACCAGTTACGTGGATTACCATATCCAGTTCCATCAGCGCATCGC
Organism: Enterobacter sp. CPE_E863; assembly: GCF_046521465.1. Taxonomy (NCBI): domain Bacteria; kingdom Pseudomonadati; phylum Pseudomonadota; class Gammaproteobacteria; order Enterobacterales; family Enterobacteriaceae; genus Enterobacter; species Enterobacter sp. CPE_E863. The sequence continues at coordinate 4,292,726 of NZ_JBKFZX010000001.1, read as the reverse complement.
GAAGCTGTTGCGTAAGCACCAGATTGTGAAAGACATGAGCGAAGAGGCGATGGTCGAGAACGATCTGACCGGGCCATTCATGCCGCACGGGATCGGTCACCCGTTGGGTCTGCAGGTTCACGATGTTGCAGGTTTTATGCAGGATGATACCGGTACGCACCTGGCGGCACCGTCTAAATATCCTTACCTGCGCTGCACCCGCATTCTTGAACCACGCATGGTGCTGACGATTGAACCGGGGATCTACTTTATCGAATCGCTGTTAGCACCCTGGCGTGAAGGTCAGTTCAGCAAACACTTCAACTGGGAAAAAATTGAAGCGCTGAAACCGTTTGGTGGCATTCGTATTGAAGATAACGTGGTCGTTCACGAAAACGGTATCGAGAATATGACGCGAGATCTGAAGCTGGCCTGATGGAAAGCTGGCTGATACCGGCTGAACCGGTCACCTTTGTTGAGGAAATCAAGAAAAGCCGCTTTATTACGCTGCTGGCACATACCGATGGCGTAGAGGCGGCAAAGGCGTTTGTTGAATCTGTTCGGGCGGAGCATCCTGACGCACGTCACCACTGTGTGGCGTGGGTCGCGGGGCCTCCAGACGATTCGCAGCAGTTGGGCTTTTCCGACGACGGTGAACCGGCTGGCACAGCCGGAAAACCCATGCTTTCGCAGCTGATGGGCAGCGGTGTGGGTGAAATTACCGCCGTGGTGGTGCGCTACTACGGCGGGATCCTGTTAGGCACGGGTGGGCTGGTTAAAGCGTATGGCGGCGGAGTTCAGCAGGCACTGAATTTGCTGATAACTACCCGCAAAACACCACTCACAGAATATACTTTACTGTGCGATTACGGACAGTTATCCGGTATCGAAGCGTTGCTGAAGCAGTTTAACGGCGTCATCGCGCACAGTGAATATCAGGCAATGGTGCAATTACGCGTGGCGCTTCCTCAGGCGGAACTGGCTGCTTTTTCAGCAAAACTGGCTGATTTTAGTCGTGGTTCGTTGCAATTGCTGCCGATTGAAGAATAATCCCCACCTCACTTTTTTGAATACCAAAGGAAGCGGCAGAGATGCATTTTCGTGCCATAACCCGAATCGTTGGACTGCTGGTCATACTCTTTTCCGGGACGATGATTCTCCCTGGGCTGGTGGCGCTTATCTACCGGGACGGCGCGGGGCGGGCATTTACCCAGACTTTCTTTGTTGCGCTGGCGATCGGCTCTCTGTTGTGGTGGCCTAACCGTCGTCAGAAGGTCGAGCTGAAATCACGCGAAGGATTTTTGATTGTCGTCTTGTTCTGGACGGTGCTGGGAAGCGTCGGTTCTCTGCCCTTTATCTTCTCCGAACAACCGAATCTGAGCATCACGGACGCATTTTTTGAATCGTTCTCTGGTTTAACAACAACCGGAGCGACGACGCTGGTGGGACTGGATTCGTTACCGCACGCGATTCTCTTTTATCGCCAGATGCTGCAATGGTTCGGTGGTATGGGGATCATCGTCCTGGCCGTGGCTATCCTGCCTATTCTGGGCGTCGGTGGGATGCAGCTCTATCGTGCCGAAATGCCCGGGCCGCTGAAAGATAACAAGATGCGCCCGCGTATTGCCGAGACGGCGAAAACGCTGTGGCTTATTTATGTCTTGCTGACGGTCGCCTGTGCGCTGGCGCTATGGTTCGCCGGTATGCCGGCATTCGATGCTATCGGACACAGTTTTGCGACGATTGCTATCGGCGGGTTCTCCACCCACGATGCCAGCGTGGGCTACTTTGACAGCCCTACGATTAACACCATTATTGCTATTTTCCTGCTGATTTCCGGCTGTAACTACGGTTTGCACTTCTCTTTACTCAGCGGGCGCAGCCTGAAAGTGTACTGGCGTGACCCCGAGTTCCGCATGTTCATTGGCGTTCAGCTTACGCTGGTTATCATCTGTACCCTGGTATTGTGGTTCCATGATGTTTATAACTCCGCGTTGACCACGTTAAACCAGGCGTTCTTCCAGGTGGTGTCGATGGCGACGACCGCCGGGTTTACCACGGATAGTATTGCGCGCTGGCCGTTATTCCTGCCGGTGTTACTGTTATGCTCCGCCTTTATTGGCGGCTGCGCGGGATCCACGGGCGGTGGCCTGAAGGTGATTCGTATTCTGCTGCTGTTCAAGCAGGGCAACCGTGAGCTGAAGCGTCTGGTCCACCCGAACGCGGTCTACAGTATCAAACTGGGAAACCGGGCACTGCCGGAACGTATCCTCGAAGCGGTGTGGGGTTTCTTCTCGGCGTATGCGCTGGTCTTTATCGTCAGTATGCTGGCGATCATCGCGACGGGGGTGGATGATTTCTCTGCTTTTGCATCCGTCGTAGCAACATTAAATAACCTTGGGCCAGGCCTGGGGGTTGTGGCGGATAACTTTGCCAGCATGAACCCGGTCGCGAAATGGATCCTCATCGCCAATATGCTGTTTGGTCGTCTTGAGGTCTTTACGCTGCTGGTGCTGTTCACCCCAACGTTCTGGCGCGAGTAAGGAGCCGTTGATGAAAACACTGATTCTTTTCTCTACCCGAGATGGACAAACGCGTGAGATTGCCGCGTATCTGGCGTCGGAATTAAAAGAGCTGGGAATTTACTCTGATGTGGTGAACCTGAATCGTGTCGGACAGATTACCTGGCAGGATTACGATCGCGTGGTGATTGGCGCGTCAATTCGTTACGGTCATTTTCATCCGGCACTTGATCGCTTCGTGAAAAAGCACACCGCGGTGCTCAACAAATTGCCTGGCGCGTTCTACTCGGTCAATCTGGTTGCTCGTAAAGCAGAGAAGCGTACGCCGCAGACCAACAGCTACACGCGCAAGTTCTTGCTGAACTCTCCATGGCAGCCAGACCTTTGTGCCGTCTTTGCTGGTGCGCTGCGTTATCCTCGCTATCGCTGGTATGACCGCTTCATGATCCGCCTGATTATGAAGATGACGGGGGGCGAAACCGATACGCGTAAAGAAGTGGTTTATACCGACTGGTCGCAGGTGGCCAGTTTTGCGCGGGAAATCGCGCATTTATCGGGCGATTCGCGGGTTAAATAAGCGTTGAGTCTGAAAAGTGAGCGAACGAAAAGTTTTTTTAAATTTCCTCTTGTCACGTCGGAATAACTCCCTATAATGCGCCTCCACTGACACGGAACAACGGCACGCACGCCGCCGGGTCAGCAGAGAAAAGCAAAATAAACGCTTGACTCTGTAGCGGGAAAGCGTAATATGCACACCCCGCGCCGCAGCGAAAACGAAGCGGCACTGCTCTTTAACAATTTATCAGACAATCTGTGTGGGCACTCAAAGTGACATGGATTCTTAATGTCCTCGGACACTAAATGAATACCAAGTCTCAACGAGTGAACACGTAATTCATTACGAAGTTTAATTCATTGAGCATCAAACTTTTAAATTGAAGAGTTTGATCATGGCTCAGATTGAACGCTGGCGGCAGGCCTAACACATGCAAGTCGAGCGGTAGCACAGAGAGCTTGCTCTCGGGTGACGAGCGGCGGACGGGTGAGTAATGTCTGGGAAACTGCCTGATGGAGGGGGATAACTACTGGAAACGGTAGCTAATACCGCATAACGTCGCAAGACCAAAGAGGGGGACCTTCGGGCCTCTTGCCATCAGATGTGCCCAGATGGGATTAGCTAGTAGGTGGGGTAACGGCTCACCTAGGCGACGATCCCTAGCTGGTCTGAGAGGATGACCAGCCACACTGGAACTGAGACACGGTCCAGACTCCTACGGGAGGCAGCAGTGGGGAATATTGCACAATGGGCGCAAGCCTGATGCAGCCATGCCGCGTGTATGAAGAAGGCCTTCGGGTTGTAAAGTACTTTCAGCGGGGAGGAAGGTGCTGAGGTTAATAACCTCAGCAATTGACGTTACCCGCAGAAGAAGCACCGGCTAACTCCGTGCCAGCAGCCGCGGTAATACGGAGGGTGCAAGCGTTAATCGGAATTACTGGGCGTAAAGCGCACGCAGGCGGTCTGTCAAGTCGGATGTGAAATCCCCGGGCTCAACCTGGGAACTGCATTCGAAACTGGCAGGCTAGAGTCTTGTAGAGGGGGGTAGAATTCCAGGTGTAGCGGTGAAATGCGTAGAGATCTGGAGGAATACCGGTGGCGAAGGCGGCCCCCTGGACAAAGACTGACGCTCAGGTGCGAAAGCGTGGGGAGCAAACAGGATTAGATACCCTGGTAGTCCACGCCGTAAACGATGTCGACTTGGAGGTTGTGCCCTTGAGGCGTGGCTTCCGGAGCTAACGCGTTAAGTCGACCGCCTGGGGAGTACGGCCGCAAGGTTAAAACTCAAATGAATTGACGGGGGCCCGCACAAGCGGTGGAGCATGTGGTTTAATTCGATGCAACGCGAAGAACCTTACCTACTCTTGACATCCAGAGAACTTAGCAGAGATGCTTTGGTGCCTTCGGGAACTCTGAGACAGGTGCTGCATGGCTGTCGTCAGCTCGTGTTGTGAAATGTTGGGTTAAGTCCCGCAACGAGCGCAACCCTTATCCTTTGTTGCCAGCGGTCCGGCCGGGAACTCAAAGGAGACTGCCAGTGATAAACTGGAGGAAGGTGGGGATGACGTCAAGTCATCATGGCCCTTACGAGTAGGGCTACACACGTGCTACAATGGCGCATACAAAGAGAAGCGACCTCGCGAGAGCAAGCGGACCTCATAAAGTGCGTCGTAGTCCGGATTGGAGTCTGCAACTCGACTCCATGAAGTCGGAATCGCTAGTAATCGTAGATCAGAATGCTACGGTGAATACGTTCCCGGGCCTTGTACACACCGCCCGTCACACCATGGGAGTGGGTTGCAAAAGAAGTAGGTAGCTTAACCTTCGGGAGGGCGCTTACCACTTTGTGATTCATGACTGGGGTGAAGTCGTAACAAGGTAACCGTAGGGGAACCTGCGGTTGGATCACCTCCTTACCTTAAAGAACCTGCCTTTGCAGTGCTCACACAGATTGTCTGATGAAAAGTAAATAGCAAGGCGTCTTGCGATTGAGACTTATACGTCCCCTTCGTCTAGAGGCCCAGGACACCGCCCTTTCACGGCGGTAACAGGGGTTCGAATCCCCTAGGGGACGCCACTTGCTGGTTCGTGAGTGAAAGTCACCTGCCGTCATATCTCAAAACTGACTTGCGAGTCATGTTTGAGATATTTGCTCTTTAAAAATCTGGATCAAGCTGAAAATTGAAACGACACACAGTTAATGTGTGTTCGAGTCTCTCAAATTTTCGCAAATCGATGATGAATCGAAAGAAACATCTTCGGGTTGTGAGGTTAAGCGACTAAGCGTACACGGTGGATGCCCTGGCAGTCAGAGGCGATGAAGGACGTGCTAATCTGCGAAAAGCGCCGGCGAGGTGATATGAACCTTTGACCCGGCGATGTCCGAATGGGGAAACCCAGTGTGATTCGTCACACTATCGTTAACTGAATACATAGGTTAACGAGGCGAACCGGGGGAACTGAAACATCTAAGTACCCCGAGGAAAAGAAATCAACCGAGATTCCCCAGTAGCGGCGAGCGAACGGGGAGCAGCCCAGAGTCTGAATCAGCTTGTGTGTTAGTGGAACGGTCTGGAAAGTCCGACGGTACAGGGTGATAGTCCCGTACACGAAAATGCACAGGCTGTGAACTCGAAGAGTAGGGCGGGACACGTGGTATCCTGTCTGAATATGGGGGGACCATCCTCCAAGGCTAAATACTCCTGACTGACCGATAGTGAACCAGTACCGTGAGGGAAAGGCGAAAAGAACCCCGGCGAGGGGAGTGAAAAAGAACCTGAAACCGTGTACGTACAAGCAGTGGGAGCACCTTCGTGGTGTGACTGCGTACCTTTTGTATAATGGGTCAGCGACTTATATTCTGTAGCAAGGTTAACCGTATAGGGGAGCCGAAGGGAAACCGAGTCTTAACTGGGCGTTAAGTTGCAGGGTATAGACCCGAAACCCGGTGATCTAGCCATGGGCAGGTTGAAGGTTGGGTAACACTAACTGGAGGACCGAACCGACTAATGTTGAAAAATTAGCGGATGACTTGTGGCTGGGGTGAAAGGCCAATCAAACCGGGAGATAGCTGGTTCCCCGAAAGCTATTTAGGTAGCGCCTCGTGAACTCATCTTCGGGGGTAGAGCACTGTTTCGGCTAGGGGGCCATCCCGGCTTACCAACCCGATGCAAACTACGAATACCGAAGAATGTTATCACGGGAGACACACGGCGGGTGCTAACGTCCGTCGTGAAGAGGGAAACAACCCAGACCGCCAGCTAAGGTCCCAAAGTCATGGTTAAGTGGGAAACGATGTGGGAAGGCACAGACAGCCAGGATGTTGGCTTAGAAGCAGCCATCATTTAAAGAAAGCGTAATAGCTCACTGGTCGAGTCGGCCTGCGCGGAAGATGTAACGGGGCTAAACCATGCACCGAAGCTGCTGCGGCAGCGACGCTTATGCGTTGTTGGGTAGGGGAGCGTTCTGTAAGCCGTTGAAGGTGTCCTGTGAGGGATGCTGGAGGTATCAGAAGTGCGAATGCTGACATAAGTAACGATAATGCGGGTGAAAAGCCCGCACGCCGGAAGACCAAGGGTTCCTGTCCAACGTTAATCGGGGCAGGGTGAGTCGACCCCTAAGGCGAGGCCGAAAGGCGTAGTCGATGGGAAACAGGTTAATATTCCTGTACTTGGTGTTACTGCGAAGGGGGGACGGAGAAGGCTATGTTAGCCGGGCGACGGTTGTCCCGGTTTAAGCATGTAGGCGGAACGATTAGGTAAATCCGGTCGTTTATTAACGCTGAGGTGTGATGACGAGGCACTACGGTGCTGAAGTAACAAATGCCCTGCTTCCAGGAAAAGCCTCTAAGCATCAGGTAACATCAAATCGTACCCCAAACCGACACAGGTGGTCAGGTAGAGAATACCAAGGCGCTTGAGAGAACTCGGGTGAAGGAACTAGGCAAAATGGTGCCGTAACTTCGGGAGAAGGCACGCTGATATGTAGGTGAAGCCCCTGCGGGTGGAGCTGAAATCAGTCGAAGATACCAGCTGGCTGCAACTGTTTATTAAAAACACAGCACTGTGCAAACACGAAAGTGGACGTATACGGTGTGACGCCTGCCCGGTGCCGGAAGGTTAATTGATGGGGTTAGCGGTAACGCGAAGCTCTTGATCGAAGCCCCGGTAAACGGCGGCCGTAACTATAACGGTCCTAAGGTAGCGAAATTCCTTGTCGGGTAAGTTCCGACCTGCACGAATGGCGTAATGATGGCCAGGCTGTCTCCACCGAGACTCAGTGAAATTGAACTCGCTGTGAAGATGCAGTGTACCCGCGGCAAGACGGAAAGACCCCGTGAACCTTTACTATAGCTTGACACTGAACACTGGTCCTTGATGTGTAGGATAGGTGGGAGGCTTTGAAGCGTGGACGCCAGTCTGCGTGGAGCCGCCCTTGAAATACCACCCTTTAATGGCTGGTGTTCTAACGTAGACCCGTAATCCGGGTTGCGGACAGTGTCTGGTGGGTAGTTTGACTGGGGCGGTCTCCTCCCAAAGAGTAACGGAGGAGCACGAAGGTTAGCTAATCCTGGTCGGACATCAGGAGGTTAGTGCAATGGCATAAGCTAGCTTGACTGCGAGAGTGACGGCTCGAGCAGGTGCGAAAGCAGGTCATAGTGATCCGGTGGTTCTGAATGGAAGGGCCATCGCTCAACGGATAAAAGGTACTCCGGGGATAACAGGCTGATACCGCCCAAGAGTTCATATCGACGGCGGTGTTTGGCACCTCGATGTCGGCTCATCACATCCTGGGGCTGAAGTAGGTCCCAAGGGTATGGCTGTTCGCCATTTAAAGTGGTACGCGAGCTGGGTTTAGAACGTCGTGAGACAGTTCGGTCCCTATCTGCCGTGGGCGCTGGAGAATTGAGGGGGGCTGCTCCTAGTACGAGAGGACCGGAGTGGACGCATCACTGGTGTTCGGGTTGTCATGCCAATGGCACTGCCCGGTAGCTAAATGCGGAAGAGATAAGTGCTGAAAGCATCTAAGCACGAAACTTGCCCCGAGATGAGTTCTCCCTGACCCTTTAAGGGTCCTGAAGGAACGTTGAAGACTACGACGTTGATAGGTCGGGTGTGTAAGCGCAGCGATGCGTTGAGCTAACCGATACTAATGAACCGTGAGGCTTAACCTTACAACGCCGAAGCTGTTTCGGCGAAGAGAGACAGAAGATTTTCAGCCTTGATACAGATTAACAGAATTTGCCTGGCGGCTTTAGCGCGGTGGTCCCACCTGACCCCATGCCGAACTCAGAAGTGAAACGCCGTAGCGCCGATGGTAGTGTGGGGTCTCCCCATGTGAGAGTAGGGAACTGCCAGGCATCAAATAAGTAGAGGCCATCCGCAAGGATGGCCTTTTTGCGTTTCTACGGCGCACAAACAAATCCCCCAACTCCTTGCTTATACGGTAAACTACCTCCGTTTTTGCATCAGGATAGCGTCTATGAACCACTCCCTTAAACCCTGGAATACCTTTGGCATTCAACGGAATGCTAAACAAATTGTACGTGCCGATACTGCACAGCAGTTGCTGGATGCATGGCAAAGCGCAACAGAAAATAACGAACCCGTACTGATTCTGGGCGAAGGAAGTAATGTCCTGTTTCTCGACGATTTTGCCGGAACGGTGATCGTCAACCGCATCATGGGAATTGATGTGGAAGAGCGCGTTGATAGCTGGCATTTGCACGTAGGGGCCGGAGAAAATTGGCATCATCTGGTGCAATTTACCCTTGAGAAGGGGATGCCAGGCCTCGAAAATCTTGCACTGATCCCAGGTTGTGCTGGATCGTCACCCATTCAAAACATCGGTGCCTACGGCATCGAACTGAAACACGTCTGCGAATATGTCGATTGTATTGAACTGGCGACCGGAACGGCTCAGCGCTTGACGGCCAAACAGTGCCGTTTTGGCTACCGCGACAGTATTTTCAAACATGAATACCAGGATCGCTATGTGATTGTGGCCGTTGGTCTGCGTCTGGCGAAAAACTGGAAACCTATCCTCACCTATGGTGATTTAACACGTCTTGACCCAGCCACTGCAACTGCACGTGAGGTGTTTGAGTCTGTTTGCCATATGCGAATGACCAAACTTCCCGATCCAAAAGTGAATGGAAATGCCGGGAGTTTCTTCAAAAACCCAGTCATTAGTGGTGAAAATGCAAAAGTATTTCTCGCTGGATGGCCTGCTGCACCACATTATCCGCAAGCTGATGGCAGCGTGAAGCTGGCAGCGGGCTGGCTCATCGATCAGTGCCAGTTAAAAGGTGCCACGAAGGGCGGGGCTGCAGTGCATCGTCAGCAGGCCCTGGTTCTGATTAACCAGGGCAATGCGACCGGCAGCGATGTTGTGCAGCTGGCACACCATGTCCGTCAGTGCGTGGGCGAAAAATTTAACGTCTGGCTGGAGCCAGAAGTTCGCTTCATTGGCCGCACAGGTGAAGTGAATGCCGTGGAGACCATTGCGTGAAGGATAATACCATCCCGTTAACACTGATTGGCATTCTTGCCGACGGTGAGTTTCATTCTGGCGAGCAGTTGGGTGAGCAACTCGGCATGAGCCGTGCCGCCATTAACAAACACATCCAGACCCTCCGTGACTGGGGTGTGGATGTCTTCACGGTTCCCGGAAAAGGATATAGCCTGCCGGAGCCAATCCAATTGCTGAATGAAGAAGCGATCCGTAACCAGATTGGATATGGCAATGTTGCGGTGCTGCCAGTGATTGATTCGACGAACCAGTATCTTCTGGATCGTCTGCCTGAGATGAAATCCGGAGATGCCTGTGTTGCGGAGTATCAGCAGGCTGGTCGTGGTCGTCGTGGCCGCAAATGGTTCTCGCCATTTGGTGCCAATCTCTATCTGTCCATGTACTGGCGTCTTGAGCAGGGGCCTGCTGCCGCTATTGGCCTGAGTCTGGTTATTGGCATTGTCATGGCAGAAGTTCTGCACGATCTGGGTGCTGATAAAGTGCGCGTTAAATGGCCTAATGATCTGTATCTGAACGATCGTAAGCTTGCAGGTATCCTGGTCGAACTGACAGGAAAAACAGGCGATGCGGCGCAAATCGTTATTGGTGCAGGCCTCAACATGGTGATGCGCAATGTACAAAATGATGTGGTGAATCAGGCCTGGACTAATCTTCAGGAAGCGGGGATCGTCATCGATCGTAACACCCTCGCCGTGCGTATGATTAAGGAATTGCGCAGCTCACTCATCCTCTTTGAACAGGAGGGACTGGCACCCTTCCTGTCTCGTTGGGAAAAGCTGGATAATTTTATCAACCGCCCGGTGAAATTACTGATTGGTGATAAAGAGATCTACGGAACATCCCGTGGCATTGACGCACAGGGGGCGTTGCTCCTGGAGCAGGATGGTGTGATCAAGCCGTGGGTGGGCGGTGAAATTTCACTGCGAAGTGCTGAACAACCGGAATGAGTTAATTATGCGAAAACCCGTCTGCGCTACGCTAGCTGTGATGATGAGTTTGCTCTTCTCTCCTCTCTCTCAGGCGAGTCAGGCCTGGGAAAGTTATAAGGCACGCTTTTTCAAACCGGAAGGTCGCATTGTCGATACCGGCAATGGTGACGTTTCGCATACGGAAGGCCAGGGTTTCGCCATGCTGATGGCGGTGGCCAACAACGATAAACCCACGTTCGATAAGCTCTGGCAATGGACAGACAGTCAGCTTAAAAACAAAGAGAACGGCCTGTTTTACTGGCGTTATAACCCCGCAGAATCCAACCCGGTCACCGACAAGAACAATGCCTCAGATGGCGATGTGCTGATTGCCTGGGCACTGTTAAAAGCCGACGCGCGCTGGCATGACAAACGCTATAGCGCTGCATCGGATGCAATTACAAAAGCACTGATTAATCACAACGTGATCCGCTATGCGGGTTATCGGGTCATGTTGCCCGGTGTGCAGGGGTTTAAACTTGACGGTAACGTGATACTGAACCCTTCCTATTTCGTGTTTCCGGCGTGGCAGGCCTTTGCCGGGCGCAGTCATTTACCGGTCTGGCGTGAATTAATTAAAGATGGAGAACGCCTGCTGGGGAAAATGGGCTCGGGTAAAGCGAATCTGCCACCTGACTGGGTCTCTCTGGCGTCGGGTGGCAAGCTGACTCCCGCCAAAGGTTGGGCTCCGAGGATGAGCTACGATGCGATTCGTATTCCGCTGTATGTGGCCTGGGCTGATAAGCAAAGCCCATTGCTGACGCCGTGGCGAGTCTGGTTCGGTCAATTTCCCCGGGAACAAACTCCCGCCTGGGTTAACGTCACCACTAACGAGTATGCACCCTACATGATGGAAGGGGGCCTGCTGGCAGTACGTGATTTAACGATTGGACAGTCTTCCACAGAACCCGAAATCACCTCAAATGATGATTACTATTCAGCAAGCCTGAAGATGCTGGTGTGGATCGCCCAACAATAATCTGAGCATTCCCTCTCCCACAGGGAGAGGGAAACAATGCCATTTTACTGCGGATAAGGTACCCAATCACCGCCGTTCAGGCGAACGTAAGGTTTGTTCTGGTACTGAATCACCACTGCGTTGGCGTTCTCAGAGACTTCTGCCGTTTGCGGCAGATTGCTGGTGAGCTGATCCCAGTTCACGCTGTCTTCAACAAACAGCTTCCCGTCAACGGCACGGGCAACCAGCTCGGAGATCGCCAGATAGCTGGTTGGCTGGGTGATTTCAATCGGTGCGCCCTGATGCGGAGCCTTCATACCAAAGAATTTAATACCTGCAGGCACGTTGGTAATGGACGGGCTTGGGATATCACGCAGACCTGACACCTGCATCCTGTCGCCTTTCAGCGCGCCACCGTGTTCAGGTACCACAACCACCATCACTTTACGGCCTGATTTTTCCAGCTCCGTAAAGAATGCGTCCAGCTCGTCGAAGAGTTTCTGCGCACGCACCTTATAGTCTGCCGTTTTGCTCACGCCCGGGAAATGGTTACCGTCGTGAAGCGGCAGGGTGTTAAAGAATGTCGCACTGCGAGGATTATTATCCTTTTCGATGGTCTGCAGCCAGCGTTGCAGCACGGCGGTATCGTCATAAACAGGTGAACCGTCGAAGCCCAACAGAGAAACCGGCAGACCCGTTTGATCCATCAGCGGAGCCTGCATTCCCCCTTCCTGACGTACCTCTTTCAGGAAATCACCAAACACACCGTTATGACCCAGCATCAGATGCTGTGTAAAGCCCAGTTTTGCCAGGTTATCGAACAGATAGCACTGGTTTCCGGCCGGTTGATACAGGTTTTTATGTGATGGCTGGCCGCAGCTTGCGCGCAGCAGACGAATTGCCGCCGGGCCGCTGTACGAGGTTGCAGAGTTGAAATCTTTAAACTGAATGTCGAAATGTGACCACAGCGGATGCGACATCAAACCTGCAGCATCCACATCTGCCCAGGAGAGTGAACAGATGTTGATCACCAGCAGTTCAAAGGGCTGAGCATCTGCCGGTAGCGCATCCGGGAACTTAGTCTGTCGCTTATCTTCCGCGGTATAGAAGCTGGAAAGCCAGGCGTTCAGGTTAGTGGAGGTCGGTGGTGCGGTCTGAGTAGGGATATCTCCCACCACAGGCGTCTCGCTCGCCGTCGCGACGGTTGCCGCCGCACTGCCGCCGGTGGTGGTGACGGTTGTTGTCGGTTGACCCGCAGGCCACAGAGAAAAACCGGGGCCTGCAAGCGTCAGCACGTTAAGCCAGATCATAATGGCGACGACAAACACCGTGACGCGGATCCACTGTGACAGAAATAGCCATGCAACCAGCAGCACAAAGACGGCACCAATCATCTGCCAGTTAATAAAGCGCTCGGTCAGGTCAAGGACATAGCTGGCGCTAAACCCGGCCACCTGCGATCCCTGGCTCATAATGCTGTCTGGCCCCGGTAGCCAGGTATCATGCCAGAACAGTGCAAAGCCGACAGGAATGGCCACCCAGTGGCGTAAGCGATGCAGCCTGATATTTGGCAGAGGCATCAGCAGGAAGGCCATAAACACCAGGTTGAGAAGAGGATGGAAATTCAGATAGCCTGCCCACAGCAGACCAAACTTCACCAGAAAGTAGAAGTTCCAGCCAGAAAGGCCGCGCCAGTATTGCCACAGTGGCGAGGGTGACGAAGCGGTATAGGTAGAATTAGTCATGTTTTCGGTCTGCCTTGACGTGTGATGCCCGTGTCAGTGTTCCGGCTGGTTTTACATAGCGAGGTTTTACAAACAGTATTCTGGCCGTATCGCGGATACGACGCAGTGAATGGCGCGCGTAGTAGCCAAGCGGGAAAAAGATCAGCGCGCAGAATACGACCAGTTGAATGATATCGCTGATACTCATGATGGTGCGTTCTCCCCATTCTCAGTTAATAAGCGAAGGGGTTCCGGAACCCGACGCCAGACGTGTCCATCATGTCTGGCATTGAGAATCGGTTTAACCTCACTCTTGATAACGAGCGGTTTAACCCATTGTTCAGGCTTGAGGGCTCGCATCTGCACCAGCTCTGCACTGATAGAGTTATCTTCGAACCAGATCATACGGTTAGAGAAAATATCCCCGGTTGGCAGGGGGAAGATGTGGTTAAGCGCGGTATCAAGATCGTTTACCCGACAGAAGGATAAAAACAGTACCAGACGATTGTCGCCAATGGTCATGATGTCCCCAGTGCGGTTCGGGCGGCATAACGTGAGAGCCTGTTCAACGCGAATACCAGGTACAGGGCGCAGGGCAACCATGACCCCTTTTCCGTCTGCCGGAAGCAGCGTGTTATTCATCATGTTGCTGACGGCGTCGCAGAAAGTATCCCATTTTTGGTATCCACGCAGTTTCATCGGCTGCGTCATTGAGAGCAATGTGGCTACATCTTCCGGGACATGGCGGCTGAACTGCTGGCCCTGAACGCTTTCGATAAGCGTCAGGCAGCGGGACAACGGCGCATTCCATGGAATGACCATATTGGCACCGCAGCCCAAAAGCAGACGCTCATCTGTGGCGCGCAGGCTGGTATTGTTTTCACGCACGATTATTTTTAATGCGCTTCCGCGCTGGCGGCGTAAGGTGTGGATTTGCCTGGCCAGCGTCTCAATCTGGTTATTCTGCATCAACGAGAACACAATCGTTGCTGCCTGCGTTGTGCGGGCTTCATGAAAAAGCGCTTCGTTAGATTCAAACAGTGACCAGTTTTCTGACAGAGCAGGTGCTCCCTCTAAAACCGCAATATGGCTCAAAATACGTTTTTCATCACTACGTGGTTGCACCACGGTTTCTTCCTGCTTTGCCAGGTGCCACTTACCCTCGATATGTTTAAGGGTCAGCTGTTGCCTGGCGCTCACGCCTTTTCAGGTAATGGTGCCAACTTACTGATTTAGTGTATGATGGTGTTTTTGAGGTGCTCCAGTGGCTTCTGTTTCTATCAGCTGTCCCTCCTGTTCAGCTACTGAAGGCGTGGTGCGTAACGGTAAAAGTACTGCCGGACATCAGCGCTATCTCTGCTCTCACTGCCGTAAAACATGGCAGCTACAGTTCACTTACACCGCTTCTCAACCCGGTACGCATCAGAAAATCATTGATATGGCCATGAATGGCGTCGGATGTCGCGCCAGTGCACGCATTATGGGCGTTGGCCTCAACACGATTTTACGACACTTAAAAACTCAGGCCGCAGTCGGTAAACTCACGCATACAACCGGGCAGTGACGTCATTGTTTGCGCGGAAATGGACGAACAGTGGGGTTACGTCGGCGCTAAATCACGCCAGCGCTGGTTGTTTTACGCGTATGACAGGATACGGAGGACGGTTGTGGCGCACGTATTCGGTGAACGCACGTTGGCCACGCTGGAGCGTCTTCTGGGCCTGCTGTCGGCCTTTGAGGTCGTGGTATGGATGACGGATGGCTGGCCGCTGTATGAATCACGCCTGAAGGGAGAACTGCACGTTATCAGCAAGCGATATACGCAGCGCATTGAGCGGCATAACCTGAATCTGAGGCAGCATCTGGCAAGGCTGGGCAGGAAGTCACTGTCGTTCTCAAAATCGGTGGAGCTGCATGACAAAGTCATCGGGCATTATCTGAACATAAAACACTATCAGTAAGTTGGAGTCATTACCCCGGATTGGGGCCAGGAATGCGCAAGTTCACAGTAAATCTACTCAGTTTATCGCTTGGCCTGGCATTGATGCCGTTGGCTCAGGCCGCTAACTCTCCGCAGCAGAGACAACTGCTGGAACAGGTTCGGCTGGGTGAATCAACTCAGCGTGAGGATTTGGTTCGACAGTCACTCTATCGCCTTGAGCTGATTGACCCGAACAACCCTGACGTCATCGCCGCACGCTTTCGTTACCTGCTTCGTCAGGGTGATACCGCTGGTGCGCAAAAAGAGCTTGATCGTCTGAAAGGGATCGCACCGGGCTCCAGTGTTTATCAGTCATCACGTAATACGATGTTGCTCTCCACCCCTGATGGCCGCCAGCAGCTACAGCAGGCCAGATTGCTTGCTACGACGGGGCACACTCAGGAGGCGATTGCCGCCTATGACAAGCTGTTTGACGGCAACCCACCGAGTGGCGATCTGGCGACGGAATACTGGAATGTCGTGGCGAAAGATCCTGCCCGCCGTAATGCAGCGATTAACCAGCTCAAGAAAATAAATACCAGCAGCCCCGGAAATACGCAGCTGCAGGCGACGCTGTCTCAGCTTCTGTTCCAGAGCGGACGGCGCGATGAAGGCTTTGCGGTGTTGCAGGAAATGGCCAAATCCACCAATGGCCGCAATCAGGCGTCAGATTTGTGGTATGAGCAGATAAAAGGCCAGCCTGCCAGCAGCGCCAGCGTGAGCGCGTTGCAAAAATATCTGAGCGTGTTCAGCGACGGGGATAATGTCACGGCGGCACGCTCACAGCTTGAAGCACAACAAAAACAGCTTGCTGACCCGGCGTTCCGTGCGAAAGCGGAAGGGCTGGCCGCGGTGGATGCCGGACAGAGCGGTAAGGCGGTAGCTGAGCTGCAAAAAGCCGTCAGCGCCAACCATGCCGACAGTGAGGCGGTGGGAGCCCTGGGGCAGGCTTATTCCCAGAAAGGCGATCGCGCCCGCGCAGTGGCACAGTTTGAAAAGGCGATTGCCCTCGATCCGCAGAGTGATAACCGGGGTAAATGGGACAGTTTGCTGAAGGTCAACCGTTACTGGCTGCTGATCCAGCAGGGGGATGCGGCGCTGAAGGCGAATAACCCGGCGCAGGCAGAGCGTTACTATCAGCAGGCGCGCAATATAGACAATACCGACAGTTATGCCGTACTGGGGCTGGGAGATGCCGCAGCCGCGCGTAAAGATAACGACGCGGCAGAACGTTATTATCGCCAGGCGTTACGTATGGATAGCGGCAACAGCAATGCGGTTCGCGGACTGGCCAATATTTACCGCGCGCAGTCGCCGGAGAAAGCTTCGCAGTTTATCCAGTCGCTGTCTGCCAGCCAACGCCGGAGCATTGATGATATTGAACGTAGCCTGACCAACGAGCAGCTTTCAGCCCAGGCAGAACAGCTGGAGAATCAGGGTAAATACGCCCAGGCAGCAGAAATTCAGCGTCGCCGTCTGGCACTCTCTCCTGGCGACGTGTGGATAACATACCGACTGTCGCGCGATCTCTACAGCGCGGGCCAGCGTAGCCAGGCGGATACCCTGATGCGTCAGCTTGCCAGCCAGAAACCGTCTGACCCGGATCAGGTGTATGCCAGCGGGCTGTATCTTTCCGGAAACGATCAGGACCGGGCTGCCCTGGCGCATCTGGACACGCTTCCGCGTAACCAGTGGAATAGCAACATTCAGGAACTGGCCGACCGCCTGCAAAGCAACCAGGTGCTGGAAACCGCCAACCGCCTGCGCGACAGCGGCAAAGAGAAAGAGGCAGAAAATCTCCTCCGCCAGCAACCGACCTCCACTCGTATTGACTTAACCCTGGCAGACTGGGCTCAGCAGCGCGGCGATCTTAATGAGGCAAAAACGGCTTACAGTGCCGTGTTGCAGCGTGAGCCGCAGAACGAGGATGCGCTTCTCGGTCTGACTGAAATTTACAGTGCGCAAGGTGACAAGGATGCCGCGCGCGCCGAGCTGGCAAAATTGCCAGCCGCACAAAATGGTCAGCCGTTATCGCTCAATATGCAACGCCGGATTGCGATGGCGCAGGCCGGTCTGGGTGATTCCGCTGCCGCAGAACAAACATTCAACAAAATCATCCCGCAGGCGAAATCGCAACCCGGCTCCATGGAAAACGCGCTGGTGTTACGTGATGCTGCGCGTTTCCAGGCACAAAACGGCCAGCCTCAGCAGGCGCTGGATACCTATAAAGATGCGATGGTCTCGTCTGGCATCACGACAACGCGCCCGACCGACAACGACAGCTTCACCCGTTTGACGCGTAATGACGAAAAAGATGACTGGCTGAAGCGCGGCGTGCGCAGTGATGCCGGTGATTTGTACCGCCAGCAGGATGTTAACGTCACACTGCAACATGATTACTGGGGCTCCAGCGGTACGGGTGGTTATTCTGACCTGAAAGCGCACACCACCATGCTGCAGGTTGATGCCCCGCTCTCTGATGGACGTATGTTCTTCCGCAGCGATCTGGTCAATATGGACGCCGGATCGTTTGAGACGAAGGACGGGAAGTACGATCCGACCTGGGGTACCTGTTCTGCAACACCGTGTAGTGGCAACACCCATCAGTCAGACAATGGCGCGAGCGTCGCCGTTGGCTGGCAGAATAAAACCTGGGCGATGGATATTGGTACCACGCCAATGGGCTTTGATGTCGTCGACGTGGTGGGTGGTGTCAGTTACAGCAGCGATCTGGGGCCTATCGGCTATACCGTTAACGCCCATCGCCGGCCAATTTCCAGCTCTCTGCTGGCCTTTGGCGGGCAAAAGGACACAAATACCGGCACCACGTGGGGTGGCGTACGCGCTACGGGTGGTGGTGTGAGTATCAGCTATGACAAAGGTGAGGCGAACGGCGTCTGGTCGAGCCTGAATGCGGAAACGCTGACGGGGAAAAATGTGGAAGATAACTGGCGCGTCCGCTGGATGACGGGTTACTACTACAAGCTGATTAATCAAAACAATGAGCGCCTGACGGTCGGCGTCTCCAACATGCTGTGGCACTACGATAAAGATCTGAGCGGATACTCTCTGGGTCAGGGCGGCTACTACAGCCCGCAGGAGTATGTCTCCTTCGCCTTGCCGGTGACCTGGCGTAAACGCACGGAAAACTGGTCCTGGGAGTTGGGTGGCTCGGTATCCTGGTCTCACTCAAAAACCAAAGACGGCATGCGTTATCCTATCCAGAGTCTCATCCCGGATAACCAGGTGGATGCCAATGGTGACCCGATGTATACCGATAAGCATAATCCCGAAACGGGCAGCAGCTCTTCGGGTACGGGTTATACCGCACGAGCCATTATCGAACGCCGGGTGACCTCCAACTGGTTTGTAGGCATGGGCGTGGATATTCAGCAAGCGAAAGACTATACCCCAAGCCATGCGTTGCTGTATGTACGCTACTCTGCTGCAGGCTGGCAGGGCGATATGGACTTACCGCCGCAGCCGCTTATCCCTTACGCGGACTGGTAATCGGATTTTCCTTAATCCATTTGTAAGTCTCTCTTAATAGCGTAGCAATCGGGTATACTCAGGCGCGCCAGGTTTACACCCTGGTGCGCCCTGCGCTTCGAGTTTTGTGGAGAGTCATTTTGCGTGTCAGCCGTTCTTTAACGATCAAACAGATGGCGATGGTGTCTGCCGTCACCATGCTGTTTGTCCTGCTCTTTTGCGTAATTTTGCTGTTTCATTCTGTACAGCAGAATCGCTATAACACGGCTTCGCAGTTAGAAAGTATCGCCCGCTCGGTGCGAGGCCCGCTCTCCGCCTCTATTCTGAAAGGGGATATTCCCGAAGCGGAAACCATTCTGAAACGCATTCAGCCGGCCGGTATTGTGAGCCGGGCCGATGTTGTATTGCCCAACCAGTTCCAGGCGCTGCGGATGAGCTTTATCCCGGAACGCCCGGTCCCAATGATGGTGATGCGCCTGTTTGAACTGCCGGTGCAGATTTCACTGCCGGTCTATTCGCTTGAGCGTCCTGCTAATCCGCAGCCGTTGGCCTATCTGGTCTTACAGGCGGACTCATACCGCATGTATAAGTTCGTCATGAGCTGGGTAGTTACGTTAGTGACCACTTGCTTACTTATGACGCTCATTCTGAGCGTCGCGCTGACCTGGTGTATCAACCGGCTGATCGTCCATCCGTTGCGCCATATTGCCCGGGAGCTGAACACGCTCTCTCCGCAGGACCAGATGGGTCATCAACTGAAGGTACCGCGTCTTCATCATGACGATGAAATTGGTATGCTGGTGCGCAGTTATAACCTCAATCAGCAGCGAATCCAGCGCCAACAGGATGAGTTAAGCAACAGCGCCACCCGCTTCCCGGTGTCCGAGCTTCCCAATAAAGCCTTTTTGATGGCAATGCTGGAGCAGACCGTTGCGCGTCAGCAAACCACGGCGCTGATGGTCGTCGCCTGCGAGACCCTGCAGGACACGGCTGGCGTGCTCAAGGAGAGCCAGCGCGAAATACTGCTCCTGACGCTGGTGGAAAAAGTGAAGTCTGTTATTGCTCCTCGCATGGTACTGACCCAGGTCAGCGGTTATGACCTGGTCATTATTGCCAACGGTGTGAAAGAGCCCTGGCATGCGATCACATTAGGTCAGCAAGTACTCACTGTCATTAATGAACGGTTGCCTGTTCAGGGTATCCAGCTTCGTCCAAGCGCCAGCATCGGCATCGCGATGTACTATGGCGACTTGACCGCGGAACAGCTATATCGTCGCGCGTTCTCGGCGGCGTTTACCGCCCGGCGCAAAGGGAAAAATCAGATCCAGTTCTTCGACCCGGAACAGATGGAAAAGGCGCAACAGCGCCT
The DNA here is from genome assembly GCF_046521465.1 of Enterobacter sp. CPE_E863. NCBI lineage: Bacteria > Pseudomonadati > Pseudomonadota > Gammaproteobacteria > Enterobacterales > Enterobacteriaceae > Enterobacter > Enterobacter sp. CPE_E863. The sequence goes on along the minus strand of NZ_JBKFZX010000001.1, from coordinate 4,272,649 downwards.
GACCGAAGAGAGCGACATTCTGACCGCGCTGGATAACCGCCAGTTTGCCCTCTGGTTACAGCCGCAGGTGAACTTGCTGACGGGAGAAGTGAAAAGCGCTGAGGCATTACTGCGTGTGCAGCAGCCGGATGGCTCATGGGAGTTGCCGGAGGGGCTGATTGAGCGGATCGAATCCTGTGGTCTGATGGTCACCGTCGGTTACTGGGTGCTTGAAGAGTCCTGCCGTCAGCTAGCTGCCTGGCAGGAGCGCGGGGTAACGCTGCCGCTGTCGGTCAATTTGTCAGCTCTGCAGCTTATGCACCCGACCATGGTTTCAGAGATGCTGGAGCTGATCCATCGTTACCGAATCAAGCCTGATACGTTAACCCTGGAAGTCACTGAGAGCCGACGCATTGACGACCCTAATGAGGCAGTCGCGATCCTGAAGCCGCTGCGCAATGCCGGCATTCGCATTGCGCTGGACGATTTTGGCATGGGATACGCCGGGCTACGCCAGCTTCAGCACATGAAGACCCTCCCGGTGGATGTGCTAAAAATTGACAAAGCGTTTGTCGACGGCCTGCCGGGCGACAGCAGCATGGTGCAGGCCATTATCCAGATGGCGCGCAGCCTGAATCTGCATCTTATTGCCGAGGGAATTGAAACCGAAGCGCAACGCGTCTGGCTGGCAGAGGCGGGCGTGGAGAGCGGACAAGGCTTCCTTTTTGCCCCTGCTGTTCCTTCGGATGTCTTTGAACAACGATACCTTTCTGGCCCTGACAATAACGCAAAAGTGTAATTTTGTTGCTGGCTTGTGCGAGTCAGCTCAAAGTTCTTAACATTTGTGTTTCAAATTTGAACTGAGTTTATTTCTGTCCTGTTATGTGGGTGTTATTTTAAAGCCGCAGGTTAACCATAACCTTACAAAGCCTGTGGTTTTTCTTCCCAAGGACACCTTATGAAAACCTCTCTCTTTAAAAGTCTTTATTTCCAGGTCCTGACAGCCATCGCCATCGGTATTCTGCTGGGTCACTATTACCCTGAACTGGGCGCACAAATGAAACCGCTTGGCGACGCGTTCGTTAAGCTCATCAAAATGGTCATCGCCCCGGTGATTTTCTGTACGGTAGTGACGGGCATCGCTGGCATGGAAAGCATGAAGGCGGTGGGGCGTACCGGCGCTGTGGCACTTCTGTATTTCGAGGTGGTCAGTACCCTCGCGCTGATTATCGGTCTTATTATAGTTAACGTGGTGCAGCCAGGCGCGGGAATGAACGTTGACCCATCAACGCTGGATGCCAAAGCAGTCGCGGTTTATGCCGAGCAGGCGAAGGATCAGGGCGTTGTCGCCTTCCTGCTGGACGTAATACCTGGCAGCGTCATCGGCGCGTTCGCCAGCGGAAACATCCTGCAGGTGCTGCTGTTTGCGGTCATGTTTGGCTTTGCTCTGCACCGTCTTGGCAGTAAAGGTCAGCTTATTTTCAATGTGATTGAAAGCTTCTCGCAGGTGATCTTCGGCATCATCAATATGATCATGCGCCTGGCGCCGATTGGTGCTTTCGGTGCGATGGCCTTTACCATCGGTAAATATGGCGTCGGTACGCTGGTGCAGCTGGGTCAGCTGATTATCTGCTTCTATATCACCTGTATCCTTTTCGTGGTCGTGGTACTGGGTTCTATCGCCCGCGCGACAGGCTTCAGTATTTTCAAATTCATCCGCTACATCCGTGAAGAGCTGCTGATTGTTCTGGGGACTTCTTCTTCAGAATCGGCGCTGCCGCGTATGCTCGATAAGATGGAGAAACTGGGGTGCCGGAAATCGGTGGTCGGTCTGGTGATCCCGACGGGTTACTCCTTCAACCTTGATGGAACCTCGATATACCTGACGATGGCGGCTGTGTTTATCGCTCAGGCGACCAACAGTCATATGGATATTTTCCATCAGATTACCCTGCTGGTGGTGCTCCTGCTCTCTTCTAAAGGTGCGGCGGGCGTAACCGGCAGTGGCTTTATCGTGCTGGCAGCCACCATTTCCGCAGTGGGCCACCTGCCGGTGGCGGGTCTGGCATTGATTCTGGGTATTGACCGCTTCATGTCCGAGGCGCGTGCGTTAACCAACCTGGTGGGTAACGGCGTAGCCACGGTGGTCGTGGCGAAATGGGTGAAAGAGCTGGATCACAAAAAGCTCGACGACACTCTGAATAACCGTTCAACCGACAGCAAAAATCCTGGCTTAACCTCTTAAACTTGTCACAAATGCCCGTATTCCCTTGTCGGAATGCGGGCTCCTGCGCATAATAACTGTTCATACCTGTCATAATTCGACAAGATTTTTTTTGGGTATATTTCTCTTCGGACCGTGACGTTTTACCGAACGCGCGGTCTAATTGACGTATTTTCATCGTCATCTTTAAGAGTGAGGCGCGACGCGAGGCACTCTTTTTTAACCAGGAATGTTGATCAGGGGTTCACATGCAGGGCACAAAAATTCGACTCTTAACCGGCGGTTTGCTGATGATGGCAGCAGCCAGTTATGTGCAGGCAGATGCGCTCCAGCCAGACCCGGCCTGGCAACAAGGGACATTAGCGAACGGTTTTCAGTGGCAGGTTTTAGCCACCCCACAACGTCCCAGCGACCGTATTGAAATCCGTCTGTCCGTCAATACCGGCTCTCTCGCGGAGAGCACCCAGCAAACTGGGTTTAGCCACTTTATTCCCCGGCTGGCGCTCACTCAGAGCGGCAGTCTGCAAGCGGTTCAGGTGCGTTCTCTTTGGCAACAGGCCATCGATCCGAAACGCCCACTTCCTCCGGCTGTTGTCTCGTATGACTACACCATGTTTAACCTGAGCCTGCCAAATAACCGCAACGATTTGCTCAAAGAAGCCTTGACGTATCTCTCCGATGCCTCTGGCAATCTGGCGATTACGCCGGATACCGTTAACTATGCCCTGAGCAACAGTGACATGGTGGCGACCTGGCCTGTGGATACCAAAGAGGGCTGGTGGCGTTATCGCCTGAAAGGCTCCACGTTGCTTGGGCATGATCCGGCCGAACCATTGAAACAACCGGTGGATGCTGAACAGGTAAAATCGTTCTACCAGAAATGGTATACCCCGGATGCGATGACGCTGATCGTAGTGGGTAACGTGGACAGCCGCGCGGTGGTTGAGCAGATCAACAAAGCGTTTGGTGATTTGAAAGGCAAACGTGAAACGCCAGCACCTGTCCCGACGCTCTCTCCACTGCGTACAGAACCCGTCAGCATTATGACGGACACCGTCCGTCAGGACCGACTTTCCGTCATGTGGGATAACGCCTGGCAGCCAATTCGTGAGTCCGCGGCGCTGTTGCGCTACTGGCGTGCCGATCTGGCGCGTGAAGCGTTGTTCTGGCACGTTCAGCAGACGCTCAGTAAGAACAGTGTGAAGAATATCGGTCTTGGTTTTGACTGTCGTGTGCTGTTCCAGCGTGCACAGTGTGCCATTAACGTTGAATCGCCGGGCGATAAGCTGAATGCGAATCTGGGTGTGGTTGCGAAAGAGCTGGCGAAAGTGCGCAAAGAGGGTCTCTCTGAAGACGAGTTCAATGCTCTCGTGGCGCAGAAAAAACTCGAGCTGCAGAAGCTGTTTGCAACCTACGCTCGCGCCGATACCGATATCCTGATCAGCCAGCGTATTCGCTCCCTGCAAAATCAGGTGGTGGATATTGCACCAGAACAGTACCAGAAACTTCGCCAGGATTTCCTTAACGGTCTGACCGTCGATATGTTAAATCAGGACTTGCGTCAGCAGCTGTCGCAGGAAATGGCGTTGGTCCTGCTGCAGCCAAAAGGCGAGCCGGAATATGACATGAAGGAACTTCAGACGACCTGGGATTCCATTATGGCTACCGCGCCGCAGCCGGTGCAGGCCACCACGACTGATGATTTACATCAGGATGCGACGGATATACCGCAGGGGCAGTAATTAATACGTCAACACACCCTCTCCCTGTGGAGAGGGTGTCAGCCCGCGCCTTACTTAAACAGGCATCGCCTCACGCGGAATAATCGCCCCGCGATACTGAATCACGGTGCTGGCCGTCAGATGCCCACGCTGTGCCGCCGCTTCCGGGCTTCCGCCCGTCAAACGTACCGCCAGATAGCCCGCGCTGAATGAATCTCCCGCCGCGGTGGTATCAATCACTTTCTCTTTGGCAAGCTTCACCGCCGGGACGTCAACCACCGCTTCACCCGCAACTGCGACCAGGCATGAATCTGCGCCGCGCTTGATCACCACTTCGCTTACGCCAGCCGCCTGCGTACGCGCAATCACGTCTTCTACCGGTTTCTCACCCCAGAGGGCGTCTTCATCGTCGAGCGTCAGAAACGCGATGTCGGTGCACTGCAGCATCTGCTGATAGACCTGCTGCGTCTCTTCGCGGCTGTCCCACAGGCGCGGACGGTAGTTGTTATCGAAAATGACCTTCCCGCCGTTGGCGCGGCATTCGCGCAGCAGAGAAAGCAGCTTTTCACGGCTGGTGGGGCTCAGGATCGCCAGGCTGATCCCGCTCAGATAGAGATAATCAAACGTGGCCAGTTTTTCACAGATGGCCGCGGCTGCATCGCTCTCAAGCCAGAATTTGGCCGCGGCTTCGTTACGCCAGTAATAGAACGTACGCTCGCCGGTGCTGTCGGTTTCGATGTAGTAGAGCCCCGGGAGGCGGTTCTCCATACGCTGGATCAGCGAGGTTTCAACGTGTTCACTCTGCCAGGCGTCCAGCATTTGCTGGCTAAAATTATCCGTGCCCAGTGCAGTGACGTAGTTCACGGCGAGTGCCTCAGGTGCAACCTGACGGGCAATATAAACGGACGTGTTTAACGTATCGCCACCAAATCCGCGGCTGACTTCCGCGCCTTTTTGTGACAGCTCAATCATGCATTCGCCAATCACGGCAATTTTTTTGGACATAGTCGTGAACCTGAACAGAGTAATTATCGGTAGTTTGCGCTGAGTGAATTAACTGGTCAACTATATTAAAACAACGTTCCATTATTTTGTTTGAGCCAGCGCGTGTTCCTGTTCATTTCTGTCATCTTAATTTCATTTTCCCCGTGAATTGAACATAAAGTTCTCAATTGTTGCGCCGATAATCCTGTGACGAGTCCAGAAAGGCTATCCCAACAACAGGACATCTGAAATGAAGTCAGAGCAGGTTATCCAGCGGCTGAGCACTACGCCTGAGGCAAGTATTGAGAACTTGCAGGAGCATCGCTACTGGCTGCAATGTGAGCGCGCGTACACCTATCAGCCGATCTACCGGACTGATGGTCGGCTGATGGCAATTGAAATTTTGACCGTCGTCACGCATCCATCAAACCCTTCTCAGCGTATCGCACCGGATCGCTATTTTGCCGAAGTTGCCGTTCGCCAGCGCCTGGATGTGCTGGAAGAACAGCTCCGTATGCTGGCAACGAAGCAGGCCTTTTTCGAGCAGAATGATATCCTCGCCTCGGTGAACGTTGATGGCCCAACTCTGCTGGCGTTGCGTCAGAATGCGAAATTGCAGGAATTGATCGCCACCCTGCCATGGATGCGCTTTGAGCTGGTCGAGCATGTCCGACTGCCGCAGGACTCTTCGTTTGCTTCAATATGTGAGTATGGCCCGTTGTGGCTGGATGATTTTGGCACTGGCATGGCGAACTTTTCTGCCCTGAGTGAAGTGCATTATGACTACATTAAAGTGGCCCGCGAGCTGTTCATAATGCTGCGCCAGACCTCTGAAGGGCGGAATCTGTTTACGCTGTTATTACAGCTGATGAACCGCTATTGCCAGGGGGTGATTGTTGAAGGCGTGGAAACGCTGGAAGAGTGGCGTGATGTGCAAAACTCTCCTGCAGCGGCGGCGCAAGGCTATTTCCTCTCTCGCCCGGTCCCCATGGATCACCTCGATAACGTGATAACGACCCTCTGATAAGCCAGCTTCCCTTTGTCTGAACTATAGTTTTACAGGACAGGTCATCAGGAAAGGGGAAAACAATGACAAAAACAGCCAGGGTAATCTCCTGGGTAGCAGGGATTTTCTTGTTGTTGATCGTGGTTTTCGTCGTCATTGTTGCGACGTTTGACTGGAACCGTCTTAAGCCGACCATCAACCAGAAAGTCTCAACCGAGCTGAACCGCCCCTTCGCCATACGCGGTGATTTAGGGGTGGTTTGGGAACGTCAGAAAGAGGAGACCGGCTGGCGAAGCTGGATCCCCTGGCCACATGTTCACGCCGACGACATCATCCTCGGCAACCCGCCAGATATCCCGGATGTCACCATGGTGCATCTGCCCCGCGTTGAAGCCACACTGGCCCCGTTAGCGCTATTGTCCAAAACGGTCTATCTGCCGTGGATCAAGCTTCAGCAGCCCGACGCGCGGCTGATTCGCCTCTCTGAAAAAAACAACAACTGGACGTTCAACCTTGCCAGCGACAGCGAAAAAGATCCGAATGCCCAGCCTTCTTCCTGGTCATTCCGTCTGGATAATATTCTTTTCGATCGCGGGCGGATCGCCATCGACGATAAGGTCAGCAAAGCTGACGTGCAGATCCTGGTTGATCCGCTGGGCAAACCGCTTCCGTTTAGCGAAGTGACTGGCAGCAAAGCGAAAGGCGATAACGTCAACGTGGGTGATTACGCATTCGGCCTGACAGCAAAAGGACGCTATAACGACCAACCTCTCAGCGGTAAAGGGAAAATAGGCGGCATGCTGGCGCTCCGGAGCGAAGGCACACCGTTCCCGGTGCAGGCGGATTTCCGTTCCGGTAACACCCGCGTGGCGTTCGTGGGGACGGTCAACGATCCGATGAACATGGGGGGCGTCGATCTGCAGCTGAAGTTTGCCGGCGATTCGCTGGGCGAATTGTATCAGCTCACTGGCGTATTACTGCCGGATACGCCGCCGTTTGAGACCGACGGCCATCTGGTGGCGAAAATCGGCGCGAAAAAATCGTCGGTATTTGATTACCGGGGTTTCAACGGTCGTATTGGTGATAGCGATATTCACGGCTCACTGACTTACACCACCGGAAAACCGCGTCCGAAACTGGAAGGGGATGTCGAGTCCCGCCAGCTGCGTCTGGCCGACTTAGGCCCGCTGATAGGTATTGATTCCGGTAAAGGTACGAAGTCAAAAGAGGTGAAGAAAGACCTCCAGCCCGCGGGGAAAGTGCTGCCCTACGAACGCTTTGAGACCGACAAGTGGAATGCAATGGATGCGGATGTACGCTTCAAAGGCGGCAAAATTGAACACGGCAGCACGCTGCCGATCAGCAATCTTTCGACCCATATTCTCCTCCAGAATGCCGACCTGCGCCTGCAGCCGCTGAAGTTTGGCATGGCAGGCGGGACAATTTCCTCGAACATTCACCTGGAAGGCGATAAAAAGCCGATGCAGGGACGAGCCGATATTCAGGCCCGCAGACTTAAGCTGAAAGCGCTGATGCCGAACGTGGAGTTAATGCAGAAAACCCTCGGCGAAATGAACGGTGATGCCGACATTCGCGGGGTAGGGAATTCCGTGGCGGCGCTGCTGGGAAGCAGTAATGGCAATCTGAAGCTTCTGATGAACGACGGGCTGGTGAGCCGCAACCTGATGGAGATCCTGGGATTGAACGTCGGTAACTACGTTATCGGGCAAATCTTCGGTGACGACGAGGTGCGGGTGAACTGCGCGGCGGCCAATCTGGATCTGGTTAACGGCGTGGCACGCCCGCAGATTTTTGCCTTCGACACGGAAAATGCAGTCATTAACGTGACCGGTACTGCCAGCATGGCCTCCGAGCAGCTTGATTTGACGATCGATCCGGAAAGTAAGGGGATTCGTATCATCACCCTGCGCTCGCCGCTTTATGTGCGCGGCACCTTCAAAAACCCCCAGGCGGGTGTGAAGCCAGGGCCGTTGATTGCGCGCGGTGCGGTGGCTGCAGCCCTCGCGACGCTGGTTACCCCGGCTGCAGCGCTGCTGGCGTTGATATCGCCGTCAGAGGGCGAGGCGAATCAGTGTCGGACCATTTTGTCACAGATGAAGAAGTAGCTCCCTTTCTCCCTCTCCCTGTGGGAGAGGGTCGGGGTGAGGGCATCAGCCCGCAGTGAATTACAGGGACTGATGCTTAGTCTCGTGCGTCAGCAGCAGTGCAATCAGCGTCAGCGCTGCCATAGCTGCCAGATAGACACCGACATAGAACAGACCATAGTTTGCCTGTAACCAGGTCGCGATGTACGGCGCAACGGACGCGCCCAGAATGGAGGAGACGTTGTAAGAGAACGACGCGCCGGTATAACGCACTTCCGTCGGGAACAGCTCCGGCAGCAGCGCACCCATCGGGCCGAAGGTAAGCCCCATCAGGCTCAGGCCAATCAGCAGGTAGGCCATCACCAGCGCCGGACTACCGGAACCCAGCAGCGGCGGGAAGACGAACAGTGCAAACAGAATGATCAGCGTGGTGATCACAATCATGCTTGCGCGGCGACCAAATTTATCCGCCAGCAGACCCGCAATCGGTACCATCACACCAAACCCAATCACCGCCATCATCAGCATCCACAGCACTTCGTTACGCGGCAGACCCAGCCCAACCGGCGCGGCGGCGGTACTGAACGTCATGGAGTAAACGGTCATGATGTAGAACAGGGTATAAGTCGCCAGCATGATAAACGTGCCCAGGACGGTCACGCGGACGTGTTTGGTCAGCAGCGTGCCCAGCGGTACTTTCACCTGTTTTTTCTCGGCGGCAACTTTCGCGAAAACAGGGGTTTCATGCAAAGAAACGCGGACATACAGACCAATCAGCACCAGTACGGCAGAGAACACAAACGGGATACGCCAGCCCCAGCTCATGAACTGTTCATCTGTGAGCAGCCAGGAGAGCAGCAGGAACGTCCCGTTGGCAAAGAAGAAGCCAATGGGTGCGCCAAGCTGCGGGAATGAACCATACAGCGCACGTTTACGCGCCGGTGCGTTCTCGGTCGCCAGCAGCGCAGCGCCAGCAGAACCGGGGCCAGAATGCCGATAGTTTCGTAAGTTGGCAGCAGACCGATGGCCACGGTGGAGATCCCCATCGTCAGCAATGAGGCCACCAGGGTGACTTTACGCCCAATGCGATCGCCAAAATGCCCAAACAGGGCAGAGCCAATCGGACGGGCAACAAACGCGATAGCAAAGGTGGCCAGAGATTGTAGCGTGGCTGCCGTCGGGTCTCCCTGTGGGAAGAAAATATGCGGGAAGACGATGACCGCAGCGGTGGCATAAATGTAAAAGTCGAAGAACTCGATGGCGGTGCCAATCAGCGATGCGACGACAACTTTATTGCGCGAATTTACCGGAACGTTTTCTGCACCAGAGTCGAGTGTTGTGGCTGTTGCTTGCATAATATTTTCTTATTTTTTGTCGAACGAAAGGCCATATTACGCACAGCAAAAGCGACATTTCAATCTGTAACAAAGCTGTTGGCTGGTGATAAAAGCAACAAAAAGCGGATAATTTTCAGACCAGCCAAAACACGTCTATGAAATGCTTCACAGATTTTAAATATCAGTCAATTAAACTGGTTTTCGGTTAAATAAAAGTTACGGACTGGATTTATATGCTGAAATGATGAATCGGGCTGAGATTTCAGCCCGGGAGAGGTATTACCGATGCGTTTTCCCCGGCATCCTTGGGTCATCTTTGTACTGGGCGGTGGCAATCCACGCTGCGCAGAACAGCGTCAGGCGGGCGAAGAAGTAGAAGAACGCCATCAACCCCAGTACTGAACCAAACGCCGCGCCAGAAGGGGATTTAACCAGCGCCGGCAGGGTCCAGGTCATCACAATTTTGATCACCTCAAAGCCTATCGCCGCAATCAATGTTCCACGGATCAGCGCCTTCTTGCGCGGACGATGACGCGGCAGGCGCCAGAAGATCCAAAAGAACAGCAGGTAGTTAGCGAAGATGGAAATTGCCAGACCAATGCCGCGCCAGGCGGGTTTCAGCCACTCGATATAATCGAGATAAAGCGCGGAGATAATCATCTGCTGCGCGGAGCCAGCAACAGAGGTAATCGAGAGCGTGACGATGAGTGCGACAAGCAGGCCAATCAGCGAAACAAAGTCACGAATATACTTAATCCAGATTTTTTCCTGATCCTGAGGCTTACGCTCCCACACCTCGCGCGACTGGGCGCGAATGGCCTCGCGCAGGTTGCCCATCCAGTTAACGCCGGAGTAAAGGGCAATCAGCAAGCCAGCGATACCGACGGTGGTACGCTGTTGGACGGCAGTATTGATGGTGCTTTTGAGCGTACTGGCGAGAGTCGGATCGCTGACGTTATTCAGGATCTTAGCGAAGATATCCTGAAGCAGCGTTGGGTGCGACGCGAGCACGAAACCGGCCGCCGCAAACGACACCATCAGGATCGGGATCATCGACAGGAAGGAAAAATAGGTGATGGCGGCACCAAACTGGTTTCCCATGCGGTCATTGAAGCGTTCGGCCGCGCGTATCAGATGCGCCACCATGGGAAACTGCTGAATTCTTGCGGCGATACCGGTGACGGTTCCCAGCGCTTTGCTGGCGGTGCCTGGCGATTTGGCCTCTTCGGGCCCGGTTTCCATCTTTTTGATGGGATCGTAATCTAACTGTTGGGTGGGTCGTTGCGGGTTGTTTTCCTGCGTCACGCGTCTTTTCCTTTTCGTTTGGCTGGATGTGATTGAATTATAGCTTGTGGCTAATCTACGTAAGCTTTTGTGAGTTCGGTAAGCCACTCCATGAACAGATGTACCCGGCGGGAGAGGTTACGGCGATGGGGATAAATCAGAGAGACAGGCATCGGTTCGGCCCGGTATTGTGGGAGGATCTCAACCAGTTTCTTCGCGCGCAGTAAATCGCGCACGCCAACCCGCGGAACCTGAATAATGCCCAGCCCGGCGAGGCAGGCCGCCTGGTAAGTTTCCGTACTGTTGACGGTTAACACCCCGCCCGTTTTTATCCACTGCGTCGCACTGCCGCTATAAAACTCAAAGCCCTGCGGGCGGGTTCCCAGCATGGCGGCATAATGAATAACGGCGTGTGAGCCTAAATCGTCCAGCGTTTCCGGGTAGCCAAAACGCGCCAGATAATCCGGGCTGGCGCAGTTAATCACCGTCAGCTTGCCCAGCGGACGCGCGATAAGCCCTGAATCCTTCAGTGTACCGACGCGTACCACGCAATCAAACCCTTCACGGATCACATCCACCAGACGATCGCTGCTGCTGAGTTCCAGTTCGATACCGGGATAGTGCTGCAGAAAAGCAGGCAGTTTTGGTATGACTAAATTTCGCGCAACGGCGACGGGCATATCCACGCGTAACCGCCCGCTGATGCTGGAGGGGTCGTGCTGAAACATTCCGTCGAGTTCATCAAGGTTTGCCAGCAGATCTTTTGCCCGCTCGTAATAGACCATGCCGTCCTGCGTCAGGCTGACGCGACGCGTGGTGCGGTGCAACAGCTGGGTGCCAAGCCGGTTTTCCAGCGCCTGAATTTGCCGAGAAACGCTGCCTTTTGGCAGCGTTAATGTTTCTGCCGCGCGGGAAAAACTCTCCAGTTCCGCGACGCGGACAAACAACTGCATTGCGTGAATTTTATCCATAGACGAAGCTCATTGTTGTTGCGGTTGAAACAGTGAAGCGTTTTATCCCATCTTTATTGATTTTCTATCACCTAATAAGCTCTTTCTCAATCTCCATAACAGCCAAAACGAGGTTTATGATGACTGAACGTATCGCATTAGTGACGGGTGGTAGCCGTGGACTGGGTAAAAACGCGGCTTTAAAGCTGGCGGCAGAGGGGACGGGAATTATCCTGACATATCACCGCAGTGAGCAGGAAGCACAGGATGTTGTACGCGAAATTCAGGGAAAAGGTGTCAGAGCAGCAGCATTACAGCTCAACGTCGGGGATATCGCCAGTTTCGACCATTTTGCCCGGCAGCTTCAGGAAACCCTTAACACCGTCTGGCAGTGTGACACCTTTGATTATTTATTAAACAATGCCGGAACGGGGTTATACGCGCCCTATACCGACACAACGGAAGCTCAGTTTGATGAGGCGTTAAACATCCATTTCAAAGGGCCGTTTTTCCTGACACAGCGCCTGCTGCCATTGCTTAATGACGGGGGACGGATCCTCAATGTTTCCAGTGGACTGGCTCGTTTTACTCAGCCAGGTTCAGGGACCTATGCTGCCATGAAAGGGGCGATGGAAGTGCTGACCCGTTATCAGGCGAAAGAGTTGGGCGCGCGCGGGATCACCGTCAACATCATTGCTCCCGGCGCGATAGAAACGGACTTTGGCGGTGGACGCGTGCGTGACAACGCGCAGTTGAATCAGATGCTGGCTTCACAGACCGCCCTGGGTCGGGTGGGGCTACCGGATGATATTGGCGATGCCATTGCGGCCCTGCTTAGCGATAAACTGGGCTGGATGAACGCACAACGTATTGAAGTATCAGGCGGAATGTTCCTGTGATGCCTATTCTTAAGGGGAAGGAACCTCTTAAGGAAATCCTCAACATTAATGTGTCCAAATACTGACAGATATAAAGAAAACGGGGGGATTTGTAACGTCCCCATTCATTGAGTTTTTTCTTAAATAACGCCTCTGTAGAATCCCCCTTCGCTATTCTCAGAGGGGAAAAACGATGCGAGTGATCATGTTTGACAGGCAGTCAATATTTATTCATGGAGTGATACACAGTCTTCAGACGTTAATTCCAGAAATAAATATAACAGGAACCTGTCAGGCAGAAGATTTATGGGCTCAGGTGTCAGCGTCACCGTCTGCTATCGTCATGATTGACGGAAATTTAATTCAGGATGACGAGATCGCATGGCTGGAAGCGCTCATGACTCGCTTCCCGGCGATATCCGTGGTCATGGTGTTAGCGAAAAAAGAGGCCCGATGGGTTGAGCAGTTGTTGCAGCGAAACGTCATGGCCATTATTCCCCGCAAGGCGAGCCCAGAACGGTTTTCCGCCGTGCTGGATTCGGTGTCAAGAGGGATGGTCTGTTTTCCCGGAGAGTGGGTTAAACAGCCGTCGTCATCTCAGGCCTTATTATCTCTGAGCGAACGCCAGCGCGAAGTTCTGAAATTGCTGGCCGCGGGGGAATCGAATAAAGAGATTGGACGCAATCTCAACATCAGTGCGGCCACGGTAAAAGCGCATCTGGAAGCGCTTTTCCGTCGACTGGATGTTAAAAACAGAACGCAGGCGGCTATGTATTATACGCGAGCGACGGTCTGAAAAACCGCTTGCGGGAGCGAGGACGTCTCACCGAAGCTGAATAGCATTAGCACCAGTGCGTCATGCTGCTGTTGGGTTAAGGGCCGAGCCATATTTTCCCGCAGCATCCTCTCACATAACTGAATTTCCTTATGAAGCAAATATTCTGCCTCAGAAGGGGTGATCAGACCGTTAAATGTTTCCCGGTCGCGGATAACGTGGCCATAACCAATAACCCATAAGCCGTTTTCGTCACGATATTTCGCCAGTGAAAGTCCCTGATGGTTTTTTATTAGCGCAATGGCGGCATCCGATATTTTCAGTGCATGACCTTTCATATTTGTGTCCTCTTAATAGCGACACTGTAGAGGAATCAACGTCAGAGAAATATCCGCCAAATGGCTGTTGATCAGGCGTTATTGCTCAGGTATTCCTGCCTCAATAAACCGAACAACCAGTCATTATGCCAGCATCCGGCAAGGTAATAGCTCTCGCGTAACTCACCTTCCAGACGAAAATGGGCTTTTTCCAGCAGGCGCCTTGAGGCGACATTCCCCGCAGTGACGGTCGCGGTCAGCCGGCGAATCCCCCCTTGACGGAAGGCATAGTCACAAAGTGCCTGCAGGGATTCGAAGCCGTAACCTTTCCCCTGCGCCGCGGGCTCAAAAAGAAAACCCACTTCAGCACAATCCTCCTCCCGATGAATATACCCGGTGACGCCCAGCGCCGTTCGGGTGGTGGCATCACGCACGACGAGACAAAGCCAGTGTGTGCTGCCAGGTGTCCATGGCGTCAGACGAGCGTCAAAAGCCTCGCGGATCTCTGCTACAGGGCGATCTTGCGCAACAAAGCGCATGACATCAGGATGTTGCTGTAATGCCAGAAAAAAGGGCCAGTCATGTTCCTGCAGGGGCGAGCAGCTAAGGCGTGGGGTGTTTAAAACAGGCATTCAGATTCTCCTGACACTTTTTAAATGATTTTAGGGTTGTCACTTTATTTCAATAGAAAGTCAGGTATGGTTAACCTCGTATAAATAAAAAGAAAAACGGCAGTTACGTGCCCATTCCGGATGTCTTCGTTGGCGCTTAAGGAAAACAATGGCTCTCAGTACATCACATCACGTTCGCGAACAGTTCGAACACTGTCTGGCGGTCATTCGCCAGGCGTCTGTGGAAATTTTGCTTCTTCTGAATGTACATGCTTCTGAGGGCAAAGATCCACGCTGGTTTCTTGAACAACTGGACAGCGCGCGATTAGCTCTGGGGGGCTGGGGGGCCGTTGCGAAGAAGCTCAATCTGAATGATGCCGAGATGTCGGAATTTACGCTGCAATTGCGCCTGCTGCAGCAGCGCGTGCCGCAGTATGAAAGCGGACAGGATGTGAGTGAAAACCAGCTGATTGCGGCAATGCGGTTTGTGACTGCGCTGGAACACCTTCGTCTGCAGCAGCCGCTTCTGACCTACAGCACTGAACTGGCTCCGGGCAGTGAACTCCAGCAGCAACAGGCGCACAAACAGGTGCGTGCGATTGAGCTGATGTTAAAAGGGCTCATCCAGCAGGCCTGGCCCGATCAGGTGCGGTTGAATAACCATCTTAAGACGCTTTTTAACGCCGACCGGGTAAGACGCTGGTTGAAGCTTGGCGAGATTAACGATGTCCTGAGCGGCATGATGTTCAGTGAACTGGCGCAGATGCTGGTGGATAAAAAAGAGTTCAGCCGCTATTACGCTTCGCTATTCAGTGACCCGTCCATGCTGACGCTGCTGGTGGAACCGCGTAAAACGCTGCAAACCTTCCTCGATGACATTCGGCAAATCCGCAACAACATCACGGTTCAGAAAACATTAAGTTCGGCGCAAATTCAGCTGCTGGATAACTATTACACGCAGATCAGCCGACCGGTTCAGCGTGCGTTTGAAGAGGGGAGAACCCGCGTAAATCCGACGGGGTTAATGGCGGTAGATGCCAGCGAATTGCATACCTTCTGGGAAAAGGCGCAGAAAATGGATCGGGTCACTGGCGGGGATCTGTTTGAAGTTCGTGACACCATTGAAAAGCCGACCCAGCGCGCACCGCGCACCCCAGAACAACGCGAGCAGCTTATTTCTGGTGCGTTATGGGGGGCGGTTGGCGTCATGGTGATTGCCATCGTGGCAGGGGGCTTCTGGCTGGTGACCAGTGGTAAACCACAGCCTGCAACCGTCAGTGCCGCAGAAACAGCGCCTCCACAGGAAATGCGTGAGACGCCTTCCTCGCGTGAAACGCTGACGCGCATGGGCGTGACCTGGGACGAGAATAATTTCCGTTCGGCCATTAACCGCAACGATACCCGCGTGACCCAGCTGTTTTTGCAGGGCGGCATGGACTGGAAGCTGTCATGGACCGAAGAGGCGATGTCGGCAGGTTATGACGACGTGCTGGAGCTGATGTTACGCTACCGGCAGAACATGGTCGAAGAGAAGCCGTGCCGTCGCTTTATCAATACGCTCAGCCACGCCATGTCGAATGGCGAGCCTCTGACGTCAAAACGTAAAGAGTATCTGAAAGCATTCTGTACTGTGCCAGCCGTGGTGAAACGCCAGCAGCACGATCTTGATATGGCGACCCGTCGTGCGCAGTCACAACCGGATGCCACCACGAAAAAATGGCAGTCCATCCAGACCGCCATTTATGAGGTGATTCGCTGATTAAGGTTCCCCATACAACCCAATCAGCCGTCGCACCACGCCGTTCGTCCAGCCAAAGCCATCCTGCAGGGGGTATTCACCACCGCCCCCTTCGCTTGGCGTACTGCTGGCGATGTGGTACTTCTCAATCAGCTTATGATGCGTCTTATAAAAATGATTGACTGTATGCAACCAGCTCCAGGCGATCTCATCCCCTAGCGAATCATTTCCGTACTGCTTGAACCCCTGAATTGCCATCCATTGCAGCGGGGCCCAGCCGTTGGGTTTATCCCACTGTTCGCCGGTTTCATACTCGGTGGCGAGAATACCGCCAGGGGTCAGGAGCCGCGCTTTGACCGCATCAGACAGGCGTTCGGCCTGCTCATGGGTTGCCATACCCACATACAGAGGCACAATGCTGGCTGCTGAGAACAGCGCCTTTTCCTCGCGTCTCCAGTCATAATCGCGGAAACAGCCGCTCTCCTCATCCCACAGATAGCGGTTCACCGCCTCTCGGCGATCGCTGGCTTTCTGGCGGAACAGGTCGGCGGTTTCTTTATCTCCTTTCGATGCCGAGATATTGGCAATTGCGCTTTCCAGCTTGAACAGGAAGGCGTTCAGATCGATGGGGATAAACTGCGTCGTGCGGATGCTGGCGAGCCGTGACGGATCGCGCAGCCAGCGGGACGAATAATCCCAGCCTGACGCCGCTCCCGCACGCAGGTCGCGATACACCTCATTGGGCGGACGACCCGAGTGGCGGGCCGTCTCCACATCCTCAATCCACGATTCGTCACGCGGTGTGTCACGATCGTCCCAGTAGCGGTTGAGAAGGGAACCATCCGGCATACGTACCGCACTGCGGTAGGCCTGATTAAGCAGCAATGACTCAGCGCCGTCCATCCAGAAGGCGTGCTCCATTTTGAGGTGTTCAAGGTAACGCTTCGCCCCGCGCACGCCGTCCTCCTCGAACAGCTCAACCATCAGGGCAAAAACGGGGGGCTGGGAGCGGCTGAGATAATAGGTGCGGTTGCCGTTCGGAATATGACCGTAGCGTTCGATTAGCCAGGCGAAGTTATCCGCCATACATTTCAGCAGATCGTTCCGGCCACTCTCGGCCAACCCCAGCATGGAGAAATAAGAGTCCCAGTAATAGGTCTCGCTGAATCGGCCGCCAGGTACGATATACGCTTGCGGCAGTGCCAGCAGGGATGACCAGGGAATATGATCCTGTGGCTCACGCGTTAGCACTGGCCACAGACTGTCGATGTGCTCTTTTAACGAAAGGCCGGGGTCGGAGACATATTCTGTGCTGTAAGTCTCAGGCAACCAGAAGTGGTTCTCCACAAACTGGCGCAGGTCGAAATCCCGGTGGCGTTTGACCTTGCGGTAGCGGATCAGAATATCCAGTGGGTCCATCTTCGGCGCGCAGTCGGGGAAGGTTTTGCTGTCTGCAAACAGCCGTGAAGACTGCACGTGTTCGAACAGTTCAAGATAGCGATCGGCGGGCGTCAGGGCATCAGAGGCGGGTAGCCCTTCGATCATCTCGGGTTCCGGCTCCGCTTCAATCATTTCATCCAGTTTCAACTCACAGGGATCGGTCTCGTAGCGCAGCTCTTCTTCAATCCCGAATTCGATGTTCTCGGTAGCCTGTGTCTTCTGGTTGAACATGGTGATAAGGACCTCCGGTTGTGTGTTCAAAGAGATTGTTCTTCCGGGTGTCTTTAAAGCGTAGACATTCGCTTCGGTAGATGGGGAGGAATATGTGCGCTAGATCACTATTTTCGGAGCATTCGTTTTGCAACGGTGTATGAATGTTAAAAAAAAGCCCCTCCGGAGAGGGGCTTCAGGATTATCGCATGGTCACGAACTCTTCCGCAGCCGTCGGGTGGATCGCCACGGTGTTGTCGAAGTCTTTCTTCGTTGCGCCCATCTTCAGCGCCACCGCGAAGCCCTGCAGGATCTCATCCATGCCAAAGCCAATGCCGTGAATACCGACAATCTTCTCGTCTGGCCCAACGCACACCAGCTTCATACGACACGGCTGACGGTGAGAGGTAACAGCGGTATACATCGCGGTAAACGCGGATTTATACACTTTCACCTGATCGTCGCCATACTGCTCGCGCGCCTGCGGCTCGGTTAAGCCGACGGTGCCGATTGGCGGGTGGCTGAAGACCACGGTCGGGATATTACTGTAGTCCAGATGCTCTTCCGGCTTGTTGTTAAACAGACGCTCGGAGAGACGGCGACCCGCTGCAACGGCAACCGGGGTCAGCTCAACCGCACCGGTGTTATCACCGACAGCATAAATGCCCGGTACGCTGGTGTTCTGGAACTTATCAACGACGATATAGCCTTTATCATTGGTTTTCACGCCCGTGACGGCCAGGTTGAAGTTATCGTTCGCTGGTTCACGGCCAATCGCCCAGATCAGGCAATCGACGGTCTGGCTGCGGCCATCTTCCAGCTCCAGGGTCAGGCTGCCGTCTGCATTTTTCACTACCGCTTTTGGTACGGCGTTGGTGTGCAGGGTTGGGCCTTCGGCGTTCATCACTTCGACCAGCGTGTCGACGATCAGCGGGTCAAAGCTACGCAGCGGTGCGTGTTTACGCACGAACAGATGCGCTTCGGCACCCAGACCATTAATCACGCCGGCAAGCTCAACCGCAATGTAACCCGCGCCCACCACGGCAACGCGTTTTGGCAGGGCTGGCAGTTCGAAGAAGCCGTCGGAGTCGATACCGTATTCCACACCCGGGATATTCGGGTGGCTCGGACGGCCGCCGGTGGCGATCAGGATGTGATCGGCAGTGATCGTCTCGCCGTTCACTTCGATCGTTTTCGCGTCCACAAAGCGGGCAAAACCACGGATCACGTCGACGTTATTTTTACCCAGTACGTTGTCGTACGAGGTGTGAATACGGTCGATGTAGGCGGTACGGCTGGCGATCAGTTTGTCCCAGTCGAAGTGGTTGATGGTGGTGTCAAAGCCGTAGTCCGGGCCATACATATGGATAGCTTCACGGATCTGCGCCGCATGCCACATCACTTTCTTCGGTACACAACCCACGTTCACGCAGGTGCCGCCAAGTTCTTTGGCTTCAATCAGCGCACATTTCTGGCCATACATGGCCGCACGGTTGATGGAGGCGATGCCGCCGCTGCCGCCGCCGATTGCGATGTAGTCATAATGCTTAGTCATAGCTTTTATCCTTAATCGTGAATTGCCGCGATTGTATACCTGAAATCAATAGGTTCCACCGATGGCTGTGATTACTCAGGCACGATCCAACTGACGGTGGCGTGGCCTGTACCCGCTGGCACCAGCGTTTTGTGCAGCCACGGCAGCACGTTATTCATCTGCGCTTCGAGCTTCCACGGCGGGTTGATGACAATCATACCGGAGGCGGTCATACCGCGCTGGTCGCTATCCGGGCGTACCGCCAGTTCAATCTGCAGGATTTTACGGATGCCGGTCGCTTCCAGGTCTTTGATCATGCGTTTGATTTGCGCGCGCAGTACCACCGGGTACCACAGGGCATAGGTACCGGTCGCAAAGCGCTTGTAACCTTCGTGGATGCCGGTCACCACCGCCTGATAGTCGGTTTTGATTTCGTACGGCGGGTCGATCAGCACCAGGCCGCGACGGGAAACCGGCGGCAATTTGGCTTTCAGCTGCTGATAGCCATCGGCTTTATCCACGCGAGCGCGGTTATCTTTCTGGAATTCAGCGCGCAACAGCGGGAAATCACTTGGGTGCAGCTCGGTCAACTGGATGCTGTCCTGTTCGCGCAACAGCTGACGGGCAATCAGCGGAGAACCTGGGTAGTAACGCAGCTGGCCGTTGCGGTTGAAATGGTTCACTACACCGATGTAGGGTTCCAGTTCTGCTGGCAGGTCATCCTGCTGCCAGATGCGGGCGATCCCTTCCAGATATTCACCGGTACGCTCGGCGTGTTCGCCGCTCAGCTGATAGCGCCCCGCGCCCGCGTGGGTGTCCAGATAGAGAAACGGCTTCTCTTTCTCTTTGAGTGATTCGATGATCAGACTCTGAACGGTGTGTTTGAGGACATCGGCGTGGTTGCCTGCGTGGAAGCTGTGGCGATAACTGAGCATGAGTAATGAAATTCCGCTGAAATGACGATTTGCCACAGTTTACAGCAGAACGGCACAGATTACCCGTCAGCCCGGTAAGCGCAGGCATTGAAATCCTCTACACTTAACCCCATTACTGGACCATATGCACAGCGCCGGATGCGCGCTTCATTCATCTTATTCAACAGGACAGCGTTTATGACCAATCCATTACTGACGCCTTTTTCGTTGCCACCATTTTCTAAAATCCTCCCTGAACATGTGGTTCCAGCCGTTACGCAATCGCTGGACAACTGCCGTGCGGCGGTAGAAAGCGTGGTCGCGCAGGGCGCGCCGTACACCTGGGAAAATCTGTGTCAGCCGCTGGACGAAGTGTACGACGTGCTGGGGCGTATCCTCTCCCCGGTGAGCCACCTGAACTCGGTAAAAGACAGCCCGGAACTGCGCGAAGCCTACGAACAGACCCTGCCGCTGCGCTCCGAGTACTGGACCTGGGTCGGCCAGCACGAAGGGCTCTACAAAGCGTATCGCGACCTGCGCGACGGCGACCACTATGCTGAACTGAACACGGCGCAGAAAAAATCGGTCGATAACGCCCTGCGTGATTTTGAGCTGTCCGGGATTGGTCTGCCAAAAGAGAAGCAGACCCGCTACGGTGAAATTGCCGCGCGCCTGTCTGAACTGGGCAATCAGTACAGCAACAACGTGCTCGACGCCACCATGGGCTGGACGAAGCTGATTACCGACGAAGCGCAGTTGGCCGGGATGCCGGAAAGCGCGCTGGCGGCGGCAAAAGCGCAGGCCGAAGCGAAAGAGCAGGAAGGTTTCCTGTTAACCCTGGATATCCCGAGCTACCTGCCGGTAATGACCTACTGCGACAACCAGGCGTTGCGCGAAGAGATGTACCGCGCTTACAGCACCCGCGCCTCCGACCAGGGGCCGAATGCCGGTAAATGGGACAACAGCCCGGTGATGGCTGAAATTCTGGCTCTGCGTCACGAGCTGGCGCAGTTGCTGGGCTTTGAAAACTATGCCGATAAATCCCTTGCCACCAAAATGGCGGAAAATCCACAGCAGGTACTCGATTTTCTAACCGACCTGGCCAAACGCGCCCGTCCACAGGGTGAGAAAGAGCTGGCACAACTGCGTGCCTTCGCGAAGGCGGAGTTCGGCGTGGACGAGTTGCAGCCGTGGGACATCGCTTACTACAGCGAAAAACAGAAGCAGCACCTCTACAGCATCAGCGATGAGCAGTTGCGCCCGTACTTCCCGGAAAACAAAGCCGTTAACGGTCTGTTCGAAGTGGTTAAACGCATCTATGGCATCACCGCAAAAGAACGTACCGACATTGACGTCTGGCATCCGGACGTACGTTTCTTCGAGCTGTATGACGAGAAGAACGAGCTGCGCGGCAGTTTCTACCTCGATCTCTACGCGCGTGAGAACAAACGCGGCGGGGCGTGGATGGACGACTGCGTGGGCCAGATGCGTAAAGCCGACGGTTCTCTGCAGAAGCCGGTCGCTTATCTGACCTGTAACTTCAACCGTCCGGTGAATGGCAAACCTGCGCTGTTTACCCACGACGAAGTGATCACCCTGTTCCACGAGTTCGGCCACGGTCTGCACCATATGCTGACCCGCATCGAAACCGCAGGCGTGGCCGGGATCAGCGGCGTACCGTGGGATGCGGTCGAACTGCCAAGCCAGTTTATGGAAAACTGGTGCTGGGAGCCGGACGCGCTGGCGTTTATCTCTGGTCACTATGAGACCGGCGAACCGCTGCCGAAAGAACTGCTGGATAAAATGCTGGCGGCGAAAAACTACCAGGCGGCGATGTTTATCCTGCGTCAGCTGGAATTCGGCCTGTTCGATTTCCGCCTGCACGCCGAGTTCAGCCCGGAGCAGGGGGCTAAAATCCTCGAGACCCTGGCTGAGATTAAAAAGCAGGTTGCCGTCATTCCTGGGCCAACCTGGGGCCGCTTCCCGCACGCGTTCAGCCACATCTTCGCAGGCGGCTACGCGGCAGGTTACTATAGCTACCTGTGGGCCGACGTGCTGGCGGCAGATGCCTTCTCTCGTTTCGAAGAGGAAGGGATTTTTAACCGCGAAACAGGCCAGTCGTTCCTCGATAACATCCTGACCCGTGGCGGTTCTGAAGAGCCTATGGTGCTGTTCAAACGCTTCCGTGGCCGCGAGCCGCAGCTGGATGCGATGCTGGAGCATTACGGGATCAAAGGCTGATTGCTACGTGAAGATCTGCTTAGTCGATGAAACAGGCGCCGGAGACGGCGCCTTATCTGTTCTGGCCGCCCGCTGGGGGCTGGAGCACGATGATGAAAACCTGATGGCGCTGGTGATGACGCCAGAGCATCTCGAATTACGTAAGCGCGACGAACCAAAACTCGGCGGTATTTTTGTCGACTTTGTTGGCGGTGCGATGGCACACCGACGTAAGTTTGGTGGCGGTCGTGGTGAAGCGGTTGCCAAAGCGGTCGGCATCAAGGGAAGCTATCTGCCGGATGTGGTGGATGCCACGGCGGGGTTAGGGCGTGATGCGTTTGTGCTGGCATCCGTGGGTTGTCATGTGCGGATGCTGGAACGGAATCCTGTGGTGGCCGCACTACTCGACGACGGTCTGGTGCGTGGCTATGCAGACCCGGAAATCGGCCCGTGGTTGCAGGAGCGTTTGCAGCTGATCCACGCCTCCAGCCTGACGGCGCTGACCGATATTACCCCGCGCCCGCAGGTGGTCTATCTTGATCCGATGTTCCCGCATAAGCAGAAAAGCGCGCTGGTGAAAAAAGAGATGCGTGTGTTTCAGTCGCTCGTGGGTCCGGACCTGGATGCAGATGGTTTGCTGGGGCCTGCTCGCCAGTTAGCGACGAAGCGTGTGGTAGTGAAACGCCCGGACTATGCGCCGCCGCTGGCGGACGTTGCGACGACCAATGCGGTGACTACCAAAGGGCACCGGTTTGATATTTATGCCGGTACGCCGGAATAACAAAGCCCGGTGGCGCTAGCGCTACCGGGCATTTTGCACTTATTCGTCTTCTTCGTCACGCAGTGGAACAATCAGCATATCCACGTGAACGGTGTTAATCAGCTGGCGCGCTGAAGACATCAGCTTGCTCCAGAAGTCCTGATGGTGACCGCATACCACCAGATCCATATCGTATTTCTTAATTGCATCGACCAGCACCTGGCCCAGGTCGCCGCTACCGCTTAAGGTTTCGGTGATCGGATAACCTGCGTTAGTCGACAGTTCGCTCAGAGCATGGTGAGTCTCTTCGGAGATGCGTTTCTGCATATCGCCGAGATTGACGTCGATCAGACCGGTATAGAGGTCGGAGTAATTCACATCAACGTGAATCAGAGAAACTTTCGCGTTGTAGGGACGTGCCATGGATACTGCTTTATCAACCAGTACTTTGCTCTCCGGGGAGAGGTCTACCGCGATGAGAATGTGTTTGTAAGCCATAGTGTTACTCCTTCCTTAAGTTATCGATGACTATTACGAGAATGCCGCCGTCTGATACTTTATTACGGCCCAGTTAAACATATTTTTCAAGCTTTGGTGTTGATAACGATTAACCTTGTGGCAAAAAAATAAACGGATCTCCTACACTATTTAATGAGCCGTTCGGATTTTAAAATGCGAACCGGATCGATTTTGGTCATTCTTTCACTGAACTGTCTGTCAGGGCATTGGGGTGCGGTAGCTCAGAAGCCTTGCTTCGTGGGCGGACGCCGGGGAGGATGTATGATTAGCACCGTCGCATTGTTTTGGGCGCTATGTGTGGTTTGCATAGTGAATATGGCGCGCTACTTCTCATCGTTACGTGCGCTGTTGGTGGTACTTCGTGGTTGCGATCCGTTGCTTTATCAGTATGTGGACGGTGGAGGTTTCTTCACCTCGCATGGACAGCCCAGCAAACAGATGCGTCTGGTGGGATACATCTACTACCAGCGCTACCGCGATCATCACGATGAAGAGTTTATCCGTCGTTGCGAGCGCCTGCGTCGTCAGTTCATTTTGACCAGCGCCTTATGTGGTCTGGTCGTGGTCAGTATGGTTGCATTGATGATTTGGCATTGAGCTTCACAGCAGGCGGGGTAAGCCCGCCTGATTTCATCTGGTTCAGGGCGTAACTGAGAACCGGAGATTTGAGATATTGTCCTGAATTGAGATAACTTTCCCGCTATAGGTAATTTTCACTTCCCCGTTTGTATCCATACTGGCAGTGGTAATCGTGCCTGTACCTTCAATAACAGGATGCTTCATAGCAAGCTGATGGATAACGTCGGCATCATTCCCTGATATTTCCCCCGAGAGGTAGTAACGGTAGATTGTTGGCACGGTTGCGCCACCCTGATTGTTCACGGTCATATAGAGCCAGACGCTATCAGATAATTTATAAACGCGCTGAAGTTCATCGTTGTTTCGCTGATTAGGTTGGTGGTTTAGCCAGAGAAAACCAATGACCAGAGCCAGAAGCGAAACGGTAACAAGGCGATGAATCCATTTAATAGCCGTTTTGAATGGCATAGTCTATTCCTTCCAGGGTATTGCGTTGGTTCCAAAAAAAAGCGGGTCAGTTTCCTGACCCGCTTTTTTGTCGCCTTCAACTGATTAGATCAGCTTCAGCGAAATCCAGTACAAACCGCCAGACAACAGGATAGAGGCCGGGAGAGTGAATACCCAGGCCATCAGAATGTTGGTCACGGTTTTGCGCTGCAAACCGCCACCGTCAACAATCATGGTTCCTGCCACGGACGAAGAAAGTACGTGGGTGGTAGACACTGGCATACCGGTATAGCTCGCCAGACCGATAGACACGGCTGCCGTCATCTGCGCGGACATACCCTGCGCATAGGTCATGCCTTTCTTACCGATCTTCTCGCCGATGGTGGTCGCCACGCGACGCCAGCCAATCATCGTACCGATACCGAGCGCCAGCGCGACTGCCATGATGATCCAGATTGGCGCGTACTCGATGGTGTTGAGCATATCGCCTTTCAGTTTCTTCAGAAGACGCTGGTCATCAGCATTCACGTCAGGCAGCTTCGCCACTTTATCCGTCACATCAGAGATGCACAGCATAATGCGACGCAGCTGACCACGCTGTTCAACGGTCAGTTTGTCATAACTCTCGATAGTGCCCAGCATGCCTTTCGCACGTTCCAGCGCGTTAATCGCGTTTGCCGGATGGCAGTGGAACTCGCCTGGTACGGTGGTAGCGCCCGCTTCCGGAGAAGGAATCAACTGGTCAACGCCGGTCGCTTTCTTGAGAAGATCAGGATGCTGCTGGAAATAGATCTCGACGTTATTCACCGCATCACGGGTACGGGTGATTTCGTATCCGGAGGCATTCATGTTAACCACGAAACCTGCTGGCGCAACGCCAATCAGAACCAACATCACCAGACCAATGCCTTTCTGACCATCGTTCGCACCGTGTGAGAAAGCCACGCCGATTGCAGAAATGATCAGAGCGATACGTGTCCAGAATGGCGGTTTTTTCTTACCGTCTTTCTTCTCACGCTCTGCCGGAGTCAGGTGAATACGGGAGCGCTTTTTCGTGTTGCTCCAGTAACGACGCAGGATGAAAATTAATCCACCTGCAACCACCAGACCCACAATTGGGGAGACGATAAGCGAGGCAAAAATCCCCAGCACTTTCGGGATGTTTAACGCATCAACAACCGATGTACCGGTCATCAGGGCATTGGTTAACCCGATACCGATAATCGCGCCGATGAGAGTGTGAGAACTGGATGCAGGCAGGCCGAAATACCAGGTACCGAGGTTCCAGATAATTGCAGCAAGCAGCATTGAGAACACCATAGCGAGGCCATGGCCAGAACTTACGTTAAGCAGCAGATCCGTTGGCAACATATGCACAATGGCATATGCAACGCTCAGTCCGCCCAGGAGGACACCAAAAAAGTTAAATACCGCCGCCATAACAACCGCCAGTTGCGATCGCATTGCGCGAGTGTAAATAACCGTTGCTACTGCGTTTGCAGTGTCGTGGAAGCCGTTGATCGCTTCGTAAAACAGTACAAAAACCAGAGCAAGCAATAATAAAAGCCCGGTATGTAAATCCAGGCCGGCAAACAAATGTAGCATAGGACGTTACGCCATTTTGAGGACATGAACGCGGCGCATTATCCAGGACAAATGCACGGCGGGCAAAGTGAAATATAGACTTTTTTTGACATACCACCTGATTTGGGAAAAGTGCCTGAAAGGATATTCTTTAAATTTCAATGAAATGGCTTTGTAATATCTTTTTACGCTGGTGTGACCACAGAGGAAACTTTACAATCCGCGGCAGTGAACAAAGAGGGTTTTGACGTGGAAAGGTTTGATGCCGTGGTCATTGGCGCCGGTGCGGCGGGTATGTTTTGTGCGGCGATGGCCGGACAAGCGGGTCGTCGCGTGCTGTTACTGGATAACGGTAAAAAACCAGGCCGTAAGATCCTGATGTCTGGCGGTGGGCGCTGCAACTTTACTAATCTGTATGTTGAACCCGCGGCCTATTTGAGCCAAAACCGTCATTTTTGCAAATCTGCGCTGGCGCGTTACACCCAGTGGGACTTTATCGACCTCGTGGGTAAACACGGTATTGCGTGGCATGAGAAGACGTTGGGTCAGCTGTTCTGCGACGATTCCGCGCAGCAGATTGTCGATATGCTGGTGGCCGAGTGCGAGAAGGGCGGTGTAACGATGCGCCTGCGCACGGAAGTGCTGGACGTTGCGCGTGATGAGCAAGGTTACACGCTGCAACTCAACGGTGAAACCGTCAGCACCGACAGCCTGGTGATCGCCAGCGGTGGTCTTTCTATGCCGGGTCTGGGTGCCTCGCCATTTGGCTACAAGATTGCCGAGCAGTTTGGCCTGAAGGTGCTGCCAACGCGTGCGGGGCTGGTGCCGTTTACGCTGCATAAACCTCTGCTGGAACAACTCCAGACACTTTCTGGCGTCTCGGTTCCGTCGGTCATCACCGCCGAAGATGGTACGGTATTCCGCGAAAACCTGCTCTTCACTCACCGCGGCCTCTCTGGCCCGGCGGTACTGCAGATCTCCAGCTACTGGCAGCCGGGGGAGTTTGTCACGGTTAACCTGCTTCCCGATTGCGATCTGGATGCCTTCCTCAACGAGCAGCGTGTGGCGCACCCGAATCAGAGCCTGAAAAACACCCTGGCAATGCAGCTGCCGAAGCGTCTGGTGGAATGTTTGCAGGTGCTGGGGCAGATCCCGGATGTTTCGCTCAAGCAGCTTAACAGCCGCGAGCAGGAGACGCTGGTGGAGACGCTGACAAACTGGCGCGTGCAGCCAAACGGCACGGAAGGCTACCGCACCGCAGAAGTCACGCTGGGCGGGGTCGACACGAATGAACTCTCTTCCCGCTCCATGGAAGCGCGCAACGTGCCGGGGCTCTATTTTATTGGCGAAGTGATGGACGTCACCGGCTGGCTTGGCGGGTACAACTTCCAGTGGGCATGGGCAAGTGCCTGGGCATGTGCTCAGGCGCTGGCAGAGAAATAATCACGCCCCGCAATTATTGCACCAACTTTTTCTCTCCATTCAACTAAGCTTCGACCAGATGCCCCGCCGCGTTCGCGGGGCCATACTCTTTTTGGTCAGAGCACACGTCATGCAACTACTCAGTATTATTATTTTGCTTACCCTAACCGTGGTGATCCATTCACTGTGGATGTTTGGCGTTTTAAAATTCATTAAATTAGAAGTCGATTCTGCGGTACGTATTGTTTTACGTAATGTCGGCATCGTTATCTCCATGATTTTCGCCCATCTTCTTGAAGCCGGGCTATTTGCGGCGTTTTATTTCGTCATTGATGCATTTAATGACTGGAACACCAGTTTCTACTTTTCACTGGTCAGTTATGCCACTGTCGGGTACGGCGACGTCACGTTACCCGAGAACTGGCGGCTCATCGGCGGTGTGGAAGGGCTCGTGGGCGCGCTAATGGTGGGCTGGTCTGTGGCGGTTCTGGTGGCGGTACTGCAGCGTTTGCGTGGCATGAGCGCCTGAACGACGGGTGTGCTAAAGTAACGATCTTTTTCTGTTACTGGCTTATGTCAGTTTGTATGGTGTTGTGTATGTCTGCTGCTCATCTCGGTTTCCCGACGGAAACCGTTGTTGTCTTTGTTGTGATGGCCGTAGGGGCGATGTTTATCGACCTCTTTATGCACCGTCACGATAAACCGATCTCGCTCAAAAGTGCCGCCATGTGGTCCCTGTTCTGGGTCATGATGGCAATGGCGTTCGCCGGATTCCTGTATGTTCACCACGGCGCCGAGATGGCAAGTCTGTTCCTCACGGGTTACGCGCTTGAAGAGGTGCTTTCTGTCGATAACCTGTTTGTAATGATGGCCATTTTTGCCTGGTTTGGTGTGCCGGATAAGTATCGTCACCGCGTACTTTACTGGGGCGTGCTGGGCGCGATTGTTTTCCGTGGCATCTTTGTGGCCATTGGGACAAGCCTGCTGAGTCTGGGGCCTTACGTCGAAGTGATTTTCGCGCTGGTCGTTGGCTGGACAGCGGTGATGATGCTCAAACGCAATGAAGAGAGTGACGAAGTGGAAGATTACTCTGGTCATCTCGCTTATCGCCTGGTGAAACGTTTCTATCCTGTCTGGCCGAAAATCAGCAGCAATGCCTTTATTCTGACCCAGAAAGAGGTCGATGCTGAACTTGAAAAACCGGAAAACCAGGACGTGATGGTTGGACGCGTGAAGAAGGCGAAGCGCTACGCAACACCACTGCTGCTCTGCGTGGCGGTTGTGGAGCTTTCTGACGTGATGTTCGCGTTTGACTCGGTCCCGGCGATTATTGCCGTGAGTCGCGAACCGCTGATTATCTATAGCGCCATGATGTTCGCCATTCTCGGCCTGCGTACGCTCTATTTCGTACTGGAAGCGCTGAAACAGTATCTGGTGCACCTTGAGAAAGCCGTGGTGTTGTTACTGTTCTTCGTGGCCTTCAAGCTGGGTCTGAATGCAACCGACCACTTCTGGCATCATGGTTACAGCATTGGCGCGACGGCCAGCCTGTTTGTGGTATTAGGCGTGCTGGCGCTGGGCATTATTGCGAGTGTGATGTTCCCTGGGAAACGTGAGGCCTGATGCACCGCTTTTCACCCTCGCCCCGTGGGGAGAGGGTGAAAAGGC
Source organism: Enterobacter sp. CPE_E863 (assembly GCF_046521465.1). Taxonomy (NCBI): domain Bacteria; kingdom Pseudomonadati; phylum Pseudomonadota; class Gammaproteobacteria; order Enterobacterales; family Enterobacteriaceae; genus Enterobacter; species Enterobacter sp. CPE_E863. The sequence goes on along the minus strand of NZ_JBKFZX010000001.1, from coordinate 4,243,443 downwards.
TATTTAATCGGTGAATTCCGACGCTTACGCGGGTGATGGAAATGCCGCCAGTGTGGATCCTGCGCGGCTGCCAGCAGTTCGTGATCGCCGCGAGTGTCTCCCCAGGCGCGCAGGTGATACGCGTTGAGATCGCCATACACCTTTTCCAGCCTTGCCACTTTCTGAGCACAGCGGCAGTTATTGCCCGTGATACGTCCTGTCAGCTTACCGTTTTTCACTTCCAGCTGTGTGCCAATCAGCTTAATGCCGAGTTTGTCAGCCCACGGCTGTAGCACCAGGGCAGGAGAAGCGGAACAGATTGTCACTTCCGCGCCGGAGTTCACCTCTGCAGCAACGGCCAGCACGCCAGCCGGACGCATCAGTTTATCCCAGTACTTTTCGCAAAAGGCTTCCGCCTGCTGGCGTAACCAGTGTTCATCCACGCCTGTCAGGAACGTTTTAATCAGCACTTCTTTCAGCTCATCGCGCGTCAGCTTGCGGCGCACGCAGTGGAGCGTTGGCAGCGCCATACGCACCAGGCGGCCCGCGAAGTAACGTTTACCAAAGGCAAAACGCAGGAAAGGGATAAAGCTGTCGTGGTGCGTTAATGTTCCATCAAAGTCAAAGACAGAGAGCACGTTGGATTTTGCCACCGTCTCGTCGGCAATCATATTGGTCATAAATACGTCTTAGCTGAAATACACATTCTGTTGATTAGTTTACCTGCTTTACCTGGACAGTCCTTACATCACAACCATTTTTTTATCGATCTTGCGATCTGAAAGTGAGTCCATTTTTGGCCTCGATAAAGATTGGTTAAAAAATACCCTGTCTATATTATCGCCGCATTGAAAGACTTTTCGGGGGAACATTGGCCCCCACAGGTAAGGAATAATTCACTCTCAGATCCTTTTTTGATATGACGTTCAGATCGCTTATTTCAATCCTCACGTTAAGTTTTGCTTCATTTTCCGCATTCAGTTTTGAGCTGCCTGCATCCATGATCTCGATGAACAGCGCATTTGCTGTATCGCCAGCGAAATCGGCTCTGTTTCACCACGAAACAGGCCCGCTACGCTCGCGCATCCTCGATCAATACCAGAAGTGGAAGGGGACCCAGTATCAGTGGGGCGGAACCACGCATCGCGGGGTGGATTGCTCGGCACTGATGCAACATCTGTTCAGCGATGCGGTACACCTTAATTTACCGCGCACGACGAGCGAACAGATCCACCGCGGCGTGCAGGTGGCGCAATATCGCCTGAAGGCAGGAGACCTGGTGTTCTTCCAGACGGGACCGAACCGCAAGCACGTAGGCGTTTATATTGGCAATAGCCAGTTTATTCATGCTTCAAGTAGCCAGGGGGTAACGGTCTCAACCCTGACGGACGACTACTGGCAAGAGCACTACATTACTGCCCGTCGGGTCGCGGGCAGTGCAGCCTGACGATATCAAATGATGTCATCCACGACGCCGCCATCGACGCGCAATGCCGCGCCCGAGGTGGCGGAGGCCTGGGTCGAACAGACATAAATCACCATATTGGCCACCTCTTCAACCGTGGCCGCGCGCTGGATAACCGAGCTGGGGCGGTTGGCCATCACAAACTCTTTCGCCAGCTGTTCCAGCGATTTGCCGGTTTTTTCGATTTCATCCTTCATCATTTCGGCGAAACCATCAGACATCGTCGGTCCTGGCAACACGCTGTTGACCGTCACACCACTTCCCGCCACGAACTTCGCCAGGCCGCGTGCGAGCGAAAGCTGCGCCGTTTTGGTCACGCCGTAGTGGATCATATCCGCCGGGATATTGCAGGCCGACTCGGAGGAAATAAACACCACGCGTCCCCAGCCTTTCTGCACCATGCCCGGCAGCAAGGCGCGGGAGAGGCGTACGCCGGACATCACGTTGGTCTGCCAGTAACGCTCCCAGGTGTCATCGTCGGTAGCATAGAAATCCTGCGGTCCGTAAATTCCGGCGTTGTTGACCAGGATATCAACGTTGCCCGCGACCTTCACAAGCGACTCGACCCCTTCTGCCGTACTGAGATCGGCGATCGCGGCACGCACCTGCACGCCTGGCACTACCTGCTGAAGCTGTTGAATACCTTTATTCACCGATTCCGTGCTGCGGCCATTGACGATTACTTCCGCACCACTTTCCGCCAGACCTCTGGCAATAGCGAACCCGATCCCGCCGGTTGAGGCCGTCACCAGCGCCACTTTCCCCGCAAAGTCGATTTTCATCATCCACTCCTTATCGTTTTAACGTTCGGACCTTAAAGCGTAGCAGGTGGTGATGATGGCTCATGGCTAAAAAGGTGCACCAGCGTCTCAACCTGCTCATCAAGCGGGGTGAGGGAGCGTTTAACAATCAGGTGAAGCGGCGTTGCTCTGCGCGCGCCGTGGCTCAGCGGCAGATGTTTCAGTACACCTTGATCCAGCTGGGTCTGGATGTGTTCTGCTGGCAGCCAGCCGTAGCCAACCTGAGAGACAACGGCCTCAATGGCGGCATCAATGGTGGAAAACGTCCACGACTCGCCGGCAGCGCGCGCGGTAGTCTGGTTGTCCGCAATCTGGATGAGCGGCCACGGGCGCAGCATGTCATCGTTAAGCGGTACGTCGAGGGTGAAAAGGGGATGCTGATGATGCGCCACGGCGACAAAGTCGATATTCATCAGCCATTCGCCGAGCCCTGTCATGTCCTGGCGGCGCGTCAGAACCATGATATCGGCTTCGTCATTTATGGCATCGGCACGGGACGTTTCAAGCACTTCGGTGAGGCGTACGTGGGTTTGTGGATACTGCTGCTGGAACTGACGCAGAATGGCGAACAGGCGGCGACGCGGGAAAACCGTGTCTACGACCAGATCCAACCGTGTGCGCGTGCCGTTGCGAAGGGTACCTGCGCGCGTCTCAACATACGAAAACGCTTTCAGCAACGGTTTCACCTGGTTGAGAAGAAGTTCTCCGGCTGGGGTTAGCACCGCTCGTCGTCCTTCCGGCGCCAGCAGCGCCACGCCCAGCCTCTCCTGCAACAACGCCAGGTTATAGCTGACGGAGGACTGGCTGCGATGGGTTTCTTCCGCTGCTTTGGCAAAGCTACCGGCCTCAACCACTTTCATCAGTAAAGACCATTGTTCCAGCGTCGTCTTGTGCATGACATATCTAAATTTTGGATGAGTTTGATTAAAACATAGCGTTATTCATCCATTTTTTGAAGGGGTACGATCGTCTCATCAAAACAAAGGAGACATCTTATGAACACCTTCGACAAACACGACTTAAGCGGCTTCGTTGGCAAACACCTTGTTTATACCTATGACAATGGCTGGAACTACGAGATTTACGTAAAAAATGAGACCACCCTTGATTACCGTATTCATAGCGGTCTTGTGGCAAACCGTTGGGTAAAAGATCAGCAGGCCTATATCGTACGGGTAGGGGAGAGTATCTATAAAATTTCCTGGACAGAGCCAACCGGGACGGATGTGAGCCTGATTGTAAACCTGGGCGATAAACTGTTTCACGGCACCATCTTCTTCCCGCGCTGGGTCATGAACAATCCGGAAAAAACCGTCTGCTTCCAGAACGATCATATTCCTCTTATGAATAGCTATCGCGATGCAGGTCCGGCCTATCCAACTGAAGTGATTGATGAGTTTGCTACGATCACTTTTGTACGCGATTGCGGTGCGGATAATGAAAGCGTTATTGCCTGCGCAGCCAGTGAATTACCAAATGATTTCCCTGCTAATCTTAACTAAGCGCGACAGTTGATTCCGCGACAATTCATATTAATAAAAAGTTCCCGGAGGACGGTCTATTTCCGCCGAAACCGCCGGGATTTTAATTTTGGTTGAGTATTCATTTACTTTTCTTATAATCTCAATGTAAAAGAAATGAAATATTGTCGTAAGTGTTGTGAGGCTTCCCACAAAAACGTGAAAAATTTAACATGACAGCTATCTTGCTGTTGTAAAAAGACTTCTTGTCATTCTTAATGTGCTGTCCCCCTTCTGCTTCTCACCTGTCTTAATTTTTTCCTAAGAAAACACCGCTACTTTGTTTCAGTTGATGGTTTGTTGACATAACTGTTATAGCGACTTAATTTTATTTGGTCTTTATTTAATAACCATCTTGCATGATCCCATTGAGCTGCCCATTACGACAGCGCAGTAAAAGATGACGCCTTTAATACAGCAAGGAAATTAATAATGAGTGATTTTCTGCCTTTTTCGCGACCGTCGATGGGCGCTGAGGAAATTGCGGCGCTTCAGGACGTTTTGATGTCGGGCTGGATCACCACGGGGCCTAAGAATCAGGAACTTGAAGAGGCATTCTGTCAACTTACCGGGAACCAGCATGCAATTGCCGTTTGTTCTGCAACAGCAGGAATGCATGTCACGCTGATGGCGCTGGATATTGGCCCGGGCGATGAAGTCATTACCCCCTCCCAGACCTGGGTCTCCACTCTGAATATGATTGTTTTACTGGGCGCAACGCCGGTAATGATTGATGTGGACAAAGATACCTTGATGGTGACACCCGAAGCGGTTGAAGCTGCCATCACCCCGCGTACCAAAGCGATTATCCCCGTTCATTATGCCGGCGCACCATGTGAAATCGACGCCATCCACGCCATTGGTGAACGCCACGGTATTCCGGTGATTGAAGATGCGGCTCATGCAGCCGGTACTTACTATAAAGACCGTCATGTCGGCTGGAAGGGAACGGCGATTTTCTCTTTCCACGCCATTAAAAATATGACCTGTGCAGAAGGCGGTCTCGTGGTGACGGATAACGCGCAACTTGCTGCGCGGATCCGCAGCCTGAAATTCCACGGCCTGGGTGTCGACGCGTATGACCGCCAGACGCACGGTCGTGCGCCGCAGGCAGAAGTGATTTCCCCGGGCTATAAATACAACCTGGCGGATATCAACGCCGCGCTGGCGCTGGTGCAGTTGGGCAAACTGAAGGAAGCCAACAAACGACGCAAGGAAATTGCTGAACGCTACCTGCGGGAGCTTGCCGATACGCCGTTCCAGCCGCTCACCATTCCGTCATGGCCGCATGTGCACGCCTGGCACCTGTTTATCATTCGCGTTGATGAAGCGCGCTGCGGGATTTCACGCGACAACCTGATGGCAGCGCTGAAAGAGAAAGGCATCGGTACTGGCCTGCACTTCCGCGCGGCGCATACGCAAAAATACTACCGCGAGCGTTTTCCTGATGTATCGCTCCCGAATTCAGAATGGAATAGCGCGCGTATTTGTTCTCTCCCTCTTTTCCCGGACATGACTCATGACGACACAACCCGCGTCATTACCGCGCTCCATCAGCTTGCAGGAAATTGATATGTTCAGTGCACCGCCTGTACAAAAAGTTTCTGTGGTGATCCCTGTTTATAACGAGCAGGAGAGCCTGCCTGAACTGATCCGCCGCACAACCGCCGCCTGCGACACCATGGGCAAAGCGTATGAAATTCTGCTGGTGGATGATGGCAGCAGTGATAATTCCGCCCTGATGCTGACCGAAGCCGCACAGGTAGAAGGCAGCCATGTTGTGGCCGTGTTGCTCAACCGTAATTACGGCCAGCACTCCGCCATTATGGCCGGGTTCAGCCACGTCACGGGCGATCTAATCATCACCCTGGACGCTGACCTGCAAAACCCGCCGGAAGAGATCCCGCGCCTGGTGGCGAAAGCCGATGAAGGCTATGACGTCGTCGGCACGGTGCGTCAAAACCGTCAGGACAGTATGTTCCGTAAGCTGGCCTCACGCACCATCAACCGCCTTATCCAGCGCACCACCGGTAAAGCGATGGGCGATTATGGCTGCATGCTGCGCGCCTACCGCCGCCATATTGTCGACGCCATGCTTCATTGCCATGAACGCAGCACCTTTATTCCGATTCTCGCTAACACCTTTGCCCGCAAGGCCACGGAAATTCCAGTTATGCACGCCGAGCGCGAGCATGGGGAGTCGAAGTACAGCTTTATGCGCCTCATCAACCTGATGTACGACCTCATCACCTGCCTGACCACCACACCGCTGCGCCTGCTGAGCGTTTTCGGCAGCATCATCGCCGTGGCCGGGTTTGCGCTGTCCGTACTGTTGGTCGTGCTGCGCCTGGTCTTTGGCCCGCAGTGGGCGGCGGAAGGGGTCTTCATGCTCTTTGCCGTACTGTTTATGTTCATCGGCGCCCAGTTTGTCGGAATGGGCCTGCTGGGTGAATACATTGGCCGTATCTATAACGATGTTCGCGCACGTCCGCGCTACTTTATTCAACGTGTTGTCCGTCAGGAACACAAAGCATCTCAAGAGGAAATCCACCCATGAAAGCTGTTGTATTTGCCTATCACGATATGGGGTGCACGGGCACGCTGGCCCTGCTGGAAGCGGGCTACGACATTGCTGCGATCTTTACTCATCCGGACACGGCGGGAGAGAACAACTTTTTCGGCTCTGTAGCGCGTATCGCCGCTGAACGTGGTATTCCGGTTTATGCACCGGACGATGTAAACCACCCGCTGTGGGTGGATCGCATCCGCGTGCTCGCGCCTGATGTTATCTTCTCGTTCTACTACCGTAACCTGATTTCCGACGAGATCTTAGGTCTGGCCGCCAAAGGGGCATTCAACCTTCACGGCTCCCTGCTGCCGGCCTATCGTGGCCGCGCGCCGCTGAACTGGGTACTGGTCAATGGTGAAACCGAAACCGGCGTGACCCTGCACCGTATGGTGCATCGTGCGGATGCGGGTGCTATCGTGGCACAGCAGAAAGTGGCTATTGATGCCGACGAGACGGCGCTGCAGCTGCATCAAAAGCTGAATGCAACCGCGCAGACGCTGCTGCGTGATGCACTGCCAGCGATCCTTGGCGGTACGTTCAGCGAGACTGCGCAGGATGAGAGCAAAGCGAGCACCTTTGGCCGCCGCGCACCGGAAGATGGTCGTCTGGACTGGAACAAACCCGCTCGCCAGCTGCACAACCTGGTGCGTGCGGTGACCGATCCATGGCCGGGCGCTTACAGTTTTGCGGGTGTCAGCAAATTTATCGTCTGGAAATCCCGCGTGCGCGACGACATTCCGGCGGCAAAACCGGGTACCGTTGTCTCTGTCTCCCCGCTGATCGTGAGCTGTGGTGAGCAAGCTCTGGAGATCGTTACCGGACAAACCGATAACGGTCTGTATGTTCAGGGTACTCAACTGGCACAGTCTTTAGGTCTGGTGACCGGGGCGCTGATCACCAGTGCGCCAGTTGTTGCCATCAAACGCCGCACTCGCGTGTTGATCCTCGGCGTGAACGGCTTTATCGGGAACCACCTGACCGAACGTCTGCTCAAAGACGATAACTACGAAATCTATGGTCTGGATATCGGCTCTGATGCGATCAGCCGTTTCCTTGATAACCCGCGTTTCCACTTCGTGGAAGGGGATATCAGCATCCATTCCGAATGGATCGAATATCACATTAAAAAATGCGACGTGGTGCTGCCGCTGGTTGCCATTGCTACGCCGATTGAGTACACCCGTAACCCGCTGCGCGTGTTCGAGCTGGACTTCGAAGAGAACCTGAAGATCATCCGCGATTGCGTAAAATACGACAAACGCATCATCTTCCCGTCCACCTCTGAAGTGTACGGCATGTGTACCGACAAAAACTTCGATGAAGACACCTCCAATCTGGTGGTCGGGCCGATCAACAAACAGCGCTGGATTTATTCCGTCTCCAAACAACTGCTGGACCGCGTGATTTGGGCCTACGGTGAGAAAGAAGGCCTGCGCTTTACCCTGTTCCGTCCGTTTAACTGGATGGGTCCACGTCTGGATAACCTGAACGCGGCGCGTATCGGTAGCTCACGTGCGATCACGCAGCTGATCCTCAACCTGGTTGAGGGCTCCCCAATCAAGCTTATCGAAGGCGGCAAACAGAAACGCTGCTTTACTGATATCAGCGATGGTATCGAAGCGCTGTTCCGCATCATCGAAAACAAAGATAACCGCTGCAACGGTGAGATCATCAACATCGGTAACCCGGACAACGAAGCGAGCATTCGTGAACTGGCAGAGATGCTGCTGGCAAGCTTTGAGCGCCATCCACTGCGCGATAAATTCCCGCCGTTTGCCGGTTTCCGTGAAGTGGAAAGCAGCAGCTACTACGGTAAAGGGTATCAGGACGTTGAGCACCGTAAGCCAAGCATTCGCAATGCGAAACGCTGCCTGAACTGGACGCCGACGGTGAAAATGGAGCTGACTATTGATGAGACGCTCGATTTCTTCCTGCGCACTGTGGAGCTGTCGGAACAGGACTCATGAAAAAAGTCGGTTTACGCATTGATGTCGACACCTTCAGGGGGACGCGTGACGGCGTACCCAAACTGCTGGAACTGCTGAGCAAGCACGATGTGCGTTCAAGCATTTTCTTCAGCGTGGGGCCTGACAACATGGGACGCCATTTATGGCGTCTGATTAAACCGGCGTTTCTGTTCAAAATGCTGCGCTCACGCGCAGCATCCCTCTATGGCTGGGATATTTTGCTGGCCGGGACCGCATGGCCCGGCAGGCGTATCGGTGCGGGCAATGAAGCGATTATCCGTGAAGCGACACGGCAACACGAGGTCGGCCTGCATGCCTGGGATCACCATGCCTGGCAAGCGTGGGCTGGCGTCTGGGACATATCGCGCCTGACCCGTGAAGTCGAGCGCGGTATGTTGGAGCTGGAGGCGATTACCTGCCAGCCTGTGCGCTGCTCCGCCGTGGCGGGATGGCGTGCGGACCAACGTGTTGTGAAAGCTAAAGAATCCTTCGCATTCCGCTACAACAGCGACTGTCGCGGGACCGGGCCATTTTTACCGCTGTTAGGGGAAAATCGCAACGGGACGGTGCAGATCCCGGTCACGCTTCCCACCTGGGATGAAGTGGTTGGCCGCGAGGTGAAGGCAGAGGATTTCAATCGCTATATTCTGGACCGCATGCATCGCGATACCGGTACGCCGGTGTATACCATCCACGCAGAAGTGGAAGGGATTGCGTATCAGCATGATTTCGATGAGCTGCTGACGATGGCTGCTCAGGAGGGGATTCAGTTCTGTCCGTTGAGTGAACTGCTGCCAGACGATCTCAGCGTCCTGCCCGTGGGCAAAATAGTACGTAATGAACTGGCTGGCCGGGAAGGCTGGCTTGGCTATCAACAAACCGTGAGTCCGGCCCCATGAAAACAGCCCGTTATGGCTTAGCGCTTCTCGCACTGTTTATCGTTTACTACCTCATCCCTGTCGATATCCGCCTGCTGTGGCAGCCTGATGAAACGCGCTATGCGGAAATTAGCCGCGAAATGCTGGCATCAGGAGACTGGGTTGTCCCGCATTTCCTGGGGCTGCGTTACTTTGAAAAACCGATTGCGGGCTACTGGATCAACAGTATCGGGCAATTGTTGTTTGGGGATACCAACCTTGCCGTGCGTGCCGGGGCCATATTCTCCACCGGGTTTGCGGCGCTGCTGGTCATCTGGATGGCCTGGCGTCTGTGGCGAGATAAACGTATTGCCATATTCTCCGGTCTTATCTTCCTGACGCTGTTCCTGGTGTATGGCATCGGTACGTATGCCGTGCTGGATCCCATCATCACCCTGTGGCTGGTGGCGGCGATGTGCAGTTTCTGGCTAGCATCCCAGGCTGAGACGGTTGCCGGAAAAGCAGGGGGGTACGTGCTGCTTGGGCTGGCCTGCGGTATGGGGGTGATGACCAAAGGCTTCCTGGCGCTGGCAGTACCGGTGATTGGCGTACTGCCGTGGGTCATTGCCCAAAAGCGCTGGAAAGAGGTGCTGATTTTTGGCTGGCTGGCAATCCTGAGTTGTGTGCTGATTGTCCTGCCCTGGGCACTGGCGATTGCCCATCGTGAGCCTGATTTCTGGCGTTACTTCTTCTGGGTTGAGCATATTCAGCGTTTTGCCCAGAGCGATGCCCAGCACAAAGCGCCATTCTGGTATTACCTGCCGTTCCTGGTCGCGGGTAGTCTGCCGTGGTTAGCGTTGTTGCCAGGCGCGTTCCGTCTTGGCTGGAATGACAGACAAAACGCGGCTGGCGGGTTCTATCTGTTGGGCTGGGTGGTTATGCCGTTGCTGTTCTTCAGCATTGCCAAAGGCAAGCTGCCGACCTATATCCTGCCTTGTTTTGCCCCGCTGGCGATTCTGATGGCGCGCTATGCCTGCCTCGCGGCGGAAAAAGGTGCTCGCGTGCTGCGCATTAACGGGGGGATCAACGTGGCATTTGGCGCCATTGGCGTGGTGGCTGCTCTGGTTGTCTCACCGTGGGGGCTCTCTAAACACCCGGTCTGGACGTCGGTTGAGCTGTATAAAGTCTTCTGCGCGGTGGTCGCGTTCCTGATTTGGGCCGTGGTGGGCTGGTTTACGCTCAGGCAGAGTCAGCAGCGCTGGTGGCTAGCGGCGTTGTGTCCTGCCGGGCTGGCGTTGTTGATTGGTTTTGCCATTCCTAACCTGGTGGTGGATTCCAAACAGCCGCAGTCGCTGGTCGACACCGTGCGCGATCCGCTGCAGGACAGTCGGTTTGTGCTGGCCAATAACGTCGGTGTGGCCTCTGGCCTGGCGTGGGAGCTTAAGCGTAATGACATCATTCTGTTTGGTCAGAGTGGAGAACTGCGCTATGGCCTGGATTACCCTGATGTGAAAGACCGTTTTGTGGGTAAAGCTGATTTCGCAGAGTGGCTGGCGGAACATCGACAGCAGGGGCGCATATCGCTGGTGATTCTGCTGTCAAAAAGCGACGATCTTAAGCGGGCTAATTTGCCAGAACCGGACAGCGTGTATATCCAGGGTCGTCTGGCCTACCTTCAGTATCTACCGAAGTGATGACCTGGCTCTGGCTGATACTGGCAAGCTTGCTCAGCTGTGCGGGACAACTTTGCCAGAAACAAGCCACCCGTCCGGCGAAAGCCGGGCGGCGTGGTGTACATATCGCGCTGTGGCTTGGCCTGGCCCTGTTGGCATTGGGCTGCGGGATGCTGGTCTGGCTGGTGGTCTTACAACGTATGCCTGTGGGCATTGCTTACCCGATGTTAAGCCTCAATTTTGTCTGGGTGACGCTAGCGGCGAAGACCGTCTGGCGTGAGAACGTTGCTTCGCATCACTGGCTGGGTGTTGGGTTTATCATCATTGGCATTATTGTGCTGGGAGGAAGCCTGTGAAAGGAACGTTCTGGGCCCTATGCAGCGTACTGTTAGTCAGCGCCGCGCAGCTGCTGCTGCGAAGCGCCATGCAGGCGCTCCCCCCCGTCAGTGATGTCCTGGCGTTAATTTCTGCCCTCTGGCATTTCTCATCCGGTACCGGTGCGCTGCTGCTGGGGTTAACGGGGTATGTCGCCTCAATGGGGTGCTGGTATCTGGCCTTGCATCGTATGGCGCTCAGCAAAGCGTATGCCTTGCTGAGCCTCAGCTATATCCTGGTGTGGGGCGCTGCAATCTTGTTGCCGGGCTGGGAGGAACGCTTCTCCTGGCACGGGCTGGTGGGGGTGGGGTTTATTATTCTGGGCGTGCTGACTATTTTCCGACCAGCGCGTCGTCAACCGAGTGAATCCGCGCGGCAGTGAGTTCGTAGGGTGTTGCGGTGCAAACGGCAAGGCTGAGTAAACCGACCTGGCACTGGCTTGATGAATGGAGCGCGCGGGCTGAACTGTCAATGCTGACCATCTGCCAGGCATGACCGTCGCGTTGTTTAAGAATCGCCTTTTTTCGCGTCCAGATGCGCCAGAATGCAGTAAGCTGGCCTTCTGGCGTTTCCTTTTCCAGCTCATCGTGTTCGGCATTGCTGAACACGGCATTGGCAAGCGTACGCCAGTTATCCTGCTGGCGAATGTGTTCCAGTGAACAGCCAACATCGCCTTCATCACTGATAATTAAAGCAATATCGTCGCCCGAGTGGCTACTGCTGAACCACAGTGGATAGTCGCCAGCAAAAATGGCTTTCCCTTGTTCGCTGTAGATAATCTCCGGGAGTTGTTCTGGAGCCAACAGCCGAGAAAGCAACCCGCGATCGGCCAGCCAGCGAGCACGCTGAGCGCCTTCCGGCGCGTGTCGGGAGAGTGCTTCAGCCCAGCAGCTTGTGCTCAGCGAGGAAATTTTTCCCAGAAAAACCTGGTACATATAGCGTCTGGCCTTCAGTTAAAACGATGATAGCCGTAAAGTTGAGCGGCGAAACTATTACTATAATCCATTGCCCCCTTGAATTGCTAACCAGACAGGGATGCTCACCCTGGTAATCGGCTTTTCGGTCGCCCTGGCCCGAGCAGGATCGCCAGCTTGCTTCCGCCTTTGGTGGTTTCCATCCAGATCTTACACACACTGGTTAGCGGGACCGACAGTAGCATCCCGACCGGGCCCAGCAGCCATCCCCAGATCAGTAACGATAAGAATACCACCAGCGTCGACATGCCCAGCCGGTGCCCCATCATGCGCGGTTCGAGAATATTCCCCAGCACCATATGCACGACGAGGAAAAGTGCCCCGACCAACATGCATTCATAGAAACCATTAAACAGGAATGCCTGAATCATCGGTGGTACGGCGGAGAGTACCGCGCCAATATTGGGCACATAGTTGAGCAAAAACGCCAGTACGCCCCACATCAACGCAAACTGCACGCCCATCAACATCAACCCCAGCCAGACAATCACGCCGGTCCAGACGCTCAACAGCGTTTTCAGCGCCAGATATTTGGAGACGCCCTTTAACGCGCGGTGTAATCCGGCGATGTGAATTTGAGGATTATTCAGCGCAAAGCGCAGCTTATAGGGGACGTGGCGCACTTCGAACAGCATAAACACCACCGTCATGACCAGCAGAAGCATACTGGCCATCGCGCCGGAAAGTCCCGTCATCAGGGTGGTGGCGTAGGTCATGACTTTCTCTGAATCCATCCGGCGCAGCATCCGCTCTGGCGAGATATGCAGATTAAGGAAAGGCACCATCTCCTGCAGCGCCACGATCTTCCGCGTCAGCGCTTTGTTGTACTGTGGCAACATCGTGGAGAATTCGCTCAGCGAAGCCGCCAGCACGCCGAAAAGCGCCGTCAGGGCAATTAGCATCACGATGACGACGATGGTGATGGCCACCGGGCGACTGACGCCCCGACGTAAAAACCAGCTCACCAGTGGATTAAGCACAATGGCAAAAAAGAGCGCCAGCAGGAGCTGCACAATAATGTCAGCCGCGGCATGGATACCCGCAAGGATAACCACCAGGCAGGCGAGTTTTAATAAGATGTGGAGCCCAGCTTTGTCGGACGGGTTAGCGATCATACGCGTTCCTTAAAATGATGACCCGGTAAGTTTAGTGTCCGCGGTTCGCTTCGTCTGGGGCTGTTAATCTGAAAGTCGGTGCTGATTTTCTTATTGTGTCGTGGTAATAGTGAAACACTGTTGTAAAAATCCAGGTAGAACCTCATGCCCGAACCTGCCGCTGAACCGGCGCTGAGCGGACTGCGCCTCAATCTGCGCATCGTCTCCGTTGTTATTTTCAATTTCGCCAGTTATATGACCATTGGCCTGCCGCTGGCGGTTTTGCCTGGCTATGTCCATGACGTGATGGGCTTTAGCGCCTTCTGGGCGGGGCTGGTGATTAGCCTGCAGTATTTCGCCACGCTCCTGAGCCGTCCGCATGCCGGGCGTTACGCGGACCTTTTCGGCCCAAAAAGCATCGTGGTTGTAGGGTTGTGCGGCTGCTTTCTGAGTGGCCTGAGCTATTTTCTGGCCGCCACCACCAGCCACTGGCCCCTGGTTAGCCTGGTACTGCTCTGCCTGGGTCGCGTGATCCTGGGTATCGGTCAAAGTCTGGCGGGAACCGGTTCGACACTGTGGGGCGTGGGGGTGGTAGGCGCGCCGCACATTGGTCGGGTTATTTCATGGAATGGCATTGTCACCTACGGCGCAATGGCGCTGGGGGCGCCGCTTGGTGTGGCCTGTTATGCGTTTGGTGGTCTGTATGGGCTGGCGATTACCATTATGGCGGTTGCGGCTCTGGCGATCCTCTTTGCGCTGCCGCGCCCGAAAGTGAAGGCCAGCAAAGGCAAACCACTGCCGTTTCGGGCGGTGCTCGGGCGCGTCTGGCCGTATGGTATGGCCCTGGCGCTGGCGACAACGGGGTTCGGTGTGATTGCGACCTTCATTACCCTTTTCTATGACGCCAAAGGATGGGACGGCGCAGCTTTCGCGTTAACCCTGTTTAGCTGCGCGTTTGTTGGCGCGCGTTTGCTTTTCCCGAACGGTATCAACCGTCTGGGCGGGCTGAACGTGGCAATGATCTGCTTTGCGGTAGAGATAGTCGGGCTGCTGTTGACCGGCATAGCGATGATGCCATGGGTCGCAAAAGTGGGCGTCTTCCTTGCGGGAGCAGGTTTTTCACTGGTCTTCCCGGCGCTGGGGGTGGTGGCGGTAAAAGCCGTGCCGCAGCAGAACCAGGGGGCGGCGCTGGCAACCTACACGGTATTTATGGATATGTCTTTGGGCATTACCGGCCCGCTGGCAGGGCTGGTGATGACCTGGGCAGGAGTACCGGTTATTTATCTTGCTGCGGCGGGTCTGGTGGTTATCGCCTTGATGCTGACATGGCGGCTAAAAAAATGGCCCCCGGTGCAGGCACCGGAGGCCACGTCATCCTCGTGAAGGATTACTGGATCACGAGGGTGTTAATGATGTTTTCAGCCGCAGTCTGCGCTTTCTGCTGATCGTCCGCTGGCAGGGTGATCTGCATAGTCAGCAGTTTGTTATCGACCTTACCCAGCACCACAGACGAGTACGCGGTCTGGCCTTTTGCGGAGATGATGCTATCCAGCTGTTGCAGCGTGTGGCCTTTCAGTTCGATGGACTTATTGGTCACCACCTGCAGCTGCGGGTCGCGGCTGCGCTGCTGATCTTCCAGACGTTTTGACAGTACGCTCAGATCTTCGCTGGTGTCGTCACCCACAATCACAATGACGGCTTTCTGCCCGGTTGCGTCGGAATAAACGTGCATATTGTTCGCCTGAGTGCCCAGCTTACCGCTCTGGTCAGTCATATCGGCTGGCAGAGAGAATCTGAGTTTGCCATCCAGCAGATTCACCGGCTGACCGGTCGCATTGCTCTCTGCAGATGCACCCTGAGCAGGCGTTTTCGTGTCGCTGTTATCACAGGCTGCAAGACCCACAACCAGCAGGCCAATCCCGACATATTTAACCAGATTGCGCATTGACTTCTTCCTTTCGATAAACGGCCATAACGGCTCATTCGCTCATCTTATCACAACTGATAAAGCGAACCCTTAACCAGCCTGCAATGCCGTGATTTCAGATTTATCTGCCAGCCTTTTCAGCAGCATATTCAGCAGCACACCGTACATTGGCAGGAAGAAGACAATACTGATGAGCACCTTGAAGCAGTAGTCCACCAGGGCGATCTCCATCCAGTGCTCGGCCATGAACGCATCCGGGCTGTGCCAGAAGGCGATGAAGAAGAAGGCCAGCGTATCGCTCACGTTACCGAACAGCGTCGAGGCGGTCGGGGCCATCCACCAGCGGTGATTCTGACGCAGGCGGTTAAACACATGCACGTCGAGGATCTGCCCCAGCGCATAAGCCATAAAGCTTGCGGTGGCGATTCGGGCGACAAACAGGTTGAAGTGGGTTAGCGCCTCAAAACCCTGCCAACTGCCCATATAGAACAGGGACGAAATCACGTAAGACACGAACAGCGCCGGGAGCATGACCGCAAAAATAATGCGGCGAGCCAGCGGTGCGCCAAAAATTCGCACGGTCAAATCGGTGGCGAGGAAAATAAACGGAAAACTGAACGCCCCCCAGGTGGTATGAAAACCAAAAATGGAGATGGGAAGCTGTACCAGATAGTTGCTGGAGGTGATCACCAGCAGATGAAAAAGCGAAAGCCAGAACAACGCTTTTACGCGCTGAGATTCAGAAAACTGCGTCATATTGTGACCTTTTTATACGTTGGGGTGAGGGAACCCAATAAAAACCGCAGCATGATACTGCTTTGGGCAGACATTGCAATGGTTAGTTTTTACGCAATCGTTAACCTGGTTTGCATTGATCGCTACGGGGCGTAAACTACAGCCGTTTTTACCTGACCGAGAAAATCATGACCGACCTGTTTTCCAGCCCGGACCACACTCTTGATGCCCAGGGCCTTCGCTGCCCGGAGCCGGTAATGATGGTGCGCAAAACCGTGCGTAACATGCAATCCGGCGAAACGCTGCTGATCATCGCCGACGACCCGGCGACCACCCGCGATATCCCCGGATTTTGTACCTTTATGGAGCATGAGCTGGTGGCTCAGCAGACTGAAGCGATGCCGTACCGGTATTTGATTCGTAAGGGGTAGATGGGCAGCCCCTGCGGCCTGATGCCCTCACTCCGACCCTCTCCTTTCGGGAGAGGGAGAACGTCACCCCTTCATCCACGTCCGTATCCCGTCCAGGAACATCTGCGTCGCCATCATCACCAGAATCAGCCCCATCAGGCGTTCCAGCGCGTTCACCCCTTTCTCACCCAGCAGGCGCAGGAACAGGGACGACTGCAGCAGGATGATAAATGTCCCACCCCAGGCGATCAGCAGGGCAATCACCAGATGGCTCATCTGGTTCGGATACTGATGTGACAGCAGCATCAGCGTCGCCAGAATGGTCGGCCCGGCGACGAGAGGAATCGCCAGCGGCACAATAAATGGCTCTTCACCCGCAGGCAGGCCGCTGCTGCTGCCTTCCGCGCTCGGGAAAATCATCTTTATGGCAATCAGGAACAGGATAATCCCGCCGGAAATCGACACGGTTTCGGCACGCAGGTTCAGGAAGGCGAGGATTTTTTCGCCCGCAAACAGGAAGATAAACATCACCAGCAGCGCGATAAGCAGCTCGCGGATCATGATCGCCCGACGGCGCTTTGGCTCGGTGTGCTTCAGCACCGACATGAAGATCGGCAGGTTTCCGAGTGGATCCATTATCAGGATCAATAAAACCGCCGCGGAAATGATTTCACTCATGTAAATTATCCCTGAAACTCTCTATGGTTATTATGATGATTAGCTCTTTTTCTGATTGCCGGGCAATCATCGATTAATTTCGCTTGCGACTTTGGCAGCATTTTGTAATGTGAAGCATATCCCAGTTCAATACTGGCTTGCACAAACAGCACACACCCTCTGCAGGAAAAAAATGCTATGAAAAACGTTGGTTTTATCGGCTGGCGCGGTATGGTCGGCTCTGTACTCATGCAACGCATGGTTGAAGAGCGCGATTTCGACGCTATCCGCCCGGTCTTCTTCTCCACTTCCCAGCTCGGCCAGGCTGCTCCGTCCTTTGGTGGTACCACAGGCACGTTGCAGGATGCTTACGATCTGGAAGCGCTGAAGGCACTCGATATTATTGTCACGTGCCAGGGCGGCGATTATACCAACGAAATCTATCCAAAGCTGCGTGAAAGCGGCTGGCAGGGCTACTGGATTGACGCGGCCTCTTCGCTTCGCATGAAAGACGATGCCATCATCATTCTTGACCCGGTTAACCAGGGCGTGATCACCGACGGCCTGAACAACGGCGTGAAAACCTTTGTTGGCGGTAACTGCACCGTCAGCCTGATGCTGATGTCTCTGGGCGGCTTGTTCTCGCAAGATCTGGTGGAGTGGGTCTCCGTGGCGACGTACCAGGCGGCTTCCGGCGGCGGTGCGCGTCATATGCGCGAGCTGCTGACCCAGATGGGCCAGCTGCACCAGAGCGTCGCGACCGAGCTGGCAGACCCGGCGTCCGCGATTCTGGATATCGAGCGTAAAGTCACCCAGCTGACCCGCAGCGGCGAGCTGCCGGTGGATAACTTCGGCGTACCGCTGGCCGGTGGCCTGATCCCGTGGATCGATAAACAGCTGGATAACGGCCAGACTCGCGAAGAGTGGAAGGGCCAGGCCGAGACCAACAAAATTCTCGCCACCGCGAATACTATTCCGGTTGATGGCCTGTGCGTGCGCATTGGCGCGCTGCGCTGCCACAGCCAGGCCTTCACCCTTAAACTGAAAAAAGATGTGTCTATTCCGACCGTGGAAGAGCTGCTGGCTGCACACAACCCGTGGGCGAAAGTGGTACCAAACGATCGCGATATCACCATGCGTGAACTGACCCCTGCAGCCGTGACCGGCACGTTGACCACGCCTGTCGGCCGTCTGCGTAAGCTGAACATGGGGCCGGAGTACCTCTCCGCGTTCACCGTTGGCGACCAGCTCTTATGGGGTGCCGCCGAGCCGCTGCGCCGCATGCTGCGCCAGCTGGCGTAATAATTTGTTAACGACCGGGGGTGATTTTCACCCCCTTTTTTTGCGTACTACATGGAGTAAAACGCGTATGTCTTATTTTTTATCAGGAGTCATTTAGAGCGTTGGCTATGCTTTAAGGAAGAGTCATTTCTTACCTGAGGTTAGGACGGGCTGTGAGGATGCTCGTTCAGGTCACATTAAAGTCGTCCCAGGCGCTAAAAAAGGACGACATAAAAAACAGGATGAATACCATGTCCGATCGTGTGGATAGAGACGTGATTAATGCGCTTATTGCGGGTCATTTTGCCGACCCCTTTTCCGTGCTGGGGATGCACCGTACAGAGACCGGGCTGGAAGTCCGGGCGTTGTTACCGGATGCGACAGAAGTGTGGGTTATCGAACCCAAAACCGGCCGCAAAGTGGGCAATCTGGAATGCCTCGACTCGCGTGGTTTCTTCTCTGGCGTGATGCCCCGTCGTAAAAACCCTTTCCGTTATCAGCTCGCCGTCATCTGGCACGGCCAGCAAAATCTCATTGATGATCCCTACAGCTTTGGTCCTCTTTTGCAGGAGATGGACGCATGGCTGCTGTCTGAAGGAACCCATTTGCGGCCTTATGAAACGCTGGGTGCCCATGCAGACACGATGGATGGTATCACCGGCACGCGGTTTGCCGTGTGGGCACCCAACGCCCAACGCGTCTCCGTTGTCGGACAATTCAACTACTGGGACGGCCGTCGCCACCCGATGCGCCTGCGCCGGGAAACGGGGATCTGGGAGCTGTTTATCCCCGGTGCGCACAACGGACAGCTCTACAAATTCGAGATGATCGATGCCCACGGCAAGCTGCGCATTAAAGCCGACCCGTACGCCTTTGAAGCCCAGATGCGCCCGGATACGGCATCGCTGATTTGTGGCCTGCCAGAGAAGATCACTCAGACGGAAGAGCGCAAACAGGCCAACCGCTTCGATGCACCTATCTCCGTCTATGAAGTGCATCTTGGCTCATGGCGCCGCCACACCGATAACAACTTCTGGCTCAGCTACCGGGAGCTTGCCGACCAGCTGGTGCCGTATGCCAAATGGATGGGCTTTACTCACCTTGAGCTGTTGCCGGTCAACGAGCATCCGTTCGATGGTAGCTGGGGTTATCAGCCAACCGGGCTGTATGCGCCTACGCGCCGCTTTGGCACGCGCGATGACTTCCGTTATTTCATCCATGCCGCGCATGCCGCCGGGCTGAATGTGATCCTCGACTGGGTGCCAGGCCATTTCCCGTCGGATGACTTTGGTTTGTCAGAGTTTGATGGTACGAAGCTGTACGAGCACAGCGACCCGCGAGAAGGTTATCACCAGGACTGGAATACGCTGATCTACAACTACGGTCGCCGCGAAGTCGCGAACTACCTGGTCGGAAATGCCCTGTACTGGATTGAGCGCTTTGGCATTGATGCTCTGCGTGTTGATGCGGTGGCATCCATGATCTATCGCGATTACAGCCGCAAAGAGGGAGAGTGGATCCCGAATGAGTTTGGTGGCCGTGAAAACCTGGAGGCGATTGAGTTCCTGCGCAGCACCAACCGCATTATCGGTGAGCAGGTGGACGGCGCGGTAACAATGGCAGAAGAGTCGACCGACTTTGCGGGCGTCTCCCGTCCGCCTTCATTAGGCGGTCTGGGGTTCTGGTACAAGTGGAACCTGGGCTGGATGCACGACACGCTCGACTACATGAAGCTCGATCCGGTATATCGTCAGTATCATCACGACAAGCTGACGTTCGGGATGCTCTACAACTACACCGAAAACTTCATGCTGCCGCTGTCGCATGATGAAGTGGTACACGGCAAAAAATCCATTCTTGACCGCATGCCGGGCGATGCGTGGCAGAAATTTGCCAACCTGCGCGCCTACTACGGCTGGATGTTTGCGTTCCCGGGCAAAAAACTGCTGTTTATGGGCAATGAGTTCGCTCAGGGACGCGAGTGGAACCACGACGCCAGCCTCGACTGGCATCTGCTGGAAGGCGGTGACAACTGGCACCACGGCGTGCAACGTCTGGTGCGTGACCTGAACCTGACCTATCGTCATCACAAAGCGCTGCACGAACTCGATTTTGACCCGTACGGCTTTGAGTGGCTGGTGGTGGATGACCATGAGCGCTCGGTGTTTGTCTTTGTGCGGCGAGATAAAGCGGGTAACGAGATCATCGTCGCCAGCAACTTCACGCCGGTGCCGCGCCAGCACTATCGCTTCGGCATTAACCAGCCGGGTAAATGGCGCGAAATCCTGAATACCGATTCCATGCACTACCACGGAAGCAATACCGGTAATGGTGGTCTGGTGCAAAGCGATGCTATCGAAAGTCACGGGCGGCCAAACTCTCTGAGTCTCACGCTACCGCCGCTTGGCACCATCTGGCTGATGCGGGAGGGGGAATGACGCAGCTTACGGCAGGTCAACCCGAACCGCTCGGGGCGAGTTTTGACGGAAAGGGTGTGAATTTCACCCTCTTTTCTGCTCACGCTGAGCGGGTAGAACTGTGTGTTTTTGACGGTGAGGGTAACGAGCACCGTTACGATTTACCGTCGCGCACGGGGGATACCTGGCACGGTTACCTGGCCGGAGGACGGCCAGGTATGCACTATGGTTTTCGCGTTCATGGTCCGTGGGAACCTGCGCAAGGGCACTGGTTTAACCCTGCAAAGCTGTTGATTGATCCGTGTGCGCACCGCGTGGACGGTGAGTTTAAAGACGACCCGATTTTCCATGTTGGTTATGGTGAGCCTGACCATCGCGACAGTGCCCATGTGGTGCCAAAAAGCGTGGTAGTGCACGATCTCTATGACTGGGAGGACGATGCGCCACCGGCCACGCCGTGGGGCAACACCGTCATTTACGAGGCCCATGTCAAAGGGCTGACGTATCTGCATCCGTCCATCCCCAAAGAGATGCGCGGCACCTACAAGGCGCTTAGCCATCCGACCATGATCGCCTACCTGAAACACCTCGGCATCACCGCTCTTGAACTGCTACCCGTCGCCCATTTTGCCAGCGAGCCGCGTCTGCAGCGGCTGGGGTTGAGCAACTACTGGGGTTACAACCCGCTGGCGATGTTCGCGCTCGAACCCCGCTATGCCGTCCATCCGGAAAAAGCGCGGGACGAGTTTCGCGATGCGGTGAAAGCGCTCCATGCTGCGGGAATTGAAGTCATTCTGGATGTGGTGCTGAACCACAGCGCAGAAAGCGATCTCGATGGTCCAACGCTCTCCATGCGCGGAATTGATAACCGTAGCTATTATTGGATCAGGCAGGGTGGCGATTACGAGAACTGGACCGGCTGCGGTAACACGCTCAATCTCAGCCATCCGGCGGTCACGCATTTTGCTTATGAATGCCTGAAATACTGGGTGGAAACGTTCCACGTGGACGGTTTTCGTTTCGACCTGGCACCCGTGATGGGACGCATGCCGGCGTTCAGCCAGCAGGCGCCGCTGTTTGAGGCGATAAAAAACTGTCCGGTGCTCTCGCAGGTCAAGCTCATCGCCGAGCCGTGGGACATCGGTGAAGGAGGCTATCAGGTCGGGAATTTCCCGCCGCTGTTTGCCGAGTGGAACGATCACTATCGCGATGCCGCGCGCCGCTTCTGGCTGGAGCGAAATCTCTCGCTGGGGGAATTTGCCGGGCGCTTTGCCGCGTCAAGCGATCTCTTTAAGCGCGACGGTAAGCGACCGTCGGCCACCGTCAACCTGTTGACGGCGCACGACGGTTTTACGCTCAGGGACTGCGTTTGTTTCAATCAGAAACACAATGAGGCGAACGGCGAAGAGAATCGCGATGGCACTAACAATAACCATAGCTTCAATCATGGTATAGAAGGGTTAGGCGGAAGCCTTGACGTTATCGAGCGGCGGCGCGCCAGCGTTCATGCGCTGCTGACAACGCTTCTGTTGTCGCAGGGGACACCGATGCTGCTGGCGGGCGATGAGCACGGCCACAGCCAGCACGGTAACAACAATGCGTATTGCCAGGACAACACCTTAACCTGGCTTGACTGGGGGGAGGCGAACAGCGGGCTGATCCATTTTACCGCTGCGCTGATCCACCTTCGCCAGCAAATCCCGGCCCTGACCACCGACCGCTGGTGGGAAGAGGGGGACGGAAACGTTCGCTGGTTGAATAAAGACGCGCAACCACTAAGCGCGCAAGAGTGGCAACACGGTGTACCACGGCTGCAAATCCTGCTTTCGGATAAATGGCTGGTTACGCTGAACGCGACGGATGATGTCGCAGAGATTGTTTTACCTGAAGGGGAATGGCGCGCCGTTCCCCCCTTTGCCGGAGCGGATAATCCGGTAGTAATGGCTGTCTGGCACGGGCCTGCGCACGGAGTGTGTGTATTCCAAAGATGATAAAAAAGGAGTTAGTCATGGTTAGATTAGAGAAGAACGATCCCTTAATGTTGGCACGCCAGCTACCATTAAAAACGGTTGCCCTGATACTCGCTGGTGGGCGTGGTACCCGTCTGAAAGATTTGACCATCAAACGCGCCAAGCCGGCTGTTCACTTTGGTGGTAAGTTCCGTATCATTGATTTCGCACTCTCCAATTGCCTCAACTCTGGCATCCGCCGCATTGGCGTCATTACGCAGTATCAATCACACACGCTGGTGCAGCATATCCAGCGTGGCTGGTCCTTCTTCAGCGAAGAGATGAATGAGTTTGTCGATCTTCTTCCGGCCCAGCAGCGCGTTCACGGCGAAAACTGGTACCGGGGCACGGCGGATGCGGTGACGCAAAACCTTGATATCATTCGTCGTTATAACGCGGAATACATCGTGATCCTCGCCGGGGATCATATTTACAAGCAAGACTACTCCCACATGCTCATCGACCATGTCGAAAAAGGGGCGCGTTGCACCGTGGCGTGTTTGCCGGTGCCCGTTGCTGAAGCGACGGCATTTGGCGTAATGCACGTGGATGCGGACGACAAAATTATCGACTTCGTCGAAAAACCTGCAAACCCACCGACCATGCCGGGAGATGATACGAAGTCACTCGCCAGTATGGGGATCTATGTCTTTGATGCAGATTACCTTTATGAACTGCTCGAAGAAGACGACAAAGACGAAAACTCCAGCCATGACTTTGGCAAAGATATCATCCCGAAAATTACGCAAGCTGGCATGGCGTATGCACATCCCTTCCCGTTGTCCTGCGTGCAATCCGACCCAAATGCGGAACCTTACTGGCGCGATGTGGGAACGCTGGAGGCGTACTGGAAGGCGAACCTCGACCTGGCTTCGGTGACCCCTGAGCTGGATATGTACGATCAGAACTGGCCGATTCGTACTCATATGGAATCGCTGCCGCCAGCCAAATTCGTTCAGGACCGTTCAGGTAGCCACGGTATGACACTGAACTCGCTGGTCTCTGGCGGATGCATTATTTCAGGGTCGGTGGTGGTGCAGTCAGTGCTGTTCCCCCGCGTGCGGATAAATTCATTCTGTAATATTGATTCGGCAGTCTTATTGCCGGATGTCTGGGTAGGACGTTCGTGTCGCCTGCGTCGTTGCGTTATCGACCGCGCCTGTGTCATTCCTGAGGGGATGGTCATTGGTGAAAATGCGGAAGAAGACGCGCGTCGCTTCTACCGTTCGGAAGAGGGAATCGTGTTAGTAACACGGGAAATGTTGCGGAAGCTGCAGATCAAACAGGAGCGATGATGCAGGTTTTACACGTATGTTCTGAGATGTTCCCGTTGTTAAAAACGGGCGGCCTGGCGGATGTTCTTGGTGCATTACCGGCGGCGCAAATCGCCGGAGGGGTGGATACCCGAGTCCTGCTGCCCGCATTTCCGGATATCCGGCGTGGTATTCCTGATGCAAAAGTGGTGACGCGTCGTGAGACTTTTGCCGGGCGCATCACCCTGCTGTTTGGACATTACAACGGCGTTGGGATCTACCTGATTGACGCGCCGCACTTATACGACAGGCCCGGGAGTCCGTATCACGACACCAACCTGTTTGCTTACCCGGACAACGTACTGCGCTTTGCGTTGCTCGGCTGGGTCGGTGCAGAAATGGCGACGGGGCTGGATCCGTTCTGGCGTCCGGATGTGGTGCACGCGCACGACTGGCACGCCGGGCTTGCCCCGGCGTATCTGGCCGCGCGCGGCCACCCGGCCAGGTCAGTCTTTACCGTGCATAACCTGGCATATCAGGGGATGTACTATGCCCATCACATGCATGAAATCGATCTGCCATTGTCGTTCTATAACATGCACGGGCTGGAGTTTAACGGGCAGATCTCGTTCCTGAAAGCCGGGCTTTACTATGCCGATCATATTACCGCCGTGAGCCCGACTTACGCCCGGGAAATTACCCAGCCGGAGTTTGGTTATGGTCTGGAAGGGCTACTGCGACAGCGGCATCGTGAAGGGCGCCTGTCGGGTATTTTGAACGGTGTGGATGAAAAGATCTGGAGCCCGGAAACCGATCTCCTGCTGGCGTCGCGCTATGGCCGTGATTCGGTCGAGGACAAAGCCGAAAACAAGCGCCAGCTGCAAATTGCCATGGGTCTGAAGGTGAACGACAAAGTCCCGTTGTTCGCCGTGGTCAGCCGTCTGACCAGCCAGAAAGGGCTGGATCTGGTGCTGGAAGCGCTGCCTGGTTTACTGGAACAGGGAGGGCAACTGGCTCTGCTCGGCGCGGGCGACCCGGTATTGCAGGAAGGTTTTCTGGCTGCGGCGGCGGAACATCCCGGTCAGGTTGGGGTGCAGATTGGCTATCACGAGGCGTTTTCGCACCGCATTATGGGCGGCGCGGACGTCATCCTGGTGCCAAGCCGTTTCGAACCCTGCGGCCTGACGCAACTCTACGGCCTGAAATACGGCACGTTACCGCTGGTGCGTCGCACGGGTGGGCTGGCTGACACGGTTTCCGACAGCTCTCTGGAAAACCTGGCGGACGGTATCGCCAGCGGGTTTGTGTTTGAAGACAGTAATGCCTGGTCGTTGTTACGGGCGATTCGGCGTGCTTTTGTTTTATGGTCCCGGCCTTCCTTGTGGCGTTATGTTCAGCGCCAGGCGATGAGCATGGACTTTAGCTGGCACGTTGCGGCGCAGTCATACCGCGATCTTTATCAACGCTTGATGTAACAAGGCGGAGTCACTGATATGAATGCACCTTTTAGCTACTCTTCACCCACACTCAGCGTTGAGGCGTTAAAGCACTCTATCGCCTACAAGCTGATGTTTACCATCGGGAAAGATCCGGTCATCGCGAACAAACACGAGTGGCTGAACGCCACCCTGTTTGCCGTGCGTGACCGTTTAGTTGAACGTTGGCTGCGCTCCAACCGTGCCCAGCTCTCACAGGAAACGCGTCAGGTTTATTACCTGTCGATGGAATTTTTGATTGGCCGCACACTTTCCAATGCGCTGTTGTCGCTCGGTATTTATGACGACGTCAAAAACGCCCTGGAAGAGATGGGGTTAGATTTAGAAGAACTGATTGACGAAGAGAATGACCCGGGTCTCGGTAACGGCGGCCTGGGACGCCTTGCAGCCTGCTTCCTGGATTCGCTGGCGACTCTGGCGCTGCCGGGTCGTGGTTACGGTATTCGCTATGACTACGGCATGTTCAAACAGAACATCGTCGACGGACGTCAGAAAGAGTCGCCGGACTACTGGCTGGAATATGGCAACCCCTGGGAGTTCAAGCGTCACAATACGCGCTACAAAGTGCGCTTCGGTGGACGTATCCAACAGGAAGGGAAAAAATCCCGCTGGGTGGAAACCGAAGAGATCCTGGCCGTGGCCTATGACCAGATCATCCCGGGCTACGACACTGACGCCACCAACACGCTGCGCCTGTGGAGCGCCCAGGCCAGTAGCGAAATTAACCTCGGTAAATTCAACCAGGGTGACTACTTCGCGGCGGTGGAAGATAAAAACCACTCCGAGAACGTGTCCCGTGTCCTTTACCCGGATGACTCAACCTACTCCGGGCGTGAGCTGCGCCTGCGCCAGGAGTATTTCCTGGTGTCCTCGACGATTCAGGATATCCTGAGCCGTCACTACCAGCTGCACAAAACCTACGCCAACCTGGCGGAGAAAACCGCGATTCACCTCAACGACACCCACCCGGTGCTCTCCATTCCTGAGCTGATGCGCCTGCTGATCGACGAACATAAGTTCAGCTGGGATGATGCGTTTGAAGTGACCTGTCAGGTGTTCTCATACACCAACCACACGCTGATGAGCGAAGCGCTGGAAACCTGGCCGGTGGATATGCTCGGCAAAATCCTGCCGCGCCATCTGCAGATCATCTTTGAGATTAACGATTACTTCCTCAAGACGTTGCAGGAGCAGTACCCGAACGATACCGGCCTGCTGAGTCGTACGTCGATCATTGATGAGTCGAACGGCCGCCGTGTGCGCATGGCCTGGCTGGCGGTGGTGATCAGCCACAAGGTTAACGGAGTGTCCGAGTTGCACTCAAACCTGATGGTGCAGTCGCTGTTTGCTGACTTCGCGAAGATCTTCCCGACACGTTTTTGCAATGTGACCAACGGCGTGACGCCACGACGCTGGCTGGCGCTGGCCAATCAGCCGCTCTCTGAGGTGCTGGATGAGAATATCGGTCGCACCTGGCGTACCGATTTGAGCCAGCTGAGCGAGCTGGAACAGCACATTGATTTCCCGACGGTCAACAAAGCCGTGCGTGAAGCCAAGCTGCTGAACAAAAAGCGTTTGTCAGTATATCTTGCACTACACCTGAACGTAGTCGCCAACCCGAAAGCGCTGTTCGATGTGCAGATCAAGCGCATCCATGAGTACAAACGTCAGCTCATGAACGTGCTGCATGTGATCACCCATTACAACCGCATCAAGGCCGACCCTACGGCTGAGTGGGTGCCACGGGTGAAGATCTTTGCCGGCAAGGCGGCTTCCGCCTACTACATGGCCAAGCATATCATTCACCTCATCAATGATGTGGCGAAGGTGGTCAACCTGGATCCGGAAATTGGTGACAAGCTGAAGGTGGTGTTCATCCCGAACTACAGCGTCAGTCTGGCGCAGCTGATCATCCCGGCGGCGGATCTCTCTGAGCAGATTTCCACGGCAGGTACCGAAGCGTCCGGTACCAGTAACATGAAGTTTGCCCTTAACGGCGCGCTGACCATTGGTACGCTGGACGGGGCGAATGTCGAGATGCTGGAGCATGTCGGTGCAGATAACATCTTTATCTTCGGTAACACAACGGAAGAGGTCGAAGCGCTGCGTAAGCAGGGTTACTCGCCGCGTAAATATTACGAAGAGGATGAAGAGCTACGCCAGGTATTGACGCAAATCGCCACCGGCGTGTTTAGCCCTGACGAGCCTGGCCGCTATCGTGACCTGGTAGATTCGCTGATTAACTTTGGCGATCACTATCAGGTGCTGGCGGATTATCGCAGCTACGTGGATTGTCAGGATAAAGTAGACGAACTGTACCGGCAGCAGGAGAAATGGACCATTGCCGCGATGCACAACATCGCCAATATGGGGTATTTCTCGTCAGACAGGACCATCAAAGAGTATGCCGAGACGATCTGGCATATTGATCCGGTGAGGTTGTAAAAACAAAGCCGGGTGGCGGCTTCGCCTTACCCGGCCTACTTGATCCCGTAGGCCCGGTAAGCGTAGCCCCACCGGGCATTTTTTCACATCAGGACGCTAGCGACAGCTCACGCTTCCCCGCATTTTGCAGTAACCACTGCGCCACGCGAGACTGCTGCTCGGCATCCAGCCACATCCCTTCTTTAGTACGACGCCAGATGGCGTCATCCAGGCGGCGCACCCACTCGTGTTCAACCAGATAACGCAACTCGGCTTCGTACAGTTCATGGCCGAAATGTTCGCCCAGATCGGCAATCTCTTTGGCTTCACCCAGGATCCACTCCGTGTTGCTACCGTAAGTACGGGCATAATGGCGTGCCATCCCTTCGGTGATGAACGGATAGCGGCGACGCAGCTTCGCGGCATAATCATCGCGGTTATCCCCGATATCTCCGCCAGGGAGCACGGCACCTTTGGTCCATGCCGGACCAATGCCTTTATAGTACGGCACCAGTTTTTCCAGCGCGTGCTCGGCCAGCTTACGATAAGTGGTGAGTTTGCCGCCAAACACCGACAGCAGCGGTGCCTGCCCATCTACGTCGTGAATATCAAGCGTATAGTCGCGGGTGATGGCCTGCGGTGAATCCGATTCGTCATCGCACAGCGGACGCACGCCGGAGTAAGTCCAGACCACATCATTACGAGACAGCTGTTTCTTAAAGTGCGCGTTATACACTTTCAGCAGGTAGTTGACCTCGCTCTCGTCGATCTCAACGTTTTTCGGATCGCCTTTGTACTCCACGTCGGTGGTGCCGATAATCGAAAACTCGTCCATCCACGGGATCACAAACACGATGCGTTTATCTTCGTTCTGCAGAATATAAGCCTGCTTCTGAGTATGTACGCGCGGCACCACAATATGGCTGCCTTTGATCAGGCGAATACCGTACGGTGAAGGTAGGTGCATGCCTTCGTCAAAGAACTGTTTCACCCACGGACCGGTGGCGTTGACCAGGCCGCGTGCTTTCCAGCTGAATTTCTCGCCGGTATCGATGTCTTCCGCGTCGACAATCCACAGACCGTTTTCACGACGAGCAGAGGTCGCGCGGGTGCGGGTTTTCACCTCGCCGCCTTTCTTCACCACCATCTGTGCGTTCGCCAGAACCAGACGCGCATCGTCCACCCAGCAGTCGGAATATTCGAATCCGCGCACGATTTCAGGTTTAAGGACCGATTCTGAACCAAAACGCAAACCGTTCGAACCCGGCAGACTGGTGCGTTTACCCAGGTGATCGTACATAAACAGACCGATTCGGATCATCCAGGCCGGACGCAGATGCGGGCGATGGGGCAGACGGAAACGCATCGGAATCGCCAGATGCGGTGCCATTTTCAACAATACTTCACGTTCAGCCAGCGCTTCGCTGACCAGGCGGAATTCGTAGTGTTCCAGGTAGCGCAGGCCACCGTGAATCAGTTTGGAGCTGGCGGACGACGTCGCGCAGGCGAGATCGTTAGCTTCCAGCATCAGTACGGATAATCCGCGTCCTGCGGCATCGACCGCAATACCGGCACCGTTGATGCCACCGCCTATCACAATCAGATCTTTGGTTTCCATAACACCCTCATGCACTTTCGTTAAAGCTCAGAAATGTTCGATATCGCTCATAATAGCAAAGGAACGCGCTTTTGGTAACATCAAAAAAACAATTTAGAGTGATATGGATAACATAATGGCGTTTACCCGCCGCCAGGACGTACACTACGGGGTAAAATAGTGCCGTTGACCAATGTAAAGAGAACACCATGGATCAGTTTGAATGTATTAACGTAGAAGAAGCCCATCAGAAAATGCACCAGGGAACGGCGGTGCTGGTGGACATCCGCGATCCGCAGAGTTTTGCGATGGGCCACACGCCGGGCGCGTTCCACCTTACCAACGACACGCTGGGCGCGTTTATGCGCGATAACGACTTCGACACACCGGTGATGGTCATGTGCTACCACGGCAACAGCAGTAAAGGTGCGGCGCAGTACCTGCTTCAGCAGGGTTATGATGCGGTATACAGCGTCGACGGCGGATTCGATGCCTGGCATCGCCATTTCCCGGCAGAAGTTGAGTACGCGTTTGAGCGCTGATCCCGCTATACTGTCCCCTTTTGTGTGGAAATAAGCGACCGCTACCCATGTTGATGATCACCTCTTTTACCAACCCGCGTGTCGCCCAGGCGTTTGTCGACTACATGGCGACGCAGGGTGTTATTCTGACCATCCAGCAACATACTCAGACCGATGTCTGGCTGGCCGACGAGAGCCAGGCAGGGCGGGTAAACGAGGAGCTGGCGCGTTTTCTTGAGAACCCCGGCGACCCGCGCTATCTGGCTGCCAGCTGGCAATCTGGCCAGACGGGCAGTGGGTTGCATTATCGTCGTTTTCCTTTCTTTGCCACCGTGCGTGAACGTGCTGGGCCGTTTACGCTACTGCTGATGGCGGCCTGTATTGTCGTCTTTATCATTATGAACGTGGTGGGTGACCAGAGCGTGATGATCGCTCTGGCGTGGCCGTACGACCCTTCTCTGGAGTTTGATGTCTGGCGCTACTTTACCCACGCGCTGATGCACTTCTCGGTGATGCACATCCTCTTTAACCTGCTGTGGTGGTGGTATCTCGGCGGTATCGTTGAGAAGCGGCTCGGCAGCGGCAAGCTGATCGTTATCACCATTATTAGCGCCCTGCTGAGCGGCTATGTGCAGCATAAATTCAGCGGTCCGTGGTTCGGTGGGCTGTCTGGCGTGGTATACGCCCTGATGGGCTACGTCTGGCTTCGCGGGGAGCGCGACCCGGAAAGCGGCATCTATTTGCAACGCGGGCTCATAACCTTTGCGTTAATATGGCTAATTGCCGGATGGTTTGATCTGTTTGGTATGTCTATCGCCAATGGTGCACACGTCACTGGCCTGGTTGTCGGGTTGGCAATGGCCTTTGCCGACACGCTCCATGCGCGAAAACGAACATAATTCTCAGGGATAATTGATGAAACAAACACAACGTCATGACGCCATTATCGAACTGGTAAAAAAACAGGGATACGTCAGTACTGAAGAGCTGGTTGAGCAGTTTGCCGTCAGCCCGCAAACCATCCGTCGTGACCTGAACGATCTGGCCGATCAGAACCGTATTCTGCGCCACCACGGCGGGGCGGCGCTGCCGTCCAGCTCGGTCAACACCTCCTGGCACGATCGTAAAGCCACGCAGACGGCAGAGAAAGAACGCATTGCCCGTAAGGTCGCCAGCCAGATCCCTAACGGGGCGACGCTGTTTATTGATATCGGCACCACGCCGGAAGCGGTCGCCCATGCGCTGCTGGATCATGAGAACCTGCGCGTGGTCACCAACAACCTGAACGTCGCCAACACCCTGATGCAGAAAGACGATTTCCGCATTATTCTCGCGGGCGGCGAACTGCGCAGCCGCGACGGCGGGATTATCGGCGAAGCGACCCTCGACTTTATCTCTCAGTTCCGCCTCGATTTTGGCATTCTCGGGATCAGCGGCATCGACAGCGACGGCTCGCTGCTGGAGTTTGATTATCACGAGGTGCGTACCAAGCGCGCGATTATTGAAAACTCACGTCATGTGATGCTGGTGGTAGACCATTCGAAGTTTGGCCGTAATGCGATGGTAAACATGGGCAGCATCAGCATGGTGGATGCGGTGTATACAGACGTGATGCCGCCAGCGGGCGTGATGCAGGTGATTAAAGATAATAATTTGCAGCTGGAATTGTGCTAGGAATTGTGTCGGGTGGCGCTGCGCTTACCCGACCTACAAAACTCCGTAGGCCCGTGCAAGCGTAGCGCCGCCGGGCAATGAATTACACTCCGTACCCCATCATCTTCAACAATCGCTGCGCATGCTGCACCGCATCCTGACGATGCGCCACGCCCAGCTTTTGATACAGGTTGCGGATATGCGTTTTGATGGTGGTCGCCGCCACCGCCAGTTCACCCGCAATTTGTTCATTGCTGTAGCCGGAGTAGATCAGCCCCAGTACCTGCCATTCACGCTGGGTGAGCGGGCTGGTGCGGATAAGCTCCGGTACTTCCGGGTGGTTCAACAGACGTTCGACAAAGTTCTCATCGAAATGCGCAAACTTATGGCGATGGTGCTGGTTGATTTCACGCAGAATACGTTGAGCGCGATGCTGATCGAGTTCCGGCAGCGTATTAAGCTGAATCAACTGACGCAGCTGCTGCGCCATCACTTCACCTTCAATCACAAAGTGGCTGATAAACCCGGTGCGGTTCGCGAGTTGCAGCGCTTCCAGCAGTACACGCTGAGCATCATTTTTACGACCCGCCTGCCAGTAGAGCTGGTTTTGCAGCAGCAGGTTGCGGTTCAGATCGCTCATCAGACGCAGGCCGCGCGCGTTCTCGTTCAGCTCTTCCAGCACAATCTCCGCGGGCTCTAATTCACCGAGCAGGATCTGCGCGCGGGCAATGTTGCGCCACTGGCTCTGCAGGAAGTGGTTGTTAGCAAATTCCGGTTTTGGCGTCTGACGCAGCCAGTTGGCGGCGGATTTTTTATCGCCTGTCATTTGCCAGTAAATCACCCGGACCTTATCGGCGTTCGATACCCAGTCGCTATGATACTGACCGTTGCCCAGCAGGTTTTCGAGACGGTTAAGATGATTACGGGCGTTATCGAGATCGCCACGCGCCAGCGAACACTGCACCAGCAGCGCCAGACACTGCAACTGTAGCTGCGGCTGGAAGCCAGAAAGCACGTCCACACCCTGGCGGGCGCAACTTTCAGCTTCATCCAGACGTGACCATGCCCACAGGAGCTGAGCGCGAATACGCAACAGGAACTCGTGCATCGGCAACTGTTCCAGATGCTGTTCCCGAATCAGCTGGAAGGCTTTTTCCTGATTTTCCCAGGCAGCCTGCAGGAACCCCTGAGCGAACAGAATTTCGCTTTGCTGGATCAGGCTCCACAACGCGTAGTGCCAGACATCATGGCGCCGTGCCATTTGTTCAGTTTGCTGCATCAGCGAAAGGGAGCGCGTCAGCTCGCCTTTGCAGTGCAGCACTTCACCGTGTACCGACGTGGCAACGATCCGGCTGTAGAAGTTGGCCAGCGGCAGTTCATCCAGTGCGACCATCGCCAGGCGTTCGGCTTCATCCGGGTCGCCGTCGTTAATCGCCACCTGGGCCCGCAGGGCGTTAAATTCACCGTGCAGGGGCGTGTCCATGTTGCTTTCCATCTCCTGCTCCGCACGTGCCAGCAGGGTATTCACTTCGCTATAGCGATGTTGGCTCTGCATCAGCCAGGCCTGCAGCAACACCAGACGCGGGTTCTCCAGCAGACTTTCCCACGGCAGCGCTTTGAGAGACTCTTCAAGCAGCGTCAGCTCGCTGTGGTTGAACAAGCCCCACGCATGGTTGAGGAGAATATCACGCAGCATGTTGGCATCACCTGCGGCCAGCGCATGATGGATCGCCTCGCTCGGGAAGCCTTGTGCCATCCAGCTTTCGGCGGCAGCGCGATGAATTTCCGGCAGTTCAACCGCAAGCTCCCACTGGCAACGCTGGCGCAGGAAACTGCCAAACAGCGGATGGTAGCTGAACCATTCGCCGGGATCGTCCATACGCGTCAGGAACAGGCCCTGACGTTCAATTTCTTCAAGCTGTAGCTGGCCGTTTTCGCAGCCCGTCACGCGCACAATCAGCGCGTCGTTCATGGAACGCAGCAGGGAGCTTTTCAGCAGGAAGTTACGGGTAGACGGATCGACGCTGTCCAGCACCTCATCCACAAGATAATCAGAAAGATGGCTGGCATTGATCCCTGCCAGTCGACGCGCTGACTGATGCGCCGGGCTGTTGTTTTGCCGGGCAGAGAGGGCAATTAACTGCAGTGCAGTGGCCCAGCCTGCGACATCGTCACACATCCGGCTGCTTTCTGATGCCTCAATGGGGGAGGTCAGACGGCAGTCAAAGAACTGTTTCGCTTCCTGATGAGTAAAAGCCAGCTGCTGGCTGCCCACTTCCAGAAGTTGATCGCGCACGCGCAGGTTGGCAATACCCAACTGCGGCAGGTTGCGTGACAGTACCACCAGGGTCAGGTTTTCCGGTTGATGGCGCAGGAAGAAACGCATCGACTCATGAATTACCGGGTTAGTGATGAGATGGTAATCATCAATCACCACATACAGCGGGCGATGCCATTCGGCCAGTTCAATAAATAGCTGAGAGAAAAGGGAGGACATGCTGGCGTACTGGCGCTTTTGCACCATCACTTCACTGGCGACGCAGTGTCCATTGGTGGCCTGTTGAATAGCGGCAATCAAATAGCTGGCAAAACGCTCTTGCTGGTTATCGCCCTCATCAAGGGAGTACCAGCCAAGATCGCTCTTACCTGCGGCCCATTGCGAAATGAGCGTTGTTTTTCCATAGCCTGCAGGGCTCGTAACCAGCGCCAGTCGGAAATTATGCGCGCCGGAAAGTTTAGCCAACAGGCGCTCGCGGACCACTGTATGGTCAAGGCGAACCGGGCGACTTAATTTAGACGGAATCAACATAGGTTTCACTTCACTGTGGGGAACGAGAGATTTTATTTTTTTTGCGCTTCGTAATTAATACGATATAAGGTCGGCCAGAAAGAGAACTATTGCAAGTTATGTCTGGATTTGGTGGCTCTGAATTTGCACTCTGTCACAAAACATTCAGACAGATGATGGAACTTTCTGGAATGGGCTTTAACACCGCGTCAATGCTGGCTTGTATGGTTCTGGTACGGCTGCGCTGAAACTGGTTTCAGAAAGGGATAGTGACGTCAAATGTAATAAAGTTCGGGTAAAATTATAAGTGATTAATAATCTCCTTAGTTATTACCCGATTGCAGAAATATTATTCTACGTAAGTAATCATTTCAGAGGGGTTTAATTAACCCCCGAAACTGCATTTCATTTCTTTGACATTCTCCCCGGTTACTTTTTTATCTTCAGGGCACACTCGAACTATGCTCTGAGAGTGGCCTCGATCACATTTTCATGCTCATCCCCGCTACTCATCCCTGTCTAATCCCCCACAGGAGGAGGAAGAGGTGAAATGAGCCAGGCACACTAGCGCCAACTTGTGTTTTCTTTCTAAAGGATGCCGATCCCCTATGTCACAGCCTACCTTCAACAAAGCTCAATTCCAGGCTGCCCTGACGCGTCAGTGGCAGCGTTTTGGCCTTCATGCGGCAAACGAAATGACGCCTCACCAGTGGTGGCAGGCGGTGAGTGGTGCGCTCGCGGAACAGCTGGATGCTCAGCCTTTGGCAAAGCCGGTGAAAAACCAGCGACACGTGAACTACATCTCGATGGAATTCCTGATTGGCCGTCTGACGGGCAACAACCTGCTGAACCTTGGCTGGTATCAGGACGTTGGTGATGTGCTCAAAGAGCATGACATTAATCTGACCGACCTGCTTGAAGAAGAGATTGACCCCGCGCTGGGTAACGGTGGACTGGGACGTCTGGCTGCCTGCTTCCTTGACTCCATGGCGACCGTTGGCCAGTCAGCAATTGGCTATGGTCTCAACTACCAGTACGGCCTGTTCCGTCAGTCATTTGCCGATGGTCATCAGATGGAAGCGCCGGACGACTGGCACCGCAATACTTACCCGTGGTTCCGCCACAACGCGCAGCTGGATGTGCAGGTCGGGATTGGCGGGAAAGTGACGAAGCAAGGTCTCTGGGAACCGGCATTCACCATTACTGGCGAAGCCTGGGACCTGCCGGTGCTGGGTTACCGTAACGGCGTGGCGCAGCCTCTGCGTCTGTGGCAGGCGAAGCACGCGCATCCGTTCAACCTGACCAAATTCAACGACGGCGATTTCCTGCGTGCTGAACAGCAAGGTATCGACGCCGAAAAACTGACAAAAGTCCTCTACCCGAACGACAACCATCTGGCGGGTAAAAAACTGCGTCTGATGCAGCAGTACTTCCAGTGTGCCTGTTCCGTGGCGGATATCCTGCGTCGTCATCATCTGGAGGGCCGCAAGCTGGCGCAGCTGCCTGATTTCGAAGTGATTCAGCTCAATGACACACACCCGACGATCGCAATCCCGGAACTGCTGCGCGTGCTGATCGACGAGCATCAGCTGAGCTGGGATGACGCCTGGGCGATTACCAGCCGTACCTTCGCTTACACCAACCACACCCTGATGCCAGAAGCGCTGGAGTGCTGGGACGAGAAGCTGGTGAAAACACTGCTGCCGCGTCATATGCAGATCATCAACAAGATTAACGACAACTTTAAAGTGCTGGTGAAAAAGACCTGGCCTGGCGACAAAGAAGTCTGGGCGAAGCTGGCAGTGGTTCATGACAAACAGGTGCGCATGGCGAACATGTGCGTGGTAAGCGGCTTTGCCGTAAACGGTGTGGCAGCGCTGCACTCGGATCTGGTGGTAAAAGATCTGTTCCCGGAATATCACCAGCTGTGGCCGACCAAATTCCACAACGTGACAAACGGCATCACGCCGCGTCGCTGGATCAAGCAGTGCAACCCACTGCTGGCAGGGCTGCTGGACAAAACCCTGAAGAAAGAGTGGGCCAACGATCTGGACCAGCTCATCAACCTGGAAAAATACGCCGACGACGCGAAATTCCGCGAGCAGTACCGTGCGATCAAGCGGGAAAACAAAGTTCGCCTGGCAGCGTTTGTCAAAGCGCGTACCGGAATTGAGATCAACCCGAATGCCATTTTTGACATTCAGATCAAACGCCTGCACGAGTACAAACGTCAGCACCTGAATCTGCTGCACATTCTGGCGCTGTACAAAGAGATCCGCGAGAACCCGCAGGCTGACCGCGTACCACGCGTGTTCCTGTTCGGTGCGAAAGCGGCACCGGGCTACTACCTGGCGAAAAACATCATTCTGGCAATCAACAAAGTTGCTGAAGTCATCAACAACGATCCGAAAGTCGGCGACAAGCTGAAAGTGGTGTTCCTGCCGGATTATTGTGTCTCGGCGGCTGAAATGCTGATCCCGGCGGCAGATATCTCCGAGCAGATTTCTACGGCAGGTAAAGAAGCATCCGGTACCGGCAACATGAAGCTGGCGCTTAACGGCGCGCTGACGGTTGGCACACTGGACGGTGCAAACGTCGAAATCGCCGAGAAAGTGGGTGAAGAGAATATCTTCATTTTCGGTCATACCGTGGAAGAGGTGAAAGCCATCAAGGCCAAAGGCTATGACCCGGTGAAATGGCGTAAGAAAGACAAAGTGCTTGATGCGGTGCTGAAGGAACTGGAAAGCGGTAAATACAGCGACGGCGACAAGCACGCGTTTGACCAGATGCTGCACAGCATGGACAAGCATGGCGGTGACCCGTATCTGGTGATGGCGGACTTCACAGCCTATGTCGACGCACAAAAACAGGTTGATGTTCTGTATCGCGACCAGGAAGCCTGGATCCGGGCGTGCATTCTGAATACCGCCCGCTGCGGTATGTTCAGCTCTGACCGCTCAATTCGTGATTATCAGGCCCGTATCTGGCAGGCAAAACGCTAAGGAAGCGCGATGGAGAGTAAACGTCTGGACAGCGCCGCGCAGGCGGCGGGGATCAGCCTCAGTTACATTAATGCTCACGGCAAACCGCAGTCTATTGGCGCAGACACCAAAAGACGTTTGCTGGATGCCATGCACAAAACCGACGCGAAAGCGTCGGTTGCGCCGGTGCCGAATGTGAAGGTATTCACCGCAGGCAAAAAGATGCCTCTGGCGGTGGAGGGGCAGGGCGAGTTTAGCTGGCTGCTTACCACCGAAGAGGGGCATCAGCACAAAGGTCACGCCACCGGCGGCAAAATGCTAAACCTTCCGGCAAAACTGCCGGAGGGCTATCACACCTTAACGCTCACCCAGGACGACCAGCGATACCCTTGTCGGGTGATTGTGGCGCCAAAACGTTGCTATGAACCGCAGGCGTTGCTTGAAGGTAAAAAGCTGTGGGGTGCCTGCGTGCAGCTCTACACGTTGCGTTCCGACAGCAACTGGGGCATCGGTGATTTTGGCGACCTGAAAAAAATGCTGGCATCGGTGGGGGAGCGCGGCGGCGCATTTATTGGTCTTAACCCTATTCACGCGCTCTATCCGGCCAACCCGGAGAGCGCCAGTCCGTATAGCCCGTCGTCCCGTCGCTGGCTGAACGTCATCTATATCGACGTTAACGCGTTAGATGACTTCAAAAACAGCAAAGAAGCGCAGGCATGGTGGAAACTTCCGACCACCCAGCAGATGCTGAAACAGGCTCGTGACGCGGAATGGGTTGATTACTCTACGGTTACCTCGCTGAAGATGGCGGCTTTACGCCTGGCGTGGAAAGGTTTTGCCCGGCGCGATGATGAGCAGATGGCGGCTTTTCGTCAGTTTGTTACCCAGGAGGGCGAAAGCCTTTACTGGCAGGCGGCATTTGACGCATTGCACGCATACCAGGTGAAAGAGGATGAAATGCGCTGGGGCTGGCCGGTATGGCCGCAAGCGTATCAATCTGTTGATACCCCGGAAGTGAAAGCGTTCTGTAAGAAGCATGCTGACGAGGTGGATTTCTACCTGTGGCTGCAGTGGCTGGCGTACAGCCAGTTTGCTGCCTGCTGGCAGGTAAGCCAGGGCTACAAGATGCCGATCGGCCTGTATCGTGACCTGGCCGTGGGTGTGGCTGAAGGCGGGGCGGAAACCTGGTGTGACCGTGAACTTTACTGCCTGAAAGCCTCTGTGGGGGCGCCACCGGATATCCTTGGCCCGCTCGGTCAGAACTGGGGCTTACCGCCGATGGATCCGCACGTGATGGCGGCGCGTGCTTACGAGCCGTTTATCGACCTGCTGCGCGCTAACATGCAGAACTGCGGGGCGCTGCGTATCGACCATGTGATGTCCGTGCTGCGTCTGTGGTGGATCCCATACGGTGAAACGGCGGACCACGGGGCGTATGTACAGTATCCGGTTGACGATCTGCTGTCGATCCTGGCGCTGGAAAGTAAGCGCCATCAGTGCATGGTGATCGGTGAAGATCTGGGTACTGTGCCAGTGGAGATTGTCAGTAAACTGCGTGATAGCGGTGTGTATTCCTATAAAGTGCTCTATTTTGAAAACGACCATGAGAAAACCTTCCGCGCGCCGAAAGCGTACCCTGAACAGTCAATGGCAGTCGCGACGACGCATGATCTTCCTACGCTGCGTGGCTATTGGGAAAGCGGTGATCTGACGCTCGGTAAAACGCTGGGGCTGTATCCTGATGAAGAGGTGTTACGCGGTCTGTATCAGGATCGTGAGCTGGCGAAGCAGGGCTTGCTGGATGCCTTGCATAAGCATGGCTGTCTGCCGAAACGTGCCGGGCATAAGGCGTCGCTGATGGCGATGACCCCGACGCTCAACCGTGGCTTGCAGCGCTATATTGCTGACAGCAACAGTGCCCTGCTGGGTCTGCAACCGGAAGACTGGATTGATATGGCCGGGCCGGTGAACATTCCGGGAACCAGCTATCAGTACAAGAACTGGCGTCGCAAGTTGTCCGTGAGTCTTGAGAAGATGTTTGCCGATGATGGGGTGAACAAGCTGATTAAGGATTTGGATAAGCGCAGAAGAGCAGTAGTGAAGAAGAAATAAAAAAGAACCCGCCAGTTGGCGGGTTCTTTTTTTACATCAGATAACCATATT
Organism: Enterobacter sp. CPE_E863; assembly: GCF_046521465.1. Classification (NCBI taxonomy): domain Bacteria; kingdom Pseudomonadati; phylum Pseudomonadota; class Gammaproteobacteria; order Enterobacterales; family Enterobacteriaceae; genus Enterobacter; species Enterobacter sp. CPE_E863. The sequence continues at coordinate 4,203,858 of NZ_JBKFZX010000001.1, read as the reverse complement.
CAACAGCAGAACCCCGACCAGACCGCACACTGAAATAATGGTTTCCAGCGCAGACCAGGACTTGATGGTTTCACCGATAGTCAGGTTGAAGTACTCCTTGAACAGCCAGAAGCCCGGATCGTTTACGTGAGAGAAAATCACGCTACCGGAACCGACTGCGATAACCATCAGCTCAGGGCTAACACCTGTCGTGGCAATCAGCGGCGCAACGATACCACCGGCGGTGATGGCGGCCACGGTCGCAGAACCGAGTGCAATACGCAGAACCGCGGCGATAGACCAGGCCATCAGGAGCGGTGACACGTTAGTTTCATGCATCATGGCCGCGATGTATTTATCCACGCCGCTGTCGACCAGTACCTGCTTGAACGCACCGCCACCGCCGATGATCAGGAGCATCATGGCAATGATTTTGATGGAGGAGGTCAGCGTGTCGTTGATCTGATCCATTGAACGACCACGGTTCAGACCAAAGGTGAACATCGCGATCAATACCGCAATCAGGGTTGCCATCACCGGGTCGCCCAGGAACTCCGCAACGGACAGGAACGGGTGACCTTTCGGCAGGATCATCTCTGCCACGGCACGCATCGCCATCAGGATAACCGGCACCAGAGAGGTCCAGACGCTGACGCCAAAGCCAGGCATCTCTTCTTCGGTGAAGGTTTTTGCGCTGTATAGACCTTCCGGGATTGGCTTATCAATGCCTTTCAGGAAACGGGCATACACCGGGCCTGCCAGGATCACTGTTGGGATAGCGAGAATGGTGCCGAACAGCAGCGTTTTACCCATATCGGCGTGGAAGATGGTCGCGATAGCGGTTGGACCCGGGTGCGGTGGCAGGAAGCCATGCGTCACGGACAGCGCTGCGGCCATTGGTACACCGACATACAGCAGAGGGATGTTTGCCGCCGCCGCAATGGTGAACACCAGTGGCAGCATCAGCACAAAGCCTACTTCATAGAACAGCGCGAAACCGACGGTAAAACCGGTTAATACCACCGCCCACTGGATGTTCTTCTTACCAAATTTGGCAATGAGCGTGGTGGCAATACGTTGAGCACCACCGCAGTCCGCCAGCATTTTGCCGAGCATGGCACCGAAGCCCATGATCAACGCCAGGCTGCCGAGCGTCCCGCCGACACCGGCTTTAATTGAGCTGATGACTTTCACCAGCGGCATCCCTTGCATCAGACCGACTGCAAGTGCCACCAGAACCAGAGCGATAAATCCGTTCATTTTGAAACGGATCATCAAGAGCAGTAATAACACAACACCGATAGCAACGATGACTAATGGCATGATTTACCTGGCCTTTGAATTGTTATGGGTAACGTCATTGTTTCAACGACAAATTCCGATTGTCCCAACTGGGAACAGAGTGATTACGGCACTAGTACTGATACCTTGGAAACCAATAAGTTTAGTCGGCTGTTATGAGAGTGCTTAGTGCCCATGAGAATGATACGGGTAACATGATGTGATTGAGAATCACCCTGGGAGGCTAAATTTGAATTATGAGACGCAGGTCAACATATGGAGGGAATGAAGGGGGAGAAGCGAGGCCCGGTAAGCACAGCGCCACCGGGCGATTAAGACGGGCACTGAATCAGTAGTAAGAGTGCTCGCCGCGCTGGTGTTCGGTCAGATCACGCACGCCTTTCAGTTCCGGGAATTCGTTCAGCAGCTGCTTTTCGATCCCTTCTTTCAGGGTCACATCGACCATGGAACACCCGTTACAGCCGCCGCCAAACTGCAGAATGGCGAAGCCTTCGTCGGTGATTTCCATCAGGGAAACACGACCACCGTGGCCCGCCAGCTGTGGGTTGATCTGGGACTGCAGAAGACACTCTACGCGCTCCATCAGCGGTGCATCGTCTGCCACTTTACGCATTTTCGCGTTTGGCGCTTTCAGGGTCAGCTGAGAACCCAGCTGGTCGGTGACGAAGTCGATCTCCGCATCTTCAAGATACGGTGCGCTCAGCTCATCAACGTAGGCGGTGAGCTGTTCAAATTTAAGGGCTGTGTCAGTTGCTTCTACCGCATCCGGCGGACAATAAGAGACACCACATTCTGCATTCGGAGTGCCTGGATTGATCACAAACACGCGGATCTGCGTCCCTTCTTCCTGATTTGCCAGCAGTTTGGCAAAGTGCGCTTGTGCAGAATCGGAAATACGGATCATAGCTTTGGCCTAATAGTTGACTAAATTACCTGGGTATAATCATACGCCCATTGAAGAAGGGCTACAAGGTACGGCACAGACACCATACCTGAACCGACGCGGCGCCGCTTCGCAAAAGCAGTCGGGAAAGTTCAGCAACGGTACTGCCTGTGGTGACGACATCATCCACAATCGCGATATGGAGGCCTTTGACCGCTAATTCAAGGCGAAAGGCATTTTTGAGGTTTTTTTTGCGAAGCCGGGCGTTGAGCTGATGCTGGATGGCGGTGGCATGGACACGCGTGATCGCGGCGGCATCATACTCACAGCCGAGCCAGCGGGCGAGTGGGCGACATAGCAGGTCACTCTGGTTGTGGCCGCGCCGCCAGTGTCGGCGTCGGTATAAGGGGACATTCACCACCCTGTCGATTTTCGGCAGGGTGCGGCTACGACGAGCCTGTAACACCGCCAGCAATAACAGGCGGGCGAGAGGTTGCGCCAGCGAACTCTGACCGGAAAACTTCAGGGCGTGAATGAGCCTGCTCAACGGTGGAACATAATCATCCACCGCCACCAGCGCGCTCCAGGGCGGGGATTTTTTCAGGCAGCGTCCGCAGGGTATATGTCGGCTCGTGGCCGGTAAACCACATTGTGGGCAGACCGTGAGACGTCCTTCCAGCGACCGCGTACAGACGGAACAGATCCCCCACCCACTGAGTGCAAGTGGCATTTGGCATAGCCAGCACAAGCCGGGCACTGTTAGCATGTGCAACCTCCATGTGAAATAAAGAGAACAGTAACTGATGAAGACGCTGTGGTGGCAGACTGTAGGGACAGGAAATTGCCATCTTGTGCTGCTGCACGGATGGGGCCTGAATGCGGAAGTATGGAATTGCATAAACGAGGAACTGGCCTCGCATTTCACGCTGCATCTGGTGGACTTACCGGGTTTTGGTCGCAGCCGTGGTTTTGGCCCTATGTCGCTTGATGAGATGGCGCAGCAGGTTCTGGCCGCCGCGCCACAAAACGCTATCTGGCTGGGCTGGAGCCTGGGCGGGCTGGTGGCAAGCCAGATTGCGCTCTCCCGACCAGAACGCGTGAGCGCGCTGGTGACCGTGGCCTCGTCGCCATGCTTTAGTGCACAAGCGTCGTGGCCGGGTATAAAACCGGATGTGCTGGCGGGCTTCCAGCAACAGCTGAGTGAAGATTTTCAGCGGACCGTTGAACGGTTCCTCGCATTGCAAACGATGGGGACCGAAACCGCACGTCAGGATGCGAGAGCATTGAAGCAGACCGTGCTTTCCCTGCCGATGCCGGACGTGGCGGTGCTTAACGGTGGTCTTGAGATCCTGAAAACGGTTGATCTGCGTGAACCGCTGTCTGCGCTGACGATGCCGCATCTGCGTATCTATGGCTACCTCGACGGACTGGTGCCGCGGAAAGTGGTTCCATTGCTGGATTCGCTCTGGCCGGAAAGTGAATCGCAGATCATTGCCAAAGCGGCCCATGCCCCGTTTATCTCTCATCCGGCGGAGTTTTGTGCAGCGCTCATTGCGTTAAGTCAACGTTTAGACTGATTAATTTCTATCCAGCCTGGAAAAAGTGATACACCGCAACCATACTCCAGAGGTCGTTGCGGTGGTTCTGCCTACGACAATCAAAACAACAATCCTAAGGAGAGTCAGGCTATGAAACTTGTTACAGGTATTGTCACTTCTCTGGTTATTGGGTCACTTTCATTTGGCGTCTTTGCGGCAAAAGAGCTGGAAAAAGATAAAGTTGCCGGGATGAATCTGACCAAAATTGGTGAGATTTCTACGTCTGACACCACCGCGCCGATGGACGCTCGCAGAGAGTTGTCGAAGAAAGCGGATGAACTGGGCGGGAAGTATTATGTGGTAACCAGTGCGAATAAAGATACAAAAAACGTGCGCGCAACGGCGGAAGTGTATAAGTAATACGATAAAGCCGGGCATCTCTGCCCGGCTTTATTAACGCAAAGCCCACCACTCCTTGAGGCAGGCTTTACCTTCCGGGCAGCGTTTACAACTGCCGGAGAGACAGCCGTCCGCGTCTTCCTGAATCCGCACGGCTTTCCCCATGGCTTCCAGTCTTTCCAGCATGGCATCGATCATCGGCTGCGGCGTATGCAGGCTGAGGCTCAGCTGTTTCGCCTCCATCCGCCCTTGTAATGCCAGCAGATCACGAACCTGAATCAACGATGCCATGGCTTACTCCTTAGTGACAGTCACCCGCCGGGCTGCTGCAACAAGTGGCGGCGGTTTTACGGTTTGCCAGCAGGTCGATATCGACGCGGCTGCGTGCCCGGCGTAGCAGACTGATAACTAACACGTTAAAGAGGACAACTGCCAGAATACAGACCAGGCTATAACGCGGGTGCTGGCTAAAGTTAACGGCCTGGTAAAAGAGCGTCGCCAGCGAGTAAGCAATGTTTAACCCCCACAGAATGGAGAATCCCATCCAGCCACGGCTGGACTCACGGGAAATCGCCCCCATCACGGAGATGCACGGAATATAGAGCAGGACAAAGATGAGGTAGCTGTAAGCTGCAGACTCGCTGCCAAACTTCTCACTCATCACGCCCATAGCCCCCGTCGCCATTTCACCGTCGCCTTTGCTGGCTTCAATAGGGTTTGCCAGCACGCTCAGGCTGAAGGTGTCTTTCAGGCTCTGCCAGGTTTCCTCTACTGCACCCAACAGTTCGTTACCGAGGTGAAACTCTGCCGGATTAAATTCCTGCTCCTGAATGTTCTCAGCGGTGTAAAGCGTGTTCAGGGTGCCGACAACCACCTCTTTTGCCATCGCACCCGTGAACAGGCCAACCGTCGCCTGCCAGTTATCCTCATGCACGCCAATCGGTTTGAAGACTGGCGTGATGACGCGGCTGACGGAGGCAAGAGCAGAATCGTTGATGTTATCTGCCGCCTGCCCGCTGAGGGTGAAGCTGTTCAACGCGCTCAGGAAAATGCTGACGATGACAATTACCTTACCGGCGCGCAGCACAAAGCCTTTCAGGCGCTGCCAGGTCTGGATCGCCAGGCTTTTTAGATGCGGCACGTGATACACCGGCAGCTCCATCACAAACGGCGACGCTTCACCGCGCATGATGGTGTGCTTCAGCATCAGACCGGTGAGGATCGCCATCACGATACCCAGCACATACAGCGAAAAGACCGCCAGCGCGCCCTGTTGGCCAAAGAAGGCTGCCGCAAAAACCGCAAAGATGGCCAGACGGGCACCGCAGGACATAAACGGCGCCATCATGATGGTCATCAGACGTTCACGCGGTGCATCCAGGGTACGTGCGCCCATCACCGAGGGTACGTTACAGCCGAAGCCAACAATCAGCGGGACGAAGGATTTACCCGGCAGACCCAGCGCCTGCATCAGACGATCCATCACGAACGCGGCGCGCGCCATGTAACCGGAATCCTCCAGGAAGGAGAGGAACAGATACATCATGCCAATTTGCGGCACCAGTGGCAGAACGGTATTGATACCGCCACCGATCCCCTGGGCAAGGAAAATGGTTAGCCATTCCGGGAAGTGCAGGGTGTAACCCACCCACTGAATACCGTGTACGAAGACCGCGACGGAACCCGCATCGAAAATAGGCTGCAGCGCGCCACCGATGTTAATGGCGAGCAGGAACATTACGTACATCACCAGCAGGAAGATCGGCAAACCCAGGAAACGGTTAAGCACAATCTTGTCTACCGCAGCGGTAAAACGGCTCGGTTCCGCCGTAAGGGCGTTACTGACAACGTCGCAAATTGAGGCAATTGCCTGGTAACGTGCATCGGCGATGTGCAGGGCCGGGTCATCCAGCTCGTCGCTAAGACGGGCGATTGTGACATCCAGTTTATCTGCCGCATGCCCGGCGTATGCACGGCTGTAGATATCCCCTTCCAGCATCTGCAGGCCGAGCCACAAACGCTGTTTTTCGGGCATGCTTTTGTCCATTTCCTCTGCCAGAAGACCAGCTTCGCGCAGAAGTGGTTGCGCGTAATGCACCAGCTCAACGTCGCGATTCCCCGTATGACGGTCAATCGCCAGCTTCAGCGCATCAATGCCGCGAGCACGCGTCGACACCAGCGGAACCACCGGGCAACCCAGGCGCGCTGAGAGAGCATCGACGTCGATGCGCAGCTTCTGTTTCTCGGCAATGTCGAGCATGTTAAGCGCCACGATGCAGGGAATACCCAGTTCCAGCAGTTGCAGCGTCAGATAGAGGTTACGCTCAAGATTGGAAGCGTCGACCACGTTGATCAGGAGATCCGCGTCGCCGCCAAGAATATAGTGGCAGGCAATTTGCTCATCGAGCGAGGTTTGCGACGAAATGGTGGTTAAGGAGTAGGTGCCGGGAAGGTCAACCAGCGTCACCTGGTTGTCTGTCGTCGTGAACTGGCCTTCTTTACGCTCAACCGTCACACCTGCCCAGTTACCCACGCGCTGACGCGCTCCGGTTAACTGGTTAAATAACGTGGTCTTGCCGGAATTTGGATTACCAATTAAGCCAATAGTTAATTTTTTCATTTTAGTAGACTCACTGAAACCGCTGGCTTGTTATTGAGATAAGGCTTCGACTTCTATTAATGCGAGGTCTTTCTTACGCAGCACCAAATTCACGCGGCGGGTTTCGATATGAACGGGATCACCTAACGGGGCAACGCGCACGACCTGGAAAGACGAGCCGGGTAGCATGCCCAGTGACAGCAGCTTTTGCCGATAGGCCGGGCTAATTTCACGGGTAAAACCGGTAATTTTCCATGCACTGTCTGGAGTGAATTGCATAATGCCTGATCCCACGAAGGTTAAATAATCTACTATGCGATGATAATGAGAATAGTTTGTATCAGCAATAATAAAACTGTGACGGAATGTTGTTTGCGGGAATAATTTACGGCCTGTTTGACCTTGCTCAATATTTGCTGAATATGCGGCGACGAGAGAAGCGGCCTATTTGTTAATGGCGTGCTAATTATTGGTTTAAATAAAGGAGTGAGAGAATAAACCGTACTGCGCGATCCCCTCTCCCCTGTGGGGAGAGGGTGAGAGGTTAGCGTTTTTTACCCATCGCGGCCGCCAGCGCATCCATCATCGCGCTGTTGCCTGCAGGCTGAGCATCACGCCCACGCGGTTTCGCGGCTTTAGCAGCCGGGCGCTGTTGTTCGCGGCCACCACCATTGCCGCCACGGCGCGCGTTGGTTTCGCCCGGCTGCTCGTCCAGACGCATGGTCAGGGCAATTCGTTTGCGCTGTAAATCCACTTCCAGCACTTTGACCTTCACGATATCGCCCGCTTTGACCACGGTGTGCGGGTCTTCAACGAACTTATCGGCAAGGGATGAGATATGGACCAGGCCATCCTGATGCACGCCGATATCCACAAATGCGCCAAAGTTGGTGACGTTGGTCACCGCGCCTTCCAGCACCATGCCTGGCAGCAGGTCGTTCATGGTCTCGATGCCGTCGGCAAAGGTCGCGGTTTTGAACTCAGGACGTGGATCGCGGCCCGGTTTTTCCAGCTCTTTGATGATGTCAGTGACGGTTGGCACACCAAATTTATCGTCGGTGAAATCCGCGGCTTTCAGGTTGCGCAGCGCACTGTTATCACCCATCAGGTCTTTCAGTGCCTGTTGAGTGGCAGCCAGAATGCGTTCTACCACCGGGTACGCTTCCGGGTGAACGGTTGAGGCATCCAGCGGGTTATCACCGTGGTTGATGCGCAGGAAGCCCGCACACTGCTCAAAGGCTTTCGGTCCCAGACGGCTCACCTTCAGCAGTTGCTGACGGTTCTGGAACTGACCGTTCTCATCACGCCATGCGACGATGTTCTGCGCCATCATGCGGGTTAAGCCTGCAACACGGGTCAACAGGGGAACTGAGGCGGTATTCAGGTCTACACCGACGGCGTTTACGCAGTCTTCCACCACCGCATCTAGCTTACGGGCGAGCTGAGTCTGGCTCACGTCGTGCTGATACTGGCCCACACCGATGGATTTCGGGTCAATCTTCACCAGTTCTGCCAGCGGATCCTGCAGACGACGAGCGATAGAGACCGCGCCGCGCAGAGAAACGTCCAGGTCCGGGAACTCCTGCGCCGCCAGTTCAGATGCGGAATAGACGGATGCCCCCGCTTCACTGACGATCACTTTCTGCGCCGTTACTTTCGGGAATTGTTTCTGCACGTCGAGGTAGAAACGTTCGGTTTCGCGGGACGCCGTACCGTTGCCGATAGCAACCAGCTCCACGTTGTATTTCTCGCACAGTGCCGCCACTGCGACAGCCGCTTTCGCTGCCTGGCCAGTGTGTGGATAGATGGTGTCGGTTGCCACCAGCTTACCGGTGCCGTCAACTACCGCCACTTTTACGCCCGTACGCAGACCCGGATCGAGCCCCATGGTGGCGCGAAGGCCCGCCGGGGCGGCCATCAGCAAGTCGTGCAGGTTGCGGGCAAACACATTGATCGCTTCATCTTCGGCGCGCTCGCGCACGGTGCCCATCAGCTCGGTTTCGAGGTGCATCAGCACTTTGATACGCCACGTCCAGCTCACCACGCCTTTACGCCAGCTGTCCGCCGGGGCGTTGTTCAGACGCAGGCCGAGGTGATCGATGATGATCTGCTCGCAGTGGCTCTCTTTCGGCGGCTCGTCAAACTGCGGGTCGGCATTCAGGGAAAGCTGCAGCACGCCTTCGTTGCGGCCGCGGAACATTGCCAGCGCACGGTGAGACGGGGTCGTTGAAATCGGTTCGTGGTGATCGAAGTAGTCGCGGAATTTCGCGCCTTCGTCCTCTTTACCCGCGACGACGGTCGAGACGATGTGGGCATTCTTCCACAGGTAATCACGTACTTTGGCGAGCAGGGCGGCGTCTTCGGCAAAGCGTTCCATCAGAATATAACGCGCGCCGTCGAGGGCGGCCTTGGTGTCCGCTACGCCTTTGTCAGCGTCGATGAATTTCGCCGCTTCGGTATCTGGATCGTGGGAAGGTTCGTTCCACAGCAGGTCGGCCAGCGGCTCAAGACCCGCTTCAATCGCAATCTGCCCGCGCGTGCGGCGCTTTGGTTTGTACGGCAGATAGAGGTCTTCGAGTTCGGTTTTGCTCAGGGTACCGTTAATAGCGTTTTCCAGCTCGCTGGTCAGTTTACCCTGTTCGCCGATGGATTTGAGGATCGCCTGACGACGTTCTTCCAGTTCGCGCAGATAACCCAGACGGGTCTCCAGGTTACGCAGCTGTGTGTCATCCAGACCGCCGGTGACTTCCTTACGATAACGTGCAATAAACGGCACGGTGTTCCCTTCATCAAGCAGGCGAACGGCAGCTTCTACCTGTTCGGCTCTGGCCTGAAGTTCACCCGCAATAATGCGGCAGAGCGAATCTTTCATCATGGCTTTATCATCTTGTGGGTCAAAAATCAGGGGATAGTTATACGGGCTGACACGGCAAAATGCCAGCCGTGGAGGGCGCTCTCGGACTATTTTACGTACTCGATCTCATTGACGTACCAGCTGGCTTCACCGCCGGGTGTCTGAACGACGGCTAAATCGCCCACTTCCTTTTTCAACAGCGCACGGGCCATAGGGGAGTCGATGGAGATGTAATCCTTACGACCAAAAATTTCATCGTAGCCGACGATGCGAAAACGCAGGGTATCGCCGTTATCGTTTTCAATCTCCACCCATGCGCCGAAGAACACTTTGCCTTCCTGCTGCGGGGAGTAATCGACAATTTTAAGGTTCTCAAGGCATTTCGTCAGATAGCGTACCCGACGGTCGATCTCACGCAGCCGCTTCTTGTTGTACTGATAATCAGCATTTTCGCTGCGATCGCCGAGGCTCGCGGCCCAGGTGACTTTTTTCGTCACTTCAGGACGCTCTTCGCGCCACAGGTAATCCATCTCTTTTTTGAGTTTTTCGTACCCTTCGCGGGTGATCAGGGGCGTTTTCATGGTAAAGCCTTTGCTGCCGGTTTTCTGTCTTGCGCACAATACGTACCACACAGTGTAACAGACAGGATTAATAATGATTTATGTGATGAAATGAGCAGATAAGCTGCTGTTAAATATGCTTTGTAACAATTTCGACTAGAATTTATACCAGAATTAGCTGGTCGAACACGTGCACTTTTTTAGAATACGCTGTTACAAAGACTATCCGAACCTTTGGGAGTAAATACAATGCAAGAGAACTACAAAATTCTGGTCGTGGATGACGACATGCGCCTGCGTGCGCTGCTGGAACGTTATCTGACCGAGCAGGGCTTCCAGGTTCGTAGCGTCGCGAACGCTGAGCAGATGGATCGTCTGCTGACCCGTGAATCTTTCCACCTGATGGTGCTCGACCTGATGCTGCCCGGCGAAGACGGGCTCTCTATCTGCCGTCGTCTGCGTAGCCAGAGCAACCCGATGCCAATCATCATGGTGACGGCGAAGGGCGAGGAAGTTGACCGTATCGTGGGCCTCGAAATTGGTGCTGACGACTACATTCCAAAACCGTTTAACCCGCGTGAACTGCTGGCGCGTATTCGTGCTGTGCTGCGCCGTCAGGCGAACGAACTGCCTGGCGCACCGTCTCAGGAAGAAGCCGTCATTGCCTTCGGCAAGTTCAAACTGAACCTCGGCACGCGCGAGATGTTCCGTGAAGACGAACCTATGCCACTCACCAGCGGCGAGTTCGCAGTTCTCAAAGCACTGGTTAGCCACCCACGTGAGCCGCTGTCCCGTGACAAGCTGATGAACCTGGCGCGTGGCCGCGAATACTCCGCAATGGAACGCTCCATCGATGTGCAGATCTCTCGTCTGCGCCGCATGGTGGAAGAAGATCCGGCGCATCCTCGTTATATTCAGACCGTTTGGGGTCTGGGCTACGTGTTCGTTCCGGACGGCTCTAAAGCATGAGGCGAATGCGCTTCTCGCCGCGAAGCTCGTTTGCCCGCACCCTGTTACTGATCGTCACCCTGCTGTTCGTCAGCCTGGTGACGACCTATCTGGTGGTGCTGAACTTTGCGATCCTGCCGAGCCTCCAGCAGTTTAATAAGGTCCTGGCCTACGAAGTCCGTATGCTGATGACCGATAAACTGCAGCTGGAGGATGGCACGCAGCTGGTTGTCCCCCCTGCCTTCCGTCGTGAAATTTACCGTGAGCTGGGTATTTCTCTCTACTCAAACGAAGCGGCGGAAGACGCGGGCCTGCGCTGGGCGCAGCATTATGAATTCCTTAGCCAGCAGATGGCGCAGCAGCTCGGCGGCCCGACGGAAGTGCGCGTCGAGGTCAACAAAAGCTCGCCTGTTGTCTGGCTGAAAACCTGGCTGTCACCCAATATCTGGGTTCGCGTTCCGCTGACCGAAATCCATCAGGGCGACTTCTCACCGCTATTCCGCTACACCCTGGCGATTATGCTGCTGGCGATAGGCGGAGCCTGGCTGTTTATTCGTATACAGAACCGACCGCTGGTCGACCTGGAGCACGCTGCGCTGCAGGTCGGTAAAGGGATTATTCCTCCTCCATTGCGTGAGTATGGTGCCTCTGAGGTCCGTTCGGTGACGCGTGCGTTTAACCATATGGCGGCCGGTGTGAAGCAACTGGCAGATGACCGTACGCTGCTGATGGCCGGTGTGAGCCATGACCTGCGCACACCGCTAACGCGTATTCGTCTGGCGACGGAGATGATGGGGGAAGAGGACGGCTATCTTGCCGAGTCCATCAACAAGGACATCGAAGAGTGTAATGCCATCATTGGGCAGTTCATCGACTACCTGCGTACCGGCCAGGAGATGCCAATGGAGATGGCGGATCTGAACGCGGTGCTGGGCGAAGTGGTGGCGGCGGAAAGCGGCTACGAGCGCGAGATTGATACCGACCTTCAGGCGGGAGAGATCCAGGTCCGCATGCATCCGCTCTCTATCAAACGTGCGGTTGCCAACATGGTGGTCAATGCGGCGCGTTACGGTAATGGCTGGATTAAAGTCAGCAGCGGGTCTGAACTTAACCGCGCCTGGTTCCAGGTGGAAGACGATGGTCCGGGCATCAAGCCTGAGCAGCGTAAGCATCTGTTCCAGCCGTTTGTGCGTGGCGACAGCGCGCGCAGCACCAGCGGTACAGGTTTAGGTCTGGCGATTGTACAGCGTATCATCGATAACCATAACGGGTTGCTGGAGATTGGCACCAGCGAGCGGGGCGGGTTGAGCATTCGCGCATGGTTGCCGGTACCGGTGACGCGCGGGCAGGTGAAAGAGAGTTGACAAAAGGGTGCGGCCTGATGCCCTCACCCCGGCCCTCTCCCGCCGGGAGAGGGAGAAAACATTAAAAAAGGCAACTTTCGTTGCCTTTTTGCTTTTACCTACAGCTTCGGTCCCGCGCTCACCAGCGCTTCACCCGCCGGGGTATCGGTGTACTTCTCGAAGTTCTCAATAAACAGCTTCGCCAGCGATTCCGCTTTCTCGCGCCACTGTTCCGGCGAACCGTAAGTGTTGCGGGGGTCGAGGATATGCGTATCCACACCCGGCAGCTCTGTTGGGATCGCCAGATCAAACATTGGCAGCGTGAAGGTTTCAGCGTTATCCAGAGAACCATCCAGAATGGCGTCGATAATGGCGCGCGTATCTTTGATGGAAATACGCTTGCCGGTACCGTTCCAGCCCGTGTTCACCAGGTACGCCTGCGCGCCGGAAGCCTGCATGCGTTTTACCAGCACTTCAGCGTACTGCGTCGGGTGCAGCGACAGGAATGCCGCGCCGAAGCAGGCTGAGAAGGTTGGGGTGGGTTCTGTCACGCCGCGCTCGGTACCCGCCAGCTTAGCGGTGAAGCCAGAGAGGAAGTGGTACTGTGTCTGGCTGGCGGTCAGGCGAGACACCGGCGGCAGCACGCCGAACGCATCTGCCGTCAGGAAAATGACCTTCGTGGCATGACCCGCTTTTGACACCGGCTTCACGATATTGTCGATGTGGTAGATCGGGTAAGAGACGCGGGTGTTTTCCGTTTTCGACGCATCGTCGAAGTCGATGGAGCCATCGGCACGCACGGTGACGTTTTCCAGCAGCGCATCGCGACGAATAGCGTGGAAGATATCCGGCTCGGCCTCTTCAGACAGTCGAATAGTCTTCGCGTAGCAGCCGCCTTCAAAGTTGAATACACCATCGTCATCCCAGCCGTGTTCGTCATCGCCAATCAGACGACGTTTCGGATCGGTGGACAGAGTGGTTTTCCCGGTACCGGACAGTCCGAAGAACACCGCCACGTCACCTTTTTCACCGACGTTAGCCGAGCAGTGCATGGAGGCGATGCCCCGCAGCGGCAGCAGGTAGTTCATGACGGAGAACATCCCTTTCTTCATTTCGCCGCCGTACCAGGTACCGCCGATCAGTTGGATACGCTCGGTCAGGTTGAAGGCAACAAAGTTTTCGGAGTTCAGACCCTGCTCTTTCCACTGTGGGTTAGTGCATTTCGCACCGTTCATCACGATGAAATCCGGGGTGAAATTCTTCAGCTCTTCGTCGGTTGGACGAATAAACATGTTTTTCACGAAATGCGCCTGCCAGGCCACTTCGGTGATAAAACGTACGGAGAGACGGGTGTCGGCGTTAGCGCCACAGAAAGCATCGACAATGAACAGACGCTTGCCGGAAAGTTGATGGGTGACGAGCCCTTTCAGATGCTGCCAGGTTTCCGGGGAGAGCGGTTTGTTATCGTTCTTCCCTTTGCCCTTGTCAGCCCACCACAGCGTATCGCGGGTGGTTTCGTCGCGGACGATATACTTATCTTTCGGCGAACGACCGGTAAAGATACCGGTATCGACGGCGATAGCACCAAGATTCGTCAACACACCACGCTCGTATCCTTCCAGGGCTGGATTGAGCTCTTCCTGATACAGCGTATCGTAGTCGGGGTTGTAGACGATTTCCTGGACGTCGTGAATACCATAAGCCTTGAGATCTTGCGGGGTTAAACCAGTAACACGCATATCACTGCTCCTTAGCCAATATGTACTGCCTGAAATTGTAGGGTTTTTCTGAGGTTGTTAACCGCGACGGGGCTCATAGATTTACGCATCTGGACAAAACCCTTACTAACGGAAAACGCTGCGACTCCAGTCACAGGGCAGGCGGATTATCGCAGGAATCGCTTTTTGGTTGGGGAAAATGTTCCGAAAAGGTTAAAGGCTGGTGATATTATCGGAAGGAATGTGAATGTAATCGCATACACGTAAGAAAATTACGTAAGAGTTACATTATGAAAACGATTCAGCATGGGCGGGGATTTTACCCCTCCCCCAAAGGGGAGAGGGGAAAAGTATTAGTGAACCTGTGGGTCTGCCGGGGAGGCGTTATTGCGGATCTCAGCAATATCCATCGAATTGAACACATAGTGCGTACCGCAGTAGTCACAGTGCATATCAATTTCGCCATCTTCCGCCATGATGCTGTCGATCTCTTCATCCGGCAGCGTCTTCAGTGCGCCGGCACAACGTTCACGTGAACAGGTGCACTTAAACTCCACTGACTGCGGGTCGTAAACGGTCACTTCTTCTTCGTGATACAGACGCCACAGCACGTCGGTCGCCGACAGGTTGAACAGCTCTTCCGCTTTGATGGTTTCAGTCAGCGTCGCCAGGTGTTCAAAATCATTGGTCTGCGCGTCCTGAGCCGGCAGAACCTGCAGCAGCATACCGCCCGCAGCAGGCTGGCCGTCCACTTCACCGGTGCGAATGAACAGGCGGGTTGGCAGCTGTTCAGAACGCATGAAGTAATCTTCCAGGCAGGCCGCCAGCGTATCGCCTTCCAGACCGACCACGCCCTGATAGCGTTCACCTTCCTCAGGGGAGATGGTGATCACCAGGTAGCCATTACCCACCAGCGTTTTCAGATCTGCATTTTCAGGTACATCGCCCTGAACGCGTGCCACGCCGCGCATCTGCTGCTGGTTATTACCGTTGATCACCGCCAGCGTCATCGGGCCATCACCCTGCAATTGCACGGTGATATCACCCGCGAATTTCAGCGTTGCCGTCAGCAAGCTGGTGGCAACCAGTAGTTCGCCCAACAGGGTCTTCACCGGCAGCGGGTAGTTGTGGTTTTCCAGAATCTGTTTCCAGGTTTCGGATACGGTGACCAGCTCGCCGCGCACGGCGAATTGTTCAAACAGATAGCGGTGTAATTGGTCGTGTTGGGCCATTTTAGTCTCTCGTGCGGGTGAGATTACTCAGTCTCACCGTGTTTAAATTTCATCAGATCGCGGCGCTCTTTTTTATCCGGCCGCCGGTCCGGGTGTGGCATAGTCAGCGCGTTCATTTTGCGCGCCAGTGCGGTTTTCTCACGCTTTTCAATGCTTTCAGCCGTCTCTTCATAAAGCAGTACGGCTTCGGTTGCGGGCCGTCGTTGTTCGGTAATGGCTTTAATCACCACCGTTCGTTCATCGTTGCCCTGACGCAGCGTCAGGGTGGCATTCAACTCAACCAGCTTGCTCGGTTTGCTGCGCTGGCCGTTGTAATGCACTTTTCCGCCGTCAACCATCTCGCGGGCAAGGGCGCGTGTTTTATAAAAACGCGCTGCCCACAGCCATTTATCCAGTCTTACCCCATCAGAGGGTTTTTCTTTCATGGCGTCTCCTTCACGGTGAGTGAGGGGATCATCTGGCGGTAGTCGTTCAACCCCGGATGGCGCAGATAGCTTTTTTCAGCCATGCCAGAGTCAGGATTCGTAACCCCCAGACAATAGCGAATGCCAAAGGTGGCTGCGGAATCCAGAATGGGCTCGCTGTCGTCAATAAACAGCGTACGTTCAGGCTGCAAACCTGTCTCTTCCTTCACCGCGTGCCACAACCGCTGATCCTCTTTCGGATAACCAAATGTGTGGGTAGAAAGTAATAAATCAAGGTGTGAAGCCAGACCCGTATGTTCCAGCTTTACCGCCAGATTATGAGGATGCGCATTGGTCAGCAAAATACGGCGCTTGCCGCTGGCTTTCAGCGCATCCAGAAAAGGTACAGTATCTTCACGCAGCACGGCGCGTGGACCCTGAGCGGTAGTCATGGCACAAATATCCAGACCGAGGCGTTCGCTCCAGTAGTCAAGACAGTACCAGTTTAGCGTATGCTGCACCGCGCTATATTGCGAACGAATGAATGCCTGCGCTTCTGCCGGGGAGATCCCCTGCTGTTCGCCATAGGTTTCCGGAACCAGCTTTTGCCAGAAATAGTTATCAAAGGCGAGATCGAGCAGTGTGCCGTCCATATCCAGCAGAACGGTATCAACCTCCTGCCAGGCGATATCAAGATGCATAAGGGGTACTCCAGCCAGAAGAAACGTGCGCGACAGGGTAGCACATCTTGTCGCGCAAGGACGTTATCAGATCAGGCTCTCAGAGGAGGGGAGCAGCTTAGGATTGAGGCAATTTTCGTAATATTGCTGGATGTCAGCCAGCCGGGTGCGTGAACGCTGGTAGCGACGCAGGGCCATAAAACCGTTCCAGAAGATGGAGAACAGCATGGCTAGCATCAGCAGCGAGGTACCAATGTAGCGCCACAAACCTGCGCTATCCGGCATCTGGTGCAGAACGATATGACGGGTACCGTTGGCATCAGTATAAATACTCGTGACGATCCCTTCGGCACTGAACGGCGTTTGCATCAGCATCTGCGCCAGGCGCTGAAATTGGCTCCACTGCTCTTGTGCCGGGTAATCATAAAGCGCAACCTGCGGATAAGGTTGATCGACCAGGTCGCTGCCTTCATCACTGACAATGACAAAGCCACCCGGTGCCGGGCTGTTCAGCGCCTGAGCCGCACGTGTGGTTTCGCGCATCATGAACGGTGCCGTCGAAGTGGCCACCAGGTTGTCCAGCGATTCCGCGCTAACCGGACGCAGCAGCACGTTGACGCCATCCAGCCGACCCGCTTCGGCACGTTTCACCAGCGCGTCCCAGTCTTTACTGTTCCCCAGGTTTACCAGGGCGTTTTTGAGACGCACACACTCGTCCTGCGAGGAGCATAAATCCTTCGTTTTTAGAACGATGTCGCCAAAATCATCCAGCAGAACCATGCCTGATTTCTGAATGGCTGAGCGCAGCGCAGGGCTGACGCGCGAATCATCATCCGGCTTCGGATGTAACTGGCGGTTGACCGTCTGAGTGAGGGCGGTAGCTTTATTCACCACTTCGGATTCCGGCAACGGCAGCGGCGGCGCGTCGTTCCAGATGATTTGCGAGCAATCGAACGGCATGAACGGTGAGTTCTGGCGCGTATTCCACGCCCCTGGGGTATGAATATTACACATCCCGGTTCCCTTCAGGCGCAGCGTGTCTCCTACGCGCACACCGGCTTCATCCAGTTTGTTGACGCTGGTCGCTTCGATGGTTTGCGCCCCTTTGATCCACGAAAGGGTGAATTTGATGGGCATATCCAGCGGCACGAAAAACAGCAGCATGACAAAGACCAGCGCGGCGCCTCCGGCAATAACCGTGCTACGTAACCAGTGCTGGAGCGGGAAATTTTTCACTTCATCATGCAGAGATAAAAATCGGCCCTGACGCACAACGTGGCGGTCAAGGTAGATATCAATATCGGTTTTCTGTCCTAAATCCTGCGCAATCCATGGTTGCCAGTGGCGCGGGTAGATAAGGTCGATAATGCCGAGTGAGATATTGTTGAGATGCTCCTGATCGTTTTCACCAAACAGACCCCAGCGCTTCGGCGTACCGCGCAGGCAGTGTATCTCACGCAACGAGGTTTTTGCTGGTGGGGCAAAAAGCCCCCAAAGCCCGGCAGCCAACAGTAACACCGCTCCGCCAGCCAGCCAGGGCACAAACACATCCGGCGTCAGCAGACAGCAGAAAAAGAGCAGGAAAGCGGCAACGATCAGGATGGCTTCACGAATGCCATCCGGGCGGCTCAGGGCATATTCTTCATGCGTCTCCTGGCGGATATTCAGCAGCTCGATCTGCTCTGACTCTTCGCCACGGATGGAAGCCTGGGTTGAACTTGCACGCTCCAGCGCAAAGCGCGGTGCTTCCTGAAGGTATTCACTTAGCGTGTGACCGTTAAGCGAGATGACCAGAGGTAATGAATCGGTGTGGATCAGTTCAACGCTGTTTTCGTCAGTAATGTATTGCTCCCAGGATGGGGGCAGATGCACTTCGACAGAATCAAGGTAATAGCGCCATTTGTTGGGATCATCGGTGGTGATGCCATAGCGCGTGATGGAGCGTGTCAGGCACAGCACGGTATCACTTTGCGCATTAAGCTTAAGTGAGACTGGCGCAGCAGTAGCTCCCGTCGGCCCAGGGGTTAACTGAGAACGGTTCAGCGTTTCGAGATAGTTTTCAACTGCATCGCGTTCGTCCTGCGTGAGTTTACGCGTCGTTGCGCCAGCGAACGCATTTAAAAAAGGCAACCGGTAACGGCGTTGTATGCGACGCCTGTATACCCATCCTGCAAACAATGCGCCGGCCAGCATAGCAGCGAGAACAATCAAAATGGTGCTCATGCTTTCCCCATCTTACTTATCTTCTTACAGGTGTAGTCTGTAGCACCTTTAATATTGAATGAGAGTCTGTGGTTGGCTATCGGCAAGTATGGAGTCGAACTTGAGCATTCTGAAGCGCATCCCAGTGACCGATGATGATAGCAAAGCCTGTGATGGCGCGATATCAGCAAATTCCTGGAAACATTTCAACCTCTTGACATTTGTTTTGAATTGAGGATTGATCTTTATTACGTTGCATAAATGTAAATAAAGAACGATTGACATTGCCGAAACCGTGCGGCATATCGCACAATAAAGCCCGTTCTCACTGCTAAGACCCATCAAGATGAGCAAACCACTACAAAAACCCACCATTCTGAATGTTGAAACTGTCGCAAAATCGCGCCTGTTTAATGTCGAAAGCGTGGACCTGGAGTTCAGCAACGGTGTGCGTCGCGTTTATGAGCGTATGCGCCCCTCGTCGCGCGAAGCGGTGATGATTGTGCCGATTGTCGACGATCATCTGATTTTGATCCGCGAATACGCTGTGGGAACGGAGTCTTACGAGCTTGGGTTCTCGAAAGGGCTTATCGACCCGGGTGAAACCGTCTTTGAAGCGGCAAACCGCGAGCTGAAAGAAGAGGTGGGGTTTGGCGCGAATGAGCTGTCGTTCCTGAAAAAACTGAGTATGGCACCCTCTTATTTTTCCAGCAAAATGAATATTGTGGTAGCCGAAGATCTCTATCCAGAATCGCTGGAAGGAGACGAGCCGGAGCCGCTGCCGCAGGTTCGCTGGCCGTTAGCACACCTGATGGATTTGCTGGAAGACCCGGACTTTAACGAAGCGCGTAATGTGAGTGCACTGTTCCTGGTACGGGAGTGGTTGAAGGGGCAGGGGCGACTGTAGTGGCCTGATGCCCTCACCCCAACCCTCTCCCACGGGAGAGGGAGCAAACACCAAAACGGCAACCAGAGGTTGCCGTTTTGCTTTGTTGTCAGAACAGCTCGTGCGTTTCGCCGTTATCAATAATCTCTGTACCCACCTCATGCACCGCCTGTGTGGTTGGCTGCGTGCCCTCGATGAAATACTCTTCGCGACTATTCCCGCCGTTGGCGAGCTGGCCCGTACTGCGGTCGATATTGACTGTCACCACGCCTGGCGGTGGCGTCAGCGGCTGCTCTGGAACACCTTCCAGAACAGATTTCATATAGGCATCCCAGGCAGGTTGCGCACTTTTCGCACCGCCTTCATAGCCGGAAATCTGATCTTTAATCGCACCAGATGCCGTTGTACGGCCTAAGTCGCGACGATGATCGTCGAAACCGATCCAGACTGAGGTCACCACACCCGGCCCGTAGCCGGAGAACCACGCATCTTTCGAGCTGTTGGTTGTCCCTGTCTTACCGCCGATGTCATGACGCTGCAAATCACGTCCTGCACGCCAGCCGGTACCTTGCCAGCCTGGTTCACCGAAGATGTTAGTATTCAGCGCGCTTTTGATCAGGAACGACAGCGGCGTGTTGATCACATGCGGGGCATACTCCTGTGCACC
Organism: Enterobacter sp. CPE_E863; assembly: GCF_046521465.1. Taxonomy (NCBI): domain Bacteria; kingdom Pseudomonadati; phylum Pseudomonadota; class Gammaproteobacteria; order Enterobacterales; family Enterobacteriaceae; genus Enterobacter; species Enterobacter sp. CPE_E863. Next base: position 4,183,664 of record NZ_JBKFZX010000001.1, on the reverse strand, counting down.
TGTCTGCGCCACCAGCGCCTGGTTCGCCTGTTCCAGTTGTGGCTGCGGTACTACGCCGTTCTGCTGCTCCTGAGACACGGCAACGTCTTCCATGTCCTTGTTCTCAAGCACGTCAGATTTCGGCGTATTGCCGTAAATGACCGGAATATCGCAGTCAGGACAGGCAATTTTCGGCTTCGCTTCAAACAGTACGCCGCCCTGATCGTTCTCGATTTTACTGATGAAATACGGATCAATCAGGAAGCCACCGTTGGCCATTACCGAGTATCCGCGTGCAACCTGAAGCGGCGTAAAGGAGGCTGAGCCTAACGCCAGCGATTCGGTGCGAACGATGTTCTGCGCCGGGAAACCGAAGCGTTGCAGATACTCGGCAGCATAGTCGACGCCCATGGCGCGCATGGCACGCACCATTACCACGTTTTTCGATTGTCCCAGACCCTGACGAAGACGAATAGGGCCGGCATATTCCGCCGGAGAGTTCTTCGGCTGCCAGTCGGAACCGGCACCGGCATCCCAGCGAGAGATGGGAACGTCGTTAAGGATGCTGGCAAGGGTCAGGCCCTTATCCATCGCGGCAGTGTAGAGGAACGGCTTGATATTGGAACCGACCTGACGCAGTGCCTGGGTAGCACGGTTAAATTTGCTCTGGTTAAAATCGAACCCACCGACCAGGGCCATTACAGCTCCGTTCTGAGGATTAATGGAGACCAGAGCCGAGTTAACGTCCGGAACTTGCGCCAGCCACCAGGCCTCACCTACCTTGCGCACCCAGATTTGCTGTCCGGTTTGTACCGCATCGGTCACTTTACGCGGCGTTGCACCTTGCAGGGTATCTGAACGGTACGGACGCGCCCAACGGATGCCATCCATACGCAGGGAGACTGAGGTGCCGTCCGCGAGCGTCGCAACGGCTTCCTGAGGATCGGCTTGAGTGACCACGGCAGGAAGGAGCGGACCATAGGTTGGCAGCGCTTTCAGCGTACCGGTGATTTTTTTGCTGTCCCACGCGCTTTCGCCCACTTTCCAGAGCACGTTTGACGGGCCGCGATAGCCGTGACGCATATCGTAATCCATCACGTTATTACGCACCGCTTCCTGTGCTGCCTGCTGAACCTTGCGGGTAACAGTAGTGTAAACGCGATAACCATCTTCGTAGGCCTTATCACCATAACGATTCACCATTTCCTGGCGAACCATTTCGGTCAGATAGGGGGCAGAGAAGGCGATCTCAGGGGCGTGATAGTTGGCATCAATGACATCATTACGCGCCTGGTCGTACTCGCTCTGGCTGATATAGCCTTCACTCAACATACGGGACAGAACGACGTTACGACGCGCGGTGGCGCGATCGAGCGAGTAGAGCGGGTTAAACGTAGAAGGCGCTTTCGGCAGACCCGCGATGGTTGCCATTTCGCTTAAGGTGAGTTGCTCAACTGGTTTACCGAAGTACACCTGTGCGGCAGCCCCTACACCATAGGCGCGGTAGCCCAAATAGATTTTATTGAGGTACAGCTCAAGGATCTCGTCTTTGCTCAACAGCTGCTCGATACGGATCGCAAGGAAGACCTCTTTGATCTTACGGATCAGCGTCTTTTCCGGACTGAGGAAGAAGTTACGTGCCAGCTGTTGCGTAATGGTACTCGCCCCCTGAGAGGCATGACCGGAGAACAACGCAATGCTTGCGGCACGGAAAATTCCCACCGGATCGACACCATGGTGCTCGTAAAAACGGCTGTCCTCAGTGGCGATAAAGGCTTTCACCATAACAGGTGGAATTTGGTTTAAGGTCAGCGGAATACGGCGCTTCTCGCCATACTGCGCCATCAACTCGCCATCGGCGCTATAGACTTGCATCGGGATCTGGAGTCGTACATCGCGAAGCGTGGCGACATCAGGTAGCTGTGGCTCAATATATTTGTACAAACCGTAAATCGAGCCTGCTCCCAGCAGAATGCAACAGACTGCAAGGATGAATAAATACTTTACGAACTTCACCGGAGATTTCCCATTTGGTTTCACTTGGGCAGTTTCTAAACAATCGCGCGGTAGTATAAAGGCAAGCCTGATTCATTGATATAGCCGTCACGGTGACGGGCGATAAGGAGATCGTGAAGCATGGCTTTCAAAACATGGCAAACGGGCGTTCATATTCAACAGGATAGGGTGCTCATCGTCGCATTGGCCCGGGAGAGAACTGGCTGGTGCTTGCGTCGCTGGTGGGTAATCCCTCTGACCGAAGGCGTCATTCGGGAAGGTAAAATATGCCAGCCAGAACAGCTGGTTGACGCGTTGCGCGACTGGCGGAAGACGTTGCCGCACCACCACCGTGTGTTCCTCTCTTTCCCGGCAGCACGCACCCTGCAACGCTCACTTCCCCGCCCGGGCATTGCGCTGCGCGACAGCGAGCAACTTTCATGGCTGGGCGCGGCACTCTCGCGCGAACTGGAGATACCAGCAGAAACGCTCTGTTTCGATTACGTGCAGGACACGTTCAGCAACACATTTCATGTTACCGCCGCACAAAACAAAGAGGTTGAAACTCTCCTGGCGCTGGCGAAAACGCTACGTTTGCGGCTGGTTACGATTACCCCGGATGCCAGCGCACTGGCGAACCTTCTTCCCGCAGTTGCCCCGGCGTATTGCGTCGCCTGGCGAGATGAACATCAGTGGCTTTGGGCTATGCGTCATCAGTGGGGACGCCGCTTTACCACAGAAGCTGCAAACGTGACGGAACTGGCGGCGCTGCTGGCTCTGAGTCCGGGCGATATCGCGCTGTTTGATAGCCGACGTGACCCATGGGAAACCCTGGAGCGCTGCCATGCCCCGCTACCGGAATGCGGTGCTGATTACACCGTCGCGCTGGCGTTGGCCATGAGCGAGGTCCCTGAGTGAACATGACGAACTTTATACCGTGGCGACAGCAACGGCGGGCGCGTTGTCTGCGTTTCTGGGGCGCGATGTTCGTCGGCGCATGGCTGGTGATGCTGATGGTCATTTTCTGCCTGAGGATAAACCACCTGGTGAGGCTGCACGCTCTGCGAGCTGAACTGGCGGGAATGCAGTCCGTGCGTCACACGCTTATGTCTCGCCAGACGCTGACCACAGAGGTGCCGATGCCTGCACTGAAACGTCAACGACACGCATGGCAACCGGTGCTGGAATCACTTGCCAGCGTCATGCCGCCGCAGGTCTGGCTGACTGAACTGCGTTACCAGCCTCCTGCTCTGATGCTTATCGGGTATGCCACTACCCTGCCAGCTCTTTCTGCGCTGCGTGACGTACCTGGACAACTCGACGGGTTCACGACAGGACCCGCAGGGGAGATCCGCCAGGATAGCCAGGGACACTGGATGTTCACATTTAATCTGAAAAGTGAGAGGTAACGTGTGGACACCCTGTTGGAACGCTGGTGTGAAAACCGTCCATGGCATCGGGTGCTTTGCTGGTGTCTGAGTATTCTCTTTGCCGGGCTGGCCGCATGGAGCATGTTGCTCCACCCAGTAGACAGGCTGTGTGCTGAGCTCCAGCGGCAATTGATGCAGGATGCGCGGGCTAATGCATCGCTATGGCCCGCAGCCAGTAAGATACCTTTTAGCCCAGCCTCTCCGAAAGTGCAGGAGATGCAGCCCTTTTCACCGCTCGATTTTCAGGGGGACGGTATGAAATTGGTTCACTGGAAGCCGTCGCAAAGGGGAGGAGAACTGACGCTGGATGCTGAATGGCCGGCGATCCCGACCATTTTTTCCCTGCTGGCACAGCGGGATGTGCAGGTCGCGGCTTTCGCTATTGCGCCACAGGATGCGTTGTTACGCCTGCGGCTGGAGCTGGAGTCAGATCATGCGAAATAGTGTGCGTTGCTTGCTGGTTTGTTCGGTGCTGACATTGACCGGTATGCGCGATCCGTTTCGCCCGCCGGACGATCCTTGCAGTCGTGGTCAACTGTTGCAGTGGCACTACCGCGGTATGGTGGCGGGTCATGAAACGGTTGGCATCTTACAGGATGGGCAAAAGCGCTGGTATCGCCTGAAAACGCATCAGCGCTTCCCGGTGGGCTGGCAGGTAAAAGCCATCAATGAGTCAGCACTGGTTGTTGATGTGGGTGACACATGTGAACCTGGACAATGGACGTGGCAACGAGAAGGAACGATTAAAAATGAACTTAAGGATAATGCTGTTGCTGCTGGCGTTCTGCCAACCGCTGTGGGCCACCGTACCAAAACCCGTCACGCTGGTGGTGGATGATGTTCCTGTGGTTCAGGTGCTACAGGCACTGGTCGCGCAGGAGAACCGTAATCTGGTGGTATCACCGGATGTTAGCGGCTCGCTTTCACTTAACCTGACGCGCATCCCCTGGCGACAAGCGCTACAGACGGTGGTCACCAGCGCCGGACTTGTTATACGGGAGGAGGGTGGCATTTTTTATGTCCATACTGCGGCCTGGCAGCGCGAACAGCGGGAGCGTTCAGAGCAGGAGCGGACGCGTCGGCAGCTGGATGCCCCGCTGGTCTCACAAAGTCTCTCATTTTCTTACTCCGATGCCGGGGAGCTACAAAAAGCAGCCGAAAAACTCCTGAGCCCAAAGGGAAGTTTATCACTCGACAAGCGCACTAACCGCCTGTTGGTTCGGGATAATAAGACGGTGGTGGATACGCTGCAGCGCTGGGCCGCTCAGATGGATATTCCCGTCGAGCAGGTAGAGCTTGCGGCGCATATTGTGACCATCAATGAAAAAAGCCTGCGTGAGCTAGGGGTGAAGTGGAATCTCGCCGACGCCACCGACGCGGGCAAAGTTGGTCAGTTCACCACTCTTGGCAGCGATCTTTCCGTAGCCAGCGCCACCAGCCACGTGGGTTTTAATATCGGGCGAATTAATGGTCGGCTGCTGGATCTGGAGTTGTCAGCACTGGAGCAAAAACAGCAGGTTGATATCATCGCCAGCCCGCGACTGCTGGCCTCGCACATGCAACCGGCCAGCATCAAACAGGGGAGTGAGATCCCGTATCAGGTTTCAAGCGGTGAAAGCGGGGCGACCTCCGTTGAGTTTAAAGAGGCGGTATTAGGGATGGAGGTGACGCCCGTGGTATTGCCGGGGGGACGCGTGCGTCTGAAATTACACATCAGTGAAAATATGCCGGGGCAGGTGCTGCAGCAGGCTGACGGTGAAACGCTGGCGATCGACAAACAGGAGATCGAAACGCAGGTGGAGGTAAAAAGCGGAGAAACACTGGCGCTGGGTGGAATTTTTTCGCAGAAGAACAAAACCGGCAGCGATAGCGTGCCGGGATTGGGTCGCATCCCCTGGATTGGGCAGCTTTTTCGTCATGATGGAAAAGACAACGAACGGCGTGAGTTAGTGGTGTTTATTACACCACGTCTGGTCGGTATTCACTGACGGGTAACGATCCCCGCAATGATTTTGCATTCAGTTTGTTGCAGATGTTTGACGTGGGGCATGAATTAGCATACAAGGAGTACCGATTTGAGTTGGACTTACGTCTTATTACCTTATGCGCCCGGCGCGGTGATTTAATCAGTTGCCAAACAAGCCGGAGTATTGAGATAATTTTTAGTCTGACTCTCGCTCTATTGCATATGAGGTTTCAGTTCATGTCCTGCTACGCTGGGTGTCTGCGAAGCGGGGATTACCATTAACGAATAGTCTTAGTAGTACCGATAAAATGGCAGAGAAACGCAATATCTTTCTGGTTGGGCCTATGGGTGCCGGCAAAAGCACTATTGGGCGTCAGTTAGCTCAACAACTCAATATGGAATTTTACGATTCTGATCAAGAGATTGAGAAACGAACCGGAGCTGATGTGGGCTGGGTTTTCGACGTAGAAGGCGAAGAAGGTTTCCGTGACCGAGAAGAAAAAGTGATCAACGAACTCACGGAAAAACAGGGCATTGTGCTGGCAACAGGCGGCGGCTCTGTAAAATCTCGCGAAACCCGCAACCGTCTCTCCGCCCGTGGCGTAGTGGTCTATCTTGAAACGACCATCGAGAAACAGCTGGCACGTACGCAGCGTGATAAAAAGCGCCCGCTGCTGCAGGTTGAAACGCCACCACGCGAAGTTCTGGAAGCGTTGGCCGATGAACGCAATCCGCTGTACGAAGAGATTGCTGATGTGACCATTCGTACTGACGATCAGAGCGCTAAAGTGGTTGCAAACCAGATTATTCATATGCTGGAAAGCAACTGATTCTGGCTTTATATACACTCGCCTGCGGGTAAAAGCATTAAAGGTGGATGTCGCGTCATGGAGAGGATTACAGTTACTCTCGGGGAACGTAGTTACCCTATCACCATCGCGGCTGGTTTGTTTAACGACCCAGCTTCCTTTTTACCACTGAAAGCGGGTGATCAGGCGATGCTGGTCACCAACGAGACGCTGGCTCCGCTTTATCTTGACCGTGTACGCCACCTGCTAGAGCAGGCGGGCGTAAAAGTCGACAGTGTCATTCTGCCCGATGGCGAGCAGTATAAAAGTCTGACGGTACTGGATACCGTCTTTACCGCATTGCTGCAAAAACCGCATGGTCGCGATACAACATTGCTTGCCCTGGGCGGCGGTGTTGTGGGCGATCTCACCGGCTTTGCGGCTGCAAGCTATCAACGTGGTGTCCGTTTTATTCAGATTCCGACTACGTTGCTGTCTCAGGTCGACTCTTCTGTTGGCGGCAAAACTGCGGTCAACCATCCGCTTGGCAAAAACATGATTGGCGCATTCTACCAGCCCGCATCGGTGGTGGTGGATCTCGACTGTCTGAAAACGCTGCCGAAGCGCGAGCTGGCTTCGGGTCTTGCGGAAGTGATCAAATACGGCATTATTCTGGATGGCGAGTTCTTTGACTGGCTTGAAGAGAATATGGATGCGTTGCTGCGCCTGGATGAGGCCAAACTGGCATATTGCATCCGTCGTTGTTGTGAGCTGAAAGCGGAAGTTGTCGCAGCAGACGAGCGTGAAACGGGCTTACGTGCTTTACTGAATCTTGGGCATACGTTTGGTCACGCGATTGAAGCCGAAATGGGTTACGGTAACTGGCTTCACGGTGAAGCGGTTGCTGCCGGAATGGTGATGGCTGCTCGCACCTCTGAACGTCTGGGGCAGTTTAAACCGGATGAAACGGCGCGCATCATCGCGCTGCTTGAGCGTGCAGGCTTGCCGGTGACCGGGCCGCAAGAGATGTCGGCACAAGCGTATTTACCCCACATGATGCGCGATAAAAAAGTATTGGCAGGTGAGATGCGTCTTGTACTCCCGCTTGCAATAGGGAAGAGTGAAGTGCGCGGCGGAGTGCCGCACGATGTCGTTCTTGGCGCTATCGCTGATTGTCAGCAGGCGTAACAACTAGAAAGGTCAGGCCACTGTTGCAGGTGGTCGTTTAGCTTCAGGTGAAATGCAAAGTCGTTGGCATAAGCCTTTGAGTGGGGTGTTAAATGGATGAATTCAAACCAGAAGACGAGCTGAAACCCGATCCCAGCGATCGTCGTACTGGTCGTTCTCGTCAATCTTCAGAACGTGATAACGAGCCGCAGATCAACTTTGACGATGTTGATCTGGATGCAGACGATCGTCGCCCCTCGCGCAGCCGCAACGCGCACGATGAGCGAGCAGAAGAGGATTATGAGTCCGAAGAAGATTCAATGGACGAAGAGCCTGTAGAGCGTCGCCCGCGTAAACGTAAGAAAGCCGCTGCACCAAAACCGGCTTCCCGCCAGTATCTTATGATGGGGCTTGGCGTGTTGGTACTTGTGCTGCTGATTGTCGGCATTGGTTCTGCACTTAAAGCACCATCAACGAACTCAACCGAGCAAACCGCTTCCGCTGAGAAGAGCATCAACCTCTCCGGTAACGATGCGGCTAATCAGGCAAATGGCGCGCAGCCTGCACCGGGTACTACCCCTGCAGAGCAGACCGCAGGAAACACCACAGCACCAGCACCACAGGATGTTTCTCTGCCGCCCGTTTCCTCAAACCCAGCTCAGAGCCAGGCACCTGTTACGCCTGAAGGTCAGCAGCGTGTAGAAGTTCAGGGAGACCTGAATAATGCACTGACGCAGCCGCAAAACCAGCAGCAGATGGATAACGCCGTGGTTAACTCTACGCTGCCAACTGAACCTGCAACCGTTGCCCCGGTTCGCGGTGGTAACGCTCAGCAGCAAACTGCTGCGACCGAAACCAAGCCGCGCCAGACGCAGACTGCAACACGTCCTGAACGTAAGCAGGCGGTGATTGAACCTAAACGCGAAACTAAACCTCAGGCAGTGGTGAAAGCGCCTGAAGTGAAAGCTGTTCCGGCGCAGCCGAAACATACTGAAACGGCTGCGGTGAGCGAGCCAGCAAAAGCGCCAGTTACACAGACTGCACCGAAAGCCACGGCGAGCACGACAGCACCGACGACGACTGCTGCACCTGCGGCATCTGCAACAGCCTCCAGCGCTGCAGCAGGCAAAACAGCAGGTAACGTAGGTTCGCTTAAAGCTGCACCTTCCAGCAACTACACGCTGCAGCTGAGCAGTTCGTCTAACTATGACAACCTCAACAGTTGGGCGAAGAAATCCAATCTGAAAAACTACGTGGTTTATCAGACGACCCGTAACGGCCAGCCGTGGTATGTGTTGGTCAGCGGCGTTTATACGTCTAAAGATGAAGCGAAGCGTGCCGTAGCGACGTTGCCTGCTGATGTTCAGGCGAAAAACCCGTGGGCGAAGCCGATTCATCAGGTTCAGGCCGATCTGAAGTAATGTTTAAAGCGCAGGATGCTGTCGGAGCTTTCTCCACAGCCGGAGAAGGTGTAATCAGTTAGTCAGCATGAAAAAAAATCGCGCTTTTCTGAAATGGGCAGGGGGGAAATACCCCCTGCTCGATGATATTAAAAAGCACCTGCCGAAAGGTGAGTGTCTTATCGAGCCCTTCGTGGGCGCGGGATCGGTGTTCCTGAACACCGATTTTTCTCGTTATATCCTGGCGGATATCAACAGCGACCTTATCAGCCTCTATAACATCGTCAAACTGCGTACCGATGAGTATGTCGCAGAGGCGCGTAAACTGTTTACGCCTGAGAACAATAACCCGGACATTTACTACCAGTTCCGCGCGGAGTTCAATCAGAGTGAGGATTCGTTCCGCCGGGCGTTGTTGTTCCTCTATCTTAACCGACATGGCTACAACGGCCTGTGTCGGTATAATCTTCGTGGTGAATTTAACGTGCCTTTTGGACGCTATAAGCGGCCGTATTTCCCACAGGACGAGCTGTATCACTTTGCTGAAAAAGCACAGAATGCTGAGTTTCACTGCCTCTCCTATGAAGAGTGTATGGAACTGGCAGGCGTAAACTCGGTGGTTTACTGTGACCCCCCTTACGCGCCGCTGTCTGCGACGGCGAATTTCACTGCCTATCACACCAACAGCTTCAGCCCTGCCGAGCAGGCGCGCCTGGCTGAGATGGCGGAAAAGCTGGTCAGCAAAAGAATTCCGGTGTTAATTTCGAATCACGATACCCCTGATACGCGCGAATGGTACAAAGCCGCGAAGCATTTTCAGGTTAAGGTGCGGCGTAGCATCAGCAGCAACGGCGGCACACGTAAAAAGGTGGACGAACTCCTGGCTCTTTATCGCCCCTGAGCCGTTTTGCCCGCCGGTAAACACATTTCAAGGAGAAGCGGATGAAACAGTTTTTGATTGCTCCCTCAATTCTGTCGGCCGATTTTGCCCGCCTGGGTGAAGACACTGCCAACGCACTGGTGGCAGGCGCGGATGTCGTCCATTTCGACGTGATGGATAACCACTACGTTCCTAACCTGACCATCGGTCCGATGGTGCTTAAGGCGCTGCGTAACTATGGCATTACCGCCCCGATCGACGTACACCTGATGGTGAAACCGGTTGACCGCATCGTGCCGGATTTTGCCGCAGCGGGAGCCAGCATCATCACCTTCCACCCGGAAGCCTCTGAACATGTGGATCGCACGCTGCAGCTGATCAAAGAGAACGGCTGTAAGGCGGGTCTGGTGTTTAACCCGGCAACGCCGCTGAGCTATCTTGATTATGTGATGGATAAGCTGGACGTAATTTTGCTGATGTCCGTTAACCCAGGCTTTGGCGGCCAGTCGTTCATTCCTCACACGCTGGATAAGCTGCGTGAAGTGCGTCGTCGTATTGATGAATCAGGCTACGACATTCGTCTGGAAGTGGATGGCGGTGTGAAAGTGAATAACATTGGTGAAATTGCGGCAGCGGGCGCGGATATGTTCGTTGCAGGTTCGGCAATTTTCGACCAACCGGATTACAAAAAAGTCATTGATGAAATGCGCCGTGAACTGGCAAAGGTAAGTCATGGATAAATTGCAGACAATTCGGGGTGTGGCATTCGACCTCGACGGCACGCTGGTCGACAGCGCGCCGGGCTTAACAAGCGCCGTTGATCAGGCGCTGTATGCGCTTGAACTCCCCGTTGCGGGTGAAGAGCGTGTGGTAACGTGGATCGGCAACGGCGCTGACGTGCTGATGGAGCGTGCGTTGACGTGGGCTCGCCAGGAGCGTGCGTCGCAGCGTTCGGCGCAGGGTAAACCGAGCGTCGATCATGCCGACATCCCGAAGGACGAGCAACTGCGTATTCTGCGCAAACTGTTCGATCGTTTCTATGAAGAGACCGTCGAGGAAGGGAGTTTCCTGTTCCCGGACGTCCAGGAAACCCTGAGCACACTGCATGCGAAAGGCATCCCGCTGGGGCTGGTAACCAACAAGCCAACGCCGTTTGTTGCACCTCTGCTTGAAGCGCTGGATATCGCGAAGTATTTCACTGTCATTGTCGGCGGTGATGACGTGCAAAACAAAAAGCCGCATCCGGAACCGCTTCTGCTGGTGGCAGGAAAATTATCCTTAACGCCTGCGGAGCTGCTCTTTGTTGGTGATTCACGCAATGATATTCTGGCTGCCCGGGCGGCTGGGTGTCCTTCCGTCGGGTTAACCTACGGCTACAACTACGGTGAGGCCATCACGCTAAGTGAGCCGGACGTCGTGTTCGACCACTTCAAAGATTTGTTGCCCGCACTCGGGCTTTCACACAGTGAACATCAGGAATTGAATAATGACTAAGCCCATCGTTTTTAGTGGCGCACAGCCTTCAGGTGAATTGACCATTGGTAACTACATGGGTGCGTTACGTCAGTGGGTCAGCATGCAGGATGATTACCATTGCATTTATTGCATCGTCGATCTTCATGCGATTACCGCGCGTCAGGATCCTGAGAAACTGCGTAAAGCCACGCTGGACACCCTGGCGCTGTATCTGGCCTGCGGCATCGATCCTGAGAAGAGCACCATTTTCGTTCAGTCTCACGTGCCAGAGCACGCACAGCTGGGCTGGGCGCTGAACTGCTACACCTACTTCGGTGAGCTGAGCCGCATGACTCAGTTCAAGGATAAATCTGCACGCTATTCTGAAAACATCAACGCCGGTCTGTTTGACTATCCGGTACTGATGGCTGCAGACATCCTGCTGTATCAGACTAACCAGGTTCCTGTTGGTGAAGACCAGAAGCAGCACCTGGAGCTGAGCCGTGATATTGCCCAGCGCTTTAATGCGATTTATGGCGATGTGTTCAAGGTACCAGAGCCATTCATTCCGAAATCCGGTGCACGCGTGATGTCACTGCTGGAACCGACCAAAAAGATGTCCAAGTCTGACGATAACCGCAACAACGTTATCGGCCTGCTGGAAGATCCGAAATCGGTCGTGAAAAAGCTTAAGCGTGCGGTAACTGATTCCGACGAGCCGCCTGTCGTGCGCTACGACGTGCAGAACAAAGCGGGCGTGTCCAACCTGCTGGATATTCTCTCCGGGGTTACTGGTCAGAGCATTCCTGAGCTGGAACAGCATTTTGAAGGCAAGATGTACGGCCACCTGAAAGGTGAAGTGGCGGATGCCGTTTCTGGCATGCTGACTGAGCTGCAGGAGCGCTATAACCGCTATCGTAATGACGAAGCTTTCCTGCAGAAGGTGATGAAAGACGGCGCGGAAAAAGCCAGTGCGCGCGCATCTGAAACCCTGAAAGCGGTGTATGAAGCGATTGGGTTTGTGGGTAAGCCTTAAGTAAAAGCAAAACGGTAACCACGTTACCGTTTTTAGGGTTTGTTCCCTCTCCCCGTGGGAGAGGGCCAGGGTGAGGGCATCAGGCCGCACTTCCCTAAATAAAAAACCGGGAAATTCCCGGTTTTTTTACGCCTGAAAAACGCTTACTGCTGTGCCGCCGGGCCGCAACCACCGATGATCTTCGAAATGGAGATCGCCGGGTGCAGCAGATAATCGTAGCTGCAGTTATTTTTCGTGTTTTCTACACGACCGGTGCAAGCCGTCAGAGTCGATAACAGGCCGACCAGAACGGCGGCTTTTGCCAGTTTAAACATACGCATTCCTTGTCTGAAAACGAAAATGAGATGTAACTCAAGGGAATAAAGGGGAAAGTTCCACTTCGGGGCGGTATGTTATCGACAGCAGTAAGAGGGGAGTAGTCCGCTTAAAGACTACTCAGGGAAGGAATAATATGCGTTAGTGGTTGGAGAACCAGTTGAGTTTACCGCGCAGTTCCACCACGCGACCCACTACAATCAGCGCCGGGCTTTCAACCTGTTGCGCCAGTTCACCAAGCTGCGTCAGCACGCCATTTACCACGCGCTGCGTAATGGCGGTACCGTTTTCCACCAGTGCGACAGGCATATCTGCATCCATGCCGTGCTCAAGCAGTTTCGCCTGAATTGTAGCGGCCTGGTTCAGCCCCATATAGAACACCAGCGTCTGTTTTTCTGCGGCCAGGTTATGCCAGTCCAGCTCGCTGCCGGTTTTCAGGTGGCCCGTCACCAGACGCACGCTCTGAGCGTAGTCCCGGTGTGTCAGCGGAATGCCTGAGTAGGCTGAGCAACCGGATGCCGCCGTAATGCCGGGCACGACAGAGAACGGAATACCCGCGTCACACAGGGTTTCCAGCTCTTCGCCGCCACGGCCAAAGATAAACGGATCACCACCTTTCAGACGCACCACGCGTTTTCCCTTTTGCGCCTCGCGCAGCAGGATCTGGTTAATCTCTTCCTGCGGCACGCAATGGTAGCCCGCGCGTTTGCCTACGAAAACACGGTCGGCGTCGCGGCGAACCAGGTTCATGATGTCATCGGAGACCAGGCGATCGTAAACCACAGTATCGGCCTGCTGGAGCTGCTGGAGGCCTTTCAGCGTCAGCAAGCCTGCATCTCCCGGCCCTGCACCCACCAGCACCACTTCACCGCGGTGATCAAGCGGTTCGGCCAGCAACTGTTCGGTCGTCTCTTCAACGGCTTTCGTGTCCTGATTCGCCAGCGACTGCGCCAGCCTGTCGTTGACAAAGAATTTTTCCCAGAACCGACGTCGCTCAGCTACGGTTGCGAAGGTTTGCTTCACGCGTGAACGCAGCTGCCCGGCATAATGCGCAATCTGACCAAGATGCTGTGGCAGCACAGCCTCCAGTTTTTCCCGCAGCAGGCGAGCAAGTACCGGGGAGCGGCCACCGGACGACACCGCAATCATCAGCGGGGAACGGTCGATAATCGACGGCATGATGAAGCTGGCTTCTTTCGGCGCATCCACCACGTTGCAGAAGATACGGCGTACCTCACAGGCATCGCTCACGCGTTGGTTCACTTCATCGTCGTCCGTTGCGGCAATCGTCAGCCAGCAGGTATCCAGCAGGGATTCATTAAACTCACCCTGCTGCAGCGTGAGCATTCCTGCCTGGGCCCAGACCTCAAACTGTGGGGCAAAGTCGAGGGCGTTGACGGTCAAACGGGCACCCGCTTCTAACAGCAGGCGCGCTTTGCGTTCGGCCACATCGCCGCCGCCCACGAGCAGGCAGTCGCGGTTGCGTAATTGACAAAAAATCGGCAGGTGATCCACGACGTTACCTCGTAGCATTTATGGAAGGGGTAAGAATTGACGTCAGGATAACAGCAGGGATCGTAAGGAACATACGAATTTCCTGCCGTTATCCCTAAAAGGGCGGAGGTTAGCCTTTCAGCTGCACCATGCCGTCCTTCACGCGGGCGTCGTAGTGCTTCACAGAGCGGCTCTCATCTTCCATGCAATAGCCATCGCTTAAGCGGAAACGCTGCTTTTTCAACGGGCTTGCGACCCACAGCTCGCCCTGATGCTCCGCAATCAACCCGCGGGACAGCACGCTGGCCTCGAAGAACGGATCGATATTGCTGATGGCAAAAACCTGTTCATCATGGCGAGGACGGAAAATCGCGACCTGCTCTTTACCCAGCAGCGCGCAAACGCCGGTGGCAGGCAGGATGTCGTTAATATTGCAGATGTTTACCCACTGGCTCATGCGTTTTCCTCCACCAGAGTCACCGGAATACGTTCATAAGGCGTCGCCGGACGATGTTGTTCGCGCTCTGCCACAACCTGCACGTTCGGGTCGCGCTGGGTGCTGTTGATAAAGTGTTTGAAGCGCGTCTGTGCCGCCGGGGTGTTCACGGTTTCAGTCCATTCGCAAATCACCGCGTCGCGCAGGCGAGCCATCTCGGCTTCAAGCTGTTCGTTTAGGCCCAGTTTGTCGTCGATGATGACTGACTTCAGGTAGTCGATGCCGCCTTCCAGGTTGTCCAGCCAGGAAGCGGTACGGGTCAGCTTGTCGGCGGTACGGATGTAGAACATCATGAAGCGGTCGAGATACTGAATCAGCGTATCGTGGTCGAGATCCGCTGCCAGCAGGTCTGCGTGACGGGGTTTCATCCCGCCGTTGCCGCATACGTACAGGTTCCAGCCTTTCTCGGTAGCGATAATACCCACGTCTTTACCCTGTGCTTCTGCGCATTCACGAGTACAGCCGGAGACGCCGAACTTCATTTTGTGCGGCGTGCGGATGCCTTTGTAGCGATTTTCCAACTCCACGCCGAAGCCCACGCTGTCGCCCACGCCGTAGCGGCACCAGGTGCTACCCACGCAGGTTTTGGCCATACGCAGCGCTTTGGCATACGCATGACCGGTTTCGAAGCCCGCTTCAATCAGCTGACGCCAGATTTCCGGCAGATCGTCTTTCTGCGCACCAAACAGGCCGATACGCTGGGAACCGGTGATTTTGGTGTACAGGTTAAATTCACGTGCGATGCGACCTACGGCGACCAGCCCTTCCGGGGTGATTTCACCACCGGCAGAGCGTGGGATAACGGAATAGGTCCCGTCTTTCTGGATGTTTGCCAGGAAGTTGTCGTTGGTGTCCTGAAGCGGCGTATGTTCTGGTTTGAGAACGTACTCATTCCAGCAGGAGGCCAGCAGAGAACCGACGGTCGGTTTACACACTTCGCAGCCATAACCCTGGCCGTGTTTTGCGAGCAGTTCGTCGAAGGATTTGATGCCCTCCACGCGGATCAGATGGTAAAGCTCCTGGCGAGAGTAAGAGAAGTGTTCGCACAGGTTGTTGTTCACTTCGATGCCCTGTTTCGCCAGTTCGGCGTTCAGCACCTGGGTGACCAGTGGAATACAACCGCCGCAGCCGGTACCGGCTTTGGTTTCCGCTTTCAGTGCCGCCACGGTGTGGCAACCTTTGTTGATAGCGGAAATCAACATGCCTTTGGTGACGTCGAAGCAGGAGCAAATCTGCGCGCTGTCCGGCAGTTTATCGACACCGATAGACGGCTTGCCGCTGGAGGCATGAGCAGGCAGAATCAGGGCGTCCGGGTTTTCCGGCAGCTCGATGGCATTCAGCACCAGTTGCAGCAGGTTGCCATAATCGCTGGTGTCGCCTACCAGCACCGCGCCGAGTAGAGTTTTATTATCCTGGCTGACGATGAGTCGTTTGTAGACCTCTTTGCTTTCGTCGAGGTAGACGTAGCTGCGCGAGTTCGGGGTACGACCGTGCGCATCGCCAATACCGCCAACGTCTACGCCCAGCAGCTTCAGCTTGGCGCTCATGTCTGCGCCTTCGAAGGCGTTCTCCGTTCCAAGGATATGGTCAACGGCAACCTGCGCCATTTTGTAGCCGGGGGCGACCAGCCCGTACACGCGGTTGTTCCAGCTGGCGCACTCGCCAATTGCGTAGATGTCCGGGTCAGAGGTCTGGCAGGTATCGTTAATCATGATACCGCCGCGCTGAGCAACGGCCAGTCCACACTGGTTAGCCAGCTTGTCGCGCGGACGTATCCCGGTGGAGAAGACGATAAAGTCCACTTCAAGCTCGCTGCCGTCGGCAAAACGCATGGTTTTGCGCGCTTCAGTGCCTTCCTGGACGATCTCTTTGGTGTTTTTGCTGGTGTGAACCTTCACGCCCATGCTTTCGATTTTACGACGTAACTGGTCACCACCCATGTGGTCCAGCTGCTCGGCCATCAGCATCGGGGCAAATTCGATGACGTGAGTTTCAACGCCGAGGTTTTTCAGTGCGCCTGCGGCTTCCAGACCCAGCAGGCCGCCACCAACTACTGCACCGCGTTTGCTACGACGTGCACAGTTTTCAATGGCTTTGAGGTCTTCAATGGTACGGTAGACGAAGCAATCCTGGGTTTCCGAGCCTTTGATTGGCGGGATCCACGGATAGGAGCCCGTCGCCATGATCAGCTTGTCGTAAAAAACCGTGCGTCCGGCGCTGGAGTGGATCACTTTTTCCTGGCGGTTGATGGTGATAGCGCGTTCTCCCACCAGTACTTTTACGCCATGCTTCTCGTAGAAACCCTCACGCACCAGAGAGAGCTCTTCAGCGGTATGATGTGAGAAGTAGGAAGACAGGTGCACACGGTCGTACGCCTTGCGGGGTTCTTCACAGAACACGGTAATGTCGAACTGGGCAGCGTCAGCTTTATCGAGAAGATCCTCAATAAAGCGGTGGCCGACCATGCCGTTACCGATGATAGCGAGTCTGACTTTGCTCATTATTGCCTCGATTTCTTTTCTATTACTGCCTACCTTAACGATTCAGCTATGGCGATTATTGATGCAAATCAAATACGTCTTCGCCTACTCCTTAGGTGGTATGCGACTGATTTGTCAGGGTTTTTATAAGTGGCGGAAATCGAAGGCTTTTCGTTGTCGTTGAATTTGTGTACAACTCAGGGACGATCGTTGAAAAATCGGTACGCCTGAATATCAGCTGCGTTTTTTAGGGGAAAGGTATGTCTACAACACCGTTATGGCTTGTTCAGAATGTTCGTTTACCGGGTCGGGAAGGGCTGTGGCAACTCGCCATTGAGAACGGGCGATTTGGTGACATTACCCCAATGGACGATACCCACGCCGAAAGTTATGAAGTCTTAAATGCCCGTGGAGGGCTGGCGATCCCGCCGTTTATTGAGCCGCATATTCATCTTGATACCACCCAGACGGCAGGTGAGCCGAACTGGAACCAGTCCGGCACGCTGTTTGAAGGGATTGAGCGCTGGGCGGAGCGTAAGGCGTTGCTCAGTCATGACGATGTCAAAGCGCGTGCCTGGAAAACGCTGAAGTGGCAAATTGCCAACGGCATTCAGTTTGTCCGCACCCATGTAGATGTCTCCGACCCGACGCTTACTGCTCTTAAGGCGATGCTGGAGGTGAAACAGGAGGTTGCCCCGTGGGTGACGCTGCAAATTGTCGCGTTCCCGCAGGAAGGTATTCTTTCGTACCCGAACGGCGCGGCGCTGCTGGAAGAGGCGTTAAAACTGGGGGCTGACGTGGTGGGGGCGATCCCGCACTTCGAATTCACCCGGGAATATGGCGTGCAGTCTCTGCATATCGCCTTCGAGCTGGCGAAGAAATATGACCGCCCGCTGGATATCCACTGTGATGAAATCGACGACGAGCAGTCCCGCTTTGTGGAGACGGTCGCCACGCTGGCGTATGAGGCCGGTATTGGTGCGCAGGTAACGGCCAGCCATACCACCGCTATGCACTCTTACAACGGTGCATACACCTCGCGGCTGTTCCGACTGCTGAAGATGTCGGGCATTAACTTTGTGGCGAATCCGCTGGTGAACATTCATCTGCAGGGACGCTTTGACGACTATCCGAAGCGTCGCGGCATCACCAGGGTGAAGGAGCTGCAGGAAGCGGGCATCAACGTCTGCTTCGGCCATGATGATGTGTTTGACCCGTGGTACCCGCTCGGCACCGGCAACATGCTGCAGGTGCTGCATATGGGACTGCATGTTTGCCAGATGATGGGCTATCCGCAAATCGACAGCGGGCTGAACTTGATTACACACAACAGTGCCAGAACCTTTGGTCTGAGTGATTACGGTATCGCAACGGGGAACCCGGCAAACCTGATAATCCTGCCGGCAGAGAGCGGATTTGAAGCGGTGCGCTGCCAGGTGCCGGTGCGCTGGTCGATTCGTCAGGGGCGGATTATTGCCACCACGCAGCTGGCGCAGACGTGGATCCAGATGGACAGCGGTGGGGAAGAGGTGAGCTTTGCCAGAAACAGCCCCTCTGATTAAGCAAAGGGGCAAGGCGATTAGTGAGAAGCTGCCGCCACGTTATGCTGGCGGTGGCGGGTCACGAAGCCCAGGACGAGGCACATGATAAACACCACGGCATACAGACCGTTCGCGGTGTGCAGCGCTGCCAGAGGACCGCTGTGCGCTACAATCGGGCCCGTGACGACGAAGGTCAGCATGGTGCCGATGGTGCCGCAGGTCAGCACGAAGTTCACCAGTTTTGGCGAGGCCACTTTCGTCTGCAGCGAGCCCAGCGTGATGATTGATGTGTAAATCGCGCTGGAGAAGAAGCCCAGGGTCAGGATGAACCACGGCATATGTTCCGGCGACCCGTTAATGAACAGGTACATCAGCACGGTTGCCATGCCTGCCAGCACGGTCAGAATGCGCTGCAGGTCGAAGAAGCGCAGGATGAAGCTAAACGCCCACATGCCGAACATGTAAGACATCCAGAAATCGCTCACCAGTTTGCCCGCATCGTTCAGGCTCATGCCCAGACCTTTAGCGTATTCCGGTACCCAGGAGATAAAGCCCAGCTGACCCAGGATGTAGCACAGGGCGGCAATAGAGAGGAACAGCACGCCGATACCCCATTTCTCTTTCGCGACAGGTTCTGCCGTGGTCTGCGCTTTTTTACCCAGCACCGGGAATTCACAGCCGAAGGTCAGAATAAAGATCGCCACGTAGACCAGCCCGATGCAGGCATAGACCCAGTACCACTCAATGCTGCGTGCCAGCAGAACGGCGGCAACCATCGGGAAAATCATCCCGGCCATGCTGAAGAAGGAGTCAGTAAACAGCAGACGCGCGCCGCGCTGACGGCCTTCATACATGTGGGTAATGAGGAACGTACCGATCGACATGGTGATCCCGCTGACCAGACCGAGCACAAACATGGCGGCGGAGAACAGGGCGATGCTGTGGCTCAACATCAGACCCGCCACGGCGGCGACCATCAGCACAAAGCCAAAACGCAGCTGCGTTTTCAGCGGAACAATTTCCATCAGCCAGGCATTCAGGAAGATAGAAATCAGGATCCCCGCGTTGAGGAAGGTGAAAGTGTTACTCATGCTGGATACGGGCAGCTGGAAGTAGTCTGCGATATTCCCCATCACCATCCCGGTGACGATCACCAACGCGCCGGTCAGGGCGTAGGAGAAGAAGCTGATCCATGTGAGCTTGATGCGATTGCTGTTAGTCATGTCTGGCCTGTTCAAAAAAGAAAAGCGCCCAGAGGGCGCTGAGAGCGGGCAGATTTTAGACATTAAAGTGATCCATTCATATCTTTTAAGAGAAATTAGAACTTCATTGCATTATTTTGTGTGATAGCGATCACAAAATATGGCGCTAAAGCCAACCGTTTGCGTGGTTACAACTGTTTCAAATTCGTAAAATTAGGTAAAAGGCTGGTCTCCGTTCATACTGCTCTTTAGAATCATGCCATTCGCTTTTTATACTGCGCTTTGTTAAGGAATTCTCATGCTCAAATCAACACTGGCGGCTGTCGCAGCTGTGTTTGCTCTTTCTGCCGTTTCCCCTGCTGCGCTGGCAGCAAAAGGAGATCCTCACGTCCTGCTGACCACCTCCGCCGGGAACATTGAGCTGGAGCTGAATAGCCAGAAAGCCCCTGTTTCCGTGAAAAACTTCCTCGACTACGTGAACAGTGGTTTCTATAACAACACCACTTTCCACCGCGTGATCCCGGGCTTTATGGTTCAGGGTGGCGGCTTCAATGAGCAAATGCAGCAGAAGCAGCCGAACCCGCCTATTAAAAACGAAGCGGACAACGGTCTGCTGAACAAGCGCGGTACCATTTCCATGGCGCGTACAGCAGATAAAGACAGCGCGACAAGCCAGTTCTTCCTCAACGTGGCGGATAACGCCTTCCTCGACCACGGCCAGCGTGACTTCGGTTATGCCGTCTTCGGTAAAATTGTGAAAGGGATGGATGTGGCGGACAAGATCTCTCAGGTGCCTACCCATGATGTCGGCCCATACCAGAATGTGCCGTCAAAGCCTGTCGTTATCCTCTCCGCAAAAGTTCTGCCATAACGTTTTTTGACACGGGCGTCCCCCGCCCGTGTTTTGCCCCTCCCTGCGAAAGCGCGTTTTGCTGCTTATACTTGTGGCAAACGGACTATTCAGGGAGGCGTTAAGTGAAAAAACTCACCGATAAGCGAAAATCCCGTCTCTGGGAGCAGCAGCGTAACGTCAATTTTCAGGCCAGTTGCCTCCTTGAAAAAGGTAATGGTCCTTCAGAGCCCCACATTGAGACGCTGGAACTGGGGCCTTCTGCCCCCGGTTTGCCCCATCTGTGCCTTATTCACCGCCATTTGTACCGCAGAGAGATGAAGCGGGCAGGCGAGTTACGTACCGACGATATTTTTAAGGGCGACATTCCTTTCTGCCATTTCGAATACATCGAGAAGATGGGTAACGAGCTGATGGCGGCGCTGGAAAGCGAAAAGTATCTCGTGGGTCTTGAGAAAGCGGCGTTTGTTGACAGAGTTAGCCACTATTACTGCGAAATCAACATGCTGCATCCGTTTATGCGCGGCAACGGTATTGCCCAACGCGTTTTCTTCGAGCAGCTGGCGCTCCACGCGGGCTACTCGCTGGACTGGCGCGATATCGATCCCGACCAGTGGGTGGTGGCTAACCGAAGTGGCGCAACGGGAGATTTAACCGCGCTAAACGCTATCTTTGCCAAAGTAGTGAGCGAAGCGCGGGAATCTGAGTAGAATAGGGCGGCATTTTTTTCGGGAGCCGCCATGATTCTGCTGATTGATAACTACGATTCCTTCACCTGGAACCTTTACCAGTATTTTTGTGAGCTGGGTGCAGAGGTGGTTGTCCGCCGCAACGACGACATTAGCCTGGCGGATATTGAAACACTGGCTCCGCAGAAAATCGTGATTTCACCCGGCCCCTGCACCCCGTCGGAGTCGGGTATTTCGCTGGAGGTTATCCAGCACTATGCCGGCAAGCTGCCGATCCTCGGCGTCTGTCTTGGCCATCAGGCCATTGCGCAGGTGTTTGGTGCCACTATCGTGCGCGCCGCGAAAGTGATGCACGGTAAAACCTCTCCGGTCACCCACACTGGCGTTGGGGTATTCAGCGGGCTCAATAATCCGTTAACCGTGACGCGCTACCATTCACTGGTGATTGACCCGTCGACGCTGCCTGACTGCTTTGAGGTGACCGCCTGGAGCGATACGCAGGAGATCATGGGGATTCGTCACCGCGAATGGGATCTCGAAGGCGTACAGTTCCACCCGGAAAGCATCCTCAGCGAACAGGGCCACGCGCTGCTGGCAAATTTCCTTAAACGCTGAATATTGATTGCCTTGTCGTGATTTTTTATGCATATTTTGTGATTATATTTTCACAATCAATGTGACATAAAATGGATGGGCATGACATGGCAACTGAACAACCTGCAATTACCCGCGCAACATTTGATGAAGTGATTCTGCCGATTTATGCACCGGCTGAGTTTATCCCGGTAAAAGGAAAAGGCAGCCGCGTCTGGGATCAGCAGGGCAAAGAGTATGTTGATTTCGCGGGCGGTATTGCAGTGACGGCGCTGGGCCATTGCCATCCTGCCCTGGTTGAGGCGCTGAAAACCCAGGGCGAAACGCTCTGGCACACCAGCAACGTTTTTACCAACGAGCCGGCGTTACGCCTCGGCCGCAAGATTATTGATGCGACGTTTGCCGAGCGCGTGCTGTTCATGAACTCGGGCACCGAAGCAAACGAAACCGCCTTCAAGCTGGCGCGCTACTACGCAACCACGCGCCACAGCCCGTACAAAACCAAAATCATTGCCTTCCACAATGCCTTCCACGGACGCTCCTTCTTTACCGTCTCCGTCGGCGGCCAGCCGAAGTATTCCGACGGATTTGGCCCGAAACCGGCCGACATCGTCCATGTGCCGTTTAACGATCTGCATGCGGTGAAAGCGGTGATGGACGACCACACCTGCGCGGTTGTTGTCGAGCCGATCCAGGGTGAAGGCGGCGTGACGGCGGCGACGCCAGAATTCCTGAAAGGTCTGCGTGCGCTGTGCGATGAGCATCAGGCGCTGCTGGTGTTTGATGAAGTGCAGTGCGGGATGGGACGTACCGGCGATCTGTTTGCCTATATGCACTACGGCGTGACGCCGGATATTCTCACCAGCGCCAAAGCGCTCGGCGGTGGTTTCCCGGTGAGTGCGGTACTGACGACTCAGGAGATTGCCTCCGCGTTCCACGTTGGTTCTCACGGTTCCACCTATGGCGGGAACCCGCTGGCGAGTGCCGTGGCGGGCGCGGCATTTGATATTATCAATACACCTGAGGTTCTGAACGGCGTCATCGCCAAGCGCGAGCTGTTTGTGAAACACCTGCAGCAGATTGACGATCGGTTTGACGTGTTCAGCGAGATCCGCGGGATGGGGCTGCTGATCGGTGCCGAGCTGAAACCGCAGTACAAAGGTCGCGCGCGCGATTTCCTGCATGCCGCCGCCCGCGAAGGGGTGATGGTGCTGAACGCGGGACCGGATGTGATGCGTTTTGCGCCGTCGCTGGTGGTAGAAGACAAAGACATTGAAGATGGATTAACCCGTTTTGCCGCGGCAGTCGAGAAAATCGTAAAAGGTTAATACTCCGTCCGCTTTAATATCCGCGTTAACCAAATCCCGTGATGCGGACGCTGACGCCATGCCACCGACGAAATGGTGTGCATGGTGTTCAGATGCCCCAGAATGCGCTGTAAATGCTGCTCCAGCGTGCTCATTGGCCCGTGGGTTAACGTCTCCGGCGCTTCCAGAATATTCGAGTCGCCCGACTCGCCCGGCGCGTCATACTCCAGACGCTGCTGACACCGCTGTAAGGCAATTTCACACGACTGCAAATAGCGCTGCGCCAGATCCGGCGTCAGCATCGTGTGCTCGCGCGCCAGCGTGGTCATGGCGTTAATGTGCTCGACGATAAACTGGCTGTGCGTCACCCAGAGCTTCATATCCGCCAGATAGTGCGAGTTAAAGCCTGGTTCCTGCATTGCCTGGTTGAGCGAGTTAAACAGGGCGTTGTGCGCCTGGTTGACCTTCATCCGCTGATACGCCAGCGGGGAGGGTTGCGGATCGTCGCTCAGGATCAGACGAATGGCCTGCTGGTCGGCCTCCAGCGCGTCGTGGGCGTTCTGGCGCAACAGTCCGCTTTGCCATTGCGGCCACAGCCAGACCATGCCGCCAAAGGCAATCAGACAGCCAATCAGGGTATCGATCAGTCTGGCGACAATAAATTGTTCGCCATTGAGCGTGAGCAGTTGCAGGGTGTATACCGCCGTTACCGTAAAGCCCACCATCGCCCAGCCATAGTTTTTGCGGATAATCAGGTAGCTCACCAGCGTAATTATCAGCATTCCCGCCAGGGTATAACCTTCCGGCACGTGAAAGTGCAGCGTGACGCCCGCAATAATCAGCCCGGCCATCGTTCCCCCCGCCCGGTGCAGAATACGCACGCGCGTGGCGCCATAGCCGTTCTGGGTGACAAACAGCACGGTCATTAAGATCCAGTAGGGTTTAGGTAGATGCAGCGCCATGCCCATCAGGCTGGCGGTACTGAGCATGACGCTAATCCGTGCGGCGTTGCGCAGAGCGGACGATTTAAGAGACAGATAGCTTCTGAGCGCCGGCAATAACGGCAGACGTTTTTGTTTATCCGCCATGAGATCGCGGGGATAAAGCGGGCGTTGGGTGCGCAACACGCGGGCGATACGGCTGAAATGCCAGGCGGCAAACTGGCCCACCGGGTTGTCCTCATGCTGGCGGGCGATTTTCTCCAGCGCGCCGAGTTGTTTGTCCATGTTAAAACGCGTGGGATAGCGGTGATATAAAATGTCATCAGCCAGCACCCGCAGACGCGCAGAGACGGTTTGCGCATTCCAGCGGATCACCGCTTCGGCATGGCTGCGCTCGACCAGCTTTTGCACCTCCTGAGGATGATGCAGGCTCACGGAGATATGTTCTTGCAGATCCAGCCCCACCTGGAAGGTACGCAGCAGCCGTTTGTATTCGTGATTCTTGTTGGCGGCGAGCATGTGTAGTTGCTGATAACACTGGCTTATCAGATCCACCACCTTTTGCTGGCGCGTCAGCAGCGGCGGTAACGATTTTTCCGGATCGGTATGCTGGGTGAGCAGGGTGTATTTGGCCTCGCAGTAATCCGCAAGTTGCACATAGAGCAGGCTCAATGATTCACGCAGGGGCTGTTCCCGCCACAGCCAGAACCAGAACCAGTTAAACAGCCCATACCACAGCGTACCCAGGGCGTAGATCAGTAGCGGCTCCCACACCGGCATGTTACCCGCGAGGCTCAGCGTGAAGATGGCCGCTATCAGTGAGGCGGGAAGCAGGCGCGCATGAAGGGAACTGATTTCGGCGGTGACGCCGAGCGTCATCGCCAGCACGGTCAGGATTAACGGCAGCGGAATATCGCGGGCGAGTAAGAGCTGCACGGCGAGGCTACAGCCAGCAAACAGCGAGCCGCCAATAATCAGACGTTTAAAAAAGCGCTTATGCGGTGTGTCCAGGCCAGCAATGTTGCAGCAGGCGGGCACGAGAGAAAACAGCAGACCTTGCTGAAGATGTCCGAGGATCAGGCCGATGGCTACAGGAAGACACAACACCAGCGTTTGTCGCAGTGCATAGTTAACTTCCGGGTGATAAATCAGCCTACGCCACATGGGGAAGAGAGACAAAAACGGCGTGACACCTTGCGATGGCACGCCGTTTGAGTGGAATTAACGCGTTCCGTAGACCACGATGGTTTTACCGTGGGCGGAGATCAGGTTCTGATCTTCCAGCATTTTCAGAATACGGCCCACTGTTTCACGGGAGCAGCCGACGATCTGGCCGATCTCCTGACGGGTAATTTTAATCTGCATGCCGTCAGGGTGGGTCATCGCATCAGGTTGTTTTGCCAGGTTAAGCAGAGTCTGCGCGATACGACCGGTAACGTCCAGGAAGGCGAGGTTACCCACTTTCTCAGATGTAACCTGCAGACGGCGAGCCATCTGGGAAGAAAGACGCATCAGGATATCAGGGTTAACCTGAATCAACTGACGGAATTTCTTGTAAGAAATTTCAGCCACTTCACATGCTGTCTTTGCACGAACCCAGGCACTACGTTCCTGGCCTTCTTCAAACAGGCCCAGTTCACCGATGAAATCGCCCTGGTTCAGATAAGAAAGGATCATCTCTTTCCCTTCTTCATCTTTGATCAGCACTGCCACCGAGCCTTTTACGATGTAATACAACGTTTCCGCTTTTTCACCCTGGTGAATCAGCGTGCTCTTCGATGGGTACTTATGAATGTGGCAATGAGACAAGAACCATTCGAGAGTCGGGTCTGTTTGCGGTTTGCCAAGCACCATGCGCTGTTATCCTCTGTTATAAGCTGTCACCAGAGTCATCAGATGCATCCGGACTCTGGGGTTGCAATCGAATTCTTACCCATACCCTGGGAAGTCGGCTATCGTAACGTTTCGCAGCCAGTAAAGTTTGATGTCCTCTGCATACATGTGTAACGTCAATGTATTACTGTAGCATCCTGAGTGTTTTAGCATAGCTTTCGCCGCGTGTCTCCTGGTGTCTCGCTTCAGCATGATGCAGGTCGCCTTCCATTGCGAGAAATGTAACGCACGCGTAATCTGTCACCAAAAATGCAACGTTGGAGTTAATGAATATGCAAGCGCGCGTGAAATGGGTTGAAGGTTTAACGTTCCTGGGCGAGTCCGCTTCAGGGCACCAGGTTTTGATGGATGGTAACTCCGGCGATAAAGCACCAAGCCCGATGGAGATGGTATTGATGGCAGCCGGTGGATGCAGCGCGATTGATGTGGTGTCGATTCTGCAAAAAGGCCGTCATGATGTAACGGATTGCGAAGTTAAACTCACGTCGGAACGCCGTGAAGAGGCACCACGCCTGTTCACCCATATTAACCTGCACTTTGTGGTCACCGGTAAAGAACTGAAAGACGCGGCCGTTTCACGCGCGGTGGACCTGTCTGCGGAGAAATACTGCTCTGTGGCGTTAATGCTGGAGAAAGCGGTAAAAATCACACATTCGTATGAAGTGATCGAGGCGTGATTGATGGGGCATCGTGCGTGTTGATGCCCTCACCCTAACCCTCTCCCACCGGGAGAGGGAATATGATCACGCGATCTGCTTCCCTTCCATCAACCGCTGTACCAGCGGCGTCATGATGAGCTCCATCGCCAGCCCCATTTTTCCGCCCGGCACCACTAATGTATTCATGTGCGAAATAAACGAGCCCTGCAGCATGGCCAGCAGCCAGGGGTAATCAATGCCTTCGAGGTTGCGGAAATGGATCACCACGAAACTCTCATCCAGCGACGGGATGCTTTTGGCCGCGAATGGGTTGGAGGTGTCGACTGTCGGTACTCGCTGGAAGTTAATATGGGTACGGGAGAACTGCGGCGTCAGGAAGTTGATGTAATCCTCCATGGAGCGCACCACGGAGTCCATGACCGCTTCTCGTGAATGGCCGCGCTCGCTCATGTCACGCGTCAGCTTCTGGATCCACTCCAGGTTAACGATCGGTACCACGCCAACCAGCAGATCCACATGGCGCGCCACGTCGTGATGGGGAGTTACCACGCCGCCATGCAGCCCTTCATAAAACAGCACGTCGGTGGGTTCCGGCAGGGGTTGCCAGGGGGTAAAGGTGCCCGGCACCTGGTTCCATGGCACGGCTTCATCGTAAGTATGCAGATACTTGCGGGATTGCCCTGTGCCGCTCTTGCCATATTCGACGAAGGTTTGCTCCAGCAGGCCGAAGTCATTGGCTTCCGGGCCAAAGTAGCTGATGTGTTTACCCAGATCGCGCGCTTTACGGATGGCCATGTCCATCTCCGGGCGCGTATAGCGGTGAAAGCTGTCGCCTTCGACCTCCGCCGCACGGAGATTCAGCTGGGCGAAAATCTTGCGAAATGCGAGGCTGGTGGTGGTGGTTCCCGCACCACTCGACCCCGTAACGGCAATAACCGGATGTCTGGCAGACATAGCAACTCCCTGACTGGAAAGGTTGAAAGATCAGCCGTGAAACGCGTTGCGGGGCATGATATTGACCGTCTCATGCAGTTCTGACCATACCAGCACCACGTCGCCGCTTTTGAGCTGGCGCTTTACATCGTTGACCTTTTGCTCGAGCGAGCGTTCTTGTTCACCATAATCTGTGCCTTCGCGTAATACAAAGCTTTCAATCAGATTATCGAGCGTTTCGGGAGCCAGATCCTGCCAGGGAATGATCATTTTGCACCGTCCAGATACGGGGTTAACCAGTCAGGAATACGCGTCTCAAGCCACATTTTCGGGCGACGCAGTGTGCCACCGATAAACCCGACGTGGCCGCCATGCTCCGTCAACTGATAGTGAACGTTGTCGGGCAGGAATTCCTGAGCGGGAATCGAATGATGATCCATAAACGGGTCATCTTTGGCATGAATGATCAGCGTCGGCTGCGTAATCTTGCTGAGCAGCGGCATGGCGCTGCACTGACGATAGTAGTCAATCGCGTCGGCAAAGCCGTGGATTTTTGCAGTGATCAGATCGTCGAACTCGCGAATGCGACGCACTTTTTTTAACTGACGCAGACTTATCGGAAGCGTCTCCGGGTAGGCTTTCAGTTTGCGCGCCGCGTTTGCTTTCAGCAGGTTAAGCAGGTAGCGCTGATAGACGCGGGAAAAACCTTTATCCATATGGTAGCTACACTGCTCCAGCATAAATGGTGCAGAGACAATGACGGCGGCATCCAGCGGGACGCTTTCGCCCTCTTTGGCCAGCAGACAAGCCAGCATATTCCCGCCCAGCGAGTAGCCCACGGCTGCCGTTGGCACGGTGCCATAGTTTTCCCGCAGCCAGTGTAAAAACCACGTACCGTCCTCGGTTTCACCCGAGTGATAAATGCGTTTCTGGCGATTTGGCTCGCCGCTACAGCCGCGAAAATGCATCACCACACCGAGCCATCCACGCGCTTTTGCCGCCTCAATTAACCCGTGCGCATACGGACTGTGCAGGCTGCCTTCCAGACCGTGAAAGACCACCAGACGCGGCTTATGGTGAGCCTGTTCCGGTTCCTCGCTCCAGGCGAGATCCAGAAAGTCTCCGTCCGGTAAATCCAGCCGTTGCCAGTGCGGGGTGAACTGAACCTTGCGACGGATAAGCCGTGGCAGCATGGTCTGTAGGTGGCGATTGGACACGCCGCGCATGGGCACGAACTCAGCGCTCTCTTCAGTAGCTATGTCGAAGTCTGATGGAATGATTTGGGTCATAACGATGCGATGCTAATTCTTGTCAGTTATTTACTATAATCGCTTCCAGCTGTTCCTGAGCGTCCAGCCACGCCATCTCGCACTCTTCGAGGCTGGATTTCGTTTTGGCCTGAGTTTGCAGACAGTCAGTCAGCTCAGCTTTGCGGCTCTGGTCATACAGACCGCTATCGCCCAGCTTCTCTTCAACGGTAGCGAGTGTCGCATTAAGTTTTTCCATCTCTTTTTCGAGACGGGCGATCTCTTTGCGTAGCGGCTGTGTCTGGGTGCGAAGTTCCGCGTCGCGGCGCTTTTGGTCTTTACGCGCCTGCGCGCTGTTGGCGTTCTCTTTCGCGGACTCTTCCGGCTGGTTTTCCAGCTTCTGCACGTCGGTCAGCCACTGCTGGTAGTCTTCCAGGTCACCGTCGAATGGTTCAACTTTGCCGTCATGCACTAAGTAGAGATCGTCCGTGGTGGAGCGGATCAGGTGGCGATCGTGCGAGACGACAACCAGCGCGCCTTCAAACTCAATCAGCGCTTCAGTTAGCGCCTGACGCATATCGAGATCCAGGTGGTTAGTCGGTTCATCAAGAAGCAGCAGGTTCGGACGTTGCCAGACGATCAGTGCCAGCACCAGACGGGCCTTTTCGCCACCGGAGAAGCGCTCGGTGTTTTCGGTGACCTTATCACCCTGGAAGCCAAAACCGCCGAGGTAGTCACGTAGCTTCTGCTCCATCTCCTGCGGCGCCAGACGCGCGAGGTGCTGAATCGGGGATTCATCCGCGCGTAAAAATTCCAGCTGATGCTGGGCGAAGTAACCCAGCTTGATGCCCTTCGCGAGACCGATTTCACCGCTGACCGGGTTAAGCTCGCCCGCCAGCAGTTTGATCAACGTTGATTTACCTGCACCGTTGCGTCCCAGCAGGCCAATGCGCGAACCCGGCACCAGGTTGAGCTTGATGGAGTCGAGAATAGTGCGTTCGCCGTAGCCCGCGCTGACTTTTTCCATCTTCAGCAGTGGGTTTGGCAGGCTTTCCGGCGCGCGGAAGCTGAAGTGGAACGGGTTATCCACGTGCGCCGGGGCAATCATCTCCATGCGTTCCAGCATTTTGATGCGGCTCTGGGCCTGTTTCGCTTTTGACGCTTTGGCCTTGAAGCGATCCACAAAGCTTTGCAGATGCGCCACGCGCTGCTGCTGGCTTTCATACATGGACTGCTGCTGGGCAAGACGCGTCGCGCGCTGGCGCTCGAAGGAGCTGTAGTTGCCGGTGTACTCGAACATCGTTTGCTGTTCGATATGAATGATTTTATCCACCACCGGGTCGAGAAAGTCGCGGTCGTGGGAGATCAGAATCAGAGTGCCCTGATAGCTCTTGAGCCACTTCTCCAGCCAAATAACCGCATCGAGATCCAGGTGGTTCGTCGGTTCATCGAGCAACAACAGATCGGAGCGGCAGATCAGTGCCTGCGCCAGGTTGAGGCGCATACGCCAGCCGCCCGAGAAGTCGCTGACCGGGCGTTCCAGCTGTTCATTGCTGAAGCCCAGGCCGTGCAGCAGGCTGGAGGCGCGGGAGCGAATGGTCCATGCGTCGATGGCGTCCAGCTTGCCGTGAACGGTGGCGATGGCGTGACCGTCGTTGCGCTCGTTGGCGGCGTTAAGTTCCGCTTCCAGCTTACGGTATTCACGGTCACCGTCGATAACATAGTCGAGAGCCGGTTCGCTCAGGGCGGGCGTCTCCTGGTTCACCCAGGCGAGCTGCCAGTTCCCCGGGAAGGTAAAGTTACCGCCATCCGCGCTAATCTCGTTTTTCAGCAGCGCCAGCAGAGTGGATTTACCACAGCCGTTTTTGCCGACCAGACCCACTTTTTGGCCAGGGTTGATGGTTGCAGTGGCGTTATCCAGCAGGACGCGCACGCCGCGACGAATTTGTAACGAGGAGAAAACAATCATAGAAGCGCCGTATGTTCCGACTATGTTAATTTGTCATTATGATAATGTAAGGTGTGGGCTATTTTCCGCACCGGGCCGCCATGGTAGCCCAAAACAACGACAATACACAAAAACAGAAACAAGACCGGGAGGGGAATGATGTCTCAGACAGCAAAAGTGCTGCTGCTGTATGCCCATCCGGAATCTCAGGACTCGGTGGCAAACCGGGTGCTGCTTAAGCCGGCCACACAGCTCAGTAACGTGACGGTGCACGATCTTTACGCGCACTATCCTGATTTCTTTATTGATATCCCTTACGAGCAGGAACTGCTGCGTCAGCACGACGTCATTGTGTTCCAGCATCCGCTTTATACCTACAGCTGCCCGGCGCTGCTAAAAGAGTGGCTGGACCGCGTGCTGAGCAGGGGATTCTCCAGTGGGGTAGGGGGCAACCAACTGGCGGGAAAGTACTGGCGTAGCGTTATTACTACCGGTGAACCGGAAAGCGCATACCGTTATGACGGGCTGAACCGCTATCCGATGAGTGACATCCTGCGTCCATTCGAACTGACGGCAGCGATGTGTCGTATGCACTGGATGAGCCCGATTATTATCTACTGGGCACGTCGTCAGGATCCGAAAGAACTGGCAAGCCACGCCAGAGCGTATGGTGAATGGCTGGCGTCACCGATTCCGGCAGGAGGACGTTAATGGAAGGATCGAATCTGCTCCTTGCCGGAGTGCTGTTTTTATTTGCGGCCGTCGTCGCGGTTCCGCTTGCTGCACGTATTGGAATAGGTGCAGTGCTGGGCTATCTGCTGGCAGGGATCGCGATTGGCCCCTGGGGACTTGGATTCATCAGCGATGTAGATGAGATTCTCCATTTCTCCGAGCTGGGTGTGGTGTTCCTGATGTTCATCATCGGCCTTGAGCTGAACCCCTCTAAATTGTGGCAACTCAGACGCTCTATCTTCGGTGTGGGTGCTGCACAGGTGCTGTTCAGCGCCGCGATTCTGGGGGGCCTGTTAATGCTGACCAACTTCTCCTGGCAGGCGGCGGTGATCGGTGGGATAGGTCTTGCGATGTCGTCGACGGCAATGGCGCTTCAGTTAATGCGCGACAAAGGGATGAACCGCAACGAAGCAGGGCAACTGGGTTTTTCGGTGCTGCTGTTTCAGGATCTGGCGGTGATCCCCGCGCTGGCTCTGGTGCCGCTATTGGCAGGCTCCGGCGACGATCACTTTGACTGGGCAAAAATCGCCATGAAGGTGCTGGCCTTCGCCGGTATGCTGATTGGCGGACGTTTCCTGTTACGCCCTGTGTTCCGCTTTATTGCCGCGTCGGGCGTACGGGAGGTGTTCACCGCTGCGACGCTGCTGCTGGTGCTGGGATCGGCGCTGTTTATGGATGCGCTGGGGCTGTCGATGGCGCTCGGGACCTTCATTGCCGGGGTGCTGCTTGCTGAGAGCGAATATCGTCACGAACTGGAAATTGCCATCGATCCCTTCAAAGGGCTGCTGTTAGGGCTTTTCTTTATTTCGGTGGGTATGGCGCTTAACCTTGGCGTTCTTTATACCCATCTGCTGTGGGTTGTCGTGAGCGTTGCCATTCTGGTGGCGGTGAAAACACTGGTGCTGTATGTCATGTCGCGCATTTACGGGCTACGCAGTTCGGAACGTATGCAGTTTGCCAGCGTATTAAGCCAGGGAGGCGAGTTCGCGTTTGTGCTGTTTTCCACTGCATCTTCCCAGAAGCTGTTTAAAGACGATCAGATGGCTCTGCTGCTGGTGACGGTGACGCTGTCCATGATGACCACGCCGCTGTTGATGAAGCTGGTGGATAAACTTCTGTCACGCCGCCTGAATCCCGCTGATGATGAAGACGAAGCGCCGTGGGTGGAAGACGATAAGCCGCAGGTGATTGTGGTGGGCTTTGGCCGTTTCGGACAGGTTATCGGACGTTTGCTGATGGCGAACAAAATGCGCATTACGGTGCTGGAGCGTGATATCAGCGCGGTTAATCTGATGCGTAAATATGGCTACAAGGTGTATTACGGCGATGCGACCCAGCTCGAGCTACTGCGCTCGGCGGGAGCGGAGGCAGCAGAGTCTATCGTGATTACCTGTAACGATCCGGAAGACACGATGAAGCTGGTGGAGTTGTGTCAGCAGCATTTCCCGCATCTGCATATTCTGGCGCGTGCGCGGGGACGTGTTGAAGCCCACGAATTGTTGCAGGCGGGTGTGAAACACTTCTCCCGTGAGACGTTCTCCAGTGCGCTGGAGCTGGGACGCAAGGCGTTGATCTCGCTCGGTATGCATCCACATCAGGCGCAGCGTGCGCAAATGCACTTCCGCCGGCTGGATATGCGAATGCTGCGTGAGCTGATGCCGGTACATACGGATACCGCGCAGATCTCACGCGTGCGGGAAGCGCGTCGCGAGCTGGAGGAGATTTTCCAGCGAGAGATGCAACTGGAACGACGCCAGCTTGATGGCTGGGATGAATTTGAATAAAGGGTAACGAAAGATGGCTGTACGTAAACGCTTTATTGCGGGTGCAAAATGCCCGACCTGCCAGGCGCAAGATACTCTGGCGATGTGGCGGGAAAATAATATTGATGTTGTTGAGTGTGTTAAGTGCGGTCACCAGATGCGTGAGGCTGATAAAGAGGCCCGCGATCACGTTCGCAAAGAAGAGCAAGTGATCGGGATTTTTCATCCGGACTAGCGATATGTCCTGAGTTTTTTTAAGCTAAAGGGTACACGGGTGCAGATTTCCGCTACAATCTGCGCCAGCAATTTTCCCACGCTCAGGAGATATCATGAAAGTAGCAAAAGACCTGGTGGTCAGCCTGGCCTATCAGGTACGTACAGAAGACGGTGTGTTGGTTGATGAGTCTCCGGTGAGTGCGCCGCTTGACTACCTGCATGGTCACGGTTCCCTGATTTCCGGCCTGGAAAACGCGCTGGAAGGTCATGAAGTTGGCGACAAATTTGATGTTGCTGTAGGCGCGAACGACGCTTACGGTCAGTATGATGACAACCTGGTTCAGCGCGTTCCTAAAGACGTGTTCATGGGCGTTGACGAACTGCAGGTTGGCATGCGCTTCCTGGCTGAAACTGACCAGGGTCCGGTTCCTGTTGAAATCACCGAAGTGGAAGACGACCACGTTGTGGTTGACGGTAACCACATGCTGGCTGGTCAGAACCTGAAGTTCAACGTAGAAGTTGTTGCGATCCGTGAAGCAACCGAAGAAGAACTGGCTCATGGCCACGTTCACGGTGCGCATGGTCACGACCATGACCACGATCACGGCCACGACGGCTGCTGCGGTGGTCACGGCCACGATCACGACCACGGTAAAGGTGGTTGCGGCAACGGTGGCTGCGGTTGCCACTAATTCCGCCAGGCGGAAAATAAAAAAGCGGGAGATTCCCGCTTTTTTTACGCCTCAATAATGAGGTGGTGGCGTCTCTTCTGACTGAGAGGCAATGTTCGACGGCTGCGTAGCCTTCAGCTTTTCCGTCAGCAGGCGCATATGATCCCGCAGTTTTGCCATTTCGAGCTCATGTGCAGTCACGGTCTGGTTTAGCTCTTCGATGGTGATGTCCTGAAAAGCCAGGCGGCTTTCCAGCTCAGCCATTCTCGCTTCTAATGCAGTATCCTTCATCATTCACCTCGTTTATTTCAGATTCACCATAATGGCCCAGCGGCGGCGCAGTTTAACTGAGTTTATCCTGAAGTACAGTCTGCATCCCTTTGGCAGGAAACTTATTTAAACAAAAATAGTCTGAAAAGTGGCGAGAATTGGAAGTGTCTGTCTGTAGATTTCTTCCGCAACGTTTTATAGTACGTAACTCATTTACGTTTAACGCTGGGGTGAGAGTCCCCAGGCCCTGGAGATATGGATGAAATCACTGTTTAAAGTAACGCTGCTGGCGACGACGATGGCTGTTGCGCTGAACGCGCCGCTGTCATTCGCTGCTGATACTGCTGCGAAGCCTGCTGCCACTGCAGACAGCAAAGCGGCGTTCAAAAATGACGACCAGAAATCCGCCTACGCACTCGGCGCATCTCTGGGTCGTTACATGGAAAACTCTCTGAAAGAACAAGAGAAACTGGGCATCAAACT
This sequence comes from Enterobacter sp. CPE_E863, assembly GCF_046521465.1. Classification (NCBI taxonomy): domain Bacteria; kingdom Pseudomonadati; phylum Pseudomonadota; class Gammaproteobacteria; order Enterobacterales; family Enterobacteriaceae; genus Enterobacter; species Enterobacter sp. CPE_E863. The sequence goes on along the minus strand of NZ_JBKFZX010000001.1, from coordinate 4,148,844 downwards.
GGATAAAGCTCAGCTGATCGCGGGCGTTCAGGACGCATTTGCTGATAAGAGCAAGCTGTCTGACCAGGAGATCGAACAGACTCTGCAGGCGTTCGAAGCGCGTGTGAAAGGTGCCGCTCAGACTAAGATGGATGCGGACGCTAAAGAAAACGAAGCCAAAGGCAAAGCCTATCGCGATACCTTTGCTAAAGAGAAAGGTGTGAAAACCTCCTCTACTGGCCTGGTGTACAAAGTTGAGAAAGAAGGCACCGGCGATGCGCCTAAAGACAGCGACACTGTTGTCGTGAACTACAAAGGTACGCTGATCGACGGTAAAGAGTTCGATAACTCTTACACCCGCGGTGAGCCGCTCTCCTTCCGTCTGGATGGTGTGATCCCTGGCTGGACTGAAGGCCTGAAAAACATCAAAAAAGGCGGCAAGATCAAGCTGGTTATCCCACCAGATCTGGCGTACGGCAAAACCGGCGTTCCGGGTATCCCTGCCAATTCTACGCTGGTCTTTGACGTAGAGCTGCTGGATATCAAACCGGCACCGAAAGCGGACGCTAAAGCAGACGCACCGGCTGACGATAAAGCCGCTGCTGCTAAGAAGTAACGCTGAAAAAAAACCGCCGCCTTTAAGGCGGCGGTTTTTTTATTATGGGGCAGATATAATTAACACTGGAAAGCGTTATACCCGCTGTATTAATTTAGTTGTCCGTGTAGATAATGAGCCTGCCCTGAAAACCTAACGACAGGCTCCTGAAAAGGAGTGTTTTTTTCATGTCCAGGTCGCTTTTAACCAACGAAACCAGTGAACTTGATTTGCTGGATCAACGTCCTTTTGACCAGACCGACTTCGATATTCTGAAATCGTATGAAGCGGTGGTGGACGGGTTAGCGATGCTCATTGGCTCCCACTGCGAAATCGTATTGCACTCCTTGCAAGATCTGAAGTGTTCCGCCATCCGCATTGCCAATGGTGAGCATACTGGCCGTAAAATTGGTTCGCCAATCACCGACCTTGCATTGCGTATGTTGCATGACATGACCGGCGCGGACAGCAGCGTCTCCAAATGCTATTTCACCCGCGCCAAAAGCGGCGTGCTAATGAAATCAGAAACTATCGCGATTCGAAACCGCGAGCATCGTGTGATTGGACTGCTGTGCATCAACATGAACCTTGATGTGCCATTCTCGCAAATCATGAGCACCTTTATTCCACCAGAAACGCCAGATGTTGGCTCTTCCGTTAACTTTGCCTCTTCTGTTGAAGATCTTGTGACTCAGACGCTTGAGTTCACCATTGAAGAGGTGAACGCCGACCGCAACGTATCGAACAACGCCAAGAATCGCCAGATCGTGCTGAATCTCTATGAGAAAGGGATTTTTGATATTAAAGACGCCATCAACCAGGTTGCCGATCGTCTGAATATCTCCAAGCACACGGTTTACCTCTATATTCGCCAGTTCAAGAGCGGTGATTTCCTGGGGCAAGACAAGTAATGCGTTTTGCGTTAATGGTGACAGGCCCGGCGTACGGTACTCAGCAGGCCAGCAGCGCGCTGCAGTTTGCGCATGCGCTGCTGAAGGCCGGACATGAACTGGTGAGCGTCTTCTTTTATCGGGAAGGGGTGTATAACGCGAACCAGTTTACGTCACCGGCGAGTGATGAGTTTGACCTGGTGCGTGCCTGGCAGGCATTAAACGAAAAGCAGGGCGTTGAACTGCATATCTGCGTGGCGGCGGCACTGCGCCGCGGCGTGACCGATGCAACCGAAGCCGCGCGTCTTGGTTTATCGGGTTCTAACCTGCAGCCCGGTTTTTCGTTGAGTGGTCTGGGTGCACTGGCACAGGCAGCGTTAACCTGCGACAGAGTGGTGCAATTCTGATGAAGCGTATCGCGTTTGTTTTTTCCTCAGCGCCGCACGGTAGTGCGTCCGGCAGAGAAGGGCTGGATGCGCTGCTCGCGACCTCAGCATTGACTGAAGATATCGGCGTCTTCTTTTTGGGGGACGGTGTGTTCCAGCTTCTGGCGGGTCAACAGCCGCAAGCCGTTCTCGCGCGCGATTACATCGCGACGTTCAAAGTGTTACCGCTGTACGATATCGAAACGTTCTATGTCTGCACCGACTCTCTGGCCGCACGGGGTTTAAACGAGGCCACGCCTTTCGTGCTGGATGTGACGTGTCTGTCCTCCATAGCACTGCGCGAACACCTTTCCCACTACGATACCGTTCTGACTTTCTGAGGCTGCCATGCTCCATACTCTGAGCCATTCACCGTGGCAATGTGATATCGACGCGTTACTGAGTATGCTGCGCGAAGGTGATGACCTGCTGCTGATTCAGGATGGCGTACTTGCCGCACTGGAAGGCAGTCGTTTCGTTGAAATGCTCACGAATGCCCCCATAACTGTCTCTGCGCTGAAGGACGATCTGGATGCGCGGGGTCTTTCTGGTCAAATTTCAGCCAAAATTGACGTGGTTGGCTATACTGATTTCGTCAATCTTACTGTGAAGCATGCCAGTCAAATGAACTGGTGATTTGAGATCGCTGTATATTTCTTGACACCTTTTCGACGTAGCCCTAAAATTTCGCGTCCTCATATTGTATGAGGTCGATTTATTACGTGTTTACGAAGCAAAAGCTAAAACCAGGAGCTATTTAATGGCAACAGTTAACCAGCTGGTACGCAAACCACGTGCACGCAAAGTTGCGAAAAGCAACGTGCCTGCGCTGGAAGCCTGCCCGCAGAAACGTGGCGTATGTACTCGTGTATATACCACCACTCCTAAAAACCAAACTCCGCACTGCGTAAAGTATGCCGTGTGCGTTTGACTAACGGTTTCGAAGTGACTTCCTACATCGGTGGTGAAGGTCACAACCTGCAGGAGCACTCCGTGATCCTGATCCGTGGCGGTCGTGTTAAAGACCTTCCGGGTGTTCGTTACCACACCGTTCGTGGTGCGCTGGACTGCTCAGGTGTTAAAGACCGTAAGCAGGCTCGCTCCAAGTACGGCGTGAAGCGTCCTAAGGCTTAATGGTTCTCCGTTAAGTAAGGCCAAACTGATTTATCTTAATGTCACACTAAACTCTTTGAGTTTTGGACAATCCTGAATTAACAACGGAGTATTCCCATGCCACGTCGTCGCGTCATTGGTCAGCGTAAAATTCTTCCAGATCCGAAATTCGGATCAGAACTGCTGGCAAAATTTGTAAATATCCTGATGGTAGATGGTAAAAAATCTACTGCAGAAGCAATCGTATACAGCGCGCTTGAGACCCTGGCTCAGCGTTCTGGTAAAAATGAACTGGAAGCTTTCGAAGTCGCTCTCGACAACGTTCGCCCGACTGTAGAAGTTAAGTCCCGCCGCGTTGGTGGTTCTACTTATCAGGTTCCAGTTGAAGTTCGTCCGGTTCGTCGTAATGCTCTGGCAATGCGTTGGATCGTTGAAGCTGCTCGTAAACGCGGTGATAAATCCATGGCTCTGCGTCTGGCGAACGAACTTTCTGATGCTGCAGACAACAAAGGTACTGCAGTTAAGAAACGTGAAGACGTTCACCGTATGGCAGAAGCCAACAAGGCGTTCGCACACTACCGTTGGTAATCCCTTCGGAGTATTAGTCACCAGGCGGGCGCTTCAGAGAAGCCGCCCGCTCTGGGTAACTTAACTGAACGCCTAAAGATATAACGAGGAATCAAATGGCTCGTACAACACCCATCGCACGCTACCGTAACATCGGTATCAGTGCGCACATCGACGCCGGTAAAACCACTACTACCGAACGTATTCTGTTCTACACCGGTGTAAACCATAAAATCGGTGAAGTTCATGACGGCGCAGCCACCATGGACTGGATGGAACAGGAGCAGGAGCGTGGTATTACTATCACCTCCGCAGCGACTACTGCATTCTGGTCAGGTATGGCTAAGCAGTACGAACCGCATCGCGTAAACATCATCGACACCCCAGGGCACGTTGACTTCACCATCGAAGTAGAACGTTCCATGCGTGTTCTTGACGGCGCGGTAATGGTTTATTGCGCAGTTGGTGGTGTTCAGCCACAGTCTGAAACCGTATGGCGTCAGGCGAACAAATATAAAGTTCCACGCATCGCGTTCGTTAACAAAATGGACCGTATGGGTGCTAACTTCCTGAAAGTTGTTGGCCAGATCAAAACCCGTCTGGGCGCGAACCCTGTTCCGCTGCAGCTGGCAATTGGTGCTGAAGAAGGCTTCACCGGCGTTATCGACCTGGTGAAAATGAAAGCCATCAACTGGAACGATGCAGACCAGGGCGTTACCTTCGAATACGAAGATATCCCAGCTGCAATGCAGGACCTGGCTGACGAATGGCACCAGAACCTGATCGAATCCGCTGCTGAAGCTTCTGAAGAGCTGATGGAGAAATACCTGGGTGGTGAAGAACTGACTGAAGAAGAGATCAAAAAAGCTCTGCGTCAGCGCGTTCTGAACAACGAAATCATCCTGGTAACCTGTGGTTCTGCGTTCAAGAACAAAGGTGTTCAGGCGATGCTGGATGCGGTAGTTGACTACCTGCCATCCCCGGTTGACGTTCCTGCGATCAACGGCATCCTGGACGACGGTAAAGATACTCCGGCTGAGCGTCACGCAAGCGACGAAGAGCCATTCTCTGCACTGGCGTTCAAAATTGCTACCGACCCATTCGTGGGTAACCTGACCTTCTTCCGCGTTTACTCTGGTGTGGTTAACTCCGGTGACACCATCCTGAACTCCGTGAAAGCGGCGCGTGAACGTTTTGGCCGTATCGTACAGATGCACGCTAACAAACGTGAAGAAATCAAAGAAGTTCGTGCGGGCGACATCGCTGCAGCTATCGGTCTGAAAGACGTGACCACTGGTGACACCCTGTGTGACCCAGATCACCCAATCATTCTGGAGCGTATGGAATTCCCTGAGCCGGTAATCTCCATCGCAGTTGAACCAAAAACCAAAGCTGACCAGGAAAAAATGGGTCTGGCTCTGGGCCGTCTGGCGAAAGAAGATCCATCATTCCGCGTATGGACTGATGAAGAATCTAACCAGACCATCATCGCTGGTATGGGTGAACTGCACCTGGACATCATCGTTGACCGTATGAAGCGTGAATTCAACGTTGAAGCGAACGTGGGTAAACCTCAGGTTGCTTACCGCGAAGCGATTCGCGCGAAAGTTACCGATGTTGAAGGTAAACACGCTAAGCAGTCTGGTGGTCGCGGTCAGTACGGTCACGTTGTGATCGACATGTACCCACTGGAGCCGGGCTCTAACCCTAAAGGTTACGAGTTCATCAACGACATCAAAGGTGGTGTAATTCCTGGTGAATACATCCCAGCCGTTGATAAAGGCATCCAGGAACAGCTGAAAGCGGGCCCTCTGGCTGGCTATCCGGTTGTTGACATGGGTATCCGTCTGCACTTCGGTTCTTACCACGACGTTGACTCCTCTGAACTGGCGTTTAAACTGGCTGCGTCTATTGCCTTTAAAGAAGGCTTTAAGAAAGCAAAACCAGTTCTGCTTGAGCCAATCATGAAGGTTGAAGTAGAAACTCCTGAAGAGAACACCGGTGACGTTATCGGTGACTTGAGCCGTCGTCGCGGTATGCTGCGTGGTCAGGAATCCGAAGTAACTGGCGTTAAGATCCACGCTGAAGTTCCACTGTCTGAAATGTTCGGATATGCAACTCAGCTGCGTTCTCTGACCAAAGGTCGTGCATCATACACCATGGAATTCCTGAAGTATGATGATGCGCCTAACAACGTTGCTCAGGCCGTTATTGAAGCCCGTGGTAAGTAATCCACAGGATTAAAACCTAAGTCCCGTGCTCTCTCCAAAGGGGAGAGCACTATAGTAAGGAATATAGCCGTGTCTAAAGAAAAATTTGAACGTACAAAACCGCACGTCAACGTTGGTACTATCGGCCACGTTGACCATGGTAAAACTACCCTGACCGCTGCAATCACTACCGTTCTGGCTAAAACCTACGGTGGTTCTGCTCGTGCATTCGACCAGATCGATAACGCACCAGAAGAAAAAGCTCGTGGTATCACCATCAACACCTCCCACGTTGAGTACGACACCCCGACTCGCCACTACGCACACGTAGACTGCCCGGGCCACGCCGACTATGTTAAAAACATGATCACCGGTGCTGCGCAGATGGACGGCGCGATCCTGGTTGTTGCTGCGACTGACGGCCCAATGCCTCAGACTCGTGAGCACATCCTGCTGGGTCGTCAGGTAGGCGTTCCTTACATCATCGTGTTCCTGAACAAGTGCGACATGGTTGATGACGAAGAGCTGCTGGAACTGGTAGAGATGGAAGTTCGTGAACTGCTGTCTCAGTACGATTTCCCAGGCGACGATACCCCAATCGTTCGTGGTTCTGCTCTGAAAGCGCTGGAAGGCGACGCAGAGTGGGAAGCGAAAATCATCGAACTGGCTGGCTTCCTGGATTCTTACATCCCAGAACCAGAGCGTGCGATTGACAAGCCATTCCTGCTGCCAATCGAAGACGTATTCTCCATCTCCGGTCGTGGTACCGTTGTTACCGGTCGTGTAGAGCGCGGTATCATCAAAGTTGGTGAAGAAGTTGAAATCGTTGGTATCAAAGAGACTGCGAAGTCTACCTGTACTGGCGTTGAAATGTTCCGCAAACTGCTGGACGAAGGCCGTGCTGGTGAGAACGTTGGTGTTCTGCTGCGTGGTATCAAACGTGAAGAAATCGAACGTGGTCAGGTTCTGGCGAAGCCAGGCTCAATCAAGCCACACACCAAGTTCGAATCTGAAGTGTACATTCTGTCCAAAGACGAAGGCGGCCGTCATACTCCGTTCTTCAAAGGCTACCGTCCACAGTTCTACTTCCGTACTACTGACGTGACCGGTACCATCGAACTGCCAGAAGGCGTAGAGATGGTAATGCCAGGCGACAACATCAAGATGGTTGTGACTCTGATCCACCCAATCGCGATGGACGACGGTCTGCGTTTCGCAATCCGTGAAGGCGGCCGTACCGTTGGCGCGGGCGTGGTTGCTAAAGTTCTGGGCTAATTAATTATCCCCGAATAAAAAAGGACGCTTCGGCGTCCTTTTTTGTTTTCTGCCACTCAAGCACTGTCACAAAATTTCGCATTTTTTGCCTGCTCCCGCCCCGTATTGTGGCGTTTGTGCTATTGTAATCATAACCATTCTCACTTACACTTTGCGCATAATTTGAACGGGAGTCTCTATGTACGTTTGTTTATGTAATGGTGTAAGCGACAAGAAAATACGTCAGGCCGTTCGCCAGTTTCAGCCTCAGTCATTTCAGCAGCTACGCAAATTTGTTCCGGTGGGAAATCAATGTGGTAAATGTGTACGTGCTGCGCGAGAGATCATGCAGGACGAATTGATGCAGATCCCGGAATACAAAGAGATCGCGTAAGCGCCCATCTTTTTTTTGACATCCCTGTAGCCCGATCTACGCTTCAATGAGTGGAAGCGGAGGGACTATATAATGAAAGGTGATGTTAAAATCATAAGTTATCTCAATAAATTATTGGGAAATGAGCTTGTCGCAATCAACCAGTACTTTCTTCACGCGAGAATGTTTAAAAACTGGGGACTTAAACGTCTAAACGACGTTGAGTACCATGAATCTATTGATGAGATGAAACACGCTGATAAATATATCGAGCGTATTTTATTCCTTGAAGGCATTCCAAACCTGCAGGATCTCGGAAAGCTGGGCATCGGAGAAGATGTCGAAGAGATGCTGCGTTCTGACCTCAGGCTCGAACTTGAAGGCGCCAAAGATCTCCGTGAAGCTATTGCCTATGCGGATAGTGTCCATGATTACGTCAGCCGCGACATGATGATCCAGATCCTGGCCGACGAAGAGGGTCATATTGACTGGCTGGAAACTGAGCTGGATCTCATCGCTAAGATTGGCCTGCAAAACTACCTTCAGTCGCAGATTAAAGTGGAAGAGTAACCAGCGTCTTCCAGCCAACGCATAAACCCGCAGCTGCCAGAAATGGCCCAAAAGGCAGCGGGTTTTTTATTGCCTCTTTATCAGAGGTGAGTAATGAAAAAACAAGAATGCTAAGTAATGCCATAAGCGCAGCGAGTAATGCCAGGGTTGGCAGCACGCACCAACCATGCCAGGCGCCAAGCGCAGACAGGTATTTAACATCGCCATATCCCATCCCTTCACGCCGGCAGATAAATCGATAGCCCCAGTAAATAACGGCAAAGCCAAAATATCCTGCCATTGCCCCCATCACCGCACTCGCCAAAAAATCAGGATGGATACAAAGCTGAAAGAGCAGGCCTACCCATAGCAGCGGACAGAGAAATTTATCGGGAAGCAGTCCGTAGCGAATATCAGCATGAACAAGAAAGGCAGTCAGCGAAGAATAGATCAGCAAAAAGGTGAGGGTGGTTAACATCGAAAAGGCCTCAAAGGGGTTTGAGCGCATACTCGTTGTAACCTGCTTAACCGGCAATACACAAAAGCAGCAATTGCGTAGCGGGTCCAGACAAAGATTCGACAAGGAATACATTGCATAAAAAGTTGCGCGCCCTTACGCAAGCTGCGTCTTTGGCGCTTAATTTCTAAACGACACTTGCGTCTTGCCCAGATTTACGTATAATGCGCGGGCTTGTCGTAATTGACGGCGGGTTCAATCAGAACCAGAGTAGCTCATTTTGTTACTCAACAATGCTCCCAATTGGGGAGCTACGTAAGAACGGTTACACTCTCCCATCAATCGTAATGGGTTTGAGGAGTAATCATTTTCGTTTATAAAATAATTGGAGCTCTGGTCTCATGCAGAACCAAAGAATCCGTATCCGCCTTAAAGCGTTTGATCATCGTCTGATCGATCAATCAACCGCGGAAATCGTCGAGACTGCTAAGCGCACTGGTGCGCAAGTCCGTGGTCCGATCCCGCTGCCGACCCGCAAAGAGCGCTTCACCGTTCTGATCTCCCCGCACGTTAACAAAGACGCGCGTGATCAGTACGAAATCCGCACTCACAAGCGTCTGGTTGACATCGTTGAGCCAACTGAGAAAACCGTTGATGCTCTGATGCGTCTGGATCTGGCTGCCGGTGTAGACGTGCAGATCAGCCTGGGTTAATCAGGTCATCGAGCGATTGAGAGGTTGAAACAATGATTGGTTTAGTCGGTAAAAAAGTGGGTATGACCCGCATCTTCACTGAAGATGGCGTTTCTATCCCAGTAACCGTAATCGAAGTTGAAGCAAACCGCGTTACTCAGGTTAAAGATCTGGCTAACGATGGCTACCGCGCTATTCAGGTTACCACTGGTGCTAAAAAAGCTAACCGTGTAACCAAACCAGAAGCGGGTCACTTCGCTAAAGCTGGCGTAGAAGCTGGCCGTGGTCTGTGGGAATTCCGTCTTGCTGAAGGCGAAGAGTTCACCGTAGGTCAGGACATTAGCGTTGAGCTGTTTGCTGACGTTAAAAAAGTTGACGTAACCGGTACCTCTAAAGGTAAAGGTTTTGCTGGTACCGTTAAGCGCTGGAACTTCCGTACCCAGGACGCTACCCACGGTAACTCCTTGTCTCACCGCGTTCCGGGTTCTATCGGTCAGAACCAGACTCCGGGCAAAGTGTTCAAAGGCAAGAAAATGGCAGGTCAGCTGGGTAACGAACGTGTAACCGTTCAGAGCCTGGACGTAGTACGTGTTGACGCTGAGCGCAACCTGCTGCTGGTTAAAGGTGCAGTTCCGGGTGCAACCGGTAGCGACCTGATCGTTAAACCAGCTGTGAAGGCGTAAGGGGATAGCAATGGAATTAGTATTGAAAGACGCGCAGAGCGCGCTGACTGTTTCCGAAACTACCTTCGGTCGTGATTTCAACGAAGCGCTGGTTCACCAGGTTGTTGTTGCTTATGCAGCTGGTGCTCGTCAGGGTACTCGTGCTCAGAAGACTCGTGCTGAAGTAACTGGTTCCGGCAAAAAGCCATGGCGCCAGAAAGGTACCGGCCGTGCGCGTTCAGGTTCTATCAAGAGCCCGATCTGGCGTTCAGGTGGCGTGACCTTCGCTGCGCGTCCACAGGACCACAGTCAAAAAGTTAACAAAAAGATGTACCGCGGCGCGCTGAAAAGCATCCTGTCCGAACTGGTACGTCAGGATCGTCTGATCGTTGTCGAGAAGTTCTCTGTAGAAGCGCCTAAAACTAAGCTGCTGGCACAGAAACTGAAAGACATGGCTCTGGAAGATGTGCTGATCATCACCGGTGAGCTGGACGAGAACCTGTTCCTGGCCGCACGTAACCTGCACAAGGTTGACGTACGCGATGCGACTGGTATCGACCCGGTTAGCCTGATCGCCTTCGACAAAGTCGTAATGACTGCTGATGCTGTTAAGCAAGTTGAGGAGATGCTGGCATGATTCGTGAAGAACGTCTGCTGAAGGTGCTTCGCGCACCGCACGTTTCTGAAAAAGCGTCTACTGCGATGGAAAAAACAAACACCATCGTTCTCAAAGTTGCTAAAGACGCGACCAAAGCAGAGATCAAAGCTGCTGTGCAGAAACTGTTTGAAGTCGAAGTCGAAGTCGTTAACACCCTGGTAGTTAAAGGGAAAGTTAAACGTCACGGACAGCGTATCGGTCGTCGTAGCGACTGGAAAAAAGCTTACGTCACCCTGAAAGAAGGCCAGAATCTGGACTTCGTTGGCGGCGCTGAGTAAGTCGGAGGAGTAATACAATGGCAGTTGTTAAATGTAAACCGACATCTCCGGGTCGTCGCCACGTAGTTAAAGTGGTTAACCCTGAGCTGCACAAGGGCAAACCTTTTGCTCCGTTGCTGGAAAAAAACAGCAAATCCGGTGGTCGTAACAACAATGGCCGTATCACCACTCGTCACATCGGTGGTGGCCACAAGCAGGCTTATCGTATTGTTGACTTCAAACGCAACAAAGACGGTATCCCAGCAGTTGTTGAACGTCTTGAGTACGATCCGAACCGTTCCGCGAACATCGCGCTGGTTCTGTACAAAGACGGCGAACGCCGTTACATCCTGGCCCCTAAAGGCCTGAAAGCTGGCGACCAGATTCAGTCTGGCGTTGATGCTGCAATCAAAGCAGGTAACACCCTGCCGATGCGCAATATCCCGGTTGGTTCTACCGTTCATAACGTAGAAATGAAACCAGGTAAAGGCGGTCAGCTGGCACGTTCCGCTGGTACTTACGTTCAGATCGTTGCTCGTGATGGTGCTTATGTCACCCTGCGTCTGCGTTCTGGTGAAATGCGTAAAGTCGAAGCAGACTGCCGTGCAACCCTGGGCGAAGTTGGCAATGCTGAGCATATGCTGCGCGTTCTGGGTAAAGCAGGTGCTGCACGCTGGCGTGGTGTTCGTCCTACCGTTCGCGGTACTGCGATGAACCCAGTCGACCACCCACATGGTGGTGGTGAAGGTCGTAACTTTGGTAAGCACCCGGTAACTCCGTGGGGCGTTCAGACCAAAGGTAAGAAGACCCGCAGCAACAAGCGTACTGATAAATTTATCGTACGTCGCCGTAGCAAATAATTTTAGAGGATAAGCCATGCCACGTTCTCTCAAGAAAGGTCCTTTTATTGACCTGCACTTGCTGAAGAAGGTAGAGAAAGCGGTGGAAAGCGGAGACAAGAAGCCCCTGCGCACTTGGTCCCGTCGTTCAACGATCTTTCCTAACATGATCGGTTTGACCATCGCTGTCCATAATGGTCGTCAGCACGTTCCAGTCTTTGTTACCGACGAAATGGTTGGTCACAAACTGGGTGAATTCGCACCGACTCGTACTTATCGCGGCCACGCTGCTGATAAAAAAGCGAAGAAGAAATAAGGTAGGAGGAAGAGATGGAAACTTTAGCTCAACATCGCCATGCTCGTTCTTCTGCACAGAAGGTTCGCCTTGTTGCTGACCTGATTCGCGGTAAGAAAGTGTCGCAGGCCCTGGACATCCTGACCTATACCAACAAGAAAGCTGCGGTATTGGTCAAGAAAGTACTGGAATCTGCCATTGCTAACGCTGAACACAACGATGGCGCTGACATCGACGATCTGAAAGTCGCGAAAATTTTCGTAGATGAAGGCCCAAGCATGAAGCGCATTATGCCGCGTGCGAAAGGTCGTGCAGATCGCATCCTGAAGCGCACCAGCCACATTACTGTGGTTGTGTCCGATCGCTGAGACTCTGGAGACTAGCAATGGGTCAGAAAGTACATCCTAATGGTATTCGCCTGGGTATTGTAAAACCATGGAACTCTACCTGGTTTGCGAACACCAAAGAATTCGCTGACAACCTGGACAGCGATTTTAAAGTACGTCAGTACCTGACTAAGGAACTGGCTAAAGCGTCTGTATCTCGTATCGTTATCGAGCGTCCAGCTAAGAGCATCCGTGTGACTATCCACACTGCTCGTCCTGGCATCGTTATCGGTAAGAAAGGCGAAGACGTAGAAAAACTGCGCAAGGTCGTAGCGGATATCGCTGGCGTTCCTGCACAGATCAATATCGCTGAAGTTCGTAAGCCTGAACTGGACGCTAAATTGGTTGCTGACAGCATCACTTCACAGCTGGAACGTCGTGTTATGTTCCGTCGTGCTATGAAGCGTGCTGTACAGAACGCAATGCGTCTGGGCGCTAAAGGTATCAAAGTTGAAGTTAGCGGCCGTCTGGGCGGCGCGGAAATCGCACGTACCGAATGGTACCGTGAAGGTCGCGTACCGCTGCACACTCTGCGTGCTGACATCGACTACAACACCTCTGAAGCGCACACCACTTACGGTGTAATCGGCGTTAAGGTATGGATCTTCAAAGGTGAGATCCTGGGTGGTATGGCTGCTGTTGAACAACCGGAAAAACCGGCTGCTCAACCTAAAAAGCAGCAGCGTAAAGGCCGTAAATAAGGAGCGTCGCTGATGTTACAACCAAAGCGTACAAAATTCCGTAAAGTGCACAAAGGCCGCAACCGTGGTCTGGCGCAGGGTACGGATGTTAGCTTCGGCACTTTCGGTCTGAAAGCTGTTGGCCGTGGTCGTCTGACTGCACGTCAGATCGAAGCAGCACGTCGTGCAATGACCCGTGCAGTTAAGCGTCAAGGTAAAATTTGGATCCGTGTATTCCCGGACAAACCAATTACCGAGAAGCCGCTGGAAGTTCGTATGGGTAAAGGTAAAGGTAACGTGGAGTACTGGGTTGCCTTGATCCAACCGGGCAAAGTCCTGTATGAAATGGACGGTGTTCCGGAAGAGCTGGCCCGTGAAGCCTTCGGCCTGGCAGCAGCGAAACTGCCTATCAAAACCACCTTTGTAACTAAGACGGTGATGTAATGAAAGCAAAAGAGCTGCGTGAAAAAAGCGTTGAAGAGCTGAACGCTGAGCTGCTGAACCTGCTGCGTGAGCAGTTCAACCTGCGTATGCAGGCTGCAAGTGGCCAGCTGCAACAGACTCACCTGCTGAAGCAAGTGCGTCGCAATGTTGCACGCGTTAAGACTTTACTGACTCAGAAGGCGGGTGCGTAATGACCGATAAAATCCGTACTCTGCAAGGTCGTGTTGTTAGCGACAAAATGGAGAAATCCATTGTTGTAGCTATCGAACGTATTGTGAAACACCCGATCTACGGTAAATTCATCAAGCGTACGACCAAACTGCACGTACATGACGAGAACAACGAATGTGGTATCGGCGACAAGGTTGAAATCCGTGAATGCCGTCCACTGTCCAAGACTAAGTCCTGGACGCTGGTTCGCGTTGTAGAGAAAGCGGTTCTGTAATACAGTACGCATTCTCAATACGAATAAACGGCTCAGCGATGAGCCGTTTATTTTTTCTACCCATATTGCAGAAGCGGTGTTATAATGCCGCGCCCTCGATATGGGGCTTTTTAACGGCTCTGATTTTAGAGTCTCAGGTAGTAGTTGACATTAGCGGAGCACTAAAATGATCCAAGAACAGACTATGCTGAACGTCGCCGACAACTCCGGTGCACGTCGCGTAATGTGTATCAAGGTTCTGGGTGGCTCGCACCGTCGCTACGCAGGCGTAGGCGACATCATCAAGATCACCATCAAGGAAGCAATTCCACGTGGTAAGGTCAAAAAAGGTGATGTGCTGAAGGCGGTAGTGGTGCGCACCAAGAAGGGTGTTCGTCGCCCTGACGGTTCTGTCATTCGCTTCGATGGTAATGCATGCGTTATTTTAAACAATAACAGCGAGCAGCCTATCGGCACGCGTATCTTTGGGCCGGTAACTCGTGAACTTCGTACTGAGAAGTTCATGAAAATTATCTCTCTGGCACCAGAAGTACTCTAAGGAGCGAATCATGGCAGCGAAAATCCGTCGTGATGACGAAGTTATCGTGTTAACCGGTAAAGATAAAGGTAAACGCGGTAAAGTAAAAAATGTTCTGTCTTCCGGCAAACTCGTCGTTGAAGGTATCAACCTGGTTAAGAAACATCAGAAGCCGGTTCCGGCCCTGAACCAACCAGGCGGCATCGTTGAAAAAGAAGCTGCTATTCAGGTTTCTAACGTTGCAATCTTCAATGCGGCTACCGGCAAGGCTGACCGTGTAGGCTTTAGATTCGAAGACGGTAAAAAAGTCCGTTTCTTCAAGTCTAACAGCGAAACTATCAAGTAATTTGGAGTAGTACGATGGCGAAACTGCATGATTACTACAAAGACGAAGTAGTTAAAAAACTCATGACTGAGTTTAACTACAATTCTGTCATGCAAGTCCCTCGGGTCGAGAAGATCACCCTGAACATGGGTGTTGGTGAAGCGATCGCTGACAAGAAACTGCTGGATAACGCAGCAGCTGACCTGACAGCAATCTCCGGTCAAAAACCGCTGATCACCAAAGCACGCAAATCTGTTGCAGGCTTCAAAATCCGTCAGGGCTATCCGATCGGCTGTAAAGTAACTCTGCGTGGCGAACGCATGTGGGAGTTCTTTGAGCGCCTGATCACTATTGCTGTTCCACGTATCCGTGACTTCCGTGGCTTGTCCGCTAAGTCTTTCGACGGTCGTGGTAACTACAGCATGGGTGTCCGTGAGCAGATCATCTTCCCAGAAATCGACTACGATAAAGTCGACCGCGTGCGTGGTTTGGATATTACCATTACCACTACTGCGAAATCTGACGAAGAAGGCCGTGCTCTGCTGGCTGCCTTTGACTTCCCGTTCCGCAAGTAAGGTAGGGTTACTGAATGGCTAAGCAATCAATGAAAGCACGCGAAGTAAAGCGCGTAGCTTTAGCTGATAAATTCTTCGCTAAACGCGCTGAACTGAAAGCGATCATTTCTGATGTGAACGCTTCCGACGAAGATCGTTGGAATGCGGTTCTCAAGCTGCAGTCTCTGCCGCGTGATTCCAGCCCGTCTCGTCAGCGTAACCGCTGTCGTCAAACAGGTCGTCCACATGGTTATGTGGGCAAGTTTGGGTTGAGCCGTATCAAACTGCGTGAAGCCGCCATGCGCGGTGAAGTACCAGGCTTGAAAAAGGCTAGCTGGTAATTACCAATTGAATCACGGGAGTAAAGACAGATGAGCATGCAAGATCCGATCGCGGATATGCTGACCCGTATCCGTAACGGTCAGGCCGCGAACAAAGTTGCGGTCACCATGCCTTCCGCCAAGCTGAAAGTGGCAATTGCCAACGTGCTGAAGGAAGAAGGTTTTATCGAAGATTTTAAAGTTGAAGGCGACACCAAGCCGGAACTGGAACTTACTCTCAAGTATTTCCAGGGTAAAGCTGTTGTAGAAAGCATTCAGCGTGTCAGCCGCCCAGGCCTGCGCATCTATAAGAAAAAAGATGAGCTGCCAAAAGTTATGGCTGGTCTTGGTATCGCAGTTGTTTCTACCTCTAAAGGTGTTATGACTGATCGTGCAGCGCGCCAGGCTGGTCTTGGTGGCGAAATTATCTGCTACGTAGCCTAATCGGAGGAAAGAATGTCTCGTGTTGCTAAAGCACCGGTCGTTATTCCTGCCGGCGTTGATGTAAAAATCGACGGTCAGGTTATTACGATCAAAGGTAAAAACGGCGAGCTGACTCGTACCCTCAACAAAGCTGTTGAAGTTAAACATGCAGATAACGCTCTGACCTTCGGTCCACGTGATGGTTTCGTGGATGGATGGGCTCAGGCTGGTACCGCGCGTGCCCTGCTGAACTCAATGGTTGTTGGTGTTACCGAAGGCTTCACTAAAAAGCTTCAGCTGGTTGGTGTAGGTTATCGTGCAGCTATCAAAGGGAATGCAGTAGGCCTGTCTCTGGGCTTCTCACACCCTGTTGAGCATCCGCTGCCGGCCGGTATCACTGCAGAATGTCCGACTCAAACTGAAATCGTGCTGAAAGGCGCTGATAAACAGCTGATCGGTCAGGTTGCAGCAGATCTGCGCGCCTACCGTCGTCCTGAGCCTTACAAAGGCAAGGGTGTTCGTTACGCCGACGAAGTCGTGCGTACCAAAGAGGCTAAGAAGAAGTAAGGTAACACTATGGATAAGAAATCTGCTCGTATCCGTCGTGCGACCCGCGCACGCCGCAAGCTCAAAGAGCTGGGTGCAACTCGCCTGGTGGTACATCGTACCCCGCGTCATATTTACGCACAGGTAATTGCACCGAACGGTTCTGAAGTTCTGGTAGCTGCTTCTACTGTAGAAAAAGCTATTGCAGAACAATTGAAGTACACCGGTAACAAAGACGCCGCTGCAGCTGTAGGTAAAGCTGTTGCTGAACGCGCTCTGGAAAAAGGCATCAGCAATGTTTCCTTTGACCGTTCCGGGTTCCAATATCATGGTCGTGTCCAGGCACTGGCAGATGCTGCCCGTGAAGCTGGCCTTCAGTTCTAAGGTAGAGGTGTAAGATGGCTCACATCGAAAAACAGGCTGGCGAACTGCAGGAAAAGCTGATCGCGGTAAACCGCGTATCTAAAACCGTTAAAGGTGGTCGTATTTTCTCCTTCACAGCTCTGACTGTAGTGGGTGATGGTAATGGTCGCGTTGGTTTTGGTTACGGTAAAGCGCGTGAAGTTCCAGCAGCGATCCAGAAAGCGATGGAAAAAGCCCGTCGCAACATGATTAACGTCGCGCTGAACAACGGCACCCTGCAGCACCCAGTTAAAGGTGTTCACACGGGGTCTCGTGTATTCATGCAGCCAGCTTCAGAAGGTACCGGTATCATCGCCGGTGGTGCAATGCGCGCCGTTCTGGAAGTTGCTGGGGTTCATAACGTACTGGCTAAAGCATATGGTTCCACCAACCCGATCAACGTGGTTCGTGCAACTATTGATGGCCTGGAAAATATGAATTCTCCAGAAATGGTCGCTGCCAAGCGTGGTAAATCCGTTGAAGAAATTCTGGGGTAATTGACCATGGCAAAGACTATTAAAATCACTCAAACCCGCAGTGCAATCGGTCGTCTGCCGAAACACAAGGCAACGCTGCTTGGCCTGGGTCTGCGTCGTATTGGTCATACCGTTGAGCGCGAGGATACTCCTGCTATTCGCGGTATGGTCAACGCGGTTTACTTCATGGTTAAAGTTGAGGAGTAAGAGATGCGTTTAAATACTCTGTCTCCGGCCGAAGGCTCTAAAAAGGCGGGTAAACGCCTGGGTCGTGGTATCGGTTCTGGCCTCGGCAAAACCGGTGGTCGTGGTCACAAAGGTCAGAACTCTCGTTCTGGCGGTGGCGTACGTCGCGGTTTCGAGGGTGGCCAGATGCCACTGTACCGTCGTCTGCCGAAGTTCGGCTTCACCTCTCGCAAAGCAGCGATCACAGCGGAAATCCGTCTGTCTGACCTGGCGAAAGTTGAAGGCGGCGTTGTAGACCTGAACACGCTGAAAGCAGCAAACATTATCGGTATCCAGATCGAGTTCGCGAAAGTGATCCTGGCTGGTGAAGTTTCTACTCCGGTAACTGTTCGTGGCCTGCGTGTTACTAAAGGTGCTCGTGCTGCTATCGAAGCTGCTGGCGGTAAAATTGAGGAATAAGTAGCAGATGGCTAAGCAACCGGGATTAGATTTTCAAAGTGCCAAAGGTGGATTTGGCGAGCTGAAACGCAGACTGCTGTTTGTTATCGGCGCGCTGATTGTGTTCCGTATTGGCTCTTTTATTCCGATCCCTGGTATCGATGCCGCTGTACTTGCCAAACTGCTTGAGCAACAGCGAGGCACCATCATTGAAATGTTCAACATGTTCTCTGGTGGTGCTCTCAGCCGTGCTTCTATCTTCGCTCTGGGTATTATGCCGTACATTTCGGCATCTATTATTATCCAGCTGCTGACGGTCGTTCATCCGGCCCTGGCAGAGTTGAAGAAAGAAGGGGAGTCTGGACGTCGTAAGATTAGTCAGTACACCCGTTACGGTACTCTGGTGCTGGCAATATTCCAGTCGATCGGTATTGCTACCGGTCTTCCGAATATGCCTGGTATGCAGGGCCTGGTATTAAACCCAGGCTTTGCATTCTATTTCACCGCTGTTGTTAGTCTGGTCACAGGGACAATGTTCCTGATGTGGCTCGGCGAACAGATTACTGAACGTGGTATCGGTAACGGTATCTCGATCATTATCTTCGCCGGTATTGTTGCGGGCCTCCCGCCAGCCATCGCCCATACTATCGAGCAAGCGCGTCAAGGCGACCTGCACTTCCTCCTGTTGCTGTTGGTTGCAGTATTAGTATTTGCAGTGACGTTCTTTGTTGTCTTCGTTGAACGTGGTCAACGCCGCATTGTGGTGAACTACGCTAAACGTCAGCAAGGTCGTCGTGTCTATGCTGCACAGAGCACACATTTACCGCTGAAAGTGAATATGGCAGGGGTAATCCCGGCGATCTTCGCTTCCAGTATTATTCTGTTCCCGGCGACCATCGCGTCATGGTTCGGGGGCGGGACTGGTTGGAACTGGCTGACAACAATTTCGCTGTATTTGCAGCCTGGGCAACCACTTTATGTGTTACTCTATGCGTCTGCGATCATCTTCTTCTGTTTCTTCTACACGGCGTTGGTCTTCAACCCGCGTGAAACAGCAGATAACCTGAAGAAGTCCGGTGCATTTGTACCAGGAATTCGTCCGGGAGAGCAAACGGCGAAGTATATCGATAAAGTAATGACTCGTCTGACTTTGGTTGGTGCGCTTTATATTACTTTTATCTGCCTGATCCCGGAGTTCATGCGTGATGCAATGAAAGTACCGTTCTACTTCGGTGGGACCTCACTGCTTATCGTTGTTGTCGTGATTATGGACTTTATGGCTCAAGTGCAAACTCTGATGATGTCGAGTCAGTATGAGTCTGCATTGAAGAAGGCGAACCTGAAAGGCTACGGCCGCTAATTGGTCGCCTGAGAAGTTACGGAGAGTAAAAATGAAAGTTCGTGCTTCCGTCAAGAAATTATGCCGTAACTGCAAAATCGTTAAGCGTGATGGTGTCATCCGCGTGATTTGCAGTGCCGAGCCGAAGCATAAACAGCGCCAAGGCTGATTATTTCGCATATTTTTCTTGCAAAGTTGGGTTGAGCTGGCTAGATTAGCCAGCCAATCTTTTGTATGTCTGTACGTTTCCATTTGAGTATCCTGAAAACGGGCTTTTCAGCATGGTGCGTACATATTAAATAGTAGGAGTGCATAGTGGCCCGTATAGCAGGCATTAACATTCCTGATCAGAAACATGCTGTGATCGCATTAACTTCGATCTACGGCGTCGGCAAGACCCGTTCTAAAGCCATTCTGGCTGCAGCGGGTATCGCTGAAGATGTTAAGATCAGTGAGCTGTCTGAAGAACAAATCGACACGCTGCGTGACGAAGTTGCCAAATTTGTCGTTGAAGGTGATCTGCGCCGTGAAATCAGCATGAGCATCAAGCGCCTGATGGATCTTGGTTGCTATCGCGGTTTGCGTCATCGTCGTGGTCTGCCAGTGCGCGGTCAGCGTACTAAGACCAACGCACGTACCCGTAAGGGTCCGCGCAAACCGATCAAGAAATAATCGGGGTGATTGAATAATGGCAAAGGCACCAGTTCGTGCACGTAAACGTGTAAGAAAACAAGTCTCTGACGGCGTGGCTCATATCCATGCTTCTTTCAACAACACCATCGTTACTATTACTGATCGTCAGGGTAACGCATTGGGTTGGGCAACAGCCGGTGGTTCCGGTTTCCGTGGTTCTCGCAAATCCACTCCGTTCGCAGCTCAGGTTGCAGCAGAGCGTTGCGCTGAAGCCGTAAAAGAATACGGCATCAAGAATCTGGAAGTTATGGTTAAAGGTCCGGGTCCGGGTCGTGAATCTACTGTTCGCGCTCTGAACGCCGCTGGTTTCCGCATCACGAATATTACTGATGTGACTCCGATCCCTCATAACGGTTGTCGTCCGCCGAAAAAACGTCGCGTATAACGCTCGTTTTTTAGGTTAGTTGGAGATAGAAAATGGCAAGATATTTGGGTCCTAAGCTCAAGCTGAGCCGTCGTGAGGGCACCGACTTATTCCTTAAGTCTGGCGTTCGCGCGATCGATACCAAGTGTAAAATTGAACAAGCTCCTGGCCAGCACGGTGCGCGTAAACCGCGTCTGTCTGACTATGGTGTGCAGTTGCGTGAAAAGCAAAAAGTTCGCCGTATGTACGGTGTGCTGGAGCGTCAGTTCCGTAACTACTATAAAGAAGCAGCACGTCTGAAAGGCAACACGGGTGAAAACCTGCTGGCTCTGCTGGAAGGTCGTCTGGACAACGTTGTATACCGTATGGGCTTCGGCGCTACTCGTGCTGAATCACGTCAGCTGGTTAGCCACAAAGCAATCATGGTAAACGGTCGTGTTGTTAACATCGCTTCTTATCAGGTTAAAGCGAATGACGTTGTTAGCATTCGTGAGAAAGCGAAAAAGCAATCTCGCGTGAAGGCCGCTCTGGAGCTGGCTGAGCAGCGTGAAAAGCCAACCTGGCTGGAAGTTGATGCTGGCAAGATGGAAGGTACGTTCAAGCGTCAGCCAGAACGTTCTGATCTGTCTGCGGACATTAACGAACACCTGATCGTCGAGCTTTACTCCAAGTAAAGCTTAGTACCAAAGAGAGGACACAATGCAGGGTTCTGTGACAGAGTTTCTAAAACCGCGCCTGGTAGATATCGAGCAAGTGAGTTCGACGCACGCCAAGGTGACCCTTGAGCCTTTAGAGCGTGGCTTTGGCCATACTCTGGGTAACGCACTGCGCCGTATTCTGCTCTCATCGATGCCGGGTTGCGCGGTGACCGAGGTTGAGATTGATGGTGTACTTCATGAGTACAGCACCAAAGAAGGCGTTCAGGAAGATATCCTTGAAATCCTGCTCAACCTGAAAGGGCTGGCGGTGAGAGTTCAGGGTAAAGATGAAGTTATTCTTACTCTGAATAAATCTGGCATTGGCCCTGTGACTGCAGCCGACATCACCCACGACGGTGATGTTGAAATCGTCAAGCCGCAGCACGTGATCTGCCACCTGACCGATGAGAACGCAGCGATTAGCATGCGTATCAAAGTTCAGCGCGGTCGTGGTTATGTGCCGGCTTCTGCCCGAATTCATTCGGAAGAAGATGAGCGCCCAATCGGCCGTCTGCTGGTCGACGCATGCTACAGCCCTGTAGAGCGTATTGCCTACAATGTTGAAGCAGCGCGTGTAGAACAGCGTACCGACCTGGACAAGCTGGTCATCGAAATGGAAACCAACGGCACAATCGATCCTGAAGAGGCGATTCGTCGTGCGGCAACCATCCTGGCAGAACAACTGGAAGCTTTCGTTGACTTACGTGATGTACGTCAGCCGGAAGTGAAAGAAGAGAAACCAGAATTCGATCCGATCCTGCTGCGCCCTGTTGACGATCTCGAATTGACTGTCCGCTCTGCTAACTGCCTCAAGGCAGAAGCTATCCACTATATCGGTGATCTGGTACAGCGTACCGAGGTTGAGTTGCTGAAAACGCCGAACCTGGGTAAAAAATCTCTTACTGAGATTAAAGACGTGCTGGCTTCACGTGGTTTGTCTCTGGGCATGCGCCTGGAAAACTGGCCACCAGCTAGTATTGCTGACGAGTAACCGGATCACAGGTTAAGGTTTTACTGAGAAGGATAAGGTCATGCGCCATCGTAAGAGTGGTCGTCAACTGAACCGCAACAGCAGCCATCGCCAGGCTATGTTCCGCAACATGGCAGGTTCACTGGTTCGTCATGAGATCATCAAGACGACCCTGCCTAAAGCGAAAGAGCTGCGTCGCGTAGTTGAGCCGCTGATTACTCTTGCCAAGACTGACAGCGTTGCTAATCGTCGTCTGGCATTCGCCCGTACTCGTGATAACGAGATCGTGGCAAAACTGTTTAACGAACTGGGCCCGCGTTTCGCGAGCCGTGCCGGTGGTTACACTCGCATTCTGAAGTGTGGCTTCCGTGCAGGCGACAACGCGCCGATGGCTTACATCGAGCTGGTTGATCGTTCAGAGAAAGCAGAAGCTGCTGCAGAGTAATCTGCAGTAACGTAAAAAAACCCGCCTCGGCGGGTTTTTTTATATCCGGTAGATCCCCAACTTCTCTACAATGTTTGTATCAAATCTGTTCTTTCTCTGGAGCTGATAATGTGGTTGCTCGATCAGTGGGCAGAACGCCATATTCGCGATGCCCAAAAAAAAGGTGAATTTGATGATCTTCCAGGAAGTGGCGCTCCCCTTGTGCTGGAAGACGATTCGCACATCGCGCCAGAATTACGTGCAGGATACCGATTACTGAAAAATGCAGGTTGTCTTCCTCCTGAACTCGAACAGCGCAGGGAGGCGGTTGAGCTTGCTGATCTACTCAGAGGTATCCGTCAGGACGATCCTCGACATTCTGAACTTTCCCGTCGGCTCGCCCTGATTGAACTCAAGCTTCGCCAGGCTGGAATGAATACTGACTTTCTGCGCGGTGAATACGGCGAAAGATTGATGCATAAAATAAACGAGGAATAGTTATGTACCGTATCGGTGAACTTGCAAAGCTCGCGAACGTAACGCCGGATACCATCCGATACTATGAAAAGCAGCAGATGATTGATCATGAAGTACGCACTGAAGGCGGTTTTCGCCTTTATACCGATAACGATCTACAACGTCTGCGCTTTATTCGTTATGCGCGTCAGCTTGGTTTCACACTGGATTCGATCCGCGAGTTATTATCGATCCGTATTGATCCGGAACATCATACCTGCCAGGAGTCGAAGAGTATTGTTCAGGCCCGCCTGGATGAGGTTGAAGCGCGCATTCAGGAGTTGCAGACTATGCAGCGTTCTTTACAAAGGCTGAATGACGCCTGCTGTGGTACGGCGCACAGCAGTATCTATTGTTCAATTCTGGAAGCCCTTGAACAGGGGGCCAGTGGAGAAATGGAGGGCAGTTGATTTTTTGTCCGCCCGGGTCTAGACTTCCGTCGACATAAACCATGCTCAGGAGAAATGATGAGCCGCTATCAGCATACGAAGGGACAAATTAAAGATAACGCTATTGAAGCTTTACTACATGACCCGCTCTTCAGACAGCGCGTCGAGAAAAGTAAAAAAGGGAAAGGTAGTTATCTGCGTAAAGACAAGCATGCAAAACGGGGTAACTGGGAGGCCAGTGGCAAACAAGCGGATCGCTTTTTTACCACTGGCCTTCTTGCTTTTAGTTTCTGATCAAGAGCGATTATTCTGCTCTTTTAACAGATCGCGAATTTCTGCCAGCAATACTTCTTCTTTTGTTGGTGCTGGTGCTGCTGCAGGCTCTTCTTTTTTACGATTTAACTTGTTGATAAGCTTTATGGCCATAAAAATGGCAAACGCCACAATCACGAAGTCGAATATGTTCTGAATGAACACACCGTAATGCATTACGACCGCCGGGACATCGCCCTGCGCATCCCGGAGCGTGACGGCAAATTGTTTGAAATCAATGCCCCCGATTAATAACCCCAACGGTGGCATGATAATGTCGGCAACTAATGATGAGACGATCTTACCGAACGCCGCACCAATAATGACACCCACTGCCAAATCCACCACATTCCCGCGCATCGCAAATTCGCGAAACTCTTTAATAAAACTCATTATGCTCTCCTTGTGCCAGCTGACGATTATAAGTTTAACAAATGATTAGCTATTTGCCATTGGGGATAAATAATCGTTATGAAAAATAAAAGGCATGTTAAATAGAGGGATTATGTTCAGGTGCTCTTTGAGGAGCACCTGAATGATTACAGGAAGAATGGACTTGGCTGGAACAGGCGTTCGACATCGGTAATAAATTTTTTATCGGTAAGGAACATAATAACGTGGTCCCCTTGCTCGATACGTAAATTATCATTGGCAATCATGACATCATTCCCCCGTACTACGGCCCCGATAATTGTCCCCGGGGGAAGTTTAATCTCATCAATGGCGCGTCCCACAACGCGTGATGTGGTTTCATCACCATGAGCTACGGCTTCAATGGCTTCTGCCACACCGCGACGCAGAGATGAAACGCCGACAATATCCGCTTTGCGAACATGGCTCAGGAGGGCGGAAATGGTCGCTTGCTGTGGCGAAATGGCGATATCAATGACACTCCCCTGAACAAGGTCAACATAAGCCCGGCGCTGAATAAGCACCATCACCTTTTTTGCCCCCATTCGTTTGGCGAGCATGGCCGACATGATATTTGCTTCATCGTCGTTGGTGACGGCAATAAACAGATCAACCTGATCAATATGTTCTTCAGCCAGTAGTTCCTGATCCGACGCATCGCCATAAAATACGATCGTGTTCTGCAACTTTTCTGCCAGTTCAGAAGCTCGTTGCTGATCGCGTTCGATCAATTTCACGCTGTAATCTTTTTCCAGTCTACGCGCCAGGCCAGCACCGATATTGCCACCACCGACCAACATAATACGTTTATATGGCTTCTCGAGACGCTGAAGCTCACTCATTACTGCGCGAATATGCTGAGAGGCCGCAATAAAGAAGACCTCATCACCGGCTTCGACAATGGTGGAGCCTTGCGGACGAATCGGTCTGTCGTGACGGAAAATGGCTGCGACACGAGTATCAATGTGCGGCATATGCTCACGCATTGTGGAGAGCGCATTGCCGATTAATGGCCCACCGTAATAGGCCTTAACCACTGCAAGACTCACTTTACCTTCGGCAAAATTCACCACCTGCAGTGCGCCAGGATATTCGATCAGGCGATAGATATTGTCGATAACCAGTTGCTCTGGCGCGATGAGATGATCAATCGGGACCGCTTCGGAATTAAACAGTTTCTCTGCATCGCGGACATAGTCAGGAGAACGGATGCGCGCGATTCGGTTTGGTGTGTTGAAAAGTGAGTAAGCCACCTGACAAGCAACCATATTGGTTTCGTCAGAGCTGGTTACAGCAACCAGCATGTCGGCATCATCGGCACCCGCTTCACGAAGGACCCGTGGATGCGAGCCGTGACCCTGCACAACACGAAGGTCAAACTTGTCCTGCAACACGCGCAGCCGATCGCCGTTGGTATCAACAATAGTGATGTCATTGTTTTCACCAACCAGGTTTTCCGCCAGCGTTCCACCAACCTGTCCTGCACCCAGAATGATAATTTTCATATCTCGTGACCTGTTCTCAACATCACTCTTTGATTAGCTTAGCGTAAAAGAAACCATCACCCTCTTCTGCACCTGGCAGGTTCTGCTGACCGGGGCGTTCAGGCGTCCCCGTATCTCTTAATGCAGCCTCCGGAGTTCGTTTAAGGAAGGCCGCGATTTGCTGACTGTTTTCTTCCGGCAGTACGGAACAGGTTGCATAGACCAGCGTTCCGCCTGGTTTAAGATGTGGCCAAATGGCGTCAAGAATGTCGGATTGCAGCTGGGCAAGTTCCTTAATATCACGGTCACGACGCAGCCACTTAATATCCGGATGACGGCGAATAACACCGGTTGCCGAGCAGGGGGCGTCCAGCAAAATACGATCAAATTTCGTCTCGCCACACCATTCTGCGGGTTTGCGTCCATCACCTTGCTTAACCTGCGCCTTCATACCCAGACGTTTCAGGTTGTCGTAGACGCGTGAAAGACGTTGTTCATCAACGTCCACTGCCAATACGCTGGCCTGAGGCGCAACTTCCAGAATATGCGTGGTTTTGCCGCCTGGCGCGGCGCAGAGATCGAGGATCTGCTCTCCATTTTGTGGTTCAAGCCAGGTTATGCAACCCTGGGCAGAGGCATCCTGTACAGTTACCCAGCCTTCGTCAAAACCGGGTAATGCATGTACTGGTGCAGGCGATGCTAAACGTACGGCATCAGGATAGGCGTCATGTGTGAAGCCGTTCATTCCAGCCTCTTCAAGCAAGGCCAGCCAGGCATCGCGAGAATGATGATTACGATTCACGCGCAACCACATTGGTGGGCGCTGGTTATTGGCTTCGGCAATGTCCTGCCACTGCTGCGGATAAGCTTTTTTCAGGCGATTAAGAAGCCATTCCGGGTGCAGGAAACGTGTTTCACTTTGAGCAAACTCAGTAAGAAGCTCTTCCTGCTGTCGCTGGAACTGACGCAGTACTCCGTTGATCAGACCTTTCAGTTGGGGACGTTTGATCGCAACAGCACCTTCCACTGTCTCAGCCAGAGCGGCATGAGGTGGAATACGGGTATGAAGAAGCTGATAGAAACCTACCATAATTAAATAATGTACGGTGCGTTGCTTGCCGGTCATTGGCCGCGACATCAACTTATTGATCAACCACTCAAGCTGAGAGAGTGTGCGCAGGACGCCAAAGCAGAGCTCCTGAAGCAGGGCTTTGTCTTTATCAGAGACTTTTTGTTGCAGCGGAGGCAGGACGTTACTCAAAGACTGGCCCTGCTCGATAACCTGCTCAACGGCCTGGGCCGCCATACTGCGTAGATTTTGTTTTTTCATAGCCGTAAAAATAAAAATGCCCGGAAACACCGGGCCTTAAGGATAAATTTTCTCAGGCAAGACGTTTGCCGGGGATAAACCATTCGCGACGGGAATTTAACAGGTCCTGAGCGCTCATGGCTTTCTTACCGGCCGGTTGCAGTGCTTCAAGATTCAAGATCCCTTGGGCGGTCGCTACCTGGATACCGTTCTTGCTGACATCAATAATCGTACCGGGTTCAGCCGTGGTATTGCCGCAAATGACCGAGGCTTTCCAGACTTTCACTGGCTGCTCATCGATCTCCATCCAGCTCATTGGCCATGGATTAAACGCACGAATGCAGCGTTCGAGTTGAGCAGCTGACAGGGACCAGTCGATCCGCGCTTCTTCTTTGCTTAGCTTTTCGGCATAGGTAACAAGCGTTTCATCCTGAACTTCAGGTTGCGCCGTATTATCCGCAAGCTGTTGCAGCGTCTCGAGGAGACCCTGAGGGCCAAGGTCCGCCAGCTTGTCGTACAGCGTTGCGCTGGTGTCTTCCGCGGTAATCGGGCAGGCGAGTTTATAGAGCATGTCGCCAGTGTCTAAACCTACGTCCATCTTCATGATAGTGACGCCAGTCTCTGCATCACCTGCCCATAAAGAACGCTGGATAGGCGCGGCGCCACGCCAGCGAGGCAGCAGAGAACCGTGCACATTTACACAGCCCAGGCGAGGCATATCAAGCACAGCTTTGGGCAGAATTAAACCGTAAGCCACTACCACCATAACGTCGGCATTCAGGTCAGCAACAAGTTGCTGATTTTCCGGTGAACGCAGGGAGGCTGGCTGGAATACCGGTAATCCATGCTCTTCTGCCAGCATTTTTACCGGGCTTGGCATCAACTTTTTGCCGCGGCCAGCCGGACGATCTGGTTGAGTAAATACACCCACAATCTGGTGATCAGAAGACAACAGCGCGTCAAGATGACGCGCTGCAAAATCAGGCGTTCCTGCAAAGATAATACGTAGCGATTTAGACACGTTATTCCTTGTATCCCGGGGTGTTATGCACGCGAGCGCATACGATCCAGTTTCTCTACTTTCTGGCGAATACGCTGCTGTTTCAGTGGTGAGAGGTAATCGATAAACAGTTTACCGACCAGGTGATCCATCTCATGCTGAATACAAATCGCCAGCAGGTCGTCTGCTTCCAGCTCGAACGGATTACCGTCACGATCCAGAGCGCGAATTTTCACTTTTTCGGCACGTGGCACTAAAGCGCGCTGTTCCGGAATGGAAAGACAGCCTTCCTCAATACCGGTTTCGCCACTTTTCTCAAGCAACTCAGGATTGATCAGCACCAGACGACCATCGCGATTTTCAGAAACGTCGATCACGATAATGCGCTTGTGAATGTCCACCTGAGTCGCCGCGAGGCCAATGCCTTCTTCGGCGTACATGGTATCGAACATATCATCTACGATACGCTGAATTTCTGCATTCACTTCTTTAACCGGTTCAGCGACGATGCGAAGGCGCTCGTCCGGAATATGTAACACTTGCAAAACTGCCATAAATTTCCAGAGTCGTGTTCAGGAGTTGATAACAATAATACCTCTATTCTAGACAAATCCCCCATTGATTGACAGCATCAGTGACCAATCGCAATGATTGCGGAGGCCGCTTATGGCAGGGGAAAGGATGACATCTACCGAGATATGGTTACGGTTAATACATACAGGGTCTCTTTGTGGTGATGCAATGCTGGACGCCGTCGCACGGCTACAGAATCAGAAAAGCATAGATGTTCCTGTTCTCAGAAACGCCGGGCTGACAGCAAAGCAAGCTGAAAGGTTCTTTGCTCCAGATGAAAATGAGCTGGAACGCAGCCTGATGTGGCTTGAGCAGCCGGACAATCAATTATTAACGGCACATGATCCGCTTTATCCTCCCTTGCTTCGAACTATTCCTGATTATCCGGGGGCGTTATTTGTAAAAGGCAACCCAGAGGCGCTTAACACTATCCAGTTGGCTGTTGTAGGTAGCCGTGCGCCGTCATGGTACGGCGAGCGATGGGGGAAAATTCTGTGCGAGCAGCTTTCTCAAAGCGGGTTCACGATCACCAGCGGGCTGGCCTGTGGTATTGATGGCGTTGCCCACAACGCTGCGCTGTCAGTAAAAGGTCGTAGTGTAGCCGTGTTGGGGAACGGTCTTTTTAGCATTTATCCCCGTCGGCATCAGGCTTTGGCTATACGTCTCATCGAATCTGGCGGTGCGATAGTGTCTGAGTTCCCTCTTTCGGCGCAGCCCAGACCAGCAAACTTTCCGCGTCGTAATCGAATTATCAGCGGGCTTAGCAGAGGCGTACTGGTCGTTGAAGCGGCGCGGAGAAGCGGTTCACTGGTCACAGCTCGATGCGCGCTCGAACAGGGGCGAGAAGTCTTCGCCCTGCCTGGTCCGATAGGCAATCCCGGATGCGAGGGGCCCCACTGGCTGATTAAGCAAGGGGCAACACCGGTAACGGAAGTCGGGGACATTCTTGAAAATTTGCAATATGGGTTGCAATGGCTGCAGGAAGATCCCGAAAAGCGACAATATTCATCAGATCAGGGAAAGGTGGCATTGCCATTTCCCAAGCTCCTGGCTAACGTAGGAGATGAGGTAACACCTGTTGACGTTGTCGCTGAACGTGCCGGCCAACCTGTGCCAGTAACGGTAGCACAGCTACTCGAACTGGAGTTAGCAGGGTGGATCGCAGCTGTACCCGGCGGCTATGTCCGATTAAGGAGGGCATGCCATGTTCGACGTACTGATGTATTTGTTTGAGACTTACATCCATAACGAAGCAGAAATGCGAGTGGATCAGGACAAATTGACACAGGATCTTACCGATGCGGGGTTTGAGCGGGAAGATATCTATAATGCGTTGATGTGGCTGGAAAAGTTAGCTGATTATCAGGAAGGCCTTGCCGAACCTATGCAGCTTGCTTCTGACCCATTGTCTGTACGCATCTATACCGCTGAAGAGTGTGAAAGGCTGGACGCCAGCTGCCGGGGATTCATTTTATTCCTTGAGCAGATTCAGGTGCTAAACCTCGAAACGAGAGAAATGGTGATAGAGCGCGTCATGGCGCTGGATACAGCAGAATTTGAACTGGAAGACCTCAAATGGGTGATCCTGATGGTTCTGTTTAATATTCCAGGCTGTGAAAATGCCTATCAGCAGATGGAAGAATTACTCTTTGAAGTGAATGAAGGTATGCTGCATTAATTCAATATGCAGCACCAAGAGTTGTTATGGCCAAATCAGCACTATTCACGGTGCATAAAAATGAGCCCTGTCCGCAGTGCGGGGCTGAACTTGTTATTCGGTCCGGGAAACACGGCCCGTTTCTCGGTTGTTCACAGTATCCGGAATGTGATTATGTCCGTCCCCTGAAAAGCCAGGCGGACGGACATATCGTTAAAATTCTGGAGGGGCAGCTTTGCCCTCTCTGCGGCGGTGAGTTAGCGCTGCGTCAGGGGCGTTTCGGCATGTTCATTGGATGTAGCCGTTACCCTGCATGCGAACATACAGAACAAATTGATAAACCGGATGAAACGGCTATTGCTTGTCCTCAATGCCAGCGTGGGCAACTGGTACAGCGTCGTTCTCGTTTTGGTAAGACCTTCCATTCTTGCGATCGCTATCCTGAATGCCAGTTCGTTATCAATTTCAAACCGGTAGCGGGCGTCTGCACTCATTGCAATTATCCGCTACTTATTGAGAAGAAAACGGCGCAAGGTATGAAACGCTTTTGCGCCAGTAAACAATGTGGAAAGCCGGTTTCGGCGGATCAAAATAGTGAATAATAACCTGCCATCAGGCTCCATTGCGCATGCGGTGGATGTCCTGAAAAATGAAGAAGTCATCGCCTATCCAACTGAAGCTGTCTTTGGGGTCGGTTGCGATCCTGACAGCGAGACGGCCGTTGGCCGATTACTGGCACTCAAACAGAGGCCCGTCGAAAAAGGGCTGATTTTAATCGCTGCCAATTATGAACAACTAAAGCCTTATATTGATGATTCCATGTTAACACCGGCTCAGCGGGAGACTGTCTTCTCCGCGTGGCCAGGGCCTGTGACCTTTGTTTTTCCGGCGCAACCTTCGACACCGCGCTGGTTAACCGGAAAGTTTGATTCCCTCGCCGTCCGCGTCACCGACCATCCGCTGGTGGTGGAACTGTGCCTGGCGTTTGGCAAACCACTGGTCTCAACCAGTGCCAACCTGACCGGGCTGCCTCCGTGCCGAACAACTGAAGAAGTACTGGCGCAGTTCGGGAGCGATTTCCCGGTAGCATTGGGTGAAACGGGTGGTCGACTGAATCCGTCGGAAATCCGCGACGCTTTGACCGGCGAACGTTTTCGCCAGGGGTAATATGATGGAAGCTTATGCTGTTTTTGGTAATCCGATAGCGCACAGTAAGTCACCCTGGATCCATCAGCAGTTTGCTGACCAGCTCCAGATAGTTCATCCCTATGGCCGCGTGCTGGCACCTGTTGACGCATTTGTTCCGACCCTGAATGCTTTTTTCGACGCGGGCGGTAAAGGTGCAAATGTGACGGTACCTTTCAAAGAAGAAGCTTTTGAACGGGCAGATGAACTGACTGAACGTGCTTCTCTTGCCGGTGCCGTGAATACGCTAAAACGGCTTGAGGATGGGCGGTTACTTGGCGATAACACGGATGGTATCGGGTTGCTTAGCGACCTGGAAAGACTGTCATTTATTAAACCGGGTTTTCGAATTCTACTGATAGGTGCGGGCGGGGCTTCTCGTGGCGTACTGCTTCCTCTCTTATCTTTTGATTGTGCTGTGACAATTACCAACCGCACGTTTTCCAGAGCAGAAGCGTTAGCGGGGTTGTTCGCACATACCGGCAGTGTAAGCGCAGTTGCGCTTGATGATCTGGCGGGTCACGAGTTCGATCTGATCATTAATGCTACCTCTAGCGGCATTGGTGGCGAAGTTCCGGCGATCCCTTCTGCACTGGTGAGTCACCACATCTATTTCTACGACATGTTTTATCAGAAAGGGAAGACACCTTTCCTGAACTGGTGTGAGCAACACGGCGCGAAGCATCTGGCGGATGGACTGGGTATGCTGGTGGGGCAGGCGGCACATGCGGTGCTGCTCTGGCACGGAGTGCTACCTGCGGTCGAACCGGTGATTGAAAAGCTGAAGCAGGAATTGACTGAGTGAACCAGGCAATTCATTTTCCTGATAGAGAAGTCTGGGATGAGAGCAAACAGGCTGTCTGCTTTCCGGTGCTGGTGCACGGGATGCAATTGACCTGTGCGATCGGCGGAGAAACGCTGCTGAGTCGCTTTGGCGGTTCTCATCCACTAGACGTCTTTTGTGAGAATCGCTGGGATCTCGAAGAGGAAGCCAGCGATTTGATCCGCGATCAGCAGGAAGACGATCAGGGCTGGGTCTGGTTGTCCTGAGCCAAATACTCATCTTTCCATTTCACATAGTTATTCGCTGAGTATCTCAACCCTTCTATTTCCGCCTCTTTTAAGGGGCGGATCTGTTTCACCGGGCTACCTAAATAGAGATAACCGCTTTCCAGATGTTTGTTTTGCGGGACAAGACTTCCAGCGCCAATCATTACATCATCTTCTACTATCACACCATCCAGCAAAATCGAGCCCATCCCCACAAGCACCCGATTACCGATAGTGCAGCCGTGAAGCATCACTTTATGGCCGATAGTGACATCCTCTCCAATGATGAGCGGATTGCCCTCAGGGTTGTATGAGGATTTGTGCGTGACGTGCAGAACGCTACCATCCTGAATATTGGTACGGGCACCAATCGACACATAGTTGACATCCCCCCTGATGGCGACAAGTGGCCAAATACTGACATCAGCGGCTATTCGCACATCACCAATGACCACGCTGCTGGCATCGATCATCACGCGATCGCCTTTTTTGGGGAACAGATCTTTATAGGGACGTAATACTGAGGGCATATCTACCTCTATGGATGAGCGCTATATAGAAGACTTTGATCATAATATTGGATCGAGGCAAGGTAAAATGCGTCAATATTTAAGCAGATCGGGTGGGTTTTCAGCGAAAAGCGCGGAAAATCGTCAGTCGGAAAAAAAGATCCAAAAAGTACTTGTGCTAAAAAATGGGATCCCTATAATGCGCCTCCATCGACACGGCGGATGTGAATCACTTCACAAACAACCCGGTCGGTTGAAGAGAAAAAATCCTGAAATAACGGGTTGACTCTGAAAGAGGAAAGCGTAATATACGCCACCTCGCAACGATGAGCTGAAAGCCGCGTTGCAACTGCTCTTTAACAATTTATCAGACAATCTGTGTGGGCACTCAAAGTGACATGGATTCTTAATGTCTTCGGACACTAAATGAATACCAAGTCTCAACGAGTGAACACGTAATTCATTACGAAGTTTAATTCATTGAGCATCAAACTTTTAAATTGAAGAGTTTGATCATGGCTCAGATTGAACGCTGGCGGCAGGCCTAACACATGCAAGTCGAGCGGTAGCACAGAGGGCTTGCTCTCGGGTGACGAGCGGCGGACGGGTGAGTAATGTCTGGGAAACTGCCTGATGGAGGGGGATAACTACTGGAAACGGTAGCTAATACCGCATAACGTCGCAAGACCAAAGAGGGGGACCTTCGGGCCTCTTGCCATCAGATGTGCCCAGATGGGATTAGCTAGTAGGTGGGGTAACGGCTCACCTAGGCGACGATCCCTAGCTGGTCTGAGAGGATGACCAGCCACACTGGAACTGAGACACGGTCCAGACTCCTACGGGAGGCAGCAGTGGGGAATATTGCACAATGGGCGCAAGCCTGATGCAGCCATGCCGCGTGTATGAAGAAGGCCTTCGGGTTGTAAAGTACTTTCAGCGGGGAGGAAGGTGCTGAGGTTAATAACCTCAGCAATTGACGTTACCCGCAGAAGAAGCACCGGCTAACTCCGTGCCAGCAGCCGCGGTAATACGGAGGGTGCAAGCGTTAATCGGAATTACTGGGCGTAAAGCGCACGCAGGCGGTCTGTCAAGTCGGATGTGAAATCCCCGGGCTCAACCTGGGAACTGCATTCGAAACTGGCAGGCTAGAGTCTTGTAGAGGGGGGTAGAATTCCAGGTGTAGCGGTGAAATGCGTAGAGATCTGGAGGAATACCGGTGGCGAAGGCGGCCCCCTGGACAAAGACTGACGCTCAGGTGCGAAAGCGTGGGGAGCAAACAGGATTAGATACCCTGGTAGTCCACGCCGTAAACGATGTCGACTTGGAGGTTGTGCCCTTGAGGCGTGGCTTCCGGAGCTAACGCGTTAAGTCGACCGCCTGGGGAGTACGGCCGCAAGGTTAAAACTCAAATGAATTGACGGGGGCCCGCACAAGCGGTGGAGCATGTGGTTTAATTCGATGCAACGCGAAGAACCTTACCTACTCTTGACATCCAGAGAACTTTCCAGAGATGGATTGGTGCCTTCGGGAACTCTGAGACAGGTGCTGCATGGCTGTCGTCAGCTCGTGTTGTGAAATGTTGGGTTAAGTCCCGCAACGAGCGCAACCCTTATCCTTTGTTGCCAGCGGTCCGGCCGGGAACTCAAAGGAGACTGCCAGTGATAAACTGGAGGAAGGTGGGGATGACGTCAAGTCATCATGGCCCTTACGAGTAGGGCTACACACGTGCTACAATGGCGCATACAAAGAGAAGCGACCTCGCGAGAGCAAGCGGACCTCATAAAGTGCGTCGTAGTCCGGATTGGAGTCTGCAACTCGACTCCATGAAGTCGGAATCGCTAGTAATCGTAGATCAGAATGCTACGGTGAATACGTTCCCGGGCCTTGTACACACCGCCCGTCACACCATGGGAGTGGGTTGCAAAAGAAGTAGGTAGCTTAACCTTCGGGAGGGCGCTTACCACTTTGTGATTCATGACTGGGGTGAAGTCGTAACAAGGTAACCGTAGGGGAACCTGCGGTTGGATCACCTCCTTACCTTAAAGAACCTGCCTTTGCAGTGCTCACACAGATTGTCTGATGAAAAGTAAATAGCAAGGCGTCTTGCGATTGAGACTTATACGTCCCCTTCGTCTAGAGGCCCAGGACACCGCCCTTTCACGGCGGTAACAGGGGTTCGAATCCCCTAGGGGACGCCACTTGCTGGTTCGTGAGTGAAAGTCACCTGCCGTCATATCTCAAAACTGACTTGCGAGTCATGTTTGAGATATTTGCTCTTTAAAAATCTGGATCAAGCTGAAAATTGAAACGACACACATGTTATGTGTGTTCGAGTCTCTCAAATTTTCGCAAGTCGATGATGAATCGAAAGAAACATCTTCGGGTTGTGAGGTTAAGCGACTAAGCGTACACGGTGGATGCCCTGGCAGTCAGAGGCGATGAAGGACGTGCTAATCTGCGAAAAGCGCCGGCGAGGTGATATGAACCTTTGACCCGGCGATGTCCGAATGGGGAAACCCAGTGTGATTCGTCACACTATCGTTAACTGAATACATAGGTTAACGAGGCGAACCGGGGGAACTGAAACATCTAAGTACCCCGAGGAAAAGAAATCAACCGAGATTCCCCCAGTAGCGGCGAGCGAACGGGGAGCAGCCCAGAGTCTGAATCAGCTTGTGTGTTAGTGGAACGGTCTGGAAAGTCCGGCGATACAGGGTGACAGCCCCGTACACGAAAATGCACAGGTTGTGAACTCGAAGAGTAGGGCGGGACACGTGGTATCCTGTCTGAATATGGGGGGACCATCCTCCAAGGCTAAATACTCCTGACTGACCGATAGTGAACCAGTACCGTGAGGGAAAGGCGAAAAGAACCCCGGCGAGGGGAGTGAAAAAGAACCTGAAACCGTGTACGTACAAGCAGTGGGAGCACCTTCGTGGTGTGACTGCGTACCTTTTGTATAATGGGTCAGCGACTTATATTCTGTAGCAAGGTTAACCGTATAGGGGAGCCGAAGGGAAACCGAGTCTTAACTGGGCGTTAAGTTGCAGGGTATAGACCCGAAACCCGGTGATCTAGCCATGGGCAGGTTGAAGGTTGGGTAACACTAACTGGAGGACCGAACCGACTAATGTTGAAAAATTAGCGGATGACTTGTGGCTGGGGGTGAAAGGCCAATCAAACCGGGAGATAGCTGGTTCTCCCCGAAAGCTATTTAGGTAGCGCCTCGTGAACTCATCTTCGGGGTAGAGCACTGTTTCGGCTAGGGGGCCATCCCGGCTTACCAACCCGATGCAAACTACGAATACCGAAGAATGTTATCACGGGAGACACACGGCGGGTGCTAACGTCCGTCGTGAAGAGGGAAACAACCCAGACCGCCAGCTAAGGTCCCAAAGTCATGGTTAAGTGGGAAACGATGTGGGAAGGCACAGACAGCCAGGATGTTGGCTTAGAAGCAGCCATCATTTAAAAAAGCGTAATAGCTCACTGGTCGAGTCGGCCTGCGCGGAAGATGTAACGGGGCTAAACCATGCACCGAAGCTGCGGCAGCGACGCTTATGCGTTGTTGGGTAGGGGAGCGTTCTGTAAGCCGTTGAAGGTGTCCTGTGAGGGATGCTGGAGGTATCAGAAGTGCGAATGCTGACATAAGTAACGATAATGCGGGTGAAAAGCCCGCACGCCGGAAGACCAAGGGTTCCTGTCCAACGTTAATCGGGGCAGGGTGAGTCGACCCTAAGGCGAGGCCGAAAGGCGTAGTCGATGGGAAACAGGTTAATATTCCTGTACTTGGTGTTACTGCGAAGGGGGACGGAGAAGGCTATGTTAGCCGGGCGACGGTTGTCCCGGTTTAAGCATGTAGGCGGAGGTTCCAGGTAAATCCGGTACCTTATTAACGCTGAGGTGTGATGACGAGGCACTACGGTGCTGAAGTAACAAAT
Source organism: Enterobacter sp. CPE_E863 (assembly GCF_046521465.1). NCBI lineage: Bacteria > Pseudomonadati > Pseudomonadota > Gammaproteobacteria > Enterobacterales > Enterobacteriaceae > Enterobacter > Enterobacter sp. CPE_E863. The sequence continues at coordinate 4,112,063 of NZ_JBKFZX010000001.1, read as the reverse complement.
GCCCTGCTTCCAGGAAAAGCCTCTAAGCATCAGGTAACATCAAATCGTACCCCAAACCGACACAGGTGGTCAGGTAGAGAATACCAAGGCGCTTGAGAGAACTCGGGTGAAGGAACTAGGCAAAATGGTGCCGTAACTTCGGGAGAAGGCACGCTGATATGTAGGTGAAGCCCCTGCGGGTGGAGAGCTGAAATCAGTCGAAGATACCAGCTGGCTGCAACTGTTTATTAAAAACACAGCACTGTGCAAACACGAAAGTGGACGTATACGGTGTGACGCCTGCCCGGTGCCGGAAGGTTAATTGATGGGGTTAGCGGCAACGCGAAGCTCTTGATCGAAGCCCCGGTAAACGGCGGCCGTAACTATAACGGTCCTAAGGTAGCGAAATTCCTTGTCGGGTAAGTTCCGACCTGCACGAATGGCGTAATGATGGCCAGGCTGTCTCCACCCGAGACTCAGTGAAATTGAACTCGCTGTGAAGATGCAGTGTACCCGCGGCAAGACGGAAAGACCCCGTGAACCTTTACTATAGCTTGACACTGAACACTGGTCCTTGATGTGTAGGATAGGTGGGAGGCTTTGAAGCGTGGACGCCAGTCTGCGTGGAGCCGCCCTTGAAATACCACCCTTTAATGGCTGGTGTTCTAACGTAGACCCGTAATCCGGGTTGCGGACAGTGTCTGGTGGGTAGTTTGACTGGGGCGGTCTCCTCCCAAAGAGTAACGGAGGAGCACGAAGGTTAGCTAATCCTGGTCGGACATCAGGAGGTTAGTGCAATGGCATAAGCTAGCTTGACTGCGAGAGTGACGGCTCGAGCAGGTGCGAAAGCAGGTCATAGTGATCCGGTGGTTCTGAATGGAAGGGCCATCGCTCAACGGATAAAAGGTACTCCGGGGATAACAGGCTGATACCGCCCAAGAGTTCATATCGACGGCGGTGTTTGGCACCTCGATGTCGGCTCATCACATCCTGGGGCTGAAGTAGGTCCCAAGGGTATGGCTGTTCGCCATTTAAAGTGGTACGCGAGCTGGGTTTAGAACGTCGTGAACAGTTCGGTCCCTATCTGCCGTGGGCGCTGGAGAATTGAGGGGGGCTGCTCCTAGTACGAGAGGACCGGAGTGGACGCATCACTGGTGTTCGGGTTGTCATGCCAATGGCACTGCCCGGTAGCTAAATGCGGAAGAGATAAGTGCTGAAAGCATCTAAGCACGAAACTTGCCCCGAGATGAGTTCTCCCTGACTCCTTGAGAGTCCTGAAGGAACGTTGAAGACTACGACGTTGATAGGTCGGGTGTGTAAGCGCAGCGATGCGTTGAGCTAACCGATACTAATGAACCGTGAGGCTTAACCTTACAACGCCGAAGCTGTTTCGGCGAACGAGAGACAGAAGATTTTCAGCCTTGATACAGATTTAACAGAATTTGCCTGGCGGCTTTAGCGCGGTGGTCCCACCTGACCCCATGCCGAACTCAGAAGTGAAACGCCGTAGCGCCGATGGTAGTGTGGGGTCTCCCCATGTGAGAGTAGGGAACTGCCAGGCATCAAATTTAGCGTGCTGATATGGCTCAGTTGGTAGAGCGCACCCTTGGTAAGGGTGAGGTCCCCAGTTCGACTCTGGGTATCAGCACCACTTTATACTTAGGTTAAAGTTCGGCAAGAAGTAAAAGAATTTGTCTGGCGGCTTTAGCGCGGTGGTCCCACCTGACCCCATGCCGAACTCAGAAGTGAAACGCCGTAGCGCCGATGGTAGTGTGGGGTCTCCCCATGTGAGAGTAGGGAACTGCCAGACATCAAATAAGTGAAAAGGCCATCCGAAAGGATGGCCTTTTTGCGTTTATGTGCAGAAAAAACGGTAGGCCGGGCAAGGCGCAACCCCCACCCGGCAGAGAAAACGACTAATGAATCACCTGCGACAAGAAGGTCCGTGTGCGTTCTGACTTCGGATGAGCAAAGAATTCATCTGGTGGTGCCTGCTCGACAATCTCGCCACGATCCATGAAGATCACCCGATCTGCTACGGTTCTGGCAAATCCCATTTCATGTGTCACGCACAACATGGTCATCCCGGATTGTGCCAGCCCAATCATAGTATCCAGGACTTCCTTCACCATTTCAGGATCCAGTGCTGAGGTAGGTTCATCAAACAGCATGATTTTAGGCTTCATACAAAGCGAGCGGGCGATAGCCACACGCTGCTGTTGACCACCCGATATCTGGCCTGGAAATTTATTGGCATGCTCTGCAATGCGGACGCGTTCCAGATAGTGCATCGCCAGTGCTTCGGCCTCCTTTTTGGGCAACTTTTGAACCCAGATTGGTGCCAGCGTGCAGTTCTGCAGGACGGTCAGATGTGGGAACAAATTAAAGTGTTGAAACACCATTCCTACTTCCTGACGAACACGTTCGATATTGCGGATATCTTCATTCAGCTCAATACCATCAACCACAATGCGTCCCTGTTGATGTTCTTCCAGATGGTTAATACAGCGAATTGTCGTGGATTTACCTGAACCTGAAGGTCCACAAAGTACGATGCGTTCGCCCTGTTTAACCTTCAGGTTGATGTCTTTCAGGACATGAAACTGTCCGTACCATTTATTTACGTCTTCCAGCGTAATCATCGCGTCGGCGGGTGTCATAGTAATTTGGCTCATAATTTCCTCAGTGCGGTGTACGCCCGGTGTTAAAGCGCTTTTCCAGATGCTGGCTATAGCGCGACATGCTAAAACAAAAGATCCAGTAGATTAGGGCAGCAAAGACATATCCTTCGGTGGACATTCCCAACCAGACGGGGTCCACGGTGGCCTGCTGCACGCTGCTAAAGAGATCGAACAATCCGATAATGATTACCAGACTGGTATCTTTGAAGAGGGCAATGATCGTGTTAACCAGACCCGGGATAACCAGCTTGAGTGCCTGGGGAAGAATGACCAGCCCCTGCGTTTTCCAGTAACCGAGCGCCAGTGATTCCGCTGCTTCGTACTGGCCTTTAGGCAACGCCTGCAGACCACCGCGCACAACTTCAGTGACATAGGCGGACTGGAAGAGAATCACACCGACCAGGGCGCGGATCAGTTTGTCGATCGTTGTACCTTCTGCCATAAACAGCGGTAGCATGACCGACGACATAAACAGAACGGTAATGAGCGGTACACCGCGCCAGAACTCAATGAAGATAACGGAAAGGACACGCACGACAGGCATTTTTGAACGCCGTCCCAGGGCAAGTAAAATCCCCCACGGCAGAGCACCGGCTATTCCCACTGAAGCGATAATTAGCGTTAACGTTAGACCGCCCCACTGGCGGGTTTCAACGCGTTCCAGCCCCAGGAAACCGCCATACAACAGCACCCAGACAATAATCGGATAGACCACGGCCCAGACGGCAATATAGCGTCCACGATGAGGCAGCTTTTTCCAGAACATGATAGCGATTGATAGCAGGCCAATAACCAGCGCCAGATTAATCCGCCAGCGCTGTTCGTGCGGATACAATCCATACATGAATTGCCCGAAACGCTCATGAATAAACACCCAGCAGGCACCGGATTTTGTGCAGTCTGCACGGGTTGAACCGACCCAATTGGCCTGTAAAAACGCCCAGTTCAGCAGTGGAGGAATCAATTCCCACATGAGCCACAGGCAGACAATCGTCAACAGGCTGTTACTCCAGCTGGAGAACAGATTCTTACGCGCCCAGAGAATGAAACGTCCACCTGTCGAGTGGGCAGGGCGCGAGGAGTGCGACAGTATCGCTTTTGTCATCATAGTTCCTTAGCGCTCGACCAGTGCTATACGACGGTTATAGAGGTTCATCAGCAATGAAATCACCAGGCTGATGATCAGATAGACAGACATGGTGATGGCGATGGTTTCAATGGCTTGCCCTGTCTGGTTAAGCACGGTTCCAGCGAACAGTGACACCATATCGGGGTAACCAATGGCAGCGGCCAGCGATGAGTTTTTGACAATGTTGAGGTACTGGCTGGTCAGGGGTGGAATGATGACCCTTAATGCCTGAGGTATGATGACCTGGCGAAGCGTCACGGTATGGGGCAACCCCAGAGAGCGTGCTGCCTCGTGTTGTCCATGCGGTACGGCCTGGATCCCTGAACGGATAATCTCAGCGATAAATGCGGACGTATAAATCGAAAGTGCCAGCGTCAGGGATGCCAGTTCAGGGATCAATACCATCCCGCCCTGAAAGTTAAAACCACGCAGATGTGGAACATCCCAGTGTAGTGCGGCACCAAAGAGCCAGTGTGTCAAAAGCGGCAGGCCGATAACCAAGGCAGCAGCCGTTGGCCAGGTTTTACGAAGCTGGCCGGTTTTGATCTGATGCTTGCGGTTAAAGCGGAATACTGCAACAGAAAGGGCAAGCGCTATCACTATCGCGCCAATGAAAGCGTAAAGTCCTTCGCCTGGCAGAGGTGAAGGAATAGACAACCCTCGGTTACTCAGGAAAAACAGATCAAACGCGTCAACGGCCTGGCGGGGACCGGGAAGGTTACGCAGTACGGCGAAATACCAGAAGAAAATCTGCAGCAACGGGGGGATATTGCGGAACGTCTCGATGTAGACAGTTGAAAGCTTCCGCAGTAGCCAGTTTTCAGAAAGACGCGCCAGACCAATAAAGAAGCCCAGTATCGACGCGAAGACGATACAAAGCGCCGATACCAACAGCGTATTCAGTAAACCGACCACGAACACGCGTCCGTACGTGTCACCTTCCTGGTAATCAATAAGGTGCTGAACAATGCCAAACCCCGCGCTGCGATCTAAAAACGCAAAACCGGAGGTAATACCGCGGTTATTCAGGTTGGTGATGGTGTTATGGATGAGATACACGGCGATGAGAACAACCGCAACAATAGCAATAATCTGGAATAGCCAGGCGCGGACCGCGGGATGAGAAAAGGATAGCGATCCTTTTACGGCTGAGCGGCGATGGGACATAAAGAAACCTCAGTAACCATGACTCTGGAGTGGGCACTGCCGAAACAGTGCCCGTTACAGCTATGACTTAACGTACAGGTGGCGCGTACTGAATACCGCCGTTGTTCCAGAGATTGTTCTGGCCGCGTTTGATCTTCAGCGGGCTTTCCGATCCCACGTTGCGTTCAAAGATCTCAGAGTAGTTGCCCACCTGTTTGATGATGTTGTAGGCCCACTTGTTATCCAGCTTCAGATCCTTGCCGAAATCACCTTCTGTACCAAGCAGGTGTGCCATATCCGGGTTGGATGGTTTAGCCGCTTTCTCATCGACGTTTTTCGAGTTGATGCCCATTTCTTCCGCATTCAGCATGGCAAACAGCGTCCAGCGAACGATGGAGAACCAGTCTTCATCGCCACGGCGGACAACCGGTCCAAGAGGTTCTTTCGAGATCACTTCCGGCAGGACAATCCACTCCGCTGGATTGCTCAGCTTAATACGTAACGCATACAGCTGTGACTGGTCAGAGGCCAGTGTGTCACAACGACCAGATTCCAGCGCTTTAGCTGATTCATCGGAGCGGTCAAATGTGACAGGGGTGTATTTCATGTTATTGGCTTTGAAATAATCCGCGACGTTCAGCTCGGTATCGGTGCCCGCCTGAATACAAACCGTGGCACCATCCAGTTCCTTCGCGCTTTTCAGGCCAGCTTTATTGTGGGTAAGGAAGCCGATGCCGTCATAATAGGTTACACCGGTAAATGACATGCCCATACCTGCATCACGGGAAGAGGTCCAGGTCGTATTGCGGGAGAGCATGTCGACCTCGCCGGACTGCAGCGCCGTAAAGCGTTCTTTCGCCGTCAGCGGGGTATATTTTACTTTGCTGTCATCGCCAAAAACGGCGGCGGCGACGCCACGGCAGACATCCACATCAATCCCGGTAAATTTGCCATTAGCATCGGCATAAGAGAAGCCAGGCAAACCGTCACTGATACCACATTGAACAAAACCTTTCTTTTTAACGGCATCCAGTGTCGTTCCCGCATGGGCTTGACCGGCTACGGCAAACATCATGCCTGCAGCGGCCATGCTGGCTATCATCGTCTTTTTCATAATGCATCCTGTGTGGCGAAATTTATCGTTATAGAGGCGTTTTTAAACGCTTTACCTGTCTGTGGCTTTGGCCAACGTTTATAAAGCAAACGTAATGCCAGTTTTGCGTTCGACAAAATAAGAGACGAGTGAACGCTTAATGCTGAGTGTAGACAGGCTTAAATAAAACGAGCGCCCCGAAACGGTGCAAAATTACAACCTGTGCCACAAATCGGAGCAAAAGTTTCAATGCTATTTGGATTGGAAGAGTAGATAGTTTCATGGGTGAATATTGGCAGGGTATTAAATGCTATTAATATGTGAAAATCATCACGATAGGGTGTGCAATTTAAATGGATTCACTAAAAAGATGTGATTGCCTTCAGGCTTGAATTAATCGCGAGGATAAATACAGGGCTATTTTTTTACTTATTTGAAAATAGTGCACTAATTAAAAGCAAAAGCGCGGCTTTGGCCGCGCTTTTTGAACAGATGTTACTTCGTCAGGGCAACAATACCCAGCGTCAAGCCCGCGACTGCGGCAGCACCGCCGGCGATAGCGCCTGCTGTTTCCCAGTTATCCTGGGTGGTGCCTTTCATACAGGTATTGGTATGAACCAGTCGGCCCTGGTCGTCGTAAACCGGTACACATGGAGAATCGTGCGCGCAACCAGCAAGCAGCGCAGCGAGTAGTGCAACGGAAATGAATCTTTTCATGATGTTACCTCAGTATTATTTCTCATCCGCTATAAAGCTAGGAGGGCTATTAACGAACTGGAGGTTATTTTACCACCAGGGTAAGCCCTCGTTACACGAGGAATAATCTCAAATTATGTAGTTTGTAAAAATCGTGGAGAAAAGTCATTTTCAAGGTGAATTAATGGAGGGATTGTGGAGTTGCAAGAAGCTGTTTTTACTTAATGCAAATAACCGTTTTTTTAGAGGGTTATTTTTTAATGCCTAATTCATTGTTTACGTTAAAAATAAAAAAGGCACCAGAGGTGCCTTTCAGGGAAACATTAATCCTTATGGCGAGTAAATCTTCGCCGGACAACCACAAAGAAGACCGGCACGAAGAAAATCGCCAGAAGGGTTGCAGAAAGCATACCTCCCATAACGCCCGTACCGACGGCATTTTGCGCGCCGCTCCCGGCCCCGGTGCTGATCACCAGCGGCATGACACCCAGAATAAAGGCAAGGGACGTCATCAGAATCGGTCGAAGGCGCATTCTTGAGGCTTCCAGCGTGGCTTCAATGAGGCCTTTACCTTCTTTATCCATCAGGTCTTTAGCAAATTCGACGATCAGAATGGCGTTTTTCGCCGATAAACCGATCGTCGTCAGCAGGCCGACCTGGAAATAGACGTCATTGTTTAGCCCACGCAATGATGCTGCGAGAAGTGCACCAATGACACCCAGCGGCACTACCAGCATGACGGAGAAGGGAATGGACCAGCTTTCGTACAGGGCTGCCAGACACAGGAACACCACGATCAGTGAAATGGCGTATAGCGCAGGCGCCTGGTTACCGGAAAGCCGCTCCTGGTATGACATTCCCGTCCAGTCATAGCCGATGCCGGAAGGCAGTTTTGCCGCGAGGCTCTCCATCATAGCCATCGCTTCACCGGTACTTTTACCCGGTGCCGACTCACCAAGAATCTCCATGGAAGGCATCCCGTTATAGCGTTCCAGGCGAGGCGAACCATACACCCAGTGAGCGTTGCTAAAGGCTGAGAACGGGACCATTTCCCCATTCGCGCTGCGTACGTAGAGGCTGTTAATGTCCCCTGGCAACATACGGAATCGGGCATCGGCCTGCACGTAAACCTTTTTCACGCGACCATGATCGATAAAGTCGTTCACATAGGTGCCACCCAACGCAGTCGAGATCGTCTGGTTAACGTCAGAAAGGCTGACACCTAACGCCTGGGCTTTCTCCTGGTCAACATCCAGTTTGAACTGAGGGGTATCTTCCAGACCGTTAGGACGCACGCGCACCAGCAGGTCAGGGTGCTCTTTCACCATGCCGAGAAGTTGATTGCGTGCCTGTGTCAGTTGGGTATGCCCCAGGTTAGCCTGATCAATCAACTCAAAGTCGAAGCCCGTTGCGGTACCTAACTCAATAATGGCAGGCAGGTTAAACGGGAACACAAGGCCGTCTTTAATCTGACTGAAGGCTTTCGTCGCGCGACCGACAATGGCCTCGACGCCATTTTTCTCCCCCGGGCGCTCCTCCCAGGGCTTCAGGCTGACGAACGCAATACCGGAGTTCTGACCCTGGCCGCTGAAGCTAAAGCCGTTAACGGTAAAGACGGACTCAACATTTGCCTTCTCTTTGTTCAGATAGTAGTCCTGAACCTGATCGAGAACCTGCTGAGTCCGCGTCTGGGTCGCACCTGCCGGGAGTTGAACCATCGTCATAAACACCCCCTGATCCTCTTCGGGCAGGAAGGAGGTGGGTAAACGCAGGAAGAGCACCGCCATCCCACCGACAATAATGACGTACACCACCAGATAGCGCCCGGTCTTACGCAAAATACCGCTCACGCTGTTGCTGTAGTGTTCCACGCTCTGATCAAAGCGCGCATTAAACCAGCCAAAGAAGCCCCCTTTTTTTTCATGGTGGCCGCTGGAGACTGGCTTAAGCAATGTTGCACACAGCGCTGGCGTAAGGATCAGCGCGACAAGCACAGACAGCGCCATCGCCGAAACGATAGTCAGTGAGAACTGGCGATAGATCGCCCCCGTCGAGCCACCAAAAAAGGCCATTGGAATAAAGACCGCCGAGAGCACCATGGCTATACCCACCAGTGCCCCCTGGATCTGCCCCATTGATTTCTGCGTTGCCTCTTTTGGCGGCAGTTTGTCCTCAACCATGACACGTTCAACGTTCTCGACAACCACGATAGCGTCATCAACCAGCAGACCTATCGCCAGCACCATCCCGAACATCGTGAGGGTATTGATTGAGAAGCCGAATGCTGCCAGCACCGCAAAAGTGCCCAGCAGGACGACCGGCACCGCGATAGTCGGGATGAGCGTCGCCCGCAGGTTTTGCAGGAACAGGTACATGACCAGGAAGACGAGAACGATCGCTTCAAACAGGGTCTTCACCACTTCGTGGATGGAGATTTTCACAAACGGCGTGGTGTCATACGGGTAGACAACCTTCAGACCTTGCGGGAAGAATTGTTGCAACTGCGCCAGTTTGCTCTTGATGGCTGCTGCCGTATCCAGCGCGTTTGCCCCGGTTGCCAGTTTAATCCCCAGACCTGTTGCCGCCTGCCCGTTGATTTTGGTCACCATATTGTAGTTTTCGCCACCCAGTTCAATGCGAGCCACGTCCTTCAGGTGAACCATGGAACCGTCCTGGTTCACCTTGAGCGTCACGCGGCCAAACTCTTCCGGTGATTTCAGACGGGTTTGTGCGATGATCGAGGCATTCAACTGCTGTCCTGGGATGGATGGCGTCCCGCCCAACTGGCCTGCCGCTATCTGGTCGTTCTGCGTTTTCAACTGGTTGATAATATCCAGCGGCGTCAGCTGGTATTTGTTCATCGCATTGCTGTCGAGCCAGATGCGCATCGCATATTGGGCGCCAAACAGCTGCACGTCACCGACACCAGACGTTCGGCTGATGGCATCTTTGACGTTCGAAGCGACATAGTCGGAGATGTCATTCTGCGTAAGGTTTTTATTGTCTGATACAAAACCGGCGACCAGCAGGAAGCTGCTGCTGGATTTCTCCACGCCAATCCCTTGCTGCTGCACCTCTTGCGGCAGCAGCGGCATGGCGAGCTGCAGCTTGTTTTGTACCTGCACCTGGGCGATGTCCGGATCGGTTCCTGACTGGAAAGTCAGGGTGATAGTGACGTTACCCGCTGAATCGCTGGTGGAGGACATATACATCAGGTTATCAATACCGTTCATGTTCTGTTCGATAACCTGGGTCACGGTATCCTGCACCGTTTGAGCATCTGCTCCCGGGTAAGTTGCGGATATGGCCACGGCGGGAGGGGCGATGGTCGGATACTGTGCGACGGGAAGTTTGAGAATGGCCAGCCCGCCTGCAATCATCAAAATGATGGCAAGTACCCAGGCGAAAACAGGCCTCTGAATAAAGAAATTAGCCATGTCGTCGTCCCTTAACCGGCTGGTGTCGTGGTGGTATCCGGCGTGGCGACGACGGTAGCCCCCGGTCTGACTTTCTGTAAACCGCTGACAATCACACGGTCACCGTTTTTTAAACCTCCTGTCACCAGCCACCGATCGCCAATCGCCTGAGGCGCAACAACGGTACGCGACTCCACCTGGTTTTTGTCGTTAACCAGCAGTACGGTAGCGTCGCCCTGTGGTGTGCGTGTCACACCTTGTTGTGGAACCAGAATGGCATCCGGTTGTATGCCTTCATCAATACGGGCGCGAACAAACATACCGGGTAACAGCAGGTGTTGAGGATTAGGGAAAATGGCACGCAGAGTAATCGAACCGGTACTTTCGTCGACGGTAACATCAGAGAATTGCAATGTGCCTTTCAGCGGATAGGGCTGACCATTCTCCATCAGCAACTCAACGGTGCTGGTGGCATCGCCTTTCTGCAGGCTGGTCTGTTTCAGTCGCATGAAATCATTGCTGGACTGTGTGACATCGACATAAATCGGATCAAGCTGCTGGACTGTTGCCAGTGCGGTGGCCTGTCCGCTCGTAACAAGCGCTCCCTCGGTTACGCTGGATTTACCGATGCGACCAGCGACAGGTGACGTCACTTTGGTATAGGCAAGATTGATACGTGCAGATTCCACACCTGCCTGGGCGGCGGCAACGCTGGCGTCTGCCTGTTGAGCCGCCGCCACTGCCTGATCGTATTCCTGTTTGCTCACATATTGTGTGCCAACCAGCGGGAGATAACGCTTCACCGTCAGATGCGCGATATTCGCTGCTGCCTGAGACTTCAACAGTTCGGCTTTGGCGTTGTCATAGGCCGCCTGCCAGGTCGCGGGATCAATCTGGTAAAGTGACTCACCTGCTTTAACATCGCTCCCTTCCGTGAAATTGCGACGGAGGATTATGCCGCTAACCTGCGGGCGAACCTCCGCAACGCGAAATGCATCTGTTCTGCCCGGGAGTTCAGTGGTGACAGCCAGAGGGGCGCTTTTCACTATATGGACGCTGACCTGAGGTGCCTGTGGATGTTGTTGATGATTTTCCTGTCCATCGCATCCAGTGAGCAGTACCGCACAGACAATGAAACCGGATAAGGGTAAGCGTCTGAAATGATTTGTCATTACTGTTCCTTTAAATACCCATTAACCGATATTTGCCGTGGCTCGGTAGCTGGGGCAGAGGGATAAAAATAAAATGTAGCTGCGTATAATAATGAGGGTATTTAATGTTTTTTAATTTATAAGTGAGAATGACCAACTATGTTGGAAAAATCAGAATCAGACCCGGTGTAATCAGCGTTATACTTCTGGCGTGTTAATCAGATAAATAGAGTTTAATTTCTCATGCTATTCATTTGGTGAATTTAATTGTGCTTATGTATTTACCTTAATTATAAATTAAGTTAATTGACTTTTTTTGTGCAAAATTAAAACTGATTTTGGTGAATACTTTCCTTCAACTGAACCCGGTATGACGTACAAATCTTGTGAGTAACGAGTAGTTATCTATGGCGCGTAAAAAGAAAGAAGAGGCTCAACAAACCCGACAGCAGCTGATCGAAGCGGCTATTGAACAGTTTGCGATGCGTGGCGTGGCCAACACGACGCTGACGGATATCGCTGATGCTGCTAAGGTTACGCGCGGTGCGATCTACTGGCACTTTACCAGTAAATCAGAAATATTTAATGCCATCTGGGAACAGCAATTACCACTTCGGGACATTATTCGCGACAGACTTTCTGTTTCTGAAAATGATGATCCGTTGTTAATACTTCGTGAGCAATTTATTACTACATTGCAATATATTGCGCGTGAGCCCCGACAATGTGCACTTTTACAAATTTTGTATCATAAGTGTGAATTCAGCAATGATATGACTCAAGAGAGTGAAATCAGAAAGCGCATTGGATTCAATTATGACTATTTACGTGCCACGCTGGAGGCATGTATTGCGCGAAAAAACATTTCGGCACAGGTAAATGTTGATCTTACTTTGATTGTATTTCACGGTTTTTTTAGCGGAATAATTAAAAACTGGTTAATGAATAACGACAGTTTTAATCTATATCAGCAGGCTCCGGCACTGGTCGATAGCATTCTGGCGACACTCCCTGTCATCCGAGTATCGCCCGATGATGCTTACTGCTCAGCGTCAGGTAACATTTCTCCCCTGGCACAAAGCGCCTCTATGGTCTGTGCGCTGACAGGTTTACCTAACAGATAACCCTGAAGGGTGTTACAGCCTAGCTCTGTCAAAAAGGTTTGCTGTGCTTCGGTTTCTACACCTTCAGCCACGACTTTCAGGTTGAGTGTTTTTGCGAGAGCCACAATCGCCGAGACAATGGTTGCATCTCCGCTTTCCCCACTTAACTCTTTCACAAATGCTTTGTCGATCTTCAATTCACAGGCCGGTAAACGCTTGAGATACAGCAGGCTCGAATATCCGGTACCAAAGTCATCAATGGAGGCTTTCACACCCGCATCGGTCAGCTCCGTCAACACACGTACACTCTCATCCGGGTTACTCATTGCCGTGGTTTCCGTCACTTCGAGGATCAACTTTTCCGGTGGCACATTGTGGTGCGCCAGACAGTCGAGAACGGTTTTTACCAGTGACGGTTGTTCAAACTGCAATGTCGAGAGGTTTACGGCCATCGACCAGCTTTGATGGCCCTGAAGATGCCATTCCCTCAACTGGCGACAGGCTTCATTGATTACCCAGTTACCGATGGGAATGATGAGCCCCGTTTTTTCCGCCAGCGGCAGAAAAAGGTCTGGCGTCAGTAATCCTTGTTTCGGGTGTTGCCAGCGCAGTAACGCCTCGAAACCGAGGACAGGGCCAGCTGGCGCGTGAAATTTTGGCTGATAAACAAGGCGGAGCTCATCACGATTAATAGCCATCCACAGGTCGTTCATTAACTGGAGATGGGTCTGCGCCAGAGTGTTCATGGAGGGCTGGAAGAAGTGGTAGCCATTTCGTCCCATATGTTTGGTGTGGTACATCGCTGCATCCGCATTAAACATCAGCTCACGCTCGGTTTTGCCGTCGTGAGGATACAATGCGATACCAATGCTGAGTGTCACCATCAGTTCATAGGGATCGAGATTGAACGGGCTATCTATCGCGTGAACCAGTGAGTTTGCCAGAGAAGCCGCATCGTCCGGACCTTCTCCTTCTGCAAGCAGAACAAACTCATCACCACCGATACGTGCAAGGGTGAACTGGCCTTTCAGGGGAAGCAACAGACGCTGCGTCACGGCGACCAGCAGCTTGTCACCGATATCATGGCCGTAGGCGTCATTGATGGCTTTAAAACCGTCAAGATCCATGAACATCAAGGCAAAATTGCTGCCTTCACGAGCGGCTTTGCAGATGGCCTGATCGAGTCGGTCTTCCAGCAGTACACGATTGGGCAGACGCGTTAGCGTATCTTGCAGCGCCAGCTGCGCGAGTTCCCGGTTAGCCTCTGCAAGCGATGAGGCAAGAAGGGCGGTACGTGCCTGAAGGCGGGCATCCAGCATCGACACCAGCAGGCTGATCCCAAGAATAGAGAGAGCAACAACGCTGACCAGCACCGCCAGCCAGCTCCCGTTAATGCCGTCATGGTGCACCATCGTCGACATTGGAAACTGTGCGGCTTTCATTCCGGCGTAGTGCATACCGGCAATGGCAATCCCCATGGTGATGGCAGCACCCATGCGCATCAGTACGACCTGAGCGGCTTCCTGGCGCAAGCGGAACGTCAGCCACAATGCCGCGAGTGAAGCGGCAAGTGCAATGGCGACCGAAATGGCGACCCATAGCTTGTCCCAGATAATACCCGGTGTGACCTCCAGCGCTGCCATACCGGTGTAATGCATGGCCACGATGCCACTTCCCATCACTAACGCCCCGGGCAATAGACGGCGTAAACGCAATCGCTCGCAGCTGACGAGCCATAGAGCAAACAGTGACGAACCCACCGCTATGATCATGGATAACACCGTCAGATTGGCGTTGTAACTCATGCTCATGGAGAGGTCCATCGCCAGCATGCCGATGAAATGCATCGCCCACACGCCAATACCCATGGCAATCCCGCCACCAGCCAGCCAGATACGGGCTGCGACACCCTGGCTCCCGGCAACGCGCGCGGCCATATTCAGCGCGGTATACGCGGCAAGGATAGCAACAACAAAGGAGAGGACTACAAGGATATGGTTGTATTGGCTAACCAGCATGGTCGGTTCTACTCGAGTTTGACGTTACGCCAGAGCGGTTGAGAAGGGCGAGACATTATCATCGGAAAGTAATGGCTCAAAGGGATTTAAATCCCTGTTTTTAGTGTGTAATAACAGGGAGGCTGGCGGGGAAAGAGGCTTAGTCGAGTTCTGAACAGTTCACTAATTTCAGCGGATTGACGGAGTTCATATTGCGACACTTATCGGTTTCGGTGCTCATCAGTTCAATCCACTGCATCAGGAGTGCATCGAAAATGAAAATGGAGATTGCGAAGACAACCAGCCACCAGTATTTACGAATCATTGTGTCATTCCGCGAGAAGAGAGTCAGTAATGTGGTGGAAATATACACGAAACGTCGCGGTTTAAAAGCGGGATAAGTGAAGGTTTACAAAGCATTGACGGTCACAGGTGCGGGCAATAAAAAAGGCGCATCCCCATGCCAGGTAGCGCCTTTTTAAACATGCATTTCGCTAATCGGAATTAGTTCATGCCGTATTTTTTCAGTTTCTTACGCAGAGTACCACGGTTGATACCCATCATCAGCGCAGCGCGGGTTTGGTTACCGCGGGTGTATTGCATCACCATGTCCAACAGTGGCTGTTCAACTTCAGCCAGTACCAGCTCATACAGGTCATTAACATCCTGACCGTTCAGTTGAGCAAAATAGTTCTTCAGTGCCTGTTTAACCGAGTCACGCAGGGGCTTTTGAGTTACCTGGTCCTGAGAGTTAACGGTAGAAACGGTCAGTACGTCAGAATTTACGCGTTGTTCGAACATAGTTCTGTCAGCTCTTTATTTCATTACGCAAGATTTTCGAAGTATGCCTCCAACGCCTCCAGCTGTTCGCTGGCATCCTCTATGGCGTTGAATGTGCGCCGAAACTGGTCATCTGGAGCGTGCTCCTGGAGATACCAGGAGACGTGTTTACGCGCAATTCGGTACCCTTTTGCCTGACCGTAGTGGTCATGCAGTTCCCGAACATGCGAACAAAGCAAGCGCTTAACCTCTGCCAGAGGCAGCGGGGCAAGCAGCTCCCCAGTGTCCAGATAATGCTGGATTTCCCGGAAGATCCAGGGTCTTCCCTGAGCTGCACGTCCTATCATCAGAGCATCAGCTCCCGTATAGTCGAGTACAGCCCTGGCTTTAAGCGGGTCAGTTATGTCGCCATTCGCGATAATCGGAATGGAAACTTTCTGCTTAACTGCCCGAATGCTGTCGTATTCAGCTTCACCATTGAACAAACAGGCGCGAGTGCGTCCATGAATGGTCAGGGCCTGAATGCCACAGTCTTCGGCCAGTTGGGCAATCTCTACACAGTTACGGTGTTCCGGCGACCAACCCGTGCGAATCTTCAACGTAACAGGAACGTCCACTGCGCTGACAACCGCCGTCAGGATAGATTTCACCTGGTCGGGGTATTGCAGAAGGGCTGAACCTGCAAGCTTGCGATTCACTTTTTTGGCCGGGCAACCCATATTGATATCAATAATCTGGGCAC
Source organism: Enterobacter sp. CPE_E863 (assembly GCF_046521465.1). Classification (NCBI taxonomy): domain Bacteria; kingdom Pseudomonadati; phylum Pseudomonadota; class Gammaproteobacteria; order Enterobacterales; family Enterobacteriaceae; genus Enterobacter; species Enterobacter sp. CPE_E863. The sequence goes on along the minus strand of NZ_JBKFZX010000001.1, from coordinate 4,096,150 downwards.
CACTTTCCACGTTAATACGCGCGGCATCTGCCATCTCTTCAGGCACGCTTCCGGCAATTTGCACGGTGCGGATACCTGGTTCATCAATGTGCACCATCCGAAGGCGGGATTTATCGCTTTCCCATACCTGCGGGTTAGACGACATCATCTCGGATACGGTTAAACCGGCTCCCATCTCATAGCACAGCGTCCTGAACGGCCGGTCTGTAATACCTGCCATAGGGGCTGCGATCAGGCGATTTCTAAGCTGGTGGTGTCCGATGCGCATGAGTTAAGAAATGACCATACTGTGACTGCAAGGCGGCGTATATTACGCATTTTTCGCACGAGATGAAAGGCCAAACTTTGAACAATCCTCTGTTGTAGATCAAGGAATCGCCGCTCAATCGCTCTGTTAAAAATTATTCACCATGTAAATCATTGTGTTATGCGATAATGCTTGTTTTATGTACGCTTACAATTTCCCGTAACTTCTCATCATTTCTGAATAAATGTCTCGCTGAAGCGGGATAATCTGCTGTTTTTAGCAACAGTTTTACCGCCATCTTTGAGATCTGGCTCTCATTTTAGAACAAGATATTCAGAGACGAGGGAGGCGGTTTTATGCAGCAAAACGAGATAAGGCGTGGCCTGATGACCACGCCCGGGGCTTATTTTTTACGGCCGGTAATACGACACCACTCTTCTTTCTCCACCACCGGGTCGAGCGCAAAGAGATCGGCATAGGCTTCGCAAACGCTGTCCGCCTGGCTTGCCAGGATACCCGAAAGTCCAAGCAGACCGCCCTCAACGGGCAGCACGCTGATTAACGGAGCCAGTTCGCGTAATGGGCCTGCCAGAATGTTTGCGACCACCACATCGGCTTTCATGGCTTCTGGCTGCGCATCCGGCAGATACAGTTCCAGACGATCGGAGACACCGTTACGCTCGGCGTTATCACGGCTGGCCTGAATGGCCTGCGGATCGATATCGATCCCGATGGCTTTTGCTGCACCCAGTTTCAGTGCCGCAATGGCCAGGATCCCGGATCCGCAACCGAAGTCGATCACCGTCTTGCCGTCCAGATCCAGACCATCCAGCCACTGCAGGCACAGGGAGGTGGTTGGGTGAGTGCCGGTACCAAATGCCAGGCCCGGATCAAGCATCACGTTAACCGCGTTCTCATCCGGAACGTCGCGCCAGCTTGGGCAGATCCACAGACGTTTGCCGAACTGCATAGGGTGGAAGTTATCCATCCACTCGCGTTCCCAGTCTTTGTCTTCCAGCTGTTCGATTTTGTGCACAAAACCCACGCCGAGCAGAGGATGGTTTTCCAGAATTGCGACGACTTCTTTCATGTCGGTTTCGGCATCAAACAGGCCAATAACGTCGGTATCACCCCACAGGCGGGTTTCGCCCGGCAGTGGCTCGAAGACAGGCGTGTCATGCGTGTCCTGGAAGGTGATGGAAACCGAGCCGGCCTCCATCAACGCATCGCTCAGCTCTTCGGCGTTTGCGCCAGTTGTATTCAGTTTTAGTTGGATCCACGGCATGGCAAAACTCTTTATTTATCAGTAGAAATCATAGCGGGTTGTGGGACGGGCTGACCAAAACGGTTTCCCACCACAAACGCCAGTAAACTTAGCAGTAACGAAGGCACAATCGGATGGAAGCCCAGGTACTGAATCTTAAACGTTGCGAGGACGGCATACAGCACACCGCCGACAATCATGCCGCTCAGCGCGCCCGCCGCGTTTGCACGTTCCCAGTAGAGCCCTAACACCAGCGGCCACAGGAATACAGCTTCAAGCCCACCAAATGCCAGCAGGTTCAGCCAGATGATCATCTCAGGCGGACGCCATGCGGCGAGCATCATCAGAATGCCGAGCACCAGCGTGGTCCAGGTTGAGATTCGTTTCAGCTTCTGCTCATTATGCATTTTAGCCGGACGCGCGCTAAGCCACAGATCTTTGATGATGGTGGCGGAAGCCTGAAGCAGGTGCGCGTTAACGTTGGACATGATCGCTGCCATCGGTGCCGCAAGGAACAGCCCGGCGGCCCACGGCGGCAGAACCTGTACCATCAGCGTTGGGATCACCTGATCCGGCACGGTCAGGTGAGGTAATACGGCCCGTCCGAGCGCGCCCGCCAGATGCATACCCAGCATCAGAAGGGCGACAACGACGGTACCAATCACAATCCCCCGATGAACGGCTTTGCTGTCTTTATAGGAGATACAGCGCACGGCGGTGTGCGGCAAACCGATCACGCCAAAGCAGACCAGCACCCAGAAGGAGGTCATAAACGCGGGCGTCAGAATATCATCAGCACCGTGGGGGCTGACCAGTTTCGGGTCAATCTGCTCAAGCGTTTCTACCGCATTGTGTAAACCGCCTGCCGCGTAGATGACGCCAACCAGCAGCACCAGAGTGCCTATCAACATCACCATGCCCTGCATCGTGTCGTTCAGCACGCTGGCGCGGAAACCGCCAAACGCGGTGTACAGCGCAATCGTGATCCCGAAGATGAGCAAGCCAGTCTCGTACTTGATACCCGCTGCCGTTTCCAGCAGGCGCGCGCCGCCAATAAACTGAACGGCAATGGCGCCAACGAAGGCGACAATCAGGCTGATACTGGCAATCCAGACCACCGCGCGGCTTTGATAACGTGCCTGCAGCATGTCGTTCAGCGTTATGGCGTTATAGCGACGGGCAAGGATGGCAAATTTTTTGCCCAGAACGCCCAGCGACAACCAGATGGTGGGCACCTGAATCATGGCCAGTAATACCCAGCCCAGGCCATATTTGTATGCGGCTCCTGGCCCGCCGATAAACGAACTGGCGCTCACGTAAGTCGCGGTCAGCGTCATCGCCAGCACAAACCCGCCCATCGAACGGCTGCCGAGGAAATATTCGCTCAGAAACGATCCGGTACTGCGTTTGCGCATGGCATAGAAAGAGAGGCCAAACACGACGATCAAATAGACAACCAGCACGGTGATGATTTCAGTTTGCATCACTATCCTCCAGCGGGAAATCGCGGAAGATAAAGCGCACCATAAACCAACTGAGGAGAATGAAAATCAGTGGTACCAGCAGGCACGCCATTTCAAACCAGTGCGGCAGGCCGGTAATACCTGCTGTTGAATCTGGTAAGTAAGCGGTTACTAACCATGCTGCGAGATAAAGAAGGGTCAGCCACAGCGCCCAGCGCGCTTCTTTATGGGCCTGAACAAAACGTTTGTCCATTTTTTGTCCCTTGTGGATGAAGAAAGCGGGGATTGTACATGATGAGGCTTTCCAGGCCCCAGAAATAAAAAAGGCCGGATAATCCGGCCTTTTCGCAAAGATGCTGTATTACTTCTCGTTCAGACCGAGTTTCTTCTCCAGATAGTGGATGTTGGTTCCACCATTCTGGAAGTGCTCGTCGCTCATGATACGCATCTGCAGATCAACGTTGGTTTTGATACCGTCGATGATCAGCTCCTGCAGGGCATTTTTCATGCGGGCAATCGCCACGTCACGGTTTTCGCCGTAGCAGATAAGCTTGCCGATCATTGAGTCATAGTACGGCGGTACGGTGTAACCAGCGTAGATATGCGACTCCCAGCGGACACCAAAGCCACCCGGCGCGTGGAAACGCGTGATTTTACCCGGGCTTGGCAGGAAGGTGTTCGGGTCTTCGGCGTTGATACGGCATTCTACCGCATGGCCTTTCACCACAACTTCTTCCTGCTTGATGGACAGCGGCTGGCCTGCAGCGATACGCAGCTGTTCTTTGATCAGGTCAACGCCGGTGATCATTTCGGTAACCGGGTGTTCAACCTGAATACGGGTGTTCATCTCAATGAAGTAGAACTCGCCGTTTTCGAACAGGAACTCGAAGGTACCTGCACCGCGATAGCCGATATCGACACACGCCTTGGAGCAACGCTCGCCGATGTAGCGACGCAGTTCCGGGGTAATACCCGGTGCGGGTGCTTCTTCGACCACTTTCTGGTGACGACGCTGCATGGAACAGTCACGTTCTGCCAGATAGATTGCGTTACCCTGACCGTCAGCCAGCACCTGAATTTCGATGTGGCGTGGGTTTTCCAGGTATTTTTCCATGTACACCATGTCGTTGCTGAAAGCGGCTTTCGCTTCAGCTTTGGTCATGGAGATGGACTGAGCCAGTTCAGCGTCGCTGCGCACAACGCGCATACCGCGACCGCCGCCGCCGCCGGACGCCTTGATGATCACCGGGTAGCCAATGCGTTTAGCATGAGCACGGTTAGCATCCATATCGTCGGTCAGAGGGCCGTCAGAACCTGGTACGGTTGGAACACCGGCTTTTTTCATTGCGGTGATGGCAGACACTTTGTCGCCCATCAGGCGAATGGTGTCAGCTTTCGGGCCGATGAAGATAAAGCCAGAGCGTTCAACCTGCTCAGCAAAGTTGGCATTCTCAGAGAGGAAGCCGTAACCCGGATGAATTGCCACCGCGCCGGTGATTTCAGCGGCGCTGATGATAGCCGGGATGTTCAGATAGCTTTTTACGGACGGAGCCGGGCCAATACAGACCGTCTCATCCGCCAGCAATACGTGTTTTAAATCGCGATCCGCGCTTGAGTGCACAGCGACAGTCTTGATGCCCAGTTCTTTACAGGCACGAAGAATACGCAGTGCGATCTCGCCGCGGTTGGCGATAACAATTTTATCCAGCATGTTCGCCTCGTTACTCGATGACGACCAGCGGCTCGTCAAATTCAACCGGCTGACCACTTTCGACCAGAATCGCTTTCACAGTACCTGATTTGTCTGCTTCGATCTGGTTCATCATTTTCATCGCTTCAACGATGCACAGGGTATCGCCTACGTTGACTTTCTGACCCACTTCGATGAACGCCTTCGCGTCCGGGCTCGGGGTGCGGTAGAAAGTACCAACCATTGGGGAACGTACGATGTGACCACTGATTTCTGCTGCAGCTGCAGGTGCGGCTTCAGCTGCTGGCGCAACGGCTGCGGAAAGCGCAGGCTGCTGCACTGGCGCAGCATAAGCTTGCTGCATTACCGGGAAGCTAGCGGCTGGTGCTGCACGGCTGATGCGTACAGACTCTTCGCCTTCAGAAATTTCCAGTTCGGAGATGCCTGATTCTTCAACCAGCTCGATCAGTTTTTTAATCTTACGAATATCCATGAGTGGGTTCCGTACTCTTGTTTAGTTTGATTGTGACAAGCGTTTTACCGCTGTCTGTAAAGCGTATGAATAGCCGTCAGCACCCAGTCCGCAGATAACGCCGGCAGCGATATCCGACAGATACGAATGGTGGCGGAACGGCTCTCGGGCGTGCACGTTACTCAGGTGGATCTCGATAAACGGGATACTCACAGCGAGCAGTGCGTCGCGGATAGCAACACTGGTGTGCGTAAACGCGGCCGGATTGATCAGGATATAGTCCACATTGTCTTTAGCCTGATGAATACGGTCGATGAGTGCGTACTCCGCGTTTGACTGAAAATGATCCAAATCCACATTGAGCGACGCGGCTTCCGTTCCCAGACGGTTAACAATTTCACCCAATGTCAGCGTGCCGTACTTCTCAGGCTCGCGGGTACCGAGCATGTTCAGGTTCGGTCCGTTTAAAACTAAGATATGGAATTTATCAGCCATTGTGCTGCTATCTCCTGCGATTTTCCGGTAAAAAACAAAATATACCTTCGAAACGCAATTGTCACCTTTTCAGAGGCCTAAACCTGCTGTCGGGGGAACCAAAGTCGCACATTATAACGATTTCGTAGCATTTGGCAGCTAAATACTGGTCTTATCAGGGAAGATTATCAACCGCTATCCGAAAAAGATTTGCGGTTGACGGGTAATCTGCGGGAAAACGCACAGTTTCGCGAACTATCGCAACCACTGGCGGAACTTTTTGTAACGCCATGCTAAAAGCGCCACGGCCGCCAGCGCATACAGGATTGGCTGGGGCGAGAGGATCTTCACCGACCATAGATAATGAATGGGTGCGAGGATCGCGACAAGATAGACGAAGTTGTGCAGAAGTTGCCAGCGCCTGCCCAGTTTTCGCTGCGCATACTGCGTGGATGTCAGTGCTAGCGCCAGTAAAACCAGCCAGCTCACGATACCCAGCGTCAGATAAGGACGCGTCACCAGTTCACGGCCAAGCAGTGTCAGATTGTTAATTCCCAGTTCCAGTAGGGCGTAGCTGGTGAGATGCAGCGTCGCCCAGGCAAAACACCATAGCCCCAAAAGCCGACGAGTTCGTATCAATAATGGTTGTTTAGCGTAGCGCGCCAGCGGCGAGACGAGCAAGGTTGCCAGCAAGAATTTCAGAGCCATCCTACCCGTAAAGTGCTGGATATCCTTTGCCGGGTCGGCACTAAAGAGTCCCTGGCTGACGGCCCAGAACAGCCAGATGAAAGGAAGCAACCCGGCTAAGTGGAGCAGCACTTTCAGCCAGGTTATCTGCTTTGCCGTTAAACGCACTCAGAAGTTCTCCCGTAAATTGAGACCACGGTAAAGTGAAGCCACTTCATCCGCATAACCGTTAAACAGCAGCGTCGGTTGGCGCTTCACGTCCAGCGCACCGCCGGAACCGATAAAACGCTCGGTTGCCTGCGACCAGCGTGGATGATCCACATGCGGGTTCACATTGGCGAAGAAACCGTATTCGCCCGGTGCGGCCAGATTCCAGGTGGTTGGCGGACGTTCGCGGGTGAGCTTAATGCTGACAATAGATTTAATCCCTTTGAAACCATATTTCCACGGTACGGTTAAACGAATGGGGGCACCGTTTTGCGGTGGAAGCGCTTTGCCGTAAACGCCAACGGTCAGCAGGGTAAGCGGATGCATCGCTTCGTCGAGGCGTAACCCTTCTACATAAGGATAATCAAGCCCGCCGCCGATAAACCGGTCTTTCTGCCCAGGCATCTCGTCAGGAGCATAACGCGTCTGGAAAGCGACATATTTTGCGTTGCTGGTGGGCTCCGCCATTGCCAGCAGTTTATGCAGCGGGAAGCCGATCCACGGCACCACCATCGACCAGGCTTCCACACACCGCATGCGGTAGATACGCTCTTCGAGCGGGAAGCGGGTGGTGAGTTCGTGATGGTCCAGCGTCAGGGGTTTTGCCACTTCACCTTCAATTTTCAACGTCCACGGATCGGTTTTGAGGCTTCCCGCATTGGCGGCAGGATCGGCCTTGTCGAGGCCGAATTCGTAGAAGTTGTTATAGCCGGTGACTTTATCTTCCGGTGTGAGCGTCAACGTGTTTTGCCACTGGGCCGGTTTGGTAAAGGTGAGTGGTGCGCCGGAAGGGGCTTTCGGCCTGTCGTTGCCTTTAAACCAGTCGAGCAGGTCGGCGTGTGCCGTTGGGGAAAGCGTCAGTGCGGTAGCGCTGATACCAAGCATTTTCAGGATCTGGCGGCGCTGTAACATAAAGACAGATTCAGACGTTACGTCGGCTTCCGTCAGTTTTCTATTTTTCATGGCATCCTCCGTCATGCGTTTTTCTAAGCATGACGGAGGAGAAGGATTCGCGCGAATATGTCACGAAAATTTGAAGATTAGGCAATTTTCACCAGCGCGCGACCGTGGAACTGGTTGTCCATGATCTTACTGGCATATTCCGGTGCCTGGCTGAGGCTAATTTCCGTTGCGCTCTGGGTATAGAAGGATTCAGGCAGATCGCGCACCAGGCGTTCCCAGGCTTCATGACGACGGGCCGCTGGCGTCATCACGGAATCGATCCCCTGCAGGCGAACGTTACGCAAAATGAATGGCATCACCGTCGTTGGCAGGGCAAATCCTCCTGCCAGACCGCAAGCTGCCACGCAGCCGCCATAATTCATCTGCGCCAGCACTTTCGCCAACACTTTGTCACCGACGGTATCCACCGCCCCTGCCCACACCTGTTTTTCCAGTGGGCGGGTTTCGGCAAACTCGTCGCGGCCAAGTATGCGGTTAGCGCCGAGCTGGCGCAGGTAATCGTGGGTGCTTTCACGACCAGAAACAGCGGCGACCTGATAACCCAGTTTGTGCAGCAGCGTGACTGCTGTGCTACCCACGCCACCGCTGGCGCCGGTCACGACAATTTCACCCGATTCCGGGCGGATGCCCGCATCTTCCAGCGCCATCACGCACAGCATGGCGGTAAAGCCTGCTGTACCAATGATCATTGCTTTGCGGCCATCCATCCCCTTCGGCATGGGGACCAGCCAGTCACCCTTAACACGCGCCTGCGTTGCCAGACCACCCCAGTGGTTTTCACCTACGCCCCAGCCGGTGAGCAATACCTGCTGGCCGGTATGGAAACGCGGATCTTCGCTGGTATGAACCCGGCCAGCAAAATCAATACCGGGTACCATAGGGAAATTTCGGATGATTTTCCCTTTGCCGGTGATAGCCAGTGCATCTTTATAATTTAAACTGGACCAGTCGATGTCGACGGTGACTTCGCCTTCCGGTAAGCGACTCTGTTCAACGGGTTGCACTGAGGCAAGCGTTTTGCCGTCCTGCTGTTCTAAGATCAAAGCCTGCATACGGGGTCCTCATGACTCGGATGATTGGAAAATAATTTCTGAAGACTATACTCGCTCAGGGAAAAGCAATGTCGATTTAACGCAATAAATTGCCAGTTACAGCCGATTTGATAGTATGCCGCATTTGAAATGCAAGTTAGCGCTTACTCGCTACCCCATCAACCTACGGAGTAATCTCAAGGATGCGATTAACGACGAAGTTCTCAGCTTTTATCACCTTGCTGACGGGGCTTACCATTTTTGTCACACTGCTTGGCTGCTCTCTGAGCTTTTATAACGCCATTCAGGACAAGTTGGTCAACCGGGTCCAGGCTGTTGCTTCGGTGATTGATGTTCGTCTGCTGACGACGCCGCTGCCGGCACTTTCCCGTGAACTGGATGAGTTGATGGCACCTGTTGATATTGTTCAGATAGACATTCAGCAGGGAAAGCATCGGGTTTTTAGCCATATACGGCAGGAAAGTTATCGGCCGGCAGGTGTGGTGAGCCAGTATCGGGAAGTGACTGTGCACTCGCTTAAAAATCCTGGGATGACCCTGCACATGGTCTACCTTGATCCGATGGCCAGTTATTTCCGCTCCATGATGACCACTGCGCCACTCACCGTTGCTGTTGCGTTTATCGTCCTGCTTATTTTTCTTGCTGTCCGCTGGCTGCGTCGCCAGCTCTCCGGTCAGGAACTGCTGGAGGTGCGCTCCGTGCGGATCCTTAACGGTGAACGCGGCCCGCAGGTGCGTGGTTCAGTCCATGAATGGCCTGCACGCGCCAGTAGCGCGCTGGATACGCTGCTCTCAGAAATCCAGTTCGCCAGTGACCAGCGCAGCCGTATGGATACGCTGATCCGCTCTTATGCCGCCCAGGATAATAAAACCGGCCTTAACAACCGCCTGTTCTTTGACAACCAACTGGCCACGTTGCTTGAGGACCCGGAAAAGGTGGGGACGCACGGGGTGGTAATGATGGTTCGCCTGCCTGACTTCGATCTCCTGCGCGACACCTGGGGACAGCGGGTTGCGGAAGAAAATCTCTTTACGCTAATCAACCTGCTCTCCACCTTTATTATGCGTTACCCGGGGGCACTGCTGGCCCGATATCACCGCAGCGATTTTGCCGTATTGTTGCCGCATCGCACGTTGAAGGAGTCGGAAAGCATCGCCAGCCAGCTGCTGAAGGCGGTGGATGCGCTGCCGCAGAGCAAAATGCTCGACAGGGACGATATGGTGCATATGGGGATCTGTGCCTGGCGCGGCGGGCAATCAACAGAACAAGTGATGGAACACGCGGAAGCGGCGACCCGCAACGCCGTGTTACAAGGGGCGAACGGATGGGCGGTTTATGACGACTCGCTGCCGGAAAAAGGGCGTGGCAATGTGCGTTGGCGAACGCTGATCGAGCAAATGCTCAGCCGCGGCGGGCCACGTATTTATCAAAAACCTGCAGTCATGAAAAACGGTCATGTTCATCATCGTGAATTGATGTGCCGTATTTTTGACGGCACAGAAGAAGTCATCTCTGCGGAATATCTGCCGATGGTACTGCAGTTTGGGCTATCCGAAGAGTATGACCGGCAGCAAATTAGCCGCTTGATTCCTTTTTTATCCTTCTGGCCTGAAGAAACCCTGGCGTTACAGGTCACCGTAGAGTCGTTAATACGCCCACGTTTTCAGCGCTGGCTGCGTGATACATTAATGCAATGCGAAAAATCGCAACGCAAACATATTATTTTTGAACTTGCTGAGGCGGATGTAGGTCAACACATCAGCCGGTTGCGCCCGGTGGTACGTTTGATCAATGCGCTCGGCTCGCGTGTAGCCGTTACGCATGCCGGGTTAACGCTGGTCAGTACTAACTGGATCAAAGAGCTGGATGTGGAGTTATTAAAGCTACATCCGGGGTTGGTGAGGAATATTGAGAAGCGCACGGAAAACCAGCTGCTGGTACAGAGTCTGGTTGAAGCGTGCAAGGGAACGCGAACGCAAGTATTTGCCACAGGTGTGCGCTCCAGAGGCGAATGGCAGATGTTAACAGAGCGCGGTGTTACCGGTGGTCAGGGGGATTTTTTTGCCGCCTCTCAGCCGCTTGACACCAACGTGAAAAAATATTTGCAAAGATACTCTGTTTGACCTGCCGTTTACGCTGTTTTCACGTAGAATATCGCGCCTGTAGCTTTGAGTATGTCGAGCAAAAAGCCAGTGAACGACCTTTAACGGGTTACAAATGTCAGTGAGGGACGCTGCTGTTGACTCAGTCCTGAGGGAATCAGGGATCAATTTTGTAACATCAGGAAACGTACTGCACAAATTTTCACCGTTGCAGATGATTTTTGCGCCTTGTCGCTGCTGCGTGTGGTTGGTAAAGTAAGCGGATTTTGTTTTCCGCCCCAGCTTTCAGGATTATCCCTTAGTATGTTGAAAAAATTTCGTGGCATGTTTTCCAATGACCTGTCCATTGACCTGGGTACCGCGAATACCCTTATTTATGTAAAAGGACAAGGCATCGTATTGAATGAGCCTTCTGTTGTGGCCATTCGTCAGGATCGTGCAGGCTCGCCGAAAAGCGTCGCTGCAGTGGGTCATGACGCGAAGCAGATGCTGGGTCGTACCCCTGGCAACATCGCCGCCATTCGCCCAATGAAAGACGGCGTTATCGCTGACTTCTTCGTGACTGAAAAAATGCTTCAGCACTTCATCAAGCAGGTTCACAGCAACAGCTTCATGCGCCCAAGCCCGCGTGTTCTGGTGTGTGTGCCGGTTGGCGCAACCCAGGTTGAGCGTCGCGCAATCCGTGAATCTGCCCAGGGTGCAGGTGCTCGAGAAGTGTTCCTGATTGAAGAGCCAATGGCTGCGGCAATTGGTGCAGGTCTGCCTGTGTCTGAAGCAACCGGTTCAATGGTGGTGGATATCGGTGGTGGTACCACTGAAGTTGCCGTTATCTCTCTGAACGGTGTGGTCTACTCCTCTTCTGTACGTATCGGTGGTGACCGCTTCGATGAAGCCATCATTAATTATGTGCGCCGTAACTACGGCTCTCTGATCGGTGAAGCCACTGCGGAGCGTATCAAACACGAAATCGGCTCTGCGTATCCGGGCGATGAAGTGCGTGAGATTGAAGTACGCGGCCGTAACCTGGCTGAAGGTGTTCCACGTGGCTTTACCCTGAACTCCAACGAAATTCTGGAAGCACTGCAGGAACCGCTGACCGGCATCGTAAGCGCGGTAATGGTTGCGCTGGAACAGTGCCCGCCAGAACTGGCGTCCGATATCTCCGAGCGCGGTATGGTTCTGACCGGTGGTGGTGCGCTGCTGCGTAACCTCGACCGCCTGTTAATGGAAGAGACAGGTATTCCTGTCGTAGTTGCAGAAGATCCACTGACTTGCGTCGCCCGTGGTGGTGGCAAGGCGCTGGAAATGATCGACATGCACGGCGGCGACTTGTTCAGCGAAGAGTAGTCATTGTGAAAGGGTAGCGCATCGCTACCCTTTCTCTCTGACGCGAGAATACGCATAGCCTATGAAGCCAATTTTTAGCCGTGGCCCATCGCTACAGTTTCGCCTCATTCTGGCGGTTCTGGTGGCGCTTGGGGTCATTATTGCCGATAGCCGCCTCGGTACGTTCAGTCAGATCAGAACGTACATGGATACCGCCGTCAGTCCTTTCTACTTTGTATCAAATGGTCCCCGCGAACTACTCGACTCCGTTTCTCAAACGCTGTCTTCGCGTGACCAACTCGAACTCGAAAACCGGGCGCTACGCCAGGAACTGCTGCTGAAAAACAGCGAGCTGCTGATGCTGGGGCAATACAAGCAGGAAAACGCGCGTCTGCGTGAACTGCTCGGCTCGCCGCTGCGTCAGGATGAGCAGAAGATGGTGACGCAGGTGATCTCCACCGTAAACGATCCTTACAGCGATCAGGTTGTGATCGACAAAGGTAGCGTGAACGGTGTGTATGAAGGTCAGCCAGTCATCAGTGATAAAGGCGTTGTGGGCCAGGTTGTTGCCGTGGCCAAACTGACCAGCCGCGTTCTGCTTATTTGCGATGCTACCCATGCGCTGCCGATTCAGGTCCTGCGTAATGACATTCGCGTGATCGCCGCCGGTAACGGTTGTACGGACGATCTGCAATTGGAACACCTGCCAGCGAACACGGATATCCGTGTCGGTGACGTTCTGGTGACCTCCGGTCTGGGTGGACGTTTCCCTGAAGGCTATCCGGTTGCGGTGGTCTCTTCGGTGAAGCTCGATACTCAGCGTGCCTATACCGTGATTCAGGCGCGTCCAACCGCAGGTTTACAGCGTCTGCGCTATCTGCTGCTGCTGTGGGGCGCCGATCGTAATGGTGCTAATCCGATGACACCTGAAGAGGTGCATCGTGTGGCGAATGAGCGTCTGATGCAGATGATGCCGCAGGTTCTCCCGCCTGCGGATTCCATGGGGCCGCCTGCGCCAGTCCCGGCGCCAGCAACAGGATTAACGCAGCCGCTGCCGGATGCGCCACCACCGCCTAAACTCTCTTCGGGAGGGCAGTAGTGGCAAGTTATCGTAGCCAGGGACGCTGGGTCATCTGGCTCTCGTTTCTCATTGCGCTGTTACTGCAGGTTATGCCCTGGCCGGATGACATTCTTGTTTTCCGGCCAAACTGGGTGTTACTCATTTTGCTCTACTGGATCCTTGCCCTGCCGCATCGCGTAAATGTCGGCACAGGTTTTGTGATGGGTGCCATACTGGATCTCATTAGTGGCTCTACGCTTGGCGTGCGCGCGTTGTCCATGAGCATTATTGCGTACCTCGTCGCACTTAAATTCCAGCTCTTTCGTAACCTCGCGCTCTGGCAACAGGCCCTGGTGGTGATGTTGTTGTCGCTTGCTGCGGATATTGTTGTTTTCTGGGCAGAGTTTTTAGTGATCAACGTCTCTTTCCGACCGGAAGTGTTCTGGAGTAGTGTAGTAAACGGTGTGCTCTGGCCGTGGTTATTCCTGCTGATGCGTAAGATTCGCCAGCAGTTTGCCGTGCAATAAAAGGTTTCTATGACGTCTTTGTATCTCGCTTCTGGCTCCCCGCGCCGTCAGGAACTCCTGACGCAGTTAGGGGTATCTTTTGAACGCATCGTGACCGGCATTGAAGAAAAACGTGCTGAGGGCGAAAGTGCTCAACAGTACGTGTCTCGCCTTGCGCGCGAGAAAGCGCAGGCTGGCGTAGCCAGTGTGCCGCGTGACCTTCCGGTGCTGGGGGCAGATACCATCGTTATTCTTAACGGTGAAGTGCTTGAGAAACCGCGCGACGCCGATCATGCGGCGCGTATGCTGCGCAAAATGTCCGGGCAAACGCATCAGGTGATGACGGCCGTCGCACTGGCAGACAGCCAGAACGTGCTGGATTGCCTGGTCGTGACGGATGTGACATTCAGAGTGCTTACCGACGACGAGATCACCGCTTACATTGCCAGCGGTGAACCGATGGATAAGGCAGGTGCATACGGTATTCAGGGGCTGGGTGGCTGTTTTGTCAGGAAGATTAATGGCAGCTATCACGCCGTAGTCGGCTTACCGCTGGTGGAAACGTATGAGTTGCTGAGCAATTTTAACTCACTGCGTGAGGGAAGGGATAATTATGACGGCTGAATTGTTGGTAAACGTAACGCCATCGGAAACCCGTGTGGCCTACATTGATGGTGGCATTCTTCAGGAAATTCATATTGAGCGCGAAGCGCGACGCGGAATAGTAGGCAATATCTACAAAGGTCGTGTCAGTCGTGTACTACCGGGTATGCAGGCGGCTTTTGTAGATATTGGACTGGATAAGGCGGCATTTTTACATGCCTCCGATATCATGCCGCACACCGAGTGCGTTGCAGGTGAAGAGCAAAAGCAATTTGCCGTCCGCGATATTTCTGAACTGGTGCGTCAGGGTCAGGATCTGATGGTACAGGTGGTGAAAGATCCCCTCGGCACCAAAGGTGCCCGTCTGACCACCGACATCACTTTACCTTCCCGTTATCTGGTCTTTATGCCCGGCGCATCGCACGTGGGCGTTTCGCAGCGTATTGAGAGTGAAACCGAGCGCGAGCGTCTGAAGAAAGTGGTCAGCGCCTACTGCGATGAACAGGGTGGGTTTATCATCCGTACCGCAGCGGAAGGGATCAGCGAAGAAGACCTGGCGTCTGATGCGGCTTACCTGAAGCGCGTCTGGACCAAGGTGATGGAGCGTAAAAAACGCAACCAGACCCGCTACCAGCTCTATGGTGAGCTGGCGCTTGCTCAACGTGTTCTGCGTGATTTTGCCGATGCACAGCTCGACCGTATTCGCGTGGATTCCCGCCTGACCTATGAAGCCCTGCTGGAGTTTACCGCTGAATACATCCCCGAGATGCCTGGCCTGCTGGAGCATTACACTGGCCGTCAGCCGATCTTCGATCTTTATGATGTCGAAAACGAGATCCAGCGTGCGCTTGAGCGCAAGGTTGAACTGAAGTCTGGTGGGTATTTGATCATCGATCAGACCGAAGCGATGACCACCGTTGATATCAATACGGGCGCGTTTGTTGGTCACCGTAACCTGGATGACACTATCTTCAACACCAACATCGAAGCCACGCAGGCGATTGCGCGCCAGCTTCGTCTGCGCAACCTGGGCGGCATTATCATCATCGACTTTATCGATATGAGTAATGAAGACCATCGCCGCCGCGTGCTGCACTCGCTGGAGCAGGCGCTGAGTAAAGATCGTGTGAAAACCAGCATCAACGGTTTCTCGCAGCTCGGGCTGGTGGAAATGACGCGCAAGCGTACCCGTGAAAGCGTTGAACATGTACTGTGTAATGAATGTCCAACCTGCCATGGACGCGGAACGGTAAAGACGGTTGAGACCGTCTGCTACGAAATCATGCGCGAAGTCGTCCGTGTTCATCATGCCTACGACTCCGATCGTTTTCTGGTCTATGCTTCCCCTGCGGTGGCTGAAGCGTTGAAAGGCGAAGAGTCGCACGCGCTGGCGGAAGTGGAAATCTTTGTCGGCAAACAGGTAAAAGTACAAATTGAACCGCTCTATAACCAGGAGCAGTTTGACGTCGTGATGATGTAAGCGCAGTACGCTGCGTGACGAATGCTGACAAGGAGAGATGCGTGAGGCGATTGCCGGGGATTTTATTGCTTACAGGGGCAACGCTGGTCGTGATTGTCGCGTTGCTCGTGAGCGGGCTACGCCTCGTATTACCGCATCTGGACAGCTGGCGTCCGCAGCTGCTGGCGAAAATCGAATCCACTACCGGCGTGCCGGTAGATGTAAGCCAGATCAGTGCTAACTGGCAGAATTTTGGCCCGACACTCGATGTCCGGGATATCAACGCCAGCCTGAAAGATGGCGGCTACCTGAAAATCAAACGCGTGACCCTGGCGCTGGACGTCTGGCAAAGCCTGCTGCATCTTCGCTGGCAGTTTCGCGATCTCACCTTTTATCAACTCCAGTTTTTGACCAATACGCCGCTGTCGGGTGGTGACAGTAGCCAGGGTCTTGAAGCCAACCGTTTCAGCGATCTCTTCCTGCGTCAGTTCGATCATTTCGATCTTCGTGACAGCGAAGTGAGCTTTATTACCCTTTCTGGCCAGCGCGCTGAACTGGCGATCCCGCAACTAACCTGGCTCAACGGTAAGGATCGGCACCGCGCGGAAGGACAGGTGAATCTCTCCAGCCTGAACGGTCAGCACGGCGTGATGCAGGTGCGCATGGATCTGCGAGACGACGATGGCTTGCTCAACAACGGCAAGGTATGGCTTCAGGCCGACGATGTGGATGTAAAACCGTGGCTGGGAGACTGGCTTCAGCAAAATATGCAGCTGGAAACCGCCCGTTTCAGCCTTGAAGGCTGGCTGACCCTGACGAAAGGCGAATTTGCCAGCGGTGATATCTGGCTCAAGCAGGGGGGCGCAAGCTGGAAAGGCGAAAAACAGCAGCATCAGCTTTCCGTTGATAATCTCACCGCGCACGTGACGCAGGAGAAAGGGGGCTGGCAGTTTGCCATTCCGGACACGCGCATCACCATGGATAACAAACCGTGGCCGCGCGGCGCGCTGACGCTTGCCTGGATGCCTGAGCAGGACGTTGGCGGCACGGCCAGTAAACGCAGCGACGAGCTGCGCATCCGTGCCAGTAACCTGGATTTGGCTGCCATTGAAGGCCTGCGCTCAATGGCGGCAAAGCTCTCTCCGGACCTGGGCGAGATCTGGCTGGCAACGCAGCCGAGTGGGAAGATAGACGCTCTGTCGTTGGATATTCCGCTCCAGGCGACGGAAAAAACCCGTTTCCAGGCAACCTGGAAAGACCTTGCCTGGAAGCAGTGGAAGCTGCTGCCGGGCGCGGAACACTTTAGCGGCAAGCTGGAAGGCAGCGTAGAGAACGGCAGGCTGACGGTCGATATGCATGACGCCAAAATGCCTTACGAGACGGTCTTCCGCGCGCCGCTTGAAATTGAACAAGGCAGTGCGGTACTTAACTGGCTCAATAACGATAAGGGCTTCCAGCTTGATGGCCGCCATATCGACGTAAAAGCCAAAGCCGTGCATGCGCGCGGTGATTTTCGCTATCTGCAACCAGAAGGTGATGAGCCGTGGTTGGGTATTCTGGCCGGGATCAGTACCAACGATGGTTCTCAGGCCTGGCGCTATTTTCCGGAAAACCTGATGGGGAAAGCGCTGGTTGACTATCTGAGCGGCGCGATCCAGGGCGGACAGGCGGAGAACGCCACGCTGGTCTATGGCGGTAACCCGCATCTTTTCCCGTACAAACATAATGAAGGTCAGTTCCAGGTACTGGTGCCGTTGCACAATGCCACCTTTGCGTTCCAGCCGGGCTGGCCCGCGCTGAAAAACCTGGATATCGAACTTAACTTCCTCAATGACGGATTATGGATGAAGTCAGACAGCGTCGCGCTGGGCGGTGTGACGGCCAGCAATCTGACGGCAAACATCCCGGATTATTCAAAAGAGAAACTGCTCATTGATGCGGATATCAACGGTCCAGGGAAAGCGGTAGGACCGTATTTTGAGGAGACGCCGTTGAAAGAGTCGCTGGCGGCGACGCTTCAGCAACTGCAGCTTGATGGCGATGTGAATGCTAGCTTACATCTCGATATCCCGCTGGACGGTGAGATGACCACTGCCAAAGGCGACGTCCGTCTGAAGAATAACAGCCTGTATATCAAACCTCTTGAAAGTACGCTGAAAAATCTCAGTGGGCAGTTCAGCTTTGTGAACGGTAACCTGAAGAGCGAGCCGCTCACTGCCAGCTGGTTTAATCAGCCCGTAAATATCGACTTTACGACCACCGAGGGTGAAAAGGCGTATCAGGTGGCTGTCAATCTCGACGGTAACTGGCAGCCAGCGCGTATGGATGTCCTGCCGAAACCGATTGAAGGGTCAGTGGATGGCTCGGCATCCTGGAAGGGGAACGTGGCAATCGAACTGCCTTATCACGCTGGCGCACATTATAAGGTCGACATTACGGGAGACCTGAAAAACCTTCATAGTCAGCTACCTGCGCCGCTGGAGAAACAGGCCGGACTGCCGCTGCCAGTAAAGCTTAACGTCGATGGTAACCTGAACAGCTTCGAGCTGACCGGAAGCGCGGGCGGGACAAACCACTTCAACAGCCGCTGGCTGCTCAACCGCAAACTCACTCTCGACAAAGCCATCTGGACAACTGATAGCCGTTCGACACCGCCGCTGCCGGAGCAGACTGGTATTGAGCTGAATCTCCCGCCTTTGGACGGTGCTGAGTGGCTGGCGCTGTTCCAGAAAGGTGTTGGACAAAACGTTGATGAAACCGCTCAGTTCCCGCAGACCATTACCGTACGCACGCCGTCACTAATGCTGGGGGGACAGCAGTGGAACAACCTGAGTATTGTCTCTCAGCCAACGCCTAACGGCACGAAAGTCGAGGCTCAGGGCAGAGAGATCAATGGCGCACTGACCATGCGCAATCATGCGCCGTGGCAGGCGGCGATCCGCTATCTCTACTACAACCCGGCAAGCACCACGATCGGGAAAGATAAACCGGCAGAGACGTCACCGCTGAGCAAAACCGCTCGCGTCGATTTTAACGGCTGGCCCGATCTCCAGTTGCGCTGTGCTGAATGCTGGCTGTGGGGGCAAAAATATGGCCGTATCGACGGTGATTTCGCCATTCAGGGAAATACGCTCACGCTCACCGGTGGCCTGGTCGATACCGGTTTTGGACGCATGACGGCCGCAGGCGAATGGGTGAATAACCCGGGCGAGCAGCGTACCTCCCTGAAGGGTGACATTAAAGGCAACAAGCTGGATGCCGCGGCCAATTTCTTTGGCATTACCACGCCGCTTCGCGGTTCGTCATTTGATGTTGATTACGATCTTCACTGGCGTGCCGCGCCGTGGACGCCGGATGAAGCCTCGCTCAATGGCATTCTGAAAACCCGCTTCGGTAAAGGTGAAATCGCCGACGTGAGCACGGGGCGCGCCGGGCAGATCCTGCGCCTGCTGAGTTTTGATGCACTGCTGCGCAAGCTGCGCTTCGATTTCAGCGACACATTCAGCGAAGGTTTCTACTACGATTCCATTCGCAGCACGGCGTGGATCAAGGATGGCGTTCTGCATACGGACGACACGCTGGTGGACGGCCTGGAAGCGGATATCGCGATGAAAGGCTCGGTCAATCTCGTGCGTCGAGAGCTGGATATGGAAGCCGTGGTGGCGCCGGAAATTTCCGCGAGCGTTGGCGTGGCAGCGGCCTTTGTGGTGAACCCGATTGTTGGTGCGGCGGTGTTTGCCGCCAGTAAAGTGCTGGGTCCGCTATGGAGCAAGGTCTCCATTCTGCGCTACCACATTACCGGCCCGGTAGATAAACCGCAGATTAATGAAGTGCTGCGCCAGCCGCGCAAAGAAGCACAGCAATGATTTGACGTGGGCAGGTAATTGCCTCACTCTCAATAAATACGATCTTTATACCGCCACAGGCGGCAACGAACGAGTAGCAATACGATGAGTCTGAACCTGGTAAGTGAACATTTGCTCGCAGCGAACGGCCTGAGCCATCAGGACCTGTTCTCCATTCTTGGTCAACTGACCGAACGCCGTCTCGACTACGGCGATCTCTATTTCCAGTCGAGCTATCACGAATCCTGGGTTTTAGAAGACAGCATCATCAAAGACGGCTCTTATAACATCGACCAGGGCGTCGGTGTACGTGCCGTTAGCGGCGAGAAAACCGGTTTTGCTTATGCCGATCAGATTAGCCTGGCCGCGCTGGAGCAGAGTGCTCAGGCTGCGCGTACCATTGTGCGTGATACCGGCGATGGTCGTGTGAAAACGCTGGGTGAAGTGCAGCACTCTGCGCTCTATACCAGCATTGATCCGCTGCAGAGCATGAGCCGCGAAGAGAAGCTGGATATCCTGCGCCGCGTGGACAAAGTGGCGCGTGCTGCCGATAAGCGTGTGCAGGAAGTCTCTGCCAGCCTGAGCGGCGTCTATGAGCTGATTCTTGTTGCGGCGACGGACGGTACTCTGGCCGCGGATGTTCGTCCACTGGTCCGTCTCTCCATCAGCGTGCAGGTCGATGACGACGGCAAACGCGAGCGCGGCTCAAGCGGCGGTGGCGGCCGTTTCGGCTATGACTGGTTCCTGGGCGATGTTGACGGTGAAGCACGCGCTGACGCGTGGGCAAAAGAAGCCGTGCGCATGGCGCTGGTGAATCTAAATGCCGTCGCGGCGCCGGCGGGGACATTCCCGGTCGTTCTGGGGGCTGGCTGGCCGGGTGTTCTGCTGCACGAAGCGGTGGGCCACGGTCTGGAAGGTGACTTTAACCGTCGTGGTACATCCGTATTCAGCGGCCAGATGGGGCAGCTTGTCTCGTCTGAGCTTTGCACTGTGGTGGATGATGGAACCATGCGCGATCGCCGTGGCTCGGTGGCTATCGACGATGAAGGTACGCCTGGCCAATACAATGTGCTGATCGAAAACGGTGTGCTGAAAGGCTACATGCAGGACAAACTCAACGCGCGCCTGATGGGCGTCGCGCCAACGGGTAACGGCCGTCGTGAGTCCTATGCACATCTGCCGATGCCGCGTATGACTAACACCTATATGCTGCCGGGCAAATCCACACCGCAGGAGATTATCGAATCCGTCGATTACGGCATCTTCGCGCCAAACTTTGGCGGCGGTCAGGTGGACATCACCTCCGGTAAATTTGTCTTCTCTACCTCAGAAGCGTACTTGATTGAGAAGGGTAAAGTGACCAAAGCGGTGAAAGGTGCGACGCTGATTGGCTCCGGTATTGAAGCCATGCAGCAGATTTCCATGGTCGGTAACGATCTGAAACTGGATAACGGTGTGGGCGTCTGCGGTAAAGAGGGGCAGAGCCTGCCGGTTGGCGTAGGCCAGCCGACGCTGAAAGTCGACAATTTGACGGTGGGTGGCACTGCCTGATCTGACGATGCATAAAAAAATGGCGCTACAGAGGTAGCGCCTTTTTTTTAACGTAAGTTACCCAGCGGTATTTCCGGATCGGGCTCGTGCGTGATGCGGTTACGCAAATCACGACGAATGATTTCGATCGACCAGAACCAGACTAAATGACCCACGATTTCTGAGACGTGTTCGTACCATGGAAGTTCGAACAGCGGCGGTGTCAGACCCATCAGCGGGAAGGAGATCATGTGGACAAAAAGCTGGGCTAACGCACCCGCCAGCAAACCTTGCCAGAGTTTAATTTTCGGGAAGACTTCCGCAACTACACAATACCCTACGGCGAAGACGATTGAGAAAATAATATGTGTTACGCCGACCCAGTTAAATATATGTCCGGCGAATGTATAAACCGCCGCGTTAGGATCGACAACGCCCAGCCAGTCGCGTAAAAATACATAAGGTGGATTGAGAAAATTACGCGAGCAGTCAATCTGACTTGCGGCTCTTATTAATTGCTCTGGTCCGCATGCGGCAGTGAATAAATCACCAGGGCTACGTGGCGGAAGTGGCACCTCCGCTCCCCATTTCACGAATGCAGAGACAATCCCTGCAATCAAACCAATGAACGCGGCGAGTCCATAGCGCCTGCGCGAAGGTGGTGTTTGTTCAAATATATTCATTTCTTTTCCTTGTTCAATGTCATCCTGCGGAATACATTTTATTATTCATATCAGTAACAAATTAATAACAGTCTGAGTGCCAGACTTCTAATAAGGTAAGGGACGGGTAACAGAAGTGTCAATTAGCTATTACTGATAGTGGTGAGGGAATATTCCTGAATGAATGTGCATCTCATCCAGGACATATTCATATAATATATGCTTATCCGCGATAATCAATTATTCCTTACTTCTTCCTCGCATCCCCTGAAACAGCTCCGCCACGTCCACAAAATAGTCTGTCAGATAGTTAATACACACCTGCACCTTGAGCGGTAGTTTGTCTTTTTCTGTGTACAGGGCGTATACCGGGCGCGGATCGGACTGGTAGCGAGGGAACAGGATCTCCAGTACACCGCTGTTGATTTCGTTGATCACCCACATCAACGGCACGTAGGCGATCCCGGCTCCTGCCACTAACCAACGCGAAATGGTCATTGGGTCGTTGGTGATAAACCGGCCTTCTGGCAGCAGTCTGGTGGAGAGCCCTTCCGGAGCAATCAGTTCAAATTCATTGTCGGGTCGAACGCTGTATTCCAGCCATGAGTGGTTGGTGAGATCGGCGGGTTTCTCAGGGACACCGTACTGCGCCAGATAGCTTTTCGAGGCGCAAACGACCATCGGCATACTGCCCAGCCTGCGCGAGAAAAGGCTGGAATCCTGTAATGCCCCAACGCGGATCACCACGTCCAGCCCGTCAGCAATCAGGTCCGGCGCAGGGATACCCGTTACCAGATTCACGGTTAATCCTGGATACTCTTTCAGCATGTCCGCTGTCATGGCAGCGAGGACATTTTGTGCCATAGTTGAAGAACAACCGATGCGCAGTGTGCCGATAGGTGTGTTGTTGAAAGCATAGAGTTGTTCGTGGACATCCTGCACTTCAAGCAGCATGCGGCGACAACCCTGATAGTAAATTTTACCCGCTTCTGTCAGCCCGATGCTGCGGGTACTGCGATTGAGCAGCTTGACCTGAAGCTCATCTTCCAGTTTGGACACCGTCTGGCTGATTGAAGAGACGCTCATCTGAAGCTGGCGTGCAGCAGCGGTAAAAGAGCCCAGTTCAACCACTTTGGCGAAGACTGACATGCGTTTTAAACGTTCCATTGTTCACTCTGGCTTAAAAGTGATTTAGATCACATATTATAGATAACAGCATAACAGTTACGTTAATATATTATTAATTACTTAACGGCTGCGCCATTCTCGCCCGGCATTTCTTGCTCTTCTGCGATGGCGTGCGCTAAAAAATTCTGTAGCCTGCACTCTCTCTTATCAAGGTCAACATGAGTCTGTTTCCCGTTATCGTGGTGTTCGGTCTGTCGTTCCCACCGATATTTTTCGAGCTTCTTTTATCACTGGCGATCTTCTGGCTGGTGCGCAAGGTGCTGGTTCCTACCGGGATCTACGATTTCGTCTGGCACCCTGCATTGTTCAATACCGCGCTGTATTGCTGCCTGTTTTACCTGATATCGCGCATGTTTGTCTGAGGTTGATGTGAAAACACTAACAAGAAAAATCTCCCGAACCGCCATCACCATGGCGCTGGTTATCCTCGCCTTCATCGCTATTTTTCGGGCCTGGGTCTATTACACGGAATCACCATGGACGCGTGATGCGCGTTTCAGTGCCGATGTCGTGGCCATTGCCCCCGACGTGGCCGGTCTTATCACGGCGGTCAACGTTCACGATAACCAGCTGGTGAAAAAAGATCAGGTTCTGTTCACCATCGACCAGCCTCGCTACCAGAAAGCACTGGAAGAAGCGGAAGCTGACGTGGCCTATTATCAGGCGCTGGCGGCAGAGAAACGCCGTGAGGCAGGCCGCCGTAACCAGTTAGGTATTCAGGCTATGTCCCGCGAAGAGATCGACCAGTCCAATAACGTGCTGCAAACCGTGCTGCACCAGATGGCCAAAGCGCAAGCGACGCGCGATCTGGCAAAGCTCGATCTGGAGCGCACCGTGATCCGCGCGCCAGCCGATGGCTGGGTCACTAACCTTAATGTCTATGCCGGTGAATTTATCACCCGTGGCTCAACGGCCGTGGCGCTGGTTAAACAGAACTCCTTCTACGTGCTCGCTTATATGGAAGAGACCAAACTGGAAGGCGTACGTCCGGGTTATCGTGCTGAAATTACACCGCTTGGCAGTAACCGCGTCTTTAAAGGTACCGTCGACAGCGTCGCGGCAGGGGTGACCAACGCCAGCAGTTCTAAGGATGCAAAAGGGATGGCGACAGTGGACTCCAACCTGGAATGGGTGCGTCTGGCTCAGCGTGTGCCGGTGCGTATCCATCTGGACGAACAGCAGGGGAATGTGTGGCCTGCGGGTACCACGGCGACGGTGGTGATTACCGGCGCTAAAGACCGGGATGCCAGCCAGGAGTCGATCTTCCGTAAAATTGCCCACCGTCTGCGCGAGTTTGGCTAATCGCTATGGGTATCTTCTCCATCGCCAACCAACACATTCGCTTCGCCGTGAAGCTGGCGTGTGCCATCGTGCTGGCACTGTTTGTTGGCTTCCACTTCCAGCTTGAAACCCCGCGCTGGGCGGTGCTGACGGCGGCAATTGTCGCGGCTGGTCCGGCATTTGCCGCCGGTGGTGAACCTTACTCTGGTGCGATCCGCTATCGCGGGATGCTGCGTATCATTGGGACGTTTATCGGCTGTTTCGCGGCGCTGACCATTATTATTTTGATGATCCGCACCCCACTGCTGATGCTGATGGTGTGCTGTATCTGGGCGGGCTTCTGCACCTGGGTCTCGTCTCTGGTGAAAGTGGAAAACTCCTACGCCTGGGGACTGGCGGGTTACACCGCGCTGATTATCGTCATTACTATCCAAAGCGAGCCGCTGCTTGCGCCACAGTTCGCCGTGGAGCGTTGCAGTGAGATTGTGATTGGTATTGTTTGCGCGATTGTTGCTGACCTGCTTTTCTCCCCTCGCTCTATCAAGCAAGAGGTGGATCGCGAGCTGGATGCGTTGATTGTGGCCCAGTACCAGCTGATGCAGCTCTGCATCAAGCATGGTGACAGTGAAGAGGTGGATAAGGCCTGGAGCGGTCTGGTACGTCGCACGCAGGCGCTGGAAGGGATGCGCAGTAACCTTAATATAGAGTCTTCGCGCTGGGCCCGGGCGAATCGTCGGCTTAAAGCCCTCAATACGGTCTCCTTAACGCTGATTACCCAGGCGTGCGAAACCTATCTGATCCAGAACACGCGCCCCGAAGCGGTCACCGATACGTTCCGCGAGCTGTTTGCCGAGCCGGTGGAAACCGTGCAGGACGTGCATAAGCAGCTTAAGCGCATGCGGCGGGTCATTGCCTGGACAGGGGAACGCGACACACCAGTGACCATCTACACCTGGGTCGGGTCCGCGACGCGTTACCTGCTGCTGAAACGCGGCGTGGTTAGCAATACCAAAATCAGCGCGACGGAAGAAGAGGTGCTGCAGGGAGAAGTGGTGATTAAGGCGGAATCTGCCGAGCGTCATCACGCGATGGTCAACTTCTGGCGCACGACGCTCGCCTGCATGCTCGGTACGCTGTTCTGGTTGTGGACAGGCTGGACGTCCGGCAGCGGTGCAATGGTGATGATTGCCGTTGTGACTGCCCTGGCGATGCGTCTGCCCAACCCGCGTATGGTCGCCATTGATTTCCTGTATGGCACCATTGCCGCCCTGCCGATAGGCGCGCTCTATTTCCTGGTGATCATCCCGTCCACGCAACAGAGCATGTTGCTGCTTTGCATAAGCCTGGCGGTGATGGCGTTCTTTATTGGCATAGAAGTGCAAAAGCGCCGTCTGGGATCGTTGGGGGCGCTGGCCAGTACGATTAACATCATTGTGCTGGATAACCCGATGACCTTCCATTTCAGCCAGTTCCTCGACAGCGCATTGGGTCAGCTGGTGGGGTGTTTCCTGGCAATGATGGTTATTCTGCTGGTGCGCGATAACTCACAGGCAAGAACGGGCCGTGTATTGTTGAACCAGTTTGTTTCCGCTGCCGTGTCGTCGATGACCACCAATACCGCACGCCGCAAAGAAAACCACTTACCGGCGCTCTATCAGCAGCTGTTTTTACTGCTTAATAAGTTCCCGGGTGACATCGCTAAGTTCCGGCTGGCATTAACCATGATCATCGCGCACCAGCGTCTGCGTAACGCGCCTGTGCCGATCAACGACGATCTGTCGGCTTTCCACCGTCAGCTACGCCGCACTGCCGACCATGTACTTTCCGCGACCAGCGATGACAAACGCCGTCGTTACTTTACGCAACTGCTTGAAGAGCTCGATATCTACCAGGAGAAGCTTAAAGTCTGGGAAGCTCCGCCTCAGGTAACCGAGCCAGTAGGGCGGCTGGTGTTTATGCTGCACCGCTACCAGAATGCCCTCACAGATAACTGACTGAAGTAAAAAAGCCGACGCCAAAGCGTCGGTTTTTTTGTGGCTATACTTAATTCCAGCACGTTCTTACATTCAGAAAGGGAGGACACATGACGACTGAGAAGCTTCAGGACCACATCCTTTTTCAGACCGGTTATCTGGTTAATGGCATCTGGAAAACGCTGGACACGACGTTTGATGTACTTAACCCGGCGACCGGCGAGGTCATCGCTAAAGTCGCGAAAGCGGGTAAAGCGGAAACCGAAGCTGCGATTGCCGCAGCCACCAACGCTTTCCCGGCATGGCGAGCCAAAACCGCGAAAGAACGCTCGGCCATCCTTTACCGCTGGTACGAACTGATTATTGAAAATAAAAGCTGGCTCGGGCGGTTAATGACCACCGAGCAGGGCAAGCCTCTGAAAGAAGCGGAAGGAGAGGTGGAGTACGCGGCCAGCTTTATCCAGTGGTTTGCCGAAGAGGCCAAGCGCGCTAACGGGGAAATTATTCCGCCGATCAAACCCGGTTCCCGCATTCTGGCAACCCGCGAGCCCATTGGTGTGGTCGCGGCGATTACACCATGGAACTTCCCGATGGCGATGCTCACCCGTAAATTAGGCCCGGCGCTTGCTGCGGGCTGTACCGGGGTGATCAAACCGGCCAATAACACGCCGCTCAGTGCTTTTGCGCTGCTTACCCTGGCTAAACAGGCCGGTGTGCCCGACGGTGTTCTCAACGCCGTGGCCGGGAATACCCATGAAATCAGCGATGCGATCATGGCCAGCCGGGACGTGCGTAAAATCTCCTTTACCGGTTCGACCTCCGTCGGCAAAACGCTGGTGCGTAACGCCGCAGACACCATGAAAAAAGTCTCAATGGAGCTGGGGGGAAATGCCCCATATATCGTTTTTGAGGATGCGGATATCGACGCAGCGGTTAAGGGTGCTATCGCCAACAAATTCCGCAATGCCGGGCAGGTCTGCGTGAGCGTTAACCGTTTCTATATTCAGGAAACCGTCTACGACAAGTTTGTGAATAAACTTGCCGATGCGGTAAAGGCGCTGAAGGTGGGGAATGGTCTTGAAGAGGGGGTTGTCGTCGGACCGCTGATTGAACCTGCTGCGGTCAACAAGGTGCGTGAGCATGTCGACGATGCCGTTGCCCGCGGGGCAACCGTGCTGGCAGGGGGGAAACCCCATTCGCTTGGCGGGAATTTCTGGATGCCAACCGTACTGGGTGACTGCCATGAAGGCATGAAGCTGGCAGAAGAAGAGACGTTTGGACCGGTTGCGGCGTGCTTCCGTTTCACTTCAGAAGATGAGGTCATCCAGCGTGCCAACAACACGCCTTATGGCCTGGCGGCTTACTTCTACACCCAAAACCTTTCACGCGTTTTCCGTGTTTCTCAGGCCATCGAGAGCGGGATGATTGGCATTAACGAGTGCGCCGTCTCTACGGAACTGGGGCCTTTTGGCGGGGTAAAAGAGTCAGGCCTTGGACGCGAGGGCTCCGTGCTGGGGCTGGAAGAGTATCTGGAAGTCAAAACCCTGCATATTGGGGGATTATAATAGACAGGGCGGCAACTGCTGCTCGCCTGGACTGGGTGGCTGGCAATGAAAACCTATACGTTTGATTTTGACGAGATCGACAGTCAGGAAGACTTCTATCGTGAATTTATCCGCGTGTTTGATCTTGAACGGGAAAGCGTGACGAATCTGGATACCCTGTGGGACGTGGTGACCGGCAGTCTGTTGCCACTCCCGCTGGAGATTGAGTTCATTCATTTACCCGATAAGCTGCGCAGACGTTTTGGCGCACTGATATTACTGTTCGATGAAGCGGAAGAAGAGCTGGAAGGGCAACTGCGTTTTAACGCGCGCCATTGAATGACATAAAAAAAGCCCCTGACCAGCAGGTCAGGGGCAAGTCGTATGATGAAATACGACGAGGGTTTATTTATACAGTTCTGCCGTAGCATGCCAGTGGTCACCCTGATTCAGTTCGGTGACACGATAGCTGCTGGCACCTGCTTTTTCAGCTTTTGCGGCCAGTTCGTGACGAATATCCATTGGTGAACCAGTGACAGACGTTACGGATACACTGCCCATAGGCTGCAGATTTTGTGCCTGGTCGGCATTCACTTGCTGTACGGCTGCACTTGCGCCGAAAGAGAGAACTGAGGCCAGACCGAGGGTTGCGATGATCAATTTGGTTTTCATAGTCTTTACTCCTGAATAGGGTTGTTGCTCAACGGCGAGAAGGGTTAAACAGCTATTTTTATGCCTGGTGCCGTTGAGTGGAGATTTATGTCTTCAGTTATTGCTAAAACTTATTTGTACAGCTCAGCAGTAGCGTGCCAGTGGTCACCTGAACGAGCTTCAATGATGCGGTAGGATGATGCACCCTGTTCTTCCGCTTTCTTGTTCAGCATCTCATGCATGTCCATCGGGGACGTACCGATTGCACCGACAGAAACCGTACCGATTGCCTGGCGGGATTGCGCCTGGTCAGCATTGATTGAATCAGCAGCGAAAGCACCGAATGACAGGACAGACAGGACGCTCAGCGCCGCTACAGTAGTTTTAATGTTCATGATTTTTACCTCGTCGAATTTTTTCGTGGGGTCTTGTTTCGTGACCCTCATCACAAAATCAAGTATACACTAATAACCAAAAAAATTAATACCAGACTAATTGTTACTATTGTTATTACGTGTTAACCCGTTCGTTTTTTATAACCAAATTGCATAATATTGGCTATTTATCGTCCACTTCGTGCAGTTATATCTAATAAAATCATATTGATATCAGCTTTTGATTTTTTGTGCGATTTTTTGATTTAGCATTCACTGGGTGAATGTTAATGGGTGGTAAAAAGCATTATTTGTCAAAGTCAGGGCAGTGGAATCGAGTGGGAAACGCAGCGGGAGCAGAACGATCCCCGCAGCGGTGCTGCGGGGAGGGGGGATTAGAGTTCCTGTTCGAACAGAACCAGAATTGCCTCGTAGAGGTCTTTGACGGAGAAACCATTTGCCGGGGTGGTAAAGATGGTGTCGTCCCCAGCGATTGTACCGAGAATACCTTCCGCTTTACCTAAGGAATCCAGCAGGCGAGCAATCAACTGCGCAGCGCCAGGGCTGGTGTGGATCACTACGACGGCGTCGTTATAGTCGATATCCAGAACCAAATTCTTCAGCGGGCTGGAGGTCGTCGGCACGCCAAGTTCAGCTGGCAGGCAATAGACCATCTCCATTTTGGCGTTACGGGTACGCACCGCGCCAAATTTGGTTAACATGCGGGAGACTTTCGACTGATTGATGTTATCGAAACCTTGTTCCTGTAACGCCTGAACAATTTCTCCCTGAGAACTGAATTTCTCTTCTTTGAGTAGCGCTTTAAACGCCTTTACTAATTCTTCTTGCTTAGACGAGCTTCGCATAAGTCACCCGGAATATGACGATAGAAACAACATTATTATGCATGTGGATGAATTTTTATGCAAATTATCTACCGGGAGGTAGTCTGAAATAATGTTATGAAAGGGAGTGATTTTATCAGATTTCGTTATCAGAAAACATGCCTGGGTCACGCCACGCAAATAAGCTTAAAAGTAAATTAAATGTTATCAAAATGATGTTGTTTTGGTGGCGGGGCAGGGTGTATTGTAACCACCTCTTAATTCGTTGCCGTCTGTCGTCAGATAGTCTTCTGGTGAGAGATAAAGCCGCGTGACCTCAAATTCTTTAGCTACGAAAATTGTAATTATTTACTCGCTGAATTATGGTCGCCGCAACGGAGTTACAGATACTTAAGTTAACCATAATAAGGAGTTTAGGATGAAAGTCGCAGTCCTCGGCGCTGCTGGTGGTATCGGCCAGGCGCTTGCCCTACTACTGAAAACTCAACTGCCTTCAGGCTCAGAACTCTCCCTGTACGATATTGCTCCGGTAACCCCAGGTGTGGCGGTTGACCTGAGCCACATCCCGACAGCTGTGAAAATCAAAGGCTTCTCCGGTGAAGATGCGCGTCCTGCTCTGCAGGGTGCCGACGTGGTGCTGATTTCTGCAGGCGTGGCGCGTAAGCCCGGTATGGATCGTTCAGACCTGTTCAATGTCAACGCTGGCATCGTGAAAAACCTGGTGCAGCAGATCGCTGAAATCTGCCCGAAAGCGTGCATCGGTATCATCACTAACCCGGTGAACACCACTGTTGCTATCGCGGCAGAAGTGCTGAAGAAAGCCGGTGTTTACGATAAAAACAAACTGTTCGGCGTGACCACGCTGGATATTATCCGTTCCAACACCTTTGTTGCTGAGCTGAAAGGCAAACAGCCAACAGAAGTGGAAGTTCCGGTTATTGGTGGCCACTCAGGCGTCACCATTCTGCCTCTGCTGTCGCAGATCCCTGGCGTTAGCTTCACCGAGCAGGAAGTGGCTGACCTGACCAAACGTATCCAGAACGCGGGCACCGAAGTGGTGGAAGCGAAGGCGGGTGGCGGTTCTGCAACTCTGTCTATGGGCCAGGCGGCTGCACGTTTCGGTCTGTCACTGGTTCGCGCTCTGCAGGGTGAGAAAGGCGTTGTTGAATGCGCTTACGTTGAAGGCGACGGCGAACACGCTCGCTTCTTCTCTCAACCGCTGCTGCTGGGTAAAAATGGTATCGAAGAACGTCAGCCTATCGGCAAACTGAGCGCGTTTGAACAACACGCGATGGAAGGCATGCTGGATACCCTGAAGAAAGATATCACCCTGGGCGAAGAGTTCGTTAACAAGTAAAACGAACCGTCTCTCGTAGGCCGGGTAAGCGTTAGCGCCACCCGGCAAAAAAAACCGAAGCACTCACTGGCTTCGGTTTTTTTATGGCTGTCAGTTTGTTGCCGGGTATTCCTGAACCGTCACCTGCAGCGTGAGTTTCTTATCATTGCGCATGACTTCAACAGGGATAATAGAGCCCGGTCGGATCTCTGCGACCTGGTCCATGGTCTCCAGTGCCGAGACCGCTGGCGTACCATTAACTGACACAATGACATCGTTAACCTGAATTCCCGCGTTGTCTGCCGGGCCGCCAGGTGATACCTCGTTGACCACGATGCCCTGAATCTGATCAATACCGCCGCCCTGGTTATGCATTGGTGCAATTTCACGGCCACCTATTCCGATATAACCACGGATCACCCGTCCATCACGGATCAGTTTATCCATAATTTTGGTCGCCAACTGGAACGGAATGGCAAAGCCGATCCCTTCCGGTGTCTCGCCGTCGTTGCTCTTGTCGAACGAGAGGGTATTGATACCCATCAGCTCACCCAGTGAGTTAACCAGCGCACCGCCGGAGTTACCGCGGTTGATCGACGCATCGGTTTGCAGGAAGTTCTGCCGCCCGGAGGGGTTGAGGCCAATACGACCCGTCGCACTGATAATTCCCTGGGTAATCGTCTGGCCCAGGTTATAAGGGTTACCGATAGCCAGGACGACATCGCCAATGTGAGGGGTACGTTTACGATTAATGGGAATGATCGGCAAACCTCCCGTGGCGTTGATTTTCAGGACGGCCAGGTCGGTCAGGCTGTCAGACCCCACGAGTAATGCCTCAAACACGCGGCCATCCTGCAGGGCAACGATAATCTGGTCGGCATCGTTAATCACGTGCTTGTTGGTAATAATGTAGCCGCGCTCGTCCATAATCACCCCGGAGCCGAGGGTGCGGATCTCCAGTTGGTTATGGGTTGAGCTATTAAGGCCGCGGTTATAGACATTAACCACGGCAGGTGCTGCACGGCGAACGGCCTGGTTGTAGGTGGCCGGCGTTTCATCCGTACTGTCGAACTGGGGAGCCGTCAGTTTATTAAACTGACGTAAAGACGGCATTGCCGCCAGCAGCAGGCCAGCGACAATCAAACCGATGACAATTGAACGTAAGAGCTTTAAAAGCATGATGCGCGTGTCGTTAAAAAAGGGACGATTTGCAGCATAACATGAGTTATCCGGACATCACACGCAGCGGTGATGTCCGGCATCGCAAATGCTTAGCGCAACAGAATATAGATAGATTCATTGCCACGCATAACCTGCAGGGCAATAACCGCCGGTTTACTTTCCAGCACCTTGCGCAGCTCGGCAATGGATTGCACGCGATTACGGTTTACGCCAATGATGACATCATCCTGATGTAATCCTGCTTGCGCGGCAGGGCTGCTCTTCTCAACGGTGTCGATGCTAATGCCCTTCGTTCCGTCTTTCAACTGCCCATCGCTTAACGTTGCCCCTTGCAGCGCTGGGGCGATAAGCTCCGCACTGGCAGATGACGAGGTACTCTTATCCAGCGTGACTTCAACGTCCAGTGGCTTGCCGTCACGAATCAGGCCCAGCTTCACTTTGGCGCCAGGTTCTGTCGTGGCAATGCGTGAACGTAGCTCTGCGAAGCTGCTCAACGGCTTGTCATTCAGGCTGACGATCACATCGCCCGATTTCACGCCGGCTTTTGCCGAACCGGAGTTTGGCAGGACTTCACTCACAAATGCGCCCCGCTGCACGTTGATGTTGAACGCTTTGGCGATATCCGCGCTCATCTCCATTCCCTTGATCCCCAACAGCCCGCGCTTGATTTCACCGAACTGGATCAGCTGCTGGGCAAGCGTTTTGGCCATGTTACTGGGGATGGCAAAACCAATTCCAATGCTGCCGCCGCCAGGGGCCAGAATAGCCGTGTTAATCCCAATCAGCTCGCCATTCAGGTTGAGCAATGCCCCGCCGGAGTTCCCACGGTTGATGGAGGCATCCGTCTGAATAAAGTTTTCCAGCCCCTCCAGATTCAGGCCGCTACGTCCCAGCGCCGAGACGATCCCGGAGGTGGCGGTCTGCCCTAAACCAAAGGGGTTACCCACGGCAACGGCAAAATCACCGACACGCAGTTTGTCGGAGTCCGCAATGGTAATCTGAGTCAGGTTGCTCGGGTTCAGCACCTGCAACAGCGCGATATCGCTCTGGTCATCGCCGCCAATCAGTTTGGCATCAAATTCACGTCCATCATTAAGCTGTACGCTGATTTTATCGGCCTGGCTGATGACATGGTTGTTGGTCAGAATATAGCCTTTGGCCGCATCAATAATGACGCCTGAACCCAGACCTTCAAAAGGCTGAGCCTGCTGGTCGGGAGCTTCATCGCCAAAATATTTTTTCAGTTCTTCCGGTACGCGTTGGCTTTGTACAGCCGTACCCTCAACCTGTACGCTGACGACCGCAGGCAACACTTTTTCCAGCATCGGTGCGAGGCTTGGAATGGCTGCCTGACCGGGCACCTGAGAGGGGATGGCGGCAAGGGCAGGGAAGGACGCCGAGAGAGATAACCCGACACTTAACGCGATAGCGCTCAACAGCTGGTTTTTTTTCTTCATCGATGTTGACTCTCGTAACCTGGAATAAAGGAAAAACGGCCCCAAAAACACGTTGATGTTATTGAATTTTAAACCGCTGAACAATGAGGTGCTTAACTAAATGATAGCTGGGGTCATGAAGAAAGGACGGGCGCAATCGCTGCGCCCGTAAAATAAATTCAGGTTGTGCGATTAATCGCGTTTTACACCGCCACGCAGCAGGCCTGACGCGCCATCTGAATAGTCACGAGGCATCTGGACGGGCGCCTGATCGTTACCGGCTTCAGAGTCTGCCAGACGGTTGCGGAACGGATTGGTTTCCGCGGTCATTTCCGGCAGCAGGCTGCTGGAGCTTTTTGCCATATGTTGATACAGCTGACGATAGTCGGTCGCCATGTTGTCCAGCAGCTCGGCGCTACGGGCAAAGTGGCTGACCAGCTCTTCACGATACTCTTCCAGTTCCGCTTTGTTCTTTTCCAGTTCGTACTGCAGTGACTGCTGCTGACGCAATTTGCGATTACCGAAACGCATGGCCACAGCACCGATGACGATGCCGACGACTAAACCGATTAGCGCATATTCCCAGGTCATGAACTTCTCCCGTTGTCTTGTTGTTCCGTAGGGTGTTGGCTCGGCTCCTGCCTGTGCCTGATAATGCCACTATAACCGCTATTTCTGTAGAAGTGGAATCCTGACGTATCATCGCGTAGTGTAGAACGGCCTTTTTTTCATCAGTCACGGCTGCTGGTGAGGTTTAATTGAAGGAATAACAATAAGATTATGCAAAACCTGTCCCCTGCATCGCGTTATCAACTGGCCCTTAACGACGGCACTCATCAAGCTGATGACGTTCAACGTGAGGCGGTAAGCCGTCTGGAGATGATTTATCAGGAACTCACGGCAAAACCCGCTGAAGTCGAACAGAATGGTGGGCTAAAGGCGGCATTTGGGCGGTTGCTCGGTAAAAAAGCACCACAGGCTCATGCTCCTGTACGCGGCTTATATATGTGGGGCGGCGTAGGGCGCGGAAAAACCTGGCTGATGGATCTGTTTTATCTGAGTCTGCCGGGCGAACGTAAGCAGCGTCTGCATTTCCATCGTTTTATGCTGCGGGTTCATGAAGAGCTAACTGCACTGCAGGGCAAAAGCGATCCGCTTGAGATTGTGGCCGACAGGTTTAAGGCGGAAACGGACGTGCTTTGCTTTGACGAATTTTTTGTTTCTGACATCACCGATGCCATGCTGCTGGGCGGCCTGATGAAAGCGCTGTTTGCACGCGGGATTACGCTGGTTGCCACATCGAACATCCCGCCGGACGAGCTGTACCGCAACGGTCTGCAGCGCGCACGTTTCCTGCCTGCCATCGACGCCATCAAGCAGTATTGTGACATTATGAATGTGGATGCCGGGGTGGATTACCGGCTGCGTACGTTGACCCAGGCGCACCTGTGGCTCTCACCGCTGAACGCCGAGACAACCCATCAAATGGATAAACTCTGGCTGGCGCTGGCGGGGGCAAAACGTGAAAACGCTCCGGAGCTTGAGATTAACCACCGCCCGTTGCCCACGCTTGGCGTAGAGAATCAAACGCTGGCCGTCTCCTTCACAACACTTTGTGTGGATGCCCGCAGCCAGCACGACTATATTGCGCTTTCACGCCTGTTCCATACCGTGATGGTGCTGGACGTTCCGGTCATGACGCGGCTGATGGAGAGCGAAGCACGACGCTTCATTGCGCTGGTGGATGAATTTTATGAGCGGCACGTCAAGCTGGTGATTAGCGCTGAGGTACCTTTATATGAGATCTACCAGGGAGAGCGGCTGAAGTTCGAGTTCCAGCGTTGCCTCTCGCGTCTGCAGGAGATGCAGAGCGAGGAATACCTCAAGCTTGAGCATATGCCATAAATGCCAGCCTCTCCCTGTGGGAGAGGAACTGGGGGAGGGCACCAGACCGCGCAATACCTCCCCCCGAAAAACCCATTCCAAATCACATTTAAGGGTCGATCTTTGACCTCAACTTCTCTATAATCTTGCGACCCCACGTTACGAGAAGGTTTTTTTCCCGAAACTTTCTATGTGTCGGCATGTGCTATTCGAAGGGGTAGGTTTGCCGGACTTTGTCGTGTGAACCTCAACTGACTAAACGTTTGGGTGTTCACCAACGTGTAACTTATTATTTGGGTAAGCTTTTAATGAAAACTTTTACAGCTAAACCAGAAACCGTACAGCGCGACTGGTATGTTGTTGACGCGACCGGTAAAACTCTGGGCCGTCTGGCTACTGAACTGGCTCGTCGCCTGCGCGGTAAGCATAAAGCGGAATACACTCCGCACGTTGATACCGGTGATTACATCATCGTTCTGAACGCTGATAAAGTTGCTGTAACCGGCAACAAGCGTACTGACAAAATGTACTACCACCACACCGGCCACATCGGTGGTATCAAAGAAGCGACCTTTGAAGAGATGATTGCTCGCCGTCCTGAGCGTGTGATTGAAATCGCGGTTAAAGGCATGCTGCCAAAAGGCCCGCTGGGTCGTGCTATGTTCCGTAAACTGAAAGTTTACGCAGGTAACGAGCACAACCACGCGGCACAGCAACCGCAAGTTCTTGACATCTAATCGGGATTATAGGCAATGGCTGAAAATCAATACTACGGCACTGGTCGCCGCAAAAGTTCCGCAGCTCGCGTTTTCATCAAACCGGGCAGTGGTAAAATCGTAATCAACCAGCGTTCTCTGGAACAATACTTCGGTCGCGAAACTGCCCGCATGGTAGTTCGCCAGCCGCTGGAACTGGTTGACATGGTAGAAAAACTGGATCTGTACATCACCGTTAAAGGTGGTGGTATCTCCGGTCAGGCAGGTGCGATCCGTCACGGTATCACCCGCGCTCTGATGGAGTACGACGAATCCCTGCGTTCTGAACTGCGTAAAGCTGGCTTCGTTACTCGTGACGCTCGTCAGGTTGAACGTAAGAAAGTGGGTCTGCGTAAAGCACGTCGTCGTCCACAGTTCTCCAAACGTTAATCATTTTCTGCTTACGCAGAACGATTGGCGAAAAACCCGCTTCGGCGGGTTTTTTTATGGATAATGTGCAGGTTATCCACAATATAAATTCATATATCTCCTCTTTTTCCACATTTCCAGAATCCCCTCACCACAAAGCCATCAAAATCTGGTAAACTATCATCCAATTTTCTGCCCAAATATCGGTGAATACTCGATTTTTGTTCGATTCTTGAACAATGTGTTTTCTCTGGGATGGGCGATACAACATCTGGCTGGCCCCTGTTGGGCCGGTAGCAGTAAAAATTCTGAATATACCTGGAGGTTTTCATGGCTGTCGCTGCCAACAAACGTTCGGTAATGACGCTGTTTTCTGGTCCTACTGACATTTATAGCCATCAGGTTCGTATCGTGCTGGCCGAGAAGGGTGTCAGTTTTGAGATCGAGCATGTGGAAAAGGATAACCCACCTCAGGATCTGATCGATCTCAACCCGAGCCAAAGCGTACCGACGCTGGTGGATCGCGAGCTGACCCTGTGGGAATCCCGTATCATTATGGAATATCTGGATGAGCGTTTCCCACATCCGCCGTTGATGCCGGTTTACCCTGTCGCGCGTGGTGAAAGCCGCCTGTACATGCAGCGTATCGAGAAAGACTGGTACTCGCTGATGAACGTTATCGTTAGCGGTTCCTCTTCTGAAGCCGACGCAGCACGTAAGCAACTGCGTGAAGAGCTGCTGGCAATTGCCCCTGTGTTTGGTCAGAAGCCATTCTTCCTGAGCGATGAGTTCAGCCTGGTGGATTGCTATCTGGCACCGCTGCTGTGGCGTCTGCCGACTCTGGGCGTAGAGTTCAGCGGTCCGGGTGCGAAAGAGCTGAAGGGTTACATGACTCGCGTATTTGAACGTGATTCATTCCTGGCATCGTTAACTGAACCTGAACGTGAAATGCGTCTTGGCCGAGGCTAATGACTGTGGAAATGTCACAACTTACCCCACGCCGTCCGTATCTGCTGCGCGCCTTCTATGAATGGCTGCTGGATAACCAGCTCACGCCGCACCTGGTTGTGGATGTGACGTTGCCGGGCGTGCTGGTTCCTATGGAATATGCGCGTGACGGACAGATCGTGCTGAACATCGCGCCGCGCGCGGTGGGCAACCTGGAACTGGCCAACGACGAAGTGCGCTTTAATGCGCGCTTTGGCGGTGTGCCGCGTCAGGTGTCCGTTCCTCTGGCTGCGGTACTGGCGATCTACGCGCGTGAAAACGGCGCAGGCACGATGTTTGAGCCGGAAGCAGCATACGACGAGGATGTTGCCAGCCTGAATGATGACAACGCATCCGATGAGCGCGAAAGCGACACGGTGATGTCGCTTATTGATGGCGATAAACCCGATCATCATGACGACAATGATCCTGATGACGATCCGCCTCCGCGCGGTGGTCGTCCGGCTCTTCGCGTCGTCAAATAAAAAAACAGGCCCAATCGGGCCTGTTTTTTTACACTTCCAGGTAGTTCAGTATACCGTCTGCCGCCTTACGACCCTCGGCAATCGCGGTGACCACCAGGTCAGAACCGCGAACGATATCGCCACCGGCGAAGATTTTCGGATTGCTGGTCTGGAAAGCATTGTCGCTGCCTTCAGGTGCAATGACGCGGCCCTGAGAGTCCAGCTCCACGCTGTGCTTCGCCAGCCACTCCATGCTGTGAGGGCGGAAACCGAACGCCATCACGACGGCATCGGCCGGGATCACATGCTCAGAACCGGCTACGATCTCGGCGCGACGACGGCCTTTCGCATCCGGCGCACCCATCTCAGTACGCGCCATCTTCACGCCGCTCACTTTACCGTTGGCATTCACTTCGATACCCAGAGGCTGGATGTTGAACTGGAACTCCACGCCCTCTTCACGCGCGTTTTTCACTTCGCGTTTAGAGCCCGGCATGTTCTCTTCGTCACGACGGTAGGCGCAGATCACGTGCGCGGCATTCTGACGAATAGAGGTACGCACGCAGTCCATCGCCGTATCACCACCGCCCAGTACGACAACGCGTTTGCCTTCCATGCTGACGAACGGCTCATCGGCGGTTTCGCCGTAGCCCATGATCTGCTTGGTGTTAGCAATCAGGAACGGCAGAGCGTCGTAAACGCCCGGCGCGTCTTCGTTCTCCAGACCACCGCGCATGGACTGATAGGTGCCCACGCCCAGGAATACGGCATCGTAATCTTTCAGCAGATCGTCGAGCTGCACATCGCGGCCTACTTCCACATTCAGTTTGAACTCGATACCCATGCCGGTAAAGATTTCACGACGACGGGTCATGACCTCTTTTTCCAGCTTGAAGGCCGGGATACCGAAGGTCAGCAGACCGCCGATCTCCGGATGACGGTCAAAGACTACCGCCTTCACGCCGTTGCGGGTCAGCACGTCCGCACAGGCCAGGCCCGCCGGGCCCGCGCCGATGATTGCCACGCGCTTGTCGGTTTGCTTCACGCCGGTCATATCCGGACGCCAGCCCATCTCAAACGCTTTATCGTTGATATAACGCTCAATGTTACCGATGGTCACTGCGCCAAACTCGTCGTTCAGCGTACAGGAGCCTTCACACAGACGGTCCTGAGGACACACGCGGCCGCACACTTCCGGCAGGGTGTTAGTCTGGTGAGACAGCTCGGCGGCTTCAAAGATACGCCCCTCGTTGGCCAGCTTCAGCCAGTTCGGGATGTAGTTATGTACCGGACATTTCCATTCGCAGTAAGGGTTACCGCAGGACAGGCAGCGGTCTGCCTGTGCTTTGGCCTGGCCTTCTGAAAACGGCTCATAGATTTCGACAAATACAATTTTACGGATTTTCAGCGGTTTCTTTGGCGGATCAACACGCTGCAGGTCGATAAACTGGTATACGTTCTGACTCATCTGAATTCCTTACTGCGCCTGCACACGCAGCTCTGCTGAGCTACGACTACGGTGACCCAACAGTGCTTTAACATCGCTGGACTTCGGTTTAACCAGCGCGAATTTCGCAGAGAACGCCGGCCAGTTCGCCAGGATCTCTT
This sequence comes from Enterobacter sp. CPE_E863, assembly GCF_046521465.1. Lineage (NCBI taxonomy): Bacteria > Pseudomonadati > Pseudomonadota > Gammaproteobacteria > Enterobacterales > Enterobacteriaceae > Enterobacter > Enterobacter sp. CPE_E863. The sequence continues at coordinate 4,056,661 of NZ_JBKFZX010000001.1, read as the reverse complement.
CGCCGCGCGAAGAACCGGTATGCTGCACGTGTTCGGTAATCAGACCGCGCAGGTGTTCTTCGTGGATAGCCAGCGTGTCAACGTCCAGCACTTCCACCAGCTCCGGGTTCACGCGTTTGCGGAACTCACCGTCTTCATCCAGGACGTACGCAAAACCACCTGTCATGCCTGCGCCGAAGTTCACGCCGGTTTTACCCAGAACGCAAACAATCCCGCCCGTCATGTATTCACAGCCGTTATCGCCAATGCCTTCCACCACGGTGATTGCACCGGAGTTACGCACCGCAAAACGCTCGCCCGCACGGCCCGCTGCAAACAGACGACCGCCGGTCGCGCCGTACAGACAGGTGTTTCCGATGATGCTGGCTTCGTGGCTGCGGAAAGCTGAACCGACAGGCGGACGCACCGCCAGCAGACCACCCGCCATGCCTTTACCGACGTAGTCGTTGGCATCGCCGGTCAGATACAGCTCAACGCCGCCTGCGTTCCACACGCCGAAGCTCTGGCCCGCAGTACCGCTGAAGTGCGCGGTAATCGGATCAGCAGCCAGCCCCTGGTCACCGTGCGTCTGCGCGATGTAACCGGAGAGGGAGGCACCCACGGAACGGTCGGTGTTGCGAATATCAAACCAGAACGTTTTGCTCTGCTTGTCGTCAACATACGGTTTCGCCTGCTGCAGCAGTTGCGCGTTCAGCACGCCGTTATCAAACGGCGGGTTGTTCTCGGTGCAGTAGACCGCTTTGCCAGGATGCGGCTGCGCGGTTTCCAGCAGCTTGCTCAACTCCAGCTTCTGCTGCTTGGCGGTGAAGCCTTCCAGCTCTTTCAGCAGGTCGGTACGGCCGATCAGGTCTACCAGACGCTTCACGCCCAGCTGTGCCATCAGCTCGCGGGTTTCGCGGGCGATGAACTCAAAGTAGTTGGTCACTTTGAACGGCAGACCGTGATAGTGGTTCTTACGCAGTTTCTCGTCCTGGGTTGCAACGCCGGTTGCGCAGTTGTTCAGGTGGCAAATACGCAGGTATTTACAGCCGAGTGCAACCATTGGACCGGTGCCAAAGCCGAAACTTTCCGCACCCAGAATCGCCGCCTTGATGATGTCGAGGCCGGTTTTCAGACCGCCATCTACCTGCAGACGGATCTTGTGACGCAGACCGTTAGCCACCAGCGCTTGCTGAGTTTCCACCAGCCCCAGCTCCCATGGACAACCCGCATATTTCACGGAGGAGAGTGGGCTTGCACCGGTACCACCGTCATAACCGGCGATGGTGATGAGATCCGCATAGGCTTTTGCTACGCCCGTTGCGATGGTACCGACGCCCGGCTCAGAAACCAGCTTCACGGAGATCATCGCTTTCGGGTTGACCTGTTTCAGGTCGAAAATCAGCTGCGCCAAATCCTCGATAGAGTAGATATCGTGGTGTGGTGGCGGAGAGATCAACGTCACGCCCGGTACGGAGTAGCGCAGTTTGGCGATATACGGCGTGACTTTATCACCCGGTAACTGACCGCCTTCGCCCGGTTTTGCACCCTGAGCGACTTTAATCTGGATAACGTCGGCGTTGACCAGGTACGCTGGCGTGACGCCAAAGCGACCGGATGCCACCTGCTTGATACGGGACACTTTGTTGGTGCCGTAACGGGCAGGATCTTCGCCGCCTTCGCCGGAGTTCGAGTTTCCGCCGATGCTGTTCATGGCTTCAGCCAGCGCTTCATGGGCTTCCGGACTGAGAGCACCGATAGACATTGCTGCAGTATCAAAGCGTTTGAACAGCTCAGTGGCTGGCTCAACGTCATCAATACTGACTGCATCATCCCCTGGATTCAGTGCCAGCAGATCGCGCAGCGTCGCTGCCGGACGGCTGTTTACCAGCTCAGCATATTGCTGATAATCACTGTATTCGCCGCTCTGAACCGCCTGCTGCAGCGTGCGCACCACGTCCGGGTTATAGGCGTGGTATTCGCCACCGTGAACGTATTTCAGCAGACCGCCTTGATCCAATGGCTTACGTGCCAGCCAGGCGCGTTTCGACAGGTTTACCAGATCCTGCTGGAAGTCAGCAAAACCGGCACCGCCGATGCGGCTGACCACGCCCTGGAAGCAGAGGTTGGCGACCTCGTCATGCAGGCCGACCGCTTCAAACAGCTTCGAGCAGCGGTAGGAGGCAATGGTCGAGATGCCCATTTTGGACATGATCTTGTACAGACCTTTGTTGATGCCGTTACGGTAGTTCAGCATCACTGCACGGTAGTCTTTGTCGATCGCGCGGGTATCGACCAGACGAGCCAGTGTTTCGTAGGCCAGGTATGGATAAATCGCCGTCGCACCAAAGCCTAACAGCACGGCAAAGTGGTGCGGGTCACGTGCACTTGCGGTTTCAACAATGATGTTGGCGTCGCAGCGCAGGCTCTTCTCTACCAGACGGGTCTGGATAGCACCGACTGCCATTGGTGCAGGCACCGGCAGGCGATTCTTCGCGATATTTCGGTCAGACAGCACCAGCAGAACGGTACCGTTACGCACCATCTGTTCGGCTTTGTCACACAGGGCATTCACGGTCTCTTCAAGGCTCGCTTCGGCCACGTCGAAGGTGATATCGAGCGTGTCAGCGCGGTAGTGCTCCTCTTTCATGGTGGTGAGCTGTTTGAAATCGGAGTACAGCAGGATCGGCGATTTAAAGGTCAGGCGGTGCGCCTGGCCTTCGGCCTCGCAGAAGACGTTCATCTCGCGGCCGATGCTGGTCGCCAGCGACATCACGTGGGCTTCACGCAGCGGGTCGATTGGCGGGTTGGTGACCTGCGCAAACTGCTGACGGAAGTAGTCGTAAATGATGCGTGGCTGGCTGGAGAGCACGGCAAACGGGGTATCGTCCCCCATGGAGCCCACGGCTTCCTGGCCGTTTTCACCGAGTACGCGGATGACGGAATCCAGCTCTTCAGCGCTGTAGTTAAACTGTTTCTGGAAGCTTGCGAGGGTGTCGTCGTCCATCTCGCGGTTGCCTACTTCTTCGTCTGGCAGATCTTCAAACGGCACCAGACGACGCACGTTTTTCTCCATCCACTCTTTGTATGGATGGCGGCTTTTCAGGTCGTTATCGGTTTCAGCGGAGTGCAGGATACGCCCACCGCGGGTGTCGATAACCATCAGCTCACCCGGGCCGACGCGGCCCTTCTCGACCACTTCGTCAGGCTGGTAATCCCAGATACCGACTTCAGAGGCGCAGGTGATGAGCTTGTCTTTGGTGATGACGTAGCGCGCAGGACGCAGGCCGTTACGGTCCAGGTTACAGGCAGCAAAACGGCCGTCTGACATAACGATGCCCGCCGGACCATCCCACGGCTCCATATGCATGGAGTTAAAGTCGAAGAACGCGCGCAGCTCCGGATCCATATCCGGGTTGTTCTGCCAGGCAGGCGGCACGAGCAGACGCATGGCGCGAACGATGTCCATCCCGCCCGCCAGCAGCAGTTCCAGCATGTTATCCATGGAGCTGGAGTCCGAGCCGGTTTCGTTTACGAACGGTGCGGCATCGTGCAGGTCAGGGATCAGTGGCGTCTGGAACTTATAGGTACGGGCGCGGGCCCACTGGCGGTTACCGGTGATGGTGTTGATCTCGCCGTTGTGCGCCAGATAGCGGAACGGCTGAGCCAGCGGCCAGCGTGGAACGGTGTTGGTGGAGAAGCGCTGGTGGAACAGGCAAATGGCCGATTCCAGACGCAGATCCGCCAGGTCCAGGTAGAAGCGCGGCAGGTCAGCCGGCATACACAGACCTTTATAGATGTTCACCAGGTTCGAGAGGCTACAGACGTAGAACTCTTTATCGTCCTGGAGACGCTTTTCAATGCGGCGACGGGCAATGAACAGACGGCGTTCCATATCGCGTGGACGCCAGCCCGCAGGCGCGTTAACAAAAATCTGTTCAATACGAGGCAGCGAGGAGAGGGCGATTTCACCGAGCACCCCTTCGTTGGTTGGCACATTGCGCCAGCCGACAATCGACAGGGTTTCACGTTGAAGTTCTTCTTCGACGATGCGGCGTGAGGCGGCAGCTTTTTCAGGATCCTGGTTCAGGAACAGCATACCGACAGCGTAGTTTTTGGCTAAACGCCAGCCGCGTTCTTCCGCAACGATACGGAAGAAACGATCGGGTTTTTGCAGCAGCAGACCGCAACCGTCGCCGGTTTTACCATCAGCAAGGATGGCACCACGGTGCTGCATACGGGCCAGTGCGTGAATGGCAGTACGCACTACCTTGTGGCTAGGTTCGCCTTCTATGTGGGCGATCAGGCCGAAACCACAGTTATCCTTCTCAAGGGATTTATCGTACAACATATCAGTGAACCTCCCCAGGCTCGTCGGGCTTCCCACTGAACTTTACCGTGGCGCACAGGCACAGAAAGAGCATGGCGACGGGGTTTACGTTTCATACGCGGACCTCGCATTCGCCCTCTTTTCATCCTTTCGCGCAGGTAAACAAGTTTGAGGACTTGCTTCAGAGGGAATCTCAATTACTGCATAAATATGATGAGCAGGCCGCTCATCCAGAAAGCTTCCAGCGGATTTCCAACTTATCGGGAATTGGTACACAGGTCAAATGGCAATCTTATTTATACAAAAATGTGCTAAAGAGAGTTTATCTGATTGTAATTAAAGGGTATTTAACTATTTTTACATTGATTGTATGCCCTGACAGGACGCAGCGGAGTGTGATCTGACTCACTATATGAAAGCGGTATTATCAATGTAGCGTGCTGAATAGCAGTTTTATAGCAGAATAATAATCTGACATTGGCTGCAAACCCGCATAAAGCCACTGTTTTTAAGTGGTGGCGCTATAAATGAAAAAAACAATCAGAACATAAGGAAAAGTAATCACGAGAGTTGTGAATGAAATTGCAGTAATCCTGAGTATTTATTCATATAGATAAAGGCCGTCCAGGGCGATTGATCCAGGTCATCGCCGACAGAGGCTAAAAATGGCAGGCTTGTCCCCTTTCTCCGGGACGGTCTATCAGATTATGCAGTTACAGAAATTAGTCAATATGTTTGGTGGGGATCTTTTGCAACGCTATGGGCGAAAGGTTCATAAGCTGACGCTGCATGGCGGCTTTAGCTGCCCGAATCGCGATGGCACCATCGGGCGTGGTGGCTGCACGTTCTGTAACGTTGCGTCGTTTGCTGACGAAGCCCAGCAGCATAAATCTATCGCTGAACAGCTTGCCCATCAGGCGAGCCTGGTGAACCGCGCAAAGCAATATTTGGCCTATTTCCAGGCCTATACCAGCACGTGGGCTGAGGTGCAGGTACTGCGCTCTATGTATCAGCAGGCCGTCAGTCAGGCTAACATCGTTGGGCTGTGCGTGGGCACGCGCCCGGACTGCGTACCGGAGGCGGTGTTGGAGCTGCTCAGCGAGTACAAAGAACAAGGTTACGAGATCTGGCTGGAGCTGGGCTTGCAGACCGCACATGACAAAACGCTGCACCGAATCAATCGCGGCCATGATTTCGCCTGCTACCAGCGCACCACGCGGCTGGCCCGTGAGCGTGGGCTGAAGGTCTGTTCGCACCTGATTGTCGGTTTACCGGGGGAAGGGCGACAGCACGGTCTGGAGACGCTGGAAAAGGTGGTTGAGACCGGCGTGGACGGTATCAAGCTGCACCCGCTGCATATCGTGAAGGGCAGCATTATGGCGAAAGCCTGGGAGGCCGGGCGGTTAAGCGGTATTGAGCTTGAGGACTATACGGTGACGGCGGGGGAGATGATTCGCCACACACCGCCGGAAATTGTCTACCACCGTATTTCGGCCAGCGCTCGCCGTCCAACGCTTCTGGCACCGCTATGGTGTGAGAACCGCTGGACGGGGATGGTAGAAATCGACCGCTATCTACAGGAGAACGGTGTACAGGGTTCGGCGCTTGGCCGCCCGTGGGTTCCCCGTCTACCGGCGACGGCCGCCTAGCAGGCTTCCCAGCATGCCGCGCACTATCTGATTAGTGACCTGTCGCGCGGCGCTTTTCGCCATGGTTTGTACAACGCCATCACGCTTGCCGCCGCGCGGACCGGTGCTGCCGAACAGGATGTCTTTGAGCCCCCCGAGAATACCGTCATCCACGGCGACAGACTGCCCTTTAGCGGCAGGCGCATCCTGCGATTCCGTTGTCGCCTGGACCCCTTTTTGCAGCATCTCGAATGCGGACTCGCGATCCACCTCGTCTTCGTATTTCCCGTACACCGGAGAGTGGTTAATCAGACCGTTACGCTCATCGTCGGTCACCGGCCCCATGCGCGAGCAGGGTGCGATCACCATGGCGCGTTCCACCACGGACGGGCTGCCCTTCGCATCCAGGAACGAGATCAGCGCTTCACCGGTGCCTAACGCCTGAATCGCCGCTTCGGTATCAAAGGCCGGATTGGCGCGCATGGTTTGCGCGGCGGCCTTAACGGCTTTCTGATCTTTCGGCGTAAAGGCGCGTAGGGCGTGCTGCACGCGGTTACCAAGTTGCCCGAGCACGTTGTCCGGAATATCTGACGGATTTTGCGAAACAAACCAGACGCCAACACCTTTGGAACGGATCAGGCGGATAACCTGTTCAATCTTGTCCAGTAGTACCTGTGGGGCATCGTTAAACAGCAAGTGTGCTTCGTCAAAGAAGAACACCAGTTTGGGCTTTTCCAGGTCACCGGCTTCGGGTAGCTGTTCGTAGAGCTCAGAGAGCATCCACAGCAGGCTGGCGGCGTAAAGCTTCGGCATCTGATAGAGCTTCTCAGAACTCAGAATGTTGATGATGCCTTTGCCGTTGCTGTCGGTGCGCATCCAGTCTTTGATATCCAGCATCGGCTCGCCGAAGAAGTGTTCGGCCCCCTGTTGCTCCAGGGTCAGCAACCCACGCTGAATGGCGCCCACCGAGGCGCTGCTGATATTGCCGTACTGGTTCTGGAAGGATTTAGCGTTATCGCCGATGTATTGGGTAATGGCGCGCAGATCTTTGAAATCGAGGAGCAGTAGCCCCTGGTCATCGGCAATACGGAAGATAATATTCAATACGCCGGACTGCACGTCGTTGAGGTTAAGCAGACGGGCCAGCAGCAGCGGGCCGAGATCGGAGACGGTCGCGCGCACCGGGTGGCCTTTCTCACCGAAGATATCCCACACCACCACCGGATTGTTATGCGGCGTCCAGTCCGTGATGCCAATATTCTTCAGCCGTTCGAGCAGTTTTTCAGAGGCCGTCCCTTCCTGAGCGACACCGGTTAAATCGCCTTTCACGTCAGCCATAAAGACCGGTACGCCAATCTCCGAAAGCGACTCCGCCAGCTTTTGCAGAGTCACGGTTTTCCCCGTCCCGGTCGCGCCGGTGATCAAACCGTGGCGGTTCGCCATCGCGGGCAGTAAATACAGCTCTTTTTCCAGCGTCCTGGCAATTAACAATGGTGTACTCATAATGCGCTTCCTCTCTTAGTCCTGGGTGGAGTATAGGCAACCTGGTCGCAATTTGGTTGAGTAAATTCCTGACTTTGCGGCGCATTATCCAGCGCGGACTATGCTTTTGCATACGGTTCACAAAATAGTGGGAAACTATGTCCAGATTCTTCTTTAACGATCGCAAACAGCTGGTCAACGATGCCATTGAAGGCATACTGCTTTCTGCGCCACACGCGAATCTCGTCAAACTTGATATCGATCCGGCCATCAGGATCGTCGCGCGCGGCGACTGGGACAAAAGCCGCGTAGCGGTGATCTCCGGCGGTGGCTCTGGTCATGAGCCTGCACACGCCGGGTTTGTCGGCAAAGGCATGTTGACGGCGGCGGTGTGCGGCGATCTGTTTGCTTCGCCGAGCGTGGATGCGGTACTGAACGCCATTGTGGCGGTAACGGGCGATCGCGGTTGTCTGCTGATCGTCAAAAACTATACCGGCGACCGCCTGAACTTCGGTCTGGCAGCGGAAAAGGCCAAACGCTATGGCCTGAAGGTGGAGATGGTGATTGTTGCCGATGACATCGCGCTGCCGGATAACAAGCAGCCGCGCGGCATTGCCGGTACGGCGCTGGTACATAAGATTGCAGGTTATGCGGCGGAGCACGGGAAATCACTGAGTGAAGTGCGGGATATTGCGCAACAGGCCTGCGATAATCTCTGGAGCCTGGGCGTTGCGATGCAAACCTGTAACCTGCCAGGCAGTGATGATGGAGAAGGGCGAATTAAGCAAGGTCATGTGGAACTGGGGCTCGGTATTCACGGGGAGCCGGGAGCTTCGGTGGTTGATACGCAAAACAGCAAAGCCATTATCGACACGCTGGTAACACCGTTACGCGAGCAGGCGGGAGAGGGGCGCTTTGCAGTGCTGATTAACAATCTTGGCGGCGTGTCGGCGCTGGAGATGGCGCTGCTCACCAAAGAGCTGGCGCACTCGGCTCTGAAAGAGCATATCGCGTACCTGATTGGCCCCGCGCCGCTGGTGAGTGCCCTGGATATGAAGGGCTTTTCCCTGACGTTATTGAAGCTTAACGACCTCTTTGAAAAAGCGCTCCATGAAGAGGTTGAGACGCTGGGCTGGCAAAAACCAGTGGCGTTTGCCCCCTTGCGTGTACAGGAACATAGCGCGCTGCATGACCGCGTGGAATATACCCCATCTGCTAACGCAGAGGTGGGCGAGTATGTCTCCCAGGTAACAACCACGCTGATTAAGCTTGAAAATCGGCTCAATGCACTGGATGCCAAAGTGGGGGATGGCGATACCGGCTCTACCTTTGCGCAAGGAGCGCGAGACATTGCGCAGCGCCTTGAGGAGCACAAACTGCCTCTGGATGATATCCCAACGCTGCTGTTGCTGGTAGGCGAGCGGTTGGCCACGGTGATGGGCGGATCGAGTGGCGTGCTGATGTCGATCTTCTTTACGGCGGCCGGACAAAAGCTGCATGACGGGAAGCCGTTGCCGGAAGCCCTACTGAGTGGGCTGGCGCAGATGAAGCAGTACGGTGGGGCTGATCTTGGCGATCGTACGCTGATCGACGCGCTGCAGCCCGCGCTGGAGGCGTTGCTGAAAGGCGATCTTCACGCGGCGGCGCAGGCTGCGCGGCAGGGTGCCGAAGCGACCGCGAAAATGCAGAAAGCCGGAGCGGGGCGTTCGTCGTATGTGAATAAAGAGAATCTGGATGGAGTAATGGATCCGGGGGCGGTCGCGGTGGCAGAGGTGTTTGCTGCGCTGGCTCGGTAGTGTAGAAATGCCGGGTGGCGGCTACGCCTTACCCGGCCTGCAAACATGATGTCCGCGTGAAAATCAAAAATCCGCTTTCAACACCACGCGATAACGGGCTTTGCCGTCACGCACGTGCTGGATCGCTTCGTTGATTTTTGACATCGGATACAGCTCAGTAGTCGGAGCCACTTTGGTGCGTCCGGCAAACTTCATCAGTTTGCGCAACTCGAATGGCGTACCGGTGGCAGAGCCGGACACGCTGCGATCCCCGCCAATCAAGGTAAACGCCGGAACGGGCAGCGGCTTCATCACGGCACCTACGGTGTGGAAGTTACCGCCGTAGGCCAGCGCTTCAAAATACGGCTGCCAGTCGAGATCGACGTTGACGGTGTTGATGATGAGATCAAACTGGCCTGCCAGCGCGTTCAGCGCATGCGGATCGCGGCTGTTCACTACCTTGTCTGCACCCATCGCCAGCACTTCTTTCTCTTTCGCCGGGTTTGAACTGAACGCTGTGACTTCACAGCCCATCGCGTGCAGCAGTTTGATGGCGATATGCCCCAGTCCGCCAATACCGATGACGCCCACGCGGCTGGTGGCAGTGATATGGTGCATCAGCAGAGGTTTGAAGACGGTAATACCACCACACAGCAATGGACCGGCGGATTCGATATCAATGCTGTCCGGCAGTGGAATGACCCATTGCCAGTCGGCGCGCAGCTTATCGGCAAAACCACCTTTGTTAAGTATGGTAGGAACGGCGCCTTCGAGGCAGTTGATCTGATTACCGCTGATACAGGCATCGCAGTGGCCACAGCTGCGTGCTGTCCAGCCAATGCCCACGCGTTGACCCACTTTCAGTCCTTTGTCCTGCGCGGCGCTACCGAGCGCCACGACGCGGCCAATCACTTCGTGTCCGGCAACCAGCGGGTAGCTGGAGAAGCCCCATTCGTTGTCGATCATCGAGAGATCCGAGTGGCAGATCCCGCAGTAATCAACCTGTACTTCGACGTCTTCTGCTTTTAGTTCGCCCGCATCGTACTCGTAAAGCTCAAGTTCTGCACCCGCCTGCGGTGCGGCGTAGCTTTTTATCTTCGACATCGTGTTTCCCCCGTTGTGGTGTGAACTGAGAGTGTAGAGCATTCAGTTCAGCACCGCTTAACAGAAGAGGGCGGCAATATTATTTACAGATTTTTCAGCATCCTGACTTCGCAATCGACGTGGCCGGTACAACCAAGCGGTGCACCAATATGCTCAAAGCCCAGATGTTCATACAGGCCGATGGCCTCTTTGAGGAAGGCGGTTGTTTCGAGGTAACAGCGCGTAAAACCCTGCTTACGTGCGTGTTCCAGGGCCATCAGTGCCAGCTTTTTCGCCAGTCCTTGCCCGCGTGCAGTTGGGAGGAAATACATTTTCTGTAGTTCGCAGATATCCGGCTCGCTACAACTGAGTGGCGCCACGCCGCCGCCGCCCACAACCAGACCATTTTGCTCGATTACCCAATAGGCATGCCCTGGCTGGCTGTAGAGCTGAAAAAGCTCATCCAGATTTGGGTCTGCAACCGTGTAGCCTTTGTCAGCCGTCAGGCCATATTCGGCAGAAACGGTGCGGATAACGGCGGCAATAGCCGGGTTATCCTGCTCAGTGATCCGACGCATCGTCGTCGCGACGGGGGTAATCACGCTCATAGCATTACTCATTACAAAAATTGACACATAACTGCTGTTAATAGCACCGCAGAAAGGGGAGTGCAAGCGAGGAGTTTTCAGGAAGGTTACCCCTTACGCCCTGAAGCGTAAGGGGTAAAAGCATTACAGGGCGGCAATCACTGCCTGCTGCTCAATCAGTTTGGTCTTCGCATCGGCGAAAGCAACCAGACGCTCACGCTCTTTGGCGATGACCGCTTCCGGCGCGCGGGCCACAAAGCCTTCGTTCGCCAGCTTGCTTTCGATTTTGCCAATTTCCACGTCGACTTTTGCCACTTCTTTCGCCAGACGAGCCAGCTCGGCGTCTTTGTCGATCAGGCCCGCCATCGGGATCAGCAGCTCTGCGCCGTCGATGATTTTAGTCACGGATACCGGACCTTTATCATCTGCAGGCAGCACAGTGATGCTTTCCAGACGCGCCATGGTTTTCAGGAAGGTGTTGTTCTCGGTGACACGACGAACAGCAGCTTCACTGCAACCACGCAGCAGCAATTCCAGCGGTTTACCCGGAGCGATGTTCATTTCTGCACGAATGTTACGTACTGCAACGATCGCCTGTTTCAGCCATTCGGTATCTGCTGACGCAGCGTCATCAACCTTCGCCGCATCGAATTCCGGGAATGGTTGCAGCATGATGGTGTCTGCGTTGATGCCAGCAATCACTTTCACACGCTGCCAGATGGTTTCGGTGATGAATGGAATGACTGGATGCGCAAGACGCAGCAGACCTTCCAGCACGGTAATCAGCGTGTTGCGCGTGCCGCGCAGCTCCGCCTCAGAACCGCCGTTCATCACTGGCTTCGCCAGCTCCAGGTACCAGTCACAGAACTGGTTCCAGGTGAATTCGTACAGGATGCCTGCCGCGATATCGAAGCGGTAGCTGTCCAACGCTTCGCGGAATGCTTTCACCGTCTGGTTGAATTCCGCCAGGATCCAGCGATCCGCCAGAGACAGAGTCATCTCGCCGCCGTTAAAACCGCAATCCTGATCTTCGGTGTTCATCAGCACGAAGCGGCTGGCGTTCCACAGCTTGTTACAGAAGTTACGGTAACCTTCCAGACGCTTCATGTCCCAGTTGATGTCACGGCCAGTAGAAGCCAGTGCCGCCAGGGTGAAACGCAGGGCGTCAGTACCGTGAGGCTCGATCCCGTTCGGGAACTGTTTCTCGGTACGCTTGCGGATTTTCTCAGCCAGCTGCGGCTGCATCATATTACCGGTGCGTTTTTCCAGCAGCTCTTCCAGAGAGATACCGTCAACCATATCCAGCGGGTCAATCACGTTACCCTTGGATTTGGACATCTTCTGGCCTTCGTCGTCACGGATCAGACCGGTCATGTAAACGGTATGGAACGGAACCTGTGGTTTACCGTCTTCATCTTTGATGAAGTGCATGGTCATCATGATCATGCGGGCAATCCAGAAGAAGATGATGTCGAAACCGGAAACCATTACGCTGGTCGGGTGGAACTGACGCAGCGCGTCGGTGTTTTCTGGCCAGCCGAGGGTGGAGAAGGTCCACAGCGCGGAAGAGAACCAGGTATCCAGCACGTCTTCGTCCTGGCGCAGCGCAACGTCAGCGCTCAGGTTATTTTCCTGACGAACCTCGTCTTCCGTGCGGCCAACGTAGACATTGCCTTCGTTGTCGTACCATGCCGGGATGCGGTGACCCCACCACAGCTGACGGGAGATACACCAGTCCTGAATATCACGCATCCAGGAGAAGTACATGTTTTCGTACTGCTTCGGCACGAACTGGATGCTGCCGTTTTCAACCGCTTCAACAGCCGGTTTCGCCAGTACGTCAGCACGCACGTACCACTGGTCGGTCAGCATTGGCTCGATAACCACACCGCCGCGGTCGCCGTACGGCACGGTCAGATCGTGAGGTTTGATCTCTTCCAGCAGGCCGAGTGCGTCAACGGCAGCCACAATCGCCTTACGCGCGGCAAAACGTTCCATTTTCTGGAATTCTGCCGGGATAGCGTTTGAGTAAACGTCAGTTTCTTCGCCTTTGGTATCGTACACTTCTGCGCTTTCACGGATATCACCGTCGAAGGTCAGAATGTTGATCATTGGCAGGGCGTGACGACGACCGACTTCGTAGTCGTTAAAGTCGTGCGCCGGGGTGATTTTCACGCAGCCGGTACCTTTTTCCATGTCGGCGTGTTCGTCGCCCACGATCGGAATACGGCGGTTAACCAGCGGCAGCACCACGAATTTGCCGATCAGATCTTTATAACGTGGATCTTCCGGGTTAACAGCCACGCCGGTATCGCCCAGCAGGGTTTCCGGACGAGTCGTCGCGACCACCAGGTAATCTTTACCATCGGCGGTTTTTGCACCGTCAGCCAGCGGATAGCGGATATGCCACATGGAGCCTTTAGACTCGCGGTTTTCCACTTCCAGGTCAGAAATTGCGGTGCGCAGTTTCGGATCCCAGTTTACCAGGCGTTTGCCACGGTAAATCAGGTCTTCTTTATACAGACGGACGAAGACTTCTTTAACGGCGTTGGACAGGCCTTCATCCATGGTGAAGCGCTCACGCTCCCAGTCCACGGAGTTGCCAAGACGACGCATCTGACGGGTAATGGTGCCGCCAGATTCCGCTTTCCACTGCCAGATTTTGTCGATGAACGCGTCGCGACCGTAGTCGTGGCGAGTTTTACCTTCTTCCGCGGCAATTTTACGTTCAACCACCATCTGGGTCGCGATACCCGCGTGGTCAGTACCCGCTTGCCACAGGGTGTTTTTGCCCTGCATGCGCTGGTAGCGGATCATGGTGTCCATGATGGTCTGCTGGAAAGCATGACCCATATGCAAACTGCCGGTGACGTTCGGCGGCGGGATCATGATGCAGAAGGACTCTTTGCTTTCGTCGCCGTTAGGCTTGAAATAGCCCTGCTGTTCCCAGTGCTCGTAAAGCGGCTGTTCGATATCGCGTGGGTTATATGTCTTTTCCATTATTTCCAGGTTGCCGTATTCAGGTTAAAACCAGCCAGGCGGTACGCTTTATAGCGTTCGCGCGCCAGTTGTTTCAAAGATTCTTCGTAAGGGACAAAGTCTACCACTTCTGTGAAAGCGGTGGCAAAATCTGCAAAATCTATCCGCAGGCTAATCAGAATATCGCGCGCGCTGCTGTTGCGCTTTTGCGGCCAGGCAATTTCGACCGGCGCACCGCCGCGCGGACCTTCGCCAGACAGGTTATGCGGCACGAAACTCTCAGGCGGACGTGCCCACAACGCTTCATCAAGCCGTATAGCCTGCTGTTCATCTTCGCAGGCAATCAAAACGCGCTTGCCTGCTCGCCAACGTTCTGCGGCAATTTCACACACCAGCTGTTCGACGGCGCTGAGGCCATCCTGATGGGTGTCGTTGTCCAGAAGGTAGAACGTTGCATTCTTCATATATGGGGCTTCTTGTCATGGATTTAAATGCAAAGCCGGGTAAGCGTAGTGCCACCCGGCGTTTTACATCACTCGTCGCCGTTAAACCCAGCGCGATTCAGCAGGAACTGCGAGAGTAACGCGACCGGACGACCGGTTGCGCCTTTGGCTTTACCGGAACGCCATGCGGTGCCCGCGATATCCAGGTGTGCCCAGTTGTACTTGCGGGTGAAGCGTGCCAGGAAGCAACCTGCGGTGATAGCACCACCAGGACGGCCGCCGATGTTCGCCATATCCGCAAAGTTAGACTCCAACTGCTCCTGATACTCATCACCCAGCGGCAGACGCCATGCGCGGTCACCAGCTTGTTCCGAGGCACCAATCAGTTCGTGTGCCAGCGGGTTGTGGTTCGACATCAGGCCAGTAATGTGATGGCCCAGCGCGATCACGCAGGCACCGGTCAGAGTAGCCACGTCGATGACCGCTTCAGGTTCGAAACGCTCAACGTAGGTCAGCACGTCACACAGCACCAGACGGCCTTCGGCGTCAGTGTTCAGGACTTCAACCGTCTGGCCAGACATGGTGGTCAGGACGTCACCCGGACGATAAGCGCGACCGCCAGGCATGTTTTCGCAGCCTGCCAGTACGCCAGTGACATTAATCGGCAACTGAAGTTCTGCGACCATACGCATCACGCCGTATACGGCTGCTGCGCCGCACATGTCGTATTTCATCTCGTCCATGCCTTCGGCAGGTTTGATCGAGATACCGCCGGAGTCGAAAGTCAGGCCCTTGCCGACGAGCACGATTGGACGTGCATCTTCGGACGGGTTGCCCTTGTATTCGATGACTGACATCAGGGATTCGTTCTGAGAGCCGTTACCGACGGCCAGATATGAGTGCATCCCCAGCTCTTTCATCTGCTGTTCGCCGATAACGCGGGTGATGACATTCTTGCTGTAGGTATCAGCCAACTGGCGCGCCTGGGATGCCAGATACGCGGCGTTACAGATATTAGGCGGCATGTTACCGAGATCTTTCGCCGCCTTAATGCCAGCCGCAATCGCCAGACCGTGCTGAATAGCGCGTTCGCCGCTGGTCAGTTCGCGACGGGTTGGCACGTTGAAGACCATTTTACGCAGCGGGCGACGCGGCTCGCTTTTATTGGTCTTCAGCTGATCGAAGCTGTACAGGCTCTCTTTTGCTGTTTCGACAGCCTGGCGAACTTTCCAGTAGGTATTACGGCCTTTGACGTGCAGTTCTGTCAGGAAGCAGACAGCTTCCATTGAACCGGTATCATTCAGCGTATTGATCGTTTTCTGAATCACCTGCTTATACTGGCGTTCATCCAGCTCGCGCTCTTTACCACAGCCAATCAGCAGAATGCGCTCGGACAGTACGTTCGGAACATGGTGCAGTAACAGCGTCTGCCCAGGTTTACCTTCCAGTTCGCCACGGCGCAGCAGGGCGCTAATGTAGCCGTCACTGATTTTATCGAGTTGTTCGGCGATCGGGGAGAGTCGGCGTGGTTCAAAGACGCCCACAACGATGCAGGCACTCCGCTGTTTCTCCGGGCTACCGCTTTTTACACTGAACTCCATGCACTACGCTCCTGAATCTTAAAGACAACGGCGGCAGCTACAGATAGAATTGAAAGCTTTCGTAACTCATGTCCGCTGTTGTGGTGACTTCGTGTTAATCTTACGTTATTACGGTTTCGACACGTCAGAAAAAAGTCCTGAAGCGTGAATCCGCCGGGTGTTTTAATCTTAGCGATGATTTCGACGACTCAAGAGAATAAATGACGTTTAAGCCATGAAACAAGCGATTTTCCAGCAAAGAGACGGGTTTTTACGGGCGTATTTAAAGTGATAATCATAAGATATCTGGTGCGGGAGACGCTCAAAAGCCAACTGGCGATCCTCTTCATCCTGCTGCTGATTTTTTTCTGTCAGAAGTTGGTTAAGATCCTCGGTGCGGCCGTTGACGGCGAAATTCCAACGAATCTGGTGCTTTCCCTGCTTGGTTTAGGGATCCCGGAAATGGCGCAGCTTATCCTGCCGCTAAGTCTTTTCCTTGGTCTGCTCATGACGCTTGGTAAGCTCTACACCGAGAGTGAAATCACGGTGATGCATGCCTGTGGTCTGAGCAAAGCCGTGCTGGTGAAGGCCGCGATGATACTGGCGCTGTTCACCGGTATCGTTGCGGCGGTGAATGTAATGTGGGCAGGTCCCATGTCCTCCCGTCATCAGGACGAAGTGCTGGCCGAAGCGAAAGCGAACCCCGGCATGGCGGCATTAGCCCAGGGGCAGTTCCAGCAGGCGACTGACGGTAACTCTGTGCTGTTTATTGAGAGCGTAGACGGCAGTAAATTCAACGACGTATTTCTGGCGCAGCTGCGTACGAAAGGTAACGCACGTCCGTCGGTGGTCGTCGCCGACTCTGGCCAGCTTGCTCAGCGCAAAGATGGTTCGCAAATTGTGACGTTGAATACAGGTACCCGTTTTGAAGGTACCGCGATGCTGCGTGACTTCCGTATCACGGACTTCCAGAACTACCAGGCCATTATTGGTCATCAGGCTGTGGCGCTCGACCCATCGGATACCGAGCAAATGGACATGCGTACGCTGTGGAATACCGATACCGACAGAGCGCGCGCTGAGTTCCACTGGCGAATTACTCTCGTCTTTACGGTGTTTATGATGGCATTGATTGTGGTTCCGCTGAGCGTGGTCAACCCTCGCCAGGGACGTGTGCTCTCCATGCTGCCGGCGATGTTGCTGTACCTGATCTACTTCCTGCTGCAAACCTCGATTCGCTCAAACGGTGCTAAGGGTAAGCTGGATCCCATGGTCTGGACATGGGTCGTCAACAGCTTGTACATCTTACTGGCGCTGGGATTAAACCTGTGGGATACGGTGCCAGTGCGCCGCATACGTGCCCGATTCTCGCGTAAAGGAGCCATCTAATGCAGGCGTTTGGCGTTCTTGATCGCTATATCGGTAAAACCATTTTTACTACCATCATGATGACGTTGTTCATGCTGGTGTCGCTCTCCGGCATTATCAAATTTGTCGATCAGCTGAAAAAAGCCGGGCAGGGGAGCTATGACGCGATGGGCGCGGGGATGTACACCCTGCTCAGCGTGCCGAAAGATGTGCAAATCTTCTTCCCGATGGCAGCACTGTTAGGTGCGCTGCTGGGGCTGGGGATGCTGGCCCAGCGCAGCGAGCTGGTCGTCATGCAGGCATCGGGCTTCACCCGTATGCAGGTTGCGCTGTCGGTAATGAAAACCGCGATCCCTCTGGTGCTGCTGACCATGGCGATTGGCGAGTGGGTGGCACCGCAAGGTGAACAAACGGCGCGTAACTACCGTGCTCAGGCGATGTACGGCGGCTCTCTGCTTTCCACTCAGCAAGGTCTGTGGGCTAAAGACGGAAAAAGCTTCGTCTACATTGAACGCGTAAAAGGCAACGATGAGTTAGGCGGCGTGAGTATCTACACCTTCAACGACCAGCGTCGTTTGCTGTCTGTCAAACACGCCTCATCGGCGAAGTTTGATCCCGAACATAAGCAGTGGCGTTTGTCACAGGTAGATGAGTCTGACCTGACAGACCCGAAACAGATCACCGGTTCTCAGACGGTTTCCGGCACGTGGAAGACGAACCTAACGCCGGATAAGCTCGGTGTTGTGGCTCTGGATCCAGATGCGCTCTCTATCAGCGGTTTACACAACTATGTGAAATACCTGAAGTCGAGCGGCCAGGATGCCGGACGTTATCAGCTCAACATGTGGAGCAAGATCTTCCAGCCAATGTCCGTGGCGGTGATGATGCTGATGGCGCTGTCGTTTATCTTCGGCCCCCTGCGTAGTGTGCCGATGGGTGTACGTGTGGTAACCGGTATCAGCTTTGGCTTTGTATTCTACGTGCTCGACCAGATCTTCGGCCCGCTGACGCTGGTTTACGGCATCCCACCGATTATTGGTGCGTTGCTGCCAAGCGCCAGTTTCCTCCTGATCAGCCTCTGGCTGCTTCTGAAACGCTCCTGATTGACCTCTCCTCGCTTCCGGTTAACCGGGAGCGAGGCTAATCTCCTGTTTCACCCCGCACTTTTTCTCACAACCTTCAACGCCCCGCCGCGAATTTGAGTATTATTGAGCGATAAAGTCGTGAAGGGATCCTCTATGAAGCAAATTCGAATGCTTGCCCAGTACTACGTCGACCTGATGATGAAGCTCGGGCTGGTGCGTTTCTCCATGCTGCTTGCGCTGGCACTGGTCGTTCTGGCCATCGTTGTGCAGATGGCCGTCACCATGGTTTTGCATGGTCAGGTTGAGAGTATCGACGTTATCCGCTCCATCTTCTTTGGCTTGCTCATTACCCCCTGGGCGGTCTACTTCCTCTCCGTGGTGGTTGAACAGCTGGAAGAATCCCGTCAGCGCTTGTCAAAACTGGTCGATAAACTGGAAGAGATGCGCGAGCGCGACCTGAAGCTCAATGTTCAGCTCAAAGATAACATTGCGCAGCTGAACCAGGAGATTTCAGATCGTGAGAAGGCGGAAGCCGAACGTCAGGCCACACTGGAGCAGCTTAAAATCGAAATGAAAGAGCGTGAGGTGACGCAGATCCAGCTTGAGCAGCAATCCTCTTTCCTGCGTTCGTTCCTCGATGCTTCACCGGATCTGGTTTTCTACCGTAACGAAGACAAAGAGTTCTCCGGCTGTAACCGGGCGATGGAGCTGCTGACCGGGAAAAGTGAAAAGCAGCTGATTCACCTGAAACCTCAGGATGTCTATTCTGAGGAGGCGGCGGCCAAGGTCATGGAGACAGATGAAAAAGTCTTCCGCCACAACGTCTCGCTGACCTATGAACAGTGGCTGGATTACCCGGACGGGCGCAAAGCCTGCTTTGAGATCCGTAAAGTGCCTTACTACGACCGTGTCGGGAAACGTCATGGCCTGATGGGCTTTGGTCGCGATATTACCGAGCGTAAGCGCTATCAGGATGCCCTGGAGCGTGCCAGCCGCGATAAGACCACCTTTATCTCCACCATCAGCCACGAACTGCGTACGCCGCTTAATGGCATTGTCGGTCTGAGCCGTATTTTGCTGGATACCGATCTGACCGCGGAGCAGGAAAAATACCTCAAAACGATCCATGTCTCGGCGGTCACGCTGGGGAATATCTTCAATGATATTATCGACATGGATAAGATGGAGCGCCGTAAAGTCCAGCTGGATAACCAGCCGGTTGATTTCACCAGCTTTATGGCCGATCTGGAAAACTTGTCCGGTCTGCAGGCACAGCAGAAGGGGCTGAGTTTTGTGATGGAACCCTCCCTGCCACTGCCGCATAAAGTGGTTACGGATGGTACCCGCCTGCGCCAGATCCTGTGGAACCTTATCAGTAACGCCGTGAAATTTACCCAGAAGGGGCAGGTTGCGGTGCGCATCCGCTATGACGAAGGTGACATGCTGCACTTCGAGGTGGAAGACTCCGGGATTGGTATTCCGCAGGAGGAGCAGGACAAAATTTTCGCGATGTACTACCAGGTGAAAGACAGCAACGGCGGGAAACCTGCCACCGGTACAGGCATTGGCCTGGCGGTATCTAAACGGCTTGCGAAGAGTATGGGCGGGGACATTACGGTAACCAGCCAGGCGGGCAAAGGCTCGACCTTCACGCTGACGGTACATGCGCCAGCGGTGGCTGAAGAGGTTGAGGATACCTTTGAAAACGATGATATGCCGCTGCCCGCGCTGCACGTCCTGTTGGTGGAAGACATCGAGCTGAACGTGATTGTGGCACGCTCGGTGCTGGAAAAACTGGGTAACAGTGTGGACGTGGCAATGACCGGTAAAGCCGCGCTGGAGATGTTTAAACCGGGTGAATATGACCTCGTCTTGCTGGATATTCAACTGCCGGATATGACCGGGCTGGATATCTCGCGTGAACTGACGAGCAAGTATGCCGCTGACGATCTGCCGCCGCTGGTCGCGCTGACGGCGAACGTGCTGAAAGACAAAAAAGAGTACCTCGATGCCGGTATGGATGATGTGCTTAGCAAACCGCTGGCGGTGCCTGCCCTGACCGCCATGATCAAGAAGTTCTGGGATACCCGTGATGAAGAGGAGAGCACCATGACGTCTGTTGATAGCGCAAAAGCCCAAACGATACTCGATACCGCGATGCTGGAGCAGTATATCGATCTGGTTGGTCCAAAACTGATTACCGACGGTCTGGCCGTGTTCGAAAAGATGATGCCTGGCTATCTGAGTGTGCTGGAATCAAACCTGACGGCACGAGACCAGAAAGGCATTGTGGAAGAAGGGCATAAAATCAAAGGTGCGGCCGGCTCGGTTGGCCTGCGTCACCTGCAACAGCTGGGACAACAGATTCAGTCGCCTGATTTACCTGCATGGGAAGATAACGTGGGTGATTGGGTCGAAGAGATGAAACAAGAGTGGCAAAACGATGTTGCGGTACTTAAAGCCTGGGTCGACGCCAGAAAAAAATGACCCCGGCTTAACCGGGGTGCGCGAATACTGCGCCAACACCAGGGAAATCTTGGCTGCGCCTGTTTTTTCAAGTTATTTTCGAATGGGCGCCGCCTGAAAAATTTAGGCCGCACGCAGATAAGATAGCAAATCTTAAATGGTTTGTTACATGAATCAGTGAAATGTGTGAAGCATAGCGTTTTAATCAAAATTATTAATGTGCTTCAGCGAGTTGCAAAGAAGGAACCTGATGATGAAAAAGATTGGTGTCGTGCTGAGCGGATGCGGTGTTTACGACGGTTCAGAGATTCATGAAGCCGTCATCACATTGTTGGCGCTTTCCCGAAACGGAGCTGATGTTGTCTGCTTCGCGCCGGATAAAAGCCAGACTGATGTAATTAATCATTTGACCGGCGAGCCGATGGCGGAAACTCGTAACGTGCTGATTGAAGCGGCACGCATTGTTCGCGGCGATATTCACCCTCTTAATCAGGCTAATGCTTCAGAGCTTGATGGGTTAATTGTGCCAGGCGGGTTTGGCGCAGCGAAAAACCTGAGCAGCTTTGCTTCCCAGGGGGCAGAGTGCCATGTTGATCCGGATTTAAAAGCGCTGTCACGTGCGATGCACGCTGCGGGTAAACCGCAGGGTTTTATCTGTATTGCCCCGGCGATGCTGCCGAAAATTTTTGATTTCCCACTGCGCCTGACCATTGGGACCGACATCGACACTGCTGAAATTGTTGAGGATATGGGCGGCGAACATGTGCCGTGTCCTGTCGATGACATCGTGGTGGACGAAGACAATAAAATTATTACCACACCTGCATACATGCTGGCGCAGAATATTGCTGAAGCAGCCACGGGCATTGAAAAGCTGGTGGACAGAGTGCTGGTGCTTGCTGAATGAGTCGTAAGTTCAGTCCCGGTGCAAGGTTAAAGCGTATCCTGCTGAGAGCTCTGCTCGTACTGGCGGTCTTCTGGGGCGGCGGGATTGCTTTATTCAGCATCGTACCGGTCCCTTTCTCTGCTGTGATGGTTGAGCGCCAGATTGGCGCATGGCTTTCTGGGGATTTCCGCTATGTTGCCCATTCCGACTGGGTAAGCATGGACGAGATTTCACCGTTCATGGGGCTGGCAGTCATCGCGGCAGAGGATCAGAAATTCCCGGAGCACTGGGGGTTCGACGTGGCGGCCATTGAGAAGGCGCTTGCTCATAACGAACGCCACGAAAATCGCGTGCGCGGTGCGTCGACGTTGTCGCAGCAGACGGCCAAAAATCTGTTTTTATGGGAGGGTCGAAGCTGGGTGCGAAAAGGGCTGGAAGCGGGGTTGACCCTGGGGATGGAAACGGTCTGGAGTAAAAGACGCATTCTGACCGTCTATCTCAATATCGCTGAGTTTGGCGACGGCGTATTTGGTGTGGAAGCCGCTGCGCAGCGTTATTTCAATAAGCCTGCAAGCCGTCTAAGTATGTCAGAAGCTGCGCTATTGGCCGCTGTTTTACCTAATCCCATCCGTTTTAAAGCCAGTGCCCCATCAGGCTACGTGCGAAGCCGACAGGCGTGGATTATGCGCCAGATGAATCAACTGGGCGGGGAGGGTTTTATGCAGCGTAATAATCTCATGTAGGGCGGGTAAGCACAGCGCCACCCGCCGAAGGGACGAACGTTAGTCTTCGTCAAAACCGGCGTTAAACAGCGCAATCACCGCCGCCAGCGCTTCCTCTTCCTGGGGGCCGGTGGCTTCTACTTCAATCTGGCGTCCTTTGGCTGAGTCCAGCATCAGCAGTGCGATCACGCTGTTCGCTTCCGCTTCTGTGCCTTCATCATTACGCAGCAGAACTTCTGCATCGAACCCCTGCATCAGCTCAAACAGCTTCATCGCCGGGCGTGCGTGCATGCCCAGCTTATTGGTGATCTCAACAGTTTGTTTTACGGTCATGTTTTACGTTTTTCCAGCGTGCGATGACGGGACTGAACGTTCTTTCCGCGTGAACGGAAATAATCGGCCAGCTGTTCGGCGATGTAGACCGAACGATGTTTACCGCCGGTACAGCCAATCGCCACTGTCAGGTAGCTACGATTGTTTGTTTCCAGCATAGGTAACCATAGCTCAAGGTAGCTTCGCGTCTGGTAGATAAAATTGTGAACTTCTGTGTGTCGGTCGAGGAAGGCCGCGACGGGTTTATCCAGACCTGTCATTGGACGCAGTTTCGGATCCCAGTGCGGGTTCGGCAGGAAACGCACGTCGAAAACATAATCCGCATCAATGGGGATACCGTGCTTAAAGCCGAAGGACTCGAACACCATCGTCAGTTCACGCTCGCGCTTGCCCAACAAACGGGTACGCAGCATTTCCGCCAGCTCATGAACGGACATCTCAGAGGTGTCGACGATCAGGTCAGCACGAGAACGAAGCGGCTCCAGCAGATCGCTCTCTTCGTCGATAGCGCTCTCCAGAGAGAGGTTCTTACTGGAAAGCGGATGCAGACGGCGGGTATCGCTGTAGCGGCGGATCAGGGTATTACGATCTGCATCCAGGAACAGCAACTGAGGTGAGAATTCCTCAGGCAGGTTACTCATCGCCTGCTCAAAAATTTCTGGCGATTCAGGCATATTACGAACGTCGATACTGACGGCGGCAGAGGTTTGTCTTTCCGCAAGCGTCCGAGCCAGATCGGGTAACAACACGACCGGCAGGTTATCTACGCAGTAAAAACCCATGTCTTCCAGCGCGCGCAGAGCAACGGATTTCCCCGACCCTGAACGGCCACTGACAATCATCAGTACCATGTTCCGTTTCTCCTCAGGACAACAGATGTGAAAGCCATCTCCTGGTTATGCATCATCCTGATTGCCTTCTGCTTCAGTGATAATTTGATAGAGCTCTTCATCACTTTGGGCTGAGCGCAGTCGACGGCAAATGGTTTTATCAGCCAGGCGTTTTGCGACCAGAGAAAGCGTATGCAGGTGGGTTTTCGTCTGGTCAGCAGGCACCAGCAGCGCGAAGAGGAGATCGACGGGCTGGTTATCAATGGCATCGAAGGCGATAGGGGTTTCCAGTTGCACAAACACACCGACGGCACGCAAGGTGTCTTCTTCCAGTTTGCCATGCGGGATCGCGATGCCATTGCCGATGCCGGTACTGCCCATCTTTTCACGGGTCAGGATAGCTTCGAACACTACCTGCGGTGGCAGGCCCAGCTGTTTTGCGGCCAGTTCACTGATGATCTCCAGCGCACGCTTTTTGCTCTGGCAGTGAACTGCACTGCGGGTACATTCCTGGTTAAGGACATTGCTCAGTTGAAGAGCGGAATCGTTGTTCATCATAATTTCACCTAAGCGCTAACTGTACAAATGGCCCGTTGTGTTTCACAACAGGCCGTCCTGCACCCGTTAACTGCCCGGACAATTAGTGTTGTTTCAGTTTATCTTTATGTTTATTAAGCTGTCGCGCAAGCTTATCAATCAAGCCGTCGATAGCCGCATACATGTCTTGCCCTTCCGCACTGGCATGGAGTTCACCCCCGTTGACGTGCAGGGTTGCATCCGAGATATGAGTCACTTTCTCCACTTTCAACACAATATAGACCTGATTGATCCTTTCGAAATACTGCTCGAGTTTGGCAAACTTCGCGTTCACGAAGTCGCGTAAAGCCTCAGTAATTTCGACGTTTTGTCCAGTGATGTTGAGCTGCATAGTGTCTTCCTTATCGGTTGTGTCAAACCAGCTGCTTACGCTGGTTGGACGGCGGAATGGATAAAGACTCTCGATACTTCGCAACAGTACGACGTGCCACCATAATACCCTGGTCGGACAGCATGGTGGTTAACTTACTGTCACTCAGTGGCTTCGCGGGGTTCTCCGCGGCGATCAACTTCTTCACCAGTGCGCGAATTGCCGTTGACGACGCTTCACCGCCGCCCTCGGTATTCACATGACTGGAGAAGAAATACTTAAGCTCAAAAATACCGCGTGGACTGTGCAGATACTTCTGCGTGGTGACGCGGGAAATGGTTGATTCATGCATCTCGACGGCCTGGGCAATATCTGCCAGTACCATCGGTTTCATATACTCTTCGCCCTGCTCAAAGAAAGCCTGCTGCTGTTCGACAATACAGCGGCTGACGCGGAGCAGCGTATCATTTCGGCTCTCCAGACTTTTGATCAACCATCGCGCTTCCTGCAGATTGCTACGAATATATTGGTTGTCAGAGTCGTTTCGTGCGCTGGTGCACATGGAGGCATACTGCTGGTTGATTTGCAGGCGAGGGATGCTGTCAGAGTTCAGTTCAACGACCCAGCGGCCATTGTGTTTTCTGACCAGCACATCCGGGATCACGTACTCAGGTTCGCTGGTCTGGATCGACTGTCCGGGGCGTGGATCGAGCGACTGGATCAGATTCACCGCTTCTTTCAGCACCTCTTCTTTCAGGCGCGTGACGCGCATCAGGGTGCGGAAATCGTGGTTAGCCAACAGATCCAGATGATCGCTAATGATAACGCGTGCCTCATCAATCCATGGCGTCTCTTTGCTGAACTGAGAAAGCTGGATCAGCAGGCAGTCGCGTAGATCTTTTGCCGCCACACCGACCGGATCGAAACGCTGGATACGCTTCAGAACCGCTTCAATCTCTTCGAGTTCAATCTCTTCGTCGCCCATGCTTTCCAGAATATCGTCCAGCGTGAGGGTCAAATAGCCCGTGTCGTCAACGGCATCGACAATTGACGTGGCAATCGCGCGGTCGGTATCGGAGAAGGGGGTCAGTTCCACCTGCCACATCAGATAATCCTGTAGCGACTGGGTGGTTTCACCCTGATAGACCGGTAGCTCATCATCCTGGTAGTCTGCACGCGTACCGGAAGGGGTTCCGGCGGTGTAGATTTCATCCCAGCTGGCATCCAGCGGAAGCTCGTCCGGCATCTCTTTTTGTTCGAGTGCATCAGCGGTATCGAGCGCTTCTGTATCCTGCGACTGCTGGGTATCTACCTCGTCATGAAGATCGGTTTGTTCCAGCAGCGGATTGCTGTCCAGCGCCTGCTGGAGCTCCTGCTGGAGTTCTAACGTGGACAGTTGCAACAGGCGAATTGCCTGCTGTAGCTGCGGCGTCATCGCCAGTTGTTGGCTGAGCCTTAATTGCAAACCTTGCTTCATGTTCAGAGCATTTTTCTCCGGTTCGGCGTTACGTTACCTCTACCCTATCAGAGTCTGAAGTCTTCCCCAAGATAGACGCGCTTAACATGATCATCTTCGAGGATCTGCTGCGGCGTACCGTGGGCGATCAGATTGCCCTGGCTCACAATATAGGCGCGTTCACACACGGCCAGCGTTTCACGCACGTTGTGGTCAGTGATCAGTACACCAAGCCCGCTGTCGCGCAGGTGTTCAATGATACGTTTAATGTCGATAACGGAGATTGGGTCAACGCCCGCAAACGGTTCATCCAGAAGGATAAATTTCGGGTTTGCGGCCAGCGCACGCGCGATTTCAACGCGGCGACGTTCACCCCCGGAGAGCGCCTGACCGAGGCTGTCACGCAGGTGCTCAATGTGGAACTCTTCCATCAGCTCGTTGGCACGATCCTGTCGCTGTTCGCTGGTCAGGTCGTTACGAATTTGTAGAACCGCCATCAGGTTATCGTAAACGCTAAGACGACGGAAAATAGAGGCTTCCTGCGGCAGATAGCCGATTCCGCGACGCGCGCGAGCGTGCAACGGCAGAAGACTGATGTCTTCATCGTCAATAACAATGTTGCCGGCATCGCGCGGCACAATGCCAACGACCATGTAGAAGGTTGTGGTTTTACCCGCACCGTTAGGGCCAAGCAGGCCTACAATTTCGCCGGAGTTGACGGTCAGACTGACATCTTCTACGACACGGCGGCCCTTATAGGCCTTCGCGAGATTTTTTGCAGTTAATGTTGCCATAACGAATTAGTTACTCTTCTTCTGTGCCGGGGCCTGGCCTTTACCTTTGTCCTGCAGCTGCGACGGAACCAGCACGGTGGTTACGCGTTTGCCTTTCTCGCTGGAGGCCTGCATTTTTTGCTCTTTCACCAGATAGGTGATCTGGTCGCCGGTAATATTGCTGTCCAGCTGTTCCAGATAGGCATTACCCGTCAGGATGACCAGATCCTTCGCCAGCTCATAGTGCATGTGCGTGGCGTGGCCCTTCACCGGCTTGCCGTTGTCCTGCATCTGGTAGAAGGTTGCCGGGTTGCCGTAGCCATCAATAATCTCTTTGCCCTGCTCACCACCCGGACGGGTAACGACCACTTTGTCGGCGTTGATTTTGATGGTGCCCTGGGTCATGACGACATTACCTGTAAAGGTGACGACGTTACCCTGCATATCAAGAGACTGCGTGTCTGACTCGATATGGATCGGCTGGTCGGTATCGCCCGTTACAGCAAGCGCGGGGAGACTGGTCGCCAGCATCGCACTGGCGATAATTACTTTAAGGCTGAGTTTGTTTGTTTTGAATTTCATAGGAGGTTCTAACCTTTTCAATCAGCTCGGCGTTTTTGCTGCGTAAGTTCCCGCGCATTCTTAAACCGCTGGAATTAAATGTTGTGCCATACAGTGTGACCAGATCCTGCGACGTCACATCCTGGGTCACCAGGTTGATCTGGGCATTATCCGTCGTAATTTTTCGCAGTTGCGAGTCAGGCGTCAGAGCGTTGACTTCAACGTGGCCATATAGATAAAGCATACGGTCATTTGTCAGTTTTGCCCGGTCTGACTTGATTGACCACGTCGGGACTTTGTCCTTATCAAACGTCGTCATGACAGGTTGGGTAAACCACGAAATACCGTCATCTGAAAAATATTCAACATGCTGGGCAATCAGGCGATAGTTCAGTGCCCCTTCCGGGCTGTAGACCACTGTGTCGCTGTGATCGCTTTTATAGGTTGGATCGTTATTGTTGATCACTTCCGTTTGCGTATCGTCGCGATCGGCAATATTCACGCCAATCAATACCAGTGCGACAAGCGAAAGCAGAATGATAACCCAACGTCTGGTTTTACTCATATTGATTGCCCTTTGGCCTCATCAAGCTTGCCTTGCGCCAGCAGAAGCAGATCGCAGACTTCACGTACGGCACCGCGGCCGCCATTGATGTGGGTAACGTAGTCAGCGCGTGGGAGCAACAGCGGATGCGCATCGGCAACAGCGATACTCAGGCCGACCTCAGCCATTACTGGCCAGTCAATCAGGTCATCCCCGACATAAGCCACGTTTTCCGGTGCGATTGCCAGTTTACCCACTAAATCATTGAATGCCGCCATCTTATCGGATTGTCCCTGATACAGATGGGTAATGCCCAGCGTTTCACAGCGATCTTCTACCAGTTTAGCTTTTCGCCCGGTGATGATCGCTACCTCGATACCCGAGGTGAGGGCACAGCGGATACCGTAACCGTCGCGAACGTTAAACGCTTTCAGCTCTTCACCATTATTGCCCATGTAAATCAGGCCATCGGAGAGGACCCCATCCACATCCAGGATGAGCAGGCGAATCTTTTCTGCCTTCGCCATCATATGGGTACTGACCGGACCATAACAGGTTGCAAGGGATGCACCCGCATTACTCATTGTCTTATCCTTCATTACACTACGCCTGCGCGCAGCAGATCATGCATATGTACCACACCCAGCAACTGGTCGCCATCGGCAACCATAACGGAGGTGATATGACGGGACTGCATCAGGTTCAGCACATCCACTGCCAGCGTACCCGGGCGAACGCGGATGCCGCCAGGTGTCATCACATCGGCAATGCCAAGCGTTCGGACATCTACACCCATATCAAACACGCGACGCAGGTCCCCATCGGTGAAGATCCCCTGAATTTTCATCAGATCATCGCACACGACCGTCATACCCAGATTCTTGCGGGTGATTTCCAGCAGCGCATCGCGCAGGGAGGCCGCTTTACTGACGTGAGGGATTTCATCCCCGGTGTGCATAATATCGTTGACCCGCAGAAGCAGCTTGCGCCCAAGCGCACCGCCGGGATGAGAAAGTGCGAAATCTTCAGGGGTAAAACCGCGGGCTTCCAGCAGCGCTACGGCAAGCGCATCACCCATGACCAGTGCAGCGGTGGTGCTGGAGGTCGGAGCCAGGCCCAGAGGGCAGGCTTCTTTGGGAACCTTAACGCACAGGTGAATATCGGCCGCCCGCGCCATGCTACTTTCCGGGCGACTGGTCATGCAAATGAGGGGGACCTGCAGTCGCTTCAGTACCGGGATCAGCGCCAGGATCTCATTGGATTCACCGGAATTTGACAGTGCGATGACGATATCTTGCGGTGTGACCATCCCCAGGTCGCCGTGTGCGGCTTCCCCCGGGTGTACAAAGAAAGAAGAGGTTCCGGTGCTGGCAAACGTCGCGGCCATTTTGCGGCCAATATGACCGGACTTGCCCATCCCCATTACCACGACTTTACCGGCACAGTAGAATATCTTCTCACATGCCAGACTAAAATCCTGATTAATGTACTGATCTAACTGCGCCAGACCTTCACGTTCAATCTCCAGAACGTCTTTGCCTGCTTTCTGAAAGTCAAAACCCGGCTGCAATTCTATTTGCGACATAATGCGTTTCCGTTTACCCAGAGAGAAGAGGCGAGAGCCAGTACAGCATCGCCATCCATACGATAAATCCACCCGTCAACAGCGCGCCTGCGCCTTTGCCGATCTGGCGTTGCCGCCGCCAGCAGAGCAGGGCAAATATCACGCTGACCAGCAACATCACACCGTAATCGCGTGAAAACGCCAGGGGGTTAAAAGGCCCGGGCGTTATCAGGGCCGGCAGGCCCATCACAATCGCGATATTAAAAATGTTGGAACCGATGATATTGCCAATGGCAATGTCATCTTCACCTTTACGTGCTCCCGCAATGGCCGTGGCCAGCTCCGGCAGGCTGGTGCCGATGGCAATGACCGTCAGGCCAATGGTCAGTTCACTGATGGCAAAATAGTTCGCCAGTACTGTCGCGTTGTCGACGACCATGCGCGTTGCCATTGGCATGATGATCAGCGCGACGCCAAGCCAAAGTAGTGCTACAGGCAGCGTGCCCTCCCGCGGGAGTTCGGCAACCTGCTCCCGAGTCAGGCTATCCTGACCCAGCTTTTCAGCCTGGCGGGCGATTTTAACACTATACAGCAGCCAAATGACGGCCAGCGCCAGCAAGAAAATGCCGTCGCTGTAGCTCAGTACGCCATCATAAAATACGCACCCTGCCAGCAGGCTTACGATTAACATTAGCGGCAATTCACGGCGCAGAACATCGGAATGTACGCGAAATGGGTGGAGCAGTGCCGCCAGGCCTAAAATCAGTAATATATTGACGATGTTCGAGCCAATCGCGGTGCCAATAGCCAGGTCTACCTGACCATGCAGCGATGCTGAAACAGAGACGATGATTTCAGGAAGCGACGTTCCAACACTGACAACGGTCATCCCGATGACAACAGGCGGTACGCCAGTCAGACGACACAGGATAGATGCAGCAAACACTAAACGGTCAGCACTGTAGACCACCAAAAGTAAACCAATTATTAACAGTGCTGTTGCTAAAAGCATCAAAAGTCCTTTCTTCAGGTATACTCGTCGGTCCATCGCGCGGGAATGGCTGGACTGCATACTGTCTGAGGCGTAACGAATTCCTAATTTTGACTTTATGCGCCGGAAAAGTAAAACAAATGCCAGCTTTCGCTAACCTCAACGGCTATTATTCTGTAAAAATGCTGAGTTTGGGGCTGATTCAGGCTGCATGCCTTAATGTGAGCAGGGTAAGAAAGGAACAATAAATGAGCCAAACGATGGCGAATTTAGTCGATGTTCGCGGTGTGAGTTTTTCTCGCGCCAACCGATTGATATTTGATGATATTTCGTTGACCGTACCGCGTGGCAAGATCACTGCCATCATGGGGCCGTCCGGGATCGGTAAAACGACCCTGCTGCGCCTCATTGGTGGGCAGATCCCACCTGATAGCGGTGAAATCCTCTTTGATGGCGAAAACATCCCGGAGATGTCGCGCTCGCGCCTGTATACTGTCCGTAAACGCATGAGCATGCTCTTTCAGTCGGGGGCTCTGTTCACCGACATGAACGTCTTTGATAACGTGGCCTATCCGCTGCGCGAGCATACCAGCCTGCCGCCTGAACTGCTGAAAAGCACGGTGATGATGAAGCTTGAAGCCGTCGGTCTGCGAGGGGCTGCAAAACTGATGCCTTCGGAACTGTCCGGTGGGATGGCGCGACGCGCTGCACTGGCGCGAGCCATTGCACTAGAACCTGATTTAATCATGTTCGACGAACCGTTTGTCGGACAGGATCCTATCACGATGGGTGTGCTGGTGAAGCTCATCTCTGAGCTGAACAGCGCGCTCGGCGTTACCTGTATCGTGGTTTCTCACGATGTACCGGAAGTATTGAGCATTGCCGATTACGCCTATATCGTGGCGGACAAAAAGATCGTCGCACACGGTAGCGCCCAGGCGCTGCAGGAAAATTGCGATCCGCGCGTGCGGCAGTTCCTTGACGGTATTGCAGATGGCCCTGTGCCGTTCCGCTACCCGGCGGGCGACTATCGTGACGATTTACTGGGAATAGGGAGTTAAGCCACTCATGCTGTTAAATGCGTTGGCCGCTCTCGGACACCGTGGCATAAAAACCATCAGGACGTTCGGGCGCGCCGGATTGATGTTATTCAACGCGCTGGTCGGCAAGCCGGAATTCCGCAAGCACGCACCGTTGCTGGTGCGTCAGCTCTATAATGTCGGCGTGCTGTCGATGCTCATCATCATTGTTTCCGGGCTGTTTATCGGTATGGTGCTTGGGCTTCAGGGCTACCTTGTTCTGACAACCTACAGTGCAGAAACCAGCCTCGGGATGCTGGTGGCGCTCTCACTGCTGCGTGAACTGGGGCCTGTTGTGGCGGCACTGTTGTTCGCCGGGCGCGCGGGGTCGGCATTAACGGCTGAAATTGGCCTGATGCGTGCGACCGAGCAGCTTTCCAGCATGGAGATGATGGCGGTTGATCCGCTGCGTCGCGTGATCTCGCCGCGTTTCTGGGCTGGGGTGATTTCGTTACCGTTACTGACTATTCTGTTTGTCGCCGTGGGTATCTGGGGCGGCTCGCTGGTTGGCGTCCACTGGAAAGGCATTGATGCCGGTTTCTTCTGGTCTGCCATGCAGGACGCCATTGATCTGCGAATGGATCTGGTCAACTGTCTGATTAAAAGCGTGGTCTTTGCTATTACGGTCACCTGGATTGCATTGTTCAATGGTTACGATGCCATCCCGACGTCGGCGGGCATTAGCCGTGCAACAACGCGTACAGTCGTACATTCGTCGCTGGCCGTACTGGGTCTGGATTTTGTGCTCACCGCACTGATGTTTGGGAATTGAGTTCATGCAAACGAGAAAAAATGAAATTTGGGTCGGCGTGTTCCTGTTACTGGCACTGCTGGCGGCGCTGTTTATCTGCCTGCGAGCGGCGGATATCACATCTGTCCGCACCGAGCCGACATATCGTATTTATGCCACCTTCGATAATATCGGCGGGCTGAAGGCGCGTTCACCGGTACGTATTGGTGGCGTGGTGATCGGCCGTGTGTCGGACATTACGCTTGATGAGAAAACCTATCTCCCACGCGTCGCGATGGATATCGAAGAGCGTTATAACCATATTCCGGACACCAGTTCTCTTTCGATCCGGACTTCCGGCCTGCTGGGTGAACAATATCTGGCGCTTAACGTCGGTTTTGAAGACCCAGAGCTCGGAACGACTATCCTTAAAGACGGCAGTGTTATCCAGGATACGAAGTCCGCAATGGTGCTGGAGGATATGATTGGTCAGTTCCTTTACAACAGTAAAGGGGATGAGAAAAAATCCGATGCTGCCCCTGCGCAGACTGAAGATCACACCAACGTCGCACCGACATCTGGCACGACGAATTAATTTCAGGAGAAGTCATTCATGTTTAAACGACTGTTAATGGTTGCCATGCTGGTCATTGCCCCTCTCACCGCAGCCCACGCTGCGGATCAGA
Organism: Enterobacter sp. CPE_E863; assembly: GCF_046521465.1. Lineage (NCBI taxonomy): Bacteria > Pseudomonadati > Pseudomonadota > Gammaproteobacteria > Enterobacterales > Enterobacteriaceae > Enterobacter > Enterobacter sp. CPE_E863. Next base: position 4,023,814 of record NZ_JBKFZX010000001.1, on the reverse strand, counting down.
GTAACCCGTACAAACAGATGGACGAAGCGGCCAAGAAGACTTTCGACCGTCTTAAAAACGAGCAACCTAAAATTCGTGCTAATCCTGATTATCTGCGTGATGTTGTCGATCAGGAACTGCTGCCGTATGTGCAGATCAAATATGCAGGTGCGCTGGTGCTGGGACGTTATTACAAAGATGCGACCCCCGCGCAGCGTGATGCTTACTTTGCCGCGTTCCGTGAATACCTGAAACAGGCTTATGGCCAGGCGCTGGCGATGTACCATGGTCAGACCTATCAGATTGCGCCTGAGCAGCCGCTGGGCGATGCGACCATCGTACCTATCCGCGTGACCATCAACGATCCTAACGGCCGTCCGCCGGTTCGTCTGGATTTCCAGTGGCGTAAAAACAGCCAGACGGGGCACTGGCAGGCGTATGACATGATTGCCGAAGGGGTAAGCATGATCACCACCAAACAGAACGAGTGGAGCGACCTGCTGCGTACCAAAGGTATTGATGGCCTTACCGCGCAGCTGCAGTCTATTTCTCGTCAGAAAATTACACTGGATGAGAAGAAGTAATGTCTCAGCAACTCAGCTGGTCGCGTGAAGGCGAGACATTAAAGCTGTCCGGTGAACTTGATCAGGATCTGCTGAACCCATTGTGGGACAAACGTCATGAAGCGATGCAGGGTGTGACGCTCATCGACTTAACCGAGGTCACACGGGTTGATACAGCAGGTATTGCGCTGCTCGCCCATCTGGTTGCCGTGGGGAAAAAGCAGGGGCAAAGCGTCAAGCTTCACGGCGCGAGTGATAATGTCGTTACCCTCGCGCAGCTCTACAATCTCCCTCACGACGTGCTGCCTCGTTAGTATTTTCAGTGCGTTACTTCTGAAAGCCCTGACAGTTTCATCGTCGGGGCTTTTTGCTTGTTTAAGACGACGTCACTTTGCTCTAAGATGTTGGGCTTGTTTTCACTATCAGATGATTAAGAGCCCATGGAAAATCATGAAATCCAGACAGTGCTGATGAATGCACTCTCCCTTCAGGAAGCCCACGTCACTGGCGATGGCAGTCACTTCCAGGTTATTGCTGTGGGTGAGATGTTCGACGGTATGAGCCGTGTGAAGAAGCAGCAGGCTGTGTACGCGCCGCTGATGGAATATATTGCGGATAACCGCATCCACGCCCTGTCGATTAAAGCGTTCACCCCGCAAGAGTGGGCACGCGATCGCAAACTAAACGGTTTTTGAGCTGAGGGCGACAGGCCCGCAGCACGGTTGAATTTATAAGAGAACACACAATGGATAAATTTCGTGTACAGGGGCCAACGCGTCTCCAGGGCGAAGTCACAATTTCTGGCGCGAAAAACGCCGCTCTGCCAATCCTCTTTGCTGCGCTGCTCGCGGAAGAGCCGGTAGAAATTCAGAACGTACCAAAGCTGAAAGATATCGACACCACCATGAAGCTGCTCACCCAGTTGGGAACCAAAGTTGAGCGTAATGGTTCCGTCTGGATCGATGCCAGCAATGTGAACAACTTCTCTGCGCCGTACGATCTGGTGAAAACCATGCGTGCGTCCATCTGGGCGCTTGGCCCGCTGGTGGCGCGTTTTGGACAGGGGCAGGTTTCACTGCCGGGCGGCTGTGCAATCGGCGCACGCCCGGTTGACCTGCATATCTTTGGTCTGGAGAAACTGGGCGCAGAGATCAAACTGGAAGAAGGTTACGTTAAAGCGTCCGTGAATGGTCGCCTGAAAGGCGCGCACATTGTCATGGACAAAGTGAGCGTAGGCGCAACGGTCACCATTATGTCTGCGGCAACGCTGGCAGAAGGGACCACCATTATTGAAAATGCCGCGCGCGAACCGGAAATTGTGGATACCGCAAACTTCCTCGTCGCGCTGGGTGCGAAGATCTCCGGTCAGGGTACCGACCGTATCACCATCGAAGGCGTTGAGCGTCTGGGTGGCGGTGTCTATCGCGTTCTGCCGGACCGTATCGAAACCGGTACCTTCCTGGTCGCTGCGGCGATCTCTGGCGGTAAGATTGTTTGTCGTAACGCTCAGCCGGATACGCTGGATGCGGTGCTGGCGAAGCTGCGCGATGCGGGTGCTGATATTGAGATCGGTGAAGACTGGATCAGCCTCGACATGCATGGTCAGCGTCCAAAAGCGGTGAATGTGCGTACTGCACCACATCCGGCGTTCCCGACGGACATGCAGGCTCAGTTCACGTTGCTAAACCTGGTGGCTGAAGGTACTGGCTTCATCACTGAAACCATTTTCGAGAACCGCTTTATGCACGTACCGGAGCTGATCCGTATGGGTGCACGTGCTGAGATCGAAAGTAATACCGTGATTTGCCATGGCGTTGAGAAGCTGTCCGGTGCTCAGGTGATGGCAACCGATTTGCGTGCGTCCGCAAGCCTGGTGCTGGCGGGGTGTATCGCGGAAGGTACGACGGTTGTGGATCGTATTTACCACATCGATCGTGGCTATGAGCGTATCGAAGATAAACTGCGCGCGCTGGGTGCCAATATCGAGCGTGTGAAGGGCGAGTAATCGTTCCGGCAGCCCCCTGCCAGCAATGACCGGGGGGTTGCTGTTCCTGTCAAAAATCGCATTATTCCTGCGGTTTTTTCTTTGCTTTTTTCTGGCGAATCATGCGCGATCTGTCGATAAATTCATGGGTAATGGGATCGTGGTAACGCGAGGGCCAGATCACCCACGGATGCGTATCCAGCGCCGTTGCGATAATTAATTCTCCCTTTGGCCAGGGACGAGTCAGGGCGTTTGCCAGGGTAGAAGAACTCAGGCCATTGCGGCGAGATTCAGCTGCCAGTGAAGTGCCTTTTTTGCGCAGTGCCGCAATGATATCTGCCGTGTGCCAGTCGATAAATTTCGTATCCATAACGCTGTCCTTAAGTTCGGATTTACTCACGCCGTTTCTTCTGAAACGACAGGCTTACTATACCCATTTCAAACTCTTGTTCTAAAAAGTTCGCGTTACTGGAAGGGATATTCAGAATAAGGCATGGCTTTATTCATGCGGCCTTTAAACCGATGAATTTACATGGACACGGAATTTACAGGTGTGTGCTGGAATCTCCCCGCGATGGCCGCAGGGAGATGCAGGAGGGATTAACGGTCTCGCTGAACGGCGATGTGGGCCAGCGCAATCAGTGCATCGCGCCATGGGCTGTCGGGAATGACCTGAAGAGCTTCGATGGCTTTGTCGGCTTCTTCTTCCGCACGTTGGCGTGTCCATTCCAGCGATCCGCAGATTGCCATGGTTTCCAGCACAGGTTCCAGCAGATGACGGCCATTTCCCTGCTCAATCGCTTCACGGATCATTTTTGCCTGTTCGGCTGAACCGTTACGCATAGCATGAAGCAGTGGCAGGGTGGGTTTGCCTTCGTTCAGGTCATCACCCACGTTTTTGCCGAGCGTTTCGCCGTCAGCACTGTAGTCCAGCAAATCATCAATTAACTGGAATGCGGTCCCCAGATAACGACCGTAATCCTGCAGGCCTTTTTCCTGTGCTTCGGTACAGTCCGCCAGAATACCGGAGCACTGGGCAGCTGCTTCAAACAGGCGCGCGGTTTTGCTGTAAATCACGCGCATGTAGTTTTCTTCGGTGATGTCAGGGTCGTTGACGTTCATCAGCTGCAGCACTTCGCCTTCAGCGATCACGTTAACGGCCTCAGACATCACTTCCAGTACTTTCAGAGAGCCCAGGCTGGTCATCATCTGGAAGGCGCGGGTATAGATAAAATCCCCCACCAGAACGCTGGCTGCGTTTCCGAATGCAGCGTTTGCCGTGGCTTTACCACGACGCATATCCGATTCATCCACAACGTCGTCATGCAGAAGCGTCGCCGTGTGAATAAATTCGATAAGTGCTGCGATAGTCACGTGGGCATTTCCCTGATAGCCAACGGCTCTGGCAGCCAGAATAGCAATCATCGGGCGAATGCGTTTACCGCCGCCGCTGACGATGTAATAGCCCAACTGATTGATCAGTTGAACATCAGAGTTGAGTTGCTCCAGGATTGCTGCATTCACACCCGCCATATCTTGCGCGGTTAACTCGTTGATTTTTTCTAAATTCATCGCAAAAGCCGGGCTTTTTATCCTGTTGATCCCATCTTCAATGGGGTAACGAAGGGTTTCGGTTTATCAATAGTAGTGCTGATTGTACTGAAAAAACGGCTCAGATAAACGTTACCGTACGTGTTGTGTTTTTTTTCTTCATGTATTGACGGTAGCACTTGTCAAAGGCTCGCGTTTTGCGTAATATTCGCGCCCTATTGTGAATATTTATAGCGCACTCTGATTCATACGAGGACGTGCGCGGAAGCGGAGTTTATATGTACGCGGTTTTCCAAAGTGGTGGTAAACAACACCGAGTAAGCGAAGGTCAGACCGTTCGCCTGGAAAAGCTGGACATCGCAACTGGCGAATCTGTTGAATTCGCTGAAGTTCTGATGATCGCAAACGGTGAAGAAGTCAAAATCGGCGTTCCTTTCGTTGATGGCGGCGTTATCAAAGCTGAAGTTGTTGCACACGGTCGTGGCGAGAAAGTTAAAATCGTTAAGTTTCGTCGTCGTAAGCACTACCGTAAGCAGCAGGGCCACCGTCAGTGGTTCACTGATGTGAAAATTACTGGCATCAGCGCCTAAGACCTGAGGAGAGATTTAAATGGCACATAAAAAGGCTGGCGGCTCCACACGTAACGGTCGCGATTCAGAAGCTAAACGCCTGGGCGTTAAGCGTTTCGGTGGCGAATCCGTTCTGGCGGGTAGCATCATCGTTCGTCAACGTGGTACCAAATTCCACGCTGGCAACAACGTAGGTTGCGGTCGTGACCACACTCTGTTTGCTAAAGCAGACGGTAAAGTGAAATTTGAAGTTAAAGGCCCGAACAACCGTAAATACATCAGCATCGTTGCTGAGTAAGGTTTTCTCGGTCCGGTAACGGATTAAAGCCCCGCACCCTGTTGCGGGGCTTTTTACATTGGAAACCCGGTAATTTTTTCTGTAGGGAAAACGGGCATGAAGCAGCAGGCCGGCATCGGTATTCTTTTGGCGCTCACCACCGCAATGTGCTGGGGTGCCCTGCCAATTGCAATGAAGCAGGTACTGGAAGTGATGGAGCCGCCTACGGTGGTCTTTTATCGCTTTCTGATGGCAAGCATCGGTCTCGGGGCCATCCTGGCTGTCAAAGGTAAGCTTCCTCCCTTGCGGCTCTTCCGTAAACCGCGCTGGCTGGTATTGCTGGCTATCGCGACGGGCGGTCTGTTCGGTAACTTCATCCTGTTCAGCTCTTCCCTGCAATATCTCAGCCCCACGGCGTCGCAGGTGATTGGTCAGCTTTCACCGGTGGGCATGATGGTCGCCAGCGTCTTTATCCTCAAGGAGAAGATGCGCGGTACGCAGATTGTCGGGGCGAGCATGCTGCTATGCGGTCTGGTGATGTTCTTCAACACCAGTCTGATAGAGATTTTTACCCGGCTGACGGATTACACCTGGGGTGTGATCTTCGGCGTAGGAGCAGCAGCGGTCTGGGTGAGTTATGGCGTCGCGCAAAAGGTGTTATTGCGACGTCTGGCCTCACAGCAGATCCTCTTTTTGCTGTACACTTTGTGTACAATAGCATTGCTGCCATTAGCAAAGCCGGGTGTGATTGCCCAGCTTAGCGACTGGCAACTGGCGTGTCTCATTTTTTGTGGACTGAATACGCTGGTCGGTTATGGCGCGCTGGCCGAAGCGATGGCGCGCTGGCAGGCAGCACAGGTGAGCGCGTTAATCACGCTGACTCCGCTGTTTACGCTGTTATTTTCAGATTTGTTATCAATGGCCTGGCCCGATGTCTTCGTCAGACCGATGCTCAACTTGTTGGGTTATCTCGGTGCGTTTGTCGTGGTTGCGGGCGCGATGTATTCCGCCATTGGTCATCGTCTTTGGGGACGTTGGCGCAAAAATGAAGCGGTTGTAGTAGTCCCCCGCTCAGGCGAATGAGTTACGGAGAGTAAAATGAAGTTTGTTGATGAAGCGACGATCCTGGTCGTGGCTGGTGATGGCGGCAACGGTTGCGTGAGCTTCCGCCGTGAAAAATATATCCCACGTGGTGGCCCTGATGGCGGTGACGGCGGGGATGGTGGTGACGTTTGGCTGGAGGCGGATGAGAACCTCAACACGCTGATCGACTACCGTTTCGAAAAATCATTCCGCGCTGAACGTGGCCAGAATGGCCAGAGCCGTGACTGTACCGGTAAACGCGGTAAAGATGTCACTATTAAGGTTCCTGTCGGTACGCGTGTTATCGACCAGGGTACCGGTGAGACCATGGGTGACATGACCAAACACGGTCAGCGTCTGATGGTCGCAAAAGGTGGCTGGCACGGTCTGGGTAACAGCCGTTTTAAATCTTCTGTTAACCGTACTCCACGTCAGAAAACGATGGGGACGCCTGGCGATAAGCGCGATCTGCAACTGGAGCTGATGCTTCTGGCAGACGTGGGCATGCTGGGTATGCCAAATGCCGGTAAATCGACGTTTATTCGCGCCGTGTCTGCCGCGAAACCTAAAGTGGCGGACTATCCGTTTACCACACTGGTACCAAGCCTGGGCGTTGTCCGCATGGATAACGAGAAGAGCTTTGTGGTTGCCGATATTCCGGGCCTGATTGAAGGTGCTGCTGAAGGTGCCGGTCTGGGTATCCGCTTCCTGAAACACCTTGAGCGCTGCCGCGTATTGCTGCACCTCATTGATATCGATCCTATCGACGGTTCCGATCCGGTTGAAAACGCCCGAATCATCATCGGCGAGCTGGAAAAATACAGCGAAAAACTGGCGAATAAACCACGCTGGTTGGTCTTCAACAAAATTGACCTGATGGACAAAGCCGAAGCGGAAGCGAAAGCTAAAGCGATTGCTGAAGCGATGGGTTGGGAAGAGAAATACTACCTGATCTCTGCAGCAAGCCAGGTTGGCGTGAAAGACCTCTGCTGGGATGTGATGACCTTTATCATCGAGAACCCAATTGTTCAGGCCGAAGAAGCGAAACAGCCTGAAAAAGTCGAATTCATGTGGGATGACTACCACCGTCAACAGCTCGAAGAGCTGGAAGCGGAAGAGGAAGAAGACTGGGATGATGACTGGGATGAAGACGACGAAGAAGGCGTCGAGTTCATCTACAAACACTAATATCAGTTCAAAGCCCCTCGTTCGAGGGGCTTTTTTTATTCCAGCGTTGAGGGCAACCAACAGCTGGCGATTAAACCGCCCTCAGCACCGTTATCAAGCGTCAGCTTGCCACGGTGGAGTTGCACGATGCGCTGAACAATACTCAGCCCCAGACCGCTACCACCGAAACGCTGATCAAGACGGCGGAACGGTTCAGTGATTGATTGTCGGTGCGCTTCAGCAATACCCGGTCCCTGGTCGATAACGCTGACCTGGGTACCCCCCTCGACCTCGTTTAATGACACTTTAATGGTTGTTCCTGACGGGCTGTAACGACCGGCATTCTCCAGCAGGTTACGCAGCATCAGACGCAGAAGCACGGCGTCTCCCTGAACCGTGAGCGCACTTTTAGCAGGCCATATCACGGTATGTTCTTTGGCTTCATGCTCAAGGCTGAGTGGGGTGATGATATTGTCTGTCCAGTTCACCGTTTCGTAATGGCCGCTGGCCATTGCTTGCCCGGCTCGGGCCAGCATCAGCAGTTGCTCAACGGTGTGCATGAGTTGGTCAATACGGCTAATTAACGTCGCGGCCTGAGGAGAACCAGATTGCGCCATGAGTTCCAGATGGAGTCTGATACCGGCAAGGGGCGTCCGCAGTTCGTGTGCGGCATCTGCGGTGAAAAGACGCTCCTGTTGGATGGTATTATCCAGCCGGGCGAGCAACTGATTCAGCGAGGTGGTGACGGCACCAATTTCTTCCATGTCGGAATACATTGGAAGCGGCGTTAAGTTATCTGCCGAACGGTTAGCCAGGCTGGCACGCAGTTTATTCAGGGGTTGGGTTATCCAGGTCACTGCCCAGAAAGAGAAAAGCAGCGTAAAGCCAACCATCACCAGAGAAGGGACCAGCAGAGAGGCAATCGCTTCACGGATCTCTTTTTCAACGTGATTATTCCGCGCTTTTGCCGACAACGTCTCACTGACCAGAAAACCAATCTGTTCACGGCTTTCATGCCACAGCCAGATCACGCTTATCAGTTGGAAAAATAACAGAATGACCGCCAGCAGCACCATCAATCGCCGACGCATGCTGTTCATTTCTGACTCTCCAGGCGGTAGCCAACGCCACGGACGGTTTTGATCCGGTCCTTGCCAAGCTTACGACGCAGGTTGTGAATGTGGACTTCAAGGGTATTGGACCCCGGATCGTCCTGCCAGGAGTAGATATCCTGTTGCAGGGTTTCTCTGTGTACCGTTTGCCCGCTGCGCATAATCAGGCGCGTCAGCAAAGCAAACTCTTTTGGTGTCACCTCAATCGGCTGGGACTGACGTAGTACCTGCTGGGTTTGCAGATTCAGCGTAATATCGCCATCAGTCAGTAAGTTATCGCTATGACCCTGATAACGGCGTATTAACGCCCGGACGCGGGCCTGAAGCTCTGCCAGTGCAAAAGGCTTCACCAGGTAATCATCTGCGCCAGCATCGAGGCCAGTGATACGATCTTCAATGGCATCGCGTGCTGTCAGGATCAACACTGGATTAGCGATCCCGCGGCGTCGCCACTGACTGAGCAGCGTGGCACCGTCTTTATCAGGTAAGCCCAAATCGAGGATCACCAGACTGTATTCGCCGCTCTGGATCAGAGCATCCGCCTCTGCCGCTGTGCCAGCACAGTCGAGGGCATACCCTTCATTGGCCAGCCCCAGCGCCAGCCCTTCCTGTAATAACAGATCGTCTTCAACTATAAGTAGTTTCATCGCTAGTTATTCTGGTAGATGTCCTTATAAAGCCTGCTTTCGAATCGAACAAGCGGAATACGACGATTGCGCTGGTCGGTTGGTTCGACGGCATAGCCGGAAAGATACTGCACGAATGCCATGCGTTGTCCGCTGGCGGTGGTGATGAAGCCTGCAAGGTTGTAAACCCCCTGCAATGAACCTGTCTTAGCGGATACTTTACCATCCACACCGGCTGCGTGAAGCCCGGCGCGGTACTGCAGCGTGCCATCCTGCCCGGCAAGTGGCAGCATAGAAATAAAGTTTAGCTCAGTGTCATGTTGTGCAATGTACTGAAGCACTTGCATCATGCTGGCCGGGGAGATCAAATTATGGCGTGATAACCCGGAGCCATCGACGGCGATGGTATTACCCAGGTCGATCCCTGCCTGTTGTCGCAGGATCTGACGAACAGCATCTGAACCCGCGCGCCAGGTACCTGGCACGCCAAAGCGCGCGTGACCAATCATGCGGAACACGGTGTCGGCAATCATGTTGTCAGACTTTTTCAGCATAATTCGCAGCAAATCGTGCAGCGGTGGCGACTGTTTGCTGGCGATGACCGTGCCGGGTTGATTGACCTGCGTCTGACGAAGCAGCGTGCCGGAGTATGTTATTCCCGCTTGTTTCAGCTCATCTTTCAGAATGGCACCCGCATAGCTTGCCCCATCCTGTATCGCAAAGGCCAGCGGCAGCGGATCGGCGCGCTGCGTGAGGCAGCCCGTCAGCGTGAAGCGGTTAAGATCGCCTGGTACCACGTCCAGTTCGCAATACTGCGCATCCGGTGAGCCCTTGGCCAGCGTGCGTACCTGACTAAACATGGTGACCGGGTAGTAGGACGCCACGCGGATAAACGCTAAATCATCTGGCTTTGGTGCGCTGTAAAGCGAAACAGAGAAACAGTTACGGTCAACAATCGCGGCGGCGGGCGGGGCGCTAAAGCACTGCGTCATGTCGTTCCACGGCCAACCTGGAGCCTTATCGTGGCTGGCAAAAATGGAGGTGTCGATCAGCACATTGCCATCAATCTTCTGCACACCCGATTTTTTCAGCACCGCAACCATATTGCGGATATCCTGGCGTTTAAATGTCGGGTCACCCCCGAAACGGGCGATAAGATCGCCTTTCAGTTCACCGCCCACGACGTTGCCTTTGGTCTCAAGGGTGGTGGTAAAACGAAAATCAGGCCCGAGCTGAAGCAGGGCGGCGAGCGCAGTGATCACCTTCTGGGTACTGGCGGGCAGCGCCATTTGTTGACTGTGGTAGTCAATTTCTGGCGTCGGCGCTCCGACCTTCTGCACCATCAATGCAAGGTTGGCACCTGCGGGCAGTTGATTAATATACTCATCAACATTCGCAGCCTGAACGCTGAACGTTATACTGGTAGTCAATCCGATGATAAAACTGGAAAATCGCATAATCTCGCGCTAACAACCCGAAAACAAACCGTCATACTACGGTGCATAGCACTGCAAAGTAAACGATGACCCATAGTGAACTTCGGGGTAAAATGCGTATCAAATTGAAAATTGCTGCTGACCTGGGGCCTGACCCCGGGTCGGTTTTCTTTTTGCTTCTGGCCTGCTAATGCGGCTGGGGCAGGGAACACTGCTCCCAACAGGAATGTTTAAGAGGTATAACAAATGCAAGCTATTCCGATGACCTTACGTGGTGCCGAAAAACTGCGCGAAGAGCTGGATTTCCTGAAATCCGTTCGCCGCCCTGAAATTATCGCCGCTATCGCGGAAGCGCGTGAGCATGGCGACCTGAAGGAGAATGCTGAATATCATGCGGCGCGTGAACAGCAGGGCTTTTGCGAAGGGCGTATTAAAGATATCGAAGCCAAGCTGTCTAATGCGCAGGTTATCGACATCACAAAAATGCCAAATAATGGCCGCGTGATCTTCGGCTCAAGCGTTACTGTGCTGAACCTGGACAGCGACGAAGAGCAGACTTACCGCATCGTGGGCGATGATGAAGCCGATTTTAAACAGAACCTGATTTCGGTGAACTCGCCAATTGCTCGCGGCCTGATTGGCAAAGAGCAGGATGATGTTGTGACTATCCGCACCCCAGGTGGTGAAGTGGAGTACGAAATTATCAAGGTCGAGTACCTGTAATTCGCCTCTCTGCTAAGATGTTGATACATTGTAAAGAAAAGAAAAAGGCCGCGTAGCGGCCTTTTATCAACTCAAGGAGCGTGGCATTTTGCTCACTTGCTGACAGAAATCCCTCGTTTTACACAGTAAATGTGTTCGATTCAGGATATCCTTAGCGTGGCAGCGAGATTTTACGCTCTTTAGATGGGCGGTAGAGCACCAGCGTTTTACCGATGACCTGTACATTACAGGCGCCGGTTTCGCGCACGATGGCTTCCACGATCAGGTTTTTAGTGTCTCTGTCTTCAGAGGCGATTTTCACCTTGATCAGCTCGTGGTGTTCCAGCGCTTGTTCAATCTCGGCAAGCACCCCTTCGGTCAAACCATTGTTGCCAAGCATGACTACAGGCTTGAGCGGATGTGCCAGACCTTTAAGGTGCTGTTTTTGTTTAGTACTCAGATTCATCGTATATTTTTGCTTACGTTGGGATTGAAAACGGTTCATTCTACCGCCATCTCCCTTATATCGCCAAATAGCTGCGTAGAAATTTACGTCACAGGCAAGCAACGATGAACCAGGACGGAAATGTTAAATGACAGGTAAAAAGCGTTCTGCCAGCTCCAGCCGCTGGCTTCAGGAACACTTTAGCGATAAATATGTTCAACAGGCGCAGAAAAAGGGGTTGCGATCCCGCGCCTGGTTTAAACTTGATGAAATACAGCAAAGTGACAAACTTTTTAAGCCGGGGATGACGGTTGTTGACCTCGGTGCGGCACCTGGCGGATGGTCCCAGTATGCGGTAACGCAGATCGGCGGAACCGGCCGAATCATCGCGTGCGATCTTTTACCAATGGATCCCATCGTCGGTGTCGACTTCCTTCAGGGCGATTTTCGTGATGAATTAGTGCTGAAAGCGTTACTTGATCGTGTTGGTGATAGTAAGGTCCAGGTTGTCATGTCGGATATGGCACCAAATATGTGTGGAACACCGGCGGTGGATATCCCCCGCGCCATGTATCTGGTGGAGCTAGCGTTAGAAATGTGTCGTGATGTACTAGCGCCTGGTGGTAGTTTTGTTGTGAAGGTGTTTCAGGGCGAAGGTTTCGAGGAGTATCTTAAGGAAATTCGCTCCCTGTTTGCGAAGGTCAAAGTTCGTAAACCGGACTCTTCCCGGGCGCGTTCCCGTGAAGTGTATATTGTAGCGACCGGGCGAAAATGATAACCGGTGGATTTCAGGCGAAAGTTTGAATGAAACTGGATATAGAGTATCCTGACGCTGTTTTTAACACAGTTGTAATGTGAGGTTAATCCCTTGAGTGACATGGCGAAAAACCTAATTCTCTGGCTGGTCATTGCCGTTGTGCTGATGTCAGTATTCCAGAGCTTTGGGCCCAGCGAGTCGAATGGCCGCAAGGTGGATTATTCTACCTTCCTGCAGGAGGTCAATCAGGACCAGGTTCGCGAAGCGCGTATCAACGGACGTGAGATCAACGTTACCAAGAAAGATAGTAACCGTTACACGACTTACATCCCGGTGAACGATCCTAAGCTGCTTGATAACCTTCTGACTAAAAACGTCAAGGTGGTAGGTGAGCCGCCAGAAGAACCAAGCCTGCTGGCTTCTATCTTCATTTCCTGGTTCCCGATGCTGCTTCTTATCGGCGTTTGGATCTTCTTTATGCGTCAGATGCAGGGCGGCGGTGGCAAAGGTGCCATGTCGTTCGGTAAGAGCAAGGCGCGTATGCTGACGGAAGACCAGATCAAGACCACGTTCGCTGATGTTGCCGGGTGCGACGAAGCGAAAGAAGAGGTCGGTGAACTGGTTGAATACCTGCGCGAGCCGAGCCGTTTCCAGAAACTGGGCGGTAAGATCCCGAAAGGCGTCCTGATGGTTGGCCCTCCGGGTACCGGTAAAACCCTGCTGGCGAAAGCTATCGCGGGTGAAGCGAAGGTGCCGTTCTTTACCATTTCGGGTTCTGACTTCGTAGAAATGTTCGTGGGTGTCGGTGCATCTCGTGTGCGTGACATGTTTGAGCAGGCTAAGAAGGCGGCACCGTGCATTATCTTCATCGATGAAATCGACGCCGTTGGCCGCCAGCGTGGCGCGGGTCTGGGTGGCGGTCACGATGAACGTGAACAAACGCTGAACCAGATGCTGGTTGAGATGGACGGTTTCGAAGGTAACGAAGGTATCATCGTTATCGCGGCGACTAACCGTCCTGACGTACTTGACCCTGCGCTGCTGCGTCCAGGCCGTTTCGACCGTCAGGTTGTGGTGGGTCTGCCAGATGTTCGCGGTCGTGAACAGATTCTGAAAGTCCATATGCGTCGCGTACCGCTGGCGCCAGATATCGACGCGGCAATTATTGCGCGCGGTACCCCGGGCTTCTCCGGTGCGGACCTGGCTAACCTGGTCAACGAAGCAGCACTGTTTGCCGCTCGCGGTAACAAGCGTGTTGTGTCGATGGTGGAGTTCGAGAAAGCGAAAGACAAAATCATGATGGGTGCGGAACGTCGCTCCATGGTGATGACCGAAGCGCAGAAAGAGTCCACGGCGTACCACGAAGCGGGTCACGCGATTATCGGCCGCCTGGTACCGGAACACGATCCGGTGCATAAAGTAACGATTATTCCGCGCGGTCGAGCGCTGGGTGTGACCTTCTTCCTGCCTGAAGGTGACGCGATCAGTGCCAGCCGTCAGAAACTGGAAAGTCAGATTTCTACCCTGTACGGCGGTCGTCTGGCGGAAGAGATTATCTACGGTGCGGAACATGTTTCTACCGGTGCGTCTAACGACATTAAAGTCGCGACAAACCTGGCGCGTAACATGGTGACTCAGTGGGGCTTCTCTGACAAACTCGGTCCACTGCTGTATGCAGAGGAAGAGGGTGAAGTATTCCTGGGTCGTTCTGTGGCAAAAGCGAAACATATGTCCGATGAGACTGCACGTATCATCGACCAGGAAGTGAAAGCGCTGATTGAACGTAACTACGGTCGCGCACGTCAGATCCTGAACGACAATATGGACATTCTGCATTCGATGAAAGATGCGCTCATGAAATATGAGACCATTGATGCTCCGCAGATTGACGACCTGATGGCCCGCCGCGAAGTGCGTCCGCCAGCAGGCTGGGAAGACCCAGGTGCTTCCAACAATTCTGACAACAATGGCACCCCGCGTGCGCCGCGTCCGGTTGATGAACCGCGTACGCCAAACCCGGGCAACACCATGTCAGAACAGTTGGGCGATAAGTAAGTCACTGCTGTTGAAGCGTTTGTCTGTACCTCAAACCCTGGAGCTTGCTCCGGGGTTTTTCTTTTCTGTTTAACCTTGAAAATACCAGGGATTTTGCCATGAAACTATTCGCTCAGGACTCGCATCTCGACCTCTCACATCCCCATGTGATGGGGATCCTGAATGTTACCCCTGATTCCTTCTCCGACGGTGGTACGCATAACACGCTCATCGAGGCGGTTAAGCACGCAAATTTAATGATCAATGCAGGTGCAACGATCATTGACGTTGGCGGCGAATCGACGCGTCCTGGTGCGGCGGACGTTTCTGTGGAAGAAGAGCTGGCGCGCGTAGTACCGGTGGTGGAAGCGATAGCACAGCGATTTGAGGTCTGGATCTCTGTTGATACATCCAAGCCAGAAGTGATTCGTGAAGTGGCGAGAGTAGGTGCTCACATTATCAATGATATCCGTTCGCTTACCGAACCTGGCGCACTTGAAGCCGCTGCGGAAACCGGCTTGCCGGTTTGCCTGATGCATATGCAAGGGCAACCGAGAACCATGCAGGAAGCGCCAAAGTATGATGATGTGTATGCCGATGTGAATCGCTTCTTTATTGAGCATATTGCTCGCTGCGAACGTGCAGGTATCGCAAAAGAGAAATTGCTGCTCGACCCGGGGTTCGGTTTCGGTAAAAATCTCTCCCACAATTATGCATTGCTTGCGCGCTTATCGGAATTTCATCACTTTAACCTGCCGCTGCTGGTGGGGATGTCGAGAAAGTCGATGATTGGTCAGTTACTGAATGTGGGGCCAGGGGAACGCCTGAGTGGTAGTCTGGCCTGCGCGGTGATTGCGGCGATGCAAGGTGCGCACATTATCCGTGTCCATGACGTCAAAGAAACAGTAGAAGCCATGCGTGTGGTGGAAGCCACACTGGCAGCGAAGGAAAACAAACGCTATGAGTAATCGTAAATATTTTGGTACCGATGGTATCCGTGGGCGTGTAGGCGATGCTCCAATCACTCCTGATTTTGTCCTGAAGCTTGGCTGGGCTGCTGGCAAGGTACTGGCGCGTCATGGCTCCCGTAAGATCATTATCGGTAAAGACACCCGTATTTCGGGCTATATGCTGGAATCCGCGCTGGAAGCTGGTCTTGCGGCTGCCGGGCTATCCGCTTCCTTTACTGGCCCAATGCCAACACCTGCAGTCGCGTACCTGACGCGTACTTTCCGTGCAGAAGCGGGGATTGTTATTTCGGCGTCACACAACCCGTTCTATGACAACGGTATCAAGTTCTTCTCCATTGATGGCACCAAGTTGCCGGATGAAGTGGAAGAGGCCATCGAAGCCGAAATGGAAAAAGAGATCACCTGTGTCGATTCCGCAGAACTGGGTAAAGCTAACCGTATCGTCGATGCGGCGGGTCGTTATATCGAATTCTGCAAAGGGACATTCCCGAACGAGCTGAGTCTGGCACATCTCAAAATTGTGGTGGACTGCGCAAACGGTGCGACCTACCACATTGCCCCGAATGTCTTTCGTGAATTGGGCGCAAAAGTGATTACCATTGGGTGTGAGCCGGATGGTCTGAACATTAACGAGCAGGTCGGAGCGACAGACGTTCGTGCCCTGCAGGCGCGTGTGCTGGCGGAAAAAGCCGATCTGGGTATTGCGCTGGACGGCGACGGTGACCGCGTGATCATGGTCGACCACGAAGGCAATAAGGTCGATGGTGACCAGATCCTGTATATCATCGCGCGTGAAGGTTTGCGTCAGGGTCAGTTGCGCGGCGGCGCAGTCGGTACCTTAATGAGTAACATGGGCCTGGAACTGGCACTTAAACAGCTTGGTATTCCGTTTGTTCGTGCGAAAGTTGGCGACCGCTATGTGCTGGAAAAACTGCAGGAGAAGGGCTGGCGAATTGGCGCAGAGAACTCCGGTCACGTGATTCTGCTCGACAAAACCACCACCGGTGACGGTATTGTCGCCGCACTGCAGGTGGTTGCTGCCATGGCGCGCAACCATATGAGCCTGCACGATCTCTGCAGCGGTATGAAAATGTTCCCACAGATCCTGGTGAACGTGCGGTTTACCGCCGGTAAAGGCGATCCGTTGGAAAATGATAACGTGAAAGCGGTGATGGCTGATGTTGAAGCTGCCCTGGGCAACCGTGGACGCGTACTGTTGCGTAAGTCTGGTACTGAACCACTGATTCGCGTCATGGTGGAAGGTGAAGACGAAGCGCAGGTTAATGAATTTGCGCACCGTATCGCGGATGCCGTAAAAGCTGCATAATCTTGCACGCTAAATGTTTAAAAAGGCGGCTTTTGTCGCCTTTGTTTTGAGCAATTAATGGCTTTTTGCTGTTTTTTTCCGCAGTTGATACAATGCGTCAAAAATGCCCTTGCGAAGGTCATTCGCTTTGGTTAGTATTCACACCCGCTTCAGTGGGAAACAAAAATCCTGCTAATTGGTCGAAGCATTGGTATGCGGCAAATCCGCAAGGAACAGGTTGATTATGTACGAAGCTCTTTTAGTTGTTTTCCTTATTGTAGCCATCGCTCTCGTAGCGCTGATTATGCTGCAGCAAGGTAAAGGCGCTGATATGGGAGCCTCCTTCGGAGCAGGCGCTTCCGGTACGCTGTTCGGTTCAAGTGGTTCTGCGAACTTCATGACCCGCACAACGGCGATTCTGGCTACGCTGTTCTTCATCATCAGTCTGGTACTTGGCAATATCAACAGCAACAAGACCAGCAAAGGAAGCGAGTGGGAAAATCTGAGCGCGCCAGCAAAAACTGAGCAAACTCAACCAGCTGCTCCGGCTAAGCCGACCAGCGATATCCCGCACTAAGTATTCTGTACCGAGGTGGTGGAATTGGTAGACACGCTACCTTGAGGTGGTAGTGCCCTAACGGGCTTGTGGGTTCGAGTCCCATCCTCGGTACCAATATTCCAGAAAAAAGACGTCGAAAGACGTCTTTTTTTTCGTCTGTGGATTAACAGACATAAAAAAGGCGTCCATCGGACGCCTTTTGCATTTCTTGTCAGCGATTACTTCTTATCGCTGTGCTCCAGGTTTTCAACCTGTGGCAGACCATTACCGGAACTGGCAGAGAGCAGGCCATTCTCAACATAGTTAAACAGCTTCGCACGGGTATCGGTGATGTCCAGGTTACGCATGGTTAACTGGCCAATACGATCGTCCGGAGAGAACACAGATTCCCCTTTCTCCATGGTCAGACGTTCTGCTTTGTAAGTCAGGTTGTCAGACACGGTGTTCAGGATGGAGTAGTCGTTACCGCGACGCAGTTCCAGCGTAACTTCACCAGTGATTGCACTTGCAACCCAACGTTGCAGGGAATCACGCAGCATCAGTGCCTGCGGATCGAACCAGCGGCCCTGATACAGCAGTTTACCCAGTTGACGGCCATGAGAGTGATACTGCTCAATGGTATCTTCGTTGTGAATACCGGTCAGCAGACGCTCGTATGCGATATGCAGCAGCGCCATCCCCGGAGCTTCATAGATGCCACGGCTTTTCGCTTCAATGATACGGTTTTCAATCTGATCGCTCATGCCCAGACCGTGACGACCACCGATACGGTTTGCTTCCAGCATCAGCTCAACATCGTCAGAGAAGGTTTTGCCGTTCAGCGCAACCGGATGACCACGTTCGAAACGCACGGTCACTTCTTCCGCCTGGATTTTGACGTTTTCGTCCCAGAACTTCACACCCATGATTGGGTTAACGATCTTCACGCTGGAATTCAGGAACTCCAGGTCTTTCGCTTCGTGCGTCGCACCCAGCATGTTTGAGTCGGTGGAATAGGCTTTCTCGACTGACATCTTGTAGTCAAAACCACATGCGATCATGAATTCGGACATCTCATGACGGCCACCCAGCTCGTCGATGAAGTCAGTATCCAGCCACGGCTTGTAGATCTGCAGTTCAGCGTTCGTCAGCAGACCATAACGATAGAAACGTTCGATATCGTTGCCTTTATAGGTGCTACCGTCACCCCAGATGTTCACACCATCTTCTTTCATGGCCGCAACCAGCATCGTTCCGGTCACAGCGCGGCCCAGTGGAGTGGTGTTGAAATAGGTCAGGCCGCCGGTGGTATTATGGAACGCACCGCACTGAATAGCCGCGATACCTTCAGCGACCAGTTGCTTACGGCAGTCAATCAGACGTGCGTTCTCTGCGCCATATTCCATGGCACGACGAGGGATCGCATCATAATCTTCCTCATCTGGCTGACCGAGGTTCGCAGTATATGCATACGGAACCGCTCCCTTCTGACGCATCCACAGCAGTGCAGCGCTGGTATCCAGGCCGCCTGAGAAAGCGATGCCAATACGTTGTCCTACCGGAAGATGCTTGAGAATCGTCGTCATATA
Organism: Enterobacter sp. CPE_E863; assembly: GCF_046521465.1. Lineage (NCBI taxonomy): Bacteria > Pseudomonadati > Pseudomonadota > Gammaproteobacteria > Enterobacterales > Enterobacteriaceae > Enterobacter > Enterobacter sp. CPE_E863. The sequence goes on along the minus strand of NZ_JBKFZX010000001.1, from coordinate 4,005,125 downwards.
ATAAAACCCTGCTTGATTGACTGATTAGAGACCGCTTTCGCTATCTGTGCATTTTTATGCAAGATAAGTGAGTATTCATTTAATCATCTTTTGTCGATGACCGAAAGAGACTCCTGCGTTTTTTGTAAAAATTTTGGTCTGATTGCTCTGACTGAAGTCGCCTTGACAGGTGGGGTCAACTATCAATATACTGAACGCCGATTTTACGTCCCGTCTTCGGTACCAAATCCCAGCATTATTTGCAAATTCTGTCCAAAACGCGTAGAATTTGCCACGTTTCAGGCGCGGGGTGGAGCAGCCTGGTAGCTCGTCGGGCTCATAACCCGAAGGTCGTCGGTTCAAATCCGGCCCCCGCAACCACTTTCCCATAAAGTTCTTTTTCAAATATACTGTGAAGACTTAGAGCCTTCGTAGCTGGATTTGAAAAAATTCTTTCGGAGAGTGCTCCAGGCCACAGTTGTGGCTATAGGGTTCAGTTATCTAAAGCCCCGATTTATCGGGGTTTTTTGTTATCTGACTACAGAATAACTGGGCTTTACGCCCTTTTTTTATGTCTTGGGGGTGGGCTTGTCCACATTAGAGCAAAAATTAACAGAGATGATTACTGCACCGGTCGAAGCACTGGGCTACGAACTGGTCGGCATCGAATTCGTTCGCGGCCGTACATCGACGCTGCGCATCTATATTGATAGTGAAGATGGCATCAATGTTGATGATTGTGCTGATGTTAGCCACCAGGTGAGTGCGGTTCTTGATGTTGAAGACCCGATTACCGTTGCGTACAACCTGGAAGTTTCCTCACCTGGCCTCGATCGCCCGATGTTCACGGCCGAACACTATGTGCGTTTTACCGGTGAAGAAGTGGCTCTCGTTCTGCGTATGGCCGTACAGAACCGCCGTAAATGGCAGGGAATTATCAAAGCCGTTGATGGTGAAATGATCACGGTAACAGTCGAAGGCAAAGATGAAGTGTTCGCGCTGAGTAATATCCAGAAGGCGAACCTGGTTCCCCACTTTTAACAGTCTGGATTGAGGTGAAAAGCCCGCGATGAACAAAGAAATTTTGGCTGTTGTTGAAGCCGTCTCCAATGAGAAATCACTGCCGCGTGAGAAGATTTTCGAAGCGCTGGAAAGTGCACTGGCTACAGCAACCAAGAAAAAATACGAGCAAGAGATCGATGTTCGCGTAGAAATCGATCGTAAAAGCGGTGACTTCGATACATTCCGTCGTTGGGTAATCGTTGAAGAAGTGACCCAGCCGACCAAAGAGATCACCCTGGAAGCGGCACGTTTTGAAGACGAAAGTCTGAACGTGGGTGAATACGTTGAAGATCAGATTGAATCTGTGACTTTCGACCGTATCACGACCCAAACCGCGAAACAGGTTATCGTGCAGAAAGTGCGTGAAGCCGAGCGCGCGCTGGTTGTTGACCAGTTCCGCGATCAGGAAGGCGAAATCATTACTGGCGTGGTGAAGAAAGTGAACCGCGACAACATCTCTCTGGAAATCAAATCCGAAGGGATGCCGGGTAACGCTGAAGCGGTAATTCTGCGTGAAGATATGCTGCCGCGTGAAAACTTCCGTCCAGGTGACCGTATTCGCGGTGTTCTGTATGCCGTGCGTCCTGAAGCGCGTGGTGCACAGCTGTTCGTGACCCGTTCTAAACCAGAAATGCTGGTTGAACTGTTCCGTATCGAAGTACCGGAAATCGGCGAAGAAGTTATCGAGATTAAAGCAGCGGCTCGCGATCCGGGCTCTCGTGCGAAAATTGCGGTGAAAACCAACGACAAGCGTATCGACCCAGTCGGTGCTTGCGTCGGTATGCGTGGTGCGCGTGTTCAGGCTGTCTCTACTGAGCTTGGCGGCGAGCGTATTGATATCGTTCTGTGGGACGATAACCCGGCGCAGTTCGTGATCAACGCAATGGCTCCAGCTGATGTGGCGTCTATCGTTGTTGACGAAGATAAACACACCATGGATATCGCTGTTGAAGCGGGCAACCTGGCTCAGGCAATCGGCCGTAATGGTCAGAACGTTCGCCTGGCGTCACAGCTGAGCGGCTGGGAACTCAACGTCATGACCGTTGATGACCTGCAGGCTAAGCATCAGGCTGAAGCCCACGCGGCGATCGATACCTTCACGAAGTACCTGGATATTGACGAAGATTTCGCCACTGTTCTGGTTGAAGAAGGTTTCTCTACGCTGGAAGAACTGGCCTATGTGCCAATGAAAGAGCTGCTGGAAATTGACGGTCTGGATGAGCCAACCGTTGAAGCCCTGCGTGAACGCGCTAAAAACGCACTGACCACCCTGGCACTGGCTCAGGAAGAAAGCCTTGGCGATAAGAAGCCGGCTGATGACCTGCTGAATCTGGAAGGTCTTGATCGTGCGATTGCGTTCAAGCTGGCTGCCCGTGGTGTTTGTACGCTGGAAGATCTCGCTGAGCAAGGCGTTGATGACCTGGCTGATATCGAAGGTTTAACCGACGAGAAAGCCGGCGAGCTCATCATGGCCGCACGTAATATTTGCTGGTTCGGCGACGAAGCGTAATAAACTGTAGCAGGAAGGAACAGCATGACTGATGTAACTGTAAAATCGCTGGCTGCTGAGATTCAGACCTCCGTGGACCGCCTGGTACAGCAATTTGCTGATGCAGGGATCCCGAAGTCCGCTGATGACTCGGTGACCGCGCAAGAAAAACAAACCTTGTTAACGCATCTGAACCGTGAACACGGTTCGACGCCTGACAAGTTAACGCTGCAACGCAAAACGCGTAGCACGTTAAACATCCCAGGTACCGGCGGCAAAAGCAAATCGGTACAAATTGAAGTCCGCAAGACGCGCACCTTTGTAAAACGTGATCCGCAAGAGGCAGAACGCCTTGCCGCGGAAGAGCAGGCACAGCGTGAAGCGGAAGAACAAGCTCAGCGTGAGGCGGAAGCAACCGCTAAACGTGAAGCAGAATTAAAAGCTGAACGTGAGGCCGCAGAAAAAGCGAAACGCGACGCAAGTGATAAAGTGAAGCGTGACGCTGCGGAAAAAGACAAAGTGAGCAATCAACAGACAGACGAAATGACCAAAACCGCCCAGGCTGAAAAAGCCCGCCGTGAAAATGAAGCTGCCGAGCTGAAGCGTAAAGCGGAAGAAGAAGCCCGTCGTAAGCTGGAAGAAGAAGCACGTCGTGTGGCTGAAGAAGCACGTCGTATGGCAGAAGAAAACGAGAAGAACGGTGTTGATACCGCTGAGCAGTCTGAAGATACCAGCGACTATCACGTGACCACTTCTCAGCACGCACGTCAGGCTGAAGATGATAACGACCGTGAAGTTGAAGGCGGTCGTGGTCGTGGTCGCAATGCGAAAGCAGCGCGTCCGGCGAAAAAAGGCAATAAACACGCCGAGTCTAAAGCTGACCGTGAAGAAGCGCGTGCAGCGGTACGTGGTGGTAAAGGTGGCAAACAGCGTAAAGGTTCTTCTCTGCAGCAGGGCTTCCAGAAGCCAGCTCAGGCCGTTAACCGTGACGTTGTGATTGGCGAAACCATCACCGTTGGCGATCTGGCGAACAAGATGGCAGTTAAAGGCTCTCAGGTCATCAAAGCGATGATGAAGCTGGGCGCAATGGCGACCATCAACCAGGTTATCGACCAGGAAACCGCACAGCTGGTTGCCGAAGAGATGGGCCACAAAGTTATCCTGCGTCGTGAAAACGAGCTGGAAGAAGCGGTAATGAGCGACCGTGACACCGGTGCAGCGGCTGAACCGCGTGCGCCAGTGGTGACCATCATGGGTCACGTTGACCACGGTAAAACCTCTCTGCTCGACTACATTCGTTCTACGAAAGTGGCCTCCGGTGAAGCGGGTGGTATTACCCAGCACATCGGTGCTTACCACGTAGAAACTGACAACGGTATGATCACCTTCCTGGATACCCCAGGCCACGCCGCGTTTACCTCAATGCGTGCTCGTGGTGCTCAGGCGACAGATATCGTTGTTCTGGTTGTTGCTGCTGACGATGGCGTTATGCCACAGACTATCGAAGCTATCCAGCACGCGAAAGCGGCGGGTGTGCCGGTCGTGGTTGCAGTGAACAAGATCGATAAGCCAGAAGCGGATCCGGATCGTGTTAAAAACGAACTGTCCCAGTACGGCATCATGCCAGAAGAGTGGGGCGGTGAAAGCCAGTTCGTACACGTGTCTGCGAAAGCAGGTACTGGTATCGACGAGCTGCTGGACGCGATCCTGCTGCAGGCTGAAGTTCTGGAACTGAAAGCGATCCGTAACGGTATGGCGAGCGGCGCTGTTATCGAATCCTTCCTGGATAAAGGCCGTGGCCCTGTAGCTACCGTTCTGGTTCGCGAAGGTACGCTGCATAAAGGCGATATCGTCCTGTGTGGTTTCGAATACGGTCGTGTTCGTGCGATGCGTAACGAACTGGGTCAGGAGGTCCTGGAAGCAGGTCCGTCCATTCCAGTGGAAATCCTGGGTCTGTCCGGTGTTCCGGCTGCCGGTGATGAAGTGACCGTTGTGCGTGACGAGAAGAAAGCGCGTGAAGTTGCACTGTATCGTCAGGGCAAATTCCGTGAAGTTAAACTGGCTCGTCAGCAGAAATCTAAACTCGAGAACATGTTTGCCAACATGACCGAGGGCGAAGTTCACGAAGTGAACGTTGTTCTGAAAGCCGACGTTCAGGGTTCTGTGGAAGCGATCTCCGACTCCTTGCTGAAACTGTCCACCGACGAAGTTAAAGTGAAGATCATCGGTTCTGGTGTAGGTGGTATCACCGAAACTGACGCAACCCTGGCTGCAGCGTCCAACGCCATCCTGGTTGGCTTCAACGTGCGTGCTGATGCTTCTGCTCGCCGCGTGATCGAAGCGGAAAGCCTGGATCTGCGTTACTACTCCGTCATCTATAACCTGATCGACGAAGTGAAAGCTGCGATGAGCGGTATGCTGTCTCCTGAGCTGAAACAGCAGATCATCGGTCTGGCTGAAGTACGTGACGTGTTCAAATCACCGAAATTCGGTGCGATCGCGGGCTGTATGGTTACCGAAGGTATCATCAAGCGTCACAACCCAATCCGTGTCCTGCGCGACAACGTGGTTATCTATGAAGGCGAGCTGGAATCTCTGCGCCGCTTCAAAGATGACGTGAACGAAGTCCGTAACGGTATGGAATGTGGTATCGGCGTGAAGAACTACAACGACGTTCGCGTTGGCGATATGATCGAAGTGTTCGAGATCATCGAAATTCAGCGTACCATCGCTTAATGACCGATTGTAGGCCGGGATCGCCTCGCGCCACCCGGCAATAATTTAAAAAAGGGGCTTTAGCCCCTTTTTTGTCTGGAGAATTTATTATGGCGAAAGAATTTGGTCGCCCTCAGCGCGTAGCGCAGGAAATGCAGAAAGAGATCGCCCTCATTCTGCAACGTGAAATTAAAGACCCTCGCGTGGGTATGATGACCACCGTGTCTGGCGTAGAAATGTCCCGTGACCTGGCGTATGCCAAAGTGTTCGTGACTTTCCTGAACGATCAGGATGAAGCCGCAGTTAAAAACGGTATCAAAGCCCTTCAGGAAGCCTCTGGTTTCATCCGCTCTCTGCTTGGTAAAGCGATGCGTCTGCGTATCGTGCCTGAGCTGACCTTCTTCTACGACAACTCGCTGGTCGAAGGTATGCGTATGTCTAACCTGGTAACCAGCGTGGTGAAACATGACGACGAACGTCGTGTTAACCCAGCGGACGACAGCAAGGAGGACTAATGAGTCGTCCTCGTCGTCGTGGTCGCGACGTGCATGGTGTGCTGCTGCTGGATAAACCCCAGGGCGCTTCCAGCAACGACGTGCTGCAAAAAGTTAAGCGTATTTTTAACGCCAACCGTGCGGGCCACACGGGTGCGCTGGACCCTCTGGCAACCGGTATGCTGCCGGTTTGCCTGGGGGAGGCGACAAAGTTTTCCCAGTACCTGCTCGACTCCGATAAGCGTTACCGCGTTATCGCCAGACTAGGACAGCGTACGGATACTTCCGACGCGGATGGTCAGGTGGTAGAAGAGCGTCCGGTGACATTCAGCGCGGAACAGCTTGATGCTGCGCTGGAGAGCTTCCGTGGGGACACGATGCAGGTGCCGTCGATGTATTCGGCGCTGAAATATCAGGGAAAAAAACTCTACGAATATGCGCGCCAGGGCATTGAAGTCCCGCGTGAAGCCCGTCCCATAACTGTGTATGAACTGCTGTTTATTCGCCACGAAGGGGATGAGCTGGAGCTGGAAGTACACTGTTCGAAAGGCACCTATATTCGTACCATCATCGACGATCTCGGTGAAAAACTGGGCTGTGGCGCGCATGTTATCTACCTGCGCCGCCTTGCGGTGAGTAAGTATCCAGTAGAGCGGATGGTGACCCTTGAACATCTTCGCGCGTTGGTTGAACAGGCTGAAGCCCAGGGGATTGCTCCGGCAGATTTACTGGATCCATTGCTGATGCCAATGGACAGTCCGGCAGCGGACTTCCCTGTTGTTAATCTTCCTTTAACATCGTCCGTTTACTTTAAGAACGGAAACCCCGTTCGTACGGCTGATGCGCCGCTGGAAGGTCTGGTACGCGTGACTGAAGGTGATGAAGGCAAGTTTATTGGGATGGGCGAAATGGATGGTGAAGGGCGCGTTGCGCCGCGCCGTCTGGTCGTCGAATACCCGGTAGAAGCGTGACGGCGATAACGGCTCACCTTGCGATAAGCTGGGGAGGCGAGTAGAATATTGCCGCTTAACGTCTGGTAAATTGTTTAACAATTTGCGGGGCGTACATTGGATTGCTGAATTAGAGATCGGCATCCTTACATTCTTTATACTTTGGAGTTTTAAAATGTCTCTAAGCGTTGAAGCTAAAGCTAAAATCGTTTCTGAGTTTGGTCGTGGTACTAACGACAGCGGTTCTACCGAAGTTCAGGTTGCACTGCTGACTGCACAGATTAACCACCTGCAGGGTCACTTTGCAGAGCACAAAAAAGATCACCACAGCCGTCGTGGTCTGCTGCGCATGGTTTCTCAGCGTCGTAAACTGCTCGACTACCTGAAACGTAAAGATGTTGCACGCTACACCGCGCTGATCGAGCGTCTGGGTCTGCGTCGCTAAGTCTTGCGAGTTTCAGAAAAGGGGGCCTGATGGCCCCTTTTTTCAACCAGACGGCAGCAATTCACTGGAAACTATTGTATTGTTGCTATAAATGATCTTCATTGCAGAGGTTCGCGCGGCTAATGAGAGGCTTCACCCATGAGGGTGTCGGTTGTCATTAGTCGCGAGGATGCGAAGAAGGTCGGGTTAAATCGACAGCACGCCGTGGGTGTGCTGTCAAACATTTAAGAAAGGACAGAACTTTGCTGAATCCGATCGTTCGTAAATTCCAGTATGGTCAACATACCGTCACGCTGGAAACCGGCATGATGGCACGTCAGGCTACTGCTGCCGTTATGGTAAGCATGGATGACACCGCGGTATTCGTGACCGTAGTGGGCCAGAAAAAAGCAAAACCAGGTCAGGACTTCTTCCCGCTGACCGTTAACTACCAGGAGCGTACTTACGCTGCCGGTAAAATCCCAGGTGGTTTCTTCCGTCGTGAAGGCCGTCCAAGCGAAGGCGAAACCCTGATCGCGCGTCTGATTGACCGTCCAGTTCGCCCGCTGTTCCCGGAAGGTTTCGTGAACGAAGTTCAGGTTATCGCGACCGTTGTTTCCGTTAACCCACAGGTTAACCCGGACATCGTAGCGATGATCGGTGCATCTGCTGCCCTGTCACTGTCTGGTATTCCATTCAATGGCCCAATCGGTGCCGCGCGCGTAGGTTACATCAACGACCAGTACGTACTGAACCCAACTCAGGAAGAGCTGAAAGAAAGTAAGCTGGACCTGGTGGTTGCAGGTACTGAAGCGGCTGTCCTGATGGTTGAATCCGAAGCTGAACTGCTGAGCGAAGACCAGATGCTGGGCGCCGTGGTCTTCGGTCACGATCAGCAGCAGGTTGTTATCCAGAACATCAACGACCTGGTGAAAGAAGCGGGTAAACCACGTTGGGACTGGCAGCCAGAAGCGGCAAACGACGCACTGAATGCACGCGTTGCTGCACTGGCAGAATCTCGTCTGAGCGATGCGTACCGTATCACTGACAAACAGGAGCGTTACGCTCAGGTTGACGTGATCAAATCTGACGTTACCGCTGCCCTGGTTGCTGAAGACGAAACGCTGGACGCTAACGAAATTGGCGAAATCCTGCACGCAATCGAGAAAAACGTTGTTCGTGGCCGCGTTCTGGCTGGTGAGCCGCGTATCGATGGCCGCGAAAAAGACATGATCCGTGGTCTGGACGTTCGTACTGGCGTACTGCCACGTACTCACGGTTCTGCATTGTTCACCCGTGGTGAAACTCAGGCGCTGGTGACGGCAACTCTGGGTACTGCCCGTGATGCACAGATCATCGACGAACTGATGGGCGAGCGTACTGACAGCTTCCTGTTCCACTATAACTTCCCTCCGTACTCCGTAGGTGAAACCGGTATGGTGGGTTCGCCGAAGCGTCGTGAAATTGGTCACGGTCGTCTGGCGAAGCGCGGCGTGCTGGCAGTGATGCCAGACGCAGACAAATTCCCGTACACCGTTCGTGTGGTTTCTGAAATCACCGAATCTAACGGTTCTTCTTCTATGGCTTCCGTGTGTGGTGCCTCTCTGGCGCTGATGGATGCAGGCGTGCCAATCAAAGCCGCTGTTGCGGGTATCGCAATGGGTCTGGTGAAAGAAGGCGACAACTTTGTTGTTCTGTCTGACATTCTGGGCGACGAAGATCACCTGGGCGATATGGACTTCAAAGTAGCGGGTTCCCGCGACGGTATCTCTGCACTGCAGATGGATATCAAAATTGAAGGTATCACCAAAGAGATCATGCAGGTTGCTCTGAACCAGGCTAAAGGTGCGCGTCTGCACATCCTGGGCGTGATGGAACAGGCGATTAACGCACCGCGTGGCGATATTTCTCAGTTCGCTCCGCGTATTCACACCATCAAGATCAATCCAGACAAGATCAAAGATGTTATCGGTAAGGGCGGTTCTGTTATCCGTGCTCTGACCGAAGAAACTGGCACCACCATCGAAATCGAAGATGACGGTACAGTGAAGATTGCTGCAACCGATGGCGAGAAAGCGAAATTCGCTATCCGTCGTATCGAAGAAATCACCGCAGAAATCGAAGTGGGCCGTATCTACGCTGGTAAAGTGACCCGTATCGTTGACTTTGGCGCGTTCGTTGCCATCGGTGGCGGTAAAGAAGGTCTGGTTCACATCTCTCAGATCGCTGACAAGCGCGTTGAGAAAGTGACCGATTACCTGCAGATGGGCCAGGAAGTACCGGTTAAAGTTCTGGAAGTTGACCGCCAGGGCCGTATCCGTCTGAGCATTAAAGAAGCAACCGAGCAGTCTCAGCCAGCTGCTGCGCCAGAAGCACAGGCAGCAGAACAGCAAGGCGAGTAAGTTGCCATTTGCCCTCCGCTTTGCGGAGGGCCTATTATCAGGCAGGACGCCTTGTTAAGCCGCCGGGGGACAGGACGTTCATCCAATAGTTGTCTTCGGGAGTGGGAAATGAAGCCTTTTTTGCGCTGGTGTTTCGTTGCGACAGCTCTAACGCTGGCAGGATGCAGCAACTCTGCCTGGCGTAAGAGCGAAGTCCTCGCAGTGCCATTGCAACCGACTTTGCAGCAGGAAGTGATTCTGGCACGCATGGAACAAATTCTTGCCAGTCGGGCTTTAACCGATGACGAACGCGCACAGCTTTTATATGAGCGCGGAGTGTTGTATGATAGTCTCGGTCTGAGGGCATTGGCGCGAAATGATTTTTCACAAGCGCTGGCAATCCGACCTGATATGCCTGAAGTATTCAATTACTTAGGCATTTATTTAACGCAGGCAGGCAATTTTGATGCTGCCTATGAAGCGTTTGATTCTGTACTTGAGCTTGATCCAACTTACAACTACGCGCACTTGAATCGCGGTATCGCATTATATTACGGCGGTCGTGACAAGTTAGCGCAAGATGATCTGCTGGCGTTTTATCAAGACGATCCTAATGATCCTTTCCGTAGCCTGTGGCTTTACATCGTTGAGCGGAAGCTCGATGAGAAGCAGGCAAAAGAGGCACTGAAACAGCGCTTCGATAAATCGGACAAGGAACAGTGGGGATGGAACATTGTCGAGTTCTACCTGGGCAACATTAGCGAAGCAACGCTGATGGAACGCCTCAAGGCGGACGCAACGGATAACACCTCGCTCGCTGAGCATCTCAGTGAAACCAACTTCTATTTAGGTAAGTACTACCTAAGTCTGGGGGATAAGGACAGCGCTACGGCACTGTTCAAATTAGCGGTTGCTAACAACGTACACAACTTCGTTGAGCACCGTTATGCATTGTTGGAATTATCGCTCTTGGGCCAGGAGCAAGACGACCTGGCAGAATCGGACCAGCAATAGCTGACGACATAAACATCAGCCCGTAATCTTTTGATTGCCATCACCTTAACTGGTGAGGGCGTTGTTGTTCGTCAATACATCTAATTTGAGCCGGTTCACACTTTTCAATGAAAATTGCAGATCATTTTCACGATGAGCTAAGTAGACTGGCCGCCATTGACATTGAGGCACTCGTACTACATGGCTGAATTCGAAACCACTTTTGCAGATCTGGGCCTGAAGGCTCCTATCCTTGAAGCCCTTAACGATCTGGGTTACGAAAAACCATCTCCGATCCAGGCAGAATGTATCCCACATCTGCTCTCTGGTCGTGACGTGCTGGGCATGGCCCAGACTGGTAGCGGTAAAACTGCGGCGTTCTCGCTGCCGCTGCTGAACAACATTGATCCGGACCTGCGTGCACCGCAGATCCTCGTCCTGGCTCCAACCCGTGAACTGGCTGTTCAGGTTGCTGAAGCAATGACGGAATTCTCTAAACATATGCGCGGCGTAAACGTGGTTGCCCTGTACGGTGGCCAGCGTTATGACGTGCAGTTACGCGCCCTGCGCCAGGGCCCACAGATTGTTGTCGGTACGCCGGGCCGTCTGCTGGATCACCTGAAGCGCGGTACTCTGGACCTCTCTAAACTGAGCGGCCTGGTACTGGATGAAGCAGATGAAATGCTGCGTATGGGCTTCATCGAAGACGTAGAAACTATCATGGCGCAGATCCCGGACGGTCATCAGACCGCGCTGTTCTCTGCAACCATGCCAGAAGCGATTCGTCGCATTACCCGCCGCTTCATGAAAGAGCCGCAGGAAGTGCGTATTCAGTCCAGCGTCACCACTCGCCCGGACATCAGCCAGAGCTACTGGTCTGTATACGGCATGCGCAAAAACGAAGCGCTGGTACGTTTCCTCGAAGCGGAAGATTTTGATGCGGCGATTATCTTCGTTCGTACCAAAAACGCGACCCTGGAAGTGGCTGAAGCGCTTGAGCGTAGCGGCTACAACAGCGCAGCGCTGAACGGCGACATGAATCAGGCTCTGCGTGAGCAGACTCTGGAGCGTCTGAAAGACGGTCGTCTGGATATCCTGATTGCAACCGACGTGGCAGCACGTGGTCTGGACGTTGAACGTATCAGCCTGGTTGTTAACTACGACATCCCGATGGACTCCGAGTCTTACGTTCACCGTATCGGCCGTACCGGTCGTGCGGGTCGTGCGGGTCGTGCTCTGCTGTTCGTTGAGAACCGTGAGCGTCGTCTGCTGCGTAACATCGAACGCACCATGAAGCTGACCATTCCAGAAGCTGACCTGCCAAACGCAGAACTGCTGGGCAAACGCCGTCTGGAGAAATTCGCCGCGAAAGTTCAGCAGCAGCTGGAAAGCAGCGATCTGGATCAGTACCGTGCACTGCTGTCGCAGATTCAGCCAACCGCTGAAGGCGAAGAGCTGGATATGGAAACCCTGGCTGCAGCACTGCTGAAAATGGCGCAAGGCGAACGTAGCCTGATCGTGCCACCAGATGCACCAATGCGTCCTAAGCGTGAATTCCGTGACCGTGACGATCGCTTCGAACGTCGTGGCGACCGTAACGATCGTGGCCCACGTGGTGACCGTCCAGAGCGCGGTGGTGAAGACCGTCCACGTCGTGAGCGTCGTGACGCGGGCGACATGGAGCTGTACCGCATTGAAGTGGGCCGTGATGATGGTGTTGAAGTTCGTCACATCGTTGGCGCGATCGCTAACGAAGGCGACATCAGCAGCCGTTACATTGGTAACATCAAGCTGTTCGCATCCCACTCTACCATTGAGCTGCCAAAAGGCATGCCGGGCGAAGTACTGCAGCACTTTACTCGCACCCGCATCCTGAACAAGCCGATGAACATGCAGTTGCTGGGCGATGCACAGCCACGTCCTGACCGTGGCGGCGAACGTCGTGGCGGTGGTCGCGGTTTCGGTGGTGAGCGTCGTGAAGGCGGTCGCAGCGAAGGTCGTGGCGGTGAAGGTCGTCGTTTCTCCGGCGAGCGCCGTGAAAACCGTGGCCCACGTCGTGACGAAGGTTCAAGCCGTCGTCGTGACGCGTAAGCCTTACGCCACTGACGTAAAGTAAAATATACAGCCCCGATAAACGCTATCGGGGCTTTTTTTATTTCTTTTGTACTCCTGTACTGGTACAGTGCTGCACATTAAAATGCATCACCGCATTATTGACTGGAGAAATGGCTGTATGGCGACACTAACCACCACCCAAACGTCACCTTCGCTGCTTGGCGGCGTGGTGATCATCGGCGGAACCATTATTGGGGCCGGGATGTTCTCCCTGCCCGTGGTCATGTCCGGTGCGTGGTTCTTCTGGTCGCTGGCGGCGCTGGTCTTTACCTGGTTCTGTATGCTCCATTCCGGGCTGATGATCCTCGAAGCGAACCTGAACTACCGTATTGGTTCGAGCTTCGACACCATTACCAAAGATCTTTTAGGTAAAGGCTGGAACCTGGTGAACGGCCTCTCCATCGCGTTTGTGCTTTACATCCTGACCTACGCCTATATTTCAGCAAGCGGCTCGATTCTGCATCACACCTTTTCGGAGATGTCGCTGAACGTTCCGGCGCGTCTGGCGGGGCTGTGTTTTGCCCTTGGCGTGGCGTTTATCGTCTGGATGAGTACCAAAGCGGTGAGCCGCATGACGGCGATTGTGCTGGGCGCGAAGGTCATCACCTTCTTCCTGACCTTCGGCAGCCTGCTGGGGCACGTCACTCCCGCTACACTGTTTAACGTTGCCGAAGTGAATACCTCCTATACGCCGTACCTGCTGATGACGCTACCGTTCTGTCTGGCGTCGTTCGGCTACCACGGCAATGTGCCGAGCCTGATGAAGTACTACGGCAAAGATCCGCGTACGATTGTGAAATGCCTGGTCTACGGCACGCTGCTGGCGTTGGGTCTGTATGTGATTTGGCTGCTGGGGACGATGGGTAACATCCCGCGTCCGGAATTTATCGGCATTGCGCAGAAGGGCGGTAACATCGATGTGCTGGTGCAGGCGCTGAGTGGTGTGCTGAACAGCCGTAGTCTGGATCTCTTGCTAGTGGTGTTCTCCAACTTTGCCGTGGCGAGCTCTTTCCTCGGCGTAACGCTGGGCCTGTTTGACTACCTGGCAGATCTGTTTGGCTTTGATGATTCTGCTATGGGGCGCTTCAAAACCGCGCTGCTGACCTTCCTGCCACCGATTGTGGGTGGCCTGCTGTGGCCGAACGGCTTCCTGTACGCCATCGGCTATGCCGGACTGGCGGCAACCATCTGGGCGGCAATTGTGCCGGCGCTGCTGGCGCGAAAATCACGTAAACGCTTCGGTAGCCCTAAATTCCGCGTCTGGGGCGGCAAGCCGATGATTGTGCTGATTCTGGTGTTTGGTGTTGGTAACGCGCTGGTGCACGTGCTGTCGAGCTTTAACCTGTTGCCTGTATATCAGTAAACGCCTCTTTTCACCCTCTCCCACCGGGAGAGGGCCGGAGTAACAAAACACACTTCCCTACATTTCTTCTTTCACCTGCATCGCCAGCTCAAACGAATGCAAACGCGCCTGGTGATCGAAAATCTGGCCGTTAACCATAATCTCATCTGCCTGCGTTTCACGCAGCACCGCTTCAAGCCCGTGCCGCACTTTCGCCTTATCGCCCACCAGAGACATGCTCAGCGCCTGCTGCACGCCATACTGCTCGGAAGCGGACCACAGCTGATGCATATTCTCCACCGGCGGCGGGAGTTGACCCGTCTCGCCGCGGCGCAGCTTCACAAACGCCTGCTGCATGGAGGTGAACAGGAATTCCGCGTCGCGATTGCTGTCGGCGGCAATGATGTTGATACACACCATCGCGTACGGTTTTTCCAGACGTTCAGATGGTTTGAAGTTCGTGCGGTAGAGATGCAGCGCCTGATGCAGCATATCCGGCGCGAAGTGTGAGGCAAACGCAAATGGCAGCCCCAGCTGTGCGGCAAGCTGTGCGCTGTAGAGGCTTGAGCCCAGCAACCACACCGGGATCTTCTCGCCGTAGCCCGGAACCGGGCGCACGTGTGGGTTCGGGTCCCGCGCATCGAACCAGTCCACCAGTTCCGCCACATCGCGTGGGAAGTTGTCGATATCCCCACTCATATGGCGACGTAGCGCGCGCATGGTCGGTTGATCGCTGCCCGGCGCACGGCCAAGCCCTAAATCAATGCGCCCTGGATAGAGGGTATTGAGCGTACCAAACTGCTCGGCAATCACCAGGGGCGCATGGTTCGGCAGCATGACTCCACCGGATCCGAGATGCAGCGTGGTGGTGTTCGCCGCCAGATAGCCAATCAGTACTGATGTCGCGGCACTGGCGATACCCACCATATTGTGGTGTTCCGCCAGCCAGTAGCGGTGATAGCCACGTTTTTCGGCAAGAAGAGCAAGATCCAGAGAGTGGGAAAAGGCCTCGCCCGCTGAGGAGCCTTGTGGTATCGGCGCCAGATCCAGCACCGAAAACGGAATGGTTTTATCAGTCATAACAGCTCACTTTGTCGACGGTGAATCTTTTAATAGTGCATTAAAAATTAATAACCGTTGTTAACAAAGTGAGCCTTTACACTTTATCGCTATGCCTGCAGTTCCAGCCCGGCGAGGCGCTTCCAGTAACCGTTGCAGTCGCTGTTAGCGGTCAGCGGCAGCGGAGATGTCCCGTTTTCATTGGCGCGGAAGGCGTCCAGCATTGCGAACACGCTGGTATCCAGTGGCGACAGTCGCACCATGTCTACCAGCCCGTTCATCGATGCCAGCTCATTGCCCAGGTTATAGACATAACCGCTCATGGTCTGAATACCGTTCAGAACAAATACCTGCTGATTCTCCTGAGACAGCATGCTGCGCCCGTTCGGGTACTTGATGCAGCAGGTTTCGCACTCGTCTTTCGGGCGATCTTCCGAGCGCGCGGTAAAGCAACGGGCAGAGTAGGCCAGCGGCAGGTGGCCGTAACTGAGCACTTCCACTTCAAACTGATTGCGAATGCCTAACTCTTCGCACTGAGTCAGCAGGTTTACCAGCCAGTCGCGGGAGAGTTCTACCGGCATGCACCAGCGCGTCATCCCCTGTTTGAGCAGCAGACGCAGGGTGACGGCGTTATAGCAGTTCAGCGCATGACCCGCGACAAACGGCAACTTGCGTTCAGCGCACATGTTCACCACGCCCAGATCGCTCGCTTCCAGCAGGAACTCGCCGTTCTCAACATAACGCTTCAGTTCTCCCAGTTCGGAAGAGGCTTGTACCAGTGCGAGCGTTGAAAGCACCACCTGTTTGCCGCTTCCGGCCAGGTTTTTTGCCATATCCAGCCAGTCGCCGACCTTAGTGGCGCGGCGTTTGCTGCACACGGCTTCACCGAGATAAATCACATCGGCACTGCTGGTGGCGGCCTGTTGGTAAAAATCTTCCAGCGTTTCTTTTGACCAGTAGTAGAGCACCGGCCCTAATGAATATTTCATGGTTATCTCACTGCCATTTACGGTGATACGCGCCAAGCGTGGTTTGCGTGCCTTCGGACATCGAGCCGAGCGTCTCCATCCAGGCCGGTTGTGGGGCGTAGTTCTGCGGATCGGCCATGCAGCGGTCGATGGCCTGACGCCAGACTTTCGCCACCTGGCTCACGTACGCCGGGCTGCGCTGGCGACCTTCGATTTTTACCGAGGCAATATTGGCCGCCAGCAGTTCCGGCAGCAGTTCCAGCGTGTTGAGGCTGGTGGGTTCTTCCAGCGCGTGGTAACGCTCGCCATCGACCAGATAGCGACCTTTACACAGCGTC
The DNA here is from genome assembly GCF_046521465.1 of Enterobacter sp. CPE_E863. Classification (NCBI taxonomy): domain Bacteria; kingdom Pseudomonadati; phylum Pseudomonadota; class Gammaproteobacteria; order Enterobacterales; family Enterobacteriaceae; genus Enterobacter; species Enterobacter sp. CPE_E863. The sequence continues at coordinate 3,988,816 of NZ_JBKFZX010000001.1, read as the reverse complement.
GGATAGCCAGCGTTTTCACCATCCTGATAGCGGTCGATCAATACTTCATTCAGACGAGACTCCAGCCCCTGCGGCGTTTGCTGCCAGCGAACAAATCGGGCAGGGGAGCAGGCCCCGACGGTATTCGGCGATTCACCGGTTAAATAAGAGGAAAGATAGCAACGGCCTTCAGCCATGATGCACAGGCTACCAAAAGCAAAAACTTCCAGCGGCACTGGCGTGACGCGCGCGAGTTGCTTAACCTGATGAATAGAGAGCACGCGCGGCAACACCACGCGGGCCACGTCAAAGTGTTGATGGTAAAAACGTACGGCCTCTTCGTTAGTGGCAGATGCCTGAACAGAGACGTGGCGCTCAATATGGGGATAGCGTTCTGCCGCATACTCAAGCATAGCGAGGTCGGCCAGGATTAGCGCATCCGCACCCAGTTGTGCCGCCATATCCACCGCACGCTGCCAGCGGGCATAGCCATCAGGATGGGCAAAAGTATTGATGGCGATATGCAGTTTGCGGCGGTGCTGGTGAACGAAGTTAACGGCTTCCTGAAGCTTTTTCTCCGTAAAGTTGAGGCCAGCAAAATGGCGGGCGTTGGTGTCATCTTTAAGCCCGATGTAGACCGCATCGGCCCCATTTTCGATGGCCGCCTTAAGCGCCGGCAGGTTTCCGGCTGGGCAGAGCAGCTCCATAATTTATCCTGATGTAGTCGATCGCAAAATTGTTAACGAGCTGGGATTTTAATTAACCCATACGCGACAATTTTTGATTTAAGGCAGCTAATGGCGTATTGATGGCACCAATAATGAGGTACGGCGGACGACGGTTTGTTGATTTACGCCGCTATGTTGCGCTTCGGATATGGCAAAATAGCAGGACTATAGATATGAGGGAGTAAAGCTCGTGCTGGATAAACTGCGTTCACGTCTCGTACAATTTGGTCCATCAATGCTGAGCGTGCCGGTCAAGCTGGCACCGTTCGCGCTTAAACGCCAGGTGCTGGAGCAGGTCCTGAGCTGGCAGTTCCGCCAGGCGCTGCAGGACGGCGAGCTGGAGTTCCTGGAAGGCCGCTGGCTAAGCATTGAAGTGCGTGACATCGGGCTACGCTGGTTTACCTCCGTTGAGAATGACCAGCTGATCGTACGTGAATCCGCTGACGCGGATGTGAGCTTTAGCGCCAACGCCAGCGATCTGCTGATGATTGCCGCGCGTAAGCAAGATCCGGATACGCTCTTCTTCCAGCGTCGTCTGGTCATTGAAGGCGATACGGAGCTGGGCCTGTACGTTAAGAATTTAATGGATGCCATTGAGCTGGAGCAGATGCCAAAAGCGCTGCGTGTCATGTTGATGCAAATGGCAGATTTCGTTGAGGCTGGGCTGAAGAGCCCGCCGGAAAGCAAACACACTTCAGTAGGTGAGCCATGCTGATTCGAGTTGAAATTGGGATTGATGCGCCGGGGATCGATGCGTTGTTACGCCGTTCTTTTGAGAGCGATGCCGAGGCCCAACTGGTCCACGATCTCCGTGAAGACGGCCTGATTACGCTGGGGCTGGTTGCTACCGATGACGAAGGTCAGGTGGTCGGCTATGTGGCCTTCAGTCCGGTCATCGTTCAGGGCGAAGATCTTCAGTGGGTGGGAATGGCACCGCTGGCGGTAGATGAAAACTATCGCGGGCAAGGGCTGGCACGTCAGCTGGTCTATGAAGGGCTGGATTCGCTCAATGAGTTCGGTTATGCAGCCGTTGTCACGCTGGGCGATCCGGCGTTCTATGGACGATTGGGCTTTGAGCAGGCCGCGCATTACGATCTGCGCTGCCGCTGGCCGGGTACGGAATCTGCTTTCCAGGTCCATCGTCTGGCGGACGACGCGCTCAACGGGGTCAATGGCCTGGTCGAGTACCACGACCATTTCAATCGCTTTTAATCAGGTGCTCGCGTAGCGCCTCAAACGAGCCGTCTCCGCTCACGAGGCGCTCTTTCTGGCGCTTCGTCAATTGCTTAATACGGTATTCCAGTCTTAGCGCCAGCGATCTGTCACCAACAGGTGCTGAAAAGGCGAGTTGTAGTTCTCCTTTCCCCCGCAGTGCTTTTGCCCCTTTTCCCGTTTGATGTTGTAAAAAACGCCGCGCCACATCGGTAGTGATCCCGGTGTAGAGTGCGTTATCAGCGGTTCGGACAAGATAGAGAAACCAGCACACGGTAAACAGATTCAGTATGTTAAGGTGAACGCACCATAGCATGAGAGAGAATGAAAATGGAAACACTGGCCACCATTAACCGCTGGCTGGCGAAACAGCATGTCGTCACCTGGTGCGTGTACAGCGAGGGTGAGATGTGGTGCGCAAACGCGTTTTACTACTACGATCCGGAGCGTGTGGCCTTTTATATCATGAGTGAAGATAAGACACGTCATGCGCAGATGACTGGCCAGCAGGCGGAGGTCGCGGGCACGGTGAATGGCCAGCCTAAAACGGTCGCATTGATCCGTGGGGTGCAGTTTAAAGGGGAAATCCGTCGTCTGGACGGAGAAGAGAGCGACGCGCGTCGTAAGCTTTACACGCGCCGCTTTCCGGTTGCCGCTGCGCTAAAAGCCCCGGTATGGGAAATCCGCCTTGATGAGCTGAAATTTACCGACAACACGCTGGGCTTTGGCAAGAAGCTGCACTGGCTACGCGCCGAGCAGGCGTAGCGCTTCGCGGTTAAATGCCGGAAGATCGTCCGGGGTTCGGCTGGTGATCAGCTGGTCTTTGTCGTTGACCACTTCCTGATCGTAAAACTCGGCTCCCGCATTTTTCAGATCGATAACGATCGGTTTCACAGCCGTGAGCTTACGTCCGCGTACAACCTCAGCGCTGATGAGCAGTTGCGGGCCGTGGCAGATGGCAAAGACCGGTTTGCCGGTAGAGACAAAGTCCCGTGTAAAGGTCACGAAGCGTTCGTCGCCGCGCAGGGAATCCGGTGAATGGCCGCCGGGTAACAGCAAGGCGTCAAAATCTGACGGGCTAACGTTATCGATAGTCTCGTCGATGGTCACGCTGGCCTCACCCTTATGGCCTTTCACCGTTTTGCCCGCTTCTTTCTCAATGGTGATGACCTCATGTCCCGCCTTGCGGAACGCCTCGGCTGGAGAGGTGAATTCTGAATCTTCAAACTCGTCGGTAATCAAGACTGCGATTTTTTTGCCCATGCTTCCTCCGTTGTTTTGGCTTCAGACTGATTTTTCTCCGCTTGTGGTAAATACTTACCTGTAACAGACTTCTAAGTGTGGTCGACGACGCTGAGTTCGCAAACGGACAATTCTGTAAAGGGGATACGATGAGTCAGGTATTGATTACCGGGTCTACCGGGCTAGTGGGCGATCATCTGCTGCGGCTGCTGATTCAGGATCGCCGCGTGAACTACATCGCCGCTCCGACGCGTCGACCGCTGGCGGACATCTCCGGCGTCTTTAATCCGCATGATCCTCAGCTGACGGATGCGCTGGCGCAGGTGCACGACCCGATTGATATCGCGTTTTGCTGTCTGGGCACCACGCTGCGGGAAGCGGGGAGCAAAGAGGCATTTATCCACGCCGACTATACGCTGGTGGTGGACACCGCGCTTACGGCGAAAAAGCTGGGGGCCAGACATTTTCTGGTGGTCAGCGCGCTGGGCGCCAGTGCCGGATCGCCTTTTTTCTACAACAACGTGAAGGGCAAAATGGAGGACGCGCTGATTGCGCAGAGATGGGATTACCTGACGATTGTTCGCCCCTCCATGTTGCTGGGACACCGCGACGAACGGCGTTTTAATGAGTCTATTTTCGCACCGCTATTTCGCATTCTTCCGGGGAACTGGAAATCCATTGAGGCGCAGGATGTCGCGCGTGCGATGCTGAAAGAGGCACTTTCGCCTTCGAAGGAAGGGGTGAACATTATCCCTTCGGCAAAACTGCGTGAAATCGCGCAGGGCGAGGCGTAAACTCCCCCGGCTAATTACCTACTACTCTCCGGGGAATGCTATGACTGGTCAGTCTTCATCTCAGGCGGCAACACCTGTTCAATGGTGGAAGCCCGCGCTCTTCTTTCTTGTGGTCATTATCGGCCTCTGGTATGTGAAATGGCAGCCCTACTACGGCAAAGCCTTCACCGCCGCCGAAACGCACAGTATCGGTAAATCTATTCTCGCTCAGGCTGATGCCAGCCCGCTGCAGGCGGCGTGGGATTACGCCATGGTCTACTTCCTTGCCGTCTGGAAAGCCGCCGTTTTAGGCGTCATTCTGGGGTCACTGATTCAGGTACTTATTCCGCGGAACTGGCTGGTGAAAACCCTTGGGCAGTCGCGTTTTCAGGGCACGCTGCTGGGGACTATTTTCTCTCTGCCGGGCATGATGTGCTCCTGCTGTGCGGCTCCTGTTACCGCGGGGATGCGTCGCCAGCGTGTCTCGATGGGCGGCGCGCTGGCTTTCTGGATGGGTAACCCGCTGTTAAACCCAGCGACGCTGGTGTTTATGGGTTTTGTTCTGGGATGGTATTTTGCGTTCATCCGTCTGGTGGCTGGATTGCTGACGGTGCTGGTGGTCGCGACGCTGGTACAAAAATGGGTGAAAGATAATGCCGTTGAACCGGCGTCAGTTGAGCTGAACGTCAGCGAGCCTCAGGGGAGTTTCTTCATGCGCTGGGGTCAGGCGTTATGGCAGCTTTTCTGGAGCACCATCCCGGTCTATATCCTTGCGGTACTGGTTCTGGGGGCTGCGCGCGTCTGGCTTTTCCCACATGCGGATGGCGCTATCGACAACACGCTGATGTGGGTCATTGCGATGGCCGTTGCAGGCTGCCTGTTTGTGATCCCAACGGCGGCTGAGATCCCGATTGTGCAGACCATGATGCTGGCTGGCATGGGTACTGCACCGGCGCTGGCGCTGCTCATCACACTGCCTGCGATTAGCCTGCCGTCGCTTATCATGCTGCGTAAATCATTCCCGGCCAAAGCGCTGTGGCTGACTGCGGGGCTGGTGGCGTTGAGTGGGGTGGTAGTGGGGTGTTTTGCGTTGGTTTAAGGCAAAAAAATACCCGGCATTGCCGGGTATTGTTTGTTACTTGATATAAGTAAATGCGGTGGTGACGTGTTTCACGCCGCTCACCCGGCTGGCGATATCAGCCGCGGCTTTTCCTTCACGGTCGGTTACCAGACCCAGCAGGAACACTTCACCGTTTTCCGTCGTCACTTTCACGTTGGAAGATTTCACCTGGTCAGAACCCAGCAGTTGGGAACGCACTTTGGTGGTGATCCAGGTGTCAGACGATGCGGTGCCCAGGCTGACAGGCTGTCCCTGGCGCACTTCGTTGAAGACTTCTGTCGTACCTTCTACACCCATCGCAATCTGTTTGGCGCGGGAGGCGAGTTCCATGTTAGGGGCCTGGCCTGCAAGCAGCACTTTGCCCTGATAAGCCGTCACATTGATGCGCGCTTCTTTCTTAATCTGTTCGTCTTTCGACAGCGCACTGTTGACGCGCAGCTCAAGCGTACCGTCATCCACCTGCGTCCCGACAGAACGCGGATCGGTTGCCGCTTTGGTGCCTACAGCAGCAGTACCCACGACAGCCGCAGCGATACATCCCTGAAGCAGTAATGCAGACATAAGGACTGCGAGGGTCGATAAAGCCTTCATAAGAACTCCTTAATCATCCTGGTGAGGGAAAAGCGTGTTATCGATCAGGTCGCATAAGCAATTTACCGTCAGCATATGCATTTCCTGAATACGCGCGCTACGGTGAGAAGGAATGCGGATTTCCACATCCTGCGGCCCCAGCAGACCCGCCAGCTCACCACCGTCATAGCCGGTTAAAGCTACGATAGTCATGTCCCGGGTTACGGCGGCTTCAACGGCTTTAACAATGTCCCGGCTGTTGCCGCGTGTGGATATTGCCAGCAGTACATCTCCGGCATGGCCGAGGGCTCGCACCTGCTTAGCGTAAATTTCGTCATGCAGACGATCGTTAGCAATCGCTGTTAAGACCACATTATCGGTATTAAGTGCAATGGCAGGTAAACTCGGGCGTTCTGTTTCAAAACGATTGATCATGCTGGCAGCAAAATGCTGTGCGTTGGCGGCTGACGTTCCGTTGCCACAACAGAGGATTTTGTTGCCATTAAGCAGGGATTGCACCAGCGTCATCGCGGCACGGGAGATCGCATCCGGTAGCGCTTCCGCCGCGGCAATCTGAGTCTGGATGCTTTCTGTGAAGCACACTTTAATTCTTTCGAGCACGTTATCCCTTTTAAATCTTAATTATGCGTCTTCGCCAAAAGCGTTTTTAAGCCATTCGATCTCATTTCCGGTGAAGGCTATCACATCGAACCGGCAATCCACAGTATCAAAGCTCCCATTATGGCGGGCAAGCCACAAGTGGGCAGTCTGTAATAATTTATGTTGTTTGGCGAGCGTCACGCTGGCGGCAGCGCCGCCAAAACGGGAGGACTGTCGAAAACGGACTTCTACAAACACAATGACCTGAGCCTCTTTCATGATCAGGTCAATCTCGCCGCCGCGCCCACGGACGTTAGCGGCGATAAAGCGCAGTCCTTTGCCTTCAAGCCAGCGACGCGCCTTTAACTCCCACGCATCGCCGGTCTCTTTACGGCTTAACTGGCCGGGACGATTTGCCCCTGCTGGTATTTGAGCCATGATAACTTCCTGTTGATCACGCAATCCTGAGTAGCGGTCAGATCGCCGGTGTTGCCGTTAAGCTCAAAGCCTGGCACCTGACGCATCTGGGTAAAGTGGTTCGCCAGCGCCCACGCATCGACACCCATCGCATACAAACGCGCCAGAGAGTAGTCGTTACGTACTGCCCCCAGCGCCTGCTGCATCAGTGCCGGATTGCTGCCTGCCAGCATAGGGATTTCGCTGTACTGCAGACCGTCCATTTCCAGACGGAAATCCGGGCCTGCAGTGCCCTGCGCGCTGCGTGAACTCGCGTACAGCGTTGCACTGCTCTGGCTGCCGTTACGCATTGCAATCATCGGTTTGATAAAGGCGATCTCTTGCGGCGTGGCGACAATATAGGCGGCATCCACTTTACCGCCACCGCTGATTTGTGCGTCGGTAGGTGGGGCCGGGATTGTCAGACCGCCAATTGTCACGCCCTGCTGCTGCGGCAGGCTTGCGGTTACCGGGCTACCGTTCAGCGCGATGCCTGCTCCGCCATTTACGCCAGCGCGCAGTTCAGAGACTGAACCGAATTTCTGCTGCAGTACTATACCGCCACCGAGCTTCTGCCATTCATTGGCAAAGGCATTCGCGACGCGATCGCCCAGCGTACTGCGTGGGATGAGCAACAGAGGAGCCTGTTTACCCTGCTCGTGGATATGTCGTGCGGCATCGCGGGCTTCATCTTCAGGGGAAAGTGCGAAGTAGCAGATATTGGCGCGGTTCTGAACCTGCTCAGGCTGATTGAGCGCCAGCACGTTCAGCGTGGTATTGCTCTTCATCAGTTCTTCCACGTTGTTTTTCAACAACGGGCCGACAACGATGCTTGCACCGTCCTGTTGAACCTGCGCCAGAACCTGGTCAAGCGGCTGTGAGCTGGTGTCGTAGATTTTTAGCTCAGCACCCGGGTTGGCGCTGGAGGCTGCCACGGTTTGCGGCTGCGCAGCAGGTTGGGCTGCGGGTTGCGCAGGTTGCTGTTCAGACGGTTGTGCTGTGGCAGCAGGTGCCGGCGCCGCTTGTGTCTCAGCCGGAGCCTGTGTTGCAGGCGCAGGCGCAGTTGCGGCTGCCGGAGGTGTCGTTGGTGCGGTAACCGGGTTTTGCATCGTGCCCTGCGCCGGGGTTTGGGCGGTGGTCAGGTCACTGGTCTCGGCTGCGGACGGGCTGACAACATCGTTCACATTTGCTGCCTGTGCTGCTTGTGCTGGAACGGCACTGCCTGTCACCGGCGTGGTACCGTTTTTCGCCGCTTCAAAACCCTGCTGAATAGTGCGACCAAATACCGCCGCCTGACCGTTTAGCGGCAGAAGCAGGGCGATTTTGCTGGTCGATGCGGGCTTAAAGTTCTGCACGTTTACCAGCTGTGTTGGCAGCATTTTCGCGCCCGGATTCTGCGGGTAGCGGGTTTGCCAGTCAGTAATACCGGCTTTCAGCATCTTCGGATCGTTGCGGTTGTTAAACCACATCTGCTGCAGATCCAGCCAGCCCTGCAGTACGTTCTCATCGGCATTGATGACCAGTGCCTGCGCCTGTTCCTGGGTCATGGAGGCAAGCGCCTGCCAGGTGGCATCAATATTTTTCTGCTTGTCGGCACCGCCGAGCAGCGGTTCCTGGGCAATCAGTGCACGGAGCAGTGTCAGGGAAGGACGACCCTGCTCAGCAGCAATACCTGCCTGCCAGAAGCGAGCCTGCTGATTTTTATCCAGCGCGCTGACGTCGATATCACCCAGGAGCTTTTTCGCGCCATCATAATCTTTCAGTGCGACTTTCAGTTCAGCGGAAAGCAAACTCTGCTCACGGCGTTGGGTGTCGTTAAGATCTTTCGGTAACTGATTGAACAGTTCGGCGGCCTGCTGGGTTTTCCCCTCTTTCAACAGTGCACGAATGGCGAGTAATTGCCAGTTGGTCTTGGTATCATTTGAACTCTGCGACATTTGTTGCAGATAAAAACCAGAATCAGCCTGAGCGGAACCCTGCAGATGTGCAGTGCTCTGGTCAGGTGCCTGGGTGCCACAGCCTGCAAAGATCAGCGCTGCCAGCAGAAGCGGCACGCTGCGAGTGGCTTTTTTTCGAAGAAACGTTAACGGTACCATACTGTATCCAGTGATTTTTTTTACGCAATGCTCAATATTAAATCGGCAATACGGACTAAACAATGAAACAACACGAAACGGCGGATAATTCTCAAGGCCAGCTCTATATTGTACCTACTCCTATCGGGAATTTATCTGATATTACCCAACGTGCGCTTACCGTGTTGCAAGCTGTTGATTTGATTGCTGCTGAAGATACCCGGCACACCGGTTTACTGCTTCAACATTTCGCGATCACCGCCCGTTTGTTTGCCCTGCACGATCACAATGAGCAACAAAAAGCCGAAACGCTGGTGGCGAAGCTGAAAGAGGGGCAGAACATTGCGTTAGTTTCCGATGCAGGAACCCCGCTGATTAACGACCCTGGTTACCATCTGGTACGTACCTGCCGCGAAGCAGGGATTCGGGTTGTACCTTTGCCGGGCCCCTGCGCCGCCATTGCTGCGCTGAGCGCTGCGGGGTTGCCGTCTGACCGTTTCTGCTATGAAGGCTTCCTGCCTGCCAAATCCAAAGGCCGCCGCGACGTGTTAAAAGACCTGGAAGCGGAACCGCGCACCCTGATTTTCTACGAATCCACGCACCGCCTGCTTGAGAGCCTGGAAGATATGGTGACCGTGTGGGGAGAAGCCCGCTACGTGGTGCTGGCGCGCGAACTGACCAAAACCTGGGAAACGATCCACGGTGCACCGGTGGGTGAACTGCTGGCGTGGGTGAAGGAAGATGAAAACCGCCGTAAAGGTGAAATGGTGCTGATTGTCGAAGGACATAAAGCGCAGGAAGACGCGCTGCCAGCCGACGCGCTGCGTACGCTGGCGCTGCTGCAGGCGGAACTGCCGCTGAAGAAAGCCGCTGCGCTGGCGGCGGAAATTCACGGCGTGAAGAAAAATGCGCTGTATAAGTATGTGCTGGAGCAGCAGGGGGAGTAAACGTATGAGCCGCTACCTGCCTCCATTCGCTATCACGCCATCAATTCTCAATCAGGTTGTTGAGATTGGTGAGTTGCTGGGGCATTGGGCGGCTCATTCCGGAAGGACATCTCCTTTACTGCGTAAAGAGAACCGTATCCGCACTATCCAGGCATCGCTGGCCATTGAACACAACTCGCTGACTACCGGGCAAGTGACGGCAATCATGGATGGCAAGCGAGTGCTCGCGCCTGAAAAAGATATTCAGGAAGTACGCAATGCTATCCTGGCATATGAGAAATTGTCTGAATGGAAGCCATGGAAGCTCAATGACTTACTCAATGCACACCGGTTATTAATGACTGGTCTGGTCGATCTCCCTGGAAAGCTCAGGAATGGAGACGTAGGGGTATACCGTGGAAACAAGTTAGTCCACATGGCTCCTCCTGCCTCCCAGATGAACAGTCTGATCGACGATCTTCTTTCCTGGCTTAAGCAAACTGATCTCCACCCGCTTATTGCCAGTTCGGTATTTCATTACGAGTTTGAGTTTATTCATCCCTTTTCAGATGGAAATGGCCGCATGGGGCGGCTGTGGCAAACGTTGATCTTAAGCCAGTGGCGTGCGGAACTGGCATGGCTACCCGTCGAGACACTCATCCATTTTCAGCAGGCGCGCTATTACCAGATATTAGGACAATGCGATCGGGCCAGTGATTGCACGGCATTCGTGGAGTTTATGCTGCAAAATATGGCTGAAGCTTTGCGGGAAGGCATAGGTATGTCGTCAGTATTGTCGGAAGAATTGTCGGAAAAGGAAAATACTATCCTTGAGCTTCTTACCGTTCAACCGCAAATGACTGCGGTAATGTTGGCATCTGTTTTGGGCGTAACTTCCCGCACTGCGGAACGTTATCTCCGTTCTTTGCAATCAAAAGGTAAATTAAAACGCGTGGGGGCAAGGAAAGGGGGAAGATGGCAGGTCATAGCTTAACCTGCCAACTGAACACTTTTTATTTTTCTGGTAATGCTTCAAATACCAGCGTTTCCAGCGGTTGCAGCGTAATCACCACCGCGTTTTTGTACGCCTCCGGTACGGTTGAATTACGTCCATACACTGCCTTCAGACTAAACTGCGACGCGTTTCCTGTCGGGACTTCGAAATCTCTCGTCAAATCCAGGTAGTAGCTTTGCGGCTTATCCGACGGGTTACGTAAGCCGAGAATCGCTTTATTCTTACTCCAGGATGCCCAACCGTAAACCTGCAGCGCAGTTGGGTCACCGCCAATCCAGTGCGTATCCGCCAGCACGCTGGCGTTATCCCGCGACCATTTCGCCGCCTGCGCCAGGGTATCCCACTTCGCCTTATTCAGCATTGAAGGGGTGATGTAGAGCTCCTGCAACTGCGTGCCGGTGGCAAAGTAACTCCAGACCTGGTCGGCAAAATCGCTGTCCGTTTGCACTTTCTCCAGCCCGTAATAGGCGTTTTCTGCACTGACGATCCCGTGATACATCAGCGAGTTTAGTGGGAACAGAGGGCCTTTGCGCACAATGGAACGGTACGTTTCAGCGTCGCGGTAAGTCATCCACTGCTGTACCGGCGTACCAGGGCCATAAAGGTTTATGTCATCACCCTGACGCCAGATGGAGTCAGCGTAGAACAGCCAGGATGGACTGGCATTGGTTCCGGTCGTCAGGTTGATAAACAGGTTCGGATTGGCGTTGCGCATGTTATGCAGCAGTGCAATAGAGGCGTCAAAATCCGAGGCGAACGGGCTGCCTTTGATATGCGAATTGGCGTTGCCCATTCCGTCCAGCTTAAACGAGGTAATATGCTCGTTTTTTATCAGCTTACTAATCTGCTCATTAAAGTTTTTAAAGTAGTTCGGGCCTGACAGCGCCAGCTTCCCGTCTACCGTTTCGAAACCATACTCTTTTGCATGTGAGACGCGAGTATCGCGCGGTTTGTTATATCCGCCCCACGGCGAGAGCCACAGGCCAACGGAGCTGCGCAGGCTGTCAGCTTTCTCTCGTACCTTGCCAAAACCGTTGCTAAATGCCGGGCCAAACAGCCAGCGCCCTGTAAGATCATCCCAGCCATCGTCAAGCAGGAAAGCATCCAGCGCTACGCCCCGCCCGGTGATAAATTCTTTGTTCCATTCGTCCATACGCCCCAGCACATCCTGCTCGGAGTAAGGGGTAAAGAAGCCGATGTCCATCCAGCTGTTGTAGTGTAGATAAGGCTTATACGGATGCGGGCGGACGGCATCAATAAACTGGTTTACGCTACGTCGCAGCTGGCTGGTTTCCGGGAAGGTACCGAAGTAGGTGGTATAGCTGACTGGCGTTGCCGGCTGAATGGGCGTTTTCAGCTCCACATTGAGGTTGGTCGTCGCTTCATAGGCGTAAGTATTAACGATGGGTTTATCCGGCAGGATAAAGAACGAGTCTGCGATAATCGGCGAGCTGTTAATTGCCCCGTCTACATAAGGTGCCTGAGACTGCTTTTTGGTTGGGAAGAAGGTGATTTTCGCCACTTCACGAGGCTGCCCGACGGCTGCGATGGTGTAGTCGATGCTGGCGTATTTCCCCTTCACCAGGTTCAGCTTCACCGTGACGTTAAAGTCCGGATGGGTGAAGTCGATGACAATTCCGTTGTCCTGCTTTTCGACATGCTTGATCTTAAAATCCGCCGTGTGGATTTTTTTCTCATCTGGCAGCGTCAGAAAGAACAGCTCCTGCGGTGTCAGAGGATGGTTGGCCCTGGTATCTTTAACCACGACCGTCGAGTTTGCGTCATCAAATGACAGGGCAATATTGTCGTTATTAAGGCTGTAGTTTGCTGCCATCGCGCCATGAGAAACACACAGGGCAAGCATTGAGAGGGAGAGGATTTTTTTCATCAGGGTAAGATCCTTTTCAATCAGGCTTCTGCCGGCAGCAGCAAGCGATTTGCCGAGCCACAAACGGTAATTTTGCTTCTGACCACCTCTTTCATGGCATCCATGCCGACCCGCATATAGAAGCGTGGATCGTTACCTTGCGGGTTGTCGGCAAACCAGGCTTTGACGGCGTCAGAAAAGGCGATTTTCAGCTCGGTTGCCACGTTGACTTTGCACACGCCCAGCTCAATGGTGCGGCGAACATACTCATCCGGTACATCGCTCGCGCCATGCAGCACCAGCGGTACGGTGACCACTTCGCGAATTTCGGCCAGTCGCTGGAAGTCGATTTTGGGTCGTTTGGTATAGAGGCCGTGCGCGGTGCCGATGGCCACTGCAAGGCTATCGACGCCGGTCAGCTCAACAAAGCGCTTCGCTTCTTGTGGGTCGGTGAGAAATGCGCTTTCGGCGTCGACGCTCATGTCATCTTCCACGCCACCCAAACGCCCCAATTCTGCCTCGACGCTACAGTCGTTGAGATGGCAAAAATCGACCACGGATTTCACCAGCTTCACGTTCTGCTCAAATGGATAATGGCTTCCGTCGATCATTGCGCTGCGTACACCGGCATTCACTTTGCGGCGAATATCGTCCAGTGATTCGTGGTGATCGAGATGCAGCGCCAGCGGCATGTCATAAGTGACGGAATAAGCGCTGCACAAGGCGTAGATCTCTTCGAGCGCAATGTGTTTAAACGTCCCGGGCGTGCCCGCAAGGATCACCGGCGATCGCATTTCGCTACACACTTCGAGGATCGCCTGGATCGTCTCTGCGTTATGGATATTGAACGCCGGCACGGCGTAGCCTTTTGCCTGGGCGTCCTGCAGAAGATATTTAGTCGAGATAATGCTCATGATGAGATCCTCTTAAGCCTGCCACGGATGAATAACAACGCCCTGAACCACACGGTTGACCGTGCCGCTGGCGGATGGTGTATCGGGGGTGTTGCCTACGCTGAGCGACTGGGAAAGTGCAAAGACCTGGGCATACATCAGGAAGCAGAACGCCTGTTCCATATCGATAAACGAACGAGAAGGCGGTAGCAGGATGTGCGGACCCGCTTCAATAACCGGATCCGTTTCAGCGGCGATAGCCACCACGCGCAGGGCCTGGCGATCGCGACGCAGTTCGGCCAGCAGATCGAGATCGTACTGACGCGTATACGGATGGCTGGAGACAAACACCACCACCAGCGTTTCATGATCCACCAGCGACTTCGGCCCATGACGGAAACCGGTAGGAGAGTCGTAGAATGCTGCCAGTTTGCCCGCCGTCAGTTCCAGCACCTTCAGCGCTGACTCACGCGCGGCACCCTGCAGGCCACCGCTTCCCAGGTAGACGATCCTCTTCCATGGCGCATTGCCAAAGACATCCTGGCTGAAATCGCCGAGCGACGTCAGGATCGCCTGGCAGCGATCGGCTACGTCGCGGAAGGTCTGGCTGTTGATCGTCTCCGGGGCGAAAACCGCCAGACAGCTTGCCATCATGGTGGTGATACTGCTGGTCATCGCGAAGCCGCGATCGTGCGTTTCGGCTGGCATTAGCAGGGCAAAGGCGTTATCGCTGTTGACGGCGTTCTGGTACAGACTGCCTGCTTCATTGCAGGTGATCGACAGGTGGTAGCATTCCGGCACAAACTGATTGGCCAGTTCTACAGCCGCCACGCTTTCCGGGCTGTTGCCGGAGCGGGCAAACGAAATCAGCAGCAAGGGATGCGCAGGGCTGAAGTAATCCATTGGGTTCGTCACCAGGTCAGTTGTGGGTACGGCGGTGAAGTTTTTCCCGGTGTGGCTGGCAAGCCATGGCGCAATAATGTCGCCGATAAAGGCAGATGTGCCCGCCCCTGTCAGGACGATCCGCAGATCAGATTTGCGCAGCAGCGGAGTCAGAAAACCGTCGATAGACGAACGCAGGCTATCAATGTTGCTGAGCGATCGGATCCAGCTCGCTGGTTGCTGACGGATCTCTTCTTCGGTCCAGGTGCCAGTTGTGGCGGTAGTGATTTGTGGCATAACTCAGTCCTTAGTCGTGTGAATTCCACATCAGACGCTGGCAAATATGTCGCTATCTTTCGTTTCGTTTCACTTGTTCACTTGAGCAGTTAAATAAAATTTATAGAAAAGAAATCGAAAGTTCAATGAAAGAAAAGAAATAAAACGAAAAGTGTGATCGCAAAAGAAAAGGCAATGAAGAAGGAAAGGAAAAGAAAGGCCTTACGATCGCGTGTCGTAAGGCCAACAGGAGACACAATGAAAGGGCTAAAGGGGAAGAGCCTGGCCCTGAATCCAGATCCGCTGGAGGTGTAAACCACCGTCCAGCGCGATGAGCGTGGCGTGTTTGCCTGATGCTAACGACCCGAGCTGGTTATCAATACCCAGCAGCCTTGCAGGGTGCAGCGAGGCCATATGGATCGCGTCTTCAGCGGTGATGCCTGCGTGCTCCACCATATTGCGGACGGCGGCATCCAGCGAGAGCGTACTCCCCGCTAGGCCACCGGTGGCGGTACGCACGACACCATTTTGCATGCAGACCTCTTCACCGCACAGGGTGTAGTCCCCGTCAGGCATACCAGCAGCCTGCATTGCATCGGTGATCAGCACCACGCGGTCTTTCGCGCAGCAGAAGCACAGACGCATGGCTCCAGGGTGGACATGGTGACCATCGGCAATCAGCTCCAGCCATGCACGTTTGTCTGTCAGCCCAGCGCCAACCATGCCGGGTTCCCTGTGATGTAACCCCGTCATACCGTTGTAGCAGTGGACCAACCCATCTGCGCCCGCGTTAAACGCCGACAGGGTTTGATCGTAAGTGGCGGCGCTATGGCCCAGCATCACGCGTAAACCGTGCTGTTTAAGGTGGCGAATCGCCTGTAATGCGCCAGGTTTTTCCGGCGCAAGCGCCACCACGCGCAGCGTGTTTTGCGAAACCTCAATCAGTGCGTTCAGCTCAGTGATATCCAGCTCCCGAAAAAGCTCCGGCGGGTGCGCCCCTTTGTTTTGCGGCGTAAAGTACGGACCTTCAAGATAGCTACCCAGAACCTGCGCGCCGGGACCGCCGGAGCGAGTGCGCCGGGCGATACGCATAAGTGCGCCGTGTATGGCCTCCAGCGGCGCGGTGACGGTGGTGGGCAGAAATGCGCCCACGCCTTCACGCGCTTTATGTATCGCCAGAGTATCCAGTATGTCGGGTGCGTCATCCATGACATCCACACCCGCACCGCCGTGAACGTGCGTATCAATATAGGCCGGGCAAAGTAGCTCAGCATCGCGCGGCGCAATGCCCACGGGAATTGGCTCAATCGCCGTGATGATCCCACTTTCAATACGTAGCTGGTGGTCTTCAAGCCAGCCCCGTTCGGTGAGCACGCGGCGAGCGCGTAACAGCTGGCTCATATGCCTTCCTCAGCGGGCGCTTCCTCTCGGCAGCGCCCCAGCTCGTCTACCAGGCTTGTCAGCCCACGATGTCCGCACTCCAGCGCCTGCAATCGAAATGCTTCGCTGCTTAAACCGTCGCGCTCCAGCACCATCTCCAGCAGCAGCTGCAGGTTCGTGCCCGTTATCACTTCACTGCCGGGCCTTTGCATAGCGAGCGTTGACGCTACGCGGAACGGCGTACCGCCCAGCAGGTCGGTGAGAAATACAATATCTTGCTCTGCATTGAGCTCGCTCACCGCCTGCTCAAGCTGGGTGGTCAGCCGCGCCGTGGTGGAGGTCTCCGGAAAATCAATGGCGATAAACTGCGGTTGCTCGCCGAGGATCTGCTTCATCGCCTGCTCAAGCCCACTGGCAAAACCGCCGTGACCCGTCAAAATAATGCCTAACATCGTAACCTCTTTGCTTTTACAGGAAGTGACAGAATTTACCGACAACACCGAGCACCACGGTGATACCAATCAGACGCAGTGGGCTCCAGCCACGGCGTACCAGCCAGAACATCGTCAGGGTATAGACCAGTGGCAGGAAGGCAGGCATCAGCTTGTCGATAACGTCGGCCTGCAGTTTGACGACGGCATCACCGGCCTTGATTTCGAGCGTGGTATTAAGGCGGACATAGGTTGCCACCAGCGCGCCAATCACCGTCATCCCGACAATAGAGGCCGCGTGACCAACCTTTTTGGTATTGGCCTTAATCAGCGGGATCGCTGCGACGCCCATCCGGTAGGCGTAATGCGCCAGACCAAAACGCAGGCCCAGATGCACCACGTTAAACAGCACGATAAAGACCACGGCGCCCAGAATGGAACCCTGCAACGCCAGGCTTGCGCCAATCCCACCGCATATGGGCAGCAAAGTTAGCCAGAACATGGCGTCACCAATGCCGCCGAGTGGTGCGCCCACGGCAATTTTGGTGCTCTGGATGCTGTTCACATCCTGCTTGGAGCGCTCCATGGCCAGGATGATGCCGATAACGAAGGTCACCAGGAACGGATGGGTGTTGAAGAAGCCCATGTGACCTTTCATGGCACGCGCCAGATCCCGCTTATTGGTGTGGATCTTTTTCAGCGCAGGCAGTAAGCCATACAGCCAGCCGGAGGCCTGCATACGTTCGTAGTTAAACGAGGCCTGCAGCAGCATGGAACGCCAGGCTACGCGGTTAATGTCCTTTCTCGTCAGCTCGGCACCGATACTTTGGTCTTCGTAGACGTTCTCATTCACGCCAGTGAGCAGGGTCTCTTCGCTTTCAGAAACGCCAGGCAAAGTTGTTTGATTAGATGCCATCTTCGAATTCCTCTTTCCGGGACGCAGGTGCTGTCGGTTCAGGTGTTTTACGCATCAGGTCGATAAGTGCCATTGCCAGGGCAGCAGCGGCAATCGCCAGTACCGGAAGCTTGAGCCAGGCTGCGGCCACAAAACCGATAATGAAGTAAGGGATGTAGACGTTTTTCATCATGATCTTCAGCAGCACGGCAAAACCGATAGCTGGCATGATGCCGCCCGCGACGCCAAGACCATCAATCAACCGTGCTGGCAGAACATCAATGGCGGTTTTCGCGTGTTCTGCACCGAAGTAAATTGGCAGGAAAGCACACAGGAAGTAGAAGATACCGAGGGCCAGCAGTGCCAGATAGTTGACCCGTTCAATACCGTGAGTATCCGCATTGGCCGCCATGCGATCGCAGCGCGACATCACGCCAGACATCACCGAGAAGAGGAACGTGATCCCCATCTGTACCGCAACGGCAAACGGGACGGCGACGCCAACGGCAACTTCCGGCTTCACGCCCGTGCTGATAGCAAACGCTGTGCCTACAATCGTGCCGATAATCACGTTTGGTGGCTGTGCGCCTGCCAGCGGTGCCAGTCCCATCCAGACCAGTTCTAACGTCCCGCCGGTCAAAATACCGGTGTGTAGATCGCCCAGAATCAGGCCAACCAACGGCCCGAGTACCACCGGGCGGTGCATATGTGTTAAGCCGTTAAACATATCCAGGCCGGCGATAAAGGCGAGAACGCCCAACGCCAGTGCCTGCAACAGACTGATTTCCATTGTGAATCCCTCAGAGCAGTTTAAAGAGATCCAAAGCAGTTTCTGTTGGAACGCCCTGAACGAAGCATTCCACTCCGGCAGATTTCAGACCGTTGAACGCAGTGATATCGTTTGCGTCGACAGAGACCGTTTTGGCAATTTGTTGTTTGCCATTGGCATAGTGCATGTTGCCTACATTGATACGGGTGACAGGTACGCCGCCCTCCACCAGCGTCAGAAAATCAGCGGGTGATTTACAGACCAGCAGAATTTTCTGGCGGTCGGCAGCGCGGTGAATGTTGTCGATCACTTTTTGCAGCGACCAGAAGCGCACGGCGATCCCTTCCGCGAGCACCATTTCCATCAGGTTCTGTTGAACCGGATCCTCAGCGACCTCATCGTTAGCGACCAGCACCAGGTTTGCCCCCGCAAACCCCACCCACTGCACACCCACCTGACCGTGGATTAACCGTTCGTCGATGCGGCATAAGACAATGTTTGGCATAGCGTTTTCCTCTTTTTAATTATGCGTGTTGAGTCGTTACGCCTTCGCAGGCGGCGTGGTACTGCTGAAGTATGTCCTGAATGTGGTCGAGGATGAGCTCCCGTGGCGTTGACTTGAGAGCGCCCTCGCGAACTTTGCTGTACTGCAACGGCAGGTACTGGCTGATCAGCGGCAGAGGAATGGGCTCGTCAGCCAGATTGCGTACCAGTCGCTCAAAGGCATCGTCAATCTGGCTGTCTGGCCAGTAATAGCGGACGCGGTCAGAGTAGCTATAGCCGCGCGCCAGGCGTCGTGCATTGCCGTCACCGTGGTAATGGCTTTGCCAGTATTCCGGGCGATCGAGCATCACGTTTTCCAGTACGTGACGCAGGCCAGAACTGGCTTTGGCAGGCAGCAGTTCTTCTTCAATGGCGGCCAGTGAAAACAACGCTTCTCGCAGAGCGAAGGTCAAAGCTGGGCCGACTTTCAGGATCGCGAAGTGATCTTTTACCAGCTGGCGAAGTGCTTGCGGCCTCTGGTAATCGGTGGAGTGCGCTTCAAACACCAGCGTGTCGTACGCTTTCACCATTTTGCTCAGCGCGACGGCCTTGTGCGGTTGGTAGTCACACACATGGGCATGGTCAAACTCAACGCCAGGCTGAACGACCAGGCCAACAATGCGCGGCCAGATAGCGTTTAAACCTTCTTTCTCGAAAGCGTGACGGTGTGCTTCCAGCGTGGCGCGTGCCGCTTCCGGTGTTGTGACGGCGAGTTCATTCAGGGTTTCATGCGCCCCACCGGGAACAGGCACTTCAGTGCCGATGACGTAGACCAGGTCAGACACGCCAAACTGTTCACGACAGGTCTCTTCGGCAATTTTCGCCAGACGCGCGGCGCGCCCGGCGACGATCGCGTCGGTCAGGGGAACGGGATCGTCTTCGCATGACATACTGCAGTCGAGGTGGATCTTTTTGAACCCGGCAGCAACATAGCTTTTGATCAGATCGTCGGCATTTGCCATCGCCTGTTCCGCAGGTAGATTTTGCCAGCGGTTGGGCCCCAGATGATCCCCGCCGAGGATCAACAGTGAAGTCGGGAAATTAAGGGATTCCGCAAGCTGACAAACAAACCCGTAAAAATCAGCGGGCGTCATGCCGGTATAGCCACCAAACTGATCCACCTGGTTGGAGGTGGCCTCAATTAATATCGGCGTCTGATGCGAGTGGGCGTAACGAATTGCAGCTTCAAGTACCAGTGGATGTGCGGAACAGACGGCATAAATCCCGTTTGAATTCCCCCGTTTATGTTGTTCCACCATTTCTGTCAGATGTTTCACTTTCCTCTCCATTTCGGATGGTGATGGTAGTCATCTTTCGTTTTGTTTCATTTAATCCTGCATCATGGTGGTATAAAAATAAAACGAAAGATAATGGTTTTCCGATCTGTTTCACAAAAGAAACACAATGAAAGGTTTCAGCGCCGGGTGAGCTTGCCCCTGGTCGTCAGACGGGGCTTGCATTCCCGTAAAAGAAAGGCCTTAATAGGCAAAACGAAATGAAACGAAAGTTTATTGATTAAGGAGCTCGCATGAGCAGCACCGATTCATCCGCAGAAAAGCGCATCACCGGCACCAGTGAAAGGCGAGAGCAAATTATTCAGCGGTTGCGGGCGCAGGGAAGCGTGCAGGTTAACGATCTTTCTCATTTATATGGTGTTTCGACGGTGACGATCCGCAACGACCTGGCCTTCCTTGAGAAGCAGGGCATTGCCGTACGTGCTTACGGCGGTGCACTGATTTGTGAAGGTCATGCACAAGGCGTTGAACCCTCAGTGGAAGATAAAAGTTCGCTGAATACGGCCGTTAAGCGCAGTATCGCGCAGGCGGCCGCTGGGCTGGTGAAGCCAGGACACCGTATCATTCTGGATTCCGGTACCACGACGTTTGAAATCGCCCGTATGCTGCGCCAGCATACGGACGTGATTGCTATGACCAACGGCATGAATGTCGCGAACGCGTTGCTGGAAGCAGAAGGGGTGGAATTGCTGATGACCGGTGGGCATTTACGCCGTCAGTCGCAATCTTTCTATGGCGACCAGGCGGAGCAATCATTACAGAATTACCATTTTGACATGCTGTTCCTGGGCGTCGACGCCATCGATCTCGATCGCGGCGTAAGCACGCATAACGAAGATGAAGCCCGTCTGAATCGCAAAATGTGCGAAGTGGCAGAGCGCATTATCGTCGTGACTGACTCCAGCAAGTTTAACCGCTCAAGCCTGCATAAAATCATTGATACCCAACGCATTGATATGATTATTGTCGACGAAGGTATTCCGGCTGAAAGTCTGGAAGGGTTACGCAAGATTGGGATAGACGTGGTGTTGGTTAAGGAATAATTGTGACCCTCTCCCGATGGGGGAGAGGGTCGATGTTAATCAGGTCACGGGCGCCGGGTTAAACACCGCCAGCTGATTATGTAATCCCCATTGGTCAGAGAAGGTTTTCTTGCGACCGCTCGCCACATCCAGAATAAAGTGGAACAGTTTCCAGCCCACCTCTTCAATGCTCTCTTCCCCGGTGGCGATAGTGCCCGCGTTGATATCCATTAAGTCATACCAGCGGTTTGCAAGCTCCGTGCGGGTTGCCATCTTGATCACCGGAACCGCCATCAGGCCGTACGGCGTGCCGCGTCCGGTGGTAAAGACCTGCACTGTAATACCTGACGCGACTTGTTGCGTGCCGCAAACAAAATCGCTGGCCGGGGTTGCCGCGTAAATCAGGCCGCGTCGGGTTGGACGCTGGCCCGGCGAAAGGACTTCAACAATGGCGCTCTGGCCGGATTTCGCAATTGAGCCGAGGGCTTTTTCCACCACGTTCGCCAGGCCGCCTTTTTTGTTCCCCGGAGAGGGGTTGGCGCTACGGTCGGTTTTGCCCATATCGAGATAGTTATCGTACCAGGCCATCTCCTCAAGCAGACGCTTACCTACCTCTTCATTGATAGCGCGAGGGGTAAGCAGATGGATAGCGTCACGCACTTCAGTCACTTCGGAGAACATCACCGTGGCACCACAGCGAACAAACAGATCGGACGCGTAGCCTACCGCCGGGTTGGCGGTCACGCCGGAGAACGCATCGCTGCCGCCGCACTGCGTTCCTACCACCAGCTCCGAGGCCGGGCAGGTTTCACGCTGGCGTTTGTTCAGCTTATCGAGATGGCGTTCTGCCACCTGAACAATATCGTCGACCATCGATCTAAAACCGACGTGGTGCTCGTCCTGCAAACGCACGATACTGGCATCGCTGACCGGGATAGCTTTCACGTCCTCAGTCCCCTGCAGCAGGCGTTCAGGTTGAAGCTTTTCACAGCCGAGGCCAATGACCATCACCTCGCCGCCGAAGTTCGGGTTCAGGGCGATATTGTGAATGGTACGGACAGGCACAACGGCCGCCGGTGCATTGATGGCCACACCGCAGCCATAAAGGTGATTCAGGCCGACCACGCCATCCACGTTCGGGTATTTCGGCAGCAGGTCGCGTTCAATAATTTTCACCACATAATCCACCACGCCTGCCACACAGTGCACGCTGGTGGTAATGCCGAGCAGATTTTTGGTACCGACGCTACCGTCGGCATTGCGATAACCGTCGAAGGTATAGCCTTCCAGTGGAGGGAGTGGTTCAGGCACGCGGGTTGCCAGCGGGAGTGTGTTCAGGGGCGGTGCTTTTGGCAACGCGACCAGCGACTCTTCAATCCAGCTACCCTGAGGAATGGCGCGAACGGCGTAACCAATCACCTCTCCGTAACGCACAATTTCACCGTGAGCGGGGATATCCACAAGCGCGACTTTATGTCCCTGCGGAATATGCTTAATCAACTCCAGCCCGTCCGGGAAACGGGTTCCCGCTTTTAAGCCATTGTCGTTGACAATAATCGCCACATTATCGGTATCGTGGACTTTTATATAAAACGCCCTCGGCGACGCTTGTCGAATTTCAATATCGGCCATTGTTCAGTATTCTCCAGCAAGAGTCTGATAATAAATGCAGCCAATTTTCTTATGGCAGAAATAAAGCATGTCAGGAGATAAGGAACGAGAATGTGATCTCGATCGCCACAGAACCCGTAATGCCTGATTCTGTGCATCAGCGCGCAGTGATTCGTGCAAATGCTCAAAATATTATCAAAACGGATAACAATACTTGAGCATTAAAACAATGTGTCGCGGTGATGTGCGGATTATACTGAATGACGATTTTATAACGCCGGAATTAAGTCAGAAAATAAATATAACGCTGGCAATAAATATACGGAATAAGGCTGCGGAATTTAAAAGGTAAACGCGATGAATAACGATATTTTCCCAAATAAGTTTAAAGCGTCCCTCGCGGCGCATCAGATCCAGATTGGTTGCTGGTCCGCGCTGGCAAATCCCATCAGCACCGAAGTGCTGGGCCTGGCCGGTTTCGACTGGCTGGTACTGGACGGTGAGCATGCGCCGAACGATATCAATACTTTTATTCCGCAGTTGATGGCACTCAAAGGTAGCCAGAGCGCGCCGGTGGTGCGTGTGCCAACCAACGAACCGGTGATCATCAAACGTCTGCTGGATATCGGTTTCTACAACTTCCTGATCCCGTTTGTGGAAACGGAAGAAGAGGCGGCGCGGGCCGTGGCCTCAACGCGCTATCCCCCGGAAGGGATCCGCGGTGTATCCGTTTCGCATCGCGCCAATATGTTTGGCACCGTGCCGGACTACTTCGCGCAGTCCAATAACAACATCAGCATCCTGGTACAGATTGAGAGCCAGCAGGGTGTTGATAACGTCGACGCCATTGCTGCCACACACGGCGTCGACGGCATCTTTGTTGGTCCGAGTGACCTGGCTGCGGCGTTGGGACACCTGGGTAATGCGGGTCACCCGGACGTTCAGCATGCCATTCAACACATCTTTGCCCGCGCCAAAGCCCATGGCAAACCGTGCGGCATTCTGGCACCGGTTGAAGCTGACGCTCGTCGTTATCTGGAATGGGGCGCCACCTTTGTGGCTGTCGGCAGTGACCTCGGCGTATTCCGATCAGCCACGCAGAAATTAGCGGACGCTTTTAAAAAATAACCATCATTGAGGAAACAGATTATGACGCTGAAAGTCGGTTTTATTGGCCTGGGGATCATGGGTAAGCCAATGAGTAAGAACCTCATCAAAGCGGGTTACTCACTGGTGGTTTCAGACCATAATCCGCAAGCTGTGGCTGAGGTCATTGCTGCGGGTGCCGAAACGGCCGCCACAGCCAGAGCCATTGCTGAGCAGTGCGATGTCATCATCACCATGCTGCCAAACTCTCCACATGTAAAAGAGGTCGCTCTGGGTGAGAATGGCATTATCGACGGTGCGAAGCCAGGTCTTGTACTGATTGATATGAGCTCTATTGCCCCCCTCGCAAGCCGTGAAATCAGCGAGGCGTTGAAAGCGAAAGGCGTCGATATGCTGGATGCACCGGTCAGCGGCGGTGAACCGAAAGCGATCGACGGCACGCTGTCGGTGATGGTCGGCGGCGATAAAGCGATCTTCGATAAATACTACGATCTGATGAAAGCGATGGCTGGCTCTGTGGTGCACACCGGTAACATCGGGGCGGGTAACGTGACCAAGCTGGCGAATCAGGTGATTGTGGCGCTGAATATCGCTGCGATGTCCGAAGCGCTGACGCTGGCAACTAAAGCGGGCGTCAACCCGGACCTGGTCTACCAGGCAATCCGTGGCGGTCTGGCGGGGAGTACCGTGCTAGATGCCAAAGCACCGATGGTGATGGATCGTAACTTCAAACCTGGTTTCCGCATCGACCTGCATATTAAAGATCTGGCAAACGCGCTGGATACGTCTCACGGTGTTGGGGCGCAACTGCCGCTGACCGCCGCCGTGATGGAAATGATGCAGGCCCTGCGTGCCGATGGCATGGGGACGGCCGACCACAGTGCCATTGCGTGCTACTACGAAAAACTGGCGAAGGTAGAAGTCGCCCGTTAATAACATCTTGCCCACACCTGAGGGTGACAGCGGCGCGCAAACCCTCTATACTGCGCGCCGAAGCTGACCAGACAGTCGCCGCTTCGTCGTCGTCCCCTTCGGGGGAGACGGGCGGAGGGGAGGAAAGTCCGGGCTCCATAGGGCAGGGTGCCAGGTAACGCCTGGGGGGGAAACCCACGACCAGTGCAACAGAGAGCAAACCGCCGATGGCCCGCGCAAGCGGGATCAGGTAAGGGTGAAAGGGTGCGGTAAGAGCGCACCGCGCGGCTGGTAACAGT
This sequence comes from Enterobacter sp. CPE_E863, assembly GCF_046521465.1. Taxonomy (NCBI): domain Bacteria; kingdom Pseudomonadati; phylum Pseudomonadota; class Gammaproteobacteria; order Enterobacterales; family Enterobacteriaceae; genus Enterobacter; species Enterobacter sp. CPE_E863. The sequence goes on along the minus strand of NZ_JBKFZX010000001.1, from coordinate 3,963,938 downwards.
CCGTGGCACGGTAAACTCCACCCGGAGCAAGGCCAAATAGGGGTTCACATGGTACGGCCCGTACTGAACCCGGGTAGGCTGCTTGAGCCAGTGAGCGATTGCTGGCCTAGATGAATGACTGTCCACGACAGAACCCGGCTTATCGGTCAGCTTCAACTTCTTCTAAAACAATACGTTGGTGTGTCTCAGGCTTTCTAAGGAAAAACTGTGACACAGACTGTGATACAAAAGAGACACACCAACGGCTGTTCCATCCCGAATACTCTAAAGCGTGGCAACCGCTACTGCCTTCATTTCCGACTACCTTCAGGCGGTTTTTTTCGCGTGTCTCTGGGCTGCGATTCAGCCAGCAGAGCAAGGTTTATATCTTCCCGTCTCTCTATGTTCATTTCTTTTGTAAAATCGTCCAAGATGGAGCCAGCCCGACTATTGGACATAGTGCAAAAAATGAAGAAATTAGAACAAAAAGACATTGATGACTATTTACTAAGCATTCAGGCAGCTTTTTACGCCGCAGCAAAAAGATTCCCTCAAAAGTGCGTAGTACTTTATGAAAGTCAGGATCTCTGACTGATGAAAAATGGAATGCGATAGATTTTGGGCAATTGCTTGATTTTACTTTCAAACAAGACACTGGTCCGTTGTCAATGGATTCAGTTATCGAACAACTTGGTAGCCAGTTTGAAGGAGTGTCTGACAATTATCACCGCATTCGGGATTTCAGGCGTTCGAGTCACACGTATTCTGGACAGTATTGCACTGTTTCGAGGCTATTCGGCGACGATAAGAACGGATCAGGGGCCGGAGTTCACTTGCCGCGCACTGGAACAATGGGCCTTTGAGCATGATGTTGAGTTACGCTTAATCCAGCCGGGCAAACCAACACAGAACGGATTTATTGAGAGCTTTAACGGACAATTTCGCGATGAATGTCTGAATGAGCACTGGTTCAGCGATATCGTTCACGCCAGGAAAATCATTAACGACTGGCGGCAGGATTATAACGAGTGTAGTCCATATTCGGGGTCAGGGTCACCTTGGCGGCGTTAAGAGATAAAGAGATCACTCATTGGCTCACCGAAGTCGATTAAACCTTCGCAGTTCTAGCCCAGTCAGATAACAGAGATTTGGAAGAAAGCTAAAACTGGTTGTGCAACGCACTTATCAGATGTTACGAAACGGGATTTCACTTAAGTCGAATACTTGTTGCGCCTGTGGTTATTGTTTGTAAAATGACCTCTGTGATTATTTCTATAGCAAGTAGAGGGACTTATGAAGCAGTACACCAACGAGATCACACCTGAAATTCGTGAAGTCCAATCAAAACCGCCTTACGACGAAGAGCTTTTGTCACTCTGCGATGACAAAGCCCGGAAAGAACTTGAGGAAATTAATAAACAGCATTTAAGCCGCCCGTTAGCCCACATTTTCCGGTTTGCAGTCGTTGGGAGTCTGACCCGTCTCGGTGGAGTCATTCGCCATGCTTCAGGCGGTGCGACTACCGGAGGGTTACAAGTTGCTCGGGTAGGTGACAAGGTTGTATATGCTGATGGCAGCGAGGCCACGATTATTTCCGGTGCTGGCAAGGCCCGAATCATGCAGGGCGCATCCGCTGCACTCGTTGGGAGTATGCTCGATAACGGAGACGAAATAATCTCTACCCCACAATCATGCAGCAAACTGGTTTTTCGTGAAGGCCGCGAATTTCCGGATGGATTCTTGACCATGCCAGGGAGTAAGCACTGATGGGGGTTAAGGGATACTATTTATTCAGAGGCGATAAGACACGATGTGGTGGCGTTATCACTGAAGGATGGACCGACCACCAGCACTTTGACAGAGATATGTCCTGCGAAGGGCATAAAGTTACTTGTGGTAAACATCCTGGGCTTTACCGTATCTGCGGTGGGCTTGATGATGACATACATGGTAAAAGGATTGCCGGAACACTGCATAGTTATAGTTCGTGTCCCTGTAAATCTAAATTCCTCAATTCAAACTGGGATGATGATTATGAACTTGAGAGCCAGTCAACAACAGCCAAAGACAATTTTCACAAGGTAGAGTTTCCTGTTCTGCCTGGCCCGATTGAGTCAGAACCAGATCAGCACGCCCAAGTAGCGAAAAAGAAAACAGGCATCGACGCTGGTTTTACCATTATCCCTTACGGTGGTACGACAGAAGCCTGGCAGCGACTGCTATTCACTGAGAACCCGCCAGCAGGGGTAAAGGAACTATTCGCTACACTTAACGGCCCGGATGAAAGATACAAAGCCGGTTCTATTATGCTGGTGGTTGACCCTGATAAGCAGGACAGCGAGCAAATTGCCCACATGCAGGCCGCGAAAGCGCGAGTTGATGCTGACCTGCCCCCACGATTAGATACAACACTCAGTTAGTAACGTCGGAATCTTCATTCTCAGAATGACCCTTTCTCCAGCCCGCTGCAAATTCAGACGGTGTCTGATAATTCAGCGTGGAGTGCGGGCGGCATTCGTTATAATCCTGCCGCCAGTCATTAATAATTTTCCTGGCATGAACGATATCGCTGAACCAGTGCTCATTCAAACATTCATCGCGAAATCGTCCGTTAAAGCTCTCAATAAATCCGTTCTGCGTTGGCTTGCCCGGCTGGATTAAGCGCAACTCAACACCATGCTCAAAGGCCCATTGATCCAGTGCACGGCAAGTGAACTCCGGCCCCTGGTCAGTTCTTATCGTCGCCGGATAGCCTCGAAACAGTGCAATGCTGTCCAGAATACGCGTGACCTGAACGCCTGAAATCCCAAAGGCAACAGTGACCGTCAGGCATTCCTTTGTGAAATCATCGACGCAGGTAAGACACTTGATCCTGCGACCGGTGGAAAGTGCGTCCATGACGAAATCCATCGACCAGGTCAGATTGGGCGCCGCCGGACGGAGCAGCGGCAGACGTTCTGTTGCCAGCCCTTTACGACGTCTTCTGCGTTTTACGCCCAGGCCACTGAGGTGATAAAGCCGGTACACGCGCTTATGATTAACATGAAGCCCTTCACGGCGCAGCAACTGCCAAATACGACGGTAGCCAAAACGCCTGCGCTCCAGTGCCAGCTCAGTGATGCGCCCTGATAAATGCGCATCAGCAGCCGGACGGTGAGCCTCATAGCGGCAGGTCGACAGGGATAAACCTGTAAGCCTGCAGGCACGACGTTGCGACAGACCGGTCGCATCACACATCAACATCACGGCTTCCCGCTTCTGGTCTGTCGTCAGTACTTTCGCCCAAGAGCCACCTGAAGCGCCTCTTTATCCAGCATGGCTTCGGCAAGCAGCTTCTTGAGTCTGGCGTTCTCTTCCTCAAGCGACTTCAGGCGCTTAACTTCAGGCACCGCCATACCGCCATACTTCTTACGCCAGGTGTAAAACGTGGCATCGGAAATGGCATGCTTGCGGCAGAGTTCACGGGCGGGTACCCCAGCTTCGGCTTCGCGGAGAATACTGATGATCTGTTCGTCGGAAAAACGCTTCTTCATGGGGATGTCCTCATGTGGCTTATGAAGACATTACTAACATCGGGGTGTACTAATCAACGGGGAGCAGGTCAGTGGAGGGATAGCATACGGAACTGATAAAGCTCTAAGCCAATTGTCCGGGGCTACTGGCGAGTTCATTGGGGAAAAACTTGGTCTTTATGAGGCAACCAGCAATGATTGATATAAAAATGATTTTTATAATAATTATGCTTATAGGCTTATCATTCTTGATAGCCAGCGTTATAGCCTCACTGCTGAACAGGAAGAGATTTAAGGAGGTCTGCCAGCTATACAAAGAGAAGTTTGGCAGTCTTCCCGATGCCGTATTACTGTTCGAAAACGTTAACTCGCTTTACTTCAAGGGCGCATACGGCATAAAAACACAGTTCATAATCATGCCGCTATTATGGAATAAAAGCTCAATACTGACCAAAAATGATGATAAAGATTTCATCCGGGGACTACCGAAACGGATTATCAGACCATTTTATGTAGAGGCAATTCTTGGTCTGATTAGTATAGTTTTTTTTGTCATTGCTGGGATTTTGATGCTGGCGATAAAACGCGGTTGGGTGTGAAAGGCGCGTCCATTGTAGGGCTTTACTATTGCATATGGGAGCGATAAAGCCACATCTGCGTTCGGTGGCTTCGTTGGTGAATCTCTATATGAGGTTATAAGCAATGACCATTAATGATCTACTTAGTGCCAAGGCAACAGTAATCATCGGAGCACTTGCTTTCGGCTTCGGTATAGCCAGTATCATAGCCTCAGTTCTGAACAGGGATAGATTTAAAGAGATCTGCATCCTGTACAAAGAAAAATACGGTAGTCTGCCCGATGCTGTATTGCTGTTCGAGAACGTCAACACGCTTTATGTCAAAGTAGCATACAGCACAAAAGTGAGTTTTATATACATGCCGCTGTTGTGGAATAAAAGCTCAATCCTGACCAAAAACGATGACAAGGACTTTATACGTGGGCTACCAAAACGGCTTATTGGCCCGTTCTACGTGGAGATATACTTGGCGGTTGTCAGTCTGTTGTTTTTTATCATTGGTGTGTTGCAAATGTTAGCAATTAGGCATGGCTGGGTGTGAAAAGTGCTTCATTCGATGAATTTGCACTGTAACACAAACAGCGATACAGTCTGCGGCACACGACAACCCCAGCGCTGTAGATGCCTGACGTATGGTTGAACGAAGCCGCCTTATCGGTCAGCTTCAACTTCTTTTAAAACCCCGCTTCGGCGGGGTTTTTGCTTTCAGTACCACCCTGCTCATGTTTACAAATGACATCAATTCTCAAAATTGCGACGCTAAGCACATTTCACTATTTTATTGGTTAATAACTCAATCCTGGCTCGGTAGAGGATCGAAATCACAAAATTTCACGCTAAGAAATGCTGAATTCTCAGTGTTATGGGTTTGTTATGAATATTGTCATTATGATCTCTAATGTTTTCTGATTTGATATGCGTATTTAGAAATCAAATACATTTACCCCGTGAATATGTGATGCATTCCACTCTTTTTCAGTAACCCGAAAATTCAGCCCTGAAAAATTTGATAAATTGAAAAAATGTTGTAATCAAATAATGGTTATTAATTGCCCTTTAATTGCCTGAAAGATAGCCTTTATTGATTTTTTTAGACCAAAGAAATTTATCAGGGTTATCGCCATAAAATAAATTTATTACCGCTATTTTTGTTGATCAATATCAGCGTATCGACGTATTTTATTTGTGTTAACTTATTGATAATTAGGTTATTTTGTGGTGTTTTGCACGGAGGGCTAGCGGTCCTGAAAAGCAAATTGTGAGTAACAGCACATACCCCTTTAAACAATATTGAGTAGAATCCACCCCGTCATAGGGAAATAAGCGCAGAATATTATGAGCACTATTATTCTACCGAAAACACAGCACCTCGTGGTATTTCAGGAAGTCATTAAAAGTGGCTCCATAGGTTCTGCGGCAAGACAACTGGGTCTGACACAACCCGCGGTCAGCAAAATCATCAGCGATATCGAGTCCTACTTCGGTGTTGAAGTGATGGTGCGTAAAAACACCGGCGTAAAACTGACTGCCGCAGGCCAGGTTCTGCTCTCATACTCAGAGTCGATCACGCGTGAGATGAAAAACATGGTGAGCGAGATCAACAGCCTGAGTTTCAGCACCGTTATGGATGTCTCCTTTGGCTATCCGTCTCTGATCGGCTTTACCTTCCTTTCCGAAATGATCAAAAAATTCAAGGAAGTGTTCCCGAAAGCGCGTGTCTCAATGTATGAAGCGCAGCTGTCATCCTTCCTCCCGGCCATTCGCGACGGTCGACTGGATTTCGCCATCGGAACGCTGAGCGATGAAATGCTTCTGCAGGATCTGCATGTTGAACCGCTGTTTGAGTCCGAGTTTGTACTCGTCGCCAGTAAAACACGAACGTGCACCGGTTCGACAACACTGGCATCGCTCACACATGAGCAGTGGGTGATGCCGCAAACCGATATGGGCTACTACAAAGAACTCCTGACCACCCTGCAAGACAATCACATCAGCATTGAAAACATCGTCCAGACCGATTCCGTTGTCACCATTTATAACCTTGTGCTGAATGCCGATTATTTGACGGTCATTCCCCGCGACATGATTGCACCGTTCGGTTCCGATCAGTTTATTGTCCTGCCAGTGGAAGATGAATTACCCGTGGCGCGTTATGCCGCCGTGTGGTCGAAAAATTACAGAATTAAAAAATCAGCGTCAGTATTAGTGGAGCTGGCAAAACAATATGCATCACTCACCAGTGAAAGACGACGATGATGTAATAAAAATCCGATAAGCATTAAATCTGTTTTAAAACACCCAGAGTATATTTTATTGATGCTCTGATACCCTGACTTTGCCCGAAAAGAATGAATTATTATAACGAGGATATTATGCATATTACCTACGATCTCCCGGTAACTATTGAAGATATTCAGGACGCCAGAAAACGGCTGGCAGGTAAAATATATAAAACTGGCATGCCGCGTTCGAATTATCTCAGTGAACGTTGTAAGGGCGAAATATTCCTGAAGTTTGAGAACATGCAGCGTACCGGTTCGTTTAAGATCCGCGGCGCGTTTAACAAATTAAGCTCATTGACTGACGCTGAAAAACGCAAAGGAGTTGTTGCCTGCTCCGCGGGAAACCATGCGCAGGGGGTATCTCTTTCCTGCGCCATGCTCGGCATCGACGGCAAAGTTGTAATGCCAATGGGCGCGCCGAAATCCAAAGTGGCCGCGACGCGCGACTACTCGGCGGAAGTCGTGCTGCACGGTGATAATTTCAACGACACCATCGCCAAAGTGAGCGAAATCGTTGAGATGGAGGGGCGTATTTTTATTCCACCTTATGACGATCCGAAAGTGATCGCCGGCCAGGGCACTATCGGTCTGGAAATCCTCGAAGATTTGTACGACGTCGATAACGTGATTGTCCCTATCGGCGGCGGCGGATTAATTGCCGGGATTGCCACCGCGATTAAATCCATCAACCCGACCATTAATATTATCGGCGTACAGTCTGAAAACGTTCACGGGATGGCGGCCTCCTGGCAGGCCGGAGAAATAACCAACCATCGTGTTACCGGCACATTAGCCGACGGTTGCGACGTTTCGCGTCCCGGTAAATTAACCTTAGAAATCGTTCGTGAACTGGTCGATGACATTGTGCTGGTCAGCGAAGATGATATTCGTAACAGCATGATTGCCCTTATTCAGCGAAATAAAGTGGTGACGGAAGGCGCTGGCGCGCTGGCCTGCGCGGCATTATTAAGCGGCAAGCTTGACCACTATATTCAGGGCCGCAAAACCGTCTGCATTATTTCCGGCGGCAATATTGACCTCTCCCGTGTTTCCCAAATTACCGGCTTCGTTGACGCATAAAGGTGACCTATGAGCAACACAGAAAGCATTATCGTTGGTCAGACAAAAACGTCCTCCTGGCGTAAGTCTGATACCACCTGGACCCTGGGCCTGTTTGGTACCGCTATTGGCGCAGGCGTGCTGTTCTTCCCTATCCGCGCAGGATTTGGCGGGTTGATCCCCATCCTGCTGATGCTGCTTCTTGCATTCCCGATTGCGTTTTACTGCCACCGCGCGCTGGCGCGTCTCTGCCTGTCCGGCAGCAACGTCTCCGGCAACATCACCGAAACGGTGGAAGAGCACTTTGGTAAGACGGGCGGGGTGGTCATCACTTTCCTCTACTTCTTCGCCATTTGCCCGCTGCTGTGGATTTACGGCGTCACCATTACTAACACCTTCATGACTTTCTGGGAAAACCAGCTCCAGCTGCCTGCGCTGAACCGCGGCGTGGTGGCGCTGTTCCTGCTGCTGTTGATGGCCTTTGTTATCTGGTTCGGTAAAGACCTGATGGTGAAGGTCATGAGCTTCCTGGTGTTTCCGTTTATCGCCAGCCTGGTGCTGATCTCCCTGTCGCTGATCCCTTACTGGAACTCAGCGGTTATCGACCAGGTCAACCTGAGCGATATTGCTTTCACCGGGCATGACGGCATTCTGGTCACGGTGTGGCTGGGGATCTCCATCATGGTCTTCTCCTTTAACTTCTCGCCGATTGTCTCCTCATTCGTGGTTTCCAAACGCGAAGAGTACGAACCGGAGTTCGGTAAAGAGTTCACCGAGCAGAAATGTTCCAAAATCATCGGTCGCGCCAGCATGCTGATGGTGGCCGTGGTGATGTTCTTCGCCTTTAGCTGCCTGTTTACGCTTTCTCCGCAGAACATGGCGGACGCCAAAGCGCAGAACATTCCGGTGCTTTCATACCTGGCGAACCACTTCGCCTCCATGTCGGGCACCAAATCGACGTTTGCGACGGTACTGGAATACGGCGCCTCCATCATTGCGCTGGTCGCTATCTTCAAATCTTTCTTCGGCCACTACCTGGGCACGCTGGAAGGGCTGAATGGCCTGATCCTCAAGTTCGGCTACAAAGGCGATAAGAAGAAAGTCTCCGTAGGCAAGCTGAACACCATCAGCATGGTGTTCATCATGGGCTCCACCTGGATTGTCGCGTACGCCAACCCGAACATTCTCGACCTTATCGAAGCCATGGGTGCGCCAATCATCGCTTCTCTGCTGTGCCTGCTGCCGATGTACGCCATCCGCAAAGCGCCGGCTATGGCGAAATATAAAGGCAAACCCGAGAACATCTTTGTCACGGTTGTGGGCCTGCTGACCATTCTGAATATCGTTTACAAACTGTTCTAAGTCATTGCTCAGGAAGAGCGGAGTAACACCATGATTGAGTTTCCGGTTGTACTGGTTATTAACTGCGGTTCGTCCTCTGTTAAGTTTTCGGTGCTCGATGCCAGCAGCTGTGATGCCCTGATGACGGGAATTGCAGACGGCATCAACACTGAAAAAGCCTTTATTTCCGTGAATGGGGGTGAGCCAGTCAGGCTGGCTCACCATGACTACGAAGGGGCGTTGGCTGCCATCGCCCTGGAGCTGGAGAAACGTGACCTGATGAGCAGCGTGGCCTTGATTGGCCATCGCATTGCTCATGGCGGCGACCTCTTCAGCGAGTCGACCCTGATTACGGAGAAGGTGATTGAACAGATCCGTCAGGTTTCCCCCCTGGCACCACTGCATAACTACGCCAATCTTAGCGGTGTAGAAGCCGCTGAGCGCCTGTTCCCGGGTATACAGCAGGTTGCAGTGTTCGATACCAGCTTCCATCAGACGCTGCCACCGCATGCCTGGCTGTACGGGTTGCCGTATCGCTATTTTGAAGAGCTTGGCGTGCGTCGCTACGGCTTCCACGGTACTTCTCATCGCTATGTGTCCGGGCAGGCACATACGCTTCTCGGGCTGTCCCCCGATGACAGCGGCCTGGTGATCGCCCATCTCGGCAACGGGGCGTCTATCTGCGCGGTGCGCAACGGTGAAAGCGTCGATACCTCGATGGGGATGACGCCGCTGGAAGGGCTGGTGATGGGCACGCGCTGTGGCGATGTGGATTTTGGCGCAATGGCGTGGATTGCCCAGCAAACGGGTCAGTCATTCGAGGATCTGGAGCGGGTGGTAAACAAAGAGTCCGGCCTGCTGGGGATCTCCGGGATTTCCTCAGATCTGCGGGCGCTGGAAAAAGCCTGGCACGAGGGCAATGAACGGGCGCAACTGGCAATACACACTTTTGTGCACCGCATCGCGCGGCATATCGCGGGTCATGCGGCATCGCTGCATCGTCTGGATGGCGTAGTGTTCACCGGCGGTATTGGCGAGAACTCCAGGCTCATCCGTGCGCTGGTGGCTGACCATCTCAAGGTCTTTGGTATCACCCTCGACGAGGCTAAAAACGCCCTGCCGGGCAGTGCGGGTGAGCGCGTCATTAGCACCGATTCGTCCCGCGTGGTCTGCGCGGTGATCCCTACCAATGAAGAAAAAATGATCGCGCTGGATGCCCTTCGTCTTGGGCAGGTGACTCCGGCTGCGGCTTACGCCTGATAAAGCGAGAATCAAATGAAAGTAACGATTGATACAGGCGTCGCGCCCTACAGCGACGCATGGGCCGGGTTTCGCGGTGAAGAATGGAAAAACGCCGTCAACGTCCGCGATTTTATTCAGCATAACTACACCCCTTATGAAGGCGATGAAGCTTTCCTCGCGCAGGCGACGCCTGCAACGACGGCGCTCTGGCAGAAGGTAATGGTCGGCATTCGCCAGGAGAATGCCACCCATGCCCCGGTGGATTTTGATACTAACATCGCCACCACGATTACCGCGCATGGGCCTGGATATATCGACCAGGATCTGGAGACCATTGTCGGCCTGCAGACTGACAAACCGCTCAAGCGCGCCCTGCATCCGTATGGCGGGATCAACATGATCCGCAGCTCGTTCGAAGCCTATGGCCGCGAAATGGATCCGCAGTTTGAATACCTGTTTACCGACCTGCGTAAAACCCATAACCAGGGCGTGTTTGACGTCTATTCGCCGGAGATGATGCGCTGCCGTAAATCCGGCGTGTTGACCGGTTTGCCGGACGGCTACGGGCGCGGACGCATCATCGGCGATTACCGCCGCGTGGCGTTGTACGGGATCGCTTATCTGGTGCGCGAGCGCGAACTTCAGTTTGCGGATCTGCAGGGTAGGCTGGAGCGCGGCGAAGATCTGGAGGCGACGATCCGCCTGCGCGAAGAGCTGGCGGAACACAAGCGTGCGCTGCTGCAGATCCAGCAGATGGCGGCGAACTATGGCTTTGATATTTCTCGTCCGGCGATGAATGCCCAGGAAGCTGTGCAGTGGGTTTACTTTGCCTACTTGGCGGCGGTGAAATCTCAAAATGGCGGGGCGATGTCGCTGGGGCGTACGGCCTCGTTCCTCGATATTTATATTGAACGTGACATGCGGGCCGGGCGTCTGAATGAGGTCCAGGCACAGGAGTTGATCGACCACTTCATTATGAAGATCCGCATGGTGCGTTTCCTGCGTACGCCGGAGTTCGATACGCTCTTCTCCGGCGATCCGATCTGGGCGACGGAAGTGATCGGCGGCATGGGGCTGGATGGGCGCACGCTGGTGACCAAAAACAGCTTCCGCTATTTACACACCCTGCACACCATGGGACCAGCGCCGGAGCCAAACCTGACGATCCTCTGGTCTGAAAAACTGCCGATTGCGTTCAAGAAATATGCCGCGCAGGTGTCGATCGTCACCTCGTCGCTGCAGTATGAGAACGACGACCTGATGCGGGCCGACTTCAACAGTGACGACTACGCGATAGCCTGCTGCGTCAGTCCGATGGTGATCGGCAAGCAGATGCAGTTCTTTGGCGCCCGCGCCAACCTGGCGAAAACGCTGCTGTACGCAATCAACGGCGGGATGGATGAGAAACTGAAGATCCAGGTGGGCCCGAAAACCGAGCCGTTGCTGGATGAAGTGTTGGATTACGATACCGTGATGGCGAGCCTCGATCACTTTATGGACTGGCTGGCGGTGCAGTACATCAGCGCGCTGAATCTCATTCACTACATGCATGATAAGTACAGCTACGAAGCCTCGCTGATGGCGCTACACGACCGGGACGTATACCGCACCATGGCCTGCGGCATTGCCGGCCTGTCGGTAGCGGCGGACTCCCTGTCGGCCATTAAATATGCCGCGGTGAAACCGGTGCGTGACCATACCGGTCTGGCGGTTGATTTCGTGATTGAAGGTGATTACCCGCAGTACGGCAACAATGACGACCGCGTGGACAGTATTGCCTGCGATCTGGTCGAGCGCTTTATGAAAAAAATTCAGGCGCTGCCAACCTACCGAAATGCAGTACCGACCCAGTCGATTCTCACCATCACCTCTAACGTGGTGTACGGCCAGAAGACCGGGAACACGCCGGACGGACGCCGCGGCGGCACGCCGTTTGCCCCAGGCGCGAACCCGATGCACGGCCGCGACAGAAAAGGGGCGGTGGCTTCGCTGACGTCGGTTGCCAAGCTACCGTTCACCTATGCGAAAGACGGCATCTCCTATACCTTCTCGATTGTGCCGCAGGCGCTGGGTAAGGACGAACTGGTGCGCAAAACCAACCTGGTGGGGCTACTGGACGGCTACTTCCACCACGAAGCGGCTATCGAAGGCGGACAGCATCTGAACGTCAACGTCATGAACCGGGAAATGCTCCTGGATGCCATTGCGCATCCGGAGAATTACCCAAACCTGACGATTCGCGTTTCAGGGTATGCGGTGCGCTTTAATGCGCTGACGCGTGAGCAGCAGCAGGATGTGATTTCGCGAACGTTCACTCAGTCAATCTGACGAAATGAGCCTTCATGCCCCCTTCCTGACAGGGGGCATTTTTTTGCCCGCTAAACATACAAAATTGTTTATATAATTATTCACACATATTCATCCGCTCTTGAAAAACAATGCTCCTGCTTTTCCCTATAACAGAATGTAAGGACAGTAAGATGATGAAAATGACCCGTATTGCTTTGGTTGCAGTATCGCTGGCAGCATGCAGTTTTACGGCGCAGGCCGCTAACGTGGAAGCCGCTCCGTCACCGTCACAGGATCCACTGGTACAACACCTTAAGCTCAGCAATGAGCAGGTTAAGAAGATTGAAGGTCTGCATAATCAGCTGGAACAAAATGTCAGCAAGATCCCAATGACCGGCGTAAAGGATCGGGCGCTAATTGATATGTTCCAGGCAGGAAAATGGGATGAAAACACGGTGAAAAGTCAGCTTGCTGCCTTCAGCAAAATTGAAGAGCAGACCCGTTACTACCGCGTGAAATATTACTTCGATGTCAGCCAGGTTCTGACGCCGGAACAGCGTAAGCAGATTAGAACCGATATGGCGAATGCGCTGGCAAACTGATTTCGTACCCGCGCCTGGCGCGGGTTTTTATTTCTTGATCACCATCACTTTTAGAAAATTAATGACCTTTCTCGTAATTGAGGAGTAAATTTTCCTTTCGACTCAGTAAATCCTCATAAAACTTGTGACTTTTTTCTCCCTCTCTCCAGATATGATCTTTCCACACCAATAACACACACCTGCAGCTGTCTGAATCGCAATCGCTGGCGATCGGAATCCTATAAAAACAACTGTTTACCCTACAAAATAAGCGAGTGCCCAATGGATACGGCAACAAACAGCAGTGTGATTGTGAATGATTCCCCGGCGGCAAGACGGGCGGGAATGCGTGAAAGCGAATGGCAAGAGGCGATTAAATTCGACAGCACCGACACAGGTTGGGTCATCATGAGTATCGGGATGGCTATCGGAGCGGGGATTGTTTTTCTCCCGGTACAGGTAGGATTAATGGGGCTGTGGGTCTTTTTACTTTCCTCGATTATTGGTTATCCGGCCATGTATCTGTTCCAGCGTCTGTTTATTAATACGCTGGCCGAATCCCCGGAATGCAAAGATTACCCGAGCGTCATTAGCGGTTATTTAGGTAAAAATTGGGGCATCTTATTAGGCGCGCTCTATTTCGTGATGCTGGTGATCTGGATGTTTGTCTATTCCACGGCCATCACCAACGACAGCGCCTCGTATTTACATACCTTTGGTGTCACAGACACTCTGCTTTCGGAAAACCCGTTCTATGGTTTATTCCTGATCTGCATTCTGGTTGCCATTTCGTCGCGCGGTGAACAACTGCTGTTTAAAGTATCCAGCCTGATGGTGCTGACCAAATTATTCGTGGTTGCCGCGCTGGGGCTGTCAATGATGGGTCTTTGGCATTTAGCCAATGTCGGCATGCTGCCTCCAATGGGCCTGCTGATTAAAAACGCCATTATTACGCTGCCTTTTACATTAACGTCGATTCTCTTTATTCAGACCTTAAGTCCGATGGTCATCTCCTATCGTTCACGGGAAAAATCGGTTGAAGTGGCGCGGCACAAAGCATTACGGGCAATGAATATTGCTTTTGGCGTGCTGTTTGTGACGGTCTTTTTCTATGCTGTCTCCTTCACGCTGGCAATGGGCCACGATGAGGCGGTAAAAGCTTACGAACAGAATATTTCTGCCCTGGCGATCGCGGCGCAGTTTATCAGTGGTGATGGTGCAGGCTGGGTCAAGATTGTCAGCGTGATCCTGAATATCTTTGCCGTAATGACCGCATTCTTCGGGGTCTATCTCGGCTTTCGCGAGGCTACGCAGGGTATCGTGATGAACATCCTGCGCCGCAAAATACCGGCAGAAAAAATCAATGAAAACCACGTTCAGCGCGGCATTATGCTGTTCGCTATCCTGCTGGCCTGGAGCGCAATTGTATTAAACGCGCCGGTGCTGAGTTTCACCTCTATTTGTAGCCCCATCTTCGGCATGGTGGGCTGCCTAATCCCTGCATGGCTGGTCTACAAAGTCCCGGCGCTGCACAAATATAAAGGCGTATCGCTGGTGATCATTGTCATCACCGGGTTGCTGCTTTGTGTTTCTCCTTTCCTCGCATTCTCCTGAGGGTAAATAAGGTCGTAACGATGTCTGAGCAAACTCAAACTTTATGGAAGCAATTTATTCGCACGGTGCAGGAAGAAGTTAAACCTGCACTTGGGTGTACCGAACCGGTGTCTCTGGCGCTGGCCTGCGCGATTGCTGCGGCGTATCTGCCGGGTGACGTCACGCAGATTGAGGCGTGGGTATCACCGAATCTGATGAAAAACGGGCTTGGCGTGACGGTGCCGGGCACCGGCATGGTCGGGTTACCCATTGCGGCGGCGCTGGGGGCCATTGGCGGCAACGCGCAGGCCGGGCTGGAGGTGTTGAAAGATGTCACTGCCGATGCGCTGTCACGTGCTAAAGCTCTGCTGGATGCAGGTCAGGTGCAGGTGAAACTGCAGGCGCCGTGCGATGAAATTCTTTACTCCAGAGCCTGCGTTTACGCCGGGAATTCCTCGGCAATGGTGACTATCGCTGGTGGACATACGCGAGTAGTGGAGGTGGTTTGCCAGGGGACAACGCGCTTTGCGCTTGACGATCGGCAAGGCGAAGTGAGTGACGATCCGCTGGCGGTGCTGTCAAACACTACGCTGTCGCAGATCCTTGAGTTTGTAGAACACGTTCCGTTTGAGGCTATCCGTTTTATCCTGGAGGCCGGAAAGTTGAATGATGCCCTCTCCCGTGAAGGGCTCAGCGGGAAGTGGGGGCTGCACATTGGCGCAACACTCAATAAACAGCGCTCGCGTGGGTGGATGGCGCAGGATCTGGGGTCGGACATTGTTATCCGCACCAGCGCGGCATCCGACGCCAGGATGGGCGGTGCGACGCTACCTGCGATGAGCAATTCAGGATCCGGGAATCAGGGGATCACTGCTACCCTGCCGGTAGTGGTCGTCGCTGAACACGTTCAGGCTGATGACGAACGACTCGCACGAGCCCTGATGTTGTCACATCTTTCGGCAATCTACATTCATTCCCAGCTTCCACGTTTGTCGGCACTGTGTGCGGCTACCACGGCAGCGATGGGGGCTGCGGCAGGAATGGCCTGGCTGTTGGGCGGAAGCTACCAGACTATCTCAATGGCGATTGGCAGTATGATCGGTGACGTCAGCGGGATGATCTGCGATGGGGCGTCTAACAGCTGCGCCATGAAGGTTTCTACCAGCGTGGCAAGTAGCTGGAAAGCGGTGATGATGGCGCTGGATGATTCTGCTGTGACGGGAAATGAAGGGATCGTGGCGCACGATGTAGAGCAGTCAATAGTGAACTTGTGCGCGCTGGCGTGCCGCTCAATGCAGGCAACGGATCAGCAAATTATTGAGATTATGGCGAGCAAAGTGTCGTGAATTTTCCCCCCTCTCTTCAGAGGGGGAATATATTACACTGGCAAATCAATCAACAGCGCGCGCAGTGGTGTATCAGCAACCAGCGTGATATTCGCTTCATCACGAATAAACGCCCCGTCACCACAGGTGAGCGCTTCTTTCTCTTCCGTGTGCGTCACCGCATGCACCGTGCCGTGAATTGACTGCAGATAGGCGCGCGGGCCATGCAGCTGGAAGCTTGCCTGTTCGCCTTTCTTCAGTTCAATGTGATGCAGCCATACCTGCTGACGCAGTTGCAGGCTGCCTTTACTACCGTCCGGGGAGGCAATCAGCTGCTGCTTATCGCCCGTCAGGTCAACCTTCTGTACCGGTGGATTTTCCCGCTCCGGACAGGCATCGAGCCAGAGTTGCATACGGGTCAGCGTCTTCTCTTTGCTGAGGTTATGCTCGCTGTAGCTGATGCCTGGCTGCGTGGAAATCAACAACGCTTCGCCAGCCTTTGCCTGGACATGATTGCCCTCGCTATCGCGGTATTCTGCCTCGCCTTCCAGGATCAGGTTCAGGATATCGACTTTCGGATACGTACGCGGCTGGAAGGAGGCGCCCGGGGCGAGCACTTCCTGATTTAACACGCGCAATGAAGCGTAACCGAGGAGTTTCGGGTCAAAGTAGTGTCCAAAGGAAAAGGTGTAGCGGGCCTGCAGCCAACCGAAATCGGCTTGTCCGCACTGTTTAGCTGTTCTTGTCGTAATCATAAACTTGACCTCTCTTTACACTAAAACAATGGTAAAGGTATGGACGCTTCATTGTTAGCCAGATATTCTGCCGGGTATGTTCAAATTTCCTGAATGAGAACGAGATGGCTAAAGAGAGAGCATTGACGCTTGAGGCGCTTCGCGTCATGGACGCGATTGACCGACGTGGCAGTTTTGCGGCGGCGGCAGATGAACTGGGTCGCGTTCCGTCTGCGCTAAGCTACACCATGCAGAAGCTGGAGGAAGAGCTGGACGTGGTGCTGTTTGACCGCTCCGGTCATCGAACAAAATTCACCAACGTTGGGCGGATGCTGCTGGAGCGCGGTCGTGTCCTGCTGGAAGCGGCGGACAAGCTGACGACGGATGCCGAAGCACTGGCACGAGGCTGGGAAACCCATCTGACGCTGGTCACTGAAGCACTGGTCCCCACTGAAGCACTGTTTCCGCTGGTGGACCGCCTCGCAGATAAGGCGAATACCCAGCTGTCGATCATTACTGAGGTACTGGCAGGTGCTTGGGAGCGTCTGGAGACGGGCAGGGCGGATATCGTTATTGCCCCGGACATGCACTTCCGTTCCTCGTCGGAAATCAACTCCCGCAAGCTCTACAGCGTGATGAACGTCTATGTCGCTGCACCCAATCACCCGATCCATCAGGAGCCTGAGCCGCTCTCTGAAGTGACGCGCGTGAAGTATCGCGGCGTGGCGGTAGCGGATACCGCACGTGAACGTCCGGTGCTAACGGTGCAACTGCTGGATAAACAACCTCGTTTGACGGTGACTTCACTGGAAGATAAACGGCAGGCGCTGCTGGCTGGCCTGGGCGTGGCGACCATGCCGTACCCGTTTGTCGAAAAAGACATTGCAGAAGGTCGGCTGCGCGTTGTCAGCCCGGAATATAGCCACGAGGTGGATATCATTATGGCGTGGCGTCGCGATAGCATGGGCGAAGCCAAATCATGGTGTTTACGCGAAATCCCGAAGCTTTTCGCTCATTATAATAAATAGATCTGTAGGCCCGGTAAGCGCAAGCGCCACCGGGCATTGAATCAGGCATTGAGTTTAGGGTCGGCACCAAAGCGGTTTTCGCCTGGCGTGCCGCTCTGACAGTTGAAGATCAAAATGACAATCCAGCCCACAACCGGGATCAACAGCAGCAGTAACCACCACGCTGAACGATCGGTATCGTGTAGTCGGCGGAACTGTACGGCCCAGGAGGGCAACAGAATAAATATGCCGTAAATGGAGGTGAGAACACCTTCCCCGCTTGCCCGCTCCCAACCCAGAATTTTATCCACAATCCCCAGTACCAGGATGAGGATGAAGTTCACCAGAACGAACATCCAGTACTCTTTACGGCGCGCACGGCCACCAAATCCAATGTAGTTACGCAGTACTTTTAAATACCAGTCCATTTTTCCCTGCCTCTGTAATCGGTCAATCACTTGTTTTCTAAGCGATCGAGATAAGGATAGATGGAGATTGTGAATTAAAAAAGGGCATCAATTGATGCCCTTAATATTTAGCTGAAACGAACGTCACGACCGTGCGGTTCATTCAGATCCTGCCACGGGCCAATGGAGATAATGCCCGTTGGGTTGATGGTCTTATGGCTGCGGTAGTAGTGGGTGCGAATATGGTCAAAATCGACCGTTTCGGCAATACCCGGTGTCTGGTAAATGTCACGCAGGAAGCCATACAGGTTCAGGTAGTCGCTGATGCGGTGCTTATCGCATTTAAAGTGGGTGACATACACCGGATCAAAGCGCACGAGGGTAGTCCACAGACGAATATCCGTTTCCGTCAGCTGGTTGCCTGTCAGGTAGCGATGCTGACCGAGCAGTTGTTCCAGACGTGCCAGCGATTCAAACACTTTCCCGACCGCTTCGTCATACGCTTCCTGGCTGGTGGCAAAACCGGCCTTGTAGACACCGTTATTGACGTTGTCGTAAATCCAGCTGTTCAGCTCATCAATTTTCTCACGCAGTTCTACCGGGTAATAATCTCCGGCGCGAGCGCCATGGGCATCAAACGCGGTGTTGAACATGCGGATAATCTCCGCAGACTCATTGCTGACGATTGTCTGGTTTTTCTTGTCCCACAATACCGGAACGGTAACGCGCCCGGTGTAGTGCGGATCGGCACGCAGATACAGTTGGTACAGGAAATCGTGGTGATAGAGATCGTCCCCCGTTGCTGCAGGGAAATCGGCGTCAAACGTCCAGCCATTTTCCAGCATCAGCGGGTTCACCACCGAAACGGGAATTAAAGACTCAAGGCCTTTAAGCTTGCGCACAATCAGCGTGCGGTGCGCCCACGGACAGGCGAGTGAAACATAAAGATGGTAACGATCTTTCTCGGCCGCAAAACCGCCTTCGCCGCTCGGGCCTGGGGCACCATCGGCAGTCAGCCAGTTACGGAAGGCGGAAACTGAGCGCTTGAAGCGGCCTCCGGTAGATTTGGTGTCATACCAGACATCCTGCCAGATGCCGTCTACGAGTTGTCCCATTTTTTTCTCCTCCGTCAGATAGCAAAAGCGAGGAGATATCTCCTCGCTTTGTGTTCATTCAGTATAGCGTGTGCTTACCATTTCTTGTTCAGAACGCGGTCGATGCTGTATGCGCCCGGACCAGTGACGGCCAGCAGCAGGAAGCCACCCGCGATGGTCAGGTTTTTCATGAACATCAGAGAGTTCACGCCTTCCGCAAAGTTGCTGTGGAAGATAAACGCTGTCAGCACGGTAAAGCCTGCGGTAAACAACGCGGTGGTACGGGTCAGGAAGCCGAACAGCACTGCCAGACCGCCGCCGAACTCAAGCAAAATGGTCAGTGGCAGCAGGAACCCCGGCACGCCCATGGCTTCCATATACTGCTGGGTACCCGCATAACCGGTGATTTTGCCCCAACCTGCCACGATGAACAGAATTGGCATCAGAATACGCGCGACCAGTACACCAACATCTTCTAATTTTTTCATTTTATTCTCCAGGAAACCACATGAGCGGCTGAACATTATTTGTCTGCAATTCCGCGTAGATACCGCGGCGTTGCTGTCGATGGAGAGGATAATAAACGGGGCGGGTAGGAATTGTTAGCAAGGAAAACTGTCAATCTTTTTCAAAGATATTGAGTAAGGGGGAGGGGGCGAAATTTTGCCGGGTAAGCCGGGTAAAGCGTAGCCGCCACCCGGCGAGAAGGCTACCGCAGCTGCTGCTGGCGTAGCGTTGCTTTCACCAGACGCCAGGCGCTCCAGACTCCAAAGCCCCGACGTGTCCAGCGAATGAGCTTACTTGGGTGACGAACGCCCCAGATAGCCATAATGCTGGTGCCGACCAGCGCCCAGGAACGAACGTTCAGGAAGGTATTCCAGCCACGATCGAGCGGACGCGTTGCCTCGATCCAGTCGCGGCGGCTGGCTGACAGATCCAGCCTCTGCTGCTGGATCTGGCTTAACAGAAATGCTTTACGTTTCTGGCGTTCGGCTTTGTCGCTCACGGCTTGTCATCCTCCAGCAGGGCGCGATCGTTAGCCAGCTCCTGGCGCGTATGACGCAGGAAAGTGGATTTGCGTGCTTTACGCAGTGTCCATACCCCGCCAATCAACGCTGCCAGCAGCAGGACAACGGTGGTGGCAATCATCGCGTTAAGACGATACTGCGGGTCAATGGCCCAGATGATGAGTACCATCAGGCTCATCAGGCCGAACGCGGCGAAGAGCATGGTCAGTCCGAGCATCAGCAGCATCTGGAAGAGGTTTGCTTTCTCCTCTTCCAGCTCAACGACGGCCAGTCGGATGCGGGTTTCGGCAATGCCGACCAGCGTAGTTAAAATACGCTGGCCGATGCCGAGGACGTTTTTAGCAGGCCCTTGTGCGTGACGAGGATCTTCCATAATCAACGACGCGTGAGCAGGACACCCAGCACCACACCTACCGCGGCACCAATACCTACGCCCGTCCAGGGATTATCCCGAACATATTCATCAGCACGAGCAGCGGCTTCGCGAGTTTGTTTCGCCAGCGCGTCACCCGTTTCACCCAGACGATGGCGGCTCTCTTTCAGCGCTTGTTCCGCTTTGCTACGCAGTTTGCTCACTTCTTCCTTGGATTTATCGGCGGAGGAGTTCAGCACCTCTTCCAGAGTGTCGGCCAGGGATTTCAGTTCAGCGCGCAGATTTTCAGACGTCGTATCTTTTGACATGATTTTCTCCTGTTGAGATTTCCGTTAACTCAATAATCGCGAGCTTCCAGCGCTTTCAGGTCATCCTGCGCTTCTTTCAACTTCTTCTCGCGCTTAGCAATTTTTTCCGCATCCCCTTTCTCTTTCGCTTCCTGCAGGTCGCGACGGCGCTCGGCTATCTCGTCCTTCTGTTCAGCGATTTTTTTCTGGTGATCGGCACGTAGCTTGCTGTCTGAACAGTTCGCTTTCACTTCGCTCAGCGCTTTTTTAAGACCCTCAACACGATGGTGATTGTTATGCTTTTCGGCATAACCGATCTCACGCTGAATATCCTGTTCTTTCTCCTGGCAGAGAGCGTTTGCGAAGGATGCTGTGCTTAAAGAAAAAAGGGCCAGAGCCAGAGTCATGCGGAATTTCATTATCGAAACCTTCCATTGTGTTGCGGCGTAAGCCGCTATCCAAAGTTATGCGGAGTACATTTGAGGGGTGCTCCGCGTACTTAAGCATAGTAAGTAAACGGGGGATTCACCAAAGTGAGTGAAAAGATTCGGAATCCTGGAAATTATCCAAGCCGATGCGACGTATCACGAATCAATGATAACCAGGCTGTATGCTGGCTGTCATCTTCCTGCTGGGCAATGATATATCCTTGCGGCAGCGTTCGGTCGAGAACCACTTTTGCGGCGGCACTTTGCGCACGAGAATCAAACGTGATCAGTAAAACATCATCCTTCGGTGTGATGCTCTTGAAGCGGATCCCGTTCGCATCCAGATGATGCCAGACGGAAAAACCGTCTGGCACACTGGCACCCTGATTGACCGGACGAATGGCCAGCGTAGACTCCTGATGCGAAAGCGCGCTCCAGACCAGAAGCATGGCACTAATAAGCACCAGGGCGATCAGGGCGTATGCACAACGACGCAGGGAGAGCGCGGAGATAACCATTGTTAGCTCCTGGCTCCGTATTTTTTCTTCCACAGGACAACCAGTGAACCGATCAGACCGAAGACCAGCAGAACAACGGGCAGCAGCATCAGGCACGACATCAGTTGATCTTCATACTTCATGAAGACGGGGGTTTTACCCAGAGCATAACCCAGCGTTGTCAGGATCAGAACCCATAGCAGACCGCTCATCCAGTTAAAGAACTGGAAGCGTGTGCTGCTCAATCCGGAAAGACCTGCAATGGTTGGCAACAGAGTGCGTACAAAGGCGATAAAGCGGCCAATCAGCAGCGCGGAGAGCCCGTGCTTATGGAAAAGGTGGTGCGCTCGCTGGTGATAATGGGCAGGAAGATGAGAGAGCCAGTTCTGCACGAGCCTGGTATTGCCCAGCCATCGTCCCTGGATGTAACTCACCCAGCAGCCGAGGCTTGCGGCGACGGTCAGGAGTAAAATAGTTTGTGGAAACGCCATTGCCCCTTTGGCGCACAGCACGCCGACAAGCACCAGCAAGCTGTCACCAGGTAAAAAGGCGGCAGGCAGCAAACCGTTCTCAAGGAACAGGATCATAAACAAGACAAAATAGAGCATGCCAATCATGGAAGGGTTGGCCAGCGTTTCAAAATCCTGTGCCCAGAGGGCATGCAGTAGTTGGGTCAAAAGTTCCATTCAGTGTTCCTGGAAATCGGTTAACGTCACGCCTGTTATCCGGGATAAACAGCACGGCGACATTGTTGTGATTTCATTATGGTCGCTCGCGGACACATTGCGGTGTGGCCAACACTGTTCCCTGTTAATTGGCTGGTTAGCAAGCACTAACTTACAAAATAAGGAATTGAATCCAATTGTAACAAAGCCCAACGGTCTGCGTCACAGAATTTGCGGGGTGGGATGATTTTGGCGCAAGCCCAGGAAGTGAGCGAGGGGATTTACAAAGGCTGACACTATATATGTTTTGCTTACCCACTGAAGCCGGAAGGCGCAACGAAGCGCCTGCCAGCGAAAAGGCGATCTATTTTGCGCCACTGGATGCAGTATCGAGATGAACGACGGGATTATCGGCAAAAAGATAGCGGTCAGCGTTAAATTCAAAGTCGTCGCTGGTTTCATTGAACAGCATCAGCTTCGTGTTTTCCAGGTGCTGCCACATCGCCAGTTTTGCGGCATGCGGGTCTTTACGAATCAGCGCCTTAAGGATTTGATCGTGATCGTCACACCAGTTGTCGACAGTGCGGGAATCAATATGGTCGTGAAGTTTCTTCCAGTACGGGTTGTGAACGCGCTGAGTCCACATTTTCTCAACGATTGCCGCCAGCGCCGTATTTTGAGTTGCCAGGGCAACCTGAACGTGGAACTGCAGATCCCACTCTGAATCCCGGAAACATTTTTCCTTACGGGCATTCTCCTGGATTTCCATCAACTTCATGATGTCCTGCTTGGTCACCTGCGTCGCGGCAAATTCCGCAATATTGCTTTCGATCAGCTGGCGAGCCTGGAGCAGCTCAAACGGACCATAGCTGGCGAACTCCAGACTTTCGTCTGCGACCGGAGAGTGTTTCGGCTGATTAGAAATCACGTGAATGCCGGAGCCTTTGCGTACCTCAACGTAGCCTTCCACTTCCAGCATGATAATCGCTTCGCGGACAACGGTACGGCTCACGCTTTTTTCATCAGCAATGAAGCGCTCGGCGGGGAGTTTATCACCGACAAGATAGACACCTTGCTCGATACGATCTTTCAGCTCGGCAGCAAGTTGCTGATATAAACGACGTGGTTCGGTGATTTCCATATGCGCTCCAGGCAGGGTACGGCGGATGATTTGTTATACCACTTTTACGTGCCAGTCTCCAGATTTCGCCATGAAAAAAGCCGCCCGAAGGCGGCTTCTTTGATGTGAGATTTTTTACTAACTTTGTGTTGCCGGATTCCCAAGGGACTCTTTCGCCAGCTCCTCGGCTGACTTACTTTTCAGCACCGTCCAGATAACCACCGCACCCATCAGGTCGAAAATAGCCAGTACGGCGAACAGCGGGCTGAAGCCGATGGTATCTGCCAGCGCACCCACCACCAGTGCGAACATCGTACTTGCGGTCCAGGCTGCCATACCGGTCAGGCCGTTTGCTGTAGCGACTTCGTTACGACCGAAGACGTCAGAGGAAAGCGTAATCAGCGCACCGGACAGTGACTGGTGAGCAAAACCACCAATGCACAGCAGGGCGATAGCCACATATGGGCTGGTGAACAGACCGATCATGCCCGGGCCAATCATCAGCAGCGCACCCATGGTCACGACCATTTTACGGGAAACAATCAGGTTCACGCCAAACCAGCGCTGGAACAGCGGTGGCAGGTAACCCCCCACGATACAGCCCAGGTCAGCAAACAGCATCGGCATCCAGGCGAACATCGCGATCTCTTTCAGGTTAAAGCCGTAGACTTTGAACATGAACAGCGGGATCCACGCGTTAAAGGTCCCCCAGGCCGGTTCAGCCAGGAAACGCGGCAGGGCGATACCCCAGAACTGACGGGTGCCCAGGATCTGCCAGACAGACATTTTTTTGCCGTTGTTGGTCTGATGCTGCGCTTCCTGACCACCAATAATGTAGTCACGCTCTTCTTCAGACAGTTTTTTCTGATCGCGCGGATGCTTATAGAAAACCAGCCACGCCATTGCCCAGGCAAAACTCAGCACGCCAGAAATGATGAACGCCATTTGCCAGCTGTGCATCACGATAGCCCACACCACCAGCGGTGGCGCAATCATCGCACCGATGGACGAGCCCACGTTGAAGTAACCGACTGCAATGGAACGCTCTTTCGCCGGGAACCACTCGGAGCTGGCTTTCAGCCCAGCGGGGATCATCGCGGCTTCTGCCGCACCGACCGCACCACGCGCTACTGCCAAACCGCCCCAACTGCCAGCTAGCGCGGTTGCACCGCAGAACACCGCCCAGGCGATAGCGAAGAAGGCATAACCGATTTTGGTACCGAGAATATCCAGCACATAGCCAGCAACAGGCTGCATGATGGTATAAGCCGCGGAATAGGCGGCAATGATGTAGGAGTATTGCTGCGTGGAGATATGCAGCTCTTCCATCAACGTTGGCGCTGCAGCTGCCACGGTGTTACGCGTCAGGTAGCCCAGCACGGTGCCTAACGTCACCAGTGCGATCATATACCAACGTAACCCTTTAATTTTACGCATCTAAAACCTCATCGTTATGTTATTTCCGCGCCAGAGCACGGCAACGTCTCAACCGTTTCCGGGAGCAGTTGTGTAACGGGAGGGGCGTAACCGGGAGAATGTCCCGGAACGGCCCGAACCTTGCCATAAGTAAGCGTGCATAAGTCGGTATCCGTACCGTTAAACCCGATGCCCCTCACATCGGTAATGCATTCCGTCGGCTGAGTGTTTGCGACGGCGAAAAAGATAACTTGTCATACAACTTCAAAAGGTGAGTGACATCACAAATGTATGATTCTTTGTAGGGACATTATCCGTTGCGCGCAAAGCCAGTTATGGTGCGGCCTGGAGAGGGGTTTACTTCATTTGGGGTAATTTATTTGTTGACGTTTATTGATCTCACTCACGAAAAAAGCTTCGGTTGATGGAAATTGGTGTGATAACTTTGCAGCATATGAACATACGCTTTCTGACGCTCCCGTTACGAGGAAGACGATAATGACGCCGTTTATGACCGAAGATTTTCTGTTAGATACTGAATTTGCCCGCCGCCTGTACCACGACTACGCCAAAGACCAGCCAATTTTCGACTACCACTGCCATTTGCCCCCGCAGCAGGTTGCCGAAAATTACCGTTTCAAAAATCTGTATGACATCTGGCTGAAAGGTGACCACTACAAATGGCGCGCGATGCGTACCAATGGTGTGGCTGAACGTCTGTGTACTGGCGATGCGACTGACCGTGAGAAGTTTGACGCATGGGCAGCGACGGTTCCGCATACCATCGGCAACCCGCTATATCACTGGACGCACCTTGAACTGCGTCGTCCATTTGGCATTACGGGTAAGCTGCTTTCCCCGACAACGGCGGATGAAATCTGGAATCAGTGCAACACGCTGCTGGCGCAGGAGCAATTTTCTGCGCGCGGTATCATGAAGCAGATGAATGTGAAGATGGTGGGTACGACCGACGATCCGATTGACTCTCTGGAGCACCACGCCGCGATCGCCAAAGACACCGCGTTTGATATCAAAGTGCTGCCAAGCTGGCGTCCGGATAAAGCCTTCAACATCGAGCAGGCTACCTTCAACGACTACATGGCGAAGCTGGCGGAAGTCTCTGATACCGACATTCGTCGTTTCGCAGACCTGCAAACCGCGCTGACCAAACGTCTGGACCACTTTGCCGCGCACGGCTGTAAAGTCTCTGACCACGCGCTGGACGTCGTGCTGTTTGCAGAATCAAACGAAGCCGAGCTGGATAGCATCCTGGCACGTCGCTTGTCCGGTGAATCCCTGAACGAACACCAGGTTGCTCAGTTCAAAACGGCGGTACTGGTATTCCTCGGCGCAGAATATGCCCGTCGCGGCTGGGTACAGCAGTACCACATTGGTGCACTGCGTAATAATAACCAGCGCCAGTTCAAGCTGCTGGGCGCGGATGTGGGCTTCGACTCCATCAACGATCGTCCGCTGGCAGAAGAGCTGTCTAAGTTGCTGAGCAAGCAGAACGAACAAAACCTGCTGCCAAAAACCATTCTCTACTGCCTGAACCCGCGCGATAACGAAGTGTTGGGCACCATGGTCGGCAACTTCCAGGGGGAAGGGATGCCGGGCAAGATGCAGTTCGGCTCCGGCTGGTGGTTCAACGACCAGAAAGACGGCATGGAGCGTCAGATGACGCAGCTGGCGCAGCTTGGCCTGTTAAGCCGCTTTGTTGGCATGCTGACCGACAGCCGCAGCTTCCTCTCCTATACCCGTCATGAATATTTCCGCCGCATTCTGTGCCAGATGATTGGTCGCTGGGTTCACGCAGGCGAAGCGCCGGCAGATATCCAGTTGCTGGGTGAAATGGTGAGAAACATCTGCTTTAACAATGCGCGTGACTACTTCGCCATTGAACTGAACTAAGGCTGTTTGAGGTTGATATGCAATACATCAAAATCCATTCGCTGGATAACGTTGCCGTAGCGCTGGCAGATCTGACCGAGGGGACGAAAGTCACTTTTGATAATCAGTCGGTCACGTTACGCCAGGCCATTGGACGCGGACATAAATTTGCCCTGACCCCCATCGCTAAAGGGGAGAACGTGGTGAAGTATGGTTTGCCGATTGGTCATGCGCTCGCGGATATTGTGCCGGGTGAATACATTCATTCTCACAATACCCGTACTAATCTGAGCGATCTGGACGAGTACAGCTATCAACCTGATTTACCCGCGAAAGAGGGTCAGGCGGCGGATCGTGAAGTGCAGATCTACCGTCGCACCAGTGGTGAAGTGGGGATCCGCAATGAGCTGTGGATCCTCCCTACCGTCGGTTGCGTGAATGGGATTGCACGTCAAATTCAGACCCGCTTTCTGAAAGAGACCAATAATGCTGAAGGCACCGATGGCGTACATCTATTCAGCCATACTTACGGCTGCTCACAGCTCGGCGACGACCATATCAACACGCGCACCATGCTGCAAAATATGGTGCGCCATCCGAATGCCGGTGCGGTGCTGGTGATCGGTCTGGGGTGCGAAAACAATCAGGTCGATGCCTTCCGTGAGACGCTGGGCGTGTTTGACCCTGAGCGCGTACATTTTATGGTATGCCAGCACCAGGATGACGAAGTGGAAGCGGGTATTGAGCAACTCCACCAGCTGTATGAGGTGATGCGCCACGACAAACGCGAGCCGGGCAAGTTGAGCGAGCTGAAGTTTGGTCTGGAGTGCGGCGGGTCTGATGGCCTGTCTGGTATCACCGCTAATCCGATGCTGGGCCGCTTCTCGGATTACGTGATCGCCAACGGCGGCACGACGGTACTGACAGAAGTGCCGGAAATGTTCGGTGCGGAACGTATTTTGATGAGCCACTGCCGTGACGAAGAGACGTTTGAAAAAACCGTCACCATGGTGAATGACTTTAAACAGTACTTCATCGCCCACAACCAGCCGATTTATGAGAACCCGTCGCCGGGTAACAAAGCGGGTGGTATCACCACGCTGGAAGAAAAATCTCTCGGCTGCACCCAGAAAGCGGGGGCCAGCCAGGTGGTGGACGTTCTGCGTTACGGTGAGCGGCTGAAAACGCACGGCCTAAACCTGCTGAGTGCACCGGGTAACGATGCCGTGGCAACCAGTGCGCTGGCCGGGGCTGGCTGTCATATGGTGCTGTTCAGTACGGGCCGAGGTACGCCATACGGTGGTTTTGTGCCAACAGTGAAAATCGCCACCAACAGCGAGCTGGCAGCAAAGAAAAAGCACTGGATCGACTTTGATGCCGGTCAGCTCATTCACGGCAAAGCGATGTCGTCATTGCTGACGGAGTTTGTGGATACAATCGTAGAATTTGCCAACGGCAAGCAGACCTGCAACGAGAAGAATGATTTCCGCGAGCTGGCGATCTTTAAGAGTGGTGTGACGCTGTAAGTAGAGTGCGGGCTGGTGCCCTCACCCTGGCCCTCTCCCACGGGGAGAGGGTACAAACACTAAAAACGGCAACCTCAGGGTTGCCGTTTTGCTGTTAACCTCGCAGGGCGTTCTTCGCTAAACGCGCGTCTTCCGCCTGACAGGCCGCTGCGGTGAACAGCACGTCGGTAGAGGAGTTCAGCGCGGTTTCGCAGGAGTCCTGCAGCACGCCGATAATAAAGCCGACGGCCACAACCTGCATGGCAATCTCATTCGGGATACCGAACATATTACAGGCCAGCGGGATCAACAGCAGTGAACCGCCCGCCACGCCGGATGCGCCACAGGCACACAGCGACGCCACCACGCTCAACAGCAGTGCGGTTGGCAGATCCACCGGAATACCCAGCGTATTCACCGCCGCCAGCGTCAGGACGGTGATGGTGATGGCCGCACCCGCCATGTTCACGGTGGCGCCCAGTGGGATTGATACGGAATAGGTATCGCGATCCAGGTTCAGTTTCTCCGCCAGCGCCATGTTCACCGGGATGTTCGCTGCCGAACTACGGGTGAAGAAGGCGTAGACGCCGCTTTCACGCAGACAGGTCAGTACCAGCGGATACGGGTTGCGGCGGATCTGCCAGAACACCAGCAGCGGGTTGATCACCAGTGCCACCAGCAGCATACAGCCAACCAGAACGACCAGCAGCTGCGCGTAGCCCCACAGCGCGTCAAAGCCGGTGGTTGCGAGCGTGGAGGAGACCAGACCGAAGATCCCGATTGGCGCAAAACGAATCACCAGTTTCACCATGAAGGTCACGGCGTTGGACATATCGTTGACCAGATTTTTGGTGGTGTCGTTACCGTGACGCAGCGCAAAGCCCAGACCAATCGCCCAGACCAGGATGCCGATGTAGTTTCCGCTCATCAGCGCCGTGATTGGGTTGGATACCATGCTCATCAGCAGACCGCGCAGCACTTCCACAATCCCGGATGGCGGTGTGATATCGCCAGCGGCGCTGGTCAGATGCAGCGTGGACGGGAAGAGGAAGCTAAACACAACGGCTGTTAATGCAGCAGAGAAGGTACCCAGAAGATACAGGAACAGAATAGGGCGAATGTTGGTTTTTTGTCCGTGCTGATGGTTGGCAATCGACGCCATAACCAGCATAAGAACCAGTACCGGCGCGACGGCTTTCAGTGCGCCAACGAAAAGCGTACCAAGTAATCCCGTTGCTTCTGCTGCAGGCTTTGACACCATCGCCAGCAGAATACCCAGTACCAGTCCTGTCAGAATTTGTTTTACAAGACTCCCCTGCGCCAGGCGCGCAAAAAGCCCAGTTGATTGTGTGCTCATACATAATTCCTGAGTGAGATTGTGTTCCATCCTGGATGTGCTCTAAGTCACATTTATGTCCAGATGTAAGTAAATGTTTGCCTGGTTGAGTATAGGGAAACCGCATCTGGAGGGAAGCGTAAAATGCTGGATTTTACGTGTTGCGTCATGTTTTTTAACTATTAGTTAACGAGAATGCCCGGTAAGCGCAGCGCTACCGGGCAAAACACACTAAACCTGCTGCTTTCTATCGTGCTGGCGGTTAACCCAGGTATTGATAATCAGCGTCACGTTCAGAATGCCAAACACCACGCCGAGCGAAATGGCGATCGGGATATGGTAGAAATCGACAATCAGCATCTTGATACCGATAAATACCAGGATCACCGACAGGCCGTACTTCAGCATTGAGAAGCGCTCCGCCGCGCCCGCCAGCAGGAAGTACATGGCACGCAGGCCAAGAATGGCGAACAGGTTAGAGGTCAGAACGATAAACGGGTCAGTGGTCACGGCGAAGATAGCCGGGATACTGTCTACCGCGAAAATCACGTCACTCAGCTCCACCAGAATCAGCACCAGCAGCAGCGGGGTGGCAAACAGCAGGCCGTTCTTACGTACAAAGAAATGCTCACTCTCGATCTTGTCGGTCATGCGCAGATGACCACGGATCCACTTCACCAGCGGGCGATCGCCAATCGCTGAGCCATCTTCTTTTGCCAGAGCCATTTTGACCCCGGTGAACAGCAGGAACGCACCGAAGACATACAGCAGCCATTCAAACTGCGTAATCAGCCAGCTACCGGCGAAGATCATGATGGTACGCAGAACGATCGCGCCCAGCACGCCATAGACCAGCACGCGGCGCTGCAGGGCTGCAGGCACGGCAAAGTAGCTGAACAGCATCAGCCAGACGAAGACGTTATCAACCGCCAGGGCTTTTTCAATCAGATAACCGGTGAGGAAGGCGAGCGCTTGAGGATCTGCCACCGCACGGCCTTCAGTCGAGGCCAGATACCACCAAAAGGCAGCACAGAAGAGCAGGGAGAGGGTAACCCACACCAGCGACCAGACGGCAGCCTGTTTCATGGTCATGCCGTGTTCGCCACGACGCCCCTGCAAAAAGAGGTCGATCGCCAGCATGATGAGCACGACAACCGCGAATCCGCCCCACAACATTGGAGTGCCGACAGAATGCATACTATTTTCCTTACACATAAAAAAACAAAAACGGCTATGGTCAGAAGACGATAGCCGTTAGCTTTTTATGCATAGACCTCGCCTTCCGGCAAGGTCTCACTTACAACCACGAGGGTTGCCCGGCGACCGGATGCGGTATTGCACGCATCGTAATGACGATCCACCGGCAAGGAAGTTACTCCCCTTTGCGGGTAACAAAATATGTCAGACCATCGGTTTCGTCAATGGTTGACAGGGTTTCATTACACAGCTTTACGCGATAGCTTCTGCGCTCACGTCATCTGCCGGGAAGACCACGCCAGTCTGACGGCGGATCTCCGTTTGCAGTTTCGCCGTGGTGCGACTGACCGCGAGTCCAGGGTGGTTCACTTCGTTGTCTTCGACCAGACGGGCAAAGACCTCTGCCTCATAGAGCATAGTGTTAATATGCTGAGGCTGCGTCAGCTCTTGCGCTTTACCGCCGCGCGGGACAAAGCTCAGCCTCTGACACTCAGAAATTTTTTCGATAACCAGCGATCCCGCTTCACCCTGAATTTCACTTGGCAGCACAGAATCACTCACTTTTGAATGTTGCAGCGTGACGCTGAAATCCCCGTAATCCAGCGTCACTACGCCGTGCGCATCTACGCCGCTTTCCAGCAGGCTGGCTTGTGCACTGACGCTGTGTGGCTCGCCCCACAGTGCCACGGCGGAAGCCAGGCAGTAGAAACCGATATCCATAATCGAGCCGTTAGAGAAGGCCGGGTTGAAGGTGTTCGGGTTCTCGCCGTCGAGGTAACGCTGATAGCGAGATGAGTACTGGCAGTAGTTAATAAAGGCTTTACGCACTTTGCCAATTTTCGGCAGGGACTGCTGCAACAGCAGGAAGTTCGGCAGGCTGGCGGTTTTGAACGCTTCGAACAGCACCACCTGGTTTTCGCGGGCAAGCGCAATGGCGGCTTCCACTTCCTGAATATTCGAGGCCAGCGGCTTCTCGCAAATCACATGCTTTTTATGGCTGAGGAACAGCCTGGTTTGCGGGAAGTGCAGGGAGTTCGGGCTGGCAATATAGACCGCGTCAATGGCATCGCTTTGCGCCATCTCGTCGAGCGAGGTGAACAGATGTTCGACCAGGTAATCGTTCGCGAAGGTCTGCGCCTGCTCGAGGCTGCGGGAATAGACTGCGGTGAGTTTATATTTGCCGGTTTCGTGGGCGGCGTCGACGAACTGGCGTGTGATCCAGTTCGTTCCAATGACTGCGAAACGTATCATAAACGTTTACGTACTCCGTAGCTGGGAACCTTTAGCCACTGTAGCACGTCATCATGACAATTCGCGTGCGCTACTGCGCATTACCCTTTAACGATAAATGCGTAAGCCACAAACGGGTATCAAACTCCAGCTGATGGTACTGCGGCTCCATGTGGCAGCACAGGGAATAGAAGGCTTTGTCGTGCTCTTTCTCTTTCAGATGCGCCAGTTCGTGCACCACGATCATTCGCAGGAACGCTTCCGGCGCGTTACGAAATACGGTCGCAACCCGGATCTCCGCTTTGGCTTTCAGCTTGCCGCCCTGCACGCGGGAGATGGCGGTATGCAGACCAAGCGCGTTTTTCAGCACGTGGATCTTGTTATCGTACATTACCTTGTTGATCGGCGGCGCGCTCTTCAGATACCGGCTTTTCAGATCCTGCGTATACTGCCAGAGGGCTTTGTCGGTCGTGAAATCGTGGGTCCCGGGGTAGCGTTTTTCCAGCACCGCGCCGAGCTTCTGCCCGGCAATCAGGCTGCGAACCTGAGAAAGTAAATGCTCCGGGTAGCCCTGGAGATAAGTAAGTTGGTTCATCAACGCCCCAAATCGACAATAAAACGGTATACTCACGCACCCTTTTCAGGGATACGCCAAATTTTACCATTCAGGAGGGCCGATGAGCCACTTAGACAACGGTTTCCGTTCACTCAACCTTAAACGTTTCCCGGAAACGGACGACGTTAACCCACTTCAGGCGTGGGAAGCGGCAGATGAATATCTGCTGCAGCAGTTGGATGACACTGAAATCAGCGGCCCGGTTTTGATCCTGAATGATGCGTTTGGCGCGCTGGGCTGTGCGCTGGCGGAACATACGCCATACAGCATCGGTGATTCCTATTTAAGCGAGCTGGCGACGCGTGAGAACCTGCGTCATAACGACATCGAAGAATCCAGCGTGAAGTTCCTCGACAGCACTGCGGACTACCCGCAGGCACCTGGCGTGGTGCTGATTAAAGTACCCAAAACCATGGCGTTGCTTGAGCAACAACTGCGTGCGCTGCGTAAAGTCGTCACGCCAGAAACCCGCATCATTGCGGGGGCCAAAGCGCGTGATATTCACACCTCGACGCTGGAGCTGTTTGAGAAAGTGCTTGGCCCAACCACGACCACGCTGGCGTGGAAAAAAGCGCGTCTGATCAACTGTACCTTCAGTGCACCGGAGCTGGCTGATGCGCCAGAGACGCTGAGCTGGAAGCTGGAAGGAACCGACTGGACTATCTACAACCACGCGAACGTCTTCTCCCGCACCGGTCTGGATATCGGGGCGCGTTTCTTTATCGAACATCTGCCGGAAAATCTGGAAGGCGAAATTGTAGACCTGGGCTGCGGTAACGGCGTAATTGGCCTGACGCTGCTGGCGAAAAACCCGCAAGCCAGCGTGGTGTTCAGCGATGAATCGCCAATGGCGGTGGCTTCCAGTCGTCTGAACGTAGAAACCAACATGCCAGAGGCGCTGGATCGCTGCGAGTTTATGATCAACAACGCGCTGTCGGGTGTGGAGCCTTTCCGCTTCAATGCCGTTCTGTGTAACCCGCCGTTCCACCAGAAGCACGCCCTGACGGACAACGTCGCCTGGGAGATGTTCCACCACGCGCGCCGTTGCCTGAAAATTAACGGCGAGCTGTACATCGTAGCGAACCGCCATCTGGACTACTTCCACAAGCTGAAGAAGATTTTCGGTAACTGCACCACGATTGCCACCAACAACAAATTCGTGGTGCTGAAATCCGTGAAGCTGGGTCGTCGTCGCTAAATCTTCAGTGCCAGCTGGGTGCCCTGCGCAATTGCGCGCCGTGCATCCAGCTCCATCGCCACATCACATCCGCCAATCAAATGCACCGTTTTGCCCGCTTCACGCAGCGGATCGGCCAGATCGCGCTTCGGTTCCTGCCCGGCACATAAAATCACATGATCAACCTGCAGCAGCTGCGGTTCACCGCCGATCAGCACGTGCAGCCCCTCATCATCGATCTTCTGATAAGTGACCGCCGGGATCATCTTCACGCCGCGAGAGAGCAGGGTGGCGCGATGGATCCAGCCGGTGGTTTTGCCCAGCCCTTCGCCTGGTTTGCTGGCTTTACGCTGCAACATCACGATCTGACGCGGGCTTTTGGGGAGTTGCTGCCCTTCAGGGCGTAACCCACCGGACTGATTCAGGCTGGTGTCGATGCCCCATTCCACGCAAAACTCGGCAATATTCTGGCTGGTTGCTTCTCCCGGCTGGCTTAAATACATCGCGGTATCAAAACCGATCCCGCCGCAGCCGATAATCGCTACCTTTTCGCCGACCGGTACTTTGTCACGCAATACATCCAGGTAGCTCAACACTTTCGGATGATCGACGCCCTCGATCGCCGGTGTACGCGGGGCGATCCCGCTCGCCAGGATCACTTCGTCAAAATCCATCAGATCGTCTGCCTTCACAAACTGGTTAAGACGCAGATCGACCCCTGTGAGTTCGATCATCCGGCGGTAGTAGCGCAGAGTTTCATAGAACTCCTCTTTGCCGGGGATCTGTTTGGCGATATTAAACTGTCCGCCGATCTCCGTTGCGGCATCAAACAGCGTCACGCTATGTCCCCGTGAGGCGGCATTCACCGCGAATGCCAGCCCTGCCGGACCCGCGCCGACCACGGCGAGGCGTTTTTGGTTGACCACCGGTACGACGGGCATTTTGGTTTCGTGGCAGGCGCGTGGGTTGACGAGACAAGAGGTGACTTTGCCGACGAAGATCTGATCCAGACACGCCTGGTTACAGCCGATGCAGGTGTTGATCTCATCCGCGCGGCCGCTCTGCGCTTTGGACAGCAGTTCGGCATCGGCCAGGAACGGACGTGCCATCGACACCATATCGGCATCACCGCGTGAAATAACATCGTCCGCTACCTGCGGATCGTTAATACGGTTGGTGGTCACCAGCGGAATAGAGACTTTTCCTTTCAGCTTGCGCGTCACCCAGCTGAATGCCGCGCGCGGTACCGGCGTGGCGATGGTCGGAATGCGGGCTTCGTGCCAGCCGATGCCGGTGTTAATGATGGTTGCACCTGCGGCTTCAATCGCCTGTGCCAGTTGCACGGTTTCGTCTAATGTTCCACCGCCCTCCACCAGATCGAGCATCGACAGGCGGAAGACGATAATAAAATCAGCGCCCGCACGTTCACGCACGGCGCGCACCACTTCCACCGCAAAGCGCATGCGGCGGGCATAATCGCCACCCCATTCGTCGTCACGGTGGTTAGTGCGGGCGGCGAGGAATTCGTTAATCAGGTAGCCTTCTGAACCCATCACCTCGACGCCATCGTAGCCCGCTTCACGTGCCAGCGCGGCGCAGCGGGCAAAGTCATCAATCAGCGCCAGGATCTCGTCGTGGCTGAGGGCATGCGGTTTGAAGCGGTTAATGGGAGCCTGAATCGCCGAGGGTGCGACCAGATTCGGTTGATAGCTGTAGCGGCCGGTATGCAGGATTTGCAGGGCGATTTTCCCGCCTTCATTGTGCACCGCATCGGTCACAATGCGGTGGTGAGGCAGCTGTGACACATCGTTCAACACCGCACCGCCCTCCATGCCGACGCCGGAAGGCGCAGGCGCGACGCCACCAGTAACAATCAGCGCCACCCCGTGCCGGGCACGCTCGGCGTAGAAGGCCGCGAGACGTTCAGCCCCGTCCGGATGCTCTTCCAGACCGGTGTGCATAGAGCCCATTAACACGCGGTTTTTGAGCGTTGTGAACCCCAGATCAAGGGGGGCGAATAGCGACGGGTAGCGGCTCATAGTGTCTTCCAGTGTAAAATTATTGTTATGTGGTCGGATGAGTTACTAATTTAGCCAGCGTCAGCAGAAAGGTAAAAGCGGGATCAAATGATTGTGATAGAACTCAAAGAACTTCCCCGGTGGCGCTGCGCTTACCGGGGCTACAAAACTTAATCTCCCTCTCCCTCAGGGAGAGGGCCGGGGGGAGGGGGAGCGCACCAGCCCCGGAGCCTGCCACATCGACGTCGTCAGCCCGCTGTCCACCAGCCCAAGCTGGTCGGCATACACCGCCTGCCACTTCTGCATCATGCCGTCGTACAAGTCGCGGTGTTCCGGGTTCGGCGTAAACTCCCGGCTCCACTTCACCAGCCGCTCGCCCGTTGAGGCCATATCTGCAAACAGTCCCGCCCCCGTTCCGGCCGCAATCGCACAGCCCAGTGCGGTGGCCTCTTTCACTTCCGGAACGCGTACCGGCAGCCCGGTGACGTCGCTTAAAATCTGGCTCCACAAGGCACCTTTCGCTCCCCCACCGGCGAAGACGAGGCTCTCAAACGTCACGCCGGAAAAACGCGAAATCTGTGCCAGATTGCAGGCCGAAACAATTGCGGCGTTCTCTTCCAGCGCACGGAACAGCGTCGCCTTGTTGCACTTTTCCGGGTCGATAGAGAGGTTAATAAACGACGGCGCAGCGTGATACCACTGCTTAAAATGCATGGCATCGGAGAAGATCGGCATCACCCCATGTGAGCCCGCAGGCACGCGGCTGGCCATCTCTTCCAGCAGGGTGTAGGTATCCATGCCCATCCGCTCGGCAATCAGTTTTTCCTCTGCGCAGAAGGCATCACGGAACCAGCGCATAGTAAGCCCGGTGAAGAAGCTGATTGACTCCGCCTGAACCATGCCAGGAATAACGTGTGGGTTTACGCGGATATTCATCTCAGGATCGGTTCGTACCTGCGGCAGGTTGACCACCTGTTGCCAGAACGTCCCGCCTAACACTGCCGTTTGCCCGGCGCGCACCACGCCCAGCCCCAGACACCCAAGCTGCACGTCACCACCGCCCATCACCACCGGCGTCCCTTCGCGCAGACCGCTCTGCTGTGCGGCGGCTTTGGCGATCGCGCCCAGCACGGTGCCGGTTTCTTTTACCGGGGAGAGGATATCGGCGCGTAGCCCGGCCATGTCCAGCAGTGCGGGTCGCCAGTCACGGGAGAACAGATCCAACATGCCGGTCGTGCCCGCGTTCGACGGATCTACCGCCAGCTCGCCGGAGAGCTTCGCCGCCAGCCAGTCGCTGATCATGGTGATGGTCGCCGCTTTGCGGTAGATATCCGGACGATGGTGCGCCAGCCACAGCAGGCGCGGCATGGCGCTCAGGGCCAGGGTCTGGCCGGAGACGTCATACACTTCGGATTCAAAACGGTCGTCGTGGATCTCTTTGAGTTCAGCCACCTCGCGGCTGGCGCGGGCGTCGACATTAGCGCAGGCCCAGATGGCTTCGCCGTTGCGATCATACAGAACTATTCCCTCGCGCATGGAGCAGCAGGCAACGGACTGAATATCCGCCGCGCTCAGTCGCGCGCGCTCCAGCGCCTGGCGAATGCATTGGCAGGTGAGCTGCCAGTTGGTGGCGAGGTCAAATTCCATCGAGCCCGGCACGTTCTCCACGCTCAGGTGTTTCCACTCGGCCTGGCCGACGGCAATCTGGTTGCCCTGCAAATCAAAAATAACGGCGCGAACGCTGCCTGTCCCTGCATCTAACGCTAAAAGGTAACTCATGAGCTTGCCTCGTGTCAGGCGCAGGGCTGCTCTTATCCGGCCAGAGCCAGCACCGCGCGGGCTGTCGTCTCTTCCGTCACCAGGCCATTGATACGGCGACCTTTCAGTGCGGCATAAATCGCATCGGCTTTCTCTTCACCTCCGGCCACGCCAACGATGGTGGGCAACTGCGCCAGTTCATCGAGCGTGACGCCCAGTAATTCTTTATGGATCTCCAGCTCCTCGACGCATTCCCCTTCGGCATTCAGGAAGTAACCGAGAATGTCCCCCACCGCGCCTTTGCGGGCATACATCAGCTGTTCGCCTTCGCTGATATAGCCAGAGCGCAAGATCGTCGCGTCACGGCGCTGGTTCACTGAACCAATTCCCACCACTGCTACATCAGCCGCCTTTGCGGCGAGGATCACGTCCCGCACGCTGGTTTCGCGTTTTAAGATCCCGGCAACAGAAGCGGATGAAACGCGAAGCGGGGCAGGGATCATGCTGACGCTACAGGCCGCATCGAGCTGGCCGATGCCGGTCATATACGGCCCGACACCACCGGAGAGCGTCACCAGACGGATCTGCTGCGAGCTAATAAAACCGCTTAAGTGCTGCAGGCTGCTCATGGTGGTTTCACCAAATCCCACCGCTAAAAGCTGTCCGGGTTCCAGCACGCCCATCAGCGACTGCGCGGCACCAATGCCCAGTCGGACGTTCATTGGCGGCGTATTCAGGGCAGGCATCACGCGCACCAGCTTGAGCCCAAAACGCTGCTGCAATTCGGTTTCCAGCGCCAGACAGCCCTCATAACGAGAGTTGATCTGCACGCGTATCACTCCGGACTGGCGGCCCTTTTCCAGCAGGCGCGAGATCTTCAGACGCGGCAATCCGAGCCGTTCGCCAATATCGTTCTGGGTCAATCCATCGTGGTAGTAACACCACGCCACGCGAGCCACCAGCTCCTCTTCCGCCAGCGCCAGCCCGGCAAACCGACCTTCTTCCGCAGTGCGTTTATCGCTCATAATTGAACTCTTATAAAAATTTAGATCATATGTTCGTGATGACGCGGGTGGAAAGTGTGAGCCGCGCGGCAAAACGGATCTTTTAGTTTGTTTCGGGTTTATCTGGATCTTAATCAATAAAACTGTGATCCCTGCACGGTTGTAAATATAGTTCACCGTCTACGCTTTTGAACATTATTAAATCTAAAAATCATTTGTTCAATGGCGGGGCGATGATGACCTTACTTCTCGAAGCGCGTGATATCTGCAAGCAATTCTCCGGCGTGCCGGTCTTAAAAGGCATTGATTTCACGCTGTTTGCGGGTCAGGTGCATGCGCTGATGGGCGGTAATGGCGCGGGGAAATCGACGCTGATGAAGATCATTGCCGGGGTGGAGACGCCGGACAGCGGTGAACTTTCGGTATCCGGACAGTCATTTGCGCGGCTTACCCCAGCGCAGGCACACAAGCTCGGCATTTATCTGGTGCCGCAGGAGCCATTGCTGTTTCCCAACCTGACGGTGCGGGAAAACATCCTTTTTCGCCTGCCGCGTGAACGCGATCTGGATAAACGCCTGGCGGAGAAACTTCGCCAGTTGCAGTGCCAGCTTAATCTGGATGCCACTGCCAGCACTCTGGAGGTGGCGGATCAACAGATGGTGGAGATCCTGCGCGGGCTAATGCGCAATGCGACGATCCTGATCCTGGATGAGCCAACGGCTTCGCTAACACCAGGGGAAACCGAGCGGCTGTTTCGCCAGATCCGTGCGTTGCAGGAGCTGGGCGTTGGCATTGTGTTTATCTCGCATAAATTGCCGGAGATCCGCCAGCTGGCGAGTTATGTTTCAGTGATGCGCGACGGTGCCATTGTGCTCAGCGGTGAAACGGCGCACTACGACGATAACGCCCTCATTGGTGCGATGACGCCGGTTAGCCGCGATAAAGAATTAAGCGACACCCAAAAGCTGTGGCTGGCGCTGCCGGGCAACCGGCGCACGCAGGCACAGGATTTTCCGGTGCTGCGTGTTGAAACACTGACCGGGGAAGGGTTTATCGACCTCAGCCTTGAGATTTACGCCGGGGAAATTGTCGGCCTTGCCGGGCTGGTGGGCTCCGGGCGTACCGAGTTTGCCGAAACCCTCTATGGCCTGCGCCCGGTGCGCGCAGGGCGTGTCTGGCTAGAAAACCAGGATATCAGCAGCGAGTCGGTATTTTCGCGACTGGATAAGGGGCTGGTGTATCTGCCGGAAGACCGGCAGGTTTCCGGGTTGTTCCTGGATGCGCCCGTTCGCTGGAACACGGTCGCCCTGAATGAACCGTCAATCTGGCAGCAGCGCAAGCGCGAAGCGGCGGTGGTGGAGCGTTATCACCGGGCGCTGGGGATCAAACTCAATGATGCAGACCAGACCGTGCGGACGCTCTCTGGCGGTAACCAGCAAAAGGTCTTGCTAGCACGCTGTCTGGAAGCCAACCCACTGCTGCTGATTGTGGATGAACCCACGCGCGGCGTGGATGTGTCGGCGCGAGCAGACATCTACCAGCTGATAAAAAGCGTTGCCGCGCAAAACGTCGCGGTGCTGATGATCTCAAGCGATCTCGATGAATTCCCTGGGCTGGCTGACCGTGTGCTGGTAATGCACCAGGGGATGCTCAGCGGGGAGCTGCCACGCCACGCCGTCAGCCTCGACAGAATGATGTCGCTGGCCTTCGGAGGACAATCATGAAGATGTTACTGAGAAACCGTGAGCTCAGCGCGCTGCTGGCGATCCTGGCGCTGTTTGCCGTGCTGGTGGCCCTTAACCCGGCCTATTTCAGTTTTCAGACGCTGGGAATGATCTTCGCCAGTTCGCAAATTCTGATCCTGCTGGCACTGGGCGCGGCGATGGTGATGCTGACCCGCAATATTGATGTCTCTGTGGGATCGACGGTGGGGTTGTGCGCCATTGCCGTGGGGGTGGCGCTCAACAGCGGTTACAGCCTGCCGGTGGCGATGCTGTTTGCGCTGACCATTGGCGCACTGGCAGGGGCATTTAACGGTTTACTGGTTGTCGGGCTACGCATCCCGGCGATTGTCGCCACGCTCGGTACGCTGGGATTGTATCGCGGGGCGATGCTGCTCTGGACGGGCGGAAAGTGGATTGAAGGGCTGCCGCCGCAGCTGAAATCCCTCTCTGAACCTGTCGCATTCGGTCTATCGCCGCTCGGTATGGTGGTACTGTTTTTCGCGGCGGCAGGGGCGTGGACGCTCTCGCGCACCGCCTTTGGTCGTGATTTTTATGCCGTAGGCGATAACCTGGCAGCCGCGCGCCAGCTGGGTGTGGCGGTGAATCGCACGCGGATGATCGCCTTCACGCTGAACGGCATGCTGGCGGCCTGTGCCGGGATTGTCTTTGCCGCGCAGATCGGTTTTGTGCCGAACCAGACCGGAAGCGGGCTGGAGATGAAAGCTATCGCCGCCTGCGTGCTCGGCGGTATTTCGCTTTTGGGTGGCACGGGCACGCTAATTGGCGCGTTACTTGGCGCCTTCTTCCTGACGCAAATCGACACCGTGCTGGTGTTGTTTAAGCTCCCGGCCTGGTGGAACGACTTTATTGCCGGGCTGGTGCTACTTGGCGTGCTGGTGCTCGACGGACGTCTGCGCCAGGCGCTGGCGCGCCATCAGCGGGCGCTGAAGTACAGCCGTTTCCAGCCGGGAAACAAAGGGGGAAAGCACGTCACCCCGTTTCCGAAACGCAAAAAAGAGGTGGCGTAAATGAAGCTTAACTGGGAAAGCACGCTGCTGATTTTACTGGTGCTGGAGATCCTGCTTTTTGGTGCCATCAACCCGCGTATGCTGGATATCAATATGTTGCTGTTCAGCACCAGCGATTTCATCTGCATTGGCATTGTGGCACTGCCGCTGACGCTGGTGATTATCAGCGGCGGGATCGATATCTCCCTCGGCTCGACCATTAGCCTGTGCGCCATCGCGCTGGGAGTGATGATGCAGTCGGGGTGGCCGATGGCGGTGGCAATTCCGCTGACCTTACTGCTCGGCCTGCTGTGCGGTTTATTCAACGCCGCGCTTATCCACTACACCGGCATTAGCCCACTGGTGATCACTCTCGGCACGCTCTACCTCTACGGCGGCGGGGCGCTACTGCTCTCCGGTATGGCGGGGGCGACGGGCTATGAGGGCATCGGTGGCTTCCCGGACAGCTTTACCGCATTCGCTAACCTCACACTTCTCGGCTTACCGGTTCCGCTGGTGCTGTTCGCGGCGATCACCGTTTTCTTCTGGCTGATTACCCATCGCGGGCGCTTTGGCCGTCATCTGTTTCTGATTGGGCAAAACCCACGCGCAGCGCGCTATGCGGCGCTGTCGGTCAACGGCATTCCGTACGCGCTGTATGGTCTGGTCGGGGTTGCCTCGGCGATTGCCGCGCTGGTGATGGTCTCCTATTTCGGTTCCGCGCGCTCGGATTTAGGGCGCGATTTACTGATGCCTGCGCTGACCGCCGCTGTACTTGGCGGGGCCAATATCTACGGCGGTTCAGGTTCGGTAATCGGTACTGCACT
The DNA here is from genome assembly GCF_046521465.1 of Enterobacter sp. CPE_E863. Lineage (NCBI taxonomy): Bacteria > Pseudomonadati > Pseudomonadota > Gammaproteobacteria > Enterobacterales > Enterobacteriaceae > Enterobacter > Enterobacter sp. CPE_E863. The sequence continues at coordinate 3,921,812 of NZ_JBKFZX010000001.1, read as the reverse complement.
GGCGGCACTGTTGGTGGGGTATCTGCAACAGGGTTTACAGATGGTCGGCATCCCCAACCAGGTGTCGAGCGCGCTGTCAGGGGCGCTGTTGGTTGTGGTGGTGATGGGACGTTCGTTGAGTCTGCACCGTGAATGGGTGCGATCTCTCTTCACAAAACTACCCGGAGCGTAAGATGAAAACAAAACTGATAGTCCTGGCGATGGCCCTTAGCATCGCATCGGCGCAGGCGGCGGACCGCATTGCCTTTATCCCGAAACTGGTGGGCGTGGGTTTCTTCACCAGCGGCGGCAACGGTGCAAAAGAGGCGGGAAAAGATCTGGGTGTGGACGTCACCTACGATGGCCCGACCGAGCCAAGCGTCTCTGGCCAGGTGCAGCTCATCAATAACTTCGTTAACCAGGGCTATAACGCGATTATCGTCTCCGCCGTGTCACCGGATGGCCTTTGTCCGGCGCTGAAGCGCGCGATGCAGCGCGGCGTAAAAGTTCTGACCTGGGACTCCGACACCAAACCGGAGTGCCGCAGCATTTACATCAACCAGGGAACGCCGGAACAGCTTGGTGGCCTGCTGGTGGAGATGGCATCGAAGCAAGTGACGAAACCGAATGCCAAAGTGGCGTTCTTCTACTCCAGCCCTACCGTCACCGACCAGAACCAGTGGGTGAAAGAGGCGAAAGCCAAAATCGAGAAAGATCATCCTCAGTGGCAGATCGTCACCACACAGTTTGGCTATAACGATGCCACCAAATCCCTGCAAACCGCAGAGGGGATCTTAAAAGCGTATCCGGATCTGGATGCGATCATCGCCCCGGATGCCAACGCGTTGCCTGCGGCAGCGCAGGCGGCGGAAAACCTCAAGCGGGAGGGGGTGGCGATCGTTGGTTTTAGTACGCCGAACGTGATGCGTCCGTACGTTGAGCGCGGCACGGTGAAAGCCTTCGGTCTGTGGGATGTCGTGCAGCAAGGCAAAATTGCGGTCAATGTCGCCGATCGTTTGCTGAAAAAAGGCGATCTTAACGTTGGCGACAGCGTGGACGTAAAAAATATCGGGGCGCTGAAGGTCGAGCCGAACAGCGTGCAGGGCTACCAGTATGAAGCGAAGGGCAACGGCATTGTGCTGCTGCCGGAGCGTGTGGTGTTCACCAAAGAGAACATCAATAAATATGATTTCTGACGGGGGAGCAAATGGCTGATTTAGACGACATCAAAGACGGTAAAGATTTTGGCATTGGCACGCCGCAGCAGAACGTGCCGTTCACCCTGAAAGGCTGCGGCTCGCTGGACTGGGGCATGCAGTCCAGGCTGGCACGCATTTTCAACCCGAAAAGCAACCGCACGGTGATGCTGGCCTTTGATCACGGCTATTTCCAGGGGCCGACTACCGGTCTTGAGCGTATCGATCTTTCGATTGCCCCGCTGTTTGGTGAAACCGACGTGCTGATGTGCACCCGCGGTATCTTGCGGAGCACCGTACCTGCCGCGACGAACAAACCGGTGGTGCTGCGCGCCTCCGGCGGTAACTCGATTCTGGGTGAGCTCTCCAACGAGTGCGTGGCGGTAGCGATGGAAGACGCGCTGCGCCTGAACGTCTGCGCGGTGGCGGCGCAGGTATACATCGGCAGCGAGTTCGAGCATCAGTCGATCAACAACATCATCAAGCTTGTCGATGCGGGCGCGCGCTACGGCATGCCGACGCTGGCAGTGACGGGCGTGGGCAAGGAGATGGCGCGCGACGCACGCTATTTCTCGCTGGCCAGCCGCATTGCCGCAGAAATGGGGGCGCAGTTCGTCAAAACCTATTATGTGGACGAAGGCTTTGAAAAAGTGACCGCCAGCTGCCCGGTGCCGATCGTCATCGCCGGGGGCAAAAAACTGCCGGAGCACGAGGCGCTGGAGATGTGCTGGCGGGCTATCGACCAGGGCGCATCCGGTGTGGATATGGGACGCAATATCTTCCAGTCCAGCGCGCCGCTGGCGATGCTGAAAGCGGTGAAGAAAGTGGTTCACGAGAATATGAGCGCTCGGGAAGCGTTCCAGTTCTGGCAGGAAGAGAAACAGGGAGAAGCAAAATGAACGTGACGTTAGTGGAGATCAACATCAAGCCTGAACGGGTGGATGAGTTTCTGGAAGTATTTCGCGCCAACCATGAAGGGGCGATCCAGGAACCGGGGAACCTGCGTTTTGACGTATTACAGGATCCAAGGGTGAAAACCCGGTTCTTTATCTACGAAGCCTATAAAGACGAAGAGGCGGTGCTGGCGCACAAGCAAACGCCGCATTATCTGGCGTGCGTGGATAAGCTCGAGGAGTTGATGTCAGAGCCGCGCAAAAAACGCAGTTTTGTGGGTTTGTTACCGGAGTAAAAACTTTCCCCCTCCAACGGGGAGGGGGAATTCAGATCACGCTTCTTCCACGCTCACCCGCAGCGCTGCCAGCGCTTTACGCGCCGCTTTCAGCACCTGCTCACACTGCTCAATGGTCAGCGTCAACGGTGGTTCAACACGGATGGTTTTCGAGTTGTTGAGCGTCCCGGCCACCAGTACCCGCTGGCGGAACATCTCGCTTGCGAAGCTATAACCGATTTCGTTATCAACAAACTCAATTGCCATCAGCATCCCTTTGCCGCGTGCGTCCTGAACCAGATCCGGGTATTCCCGTCCTAACTGGCGGAAGCCGTCCAGCAGCATGTCACCTTTCTGCTCCGCCTGAGCAGGCAGGTTTTGATCCAGCAGCACGTTGATGGTCGCCAGCGCCGCTGCACAGGCCAGCGGATTACCGCCAAAGGTTGTGGTGTGCAGGAAGGGGTTTCCGAACAGCACAGAGAATACTTCCTCGGTAGCAACCGTCGCGCCAATCGGCATCACGCCGCCGCCGAGCGCTTTCGCAAGACACAGAATATCCGGCTGAACGTTCTCGTGCTCGCAGGCAAACATCTTGCCGGTACGCCCCATCCCGGTCTGGACTTCATCGAGGATCAGTAGTGCGCCAAACTCATCGCACAGCTGACGCACGGCAGGCAGATAACCCTGCGGAGGGAGGATCACACCGCCTTCACCCTGAATCGGCTCCAGGATCACCGCCGCCACGTCATCACCGGTTTTACGGCATTCGCTCAGCACGGTGCGCATAGCGTTAATGTCACCAAACGGCACGTGGCGGAAGCCCGGCAGCAGCGGCATAAACGGTTTACGGAAGGTGGATTTAGCGGTAGCAGACAGTGCACCCAAAGATTTACCGTGGAACGCGCCGCTGGTGGCGATAAAGGTGAATTTCCCGCGCGGCGACTGGTACGCTTTGGCGAGTTTAATCGCCGCTTCGACCGATTCCGTGCCGCTGTTGCTAAAGAAGCTGTACTTCAGTTTGCCGGGCGTTAAGGCCGCCAGCGTTTTCGCGAGCATGGCGCGAAGCGGGTCGAGCAGTTCCTGGCTATGGAGAGGTTGTTTCGCAAGTTGATTCTGTACGGCGGAAACCACAACTGGATTACGGTGCCCCACGTTGAAGATACCAAAACCACCAAGGCAATCGATAAACTCCTGTCCCTGGGTGTCGACAAGCGTGTTCAGACTCCCCGCTTGCCACTCTACGGCTCCGTAATCCCCGCCGGCGGTAACAGATTTGCGATACTCCAGAAAACCTGGATTGACGTGCTCTTTAAAGTAATCGATGACCTCTCGGTTAAGTTGTTTCATCTCCTCATGATCAAGCGTTCGCTTCTCAATGAGATTCAATGCGTGCGCGGTACAGGCAAGAGCCGAGGCGCTGGAAGGTAACCTGTTCAAAATGTGCTCCCGGGGATCGCGTATCACATGATACTGCGTTAAGTATTGCAGGGATTACGCCACTTCAGCTGACTTAACGAAAATCGGGATAAACGCCAGGTTAAAATTATGTTGCACAATATTTAATCATGCCGATACAACCGAAACGGGATTTCGCTATCCATGGCAGCGAGCTTAAAAAGACGCGGGAAAAGGCAATCGCACCAAAGTGGGGCATTTGCTGCTACTTAAGTGGGCGTTAACACATCATGCTTTGCAGGTAATTTCTTTGCGAAAGTATTTGAAATCAATGAATTATAAAATCTCACAAAAAGTGCGGTTTAAGTGAAATCTGCGATCTCTATCAAGTTTAACAACTAAAGATAAATTGTTTACCGCCGAAAAAACATAAATCCACAAAATTAACATTCAAATAACCTGCAAGGGATGCTCACGATGTCTTCTCCAATCTATGTCAGCCAGAATGAATATCCTCTGGATGATGACACCACCTTAATGTCTACCACAGACATCCATAGCTACATTACACACGCTAACGACACGTTTGTGCAGGTGAGCGGTTATGAGCTCGACGCGCTGACGGGCCAGCCGCACAATATGGTGCGCCACCCGGATATGCCAAAGGCGGCATTTGCCGATATGTGGTACACCCTGCAACAGGGCGAGCCGTGGAGCGGGATTGTCAAAAACCGACGTAAAAACGGCGACCACTACTGGGTTCGTGCTAACGCAGTGCCGATGGTGCGTCACGGGCAGGTGACGGGCTATATGTCCATCCGCACCAGAGCCACGGAACAAGAGATTGCCACCGTGGAGCCTCTCTACCGGGCGCTGAATGACGGAAGCTGTAAGAAACGTATTCATAAAGGGCTGGTGGTACGTAAAGGCTGGTTGGGGAAACTCCCGGCAATGCCGCTGCGCTGGCGCGTTCGCAGCGTGATGGCGGCGCTTTTTGCTGTGCTCGCGGCCACGCTGGTCACGACTTCCGCAGGCTGGATACCGATCGCGGCGGCTGCGGTGGTGATGCTGCTGGGAACGCTGATGTTTGAGCAGCAGATTGTCCGTCCGGTAGAGAATGTGGCGCGCCAGGCGTTGAAAGTGGCGACCGGTGAGCGCAACAGCGTACAGCACCTGAACCGCAGCGACGAACTGGGGCTCACCTTGCGTGCGGTAGGACAACTGGGGCTGATGTGCCGCTGGTTAATCAATGACGTATCAAGCCAGGTGGTGAGCGTGCGCGATGGTAGCGACAAGCTTGCGCAGGGTAATGAAGATTTGAACGATCGCACGCGCCAGACCGTAGCGAATGTACAGCAGACCGTCGCGACAATGAACCAGATGGCGGCTTCTGTTCAGAGTAACTCTGAAACCGCCGCAGAAGTGGACAAACTTTCCGTGGCCGCAAGCAGTGCGGCAACGAAGGGGGGGAATGCGATGCAGACCGTGGTGAAAACCATGGATGATATCGCCGACAGCACGCAGCGCATTGGTTCGATTACCTCCTTGATTAATGACATCGCTTTCCAGACCAATATTCTGGCGCTCAACGCGGCGGTTGAAGCAGCAAGGGCGGGTGAACAGGGCAAAGGTTTTGCTGTGGTCGCGGGCGAAGTTCGCCATCTCGCCAGCCGCAGCGCCAGTGCGGCTAATGATATTCGTAAGCTTATTGATGCCAGCGCCAGCAAGGTGCAGTCCGGCTCTGAACAGGTTCACGCCGCAGGCCGTACAATGGATGACATCGTTGAGCAGGTGAAAAACGTGACCCAGCTTATTGCCCAGATTAGCCACGCGACCTCCGAGCAGGCAACTGGATTGTCTGAGTTAACCCGTGCCGTGGCAGAGCTGGACAGCATCACGCAGAAAAACGCCGACCTGGTCGAGGAAAGCGCGCACATTTCCGCCATGGTGAAACACCGCGCCGGACGTCTTAAGGATGCGGTGACGGTTCTCCATTGAGTGAGTCATGTTCCAGTAAAGCCGTTTATTCCTTACGGAATAAACGGCTTTATTATTTGAGGTTGTAATTATTGATGTGTTTTATTGTTAATTTAATATTAAATAACTAAAAAAATCATCTCAGTTATTTATTCCTGCCTAAGCCAATTTTCCACGATGCTATTTTGAAAAAGCCTCATCCGATGGTTGAGTAACGATCGATGGGGCATTATTAATAGCCTCTACCTATCTATTGTGATGGTTATGAAATAAAAAACGATCAAAGTCATAAAGTTAGAGAATTCGTTACCGATAACAGCGATCGTCTGAGAAATAATCACATCGATGGAGAAAATATGTTCTTAAATGACGTAAAGATCGGCACGAAATTATTTCTGGCATTTGGGCTATTAATTGTCCTGATGGTGGTGAGTGCGAGTTTGTCCTTGCTGAGTCTGAACCGGGCCAATAACGGGATGCAATCTATCATTACCAGTGACTATCCTACGACGGTAAAAGCGAACCAGTTAATCGACAACTTCCAGGAATTTATTGGCACTCAGCAGCTCATGTTGCTGGATGAACAGGGGACCTATACGGCGCAATCGCAACAGCGTCTGAAGGAGATCAGCGGGAATATCACCGTGCTCCTGGGTGAGCTGAACAACGCGCTGCATGATGCGAAATCACAGCAGGCACTGGCGGATATCCGCGGTGTGCGTCAGCAGTATCTGGACTCGCGTTACCGTATTTTACAGGCAGTGCAGAATAACGATCGCGCGGGTGCTATCAGGGAGATGATGACCACGACCCTTAACCTGCAGCAGGAGTACAAAGCGAAGGTGCAGGCGCTGATTGCCATTCAGAACACCGAAATGCACGACGCAGGTGCGCAGGTGGAGGGGGACTTCAGAACCAACCGTCTGCTGCTGATCCTGATTACCCTTTTCAGCGTGGCGGCAGGCAGCCTGATTGGCTGGTTTATCGTACGCTCGATTACCCGTCCTCTGGGCCAGGCCGTGACTTTTGCTGAAGCCATCGCCGAGGGTGACCTGACCGGCAGCATCACGCCGCACGGTAAAGACGAAACGGGTCAACTGCTGCATGCGCTGATGGAGATGAAAACACGCCTGATGGACATTGTGCAGCAGGTGCAAACTGGCTCAGAGAATATCTCCAGCGCTGCCGCGCAGATTGTGGCCGGTAACCAGGATCTGGCCGCGCGCACGGAAGAGCAGGCAAGCTCTGTTGAACAGACCGCCGCTTCCATGGAGCAGATCACCGCTACGGTGAAAAACACCGCGTCGCATACCGGTGAGGCGACCACCCTCTCAGCAGATGCCGCCACGGTGGTTAAAAACAACGGTGAGATGATGAAGCAGGTGACCAGCAAAATGCGCCTGATTAATGAGACCTCGAACCGGATGTCCGACATTATCGACCTGATCGACGCCATTGCTTTCCAGACTAACATTCTGGCGTTGAATGCGGCAGTGGAAGCGGCACGTGCGGGTGAGCATGGCCGTGGCTTTGCGGTTGTGGCGGGCGAGGTGCGTCAGCTTGCTCAGAAAAGCGCATCGTCTGCCAGTGAAATTCGTGAGCTGATTGAGAGCTCCACCAGCCAGACCCAGGACGGGATGAACCTGGTCGAAAAAGCGAGTGGGCTGATCAACGGGATGGTCGGTAACGTGGAAGAGATGGACGTTATTCTGCGTGAGATCCGCCAGGCCAGCCATGAGCAGACGGAGGGGATCTCGCAGATCAACAGCGCGATTGGACTGATTGATGCCACCACCCAGCAAAACTCTGCGCTGGTGGAGGAGTCCGTCGCGGCGGCGGCATCCCTTAACGAACAGGCGATGCATCTGAAAGAGCTGGTACGCGTCTTCCGGGTGGGCGAGCACGCACCGGCTTAATCCAGCTGGGAGATCTCCAGCGCTGCGCGGTCGATTACGCCGATGATCTGCTTAAGCTGCGCATCGCTGAGCTCTCCCTGATTGACCTTCAGGTCTAATACCGCTTTGAAGTTATCCAGCGCCCGCTTCATCTGCGGGTTTTTTCGCAACTGGAAACCGACGGAACGCGCTTTGATACGCGCCTGTATGTGCGCCAGCTGTTCCTGATTTTCATCCAGCCATTGCTGACCCGCCACGGTAATCGTAATGCTCTTACGGCCGTTTTCTTCTTCCTTAATGAGGATAAAGGCCTGATCCTGTAGATAATCCAGAGTCGGGTAGATTACGCCCGGGCTTGGGGTGTAATTCCCCTGAGTCATGTTTTCGATCTCTTTGATCAGCTCGTAGCCGTGGCTCGCATTGCGCGTCAGGATATCCAGAATCACCAGACGCAGATCGCCGTGGCCAAAAAAGCGCGGTCGACGTCCGCCGCCATCGTGTTCGTGTCGCATACTGTGTCCTTCGTTTTGATATATCTAAACTATATCTAAGATATATTCAGATGCAATCTAAAAGATCTTGCATTCTTGCTGATTAGCAATCATTATCATTTAAAATTGATTTAGATATATCGTATTCACCTGAGAAGGGTCTAAAAATGACATCTACCCGTTACCCACAGCGTGTTCGTAATGACCTGCGTTTTCGCGAGCTGACGGTGCTCCGCGCTGAGCGCGTTAGCGCGGGTTTCCAGCGCATTGTTTTAGGCGGTGAGGCGCTGGAGGGCTTTAGCTCCCGTGGCTTTGATGACCACACCAAAGTCTTTTTCCCGGCTCCAGGGACGACGTTTGTGCCTCCGGTAGTCACCGATGACGGCATCGACTGGGGTGACGGCGTACGTCCTCAGGCGCGCGACTATACGCCGCTGTATGACGCGGTAAATCATGAGCTGGTGCTCGATTTCTTCGTTCATGATGGTGGTATTGCCAGCCACTGGGCGGTCGAGGCGAAGGCGGGTGATAAGCTGACGATCGGCGGTCCACGCGGTTCGCTGGTGGTACCGGAAGATTATGCCTGGCAGCTGTATGTCTGCGATGAGTCCGGCATGCCCGCGCTGCGCCGCCGTTTAGAAGGCATCGCAAAACTGCCTGTTCGCCCGGGCGTTCATGCAGTGGTGACGGTTGGGGATGAATCTTATAAGGATTATCTGGCACACCTGAGCACGTTCGACATCACCTGGATTGTTGGCTATAGCGAGCAGGCTGTGGCGGACCATCTGGCGACGCTAACCGTTCCGGCGGAAGATTACTTTATCTGGCTGACCGGTGAAGGGAAGGTAGTGAAAAGCCTCAGCCGCCAGTTTGAATCCGAAACGATTGATCCGCAGCTGGTGCGTGCCAGCGCTTACTGGCACGCTAAATAATCAGGCTGCAGAATCCAGTTGCGCTTCGCTCACCTGATGTTCGAGCGAGGCGCGAACTTCGTGCAGCGCTTTCTCCTGCTGAGCGAAGTAGGCTTCCATATTGCTCAGCGACGACACCAGAAGCCAGGATTCCTCTTTCTCCAGCTCCGCCAGCTCGTTCACTAAAATGTCGATTTGCTCGCGGACCTGCGCCATTTTTTTGCGGATACGTTCCAGATCGTTCAGCCTGTCGCTGGCCATCAGCGGCTCGAAGCCTTGCTGCAGGCGCGCCACCAGAGAGCGTATGGCTTTGACGTCGCCACGCTGTTTGGCCTGGTTGAGCTGCGCCATCATCGCGTTGGCTTCTTCTTTCAGATCGTCGGCCACCAGATCCGGGTGGCAAAGCTTGCTCGCCTGGCGCCAGAGGCGCTTCAGTTCGTTCTGATCTTCTTCCGAGAGATCCTTTCCTTTACGCAGACGCACTTCGGCATCGTGGTGCTGCTCGCGGTATTTCTCGTACTCTTCGTTGGCTTCGTCGCGCGCCTGACGCGCAGGCTCTTCTTCGCGCGTTAAGCCGCTTTCAAGCTCCAGCGCTTCGGCCAGCAGGTTGGCAATCAGGTTACTTTGCTGCTGCAAATGTTTGCGTGCTTCAGCGGCTTGCACGGAATCGGCAGGCAGATCGCGCCAGCGCTGGGTGAGCGTTGCCAGTACTTCTACAGCCTGCGCCATATACTGCTGGCAGCGACGGTAATCTTCCTCGCGACGACGCGCTTCCGCCTGTTGACGACGCAGGTTCAGCTCCGCCAGCGTTTTGCGCAGGGCGAGGATCTGCTGCATCAGCGGGCCGAGGCGGGAGAAATAAAGATCGTTGAACTCATCCAGCTGCTGCACCCGCGCATTGCGGCGATCTATAAGATCGCGCAGACGCTCTTCCAGCGCCTTCAGCTCCAGCTTGCTGGCCGCCACCTGTGGATCGCGCCACTGGGTGATTGCGCGTTGGCTCTGTAGCCAGGCGGTAATGGCCGCAATGGCCGCGGTGTAGTTCTTCTGCTCAAGCGCCACGACGATTGCCTGTAGCTCATCGTCAAACGCTTCATTTTTCAGGCGTGTCAGCTGGCTCTGGATGATGTCGTCATCTTCCAGTTCAATGGCATTTTTAATGATTTCTAGCCGTTTGATCGGTGTGCTCATGATGCTTTCGCTTTGGCGCTTAAGTATTTGAGTTAAGGTTAGTTGTTGTAAAAGCTACAGGAAATAATACACACGGATGATGATCGGCGCGATGGGGGATTTCTTTAGTTTTGCAGTTTGTGAAGGTGGAGGGGAAGTGAGACGCTTCACGCAGTCCGTTGAAAATCTCATATATTAATTCATTGAAACTACTAATTATTGTTAGAAAAATAAGACCAGTCCCTACGTAACATTACCAGGTAAAACCCATAATCACCCGAATAGTTTGCCCGTGACGGGCCATTTACTATCCCTCTCACTGACTATTTTTCCTGACATCGGCGGACGACTGTTCGACGTGCGGAATATTTTTTCAACGGAGTAGAGATGAGTATGAAAGCTATTTTAGCCGCCCTGCCGATCGCGATGATCCCGGCTACGGTTCTGGCAGCAAATACCGAAGAAGTGTATTACGGTTCCGCAAAATACCTGCAGATTGAACAGCGAGCCAAAGAGATGGATACCAGTTCCCGTCCGGGTGTCGGGCAGTTTGTGGGTGGTAAACAAAAAGAGCACTTAGGCGGTGCGGCGATTGCTGCGGGATACCGGTTTGGTAATGGCTGGCGCACTGAAGGTGAATACACCTTTAAGCAGAAAACCGAATACACCAACGGCTCCAGCGCCTTCCCTAACGGTTTTGATCATCTTCAGACTGAAACAGAACGTCTGATGCTGAACGTCTATCGTGATTATGAGTTGGGCTACGGCGTCTCTGTTTACGGTACCGCAGGGCTTGGTGTGAGCAGGATTAAAGCCGACGGCTGGCAGGGTAATCCTGGCCGTGAATACGGTTCGACGACGCAAAACAACCTGACTTACGCATTAGGCGCAGGCGTAAGTTACACGCCGGTTGATCGTCTCTATGTCGATTTGGGTTATCGCTATATCGATATGGGTAAGATCGAAAGTGGATATAACAACTATGCGAACATGCGTGGCTTAAAAGATGAGCAGATGAAAGCGCACATCGTCTCTAATGAATTTACCCTTGGCATGCGTTATGTCTTTTAACCTGTTGTAAATGTCACTGCTTTAAAACAGGGCCAACGCCGTGGGAATACGGGGTTGGCTTTTTTGTGTTTTTTTTAAACTCAGATTGGCTACATTGATATTCGTTCTTCTTTATTATTTTTAATTTCATTTTTATTTTCCAAAGAACGCTTGTAGTTTACAACCTGTAAATTAGCACGAATAAATTGCCACAGTGAAAACAACCATACTACACCGATAGTCAGGTATATATATGCCAAAGCAAGTAAATACTTTTTAGATGTGTTTATTGTGGCTATTTCTTGTTCAAGCCACCGTTGATAAGATTGGCTGTTATTCAACAGCTTATTGCATGCCAGAGCAAAAACTGAGTCATTAGGTATTAGCTTACGGGAGTTTATACAATCTTCTTTGCTATGGATTGTTGCATTGTTAATAGTACCAGATTGCGATGTAATTATTAATGTATCTTTGGATAAATAATAAGTAAATGTTCCAAAATCAATTTTAGCAAAACCATACGCTATAGAGTTTTGCGTATACCAAAAAAAAGAACCTGTCAAAATTAACATCGTGCCGAGAATAATTGATGTTATTTTTTTCCTGGTAGGCATTTTTTTGGTGATATCGCCCCAGGAGCTAGTAAGGAGGAAAGATGATGGTTTTAATTTTCCTTCATTCAGTCCAAGCTGGATTAAACGGATATCATTAATATTTGAGATGTTGATGCCATTTATGATTTTAAATAATTGAATATCAAACCATTTATTATCCATGTGTTTCATTTTTGAGTCTGTATACCCTACACCAAAATAGCGTAATGCAAATCGTAATAAATTCGACAAACCATGCGCCCTATTCAGGGCTACAGCAAAGAGAGTTGCGTAGACAACGTAACGTGTAAAATCCTTATTGCCCAATAAATTACCGATCATGTTTAGCCTCAATGTTGTGTGATACGTTATAAAACGGCATTAAGTCGAAAATCTTTAACGTGTGGAGTAATTGGTTGCTTATAAATGCTCTCGCATCTCTCAGCAACTCGCTCATGCGCTGCGCAACATGATTCGCACCCGCCTAAGGTTTTGGAGCCTAAGCATTTTTCATTTTTTTCTTCAAAACATATCGCCAGACCGTGTCAGTGCTGGCGGCGTTTAAGCAAACCATATACAAAAATGCGCGATGCCAATCGTGGTGCGGGCTGGCGTGATATTGTGTTGGAGTCTGAAACTGAAAAAAATTCTTGGATACGTTGCTAATGACTGGTTATTCTTTGTTCGAGTTCAGAGCAATAGGGATGAGATATGGACGCTAAACCGGTTGCATTAGGGATTCTCGATGGGATCTCCTCTATACCAAATACAGCTTACATGGGGGTTGTAAGAAGCTGGGAGGGAAGCGGACTTGCCGGGGAAAGCGCCAAACAAAGAAACCAGGTTGAGACGTAGCGTTTTTTCTATATGCTCAAGAGCTTGGGTAATGCTGAGTCACCTTTGCGAAGGCTGATTACTATCGTTTTCACCTCGTTCTATCAGAAACTCAATGATGAAGGTAAAGAGGCCGTAAACAATAAATTGGGTTACGGAGCCGGAAGCATTGGTGGGCGAACAGGTGGGCAAATTGTACTGGCTCAGACAACCGCAAGTCTGATGTTGAATCGCCTGGCGATTGATCAGGCGTACAAACATTTTATCCGGTTCAGTGCTTCAGCCGCGTTAAACGTCGTGATGTTTCAGGGGATTATTGAAGAATCAGCCAGAGCGTCAAGACGGATGAAAGCCAAATATCCCTCTACATACGCCAGGGTGTCAAAAGAGAATCTGGATATGGTCTACTTTCTCGTTGAACAGCAGTTAGAGCCTTACCTCGTGTTCATTGAAGGACATCCTATGGATTGCAAAGGAATACAGAATGAAATTTGTAAAATCGTTAATGTCCCACGCAATTGAGGGAACCATCACCTCTCTGGCTGTGATTTTTGCTATGGGGTCATTCTTCTGGTTTGAAAGTACATGGATGAAATTCGCCGGGTGTTTTGGGGCATTGATAGTTGGCTATGTGCTTTCATACGGGGCGGCAAAAATCAGAGGCGGGTAATAAAAAAATCATACAATGCTATGCAGGATGCAGCCTGGCGAATGCTTGAGAAAAAAATCCAGGGGACAAAAAGGGGACACTCGCAATTCCCACAACAAAAAAGCCACTCACTAGAGTGGCTTAATTATATGATTATAAAGCTAAAATTTGGTGGCCCCTGCTGGACTTGAACCAGCGACCAAGCGATTATGAGTCATAAAATTGGCATGTTTTTAATTGTTCGCCATTGTCTCTGTTTGTGTTTCTAATTGTCTATAATCAATCAGTTATGAAGTTGTTTTTGTTTCTGATTGGTTCTCTCATTTCCCCATTGTACTATCCTTACCTGACCCATTACCTGACCCAAAATGGGCATTGGGTCAGGTAACGCTTATCCTCATAAAGGTAACCTCATGGCCGCTAATCTTACCGAGACTGCTATACGTGGATTGAAGACAAAAAGTACGTCGTACTACGTGTGGAGCAACAGTGCTCAGCGTGGTACTGGCAGGCTTGGCGTTAAGGTTCAGCCTTCAGGCAGCAAGGTTTTTTATTTCCGTTACTACGTTGAGAAAGGGAAGAAAGAGAAGTTCATCCAGTTGGGCATCTGGCCTGAGATGAAACTGGTGACGGCCAATGAGCTGGCGAAAAAGTATGGTGCCTGGCTTGTTGAAGGAAAAGAGCCCCAGCAAGAGCTTGAGCAACAGCGCCTGGCCGAACAGCACATCATGCAACTTCATCGCTCGCAGGGATCGTTTAAAGAGCTGGTACATGGCTACGTTAACAAGATGAAGCTCGACAATAAGCGGACCTGGGCTGATGTTCTGAAGCGTCTTGAAAAAGAGTGCTACACGGTTATCCCTCGAGAAACCAAAGCGAAAGATGTCACGCCATTACAGATCAAAACGATCTTATCTGGCATCATCCAGCGTGATGCAGTGGTCCATGCGAATCGAATTCGTTCCTACCTGATGGCGGCTTTTAACTACGGTCTTAAAGCCGATAACGATCCGATGAATACCAGCGTGGGTATTACGTTCGGCCTTGAAGTTAATCCGGTATCGGCCATACCAAAGCAGTCCTCGGCGGAGAAAGTGGGTGATACATGGTTAACGCTGGAGGAGCTACGTTTTGTCATGGAGCAGTTCGCTCAGGCAACTAACGTTGGGCCGCTGATGCAGCATCTGATTCGCTTCTGTGTTTATGCTGGTGGGCAGCGTCCGTTTGAAATGATTGCCAGCCAGTGGAGTGCAATTGACTGGCAGCAAAAGACATTGCTGGTCATAGCCGATGTATCGAAAAACAAGCGTGAGCATCTGATCCCGCTGGCTGAATCGGCACTACAGGAATTAGCCTCAGTGAAAGAACTGACTAAGGAAAGCAACAGTCCCTATATCTTCCCGCTATCAACCAACGGTGAGCGACCGGTACGCACTGATAGCCTGGCGCGTTCCATCATGTATTTCCGGGCTTTTAATCCTGAGTTTAAAGTTTTCACAGCGCGAGATTTACGTCGCACTTGTAAAACGCTGATGGGGGAGGCGGGGATCAGCAAAGAGATCCGCGACCGTATCCAGAATCACGCTTTGAATGACGTCAGCTCTAAACACTATGATCGTTATGACTACCTGACTGAAAAGCGTAGGGCGCTTGAGATCTGGGAAGACAGGGTCAACAACTATCAGCGGCAGCAGGAAAATAACGTTGTGAACCTGTTTGGGCGGAAGTAGCATTTATCTGGACAAGGCTACCAGGTAAGAACGTTGTGTGGCTGGTGTTCTCTGCGGCATCAAAAAATTGCGATGCCGCAGAGATACTGGCGGAGGGCTATACGAGACTTTCTTCTTTATTTCGGTGACCGCCTGAGCGGTCACGTCTAATAAATGGCAGTACATTGAAGGCGGCACAGGCTCTCGCCTTTAGCACGTAGACACTCCGATTAATATCACGCTAGGTAATACTACTTTTCTGGCAACACGAACCGAACTTCAATGCGACGCTGACGAGCATCTTCCGGTGCAACACCGGGAATAGGCTGCGAGTCACCATATCCGGCAACAATCACTCGGCGTGCAAAAGCCTGAGCAAGATCGCCAACTATAAATTTACGCGCCTCTCTTGCACGCGCTGCCGATAAGGTAAAATTATCGTCATAGACAGTGCAGAAACTTTCAAAGTTAGTCACCGGACGGGTAACTGGAAGATTATCCGTATACCCTTCAATATAAACTTGTCCGCTTCTAAATTCGGTAAGAAATCTGACGACCTGCGTTTCAATCGTCGCCAATGCCTGGCTTGCCTGAGATGCAATGCAGGCGCTGCCGCGATTGAAAACTCCATCACGCAACGTAATTTTTTGCGAGTTGACATCCAGCGCAACTAAGCCCTCATTTGCCGTTCCATCAAGTGTGGTTTTAATACTTCCCAACATTTCCCCTACTCGGGCTCGCTGGGCATTGACTCCCTGTTCCATTTCCTGCTTATGCTTAATATCTGACCATGTTTTCTGTAGTACAGACATCACCAGCAGTAACATAACTACAGCCATTACTCCCGACATCAGGTCGGAGATCGAGACCCACTCATTAGGTTTATCTTTCATGAGTGAGCACCTCAGACTGCATCATTAACGATGTTCATGGTCGATAACGTTTGGTCGATATGTTGTAATGTATTGGCAAGTGGCGTCAGGCTTTTTTCAATTTGCTGAACCAGGTGGTTCCGTTCTGGCGGTGACAGCATTTTACGAATCCCTCCCAGCTCTTCCAGAGAACGGATCAATCTGTCATCGAGCGAAGAAAGTGCAGCAGAGGCATCAGTATTACTCAGCATTTCATCACGTAATGATTCAATGCTGTGCACCAGTTTACCGACACCTGCAGTGACCCTGTCCATTCCCGGCTGAAGAGGGCTCTCTTTCTGCATGAGCTGGAGTTGATTCACCAGCGTTTCAATCGCATCTGCATTTCTTTCACCTGATGTCGTCATCTCCGCATAACGGTTGTTCAGGCTGGCTACTTGCCGATTGCTGCTGGATACCGCTGTTAGTCCGTTAACTATTTGCTCACGCAAATCATCAACCAGTTTTGTCATAGCGATCACTTTTTCATTTAAAGTTTCACTGGTGATCATAAATTCACGCTGCGCATCACGCTGAGTTTTCATCGATTGATCGATGGAAATTCGAACTTCACTCATTGTGGTGCCAACGTTTTGAGAAAGGTCGGTAACTGCACTGGAAATGCCATCTGTTGCATTTGCCATACTGGTGGATATCGATTCCATATTCTGGCTAAAACTTTCGCCCATTTGGGAGATGGTGGAACCAAGATCGGTTTTAACCGTACCTAACATATCGGTAATGCCTGTACGGAAATCACCGATAACCTGTTGCAAATCACCGGCGGAATTCCCCATTTCTTGTGCTGCCGATGACATTTTTTCGGCTGAATGTTGAATGGCAGACAGGTTACTACTGTTGGTATTAATGAAGTGCTGTAACGATTCTCGGGTCGTCGTTAACTCTGTTATCTGTTGTTGCCCTTGCACAGACTGATCTTTGGTACCCTTAACGATATTGTTTTGAATTTCACGCAAGAGGTCTTGCAGTTTTACCAATTGCTCATTTTGGTTAATACGCTGTTGTTCAGCGTTATCACCCTGACCGGCGATCCTCATATATATCGCGGCTACCTCGGCATGGTGTGAATGGTTAACTTGCCGGGAATTTTCGCTTTCCTCGTGAATACTGTTGCATACGTGCTGCAATCCATCGATATGTTGCTGCTGAGTACTACGGGATATATCTGTCAATTGTTCCAGATATGTTTCCTGTATTTTGCGTTGTTGTGCGGCAGCATGGCCCTGCTCAATCAGGGGCTGTAAAAACGACTCCATACCTGAAGAGAACTTGCTCAGCAACTGCCGTGTGGCTTCACTTTCCACCTGCATTCTGTCGTTCAAACCCTGTAATGCTGCCAGATACTGTAACCGGGTCTCTTTATGTTCAGCGCGCTTTTGCTCTCGTGACTGGTCGAACACTTGCTTCATCTGCTGTGCGCACCAGCGTAAACGCTTCTCGTCATATCCTAACCCAGCAGCACAGGCTTTAAGGATCAGATACGCCATGATCCCCCATGTCGACGTTTTAAATTTCGTCCCCAGCCCTTCCATCATCCCCATCAGATTCGACATGGCGTTATCCATGCCTGCGGAGTTAGCATCAATCAAAATATCCGATGCTTTATTAAGGGCAATTCCCAGACCGAGGAAAGTGCCTAGCAACCCTAAAATTAACAAAATGCCCGGCATGATATCGGCCATTTTTTCTGCTGGACTGGCAACTGCTGCGCTGATTTCGTTGACTGAACCATGATCAACATCGAGATGGTCTGCCCCATTATTCAGTGCATCACCTTGCCATTTTCTGTCCCAAAAGCGCTGATTTGCCTGCCAGAGCAATAAACCAATCGTCAGTAAAACCAAAAAAAGCATTGTGCCGCCAAACAGCATCTGAATGACGTCGAATTCCGGCAATATAAAGGCAAAAAATTCATGAAACGTCATGCTGCCACCTCGACAAGCTTGCTTGCACGTGCGCGGCTGGCTTTTTCAAAGATATTGGCAAAATCGATAATTAAGCTTTGTTGCTCGGTATTAAGTTCTTCCCAACGCTTACCAAACTGAGCACACTCAATAATAATCATCCCAACCGTGCTGCTGTCTTCCATCAAATATTCTTGGTCAGCAAATTCTTCAGGCTCTTTTTCTAGCATTTGCAGAAATCCTTCTGCTGCAAAAACATAATTACGCATTTCATTGGTTCGTTTGCGTTTTGTTTCCATCTCAGCCTGTTGCACTGGTAAACGAGCTTCCAGGTCGTTGAGCATTGGTACTTCATCTTCCTGAAGATCACCAAGGCGCTGGCCAATCTGTAGACGTCGCAGAAGTACTTGTTCTTTCGACAGACCGTCATTCAGCGATTTCCATTCATTTTCCATATCCTGCAGGTTATACCCCCAGGCCATTATCATTTCTTCGAACACGAAGGGGATAAGTTTCTTGCCAAAACGCGCCATCACAACACGATCCAGGCGTTGCGTTGCCTCATCGCTCAACTGAGGGTTAGGTTTTAGCAATTCGTTGCCAGTTTCAATAAGAAACAGGTCGTCATCGGTTATCGTATCAATGTCCTGCGCACGCGTAAGATGCTGCTCAGTATCTTTCAGTAACTTCTGCGAAGCGCGTAACCGCAGATAATGTTCGAAATCGTTGATCTGAATGTTATCCAGGACGTCCTTAATACGCGTTGAGAGTTGGGCATATAAGGTAATCAGGCTCGCCAGATCAACAGCACTCGCTGCTTCCCCGCGCATCTGGTTACGCGCTTCGCGTAAAGCTTGCTCATGCTCACTGGCCTCATCCATTTCTTCAGGTGTAAGAAACAAATCTTTAAGTTGTTTGGCTTTATTAATTGCCCACTCAATGGCCTTGCCAATACGTTTCGCCAGATCACTCTTATCCCATTCGACCAACAGCCCCAACGCTTTATCCAGCGCTTTCAAAGCGCCACCCACCCACGGGAATTGTGGCAACATCTTTTCAGCTAATTTTGCTGCGTTTTGCACGATAGGGCGAATAACATTACTGATAAATGGCTTCACCTTTTCCCAGATGCTCTTTACACTTCCCACAAAGGTCTCAGCTTTCTCTGCCATCCAGGAAACGGTTTTAGCTGCGGTTTCTTTAATACCATTCCATACCCGGCTGGCAGTGCTTGCCAATCCACTTGCTACGCTGCTGCAAAAACTGCCGACACTTGACCAGAAACCCATAATCTTCTCCTGTTGTTTTTATTGGATACCTAATAATTTTTTTGCTGTGTTGACTTCACTGGCTGTACGTCCCGAATGATTGGCTATCGCTTGGTGGGAGGCCAAAACTTGTTCTATCGCACTCCGTAAATGAGCGATGTTAAGTTGTGCAGTCTCTCCGGTGCGTTCTGCTTCCAGCAGCACTTTAGGCAGTGCCAGACGCATACAGGTACGGATCTCTCGTCCTGCCAGTCCTTCGGATAGTTCGCTTGCGGCGGTGAGAAGAGTTTCTCTTTCTTCTGCGAGTGGAATTTCAGCAACCACGAATTTGTTCCAGAGATGGTAACGGGCTGTAAGATCAGGAAGCGTAAATTCAACGTGATAGCCAATACGGCTGCGGAACGCCTCATCATAGTTACGTGCGAAATTAGTCGCGAAAACTACAATGCCGTCAAAACGCTCCAGCTCGATCAGTAACGTAGAGCGCATCGCATTAACTTCATTATCAACGCCTTGTGTGACAGAGGAGAGTCGTTTCCCCAGTAACGTGTCGGCTTCATCGAAAAAGAGCAGCGCTCCGGTTTCCTTAGCCTGCGCAAAAGCAGCCTGGATATTTTTAGCCGTTTCTCCCATAAACTTGCTTTCCAGTTCTGCAATACCAAGAGCAATAAAGGGCATTCGTAACTGTCCAGCCAGTGCCTCGGCGCAAAGTGTTTTCCCGGTGCCGGGAGGGCCATAAAAATTTAGTATCGCCGTCGACCCCATAGGATCAACGACTGAAAAATTCCATTCCTGGTAGATCGTTGTATGAAAACGCAGACGAGCCATGCATTCATCAAGAGAGGAGCGGGTGGTCTGGGATAAGATGACATCTTTATCTAGAGTAAATCTCGGGTCTGTCGGTATATTTTTTTTTCCATTTTCGTCGTCATCTTGTGGAGATAACGGCTGTCTAAACGGTGCTGAATTGTTACTGTGCGCTGACATAAGATCTTCATTCATAGAGAGATGTTTAAGTTCCGTTAAACCAGGGCTGTCTTGTCCCTGAAAAATTATCATATTGATAATCATGTGAAATATAACTTTAGGTGTTATCGGCCTGTGGCTTGGTCACTTGAGTAAAAAAATTTCGGAAAGTGTACTACCGCAGTCAGTGCACAGTCAGCGCTGCTTGTTGCGTTCTGCTGCTAACGAGTAGTTGGCTGTGAAAGTCATCCTTCAGTGGCGCTATTTTTTGAACATATGAGTGCATGAAATCGTCAACTGAATCGCCACGGATAATCTAGACACTTCCGAGCCGTTGATAATACTGGTTTTCATATTCTGTCGGTGACATCTGATCGCCGGAACCATGCCGACGCTTACTGTTATAAAACATTTCGATGTAATCAAAAATATCGCTGCGGGCTTCTTCCCGCGTTCCGTAGATCTTTTTCTTTATCCGTTCGCGTTTCAGCAACTGGAAAAAGCTTTCTGCAACCGCATTATCATGGCAGTTACCGCGACGGCTCATGCTGCCCTCCAGACCGTGTGATTTCAGGAACGACTGCCACTCATGGCTTGTGTACTGACTGCCCTGATCCGAATGAACCAGCACCTGTTTTTGGGGATTACGCCGCCATACAGCCATTAGCAGAGCGTTCAGGACAATGTCCTTTGTCATCCGGGATTGCATGGACCAGCCGATAATTTTGCGTGAGAACAGATCAACCACCACGGCAAGATACAGCCAGCCTTCGTGGGTCCTGAGTAGAGTAAGAGGCAGGGCGTAGTCGGACTATTTCCCTGCCTCTCCTCCCCGAACCGGACGTGCACCTTTCAGCGCATCCGGCTCTCCATTTAAATGCTGGCGAACGCCATTGCCACTTCTGTAAAGCGCGATGTATACGTGTTTCTGGTCTCTGTCCTCAGATAGGGATTACCTTCGGGTAGCCGCCAGCGGAACAGCTTCTTGCCTTGCCCCACCAACCGGTACAGTATTTCGCCGCTGAGCTTGCCGTGATTGGTTTTACCAAATAAAACCCACGTTTTGCTCTGACCCGGTTTCGGTGATTTACACCACCACCTCATCAGGGAAGCGATACCTGTACGGTATTTGCGGGCCAGCCAGTGAGCCAGCTTCCAGAACACGACACGGTCGATATAACTGAAGACTTTGGCCTTAAAATCAACGAACTTATAGAACATGGCCCAGCCTTTCAGTTTTCGGTTGAGTTGTTCAGCCATATCGACTTTGCTTTCACTGTAGTTGCCTGATAACAGTGCTGTCAGCGATGCGGCGAAGTTTCTGGCTTTCTCCTGCGGGATCGTTGAGACCACTCGCATCTCGCCATAACGACTGCGTTTGCGAATGATCCTGTGCCCCAGAAAGATAAAGCCGTCATTAACATGGGTGATTTTAGTCTTATCCATGTTCAGCCTGAGTTTCAGACTGCCTTCGAGCACACCCCGACACTCCTCCCTGATGGCTTCCGCCTGTGCTTTGGTGCCTTTGACGATGAGGACAAAATCATCGGCATAGCGGCAGTACGCCACCGCGGGTTTCCACTGCCAGTTTTCTCTGACCGCCGTACTTCGGCCCCGTTGGATACTGTTATTCCAGTACCACCGATCTTTTCTGGCTTTCCCGCTCAGGTAGCGCTCATGCAGGTATTGATCGAACTCATTCAGCATGATGTTCGATAATAGCGGCGATATAACACCGCCCTGTGGTACACCTTCACTGGCCGCCCGAAAGAGACCGACATCGATATGTCCCGCCTTGATGGTTTTCCACAGCAGAGTCATGAAACGTGCGTCACTGATCCTGCGGCGTACAGCCTTCATCAGCAGTCGATGATGTACGGTGTCGAAGTAACTGGACAGGTCGCCTTCAATCACCCAGCGTCCCCGGGTTTCACCACAGTCTGTGAGCTGTAATTTCACCGTGCGGATCGCGTGGTGGACACTGCGCTCAGGCCGGAAGCCATATGAGAGCGTATGAAAATCACTCTCCCATATCGGCTCCATCGCCATCAGCATGGCCCGCTGAACAATACGATCCCGCAACGCGGGGATACCCAGTGGTCGCAGTTTGCCGTTGCTTTTAGGGATGTAAACCCGTCTGGCGGGCAAGGGCTGGTAGTGGCCTGAGAGTAATTCATCCCTGAGGATTTGCAGCTCAACAGCCAGTCTGGCCTGTAGCATTGTTTTATTCACGCCATCAACGCCGGGGGTATGGGCCCCCTTTGATGAAAGCGTGATCCGCGCCGCTTCAGCCAGCCATTCTGGTTGTGTTATCAGACGCAGCAGCCGTTGAATCCGTAGGGACGGATCGGTGGCTGCCCATGTGGCAAGCTTGCGTTGCATTTCGCTGATTATCAAAGGTCTTCACCTCGTTAGGTCAGTTAATTCACGTCGCAAACACATTCAAACTGCTTCCCTTCGCCATGTAATGGGCTTTCCCCATCGCGGACTACTACGGAAGCTCCGCCAGCCAGCGCGTCATCGGAGCCATGCCCCCTTAACATCCGTCGCTGACCTTCCCCGGTTTACCTGCCTGGACTCAGGCATACTGAGGAGGCTGCCCGTCGCACTCTTTATCCTTGCTTGCCGCAAGTTGGCAGAAGTCAGCAACGCAAGCGTGATAGACGCTGCTGCCCCGGTGTTTCGCATACATGTCAAAACACCTTCGACCGGCAGTGCTTACGTATCACTGCCAGTTCCTCCTGCACGGCCTGTCAGATCACGTAGGCCGTGGTGACGTTTTCAACCCACAGAGGCGGATTAACGGGTTCATGTTCTTCAGCCTTTCAGTACTTAACCTTGAGGATCATCTCGGCTTAGTGATCTCGCCTCAATCCCCGTTGTCAGCGGGTTACATCACCCTGCGGGCATGCCGCAGGTCACTGCCGCTCAGGTTGCCGAACAGGAGGCGCTGAACCGTGCCCTTCTGGAAAAACTGAACGAGCGTGAACGCGAAATAGATCACCTGCAGGCGCAACTGGATAAGCTGCGCCGGATGAACTTCGGCAGCCGCTCCGAAAAAGTCTCCCGCCGTATCGCGCAGATGGAAGCCGACCTTAAGCAGTTGCAGAAAGAAAGCGATACCCTTACCGGCCGGGTGGATGACCCGGCCGTGCAGCGCCCGCTGCGGCAGACCCGTACCCGCAAACCGTTCCCTGAATCACTTCCCCGTGACGAAAAACGGCTGCTGCCGGCAGCGTCATGCTGCCCGGAATGTGGTGGTGCGCTGAGTTACCTGGGTGAAGATGCCGCCGAACAGCTGGAGCTGATGCGCAGCGCCTTCCGGGTTATCCGGACAGTACGTGAAAAGCATGCCTGTACTCAGTGCGATGCCATCGTGCAGGCCCCCGCGCCTTCACGGCCCATCGAGCGGGGTATCGCAGGACCGGGGCTGCTGGCCCGCGTGCTGAGTTCAAAGTATGCAGAGCACACCCCGCTGTACCGCCAGTCTGAAATATACGGCCGCCAGGGTGTGGAGCTGAGCCGCTCACTGCTGTCGGGCTGGGTGGATGCGTGTTGCCGGCTACTGTCACCGCTGGAAGGGGCGCTTCAGGACTATGTGCTGACTGACGGTAAGCTCCATGCTGATGACACGCCTGTCCCGGTGCTGTTGCCAGGTAATAAGAAAACGAAGACCGGGCGGTTATGGACCTACGTTCGTGACGACCGTAACGCCGGGTCAGAGCTGGCGCCGGCAGTGTGGTTCGCTTACAGCCCGGACAGAAAAGGTATCCACCCGCAGAGCCATCTCGCTGGCTTCAGCGGTGTTCTGCAGGCGGATGCGTACGCCGGGTTCAACGAACTGTACCGCAATGGACAGATAACGGAAGCTGCCTGCTGGGCTCATGCCCGCCGCAAGATCCACGATGTGCACGTTCGCACCCCGTCAGCGCTGACGGAGGAAGCCCTGAAACGGATCGGTGAGTTATATGCCATCGAGGCGGAAATAAGGGGGATGCCGGCGAAGCGACGCCTTGCAGAACGTCAGCAAAAAGCTAAACCGCGGCTGAAATCCCTGGAAAGCTGGCTGCGTGAAAAGGTGAAAACGCTGTCGCGACACTCAGAACTGGCGAAAGCGTTAACGTACGTACTGAACCAGTGGCCGGCGCTGGCTTACTATACTGACGACGGCTGGGCCGAGGCAGATAACAACATAGCTGAGAATGCGCTACGGATGGTCAGCCTGGGCCGCAAAAACTACCTGTTCTTCGGTTCGGATCATGGAGGAGAGCGGGGAGCGCTGCTGTACAGCCTGATCGGGACATGCAAACTGAACGGAGTGGAGCCAGAAAGCTACCTCCGTTATGTCCTTGACGTCATTGCTGACTGGCCGATAAACCGGGTCAGCGAACTACTCCCCTGGCGCGTAGCACTGCCAACTGAATAACACATCCCCGTCAATACGGTTCTCGCTGCACGCTTACTAAAGTTATGTGAGTGATGACCGATAAGGATGTCTGTCTGAAGAAAACTGTCTCCAGGGAGAAAATATGTTCTTGCATAACGTAAAGATTCGCTCGAAATTATTTATCGCGTTTGGTTTGTTTGTTGTACTGATGATGGTGAGTTCGGGCCTTTCGCTGTTGAGTCTGGATCGTAGTAACAGTGGGATGCAGAACATCATTACCACTGACTATCCGATTACGGTAAAAGCCAATCTGCTCATTGATAATTTTCAGGAGATTGTCAGTACTCAACAATTGATGTTATTGGATGAGGAAGGTAAATGGACTCAGGCGTCCCAGAAAAAGCTCGATACCATCAGCCAGCAAATTTCTGCTCTGCTGGATGCGCTGAGTGCAGCGCCTCTCAATGATGCATCCAAAAAAATTATTGCGGAAATCCGCGATGTGCGTGAGCAGTATGTGGCTTCCCGATTCCGCATTCTGCAGGCGCTGCAGAATCACGATCGCTCTGGTGCGATGCACGAGATGATGACCCGCACAGTGAATGTGCAGCAGGCTTATAAAGCAAAAGTGCAGGAATTGATCGCCATTGAAAATGCCAAGATGCAGAAGGCGGGCGCTCAGGTGGAATACGATTTCCACACCAATCGCGCACTGTTGATTACTCTGGCGCTGATAAGCATTGCTGCCGGTTGTGTGATGGGTTGGTATATTGTGCGCTCAATTACCCGACCCCTTAACGAAGCCGTACAGTTTGCCGAGGCGATTGCGCAGGGCGATCTCACTCGCAACATCAGTATGGAACGAAAGGATGAGACCGGTGTGCTGCTGCAAGCGCTGATGGCAATGAAAACCCGACTGTTAGAGATTGTCGAGGAAGTGCAAAACGGCTCCGAGAATATCTCTGCTGCGGCGGCACAGATTGTCGCGGGTAATCAGGATTTGGCTGCGCGTACCGAAGAACAGGCAAGCTCGGTAGAACAGACCGCAGCGTCGATGGAACAAATTACTGCGACGGTCAAAACGACGGCAGACCATACCCATGAAGCGACGAAGCTGTCTACCGGAGCGGCGACGGTCGTGAAAAACAACGGTGAGATGATGAATCAGGTGACGCAGAAAATACGCGTGATTAATGAAACCTCTAACCGTATGTCAGAAATTATCAACCTGATAGATTCGATTGCTTTTCAAACCAATATTTTGGCGCTGAATGCGGCTGTCGAAGCAGCGCGCGCTGGTGAGCACGGGCGTGGTTTTGCGGTAGTTGCCGGAGAAGTGCGTCAACTGGCGCAAAAAAGCGCATCGTCTGCCAGCGAGATCCGCAATCTGATTGAAGACTCCACCAGTCATACCCGGGAAGGGCTGGCGTTGGTTGAAAAAGCCAACGCGTTGATCAATGGAATGGTCACTAACGTTGAAGATATGGATGTGATATTACGGGAAATCGCTCAGGCCAGCCGCGAGCAGACGGACGGTATTTCGCAGATTAACAGTGCGATTGGCCTGATCGACACCACCACGCAACAGAACTCCTGTCTGGTAGAAGAGTCCGTTGCGGCAGCGGCGTCATTAAACGAACAGGCATTACACTTAAAAGAGATGATCAAAGTGTTCCGCGTGCGTAAAGAAGACGCGCAGCCTGCTTAATCAAGCTGGGTGATGTCCAGCGATGCGCGATCGATAATACCGATGATCTTCTTGATTTGCGCTTCGCTGGTGTCACCGTGATTGACCCGCAGATCCAGCACGGCTTTAAAATTCTCCAGTGCTCTTTTCATCTGTGGATTCTTGCGTAATTCAAAGCCGACACTGCGTGCTTTAATACGTTCGTGGATATGTTCCAGATGTTCCTGGTTCTCTTCCAGCCATTGCAGGCCTTGCTCCGTGATTGTTATTTGCTTACGTCCACCTTCCTCGTCACGGATAGCAATAAGCGACTGATCCTGCAAGAAATCCAGTGTCGGATAAATCACGCCCGGGCTTGGGGTGTAATTACCCTGAGTCAATGTTTCAATCGCTTTGATTAGCTCATAACCGTGACTGGCATCGCGGGTCAAAATATCCAGAATCACCAGACGTAATTCGCCGTGGCCGAAGAAGCGCTGACGTCGACCGCCACCACCGCCGCGCCCGTGTCGGTGTCCGCAGCCATGCTCATGGTGGTGTTCTTTGTCACAGCCTTCGTGACGACGTTCTTCACCTTTGCAGCAACCTTCGTGGTGTTCTCTGTGGTGATCTTCGTGGCGATGTCCTTCGCTTTTACTGCAGCCTTCGTGCTGGTGTTCTGCATGTTTGCAGCAACCTTCATGATGATCCTGCATCATTCATCTCCTGATGTTATTTAGATATATCTAATTTATATCTAAATTTTTTATGTTTGCAAGTCTACTCGTAAATATTAATCTAGTTGATTGATTTGTATGTTTTTATTTTTACTCATGACGTTTGAGATGGTCCATCCTAACCCTATCAAAAAAGTTCTTGCAATATTCTCAATTAGCAATCATTATCATTTGAGATTTGTTTAGATATATCTAATCTCTGTCACGAAGGCGAAAAAATGACAAATAACACTTCACGCTATCCACAGCGCGTTCGCAATGAGCTGCGCTTCCGTGAACTGACCGTCCTGCGCGTTGAACGTATCAGCGCAGGTTTTCAACGCATTGTATTGGGCGGTGATGCTCTGGATGGTTTTAGCTCACAGGGTTTTGACGACCATACCAAGGTCTTTTTCCCGGAACCGGGCAGTCACTTTGTACCACCCGTAGTGACGGATGAGGGGATTGTCTGGCCAGAGGGTGTGCGTCCGGTATCCCGTGATTACACGCCGTTGTATGACCAGGCACGCCATGAACTGGCGCTGGATTTTTATATCCACGACGGCGGAGTGGCGTGTACGTGGGCGATGAATGCGCGTGAAGGTGACAAATTGACGATTGGCGGACCACGTGGCTCGCTGGTGGTGCCAGAGGATTATGCGTACCAGGTTTATGTGTGTGATGAATCTGGAATGCCTGCGCTACGTCGTCGGCTGGAGGCGATCGGTCGTTTAGCGGTACGTCCAAACGTGACGGCGCTGGTCAGCGTACGCGATACAGCGTATCAGGACTATTTTGCTCATCTCGACGGTTTTACAATTCAGTGGTTTGTCGGCCATGACGAACAGGCAGTGAATGAGCAGCTTTCACAACTGACCGTGCCTGCACAGGATTATTTCATTTGGATAACTGGTGAAGGAAAAGTGGTGAAAAACCTGAGCACCCGCTTTGCTACTGAGGCTTTCGATCAGCAGTTGGTGCGTGCAGCGGCTTACTGGCATCAACGTCGGAACGTTAATTAATAATGTGACGGTGAAACGCCAAACGCCTGGCGGAATGCATAACTAAACGCTGCGGTGCTTGAATACCCCACATCGAGCGCCACGGCGGTTACGCTTTTATTTTTCTTCAGCATGAGTACGGACTCCAGAATTCGCATTTTTTGCTTCCAGACGCTGAAGGGTAATCCGGTTTCTTTTTTGAAATGGCGCGAAAAGGTACGGGCAGACATACCCAAATGTTGTGCCCAATACTCAACTGAATGTTCCAGCGCCGGAGACGCTTGTATTGTTCGGCACACTTTGGTTAATTCGCGATCCTGTGGCCACGGTAAGGCTTTGTTGAATAAATCAGATTTCGGGTAAGTCTCCCCGTAGCGGGTTGTGTTTTCAGGCAATACGCACGCTTTCAGGCATACCTGCTTTCGTCATTTTGTTCAGCGCTCGTACCAGGGCCATAGCCTCCGCAACCTGACCATCGTAGTCACGCAGCGTCAGTGAACCCCCGAACAGCTGTTTTACCCGGTACATCGCCGTTTCCGCTATCGAGCGACGGTTGTAATCTGTTGTCCATTTCCACCGCGCATTACTCCCGGTCATTCGCTGATTAGCCACTGCACGGTTACGGTCTGCATATTCACCGGGCCAGTAACCCGCACCTTTTCGGGGAGGGATAAGCGCGCTGATTTTCTTACGCCGCAGTTCATCGTGACAGAGCCGGGTGTCGTAAGCGCCGTCTGCCGATGCTGCCCTGATTTTTCTGTGAGTCTGCCGGATAAGACCCGGGAAGGCTTCTGAGTCCGTCACATTGTTCAGCGACAGGTCTGCACAGATGATTTCATGTGTGTTGCTGTCAACTGCCAGATGCAACTTTCGCCATATACGACGGCGTTCTTTGCCGTGTTTTTTGACTTTCCATTCGCCTTCACCAAAGACCTTCAGCCCGGTGGAATCAATCACCAGATGCGCGATTTCACCCCGGGTGAACGTTTTGAAACTGACATTAACCGACTTTGCGCGCTTGCTGACACTGGTGTAATCCGGGCAGCGCAACGGAACATTCATCAGTGTAAAAATGGAATCAATAAAACCCTGTGCAGCCCGCAGGGTCAACCTGAACACGCGTTTAATGACCAGAACGGTGGTGATGGCGAGATCAGAATAGCGCTGAGGTCTTCCCCGTGATGAAGGCGTTGTCGACTCATACCAGTCCTGAATAGCTTCATCATCCAGCCAGAAAGTTATGGAGCCACGGTTGATGAGGGCTTTATTGTAGGTGGGCCAGTTGGTGATTTTGAACTTTTGCTTTGCCACGGAACGGTCTGCGTTGTCGGGAAGATGCGTGATCTGATCCTTCAACTCAGCAAAAGTTCGATTTATTCAACAAAGCCGTATCCGCAATAAGTATCTTAATTTCTGAACAAGGCTACTGATTTTATTGATATAAATTGATAGCATCATTGTGTGGAAAATATCATAAGGAAGTAAAATGAAAGCTGGGTCTTATTTTTATTCTTTAAAATTAGTTTCTGATAAATTGAAGATAGATCCTGAGTTGATCGTTGATGAGTGGCTTCAACATAGGGTTTCATTGTATATGAAATTGAATTCTTTGCCCTGTAGAATTATTCGGTATATTGGTGCCGATTCTTTTTTGTTGAAATACGAGATTTTAAAAATAAAAAATGGAATGGATTATTATCAACATGAGTTAATGCCGGAATTCAAAGTTAGACAATTCCATCCAACCAAGAATACCGACATTGATGCCAGGTTAATAAATAATGACCTTGGAATATCCCGTTTTACATATAGTGGTTATGCGTATGGTTATTGGAGATTGAAACCAACAAAAACAGCCCATTTTTTAAAAGAAAAAATTATATCACCAGGCCTAAATATTGTGTTAAGTGATAATGAAGTCCTTGAGAGTATCACTATTCATGGGCGAGATGATAGTGATTATTTAATTTTGTCCAATGAGGCGTCAGAAATTTTAGTTGAGGTGTATGTTGATAGTAAATCTTTTGATTTTTTGCAGAATTATTATTTATTAAGTGATGAAGTGGAAGTTTCTAAAGACAGCATTGATTATAATTATTGTGATATAAAAAAGTCAGTGGATTCAATTCCGTTTATTGAACACTATAGAGCGGCGCTATATATTTTTATACATGAATGGTGGGGGGCGGGATCATCTGAGGAAGTAGTGATTAATAAATTGGTCACACATCTTGAAATGAGTCATCAACTAAAAGTTAAGCATTCAACTGTTAAACGATGGGCTGAAAAACCGCAAATAAATGCAAAATATAGAAGCATGTCTGATCAGAAAAAAGTTTTGTCCATTTTAATTTCTGAGTACTGTAGTACGAAAAACATTAAAAAAGAACCTATGGCAGTTGCATCTTTGTTGAATGAATTTATTCACTCTGAGAAATATTGTTTTAACTGTGAAGTCACTTTTAGTGAACTAGAGGTAGCCACATGGATAATTTAATCATAATACATAAAAATTTTGTCTTACTAAGTGGCTATTAACTGCTTAGTAAGACAAGAATGACTTTCTTGAGTTGTAAATCTGATACATGCTTCTTTTACCAAAACAATGGAGGCAGTATGAAAACAACATTCAAGTATCCAACATCAAGCGAACGCTTGCAGATCCTGCGCAACTATGGCGAACCCCATGATCGCCTCGTACGTGAAAAAGAACGTCAGTGCATCACATCGATATCTCGTTCAACGGCTTGGAAACTGGAGCAAGTTGGTCAGTTTCCGTTGCGTAAGTCTATTGGGTTGAAGTCCTGTGGTTGGTTGTTAAGCGATCTGCTTTGCTGGATTAACGAACGTTAGGATCCAGAGGTTTTGTGCTTTTATTTTTTTGTTTTTTTCTGAATGCTCCGTGTTCATCCTGCTATTTCTGCAATTAATAGCGGAATGGCAACTTGAGCGAAACTTTTTAACGTTAATTTTATTAGAGGTATTGCATGTTTAACGCTCGTCCTTTTCCTATTGATTCGTTTCCTCAGATTATCAGAAATGCGGTTTATGAAGTGGAACAGCACACGCAGGCTCCTCAGGCTTTGATTGCCGCATCGGTACTGGGAGTTATTTCGCTTGCATGCCAGAACCGTATTGATGTGTGCCGACTGAATAATTTGCGCAGTCCGGTATCACTTTTCTTACTGACGCTGGCGGAATCTGGTGAACGCAAAAGTACTGTGGACAAACTACTGATGAAGCCATTGTATCAACTGGAAGAAGAATGGTTTGAAAAATATAACCATGACTTGGTTGTCTGGAGGAATGAAGAAACGGTTTTTAACATTGAAAAGAAAGCCCTGATGTCAAAACTGAAGTCAGATATTCGCAAGAATAAAGATCACTCGGCAACGAATGAACGTCTGAAAGAGTTTCTGGAGTCGCATCTTAGAGCACCAGTGAGGTTCAAGCAGATATTTAACGACGCTACACCTGCGGCTATTAAGGATTACCTCTGTGGCTACTGGCGTTCTATCGGTATTATGTCTGATGAGGCTGGTACCATTTTTAATGGTTATACGCTGAACGAACTCCCTTTTATCAACAAAATGTGGGATGGTGCAACTTTTTCCATGGATAGGAAAAGCGAACCAGAGAAATTAATCAAAAATGCCAGACTGACGTTAGGTTTGATGGTTCAGCCTGATATATTTAAAGGTTATCTGCAACGTAAAGGTGATGCAGCTAAAGGTATCGGATTCTTCGCACGGTGCTTGATATGTCAGCCTGATTCAAAGCAAGGTTCCAGAATAATCTCCAGCCCAGTTATTTCAAGTGAACATTTGCCGATATTCCATCAGCGACTGATGGAGATAGTTAACGAAAATATTGCTAGAGATAATCAAAATGAACGTCTTTGTCTGCGCTTCTTGGTAGAAGCGGAAAATCGCTGGATAGAATTTTATAACAAGGTGGAGTCAGATATGGGCTTACTTGGCACCTTAACAGACTTTAAAGACTATGCATCTAAGGTCGCAGAAAATACGGCAAGAGTGGCCGCTCTTCTGCATTTTTTTAATGGCAATGATGGAGATATACCTCTTTCTGCAGTCGAAGATGCTGTGAGGATATCGACCTGGTATCTAAATGAGTACATCCACTTATTTTCTAAGCCTCAAGAATTTACTCTGGCAATCTCGGAGGCGGATGAGCTTTATTGGTGGATAAAAAACCATTGTAATCGCCTTGTAGTACCTTACATTACTAAAAATACCATCCTCCAATATGGACCTAATAAATTCAGGAGTCGTAGTAAAGCAAATGAATTGCTGAGTGCTTTGTTCTCTCAAAATAAAATCCTTGTAGGGAAGAGGGGGAAAACTACATTAATAGCTATCGCTGGTTTGAACCCCGCAACTTCATTCTAAGTAAATGTTTTAATTCAGGAGTAAAAATGAACCATGAGCCCACCTCAGTTAAGGGTTTATTATCATGATAGGTAATATATATTAGATTCATCACTTACTTCAATATCATAAAACTGGATGCTATATGACATACGATAGTGAATACGGATCACACGTATCCCTATATCGGGATAGAATCAAACAGGTTATTGATGACTCTCTCAATGAACATCCTAATTCAATGATTCTACGTGTTGATCTGCATGACCCAATTGATACAGAAAATATGGATAACCCATTCTTTCAACCCAGGGTTGACTCTGGTGCTATATCTCGCTTTACTAGTGCGTTAAAAGCAAAGCTTGAACACGATAAGCATATTAAAACTCAACGAAAAGACTGGCCTGAGAGTCGACATTCTACCTTACGTTACGCATGGGTTAGAGAATATACCAAAAATGGAAAGCGGCATTATCATTTAATACTGTGCTTCAATCAGGATGCTTATTATCATGTAGGTGATTACGATTTAAACCGTAACACTCTAAGAACAATGATAACAACAGCTTGGTACAGTGCACTTGGCATCCCGCTTGATGACTCTGGGAAGTTAGTTAATTACCCGTCAAATGGCAAATACCTTCTCAATCGTAAAAGGAACAACTTCGAGCAAACTTACAACGATTTGATGAACAGGGTGGATTACATGACCAAAGTAAGGACTAAAATAGTCGGTGATGGAGACCGTAATTTCGGTTGCAGTCGCGGGTAATTTATTTTTTACAGCAATGGCCTTTCTTATGGATGGAAAGGCCAATATTCTTCAGTTAAAATTATTAGCTGCTTGGGGTGTGCATATCGGACGAAAAGATAGCATCCAGAATTTCAGTCGATTTCAGTAACTTTTCAAGTGCTGTTCTTAGTGGGGAAAATACCTCATGCTCCACTGGAAATTCAGGTAATGCTGCCAACTTACTGATTTAGTGTATGATGGTGATTTTAAGGTGCTTGCGTGGCTTCCATTTCCATCAGATGTCCTTCCTGCTCCGCTACTGAAGGCGTGGTGCGTAACGGCAAAAGCACTGCCGGACATCAGCGCTATCTCTGCTCTCATTGCCGTAAAACATGGCAACTACAGTTCACTTACACCGCCTCTCAGCCCGGTACGCACCAGAAAATCATTGATATGGCCATGAATGGCGTCGGATGTCGCGCCAGTGCACGCATTATGGGCGTTGGCCTCAACACGGTTTTACGTCACTTAAAAACTCAGGCCGCAGTCGGTAACCTCGCGCATACAACCGGGCAGTGATGTGATTGTCTGCGCTGAAATGGACGAACAGTGGGGCTACGTCGGTGCTAAATCACGTCAGCGCTGGCTGTTTTACGCGTATGACAGGATACGGAGGACGGTTGTGGCGCACGTCTTCGGTGAACGCACTCTGGCCACACTGGAGCGTCTTCTGAGCCTGCTGTCGGCCTTTGAGGTCGTGGTATGGATGACGGATGGCTGGCCGCTGTATGAATCACGCCTGAAGGGAAAGCTGCACGTTATCAGCAAGCGTTACACTCAGCGCATTGAGCGACATAACCTGAATCTGAGACAACATCTGGCAAGGCTGGGACGGAAGTCACTGTCGTTCTCAAAATCGGTGGAGCTGCATGACAAGGTCATCGGGCATTATCTGAACATAAAACACTATCAGTAAGTTGGAGTCATTACCATGTTTCTATAACGTTAGATTAATGCCTAACAACTATAAAACCTTACTGCCCAATGCCCTATCGCCCCTCGGACAATTTGCCCTTATCCACTGATCGGGCTTGAGGATGAGGGGGGCAGAATAACCTAACGACTTAGGGGCCGGGATCACAGGCGGCAGCTGTTTAACGCTTACCTTAATTCAAATTATTTTCAGACATATATCATTCTTCTGAACATACCCGACTAACGGCGGAATCTCACGATTCTGCCGTTTTTGTATTATTTTTCAGAGGAGTAGTAATGAACAATTCTGAAGGTTTGAAGCCGTTTCAGCAGTCGCTTGATGGTCTGCCACAATGGGTATCTGAACGTATATTGCAGCAGATAAATCAGTTAACCCGCTACGAGCCAGTGATCGGCATTATGGGTAAATCCGGAGCCGGGAAATCCAGCCTGTGTAATGTCCTGTTTGCCAGTGAGGTATCGCCAGTCAGCGATGTTGCTGCCTGTACCCGTGAGCCACTGCGCTTTCGGCTGCAGGTTGGTGAGCGGTTTATGACGCTGGTGGACCTGCCCGGTGTGGGTGAAAGTGGCGCTCGCGATACCGAGTATGCTGCGCTGTACCGCGAACAGCTTCCTCGCCTCGACCTGGTGCTGTGGCTCATTAAAGCCGATGACCGCGCACTGGCAGTGGATGAGCACTTTTATCATCAGGTAATTGGGGAGGCATACCGGCATAAAGTACTGTTTGTGATCAGCCAGTCGGATAAGGCCGAACCCACCAGCGGTGAGGGACTATTGTCCACGGCGCAGAAGCAGAATATCAGCCGCAAAATCTGTCTGCTGCATGAGCTGTTCCAGCCCGTACATCCGGTGTGTGCTGTGTCGGTCCGTCTACAATGGGGGCTACGGGTGGTGGCCGAACGAATGATTAAGTGCCTGCCACGTGAGGCCACCAGCCCGGTAGTGTCGCAACTCCAGTCTTCCTTTCGCACGACGGTAGTCCGGGAGCAGGCTCGTAGCGACTTTGGTGAAACCGTCGGTGCTGTACTCGATAGCATCAGTGCCTTTCCCCTGATACCCGCCCCGGTGCGGGCCGTCATTCAGGCCGTGCGCACCACCGTGGTGTCAGTGGCCCGCGCCGTCTGGGATTTCTTCTTCTGAATATTTAACCCATTCCTGTTATTTCCCTGACCCTGTCGCCGATGCGACGGGGATCCCTTTTATTTGTTTTCCCGTTATGAGGAGTCTGCTTATGACCCGTCTGGCTTCGCGCTTTGGCGCAGCAAACCTTATTCGTCGCGACCGCCCGTTAACCCGCGAAGAGCTGTTTCGCGTGGTGCCCAGTGTATTCAGTGAGGACAAACACGCATCCCGTAGTGAGCGTTATACCTATATACCCACCATATCCCTGCTGGACAGCCTGCAGCGCGAAGGCTTCCAGCCGTTCTTTGCCTGTCAGACCCGGGTACGCGACCTGGGTCGACGCGAGCACACAAAACACATGCTACGCCTTCGTCGGGAGGGGCAGATTACCGGTAAACAGGTACCAGAAATTATCCTGCTCAACTCCCATGATGGCACCAGTTCGTACCAGATGTTGCCGGGTTTATTTCGTGCGGTTTGTCAGAACGGGCTCGTCTGCGGTGAGTCATTTGGCGAGGTGCGTGTGCCGCACAAAGGCGATGTAGTGAGTCAGGTGATTGAGGGGGCCTATGAAGTGCTGGGCATTTTTGACCGTGTGGAGGAGAAGCGGGATGCGATGCAGTCGTTGCTGTTGCCACCACCTGCGCAGCAGGCACTGGCAAAAGCCGCGCTGACGTACCGCTTTGGTGAGGACCACCAGCCGGTGACTGAGTCGCAGATCCTCTCCCCGCGCCGCTGGCAGGATGAGAGTAGCGACCTGTGGACCACGTACCAGCGAATTCAGGAGAACCTGATTAAGGGTGGGCTCAGTGGCCGTAATGCCAAAGGAGGACGGTCACATACCCGTGCCGTTCGCGGTATCGACGGGGACGTGAAACTTAACCGGGCACTGTGGGTGATGGCGGAAGCGATGCTCACGCAACTGCAGTGACCGTTTAATGTTGCCGCTTTGTTAATATCGGACACCACCTGTCCGCATCGCACCGTGCTGGCGGTCCTCACTCACTGAGGAATGGCCTGTAACCCCCGCTGCCTCTGGCTTTTGCAGAAATGAAAAATAGTTTCTGTGATGTCCATACCCTGTCCGACCCCCTCTTTAAAGTAATCACATCATTTTCAGTCAGTTAACTTTCACGGAGAACGTCTCATGACACAGGCAGAACGCCGCCATGACCGGCTGGCTGTCAGGCTGTCACTGATAATCAGCCGTCTGGTGGCAGGGGAAACGCTGAGTGTGCGTAAGCTGGCCGCTGAGTTTGGTGTGTCGGTGCGCACGCTGCGGCGTGATTTTCGTGAGCGGCTGATGTATCTGGACCTGGAGTATCAGTCCGGATATTGCCGCTTACGTACTGCGGGCAGTGAGACGCAGATGGTGCCCGACGTGCTTATCTTTGCCCACCGCAGCGGGATGGCCGGTCTTTTCCCTGGCTTTAACCGTCGTCTGGTAAACGCACTGCTGATGTGCGATGAGTCTCCCTGCGTAATCGCACCCGCCAGTCCGGCTCCTTCGCTATCAGGCGCATTGTCTTTCTGGCGACTGATTCAGGCCATTACCGGGCGCAGGCGGGTGACGCTGATTGCCGAGGGGCAGCGCTGTGAGCGGCTGGCACCCTGCCGGTTACTTATCCACCAGCAGGCCTGGTATCTGGTGGCAGAGCACGACGGACATATCGCCGTATTCACCCTGGATGAAATCCATCTGGTTCAACCCCTGCAGGAGTCTTTTCGCCGCAACGACAGTCTGTGCAGTCTGGTTGAAGACCCGGTGTTTATTCAGGCCTTACCCCATTTTCGCTTTATCCAGCAGTCGCTGCTTGCGTTTGTTCCGGCCGACAGCCCACCGGAATAGTGC
The DNA here is from genome assembly GCF_046521465.1 of Enterobacter sp. CPE_E863. Lineage (NCBI taxonomy): Bacteria > Pseudomonadati > Pseudomonadota > Gammaproteobacteria > Enterobacterales > Enterobacteriaceae > Enterobacter > Enterobacter sp. CPE_E863. The sequence continues at coordinate 3,884,864 of NZ_JBKFZX010000001.1, read as the reverse complement.
AGGTCTATCTCAACTCATCCGCAGGGAGAGCCTATGCCATTTATTGCCATTATCGCCATTGTTGTCATCGTCATCATTCTGAACAAAACCGGGGTGTCCGACAGCCTCACGGCCCTGACCCTTGCCACCGTTGCCGCACTGCTGACGGGCGGAGGGGCAGCCGGTGCGGCCAGTGTCGCACTGACACCGTTCGTCGGCGTGCCGGTGGGTATTTTCGTGGGCATTTATGTCTTTGCCAAAGTGGTTCGTCTGATTTCAGGAAAAAAATAATGAAACGTAAAACACTGTCTCTGCTGGTGCTGGTTGCCATCACGCTGTTTCTCAGCGCATGCGATAACAGAAGTGATGACCTGAAGGCCATCAGCAAATTTAAGGATCTCACCCCACCGCGTTTCAGTGATGTGGTCAGCCACCAGGATGATGTCAGCGAAGAATGGTCACAGGTTGACTACTTATCCGGTCCCACCTTGCAGGTTTTACGTACCCACCAGTCGCCCGATGGCTGCGAGGGTGGCAGTTACTACTACCTCGTGGATATGCAGGAAAAAACCGTCCAGCCACTGATGAATGCGCTGTGTATTGCCGATAACATCAAACTGGAATACCAGGAGGTGACGGACCCGTATACCAAAGAAAGATACTTTGAGTACGCCCATGACGGCAAACTGATGGGTCGACTGCTGATACCCTCAAACCCTGAGAACCAGGAATAAAAATAACGATAAAGGAGAGAGAAATGACAATACGTTCACTAAGTCGATTTATGCTGGCGGGTGTACTGCTCGCGAGCTTTAATGCCTCTGCGATCCCGGGGTTCTGGCAGCAGGGTTACGGTCAGGGCAATACGGAATACAGTGTGACCGAAGCCAGCGGGAAGACGTTTACCATCAACTGCACAGGGAACCCGGACCAGAATGGTTTCTATCAGCATTCTGTTTTTCTTACCCTTGCCGATGACAAGACGGTCAGTTCGCACGATGACGACACCACTATCACCGTAGTGATGGATCACCAGCAATATATTATTCCGTCCAGCCTGGGCTGGCGTAACGGCGATAATGCCTGGTTTGACTTCATCAGCAATATCTCTGAGGCCGGGCAGTTCGACGTCTACGTCAATGACCACAAAGCAGGGAGCTTCACGGCAGACCGGAAGAACGCAGAGAAAGTTCTGTCCACTCTCGGAGACTGCAGTAACGACTGATAGCAGTATCTTCCCCAGCAAATCCACCCCGACAGCCAGCAGGCTGCCGGGGTTTTCTTTTATCAGGAGTCCGAAAATGTCCCAATCCGTGTTGCTGCCACCGGGGCCTTTCACCCGGAGACAAGCGCAAGCGGTCACTACCACTTACAGCAATATCACACTCGAAGACGACCAGGGCAGTCACTTCCGCCTGGTGGTTCGAGACACTGAAGGCCGGATGCTCTGGCGGGCATGGAACTTTGAACCGGATGCCGGTGAAGGTCTTAACCGCTATATCCGCACCTCAGGCATCCATACAGGCACCTCCACCCGCTGAGCCCGAAGCATTTACCCGCGACATTTCACCTTCCCGAATACCCTTTATTCCCCATTCGCCAGCCATCGCCGCTGGCGTTTTTGATTAACGGAGAAATATCCATGACAACGCAGACACAGCAAGACCTCGCCCCCGCGAACCAACCTGAATTTGAACTGACCGTCACGCCGGTCCCCGATGAACAGCGTATCGATTTCTGGTCACAGTACTTTGGCGCTATCCCGCAGTGGCTACTCCTGGAGCCGCATATCTTCGCCTGGATGGACCGCTTCTGCGAGGGCTACAGCGGCGGCATCTGGTCGTTCTACACCCTCAGCAATGGCGGCGCGTTTATGGCCCCTGATGCTGACAATGACGATAAATGGCATCTGTTCAACGGCATGAACGGCAATGGTGCGGAAATGAGCGCGGAAGCCGCAGGTATCGCTGTCTGCCTGATTGAATACAGCCATCACGCCTGTCGCACCGAATGCGATGCCATGACAGAGCACTATTACCGCCTGCGGGAGTATGCTCTGCGGCATCCTGAAGCTCACGCCATTTTGCGTATCATCGACTGACCGGAGGCACAACGGATGAAACAGCTTTCCTTTTTACCCGGCGAGATGACGCCACAGGACCGGCGTCTCATTCAGCGGGCGCTCAGGGCTCTGGACCGCCACCTGCATGAGCCCGGGGTGGCCTTCACCTCCTCACATGCTGTCCGTGAATGGCTGCGACTGCATATGGCCGCACTTGAGCGAGAAGAGTTCCGGGTGTTGTACTTGGACAACCAGAACCAGCTTATCGCCCATGAAACGCTCTTTACCGGCACGATTAACCGCACCGAGGTGCATCCCCGGGAAGTGGTCAAACGTGCTCTGCACTTCAACGCGGCTGCGGTGATATTGGCGCATAACCATCCTTCCGGCGAGACAGCTCCCAGCCAGGCTGACAAAGCCCTCACGCAGCGACTGGTGCAGGCACTTCAGCTGGTGGATATCCGCGTTCCTGACCACCTGATTGTCGGCGGCAGGCAAATCTATTCGTTTGCAGAACACGGCCTGTTGTGAGGTATGACATGAAAATTATCAGTAAACGCCGGGCAATGACGATATACCGCCAGCATCCTGAGTCCCGGATCTTTCGCTACTGCAGTGGAAAATATCAGTGGCACGGTAGCGTCTGTCATTACACCGGTAGGGATGTGCCGGATATCACCGGAGTCCTCGCGGTATACGCCGAACGACGCCAGGACCGTAACGGGCCCTATACCTGCCTGATGAGCATCACCCTGAACTGACAATAAAAGGAGAGCCGCCATGACCCACACCATCTGGGGCCTGCAGCGGAATATCACGCCGCGCCTGGGAGCCCGTCTGGTGCAGGAGGGGAACCGGCTGCATTATCTGGCTGACCGGGCCAGTATCACCGGCAAGTTCAGTGACACCGAATGCCGGAAGCTGGATGAAACATTCCCGCACTTTATCCGCCAGATGGAATCGATGCTGACCACTGGTGAAATGAATCCCCGCAATGCCCACTGTGTCACCCTGTTCCACAACGGTTTCACCTGTGAAGCCGACACCCTTGGCAGTTGCGGTTACGTGTACATCGCCATTTATCCCACCCAGCGCTAATAACTTTCACGAGAGCAAACATGAAAACTTTACCTGCAACAACTCAGCGGGCGGTGAAGCCCTGCCTGTCACCCGTGGCTGTCTGGCAAATGCTACTGACACGCCTGCTGGAACAGCACTATGGTCTCACCCTCAACGACACACCGTTCAGTGAGGAACGTGTTATACAGGAACATATCGATGCCGGGATCTCGCTGGCTGATGCCGTGAATTTTCTGGTGGAAAAATACGAACTGGTGCGTATCGACAGGAAGGGATTTAACTGGCAGGAACAATCCCCTTATCTCCGGGCTGTAGACATTCTGCGAGCGCGGCAGGCAACTGGCTTGTTGCGGCAAAGCCGTAAAAATTCGGTACGGTGAATATTACAGGCAGTGCTACTGGCTTTCATCACTATCCGGGGATGCTGGCAGCGAGATGAAGAGGGCAGGGTAGCAATTCCTTACCTGACCCATTACCTGACCCAAATCGCATCCAAAGAAAAAGGAGTCAGACGATTTCTCATCTAACTCCTTGTTTTGTTTGGTGGCCCCTGTTGGGTTTGAACCAACGACCAAGCGATTATGAGTCGCCTGCTCTAACCACTGAGCTAAGGGGCCGTGGCGGTGAATTATAAAGTAACTCCCCTCAGCAATCCAGCCATTCAAACCTGCCTGCTGTTTTTATAAACAACGCATAATCAATCCTTTATACTTCCATAACGATGTATCAGTGGGAGTAAAGATGATCAACGACATTCTGGCCCCTGGGCTGCGGGTGGTGTTCTGCGGAATTAACCCTGGCAAGTCCTCGGCGCACACCGGTTTTCACTTCGCCCATCCGGGGAATCGTTTCTGGAAGGTTATCCATCAGGCGGGGTTTACTGACCGTTTGCTCAAGCCCGAAGAAGAGCAACACCTTCTGGATACGCGCTGCGGTATCACCATGCTGGTCGAGCGTCCTACGGTGCAGGCAACGGAGGTCAACCTGCATGAACTGCGCAGCGGCGGTCGGGAGCTGATCAAGAAAATAGATGATTATCAGCCGGCAGCTCTGGCAATCCTCGGTAAGCAGGCCTACGAGCAGGCGTTCAGCCAGCGTGGAACGAAGTGGGGCAAGCAGAGCATCATGATTGGCGTTACGCAGGTGTGGGTGTTGCCGAACCCGAGCGGGCTCAACAGAGCAACACTGGATAAGCTGGTAGAGGCTTATCGGGAGCTGGATGAGGCGTTGATGGTGCGGGGGCTTTAGGGGCCTCTCCGGCCTGATGCCCTCGCCCTGAGAGGGAATAAACAAAAAAAAAGCTCCCCGAAGGGAGCTTTTTCACTGTCAGGACTGATTAGTCGTCCAGGAAGCTACGCAGTACTTCAGAGCGGCTTGGATGGCGCAGTTTACGCAGCGCCTTCGCTTCGATCTGACGGATACGTTCGCGGGTAACGTCAAACTGTTTACCCACTTCTTCCAGCGTGTGGTCGGTGTTCATGTCGATACCGAAACGCATACGCAGAACTTTTGCTTCACGGGCGGTCAGGCCAGCCAGAACGTCGTGCGTCGCGGCACGCAGGCTCTCGGTGGTGGCAGAGTCCAGCGGCAGCTCGAGGGTGGTATCCTCGATGAAATCACCCAGATGCGAATCTTCATCATCACCGATTGGTGTTTCCATGGAGATTGGCTCTTTGGCGATCTTCAGCACTTTACGGATTTTGTCTTCTGGCATCAGCATGCGCTCAGCCAGCTCTTCCGGCGTCGGTTCGCGACCCATCTCCTGCAGCATCTGGCGAGAAATACGGTTGAGCTTGTTGATGGTCTCAATCATATGCACCGGAATACGGATGGTGCGCGCCTGATCCGCGATAGAGCGGGTGATCGCCTGACGGATCCACCAGGTTGCATAGGTGGAGAACTTGTAGCCACGACGATATTCAAACTTATCTACCGCTTTCATCAGACCGATGTTGCCTTCCTGAATCAGATCCAGGAACTGCAGACCACGGTTGGTGTATTTCTTAGCGATAGAGATAACCAGACGCAAGTTCGCTTCAACCATCTCTTTCTTCGCACGGCGGGCTTTCGCTTCACCGATGGACATACGACGGTTGATGTCTTTAACCTGTTCGATGGTCAGGCCGGTCTCTTCTTCAATCTGTTGCAGCTTCTGCAGGCCACGATGCACATCGTCCTTCACGTCGTGCAGTTTTTCAGACCACGGCTTGTTCATCGCGATAGCGGCGTTGAACCAGGTTTCGCTGGTTTCGTTGCCGGTGAAGAGGGTGATGAAGTTCTTCTTCGGCATTTTGCACTGCTCAACGCACAGCTTCATGATGATGCGTTCCTGGGTACGTACGCGATCCATCATCACGCGCATGCTGTTAACCAGGTAGTCGAACTGTTTTGGCACCAGGCGGAACTGTTTGAACACTTCAGACAGTTTCAGGATCTCTTCCTGAGCGGCGGCATGGCTGCGGCCTTTCGCTTTGATGGTGTCACGCGTCACTTCGTACTGGGTACGCAGCTCGGCAAACTTCTCACGCGCCAGTTCAGGGTCGATGCTGTTGTCATCGTCGCTGCTGTCGTCGTCGCCGTCTTCCTCATCTTCGTCTTCGTCGTCATCCATCTCTTCCTGAGACAGTTCAGAACCGACGTGAGTGGCGGTGGGTGCCATATCTTCTTCGGCGTTAGGGTCGACAAAACCGGTGATCAGGTCAGACAGGCGCGCTTCTTCCGCTTCAACGCGATCGTACTGCTCCAGCAGATAGGTGATCGCTTCCGGGTATTCGGCAACAGAGCACTGAACCTGGTTGATCCCGTCTTCGATGCGTTTTGCGATGTCAATTTCGCCTTCGCGGGTCAACAGTTCAACGGTACCCATTTCGCGCATGTACATGCGGACCGGGTCAGTGGTACGCCCGATTTCAGATTCCACGCTGGACAGTACCTGTGCAGCAGCTTCTTCCGCATCTTCGTCAGTGTTGTTGGAGGTTTCAGCCAGCAACAGATCATCGGCATCCGGTGCTTCTTCCATCACCTGAATGCCCATGTCATTGATCATTTGGATGATGTCTTCGATTTGATCTGAATCGACGATATCTTCCGGCAGATGGTCATTGACCTCGGCATAGGTCAGATAGCCTTGCTCCTTACCGCGTTGGACAAGAAGTTTCAGCTGTGACTGCGGGTTTTGCTCCATAAGACGGTATCCACACTTAATTCGTTTGATTGGTGTCGGCGATGGGGCTGCCAACCTTTAAAGCGAGGGCGTACTTATATTTTTGCCGCTGCCTCTCAGTGCGGCTGCCGGGGGCTTCCCGATCGATATTCGGCACTTAAGCCGTTAAATTCTTTTATTTCTTCGCCAGTTCCTGGTTAATCATCCAGAGTTCCCGGCGTTCTTCGCTGCTTAAGCCGTGTGTGCGCTCGCGAGCAATCAACTCTTCCTGGCGCAGCTCAAGCATCGAATCAAACATATGGTTGAGTGAGTCGGTGAACGTTTTTTCTGCAATATCCTTATCTGCTATATCGTCCCACATCGACAGTTTTTCAAGGGTTACGGCCTCTTTTGTGCCGCGATAATGTTCTAAAAGTTGTCCGGTGGTCAGACCTGGTTGCGACAAACAAATGTTGACCAATTCTGAAAATAAGCCAAGTCCGGGCAATTTTTCGTGGTTCAAACCCGCCAGCGACGGCACTTGCGGAGCAAGTTCGGGGTTTTGCACCAGTAACCCTATCAGTATACGCATGGTTGTGCGTTTTAGCTGAGGCGCGGGGCGAACCGCACCATTTTCAGCCTGTTTTGGCATTAAACGTTCAAGCTGGCTGTCATCCAGAATGCCAAGCTTGTTGCCTAACTCCTGACGCAGATAGATACGCAGCGTTTCGCCCGGCACCTGGCTGATTAACGGCAGTGCCAGCGTACTGAGCTGCGCGCGTCCGTCAGGGGTACTCAAATCCACCTGCGGCATCAGGCTGTTAAACAAAAACGTGGAGAGCGGCTGAGCCTGCTCCATCCGCGCTTCAAACGCCGCTTTGCCCTCTTTACGCACCAGCGTATCCGGGTCTTCACCGTCGGGCAGAAACATAAAGCGCAATTGACGCCCGTCGGTCATGTAAGGAAGTGCCGTTTCCAGCGCGCGCCAGGCGGCATCCCGTCCTGCGCGGTCACCGTCGTAACAGCAGATGACGTTGTTGGTCACCCTGAACAGCAACTGAATATGATCGGCCGTGGTGGACGTCCCTAACGACGCAACGGCGTAGTTAATGTCGTACTGCGCCAGGGCAACGACATCCATATAGCCTTCGACGACCAGAAGACGCGGAGGTTCCGCATTATCTTGCTGCGCCTCATAAAGGCCATACAGCTGACGGCCTTTATGGAAAATATCGGTTTCCGGGGAGTTGAGGTATTTCGGCAGGGCATCACCCAATACGCGACCACCAAAACCTATTACCCGTCCACGCTTGTCGCGAATCGGGAACATCACCCGTTCGCGGAAGCGGTCGTAGCTTCGTCCCTGGTCATTGGTGACCAGCATGCCTGCATCGATGAGGGATTTACGATCTTCGCTATTGCCGCCAAAACGCTTTAACACGTTATCCCAGCCGGGCGGGGCGTAACCAATAGCGAAACGCGCAATGACATCGTCGCTCAGTCCGCGCTTGTTCAGATACTGACGCGCAGGCTCAGCCGCAGAGTGCTTAAGAGACTGTTGGTAAAACGAATTCAGGCCATCCATCAGCTGATACAGCGTTTGCCGTTGATGGCGCTCTATCTGGCTTGGCCCACTGCCTGCTTCATACGGCACTTCAAGGTTATGCATTGCCGCCAGTTCTTCGACGGTTTCAACGAACTCGAGCTTGTCGTAGTTCATTAAAAAATCAACGGCGTTACCGTGAGCACCACAGCCGAAGCAATGGTAAAACTGCTTTTCACCGTTTACGGTGAAGGAGGGGGTTTTTTCGTTATGGAACGGACAGCACGCATGGTAGTTCTTGCCCTGCTTTTTCAGCTTTACCCGCGCGTCGATGAGATCGACGATGTCGGTTCTGGCGAGCAGGTCATTGATGAAAACGCGTGGGATTCTTCCGGCCATATGCCCCAAAAATTTAAGCGACTTATAAACGAAAACAAGCCGCGCATTCCTTCCGGAAGCACGGCCTTACGACTATTACTCTGTCTGTCAATTGAGGGCTGAGGCCCTCAACCAATTAGTACAGACGAGTACGGCGTGCGTTTTCGCGAGCCAGTTTCTTCGCGTGACGTTTCACTGCAGAAGCTTTAGCGCGCTTACGTTCGGTCGTTGGTTTTTCATAGAACTCACGACGACGAACTTCAGCCAGAACACCTGCTTTCTCGCATGAACGTTTGAAGCGACGCAGTGCTACGTCGAACGGCTCGTTTTCACGTACTTTAATTACCGGCATGTAACTCTCACCTTTAATAAATTCGGTTTGCCGCTGGCATCAACGCCAGCTTATTTCAAAATGGTGCGGAATTTTACTGCAAATGCTGCTGCTTTGTAAAGCACCGATGCGATTTTGAAAGGGACTTTAATAAGGGTGAGGAGTATACACGAGCCTTCTTCCTGGGGCGAACAAAGTTTTACATCAACCCGCCCAGGCTCTACACTGCGCGGTATTGAAACGAGGTAAAACAAGTCATGCGTGTACTGGGTATTGAAACATCCTGCGATGAAACCGGCATCGCCATTTACGACGACGAGAAAGGGCTTCTGGCCAACCAACTGTATAGTCAGGTGAAATTACATGCTGACTACGGCGGCGTCGTGCCAGAACTGGCCTCTCGTGACCACGTGCGTAAAACGGTTCCCCTGATTCAGGCGGCACTGAAAGAGGCCGGGTTGAGTTCAACAGATATTGATGCCGTAGCGTATACCGCAGGCCCGGGTCTGGTCGGTGCCCTGCTGGTGGGTGCAACGGTTGGGCGTTCGCTGGCCTTTGCATGGGATGTGCCGGCCATTCCGGTTCACCATATGGAAGGGCATCTGCTGGCGCCGATGCTGGAAGATAACCCACCTGAGTTTCCGTTTGTGGCACTGCTGGTTTCTGGCGGTCATACCCAGCTGATTAGCGTGACGGGCATTGGCAAGTATGAGCTGCTGGGCGAGTCGATCGACGACGCCGCCGGTGAAGCGTTCGATAAAACCGCCAAGCTGCTGGGGCTCGATTATCCTGGCGGCCCAATGCTTTCTAAGATGGCGTCGCAGGGTACGGAAGGGCGCTTTGTCTTCCCGCGTCCGATGACCGACCGTCCGGGGCTGGACTTCAGCTTCTCTGGCCTGAAAACCTTCGCAGCCAATACCATTCGTAATAACGATGATAGCGAGCAGACCCGCGCCGATATCGCCCGCGCGTTCGAAGATGCGGTAGTCGATACGCTGATGATCAAGTGCAAACGCGCGCTGGATCAGACCGGTTTTAAGCGTCTGGTGATGGCTGGCGGCGTCAGCGCCAACCGTACGCTGCGGGCGAAGCTCGCAGAGATGATGCAAAAGCGTCGTGGTGAAGTGTTCTACGCGCGTCCGGAATTTTGTACCGACAACGGTGCGATGATTGCCTACGCCGGGATGGTACGTCTCAACGCCGGTGCAACGTCCGATCTGAGCGTCTCCGTGCGTCCGCGCTGGCCGCTGGCGGAACTGCCTGAGGCGTAACCCCCTCAGCCTAACCCTCTCCCCATAGGGGAGAGGGAAATTTACGACTACACCCGCAACATCCCTTTCTCTTCTAAAAAACCAATAATCGTCGCTAACCCGTCACCTGCCTTCAGGTTGGTAAAGGCCCACGGACGTTCACCGCGCATGCGGTTGGTGTCGCGCTCCATCACCTCCAGCGAAGCACCCACGTACGGCGCGAGATCGGTTTTGTTGATCACCAGGAAATCGGATTTGGTGATCCCCGGCCCACCCTTGCGCGGTATCTTCTCCCCCTCGGCCACGTCGATCACGTAGATCGTCAGATCCGCCAGTTCGGGACTGAAGGTCGCACTCAGGTTATCGCCGCCACTTTCAACGAAGATCAGATCCAGATTACCGAATTTCTCGCTTAATGCTTCTACAGCGGCCAGGTTCATTGAGGCATCTTCACGGATGGCGGTATGCGGGCAGCCACCGGTCTCCACGCCCACGATGCGTTCCGGCTCCAGCGCACCCGCTTCGGTCAGGATGCGCTGATCCTCTTTGGTGTAGATATCGTTCGTCACCACCGCCAGGTGATAGGTGTCGCGCATCGCTTTGCACAGTGCTTCCAGCAACGCCGTTTTGCCCGACCCTACCGGGCCGCCGACGCCCACGCGCAGGGGATGTTTGTAATCAGCCATGTTCACTCCTCAGGAACGGAATAACCGTGAATATTGTGTTTCGTGGCGCGCAGAGGCGATAGCGGACAGCGGCGTCGCTGCACCTATCTCGTCATCACTGCGCAAAAATGCCTGTTCAAGCCCGTCGGCAAAATGGTTGCTCAGGTCGATAATCAGCTGCTGGGCGGCCTGTTGCCCAAACGGCACCAGCTTGACGCCCGCCATGACCGCGCTCTCTATCCAGCTGTAGCCGAGACTCAGCGCCAGCTCGCGCACGCCGATGCCCCAGCGCACGCCGAGCCACGCCATGCCGCAGAGCTGGCTTTGTGTAAACAGCGGCAGCCATTCGGGCGGACAGTCAGGCTCCCAGCTTTTGATGAGGCGCGTAAAGGCCGCCCCGCGGTTGCGCTCCTCTTCACGTAACTCGCGCGTTTCCCGGCAGGCGAGCAGATACGCTGTCCAGCGTTTGGCTGTGACGAGATCCTGTTGCTCACAGGCCTGATACAGGCGGATAAACAGCGGCAGATCGACACAGAAAAAACTCTGCTCCATCTGCTGCGTCTGCCAGCGTTTGAAGGCATCGGTACTCGTGACCCAACCGGCTTCAACAGCCCATTCCAGCCCCTGTGACCAGGTAAATGACCCGACCGGCAGGCTGCTGCTGGAAAGCTGCATCAGGCGCAGCCACTGGCGGGCGTGCTCCATTAGCTCATCAGCGCCAGCAGGGCGGAGACAATCAGTCCGCCGCCGAAGGTTTTACGCAGCCCATCGTGACGGCGCAGCAGCAACCCTGCGGCGAAACTGGCGCACAGTACGGTGGCGCTGGCAAACATAAACCCGCTGGTGAACAGCCAGAAGCTGTGGCCGGACATCTCCACACCGTGCGCCCAGCCGTGGAACATCGCCAGGGCAGGGACTGCCAGCAGCAGACGGTTTTCGGTTTTAAACATCATCACGCCGCAGACCGCCAGCGAGGCGATAATCAGCATCTCCATGCCGCTAAAGCCACCCAGCAGACTGCCCGCAATGGCGCCGACAAGCATCATGCCGAGGGTGGCAAAGGGCAGTAACAACTTGCGGCCGCTCAGGGCGGAGAGCACGCCAGCGCCTGTCAGCATCAGCAGATGATCGAGGCCGGTCAGCGGGTGGAAAAATCCGGCCTGGAAGCTATCGGCACCGTGTCCCGGATGTGCCAGCGCAGGCAGGGAAAAAGCCAGCAGTAAAAGGGGTGAGTACTTGCGCATGATTAATCCTTAATGTGAATGAGCGTGAGAGTGGCTATGACTATGGGCCTCGCTGGTGTAGGCCCCTGCTTCGGGTTCAAATGGCAGGCTGGCAAACGTCACCTCAAGCCCGAACTGGCGCAGCATATCGTCGAGGACGTGATCGTGATGATAGCGCAGCTCGCCGGGCATGATTTGCAGCGGCACGTGACGGTTGCCCAGGTGATAGCAGGCGCGGGCGAGCAGGAACGGATCGGCGCAGCGCACCACAGAGACGGACTCCGGAGCGGCAATCACTTCAATGACTTCGCTGCCGTCTTCGTTGCAGAGCAGGTCACCGCCGCGCAACAGTAAACCGCGCGGCAGCATCAACCCGGCTTCGCGCCCGTCGTTCAGCGCCACGCGGGCGCGGCTTTTCACCCGCACGTCAATCGGCAGCGTGACGCTGGCGGTGACGGGGTGGGCATGGTCCAGGCGTTGGGTTAAATAGATCATCATCACTCCTCAAAACAGGAAATAGCGTTGCGCCATCGGCAGAACGTCAGCCGGTTCGCTGGTAATCAGTTCGCCGTCGACGCGCACTTCATAGGTCTGCGAATCAACGGTGATATTTGGCTGAAGGCCGTTGTGGATCATGTCCACTTTTTTCACCGTCCGGCAGCCTTTCACCACCGCGATGGCGCTCTGCAGGTTGAGCTGCTGCGGGATGCCGTTCGCACTGGCGGCTTGCGAGATAAACGTCAGCCGCGTGGCGTGGCGCGCGGCACCGAGTGCGCCAAACATCGGGCGGTAATGGACCGGCTGCGGCGTGGGGATAGAGGCGTTGATATCCCCCATCGGCGCGCAGGCGATCATCCCACCTTTGACGATGGTGGCGGGTTTGACGCCAAAAAACGCCGGGGACCAGACCACCAGATCCGCCAGTTTTCCCGCCTCAATCGAACCCACTTCATGGGCGATACCGTGGGTCAGCGCCGGGTTGATGGTGTATTTGGCAACATAGCGCTTCACGCGGAAGTTGTCGTTATCGCCGGTCTCTTCCGGCAGGGGGCCGCGCTGCACCTTCATGCGGTGTGCCACTTGCCAGGTGCGGATAATCACTTCCCCCACGCGGCCCATCGCCTGAGAGTCTGACGAGATGAGGGAGAATGCGCCGATATCGTGCAGCACATCTTCAGCGGCGATGGTTTCACGGCGAATACGTGATTCCGCAAAGGCGACGTCCTCAGCAATATCCGGATCGAGGTGATGGCAGACCATCAGCATGTCGAGATGCTCGTCGATGGTGTTCACCGTGTAGGGCAGCGTCGGGTTGGTGGAGGAGGGCAGAATATTCGGGTGCGCGCAGGCGGTGATGATATCCGGCGCGTGGCCGCCGCCCGCGCCTTCGGTGTGGAAGGTGTGGATGGTACGCCCGCCAATCGCCGCCAGCGTATCTTCGACAAACCCGGATTCGTTCAGCGTGTCGCTGTGCAGCGCCACCTGAATATCCATCTCGTCTGCGACCTCCAGAGAACAGTTGATGGCGGCAGGCGTGGCACCCCAGTCTTCGTGGATTTTAAGCCCGATAGCACCGGCGGCGATCTGCTCGCGCAGAGCGTCCGGGTTTGAGCCGTTACCCTTGCCGAGCAGACCAATATTCACCGGCAGCGTATCTGCGGCCTGTAACATGCGGGCGATATACCACGGCCCCGGCGTGCAGGTCGTGGCGTTGGTGCCTGCTGCAGGCCCGATACCGCCGCCGATCATGGTCGTGACGCCGGAGACCAGCGCCTCTTCCGCCTGCTGCGGGCAGATCCAGTGAATGTGGGTGTCGATCCCGCCGGCGGTGACGATCTTCCCCTCGGCGGCAATTACTTCCGTTGCCGCGCCAATCGGGATCGTCACGCCGGGCTGAATATCCGGGTTACCGGCTTTACCGACGGCAAAGATCCGCCCGTTCTTCACACCGATATCGGCTTTCACGATCCCCCAGTGATCAACTATCAGCGCGTTGGTGAGAACCAGATCCACGCATTGATCCGTTGTCATTTGTCCTTGACCCATGCCGTCGCGGATCACTTTTCCGCCGCCGAATTTTACCTCTTCACCGTAAACAGTGAGATCCTCTTCCACTTCGATCCACAGATCGCTGTCGGCCAGCCGCACTTTATCGCCCGTGGTGGGGCCGAACATGTCGGCGTAGGCCTGACGTGAAATTTCAGCCATTGCTCACCTCTCCCATCACCTCACCGCGAAAACCGACAATGCGCTTCGCGCCGCTGATCTGAACCAGCGTCACTTCGCGCTTTTGGCCGGGTTCGAAACGTACGGCGGTCCCGGCCGGAATATTCAGCCGGTAGCCTTTGGTTATCGCCCGGTCGAACTTCAGCGCCGGGTTGACCTCGTAAAAGTGGTAGTGCGATCCCACCTGGATCGGCCTGTCACCGTGGTTTTCGACGATCACACTCTGCGTTGCTCGCCCTACGTTGATGGCAATATTTCCGGGCTGGATCTGGTATTCACCTGGGATCATCACGCGCTCCTTAGACGATCGGGTTATGGACAGTGACGAGCTTTGAACCGTCGGGGAAGGTGGCTTCTACCTGAATGTCGGGGATCATCTCGGGTACACCTTCCATCACCTGGTCGCGTGTGAGGACATGGCGGCCCGCCTCCATCAGTGAGGCGACGGTTTCGCCATCGCGCGCACCTTCCATAATAAAGGCGCTGATCAACGCGACGGATTCCGGATAATTGAGCTTTACCCCGCGTGCAAGGCGGCGTTCGGCAACCAGCGCGGCGGTGAACAGCAACAGCTTGTCTTTTTCTCTGGGGGTCAGTTCCATAACGTTTCTCTTATGTCTGCCAGATACGCGGCGAACAGGCAGTTTTGTGGGATAAAAGCGGGCGAAGCGACTGCCAGATATCGCGCATCACTCGCTGACAAATCAGGTTATCGTGAGAGAGAAAGCGCACCGACAGCAGATCGTCAGTAAGGGTTGCCCCGGCAACGTTTTCCAGTGGTGTAAGCAGTTCACGTACTCTGTCGAGATGCTCTTCCCTGGCCGGATAGAACAGCAGCGTGCCGACCCACGGATGCCCGGCAACGGGCGTGAGATCGCCATCGCTAAGATGCTGACGCTCAATCAGGCGAGGTTCGTCTTCAATCCAGATTTCAAGGCGGCTCTCCAGCCTGCCGTGGCTGAAGGTCTCACCGATCACCGGGCGCCCCAGACAGTACAGCTCCCAGGCCATCAATGTACTGGAGGCCTTCAGGTGGAAAACGGAGCGCAGCGCGGCGTTCGCGCCGGGAAAGATAATGGTGTCCTGCGGCAACCACTCCAGCGTGGCGTCTTCATCGAGATAAAAGTGCTGGCTCAGACGAGCCTGCGGGCCACTGCTGCGATAGAACTTACTGGCACCGGGCATGGTGATGAGCGCATGGCTTTTGGCGTCCAGCCGAACGGAAATGTCCAGCGTATCGCCACCCACAATTCCGCCGGGTGGATGCAGCAGGTAAAGGTGGCAGGTATCCCCTTCCGGGTAAAACGGACGCTGAACCGTAAGCGGCCCGAGGTGATGAGCGGAATGCAGGAGGGTTTTCTCAGGCGTGTGACAAAACTGCAGGGCAAGCGACGCTTGCCAGCCTTTATACGTAGTATCAGTGACCTGAGCTGCTATCATGCTGCATCCATTTGCTCACCATCGGGATACGTTTCAGTATGCCCTGGCGGAAATGAAGGCTGTCATATGAGTCGCTTATGGATACGTTATCTGCTGCGGGTGTCGCGCGATTACTCAGGCTCTTTTTTCTTTCTCTTGAGCTTTGTCCAAATTTTGGTCTCCTGGCGACGCCACAGGCGCTGGATATTGTCGTGATGACGCAGCAGGATAAGGCAAGAGAGCATCGACACCGGGAAGGTGAATTGAGGTTTGAACCACCAGACGTAAAACGGGGCGATCAGCGCGCTGACAATGGCACCCAGTGACGAGTAGCCGCTCAGAAGAATGGTCAGCAGCCAGGTGCCGGCCATGACGCCGGTTAAGTCCCAGCCGATAGGCGCAATGGCACCAAAGGCGGTTGCAACGCCTTTGCCACCTTTAAATCCGAAGAATACAGGCCAGATGTGGCCGACACAGGCAGCGATGGCAATGAGCCCCAGCCAGAACGGCGTGACGCCCAGCGCATATGCGCCCCAGACGGGTAGCATCCCTTTCAGTACATCAAAAATCAAAACCGCTACGGCTGCACCCTTGCCGCCAATTCGTAGTACGTTGGTCGCCCCCGGGTTCCCGGAACCACTTTCACGCGGGTCAGGTAACCCTGCAATGCGGCAGACCAGAATGGCGCTGGAGATTGAGCCGCAAAGATAGGCGAGGAGGATCATTCCAGGCGCGATTGCACTCATAACGCTGTTCCGTTTTGAAAATGTATCTGTATTCTCAGCATCTGTGGATAATACGCATAATTCGCCGGAAGTGGTATCCGGTTTAGCCAAAAAGCAGGCAGGTCGTGATGGATATTGTATTTATAGAGCAACTTTCGGTAATCACCACTATTGGTGTTTACGACTGGGAACAGACCATTGAGCAGAAGCTGGTGTTCGATATCGAAATGGGCTGGGATAACCGTAAGTCAGCAAAAAGTGATGACGTGAATGACTGTCTGAGCTATGCCGATATCAGTGAAACGGTCATCGCCCACGTTGAAGGGCAACGTTTTGCGCTGGTCGAACGGGTGGCTGAAGAAGTCGCAGAATTGCTGCTGAAAAAATTCAATTCACCGTGGGTGCGCATTAAGTTAAGTAAACCAGGAGCAGTGGCGCGCGCCACCAATGTTGGCGTTATTATTGAGCGTGGCACAAATCTGAAAGGCAAGATTTAACGTCATAATAGCTAAACCATTTTAGGTTATACCGGTCTTAACGCTGTATCTTTCTCGGTTGTCCGAATGGGGCACCGTTTTTTTATATCTTCTTAGGGGTTTATAGATGAGCGATATGCACTCGCTGCTGGTGGCGGCAATACTGGGTGTGGTCGAAGGATTGACGGAGTTTTTGCCGGTTTCCAGTACGGGCCATATGATTATCGTTGGCCATCTGCTGGGCTTTGAAGGCGATACCGCTAAAACGTTTGAAGTGGTCATCCAACTGGGTTCTATTCTGGCGGTAGTGGTGATGTTCTGGCGTCGTCTGTTTGGTCTGATCGGCATCCACTTTGGCCGTCCGCCTCAGCATGAAGGTATGGGTAAAGGCCGACTGTCACTGATCCATATTCTGCTCGGGATGATCCCTGCGGTGGTGCTGGGTCTGGTGTTCCACGACGCCATTAAATCGCTGTTTAACCCGATTAACGTGATGTACGCGTTGGTCGTGGGTGGTTTCCTGCTGATCGCGGCGGAAGTGCTGAAGCCGAAAACCCCGCGTGCGGAAGGTCTGGATGACATGACCTACCGCCAGGCGTTTATGATTGGTTGCTTCCAGTGCCTGGCACTGTGGCCGGGCTTCTCACGTTCAGGCGCGACTATTTCTGGCGGGATGCTGATGGGCGTAAGCCGTTATGCGGCCTCTGAGTTTTCGTTCCTGCTGGCAGTACCAATGATGATGGGCGCCACTGCACTCGACGTCTACAAAAGCATTGGGTTCCTCACCACGGGTGACATTCCGATGTTCGCCGTTGGTTTCATCACCGCCTTTATCGTGGCGCTGATTGCCATTAAAACTTTCCTGCAGTTGATTAAGCGTATCTCGTTTATTCCGTTCGCAATCTATCGCTTTATCGTGGCGGCAGCGGTTTACGTGGTCTTCTTCTGACCGATAGCCCTCAGTCTTTCGGCTGAGGGCAATGCTTTTCTTTCCAGTCTGTCACCGCCTGAATCCGACGTCTGGTGAGTTCTTCACGGATCTCAGGTCCTTTAAAGCCCGCTTCGACAACATCCTTCGTTGGCACCGCTTTCGCGACTTCCCAGGCTTTACGCAATAAACGTCCCTGCGGGTAATCACACGCTTCAAACCCGGTGCGCCCACGTACGTCAGCTTCACTGGTCAGGGCGATTTGCTCCACGCGGTGAGGTTTGCGCCAGGCGTCGATGTTATCGAACAGCTTGACGATGGTGGCCGGTTTCAGGATGGGGAAGGTGTGGATCAGGTCGTGGAACTCGGCCACCAGTTTCGCCAGATCGCGGATCTCATTCGGGACGCGCAGACGCTGACAAAGCCCCTCGACCAGCTTCACGCCTGCCGGGCCATGCCCGTGATGACGCGGCCAGAACTCTTTTGGCGTTAAGCCTTTGCCCAGATCGTGGCACAGGGTGGAAAAACGGATGTCGACCTCGGGGCTGAGCATAGCCGCCATACTGAGCGTCATCAGGGTATGAACGCCGGTATCAATTTCCGGGTGCCATTTCGCCGGTGCAGGGACACCAAACAGCGCGTCGATTTCCGGGAACAGCACCTTCAGCGCGCCGCAGTCGCGCAGAACCTGGAAAAAGACCTGCGGGTTGCGCGTAGTGAGGGCATTTTCCGTCTCTTTCCAGACGCGCTCTGGCGTCAGGTGTTCAAGTTCACCCGCCTCGGTCATGGCGGTCATCAGCGCCATTGTCTCATCGGCAATACGGAAACTCAGGTGGGCATAACGCGCGGCAAAACGCGCCACGCGCAGAACGCGGAGCGGATCTTCAGAAAACGCCGGGGAGACGTGACGTAAAAGGCGGTTACGCAGATCGTCCTGACCGCCATAAGCGTCAATGATGTGCCCCTGCTCATCCTGTGCCAGCGCGTTGATGGTGAGATCGCGACGCAGGAGATCTTGCTCCAGCGTGACGTCCGGCGCGGCATAACAGGTGAAACCCGTGTAGCCAGAACCGGATTTCCGCTCGGTACGCGCGAGGGCGTACTCTTCCCGGCTTTTTGGGTGCAGGAATACGGGAAAATCGCGGCCTACCTGCTGGTAGCCCGCGTCGAGCATCTCTTCGGGGGTGGCACCGACCACCACCCAGTCTTTATCTTTGACCGGCAGACCTAACAACGCATCACGTACCGCACCACCGACCAGATAACTCTTCACGCCCTACACTCCCGTTTTCTCTTTTTCCAGGATCATACGTAAGTCTGGCAGAGAAGACGAGTTAGTTCATCCAGCGGTCTTTACGCTTACGGCTTGGGATCAGATGCGGCAGCACCAGACCGAGCACCAGACCCACGCCCAGCACGCCACCGCCATACATAAACCACTGCATGATGATGGTGCGCTGTTTGTCGTCGAGCTGCAGATTGGCGGCATTCACTTTCTTCTGCGCGACAATCAGCTCGTTTTTGAGTTTTTGGTTCTCTTCTTTCAGACCGTTGATCACACCGTCACTCTGCGCCACTTTCTGCTGCATTTCTGCGGTGCGTTGGTTCCAGGTTCCGTCGATGTTATTCAGCTTGTCGGTCAGGGTTTTCACCTGGTTTTCCAGATCCGGTACGCGGGTGCGCAGACTTGGCACGGTGCTCAGCTCTTTCAGCGGGATCCAGGACGTACGGCCGGTACTGTCGCGAACCTGGCCATAGTTGGTGTCCGCGTTGGTCTGTAACAGGGTGACTTCCTCGCCGGCATTTACCGTGCCCACGAGGCGATAATTATCTCCGGGGCCACTGCGTACCCAGGTGTTCAGTTCGTCAGAAACGTAACGCTTCTCTTCAGCGTGCACGGTGGTTGCGGCGCTAAAAGCGAGTAAAGTAAGTCCAATCAGGCGTAATTTAAGCATCATTAGTCGTTATTTTCATAAATAGTGGAACGATAGTAGTGGCAACAGTGTCTCTACGCAAAGCATTCGTCAGCAATCAGAATCATCTGTGTCACGACTCTACACATTTACGCCCGTCAAATTGCTCATTGCATGGCAATTTGGCGCAAAATACTATGTACTGACAAACAAATGGCGAGGAAGTTCGTCCTCATTGACGCGTCTGTGACGCCCGCAAAAGTACAAGGCTATGGCACAAGAAATTGAATTAAAGTTTATCGTCGAAAAAGACAGCTTTGACGCTCTTAGTCAGCATCTGCACACGCTTTCCGGCGAACACCATGCACCGGTACAACTGCTTAATATCTATTACGAAACGCCAGACAACTGGCTGCGCCGCCACGATATGGGGCTACGTATCCGTGGCGCGAACGGACGCTACGAGATGACGATGAAAATTGCCGGTCGCGTGGTTGGCGGTTTACATCAGCGCCCGGAATACAATATCGACATCAGTAAGCCAGAACTTGAGCTGGAACGTTTCCCGACAGAAGTTTGGCCTGAGGGTAAACTGCCAGAAACCTTATCCGCAGACGTACAGCCCCTGTTCAGTACTGATTTCTGGCGCGAAAAATGGCTGGTGACGGAAGGCAAGAGCCGCATTGAAATCGCGCTGGATTTAGGTGAGGTGAAGGCGGGTGAGTTCCAGGAGCCGATCTGCGAACTGGAGCTTGAACTGCTGGAAGGGGATGCGAATGATGTGCTGAAGCTGGCGCGCAAGCTGGTGAACCAGTCCGGGTTGCGTCAGGGAAGCCTGAGTAAAGCCGCGCGAGGTTACCACCTGGCGGTCGGAAATGCGCCACGCGTGGTGAAAGAGACGACGATTTTGCACGTTGCGCCGAAAGCCAGCGTAGAGCAGGGTCTGGAAGCCGCGCTGGAGCTGGCGCTCTCGCAGTGGCAGTACCATGAAGAGCTGTGGGCGCGGAATGTGAAAAACGCGAAATCCCACGTGCTGGCGGCGATTGCCATGGTGCGCCATACCCTGACGCTGTTTGGCGGTATTGTTCCTCGCAAAGCGAGCGCTCACTTACGTGACCTGCTGACGCAAATCGAAACGCTGATGCTGTCCGACGTATCGGCACAAACAGCGATCTATAGCCCGCAAACGGCGACGGCAAAACTGGCACTGACCGAGTTTCTGGTCACGCGTGGCTGGCGTACCTTCCTGGATGCGAAAGCGCAGACCAAAATCGCGGAGAACTTCAAACGTTTCGCGGATATTCATCTCTCTCGTCATGCCGCCGAGCTGAAGAGCACCTTTGCTTACCCGCTGGGTGACCAGTATGGCGATCAGCTTCCTCGTCTTTCGCGCAATATCGACAGCATGCTGCTGCTTTCCGGTGCCTATGACGGCGTGAAGGCTCAGGCCTGGCTGGAGAACTGGCAGGGGCTGAAGCATGCCATTGAAACCCGTCAGCATATTGAGATTGAGCATTTCCGTAACGAGGCCATTTCGCAGGAGCCGTTCTGGCTGCACAGCGGAAAACGTTAACTCTGGCAAGGAACCCCAATCATGCCGCTTTCTTCGCAGTTACAGCAGCAGTGGCAGACCGTTTGCGAACGTCTGCCTGAGTCATTACCGACGTCATCATTAAGCGAGCAGGCGAAGAGCGTGCTCACTTTCAGTGATTTTGTGCAGGAAAGTATCACCGCCAACCCGGACTGGCTGGTGGAGCTTGAAAATTCACCGCCACAGGCAGAAGAGTGGCGGCATTATGCTGACTGGTTGCAAACCGCGCTTGCTGAAGTTGCGGATGAAGCAACGCTGATGCGCGTCCTGCGCCAGTTCCGTCGCCGGGTAATGGTGCGTATTGCCTGGGCGCAATCTCTGGCGCTGGTCAGCGAAGAGAGCACGTTACAGCAGCTAAGTGAGCTGGCACAGACGTTGATTGTTGCTGCGCGAGACTGGCTCTACGCCGCCTGCTGTAAAGAGTGGGGAACACCGTGCAGCGAGGAAGGGGTTCCTCAGCCACTGTTGATTCTGGGGATGGGTAAGCTGGGCGGTTGCGAGCTTAACTTCTCCTCCGATATCGATCTGATTTTTGCCTGGCCGGAGAACGGCTCTACGCGCGGCGGACGTCGTGAGCTGGACAACGCCCAGTTCTTTACCCGACTCGGCCAGCGTCTGATTAAGGCCCTGGATCAGCCGACGCAGGATGGTTTCGTCTACCGCGTGGACATGCGTCTGCGTCCCTTTGGCGACAGCGGCCCGCTGGTGTTGAGCTTTGCCGCACTGGAAGATTATTACCAGGAGCAAGGGCGCGACTGGGAGCGTTATGCCATGGTCAAAGCGCGGATCATGGGCGACAGCGACGATGCCTACGCCAACGAGCTGCGCGCCATGCTGCGCCCGTTCGTGTTCCGCCGTTACATTGACTTCAGCGTGATCCAGTCCCTGAGAAACATGAAAGGGATGATTGCCCGAGAAGTGCGCCGCCGTGGGCTGAAAGACAATATTAAGCTCGGTGCAGGCGGTATCCGCGAAATCGAATTTATCGTCCAGGTCTTCCAGCTTATTCGCGGCGGGCGTGAGCCTACGCTGCAGTCCCGTTCACTGCTGCCGACGCTGAGCGCCATCGAGCAGCTTCACCTGTTACCGGACGGTGACGCGCAAACCCTGCGTGAGGCCTATCTGTTCCTGCGTCGTCTGGAGAACCTGCTGCAAAGTATCAACGACGAACAGACCCAGACCCTGCCAGCGGATGATCTGAACCGGGCGCGTCTTGCCTGGGGGATGCGCGCAGATGACTGGTCAATGCTGACCGAACGGCTGGATGCGCATATGGCAGGAGTACGCCGTATCTTTAACGACCTGATTGGCGATGACGAAAGTGAATCGCAGGACGATGCGCTTTCCGAGCACTGGCGCGAGCTATGGCAGGATGCGCTTCAGGAAGATGACACTACGCCAGTGCTGGCACACCTGAGTGACGACGCCCGCCATCGTGTGGTGGCACTGATTGCTGATTTTCGTCTTGAACTGAATAAACGTGCGATTGGGCCACGTGGTCGGCAGGTACTTGATCATTTGATGCCGCATCTGCTGAGCGAGGTTTGCTCCCGCGCGGATGCGCCGGTGCCGTTGTCACGCATGATGCCGCTGCTGAGTGGGATTATCACGCGTACCACGTACCTTGAACTATTGAGCGAGTTTCCAGGGGCGCTTAAACATCTGATTACGCTCTGCGCTGCGTCGCCAATGGTAGCCAACAAGCTGGCGCGTTATCCGCTGTTGCTCGACGAACTGCTCGACCCGAATACGCTCTACCAGCCGACGGCGACGGACGCCTACCGGGACGAGCTGCGCCAGTATCTGCTGCGGGTGCCGGAAGAGGACGAAGAGCAGCAGCTGGAGGCGTTGCGTCAGTTTAAGCAGGCACAGATGCTGCGTGTGGCAGCGGCAGATATCGCCGGAACGCTGCCGGTGATGAAAGTGAGCGATCACTTAACCTGGCTTGCGGAAGCGATCATCGACGCGGTCGTGCATCAGGCCTGGGTGCAGATGGTGGCTCGCTACGGCCAGCCGAAACACCTGGCCGACCGTGAGGGTCGTGGTTTTGCGGTGGTGGGGTACGGCAAGCTCGGCGGCTGGGAGCTGGGCTATAGCTCCGATCTGGATTTAATCTTCCTGCACGATTGCCCGGTCGACGTGATGACTGACGGCGAACGTGAGATTGACGGGCGCCAGTTCTATCTGCGTCTGGCCCAGCGCATTATGCACCTGTTCAGCACCCGTACCTCATCCGGCATTTTGTACGAAGTGGATGCACGTCTGCGACCCTCCGGCGCGGCGGGCATGCTGGTCACCTCGACGGAGTCCTTTGCTGATTACCAGAAGAACGAAGCCTGGACGTGGGAGCATCAGGCGCTGGTGCGTGCCCGCGTGGTGTACGGCGATCCGCAGCTTAAAACGCAGTTTGACGTCATCCGTAAGGATGTCATGACGACGGTGCGAGAGGGTGTCACGTTGCAAACTGAAGTGCGGGAAATGCGCGAGAAAATGCGCGCGCATCTGGGCAATAAACATCGCGATCGCTTTGATATCAAAGCCGATGAGGGGGGGATTACCGATATTGAGTTTATTACCCAGTACCTGGTGCTGCTGCACGCGCACGATAAACCGAAGCTGACACGCTGGTCGGACAATGTACGCATTCTGGAACTGCTCGCGCAAAACGACATTATGGACGAGCAGGAGGCACAGGCGTTAACCCGCGCCTATACCACGCTACGCGATGAGCTGCACCACCTGGCACTGCAGGAACAGCCGGGGCATGTGGCGCTGGACTGTTTCAGCAGTGAACGCGCTCAGGTGACGGCAAGCTGGCAGAAGTGGCTGGTGGAACCGTGCGTAACAAAACAAGTGTGATATTATCGCGCGCAAATTGTGAATCTTTCTGGAGTCAGGAATGAAAGTAACACTGCCAGAGTTTGAACGTGCTGGAGTTATGGTTGTCGGGGATGTGATGCTGGATCGCTACTGGTATGGGCCAACCAGCCGCATCTCTCCGGAAGCGCCGGTACCGGTGGTTAAGGTCGACACCATTGAAGAGCGTCCCGGCGGCGCGGCAAACGTGGCGATGAACATTGCCTCTCTGGGCGCGCATTCGCGTCTGGTGGGCTTGACCGGCATCGACGATGCGGCGCGTGCGCTGAGCAAGTCACTGGCGGACGTGAACGTGAAGTGTGACTTCGTTTCTGTACCGACCCACCCGACGATCACCAAACTGCGCGTGCTGTCGCGCAACCAGCAGTTAATCCGCCTCGACTTTGAAGAAGGGTTCGAGGGAGTTGACCCTGAGCCGCTGCACGAGCGTATTAATCAGGCGCTGGGTAATATTGGTGCGCTGGTGCTGTCCGACTATGCCAAAGGTGCGCTGGCGAGCGTGCAGACGATGATTCAGCTCGCGCGTAAAGCCAACGTGCCGGTGCTGATCGACCCGAAAGGCACCGATTTTGAGCGCTATCGCGGCGCAACGCTGCTGACGCCAAACCTCTCTGAGTTTGAAGCGGTGGCGGGTAAGTGCAAAACGGAAGCAGAAATTGTCGAACGTGGCATGAAGATCATTGCTGATTTCGAGCTGTCTGCACTGCTGGTGACCCGTTCAGAGCAGGGGATGACCCTGATTCAACCAGGCAAAGCACCCCTGCATATGCCCACTCAGGCGCAGGAAGTGTATGACGTGACCGGTGCTGGCGATACGGTGATTGGCGTGCTGGCGGCGACGCTTGCAGCCGGGAATTCCCTTGAAGAAGCCTGTTACTTTGCTAACGCAGCGGCGGGTGTCGTCGTCGGCAAACTCGGTACTTCAACCGTTTCGCCTATTGAGCTGGAAAATGCCGTGCGTGGCCGTGCAGACACCGGTTTCGGTGTGATGAGCGAAGACGAACTGAAAGCCGCCGTTGCCGCAGCGCGTAAGCGCGGTGAGAAAGTGGTGATGACCAACGGCGTGTTTGACATTCTGCATGCGGGCCACGTCTCTTATCTGGCGAATGCGCGCAAGCTGGGCGATCGCCTGATTGTGGCGGTGAACAGTGATGCGTCAACGAAGCGTCTGAAGGGTGAAACGCGTCCGGTGAACCCGCTGGAACAGCGTATGATCGTTCTCGGTGCGCTGGAAGCCGTGGACTGGGTGGTGTCGTTTGAAGAAGACACGCCGCAGCGTCTGATTGCCGGTATTCTGCCGGACCTGCTGGTGAAAGGTGGCGATTACAAGCCGGATCAAATTGCGGGCAGCGAAGAGGTCTGGGCCAACGGCGGCGAAGTGATGGTGCTCAACTTTGAGGACGGGTGTTCAACCACCAACATCATTAAGAAGATCCAGAAAGACAGTCAGTAAAAAAACGGGCCAATTGGCCCGTTTTTTTTCTCCCTCTCCCACAGGGAGAGGGTTGGGGTGAGGGCATCAGGCCGCTCTTACTCCTGCTCATCCACCGGTGGAATGGCCGGTGCCGGCTTCACTTCTTCCTGCGTATTGCGGTTTTCCAGCTCGGTCAGACGCTGTTCCAGCAACGCCAGCTTCTCGCGGGTACGCAGCAGAACCTGGGTCTGCACGTCAAACTCTTCGCGGCTGACTAGATCAAGGCGAACCAACTGCGCCTGCAGCGTCTGGCGGATTTTCTTTTCTACGTCATCACCAAATTCACGAATGCCTTTCGGCATGGATTCGTGTACCTGACGCGCAATTTGCTCAATTTTTTTCGGGTCAATCATTGTCGTTTCCCTTGATGAAAAGGTGTCAGTGCCTATTGTAGCGCGTCATGCCGCGGGTTAAACAAAATTGTTTGATGCTTATGCATTGCCCAGGGTAATCAATAGCGTTATAGTTATCTCGCTTATTCTCAGGGCGGGGCGAAATTCCCCACCGGCGGTAAATCAGCTTCACGCTGAAAGCCCGCGAGCGCTTTGGGTGAACACTCAAAGGTCAGCAGATCCGGTGTAATTCCGGGGCCGACGGTTAGAGTCCGGATGGGAGAGAGTAACGATCCAGTCGGGCATGGGCCCGCTCACGTTATCTTTTTGCCGCTTATACGGCGCTCCTAAGACTGCCCTGATTCTGGTAACCATAATGTTAATGAGGTTTTTTTACCATGAATCAGACGCTACTTTCCTCTTTTGGCACTTCAACTCAACGTGTTGAACATGCACTGGATGCACTGCGCGAAGGCCGCGGTGTGATGGTGCTTGACGATGAAAACCGTGAAAACGAAGGCGACATGATTTTCGCCGCCGAAAACATGACCGTTGAGCAGATGGCGCTGACCATCCGTCACGGTAGCGGCATCGTATGCCTGTGTATTACCGAAGACCGTCGTAAGCAGCTCGAACTGCCAATGATGGTTGAGAACAACACCAGCGCCTTTGGTACCGGTTTTACCGTGACCATTGAAGCGGCGCATGGCGTGACCACCGGTGTGTCTGCGGCTGACCGTCTGACCACCGTACGTGCCGCGATTGCTGATGATGCGAAGCCCTCCGATCTGCATCGTCCAGGCCACGTCTTCCCTCTGCGCGCGCAGGCTGGCGGCGTCCTGACCCGCGGTGGCCACACCGAAGCGACTATCGATCTGGTGACGCTGGCAGGCTTCAAACCTGCAGGTGTTTTGTGTGAACTGACCAACGATGACGGCACCATGGCGCGCGCGCCGGAGTGCATCACCTTTGCCCGTCTGCACAATATGCCGGTAGTCACGATTGAAGATCTGGTCGAGTACCGCCAGGCGCACGAGCGCAAAGCCAGCTGAAACCGCTGAAGTGAAAAAGCCGGGGAAACCCGGCTTTTTTATGTTTAGTGGTAGTTAATTTTAAACAGCACTACGGTTTCGAATGGTCCGGACTGGATCGCTTTTCCCGGCACCGGCGTCAGCTCAGCGGTATAGGTCTGTTCGTACTGCAACGTACTGCCGGTAAAATCGGCATACTCTTCGTATCGGTTAAAGGTGTAGGGCTGCGTTCCGTTCAGGATGCGTAATTTCAGGCCGTTACCGATGAGCAGGGCGGTATCTTCATCGCTCAGCGTCTCGTTCGTATAGAACGACGAATCCATTTTGAATCCATCGGAACACTCGGCGTCCTGTATCTTGGTCGTTCTGACCGAGAACGTGCGCGTTCGCTTTCCCTGATTCATCATGTCGCGGGCGCTGAACGTACCAAAATCAATCTCCTGATTTTCCGGATAGATGCTGAAGGTCGCCCCGCAGTCCAGCACGGTGATATTGTTCAGGCCATTAATATGATACTTAAGGTTTTTCGCGTCGGACATCTGGTTGACGCCGCCCTTGCCGTCGAACTGCACCACGATATAGTCCCCAAGCGTGCTGACGTAGCCGTGCGGCGGCATGACCTTGATTCTGACGTACAGACGAAAGCGCACGATGAACGTGCGTGAGGTGTGAATGTCGTTTGCATTGCCGGAGCAGATGCGGTTCTCCCAGCCCATTTGCTGGATTTGGGCAGGTGTATAGATAGTGATCTGTTTGTTATCAAGGCACTGGGACGTATCGACCCCGTTGGGTTGTCCTGTCGCATCGTAGTCGATCCCTTCATAAGTTACGCCGAGATCGTAGTAGGGATCGGACGCCGACGGGTAGGGGTTAACCCAGGCATAGATGTCCTCTTTTTCAAAATTACTGGTGGCATTGTGGTCGCAGGTCACAGGAACTTTGATTTCGTCAGATTCCCATATTTTCTCCCCCACCTGCGCGTTGCTGGGAATGGCAAAAGGCGAGATTGTTTTTGTCTCCTCCACAGGCCCGCCGGAAACGCCGAGATAACAATCAAGCGCCAGCGCCTCCCTGAATGGCAGAAGGGCAAGTAGCAGCAAAAACAGAAAATTAGCGAGCTTGCGCATTGTTTTGACCCTTCCGCTCGCTGAGCTGGCATTGAGCCTTACCCACACAGGTAACGTCCACTTTTTTCAGCGCGCCGTAATCATCAATGTAACCCACGCTGTAGTAGCTCCCGTGGTAGTCGCCGGTAGAGGTGGACGCTGTGGCAAACGGAGCAATCATCAGGCTGTCGAAGCCCGGCAGCTGGGTTTTCGCATTTTTACTCAGCCACGCGAGGGTAATGTAATAGGGCGTGGGGTTGTGCACGCTGAGCCCCGTTGCGGTGGCGGTAATTTCCATGCGCATTTCGCTTTGATCACCCGGCTTTTTGGTGATGGCTTTTGGCCGCCAGAACAGCTTAATGAGACTCTGCATGGCCACCTGCATAACGCTGCGCGCTTCGCTGGCGCTGCTTGTGGGCGGAACTTCGCGCAGGTTGAAGTAAAACAGCGACTCTCTGTCCTTCGGCAACTGCCCAACCGCCGCCTGCTTCACAATTCTGACCTGCGATGACGCGCCCGCTTCAA
Source organism: Enterobacter sp. CPE_E863 (assembly GCF_046521465.1). Lineage (NCBI taxonomy): Bacteria > Pseudomonadati > Pseudomonadota > Gammaproteobacteria > Enterobacterales > Enterobacteriaceae > Enterobacter > Enterobacter sp. CPE_E863. Next base: position 3,856,588 of record NZ_JBKFZX010000001.1, on the reverse strand, counting down.
TGCGCTGAATGGGCGGCAGCGCCATGAAGTGGCTGTCCTCTTTGCGCCCGTTTTCGTCTTCAATCCAGGAAAGCGCCAGGTAGGGTAAGGTTTTGCTCTGGTTATCGACTTTCAGGCTGCTTGCCTTGTCCCCTTCGGGAAAAACGATCCGCGTACGGTCCAGGTTAATGGCGGCATGCGCGTTCAATGCGGTGCCGAGCAACATCAGGCTCAGGGCCTTAAGTGGGGTGGGTTTCATCATGGTTTCTTACTGGCAAGGCAGCATGAGCTGCATACTGTTTTCAAGGTGAGAAGGTAACGAGAAGCGACACTGATGGTTGTTTCCCCACGTGACCAGGAACTGTTGCTCAGGCTGGACGGCGCCCAGCCAGACGCGACCCTCCTCGGCGACCATACCTACCTGCTGGCCGTTATCCTGCAGGCTGACCAGGGCGCCGAGCGGCGGTGTCCCGGAAGGCGTTCGCAAAATGCCGGCAATATCGTTACCGGCTCGGGTCGCGATTTGACGATAGCCGATGGCGCCTTCTGTCCAGGTGGCAGTGACCACCCGCGTATCAACGTCAACGCCGTCAGGCAAATTGTTCATGTTGACCCGCACGCTGGCCGGGGTATAGCTGGAAAACGACGGCAGAACACCGATACCCGACGCGTTGGTTTCGTCATGCGATACGTTCAGCGGGATATGGCCCACGCCGTCGGTGCTGACCATGACGCGTGGCTCATTGCCGTAGCTGCGACGGTGCAGGGCAAACCCTTTCGCCGTCCCGGTAAACGAGCCGTTCCAGCTGGCGCTCATTGAGTTGTACTCATTCGCCTTATAGCTGCCCGAGACGTTGAGATCCCCCAGCGAAGAATAGTGCTGATAGTTTCCGCTGAACTGTGCGCCCGCATCGGCTTTTTCGCTCTCGGTGCCTGCAGAGACGCCCCAGGTATTGTTCCGGTCAGAGGTATCGTACCAGGAGACGCTCTGGCTCAGGCTGTCGCCGTTGCGAAGATCGTAGTTCAGGCGATGGTCAGGATCGAGCGGCACGCTCAGCGAGAGATAAAACTGGTTGTCGTCCTTTTCATCATCTTCGTAATGGGTTCTGCTCAACGACAGGGTCAGGCCAAGGTTTTTCCAGCGGCCAAGGTCGAAGTTATAGCCTGCGGTGACGCTGCCGGTCGTGGAAGGCGAGTCATCCCACCATGTTTGGCGCAGCATGCTTAGATAAAGGTTTAGCGAGAGGGCCGATATGTACTGACTGGCGGTGACGCTGAGAGTCTGTTTTTCCGTCTGGCTGTCGCTGTAGTCGTCATCCAGATAGCGCGCATAGCTCAGGAACTGACGGTCCGAGTATCGGTAGCTCGCCAGCGTAAGCTGGCTACCGGTGGTGTCGAATCGTTTACTGTAGTTAAAACGGTAGCTGTAGCCCGTCTGCGGATCCTCACCCGGCAGCTGGCTGGTGGCCCGGGTGATATCAAACGAGAGCGCCCCCAGATACGCCATGTTTTGTCCCAGCCCGGCGGCCAGGGCGCGGTAGTGGTCACCATCGGCCAGCGTTCCGCCATAGAGTGAGGTTTGCGACAGCATGCCCCAGGAAAACTCGCCGCTCATGAAGGTGCTGTCCTCAACGTCATGCGATGCGTCCTTTCGCGGCTTGCCTGCTGCCAGCTTGTAGCGAACCTGTCCCTGACGCGTCAGGAAGGGAACGGATTCGGCAGAGACCTGGAACGTACTCACCCGGCCATCTTCTTCCGTTACCTTCACGTCGAGCGTGCCCTGCACCGACTGGTTGAGATCCTGAATGATGAACGGGCCCGGCGGGACTTTTGTTTGATAGATGACCCTGTCGGCGAGGCTTACGGTGACCGTCGCGTTGGTTTGGGCAATGCCGGAGATTTGTGGCGCATAGCCGCGCAGTGACCACGGCAGCATGCGCTCATCGCTGATAAGCGACGCGCCGGTGTAGGTGAAGGCGTCGAAGATCGACGACTGGAAATCCGTTTCGCCGAGCGTCAGCTTTGCGCCCATGGTGGGGAGGGGGCGGAACATATAAACGCGCGAGAAGCGCCCGTTATGCTCTGAACCGCCGTCCGCGTGCGTCTGGTTGTATTGATAATCGCTGCGCAGCCGCCAGGCGCCGACGTTCGCGCCCGCCGTGCCGTAAGTGTTGGCATTATCTGAACTGCTGCCGCTGTTGGGCTGGTAGTGGCTGGCAAAAAGATTGTAGTCCAGGAGGACGCCCGCCACGCCGTTATCCCAGGTTGACGGGGGCATCCAGTCGGCAGAACGGTACTGCAACCACGCCTGGGGAATGGACACGTTTAGCGTCTGGCTTGCTTGTTCAAAGGTAAAATGAACGTCCGGCAGCGGGGCGAAGTCTATACAGCCCTCTTTTTCAGTTAGCGATTCCCGTATTTTATCCTGCAGGCCGAACGTGTCGGCCAGCTCGGCGGGAATACAGACCTGGACTGCATCATTCACTTTTTTCCACGTTAACTGCCAGCCGTTTGCTAAGGGGATGTCATTAATCGAAACCGTAACAAAATAACGTCCGGGTACGACGGAGGCGCGATCTTTAAACTGTGTTAAGTCGACGCTGTTGCGCTGATCTTTATCGATGGCATTAATATTAAATTCGGTACCAGAGGCGACTTTCGTCATTAACAGGGCGGTAATGATGATTATGCATGTTGATTTATGTTTCATCATCCTGTTGCCCAAAGTAAATATAAAATGCCGACTGGCATAACGAGCCAGTCGGTAGATAACGAGGTAAATTTGAATTATTTATACGCCAGCACATAGTTTGCGGTGGCTTCAACCTGACCCGGCGTTGCCGTTTTGCCGCTCAGTACTTCCATCTGCGCCTTAAAGTGCAGCGTCTGGGTGGTGGAGCCTGCCAGCAGGGTAACTTCACTGGCGCTACCCAGGGTGATGTTCGCTTCCGCATTATCCAGCAGGCGGACGCCCACGTTCTGCGCGCCGTTGGCATACGTGTTGGTCATCAGACTGGTATCCGTTGTATCCGTGGCGGAGCTGGTGAACGTGACGTCAACTTTGGTGATTGGGGTATCGGTTTCATCGCCTGGATCGTCCAGTTGGCAGTTTTCCAGGTTGATATCTACCGCCACGGGTGACGATTTTTTATTGGCATTAATAACTGCGGTCGTAATTTCACCCAAATCGACTTCTTTATCAACGCTGTCTGGTGCAATATTGCATGGTGCATCAATCACCACACCTTTGAATTTGATCTTACCGGAACCTTGTTCTGCAGCAAACGCCGACCCAGAAATAAGCGTGGCCATTGCCACGGCTAAAAGCGCTTTTTTTCCTGTAAACATGAAAATATCCTTTTTCAGTTGAATTCATATCCTGAATATTAATCAGAATATTGCCAGGGAAGTATACCGATCTCCGACGAGGCAATGCGATTAACCAAGCTTAAAAATCATTTTAGATCTAATTAAAATATAAATGCGGGTTATTGTAAGTGGATGAATTTCAAGAAGTGTAAATTATAATTCCGGATGCATTGTTTAATGTTATTACGCACAATAATGTTCAGTAAAAAACTTTATTTTTTTATAAGTAAGGATGCGGGACATATATTCCTTAAAAAGTTATTTCTTTAACAAATAATAGGCACCTCCGTTTCAGGAGGCGCCCGTCACGTCAGCCAATGCCTGCGGCCTGAAGTAAGACCAGACTTAACCCCATCACCGACATTCCGCACAGGACGCCATAGCTTGGGTTGTTGTTTGGATCGATCTCTTTTGCCAGCGGCATCAGCTCGTCAACCGACAGCGCAACCATAATCCCCGCAACCGCGGCCATAATGGCAGCCATGACTACCGGCGAAACCAGGCTACCGAGGATGAGCCAGGCCAGCACGCCGCCAAGAATTTCCGCCATGCCGGATATCCCGGCCCAGAAGATTGCCGTGCGCTTTGAGCTCGTGGCGGCATAGACCGGACCGGCCACCGCGAGTCCTTCAGGAATATTGTGCAACGCCACCGCCAGGGCGATGCCGAGGCCCATTTCCAGGTTACTGCTGGCGGTGACATACGTCGCCACGCCTTCCGGGAAGTTGTGCAGGCTTATGCCGAGCGTCAGCAAAATGGCGGTGCGCTTAATGTTACGCGGCGCGGGCGCTACGTTTTTTTGCATTAAGTCCTGAGGGTGCGCGTGGGGCAACATGCGATCGAGCGCGAAATATCCCAGCAGGCCAACGACAAACATGCCGTAGCCCAGCAGCGGAGATATACCTTCTGTTCCCAACGCGGCAGGCAGCATCTCCATCAGGGAGATGAGTAGCATGATCCCGGCTGCAAAGCCCAGTGAGAAGGCCAATACGCGATTAGAGGGTTTCTGACCAAGAACACCGAGGATCGCACCGATGAAGGTCGCAGCGCCCGCAAGTATCGTCAGGATCAAAGGTACTGACATTCATTACTCCTTTTGATAATGATTCTCATTAATATAAATGATTCTTTGTCAGCAAAGCGAGCAGAGTGGTTCTGCTTTACATATTCCTTACATTCAAATTTCCTGATGATGATCTTCACGCTTATCAGCGTTCATCTTTGCCGGATTGCGCGTAATGTAGCACCATTAAATTGACACCTTCTGTAAGGATATCATCATGACTTCTTCCCGTATGCCAGCCCTGTTTTTAGGCCACGGCAGCCCAATGAACGTTCTGGAAGACAACGTCTATACCCGCGCATGGCGTAGCCTGGGCGAGACGCTGCCGCGTCCAAAAGCGATTGTGGTGGTATCCGCGCACTGGTTCACCCGGGGCACGGGCGTGACCGCCATGGAAGCGCCTAAGACAATTCATGATTTTGGCGGCTTCCCGCAGGCGCTGTATGACACGCACTATCCGGCCCCCGGCTCACCTGAGCTGGCACAGCATCTGGTGGAGCTGCTTGCTCCTGTTCCGGTGGCGCTGGATAAAGAAGCCTGGGGTTTTGACCATGGCTCCTGGGGCGTGCTGATTAAAATGTATCCTGATGCAGATATCCCGATGGTGCAGTTGAGCATCGACAGCACCAAACCGGCTGCCTGGCATCTGGAGATGGGTCGTAAGCTTGCAACCCTGCGTGATGAAGGCATCATGCTGGTGGCAAGCGGTAACGTGGTTCACAACCTGCGAACGGCACGCTGGCACGGCGAGAACACGCCCTATCCGTGGGCGACCTCTTTTAATGATTACGTCAAAGCGAATCTGACCTGGCAAGGCCCGGCTGAGGAGCATCCGTTAGTGAACTATCTGGATCACGAAGGCGGTTCGCTCTCTAACCCGACGCCGGAACACTTCCTGCCGCTATTGTACGTTCTAGGTGCGTGGGATGGTCAGGAGCCGGTTACGATCCCGGTCGACGGTATTGAGATGGGGAGCCTGAGTATGCTTTCGGTGCAGGTGGGGTAATAAAAGCAAAACGGCAACCTCAGGTTGCCGTTTTTAGTGTTTGCACCCTCTCTCTGTGGGAGAGGGGCTGGGTGAGGGCATCAGGCCGCGGTCTATTCAACAAAAATATGCGGATAGAATCGTGACAGATCCTGCGTGATCAGGGCGCGATCTTCGCGGATGCCAATCCCGGCTGGCCGATCGTTGATGAGCCAGCTGCCAATCAGCGTGTAGCTGTCGCCAAATTTCGGCAGTTGATAAAATTCCTGGACGATCATCCCTTCTTCGCCGTAAGGCCCTTCAACCGCTTCCAGCGTTTTGCCGTTTTCGATAATCGACACGTTCGCCCCTTCACGGGAGAAGATCGGCTTCACGACGTATTTCTCCATTTGCGGATAATCATCTTCCGCAAAATACGCAGGCAGCAGGTTAGGATGGTTCGGGAACATTTCCCACAGCAACGGCAGCAGGGCTTTGTTGGAGATAATGCTCTTCCATGCGGGTTCCAGCCAGCGTACGCCTGCATCTTCCAGCTTCGTGGAGAACATTTCGCGCAACATATATTCCCACGGGTAGAGCTTGAACAGGTTGCTAATCACCTGATCCTGCAGGTCGGTAAACTGACCTTTCTCACCCAGACCGATATCTTCGATATAGAGGAATTCGGTTGCCACTTCCGCTTCGGCGGCGCAGTCCTGCAGATACTGAACCGTCCCGCGATCTTCTTCCGTGTCGCGGCAACAGGCGAGGTGCAGCAGGTTGAAGCCAAATTGTTCGCGCAGCTCGGCAAAACGCTCTATCAGCTTTTCCTGCAGGCTGTTGAACTGATCGCTTCCTTCCGGCAGGTTTCCGGCATTGGCCTGGTCTTCCAGCCAGATCCACTGGAAGAACGCCGCTTCGTATAAAGAAGTGGGCGTGTCGGCGTTATTTTCAAGAAGCTTAGGTTCACCCACGCCGTCCCATGCCAGGTCAAGGCGAGAGTAAAGCGAAGGCTGATTCGTTTTCCACGACTGACGGACAAAGCTCCAGGTGTGCTTTGGAATGCGGAATTTTGCCATCAGCTCGTCGCTGTCGATGACTTTATCCACCACCTTGAGGCACATCTGGTGCAGCTCGGCCGTCACTTCTTCCAGTTTCTCAACTTGGGCGAGCGTGAGTTTGTAATAGGCATCTTCACACCAGTACGGCTCGCCGTACATGGTGTGGAAGTTAAAACCGTATTCGGTGGCTTTTTCGCGCCAGTCCGGGCGCTCGGTGATACTGACTCGCTCCATGATCAGCCGCCCATTGAGCGAGTAGAGGAGCCTGTCGCGCTACGCTGCATGCTGGTCTGCTTCGCTACGGATTCACCAAACCCGCCACGGGTGATGGTGCTGGTGGTCGCAGGCTTCGGCGCCATCGCCGTTTTCGGGACGGTCACAGTGCGGCCTGGGGTTGCTGCGCCGTAGCCTTTGCCGCTGGCGTCGGTGTATTGACCATAAGCCGGGCTGGCCGGGTTTTTCGAGCTAAACAGCGGTTGCTGCTGATAACCCGCACCGCCACCCATCAGACGGCCCATCATATAACCTGCCATCAGCGGCATCCAGAAACTGCCGCTGGACTGCGCCTGTGCCTGATTTTCTGGCGCAGTGCCCGCCTGAGCAGGCGTCTGCTGGCACTGACCTTCACCGAACTCAGCCACACAATCTGCGCGTGAAGCATATTTCGGTGCGGTACGTTCTGCTTCTTTCAGGGCGTTGTTATAAGCAGTCTTACATTCAGCGGCGTTACCGGTTGCCGTTGAGCAGTCTTCCGCATTTTGATACAGCGAAACCGTTTCATCGGTTTTCTCACAACCAGCCAGCATAAAGACAGCCGTAACTGCCAGCGCAACAGGGGTGAGGTGACGCGCGTTCCAGCTCTTGCGGAACGATGCGTGATTTATGGATTTTGTCCGTTTCATCTTTGTCTTCCAGGACCCAGTGGTAATAACGCTCAGGATAGAGGATGAGTGGTTGAAAATGAAGCGAAGAGGGGGGGAATCAGGGGGATCTTTACGTTGGCTTACGTTCGGGTGTGATTCAGATGCGCCCTCTCCCCGTGGGAGAGGGCCTGATGACAATCTTAGTTACGGAACGGGTTATTACCTTTGCTGGCGGACGTGGTCGTACGCGCGGCGGCAGGCTGTGCAGCAGGGGCGTTGCTGTTAGCGTTGAAGTTATCTACGGCGGCAACCTGATCAGGGTTCTCAGGTGCAACGCTGTCCGGCGACGTTGAGACCGGTTTGCCCAGTGCGCTGTTCAGCATCTGCAGGTCTTGCTCGTTCAGCGTACCCAGAGCCTGTTTGATGTTCAACTGGTTAATCAGGTACTGGTAACGTGCGCTGGAGAGCTGTTGTTTCGCGTTGTACAGCGTGGTGGTTGCGTCCAGCACGTCAACGATAGTACGTGTACCCACGGAGTAGCCCGCTTCCATCGCATCCAGGGAGCTCTGTGCAGACACAACGGCCTGTTTATAGGCGTTGATGCTGCTGATTGAGGCGTTCACGTTGTTGAAGGATGAACGTACGGTCTGCACCACGTTGCGGTGGGCACTTTCCAGCTGCTCGCTCGCGCCAACAAAGTTGTACTGCGCCTGTTTCACCTGCGAGTTGACCTGGCCGCCCTGATACAGTGGCAGGGAGAAGTTCAGACCCACTTTGTTCTGACCCATATTGCTGTCGTCATACTGGGCTGAGTTCGTTTTGGAGCCGCTGTAGGTCGTATCTGAAATACCGGTAGATGCACTGAGGCTCAGGGTAGGCAGGTGGCCATCCTGTGCCTGACGAATCTGTTCGCGGGCCAGATCCTGGCTCAGACGCGCCTGCAGCAAGGTCAGGTTACGGTTTTCCGCTTCTTTCAACAGGGCGTTGACCGCCTGCGGTTTATCCGTTTTGAAGCTGTCCACGTTCAGAGACGCCAGCTCAGGGTAGTAATTCCCGGTGACCTGACGCAGTGATTCCAGTGCGTTGTCGAGGTTGTTACGCGCGGTCACTTCGTTGGCCAGTACGCTGTCGTACTGTGAACGGGCGTTCTGCACGTCAGTGATCGCAACCAGACCTACGTTGAAACGCTGTGTGGTTTGATCTAACTGGCGGTAAATGGCCTGTTTCTGCGCTTCGGTGTAGGAGAGCGAGTCAATCGCGCTCAGCACGTTGAAATAAGCTGTGGCGGTGTTCAGAATCAGCGTTTGCTGGTCAGTCTGATAGGTCACATCCTGGATGCCTGCGCTCTTTTCCTGCAGGGTCAGGGCACGCCATTTGGACATATCAAACAGCGTTTGTGTCAATTGCAGTGAGGCGCTGGTAGCATTGGAGTTGACGCCGTTAGCGTCGCGGAAACCGTTGCTGTAGGTATAATCTGCACCTAAACCTAACTGTGGCAGCAATGGGCTACGCGCTTCGTTAATCTTTTCAAACGCAGCATCACGATCGGCCGCTGATTTACGTAAATCAGGGTTGCCCAGACGTGCCTGCTGATAGACCTGTAACAGGTTTTCCGCCTGGCTCATTGCACTGAAGCCCGTCAGGCTCAGGCCGATAAGGATGGGGAGCAATTTCTTCATTTGCATTCCTTGTTGTGAAGCAGTATTAGCGCTGATCTAATTAAAAAATAATTGCCGATTCTAACAGAATCTTCCATACCAAAAGGTTGGCGTTACGTGCCATCTGGCGGTAATTTGCACCAATCTAACATATAGCCTTGCAAACGGCAGCCAAACAGCCTTGAAATTCACAATTTCATCACCATTGCTACCAGGACTCGACTCATGCAGAAACCAGAAAAGTTGCCCGTGACATTCGCCAAAAACGATGTAGAAATTATTGCACGAGAAATGCTTTATAGCGGTTTTTTTTCGATGGAACTTTACCGTTTCAGGCATCGCCTGTTTAACGGTGAAATGAGCGGCGAAATCAGACGCGAAATTTTTGAGCGCGGGCATGCGGCAGTCTTGCTACCCTTTGACCCAGTGCGCGACGAAGTTGTGCTGGTGGAACAGATCCGAATTGCGGCTTACGACGTCAGCGAGAGCCCGTGGTTACTGGAGATGGTAGCCGGGATGATCGAAGAGGGCGAATCGGTCGAAGACGTTGCCCGCCGTGAGGCACTGGAAGAAGCAGGATTGGTGGTGGGACGTACAAAACCGGTGCTGAGCTATCTGGCAAGCCCGGGGGGCACCAGCGAGCGCCTTTCCATTATGGTAGGCGAAGTGGATGCCACGACGGCGGAAGGGATCCACGGTCTGGCAGATGAAAACGAAGATATTCGGGTTCATGTGGTGAGCCGGGAACAGGCTTATCAGTGGGTAGAAGAGGGGAAAATCGACAACGCAGCGTCTGTCATCGCCCTGCAATGGCTGCAACTGCATTATCAGACATTACGAAACGAGTGGAAAAAATGAAGCGTTATACACCTGACTTCCCAGAAATGATGCGCCTGTGCGAAACCAATTTCGCACAATTGCGCCGCCTGCTGCCGAAAAATGACGCACCCGGCGAAACGGTAAGCTATCAGGTGAGCAACGCGCAGTATCGGTTAACGATAACAGAATCAACGCGCTACACTACGCTGGTGGAGATTGAGCAAACGGCACCCAGTATTAGCTACTGGAGCCTGCCGTCGATGACGGTGCGCCTCTATCACGATGCAATGGTCGCTGAAGTGTGTTCAAGTCAGCAGATCTTTCGCTTCAAGGCACGGTATGATTACCCGAATAAAAAGTTGCATCAACGCGACGAAAAGCATCAAATTAACCAGTTTTTAGCTGACTGGCTAAGATATTGTTTAGCACATGGAGCAATGGCGATTCCGGTTTGTTAGCGTCATAAACCTACCTAAGGACACCATTTGGAAAGCCTGTTGAACCTGACTGTTGCTGGTGGGGCGCCAGTCAGGATATTACAAATCACCGATACCCACCTTTTTGCCGAAAAGCATGAAACTCTGCTGGGGGTCAACACCTGGGAGAGCTATCAGGCGGTACTTAGCGCCATTCACGCTGAAAATCGTGCATGCGATCTGATTGTCGCAACGGGCGATCTGGCGCAGGACCAATCCTCCGCGGCCTACCAGCATTTTGCTGAAGGCATCGCGAGCTTCAGTGTGCCTTGCGTCTGGCTACCTGGAAACCACGATTTCCAGCCGGCTATGTACAATGCCCTCCAGGATGCGGGTATTTCTCCGGCAAAATGTGTCTTTGCGGGTGAACAGTGGCAGATCCTGCTGCTGGATAGCCAGGTGTTTGGTGTCCCGCACGGTGAGTTAAGCGAGTTCCAGCTCGACTGGCTGGAGACCAAACTGGCTGCTGAACCTGAACGTCATACGCTGTTATTACTTCATCATCACCCTCTGCCAGCGGGTTGCAGCTGGCTCGATCAGCACAGTCTGCGTAATTCTGCTGCGCTGGATCGCGTGCTGGCGAAATTCCCGCGTGTGAAGAATCTCCTGTGCGGACATATCCATCAGGAACAGGATCTCGACTGGAATGGTCGCCGTATGCTGGCGACGCCATCGACCTGCGTTCAGTTTAAGCCGCACTGTGCCAACTTTACGCTTGATACCATCGCACCAGGCTGGCGCTGGCTGGAACTGCATGCTAATGGTTCGCTGACCACGGAAGTCTGTCGTTTGACAGGCGCAAAATTCCGTCCGGACACCGCTTCAGAAGGCTATTGATGTCTACGCTCCTTTATCTACACGGATTCAACAGCTCGCCGCGCTCCGCAAAAGCGACACAGTTTCGCCAGTGGCTGAGCGAGCATCATCCCGATGTTGAGATGATTATCCCGCAGCTGCCTCCTTACCCGGCGGAAGCCGCGGAGATGCTGGAATCTATTGTGCTTGAACACGGCGGCGAATCATTCGGTGTGGTCGGCTCATCGCTGGGCGGATACTACGCCACCTGGCTCTCGCAATGCTTTATGCTGCCCGCAGTTGTTGTTAACCCGGCGGTACGGCCATTTGAGCTGCTCCGTGACTTTCTTGGCGCAAACGAGAACCCCTACACCGGCCAGCAATATGTGCTAGAGTCACGCCATATTTACGATCTCAAAGTTATGCAGGTTGACCCGCTTGAAGCGCCGGATCTTATCTGGCTGCTGCAACAGACGGGTGATGAAGTGCTGGATTACCGCCAGGCAGTGGCGTATTACGCATCCTGCCGCCAGACTATAGAAGAGGGCGGAAACCATGCTTTCACGGGCTTTGAGAATCATTTCACCCAGATTGTCGATTTTCTTGGACTGCACAGCCACTGACAATCAATGCGAATTGCTAGTTTAAATCATGACGCAAACCTATAACGCTGATGCCATTGAGGTCCTCACCGGGCTTGAGCCGGTTCGCCGCCGCCCGGGGATGTACACCGATACGACGCGCCCAAACCACCTGGGCCAGGAAGTTATTGATAACAGTGTGGACGAAGCGCTGGCGGGCCATGCCAAACGCGTTGACGTCATCCTGCATGCCGATCAGTCGCTGGAAGTCATTGACGACGGACGCGGTATGCCGGTGGATATCCACCCGGAAGAGGGCGTCCCGGCCGTTGAGCTGATCCTCTGCCGGCTGCATGCAGGCGGCAAGTTCTCCAACAAAAACTATCAGTTCTCTGGTGGTTTACACGGCGTGGGGATCTCTGTGGTTAACGCCCTGTCTAAGCGCGTGGAAGTAAACGTCCGCCGTGATGGTCAGGTCTACAACATCGCGTTTGAAAATGGTGAGAAGGTGCAGGATCTGCAGGTCGTCGGCACGTGCGGTAAACGCAACACCGGCACCAGCGTTCACTTCTGGCCTGACGAAAGTTTCTTCGACAGCCCGCGCTTCTCCGTTTCCCGCCTGACGCACCTGCTGAAAGCCAAAGCGGTGCTCTGCCCCGGCGTGGAAATCACCTTTAAAGACAACGTTAACAACACCGAGCAGAGCTGGCGCTATGAAGACGGTCTTAACGACTATCTGTGCGAAGCGGTAAACGGCCTGCCGACGCTGCCGGAAAAACCGTTCGTCGGCAATTTCACCGGCGATACCGAAGCGGTGGACTGGGCGCTGCTGTGGCTGCCGGAAGGCGGTGAGCTGCTGACCGAAAGCTACGTTAACCTGATCCCCACCATGCTCGGCGGTACGCACGTCAACGGCCTGCGCCAGGGGCTGCTGGACGCGATGCGCGAGTTCTGCGAATACCGTAACATTCTGCCGCGCGGCGTGAAGCTGTCGGCGGAAGATATCTGGGATCGTTGCGCCTACGTACTCTCTGTGAAAATGCAGGATCCGCAGTTTGCCGGTCAGACCAAAGAGCGTTTGTCGTCACGTCAGTGTGCGGCGTTTGTCTCCGGCGTGGTGAAAGATGCGTTTACCCTGTGGCTGAACCAGAACGTTCAGGCGGCAGAGATGCTGGCTGAAATGGCCATTTCCAGCGCCCAGCGTCGTCTGCGTGCCGCGAAGAAAGTGGTGCGTAAAAAGCTGACCAGCGGCCCCGCGCTGCCGGGCAAACTGGCGGACTGTACCGCGCAGGATCTCAACCGTACCGAACTGTTCCTCGTGGAAGGCGACTCGGCGGGTGGATCGGCCAAACAGGCGCGCGATCGTGAATACCAGGCGATCATGCCGCTCAAGGGTAAGATCCTGAACACCTGGGAGGTCTCTTCAGATGAAGTGCTGGCCTCGCAGGAAGTGCATGATATCTCGGTGGCGATCGGCATCGATCCTGACAGCGACGATCTGAGCCAGCTGCGCTACGGTAAGATCTGTATCCTTGCGGATGCGGACTCCGATGGTTTGCACATCGCTACGCTGCTGTGCGCACTGTTTGTGAAGCACTTCCGCACGCTGGTGAAAAACGGCCACGTTCACGTGGCGCTGCCGCCGCTGTACCGTATCGACCTCGGCAAAGAAGTGTATTACGCGCTGACGGAAGAAGAAAAAGCGGGTGTGCTGGAACAGCTGAAGCGTAAGAAGGGCAAACCGAACGTCCAGCGCTTTAAAGGGCTGGGTGAGATGAACCCGATGCAGCTGCGCGAAACCACGCTGGATCCCAACACGCGTCGTCTGGTGCAACTGACGATCAGTGACGAAGACGAGCAGCAAACCAACGCGATGATGGATATGCTCCTTGCCAAGAAACGTTCGGAAGACCGACGTAACTGGCTGCAGGAGAAAGGCGATATGGCGGATATTGAAGCCTGATGCTGAAAAAGCCCTGCGATGCAGGGCTTTTTTTATGTCAAAACTCCATCTTCACCGTAAACTGCACTTCGCGCGGGTCGCCAATCTGGTTGCCCAGGTTATTGGTCGCGATAGATGAGGTGTAGTAAGTCTTATCAAACAGGTTCTTCACGTTCACCTGCAGCGTCACCGGATACTGCAGTTTCATCTTATAGGCCGCAAAGGCATCGGCAACAAAATAGCCCGGTAAATAATAGTCCGCGCCGTTGGTCGCTGAGCGACGGCTCACGCCGTGTCCACCCCCGCCAAGCGTCAACGTATTTCCGCCGATCGCATTGTGAATGTCATAGGTCAGGAACAGTGAGCCGGTATGGCGTGGCACGTTCGGCAGCGGTTTGCCTGCATAGTCCGGGTCTTCCAGCACTTTTGCGTCGGTATAGCCGTAGCTGGCAATAATATTGGTGTTTTCCGTCAGGGACCCTGCCAGATCCACCTCTACACCCTGCGAACGCACACGCCCAGCGGTTTTTGCGACGGTTTCTCCCGCGATGCTTTCGGTGTACAACACGTTGCGTTTGTGAATATCAAACAGTGCGATATTGGCAGTAATACCGTCAAACAGGTCAAACTTAGCGCCAATTTCATACGCATTTGATGTTTCTGGCGGCAGATCGCCGATGTAGCTCGCAATGGACGATTGCGGCATAAACGTCTGGGAATAGTTGGCAAACAGCGAGACCGCTGGCGTGAGTTTGTAAACCAGCCCCAGCTTCGGTGTCCACTGGTCGTCGCGGCTGTCGGTATTGACGTTGAACGGGCGACCTTTACCGGCGTACTGTGTGTAATACTGATAGCGTAATCCGGCGACGGCGATCCATTTATCGGTCAGGTACAGCGCGTCCTGAGCGTAGGCGGAGTAGCTCTCTTGCTTGATGGTCTGGTCGCTGTCTGACGCTGAGACAGTGGTGCACTTGCTAAGGTTGCCATACGTCGGGTTATAGATATTGAAATCTTTGACGTTTTTACAGCGGATCATATCCGTACGCAGCAGATCGTAATTCTCATACGATACGCCGGTCAGGATCTCGTTGTAGAAGCCAGCGATGTCCACATTCCCCTGCAGATCCGCACGCGACGTATGCATCCGCTGGGTCGAGCCTTGCGTCGCATCTACGCGGCGGGTCAGGTTGCCAGTTTTTGAATCGTAGGCCATTACGCGGGCCTGGTTATCGCTGTATTTATCCTGGCTAAAGCTGTAGTCGAACTTTGCGGTCCACTGGCTGTTCAGGCGATATTCTGCGTTGAGCTGCGCCAGGTCTGACTGACCATCGGTGATGTTAAACGGTTCATCAAAACGCGTTTTGCGATCAACGTTTACCGGCTGTTTGGTGTTGAGATCGAAGATCGTTCCGCGATCGAATGGTGTCTTATAGTCGCGATGCGAATAGAGCACGGTCACGGTGGCATCATCGCCAAACCAGGTCAGCGACGGTGCGATAAAGGTGCTGCGCTCGTTGCCAAAATTGCGCCAGTAATCTTCGTCCTGATACTCACCCGTGAGACGATACGCCAGACGCGTGCCTTCAATTGGGCCGGTAACATCAACCTGGCCGGTACCGCCGCCAAAGCTGGAAGAAGTGGCAGAAAGTGAGCCGCCGAAGGTCTTCTCCGGGCGTTTAGTGACGACGTTAATCAAACCGCCAGGATCGAGAATGCCATACAGCGTTGAGGCCGGGCCTTTAAGCACTTCCACGCGCTCGGTTGCGGCATTAAAACTGCGCGGCAGGACGGTGCGCAGACCGTTGGTCATGATTGACCCGTCGCGGTTCGCGCCAAACCCACGACGAACAAATGCATCCTGCGTACCGCCCAGAGTATTGGTTTGCACCACGTTGCTGACGTTATAGAGCGCTTCATCCAGCGTAGTGGCGTGCTGATCTTCCAGCACCTTATCGCTGACGGTATTGACCACCTGCGGGATATCCAGCATTGGCATGTTGGTCAGTGTCGCGGTGGAGGTATTCAACGGCTGATAGCCATTTGTAGCATCTGCCGTGGCATTCGGACTGGCGATGACGGTAAGCGTTTCGCCGTCTTTAGCCGTTGTGTTGTCCGCTGCCTGTACCAACGGCGCCATAAACAGCAGTGAAAAGAGCGCGCGCCCTTTTGCCCCAGAGAGAGAAGGTGTGTACGTAGCCATTACATCTGTTTTCCCGAAATATCCCGCACATGAATGTTTGCGGAAGAATGTGTGAGTCATTGCCCTTAATGGTCTGTCCGTTAGCCTGTTCAGGCATCGAACATGTAATTGAGAATCATTCAATCACGTGAGAATGTAGTAGTAAATGGAAAAAAACAAAAATCGACTACAGCCGAAAATCACACGTAAAAACGAAACGAAATTGCATTTAACGTGATGAAATTAATGTATTTATGAGGTTTTGTGTTTTCGATTAATTTCTTGCTTATCCCTGTTTTTGCCAGGGTGTTTCTTCGCTTGACTACTACATGGCGCCGCGTCAAACTTCTCAAAAGAGAATGAGTTTTATTTTTATTTGTTAGTTTTTCATTACGTTGGCGTTCACGTGACTTACAACACGAAAAAATCGGGACTGGTTCTGGAGAACCTCTCTGCGGGTTATCAGAAAAAAATCATCGTTGATGATATCTCCCTTGCGATCCCTCAGCAGAAAATGACGGTGCTGGTAGGGGCGAACGGCTGTGGAAAGTCCACACTGTTGAGCACTATCGCGCGACTGCTGCAGCCGCTCGGGGGCACCGCGCTGCTGGACGGTAAAGCCATTCATGAGCAGCCGACCAAAACGGTTGCCCGTCAGTTGGGTATCCTTCCTCAGTCTCCGCTGCTGCCGGAAGGGTTAACCGTCTTTGAGCTGGTTTCTCGCGGGCGCTTTCCCTGGCAAAATTTTATGCGCCAGTGGAGCGACGAGGACGAACGGGCTGTTGAAGAGGCGCTTCACCTGACGGGGACGGCGGAGTTTGCGCATCTGTCGGTCGAAAGCTTGTCCGGCGGCCAGCGCCAGCGCTGCTGGATCGCCATGGCCCTGGCGCAGCAAACGCCGTATATCCTGCTGGATGAACCGACAACCTTTCTCGATCTCCGCTATCAAGTGGAGATCCTGGAATTGCTGCATACGCTGACCCGCCAGCACGGACGCACCGTCGTGGTGGTGCTGCACGATCTTAATTTCGCGGTGAACTACGGTGATTCACTGATCTTTTTACGTCAGGGGAAAGTTGAAGGCGTATTGCATGAGGGCGATGCCTGCACGCCGGAACTGATCAAAGCGGTGTTTGATGTCGACGTGCATATGTCGGTTAACCCGTTAACCGGCAAACCGTTTTTTATGCCGTTTCGTCAGGTCACTGAAAAACCATGATACGCACGACGCTGGCTTTTATTCTCTTTGCGTTACTGCTGATGATGGGGGCGATCGCCCACCTGGGTATCGGCGCGCGCGTTATTCCTCCGCTGACGGTGGTCCAGGCGTTTTTTGATTTTAATCCCCATAATTTCGATCATAACGTCATTATCAAATTAAGACTGCTGCGCCTCAGCGCCGCGATGGTGACAGGCGCCGCGCTCGGCGTGGCGGGCGTCCTGCTGCAGTCCGTGATCCGCAACCCGCTCGGTGAACCGCATATTCTGGGGCTGAATGCCGGTGCGGCGCTGGCGGTGGTGCTGACGAGTGCGCTCGGAATGACGCTGCCGTTTGGTCGCCCGCTCGTTGCCGCCGCCGGTGCCGCCGCGCTGTTTTTGCTGGTGCTGATGTTCTCCTCGTCTGGCCGCACCGGGCTCACACCCATGAAAGTGACGCTGTGTGGCGTGGCACTGTCGGCATTTGCCTCATCAGTGACTGCCGCAGTCCTGATTCTGGATGAACAGACCCTGCTCGCCCTGCGAACCTGGCTGGCGGGGGATTTAGCGGGGATAAAACAAGAAACGCTCCGGAGTGCCCTGTGGGCTGCTGCTGCCGGTTTTGTTCTCGCTATCGGAGTGTCGCCGTCGCTCAATATGCTGGCTCTGGGCGACCGGATGGCGCAGGGGCTTGGCGTATCGCTGCTGAAAACTCGCCTGCTCGCCCTGCTGGCCATCGCGCTGCTCTGCGGTGCGGCCGTCTCTATCGCCGGGCCGATTGGCTTTATCGGCCTGGTCGTGCCGCAGCTCATTCGCCGTCTGGTGTCGGTCGATTTACGCGTGATGGTGCCGCTGTCTGCCCTGTGTGGCGCGCTGGTTCTGCTGCTGGCAGATATTGCCGCCCGTACATTGTTTACGCCCTGGGAGCTGGCAACCGGCATCATGACAGCCCTGGTTGGCGCACCAGTCTTCATTTTCATGGCGTCGAGGATGTTCAAATGAACCGGGCCGGACTCCGCGCGATCCGTATTGGTCGCCTGTCGGCATTGGTTCGCCCGAAGACGCTGGCATGCCTGGCGTTTTTAGCACTGGTGGCATTAAGTCTGCTGGGCTTTGGTCTGACGCACGGTTCGTTGCCCATTCCCACCTCCGCTATTGCCCGCGCGCTGTTTTCTCCTGAAGGTCTGACAGCAGAGGCGCACTATATCGTGATGGATATTCGTCTGCCGCGCCTGCTGATGGCGATACTGTGCGGCGCAATGCTCGGTATGGCCGGGGCGGCCATGCAGTCCATCACCCGCAATGGCCTGGCCGATCCCGGTCTTATTGGCGTGAAAGAGGGCTGCAGTGCGGCAGTGCTGGTGCTGATCTTTCAGTTCCCGGAGTTGAGCCTGGCCTGGCGTCCGCTGGCAGGAATGGCCGGGGGACTACTCACTGCGATGCTGGTGATCTTGCTGGCGCGTGATATTTCGCGCCCGCGATTCATCCTGATTGGCATCGGCGTGTCATGGGCCTTTGCTGCTGCAATGGGCGTCTTTATGACCACCGCCGACGTGCGTGACGTGCAGACGGCAATGCTCTGGCTGGCAGGAAGCCTGCATGCGGCAAACTGGACGCTGGTGGGGCTGGCTGCACTCTGGACGCTTCCCGCGTTTGCGTTGTTACTGTTTACCGCGCGCGCCGCCGATGTTGCGTTACTCGGTAATCAGGCCGCAACAGGCCTGGGCGTGCGTACAACCCGACTGGCGCTGCTGCGCGTTCTCGCCCCGGTGGTGCTGACGGCGGCCTGCGTCTCCTGCGTAGGCAGTATTGGTTTCGTGGGACTCATTGCCCCGCATATGGCACGTCTGCTGCTGCGTGGTGGGCAAACCGCGCTCCTGACGGGAAGTGCTGTGCTGGGTGCGCTGCTGGTGCTGCTGGCGGATAACGTTGGCCGTCTGGCATTTCTCCCGCTGCAACTGCCAGCGGGAATTGTGATTTCATTGATTGGCGGACCGTTTTTCCTGCTGTTGCTCTGGCAGCGTCGGGACAGATTTTAGGGGACTGAGGATGCGCGTACTTTTTTCGATGTTGTTGCTGGTCGGGTTTGCGGTGAGCGCGGCAGAACCGACTCAGACATTTACCGATGATTTGGGGCGCAAGGTTGTTGTGCCAGTTCATCCGAAACGGATTGTCTCGCTGCATGACCTGGATATCACCATCCCGCTCATTGAGCTTGGCGTACCGCCGGTAGCCAGCCACGGCCGTACGCGACCGGACGGCAGCCATTTTCTGCGCTCCAGCGGCATGCTAACGGGCGTCGATTTCGATAATTCCGACATCAAGTTTATCGGCACTGCGGATATCGACATTGAGGCCATCGCCGCTGCAAAACCGGATCTGATTATCACTGAGCCGACCCGCAACACGCCGGTGGAACAGCTGCAAAAAATTGCCCCGACGGTGAGCATCGATCATCTCGACGGCGGTGCGCCGGAAATCTACCGCAAACTGGCGCAACTTACCGGAACGCAGGCGCGACTGAAGATCCTGGAGCGCCGCTATAAGGAACAAATCAACGCGCTGAAAGCGACGGTGGATACCCGTAAAATTAGCGTATCAGTGATTCAGGCGAATCAGGGAAAGATTAACGCCATGCACAGCTACCACTCGTTGGGGCGTGTACTGCGTGATGCCGGGTTCACCTTCCCGCCGCTAATTGAGGCCATCCCGGAAGGGGGACGGATTGACGTCAGCGCCGAGCGCCTGCCGGAGCTGGATGCTGATTTCGTCTTCGCCACCTGGCGTGGGGATACGGGCGGTAAACCGCAGGACGAGCTGGCAGCGATGGAGGCGGTAATGCCTGGCTGGTGTCAGTTCCTGAACGCCTGCCGAACCGGACACTACGTGCTGATCTCACGTGAAGAGGCCATCTCGAATTCCTTCGCGTCTTTAGGCCTGATGGCCGCGCAGGTGCAATCGCAGATCGCCGGGCGACCACTGCCGGAGGCAGCACGGTGATCCGCAAAGAGAAAGGGCGCGTGGATGTCTACGGTGACCGCTTTCGTTCGCGTGCGCACCAGTTGACGCCGCGCGTGCTGCAGGTGGCAAGCTATATCAATGAGAACCGCGAAGCGGTGATGGAACAGACCGCAATGGAGATCGCGACGCAGTTGAAAACCTCGGATGCCACCGTCGTTCGCGCCATTCAGGCGCTGGGGTTCGCCGGGCTGCGCGATCTCAAACAGACGCTGGAGCAGTGGTTTGGCCCAGTGGTCAGTTCCAGCGAAAAGATGTCTACCACGGTGAATACACTGACCAGCGACGTCAACGCGAGCATTGATTTTGTGCTGGAGGGACATCAGCACACTCTGGACGTGTTATCCGAACCCCACAACCGCTATGCGATGGCTCAGGCGGTCTCACTGCTGGCACAGGCGAGGCAGGTCGCGATTTTTGGTATCGGCGCATCGGGTATTCTGGCCGAGTACACCGCCAGGTTGTTCAGCCGTATGGGATTACCCGCCACACCGCTTAACCGCACAGGAATAGGGCTTGCCGAACAGCTCATCGCCCTTCAGCGCGGTGACGTGCTGGTGATGATGGCCCAGAAATCCGCGCACCGGGAGGGGCAAACCACGCTGCGTGAAGCAAAACGTCTCGGTATTCCGACTATCCTGCTGACCAACGCCCTGGACTCGCGTTTCAGTAAAGAGGCCAGCGTGGTGATCCACGTCCCGCGCGGCGGTGAAAAGGGCAAAATCCCACTTCATGGTACGGTACTGCTGTGTCTGGAGATGATTATTGTGTCCGTCGCCTCCACCGAGCCGCAGCGCACCATCAAATCAATGAAGCGGATCAACGAGTTTCATCGGGGATTAAAACCGGGGAAGAAAAGCAGCTAAAAACAAAGCCCGGTGGCGCTAGCGCTTACCGGGCCTGGGGGAAACTTAAACCCCTTGCTCCAGAATACGGATGTGGGTTTCCAGCACGTCACCCTTCACCGCGTCGCTCCACGCTTTCATGTGCGGGGTCTGCAGGTGCGCTTCAAGATGCGCGACGGTTTCCCACTGCTCAACCATGATGATCGAGTCCGGCGCGGTGGCCTGGAAGCTGGCGTCAGTGGCGGCATCCACCATTGGCGCGTAGCCATGGCAGCCTTCTTCTTTCAGTACGGTCGGGATAATTTTCGCGAACTGATCCAGCACCGCCTGACGGTGATGTTGACCTGGACGAGTACGGATTTCTGCGATAACGGTAAGCATGTTTACTACTCCTTTAATTCCAGGCTACCAGTTAAGCAAAAATTTCCGCGAGATGCTTGCGATATTCTGCGATATAGCGTGGGACATCAGGCATTTTAATCACGTCGTTGACGATAAAGGTTGGCAGCGGATCCATCCCCAGGAACTGGTTAGCCTTATGGAACGGCAGGTATGCGCCGTCAACGCCTACGCCTTCGAAGAACTGATCTTTCTCGGTGAAGGCTTCCAGCGGGGCGTTCCAGGTCAGTGACAGCATATATTTTTTGCCCTGAATCAGACCGCCTGAACCGTATTTTTTGGACGCGTCAGAGCGGGTGCGGCCATCGCTGGCATACAGAGAGCCGTGACCTTCAGTGAACACGTCATCCATGTATTTTTTCACGGTCCACGGCGCGGCCATCCACCAGCCCGGCATCTGCCAGATCACCACGTCAGCCCACAGGAAGTTCTGCACTTCGGCTTTCACGTCATAGTTGCTGTCTGCACGCACGACCTTAACATCATGCCCGGCGTCGCGCAGGAAACCGTCCGCGACCTCGGTCAGGGTGTCATTCAACTGGCCTTTAGAGTGCGCAAATTCTTTTGCACCGTTAATAATCAGAATGTTGCTCATTATTTGTCCTCGATGATGAGAGTATGGCGGGTATTCTACGCGCGAGGACGAAGCGGAAAAATGAGCAAAATGTGCAAAGTCTTTTGCGCTAAATGCAATAATCCCTTACCAGCTGACCTTCACTTCAAAACCGCCTTCCGCCGCATTGCTTAATGAAACACGCATACCGTGCAGGGCGGCGATGCGCTTCACAATGGATAATCCGAGCCCGCTGCCCATGGCATCCTGACCCGGTGGTCGATAAAATCGCTCGCCGAGGCGCGCCAGCGCATCAGGCGAAATACCAGGGCCGTTGTCGCGTACGGTAAAGCTTCGGGTGTCCAGCGTCACGTCCACCACGCTGCCTCGCGGGCTATAACGAATGGCGTTATCCAGCAGGTTGCGAACAAGCAGGCTCAGGAGCAACTGCTGACCCGTGCGTGTAACCTCTGGCGCATTGATGTTCAGCCGGATATCAATGCCTGCCTGTTGAGCGGGATGCCAGATATCCAGCACGGCCGACTGCAGTAAATCGGCAAGGGTAATCGGTTCGACATCGTCAAGATTATCCAGTGAATCCAGACGCGACAGCGTAAGAAGTTGATCCACCAGCCGGGACGCACGGTCAATACCCGCATGCAGTTGTGTGAGCGCTTTTGCCTGCGCCTGCGGATCGTCCGAGGAGAGCTGTGCCACGTCAGTTTGCACTTTCAGGGCCGCCAGCGGACTGCGTAATTCGTGGGCGGCATCGGAGGTAAAACGGCGCTCGCGGGTCATCATCTCCTGGGTGCGGGCGAACAGATGATTCAGCGAGTCGAGCAGGGGGCGCACTTCCGTGGGGACACCCTGAACCGTCAGCGGTTCGGTGGCATCTGGCGAGCGGGAGCGCAGGGTCTGCGCCAGTTTTTTCAGCGGCCTGAGTTCACGGCTTAACAGAAGGATTAGCAACAACAGCATCACGGGGAGCGCCACCAGCCACGGCGTAAGCTGCGAACTGACTATATCCAGCGCCATATCCTGCCGGTACTCCCACTCCTGGCCGATCACCACGCGGTACTTTCCGTCGGGGGAGGTCAGCCATAAAAAACGCCACTCGTCGTTGTCGCCCTGTAGCTGCCCGTTATCAAACCCGTCGCGGCGATAGTGGTACGGAATATCGCGCCCGTTTTCCCCGTCGTTCAGTATCATTTTGCCGTCGACGGTATAGATGGCGAAAGCCAGCGCGTCGTCATCCAGACGACCATGCTTCGCTTTCTTTGGGATCTCACGCATGCGCTCGGGGGCACGGATCTCATCAAGATCCATTGTCAGCAGCCGTTTGGCAAATAGCATTTGCTGGGTATCAAACAGCTTATCGAGCTTGTGTGTCGTCTGCTGCCAGGCGACCAGGCTGGCGGCAAACCAGGCCGTCAGAGAGAGCAGCAGGAAGAGAAGCGTCAGGCGAAGTTTCAGGCTCAGTTTCATGCGTCACCCAGGGTATAGCCGATGCCATGCACGGTGCGGATAAACTCGCTGCCAAGTTTACGGCGCAGATGATGGACGTGAACCTCGATGGCATTGCTGGAGACCTCATCGTCCCAAGTATACAGTTTTTCTTCGATCAGCTTACGCGGCAACACCCGGCCTGCATTACGCATCAGCAGCTCAAGCAGCGCGAATTCTTTGGGTTTGAGCGTCAGCGTTTCGCCGTCCAGCGTGGCGATGAGACGGGTCGGATCGAGCGTGACGTTGCCGTGTCGAAGCTCGCTGCGTGCCTGTCCATGGCTGCGGCGGACCAGTGCTTCGAGACGGGCACCGACCTCGATCAGGGCGAACGGCTTACAAAGGTAATCATCCGCGCCCAGACGCAACCCTTCAACACGCTGGTTCAGTGCATCCCGCGCGGTCAGGATCAGCACCGGTTCGCTGCGCCCGCTTTCGCGCCAGCCACGCAGGATCTCAAGCCCGTCGATTTCCGGTAACGTCAGATCCAGCACCACGGCATCATACGGCGCGCTATACAGTGCAGCCTGACCCGTTTTTCCGTCGGTAAACCAGTCCACGCTAAAGCCCATTTTGCCTAAACCCGCTTTGATGCCATCGCCGATTAACCTGTCATCTTCTACCAGTAAAATGCGCATGTTCCCTCCTTGATGTCGTCAGTAAACCCTCTGTAAGCGCCTGCTGTACAGCAATAATAAATAAATTTTTCCCTTAAGAAGTTGTTAAGGATTACCCTGTTAAATGGACTGCGAAACCAGATTAAAGGGAGAGTTAATATGAGAAAATTCGCTGCAATTGCCGCCATCATGATGATGACCACTGCCCCTGTTTTTGCTGCACAGGGTGGATTTAACGGCCCGTCGGCCACACAAACCCAGACCCAAACGCAGGCAGGCGGCTTTGTCGATAATGACGCGAACCTCACCACCGCGGTGAAGGTGAAAGAGATGAAGGATGACAGCTGGGTGAAGCTGCGCGGGAACATCACCCAGCGCCTGTCCGACGATCGCTATACCTTCCGCGATGAGACCGGCACGGTCAACGTGGAGATTGACCACAAGCGCTGGAACGGCGTGACTGTAAGTCCACAGGATAAAGTGGAAATCCAGGGTAAGGTCGATAAAGAGTGGAACGACTTCGAAATCGACGTGAAGCAGGTTATTAAGCTGAACAAATAACCCGGAAAGGGCCGCATAAGCGGCCCTTTTTCTTTGTGACTCAACACGGCAGATAAGGTAGTATCTGCGGCAATATTGCCTGAAACCCTTCGGTTTCTGAGTTGAGGAATCACACGTAATGAGCGATATGGCAGAGCGCCTCGCGCTACATGAATTCACGGAAAACGCCTACCTGAACTACTCCATGTACGTCATCATGGACAGGGCGTTGCCGTTTATCGGGGATGGCCTGAAGCCTGTTCAGCGCCGCATCGTCTATGCGATGTCCGAGCTGGGGCTGAATGCCAGCGCCAAGTTCAAGAAATCCGCCCGTACCGTTGGTGATGTACTGGGTAAATACCATCCACACGGCGACAGCGCCTGTTATGAAGCGATGGTGCTGATGGCACAGCCGTTCTCTTACCGCTATCCACTGGTGGATGGCCAGGGGAACTGGGGGGCGCCGGACGATCCAAAATCCTTCGCAGCGATGCGTTATACCGAATCCCGTCTGTCTAAATATGCCGAAGTGCTGCTGGGCGAACTGGGTCAGGGAACCGTTGACTGGGTGCCAAACTTCGACGGCACGCTGCAGGAGCCGAAGATGCTGCCTGCGCGCCTGCCGAACATCCTGCTGAACGGCACCACCGGTATCGCGGTTGGTATGGCGACAGACATCCCGCCGCACAACCTGCGTGAAGTGGCGAAAGCCGCCATCACCCTGATTGAACAGCCGAAAACCTCGCTGGACGAGCTGCTGGATATTGTGCAGGGGCCGGACTATCCAACCGAAGCGGAGATCATCACCTCCCGCGCGGAAATCCGTAAAATCTACCAGAACGGTCGCGGCTCCGTGCGTATGCGCGCGGTGTGGACCAAAGAAGACGGTGCGGTGGTGATCACCGCGCTGCCGCATCAGGTCTCCGGCGCCAAAGTGCTGGAACAGATTGCCGCCCAGATGCGCAATAAGAAGTTGCCGATGGTGGACGATCTGCGCGATGAATCGGATCACGAGAACCCGACTCGTCTGGTGATCGTGCCGCGTTCCAACCGCGTGGACATGGAGCAGGTGATGAACCACCTGTTTGCCACCACCGATCTGGAAAAAAGCTACCGCATCAACCTGAACATGATTGGCCTCGACGGGCGTCCGGCGGTGAAAAACCTGCTGGAGATCCTCACCGAATGGCTGACGTTCCGCCGCGATACGGTACGCCGTCGTCTGAACCACCGTCTGGAGAAAGTGCTTAAGCGCCTGCATATCCTCGAAGGTTTGCTGGTGGCGTTCCTCAATATCGACGAAGTGATTGAGATCATTCGTACCGAGGACGAGCCTAAGCCTGCATTGATGTCGCGTTTTGGCATCAGCGAAACCCAGGCCGAAGCGATCCTCGAACTGAAACTGCGCCATCTTGCCAAACTGGAAGAGATGAAGATCCGCGGTGAGCAGAGCGATCTGGAAAAAGAGCGCGATCAGCTGCAGGCGATCCTCGCGTCCGAACGCAAGATGAACAACCTGCTGAAAAAAGAGCTGCAGGCCGATGCCGATGCTTTCGGCGACGACCGTCGTTCTCCGCTGCACGAGCGCGAAGAAGCGAAGGCAATGAACGAGCACGACATGCAGCCGTCCGAACCGGTGACCATTGTCCTGTCGCAAAGCGGCTGGGTGCGCAGCGCTAAAGGCCACGACATCGACGCGCCAGGGCTGAGCTACAAAGCGGGCGACAGCTTCAAAGCCGCCGTGAAAGGTAAGAGCAACCAGCCGGTGGCGTTTATCGATTCTACGGGCCGTAGCTACGCGATTGACCCAATCACGCTGCCTTCCGCGCGCGGGCAGGGCGAGCCGCTCACCGGCAAGCTGACGCTGCCGCCGGGTGCCACGGTTGACCATATGCTGATGGAAGCCGACGAGCAGAAACTGCTGCTGGCGTCTGATGCCGGTTACGGTTTTATCTGTACCTTTAACGATCTTGTCTCGCGCAACCGTGCCGGTAAGGCGCTGATTAGCCTGCCGGATAACGCCCACGTTATGCCGCCGCTGGTGATTGAGAATGAGAGTGACATGCTGCTGGCGATCACCACCGCCGGGCGTATGCTGATGTTCCCGGTTAGCGATCTGCCTGAACTGTCAAAAGGCAAGGGTAACAAGATCATCAACATCCCGTCGGCGGAAGCAGCGAAGGGTGAAGATGGTCTCGCGCACCTCTTCCTTCTGCCGCCGCAGAGCACGCTGACCATTCATGTCGGTAAGCGTAAAATCAAACTTCGTCCGGAAGAGTTGCAGAAGGTCGTCGGTGAGCGCGGCCGTCGCGGTTCACTGATGCGTGGCCTGCAGCGTATTGACCGCGTGGAGATTGACTCTCCTGCACGCAGCACCGCAGGTGACAGCGAAGAGTAATGTCGTGATATCCCCCTCTGTCCGGAGGGGGAGTTTCAATAAAATTTCCCGTAAAATCGTTGTTAATTCGTGCGTTGCGATTAACAATACGCGCTCGTAATAAAGTCCTTACCTGGCCACAGGTGAAGTATAATTGTCAGCTGTTGGGGCTTCAGAGGTCGCTATGCTATACATTGTTCGTCTTATTCTTACCGTTATCTACTGCATTCTGGTCTGTATTTTCGGCTCTATTTATTGCCTGTTCAGCCCGCGTAATCCGAAGCATGTTGCCACCTTTGGTCATATGTTTGGTCGTCTTGCGCCGCTGTTTGGTCTGAAGGTTGAAAAACGTTTGCCGGAAGGCGCTGAGAATTTCGGTAATGCCATCTTTATCGCCAACCATCAGAACAACTACGATATGGTGACGGCCTCTAATATCGTTCTTCCACCAACCGTGACGGTGGGGAAAAAGAGCCTGCTGTGGATCCCGTTTTTCGGCCAGTTGTACTGGCTCACCGGTAACCTGCTGATCGACCGTAATAACCGTGCAAAAGCGCACAGCACTATTGCGGAAGTCGTGAATCATTTTAAAAAACGCAGAATATCCATCTGGATGTTCCCGGAAGGGACGCGCAGCCGTGGTCGTGGCCTGCTGCCGTTTAAAACTGGCGCGTTTCATGCCGCAATTGCGGCAGGTGTTCCAATTATTCCTGTGTGTGTTTCCAATACTTCTAATAAGATTAATCTTAATCGCCTGAATAATGGGTTGGTAATTGTCGAAATGCTGCCACCCGTCGATACCAGCAAATACGGTAAAGATCAGGTGCGTGAGCTGGCAGCACACTGCCGCGAGCTGATGGCTCAGCATATTGCGCTGCTCGACAAAGAAGTCGCAGAGAGAGAAGCCGCCGGTAAGATTTAATCCGGCGTTAAAGGGAAAACGAATTCCCGCGTTGTTAGTCGTTTCAGATGGAGCTTATATGTCACTCAGTCGGCGTCAGTTTATTCAGGCTTCAGGGATCGCCCTTTGTGCGGGTGCGATGCCGCTGACAGCCAGCGCCGCCGGGCAGCAACAGCCGCTGCCCATTCCGCCGTTAATTGAATCCCGTCGCGGACAACCGCTTTTCCTGACATTACAGCGCAGCCACTGGTCCTTTACCCAGGGGACGCGTGCGCCGGTATGGGGCATTAACGGGCGTTACCTTGGGCCGACCATACGCGTGTGGAATGGCGATGACGTTAAACTCATCTACAGTAACCGCACGTCCGAAAATGTTGCCATGACCATCAGCGGTTTACAGGTTCCTGGCCCGCTGATTGGCGGTGCGCCGAGGATGATGTCACCCAATGCTGACTGGGCGCCAGTGCTGCCCATTCGTCAGAGTGCGGCAACGCTGTGGTATCACGCCAATACCCCTAACCGCACTGCACAACAGGTGTATAACGGTCTGGCCGGGATGTGGCTGGTAGAAGATGAGGTCAGCAAATCCCTGCCGATCCCGAATCACTACGGTGTGGATGATTTCCCGATCATTATCCAGGACAAACGCCTGGATAATTTCGGTACGCCGGAATACAGCGAGCCGGGCAGCGGTGGCTTCGTCGGCGACACGCTGCTGGTCAATGGTGCGCAAAGCCCTTACGTTGAAGTCTCGCGTGGCTGGGTGCGTCTGCGTCTGCTCAACGCCTCAAACTCGCGCCGTTATCAGCTGAAAATGAGTGATGGCCGCGCGCTGCACGTGATCTCCGGTGACCAGGGCTTTTTACCTGCGCCGGTTTCCGTTAAACAACTGGCGCTGTCGCCGGGTGAACGTCGTGAAATTCTCATTGATATGACGAATGGGGATGAAGTGTCTGTCACCTGCGGTGAAGCGGCAAGTATTGTTGACCGTATTCGAGGGTTCTTTGAGCCGTCGAGCATTCTTGTTTCTACCCTGGTGCTGACCTTGCGCCCAACCGGCCTGCTGCCGTTGGTGACTGACAGTCTGCCCATGCGCCTGCTGCCGCAGGAGATCATGAGCGGTTCGCCAGTGCGCAGCCGCGATATCAGCCTGGGCGACGATCCGGGTATCAACGGTGCGCTGTGGGACGTCAACCGTATCGACATTACCGCGCAGCAGGGTAGTTGGGAGCGCTGGACCGTGCGTTCCGACATGCCGCAGTCGTTCCATATTGAAGGTGTGTCATTCCTGATCCGCAACGTGAACGGCGCGATGCCTTTCCCGGAAGACCGTGGCTGGAAAGACACCGTCTGGGTGGATGGTCAGGTCGAACTGCTTGTCTACTATGGTCAGCCTTCGTGGCCGCACTTCCCGTTCCTGTTCCACAGCCAGACGCTGGAGATGATGGACAGGGGGTCAGTGGGGCAGATGCTGGTCAACCCTGCGCCATAACCCCCCGACATTCCCGGTTCGCCGGGAATGTTTTATGCCCGCCAGAAAAAGCGCGAGAAGAGGATCAGCACCGGATAAATTTCCAGACGCCCTAAGATCATCGCTGCGCACATCAACAGCTTGGCCTCTTCTTTTAACGTCCCGAAGGTGGACGCGGTCTCGCCAAAACCCAGGCCCATGTTATTGATACAGGCAGCGACCGTTGCAAATGACGTAAACAGGTCGTAGCCCATCAGATTGAGCGCCCAGACAAAAAAGCCCGTAATCATCACGTAGAGGAAAAAGAAGCTCCATACCGAGCGCAGGACGCGTTCATTCACCACGCTTTTACCGACCTTGATACTCAGTAGCGCGCGCGGATGTGCAAGCTGATTCATTTCCTGAATACTCTGTTTGAACATGATCAGAAAACGCAGCGCTTTTATCCCGCCACAGGTCGATCCCACGCAGCCACCAAAAAAGCTGGCGCTCAACAGCAGGAAAATGGTGTGGGCAGGCCAGTGCGCATAATCGGCCGTCGAAAGGCCGTTATCGGTCATCATCGAACTGGCGAGGAAGAAAGCATGAACCAGGCTATCCGTCGCGTTGTACATCCCCGCATGCCAGACCTGCCAGGCGGTAATGACAATCACCACTGCGGCGGCACCCAGAAAGAATTTAACCTCCGGGCTGCGGCGAATCGGCTTCAGGGTGCGTCTGACAATCGCGACGTACCAGAGGGTGAAGTTGAACGCGGAGAGCAGCGAAAACGCGCCAGCGACGAGTTCAATCGCGTGGCTGTCGTAAAAACCAATGCTCTCGCTGCGGGTGGAGAATCCGCCCAATGACACGGTCGAAAGTCCGTGACAGATGGAGTCAAAAAAAGACATGCCCGCCAGCCAGTAGGCCAGGGTGCAGGCCGCGCCCAGCGCGAAGTAAGTTACCCACAGCGTGCGCGCGGTATCGGCAAGGCGGGGAGTCAGACGCTCCTCCTTGAACGGCCCCGGCATCTCTGACTGATACAGTTTCATGCCACCGATGCCCAGCAGCGGCAGGACCGCGACGGCCAACACGATGACGCCTAAGCCACCAATGAAATTCAGCTGGGCGCGGTAATATAGGTACGACTTAGGCAGGGCGCTGACGTCCCCGATTACCGTTGCACCGGTAGTGGTTATCCCGGAAACCCCTTCGAAGAGCGCGTCAGCAAAGGAAAGATGCAGACCATCGTCCATCCATAACGGCATGGCACTGATCAATGAAAACAGCAGCCAGAACAGCACAATAATCACAAACCCGTCGCGGGTGCGCAGCTGAATACCGGCATGACGGGTTGCCCTCCACGTCACTCCACCCAGGCTGAAAAAGGTTAAAAAGGTGGTTAAAAATGCAAAGTAGGTCCGCTCTTTATTCAGCAGGGCGATGACCATTGGCGGCAGCATCGAAAGGCTGTACAGCAGAACCAGAAAACCGCAGAGGTGAAGGACAACCCGCAGCTGGGAAATGTGTAACGAATCGTTGGACTTCACAGCAGAACTCCGCGCAAGAACACGTTCCGGGGGCAAAACACCGGAAGATATAGTGGATATTATGATCCAAAATTAACAGGGCGCTGTATTTTAACGACTTCCAGGAATATCTGTCTGCTTCATGCATCCTTTTCTTCAAATGTGGCGGATGAACAGCGTATAATCCGGCTCCTTTTGTCTATTTTTTCTTCGGAAGCATTATGAGCGCAATTTCCCTGATCCAGCCGGATCGTGACCTCTTCTCCTGGCCCCAGTACTGGGCGGCCTGCTTTGGACCGGCGCCGTTCCTGCCGATGTCCCGGGAAGAGATGGACCAACTGGGCTGGGACAGCTGCGACATCATTCTGGTCACGGGCGATGCCTACGTTGACCATCCGAGCTTCGGCATGGCCATTTGTGGCCGCATGCTCGAAGCACAAGGCTTCCGCGTGGGGATCATCTCTCAGCCTGACTGGAACAGCAAAGACGACTTTATGCGTCTGGGTAAACCCAACCTGTTCTTCGGTGTGACCGCCGGCAACATGGATTCGATGATCAACCGCTATACCGCTGACCGTAAGCTGCGTCATGACGATGCCTATACCCCGGATAACGTGGCGGGTAAACGTCCGGACCGCGCCACCCTGGTGTATACCCAACGCTGTAAAGAAGCCTGGAAAGATGTGCCGGTGATCCTGGGCGGCATTGAAGCAAGTCTGCGCCGCACCGCGCACTACGATTACTGGTCAGATACCGTGCGCCGCTCGGTGCTGGTGGATTCTAAAGCCGACATGCTGATCTACGGTAACGGCGAGCGTCCGCTGGTGGAAGTCGCACACCGTCTGTCGCAGGGGGAACCGGTGAGCAGTATTCGCGACGTGCGTAACACCGCGATCATGGTGAAAGAGGCGCTGCCGGGCTGGAGCGGGGTCGATTCCCGTATTATTGATATGCCGGGCAAAATCGACCCTATCCCACATCCTTACGGCGAAGATCTGCCGTGTGCCGATAACAAGCCGGTTGAGCCGAAAAAAGCGGAAGCGAAGGCGATTGTTGTACAACCGCCACGCCCGAAACCGTGGGAAAAAACGTATGTACTGCTGCCGTCCTACGAGAAGGTAAAAGCTGACAAAGTGCTCTACGCGCATGCGTCGCGTATTCTGCACCATGAAACCAACCCGGGCTGTGCCCGCGCACTGCTGCAGAAACACGGCGAGCGCTATATCTGGATCAACCCGCCAGCGATCCCGCTGTCAACTGAAGAGATGGATAGCGTCTTTGCACTGCCGTATAAGCGCGTGCCGCACCCGGCATATGGCAACGCCCGTATCCCGGCGTATGAGATGATCCGCTTCTCGATCAACATCATGCGCGGCTGCTTCGGCGGGTGCTCGCTCTGCTCTATTACCGAGCATGAAGGACGCATCATCCAGAGCCGCTCTGAAGATTCGATCATCAATGAGATCGAAGCTATTCGCGATACCGTACCGGGTTTTACTGGCGTGATCTCCGATCTTGGCGGCCCAACCGCCAACATGTACATGCTGCGCTGTAAGTCGCCGCGTGCAGAGCAAACCTGCCGTCGTCTGTCTTGCGTCTATCCGGATATCTGCCAGCACATGGATACCAACCATGAGCCGACAATCAATCTCTATCGCCGCGCCCGCGACCTTAAAGGCATCAAGAAGATCCTCATCGCCTCCGGAGTACGTTACGACATCGCCGTGGAAGATCCGCGCTACATCAAAGAGCTGGCAACGCACCACGTTGGCGGCTATCTGAAGATTGCGCCGGAGCACACCGAAGAAGGCCCGCTGTCGAAAATGATGAAGCCGGGCATGGGCAGCTATGATCGCTTTAAACAGTTGTTCGATACCTACTCTAAGCAGGCAGGGAAAGAGCAGTACCTAATCCCTTACTTCATCTCTGCCCACCCGGGTACGCGCGATGAGGACATGGTGAACCTGGCGCTGTGGCTGAAACAGCGTCGCTTCCGTCTGGATCAGGTGCAGAACTTCTACCCGTCACCGCTCGCCAACTCGACGACCATGTATTACACTGGCAAGAACCCGCTGAGTAAGATTGGTTATAAGAGCGAAGACGTGGTGGTGCCAAAAGGGGATAAACAGCGCCGTCTGCACAAAGCGCTGCTGCGTTATCACGATCCGAAAAACTGGCCGCTGATCCGTCAGGCGCTGGAAGATATGGGTAAAAAGCACCTGATTGGCTCGCGTCGCGACTGTCTGGTACCGGCTCCTACCCTGGATGAAATGCGCGAGGCGCGTCGTCAGAATCGCAATACGCGCCCGGCATTGACCAAGCACACACCGATCGTGCACCAGCGTTCAAACGGTGGGGCTACGGCGAAGAAGCCAGCCAAACGTAAAGCGTAAAATAAAAACCCCGGCAAGCCGGGGTTTTTTATCTATCCGCCAAACTGCTCCGGGTCTGGCCCAAGCCGTTTGCCCTTATCCAGTTTCGCAATCTCACCCAACTCATCTTTGTCCAGGCGGAAATCCCAGACGTCGAAGTTCTCGGCGATGCGCGAAGGGGTGACCGATTTCGGGATCACCACCAGGCCGTTATCCAGATGCCAGCGAATCACAATCTGTGCTGGCGTCTTACCGTATTTATCCGCCAGGTCGCGAATAATTTTCTGATCAAATAGGCCTTCACCACCCTGAGCCAGCGGGCTCCAGGATTCGGTCTGGATATTGTGGGTTGCGTTCCAGGCGTGAAGCTGGCGCTGCTGCATCAGCGGGTGCAGCTCGATCTGATTGATGACAGGAGCGATACCCGTCTCGTCGATCAGGCGCTGCAGATGGTGAACCTGGAAATTACAGACACCGATACTTTTCACCCGCCCCTCTTTTTGCAGCTCAATCATTCCTTTCCAGGCATCAACATAATGGTCGATAGCCGGAACAGGCCAGTGCATCAGCCAGAGATCGATGTAATCGAGCTGGAGCTTGTCCAGGCTCTCCTGCAGGGCTTCGCGGGGGCGCTTTTGATCGTCGTTCCACAGTTTAGTGGTAATGAAAAGGTCGTCGCGGGGCAAGCCAGCGCTGGCCAGTGCCTTACCCACACCGTCTTCGTTTTTGTACGCAGCGGCGGTATCAATCGACCTGTAGCCGACTTCCAGGGCTTTATGAATGGCGGAGACGACCTCGTCGTTACCGGCTTTCCATACGCCGAGCCCCAGTTGGGGCATCACGTTGCCGTCCTTCAGCCTGATTACGGTTTGGTTTGCCATTTTTCCTCCTTCAGGTGCGCATCGTCGGAGGGTTTCTCCGACGATGGGGTATGCATTAAGTCTGGACGAAATGTCAAAAAACGAAAGTCGGGAGGACAAAAACGCTTAGCGTGCCGCTTCGTAGATACGACGGCTCACGTCCAGCGTGATGTCGCCGTGCTCACCCAGGTGAGTCATACCGTGTTCTTCCAGTTTCGCCAGCAGGGCAGGGATGGAGCTACCATCCAGGCCGTAGCCAGAGAGACGCGTTGGCACGCCCAGGCCTTCAAAGAAGTTGCGGGTCGCTTCGATGGCGGCATCAATACGCGCATCGTCAGAACCTTCGGTAATGTTCCACACGCGCTCGGCGTACTGCAGCAGTTTGGCGCGTTTGGTGTCACGTTTTTCGTTCCACAGCGCAGGCAGTACTACGGCCAGCGTCTGAGCGTGATCCAGACCGTGCATGGCCGTCAGTTCGTGGCCCAGCATATGGGTTGCCCAGTCCTGAGGCACACCCGCACCGATCAGGCCATTAAGCGCCTGCGTTGCCGCCCACATCACATTGGCGCGAACATCGTAGTTTTCTGGCTCTTTCAGCGCTTTCGGACCTTCTTCAACCAGCGTCAGCAAAATGCCTTCCGCGAAGCGATCCTGAATTTTGGCATCCACCGGGTAGGTCACGTACTGCTCAACGGTATGCACAAAGGCGTCGACCACACCGTTAGCCACCTGACGTGCAGGCAGGGTGTAGGTGTAAACCGGGTCGAGGATGGCGAACACAGGCTGAACGTGTTCGTTCATAAAGGCCTGTTTATCACCGGTGGTTTTGCGGGAGATCACGGCACCTTTGTTGGATTCAGAGCCTGTGGCTGGCAGAGTCAGTACCGAGCCCATCGGGATAGCGCTTTTCACATCGCTGCCACGGGTTTCCAGGATATGCCATGGGTCGATGCCGTCAGCGTAATGTGCCGCTGCGGCGATGAATTTGGTGCCGTCCAGCACTGAGCCACCGCCAACGGCCAGCAGGAAGGTGATGTTCTCTTCGCGGGCGATTTTCACTGCATTCATCAGCGTTTCGTAAGACGGGTTTGGCTCAATGCCGCCGAATTCACGCACGTCCAGACCTTCCAGGGCACTGTAAACCTGATCCAGCACGCCGGTTTTTTTCACGCTGCCGCCACCGTAGGTGATCAGTACGCGGGCGTCAGCAGGGATCTGTGCGCGCAACTCGGCAATAGCGCCTTTACCAAACAGAATGCGGGTTGGGGTGTGGAGATTAAAGTTGTTCATTGCTCGTTCCCTTATGTGGGTGAAAAATCGTGGTGGCGCAGAAGGCTACCTGATGCTGCACATTGTGGCTGTCCGGGGCTATCCTCTCAATGCACATTCCTGCCGATGTCTTGCCCATTTCTACAGAGCGCTGGAGAAAGCGCGGAAAAGCACGCACACTATCAACGTCGGAAACCGTACCCGGAGTAACGTAATATGAACCGTGAAGCGATCTGTCATCAGCTCACAATGCAGATTAAGAGACTGATAGATAATGAAAATGGTGTCAGCAATTTGCTGCCGGACATTCGCCTGCTCTACGGTACGCAACCCGGGACGCGCACGCCGGTCATGTATCAACCAGGCATCGTTTTTCTCTTTTCTGGCCATAAAATTGGCTATATCAATGAACGAGTCTTCCGTTACGACACCAATGAATACCTGCTGCTGACAGTACCTTTACCCTTTGAATGTGAAACTTTCGCGACAGAGGCCGTTCCGCTGGCGGGTATTCGCGTCAATGTCGATATTCTTCAGCTGCAGGAGCTGCTGATGGAGATTGGTGAAGACGAGCTTTTCCAGCCTTCAATGGCATCAAGCGGGATTAACTCCGCGACATTATCTGAAGAGATCCTCTGCGCCATTGAGCGTCTGCTGGACGTAATGGACAGGCCGCTGGATGCACGTATTCTCGGCAAGCAGATTATCCGCGAAATTCTCTACCATGTACTGCTGGGGCCGGGGGGAGGGGCTTTACTCGCGCTGGTGAGCCGACAGACCCACTTCAGCCTGATAAGCCGCGTGCTCAAGCGTATTGAAAGTCAGTACACGGAAAACCTGAGCGTCGACCAGCTCGCGGCAGAAGCGAATATGAGTGTTTCGGCGTTTCACCATAATTTTAAGTCGGTGACCAGCACTTCACCGCTGCAGTATCTCAAAACCTACCGCCTGCATAAGGCGCGAATGCTGATGATCCACGATGGCATGAAGGCCAGCGCGGCGGCGATGAGGGTGGGCTATGAAAGTGCGTCGCAGTTCAGTCGGGAGTTTAAGCGCTACTTCGGCGTCACGCCGGGGGAAGATGCGTCACGTATAAGAACCATGCAGGGAGCGTGAAGGGGAAGCTTAGGCCGGGTAAGCGGTAGCGCCACCCGGCTTTTGTTTATGCACTGCAGTACTTTTTCTTAATCACTACCGCGATGGTCCCTACCAGCCCTGCCACCAGCAGGAAAATCGGCAGCACCATCAGGAAGGTCATCACCTGATCTTCGTGGTGTTTCACGAACGGGATCATATTCAGCGCGTAGCCGAGCGTCGTGACCACACCAACCCACAACAGGGCGCTCAGCCAGTTAAAGAACTGGAAGCGGCGGTTCGACAGACCAGAAATGCCCGCCATTGTTGGCAGCAGAGTACGAACAAACGCCAGAAAACGCCCGGCCAGCAGTGCCAGCAGGCCATGCCGATCAAACATGCAGGTCGCACGTTGATGATATTTATGCGGTAACTGGGCCAGCCAGCTTTTCACGACGCGCGTGTTCCCAAGCCAGCGGCCCTGCAAATAGCTCAGCCAGCAGCCCAGGCTGGCTGCGGAAGTGAGGATCACCATCGTTGGCGTGAAGTCCATGACGCCTTTGCCGATCAACGCCCCGGCAAGTAAAAGCAAACTGTCACCGGGTAAAAATGACGCTGGCAGTAATCCATTTTCCAGAAACAGAGTCGCGAACATCACGAAATAGACGATACCTAAGACGTGAGGGTCCGCCAGCGCGGCAAAATCGTGTTGACAGAGCGCTGCGATAATATCTTGAATAACAGCCATGGACTTTCCTGTGGAACAGCAGATATAGAGCTATTGTACTCCTTTATTTGCGCTTCGGGTTTGATCCCGGGCGCAACTAATGCGGACTTTTCTGGTGGCAATGTTCACAAAAACGTCCAGGGAGTACATTTTCAGCCAGCACTCTACACGATACGCTCAAACCCTGCTGTTAAATCCGCGATTAAATCGTCAACATTTTCTAAACCGATATGCAGTCGGATCAGGGTTCCGCTGAAGTCCACTTCACCACCGGGACGCAAAGCCGCGATCTGCTCCGGTTGGTTTGGCAGGATCAGGGATTCAAAGCCGCCCCAGGAGTAGGCCATGCTGAAGAGGGTAAAATTATCCAGATAGTTTGCCAGTTCGTCATTATTCAGCCGTTTTTTAAGAACGAATGAGAACAAACCGCTACTCCCCGTAAAGTCCCGTTGCCAGTATTCATGACCTTTGCTGCCGGGCAACGCCGGATGGTTGACGCGCTCAACCTGCGGGTGTTGCGCCAGCCATTCGGCTATTTTCAGGCTGCTTTCGTGATGCTGACGCAGGCGCACGCCCAGCGTACGGAGCCCGCGGCTGGTCATGTAGGCGGTATCCGCATCCACCATTTGCCCCATCAGGTAGGCATTTTCACGCAGCTGATCCCAGCAGCGTGCATTGGATACCGCAGTGCCAATCATGCCGTCAGAATGGCCAATCAGGTATTTGGTCGCCGCCTGAATCGAGATATCAATGTCAAACTCCAGTGCTTTAAACAGCACGCCCGCCGCCCACGTGTTGTCGATCATGATGATCGCTTCTGGCGCTTTGCTGCGAACCGCTTTCACGATAGCCGGGACGTCGTGGACTTCCATGGTGAGTGACCCTGGAGATTCCAGGAACACGATACGCGTGTTTGGCTGAATAAGTTCTGCGATGCCTTCGCCGATCAGCGGGTCGAACCAACCGGTTGTTACGCCGAGCTTACGGAGGATTTTGGTGCAGAAGTCCTGGCTGGGTTCATAGGCGGTGTTGGTCATCAGAATATGATCGCCTTGTTCCACAAACGCCAGAATGGTATTGGCGACGGCTGCCGCCCCACACGGGAACAACGCACAGCCCACGCCGCCTTCCAGTTCGCACATGGCCTCCTGGAGTGAAAAATGGGTTAGGGTGCCGCGACGACCATAAAAAAGTCCGCCTTTTGCGCGGTTACGCGTGGCGATTTTTTTCTCCTCAACGGTATCAAATACCAGTGAGGAGGCTCGTTGAATCACGCTATTGACCGATCCCTGGGTGTATTTTTTGCTGCGTCCTGCCTGTACCAGCGTGGTATCAAGATGCTTCTTTGTCATGTTCGCTAACCCTGTTTTTATACGTCTGGACGTCCAGACTACCACGATTGTAAAAAACTGCACCCGGATGCTTATCGAATAAGCAGAAAATATTAGCAAAAAACCGCATAAGAAATTTTTACTGCGTAAGCGCAAGGAAAGTGAGCGAAAATTACGGCACCATGCAAATACTAATGAGAACTACTATCAATTCGACGATGTTTTGATATTATTACGTTCAGATTTTGTGATTTGCGTCCTGGAGATACAGAGTGGGTAATAATTTGATGCAGACGGATCTCTCCGTTTGGGGCATGTATCAACATGCTGACATCGTGGTTAAGATTGTGATGATCGGCCTGATTCTGGCGTCCGTTGTCACCTGGGCTATCTTCTTCAGCAAAAGTGCTGAACTGCTTTCGCAGAAGCGTCGCCTTAAGCGGGAGCAACAGCAACTGGCTGAAGCCCGTTCTCTGGATCAGGCTTCAGATATGACCTCATCCTTCCACGTAAAAAGCCTGACCACCCTGTTAGTTAATGAAGCTCAGAACGAGCTGGAACTTTCCGCTGGCAGTGAAGATAACGAAGGTATTAAAGAACGTACCGGCTTCCGTCTGGAGCGTCGTGTTGCCGCTGTAGGTCGACATATGGGCCGTGGCAATGGTTATCTGGCGACTATCGGTGCGATCTCGCCGTTCATCGGGCTTTTCGGTACGGTCTGGGGCATCATGAACAGCTTTATCGGTATCGCGCAGTCTCAAACTACCAACCTTGCGGTGGTTGCGCCGGGTATCGCGGAAGCGCTGCTGGCGACGGCAATCGGTCTGGTTGCAGCAATCCCGGCTGTGGTTATCTACAACATCTTCGCGCGTATGATTGGCAGTTACAAAGCCACTCTCGGCGATGTTGCAGCACAGGTTCTGCTGCTGCAAAGTCGCGATCTTGATTTGAATGCCAGCTCGGTTAAGCCGGTGCACGCGGCGTCTAAACTGCGCGCAGGTTGATGCTATGGCGATGCGTCTGAACGAAAATCTGGACGATAACGGCGAAATGCATGAAATCAACGTAACGCCGTTTATCGACGTTATGCTGGTTCTGCTGATTATCTTCATGGTGGCTGCGCCGCTGGCGACGGTGGATGTGAAGGTGAATCTACCTGCCTCTTCCAGCCAGCCACAGCCGCGCCCGGAGAAGCCAATCTATATCTCGGTAAAAGCGGATAAATCCATGTTCCTCGGGAACGACCCGGTGACGGCCGACTCTGTCATCCCGGCACTGGATCAGCTCACGGGTGGCAAGAAGGACACCACGGTCTTCTTCCGTGCGGATAAAACCGTCGATTATGAAACCATGATGAAGGTAATGGACACGCTGCATCAGGCGGGTTATCTGAAGATTGGGCTGGTCGGCGAAGAGAAAGCGACCGTGAAGTAAAAAAGAGCTGGCGAAAGCCGGCTTTTTTTATGCATATCGGTTTGATTATTTTTTTGTATCAGTGGATGCAGGAGCGGTCGGGTGAGAAGCCAGCGCGTCCTCATCAAGCGCCACGCAGGTGACGTTTGAGGTACGGTACTCACCGTCTGACAGCTTGCGCGTCAGACGCAGGGTGGCGA
This sequence comes from Enterobacter sp. CPE_E863, assembly GCF_046521465.1. Classification (NCBI taxonomy): domain Bacteria; kingdom Pseudomonadati; phylum Pseudomonadota; class Gammaproteobacteria; order Enterobacterales; family Enterobacteriaceae; genus Enterobacter; species Enterobacter sp. CPE_E863. Next base: position 3,816,664 of record NZ_JBKFZX010000001.1, on the reverse strand, counting down.
TTTCTCTGGCAAGCAGATACTGATAATTGGCCTCAAGACGTCCCAGCACCTTCTCTTTCAGCTCTGGACGCTGCTCGATGATGGCATTCAACACGGCACCGTAAATTTCTTCTTTGACCTGTAGCGGGTAAATTTCACGGCGATTCTGCCATTTCAGACGCACCAGCGTCGCCGGGATCGATACCAAATCTTGTGTTATACGCGTCATCTCGTCATTTTTTGTCTTTCTCAGCGCGTCGAGATTTTGCTTTAAGATAAATTCATCACTTTTTTTATCATCTAAAGTCAAATAAACGTCGTTATTTTTAATTTCTTTCACGTTAATCTTCCCCCAGGGTGTAAAATATAGGGTTGTTTTTTTCTCGTGTAATTAGATTAAGCCAAATTTCATTGCCCGCTTCATTTATTTCTTCTGTTTTTTCGGCCATTATTTGACTTAGTTTCTGGGCATCTATTTCGCCTTCGGCTTGCAGGTCATTCAGCAGATGGACAAAGGCTTCAATTTTTATAGCGCGAAATAAGCGGTCCTTTATATGACGATCGTGCTCTTCCAGCAACATATTACGGGATTTCCCTGTTTGGGAAACGCCAATTAATATGTCAGGCTCGAAATCGGAGAGCTTTCTTTTTCCCTGAGTGAAACTCGCCTCTTTTTCTGCTTCCGCGGGTTGCTGTTCCACAGACGCAATGTGGTACTTAGCCGGGACGAGATAGTCGGGCAGCATTTTTAATTTCCTTTAATTTCAACAGGGTGGGGTTGGTAAAGGCGTGAGATTCGTTGACAATATCATGAGGCAATTTTAAAATCAAAAAAAATGGAGCCTACCCATGAACAGCATCTTTTTTACGGTCATCACATTACTATTACTGACCGCTGGTGTTCTTTTATTGATGCAGGAATTCAATAAAACGAAAGTGTCGAAGGACGCCAGTGAACCTCCACAACCTGAACGGATGACAAAAGAGGAAGGGGAAGATCATTTCTCTGTATTGATGAACTCAGTAACGCCTGTTTGGTACTGGCGGGTGAACCATGAATATATCGACTTTTTACACGCGACAATTAAACGCATGAAAATGTCGGAAATTAATGATACGCCCGGACTGTTTGAGGCACAGCGTCGCTGCAGCGACCTGAATTCAGCAGTGTATAAATATTATGATAATATCAAAAAACGCTGTCTGAACGGTGAGAAAGTATCATATTCTGACCTCGACGTATTAAATCTGCGTCAGTGCTTTCGTGAGTTCAGTCTGGAAGCCTATCCTGAGCTGGTGGCGCTTGTCTGGCCTGAGTACGCACGTCCGGAGGTTAACCCGGATAACGTCTGAGTGACGTACCGTTGAGTTATTGCAAACAGTCAGCGCCGTTGAGATATACTGGGCGCTGGTTTCTTTTGCAAACAGGACTTTATGGAACGCTTTTTTGAAAATGCCATGTACGCCTCTCGCTGGATACTGGCTCCCGTCTATTTTGGCCTTTCGCTGGCGCTTATCGCTCTGACGATTAAGTTCTTTCAGGAAATCTGGCATGTTCTGCCGAACATTTTTTCCATTGCCGAAGCGGATTTGATTCTGGTTCTGCTGTCGCTGGTAGATATGACCCTGGTGGGCGGACTGCTGGTGATGGTGATGTTCTCTGGCTACGAAAATTTTGTCTCCCAGCTTGATATCGACGAGCGTAAAGAGAAGCTCAGCTGGCTGGGCAAAATGGATGCTTCATCGCTGAAGAACAAAGTGGCCGCGTCGATTGTGGCAATCTCCTCTATCCACCTGTTACGCGTATTTATGGACGCGAAAAATGTCCCGGATAACAAACTGATGTGGTACGTCATTATCCATCTGACGTTTGTGTTGTCTGCATTTGTGATGGGGTATCTGGATAAGATCAGTAAGAAGTAAAGTACGTGTCCCCCTCGCCCTACGGGCTGAGGGGGCGAAAAGACCTATTTATCCGATGATGCCTGCCACAGGTTCAACTCCCCGTCCGCAACATGTCGATCAATCCTTTCCAGCTCATCTTCGCTGAAGTGCAGGTTATCCAGGGCCCGAACGTTTTCTTCGATCTGGGCCGGGCGACTTGCACCGATCAGCACTGAGGTAACGCGTTCATCCTTGAGCAACCAGCTCAGTGCCATCTGCGCCATCGTCTGTCCACGGACATGCGCCATTTCACTCAGCAAACGCAGGCTGTTGAGATTGGCTTCGGTCAGCATTTTTTCCGTCAGGCCGCGTACCTTTTTACCCTCGCGCTGCATGCGAGAATCTTCAGGGATCCCGTTCAGGTATTTTCCGGTAAGCAACCCCTGCGCCAGCGGGGTAAACGCAATGCAACCCGTCCCGTTTTGCTTAAGCGTATCCAGCAGGCCGGTGTTATCTACCCAGCGGTTGAGCAGGTTGTAGGATGGCTGATGAATAAGCAGCGGAATTTTCCACTCACGCAACAGGTCAGCCATTTTCTGGGTGCGCTCCGTTGAATAGGATGAAATCCCGATATACAGCGCTTTACCGCTTAGCACAGCATGGGCCAGTGCCGCCGCAGTCTCTTCCATCGGCGTATTTTCATCGACGCGATGGGAATAGAAAATATCAACATACTCCAGACCCATCCGCTTCAGACTTTGATCGAGACTGGCAAGCAAATATTTGCGCGAACCGCCTGACCCATACGGCCCCGACCACATGTCGTAACCCGCTTTAGTGGAGATAATCAGTTCGTCGCGATACGCGGAAAAATCCTCACGCAGCAGGCGGCCGAAATTCTCTTCCGCGCTGCCTGCCGGAGGGCCGTAGTTATTGGCGAGATCGAAATGAGTAATGCCGAGATCGAAGGCTTTGCGCAGCAGCGCGCGCTGGGATTCGAGAGGGTGTACGTGGCCAAAGCTATGCCACAAACCAAGCGATAGTGCTGGCAGGCGCAAGCCGCTTTTTCCGCAGTAGCGGTACTGCATATTTTCATAGCGGGCGGGGTCAGGGTTCCAGGACATGATGTCTCCTTTTTTATCGTTGAATTTTCGAAACAACGTTTTCATTCTGAACTTATCACATCACAAATGACATAACTAAGCGCGAGGTGATGGTTAACGTCAGCTGTGTGACTAATGAAGCCACGCTAATCAAAAATGATCACAAAACGTTATAATTTCCCCGGTTCCTGCCGATAACGAGAGAAGTACTCGCCTCTGGGCGAATTCACCCTCACGGCAAGGAAGACTTATGAATATGCTCCGTAATTTCACGATCCGCTTCGTCATGCTGACGATTCTCGGGATCTTTTGTTTAATGTGGGCGGGTGTTGGCCTGTACAGTACCTGGTCCCTTTCGCGTGTTTCGGATGGCAATGACGTGGATCGTCAACTGGTCAAACAGATGACGGTACTCAGTCAGGGCAACGATCAGTATTTCCGCTTTGTGACCCGTTTGAGCCGTGCGATGGAAGTCAAAGCCGCAGGCGGCACGCCGGATTTGGCCTCTGCCCAACAGGCACTGGATAACATGGGTAAGAAACTGGCCGAGATGAAAGCGATCTCGCCAGGACCAATGGACGAACAGATTTCTGCTCAGGTCATCGGTACCTGGCAGGCGTTGCTTGATCAAGGTATCACGCCGCAAATGCAGCAGGCGAAGCTGGAGACTCTGGATGGCTATCGCCAGCAGGCCAATAACGTTACCCCGCCGCTAAGCCGTGCGTTTGGTGCTGCTGCCGAGAACTTTAACAACGCGGCCGCGAAGGCGCTCGACAGCACCCGCGTGGTGGTGGACAACCTGACCAGCATGACGCGTACGGTGATTATCACCGCCACTATTATCGGCCTGCTGATCCTGCTTTTCACCGACCGCTACCTGGTCGCGATGCTGGTCAAACCGCTGGACCGCATTCGCCAGCAGTTCCGCCAGATTGCCCAGGGCGATCTCAGTCAGCCAATTGAACCCTTCGGCCGCAACTGTGTGGGGCAGTTGGTTCCTCTGTTGAGCGCGATGCAGGACAGTCTGCGCGAAGCGGTCAGCACTATCCGCTCCGGCAGTGAAAATATCTGGCGCGGTGCGACGGAAATCTCCAGCGGTAATAACGATCTCTCTTCCCGTACCGAAGAGCAGGCTGCTGCGCTGGAAGAGACGGCTGCCAGCATGGAACAACTGACTGCAACCGTGAAACTGAATGCGGAAAGCGCGCGTCAGGCAAGCCAACTGGCAGATGTGGCATCGACCACCGCCAGCCGTGGCGGCTCGCTGGTGGAGGAAGTGGTGACCACCATGAGCGGCATTTCTGAAAGCTCGAAGAAAATTGCTGAAATCACTAACGTCATCAACAGCATTGCCTTCCAGACCAACATTCTGGCACTCAATGCGGCCGTTGAAGCGGCGCGCGCGGGTGAGCAGGGGCGCGGTTTCGCCGTGGTGGCAGGTGAAGTCCGTAACCTGGCAAGCCGCAGCGCCAATGCGGCAAAGGAAATTGAGGGGCTGATTGCCGACTCCGTTACCCGCGTAGAGCAGGGCGCGCAGCTGGTGGGCGACACCGGCACCACGATGGATGCGATTTTGCGCGACGTGACGGAGGTGACAACCATTATGAAACAGATCGCCTCAGCTTCTGAGGAACAAAGTAAGGGTATTTCTCAGGTCGGTATTGCCATTACGCAGATGGACGGCGTTACCCAGCAGAACGCCTCGCTGGTGGAGGAGGTTTCTGCAGCGGCTTCTGCACTGGAACGCCAGACCGAAGAGCTTCAGCGCTCGGTGCAGAAATTCCGTCTCACCGCATAACGATATGTTGCAAGGCTGCCAGGTGCGGCCTTGCATTATTAGCGCCTTCCTCATTTATATTTCTCTGAAACTGCTATTCTTTGGCTAAACCCACTGACGTTCTGGGCTCCTTCTACGAGGTGTTGCTATGAACAGATCGTTGTCCGTCATCCCTGTCCTTTCTGTCATGTTTCTTGTGCTGTTTTCGGTATCTGCCAGCGCCACCCAGCAGGCGCAAGAGCGGCGTGTGTCGCGTGATGTCAGGCAGGAAACCCGCGACGCGTCACGGCAGGTGAAGCAGACCTGCGTGGCGAACAATAACCAGAGTAATCACGACTGCCGTCAGGACAAGCGTCAGATGAAACAGGCCGGACGGCAAAAAGCGCGGGATATTAAGTATTAATTAGATTTGCGAGACGGCTTCCGGGAATGCCCCTTGTCGGCTCGGGCAATACTGCCAGGTCTTAACCCAGTTGCTGATCGGCCGCGCCCTGCCAGAGGAGATGGCGCGCGTGATAGAGGATTTGCTGTGTGAGCTGGTGGGATATTACGCCGATACGCTGAAAGCGCCGCGCTGGATAAATACGCCGGAAGGTCATATCGCGATTAATTAAAATTGTTTTATGTTGCCGGGCGGCGGCTGCGCCTTGCCCGGCCTACGTTATTATTTTCATGTGTTAATGTAACAATATATTTGGCATTTTCTGCACCGTAACGGCGATGGGAATTAATATAGCCTTAAGCTCCTCCCGACATTATTAATTTTCTTATTTTACCGGAAATAATACAGTCTATGAAAAAGTCCTATATTGTATTGGCCGTCATGGCAGGCTTGGCTATGGTTAATTCAGCAATGGCGCAAAGCGTCACCGTGGATGTCCCGAGCGGTTATAAAGTGGTGATTGTCCCGTCATCCACCACGGTTCCGCAGGCGGTAGCCGTCGCGCCTGCACCGTCACAAACGGTCTATGCCGCGCCAGCGCCTGCTCCGGTTTATCACCCGCGTGCGCGGCATGTGGCGAGCGTGGCGGAAGGGATGGTGATTGAGCATCAGTACGACGATCATCATTGATGCTTCGCACTCAGCAATGCGGCAGCAGGCTAAGCGCTTGCTTAACCGCCGCCTGCAAACGAGATTCAGGAACACCGTCTCTGGCCTGCACCGACAAACCATGTAAAAAGACGGCAAAATAGTCTCCCAGACTCTCTGCATCGGTCGTATCCGGCAGTTCACCGTTATGCACTGCCTGGTGGAGACGATCGATGATCTGCTGCGTACGCTGCAGGCGATGCTGTGCCAGCCAGGTTTTGAGCGTTTCATTTTCCGCACTGACGCTGGCTGCAGAGGCCACCACCATACATCCTTGCGGCAAATCCGGATGGCAGTACAGGTGAACCGCATCCATTAACAGCGTCTGGATGGTATCCCGCACGTTGCCCCCTGCGGATAAGGCCCGATCCGCAAAACCGCCTTCCTGTTTTTCGTAATCGGCGATAGCTTCCCGAAAGAGCTGCTCTTTTGAACCGAACGCCTTGTAAATCCGTGCCGATGCAATCCCCAGCTCTGCCACCAGATCCGACATTGAGGTTCCTTCATAACCCTGTCGCCAGAACAGGTTGCGCGCTTTGATAAGCGCCTGGTCACGATCGAACTGGCGCGGTCTGCCTGCCATTTTGTTGCTCCGGTTGGTCCTGAATTCAGTGAAACAGGATCGCCTAAATCATCTGGATTACCAACGAATTTATAATTTTCGCTTGCGGTTATCCGGCTTTACTCCTATTGTTTGTCAATCGACAAACAATAGGAGTATACGATGAAAACCCTCAAAGGTCCCTCTCTCCATCTGGCTCAGTTCAGCGATGATGCGGCCCCATTCAATAATTTGCCTGCGATAGCCCGGTGGGCGGCGGAAACGGGGTTTAGCGCTCTGCAAATCCCGGTATGGGATCGCCGTCTCTTCGACGTGGCGACGGCGGCAGAAAGCCAGACCTACTGCGACGATCTGACCGGTATGCTGGCGGAGCATGGCCTGGTGGTGAGTGAGCTGACCAGCCACATCTTCGGCCAACTGATGGCGGTACATCCTGCTTACGACAGCTTATGCGACAGCTTTGCGCCGCCGGAAGTCCACGGCAACCCACTGGCCCGCGGCGAATGGGCACAGCAACAGCTGCTGATGGCGGTCAAGGCCTCTGCCAGGCTTGGACTCAGCGATCTGGGTACCTTCTCTGGCTCGCTGGCGTGGCCCTATTTGTTCCCGTTCCCGCAGCGCCCGGAAGGGTTAATTGAAACCGCCTTTGACGAGCTGGCCAGGCGCTGGATGCCGGTGCTTAACGCCTGTGACGAGCAGGGTATTAACCTCTGCTATGAGATCCACCCGAGCGAAGATCTGCATGATGGGGTGACGTTTGAAATGTTTTATCAAAGGGTGAAAGAGCATCCCCGCTGCCGGATACTTTTCGACCCCAGCCACATGGTGCTACAGCAGCTTAACTATCTGGAGTTTATTGATATTTATAAGGACATGATCAACATGTTCCACGTCAAAGACGCTGAATTTAATCCGACCGGGCGTCAGGGTATTTATGGTGGCTATCAGTCGTGGGTCGATCGTGCAGGACGTTTTCGCTCATTAGGTGACGGTCAGGTGGATTTCAGGGCTATTTTCTCGAAGCTGACTCAATACGATTATGCCGGCTGGGCAACCCTGGAATGGGAGTGCTGTCTGAAAAATCCGCTGGATGGTGCCAGAGAAGGTGCTGCGTTCATCCGCGACCATATTATTCACATCACCGATAAAGTCTTCGATGATTTCGCCGGTGCGCCAGTTAACCCTCAGCAAATCAACGCATTACTCGGCATTCGCTAAGCTACGACATCACAGGGAGTCACCATGGAACAACAATACGGTGAGATCGCGCACGCGGATCTCAGGGCAGAACACGTCTATACGAAAGTGAACGGACAGCGCATCCACTGCGTCGTGGCGGTAAAAGGACAACCGGTATTGCTGATACCGGGCTGGCCGCAGACCTGGTATACCTGGCGCTATGTCCTTCAGGCGCTGGCGGCGGCGGGTTTTCAGGCGATAGCGGTCGACCCTCCGGGCATTGTTGAGTCAGATAAACCGCGCGACGGCTATGATACCGGACGTGTCGGTGCCATGCTGCATACCATGATGGTGCAGCTGGGCCATGCGCGTTATAGCATAGTGGGTCACGATATCGGCATGTGGGTTGGTTATGCCATGGCAAGCGATTTTCCTCAGGCGATAGAAAGACTTGTGCTGACAGAAGCGGTTATCCCTGGACTGGCACCACCACCGCCGATTTTTGTCGCACCGGAAGAGAACATCTTTCTCTGGCACTTCATGTTCAATCAACTGGCGGATCTACCCGAAACCCTGACCAGCGGGCGCGAATCACAGTATCTCAGCTATATTTTCGACCGCTGGTCTCATCGACGTGAACGGGTTGCCGCAGAGGTGTATATCGCCGCCTATTCAACACCCGGCGGGCTGCGTGCGGGCTTCGACTATTATCGCGCTATCCCGGAAACCATCCGGCAGAACCAGCGCCGTGCGCAAACACCTTTAACCATGCCGGTGTTAACGGTGGGGGCCGAACATGCGACGCGCGATGCGCCGTTGATAACCCTACAGGGCAATGCCATTGATTTGCGTGGCGAGACGGTGGCGGACTGCGGGCATTTTATTACCGAAGAGTGTCATGAGGCGTTTATTGGGCTAATCGTACCCTTTCTCTCAGAGGACACCGATCGTGCCGCTTGATAAAAACATTGCTGACTTTCTGGCTGCGTCATCGGGCGCGCCGCAACCGGCGTCGTTAGCCGACCTGCGTGCCGCCACCGAAGTGGATTTGTTGCGGCTACAGGGTGAGGAGGAAACAGGTTGCGGCATTCAACATTACGTTGTTATCGCTGATGATGGTTACGCTATCGGTCTTCGCGCGTATACGCCTGCTGCCTCAAACGCTGAAATCGTTCTGCCTGCAATGCTCTTTGCTCACGGCGGCGGATGGTATCTGGGCTCGCTGGCGCTGTACGATCGGCCCTGTCAGGCACTGGCCAATGCTACTGGTCGGAAAATACTCTCCGTTGATTACCGTCTGGCACCGGAGTTCCCCTTCCCAAGGCCGTTAGAAGATGTTTATCAGGCACTGTGCTGGGCCAGTGAACAGGCCGCGCTTTTGGGGATAGATGCGACCCGTCTGGCGGTGGGCGGCGACAGTGCTGGCGGCAATCTTGCTGCCGCGACAGCTCTGCTGGCCCGGGGTCGCGGCGGACCTCACATTGAGCATCAGTTGCTGCTCTACCCGGCGTTAAGTCGCGAAATGTCGTCCCAAAGCTATTGTGAATTTGCTGAAGGTTATTATTTAACGCGTGATGCGATGGTGTTTTGCTGGGAGAACTATCTGGGAGAATGTCGTCATCCTTATGCCGAGCCGCTGCATATGGCCTCGCTGAGGGGGTTACCGCCAGCAACCATCCTGAGTTGTGAATATGATCCCTTGCGCGATGAGGCTGAAGAGTATGCTCTGCGGCTTGAGGAGGCGGGGGTGCCAGTACGCTGTGAACGGTTGCCGGGAATGGTGCATGCCTGCATGCATATGTCAGGGTTAACGCCAGCCGCGCGTCGGTTGTTCGAACGGGCTTGTATCTAATTCAAAAAAACAAAAAACCCAGCGCGATCGCTGGGTTTATTATTCATGCCTGTTCACAAGGTGGCACACAGCCCTAGTGCGTCGCTTCACCAATCAGCGCGCCTGTACCCGCACCAACCGCCGCACCTTTCAGCACGCTCTTGCCGGTAACCGCCGCGGCACCTGCGCCCACGGCAGCACCTACCGCACCACCTTTACGCGCGTCTTTGCCTTTTTCGCCGTTTTTGAACATCGCCCCCGTGCCAGCGCCAACGACGGCACCGCCAACGGTTGATTTCAGATCTTTGCCCGTGGCTGCGCCAATGGCCGCACCTGCTACCGCGCCGGCAGCGGTTTTGTCGATGGCCATTCCCGAGGTAGAAAAAATGAGAGCGCTGATAACCAGCGTTGTTTTAATGAGTTTCATAACAGATCCTTTGTGACTGCTGTCGGTTAATTCGTCGTATCTCACGGTCTGGTGTGAGAAAAACGGACAAATAGTGCCAGCAATATAGGGTCAGCCTTTAAGCTAATCATGCCCTGGGAAAGGATCCTTGCAGCCGGGCGGTGTCCCGCCCGGCCAGCTATCACGCCTGACGTTTGTCTTCGGTATTTGTCTCGAAGTCACTCGCCGCGTGGCGTTCGTGAAGCTGCTCGTTCAACTCGCCGCTGGTGCGGTTAACGATGCGTCCGCGCTTCACTGCTGGGCGATGCGCAATGTCTTTTGCCCAGCGCTGAACGTTGATGTACTTCTCCGCGTCCAGGAAGTCGGCGGCGTTATACACGCTGCCCAGCGCGACGCAGCCAAACCACGGCCAGATTGCCATATCCGCGATGGTGTATTCCTCACCGGCCACGTAACGGCCGCGCGCCAGCTGTTTATCCAGCACGTCGAACAGGCGTTTGGCTTCCATGGTGAAGCGGTCAATCGCATATTCAATTTTCACCGGAGCATAGTTGTAGAAGTGGCCAAACCCGCCGCCGAGGAACGGGGCGGCCCCTTGCAGCCAGAACAACCAGTTCAGGGTTTCCGTGCGGCCTGCCGGATCTTTTGGCAGGAAGTGACCAAATTTTTCTGCCAGGTAAAGCAGAATGCTGCCGGATTCAAATACGCGCGTCGGCGGAGTCGTGGAGTGATCGCGCAGCGCGGGTATTTTTGAGTTCGGGTTCACCTCTACAAACCCGCTGGAGAACTGATCGCCTTCGCCGATGCGGATCAACCATGCGTCGTACTCGGCGCCCGTCACGCCCAGCGCCAGCAGCTCTTCGAGCATAATCGTTACTTTCTGACCGTTCGGTGTGCCCAGGGAGTAGAGCTGTAGCGGATGAGAACCCACAGGGAGCTCTTTCTCATGCGTTGCACCGGAAATCGGACGGTTGATGTTGGCGAATGCACCGCCGTTGTTCTTTTTCCATTCCCACACTTTCGGTGGCTGATAAGTGTTGTCTGACATGTTGGTCTGCCTTTTGAGTGATGTGTTGAGGCAGTGTAGCAGGAGATTTGTGAACCGTTTAACGATGTGAGCGCAATCAATTAACCGCTATTCCTTCTGGCGCTTATATATATCAAATTCGGCATAAGCTTAATCGAAAATCGCATTTTCATAATTAATGCGGAAACCGATAAAGCTGCATATGATGCTTCAACATAAATAAAAGATGCAGTAATAAACACTTTATAAGGCAAGGAGTAAGTGAGATGCGCAAGCTTCTGTTATCGGCAGTGCTGGTTTCGCTCGCGTTAGGCCTGGCTGGCTGTGATGATGCGAAAAATAAAGAGACAAATACGCCCTCAGCGGCAAAAAGCGACGCGCCGAAAGAGGGTGGTTCGCTGATTATTGGTATAACCTCCGGAGACCCGTTAGCCGTTAATCCTCTCTATGCCAGCGACCGTACCACGTTAACGATCATGCAGGCACTCTATGCCCCGCTGTATAGCTTTAATAACGGCAACATTGAGTGGGGTCTGGCGGAAAGCCTGACGCCCTCCGCCGACAATCTGAGTTATACCCTGACGTTAAAACCCAACCTGAAATGGCAGGACGGCCAGCCGCTGACGGCGGACGACGTGGTCTTTACGTTCAATAAGCTGCTGGATGCCAAACAGCATAGCTTCTTCCGCAGCATGTTTACCTGGGGCGGCAAGCCCGTTGAGGTGAGCAAGGTTGACGACCGCACCGTTAAGTTCACGTTACCGCAGGTCAGTGCGGCCTTTACCGGCACTCTGGTACAGATCTACCCGATCCCGCAGCACGTGTTCGCCGGTGAAGGCGATCTGGAAAAGAGCAGCAAAAACGATGCGCCAGTGGGTTCTGGCCCGTTCAAATTCAAAGAGTACCGCGCCGGACAATATTACGCCCTGACCCGTTTCGATGATTACTGGAACGGCAAAGCGAAGCTTGATTCGGTCACCTACCGTTTCGCCAAAGACAGTAACGCCGCCAACCTTGCGCTGCAAAACGGTGAAATCAACCTCAAGATGGTTGATCCGCAGGATGTGAATCGCCTGAAAAATACCGGGAAGTTTGACTTTGTGGTCTATCCGGAAGGCCGTTTGGCCTATATGACGTTCAACCAGAACGTGCCGGTGATGAAGAGCAAAGAACTGCGACAGGCCATTGCGTATGCCATCAACAAAGATGAGCTAACCCAGACCGCGTTTACCTCGCTTGACTACGCTAAACCGGCGACGTCCTTCCTGACGCCCGATACGCTTTACAAGACGGATGACGTTGAACAGTACAAATTCGATCTGCAAAAAGCCAAAGACCTGCTGAAGACGTCCGGCGCGCCGGGCAACATCAAGCTGCGCCTGGCGTATGTGAACACCAACAAAACCCAGGAGAGCATGGCGCTCTATATTCAGCAGGCGCTGAAGGGCATTGGGGTGAGCGTGGAGCTGATGCCGCTGGACTCCAACGCCATGTCTCAGCGCAGTCTCGACATGAACAACACCGCGTGGGAGCTGAACCTGGGCGGCTACATCATGGGCTCCGAGCCGGATGGTTACAAATCGCTGTTCATGAGCAACGAAGCCTATAACTACGCGCACTACAAAAATCCGCAGTTTGATGCCCTGTGGGATAAAGGCGCGGTGGAAACCGACGCCGCGAAACGTGCCGATATCTACGAGCAAATTCAGCAGACGGTGGCGAATGACATGACGTACTACCCGATTGCCTACACCAATGCGACCGTCGCGGTGGACAAGCGTTTCGGCGGCACCCAGGAGGCAGAGCCGAAACCAGTCTACCTCTTCCAGGATCTGTCAAAAATCTATCAGAAATAAGCGATTGCCCCGGCCGTCGGGTCGGGGCTTTGGTAAGGGCACGTCGTGAACACACTTCTTACGCGTCGGCTGCTGCAATTACTGCCGATGCTGTTCTTTATTTCACTGGTGGCGTTTTTGCTGGTCAAACTCGCACCCGGCGATCCGGTGGCGGCCTACATTACGCCGCGCATGGCCCCGGAAGATATCGAGCGTATTCGCCAGAGCCTGGGGCTGGATAAGCCCCTGGTCACGCAGTACGTCCTGTGGCTAAAAAACGTCCTGCAGGGCGATCTCGGCTATTCGCTGATTTACCACCGCCCGGTGCTGGAGATGATCGGCGAACGCATTCCGGCCACGCTGGGGCTGATGGGGTCGTCGCTGCTGATGGCTATCGTGCTGGCGATCCCGCTGGGCCTGCTGGCGGGGGCATTTAAGCACCGCTGGCTGGATCACCTGCTGAACCTGTTCGCCTATATCGGCATCTCGGTGCCGATTTTCTGGTTCGGTATTTTGCTCATCACCGTCTTTGCCGTGCAGCTTAACTGGTTTCCCAGCATGGGGATGCGCACCATCGGCGTGGAGGATAACGGCCTGGACGTGTTGCGCCACGGCGTGCTGCCGTGCATTGCGCTCACGTTCTACAACCTTTCCAGCTACGTGCGCTACATCCGATCCAACACCATCTCGCAGCTCTCGGCCGACTACGTGCAGACCCAACTGGCTTACGGTGCCACGCGCTCCAGCATTCTGTTTCGCCACGTGCTGAAAAACGTGTTGCTGCCGGTTATCACCCTGTTCGGCCTGTCGTTCGGTGAGCTGATTGTGGGGGCCTATGTGACGGAAAGCGTCTTCTCCTGGCCAGGGATGGGGCTACTTGGGATCCAGTCGATCGCTTCGCTGGACTACCCGCTGATCATGGCGATCATCATGCTCTCGTCGATGATGCTGATCGTCGGTAACCTGATCGCCGATGTGCTTTATCGCTTCGCCGATCCCCGCATTCGTACGCTGAGGTAACCGGATGAGCAGACGCTGGCAGCAGGTTCGTCACCAGCTGCGCCGCAACCGTCCGGCGCAGTTCTCCCTGTTTGTGCTTTTTATTTTCGTTGTCGCCGCGCTCTGTGCGGGCTTAAGTCCGTACGATCCGGATCGGATGGCGCTCGGCGCGCGCACGCTACCGCCGGATGCCGCGCACTGGTTCGGCACCGACGAGTACGGACGCGACTACTTCACCCGCGCGCTGTATGGCGGCCAGATCTCCCTGATGGCCGGTTTTCTCGCCATGCTCTTTTCCACGCTTATCGGCACGGTAGTGGGAACGGTGAGCGGCTATTTTGGCGGCTGGCTGGATAACCTGATGATGCGCGCCGTGGATATCCTGATGGCCATTCCGGCCTTCTTCCTGCTGCTGGTGGTGAATGCTTACCTCAAGCCGGGCGTGGATAACATCATTCTGATTATCAGCCTGCTGACGTGGATGAACATGTCGCGGCTGGTGCGTGCTGAAACCCTATCGGTGAAAGAGCGCGAGTACGTGCTGTATGCCCGCGCGTCGGGGGAGCATCCTCTGCGCATTATCATGCGCCACATTATTCCCGGCGTGCTGCCGACCATTATCGTGGCGGCCACGCTCAATATCGCCTCGGCCATTTTGATGGAGTCAACGCTCAGCTTCCTGGGGCTGGGCGTGCAGGCGCCTGCGGCGTCGTGGGGAAGCATGCTTAACAACGCGCAGTCTTACATTGGCGAGGCATCGTGGCTGGCGATGTTCCCCGGCATTCTGATCCTGTTGACGGTGTTCAGCTTTAACGTGCTGGGCGATGTATTTCGTACCGCCTTTGAGCCAGGAGCGAATCGCGATGAGTAACTTATTAGCGCTTGAGAACCTGCAAACCACGTTCCGCACCCGCGAGGGCGAGGTTCATGCGGTGCGCGGCGTGAGCTTTCAGGTGCAGCCGGGGGAACTTGTCGGCATTGTTGGCGAGTCGGGCTGCGGGAAAAGCGTCACCTGTAAGTCGATCATTCAGCTTCTGGGGAACAACGGACGGATCGCCGGGGGCAGTATCCGGTTCCAGAACGAGGATCTGGCGCAGAAAACCCCCGCGCAGATGCGCGCCATTCGCGGCAACGAGATCGCGATGATTTTCCAGGATCCGATGACCGCCCTGAACCCGGTGCTAACCATCGGCAAACAGATGGCTGAGATCCTGATGCGCAATAAAGGACTGACCAAAAAAGCGGCCAGGGCAGCGGCGATCGCCATGCTGGAACAGGTGGGTATTGCCGAGGCGGAACGCCGATACGACCAGTATCCGCACGAGTTCAGCGGCGGGATGCGCCAGCGGGTAATGATCGCAATTGCGCTCTCCTGCAACCCGAAGCTTCTTATAGCCGATGAGCCGACCACCGCGCTGGACGTGACCATTCAGGCGCAGATCCTGCGCCTGCTGAAAAGCCTGCAACAGCAGACCCAAACCGCGATTCTGCTGATCACCCACGATCTCGGTGTGGTGGCGCAGGTCTGCAGCCGCGTGGTGGTGATGTACGGTGGACTGGTGATGGAGGAGGGGAGCGTGGAAGATATTTTTTATCGCCCTGCGCATCCTTACACCCAGGGGCTGCTGGCCTCGCTGCCGCGCCCGGATGAGGTGAATCAACGTTTATCCCCGATTGAAGGTTCGCCGCCTGGCCTGCTTAACCCGCCGCCGGGCTGTCCGTTCGCGGAACGCTGCCCGAAACGCACGCCCCAGTGTGAACGGCAACCCGCATTTTACACCGCCGGAGAGGGGCATCGTGCTGCCTGCTGGCTATGGGCCGACAAGGAGATTCAGGCATGAGTGAACAACAGGCGCCATTAGTGAGCGTGCGCGATCTGCGCAAGCACTATCCGCTCAACGGCGGTTTGCTGCGTAAAGGCGCGGCCGTGAAAGCGGTTGATGGCGTGAGCTTTGATATCCAGCCCGGCGAGACGTTTGGCCTGGTGGGGGAGTCCGGCTGCGGGAAATCTACCCTCGGGCGTGCCATCCTGCGCCTTTTCGATATCACCTCTGGTGAAATCCACTTTGCCGGGCAGGCGATCGCCCACGCCCGTGAAAAAGAGCTCAAGCCGCTGCGTAAGCGGATGCAGGCGATTTTTCAGGATCCTTATTCCTCGCTCAACCCCGGAATGACCGTGCGACAGCTGGTGGCCGAACCGATGCAAATCCACGGCTACAGCCGCGAAGAACAGCGGGAGCGTATGGAAACGCTGCTCTATAAAGTGGGGCTGAAACACGAACACCTTGAACGGTTCCCGCATGAGTTCAGCGGCGGACAGCGTCAGCGCATCAGTATTGCCCGTGCGTTGTCCGTGCATCCTGAATTTGTGCTGTGCGATGAACCGCTCTCGGCGCTGGACGTCTCGGTGCAGGCGCAGGTAGTGAATATTTTGCAGGACCTGCAGCAGGAGCTGGGGCTGACCTATCTGTTCATCGCCCACGATCTCTCCATGGTGCGCCATATCTCCAGCCGCATTGGCGTGATGTATCTCGGTAAACTGGTGGAGGTCGCACCCGCGAATGAGCTGTATCAGCGTCCGGCGCACCCTTACACCCGCGTGCTGCTGGCGGCGGTTCCCCAGCCCGATCCGCGCATTCGCAATCTCGAAGATGCAACCCTGCGCGGCGACATTCCTGGCCCCACGTCCGCGCTCGCGGGCTGTAAGTTCTGCAGCCGCTGCCCGCACGCCATGCCGGTTTGCCAGACGCAGGAGCCTGCCATGCAGGAGATTGCACCAGGACATTTCGCGGCATGTTGGTTGTTTAACATGTAATTAATGTGCCTTGCAGGTGTAT
Organism: Enterobacter sp. CPE_E863; assembly: GCF_046521465.1. Classification (NCBI taxonomy): domain Bacteria; kingdom Pseudomonadati; phylum Pseudomonadota; class Gammaproteobacteria; order Enterobacterales; family Enterobacteriaceae; genus Enterobacter; species Enterobacter sp. CPE_E863. The sequence goes on along the minus strand of NZ_JBKFZX010000001.1, from coordinate 3,800,155 downwards.
GATAAATCCACCTCTGTCAGGTTAATTACAACGTGCAGACGACGACAACCCTTTCAAAAAATTGCCGCCTGCCTGTTTTAGGTTGGATACATGCGTAAAGGAAAGTTAAGCAGTGACGCGCCATTCGGGACGTTATTAGGCTATGCGCCGGGTGGCGTGGCGATTTACTCTTCAAATTACGGCAGTCTCGATCCGCGTAAGTACCCGGAAGATGCGGATTTTCGCAGCTACATCGGCAATGAATACATGGGCCACAAGTGGCAATGTGTTGAGTTTGCCCGCCGTTTCCTGTTCCTCAACTATGGTTTCGTTTTTACCGATGTCGGCATGGCGTGGGAGATCTTCTCCCTGCGCTTTTTGCGCCAGGTAGTGAACGATAACATTCTGCCGTTACAGGCCTTTTCCAACGGTTCGAAACGCGCGCCGCGAGCCGGAGCGCTGCTTATCTGGCAAAAGGGTGGGGAGTTTCATGAGACCGGCCACGTAGCGGTGATCACCCAGCTCCTGGACGATAAGGTCCGTATCGCGGAGCAGAACGTCATTCACTCACCATTGCCGCTTGGGCAGCAGTGGACGCGCGAACTGCGTTTGAGCGTCGAGAACGGGTGCTACACCATTCATGACACCTTCAACGACACTGAAATTCTCGGCTGGATGATCCAGACGGACGGCACGGAACACAGCATTCCCCAGCCGGAAATCGACGGTGCGCTGTTGAAAATCAGCGGCGCGCGGTTGAAAAACAAACGTCAGTTCGACGGTAAATGGCTTAACGAAAACGACGCGTTGCAGCAGGCATATGTCCGCGCGAACGGCCACTTTATCAATAAAGATCCCTGCCAGTACTTCACCATTACCGAAAGCGCCGAGCAGGAGCTGATCAAAGCGACTAACGAACTGCACCTGATGTACCTGCATGCGACCGACAAAGTGTTGAAAGACGACAACTTACTGGCACTTTTCGACATCCCTAAAATTCTCTGGCCACGTCTGCGCCTCTCCTGGCAGTGGCGCCGTCACCATATGATTACCGGTCGTATGGATTTCTGCATGGATGAGCGGGGCATTAAGGTCTACGAGTACAACGCTGATTCCGCGTCCTGCCACACCGAGGGCGGACTAATTCTCGAAGAGTGGGTGAAAAACGGCTATCGCGGCAACGGACATAACCCGGCGGAAGGGCTGCTGGAAGAGCTAACCGGGGCGTGGAAACACAGCCACGCGCGTCCGTTTGTGCACATCATGCAGGACAACGATGTCGAGGAGGATTATCACGCGCTGTTTATTCAGCGTTCTCTGCTGCAGGCCGGGTTTGAAACCAAAATTCTGCATGGGCTCGGCGCACTGAGCTGGGATGCTGCCGGACAGCTGATTGACGACGAAGGCCGTCACGTGAATTGCGTGTGGAAGACCTGGGCGTGGGAAACCGCGATCGAACAGATCCGCGAGGTGAGCGAAACCGAGTATGCCGCCGTGCCGATCCGCACCGGACATCCTGAAGGCGAAGTGCGCCTGATTGACGTCCTGCTGCGCCCGGAAGTTCTGGTGTTTGAACCGCTGTGGACGGTTATTCCCGGCAACAAGGCAATCCTCCCGGTACTCTGGCAGCTGTTCCCGAATCATCGTTACCTGCTTGATACCGATTTTGAGGTTAACGACCTGCTGAAACAGACCGGCTATGCCGTTAAACCGATTGCCGGACGCTGCGGCAGCAATATCGATCTGATCAGCCCTGAGGATGAGCTGCTTGATAAATCCAGCGGCAAGTTTGTCGACCGCAAAAACATCTACCAGCAGCTGTGGTGCCTGCCAAACGTTGATGGCAAGCACATTCAGGTCTGTACCTTTACCGTGGGCGGTAACTACGGCGGAACCTGCCTGCGCGGCGACGACTCGCTGGTGGTGAAGAAAGAGAGCGATATTGAGCCATTGATTGTGGTGAAAGATGAATAGCCTCCGCAGAGCGTAAGCAAAGATCCGCAAGCGACCCTTGCGGATTTTTTTTATCCGTGAGCGAAACCTTCAGGCGTTAGCGTGCGAACTATTATTCATACAGCACCTTTTTCTCTGATGGAGCCGCCCATGATACGTTTGAATACCTTGTTAGCCGCCGCCGTTCTGAGTCTTTCCCTTTTCACCCTTCGTGCCCATGCTGCCCTTGAAGCCGGTGCGAAAGCGCCGGATTTCAGTTTGCAGGGGGCGCTTGGCGGCAAACCGCTCACCTTCTCTCTTCAGCAGGCGCTGCAGAAAGGCCCGGTGGTGCTCTATTTCTTCCCGGCGGCATTTACCAAAGGCTGCACCCTTGAGGCTCATGCTTTCGCTGAAGCGACGGATGACTTCAGGAAACTGGGCGCAACCGTGGTGGGGGTAACTGCCGGGAATGTCGATCAGGTGGATGAATTCTCGAAGCTGGAGTGTCGCGATAAATTTGCCGTTGCGGCTGACCCTGGCGCGAAAGTGGCAGCCGAATACCAGACGTTGATGCAGATGAACGGTAAAACGGTGTCTGACCGTACCTCATTCGTTATCGCGCCGGATGGCAAAATCCTGCTGAGTTATACCGATCGTAACCCTGACGAGCACATCCAGAAAACCATGGATGCCGTGAAAAAATACGCAAATTCGCACTCGTAATTTAGCCGTCGGGGTTTGCTATGTTAACAGCCATGCTGGCCGCCTTTGTGGGCGGCATTATTCTCAACTTTATGCCCTGCGTGTTCCCGGTCATTTCCCTTAAGGCGTTAGGGATTTTACGTCATCAAGGCGATACCCGGAGCGCGCGCACCGAAGGGATTGGGTTTCTGCTGGGTGTGATTTTTACCATGCTGGTCTTAGCAGGCGTACTGCTGGCGCTGCGGGCGGGTGGAATGGCTGTTGGCTGGGGGTTCCAGCTTCAGTCTCCGCTGGTCATTGCTGCACTGGCGCTGGTTATTCTGGGGGCGTCACTGAACCTGCTCGGTGTGTTTGAGGTGGGGCTATCGCTTCAACGAGCAGGGGAAATCTCGGTCGGGCGCGGCGCGTTTACCCGCTCAGCATTAACCGGTGCGCTGGCGATTGTGGTCGCGACACCGTGCTCAGCGCCCTTTATGGCCGGGGCGGTAGGGTATGCGCTGGTGCAGACTCCGGCCGTTTCGCTGGGTATTTTTCTCGCGCTGGCACTCGGGTTCGCGGCACCGTTTACTCTGATCTCACTCTTTCCGGCTATTGCCGAACGCTTGCCCCGACCAGGTGCCTGGATGGATATCCTTAAGCATGGTCTGGCATTCCCAATGCTCGGTGCCTTTGCCTGGCTGGTGTGGGTACTTACACAGCAGGCAGGTACGACGGCGTTGGCGGCTCTGCTTGCGAGTGCGGTGGTGGTGAGCTTTGCGGCGTGGTTGTACGGTATGGCACAGCGCAGACGCTATACCGGTCAGCCCTATAAAGTGCTGTTGGCGGTCACCGCGGTGCTGTTGATTGCGGCTATCGGCCCGCTACCGGGTGTGATGCACACCCAGTCCTCTCAGCCGGAAGTGCTGAGCGCAGAAAACATCACGCGGGTAACGTGGTCACCGCAGACGGTAGAAAAGATGCGCGGGCATGGCAAAGCCATTTTTGTGGATTTTACGGCGTCGTGGTGTATCACCTGCCAGGTGAACGAGCGAACGTCACTCTCAACCGCGGCGGTGAAACAGGCCCTGGCCGAAACGGGAACGGTCTATATGGTGGCGGATTCCACCAGGTTTAACGCCGATATTGATGATGCGATGAACACCTTCGGGCAGGGTGGGTTACCTCTCTACGTGGTTTACCCTGCAGATGGTAGCGCACCGAAAGTGCTTCCTCAGGTTCTGACGCCCTCAATTGTCGTTAACGCCCTGAATCAGGCATCCGGTAAAAAAGCATGAGGTAACTGCCATGGCGAAAAATGGATAGCGGTTTAGCGCCGCGTGAAGCCTGGCCCGCGCTAATGGCTCGCGCTCAGGCGGGCGAACGCGAGGCTTATACACAGTTGTTGCGGGCTATCGTCCCGGTGATCCGGGCGATTGTTCGCAAGCAGATTTCCGACAGCGTGCTGGTGGACGACGTTATTCAGGACGTCCTGTTAACGGTTCACCGGGTGCGGCATACCTACGATCCTGTCTGTCCTTTTTTGCCCTGGTTGATGGCTATCGCCCGGGCCAGAACCGTTGACGCATTACGCAGGCGTGGCCATCACTGGCTACGTGAAACGGATGATGGGCAGATTGCAGAGGAGGTCTCTGACAACACCCCGGAAGATGAAGAAAGGGAAGAAGAGTTGGCGATGATATTAGACCAGCTTCCTTCGCGTCAGCGCCAGATTGTGGAGCATATCCATCTACAGGAAATGAGTCTTGCGGAGGCTGCTGCTCGTCATAATTTAAGCATTGCTGCCGTGAAATCGTTACTACACAGAGCACTAACCAACCTTCGCCGGATGGGAGCGAACCATGGCCGATCATAATCTTTTAATTGCAAAACTCAGTCAGGATGCCAGTCCGATACGTCGGCCCTGGGCAAGCAACCGACGCGTTGTCGCGTGGCTGCTGATGGCACTGCCGTGTGGCTGGTTAAGCAGTCTGGTATTTCAGCGTGTGGCAACGGACTGGACGCAATCCGGCGCAATACTGGCGGCGTTTCAGCTTATTCTGGCATTTGTCATGGGGACACTGGCCATTCGCAATGCGTTTCTGCTGAGTATTGCCGGGCGTAAGCTGTTGGGCTGGAAAGGGTTCGCACCGTTGATTGCACTCTGGCTGGGGGGCGTGGTGTTAAGCCTCGGACGGACGCATATTCAGGCCCATCATCCCGACGAGGTGAATTGCTATCTGTTTATGATGGCGGTCAGCACACCAATGGTCGCGATTGTGATCGCGTATTTACGCAGAACGCGGACGTTGTATCCGTTGCGCACGCTAGCTATCGCTGGAGCGGGGGTGTCCTGTATGGCGCTGACGTTACTGTCATTTTGCCATCCGGTGGAGGTACATCCATTGGATTTTCTGCTGCATGTGGCGGCGGGAGTGACGATTGTGGCGGCGACAATGGCTATTGGATGGCGGTGGGTCAGAGTAAGGTGAATTCAAACGCATCGCCGGAGCGTGATTGCATTGCTCACAGCGGTAATTATCTTATATTTTTTTCGATACTCTTCTGTAGTGGACTACTGATATATATTTTTTGTGAATAATTTCGTGTGTGTTAAATGATCTTGTAAATGAATTAATGTTGCACGCCATGCTGGGTGTGCATGCTATTTTAAACATGCTCATTCCCTTCCAATCTCTCATTTTTTTAAAAAAGTACAAAATCAGATATTTCACGAGTTAGGTGAGATTTTGCTCGATTTCATCCCTAAGTTAAATTGAGCGCTTACTAAGCAGCCTTATCCCATGGGGTTTACATGGATGTCTTAAAGAAAATTCTTATAAATCAGAATGATGATCTTTTTTTGTTAAATTTTAATCTGTAACTTTCTGTTACATATTTTCATTTCCAGTCCCGTAGGGAACGTTCCTACACTCACCGCTAGTGGGTCTTATCCGAAATTTTTTATTTCAGAGAAATACCCAAAATACAGTGTCGACATGCTGGTGAATAGAATGCGCTCGCTTTTAACTCCGGGATTTTGATTCTCGTCGGATTATGTGAACCAGGAAGATGTTCTGGCTGGGTTTGCCATTCTTATTAAATTCTCGCTGGTATTGATCGTATTTATAACTCCATAGAACAGGGACAGCTATGTCTAACTCTTCCTATCAATCCGAAATTCCTAAGGCACGTATTAATCTAAAACTGGATCTGCATACCGGTGGCGCGAGCAAGAAAACGGAGCTTCCTCTGAAATTACTGGTAGCTGGCGATTTCAGTCATGGCCAGGAGTCCGCGTCATTATCCGAGCGTAAAAAAGTTAATCTCAACAAAAATAACTTTGACTCTGTGCTTTCCGAATATTCCCCAAAAGTAAATCTGACCGTGAAAAACACGCTTGCCGGTGATGGCAGTGAAGACAATATCAGTCTGACATTCCAGAGCATGAAGGATTTCACACCGGAACAGGTCTCACGACAAATTCCACAGCTGAAGGCGATGCTGTCCATGCGTAATTTGCTGCGTGATTTAAAAGCAAACCTGCTGGATAACCAGGCATTCCGAAAGGAGCTGGAAAAAATTCTCCTCGACCCGGAATTAAGCGCAGAACTCAGAACTGAGCTGTCAGCTCTGGCTCCGAAACAGCCATAACGGTCACGTTGTTTAAACGGATTAATAAGGAAGATGTTGATGTCTGTAAAAAATGAGAATGCCGCTGGTGGCGAGAGTGTGGTGCTTGAACGTCCTGCAGCTGGTGGGGTTTACGCGTCTCTGTTTGAGAAAATCAATCTGAACCCGGTGTCTGAACTGAGTGCACTGGATATCTGGCAGGACGCGCAGGCGATGTCGGATGCGACTGCGGATGAGCGTTTAACGGCGGGAATGCAGGTGTTTCTGGAGTGCCTGACAAAATCGGGATCAAAAGTTGAAAAACTCGACAAAAACCTGATTGACCATCATATCGCAGAGCTGGACTACCAGATTAGCCGTCAGCTTGACGCTGTCATGCACCATGAAGACTTTCAGGCGGTAGAAAGTCTGTGGCGCGGCGTTAAATCCCTTGTCGACAAAACCGATTTCCGCCAGAACGTGAAAGTCGAACTGCTTGATATGTCTAAAGAAGATCTGCGTCAGGACTTCGAAGACAGCCCGGAAATTATCCAGAGCGGATTATATAAACAGACATACATTGATGAGTATGACACGCCGGGTGGAGAGCCTATTGCTGCGCTGATTTCCGCATACGAATTTGACGCGTCTGCACAGGACGTTGCCCTGTTGCGTAACATCTCGAAAGTCTCAGCTGCCGCGCATATGCCGTTTATCGGCTCTGCAGGTCCGAAATTCTTCCTGAAAGATACCATGGAAGATGTCGCGGCCATCAAAGACATTGGTAGACGAGCCGGACGATGACACTGCTTGCCTGATGTTGCGCGGCCTGAAATCTCGCTACGCCGAACATCACAACGTGCATATCACAGACGATGCGGTCCGTGCCGCGGTCACGCTCTCCCGTCGCTACCTGACCGGCCGCCAGTTGCCGGACAAAGCAGTTGATCTGCTGGACACCGCCGCTGCGCGCGTGCGTATGAGCCTCGACACTATGCCGGAACAACTGACCCGCATTCGCGCGCAGATTACCTCTCTTGAAATGGAGAAGCAGGCGCTGCTGGAAGATATTGCGGTCGGCAATCAGTGCCACGGTGAACGCCTGACCGCCATCGAGCAGGAAGAGAACGACCTTATCGTCGGGCTCGACGAACTGGAAACCCAGTACGGTCAGGAGTTGAAACTCACCGAACAACTGCTGGAATGCCGCCAGGACATCTCCCGCCAGAGCGAGACCCACGCGCTGCAACAGGAACTCAATCAAATGCAGCGCAGCAACCCGCTGCTCTCCGTTGATGTGGACGTACGCACCGTTGCCACCGTGATTGCAGACTGGACGGGCGTACCACTCTCCTCGCTGATGAAGGACGAGCAAACTGAGCTGTTAACTCTGGAAAACGAAATCGGCAAGCGCGTAGTTGGGCAGGATGTGGCGCTGACCGCCATCGCCCAGCGCTTGCGTGCGGCGAAAACCGGGCTTACGTCCGAGAACGGTCCGCAGGGCGTGTTCCTGCTGGTTGGCCCGAGTGGCGTCGGTAAGACTGAAACCGCGCTTGCACTGGCAGACGTGATGTACGGCGGTGAAAAATCGCTGATTACCATCAACCTGTCCGAGTACCAGGAGCCGCACACTGTTTCCCAGTTGAAGGGCTCGCCTCCGGGTTACGTCGGTTACGGACAGGGCGGGATTCTCACTGAAGCGGTGCGTAAGCGCCCTTACAGCGTGGTACTGCTCGATGAAGTGGAAAAGGCGCACCGAGACGTCATGAACCTGTTCTACCAGGTGTTCGATCGCGGTTTTATGCGTGATGGCGAAGGCCGAGAAATCGACTTCCGTAACACCGTCATTCTGATGACCTCGAATCTTGGCAGCTACCACCTGATGCAGTTGCTCGACGAACAGCCGGAGGCCACCGAAGGCGATCTCCACGAACTGCTGCGTCCGATACTGCGAGACCACTTCCAGCCGGCGCTGCTTGCCCGCTTTCAGACCGTGATTTACCGCCCGCTGGCGGAAGCGGCTATGCGCACCATCATTGAGATGAAGCTCGCACAAGTCAGCAAGCGCTTACATCGCCACTAACCACACGGTGCCGGAGGATGAAAGCCTGTCGCTGACGCTCACGGGCACCAACGGACAGCTACCTCGCCGTGCGCTGCAGAGCACTGTGCTTGATACGCTAATGAAAACCACCTCGACCAGTATTGCCGTCCGTAACCTGTGTGCGCCGACGTTACCCTGTTATCCCCCGGCACAGGATCGTTTTCACTGGCGCGTGCTGAGTCATCTTGGCAGCGGCTTCCTGTCGATGATGGACAACGCGGAAGTGTTACGCGGAACCCTGGCGCTGTACGAGTGGACCGACAGCGAGATGAACCGCCGTCGTCTGGAAGCCATCATTGATGTGAAACACAGTGAAACCGAGCGCTTCGAGCAGGGATACCTGGTGCGCGGCGTGCAGATTGAAGTGACGCTGGACAGCCACGGCTTTGCCGGACGCGGCGACATCTGCCTGTTTGGCGAGATGCTGAGCCGCTTCTTCGCGCTATATACCGATATCTATCTGTTTAACCGCCTGATTATTATCCTGCAACCGACTGGAGAGCGCCTGGAATGGGAAGAGAAGCACAACCGCCGTATTCCCGGCTGACTCCGAGGCTGGAGGCTGATCTTAACCGGATAAACTTTTACCGTTTCTGCCAACTGCTGGAGAAACTGAATCCGGACCGGCCGCTGATGGGCTCAACCAGCCATCCTGGTGATGACCCGGTGCGATTTGCACCCCATCCCGGAATGGGCTTTCCGGCGAGCGAACTCAAATCCGTTGAGTATGACGAAGAGGATGACAGTAAACCACCGCTCATCCGCGCCACGTTTATGGGGATGTACGGCGTGGATTCGCCGCTGCCAACCGCCTATCTCGACGACATCGCCCAGCGTCGGGAAGGGCATGAGGCGCTACAGGGCTTTCTGGATATCTTCAGCCACCGCATCCTGACGCAGTTTTATCGCATATGGCGAAAATATTCCTACCCGGCCACATTCGAGCCTGGCGGGACTGACAGCATTTCGCAGTCGTTGCTGGGTTTGGTGGGGCTGGGCATTCCGGGCACCGCAGAACAGATTGCCACCCCGGTATCCCGTTTTCTGGCGCTGCTGGGTGTGCTGCGCCAGCCGGGAAAAACCCAGGAGGGGATGCAGGCGCTGGTGACCCTGCTGGCCCCGGAGACCTCCGTCAGGGTTAGTCCTTACTGTCTGCGTCCGGTCGAGGTCAGTCGGCCTCTGGGCTTTTATGACGATGATGATTTTCTGCTGGACGGCAATACGCCGCTCGGTGACGAAGCAATGGATGCCAGCAGCCAACTGCTGATTGCACTCAAGACGGATAACGAACATGAAGCGCAGGGGTGGAAGCCGGACAGTCTGCTGTATCAGGACTTTCTGGTGATGCTGCGGGTGTATCTGGGCTGGCGCTTTAAGGCAAAAATCACCCTGACTACCCGGACCCGACTGCTGGCCGCTCCACCGCTCGGCAATGGTCCTTTCTGGTTGGGCATGAACGGCGTACTGGGTGTGGAGGGGGATGATCTCCCGGATGATATCCCTCAGACCTTTACGACCGAACTGGGTTACTACACCGGGCTGGAGCCTGCGAAACCACAACAAGGAAACCGACGTGTTACGTACAAGTTTAACTAAAAAAGCGCGCTGGCTGTTACCCCTGCTGGCATTCAGCCTGGCAGGCTGCGGGGTGACGCAGAGCGTTACCGATGGCACCAAATCAGCATTTAACGCCGTGTTCTACAAAAAGATTAAGGTGTTGCACCTCGATTTCACCGCCCGTGAAGCGCTGAACACCGATTCCCGCGAGAGTAACTCGCTGTCTGAGCCGGTGGTGGTCCGTATCTACCAGTTGAAAGACCGCAAAACCTTCGACAAAACGATCTACCAGCAGTTGCTGAAAGACGGGGAGACCATTCTGAAAGCTGACCTGCTGGCGAGTCGTGATGTGGTGGTTAAGCCGGGCGGTGATGCTAACCTGAATATGCCGATGGAGGCCGATGCACAGTTTGTGGCGGTGGTGGGTCTGTTCCGTCACCCGGACATGGTCAACAACACCTGGAAGCTGGTGATGGGGCGTGAAGAACTTGACCCGGATAAGCCGCGCATTCTGGAAGCCGGTAACAATCATCTGACGCTGCAACCTCTCAAGGACGACTGATGCCCCAGGGACACAACACACCTTCATTGTATGAAATGCTGACCGGCAACTTCACCGGAGGCCTCGACCTCCATCAGGTCAGCGAGCAAAATCAGGTGATTTTGTCCGTGCTCGATAACATGCAGCGGATCCTCAACTGTCGTACCGGCACGCTGGCGCATCTGCCAGACTATGGTCTGCCTGATTTGACCAAAATTCTGCAGGGGATGCCGGGTACCGCACACCAGTTGCTGCAGATCTTCTCCGGGGTGCTACTCAAATACGAACCGCGCCTGAAAAGTATCAATGTCATTCTGCTTGACCAGGAAATCCCCGGCGAATTGCGTTACGCCATTGATGCCGAGCTAAAAGGCATCGGCCTTGTCCGCTACGGCACGGAGTTTATGCCGGAAGGGCGAGTGCTGATTCGCCACCTCAAACAGCAGAATTATCTCGATACCAAATCCCATATACAGGGCTCATTTATCTGACGAAAACCACAGGGAAAGTATGTCAGCCAAAGCACGATTTATGAAAAAACTGCAGGAGCAGCCCCGCAGCCGCGTTTTTGACAGCAAAAGTCAGGCCGATATTGCCGAGTTTTGTGAGCGAATGAACCAGCTTCAGGAAACAATGGAAAGCTGGCTCAGCGGGATGGGCATCAGCATTGAAGCGATGCCGGTGTCGGTTCTCGACGCCTTTGCGGGCAACCATTCCTTCACCGTCCCCGCTATTGCTTTGCGTTATGGAAACCGATTGGTGAAATTTACCCCTGTGTTTTTGTACGGGCAGGGTGTGACGGGGGGGATCGAAGTGACGCTATGCAGTGACGGTCGCATTACGCCGTTATACCGCCTGTTTATGCGTTCGGGAGAGGATGCGAACTGGTCATTCAGTACATTTGGCCGCCCGGCGGCTCCCCGAACGGTATTCAGTGAAAATGCATTTTTCGACATGATTAGCGTACTGCTACCAGAGTAAACCTCGCTTTCTGCTTATCCTCAGGGATGGAACCACTATGCACGATGTTCAACCTCGCCCGGTGAAAACCGGCAGTGACCCACGTCAGCTACCTGATTTTATTGCGCTGCGCGATGAGATGGCCAAACTCACCCATCCGGCACGTCCCGACGTGAACTGGTCGCAGGTGGAGGCGCTATCGCTCTCATTATTTGAGCTAAATGGCGTCGAGTTACAAACCGGTGCGTGGTATACGCTTGCACGTAGCCACCTGGCCCGTATCAATGGCCTGAATGAAGGGCTGGCTATCCTGAATGCCCTGCTGAGCCATCAATGGGCGCAGTTCTGGCCGCAACCGATTCATGCTCGCGCAGAAATCCTCAACGGGCTTTTGCAGCGCTTGCAGAAGCTTTTTCGCACATTTTCACTCGATCATGGTGATTTGTCTGCGCTAGTGCAGACAGAAGGGCTGCTACGATCCATCAATGATATTTTGGTGCGTCAGGAGCTGAAACATGTCTGCCTGACTGCGCCGCTGATGCAGCAGATACAAGGTGCGTTGACACGTCTTGAAAACAGCTCGGCACAAGACAGTGGACTGCAGGCGGTGACGCTGCCACCACAGGCGCTGGTCGCGGAATCGGCCCTGGAAAAACCCTCTTCTGCCAGCCGCCTGGTGTACGTTATTCGTCCTGAGCCAGAGTTGAATGTGCAGGTCGTGCATGCGGCAACACCGCAGCCGAAGCGCTGGCCGGTGTTTCTGGCGGGGGTCTGTTCCGCATTGGTGTTGAGTTCTATTGCACTCACTGGCTGGCACTATATATCCAGGGTAGATGAGGCTACGGATGCGCTTGCAGCTTCGGTGGCTCCTCTTCCTCAGGCGCTGAGCAGTGCTCAAGTGCAGACACTTCAGCAATCTGATAAAGACAAACTTGACCCTACAGGCTGGCTGAAAAATGCATCATTGCAGCTGGACAGTCTGGCCGCACTTCCTCCTGACTGGATATATCAGTATGGCAATGGGTTGCTGGCACAGGCAAAAGTGCTGTGGCCCCAGAAACCCGAAGTCGCTGAACTACAGCAGAAGTGGCAACAACGACAGGCCGAAAACAAACTCTCTGCAAGCGCATTAACTGGCTGGCATGAAGGCATGCAGCAACTTCAGGTGTTGGCCGACAGGCTCAATACGCTGGACGGACAGAAAGGCAAATACATCACCGTCAGCGAACTGAAATCCAGCGTCTACCAGATGATGAACAGCTTTAGCCAGACGATCCCTCTGGAGGAGCAACTACGTGTGATGCAGGGCCAGCAGGGCGATGCCGCACTGGTTACGCAACAGCAAATTCAGCGTCATTTGAACGGGGTGACTCAGTTATTTGCGGAGCAAAAATCTCCCCCTGTAACGCCTTAAAAAGGTGATGACAGCTTCGGTTTGGCAAACAGAAAGGAGGCACTGCAGGAGAAGTAGAATTGTCGAAGACATGATTAGCAAAGTGGAAAGCACTGCAGAAAAAGATCGGGTAACTCGGGATGAAATGATTCTGGTGGTTGCGACGATAATGAAAGCGATGATGGGGCTTAAAACGAAAAACGGACGTCTTTCGACGTCCGTTAATACTGAATTTGGTGCCCGGACTCGGAATCGAACCAAGGACACGGGGATTTTCAATCCCCTGCTCTACCGACTGAGCTATCCGGGCAACGGGGCGCATTAAACCCGATCTGCCCCCGGTCGTCAACGAAATTTGTTGTTTTCGTTACAGACTGCGCAATCTCTCACCATTTCGCCGCAAACTTAAGCGAAAAGGTGCGTCCAGAGCGCAGAGAGCGGCATGGCGATCAATAGTGCAGGCAGCATATTCACCACGGCAAACATCTTAATTCCGCAGATGCGCAACCCGGTTGCCAGCAGGAGCAGTCCGCCAACGGCAGTGAAATCGGCCATCATCGCCGGCGTTGTCAGCGGGAGAATCAATGTGGCGCAGGTGGCGAGCGCCAGCTGGATTATCAGCATCGGGACGCAAATCACCGCAACGGCGACGCCAAGGGTAGTGGCGAAAATGGTGGCGGTGAAGAAATCGAGAAACGCTTTCGCAATCAATATGCTCGGGTCGCCAGTCATCCCTTCCTGCATCGAACCAAAAATCCCCGTACCGCTGGCGCAAAACAGAATAATGATTGCTACATAGTTCTGAATAAACGACTCGTGCGTGCCGTGTTTCGCTTTGCCGCCTGGTCGGGAAATCAGGTTTTTGGCTCTACTCACCGCACTGTTAATGCCTTTTTCCAGATAGCAGAATTCGCCAATCAGCGCGCCGAGCAGGGTCGCCAGCACCATCACCGGCAGGTTGGCGCATTTGATCACCAGCAGAATGCCAATCCCTGACGACGCCAGACCGAATATAGAAGGCATAGATGAGCGAATACGCTCCGGCAACCGCTGACTCAACACTGCGCCGAGAACACCGCCCAGCAATACGGCTCCCGCATTGATAAATGGCCCGATAACCACGCTTAACTCCTGTTACTTAATCATTGGTATTGCATGATTATGACATGTTAGTGCTGCATTACGCTTGGCTTTGGGTGGTTTAATGCATAATGATTCCTTCTTGCACCTGAAAATAAAAGGTGACATTATTGCGCGAATTTTCTCCTCCCTGTCTCACCACTCGGTGAGGGTAACTGCGCTTATGAAAACCATGAAAATCGCCGTCAGCCGCGAGCTGCTCTCTTCTGTGTCTACGCACCGTGAAAAGGTGACGCTGGACAATACTGATTTCACCGATGTGGCGGCAGTCGTTATTTCGACGGCTGACAGTCGCAGCGGCATTCTTGCGTTGTTGAAACGTACGGGCTTTCAGTTACCGGTGTTCATTTTCTCGCAAGAGCCAATGGAAGTGCTGGATGGCGCGGCCGCGGTTATCTCGGGAAAAGCTCAGGAGTTTCTGGAACTCGAAACTGCAGCCAGCCGTTACGAAGAGAATCTGTTGCCACCCTTTTTCGACACCCTGAGCCAGTATGTGGAAATGGGCAACAGCACCTTTGCCTGCCCGGGACACCAGCACGGTGCATTTTTCAAAAAACACCCAGCAGGGCGGCAGTTCTATGATTTCTTCGGGGAGAACGTGTTCCGCGCCGATATGTGCAATGCTGATGTGAAACTGGGCGATCTTTTGATCCACGAAGGGTCCGCTAAGCACGCGCAAAAGTTCGCGGCAAAAGTGTTCAACGCGGATAAAACCTACTTTGTGCTGAACGGTACGTCGGCGGCCAACAAGGTCGTGACCAACGCGCTGTTGACCCGCGGCGACCTGGTGCTTTTTGATCGCAACAACCATAAATCTAACCACCACGGGGCGCTGATCCAGGCGGGGGCCACGCCGGTTTATCTGGAGGCTGCACGTAACCCGTTTGGTTTTATTGGCGGGATTGACGAGCACTGCTTTAATGACGCTTATTTGCGGGACCTGATCCGCGAGGCGGCTCCGGAGAAAGCCGACGAGGCGCGTCCATTCCGCCTGGCGATCATTCAGCTTGGCACCTACGATGGGACGATCTACAACGCCCGTCAGGTGATCGACAAGATCGGTCATCTGTGTGACTACATCCTTTTTGACTCGGCCTGGGTGGGCTACGAGCAATTTATTCCGATGATGGCGGAATCATCCCCGCTGTTACTGGAGCTGAACGAGAACGATCCGGGCATTTTCGTGACCCAGTCGGTGCATAAACAGCAGGCCGGGTTCTCGCAAACCTCTCAGATCCATAAAAAGGATAACCATATCCGCGGCCAGGCACGTTTCTGTCCGCACAAGCGGCTGAACAATGCGTTTATGCTGCATGCCTCCACCAGTCCATTTTATCCGCTGTTCGCAGCGCTGGATGTGAATGCCAAGATCCACGAAGGGGAAAGCGGACGCAGGCTGTGGGCGGAGTGCGTCGAGCTGGGTATTGAAGCGCGCAAGGCAATCATTGCCAACTGTCATATGATCAAACCGTTTATCCCACCAGTGGTGGCGGGGCGGCCGTGGCAGGATCATCCGACGCATGCCATCGCCAGTGAGCTGCGCTTCTTCAGCTTTGAGCCGGGTGCCAAATGGCACGGGTTTGAGGGGTATGCCAGCGAGCAGTACTTTGTCGACCCGTGCAAGCTGCTGCTGACCACGCCGGGCATTGATGCCGAAACGGGGGAGTACACGGATTTCGGGATCCCGGCGACGATTCTGGCACACTACCTGCGTGAAAACGGTATCGTGCCGGAGAAATGCGATCTCAACTCGATCCTGTTCCTGCTGACGCCCGCCGAAAGCAGCGAGAAGCTGGCGCAGCTGGTGGCGATGCTGGGGCAGTTTGAACAGCATATCGAAGACGATACGCCGCTGGCTGACGTGCTGCCGACGATCTTCCAGAAATACCCGGTGCGCTATCGGGATTATACGCTCCGACAGCTGTGTCAGGAGATGCACGATCTCTACGTCAGCTTCGACGTGAAGGATTTGCAGAAGGCGATGTTCCGCAAGGAGAGCCTGCCGGAGGTGGTGATGAATCCGCAGGATGCCAACCAGGCGTATATTCGCGGTAACGTAGAGCTGGTGCGCATACGAGATGCAGAAGGACGCATTGCTGCCGAAGGGGCGCTGCCATACCCGCCAGGCGTACTGTGCGTGGTACCGGGTGAAATCTGGGGCGGGGCGGTACAGCGTTACTTCCTGGCGCTGGAGGAGGGCATTAACCTGCTGCCGGGCTTCTCGCCGGAACTTCAGGGTGTGTACAGCGAGAAGGATGCCGATGGGATCAAGCGGCTGTATGGGTATGTGTTGAGATAGTACAGGCTGTTGCCCTCGCCCTAACCCTCTCCCTGTGGGAGAGGGCACATTTCATCAAACCGCACTACGCCTGTACATCCTCCTCGGATGCCCAATCTTGCCGTACAGCATCTCCACCGTCAGAAACCCCGCTTCCACACAGTGCTCCAGATAGCGCCGGGTAGTAGTTTTACTTAACCCGGTTTCCTGTACCACCTCATCGACTGAAAAACAGTGTGTGGCCTGATCGTTAAACAGCGCCTGCACCCGCGCCAGCGTATTTTCCTCAATGCCTTTGCTGCCGTTGTCCTGGCGGTAGTTTTTCGCCTGTAGCTGATACAGCGAATCCACGTTTTGCTGGTCGACAATCTTCCAGACGCGCTGTTGCTCGGCGAATTGGACAAACCGCTCCAGCGACTGGCTGAGCCGCTTCCAGGAGACGGGTTTGAGGATGTAGTCGAACGCGCCATTACGAATCGCCTGGCTGCAGGTGTCCATATCGCTGGCGGCGGTGATGAAAATCACCGAGCAGTTGGCACGGGCGAGCATGGGGTTATTGATAAGCGAGATACCTTTGCCATCAGGCAGATAGTTATCCAGCAGCACGAGCTGCGGCTGTTTGCTTTCAAGCTCTGCCTGGGCTGCAGCCAGCGACGAGGCAATGCCCACCAGCCTCAGACGCGGATGCTTGCCTATCAGCTCCGCGTGCAGCTGCGCCAGCTCGTTCTCGTCTTCCACAATCAGTACGTCGATAAGTTCATGTCGCATAGTCGGTGTTTTCCAGTTGCCGGGCGGTTCCCGTGGCCGGGATAAACAAGGAGAAAATGGCGCCGCGCGGGGTATTATCGGCAACTTCTATCGCGCCGCCAGCCTGCGTAACATAGCTTTCGATCAGATACAGGCCAATCCCATGATCGCCGCGCGTTTTGGTGGTGATACCGCGTTCAAATATCCTGTCACGGATCTCCGGTTGAATGCCCACGCCCTGGTCCGCCACTTCAATAATCAGCTCCTGTTCGCTGAGCTTAATCAGTACCTCCACCGGCGCGTGGGGCAGTGGCGACCGCTGCGTCGCTTCAATGGCGTTATCCAGCAGGTTACCAATAATTGAAATCAGCTCTTGCTCCCCAAGGGGCAGGAACTGTCTGTCCAGTCGACAGGCCGGGTCGAAACTCAGTTCGACACCTTTCTCCCGCGCGCGGGCGGCTTTCCCCAGCAGCAGACCGCACAGAGTTGGAGAGCTGAAGCGAGAGGAGATAAAGTCCAGCAACTCCTGGGCGTGTTCAGACTGCGCCTGAATGTAGCCAATCGCCTCTTCATAGCGTCCCATATGCAGCAGGCCGGACAAGGTCGTCATCCGGTTTAACTGCTCGTGGCGCATAATGCGCAGGTTATCTACATAGCGTTTTACCTGGCTGAGCTGGGCGCTAAGCGAGTCTATTTCATTGCGATCGCGGAACGTGATCACCCAACCCTGCAGCGACCCCTCAAGCATGATGTGCACCCGGCTGGCAATCACCGTGAGATCGTTAAAACGGCAAATCTCGTCGTGGGTATCTTTCGCCAGCATCGTCTGGGTGTCGAAGAACGGGACCGGATCGATCACCTGGCTTATCAGCTGTCCGCGCAGCTCGCGGGCCGGCTGGCTCAGACCCAGCAGTTTGCGCGCTGCCTGGTTGATCACTTCAATGCGCCGCCGATCGTCAATGGCAATCACCCCTTCATAAATAGACTCCATCATCGCCTTTTGCTGGCGCACCAGCAGGCCGATCTCTCGCGGTTCGAGGGAGAAAATCTGCTTCTTAATGCTGCGGGTAAAGAACCAGGAGAAGATGAAGAGGGCTATCAGCAACAGCACGGCGGCAATCAGGATATTGACGACTTTACTGACGGTAACGGTCTCAAGGTAGCTGGTGAGATAGCCTACCGAAACAATGCCCACTACCTGCCCGGCATCGTTGAAAATGGGGGCTTTACTGCGTAACGAAATGCCCAACCCTCCTTTACGGATGGTGGTGGTACTTTTTCCCTGCAAAACGGCTTCGTTGTCTCCGCCAACCAGCGTAGTACCAACTCTGTCAGCAAAAACGGAATGAAAAAGGTGCTGTCCCTTATTATCTCCAATCACAATAAAGCTGGCGTCACTGTGTGAAGCTATTTTCTGCATAAAGTCGTGAATGCTTTTGATATCTTTTTGTTCAACTTCATCACGTAATGTAGGAATAATCGCAATTTCTTCTGCCTGTATTTTGGCTCGCGCACTCATTTCCTGATAAAGCTGTTTACCGACGTCGACATAATAATATCCGCCCAGTAACGCAAAAAGTACTGAGAAAAAGGCAACCAGCGAAATAAACAGCTTGATCTGGAAAGATACTTTCATAACTATCACGCGAGGTAGCAACAAAGAAAGCCAATATATCATCTTTTCTCGAGTGGATGACCGCTTTGCCGAAAACTTGTGATCCCTTGCACAGCAGGGGCTATAAAAGATTTATCCGGAAGACTTATGCGCTTTAGAGCGCGCAAAAAAATGTTATTTGTTTGTTCAAATCGGAAAAGAAACCATAAAAACCACGATAATAAATAAGGTGTAAATCACATTAAATAAAAGAAACCATTAAAACCATAGCTGCCATTAAAACTTCGCTTTTAATATGCCATCCCTCACATAAAGTAAGCCTTTGTGACTCTAAGCTGAATACACAAAATAACTAAGGGGCTTATTATGAGCACAACTGACGATTCTTTCTCTGTTACCCACGACCCGATTGAAATTCAGCGACCTTCGCTCAAAGAGCGCTGGTGGCATATTATGGATACCTGGAAAGTGGGGATTATTCCTCTGCCGCTGTTCGTTCTGGCGGGTGCGCTGATTGCGATTGATTGTCTGGGCGGGAAACTGCCGAGTGATATCGTGGTAATGGTGGCGACGCTGGCTTTCTTTGGCTTTGCCTGCGGCGAGTTTGGCAAACGCCTGCCGATTGTCGGCAAGCTGGGCGCGGCGGCGATTTGCGCCACCTTTATCCCTTCCGCGCTGGTCTATTACGGCCTGCTGCCGGATGTGGTGGTCGAGTCCACGACCAAGTTCTACAAATCTACCAACATTCTCTATCTCTACATCTGCTGCATCATTGTCGGCAGCATCATGAGTATGAACCGCACGGTACTGATTCAGGGCTTCCTGCGCATCTTCTTCCCGATGCTGTGCGGCGAAATCGTCGGCATGCTGGTGGGAATGGGGGTCGGTCTGGCGCTGGGTCTTGAGCCATTCCAGATCTTCTTCTTTATCATTCTACCGATTATGGCGGGCGGCGTTGGGGAAGGGGCGATCCCGCTCTCTATCGGTTATGCCACCCTGTTGCATATGGACCAGGGCGTGGCGCTCGGTCGCGTGTTGCCGATGGTGATGCTCGGTGGTCTGACGGCGATCATTATCTCCGGCTGCCTTAACCAACTGGGTAAACGCTACCCACACCTGACCGGTGAAGGCCAACTGATGCCAAACCGCGCCAATGCGGATACCTCCGTCTCTCAACCTGCCTTCTCCGGTAAAGCGGATGTCACCACGATTGCTTCTGGCGCGCTGCTGGCGGTACTGCTCTACATGCTGGGGATGCTCGGTCACAAACTGATTGGTCTGCCCGCACCGGTTGGCATGCTGTTTATGGCGGTACTGGTGAAGCTGTGCAACGGTGCTTCCCCGCGTCTGCTGGAAGGTTCTCAGGTGGTCTACAAATTCTTCCAGACCTCAGTGACTTACCCGATTCTCTTCGCCGTTGGCGTGGCGATCACCCCGTGGCATGAGCTGGTGGCCGCGTTCACAGTGAGCAACCTGTTAGTCATCGTCAGCACTGTTTCTGCACTGGTGGCGACCGGTTTCTTCGTCGGTAAAAAGATTGGTATGCATCCGATTGATGTCGCCATCGTCTCCTGCTGCCAGAGCGGCCAGGGCGGTACCGGCGACGTGGCGATCCTGACCGCAGGCAACCGTATGAGCCTGATGCCATTCGCCCAGATTGCAACCCGTATCGGCGGCGCGATTAACGTCTCTATCTCACTGCTGATTCTGGGCAACTTCCTCGTTTAAGTTTTCAGGAAAGAACAATGAAACTCGCAAGCTTTTTATTCCAGGGAAAACGCAGCTACGGCATCGTGCAGGCCGAAGGTGTAATTGATTTAGGTCGCCGTCTGGGCGACCGCTACAGCGACCTTAAAGCGCTGTTGCAGGGCAACGGGCTGGCGCAGGCCACCCGTTATCTGAACGATGCCGTGGATGTACCTCTGAATGCCATCACCTTCTTACCGGTAATTGAGCAACCGGAAAAAATCCTCTGCGTGGGCATGAACTACGCCGATAAGCGCAAGGAGTTTGACCAGCATAACCCGGCCCCGACGCTGTTTGTACGCTTCCCGGATTCCCAGACCGGCCACAACGAGCCGGTACTGAAACCGCGCCATTCCAGCGAATTTGACTATGAAGGCGAGCTGGCGGTGATCATCGGCAAAGGCGGGGAGAACATCAGCCGTGACGACGCGCTGCGCCACGTTGCAGGTTACAGCTGCTACATGGACGGTTCCGCCCGCGACTGGCAGCACACCTGGTTCACCGCCGGGAAAAACTGGCGTCAGACCGGAGCGTTTGGCCCATGGATGGCGACGGCCGATGAGATCCCGGACCCGCATCAGCTGGCGATCCGCACCTGGCTGAACGGCCGTATGGTGCAGGAGGACAATACCAGCAGCATGATCCACAAGGTCGCGGAGCTGATCGAGTACATCAGCACCTTTACCCGCCTCAGCCCAGGCGATGTGATCATCACCGGCTCCCCTGGCGGTGTGGGTAAAAAACGCAACCCGCCGCTGTTTATGAAAGAGGGCGATCGCATTGAGGTGGAGATCGAGCATATCGGTCATCTGAGCAATGTGATCATGGAAGCGCCAGCCACCGGGCTTGCGGTAGCACACTAAGTAAGGCGGCAGTATGCAATCGCAACCCATTGATTTTCGC
The DNA here is from genome assembly GCF_046521465.1 of Enterobacter sp. CPE_E863. Taxonomy (NCBI): domain Bacteria; kingdom Pseudomonadati; phylum Pseudomonadota; class Gammaproteobacteria; order Enterobacterales; family Enterobacteriaceae; genus Enterobacter; species Enterobacter sp. CPE_E863. The sequence continues at coordinate 3,778,970 of NZ_JBKFZX010000001.1, read as the reverse complement.
CACACCCTCGTGGCGAAACACCCGGAACGCTTAAGCCAGATCCGTTACCTGCTGGCAGACAGCGGCCTTGGCCTGGACAACGACATTGAGCTGTTTGTCGAAGCCTGGTCCGGCACGCAGTTAGTGGGTTGTGTCGGACTCGCCGCAAACGTCATCAAGTGTGTGGCCGTAAACGAGCAGCTTCGTGGGGAGAACCTCAGCGCGCGCCTGCTGGCAGAGGTGCAAAATGCGGCGCTGGAGCGCGGCCATTTTCACCTCTTCCTCTGCACCCGCCCGTGCAACAGGGAGCGCTTTGCCCGCAGCGGCTTCTGGCCGATTGCGCAGAGCGGCAACAACGCCGTACTGATGGAGAACACCCCGCAGGGGATTGAGCGCTACTGCCGATCTCTGCGCGCGAAGCGCAAGTGCGGGGAGAAGATTGGCGCGATAGTGATGAACGCCAATCCGTTCACTCTCGGCCATCGTCATCTGGTGGAGCAGGCGGCAGCGCAGTGTGACGCCCTGCATCTGTTCGTGGTGCGCGAAGACGCCTCGTTCTTCCCCTTCAGCGCACGCATCGAGATGGTGCGGGCGGGCGTGGCGCATCTGCCGAACGTGGTGGTGCATGAAGGCTCGCAGTACATCATCTCCCGCGCCACATTTCCGGCCTATTTCCTGAAGGAGACCGGCAAAGTGCAGCAGGCGTGGAGCGAAATCGACGTGCTGATCTTCCGGGACTTCATCGCCCCGGCGCTGGGGATTACCCATCGCTTTATTGGCTCGGAGCCATTTTGCGATATCACCCGTCAGTACAACCAGACGCTGCACGACCTGCTGGCCACGCATATCGAGGTGGTGGAGATGCCGCGCATCAAGGCCACCGGTAACGCTATTTCGGCGTCAGAAGTACGCCGCTTACTCAAGACACAGCAGTTTTCCCGGATCCGGGAGATTGTCCCGGACTCCACCTTCGCGCATCTCGAAACGCATTACCGTGCGAGTGCGGAAGTCGCTTAATTACCAGGAATTTATCATGAAAATTGTTAGGGAGGCGCTGGCCGGAACGCAGGAGTCCAGCGACCTGATGGTGAAAATCGCTCCCGCTCACGGCGAGCTGGAGGTTGTCATCCACAGTGAAGTTATTAAGCAGTTTGGCGAGCAGATCCGCCAGGTGGTCAACGACACATTGCGCGCTATGAACGTGCACCAGGGATTAATCATTATTGAAGATAAAGGGGCGCTGGACTGCGTGATCCGCGCCCGCCTGCAGAGCGCACTCCTGCGTGCTGCGGATGAACAGGCTATCAACTGGGGGGCGCTGAAATGAGCAAACTCCGTCGCAGCATGCTGTTCCTGCCTGGTGCTAACGCCGCCATGCTCTCAACCGCGTTTATCTACCGTCCTGACTCCATCATGTTTGACCTTGAAGACGCCGTCGCTCTGCGCGAGAAAGACACCGCCCGCATGCTGGTGTTCCACGCGTTGCAGCACCCGATGTACCAGGATATCGAAACCGTGGTGCGCATTAACCCGCTGAGCACGCCGTTTGGCTTGCTGGATCTGGAAGCCGCCGTGCGGGCTGGCGTGGACGTGATCCGTCTGCCGAAAACCGATACTCCGGATGACATCTACGAACTGGAAGGCCACCTGGAGCGCATTGAGCAAGAATGCGGGCGCGAGGTCGGTTCTACCCGTGTGATGGCGGCCATAGAGTCAGCCATTGGTGTGATTAACGCCGTGGCAATTGCCCGCAGCTCTCCGCGCTTGATCGGTATCGCGCTGGCCGCCTTTGACTACGTGATGGATATGCAGACCGAGCGCGGCGACGGCACCGAGCTGTTCTACGCCCGCTGTGCCGTGCTGCACGCCGCTCGTGCGGCAGGCATCGACGCCTTCGACGTGGTGTGGTCAGACGTTAACGACGAGGCCGGGTTCCTGCGCGAGGTCGATCTGATCCGCAAGATGGGCTTTAACGGCAAATCGCTGATTAACCCGCGCCAGATCGACCTGTTGCATAACGCCTACGCCCCGACGCAGGAAGAGGTGGATCACGCCAAAAGGGTGATTGAAGCGGCAGAAGAGGGCGAGCGCAACGGGCTGGGCGTGGTGTCGCTCAATGGCAAAATGGTGGATGCACCGATTATTAACCACGCGCAGGTGGTGCTGGAACGCGCGGCGGCTTCCGGCGTGCGTCGTTAAGGATGAGATAATGAATCAGACAGAACTGCTCCATGTGAATTTTCCCCATCTGCGGGACTTAAAACCCTTTGATACCGCCCACAGCGCGACGCCGTGGCTGAACAATCCAGAAGAAAAACATACCCGTAAACTGTGTGCTTCTGTTGAAGAGGCCGTGTTACGTAGCGGCTTGCAGGACGGGATGACCATTTCGTTTCACCATGCGTTTCGCGAAGGCGACCGGGTGATCAATAACGTCGTGGCACTGTTGGCGAAGATGGGTTTCAAAAACCTGACCCTGGCCTCCAGCTCACTGATGACCTGCAACGATGCGTTGATTGAACATATTGAACGCGGCGTGATCACCCGAATTTATACTTCCGGAATGCGCGGCAAGCTGGCGGATGCCATCTCTCACGGCCTGATGGACGAGCCGGTGCAAATTCACTCCCACGGTGGGCGCGTGAAGCTGTTGCAGGACGGCGAGCTGAACATCGACGTGGCGTTTCTTGGCGTGCCATGCAGCGATGAGTTCGGCAATGCCAACGGCACGCACGGCAAATCGAGCTGCGGCTCGCTTGGCTACGCCATGGTGGACGCGCACTTTGCCAGCAAGGTAGTACTGCTGACCGAAGAGCTAGTGCCGTTCCCCAATATGCCCGCCAGTCTGGTGCAGGACCAGGTGGACTACATTGTGCAGGTCGAGAGCGTGGGCGATCCGGCGAAAATTAGCGTCGGCGCGGCGCGCGTCACCAGCAATCCGCGCGAGCTGATGATTGCCCGTTATGCGGCCGATGTGATTGAGCACTCCGGCTACTTCAAACCAGGCTTCTCGATGCAGACCGGCTCCGGCGCGGCGGCCACCGCCTGTACGCGCTTTATGGAAGAGAAGATGGAGCGCAGCGGCGTGAAGGCACGTTTTGCGCTCGGCGGCATCACCGGTAGCCTGGTGGATCTGCACGAAAAAGGGCTGATCGAAAAGCTGCTGGACACCCAGTGCTTTGACGGCCAGGCAGCAGCATCGCTGGCGCGCAACCCGAACCACGTGGAGATCTCCACCAACGTTTATGCCAACCCGGGCAGTAAGGCGGCAAGCTGCGACCAGCTCGACGTGGTGATCCTCAGTGCGCTGGAGATCGACGTTGATTTCAACGTCAACGTTATCACCGGTTCCGACGGCGTGATGCGCGGCGCCTCCGGCGGGCACTGCGACGTGGCCGCCGCAGCGAACCTGACCATTGTGGTCGCGCCACTGCTGCGCAGCCGCATTCCGACGGTCGTGAAGCGAGTCACCACGCGCCTCACGCCGGGCGAAAGCATCGACGTGCTGGTTACCGATCACGGCATTGCGGTCAACCCGGCGCGCCCGGAGATCCGCGAGCGGCTGCTGGACGCCGGGCTGAAGGTTGTGGATATCAACGCGCTTTACGAACGGGCGATTTCCCTGACGGGCGTGCCCAAACCGATTGAATTTACCGACAAGATCGTCGGGGTGATCCGCTACCGTGATGGCAGCGTGATCGACACCGTTCGACAGGTGAAGGAGTAGTTATGACTTTAGCGACACCCGTGCGGGCGGGTGTCAGCCTGGACGAACTGCTGGCGGCGAAAGAGTGCCGCGCAGCGCGTCAGGCTGACTGGCTTACGCACTATCAACAACCGGTGATTTCCCTCACGTTGGTTACGCCAGGAGAAATCAAAGACAGCCTGCGCTATCGCAATACCATGGGCGTGGCATTACAGATGTGCGATCAACTGCTGTGGGAAAACCACTGGCAGGTGCTCGACCGCCAGGTGCTGTGGTTGCCAACCGGGCCCGAAGCGCTTTGGTGTGTGGCCCATCCGGCGGTGGAAATCAAAGCGCACTGTGCGGAGCTGGAGCAAACGCACCCGCTCGGCAGGCTGTGGGATCTGGACGTGATCTGCCCTCAGCACGGCCATGTTGGGCGCCAGTCGCTGGGAACCAATCTCAGGCGCTGTCTGATTTGCGATGAACCGGCCCACGCCTGTTCCCGTTCGCGTAACCATCCCGTTGAACAGGTGGTTTCTCGCGTGGAGAAGATGATCGATGACTGGTTTGCTCGCGACTAAACCGCGCCGGGCTGACGTGCCTGCGCTTGCCGAAGCGGCGTTGTGGCAGGAGCTGGAACTGACGCCCAAGCCGGGGCTGGTGGACAAACTCAATAACGGTTCCCATCGCGATATGGACCACGCGCTGTTTGTCCGCAGTATTGCGGCGATTACGCCGTGGTTTTCGCGCTTTGCTGAACTCGGCAACGCGCATGCAGATAGGCCCGCAGATGAACAGCTACGGATTATTCGCCCTATGGGAATGGCCTGCGAACAGGCGATGTATGCCGCGACGAACGGAGTGAACACGCACAAAGGCGGAATTTTTGCCCTGGGTTTACTGTGCTATGCCGCCGGACGTGTGAAAAATGTCTCCCCAGAAAGCCTCTGCTGTGAGGTAAGTAACATCTGCAGTGGGATGGTGTCGCGGGAGCTGGTCGCCCGCAGCGGACAGGCGACGGCGGGAGAGCGTCAGTTTCAGCAGTACGGTTTAACCGGCGCGCGCGGTGAGGCAGAAAGCGGCTTTGCTACGGTGCGTAAGGCGCTGGCGCAATGGAACGGGCATTCACTTCACGGCCTGCTGTTACGCCTGATGGCAGTCAATCAGGACAGTAATCTGGTGTCACGCGGTGGCATTGAGGGGCTGCGCTATGCGCAGGGATATGCGCACGAATTACTGGTGAACGGCTGGGATCGTGAGGCGTTGCTTAGAATGGATAAGGCATTGATTGAACGCAATCTGAGTCCTGGCGGTAGCGCGGATTTGTTGTCGGTGGGTTGGGTGTTGTCAAAATTACCCCTCTCCTGAAAGGAGAGGGGATAACGATTAATGCGCGATAGGCTGCGCGCCGTGCGCTTCGCGGACGTGCTTGTACTTGAACAGCGCGATAAACGCGAAGAACAGCACCAGCGAATATGCTGCGAAGATGAGCCACACTGGCTGCCAGTTGGTGATGCCGTTAGTGGTATACATCTCAACCACTTTACCGCTCACCACACCGCCCAGAATACAGCCGAAGCCGTTGGTCATCATCAGGAACATGCCCTGCGCACTGGCGCGGATTTCGGGCTTCACCTCTTTTTCCACAAACACCGAACCGGAGATGTTGAAGAAGTCGAAGGCACAGCCGTAAACAATCATCGACAGAACCAGCAGCACGGTACCGAACGGGCTTGGGTCGCCATAGGCGAACAGACCGAAGCGCAACATCCACGCCGCGATACTGATAAGCATCACGTTCTTGATGCCGTAGCGGCTCAGGAAGAACGGGATGGTCAGGATGAACAGCGTCTCAGAGATCTGAGAGATGGACATCATCACTGACGCATGTTCAACGATAAAGCTGCCAGAGAACAGCGGGTTGTTATCGAAGCTGTGCAGGAAGGTGTTGCCAAACATGTTGGTGATCTGCAGCTCAGCTCCCAGCAGCATGGAGAAGATAAAGAAGATCGCCATGCGTTTGTTTTTGAACAGCGCGAACGCGTCCAGGCCGAGCATGGTACTCCAGCTCTGGTTTTTCTGCTGGTTTGAGACCGGAATATGCGGCAGCGTCAGGGTGAAGATCGCCAGCACCACGGAGAGCGCTGCACCGATATAGAGCTGCATATGGCTCAGTTCGAAGCCTGCGAAGCTCACGCCCCACATCGCCATAATAAAGCCGATGGTGCCCCAGATACGGATTGGCGGGAAATCGGTCACGATATCCATATCATTGGATTTCAGGCGGTAGTAGGAGATGGTGTTGATCAGCCCAAGCGTTGGCATGTAGGCCAGCGAGTTAAGCAGGATCACCATGAACATCGCCCCCGGCGTGGTTACCTGGGCTGCCATAAACAGCGTCCCCGCGCCTACCAGATGGCAAAGCATGTACAGCCATTTCGCACTTAACCACTTATCCGCCACGATACCCAGCAGCGTTGGCATGAAAACAGCCGCAATACCGAGCGAGCTGTATACGGCACCGATTGACGCGCCATCGAACTTGAGCGTCACAAACATATAGGAGCCGAGCGTAGTCAGCCAGCTACCCCACAGGCAGAACTGCAGAAACGACAATATTTTAAGCTGCAGCTTAAGGTTCATGTTACTTTCCTCACAAGTGAGCGGGAGATATGTTGTTTTGGGAACATTCAGGGTTGTTATTTGATGCAATTCTATCAGTTGGCAACGATATGTTTTGTTACCTCCCGCAAAAAAATGCAATCCACATTAATTTGCAGTTTGGATTGTGATGCAAATAACATTTTCGTATGGGTGGGGGAAACAGAACACCTTCTCCGTTTAGGAGAAGGTGTGTTGATCAACGGCGGCGGTAGTTTTTCTGTGCCGTATTCACCTTATACAGATAGCGGCGGGATTCCGCAGACGGGTGGCGAGTGGTGAGGGTTGAGTAGACATCCCCCGGCGCCATGCTGTTGATGATGTTTGCGGCTTGAACCTTGTCATTCGAGAACACGCGCAACACGCTGCCCGCACCACCGTTATACGCAGTAATCACCGCATAACGACGTGACGTCGGGTTATCAATTCCGCCCAGGTACACATTGTTGAGCATGGCCAGGTAAGCCGTACCGGTATCAATGTTGCTCTGTGGGTCGAACAGATAACCGCGGCTTGGTGTGCCGGATTTCCCCTGAGCACGGAAGACATCTTTACCGGCGCTGTGTTGCACAACCTGCATCAGCCCCAGAGCATCGGAACGACTTACCGCGTATGGGTTAAAAGAAGATTCCGTTTGCATGATCGCCAGGATCAGCGACTCATCCACACCATATTTACGTGAGGCCTGACGCACCATTCCCAGGTACTTATGCGCACGCTTGTCGAGGTGGTTCGGGACGAGGTTGATGGTGATGCTGTAGATAATCTTCAGGCCGTTTGAGCGGCTTTTCAGACGGGTCTGCAGCAGATAGTCAGCAAATTTTGTGGCGCGACCTTCCCAGCGGATTGGCTGTCCGGTCTGATCGACCACCTGACCGTACAGGAACGGCTCTTTCGAGATCGTAATATCGTCGGCATCGGAGTAGAGATCGATAGAGCCTGGATCGTCACCCATCAGCAGGGTTTTGATAATTGCCTGCCTTAACCGTGCCGCCGGATCCGTACCTGCGATGGTCTCTATCGTGATCGTACCTTCATCAAAGTTGATGTGGCTACGGGTCAGATAAGCGTCGGTGTACTTAACGTAGTCCTTAGGTCCGGCAATAAGAACTTCGTTAAATCCCCATATATTCTCGATGTTGTGGGCAAACTGCCCCATCAAAATGTCAAAACCGTTGGTGTCCTTGATCCAGGCTTCGTTGTATTCTTCGCCTTTTTTTGACGAACACGAGACAAGCAACGGCGCAACAAGGGCTAGCGCTAAAAGTTTTTTCATCATTCCGGGAGTGCGTGTTGTGTTTGCTTTAACGGCGGGGGCATCCCCGCGCGCTGTTATTTTTCCGGCGGCGTATAGCCTTCGATGTGTACGTCTTTGCCTTCAAACAGGAAGCTCACCATCTCCTGCTCCAGCAGCTTGCGGTGTTCCGGGTTCATCATGCTGAGTTTTTTCTCGTTGATCAGCATGGTCTGTTTTTTCTGCCACTGTCCCCAGGCTTCTTTGGAGATTTCGTTATAAATGCGCTTACCCAGATCGCCCGGATAAAGCTGGAAGTCCTGGCCTTCAGCGTCACGCTGCAGGAAAGTACAAAAAATCGTTCTGGCCATACTCATTCCTCTTTTTTAGCCGATGCTAAACCATTGCACCGGCACGTAATTGCTGTAACAGGCGCTCCACGGGAGCCGCCAGCCCGACTGATGGCGGTTGCGCTAAGTTATACCAGAGAGCAGTGCCTTCATCCATGCATGAGGTGAATGAGGACACGGGAAGCCACATCGGAACAATATCCAGATGGAAATGGCTAAAGGTGTGGCGAAACGCGGTCAGTTGCGTCAGATTATCGGCAGCAATCCCGCGCTTTTTAAGCCATTCGCGCAGCAAATCTTCATCTTCAAACTGTGGGAAACAGTACAGACCACCCCACAAACCGCTCGGTGGACGCTGGGCGAGGAAGACTTCGTCGCCGTGTTGCATCAACAACATATAGCCCGTGCGCTCCGGCAGCGTCTGCTTAGGTTTCTTGCCCGGATACTGCGCCCATGAATGGTTGGCATACGCCACGCAGAGATTATTGACCGGGCAGAGTTCGCATTTCGGTTTCGAGCGCGTGCAGACCATTGCGCCGAGATCCATCATCGCCTGGTTAAAACGCTCAACGCCTTTGGCTGGGGTCACGTCTTCACTGATCTCCCAGAGCCGTTTTTCAACGTCTTTCTTCCCTGGCCAGCCATCGACGGCATAGCAGCGTGCCAGTACGCGTTTTACGTTGCCGTCGAGGATCGGGAAATGTTTGCCGAGTGACAACGAGAGAATGGCACCTGCGGTTGAACGTCCGACGCCAGGCAAATCTGCCACCTCGTCGAAGGTTTCCGGGAATTGTCCGTTGTGGCGCGTCGCGACCTGCTGTGCGGCCTTGTGAAGGTTGCGTGCGCGGGCGTAATAGCCAAGCCCCGTCCACAGGTGTAGCACTTCGTCCAGCGGCGCATTGGCCAGATCGGTCACTGTCGGGAAACGCGCCATAAAACGCTCAAAATAAGGAATCACCGTGGCGACCTGCGTTTGTTGCAACATCACCTCGGAGAGCCATACTTTGTAAGGCGTTTTTTCAATTTGCCAGGGCAGGGTTTTACGCCCGTATTTGTCGTACCAGTCCAGCACCTGGGCTGAAAATTGAGAGGCTTGCATGGTCATCGATTCGCATAATCAGGGACGCAGATTGCAGCACAGCGTCAATCTGCTGTAAACCGGATCTTTCCCATGCTTGCATAGAAGCCTTAACTTTGGATAATGCCCGTTTCCCGAACATTCTCACAAGCAGACAACTCTTTTATGAAAAACGACGTCATTTCACCGGAATTTGATGAAAACGGTCGCCCGCTGCGCCGTATTCGCAGCTTTGTCCGCCGTCAGGGTCGCCTGACTAAAGGGCAGCAACATGCGCTGGACAACTACTGGCCGGTGATGGGCGTTGAGTTCACAGAACAGCCTGTCGATTTTGCCGAGCTGTTTGGCCGCGAAGCGCCTGTGACGCTTGAGATTGGTTTTGGTATGGGGACCTCGCTGGTGGCCATGGCCAAAGCCCGCCCTGAGCAGAACTTCCTCGGCATTGAAGTACACTCGCCTGGCGTAGGTGCATGCCTGGCAACGGCTCATGAAGAGGGCGTTGAGAACCTGCGCGTGATGTGTCACGACGCGGTGGAAGTGCTGCACAAAATGATTCCTGACAATTCTTTGAACATGGTTCAGCTCTTTTTCCCTGACCCATGGCACAAAGCACGTCATAATAAACGCCGTATCGTTCAGGCTCCGTTTGCAGAGCTGCTGAAAAGTAAGTTAAAACTGGGCGGTGTCTTCCACATGGCGACCGACTGGGAACCTTATGCGGAACATATGCTGGAAGTAATGTCTTCGCTGGACGGGTATAAAAACCAGTCTGAAAGCAATGACTATGTACCGCGTCCGGATTCGCGTCCGGTAACGAAATTTGAACAGCGTGGCCATCGTCTTGGCCACGGTGTATGGGACTTAATGTTCGAGAGGGTGAAATAATGGCAAAGAATCGTAGCCGTCGTCTGCGTAAAAAAATGCACATCGAAGAATTCCAGGAAGTGGGTTTCTCCGTTGCGTGGCGTTTCCCGGAAGGCACCAGTGTAGAACAGATCGATCAGGACGTAGATGCGTTCATCAATGACGTGATCGAACCTAACAAACTGGCCTTCGACGGTAGCGGCTACCTGGCATGGGAAGGTCTGATCTGCACCCAGGAAGTGGGTAAATGCACCGAAGAACATCAGGCTCTGGTACGCAAATGGCTTGAGGACCACAAACTGGAAGATGTCCGCGTCAGCGAACTTTTCGACGTTTGGTGGGACTAATTAAGAAGTCAAGGGCCAGCATTAGCTGGCCCATTTTGTCTGAGGGAGTGTTTAAGATGCGCAAAACGTTGCTGGCTGTTGCTTTGATGGCAACCGGATTCACCGCCCATGCGGATTACAAATGTAGCGTCACCCCGCGTGATGACGTGGTGTTAAGCCCGCAAACCGTTCAGGTCAAAGGCGAAAATGGCGATCTGGTGATTACGCCGGATGGTAACGTGACGTTTAATGGCAAGGTGTACAACCTGACTGCCGCGCAGCGTGAGCAGGCGAAAGACTACCAGTCCGATTTGCGTACCGCGCTTCCGTGGATTGACCAGGGCGCTCTGACACGCGTTGAGAAAAGTCGCGTTGCGCTGGACAAGATCATTACCAAAGAAGTGGGTGAGAGCAGTAATATGCGCTCCCGCCTGACAAAGCTCGATAAACAGCTGAAAGAGCAAATGAACCGTATTATTGAGCATCGCACCGATGGCCTGACGTTCCACTACAAAGCGATTGATCAGGTCCGTGCTGACGGGCAGCAACTGGTGAACCAGGCGATGGGCGGCATTCTGCAGGACAGTATCAACGAGATGGGTGCTAAAGCGGTGCTGAAGGGCGGCGGTAACCCGCTTCAGGGCGTGCTGGGCAGTCTGGGCGGCCTGCAGACCTCAATTCAGAACGAGTGGAAGAACCAGGAAGATGATTTCCAGCAGTTCGGCAAAGACGTGTGTAAACGCGTGGTGTCGCTGGAAGATAGTCGGAAGGCGCTGGTGGGGACGTTGAAGTAGGATCTCTGCGCGCTGGGCCCCTCACCCCGGCCCTCTCCCACAGGGAGAGGGAGTAAGAGTTCCCTCTCCCTGTGGGAGAGGGTTAGGGTGAGGGCATCAGGCATTGCAGTCGTTGAAGAATGATATTTAACACTTCTTCTTCGTTAACGCGAAATTCATTATTCCAGAACCGCGCAACCTCCCATCCGTTAGTTTTCAAATACGCAGTCCGTCGCTGATCGTAGGCCTCTTGGTTCTGATGCTGTCCACCGTCCAGCTCGATAATCAGCTTTGCCTTAAAACAGGCAAAATCCACGATATACGCGCCAATCGGCATCTGGCGGCGAAACTTATATCCAAAGAAACGACGACCTCGAAGCAAATACCAGAGGCGTAATTCTTCGGGCGTCATTTGTTTACGCAGTTGTTTTGATTTTTCCACCCCCACACTCTGCCAGCCTTTCCCTCAGCTGGCAGAACGGGATGCAAAATCCTGAATCAGCCTTCAGGGATCTTCAGCGAGGAACAGCTCAAGAAGAGAGTTTAAGAACAGTTTGCCGTGCTCAGTGATTTGCCAGTATTCATCACACTCGGTCAGATACCCCTGCGCCAGCGCTTCGTCAATCTGCGGACGAATCACCGCTTCCGGCAGGCCGGTGTAGAGTTCGAACTCTTTACGTGGCGCGGCTTCCAGCAGACGGAAGCGGTTCATAAAGAACTCAAACGGCTTATCCGCCGCCTCGACGTCATGCTGACGCTCCAGGTAGCGGCCTTCCATATACCCACGCGGGTGGCGAGTCTTGGCCGTGCGCAGAATACGCCCGTCCGGGAACGTCACTTTACCGTGAGCGCCGCAGCCAATCCCCAGGTAATCACCGAAACGCCAGTAGTTCAGGTTGTGCTGACACTGGTAGCCCGGCTTCGCGTACGCGGACGTTTCATACTGCTGGTAGCCCGCAGCGGTCAGAAGCTGATGGCCCTGCTCGAAGATATCCCACAGCGCGTCGTCATCCGGCAGTACCGGCGGGCGGGAACCAAACAGCGTGTTCGGCTCAATGGTGAGCTGGTACCACGACAGGTGCGGTGGGTTCAGCTCAATCGCCTGGCGTAAATCGTCCAGCGCCTCGTCCAGCGACTGGTCCGGCAGGCCGTGCATCAAATCAAGGTTAAAGCTGCGCAGGCCCAGGCCTGTCGCCAGCTTTGCCGCACGCTTCGCCTCTTCCGGGCCGTGAATGCGCCCCAGACGTTTTAACTTCGGTTCGCTAAAGCTCTGCACGCCGATGGAGATACGGTTAACGCCCGCACGTTGATAATCGACAAAACGGTCAGCCTCAACAGTGCCGGGGTTGGCTTCCATCGTGATTTCAGCATCAGCTGCCAGGTTCAGGCGAGCACGCACGCCGTCCAGCAGCGTTTGCATCGCCGGACCTGACAGCAGGCTCGGTGTACCGCCACCAATAAAAATGGTCTTAACTTCACGTCCCTGTGCGTAAGGTACATCGGTATCCAGGTCGGCCAGCAGATGTGCAACGTAGTCATCGTGCGGCACTTCACCTTTCAGCGCGTGCGAGTTGAAATCGCAGTACGGACATTTCTGCACGCACCACGGGATGTGAATATAAAGACTCAGAGGTGGCAAATTAGCCATTACGTAACGCTTCCAGTAACAGTTTCAGTGCGCGTCCACGGTGGGATATCGCGCTTTTCTCTTCACGGGTCAGTTCCGCCGCGGTTTTACCCTCAGACGGGACAAAGAAAATCGGGTCATAACCAAAGCCGCCATTGCCTGCTGCTTCACGGGTAATCACACCCGGCCAGCTACCGTGGCAGACGATGGGGGTTGGGTCTTCCGCATGACGCATATACACCAGCACACAGTGGAACTGCGCGGTACGCTGTTCGGCAGGCACATCTTTCAGTGCAACAAGCAGCTTTTCCAGATTCTGCTGGTCGGTTGCATCTACGCCAGAATAGCGCGCGGAGTAGATCCCCGGCGCGCCACCGAGAAAATCCACGGCAAGACCGGAATCATCGGCAATTGCGGGCAGGCCCGTTATCTGCGAGGCATGGCGCGCTTTCAGGATCGCGTTTTCGATAAACGTCAGGCCTGTCTCTTCGGCGGAATCAACACCGAGTTCGGTCTGGGCAACCACATCCAGCCCAAAATCATTTAATAGCGAGGCCAGCTCGCGTACTTTACCGGCATTACCGGTCGCGAGAACAACTTTCTGCATGGTTTAGTCCTGTTCTGTCAGAGCCGCGACTTCCGTCGGGATAGATTGCGGGTTGAGGATTTTTACCTGTTTATGCCGCCCAAGTTCGCCTTTTTCGATGATGACCTGGCTTTTCGCCACGCGAAACTGTTTTGCCAGATATTTGGTCAAATGCGCGTTCGCCTGGCCGTCAACGGGTGGGGCAGTGATGGCGACTTTTAACTCGTCGCCATGCAGTCCAACAATACTGTCGCGGCTGGCTTTCGGCTGAATATACAGCCGCAAAACCAGCCCGTCAGCGCAGGTGCTTACTGCGCTCATAGCGCCATCCACAGCCCCGGCAGCAGCATATCGCCCGTGGACTGTAACAGCTCTGCGATGCCCATGTTGATCACGTAGAGCAGCAGAACCAGGATCATTGGGGAAAAATCGATGCCGCCCATAGACGGAAGCAGGTTACGGATCGGGCGCAGCAGAGGTTCTGCCAGTTGCATCAGCGCGTACTCCACCGGGCTACGACCCTGGCTCACCCAGCTCATGATTGCCATGACCAGCAGCACCCAGAAGATCAGCAGACCGACGGTTTTAATCAGAATCAATACCGCTGCAATCCAGATAATCGGCTGGAAGGTGATGACCATAAACAGCACAATCGCTTTGATAATGCTCAGAATAAACGCCACCAGCACAGAAGCGCTGTCGATGGGACCCATTGCCGGGATAATACGACGCAGCGGTCCGACAACAGGCTGCGTGATTTTCACGACAAACTGCGAGAATGGGTTGTAAAAATCAACACGGGCCCACTGCATCCAGACGCGCAGCAAAAGCGCCATCGTATACAGCTCAATGACCGTTGAGAGCAGGAAAGTCAACGTCTTCATGGCGTTCCTCAGGTTTCCTTATTATTTTGAGTAGTCGCGCGCACCGAAAATTGCCGTACCGATGCGCACCATAGTGCTGCCTGCCGCGATGGCGGCTTCCATATCATCCGACATGCCCAGAGAAAGCGTGTCTACCGTTTGATAGCGCGATTTAAGCGACTCAAATGCTACAGCCATTTGCTGTGCCACGGCAAACTGCCTTTCATAACTTGACTCAGGCGCCGGTATTGCCATCAGCCCACGCAGGGTTAAACGCGGCAATGCGGCGACTTCAGCCGCCAGCGCATCCAGTTCGTCCAGAGTAATGCCGGACTTGCTGTTTTCGTCACTGATGTTGACCTGAATCAGCACATTAAGAGCGGGCATTTCAGCCGGACGCTGCTCGTTCAGGCGGGTAGCGATGCGCAGACGGTCTATGGTATGACACCAGTCGAAGTGTTCCGCGACCAGTCGGCTTTTGTTTGACTGCAGTGGCCCAATAAAGTGCCATTGCAGATCCGTAACCCCCTGTTCCTGGAAGTCGCGAATTTTATCCACGCCTTCCTGCACATAGTTTTCGCCAAACGCCCGCTGGCCAGCATCAATTGCTTCTGCGATGGCGCTCGCAGGCTTAGTTTTGCTGACTGCAAGTAACGTAATTTCTTCTGAAGCACGGCCGCAACGTGTTGCTGCAGCTGAGATTTTGTCCCGGACCTGTGCCAGGTTATGCGCAATGTCGTTCATTTTCCGAGGAGTAGTCTATGGATGTGGAAGAAATTGTGGCCCTTAGTGTAAAGCATAACGTCTCCGATCTACACCTGTGCAGTGATTCACCACCCCGATGGCGCAGATTAGGCCGTCTTGAACCGGCACCGTTTCCGCCCCCTGATGTCGAGTCATTGCTAAAAGCGTGGCTCAACGATGAGCAGCAAGGAGCCTGGTGGGCAAACGGGCAGGTGGATTTTGCCGTAACCATTGCCGGAGGCCAGCGTTTGCGCGGCAGTGCCTTTAAACAGATGAAGGGGGTCTCTGTGACGCTACGGTTGTTGCCGCGAAGCTGTCCGCAACTCTCTTCGCTGGGGGTACCACGGGCTGTGCCGGAACTGCTAACGAACGACAACGGATTGATTCTGGTCACGGGGGCAACCGGCAGCGGCAAATCCACCACGCTGGCGGCGATGGTCGATTTTCTCAACCGCAATACTGACGGCCATATCCTGACGCTCGAAGATCCGGTGGAGTTTATGTACCAGAGTGAACGCTGCCTGATACAGCAACGAGAAATTGGCCAGCACAGTCCGTCATTCGCCGAGGCGCTACGTAGCGCGTTACGCGAGGATCCTGACATTATTCTGCTGGGGGAACTGCGCGACAGCGAAACGATCCGCCTGGCGCTGACGGCGGCTGAAACCGGGCATCTGGTGCTGGCAACATTGCATACGCGCGGTGCATCCCAGGCGATTGAACGGCTGGTCGATACGTTCCCGGCTCAGGAAAAAGATCCGGTGCGTAATCAACTGGCCAGCAGCCTGCGGGCGGTGCTGGCGCAAAAGCTACTCCCCGATCTACAGGGCGGTCGCGTGGCGCTGTATGAGCTACTGGTGAATACCGCTGCCGCGGCGAATCTCATTCGTGAAGGAAAAACATGGCAACTGCCCGGCATCATTCAAACCGGTCAACAAATGGGGATGCAGAACTTTGACCAGAGCCTGGCAGAGAGGCGGGCACAGGGGCGACTTCAGGCTCCCTGTGCTCAGTAGCCCTGTTCGAAATAGCTTTCGAGAATGATGACGGCAGAAGCAGAGTCTACGCTGCCTTTGTTGAGCGCCCGGAAACCCCCGTGCTCAAACAGACCCGCACGCGCTTCGACAGTGCTAAGACGCTCGTCGTGAAGCTTCACGGAGACGCCAAAGCGGCCATGGATTTTATTGGCAAACTTCCGCGCTCTGGCGGTCAGTGGCTGCTCTGTACCATCCATATTCAGCGGTAGTCCAACGATAACATCATCCGGCTGCCACTCTTTGAGCAGACGCTCAATCAGATTCCAGTCAGGCGTGCCGTCGTTGGCCTTCAGAGCCGTTAGCGGACGGGCAGTACCCGTGATGCGCTGACCCACGGCGACACCGATGCTTTTCGTACCAAAATCGAAAGCCAGAAGTGTTCCGCTCATCAGGCGTGCCCCGCTACGCCAGGCATGGTCAGAATATCAATGCCAATCAGTTTCGCCGCCTCACGCCAGCGATCGGCGATAGGGGTTTTAAACAGGATATTCATGTCCGCAGGTGCCGTAAGCCAGGCGTTATCGAGAAGCTCTTGCTCAAGCTGACCTTTTTCCCATGACGAGTAGCCCAGCGCCACCAGTACTTCAGAAGGCTGCTCTGCAGTTCCCAGCGTTTCGAGCACGTCGCGTGAGGTTGTGATGACGGTATTATCAGAGATTCGAATACTGGAAGAGAACTCAGGCGGCGTGTGCAGGATAAAACCACGATCTTCTGCAAGCGGTCCGCCCAGCATCACCGGTTTATCAAGCCGGATTTCCGGCAGGCGGGCTTCAGCCGAAATTTTCAGCTTTTCCAGAATCCCCTCAACCTGGAGGTTTTCCAGCGGTTTGTTGATGATGATACCCATCGCACCGTCTTCGTTGTATTCGCAAATATAAACCACGGCGCGGCGAAAAATCGGATCCTGGAGAGCAGGCATGGCAATAAGAAAGTGATGCTGTAAATTCATTGTCAGAGGTACTGTTTCCTGGTTTAAAAAGCGACAGCACCCAGTATGCGGACAAACTGTGGGGCTGTCACTAATAGTATTAGTAAGTTATTTCTGGATACGTTTCTCGATCGCGTCCATCAGCATTCCGGTAATCGAAATCGGGAATTCCGCTTCGATTTCACGAATGCAGGTCGGGCTGGTAACGTTCACTTCGGTCAGGCGGTCGCCAATGATATCCAGACCCACAAAAATCAGACCTTTGGCTTTAAGCGTCGGGCCGACACGGCGGGCAATTTCCCAGTCGCTTTCTGTCAACGGACGCGGCTCGCCGCGGCCACCTGCCGCCAGGTTGCCACGGGTTTCTCCACCCTGCGGAATACGTGCAAGGCAGTAAGGAACCGGTTCGCCATCCACGACCAGAACACGTTTATCCCCATCTTTAATGGCCGGAAGGTAGTTCTGTGCCATGCAGTAACGGGTGCCGAGTTCAGTCAGTGTTTCAGCAATCACACCAATATTCGGGTCGCTTTCTTTCACGCGGAAGATTGACGCACCACCCATCCCATCCAGCGGTTTCATGATGATATCGCCGTGCTTCTGCCAGAATTCCTTCAGCTGCGCCTTGCTGCGGGTCACCAGGGTTTCCGGCGTCAGGTCAGAGAACCAGGCGGTGTAGAGCTTCTCGTTACAGTCGCGCAGGCTCTGCGGTTTGTTGACGATCAGAGTGCCTTTCTCTTCGGCACGCTCAAGAATGTAGGTGCAGTAGATGTATTCGGTGTCGAACGGCGGATCTTTACGCATCAGGATGACGTTCAGATCGGCAAGCGCAATATCCTGCTCGGTGCCGAATTCATACCATTTGTCGTAGTTCTGCTCGACGTTAACGATACGGGTGCGCGCGCGGGCTTCACCGTTGATCAGGTAAAGATCGTTCATCTCCATGTAGTGGAGTTCATAGCCACGACGCTGCGCTTCCAGCAGCATTGCGAAGCTGGAATCTTTCTTGATATTGATGTTTGCGATGGGGTCCATCACGATGCCGAGCTTGATCATGTTCTTCTCCGTTAATGCTTCAACCCAGATCGCCAAACCGTACCTGTAGCGCGGTAATGGCCGTGAGTGCCGTTGTCTCAGTGCGCAGAACGCGAGGTCCCAACAGAATATCAGTAAACTGGTAACGTGCCGTCATCGCAATTTCGTCGGCCGACAGGCCACCTTCCGGGCCAATCAACAGGCGTACGCGCTCAACGGGCAGCGGCAGCGTATTGATGCTGGCGCTGGCGCGCGGATGAAGATTGAGCTTCAGCCCACTGTCCTCTTCTGCACACCAGTCCTCCAGATCCATCGCCGGGCGGATCTCCGGAATACGGTTGCGGCCACTCTGTTCACAGGCCGCAATAGCGATTTTCTGCCACTGCTGGATCTTTTTGTTCAGACGTTCCGCATCCAGTTTAACGCCACAGCGCTCAGAAAAAAGTGGCGTAATGAGGCTTACACCCAGTTCAATCGATTTCTGGATGGTAAATTCCATCTTTTCACCGCGCGACATTACCTGGCCTAAATGAATATGCAGCGGCGATTCACGGTCATCCACTTCGCCACGCAGCACATTTACGTGGACACTTTTCTTATCCGCGCGTGTGATTTCGGCGTCGAAAACCTGATTAGAGCCGTCAAATAGCTGTATGGCCTGGCCAGCACCCATGCGCAGCACGCGGCCAACATGGTTGGCGGCTTCATCAGACAGTGCGATTTCGCGGCCTGCGGTAATCAGTTCAGGGTGGTAGATGCGAGGGATGCGCATAGTCAGAAATTCCATTAGTCATGCGATGTAAGCGAATTGCCGCTAGTGTAGGTTAGCTCTTTTGCGCCTGGCAAGCCCGCTGGACATAAGGGTTATGATTCCCCTGGACTTTAGCGATACGCTCATCACGCTGGCATTCCCACTCCGTTACCGGGTATTGCTTATCCCATGCATTGAACAGCAGGGTTTGCTGGCGTGAAAGGTTGAGGTCGTAACGGTCACGCATATAGAAGTAGGTGCGGGCGATACTGCCGCGCGCGCGGGCTGGGGGCTCGGCGACTTTCTCTTTGAAATCAACCTTCATACCGCACTGTCCGTACTGGCCTTCGCCACCGTTCCACTGGCTGTACATAAAATTGCCGCGGTCGCCGTTCACTTCACCCACGGCGGGTTGCAGGTTATGCATATCGCTTTCCATCTGGCGATAAACCGGGTCGCTGGCGCAGTTTTTACGTCCGCCATCCTGCCAGCACTGACGCTGGTGGCCAAACTGCCATGCCGGCACCACATGTTCCCATTCGATGCGGCTGGCGCGATTCTCGTTTTTACGCACTTTATAGCCGCAGGACTCCAGGTCAACGATCCCTTTTTTACCCTGCCAGTTAATTTTACAGCCGCAGTAGAAATCGCCTGGCACGTCAGCGTTGACCTTTACACCGGCCGCTTTAGCCTGAGAGAAACTGTTGATACCATCGGCCAGCACATGGCCTGAGAATGCCGTCGCCAGAAAAGCGACCGCGAGAGAGAAATTACGGGACATCTTACACTCCGTGTCAAAACGAGCCCGCAACGTAACGAATGTTGTTCCTGTATGCAATCAGTCAGATCAGGAAAGTTCCTGAAAGTTCAGCTGATTATTCCGCGATCAGCGGCTCGCCGCATTTGACGCAGCGGTAGGTTGCCTCGCCGCGCACCACGCGATTGTGACGGCGAACGGTGAGCTGATGCTGCTGACACTGGCAGCGGTAAGGGAAGGTATTGCGGCGTACTGATTCCAGCTCGAACTGATGGGTTCTGCGAGCCGGAACACCGAGCACGGCTTCCATCATCCATTTCCACTCTTTTCCGTGGGGCGCGACGCGGCCAAATTGTTTCCACACCAGAAGATGGGCCAGCTCGTGCGGAACCACTTCCTCGATAAACGCCTGCTGGTTTTCCATCATTAACACCGGGTTAAGGTGGATCTCGTAAGACTCCAGCCACGCTGTGCCCGCTGCGGTTCCACGCTGCTGGTAGACGAGTTTGGGTTCAGGATAATTGCGGCCGAGCTTCAGGTTCGCCTGGGCGAGTTTTTCCCGCAGGCTGCGCATAACGGCTTGCTGGATGGCAATGGGGAGACGGGGTGCTTTCATAGGGGCAGAGCATAAAACGCGAAGCGGGGAGGTGCAAGGGGCGCCTCCCCGTGAGGGGATTAGTCGTGGGCGCCGATTTCGCGCAGCGGACGACCTTTCATCAGGTTACGTTCTATATGTTCCAGCGAAACGTGTTTGGTTTCTGGAACCAGCCAGATAGTCAGAACAATAAAGAACAGGTTCAGACCGGAGTAAATCCAGAATGTGTTGGCATTCCCCAGACTGTTGAGCATTGTCAGGAAGGTTGCGCCGACAATCATGTTTGCCACCCAGTTGGTCGCAGTTGAGCAGGTGATACCAAAATCACGCCCTTTCAGTGGCTGAATTTCGGAGCACAGCACCCAGATCAGCGGGCCGGCACTCATCGCAAACCCGACGATAAACATCAGCAGCATACCTACCGCGAAGTACTGGGCTGTTGGTGAGTGAATACCCACATGCATCATTGTACCGAGGACGCCCATACCGGCCGCCATCACCAGGAAGCCCAGCGTCAGCGTTGGCTTACGTCCCCAGCGATCAACCAGGCCGATGGCGATAAAGGTCGCCAGCACGTTGGTCAGACCCACGATGACGGTACCCCACATCTGCTCGGTGGTGTTGGTGTAACCCGCCAGTTCAAAGATTTTTGGCGCGTAGTACATGATGACGTTCATCCCGGTGAACTGCTGCATCACTTGCAATAACACGCCCAGGAATACGGCGCGACGGAAGTTACTGTTCTCTTTAAACAGCGCCCAGCCGGACTGTTTCACCTTCAGGCTTTCGCGGATCTCTTCCAGCTCGTTTTTCGCTTCTGCGCTGGTATCACGCAGGCGCAGCAGCACGCGTTCTGCATCAACGAAGCGGCGTTTGGCGGCAAACCAGCGCGGGCTGTCCGGCAGGAAGAAAACACCAATCAGCAACAGAATTGCCGGGATGATGATCACGCCGAGCATCCAGCGCCATGCGCCGCTGTAGCTAAATGCGGTATCGGAAAGGTAGGCCCCCAAAATACCGATGGTGATCATCAGCTGGTACATGGAAATCATACTGCCACGGATTTTCTCAGGGGCGATTTCTGACAGGTAAAGCGGGGCGGTATAAGAGGCAACGCCCACGGCGAGACCCAGCAGCACGCGGGAGACCAACAGCACCTCTACGTTTGGCGCCGCCGCCGAGAACAGTGAACCGGCCACAAACAGAATAGCGCCGATCATCAGGCTTTTTTTACGGCCCAGTTTGAACGAGAGCCAGCCGCTGCCAACCGCACCAACCGCTGCACCGAACATCATGGAGCTCACCACCCATTCCTGAGTGTGGGCACTTATTTGAAACTCATCGGTGATGAAGGGGAGCGCGCCGGCAATCACGCCGATATCCAGGCCAAAGAGTAATCCTGCCAGGGCTGCGAGGAAGCAGACGAAGAAAGTCATCGCCTTGTTGGACGTACGCCCCTGTTTTTTATTGTCAGGCATTATGCCCTCCAGTTGGGTTATCAGTTTTATTGATATTAAGGTTAGGTGAGCGACCCGCAAAAATATGTGAGATAAATCACAATGGTGTAATCGGTTACACTAGCTTGTAACCGTCAATAAAATTAACGCTTTGAAAATATAGAGGAAAATTTGGTGAGGTGCATCGCGAAAGACGACATTTCAGACTTAACTGAAATGAGATGTAACAGCAGAAGAAAGGCGATCATGCAAAGAGATTTTTCTGAAATCGGGGCATATCCAGTGTGGTGTAATCGATACCATTATCTCTAAAATGCAAAAGGCCAGCACGAAGGCTGGCCTTTTAAACAACAACTGTCAGTCGATTATTTCAGACCGGCAGCTTCACGCAGCAGAGCGGCTTTGTCGGTTTTTTCCCATGGGAAATGTTCACGACCAAAGTGACCGTATGCCGCGGTTTCTTTGTAGATTGGGTGCAGCAGATCCAGCATCTGGATCAGGCCGTATGGACGCAGGTCGAAGAACTCGCGCACCAGCAGCGTCAGCTGTTCTGAAGGGACTTTCTCAGTACCGAAGGTTTCAACCATGATGGAGGTTGGTTCAGCGACGCCAATAGCGTAGGACACCTGAATCTCGCAACGATCGGCCAGACCTGCAGCAACGATGTTTTTCGCAACATAACGTGCAGCATACGCCGCAGAGCGGTCAACTTTTGATGGATCTTTACCAGAGAACGCACCGCCACCGTGACGCGCCATGCCGCCGTAGGTATCAACGATGATTTTACGACCGGTCAGACCGCAGTCACCCATTGGGCCGCCGATAACAAAGCGTCCGGTTGGGTTGATGAAGAATTTGGTTGCAGAGCTCAGCCATTCGGTCGGCAGAACCGGCTTGATGATCTCTTCCATCACTGCTTCTTGCAGGGATTTCTGATCGATATCTTCGGAATGCTGGGTAGACAGAACCACCGCGTCAATCCCGACGATTTTGCCGTCGTCATACTGGAAGGTCACCTGGCTTTTTGCATCCGGGCGCAGCCACGGCAGGGTGCCGTTTTTACGCACTTCAGCCTGACGCTGCACCAGACGGTGTGCGTAGGTCACAGGTGCTGGCATCAGCACGTCGGTTTCGTTGGTTGCATAGCCGAACATCAGGCCCTGGTCGCCCGCACCCTGTTCCAGTGGATCGGCGCGATCAACGCCTTGGTTGATGTCTGGAGACTGTTTACCAATTGCGCTCAGTACCGCACAGGAGTTGGCATCAAAGCCCATATCAGAATGCACATAGCCGATCTCACGCACCGTGTTACGGGTGATCTCTTCGATATCAACCCATGCGCTGGTGGTGATCTCACCGCCAACCAGAACCATGCCTGTTTTGACATAGGTTTCACACGCTACGCGCGCTTTAGGATCCTGGGTCAGGATCGCGTCCAGCACTGCATCGGAGATTTGGTCAGCAATTTTATCAGGATGTCCTTCTGATACGGACTCGGACGTAAACAGGTGTTTTGCCATGTTTTATTTCACCTAAGAGGAATTTGGTTAGCTCAAGCTGCTGTGTGGATTAGCCAAAGGAGATAATTCTACCAAGGCCTGCAGGTTTTTGACACTGGCAGTATGAGTGTTAATCAGTATAGATGGATTAACATCTGGACGTCTATTTTAGGTCACTTCTTCACCCGATTTCCAGTTTTTTTTGACTAACCTCTCACTCAGTTGAAATTACGGCTGGCAATAATTCCTGACGGCCCTGGCAACACGCACATTTATCTTTTGCTTTTTACCCCTGTTCTCGGTATAAAACGCGGCGCGCGGCTCATACAAAAAAGCGCTCGATGAACTCATCGTGTCGCCACTTCCAGCCGGGTTAAGCAGTGAACTTTTAGCTTTGGCTTGTGGTCCGTTTCAGCAGAGGCGGCCGTGGAGGTGATACGAGATAATGAACCATCGTTTTCCGCTAATTCAGCGCAGCCGTTCTGGCGCGCATTTGATTCCCGCAACCCGCATTTCTAGTCTGCAAACCTGCCGATGTTATACCCATCTCGGCGCTTCTCAGGATTCCAGGGCCGGTCACGCTTTGTGAAAACTGAACAAGGGCGCTCTTGTTAATACAAGAGTTTTCTCGTGGTTTCGCCGAACCTTGTCATACAGAGTTCGGATACGTGTTTTACAATGATATGAATAAGAAACCGGTCGCACGGTCTGGATTTCAGCATACTCTGCTGGGAAACGGAGCCGTTTATGGGTTGTTATCGCCGTATAACGCTGCGATAGTAGTCAACTGTTTTACACTTAATACAAAGAGTTGAGGTTCGCTATGTCTGACGACATGTCTTCTTTTTCGCCTTCGTCAGCGGGCGAACAGGGTGTACTACGTTCTATGCAGGAGGTTGCGATGAGCTCCCAGGAAGCCAGCAAGATGCTGCGCACTTACAATATTGCCTGGTGGGGCAATAACTACTACGACGTCAACGAACTGGGCCACATTAGCGTTTGCCCGGACCCTGACGTCCCTGAAGCGCGCGTGGATCTCGCCAAACTGGTGAAAGCCCGCGAAGCACAGGGCCAGCGTTTGCCTGCACTGTTCTGCTTCCCGCAGATCCTGCAACACCGCCTGCGTTCGATTAACGCCGCGTTCAAACGTGCGCGTGAATCCTACGGTTATAAAGGCGACTATTTCCTGGTTTACCCGATCAAGGTGAACCAGCACCGCCGCGTGATTGAATCGCTAATCCACTCCGGCGAACCGCTGGGCCTGGAAGCAGGTTCAAAAGCAGAAC
Organism: Enterobacter sp. CPE_E863; assembly: GCF_046521465.1. Lineage (NCBI taxonomy): Bacteria > Pseudomonadati > Pseudomonadota > Gammaproteobacteria > Enterobacterales > Enterobacteriaceae > Enterobacter > Enterobacter sp. CPE_E863. The sequence continues at coordinate 3,754,852 of NZ_JBKFZX010000001.1, read as the reverse complement.
TGATGGCCGTGCTGGCGCATGCGGGCATGACCCGTTCGGTTATCGTCTGTAACGGCTATAAAGACCGTGAATATATTCGTCTGGCGCTGATTGGCGAAAAGATGGGTCATAAGGTCTATCTGGTTATCGAGAAGATGACCGAAATCGCTATTGTGCTGGAAGAAGCCGAGCGTCTGAACGTGATCCCACGCCTCGGTGTGCGTGCGCGTCTGGCCTCTCAGGGGTCTGGTAAATGGCAGTCCTCCGGCGGCGAAAAATCCAAGTTCGGCCTGGCGGCGAACCAGGTACTGCAACTGGTGGAGATCCTGCGCGAGCGCGGTCGTCTGGACAGCATTCAGCTGCTGCACTTCCACCTCGGTTCGCAGATGGCCAACATTCGCGACATCGCGACAGGCGTACGTGAGTCGGCGCGTTTCTACGTTGAGCTGCACAAGCTTGGCGTGAATATTCAGTGCTTCGACGTGGGCGGCGGCCTGGGTGTGGACTATGAAGGCACGCGTTCTCAGTCTGACTGCTCTGTGAACTACGGCCTGAACGAATATGCTAACAACATCATCTGGGCGATTGGCGATGCGTGTGAAGAACACGGTTTGCCTCATCCGACGGTGATCACTGAGTCCGGCCGTGCAGTAACCGCGCACCATACTGTGCTGGTGTCCAACATTATCGGCGTAGAGCGTAGCGAAATTTCCGAAGCCACACCGCCGCAGGATGATGCGCCTCGTTCCCTGCAAAATATGTGGGAAACCTGGCAGGAGATGCACGAACCTGGCACGCGCCGTTCCCTGCGCGAGTGGCTGCACGACAGCCAGATGGATCTGCACGATATTCACGTTGGCTACTCTTCAGGTAACTTTAGCCTGCAGGAGCGCGCGTGGGCCGAACAGCTCTATCTGAACATGTGTCATGAAGTGCAGAAACAGCTTGACCCGAGCAACCGCGCGCACCGTCCGATTATCGACGAGCTGCAGGAACGTATGGCGGACAAGATTTACGTCAACTTCTCCCTGTTCCAGTCGATGCCGGATGCATGGGGTATCGATCAGCTGTTCCCGGTTCTGCCGCTGGAAGGGTTGAACCATGCTCCGGAACGTCGAGCGGTGCTGCTCGACATCACCTGTGATTCCGACGGCGCTATCGACCACTACGTGGATGGCGATGGTATTGCGACCACCATGCCAATGCCGGAATACGACCCTGAGAACCCGCCAATGCTGGGCTTCTTCATGGTCGGGGCATACCAGGAGATCCTCGGCAACATGCACAACCTGTTCGGTGATACCGAAGCGGTTGACGTGTTTGTCTTCCCGGATGGCAGCGTGGAAGTGGAGCTGTCTGACGAAGGGGATACAGTGGCGGACATGCTGGAATACGTTCAGCTGGATCCGAAAACGTTGCTCACCCAGTTCCGCGACCAGGTGAAAAATACCGGTCTTGACGAAACATTGCAGCAGCAGTTCCTGGAAGAGTTTGAAGCGGGTCTGTACGGGTACACCTACCTGGAAGACGAGTAAGGTAAATCTCCCTTTCCCTATGGGAGAGGGGCGGGGTGAGGGCATCAGACCGCACAATGCCCTATACTCTCTTGAACCCGTATGAATTAGCGGCGATAATTCGCCCCAATATGCTATTTACGAATCAATCCCTTCCTCGTCGGGTTTAACGACGCGGAGGGGATTTTTTTTCATCTGTTTTTAATGAATCGACTTTAAAAGAGGTCAGGACATGAGCACTTTAGGTCATCAGTACGATAACTCTCTGGTATCTAACGCGTTTGGTTTTTTACGCCTTCCGATGAACTTCCAGCCGTACGACAGCGATGCCGACTGGGTTATCACTGGCGTGCCATTTGATATGGCAACCTCCGGTCGTGCCGGTGGGCGTCATGGCCCGGCAGCCATCCGTCAGGTATCGACTAACCTGGCCTGGGAGCACAACCGCTTCCCGTGGAACTTTGACATGCGCGAGCGTCTGAACGTGGTGGACTGCGGTGACCTGGTGTATGCCTTCGGCGACGCGCGTGAGATGAGCGAAAAACTCCAGGCGCACGCCGAGAAGCTGCTGGCTGCCGGTAAGCGCATGCTCTCCTTCGGTGGTGACCACTTCGTGACCCTGCCGCTGCTGCGCGCCCATGCCAAGCACTTCGGTAAAATGGCGCTGGTGCACTTTGATGCACATACCGACACTTATGCGAACGGCTGCGAGTTTGACCACGGCACCATGTTCTTCACCGCGCCAAACGAAGGCCTTATCGATCCAAACCACTCCGTGCAGATCGGTATTCGTACTGAGTTCGATAAAGATAACGGCTTTACCGTACTGGACGCCTGCCAGGTGAACGATCGCGGTGTTGACGACATCATCGCGCAGGTGAAGCAGATCGTGGGCGATATGCCGGTCTACCTGACCTTCGATATCGATTGCCTGGATCCAGCGTTTGCTCCGGGTACCGGTACACCTGTGATCGGCGGCCTGACTTCTGACCGTGCCATCAAACTGGTTCGTGGTCTGAAAGATCTGAACATCGTCGGGATGGACGTGGTGGAAGTGGCTCCGGCTTACGATCAGTCCGAAATTACCGCTCTGGCTGCGGCGACGCTGGCACTGGAAATGCTTTACATCCAGGCGGCGAAAAAAGGCGAGTAAGTTTAGCGGTTAAGTAAAAGCCCTCACCAGCTGGTGAGGGCTTTTTTGTGCTTTTGAAAAGGAGGCACAACAGCCTCCTTCTGAAATTATTTAATTCCGTCTGCGGCCATACGGTCGCGAATATGCTGCGCGCGTTCTTCTGAGGCTGGGTGATCATCAAACATTGAGCTTTGACGTCCTGCTTCCAGTTTGGCCAGTTTTTCGAAGCTGGTGGCTAAACCTGATGGATTAATGCCGCGTTTGCGCAACAGGTCGTAGGAGTAGTCATCCGCTTCGGACTCCTGACGCTGGGAGAACTGAGAATTAACCAACTTCTCTCCGACATCGCCAAGCTGCGACTGCGACAGGCTACCAACAATACCGCCCGCTGAAGCCGCCGCCGCGCGAATAGCATTGGTACCTAAGGCAACTTGCATCCCTTTCTTCACGTGACCGAGCGCAACGTGGCCCATTTCATGGCCGATAACCGCTTCAACTTCGTTGTCGGTCATCATATCCATCAGCCCGCTATAGACGCGGATACAACCGTTCGCCATCGCGAAAGCGTTCACGTCTTTGGCCATGTAAACCTTGTAGTTTACCGGCTGGCCGTTGATGTTATCGCCCAGCGCGGAAGCAATCTTATTCAGACGCTGCGTGTAGGTACTGTTAGCAGGGGCAAGTGTGGCTTTTCCGTCCATATCTTTACAGGCCTGGTCGCTCAGCGCTTTTACCTGCGCGTCGCTCAGGGAATAAGCCTGAAAAGCTTCTGCGCCTGAGGTCATCAGGCCGTTAGAATCCATATTCTGACAGCCACTCAGCAGGAGCGTTGTTCCCAGGGCCAGCACTATTGCACGCATTTTCATGTGGTTGCTTCCGTACTCGTTAATCTGAATAAAATCCGAAAAGTACACCGGCAACGAAGCCGGGGTCGGGCTAAGTATAAGGAATATCTACGGGGCCGGGCGAGCAGATTGCGCAACATGCGAGCATGATCCAGAGATTTCTTAAGCTGCAAAAGAATGCTCCATGTACATGGCATGCCGCTTGGGTTACATTGTTGGCACTTTTTTCCGGCGTAGCCCAAAACGCGCTGTCGTCAAGGGCATGGCCTTTAACAGTCCGATCTGGAGTTAAAATGTCCTCACGTAAAGAGCTTGCTAATGCTATTCGTGCGCTGAGCATGGACGCAGTACAGAAAGCCAAATCCGGCCACCCAGGGGCCCCTATGGGTATGGCTGATATCGCCGAAGTCCTGTGGCGTGATTTCCTGAACCACAACCCGCAGAACCCGGCATGGGCTGACCGCGACCGTTTCGTGCTGTCCAACGGCCACGGCTCTATGCTGATCTATAGCCTGCTGCACCTCACTGGCTACGATCTGCCAATTGAAGAGCTGAAAAACTTCCGTCAGCTGCACTCCAAAACTCCAGGTCACCCGGAAGTGGGTTACACCGCTGGTGTTGAAACCACGACCGGTCCACTGGGCCAGGGTATTGCGAACGCTGTGGGTATGGCGATTGCTGAGAAGACCCTGGCGGCGCAGTTCAACCGTCCTGGCCACGACATCGTAGACCACTTCACCTACGCGTTCATGGGTGATGGCTGCATGATGGAAGGCATTTCTCACGAAGTGTGCTCCCTGGCGGGTACCCTGAAACTGGGCAAACTGGTTGCGTTCTACGACGACAATGGTATCTCCATTGACGGTCACGTTGAGGGCTGGTTCACCGATGACACCGCTAAACGTTTTGAAGCCTATGGCTGGCACGTTGTGCGTGGTGTTGATGGCCACGATGCTGACTCGATTAAACGTGCAGTAGAAGAAGCGCGCGCTGTCACTGACAAACCATCCCTGCTGATGTGCAAAACCATTATCGGCTTCGGTTCACCGAACAAAGCCGGTACCCACGATTCTCACGGTGCGCCACTGGGCGACGCGGAAATTGCATTGACGCGCGAAGCGCTGGGCTGGAAACACCCGGCATTCGAAATCCCATCTGACATTTATGCTCAGTGGGATGCCAAAGAAGCAGGTCAGGCGAAAGAAGCCGCATGGAACGAGAAGTTCGCTGCGTATGCTAAAGCCTTCCCACAGGAAGCTGCTGAGTTCACCCGTCGCATGAAAGGCGATATGCCGTCTGACTTCGATGCAAAAGCGAACGAGTTCATCGCTAAGCTGCAGGCGAACCCATCTAAAATCGCCAGCCGTAAAGCGTCTCAGAATGCGATTGAAGCATTTGGCCCACTGTTGCCTGAATTCCTGGGCGGTTCTGCTGACCTGGCGCCTTCTAACCTGACCCTGTGGTCCGGTTCTAAAGCGATCAATGAAGATACTGCCGGTAACTACATCCATTATGGTGTACGTGAATTCGGTATGACGGCAATTGCTAACGGTATCTCCCTGCACGGTGGTTTCCTGCCGTATACCTCTACCTTCCTGATGTTCGTAGAGTACGCACGTAACGCCGTACGTATGGCTGCGCTGATGAAACAGCGTCAGGTGATGGTCTACACCCACGACTCCATCGGTCTGGGCGAAGATGGTCCAACTCACCAGCCGGTAGAGCAGGTGGCTTCTCTGCGTGTGACTCCGAACATGAGCACATGGCGTCCATGTGACCAGGTTGAATCCGCAGTGGCGTGGAAATACGGTGTTGAGCGTCAGGATGGCCCAACCGCACTGATCCTCTCCCGCCAGAACCTGGCACAGCAGGATCGTACTCCAGAGCAGTTGGCGAACATCGCTCGCGGTGGTTATGTGCTGAAAGATTGTGCAGGTCAGCCTGAACTGATCTTCATCGCTACCGGTTCTGAAGTTGAGCTGGCTGTTGCGGCATGGGACAAACTGTCTGCCGAAGGCGTTAAAGCGCGTGTGGTCTCCATGCCGTCTACCGATGCGTTCGACAAGCAGGATGCTGCATACCGCGAGTCCGTACTGCCTAAAGCGGTTACTGCTCGTGTGGCGGTGGAAGCGGGTATTGCTGACTACTGGTTCAAATATGTGGGCCTGAATGGCGCAATCGTCGGTATGACCACCTTTGGTGAGTCTGCACCGGCAGAGCTGCTGTTCGAAGAGTTCGGTTTCACCGTTGAGAACGTTGTAGCGAAAGCGAAAGAACTGCTGTAATCGCCGTTTCGCCCGGTGGCGCTATGCTAACCGGGCCTACAAATGGCTCGAAAGTAGGCCGGGTTAGCGCTAGCGCGCCACCCGGCTTTTTTGTTGTCATTATTCCACCAAAAATGTGACGCAAGTCATATAGCTCGCTTATTCATCTGGACAGACATTCCTTTTATTCCCCGATTCGCTTATTCTTGCTGAAGCGTTTCAGTCGATTAAATGTTCGACAATTGACCAATCAATCGCAGTTTGTGACAGCAAGGATTCCCCTTCGGGCGTAGCTGGATTACTCTTTCAGCCACCTCAAACCCAGGGATAGCTTTGCAGGAGATCTATGACCGTACGCGTAGCGATTAATGGCTTCGGTCGCATCGGACGTAATGTGGTTCGTGCTTTGTATGAATCCGGACGTCGGGCGGAAATGACCGTGGTGGCAATCAATGAACTGGCGGATGCTACGGGCATGGCGCATTTGTTGAAATATGACACCAGCCACGGACGCTTTGCCTGGGATGTGCGCCAGGAAAGAGATCAGCTTTTTGTCGGTGATGACGCTATTCGTGTGCTGCATGAGAACAGCATTACCGGGCTACCCTGGCGTGAATTGGGTGTGGATGTGGTGCTTGACTGTACCGGCGTGTATGGCAACCGCGAACATGGCGAAGCCCATCTGGCAGCAGGTGCGAAAAAAGTCCTGTTTTCTCATCCCGGCAGCAACGATCTCGACGCGACCGTCGTGTTTGGCGTCAATCAGCATGAGCTGCAAGCTGAACACCGCATTGTCTCCAACGCCTCCTGTACCACTAACTGCATTATTCCGGTCATTAAACTGTTAGACGATGCATATGGCATTGAATCCGGCACGGTGACCACGATTCACTCCGCCATGCACGATCAGCAGGTGATCGACGCCTACCATCCGGATTTACGACGCACTCGCGCGGCGAGCCAGTCAATCATTCCGGTGGACACAAAACTGGCTGCAGGGATCACACGTATTTTCCCGCAGTTTAATGACCGTTTTGAAGCGATTGCCGTGCGCGTTCCGACGATTAACGTCACTGCAATTGACCTTAGTGTGACGGTGAAAAAACCGGTAAAATCCTGTGAAGTCAACATGTTGCTGCAAAAAGCGGCACAGGGTGCATTTCATGGTATAGTTGACTATACGGAATTGCCGTTGGTCTCAGTAGATTTTAACCACGACCCGCACAGCGCCATCGTTGATGGCACTCAAACGCGCGTCAGTGGCGCACACCTTATCAAGACGCTGGTTTGGTGTGATAACGAATGGGGCTTTGCTAACCGAATGCTCGACACAACGTTAGCAATGGCCGCTCAAGGTTTCAGGTAAGACGCATCGTGCGTCTGCAAAACTTTAAGAATCAACGAGAGGATTCACCATGTCTGTAATTAAGATGACCGATCTGGATCTGGCTGGTAAACGCGTTTTCATCCGTGCTGATCTGAACGTACCGGTTAAAGAGGGTAAAGTGACCAGCGACGCGCGTATCCGTGCATCTCTGCCAACCATCGAACTGGCTCTGAAGCAGGGCGCTAAAGTGATGGTAACCTCCCACCTGGGTCGTCCAACCGAAGGCGAGTACAACGAAGAGTTCTCTCTGCTGCCAGTTGTTAATTACCTGAAAGACAAACTGTCCAACCCGGTTCGCCTGGTGAAAGATTACCTGGACGGCGTTGAAGTTGCTGCCGGTGAACTGGTTGTTCTGGAAAACGTTCGCTTCAACAAAGGCGAGAAGAAAGACGACGAAGCACTGTCCAAAAAATACGCTGCACTGTGCGACGTATTCGTAATGGATGCTTTCGGTACGGCTCACCGTGCGCAGGCTTCTACCCACGGTATCGGTAAATTCGCAGACGTAGCCTGTGCAGGTCCTCTGCTGGCTGACGAACTGGAAGCGCTGGGTAAAGCACTGAAAGAACCAGCTCGTCCAATGGTTGCTATCGTTGGTGGTTCTAAAGTTTCTACCAAACTGACCGTTCTGGACTCCCTGTCTAAAATTGCTGACCAGCTGATCGTTGGCGGTGGTATCGCGAACACCTTCGTTGCTGCTCAAGGTCACAACGTGGGTAAATCCCTGTACGAAGCAGACCTGGTTGACGAAGCTAAACGCCTGCTGAGCACCTGTGATATTCCAGTTCCAACAGATGTTCGTGTTGCTACTGAGTTCTCTGAAACTGCAACGGCGACCCTGAAGTCTGTAAACGACATCAAAGACGAAGAGCAAATTCTGGACCTGGGCGACGTTTCTGCACAGAAACTGGCTGAAATCCTGAAAAACGCAAAAACTATCCTGTGGAATGGTCCTGTTGGCGTGTTCGAATTCCCGAACTTCCGCAAAGGGACTGAAATCGTTGCTAACGCTATTGCAGACAGCGAAGCGTTCTCTATCGCAGGTGGTGGTGACACCCTGGCGGCAATCGACCTGTTCGGTATCGCTGACAAGATCTCCTACATCTCCACTGGTGGCGGTGCATTCCTCGAATTCGTGGAAGGCAAAGTACTGCCAGCAGTAGCAATGCTCGAAGAGCGCGCTAAGAAGTAAGCCATTCAAGGGCAGGGAAACCTGCCCAATTTTCAGCGCGCTTTTAAGAGCTCGCACCTTTTCTAACGGCCGAAGATACAGGACTAAGCAACATGTCTAAAATTTTTGATTTCGTAAAACCTGGCGTTATCACTGGTGATGACGTACAGAAAGTGTTCCAGGTAGCTAAAGAAAACAACTTCGCTCTGCCAGCAGTTAACTGCGTAGGTACCGACTCCATCAACGCCGTACTGGAAGCCGCTGCAAAAGTTAAAGCACCGGTTATCGTTCAGTTCTCTAACGGCGGTGCTGCGTTCATCGCTGGTAAAGGCGTGAAAACTGACGTTCCTCAGGGTGCTGCAATCCTGGGTGCTATCTCTGGTGCGCACCACGTACACCAGATGGCTGAACACTACGGTGTTCCAGTTATCCTGCACACTGACCACTGCGCGAAGAAACTGCTGCCGTGGATCGACGGTCTGCTGGACGCGGGTGAAAAACACTTCGCTGCTACCGGTAAGCCACTGTTCTCTTCTCATATGATCGACCTGTCTGAAGAGTCACTGCACGAAAACATCGAAATTTGCTCCAAATACCTGGCGCGCATGGCCAAAATGGACATGACCCTGGAAATCGAACTGGGTTGCACCGGTGGTGAAGAAGACGGCGTGGACAACAGCCACATGGACGCTTCTGCACTGTACACCCAGCCAGAAGACGTTGATTACGCTTACACCGAGCTGAGCAAAATCAGCCCACGCTTCACCATTGCAGCGTCCTTCGGTAACGTGCACGGCGTTTACAAACCAGGTAACGTGGTTCTGACCCCAACTATCCTGCGTGATTCTCAGGAATATGTGTCTAAGAAACACAACCTGCCGCACAACAGCCTGAACTTCGTCTTCCACGGCGGTTCCGGTTCTTCTGCTCAGGAAATCAAAGATTCCGTAAGCTACGGTGTAGTGAAAATGAACATTGATACCGATACCCAGTGGGCTACCTGGGACGGTATTCTGCAGTACTACAAAACTAACGAAGCTTACCTGCAGGGCCAGCTGGGCAACCCGAAAGGCGAAGACCAGCCGAACAAGAAATACTACGATCCACGCGTATGGCTGCGCGCAGCGCAGACTTCCATGGTGACCCGTCTGGAGCAGGCTTTCAAAGAACTGAACGCGGTTGACGTTCTGTAATATGAATTTGCCCCAATAAAAAAGGCTTCCTTCGGGAAGCCTTTTTTTTAGCCTGTAATGCAGGTTCCTTTTTTGCCCGCCAGTATTTGCGGTGCATCGTTGAGCGCGCCGATAAACGCTGTGTTTCCCGTTTGCTGCACGAACTGTATCACTGCTGCTGCCTTCGGCCCCATCGCGCCGTCCGGAGCGGCAAAAGGTGCTAGCTCCTGCAACGTGACATGCCGAAGCGGGCGAGCCTGCGGCGTTCCCCAGTTTTCGTAGACCGCATCGGCATCGGTCAGGATCAATAAATGATCGGCATGAATAGACTGCGCCAGCACCGCTGCGGTCAGGTCTTTATCGATGACCGCTTCCGTCCCCTCATAGCCTTCTCCCTGAGCGATCACCGGGATCCCTCCGCCCCCACAGCAAATCACTAAATGCCCGGCGTCCATCAGCGTCGAGATTGCCTTATCATCAACGATTTTTAGCGGAAGCGGAGAGGGGACCACGCGACGGATATAATTACCGTCTGCTTTCATAATCCAGCCGTAACGCGACTCAAGCGCTGCCTGCTGCTCGGGTTGATATACCGGGCCAATGTATTTTCCCGGCAGGGAAAATGCGGGATCGTGTACATCTACCTCTACGCGGGTCATGAGCGTTGTGACCGGCACGTTTCGCACAAAATGCGTCAGTTCCTGCGCGATGGCGGAACCAATCATCCCCTGGCTTTCAGCTACCAGCAGGTCCAGCGGCCAGGCGGGCGATTCGGTATAGGCCGCATTCTGCAGTGCCAGCAGGCCGACCTGCGGCCCGTTGCCGTGAACGATCACCAGCTGGTAATCACCCGCCAGCGCGGCGACCATTTTGGCAAAGACCTTAATGCTGCGCTGCTGATTTTCTGCGCTCAGGACGTCCCCACGCTGTAATAACGCATTGCCCCCAAGAGCAATAACAATTTTCTTTTTCATTATGACCTCTGTGGTAAATAACTCGCGGTCAACATAAAGGTTTATGAAAACGATAATGTGATAGGCGTTACAACCCGGCGACCACAAAAAATATCTCGTTAATTAATGATGTTTCGCTTTTGTTTATTTAATTAATTTTAAAAGTCATTATTAGATTTTTTTTAATAATATCGATGCCAATTCCCAGGAATTTATAACAATAGATTTTGTGTGACTTTGTTCAAATGAAATAGCGTTATACCCCGATACTGTAACGGCAGTTAAAACATCAAACCTCACGTATCAGCGCGATAACATGAGGTATTCAGCGGTAATTATTACCGGGAGATTGCTTATGTCTGCATCATATGACGTGGCTGAGGCCACAAAGAAAAAAGGAATACCGGCCTGGTGGGTCACAATTTTCCTGTTCTGGCTTGGCTGGATTTTTATGTACGCCGACCGTACGGTACTAAATCCTGTGATGGGCGAACTGGAAAAAGAATTCGGCCTGAGCGGTACGCAGTTAGGGATACTTAATTCAGTATTCTATTTTTCTTATGCTTTATTGCAGGTCCCTGCCGGGATCCTCGGCGATAAAATTGGTAAGAAAAAAGTACTGGTTCCTGGCTTTATTCTTTTTGGCGTTTTTACCGCGGTGACCGGTTGGGCAAAAAGCTGGTACACGCTGCTCTTTGCGCGAGTCGTGACCGGCGCAGGGGAAGGGACATATTACGGCCCTCAGTACGGATTATCCTCTGAACAAATCCCGAAAAAATACCGTTCTCTCGGTAGCGCGATAATTAACAGCGGTATGGCATTTGGTATTGCCCTCGGATTAATGACCTCCAGCTGGCTGGTCTACGACCAGGGCTACTCCTGGCGAATGCCGTTTTACGCTATGGCCATACCTTCTGTTCTGGTCGGGGTTGCAATCTGGCTGTTCGTTAAGGAAAAGAAACGCACCGCCGAAGCCGAAGGACAGACGGTTAAGAAAGGTAAGTTCAGCGATCTCTTTAAGAACCGTAACCTGATCCTGACTTACATCATGGTGTTCTGCAGCCTGTTTGGCTTCTTCGTGATCCTGACCTGGCTTCCTTATTACCTGCAAAACGAACGCGGCATTCCGGGCAGCGAAACCGGGTTTATCTCCTCGCTGGTGGCGTGGATCTCTATTCCGGGTGCGCTGCTGTTCTCCAGCCTCTCCGATAAGTTAGGCAAGCGTAAGCCATTAATTCTGTTTTTAGTACCGGTGGCGATAGTCAGCATGTTGTCCATCGTCTGGATGCCAAATATGACCGGCGTTATCGTCGCGCTTTGCGTGTACGGCCTGGTAGGCAAGCTGGCGCTGGACCCGGTACTGGTGGCGCTGGTTGCCGACAGTGTGGATGAAAACAACTACAGCACCGCATTCGGATTATTCAATTTCATTGGTATGAGCTCATCCATTCTGGCACCGATTATTGCCGGGGCCGTTCGCGATATGACGGGAAGCCTGGCTTCCAGTTTCTATGTTTCCGCGGTACTCCTGGCGATTGGTCTGTGCGGGATGCTGTTCTTAAAAGAAAAACGCGCATAAAGAGGTAGCGGTAATGATTTACGCCTTTGTTAAAAAGGGAAGTTTTCAGGATTCCGTCAGCCTGATGATTATTTCCCGCAAATTAAGCGAGCACCCGGAAGTGGATCAGGTCTCCGTCATGATGGGAACCCCAGCCAATAAATCAATGCTGGATTCAACGGGCTTCTGGCATGACGATTTTTCCCAGTCGACACCAAACGATATATGCGTCGCCGTACGCACCGAATCCGAACAGCCCGAGATCCTGGACGTTATCCGCGAGCAGTTAGAGAAAGAGCTGAACGCGATTGCCACTGCGTCGGGAAGTTCGCACCAGTTGGTGAAAGCACGGCGCTGGGAAAGCGCCTGTCAGAAACTGCCTGATGCCAATCTGCTGCTGGTCTCCGTTGCCGGAGAGTATGCAGCGTCGGTCGCCAAAGAAGGGTTACTGGCTGATAAAAACGTGATGCTGTTTTCCGATAACGTGCCGGTTGCGCAGGAAGTTGAGCTGAAAACGCTGGCTCGCGAGCGTGGACTGATTGTTATGGGGCCGGACTGCGGTACGGCGATGATTGCCGGCAGCCCGTTGGCTTTTGCCAACGTCCTGCCCGAGGGGGGAGTTGGCGTAATTGGCGCGTCCGGGACGGGTATTCAGGAAATCACCTCTCAGATTGCCCTTCACCAGCAAGGCATAAGCCATGCCATCGGTTTGGGGGGACGCGATCTGAGTGCTGACGTCGGTGGCCTTAGTGCGCTTACCGCGCTAGAGATGCTGGCAGGAGATGAGGTAACAAAGGTCATCGCATTCGTTTCTAAGCCGCCGTCACCTCAGGTGCGCACCCGGGTTATTACAGCCATGCAGAGTGTCGGTAAGCAGGTAGTCGCGCTCTTCCTCGGGAGTAAACCGGAGCAGCGTCGCGACGGCAACGTCTGGCTCGCGCACTCGCTCTCCGATGCAGCCCGGCTCGCGGTGCTGCTGATGCGCGTGGCTAAGCAGCGCCAGTCTCAGCCAGAGGTGGTGGGGAAAGGCATTTGCGGTTTGTATGCCGGCGGTACGCTGGCAGCGGAAGCGGCGATGTTGCTTTCCGAGGAGCTGGGCATTCCGCTGAGCGAAAGCCATCAGGATGGAATCATGCTGGCGTTTGAGGAGCATCGTATCGTCGATTTAGGAGATGACAGTTACACCCTTGGCAGACCGCACCCGATGATCGACCCAACTACCCGCAGCATCGAAATTGAAAAGCTGGCGGCTCAGCCTGAGACGGGCGTTTTGCTGCTGGACGTGGTGCTGGGCTATGGCGCCTGTGCCGATCCTGCGGCGGCGGTGGTTGAGGCGATTGAAAAAGTGCGCTCGCAGCGCGCTGAGCCTCTAGCAGTTATCGCCACGCTGACCGGTACCGAGGACGATCCTCAGGGGCGTGACGGGCAGTTAGAAAAGCTGCGGCAGGCCGGCGTCGTCGTTGTTGAGACGCTGGAAGAGGCCGTTTTGCTCGCCAGCAGCCTGATCCAACACCAGACCCCGAGCGCATCAGACAAGCACTGCGCACTTCTCGACGGTGTTCAGGTTATCAATGCCGGACTGCGTAGTTTTGCGCTGGATTTACAAAGCAGCGGAACGCCGGTTGTCCACTATCAGTGGGCACCTGTCGCCGGCGGCAACGCCCGTCTTGCCAGTTTACTCAAACAGTTACATTAAGTTCAGAGGTACAAATATGTATTCATCTATTGCACAGGCCAATGAAGCCATCATTGAACGAATCAAAGCTGCGCGTCCACACTGGGTTGCTGTCCGTCCGGCCAAAGAGGCTGTAACTGAACTTTCTTCCGGGCGTAAGCTATTGCATGCGGGTCCACCGATTGCCTGGGAGGAGATGACCGGTCCAATGCGCGGGGCGTGCATTGGGGCAGCGCTTTTTGAAGGCTGGGCCGAGCGTGAAGAGGATGCGGTGCGCCTGCTGGAGCAGGGAGAAGTGGCGTTTATCCCGTGCCACCATGTTGGCGCCGTGGGGCCAATGGGCGGGATCACCTCGGCGAATATGCCTGTGCTGATTGTGCGTGATGTGGTTCATGGTAACCAGTCTTGCTGCAACCTGAACGAAGGTATCGGCAAGGTGATGCGTTTTGGCGCGTACGGTGATGATGTACAGCAGCGGCTGCGCTGGATGCGAGATACGCTTGCCCCGGTTCTTCAGGCAGCGCTGAGCAAAATTGACAATGGAATCGACCTGACAGCGATGATGGCGCAGGCCATTACCATGGGCGACGAGTTCCACCAGCGCAACATCGCCGCGTCTTCTTTATTACTCCGCACGCTCTCTCCGGTAATTGCAGGGCTGGACCGCCCGCAGGCTGAAATCATCGAGGTGCTGCAGTTCCTGAGCGTAACTGACCAGTTCTTCCTCAACCTGGCGATGGCTTACAGCAAAGCGGTGATGGATACGGCCGCGCAAATCAAAGCCGGTACCGTAGTCACGGCTATGACGCGCAACGGTCGCGAGTTTGGTATCCGAGTCAGCGGTACAGGTGACCGTTGGTTCACTGCACCCGTGAATACGCCGCAGGGTCTGTTCTTTACCGGTTATAGCCAGGCGGATGCGAACCCGGATATCGGCGACAGCGCAATCACCGAAACGCTGGGGATTGGCGGTGCGGCGATGATTGCGGCACCTGGCGTCACGCGTTTTGTCGGGGCGGGCGGCATGGGTGCCGCGCTGGAAACGTCGGAAGAGATGGCTGAAATCTATCTCGCCAGTAACCCGCTCTTCCAGATCCCCTCCTGGGACTTCAAGGGAGCATGTCTGGGGTTAGATGTCCGTAGGGTTGTTGAAACCGGGATCACGCCGCTGATTAACACCGGTATCGCTCACCGCGAGGCGGGGATCGGACAGGTGGGTGCCGGAACGGTGCGCGCACCGCTGCCGTGCTTTGAAAAAGCCCTTGAGGCTCTCGCTGAGCTGTATCACGTTACCGCGTAATGGTTAAAAGGGGCGGTCCTGCCGCCCCGGAGTTCTTGCTATGATCCTGGAGTCTATGGCCTATGGTGGCGTTGAGCGTCTGAGTGACGGAGAGTGGCATCTGCACAGCCGCTTCACTCAAGCGATCAACTACGTTCATGCTGATGGCACGCTGATGTCTTTTATCCGTTACGGCAAAGGGGTTGCGCCTGCCGGTGTATTACTCTCAACGCGGAATTTTGCGAAAGTGTACGATGCCAAACGGTGGACCAAACGGGGTAAAACTCTGCTGGGGTATGACGCCTCTATCTTGTTAAGACGTCGGCTCAACCTGGCCCCTCAACGCGGTACGATGCCCGTGCCGGATTTGCGAGACTACCCCGAACAAACGGGGCTGTGTGGCCCGCTCTGCCAACTGGACGCGGGTGCCATTGCCTTCAGGTTATTGCTGGATGGCCTCGCCCAGTGGAAGAACGGTAATCCCCCTTCCTGGACAGGATTAATTGGCATGGGGCCCGGCCTAACGCCCGGTGGTGACGACATGCTGACAGGCGCGCTGGCAGTGTTACATGCTTCACACTTTTTTCCGCAACTCCAGGCTTGCCCATTTTTACCCTCGGCCGATCAACTCATGACGCTCACAACTTCGGTAAGCTGCAGTTACCTCAACAGCGCCCGCTACGGCGAATTTTCTACTCCGGTTCTTCATCTGCTGCGCTGCCTGCAGGCCGGACGCGATCCGCACAGAGCCATTCGGCGGCTGGTGCTGATGGGGCATACGTCGGGCGCTGATATCGTTGCCGGCATGGTGATTACGTTGCGATGGTTACAGATCCAGAAGGAAAGGCGAGAACATGCTCGATCAGGAAACAGTGCGGACATTTATACGGGTCGCGGAGACCGGGAGTTTTTCGCGAGCAGCCGCTTCACTCCATAAAACGCCCGCAGCGATCAGCTACCGGATTAAAACGCTTGAGGAGCAGACCGGCACGCAGCTCTTTTTACGCACCACCCGTTCAGTGAGCTTAACCCCTGCGGGCACGCATCTGCTCGAAAACTGTCGGCAGTGGCTGAGCTGGCTGGATGCCATGCCGGATGAACTGCAGCAAATTAATGCGGGTGTCGAAAGACAGATCAATATTGTTGTTAACAATCTGCTCTACCAGCCGCGCTCTGCAGCCAGGCTGTTAACCTGGCTGCATCAACGTTTTCCCTTCACGCGTTTCCAGCTTTCCCGACAGGTGTATATGGGGGTGTGGGATACGTTGCTCTATGATGATTTTCATCTCGCCATCGGGGTGACGGGCTCGGAATCCCTGTCAAATACCATTTCTCTTCTTCCACTGGGTGAGATTCGCTGGCGCTTCGTTGTTGCAAGCGATCACCCGCTTGCTTCACATCCAGCGGATCGCTTAACAGACGATATGCTGCGCAAGTATCCGGCAATCAATATTGATGATACCTCGCGTAATCTGACGCGTCGGGTGGCGTGGCTGCTCGGCGGGCAAAAAGAAATTAAGGTGCCTGATATGAGCACAAAAATTGTCTGTCATGTTAGCGGGCTGGGGGTAGGTTTTCTGCCAGAGCGTCAGTGTCAGCCCTATATTGAGTCCGGGCAACTGGTGGCACGAGATGTGGTAAACCCACGCCAAAAATCTCCGCTTTCGGTGGCGTGGAAGTCCGTCGGTAGCGGAAAAGTGATTGATGAGATTGTGACGTTATTTCGCAATAAAGATCTGCTGGTAGCGGAATTTACCAACGAGATTGACCGTCAGCTTAACTAACTCCTGCAGAAATCAGCCGCCGTAAATGGCATATTTTCCTGCTTTTGTTTACCTTTAACACTGGCGTTTTCGTGATTAAGATCTCGTTAGCGCGTGTTTTGGGTTATTAACAAGGAAAATTGAATGGACGATCTCGGTGTAGTAGATGGTATTAACAATGCGGGAACCTGGCTGGTGCGCAACCAGGCATTGCTGCTGAGTTATGCGGTTAATATTGTAGCAGCCATTGCGATCATCATCGTCGGGATGATCGTGGCGCGTATCGTATCGAACGCGGTTAACCGCGTAATGCTGGCCCGTCACATTGACGCCACGGTGGCTGACTTCCTCTCCGCACTGGTGCGCTACGGCATTATCGCCTTTACGCTGATTGCGGCGCTGGGACGCGTCGGCGTACAGACCGCATCGGTAATCGCCGTGCTTGGTGCAGCAGGTCTGGCTATTGGCCTTGCATTGCAGGGCTCGCTCTCGAATCTGGCCGCCGGCGTACTGCTGGTCACCTTCCGCCCATTCCGTTCTGGTGAGTACGTTGACCTTGGTGGGATTGCCGGAACGGTACTTCAGGTACAGATTTTCTCTACCACCCTGCGTACCGTTGATGGTCGTATTGTTGTTGTGCCAAACGGGAAAATTATTGCAGGCAACATCATCAACTTTTCCCGCGAACCTGTGCGCCGAAATGAGCTGATCATCAGCGTGGCATATGATTCTGATATCGATCAGGTGAAGTCGCTGATTAGCAATATCATTGCTTCAGACGATCGTATTCTGAAAGACAAAGAGCAGACCGTACGCCTGAACGAACTGGGTGCTTCTTCGATTAACTTCGTGGTACGTATCTGGAGCAAAAGCAGCGATCTGCAAAA
Source organism: Enterobacter sp. CPE_E863 (assembly GCF_046521465.1). Taxonomy (NCBI): domain Bacteria; kingdom Pseudomonadati; phylum Pseudomonadota; class Gammaproteobacteria; order Enterobacterales; family Enterobacteriaceae; genus Enterobacter; species Enterobacter sp. CPE_E863. The sequence continues at coordinate 3,737,273 of NZ_JBKFZX010000001.1, read as the reverse complement.
CGTCTACTGGGATGTTCTGGAGCGTATCAAACGTGAGTTCGATGCTAACGGCATCAGCTTCCCGTACCCGCAGATGGACGTAAACGTCAAAAAAGTCAAAGAAGCAGAATAACTTCACCACCAGGCCCGGTAAGCGTTAGCGCCACCGGGCATTATTTTTATAAGCACGACTAATCCCCAATTAATATTATCAATTTCCTCTAATGTGATTCGCGCAGTATAGTCTGCTTCCAGAACAACACTGTGAGAGTTTCGTCATGTTATCCTATTACTTTCAAGGGCTTGCCTTAGGTGCGGCCATGATCCTTCCGCTTGGCCCGCAAAATGCGTTCGTGATGAACCAGGGCATTCGCCGCCAGTATCATCTGATGATTGCTCTCCTGTGCGCGGTAAGCGATTTGCTGCTGATCTGCGCCGGGATTTTTGGCGGTAGTGCATTGCTGATGCAGTCGCCGTGGCTTCTTGCATTGGTTACCTGGGGCGGCGTGGCGTTCCTGCTGTGGTACGGTTTTGGCGCACTGAAAACGGCCATGAGCAGCAACCTTGAACTCGCAAGCGCTGAAGTCATGAAGCAGGGGCGCTGGAAGATCATCGTCACCATGCTGGCGGTTACCTGGCTTAACCCGCACGTTTATCTCGATACTTTTGTGGTGCTGGGGAGCCTGGGCGGACAGCTGGATGTTGAGCCGAAGCGCTGGTTTGCGCTTGGCACGGTCAGCGCCTCTTTCCTCTGGTTCTTCGGTCTCGCCATACTTGCGGCATGGCTGGCCCCTCGTCTTCGCACTGCTAAAGCGCAGCGGATCATCAACACGCTGGTGGGTCTCGTGATGTGGTTTATCGCCTTCCAGTTGGCAAAAGAGGGCATTCACCATGTCCAGGAATTGTTCAACTAAGCCATTGTCTTATGGACAACTGAACAAGACCCGCTAAGCTTGCTGGCATGCGCCCTGTTGTTGGGGCACTCTTCGCAACATGGAGGAATGACAGTGAAGTTTAAAGTGATGGCCCTGGCGGCATTAGTGAGTTTAGGTGCGGTGTCGGTGCAGGCAAGTGAACTGCCAGATGGCCCGCACATCGTCACTTCAGGCACCGCAAGTGTGGATGCGGTACCGGATGTTGCAACCCTGGCGATTGAAGTCAATGTGGCTGCGAAAGATGCGGCATCTGCCAAGAAGCAGGCTGACGATCGTGTTGCGCAATATCTCTCTTTTCTTGAGCAGAACGGTGTAGGTAAAAAAGATATCAACTCCGCTAACCTGCGTACTCAACCCGATTACGACTACCAGAACGGCAAAAGCATTCTGAAAGGCTACCGTGCTGTGCGTACTGTCGAAGTGACGGTGCGTCAACTGGACAAGCTGAATGCATTATTGGATGGCGCGCTGAAGGCGGGGCTGAACGAAATTCGCTCTGTGTCGCTGGGCGTTGCGCAACCGGAGAAATACAAAGACGAAGCGCGTAAAGCGGCGATTGATGATGCGATGCATCAGGCGCAACAGCTGGCCGCTGGCTTTAACAGCAAGCTCGGCCCGGTTTACAGCGTGCGTTACCACGTCTCTAACTATCAGCCAAGCCCGATGGTGCGGATGATGAAAGCCGATGCGGCGCCAGTATCTGCTCAGGAAACTTACGAGCAGCCGACTATTCAGTTCGACGATCAGGTTGATGTGGTGTTCCAGCTGGAACCGACTCAAAAGCCAGCTCAGTAACCGGTAGGCCGGGTAGGCGAAGCCGCCACCCGGCTTATTTTTTAATCCTGTCTCAACACCTTATGTCCGTACGCCAGTAGCGCATCGGTCACGTTGCGCATCATGCGGCTTTCCGGCGCAAAACGGTGCCAGTAAAGCATCCGGCGCTGATACAGCCCCGGCGTTAGGTCAATCAGCTCTCCGCTTTTCAACTCTTTCTCAATCTGCAGATGCGGGATCATGCAGCAGGTGGTGCCCTGACGCGCAAGCTGCACGAAGGCTTCAGACGAGTTGACGATATGGCACGGTACGCTGCCCGGCGGCAGGTCAAAGTTTTGCTGCAGGAACGCCTGATGCATATCGTCCAGATGGTCGAACGCTACGGCGGGAGCTTTCAGCAGCGCGGCGCGGGTGACGCCGTTCGGGAAGTAGCGCTCGGCAAAGGCTTTTGAACCGACAAACAGGTAATCCAGAGCACCTAACTGATCGACAAGACAGCTCGGCAGCGCCTGAGGCTGAATACTGACCGCACCAACCACTTCACCACGACGCAGGCGCTCCTGGGTACGGGTTTCATCTTCAACCTGTAAATTCAGACGGATAGGTGAATCTGCCAATACCGGGGCCAGGGCCGGCAGCAGCCAGGTTGCCAGACTGTCGGCGTTGACCGCCAGAGAGAGCAGCAGTGGCGTAGAGCCCGTTTGTTCGTCACCCAACCACTCATCTTCCAGCAGTTCAACCTGGCGCAGCAGGGCGAGGAGCTTTTGCCCTTGCTCGGTTGGACGTGGCGGCACGGTGCGTACCAGCAGCGGCTGGCCGAACATGTTTTCAAGCTGTTTGATACGCTGTGATACGGCGGACTGCGTGATGCAAAGCTTTTGCGCCGCGCGCTCAAAACCTCGTTCACGAATAACTGCATCAAGTGCCTGTAGTGTTCTGTAGTCCGGACGTTTCATTGCTCTGGCTGGCTCCTTAATTTGGCTTATTCTGCACTATGACACAATTTTCCCTTTGTGACAGACGAATTCCACCTCACGTGTTCTATAATGCGGCCTAAGTTTTCACACCACAGGCAAAACGATCATGACGCAGGATGAACTGAAAAAAGCAGTAGGATGGGCCGCTCTCCAGTATGTACAGCCGGGTACCATTGTCGGTGTCGGTACGGGATCAACCGCGGCACACTTTATCGATGCGCTGGGCACGATGAAGGGGCAAATCGAGGGCGCGGTTTCCAGCTCCGATGCTTCCACGGAAAAGCTGAAAAGCCTCGGCATTACCGTTTTCGATCTCAACGAAGTTGACCGTCTGGGGATTTACGTTGATGGCGCGGATGAGATTAACGGCCATATGCAGATGATCAAAGGCGGTGGTGCAGCGCTGACGCGTGAAAAAATCATCGCCTCCGTTGCGGACAAGTTCATCTGCATCGCGGACGCCTCCAAGCAGGTCGATATTCTGGGTAATTTCCCGCTGCCGGTGGAAGTGATCCCGATGGCCCGTAGCGCGGTTGCCCGTCAGCTGGTGAAGCTGGGCGGTCGTCCGGAATATCGTCAGGGCGTAGTCACTGATAACGGTAACGTGATCCTCGACGTTCACGGTCTGGAAATCCTTGATGCTATTGCGCTGGAAAATGCCATCAACGGCATTCCAGGCGTAGTGACCGTAGGGCTATTCGCCAACCGTGGCGCGGATGTGGCGCTGATCGGCACCGCTGACGGCGTGAAAACCATCGTAAAATGATCTGACGGGGGGAGTCCTCCCCCCGCTAAAAAATTTTTGAAAAGCTAAATTCGGTGACTTGTGTCACGTTTTTACGCCTCTTTTGCCGATCCTGCCGCATTCACAAATTTCTGTAGCATTTTCCTCTGTCATTTTACCCTGTATGACTTTTCTTCAGAGTGCCGACGCAAACGTTCATATTGCTGCAATAGTTTTTTTTGATATGTTGGCTATAGCGGATTTAAATCCAGCACAACATCAGTTCAGATAAAATACAGGGTCGGGTAAATGGCAAAGGTATCACTGGAGAAAGACAAGATTAAATTCCTGCTGGTAGAAGGCGTGCATCAGAAAGCGCTTGATAGCCTTCGTGCAGCGGGTTACACCAACATCGAATTTCACAAAGGCGCGCTGGACACCGAAGAGCTGAAAGCGGCCATCCGTGATGCCCACTTCATTGGTCTGCGATCCCGTACCCACCTGACTGAAGATGTAATTGCTGCGGCGGAAAAACTGGTTGCCATTGGCTGTTTCTGTATCGGCACCAATCAGGTCGATCTGAATGCAGCCGCCAAACGCGGTATTCCAGTGTTCAACGCCCCGTTCTCCAACACCCGTTCCGTGGCGGAGTTAGTGATTGGCGAGTTGTTGCTGCTGCTACGCGGTATCCCTGAAGCTAACGCCAAAGCACACCGCGGAGTCTGGAATAAACTGGCAGCGGGGTCATATGAAGCCCGTGGTAAAAAATTGGGTATCATTGGTTATGGTCACATTGGTACTCAACTGGGGATTCTGGCTGAATCTCTCGGGATGCATGTCTATTTTTACGATATTGAAAGCAAGCTGCCTCTGGGTAACGCGACGCAGGTTCAGCACCTGTCTGATCTGCTGAACATGAGCGACGTGGTGAGCCTCCACGTGCCGGAAAATGCCTCCACCAAAAACATGATGGGCGCGGAAGAGCTGGCGCTGATGAAGCCGGGCTCACTGCTGATCAACGCCGCGCGCGGCACGGTTGTCGATATCCCGGCACTGGCGGATGCGCTGAAGCGTAAGCATCTGGCGGGTGCGGCCATCGACGTCTTCCCGACGGAGCCTGCGACCAACAGCGATCCGTTTAATTCTCCGCTGTGCGAGTTCGATAACGTGATCCTGACGCCACACATTGGCGGCTCGACCCAGGAAGCGCAGGAGAACATCGGTCTGGAAGTGGCGGGTAAACTGAGCAAATATTCTGACAACGGTTCTACGCTCTCTGCGGTGAACTTCCCGGAAGTGTCTCTGCCGCTGCACGGTGGTCGTCGCTTGCTGCACATTCACGAAAACCGTCCAGGTGTGCTGACCGCCATTAACCAGATCTTTGCCGAGCAGAGCGTCAACATCGCCGCGCAGTATCTGCAGACGAATTCTCAGATGGGTTATGTGGTGATTGATATTGAAGCGGATGACGATGTTGCCGAGAAAGCACTGCAGAGCATGAAGGCGCTTCCGGGGACGATTCGCGCGCGTCTGCTGTACTGATTGTGTTGTGTCGGGTGGTGGCTGCGCCACCCGGCTTTATTCTACCAGGTCCAGGTTTTACTGGGCGTCACCACCGCCGGCAGCGGCACATCCCATTTTTCCACCGGCAATGCCTCCACGCCCTGACAATCATGCGCGTAACCCACCGGCTGTAGCCCATACTGTTGCCAGTTTTGCAGCGTCCGGTCGTAAAAGCCGCCGCCCATCCCTAAACGCTGGCCCTGTTCATCAAACGCCACCAGAGGCGTAATCAGCACATCCAGCTGTGACAGCGGCAGCACGTCACGAACATCCAGTTTTGGCTCAGTGATTTTCAGACGATTCACGACCAGATCGCTGTGCGGGTGGTAGTGAAGAAACAGTAGATTACCTTCGCTAAACGGATGCAGCACTGGCAGGTAAACTTTCTTCCCGGCTCGCCAGAGTTGCTCGATGAGAGGTTGGGTATCCAGCTCGCCATCAAATGAGAGAAACAAGGCGACGGTATGCGCCATCACAACAGGCGGATACGCCATCATGCGCGCGGCAGCCTGCTGGGCAAAATGCGCTTGCTGATCGGAGGTTAACGCACGACGGCGTTGACGAATTAACTGACGAATGTCCTGGCGTGAAGCAGAAACTTCAGGGAATTGAGTCATGGTAGTCGGTAGAAGAAAAGAGAGGGAATCTCCGAGATGCCGCCGCAGGCTGTAACCCTTGAACCCTTGGTTCAAGGTGAATGTGTCGTCATAGTTTTAAGGCTTCTCGGACGGACCGAGCATGCTCACCAACCATGGAGCGCCACATTCTTGTGGTATGAAATATCGGCTCAGGGGACTGGCCCGCTTGCGAACATCTCAGAGAAATTTTGTCTTCACAGTTACTCTACCATAGTCAACTGAGAAGTGTTATTCAAACTTTGGTCCCGGTCTTTCGGGATTGCGACCTTGATCAAGCAATGCCTGTTCTATGGTCTGCTGGAGCATTTTAATGCGCTGCTCCATGCTTGCCGCGTAGTCGCGGGTCTTCGCTTTTTCCTGAGTCAGTTCATAGCTGATGTTCAACGCGGCGATGAAAACCAGCTGCTCAGTATTTGTGACTCTAGTGCGTTCTTTTAGATCTTGCAACCGCTGATTCAAATCGTCCGCAGCCTGATTCAGGGCATCCCTTTGTTCAGGTGGACAATTCACTCGCAGTGAACGGCCAAAAATCTGGAGATCGACGGGTTGTGCAGACATGCCACCTTCCTGCTGATTGACTGCGCTGCCTTCGCTTACTGCCCCGGGGGCCGCGAAGGGGCGACACTATAGCTACCCTGATGTGAAGATACAAGCCCTTTTCTGGTATCACCAGGGTCCAAAGTGGTAGCATATCATGAAACTTCCCCCCTTTGACGACGAATGCTCATGTCTATACAGAACGAAATGCCTGGTTACAACGATTTAAACCAGTTACTGAACCAGCAGGGAGTGGGTTTAACCCCTGCCGAAATGCACGGTTTGATCAGTGGCATGCTGTGCGGCGGAAACAGCGACAGCTCATGGCAGCCGCTGATCCACGACCTCACGAACGAAGGGCTGGCGTTTGGTCACGAGCTGGCGGAAGCGCTGCGTAAAATGCACGCCGCCATCAGTGATTCACTGGAAGATGATGGCTTCCTTTTTCAGCTTTATCTGCCTGAGGGCGATGACGTAAGCGTGTTTGATCGCGCTGATGCGCTGGCAGGGTGGGTAAACCACTATCTGCTGGGGCTGGGTGTGACACAGCCTAAACTCGATAAAGTGACCGGCGAAGCCGGTGAAGCGATCGACGACCTGCGTAACATTGCACAGCTTGGTTACGATGAAGACGAAGACCAGGAAGAGCTGGAAATGTCTCTCGAAGAGATCATCGAGTATGTGCGCGTGGCGGCGTTGCTGTGCCACGACAACTTTACGCGCTCACAGCCGACCGCGCCGGAAGTCCGCAAACCAACCTTACATTAAGAAAAATAACGCACAGGAGGGTGTCATGGTTATCTCGAATCAAGAGTATTCGCGCCGCCGCCAGGCGCTGCTCGCCAAAATGCAGCCGGGAAGCGCTGCGCTGATTTTTGCCGCGCCCGAAGTAACGCGCAGTGCCGACAGCGAATATCCCTATCGCCAGAGCAGCGATTTCTGGTACTTCACCGGCTTTAACGAGCCGGAAGCGGTACTGGTGCTGATTAAAAGCAATGACACCCACAACCACAGCGTGATTTTCAACCGCGTACGCGATCTGACGGCCGAAATCTGGTTTGGCCGCCGCTTAGGCCAGGAGGCCGCGCCGGCGAAGCTGGGCGTTGACCGTGCGCTGGCGTTTAGCGAAATCAATCAGCAGCTCTATCAGTTGTTGAATGGTCTGGATGTGCTTTACCACGCCCAGGGCGAATACGCGTATGCCGATGAAATAGTCTTTACTGCCCTGGATAAGCTGCGCAAAGGCTCGCGGCAGAACCTGTCCGCCCCCGCCACGCTCACAGACTGGCGTCCGGTCGTGCATGAGATGCGCCTGTTCAAGTCCGAAGAAGAACTGAATTTGATGCGTCGGGCAGGTGAAATCAGCGCGCTGGCGCACACCCGAGCGATGGAGAAATGCCGTCCCGGAATGTTCGAATACCAGCTGGAAGGCGAAATTCACCACGAATTTAACCGCCACGGCGCGCGTTATCCCTCTTACAACACCATCGTTGGCGGCGGAGAAAACGGCTGCATTCTGCATTACACCGAAAACGAAAGTGCGCTGCGCGACGGCGATCTGGTGCTGATTGACGCCGGTTGCGAATATCAGGGCTACGCGGGGGACATCACCCGTACCTTCCCGGTGAACGGTAAATTCTCACCGGCGCAGCGCGCGATTTACGACATCGTCCTGGAATCGCTTGAAACGGCGCTCAGGTTGTATCGCCCCGGGACCTCCATCCAGGAAGTGACCGGCGAAGTTGTGCGCATCATGATTACCGGCCTGGTTAAGCTCGGTATTCTGAAAGGGGACGTAGACACTCTGATTGCTGAAAATGCACATCGACCGTATTTTATGCACGGCCTGAGCCACTGGTTGGGGCTGGATGTGCATGATGTGGGGGCGTATGGCGCAGAGCGTTCGCGCGTGCTGGAGCCGGGCATGGTATTAACCGTAGAGCCTGGGCTGTATATCGCACCTGATGCCGACGTGCCTGAAGAGTACCGCGGGATTGGCATCCGCATTGAAGACGATATCGTCATTACCGAAAGCGGCAACGAGAACCTGACGGCCAGCGTGGTCAAAAATGCTGACGATATCGAGGCGCTGATGGCAGCGGCACACAAATGAGCGTGATTATTGTTGGCGGCGGAATGACGGGGGCCACGCTGGCACTCGCTATTTCGCACATGACACAGGGGAAACTCCCGGTGCATCTGGTGGAAGCCGTTGCTCCAGAGGCTTCCGACCACCCCGGTTTTGATGCCCGCGCCATTGCGCTGGCGCAGGGGACATGTCAGCAACTGTCACGAATTGGTATCTGGCAGGCAATTGCCGACTGTGCGACGGCGATCAACACCGTTCATGTTAGCGATCGCGGTCATGCGGGTTTTGTCACGCTGGATGCGCAGGATTATCGTATTGATGCCCTGGGGCAGGTCGTTGAGCTGCACGACGTCGGATTACGTCTGTTCCGTCAGCTCCAGGATGCACCAGGCGTCACGCTGCATTGTCCGGCGCGTTTGGCCAGTTTTAGTCGCACTGAAGGAGCGGTCAGCGTGACGCTGGAAAATGGCACTGTTCTTGAAGGCCAGCTTTTGGTTGCCGCAGATGGTTCTCGATCTGCGCTCGGCACCCAGTGTGGTATCGAGTGGCGTCAGCAGGCTTATGGGCAGGTGGCGGTCATCGCGAATGTCTCCACGGCCGGAGCGCACAGCGGCAGGGCGTTTGAACGTTTTACACAGCATGGTCCGCTGGCGATGCTGCCGATGTCGAACGGACGCTGCTCGCTGGTGTGGTGCCATCCCCAGAGTAAGTCTGAAGAGATTCAGTCCTGGTCCGACGAACGTTTTTGCACTGAGTTGCAAAAAGCCTTTGGCTGGCGGTTGGGACAGATCGCTCATGCAGGCAAGCGGACGGTATATCCGTTGTCGCTGACGACAGCGTCTCAATCCATCTCGCATCGTGTCGTGCTAGTGGGCAATGCCGCGCAGACGCTGCATCCGATTGCGGGTCAGGGCTTTAACCTCGGGTTACGTGATGTCATGAGCCTTGCAGAAACCCTTTCGCAAGCGTGGGGTGAGCAAAAAGATTGCGGTGCGTACTCAGTGCTAAGCCATTACCAGAAGCGACGTCAGGCGGATAAAGAGGCGACGATTGGTGTCACTGATGGTCTGGTTCATCTTTTTGCCAATCACTGGGCGCCGCTGGTTGCGGGCCGTAACCTCGGGCTGATGGCGATGGAATTATTCATTCCGGCACGTGACGTGCTGGCGCAGCGGACCCTTGGTTGGGTCGCGCGTTAAGGAGTTATCACCGTGCAAAATGTTGATGTCGCCATCGTTGGCGGCGGAATGGTTGGACTGGCGCTGGCCTGTGGTTTACAGGGCAGCGGCCTGCGCGTGGCCGTGCTGGAGCAAAAGCAGCCCCAGCGTGTCGCACAGGATGCGCCGCCGGAACTCCGCGTCTCGGCAATTAATGCGGCCAGCGAAAAGCTGCTGACGCGCCTTGGTGTCTGGTCAGATATCGTGGCGCAGCGTGTCAGTTGCTATCACGGCATGGAAGTATGGGATAAAGACAGCTTTGGTCATATCGCTTTTGATGACGAAAGTATGGGCTATAGCCATCTCGGTCACATCATCGAGAATGCCGTTATCCATCATGCGCTGTGGCAAAAAGCGCAGTCATGTAACGATGTTACCCTTATGGCACCTGCACAAATCCAGCAGGTCGCGTGGGGTGAAAACGAGGCGTTTATTACCCTGCAAAGCGGCGACATGTTGACTGCACGTCTGGTCGTTGGCGCTGATGGTGCGAACTCCTGGCTGCGTAATAAAGCCGATATTCCGCTGACGTTCTGGGATTATCGTCATCATGCTCTGGTGGCGACAATCCGCACTGAAGAGCCGCACGGCGGTGTCGCGCGTCAGATCTTCCACAATGACGGCATTCTGGCCTTCCTGCCGTTAAGCGATCCGCATCTGTGCTCGATTGTCTGGTCCCTGGTGCCAGAAAAAGCGCAGCTGATGCAGGAGGCCACGCCAGATGCGTTCAACCAGGCACTGCGTATGGCGTTTGATAACCGTCTTGGGTTATGCACGCTTGAGAGCGAGCGTCTGGTGTTTCCGTTAACCGGACGCTACGCGCGTCAGTTTGCGGCTCACCGTCTGGCGCTGGTGGGGGATGCGGCACACACAATTCATCCGCTGGCCGGGCAGGGCGTTAACCTTGGCTTTATGGATGCGGCAGAGCTGGTTGAAGAACTGCGTCGTCTGCATCGTGAAGGGAAAGACATTGGTCAGCATCTGTATCTGCGTCGCTATGAGCGTAGCCGCAAGCACAGCGCGGCAATGATGCTGGCGGGCATGCAGGGTTTCCGTGAGTTGTTTGCCGGTGCCAATCCGGCGAAAAAACTGCTACGCGACATCGGCCTCAAGCTCGCTGATACGCTTCCCGGCGTTAAACCTCAGCTTCTTCGTCAGGCGATGGGTCTTAACGACCTACCGGACTGGCTGCGCTAATTTAGAACCCCGTCACATTTTATTTTCCCGGCCTCTGTGCCGGGGAAATTCCCTCGTTTGAAATATTCTAATTTCACCTCATTTTTCGCATTAGATAATCTAATCTTGCTGATTTTATGTTACGGAAATTTGGCCCATATTTCCGCAGGAAATATCACCATGTGCTAAATCCTGTTAGATCATTGTTAATTTTGTGCGGGGTTAATCGCATTTTTCCAGTGAATAACTCTGTAGGCTTTTCAGCGTTTTTTGGTCATAAGCTAATGTGATGACCCATTTTACCTTATGGTTAATCGCCGGTTTCGGTGGTAAGTTCAGGTAAAAGAGAACGTTTGCGTCGGCCCCTGAAAACGAGGCTGATACCGGGTTTCACGGTGAATTTTTCAACGAGGACAAGATGGCTCAACAGACTCCTTTGTACGAACAACACGTGTTATGCGGCGCCCGCATGGTGGACTTCCATGGCTGGATGATGCCGCTGCACTACGGCTCGCAGATTGATGAGCACCACGCGGTGCGCACCGATGCCGGTATGTTCGACGTGTCCCACATGACGATTGTCGATCTGCGCGGTAGCCGCACCCGGGAGTTTTTGCGTTATCTGCTGGCAAACGACGTCGCCAAACTCAAGACGCCGGGTAAAGCGCTCTATACCGGCATGCTAAATGCCTCCGGCGGCGTGATTGACGACCTCATCGTCTATTACTTCACAGAAGATTTCTTCCGCCTCGTTGTTAACTCCGCTACCCGCGAAAAAGACCTCTCCTGGATTACCCAACACGCTGAACCTTATGCCATCGACATCACCGTTCGTGACGATCTGTCGTTGATTGCCGTACAGGGCCCAAACGCCCAGGCGAAAGCCGCATCTCTGTTCAGCGACGAGCAGCGTAAAGCGACTGAAGGCATGAAGCCGTTCTTTGGCGTGCAGGCAGGTGATTTGTTTATCGCTACCACTGGCTATACCGGTGAAGCGGGTTACGAAATTGCGATGCCAAATGAGAAAGCCGCAGATTTCTGGCGTGCGCTGGTGGAAGCCGGTGTGAAGCCAGCGGGTCTGGGCGCACGTGATACGTTGCGTCTGGAAGCGGGTATGAACCTCTACGGTCAGGAGATGGATGAAGGTGTCTCTCCGCTGGCGGCCAATATGGGCTGGACCATCGCATGGGAACCTGCTGACCGTGAATTTATTGGCCGTGAAGCGCTGGAAATTCAGCGTGAGAAGGGTACTGAACAACTGGTGGGTCTGGTGATGACCGAGAAAGGCGTACTGCGCGGTGAACTGCCGGTGCGTTTTACCGATGCTGATGGCAATCCGCGTGAAGGCGTGATCACCAGCGGTACCTTCTCCCCAACGCTGGGCTACAGTATTGCACTGGCACGCGTGCCGGCAGGCATTGGCGAAACGGCGGTGGTGCAAATCCGCAACCGTGAAATGCCGGTCAACGTGACCAAACCGATTTTTGTTCGCGCCGGTAAGCCGGTCGCCTAATCATTTTTATCAGGAGAAATTCAATGAGCAATGTGCCAGCAGAACTGAAATACAGCAAAGAACACGAATGGCTGCGCAAAGAGGCGGACGGCACTTACACCGTAGGGATCACCGAGCACGCACAAGAGCTGCTGGGCGACATGGTGTTTGTTGATTTGCCAGAAGTGGGCACGACCGTAGGCGCAGGCGATGACTGCGCTGTGGCGGAGTCCGTAAAAGCGGCATCTGACATCTACGCCCCTGTGAGCGGCGAAATCGTTGCCGTCAACGACGCGCTGAGCGACTCCCCGGAGTTGGTCAACAGCGAGCCTTACGGCGAAGGCTGGATCTTTAAGATCAAAGCCAGCGACGAAGCGGAAGTTGCTGCACTGCTGGATGCGACCGCGTACGAAGCACTGCTAGAAGACGAGTAATTGTTAATCCCCCTCTCCCACAGGGAGAGGGCAGGGGTGAGGGTGCTCATCTTCCCCTCACCCTAACCCTCTCCCCATGGGAGAGGGAACTTAAATTCACTGCACGTTTCAGGAACCATCGCTCATGACACAGACTTTAAGCCAGCTTGAAAACCGTGGCGCCTTCATTGAACGTCACATTGGGCCGGATGCTCAGCAACAGCAGGAGATGCTGAAGACAGTTGGCGCGGATTCATTAAACGCACTGATCGGCCAGATTGTGCCAAAAGATATCCAGCTTGCCACGCCGCCTCAGGTGGGGGAAGCCACTACGGAGTTCGCCGCACTGGCGGAGCTGAAGGCCATTGCCGGCCTGAACAAGCGCTACAAGTCTTACATTGGCATGGGCTACACCAACGTGCAGTTACCGCCGGTTATCCTGCGCAATATGCTGGAAAATCCAGGCTGGTACACCGCTTATACACCTTATCAGCCAGAAGTGTCTCAGGGTCGTCTGGAAGCGCTGCTGAATTTCCAGCAGGTAACGCTGGATCTGACTGGCCTGGATATCGCTTCCGCGTCTCTGCTGGATGAAGCGACTGCCGCGGCAGAAGCCATGGCAATGGCCAAACGCGTAAGCAAGCTGAAAAATGCGAACCGCTTCTTCGTGGCCGCCGATGTTCATCCGCAAACCCTGGACGTTGTTCGCACCCGTGCGGAAACCTTCGGTTTTGACGTGATTGTCGACGATGCAGACAAAGTGCTGGATCATCAGGACGTCTTCGGCGTGCTGCTGCAGCAGGTAGGCACCACCGGTGAAGTTCACGACTACAACGCACTGATTGCCGAGCTAAAATCCCGCAAGGTAGTGGTCAGCGTCGCCGCTGATTTTATGGCGCTGGTATTGCTGACTGCGCCGGGCAAACAGGGCGCGGATATTGTCTTCGGCTCTGCACAGCGCTTCGGTGTGCCGATGGGCTACGGTGGCCCACACGCGGCGTTCTTCGCTGCAAAAGATGAATTCAAACGCTCCATGCCGGGCCGTATTATCGGGGTCTCAAAAGACGCTGCCGGTAACACTGCGCTGCGCATGGCGATGCAGACTCGTGAGCAGCATATCCGCCGCGAGAAAGCGAACTCCAACATTTGTACCTCGCAGGTTCTGCTGGCCAACATCGCCAGCCTGTACGCGGTCTTCCACGGTCCGGTTGGCCTAAAACGTATTGCCAGCCGTATTCACCGCCTGGCGGATATTCTGGCCTGCGGCCTGCAACAGAAAGGCCTCAAGCTGCGTCATGCCCATTACTTTGACACGCTGTGTGTTGAAGTGGCAGACAAAGCAGCAGTACTGGCGCGTGCGGATGCCGCGGAGATCAACCTGCGCAGCGATATTCACAATGCGGTCGGTATTACGCTGGATGAAAGCACCACCCGCGACGATATCCTGAACCTGTTTAACGTGTTGCTGGGTGATGCACACGGCCTGGACATTGATACGCTCGATAAAGAGGTTGCCCTCGACAGCCGTTCTATCCAGCAAAGCATGCTGCGTGATGATGCGATCCTGACGCATCCGGTCTTCAATCGCTATCACAGCGAAACCGAGATGATGCGCTATATGCACTCTCTGGAGCGTAAAGATCTGGCGCTGAATCAGGCGATGATCCCTCTGGGCTCTTGCACCATGAAGTTGAACGCCGCTGCTGAGATGATCCCTATCACCTGGCCTGAGTTCTCTGAACTGCACCCGTTCTGCCCACCTGAGCAGGCGGAAGGTTATCACCTGATGATCAATCAGCTTTCCGACTGGCTGGTGAAGTTGACGGGGTATGACGCGCTCTGCATGCAGCCAAACTCCGGTGCACAGGGTGAATATGCCGGTCTGCTGGCGATTCGTCATTATCACGAAAGCCGTAACGAAGGGCATCGTGATATCTGCCTGATCCCAAGCTCCGCACACGGTACCAACCCGGCCTCTGCCCAGATGGCGGGGATGGAAGTGGTGGTGGTGGCTTGCGATAAGAACGGTAACATTGACCTCGCCGACCTGCGTGCAAAAGCCGAACAGGCTGGCGACAAGCTCTCCTGCATCATGGTGACCTACCCGTCTACTCACGGTGTGTATGAAGAGACAATCCGTGAAGTGTGCGAAGTAGTGCATCAGTTTGGCGGCCAGGTTTACCTCGACGGCGCGAACATGAACGCCCAGGTTGGCATTACCTCTCCGGGCTTTATCGGCGCGGATGTGTCGCACCTGAACCTGCATAAAACTTTCTGCATTCCGCACGGCGGTGGCGGCCCGGGTATGGGGCCAATTGGCGTAAAAGCGCACCTGGCACCGTTTGTTCCGGGTCACAGCGTCGTGCAAATCGAGGGGATGCTCACCCGTCAGGGCGCGGTCTCTGCGGCACCGTTTGGTAGCGCCTCTATTCTGCCAATCAGCTGGATGTACATCCGCATGATGGGTGCAGAAGGGCTGAAGCAGGCAAGCCAGGTGGCGATCCTGAACGCCAACTATATTGCGACTCGTCTGAAGTCTGCTTTCCCGGTGCTCTATACCGGCCGTGATGGTCGCGTGGCGCACGAGTGCATTCTGGATATTCGTCCACTGAAAGAGCAGAGCGGCATCAGCGAACTGGATATCGCCAAGCGTCTGATCGACTACGGATTCCACGCCCCGACTATGTCGTTCCCGGTAGCGGGTACGCTGATGGTGGAGCCAACGGAGTCCGAAAGCAAAGCCGAGCTGGACCGCTTTATTGATGCGATGCTGGCGATCCGCATGGAGATCGATCGCGTGCTGGACGGCGAGTGGACGCTGGAAGATAACCCGCTGGTTAACGCACCGCACACCCAGCATGAGATGGTGGCAGAGTGGAACCACGGTTATTCCCGCGAACTGGCGGTCTTCCCGGCAGGTGTGGCAAACAAATACTGGCCGACCGTGAAGCGTCTTGATGACGTGTACGGCGACCGCAACCTGTTCTGCTCCTGCGTGCCGATGAGCGAATACCAGTAATATTGTTGGTGTAGTAACCCAGGCCGGGTAAGGCGTAGCCGCCACCCGGCTTTTTTATTGGGAGAAGCGTATGAGCATTGCACTTGTAACAGGCGCCAGCCGCGGCATCGGGAAAGCCACCGCGCTGCAACTGGCACGCGAAGGCTATACCGTGGCGGTGAATTATCAGCACAACATTAAAGCCGCGACGGACGTCATCAGGCAGATCGTTGAAGCGGGTGGTAAAGCCTTTGCCGTCCGCGCAGATATCAGCGATGAAGCTCAGGTGCTGAGGATGTTTGACAGCCTCGATCGTGAAGGTGAGCCGCTTACTGCGCTGGTCAATAATGCGGGCATTTTGTTTGAGCAATCCACTATCGAGAATCTCTCCGCGGAGCGCATTAACCGCGTCCTGGCGACCAACGTCACGGGCTACTTCCTCTGCTGCCGGGAAGCGGTGAAGCGCATGTCCTTCAAACATGGCGGCAAGGGTGGGGCGATCGTGAATGTCTCTTCCGCGGCGTCGCGCCTGGGCGCGCCGGGTGAATATGTGGATTATGCCGCGTCCAAGGGGGCGGTGGATTCGCTGACAACCGGGCTATCGCTGGAGGTGGCGGCACAGGGCATTCGCGTCAACTGCGTGCGTCCGGGTCTGATCTATACCGATATTCATGCATCGGGCGGTGAACCGGGGCGCGTAGACCGGGTTAAGTCGATGCTACCGATGCAGCGCGGCGGCCAGCCGGAAGAGGTGGCCCAGGCGATAGTCTGGCTGCTGAGCGAGAAGGCGTCGTACGTCACGGGCAGTTTTATAGAGCTGGCTGGCGGGAAATAAATGCCGGGTAGCGTCATGCCACCCGGAAAAAATTACAGCGCCTCGCCGTTGCTGGCAATCACGCCTTTATACCACTCGAAGCTTTTCTTACGGGAACGCGACATGTCGCCAGTACCGTCGTCGTGTTTGTTCACATAGATAAAGCCGTAGCGCTTGCTGTACTGGCCGGTGGTGAACGACACGCAGTCGATGCAGCCCCACGGGGTATACCCCATAAGATCCACACCATCGTGCGTGACCGCCTTCATCATTTCTTCCACGTGAGCACGCAAATAGTCGATGCGATAGTCGTCGTTGATGCTGCCGTCTTCTTCTACTTTGTCGTATGCACCGAAACCGTTTTCTACGATAAACAGCGGTTTCTGATAACGCTCGTACAGCTCACACAGGGAATAGCGCAGGCCAACCGGATCAATCTGCCAGCCCCAGTCAGACGCTTTCACATGTGGGTTCGGTACGCTGCCCTCAAAGCCGGAAATGGCATCACCGGTGCCGCCTTCTGCTTTCACAGCGTTGGTCATGTAATAGCTGAAACCTAAATAGTCACAGGTTCCTTCACGCAGGATCTGTTCGTCACCCGCTTCCATTTTGATGGAGAAACCACGGCGTTCCCACTCGTTCAGCACATAAGATGGGTAGTAACCACGCAGCTGGACGTCGGTAAAGACATAGCGCTCGCGCATGGATTCCTGAGCAAACATCACATCTTCTGGTTTGCAGGAGAATGGATAGAGTGCAACCATCGCCAGCATGCAGCCGACTTTCATCTCTGGGTTAATACGACGGGCGGCTTTTACCGCCAGAGCGCTGGCCACGAACTGGTGGTGCAGCACCTGATACATGGTTTCTTCCGGGTTGTCGTGCTCGGTATAGACCACCCCAGAGCAGCAGTAGCCGAACAGCGGCGCGCGCCAGTTGCGCTGGTTGTTGATTTCGTTAAAGGTCATCCAGTATTTGACCTTGTTTTTGTAGCGCTCAAATACCACTTCCGCGAAGTGCACAAAGAAATCGACCACTTTACGGTTAGTCCAGCTGCCATACTCCTGAACCAGATGCAGCGGCATTTCGAAGTGGGAGAGGGTGATGACCGGCTCGATGTTGTATTTGAGCAGCTCGTCGAACATGTCGTCGTAGAACTTCAGTCCTTCTTCGTTTGGCTGTGTCTCATCCCCTTTCGGGAAGATGCGCGTCCAGGCGATAGAGGTACGAAAGCACTTGAAGCCCATTTCCGCAAACAGCTTGATGTCTTCTTTGTAGTGACCGTGGAAATCAATCGCTTCATGGTTTGGGTAGTATTTACCCGGCACCACTTCCCGGGTGATTTCTCGCGGAACGCCGTGTGCGCCACCGGTCAATACGTCGCAGATGCTTGGCCCTTTACCGCCTTTGTTCCAGCCGCCTTCAACCTGGTGAGCGGCAACTGCGCCACCCCATAAAAAATCTTTTGGTAAGGTCAATTTTTTCATCATTACTATTCTCAATATATGGCTTATTGATTTCGAGTCTAGCAAAGTGAAATTAAATGTCACGATATAACAATTTGTGTGAAATGTGATTTGTCACATCAAAAAAACAGGGTGTTTTATTCTGTCAATTTCTTCGCCAGTTTGCGGCCGAGAGATTCCAGAATATAGATAACGGGGATTTGCGTGGTGATATCATAAACGCCCCCAATACGCGTCTGGGGGACATGCCATGAGAGATTAAAGTCTGCCAGTTTTGCCAGACGCGAGTGTTCGTGGCTGGTAATGGAGAGCACCTTGCAGTGATGCAGGCTGAACTGGCTGGCGAAACGCAGGATCTCCTCAGTCTCACCGGAGACAGAAAGCACAATCGCCAGCGCATTTTTAGCCATATCATTGGTGACCGGGAAATAAGGATCGTCGATATGGTTGCTGAATTTACCAATATTTGAAAAGAAACGTGCACCATATTTTGCCAGAGAGCCTGACGTACCCGCGCCGACAAATATAATTCGCTCAGAAGACAAAATAATATCTACCGCGTTATCTAATAACGCATCGAACTCTTCATTATTCACGCTTTTAAAGAAGCTGATAATTTCGCTGGTACCGAAGTTTGCCTGCTGGGGCTCGTTTTGCTCCAGATAGAGTTTGAAGCGTACGCGAAATTCAGAATAACCTTCGCAGTTGAGCTTGCGGCAAAAGCGCAGGATCGTAGTGGTTGAGACACCAGCCGCGTCCGCCAGCTCGCGGATGGTCATGTACATGACTTTGTCACGATTTTTAATGACATAGTTGTAGACCATCATCTCCAGATTATTGAGACTGGCAATGGCGGTGTGGGTGAACATAGTCACAATGGCAAAACTCTCATTCAGACCTCATCCGTCCATCATAACATGCAGCCAGATTGCAGGATCCAATTTTATGCTATTGATTCATAATGATTAAATTTTTATGTGAACAAATGTTAGGTGAATAGATTATTTATGTATATGATTTTTATATACAAAAAATCATGATGAAAATATTTTAGCTAACAGGTGTTCACTGGAATCATTCTCAGTTAGCATAGTCTTGCGATGAATAATCATCTTTTGTTTTCCCGGAGTTTTGTATGGCGAGCAGACCATTAATCGCACAGGGATATTCGCTGGCTGAGGAAATAGCCAACAGCATCAGCCACGGCATTGGCCTGGTGTTTGGGATTGTCGGTTTAGTATTATTGCTGGTGCAGGCGGTAGACACCAATGCCAGCGCGATGGCCATTACCAGCTATAGCCTGTATGGCGGGAGTATGATCCTGCTGTTTCTGGCTTCTACGCTGTATCACGCAATTCCGCATCAACGGGCCAAGATGTGGCTTAAGAAATTTGACCACTGTGCCATCTATCTTCTTATTGCCGGTACCTATACGCCTTTTCTGCTGGTGGGGCTCGATTCACCGCTCGCCCGCGGCCTGATGATTGTTATCTGGAGCCTGGCACTGCTGGGGATCCTGTTTAAGCTGACGATTGCCCACCGGTTTAAGATATTGTCACTGGTGACCTATTTGACGATGGGCTGGCTGTCGCTGATTGTGGTTTATCAGTTGGCAATCAAACTGGCGGCGGGTGGGGTAACATTGCTGGCTGTTGGCGGGGTGGTTTATTCGCTGGGCGTGATTTTCTACGTTTGCAAGCGTATCCCTTACAACCACGCTATCTGGCACGGTTTTGTACTGGGCGGCAGCGTGTGTCACTTCCTGGCGATTTATTTGTACGTGGGGCAGGTGTAGTTTTTAGTCGGGTGGCGGCGGCGCCTTACCCGACCTACGGGATCTGTAGGCCCGGTAAGCGCAGCGCTACCGGGCGATACAGAATTACTCTTCCAGCGAATACGGTAGTGGTTCAATACTCAATGTATTGGCATCGTCACGCACGCGGAACACGCTATTGGCTTCCATGTCATTATTCATAACGGCCTGAACCAGAAGACGGCCATCTTCCAGCTGTACGGCTGCTAACACGGTGCCGGTGCGGCGCCAGTTATCACCCATCTTCAGCTCTAAATCTTCGCCCGCTTCAGGTACACGGCTGGCATGACCCGCGAGTGTCCACAGCGCACGTTTGTTTGCCCCGCGGAATTTTGCACGAGCCACCATCTCCTGGCCGGTGTAACAGCCTTTCTTAAAGCTGATACCACCCAGAGCCTGGAGGTTGGTTGCCTGAGGAATAAACTGCGCGCTGTTTGCTGCGTCAATCACCGGCAGACCTGCTTCAATGTTCAGTGCCAACCACTGCTGACTGTTGTTGAACTGGGCCTCACCGCGTAGCGCCTCGGTCACGCGCTCTGCTGTGGCGACATCCGTCACTAACAGGAAACGCTCCTCCGGGTGTTCGAACCACAGGATAGAGCTAGCACCTTCGCTGACTACCTGTTTTTCGGCATCGGGCAATTCGCTGAACAGATTTTTCAGCGCGGCACGCGCCTGAAAACCCGCCACACCCAGCAGGATATGTTCGTCGTCCGGGGCAATCGTGACTTTGGAAAAGACGGCGTACTTTTTCAGCTCTTTGAGTTGGGCGTCTTGCAGGCTACGGCGCTCAATAAAGGCAAAGCCGCCCTGACGGCGGAAGAGACGCAGGTTACTCCACATTTTGCCTTTAGGGTCGCAATGTGCGGCCAGCAGGTGCTGGTGTTCAGTCATCTGGCTGACATCGGCGGTCACCTGACCCTGCAGGTATTTTTCGGCATCGGCTCCGGTGAGTGTTGCCAGCGCCCAGTCATCAAGAGAAATAAGCGTCAGCGGCAGACGCGCAGAGGCGGCGGGCTGGCGAGGAGAAAATGGTGTAAATGCCATAACGATATCCTGAATTGCTTAACGCTTTAATAATGCCTAATGGTAAAAGAGCCTGCTGGCAATGCAAGCGCTTTCAGCAGACCATTTGTGCCATAAACCGGTTCTGCGTAACGCCACGCAAAATAGTGTAATCCGCTGTCTTCGTGGGGTTTATTCTGGAAGCCTGCTTGTAGATCGCAAGATTCCAGTAAAGAAACGGTCAAAAACACGTTACACTAGCTGGTGTCCCCGTAGCGAAATCAAGAACACTGAACGGGGTACCGACTGTGCCAAACGTAATGCAGGAAACAGAACATGGATATTAACAACAAGGCCCGTATTCACTGGGCATGCCGTCGCGGCATGCGTGAACTTGATATTTCCATCATGCCTTTCTTCGAATATGAGTATGACAGCTTAAGCGATGATGATAAGCGTCTGTTTGTTCGCCTGCTTGAGTCTGACGATCCAGATTTATTCAACTGGCTGATGAACCACGGCAAACCCGCCGACACCGAGTTGCAACGGATGGTGCAATTAATTCAAACACGGAATCGGGAACGTGGTCCTGTGGCAATCTGATCTTCGCGTCTCGTGGCGTTCTCAGTGGATGTCTTTATTGCTCCACGGCCTGGTTGCGGCCATTGTATTACTGATGCCATGGCCGTTGAGCTATACGCCTCTGTGGCTGCTGTTACTGTCATTTGTCGTTTTTGACAGCGTACGCAGCCAGCGTCGCATTAATGCCCGTCAGGGAGAAATTAAACTCCTGATGGATTCCCGCCTGCGCTGGCAGGGTAAAGAGTGGGATATTCTCGGGATGCCCTGGATGCTCAACTCCGGCATGATGTTACGGTTACGCAATGTGGACGGTGGGCGTTGTCAGCATCTGTGGTTGGCGGCTGACAGTATGGATGCTTCAGAGTGGCGAGACCTGCGCCGGATGTTATTGCAACAGTCGACGCAGGAGTAAAGTGCGTTAGCTAAACTGTTCTGCCATTTCGCCCAGAATCTGCTCGCACCACGTTTGCAGGCGATCATCGCTGAGATCGTACTGGTTGGTTTCATCCAGTGCGAGTCCAACAAACAGCTCGCCATCGGCAATAATCGGCTTTTTACTGGTGAACTCATACCCTTCGGTTGGCCAGTAGCCGATAAACGTAACGCCTTTCGGTACCAGTTTATCGTGCAGCATACCGAGTGCATCCAGGAACCATTCTCCGTAACCTAATTGATCACCCATGCCGTACATGGCGATAATTTTGCCGCTGAGGTTGAGCGTATCAAGCTGGTCCCAGATAGCTTCCCAGTCTTCCTGTATCTCACCGAAATCCCAGGTTGGGATACCGAGGATCAACACGTCGTACTGCTCCATCAGCGTGAGTGCGTCATCTTTCAGGTTATGCAACGTCACCAGTTCCGGGCCAATGATGTCGCGAATTTTCTCTGCCGCCATTTCGGTGTAGCAGGTGCTGGAACCATAGAACAGACCAATATTCATCGCGTAACTATCTCAATTCTTGCTTTGACTTTGCGCGTAGTGTACCAGAAACCTGTAGCAATCAGGCATAATGGCCTGACTGCAGAATCAAAGGGGCTGATGTGGAAAAGGATCTCGCACTGATCGAACAGTTTCTCGACGCGCTGTGGCTGGAGAAAAACCTGGCTGAGAATACGCTCAGTGCGTACCGGCGCGATCTCACCATGCTGGTTGAGTGGCTGGCCCGTCGGCAGCTCTCGCTGGCGAGCGCGCAAAGCGACGACCTTCAGGCACTGCTCGGTGAACGCGTGGAAGGGGGATACAAAGCGACCAGCTCTGCGCGCTTGCTCAGCGCCATGCGTCGTCTGTTCCAGCACCTCTATCGTGAGAAAATTCGCGAAGACGATCCCAGCGCGCTGCTGGCATCCCCGAAACTTCCGCAGCGGCTGCCGAAAGATCTTAGCGAAGCACAAGTTGAGAGATTATTACAGTCACCCGCAGTTGACCTGCCGCTGGAGTTACGCGATAAAGCCATGCTTGAGCTATTGTATGCTACCGGCTTGCGCGTTTCTGAACTGGTTGGTCTGACGATGAGCGACATCAGCCTGCGTCAGGGTGTGGTTCGTGTAATCGGTAAAGGAAACAAGGAAAGGCTGGTACCGCTGGGAGAAGAGGCGGTTTACTGGCTGGAAACGTACCTGGAGCACGGCCGTCCGTGGTTGCTCAATGGTGCTTCTATCGATGTTCTGTTCCCGAGCCAGCGCGCGCAGCAGATGACACGGCAAACGTTCTGGCATCGCATCAAGCATTACGCCACACTGGCGGGTATCGACAGTGAAAAGCTTTCGCCGCACGTATTGCGTCATGCTTTCGCGACGCATCTGTTAAACCACGGCGCTGATTTACGCGTGGTGCAGATGTTGCTGGGGCATAGCGACCTTTCCACGACGCAAATTTATACTCATGTCGCGACGGAACGCCTGCGGCAGCTACACCAACAGCACCACCCTCGTGCGTGAGTGCCGACGAATTGTAACAGGATCAAATATGAAAAAGTCTTTTGCGCTGTTCACCCTGCTGGCAGCCTCATTTACCGGTTTCGCCCATGCGGATGACGCCGCAATCAAACAGTCGCTGGCTAAGCTTGGCGTCACGGGTAGCGATATTCAGCCAGCACCGGTTGCTGGCATGAAAACGGTGCTGACGAGCAGCGGCGTGCTGTATGTCACCGAAGACGGCAAACACATTATTCAGGGGCCAATGTACGATGTGAGCGGCGCGCAGCCGGTAAACGTCACCAACCAGCTGCTGATGAAAAACCTGAACGCGCTCGAAAAAGAGATGATTGTCTACAAAGCGGCGCAGGAAAAACATGTTATTACCGTCTTCACTGACATCACCTGTGGCTACTGCCACAAACTGCATGAAGAGATGAAAGACTACAACGCGCTGGGCATTACCGTGCGTTACCTGGCTTTCCCACGTGCAGGCGTGCAGAGCCAGCCAGAGCAGGATATGAAAGCTATTTGGTGTGCAAAAGACCGCAACAAAGCGTTTGATGATGCGATGAACGGTAAAGCTGTTACACCTGCATCCTGCGACATTGACATTGCCAACCACTATGCACTGGGCGTGCAATTTGGCGTGAGCGGTACGCCGGCGATTGTCCTGAGCAACGGCTATGTTGTTCCAGGTTACCAGGGACCAAAAGAGATGAAAGAGTTCCTCGACGCGCACCAGAAACAGTTTGGTGGTAAATAATCCGCGTGAAAGCCCCAATAAAATTGCGCCGCCGCGAGGTGGCCGAGCAGATTGATTTGCCAGACGATCTTCCACCACTGCTGAAACGGCTCTACGCCAGCCGTGGCGTGCGTACCGCTGAAGATCTTGAGCGGAGCGTGAAAGGGATGCTGCCCTGGCAACAGCTGAATGGCATCGAAAAAGCCGTGGAAATGCTCTACAACGCGTTTCTGGAAGGAACGCGAATCGTGGTGGTGGGGGATTTCGATGCAGACGGAGCAACCAGCACTGCATTAAGTGTACTCAGCCTGCGCGCGCTGGGTTGCAATAACGTGACCTATCTTGTGCCGAACCGGTTTGAAGACGGCTACGGCCTCAGCCCGGAAGTGGTCGATCAGGCCCATGCCCGCGGTGCACAGATGATCATGACCGTGGACAATGGGATCTCCTCCCATGCGGGTGTCGATCATGCCCATAAGCTTGGGATCCCGGTGCTGGTCACCGATCACCACCTGCCGGGTGACACACTCCCTGCAGCGGAAGCGATCATCAACCCAAACCTGCGCGACTGTGATTTCCCGTCGAAATCACTGGCGGGTGTAGGGGTGGCGTTTTATCTGATGCTGGCGCTGCGTACGCTGTTGCGCGACAAAGGCTGGTTTGACTCCCGCGGGATTGCCGTACCCAATCTGGCCGAGTATCTCGACCTGGTGGCGCTGGGGACAGTTGCAGACGTGGTGCCGCTTGATGCCAATAATCGTATTTTGACCTGGCAGGGTTTAAGCCGCATTCGGGCGGGCAAATGCCGTCCGGGAATTAAGGCCTTGCTGGAGATTGCCAACCGTGACCCGCTCAAACTGGCGGCCAGTGATTTGGGCTTTGCCATCGGACCGCGTCTGAACGCAGCCGGAAGGCTGGACGATATGTCCGTCGGCGTCGCACTGCTGCTTTGCGACAATATTGGTGAAGCGCGTGTCCTTGCCAATGAACTGGACGCTCTGAACCAGACCCGTAAAGAGATTGAGCAGGGAATGCAGGCAGAAGCGCTGACCTTGTGCGAAAAACTTGAACGGAGTGGCGATACGCTGCCTGGCGGTCTGGCGATGTATCACCCCGAGTGGCATCAGGGCGTAGTAGGCATTCTGGCGTCGCGCATTAAAGAGCGTTTCCACCGTCCGGTGATCGCGTTTGCCCCGGCAGGGGACGGCACGCTGAAAGGCTCCGGTCGTTCGATTCAGGGCCTGCACATGCGCGATGCGCTGGAGCGTCTTGATACGCTTTACCCGAATCTCATGATCAAGTTTGGTGGCCACGCGATGGCGGCAGGCTTGTCGCTGGAAGAGGCGAAATTCGATGAGTTCCAGCGTCTGTTTGGCGAGCTGGTGACCGACTGGATCGACCCGGCCCTGTTGCAAGGGGAAGTAGTATCTGATGGCGAGCTTGCCCCCGCTGAGATGACGATGGATGTGGCACAAATGCTCCGCGATGCCGGTCCATGGGGGCAGATGTTCCCGGAGCCGTTGTTTGACGGCCGTTTCCGTCTGTTGCAACAGCGTATTGTCGGCGAACGCCATCTGAAAGTGATGGTTGAACCCGTGGGCGGTGGTCCGTTGCTGGATGGTATTGCCTTCAATGTTGACACGGCGATATGGCCGGACAACGGCGTGCGCGAGGTTGAGCTGGCGTACAAACTGGACATCAACGAGTTTCGCGGTAACCGCAGCCTCCAGATCATCATCGACAATATCTGGCCAATTTAGCGGCAGTAATCTCTATAAAAAAGGGCGTGGATTCGGTACAATCCCGCTCTTATCACCGCATTTTGACAAGTCCATAAAAGAAAACAGACCATGTTTGAAATTAATCCGGTAAAAAACCGTATTCAGGACCTCACGGAGCGCTCTGACGTTCTTAGGGGGTATCTTTGACTACGATGCCAAGAAAGAGCGTCTTGAAGAAGTAAACGCCGAGCTGGAACAGCCTGACGTCTGGAACGAACCTGAGCGCGCACAGGCGCTGGGTAAAGAGCGTTCCTCTCTCGAAGCTATCGTAGATACGCTGGATCAAATGGCTCAGGGGCTGGAAGATGTTTCCGGTTTACTGGAGCTGGCTGTAGAAGCCGACGACGAAGAAACCTTTAACGAAGCCGTGGCAGAACTCGACGTTCTGGAAGAGAAGCTGGCGCAGCTTGAGTTCCGTCGCATGTTCTCCGGCGAATATGACAGCGCTGACTGCTATCTCGATATTCAGGCCGGTTCTGGCGGTACTGAAGCGCAGGACTGGGCCAGTATGCTGACGCGTATGTATCTGCGTTGGGCAGAAGCACGCGGCTTCAAAACCGAAATTATCGAAGAATCTGAAGGTGAAGTTGCGGGTCTGAAATCCGTGACCATCAAAATTATTGGCGATTACGCCTACGGCTGGTTGCGTACTGAAACCGGCGTTCACCGCCTGGTACGTAAGAGCCCGTTCGACTCCGGTGGACGTCGTCATACCTCCTTTAGTTCTGCATTCGTTTACCCGGAAGTTGACGAAGATATTGATATCGAAATTAACCCGGCTGACCTGCGTATTGACGTTTACCGCGCATCTGGCGCGGGTGGTCAGCACGTTAACCGTACAGAATCTGCGGTGCGTATCACCCACATTCCAACCGGGCTGGTAACGCAATGCCAGAATGACCGTTCCCAGCATAAAAACAAAGACCAGGCCATGAAGCAGATGAAAGCGAAGCTTTATGAACTGGAAATGCAGAAGAAAAATGCTGAGAAACAGGCGATGGAAGATAACAAGTCTGACATCGGTTGGGGCAGCCAGATCCGTTCTTATGTCCTCGATGACTCCCGCATCAAAGACTTGCGTACCGGGGTTGAAACCCGCAACACGCAGGCGGTGCTGGATGGCAGCCTGGACCAATTTATCGAAGCAAGTTTGAAAGCAGGGTTATGAGGAACCAACATGTCTGAACAACAAGCACAGGGCGCTGACGCGGTAGTCGATCTTAACAACGAACTGAAAACCCGCCGCGAGAAGCTGGCAGCACTGCGTGAGCAGGGCGTGCCGTTCCCGAACGATTTTCGTCGTGACCATACCTCAGACCAACTGCACGCTGATTTCGACGGTAAAGAGAACGAAGAGCTGGAAGCTCTGAACGTAGAAGTGTCAGTGGCAGGCCGTATGATGACCCGTCGTATCATGGGTAAAGCCTCTTTCGTGACCTTGCAGGACGTTGGCGGCCGTATTCAGTTGTACGTTTCCCGTGACGATCTGCCAGAAGGCATCTACAACGAGCAGTTCAAGAAATGGGACCTGGGCGATATCCTGGGCGCGAAAGGTAAACTGTTCAAAACTAAGACCGGTGAACTGTCTATCCACTGCACCGAACTGCGTCTGCTGACCAAAGCCCTGCGCCCGCTGCCGGACAAATTCCACGGCCTGCAGGATCAGGAAGCGCGTTATCGTCAGCGTTACCTGGATCTCATCTCTAACGATGAATCCCGCAATACCTTCAAAATTCGCTCCCGGATCATGGCCGGTATCCGCCAGTTCATGGTTAACCGCGACTTTATGGAAGTGGAAACCCCAATGATGCAGGTGATCCCTGGCGGTGCGTCTGCACGTCCGTTCATCACCCATCACAACGCCCTGGACCTGGACATGTACCTGCGTATCGCGCCGGAACTGTACCTGAAGCGTCTGGTGGTGGGTGGTTTCGACCGCGTGTTTGAAATCAACCGTAACTTCCGTAACGAAGGTATCTCCGTTCGTCATAACCCAGAGTTCACCATGATGGAACTCTATATGGCGTATGCGGATTACAAAGATCTGATCGAGCTGACAGAATCTCTGTTCCGTACCCTGGCACAGGATATTCTGGGCACCACGCAGGTCCCTTACGGTGAAGAAGTGTTCGACTTCGGCAAGCCGTTTGAAAAACTGACTATGCGCGAAGCGATCAAGAAATACCGTCCGGAAACCAACATGGCCGATCTGGATAACTTCGACTCTGCGAAAGCGATCGCTGAAAGCATCGGTATCAAGGTTGAGAAGAGCTGGGGTCTGGGCCGTATCGTGACCGAGATCTTCGAAGAAGTGGCCGAAGCGCACCTGATTCAGCCGACCTTCATCACCGAATACCCGGCAGAAGTTTCTCCGCTGGCGCGTCGTAATGACGTGAACCCGGAAATCACTGACCGTTTCGAGTTCTTCATCGGTGGCCGTGAAATCGGCAACGGCTTTAGCGAGCTGAACGATGCGGAAGATCAGGCTCAGCGCTTCCAGGATCAGGTTGACGCGAAAGCGGCAGGCGATGACGAAGCGATGTTCTACGACGAAGACTATGTGACTGCGCTGGAGCACGGCCTGCCACCAACTGCAGGTCTGGGTATTGGTATCGACCGTATGGTGATGCTGTTCACTAACAGCCACACCATCCGTGACGTAATCCTGTTCCCGGCGATGCGACCGGTGAAATAAGGCGTTAAGATGTAAAAAAAGCCCCGAAAGGGGCTTTTTTATTGCGCCGCGAAGGCTTTGAGTTTTTCGCGGGCGGTCGTCGCTTCCATGACCATCCAGGGGCTAAAGGCCCAGGGCGTCGCGTCCAGCGCGCTGAATAACGTGTCCAGTTCAATCCACTGATACTCCATCACTTCACCTTCGTTTATCGTCACTTTATTGGTGATGCGGGCAGCAAATACCGGGCAAATTTCGTTTTCTACTATCCCGGAAGGGTCGATTTCGCGGTAGCGAAAATCTGATGCGACAGGGGTGATATCGGTAATTTCGGCGCCGACCTCATAGCGGCAGCGTCGGATAATAGCCTGCTCCGTCTCTTCACCCGATTGTGGATGTCCGCACACGGAGTTAGTCCAGACACCCGGCCAGGCTTTTTTGCTTAACGCGCGTCGGGTCACCAGACATTCGCCTTTGGCATTAAACAGCCAGGTGGAGAAAGCCAGATGCAGCGGGGTATGCGAGGTGTGAGCGGCGTACTTTTCCTGAGTGCCAATCACCATTCCCTGGTCATTTACCAAAATAACGTGTTCTTGAATACTCATTCATGCTCCAGTGCCAAAATGCCGAGTGGTTCAGCACCATCAGCCGGGGCATTATACGGCATTCTTATACGAACGGTTTATCCCACAGAGCGGAAAAGGGCTGACCCATATCTATCCGGACTGTTATCATAGAGCGCCATTCACGCTGACCGAGGATCTGTTTTGTTTGCAGGAAGCCTGACGAGAAATCCCATCACCGCCATTATTTACCTGATGCTAACGCTATTGCTGGCAGGTTGTTCAGGGAGCAAATCTTCGGATATGGGTAGCTATTCCGGTTCGGTCTATACCGTTAAGCGCGGGGACACCCTGTATCGAATTTCGCGCGCTACGGGGACCAGCGTGAAGGATCTGGCGCGGTTAAATAATCTCTCTCCGCCATACACCATCGAGGTGGGTCAGCAACTGAAGGTTAGCGGTGGAACGTCTTCTGGTAAAAAATCCTCGTCGAAGGGCAAAACTGCCAAAGTGACGCCATCCTATCAGGTGCCTCAATCGTCATGGCCACCGGTTGGACAGCGCTGCTGGATTTGGCCTGCCAGCGGTAAAGTGGTCGCCCCTTACTCACTCTCTGAAGGTGGCAACAAGGGTATTGATATTGCCGCTACACGCGGTACGCCGGTTTATGCCTCTGGGGCAGGGAAGGTGGTTTACGTCGGTAATCAGCTGCGCGGTTACGGCAATCTGATTATGATTAAGCACGGTGAAGATTACATCACGGCCTATGCTCACAACGACACGATGCTGGTTAACAACGGGCAGAACGTCAAAGCAGGGCAGAAGATTGCCACCATGGGCAGCACCGGTACGGATTCGGTTAAGTTGCACTTCCAGATCCGCTATAAGGCGACGGCCATCGATCCGCAGCGTTATCTTCCGGCTCCTGGTAGCAAACCGAAGTGCTAAGTGATTATTTTATCGCCATTTAGTTGTGAAGAGGCTTGTATGAAGGTGCGTAAGGTCTATAATGCCATACGCACCTCAAAGCGGGCGTAGTTCAATGGTAGAACGAGAGCTTCCCAAGCTCTATACGAGGGTTCGATTCCCTTCGCCCGCTCCAATCTTATGATAAATCAACTGGTTATGATTTATCAGTTAGTTACGTTGCCCTGCTTAAGCAGGTACAACTTAAACTACCCATTGTTCTACGCCCGCACCTGTCGCGTAATTGGTCTGTGGTACAAGGGAGCATATCATCACGCTGGCGGTGGTTCCTGGTTCTTACCACGACAGCAAAATATGGAACAAAAAGCCCAATACCTGGCATAACTCCCGAACAGAATGATCACACGCATTTTAAGCCCGATGCGTGGCCCCATGAGCCACGTAAACAGGTGAATAGTGGTAATGCCCCGGTAGCTACAGATCCGGCTCTGCTAGCGCTTCGCTTACGCTCCTAACGGTACACGAGCACCCTGATAAGGTGTGATCCTTCTGACAATCTGATGAAGTCGCTACGCTCCGCTTGTCTTCTTACCACTAACGGGGCTTTATGGCCTCTATTGTCTATAACCAGGGAGAAGGGGAAAGGCTGGAGACTTCCAGCCTTTGGCGGTCATCTTACTTTCTTGAAGATGAGCAAGATCAAAACAATACAAATGGCACTACCGACAAATGCAGTAATTAAGAGGTTATCCACTGACCGCGATAAGTCATCTATGATCGCTTCACATAAACGAGCTTCCATCTGACCAGTTGAAGGGGGGCCGTTGTATTTCCGGGTTAGCCCAAAATCAAGCACTGGTATCATCAAGGCGATAGAGTAGATGGCGAATACTAAAGCAATGCCTCCCCATCGAAGGATAGCCTTTGCTCTATTCGTCAATGTCATACGAACCACCTAAAACGCCGCCAATAGTTCCGCCAGAATAACCCGAAGATGATCCAACCGTTGATGCACTATTAGCAAGCCCTTCCTCCACTCGACCTGTCAGGCTCTCAGAATTTGGCTTGAAGTGGTCGATATTCGGATACTGCTCCCTGAATTTGCTGGTAACTTCTATAACGTTCATTGAGGACAGAGAGTCGCTCTTCTCCGTCAAGTAACGCTGTAATGATACAGGGATAGTGAAATCTTCTTCATTGTCGATACGAAGCTGTGTCGTTGTTGATGTGTAGCTGGTATCGAAGATATTGGTCCCTGCCTTTCTGATAGCTTTCACTGTATGAGTGGTGCAGTTGCTCCCGGTGAGATCGTAAACGTCTATCACTTTTCCGTTTCGTTTGGTGCGTTCCCCCATTGAATTTGTGAATACGGGAGTCGTACCTGAGTTCCATAGAGATTCAAAAATTCTGCGGGTTTCTTCGGGTGTAACGTCATCGATCTGGAATACTCTTGCCCGAACTTTGTAGAGTTCTTCACGATAGTAAAGGCGAGCATCATCACCAGTTAGGAAGTTAAGAATCCCATCACCTGTAAGTGTGGCGGGGCCTTTTCGACCAAAGCGCCCGTAGGTGTAAACGTAGATTGAATTATTCTGATGTACGGATACGAAAGCGTGTCCTGCATCCGTGGTTTCAGTCCAGATGTAAACGCCGTTCAATAGCTGATTATCTTCTGGCTTGCAGGTGTCAGCAAAATTATCAGTTTCAGGACCTGCTATCGGGCCGGGGAGAACGGGAAATTCAACGTTGTGGGATTGAGCAGCGTTGGTTTCCGTTTGTCCCGTAGATAACTCGTAAGTGTCAAAGATGGAAGGAATAAAACGTGATTTGCAGGGGCAGGAGCTACGGCTGTGCAGTGTTCCGGCTATCCTTTTTCCATGTATATCATCGGTATCAAGACCGCCACAGATACGGTAACGGCCTGGATGTTTACCACAGGTTACTTGATGGCCTTCACATGCCATGTCTTTACCGAAAAATTGATGGTCAGGGAATCCTTCGAGAATCCTACCACCGCAAACTGTCTTATCACCTCTGAATAAAAAGTGACCAACGGCCATTCATCCTTATCCTTATGTTACTTGTAAGTCCATGCGGAAAGTGTAGTCTTTTGGCTCTGGCGAGTAAATGAGCAAATGTAACAAAATCAGCGTGTAAGCGTGGTTAAATTTGAGTTAAGCAACACTAAGGGAAGGGGGGGCGCCTCCTCGCATTATTCTCTCAAAGCCTGTAACCACATCATAAGCAAATGAAGCTGGCTTCCTGGTGGTTGGCGGCCCCTGCCACCTCAAAAGACTACTGAGGAGGTAAAATGTTCTGGGAATCGGAAAGGCTGCTATACAGGCATGCTGTGATGTCAGATTTGGAGGACTTGTTTCGTATTTACGCCAATCCAGAAACAAATGTTTGTAACCCGGCTGGCCCACATCGCGATATTCAGCAGTCCAGAAATTCTCTGGAAAAACGGATAACAAATACAACTCTCTACGGCTTTAATGATTGGGCGATAATGACTAAAGACAACCCAAATAAAATCATTGGTTTTGGTGGTTTTTTTGTAAGTGATACCGATGGGAAGCTGATTAACAATCTCGGTTACAGATTCGAGCCTAATGAATGGGGCAAAGGGTATGCTACTGAGCTTTCCAGAAGAGCTATTAGCTATGGGTTTGATGAAGTAGGTTTAAAAGACATTTCAGCTTTCCTTTGGGAGGATAATCTCGCGTCTAAGAGAGTACTTGAAAAGGTTGGGATGAGATTCGTTGAGAGATCCGAGAAAACCGACAACGAGCCAACATCTTTAACGTTCAGACTTACTTATGACGAATGGTTGGCTTATGGCGGTGATTAATAAAATTCATTTTCCTGCTTGGACCAAGGTTGGAAGTAGTGCCAGCGTAAACACTAAGCTGTTTTTGCATGTTCGTTTTTTACTTGCGCCATTGTGACCTGCTCCCCGTTGATTAGTACACCCCGATGTTAGTAATGTCTTCATAAGCCACATGAGGACATCCCCATGAAGAAGCGTTTTTCCGACGAACAGATCATCAGTATTCTCCGCGAAGCCGAAGCTGGGGTACCCGCCCGTGAACTCTGCCGCAAGCATGCCATTTCCGATGCCACGTTTTACACCTGGCGTAAGAAGTATGGCGGTATGGCGGTGCCTGAAGTTAAGCGCCTGAAGTCGCTTGAGGAAGAGAACGCCAGACTCAAGAAGCTGCTTGCCGAAGCCATGCTGGATAAAGAGGCGCTTCAGGTGGCTCTTGGGCGAAAGTACTGACGACAGACCAGAAGCGGGAAGCCGTGATGTTGATGTGTGATGCGACCGGTCTGTCGCAACGTCGTGCCTGCAGGCTTACAGGTTTATCCCTGTCGACCTGCCGCTATGAGGCTCACCGTCCGGCTGCTGATGCGCATTTATCAGGGCGCATCACTGAGCTGGCACTGGAGCGCAGGCGTTTTGGCTACCGTCGTATTTGGCAGTTGCTGCGCCGTGAAGGGCTTCATGTTAATCATAAGCGCGTGTACCGGCTTTATCACCTCAGTGGCCTGGGCGTAAAACGCAGAAGACGTCGTAAAGGGCTGGCAACAGAACGTCTGCCGCTGCTCCGTCCGGCGGCGCCCAATCTGACCTGGTCGATGGATTTCGTCATGGACGCACTTTCCACCGGTCGCAGGATCAAGTGTCTTACCTGCGTCGATGATTTCACAAAGGAATGCCTGACGGTCACTGTTGCCTTTGGGATTTCAGGCGTTCAGGTCACGCGTATTCTGGACAGCATTGCACTGTTTCGAGGCTATCCGGCGACGATAAGAACTGACCAGGGGCCGGAGTTCACTTGCCGTGCACTGGATCAATGGGCCTTTGAGCGTGGTGTTGAGTTGCGCTTAATCCAGCCGGGCAAGCCAACGCAGAACGGATTTATTGAGAGCTTTAACGGACGATTTCGCGATGAATGTTTGAATGAGCACTGGTTCAGCGATATCGTTCATGCCAGGAAAATTATTAATGACTGGCGGCAGGATTATAACGAATGCCGCCCGCACTCCACGCTGAATTATCAGACACCGTCTGAATTTGCAGCGGGCTGGAGAAAGGGTCATTCTGAGAATGAAGATTCCGACGTTACTAACTGAGTGTTGTATCTAATCGTGGGGGCAGGTCAATTGCGAGAGGGATTGAACGACCTGATTGAAGGCCACCCCATTCTGATGCCAGAAAACGGCAAGTATCAGGGATTATCACGCCTCTTGCTCTGCTTTAATGCGCTTCACAGTGGATGTGTTGACGTTGAAATCCTTCGCTACATTGCGCACAGAGCCGCCAGCCGCAAGCGCTGAGACAATACCTGCACGGTCTACTGCTTTACCTTTACCACGCTTTGCAGGGTTCACTGCTTTCGCCTCTCGCTTACGTTCCAACATCAACTCACGCTTACAAGTGGCAACTGCTGACAGCATAGTGAGCATCATCTTTCCTATTGTGCTGGTAATGTCTGCCGTGATCCCTTCCTTATGAAAGCGAACTGCCACCCCTCGATCATTCAATTGTTTGACCAACTCCAGAATGTTCAGCGTATTACAACCTAAGCGGTCGAGGCTGTGGACGTGGAGAGTGTCACCTTTATGCAGAAATGCCAGGCAAGCTGCCAACCCTGGTCGATTGGTATCCTTGCCTGAGAACTTATCGGAATACTCAGCGCGGAACTTATCCCGACGACGCAACAGCCAAGACACATACACAAACAGAAAAGGCCGCATCCCGCAGCCTTTTCTTTTTCCATTCACCCTTTCGGGAACACCCAAACATGCTTCTCAGGCAGCGAAAGATGGCAGTGCTGCGGGTCGCGAACCTCATGCCCATACGCGCGGATTACAAAATCATCCCCCGCCGTGCGGAACAGGTACTCCCAGCGGTCGCCAAGATACATGCTGGTGAGCAGCGGTAGCTCAAGCTGATTTTCCCCTGGCCCCTCGACCACCGCCACGCGCTCGACGCGGATCACCGCCGTGGCTTCATCACCGCTTTGCACCCCTTCGCCCGCCTGGCCCCACAGCACCCAGCCTTTCCCCTCGATGCGCGCTTTGCCGTCGCGTACTTCGGTGACCTTGCCGTGCAGGCGGTTGTTACTGCCCATAAACTCGGCGGTAAACAGCGTTTTCGGCGAGCCATACATCTCCTGCGGCGTGCCCTGTTGCTCAATTTTACCGTTGTTGAGCAGCAGGATGCGGTCAGAAATGGACATTGCTTCATTCTGGTCGTGCGTCACCATCAGTGCCGATAACCCGAGCTTGATAATCAGCTCGCGCAAGAACACGCGGGCCTCTTCGCGCAGCTTGGCGTCGAGGTTAGAAAGCGGCTCGTCCAGCAAAATCACCGGTGGGTTGTAGACCAGCGCGCGGCCAATCGCCACGCGCTGCTGCTGTCCGCCGGAGAGCTGGTGCGGGTGACGTTTGCCAAGATGCCCCAGACCAAGCTGATCCAGCACATCCTGCACGCGCTGCTGGATCTCTTTGGCCGGCACTTTACGCAGTTTGAGCGGGTAAGCCACGTTTTCAAAAACGGTTTTGTGCGGCCACAGGGCATAGGACTGGAACACCAGCCCCAGGTTACGCTCTTCCGCAGGGACCTCACTGCGCGGCGTGCCGTCGTAAACTTTGTTTTTGCCAATAATAATCGAACCCTGGGTGGGTTTCTCCAGGCCCGCTACTGCGCGAAGCAGGGTGGTTTTGCCGCTGCCGGAGGGGCCTAACAGGGAGACCACTTCGCCGCGCTTGAGGTTCATGGAGACACCTTTTAAAACAGGATTGTCGCCGTAGGTTAAGTGCAGATCGTCAACCGCTAATTCAATCATGTATTTTGACTCCGAAACGAAGGGCAATGCCCAGACCTACCACGACCAGCAGGATGTTAATGAAAGAGAGCGCCGCCACGATATCAATGGCACCCGCGGCCCAGAGGGAAACCAGCATCGAGCCGATGGTTTCCGTGCCGGGCGAAAGCAGGTACACACCCGTTGAGTATTCGCGTTCAAAGATCAGGAACATCAGCAGCCACGAACCGATAAGACCGTAGCGGGAGAGCGGAATGGTAACGTGACGGGTGATCTGGCCACGCGTTGCCCCGGTGCTGCGCGCCGCTTCTTCAAGCTCCGGCCCTACCTGCAGCAGCGTGGAAGAGATGAGCCTCAGCCCGTAAGCCATCCACACCACGGTATAGGCCAGCCAGACGCTGAAAATGGTGCTGCGCAGCGAACGCAGCCAGACGATGACGTTTTCGCGCATCCAGTCCGTCCAGGCAAACCCGGAAAGCCAGCCGGATTTCAGCGCGTTATCCAGCCACATCGGCAGGAACAGGAACACCCACAGGAATGCCAGACCCG
Source organism: Enterobacter sp. CPE_E863 (assembly GCF_046521465.1). Taxonomy (NCBI): domain Bacteria; kingdom Pseudomonadati; phylum Pseudomonadota; class Gammaproteobacteria; order Enterobacterales; family Enterobacteriaceae; genus Enterobacter; species Enterobacter sp. CPE_E863. The sequence continues at coordinate 3,701,097 of NZ_JBKFZX010000001.1, read as the reverse complement.
CCAGCAGGCCAGGCACGGCGCGCGGTACCAGCACGCTGTAGTCCAGGAAACGCGTGGTGTTATCCGGTTTACGGTGCATGGCAATGCCGACAAACAGGTAGCAGACCACCGCCAGCGCGCCGCCAATCACGCCAATCGCCATGGAGTTGACGATGGCGCGCAGCAGGTTGGGCTGCGCCCAGATGGTGCGGAAGGTGTTCAGAGAGAGCTCATCCCACAGCGAAACGCCCACGCCCCAGTTGGAGATAAACGCGCGCAATACCACGCCGAGCAGCGGAACGCCGATGGTGACGGTGAGCCAGAAGGCAATCACCGCGCCAGCAACCCAGCGCCATTTACCCAACGGTAGCGCGCGGGCCTGAGAGGCTTTTCCCTTCATGGTGACGAAGCGGTTGGCGGTGCGCATCAGGCGACGCTGGAGCATCACCAGCGGGATGGTGATGCAGATCAGCACCACGGCAACCGCCGCCATCAGGTTATAGGATGGGGTACCCATCTTGTTCGTCAGCTTATAGAGATAGGTCGCCAGTACCATGTTGCCTTCCGGGTCGCCGAGGACCAGCATCAGGCCGAACACTTCCAGCCCCAGGAAGAACAGCAGCACGGTGGCGTACAGAATGGAAGGGCGCACCATCGGCAGGCTGACGGAGGTCATCACCTGCCAGGGCGACGCCCCCGCGGTGCGCGCGGCCTCTTCCACATCAGAACCCACGCTGCGCAGCGCTGACGAGATATACAGATAGGCATGCGGGACGTGCGTCAGACCGGCGATGACCACAATGCTCGACATGTCGTAGATATTCCACGGCACAAAGCCAATCAGCGCCTCAGCCCACTGGGAGAGAAAGCCTACCGGACCCGCGGCCACCACGTAGCCGAAGCCCAGTACCATCGGTGAAACGAAAATCGGGACCAGGATCAGCGGCTCAATCAGCCGGCGACCGGGCAGGTCGGTACGCACCATCAGAAACGCCAGCACGCCGCCCAACGGAATAGAGATAAAGACCAGCCCGAAAGCAAGAATAAAACCACTTTTCAGGGCTTTATAAAAATCAGGGTCGGTGAAAATAAACTCAAATGATTCAAAGCTCCACTCTTTTGACGGCGAAAAGAACGGGGCGGACAGGAAGCTCTGTATCACGATAAACGACAGCGGCGTGTAGATAACCAGGGCGGTTATCAGCACGACGATGCCTCGCGGCAGGCTTTGCCACTTTCTGCGTAATGTATTCATGGGGTATCCCTGGTGTTGCAGCCCAGAAAAACGAACTCAGTCGATAAGGGAGCGCGGCGGCCTGCGCCGCGCTCAGACGCTTATTTGCCGGCGGCGGTACGCCACTCTTTGATGTACTCCAGGCGTTTTTTCGGCTGCAGGTATTCCAGCAGCGTTTCATCAACCGGGATCGGCTTCAGCGCGTTGCCGAGGATTTTGGTCAGGCCGTCGATATCATTTTTCCCTTCGATATCGTTACGAATGGACGGAATGTCAGCCTGGTTTGCCAGAATGTTTTGCCCTTGTTCAGACAGCACATAGTCGAGCCACAGTTTTGCCGCATTGCTGTTTTGCGATTGCTGGCTGATGAACGACACGCGCGACAGCACCAGGGTGTAATCTTTTGGATAGGAGATGCCGAGCGACGGATCGTTCTTCGCACGTGCTTCCGCATAAGATCCGAGGATATTAAAGCCGATCAGGTTTTCACCGGAGGAGACGCGCTCCATCATGGTACCGGTAGAGGACTGTACCGATAAACCACCTTTGGCAACGTCTGCCAGGGTTTTGAAGTAATTAGGATCGGCGTTGTGATCCTGGACTGAAAGCATAAAGCCCAGACCCGATTTTTCGATGTCGTAGGTGGTGACTTTGCCCTTGAATTTGTCCGTCTGGCTGGCAATCAGCTTCGCCAGCGCGGTGTGAGAGTCCGGCACGTCGCCGGCCGGGATCAGACGCTTGTTGTAGATAAAGACCACCGGCTCATAGGTGGTGCCGTATGCCTTATCTTTCCAGACCGCCCATTCCGGCAGTTGGCTTTGCTCCGGAGATTTGTACTCCATGGCGTAGTCGGTGGCGAGCTTCAGACCGGTGTCCATGGATGAGCTCCAGACCACGTCGCCGCTCACGCCGCCGGAGGCCTGTTCGCTGATGAAACGGTTGTACAGCTCGGTGCTGTTCATGTCGTTGTATTCAACTTTGATGCCTGGGTAGGTTTTTTCGAAGCCCTGGATCAGCGGCCCGGTAGCTTTGATGTCGGTGGTGGAGTAGATAACAACCTTGCCCTCTTTCGTTGCGGCATCAACAACTTTTTGATACTCAGCAGGATAGCCCTGCGGCAGGGCAGACAGTGCAGAAGCAGAGAACAGTACAGTAGCGGTAAGCAGAGAAATTCGGAACGTGTTCGACATTATAGTTAACCTTTTAGTTACATTTGAGGAACTAATTGTCAACATAGCGCAGTGGGCTCCACCCACAATAGGGTGAAGCGGGCAATGATTCCGAAGTGTGATTGTTGCCGTCGTTTCAGCAATTAACACCATAAAATCCGCGAACGTTAGCCTGTGAACGGTTTCGGATTACGGTTTATCGGCGGCTTTGCGGTACAACCTTCGCGGATGACCAATATTGCCATACAGCATTTCGACGCTGATTAACCCGCTCTCCACGCAGTATTCAAGATAGCGACGCCCCGTGGTTTTACTGATCCCGACGTTCTCCACTACCTCTTCCACCGACATCGCCCTGTCGGGATTGTCGGCGAAAAATTGTTTCATCCGTTCCAGCGTTTGGGGCTCAATCCCTTTCGTCGACGGTGTAACGGACGATTCCGCGGCAGGCAGGTTAAACAGGCGATCCAGCGCATGCTGGTCGACCACCTTCACCTGCTGTACGGTATGGATGAAGCGCATAAACCGCTCAAGAGAGGCGTGCAGACGCTGGAAAAAGACGGGCTTAATCAGATAGTCGAACGCACCGCTGCGCATGGCATGGCTGCAGGTTTGCATATCACTGGCGGCGGTGATGAAGATCACCGAGCATTCGTAGCTTTTTAGCAGTGGGTTGTCGATTAACTCCACGCCTTTACCGTCCGGAAGATAGTTATCCAGCAAAATTAGCCGCGGCTGATGCTGACGAATCAGGCTACAGGCCTGCTCAATGGACGCGGCGATGCCCACCACGCGCAAAAGGAAATTTTGCTCGATATACTCGCGATGCAGCTCCGCCAGGTGCGGTTCATCTTCAACTATCACAACATCAAGTGGTCGGGTCATGCTGTTGCCCATTCGGAATAAACACAGAAAAAATAGTGCCCTGTGGCGTGTTGTCGGCAATCTCAATACTGCCGCCAGCCTTATCGATATATCCTGCCACCAGAAACAGACCAATACCGTGCTCGGTGCCGACAATGTCGTTCTCACTGTCTGGTTTACTGCTGAACCCCTGGCGGAAGATATGCGGCTTCATCGTATCATCCACCCCACAGCCACGGTCAGCCACCTCTATCAATAACTCCTGATTGCGGTCAGAAATGTAGAGCTCAACAGGTGCAGGCACCGGCGCTTTCAGGGTTGCATCCACGGCGTTATCCAGCAGATTACCAATAATGGACATCAGCTCCGTTTCATTGAGGGTGGCTGGCATGCGGGTGAGCTGACAGGCGGGATCAAACAGCAGTTCAATGCCTTTTTCGCGTGCGCTGACATATTTTCCTAACAGCAGCCCACACAACGCCGGAGAAACAAAACGGGCAGAGACAAAGTCCAGCACGCGCTGCGCCCCTTCTGACTGCACCTGGATGTAACGGATTGCCTCGTCGTAGTGTTTCATCTGCAGCAACCCCACCAGCGTGGCGGTCCAGTTCAGCTGTTCGTGGCGCATAATGCGCAGGTTATCCGCATAGCGCTTGATCTGACTGAGCTGGCTGCTAAGCGTGTTAATGTCGTTTTTGTCGCGAAAGCTATATACCCAACCACTCTCGACACCCGGTTCAACCTCGATCGCCACGCGGTTAACGATCACCTCTCGCTGATTAAGCACCGCAATCTGGTCGTGGTTGCCGCTGCTCACCGAAGCGTAGCGCTGAGACAGGAATCCCGGGGAGGTTTGCAGAACATCTTTCAGCGGTTTGCCGATAAGGTCTTTCTCACTTTGCCGAATATCCAGCATCTCTCGTGCCGCACGGTTAATGAGAATCAACTGCTTCTCTTTATTAATGGCGAATATCCCTTCATACATGGCTTCCAGCAACGCTCTTTGCTGCAAAACCAGTTGAGCAATATCCTTTGGTTCAAGCCGGAACATCTGCTTTTTAAGATTGCGGGTAAACAGCCAGGAGAAAATAAACAGCAGCAGCAGAAGACCTGCACCGTACAACCCGGATTGCCAGAGAATGCGGGCATTAATATTGGCGATATATGAGGTCAGATAGCCGACGGAGACAATGCCAATCACCTGGTGCTGTGCGTTAAAGATGGGGGCTTTGCTGCGCAGTGAAACCCCGATTCCGCCCTGGCGCACGGAAATAATGGTTTTGCCTTTTAACACCTCGGCATTATCCCCACCGATCATCGGTAAATTAATCCGCTCCGGGGATTCAGAATGATAAAGGTGCTGTTCCTGGGGATCGCCAATCACAATATAGCTGGCATCGCTTTCGGCACGCAGCGGCTGAATTAACCGGGCAATGCCGGGGATATCTCGGGCCGCAACCATTGCCGCCAGACCCGGCATCAGCGCGATCTGACTGGCCTGAACCCTGGCGCGCTGGCCAAGATCGTGATGGAGCTGTCGGTCAATAAAATGAAACAGGATCGTTCCCAGCAGAACTAACAGCAGGCAGGAGAAGCACACCAGCGCTAAAAAAAGCTTTACCTGAAAAGAGAGTCTGCGTTTCATTCAACCTGCGGTAGCCATTTAAAAGTGAGACATTTGCGGAGCCTGACATGCACATCAGGGGCGCGCAATCCGGCATGAAAAGAGTTGTGACCTGGCTTTTCGTTTTCGGTGTAATAGCCATCGGGATCGCGTAAGGCTATGCTTCATTTCATACCAGAATAATTACAGAGGCAATGTCATGGATAAAGAACTACTGGATGCAGGTTACCGGGCCTATACCGGCGAGAAAATTGATGTTTACTTCAATACCGGGATCTGTAAACACTCAGGTAACTGCGTTCGCGGAAGCGCTAAGCTGTTTAACCTGAAACGTAAACCGTGGATCATTCCCGATGAAGTGGACGTTGAAACGGTTGTACGTGTGATTGATACCTGCCCGAGCGGTGCGTTGAAGTATCGCCAAAAATAAGCGAGGAACCATGGATATTCTGGAAGGCCATAACAAGTTTTACGTGAACGATGCTCACGGAAATCAGGTCGCGGAGATTGTCTTCGTACCGACCGGCGAGCACCTGAGCATTATTGAGCACACCGACGTCGATCCGAGCCTGAAAGGGCAGGGCGTTGGCAAACAGCTGGTGGCGAAAGTGGTGGAGAAGATGCGCGGCGAGAACCGTAAAATTATTCCGCTGTGCCCGTTTGCTAAACATGAGTTTGATAATACGCGGGAATATGACGATATTCGGGCGTAAGTAACACCGGCGATGGCCGGTGTTTTTATCTTACCTGCTCAAACAGCAATACCATCGCTATCAGCACCATCAACCCTCCCGATGCTCTGCTCACCAGACGCGCCGCCTGTGGCCGGGTCGCCAGCACGGCTTTCGAGCCATACCCCACCAGCAGGTAGACCAGCGTACAGGTGATAAGATGCATCATCCCAAGCGCAGACATCTGCATCGCTATCGACCAACTTCCGGTTGGGTCTGTAAATTGCGGAAGCAGGGCCAGGAACAGCAAAAAAACTTTCGGGTTTAGGCCGCTAATACAGAGTCCTTTCACCGCCCACTGTGTCCAGTTTCCCGTATGGCGGGTGGCCTTTTCCGGTGCGGCTGGGTGACGCAATAACGTTATGCCAAGCCACAGGAGATACAGGGCTCCCGCCACGGTCAGCCCGGCTAACGCCATTGGATGTTGAGCAATTAAAACGCCCACGCCCGCAACCACGATCATCGTAGCCAGCAGATGACCGGACATCAGCCCCATCACAGCCGGGACCACGCGTCGACCGTTAATCCCGGCGCTAATGGCATAGGCCCAGTCCGCCCCCGGTGTCATGATAAGCAGAAAAGAAACCACCCAAAAGCCGGCCACAATACTCATTTCCATAGTCCTGAAGACCCCCGCAGTGCGTCAAACGTTGAGAAAAAGAATATCGCTAACCCTGCGAAATAGGCTTTCAATGTTATGCTTACAACACGGTAAAACTGAGAAAATCTTCCACATGGATAGCATTGATCGAAAAATTCTTGCGGAGCTGCAATCTGACGGTCGTTTATCACTTACGGAGCTGGCAGAGCGGGTGAATCTGAGCCTCTCGCCGTGCCATCGTCGCGTGCGGGCGCTGGAGCAAAGCGGAGCCATAACGGGATACCGCGCCAGCCTCGATCCCGCCAAAATGGGATTTAACTTCCTGGCGATAGTATTTGCGACGCTTAAAGAGGGTGACAGAAAAGCGGTTAGCGCCTTTGAAGATGCGGTGGAAGAGATACCGCAAATCGTGCTGGCACAGCGTTTATTTGGCGATCCCGATTATTTGATGCACGTTGTGACGCGTGACCTGTCTGCATTTCAAAAACTCTATGACGAGAAACTCTCAGCGATGCCGGGCGTGCAGCATCTTCGCTCGACGCTTGTCATGAAAACGGTCGTGCAGGACAGGCCTTTTCCGCTGGATACGACAGGACGAGACTGAATGGCGTGCCCGGCAGAGCGCCGGGCACGAAAGGGATTAGCCGACAAACATCACCGACACGCACAGCACGCCGACGATCAGCGTCAGCAGGTTGCCAATGGAACGGTACTGTTTCAGGGACGGGATCAGATACGTCGACAGCGTCGGCATGATAAACAGGATCATGGCGATAAGCGGACCGCTGATGGCATAAATCATCGAAATGGCATTCGGGTTTATGCAGCAGACCGCAAAGGTGATTAACGACACCCCGATAATGGAAACTGCACGGTTAAAGGCGCGGCTCTTTTTCACGCCCACCTGATTCAGTGACGATTTCACGATCTCCGTTGCCCCTTCAATCACGCCAAAATAGGTGCCGAGGAACGATTTCGACATCGCAATAATCGCCACGATAATCCCGGAAATACCCAGCCATGCCGGAGAGGAAGGCATCATCGACAGCGCGGACAGGATCGTAACCCCTTGCTCTTTGGCGGTCACAATATACGACGGTGGAATAGAGAGCAGGCAGCTGAAGACAAAGAACAGCACGCTCAGGCAGATAATCAGGTATGCCACCTTCATGATTTTCTTGCATTTATCCATAGCACCGTCAGCAAACTTCTCACGACGGTCAACGGCAAACGTTGAGATAATCGGGGTATGGCTGAAAGCAAAAACCATCACCGGAATCGAAATCCATACCTGATGCAGGGTATGTTGATCAAATGCCATCTGGCTGGTGAGCAGCGACGGCTGCCAGCTTCCCGTCAGATACAGGGAGACAAACAGGAAATAGGCAATCAGGGGAAACACCAGGAAGCCCATCACTTTTATCGTGATATGCCGTCCCATCAGGAAGATCAAATTGAGAACCAGCACCACCCCCAGGCTGACCAGTACGCGAACGGCGGTATCCACCGTCAGGTGTTTTGCCAGTTGCTCCGTGAGCGAGTTGGTGATGGCCACCGCATAAATCTGCACCACCACAAAGAAGGCGATGAAATAGAGCGTGGTGATCAGGTTGCCAATCTTCCTGCCGTAATAGTGCGATACGGCGCCGGTGATCCCTTCATTGCCTTTGGTTTTCGACGACAGGATAAATTGTGCCAGCGCTCGGTGCGGCCAGTAGGTTAACGGATAAGCCACAAGGGCGGTAATAAACAGGACGATAGCGCCTGCGGAGCCCAGCTGAATGGGCAAGAACAGCGTTCCTGCGCCCACGGCCGTGCCGTAGAGAGCGAAACTCCAGAGAGTCTCATCTTTTGACCAAATTTTCGACATTAGAGCAACGTATCAACTATCAAACCATCGGAATGGAGTGCAATTTACCATAGTTATGCGTAGAGAGCGCAGTTGCTTCGACGGAGTTTGGCCGGACCAGTCGTCCGGCCAGGGGGGAGTTAGCCTGCCAGGGCGCGTCTTTGCTGACGACGCTTAATGAATTTTTCACGTAACGTGTCATATGCCCAGTTGTAGAACATGGTGTACGGCAGGAAGAACAGGAAGAAACCTATTTCCAGCGTGAATGCCTCTAGCAGCGTGACGCCCAGCACGGCGGCGACAATCGACAGGCCGATCACGATGAACCCGCATTCGAACCCCAGGGCATGCAGCGCACGGACTTTTGCCGTACGTTTGACGCGCTGAACTGGCCAGAAACGGTCGAAGCCGAAGTTATAAATAATGTTCCACAGCATGGCGGTGGTGGCCAGAATAATGGTTAACCCGCCCATCTCAACCACGGAACGCTGCATGAGCCACGCCGCCGTAGGGGCGAGGATCGCCGTGGCAATCCCTTCAAAACAGACAGCATGAAAGATCCGCTCCGGCAGTTTACGTTGGAGTGCATCCTGATGTTGCATAGTCATAGACCTCGTTAATTCGCCAGTATGGGCGTTGATGGGGCCTATTTTTATCGCTAAAGCTGATATATTAAAGATGGTATCCATCGTAAAAGTAGATAGACCATGCGCTATTCCCCCGAAGCCCTTACTGCGTTTGTTGAAACCGTCGCGGCGGGTTCTTTTTCTGCTGCCGCACGCCGGTTGCGTAAAAGCCAGTCGACGATCAGCACGTCCATTGCCAATCTTGAAGCCGATCTGGGTTTCGAGCTTTTTGACCGCTCGGCGCGCCAGCCGGTGTTGACGGCTCAAGGGGAGCAGGTGCTGGGCTATGTGCAGGCTATCCTCGCCGCCAGCACGCGGCTTGATGAGCTGGCAGTATCATTAACGGCAAAAACGGAGGCGCGTCTGACATTTGTCCTTTCCGATACCCTTAATCCGGATGTGCTGGAAGATCTCATGAACCAGTTTGACCGGCGCTTTCCTCATACGGAATTCGAATGCCTGATTGGCGAAGAAGAGGACGTCATCGATCTGCTGCAAAAGGAGCGAGCGCAGATTGGCCTGACGGAAGCGCGGGACAGTTACCCTACGGATATCGGCTTCACACGGCTGCCGATGCAGACCCGCATGGCAATATATGTTGCGACCACGCATCCTCTGACCTGTCAACCTGAAATTCAGGCCGACGAACTGCACGGCTGGCGAGAGTTGCGGCTCAGCACCTATCTTGAGCGCGAGGCGGCGCTCGCGCGCGGGCCCGTCTGGTCAGCGCCGAATTACCTGTTACTCTTGAGTATGGCAGTACAGGGATTTGGCTGGTGCGTGTTGCCGTGCGCACTGGTGGATGAATTTGCCGCCGCGAAATCGTTGGTACAGCTCAATGTTCCCGGCTGGCCGCGGGCGACAGGGATCGATCTGCTATGGAATAAACGATCCCCACCAGGTATTGCCGGAAGCTGGCTGCGGCAGTATCTGCAGGATGCGCGCTGATCCTTGTGATTAAACTCACTATTTTTAAACAATTAAGATAATTGCCAGTAACAATCCTCTACTATCGTCATGTCATTTAACACAGAGGTCGTGATGAAAGATGTCGTAATAGTGGGTGCGTTGCGTACAGCTATCGGCTGTTTTCAGGGAGCGCTTGCGCGTCACTCGGCGGTTGACCTGGGTAGCGTGGTGGTAAAAGCGCTGGTGGAACGTAGCGGGATCGCAGCCCATGAAATTGATGAGGTGATCCTGGGACAGGTTCTGACTGCCGGAGCCGGGCAAAACCCTGCGCGCCAGGCGGCGCTGAAAGGTGGGTTGCCCAATACCGTCTCCGCAATCACCATTAACGACGTCTGTGGATCAGGACTAAAAGCGCTACATCTTGCAACGCAAGCCATTCAGTGCGGTGAAGCGGATGTGGTCATTGCGGGCGGACAAGAGAACATGAGCCGCGCGCCGCACGTATTGACCGACAGCCGTACCGGCGCACAGTTAGGCAACAGCCAGTTGCTTGATAGCCTGGTGCATGACGGGCTCTGGGATGCGTTCAATGATTATCATATGGGTGTGACGGCGGAAAACCTGGCGCGCGAGTACGGCATCAGCCGTGAGCTGCAGGATGCTTATGCCTTAAGCTCGCAGCAAAAGGCGCGCGCGGCGATTGATTCCGGCCGTTTTCGCGATGAAATTGTCCCGGTCAGCACGCAGCGTCAGAACGGCGAGGTTGTCGTGGTGGATACCGATGAGCAGCCGCGTACCGACGCCAGCGCTGAAGGTCTGGCGAGGCTTAACCCTGCTTTTGAAATGCAGGGGTCGGTTACGGCGGGAAATGCTTCCTCCATTAATGATGGCGCAGCGGCCGTCATGATGATGAGCGAAAGCAAAGCCCTTGAGCTGGATCTCCCCGTAATGGCCCGCATCAAGGCGTTTGCCAGCGTAGGTGTTGATCCTGCGTTAATGGGGATCGCGCCGGTGTATGCTACCCGTCGCTGCCTGGATCGTGCGGGGTGGCAGCTCTCAGATGTGGATCTGATCGAAGTAAACGAAGCCTTTGCCGCGCAGGCGATCTCGGTCGGCAAAATGCTGGAGTGGGATCCCCTGCGGGTAAACGTCAACGGCGGGGCGATCGCGCTGGGACATCCTATTGGTGCGTCCGGCTGCCGGATCCTGGTATCGCTGGTCCACGAAATGAAAAAGCGGAACGCCCGTAAAGGCATTGCCACACTCTGTATAGGTGGCGGGCAGGGGGTGGCGCTGGCCATCGAACGTTAACCTCTTCTCATTCTAAAAAACCTCCTGCGGGAGGTTTTTTTATGGTGCTGTGTTTCTCAATCCCCATTTATCGTGATCCGAACGTCATTTCCGATACAAACAAAAATAAAAATGAAACGTTGTTTTAAATATAATTGAAAAGCCCACTTTATGCCGATAGTATGTGCTCATCATGAAAACGGAACGCTGTTTCGTTTATTATCTGCCTTCGGGCATGACCACATCTGGAGGTTATCGTGGACATCAGACAAAGCATCCACAGTGCGCACGCCAAAACGCTGGACACTCAAGGGCTGCGCAATGAGTTTTTAGTCGAGCAGGTGTTCGAGGCCGACAAGTACACCCTGGTCTACAGCCATATCGACCGCATTATTGTGGGCGGGATTATGCCCGTCACGAGCAGCGTCTCCGTGGGCGGTGAGGTCGGTAAACAGCTGGGCGTGAGCTATTTCCTCGAGCGTCGCGAGCTGGGTGTGATTAACATCGGCGGGCCGGGTACCATCACCGTAGACGGACAGTGCTATGAGATTGGCCATCGCGAGGCGCTTTACGTGGGTAAAGGGGCGAAAGATGTGATCTTCGCCAGCATCGACGGCAGCAGGCCTGCGAAGTTTTACTACAACTGCGCCCCGGCTCACTCCACTTACCCAACCAGGAAGGTCACTCCGGCAGACGTTGCCCCTGTGACGCTTGGCGACAATCTCACCAGCAACCGCCGCACCATCAATAAATACTTCGTGCCGGATGTGCTGGAGACCTGCCAGCTCAGCATGGGGCTGACCGAACTCGCGCCGGGTAACCTGTGGAACACCATGCCGTGCCACACCCACGAGCGCCGCATGGAAGTCTACTTCTATTTCAACATGGACGAGGACGCCTGCGTGTTCCACATGATGGGACAGCCGCAGGAAACGCGCCATATCGTAATGCATAACGAGCAGGCGGTGATTTCACCGAGCTGGTCCATTCACTCCGGCGTAGGGACGAAAGCCTACACCTTTATCTGGGGAATGGTGGGCGAAAACCAGGTCTTCGATGATATGGACCATATTGCGGTCAGCGATCTGCGCTAGTCGCGGGCAGTGAAGCATAAACCTGCCTGTGAGTGACAGGCGTTGAAAGAGTAAGGAATAAACATGATTCTGGATGCATTCTCTCTTCAGGGGAAAGTGGCTGTGGTTTCGGGGTGTGACACCGGACTGGGTCAGGGGATGGCGTTAGGTCTGGCGGAAGCGGGTTGCGATATTGTGGGGATTAATATTGTTGAACCGACTGAAACCATTGAACGCGTGACGGCACTGGGTCGCCGTTTCCTGAGCCTGACTGCCGATCTGCGTAAAATCGACGCCATTCCTGAACTGCTGGAACGTGCTGTCGCGGAATTCGGGCATATCGACATTCTGGTAAACAATGCCGGACTGATTCGTCGTGAAGATGCGATTAGCTTCACTGAACGCGACTGGGACGATGTGATGGATCTGAACATCAAGAGCGTGTTCTTTATGTCCCAGGCAGCGGCGAAGCACTTCATCGCACAAGGGAAAGGCGGCAAGATCATTAATATTGCCTCGATGCTCTCTTTCCAGGGCGGTATCCGCGTGCCGTCTTACACCGCGTCCAAAAGCGCTGTAATGGGCGTGACCCGCCTGCTTGCAAACGAATGGGCGAAACATAATATCAACGTCAATGCGATTGCACCGGGCTACATGGCGACCAACAACACGCAGCAGCTGCGTGCGGATGAACAGCGTAGCGCGGAAATCCTTGAGCGTATTCCTGCTGGCCGTTGGGGGCTGCCGGGCGATCTTATGGGGCCGATTGTCTTCCTGGCCTCCCCGGCATCAGATTACATCAACGGTTACACCGTGGCTGTAGACGGTGGCTGGCTGGCGCGTTAATTCCATCTGTATTAAGCACCTCTGCCCATGGGCGGAGGTTTTTTTTACGTAAAATTGGCTTAGTCCATATCGGTAAAGATGAAAAATCCATACTGAAAAATCATAAATGACGGAAATCACACTTTTATTTCTTAGATATTAATTGATTAGTAAAAATACGTGATTATTCGCCACGAGTTGAAATTGTAATGTCCATCACAGAACCGTATGCCGTAGCGGAATAATCCATAACTTCGCGATTTCCGGCCTGACACTTTTCCTCGCTTTCTCGTAATTTCAGTTAACGAATTTTGCTGTTGAGGCAGGAAAAATATGACATCTATAAATGACTCTACCCTTATGCCCGCTGCGCTGCGTGATACCCGCCGCATGAATCAGTTTGTTTCCATTGCGGCCGCGGTAGCGGGCTTATTATTTGGACTGGATATCGGCGTGATTGCCGGTGCATTACCGTTTATAACCGATCACTTTACCCTGAGTAGCCGTCTGCAGGAGTGGGTGGTGAGCAGCATGATGCTCGGCGCGGCCATCGGCGCGCTGTTTAATGGCTGGCTCTCGTTCCGCCTGGGGCGTAAGTACAGCCTGATGGTCGGGGCGATTCTGTTTGTTGCCGGCTCCATTGGTTCCGCGTTTGCCACGAACGTTGAAGTGTTGCTGCTTTCCCGTGTGCTGCTCGGTGTGGCGGTCGGGATTGCTTCCTATACGGCACCGCTCTACCTCTCCGAAATGGCGAGTGAAAACGTGCGTGGCAGGATGATCAGCATGTATCAACTGATGGTGACGCTGGGTATTGTTTTGGCGTTCCTGTCCGATACCTACTTCAGCTACAGCGGCAACTGGCGCGCGATGCTCGGCGTGCTGGCTTTACCGGCACTGGTGCTGATTGTACTGGTGGTTTTCCTGCCAAACAGTCCGCGCTGGCTGGCGCAAAAAGGACGTCATGTGGAAGCCGAAGAGGTGCTGCGCATGTTGCGCGATACCTCGGAAAAAGCACGGGAAGAGCTGAACGAGATCCGTGAAAGCCTGAAGCTGAAGCAGGGAGGCTGGGCGTTATTTAAGATCAACCGCAACGTGCGCCGCGCGGTGTTCCTCGGCATGTTGCTGCAGGCAATGCAGCAGTTCACCGGGATGAATATCATCATGTACTACGCGCCGCGCATATTCAAAATGGCGGGATTCACTACCACGGAACAGCAGATGATGGCCACACTGGTGGTGGGGCTTACCTTTATGTTCGCCACTTTTATTGCGGTGTTCACCGTGGATAAAGCCGGACGCAAGCCGGCGCTGAAAATTGGTTTCAGCGTAATGGCGCTCGGTACGCTGATCCTCGGATACTGCCTGATGCAGTTTGATAACGGTACGGCGTCAAGTGGTCTTTCCTGGCTCTCTGTCGGTATGACCATGATGTGTATTGCCGGGTATGCGATGAGCGCCGCGCCTGTGGTGTGGATCTTGTGCTCCGAAATTCAGCCGCTCAAATGTCGTGACTTTGGCATCACCTGTTCCACGACCACCAACTGGGTATCGAATATGATCATCGGCGCGACATTCCTTACGCTGCTGGACGCCATTGGCGCGGCGGGAACGTTCTGGCTCTATACGGTGCTGAACGTGGCGTTTATTGGCGTCACGTTCTGGTTAATTCCAGAAACAAAAGGCGTCACGCTGGAACATATTGAACGCAAGCTGATGGCGGGAGAGAAACTGCGTAATATAGGCGTGTGATCGTATTGCCTGTTTAAGCGCTTACAACGTATGCCGGAAGGGCATAAAGGGGGCGCTTAATCACAATAATCAGGTGGTGAAATTCACTACTAATTTTGGCAGGGGACAGATAAATCAAAAGATTTCATTTTAAGATAATTCTTAAGTTGCGGTATCATCGGACCACCGCTAACGTTTGAGCAAAGATGCACTGCATCCTAAAAATATTTCATATGTCTGAGATGGATATCAAAAAAAGCACCGATCTTGATTTTCCCCATTATGCCCCCCCGGCCGTACACGCTAAAGAAATAGATCTTCTCGGCCTGGTAGCAGTTCTTGTGGCAGCGAAAAAGCGTATTGTCACCATTACCCTTGTTTTTGCACTAGTGGGGTTGGCCGTTTCATTTTTACTGCCGCAGAAGTGGACCAGTAAAGCGGTGATTACCCCGGCAGAACAATCGCAGTGGAACCCGCTGCGCCAGATGATGGTGGCATTACAGGTGCTTGATGTAGACGTGAAGATTACCCGTCCGGAAGTCTTTGACCTGTTCATTAAAAAGTTTCAGTCGCAGTCATTGCTTGAAGAGTATCTGAAATCCTCTCCTTACGTGATGTCGCAGCTTAAAGACGCCGAGGTGGATCCGCTTGAACTGCATCGGGCGATAGTCAATATCTCAGATAGAATGAAAGCGGTGAATGACGCCCAGGGAAAAGACGCGGACAAAGCGCCATTTGTCTCCTGGACATTAAGCTTCACCGCGCCGACAGCGGGTGATGCTCAATCCGTCCTGGAGGGATATATCGACTATATTACGGCTATTGTCGAGAAAGAGACGGTGCAGAATATCCGTAACCAGATCGCCCTCAAAAAGAACGTTGTTGAGCAGCAGCTGGAACTGGATCGCGTCCGCCTGACCAATATTCACAATACTAACCTGCAGCGACTGAATTATTCGCTGGAAGTGGCGAATGCAGCAGGCATCAAGAAGCCGGTCTACAGCAACGGACAGGCGGTAAAAGATGACCCGGACTACTCTGTTTCGCTCGGCGCTGACGGGATCGCACAAAAGCTGCAGATTGAAAAAAATCTGAAGGACGTGACCGAGCTGAATGCGGATTTCCAGAACCGCGAATACCACCTGGCGCAGCTGAAAAAACTCTCCTTTGCCGATGTCAAACTTGAGCCATTCAGATACCAGCTTTCCCCCTCCATGCCGGTGAAAAAAGATGGCCCGGGTAAGGCATTGATTGTCGTTCTGGCGGCGCTTCTGGGGGGGCTGTTTGCCTGCGGTAGCGTTTTATTGCGCGAAGCGATGCTCACCCGTAATCCGCTGCCGGAGCCGGTGACGGAATAAACTCTGCAGGTTAACAAGGCGCTGAATACAGCGCCTTTTTTTATTGGCGTCGGTTGTGTTAAAAGAGAGACCAGAGATAAGGAGGGGTGATGAAAACAATCGGTCTGTTAGGTGGAATGAGCTGGGAATCAACAATCCCGTATTACCGCCTGATTAATGAAGGGGTAAAGCAGCGTCTGGGCGGCCTGCACTCCGCAAGCCTGCTGCTGCACAGCGTTGATTTCCATGAAATCGAGGCCTGCCAGTCGAGCGGTGAATGGGATAAAGCCGGGGAGATCCTGGCACAGGCGGCGCTGGGGCTGGAGCGTGCGGGAGCAGAGGGAATTTTGCTCTGTACGAACACCATGCATAAAGTTGCTTCCCGGATAGAAGAGCGTTGCTCGTTACCCTTCCTGCATATCGCCGATGCGACCGGGCGTAAAATTGCTGCATCCGGAATGTCGCGTGTGGCACTGCTGGGTACGCGCTATACCATGGAGCAGGATTTCTATCGCGGTCGCTTGAGTAGTGAGTTTGGGATTGAAAGCCTGATCCCGGATGAGGCTGACCGGAAACGCATCAATCAGATTATCTTTGATGAGCTTTGCCTGGGGACATTCAGTGAACCTTCCCGCGCGTATTACGTCAGCGTGATCGAGAAGCTTGCACAGAAGGGGGCAGAAGGTGTGATCTTTGGCTGTACTGAGATCGGCTTACTGGTTCCGGTAGCGCGCAGTCCAATCCCGGTGTTTGATACCACAGCGATCCATGCTGCCGATGCCGTGGAGTTTATGCTCTCCTGAGCGGGCTTGCGCCGGGAACGTCCCGGCTCAGGTCTGTGCATTGGCGGCGTCATAAGCGGATTGCGCCGCCACAATCGCATCCATATTACTTTCCACCCAGTGTGCCAGCACGGTCACTGTTTCGGTTAACGCCTGTCCCAGCGGCGTCAGACTGTACTCCACCGTCACCGGAACGGTCGCGAAAACCTCACGTGAAACCAGCCCATCGCGTTCCAGCTTGCGTAATGCCTGGGTCAGTACCTTTTTGGTGATCCGCTGAATATCCCGTTGCAGCTTGTTAAAGCGCATTGGCCCGTTTTCAAGACGCGCGAGGATCAGCAGCGCCCATTTGTCGGCGATACGCGCCAGCACGTCGCGGGTAGGGCAGCGCTCATCGAACACGTTATAAGGAGGCATCTCCTCTTTCAGTACGACAGACTCAGTCATGGTGGTTCCCTCGAGGTAACCAGGTGAGGTAAAAGTGCCTTCTTACGCCCGCGAATATTTGCGTGTATAAAACGACGTAAGGTTTCTATTTGATACCAGGGAACCGAAAATGGCAACTGCTCGCAGAGCAATTTTAAAACCGTCTTAATCTTTTGACTCACAAGGCAATATTGCATCAGGAGATCTATTATGAGCGTTGTAGTTATCTATTATTCAGGCTATGGCCACACCCAACGTGTTGCTGAAACAGTCGCAGAGGGCGCGCAGGCTGAACTGATCGCCATCGACAGCAATGGTGAAATTCAGGAAAGCGACTGGCAAAAATTGAACGAGGCAAAGGCGATTATTTTTGGTGCGCCAACTTACATGGGCGGTGTGCCGTGGCAGTTTAAGAAATTTGCTGATGCCACCTCTAAAGCCTGGTTCGTTCGCAGCTGGCAGGACAAAGTGTTCGCGGGCTTCAGTAACAGTGCGAGCCTGAACGGTGACAAGCAAGTTTCCCTGCAATACCTGCAAACGCTGGCATCGCAGCATGGTGGGATTTGGGTGAGCCTGGGCCTGCCGCCATCGAATACGCAGGCTGCAACGCGTCAGGATATCAACAACCTCGGTGGCTCTGTCGGGCTGCTGGTACAGTCTCCGTCAGATGCGGATGCGGGCGCGATTGCCAGCGGCGATCTGCAAACGGCAGTAAAATTCGGTGAGCGTGTTGCCGCTGTGGCTAAGCGTTTTAACTGAGTCAGAGGACGCCCGCTGACTTAGTCGGGCGTCTTTTCCAGTACCTTCTTCAGTTGTGCGGTTAGCGTGCTTAACCCACTTTGCAGATGTTCGCTGAACGCATCTACCAGCGCAGAGGCCGGACGATGCATCGGGCGGATCAGGCTGACGGTAAAGGGGACTGAAACGCTAAACTGTCGAACCACAATCCCACTTTCCGCATAATCCAGCGCCGTGAGCGGATTAACCACCGCGACGCCCACGCCGGCACGAACCATTGCGCAAATAGATGCGGCACTGTGCGTTTCGACCACCATTCTTCGTTTCACCTGATGCTCGGTAAAGAGCGTATCCAGCAGCTGCCGGTAGCTGTCCGTCTGTGACAGGCTGATGTAGTTCTCGCCGTGGAAATCCGCAGGGGTCAGTACGCTTTTTTTGGCAAGGGGATGGCCAGCAGGCAGGACGCAGACCTCATCTAGCGCCAGTAATTCTGTGCGCTGCGTTCCCGCCGGCGTAGCGAGGGTTTCGGTTAATCCCAGGTCATGACGCTGCGCCGAAAGCCACTCTTCAAGCAGCGGTGACTCCTGCGGGACGATGGTCAGGTTCACCTCGGGATAACGGGCCAGAAAAGGCTGTATCAGCATCGGCAGAAACGACTGCGAAAACACGGGCAGACAGACAATCGACAGCTCGCCCTGGCGAAATTCACGCAGGCTCTCCGCCGCGCTGACAATTCGGTCCAGCCCGTACCAGGAGCGCTGAACTTCCTCGAACAGACGCAACCCTTGCACCGTTGGGTGTAACCTGCCGCGGGTGCGTTCAAACAGCTTCAACCCAAGCACCTGCTCGAAGCGTGCCAGTTCCCGGCTCACCGTCGGCTGTGAGGTATGCAGCATCTGCGCGGCTTCGGTGAGATTGCCGGTGGTCATCACAGCATGAAAAATCTCGATATGGCGTAAGTTGACGGCGGGCATAGGGCACCTGAAAGCAGAGAAGTATCCATATCATTTTTGCATAGACTCGCGATAAAACGATATTTTTTATTCTTTTTCCGCTGTGGCGTAATCATAAAAAAATGAATTTATCCGGAGAAGACCATGCCACGCCCACTCGACCAGACTGATACCGATTTGAACGCTGAAAATCTGCTGCGCTTGCCAGCGGAGTTTGGCTGCCCGGTTTGGGTCTACGACGCACAGATCGTTCGCGAGAAGATCGCCGCTCTGCATCAGTTTGACGTGGTGCGCTTTGCTCAAAAGGCATGCTCCAATATTCACATTCTGCGCCTGATGCGTGAGCAGGGTGTTAAGGTGGATTCCGTTTCACTGGGCGAAATCGAGCGTGCGCTGGTGGCCGGGTTTGATCCGAAAGCCGATCCGGATGCGATCGTCTTTACCGCCGATGTGATCGACGATGCGACGCTTGCGCGCGTCCATGAATTGCAGATCCCGGTAAATGCCGGGTCTGTGGATATGCTTGAGCAGCTAGGCCAGGTTTCACCAGGTCATCGCGTCTGGTTACGCGTGAACCCGGGTTTTGGTCATGGTCATAGCCAAAAAACCAACACCGGCGGCGAAAACAGCAAACACGGTATCTGGTATGCCGATATGCCAGCCGCGCTTGACGTGTTGCAGCGTTATAACCTGAAGCTGGTCGGCATTCATATGCACATTGGCTCTGGCGTGGATTATGCTCATCTTGAGCAGGTCTGCGGGGCGATGGTGCGTCAGGTTGTCGATTTTGGTCAGGATCTGGAGGCCATCTCCGCTGGTGGCGGGCTTTCTATTCCTTACCGTGAAGGTGAAGAGGCGATCGATACCGATCACTATTACGGTCTGTGGAGCGCCGCGCGTGACCAGATCGCTGCGCATCTTGGTCACGCTGTGAAACTGGAAATTGAGCCGGGTCGTTTCCTGGTTGCCGAAGCCGGTGTGCTGGTGGCGCAGGTACGCAGTGTGAAAGAGATGGGATCACGCCATTTCGTGTTGATTGATGCCGGTTTTAACGATCTGATGCGTCCGTCCATGTACGGCAGCTATCACCACATAACGGCACTGGCTGCCGATGGTCGCGATTTAACGCACGCGCCGCGCCGTGAGACGGTCGTTGCGGGGCCGCTGTGTGAATCGGGTGACGTGTTCACTCAGCAGGAAGGTGGCAAAGTGGAAACCCGCGCGCTGCCAGAGGTCAAACCGGGCGATTATCTTGTACTGCACGATACCGGTGCCTACGGGGCTTCTATGTCATCTAACTACAATAGTCGCCCGCTGCTGCCGGAAGTGCTGTTTGATAACGGCAAGGCACGGCTGATCCGCCGTCGCCAGACCATTCAGGAACTGCTGGCGCTGGAACTCATTTGATTAAAGTACGGCCCCGTGGTGACCGAATCGCGAAGTACCAGCGTGCCGGTAAACGGCGGGATCGCATCGACAGGCTGGTTTTTTGCCAGCCTGATGGCCTGATCGATAGCGGTGACAATCATATTGTCGATAGGCAGATAAACCGATGAAAGTGCAGGTTCCAGCCATTTCGCGCTTGGGGCATCGTCAAAACCGAACAGCGAAATATCCTGCGGGATCTTAAGCCCCGCCTGGTGTAACGCTTTGGATGCACCCAGCGCCATATCATCGTTACAGGCAAACAGGGCGCTAAACGACACGCCATCGGCAATGAGCTCTTTACACAGCTCATATCCCCGCGTCATTCCCGCATCGCCATACTTTACCCGGCGTTCGTCCAGACGAATGCCGTGCTTTTCCAGCGCCTTACGGTAGCCCATCAGTCTCGCTTTCCCGGTTGGGGTATGGATCGGGACGGTGATACAGGCGATCTCCCGGTGACCCTGATTGATCAGGTAATCCACTGCCTTAAAGGCAGCATCCTGTTGTTCGAAGAACACGCAGCGATCCGGCGCCTGGCTGACTTCACGGTTGATAACCACCAGCGGGGTTTGCACGGTATTCATCAGTTTGATGATCGCTTTTTCGCTCATATAGCGCGTGTACAGCACAATGGCATCACATTTGCGATCGGCCAGCATCTGCACTGCCTGTTCTTCCTGCTCTGGTGCGTCGTGTCCATCCGTGACGATCAGCTGTTTCCCGTGGGTTTCGGTCTGCCGTGATGCCTGTTGCAGAAGGCGACCAAAGTAAAAACCATCGAAGGTTGAGACGACCAGACCAATGCTGTTGCTGGTCTGGTTAGCCAGTGAACGCGCGAGAAAGTTCGGGCGGTAGCCCAGCTCTTCCATCGCAGCAAACACCTGCTGACGCGTACTCTCTTTAACCTGACCTGTGCCGTTCAGTACGCGCGATACCGTGGCCTTCGACACGCCCGCACGCAGTGAGACATCCAGCATTGTTGCCATTCTACATTCCTGCTTCCACGTAATGGTCTGCAGTTTAACACAGACCTCGCAGCGTATAAGCGATGCGGGGGACGCAAAACTTCTGCCACGATCACGCTTTTTGGTAACGATCCGCCCGCCGACATAACGGCCTGCCCGCAGTCAACGAAAATGGCCGGGTTCTGGTAAAATAGTGTACAAACTGGCCGTGGGCATCAGGCCTGAGCATCGAACTGAAAAACACAGGTAAAACATGGATAAGGCTAACATTCTGCCGCTTTACGCCGCACCGCAGTATGCGGAGCAAGTGACCGACTGGATCTGGCACGCCTTTGGTGAGGGGCTTCCCCGGGCGTTTTTTCATAGCATTGTTGAGCACAGCCAGACGCCGGGTGCTTTGCCATTGACCTTTATTGCTGTGCAAAACGAACAGCTTCTCGGCACTGTGGGGCTCTGGCGTTGCGATCTGATCACCCGGCAGGATCTCTTCCCGTGGCTGGCGGCGTTGTACGTTGACGACGCGGCGCGTGGTAAAGGGTTAGCCGGGCAACTCCAGCAGCATGTTATGACCTATGCTGCTCAGGCCGGGTATCGCGAGCTGCATTTGTGGTCTGCCTGCCGTGACTTCTATGAACGTTACGGCTGGCAATATATTGGCGATGCACTGGAGTACCCGAATAAAACGGTACACCTTTATCGCTATTCCTCTCCTGCTTCTGCTGGCGATGCTACGGAGTGACGGCGCACTAAGGTCGGGCTGAAGAGATGGGTAATGTCCGGTGGCTGGCGTTTCTCAGCCAGGGCTAACGCCAGCTCTGCGGCCTGCGTTGCCATCGTGATGATAGGATAACGTACCGTGGTCAGGCGCGGGCGCACGTAGCGGGAGACCAGCACATCATCGAAACCAATGAGTGAAATTTCTGACGGCACCTCAATCCCGTTGTCATTTAGCACCCCCATTGCCCCGGCGGCCATGGAGTCGTTATAACAGGCAACGGCGGTGAAATTTCGTCCACGGCCAAGCAGCTCAGTCATAGTCTGCTCACCGCCGCTCTCATCCGGCTCACCGTAGGCTACCAGGCGGTCATTACACGGGAGACCGTTTTCGCGCAAGGCATCGTAGTAACCTTGTAGCCGATCTTCCGCATCAGAAATGGGGTGGTTTGAACAGAGATAACCAATTCGTGTGTGTCCCTGTTGAATCAGATGACGGGTCGCGAGCCAGGCACCATAGCGGTCGTCGAGCGCCACGCAGCGTTTTTCAAACCCAGGAATAATACGGTTGATGATCACCATGCCGGGGATCTGCTTCATCAGATGAATAAGTTCGGTATCGGGAAGCATTTTGGCGTGAACAACCAGCGCAGCGCAGCGGTGGCGGATAAGCTGTTCGATGGCCTGGCGTTCTTTTTGTTCATTATGGTAGCCATTACCGATCAGCAAAAAATTGCCTGTCTGATAAGACACTTGCTCCACCGCTTTAACCATCGCGCCGAAAAAGGGATCAGACACGTCACCCACAACCAGCCCAATGGTTTCAGTGGACTGCTGGGCCAGCGCGCGGGCATTGGCATTGGGATGGTAGTTCAGGGATTCCATGGCGTTTTGCACAGCCTGGCGTGATGCGTCACTGGCTTTTGGCGAGTCATTAATCACGCGCGAGACGGTTGCCACCGAAACTCCTGCCAGACGGGCCACATCCTTTATTGTCGCCATTAAATACCTTCTTAGTGGGGGTAAGCGTTTACACACCCGGTAGTGTTGCGGAAAAGTGGTGCGCATTCAAGGGGAGTGGATTTCAGTTCTCCACAAACGTGACGCAGCACAACCCTGACGGTGTAATCGTTACACGACCAGTCATGTCTGAATAATGTCAATCTGAACCTTTAGTTACACTTTGCCTCAGGCTGTTGCGATTGTCCGATAGCGAGGACGTGAAAGAGGTTGGTAGAGTTGAGATCCCAGAGGTATTGATTGGTGAGAATTCTTAGTACGGTTTCGTACTCATCTCTTGCACCAACCTGCGCGGATGCGCAGGTTTTTTTTCGCCTCCACTTTAGCTGTCGCTCCTGTATCACTTCTCGTGTAATCTGCCACCATTTACTATCAACCCTCCACACTGGCTGGCAAAGGGAGTTGAGATGCTATTTGGGTTCTTCCGTACACTATTCCGTATTCTTTTTCGAATCCGCGTCACTGGCGATGCCCAGGCGCTTCGCGGCGAACGCGTTCTTATCACACCAAACCATATTTCCTTTATAGATGGCATTTTACTGGCGCTGTTTTTGCCTGTGCGTCCGGTGTTTGCGGTTTATACCTCCATCAGCCAGCAGTGGTATATGCGTTGGCTCACACCGCTGATTGATTTCGTGCCGCTCGACCCGACTAAACCGATGATGATTAAACATCTGGTACGTCTGGTGGAGCAGGGGCGTCCGGTGGTCATCTTCCCTGAGGGACGCATCTCGGTGACGGGCTCGCTGATGAAAATCTACGACGGCGCGGGGTTTGTGGCGGCGAAGTCAAAAGCCACCGTGGTACCACTGCGTATTGAAGGGGCGGAGTTAACCCGCTTCAGCCGTCTTAAGGGACTGGTAAAGCAGCGCCTGTTCCCCAAAATAACGCTGCATATTCTGCCGCCGACCTCGTTACCGATGCCTGACGCACCGCGTGCCCGCGATCGTCGTAAAATCGCGGGTGAAATGCTGCACCAGATTATGATGGAAGCGCGTATGGCCGTTCGTCCGCGCGAAACGCTCTACGAGTCCCTCCTTTCCGCACAATACCGCTATGGGGCGAAGAAAAACTGTATCGAAGACATCAACTTTACCCCGGATACCTATCGCAAACTGCTGACTAAGACCCTGTTTGTGGGCCGCATTCTGGAAAAATACAGTAAGAAGGGTGAAAAAATTGGTCTGATGCTGCCTAACGCGGGCATCAGCGCTGCAGTGATTTTTGGTGCCGTTTCGCGTGGTCGTATACCGGCGATGATGAACTACACGGCGGGTGTGAAGGGGCTGACCAGCGCCATCACCGCCGCTCAGATTAAAACTGTTTTTACCTCTCGACAGTTCCTGGATAAAGGCAAGCTCTGGCATCTTCCCGAACAGCTCACCCAGGTGCGCTGGGTCTTCCTGGAAGATCTGAAAGCAGACGTGACCACTGGCGATAAGCTGTGGATTTTTGCGCACCTGCTGATGCCGCGTCTGGCGCAGGTCAAACAGCAGCCGGAAGATGATGCGATTATCCTATTTACCTCTGGTTCGGAAGGTAACCCCAAAGGTGTTGTCCACAGTCACAAGAGTATTCTGGCGAACGTCGAGCAGATCAAAAGCATTGCTGACTTTACTGCGAATGACCGTTTTATGTCGGCGCTACCGCTGTTCCACTCCTTTGGGCTGACGGTGGGGCTGTTTACGCCGCTGCTGACCGGTGCTGAAGTGTTCCTCTATCCAAGCCCGCTGCATTACCGCATTGTGCCGGAGCTGGTGTATGACCGTAACTGCACCGTCCTGTTCGGGACATCTACTTTCCTGGGTAACTATGCGCGTTTTGCCAACCCGTATGATTTTTATCGCGTGCGGTATGTGGTAGCTGGCGCAGAAAAGCTGCAGGAGAGCACGCGTCAAATCTGGCAGGACAAGTTTGGTTTGCGCATTCTTGAAGGCTATGGTGTGACCGAGTGCGCACCGGTGGTTTCGATTAACGTGCCGATGGCGGCAAAACCGGGTACGGTTGGCCGAATTCTGCCGGGGATGGATGCGCGCTTGTTGGCCGTGCCGGGCATTGAGGATGGTGGCCGTTTGCAATTGAAAGGGCCAAACGTGATGAACGGTTATCTGCGCGTGGAAAACCCGGGTGTGCTGGAAGCGCCGACGGCGGAAAACGTTAAGGGTGAGGTTGAAACGGGATGGTACGACACCGGCGATATTGTCCGTTTTGATGAACAAGGTTTTGTGCAGATCCAGGGGCGTGCAAAGCGCTTCGCCAAAATCGCCGGTGAAATGGTCTCTCTGGAAATGGTTGAGCAACTGGCGACGGCCGTCTCCGCCGATAAGATTCATGCGACCGTGGTGAAGAGTGATGCCAGCAAAGGTGAGGCGCTGGTGCTGTTTACCACTGACAGTGAGCTTAAGCGCGACAGGCTACTTAGCTATGCGCGTGAACATGGTATCCCTGAACTGGCGGTGCCGCGCGATATTCGCTACCTGAAGCAGCTCCCGGTGCTGGGGAGCGGGAAGCCCGATTTCGTGACCCTGAAACGCATGGTTGAAGAGGCGGAACAGCAAAATGCGTGAGTCAGTACACACTAACACATCGCTCAGATCAAAAGGCATGATGGCGGTCATCGCCGCGCAGTTTCTCTCTGCGTTCGGTGATAACGCGCTGCTGTTTGCCACTCTGGCGCTGCTGAAAGCCGAGTTTTATCCAGACTGGAGCCAGCCGATCCTGCAGATGGTGTTTGTGGGCGCTTACATTATCTTTGCCCCTTTTGTGGGGCAGGTGGCGGACAGTTTCCCGAAAGGCCGGGTGATGATGTTTGCTAACGGCCTGAAATTGCTGGGTGCCGCAAGCATTTGTTTTGGTTTTAATCCGTTCATTGGCTATACGCTGGTGGGCATTGGCGCTGCCGCTTACTCCCCGGCGAAATATGGCATCCTCGGGGAGCTGACAACGGGTGATAAGCTGGTGAAAGCCAATGGTCTGATGGAGTCTTCCACCATTGCGGCCATCCTGCTTGGCTCCGTTGCGGGTGGGGTGCTTGCCGACTGGCATGTGCTGGCCGCTCTGGGGGTCTGTGCGGTGGTGTATGGCGGGGCGGTTGTGGCTAACCTGTTTATCCCGAAGCTGCCAGTTGCACGCCCGGGACAATCCTGGCGCTTTAAGCCGATGACCGGCAGTTTCTTCAACGCCTGTCGCGTGCTGTGGCGTAACGGTGAAACGCGCTTCTCCCTGATGGGAACCAGTATGTTCTGGGGAGCGGGTGTCACGCTGCGCTTCCTGCTGGTGCTATGGGTGCCGGTGGCGCTGGGTATCACCGACAATGCGACTCCAACCTACCTTAATGCGATGGTCGCAATCGGGATTGTTGTTGGTGCGGGGGCGGCAGCGAAACTGGTGACGCTTGAGACGGTGGCGCGCTGTATGCCGGCAGGGATCCTTATTGGCGTAGTCGTGCTTATTTTCTCGCTGCAACACGCGCTATTGCCAGCTTATGCCCTCCTGATCCTGATTGGTATTCTGGGTGGATTCTTCGTGGTGCCGCTGAATGCGCTACTGCAGGAACGTGGCAAGCAAACTGTCGGTGCAGGCAACGCCATTGCGGTACAAAACCTGGGTGAAAACCTGGCGATGCTGTTGATGCTGGGACTTTACTCGCTGGCGGTAAAAGTGGGCGTGCCGGTGGTGGGGATTGGCGTCGGGTTTGGTGGGCTGTTTGCGCTGGCGATTGCTGGCTTGTGGATCTGGCAGCGTCGGCGTTGAGTTCTTTGCCGGGTCAGGCGAAGCCGCCACCCGGCAAAAGCGTCCAGCTATGGTGCCGGGTATGTATATACCTGATTCACCGCTTCAATCTCCGCTAACACCTCTTCACTCAGGTTCAGATGGAAACTCTCAATGTTGGTTTTCAACTGTTCCACAGTGGTCGCGCCCAGTAGGGTGCTCGCAACAAACGGCTGACGCCGTACGAAGGCCAGCGCCATCTGCGCCGGATCAAGACCGTGACGTTTCGCGATATCTACATAGGCTGCAACGGCTTTCTGCGTCTGCTCGCCGCTGTAGCGGGTAAAGCGGCTAAAGAGGGTATTACGCGCGCCAGCCGGTTTCGCGCCGTTCAGGTATTTCCCCGTCAGCGTGCCAAATCCAAGACAGGAATAGGCGAGCAGTTCCACTTCTTCATACTGCGTCACTTCGGCCAGTCCAACTTCATAGCTGCGATTAAGCAGGCTGTACGGATTCTGGATGGTGACGATACGCGGCAGATCGTGTTTATCCGCCAGGTGCAGGTAACGCATCACACCAAAGGCCGTTTCGTTAGATACGCCGATGTAGCGGATTTTACCCGCTCGCTGGCACTCGGTCAGCGCTTCCAGCGTTTCCAGTAGCGTAACGGCAGGGGCGCTCTCATTCCAGCTGTAGCCGAGTTTACCAAAGCAGTTTGTTGGACGCTGAGGCCAGTGAACCTGGTACAGGTCGAGATAATCTGTTTGCAGGCGCTTCAGGCTGGCATCGAGCGCGGCACGGATATTCTTGCGATCGAGGATCTGATTTGGACGGATCCCAGCATCGTTATTACGTGCGGGGCCGCTGACTTTCGACGCAATGACCAGCTTTTCACGGTTGCCACGTTTTGTCAGCCAGTTACCGACGTAGGTTTCGGTAAGCCCCTGTGTTTCCGGACGCGGGGGGACAGGGTACATCTCTGCGACATCAATCAGGTTAATCCCCTGGCTGACGGCATAATCGAGTTGCGCATGGGCATCGGCTTCGCTGTTTTGTTCACCAAATGTCATCGTGCCCAACCCCAATTGGCTTATCTCCAGAGAGCTGTGGGGGATACGGTGATAATGCATAGCCGGCTTCCTTCAATAGACATGTAGACCGCGTCAGGAACTTCCCGACAAAGGAATATAAACATGGCAGAGGGGAAGCAAAAGGGGAAGAAAAAAATCAAAAAGGCCAGCAAGCGACTGACCTCTCTCTGTTTATCGCTCGATAATTTGTGAGACTTCGTCGCGGTTGATCTGCATTTTATTGCCTTGCTGATCGCGATAGCTGACCAGACCGGTATCATCATCCACTTCAGGTTTTCCGTCGGTCAGGATCATCCGACCATCTTTTGTCGCCATGACGTAATCGCTGCTACAGCCCGATACTGCAAACGCTAAGCCGACTGCTGAAATTAACACTGCCCATTTTTTCATCGTTATCGTCCTCACCTGGCTGGTATCAAATCATAGTGTAGTATTAACCCGATATGCCGGCAGGAGGAAGCGGTAAAATCTTAAAAACCAGATGATTATGTTTGGGATCTCTCAAAATGAGTAAAAAACTATGTTTTTAGTAAAAAATGGCGTGCAAGCACTGCGCCGGTGAAATTCTTTTTGAGATAAAAGCCGCGCGGCAACGTCAGTATTGGCTCGCCCTGCGCACCGATCGCTTCGGTAAGCGCTTTACTGTTGGCTGCCTTCGGGCGCAGCTGTAACACTTCCCCGTGTCGGGCTGTGATGCGCTCTACCTGGCCAAGAACGATCATATCCATCAGTTCCTCCCAGTCCAGACGCAATTGATGCTCCTCCTCTTCATTCGGGCTCCAGAGCAGCGGTGCGCCAACGCGACGATCGGCCAGTGGAATGTGGCGTTCACCTTCAACCGGTACCCAAAGCACGCGTTTCAGCTTATGGCGAACGTGGCTGGTCTCCCATGTCACACCGGTATTGCCGGTTAATGGCGCAACGCAGACAAAGGTGGTCTCAAGTGGCTTCCCCTGGCTGTCTATGGGAATGGTTTTTAACTCTACGCCAAGAGCCGCAAAATCTTGCTCTGGTTTACTCCCCGCATTGGCACCCAGCCACAGTTCAAGCAGCATGCCCGTCCAGCCTTTATCCCGTTTCAGATCCTTCGGGATCGGAATCCCGGCCATTGCCGCCAGCTCGCCCAGCGAAAAGCCAGCCAGGCGTTGAGCCTGCTGGAGCAACTGGCCTTCGCTGGATGGAGGTGAAAGCAAGGGTGTAAGCGGATGCATGAAGATAACCTTTTGATTAAAAAATAAACGAAGAAATTGTCCCCTGTGGATAGAGTTTAACTTTTTCTGTACGAATATTCCATGTGTATGATTTATAGGTTTTTTTATTAGTTTGAAATCGTTTCATCTGAGAAGAAAAACCGGTTGTTCAAATCTGGTCACTGACAATGAACAGGATCTTACACCATGTTATCCACAGAAAAATGGGATAACTGGGCATAACCCTGACTACTGTTTCAATTTACAGCCTTGACGTGCGATGAAAATCGAATTTTCAGACAATTTGTGCCTAACTTATTGGCACAATCTGTGGATAAAACCGACGCTGTTCGATCTTTCATCAGCGCGACGATCCCTGATGTGATGATCGTCACGCTATTCTGTGTTTTGTTTGTGATGACACACTTAACTGCATGAAAATAATACCATTATATAATATTGATGAAAGCGGGACGCAGACGGGGATTGAGGTTGTTCATCGGTAATCAGACACTTTTTCACAACTATATCCACAGAAAAGGTGAATAAAAATCCCTTTGCAGACTCTTATCTGTTTATAACTCAGCACTTATTTGTGAGTTATTCAAATGTTATTAGGTTGCAGGCCTGTAAGAGAGTGGTTTACCGCCTCCCTGTAGTGTGAAACAATCATTCATATATAAGGTTTAGTTTGGGGTAGTCCGGTGATTGATGACGATGGCTACCGCCCGAACGTAGGAATAGTAATTTGTAATCGCCAGGGCCAGGTAATGTGGGCCCGGCGATATGGTCAGCACTCCTGGCAGTTCCCGCAAGGCGGGATCAATCCTGGAGAGTCCCCAGAACAAGCGATGTACCGGGAGCTTTTTGAAGAGGTCGGTTTAAGCCGAAAAGATGTTCGCATCCTGGCTTCGACCCGCAACTGGTTGCGTTACAAGTTACCGAAACGTTTGGTGCGTTGGGACACAAAGCCGGTTTGTATCGGCCAGAAACAGAAGTGGTTTCTGTTGCAGTTGGTGGGCAACGATTCAGACATCAATATGCAAACCAGCAGTACGCCGGAGTTTGATGGTTGGCGCTGGGTAAGCTATTGGTATCCTGTTCGTCAGGTCGTGTCATTTAAACGCGATGTTTACCGTAGGGTGATGAAAGAGTTCGCAAGTGTGGTAATGCAGCTTCAGGAGATCCCCCCTAAGCCGCAGAGCGCACCTGCCTGGCGACGTAAAAGAGGTTAAGCTACGCAAATCATGCTCACCCGCTTGCGAGAAATAGTCGAGAAGGTGGCCAGTGCTCCGCGTCTCAATGAGGCGCTGAACATTCTGGTCACTGACATCTGTCTTGCGATGGAGACCGAGGTCTGTTCGGTGTATCTGGCCGACCACGATCGGCGCTGCTATTACCTGATGGCGACCCGTGGTTTGAAAAAACCACGCGGACGCACCGTAACGCTCGCATTTGATGAAGGTATCGTGGGTCTGGTTGGGCGGCTGGCTGAACCTATCAACCTTGCCGACGCGCAAAAACATCCCAGCTTTAAATACATCCCTTCCGTAAAAGAAGAGCGCTTCCGCGCGTTTCTTGGCGTGCCGATTATCCAGCGTCGCCAGCTGCTTGGCGTGCTGGTTGTTCAGCAGCGCGAGCTGCGTCAGTACGATGAAAGCGAAGAGTCTTTCCTCGTCACGCTGGCCACGCAGATGGCTGCGATCCTCTCCCAGTCTCAGCTTGCCGCACTTTTCGGTCAGTATCGCCATACTCGCATTCGCGCCCTTCCTGCGTCGCCAGGTGTGGCGATTGCAGAAGGCTGGATGGACGCCACGCTACCGTTAATGGAGCAGGTTTACGAAGCCTCAACGCTTGATGAAGCGCTTGAGCGTGAGCGTCTTACTGCTGCGCTGGAAGAGGCGGCGAATGAATTTCGTCGTTACAGCAAACGCTTTGCCGCAGGTGCGCAAAAAGAGACGGCGGCCATTTTTGATCTCTATTCACACCTGCTTTCCGATGCGCGTTTGCGTCGCGAGCTTTTTGCGGAAGTGGATAAAGGCTCAGTCGCGGAGTGGGCCGTTAAAAAGGTTATCGAAAAATTTGCCGAGCAATTTGCGGCACTGACTGATGGTTACCTGAAAGAGCGGGCGGGAGATCTCCGAACCCTGGGACAACGACTGCTGTTCCATCTGGATGACACCATTCAGGGGCCAAATGCCTGGCCAAAACGGTTTGTGCTGGTCGCCGATGAACTCTCCGCGACGACGCTGGCTGAGCTGCCTCAGGACAGGCTGGCCGGTGTGGTAGTGCGCGATGGTGCCGCCAACTCACACGCTGCCATTATGGTGCGTGCACTGGGTATTCCTACCGTGATGGGCGCAGATATCCAGCCGTCAGTGCTGCATCGACGCACGCTGGTTGTCGATGGCTATCGCGGTGAGCTGTTGGTTGATCCTGAGCCGGTTCTGCTCCAGGAATACCAGCGTCTTATCAGTGAAGAGAACGAATTAAGCAAGCTGGCAGAAGATGACGTTAACCTGCCCGCACAGCTAAAGAGCGGTGAGCGGATCAAAGTTATGCTCAACGCCGGCTTAAGCCCTGAGCACGAAGAAAAGCTTGGCAGTCGCATTGATGGTATCGGCTTATACCGCACCGAAATCCCGTTCATGCTGCAAAGTGGGTTCCCCTCAGAAGAAGAGCAGGTTGCGCAGTATCAGGGAATGCTGCAGATGTTTAACGACAAACCTGTCACCCTGCGTACTCTGGATGTCGGCGCTGATAAACAGTTGCCCTATATGCCGATCAGCGAAGAGAACCCGTGTCTGGGCTGGCGCGGGATCCGTATTACGCTCGACCAGCCGGAGATCTTTCTGATCCAGGTGCGCGCCATGCTGCGCGCGAATGCCGCGACGGGCAATCTCAGCATTTTATTGCCGATGGTCACCAGCATTGATGAGATCGACGAATCACGGCGCTTGATCGAACGCGCTGGCCGTGAAGTCGAAGAGATGATTGGCTACGCGATCCCGAAACCGCGGATTGGGGTGATGCTCGAAGTGCCGTCTATGGTCTTCATGTTGCCGCAACTGGCCAACCGGGTTGATTTTATCTCTGTCGGCACGAACGACCTGACGCAATATATCCTGGCCGTCGACCGTAACAACACCCGTGTCGCCAGTATCTACGACAGCCTGCACCCGGCGATAATCCGCGCGTTAGCGATGATCGCTCGTGATGCGGAACAGTACGGGATTGATTTACGCCTGTGTGGTGAAATGGCCGGGGATTCAATGTGCGTCGCGATCCTGATTGGTCTGGGATACCGCCATCTGTCTATGAACGGTCGCGCCGTTGCACGTGTGAAGTACCTGTTGCGGCATATTGAAATCGACGATGCCCGAGAGCTGGCTGTACGCAGCCTGGAAGCGCAACTGGCTACTGAAGTCCGTCATCAGGTTGCTGCGTTTATGGAACGACGCGGTATGGGCGGCCTGATCCGCGGCGGCCGCTAATCATCTTTCTCCCTCTCCCTGTGGGAGGGGGCACCAGCGCGCATAAAACCCTATACACATCTTTTACATCTCTGGCGCATCCTCCGCGCCCGCCTTATGCTATGATTCGCAACTTTGGAGCCTCTGCTTACGGCAGAATCGCATTTCTACCGCTGTCCACTTTCAGCGGAATAACAACATCTTGTGGTGACAGATGAACAGTGGTTATCTGCATTTTCCGGAATTTGATCCGGTCATTTTCTCAGTAGGACCTGTTTCGCTTCACTGGTACGGTCTGATGTACCTGGTGGGCTTCATTTTTGCCATGTGGCTCGCTGGCCGCCGCGCCAGCCGTCCTGGCAGCGGCTGGACCAAAAACGAAGTTGAAAACCTGCTTTATGCGGGCTTCCTCGGCGTGTTCCTCGGTGGCCGTATTGGGTATGTGCTGTTCTATAACTTCCCGGTATTCCTGAACGATCCGCTCTATCTGTTCCGCGTGTGGGATGGTGGTATGTCTTTCCACGGCGGCCTGATCGGCGTGATTCTGGTGATGGTGATTTTTGCCAAACGCACCAAACGCAACTTCTTCCAGGTTTCAGATTTTATCGCACCGCTGATCCCGTTTGGTCTCGGTGCTGGCCGTCTGGGCAACTTTATCAACGGTGAACTGTGGGGGCGCGTTGACCCAAGCGTGCCATACACGATGCTCTTCCCGGGCTCCCGCGCAGAAGATATCGCGCTGCTGCCATCACACCCGGAGTGGCAGTCTATTTTCGATACCTATGGTGTGCTGCCGCGCCATATGTCTCAGCTTTACGAACTGGCGCTGGAAGGCGTGGTGCTGTTTATCATCCTGAATCTGTTTATCCGCAAACCGCGTCCGATGGGGGCTGTTTCTGGCCTGTTCCTGATTGGCTACGGTGCGTTCCGTATCATCGTCGAGTTCTTCCGTCAGCCAGATGCACAGTTTACCGGCGAGTGGGTGCAGTACATCAGCATGGGGCAAATTCTCTCCATTCCGATGATTGTCGCGGGTGCCATTATGATGATTTGGGCGTATCGTCGTCGTCCACAGCAACAAATTTCCTGAGGAACCATGAAACAGTATCTTGAATTGATGAAAAAAGTGCTCGATGAGGGCACGCCGAAAAACGACCGTACCGGTACCGGCACGCTCTCCATTTTTGGCCACCAGATGCGCTTCAATCTGCAAGAAGGCTTCCCTCTGGTGACGACAAAGCGCTGCCATCTGCGCTCGATCATTCATGAACTGCTCTGGTTTCTGCAAGGCGATACCAACGTTGCGTATCTGCACGAAAACAACGTCTCAATCTGGGACGAATGGGCAGACGAAAACGGCAATCTGGGCCCGGTTTACGGTAAACAGTGGCGCGCATGGCCAACGCCTGATGGCCGCCATATTGACCAGATCACCACCGTGATGAACCAGCTGAAAAACGATCCGGACTCGCGTCGTATTATCGTTTCCGCCTGGAACGTGGGGGAACTGGATAAAATGGCGCTGGCCCCGTGCCACGCGTTCTTCCAGTTCTACGTGGCAGACGGCAAGCTCTCCTGCCAGCTCTACCAGCGCTCCTGCGACGTGTTCCTCGGCCTGCCGTTTAACATTGCCAGCTATGCGCTGTTAGTCCACATGATGGCGCAGCAGTGCGACCTGGAAGTGGGCGATTTTGTCTGGACCGGTGGGGACACCCATCTTTACAGTAACCATATGGAACAGACGCATCTCCAGCTGACCCGCGAACCGCGTGCGCTGCCGAAGCTGATTATCAAACGCAAACCGGAGTCTATCTTCGACTACCGCTTTGATGATTTTGAGATTGAGGGTTACGACCCGCACCCTGGCATCAAAGCGCCCGTCGCTATCTGATGTAGCAAAGCGTGACACAACCGGTGCTTTTTAGCGCCGGTTTTTTTTCGCCTTCATCCCGTTTCACGAAGCGTTATCCAGAAAGCGTGCAACACGCTGCAACTCGGTCGATTCTCTGGATAACGACTCGGAAAACAGCAATCCGCTGCTCGTCACCTTCACGGCACTTCGCCACACTCCCGGTATGAAAAAAGAGAATGGTTTTACGCTTATCGAAACACTGGTAGCGATTTCGTTGATTGTCATCCTCAGCGCGTCAGGGTTATACGGCTGGGACAGCTGGCAACGACAGCAGCGGCTGTGGCAAACCGCCAGTCAGGTTCGCGATTACCTGGTGTTTCTGCGCAACAATGCCAACCGGCACAACCGCGACCATCAGGTAACCCTTCAGCGGATTGGAGGCAGAGACTGCCTGGTGAGCTCAGTTATGAAGAGTTGCGAGAAGGGGAGTCCCTTTGTGCTGATGCCACTCTGGCCTGAAGTCACGGTGAGTGAACTAACACCGTCATTAGGGTTTTATGGATTAAGAGATACGGCATGGGCAGGGCGGATACGCATACAAAGTCGAGCAGGAGAATGGCTGATTATTGTCTCAAATGGAGGACGCATCAGAATGTGCAAAAGTTCAGGGGACGGTTCATGTCAATGAGACAGCGCGGTTTCTCACTGATTGAAGTGCTGATTGCTACGGCGATCAGCAGCCTTTTGCTGGTAAGCGCATCGCGTTTTTTACCCGGGTTGCAGCGGGTTGTACTACTGCAATCCGGCCAGCGAGAGCTGGAAGAAGAGGTCTGGCAGCGCCTGTTCGCCCTCGGTAAACATCTTCAGCGCGCAGGATATTGTGCCGGAAACTGTCAGGGACAAGGGCTGGTGATTGGCAGGGAAGGGAGCTGTGCCATTGTACGGTGGGATGCTAACAGTAACGGCAATTGGGATAACACCGCATCAGAAAATGACAGCACCGGTTTTCGTCTGGAAGCAGGAGCGCTGGAAATGCTGCGTGGGGCAACTTCGTGTGAAGGAAAGGGATGGGAAAAGCTCACCGAACCGGACAAGCTTGTGATCCTGCACTTTATGGTACGTAAAGTTGAGCATGCCGGTTTTGCACCAGAGTTGAATATCGAACTGACCGCCAGTCGTAAAGGTGAGCATAGGGAGCCATATCAGGCTTTATATGGGGTCACGGGGTATAACTTGTGAACCGTCAACGCGGAATGTCTTCGCTGGCGTTGGTTTTGCTTTTACTGGTGCTCGGTACTCTGATCCTCACCGGTCTCAACCAACAACTCACAACGTTTAGTGCGCTCGTGGGTGATGAGAGCCGTTCACTCCAGCAGCAGGCGTCTGTGCAATCTGCACTTGAGTGGGGACGCGTTCAGGATTGGTCGTCAGAGCCCCAGATTCAGTGCAAAAAGGCATCGTCATGGCGAGTTTGTTTACGGCTATTAAGTGAGAAGGATGTTTTGCTTATTGCTGGAGTCAACGACCTGCAGCTCTGGCGCACAGGAGAGATAATCGACGGCAAGATTCGCTTCTCGCCTCACGGCTGGAGTGATTTTTGTCCGCTAAAGGGGAGTGTGTTATGCCTGTTGCCATGAACAAAGAAAGAGGGTTTAGCTTGGTTGAGGTTCTCCTGGCGATGATGCTGATGGTGATAATCGTGACCGCACTGTCAGGTTACCACCGGGCACTGGCGACGCGGTTCACCTTGTTTAGCCAATATCGTCAGCTCTGGCACCATGCCTGGAACCAGTCCCAGCTCTCAACAAATGCACTACCGGAAGGCTGGCAGGCCAACCGGGGGCAGACAACGCTCGCCGGATGTGTCAGCATCACGGTTACACTTATTTCTCCTCTGGGGCGACGCGGTGAGATAACGCGTCTGCATTGCCCGGTTAGCCAGTAGTCGGGAGCGTCTATGTTAAGGGTTTACCACTCAAATCGTCTGGATGTGCTGGAAGCACTGATGGAATATATCGTTGAGGGCGGGCGGCTTGACGATCCTTTTGAGCCTGAAATGGTGCTGGTGCAGAGCACCGGTATGGCACAGTGGCTGCAAATGTCGCTTTCCCGCAAATTTGGCATTGCCGCGAACATTGAGTTCCCACTACCCGCGAGCTTTATCTGGGAGATGTTTGTCCGCGTGTTGCCGGATATCCCGGAGCAAAGTGCGTTCAACAAGCAAAGCATGAGCTGGAAGCTGATGGCGTTGCTGCCGGAAATGCTTCAGCGCGATGAGTTCGCGATGCTGAACCACTATCTCAATGACGATACCGATAAACGCAAGCTGTTCCAGCTCGCGTCGCGTACCGCCGATCTCTACGATCAATATCTTGTTTATCGTTCTGACTGGTTAATTCGTTGGGAAGCAGGTGAGCTGGTGGAGGGGTTACCGGAGGCGCAAATCTGGCAGGCGCCACTATGGAAAGCGCTGGTGGAGCACACGGAGAAACTTGGCCAGCCTAAGTGGCACCGTGCCAATCTGTACGATCGGTTTATCTCCATACTTGAAAATACGTCGGAGCGACCAGCCCGACTGCCATCACGCGTGTTTATCTGTGGAATATCTGCATTACCCCCAGTCTATCTCAAGGCGTTGAATGCGCTGGGTAAACATATTGATATTCATATTTTGTTTACCAACCCTTGCCGGCAATATTGGGGGGATATCCTCGACCAACGCTGGCTTTCGCGGCTGGTGACTCGCCAACGAAAACGCCTTTTTGAAGAACGAACCATCCCGCTGTTTAAAGACGGCTCGACTGCCGGGCAACTTTTCGATGAAGAAGGTATCCAGAACCTGCCCAATCCGCTGCTTGCTTCGTGGGGGAAGCTGGGGCGTGATTACATTCACATGCTTTCTGATATCACTTCATCAGGTGAAGGCGACGTGGATGCCTTTGTTGAGATCTCCCCGGATAGCCTGCTGCATAATATTCAGTTAGATATTCTGGAGCTGGAGAACCGTGCCGTCATGGGTGTTACGGCGCAAGAGTTTGAACGCAGCGACAGGAAGCGGAGGCTGGATCCTGACGATCGCAGTGTCACCATCCACGTTTGCCACAGCCCGCAGCGCGAAGTTGAAATCCTTCATGACCAGCTGTTGCACATGCTGCAGGATGATCCTGAGCTGACGCCGCGCGATATCGTGGTGATGGTGGCGGATATCGACAATTACAGTCCCTTCATTCAGGCCGTTTTTGGCAGTGCGACGGGTGAACGATACCTGCCTTACGCTATCTCGGACCGCCGTGCCCGTCAGTCTCACCCGGCTTTGCAGGCCTTCATCACCCTGTTGTCACTGCCTGATAGTCGGTTTATCTCCGAAGATGTTCTGGCATTACTGGATGTTCCAGTTCTGGCTGCCCGCTTCAACATCAATGAAGAGGGGTTACGCTACCTTCGCCAGTGGGTGAACGAATCGGGTGTTCGCTGGGGGATCGATGACGATAACGTCCAGTCGTTCGGACTCCCCCCAACTGGGCAGCATACCTGGCGGTTTGGCCTGACACGTATGCTGTTGGGATATGCCATGGAAAGCAGTCAGGGGGAATGGAATGAGGTACTGCCTTACGATGAGACCAGTGGGTTAATTGCTGAACTGGTGGGGCATTTGGCTTCACTATTGATGCAGCTTAACCGCTGGAGAAGTGAGTTAATGCAACCGCGTACTCTGGAAGAATGGCTCCCGGTTTGCAGGGCATTGCTCAATGATTTCTTCCTGCCAGACAGTGACACTGAAGCCGCAATGGCGCTCATTGAAACGCAGTGGCAGGCTATCGTCGACGAGGGCGTGAATTCCCATTATCACGAAGAGATCCCCTTGTCACTGCTGAGGGATGAGTTGACGCAGCGGCTTGACCAGGAGCGAATCAGTCAGCGTTTCCTGGCGGGCCCGGTGAATATCTGCACCCTGATGCCAATGCGTTCTATCCCGTTCAAAGTGGTGTGTCTGCTTGGCATGAATGACGGTATTTATCCACGTGCACTGGCACCACTGGGATTTGATCTGATGAGTGCTAATCCAAAGCGGGGTGACCGTAGTCGTCGTGATGACGATCGCTATCTCTTCCTTGAAGCGCTCATTTCCGCCCAGAGTAAGCTCTATATCAGTTACATCGGCCGTTCAATTCAGGACAACAGTGAGCGTTTCCCTTCTGTTCTGGTGCAGGAGCTGGTGGATTATATCGGACAGAGCCACTACCTGCCGGGGGATGAAGAACGTAACTGCGATGAAAGTGACAAGCGGGTGAAAGCGCATATCACCTGTTGTCATAGC
Source organism: Enterobacter sp. CPE_E863 (assembly GCF_046521465.1). Taxonomy (NCBI): domain Bacteria; kingdom Pseudomonadati; phylum Pseudomonadota; class Gammaproteobacteria; order Enterobacterales; family Enterobacteriaceae; genus Enterobacter; species Enterobacter sp. CPE_E863. The sequence goes on along the minus strand of NZ_JBKFZX010000001.1, from coordinate 3,662,597 downwards.
CGCATGCCGTTTGACCCGGTGAACTACGTGGTGAGTGAGCACCAGAGCTATGCTCACGAGTGGCTTCCTGCGGCGAAAAAAGAGGGAACTGCGCATACCGATTTCATTCAGGCGCTTGACCCTCGGCCCATTGACACACTGACATTTGAACAGCTTCAGCGGTTTTGGGCGCACCCGGTGCGGGCCTTTTTCCAGCAGCGATTACAGGTCAATTTCCGCTCTGAAGAGAACGAAATTCCCGATGCGGAGCCCTTTACGCTGGAAGGGCTGGAGCGCTATCAGTTAAACCTGCAGCTGTTGAATGCACTGGTTGATCAGGAAGATGCTGACAAACTTTTTCGCCGTTACCGCGCAGCAGGGCAATTGCCTTATGGGGCGTTTGGTGAAATTGTCTGGGAGGCGCAGTGCCATGAGATGACAGCGCTGGCCGAGCGCGTAAGGGAGTGTCGACAACCCGGTAAAAGCATTGAAATTGATCTCAACTGTAACGGCGTTCAGTTGACGGGTTGGCTAACCCAGGTTCAGCCGGACGGGCTGCTACGCTGGCGACCTTCTATGCTTAGCGTTTCACAAGGGTTGCAACTCTGGCTGGAACATCTTGTCTACAGTGCGATGGGTAATAAAGGCGAAAGCCGGATATTCGTGCGCAAAGAGGGCGAATGGCGCTTCCCGCCGATGGAGTCTGAACAGGCGTTACGTTATCTGTCTTTGTATATTGAGGGCTACCGTCAGGGCATGAACAAACCACTTTTGTTACTGCCTGAGAGTGGCGGTGCCTGGATAAAAGCCTGTTATGACGTACAGAATGATGCAATGTTAACGGATGAGGCGTCACTGCAGAAAGCGCGAAGTAAATTTATACAAGCCTATGAAGGAAACATGATGGTACGTGGCGAAGGTGAAGATGTCTGGTATCAGCGCTTATGGCGTACTCTTGAACCAGAGTACTTCGAGACGATCACGGAAGAGGCACTGCGTTACCTGTTACCGTTGTTCAAATTTAATCAGTCCTGAGTGTTGTATAAAAATTGCACAGGAAAGGGTGTTCATTTATGATGCACCTGTTATCACGGACTGATGTACTCAAAGAAAGAGATGCTGGCGTGCCCAGCACGCAGTTTGTTAATGATGTAGCCGTGATAAAGAGGTCGTAATGCCAGGCAGCACCTTGTTTAAAGCGTTGGTTTTGTTTGTCGCCCTTTGGGCTCCCTTCACTCAAGCAGACTCCGGTTGGCAACCTGTTCAGGAAACTATCCGTAAGAGCGAAAAAGATACCCGCCAGTATCAGGCTATTCGCCTTGATAACGGCATGACCGTGCTGCTGGTTTCCGATCCGCAGGCGGTGAAATCCCTCTCGGCGCTGGTGGTGCCGATTGGGTCACTGGAAGATCCTGATGCCCATCCTGGGCTTGCGCACTATCTGGAACATATGACGCTGATGGGGTCTAAAAAATACCCGCAGCCAGATAGCCTGTCCGAATATCTGAAAATGCACGGCGGTAGTCACAATGCCAGCACAGCACCGTACCGTACGGCTTTTTATCTCGAAGTCGAAAATGATGCACTGGAAGGGGCGGTCGATCGCCTTGCTGATTCCATCGCTGCACCGCTTCTGGATAAAAAATATGCTGAACGTGAACGCAATGCCGTTAATGCTGAGTTAACCCTTGCCCGTACGCGAGACGGTATGCGCATGGCCCAGGTGAGCGCCGAAACCATTAACCCGGCGCATCCGGGTTCGCGTTTCTCCGGTGGTAACCTGGAAACATTAAGCGATAAGCCAAACAGCCCGGTGCTTGATGCGCTGCATGCGTTTCGCGACAAATATTACTCCGCGAACCTGATGAAAGCGGTTATCTACAGCAACAAACCGCTGCCAGAGCTGGCAAACATGGCCGCTCAGACGTTTGGTCGTGTGCCGAATAAAAATATCGACTTGCCTCAGATAACCGTTCCGGTAGTCACGGACGCTCAAAAAGGGATTGTTATCCACTACGTGCCCGCCTTGCCGCGCAAGGTGTTACGTGTTGAATTCCGCATTGATAACAACACGGCACAGTTTCGCAGTAAAACCGACGAGCTGGTGACCTATCTGATTGGCAACCGTAGCCCGGGTACGCTTTCTGACTGGCTGCAAAAACAAGGGCTGGTGGAAGGGATTCGAGCCGACTCCGATCCCGTTGTGAACGGCAATAGCGGTGTGCTGGCGATATCTGCAACCCTGACCGACAAAGGGCAGGCAAACCGTGATGAAGTGGTGGCGGCGATCTTTAGCTACCTTTCTCTGCTGCGTGATAAAGGCGTCGATAAACGCTACTTTGATGAACTGGCTCACGTGCTGGATCTCGATTTCCGTTACCCGTCCATTACCCGCGACATGGACTATGTGGAGTGGTTGGCGGATACCATGATCCGCGTGCCGGTGGAACATACTCTCGATGCGGTCAATATCGCCGATCAGTATGATGCTGACGCCGTAAAAGCCCGCCTTGCGATGATGACCCCGCAGAATGCCCGCATCTGGTACATCAGCCCGAACGAACCCCATAACAAAACGGCCTATTTTGTAGACGCCCCTTATCAGGTGGACAAAATCAGCGCCCAGACCTTCGCCGACTGGCAGAAAAGAGCCGGGGAGATTGCGTTGAAACTGCCGGAGCTGAACCCCTACATTCCGGATGATTTCTCGCTGATCAAAGCCACAAAGGATTATCCGCACCCGGAACTTATTATTGATGAGCCGACGTTGCGCGTGGTGTATACCCCAAGCCGCTATTTTGCGAGCGAGCCAAAAGCCGATGTCAGCGTCGTTCTGCGTAACCCTAAGGCGATGAATAGCGCCAAAAATCAGGTGATGTTCGCCCTGAATGACTATCTTGCTGGCATCGCGCTCGATCAGCTCAGCAATCAGGCGGCCGTGGGGGGAATCAGCTTCTCAACCAATGCCAATAACGGTTTGATGGTCAATGCAAATGGCTACACTCAGCGCCTGCCTCAGCTGTTCCAGGCGCTGCTTGAGGGCTATTTTAGTTACACGCCGACGGAAGAGCAGCTTGAGCAGGCCAAATCCTGGTATGCGCAGATGATGGACTCTGCGGAGAAGGGCAAAGCTTACGATCTTGCGCTTATGCCAGCGCAAATGTTGTCGCAAATTCCTTATTTCCAGCGTGAAGATCGCCGCGCGTTACTGCCTTCTATCTCATTGAAAGATGTCCTCGCTTACCGTGATGCATTGAAAACCAACACGCGTCCCGAGTTCTTGATCGTCGGCAACATGAGTGAAGAGCAGGCCAAAACGCTGGCGGAGAATGTACGCACCCAGCTCGGCTCGAAAGGTGACGAGTGGTGCCGCAACCAGGATGTGCTGGTTGAGAAAAAACAGAATGTGATTTTTGAAAAGGCGGGCACTAGTACGGATTCTGCGCTGGCAGCGGTGTTTGTACCTACGGGTTATGATGAATTCTCCAGTTCAGCGCGGAGTGCCGTTCTGGGACAGATTATTCAGCCGTGGTTCTATAACCAGCTACGTACAGAAGAGCAGCTTGGCTATGCGGTCTTTGCGTTCTCCATGAACGTTGGCCGCCAGTGGGGGCTGGGTTTCCTGCTGCAAAGTAGCGATAAACAACCGGCCTATCTCTGGCAGCGTTATCAGGCTTTCTTCCCAAAAGTGGAAGCAAAACTGCGCGCCATGAAACCGGACGAATTTGCCCAGATCCAGCAGGCCGTCATCGCCCAGGTGATGCAGCCACCGCAGACATTGGGTGAAGAAGCGTCACAGCTCAGCAAAGATTTTGATCGCGGTAATCTGAACTTTGATTCGCGTGATAAAGTAGTGGCCGAGATAAAACAGCTGACGCCTCAGAAGGTTGCCGAGTTCTTCCATCAGGCGGTGATTAAGCCGCAGGGAATGACCATCCTGTCTCAGGTTTCCGGTAGCCAGAACGGGAAAACGGAGTACGTGAACCCGAAAGGCTGGAAAGTCTGGAAGAGCGTCAGCGCGCTGCAGCAAACTATGCCCTGGAGTAAGAAAGAATGACCGATACCGCTGAGCCTCTTGATCCGTTACGTTTACCTCTACAGGGGGAACGATTGATTGAAGCTTCAGCGGGAACGGGAAAAACCTTCACCATTGCCGCGCTCTATCTGCGCCTGCTGTTAGGGCTTGGCGGTAACGCGGCTTTTCCACGTCCTTTAAGCGTGGAAGAGCTGCTGGTCGTCACCTTCACCGAGGCTGCCACCGCGGAGTTGCGCGGCCGTATTCGTTCCAATATCCATGAGCTGCGTATCGCCTGTCTGCGTCAGAGTACGGATAACCCTCTCTACGCGAGCCTTCTGGAAGAGATTGCTGATAAGCAACAGGCCGCCCAGTGGTTGCTTCTCGCTGAACGGCAGATGGACGAAGCGTCCGTCTTCACCATTCACGGTTTTTGTCAGCGAATGCTGAGCCTGAATGCGTTTGAATCCGGCATGCTGTTTGAGCAGCAGCTCATTGAAGATGAATCCGTGCTTCGCTATCAGGCCTGCGCGGATTTCTGGCGTCGCCATTGCTACCCCTTACCGCGAGATATCGCAGAAGCGGTACATGCGTTATGGAAGGGCCCCGAGGAGCTTCTGCGTGCCATCGATCGCTATCTTCAGGGTGAAGCACCGGTAATCAAATCTCCGCCGCCAGCAGATGAAACTCTCGCTTCTCGCCATGAAAAAATTACCGCCAAAATTGCGGCCATCAAGCAAAAGTGGAATACGTCGGTCGGCGAGATTGAGGCGATCATCGAAAATTCCGGGATCGACAGACGTAAATTTAACCGTGCAAATCAGGGGAAATGGATCGATAAGATCAGCGCCTGGGCACAGGAAGAGACGCGAGGGTATCAGCTCCCGGATGCGCTTGAAAAATTCTCTCAGCGTTTTCTGGTTGAACGAACCAAACCCGATGGCATTGTGCCGGAGCATCCGCTGTTTGTGGCTATCGAAGCCCTGCTGGCCGAACCGTTGACGCTCAATGACCTGATGATCACCCGCGCTATGGTGGAGATCCGTGAAACCGTCTCGCGTGAAAAGCGTCGCCGCGGTGAACTTGGGTTTGACGATATGTTGAGCCGCCTGGATGCCGCGTTATGCAGCGAAAATGGTGAAGCGCTTGCCGCGGCTATTCGTAACCGTTTCCCGGTTGCGATGATTGACGAGTTTCAGGATACCGACCCGCAGCAGTACCGCATTTTCCGCCGTATCTGGAGACAACAGCCTGATACCGCGCTGTTGTTAATTGGCGATCCTAAACAGGCTATTTACGCTTTTCGTGGTGCGGACATTTTCACCTATATGAAAGCCCGCAGCGAAGTTGATGCGCATTACACTCTGGATACCAACTGGCGTTCATCTCCCGGGATGGTAGAGAGCGTCAATGCGCTTTTCAGCCGCATGGATACGGCATTTATGTTCCGGGAGATCCCTTTCCAGCCGGTAAAATTTGCGACAAAAAATGCCTCATTGCGCTTCGAATTCAACGGTACGACTCAGCCCGCCATGAACTTCTGGCTGCTGGACGGAGAAGGCTGTGGCGTTGCGGACTATCAAAATGCCATGGCACAGCACTGTGCCGCGCAAATCCGTGACTGGCTCAGTGCGGGGGCATGTGGCGAGGCGGTGCTCTGGAGGGGCGAGGAGTCAACCCCTGTAAAGGCATCGGATATTACGGTGCTGGTGCGTAGCCGTCAGGAGGCCGCGCTTGTCCGCGATGCCCTGACATTGCTGAACATTCCGTCCGTCTACCTCTCAAATCGGGACAGTGTTTTCGAAACGCTGGAAGCGCAGGAGATGTTATGGCTGCTGCAGGCGGTGCTGGCCCCGGAGAGGGAGAGCACGCTTCGCAGCGCGTTAGCCAGCGCGATGCTCGGGCTGAATGCGCGTGATATTGATGCGCTCAACAACGACGAAGACGCGTGGGATGCGGTAGTGGAAGAGTTTGTTTACTACCGGGATAAATGGCACAGACGCGGTGTAATGGCGATGATACGTGAGCTCATGGCGCAGCGTCACATTGCGGAGAATATGCTTGCGACCGCGGGCGGTGAACGTCGTCTGACCGACATTTTGCACATCAGTGAACTCCTGCAGGAAGCGGGCACGCAACTGGAGAGTGAACACGCTCTGGTGCGCTGGCTGGCGCAACAGATTGCCGACCCGAACAGTAATTCGTCCAGTCAGCAGATGCGTCTTGAAAGTGATAAACATCTGGTGCAGATCGTCACCATTCACAAGTCGAAAGGCCTGGAGTATCCGCTGGTCTGGTTGCCGTTTATTGCCAATTACCGCGTGCAGGATCAGGCCTTTTACCACGATCGCGAGTCATTTGAGGCGGTGCTCGATCTCAGTAAAGCTGAGTCCAGCGTTGAGCTGGCAGAGGCCGAACGTCTGGCGGAAGATTTACGCCTGCTCTATGTAGCGTTGACCCGTTCGGTCTGGCACTGCAGTATGGGTGTCGCCCCACTGTTTCGTCGCCGTGGTGAGAAGACCGGGGAGAGCGATTTTCATCTGAGTGCGCTGGGGCGGCTTATTCAGCTCGGTGAACCCAAAGATGCAGCAGGCCTGCGTCAGTGTATCGAATCATTATGTGGGGATCATACTGCTCTGCACATTCCGTCGCAGCCCGATAATAGCCGCTGGCAAATGCCGGAGCTGCGCGAGGTTGAGCTCCATGCCCGTCAGGTTGTGCGCACCATTGCTGACGACTGGCGTGTGACGAGTTATTCCGGTTTACAGCAGCACGGGCAGAGCATTGCCCAGGATCTGATGCCAAAACTGGACGTCGATGCAGCAGGGACCGGTAGCGTACCTGTTGAGCCAGCGCTCACTCCGCATCAATTCCCGCGTGGCGCCTCACCAGGCACATTTTTACATAGCCTGTTTGAAGAGCTGGATTTTACCCAGCCAGTCTCTGAGGAGTGGGTGCTAAAGATGTTGCAGAGTGGAGGCTATGACGCACAGTGGCAGCCGGTTCTCACCGACTGGATCAGCACGGTTCTGCACGCCCCACTGACGGCGCAAGGGATCTCTCTGAGTCAGTTGACTAACAAAGATAAACAGGTGGAGATGGAATTTTATCTCCCTATTGCCAGCCCCCTCAGAGCCGACGCGCTTGATGCGTTGATCCGCGAGCATGATCCGTTATCTGCCGGTTGCCCAGCGCTGAACTTCCGCCAGGTGCAGGGAATGTTAAAAGGGTTTATCGACCTGGTTTTCCGCCACGAAGGGCGTTACTACCTGCTGGACTACAAATCGAACTGGTTGGGTGAAAACAGCGAAGCCTATACCCAGCAGGCGATGGCATCAGCCATGCAAGCACATCGCTACGATCTGCAGTATCAGCTCTATACCCTGGCGCTGCATCGGTACCTGCGGCATCGCATTGCCGATTATCGTTACGAAGACCATTTTGGCGGCGTTATTTACCTGTTCCTGCGCGGAGTGGATGCTAGCGACCCGCGCTCTGGCATCTTTAGTACGCGTCCGGCTGTGGAACTGATTGAAAAAATGGATAACCTGTTTGCCGCAAGCACAGAGGAGGTGGCATGACGATGCAGGCGCTATTGCTGGAAGCGGTAGAACAACGATTACTCCGCCACCTCGATGTACAGTTCGCCATGATGGTGGCAGGCGATGAACCCGCCGTGATGCTCGCCGCCGCAATCCTGAGTAAAGACGCGGGAGAGGGGCATGTCTGCCTGCCGCTGTCGCGTCTGGTTGTTGATGAGAAAATGCCTCCGGCTTTACAGGCGTGTTTCGCGTTGCTGGATGACGCAGTGGACTGGCAGGCGATATTACTCGGCTCGCCCGCCGTGAGCGGAACCGATACCGGGACGCCGATGATCCTGAGCAGCGAACGTTTGTACCTTAACCGGCTGTGGCGCAATGAACTGACGGTGGCGCGTTTCTTCAGCGAGACGAATGCGCCTCTGCCTTGCGATGAAGCGCAACTCCGGCACGTGCTGGATACGCTGTTTACCTCTGATGAGGCGACAGACTGGCAAAAAGTCGCGGCAGCCGTGGCGTTGACGCGGCGGATCTCGGTTATCTCTGGCGGCCCGGGAACCGGGAAAACGACCACCGTGGCAAAACTGCTTGCCGCGTTGATCCAGCTATCGGGCGAGCACAAGTGCCGTATTCGTCTGGTGGCCCCCACTGGCAAAGCGGCGGCTCGTCTGACGGAATCGTTAGGTGGGGCATTGCAAAAGCTGCCGCTCACCGGGGAGCAACTTGCGCTTTTCCCAAATGAAGCCAGTACGCTGCACCGACTGCTTGGTGCTCAGCCAGGCAGCCAGCGTCTGCGATATCATGCGGGTAACCCGCTGCATCTGGACGTACTGGTGGTAGATGAAGCATCGATGATCGACCTGACGATGATGTCGCGGTTGATTGATGCTCTGCCGCCCCATGCGCGCGTCATTTTTCTGGGCGATCGTGACCAGCTTGCTTCAGTGGAAGCTGGGGCGGTGCTGGGGGATATTTGTACTTACGCCAGCTTTGGCTACACAGCCGCGCGTGCTCAGGAGCTGGCGCGTTTGACCGGATGCGTACTTGAACCCGATAACTCGCCGGTGGCGGGAGCGCTACGCGACAGCCTGTGCCTGCTGCAAAAAAGCTATCGTTTCGGCAGCGACTCCGGTATCGGCCAACTGGCTGCCGCGGTAAACCGTGGCGATCGGCACAGTACCCGTGCGGTGTTTGACGGTACGTTTACCGACATCGAGAAAAAATCACTGCAAAGCGGAGAAGAGTATCAGGTGATGCTGGATGACGCCCTGGAGGGGTATCAGCATTTCCTGGCATGTGTCCAACAGCGCAACTCACCAGAGCAGGTCATTGCCGCCTTTGGTGAGTACCAGTTACTGTGCGCACTGAGGGAAGGGCCGTTTGGCGTCAGTGGGCTGAACGACAGGCTGGAGCAGCTTCTTGTTCAGAAGCACAAAATCAACCGCATGCCGCATTCGCGCTGGTTTGAAGGACGACCCGTAATGATCTCCCGCAACGACAGTGCGCTGGGGTTGTTTAACGGGGATATCGGGATTGCGCTCGATCGCGGCCAGGGGCTGCGCGTCTGGTTCCAGTTACCGGACGGTAGCGTGAAGTCTTTCCAGCCCAGCCGTTTGCCTGAGCATGAAACCGCGTGGGCGATGACGGTGCATAAATCCCAGGGCTCCGAGTTTAACCATGCGGCGCTGATCCTGCCGACACAGCTTTCACCTGTTATTACCCGCGAACTGATTTATACCGCGATTACGCGCGCGCGTCAGCGCTTGTCACTCTATACCGATGAACGTGTGCTGGTGCAGGCCATTGCCACCCGTACAGAGCGCCGGAGCGGACTGAGCGCGATATTTGAGTCTCTTTAAGCGAAAGCCCTCACCAGACGGTGAGGGCATCGTATTATCCCAGATCAGCCATCAGCACTTTTGAGCGGCGCTGATAGTTGTACATCTCTTTCTTCGTTTCTGGCAGATAATCTATATCTACCGGCGTGAATCCTCGCTCCTGGAACCAGTGAATGCTGCGTGTCGTCAGGACGAACAGCTTGCTCAGGCCCATCTGGCGGGCTTGCGCTGCCACGCGCTCAAGCAGCATTTCGCCGCGTGAGGAGCTGCGGTAATCAGGATGCACCGCCACGCAGGCCATTTCACCGATCTTCTCTTCCGGGAATGGATAGAGGGCGGCACAGGCAATGGTCAGGTTATCGCGCTGAATAATGGTGAATTTGTCGATCTCCATTTCCAGCTGTTCCCGCGAACGACGCACCAGAATACCCTGTTGCTCCAGCGGCCGGATCAGTTCCAGAATACCGCCGATATCATTGATGGTGGCGCGGCGGATCTGCTCCGCACTCTCCATCACAATCTGTGTACCAATACCGTCGCGGGAGAACAGCTCCTGCAGTAGGGCGCCGTCTTCCTGATAGCTGATCAGGTGGCTGCGGCGCACGCCGCTGCGACAGGCTTTCACCGCACCACGCAGAAAACGCACGGTACCAGAATGGTAGTCACCTTCAGCTTCCAGTGCTTCTACGCGGGCCTGGGCTTCATTAGGGAAGAGTTCGGGCACAATCACCCCTTCATCGTTTACGACACCCTGGGAAGAGCAAAACCCAATCATTTTTTCCGCCTTCAGCTTGATCGCTAGCTGCGTGGCAATCTCCTCAGACGTCAGGTTAAAGCTTTCTCCGGTCACGGAAACGGCGACCGGGCCCATCAGCACGATGGCACCGCTGTCGAGCTGGCGGTGGATTGCCTCTTCATCAATACGACGAATACGTCCGCTGTGGCAATAGTCCACGCCATCGTCCACGCCGAGCGGCTGGGCAATGATGAAGTTACCGCTCACGACGTTGATATGCGCACCCTGCAATGGCGTGTTGTTCAGGCTCATCGACAGGCGAGCCGTAATATCCAGCTGCAGCAGACCTGCAGCTTGCTTCACCAGCTCCAGGGTTTTCGCATCCGTAACGCGGGTATGTTTGTGGTAAATCGGCTCGTGGTGGTGTGCGGCCAGGTTGGCGTCGATCTGCGGGCGCGCGCCATAGACCACCACCAGGCGGATCCCGAGGCTGTGTAGCAGGCCAATGTCATTGACGATGCTGGAAAAATTTTCATGCTCAATGGCTTCGCCGCCAAGCATGATGACAAACGTTTTTCCCCGATGGGCGTTGATATAGGGAACAGAATGGCGGAATCCCTGGACCAGTTCGGTTCTACGCTCCTTCACCATGGCACAACCCTTAATGAATGTTTATTCGTAATTTGTGTATTTTTATTCGATTGTGGATACATGTGCAAGCGCAAATTTTCCGCGACCCACAGAAATTAATAAGTAATCCGTGCGTTAACGTATGATTGTTTACCCTTTTATAGATGACAGTTTATGCGTCATTCGTTAAAGTTTTCGGTCAATTTGGACATTTTGTATATCAGTCAGTTTTCTTGCTCGGGAGAAGCATGTCGGGATCCAACTCAGCAATAAGCCGTCGCCGTTTGTTAAAAGGGGCCGGGGCAATGTGGTTGCTTAGCGTCAGTCAGGTAGGATTAGCCGCCACAAGTCAGGTGGTGGCGGTTCGCGTCTGGCCGTCGTCGACCTATACGCGCGTGACGGTTGAATCCAATCGCGTGTTGAAATATAAGCAATTTGCCTTAAGCAATCCTGAACGCGTGGTCGTGGATCTCGAAGGGGTGAATCTCAATTCCGTGCTGAAGGGGATGGCGGCGCAGATCCGCGGTGACGATCCGTTTATTAAATCGGCGCGCGTCGGGCAGTTTGATCCGCAAACCGTGCGTATGGTGTTTGAGCTGAAGCAGAACGTTAAGCCTCAACTGTTTGCTCTCGCGCCTGTTGCGACCTTCAAAGAGCGTCTGGTAATGGATCTCTACCCGGCGAATGCGACGGACATTCAGGATCCTCTGTTGGCGTTACTGGAAGATTATAACCAGGGCAATCTTGAGAAGCAGGTTCCACCTGCGCAAAGTGGCCCACAGCCGGGTAAAGCAGGGCGCGATCGTCCGATTGTGATCATGCTTGATCCGGGGCACGGTGGGGAAGACTCGGGTGCTGTCGGAAAATATCGCACCCGCGAAAAAGACGTGGTGCTGCAAATCGCCCGCCGTCTGAAGGCGTTGATCGATAAAGAAGGCAATATGCGCGCCTATATGACGCGTAATGAAGATGTCTTTATTCCGCTGAAAGTTCGCGTGGCAAAAGCGCAGAAGCAGCGCGCCGATTTGTTTGTGTCTATCCATGCGGATGCGTTTACCAGCCGCCAGCCAAGCGGTTCTTCGGTGTTTGCGCTCTCAACCAAAGGGGCGACCAGTACTGCCGCGAGATATCTCGCGGATACCCAGAACGCCTCGGATCTCATCGGTGGTGTGGGCAAAAGCGGCGACCGTTATGTCGATCACACCATGTTCGATATGGTGCAATCACTGACCATCAACGACAGCCTGAAATTTGGTAAAGCGGTGTTGGGCAAGCTGGGTAACATCAATAAGCTGCATAAAAACAGCGTAGAACAGGCCGGGTTTGCGGTGCTCAAGGCGCCGGACATTCCGTCCATTCTGGTAGAAACCGCGTTTATCAGTAACGTTGAAGAAGAGCGTAAGCTCAAGACGGCAAAATTCCAGCAGGAGGTAGCGGAGTCGATTCTGGCAGGGATCCGGGCGTATTTCTCTGACGGGGCGACGCTGGCGCGACGCGGGTAAATCTTTCAGCCGGGTGAAATACCCGGCAAATTCACAAACGACAGATACAAAAAAACACCCTTAAGGGTGTTTATTGTTTTAAGAAGTGTTGGTTGCGGGGGCCGGATTTGAACCGACGACCTTCGGGTTATGAGCCCGACGAGCTACCAGGCTGCTCCACCCCGCGTCCGTCTTTCTACTTCTGTAGAAACTTACTTCTTCAAATTTGATTGGTTGCGGGGGCCGGATTTGAACCAACGACCTTCGGGTTATGAGCCCGACGAGCTACCAGGCTGCTCCACCCCGCGTCCGTGGATGCGCACTATACTCGGATAGGTTTGTGATGCAACCCCTTTTTCACATAAATCATGATTTTGTATGCAAATTGAACGACATGGCTCTGTTTGGACTATTTTTTGCGCAAAATTTGCCAAAGGTCATGCGATCGCATTTCATTAGCCCTGGCGGTTTGTTATCTTCATCACGCGGAAATGGGCAACTTAAAGACGAGATATAATGAAAGGACGTTGGGCGAAGTATCTGATGACGGGCGCAATGGTAGCCATTCTTGCGGCCTGCTCTTCCAAACCGACCGATCGCGGTCAACAGTATAAAGACGGGAAATTATCCCAGCCTTTCTCCTTAGTTAACCAGCCTGATGCGGTTGGCGCACCGATTAACGCCGGAGATTTCTCCGAGCAGGTCTATCAGATCCGCAATGCGTCACCACGCCTGTATGGCTCACAAAACAACGTTTACAGTGCAGTACAGGACTGGCTGCGCGCGGGCGGCGATACGCGCAACATGCGCCAGTTTGGTATCGACGCCTGGCAGATGGAAGGGGCAGATAACTACGGGAACGTCCAGTTCACGGGGTATTACACGCCAGTGATTCAGGCGCGGCACTCCCGCCAGGGCGAATTCCAGTATCCAATTTATCGTATGCCGCCAAAACGCGGTCGCCTGCCGTCCCGTGCAGAAATCTACTCTGGTGCGTTGAGCGAAAACTACGTCCTGGCTTACAGCAATTCACTGATGGATAACTTCATCATGGATGTTCAGGGCAGCGGTTATATTGATTTCGGTGATGGTTCGCCCCTTAACTTCTTCAGCTATTCCGGTAAAAACGGCCATGCCTATCGCAGTATTGGTAAGGTGTTGATCGATCGCGGCGAAGTGAAGAAAGAAGATATGTCGATGCAGGCGATCCGCGAGTGGGGCGAAAAACACAGCGAAGCCGAGGTGCGCGAGCTGCTGGAGCAGAACCCGTCGTTTGTCTTCTTTAAACCGCAAAACTTTGCTCCGGTGAAAGGGGCGAGCGCTGTACCGCTGATTGGTCGTGCGTCGGTGGCATCGGATCGTTCAATTATTCCTGCTGGCACTACGCTGCTCGCGGAAGTGCCTCTGCTGGATAATAATGGCAAATTTAACGGCCAGTATGAGCTACGTCTGATGGTGGCGCTGGATGTGGGTGGGGCGATTAAAGGCCAGCACTTCGATATCTATCAGGGGATTGGTCCGGATGCGGGTCACCGTGCCGGCTGGTATAACCACTACGGACGCGTATGGGTGCTCAAAGCAGCGCCGGGCGCAGGAAGCGTATTCAGCGGCTGATTGTGGTATTCTGAGCGCAATACGGATTCATGTTCAGGGTGAGGAGAAACCTCACCCTTTTTACATCTGAGGTTTTATGTCAGTGGTAATCAGTGATGCCTGGCGTCAGCGTTTTGGCGGCACGGCACGTCTCTATGGTGAAAAAGCCCTGCAGCTGTTTGCGGATGCGCATGTTTGCGTCGTGGGTATTGGTGGTGTGGGTTCCTGGGCGGCAGAAGCGCTGGCGAGAACCGGTATTGGCGCAATCACGCTGATTGATATGGACGACGTGTGCGTCACCAACACCAACCGTCAAATCCATGCTCTGCGTGATAACGTCGGTCTGGCAAAATCTGAGGTCATGGCGGAGCGTATTCGTCTGATCAACCCTGAATGCCGGGTGACGGTCATTGACGACTTTGTGACAGCCGATAACGTCGCAGAGTACATGAATAAAGGCTACAGCTATGTGATTGATGCCATTGACAGCGTACGCCCTAAAGCGGCGCTGATCGCTTACTGTCGTCGTTACAAGGTACCTCTGGTCACCACTGGTGGCGCAGGAGGGCAGATCGACCCTACGCAGATCCAGGTGGCCGATCTGGCGAAAACCATTCAGGATCCGCTGGCTGCCAAGCTGCGTGAAAGGCTGAAGAGCGACTTTAACGTGGTGAAGAACAGCAAAGGCAAGCTCGGCGTTGACTGCGTGTTTTCTACAGAAGCGCTGGTCTACCCGCAGGCTGATGGCTCTGTCTGTGCGATGAAAAGTACGGCGGAAGGGCCAAAACGTATGGATTGTGCCTCAGGCTTTGGTGCGGCCACCATGGTGACCGCGTCCTTCGGTTTTATAGCTGTATCTCACGCCCTGAAGAAGATGATGGCGAAAGCAGAACGTCAGGCCTGAGCCTGACGTGCCGCATCCTGTACCGCTTCGCTGAGCGCGATCAGACCCTGGCCGCGTGAGGCGCTAAGCTGCGCCCGCAGTCCAAGCTCATCAAACAGCGCCAGCGGCGAGTGTGCCAGCAACTCCGCCGCGCTTTTCCCCTCGACGGCGGTTAACAGTACCGCCAACAGCCCGCGGACAATACGTCCTTCGCTGTCGCCAAAGAAATGCAGCTTCTCGCCAGCGACGCTGACGCCCAGCCAGACGCGGTTCTCGCAGCCAGCGATCTCTTTTGCCTGGGCTTTTAGGTCGTCAGACAGCGTCGGGAGCTGTTTACCGAGAAGGATTAACTGGCGATATTTATCTTCCCATTGTGAGAGAGGGGCGAAGGTCTGTTTTAAGGTCTCTTCTGTGATGACCGTGCCGAACGGGTGTCCGGCTAAAGCAGCGTGAGTCATTAATCCACCAGTATTTCAAGGGCGCGGTCGACGGCGGCAACCAGCGCATCAACATCGCTTTGGGTATTATATGGCGCAAATGAGGCGCGTAGCGTACCGCTAACGCCGAGCGCCGCCAGGAGCGGCTGGGCACAATGCTGTCCGGCACGCAGGGCAATGCCATACCCGGCAAGTAGCGTCACCATGTCGCTATGATGAACGCCCGCAAAATCAAAGGCGAGCAGGCTGGAATCCTGAACGCGGAACGAGCGGAAACCCGGGCGCTTTTTGAGTTCTTCCTCTGCGAGCGTCGCTAGTCCGCGGCTCCAGTTTTCAGCCTGAGCAGTGTCTGTTTCAGCAAGCCATTCGAGAGCGGCACTCAGACCAATGACGCCGGCCACGTTTGGCGTACCGGCTTCAAGGCGATAGGGAATCTCCTGGGTTTTAAAGCCGTCGAAGGTCACTTCGGTAATCATTTTGCCGCCACCGAGCCACGGTGTCATTTGCGCCAGCAGTTCCGGCTTACCGTACAACGCACCGATGCCGGTTGGGCCGTACAGCTTGTGTGCAGAGAAAGCGTAAAAATCAATATCCAGCTTTTGCACATCAGCAGGGAAATGCACGATCCCTTGTGCGCCATCGACCATCACCACCATGCCGCTGGCATGGGCGATGCGAATGGCCTGACCCAGATCCGGACATCCCCCCGTGACGTTCGACATCTGCCCGAGGGCCAGAATGCGGCTGCGTGAAGTAATCAACTCAGGCAGTTGAGCCACGTCGGGTAGGAGATCTGGTCCCAGCGGGAGTTTCACAATACGTGCCCCCGTTTGCTCAGCTACCATCAACCACGGTACCAGGTTGGCATGGTGCTCTGCCTCACTGACGATGATCTCATCTCCAGGCTGTAGCAACGGGCGTGCATAGCACTGGGCCACCATATTGATGGCTTCGGTCGTACCCCGCGTCCAGACGATATTTTTCCCGCCTTCTGCATTGATCAAACGTGCTACCTGATCGCGTGCGGCTTCATAGCGCGCGGTCAGACGCTGCGCTTCGGCAAACTGGCTGCGATGCACATTCCCGGCGCTCAGGCTGTAGAACTGCTGCGTCGCTTCAATAACCGCCTGTGGCTTCAGGGCGGTGGCAGCGCTATCAAGATAAATACCGGCATCGGCCAGCGCCGGAAACTGTTCGCGAAAATGTGCGGGACTGAAAGCGTTCATGGGATTCCTCATTTCAATAGCAAGATCGTCGCGCAATTTCAGCGGCAGGGCAAGGAGGTTGATATCTATCAGAATTGTCTGCTTATCCTGATGACCCCAAAAAAGCAGGTTATGCTAAATAGTGTTAGGCGGATGTTTTAGCCTGTTATAAATCGAGGTTTGAATAGCATTAATTGCTAAAGGAGAATAATCATGAACAAGACAGCTGCAATCATTTCTGCCTGTGCGTTTACTTTTGCCCTGAGCGCCTGTTCTGGTAACAACTACGTGATGCACACCAACGATGGTCGTTCCATCGTTTCGGAAGGGAAACCGTCAACTGATAATGATACCGGGATGATTTCATACAAAGATGCCAACGGGAACAAGCAGCAGATCAACCGAAGCGATGTTAAAGAGATGGTTGAGATTCAGCACTAAGATCGCAGGCGAAAAAAAAGCACCGCAAATTGGCGGTGCTACATTAATCACTATGGACAGACAGGGTAAATGTACAGGAAGTGAAAAATTGGTAGCGTTGCTACCGTGGTCTGAATCGCAGACCAATTGCAAACACAACAACACAACATCACAACCGTAAGCCAAAAGCCCTTCAGAACACGCATTCCAAAAAAAGCTCTTCGTTCCGGCTCAGGAAGTGCCGCCACTATAGGTATTTGCTGGTAGTTCCTCAACGGACAAATTATAATGTCTCAGATAAAAAAAACTAATAGGTTAAGCGTTGTTTCCTGTTTGTTAAAATCCGTTAACATCTAAGCCAGATAACCATGTCGAAGCGATTGCCACCCCTTAATGCATTACGTGTTTTTGATGCAGCAGCACGTCACCTGAGCTTTACACGTGCAGCAGATGAGCTTTTTGTGACACAGGCCGCAGTAAGTCACCAAATCAAGTCCCTGGAGGATTTTCTGGGCCTTAAGCTGTTTCGTCGACGCAACCGTTCATTGCTGTTGACCGAAGAGGGGCAGAGCTATTTTCAGGATATTAAAGAGATTTTTTCCCAGCTCACGGAGGCCACGCGTAAGCTGCAGGCCCGAAGTGCAAAAGGTGCCCTGACTGTTAGTTTATTGCCCAGTTTTGCCATTCAATGGCTGGTGCCAAGACTCTCAAGCTTTAACTCAGCTTATCCGGGGATCGACGTTCGAATCCAGGCGGTAGATCGTCAGGAAGACAAGCTGGCAGATGACGTCGATGTCGCCATTTTTTACGGTCGCGGTAACTGGCCGGGCTTGCGCGTCGAAAAATTATACGCAGAATATCTCCTGCCGGTCTGTTCGCCTCTGCTATTAACGGGTGAAAAGGCGCTGAAGACACCTGCTGACCTGGCGCAACATACACTTTTACATGATGCGTCTCGCCGTGACTGGCAAACTTATACCCGTCAATTAGGTCTTACTCATATAAACGTGCAGCAGGGGCCCATTTTTAGCCACAGTGCGATGGTGTTACAGGCTGCTATTCACGGGCAGGGCGTGGCGTTGGCGAACAACGTCATGGCGCAGTCCGAAATTGAGGCTGGCCGCTTGGTTTGCCCTTTTAATGATGTTCTGGTCAGCAAGAATGCGTTTTATCTGGTTTGTCATGACAGTCAGGCAGAACTGGGTAAAATAGCCGCTTTCCGGCAGTGGATACTGGCGAAAGCGGCAAGCGAGCAAGAAAAATTCCGCTTCAGGTATGAACAATAACGTTTGTGTGCCGGGCACGCATCAATTCAGGACTTAAACATGACCAGCCGATTCATGCTGATTTTTGCCGCGGTGAGTGGCTTTATTTTTGTTGCACTGGGCGCTTTTGGCGCACATGTATTAAGCAAGTCTTTGGGCGCAGTAGAGATGGGCTGGATCCAGACCGGCCTTGAATATCAGGCATTCCACACGTTGGCTATTTTTGGGCTGGCGGTGGCGATGCAGCGCCGTATCAGTATCTGGTTTTACTGGAGCAGCGTCTTTATGGCGTTGGGCACCGTGCTTTTCAGTGGCAGTCTCTACTGTCTGGCACTTTCGCATTTACGCCTGTGGGCGTTTGTTACACCTGTCGGTGGCGTTAGCTTCCTGGCGGGTTGGGTATTAATGTTTATCGGAGCTATCCGTCTGAAACGCAAGGGCGTTGTTCATGAATAAGGTTGTTTTATATTGTCGCCCGGGGTTTGAGAAAGAGTGCGCCGCGGAAATTACCGATAAAGCGGCAAAGCGCGAGGTCTTCGGCTTTGCGCGCGTTAAAGAGAATGCAGGCTATGTGGTATTTGAATGCTATCAGCCTGAAGACGCGGATAAGCTGGCGCGTGAACTACCTTTCAACTCATTGATCTTTGCCCGCCAGATGTTTGTCGCGGGTGAACTGCTGAAGGATCTTCCGCCGGAAGACCGTATCACCCCAATTGTCGGCATGCTGCAGGGCGTGGTGGAGAAGGGCGGGGATCTGCGCGTTGAAGTGGCGGATACCAATGAAAGCAAAGAGCTGATGAAGTTCTGCCGCAAATTTACCGTACCGCTGCGTGCAGCGCTGCGTGATGCGGGTATCCTGACGAACTACGAAACGCCTAAACGTCCGGTGGTGCATATCTTCTTTATCGCACCAGGCTGCTGCTATACGGGGTATTCATACACCACCAACAACTCTCCCTTCTTTATGGGCATCCCGCGTTTGCGCTTCCCGGCCGATGCGCCGAGCCGTTCAACGCTGAAGCTGGAAGAAGCCTTCCACGTCTTTATCCCGGCAGATGAGTGGGACGAGCGTCTGGCAAACGGCATGTATGCCGTCGATCTCGGTGCGTGCCCGGGCGGCTGGACCTACCAACTGGTGAAACGTAACATGTGGGTTTCATCTGTCGATAACGGCCCGATGGCACAAAGCCTGATGGATACCGGGCAGGTTACCTGGCTGCGTGAAGATGGTTTCCGCTATCGTCCGAACCGGAACAACATCTCCTGGATGGTGTGCGATATGGTTGAGAAACCGGCCAAAGTGGCCGCGCTGATGGCTTCCTGGCTGGTGAACGGCTGGTGTCGTGAGACGATCTTCAACCTCAAGTTGCCAATGAAAAAGCGCTATGAGGAAGTGTCGCAGAATCTGGCTTATATTCAGCAGCAACTGGATGAGCATGGCATTAATGCGGAGATCCAGGCGCGTCAGCTGTATCACGACCGCGAAGAGGTGACGGTGCATATTCGTCGCTGGTGGGCCGCTGTCGGTGGACGTCGCGACGAGCGATAGTGTGTGCTTTATTTTGCCCGGTGGCGCTGCGCTTACCGGGCAGACAAATCGTGAATTGTATTAACGTTCCAGCCTTAACTGCTGCAAGTTTCCGTCCAGCAGTAAACTCGTTTGTAGCGTCGCTACATCCCGGCAGATAAAGGCCATCTCTTTGTGTGCTTCAAGCTTCTTGCGCCATTTTTCCGGCACCTCATCCAGCCTGGCGTAAATTCCCTCCAGACTCTGAAAATCCGTTAGCAACTGAGCGGCACTTTTTGGTCCTATACCCGCGACACCCGGCACCTTCGAGCTGCTGATCCCCGCCAGCCCCCAGTAATCTGGCAGCTGTTCAGGCGAGACGCCAAACTCACTGGCAATGAAAGGGGCATCGAGCCAGCGTTTCTGGAAGTAATCACGGATGCGGATCGTAGGTGAGAGCAGCTGGCAGTAGCCTTTATCGGTTGAAACAATCGTCGCCTGATGCCCAGCGCTGGCAACTTTAACCGCAAGTGTTGCCGCCAGATCGTCAGCTTCATTGCCATGCGCCCCCCAGCAAGGGACGCCGCGCTGTTCAAAGGCGGCGCGAATGGCGGGCATCTCGTCATGCAGATCGTCTGGCATCGGGGCACGTCCGGCCTTGTAATCCGGAAGGCGCTGATGTCGCCAGCCAGTGTTACGCGCTTCGTCGTCAAACACGGCCACAACATGAGTCGGTTCGCTATGGCGGATAAGCTGCTCCAGTGCGTGCAGGCAAGTGTCTTTACAGGGGGTGCCTTGTACCGCATGGATCCGGCGAATCAGGTTGAGTGCGTCGACAATAAGCAAATGAACAGCCACAGAGATTCTCCCTTAAATCTGATGGGTAAAGGGTAACACTGTCGGCAGGATGAAACGAATAGTGTGAGGGGAAACAGGAAGAAGCCTCGCAAAACGAGGCTTCCTGAGAGGCTTAATCGCAGGTAACGATCTTCATCGCCAGACCGCCGCGAGAGGTTTCGCGGTATTTGGCGTTCATATCTTTCCCGGTTTCGTACATGGTTTCGATAACTTTATCGAGACAGACGCGCGGTTCGCTGGTACGACGCAGGGCCATACGTGCAGCGTTCACCGCTTTCACGGAAGCGATCGCGTTACGCTCGATACACGGCACCTGTACCTGTCCGGCAACCGGGTCACAGGTCAGCCCCAGGTTATGTTCCATGCCAATTTCTGCAGCAATGCACACCTGCGTTGGGCTTGCACCCAACAGCTCAGCCAGACCCGCCGCCGCCATAGAGCAAGCCACACCGACTTCACCCTGACAGCCTACTTCCGCACCAGAAATTGACGCGTTCATCTTATACAGGGAACCGATCGCACTGGCGACCAGCAGGTAGCGCGCCAGAGAGTTAGCGTTCACTTCGCGGATAAACTTGTCGTAGTACGCGAGCACGGCCGGAACGATACCGCAGGCACCGTTGGTCGGCGCGGTGACCACGCGGCCACCTGCGGCGTTCTCCTCGTTTACTGCCAGCGCGAACATGTTGATCCAGTCCACAACTGCCATTGGGTCTGTTGTCGTTTTGTCGGTGCTGACCAACATACGGCGCAGCGCTGCTGCACGACGCGGCACGCGAAGCTTGCCAGGCAGAACGCCTTCGGTGGTGATCCCGCGCTCAATACCGCCGCGCATCACTTCCCAGACGTTAGCAAAGTGCTGTTCCAGCTCCGCTTTGCTGTGAAGCGCCAGCTCGTTTTTCATCATCAGGCCGGAGAGGGAAAGTCCTGTCTCCTGGCAGTGACGCTGAAGGTCCGCCGCAGTTTTGTACGGATAAGGCACGTCGACCGAAGAGGTACTGGTTTGACCAAAGTGGTCTTCGTCGACGATGAAACCGCCGCCGATAGAGTAGTAAGTCTGGCTGTATACCGCTTTGTCGCCGGCCAGCGCAGTGATACGCATACCGTTTTCGTGCAGCGACAGGTTGTCAGCATGGAAATTCATGCAGCGATCAACCGGGAATTCCACTTCATGTTCGCCATTTGCCAGCAGCAGGCGACCGTGGGTATTAACGTCCTGGATGAAGCCAGGGATCGCGTCAATATCAACGGTATCCGGCAGGTTTCCCGCCAGGCCCATGATAATGGCGATATCGGTATGGTGGCCTTTCCCGGTCAGGGAAAGAGAACCGTAAACATCAACAACCACGCGGGTTACGTCGAGCAGAATGCCGCGTGCAATCAAGTCATCCGTGAACTGCTTACCGGCTTTCATTGGTCCGACGGTGTGAGAGCTGGAAGGACCAATACCGATTTTGAAAATATCGAATACGCTAATCATGATGCGTCCATTGCTTTCAGTCAGAGAGGAAGAATGCGCCGCCCGAGGACGGCGCAGGAGGTATTAGCTGAACAGTGAGAAGAAAATAGCGGAGATGGCAATCAGACCCATCACAACAACGAAGACGTTGCTGATGTGGCCGCTGTATTTACGCATCGCAGGCACTTTCTGAATCGCGTACATCGGCATCAGGAACAGAATCATCGCGATAACCGGGCCACCCAGAGTTTCAATCATGCCCAGGATGCTTGGGTTCAGAGTCGCAACTGCCCAGGTGGTGATCAGCATGAACAGAGCGGTGATTTTGTTCAGCTTGCTGATTTCAATGCTCTTGCCTTTACCGCGCAGAGATTTGATCACCATACCGTTGAAGCCTTCACGCGCGCCCAGGTAGTGACCGAGGAAGGATTTGGTGATGGCGATAATCGCGATGATAGGTGCCATCCACGCAATGACTGGTGCGTTAAAGTGGTTCGCCAGGTAAGACAGAATAGAGATGTTCTGCTCTTTCGCTGCTGCCAGATCCGCCGGGGAGAGGCTCAGTACGCAGCTGAACACGAAGAACATCACGGTCAGTACCATCATGATGTGTGCACGTGCCAGGATGCTGGAGCATTTCTTCTCTGCACCGTTGCCGTACTCTTCACGCTTCGCCACTGCGAAGGAGGAGATGATTGGGGAGTGGTTGAAGGAGAAGACCATTACCGGAATCGCCAGCCACAGGGTCATCAGCAGGCCGTTACCGGTTGCAGATGCGCTGCTCAGGGACAGGGTTTCCAGTGCTGCACCGTTCCACTGTGGGATCAGGTAGCAAGCCAGTACCATCAGAGCAATCACGAACGGGAAGACCAGTACGCTCATTGCTTTAACAATCATCTGCTCACCGAAGCGCACGATAGTCATCATGCCTACGATCAGAATCAGAGACAGAATTGCACGCGGAGGCGGCGTCATGTGCAGCTGGTGCGTCATGAAGCTTTCAACGGTGTTGGTGATTGCCACGCTGTAAACCAGCAGGATTGGGTAAATCGCGAAGAAGTAGAGCAGGGTAATCAGTTTACCTGCGCCGATACCGAAGTGCTCTTCAACCACTTCAGTGATGTCTTCGCCCGGGTTTTTACCGGACAGCACGAAGCGGGTCAGACCGCGGTGTGCGAAGAAGGTCATCGGGAAAGCAATGATGGCCATGATGATCAGCGGGATCAGACCGCCGACGCCTGCGTTGATAGGAAGGAACAGTACACCAGCGCCGATTGCCGTGCCGTAAAGGCCAAGCATCCACATGGTATCCGTTTTGCGCCAACCACTTCGGGATTCAATCGAAGCAACGGTGCTGGTTTGAGTGGTTTCCATCTGTATCTCCTGGAGGAAGCAAATTGTCAGGTTTTAAGTCAAATCCGATGAAAAAGTGCCTGACGGTAATATGAAATTCGTTCAGTGACGGTTTTTTAATAATTTTCACCCGTAACTATTGGCGGGCGGAAAGATACATTCTCGTTATGAATCTATCAGTGATCGCGATCTCAAATGCAATAATCCACTTATGATGTGGGCATCTTTAGACCATTTATCTGTTAAAAAAACATCAAAGAGAATTTACGGGCGCGAAGGCTACCACTAACGACATGTGAGCTGAAAGTCAGGCCCGTGATATAGGTGTCTTTAGCTGTAAAGAAACGGGTTTTTAGTATTTTCTGGCAGGTAATTTGGATTAAGGCTGATAACTTGCGGTTGTAAAATCGAGGTAATCGTTTGCGTCCTCGCGTGATTTGTAAAAGACATAAGCGATCTCTATGAATTGCTTCGGTAATAAAAAAGCCGGGACGCGTTGTACTGCGACCCGGCTTTAAAGAGAAGACGCTAAGCGTTAAGTGCAGATCTCGTAGCAAGGAATGTAGGCTGAGCCTGGCAGCTTCATGCGGTGCTGAGCGACAAAGCCCTGCAGCATGTCGTCCATGCGACGCATCATCTCGCGGTCACCGTGTATTTTGTACGGACCATATTGTTCAATGGCGCGGATGCCCATCTCTTTCACGTTCCCCGCCACAATCCCGGAGAAGGCACGACGCAGGTCGGCGGCCAGAACTTCCACCGGCTGATCCGGGTAGAGTTTCAGGTTCGCCATATTCTCGTGCGTAGGTTCGAATGGGATCTGCAGGTCCGGCGCAATGCGGATTGACCAGTTAAAGCTGTAGGCATCACCGGTATCACGACGATTCTCTTTCACCAGCGGCATCGCTTTTTTCATCTGACGCGCCACTTCTGCTGCATCATCAATGATGATGCGATAGTGACGACGCGCGGATTCCCCCAGCGTATGCTCGATGAACTCGTCCAGCACGCGGAAGTAGTCGGCGCTCTCTTTTGGTCCGGTCAGGATCAACGGCAGAACCTGATCTTTATTGGCCGGGTTCATCAGAATGCCCAGCAGATAAAGCAACTCTTCCGCTGTCCCCACGCCGCCCGGGAAGATGATTATGCCGTGGGCGATACGGACAAACGCCTCAAGACGTTTCTCGATATCCGGCATGATAATCAGCTCATTAACCAGCGGGTTAGGTGGCTCAGCAGCGATGATTGACGGTTCGGTCATACCGATAAACCGCCCCTCTTTGTAACGCTGCTGCGCATGCCCAACCGCGGCACCTTTCATTGGCGCTTCCATTGCCCCTGGGCCACAGCCCGTACAGATATTCAGTTCACGCAGGCCGAGTTGCGTTCCCACCCGACGGGCATAGAGATATTCGGTTTCGTTAATGGAGTGGCCGCCCCAGCAAACGACCATGTTCGGTGCTTCGCCGACGTGCAGGGCACGAGCGTTTCGCAAAATCGAGAATACCAGGTTGGTGATATGGACAGAGCTTTCCAGATCGAGATGCTGGAAACGGCCCGCGTTGTGGATCTGCCCGTTAACAAACAGGATGTCACGCAGCACGGCAAACAGGTTGGCCTGAAGTGAGCGAATAATGCGCCCGTCGACGAAGGCGTCTTCCGGCGGGTTGATCACTTCCAGTTTCACGCCACGCTCGCGGCGCAGCACGTTGATATCAAAGCTTTCGAAGCGGGACAGCAGTTCTTTACTGTTATCTGTCAGGCTTCCGGAGTTCAGTACGGCAAGTGAACAGTTACGAAACAGTTGATAAAGATCGCTGCTGGCCGTGCGTTTAAGCATGTCCACTTCCAGCTGCGACAACATATCCATTGAGCCAAGCGGGCTAATATGTGTAATCAAGTGAGCTCCTTACGGGACGATTATCGTCTTTCCCTGTTGATTACAATAGCCCTGGCTTATGAGATTTCACAACACTTCGGGCGGAATACCGCCCGCATATTATGAAAATATTTATGTTACTGACGCACCAGACGGCCAGTCGCAGGCACAAAATTGGTATTGGTGCGCCACGGGTTAATATCCAGCCCACCACGTCGGGTATAGCGCGCGTAAACGCTCAGCGTCTCAGGATGGCAGAAACGCTGAATGTCATTAAAGATGCGCTCCACGCACTGCTCGTGGAATTCATTGTGATGACGGAACGACACCAGATAGCGCAGCAGTTTTTCCCGGTCAATTTTCGGGCCACGATACTGGATCTGCACGGAACCCCAGTCCGGCTGATGGGTAATCAGGCAGTTGGACTTCAGCAAATGGCTGACCAGCGTCTCTTCGACCACCTTCCCGCTCGCCGCGTTTTCAAGGTAATCAGTGCTGAATTCGTAGCTGTTCACCTCGATATCCTGATCGTCGATGCATGTACCGTTGAAGTGGGCAATGGGCTGCCCTTCGAGTTCATCCAGACGATACAATGAAACGCTTACGTTGCCCTGAGCGCAGGCACTTAAATCACGTTCCAGGGTGTGCTGAACGTCGTCCCAGCTATTGAATTTTGTCTGGTTAAAACTGTTGAGATAGAGCTTAAAACTTTTGGACTCAACGAGATTAACGCTGGCGTAATCCAGCTCAACATGGCCCACCGCCACCTGCGGCAAACCGCGAGCGTTAAGCCACGAGAGTTCGTACAGCGTCCAGATATCTCCGCCGACAAACGGCAGTGCATCCGCGTGTAAACCCAGAGGATCGCGATTCAGGCTGCGCGGCACACCCTGCAGCAGGCTTGCATCGTAGGTGTCGCGGTAATCGGTCGATTTACCCAGCGTTAAGCCGGTTAACGCCTGATGATTTTCGTAAGACATGTTTCATAGCCACTTTACAGGTACACTTATGGCCTGAGTTTATCCTGTCTTACAAGAAGAGAGAAATCGGTGGACATCGAAACTGCAAATGCCCTCACTACCTTCACGACCCGTTATTGCGATGCATGGCATGAAAAGCATGACACATGGCCACAAAGTACTGATTTATATGGCGTGCCGTCACCGTGCATTATCTCTTCTCAGGATGATTACGTGATCTGGCAGCCAAAGCCCAACACCAGTGAGCAAAATGTAAATGCGGTTGAACGGGCAATGGATATTGTGATACAACCTGCCGTTCATGCGTTTTATACCACGCAATTTGCAGGGGATATGCCTGCACGCTTTGCTGATATTACGTTGACCCTGTTGCAGACGTGGAGTGAAGACGATCTGCAGCGTGTTCAGGAAAACCTGATTGGGCATCTGGTCACGCAAAAGCGCCTTAAGCTTTCTCCGACACTCTTTATTGCCACGCTGGATAGCGAACTGGATGTAATATCCGTCTGTAACCTGTCTGGTGAAGTGGTTAAAGAGACAATCGGTACCCGCAATCGCGAAATCCTCGCCCCCTCTCTTGCGGATTTCCTTACCCGAATTGAGCCACTGCTGTAATACTTGATGCTACAGCGCGTGTGAGAGATCTCTTACAAGGTTTGTGAGAGATCGCTGGAACATTCAGTATTACCTTATTTAATTAAGATTAATATTACTCTGTTTTTCAATGGATTACTTGTTCATTGCATGACTTTTAGCGATTTCTTAAGGCTTACACAACTGACTGGGTGGGTTGTAAGACGAAGCGGAATAGCGGATTCTATCTCCGTCGACAGGACGCCGACACGAGAAACGAACATCAGGATGATGGCGTTTCTTACTCAGGACACGTCAGGATGGCGCTGCAGGAAGGCTTCAGGATGAAGCAAAAGGATAACGCAGGATGCGTAAGGGACACCTCCAGGAAGGAGAATGAGAGCCGGTCAGGATGAGCGGTGGGTCAGGAAGGCCAGGATGTTTCAGGATGAAACAAACATATCAGGACGATATGTGCAGGATGCATCGGTTTACGGATGACCAGGCCTTCGGGCATCAGGAAAAGTTGTCACGGATGAGCAGGGAGCACGAATTGTAGCTGGAATGCTGCGAAACGAACCGGGAGCACTGTTTTTACAGTGCTCCCTTTTTTTATTTCTGTCTTCCGCAATGCTATGCTGCGCGCCGTTCATTTTTTCAGTTGAGGTTACTATGACGCAACACGATCGCGTTCGTGCCCGGTTGCACGCCATCGAAGCCCTTTTGCGCCAACATCAGCTGTGGCAGGAGACTGCACCGCAGCCAGAAGCGTTCGCAAGCACACAGCCATTCTGCCTGGATACGCTGGCACCGTTCGAGTGGCTCCAGTGGGTATTAATTCCGCGTATGCACGCACTGCTGGAAGGCGGTCATCCGCTGCCACAGGCCTTTGCTGTTTCTCCCTATTATGAAATGGCGCTTGAGGCGACGCATCCAGCGCGCGACGTGATGCTGGTCGAACTGGAAAAGCTGGATGCCCTGTTTGCCGGTGAAGATGCATGACGCTTGAGATCCTCTATCAGGATGAGTGGCTGGTGGCGGTGAATAAACCGTCCGGCTGGCTGGTGCACCGAAGCTGGCTGGATCGCGACGAGAAAGTCGTGGTAATGCAAACCGTGCGCGACCAGATTGGCCAGCATGTTTTCACTGCCCATCGTCTCGACAGGCCGACCTCCGGCGTTCTGCTGATGGGGTTGTCCAGCGAGGCAGGCCGCCTGCTGGCGCAGCAGTTCGAACAGCACCAGATCCAGAAACGCTACCACGCGATTGTCCGTGGCTGGCTGACGGAAAGTGCCACGCTGGACTATCCGCTGGTGGAGGAGCTGGACAAAATTGCCGATAAATTTGCCCGTGATGACAAAGGCCCGCAACCTGCGGTGACGGATTATCGTGGCATGGCGACTACCGAAATGCCGGTGGCAACCAGCAAATTTCCGACCACACGCTACAGCCTGGTTGAGCTTCTGCCTAAAACCGGGCGTAAGCACCAGCTGCGACGCCATCTTGCGCACCTGCGCCACCCGATTATTGGCGACAGCAAACACGGCGATCTGCGCCAGAACCGCAGCGCGGCCGAACACTTTGGTTGCCATCGTCTGATGTTGCACGCCAGCGAGCTGAGCCTGACGCACCCGTTTACCGGCGAACCGCTAACTATACGCGCGGGGCTGGACGACGTCTGGATGCAGGCGCTGTCACAGTTTGGCTGGCTGGGACAACTCCCCGAAAATGAAAGGGTTGAGTTTGTATCGGGCAACGTTCAGGATGAACAGTAAACGCATTCAATATGGGAAAATATCATGGCTGAAGTAGGCATTTTTGTCGGCACAATGTACGGCAACTCGCTGCTGGTAGCGGAAGAGGCTGAGGCAATACTCGCCAGCCAGGGCCACAAAGCCACGGTCTATGAAGACCCGGAACTGGCAGACTGGAAAAAGTATCAAGATAAATACATTCTGGTGGTGACCTCCACCACTGGACAAGGCGATCTCCCGGACAGCATCGTGCCGCTTTTCCAGGGAATTAAAGACCAGCTCGGCTATCAACCGGACGTTCACTACGGCATCATTGCGCTGGGCGATAGCTCTTACGCCAACTTCTGCGGCGGCGGTAAGCAGTTCGATGCTCTCCTGCAGGAACAAAGCGCCCAACGCGTCGGCGAGATGCTGCTGATTGATGCGGGCGAACACCCTGAGCCTGAAAGCGAGTCGAACCCATGGGTTGAACACTGGGCGACGCTCCTTAAATAGTTCTGTATGCCGGGTAAGGCGTAGACGCCACCCGGCTGTACATCCCGCACCAAACGCCAATTCCGTGAACCACCTTCAACTCCCCTGGGCTAATGCCATAAACAACCTCTCACACCCCCTTTAATACTGTGTTTTTGCACGGTGAGAGACGGTGTCACTCCTTCATATACTTTTCCGGTCACTATAAAACGGCGTCAGGCCGTACCAAAACGACAAAACACAAATCTCATTCTGATTACCCTACCGGTGCTGTACAGAATGAACCAGGCGAAAGCTATGTTTCAGGAGTGCAACAATGAGTACATTAAGCCACGCAGCGAGCAGCGCTGAGAAGCGCACCAATGCCCGCTACTGGATAGTGGTGATGCTGTTTATCGTCACGTCCTTTAACTATGGTGACCGCGCCACGCTGTCGATTGCCGGCTCGGAAATGGCAAAAGACATCGGCCTTGATCCGGTGGGCATGGGTTACGTTTTCTCTGCATTCTCATGGGCCTACGTTATCGGGCAAATTCCTGGCGGCTGGCTGCTGGACCGTTTTGGATCTAAACGCGTCTATTTCTGGTCCATCTTTATCTGGTCGATGTTCACCCTGCTGCAGGGGTTCGTCGATATCTTCAGCGGCTTCGGCATTATCGTGGCGCTCTTCACGCTGCGCTTCCTGGTAGGCTTAGCGGAAGCGCCTTCCTTCCCGGGCAACAGCCGCATTGTGGCGGCATGGTTCCCGGCGCAGGAGAGGGGAACGGCGGTAGCGATCTTCAACTCCGCACAGTACTTCGCAACGGTGATCTTCGCGCCCATCATGGGCTGGCTGACGCATGAGGTGGGCTGGTCGCACGTATTCTTCTTCATGGGCGGGCTTGGGATCGTCATCAGCTTCATCTGGCTGAAAGTGATCCACGAACCTAACCAGCATCCCGGCGTGAACAAGAAAGAGCTGGAGTACATTGCCGAAGGCGGAGCGCTGATCAACATGGATCAAAAATCCGAAAAAGCAAAAGTCCCGTTCAGTCAGAAATGGGCACAGATCAAACAGCTTGTCGGCTCGCGGATGATGATCGGGATCTATCTTGGCCAGTATTGCATCAACGCCTTAACTTACTTCTTTATCACCTGGTTCCCGGTTTATCTGGTGCAGGCGCGTGGTATGTCGATTCTGAAAGCGGGGTTTGTCGCCTCTGTTCCGGCAATCTGCGGCTTCGTTGGGGGGGTGCTCGGCGGGGTGATTTCCGACTGGCTGATGCGCCGCACCGGTTCCCTGAACATCGCGCGAAAAACGCCGATTGTGCTCGGCATGCTGCTCTCCATGACCATGGTGTTCTGTAACTACGTAAATACCGAGTGGATGATTATCGGCTTCATGGCGATGGCTTTCTTCGGTAAAGGGATCGGTGCGCTGGGCTGGGCGGTGATGGCAGATACTGCGCCAAAAGAGATCAGTGGTCTGAGCGGCGGTCTGTTCAACATGTTCGGCAACATCTCCGGGATTGTCACCCCCATCGCTATCGGCTACATCGTCGGCACGACGGGCTCTTTCAACGGTGCGCTGATCTACGTGGGTGTGCATGCGCTGGTGGCGGTGCTGAGTTACCTGGTGCTGGTGGGGGATATCAAACGCGTCGAACTTAAACCTGTTGCGGAGCGTGGATGATGACAACGCAATCAAGCCCAATCGTCACTGAGATGAAGGTCATCCCGGTGGCCGGGCAGGACAGTATGCTGCTGAATATTGGCGGCGCACATAACGCCTGGTTTACCCGTAATATCGTTGTGCTGACAGACAGTGCAGGGAATACCGGCGTGGGCGAAGCGCCTGGCGGAGAGGTGATTTATCAGACGCTGGTCGATGCCATACCTCGGGTGGTGGGTCAGGAGATCGCCCGGCTGAATAAGGTGGTCCAGCAGGTACATAAGGGAAATCAGTCGGCAGACTTTGATACCTTCGGAAAAGGGGCGTGGACGTTTGAACTGCGCGTCAATGCTGTCGCCGCTCTGGAAGCCGCCCTGCTTGATTTACTGGGCAAGACCTTGCATGTCCCGGTCTGCGAATTACTGGGGCCCGGCAAGCAGCGCGATGAGGTGACGGTGCTCGGCTATCTGTTTTATGTTGGCGATCGCAACAAAACCGATCTGCCTTATCTGGCTCACTCGCCGGGCAGCCACGAGTGGTATCACCTGCGTCATCAGGAAGCGCTCTCCGGTGAAAGCGTTGTCCGGCTGGCTGAGGCGGCGCAGGATCGTTACGGTTTTAAAGATTTCAAGCTTAAAGGCGGCGTACTGCCAGGTGAGCAGGAGATTGAAACGGCCCGGGCGCTGAAAAAACGCTTCCCGGAGGCGCGTATAACGGTTGATCCGAACGGAGCATGGCTGCTGGATGAAGCGATCAGCTTGTGTAAAGGGCTGGGGAATGTCCTGACCTATGCGGAAGATCCCTGCGGCGCCGAACAGGGGTTCTCGGGTCGTGAAGTCATGGCCGAGTTCCGTCGCGCCACCGGGTTGCCAGTCGCCACCAACATGATCGCGACCAACTGGCGCGAAATGGGTCACGCTGTGATGCTGAACGCTGTCGATATTCCGCTGGCTGACCCGCATTTCTGGACGCTTTCAGGTGCAGTACGTGTCGCACAGCTGTGCGATGACTGGGGGCTAACCTGGGGCTGCCACTCCAACAACCACTTTGATATTTCGCTGGCGATGTTTACCCACGTTGGCGCGGCGGTACCGGGTAACCCCACCGCTATCGACACCCACTGGATTTGGCAGGAGGGTGAAGCTCGCCTGACCAAAAATCCGCTTGAGATCAAAAACGGCAAAATTGCTGTGCCGGATGCGCCTGGGCTGGGTGTAGAGCTTGACTGGGATCAGGTTCATAAAGCCCATGAGGCGTATAAAAAACTGCCTGGTGGTGCGCGTAACGACGCAGGACCGATGCAGTACCTTATCCCCGGTTGGACATTTGACCGTAAGCGCCCTGTTTTCGGACGTCACTGATAAAAGGATTGAACGATGAGCACTTTTTCTACCCCCGTAGTCACTACCATGCAGATCATTCCGGTTGCGGGCCATGACAGCATGCTGATGAACCTGAGTGGTGCGCATGCGCCATTCTTTACCCGCAATATCGTGATTATCAAAGACAACTCCGGTCATACCGGTGTAGGCGAAATTCCAGGTGGGGAGAAGATCCGTACTACGCTGGAAGATGCCATTCCATTAGTCGTCGGTAAAACGCTGGGCGAGTACAAAAATGTGCTGAACACCGTGCGCAGTACTTTCGCTGACCGCGATGCGGCTGGACGTGGGCTGCAAACGTTCGATCTGCGTACCACTATCCATGTGGTGACCGGTATCGAAGCGGCAATGCTGGACTTGTTAGGCCAGCACCTGGGCGTTAACGTCGCGTCACTGTTAGGCGATGGCCAGCAGCGCAGCGAAGTGGAAATGCTGGGCTATCTGTTCTTTGTCGGCGACCGCAAACTGACGCCTCTGCCGTATCAGAGTCAGCCAGATGAACAATGCGACTGGTACCGACTTCGCCACGATGAGGCGATGACTCCGGATGCGGTGGTGCGTCTGGCGGAAGCCGCTTATGAGAAATACGGCTTCAACGATTTCAAACTGAAGGGGGGCGTGCTGGCGGGCGAAGAAGAGGCGGAAGCCATCTCTGCGCTGGCGAAACGTTTCCCGCAAGCGCGCGTAACGCTCGATCCGAATGGGGCCTGGTCTCTTGATGAAGCGATCGGAATCGGTAAACAGCTGAAAGGCGTGCTGGCCTATGCGGAAGATCCTTGCGGGGCTGAACAAGGTTTCTCCGGCCGCGAAGTGATGGCGGAATTCCGCCGTGCAACAGGTTTGCCAACGGCAACAAACATGATAGCAACCGACTGGCGCCAGATGGGGCATACGCTTTCTCTGCAATCTGTCGATATTCCGCTGGCTGACCCGCACTTCTGGACGATGCAGGGTTCAGTGCGCGTGGCGCAGATGTGTCATGAGTTTGGCCTGACCTGGGGCTCGCATTCCAACAACCACTTCGATGTGTCGCTGGCAATGTTCACTCACGTTGCCGCTGCCGCACCGGGTACGATCACTGCGATTGACACGCACTGGATCTGGCAGGAAGGCAATCAGCGCCTGACCAAAGAGCCGTTTGAGATCAAAGGGGGCATGGTGCAGGTGCCGTCCACACCGGGGTTAGGTGTTGAGCTGGATATGGATCAGGTTATGAAAGCTCACGAGCTGTATCAGAAACATGGCCTGGGTGCGCGCGATGATGCGATGGCGATGCAGTATCTCATCCCGGGCTGGTCATTTGATAATAAACGTCCGTGCATGGTGCGATAAATGTGCAGGGAACGCTCCCATTGCTGGTCATTTGCGTGGTGTATGCTTAACGTAACAACGATGCGTAAGGATGGCTTATGAAAATTGTTATCGCACCGGACTCATATAAGGAAAGTTTGAGTGCGCTTGAGGTTGCGACAGCGATAGAGCGTGGTTTTCGCGAGATCTTCCCCGAGGCGGTTTACGTCAAACTGCCGGTCGCGGACGGTGGCGAAGGGACGGTTGAGGCGATGATCGCGGCAACGCAGGGAAGCATTATGCATGTTCCGGTGACCGGCCCGCTGGGCGAGCACGTGGACGGGTTTTATGGTTTGTCCGGTGATAAGCAGAGCGCCTTTATTGAAATGGCAGCGGCCAGCGGCCTGGAGCTGGTTGCGCCTTCGCAGCGTAATCCTCTGAGAACCACCTCCTGGGGAACAGGTGAGCTTATCCGTCATGCGCTGGATGCGGGCGTTAAGCATATCATTATTGGCATTGGCGGCAGTGCAACCAATGACGGCGGTGCAGGGATGGTGCAGGCGCTGGGCGCTAAATTGCTCGACGCGAGTGAACAGCCTCTTGGGCAGGGCGGGGGCGAGCTGGGAAAACTCGCGCGTATCGACCTGAGCGGGCTGGATAAACGCCTGGCTGAGTGCCGGATTGAGGTGGCCTGTGATGTCACTAATCCGCTCACCGGAAAGGATGGCGCGTCAGCCGTATTTGGTCCGCAAAAGGGGGCCACTCCCGAGATGATCGTCACCCTGGACAACGCGCTTGCTCAGTATGCGCGGGTCATTGCCCGGGATCTGGATATCGATGTGTTGAACCTTGCCGGCGGCGGCGCAGCGGGCGGTATGGGGGCAGCACTGTATGCCTTTTGCGGTGCGCAGTTGCGCCAGGGGATTGAGATCGTGACCGATGCGCTACACCTGGCCGACCAGGTAGCCGATGCGGATTTGGTGATCACGGGTGAAGGACGCATCGACAGTCAGACGATCCACGGCAAAGTCCCGGTAGGTGTGGCGAAAGTGGCCAAACGCTTTAACAAACCCGTCATCGGTATTGCGGGGAGTTTGACGGCGGATGTTGGCGTGGTACACGAACACGGCATTGATGCGGTGTTTAGCGTGATCTACACCATCTGCTCACTGGAAGACGCGCTGGAAAATGCCAGTGAAAATGTCCAGACGGCCGCAAGGAATATCGCGGCGGCGCTGAAAATAGGGCAGGCATTTTAGCTGTGATTGCCGGGAAAGGCGAAACCGCCACCCGGCTTTTACCTCAGCTTCCCAGCACTTTCATCGCTTCCCGCGTCACATTATCCATCTCATCCAGCAGCTCCAGGAATTCCGGTTCAAGCTCAGATTCCGGCGTACCGGCACGCAGTTGCTGCTCCAGCAACTGGCAGAGATTTTTCAGCCGCGGCACGCCGCTGTATCCACAGCTGCCGTGCAGCTTGTGAATCGCTTCCAGCAGATCGTCCGGGTTTTCACCCACCAGTTGCTCTTCAACCTTATTGCGAATTTCCGGTAGAAACGCGACCAGCATTTGCAGCATTTCGCGCGCTAAGTCGGGTTTTCCTGCTGCCTGACGCAGCGCAAGCTGCCAGTCAAAAGTCGCGTTCTGATTGACGCTAATCTCAACCGGCTCGGCAGATGGCGTGTACGTCCCGCCTGAATGCCCCGGTTTATAGCGTAACAACAGGTTATGAAGTTTCTCTTCGTCGATAGGTTTAGCCAGATAATCATTCATCCCGGCACTCAATAGCTTCTCTTTCTGACCGGCCATCGCATGCGCGGTGACCGCAATCACCGGGGTCTGCTGCTGATGCGGGAGCTGATGGATCAGCTCACAGGCCCGAATGCCATCCATACCCGGCATTTGAATATCCATCAGAATTAAATCGAACTGCATCTGTTTAGCCTGTTCAACCGCCTGCGTGCCACTGGTACACAGTTCAACATGCTGAACCTGGTCTTCAAGCAATACGCCAATGAGCTTCAGGTTGGCCGGATTATCATCCACGGCCATCACGCTCATCGGCAATTTTTGCTCATTGTCAATTGGAGGCAGGGCATTCTGGCTAAGACGGCAATATTCCGTCAACGCTGGCAGCAGTCGGGTCGCGGTGAGCGGTTTTAGCAGACACGCGGCGGCCCCGTCATTCTTCAACTCTTCTGCATTGAGCTGGGCATGGCAGGGTAGCGCCAGCAGCAGATAGTCGGTCATTGACGCGGCTTTCGCCAGCCGTTCCTGTTGCATGGTCAGTTCGCCGGTGAAAGTGACCGGGATCCCCATCAGCAGAATGTCGTAGTGTTCAACGGCAAGGGCTGAGAAGGTTGGGCTGTAGACCACTTCCAGCGGCGTGGTGCTTAAAATATCGAGCGCACACTGCGCCGCCGCTGCGTTAGGCTCGACGTAGGCCAGACGCTTGCCTTTCAGGCAGTCTGTCACCGGACCATCGGTCAGCACGTTCGGGTTGAGGTCCAGATTAATGTGGAACCAGAAGGTTGACCCCCGGTTCGGCTGGCTGTGGAAAGAGATATCTCCTCCCATCTCATTCACCAGTCTCTGCGTGATCACCAGCCCCAGACCAGTACCGCCATGACGGCGGGAGATACTGGCGTCTGCCTGACGAAACGCCTGGAACAGCCGCGACTGATCGCGCTCAGGGATACCGATGCCGGTATCGCGGATCTGCACTTCAATCTGAACCTTGTTATTACTGATAGAACGTTTTTCCACCAGAATGTCGATGTTACCGCTTTCGGTGAACTTAATGGCATTTCCGACAAGGTTAGTAATAACCTGCTGCAGACGTAGCGGGTCGCCAATGACGTTATCCGGCACATCGTTCTTGATGTTAAGTGTCAGCTCCAGCCCTTTATCGTGCGAGGAGTGTGCGAGCAGCGTGACCACTTCATCCAGTGTACTCCGCAACGGGAACGGGATACTTTCCAGAATAAGCTTGCCTGCTTCCAGCTTGGAGAAGTCCAGCACGTCGTTAATGATCGCTAACAGGTTATTAGCGGAGCGCTCGATAGTGTGCAGATGGTCGCGCTGAGTCGGGTTAAGCTCGCTTTTCAGCGTCAGGCGGGTAAAGCCGATCACGCCATTGAGCGGCGTACGCAGCTCGTGTGACATATTGGCAAGGAATTCAGATTTAATACGTGCTGCTTCCTGTGCACGCTTTTTCGCCAGATCCAGCTCAACGTTCTGAATCTCCATCTGTTCCAGCGTTTCGCGCAGGTCAGACGTGGCCTGGTCAACGTTGTGCTGCATCTCTTCGTGATACGCCGCCAGAGACATCGCCATCGAGTTGATGCCATTTTTCAGCATATCCAGCTCGCCCAGCATAAACCCTTCAACGCGGCTGTCGAGCTGACCCCGGCGAATGCGATCAACCGTATTGACCATGTTGCGTATGGGGCCCGTCACGTCTCGCATCAGACGCCAGCCGAAGATCAGTGCAATACCGATGCAGAACAACATCATCACGCCAGAGATGAAAATTTCTTTGTACTGCTGTAGCCGTACCGACTTGAGATCCAGCTCCAGTGCAACATATCCCAGCATATTGTTGCTGGATTTGGCATCGGATTGCGCAGACTCATCGGGGGAATAACTTTCTGAAATGATCGGCGTGCGCAGGATCATGATATCCCCGCGCCGAAGTACGGTGAGCTGGCGCGGGAACGGCGTGCCGTCAGGGATTTTCAGGGACGCCGGATCGAGATGAAAATTCGAGGTAACAAACAGACGGTTATGTTCGTCGTACACGGAAATGGCGCGAACAATGTCCGAGTGACGGCGGTGGAGCACGCTGATTAACTGACCAATGGACTCGCGGTTTTGCAGGTTCATCCCATACTCACTGGACACGGCCAGCGGTTCGATGATGCTGGCGCCCGCATCTTCCAGTTGGCGCTGCAAATCGTTATAGCGGTGCACCACAAAGAAGATACTCAGCAGCAAACCGATAAGAACGGTGGGGGCGAGGATCAAAATCATCATGCGCGCGCGCAGGCTGTAGTTGGTCATGGCGTTCCGTTATGGGACAATTAAGATAATTATGTTTATGTGAGAAAAATCTCGGCGATGGCGCAATTCTACTCTGCAAAACGACGCGTGACGACGCGTCAAATCATCACTGTTGAAGCTACGGACCTGGATCCTTTTGGCCAGGGGGTAGCACGACACAATGGTAAGACTCTGTTTATAACAGGTTTACTGCCAACAGAACGAGCAGAAATTACGCTGACAGAAGATAAACGCCAGTACGCCCGCGGACAGGTGAAGCGTCGCCTCAACGATAGCCCGCAGCGTGTGGAACCGCGTTGCCCGCACTTTGGTATCTGCGGAGGCTGTCAGCAACAGCATGCGAGCACAGAATTACAGCAAAAAAGCAAAAGCAGCGCCCTGGCGCGTCTGCTTAAACATGACGTAAGCGAGATTATTGCCGGTGAGGCGTGGGGTTATCGCCGCCGTGCGCGCCTGAGTCTCAGCTTTCAACCAAAAACTGAGCGGCTGGAGATGGGGTTTCGCAAAGCCGGCTCCAGCGATATCGTTGATGTGAAGCATTGCCCTGTTTTGGTGCCCCATCTTGAGGCATTGCTTCCAAAAGTGCGCATTTGTCTCTCCGGGCTGGAGGGGGTTCGCCACCTTGGGCATGTCGAACTGGTCATGGCAAATAATGGCCCGCTGATGGTTTTGCGCCACACCACGCCGTTGTCGAAAAAAGATCGCGAAAAACTGGAACACTTTTCGCATTCCCACGACCTGGCGCTTTTCCTGGCACCACAAAGCGAGATACTTGAGCAGGTTACAGGTGACGCGCCCTGGTATGCGTCAAACGGACTACGCTTAACGTTCAGCCCGCGGGATTTCATTCAGGTAAATGATGGCGTTAATCAGCAGATGGTTGAGAAAGCGCTGGCGTGGCTGGATGTTCAGAAAAGCGATCGGGTGCTCGATCTGTTCTGCGGAATGGGTAACTTCACGCTGCCGTTGGCGCTAAAAGCCGCCAGCGTCGTCGGCGTGGAAGGTGTTGAGGCGCTGGTGGCTAAAGGGCAGGAGAACGCAGAGCAGAACGGCTTGCAAAATGTGACCTTCTTTCATCAAAATCTTGAGGAAGATGTCACCCAACAGCCGTGGGCGAAGCAGGGCTTTGATAAAATTTTACTCGACCCGGCTCGTGCTGGTGCACCGGGTGTCATGGCACATATTATTAAACTCGCGCCGAAGCGTGTGGTCTATGTTTCCTGTAACCCGGCAACGCTTGCCCGTGACAGTGAGGCATTAATCAGTGCGGGTTACCAGATTCGGCGTCTGGCAATGCTGGACATGTTCCCGCACACTGGACATCTGGAATCGATGGTGTTGTTCGAGCACATCTAATTTGTTTGGCTTGTCGACTTCGACAGGCCCTGGTCCCTAAAGGAGAGGACAATGGTTGCGGTAAGAAGTGCACATCTTAATAAAGCTGGGGAATTTGACCCACAAAAATGGATCGCAAGTCTGGGAATTTCCAGCCAGCAGTCGTGTGAACGCTTAACCGAAACCTGGGCCTATTGTTTGCGCACCACGCAGGGGCATCAGGATGCCGATCTTCTCTTATGGCGCGGCGTGGAGATGGTTGAAATCTTATCCATGCTGAACATGGATATCGAAACGCTGCAGGCCGCGCTTCTGTTCCCGCTTGCCGATGCGGACGTCGTCACTGAAGACGTACTGCGCGAAAGCGTTGGAAAATCGGTCGTGGCGCTGATCCACGGCGTACGCGATATGGCTGCCATCCGCCAGCTTAAGGCTGCGCACACTGACTCTGTCTCTTCAGAACAGGTCGATAACGTTCGCCGCATGCTGCTGGCCATGGTGGATGATTTCCGCTGTGTGGTCATCAAACTTGCCGAGCGTATTGCCCATCTGCGTGAAGTGAAGGATGCACCGGAAGACGAGCGCGTGCTGGCTGCCAAAGAGTGTACAAACATCTATGCGCCGCTCGCAAACCGTTTAGGGATTGGTCAACTGAAATGGGAACTGGAAGATTACTGCTTCCGCTACCTGCACCCGGCGGAATATAAACGCATTGCCAAACTCCTGCATGAGCGCCGTATCGACCGCGAGCATTATATCGAGGAGTTTGTCAGCGGGTTGCGTCAGTCAATGAAAGAAGAGAATGTGCGTGCCGAAGTCTACGGTCGACCAAAGCACATCTACAGTATCTGGCGCAAAATGCAGAAGAAACATCTCGCTTTTGACGAGCTGTTTGACGTGCGCGCAGTACGTATCGTGGCGGAGCGTCTGCAGGACTGCTATGCCGCGCTGGGGATAGTGCACACTCACTTCCGACATCTGCCGGATGAGTTCGATGACTACGTCGCGAACCCGAAACCTAACGGCTACCAGTCTATTCATACCGTTGTGCTCGGCCCTGGCGGCAAAACGGTCGAAATTCAGATCCGCACCAAACAGATGCACGAAGACGCCGAACTGGGCGTTGCCGCGCACTGGAAATATAAAGAAGGCACCTCCGGTGGGGCGCGTTCCGGCCATGAAGATCGCATCGCCTGGCTGCGTAAGCTGATTGCGTGGCAGGAAGAGATGGCCGACTCCGGCGAGATGCTTGACGAGGTGCGCAGCCAGGTCTTTGACGACCGGGTGTATGTCTTTACCCCGAAAGGGGATGTCGTTGATCTG
Organism: Enterobacter sp. CPE_E863; assembly: GCF_046521465.1. Taxonomy (NCBI): domain Bacteria; kingdom Pseudomonadati; phylum Pseudomonadota; class Gammaproteobacteria; order Enterobacterales; family Enterobacteriaceae; genus Enterobacter; species Enterobacter sp. CPE_E863. The sequence goes on along the minus strand of NZ_JBKFZX010000001.1, from coordinate 3,622,696 downwards.
CCTGCGGGCTCTACACCGCTCGATTTTGCCTACCATATCCACAGTGATGTGGGGCACCGCTGTATCGGGGCGAAAATCGGCGGGCGCATTGTACCGTTCACCTACCAGCTGCAGATGGGCGACCAGATTGAAATTATCACCCAGAAGCAGCCAAACCCGAGCCGGGACTGGCTGAATCCAAACCTGGGTTACGTGACGACCAGCCGTGGGCGTTCCAAAATTCACGCCTGGTTCCGTAAACAGGATCGTGACAAGAACATCCTTGCGGGTCGTCAGATCCTTGATGATGAGCTGGAGCATATTGGCATCAGCCTGAAAGAGGCGGAGAAGTTCCTGCTGCCGCGCTACAACTTTAACGAGCTTGATGAGCTGTTAGCGGCCATTGGCGGCGGCGATATCCGTCTGAATCAGATGGTGAACTTCCTGCAGGCGCAGTTCAATAAGCCGAGTGCGGCAGAGCAGGATGCAGCCGCGCTGAAGCAGTTGCAGCAGAAAACCTATGCCCCGCAGCAGCGCAGCAAAGACAATGGTCGCGTGGTGGTGGAAGGCGTAGGCAATCTTATGCACCACATTGCGCGCTGCTGCCAGCCTATCCCGGGCGACGATATCGTCGGCTTTATCACCCAGGGGCGCGGAATTTCGATTCACCGCTCCGACTGCGACCAGCTTGCCGAGCTACAATCGCATGCGCCTGAGCGCATCGTGGAAGCGGTCTGGGGCGAGAGCTATTCCGCGGGTTACTCGCTGGTGGTGCGCGTTACTGCCAACGATCGCAGCGGGCTGCTGCGCGACATTACCACCATTCTCGCCAACGAGAAGGTCAACGTGCTGGGCGTCGCCAGCCGCAGCGATACCCGCGAGCAGCTTGCCACCATCGATATGACCATCGAAATCTATAACCTGCAGGTGCTGGGCCGCGTGCTGGGCAAACTGAACCAGGTGCCGGATGTGATTGACGCGCGTCGTCTGCACGGCGGTTAAACACACTCTTCTGTAAGCCGGGTAAGGCTTTGCCGCCACCCGGCTTGTTTTTTTAATGGAAAACACTATGACTCAAATCGACCGCCTGCTCGGCATCATGAAACGTCTTCGGGACCCGGAAAACGGCTGTCCGTGGGACAAAGAGCAGACTTTCGCCACCATCGCCCCGTACACACTTGAAGAGACCTATGAGGTGCTGGACGCCATCTCTCGTGAAGATTTTGACGACCTGCGCGGCGAGTTGGGCGATCTGCTGTTCCAGGTGGTGTTCTATGCACAAATGGCGCAGGAAGAAGGGCGCTTTAACTTTGACGACATCTGTGCCGCCATCAGCGACAAGCTTGAGCGCCGCCACCCCCATATTTTTGGTGATGCCACTGCAGGGAACAGCGCGGAAGTGCTGGTCCGCTGGGAACAAATCAAAAGCGCCGAGCGTGCAGAGAAATCTCAGCACTCCGCGCTGGACGATATTCCTCTGAGTCTGCCTGCGCTGATGCGTGCCCATAAAATTCAGAAACGCTGCTCTGCAGTCGGGTTTGACTGGACGTCCCTCGGCCCGGTACTGGACAAAGTGCATGAAGAGATAGACGAAGTGATGCACGAAGCGCAGCAGGCAGTGGTGGATGAAGCAAAGCTGGAAGAGGAGATGGGCGATCTGCTGTTTGCGACTGTCAACCTTTCACGCCACCTGGGCGTAAAAGCGGAAACCGCGCTGCAAAAAGCCAACATTAAGTTCGAGCGTCGTTTTCGCGAAGTCGAACGAATTGTGGCCTCGCGCGGCCTGGAAATGACCGGGGTAGACCTCGATGTGATGGAAGAAGTCTGGCAGGAAGTAAAACGCCAGGAATCTGATCTCTAACGGATTTTTGCGATCAAGCGCAATTTGTGTGATTTTTTAAATGACAAGCGCTTGATTTGCGTCAAAAACATTTACCCAAAACGGGCTATTTTCTCACTCCTTATGTTTGTCATGGCCTGGAATGGAGACGGAGAATGAAAGTTTGTGGCGCTCGCCGTGTTCGGGTATACTACTTTCCCGTCCTGGTTATTCCATCGTTTCACCCTAACTTCTCAGGTTCAGCATGACAACGAACTATATTTTTGTGACCGGCGGGGTCGTATCCTCTCTGGGTAAAGGCATTGCCGCAGCCTCCCTCGCAGCCATTCTTGAAGCCCGTGGCCTCAATGTGACCATGATGAAACTGGATCCGTACATCAACGTCGATCCGGGCACCATGAGCCCAACCCAACACGGGGAAGTGTTCGTTACTGAAGACGGCGCTGAAACCGATCTGGATCTTGGCCACTACGAGCGTTTCATCCGCACCAAAATGACCCGTCGTAACAACTTCACGACTGGCCGCATCTATTCCGACGTTCTGCGTAAAGAGCGCCGTGGTGACTACCTGGGCGCGACCGTGCAGGTTATCCCACACATCACGAACGCAATTAAAGAACGTGTTCTTGCCGGTGGCGAAGGGCATGACGTAGTGCTGGTTGAAATCGGCGGTACTGTTGGGGATATCGAATCCTTACCATTCCTGGAAGCGATTCGTCAGCTGGCGGTGGATATTGGTCGTGAACACGCGCTGTTCATGCACCTGACGCTGGTGCCTTACATGGCAGCCGCAGGTGAAGTGAAAACCAAACCGACTCAGCACTCGGTGAAAGAGCTGCTCTCCATTGGTATTCAGCCTGACATCCTGGTTTGCCGTTCCGATCGTGCTATCCCGGCGAACGAACGTGCGAAAATTGCATTGTTCTGTAACGTGCCTGAAAAAGCCGTTATTTCAATGAAAGATGTCGATTCCATTTATAAAATCCCGGGCCTGTTGAAATCACAGGGCCTGGACGATTATATTTGTAAACGATTCAGCTTGAACTGCCCGGAAGCAAATCTGTCCGAATGGGAACAGGTTATTTACGAAGAAGCTAATCCGGCTGGTGAAGTGACTATCGGTATGGTCGGCAAGTATATTGAACTGCCGGATGCCTATAAGTCAGTGATCGAAGCGCTGAAACACGGTGGTCTGAAGAACCGTGTCTCCGTGAATATCAAGCTGATTGATTCGCAGGATGTTGAAACGCGTGGCGTTGAAATCCTGAAAGATCTGGATGCAATTCTCATCCCTGGCGGCTTCGGCTACCGTGGTGTAGAAGGCAAGATCGCCACCGCGCGCTATGCGCGTGAAAACAATATTCCATACCTCGGCATCTGTCTGGGTATGCAGGTTGCGCTGATCGAATTTGCGCGCAACGTAGCGGGAATGGAAAACGCGAACTCTACGGAATTTGTGCCAGACTGTAAGTACCCTGTAGTGGCGCTTATCACTGAATGGCGTGACGAAGACGGTAACGTCGAAGTCCGTACCGAGAAGAGCGATCTGGGTGGCACCATGCGTCTTGGCGCACAGGCCTGCCAGCTGTCCGACGATAGCGTGGTTCGCAAGCTGTATGGCGAGTCAACCATCACCGAACGCCATCGTCACCGCTATGAAGTCAACAACATGTTGTTGAAACAAATTGAAGCCGCGGGTCTGCGTGTTGCGGGCCGCTCCGGGGATGATCAGTTAGTCGAGATCATTGAAGTGCCAAACCATCCGTGGTTTGTCGCCTGCCAGTTCCACCCGGAATTTACTTCAACGCCACGTGACGGGCATCCGCTGTTTGCTGGCTTCGTGAAGGCCGCCAGCGACTACCAGAAGCGTCAGGCGAAGTAAAAAAAGTTAGAACGGCAACGCGTACCCCTGGTACGCGTTGTTTGTCTGGAGTTTTAGTTTAACTTGTACTGAGGAAAATCTAATGTCCAAAATCGTTAAAGTCATCGGTCGTGAAATCATCGACTCCCGTGGTAACCCGACCGTTGAAGCCGAAGTTCATCTGGAAGGTGGTTTCGTCGGTATGGCAGCAGCTCCATCAGGTGCTTCTACTGGTTCCCGCGAAGCGCTGGAACTGCGCGATGGCGATAAATCCCGTTTCATGGGCAAAGGCGTACTGAAAGCGGTTGGCGCTGTAAACGGTCCTATTGCTCAGGCAATCCTTGGCAAAGACGCCAAAGACCAGGCTGGCATCGACAAGATCATGATCGATCTGGACGGTACTGAAAACAAATCTAACTTCGGTGCGAACGCAATCCTGGCTGTTTCCCTGGCGAACGCCAAAGCAGCAGCTGCAGCGAAAGGTATGCCACTGTTCGAACACATTGCTGAACTGAACGGCACCCCAGGCAAATACTCCATGCCAGTACCAATGATGAACATCATCAACGGTGGTGAGCACGCGGACAACAACGTTGATATTCAGGAATTCATGATTCAGCCAGTTGGCGCGAAATCCCTGAAAGAAGCGGTACGCATGGGTTCTGAAGTGTTCCACAACCTGGCTAAAGTTCTGAAAGCTAAAGGTATGAACACTGCTGTTGGTGACGAAGGTGGTTATGCGCCAAACCTGGGTTCTAACGCAGAAGCACTGGCAGTAATCGCAGAAGCAGTTAAAGCTGCTGGCTACGAGCTGGGCAAAGACATCACCCTGGCGATGGACTGTGCAGCATCTGAATTCTACAAAGACGGTAAATACGTTCTGGCTGGCGAAGGCAACAAAGCGTTCACCTCTGAAGAGTTCACTCACTTCCTGGAAGACCTGACCAAACAGTACCCAATCGTTTCTATCGAAGACGGTCTGGACGAATCTGACTGGGCTGGTTTCGCATACCAGACCAAAGTACTGGGCGACAAAATCCAGCTGGTTGGTGACGATCTGTTCGTAACCAACACCAAGATCCTGAAAGAAGGCATCGAGAAAGGCATCGTTAACTCCATCCTGATCAAATTCAACCAGATCGGTTCTCTGACCGAAACTCTGGCTGCGATCAAAATGGCGAAAGACGCAGGCTACACCGCTGTTATCTCTCACCGTTCTGGCGAAACTGAAGACGCTACCATCGCTGACCTGGCTGTTGGTACCGCTGCAGGCCAGATCAAAACCGGCTCTATGAGCCGTTCTGACCGTGTTGCTAAATACAACCAGCTGATTCGTATCGAAGAAGCTCTTGGCGAAAAAGCACCATACAACGGTCGTAAAGAGATCAAAGGCCAGTAATAGCCTTTAAGCCTTAGAATGAAAATGCCAGTCGAATGACTGGCATTTTTTTTGGCTATTTAAAATCGACTGCCATCTGTTCGGGGATTGTTAGCCCCTGAGTCGTCTGCACGCAGCGGGCGATATAATCCGTAAAGCGGGGTGGCTTCGGCATCCCCATGCTCAACAGCTTATCGTTGCTGAAGCGCACGTTAAGCGTGGCAAACGCACCGTATAAACGCATTGCTTTTAGCATCAGACGTTCGTTGCATGGACCAAAAATATTTTTCAATTCGCGGCGCATTCTAACCAGCGTTTCGTAGCTGACCTGAGCATACCGATCGCCAACAGGGGCTTTCTCCAGCGCCTGCGCCATGGCCTGATCGATATCCGCAAAGCGAACGCTGTTCTCTTCCCCAGCAGAAATATGTACCACTTCCCCAGGACGAGCGTTGCTGGTGAGCAGCATTAACAACGCATCGGCGCAATAATCCACCGGAACAACGTCGATTCTGTCTTCCATTGAGCACATAAACTTCTGCAGCATCAGGCCCATGCTAAAGACCCAGAAAATGCTGCTCGACGGCGTGCAACCGTGACGAGTATGGCCGACGACGATGGACGGGCGAGCGATGAGCAACGGCAGGTTCGGGCACTCCTGGCGCATCAGCTGTTCGATAGTTGACTTCGAAAACGTGTATTCCACCAGGTGTTCTGCATTTTCTCTGAATTCAGCGCTTTCAGCGACCAGGGAATCCTGTTCCGGCGTGCATGACATTGCCGTGCCTACGTGCAGGAAACGCTGTAAGGCCGTCACCCGTTCCATGCGACGCGCCAGCGCCAGCGTGCCCTCGACATTGACCTTCCAGATCAGCGGATTATTACCAAAAGACGCAACAGCTGCACAGTTAACGACGTGCGTGACCTGGTCCAGGCGAGGATCGTCCAGAAATGCTTCCGGCTGGCTGAGGTCACCAATGAGGATATTATCTACGCTCAGAGAAGCCAGTTTATTCTCAGGCACATTGAATTTGCGCATGTTCTCTTGCACACGCTCCAGCCCACCTTGCGGATCGCTGGCACGCGCGAGCAAAAGGAGTTTTACGGGTTTATCATTGGTCAGTATTTTTTCGAGTACTGCACCGCCCAGAAATCCTGTTACGCCTGTAATCAATAACATCTTCATTAATACCGTCTCATTATGGTTGATGAGGCGGATTGTAGGCGCACAAAAGTAAACGGCATTTAAATAATAAAACGCCGAAAATGAAGGCTTCTTAAGCTTATTTTAAGAAAAGAAAATCAGGTGGATATATTGGACATTGTGGAAAGGAAAAAATTCAATTTATAAAAAAGAATATTTTAAATTAATGATTTTAAAGCTCTTTTATAAGCTCAATCTTACTATTAATAGTTATTCAAAATGTAATAAGCAAAATACTTTGTTACACCATTCATTTGTTCGGTAAATGATTTAAGTGAAACTGAATACCAAAAACCGCAGGCCGTTTTATTTAGCCTGCGAACTATTTTTAGAGTAACAGAGGGAGCGTAGCGCTGGCCGTTTGTTGGCTAACGTCGCCGTAATGCCCGTCCAGCGCAATCATAGAGGTGGTCAGCAGTTCGACCAGCAGCATAACCCCAACCTTAGCATTGAGTGCACCTGCGCTGAGGGGGCCCTCTGGTTTGGCGGCAACCAGTTGAATATCGCTAAGGGAAGCCAGCGGGCTACGGGGGGTATTGCTAAGAGCCAATACCTTAACGCCGCGCTTGTGGGCTAGTTTCACCACGTGCAGTAGATCCCGCGTTGAACCCGAACTGGAGATGGCCACAACCAAAGTCTCTTTCGAAAGGGTCGCCGCATTCATGGCTGCGCGGTGCATATCGCTAAACAGCTGTGCGGGTTTGCCCAGCCGCAACAGTTTGTAATGCAAATACTCCCCGAGGATCGCGCTGGCCGCAACGCCATAAATCTGTACGGATTGCGCCTGGTGCAGCGCCAGCGCCGCCTCTTCAAGCAATGCCCGGTCGAGGAGTCTGGCGGTATCCTGCAAAGCCTGTACCGACTCTTCGACAACGTTATCTATTTCATCTCCGGCCTGTCGCGCGGGCTGGCCCTGCTGAATATCCAGCGCAAGCGCCATTTTAAATTCGTTATATCCCTTGCAGCCCAGCGTGCGGCAAAGACGCGTGACGCTGGCCTCGCTGGTGCGACTTTCGCGCGCCAGTTCAGTGATCGTCAGGTAGAGCACCCGGGCAGGATCGTTGAGGACAAACTCGCCAAGTTTTTGTTGCGTTGGGCTGTACCCGGAAGCCTCCTGGCGTAGCTTCAGCAGCAGGTTTTCATGGTCTGACATGCTAGATCCTTAATGCGTTTCTCTGCGACTAGTGTGGCGGAAAGCAGGGGAAAGATGCCAGTCATTTTGAAAAAGTATGATCATCCTCCTGGTTTTTGATGGTAATTTTCATGTATTGATGTTTTTATGGTAAAAATTTTCATCATTAAATGAGAGGATGAAAAAATGATGCAAATGTTCAGCGGGGCTTCTTCTGGGGGATGGTTTGAAAAAGCGCAGCGCTTTGGCAAATCCTTTATGTTACCTATCGCCGTATTGCCAGCAGCAGGTCTGCTGCTGGGGATAGGTGGCGCGTTATCGAATCCAAATACCCTCGCGGCATATCCGTTTTTGGATGTGAGCTGGCTTCAGGCCATCTTCACTATCATGAGCAGTGCGGGTTCAATTGTGTTTGCGAACCTCTCGGTGCTGTTTGCTGTTGGGGTTGCTGTCGGGCTGGCAAAAAGCGATAAGGGCACGGCAGGGCTGGCGGCGTTGCTCGCTTTTCTGGTGATGAATGCCACCATTAACGCGCTGCTGATCCTCACCGGAAAACTGGCGCATGATAATCCTGGCGCTGTGGGGCAGGGCATGACGCTGGGGATCCAGACCCTGGAAACCGGTGTGTTTGGTGGCGTGGTGATCGGTCTCGTGACCTGCGCTCTCCATCACCGGTTTAATAAAATTGCGCTTCCGCAATTTCTGGGCTTCTTTGGCGGTTCACGTTTTGTTCCCATTATCAGCTCGCTGGCAGCAATACTCGTCGGGGCCGTCATGACCGTCGTCTGGCCGCATTTCCAGAAACTGATCTTTGGTCTGGGTGGGCTGGTGGATGCGACGGGTTACCTGGGCACAATGCTCTATGGCTTCATTTTGCGTATGCTCGGCCCATTCGGTTTACATCACATCTTCTATCTTCCTTTCTGGACTACCGCGCTCGGCGGGAGTGAGATCGTCAACGGTCATCTGGTCGAAGGCACACAGCGGATCTTCTTCGCGCAACTGGCCGATCCTACGACGCGTCAGTTTTACGAAGGGACGTCGCGCTTTATGTCCGGGCGCTTCATTACGATGATGTTTGGCCTGCTCGGTGCATGTCTCGCGATGTACCACACGGCAAAACCCGAGAACAAAAAACGCGTCGCCGGGCTGCTGCTCTCTGCGGCATTAACCTCGTTCCTGACCGGGATTACCGAGCCTATCGAGTTCTCCTTCCTGTTTATTGCGCCGGTGCTTTACGTCATTCATGCGCTGTTTGACGGGCTGGCGTTCATGCTCGCACACATGCTGCATATCACCATCGGGCAAACCTTCTCCGGCGGTTTTATCGACTTCGTGCTGTTTGGCATTCTTCAGGGTGAGGCTAAAACCCACTGGATGTTCGTTCCGATGGTCGGCGTGCCGTGGTTCTTCCTCTACTACTTCACCTTCCGCTACCTGATTAACCGCTTTGATTTTGCCACGCCGGGGCGTGAAAAAGAGGCGGTGGCGGATGAGGTCAGTCTGCCGCAAAGCGAGCGCGCTGCAGCGGTAATCGCCGGGCTGGGTGGAAAAGACAATCTGGACGAGGTGGACTGCTGCGCCACGCGCCTTCGCGTCACGGTGAAAGACGGCAGCAAAGTGAATGAAGCAGCATTGAAAGCCACCGGTGCACGCGGCGTCATTGTGCGCGGTAACGGTGTTCAGGTCATTTATGGCCCGCACGTCACGATTATCAAAAACGAAGTTGAAGAGATCTTATCGTAATGAAAACTGTACTGGATAACCTGAAAGGAAAACTGGTCGTCTCTTGTCAGGCGCTGGAAAATGAACCTCTGCATAGCCCGTTTATTATGTCACGGATGGCGCGGGCAGCGTTTCAGGGCGGGGCTGCTGCCATCCGCGCCAACAGCGTGGTGGATATTGCGGCCATTAAACAGGAGGTTTCTTTACCCGTTATCGGCATCATCAAACGGGATTATCCTGGTAGCGCGGTGTTTATCACTGCGACAATGAAAGAAGTGGATGAGCTGATGAGCGTCTCTCCGGAAATCATTGCACTTGATGCGACTGCGCGCGAGCGTCCTGGCGGTGAATCACTGTCAACGCTGGTCAGCCACATCCGTAAACGTTACCCCGGGATAGTGCTGATGGCGGATATATCCAGCGTAGAAGAAGCCGAAACCGCGCAGGAACTGGGCTTTGATTGTGTTGGAACCACGCTTTACGGCTATACGGCGGAAAGTGCGGGTCATGCTTTACCTGTTAATGACTGCGCATTCCTGAAGGATGTGCTGGCTGCCGTCACGGTTCCGGTGGTTGCCGAAGGCAACGTCGATACCCCTGAGCGCGCGGCCAGATGCCTGGCACTGGGAGCGCATATGGTGGTCGTGGGTGGGGCAATCACCCGTCCACAGCAGATCACTGAACGGTTTATGGCAGCGATTGGCGCGCAAAGCACCGATCGAGCATGACCATCTGGCGGGGATCTGCGATAATTATCGTTTATCCCCTTTACTGAGATGACTATGCAGTACCCGATTAACGAGATGTTCCAGACCCTGCAAGGCGAGGGTTACTTTACCGGCGTTCCCGCTATTTTCATTCGTTTACAGGGATGCCCGGTTGGCTGTGCCTGGTGTGATACCAAACATACGTGGGATAAGCTCGCAGATCGGGAAGTGTCGCTGTTTAGCATTCTGGCGAAAACCAAAGAGAGCGATAAGTGGGGGGCGGGCAGTTCAGAGGATCTGCTGGCCATTATTGGTCGTCAGGGCTGGACGGCGCGCCATGTGGTGATCACCGGGGGTGAACCCTGCATCCACGATCTGACGCCGCTAACCGAGCTGCTCGAAAAGAACGGTTACAGCTGCCAGATTGAAACCAGCGGTACACATGAAGTGCGTTGTTCCCACACCACGTGGGTGACGGTATCACCCAAAGTGAATATGCGCGGCGGATACGATGTCCTGTCTCAGGCGCTGGAACGTGCAGATGAGATAAAACACCCGGTAGGTCGCGTGCGTGATATTGAAGCACTGGATGAACTGCTGGCAACCCTCTCGGATGAAAAGCAGCGGGTCATTGCCCTGCAGCCTATCAGCCAGAAAGAGGATGCGACGCGCCTGTGCATTGAAACCTGTATCGCGCGTAACTGGCGTCTGTCGATGCAGACGCACAAGTACCTGAATATAGCCTGAAAAAAAGCCCGGTTTAACCGGGCTTTTTTTACTCGCCGCGATAGACGCAGCCGGCGGTGCAGGTCTCTTTAATCATCACTGCGCTCAGCAGCGGTACCAGCGGTTTCATCTGATCCCAGATCCATTTTGCCAGCACTTCGCTGGTCGGGTTTTCAAGGCCCGGAATATCATTCAGGTAATAGTGATCCAGACGATCGTAAGTTGGCTTAAATGCCGCTTTCAGCTCGGCAAAATCCATGATCCAACCGGTATGCGGATCGACTTCACCGGTGATCTCAAGACGCACCATAAACGAGTGCCCGTGCAGACGGCCACATTTATGTCCTTCAGGAACATGAGGAAGGTGGTGGGCGGCTTCGAAGGTGAAATCTTTAAACAGTGTGGTGGACATGATCGCTCTCAGTAATGCGGAAAAAACCGCCGCATAGTACCGGAAAGCACAATTTTTAGCATTAACTAAAACGGCTCTGAAGCCTGGACTGCAGGAAGTGGCCATTTTTTGTTATCTTTGTTGTGATATTTCAATCAGTTAATTAATCTGTTTTATCGTTAAGCATGATAACTAAAACAGGTTAGTCCATTTGGTTATTTATTATTTCCATCCCTTCTTTAATTGTTAGTATCCTCACCGTTAACCTTATCTTCAGTTTGGATTTATTCGCTTAAAGTCCGCTTGGCTACTGGAACATAACGACGCATGACGACACAGGCCCCACCTTCAAATTTGCTTCCCCTGAACCCGGAGCAGCTGGCGCGCCTTCAGGCTGCCACCTCTGATTTTTCGTCCACTCAGCTTGCCTGGGTCTCCGGTTATTTCTGGGGAATGCTCAATCAGCAACCGGGCGCTGTGGCTGCCGCTCCGGCAACGGCCGTAGAAATTCCGGCCATTACGTTGATTTCCGCCTCGCAGACGGGCAATGCCCGCCGTGTGGCTGAAGCGCTGCGTGACGACCTGCTGGCTGCCAGACTGAACGTGAACCTGGTCAACGCCGGGGATTATAAATTTAAACAGATCGCGTCAGAAAAACTGCTGGTGGTTGTCGCCTCAACGCAGGGGGAAGGTGAGCCTGCTGAAGAAGCGGTGGCGCTGCATAAGTTCCTGTTCTCGAAAAAAGCGCCAAAACTGGACGGCACGGCTTTTGCGGTGTTTGGCCTGGGCGATACCTCTTATGAATTCTTCTGCCAGTCCGGTAAAGATTTCGACAGCAAACTGGCTGAACTGGGCGCAGAGCGTTTGCTGGATCGCGTTGACGCCGACGTGGAATACCAGGCCGCCGCTGCTGAATGGCGTGCCCGCATCGTTGAGGTGCTGAAAGCGCGCGTCCCGAAAGAGACGCAGGCACAGGCCGCGTTTACCGCGACGGGTGCCGTCAACGACATCCATACCAGCCCTTACACTAAAGAGGCTCCGCTGGCCGCGAGCCTGTCGGTTAACCAGAAAATTACCGGCCGTGATTCTGAAAAAGACGTGCGCCATATCGAAATCGATCTCGGTGGCTCTGGCCTGCGTTACCAGCCGGGCGATGCGCTGGGGATCTGGTATCAGAACGATCCTGCTCTGGTAAAAGAGCTGGTCGAACTGCTTTGGCTGAAAGGGGATGAGCCTGTCACTGTGGAAGGCAAAACGCAGCCGCTCTCTGAAGCGCTGCAGTGGCATTTCGAACTGACGGTGAATACCCCGAATATTGTAGAAAATTACGCTACCTTAACCCGCAGCGAATCGCTGCTGCCATTCGTGGGTGATAAGGCGAAGCTGCAGCATTACGCGGCGTCAACGCCAATTGTCGATATGGTGCGTTTCTCTCCGGCTCAGCTGGATGCCGATGCGCTGATCGGCCTGCTGCGTCCGCTGACCCCGCGTCTGTACTCCATCGCCTCTTCGCAGGCCGAAGTGGAGAGTGAAGTGCATGTTACCGTCGGCGTGGTGCGCTACGACATCGAAGGCCGCGCCCGCGCGGGTGGGGCATCAAGTTTCCTGGCGGATCGCGTGGAAGAAGAGGGCGAAGTGCGCGTCTTTATCGAGCACAACGACAACTTCCGCCTGCCTGCGAACCCGGAAACCCCGGTCATCATGATTGGCCCAGGCACCGGCATTGCGCCGTTCCGCGCCTTCATGCAGCAGCGCGCGGCAGATGAAGCGCCGGGTAAAAACTGGCTCTTCTTCGGCAACCCGCACTTTACGGAAGATTTCCTCTACCAGGTTGAGTGGCAGCGCTATGTTAAAGAGGGTGTACTGACCCGCATCGATCTGGCCTGGTCCCGCGACCAGAAAGAAAAAGTATACGTACAAGACAAACTGCGCGAACAGGGCGCAGAGCTGTGGCGCTGGATCAATGACGGTGCCCACATTTATGTCTGCGGCGACGCCAATCGCATGGCGAAAGACGTTGAGCAGGCTTTGCTGGAAGTGATTGCCGAATTCGGTGGTATGGATGCCGAAACGGCAGATGAATATTTAAGTGAGCTGCGCGTTGAGCGCCGTTATCAGCGAGATGTCTACTAATGAGCGAAAAACATCCAGGGCCACTGGTGGTCGAAGGTAAACTGACAGACGCCGAGCGCATGAAGCTGGAAAGCAACTACCTGCGCGGCACCATTGCTGAAGATCTGAATGACGGTCTCACCGGCGGTTTCAAAGGCGACAACTTCCTGCTGATCCGTTTCCACGGTATGTACCAGCAGGACGATCGCGATATCCGCGCCGAGCGTGCTGAACAGAAGCTGGAGCCGCGTCACGCGATGCTGCTGCGCTGCCGCCTGCCGGGTGGGGTGATCACCACCAAACAGTGGCAGGCGATCGACAAGTTTGCCGGTGAAAACACGATTTATGGCAGCATCCGTCTGACTAACCGTCAGACCTTCCAGTTCCACGGCATTCTGAAGAAGAACGTGAAGCCGGTACACCAGATGCTGCACTCGGTTGGGCTGGACGCGCTGGCGACCGCCAACGACATGAACCGTAACGTGCTCTGCACCTCGAACCCGTATGAGTCCGAGCTGCACGCCGAAGCCTATGAGTGGGCGAAGAAGATTTCTGAGCATCTGCTGCCGCGCACGCGCGCTTATGCGGAGATTTGGCTCGATCAGGAAAAAGTCGCCACCACCGACGAAGAACCGATCCTTGGCCAGACCTATCTGCCGCGAAAGTTCAAAACCACGGTAGTGATCCCGCCGCAGAACGATATCGATCTGCACGCCAACGACATGAACTTCGTAGCGATTGCTGAAAACGGCAAGCTGGTGGGCTTTAACCTGCTGGTGGGCGGCGGCCTGTCCATCGAACACGGCAACAAGAAAACCTACGCCCGTACCGCCAGCGAGTTCGGCTTCCTGCCGCTTGAGCATACGCTGGCCGTGGCGGAAGCGGTGGTAACCACTCAGCGCGACTGGGGTAACCGTACCGACCGTAAAAACGCGAAAACCAAATACACCCTGGAGCGCGTGGGCGTTGAGACGTTTAAAGAAGAAGTAGAACGTCGCGCCGGCATTAAATTTGAGCCGATCCGCCCTTACGAATTCACCGGTCGCGGCGATCGCATTGGCTGGGTAAAAGGCATCGACAATAAATGGCACCTGACGCTGTTTATCGAAAACGGCCGTATTCTGGATTATCCGGGGCGTCCGCTGAAAACCGGTTTGCTGGAAATTGCGAAGGTCCACAAGGGTGAGTTCCGCATAACCGCCAACCAGAACCTGATCATTGCTGGTGTGCCTGAAAACCAGAAGGCGAAGATCGAGAAACTGGCGCGCGATCATGGGTTGATGAATGCGGTGAAACCGCAGCGCGAAAACTCGATGGCCTGCGTGTCATTCCCGACCTGTCCGCTGGCAATGGCCGAAGCGGAGCGTTTCCTGCCGTCATTCACTGACAAAGTAGAAGCGATTCTGGAAAAACACGGTATTCCGGACGAGCATATTGTTATGCGTATTACCGGCTGCCCGAACGGCTGCGGCCGCGCAATGCTGGCAGAGATGGGACTGGTCGGTAAAGCGCCAGGCCGTTACAACCTGCATCTCGGCGGCAACCGCATCGGTACGCGTATTCCACGGATGTACCGTGAAAACATTACTGAATCGGAGATCCTCGATTCGGTCGACGAACTGGTTGGGCGCTGGGCGAAAGAGCGTGAAGCGGGTGAAGGCTTCGGCGACTTTACGGTGCGTGCGGGCATCATTCGCCCGGTGCTCGACCCGGCCCGGGATTTCTGGGAGTAACAACGCGAGGTGATTATGTCCGTACTCGATCTAAACGCCCTGAACGATCTGCCAAAAGTCGAACGCATTCTGGCGCTCGCAGAAACCAACGCCCACCTGGAAAAGCTGGACGCCGAAGGGCGTGTGGTATGGGCGCTGGAAAACCTGCCGGGCGACTATGTGCTTTCGTCGAGCTTTGGTATTCAGGCGGCGGTCAGTTTGCATCTGGTGAATCAAATTCGTCCGGACATTCCGGTGATCCTCACCGATACCGGCTACCTGTTCCCGGAAACCTACCAGTTTATTGACGAGCTTACGGACAAGCTCAAGCTGAACCTGAAAGTTTACCGCGCGACGGAAAGCGCGGCCTGGCAGGAGGCGCGCTACGGTAAACTCTGGGAGCAGGGCGTTGAGGGCATTGAGAAATACAATGAGATCAACAAAGTTGAGCCGATGAACCGGGCGCTGAAAGAGCTTAATGCACAGACCTGGTTTGCAGGACTACGCCGCGAGCAGTCCGGCAGTCGCGCCACGCTACCCGTGCTGGCGGTTCAGCGTGGGGTGTTCAAAGTGCTGCCGATCATCGACTGGGATAACCGGACGGTGTATCAGTACCTGCAAAAGCACGGGTTGAAATACCATCCGCTGTGGGATCAGGGTTACCTGTCGGTGGGGGATACCCACACCACGCGTAAATGGGAACCGGGAATGGCAGAAGAAGAGACGCGATTCTTTGGCCTCAAGCGCGAGTGCGGACTGCACGAAGGGTGATCCCATTTCCTCCCTCTCCCTGTGGGAGAGGGTCGGGGTGAGGGCATCAGGCCGCACTAAGCCTTATTAGCTTTCGCCAGCTCCTTCACCAGCGGCAGCATCACCTTCACTACATCACGACTGCGGTGTTCAATCCGCTGCGGCAGTGCGCTATCAATGTGTTGCTGATTATCCAGCATCACGTTATGCCAGCTAATCCCGTCCGGGAAGGCTTTCGATTTAGCCCGCTGCTGATAGCCATCTTTCTTCCCCAGTGCCCAGTTAGTTGCTTCCACATACAGCACCGGAATACCCGCTTTATCGAACACCTCACCATCGTTACAGCAGCCTGTTCCTCGCGGATAATCAGGATTGCCGCCTGGGTTACTGGTGGCATAGACCCCATGGCTGCGGGCAATCGCCAATGCCCGGTCGCGCGTCAATTTTCGCACGGTACCCGGCGTACTTTGTCCGCTGTTGAAATAGAGCTTATCGCCGACGATCAGGTTATCGAGGTTGATCACCAGCAGGGTATTTTTCTTCTCTTTGGCGCTCATGCGCTTCAGGAGATTCTCAGCGCCGAGTTTGCCTTCTTCTTCACCACTGGTGGCAACGAAACGAATCCCGTATTTAGTCGGTATATCCTTCATTCGTTCTGCCAGTTCGAGCATCACGCCCAGACCTGCGGCGTTATCATCCATACCCTGCAGCGTCAGACCACCGAGATTGTTATCGGTATCGGTGTCGCTCATTGGGGCGTAGGTATCGAGGTGCGCCATAATAATGATCTGCTCATCCGCGCTACCTTCGTGAGCCGCAATAACCGTACTACCGGTCACGTTATGCCAGTTTTTGGTTTTATTGCGTGAGGTATAGATATAGCGGCTGTGAAACGTGCGGATATCGCTCTGGTAACCCATGTCGGCAAACTGCTGACGAATATAGTCTGCGGAGAGCATTTCCGCGGGGGAACCGGTCATGCGGCCAGGAAATACGGTGGCAATATGTCGCGCCTGCGTATTCGCGATTTCACCGTACGGTTGATTTTTTGCCTGAGCCGGAAGGATGAAGCAAACGCCGAGCGCCAGGGCAGCAATACGGTGGCGCGTTGCGGAAAACATAGTGAGTCCTTAAAAAACAGAGCAAAATTTTAACCCGCCTAGTATGAAACTGTGATCGTCCATACACAATTTGAATTGCTCTTAAATGCCCGAAATTTCGCGTGTTAAGCACTTTTTGATATTTGCTTTTTCATGGCGTTATTCCATTGAGTAACTACTCATTCCAATTCGTAATTTCATTCGGTCTAAGCCGCCCCCTATAGTCCCTTTATTCCTCGTTGTTAGTGAGTTGCTGCTGTGGACTATCTGCCCTTATTTGCTGCGATTAAAGATAAGCCGGTGCTGGTTGTTGGCACAGGTGAGATTGCCGATCGCAAAATCGTATTTCTGCAGCGCGCAGGGGCGCAAGTGCGGGTCGTTGCAGGGGCGGATTTCGACGAATCACAAATCGACAGCGTGGTGCTGGTGATTGCGGCAACGGAAGACCGCGAGCTGAACCGACGGATCTCAGATGCTGCTCAGGCGCGTTACCGTCTGGTGAACGTGGTGGACGATCAGCCTTTATGCTCCTTTATCTTCCCGTCGATTGTTGATCGCTCCCCGCTGCTGGTCGCTATCTCCTCCGGTGGTACCGCACCGGTGCTGGCGCGCGTATTGCGGGAAAAAATCGAAGCGCTGTTGCCAACCAGTCTCGGACGTATGGCAGAGAAAGCGAGCTACTGGCGCAATCATCTGAAAACCCGACTCACCAGCGTGACGGAACGTCGTCGCTTCTGGGAACGCGTGTTCCGCGGCCGCTTTGCCAGCCTGATGCAGGCCGGAAATGAGACCGCGGCGCAGAAAATTCTTGAAGACGAACTGGATAACCCCGGCAGCACCGGCGGGGAGATCATTCTGGTAGGCGCAGGGCCGGGCGATGCAGGGCTCCTGACGCTGCGCGGCCTGCAGGTGCTGCAGGACGCGGACGTGGTGTTCTACGATCATCTGGTTACTGACGGCATACGCGAACTGATTCGCCGCGATGCGGAGCAAATCTGCGTCGGCAAGCGGGCTGGCGAACACTCGGTACCGCAGCACGACACCAACCAGATGCTGGTTGACGCCGCCAAAGCGGGTAAAACCGTGGTGCGCCTGAAAGGGGGCGATCCGTTCATTTTCGGTCGCGGCGGCGAAGAGCTGCAGGCGGCAGCCGAAGCGGGGGTGCCGTTCCAGGTGGTTCCCGGTATTACGGCGGCTTCAGCCGTGACGGCTTATGCCGGTATCCCGCTGACCCACCGCGATTACGCCCAGAGCGTCACCTTTGTGACCGGCCACTACAAGGCCGACAGCACGCCGTTTGACTGGTCCCACCTCGCTCAGAGCCGACAGACGCTGGCTATCTATATGGGCACGATGAAGGCGGCGGACATCAGCGAACAACTTATTCAGCACGGTCGCGAGGCGAAGACACCTGTTGCCGTTATTTCTCGCGGTACGCGCGTCGATCAGCACGTTGCTATCGGCACCCTTGACGATCTTGCAACCCTGGCGAAAGACGCCCCTATGCCCGCCCTGATCGTGGTGGGGGAAGTGGTGCAGCTGCACAGCACGCTCGCCTGGTTTCAGCACACAACCGACACAGAAGGCTTTGGTTCTTCTGTTATAAATTTGGCTTAAGGAACGGTTATGGACCAAAAACGTCTTACTCACCTGCGGCAGCTCGAAGCGGAAAGTATCCATATTATCCGCGAAGTGGCCGCCGAGTTTTCTAACCCGGTGATGATGTATTCCATCGGCAAAGATTCCAGCGTCATGCTGCATCTGGCGCGTAAAGCGTTTTACCCGGGTACGCTGCCGTTCCCGTTGCTGCATGTGGATACCGGCTGGAAATTCCGCGAAATGTACGAATTCCGCGACCGTACTGCCAAAGCCTATGGCTGCGAACTGCTGGTGCATAAAAACCCGGAAGGTGTGGCGATGGGCATCAACCCGTTCGTGCACGGCAGCGCCAAGCACACTGACATCATGAAAACCGAAGGGCTGAAGCAGGCGCTGAACAAATACGGTTTTGATGCGGCCTTCGGTGGCGCGCGTCGTGATGAGGAAAAATCCCGTGCGAAAGAGCGTATCTACTCTTTCCGTGACCGCTTCCACCGCTGGGACCCCAAAAACCAGCGCCCGGAGCTGTGGCACAACTACAACGGCCAGATCAACAAAGGCGAAAGCATTCGCGTCTTCCCGCTCTCCAACTGGACCGAGCTGGATATCTGGCAGTACATCTATCTGGAAAATATTGAGATCGTTCCGCTGTATCTGGCCGCTGAGCGTCCGGTACTGGAGCGCGACGGGATGCTGATGATGATCGACGACGATCGCATCGACCTGCAGCCAGGTGAAGTGATCAAAAAACAGATGGTGCGTTTCCGTACCCTCGGTTGCTGGCCATTGACCGGTGCGGTGGAATCCAGCGCACAGACGCTGCCGGAGATCATCGAAGAGATGCTGGTGTCGACCACCAGTGAGCGACAGGGGCGCGTGATTGACCGCGACCAGGCAGGCTCCATGGAGCTGAAGAAACGTCAGGGTTATTTCTAAGGAGCCGCCATGAACACGACCATTGCTCAACAAATTGCCAAAGAAGGCGGCGTAGAAGCGTATCTGCACGCGCAACAACATAAGAGCCTGCTGCGCTTCCTGACCTGCGGCAGCGTGGATGACGGGAAAAGTACCCTGATTGGCCGTCTGCTGCACGACACGCGTCAGATTTACGAAGATCAGCTCTCTTCCCTGCATAACGACAGCAAACGTCACGGCACCCAGGGTGAAAAGCTCGACCTGGCTCTGCTGGTGGATGGCCTGCAGGCAGAGCGCGAGCAGGGCATCACCATTGATGTGGCGTATCGTTACTTCTCCACCGAGAAGCGCAAATTTATTATCGCCGATACCCCGGGGCACGAGCAGTACACCCGTAACATGGCGACCGGCGCCTCGACCTGCGATCTGGCGATCCTGCTGATCGACGCACGTAAAGGCGTGCTCGATCAAACCCGTCGTCACAGCTTTATTTCCACGCTGCTGGGGATCAAGCACCTGGTGGTGGCGATCAATAAAATGGATCTGGTGAATTTCAGCGAAGAAAAATTCGACGAGATCCGCCAGAGCTACCTGACCTTTGCCGAACAGCTGCCAGGTAACCTGGACATTCGTTTTGTGCCGCTCTCGGCGCTGGAAGGCGACAACGTCGCGTCCCAGAGCACGAACATGCCGTGGTACAGCGGCCCTACGCTGCTGGAAGTGCTGGAAACCGTTCAAATTCAGCGCGTGGTTGATACCCAACCGATGCGCTTCCCGGTGCAGTACGTTAACCGTCCGAACCTCGATTTCCGCGGTTTCTCCGGCACTATCGCATCTGGTTTCGTGAAAGTGGGTCAGCGCGTCAAAGTGCTGCCATCTGGCGTGGAATCAGCTATTGCCCGTATCGTCACTTTCGATGGTGATCTGCCCGAGGCGGGAGCCGGTGAAGCGGTGACGCTGGTGCTAAAAGATGAGATCGATATCAGCCGGGGCGATCTGCTGGTGGATGCGCACGAAACGCTGGCGGCGGTACAGGGCGCGTCTGTGGATGTGGTGTGGATGGCCGAACAGCCGCTGACCGCTGGGCAAAGCTACGACATTAAAATTGCGGGCAAGAAAACCCGCGCCCGCGTGGACGGTATTCAGTTCCAGGTAGATATCAACAATCTAACCCAGCGTGACGTCACCGAGCTGCCGCTGAACGGCATCGGCCTGGTCGATCTGACCTTCGACGAGCCACTGGTGCTGGATCCTTATCAGCAAAACCCGGTCACGGGCGGGCTGATCTTTATCGACCGTCTGACTAACGTCACCGTCGGTGCAGGGATGGTGCGCGAGCCTAACGAACAGGCCGCCGTGGCGTCTGAGTTCAGCGCCTTCGAGCTGGAACTGAATGCGCTGGTGCGTAAACACTTCCCGCACTGGGGTGCGCGCGATCTGCTGGGAGGGAAGTAATGGCTGCTCATGATGAGAACGTCGTCTGGCATCCTCATCCGGTCACTGTCGCTCAGCGTGAGCAACTCCACGGTCACCGTGGGGTTGTGCTGTGGTTTACCGGGCTGTCGGGTTCCGGTAAATCCACGGTAGCGGGGGCGCTGGAAGAGGCGCTGTATCAGCAAGGCGTGAGCACATACCTGCTGGATGGTGACAACGTGCGCCATGGTCTGTGCAACGATTTGGGCTTTAGCGACGAAGACCGTAAAGAGAATATCCGTCGGGTAGGGGAAGTGGCGAGCCTGATGGCGGATGCCGGGCTGGTGGTCCTTACTGCGTTCATCTCTCCGCACCGGGCAGAGCGCCAGATGGTGCGTGAGCGCGTTGGGCAGGATCGCTTTATCGAAGTGTTTGTCGATACGCCGCTGGAGATTTGTGAAGCGCGCGATCCGAAAGGGCTGTACAAGAAAGCGCGTGCGGGTGAACTGCGAAATTTCACGGGAATAGACGCAGTATACGAAGCGCCTGAATCGCCTGAAATTCACCTGGAAGGTCAACAATTGGTAACAAATTTAGTAAGCCAATTATTAGACCTCCTCAGACAGGACGATATTATCAGATCCTGAGACGGTATCGTTTGGGCGCTATTTACCCGAGCGATGAGTCATGGTCACAGGATTAGCTATGCGCAACAGTGAAAACTACATCATTACCACCGGGTCGGAGCCGATAGCGACCGACGACGAGACGACCTGGTCATTTCCTGGGGCCATCGTCGGCTTCGTCTCGTGGTTACTGGCGCTGGGTATCCCGTTTCTCATTTACGGCGGTAATACGCTGTTCTTCTTTCTCTACACCTGGCCATTCTTCCTGGCGCTGATGCCCGTCGCGGTTGTCGTCGGCATTGCGTTGCATTCGCTACTCAATGGCAAACTCCTTTACAGTGCCGTGGTCACGATTGTGACGGTGGTCCTGATGTTTGGACTGTTATTTTTGTGGCTCATGGGCTAACTTCAGCCATAATTCAAACAGTAACCAACTGTGTGACGATATTGTGCAGGGCGATTCTGCGGAAAAAATGTGGTACATTTGCCCGCGATGTTGCGGCATCTCTGTACCCCCGGCGTAGTGCCCTGGGGCGTTTTGGGATGATGATGCCGTTTTTCAGGGGGCAGGATGGGTAAACTAACGCTGCTGTTGCTGGCTTTGCTGATCTGGCTGCAATATTCGCTGTGGTTCGGTAAAAACGGGCTGCACGACTATAGCCGGGTGAGCGATGACGTTGCGGCTCAGCAGGCAACAAACGCCAAACTTAAGGCGCGAAACGATCAACTCTTTGCTGAAATTGATGACCTCAATGGCGGGCAAGAGGCGATTGAGGAACGCGCACGCAATGAACTCAGTATGACTAAGCCGGGCGAAACTTTTTATCGTCTGGTTCCGGATGCGTCTAAACGCAATCAGGGCTCAGCACAAAACAATCGATAATCAGGCCCAGGATTACGACATGGCAGTAACTTTTTCGGACGTATGCGCCGTGGTGCCGGCCGCAGGTTTTGGCCGGCGCATGCAGACAGAATGTCCCAAGCAATACCTCTCAATTGGCGATAAAACGATCCTCGAACATGCTGTGGCGGCGCTGCTGGCGCATCCACGTGTGAAGCGTGTGATCATCGCTATCAGCCCGGGCGATGCGCGCTTCGCGCAGTTACCGCTGGCAAATCATCCGCAGATTACCGTTGTCGATGGCGGTGCCGAGCGCGCCGATTCCGTGCTGGCGGGCATTCGGGCCGCCGGGGATGCACGATGGGTGCTGGTGCATGATGCCGCGCGTCCATGCCTGCATCAGGACGATCTCGCGCGCCTGCTGGCCCTGAGCGAAACAAGCAAGGTTGGCGGGATTCTCGCCGCGCCGGTGCGTGACACCATGAAACGCGCTGAGCCGGGTAAACGGACTATCGCTCACACCGTTGATCGCGTCGATTTATGGCACGCGTTGACGCCACAATTTTTCCCCCGCGAATTACTCCATGACTGCTTAACGCGTGCGCTTAAAGAAGGTGCGACCATTACGGACGAAGCCTCAGCGCTGGAGTATTGCGGTTTTCACCCTGAGCTTGTTGAAGGACGCGCTGATAATATAAAAGTGACGCGCCCTGAAGATTTACAGCTCGCGGAATTTTATCTTACCCGTTCGACCCATCAGGAGAAGGCATAATGCGAATTGGACACGGTTTTGATGTACACGCCTTTGGCGGAGAAGGCCCAATTATCATTGGCGGCGTACGCATTCCTTATGAAAAAGGGTTGCTGGCGCATTCTGATGGCGACGTGGCATTACATGCTTTAACCGATGCATTACTCGGTGCTGCTGCGCTGGGTGATATTGGCAAGCTTTTTCCTGACACGGATCCGGCCTTCAAAGGTGCGGATAGCCGTGCGTTGCTGCGTGAAGCCTGGCGTCGTATTCAGGCCAAAGGTTACACCCTGGGCAACGTCGATGTGACGATCATCGCTCAGGCACCAAAAATGTTGCCGCACATTCCTCAGATGCGCGTGTTTATTGCTGAAGATCTGGGTTGCCATATGGATGACGTCAATGTCAAAGCAACCACCACTGAGAAACTGGGCTTTACCGGCCGCGGCGAAGGGATTGCCTGTGAAGCCGTGGCGTTGCTGATGAAGGCGAACGCATGACAGACTTCGACAATCTGACATACCTCCACGGTAAACCGCAGGGGAACGGGGTGCTGAAAGCCAGCCCCGAAGACTTCCTCGTGGTCGAGGATCTGGGGTTCGCGCCCGATGGCGAAGGCGAACATATCCTGGTGCGCATTCTGAAAAATGGCTGCAATACCCGCTTTGTGGCCGATGCGCTGGCAAAATTCCTCAAAATTCATGCTCGTGAAGTGAGTTTTGCCGGCCAGAAAGATAAACACGCCGTCACTGAACAGTGGCTATGCGCACGCGTTCCCGGCAATACGATGCCTGATTTAAGCAAATTTGAGCTTGAAGGCTGTAAGGTACTGGAGTACGCCCGCCATAAACGCAAATTGCGTCTGGGCGCCTTGAAAGGTAACGATTTTACGCTGGTGCTACGCGAAATCACAAACCGCGATGACGTCGAGAAGCGTTTGGCTGCTATCAACGCCGATGGCGTGCCTAACTACTTTGGCGCTCAGCGCTTTGGTATTGGCGGCAGCAACCTGCAGGGTGCGCTGCGCTGGGCACAAAGTGATGCGCCCGTCCGTGACAGGAATAAACGCAGTTTTTGGTTGTCTGCGGCGCGTAGTGCGTTGTTTAATCAGATTGTGAGCGAAAGGCTGAAAAAACCGGACGCGAATCAAGTTGTTGTTGGCGATGCGCTACAATTAGCGGGACGCGGAAGCTGGTTTGTGGCAACGGCCGAAGAAATGGCCGATGTTCAGTCGCGCGTGGATGCCAAAACGCTGATGATTACCGCCGCGTTGCCCGGTACGGGCGAGTGGGGGACGCAGGGCGATGCGCTGGCTGCGGAGCAGTCTGCCGTTGCGAATGCACAAGAATTACAATCATTGCTGGTGCGAGAAAAAGTCGAAGCAGCACGCCGCGCGATGCTGCTCTATCCGCAGCAGTTAAGCTGGAACTGGTGGGATGACGTAACCGTCGAGTTACGCTTCTGGCTGCCGGCAGGTAGCTTTGCCACCAGTGTTGTCAGGGAACTTATCAACACATCGGGTGATTATGCGAATATTGCTGAGTAACGATGACGGGATCCACGCGCCGGGCATTCAGACCCTGGCGAAACACCTTCGCGAATTTGCGGATGTGCAGGTCGTGGCCCCCGATCGTAACCGCAGTGGAGCGTCTAACTCACTGACGCTGGAGTCGTCGCTTCGCACTTTTACCTTTGAAAATGGCGATATTGCCGTGCAGATGGGCACGCCGACAGACTGCGTATTTCTGGGCGTGAACGCGTTAATGCGACCGCGCCCGGATATCGTCGTCTCGGGTATTAACGCCGGGCCAAATCTCGGCGATGACGTGATTTACTCCGGTACCGTGGCAGCCGCAATGGAAGGACGACATCTGGGGTTCCCTGCCCTGGCGGTCTCGTTAAACGGTCACACGCATTACGACACCGCAGCCGTGGTGACCTGCTCGATCCTGCGCGCGCTCAGCCGTGAGCCGCTGCGTACCGGGCGCATCCTCAATATCAACGTGCCGGATCTCCCGCTGAATGAAATTAAAGGCATTCGCGTTACGCGATGCGGAAGCCGACATCCGGCCGAACAGGTGATCCCGCAGCAGGATCCACGTGGGAATACGCTTTACTGGATCGGTCCTCCCGGCGATAAGTGCGATGCGGGTCCTGATACCGACTTTGCCGCCGTGGATGAAGGCTATGTTTCGGTTACACCGCTGCACGTAGATTTAACCGCGTATAGCGCGCATGATGTGGTGTCGGGCTGGCTGGATCGCGCAGGAGTGAACGCGCAATGGTAAACAAACGTGTACAAACTCTTCTGGAACAACTACGCGCGCAGGGGATCCGCGACGAGCACGTGCTTGAAGCGCTCGCTCAGGTTCCGCGTGAGAAATTTGTAGACGAGGCGTTTGAACACAAAGCGTGGGAAAACGTGGCGCTGCCTATTGGGCAGGGCCAGACGATTTCGCAGCCCTACATGGTGGCGCGCATGACGGAGCTTTTGGAGCTGACTCCCGACTCCCGTGTACTGGAAATTGGCACCGGATCGGGGTATCAGACCGCCATCCTGGCGCATCTGGTTCATCATGTGTGCTCCGTTGAGCGTATTAAAGGTTTGCAGTGGCAGGCGCGTCGTCGCCTGAAACAACTTGATTTACATAATGTTTCGACACGACACGGTGATGGATGGCAGGGTTGGAAGGCTCGCGCCCCGTTTGACGCTATCATCGTGACGGCGGCCCCGCCTGAAATTCCTGCAGCCCTGTTGTCGCAGCTGGATGAGGGGGGCATTCTTGTTTTGCCTGTCGGGGACGAGCAGCAGCTTTTGAAGCGCGTTCGTCGACGTGGCGGCGAGTTTATTATCGACACCGTGGAAGCCGTGCGCTTTGTGCCTCTGGTAAAGGGGGAGTTGGCCTGAGACTCGGAATTATCCAGGGTTATTAAGGCAAATTCAGCGTATGGTGTGGCGCGAAAGAGTCGTGCCTTCACGGTAAATTTTAAGTCACTGGTAGTTAACACATTCCTGGGGGATAAATGAGCGCGGGAAGCCCTAAATTCACCATCAGCCGTGTTGCGGCATTATCACTGGTTTCGCTTTGGCTGGCAGGCTGTACAAGTTCTAACAACGCGCCTGCGCCCGTCAGTTCCGTCGGCGGAAACAGCGGCTCCGGTAGCACGTCCAGCGGAATGTTGATCACGCCGCCACCTAAAATGGGTACTGCTGCGCCGCAGCAAACACCACAAATTCAGCCTGTGCAACATCCTGTTACACAGCCAATGCAGGTTCAGCCAGTTGAACAACCTGTCCAGACCCAAAATGGCCGCATAGTTTATAACCGTCAGTATGGGAACATTCCTAAAGGCAGCTATACCGGCGGCAGTACCTATACCGTGAAACGCGGGGATACGCTGTTCTACATTGCGTGGATTACCGGGAACGATTTCCGTGACCTCGCCCAGCGTAACAACGTTCAGGCGCCGTATGGACTGGAAGTGGGCCAAACGCTTCAGGTTGGCAACGCCACAGGCAAGCCACTTACGCCAGGTAACACCGTTTCTGCGGCCGATGTGACTGCACAAAATAACAGCGTTAAGCCTGCACAAAAATCCACCACAGTGGTTGCTTCACAACCTGTAATTACGTATTCTGAGGATTCAGGTGATCAGACTGCTAACAAAATGTTGCCGAATAATAAAGGGACTGCGACTGTTGTCACAGCACCCGTGACGGCACCTGTGGTTAGCTCTACTGAACCGACTGCCAGCAGTATGACGTCCAGTTCGCCAATTTCTACATGGCGCTGGCCAACTGACGGCAAGGTTATCGAAAACTTCTCTTCCTCCGAAGGTGGAAATAAAGGGATCGATATCGCAGGGAGTAAGGGACAGGCTATCATCGCGACCGCAGATGGACGTGTTGTATATGCCGGTAACGCTCTGCGCGGTTACGGTAATCTTATTATCATCAAACATAACGATGATTACCTGAGTGCCTACGCCCATAACGACACAATGCTGGTCCGGGAACAACAAGAAGTTAAGGCGGGGCAAAAAATCGCTACTATGGGTAGCACCGGAACCAGTTCTACACGCTTGCATTTTGAAATTCGTTACAAGGGGAAATCCGTAAACCCGCTGCAGTACTTGCCGCAGCGATAATTTGACGGGGCATGCCAGCCAGGGTGTCTCGTTCAGGGATCACGGGTAGGAGCCACCTTATGAGTCAGAATACGCTGAAAGTTCATGATTTAAATGAAGACGCGGAATTTGATGAGAACGGAGTAGAGGCTTTTGACGAAAAAGCCTTAGTAGAAGAGGAACCCAGTGATAACGATTTGGCTGAAGAAGAGCTGTTATCGCAGGGTGCCACACAGCGTGTACTGGACGCGACTCAGCTTTACCTTGGGGAGATTGGTTACTCCCCACTGTTAACGGCCGAAGAAGAAGTCTATTTCGCACGTCGTGCTTTGCGTGGTGATGTTGCCTCGCGCCGTCGCATGATTGAAAGTAACTTGCGCCTGGTCGTGAAAATTGCCCGTCGTTACGGCAATCGTGGTCTGGCTCTGCTGGATCTGATTGAAGAGGGCAACTTAGGCCTCATCCGCGCAGTTGAGAAGTTTGACCCGGAACGCGGGTTCCGTTTCTCAACCTACGCGACCTGGTGGATTCGTCAGACCATCGAACGGGCTATTATGAACCAGACCCGTACGATCCGCCTGCCGATTCACATCGTCAAAGAGTTGAACGTTTATCTGCGCACCGCGCGCGAGTTGTCCCATAAACTGGACCACGAGCCAAGCGCAGAAGAAATTGCCGAACAACTCGACAAACCGGTTGATGACGTAAGCCGTATGCTGCGTCTCAACGAGCGCATTACCTCGGTTGACACCCCGCTGGGTGGCGACTCCGAAAAAGCGCTGCTGGACATCCTGGCCGATGAAAAAGACAACGGTCCGGAAGACACCACGCAGGACGATGACATGAAACAGAGCATCGTCAAATGGCTGTTCGAACTGAACGCCAAACAGCGTGAAGTGCTGGCGCGTCGTTTCGGTTTACTGGGGTATGAAGCTGCAACACTGGAAGACGTCGGCCGCGAAATTGGCCTGACCCGTGAACGTGTTCGTCAGATTCAGGTTGAAGGTCTGCGCCGCCTGCGTGAAATCCTGCAGGGGCAAGGTCTGAATATCGAAGCGCTGTTCCGCGAATAAGCAACCTTTCGTCAAAAAAAGGCCCGTCGTGAGACGGGCCTTTTTCTTTTTTTCTACGGCTGTGCTGTTTCGTGCAGCAAACGCCACGCGATCAAATCACCTTCCAGATTAAGCAGGGCGGTTGACCAGCGCACGTTGACCGGGTGATCGGGACGAGTTTGCGTCTCCCGGTAGTGAAGCACCGCTCCGTGGCTCCATGTCTGTCGAGTTGTTAATTCATCGACGACGATCTTCAGTCCGGGACGGCTTCCGCGCTGTTTTTCCAGAAAGCTGACAAGACCGTCATAGTCGATATGGGTCCCCCCAGGCGGGACCATCAAAAAATCAGGCCGGAAACGGGCGAGCAGTGCGTCAATATCACCTTCGCCATTACCTAACCAGCTTTCGAGCGCAATGTGGAGGTCGATAATCTCTTGTTCGAAAAGCGTCATGAATTCTCCTGTCGCAGTTGTGTTAGCACCTGCTTATTGTTAAGACGAAAAGCATACAGTACAGGCAATAAGGTGATGCCTGCGGCAAAAATAAACATCCCGTGCCACGCGGCGAGAGGTGTCAGATATACCTGGGCCAGGTTCAGCATCTGTGCCAGTAGCAGGGCTCCGGCAAAAAAGCTCAACTGGCGATTAAGATTCCACAGGGCGCTGGCATCCGGCATCTCTTCCCGGCGCGTCGTCAAAAAAGCACTACTCTGAGCCGTGCTGCTGCAAAGACTGCCTCCTGCTCCCATCAATACAAACGCAACGGTCGGTAACAGCGCTGTTGTGGCAGAGTTGACGCTGAGCAACAGCAAAATGCCCAGCGCCTGCAGCAGGCAACCCGTGACAATAAGTGGCCGAGGACCGATGCGGTTAAAGTAGCGGTCCGTCGCTGTGATCGCCATGAATGATGCCAGAGACCATGGCAGCATGAGCATTCCCGTTTCGGCAGGCGTCATGTTCGCTTCGTTCTGAAGATAAAACATACCCGTTACGTTCACCCCAATAAACATGCCGGGTACACATAAATAGACCAGCATGGAAAAACGCAGAAGTGGGTTCATCAGCAAAGGCAGATTTAACAGCCTGGTCGCTTTCATCGGTGGCATTTCGTGTTTCAGCCACAGGGAGGCCAACATAAACGTCACCACCGCAACGGGAAGGGTGGCAAAAAATATCCACCGCCAGCTTAGCATCTGCACCAGAACTCCCCCGATTGCAGGCGAGCAAGCGGGAGCAAGCAACGCCACCAGCATGACCGCTGAAGAAAGTCTGGCACGCTCGTGGGGCTTATACTGTTGCCAGGTCAGTGCTTGTCCGACGGGGATCAATAAGCCTCCTCCCACTCCCTGCAGTACTCGCCAGGCAATCAGGCTTCCCAGTGAGGAAGACAAGCCTGCGGCAACAGAGGTTGCGCTGAACAGTAAAAGCGAGAGCAGGATGACGCGCTTTGGCCCGATGCGGCGTGTCAGCACGGTGCTAAAAGGGATCACCAGCGTCAACCCGGCAATATACCCGTTACTGACCCAGGCTAGCGTTGAAGGCGTAGCGTTAAACGTGTGCGCTATTGCCGGAAAGGCGACACTGGCAATAAACATGTTGATCAAATCAAGAAAAAAGCCCAGTAGATAAACAACGGCGACTTTGCTGCGATACGTCATGGTGGTTCCTCCCGTGAGGTGGCGTATCGTAGCGGCCCGGGAGGTACGGATAAATGCGACAAAGCGAGATATACTGTCAAACACATTTTGACAGTAAAAAGAGTGACGATGATTAATTTACAGCGGACGGCGATGTTTGTAGCGGTAGCTGATACCGGCAGTTTCACTGCGGCAGCCGACGCTATGGGGCTGACAAAAGCCGTGGTTAGCTTCAATATCCGCCAGCTCGAAGCTGAGCTGGGCGTCACCCTGTTGCTGCGTTCCACCCGACGTCTGACCTTAACCGAGGCAGGTGCGCTTTTTCATCAACGCAGCGTCGCGCTTCTGAAGGATGCAGAGCAATTGCAGGACGATGTACGCGCGAATCATGGGGGGCTCACGGGGGAATTGCGGATCACGACCACACCGGAGTATGGCTCAAGGGTCGTGGTTCCTTTGCTGGCCAGGTTTAGCCAGCAGCATCCTGATCTTCGCGTAAGACATGTTTCGTCGTCGCTGCATGCCGACCTAATTTCAGAGCGCTTTGATGTCGCCATCCGGCTGGGGACGCTCGCCGACTCGCGCTATCACGCAGCTGCGATCTCGCACTTCTCCATCCTGCCCGTCGCGACGCCCGAGTGGCTGGCGAAAAATCCAATTGAATCGCTGGAACATCTGGCACAAGCTGACTGGCTCGTTCACGAGCGTCTGGCCTCGCCGTTGCACTGGCAGGTAAAAGATGCCAGCGGTGCATCAGAGACGCTGGAGATTAAAAAAGCACCGCGTTTGTTTGCGGACAGTGCGCAGGCGCTAATGGCCTTTGCTCTTGCAGGAAGTGGTGTGGCGTTACTACCGGAATGGCTGGTGCGTGAGGCACTGGATGCGCGAAATCTGGTGTCGGTTTTACCGGGATACACCTTTGCGAGGCAGGGCATCTACGCGGTTTATCCTGATGCCCGGCATGTACCCGCAAAAGTGCGCAGCTTTATCGATTTTATGCGCACCAGCGTGAATTAATCGTGCATCATCTTTTTGATGAGCGCAGAGAACTGCTCCCGCTCGGCCTTGTTTAGACGTCCTAAAAACGCCTCATCCACCTCATTGCCAACCGGTTTACAGCCTGCAAGCAGGGCTTCTCCTTCTGGCGTCAGGAAGACAAACCGGCGGCGCTTATCCGCAGGATCGAGTTCACGTTTGACCAGCCCGCGCGCCTCCATGCGGCTTAGCATTTCTGCCAGCGTCGCTTTTGTGCTAACCGCGACTTCGGTCAATGCCACCTGTTCAATGCCAGGATGCTCGGCAATTGAGCGCATGACCGCATACTGCGGCTTGGTCAGTTCCGGCAAGGCGTGCTGCCACTGCGCGGTATGCTGTTGAAAAAGCTGACGTAACAGGTGGAACGCCTCTTTTCTTAGTTCCATGAACACTCCGACGGAAAAAATCTCCCACTATGATAGCCGCTATTGCTCCGGATTTTAACGCGGCATTTTTTAGCGATTCGTGTGATCGTGTACGAACGATCTTGTCAGGAAAATGGTTCGGGAGTAGTTTAGTTTTAATGTTCGTGTACGAACAAAACAATTGAGGTGCTGAATGAGATTGATCGTGGGAATGACAGGGGCGACAGGCGCTCCGCTGGGCGTGGCGCTACTCCAGGCCTTGCGGGAGATTCCGGAGGTGGAGACCCACCTGGTTATGTCGAAGTGGGCAAAAACCACCATTGAGCTGGAAACGCCTTACACCGCGCAGGACGTTGCTGCTCTGGCTGACGTTGTCCACAGTCCGGCTGACCAGGCCGCCACCATCTCATCCGGCTCATTTCGCACCGACGGCATGATCGTCATTCCCTGCAGCATGAAAACGCTGGCGGGGATCCGCGCAGGCTACGCCGAAGGGCTGGTGGGACGCGCGGCGGATGTGGTGCTGAAAGAGGGGCGTAAGCTGGTGCTGGTTCCCCGTGAAACGCCGCTCAGCACCGTTCATCTGGAGAATATGCTTGCGCTTTCCCGCATGGGCGTGGCGATGGTGCCGCCCATGCCTGCGTATTACAACCACCCGCAAACCGCCGATGACATTACCCAGCATATTGTGACCCGCGCGCTTGACCAGTTTGGTCTGGAGCATAAAAAGGCACGCCGCTGGAACGGGTTGCAGGAGGCGAAACATTTTTCACAGGAGAATAAAGATGGCATTTGATGATTTGAGAAGCTTCCTGCAGGCGCTCGATGAGCAAGGGCAACTGCTGAAAATTGAGGAAGAGGTAAACGCCGAGCCGGATCTGGCTGCGGCAGCCAACGCAACGGGACGTATTGGCGACGGTGCCCCCGCGCTGTGGTTCGACAAGATTCGCGGGTTTACCGATGCCCGTGTCGTGATGAATACGATTGGCTCCTGGCAGAATCACGCCATTTCGATGGGGCTGCCTGCGAACACCCCGGTCAAAAAACAGATCGACGAGTTTATCCGCCGCTGGGATAAATTCCCCGTCACACCGGAGCGCCGCGCTAACCCGGCCTGGGCGCAGAATACGGTGGACGGTGAAGACATTAACCTGTTCGACATTCTGCCGCTGTTTCGCCTGAACGACGGTGACGGTGGTTTTTATCTTGATAAAGCCTGCGTTGTCTCGCGCGATCCGCTGGACCCCGATCATTTTGGCAAGCAAAACGTCGGTATTTACCGCATGGAAGTGAAGGGCAAGCGCAAGCTGGGCCTGCAGCCGGTACCGATGCACGACATTGCTCTGCATCTGCACAAAGCGGAAGAGCGCGGGGAAGATCTGCCAATTGCGATTACGCTGGGCAACGACCCGATCATCACCCTGATGGGCGCCACGCCGCTGAAATACGATCAGTCCGAGTATGAAATGGCCGGCGCGCTGCGTGAAAGCCCGTATCCCATTGCTACCGCACCGCTGACCGGTTTCGACGTGCCGTGGGGGTCAGAAGTGATCCTCGAAGGGGTGATCGAAGGCCGCAAGCGTGAGATAGAAGGGCCGTTTGGTGAGTTTACCGGACACTATTCCGGTGGCCGTAACATGACAGTGGTGCGTATTGATAAAGTTTCATACCGCACCAAACCGATTTTCGAATCCCTCTACCTCGGCATGCCGTGGACCGAGATTGACTATCTGATGGGGCCAGCCACCTGCGTGCCGCTCTACCAGCAGCTAAAAGCGGAATTCCCGGAAGTGCAGGCGGTGAACGCGATGTACACCCACGGTCTGTTGGCGATTATCTCTACTAAAAAACGCTACGGCGGTTTTGCTCGTGCGGTTGGTTTACGTGCCATGACCACGCCGCACGGTCTGGGCTACGTGAAAATGGTCATTATGGTGGATGAGGATGTCGATCCGTTCAACCTGCCACAGGTGATGTGGGCGCTGTCATCGAAAGTGAACCCGGCCGGTGATCTGGTGCAGTTGCCGAACATGTCAGTGCTTGAACTTGACCCTGGTTCGAGCCCGGCGGGTATTACCGACAAGCTGATTATTGATGCTACGACGCCAGTTGCACCGGACACCCGTGGCCACTACAGCCAGCCGGTACAGGATTTACCTGAAACTAAAGCCTGGGCGGAAAAACTGACCGCGATGCTGGCTGCACGTCAATAAGGAGGAAAAGATGATTTGTCCACGTTGTGCCGATGAACACATTGAAGTAATGGCGACATCTCCCGTGAAAGGGGTCTGGACTGTGTATCAGTGCCAGCATTGCCTGTATACCTGGCGTGATACTGAACCGCTGCGCCGTACCAGTCGGGATCACTATCCAGAAGCATTTCGCATGACGCAGAAGGATATTGACGAGGCACCACAGGTGCCGACCATTCCGCCGTTGCTGTAAAAAAAAGCCCGGTGGCGCTGCGCTTACCGGGCTTACGGGTTGTGTAGGCCGGGTAAGGCGAAGCCGCCACCCGGCAAAAAACTACACTAAACTCTTCAGCCGATAAATCCACTCCAGCGCCTGACGCGGCGTCAGGGAATCCGGGTCGAGGTTTTCCAGGGCTTCTACTGCTGGCGACGTCTCTTCCGCTGGTGCTAACAGCGACATCTGTGTGCCATCAATCTGCGTTGCAGCCGCATTCGGTGAGAGGCTTTCCAGCTCACGCAGTTTCTGACGCGCGCGTTTAATCACCTCTTTAGGAACACCCGCCAGCGCTGCGACGGCCAGGCCATAGCTCTTGCTCGCCGCGCCATCCTGCACCGTGTGCATAAAGGCGATAGTGTCGCCGTGTTCCAGCGCATCAAGGTGGACATTAGCAACCCCTTCCATTTTCTCCGGCAACTGTGTCAGCTCGAAATAGTGGGTTGCGAACAGGGTCATTGCCTTGATCTTATTCGCCAGACTTTCAGCACAGGCCCATGCCAGTGACAGACCATCATAGGTTGATGTTCCGCGTCCGACTTCGTCCATCAGCACCAGGCTGTGTTCCGTCGCGTTATGCAGAATGTTAGCCGTTTCGGTCATTTCAACCATGAAGGTTGAGCGGCCGCTAGCCAGATCGTCCGCTGCGCCCACGCGGGTAAAGATGCGGTCGATGGGGCCAATCTCCACGTTTTGCGCCGGGACGTAGCTGCCGATGTAAGCGAGCAGCGCGATCAGCGCTGTCTGGCGCATGTAGGTACTCTTACCGCCCATGTTCGGGCCGGTAATGATCAGCATCCTTCTCTGCGGTGACAGGTTCAGGGGGTTAGCGATGAACGGTTCGTTCAGCACCTGCTCTACCACCGGGTGACGACCTTCGGTAATGCGAATGCCGGGTTTGTCGGTAAAAGTCGGGCAGGTATAGTTCAGCGTTTCAGCGCGTTCCGCCAGATTCACCAGCACGTCCAGTTCCGCCAGCGCGCTGGCGCTCAGTTGCAGGTCGGCCAGGTGCGGAATCAGCATGTCAAACAGCTCGTCATACAGCTGTTTTTCCAGAGCCAGCGCTTTGCCTTTCGAGGTGAGAACTTTGTCCTCGTACTCTTTCAGCTCAGGAATAATGTAGCGTTCAGCATTTTTCAACGTCTGACGACGCACGTAGTGAATCGGTGCCAGGTGGCTCTGCCCGCGGCTAATCTGAATGTAATAACCATGTACTGCGTTATAGCCCACTTTCAGGGTGTCGAGCCCAAGTCGCTCGCGCTCACGGATTTCCAGCTTATCAAGGTAGTCTGTTGCGCCGTCGGCCAGCGCGCGCCATTCGTCCAGCTCCTCGTTGTAGCCTGGGGCAATCACGCCACCATCACGCACCAGAACCGGAGGCGCATCGATAATAGCGCGCTCCAGCAGTTCGCGAAGCTCGGTAAATTCGCCCATGGTTTCGCGGAGTTTCTGAACGGGGGCGCTGTCTACGTCGCTTAACTGAGTACGCAGTTCCGGCAGCTGCTGAAAAGCATGACGCATCCGCGCAAGATCGCGTGGGCGCGCTGTCCGCAGAGCCAGACGGGCCAGGATACGTTCCAGATCGCCTACTTGGCGCAGGACCGGCTGCAGCTCGGTATAACGATCCTGCAACGCAGCAATCGTCTGCTGACGGCAAACCAGCGTATCGGTATCCCGAATCGGCATATGCAGCCAACGTTTAAGCATACGGCTGCCCATCGGCGTCACCGTACTGTCGAGGACCGAGGCGAGCGTATTCTCGACGCCACCCGCCAGGTTCTGGGTGATCTCCAGGTTACGGCGCGTAGCGGCATCCATGATGATGCTGTCCTGCTGGCGCTCCATCGTGATAGAGCGGATATGCGGCAGGGCGGTGCGCTGGGTGTCTTTCACGTACTGCAGAAGACAACCTGCTGCGCACAGTCCGCGCGGGGCGTTTTCGACGCCAAAGCCAATCAGATCGCGGGTGCCGAACTGGAGATTCAGTTGCTGACGCGCGGTATCAATTTCGAACTCCCAAAGCGGACGGCGGCGCAATCCACGACGGCCTTCGATAAGCGCCATTTCGGCGAAATCCTCGGCATAGAGTAATTCTGCCGGGTTGGTGCGCTGCAATTCGGCAGCCATCGTTTCACGGTCAGCCGGTTCACTCAGACGAAAACGTCCGGAGCTGATGTCGAGCGTCGCGTAGCCAAACCCTTTGCTGTCCTGCCAGAGTGCCGCCAGCAGGTTATCCTGACGCTCCTGCAGCAGGGCTTCATCACTGATGGTACCTGGCGTGACGATGCGTACAACTTTGCGCTCAACCGGACCTTTAGAGGTCGCCGGGTCGCCGATCTGTTCGCAGATAGCGACGGACTCGCCCTGATTCACCAGTTTGGCCAGGTAGTTTTCTACCGCGTGATGCGGGATACCTGCCATTGGGATTGGCTCACCTGCCGAGGCGCCACGTTTGGTCAGAGAGATGTCGAGCAACTGCGATGCACGCTTAGCATCGTCATAAAACAGCTCGTAAAAATCGCCCATGCGGTAAAACAGCAGGATTTCCGGATGCTGTGCCTTCAGCTTCAGATACTGCTGCATCATGGGGGTATGGATAGAGGAGTCCTTATCAATGTCTTCATTCATATTGATTTTACTCATTTTTTAATTCTTTCAAGTGCTCATATGGCCCCAGGTAAAACCCCTTTAAACCCACATAAACCCATAAATTTGTAGCTCACTTGTAGCCCAAAGCGTGATAGATTGGTTGTACTCCTTCTTTGGGTTACAAATGGTGGTGATACTTTGAAAACAACTCTCAATCAGGCTTTTATTATCAACAAGTTAAGTATTAATGTTAAGCCTGAGCTCAGTAGCTCTGGAAAAGTCGTTTTCGAAGCCAACCCTGACCAAAAACCTTACATAGTTTTTGACGATCATCGAGATTCACCCGTTGGCTTCGGTGTGAAGGTCAGTTTGACGAAAAAAACCTATGTAATCCAGCGAAGAGTAGCCTCTTCAGATCGTAATGTCAGTGAGGGTAAGAAGCCAAGCTCTGTCTTGAAAGTAAAGGTTGGGAATGTGTCCGATTTTCCGAGTATCGATCAAGCCCGTGAGGCAGCTCGGCAGTTGGTTCAGACAATGATTGCAACAAAGAGAAATCCCAACAAGATTAAAAGGGAACTCGATCTGGCTGAATTGACCGTGAGTGAAGCTTTTGCCCAATACAGGAGTCACTTACTTGGCAGAACCAAACCTGCTAAACCAAACACTCTTAATGTGTTAGACAAAGCTGAGAATCGGTTGAAAGAATGGC
Organism: Enterobacter sp. CPE_E863; assembly: GCF_046521465.1. Lineage (NCBI taxonomy): Bacteria > Pseudomonadati > Pseudomonadota > Gammaproteobacteria > Enterobacterales > Enterobacteriaceae > Enterobacter > Enterobacter sp. CPE_E863. Next base: position 3,585,954 of record NZ_JBKFZX010000001.1, on the reverse strand, counting down.
AAAACCTTCGAATCAAGGATCTTACTGGTAATGAAATCCTTCGAAAGTTTGACGAGATTGCTTCAAGAGCCAGAACAGCAGCAGAACAGACTTTTAGGTGGGCCAATGTTGCTGTAAAACACGCAATCGAGATTGAAGCTGGGAATGCTCAGACCCAGCAACGACAACCTTCGTTGTCCTATAATCCTTTTTCAATTTTAAAGGTACAGAAGAAGTTCAGAACACGATCTGAGCTGGAAGATAGCTATCGTGCCAAGGGCGTACGAAATCCATTGTCCCCCAAAGATACTTTGGGACGGTTTCTAGCTGCATTACACAATAAGAGAGGTTTTAATCGTTTGGGTTGTGATTATCTGTTGCTGACCATTTTGACAGGAGCCAGGAAAGAAGAGACAGCAACACTGTGCTGGCGAGAGGCCCTGACAGAAGAGGAAGTCAGAACGACAAGCTATGTCGATCTCGAAAACCGGGTTATTCGCTTTTACGACACGAAAAATCGTAACGACCATGAGCTTCCAATCTGTGATGCTACAAAGCGAATTCTGGAAGACCGACGAGATATCGTCAACGATACCGAAATACGGGCAGATAAACGCAAATGGGTTTTTCCGGCTCGTTCATCACGAAGCAAGGTTGGACATTATTCTGACAGTAAAAGCTTGCGCGAGTATATCTGTCAGGAAGCTGGAATAATGAAGCTGGGAATGCACGATCTGCGAAGAACTTTTGGCCGTGTTGCAGAAGAACTAACTTCGTATGCAGTGGTGAAAAGATTGCTTAACCACCGTAATACCACGGACCCTACTGAAAGATATGCTGAGCCTGATAACGAGCGAGTTTTTGAGGCACTTCAACGGATTGAGCTTCATATGCTGATGACAGTACCTGAGTTGTATAATACACTTTTGGCTTCGGCGAAATATCAACCATTGCCAACAAATTAGGGGGACAGGGAATGAGTGCAATCGATACTTTAAGGGAATATGCTGAAGTATGGCGGCTATTTGGTAGTATGCCAGATGATGCAACCCTGAGTGCTGAAGTTTCGGCCCTTTACCTTGGTGTAAGTGTCAAAACATTGGCTCGTTATCGCCAGACTGGTAATGGCCCTGCTTATATCCAATACCAGGCTGAAGATAGCAAAGCAAGAAATCAACGCGTAAATTATCTGTTGGGTGATTTAAAAACCTGGCGGGATAATCATAAAGTGAACAGCACAATGGAAGCAGCACAGGTCCGTGGGTTGGCTTTTGCTTCTTTGGCTGATTTTACCAAGCCAGAGCCTTTCTGGACTATTGATAATAAAATTTATTCTCATGCCCTTACTGTATCTGACGAAGTATTCAAGGAGCTATTAAATACCTCTCGCGCAGAAGTTATTTGGATCTCTCTTGAGAAAGTGTTGTTTGAGAACTGGCATGCTTCGAGAGAGCGCCAGAAATGGAATGACGTTTTTGTTAGTGTACTAAGTGGGATGGTTAAATCATGTGAAATTGAACAAGAACGTCATATACTTAATGATATTTTATGATTAATTTCATTCCCAATATAAAATTAAATTTATATTGGGAAATAGTCATTTGCGGAAGTATAAATTGTTCAACAGCATTATTTATTATTTTAATCAAATGGAATGCCGTCTGTAGGATATCTTCTTTTGGGATTTCTAACCGGCTTTGTTTTACTCCCTGCACGATAAAAGTTAAACGAATTGGCAAAGTCTTCTGTCTCCAGTCTGGACTTTCTAAATTTATCCATCAGATCTTCATTGAAACGACGAGGGATTCCTTTAACACACAAGTTTGAATTAAGGTATACTTGGTTATCTATGGCGTCACGAATAAGTATTTTTCTCTCAAATAACTCTTTGAATGCGCGTGAGACATTTGATTTATTCAGCCCAAGATCTTTGGCTATACGTGACTGTGAAAAATCAGGGATAATATTTCCATAATCAATTACTGAGAAGAGATAAAGCACAATTCTAAACGCTGTGGGCGTCAAATCCATCCTGGCGAGTGTGGCCATATTGCCTTTGAATATCATTGAGAAATCGTCTCTGAATGACGTTTTTTTATAGCTATTTGCTTTAATCTTTATTTCTTCCAGATCTTCGGGCATAACCTCTAATGCTTCTGCAATAATGGACTTTTGTTCTTTAGTTAATACAACGCTTGTGATTGACATGATGGCTCCTTTTTTATTGTTGTGATTACATATATGGCACATTTAATTTATTTGTCAACTTGGTTGGTAGTATTATTTAATTGTATTTACTTTGAGATTTTACGGTTTTTATTTAGTGGGAGATGGTTGGTTATCAAATTTAAAACAAGGGGTGCTAAATTTCACCATCACCTGTTATGTAATTAATGATTTTTGGTTCTGAAATTAATAACGGCAGGGTTTGTTTAATTATTTGATTTTATTGGTTAATTTTCAATTGTGTTCTGCAAGATAAAAGAGTGATAAAGAAATAAGAAACCACAGTTTTGCATTAGAACGATACTCAAGGCCTTGGTGTACCTGATGAAAACACTTTTATTATTGTTTTTCTTACATAATATCATTTCTTAAGTGAAGCCTGCGCAACTGTGTGTTGCGCCATTGGGCTTCAGAACATTACTACAGTATTTTCTGTAAGTATAAATACGCTTCGCGCACGAGTTCATAGACCTGAGGTTAACTGTCATTACAAATACGCTTCGCGCAAAAAATCAGGAGGCTGAGTTGATCGGGAAAGCGAACACAGATACATGATTTGCCCATTTGCTGAGTACGGCTCACGCCGGGACCCTTCGGAATAACCCTTTCTGCTTCAGCGAGTGAGTGCTGTGGGCACTCAGCGGCGCTGCCAGGGAAACAAAATTATGGTTTTCACCGGTTTGGTAAAAATAATTAACATTTATCGGTAGTCGGGGCGTAAGCCAGTGCGTAGCACGCTCTCAAAAATATTCCTGTGGTTTTTATCTGAAATATGGAAATGACTCAGATAATTGAAATATGAAATAGTAATGCAATCTGGAGGACTCAATATCTCCACAGTGAAAGCTGTTTTAAGTGAGAATAGAATAAATATTGTTTTATAAAAATATTTTTAAATTACTATTGATTTTATTTTTGAAGATGATAGTACTTAATTATAAAAACAAAAAATGGAGAAAATTATGAGTGCTATTGATGTTTTATCTCAGGAGGAAAAGTTTATACATGTTGTTGATAAATTTATAACCCATCATCACAACAGCGTTAAGGAAGGTGCGAATAAGCAGGTCATTTCTTCCCAAGCTGACTCGCTGATTAAAATTTCGCGGATCTGGGCCGATTTTTTTCCCGCAAACACATCGAATCAGCCTATTTAGGCTATTTTTTCCACCATTTCTGGCGTTATTTCCGGTTTTTACTGAGATCTCTCCCACTGACGTATCATTTGGTCCACCCGAAACAGGTTGGCCAGGGTGAATAACATCGCCAGTTGGTTATCGTTTTTCAGCAGCCCCTTGTATCTGGCTTTCACGAAGCCGAACTGCCGCTTGATGATGCGAAACGGGTGCTCCACCCTGGCACGGATGCTGGCTTTCATGTATTCGATGTTGATGGCCGTTTTGTTCTTGCGCGGATGCTGCTTCAAGGTTTTTACCTTGCCGGGACGCTCGGCGATCAGCCAGTCCATCCACCTCGGCCAGCTCCTCGCGCTGTGGCGCTCCCTGGTAGCCGGCATCGGCTGAGACAAATTGCTCCTCTCCATGAAGCAGATTACCCAGCTGATTGAGGTCATGCTCGTTGGCCGCGGTGGTGACCAGGCTGTGGGTCAGGCCACTCTTGGCATCGACACCAATGTGGGCCTTCATGCCAAAGTGCCACTGATTGCCTTTCTTGGTCTGATGCATCTCCGGATCGCGTTGCTGCTCTTTGTTCTTGGTAGAGCTGGGTGCCTCAATGATGGTGGCATCCACCAAAGTGCCTTGGGTCATCATGACGCCTGCTTCGGCCAGCCAGCGATTGATGGTCTTGAACAATTGACGGGCCAGTTGATGCTGCTCGAGCAGGTGGCGGAAATTCATGATGGTGGTGCGATCCGGCAGGGCGCTATCCAGGGATAATCGGGCAAACAGGCGCATGGAGGCGATTTCGTACAGGGCATCTTCCATGGCACCGTCGCTCAGGTTGTACCAATGCTGCATGCAGTGAATACGCAGCATGGTCTCCAGCGGATAGGGCCGTCGGCCATTGCCCGCCTTGGGATAAAACGGCTCGATGACAGCGGTCATATTCTGCCATGGCAGAATCTGCTCCATGCGGGAGAGGAAAATCTCTTTTCGGGTCTGACGGCGCTTAGTGCTGAATTCACTATCGGCGAAGGTGAGTTGATGGCTCATGATGTCCCTCTGGGATGCGCTCCGGATGAATATGATGATCTCATATCAGGAACTTGTTCGCACCTTCCTTAGATAAACCTGGCAGTTATCAGAGATAGTAAAGTTAAGGTTTTTCTTCTGAAGCAAATCCATTATCTGCAGACTTTCGCTGTTGAGGTAGTTGAAAATTACTGGACTGCTATCCTTCATACTAATATGACGAATGAGCATTTTGGCTTTGAAATCGCCTAATGAATAGCAAATTTCAAAAATACCGTGACCCTGGTTATCTCTGTGGTTTATATCGCAACCGGCCTGTACCATCAAATCAAAGATAGAGTGATTTTTTACGTAAAAAAGTATTGTTCTTCCGCATTTATCCACATTGTTGACATTAATTCCAGCATTGATCAGGGTTTTGCAACAGGATATATTATCAGCTAACGAGCATAAACAGGTTTGGCCGAGACCATTTTTGTGGTGTATATCTACGCCGGAATCAATCAATTTTTTCAGTATGTGAGGATTTCGCTGGTTAAACAAAACATTGTGACCATAGTTGTCAGCATGGTTAAAATCTATTCCTGCTTTAACCAGAGTGTCAATCATTCTTGGGTTTTTACAGTAAAACAGTATATTTCTTCCAAACGAATCCAGTGTATTAATATCGGAGCCTGCATTAATGCAAGCCTGAATGTCTTTTGGAGTTTTACAAGAGAGTAATGCATTTATTGCGTTGTTATTCATAATTTTTCTCCTCTGTTAAGCGACTAATCTGATATAGTTGTCATGGTTGGTTTTATATTCCTTTATTTTTTTAATGTCTTCGTAAATTCGAGCGAGTGAAAACCATGAGATCTCTTTCAACATGTTTTTGTTGCTTACATACAAAATGTTACCACCGCGAAATGAAAAAGCATTATGGAATGTACTTTCATTCGTCGTTTTGAGAAATCGTATGAAATTTTTTATTGTCTCTTTTTTGTTCATGTTATAAGAGGTGAATGTATAGATAGAGAATACGGTTAAAATATTTCTCCTCGAGACCATATGTCTTGAGAAATAATCGAAATAAAATCTTTGCTCCTGAGTGTCACTTTTGCAGAAAAAAGAAAATTGTGGATTATATAATCTATAAAGATCTGCGTTCTTTTTTGTTTTGGCGAGATAGTTAGTCAGGCTTGGATAGTTTGTTTTATTCATTTTAGTTCTCCTTTATTTAATTAACAAAGGAAATATATATTATTAAATAAACAAAATGCAAATATATTTTTATATTTATTTAATTAAATAGATATATTTTTATTATATTTCATATAAGGTGTTGTTTTTCATTGTTATATTATTTTTATCAAAAAGTGCTGTGTTTTATTTGATTGATTTGGTTTGAGAGTAGTGATTGATATTGTATGAATTGGCGATGAGGGTGTTTTAAAAAATAAATTTATCAAAGTGCTAAGGTGCAATGTGGGGCTTTGTATTAAATTAATGATGTTAGCGCCCCTTGGCTATCTAACTAAAGGTTAAAGCCAAGGGGAGAGTGTTCAGGCATATTCAATTCATAATCTTTTTTTTGTAATTGCTTTACAGGTAACTGGTTGAAGCGTTGTTCGTAAAACCTTTTGCTCTCTCTGTGATTTTTCCTGGAGGATTTCTTCATAGAAGTAGCGTTCTTTTAGTGATTCTACATCAACTTTTATATCATGACATATTAACCATTTAATTAGCAGTCTTCCTACATATTGAGTCAGTAGATATGTACTGTTTATGTAAAACCAAACATGACTAATGTCTGTCAGTTTCTTTAGTTGTAAAATTAATTTTTTAACGTCGGCATTTGTTGGTGTGATAATGCACTTATCACTTATCTCAAATTCATTTTTTTGCTTTATAAGTAACGACAAGAGCTCAATTGATTTAAATGTAATGTTCGTGAATACAATTTTTGAACTGTCTTTAAGATGAATATTACGGATAAGAAAACGAATGTAGTTATCGTTTTTAGATTCCCAGTGAGTATATTTACCAACTATGCTGTGGTTTTCTGACTGCCAGTAATCGAATGCTGTCTGCCCGCTTAAATTTTTATGATTAATGTCGCAACCAGCCTCAATGAGTGCATCGTATACATATCCTTCAAATGGAATGAAAAGAAAGGAATTGCCATAGCTATCTTTGGTATGGATATCTAGTCCTGCTTTGATAAGATATTTTACTAACCCTGGTGAAACATCAATATGTTGAATCGCAAGGGTGCCTGACTTATTCCGGTGGTTAACATTAATACCATTGCTGACAAGAAGTTCCACTGTTTCAACATTTTGAGCATAGAATAATGCATTATTACCTTCATTATCCAAGTGGTGAATGTCAATGTCAGCGTCAATCATTGCCTGTATAGCTTCAGGTACATTACAGGTAAAAAGAGCAGTTTGACCTTTACTATTGCACATATTTATATCCATGCCAGCCTTAAGGCAACGAAGGACACCATTTTTAGACTTTACACGGAATAGGTTATTTTTATTATTTTCGCTTGATATCATTGTTTATCTCCTTTTTTGTTGTTTTCAAGATATTAATGACACCAGATTGTACGGTATTCAAATTTATTTTTGTTTTATTAGTAAGCGAGCTGGCATCTCGCCTACAAACTAAGGGCATTATATAAGTGGTTAAAAACTCTAAATGTTCATGGTTTTCATTGCTGATATCCGAGACAGTGCATGCAACAGACCAACCCGAACCAAAGCTATTTGCAAGGACTATTAAAATAATTGCACCAATAAAGATGAAAATCAAACTAACTATGAAAACGATATTTCTCACTTTCAATGACGAGATTGAGAGAGTAAAGTTTTTCGTGAAAATATAGTCCCACACATTTTTTATCAAAACCTTATCGTAGGACATAATTAATAATGATAAAAATAAAAGTCACAGTGATAGTATATATAGTACTGTTTTAAGATATGGCCTGCTATCCATTAGCTTCTCCTGTATAACTTAAAATAGTTTGTATGTTAAAATTTAGGGGAATCATTTTCCTAATTCTCCAGCTAAAAGTTCAGCCTGCTTCAAAATGGTCTCTGTGGCGAGCAAGGACATATCGGGTGGATAACCATATTTTTTGAGCAGACGTTTTACCACCACGCGAATTTTTGCTCTTGCTGCTTCTTTCACTGTCCAGTCAAGACTGACATTGTTGCGGATAGCCTCTGTAAGTACGACTGCCAGTTCTCGTAGTTTTTCCTTTTCCATTAACTCGCGAGCACTGTCGTTATCTGCAACAGCAGAATAGAAGGCATATTCATAAGCGCTGAGGTTTAACTGGCTGGCAAGGCTGTCAGATTCCTGGATAGTCTTGGCAAGCTTGATTAGCTCATCAATTACCTCCGCTGCGGTCAGTACCTTGTTCTGGTAGCCATTGATTGCAGAGGTCAGCATATCAATCAGTTTTTTGCCTTGGGTGATACTTTGATTCGAGCGAACCTTAATCTCGTCAGAAAGCAGTTTTTTAAGCGTTTCCAAAGCAATATTTCTGTGTTGGTAATCCTTCATTTCCTGAAGGAATTCTTCAGAAAGAACGGAAATATCTGGTTTTTGTATCCCAGCAGCGTCAAAAATATCAACAACTTTATCGGTAACCAGAGCCTGATCGATAGTCTGTTTTACCCGAACTTCCAGACTGTCATTGTGTTCTTCTTCTGATCCGTCTGAGTTTTCAGTAAATTTATTCAGTCTGGCTTTTACTGCCTGGAAGAATGCTACTTCGGGTGCCGCTTCCATTGCTTTATCGTGCGGTGTCGCCAATGCAAATGCCTGCGACAAGGCTGCAACCGCAGCGAGGAAACGCATTTTACCTTTACCGTTATCCAGCCCTAAAATATGGTTTTCTGATTCAAGAATAATTGTCAGGCGTTGTGAAGTAGTTGCGGCAAAGTAAGCTTTGTAATCGTAGCCATGCATCATGCCTTCCAGGATTTCCAGCTTTTCCTGCATGAGCGTTACAGCTTCTTCCTGAACCTCAGCAGGATCTCCACGTCCACCTGCATCAGAGTAAAAGGAGAGGGCTTCTTTTAAATCAGAGGCAATGCCCAGATAGTCAACAACCAGACCGCCTATCTTATCTTTATACACACGGTTCACACGGGCAATTGCCTGCATGAGGTTGTGGCCTTTCATTGGTTTGTCGATATACAGCGTATGCATGCTGGGAGCGTCGAAGCCGGTTAACCACATATCACGCACTATCACCAGTTTCAGCTTGTCGTCGTCATCCTTCATACGATTAGCCAAAACCTGACGTTCTTTTTTTGTGGTGTGGTGTTTAGCGATTTCTGGTCCGTCAGCAGCAGAAGAGGTCATGACGACTTTAATCACGCCATCATTTAGATTATCGCTGTGCCATTCAGGTTTTAACTCTATGATTTCTTTATAAAGTTCAGCAGCAATACGACGGGACATGGTGACAATCATGCCCTTGCCATGATCGGCATTAGATTTTAAGCGCTGTTCAAAGTGCTGAACCATATCCGCCGCAATAGCTTTAATACGTTTTGAACTGCCAATCAAACCTTCGATTCTGGCCCATTTAGACCGTTCTTTCTGGGTAAGCGTCAGCTCGTCTTCGTTAAACTCATCGTCGAAGTCTTCAATTAGCTGGCGACCTTCGTCACTGATGGCAATTTTGGCAAGACGGCTTTCATAGAAGATACGCACGGTTGCACCGTCTTCTACGGCCTGTGAGATATCGTAGATATCAACGTAGTTACCAAAAACAGCAGGTGTGTTTACGTCCGTTTTTTCTATGGGGGTTCCGGTAAAGCCAAGATAGGTCGCATTAGGTAAGGCATCACGCATATATTTGGCAAAGCCATAAACAGTGCGCTTACCTGTAACGTTGCCTTCACTGTCTTTCACGTCAACTTCTTTGGCGCTGAAACCGTATTGTGAACGGTGGGCTTCATCAGCGATAACGACAATATTGGTTCTGTCTGACAACAACTCATAGATATTGCTGCCATCATCAGGCTGGAATTTTTGAATAGTGGTAAACACCACACCACCAGAGGCTACGCGCAAATATTCTTTGAGTTCTTCCCGGTTGTCGGCCTGTTTTGGTGTCTGACGAAGTAGCTGGGTCGCGGAAGAGAACGTACCGAATAGCTGATCATCCAAATCGTTACGGTCAGTAATCACAACAACTGTCGGATTATCCAGCGCCAGCACAATTTTCCCGGTATAAAACACCATCGAAAGCGATTTACCGGAACCCTGAGTATGCCAGACTACGCCCGCTTTGCGATCTCCGGTTTTTTGCGCATTAACAAGATCTTTACTGTTACGTCCCTGCTGGCGCAGTGCCACTTCGGCAGAGGGGGAGTCCGCATTCACCGCTGAGGCACGAATAGTGGAAAGAACTGCTGCATTGACCGCGTAGTACTGGTGATAAGCCGCCATTTTTTTAACAGTACGGATACTGATAATCCCTTTGCTGTCTTCATGTTTGCTGGCCTCAAACACGATAAAGTGGCGGATCATATCCAGCAGCGTTACAGGATTAAGCAACCCCTGTAATAAAACTTCAAGCTGTGGTTGGGTACTGGTGGCTTGCGTTTTACCGTTAGCAGTTTTCCACGTCATATAACGACTGAAATCGGCAGAAACCGTCCCCGCTTTGGCTTCCAGCCCGTCAGATATCACATTAAAAGCATTGTAGTTAAACAGACCGGGGATTTGGTTCTGATAGGTTTTAATCTGATTATAGGCACCTGTTACCGTAGCATTTTCGTCAGCGGCATTTTTAAGTTCGATAACGACTAATGGCAGGCCGTTGATGAATAAAATAAGATCAGGTCGGCGGGTATGATTGCCTTCTTTGATGGTGAGCTGATTAATGACCAGAAATTCATTATTAGTGGGATCGTTAAAGTCGATCAGGCAGGCCAGCTCTCCTTGTGTATTACCATCCTTACTGACTTCGATATTGATCCCTTCGGTCAACAGGCGATGAAAGGCCAGATTGTTTGCCATTAGATCAGGTGTGCTGATCTGCATCACCTGTTTCAGGGCTTCCTCACACTTCTGTTCACTAAGGTGCGGATTCAGGCGTTGTAGAGCAATACGCACCTTATCTTCAAGGATAACCTGCTGATAGCTACGTAACGGATTGATGCCACTGGATTCAATATCCGGGCCGTAAACATACTCATAGCCCAACCCTTGCAAGTGTTCAATCGCCATTACTTCAATATCGGATTCGGTCATCTTTGCCATGCTTACTGTCCTTATTGCCGCTTAACCAAAGAGCGAGTTGTACACCCGCTTAATTATTTTATGCTACTGACGCGATTGCTTTTTCTGCATATTCAACCCGAACTTCACCACTCATCAGTTTAGGAAGTAAGGTATTACGAAGTTTTTCTAATGTTATGATTTGCTTGTTATTATTATTAATTTTATCAAAATGGATTTCTACAATGTTGTTAAATTTTTTCAAAGTGTTATTATCTGGTTTATTGAAAACTATCGAGCGCAGAGAACCTAAGCTAATATATTCTTGTGTGCTTCCACTTTTCGTCGTATGAATAAAGTCTTTACCCTCGGAAGAAAGAAGCCATAAATAGGTGTAAAATTTCCAATTATGATTTTGAGATGTTTTCAATAACCCGACATTTTTGATTGCATAATTTATTTCATCAGATAATTCAATGTGCGTACTACCTATAGTTCCTATCATAGAAAATAGTATGTCAAACTTTTCAACCTTACTTCTTTTATTTATTGATGAATAATCTTCTTCTGAAATAAGATAAGTGTTATTGAAATCAATAATTCCACTTCCTATATGCTTTGAAGTCACCAGAGGATAGCCAGATACTGATTGTTTTGGGGAGGCATGAGTACCGTCTTTAACCTCAAAGAGATCAGTAATATTACAATCTTCCCAATTTTCCTGCGCTTCTTCAATAAAATACTGTCTAAAAAGGGTTTCAGACATAGATTTCAGAGTTTTGTTCTGGCGATGAAGCAGATCTATTTTGTCATCAAGAGAGGACAGTACAGAGGCGATGGCTTTTTGCTCTGGCAGTGAAGGTAATAGGATCTCTTGACTATAAGCGGTATCCCTGTTTAGTCCAGGAACAGCGCTATCTTCGTTCAGTTCTTCCAGCCCTAATGTTTTCAACAAATAGAATAAAAAAACAAAATCATATTTCGAAGGGTTAGGTAAAATATAATAAGCAGTATCAATACACCAAAATGGTCCATAAGTTAAGTACGCTTTCCCAACAGTTCCTTTACGACCAATAATAATTCCTTGTTCGTTAATTAATGCTTTGTTATGCCAACCAGTTAATCCACCTGAACTATATACAGGTATAGAGCCAGCATTCCTATCCTGTGCCTTTAATGCTTTACCATAATTAAGAATGACAATCTCACCAAGTTTAGTTTTTATCCACTGACTCATAAAACCACCTTCGCCAGACTCTCAGCGATAGACTTATTCAGATGCGCTTCTTCTTCCAATTGTGCTTCAAACTCCGCTTTAAGAGCCGTAAAACGTTCTTTAAAGTCAAAATCGTCTTCTTCGTCAGCAAGGCCAACATAACGGCCAGGCGTCAGCACATAATCAAGTTTAGCGACTTCATTGATATTGACAGATGCACAGAAACCAGCCACATCTTCGTAGTCGCCACCTTTGTTACGCCAGTTATGGTAGGTGTCAGCAATAGTTTTGATATCTTCGTCAGAAAGCACTTTGCTACGGCGGTTGATTAAATGACCAAGATTACGGGCATCAATAAACAGAATTTCTTTACTGCGATCACGATAATGACTGCTGTTTTCACGATCTCGGCGCATAAACCATAAGGCCGCTGGGATCTGGGTATTCAGGAACAGTTTTGCGGGTAAGTTAACGATACAATCAATCACATTGGCATCTTTGACCAGTGCTGCACGAATATCACCTTCACCCGAACTTTTAGAGGTTAAAGCCCCTTTTGCCAGCACAACGCCAGCCTGACCTTTTGGCGACAGGTGATACAGGAAGTGTTGCATCCAGGCAAAGTTAGCATTGCCGGCAGGAGGGATACCATATTGCCAACGGGCATCACCACGAAGCTGCTCACCGGACCAGTCGGAAACGTTAAACGGTGGGTTAGCAATGATATAATCAGATTTTAAATCTTTATGGGCATCATTCAGGAATGAGCCTTCACTGTTCCACCTGACGTGTTCAGAGTTTATGCCACGAATAGCAAGGTTCATCTTTGCCAGGCGCCATGTTGTTTGGTTGGATTCCTGACCATAGATAGAAATATCGTCGATATTACCCTGATGAGCTTGAACAAATTTTTCCGACTGGACGAACATACCCCCAGAGCCACAGCAGGGGTCAAAAACTCGGCCTTTGTAAGGTTCCAGCATGTTAACCAGTAGGCTTACGATGGATTTTGGCGTATAGAACTGACCGCCCTGTTTGCCTTCTGCCAGTGCAAATTCACCAAGGAAGTATTCGAATACGTGGCCTAATACATCAGCAGAACGAGCTTTGGCATCTCCCAGTGCAATGTTGCCAATCAGATCTATCAGTTCACCCAGCACAGTGGCGTCGAGGTTCTGGCGAGCGTAGACTTTCGGCAGCACACCTTTTAGCTGTGGGTTACCCGCTTCGATAAACTCCATAGCATCATCAACCAGCTTACCGATTTCGGGTAGCTTGGCCTTAGATATTAGATAGTTCCAGCGTGCAAGCTCAGGGACAAAGAAAATGTTGTAAGCGGTGTACTCGTCTTTATCTTCCGGGTCAGCGCCTGCGAACTCGCCTTCACCAGCCTTCAGCAACTCATAATGAGATTCAAAAGAATCAGAAATATACTTAAGGAAAATGAGGCCCAGCACGACATGCTTGTACTCGGCTGCATCAATGTTCTTACGTAGCTTGTCAGCCGCTTTCCACAGGATGACCTCTAACGGGTCTGTTTTGATTTCTTTAGGTTTTCTGGCCATTAGCGTAACTTTGTGAAGGGGGAAGATGGCTCTATTTTGCCTTAAAGTTCCGCTTGTTACGAGCTTATACAGCGATTAATTATTATCTGGTTTTAGTGTGTTCGTGTAGCTCAGCAAGTGCAATGACTCATGGGGTAAGTGCTTTGTAACAGGGGTGTTGATGTCAGTCGTTGGCCCTCAATGGAGTCACGGTCATAGGCATAATTGCTGTATAGCTGTTAATGTTTGTCTGGGTGAATTTCTACTACTCGGACTAACACCAAGTGAGTTCCATATTACATAACTGTGAGCATTTTCTGTACCCTTCACTCTATCCTCTTCTTGCATATTTACAGGAAGATAAAGCAAAAGATACAAAACTTTGTAATCAAAAAACTGTCTTAATGTACTTACATCACGTTTAGTTATTAAGTTTTTTGTCATGGTGAAAATTTTTACTTGGTCATTAAAATTCATCGGGTGTTAATATTCTAAACGAATAGGATGTCAAGCTAAAATGATGTGTCAAGTTGTTTGTAAAGTGAGAGGTTTATTTTTGGAAGATATGCTTAAGAGAAGTATATATGATATTTTCCTGAGTATAATTATTGATATGCAAGGTTGGCAGAGGTTTTCTTTCTTTTCTAACCGAAGGGAAGAAAAGCAAGGGGAACTCGAAGAAGCAAGCGCAGCGGCTTCGCAGAGTTAGCCCTTGCTTCATTTCGCTATAATAATAAAAAATCGCAGTGCCTGATATTTTATATAAAGATATACAGCTTAACTTGCATTTATTTTAAAGCTTCTCTTGCAGCACAGAAGATGCTATAAATTTCCGCTTCGGTTGAATAGATGACACTGTATGGTGCTTATAATTAAAAAATTATTCACTCAAGCAATTCTTTTTATAATAAATATTATTTATTTCACAAAAATGCTTGACATTCTTTCTTAAAGTGATTAATTGTAATGTTGTATAAATTTAAAACAAGAGGTTAAATAATGACTGAATATAATAGGGCCTTCAATGAAGTAGACTTGCTTATGAATGAGATGCTTGAAAAATTAAATATATCATTAAATGAAACGAATTTATATCCAACTGATGATATGTTTCGGATAATTGTGCAAGAGATTGATGTTGAAAATTTAAAAATACTATCTTTTATTTATAACTAAGGATCTCAAGAGGTTATAGACAATATGACTCCCGTAATAAAAGAATTCATGTACTGGTGGGGAGATAATTTAGATTATGGTACTATTAATATCCAATCTCTAATTGCAAAAAAAGAAGAAAAAATAATTTCTTCAATCATATTAGAAAATTCAGATAAAGCTAAAAAAATAAAAAGAATTTGATGGTTAATTGCAATCCTGACAATCATGCTCTCATGACCATTTTTTAGAGGGATGAGGGGCTGTTGCATTCACTTCATAGGAATACCTACTCATAGAGGCTGTCTGGCACGAGCGAAGCTCTTTGATCTGTTTCTTGACTGCGAAGATCTCTGTTTTAGCTAACTCACTATTGCTACTTTTTGCATCAAGATGGCTTATAAGGCGGTTCAGCTTTTGGGATATGTTAGACTGTGATTTCCAAGCTTCAACATTGATAGCAGGAACGACAGGAGGAAGCCTATCAAGAGAAGTTAAACGAAGCCATTCGCCTTTGCTTTTGTCACCTCTGTTTTTATTGAGAATAGCCAATTCTTCTTTATTAAATCGAACACTGACACAATGTATTCGCAAAGATTGAGCAGGGGGGATATGATTATTGACTGGTTTAAAATCATTTGTATAGGATAAGGTTATTGTATTACTCATAGAAACTCCTTTTCATATGTGTATTCGCTTTATGGTGAGCAATCCTTGCAGACCCATAATACAGTTATAATAGAAATGCAATTTATGTCAATTAGTTAGATAAGACTTTGACTTTCTTTCTTTTTCAACCGAAGGGCGAAAAACAAGGAGACTAAACGAAGCTCCGCTTCGTTTAGTCATACCTTGCATCTATATAGATGCTATTGACATACTCATATAATGTTGTATCAATGGATTATTGTTAAAATAGATGAGGCCTGATTATGATTAATAATAAAAAAATACTATATCTGTTGGCTTTTATGTTCCTGTTATCATTCATATACACTTTTTTCGTTAATGAACTATTAGCTAACAGCAATAGTCTTGGTGAAACATTTATAATTTTACTACCTATATATTATATTATTGCATTCCCTTTTGTTTTCTTTCCTGTAAAAAAGTGTAGCAACTGAAAATATTAACTACACTTTTAAGAATTGAAATATGATTAGTTTATGAATCTACTGACGAAAGCCGAAATTATTTTTGCGAACGACAATGCTGCAATTATTACGAGAAGTGCATAGCCTAACCCGCTTTGAAGGAATATAGGAAAAAGGTCATTTTGGACACCAGGTAAAGAATCAACGCATAAACTTATCGCAGCCGAAGCTGTCGCAAATGAAAATAGCCACTCAGCTTGTACTTCGTATCTTTTATAAAATACAGAAAAACCTAATGACAAAATTGCAGGGGGAATTAAGAGTATATATTTAGATAAGCTTTCATTAGAGTGATACTTATGATTAATTATTACCCCAAGAACAACGAAGCCAGCAAAAATAAATAACAGTATTAATATGATTAACCACCGTGGATATGATTTACTTGTGCTATTCATATAATTACAACCTTTTTATTTGTTTGGTTTTTGATATGTGAATTTATATAACATCTTCCCATCTGCTGCTGATAAATAACAGTGTGAAATATTTTCTTTGTTTGGGATTATTAGCATGAGAAAAAAAGGTCTTGTATGACCTGATTTGATAAATAAGTCTTGGATACTGCGGATATCTGTTCCTGATGGGCTTGCCATTCCTTCGTTATGTGTATGCCAATCACCTAAGTAGTGGAAACCCTGCTTGAATAACGATATGATATCTTCTTTGGCTTTTTTCTCATCTAACTTGAAATAATTTCTTTTCCTCAAGTCAGTAGAGCCTGGTGTAGTTATTTTATTGATTTCAATCTCAGAATCATTGAGATTATTGGAAAATAGCATACCTCCTGATTCTTTACTAAAACAGTGGGTTTGACGATGAGAAAATAATTCATCTACTATGCTTTGGCTGATGCATATTTTGAAATCTAATTCGGCACAATGAAATTTATGCATCACTTTTTTCCCAATTAGAATTTTCAAAAATCAAAGGTATAATACAATCACCCTTTCCTGGGTTTCCGAATTGTGCAATCCATTTATCATTCCAGTTACCACCAAGTTCTAAAAGCTCTGCTTCTCTTCCTATGTAACTATATGCAAAAGATTTATTTGAAAAACGATCCATGATTAGATCTATTACAGTTCTTGCCGTTAGAGCATGTAAATTAGTCAAAGGGATAGCTCCGTATGGTTGGAACTCTCCGGCACATGCTGCTATTCTTTTACGAGTATTTTCTTTCCAGTAAGTAGCAGGATATTTTAATGCACCTATATTTTTGCCTTCTGTAATATGCCAGCTATTAAAAGCATTAGAATCCACTTGGTTGACTATTACATGCCCCGCCATTGCATGAGCTTCAACAAATGCAAAGACAATAGCACCGAGAATGTCTTCCGACTGTCTTTTAATTAACTGCTGTTCAGTATTCCAATGTGCAGTGCAGCTTACTATAATATCGGCTTCTGCAATTTTTTTGTTATTCTTGGAATCTTCTGTCCAATCTTCATTAAAAGCTTCTATATAGACATTTGGAAACTCTTCCCGTAGCCTTGAGGCAAGAGCTAATGCTTTATTTTTATAAACAGAATCAAATCCTAATAGATGACGAGAGGAGTTTTCACTCTTCATTAAATCATCATCCCAAAGCATCATTTTTCTAATGCCTGATTGAAGTAACAGTCTTGATACCGAAGATCCTACTGAACCACATCCGACGATAGCTACTTTATGTTCAGAGATTTTCTTGTAAGTTTTGTTATGCTCACGACCCGTTAACCAAGAATCGTCAGAACGGTCTACTATAAGATTTTCTGTTTTAGTTTGGCCTATTCTATTTTTTAAAATCTTTCCATCAATGTAATTTCTATAACCATCTAATAAAGCTGTATTTCTGAATCGACCCCGACTAATACCTCTGGTATCAAAGCGGTCAGTGGCAAGATCACTAACTCCCTTAGGAATCTGTATTCCTATAATATTCATCCCAGAAGGCGTTGGGAATGAAACTAGAATTATGGGCTTGACATTGAACATATTAGCACAAGATCTTAAGATCAATTCAATAGTGCTTTCTGGATCTTCCTGTTGCTGATTTATGAGTTCAAAAAAATCCCTTGCAGTTTTGGGATACTGACTCGGATACCAGGCTTCATTGAAGAATATCAATGGAATTGAAACTACTTTAGAGAGTTGCTGTTGCCTTATTCGTTTATCTTTTGAATTACTTCCATCCGATTCTAATGGCAATATTTTTTGGTTTTCCAACCAGTTAATTAATTCCTTTTGTGTGTCAGAATATATTACTCCAAATTTCCGGGTCCGATAACCGAAAACCAACCTTGTGTTTTTATTTGTTAGATCACACTGACTTATAAGTCGATCTATTTTATTACATTGATAAATCCAATAGTTCTGGAACTCATCAATAAAATCCTCATTTAAATCACCATTTATTCCTTTTCTTAGCATTAGTATAGCATCGTTTAGTAAATCGACTGCATAGGTCATATCATTATGATCGATGATATAACTGTCAGGCCAAACACATAACTTGCCATTTTTTTCCAAGTGTGGGAGTTGGCAAACATCAATTTTTGGTGAGGAAATAAACACATCTGGGATGTCAAATTGACTAAGAGTTTTGTATCTTAGTTGCAATACAATAGGTTCATTACTAAATTCTAAATCAGTTACTAATTCCCAAGCACAAACATATTTACCGTTGAATTTTGATAATTCATTCGTAGAAAGCTTCCTTGCACCATAAGGTGCAAGGATAGTGCTCAACTGATCTATCTTTTTATTAAGACAATCAGGCATAACCACCACCACCTTGTCTATTTACAGCGGCACTTGATGATTCGGCCATACCTAATGCAGATGCAGCAATTTTCTTAATACCGTTATCGGAAATTTCAATCTCTAACGGAATATTCTCTCCATTCTTTTTATGGTCTGACACACATAAAAACTGACCTTGCACATCATCTACTATTTTTTCATATTCTTCTTTGGCTCGGTATGCTGGAGGATCTTTTTCGTCATTTTCAATTGTTTTAGAGCTTGAAATTATAAATG
Organism: Enterobacter sp. CPE_E863; assembly: GCF_046521465.1. Classification (NCBI taxonomy): domain Bacteria; kingdom Pseudomonadati; phylum Pseudomonadota; class Gammaproteobacteria; order Enterobacterales; family Enterobacteriaceae; genus Enterobacter; species Enterobacter sp. CPE_E863. The sequence continues at coordinate 3,567,269 of NZ_JBKFZX010000001.1, read as the reverse complement.
CTTTTTCTTTTGCTCTATTAAAAACTTCCATAGCTTTCTCGGAAGTTTTAGCATCATCTCCTTTTTTGCTTAAACTATCATGAGATAGACTATGCCAAGAACAGTGATGTGGTGCTTGTAAAATGTCATAATCTAACCATGACATAGAATATTTATTGGTTAAACGATCTCTAACACCTTCCCAACAAACGACTTCTGCATCACCACCACTTAAAAAGTGTGCAGTTTTATTGTCACCTTTAATTTCAAAATTTATTATTACGCTGGAATGATTTTTACCTAATTTATCTTCCAACTCATCAAGATCTTTCTTGGGTGAAGGACCCAATAAATGAGCTTCAAAATATGAAGAATAACTTTGATTAATCCAGCGGGTTGTTTGGTCTAATTCTAATAGGATACCTGGTATGTCGTCTGTTTTCCCATCTTCGTCTTTTCCTAAGACCAGAACTTGGTTTCCAACTCCATCCAAATAATTTTTTTCTTTATAAAGATTAACTCTTCTCTTAACTTCTTTATTCAAAGCTATTGCATCATCGCATAACGGATGATTTTGTGCATGGTGTCGCCTGAATACAATTGGACTTGACCAAATCTCATTTATAAAAATTTTATCGTTCTTCTCACTCCAATCTTCTGGTTTTCCTAAATGAAAGTGGTCAGCCACCCCATCACAATGATCTGAATCAGGGTGAGTCCAAATAAAAAGATGGACAAACAAACGACCTTCGTTATTTCGAGGAAGCTTTTCTCTGAGTTGGGTGCGAACATCAGGATGTTCTTCACCATCCCTGATGCGACAATCTATTAAAATATTTTTATCATCTTCCGTTTGGATGAGGGTCATATCCCCATTCCCAACGGGAAAGAAGCATATCTTTGCAGACATATCATATCCTTTTTAATTATTTCTGATCGGAATTATCACCCGATCTTGCTGTGCGAGATTTTTCAATCCCAAAAATAGCCATACCAACATCTTCAATTTTGCCAACGAACTTATCGACATTCAACCCTGCAAAGAAGGCAAATGCCATATATCCGTAGTCACCACCACTGCCATTTTGTGATGCATCTAACACTATTAATCCAGCTTTAAGGAATAGATAAGCCACTACACCGCAGATGCCACTAACGATAGGTCTTAATACATACCAAACATGCCAACGGTCATCCCAACAATTCCTAACACATTTGTTTAGATATACTCCACGAATGCAGTAAAGAGTTCCACCAAGAACACCTATCAATCCACAACGAATCATGAGCTTCTTACTCATGATCCATTCAGGGAATACATCGCCCTTTACTAATCCTGCATACACAAGCACAACAAGTAAGAGTAATGTGAAGAGATAACCGATTATCCTTTTCATATGTAGCCTATAAGTAACTTTTGAAGAGGGTTTTTATATTTATTCATTTTAGATCATGACATTAGATTGTCTAGAGAAGTACTGCTGCATCATCGGCGTATGTGCGTCGAAATTGTCGATTGTGCTCATGGAGTTATGATGTCCATTTCTTTGAAAATAAACCGTTTTGATCGGCTGAGTGGCCGTTTGTTCCTTCTATTGTCGCATGAAAAAAAGGTACGGCGCAGAAAAATGTCGCGCTTTACGAGGTGCCTTCCGGCATTAACTCAATGACAATTTTTCCATGCTCTATGCCCACTCTGACCTGGGAATTTGTGGTAAACCCTGCTTGTTCAAGCCAGTCACCTTTTAAGCTCAGCGCCGCATGCACGCTGTAACGCTTTGGTATCTTGGTTTTACGGTCTTCATGACGCTTTCTGAAATATCCCACTTTCAAATGGCGGTAGGGTTTGGTTATCACGATCTCTTGCATAGGGCCTCCTGGCAGCACGGACAATAGTCATTTCTGATGCCTGTATAAAATACCAGTGATTTTCATGAGGTGCAGGCTTAATACTGGAATCAGGCTTCAGAAAAAGGAATGCAACAACTGAAATCTGGATTTTAAAAGTGTATTATTAATGCACTTTATTGCTGGGTAAGTCGTTATGTCTGGTAAACGCATTTCACGAGAAAAAGAGACAATTGCGAAAATGATCGCGTTGTATGAAAAGCAGTGTCCACAGGCTTCTCAGGAAGAGGGTTTTTATCAGCGCTTAAGGCTTATGCCGATAAACGCCTGGATAAGTGTGTATTTGGTGAAGAAAAACCTGCCTGCAAACAGTGTCCGGTGCACTGCTATCAGCCTGCCAGACGTGAAGAGATGAAGCAGGTCATGCGCTGGGCAGGCCCGCGTATGTTGTGGCGTCATCCCATTCTGACTATCCGCCATCTGATTGATGACCGCCGTCCCGTGCCGGAGCTACCGGTGAAGTATCGCCCGAAAAAGTGACTGGTTCAGCTTCTGAGTGGGCGGCAAATCACGTTCAGGGCCAGCGCGCTGCAGAGTGGGAAAAGGGCCAGCAGCAGCCATGGATACATTGCCTGCGTTGAGGGCACCAGCGCGCGATCCAGCATGCTGCCAAACAACAAGTTTCCTGCCAGTACCGCAATGCCTCCGGCGGTGGCGAGTGCGCCGTAGTGCGCGCCAAGCGTTGATTCCACGGCGAACCGCGGAATGAGATCTTTTGCCGATGGCACCAGCAGCATCTGTCCCAGCGTCAACAGCGTCACAAAACAGACTGAGGGCAGTAAGCGAAGCCAGCCTTCCGGCGGCGTCATCGGGGCAAACATCGCCACGCTCGCAAAGGCGGTGGAGAGCAGTAAAAAGCCCAGAGGCAGGATCCTTACCGCGCCCACGCGTCGGGTAAAACGCGCCAGCGGTAACTGTAAGGTAATGATCAGAATGGAGGCCAGCATAAAAAGTGGGCCAAGATCTTTCTCGTTACCGCCAGAACGCTGGATCTCCACTGGCAGCGCCAGATAGAGCTGGTTATAGCTTAACAGCCACGAGCTGTAGGCAATGATAAAGGCGACAAAGCGCGGCTGGCGGAACGTTGTCCACCAGGGCTGTATGTGTAGCGTCTGTGAACGGTGGTGTGAAGCTGGGAGGCAGAAGTAGAGCACCACTAGCGCAATGATAAAGACCCCCGCACCCGCCAGCGCCACCTGGCGGAAACCAAGCCCCGTCAGCAGAGCTCCCGCAACCGGGCCCAGCACTGCACCGAGCTCACCACAGACAGCAAAGAGAGCAAACCATTCCGCCCGGCTACGTTTTCCTTTCGCCTCGCTGTGCGTGCCCGCTTTCGCCAGCAGAGCCTCAATGGAAGGGGAGAATAATGCTCCGCCGATGCCGGTCAGACATGCACCGAGAATAATGGGCCACAGAGATTGCCCGAAGGCCAGCAGCAGATAACCCGCGACGCGGATAACGCACCCGCTCAGGATCACGACTTTCGCGCCAAAGCGATCCGAGAGCGCCCCCCCGACGATAAACATCCCCTGCTGGGAGAACGTGCGTAGCCCCAGGATCAGCCCGATCAGCCCGCCGGAGAGCAGCATATCGTCGCGCAGGAATATCGCCAGGAAGGGGACAACGGCATAAAAACCAATGTTAAAAACAAACTGGCTACCCAGTAAAACGGGCGGCCAGAGTGTGGTGGCAAGGCGAAGGGACATCGTTGTTCACTTGCCCCTAAACGATAAAGTGAATGTGCTTTTTGCCATGGAACGGCGAGATCTCAATTTTGGTTTTTACCCGGAAGACGTCCCAGAGCAGCTCTTCGGATAAGATCTCCTGCGGTGTTCCCGTGGCCACGATTTGCCCTTTTTGCATCACAATCAACGAATCACAGAACATCGAAGCATGATTGAGATCGTGGATAGCGACAATACTGGTCACAGGCAGCTCACTGATCAAATGCATTAACTGCATCTGATGGTGAATGTCCAGGTGGTTGGTCGGTTCATCCAGCAGGATTTCAGTGGGAGTCTGGGCCAGCGCACGGGCAATGTGCACCCGCTGGCGTTCACCGCCAGACAGGCTCAGCCAGCCCTGGTCGCTTTTATCCTGCATGTCCACGCGTTGCAGGGCAGCGGTGACGGTCTCGTCATCGTGCGTGCTCCAGTTTGAAAAAGGGGAGTGGTGCGGAATACGACCGAGCTTTACCACGTCACGTACGCGCATATTCGCATCGGTCATCCCGTGTTGCTCAACGAAGGCGACCCGGCGGGCGAGTTGCTTTTTGGCTATCCGGGAAATATCTTGCCCGTCAAGGGTTACGCTGCCGATGTCCGGGCGACGAAGGCCCGCAAGGATACGCAAAAGCGAGGATTTACCGCAGCCATTTGGTCCTAGCAGCCCGACGGTTTCACCCCGGGAGACCTTCAGAGAGACGTCATTAACGATGACTTTTTTGCCTACCTTCCAGGTAATATTTTCAGCGCAGATGCTCATCACTTATTCCTTGAGCGGTAGATAATCACGGCAAAGAAAGGTACACCCACCAGCGCGGTCACCACGCCTACGGGCAGGCTTTGCGGGGCAATCAGCATGCGTGAGGCGATATCTGCCAGCACCATCAGGATCGCCCCTGCCAGCGCGCTGGCAATCAGCAATGTGCGGTGCAGCGGCCCAAACAGGAAACGCATCACATGCGGCACCACCAGCCCTACAAAGCCGATGGAGCCCGCCATGCTGACGATTGTGGCAGTAATCAGCGCAGTAGTGGTAAAGAGTGCCAGGCGCACCCAGGGGACGGCAATGCCCAGGGACGCGGCGGCATCATCGCCGAAGGTAAAGGCATCCAGCGCCCGGGAATAGTAGAGGCAAACGGCTAACCCAATCAGTACCACCACCAGCACCAGCTGGAATTCAGGCCAGCGAACGCCGCTGAAGCTGCCCAACAGCCAGAACATGACATCACGCGCTTGCTGGGCACTGGCGGAGGTGCTGATGGTGTAGGCGGTAATGGCGTTGAACAACTGAGAGGCGGCTACGCCTGCCAGAATGGTCCGTTCATTACCGCCACGCGCACCGTTCGTCAGGAAGGCGACGAAGGCAAAGGCGGCAAACGCCCCGGCAAACGCGCCCGCAGAGAGCGACACTGCACCGGTGCCTATACCCAATACCACGACGGAAACCGCGCCGGTAGACGCACCTGCAGATACGCCCAGCACGTAAGGTTCCGCCAGCGCGTTCTTCAGCAGGCTCTGTAATACTGCGCCGCAGATGGCCAGCCCCGCGCCACAGCAGGCTGCCACCAGCGCGCGGCTCAGGCGAAAGTCCCAGATAACACTCTCATAGATGCGATTGAGCGGAACCTGGGTAAGCCCCATTTTATTGCTGATAGCATAAAAGACATTTTGCAGTGGGATGGACAGCTCGCCGACGCTGACGCCAAGCGCGATGACCAGAAATAACAGTACAAACGCGAGCAAACATGACGTTGTCAGAACCAGGCCCTGTCGGGCCTGAAGAACAGCGACGGTCATCAGTTCAGCCCCAGCTTTCTGAGCTGTTCGCCGACCTGCTCAGCCCCGTAAATCGTGCGAATCGTCGGGTTCATCGCCTGGCCGTCCATCACTACGATATGACCTTTTTTCACCGCATCCAGCTGGCTGACCGCCGGATCGTTCTTCAGGAATTTGATTTTTTCTTCCGCGTTATCCAGCGCCCAGCGGTTGCGGTCCAGGCTGGACACCACGATGACATCCGGATTTGCGGCAATAATGCTTTCCCAACCTACGGTTGGCCATTCGGTCTCGGACGTAATAGCGTTATGACCACCCATCAGGCTGGCGATAAACCCGGAGGGGCTATTTTTACCACCGACGTAAGCATCTGCAGAAGGGGATGAGCTGGAGAACCAGAAGACAAACGAAAGGTCTTTTTTATTCTTGCCGAATTCCTTACGCAGCTCGGCCTCGCGTTTTTTGAAATCGGCAATCACCGCCTGGCCGCGATCTTCAACGTTAAAGATTTTGGCGAAATCCTCAATCTCTTGATAGAGATACGTCATATCCCACAGCTTCTGGCGGCTGCCATACATATCGCCGGTGGTTTTTTGGGTCGCGCACATGCCCGGTGATACGTAGCTGTTCACGCCGAGGGTCATCAGGTCTTCGCGTTTTGCGACCTTACTTTCCGGCCCCAGCAGCAGCGGCGTCTGGGCGGGGACAAAGTCAGGATTTTGCGCAAGCACGGATTCAAGGGTAGGGATTTCAACTGTCAGGGTTTTGATTTTCGCGTTCTGTTCCGCCAGCTGCGGTAGCACTTTGGTCGGCCAGAAGGCGCTGGCCTTCACCTTATCCTCCAGACCCAGCAGGAGCAAAATTTCGACGGTGTTCTGACCCAGGGCCACGACGCGTTCCGGTGCTTTGGTGAACGTCTCTTTATAGCCACAGTTTTCAATTGTCAGAGGATACGTGGTTGCCAGAGCAGAACTGACCGACGCAACCGCCAGGCCTAACGCGCAGAAGATCTTTTTCATGAAATGCTACCCATCATTAACATTATTTTTTGATGCAAATGAAACTCATTATTAAGGCGGAATTTTATACAGAGGAAAATATTGCGTGTCAATGAGGGACATTACGAGGGGGTACAAAAGGCGGTGCCAGAAAAACACCGCCCGAATGACAGCTTAAACCAGGCTCTCTTTATCAATTCCCAAACGCTTCATACGCGACAACAGGGTGGTCCGTTTTAACCCTAAACGCTGGGCCGCCCCTTTTGGCCCGGCTACCACGCCGTTGGTCTCTTTTAGTACGCGCATAATGAGCTGATATTCATCTTCTCCCTCTTTCGCTATCTCGGCGGTGGGCACGGTCATGTCAGAAAGGGTCACCTCAGGCAGGGACAGTTGCAGCACGCTACCTCGCGTTAGTAACACCGCACGTTCAATAACGTTTTCCAGCTCACGCACATTGCCGGGCCACTCCATAGACGAGAGTGTGCGTAACGTTTCGGCAGGAATACTGTCGATGTTTCGCCCCATCCGGCGCGCGATCTTGGCAGTAAAGGCTTTGACCAGCAGAGGGATATCTTCCGGGCGCTCGCGCAGGGGCGGCAGGAAGATCGGGAAGACGTTCAGACGATAGTAAAGATCGCTGCGAAACTCGCGGTCAGCGACCATTTTTTTCAGGTCGCGGTTGGTGGCGGCAATCAGCCGCACGTCGGTCTGGATCAGCTTGTTGCTGCCAAGACGTTCAAACTCTTGCTCCTGTAATACCCGCAGTAGTTTAGGCTGCAGTTCCAGCGGCATATCGCCGACTTCGTCGAGGAACAGCGAGCTTTTGTCCGCCAGCTCAAAACGACCCAGGCGCTGGCTACTGGCACCGGTAAACGCCCCGCGTTCGTGGCCGAAAAGATCGCTTTCCAGCAGACCCGCAGGCATAGCCGCGCAGTTCATTTTCACCATCCGGCGACCATTGCGGTTGCTCAGGTTATGGATGGCACGGGCAATCAACTCTTTACCCGTGCCAGTTTCGCCCAGGATCAGAACCGTACTGTCGCTTTGAGCCACCATCTCCACCTGCTTGAGCACGCTGTACATCGCGTCGCTGCGCCCGATGATTTCACCAAACTCGCTGTCCACGTTGTTGAGCTGTTCGGTCAGGGCCAGGTTTTCATCCACCAGCCGCTCTTTCAGACGGTGGATCTCCTGATAGGCGAGGGCGTTATCCAGCGCGATGGAGATTCGCTCGGCGATCTGGCGCAGCAGCTTCAGGTTGGCAGTGGTAAACACCCCTTCTTCACATTGCGCCAGCTTCAGAACGCCGAGCATGGTATTGCCAGACATCAGCGGCAGCAGGCACAGGGTCTGAATTTTGTTGCCCCAGGTGTTAAACAGCATCCGCTCATAGGGTGCTACCGGATCCTGCTCGTCAAGGTTAAGCAGCAGGATCTCTTTGCTTTTGAAGACCCGCTCAGAAAGAGTGCCCGCTTCATCCACTTCGCTTTGCTCGTGTGCCGGGTTGGCTTCATCGAGGTAGTGTGTGGAGTAGATATTTAGCTTACCCTTACGATGCCCCCGCAGCGCAATGCTGATGGCATCGATTTTGAAATAGTGGTGGATCTCTTTCGAGACTTCGCTGACCAGTTCATCCATATCAAGCCGGGAAAGCACGGCGTTGGTAATAGCGACCAGAATGCGGAAGTTGTCGCGCTCGCGGCTCAGCAGGTCGTAATCGACGTTATTGGTGACACGGCTTTGGATCTGCTCCGCGACGACGGCCACAATCTGGGTAAAGGTGTGCAGACGCTCGTATTCCGCCTCGCTCCAGGGCTGGTCGGTTGTGCGGATAAACTCGCAGCCGCCAAAAATATGACCTTCCGCGGCCAGCGGCAACATGCAGTAATGACCGAAAGAGTGATAGAGAGGACTTTCCGCCAGCTTCGGCCAGGCCTGCCGGAACTCCTCAAAATTACAGTGCAGGATTTCAGGCCGGGAGAGAATACGGCGCACCGGGCCATGAGCGAGATAGGTTTCATCTTCGTATTCAAACGTTTTGTCATTATCACGCGTGGAGTAATAGCTCGCACGATGCGTTCCGCTATGCCAGAGCACAATCGCGGCGCTATCTGCCAGCGCCGATTGTCTGACCAGACGTGCCAGGGCATCGCTCAGCGCACCGAGATCGGGCTGCTGTAAAAGTGTGCGCGTGATATCAAACAGGCCCTGCTGTCCAAGATCGCTCATTGGTGTATATGGCATAGTGCTTTCCAGTAGAAACGAGCAAAAATTCCACGCTGGCCGCTTATGGCGCGGCCTAGCAAATACGGGGTAAAGGTTCAGCGTGCGGCAGATCCAGCGTACGTTTCACGCCGAAAATCCCGGTCAGGCGCACCCCTTTGCGCTCAACCACTTCACCAATAATGGCGGCTTCTTTCCCTAAAGGATGCGCATGCAGCATGTTCAGTACCACGTCAGCGACGTGGCGTTCAACGCCGATCACCAGCTTGCCTTCGTTGGCAAAATTGAGTGGATCAAGGCCCAATAATTCACACAGGCCGCGAACGGCAGGTTTAACAGGCAGACTTCGCTCGCTAAGTTCAATACCCCACCCGCAGCTTGCCGCGAACTCATGTACCACGGCATTCACGCCGCCACGGGTGGCGTCGCGAAGGGCTTTTACGCCCGGAATGGTACGCAGTGTCTGAATAAGCGGGGTGAGCACCGCGCAGTCGCTGCGCAGTTCGCCATCCAGCCCTAAACCTTCGCGCAGGTTAAGGATAGTCGCTCCATGACAGCCCAGCGTTCCTGTTACGAGAAGCACGTCGCCGACGTTAAGCTGTTGTGCCCCCCAGTGAATATTGGCAGGGATCGCCCCCATGCCGGCGGTGTTGATGAACAGCTTGTCGGCTGCGCCGCGCTGCACCACTTTGGTATCACCTGTGACGATGGCAATCCCCGCCTCGCGAGCGGTCTGCGCCATACTGTTGACCACTGCTGTGAGCGTCTCCATCGGCAATCCCTCTTCGAGGATAAACCCGCAGGAGAGGTAGCGCGGAACGGCACCGCTGACGGCGACGTCGTTTGCCGTGCCGCAGACGGCGAGCTTGCCGATATCGCCGCCCGGGAAGAACAGCGGGTCAATCACATAGCTGTCGGTGGAGAACGCCAGCCTGTCGCCTTGCGCGGTGAGGGTTGCCAGATCAATACGCGCCTGGTCTTCCTGCTCAGCGAGCCAGGGGTTGTTAAAAGCCTCCATAAACAGCCTGCTAATCAGCTGCTGCATTGCCTGTCCACCGCTGCCATGCGCCATTTCCACCGTGCTCATGCTTCACACTCCTGATTGCGATACTGATACCACGCGGCACACGCTCCTTCTGAGGAGACCATCAGCGCGCCAAACGCCGTTTGCGGGTTACAGGTGTTGCCAAATAACGGGCATTGATGAGGTTTGCACTTGCCCGTGAGGACCTCGCCGCAGCGAGACCGGGGATCGTCGCAAACCTGTTGTGGTTGCGGATGGAAATGCGCTTCAGCATCGAATGATTGATACGCAGGCGTCAGACGCACGCCGGATTCGGCAATCAGTCCCAGGCCGCGCCATTCACTGTCGCCTTCGACGCTAAACACCTCCGCAATGGCTTGCTGAGCGCGTGTATTGCCTGCGTCGGGCACGACGCGGCGGTACTGATTTTCCACCGTACTCAGGGCTGCTATTTTCTGCTCAACCAGCATGGTCACGCCTTGCAGTAGATCAAGAGGTTCGAAACCAGCCACCACTAATGGACGGTTGTACTGTTCAGCAATAAAACCGTAGGCGTCTGTACCGATGACCATGCTGACATGGCCCGGTGCCAGAAAAGCGTCAATGCCGTTACCCGGTTCTTCCAGCAGGCTACGCAGCGTGGGGATGAGCGTAATGTGCTGGCAGAAAAAGAAAAAGTTCTTGATGTTGCGGGATCTGGCCTGCTGTAGCGTGATTGCCGTGGCCGGCATGGTGGTTTCAAAACCGAGACCGAAAAACACGATTTTACGGGTGGGATTATCCGCTGCCAGCGTCAGGGCATCCATCGGAGAGTAGACGATCCGGATGTCCGCTCCGCGCGCTTTAGCCTGCAATAGTGAACCATTTTTCCCTGGCACACGCATCGCGTCGCCAAAGGTGCAAAAAATGACGTCGGGCTGGCTGGCGATTTCGATACAGCTGTCGATTCGTCCCATTGGCAGAACACACACCGGACAGCCAGGGCCGTGAATAAACTCGATGTTCTCTGGCAGAAGCTGGTCGAGACCAAATTTGAAGATGGCATGGGTATGCCCACCGCACACTTCCATAATGCGCAGCGGTTTTGCTGCGCTGTAGTCCAGCAGGGCTGCTCGCGTTTTCAGGTGTTCGATAAGCTGCATCACTTGTTCTGGCGCGCGGTATTCATCAACGTAACGCATCTGCTATCGCTCCTCGCCGTACAGCAGAGCGCCCACGTCAGGCTCTACGTCGAACATATTTTGCAGCGCATCGAGCGTGTCGCGCGCTTCCGCTTCGTTAATCACGCTCATGGCAAACCCCACGTGCACCAGCACCCACTGGCCGAGGCGTGAAGCGCCAGTTTCATCAACACTGCCGACCAGCGTCAGGTCTACATCGCGTAATAATCCACACACATCCACTCTGGCCTGATTCCCGTCAATGGCGTGAATTTGTCCCGGTACGCCTATGCACATCGTTCGCTCTCCAGCCAGTTCAACCAGCTTTCCATACCGTCGCCGCGCGTGGCGGACACCAGCAGGATGTTAATGTCCGGGTTGACTTCACGGGCATACGCCAGGCACTTATCCACGTCAAAATTCAGGTATGGCAGCAGGTCAACCTTGTTCAGCAGCATGATGGACGCGGCGGCAAACATATGCGGGTATTTCAGCGGCTTGTCTTCGCCTTCGGTCACCGAAAGCACGGCCACTTTATGCCGTTCACCGAGGTCAAAGCTCGCCGGGCAAACCAGGTTGCCGACGTTTTCAATAAACAGGATGCCGTTATCTGCCAGTGGCAGACGCGGGGTAGCGTCGGCAATCATCTGCGCATCCAGGTGGCAGCCTTTGCCTGTATTGACCTGAATGGCAGGCGTGCCGGTTTCGCGAATACGGGCGGCGTCGTTAACCGTCTGCTGATCGCCTTCGATTACCGCACAGGAGACACGCTCGTTCAGGCGTTTGAGGGTCTCAGTCAACAGCGTGGTTTTGCCGGACCCGGGGCTGGAGACCAGATTCAGCACCAGCTGTTTGCGGGTAGCAAAGCGTGCGCGGTTGCGGGCGGCGATCTGGTTATTTTTGTCCAGCACGTTAATTTCGACTTCCAGCATCTGGCGCTGGCTGATGCCCGGCGCATGCGTCCCCGCTTCGCCGTGGCCGTAATGCAGATCACCCGCGTCAGATTGTTGAGGAGTGAAAATGATACCGGTTAATGCCGATGCAGGGCGTGGGGCGGGTGAAAAGGGCGCGGAGCGAAACGCGGAGTGAGGACGATGTTCATCCCCTTCAATATACAGGTTGCCTTCGCCGCAACCGCAGGTGCTACACATAATTTACTCCTTCTCGATTTCGAGTCGTTGGATCTGCATGCCGTCATCCGCCACGATGCGCAGCCCGGCACTCTGGCATTGCGGACAGCGCTGAACCTTCGATGAAAGCAGGGTGACGTACTGCTGACACTGTTCACACCAGCACTCTGCCTGCTGCTCTTCAATATGGAGTTCGCAGCCTTCCGCCAGCGTGCCGCGGCATACCAGCTCAAAACAGAAGGTCAGGGCGCTGGTCTCGACACAGGAAAATGCCCCGACTTTCAGCCAGACACCGGTGACGCGTTTCGCGTGGTTTTGCACTGCCTGCTGTTCGATAAGTTCCAGAGCCCGCTGGCAGAGGGTGATTTCGTGCATGACGCCTCCTCAATGAATTGCCCCGGTAATGCAATAACAATGCCAGCTTGATTTTTGTTAAGGGGTGACGATGTCAACGCTGTCGAAATGACACGTCGACACCGCGGAGTTGACAGGTGTCTCTTGTTGAAAATCATTTAAAATCAACACAATAAAAACTGGCATGGAATCTGCTTAACAGCCGCTATCTCCATTAACCGGATACCTTTTATGACTATTTGGGAAATCAGCGAAAAAGCGGATTACATCGCGCAGCGCCATCAGCAATTACAGGACCAGTGGCACCTGTACTGCAACTCTCTGGTTCAGGGCATCACCCTGTCGAAAGCACGTCTTCACCACGCAATGAGCTGCGCGGCACAAGGTGATATGCGCTTTGTCCTCTTCGGCCATTTCACCATCAACGTTACCCTGGCGGATAACTTCAACAGCCACACCATCGAGTACTACCTCGAGACAAAAGATGGTGAAAAACAGTGTATTGCGAAGGCACAGCTGATGGCAGACGGCATGGTGGATGGTCACGTCAGTAACCGCGATCGCCAGCAGGTGCTGGAGCACTATCTGGAAAAAATTGCGCCAGTTTATGACGGTTTATACGCCGCCGTTGAACACGATCTCCCGGTCAATCTGGCGCAGTTGATGGATGGGCATGCCTCAGCGAATGTGGCCTGACTCTTACGTGTCGAGAAATGTCGACAAGACAGTTTTTCGTCAAAAATGACTATCACCAGAGGATAACCCGGTGAACCGTTTTGTAATTGCTGACTCGACGGTCTGTATTGGCTGTCGAACCTGTGAGGCGGCGTGTTCGGAAACGCATCGCCTGCATGGGTTGCAGTCCATGCCGCGTCTGCACATCATGCGTAATGAAAAAGAGTCTGCCCCGCAGCTCTGTCATCACTGTGAAGATGCCCCTTGCGCGGGTGTTTGCCCTGTGAATGCCATCACTCGCGTTGATGGCGCTGTCCAGCTGAACGAAAGCCTGTGCGTGAGCTGCAAGCTGTGCGGCATTGCCTGCCCGTTCGGCGCGATTGAATTTTCCGGCAGCCGCCCGCTGCATATTCCGGCTAATGCCAACACGCCGAAAGCCCCTCCTGCGCCCCCGGCCCCCGCGAAGGTAAGTACGCTGCTTGACTGGGTCCCCGGCATTCGTGCCGTCGCGGTGAAATGCGACCTGTGCAGCTTTGATGAGCAAGGTCCAGCGTGCGTACGCACCTGCCCGACCAAAGCGCTGATTCTGGTTAACATCCGCGATATCGCCCGCACCAGCAAGCGTAAACGTGAGCTGACCATCAATAGCGATTTTGGCGATCTTTCGCTTCTGCAGGCGCTTAATGAGGAGGCGAAATGAACGCCATAACCATGATCAACAGCGCCGTGGCGTACTTTACCGCCGCCGCAGTACTGGCGCTGATCTTCTCTTTGCATAAAACCCTGAGCGGCTGGATCGCCGGAATCGGCGGGGCGGTCGGTAGCCTGATGACGCTGGCGGCGGGCGGTGTCGTCCTGCTCGGTGGTCAATCCGTAGAGGCCGTGATGCCGCTGATTCGCCACACCGTGGAGATTACGCCGCTAAATGCCATCTGGCTGGTGACGTTTGGCCTGTGCGGTCTGTTTATCAGTCTGTTCAATATTGACTGGCACCGCCATCAGAATATTAAAGCCAACGGCCTGCTGATTAACCTGCTGCTGGCAACGGCGGTCTGTACCGTTATTGCCAGTAACCTCGGGGCGCTGGTGGTGATGGCGGAAATCATGGCGTTGTGTGGTGTCTTCCTGACGGGCTGCAGCGCCTCCGGCAAACTGTGGTTTGCGCTGGGCCGTCTCGGGACGCTGCTGCTGGCGCTGGCCTGCTGGCTGGTGTGGCAGCGCTTCGGCACGCTGGACTTCTCGGCACTCAACGGCCATCCGCTGGGGAATGACGTCTGGCTGCTGGGCGTGATTGGCTTTGGCCTGCTCGCCGGGATCATCCCGCTGCACGGCTGGGTGCCGCAGGCGCATGCGAATGCCTCCGCACCTGCTGCCGCGCTGTTTTCTGTGGTGGTGATGAAGGTCGGTCTGTTCGGCATTTTGGCAATTACGCTGACCGGCGGCCAGCCGCCGCTGTGGTGGGGCGTCGTGCTGCTGATCGCCGGGATGATCACGGCGTTCGTCGGCGGTCTGTACGCCCTGATGGAGCATAATATCCAGCGTCTTCTGGCGTACCACACGCTGGAAAATATCGGCATCATCCTGCTCGGTATTGGCGCGGGCGTGACCGGGTTAGCGCTCAATCAACCGGCGCTGATTGCCGCCGGTTTTATCGGCGGTCTCTATCACCTGATTAACCATAGCCTGTTTAAAAGCACGCTGTTCCTGGGGGCGGGGAGCGTCTGGTTCCGCACTAGCCATCGCGATATCGAAAAGCTTGGCGGCATTGGCAAAAAGATGCCCGTGATTTCACTGGCGATGCTGGTCGGTCTGATGGCGATGGCGGCGCTGCCGCCGCTCAACGGCTTTGCCGGGGAGTGGGTGATCTATCAGTCCTTCTTCGCGCTCGGCCAGAGCGAAGCGTTTATCGCCCGTCTGCTGGGGCCGCTTCTGGCGGTCGGGCTGGCGATTACCGGGGCGCTGGCGGTGATGTGTATGGCGAAAGTCTACGGCGTCACCTTCCTCGGCGCGCCGCGCACCCGCGAAGCTGAAAACGCCTGCTGTGCACCGGTGTTGATGGGGGGGAGCGTGGTTGCGCTGGCGCTGTGCTGCATCGCGGGCGGCGTGGCCGCACCGTGGCTGCTGCCGCTGCTGGGAAGCGCTATTCCGCTGCCGCTGACCGTCGCGAATACCACCGTCTCTCAGCCGATGATTGCGCTGCTGCTGATTGCCGCGCCGCTGCTGCCATTCATTCTGATGCTGTTCTTCAAACGCGACCGACTTGCCTCCCGCTCGCGCGGTGCGGCGTGGGCCTGCGGTTATGAACATGAACAATCAATGGTGATCACCGCCCACGGCTTTGCCATGCCGGTGAAAGAGAACTTTGCTGCCGTGCTGAAGCTGCGCCACTGGTTGAACCCGGTGGCCTGGATCCCTGGCTGGCAGAGCGCTGCTGTGCCTGCGCTGTTCCGCCGTCTGGCCGTTATCGAGCTGGCGGTGCTGGTAGTGATTGTGATTTCACGAGGAGCCTGACATGAGTTTGTTACTGGCACTACTTCAGGCGCTGGTGTTATTCGCCATTGCGCCGCTGCTTTCCGGGGTGAGCCGCGTGGCGCGCGCCCGGATGCATAACCGTCGCGGGCCTGGCGTGCTGCAGGAGTACCGCGATCTCTTCAAATTGCTCACTCGCCAGAGCGTGGCCCCGGATGCTGCAGGCTGGGTTTTCCGCCTGACACCGTTTGTGATGGTGGGCGTGATGCTCACCATCGCCACCGCGCTGCCGGTGGTGACGGTGGGTTCACCGTTGCCGGTACTGGGTGATTTGATCACGCTTATCTATCTCTTCGCCATCGCCCGTTTCTTCTTTGCGATTGCGGGCCTGGACACGGGGAGTCCGTTTACCGGTCTTGGCGCCAGCCGTGAGGCGATGCTCGGCGTGCTCGTCGAGCCGATCCTGCTGCTGGGGCTCTGGGTGGCGGCGCAGGTTGCAGACTCTACCCACATCAGTTTTATCACTAACACCGTTTATCACTGGCCGTTGGCCCGTTCCATTCCGCTGGTTCTGGCGCTGTGTGCCTGCGCGTTTGCCACCTTTATTGAGATGGGCAAACTGCCATTTGACCTCGCGGAAGCGGAGCAGGAGCTGCAGGAAGGGCCGCTGACGGAGTACAGCGGCTATGGCTTTGCGGTACTGAAGTGGGGCATCAGCCTCAAACAGCTGGTGGTGCTGCAGATGTTTGTCGGTGTCTTCTTCCCGTGGGGGCAGATGACGCATTTCTCGGTGAGTGGTCTGGTGCTGGCCGTGGTCGTTGCGGCGCTCAAACTTCTGGTCGGCGTGTTGGTGATTGCCCTGTTTGAAAACAGCATGGCGCGTCTGCGCTTTGTCGCGACATCGCGCATCACCTGGGCCGGTTTTGGTTTCGCATTTTTAGCGTTCGTCTCCTTGCTGGTGGCGTGATTAAAGAGAGTTTTTATGTCTGAAGAAAAGAAAGGTCAGCAGTATCTCGCCGCGTTACATCAGGCTTTCCCTGGCGTCGTGCTGGAGGAGTCCTGGCAAACCAAAGACCAGATCACCGTCACCGTTAAGGTGAACTATTTGCCGGAAGTGGTGGAGTTTCTCTATTACCAGCAGGGCGGTTGGCTCTCTGTGCTGTTCGGCAACGACGAGCGCCAGCTGTGTGGCAACTATGCGGTGTACTACGTGATGTCGATGGAGCAGTTCGAGAAGTGCTGGCTCACCGTACGCGTTGAAGTGGACCCAAACAAACCGGAGTATCCGTCCGTCACGCCGCGCGTGCCCGCCGCCGTATGGGGCGAACGTGAAGTGCGCGACATGTACGGGCTGGTGCCTGTAGGCCTGCCGGATGAACGTCGCCTGGTGCTGCCGGACGACTGGCCGGACGAACTCTATCCGCTGCGCAAGGACAGCATGGACTACCGCCAGCGTCCGGCCCCGACCACCGACAGCGAAACCTACGAGTTCATCAACGAGCTGGGCAGTAAAAAGAACAACGTGGTGCCGATTGGTCCGCTGCACGTGACTTCCGATGAACCAGGCCACTTCCGCCTGTTTGTCGACGGCGAGAACATTATCGACGCCGACTACCGCCTGTTCTACGTCCACCGCGGCATGGAGAAGCTGGCGGAGACCCGCATGGGCTACAACGAAGTCACGTTCCTCTCTGACCGCGTGTGCGGCATCTGCGGCTTTGCCCACAGCACCGCCTACACCACCTCGGTGGAGAATGGCATGGGAATTGTGGTGCCAGAGCGCGCGCAGATGATCCGCGCCATCCTGCTGGAGGTGGAGCGCCTGCACTCGCATCTGCTGAACCTCGGCCTGGCCTGCCACTTCGTCGGTTTTGACTCCGGGTTTATGCAGTTCTTCCGCGTGCGTGAAGCGTCGATGAAGATGGCGGAGATCCTCACTGGCGCACGTAAAACCTACGGTCTGAACCTGATCGGCGGGATCCGCCGTGACCTGCTGAAAGACGACATGATCCAGACCCGCCAGCTGGCGCAGCAGATGCGTCGCGACGTGCAGGAGCTGGTGGATATGCTGCTCAGCACGCCAAACATCGAGCAGCGTACCGTCGGGATTGGTCGTCTTGACCCTGAAATCGCCCGTGATTTCAGCAACGTGGGTCCGATGGTGCGCGCCAGCGGCCACGCCCGCGACACCCGTGCCGATCACCCGTTCGTCGGTTATGGCCTGCTGCCGATGACCGTGCACAGCGAGCAGGGCTGCGACGTTATCTCTCGCCTCAAAGTGCGCATCAATGAGGTGTTCACCGCCCTGAACATGATCGACTTCGGTCTGGATAACCTGCCGGGCGGCCCGCTGATGGTTGAAGGTTTCACCTACATTCCAAACCGCTTCGCGCTGGGATTCGCCGAAGCGCCACGTGGAGATGACATCCACTGGAGCATGACCGGCGACAACCAGAAGCTCTACCGCTGGCGCTGCCGTGCGGCAACCTACGCCAACTGGCCAACCCTGCGCTATATGCTGCGTGGAAACACGGTTTCCGACGCGCCGCTGATCATCGGCAGCCTTGATCCGTGCTACTCCTGTACCGACCGCATGACGGTGGTGGATGTGCGCAAGAAGAAAAGCCAGGTGGTGCCATATAAAGAGCTTGAGCGCTACAGCATTGAGCGTAAGAACTCGCCGCTGAAATAAGGACTCGTCATGTTTACCTTTATTAAAAAAGTCATCAAAACCGGCGCGGTAACCAGCAGTTATCCGCTGGAGCCGATGCCGGTGAATAAAAACTTTCGCGGTAAGCCGGAACACAATCCGCAGCAGTGCATCGGCTGCGCGGCCTGTGTAAACGCCTGTCCGTCGAATGCCCTGACGGTGGAAACGGACCTCAAAACCGGTGAACTGGCCTGGCAGTTTAACCTCGGGCGCTGCATCTTCTGTGGCCGCTGCGAAGAGGTCTGCCCGACGGTCGCAATCCGCTTGTCACAGGAATACGAGCTGGCGGTATGGAAGAAAGAAGACTTCCTGCAGCAGTCGCGCTTTGAACTGTGTAACTGTCGCGTCTGCAAGCGTCCATTCGCCGTGCAAAAAGAGATCGACTATGCCATCGCGCTGTTGCAGCACAATGGAGACGCTCGTGCAGAGCATCATCGTGAAAGCTTTGAAACCTGCCCGGAGTGTAAGCGTCAGAAGTGCCTGCTGCCGTCCGACCGCATTGATATTACCCGCCATATGAGAGAGGCCAGCTGATGGAAAACCTACTGGGCCCGCGCGACGATAACGGCATTCCGGTGCCGATGACGGTGGATGAGTCCATCGCCAGCATGAAGGCGTCGCTGCTGAAAAAAATCAAACGCTCGGCCTATGTCTACCGCGTGGACTGCGGCGGCTGCAACGGCTGCGAGATTGAGATCTTCGCCACCCTGTCGCCGTTGTTTGACGCCGAGCGTTTCGGCATCAAAGTTGTACCGTCTCCGCGCCATGCCGACATTTTGCTGTTTACCGGCGCCGTCACCCGCGCCATGCGCTCGCCTGCGCTGCGCGCCTGGCAATCTGCGCCTGACCCGAAAATCTGTATCTCGTACGGAGCCTGTGGCAACAGCGGCGGCATTTTCCACGATCTGTATTGCGTCTGGGGTGGCACTGACAAAATCGTGCCGGTGGATGTTTACATTCCGGGCTGCCCACCGACACCTGCCGCAACGCTGTACGGTTTTGCCATGGCGCTTGGCCTGCTGGAGCAGAAAATTCATGCTCGTGAACCTGGGGAGCTTGATAACCAGCCTGCGACCATCCTGCACCCGGACATGGTGCAGCCGCTGCGGGTGAAGGTCGATCGCACGGCGCGCAAACTGGCGGGCTATCGCTATGGTCGCCAGATTGCCGACGATTACCTGCGTCTGCTGAGTCAGGGTGAGCATCAGGTGGCTCGCTGGCTGGAGGCGGAGAACGATCCGCGTTTGAATGAGATTGTGGCAAACCTGAACAACATCGTGGAAGAGGCGCGTATCCGATGAGTGAAACGGTGGTGTTCAGTCAGCTGAGCCGTAAGTTTATTGATGAGAACGATGCCACGCCGGATGCGGCGCAGCAGGTGGTCTATTACAGCCTGGCGATTGGGCATCACCTCGGGGTGATTGACTGCCTGGAAACGGCGTTAAGCTGCCCGTGGCCCGAGTATCTGGCGTGGATCGCCACGCTGGAGGAGGGCAGTACGGCGCGGCGCAAGATGGAAGGCGTGCCGAAGTACGGCGAGATCGTCATCGACGCCAACCACATTGCGATGTTGGCGAACGCGTTTGACGCGGCGCTGAACAGGCAAACCCCTGAGCAGCAGGCGTGGAGCAAAACGCTGCTTAGCATGCTGCACGATATTCATCAGGAGAGCGCCATCTACCTGATGGTGAGGAGATTACGTGACTGACGTTTTACTGTGTGTTGGCAACAGCATGATGGGCGATGACGGCGCAGGCCCATTGTTGGCAGAAATGTGCGCGGCAAATTCTCAGGGTAACTGGGTGGTCATCGACGGTGGCAGCGCGCCGGAAAACGACGTGGTTGCGATTCGTGAGCTGCACCCGGACAGGCTGCTGATCGTTGATGCCACGGATATGGGGCTCAACCCCGGCGAGATCCGCCTGATTGACCCGGATGACATCGCCGAGATGTTTATGATGACCACCCACAATATGCCGCTGAACTACCTGGTCGATCAGATTAAAGACGACGTGGGCGAGGTGCTGTTTTTGGGGATTCAGCCGGACATTGTTGGGTTTTATTACCCGATGACGCCGCCGGTGAAAGCGGCGGTCGAAGTGGTTTATTCCCGGCTTGCGGGATGGTGTGGGGACGGGGGATTTTCCCGGCTCTGAGCTGTGCCAAACCGATCTCCCTCTCCCTGTGGGAGAGGGTCGGGGTGAGGGCAACAGTCTACTCCAGATCCGCCCCGTTACTCGCAATCACCTTCTTATACCACCAGAACGATTTCTTGCGTTTCCTGTCCAGCGTGCCGTTTCCGGCGTCGTCGCGGTCAACGTACACAAACCCGTAGCGCTTGCTCATCTCACCCGTTGAGGCGGCCACCAGGTCGATGCAGCCCCAGGTGGTGTAGCCCATCAGCGGCACGCCGTCCTCAATCGCGTCACCCATCGCGCGAATATGCTCGCGCAGATAGCTGATGCGGTAGTCGTCGTTAATCTCGCCGTTTTCATCAATAACGTCTTTCGCCCCGAGACCGTTTTCCACCAGGAACAGCGGCTTCTGGTAGCGGTCGTACATCATGTTCATGGTGATGCGCAGGCCGAGCGGGTCGATGCCCCAGCCCCATTCGCTCACCTGAATATGCGGGTTGCGCAGGGATTTCACGATGTTCGCGGCGCTGGTGTTGCCCGCGTTCATATCTGCCGACGCGCAGCGCGAAGCGTAATAGCTGAACGAGACAAAATCGACGGTGTTTTTCAGCAGTTCGTCGTCGCCAGGATCTTTCACAATCACCACGCCTTTCTCGCGGAATACGCGGGCGGAGTAGGCTGGATAGCTGCCGCGCGCCTGCACGTCGATAAAGAACAGGTTCTCGCGATCTTTCTCCAGCGCCATCCACACGTCTTCTGGCTTGCAGGAGTACGGGTAGAAATTCCCGCCCGCCAGCATGCAGCCGACCTGATTTCCCGTGTTTACCTCGTGGGCGATTTTGGTCGCCAGCGCGCTCGCCACCAGCTCGTGGTGTGCGGCCTGATATTTCACCTGATCTTCGTTCTCGCCTTCTTCAAATACCAGGCCCGCGCCAGAGAACGGGCTGTGCAACATAATGTTGATTTCATTGAAGGTCAGCCAGTATTTCACCAGACCATTAAATTCCTCGAAGCAGGTGCGGGCGTAACGGGCGAAGAAATCGACCATCTTGCGGTTGCGCCAGGAACCGTACTCCGTCACCAGGTGCATCGGTACGTCGAAGTGGCAGAGGGTCACCAGCGGCTCGATGTTGTACTTTTTGCACTCTTCAAACACCGCGCGGTAGAAGGCAATACCTTCTTTATTGGGCAGCGGCTCATCGCCATTTGGATAGAGGCGGCTCCAGGCAATTGAGGTGCGGAACACCGTAAACCCCATCTCCGCCATCAGGGCGATGTCTTCTTTGTAGCGATGATAAAAATCAATCGCTTCGTGGCTCGGGTAGAACTCGTCGTCACGCAGCGAAAACCGCTTTTCCTTACCGACCTTTACCGCCAGACGATTCGCGCCGTGGGGGATCATATCGACCGTTGTGAGCCCTTTGCCGCCTTCGCGATAAGCGCCTTCACTCTGGTTGGCGGCAAGCGCGCCGCCCCATAAAAATCCTTTTGGAAAAACAGACATTCTTACCTCACTCTCAATTTATGCTTTTGCTGCTTTGCTCTGTACCGGGGCACTCTGTAGGGCGCGCGCTTTTTCAGCATCGTCTTCGACCGGGATATCTTCAAAACCTAATATCAGGGTCAGAACGAACGACAGCACCACCGCCAGCGCCATGACACCGAACACCCAGACGATGGTCATCGGGTTCGCCGGGTCGAAGAACTGCACGCTGGTAAACAACCCAGGTGCGGCCATCGAATGGCTGGCAAGTCCGGCAATGCCGGCCACCGCACCGCAGATAAAACCGCTGATCAGGCTCGCAATCAGTGGACGTTTCAGCCGTACCGCTACACCGTACAGCGCGGGTTCAGAGATCCCCGCCATGATGGCAGAGGCTGCCGCCGCTAACGCCGTCTGGCGCAGCTCCGGGTTTTTGGTTTTCCAGGCTACCGCCAGAGACGAACCGCCAAGGGAGAGGTTGGCGCCGATTTCCGACGGCATGACCATCCCTTCTTTGCCCGTTTCGGCAATGGTCTGGATGATGGTTGGCGTAAAGACGCGGTGCATCCCGGTCATCACCAGCAGCGGCCAGAGTGCTCCCATGATCGCCACGGAGAGCCAGCCCAGATAGCCGTGAATGGTGTAAACCAGCGCGGAGATGGCGCTACCGATCCAGATCCCCAGCGGCCCAATCAGCACAATGGCGAGCGGGGCGGCAATCAGCACGATCAGCATCGGTTTGAGGAAGTTTTTGGTCACTGCCGGGGTAATGCGATCGACCCAGCGTTCGATGTACGACAGGCACCAGGTCATCACCAGCGCCGGGATCACGGTGTAGGTGTATTTCACTGCCGTTACTGGAATGAAGGCGAACTCAACATGCTCGCCCTGCGCGGCTTTCGCCATCAACTCGATAAAGCTCGGATGAACCAAAACCCCTGCAATGGCGATCGCCAGCGACATGTTGGTTTTGAATTTCACCGCTGCCGAGGCCGCCACCATCAGCGGCAGGAAGAAGAAGGCACCGTCGCCAATCACGGTGAGAATGGTGAGCGTCGGCGCGCCTTTAGGCAGCACGCCGGTCATCTCAAGGATCATCGCCAGCAGTTTAACCATCGAGCCACCGATGATCGCCGGGATCAGCGGCGACATGGTGCCGATGAGCGCATCCAGGATCCCGGCGCCAATGCGGCGCAATGTCAACTTCTGTGGACCTTCCGGTGATGCAGGCTGCAGGTCGGCTGGCAGCAGGCTGACTACCTCGCGGTAGGCCTGAGAAACGGTGTTGCCAATGATCACCTGGCACTGGTTGTCGTTGCGCACTACGCCGAGCACGCCGCTAATGCTTTTCAGACGCGCAGCGTCGGTGAGGCTTTCGTCTTTCAGGACGAAGCGCAGACGCGTCATGCAGTGGGTGACGGCGACGATGTTCTCTTTGCCGCCCAGCGCGCTGACGACATCATTCGCCAGCGCAGCGTAATTTTTGGCCATCGGATGAGATCCTGTTATCGTTGTGAGAAATGTAGGAAACCGGTTCCACATAATCATCATGAGTTTATTTGAATGAAACAAGATCACATTTCGACCATTTTTTCATTTCGTGATGATGATCACCAGGCGGTGCAAAAAGCGTGATTTCATCGCTGCGACAATTTTTCTGCAGTGCAGTACACTGCGCTCCATCAGTTTCAGACGGAATAACAAGATGACCACGATGCTTGAAGTGGCGAAGCGGGCAGGCGTTTCGAAAGCAACGGTATCCCGGGTGCTGTCGGGAAATGGCTATGTCAGCCAGGAGACCAAAGACCGGGTGTTTCAGGCCATTGAAGAGAGCGGCTATCGCCCGAATTTACTGGCGCGCAACCTGGCGACCAAACGCACCCAGACGCTGGGGCTGGTAGTGACAAACACCCTGTACCACGGCGTCTACTTTAGCGAACTGCTGTTTAACGCCGCGCGGATGACAGAAGAAAAAGGGCGACAGCTGATCCTTGCTGACGGCAAGCACAGCGCTGATGAAGAGCGTGAGGCGATCCAGTATTTACTCGATATGCGTTGCGATGCGGTGATTATCTACCCGCGTTTCCTGAGTGTGGATGAGATGGATGAGATCGTCGAGAAGTGTGAGCAACCGATTATGGTGCTTAACCGCCGCTTGCGGAAAAACAGCAGCCACAGCGTCTGGTCCGATCATAAAGCTTCCTGTCAGGAGGCGGTGTCGCAGCTGATTGAGAAAGGGCACAGAGAGATCGCATTTATCACGGGTTCGCTGGATTCACCCACCGGGGTTGAACGTCTCTCCGGCTACAAGGACGCACTGGCACAGCACCAGATCCCGCTACGCCCTGAGCTGATTTCGCAGGGAAAGTGGAACCCGGCCAGTGGTGCCGCGGCGGTTTCCGAGCTGTTGGCTCGGGGGGCAACCTTTACGGCGCTGGTGGCGAGTAACGACGATATGGCAATCGGTGCTATGAAGCAGCTGCACGACAGCGGTGTGGCCACCCCGGACGCGGTATCGGTGATCGGTTTTGACGACGTGGCCATCGCACCTTATATCGTGCCGTCGCTTTCCAGCGTTCGCATTCCGGTGACGGAGATGATCAAAGAAACCATCAGCCGACTGATCTTTATGCTCGACGGCGGGGAGTTTAAATATCAGCAAACGTTCTCCGGCGAGCTTGTCCTGCGCGACTCCGTCATTGACGGCCCTCATCGTTGATGTCGACAGCTGTCATCGTCAGAAGTGACGATGACAGTGCCAGCGTCATTTTTAAATTTATTTAAAATCAATGTCTTAATAATTGGCACGGTTTATGAATATCTCCGCGCATAACAGTAATGCTGGAGAAGCAGATGAACCGTTTTATTATGGCCGATGCCAGTAAGTGCATTGGTTGCCGTACCTGTGAAGTAGCGTGCGTGGTTTCCCATCAGGCGGAGCAGGATTGCGCGTCGCTTACCCCTGATACTTTTCTGCCGCGCATCCATGTCATTAAAGGCGTGAATATTTCCACCGCCGCCATCTGTCGTCAGTGCGAAGACGCACCGTGCGCGAATGTCTGCCCGAACGGGGCGATTAAACGCGAAAAAGGGTTTGTGCACGTGATGCAGGAGCGCTGCATCGGCTGTAAAACCTGCGTGGTTGCCTGCCCGTATGGCGCGATGGAAGTGGTTGTCCGTCCGGTTGTGCGTAACAGCGGCATGGGCCTGAATGTGCGCACGGACAAAGCCGAAGCCAACAAGTGTGACCTCTGCTACCACCGTGAAGCGGGCCCGGCCTGCATGGAAGCCTGCCCGACGCACGCCCTGGTGTGTGTTGATCGCGATAAGCTCGAACAGATGAGTGCGGAAAAACGCCGTCGTGCGGTGTTCGATACCTCTTCATCTCTGCTGTTCTGATCCGCCATGTGCAGTAACGGCGTACAGCTGCGCGTGCGCGGCAAAGTGCAGGGCGTCGGATTTCGTCCCTTCGTCTGGCAACTGGCGCAGTCGCTTCAGTTAAACGGCGACGTCTGCAATGACGGAGAGGGCGTGCTGGTGCGGCTCGCGGGTAATGGGGGGGCCTTTACCGCGAGGCTGCGCCAGGACTGCCCACCGCTGGCGCGTATTGACGCGATCGACTTGCAGCCTTTCACCTGGAGGCGTGTGCCGGAGGACTTTACCATCCGTCACAGCGCGGGCGGGGCGATGGACACCCAGATCGTACCGGATTCCGCTACCTGTCCGGCATGCCTGGCTGAGATGCGCGATCCCCGTGAACGCCGTTATCGCTATCCGTTTATCAACTGCACCCACTGTGGTCCGCGTTTTACCATTATCCGCGCCATGCCTTATGACCGCCCGGCCACGTCGATGGCGACATTCCCGCTGTGCGAACCGTGTGAAACGGAGTATCGCAACCCCGCAGACCGCCGTTTTCATGCGCAGCCCGTCGCCTGCCCGGACTGCGGGCCGGAGCTGGAATGGCGTGCGGGGGACATCATTACTACCCGCGAGTCTGCGTTAAGCGCTGCGGTAGAGATGCTGAAAAACGGTGGCATTGTTGCCATCAAAGGGTTAGGGGGTTTTCACCTCGCCTGTGATGCGCTCAATCCGCAGGCGGTCGCGTTACTTCGATCACGCAAACAGCGTCCTGCGAAGCCGCTGGCCGTGATGATCCCGCAGGCGGAAGCGCTGCCGACGGCGATTCAGACGCTGTTATGCTCACCCGCAGCCCCCATTGTGCTTACGCCAAAGGTGTGGTTGCCCGCGTTGCCCGACGAGATAGCTCCGGGCCTGGACTTGGTAGGCATCATGCTGCCCGCAAACCCGCTGCAACATTTGCTCATGCTCGACTGCCAGCTTCCGCTGGTGATGACCTCCGGCAATCTCAGCGGCAAACCGCCCGCCATCAGTAATCAGCAGGCGCTGGACGAGCTTGGGGAGATTGCAGACGGTTTTCTGCTTCACAACCGCGACATTGTGCAGAGGATGGATGATTCGGTCCTGCTTCAGGACGGGACAATGCTGCGCCGTGCGCGCGGATTTGTGCCGGATGCCATCACGTTGCCTGCAGGTTTTAGCAATATACCCGCTATGTTGTGTACAGGTAGCGAGATGAAAAATACGTTCTGCCTGGTGCGCGGGAACCAGGCCGTGCTGAGCCAGCATTTTGGCGATCTCAGTGACGAGGGTGTCGAAGCCCAGTGGCGTTCGGCACTGGCGCTGATGCAGCAGATCTACACCTTTCAACCGGAGCGTGTGGTGTGCGATGCCCATCCGGGTTACCACTCCCGACAATGGGCACACGAGCAGGCGTTGCCGGTCGACACCGTGTTGCACCATCACGCACACGCGGCGGCGTGCCTGGCTGAAAACGGCTGGCCGCTCGACGGTGGCGATGTTATCGCGTTGACGATGGACGGGATCGGCATGGGCGAGAACGGTGCGCTGTGGGGTGGGGAATGTCTGCGGGTAAACTACTGCGACTGTGAGCATCTCGGTGGATTACCTGCCGTGGCGTTGCCTGGCGGGGATCTGGCGGCCGTTCAGCCGTGGCGCAATTTACTCGCACATTGCCTGGCGTTTGTGCCTGACTGGCAGCACTACCCGGAAACGCGTGCGGTACAGCGCCAAAACTGGCCGCTGCTGGCGACAGCAATCGGGCGCGGCGTCAATACGCCGCTGGCCTCGTCATGCGGAAGGCTTTTCGATGCAATCGCCTGCGCGCTGGGCATAGAAACGCAACGCTACGAAAGTGAAGCGGCTTGCCGGCTGGAAGCACTGGCTTCACAGTGCGCCGGTGTCGCGCACCCGGTCACGCTTTCGGTGGATAATCTCTCCCTCTTCTGGCAGCAATGGCTGAACTGGCAGGCGGAGCCCTGCGAACGCGCATGGGCGTTTCACGATGCGCTGGCAAAAGGGTTGGCGCAATTAGTCAAATTGCATGCCATGCGTTTATCACTTTCCACGGTGTGCTTCAGCGGTGGGGTGTTACACAACCGCCTGCTGCGTGCGCGTCTGCGTCATTATCTTTCTGACTTTACGCTTCTTTTTCCTTCGCGCCTGCCCGCAGGTGACGGAGCGATCTCCTTCGGGCAGGCGGTGGTCGCCGCCGCCCGGTCATGTTCACAAAGGACTTAAAATGTTACGACTCTTACGCAATGAACCTCGTGCCGCGCTTCTGCTGCTGGCTCTGGTAATGGCAAACCTGCTGGCCTGGGGATGGGCATGGCAAACCTTCAGCGGCAGCACGGCGTTGATGGCGGCAAGCCTGCTTGCCTGGTGTTATGGACTTCGCCATGCGGTGGATGCAGACCACATTGCGGCCATTGATACCGTCACGCGTAAGATGATGCAGCAGGGCAAACGCCCATCCGGCGTAGGGGCCTGGTTCTCGCTGGGTCATTCCACCATCGTGGTGCTGGCCTCCATTGCCATTGCTGCCACCGCTACGGCGTTTCAGAAAAATATGGCATGGTTTCACGAGACAGGGAGTCTGATTGGAACAGCCGTTTCCGCGACTTTCCTGCTGGCGATGGCGCTGGTCAATATGGTGATTTTACGCGGCGTCTGGCGCAGTTTTCAGGCGCTGAAAAAGGGGCGCGCGACAAGCAGTGAAGTAGAGTTACCTGCACAGGGCGGCGTCATGAACTGGTTATTTGGCGCAACCTTCCGGCTGGTCAACAAAAGCTGGCAGATGTACCTGGTCGGATTCCTGTTTGGTCTGGGGTTTGACACTGCCACCGAAATTGGCGTGTTGGGCATTTCTGCCGCCAGCGCCTCTCACGGGATGTCGGTGTGGTCAATCATGATCTTCCCGGCGCTCTTCGCCAGCGGTATGGCGCTGGTCGATACCCTCGACAATTTGTTGATGGTCGGTGCTTACGGATGGGCGTTTAACAAACCGCAACGTAAGCTCTACTACAACATGACCATTACCGGGACATCTGTGGTGGTGGCGCTGTTTATTGGCGGGCTGGAAGCGCTGGGTCTGCTGATGGATAAATTCGCCCTCAGCGGTGGCGTCTGGGATGTGATTGGCGCGGTAAACGACAACCTGGGCAACGCCGGATTTGTGGTGGTCGGGCTGTTTGTCGCCTGCTGGCTGATCTCCATGGTCAACTACCGCTGGCGCGGCTACGATGCGCTGGTCGTGCGCTCCTGAGCCGGCGGTAGCCAGGCGCGGGTGAAATCAAGCCAGCCGCTGGCAGTCAGCACAATGTTCTGCACATTTTCCATCGTGTTGATGCGATAGCGGTAGTGGAAAAGCGGCGTACAGGCGCCGCTTTCAAGCAGGCGATGAAAGAAGGCGGGCAAGTGTGCTCTTAGCGTTTCCTCACTTTCGCAATACGCCATCAGCGTCTGCTTTGCGTTTTGCCACGCGCTCTCACCCAGCGCGGCGATCCACGCGGGTTCTTCAGTAAACCACTCTGCCAGCGCAAAGACCGGTACTTCACCGGCAAGATAATCCCCCAGTAAGATATCCGCTTGCGCCAGCGCGTCAGGCGCATGCCACTCTTCGCGATCTTTCCAGTGAATCGTGACGTCGCAGCCACGCTTTTTCAGGCGAGTTTGCAGCATGCCGGCGAGGTCGCACAGCACCGGCGTGTGATAGCAGACCAGTGAAAGGGCAGGTGGAAGCGTCACGTCAGGCGCTTCAGGATACGCGGGTGTCGTGATCCCGGGCAGTATTTCCGTACGGGTTTCAACATCATCCCGGCGGATGAACTGCTGGTTAAGATGCTGGATTTCCTGGCGCAACCAGGCGGCCAGCGGTTGTGGTAACCGGGCATTCACCATCAGCCAGGAAAACCCACCGCTGGTGGTGGTGATGGACTCCTGGGCATTTTCTCCTTTACCAACGGTTATCCATGCCGGTTTTTCTGTTCCGGCGCGGGTTCGCCAGAACTCAATTGCATGCAGCAGGGGATGTGTCGCAAAGTACCACGGCTGACGCTCAAGGCGCAGATAGTGCGAGTGATGATAAGCAATTGCAAAGGGGCCAGCACCCACATTCGGTTGTTGCGGATGTGGCAAACGGCAAACATGATGCGCGAGACGATGCGCCAGCATGGCGTCTGGCGCGTTAAGCGTGATTTCCAGACACCACGGTGCGATAAGCATCACTTTACTCACGTGAGTTAGCCCTGTATTACGTGCGGGATCGGCCAACAACTGGTGCAGCGCGCCGAGAATATCTTCATCGCTGATCGCTTGTCCGTTATGCCAGTGCGCACCGCTACGCAGGTAAAAGCTCCAGCGAAGTTTGTCGTCACTACTCTCCCAGTGATGGGCTAAATCGGCCACCGGTTGCGGGTGGCCGGGGACGTAACGCGTCAACCCAGCGTGAACCGCGCAGATAATATGCTGCTCGGCACGGCGACGTTGCAGGGCGGGATGCAGCGACGTGAGTGGGCGATACCACGGAATGCGCAGCGTCGGCTGGTGCTTAAGCCATTTTCCGCCTAAAAACGGCGTGATGATGTGATGCAGGCTAGCCGGGTCGCCATCGGCCAACTGCAGCGCGCTCTGGTAGTCCCCTTTTTCCAGGCAGGCATGCATCAGCGGTGCGCTCAGTTCGCTGGTGGTCGTCAGGCAATGCAGGATGGCACGATGTCCGCGTCCTGGTTGCGCCTGCCAGCTTAACCATCCGTTTTGCGTAAGCTGGCGCAGCAATGTGCGTGCATGGCGCTCACTGCATAACGCGACACCGGCCACTTCCGCGATGGTCGTGGGCTTTGGCTCTGTGCCGTAGTGCTGATAAAGCCGTTGATACTGTCGGATTTTCTGAAGCTGGCGCATGACGGCGTACCGGTAACAAAAGGAGAATGGTGAGAGTGTAGGGGGTTTTGCGGAATAAATAAGGGTGGGATATATAAAGTGTTCCGGTTTTATTCCCTCTCCGGTGAGAGAGGGAACAGGATTGTGCAACGTCAGGCTTCGATCTGCGCCCGGATCTTCAGCGCGATGCTTTCGGCCTGTGGGCCCAGAATCACCTGTGCGTTCTGCGTACCCATTTTCAGAATGCCTTTCGCCCCCAGTGATTTCAGCGCCTGTTCATCCAGCACGCTGTTATCTGTAAGCGTTAAGCGCAGGCGAGTTATACAGGCATCGACAATCTTCAGGTTATCTTTGCCACCCAATGCTGAGATGTATTGGGCAATGGCCTCGTTTTGATCGTCAGAATCACCCGTTACCGTGTCGTCGTCTTCGCGACCCGGCGTTTTCAGCTTGAAAAAGCGAATCGCGAACGTGAATACCACAAAGTAGATCGCAAAGAACAGAGCAATCAGAGGGATCAGGAGCCACGGCTTCGTGGCAAGACCCCAGTTCAGGACGAAGTCGATAAGCCCGGCGGAAAAACCAAAGCCATGCAGCACGCCGAGGCTGTTGGCGATTACCATACTCACACCAGCAAGTACCGCATGCAGGGCATACAGGGCTGGAGCGAGGAACAGGAAGGAGAACTCAATTGGCTCGGTAATGCCCGTCAGGAAGGCGGTCAGGGCGACAGAGAGCAGCATCCCGCCGACGGCTGAGCGACGTGCTTTTGGCGCGGCGAAATACATCGCCAGTGCTGCACCCGGAAGACCGCCCATAAAGATCGGATATGCCCAGGCCATGTAGACCCCCGCATGCGGGTCACCGGCGAAGAAGCGGTTAAGATCGCCCCGGGTTAAGTCGGTGGCAATCTGCGTGATGCTGGATCCGTCAATACCTGGCACGGCGCTGCCAACGACCAGACCTTTCACCACGTCCGGCGCGAGACAGATGTTATGTACCGCGCTGGCAGCATCGTAAGTCACTTTCAGACAGTCACCGAGGCTGAACCAGAAGACGGAATGCAGTATGTAGTGCAGGCCGAAAGGAATTAACGCGCGGTTAAGGACACCGTAAATAAACCAGCCGGGCTCACCGCTACGGGACACCAGCAAACTGAAGGTATCAATGCCGTGCTGCACGGAAGGCCAGACGTAGCCGCAAATCCATGCGATGAATAGACAAATTAACCCGGTCATGATGGGCACCAGACGTTTACCAGCAAAGAACGCAAGGAAATCCGGCAGTTTAGTATTGGAGAAGCGGTTATAGCAGTGACCGGCCACCACACCCGCAATAATCCCGGCAAAGAAGGACATGTTAATGGAGGCGTTAATCACCGCTGTGGCTTTGGTGAGGACCAGAAAGCCGACAGCACCCGCGAGAGCTGCAGCACCAGCATTGTCTTTTGCCAGACCAATGGCGATACCCAGAGCAAACAACAGCGGCAGGCTGTCGAAGATCCCGCCACCGGCACTGGCAATAAACGGAATATTAAATACGTCAGGCTGGCCGAGGCGTAATAATATGGCTGCAACTGGTAAGGTGGCGATAGGCAACATCAGGGCTTTACCCAGACGTTGAAGATAACTAAATGCATTCATGAGAGAGGATTCCAAAAAGACTTAATTCACATCGGAAAATAACAGCTTTTATTTTAATGTGGAAGCAGGGGAGATAAAAATGTGATGCGATATAAATTAATTTTTATTATATTCCTCAGGTAAGTCATTCCTGAAATAAACAATGATGCATTCTATTATTTGTTCCGGTTTTTGCTGGTGGCGCTTCACACATTTACTGAAGGAGAAGCGCCGCCAGACCTTCAGTTATCACGTTTGCTTACCGGAATCATCAGCTCCCGCAGGCGCTCGATACGAGCTTCAGGACTCAACCATAGCCAGCGAAATAAAATGTGCTCTGCTTTTCTGACCTGCTTAAAATAGTGAGCGAGATAGTTAAGCTCTTCGGTGAAATGTGCCATGAAATACCCCTTTCGCGTTAATGTGTGATCAGGGTAGATTGTTATTAGGGAATAAAACAGGGCAATGTTTTTCAGGTGTTCCGGTTTTAAGTATTGATGGGAATAATAAATAAAGGATTGATAGCGATGATTTATCTTATTTGTATTTATTTTATGAATAAATTGCGTAAAAAAAAGCGTTTAGACTTTTGAACTTCACCAACCTGCACCGGCTGGCGAAGTGTCCTGGGCTCAAAGATTAGATAATTCCAGCCTGATAGAAATCCTGCAGGTTGATGGCGCCGCACAGCTTGCCGCCGTCATCCACCACCGGCGCGGCGGTGATTTTACGTTTCATCAGAACCTCTTTGGCCTCAATGGCGCGGCTGTCGGCGTTCAACGTCAGCCCGCCCTGGGTCATCGCTTCAGAAACCGGCGATTCCAGCTTGCCGCCGCCGACCAGCCAGCGACGCAGATCGCCGTCGGTAAATACACCTTTAACAAAGCTGTCGCTGTCACACACGGCGACCAATCCCAGCCCGGTACGGCTCAGTTCCAGCATCGCGTCCATCACGCTGGTATCGAGTTTGACCTGCGGAATGGCATCGTCAGTTCGCATCAGGTTGTGAACCTTATTGAGCAGGCGTGCCCCAAGCGCTCCGGCCGGATGCGAACGGGCGAAATCTTCTTCGTTAAAGCCGCGCGCCTGCATCACCGCCATCGCCAGCGCGTCGCCCATCATCAGCGTATTAACGGTGCTGGATGTGGGGGCGAGGTGCATCGGACAGGCTTCACGCTCAACGGAAATATCCAGCGTGGCCTTGGCTGCCAGCGCCAGCGGCGAGCGGGATTTGCCGGTCATTGCCAGCAGAGCGACCGTTTTTTCCTGCAGGCGCGGAATGATGAGATCCAGCTCTTTGGCCGAACCGGAATAGGAGATAAACAGCATCACATCGCGGCTTTCGATCATCCCCAGATCGCCGTGCAGTGCTTCTGCCGGATGAACGAAGAAGGCCGGAGTACCGGTGCTGGCAAGCGTCGCCGCAATTTTCTTACCGATGTGACCTGACTTACCTATTCCGGAGACAATCACCTTACCTTCGCACTGAATAATGGTGTTGGCCGCGCGAACAAAATCCTCGCCCAAGCGTTCGGGCAGGCGGCTGGCTTCCTGTAGCTCCAGCATCAGGGTCTGGCGGCCAGCGTTTAACAGAAAATCACTCATCTTTCTCTCCGGTTACGATCACGTCGATGCCTTTCTCTTCCAGCGCTTTTTTGAACGCCGGGTCGATACCTGCGTCGGTAATCAGTTTGTCGACGCTTTCCAGGCTGCAAACGATATTGGGGCTTTTACGGCCAAACTTCGATGAATCTGCCATCAGAATCACTTCCCGCGCGGCATTGCACATGGCTTTGCTGACGCTGAACACCTCGTTGAAGGTGGTCACGCCCGCGTTCAGGTCGATGCCGTCGGTGCCCATAAAGAGTTTATCAAAGCTGAAGTGGTCGAAGGCGTTCTCTGCCAGCTGGCCGTGGAATGACGCCGATTTCTTACGGAAGGTGCCACCCGGCATCAGAATGGTTTGCTCGCTATCGAATTCAGAGAGGGCGTTGACGATATGCAGGCTGTTGGTCATCACCGTGATGTTGTTAAAGCGACTGAGCAGCGGGATCATTTGCAACACGGTACTGCCTGCGTCAAGAATGATGGAATCGCCATCGTGAATAAATTTCACCGCCGCTTCGGCAATCAGCGCCTTCTGGTGGGTGTTGATCAGCGTTTTGTGATCGATAGGCGGGTCGGCTTCATCCTTATTGAGCACCACACCGCCGTAAGTCCGAATGACGGCGCCAGAGTTTTCGAGCAATACCAGGTCTTTGCGTATTGTCGTGCCGGTGGTGTCAAAGTAGTGGGCCAGATCGTCTACCGAGCATTTCCCCTGCTTCTGCAGATGCTCGAGAATGGCCGCCTGCCGCTGACGAGGTTTCATAGGCGCTTCGTTCCTTAGGTTGCGAAATGATAATTTCGCAAGTCTATAGCTTTCACAACGAAATTATCCATGTTTCAGATTAAGCGCTAATGATAGTGCATTCTGACAGAGTGGATCATGGGGAAAGATCACATCAGGCTGCAATTCCTGCAACGACAGTCCGTTAATCGCCTGGATTTTCGCCGGGCGGGCGAAAACGGTCATGCCGCGCATGATGAGGGAATCGCAGACCTTGTCATCTTCGTCCAGCGCAACGGCAACCACCACGCGTGGTTTGAAACGTCCACCAGAACGCCCGACGCCCACGCGGCCTTTCTGACACAGCGCATCAAAGGCGCGGTTAAACTGATGGATCTGCCAGCCGCCGAAAGCCATCTGGCAGAACCAGGCGAGGGCGGCGACGGTGATGAGTGCTGTGACCATATCGGCTCCTTGTTGTGTTCCCTCTCCCACAGGGAGAGGGTTAGGGTGAGGGCATCAGCCTGCCCGATCAGAACATCACCTGCCCACCGGTGACGTTAATTGACTGCCCGGTGCAGTACGAGGCTTTCGGACTGGCGTAAAACAGCAGCATATTCAGCACGTCCTGATAGTCGCATCCGCGCTTGAGCGGCACTTTATCAATGTAATATTGTTCCACTTCTTCAGCTTTGATGCCGAGCTTGGTGGCATACTGCGGCAGCAGGGACTGGAACATCGGCGATTTCAGCAGGTTGCCCAGCATCAGCGAGTGAACGGTAATGCCATATTCAGCCAGATCCAGCGCCAGAGACTGCGTTAGCCCGACGCCGCCAAATTTCGCCGCGCTATAACCGGAGTTGTGCTTGCTGCCCACTTTGCCGGATTTCGAGTTAATCTGAATAATGCGCCCCTGAATGCCGTCGCGGATCATCAGGCGGGAAAACTCGCGGGCGCAGAGGAAATAACCCACGAGGTTCACCTGCAGCGAGCGGTCAAAATCCCCCAGTTCGAAATCGCTGATAAAGGCCGCTTTTGCAATCCCGGCGCTGTAAACCAGCAGGTCGGTACGGCCAAAAATCTCGTCCACACCGCGGGCAAGCGCCATTACGCTCTGCTCGCTGGTGGCATCGGCGCCAAACCCGTATGCCATTCCTTCGCCAAACTCGGTGTTGATGGTATCCGCCACGCGGGCGGCTTTTTCACTCTGAATATCCACTACCGCCACGCGGTAACCCTCTGCGGCAAGCCCACGGCAGAGGAACTCACCTAACGTTTGTCCCCCACCAATGACAACGGCAACCTGACTCATGTGATTCTCCTTAATTACGCAACAAATTTTAATGTACAGCCTGGGGTGACAGCCTGTGGAACCGGGCCATCGACGTGAACCGTGCCGGGGTATTCCGCCTGCGGCTGGCCGTCAAAACGCAGGGTGATATGGCCCAGCTCGCGCAGGTTTTGTTCGGCTACCTCACCGACGGCGGTCACGGCATAACGCGTTTCACCCAGCTCCAGCTGGCTGCCGGGCTTGAGTTCACCGTTCAGCACGCCATGGCAGTGGATAAAGCAAAACTCTTCGATATCCGCCGGGGCACCTTCGCGGAAGGTGATCAGCATCTGGTCGCTCAGTGCCTCCGCCGCGCTCTGGCCGATGCGGGTAATGGTGGTTTGGTAAATCACGGTCATAACAAGAACCTCTTATTGATAAATAAAGCCAGAGACAAACCAGGCAATCAGCACCGTCGGCGCGCCCGTCAGGAAGCGGCTTACCAGCACTGACGGCACGCCCACGCGCACGGTGTCCTGGCGCGCTTCGGCTAGCGACAACCCAACGGGAATGAAGTCGCATGCCGCCTGGGCGTTAATGGCAAACAGGGCGGGCAGAGCAAGGTGCGGGGGAATATTACCCAGACCAATTTGCACACCAAT
Source organism: Enterobacter sp. CPE_E863 (assembly GCF_046521465.1). Classification (NCBI taxonomy): domain Bacteria; kingdom Pseudomonadati; phylum Pseudomonadota; class Gammaproteobacteria; order Enterobacterales; family Enterobacteriaceae; genus Enterobacter; species Enterobacter sp. CPE_E863. Next base: position 3,531,373 of record NZ_JBKFZX010000001.1, on the reverse strand, counting down.
CAGCACGCCGATGACCTGAGCAATCACCGCCCCAGGGCCGAGAAACGGCGACAGCAGCGGGAAGGAGCAGATCAGCGCCAGTGTGACCAGCCCAAGCGGATGGCTGGCGAGCGGGGCGAGTCCGTGGGCAATCCAGTCACCCAGACCGGAGGCCATGATGATGCCGATCAGCGCCGAGACGAATGCCATAAATGGCAGAATGGTTTTCAGCACGGTATCAATAGTGTCGCGCCCGGACTGGAACAGCACCGCCACGGCGGACCCCATGCCCATGCCGACTTTTGCCAACAGACCATCGCTCTGTTCGGTGATTTTTTTGCTGGTGTCGTAATCACGCGGTGTGGCTTTTTGTGGGGCAGGGGAGCCATTCACCAGAGTGATGTTGTCCTCTTTCACGCCCGACACATAAATGTCTTCCAGGATGTATTGCGCCAGCGGGCCTGACTTGCCGGTGGAGTGAATATTCACCGTCGGAATGCGACGCTTAGGATAGATGCCGCAGCGCAGCGTGCCGCCGCAGTCGATCACCGCCACGCCGATTTCCGCTTCCGGTGGCTCGCCCTCTTTAAAGCCGTCAACCGCTTCCCAGCCGGTCAGCTCGCGTAGTTTGTCAACGATCGCCGGGCGTGTGCCTGCGGTGATGTAGACGATCTTTTTGCCTTCTGTTGCGTCGAACTCCAGCGGGCCGCCCCAGCCGCCCGTGCCTTTCTCAATGCGGATCCGGTTCATGCTGTGGCTCCTGAAAGATGGACTTTCTGTTCAAGCTGGATGCCCATTTTTTTCTCGAAAATGGCGGTGGTGAGGTCCGTCACCCAGCCGCGGAAGAAGTTGGTGACGAGGCCAACCAGCAGATAGCTCACCGCCAGTGGTCCGAGTGGCAGACCAAGGGTGGTAAGGCCGCTGGCTATCCCGAGATAGACAAACAGCTCGCCGGGGTTGATGTGCGGGAACAGACCGTTCATCGAATGGCAGCTGTAGGAGGCCGCTGCGTAGTAACTTGGTTTGTACTTTTCTGGCATAAAACGCCCGAGGCTTAAGGTCATCGGGTTGCAGAAAACGAAGGTACCGATACAGGGTAATACCAGGTAGCGGGACAGTGGGTTACCCGCGCAACGCTGAGCGAAGCGTTCAATGCGCTGCTGGCCGATAAAGTTGATCAGCGCGTTCATGATCACCAGCAGGCTGATCAGCAGGGGCAGGATCCCGGTCACCATGCCGGTGAACACTTCTCCGCCTTTCTGAAACAGCCCGATGAACCACTCGGCGCCGTGGGTGATGGTTTCTATCATTCTTCTCTCCTGTGGGGCTTTTTTGTTTTTGTCTGACCGGGCTAATAATAATCACTTTGAAAGGTTTTAAAGTGTTAGTTAGATCTCACAATGAAAGAAAAATGTATTATTTTGAAAGTTTATTGATGAGGTCAATGATTTTCGGTGGAAAAAAGCGAGGATTTGCGTGGGGGAGGTGCGTACTGCTTCCTTGAGGTGTTGCGGATGCTTTACCATACTGAGCTCTTATCGAACCCGTTAAATGGATGTCTCATGTTCAAGCGTCGTTATGCAGCGTTGTTACCTGCGCTTATTCTGCTGTCTGCCTGTAGTAGCAAACCTAAGACCGAAACCGTTCAGCAAACGGCAGGCGCGCCTTCCGGAGGATTCCTGCTGGAGCCGCAGCACAATATGATGCAGATGGGCGGCGACTTCGCGAATAACCCGGCGGCCGAGCAGTTCATTGATAAAATGGTGAGCAAACACGGCTTTGACAGGCAACAACTGCACGAAATTTTATCTCAGGCGAAGCGTCTTGATTACGTGTTGCGCCTGATGGACAGACAGGCACCGACGGCCCAGGCGCCGAGCGGGCCAAATGGCGCATGGTTGCGCTATCGCAAACAGTTTATTACCCCGGACAACGTGCAGAATGGCGTCGTGTTCTGGAATCAGTATGAGGATGCGCTGAACCGTGCGTGGCAGGTCTACGGCGTGCCGCCGGAAATTATCGTCGGGATTATCGGCGTGGAAACCCGCTGGGGCCGCGTGATGGGCAAAACCCGCATCCTGGATGCACTGGCGACACTGTCCTTTAACTACCCGCGCCGTGCCGAATATTTCTCTTCCGAGCTGGAAACCTTCCTGCTGATGGCGCGTAATGAGCAAGATGATCCGCTCGATCTGAAAGGTTCGTTTGCCGGTGCGATGGGTTATGGCCAGTTTATGCCGTCCTCCTATAAACAATACGCCGTCGACTTTAACGGCGATGGTCACATCAACCTGTGGGATCCGGTGGATGCTATTGGCAGCGTGGCGAACTACTTCAAAGCGCACGGCTGGGTGCCGGGCGGCCAGGTGGCGGTGCAGGCTAACGGCCAGGCGCCGGGGCTGGAAAACGGCTTCAAAACCAACTACAGCATTTCGCAGCTGGCAGCAGCAGGCTTAACGCCAACGCAGCCGCTGGGCAATGCGCAACAGGCAAGCCTGCTGCGTCTGGATATCGGTACCGGTTACCAGTACTGGTACGGTCTGCCAAACTTCTACACCATCACCCGCTATAACCACAGCACCCACTATGCGATGGCCGTGTGGCAGCTGGGGCTGGCGGTATCGCAGGCGCGTGTGCCTGCAGCGTCGCCGTTTAGTCAGTAACTCGCTTGATTCAGCCCTCTCCCTGGTGGAGAGGGCTGAAGATGGTCCCCTATTTTTCGCTGAAACATTTCGCCACACTCCCTTTTCAAACACACCATTTACAACGTCAATACCTTTCATTATTGTTATGTTATAACATTATTGCGGGTGTCGAGATGTCAATTTCCCTTTTTTCGCTCTCTGCGCCAGTTCGCCTTCTGCTGGCGCTGGCCATTATTGTGTTTCTCAGCCTGGCGGTGAGTTGGGCGGTAGCGCTGCCATGATCGTAATGAATGAACTGACCGCAGGTTATGAACGTCAGCCCGTCACGCGGCCGTTATCCGGCGTCATTGAACGCGGGAGTATGACCGCAATCGTGGGCGCCAACGGCTGCGGGAAATCGACGCTCCTGAAAACGCTCGCAGGGTTTATCGCTCCCGTGGGCGGGAGTATGCGCTGGCAGGAAAAGCGCCCGGTGATTGGCTGGCTGGCACAACGCCACGGGCTGGAGGCGCAATTTCCGTTGACCGTGCAGGATGTCGTCAGTATGGGGTGCTGGCCGGGCATTTCGCTTTTATCCGGCTTTCGTCGTGAAACACGCTTGCGGATTGCCGGTGCGATTGAACGTGTAGGGCTGGAATCTATGGCGCTATCTACCATTGATGAGCTCTCCGGCGGCCAGTTTCAGCGCATGCTTTTTGCCCGTGTCCTGGTACAGCAGGCGCCGCTGGTGATGCTTGACGAGCCCTTTACCGGCGTCGATGAAGCCACCTGCAACGTGCTGATGGATTTGATGCTGGAGATGTATATGCAGGGACAAACCTTGTTAGCGGTACTCCACGACAGTGAACGCGTCTCGCGCCATTTCCCGCAGACATTACGGCTGGATGCTGACGTTCCCCAATGGAAAACCGAGCGGGTGAGGGTGGCATGATTTGGCAACTCTTTTTCCAGCCGTTTATCGAGTACGGCTTTATGCGGCGCGCACTGTTGGTTTGCCTGGCGCTGTCGGTCAGCACCACGGCGCTCGGGGTTTTTCTTCAGCTACGCAGGATGAGCCTGATGGGGGATGCCCTTTCTCATGCCATTTTGCCGGGTGTCGCAGTGGGATATTTGCTCAGCGGCATGTCATTGCTGGCGATGAGTATCGGCGGTTTTATCGCCGGGATTGCCGTTGCGCTGGTGGCCGGGTTGGTCAGCCGACGCACGCCGCTTAAAGAAGATGCCAGCTTTGCCGGGTTCTATCTGGGATCGCTGGCATTAGGCGTCACGCTGGTGTCGCTGCGTGGGTCGAATGTCGATCTGCTGCATTTGCTGTTTGGTTCTATTCTCGCCGTGGACAACGATGCCGCACTGTTTGTGGCTGGGGTTTGTATTTTCACGTTAATCGTACTGGCTGTCTTTTATCGCGGGCTGGTGACAGAGGCGTTTGATACGGCGTGGCTGCAGGTGAATGCCCGTTGGTTACCCGGTCTGTTGCATGGCCTGTTTCTGGCGCTGCTGGTGCTTAACCTGGTGGCGGGCTTTCAGGTGCTTGGCACGCTGATGGCCGTCGGGTTGATGATGTTACCCGCCGTGGCCGCGCGATGCTGGGTACGCACCCTACCTGGATTACTTCTGATGGCAGGGATGAGCGGTATTTTCTGTGCATGGTTCGGGTTAAGCCTTTCCTGGGCTGTGAGCCTGCCTGCGGGGCCGTCTATTGTGCTCACCGCCAGCGCACTTTTCTTTATTTCTATTTTATTTGGCACGCGAAGCCAGCTCGCTGGCAGCCTGCGTGCGTTTTTTTAACGCAAGGGGAAACGATGAAACGTACAGGATTAGCAGTGGCGCTCGCGCTGGGGATGTTGTCGCACGGCGTGATGGCGAAAACACTTAATGTGGTCACCAGCTTTTCAATATTGGGGGATATCACCCAGGAGGTCGGCGGCGATCATGTGAAGGTGACGACGCTGGTGGGGCCGGACGGCGATCCGCATACCTTCGAGCCGTCGCCGAAAGACAGCGCGGCGCTGAGCAAGGCCGATGTGGTGGTGGTGAACGGCCTGGGGCTGGAGGGCTGGCTTGACCGTCTGGTGAAAGCCTCCGGATTTAAAGGCCAGCTGGTCGTCGCTTCAACCGGGGTGAAAACCCACACGCTTGAGGAAGATGGAAAGACCGTGACCGATCCTCACGCGTGGAACAGTGCGGCGAACGGGGCGCTTTATGCACAAAATATTCTGAACGGGCTGGTGAAAGCCGATCCGCAAGATAAAGCCGCGCTGGATGCCTCCGGGAAAAAATATATCGCGCAGCTTGAGCAGTTGGATAGCTGGGCTAAAACCCGCTTTAGTCAGATCCCACAGGCGAAGCGTAACGTACTGACCAGTCATGACGCTTTCGGTTATTTCAGCAGGGCCTATGGCGTCACGTTTATGGCGCCACAGGGACTGTCGTCAGAGAGCGAAGCCAGTGCGGCGCAGGTTGCTGAGATTATTAATCAGATTAAAGCGGACGGCGTGAAAACCTGGTTTATGGAAAACCAGCTCGACCCGCGTCTGGTTAAACAGATTGCGTCAGCCACGGGCGCTCAGCCGGGTGGTGAACTTTATCCGGAAGCCCTGTCGGCAAAAGGCGGAGTGGCAGACACCTACGTGAAGGCGTTTCGTCACAATGTGAATACCCTCGCCGACAGCATGAAATAACATTCTCTAATGGCCGGTGCGCCCGCATCGGCTTTTTTCTGAAGCCCCCTCGTAAAACCTGAAGCGCATCCCCATATCTGACGAGAAAGTGCTATCTTGTGCTGCACGTTTTTCTGATGCCTGGAGCGAGAATGACTGACCATGAATTGATGCAGCTTAGTGAGATAGTCGGGCTGGCGCTTAAGCAACGTGGTGCGACAATCACCACTGCAGAGTCCTGTACTGGTGGCTGGGTGGCGAAAGTGATTACTGATATCGCCGGCAGTTCCGCCTGGTTTGAACGTGGCTTTGTGACCTACAGTAACGAAGCTAAAGCCCAGATGATTGGCGTGCGTGAATCCACGCTGGAACAGCATGGCGCGGTCAGCGAACCGGTGGTGATTGAGATGGCAATTGGTGCGCTCAAAGAGGCGCGTGCGGATTACGCCATTTCAATCAGCGGCATTGCAGGCCCGGATGGCGGCAGCGACGTGAAGCCTGTTGGCACAGTCTGGTTTGGTTTTGCCACGTCCAAAGGTGAAGGGATCACCCGCCGGGAGTGTTTTAGCGGCGATCGCGAAAGCGTGCGCCGTCAGGCAACGGAATACGCGTTAAAAACGCTCTGGCAACAATTTCTACAAAACACTTGATACTGTATGACTATACAGTATAATTGCACCAACAGAACAGAAATCCACGGTGAAGCACAGTCGCTTCTCCCGGCATGACAGGAGTAATAATGGCTATCGACGAAAACAAACAGAAAGCGTTGGCGGCAGCACTGGGCCAGATCGAAAAGCAATTCGGTAAAGGCTCCATCATGCGCCTGGGTGAAGACCGTTCCATGGACGTGGAAACCATCTCCACCGGTTCGCTTTCTCTGGATATCGCACTGGGCGCTGGCGGTCTGCCGATGGGCCGTATCGTAGAAATTTACGGACCAGAGTCCTCAGGTAAAACGACGCTGACGCTGCAGGTTATCGCTGCGGCACAGCGTGAAGGTAAAACCTGTGCATTTATCGATGCCGAGCACGCGCTGGACCCTGTTTATGCTCGCAAACTGGGCGTTGATATCGACAACCTGCTCTGTTCTCAGCCGGACACCGGTGAACAGGCGCTGGAAATTTGTGACGCACTGGCTCGTTCGGGTGCTGTTGACGTTATCGTGGTCGACTCCGTTGCCGCACTGACGCCAAAAGCCGAAATCGAAGGCGAAATCGGTGACTCTCACATGGGCCTCGCGGCACGTATGATGAGCCAGGCAATGCGTAAGCTGGCCGGTAACCTGAAACAGTCCAATACGCTGCTGATCTTCATTAACCAGATCCGTATGAAAATTGGTGTAATGTTCGGTAACCCGGAAACCACCACCGGTGGTAACGCGCTGAAATTCTACGCGTCTGTCCGTCTTGATATCCGCCGTATCGGTGCGGTAAAAGAGGGTGAGAACGTCGTTGGAAGCGAAACCCGCGTGAAGGTTGTGAAGAACAAAATTGCCGCGCCGTTTAAACAGGCTGAATTCCAGATCCTCTACGGCGAAGGGATTAACTTCTTCGGTGAGCTGGTTGACCTGGGCGTGAAAGAGAAGCTGATTGAAAAAGCGGGCGCCTGGTATAGCTATAACGGTGACAAAATTGGTCAGGGCAAAGCAAATGCGATCTCCTGGCTGAAAGAGAACCCGGCTGCGGCGAAAGAAATTGAGAAGAAAGTGCGTGAGCTTCTGCTGAACAACCAGGACTCCACACCCGACTTCGCAGTTGATAGCGTGGATGCTGAAGAAACCAACGAAGATTTTTAATGCTTGTATAAAGACGAAGGGCTGCTGATGCGGCCCTTTTTGCATTTCTGAACCAGCAGGTTTTTTATGAGTGAACCTACCCCACGCCGACCCGCGTACGCGCGCTTACTGGACCGGGCAGTACGTATCCTTGCTGTTCGTGATCACAGTGAGCAAGAGTTGCGGCGAAAACTGTCGGCTCCCGTAATGAGCAAAAATGGCCCGGAAGAGATTGATGCCACGGCGGAAGATTACGAACGCGTGATTGCCTGGTGCTACGAGCATCACTATCTGGATGATGAGCGCTTCGCTTCCCGGTTTCTCGCCAGCCGTGGTCGGAAAGGATACGGCCCCGCGCGCATACGTCAGGAGCTGAACCAGAAAGGAGTAGCCCGCGAGTCCATTGAAAAAGCCATGCGAGAATGCGATACCGACTGGTGCGAGCTGGCAAAAGAACAGGCGATTCGGAAATACGGTGAACCCCTGCCGCGTGATTTTTCAGAAAAAGTGAAAATCCAACGCTTTTTGCTCTACCGTGGCTTCCTGATGGAAGATATTCAGGATATCTGGCGTAATTTTGCCGATTGAACGCATGCGGGATTTTACTTCCCACTAAAGAAAACTTATCTTATTCCCACTTTTTCCAGTAGCTGGTCTGTCCAACTGTTTACAGATACAGGCTTGCTACGACATTTCGTTAGCTTGATTTCAGGATAATTATGAGCAAGAGCACCGCTGAGATCCGTCAGGCGTTTCTCGATTTTTTCCATAGTAAGGGACACCAGGTTGTTGCCAGCAGCTCCCTGGTACCAAATAACGACCCGACTTTACTGTTTACCAACGCCGGGATGAACCAGTTCAAGGATGTGTTCCTTGGTCTCGACAAGCGTAATTATTCCCGTGCTACAACGTCACAGCGTTGCGTACGTGCGGGCGGTAAACACAACGACCTGGAAAACGTCGGTTACACCGCGCGTCACCACACCTTCTTCGAAATGCTGGGCAACTTCAGCTTCGGCGACTATTTCAAACACGATGCCATTCAATATGCGTGGGAACTGCTGACCGGTGAAAACTGGTTCAACCTGCCGAAAGAGCGTCTGTGGGTTACCGTCTATGAAACCGATGACGAAGCCTACGAAATCTGGGAAAAAGAAGTCGGTATCCCGCGCGAACGTATTATTCGCATCGGTGATAACAAAGGCGCACCTTACGCGTCTGACAACTTCTGGCAGATGGGTGACACCGGTCCTTGCGGTCCGTGCACCGAGATCTTCTACGATCATGGCGACCACATCTGGGGTGGCCCTCCAGGCAGTCCGGAAGAAGATGGCGATCGCTACATTGAGATCTGGAACATCGTCTTTATGCAGTTCAACCGTCAGGCTGACGGTACAATGGAGCCGCTGCCGAAGCCTTCCGTTGATACCGGTATGGGTCTGGAGCGTATTGCTGCGGTTCTGCAGCACGTTAACTCCAACTACGAGATTGACCTGTTCAGCACCCTGATCAAAGCCGTTGCGGAAGTGACCGGCGCGACCGACCTGAACAACAAATCCCTGCGCGTTATCGCGGACCATATTCGTTCCTGTGCGTTCCTGATTGCCGACGGCGTTATCCCATCGAATGAAAACCGTGGCTACGTGCTGCGTCGTATCATTCGTCGTGCTATCCGTCACGGCAACATGCTGGGCGCGAAGGACACCTTCTTCTATAAGCTCGTTGGGCCACTGATTGGCGTGATGGGTGCTGCCGGTGATGAGCTGAAACGCCAGCAGGCGCAGGTAGAGCAGGTTCTGAAAACCGAAGAAGAGCAGTTTGCCCGTACGCTGGAGCGCGGTCTGGCGCTGCTGGACGAAGAACTGGCAAACCTTAAGGGTGACACGCTGGACGGCGAAACCGCTTTCCGCCTGTACGACACCTACGGTTTCCCGGTTGACCTGACGGCGGACGTTTGTCGCGAGCGCAACATCAAAGTTGACGAAGCGGGCTTCGAAGCCGCGATGGAAGAGCAGCGTCGTCGTGCGCGTGAGTCCAGCGGTTTCGGTGCAGACTACAACGCGATGATCCGCGTTGACAGCGCGTCTGAATTCAAAGGTTATGAAGCGCTGGAACTGACCGGCAAAGTGACCGCCCTGTTTGTTGACGGTAAAGCCGTAGACAACATCAGCGCAGGTCAGGATGCGGTTGTCATTCTGGACAAAACACCGTTCTATGCGGAATCCGGTGGTCAGGTTGGCGATAAAGGCGAACTGAAAGGCAATGGTTTCAGCTTCAGCGTAAGCGACACCCAGAAATACGGCCAGGCGATTGGTCATCAGGGCAAACTGGTTTCCGGTTCTCTGAAAGTGGGTGAGGGCGTACAGGCTAACGTGGATGAAGCTCGCCGCGCGCGCATTCGTCTGAACCACTCTGCAACTCACCTGATGCATGCTGCCCTGCGCGACGTACTCGGTACCCACGTTGCACAGAAAGGTTCTCTGGTTAACGACAAAGTGCTGCGTTTCGACTTCTCGCATTTTGAAGCGATGAAACCGTCTGAAATCCGCGCGGTGGAAGATCTGGTGAACGCGCAGATCCGTCGTAACCTGCCAATCGAGACCCACATCATGGATCTCGAGGACGCGAAGAAAAAAGGTGCGATGGCGCTGTTTGGTGAGAAATATGACGAGCGTGTTCGTGTGCTGAGCATGGGCGACTTCTCGACTGAACTGTGCGGTGGTACTCACGCATCGCGCACTGGTGACATCGGCCTGTTCCGCATTGTTTCCGAGTCGGGTACGGCGGCAGGCGTGCGTCGTATCGAAGCGGTGACCGGTGAAGGTGCGATTGCCAGCCTGCATGCGCAGAGCGATCAGCTGCACGACATCGCACAGCTGCTTAAAGGCGATAGCCAGAACCTGGGCGAGAAAGTGCGCGTTGCGCTGGATCGCACGCGTCAGCTGGAAAAAGAGCTGCAGCAGCTAAAAGAGCAGGCTGCGGCGCAGGAGAGTGCAAACCTCTCCAGCAAAGCTGTAGACATTAAGGGCGTCAAACTGCTGGTCAGCGATCTGGCGGGCGTTGAGCCTAAGATGCTGCGTACTATGGTCGACGATCTCAAGAACCAGCTTGGTTCTACCGTTATCGTGCTGGCGACAGTGGCAGAAGGTAAGGTTTCTCTGATTGCGGGGGTCTCTAAGGATGTGACTGACCGCGTAAAAGCAGGGGAACTGATTGGTATGGTTGCCCAGCAGGTGGGCGGCAAGGGTGGTGGTCGTCCAGACATGGCGCAAGCCGGTGGTACGGATGCGGCGGCACTTCCGCAAGCTTTGGCCAGCGTTGAAAGCTGGGTAAGCGCGAAACTGTAATAATTACAAAGCACAAGCAGACGCCATAGCGGTAACGTTATGGCGTCTTGTTCACTGTGCTATCGATAACGATAAAGTCAGGTTGAGTTTGTGTATATCGGCTAAACTTACGTTTAACAGAATGTGATGCCGTGACTGCTTACACTTTACGTGTTTGTCATCGCTTACTTTTTGGCGTTATATGATGGATAATGCCGGGATACAAGAGACCCGACTCTTTTAATCTTTCAAGGAGCAAAGAATGCTGATTCTGACTCGTCGAGTTGGTGAGACCCTCATGATTGGGGATGAGGTCACCGTGACAGTTTTAGGGGTAAAGGGTAACCAGGTACGTATTGGTGTTAACGCTCCTAAAGAAGTATCTGTCCACCGTGAAGAGATCTACCAGCGTATCCAGGCTGAAAAATCCCAGCAGTCCAGTTACTGATATTGTCGCGTCTCGCTGTCGGGCGAGACGCAACCCTCCTGTCATTTTTCCTGCCCAAAGTTACCGTTTAATTTCAATTGCTCTCTTTTTAACCACTCCGTTACTCTTAACTCGTCCTGACGCCACCATTTCTGCATTGGTTTTCTGTGAAGATGCCTGCAAAATCCGCTTATAAAACACCCTCTTTGCGGCTTTTACATGCGAATTGCGTGTGATTTGTGCAAACGATAAAAGCTTTTGGAAAATTGTTTGACTTATAAGTCCCAGAAAGTAATATATGCGCCACGCAGCGACGAGAAGCTCTTAACGAGTTACTCGAAGCACTCGAAAGAGGCGTTGTGTGGTGAGGTGGCCGAGAGGCTGAAGGCGCTCCCCTGCTAAGGGAGTATGCGGTCAAAAGCTGCATCCGGGGTTCGAATCCCCGCCTCACCGCCATTTTGCATCCGTAGCTCAGCTGGATAGAGTACTCGGCTACGAACCGAGCGGTCGGAGGTTCGAATCCTCCCGGATGCACCATCTATTACTTCATATTGCTTTCGAAGTGATATGAATATCGAGTAGTACAATAGTAAATCCCGATGCATCCGTAGCTCAGCTGGATAGAGTACTCGGCTACGAACCGAGCGGTCGGAGGTTCGAATCCTCCCGGATGCACCATTTACTATTTCTGAAAGCAGTACCCTGATGCATCCGTAGCTCAGCTGGATAGAGTACTCGGCTACGAACCGAGCGGTCGGAGGTTCGAATCCTCCCGGATGCACCATTTTACTGTTTCTGAAAGCATTTCCCGATGCATCCGTAGCTCAGCTGGATAGAGTACTCGGCTACGAACCGAGCGGTCGGAGGTTCGAATCCTCCCGGATGCACCATATTCTCCGAGATAATAGCTAAGCTGTTGTTTCAAGGTTTGCGAGTTAATCGCGAGCACCAGGGAGGATAACGTTGCTTCAGCAACGGCCCGCAGGGCGAGGCGCAGCCGAGTAATCCTCCCGGATGCACCATCTTCTCCTTGTTTGTTTATTCCTTCGACGTTCTGTCAGCAATCACACTCTCAGTCAGCGACAAAAATCACCTTTTACGATAAAGTAATGCTTTGTTAATCGTTTAGCGAGAGCACGATGTACGCACAGTATGACGGTCTGATCTTCGATATGGACGGCACCCTCCTTGATACCGAACCTACGCATCGTCAAGCGTGGACTGACGTCCTGGGCCGCTACGGTATGCGTTTCGACCTTCAGGCGATGATTGCTCTTAACGGATCCCCAACCTGGCGTATTGCACAAGCCGTGATTGAAATGAATCAGGCCGATCTCGACCCGCACCTGCTCGCCCGTGAAAAAACCGATGCAGTAAAAGCCATGCTTTTAGATACCGTACGTCCGCTGCCGCTGATTGATGTCGTGAAAGCGTGGCACGGACGTCGCCCGATGTCGGTGGGGACGGGCAGCGAAAGCGCTATTGCAGAGGCTTTGCTCAATCATCTTGGCCTGCGCCACTATTTTTCTGCCGTGGTTGCCGCCGATCATGTTAAAAATCACAAGCCCGCACCAGATACCTTCCTGCTCTGCGCAGAATTAATGGGTGTACCGGCGGCAAAATGCGTCGTGTTTGAAGATGCTGATTTCGGTATTCAGGCCGCACGTGATGCTGGCATGGCCGTGGTGGATGTGCGCTTACTGTGAGTGACGCGCTGTCGCTTGCTTCATTATTCGCCAGCAGTTTTTTAAGCGCCACGCTCTTACCGGGCAATTCGGAAGTGGTGCTGGTGGCGATGCTGTTGTCCGGCGTGAGTCAGCCCTGGTTGCTTGTGTTAATAGCAACAATGGGTAATAGCCTTGGAGGGCTGACTAACGTTATTCTTGGGCGTTTCTTTCCGCTGCGCGAAAAATCGCGCTGGCAGGAAAAGGCAGTCGGCTGGCTAAAACGCTATGGCGCTGCCACGCTGTTATTAAGCTGGATGCCTGTAATAGGTGATTTACTGTGTCTGCTGGCGGGATGGATGCGCATCTCCTGGGGACCGGTGCTCTTTTTTTTGTGCCTTGGCAAGGCGTTGCGATATGTTCTCGTGGCATGGGCAACTCTGCAGGGTATGACGTGGTGGCACTAATTGGTGGAATGAATACGCGACCTTCAATCGTCAACCATTACAATTATGCTGAGTAACATTACTTTGACAGGCGGGAGGTCAATTTGATCCCGGACGTATCTCAGGCGCTGGCCTGGCTGGAAAACCACCCTCAGGCATTGAAGGGTATTCAGCGTGGTCTTGAGCGTGAAACGCTACGCGTAAACGCGGACGGCAGTTTAGCGACGACGGGTCACCCGAAGGCGTTAGGCTCGGCGCTGACACATAAATGGATCACAACCGATTTCGCTGAAGCGCTGCTGGAGTTCATCACTCCGGTAGAGGGTGATATTGATCATATGCTGACGATCTTGCGCGACATTCATCGCTATACCGCGCGCAATCTGGGCGATGAGCGTATGTGGCCCCTCAGCATGCCGTGTTATATCGAGCAAGGTCAGGAGATCGAGCTGGCTCAATATGGCACATCAAATATTGGCCGGCTCAAAACGCTCTATCGTGAGGGACTGAAAAACCGCTATGGCGCGTTAATGCAGACCATCTCTGGTGTGCATTACAACTTCTCTTTGCCCATGGCGTTCTGGCAGGCGAAATGTGATGAAACGGATAAGGACGCGATCTCTGCGGGCTACTTCCGCCTGATCCGCAACTATTATCGTTTCGGCTGGGTGATTCCGTACCTGTTTGGTGCGTCGCCTGCCATTTGCTCATCGTTCCTGCAGGGGAAACCGACTACGCTGCCGTTCGAGAAAACCGAGTGCGGGATGTACTATCTGCCGTACGCGACTTCCTTGCGCCTGAGCGATCTTGGTTATACCAATAAATCGCAAAGCAATCTCGGTATTACGTTTAACGAATTGCACGAATATGTGGCAGGATTGAAGCGGGCGATCAAAACCCCGTCGGAAGAGTACGAGAAAATCGGCCTCGAGAAAGACGGCAAGCGTCTGCAAATCAACAGCAATGTGCTGCAGATTGAGAATGAACTGTACGCGCCAATTCGTCCTAAGCGCGTGACGCGCAGCGGTGAAACACCGTCGGACGCGCTGCAGCGCGGCGGGATCGAATACATTGAAGTGCGCTCGCTGGATATCAACCCGTTCTCACCGATTGGTGTTGATGAGCAGCAGATTCGCTTCCTGGATCTGTTTATGGTCTGGTGCGTTCTGGCGGATGCGCCTGAAATGAGTTCAGACGAGCTGCTTTGTACCCGTACAAACTGGAACCGCGTAATTCTGGAAGGCCGTAAACCGGGTCTGACGCTGGGCATTGGCTGCGAAACAGCACAGTTCCCGCTGACGAAAGTCGGTAAAGATCTGTTCCGTGATCTTAAACGTGTTGCCCGGACGATGGACAGCATCGACGGTGGCGACGCATATCAACAGATCTGCGACCAGCTGGTGGAATGTTTTGATAATCCGGAACTGACGTTCTCAGCACGCATTCTGCGTTCAATGATTGATCAAGGTATTGGTGGCACGGGGCGTTCACTCGGAGCAGAATACCGTGAGATGCTGATGCAGGAGCCGTTAGAAGTGCTGAGCGAAGCGGATTTTGTAGCAGAACGCGATGCATCTATTGTGCGTCAGAAAGAGGTTGAAGCGGCGGATACCGAGTCGTTTGAGGCGTTTCTGGCGAAGCAGGCTTAAGCAGAAAAGAAAAAGGCCACATCGCTGTGGCCAAAATATACATCTCTGAATTCAGGGATGATGATAACAAATGCGCGTCTTTCATATACTCAGACGCGCATTCTGTAGAAGAGTTCAGTTTATTTTAAAAAAAATCACTATCGGAGGTGACGTATGCCGTTATTAGATAGCTTTACTGTCGACCATACCCGTATGGAAGCACCTGCAGTTCGCGTGGCGAAGACCATGCACACCCCGCACGGCGACACGATCACCGTCTTCGATCTGCGTTTCTGCGTGCCAAATAAAGAAGTGATGCCAGAGAAAGGTATTCACACTCTGGAGCATCTGTTCGCTGGTTTTATGCGTGACCACCTGAACGGCAACGGCGTTGAGATCATTGATATCTCTCCGATGGGCTGCCGTACTGGTTTTTACATGAGCCTGATTGGTCAGCCGGAAGAGAAACGCGTCGCAGATGCCTGGAAAGCAGCCATGGAAGACGTGCTGAAGGTGAAAGAGCAGAACCAAATCCCTGAGCTGAACGTTTACCAGTGTGGTACTTACCAGATGCACTCCCTGGAAGAAGCACAGGAAATTGCGCGTCACATCATTGAGCGTGATGTTCGCGTGAACTGCAATGAAGAGCTGGCTCTGCCGAAAGAAAAACTGCAGGAACTGCACATCTAGTGCACCTTTTCCCTCTCCCGGTCGGGAGAGGGTGGGGTGAGGGTGGTTTAACCCCATGACCACAACCTCAACGTTCACCTTTACCCATCGTCCCCTCGTTCCTTTTGCCCATGATTATGTTCATGGCGACAGCGAACCCTGGCATGAGCATGACTGCGCGCAACTGCTGCATGCTCTGAGTGGGGTGGTGCGGGTTGATACCGCATCCGGTTGTTGGGTGGTTCCTCCTGGCCGCGGCGTCTGGCTGCCAGCGGGGACGCGCCATTCGCTTCGTATCACCGGCAACGTTGCGGCGCGCACGCTGTTTATCGATCCGCTGGCGCGTGCCGATCTCCCCGCAGCGTGCCAGATCGTGCAGATCTCCCCACTGTTGCGCGAACTGATCCTCGCTTCTCTCTCACTGCCTGAATCTTACTCGCCGGGGAGTCGAGATGAGCGCGTGTATGAACTCATTCTGGATGAAATTCGCATCATGCCTGTGCTGCCATTTCATCTGCCTGAGCCGGAGAGTGCCCCGTTACGCCACCTGTGCCAGCAGATCCGTCAGTCACCAGGAGATCGCTGGAACAGCCTTCAGGCCGCGAGTTCGCTTGGAATGAGCGAGCGCACGATGAACCGGCATTTTCAGCAGCAGACAGGATTACGTTACGTTGAGTGGCTGAGAAGGGCTCGCTTGCTGGAGGCGTTAGTGCGGCTGGCACAGGGCCAGCCGGTGCTACGCGTGGCACTGGAACTGGGTTACGGCAGTCACAGTGCCTTTACGGCGATGTTTCGTCGGGTGATGGGTGTCTCTCCCAGCGATTACTTTAAAAACGACTGACGGCGTTAAAGAGCGCCTGAAGAGAGGCGCGCGCGACGTCACTGTCGATACCCACGCCCCAGCGGCTGCAACCGTCCTGGAACAAACAGCGAATATAGGCCACTGAGCGGCTGTCACTGCGTTCACCCAGGGTATGTTCGTGGTAATCCTTAATCACAAACGGCGTGTTGACCCAGCGACTCAGGCCGCTGGCAGCGGCGGACAGCAAACCAATACCCTGACCTTCCAGCTGTCGCGTTCCTCCTTGCGTGGCGACGCTTGCCGTCAAACACAACTGACCGTCCTGCTGGCTGTCGCTGCGGTACGATTGCAGGGCAAATGGTGGCGTTGCCACCAGGCCGTAACGGGTACGGAACAGTTGCCACAGTGCATTTTGCGTCATCTCTTTTCCGTGGCGATCCGTTTCCTGCTGTACGTGCTGGCTGAAATCCTGCTGCAGCGCACGGGGTAATTTCAGACCATGGTTCTGTTCAATAAGCCACGCGCTGCCGCTTTTCCCGGACTGGCTGTTCACGCGGATCACCGCTTCGTAGGTGCAGCCAATATCCTGCGGGTCCACAGGCAGGTAAGGTATCTCCCAGCGTTCGCCAGGCTTGCGGGCATCAAAGCCTTTTTTGATCGCGTCCTGATGTGAGCCAGAGAAGGCGGTATAGGCCAGCCGTCCTGCCCATGGATGGCGCGGATGCACGGGAAGCTGGTTGCAGGTTTCGACCACTTCCACCACCCGATTCATCTCGCTAAAGTCGAGATTCGGGCTAACGCCCTGACTGTAGAGATTCATCGCCAGCGTCACCAGACAGACGTTCCCCGTACGTTCCCCGTTGCCAAACAGACACCCTTCTACCCGGTCGGCGCCGGCCATCACGGCCAGCTCGGCGCTGGCGACGCCCGTACCGCGGTCGTTATGCGGATGGATGCTGATGCAGACATCGTTGCGGCGGCTGAAGTGGCGACAGAAATACTCAATCTGATCGGCATAGACGTTCGGCGTATTGACTTCGACAGTCGCGGGTAAGTTGATCACCATTGGTCGCTCATTGCAGGGCTGCCAGATCTCTGCCACGGCTTCACAAATCTCCAGCGCAAACTCCGGCTCGGTAAAGCAGAAGGTTTCCGGAGAGTATTCGTACTGCCAGCGGGTTTCCGGGTTCTCTTCGCAGAGCTTGCGGATAAGCCGCGTGGAGCGTGTTGCCAGCTCCACGATTTGCGCTTTCTCCATGCCAAACACCAGGCGGCGGAACAGCGGGGCGGTGGCGTTATACAGATGGACGGTGGCCCGTTTCGCGCCGCGTAACGATTCAAAGGTGCGGATGATCAGGTCTTCCCGTGCCTGGGTTAACACCTGAATGGTGACGTCATCCGGGATGCGGTTCTCTTCAATCAACTGGCGAACAAAGTTGAAATCCGTCTGCGAGGCGGAAGGAAAGGCGACTTCAATCTCTTTAAACCCGCAGTTCAGCAGCAATTCCCAGAACTGCAGCTTGCGCGTGCTGTCCATGGGCTCGGCCAGGGCCTGGTTGCCGTCACGTAAATCGGTGGAGAGCCAGCGCGGCGCGTGGGTGATGCGTTGCTCCGGCCAGCGACGATCGGGCAGTGAAAGGGGAGGATAAGGCTGGTATTTGTCGGCGGGTGTGTTCAGCATGATGCGCTCCTGTTGTCTTTTCACTATCGTGAATGGATTTCAGGAGCGCTGCTTTATCGAAACTGACAATGACTGTCGCGTTTTGGACAACGCGCTTTAGTGCGCGCCACCGCCTCCACCACCGGCACCAAACGGTGGACGGGCAAACCACACCAGACCCAGCAGAACGAGGAAGATCCCGGCCGACACCCAGAAAATCTCGTTTGCGGAGATAATCAGCCCCTGGTTGGTGATCTGCTGGGCGATCCAGCCGGAAGCCTGCTGTTCCGTCATTCCCATTCCCTGAAGCTGGGCATACATCTGCTGAGAATTAGGGTTGAACGGATTTACCGCTTCAGTGAGCTGAGCGTGGTGCATCGACTCACGGTTGGTCCACAGCGTCGTGGTGATCGACGTCCCGATGGAGCCTGCCAGCGTACGCGTAAAGTTCGACAGGCTCGATGCCGCCGCCATGCGCTCAGGCGGTAAGCCAGAAAGCGTGATGGTGGTCAGTGGCATAAAGAAGCACGCCACCGCAAAGCCCTGAATAAACTGCGGCCACGCAGAGGCGCCAAAGTCCATTCCCGGTTCGAACGTATACGCGCGCCAGTAGAAGCACACGGCGTACATGATAAAGCTGAATGTCACCAGCCTGCGCATGTCGAGCTTGTGGGCGAAACGGCCGATGATCGGCGACAACAGGACCGGAATCAATCCCACTGGCGCAGAGGCAAGACCCGCCCAGGTTGCGGTATAGCCATATACCTCCTGCAATAGCTGCGGCAGCAGAACAATAGCGCCGAAGTAGAGCATGTAGGCGAGGCTAATACACAGACAGCCTATGGTGAAGTTTCGCGACTTAAACAGCGACAAGTCGACTATCGGGTTATCGTCGGTTAACTCCCAGACAATCAGGAAGCTCAGCGACACCACCGCGACAATCGTCAGGATGATGATCTCCCGGGAGTTGAACCAGTCCAGCTCTTTGCCCTGGTCGAGCATGACCTGCAGGCTACCGATGCCGACAACCAGCAATGCCAGACCAATGGCGTCGATACGGCGCTGTTCCGTCCGGGTTTCTCTGCCGCGTAGCGACTGCAACGTCATCATGACTACCACGGCGCCAATCGGTACGTTGATAAAGAAGATCCAGCCCCAGTGATAGTTATCGCTGATATAGCCGCCTAAGATAGGCCCACAAATCGGCGCGACGATCACCGTCATCGACCACAGCGCCAGCGCGATAGAGCGTTTGGCGGGTGGGTAGTTGTTCAGCAGTAAACTCTGTGACAGGGGAATCAACGGCCCGGCCACAATCCCCTGAATGACGCGGAAGAAAATCAGCATCGTCAGGCTGGTGGACATGCCGCACGCCCAGGAGGCGAGAACAAAGGCAATTGTCGACCACAGGAACAGCTTCACTTCACCGACGCGCTTCGCCAGCCAGCCGGTAATGGGGATTGAGATGGCGTTTGCCACCCCAAACGAGGTAATTACCCAGGTCCCCTGGCTCAGTGACGAGCCAAGGTTACCGGCGATGGTCGGGATCGCCACGTTTGCGATGGTGGAGTCCAGCACCTGCATGAATGTCGCCAGCGACAGCGCGATGGTCATAATGACCAGCTGCGCGCCTTCCAACGGTTTTTGCGGCTTTTGCTGTTGCATAACGCTCACCTTCGGATTAACCAGCGTTTGCCTTCACGATGTCATCGATCAGCTTGTTGACCGGATCGAGGCTAATTTCACGGGCGTTACTTTCATAAGCCGGGCTGCTACGCACCTGGCTTGCCAGGATTTGACCTTCGCGGTTGGCGGTATCCACAGTAACCAGCGTTGAGAGGCCGATACGCAGCGGGTGATCTGCGAGCTGTTTTGGATCCAGCTCAATACGTACAGGCAAGCGCTGAACCACTTTGATCCAGTTACCGGTGGCATTCTGTGCTGGCAGCAGGGAGAAGGCACTGCCGGTCCCCATATCCAGACCCACCACTTTCCCGGTGTACTTGACGTCATCGCCGTAAATATCGCTGATAACTGTCGCCGCCTGGCCGATACGCATATGGGCAAGCTGCGTCTCTTTAAAGTTAGCATCGACCCACAGATTGTCTGCCGGAACGACGGCCATCAGCGGTGTGGTCGGGCTAATCTGCGCTCCAGGCTGTACGGAACGGCGGGAGACATAGCCGGTCATCGGGCTGACGATTTTAGTACGCTGCAGGGCAAGCCATGCGTTACGGACTTCTGTCGCCGCCTGTTGCACGGCAGGCTGGTTTTCCAGGCTGGTACCCAGCACCATCGCCTGGTTGGCGTTGTACTGTTGAATAGCCACATCCAGCTGGGCCTGAGCACTGGCAACGGCATCGCGCGCATGTTGCAGCTCTTCACGGCCAATCAAGTTGGCGGTACCGAGCGGAACACGGCGGTTCAGGTCGCTCTGCGCCTGGGCGAGTGCGGTTTTCTGCACGTCAATGTTGGCCTGCAGCTGTTTGCTGTTGATCATCAGCTGGCGAGTCTGACGGACGCTGGAGGCCAGCGCGGTCTGTGCTTTCTCAAAGGCCTGCTGGGCGTCGGTCGGATCGAGGGTCACCAACACATCGCCTTTTTGCACAAAGTCGGTGTTATCAGCCCAGACTTTCGTCACGCTGCCCGACACCTGCGCCATAATCTGTACCTGGTTCCCTGCCACGTAGGCGTCGTCTGTCTCTTCAGCATGACGCAATACTAAAAACCAATAGATCCCATATGCCACGGCAATAATGATAAAGAGCAAGGTCAACAGAAGAAGGGCACTCTTACGTTTGCCTTTCTTGTTGGCCGGTTGCTGCGGGGTAGTGCTCTCCGCATTTGCGCTCATTGTTGTTCTCCACGATCTTCTTATTTTCACATCGGCTGAGCCGACCTGTTGTCAGAAAGGCCAGCAGTGTGACGTGCTGGCCTGTCAGTTTTCTTTTTTAAATCTGGATGTTCGAGCGTGTCGTCGCGTTAGCGCAGCGCCTCAAGAATAGCGCCGTCTTCATCCATCTGGTCCAGACGGGTAAGCAGCTTGCGAGTGATGTGCTCAAGCTGGTCACGCTCGGTGGTGCTGAGGGCAGACCAGAGTTTATGCAGGCAATTGTGCTGAGGTGGCAGCACCTCTTGCAGGAACTGGTGACCTTTATCGGTCAGTTGCAGATGCAGGCAGCGGCGATCGTTGTCGCTTTCACGGCGCTCAATCCAGCCGCGTTTTTCCAGCTCATCAGCAATACGGGTCGCATTGGTACGGGAGGAGCCCAGTGCGCAGCTCAGTTCGGAAGGCTGAATACTGTGGTTTTCCTGAGACTCCAGCGTAATCAACGCCATAAACAACGTCTCGTTAATCCCTTGAGCTTTCAGCATTTTATTACGGTTTTCCAGTAGCTTACCCTGCATGTGCATGCACAGGCGAGTCAGCAGGATTTCCTGATACGGGAAGTCCTCATGGCGACTGGCGCGGAATTTAAGCATTTGTTCAATGGGCGTAAACGAACTATCCATTTGGGCATAACCTCATTAATTACAGCCGATATAGTAACGATAGTGACAAATAATGTAAATGAATTATTTGTGCGGTTATATCCGCCAAACTTATGTCACCATCAGAAAGCGCCGGGTAAGTCCGTGACCCGGTGAGCACAGAAAGCGTAGGGTGTGAACCCGCTGAAGAGAGGATGTGAGGACGGGGGTCTGAACTATTCATGCCGATTGTAAATATGTCACCCACATTAAAATTTCTGGGATAAATGATTACGTTTACATTAACAGACTGAAGGGTCTCTTTATACCCTAAGAGGCCCAACGCAATGTAAAACTTAGTTAATCGCATCCTGACGATGGTAACCGCGCCACCATACAAGCAGGTTCAGCGCGGCGACGATAGCCCCAATTCCACATACGCCTGACCAACCCGCATGCTGCCACGCAGAGGCGGAAATTAATGAACCCGCTGCGCCGCCAATAAAGTAGCTGGTCATGTATCCGGCCGTCAGGCGGTTACGTGCCTCTGGCTTCACGCGATAGATCACGGTCTGATTGGTGATGTGAACGCCCTGCACGGTGAGGTCGAGCACCAGAATACCGACGATTAGCGCCAGTACCGAGACGTGCCCATACCAAATCGCCGCCCAGGAGAGCAGAAGTAAAATCAGCCCTGCGGAGGTGGTCAGATGGGATTTGCCCTTATCGGCAAGCCCGCCAGCGGGACGCGCACCCAGAGCACCAGCGGCGCCAGCCAGACCGAACAGACCAATCGTCGCTTCAGAATAGTTAAACGGTGGCGCGGCCAGCAGAAAGGCCATCGACGTCCACAAAATACTGAAATTGGCGAAGGTGAAACACCCTAGCAGGGCACGAGTGCGCAGGAGTTTATCCTGCGTAAACAGACTGAAAACGGAGGCCAGAAGCTGCGGATAGTTCAGGTGATTCTCCTGCTTCACCTTCGGCAGGCCGCGCCACAGGGCCAGCGCCATCACGACCATCAATACGCTCGCCACCCAGTAAACGGTGCGCCAGCCACCGAGGCTTGCCAGCAACCCTGCAACGGTACGAGCCAGTAAAATCCCCAGCAGCAAGCCACTCATGATGGTGCCCACCACTTTGCCGCGCTTTTCGGGGGAGGCGAGAGTGGCGGCGAGCGGGACCAGAATTTGCGCCACAACAGAGAACAACCCTGTGAGCGCGGTGCCGATAATCATCATTGTTAATGACTGGCTGCTGGCGGTGATCAGCATCCCGCCGGCGGCCAGCAGGGTCATGGAGACAATTAACATTCGGCGCTCAAACATATCCCCCAGCGGCACCAGGAACAGCAGCCCGGCGGCATATCCGAGCTGTGCAGCGGTGACGATAAAGCCTGCGGAACTGGCGGAGAGATTGAACGCGCGGGCGATGGTATCAAGCAGAGGTTGTGCGTAATAGTTGCTGGCAACCGCCAGACCCGTTGCCACGGACATTAAAAGGATGAGTGCGGGGCTAAGCCCTTGCGTTGTTTTGGTCATTGGTTTCAGGAATCATTAGTTGAGTGATTATTTTTCCGGAAACCATCATACCCAATGATTGTGAAAGTTGGGGGAGTGTTGGGTGTTGTATTGTGCGGTTTAGGTTCCCTCTCCGGGTGGAGAGGGAATTCGGAGTATTACTTCTGCGCCTCAAGCGCCTCTTTCACCCAGCCGTCGAACTGCTGCTGGTGGGCTTTTATCCAGCCATCCACATGACCTTTTATATCAGCCTCGGACGATTTACCTGCATGCATCATGGCATTCTGGGCGTTGATGTCGGCCAGCGGCAGTTTCATCACTGAGAACAGCTTCGCTGCCGCCGGGTTTTTCTCCGCCCAGGCTTTGTTGGCGACGATATGCATGGTGTTTACCGGGAAGCCGTAGTTCATACCGTTCGGCAGTTTAGTGTCGATATCTTTCTGCTCGCCCGGCAGGGAGGAGAACGGTACCTGCAGCCACACCACGTCTCTACCCGGTTTCAGCACGTCGCTGACCCAGTACGGGGTCCAGGTGTAGTAGATAACCGGCTTGCCCTCTTTGAAACGGGCAATGGTGTCGGCCATCATCGCTGAGTAGTTACCGTGGCTCACATCGACCGTTTTTGCCAGATCATAGGCTTTGTTCTGGTGGTTAATGACCGCTTCACAACCCCAGCCCGGTGAGCAGCCCATCATGTCGGCTTTGCCGTCACCGTTGGTGTCGAACAGTTTGGCGATCTTCGGATCTTTCAGCTGTTCAATATTGGTGATGTGGTACTTATCGGCGGTTTTCTTGTCGATCAGATAACCCTGTGCCGCACCGGTCACGAAGGTGCCCTCGCGGTAAAATTTCTTGTCCCCCCCGGCGGCGGCATACATATCGTCATGCAGTGGCTGCCAGTTGACGGCGGTAAAGGTGGCATCGCCGGATGCAATCGAGGTGTAGCCAACGTTGTAATCCACTTCGCTGGCGGTATTCACCGTATAGCCCAGTTTCTCCAGCGCACGGCTGACTATCTGGGTCTGGAAGGACTCTTCCGAAATGGTGCTCTGAACCGGTTGCACGGTAATGCCTTTGCCCGGCAGGTCGGCCGCATAGGTGCCGGTGGAGACAAGGGTGGCAAACGCTGTGGCAAAAAGTACGCTATGTCGCATCGTTGTTCCTTATTTTATGAATGGGCGGGTGAGTAACCCGACAGGGCCGGTGGTATACCAGCGACGGTTGCCGCGACTGCGTGAATCACGACCGACAGCCTGAGTCAGGCGGTCAAGAATAATGGCGAGGATCACAATCCCGACACCGCCGACGGTCGCCAGCCCCATATCGAGACGGCCGATGCCGCGCAGAACCATCTGCCCCAGACCGCCAACGGCGATCATCGAAGCGATCACCACCATTGACAGGGCCAGCATCAGCGTCTGGTTGACGCCTGCCATGATGGTCGGCATCGCCAGCGGAAGCTGCACTTTAAACAGCATCTGGCGCGGGCTGGCGCCGAAAGAGCGTGACGCTTCGATAAGGTCGGCAGGGACCTGGTTAATCCCCAGAATGGTTAGACGAATAATCGGCGGCAGGGCGAAGATAATCGTCACCACCACGCCCGGCACGTTACCGATGCCGAACAGCATCACGATAGGCACCAGGTAGACGAATGCAGGTGTCGTCTGCATCGCATCCAGCAATGGACGAATGATCTTCGCCGCCCGTGGGCTGCGTGCCAGCCAGATCCCCATCGGCAAACCGATGACAATGCAGAAGAGCAGGGCGGTCAGCACCAGTGCCAGGGTGATCATCGCCTGCGACCACGCGCCAATGGCTCCAATCGCAATCAACGAGATCAGCGTGGCGATCCCCATACCAGCACTACCAAACTGCCAGGCGATCAGGGAAAACAGCACAATCGCCACCGGCGCGGGCATGCCCAGCATCAGCTGCTGGAAGCCGTTGAGAATGTAATCTACCGGGACGCGGATCCCCTGGAATACCGGACGGAAATGGGTGACTACCCAGTCGATCCCTTCCGTCACCCAGCTGTCCAGCGGGATTAGCGTCTTGTGGAACGGGTCCATGATGTTGAAGTGCTCTGGCGCCGGTGCCGGTGCGCTATTGAGCCAGTCTGCCGCGCCGCCGCCATCGGCAGGTGCTGGCGTGGAACCCCACGCATCGGCAGATTGTGCCGCGCTGTCTGCGGCCTCAGTGGTGCCCCACGGGTTTGATTGATCAGCCATTGTTTGCCCCCTCGCGATCTAAAGCCTGCAGCAACATGCGTTTTGAGATGATACCGACGTACTGGTGTTCTTCACTGACGACGGGTACGGCGCACGGCGCCTGACCCACGTGAGAGAGCAACTCACTGAGCGGCGTTTCGGCATCGACGGCAAGCGGAGTGTCGATTACCGCCGCATCAATTCCCTGGTTTTCGCTCAGGGCGGTTTTCAGGGAGTCGATGGAAACCACGCCGACAAATTTATTGCCGCGTTCAACCAGATAACCGTATTCCCGGTCTTCATCCTGCAACAGCTTCAGTGCGGAGCGTGGGCCAAATCCAGGCGTTTTACGGATAATGCCGTTCGGTGTACGGCGGGCAATATCTTTGGCGCTAAAGACCTGGCTAATATCCACGCCGCGGAAGAAGGTTCGCACATAATCATTCGCCGGATTATTAAGAATTTCATCCGGCGTGCCGACCTGTACGACTTCGCCATTTTGCATAATGGCAATACGATCGCCAATACGCATCGCTTCATCGAGATCGTGGGAAATAAAGACAATCGTACGCTGATGTTTGGCCTGTAATTTTACCAGCTCATCCTGCATCTCGGTGCGAATTAAAGGATCTAGCGCTGAGAAGGCTTCATCCATTAATAATATGTCTGGATTAATGGCTAATGCACGGGCTAATCCCACACGCTGACGCATACCGCCGGAGAGTTCATCCGGGTAGGCATGAGCATAATTTTCCAGCCCTACCTGACGCAGTGCATCAAGGGCTTTTTCCTGGCGTTCCTGAGCCGGCGTGCCGGCTAATTCCATGCCGAAAGCGGTATTATCCAGCACCGTCATGTGCGGCATCAGCGCGAATGACTGGAACACCATTGCAATCTTCTTTCTGCGCACCTCGCGAAGCTCGGCGTCTGATATTCTGGCGATATCCACGCCGTCAATCAGTACCTGTCCGCGGGTGGGTTCAATCAGGCGATTGAGAAGGCGAACCATAGTGGATTTACCCGAACCGGATAATCCCATGATGACAAAAATCTCGCCTTCTTCAATGGCCAGACTGGCGTCTTTAACGCCAAGCGATAGCCCTGTTTTTTCCAGAATTTGCTCTTTCGAAAGTCCTTTTTCGATATATTTGAAAGCACGCTGCGGATGCTCGCCAAATACTTTATAAAGATTTTTCACTTCTAATTTAATTGCCATGCAATAGAGAGTGTCCTGTTATTTGTTTATGCCGATATGATTACCATGGTAAATTGTTAACGGGCATAACCCTAACATACTGAGAATCTGAGACAACCCTGGGTTTGCTTATGGCATGAATTTTGCCGTAAACGAAATGGCTGAATTTCCCATGAGCAAAGGGCTGAGCGTGATTTGAGTTTTTCTTAAATTTTTGTTGCAGCATCGGGAAATTTCGCCTGAACTGGATCTATTCAGGCGAATATGACGTGGACATTACAGTGTAGTTGCTATGCAAATACAGGGGGAAAAAATGTCTGTTTATATTAAATTAACGAACGTTAGTGGTGATTAAAAATCCCAGTCCTCATCTTCTGTCTCTACTGCTTTACCCATTACATACGAGGAGCCCGATCCGGAAAAGAAATCGTGGTTCTCGTCAGCGTTGGGTGACAGCGCCGCCAGGATCGCCGGGTTCACTTCCGCCATCTCTGGTGGGAATAACGCGTCGTAACCGAGATTCATCAGCGCTTTGTTGGCGTTGTAGCAGAGGAACGCCTTCACGTCTTCCTCCCAGCCGGTTCCGGCATACAGTTCCTCGGTATAGCTCAGCTCGTTATCGTACAAATCCATCAGTAAATCGAGCGCGAAGCCTTTGAGTTCCTCGCGCTTTTGCTCGCTGACTTTCTCCAGTCCTTTCTGATACTTATAGCCAATGTAATACCCATGCACCGCCTCATCGCGAATGATCAGGCGAATCAAATCAGCAGTGTTGGTCAATTTGCCACGGCTGGACCAGTACATCGGCAGCCAGAAGCCGGAATAGAAAAGAAAAGATTCCAGAAACACACTGGCGATTTTCTTCTTCAGCGGCTCATCAGCCTGATAATGCGCCAGCACCAGATTCGCCTTGCGCTGTAATGACTCGCTCTCTTCGCTCCAGGTATACGCCGCATCCACGTCTTTGGTCTGGCACAGTGTGGAGAAAATCGAACTGTAGGAGCGAGCATGCACCGCCTCCATAAAGCTGATGTTCGACATCACCGCCTCTTCATGTGGCGTCAGCGCGTCGGTCATCAGGGCAGGCGCACCCACGGTGTTCTGGATGGTGTCCAGCAACGTGAGTCCGGTAAAGACGCGGATTGTCAGCTGTTGTTCGGCGTGGTTCAGCGTTTGCCAGGCCGGGATATCGTTGGAGAGCGGCACCTTTTCCGGCAGCCAGAAGTTGCTGGTGAGCCGGTTCCACACCTCCAGATCTTTATCGTCCTGAATTTTATTCCAGTTAACGGCACTCACGCGTGATAGTTTCATCCTTTCTCCTTACAGCGCGCAGGATACGCAGCCTTCGATTTCGGTGCCTTCCAGCGCAAGCTGACGCAGGCGAATGTAGTACAGCGTCTTGATGCCTTTCTTCCAGGCATAAATCTGCGCCCTGTTGATATCGCGGGTGGTGGCGGTATCCGGGAAGAAGAGCGTCAGCGACAGTCCCTGGTCCACGTGTTTTGTTGCCTCGGCGTAGGTGTCGATAATCTTTTCCGACCCGATTTCATAGGCGTCCTGATACAGCGCCAGATTGTCGTTGGTCATAAACGGAGCAGGGTAATAAACGCGCCCGGTTTTGCCTTCCTTGCGGATCTCTATTTTCGACACAATCGGATGAATACTCGACGTGGCATGGTTGATGTAAGAGATCGAGCCGGTCGGTGGCACCGCCTGCAGGTTCTGGTTGTAGATGCCGTGCCGCATTACGTCATCACGCAGCTGTTGCCACATCGCGCGCGTGGGCAGGGTGATACCTGAACGGGCAAATAGCTGGCGTACTTTCCCGGTTTTTGGCTGCCAGTCGCCTTCCAGATACTGGCTAAAATATTCGCCACTGGCGTAGCGCGACTGTTCAAAACCGACGAAGCGCTGGTTGCGCTCGCGCGCCAGCATCATTGAGGTATGCAGCGCATGCCAGGTGATGGTGTAAAAATAGAGGTTGGTGAAATCCAGCCCTTCCGGGCTGCCGTAGGCGATGCCTTCCCGTGCCAGATAACCGTGCAGGTTCATCTGGCCGAGACCGATGGCGTGCGACGCGGTATTTCCCGCTTCAACAGAAGGCACGCTGCGGATGTGGCTCATGTCTGACACCGCCGTCAGCCCGCGAATGGCGGTTTCAACCGTGCGGCCAAAATCCGGGGAATCCATGGTGTGGGCAATATTCAGCGACCCGAGGTTGCAGGAGATATCTTTGCCGATGTCAGCGTAGTCCAGGTTTTCATCATAGGTCGACGCGCTGTTGACCTGCAAAATCTCCGAGCACAGGTTGCTCATGTTAATGCGGCCGGCAATCGGGTTGGCGCGATTCACCGTATCTTCATACATGATGTATGGATAGCCGGACTCAAACTGAATTTCGGCAAGCGTCTGGAAGAAATCGCGGGCGTTGATGTAGGTTTTACGAATGCGCTCGTCGGCTACCAGGTCGTCGTACAGCGCACTGATAGCGACATCCCCGAACGCTTTCCCGTAGATACGCTCGATATCGTAAGGCGAGAACAGCGCCATGTCGGCATTCTCTTTGGCGAGGGCAAAGGTGATATCCGGGATCACCACGCCGAGCGACAGCGTTTTGATGCGGATTTTTTCATCGGCGTTTTCGCGTTTGGTGTCGAGAAAACGCAGAATATCCGGATGGTGCGCGTGCAGATACACCGCGCCTGCGCCCTGGCGTGCGCCAAGCTGATTGGCATAGGAGAAGGCATCTTCCAGCATTTTCATCACCGGGATCACGCCGGAAGACTGGTTTTCGATGCGCTTAATTGGCGCTCCGGCTTCACGCAGGTTAGAGAGCAAAAACGCCACGCCGCCACCGCGTTTGGAAAGTTGCAGCGCTGAATTCACCGCTCGACCAATCGACTCCATATTGTCTTCGATACGCAGCAGGAAGCAGGAAACCAGCTCGCCGCGCTGGGCTTTGCCACAATTAAGGAAGGTCGGTGTGGCGGGCTGGAAGCGGCCGGAGAGGATCTCCGCCATCAGCCGTTCAGCCAGTGCTTCATCACCCTGGGCCAGCGTCAGCGCCACCATCACCACGCGGTCTTCAAAACTTTCGAGGTAGCGTTTACCGTCGAACGTTTTCAGCGTGTAGCTGGTGTAATACTTCCACGCGCCGAGGAAGGTCTGGAAACGAAAACCGCTGGCGTGCGCGCGTTCGAACAACCTCACCACGAAGGCGCGATCATAACGGGTGAGGATGCGTTCTTCGTAATAGCCTTCATTGACCAGATAGTCGAGCCGCGCATTCTGGCTTTCAAACGTTACGCTATTGGGGCGGACATGGGCGGTGAAAAAGGCGTCCACTGCCTCGTGGTCTTTGCCAAACTGGATGTGCCCCTCGCGGTCATAGAGGTTAAGCATCGCGTTTAATGCGTGGTAATCCGGTGTTGCCTGAATTACCCGTTCTGCGGTTGTCGTTGCCAAAATTCCTTCACTCCTTTACGCACGTTCTCTACGTCCTGCTGTGTCCCCATCAGTTCGAAACGATAGAGATACGGCACGCCGCATTTTTGAGAGATAACATCCCCGGCGCGACCAAAGGCGTCACCGAAATTGCGATTACCCGCCGCGATCACGCCGCGAATACGCTGTCGGTTATGGGGATCGTTAAGAAAGCGGATCACCTGGCGGGGAACTGCCCCCGCCGTACCGCCGCCGCCATAGCTGGGCACCACCAGTATGTAAGGTTCCTCTACCTGGATCCGCTCTCGCTCGTTCAGCGGAATGCGGGTCGCAGGCAGCCCGAGGCGCTCGATAAAGCGGAGCGTGTTTTCCGAGCTGCTGGAGAAGAAAACCAGTCCGCTCATGCCCTGGCGGCCTGAGCGGCGAGGCGGTTGATCATATCCGGACGGAAACCTGACCAGCTGGTTTCCCCGGCAACCACTACCGGAAGCTGGCGAAAACCCTGCGCGCGCAGGATATCGGCTGCTTCTGGCTGCTGGTCGATATTCACCATCTCAAATGCCACCCCGCGGCTTTCCATCGCACGTTTAGTCGCATGGCACTGAACGCAATCGTTACGTATGTAAATAATAATGCTCATGATTCGTATTTCCATTTAAAATGAGAGCACGGCGCGTATGTACGCGTCAGATTTGTGTGTCTTGCTAAAGGAGATACTAGATGTAGTTATCCTAAGTTTCAACCATACAAGATATGGGAAATTTAGATTGATTTTGCCCCGATGATGAGCACAGCGGGGCAGGGTGGGCTGTGCGGGTTTTTCAGGCGGGTTACTTACGCAAGTTAAGCAGGGCACCCACAAAGATACCGACGGCGGCTACTGTGCCCAGCGTACAGAGCGGTCTTTCACGAACAAAGGTGCTTGCACAGCTGACGGCATCACAGGCTGCCTGAGTCGTACGTGAACGGCCGTTCATCCGCGCACGGGTTTCACGGAGCAGAGACTGAGCCTTATGTTTTGCGGCATCCGCTTCGTCCTTCGCGTCAGTTCCCCAGGATTTCAATACCTCTTCCAGTGAGTCAGCTAATTGGCTGACATCATTACGAATATCCTGAGCGTCGTCGTTAATATCGTTTCGGTTCGTTCTGTTAAACATACGATCCTCCGTAATTTTGTGTTCCCGCTTAGTTTAGTTCAGAAATGTAATATCTGAAGTGCATCACGCGTTATCCGGCAGTTTATGGAATATTCTGAAAGCCCTGCTAATGCTGAATACTGTAAGGTTGCCGGGCAGGAAAAGATAACGAGGAAAAGATATGTATTTACGACCTGATGAGGTGGCGCGCGTTCTTGAAAAAGAGGGATTCACCATGGATGAGGTGACATCAAAAGCGTATGGATATCGCCGTGGTGAGAATTATGTTTACGTTAATCGTGAAGCCAGAATGGGACGTACCGCGCTCATTATTCACCCGACACTGAAAGACAGAAGTTTGTCATTTGCTGAGCCAGCCTCGGATATTAAAACCTGCGATCATTATCAGCAATTTCCGCTCTATTTAGGCGGCGAGACGCATGAACATTATGGTATTCCGCATGGCTTCAGTTCACGTATGGCACTGGAGCGGTTTTTGAAAGGACTGTTTGGCGACGTACAGTAAATCAGCGACTGGCGTGCGCCAGTCGCCTCACATTACGCTTTGGCCTGATTGTACTGGCTGACCTTGAACAGGCGGCGACAGTAGTCGAGAAAATAGCCGTACACCGCACCCATCAGCATTGAAATCACAATATTCGAACTGACCGCCGCGACGATCTGGTGCCAGTCTGCGCCGACTGTCAGCAGAATAGCCACGTAAACCGGGGACTGGAACGTCACATACGCCAGAACGTCGGCCAGGTTTTTGACCCAGCCTGCGGGGCTGATACGGCGTGCGAGGCGCATGACCGCATCACGGTATAATCCATAAGGCCAGGCAATAATAATGTTGACCGGGATTGCCACCAGACGAGAAGAAAGTGACTGCTCGAAGGTCATTCCGGAGAGGAATATTTCAATCAGCATGTTCACGACAGAACAGTAGACAACCATCGCGAAAGTATCCGCTACCGCATGGCGAAGGCGTGATTGCGGTGAGAACATGTCTGAACTCCTTGAGAAGAACACAATAAAAACGATTTTCCCGCAGCGATTAGTGCTTTAGGTTGGTTTGTTTGATGTGTATAGCGTATATCTCTGAGTTTAAACTAACAACTAGTGAATAATTTTTATTTAGTCGCGTTTTGTCCACAAAATTCTCTAAAATTGATTGTTTTTTGTTTGGTTCGTTATATTGTGTCTTTGCGGGGTATTTTTTTATAAAAATCAGATGGTTGATTCTGTTGGTCTGAAGGGTGGTGCCAGGAGGGGCTTTTTTGGAACAGTATGCTGTAATTTGGCTTAACGTTGACCGTTTCTGTCGGTGCTGATGTTGTGCGCGAATATTATTATTGTCGATATTTAAAGATATTTACACTATTGTCAGGAAAGTCCTGTGGGTAGATATTTAGACAGAAATGAATTATTCTGACTGTGATTTATCTATTTACCCCAAAGAAAAGGTTTCCAAATAATATGTCTTTGACGTTACAGAATCTTAATAATATCCGAACTCTGCGCGCCATGGCGCGTGAATTATCCCTGGACGTTCTTGAGGAAATGCTGGAAAAGGTCAGGGTCGTTGCTGAAGAGAAACGTAGTGAACTGGCGGAATTAGAGCAGCAGCGTACTGAGCAGCAGGAAAAAATTAACGCTCTGCTGGAACGGATGAAAGCCGATGGTATTTCACCGACTGACCTGTTGGGTTCAGATCTGGCGCAGGCAGGAAAGACGGCGAAAAAACGTAAAGCGCGTGAAGCAAAATATCGTTTTATTGACCAGAACGGTGAAGAAAAAACGTGGACTGGCCAGGGACGTACGCCGAAGCCAATTGCCAGTGCGCTGGCAAACGGTAAATCACTGGATGATTTTCTGATCTAATCCGTGAGCCGGACGGATCACTCCGTCCGGTTGTCTGTTCAGCAGACGCCGAAATCACCGTCTTCGGTATACAGAGCCAGATCGCTGGCTTTCAGGGTATATTTCTCGCCTTGTTCATTGCTGGCCTGTACCGCCACAACGCTGTCACCCTCAACTTCAATGACTTTCAGTTTCGGACCGCCTTTACGCGGTTGCACATAATCACCGACAGAAAACATATTACCTCCTCATCGTTTTAGTGAACTTCACCTTAGCCCACGCGCGCTGCCGGGTACAGTGTAATTCACGGATTACTGCTTATGAGGTACGCCGGTTCCATGGCATCACTTTCAGCAGTCGTGCCATACCGCAAAAACCTGTCAGACCTGCGAAGAGCAGCCCGGCCCCCACAAAACCGCTGAGCAGGAAAAAGCTGCTTGAGACGCTATAGCCCAGCACCACACCACAGAGAATCAACAGCCCGGCGGCAATTTGCACCTGACGCATCAGCGGGAGCGGCTGCGATTTGTCCTCGACAGTCAGAAGTCCAGCCTGCTTCCAGCCCTGAATGCCACCTTCGACGACAAATGCCTGAGCGGGGGCAGCAGCCTGTGCAAGGCGGTCAGCATTTCCGGACGTCCGGGCGCCGGACTGACAGTGAAAAATCACGGTTTCACCCGCCCGTGTAGTAAGCCCGCCGGGTAAGGTGTCCAGCGGTATGGACTGTGCAGCCGGAATATGCTCGCGGGCATACTCATCGGCATCACGAATATCAATCAGTTTTGCACCTTCGGCAACGCGCGCTTTGGCCTGCTGCGGTGATAGAAGAGGAAGTGACATGGCGGCTCCTTACGGGCAATAAAGGGTTTTCAGGGTGCTGATAAGCTGATACACGGCATCGTTTTTAATGAAATAGAGAATGCGCTGCGCTTCGCGGCTGCTGTCGATAAGCCCTTCTTCACGCATACGCGCCAGATGCTGCGACGTGGCGGAGGGGCTAAGTCCCGTTGCGCGAGCCAGCTCCCCCGCGCTGGTGCCGGGTGCACCGCACAGCGTGCAGAGGATCAGCAGCCGACGCGGGTTGCTCATCGCTTTTAAGAGTCCTGTGGCCTGCTCAGCGCTGGCCTGAAGTTGTTCGAGTTCAGTCATAATAGTTTAGGGTTTACTTAATTAAGAAAATGCTAAACTAATTTATTGCTTCGCGCCACAAGAGATCGCTATAGATGTGGGTCAGCACCCCCGCAGGGCCAAATTGTTGTTTGATCCAGCGCGTGACCTGGCCGGTCGCCGCATGCTGCGTGGCGAGCAGCATGCGTGAGTCCTTACGTGGATTATTAATGCGCCGGGTGACTAACAAGCCTTCTTCCACCGCCTCGCGGGCCATATACTCGGGCAAGAAACCGATCCCTTCCCCCAGGATCTGACACTGACATTTGGTGTTGAAATCCGGCACCAGAATCGCCTCCTGCCCGTGCAGCAACCAGCCGACCTTTTTGTTAATGGTATGGGCGGTATCTTCCACCATGATGTTGGGATACAGGCGTAGCTGGCTCTCTGCTATTGGTTCCGGGACGAAGGCCAGCGGATGTTCCGGAGCGATGGCGAATACCCAGCGGATAGCGCCAATCTCGGTGTAATCAATGCCACCGCCGTCGAGCAGCGTGTCCGGCGCGCCAATGGCAATATTGGCCTGGTTGTTGATGATGGAGTCCCAGACGCCGTTATACACCTCGGTCGTCACGGTTATCTGGCAGGTGGGAAACTGCTTTTTCAGCACCTGCAGCAGCCGCGCGGTATGGCGTGGGGTGTATAAAAGCTGATTAATACAGATGCGTACTCGCGCTTCAATACCCTGAGAAATGGTGTCTATCCCGCGTTTGATGGCATAAAAATCATTCAACAGATCGGTGGCTTTGCGATAAAAGTAAAAGCCGGACTCGGTCAGCTCAATGCTGCGTGTGTTGCGCACAAACAGCACAACGTCTAAGCCGGTCTCCATCCGCTTGATGGTGTAACTGATGGCCGAGGTGGTGACACCCAGCTCGGTAGCGGCCTTGCTGAAACTGCCGAAGCGTGCGGCGGTGGTAAAGGCCAGCAGGTTCTCTTCGGTAAAGATAGAATTCATATCACTGCTCCTGTGAGCCATCAGTTTTGAACATATTTTAACAGCGTTGTTACAACGCATTTGAAGCCGATCACAGTTCTGACTTTTTGCTGTAAGTCGCGCATAGCAAGGCTTTGTCAGGCATAAGCAGAATGCAGCCTTACGCGTTAAAAAGCGCGAAAACATAAGGAAAAGATTGCACGGCCGCACGTTTTGGCTGAATTGTTGAATTTAACTCAATAATGAATTGACTGTCGATGAATCATTTTTAAGCGGATTCTTTTATGACCAGGCTGTTGCTATTCTCAGGTCAACAGAAATAAAAACATCGGGAGTCTGAATATGTCTGGAACTGAACTCGTTACTGAATTTCTGCTGGCGGCAGAAGAGGGCAATAGCGATGCGCTAAAAGCCTGCCTGGAGAAAGGCGTGGATATTAACGCCACCAACCGTCAGAAAAGAACCGCGGTTATTATTGCCAGCCTGAAAAAGCATTATTCTTGTGTGGAGTTATTAATTGCCGCCGGCGCGGATATTGATAAACAAGACCAGACCTGTTTTAACCCCTTCCTGATTAGCTGCCTGACGAACGATTTAACCCTGCTGCGCATCGTCCTTCCGGCAAATCCGGATCTCGACCGTCTGACGCGTTTCGGTGGCGTGGGTATTACACCCGCCAGTGAAAAAGGGCACGTGGAAATAGTGCGCGAATTACTGGAGAAAACCGATATTAACGTTAACCACACCAACTTTGTTGGCTGGACACCGCTGCTGGAAGCCATCGTTTTAAATGACGGCGGCGCGAAGCAGCAGGAAATTGTAAAGCTGCTGCTGAATCACGGCGCGAACCCGCACATGACCGATAAATACGGAAAAACGCCGCTCGAACTGGCGCGAGAAAAAGGCTTCACCGCAATCGCTGACCTGCTGCTGGCGGCGGGCGCGTAACCTATCCGGCCAGCCTTAGCCGGCTGGCAACCCTGACATTAAGCATTTTACCGGCGTGCATTTTGCACGACGGCGGCCCGCTTTTATCCTCTTTCAGGAGAAAATAATGCCAACGAAAATCGTCATAAAAAAGAATACCTACTTCGATTCGGTTTCATTAATGTCCGTTTCGACCAAAGCCAATAAATTGCCGGGCGTTGAGCAGGCCTTTGTGGCCATGGCGACGGAGATGAACAAAGGCGTCTTAAAAAATCTCGGATTATTAACGCCGGAATTAAATGAGGCCAAAAACGGCGACCTGATGATCGTGATTAAAGGCGATGCGGCAAATGAAGAAACGCTGGCGGCCATTGAAGCGCTGTTCACGCGTAAAGAGAGCGCGGGATCCCATGAAGCGCGCTATGCGACGATTGCCAGCGCCAAAACCCATCGCCCGGACAGCAACCTTGCTGTGATTTCCGTCAATGGCACCTTCGCCGCTCGTGAAGCGCGCCAGGCGCTGGAGAACGATCTCAACGTGATGTTGTTTTCCGATAACGTGTCACTCGACGACGAGCTGGCGCTGAAGCAACTGGCGCACCAGAAAGGGCTGCTGATGATGGGACCGGACTGCGGCACCGCCATTATCAACGGCGCGGGGTTGTGCTTCGCCAACGCGGTGCGCCGCGGACCGATTGGTATTGTCGGCGCCTCCGGTACCGGCAGCCAGGAGCTGAGCGTGCGCATTCACGAATTCGGCGGCGGCGTGTCACAGTTGATTGGCACCGGAGGGCGCGATCTCAGCGAGAAAATCGGCGGCCTGATGATGCTCGACGCCATCGAGATGCTGGAGGCGGACGACGCCACGCAGGTGATTGCACTTATCTCCAAACCGCCTGCACCAGCGGTCGCTGAAAAGGTGTTGGCCCGCGCCCGTGCCTGCCGTAAGCCTGTGGTTGTCTGTTTCCTGGGCCGCAATGAACCACCTGCCGATGAAGACGGGCTGCAGTTTGCCCGTGGCACTAAAGAAGCCGCCCTGAAAGCTGTCCTGCTCACCGGCATCAAAAAAGAGTCACTTGATCTGCACCCGCTCAACTGGCCGCTGATCGAAGAGGTGCGTGCCCGTCTGACTCCACAGCAGAAGTACATTCGCGGGCTGTTCTGCGGCGGCACGCTGTGCGATGAAGCCATGTTTGCCGCGCTGGAGAAATTCGACAACGTCTACAGCAATATTCAGCCGGATCCAACAAAACGCCTGAGCGACATCAACGTCAGTAAAGCCCATACCTTCCTTGACTTTGGTGACGACGACTTCACCAACGGCAAACCGCACCCGATGATCGACCCGACTAACCGCATCAGCCGCCTGTTGCAGGAAGCGCGCGATCCGGAGGTGGGGGTGATCGTTATGGACTTCGTGCTGGGCTTTGGCGCACACGACGATCCGGTAGGGGTGATGCTCGACGCCATTAACGAGGCGCAGGCAATTGCGAAAGCTGACAACCGACCGCTGGAAATTCTGGGCTACGTGCTGGGCACTGACCAGGATCCACAGTCGCTGGTGCAGCAGTGCCAGCTTCTGACCGATGCAGGTGTGATTTGGGCCAGCAGCAGCACCAATACCGGATTACTGGCGCGTGAATTTGTCTGCAAAGGGGAGAAAGCATAATGACGACTTTATTTAACCAGCCGCTGAACGTGATTAACGTTGGTATTGCGATGTTCAGTGACGACCTCAAAAAACAGCACGTGCCCGTCACCCAACTCGACTGGACACCGCCGGGGCAGGGCAATATGCAGGTGGTGGAAGCGCTGGACCAGCTGGCGAGTAAACCACTGGCGGAAAAAATTGCCGCGGCCAACACCCTCGCCCTCGAGCGCATTATTCAGTCTCATCCGGTGCTGGTGGGTTACGGCCAGGCGATCAACGTCGTGCCAGGCATGACCCGCACCACTATTTTGCATGCTGGTCCACCGGTGACGTGGGAAAACATGTGTGGCGCGATGAAAGGCGCTGTTACCGGCGCGCTGGTGTTTGAAGGGTTGGCAAAAGATATCCGCGACGCCGAACGCGTGGCGGCTTCCGGAGAAATCACCTTCTCGCCGTGCCACGAACACGACTGTGTAGGCTCCATGGCGGGCGTCACTTCTGCCTCAATGTTCATGCACATCGTCGAAAACAAAACCTACGGCAACCGCGCGTTCACCAACTTAAGCGAGCAGATGGCGAAAATTCTGCGTATGGGCGCGAATGATCAGAGCGTGATTGACCGCCTGAACTGGATGCGCGACGTGCTCGGCCCGATGCTGCGCGACGCCATGAACATCATCGGTGAAATCGATCTGCGCTTAATGCTGGCGCAGGCACTGCACATGGGCGACGAGTGCCACAACCGCAACAACGCGGGCACCACGCTGCTGATCCAGGCGCTGACGCCGGGGTTGATTCAGGCGGGCTACCCGGTAGAGCAGCAGCGCGAGGTCTTTGAGTTTGTTGCCAGCAGCGACTACTTCTCCGGCCCGACGTGGATGGCGATGTGTAAAGCCGCGCTGGACGCCGCTCACGGCATTGAATACAGCACCGTAGTGACCACCATGGCGCGTAACGGCTATGAATTCGGCCTGCGTATTTCCGGCCTGCCCGGACAATGGTTTACCGGCCCGGCGCAGCAGGTCATTGGCCCGATGTTTGCGGGCTACAAACCGGAAGACTCCGGGCTGGATATCGGCGACAGCGCCATCACCGAAACCTACGGCATTGGCGGCTTTGCGATGGCAACCGCCCCGGCGATTGTGGCGCTGGTGGGCGGTACGGTCGAGGAAGCCATCGACTTCTCTCGCCAGATGCGCGAAATCACCCTTGGTGAAAACCCGAATGTCACCATTCCGCTGCTGTCGTTTATGGGCATTCCTACTGCCATCGACATCACCAGAGTGGCGGGCAGCGGCATTCTGCCGGTGATCAACACCGCGATTGCCCACAAGGACGCCGGAATCGGCATGATTGGGGCGGGCATCGTTCACCCGCCGTTTAGCTGTTTTGAAAAGGCGCTGTTGACCTTCCGCGATCGCTACTTTTTATAAGGCATGCATCCATGAAAAACATGAAACTGGAGTGGAAAAGAGGTGACTGGGCGGCCTATTTCGGGCTCATGACCAACAACCTGACCAATTTGCTGACCATGATGGGGTTGCTCATTTTTGTCGTCGGCATCCCGAAGGAGATTGTTTATGGACGCATCGCGCCAGCC
Organism: Enterobacter sp. CPE_E863; assembly: GCF_046521465.1. Classification (NCBI taxonomy): domain Bacteria; kingdom Pseudomonadati; phylum Pseudomonadota; class Gammaproteobacteria; order Enterobacterales; family Enterobacteriaceae; genus Enterobacter; species Enterobacter sp. CPE_E863. The sequence goes on along the minus strand of NZ_JBKFZX010000001.1, from coordinate 3,492,572 downwards.
TTCGGGCTGGCGGTACTGGTAGCGAGCGTCTGCTATGCGTGGTTTGGCCTGCAGATGGCACGCCAGACCGGGCGTACTGACGTCACTGCGCTGCCGTCCGGCCCGAGCGCGCCGTCGATTTTTACCGTGACCTTCCTGGTATTAATGCCGGTTTATCAGCAGACCGGTGATGCGGAATTTGCCATCCAGATCGGTCTGGTGTGGTGCTTCGTGGAAGCGATGATCCTGGCGGGTGGTTCATTTTTAGGAGAAACCATCCGCAAGATGATCCCGCGTACCGTGCTGCTGTCGTGCCTGTCTGGTTTAGGGTTGCTGCTGCTGGCGATGAACCCGATGTTGCAGGCGTTTGAGGCGCCAACGGTGTCATTCATCGTGCTGCTGCTGATCTTCATCAACTGGTTTGGCAAAAAGCCGATCTTCGCCCGCATCCCGACAGGGCTATTGCTGTTGGTTGCCGGTACGGCCCTGGCGTGGATCTCTGGCCTGCAAAGCCCGGAAGCGATCAAGGCGTCGATGTCATCGTTCGGCTTTAACCCGCCGTCCGTGCATATCGAAGGCTTTATGCAGGGCCTGCCGCACGCGCTGCCTTACCTTGCCTCGGCGGTTCCTCTGGGGCTGGCAAACTACATCTTTGACCTGGAAAACATTGAGAGTGCTCACGCAGCAGGGGATGAATACCCAACCCGCAAAGTGATGCTGGCAAATGGTCTGGCATCAATGCTTGGCTGCCTGATGGGTAACCCGTTCCCCGTGACAGTCTATGTTGGCCATGCGGGCTGGAAAGCGATGGGAGCCAGCATTGGCTATACGCTGGCGTCGGGTGTGACAATGTTCATCGTGCCGCTGTTCGGGCTGGGGGCGTTTATGCTCGCCATCATTCCGATGACCGCCATCGTGCCGATTCTGGTGTTTATCGGCGTGGTGACCGCCAACCAGGTGGTGAGAGAAACCCCCAAAGTGGAAGTGCCCGTGATCTTCATCTGTCTGTTCCCGTGGATCGCCAACTGGGCGCTGACCATGATGAACAGCGTGATGGGGGCGGCGGGCACCAGTGCGGCGAAAATCGGTACCGATGTGCTGCACAGCAAAGGCATCTACTACGAAGGGCTGGTGCATCTGGGGAATGGCGCACCGCTTGCCAGCATGCTGTGGGGTTGTATCGCCATCTTCGCCATCATCAATAAACCGCTGCGCGGTGCCGTTGCGGCGGCTGTTGGTGCGTTGCTGGCGCTGTTTGGGGTGATCCACGCCCCGGTGGTGGGCTTTGCCGAAGGCAGTTCGCTGATGTTTGTCACGGCGTATCTGATGATGGGCGGCATGTTTGTGGTGAAACATTTCCTTGATAGCCGGGAAGCGGCGAGCGCTGAAATTACTGTTGCGAAGGAACACGTATGAAAGAGCTTATGGTCGTCGCCATCGGCGGCAACAGCATTATCAAAGATAACGCCAGCCAGTCGATTGAACACCAGGCGCTGGCGGTCAAAGCGGTGGCAGAGTCGGTGCTGGAGATGCTGGCATCCGACTACGACATTGTGCTCACGCACGGAAACGGCCCCCAGGTGGGGCTGGATCTGCGCCGCGCCGAAATCGCCCACGAGCGGGAAGGGCTGCCGCTGACTCCGCTGGCGAACTGTGTGGCAGATACGCAGGGCGGTATTGGCTACCTGATCCAGCAGGCGTTAAATAACCGCCTTGCCGCACGCGGGGAGCAAAAAGCGGTCACGGTCGTTACTCAGGTGGAGGTGGATAAAAATGATCCGGGCTTCACCCATCCCACTAAACCCATCGGCGCGTTCTTTAGTGAAGTGCAGCGCGATGAGCTGCAACTCGCCCACCCGGACTGGCATTTTGTTGAGGACTCTGGCCGGGGTTATCGCCGCGTAGTGGCGTCTCCACAGCCGTTGCGGATTGTCGAAGCCGATGCCATCAAGACGCTGACGCAGAAAGGTTTTGTGGTGATTGGCGCGGGCGGCGGCGGTATTCCGGTGGTTCGCACACCTGAAGGTGATTACCAGAGCGTCGATGCGGTGATTGATAAGGATCTCTCCACCGCATTGCTGGCACGTGAGATCCGCGCTGATGTGCTGGCGATCACCACCGGCGTGGAAAAAGTGTGTATCAACTTCGGCAAGCCAAATCAGCAGGCGCTGGACACCGTCAACGTGGCGCAAATGTCGCGGTATATGGATGAAGGCCATTTCCCGGCGGGCAGCATGCTGCCCAAAATCATCGCCTCGCTGGAATTTTTACACCACGGCGGCAAGCGGGTGATCATCACCTCGCCGGACAGCCTGCCTGCGGCGCTGCGCGGTGAAACCGGCACCCATATTGTTAATGAGGGAAGATAAGATGAGTGAAAACAAAAGCCGACGCGAGTTTATCAGCCAGAGCGGCAAAATGGTCACCGCCTGCGCACTGTTTGGTGCGACCGGATCTGTCGCGTATGCTGCGGATACTGCGAAGCCAACCTGCGAGACGGGCAAACCGATGAGCATCACCGCAAAACACTATTATCTGGATAACGTCCTGCTGGAAGCCGGGTTCAATTTCGACGGCGGCGTGGCGACCAGCACCCGCACCGAGCTGAAAACGCTGGAGATTAAAGACGGGAAGATCGTCACCCTGCGGGATAACAAAAGCCACGCTGATGCCACGCTGCCGCACTACGATGCGGGCAGTAAACTGATGCTGCCGGCGATGCGCGACATGCACATCCATCTCGATAAAACCTTCTATGGCGGCCCGTGGCGCTCCCTGAACCGCCCGGCGGGCACCACGATTCAGGACATGATCCGCCTTGAGCAGAAGCTGCTGCCGGAATTACAGCCCTACACCCAGGAGCGCGCGGAAAAGCTGATCGACCTGATCCAGTCCAAAGGGTCCACCATCGCCCGCAGCCACTGCAATATTGAGCCGGTTTCCGGCCTGAAAAACCTGGAAAATTTACAGGCGGTACTGGCGCGTCGTAAGCCCGGTTTCGACTGCGAAATCGTCGCCTTCCCGCAGCACGGCCTGCTGCTATCGAACTCTGAAAAACTGATGCGTGAGGCGATGCAGGCCGGCGCGCACTACGTGGGTGGACTCGATCCCACCAACGTGGATGGCGCGATGGAGAAATCCCTCGACACCATGTTCCAGATTGCGCTGGACTACGACAAAGGAGTGGACATTCACCTGCACGAAACCAGCCCGGCGGGTGTGGCAGCGGTGAATTACATGGTGGAAACCGTGGAGAAAACGCCAGAGCTGAAGGGCAAACTGACCATCAGCCATGCTTTCGCGCTGGCCACGCTCAACGAACAGCAGGTGGATGAGATCGCCACCCGCATGGCAGCACAGCAGGTAACCATCGCCTCTACCGTGCCGATTGGCACTCTACATATGCCGCTAAAGCAGTTGCGGGATAAAGGCGTGTTTGTGATGACGGGTACCGACAGCGTAATCGACCACTGGTCTCCGTATGGCCTGGGGGACATGCTGGAAAAAGCCAACCTGTACGCTCAGCTTTATATTCGACCAAACGAGCAGACGCTCTCCCGCGCGCTCGGTATCGCCACCGGCGACGTGCTGCCGCTGAACGACAAAGGCGAGCGCGTGTGGCCGAAAGCGCAGGACGACGCCAGTTTTGTGCTGGTAGACGCTTCCTGCTCCGCCGAAGCCGTGGCGCGTATTTCCCCGCGCACCGCGACGTTCCATAATGGCAACCTCGTTTGGGGCGTTGTGGGTTGACGTGCATTTCGCCCTCTCCCGGTGGGAGAGGGTTGGGGTGAGGGCATCAGGCCGCAGGGAATGCTTTATACTGGGAGGCACATTCTAAAAGAGGGATCTGCCATGGCACAAAACATCTACGACAACCCGGCGTTTTTCGAGGGCTACGCCCAGCTTCCGCGCTCGGTGCAGGGTCTGGACGGCGCGCCGGAGTGGCCCGCGCTGAAAAACATGCTGCCCGACCTAACCGGTAAATCGATTGTCGATCTCGGCTGTGGCTACGGCTGGTTCTGCCGCGCCGCGCGTGAACTGGGCGCGTCTGAAGTGACCGGCGTGGATATCTCGGAAAAGATGCTCGCCCGTGCGGCGGAGTTGACCCACGATGACGGGATTCGCTATCAACGCAGCGATCTGGAATCTCTTAAGCTCAACGAGAACAGCCTCGATCTGATCTACAGCTCGCTGGCGCTACACTACCTGCCGGAGTTGGACACGCTATTCGCCAACGTTCAGCGCGCGCTCAAACCCGGCGGCAGCCTGGTCTTTTCGATGGAACACCCGATTTACACCTGCGCTACGCGTCAGGGCTGGCTGACCGACGATAACGGAGAGCGGTTCTGGGGTGTGAACCATTATCAGGACGAAGGCCAGCGCGTCAGCAACTGGCTGGCAGACGGGGTGATCAAATACCACCGCACGCTGGGCACCACGCTTAACGCGTTGATCAAGGCCGGATTAACTCTGAGCGAAATCAACGAATGGGGGCCAACGCAGGCTCAAATTGACGCCTGGCCTGCACTGGCCGAAGAGGCGGAACGTCCGATGCTGGTACTCATTTCCGCCCGAAAGGGTCAATAACCCACCTTATACACCCGCCCGCTCTGCACGCCTTCTACGCTGCGACGATAGACCTGGGCGACGGTCGCGGCGGGCACGCTTTCAAAGCCCGGGAAGAAACCATCGTAGGCTTCAGCAGATTCGGTGAGTACCGTTGGGCTAATCAGGTTGATGCGGATCCCGCGCGGCAGTTCGCAGGCTGCGGCGCGAACAAACCCTTCCAGCGCGGCATTTACCGTGGTGGCATTCACCCCCTGCGCAATCGGCTCGTGCGCCACAATTCCGCTGATTAGCGTAATTGATCCACCTTCGTTCAGGTAATGCTGGCCGGTCAGCGCCAGGCGCACCTGTCCGAGCAGTTTATCCTGCAGGCCCTGGTTGAAATCACTGTCTTTCATCGTGGCGAGCGGACCGAAGTACAAACCACCGCTGGCAGAGACAATGGCATCCACCGGGCCGATTTTCTCAAACAGCGCCTGCACGCTCGCCTGGGAAGTGATATCCACCTGATAGTCGCCCTGGGTGCGACCTACGCGGATAACCTCGTGACGACGACTCAACTCTTCCGTCACTGCCCGACCGACTGTACCGCTGGCACCAATAATGACAATTTTCATCGCTGACTCCTTAATGTTGTGAGCCTTCATTCTTTAATAAATAAAAATGCAGATAAACTGGGCTAAAGTTAGAAGATTACTAACCAGAGGTTTGGAATATGGATAAGCTTCGCAGCATGGAGACCTTTATTGCCGTGGTAGAAAGCGGCAGTTTCACCGGTGCGGCGGCACGGCTGGAGATGTCGGCGGTGATGGTGGGGAAGTATATTGCGTTGCTGGAGTCTCAACTTGGTACGCGTCTTCTGGAGCGTAATACGCGACGCCAGAGCCTGACCGACGCCGGACGAGTCTATTTCGACGAGGCGAAGCGGGTACTGGAGCAGGTTGCCATCGCCGAAAGCGCGGTCGAGCGACTGCGCGCAACACCTGCTGGCACGCTGCGGGTAACGGCCCCCACGTCCTTTGGCGGCTGCATGATTGCACCGCTCACCGCCACCTTTTTGCAACGCTACCCGGAAGTGCGCGTGGAGCTGGATCTGACCAATCGGATGGTGGATCTGGTGCAGGAGGGCGTCGATCTGGCCATCCGCATTGGCGACATTCGCAACGACGACCTGGTCGCGAAATACCTCTGTCCTTATCGAATGGTGATCTGCGCCGCGCCTGATTATCTGGCGCACTACGGCACGCCACAAACGCCTGCCGATCTGGTGGATCATCTTTGCCTGTCCCACAGCGTGTGGACTGCACGCAATGAATGGCGGCTGCCGGGTGTCGAAGGGGAGGTGCGCTGGAAGCGTGATGCCATCCTAAGATGCAACGACGGCTACGGGCTGCGGATGGCCGCAAGAGCCGGGGCGGGGCTGTTATTACAACCGGAAGTGCTGGTCGCGGAAGAGCTGGAAAGTGGTCGGCTGGTGCGGGTGCTGGAGGATTACATTCCAGAGCCAAGACCGGTGCATTTGTTGTGGCGTCAGGATTTACGACCGCTCCCTAAGCTAACAGAATTTATCGCCCATATTCTGCTAAGATTGGGCACAATATAATAAAAGAAGGTAAGTAAAGAATGTCTGTGAATAAACTCGCCAGCAGCGCGCAGGGCCTGCAATCATCTGCCATCCGTGAATTATTAAAACATAGCAAAATGGCAGGGGTCATTTCGCTGGGCGGCGGTATTCCTAACCCTACATTGTTCGATCATGAAGGCCTAAAAATGGCCGCTGATGCCGTATTATCCCAGCATTTTGGCGAAGCTTTCCAGTACGGTCTGACCGAAGGTGTTCCTGGGCTACGGGAAGAAATTCAGCGCATCTGTGAAGGGCGTGGGATCCGCTGTAAGGCGGATGATGTGGTCGTGACCTCTGGTTCACAGCAATCACTTGACGTGCTGGCGCGTGCATTAATTAACCCTGGCGATACCGTCGTCGTCGAGCGTCCAACCTATCTTGCCGCGCTGCAGGTATTTGGCCTGGCGCAGGCGAATTTTGAATCCGTGGGTACCGATGCTGACGGAATGAAAGTGGATGAGCTCGAAACGCTGGTGGCCAATAAACCCATTAAAGCGGTTTATATTGTGCCGACATTTGGTAACCCGGGTGGGGTAACCCTTTCTGAACCGCGTCGTAAACAGCTGGTGGAATTATCGAAGCGTTATGACTTCGTGATTATTGAAGACGATCCGTACAGCGAAATTAATTACACCGATGAAGTTTTCCGCCCGTTAATTGCCCACGCCAAAGATATCGGTAACGAAGAGAACGTGGTGTATACCTCAACCTTCTCTAAAATTCTTGCGCCAGGCACCCGCGTGGGCTGGGTGCTGGTACCGGAGTGGCTGAAGCGCGCGGTGGTGAATCTCAAGCAAACCACCGATCTGCACACCAGCACGCTGTCGCAGCTGATGACGTACGAATACCTGAAAACCGGTCGTCTGGCCGATCAGATTAAAATGATCCGCGAAGCCTATCGCCAGAAATACCAGACGTTCGCAACAGAACTGGAAGCCGAGCTGGGTGATGTGATGTCATTCCACAAGCCGAAGGGCGGCATGTTCCTGTGGGCGACTATGAAAAATGGGAGTAATACCACTCGCTGGCTGGAAAAAACGTTAAGTAACGGCGTAGTATTTGTTCCGGGCGAATTTTTCTACTGCAATGAGCCAGACCATTCGACGCTGCGTATGTCGTTTGTCACGCCAACGGATGAAGAGCTGAAAGAGGCGGTTCAACGCCTGAAAAAATCGCTGTAAAAGACCTGCGCATAATGGCGTCTCCGCCGTTATGCGTAATATTCTTGCAGCGCGGCCAAAGCCGCTATCTTCCATGGTGATCTCCATGTTTGAATTTCTGATCGGTGTCGTTACGCACACGCCCGTCTGGGTGTGGGTGCTGTTTATCTTCCTTATCTCCCGCGGCATTAAAGCCCGCCAGCCGACTACCGTCACGCTGGAGAGGCTTGCTGTCATTCCGGCGATCTTTCTTATCTGGGATATCTACGATCTGGTGGTCTATCGCACGCTCACTCCCGAGACTGTCATATTGTGGACGGCGGGGATCTTTGCCGGTGCTGCGCTGGGGTATTTCCTGATTAAGCAGGCGGTTATCACCCGCGCAGATGCGCCGCGCAGCCTTTTCCGCCAGGCAGATTACACCGCGCTGCCGTTTATGATGCTGGCGTTTGGGGTGAAGTATGTGCTGGGCGTAATGAGCGCGGTCTCTCCGCAGACAATGCAGCAGCCCGCCATGAGCGCGCTGGCGATCGTCTCTGGCGGTGTGTTCGCTGGTGTGTTTCTCGGGAAATTTGCGCGCTATGTTGGCGTGTATGTCGCCCGTGTTCCGGTCTGAATTTACAGCAGGCCTTTCTGCGCGAAAGTAATGCGCGTGGCTTCATTGAGATCAAGCTCTTTTAACGATTCCGGACTAACCCAGGCGATCTCCTGAAACTCGTCATTAAAAGTGACTGCCCGGTTGGCGCTGAGGCAGTCAAAGATCAGATAGATCATATAAATCTCCTCAGTGGTGCCATCGGGGTAGGTTTTCACCCTGATGTCATCGCGAAAAGCCCATGGCGTGACCGAGACGATGTCCAGTGCGTCGCCCAGCTCTTCACGGATCTCACGACGCAACGCCTGCTCCATGGTTTCGCCTGGCTCCATTCCGCCACCGGAGAGAGCCCACTGACCGGGGAACACGCCGCGATCGTCGGCCATTTTGCACAGCAGATAGGCCCCGTCGTTCTGGATGATGGGGCAGACAATGGTTCGTTGGCGCATAATTTCTTCCTGAAAAAGTATTGAGTAGGTAAATTTTGTGCTGAATCAGGCAACATCCGGCTGGCCAGATTTTCGCTTAGCCATGACTTCCGCAACGGTCTTTATACGGCTTAACTCCTCCTGCGTCCGGGAGTTAGATTGCGCTTCCCAGATATCGACGTTCAGCTGTAGGTTCAGCCAAAATTCAATAGTGGTATCAAAGGTTTTTGCCAGTTTTATCGCCATATCGGCAGTAAGTTTGCGATTGTTATTGACCAGCGCGCTGATGGTATTGCGGTGTACATTAAGCATCTCCGCCAGATCGCTGATTTTCAGATTGAGCGGTTCAAGATACTCGTACTGCAACACGTCGCCCGGCGTGGTAGGTTTGCGGTGTGCCTGTTGAAGTGTCATAGGTGATGCCTCACTTGTGTTGCGTGTACCTGTGTGGAGAGAGGTAGAGATCGTCTGCTTTACCCTTTGTCCAGAGAAATACAAGCCTGTATTGCCTGTTTACCCGGATTGAGGAATATCCCTTCAGAGGAGGATTCAATGCTTCATACATATTGCCCGGTGGCGATCGCAAATCCCGGTGAGAAGTAGCTGCGTTGATGATGTCGAGCTTTCTCGCAAGCGCTGTCTCCAGATTTGAAGGAATAACATTGCTCGATCTACCGTAAAGAAAAAAATCCTCAAGCCATTGATCCCGAAAATGATTAATCATAATGCTGGTGAGCTCCAGTCCATGAAGCTGAGTGAATAGTATTGCACTCTAGCACTGTGCGCAAGTGCATTTTGTCTGCGGGTAATATTACCCTTGTGATGGCTGAAGGGAAGTGGGATGCATGACTAAAGGTAAATTCTTCGAGGTGGATTCCGCTTCTGGCGTGCGGTTTAATGCCCGGCGGCACTCCAGGCTTAACGCTCCCTCAGCGCCTCCTTCGCCCTGTTAAACGGCTTAATCAGATAATCCAGCACCGTTTTCTCTCCGGTCTTAATGTCCACCGTCGCAATCATCCCCGGCACAATCGAAAAGTGCCTGCCCGCTTTATTCACCAGGTAGTCCTGGCTGGTGCGGATAAAGACCCGGTAATAGAACACCTCCGGCTTGGCCTCGTCCTGAATAGTGTCCGGGGAAATCGTCTCCACGACCCCGTGCAGCCCGCCGTAAATGGCGTAATCGTAGGCGGTGATCTTCACCAGTGCCTCCTGGTTCGGGTGGATAAAGGCGATATCGCGCGGCGAGAGGCGGGTTTCAATCAGCAGATGATCGTCCACCGGCACAATCTCCATCAGCTCGCCGTTGGGCGGGATCACGCCGCCGATGGTGGTGACCTTGATGTTTTTGACGATCCCGCGCACCGGGGATTTTACGGTCAGACGGGTGACGGAGTCCTGGCGGCCTTTAAGAATGGCGGAGACCATATCCACCTCGGCGTTGGCCTTGGATAACGCCTCGCGGGCCTGAACGTAATACTGGGAGCGCACATCGGTGAGCTTCAGCTCCAGGTCACTTTTTTGCCGCTGCAACCGTAGCACCTCTACGTGGCTGGCAGCGCCGGTTTTCACCAGACGTTGGGTGATCGCCAGCTCTTTATTCGCCAGGTCTAACGCGGCGCGCAGCTCTCGCTGGGTGTCATCCAGTTGTGCGCGGCGGGAGTTGTAAAGTCGTGTTTCATCGGCAATAAGATCCGGCCATTTTGCCAGCGAAGGGGGAAACTTCAGCGGGAGATCGTTCACTTCGGCGTACAGGCGCGCGCTGGAGGCCAGTGAAGCGCGGTAGCGCGCCGCGCTTTCGCCGACGTTCGATTCGGAACGCGTCGGATCAAGCCGCGCCAGCACCTGCCCGGCCTGCACCTGATCCCCTTCGTGGACGTTCAGTTCGGTGAGGATCCCGCCGTCAAGCGACTGCAATACCTGCTCGCGCGAGCTGGGGATCACTTTACCCGAGCCGGTTGACACCTCATCCAGCACGCCAAACCACGCCCAGACGCCCAGCACCACAAACATCAGCAGCGAGAAGATCACGATCCGTCGCGCACCGGTGTAGCCGCTTTCGGAGTCGAGGGCGTTATCCAGATCGTTCATTGCGGCGACGTCACGCTGACTGATTTTCATTTTTCCACTCCCGTCCGGTTGCTGCCTGCTGCTGCTGCATGCGGCTGTTGCTCAGCGCCTGCGCTTTTGGCGCGTCCATCACCAGCATTCCCTCTTTGAGCACCACCACCCGCTCTACCAGTTCCAGCACCGGTACGCGGTGTGTGGCGACAATCAGGGTGCGGTGCCCGAGCCAGTCCCCCAGACGCTGGATAAATTCCCGCTCGGTGTGCTCGTCCAGCGACGCGGTGGGTTCATCCATCAGCACAATATTCGGATCGCGCAGGAGCATCCGCGCCAGCAGAATCGACTGGCGTTGTCCGCCGGATAATCCCACGCCGTTTTCCATGATCGGGTAGTCCAGCCCCTTGGGCAGCTTCTGCACGAATCCGGCCGCGCCGGTCAGCTCCAGCGCCTCGAAAATCTCTTCGTCGGTGGCGCGCGGCATGCCAAGGGTGATGTTTTCGCGCAGGGTGCCGTAAAACAACCGCGCGTTCTGGGTCATAAAGCCGACGTTGCGCCGGACGTCAGCGACGTCGAGATGCGGCAGGCTGAAGTTATCAAGCCGCAGCTCGCCGGCCGCCAGATCCATCCCTCCCGCCATGGCCTGCAGCAGGGTCGATTTGCCCGCGCCGTTGCGCCCGAGGATCGCCACTTTCTCACCCGGGCGGATCTCCAGCCGGTTAATGCGCAGCGCCATGCGCGGATCGTCCGGCTGATAGCGGAACTGCGCCTGCTCGAAGAGATAGTGACCGCGCAACACGTCCTGGCGGATCGGCGTCTCTTCGCGCTGATTTTCGGTGGGAAGCTGCATGATGCTGTCCAGCCCCTCTTTTGCCGCTTTAACCTGCTGCCAGCGGGCCAGCACGCCGCACAGCGTCGCCATGGGGGCAATCATGCGGGAGGCCAGCATAGACGCCGCAACCACGGAACCGGTGGTCAGGGTGCCGTCGATCACCATCGGCGCGCCGACCACAATCACGCCAGCGTAGACCAGGCTCTGAATCGTCATCCCCCAGCTGATCAGGTTCTGCGTCAGTTCGCGGGTTCGCAGGCCGGATTCCGCGGTGATCTGGATATAGCTGTTCCACTGCTGCAAAAAGCGGTTTTCCGCCTGCATCAGCTTGATGTCCTCCAGCCCCTGCACGCTCTCTACCAGCACGGCATTGCGCAGGGTCGATTCATGGGCCGACTGTTTCGCCAGCTCCGCCAGCTTCTTCTGCAGCAGCAGGCCGGGCAGGACCATGATCACCGCCGCCACCGGCGCGATCCACGCCAGCTGCGGGGCGATGATCGCCAGCACCACTACAAACAATAGGAAAAATGGCAGGTCGACAATCGTGGAAATGGTGGAGGAGGTCACCATCTCGCGGATCTGCTCCAGCTCGCGCAGTTGAGAGATAAAACTGCCGGTGGAGCGGGGGATCGCGCTGTTGCGCAGGCGCAGGGCGTGGCCGAATACGCGATCCGAGACGCGCATATCCGAGCGCTTACCCAGCAGATCCATAATGTGTCCGCGCGCCACGCGCAGCACAAAGCCAAACAGCGTGGCGATCAACACCCCAATCGTCAGGACGTAAAGCGTCGGGTAGGACTGGGCGGGGATCACCCGGTCGTAGACCTGCATGGAAAAGACGATCCCGGAAAGCGACAGCACGTTGATAAAGAGGGCTGCCAGCATCACCCAGCTGTAGGGGCGCAAGTCGCGCATCACCAGCCGGTAGAGCCAGTCCGGACGGTATTTTGAGATATAGGCATCCACGCGGCTGTCCTTCAGCGCCGCAAGGGGACGCAGGGCAATGACGTGGCGGATAGCGGGCAGCATTGCGGTCATCGACAGCCGGTTGGTGTGGGTCTCATCGTCGAAAAAGCTGACCTCCAGGGTATCTTCGCCGTCGTAATGCTCGATCACCCCGATCCTGCCGTCATTCATTGCCACCACCACCGGCAGACGCCAGCTGTTGATCGCCTGCCGATCGTCGGTAAGGAGCTGAAACGACAGCCCTGCCTCACGGGCCAACTGGGTGAGGGCGGGTACCATCGGTTTGCCTTTCAGCCACGGTGCGCCTGCGATCAGCGCGCCGGGAGAGCAGGCGACACGGTAGCGCGTGGCGACAAAACCAAAGGCCTGCGCCCAATGCGCCAGCGCCTCATCCGTCATCGTTTCACCCTGCGGGATTTCGCGTTGCTTCATGGCTGGATCTCCACGGTCTGGATGGTGCGGTTATCAAGATCGAACGCGTGACGCAATTGCCCGGTGTTATACAGGCAGTTGAGCTGCAGCTGGTGCAGCTGACCAAGGGTTTGCTGCTGGGTGAAGCGGGCCTGATAGACCTCCTGCTCGGCGTTGAGTACGTCGAGCAGCGGGCGCGAGCCGAGATCGAGATATTGCTGCTGGTACAGCTCGCGGGTGCGGGCGCTGAGCGCCTCCTGGCGGCCCTGAATTTGCAGCGTGCTTTGCAGGCTCATCACCTGGCTGCGGGCTTCCAGCAGTTTCTGGCGGACGTCAAGACGCGTGCGCTGAATGGTGGATTGCGCCGCTTCAACGGCGTGTCCGGCAGCGTTACGCCGGGCGGTGAGGCCGCCGCCCTGATAGAGCGGCATCTGCACCTTCACCCACGCGGAATACTGGGTACGATCCCGCGTTTCGCTCCCCGCATAGCGATCGTTCATATAATGGCGCACTTCTGGCTCCAGCGAGACAGTCGGCGTCATTTGCGCGTCGGCGTAGTCAAGGTTTGCCTGGGCGACGTTAGCCTGTGCCCATGCGGCAAGTACCGCGGGAACCAGACGGTCGTCCGGCTCGGCGATATCGCAGCTCCGCCCCAGCTTTTGCGGAAAATCATTGCTGATATCGTTCAGGCTGTTCCAGCCGAGAAAACTCATCAGCGTGGCGCGGGCGCTGTCGAGACTGGCCTGATACTGCATCAACTGGGCGCGAGCGCCTTCAATACGCGCATCGGTCTGTACGACGTCAGAGAGCGACGTGGCCCCTTCGTCGTTACGCTGGCGGGTCAGTGTGCCAATGGAGGAGAGAGCCTCAAGCTGCTCTTTCGCGGTCTCAACCATCTGCTGCCAGGTTTGTACCTGCACCATGGCGACAGCGGTATCGTGGGCGATGGTGTCGATGCTGACCAACACGTTGGCCTGCTGCTGGGCCACGCCAGCGCTTTCGGCGCGCACCTGACTTGCTACCTTGCCAAAATCGTAAAGCATTTGTGAGAGGGAGAGCACCATCGACGGCGTAAAGCCGTTCTGGTCGCCGTCATGGGAATAACCGTTGTCCACGCCGGCATTTATCTGCGGATAGTATTTTGATTTAGCAACGTCCACCTCTTCGCTCTGCTGGTAGAGTTTCCCCACGGCCTCGCTGATGGCCGGGTGCCAGGTGACGGCACGGTTGACGGCTTCGCCAAGCTGCAATGAACCGGGCGCGGCTTTACCGGCCACAGGGGCCACGCGACCATTGAGTGAGGGGAGTTCCTGCGTTTCGCGGAGTTGTCCGGTATTGATGGTCGCCGCCGGGTTCGCGCTGAGAGCGGGCACAGATATCAGGCAGCACGAGAGCCACCAGTAAGGCATCTTCATTCCCATGTCATGTCCCTAATAAATATGTACAGCTTTATTATTTATGCCCGGGCGCTGTGCGCCCGGGTCATCTCTTGCAGGTGCTATCAGGTAATGATGTGTTGCTGGTTCACAAGCTCGTCGTAGGTGGTCTGAACGCCATCAAGCGTAATGAGCGTGGTATTAGTGTAGGTGCTCCCTGTACCATCACGGTCGATGGAGATCACGGTATTGCCATTACTATTAGTGACATGGAGATAATTTCCGAGCGTTGAGGCGCTACCGTTCCAGCCCACCAGCAGATCGCCGATGTCGATTTTGTCCCCCTGCGCCAGCGAGAAGCCGGTCCAGTGGTCGCCCACGGTGCTGCTGACGTTCCCACCTGTGGCATTCCCCACCGTATTGTTCAGCACCTGGTAAATCAGCGTGTCGCCGTAGGCGGTACCGGTGATGACGTCGTTATGTTCAGAGCTGATGAACTGCGGTGCCATGTTGATGGTCAGCGTGGCACTGTCCGTTTTCCCGGTCGCATCGGTCAGGGTGTAGTTGAAGGTCTCCTTCGAGGTAATGGATGAGAGCGACACCCCGCTGTTGAGGGTATAGGTGTAATGGCCGTCAGCGCCAATCGCCAGGATGCCGTAATGCCCGGTGATATTTACCGTGGCGCTGCCGGTATACGGATCCAGCGTGGTGGTCACGCCGTTATAACCGGTCACGCTGAGACGGGTATCCACCGAGTGCAGCTGGTCCATCACGCCGCCGGAATCGGTGCCGTCAAAGATATTGCCGTTGACGGTGTGGGTGCCTGTCGCGTCGAACTGTGACAGAGAGTAGCTGGTGCCGGTGACGCTTGGGGTGATAGTGATGGTTCCTATTCCTAGTGCACCCACGCTACCGGTATAACTCAGGGTGTAAGTGCCTGCGTTCAGGTCAAGACCTGTTAAAGGGACATCCGCATTACCGCCCAGCAATATTCCGCCGTTAAATGAACCGGTACGGATCGTTGTTCCGTCCAGAGACAACGTCCAGTTAACCGTCAATCCTCCCAGCGACAGGAGCGAGGCCACGTTGAAATGCAGAACGGCATTGTGCAGGGCGGTGTTCGGATCCACCACAAAGGTGCCGCTGCCACTTCCCGATGAGGGCAGCGCAAGCGTGGTCCAGCTTGCGCTTCCTACGGTCGTATCTGAATAGGCGGTTGTGTGGTGCACTGACGTCACATCCATCGTAGCGCTGACATCGTTGACCGCATCCATCGCCTGAGCGGTTGGGGTGATGTTAAGCGATGCCGTATCCTTCGAGCCGTCAGGCGCGGTCACGGTGTAGACGAAGGTATCAGGCGTGCTGATATGGTCTGCCCCCACGCCGGCTCTCAGGGTATAGGTGTACTGGCCGGACGAATTAATAGTCAGCGTGCCGTATTCACCCTGAATGGTGGTCAGGCCGCTGCTGTTGACCGCCACGCCGTTCACTTCCGTGACCACCGTGCCTGCCGGCACAGGGTCATTCGCCAGCACGTCGCCCGTGGTCGTTTCACTGATACTTGCCACGCTGTAAACGTGATCCTGCAGGACGCTCAGCGTGTAGCCTGTCAGGACGGCGATCCCGGATGCGGTATTCAGTAGGAACAGATACTCCCCGGCGGGCAGGTTCAGCGTCAATTGCTGCGAGGTACCGCCCAACAGCGGGGCGCGCAGCCAGCCTGGCTCAACGCGGACCTGCTCGAAGGTCTGGGTCGCGTTGTTGAACTTATAGACATACAGATCGAACACCGATGCCAGGGCTACGCCACCCACGGAGGCCTGAATGGTCATGGTGCGGGTGGTGCCTTCCTCCACGTTATAGATGATGGGGTTGGTCATATCGTCCAGCAGGTTAAGCCCCAGCGTACTGCCGAGATTCACCCCCACCACCGTAAAACCACCCTGCGACGAAGCACCGTTATTGATTTCACTTACGGTAGTGTCAAAGGTCAGCGAGGCAGTGTCGTCCACCGCCACAATACCGTTGACGACGGTACCGGCACCCAGGGACAGCACCAGGTTCGCCGACGCGCTGGCACCGTTATGGGTGATGGTGTAGGTGAAACTCTCCGTCCGGCCAATGACCGCCGCGCTGGTATCGGTCAGATTGTAGGTGTAACTGCCGTCGCGGTTAACGGTCAGCGTACCGTATTTGCCCTGGATCACGGTGCCGTCGGCGTTAATGCTGGTGGTGACGCCCAGCGCGTTGGTGACTGCGGAGACCGTGGTCCCGGCCGGGGCGTTGTCGCTGCCAGCGGTTGGGTCTGTATCGAGGATCACGTTCCCGTTCAGGCTGGTCTCACCCGTGACCGTACCCGGGCCGGTCTCTTTCACCGCGACATCCAGACTGGTGTAAGAGCCGGTTGCCAGCAGGTTGGTGTTATAGCTGAGGACACGATAGTTGCCGTCAGCCAGCCCGCTCAGGTTCAGTGATACGCCGGTGGCCCCGAGGGTCAACAGATCGGCAAACTGCGGTTGTCCGGTGTCGACGACGGTTGTCCAGGTGCTGCCGTTCCAGTGTTGCACCACCAGCTCAAGAGTGTTGAGCAGAGAGAGTACCGCGCCCGTAGCGTTGGCATTCACCACGATATCTGCGCTGCCGCCGCTGACTACGGTGAAGTTCACCTGGGCGGTGTCATTCCCCAGCAGCGTCAGGACGTTGCCCACGGCGCCAACCAGCAGGAAGCCGTAATCGCTGTACTGAGTATTGGTGACGGTTGCCGTGGTACTGAGGTTCAGCTCTTCGACGTTATTGCTGGCGGAGAGCGGCAGCACCGGCGCAAGAGCCGAACCAGACAGCGAGGTGTTGCCTGCCGCGTCGGCGGCGGTGATCTGCAGCGTCTGGCCTTCGATCTGTTTGTTAATGAAGGTATAGCTGTACGTGCCGTTGCTGCCCGCAATGGTGGTCACCGTCGAACCATCCGCAAGGCGGATACTGACGGTGCTGCCGGCTTCGGCATTCCCGGCCAGGACGCTACCGTCGGCGTTGAAGGTCCCGGTCGGCGCCGTGGGGGCGGTCGTATCGACGATTATCGTCGTCACGGCTGACGCCACGCTGGTGTTGCCCGCCGCATCGGTAGCCGTGGCGGTGAAGTTATGCGTACCCTCCGTCAGCGTGGTGGTGGTTTGCGGCAGGGTCCAGTTGCCGCTGCCATCGGCGGTCACCGTGCCCACCAGCGTGATGCCATCGTAGATCCGGACCGTGGCATTCGCTTCGGCAGTCCCGGTCAGCGTTGGACGCGTGTCGTTGGTCGGATTCGTACCGGTCACCGGACCGGTAACGCTGCCGACATCATCAATCACTGAACTGATGACCGGCGCACCTGGCGCAGCGGTATCGACGTTAATCACATACCCGGCGGTTGGCGCGCTGGCGTTGCCCACCGCATCCGTGGCGGTAAAGGTCAGCGTGTGTGCACCGTTGCTCAGCGCCGGAGATGGCGTATAGCTCCACGCCCCGCCGGTCGCCGTCACGCTGCCGATCTGTACGCCGTTATCAAAGATTTTCACCGTCGATCCGGCTTCCGCCGTGCCGGTGATAGTTGGCTGGGCATCGTTGGTGAACCCGCCGTTGGCAACCGGCGTCGCCGCATTGCCCACGTCATCCAGGATACTGGTCAGCACTGGCAGAGCAGGCGGCGTGGTGTCAATTGTCAGGCTGAAGCTTGTTGAGGACACGCTGGTGTTGCCAGCCGCATCCGTGGCCTGGGCGGTGAAGCTGTGCGGACCGGTTGTCAACGTGGTGGTGAGCAGGATGCTCCAGCTGCCGCTGGCATCCGCGGTGCCTGTTCCGACCAGCGTCGTGCCTTCGTAGATTTTCACGGTGGCAAACGGTTCGCTGGTTCCGACAAGCCGCGGTACGGTATCGTCGGTGGTTTGTCCGGACGTGAGCGGGCCGGTGACAGTGCCCACGTCGTCTATCGCCTGGCTGATAATCGGCGCGTTTGGCGCGAGGGTATCAACAATCAACGTAAAGCCAGGTGAAGGCAGGCTGATGTTGCCCGCCGCATCGGTGACGGTGGCGGTCCAGGTATGGCTTCCGTTGACCAGTGGCGTTGACGGCGTAAAGCTCCACGCGCCGCTTCCGTCCGCCTGCGCGGTGCCAACCGGCTGCCCGTTTTCATAAACGGTCACCGTGGCGTTGGCGGTCGCAGTGCCGTTCAGCGTCGGCGTGGTGTCGTCGGTGCTCTGCCCGGAAGAGAGCGGAGTTTGTATGCTGCCCACGTTGTCTGCCGCGGTCGAAATGACCGGCGCAGACGGCGCGACCGTATCCACGGTCAGGTTAAACGGTGCCGTCGTGCTGCCAGTGTTGCCTGCCGTGTCGGTCGCGTTGAAGGTGATAGCATGTGGCCCATCGCTCAAATCGGTACCCGGGGTAAAGGTCCAGTTGCCCTGAGCATTCACCACTGCGGTGCCAACTTCGTTGCCGTCGACAATGATATGAACCGTGGCACCCACTTCGCCCGTGCCGTTGATGGTCGGGCGTGCGTCGTTGGTGCTGCTGCCCGTCGAGAGCGTACCGGTGACCGGACCGACATCGTCGATGACGCTGGTAAGCACTGGCGCAGCGGGTCCTGTGGTATCCACAGTAAAGGTGAAGACCGAGGAGTTAGCCGAGGCGTTGCCTGCCACATCCGTTGCATAAGCGCGAAGGGCGTAGCTGCCATCGACTAGCGGCGTACTCGGGGTAAAGGACCAGTTCCCGTTTCCATCAACGGTAGCCAGGCCAATCGGCGTACCGTTATTCATGATGTGGATGGTGCTGCCCGTCTGTCCGGTACCGCTAATCGTCGGCGTGTTGTCGTTGGTGATCTGCCCACTGGTAAGGTCGCCCGTGACGCCGCCCGGGACGTTGTCATTCACCGTATCCAGCGTGGGAACCGTCGGTGCTGTCAGGTCAACCACCACGCTCCAGGTGTTTGATACCTGGCTGACGTTGCCCAGCGGATCGGTCGCCCGAACGGTAAAGCTGTGCGAGCCTTCGCCGAGCGCGGTGTCAGGAGTGAAGGTCCAGGCGCCAGCGCTATCAGCCGTAACCACGGCAATCTGCGTGCCACCGTCGAAAATCGTCACCACGCTGTTTGCTTCTGCGGTTCCTGAAAGGGTTGGCGTGGCGTCGTTAGTGGGGTCGCCGCTGATCACGGTAGTGGTATTGCCAACGTTGTCCGTAACATTAGTGATGACCGGCGTGGTGGAAACCGTATCCACCACAACGGTGAAGCCCGCCGAAGGCGCGCTCTGATTCCCGGCCGGATCGGTCTCGCGGATGGTCAGGACGTTATTCCCCTCCGCCAGGGGCGACGTTGTATAGCTCCAGGTTCCTGTATTGCCAACCACTACGCTGCCCAGCAGCGTTCCGTTGCTGTAGATGGAGATGGTGTCGCCCACAGCACCCGTACCGGTCAGCGTCGGCTGATTGTCGTTGGTGGTCTGACCGTTGGTCAGCGGTCCGGTACCAGGGCCCACGTCGTCAATCACCGCGCCGATGGTTGGCGTGCCCGGTGCTGTCAGGTCGACGGTGACGCCAGCGGCCGGAGAACGACCGCTTGTCAGGCCATTGAGGGTCGCGGTTACCTCAAAGGTGTGCAGACCCTCGCCAAGCGCGGCTGGCGTATAGCTCCAGTTTCCGCTGCCGTCGGCGGTTACCGTCGACACGGGCGTTACGCCGCCGTCCAGGTAGATGGTGATCAGGCTTCCCGCCTCGGCCGTGCCGGTAAGCGTTGGCGTGGTGTCGTTGGTAGTTTTGCCTTTCACATCGCCGGTGACCGGATCCGCGTCATCGACAATCGCCGTGATGACGGGCACGTCAGGAAGATTCGGAAGCGTACCG
Source organism: Enterobacter sp. CPE_E863 (assembly GCF_046521465.1). NCBI lineage: Bacteria > Pseudomonadati > Pseudomonadota > Gammaproteobacteria > Enterobacterales > Enterobacteriaceae > Enterobacter > Enterobacter sp. CPE_E863. The sequence goes on along the minus strand of NZ_JBKFZX010000001.1, from coordinate 3,472,703 downwards.
CTGACGTTGTAAGTCGCATCAGGGCTGGTACGTCCGGACGCATCGGTTGCGGTCACGGTCAGGGTCGCGCCATCCTGCGGGGCCGGGCTGACCGCGATGGAGAAGTTGCCCCCGGTCGCAATCCCGGTACCAATGACGTTTCCGCCGCTATCCTTAACGGTAATGAGTGCTCCAGCCTCGGCGGTTCCGGTCAGCGGTGTACCTTCTGGAGCAAGGCTAAGACCGCCCGGGGCGGTTGGATCCTGGGTATCCACCGTCACGCTGAGCGGGGCTGAAGTTCCAGAAGCGTTACCCGCAGCATCGGTAGCGGAGACAGTGAAGGTATGCGGGCCGTCGGGCAGCGTGCTCCCGGCGGTCCAGCTCCAGCTGCCATCCGGTTGTATGATTACTGGCACCCCTGACGGAGTACCGTCGACGGAGACAATAACGGTGGTTCCCGGTTCGCTGGTCCCGGTGAGGGTAGGTATTCCGTCTCGGGTGTAGAGCACATTATTGGTGAGCTGGCTGTCTGAGACGGCAGTAATCTGCGGGATCCCAGGCGCAACGGTATCCACGGTGACGTTAAAGACCGGGCTCACAACGCTAACGTTACCTGCCGCGTCAACGCCTGCAACGGTGATATGCAACGGGCCGTCGGTTTGTGCTGGCAGGGTAAAGGACCATTCGCCGGTACCACTCGCCGTCACGCGTCCAAGCTCGACGCCGTTGTTGTAGACGATCACCGTCCCGCCGATTTCGCCAGTACCGCCGACCGTCGGCGTCGAATCTCCGGTATAGCCACCATCCGGCGCGCCGCCCACGGCACCAATCACCGGCGTAGCCGGCGCCACGGTATCCACCGTGATCGTTATCCCCGGCGAGGAGCCAGAGACGTTGCCCGCTTCGTCGGTGGCGGTTGCGGTGTATTCGTGGTTCCCCTCAGCGATATTACTGCCGGGGCGCCAGCTCCAGTTGCCGTTGCTGTCTATCGTGGCGGTGCCGACGACCGACGCCGCGGCGCCATTTACGCTGTCATAAATGGTGATAACGTCGTTCGCCGTTCCGGTACCGCTCAGAACCGGACGGGGATCGTTGGTCGTTCCGCCATCGGCAACAGGTCCGGTTATCTGGGTGACGCTGTCGGTGACGATCGGTGGCGCAGGCGTAGCCGGCGGGTCGGTATCAATGGTGATGGTGACCGGCTGGGACGGCGCGCTTTCATTACCTGTACCGTCCATGTTGGTGACGGTCAGCGTAATGTCATAGGTTCCATTGGGCAGCGGGGTTGGCGGCGTCCAGCTCCAGTTACCGTTGCCGTCTACCACGGTATCACCAATTTTGTCGCCGCCATTGTAGATGGTCACGGTATCGCCCGCCGTGCCGGTACCGCTCAGGGTTGGCGTGGTATCGCGAGTGATTTCGCCCGGGTTCAGCGGCGTTTGTACTGCGCCGCCGTCAGGGTTGACGGTGATGGCCGGGGTATCCGGCGTGGCAGGTGCCACGGTATCTACCGTCAGTACAAACGGGCTGGAGACGGTGGTATTACCTGCGGCATCCGTGGCGTGAACGGTCAGCGAATGTGGACCATCGGTGAGTGGGGTAATAGGTGTAAAACTCCAGCCGCCATTGCCGTCGAGGATGGCGGTGCCGAGCAGGGTTGTGCCGTCATAGACGGCGATCGTTGCTCCAGAAGGGGCGCTACCCTGCAGCAGCGGCTGGGTGTCATCCGTGGTATCCCCGTTGCTGAGTGGGCCTTTAATACTGCCGACGTCATCGGTCACGCTGGCGATGGTCGCTGCCAGAGGAGGAGTGGTGTCGACAGTAAAGGTGAAGCCGTCTGAGGCGAGACTGGTGTTACCCGCCGCGTCGGTTGCGACGACGGTAAAGGTATGCGCGCCGTTACCGAGCGGTGTGGTTGGGGTAAAGGTCCACGCACCGTTGCTGTCCGCCACTACCGTGTCAACATCTGCACCATCCAGACGGATGGTGACCGTCGAGCCCGGTTCTGCGGTGCCGTTGAGCGTCGGCGTGGTGTCGTTGGTGCTGTCGTTGGGGTTGAGCGCACCGAGATGCTCGGGCACATCATCTATCACCTGGGTAATCACCGGAGCCGCAGGCGCGACGCTGTCAATCGTCAGAGTCCAGGTGCTGGAGACGCCGCTTGAGTTACCTGCCGCGTCGGTCGCGACGGCGGTCAGGGCGTGCTGACCCTCGCTAATAGGGCTTGAAGGGGTAAAGATCCACGCACCGCCACCATCGGCGACGGTCGTACCCACATCGACCCCGTCCACCCTGATAGTTACCGTCGCATTGGGTTCAGCGGTGCCGCTGAGCGTTGGGGTTGCGTCATTGGTGGTGGCATTTTGGCCGAGCGAGCCAACAATTCCCCCGGGCACATCGTCCACGATCTGGGAAATCACCGGGGCTGCAGGTGCCGTCCCATCGACGTTAATTGTCCAGGAGGCAGATATTCCGCTCTGGTTACCGGCGGAATCCGTCGCCTTTGCCGTGAGCACGTAAGTGCCATCGGCCAGCGGTGAGGGCGGCGTAAAGCTCCACAGGCCGGATTGTGGAACAATCACCGTGCCGAGGACATCGCTGCCGTTAGAAATCGTAATGGTCGAGCCCGACTCGCCCGTACCGTTAATGGTTGGGGCCCGGTCGTTGGTCAGTCCATTCGGGCCCACGGGGCCGGTGGTGGCCTGTACGTCATCAATCACCGATACGATGATCGGGATCTGCGGCGGGGTAATGTCCGGTGCCGCCGCGGAAGTGGTTGGACTGGTGTTGCCTGCCGTGTCGGTGGCGTCAGCGGTCAGGATTTCGCCGTTGAGCTTCGGTGGGTTCAGCGTCACGCTAAAGTTACCCTGACTATCGGCAACAACGGGTGTGCCAACGAGTGCGCCGCCTTCACGGATGGTCACCGTGCTGCCCGGCTCTGCGGTACCGCTGATGGTGCCGCCATCATTTGATACCACGAGATTTCCAGGAGCAGACGGCGGGGTGGTATCTACGGTGAAGGTAACAGGCGCGGATGCCGTGCTCTGGTTTCCGGCGGCATCGGTTTCAGTGACGGTGATGGAGTGCGTTCCTTCCGGGAGTGGTCCATTGGGTGTGATGCTCCAGGTACCGTTGGGGAGCACCGTCGTGGTGCCAATGACCACGCCGTTATCGTAAATGGTGATGGTTCCACCGGGCTCCCCTGTTCCTGCCAGGAGCGGCTGCGTCGCATCGGTCAGCGTGCCCGAAGTGATAGCTCCTCTGACAGACCCCGTGTCGTCGGTCAGCAGAATCGCGGTCGGTGTAGTCGGAGGCGTCAGATCGACTGTGAGGGTGAAAACCGGTGAGGCGGGTCCGGTATTGCCCGCGACGTCGGTTGCACGGACGGTAATCTGGTGGGTGCTTTCGCTCAGGTCGACTGACGGGGTGAATGTCCATGTACCGTTGCTGGCGACGACCGCCGTGCCAATGGCGATACCGCCGTCATAAATCGTCACGGTGGAGCCGGGTTCGGCGGTGCCGGTGAGCTGCGGCCGCTGATCGTTAGTGCTGCCGCCGTTGGTTACCGCCCCCGTCTGAGGAGCGATATCGTCGATCACGCTGCCGATCGTTGGCGCATCAGGTGCGGTGAGATCCGGTGCGGTCACATTTGTGCCCTGACTGGTATTCCCGGCGCTGTCCGTTGCGGTGGCTGTTACCTGTTCCCCGTTGGTCAGCGGTGTTCCGAGGGTGACGGTAAACGAGCCGTCACTGCCGGTTTTACCTGTGCCAACCACATTGCCATTAGTATCTTTCAGGGTGATTGTACTGCCGGGTTCTGCGGTACCGGTGACGGTTTTACCGTCTGATGAGAACTGGAGACTGGAAGGCGCATTCGGCGGCGTCGTATCCGGGTCGGCTGGATCGGTCGGGTCCGTCGGGTCAGTGGGCGTGGTGGGGTCAGTACTGCTGTTATGATCACTGCCGCCACCTCCACCACCGCTGCCGCTTGCCGCCGCTGCGATGCCGCCTGCTGCGACAATGCCGCCCAGTGCCCATGGCCAGATGGCGGCACCACCGGCATCACTCCCTGATGCGGCAAGCAACACGTCCGTGGAGGCTATGGATTCATACGAGGCGGCCCCGGTAGGGTCTTCAATCCACCATAGTGCGCCATTGCTGTCCTGCAGAACCAGCTGGCTTGCTCCCTGCGCGTCAGTGACGTAGAAATTTTTAAGGGTGATCACCTCGCCGGAATGCAGCGTCACCAGCAGATCGTTTCCACTGCGCGCGAAGTGGGAGACATCGGCCCGCTCTACATGAAGTTCAACAATAGAGGAATGGCTCAGCGTAACCTGTGTGCCTTCCGTGGTCGTCTCCACGCCAGTAAGTTTCGATATAACAGAGATTTGGCTCATTTAGTTATTACTCCAGCAGGTGTGTCATGAACGGCGAGTAAGACGAGCCATCTCTGCAGAAGGTAAAGGGCGCCCCCGGCGCAGTCGCTGTTATACGCAGCACTGACCGTTGTTTTTAGCGCGCACGATGCCCGCCAGTATTCAGAGTGGCAACATCAGAGCGAATCTAATGACTTATAAAACAGAACCGTTTTTATGGGTGTTTAGTGTCTTGTATAACCCTGTAATTAATAGAGGAATTATTTTTGAGATATAAAAATGATATAGACAGAAAACATGGGTTGTGCAACTTTGGCTTTTGTAAATAAAGGTCGAAACAATAACGTGGCATTTATGTATTGGGGTTGCCAATGATTTAATTTATGTAAATATTTGTTTTTGATGGTTATTTTTTTTTGCTGTGCAATGTTATTTTTAATGAGGTTTATACAGTGCGATAATTGGTAGGGAATGTTTTTAATATAATGAAAAACGTGGTTGTTTAAGTGTGCTTAATATTCATTTAAGTTAGGGTAACATTTTTGATGTAAGATATATTATGTCGCTTGAAGGATAAAATATATTTTTGTGCGGAGTTAAAATTCTGCTATCACCCGCAAACAATAACATTAAGTTAAGGGTGAAATAAGCTTATTCATTGTCATGAGTCCGACGACATCAGCATGATTTTGGACAGCAAAAAACTCGCGGGGAGAATGAATAAAAATCGTGAGTCGGGCGTTTACTGACGTCACCCCCTTCTTACCCTGGAGCTTTATATGAACACGACCTCTCTTCGTTTGATCCCGGTACTGATTTTTACCCTGCTGTCCCCACTGGCGCTGGCAATGGGCAATAATAGTACCGAGAGCAAAACGCCTGACTGCCCATCAGGGCAGGTGTATGACAGTGCAACCCAGAAATGTGTACCCGACAAGAGCAGCAGCCTGAGCGATCAGGACAAAACCAACTATGCGTACCATCTTGCTAAGAAAGGGGAGTATCAGGCGGCGCTGAATCTCCTTGATTCGCTGAAAAATGGCAATACGGCTGAAGCGTGGAACTATCGCGGTTATGCCACACGCAAACTGGGACGTACAGATGAGGGTATTGGTTATTACCAGCGTGCGCTGGCGATCGCCCCGGATTATGCCAAAGCCCGTGAATACCTGGGTGAGGCATGGATGGTCAAGGGACGGCCTGACCTCGCGAAAGAACAGTTGAAGGTAATAGCAGGCATATGTGGCCAGTCCTGCGAGGAGTACCGCGATCTGCAGTCAGCCATCAACGGACAGCCGGAATCCTGAGTTTCTCGTGGAGGGAAAACCCATCGCTACCAGTGAGGTTCGTCAACAGTTAGCGGCACACCTGGCGCGTCTCTGGCGCTATGGGCTGGTGTTGTCGCGCAACAGGGATATCGCCGAAGAGCTGGTTCAGTCCACCTGCGTGCGTGCGCTCGAAAAGAGTAGCCAGTATACGCCTGGCACGCGCATCGACAGGTGGCTGTTTGCGATATTGCACTCCATCTGGATCTCCGAGCTTCGGGCACGACACGTCCGCCAGGGGCAGGGATTTGTCGCCAGCGATGAACTTCTGGCACAGGACACCCGTGAGCAGGATGAAACGCGCCTGCATTATCTGAAGGTGATGCAGCGCGTCAATGCGTTACCTGAAGCCCAGCGCAACACGGTTTTTTTGGTTTATGTCGAAGGTTTTACCTATCAGGAGGCAGCGGATACCCTGGCGGTGCCGATTGGTACTGTAATGAGCCGACTGGCAACGGCGCGGGCAACGCTTGCGAAGTCTGCCGAGGCAATGCCTCCGGTAAAGGAGAAGCGCTCTTGAATTCGCACCGTTTTACACCGCCTTATAACGACGATGCTATCGTGGCATGGATAGATGGCGAGATGTGCCGTGCAGACGCACAACACTTTGAAGAACAGCTGAGAAGTGATGAACACCTCTCCGGGCGAACCGCTGAGCTAATGAAAAGCAATCAGGACTACTCCGGGGCTTTTGCTTCCCTGCTGGATGACGCACCCCTTGAGAAGATGCAGGCGCGTCTGGCGGCACTTCCCGAACCACATTCTTCCACGCCGGTGGGCGTAAGCAGACGCGCACTGATTGCTGCGTCGGTCAGTTTTTTGATGGTCGGTTCCGGGCTGGGGTATTTGTTGCGGCCAGCCTCCGCCCCTGATGATGAAAACGCCCATATTCGTGACCTCGAAGCGCAATACATGTCTTTGTATAGCGTTGAAACACTGCTGGATATGGACAGCGCACCGCCTGTTCTGCAACGCGGCCTGGAACGGGCCGCACAGGATATCGGCATGAAATTGCAGATGTCGCAGCTTATTCTGCAGGGTGCAGAACTCAAAATGGTGCGCATGCTGCGCTATGAAACCACCTCTATCGCGCAGATTGCCTGGATCAACGCCGACTACGGCCCAATGGCGCTCTGTATCTCTCCTGTTGATGAGAAGACGACGGCTTCTCTTCAACAGGAGCAGCGGCACAGTATGAACCTGGTGTGGTGGCAGGATGCGGGCTATCAGTTTGTCCTGATAGGCCGAAACCCGTCGTCTCAGTTGCAGAGCAACGCAGAACAGCTGCAACGCCTGATCTCAGGATGAGGGGATAGTGTTTGTCTGAATCGCAATAGCGATGGCAATACGATCGTCAACGACCAGAGCAAATTTATCCATCCCGTAGGACGCGCGCGAAATCGCTGTGGTGGCATTCAGCGTGAGGGCTTGCGCATGCGGGTCTTCCACAACGGCTTCCAGAATCACCGGGCGGGCAATATTTCGCACGGTCAGGGTGCCGAACACTCTGAATCGTCCGGCACCCTGGGCGACCACGCGAGAGCTGACAAACTCAATCGTCGGATAGCGCTCAGATTCAAAAAACATATCGCTTTTTAGCTGCCAGGTGAGCAGGCTGTTTGAGGCCACCAGGGTTGCCACGGGAATAGTGACGTGAATATAGTCATCGACATCGTTATTCGGGTTAAGCGTCACGGCACCCGTCACGCCACTGAATGTCGCCCAGGAGAGGATACCGCCGAAAGCATGCCAGGATAGCCGAATGGCGGTGTTATTGGTGTCGATGATATAGCTCTGCGGGACGGCTAACGCCCACGGGCAGACTAAAACAAGCAATATAAGCAGGCGTCGTAGCATCTCAGGATCTCTTTTGGGGAACTGGGAGTAAACGCGACACTCCAGGGATCTATTCGGTTTTTATGCGTCGGGATTTTTAATGATATCAACCGAGATTTCGACGGCGGTAACCTGGCCACGGTTTTCCAGCCAGTGAACCGTATTGTGATCCTCCGGCCAGCCGACACCGGGACCGTAATCGGTGGCGATCCCATTACGATGGTCGGTGATCGTCCCCTCCAGGATAAACACGGTACCGGGGCGATCGATATGATCATGCACCGGACCAAAGACCGCGCCGGGAGCGAGTGTCACCCTGCGCATGCGAAGTTGTCGCCCGTCCATGCCAGCGATCTCCGGGCCCAGATCGACGATGGAGAGTAGTTCAACGGTGACGCCCTGGGTTTCTGGTGCGATTTCTTTGTGGCTCATGATGATGCCCCCCTGTGACAAGTTTAGTCTTCAGGAAGCAAAGTAGGTGGGAATAAAAAAGGCCGCGTTTGCGGCCTTTCGAAGGGGTTATTCAGTGACTTTCTTTTCCAGCTCGCTGGCACCTTCTTTGGTTTTGTTCCAGCCCTTCTCAGCACCTTCTTTGGTGGCATCCCACCCTTTCTCGGTGCCTTCTTTAGTTTTATGCCAGGCTTTCTGGGAATCTTCGCTGACCTTGCTGCCAAAGCTCTCGCTTTTACCTTCCGCAGCATGCTTTTGTTTCAGCTTCAGCTCTTCACCTTTGTTCTGCTCTTCGTGCAGTTTTTGCTTCGCCTCGTTGGCGTTTGCGTTCGCCGCAGCGACGGTATCGTCAGTTGCATGTGTGGTCGCAGCAAATACTGGGGACGCCAGCAGAACGGCAGATAATGCGATAATTGTTTTTTTCATAATATCCTCATTTAACGTTATCGGTTATGAGCGTGATTCAGCATGGCACAGACGAAGCGGGGTGGCTTTAGGAAAAAACTGTAATGAGATCAACGTGCCCTGACGTGGGGTATTTCGCCTGAGGATTATCCAAAGGATAAAACGCCTATTTCCGCGAGGGCGGCGAGGGTCAGGAGAATGAATATTATGACGGTTATGGGTCTGTACATATCGGGGTTCCTTCCGGGTTGGAGTGGCTAATCCGTAGCGCTGGGTTTGCTTTTTAATTTTTCATAGGGGAAGGGCGGTGTCGTTGATGTTTGTCAATATGAGGGGCTAATTGGCCGGCGAGGTGGATAGCGTCATGTATTTTTTCAGCCCGATGTCTCGTTTCACGTATTTCGGCACTGAATCAAAAGGCGATCTCAAACGAGGCTCGTCAGAGGTTTTTATCATCCACAGACGACCACTGCTGAACCTGAAATGGATGCTATCCGCTGTAAGTAATAAATCTTCAAAAATGCCCCTCGAATACGCATTACCTAAACGAATAATCTCCTTAACGCCATCGCGAATATCGATAAGGGCGATGGTCAGAGATTCCTCGAAAATGACATCATCTGTCAGAAAAAGGATATAGCGCTGGTTATTCACCTGAACTGCTGCTTCCAGTACGTGCCCGGGAACGAGAATACCTGTGCTTTTGCCATTGAGCACAACATCACACTGAGCCTGGGTTAACTCGGCGGCTTCGCGGGTTAATATCAGAGAGATTGAATAAACCTGTTGCTTCATTAATTCCGAGTATGTTTCGTTACCTGGACTGGAAGTGTTTTGTGGTCTGTTTGTTTGGCAAGGAGAAAATATTAGCTTTTGATGGTTATCTGGCAAACAAATTTGCCTGGATGTAGAGTTTCCTGAATTAATCAACGGGGAGCAGGTCATGTTGATATGTAAGGTTTTTTTTGTTATTGATTTTTAAGTTGATTGTTGGGGGCGGGAGTTTACGTGTTGGTCGAGGCTCTGGTGGGAGCTATAGGTTTTTCACTTATAACAGGTCTAACTGCTCTTTCAAACAGGCCGCTCTGTGCTAAAGGTGGACGTTATGAAAAGAGTAATGAGTAATTTTGAGAAAGGGTATTAGTACTCAAATGAAGCTCCAGTCATAGCTTTTAAGAACTTACAAAGGTCATCTCCTGCATCCTCAATCGTATAAAAACTAGCAGAGTCTACACATCCGGATTCACGTTCATTAAGACGCGCAATAAATAGCGGTGTTGGATCTTGTCCTGTTAGGCTTCTGAACCTGACAGCATCAACACGCCACCGATACATTTCTCCATATCGCTGTACTCCCCTGATGCCTGTACTGGTGTTTTTCGTGGCTTTAATAGAAATTGGCATAACGGATTCCCTATGACCTGTCATGGTTGCATGGTTGTCGTAGAATTTTACAGCAAACTACTAAAGCAGGGATACTTACACTATTGGTAGGATACTTGATCACGCAGAAACAGCCAACGCAGCCACGAATAACTTTAGACTCAAAGGCCGTAGCAGTTTCAGTAGCAGAGCAGCTAAGATCGAAGAAGTAAGGGAGAGATTAGGTATCATAAAACCCCTTATTCAGCACAAAAATAAAGAGAAGGTGATTAAAGAAGCTTTAAAGAAAAAAACTGATTGCTTAGTTGAATATGAGAATAAGTTTAAAATGAGATTAAAAGAAATTTTAAAGAAAGCAATAAAAAATAAGTGTTATTTAAAAAGAAAAATATGCATTCAAAAAACATTAATTTAACTATATATGAAGCTGTAGGCACTATTGGAGTGCCTACAGTTAAAAATTATATTTCTTTTAATCTTTTTAGTATCTGTTCCCGTTCTTTGATTAAGGCTTTATCTGTTATATCTATAGCAGGTTGAAAAATATTCATATCCATTTCAAAATGATTAAACTCATTCAAAAGAGTTTTTTTAGACATGAAAAATACGCGATGTTGAATTTTTTCAGGCTCACTACCGTTAAATGAATTAAATATTATACTGGATAACATGTCATGTTTACTTGTATTGATGTTATATTTATCAACTAAATGATGTTCAACGCTGAGTCGTAAATAAAGATATGTTAGAGTATGCCTTAATGTTTTAGATAATAATGGGTAGACTCCATTTTTTAGTGGATTAAAGTTTTTATAATCCCACGAAATCACGTCTTTTGCTGATAATTCATGATCTCTGGTTAATACGTTTTTAGAAAATAATTTTTCATAAATATCTTTTACATTCACTTTTTCGTCGCAATACCCATGCATTAACTGCGTTAATTTGTTCTTTTCTTCGGGTAATCCTATTATTTGGCAAAGTCCACGCATGAATGGGACTAGAGAGATTAGAAATTGTTTTTCATCTTCAATTTCAGTTTTTATATCTTCTCGTAAAACCCTCAAAAACTCATGGATATAAAGTAGAATAGACATTTCATTTTGATTGATAGGTATAAATCCGTTTCGTTCACCAGCAACATTATTAAAGTAATAAAGGTTTAAACATTGTTTTTCTTGGTGTTCGAGCAGTTTAATTAAATCTGTATTGTGTGTAAGAATCAATGTTTTCTTAGATGATAAGAAACTTAATATTGCATATGCTAATTTATTTTTGTAAATTGAATCGAAGTTAGAAATAGGGTCGTCAAGAACTATTAATTTACACGTAGAATTTTTTGCTTTTAACAGTTCAAAGGCTAGTGAAAGAAAATTTTGTTCTCCATTACTTAATTCTAGGTCTTTACGGTTTTTGTTTAAAAAATCTCTTCCCCCCAAAGTGAGTCTAATATTATTGTCTGCATCTCGAACTAATGAAATTTCTCGTTCAAGAGATTCATTTAAAAACTGCTCAATAAACAAAATGTCTTCACTGCCAAATGTTGGTTTGTTTTTTAGTAACTCTTTGTAGGCTGAGAAATCCTCCTTTAGTCCTTTGTTGGTTGAAATATTGAGAAAATCATATTTAAGTAGTTGCCAGTATATTTCTCTATATTTATTGAAATCTGTTATTAATTCCAATATGAACGTCTTGTCGGATTTTTTTATCGCATTTCTTACTTTATCTTTGATAATGAATGGATCGGTTTGTGATAGGCTTTTTACAATCTTTTCTGCAATTTCTTTTTCATGGTCATCCATTCCGTTTGATGTCTTTTCATATTGCTCATTTTTTTCAGCCAATTTATCATTGACATTAATTGGATGATCGCAAACTAAACATTCATCTATGTAATTAAACTTTTTCAATATCGATAATGCTTCACCTTGTTCTTCAAGTTTAACTATGCAATTTTCTTTTCCATTAAATTTAAAGTTATAACTTGATAATGCTCTTATAATAGAATCATCTCTGGCAAAATCGTCAATGAAAAACTTTAACTTACCTTTATCATACTCTGGTTTGTCATTTAAATCGAATTCGTGGATTGTTTTGATAAAATCCTCACGATCAATTTTTTTGCCCCTTGAGCGACTGTTCGCAATATCTGATATATATCCAAGTATCTTTTTGTCTTGAATAAGGCTATCAAAATTAGTCTTAATCTTTGATATTTGATAATCTTTTTTTAATATTTCAACAAGATCTTTCTCGAATATGCTAATGAAGCTATTATTGATTTTTTCTTTAAGCTCATATTCTTTTTTTATGTCCTCGCCAAGAATAAAGTCCTGCGTCTCACCTTGAATAATATTTCTGTCATTTTGATCAGAAATGATATGAGTTATAGCATCATTTTTCTCTGTGAATTGCACACCATCTATATTCACTGAGTATTCGGCATCTTGCTCTCTATTCAATACCTTTGATAAACTTGTCTTACCAGTTCCATTGGGTCCATAAAGTACGCAGGTTTTCCTTTTCCCAAAATCCAATTCATTATTTTGAGTCAGATTTAAGTATTCGTCAGTAAATATTTTCCCTTTCTTAACTTTTGATATGGTAATCTTCATAATAATTTCCTAATCAACTATTATTCTTCAAGTTTATTGAAGTGCCTACAAACACAAATACATTGAAATTTCTAACAGAGATTGAATGTAAAATGATAGAGCTAAGTCATACTTTTTGCTATCTACCAGATTTTGTATAGTTTGAGCGCCGAAGAAAACAGCTTTTATAAGAAATTGGGTTGCCATTGAGGGCACATGACCAAGAAGCTTTACCCTGACAAATACAATTAATGCAGTATAAGGAGAGTTGGCGAAGGCAATGAGGTCATTGAACTGACAATATATCCTTCACAATTAGATTAATAATATAATATATCACAAATCGTTACTGTTATAGTATTTTATATCAGGCTGTAATTTTATATGGTATTATGAAGTGAACTTAGTATTCATACTATAAATTAGATGCGTAATGCATACTAATCCATAATTTGAATCAGAGTTTTTTAGTTAATCCTTCTACGCAGTAATGGCCCTAAGTTTTTGCACCTGAACGTAATCTCCCCACCACTGCATCAGCTCTGTTCTTTCAGCAAGATACTCAGCACGATTGTAAGCGGCTATGATTTCATTGTTCTTAGTGTGAGCTAAGGCCGATTCAAGCACCTGGGTTTTGAATTTACCACTTTCTTCAGTAGCCGGTCTTGCTATAGAACGCATTCCGGGCGACTAATTCGCCACCGAAACCAATGCGGATAATCGCTGCGTTAGCTATTTGCTCATGCATGTGGTTAAGGGGAGCTTTGATACTTGGGAAAACCCACTCTCTATGACCACTGATAGGTCTGACTAACTCAAGGATATGCATAGCCTCTTTGCTCAGTGGAATCTTGTGAGGGTGCTTCATTTTCATAAACTCTCCGGGGATATTCCAGAACCGATTTTCTTCGCCTATATCACTCCAACGAGCACGGACAGCTTCTCGAACCCACGTAATGAGCCGCCATTCAATTAGAAGACGTTTTTCGAGCCGTATGGAAGCGTTAGATATGGCTAGCATGAACCGGGGAAGTTCATTCGGTGGGAAAGCAGGCATGTTTTGCATCTTGGGCTTACTGAATCGCTGACCGAGGTTATCAGCAGGATTAAACTCAATAAGTTCTTCTGTCGCAGCCCAACGGAAAATTTCATTTAGACGTGAAATGATGCGGCGCAGGGTTTCCAATACGCCTCGTTGTTCTATGGGGTCAAGGTGTTGTTTTAAGAGCTTGGGACGGATCTCTTTGATAGGAATGTTGCCTATACCGGGGAAGACATTTCGTTCAAGGCTCCGCCAGATGTCTTCTGCGTGGTCTGGAGAGATACCAGAGGTCTTAACCTTCTCATCTAACCATTTTTCCTAGCAACCGCCTGCAGCGTGTGCTCAGCAGCATCCTTAAGGGCGTTGGCTTTATCGTTGTTGTGAATCTGCGGATCGATATTATTTGCAAGCAAACGACAAGTATTCATCACGTAAAGCCCGAGCATTGGCAAGTGCGAGATGAGGGTAGGTTCCTAAGCTCATCTTTGTTCGCTTCTTACTTACTGGCACTGCATACCTGAAATACCAATTTTTCTTACCGCCCTTTGATAGGGGAGCGATTCGTAGCATCAGGCCATCACCGTCAAAAAGGTTGATTTCCTTTTCTGCTGGCTTGGCATTTTTGATTTCAGTGTCAGTAAGTTTCTTAGCGATCTTTGCCATTTTAGGACCCTCGATTTTGGCACCCTTTTAATTGGGTCCCAAAAAGGGCGCCATAACGAGTAGCTTCTAGCAAATCTCAGTAGACTTCTGTAGACGTAAAAAAGCCCGCAAGGCTGGTTCCAAGCGGGCTTTGTAGACTTCGGTATACGTCATAATACTAAAAAGTGGTGGGCTGGCGGAGTCTGAATTGAGTTTGTAATTAAATGAATTTATTGAATTAATGTCTAATTCAACTTTTCGTTGGTGCCTAAGAAGGTGCCTAAAATTTTTACCATCTTCTTTTGGTGAGAAATGAGAGATTGGTTTGCAGCACTTAGGGACTCATAAGGCTTCGATCTTTGCTCATGGTAAAATGAGAAATATTATCAATATTTATTTGATTTTTTTAAATGTCAGATGCGATGCCGTTGCTATTTCCGCTACTGTAGCGGAAATAGCAACACATGAGCAGCATGTACTTAGAAAAATTTAAGATCTGGGCAACAGCCCGATGTTCTTTTTGGCACGCAGAATATCCGTTGCAGTAATGAAGGGGGGTTGCTCTCGCCATGTAAATCCCTTGCGGTCGATACGAGCCAGTTCGTACTTTTCGACCAGGAAATTAACAGCATCGGCAAGCGTTATCCCCGCATCGATATGCTCCTCAATGGCCGTGTCGTCATGAAATGGTGTGTCGTTGAGTGTGAGGCCGTAGTGGTGCTCCAGCAGATACGTTAACAACTGCTGCCACACCATTACGGGCGACAGGCGTGACGAAACCGGCACCGTGGCCGGTACAGATGAAATTTGCATGAGTTGGATCCTGATAAAAGAAGAGAAGGTGTTACCTGGTTGCAAATGCCTGAGGATAAATAACGATGTAAACATAGCCATGAGAGCCGAGAGTGTCAGCTTCACAAGTTAGTCCGTTATGATACAACGTGACGCAATGCTGATGGCGCGGATTTAGTTCACCGGTTGTCAGCATCAATTCAAGCTGTTTCATCACTAGCGGAAATGCCTGATCCAGACGCAGTGCCTCCTCCTCGTTAAACGTACCACTAATACCTGCACGGTCCGCCAGAAAATGCAGGCGACAGCCTTCCTGCACAAGCCTTGCACCGAAGCACGGCGAGATGTCGCGCTTCAGTCCCCATGAATTTTGCATTTTTCTACTCCTTATTTAGTGTCAGTTGGTGGTGATGCACATCAGGCGTGTATACGGACCGTGGTTGTCACGACGGCGTTCTGCGTAAACCGCCAGCACACCGGAAATCTCCGCGACATCCTGACCGGTATAATGACTGGCGCTGCCGTGCCACTGGTATTTGCCCGTGCAGTAGCGAAAGATCCGGGAATCCGGATGCTGTCGCTGAATCGCCATCGCGGCCTTTTTATCGATGATTTTCATGGTTAGCCTCATAGCCAGCCACGTTCAGCAAAAGAAAGCACATCGATGCCAACAATAAGATGGTCCAGCACCCGCACCTCTACCATAGCCAGCGCGTTCACCAGATGTTGAGTGATGTTTCGATCCTGTTTACTCGGTTCTGTCTCTCCGGATGGATGGTTATGGGCCAGAATCACAGCGGCAGCGTTATGGCGTAGTGCCAGTTTCACCACTTCGCGTGGATGGACTTCGGTATGGTTAATCGTGCCCGTAAAGAGCGTCTCGCATTCCAGAAGACGGTTCTGATTATCGAGATATAAAACAAGAAAAACTTCGCGCTCCTGCAGAGCAAGACGCAGTTGTAGCCAGGTTTTGGTGAAGGTAGTGGAATTAAATTGTTCGCCAGGCTGGCGCTGATATTTTTCCAGTAAGCGGAGAGCGCGACGAATGGTGCGTGCTTCAGTTACCGGAAGATCAGGAGGTAGATTTATCTCTGACATGACAGGGCCTTGGAGGTAATAGTTAAAGTCGTTTATGAAGCAAGTTGAAGCATATTTTCAGCCATCACCCACAGAGCGCGATTGAGCTTTACGTCTCCGTCGATACCTTTGACAGCACGGGTTTGAGCACGCTGACCTTTCGTCGTTCGTCCTGACAGTCCGCCTTTTATCAAGTTCTCCTGAATGCGTTGGTAAGTGGTCCATAGGTCGTTGCTATCATCCTGCCAGCGGCGCGGGGAAAGGATTTGCGATTCCGTCACCGGCTGATGCTCTTCACCAAAGCGATAGGTTAATGCCGCTTTTGCCATCGCCTGCTGTGCTGGTGGAGGTAACAAAAGCGACTGCATGGCATCCCGCTTCTCCTCCACCCGGTCAAATATCCCCAGCACTTCGTAAGCCCCTTCAATGACTTTCTCCACCACATTGCCTTTATGTGGCACACGTACCTCACCAAAACTCTCACCGCAAATCAGCCCGTTCTGGCAGACTGCACGAAATAGCCCCGGCAACATCTGATATGAGCTGGAGCCGTCATGGCTGTTGAGCAGAATGATTTCCGGTACCTGCTTACCGGTTATTTGCCCTACCCGGCGCAGGCGCAGCATGTGTTTCGTGTGCTCTCGCTTGCTCTGGTCACGCACTCGGGTCTGGCAGGCAAAGAACGGCTGAAAGCCTTCACGCTGGAGGCTATCAAGCAGGGTAATGGTCGGGATGTAGGTGTAGCGATCCGAGCGGGATTCGTGCTTGTCAGTACTAAATACACTGGGTACATGGACCATCAACTCGTCATTTGTCAGTGGGCGGTCGCGGCGAATCTGGTTAATCCGTCCGAAGCGGCTGGCTAATTTCATGATAAAACTCCTTTGTGGTTAATGGCATAAATGCAGAAAGGCCGCGCTTCCGGTAAAGAAGCGCGGCCTTTCTGCATTGATTTGGTGTTGCAGGGGAAAACTCTTTGTTGTTGGGGGATGCAACAGCTAGCTAATGTCTGCTATGAGCGATCAACGGACATTCAAATGACGAACTACATATGAACTGGACAATGTAGTTCGTCATACTCATGATCCTTCAAATTTAAGGCTTTTTGATCACCTCAACGTTCAGGCTCGTAGTGCCATTCTCACGGCTTATCTGCCCGCTCACACGCACCAAATCCTGCGCATCGAAGTGCTGCCCGTTCCAGACTTTCTGTGGAATACGAACTTTGATGGTTCCGGTTGGATCGCGGAACGTATACCACTCTTCCTGCTGCTGGCTGATGACATTGCCTTCCAGTGTGATCCACGCCCCTTCGTGCATCGACGGCACGGCCTGAATGCGGCTTTGACTGTTTTCCTGCTGAACCTTATGACCGGCATACATGCGTTCAGTGGCGACTGGCTCTTTCTCTGCGGAGAAACCGCCTTGCGCTGCCAGGGCTGGAATGACGATGAATGAAGCGAGCAACACGCCGGTGACGTTGACGAGCTGGCGACGAATCTGACTGAAGTATTGTTTTTGCATAGCAGGTTCCATTTATGATTTCACATCCTCCCAGGGGGGATGCCTTTATAATAAATGAGCGGCTATAAAAGCTCAATTGCAATCCCCTGTGGGGGATGAAAATGTGACAGGCTTCAGAGATAAAAAACCCACCAATTGGTGGGTTCAGGCATGTGGCTTTTACAAGAGAAAATCAGCGGGTAACGCCGATCCAGCCATGGTAGCCCATGTAAATGCCGACCAGGGCTATCAGTACGCTTGAGAAGTATGGGGCACGGCGTGCCAGAGTATCCAGGCCACTCCAGCGTTTGGTTGCCTGGCGAACGCTAAACGCCGCAGCTGCACCCACAGAAACCAGCGTAATTGCTAAGCCGATGCTGAAACACAGTACCAGCGCGGCACCGAGCGTAAATTCCTTCACCTGGATGCAGAGCAGCAGAACGGTGATGGCCGCCGGGCAAGGAATAAGTCCGCCGGTCAGCCCAAACAGGATAATCTGCCCGGTGGTTACGCTGCGATTGGCAAAACGTTTCTTGATGTCGTTCGCATGGGCTTTTTCGTGAGCGTCCTGGTATTCGCGGGAATTAACATCCAGCCCCTCCAGTGCGGAGTGATCGTGGTCATGGTCGTGACCGTGCTCATGCTCGCGAAACTCCACATCATAATCGTGTACATGCCCACGATGGCCTAAAGACAGGCGCACATCAAAACTGTGTGGCTCAGGGATCGCCAGGGCTGATTCCATAAACCCGTCTTTTTCAACGAAGTCGAAAACCTGAGAATAGGTTCCATTGCCCCGCCTTGTGGCTACAGAAATGTTGCTGGCTTCCCACTTTCTGCCGCTGAGCGTACGTAAACGCCAGTGAGGTGGCTGTCCTTCCTCGAAAATAGAGAGTTCAACGCTGCCGTGGCCGGTATCTATAATCCGGGTTTCATCATGTTCGTGATGACCGTGGGAATGCTCCTCTTCCTGCTCCATTTTCCATAGCTTCTCACCGCGCCAGGTACGCCAGAACATCCATGCTGCCGTGGCAAGAATGATGATGGCCGAAATTAACTGGAACCAGGGCTCCGCAGATTCAGCGGTGAATTTCTGACTGACATACATCCCACCCATGGCAATGAGCCAGACCACAGAGGTGTGCGAAATGGTCGCCGCCAGTCCCAGCAGAACCGCTTGTTTCACCGTTCCACGAATAGCCACAATAAACGCCGCCATCATCGTTTTGGAGTGTCCTGGCTCCAGTCCGTGCAGCGCACCCAGCAGGATAGCGCTGGGAATAAACAGCCAGGCATTGGCTACGCCTTGCTGCAGAAGAGCAGAAAAATCAGTCATGTTTCGCTTGCCTTAAAGATATTTGGTGATCTCTTTAAATTCGCTTAGCGTTGTTTCAGTTCCGGCATGATCGGCATGAAGCGCATCCTCCAGGCAGTGATCAAGATGGTCATGAATTAAGGTACGCTTTGCATTCGTTATCGCTTTTTCAACCGCATGCAGCTGTTGGGCGATATCCAGACACGCTTTTTCATCTTCGAGCATCTGGATGGTACTTTTCAGGTGCCCGGCGGCACGCTTAAGTCTTTTAATAATGTCAGGGTGTGATGCGTGAACAGTCATATCTTATCCTCTCCAGGTGGAGGGGATAAGATAATGTGTATCATCGCTATGGTCACATTTTTTATCGGCTTATCCTCTCCTGCCTGGTTGTCTTTCAGGGAAATTACTTCTCTTTCTTCGGCCATGACGGATGTTCATCGTCGATGACGAAATCATGTTCATGAGTGGATGCATTATTCGTTTCGGCGTCGGTATGGCTGTGCAGCTGAACATATTCTTCATGCTCAGGACGCCAGATAAGCACGGCGGTGAGCAACGACAGCGCCGCTACGATGGTCAACGCGATGAACGAAGCCTGTGTGCCCCATGTCGCGCCGACCCATCCGGCCAGCGGATAAGTCACCAGCCAGCATGAATGCGACAATGCAAATTGAGCGGCAAATAGCGCGGGTCTGTCTTCCGCCGTTGATGAGCGGCGCAGCAGGCGGCCACTGGGGGTTTGAGAAAGTGAATATCCGACGCCCAGCAATGCCCAAAGCACAACCAGAGTGAAGTAATCCATCAGGAAAATACCCAGCCCCAGGCCAATCACCAAAAGCGCGGCCCCCACAAGCATCGGCATGCGGTCGCGCATTTTGTCGAGGAGTCTCGGGAGAACCAGTGCAGACACCATCGACCCGACACCGAAGAAGGCCAGCGCAATGGCAGTCGAGCGCTGTGATAAACCAAAGTCAGCCTGTACCAGAACAACGGTATTGACGATAACCATCGCGCTTGCCGCTGCCACGGCCATATTGAGTGCCAGCAGACCACGCAGCCTTGGTGTTTTCAGGAAGATGCGCATGCCTCGCGTCGTTTTGTCATAGACGCTGCGTTTGACGGTTAACGCTTTCATTTTTGGCAACGACACGGAAACAACCAGAGCCGCAGAGGCGAGGAATCCGACTGCCGTACCGGCAAACAAATTATGGAAACTCATGACTGTCAGCAGCGCCGCCGCCAGCATCGGGCTGATAACGCTTTCAAGATCGTAGGCCAGGCGTGACAGAGACAGCGCCCGGGTATATTCACGTTCGTCAGGGAGAATGTCCGGGATCGTCGCCTGGAAAGTCGGTGTAAACGCTGCCGAAGCAGACTGCAGGAAGAAGATCAAGATGTAGATTTCCCAGATCTGAGTGACAAAAGGCAGCGCGATCGCCACCAGAGCGCGGACTAAGTCCAGCGTCACCAGCATGGTGCGACGCGGGAATTTATCGGCAAAGGCCGCCGCTACCGGCGCAACCAGAATGTAGGCGCTCATCTTGATAGCCAGCGCGGTACCCAGCACAGCACCAGCCCTGTCTCCGGCCAGATCATAAGCTAGCAACCCCAGCGCGACGGTCGCCAGACCGGTGCCGATAAGGGCGATAACCTGTGCCATAAACAGGTGGCGATAGGTACGATTAGAAAGAATATTGAGCATCAGGAATTCTCTTGGCTTAAATTTACATCCCCCCCGGGGGGATGATGAAAGCATAGAGGGACCTGGAAAAAATGACAAGCATTATCCTGGTGGGGAGGATGAGTGATTTACCAACCAACTGATATGTTGAATAAAAAAAGCTTCAGGTATCCCAGCGTTATACCTGAAGCAGCATAAAAAGTGTCGAAGGTGTTATCACCGCTTCCTTGCGAAGCCCCTTCTGACGAGAAAGGTGTTAACTCAGAAGTCCCAGGCAGGTTTTCAGACTCAGCCGTGTGGCTTCAACATCGCTATGGACGATGGTGCACCAGTCATCACGGTTAGCCCGAACGTCGTCCAGCCAGCTATTCAGCGCCTGATTGAAGGCCATGGTTTTCTCGCGCTGAGGCCAGCTCATCTGGTTAGCGCTGTAAATATCCTGCCCGGGCTGTGGCATCTGTACGGTTTGCTGCGTCGACATCCGGGAAGTCACCGACCAGGTATCAGAGTTGCCATCCCAGGAAGGCATCACCGGGAAGCCCGCGCCGCGCAGGGCTATATCCCAGGTGGCATCAAACAGGCATGTTTTCCCGTTTAACTCAAAAGTCACGGTGTCATGAAATCCCTGGGTTTGCGGCAAAATAGCCAGTATTTCCGGAGGAACGGGCAAGTCAGCCCAGTCAAACTGCACCAGTTTTCGCCTTGCTGTAATCCCACCGGCAACCAGCAATCGTTCGGCCGCGGCGGCTTTATGACGACAGTCGCCAAAACCCTGCTCAAACAGGCTCATGCTTTGGTTATTCCATGACCCAAGCTGATAGGGCATTCGCCTGACCAGTTCAAAAATGGCTCTCCGCAGTTCCGTTGAGCCCGGTTGAAGCCCGAGCGACTGTAAAATCCAGCCCGGCGTTATCGTCTCCTTAGCAGTGCGGCGAGCGATAATTCTTTGCCATGTATCACTGACTTTTTCGGCCAGAGAGGCTGCCAGGGTTTCCCCCGGCAGTAATGTTGTCATCAGCAACGCTCCTGTGGTGGTGAGAAAATGTCTGCGCGTCAACATATCGGGCGTTACACCTCCACGCTGCGACGAAGTGCCGACATAACCAGTGATTCACAGACCACTTCATCGTCCTGTTCACGGTTTACCCCAGGGAAAACCATTTGACTCACCGGGGTGAACGAAGCCGGTGATAACGGGCAATCGCGCCATTCATTCCGCCCATTTGCTTACGTCGAACCAGCCGGAGTCCTTGCTCCCACGCGACTTCATCCATCGCGCTCGCCAGAACAGGATCATGATTGAAGATTAAGACGCCATCCCCTTTCAGCAGACGGGCTGCGCTGCGAAGGAATGCCGTGTAATCCTGTTCGAAATAGGCTGCGGCCTGAGAGTAGATAATATCGACCTCACCGGCCCGAACTCCCTGCTTCTCCAGTACGCACAGCCCGGCAGCCGTCACGTAGGGATGCTCAGTCACCCCCTTTGGCAGCGATTCGTGCCATGGCGTGAGATTGGTGAAATGCAGGAATGCGCTCTCCCCGAGCTGCTCCCTGAAGCTCTGGGCAAGTCCGGAAATTGCCGCCTGATGGCTGGTCGCTTCTTCAGCACGAAAACCTGCCCAGGCAGCACCAATTTCAAGGAAGGTGACGGTACCGTTTTTGTGATGAATGTTTTTTGCATGGTGGGCAATATCGAACCCAATTTCTCGCGCCAGACGAAACGAACCACCGCTGGAGGTCCAGGGGCCATCGAAACCAAAGGCAAGAATGGCTTTCAACATCGAGCCCGTTTCTTTGTGCATCATTTTCAGGAACGGAATGACCTTACGTCGTGAAGGAACAGGGACGTTCGGACGCAGTTTTTTGGCCTGGAGATCGCGATTAACGCCCATGCACAGTGTCTGCCAGTGCAGAGGGGTAATTCGATAATTAAGTTCAGTAAAATTACGCGCAATCTCGCGACGCGCCTGTATGGAGTCTGTGTACATAGCCTCTCCGCTAAATCTGAAGTTGGTAAACGCCAGGCAGCAAACTGCTACCGGCAACAGCCATCAGATCTGGCGGGTGCTTGGAGGGCGGTAAATGATGTCCGTGGCCTTAACCGGGCTGTGAAGATCGGCAAGCGGCAACCATCTGTCTGCTACAGGAGAGAGGGAGATCTCCACAGAGGGCGGCTGCTGAGGGGTTTCATGGAAATGGTCTGTCTGATGATGGCCTGCGTGACCAGACTGAGGGATATCCGAGTCGTGGGAGTGATCCTGCACTGTCATGGTGACTTCTGCATCATGCAGATTCATCTCGTAACCAGTCAGGCCGTTGGTACCGTGTGACGCAAACGTGCCCATCGACGACATCATCATGCCAACGGCCATGATGACAATCATCAGAATATAACGGGGTGAACGTTTAAACATCAGATACATCGCTGGCGTTTCTCTCAGGCAGTCTTCATAACATAGAGAAAAGATTAGCATCCCCCCGGGGAGGATGTAAGAGGCGAAAGTGTAAAGTCTTGTATTGCCGGAATGAATAAGATGGGCCCGCATTATACGGGCCCGATTAATCAGATTACGCGCTTAATGCTCTGGTATTCGCCATTGGTATCAAGCTGGATAGTAATCGTCTTTGAACCACGATTTCGCCAGAACCAGCCATGCTTACCGTCAAAGGCCGCCTGCAACACACCATCCTTTGAGGTTATCTGGCGGCCCTTACCATAGCCGTGGTAAAACCCTTTCGGTGCGTTAACCGGATCGCCGTGTGCATCCACGTTGACAGGTCCAGAGCTTGTCCACTGGTAAGTCACCCGGGCATCCTTACGCATTTCCATCTTAACTTCAGCCGCTTCATTCGGTTTCAGAGTAATTAACAGCTGATTGCGCTGAGAACCGGCAGTTGGGGCTTCTGGCGCACGAGTTGTCGCCGGAACGCTCAGCTCCGGGTAGTTGTTTTGCGTGATTGTCGGCGGGTTATCCGCCACCGGGCGCTCATTCGTCGGAGTGGTTGACTGCCCCCACTGGCTCGTACTCGCCTGTTTGTCCGTGGCGGCTTCCTCCGCCAGCTGCGTTTTGATTTCGCCCATCTGTTTAAGGCCCAGCAGGCGGCCAACGCCCGTTGGATCGATACCATATTCTGAAGGCATCACGATGGTTATCAGCAGCGTTAAAGCAACAATAGCCGCCAGGATAGTGGACTGCATCAGCTTCATCGCAGATGGCAGCTCTGCGCGGGTCGGTAAATCGGTGTTATACATTCTCTTTTCTCCCTCAGGCTAAAACGTAGCCACAAATCTGGTAACTCATTAACAGGAAACCGGCGCTCATCATCACCACATTGGCGGTGTAGGCATGGCGGAAAAAGCTCGCCGTCTGCCGCCAGTAACTCATGATGATAAGGATGGCGCTCAGCGCCAGAAGCTGACCTATCTCGACCCCGACATTGAAGGCAATCAGGTTGACGAACAGGCCATCGGGGGAAATTTCGAACTCCTTGATTTTGGTCGCCAGGCCAAAGCCGTGGAAGAAACCAAAGATAAGCGTCGCCATCTTCGTATTAGGCTGAAAGCCAAACCAGCGCTGGAACGCGCCAAGGTTATCAAGGGCTTTGTAGACCACAGACAGTCCGATAATGGCATCAATGAGATAAGCGCTTACGCTGATGTCAAAGAACGTCCCAATGAGCAGCGTTGTGGAGTGTCCGATAGCAAACAGGCTGACGTACAGCCCGATATCGCGCATTTTGTAGAGAAAGAAAATCACGCCGAACAGAAACAGCAGGTGATCGTAGCCGGTCACCATATGCTTCGCGCCAAGGTAGATAAACGGGATGATGTTAATCCCGGTGATTTCCTGGATGTACCCTTTGTCGCCTTCGGCTACGCCATGTGCGGCCGCACCCTGGCTGTAGAAAAGCAATAACAATATGAAAAACAGACAAGCCGAACGCGCCTGAGTCGAAAACAGGCCACCGCTCAACCGGCCTTGTAAATTAAGGCAGGTGTTCATACAAAATCCTTACAGTTTGAATAATAACGAATTAACAGCAGTTATTACGCAAACAGGGATCTCGGAGGGCGTTCGGGGGTGGCCTGTGGCATTCGCAGAATTTGTTCTGAACTCAGCGCAAAGGTCGCCCGTATGCCCGCGTTCCAGGCCTGCAAAGCAGTCAGGGTGAAGAGTTTGTTCAGATCGTGGGAATGATCGGCATTGAGGTGGTGCACATTACCGTGCGAGTGGAACAGCAGCGGATCGTGCTCATTCAGCGGTTCATCGCTATCGTGCTGATGGTCACTGATGGTCGTTGTATCCTGGACGTTGTAGACAGCCTGTGGTTTTGCCATAAGCGAACTGCTCAGCACGGCAACAGCCATGATGATAAGCACGATTCTGGAAATGACTTCACGGCTAAAAAACACAGTCAACGGCATCCTGATGATACAAGGTAACAACGTGCGTAATGTATCTGTTTTGCTGACCCCATTTCAACAGGTCTTTTGGGGTTGGGGGTTTAATCACTGCGGAATCGTAGCGTCCGCTTTTGGCACAAAGCGGTCAGACAAGCAGTGGCAGGACGCTAACATAATGAAGTAATGAGATATATAGTATGGCGAATCCTTCATAAGGGGAGGGACCTTACGGGGAGGGGTTTATAATGGCTATTAATACGCAGTATTAATACCTGATTTTTTTGATATTACGACTGATAGCACAACAGGGTCTGACAACTGATTGTCAGACCAGATATTGTTCAGACGAAACTAGTACTTCATCAGCCAGTCCCCCTGACTGGTGATGACGTTAATCTCCGCCACACTGCATGGGCCTTTAATGTAGACGGCAATCTCTTTCCCGTAAGGCAACGTTGACGGTACCAGCGGGACAGGCTTACTACCTGCGTAGACCGTGGGCATCTTCTGAATCGGGCAGTTCCCCCGGTTAACGACAACATCCTTAATGGTGACGCTGTCCGTGAGCGACTGAACGTGAACACGCTGCTGATGCAGATTCGGGTAATACGGATTTTTAACCTGCTCCAGACCAATCCTGACCGGGGCCTCTGCTGCGTGCAGCAGAGGTGAAATTATCAGTGCCACGGCGAGGGCACTCATTGCTGTTTTCATTATTTTTTCCTTATATTTGCTGGAGTCGTAAAGGTTCACATACGGGTCAGACAGCCTGATTTATCAAACTCAGGCAGGGTCCGGGCGGCATTGCTGAAGGTGAACGTTGTGGAGGTCAGGCCGGTCGCAGTGATATGAATCCGCTGTGATTTTCTGACTGCATTCCAGAAGGCCTCGAAGTTACTCCCCCCTGCATCAGACAGTGTGTCGTTTATAAGAAACGTGTCGCTGTTGTCTGTCTGCGCCTCAAGACTGCGACCATCATCATTGCCGCTGGTGAGCGTTTTGCCATCAGGCGCGGTGTACCGGACGAACACATTGTCGTGCGGTGAACAGGTCAGAAGCAGTTCAGCACTCTGTTTATTCTGTATCCGGTATTCCGTGCCCCCCTGAACCCAGGTACGGGTCCACTGGTTTACGGCTGCGCTGGCCTGCGCTGAAGAAAGCAGCGCCAGTAAAAATGCGATTTTTTTCATGATTATCCTTAATTTTCCGTTTCTGCCAGTACAGTGCGGATGTACTGGAAGTGCGGCAGTGAGTGAATGAAATGTGGGTCGGCGGTCAGGGCATCGATGTGTTTTCTGCGCAGAAACTGCCTGGGTGTCAGGCAGACATCGGTAATGCGGTAATGGTGCCAACTTACTGATTTAGTGTATGATGGTGTTTTTGAGGTGCTCCAGTGGCTTCTGTTATCAGCTGTCCCTCCTGTTCAGCTACTGAAGGCGTGGTGCGTAACGGTAAAAGTACTGCCGGACATCAGCGCTATCTCTGCTCTCACTGCCGTAAAACATGGCAGCTACAGTTCACTTACACCGCTTCTCAACCCGGTACGCATCAGAAAATCATTGATATGGCCATGAATGGCGTCGGATGTCGCGCCAGTGCACGCATTATGGGCGTTGGCCTCAACACGATTTTACGACACTTAAAAACTCAGGCCGCAGTCGGTAAACTCACGCATACAACCGGGCAGTGACGTCATTGTTTGCGCGGAAATGGACGAACAGTGGGGTTACGTCGGCGCTAAATCACGCCAGCGCTGGTTGTTTTACGCGTATGACGGGATACGGAGGACGGTTGTGGCGCACGTATTCGGTGAACGCACGTTGGCCACGCTGGAGCGTCTTCTGGGCCTGCTGTCGGCCTTTGAGGTCGTGGTATGGATGACGGATGGCTGGCCGCTGTATGAATCACGCCTGAAGGGAGAACTGCACGTTATCAGCAAGCGATATACGCAGCGCATTGAGCGGCATAACCTGAATCTGAGGCAGCATCTGGCAAGGCTGGGCAGGAAGTCACTGTCGTTCTCAAAATCGGTGGAGCTGCATGACAAAGTCATCGGGCATTATCTGAACATAAAACACTATCAGTAAGTTGGAGTCATTACCCGGTAATGCTTTCCAGCAGAAAGACCTGCAGTTGCCGGGCGTACTCTCCGACCAGATACCAGCCGTTCTCGAAATAAATCAGGCGATAAGGTGCGAACCAGCGGTACTGCTGCCCCTCTGCGGTCAGATCCAGCAGAGTTCGCTCCAGAATGGCCTGTGTGATACGCCAGAAACTGCCGAAGGGACCGGGCTTGCGCTCCGGTGGAGACTGCCAGACGATAAAAGGTGGCTCTACGGAGCTGTCAGTCAGCACAGATATCAGACGATTATCCATCGCCGGGAACAGCTGCTCCGTGCGGGTTACTCGTGCAAAGTGCAGAATATGCCGGTTGGTGCGCAGGCCTTCGTGCTGGTGGGCCAGTGACCAGCACCCCTGCTGGTATGTCAGTTCCAGGCAGCTCAGGCGTTCACGAAAATCCCGGCGCAGAGTGCGCTCCGAGATACGAAACTCCTGAGACAACCCACTAACTGACAACCGTTCCCCCATCAGCAGGCGACTGATGATGATCGCCAGCCGTGATGCCATGCGATCGTGCTGTTTTTCTTCCGCAGACATATTGAAGGGTTTCCGTTGATTACATTGATTTGTACAGATACTGCTGACGCAGACAAGCAATCAGCAGGCAGGCCGGAACCGTAACCCGCCGTGCCGGGCCTGCCATATCGGCAATCAGCCAGCCGGTGCTCAGGGCGATACCAACCGGCCCGGCCAGTACACTGATAGAGCGGGTCAGGGTCAGATAAGTCACGATGGGGAGCGTGCGCCCCAGTACAACCTTCGCAAGCGTACTGAGCATCACGACCGACAGACGGTAGGCTGCAAAACCGGAAGACCGGACGGCAGTCTGTATGGCCATTAAAATCAGCGGTGCTGTCGGTGCGGTCAGTTCCGTACCCATGCTGTCAGCAAACTCCTGCAGCTCAGTCGGGGACATTTCGCTGAGGCTTTTTTCGAGCATCTTCATCAGCAGGGAGAGCTCAACGGTTTCGGTTGCCTCCTCCTTCCTGTATTTCACGCCCGTATGGTCACAGACATCGCATAACACTTCCCGATACAGCACGCCTTTCCCACCCCTGAATACACTGGCGATACTGCTGGCACCAAAGGTCTGGATTTCAGCGGCAATCTCCTGCCAGTAATTACGGTGCGCTGGATAAAAACGTTTGTAGTTGTCGCTGCCGGACAGCGTTTCCGTCCAGCGTAGGGTTTTGTCCCGTGGGTCATGGGTAATGAGGCTGACCAGTAAATCCAGGTCCTCATTCTCACAACGCCCCAGAAACCGCAGGTCAGCATCTTCGCGATAAACGGCCATTAGCCCTCCATTCAGGTCTGTATCGTCAGGACAAAAACGATAACAAACCCGCCTGTAAGGACATGGCCGATGCGTCAGGAAAATCAGCGTGTTATACGAGTAATGACGGACAGGTGATGTCCGAAAATGAAATACAGAGGATTATGCTGCACAGGGCGGAGTTACCGGTGGAATAAACAGACGAATGGCGAGTTGCCCCGTCAGGCGGGTGACGAGCCAGGCGGCACCACCGTTGATTACCCCGCCCAGTAACGGGAGCAGCAGGCTTTCCCTGAGTAACACTTGACTGCTTTTCAGCAGTAATGCGTCGCGAACCACTGTCAGCAGAGCGGTCTCGGCCTGAGACTGGCTCAGTGCGCGGGTCAGTAACCGGGTGATGATGCCACTGATGGCATCCGAGCAGGCATCCCCGGCCAGCGCGCCCCAGCAAAGCAGGCGTACCCGTGGGTCTGCAGTGTCATGGCCTCCGATGATGGCAACGGCCGCACACAGCCGCATCTGGATGAACAGCGAAGAGCAGACGTCGGCGGTGACGGTCAACGGCAGCAGCGCGCCACCGGTAAGACCACAAGAAAAGCCGGAGCCGCAGGCTTTCAGGGACTCGTACAGCACCAGCGATTCAGCCGCATCATTACGACTCATGTCGTTCTGAAGGTAACTGTCGGCCAGCACTGCGGCAGAGTCCGTGACGGCGGTACCTTCCACCGCCAGGGCATACATCCCGTCAAAGAGATGCTGTAATACAGTAATATCCAGACTATCCTCCTTATCGACAACTCCAGATGGTTGTCGTTAAGGTGATATATATCTGTATTTTTTTATTTTCAGTTTTTGCCGCAATCTCATAGTAACCGACTGTGTATTCTTTATGTAATTTTTTACGTGTCTTGCATATGAGATGAGTTAGTATCAAAAAAATGCCTATGAGTAAATGGTTAGCTTTCTCTTGTGATTTATTTTATTTAAGAAATAACTCCAGAAAATAAAATGATGTGTTCTACGATGGTTTTGCTTGCTTCTATTGCCTCCGGTGGCGGTGTTGGGTAATAAGTCGCTCCGTATTGGTATTATTAAATAAAAAGAAGGTGAGTGTGTAATGCAGAAAATATATTGAATTCCGTTGGGGGTTGTTATTATAAAATGAATGATATTTGTCTCTAACTTATTCGGGATACAGATGTAAATTATACTAAGGCTAAAGTTATGAATTCGAAATATACATACGATCCGCGATACACTGATGGCGTAGAACGAACACTGGCAGCAGCGACTGATCAATACCCCAGGCTTTCTACATTTCGTTTTGATTTGCGGTTTCCGACTGACGGTACTGGTCGTCGTGATGAGCGCGTTATCTCGCGCTTCTTTGATTCGCTGAAATACCATGCAAATGCTCAGATGACTGCCCGAAGGCATGCAGGACTTACCTGTAAGAATCTGACGTCCATACGTTATATTTGGTGCAGAGAATATGGCCTGGTGGATGGCAACCGGCATTACCATGTGATGCTATTGGTAAACAAGGACACCTTCCATACGCTGGGAGATTATCAGCCTCAATGCAACGATGGTATAGATTCACTGGCGAATGTTATCCAGAAAGCCTGGTGCAGTGCGCTGAAATTACCCTGGGAGGCCTATGCTGGCCTGGTTCATTTTCCGGAACACCCATGTGGCTGGATAGAAGGTAAACGTCCTGAGCATGAAGAGCAGTATGTT
This sequence comes from Enterobacter sp. CPE_E863, assembly GCF_046521465.1. Lineage (NCBI taxonomy): Bacteria > Pseudomonadati > Pseudomonadota > Gammaproteobacteria > Enterobacterales > Enterobacteriaceae > Enterobacter > Enterobacter sp. CPE_E863. The sequence goes on along the minus strand of NZ_JBKFZX010000001.1, from coordinate 3,442,761 downwards.
ACAGCACGTCAGAGAGCAATGTACCTGGCAAAAGAGTACACAAAGCACTATGGAGATGGACGTTCTTTTGGATGCAGCCAACGGAATCCGTCAGTGATTGGAACCGGCCAAATGTAACGCAGGCAGAGGGCTCGTCCCTCTGCCTTTCATATAGTTTAACCTTAGGTCTTAGTTAATGCAGGTCCTGGCCGGTAAGGCCATATAACACGCAAGAAAAATATATAATACCTGCCTTTCCTTAACCAAAAAGAGTCAGAAGCGGCTGAAGGTTTGACCTGTATAGTTGGGGGTGGATGCCCAACTCGGGTAAACCAAAGTTTTATTATCTTGCTTAAAGATAATTATTTTACGCTGACTTTGAAGCCAGTCCAGTAACATGTAAATTTTCCCTCCAGTCCTAAGTCTGTTAGGGCCATAGCGACGAATAAAGTTTTTATCAAGAGCAACTGAAAGGCGCTCGCGATACTTAACCTCAATCCAGGTCAGAAGTTCCATTGCATCCTGTTCTGGTGTTTCAGCAGTATCTACTTTGGTAAAGAGGCGCTGATGCTCAAAGCCATACCAGCTAAAAATTTCTATGGCTGATTGAGTTGCACATTCAGAAATATCTCCCGTATTGCCCTCAAAGTAATGTATTAATGCAGCAATACGCGCAATATTTTCAGCTGACTTTGACGCAAAATCCTTGAAGTCACTCAGCCCATTTTTGCCCTGAATACCGATACTGGTTTCAATTTGATTATAATAATTGATCCAACTTTTTTCAGCTTCAGGTGAAAATTTAAGAGAAAGGCGCTCGCTAATGTTAGTGGCCAGGCTTTCGTTAATAATTTCCATGAGACGGTCGTGAAATTTAGGAATGTGTTCCTGCGATGTCACTGGTACGGTGATCAGGCGTGAACCCTGTGTGGATGTCGGAAAACTAATCAGACACCGGGCAAAAAAGCCGACACCTTTAGCCATGCTGCCTTTACGCTCAAGGTAATCACGGAAGGCTTCAGGCTGAACCATCAATGATAACGTCATACGGGCGTCGCTAATAACCGCGTCGGGTTCGTTTTTACGTTCGACGCTAAATCTCTCGCCATCCCACATTGTGTTGATAAACGGCAATTCGCTAAGTGCATGACCACCAAAAATTGTTCCTGCCTCATCGGACATCACACCCACAGCATTCCAGCCACCGCAAAGGAATGCTTTAATGGCAGCCGGTGTGGCATCGTTGAACGTCAGTTTGCGTCTGACAGGGGGGGCCGGAGACTGAAGGGCCATTATTGCTGATTTTATTTCAGTAATATCTTTATCCCGATTAATATGTGCTTTAAGCTTGTTTTCCAGCGCTTTTCTTACTGAGACAGCTATCTGGTTTTGTTTGTAATAAATCTGATATTCCCGATTATGAATATTTTCTAGCTGTTCTTCTTTCGCGCGCAATGGTTTTAGCAACAGTTTGTCAACGGTGCTTTTGCGCTCACCTGATTCAGCGATAGTCAGGACAAAAAGTGATACGGGGCCACGATGGTTCCCTGGGCGTATAACATCAATACGATTCTGGCAGGCCAGAGAAATTGCCCCCAGAGCGGACGCCGCAATCAGAGCGATTGGGGCTTTTGTTACCTCGTGTGCTTCACAGATTGCGTTTTTGATGAGTGGCGGAAACGCATCAACAGGAAAATCATCATGTTTTGGCATTGGGGGGCTCCAGAATGCACAAAAAAGTTAAATTTTCCGCATCAGTCGTGACTCTCTGTCATAGCTGATGCAGAGTCAGAATAAAGGCGCTATTAAACCTGAGGGCAATTCTCCTCTATCCATTTATCAAGTTCAGATTCCACCCAGCCGACAGATTGCATACCCAGGCGGCGTTGTTTAGGAAACGTGGCGTCATAGCGTGGTGACTTTGGGTTAAGCCAGTCGTAGATGGTGGCACGGGCGATACCGAGTTTGCGCACCACAGCAGGCATACGCAGGATTTTCACTGTCTGAATAGTTGTATTCATTTTTCCTCTCTTAACTATATGAAATTACTTTTTGATTAAGTTATCGATTACTACTGCTCGGTGATTGCCTGCAGTCTGGTAAGAGGAATTGATTGTAAGTGAGTATTTTGGTGTAATCTAAGGTCATTAATATATTACTTTTTTTGACATTGACATATGCCTGCGATAACTCCGATACAAAAAGCCGCGTTTGATGCCATTGATAATCTTCACTTTAGTCAGATTGTGATGAATGAGGTTTGCAAAGATCCCATCGCAGAGTGGTATTCCCGCATTATTCTCAAAATCAATAAGATCTTACGGGAAGCCAACATGTCGGAAAAAAAGACTGCGATAGCAAAGCACTACCTGCTGGGAGCGCTGGAAATTATTCTGTCTGTTGATGGCAAACTTTCTTTAGCGATGACTGAGTATGCTGAACAGTCCGGAGTAAGTACGTTTTTTGATGAGGGGACTGACTATGGCGAGAGTACTCAAACAGCGAGCAATTTTGGTCTCACATTGCTTTACACTGCTGCGGAGAACAATGGTGTGGAGGGGGAATTCATTGATCAAACCATTAAAGATCTCATGAATGATGAAGATCTGGCATTATCAGCAACACCGTATCTTATCCGGTATCGTCTGACCGAATGCTGCTATGCACTGGAGTATGCAGATGCTCCTCTTGAGTTTTATCGGGAGCTGGTAGGTTATGGGGTCATTTCATGTGGGAAATACTCTCGAAATATTGATAAGCATGCGAAGGAATCTGGACCTGGAGAATTGTTACAGCTTATACGCACTGGTTTGCTTTTCGAATTTAAGATGCTGCAACGAGTAGTGGCGGTAATGCTGTCACTAAAAAACAATAATACGATTACTTTACCCACGCCTGACCTAAAAATGTCCGCCGTAGAACAAAAAAATATTTCTGATTACTATAAAAGATTAGTCGATAACTGGTTTATGGGAGCGGAACGGAAAGTTTTTGTAAGCTTTCAATGCAAAAACGGTGTTTCTCGGGAGAATGTTATAGCCCTTCTTGAAAATATAAATAAATACTATCTTCATAAACGCATGTTTAGTGGTACCCAGGGCAGTTGGCTGGGAACCCTGGGGGCCTTTGATATTGCATGCGAACATGATGAAGACCCTGTAATTGCAATTTATAATGAGGAGAGTAATAGTCATACCATTTCAGAAAAAATAAGGTTGAAGTATTTGGGGCTTGGTTTTAGTGTATCAGCTAGGAGCCTTTATCTCCGCTATAAATCTGTAAAAAAAGAACGTTACTCTCAAGTGAGGTATTATTGCTTTCTTTTATTGAATCAGGGGTTTATCATCCCTTGGCATCTTGATAATAATTATTATTACGATATGGCTTTGAGATTCTGTAGTACAGGAACTAACGAATGTAATTATCCATAAAGCAGAGGTGGCAGGTATAGTGTTCATTTGGCGATGTGAAAGATAATTACCTTTAGAGGTGGTTTTTATATTTCAAAAATAAGAGGTGTGTCGCTTCATTAAAAATAGTAATCGGCACGAAGAAGAACTCCGGAATATTAGTTCTTTGCCCACCTGACCAGACTGTTCTTATCTCTTTTGTATAGTTCTGGAAAAAACAAATTTTTAACAAGCTCATCTTGAGAAAATTCCATTTAAAAATCGATCTTATGCCTAATTAGTCCTAAAAATCCTTACTCGAATAACAGTAACTTCAATAGTTTAGAAAAATTATACCCCCAGTGATTTTGCTGCCTTTTTTATCAAATTTTCACGGCACTTATAGCAAACTAAAAATAAAAGAAAGGATAATATCGTGCTGACTATTTTACGTAATAATTCATTAGCTTCTAGTTGCTCTTGATAAGAATCTGCAAGTTCACTATATGTTCTCGATAACAGTTGTATCGAAGAAAAATATGACACCATTGCACTATCGCAAATCTCTGATGGAGAATGCTGATCTTGAGAAATATTGCGCATTATTACTCGGGTTTGCGCAACCAAGGCAGCAGATACTTTATCGCGAGATGATGGTGCCGCCAGTCCCGAAACTAATGCCATATAATCCTTAGCCGCATTTTGATTACACTTCGCAAGTTTGGGATAAACCTCGTGTAGATTATCTGCTATGTTGTTAACCAGTTTTCGAGTTTCTTGAGGAAGGTGTACATACCAGCTTCTATATTTTGGCTCTTCAAAAGGCTTCAACATACCAATAATAATCGGTCTCTCTGCTACCCAAAAATCCAGATATCGGGATTCAAATATGTTTAATTTTAATGCAATCCTAGCTACTTCTATAGATGCATGCTCTTTGGACAGCATTTCACTCTTCATTTCATGTTGCTGATTATGATACTCGTTGCGCAGGTTCGTGAATAATTGCAGGTGTTCGATGACAATATTTTCATAATATCCTGGAGGAGTTTCAGGGATTTTCTTTAAACTCAGCCACCCCAAATTAAGCAGTCCAATGCTTATCATGAGTAGTACTGCAGCTATTTCATATCTGTTTCTTTTTATTTGGTAAAAAAATATCATTGATATAATACCATTGGTGATGTTATTTATAAGTAAGTTGCTCGCTTATTTTTTTAATGAAACTTTTAATTTGCGACTGGAGTTTGCAGGTTTTTTGATGCCATTTTGTGATGAAAATATCATTTCCCATTTGTTGTCCCTGTACTCCATTAGCAATTCGGTCATTGCTGTTTTTTCCGAATCCAAATAATCAGGTGCTCGCTAGCTTCCAGTTGAACCGTGGGGCTAACCCGATTCAACTCATCGAGAAAGCCAGCAAGCATCTGAACGGCTAAAGCTACGTTTAGGGAGGCTGATTGCGACACCACCCGGCACCAGTTTCACTGTGTATCACTTACTGATTTCTCATGACGCTAAGGGCTGCATCAAGCGACACAATCGACTCCACTATTGTTCTTACTGTGGAGCGGTCGAATTCGTGGTCTCGCTGTGAATCGTGCACGCCGCTGTTCAGATATCCCCATTCAATGCTGGAGCCGTTGACTCCGAGTAATCTTTCTAATGCAGCAACTGCAGCCGGGGCCCCGGGATGCTGCCCTGAAATGCGATTAACGGCCGATTTCAATTTAGAGCATTTATTATTCAATTCCCAAGGCGAACGTGGTCCACTGAGTTTAATATCAATGCGTCCGTCACCGCGTCTGCCCATCCACGACCAAAGGCTATCGGTAAGGCTTTCCAGGGCGGGACGTGACTGACGAAGAGCTTCACGCTTTTCATCCCCATCTAGAGCCTGCTGCGCAAGCAGAACGTAATTCTTACTCGGTGGATTGCTGTCTACCCGCAGTTCGTGTTCACCATCGTGTGGTAGGAATTTGTAGCGCTTAATGGCTCCTGCCCTTGCTGCACCTAACTCCTGTTGAATTCGGATGAGGAATTCTTCGGCATGGGAAGTCAAGATTACCTGTTTGTCGTCCAGTAGCCCATCTTCAAAGAAGGTACGCCATATACCGTCTCGATGCTCATCATCAATCGCATTAACCACATCATCAAAAATAACCACCGGGCATCCTTGGACAATATTTTTGGCCAACAGAATTGCGAGGCCAAGACATTTGATATGTCCCTCACTGAAAATGATTAGCGCATCGTAACGAATGCCCGGTTCACCGGCGAATTCGACTTCAATTTTGCCATTTTCAGCAACTGGCATATGAAGTGCATGCAGCAGATCGCTAGGTGCATCGCTTCGGTTAAAAGCGTTATACAGATCCCGAGCCTGTTCACCCAATCCCTGAAGCAATATGCCAGGTAGTGCGGCCATGTATCTTTGGATTTCCGGTAGGAATCCGTCGTAAGCTACCTTAATTCGTTGATTTAACTTTATGACAGTTTCTTCTTCAGCAATGGCTTGGAGCAGATCTCGATTATTGTCATTGAACTGGGTCAGATTAGATTGAGCTGCAGCTAGTTCAACGTTGGCGGCTGTGCGCTGCGTACGTAGTCTTTCAATTTCGAACCGATACTGAATCAGACGGTCCCGCTCCTCGGTCAACGCACCACGTTGATTATGTACTGCGAGGGACTGTTTATCGATATGCTCAATCTCTTTGGCAATGCACAGGAGTGTGTTCCAGGGCTGTTTCTCTCCTTCAACCCAGCACTCAAGCCACGCTCCAACTGATGTCTGGGGTAATTCCGGCAGTACTGCAGCATGAAGGGTTTCCGGGCATGCGGCGATTGCTGCCGTTACGGTGCGACGTATTTCCTCCAACAGTAGCTGGAGAGACTCGTTCAGCTCTGTTCGTAATGTTTGCTCCCGCAACTGAATCTGTGCCAACTGCGCCAGGGCTTCAAGTCCCGTACGCGCTCGTATAAAAGGATCCTCTGCTACGGTATCAAGATTTGTACCACAAGCAGGGCAGGTAGTTGCTCCGACAGCCAAGGCCTGCACTGCTTCATACAGTTTTGCATACGATACCTCGGTCGCACGTGATGCAAGTTCCCTTGAGGTCTCTTGCCAACTCCCATGTAGACGGTATGCTTCAGCGAGAAGCGCTTCCAGTCGGGATTGCGTAATCCTATAAACCAGTGGTGGGATAGCATCAAGTTGAGATTGAATATATGGCAGACGTCCCTGCTGAAGTTGTGTACCTTCCAGCCATTCAACGCATGCCTGATAGGTCGCTTCGGGGGATATGCGCTGCGCAAGCGCATTTTCCTGCAATTCAATCAAAGCTATTTTCTGCGGATGTGCTGCAATTACCTGCTCTGAAGCTGCTACCTGCTTTCTCCGTTCGACCAACTGAGCTGCCATTGGTCCGGAAAGCATCAGATCTTGATCGAGTGATGGGTTAAACCCACGGACAAATTCACTGAACTGATCTACACCAAACAACGTTGCGATTAGCTGTCGCTGATCGCTAGGGGTTCTTGCAGCAATACGGGCAAAGTCATCAAGCCGGTTCTTCTCAATGAAACAAAAACGATACTCTGATTCATCAGGCTGGACGGGCCGTAAGTTCTGAGCCTCACCGGCAAGAAGCACTGGCGCATCGTGGTGCTTGAGACGAGCGTTATTGCAATAAAGCCTTTGCTCCACCCGCTTTAACTGCGCTTCACTGATAGTGCCCAGCATTGACACTTCGAGAGCCTCAAAGAAGCTGCTTTTACCTGTACCGTTTGCACCGTAAATGAGAGTGATATCGTGGGAGAGGTCAAATATCTCCTGCCGCATGAATCCACGGAATGGACCAACCTCAAGCTGATGCAATCGGCCCAGAGCAGAACCTGCTTCAGGGGCGTCAGAATTGCCTTCGTAAGCGATGGGCTGATCAATTAGATGTCTTAGGGCTAGGGGGGCAAGACGAACTGAACGCGCCCGGCGAGTCGAGCCGACTTCAGCGAGAGGTTGGATATGATCGAAGATCAGATACGCAAGTCGCCGGACATCATCAGGAACGTCCTGCTGCGTTAAACAATCGAGAAAGCGTTGGTACTCCGAAACAATGCTTGCCATGTATTCTCCTTTACACAGTCGGACGCTGTAGCGCATCCCTGCCTTGGTCATTGTCGTTTGTCGTTAATTTGCTTGGCACAACGGGTCTCAAAGGTTTTCGACATTCAACGCAGTTTGTCCCTGTGAGAGTGACGCGGAAACATCAGATTCATCTTATCTAAACATTATCGGCATTGTTCATCAGAACCTTATGATCCCCTAAGGGGCCCCAGAAAACTGGGACGTCAACCCAATTGTGCTTGCTAACCGGCAAAATTAGCAAGCTACGTTGAATTGTGAGAGGAAGCGTTTCGGGGCTGATGGCTTGGGTCTGAAACCTCCAATTGGCAGAAACTTGATATAGCTCTACAAATGAGAGTTCTGGATAATTGCTCTGCAATAAAAACTTGAAGCCTTAAAGTAAGAGAATAAAGTACTAATGATGCGGATGTTAGGCGGTAAGCGCGGAAATTAGATGTCTTAAGTGGGGGATGCATGGAGTTGACAAAGGAATCTGCATATCAAGCGATTGCAGAGTTTTTTACTGAGAAGCCGTTTGTATTATTTGGTACAGGAACTTCATGTGCACTTGATCTAAATTTTGGGATGCCAGCTCTAGAGCGTCACCTTCGAGCCGAGTTGACTAGTAGTATGACAGATGCTCAGGCGCAACAATGGCAGCAAGTGGTGTCCGCTCTCGATGGTTGTAGCCATGACTTTGAATCTGCTATGGACTTCATCAAGGATGAGACTCTGACTACTCGTATAGTCGAACTAACTGCAAGCTTTGTTGCGTATCACGATAACGTTCACGCCCACCAAATCATTTCAGGATTACGCGATTGGCCAGCTGGAACACTACTGAAAAAGCTTGTTGAAACTCTGCCACAGGCCGATAAACAACTTCACGTTGCAACACCGAATTACGATTTATTAGCTGAATACGCCTTTGTTCGGCACAAGATTCCATATATTACGGGATTCTACGGAGGCTTTCTTCAACGTTATGATTGGAGTGAAGCAAAAAAAATAGTTCAATCTATTCATAAAGGCTTTGGCAAGCCGAGACAACCACCAAGAATCATAGAATGCAAACATATTCGACTGCACAAACCACATGGCTCTTTAAATACCTTTGAATGGGAAGCTCATCTTATCGAATGTAATAGCTGGATTCTCAACAAACCTGAAGGCGTTGTGCGGGCGATGATCACTCCAGGTACGGCTAAATATCAGAGATTACATAAAGACAGGGCCCAGTTGGCTGAATATGATAATGCGGTTGGAAACCATACAAGTTTTCTATTTTTAGGTTTTGGCTTTAACGATTCCCAGCTTGTTAATAACGTATTTAGGCAAAAACTTGAACAAGATCAGTGCCGAGCATTAGTAATTACTCGGGATTCAAACCAAAGAATCGAGGAGTGGTTATCTAAATGCCCAAATATGTGGCTTATCTGCAAACAGACAAATTCAGATAAAAGCAGGATTTACAATTCAAAGTTTGAAAACTGGCTGCATGTAGATGACAAGGAATTATGGCGTTTTGAGGTTTTCACTAATGAGTTCTTAGGAGGGTAATATGGCTCTTTTTACTTTTAATGATGACAGCTACATACTTGGAAATATTCGTGAAGTAGACACCAGAAAAGTAACTATTCTGGTAAACACTGATAAAGATCTGCGGAAGGCTAGAGTTGGACAGCTTGTAGCAGTCCAACTAAGCGGAGCAACTGAATGTTGGCTCATTGGCATGATTGATAAAGTAATAAAAGCAGTAGTCGCTCCGCTCCCTGCCCTAGAAGTGCAAGAAGATGAAGCAGACGAGATAGACGCTTTTGAAGATATTGTAATTAACACAGTCAAGATTACTTTAATGGGCGGGGCCCGATGGGATGCAATTGAGCAAAAATATAAGTTTTCAAGGTCACTAGACCACGTCCCGGAAATAGACTCAACCTGTTATGTACTTAAAGATGCCCATCTCGAAGAGTTCATGCGTGTGATTTCTGAATGTGGTGATGGAGAGCACTCACTGGAGCTAGGCTCTTATAAACTTAATGAGAATGCACGCGCTTATGTTGATGGCAATAAATTGTTCCAGCGACATGCTGCTCTACTTGGTAGCACGGGATCTGGTAAATCATGGACGGTTGCCTCGATTCTGGAAAGGAGTTCGAAACTGCCATCTTCAAACCTAGTTGTATTCGACTTGCACGGTGAGTACAAAGAACTTTCTTATGCCAAACAATTGAGAATACCAGGGCCGGATGAGGTTGATACTGATGATGACTCACTCCTCTTCCTGCCTTATTGGTTACTTAATTCGGAAGAAATTCAGTCATTGTTCGTTGACCGAAGTGAATTCAGTGCACACAACCAAGTAGTTATCGTGCAAGATGCGATTACGGAGCAAAAGAAAGCTTTCCTACAAACGAATGGTCGTAGCGATCTGTTACAAGCTTTTACACTTGACAGTCCAATTCCGTATTCTTTGGATAATGTCATTGGAAAGTTGAGATTTTTAAATGAAGAAAGAATCCCAGGGGCACAAGCTGGAAAGGAAAAAAATGGCCCTTTTAACGGTGAGTTTTCTAGATTGCTGGTCCGAATGGCTAGTCGCTTACAAGATCGACGTTATGGGTTTCTTTTCAATAGTCCGGATAAATACAATCAATACGGTTCGTTAAGTATGATTGCCGAAACACTGATGGGTTTTGGTAACCAAAAAAAGAATATTAAAGTAATTGACTTCTCAGAAGTTCCGGCTGATATATTGCCAGTAATCATTGGGTTGGTTGCCCGCATCATATATCAAGTTCAATTTTGGACGAATCCTGAAAGTCGTAGGCCAGTTGCTTTTGTATGCGATGAGGCTCATCTTTACCTGCCAAGAAAAGAAGGTAACCCAGTTGAACGCAGAGCGGTTGAAGCATTTGAAAAAATCGCTAAAGAAGGCCGCAAATATGGGGTTGCGTTAATGATTGTAAGCCAAAGACCTTCAGATGTAAGTACCACTATACTCAGTCAATGTAACAACATCATTTCATTGCGTTTAACTAATGCGGATGACCAGGCAACAGTACGAAAATTACTACCCGAAAGCCTGGAGAGTCTCTTAGAGGCACTTCCCATCATGGATGTTGGGGAAGCTATGGTTGTGGGTGATTCGGTGCTCCTGCCAAGCAGAATAAAAATTGACCCTCCAACTGAGACACCGTTAAGTGCAACAATAGATTTTTGGTCTCGTTGGCAGGAAAACGTTACCAATACAGACTTTGCATTGGCAGTAGAAAACATGCGTCGACAAAATAGAACAAAGTTATAATCCGAAGCAGCCCCTCGGACGACGGACTTTAGTAGGCTAGGCATGCTCAAGCCCGTCTTCGGATTGTGTCGCATCTCTCAGATCATTTTGAAGAATAACAAATTCTGATAACTCTCTCGTTGATTAATGCATTGTGCTGCCAGCAGATTTTATTTCTGGTATAAGTGGTCTATTGCAACATCATCAGGCTGCGATCAATAAGAAGCGGATGTGCATAACATCCGCTTGGAGTCCATTGATTAAATTTACATAGTGTTACGAGCTTTAAATGAAATCTATGATGATTCAATTTTTACATTTTTACTATTTGGTGTGTTTATCATGAGTTAACGAGGGAGTGTCAGTAAAAAGTTATCGGCAATTTCGAAAAGGCAATCAGTTGGATCTTCCCCTCGTTCCTTCATATGAAGCATTTCACATACTTTTTCATCGTTTACAATGAGTATAAGTTTACCTTGTTCTCTCATAGCTCCTTGCGTCATAGCTAATGCATGTGCCTCTGCTCCCGTCCTTGTCATAATAATTGCCATACGCCTGAGTCCTTTTTCCAAAAGATACTTCTCCGTGGTAAGTATCTGGCCTTGCTTGATTTTCCCTAAATAGTTTTTAAACTCAAAAAGAACATAACGGCTATTTAGGTGTTCAATAACAAATTTCCAAAATTCAGTAGTGGGTCTAATTCGACATACAAAATCATAACGGTTTAAACCATCATCAGTTCTTTTTTGTGAATGCCAGCCGTGTAGATCATTAGGAAACAGATATTTAAGGATTTCCTCGCATTTTTTTTCATATTGACGCCAAGATGCTTTCCCTTTTTTAATACTCTTTAGTTCAAGGCAAAGTTTTGTTCCTTTATTTTTTTGTCGCTCAATCCGGTTACTCTTATTAAGAGCCATATCTCTAATGATAGAGTTACTCTCTTTACGAGAAAGGTGCGTCGTAAGAGCTTCATCTAGATTTACTTCTAATAGTGCATCCAATGATTCCGCTAGTTCAGGATGTGAACTACACCAAATTCTTAAGTCAGCCTGATCCACAAAAGTAATACTGAATTTATTTTCCAGAGCCTCTCGCAACTCAGGTGTGAGAAAGCATGAAACAACTAACATTCCTTTGTTAACACCTGCGGCTACGCCATTGCTGGTAATGCGAGTCGCAGCTGCATCAATAAGTGAGGGCTGAGCTCGAGCTGTGCGGTAGAATTTAACTTCAATAGCCCATCTTTCTCCTCCAAAATCACCGAGAAAATCAAATCCTTCGTCTCCTCTGCAACTATTTCTATTTATTTGAAAATTGTTTGCCTTCAGAATGTGACAAACGAGTTCCTCGAATAACTGCCATGTTGGTTTTAATTTATTCATGTTTTTAACAACCTCATCCAGATATAATAAATCAATATAAAAAAGGAATATATTTTAAACTTTACTTAATGATTGTTTTGTAAAGTTCAATTGTAAACATTAAAATATCTTCACTGTAGGTTTTCATGACTTACAATGTAATATTATAATTATTAATATCAAATAACTTTCTTAGTCAAAAAATTAAGTAAGTTATTAACTATTTCCTGCCCATTCCCTCTGGTTTGATATTGAAAATATACCCACTTTATAGATAGCCATCTTTCCGTTTGTGTTGCCTTATCATATTGATTTTATTGGTTTTTTGCAATGGCCAAATCTAATTTGGTGGCACTGATATCACATTATTATGTACTCATAATTGATAAATAGTCCGCTCCTAGCACTTGTCGGTCTGATGACCCTGACCCGAAATCCTGCGCCATTCAGAAACAGAATTCCGGCATGATCTACACTCCCTGAACGGAGGTGGTGCCGATGAAAAAATCACGATTCACCGAAGAGCAGATTGTTTTTGCCCTCAAACAGGCTGAACTGGGGATGTCCGTGCCGGACGTCTGTCGCAAACTGGGTATTTCCGATGCCACGTTTTATACGTGGCGCAAGAAATACGGTGATATTTCGCCCTCTGAGCTGAAGCACATGCGCCAGCTTGAGGAAGAGAACCTCAGGCTGAAGAAGCTGGTTGCCGATCTGAGCCTCGACAAGGCCATGCTGCAGGATGTGCTGGCAAAAAAGAACTGACGCTGGCACGCCTGCGTGAATGGGTCCGGGACCTGCAGGCACGCTACGGGGCCAGCGAGCGGCAGGTCTGCTTTGCGCTACGGATCAGCCGCAGCTCTTTCCGCTACCGTTCTGTGGCGGCAGACGACAGCGCGCTCCGCCTTCGTATCAGGGAGATCACCGAAACCCGGGTCCACTATGGCTACCGCAGGGTTCACGTTATGCTCAGGCGGGAGGGCTGGCGCGATAATCATAAACGCATTTACCGGCTCTATCGCGAGCAGGGGCTGTCCCTGCGTCTCAAGCGTCCGCGTCGGAATAAATCGGCCCAGCGGCGACAGCCCCAGCCTCAGGGGCTTTATCCGAATCATGTCTGGGGCATGGATTTTGTTTCTGACGCCCTGTTTGACGGGCGTCGGTTACGCCTGCTGACGGTCATTGACCTCTACACGCGCGAATGTCTGGGGATCTGCGTGGGCCAGAATCTGCGCTCAACGGAGGTTGCCGAAATGCTGAACAGTATTGCGCTCAGACGCCCCTTGCCGCAGTTACTGAAAACCGATAACGGCTCTGAATTTGCAGGGATAATGCTGGACAAATGGGTGTATGAACGAGGGATCCGAATAGACTTCTCACGGCCGGGAACACCGACGGACAATGCCACGGTGGAGTCGTTCAACGGCAGGCTGCGACAGGAATGTCTGAACGAGAACTGGTTCATGTCCCTGGAGGACGCACGGTGCAAAATCGAGGCCTGGCGCATACACTATAATCAGAGGCGTCCCCATTCTGCGCTGGGATGGATGACCCCGTCCGAATTTGCAGAAAAATCTGTCGATTGCCAGAATATGCAGCCAACATGAAGCCGGTTATTCCTGATTATGACTGGAGCATATTCGGGGTCAGGGTCACTGACATTTAAAGCCTCATTCATCGCGGCACTAAAGTCGGGGTCGTCATTAGTTATCCGTCACCCTACTAACCTCATTCCTTTCATACCGCCCTCAACCATACTTCCACGATCAGCAGCCATCACAAAATCAGCCCACCACTGCATCATGGGCCGCCGCTGCTCAAGATAATCACTGCGGTTATAGGCACGACGGACCTCATTCTTATCTACATGCGCAAGGGCCGCCTCAATAACATCAGGTGGGAAGCCTTGTTCATTTAGGGCTGTACTGGCGATAGATCTCAGACCGTGTGAAACGAGCACCCCACCAAAACCTGCGCGTTTCAGCGATGCGTTAACGGTCTGACTGTTCATCGGCTGGTTTGGCTTGATGCGGCTGGGAAAGATAAATTCTCGATTTCCACTTAACGGCTTCATCATCTCCAATATCGCAATCGCTTCATCTGACAATGGAACAGTATGGTCACGGTTCATTTTCATGCGTGCTGCAGGAATCTTCCACTCTCGCGCTTCTATGTCTACCTCTTCCCAGCGAGCTTCAGCCGCTTCGGCAGGGCGGGTAATAGTAAGAAGTTGCCACATGAACAGGCAGCGTGTGGAAAGGCTAATGCTGGCTGTTCGCATTGTCTGCATCAGTTGAGGTAGCTGGTCCGGTCGAATGCTGGGCATGTTCTTTTTCTGAGGCTTCTCGAAGGCTTTACCGATATTAACGCTGGGAACAGCATCAATCAGCCCTGTGTTTTGGGCATAGATCATGACCTCATTAATGCGTTGGCACAGTCGACGAACGGTTTCCAGTGCTCCTCTGGCCTGAACAGGTTGAACGGCCTGAACCAGTGTGTGAGCTTTAATATCTGTAACGCTAACGTCCCCAATTGCAGGAAAGACATCTCTCTCAAGAGAGCGCCAGATATCTTCTGCATAGTCCACTGTCACGCTTGCTTTCTTCACATTCCACCAACGTTCAGCTACGAGCTGGAAAGTATTGGTTTTGGCTTCAATTGAACTGCGCAGTTGTTCCTGCTGATGTTCCTGGGGATCAATTTGTTTCGCCAGAAGAGAGCGGGACTCTGCCCGATAGTTTCGGGCATCGGCAAGGGTAACTGACGGGTAGGGGCCTATGCTCTTCTTCGCACGTTTCTTAGTGACAGGGCGAATGTAGCGAAACTGCCAGATTTTACTTCCGCTGGATTTGATGAGTAGCTCAAGGCCATCACCATCATAGAGAACGTAGTCCGCTTCTTTGGGTTTGGCGGATTCGATTTCTTTAACGGATAGAGGTTTGGTTTGTCTTGCCATTGCTGGGTTTCCATAGTTTTAGGCACCTCAAAAACAATAAAGCTTTATGAGGTGCCTAACAAGGTGCCTAAAAGGTTCGGATTTAATTAGTTCTCTTCGGACTTCGCGGGACAAATTGAGGGCGCAAAAAAGCCCGCAGGGCTTGCGCCGTGCGGGCTCTTAGGACTTCATCGGATGACTCTGGTAATCACCGATGGAGAATTTTGGTGGAGCTGGCGGGAGTTGAACCCGCGTCCGAAATTTCTACATCCTCGGTACTACATGCTTAGTTTGTCTTTACATTCGCACGCCAGCTGCGGACAGACACGCCACTAACGAACTAGCCTGATTAGTTTTAACGCTTCAACCCCAGGCAGGGCTTCCACGCGATCTCTTTTGGGTTTGACCTCTCTTTGATCCCCGTCTTAAGAGCGGAAGCTAGGGAGAGAGGGCTCAGAGCAGGTTATTAAGCTGCTAAAGCGTAGTTTTCGTCGTTTGCGACTATTTTTTGCGGCTTTTAACGAGGCAAACCGCCCCTCGGCATGCACCTTGGGTTTCGCAAATCCCGTCGAATCCAGAATCAGCCCCAATAGTGTTGAACTCAGTATACCAGATTTCACTTGCAGGATACCAGCCCGGAACGCTAACTTATTGAATAGTACAATAAGTGTGCAGAATCAACGCCCTGCATTTTTCATGATGCGCGCTTTGTCGAGCTGCCACTCCCGCTCTTTCAGGTCAGTCCGTTTATCGTGTTGTTTTTTACCCTTCGCAACGCCAACTTTCACTTTGCACCAGGCATTTTTCCAGTACAGCGACAGAGCAACGACGGTGAAGCCTTCACGGTTGATGCGACCGTAGAGGGATTCCAGCTCGCGCTTGTTCAGCAGCAGTTTACGTGTGCGTGTTGGGTCACAAACGTAGTGTGAAGAGGCGACGGTCAGCGGCGTAAAGTTCGCCCCGAACAGGAAGGCTTCACCATCTTTCAGGATCACGTAGCTATCGCCGATGTTGGCTTTCCCGGCGCGCAGCGATTTTACTTCCCAGCCCTGCAACGCAAGGCCAGCTTCGAATTCTTCTTCAATGAAATACTCATGGCGAGCACGCTTGTTGAGCGCAATGGTCGCCGAGCCTGGTTTATGTGCTTTTTTCTTCGTCATAAGTGTCGTAAAGCCGTCGGTAATCTGATTTCAAAAAGTCACCTCATTGCGTCCTGTGAGGTCTAACGCGCTATCTTAGCACGAGATGAGGCTTAGCGTTTTTTTAACAGGTGATAAATGTTATTATTTGTCCGTTGTGTGACCATGGGAAATGCTATGCCTCAGATTAGCCGTACTGCGCTTGTGCCTTACAGCGCGGAACAAATGTATCAGTTAGTGAACGATGTTCAGTCTTATCCAGCGTTTATTCCTGGATGTACCGGGAGCCGTGTTCTGGAGTCTGGTCCAACGCAGATGACCGCAGCGGTGGATGTCTCCAAAGCGGGGATCAGCAAGACGTTCACCACGCGTAATACGCTGACGAGTAATCAGAGTATTTTGATGCATCTGGTGGATGGTCCGTTTAAAACGCTGATGGGAGGCTGGAAGTTTACGCCCCTGAGCGCTGACGCCTGTCGCATCGAGTTCCATCTGGACTTTGAGTTTACGAATAAACTTATTGAGCTGGCGTTTGGTCGCATCTTTAAAGAGCTGGCTTCAAATATGGTTCAGGCGTTCACCACCCGCGCCAAAGAGGTTTACAGTGTCGCATAAGATTGCTGTGGAAGTGGTGTACGCGCTGCCGGAGAAGCAATATCTGCAACGTGTAACGCTGGAAGAGGGCGCGACTGTTGAGATGGCTATCCGCGCTTCCGGCATTCTTGAGCTTCGCAGTGATATTGACCTGGCGAAGAATAAAGTCGGGATTTACAGCCGCCCGGTTAAGCTGGGTGATGTGCTGAAAGAAGGTGACCGGGTGGAGATTTATCGTCCGTTGATTGCTGACCCGAAAGAGCTGCGTCGTCAGCGTGCGGAGAAAGCGGCTAAGTAGCGCTTTCTTCCCCGGTGGCGCTGACGCGTACCGGAGCGCTACGTCTCTGTGCAAGAATTCAGAAACAAAAAAGGTGCTCATTGAGCACCTTTTTGCATTTCTGACGCCTGATTATTTGGTCAGGGCAGGCTTGTTGTCGATGTTGGTCAACACACCGGCGCTGCTGAAGGTCAGCGTCAGGGTTTGCTGGGTCACATCTTCGTGGCCCGGTTGCTGACGGAATACATAGAACCAGGTGTTTGTGCCGAACGGATCGGACATCATCGGGGTTCCCAGTGCATAAGCGACCTGCTGTTGTGTCATCCCCACACGGATTTTGGACACATCGTTAGGGGTAAGGTAGTTCCCCTGGTTGATGTCAGGACGGTAAACCACTTTCTCCAGAGTGGAACAGCCTGCGGTCAACATCAGAAGAACCGCTGCGGCAGCGGTCAGCATTTTACAACGCATAGTGATTTGATTCCTTTTCGGGCCCGAGCAGAACGCGGCTCATATGTAATATGCCGATGATAATAGACCTTGCCCCACTTTGAAACCGGTATGGCGGCGTTTTTGTTGTTCTCTATGACCCTGAGATCCCGAAAAAGTTTATGCCGCTAGCAGTTCTTTCGCGTTTGCGAGCGTATTACGCGTGACTTCACTGCCGCCAAGCAGACGAGCCAGCTCCTGCAGACGCGCACGTTTATCGAGCGGTTTCATGTGCGTTTCTGTCATTTCACCGTCGGTTTCTTTGCTGACGATAAAGTGATGGTGACCACAGCCAGCCACCTGCGGAAGGTGGGTAACACACATGACTTGTGTTGATTCACCTAACTGACGCAGCAGCTTACCGACTACCGCCGCCGTTGGACCGCTGATCCCAACATCCACTTCATCGAAAATCAGCGCCGGGGTTTCCATTTTACGCGCTGTAATCACCTGAATCGCCAGTGCGATACGCGACAACTCACCGCCGGACGCCACTTTGGAGATGGCCTGCAGCGGCTGACCGGGGTTAGTGGTGACGCGGAACTCAATACGATCCGCACCTTCTGCCGTCAGCACATTCTCTTCAAAGCGGACATCGATCGTAAATACGCCGTGCGGCATCGCCAGCGTGTGCATACTGTCGGTGATGTGCTGACTTAACTCCTGGGCATAATGCACTCGAATCTCATGCAGTTTTTTCGCCGTTGCCATCGCCTGTTCATGATGCAGGCTCACCGCCAGAGAGAGGGTTTCCTGCGAGTCAGCCTGATCGTCAAGCTGCTGCTGTTCTTCCAGCAGAGACTGATAGTAATTTGGCAGTTCTTCCGGCGTAACGTGATGCTTACGGGCCAGTGAGATCTGACGGGAGATGCGTTGTTCCAGCTCAAACAGACGGTTCGGGTCGAGATCCAGACGTTCACAGTAGTGGCGCAATTCATCACCGGCTTCTGAGATCTGAATCGCGGCCTCTTCCAGCATATCCAGTACGCCAGAAAGTTTGCTGTCCATGCCTGCCAGTTCGGTGACCAGTTGACGAACGTTATACAGCTGGCTTTGCAGGTTCACGTCTTCGCCATCCGCAAGCATGTTGAGGGCGTTCTGACTGGTTGAAAGCAGGTGACCGCTGTTGGCCAGACGCTTGTACTCTTCGTCGATTTGCTCAAACTCACCCGCCTGCGGGTTGAATTCGTTCAACTCTTTTAACTGGTACTCCAAAAGCTCGGCGCGTGCGGTGCGCTCCTGGCTTTGCTGCTGGTGCTGGGCAAGCTCACGGCAGCTTTGATGCCACTGGCGATAGTGTTCTGCCATAAGCTGAGTAAGCGCGTACTCACCCGCATAGCCATCAAGCAGGGCTTTCTGCTGTTCTGGTTTGACGAGTTGCTGATGTGCGTGCTGGCCGTGGATCTGGATAAGCAACTGGCCGAGCTCGCGGAGCTGGGAGAGCGGAACCGCCGTACCGTTGATAAAGCCACGTGAACGACCGTCGCTGCTGATCACGCGGCGAAGTAAACACTCACGTCCATCTTCAAGCTGGTTCTGTTCCAGCCAGCGCTGGGCGGCAGGGGTGTCTTTCAGGGAGAAGCGGGCACAGAGATCGGCACGGTTTGCGCCCATGCGCACCATGTCTCCCTCGGCACGGCCGCCAAGGCACAAGCCGAGGGCATCAATGGCAATGGATTTACCCGCACCGGTTTCCCCGGTGATCGCCGTCATGCCGCTGTGGAAGTCGATCTCAAGCTCACGAACAATGGCAAAGTTGCTGATGGTCAGTTGTGCCAGCATAATTGTTTTCCTGTATGAAAAACCATAACTGTGTTTTCATACAGTATAAACTGGTTTTATATACAGTAAAGCGCTGGATGCAAAATCAGAACAATTTTTTTGACCAGCCAAGCTTCGAGCTTAATGTGTTGAAATAGCTGTAGTCTTTCGGGTGAATGAGATTCAGGTGGTAATCACACCGACGAATCAGCACGTCTTCCCCTTCCTGAATCGGCAGCGCTATCTGGCTGTCACAGCTGATCTCCAGGTCATTTCGACGGTGGGAGAAGCGCAGACGAATGGTGCTGTCACCGTTGATGACCAGCGGACGGGCGGAAAGCGTGTGCGGAAACATTGGCACCAGCGTAATGGCGTCCAGGGAAGGGGTCAGGATCGGGCCACCGGCAGAAAGCGAGTAGGCGGTTGAGCCGGTCGGGGTGGAGATAATCAAGCCGTCAGAACGTTGGGAGAAGGCAAAGATTTCGTCGATATAGACTTCGAACTCAATCATGTGTGCCACTTTACCGGGATGCAGAACCACTTCGTTTATTGCGGTGCTGATCCGCTTCTGGCAGTCCTGCTGGCATACCTGCGCTTCCAGTAAAAAGCGTTTTTCGCTGATATAGTGGCCTTCCAGAACGTCAGCCAGCTGTTGCTGGGCATTATCCGGGTCGAGGTCAGTTAAAAAACCGAGATTGCCACGGTTGATGCCGATGACCTTGATGTCATAACGCGCCAGCGTGCGGGCCGCGCCGAGCATGTTGCCGTCACCGCCGACCACCACGGCGAGATCCGCCTGTTGGCCTATTTCCGCCAGCGTGCCGGTCTTGACGCTCTTCAGCTGCAGCTCCTGTGCAATCTGCTGCTCAACCATCACTTCATAGCCTTTGCTACACAGCCAGCGATACAACATTTCATGTGTCGTCAATGCGGTAGGGTGACGCGGATGCCCGACGATCCCAATACACCTGAAATGATTATTCATTTTCTGGAGGTCCTTGTGCCTGATGAATGATGACAATCTGTCTTGTTCCCTTGAATCCCGGAAACTGATCCCCATAATAAGCGAAGTTAGCGAGATGAATGCAGAAAAACGCGGAGAAATTCATGAGTAGTAAAGAACAGAAAACGCCTGAGGGGCAAGCCCCTGAAGAAATTATCACGGAACAGCACGATGAAGTTGAGGCTGTAGAGCCAGACGCATCTGCTGAGCAGGTGGACCCGCGCGATGAAAAAATTGCGAATCTGGAAGCCCAGCTGGTAGAAGCACAGAATCGCGAACGCGATGGTGTTCTGCGCATCAAGGCTGAAATGGAAAACCTGCGTCGTCGTACCGAACTGGACGTTGAAAAAGCGCATAAATTTGCGCTGGAGAAATTCGTCAACGAACTGCTGCCGGTGATTGATAGCCTCGATCGCGCGCTGGAAGTAGCGGATAAAGCGAATCCGGACAACGCGGCGATGATCGAAGGTATCGAACTGACGCTGAAATCCATGCTCGACGTGGTGCGTAAGTTTGGCGTGGAAGTGATCGCCGATACCAACGTTCCGCTGGATCCAAACGTTCACCAGGCGATTGCGATGGTGGAGTCCGAAGAGGTGGAAGCCGGTAAAGTGCTGGGCGTGATGCAGAAAGGTTACACCCTGAACGGCCGTACCATTCGCGCAGCGATGGTGACCGTGGCGAAAGCGAAAGCGTAATTTGCCGCCCTGTAGTGCCGGGCGGTGGTTTCGCCTTGCCCGGCACTACAACATTATTCCGCGATACTTTCGCGCAGGGGTTTAACGGGAAGGACTTTCACCTGCTTAATCATGTTGTCCTGCACGTCCAGGATATCAATATCGTACTGTTCAATTCGCACCCGCGTGCCCGCAGCCGGGATTTCTTCCAGTGCTTCCAGAATCATGCCATTCATGGTTCGCGCTTCATCTTCCGGTAAATGCCAGTTAAAGGCTTTGTTGAGTTCGCGAATGTTGGCGCTACCGTCAATCAGCACCGAGCCGTCGTTTTGTGGGGTCACTTCTTCCGCAAGAGAAGGAGACATTGAGGTGGTAAAGTCCCCGACAATCTCTTCCAGAATATCTTCGACCGTCACCAGCCCCTGAATATCGCCGTACTCATCGACCACCAGGCCGACTTTCTTCTTGTTACGCTGGAATTTCACCAGCTGCGTACTGAGCGGTGTTCCTTCCGGTACGTAGTAAATTTCGTCGGCGGCACGCAGCATCACCTCTTTTGTGAACTCTTTTTTCTCGGTCATCAGGCGGTAAGCTTCGCGCACGCGCAGCATGCTGATGGCGTCATCGAGAGAGTCGCGATACAGCACAATACGCCCGTGCGGGGAGTGCGTCAGCTGGCGGACGATGGCTTTCCAGTCGTCATTGATGTCGATACCCACGATTTCGTTACGCGGCACCATGATGTCGTTCACGCTCACCTTCTCCAGATCCAGCACCGACAGGAGCATGTCCTGATTACGTCGGGAAATCTGTGAGCGGGATTCATTCACGATGGTGCGCAGTTCGTCTTTGCTGAGCGCGCTGCTGATGGTGACGTCTGCTTTGATACCCACCATCCGCATCAAGAGGCGCGTCACCATGTTCAGCAGCCAGACCAGCGGCATCATCAGGATCAGCAGCGGTGCCAGCAAGAAGCTGCTCGGGTAGGCGACTTTCTCAGGGTAAAGCGCAGCGATGGTTTTCGGTAGCACTTCGGCAAACACCAGCACCACGAACGTCAACACGCCGGTGGCAATCGCCACCCCGGCATTGCCATACAGTCGCATCCCGACGATGGTGCCCAGCGCAGAGGCAAGAATGTTGACGAGGTTATTGCCGATGAGCACCAGGCTTATCAGGCGATCCGGCTTGCGAAGCAGTTTTTCAACGCGACGGGCAGCCCGGTTACCTTGCTTAGCACGATGACGTAACCGGTAGCGGTTTAAGGTCATCATGCCGGTTTCCGAGCCAGAGAAATAGGCGGAGATGACCACCATGACGATCAGCGTAACGATCAGCGTGGTGGTAGAGATGTGTTCCAGGGGGAACTCCTTTGTTTCTTAGCCAGCAAATTGCTGTATGAAGCGGCTGCCAAAATAGGCAAGGGTGAGAATGCCCGCACCCGCGACGTTGAACCAGACCACGCGACGACCGCGCCAGCCTTCATGGTAATGGCCCCATAGCAGGACAATATAGACAAACCACGCAACGATAGAGAGTACCGCTTTATCGATATTCTCCACGCTGAACAGGTTTTTCATGTAGAACAGGCCAGTGCAGAGCGTGAGCGTCAGCAGAACCACGCCCACCTGGGTGATGTGGAACATTTTACGTTCAATGACCATCAGCGGTGGCATCTCGTGGTTAAACGCCAGCTTTTTGTTTTTGAGCTGGTAGTCAATCCAGGCGAGCTGCATAGCGTAGAGCGCGGCGATAATCAGCGTCGCGTAGGCAAAAAGCGACAGGCCAATATGCACCAGCATACCCGGTGTCGCCTCCAGATGCGTAATGAACTCATTGGGCATAAAGGTGGCTAAAGCCAGATTGATCAGCGCAAAGGTATAGACAATCGGCAGCAGTAACCAGCCGCGATTCTTAGAGGCCACAATGGTCATCACCGTGCAGATCATCAGGCTGACCAGCGAGCCGACGTTGAGGACGCTCAGGTTTTGCACGCTGCCGTCGCCGGGAATGATGCGTGATTCCAGCGCAAAGGCGTGGCTTATCAGTGCGATCACCGCGGAAAGAATAGCCATGCGCCGCCAGCCGCTGTTTTTTTGCAGCAGTCCGGGAACGATCAGCGCGAGACTGACAGAGTAGGCAACAAGGGCGATCAGTGCGAAAACAGGCATATAGGCATCGACAGTTGTCTTAATAAGAAAGAGAAGCAGTATAACGTTACGTGACGCCTGCTCCAACCGTTGCATAACAACAAAGGCGCCTTCATGTTATACTCCGGCAAAATTCTGTGTATGTGTCGCTCATGGCGGCCCAACGTTTCTACTCAGGCGAGAGACAATGTTTGATAATTTAACCGATCGTTTGTCGCGCACGCTGCGCAACATCAGCGGCCGAGGACGCCTTACCGAAGACAACATCAAGGAAACGCTGCGCGAAGTGCGCATGGCGCTGCTGGAAGCAGACGTGGCGTTGCCGGTTGTGCGTGATTTTATCAACCGCGTTAAAGAGAAAGCGGTTGGTCATGAAGTTAACAAGAGCCTGACCCCGGGTCAGGAGTTCGTCAAAATCGTTCGTAACGAACTGGTTTCGGCGATGGGTGAAGAGAACCAGGTGCTTAACCTGGCGGCTCAGCCACCGGCCGTGGTGCTGATGGCGGGTCTGCAGGGTGCGGGTAAAACGACCAGCGTCGGTAAGCTGGGTAAATTTCTGCGCGAGAAGCACAAGAAGAAAGTGCTGGTGGTGTCTGCGGACGTTTATCGCCCGGCGGCGATCAAACAGCTGGAAACGCTGGCAGAGCAGGTTGGCGTGGATTTCTTCCCGTCAGACGTGGCTCAGAAACCTGTCGATATCGTTAATGCCGCTCTGAAAGAAGCGAAGCTGAAATTCTACGACGTGCTGCTGGTGGATACCGCCGGTCGTCTGCACGTTGACGAAGCGATGATGGACGAAATCAAGCAGGTGCATGCCTCTATCAATCCGGTAGAAACCCTGTTTGTTGTCGACGCGATGACCGGTCAGGATGCGGCAAATACCGCGAAAGCGTTTAATGAAGCGCTGCCGTTAACCGGTGTAGTCCTGACCAAAGTGGACGGTGACGCCCGTGGCGGTGCAGCCCTCTCGATTCGTCATATCACCGGTAAGCCGATTAAATTCCTCGGCGTGGGCGAAAAAACTGAAGCGCTGGAGCCGTTCCATCCGGATCGTATTGCCTCCCGTATTCTCGGCATGGGTGACGTGCTGTCGCTGATCGAAGATATCGAGAGCAAGGTTGACCGCGCGCAGGCTGAAAAGCTGGCGAGCAAGCTGAAAAAAGGCGACGGTTTCGATCTGACCGACTTCCTTGAGCAACTGCGTCAGATGAAAAACATGGGCGGCATGGCCAGCCTGATGGGCAAACTGCCGGGCATGGGCCAGATCCCTGACAATGTGAAAGCGCAGATGGATGACAAGGTGCTGGTGCGTATGGAGGCGATCATCAACTCGATGACCCTTAAAGAACGTGCTAACCCGGATATCATCAAAGGTTCCCGTAAACGCCGTATTGCCGCCGGTTGTGGCATGCAGGTACAGGACGTTAACCGCCTTCTGAAACAGTTCGACGACATGCAGCGCATGATGAAGAAAATGAAGAAAGGCGGCATGGCGAAGATGATGCGCGGGATGAAAGGGATGATGCCTCCCGGTTTTCCTGGGCGTTAATCGCTTTTGAGATTGCTTTTTGCCCGAAAATGAGTAAAATTTTCGGGCTTTTAATATGACACCCGGGCTCCGTTCCTCGATGGGGCCCGGTTGTTTTATTCACACAAGAGGATGTTATGGTAACTATTCGTTTAGCACGTCACGGCGCTAAAAAGCGTCCGTTCTACCAGGTTGTTGTGACTGACAGCCGTAATGCACGCAACGGTCGCTTCATCGAGCGCGTTGGTTTCTTCAACCCACTGGCCGCTGGCGCAGAAGAAGAAACTCGTCTGGATCTGGATCGTATCGCTCACTGGGTTGGCCAGGGCGCTACTGTTTCCGATCGCGTTGCTACGCTGATCAAAGCAGCAAACAAAGCAGCTTAATCTGTCACGGTGGTCATGATGAGCAATAAAGCACCTGTTGAACCGATCGTATTGGGAAAAATGGGTTCTTGCTACGGTATCCGTGGTTGGCTCAGAGTGTTTTCCTCCACTGAAGACGCTGATAGCATTTTTAATTACCAGCCCTGGTTTATCCAGAAAGGCGGTAAGTGGGAAGAGGTCGAGCTGGAAAGCTGGCGTCACCACAATCAGGACATCATCATCAAGCTGAAAGGCGTTGACGATCGTGATGCCGCGAATGCGCTGACTAATTGTGAAATTGTCGTGGATTCGTCGCAGTTGCCGGCGCTGGAAGAGGGTGACTACTACTGGAAAGACCTTATGGGTTGCCAGGTAGTCACTACCGAAGGCTACAGCCTGGGGAAAGTCATCGATATGATGGAAACCGGGTCAAATGACGTTCTCGTCATTAAGGCAAACCTGAAAGATGCATTTGGCATCAAGGAGCGGTTGGTCCCGTTCCTCGATGGACAGGTTATCAAGAAAGTCGATCTCACTACTCAAACCATTGAAGTAGATTGGGATCCTGGTTTTTAAATTCTCCGGATAAACGGTAAAAGACGGCGCTATGTGGATTGGCATAATTAGCCTGTTTCCTGAAATGTTCCGCGCGATTACCGATTACGGGGTAACTGGCCGGGCAGTAAAGAATGGCCTGCTGAGCATCCAGAGCTGGAGTCCTCGTGACTTTACTCATGACCGGCACCGTACCGTGGACGATCGTCCTTACGGTGGCGGACCGGGGATGTTAATGATGGTGCAACCCTTACGGGACGCCATTCACACAGCAAAAGCCGCGGCAGGTGAAGGCGCAAAGGTGATTTATCTGTCACCTCAGGGACGCAAGCTTGATCAAGCGGGCGTGAGCGAACTGGCGACGAATCAAAAGCTGATTCTGGTCTGTGGTCGCTACGAAGGGATAGATGAGCGCGTAATTCAAACCGAGATTGACGAAGAATGGTCTATCGGCGATTACGTTCTCAGCGGTGGTGAGTTACCCGCAATGACGCTGATTGACTCCGTCGCCCGGTTCATTCCGGGGGTTCTGGGTCACGAAGCTTCGGCAACGGAAGATTCCTTTGCTGATGGATTGCTGGACTGCCCACACTATACTCGTCCTGAAGTGTTAGAAGGGATGGAAGTACCGGCAGTGTTACTGTCTGGAAACCATGCCGGGATACGTCGCTGGCGTTTGAAGCAGTCGCTGGGCCGAACCTGGCTTAGAAGACCTGAACTTCTGGAAAACCTGGCTCTGACTGAAGAGCAAGCAAAGTTGCTGGCCGAGTTCAAAACTGAACACGCGCAACAGCAGCATGAACATGATGGGAATGCGTAATACGCTCCCGAATATCAGTTTACCCAGGATAAGAGATTAAATTATGAGCAACATTATTAAGCAACTTGAACAAGAGCAGATGAAGCAGGACGTACCTTCCTTCCGTCCAGGTGACACCGTGGAAGTGAAAGTATGGGTTGTTGAAGGTTCCAAAAAACGTCTGCAGGCATTCGAGGGCGTGGTTATCGCTATTCGTAACCGCGGTCTGCACTCTGCATTCACTGTTCGTAAAATTTCCAACGGCGAAGGCGTTGAGCGTGTCTTCCAGACTCACTCTCCGGTAGTTGACAGCATTGCTGTTAAACGTCGTGGTGCTGTACGTAAAGCTAAACTGTACTACCTGCGTGAGCGTACTGGTAAGTCTGCTCGTATTAAAGAGCGTCTGAACTAAGATTCGCTTAAGCGACATCCTGTTAAAAAGGGCTGGCCGAAAGGCTGGCCCTTTTTTTATCTCATCGCATCTCTCGCGTTAACTCTTTTGTCATAAATCATTTACAATGCTTGCCTCTTCCGTGGAGGGTAAGTGGATAACGTACTGCATCAGCATAACCGGAAACGCGCAGCGGCATTGACCGCGTTGTTTGCGATCCTGCTGATCGTGGTGGCGCCGCTTATCTCCGTCTCGCTGCAAAAAGATCCCATGAGTGCCATGCCGGGCATGCATCATGACATGAGCATGATGTCGATGGATGAACATCATGGTGATATGCAGCACACCATGCCAGTCGACCATGCGGAAGCGTGCGGCTACTGCGTACTATTAGCCCATGTTCCGGGCGTGATGCTGGCTCTGATCGTCCTGCTCAGTGTGGTGCTGCAGAGGCTTCGTGTTAAACCACCGCGACAGGCGGTCAGTCACTGGCACTTTTTCCCCTGGCTTTATCCTGATACCCGCGCGCCGCCGCATCAGTCTGCTTTTTCCCTTTAAAAAAATATCGATAACTTTTTACCTTAAAAAGGAAAAGTATGACTACCTGCACCTCGCACGCGGCATGGGGAAACCTGCTGCGTCGCCTTCATTTCTATATCGGTCTGTTTGTCGGCCCGTTTATCTTCTTCGCTGCTCTGACAGGTATGCTGTATGTGGCAACGCCGCAGCTGGAGAATGCGCTCTACCGGCATGCGCTCCACACGAATTCCGTGGGCGAGCCGCAGCCGCTGGCGGAACAAATTGCCGTTGCTGAAAAAACCGTTGGCACCGATCTGCGTCTACACGCCGTTCGTCCTGGCCTGGTGGCGGGTGAAACCACCCGTGTGATGTTTGCTGACCCTGCGCTTGGCCCATCGGAGACCCGCGCTATTTTTATCGATCCAGTCAGCCTTGCGGTGCGTGGCGATATGACGGTGTATGGCACCAGCGGAATTTTACCGCTCCGCCAGACCATTGATTATCTGCATACCTCGCTGATGCTGGGTGATGTCGGGCGGCTCTATAGCGAGCTGGCGGCCTCGTGGATGTGGGTTGCCGCGCTGGGAGGGATTGCCCTGTGGTTTTATACCCGACCAAAACGCCGAATTAACAATCGTTTCCAGAATCGGCGTCGCGTGCATGTGACGTTAGGCTGGACGTTGCTGGGGGGAATGCTGCTGTTCTCAGTGACTGGCCTTACCTGGTCTCAGTGGGCAGGGGGAAACGTTGATAAGCTGCGTGCTGAGATGAACTGGCTAACTCCGCAGGTGAACACGACACTTTCCGGTCAGCAGGAGATCGTGGATGAGCATGCTGAACATCATGGTCATCACGGCGGAATGATGATGCCTGAAATGGCGATGGATTTGACTCTGTTTGACGGTGTGTTAAGCGCTGCACGTAACGCAGGGATTGAGGCCAATAAGCTGGAGATCCGCCCGGCGAAAGCAGAGAGTCAAGCCTGGACTGTGACGGAAATCGATCGCAGCTGGCCGACTCAGGTCGACGCCGTGGCGGTTGATCCCAATACGATGCAGATTCTGGACAGAACCCGCTTCGAGGATTTCCCGTTGATGGCGAAGCTCACCCGCTGGGGGGTGGATTTCCATATGGGGATCTTATTCGGGCTGGTTAATCAGCTGCTTCTTGTGGCGTTTGGCCTGGCGTTGTGTGTGCTAATTCTCTGGGGATACCGGATGTGGTGGATGCGTCGTCCAGCGCAATCGACGGCAAATCCGGTCCAGACGCTTTGTCAGAGTTGGCTTGCGCTTTCGGGATGGGGAAAGGTCGTCACGGCGATAATCAGTATACTGCTGGGGCTGGCGTTGCCAGTAATGGGCGTGAGTCTGGCTCTGTTTGTTCTGGTTGACTGGCTGCGCTGGCGAGCGGCAACTGGCGTGTCGCTCGCCGAATCATCCGCTAAATAACCTTATGGTGTGCTGATAACGACTGCCACCCGGCGGTTTTCAGCACGCCCTTGCGGGGTACTGTTGCTCGCAACCGGATATTTTTTACCTAATCCCTGCGTGGTGAGATTACTGCGCGGGATATTTGCCCCTTTTGCCCACGCGTCTGCCACGACGTTCGCGCGTTTTAATGAAAGCGCCTCGTTATAGCCATCCTCGCCATAGTTATCTGTGTGACCATCCATGCGGGCATGGTTTAAGCCGGTCGCTGCCAGTCGTGAGGCCATCGTCTGGATCTGGGTTTCACTTTCCGGGCGCAGTGTGGCGTCATTTTTATCAAACAGGATTTTGTCCGACAGCCCCAGAGACCAGTCGCCATTTAATTCGTTAAAGCCGTATGACTTCATTGCCGCGATTTGCTCTGGAGTGAATTTCCCTTTTGTCGGAGTCTGACAGCCAGCCAGGACAAGTGATGCCAGTAACAACGGCGCGAAGTATCGCTTTAACATATCGTATTCCTTTCAGGATATTGTTTTCGAACGCTGGTTTTTCACCAGATACATATTGCGGTCGGCATGCTCCAGTAATGCCTCTACTGAGGTATTTTCCCACGCCAGAGCATAACCAATGCTGAGTGACATTGATGCAGTGTGCCCATTATGCAGATCAAACGGACGGATAAACTGCTGCGATAGTGCAGCAGAAATGTGTTGGACCTCGAGTTCAGAATGCACGCCGTATAGCACCATGGCGAATTCGTCACCGCCGAGGCGGTATGATTGATAACGTTTATCGCCAAATTCAACCATCCTGCTGGCGACTTCAATTAGAACGCAATCGCCTGCCGCATGCCCCCAGGTGTCATTAATAAACTTAAAATTATCGCCGTCGAGGAACAGCAGAGCAGAGTTTGTTTTCGCGGAGATGTCGTTCATTAATGCCGCGATGCTGTTACGAAAAGCCGCCCGATTGGCAAGACCGGTCAATGGATCGTGCATGGCGGTACGTAGCAACTGGGCGTTTTTCGCCTGTAGCTTCAGCTGCCACTCCTCCATCTCATCCAGAAGACTGTTGAAGTCTTCACCAAACTGGTGAAATTCTTCGATACGGCCGTCTTTCACCCGGCGGGAGAAGTTGCGGTTAGTGCGTACGTCATGAACAACGTCGGTAATGTTTTGCAAGGCCGTTACCATGCCATGATGTAACGATCGCGTAATGGTGAGCGCGACGACGGTAGCAAAAAGAATGCAGCCGGTGAGAACGGCAAATGACATCCAGATAAAATGGCTGATGAGGCTGTCACGCGCGGTAAGGCGAATTTCGCCGATCATCGAACCATTATGCATGATGGGCTGCGAAACGGGTTCGGGGAAAAGCCAGCGGCTGACCAGCGCGCCCAGCGTGTCGGTATTATCTTCCGGATTCCATGACCAGTAAGCAAACCGCTTTTTATGCACGTTCACGACTTCTGCCACGGCAAACTGACCCTGTTTACCGAGGGTGGCAAGTGTTTCATTGGCCGCCAGTGAATCATTGAAAACCAGGGAGGCTTCAAGGCTGTGGCTCATTGTTGCGCCGGTTAATTCGAGATTTTTTTGTGCGTATTGCTTTAATGTCACGACGGATGCAAAGCAGAGCAATAACCATATTAATGTCATCGTTATGATGACGCTTATCATGCTGATTCGCCTCAATGTTCTTTTAAACGTCGGGCGTGGTGTTGACGTGAAATCTTTATCCATGCTGCTTATTCCGTGCAAGCATTAATACATCCGGACTGACTCTCACGCCACTGCGAGTCAACGCATCAAGATTGACAGAAAACCGTACCTGACCGCGATCGATTATCAGGCAAAAGGCACTGCCAATAGCACATTCCGGATTTTGCTCTGAGATTAATAGCAATGCTCTGCCCTGATATTGACTTATTAATTCAAGTTGTTTTGCAGGCGATTCAGACCCGAAATAAATAGCATCGCACGTTTCGGCCAGGGCTTCCCGATCGTTACGTACAATGACAGGAGTATAAGGTAACCCGCTGTTCTGCCCTTCTTCGTCGCTGAGTGCATGTGTGTAGTGAGAAGAGGCATAAACGCAGAGTTTAGGCTGCCCGGATAGCGACGGCCATCGCGTATAGCTCACAATACCTGAGACAATAGAGCGTACCGATTTATCCGTTTCCGTAAGCGCGCCTGCCGTCGCTGGGCCCACCATAAGGAACAGCATTAGTGCCAGAGTGAGTCGGAAAAAGAGATCAAGGGTAATGACTCCAACTTACTGATAGTGTTTTATGTTCAGATAATGCCCGATGACTTTGTCATGCAGCTCCACCGATTTTGAGAACGACAGTGACTTCCTGCCCAGCCTTGCCAGATGCTGCCTCAGATTCAGGTTATGCCGCTCAATGCGCTGCGTATATCGCTTGCTGATAACGTGCAGTTCTCCCTTCAGGCGTGATTCATACAGCGGCCAGCCATCCGTCATCCATACCACGACCTCAAAGGCCGACAGCAGGCCCAGAAGACGCTCCAGCGTGGCCAACGTGCGTTCACCGAATACGTGCGCCACAACCGTCCTCCGTATCCTGTCATACGCGTAAAACAACCAGCGCTGGCGTGATTTAGCGCCGACGTAACCCCACTGTTCGTCCATTTCCGCGCAAACAATGACGTCACTGCCCGGTTGTATGCGTGAGTTTACCGACTGCGGCCTGAGTTTTTAAGTGTCGTAAAATCGTGTTGAGGCCAACGCCCATAATGCGTGCACTGGCGCGACATCCGACGCCATTCATGGCCATATCAATGATTTTCTGATGCGTACCGGGTTGAGAAGCGGTGTAAGTGAACTGTAGCTGCCATGTTTTACGGCAGTGAGAGCAGAGATAGCGCTGATGTCCGGCAGTACTTTTACCGTTACGCACCACGCCTTCAGTAGCTGAACAGGAGGGACAGCTGATAGAAACAGAAGCCACTGGAGCACCTCAAAAACACCATCATACACTAAATCAGTAAGTTGGCACCATTACCAGATCAAGAATGAATTTCTCACCAGAATCCGCCACATCGCTCCGGAAATAGATGTCCTTGAGAGTTGCGGGCAGAATACCATTGTTTATCAAAGCCGTCATTATGTCAGAAATAACCCGAGGCCGACCTAAGCTAAATCCTACTGTTGTTTATTTTCCGATGGATAAAAACAGACTTAATTTAGTCTGCTGGAACGCATACTTTCATCCATCCCTTTTTGCCATGACTCATGCAGTTTTGCTGCGTTTTCGGCAGTATCGCAACTGGCTGGAAAAGATTTGCCTGCTAATCCCCAGGCGTGAATAAAACCTTCTTCACAGACTTTCTTCTGACCATCGGCATAGCCACGGAGATATTCACTACGATCAACGTGTGGGTCGTTAAAACTATCGGCCAGGGTCTGGTTATCTTTAACCGGCAGGCCGTTCATGGCGTCTTCTTTACCTGCATCAAACCAGGATGGACTGGTCCAGTCGGGCTGGAAGGTGTAAGGATTGATCTGGCAGCCCGATAAAAACAGCGACAACAGCGCGAGAGCAATTGAACGCATAGCCATTCTCCTTTTTTCTTCAGCATAGCCTGGCTAAAGAAAGTTGCAGTGTAATTTAAAGTTTACGTTTTTGCACCATGATAATGGCAATAAATTGGCTTGTGTAAATTAAAGTGTACGAATTTTGGATTGAAATGTTTACTTTTTATGGTATGGTGGTCTCACCTCTTAGAGGAAAACAACTATCGCAAACGAGTTTTACAGGATCGCCATCATGCAAAAAGACGCGCTGAACAACGTACATATCACTGACGAACAGGTTTTAATTACGCCGGATCAACTGAAAGCGGAGTTCCCGCTGAGCGTTGCGCAGGAGGCTCAGATTGAGCATTCTCGCCAGACCATTTCTGACATCATCGCTGGCCGCGATCCGCGCCTGCTGGTGGTCTGTGGTCCTTGCTCCATTCACGATCCTGAAACCGCCATTGAGTACGCTCATCGATTTAAAGCATTAGCGGAGGAGGTCAGCGATAGCCTCTATCTGGTGATGCGCGTCTATTTTGAAAAGCCACGTACCACCGTTGGCTGGAAAGGGTTGATTAACGATCCGCACATGGATGGCTCGTTTGATGTGGAAGCGGGGCTGAAGATTGCGCGTCGCCTGCTGGTGGAACTGGTCAGCATGGGGCTGCCGCTGGCGACGGAAGCGCTGGATCCGAATAGCCCGCAATACCTGGGCGATCTGTTCAGCTGGTCCGCAATTGGTGCGCGCACCACGGAATCACAAACTCACCGCGAGATGGCGTCAGGACTGTCGATGCCGGTTGGTTTTAAAAATGGTACTGATGGCAGCCTGGCTACCGCGATCAACGCGATGCGCGCCGCCGCAATGCCGCACCGTTTTGTCGGTATTAACCAGGCAGGACAGGTTTGTCTTCTGCAAACGCAGGGCAACCCGGATGGTCATGTGATCCTGCGCGGGGGTAAAGCACCAAATTACAGCCCGGCGGATGTGGCGCAGTGCGAAAAAGAGATGGAGCAGGCGGGACTGCGTCCTGCACTGATGGTAGATTGCAGTCATGGTAATTCGAACAAAGATTACCGTCGTCAGCCTGCGGTTGCGGAATCGGTGGTCGCGCAGATCAAAGATGGCAATCGTTCTATTATCGGTCTGATGATTGAGAGCAATATTCATGAAGGCAATCAATCATCTGAACAGCCGCGCAGCGCAATGAAGCATGGTGTATCCGTGACGGATGCCTGCATCAGTTGGGAAACCACCGATGCGCTGCTGCGTGAGATCCATAAAGATTTAAACGGCCAGCTGGCGACGCGTCTGGCTTAAGAGGTTAGGTATGGTTGCTGAATTGACCGCATTACGCGATCAAATAGATGAAGTGGATAAGGCGCTGCTGGACTTGCTGGCGCGCCGCATGGCGTTGGTTGCTGAAGTCGGTGAGGTTAAAAGCAAATACGGCCTGCCGATTTATGTGCCGGAGCGTGAAGCCTCAATGTTGGCCTCTCGTCGCAAAGAGGCTCAGGCGCTGGGTGTCTCTCCGGATTTGATTGAAGATGTCTTGCGTCGTGTGATGCGGGAATCTTATTCGAGTGAAAATGACAAGGGCTTCAAAACCCTTTGTCCGTCCCTGCGTCCGGTGGTCATTGTGGGTGGTGCCGGCCAGATGGGACGTCTGTTTGAAAAAATGCTGGCGCTTTCTGGTTACCAGGTGCGCATTCTGGAAAAAGAGGATTGGGCAAAAGCTCCGGAACTCATGAAAGATGCCGGAATGGTGATCGTCAGCGTACCGATCCATGTGACGGAACAGATTATCGGGAAGCTTCCTCCATTACCGAAAGATTGCATCCTGGTCGATCTGGCATCTGTTAAAAATGGTCCGCTTCAGGCGATGCTGGCGGCGCATACCGGCCCGGTGCTGGGTCTGCACCCTATGTTTGGCCCGGACAGCGGTAGTCTGGCGAAGCAGGTAGTTGTTTACTGTGATGGTCGTCAGCCGGAAGCCTATCAATGGTTCCTGGAACAGATTCAGGTGTGGGGTGCACGGTTGCACCGTATCAGCGCGGTTGAGCACGATCAGAACATGGCGTTTATTCAGGCGCTCCGCCACTTTGCGACCTTTGCTTATGGGCTGCATCTGGCGGAAGAGAATGTGCAGCTTGAACAGCTGCTGGCACTCTCTTCACCCATCTATCGTCTGGAACTGGCGATGGTCGGGCGTCTGTTTGCGCAGGATCCCCAGCTTTACGCCGACATTATTATGTCGTCTGAGAACAACCTGGCACTGATTAAGCGCTATTATCAGCGTTTCGGCGAAGCCATTACGCTGCTGGAGCACGGAGATAAGCAGGCGTTTATCGACAGCTTCCGCAAAGTCGAGCATTGGTTTGGCGATTACGCACAGCGTTTCCAGAGTGAGAGCCGTACGTTGTTGCGTCAGGCAAATGACAGTCGCCAGTAATGCGATGATGTATATACTAAAAGCCAGCAATGCTGGCTTTTTTCATTTTGGGGAACTGTCATGGCTGAACCGCAGCTACTGTTGAATTACACCGGACATCTGCCTGAGTGCCCAACGTGGAGTGCAGAAGAGAGT
Source organism: Enterobacter sp. CPE_E863 (assembly GCF_046521465.1). Taxonomy (NCBI): domain Bacteria; kingdom Pseudomonadati; phylum Pseudomonadota; class Gammaproteobacteria; order Enterobacterales; family Enterobacteriaceae; genus Enterobacter; species Enterobacter sp. CPE_E863. Next base: position 3,407,883 of record NZ_JBKFZX010000001.1, on the reverse strand, counting down.
GCGCTCTACTGGGCTGATATTCTGGAAGGGAAGATCCACCGATATCATCTGCTGACGGCTGAACACACCGTGCTTTCATTCCATGAAGAGGTGGGCTGTTTTGCTTTGCGCGAGCAGGGTGGTTTTATCGTTGCGATGCGAACGGGTATCTGGCTGACCGATAAACACGGCCTGCTGCGCCGCAAGGTGTGTGATAACCCCTCTAACCCGCAGCTCGCACGTTTTAACGACGGCGGCACCGATTATCTGGGGCGGTTCTACGCGGGAACGTTTTGGGGGCCAGGAGATTACAACGGTGCCCTGCTGATGCGCATCGACAACGACCTGACACCGAAAGTGATCCAGTGCGATATTCACGGGCACAACGGTTTAGCGTTTAGTCCGGATAAACAATGGATGTTTACCTCTGATACGCCAAACGGCGTTATCTATCGTACGCCGCTGGATGAACAGGGAGAGCCTGGCAAGCGAGACGTTTTCCGACGGTTTCAGGAAGGTGAGGGGATACCTGACGGTGCAGCGATGGACGAGGAAGGCTGTTACTGGACCGCGCTGTTTGATGGCTGGCGTATCGCCAGATTTTCACCTGAGGGCGAACAGCTCGAGGAATACAGACTACCGGTTCGTTGCCCGACGATGGTCTGCTTTGGCGGTGACGATATGAAGACGTTATTTATAACGACCACCCGGGAAAATATGGACGAAGCGGAGATAGCGCAATATCCGCTTTCCGGGGCCATCTTCACCCTGCCAGTCAGCGTGGCAGGGATGAAGAAAAGCCGCTTTATCGAACGTTAGGCCGGGTCGACCGGGACAACGTTTTCGCTTGGATAGCAGCCGAGGACTTTCATTGAGCGGGTGATTTCCCCCAGCTCACGCAGGGCTTTCTGCATTGATGCAGATTCCAGATTGGCCTGAATATCAAGATAGAACATCTCTTCCCACGGGTTGCCGTGAATCGGGCGCGATTCCAGTTTGGTCATGATCAGGTTGTGGTTACGCAGTACCAGCAGAGCTTCAACCAGCGCACCAGCCTGTTGGCCGGTGGCCATCAGCAGCGTGGTTTTCGCGGGTACCTGATCGGACACATTGATTGCCTTGCGGGCCAGCACCACGAAGCGGGTAATGTTTTGCGTCTGGTTTGCCAGGTTTCGTTCCAGTACCTGAAGGCCATACAGCGCGCCACCGGCCTCGCTACCCAGTGCAGCAACGGTTGGGGAATTTGCCTGCGCCACTTTTTCCATCGCCGCAGAGGTGCTTTCGGTGTACTCAATTTTCCAGTTCGGATAGCGGTTCAGGAACTGACTACATTGCTGGAACGGCTGCGGATGGCTGTACACCGTTTCGATTTTGCTCAGGTCAGTGGAGCCAGAGACCAGGACACAATGGTCAATTGGAATGGTCAGCTCACCAACCAGCGACAGACTGGTGTGTTGCAGCAGGTCGTAGACATCATTGATGGCACCGGAGCTGGTATTTTCAATCGGGACCACGGCGTAATCAGCCTGGCCGGTTTCAACCTGATTGAAAATATCGGCAAACTTCGCGCATCCACTTTCAATAAACTCTTCGAAATGGCGGGCTGCATACTGACGTGCCGCCAGGTGTGAATACGAACCTTTCGGACCCAGAAACGCGATACGGGCAGAGTGCGGATTGGTTTTGTTCAGATGCTGCTGCAACAGCGCTTGCTGGGTCAGAACGGAATCTTCGATGATGAGCTGGAACAGGCGGGTGATGTAATGCGCATCCAGGTGATGCGCTTTGCCGAGCTGAATCAGGCGCTCCAGCAGGTCACGCTCGCGGTCGATATCACGTACCGGGCGGTGGGAATCCAGTTTAGCTTTACCCACTTCGACGGCGAGCAATCGGCGTTCTGCCAGCAGCGCCAGTAATTTCTCATCCAGCGCGCTGATTTTAACGCGTAGATCCAGTAACGGGTTTTCCGGTGTCATAGTGTTGCCTGTCTCGTTTTATCGTTATCAATAAAAAAGGCCTCCCGGGGTGGGAGGCCTTGTTGTTCGTCTTCGCATTCTTTATCACACGACGAAACGCCTCCCATTCAGGGGAAGGTAAAAAAGAATGCGAAGAAAAACGGCGTTAGTTTCATGAAATCATCCTGTGCTTGATACCGTTAAAGTACCCGTACTGTTTTCACCCTGTCAATAAAAAACGCGCCCGAAGGCGCGTTGGCGGTACACTCAATTTAAAGGATTACTCTTCTTCAACTTCTTCCGCGAAGCTGGCGTCTTTCACCGATGTTGTGGCGCGACGGGCTTCACCTTTGTGTTGCACTTTATTGAGCTGCCGTTCCAGCTTGTTGATCAAATCGTTAATTGCGGTGTACATATCTTCATGTTTTGCGCTGGCGACCAGATGGCCGTTTGGAGTATTGATAGTTGCGTCAGCGATGAAACCCTGCGGCTCCTTGGACAGGATGATATGTGGGTTAATCAAATGAGTTTGCCATTTATCCAGTTTGGCGAGACGGTCTGCGACGTGCTGGCGAATTGCCGGAGTAATTTCCATTTGTTTACTGGTAATGTTCATTGTCATAAATTTTACCTCTTGTCTTTCCGTCTTGGTGATTCCAGCATACCCGACCTAATGTCAAAATGTGTGATTTAGATCACGTTATTTTGTCGGTTTTTGTCAGGGAATCTTTTTTGTGAGGCAGGGCAGGAAGAGGTGAGATTTACCTTGTGGAAGGTAAAAATTGCGGTCATAGTTGATAGGATGTGTTGAGGCTAAACCGCTTCAGCTTATATCCAGAATGAATAAAAAAACGGCAGCCTTCGGGCTGCCGTTTTACATTGAGGCAATATCAGGTGTTGCTGCTGTTTGCGGCGATGATTTTCGCTACTTTTTCAGCCTGAGCGGTCATCTGCATCTGACGGTAAGCATTTTCCATCAGCTTCAGACCATCACGCGTTGCCTGAGTATCCGGATAATCACGCAACATACCTTCTACGCGGTTAACCACGGCAACCCATGCGCCACGGCGGGTATAGTATTCCGCCACGGAGTATTCATATTTCGCCAGACGATCTTTCAGGAACACCAGACGTTTGGTCGCGTCAGTCACGTACTGACTGTTCGGATAGCCGCGCACCAGTTTGGAGAAGTCATTGAAGGCATCACGTGCGTGCTGTGGGTCGCGGTCGGAACGATCCACGCCGAAGAAGCCCTGCAGCGCACTGTCGTCCAGCGCCATGTTGGTGAGGCCGCGCATGTACATCACATAGTCGATGTTAGGATGAGTCGGGTTCAGACGCATGAAACGATCGATGGTTGCCTGAGCCAGCGGCAGATCGGCATTTTTGTAGTATGCGTAGATGAGATCTAACTGTACCTGCTGCGAATACGGACCAAATGGATAGCGATTATCCAACGCTTCCAGTTGCGTTATCGCCTGTTTCCAGTTACCGTCCTGCAACTTTTGTTGTGCAGTCGCATAGATTTCATTCGGCGGATTGTCAGGGACCTGTTCATTTGAACCGGAGCAGCCCACCAAAGCCAGGCTCAACGTGGCCGCTGCCACCAGATATTTCATGCGCGTCATGACGTTTTGACTTTCCTCAAATGTTTGTCCGGGAGAAACTCTGTTCCTGCTCCCGATTAAGACCAGCTACAATAGCACACTATATTAAACGGCAAAGCCGTAAAACCCAACGTTAAACGAAGAAGCAGTTTATGGCACAACGAGTAGAACTCACCGCAACAGTCTCCGAAAATCAGCTCGGTCAACGCTTAGATCAGGCTTTGGCCGAATTGTTCCCTGATTATTCGCGTTCACGCATAAAAGAATGGATCCTTGACCAGCGCGTGCTGGTAAACGGCAAGATCTGGGACAAACCAAAAGAGAAAGTGTTAGGTGGGGAAGCTGTCGCCATCAATGCTGAAATCGAAGAGGAAATCCGCTTCGAGCCGCAGGATATCCCACTGGACATCGTCTATGAAGATGATGACATTCTGGTGATCAACAAGCCGCGCGACCTGGTTGTTCATCCGGGGGCGGGGAATCCTGACGGTACAGTTCTTAACGCACTTCTCCATTATTATCCGCCGATCGCAGATGTCCCGCGCGCGGGAATCGTTCACCGTCTGGATAAAGACACCACCGGTTTGATGGTGGTGGCGAAGACCGTTCCAGCTCAGACCCGTCTGGTGGAATCGCTGCAGCTGCGCGAAATCACTCGAGAGTATGAAGCGGTAGCCATTGGGCATATGACCTCTGGTGGAACAGTGGAAGAGCCAATCAGCCGTCACCCAACCAAACGTACTCATATGTCGGTGCATCCGATGGGTAAACCCGCGGTGACGCACTATCGCATCATGGAGCACTTCCGTATCCATACGCGTCTGCGTCTGCGTCTGGAAACCGGGCGTACTCACCAGATCCGTGTGCATATGGCCCACATTACCCATCCGCTGGTGGGGGATCAGGTATACGGTGGCCGTCCACGTCCGCCAAAAGGCGCATCGGATGAGTTCATCAGCGTACTACGTAAATTCGATCGTCAGGCGCTACACGCGACCATGCTGCGTCTTTACCATCCTATCACTGGTATTCAGATGGAGTGGCATGCACCTATCCCGCAGGATATGGTGGAACTTATTGACGCCATGCGTGCCGATTTCGAAGAACATAAGGATCAAGTGGACTGGTTATGACCAAACTGATTGTCCCGGAATGGCCATTGCCTGCAGGTGTGGCCGCCTGCAGTTCAACCCGTATTGGCGGTGTGAGCCAGGGGGCGTGGGAGTCACTGAACCTCGGTGCACACTGTGGCGACAACCTGGAGCACGTTGAAGAAAACCGCAAGCGTCTGTTTGCTGCGGGGAACTTGCCGTCAAAACCGGTTTGGCTGGAACAGGTTCATGGAAAAACGGTGCTGAAGCTGACGGGAGAACCCTACGCTTCAAAACGCGCTGATGCCTCTTATAGTAATATTCCGGGAACGGTTTGTGCCGTAATGACTGCTGATTGTCTGCCTGTGCTGTTCTGTAATCGTGCAGGCACCGAGGTCGCAGCAGCGCATGCGGGATGGCGTGGCCTGTGTGAAGGGGTGCTGGAGGAGACCGTCTCCTGCTTTAAAGATGAACCTGCCAATATCATGGCCTGGCTTGGCCCGGCCATTGGTCCTCGCGCTTTTGAGGTGGGGCCTGAGGTCCGTGAAGCATTTATGGATAAAGATCCGCAAGCAGTGGACGCCTTCCTGCCTTCGGGGGATAAATATCTGGCTGATATTTACCAGCTTGCTCGCCAGCGTCTGAATAATGTCGGTGTGACGCAGATCTTCGGTGGCAATCGCTGTACCTTCACCGAAAAGGGTGATTTTTTCTCTTATCGCCGCGACAAGACGACGGGTCGTATGGCAAGTTTTATTTGGCTGATATAACCTAAAGAATCAAGACGATCCGGCACGTGCCGTTTTCTTTTCACATAATTCAGGTCATTAACCTTGAATAATTGAGGGATGACCTCATTTAATCTCCAGTAGCAAATTTGACCTGTTATGGGAGGAGTTATGCGTCTGGATCGTCTTACTAATAAATTCCAGCTTGCTCTCGCCGATGCCCAGTCCCTTGCACTGGGGCACGACAACCAATTTATCGAACCTCTTCATTTAATGAGCGCCTTGCTGAATCAGGAAGGGGGATCGGTACGTCCTTTATTAACGTCCGCTGGCATTAATGCTGGCCAGTTACGCACAGCCATCGATCAGGCGCTGAGCCGCTTACCGCAGGTAGAAGGTACCGGCGGCGACGTTCAACCGTCGCAGGATCTGGTGCGTGTGCTGAACCTTTGCGACAAGCTGGCGCAAAAACGTGGGGACAACTTTATTTCGTCAGAGTTGTTTGTTCTGGCGGCGCTTGAATCACGCGGTACCTTGACCGACCTGCTGAAATCTGCCGGTGCGACCACCGCCAATGTGACTCAGGCGATTGAGAAAATGCGCGGAGGTGAAAGCGTGAACGATCAGGGAGCCGAAGACCAACGTCAGGCTTTGAAGAAATTTACGGTCGATCTGACCGAACGTGCTGAACAGGGCAAACTTGACCCGGTTATCGGCCGTGACGAAGAGATCCGCCGTACTATCCAGGTATTGCAGCGTCGTACCAAGAACAACCCGGTACTGATTGGCGAACCGGGTGTCGGTAAAACCGCCATTGTTGAAGGGCTGGCGCAGCGTATCGTCAACGGTGAAGTGCCGGAGGGGTTAAAAGGCCGTCGTGTACTGGCGCTGGATATGGGCGCGCTGGTGGCCGGGGCGAAATACCGCGGCGAGTTTGAAGAGCGCCTCAAAGGCGTGCTTAACGATCTGGCGAAGCAGGAAGGCAACGTTATCCTGTTTATCGACGAACTGCACACTATGGTCGGTGCGGGTAAAGCGGACGGCGCGATGGATGCCGGGAACATGCTGAAACCTGCGCTGGCGCGTGGTGAACTTCACTGCGTCGGTGCCACTACGCTTGATGAGTATCGTCAGTACATTGAAAAAGATGCTGCACTTGAACGTCGTTTCCAGAAAGTGTTTGTGGCTGAGCCAAGCGTTGAAGATACCATCGCGATTTTGCGTGGTCTGAAAGAGCGTTATGAGCTGCACCACCACGTGCAGATCACTGACCCGGCCATCGTTGCGGCGGCGACGCTTTCGCATCGTTATATTGCCGATCGTCAGTTGCCGGATAAAGCAATCGACCTGATCGATGAAGCGGCTTCGAGCATTCGTATGCAGATTGACTCGAAACCGGAAGAGCTCGACAGGCTCGACCGTCGTATCATCCAGCTCAAGCTGGAACAGCAGGCGCTGAAGAAAGAGTCTGATGAAGCCAGTAAGAAACGCCTGGATATGCTCAATGAAGAACTGGACGATAAAGAACGCCAGTATTCTGAGCTGGAAGAAGAGTGGAAAGCCGAGAAAGCATCCCTTTCCGGCACTCAGACCATAAAGGCGGAACTCGAACAGGCAAAAATTGCCATTGAGCAGGCACGCCGTGTGGGCGATCTGGCGCGAATGTCAGAGCTCCAGTACGGCAAAATACCTGAGCTGGAAAAACAGCTTGAGATTGCTACGCAGTCCGAAGGCAAAACGATGCGTCTGTTGCGTAATAAAGTGACGGATGCGGAAATTGCCGAAGTGCTGGCGCGCTGGACCGGTATCCCAGTGGCGCGCATGCTGGAAGGTGAGCGTGAAAAACTGCTGCGTATGGAGCAGGATTTACATAACCGGGTAATTGGTCAGAACGAGGCGGTTGAAGCGGTTTCCAACGCTATTCGTCGTAGCCGTGCAGGGCTGTCCGATCCGAATCGCCCAATTGGCTCGTTCCTGTTCCTGGGGCCAACCGGTATCGGTAAAACCGAGCTGTGTAAAGCGCTGGCTAACTTTATGTTCGACAGCGATGATGCGATGGTGCGTATCGACATGTCCGAGTTTATGGAGAAGCACTCTGTTTCGCGTCTGGTCGGGGCACCTCCGGGATACGTGGGTTATGAAGAAGGTGGTTATCTGACAGAAGCGGTGCGTCGTCGTCCTTATTCCGTCATTCTGCTGGACGAGGTAGAGAAAGCGCATCCAGATGTCTTCAACATTCTGCTTCAGGTGCTGGATGATGGTCGTCTGACCGATGGGCAGGGGAGAACAGTCGACTTCCGTAATACGGTTGTCATCATGACCTCGAACCTGGGTTCCGATTTGATTCAGGAACGTTTCGGTGAGCTGGACTATAGCCATATGAAGGATCTGGTGCTCGGTGTCGTGAGCCATAACTTCCGTCCTGAGTTCATCAACCGTATTGATGAAGTGGTGGTATTCCATCCTCTGGGTGAGAAACACATTGCGTCGATTGCGCAGATCCAGTTGCAGCGTCTGTACAAACGTCTGGAAGAGCGTGGATATGAAATTCACATCTCCGACGAGGCACTGAAGCTGCTGAGCGAAAATGGTTACGATCCGGTGTACGGTGCGCGTCCATTAAAACGTGCTATCCAACAGCAGATCGAAAATCCGCTGGCGCAGCAGATCCTCTCCGGAGAGTTAATTCCAGGCAAAGTTATCCGTCTGGAAGCCAACGACGATCGCATTGTGGCAGTGCAGTAAGTCACAAAACCAAAAAACGAGCCGCTTGCGGCTCGTTTTTGTTTAAAAACCAGGCGAAAATTGAGGTCTGGAATGTGATTCGCCTGGAAAGTGAGCGGTTGGAAAATAATTTTCACTTTATCCTTGCGGCTTCGGAATAACTCCCTATAATGCGCCTCCACTGACACGGAACAACGGCACACACGCCGCCGGGTCAGCAGAGAAAAGCAAAATAAACGCTTGACTCTGTAGCGGGAAGGCGTAATATGCACACCCCGCGCCGCAGCGAAAGCGAAGCGGCACTGCTCTTTAACAATTTATCAGACAATCTGTGTGGGCACTCAAAGTGACATGGATTCTTAATGTCTTCGGACACTAAATGAATACCAAGTCTCAACGAGTGAACACGTAATTCATTACGAAGTTTAATTCATTGAGCATCAAACTTTTAAATTGAAGAGTTTGATCATGGCTCAGATTGAACGCTGGCGGCAGGCCTAACACATGCAAGTCGAGCGGTAGCACAGAGAGCTTGCTCTCGGGTGACGAGCGGCGGACGGGTGAGTAATGTCTGGGAAACTGCCTGATGGAGGGGGATAACTACTGGAAACGGTAGCTAATACCGCATAACGTCGCAAGACCAAAGAGGGGGACCTTCGGGCCTCTTGCCATTAGATGTGCCCAGATGGGATTAGCTAGTAGGTGGGGTAACGGCTCACCTAGGCGACGATCCCTAGCTGGTCTGAGAGGATGACCAGCCACACTGGAACTGAGACACGGTCCAGACTCCTACGGGAGGCAGCAGTGGGGAATATTGCACAATGGGCGCAAGCCTGATGCAGCCATGCCGCGTGTATGAAGAAGGCCTTCGGGTTGTAAAGTACTTTCAGCGGGGAGGAAGGTGCTGAGGTTAATAACCTCAGCAATTGACGTTACCCGCAGAAGAAGCACCGGCTAACTCCGTGCCAGCAGCCGCGGTAATACGGAGGGTGCAAGCGTTAATCGGAATTACTGGGCGTAAGCGCACGCAGGCGGTCTGTCAAGTCGGATGTGAAATCCCCGGGCTCAACCTGGGAACTGCATTCGAAACTGGCAGGCTAGAGTCTTGTAGGGGGTAGAATTCAGGTGTAGCGGTGAAATGCGTAGAGATCTGGAGGAATACCGGTGGCGAAGGCGGCCCCTGGACAAAGACTGACGCTCAGGTGCGAAAGCGTGGGGAGCAAACAGGATTAGATACCCTGGTAGTCCACGCCGTAAACGATGTCGACTTGGAGGTTGTGCCCTTGAGGCGTGGCTTCCGGAGCTAACGCGTTAAGTCGACCGCCTGGGGAGTACGGCCGCAAGGTTAAAACTCAAATGAATTGACGGGGGCCCGCACAAGCGGTGGAGCATGTGGTTTAATTCGATGCAACGCGAAGAACCTTACCTACTCTTGACATCCAGAGAACTTAGCAGAGATGCTTTGGTGCCTTCGGGAACTCTGAGACAGGTGCTGCATGGCTGTCGTCAGCTCGTGTTGTGAAATGTTGGGTTAAGTCCCGCAACGAGCGCAACCCTTATCCTTTGTTGCCAGCGGTCCGGCCGGGAACTCAAAGGAGACTGCCAGTGATAAACTGGAGGAAGGTGGGGATGACGTCAAGTCATCATGGCCCTTACGAGTAGGGCTACACACGTGCTACAATGGCGCATACAAAGAGAAGCGACCTCGCGAGAGCAAGCGGACCTCATAAAGTGCGTCGTAGTCCGGATTGAGTCTGCAACTCGACTCCATGAAGTCGGAATCGCTAGTAATCGTAGATCAGAATGCTACGGTGAATACGTTCCCGGGCCTTGTACACACCGCCCGTCACACCATGGGAGTGGGTTGCAAAAGAAGTAGGTAGCTTAACCTTCGGGGGCGCTTACCACTTTGTGATTCATGACTGGGGTGAAGTCGTAACAAGGTAACCGTAGGGGAACCTGCGGTTGGATCACCTCCTTACCTTAAAGAACCTGCCTTTGCAGTGCTCACACAGATTGTCTGATGAAAAGTAAATAGCAAGGCGTCTTGCGATTGAGACTTATACGTCCCCTTCGTCTAGAGGCCCAGGACACCGCCCTTTCACGGCGGTAACAGGGGTTCGAATCCCCTAGGGGACGCCACTTGCTGGTTCGTGAGTGAAAGTCACCTGCCGTCATATCTCAAAACTGACTTGCGAGTCATGTTTGAGATATTTGCTCTTTAAAAATCTGGATCAAGCTGAAAATTGAAACGACACACAGTTAATGTGTGTTCGAGTCTCAAATTTTCGCAAGTCGATGATGAATCGAAAGAAACATCTTCGGGTTGTGAGGTTAAGCGACTAAGCGTACACGGTGGATGCCCTGGCAGTCAGAGGCGATGAAGGACGTGCTAATCTGCGAAAAGCGCCGGCGAGGTGATATGAACCTTTGACCCGGCGATGTCCGAATGGGGAAACCCAGTGTGATTCGTCACACTATCGTTAACTGAATACATAGGTTAACGAGGCGAACCGGGGGAACTGAAACATCTAAGTACCCCGAGGAAAAGAAATCAACCGAGATTCCCCCAGTAGCGGCGAGCGAACGGGGAGCAGCCCAGAGTCTGAATCAGCTTGTGTGTTAGTGGAACGGTCTGGAAAGTCCGACGGTACAGGGTGATAGTCCCGTACACGAAAATGCACAGGCTGTGAACTCGAAGAGTAGGGCGGGACACGTGGTATCCTGTCTGAATATGGGGGGACCATCCTCCAAGGCTAAATACTCCTGACTGACCGATAGTGAACCAGTACCGTGAGGGAAAGGCGAAAAGAACCCCGGCGAGGGGAGTGAAAAAGAACCTGAAACCGTGTACGTACAAGCAGTGGGAGCACCTTCGTGGTGTGACTGCGTACCTTTTGTATAATGGGTCAGCGACTTATATTCTGTAGCAAGGTTAACCGTATAGGGGAGCCGAAGGGAAACCGAGTCTTAACTGGGCGTTAAGTTGCAGGGTATAGACCCGAAACCCGGTGATCTAGCCATGGGCAGGTTGAAGGTTGGGTAACACTAACTGGAGGACCGAACCGACTAATGTTGAAAAATTAGCGGATGACTTGTGGCTGGGGGTGAAAGGCCAATCAAACCGGGAGATAGCTGGTTCTCCCCGAAAGCTATTTAGGTAGCGCCTCGTGAACTCATCTTCGGGGGTAGAGCACTGTTTCGGCTAGGGGGCCATCCCGGCTTACCAACCCGATGCAAACTACGAATACCGAAGAATGTTATCACGGGAGACACACGGCGGGTGCTAACGTCCGTCGTGAAGAGGGAAACAACCCAGACCGCCAGCTAAGGTCCCAAAGTCATGGTTAAGTGGGAAACGATGTGGGAAGGCACAGACAGCCAGGATGTTGGCTTAGAAGCAGCCATCATTTAAAGAAAGCGTAATAGCTCACTGGTCGAGTCGGCCTGCGCGGAAGATGTAACGGGGCTAAACCATGCACCGAAGCTGCGGCAGCGACACTATGTGTTGTTGGGTAGGGGAGCGTTCTGTAAGCCGTTGAAGGTGTCCTGTGAGGGATGCTGGAGGTATCAGAAGTGCGAATGCTGACATAAGTAACGATAATGCGGGTGAAAAGCCCGCACGCCGGAAGACCAAGGGTTCCTGTCCAACGTTAATCGGGGCAGGGTGAGTCGACCCCTAAGGCGAGGCCGAAAGGCGTAGTCGATGGGAAACAGGTTAATATTCCTGTACTTGGTGTTACTGCGAAGGGGGACGGAGAAGGCTATGTTAGCCGGGCGACGGTTGTCCCGGTTTAAGCATGTAGGCGGAGGTTCCAGGTAAATCCGGTACCTTATTAACGCTGAGGTGTGATGACGAGGCACTACGGTGCTGAAGTAACAAATGCCCTGCTTCCAGGAAAAGCCTCTAAGCATCAGGTAACATCAAATCGTACCCCAAACCGACACAGGTGGTCAGGTAGAGAATACCAAGGCGCTTGAGAGAACTCGGGTGAAGGAACTAGGCAAAAATGGTGCCGTAACTTCGGGAGAAGGCACGCTGATATGTAGGTGAAGCCCCTGCGGGTGGAGCTGAAATCAGTCGAAGATACCAGCTGGCTGCAACTGTTTATTAAAAACACAGCACTGTGCAAACACGAAAGTGGACGTATACGGTGTGACGCCTGCCCGGTGCCGGAAGGTTAATTGATGGGGTTAGCGGTAACGCGAAGCTCTTGATCGAAGCCCCGGTAAACGGCGGCCGTAACTATAACGGTCCTAAGGTAGCGAAATTCCTTGTCGGGTAAGTTCCGACCTGCACGAATGGCGTAATGATGGCCAGGCTGTCTCCACCCGAGACTCAGTGAAATTGAACTCGCTGTGAAGATGCAGTGTACCCGCGGCAAGACGGAAAGACCCCGTGAACCTTTACTATAGCTTGACACTGAACACTGGTCCTTGATGTGTAGGATAGGTGGGAGGCTTTGAAGCGTGGACGCCAGTCTGCGTGGAGCCGCCCTTGAAATACCACCCTTTAATGGCTGGTGTTCTAACGTAGACCCGTAATCCGGGTTGCGGACAGTGTCTGGTGGGTAGTTTGACTGGGGCGGTCTCCTCCCAAAGAGTAACGGAGGAGCACGAAGGTTAGCTAATCCTGGTCGGACATCAGGAGGTTAGTGCAATGGCATAAGCTAGCTTGACTGCGAGAGTGACGGCTCGAGCAGGTGCGAAAGCAGGTCATAGTGATCCGGTGGTTCTGAATGGAAGGGCCATCGCTCAACGGATAAAAGGTACTCCGGGGATAACAGGCTGATACCGCCCAAGAGTTCATATCGACGGCGGTGTTTGGCACCTCGATGTCGGCTCATCACATCCTGGGGCTGAAGTAGGTCCCAAGGGTATGGCTGTTCGCCATTTAAAGTGGTACGCGAGCTGGGTTTAGAACGTCGTGAGACAGTTCGGTCCCTATCTGCCGTGGGCGCTGGAGAATTGAGGGGGGCTGCTCCTAGTACGAGAGACCGGAGTGGACGCATCACTGGTGTTCGGGTTGTCATGCCAATGGCATTGCCCGGTAGCTAAATGCGGAAGAGATAAGTGCTGAAAGCATCTAAGCACGAAACTTGCCCCGAGATGAGTTCTCCCTGACTCCTTGAGAGTCCTGAAGGAACGTTGAAGACTACGACGTTGATAGGTCGGGTGTGTAAGCGCAGCGATGCGTTGAGCTAACCGATACTAATGAACCGTGAGGCTTAACCTTACAACGCCGAAGGTGTTTCGGCGAAGAGACAGACAATCAAATTTCAGCCTGATACAGATTTAACAGAATTTGCCTGGCGGCTTTAGCGCGGTGGTCCCACCTGACCCCATGCCGAACTCAGAAGTGAAACGCCGTAGCGCCGATGGTAGTGTGGGGTCTCCCCATGTGAGAGTAGGGAACTGCCAGGCATCAATCAGGAAGAACCCCGTACCGTAAGGTGCGGGGTTTTTTTCTTTGTCTTTTCCCAGCTTGGCCTTTCTCTTAATCCCTTACCCTGCTAATGGAATGTGTGATCGTTGTCTCAATGTTAATTATAACAAAATTATAACATTTCATTTACGAGGTAATTGAGTGTACTGACTCAATACGCCGCAGTTTATGGCAGGAGCATAATCACAATGACAGAAAGCATTACATCAAACGGGACGCTGGCTAACAGTGATACCCGAAGAAGGGTATGGGCAATCGTCAGCGCCTCTTCAGGGAATCTGGTTGAATGGTTCGACTTTTACGTCTACTCATTCTGTTCACTCTACTTCGCACATATTTTCTTTCCCTCCGGCAACACCACAACGCAACTTCTACAAACAGCAGGGGTATTTGCTGCAGGATTCCTGATGCGACCGATCGGGGGCTGGTTGTTCGGCCGTATTGCGGATCGTCGCGGGCGTAAGGCTTCTATGCTGATCTCGGTTTGTATGATGTGCTTTGGCTCTCTGGTGATCGCCTGCCTGCCAGGATATGAATCCATTGGAACCTGGGCTCCCGCGCTACTTTTGCTGGCCCGTTTATTCCAGGGGTTATCGGTGGGGGGCGAATACGGCACGAGTGCGACCTACATGAGTGAGATTGCTCTGGAAGGTCGTAAAGGTTTTTACGCCTCCTTCCAGTATGTCACGCTTATTGGCGGTCAGTTGCTGGCCATTCTTGTGGTGGTTATCCTGCAGCAGATTCTGACGGACGAACAACTCCACGCCTGGGGATGGCGAATTCCTTTCGCAATGGGCGCAGTACTGGCGATCGTCGCACTTTGGCTACGCCGTCAGTTGGATGAAACCTCTCAGAAAGAGGTCAGAACGCTGAAGGAGGCGGGAACCTTCAAAGGGTTATGGCGTAACCGCAAAGCTTTCCTGATGGTGCTGGGCTTCACTGCCGGTGGCTCTCTCAGTTTCTATACTTTCACCACCTATATGCAAAAGTACCTGGTGAACACTACCGGAATGCACGCAAATGTCGCCAGTGTCGTCATGACCGTGGCGCTGTTTGTCTTTATGCTCATACAACCCATTATCGGTGCGCTCTCGGATAAAATTGGCCGACGGACGTCGATGCTGATTTTTGGCGGGCTGTCGGCGTTATGTACCGTACCTATTCTGACTGCTCTTCAGCATGTGACTTCGCCGTATGCAGCATTTGCGCTGGTTATGCTGGCGATGGTGATTGTCAGTTTCTATACCTCGATCAGTGGGATACTGAAAGCCGAAATGTTCCCGGCGCAGGTACGTGCTTTAGGAGTCGGGCTCTCTTATGCGGTAGCCAATGCGTTGTTTGGCGGGTCGGCGGAGTATGTTGCGTTGTCTCTTAAATCATGGGGAAGTGAAACGACATTCTTCTGGTACGTCACTGCAATGGGGGCGCTGGCATTTATCGTATCCCTGATGCTTCATCGCAAAGGGAAAGGCATCCGGCTTTAATAGTGCGCCATTTGCCACACAGCATAGCCAGTCGTTGCGCCGGCGACATCCCAGGCAAAATCTTTCCAGCTCCAGCCGCTCCCTGCGGGGCGGCTATCCCACAATTCTTTAGATGCCCCAAGACCGACAGAGAACATCAACCCTATCGCCGCGCTACGATCCCGGCTGTATCCCTGATGCTGAGCATATTCATTACCGGCTGCGGACAACATCGCGGAAGCGAGAAAATGTTGGGCTTTATCCTGACCGGACCAGCTATCGTTTGCCATATGGCTACAGCCGGTGAGGGCGAGAGTAGTTAGCAGGAGAGGGATGCGCATCAAGAACTCCATAAAAAAGCCCCGTCGAAGACAGGGCTGTGGCATTACAGAATACGGCTGATAAGTCGGTCGATACGGATACGACGTAAACGGCGGATAAGCTTGCGGACCTTCACCGGATAATCGGCAATGCTCTGCAATTCGCGATAATGATTAACCACAGTGGTATGTGTGCGAATCAGCTCCAGCTCACGCTCACGTTTTGCGGCTAACTCATGTTGTGGGTCATGGATCAGGATAGCGTTTTCCAGATCCAGTCGCCACGCGCGCGGGTTCAGGTTGTTACCGGTCAGTAGCATCCACTCATCGTCGACCCACATACCTTTGAGATGGTAAGTGTTGTCATCATCTTTCCACAGACGTACAACCAGCTGGTCAGTGTTTACGTAATACTGTAAACGACTCAGGAAACGGCGCAGGTTAATCTCATAGAGGTAAGGTAGCGCACCGATAATTTTGAACGGCTGATCTTCAGGAATAAAGAAGTCGTTAGCCGTTTTATCCCCAACGATGATTTCCACTTTTTTACCATCGCGCAGCAGCTGAATGATATTACGCACCAGCACGGCAGGAAGGTTGAAGTACGGTGTACAGATGGTGAGTTTCTGCTCTGCACAAGGCATCAGATGGAAGATCGTTTTATTTAGCAGGCTTGATTTGCCGAGCCCTACCAGCGGGGTAACGGATAACTCTTCGTTGTTTGCATCGCCCTGGAAATGATAGACCGCATCGCGCAGTTCCTGGCGGAATGCACGAACATCATTTTTGATTTCCGGGCTTTTAGGGCGCTCTGGATCGTCAAGGCGATTTACACCACGGCCATGAACCAGATTTTTATCAACCCAATTAAACATGATATCGGCCATCTGAGGATTACGAATCAGATGGTAGCGGTCGTAGCGATACTTATCGAGCTGATGGAGGTAAACATCATTCAGGCTAGCACCACTGTAAAGTACGCTGTCATCAATGATGAAACCCTTGAAATGAAGGACGCCGAGCGCTTCACGAGTATTAACAGGTACGCCATAAACAGGAACATCGACGCCAGGATTCTCCTGCGCCATGCGGCAATACCAGTCAGCATTGGTGTTTGAAGCGGCAGCGCCAATACGACCGCGCTGAGCGCGATGCCAGTCAACCAGCACGCGAACATCGAGTTCAGGACGTTGACGTTTGGCTTCATAGAGCGCGTTCAGGATCCCGCGCCCGCCTTCGTCTTGTTCCAGATACAGTGCCACAATGCAAATGCGTCGCGTGGCGCTGGCAATCTTTTCAAGAAGCGTCTCCCGAAAATGAGCGGGAGCGTAAAAGAACTCTACATCATCAACTGACTGAGAAATCTTCGGTAGTTGAGCAAGGTGTTGTTGATGTTTATTACGCTTAAATTTTGACAACATCACAGTGCGTTTCTTCTCTGTTCATTGAAGGGTTGTCTGTACCATGCAAACAACATAAGCGGACAATGATACCACCAGTCCCGTCCAAAGTGGGTAACATTTCCAGTAGCTTACTCGTGTTTATCTGCTGATGTCAGGTTGAGGGACAAGGCAACAATACCTTCGTCCAGTTGAATATCAACATCAAATCCAAGTTTTCGCGCCAGGGTCACCATACCGCGATTGTTAGGCATAGTAATGCCATTCAGGCGTAACAATCCGTGATCTCGCGTATAACTGATGAGTTTTTCCAGCAGTCGTCTCCCCAGACCCAGGCCTTTTAGATCGGAGCGCACCAGCACGGCAAACTCCGCATCAACATTATCCGGGTCAGAAATAGCACGCGTCACGCCAAGGATCTCATCGCCTTTATCGGAACGACGGACGGCGACAAAAGCCATTTCTCGATCGTAGTCGATCTGGGTCATATTGGCTAAATCATCGTGGGTAAATTCGTTGATTTCACTAAAATAGCGATAGTAAAGATCCTCTTTCGTGACCTGAGAGATAAAGGCCCGCAGCTGAGGTTCATCTTCCGGCAGAATAGGGCGGAATAAGGCGCGTTCCCCATTCTTCATCTCTACCCACTCTTCCAGTTGCAGCGGGTAAGGACGGATCGCCAGACGGCTCTCTCTGTCGCCTTCAAAGGGCGCGATATCCAGCGTCACGTCCAGCGCCGTAAATTCATTACCGGAGGCGAGAAGGGGGTGGATATCCAGCCGCTGGATCTCGGCACAATCCACAATCAGGTTAGATACCTGCACCAGGAACTGACTTAGCCCGGCAATATCAAGTGGACGCAGCGCGCTCCGGCCGCGGATCTTTTTGCTTTTAATCGCCTGGATGATCAAATAACGCGCCAGATTCATGTTCAGCGGCGGTAACGCTACAACGGCTTGTTCTTCAGGCCGCCACTCAACGCCGCCTTCTCCCAGCATAATGAGCGGGCCAAACACGGGATCATGTTCAACCACCACCCGCAGCTCCTGAGCACCTGCGCGGTTAGCCATGCTTTGCACCAGCAACCCGTGGATCCTTGCCTGCGGCCAGGCCATTTTGACCCGATCAAAAATGGCATCTGCTGCTTGCTGAACCTCCGTTGCCGTACGCAGGTATAACATCACCCCCTGAATATCAGACTTATGTGGGATATCCGGTGAACGCAACTTAAGGGCAACCGGGTAGCCAATTTGTTCGGCAATATGCACAGCCTCAGCGCTGTCGCTGGCAATCCAGGTGGGTAGGGTTTGCATTCCGTAACTGCCGAGAATGGGCTGAACTTCATGCGTATCAAGTGACATCGCACCCTCTTCGATAGCCTGTTGTAAAAGACGGTGAACGTCGACGGTGTTCGCCGTCAAATTACCGGGCAACGCCGGGGTTTCGCGTAACTGCTTCTGGTTACGGCGATACTCGACCATATGCATAAATGCAGTGATAGTGCCTTCCGGAGTACGGTAGGTTGGCAGCCCGGCTTCACTGAACAAGCGTCGCGCCTCCTGCGAAGAAAACTCACCGCACCAGTTGGTCAGCAAAGTGACATATTTTCCACGTGGATGATTGCGCACGGTATCAATGAGTGCCCGCGCACTTCCACTACCTGGAGCGGCCGCGCTGGGGGAGTGGATAATCATCAGTGCGTCGAAATCCTGGCTATCCAGCAAAATCGAGATGGCCTTGATATAGCGATCGCTGCTGGCGTCATCGCGTAAGTCAAGCGGGTTGTCTGGCGTCACACTTGTCGGGAGAGCTTCTCTCAGACGTTGCAGTGTCTCTTCACCCAGCGTTGCCAGCTTACCGAAGCGCCGCCACAGTTCATCCAGCGCGAGTGCGGCAGGGGCGGCACCGTTACTGACAATCATTAACTTCTCACCGCGCAATGGGCGCATATGGCTTAGCGTCTCGACGGCGGAAAAAAGCTCGTGTGTATCCTGTACCCGCAGCAAACCCGCACGCTGAATGGCGGCGTCCCATGCAGGATCCATACCGGAATGCGACTGCAGAAGTCGCTGGGCTGCAGGGCTACGCCCACTTTTGATCACCAGGATCGGTTTATTGCGCGAGGCGCTTCGTGAAGCCGATACAAAACGACGGGCATCGCTGAGGTGCTCGAGGTAAAGCAGGATTGCGCTGGTTTTACTGTCGCGAGCCAGAAAATCAAGGAGCTCATCAACGTCAATATCCAGGCTGTCACCCAGGGCAATGAAGTAGGAGAATCCCATTTCACGCTGCTGAGCCCAGTCGAGGATGGTGTTCGATACCGCCGCCGATTGCGAAATAAACGCGAGTTTGCCTTTACGGATTGGTACAGGAGAGAAACTGGCATTCAGACCCTGCCAGGGGGCGAGCAGGCCAAGACTGTTCGGCCCAAGGATGCGCATTTGATAACGACTGGCGCATGCCAGCAGCTCGGGCTGTTGTTCCGGTGGAGACGAGAGAATAATGCAGGTTTTACACCCTTTTTTACCGAGTGATTCCAGCAGTTCCGGATTTCGTTTCGCATTGGTACACAGTACGGCAAGATCGGGTACGAAAGGCAGGCTCTGTACATCTGGCCAGGCAAGTACCCCCTGAACGGCCTTGTAGGCAGGCGTAACGGGCATAACAGGGCCATTAAACCCTCCGGCTAGCAGGTTGCGCATCATCAGATAGCCTGCACGATCCGGTTTCATTGAGGCGCCGATAACGGCAATGGATTTAGGACGTAATAGCGCTTCTAACCCTCTCTGGCTCATGCAGGCCTCCTGTGAATGCAAGCGACCTGAAGATTTTAAACGCTTTCTGGATCGAGTGCTGTGACACTGCCCTTATGAACGGTTTTTCCCGCCAGATAGCGCTCGCGAAAGCGGGAGAAATGGTTGCCCAGGGCGCCTGCCGCTACGGTATCGCCTGCTAAATCCAGAAGCGCAATGGCCACTTCGGCAGTGCAGTATTGCCCGTCGGCATGCGCTTCACGCAGGCGGTAGGCGGAGACCCGGGAAAGATCGACAGAAATCACCGGCAGTGCGTCAAGATAAGGACTTTTACGAAACATTTTTCGTGCTTCGGTCCAGGTGCCATCCAGCATAATAAACAGGGGCGGTTTACCGGATGGGGGAGCCGAAAGCACCTGACGATCGGCCCCTGCATAAGAGGCCGGGAAAACGACCATGGGCTGATAGTCCGGGTTTGTCACTGCGTCGAGCAGGGCCTGTGGTGGCTCCGTGCGCGACCACTGAAACGCAGTGGTATCAGGCAGAATGTCGGCAATCAGGCGACCCGTATTACTGGGTTTCATCGGCTCGGTATCGAACATCACCAGACAAAAACGACTCTCCGCTGTACTCGGGGCCAGCGTCTCGCACAGGCAAACCTTTAGTGGCAGCAGGCATCGCTGGCAACGACGGATTCGATTGCCACGGGCAAGAAAGGGACGCGTTGAGCGAGCAAGGCGTTCGGCACGTAATTGAAGGACAGCGTTATCAGTCATGGGCGAAATGCAGGAAAAACCCTATTTTCGCAGAGGCGGGAACGGGGCACAAGATGTGCCCCATGAATGTTACAGCGACTCGTTTAACCAGCTTTCAAAAGGTGCTTTTGGAACCGCACCGTTGAGCATATCGATCACTTCACCCTTTTTGAAAATCATAATGGTCGGGATGCTGCGAATACGAAAACGTGCGCTCAGTTCGGGTTCCGCTTCGGTATTGACCTTAACGAACCGCATTTTCCCGTTGCGCTCTTCTGCCACATCTTCGAAGATCGGCGCGAAGCTACGGCATGGGCCGCACCATGGCGCCCAGAAGTCGACCACTACGGGAAGATCATCCTTGAGGAGTTTGTCCAGCGTAGCACCCGTTGCGTTAATGACATCGCCATCAAACAATTCATGACCACAACGCCCGCATTTCGCACCATCTTCAATCCGATCGTCCGGAATGCGATTGAGAGCCTGACAGTTGGCACATACGGTATTCATAACTAACCTCTGATAGAGCCGTGGAACAGCGGCAAACGCCGATAATGTTTCTAATATGTTACATATTATCAATGAGCCTGTTTGAAACAACAATGCGTTTTATTCAATGAGAACAATAGTCACAGGCTTTTGTACGAAATTATGGCTATGCGCTGGCACATCGGGTAATCTGCGCGCTTCGCGCAGCGCTGGTGGAGAAAAGCATGAACGACGAAATGAAAAACAAAAGCGGCAAGGTCAAAGTGATGTATGTCCGCAGTGATGATGACTCTGATAAACGCACCCAAAATCCGCGTACCGGAAAAGGTGGCGGGCGTCCGGCGTCTTCTCGTGCAGACGGTGGCCGTCGCCCCGCCCGCGATGACAGAAATAACCGCGGTGATGACCGCAAACGTGATGACCGTAAGCGTGACGATCGCAAACGCGATGACCGCAAACGCGATGACCGTCCACGCGATGACTTCTCACGTGATAACGCCTCCCCATGGCGTACCGTTTCGCGCGCGCCTGGCGATGAGACGCCGGAAAAAGCCGATCACGGTGGTATCAGCGGTAAAAGCTTTATCGACCCGGAAGTGCTGCGCCGTCAGCGGGCTGAAGAGACTCGCGTGTATGGCGAGAACGCCTGCCAGGCGCTGTTCCAGAGCCGTCCTGAGTGCATCGTCCGCGCCTGGTTTATCCAGAGCGTGACTCCACGTTTTAAAGAAGCGCTGCGCTGGATGGCCGCGAACCGTAAAGCCTATCACGTGGTAGATGATGCCGAGCTGACCAAAGCGTCCGGTACCGAACACCACGGTGGTGTTTGCTTCCTGATCAAAAAACGTAATGGCACCACCGTTCAGCAATGGGTCAGCCAGGCAGAGGCCGATGACTGTGTTCTGGCGCTGGAAGATGTGGGCAACCCGCATAACCTGGGTGCGATGATGCGTAGCTGCGCGCACTTCGGCGTGAAAGGCGTGCTGTTGCAGGATGCTGCACTGCTGGAATCAGGTGCGGCGATCCGTACTGCAGAAGGTGGTGCTGAGCACGTTCAGCCGATCACCGGTGATAGCGTTCTGGATGCTATTGAGCAGTTCCGTAAAGCAGGCTATTCCATCGTGACGACTTCGAGCCATGCTGGTACGCCGCTGTTTAAAGCAACGCTGCCGCGTAAAATGGTGCTGGTGCTGGGTCAGGAGCGCGATGGTCTGTCTGACGCGGCGCTCTCCAGTGCAGATCTGAGCGTCTCTATCGACGGAACAGGTAATGTGGAAAGTCTGAACGTATCCGTTGCGACCGGCGTACTGCTGGCCGAGTGGTGGCGTCAGAATAAGGCATAAGCCTCTTAATGTGCCGGGTTAGACCCGGCACATTAAATACTACTCGCTTTCTGCCGGTAACACAGGCATCCAGTCAATTGGCGTTTCGCCACGTTTTTCCAGCCATTCGTTCGCCAGAACAAAATGATTACTGCCAAAGAAGCCGCGATGTGCAGACAGCGGTGACGGGTGCGGCGCTTTCAACACGTGATGACGCTGACGATCGATAATCGCCCCTTTCTTCTGCGCGTGAGAACCCCAGAGTAAAAATACCACGCCTTCACGATGCTCGTTGATCAGGCTGATGACTTTGTCAGTAAACGTTTCCCAGCCCAGACTTGCGTGTGAGTGCGCCTGACCCGCCCGTACGGTAAGCACCGTATTCAATAACAGCACGCCCTGGCGCGCCCAGCTTTCCAGGTAACCGTGAGTAGGGCGGGTAAACCCAGGCAGCGTTCCCTCAAGCTCTTTATACATGTTGAGCAGAGAAGGGGGGATAGCCACGCCCGGGCGTACAGAGAACGCCAGCCCGTGCGCCTGCCCTGGGCCATGGTAAGGATCCTGTCCGAGGATAACGACTTTGACATCGCTCAATTCGGTATAGCGAAAGGCGTTGAAAACATCTTTCTGTGGCGGATAAATCGTCTGGCCAGACTGCCGCTCCGTCGCGACGGTGCTGAGAGTATTAATAAAATAGGGCTGCTGTTTTTCTTCGGCCAGCACGTCGTGCCAGGTTAAAGGTGTCGTCATCTCGCTCTCCTGCGAATCTCAATCTGCGTCTAGCTTACCTGTTAAATACATGGGCGCAAAATCACAGGCAGAAATTGACCGTAAGTCCCTCAATTTATTTTGAAAGTATGCAGGCGAAATTGAATTGGTAAGGCGATAAAATTGATCTAAAACAATAAATTCAAACCACACTCTTTATATGGTTGGTGTTTTTGTTGATTTAAATCAATAAATCACCAGGGTGCGAATGATATATATACACACAAGAAACATTGGTTTTACCAATTGGCCTGAAGAGGCCGACATCAGTTAATGTAGCCTAAGGGAGGCAACACATGATTACAGGTATCCAGATTACTAAAGCTGCAAATGACGATCTGCTCAACTCTTTCTGGCTGCTGGACAGCGAGAAAAACGAAGCACGTTGTGTCGTCGCGAAAGCCGGTTTTGCTGAAGATGAAATTGTTCCAGTCAGCAAGCTGGGCGAAATTGAATACCGTGAAATCCCAATGGAAGTGAAACCGGAAGTACGTGTGGAAGGTGGTCAGCACCTGAACGTTAACGTGCTGCGTCGCGAAACGCTGATGGATGCGGTTGAGCACCCTGAAAAATACCCACAGCTGACCATTCGCGTGTCTGGCTATGCAGTACGCTTCAACTCTCTGACCCCAGAACAACAGCGCGACGTTATCGCTCGTACCTTTACTGAAAGCCTGTAATAGTTTCAGCCGTGGGGGCAGAATAAAAAAAGCCGGGGATTTTCCCCGGCTTTTTATTACTCTTCAGTCTTCGTTTCCTGCGCGGCAGCGCTTGGCTTACGGCGCTTACCAATGTTTTTGGTATCGCGGTGACGCTGCTTCACGCGTGGCTTCTCTTTTTCTTTCTCTTTTCTCTCAGCACGTTTCGCGAGCGCTTTCTTGGACGGTTTACCCGTCATTTTTTCACTCGGCGCACGTGTGGTCGGGCGCAGGCCATCAATAACGCGCGCTTTCAGCGGCTCGTCAACATAGCGGCCAATTTTCTGCAGCAGCAGGTAGTCATGAGCTTCGACCAGTGAGATAGCAATCCCTTTGCGGCCCGCGCGGCCGGTACGGCCAATACGGTGCAGATAGGTATCGCCGCTGCGTGGCATATCGAAGTTAATGACGTGGCTGACGTCAGGGATGTCGATCCCGCGAGCGGCAACGTCTGTGGCAACCAGCACGTTAACGCGGCCATCGGTCAGGCGCTTAATGCCTTCGGTACGTTTGATCTGTGCCATCTCGCCTTCAAGATAGCAGTTGTTGATCCCGGCGTTACGCAGCATTTCTGCCAGCTCGTGCACGCGCTCGCGCTTACGCACAAACACGATTGTGCGCAGCGCATCTTCCTGCTTCAGCAGGTGTTTGAGCAATTCGACCTTGTGCTCAAGGTTGTCCGCGCGGTAGTACCACTGGTGGATCTTCTTACGCTCACGGGTGGACGGCGTCGCTGACACTTCCACCGGATCTTCCAGCAGACGCTCTGCGAAGTCTTTAATCGCTTCCCCTTCGAGGGTGGCAGAGAACAGCATCGTCTGGTTACGCCAGCGCGTTTCACCCGCAATATGCTCAATATCCTGTGCGAAGCCCATGTCCAGCATACGGTCGGCTTCGTCGAGGATCAGCGTTTCAACCGCGCGGCAGTCGAAGTTCTCTTCTTTAATGTACTGCAGCAGGCGGCCCGTCGTCGCAACGACGATGTCCTGGTTTTCGCTGAACACTTCGGCGTGGTTCATATACGCAACGCCGCCGGTGATGGTGGCGATATCCAGATGAGTATTTGCCGCGAGTTCACGCGCGTGATCGGCCACCTGCATGGCCAGCTCGCGCGTAGGCGTCAGGATTAAAATACGCGGCGGGCCTGATTTTTTACGTGGAAAATCGAGCAGATGCTGCAACACAGGCAGCAAATAGGCTGCTGTCTTCCCCGTGCCGGTTGGCGCAGAACCGAGCACATCGCGGCCCTCAAGCGCAGGCGGAATGGCCGCTGCCTGAATGGCGGTCGGGCGTGTAAAGCCTTTGCTCTCAAGTGCATTGAGCAGGCTTTCATCGAGTTCAAGTTCGGAAAAAGTCGTTACAGTCATGTTCTACCTCTGTGTGGGGCGCTGATTATAGACGTTACGGCTGTAATCTTCATCTGTTTGTATGGATATCGCTTTTCGGTCACTTCGCTTTCCCCTATGCTACTCCAGTTTCACTTAGAAGGTTGCCCTGACATGTCTCAACTCAAAGCGCAGCTGCGCCGCGATGGTTTTACATTTAAACAATTTTTTGTTGCTCACGATCGCTGTGCTATGAAAGTCGGCACTGACGGTATTTTACTGGGAGCCTGGGCACCTGTCGCAGGTGTTAAGCGTATTCTTGATATCGGTACCGGCAGCGGGCTGGTGGCGTTGATGCTGGCGCAACGTACAGAAGAGCATGTCACGATTGATGCGGTTGAACTGGATGCGCAGGCCGCAGAGCAGGCGCGTGAAAATGCGGCCGAATCTCCCTGGGCAGAACGGATGAAAGTGGAATGCGCAGATGTGCTGGCTTGGGCGCCTGAACAAACCGCACGTTACGATCTCATCGTCAGTAACCCTCCCTACTATGAGCCCGGCGTTGAGTGCGGTTCACCGGAGCGCGAACAGGCGCGTTACACCGGCTCCCTCAACCATAAAGCGCTACTCACCAGTGCGGCAGAGCTCATCTCCGAAGAGGGTTTTTTCTGTGTCGTCCTACCTGAGAGTACGGGCAATACATTCATCGGCATCGCCCAGGAGATTGGCTGGACGCTACGTTTGCGTACCGATATTTCGGATACGGAAGGACGGCTGCCGCACCGCGTACTGCTGGCGCTATCACCAAAAGAAGGTGAATGCTTTAATGACAGAATGGTGATCCGTGGGCCAGACCAGCGTTATTCCGAAGATTACACCGCTCTGACCCAGGCATTTTATCTGTTTATGTGAACCTGCGGTGAGAGTATCGACGGGCCGGATTCAGCAAGCTGATCCGGGTAATCCAGGGTATAGTGCAGCCCGCGGCTCTCTTTACGCATCATCGCGCAGCGTACAATCAGTTCAGCGACCTGAACCAGATTGCGCAGCTCCAGCAAATTATTCGATACGCGGAAATTGGCATAATACTCATCAATTTCCTGTTGGAGCATGGTGATGCGGCGCAACGCGCGCTCAAGTCGTTTGGTCGTGCGTACAATCCCCACGTAGTCCCACATAAACAGTCGTAGCTCATGCCAGTTATGTTGGATCACCACCAACTCATCCGGGTTATCCACACGGCTTTCATCCCAGGCAGGCAGGTGCTCTGTCTCGCGGGCGTACGGCATGCGTTTCGTGATGTCTTCCGCTGCAGACCAGCCGTACACCAGGCATTCAAGCAGTGAGTTAGAGGCCATACGGTTCGCGCCGTGAAGTCCGGTATAGCTGACCTCTCCGATAGCATACAGGCCATCTACATCCGTACGTCCATGGTCGTCAACCATTACGCCACCACAGGTATAGTGGGCGGCAGGTACAATGGGCACCGGATCGCGGGTTAAATCAATGCCCAGATTCAGCAGCTTTTCGTAAATCATCGGGAAGTGCTGGCGAATGAACTCTGCGGGCTTATGGCTGATATCGAGATACATGCAGTCCACGCCAAGACGTTTCATTTCATGGTCGATGGCGCGGGCAACGATGTCACGTGGCGCGAGTTCACCTCTGGTATCAAAGTCCGGCATAAAGCGTGAGCCGTCAGGGCGTTTCAGGTAAGCACCTTCTCCGCGCAGCGCTTCCGTGAGCAGGAAGTTGCGTGCCTGAGGGTGGAACAATGCGGTCGGGTGAAACTGGTTAAATTCGAGGTTCGCCACGCGGCAACCGGCGCGCCAGGCCATGGCAATACCGTCTCCGGAGGCTATGTCCGGGTTGGTGGTGTACTGATATACCTTGGAGGCGCCGCCTGTAGCCAGTACGACAGCCTTCGCCTGACAAGTTTCAACCTTCTCTTTATTACGATTCCAGACCCAGGCACCCACGACGCGACGCGTGCCGGGCAGGCCAATTTTGTCGGAAATAATCAGGTCAACGGCATTACTCCGCTCAAGGACCCGAATATTAGGATGACTAAGAGCCTTACTGACCAGCGTAGTTTCAACTTCTTTACCCGTGGCATCCGCGGCGTGAAGGATGCGACGGTGACTATGACCGCCTTCACGAGTAAGGTGATAGCTCTCTTCGCCATTGGGCTGAACCTGGGTATCAAATAATACCCCCTGGTCGATGAGCCATTGAACGCAATGACGGGCATTACTGGCGACAAACTCTGCGGCGTGCGTATCCACGATCCCGGCACCGGCAATCAACGTATCTTCAACATGTGATGCAATGCTGTCTGTTTCGTCAAACACAGCGGCAATACCGCCCTGGGCATAAAATGTGGAACCTTCACTTATCGGCCCTTTACTCAGAACAATAACGTTCTGATGCTCGGCCAGACGCAGCGCCAGAGAGAGACCGGCAGCACCGCTGCCGATGATCAGTACATCACAATGAAGTTCAGGTGTTGTGTTCATGATTTTGTTTAATTTACTAAACAGTGTTTGGTCAGAATAGCACCTGAATGCGAGATATCGCACGTTTTTTTTAAAGTCTGTTGCAATGACTAAACTCGTAAGGTGGCGTAAACAGGAGGTAAATGAATGAAATTATTTTGCGAAGCAGATCGTTAGTGTCAGATTTTGTGGTGAAATAAAGCCAGGGTTGCGTTACTCTTCTGGCGGGAAAAAGATGTTTCTTGTCAGAAAGTGGTGCGTATCGTGAACAGACTTATAATGAGAGAAAATGAACAGTCTGCGGCGCGATGAACAAAAACAAAGGCGTTACGGAACTTATTGAAGATCAGACACTCTAATTCGGTGCTTGCTCAAAGTGCGGTATTTTAGAGTGGCGTTTCGATAACGCGTGGAATTTAGGTTTGGGGAGACATTACCTCGGATGAGCGAGCAGTTAACGGACCAGGTCCTGGTTGAACGGGTCCAGAAGGGAGATCAGAAAGCCTTTAACTTACTGGTGGTGCGCTACCAGCATAAAGTGGCGAGCCTGGTTTCCCGTTATGTACCGTCAGGTGATGTACCTGATGTGGTACAAGAGTCTTTTATCAAGGCCTATCGCGCGCTGGATTCTTTCCGGGGGGATAGTGCTTTTTATACCTGGCTGTACCGTATTGCGGTCAATACGGCAAAGAATTATCTGGTCGCTCAGGGACGTCGTCCACCTTCAAGTGATGTGGACGCAATCGACGCCGAAAACTTCGAAAGTGGCGGCGCATTGAAAGAAATTTCGAACCCTGAGAACTTAATGTTGTCAGAAGAACTGAGACAAATCGTTTTTCGCACGATCGAGTCGCTCCCGGAAGATTTACGCATGGCAATTACGTTACGGGAGCTGGATGGTCTGAGCTATGAAGAGATAGCCGCTATCATGGATTGTCCGGTCGGTACGGTACGTTCACGAATTTTCCGTGCGCGAGAAGCTATTGATAATAAAGTTCAACCGCTTATCAGGCGTTGACGATAGCGGGATACTGGAAAAGGTATTAGGCATGCAGAAAGAAAAACTTTCCGCTTTAATGGATGGTGAAACGCTGGATAGTGAGCTGCTCAACGAGCTGTCTCATTCTCCCGAAATGCAAGAGACCTGGGAGAGTTACCATCTCATCCGTGACACTCTTCGTGGTGACACCGGCGAGGTTCTCCATTTCGATATCTCAGCCCGCGTGATGGCGGCCATTGAGAATGAGCCTGTTCATCAGACCACTCCGCTGATTCCTGAAGCTCAACCAGCACCTCACCAGTGGCAGAAAATGCCGTTCTGGCAAAAGGTGCGTCCGTGGGCTAGCCAGCTCACCCAAATGGGGGTGGCTGCATGCGTATCGCTTGCAGTTATCGTTGGCGTCCAGCACTATAATACTCAGTCTGAAACTAATCAGCAGCCAGAAGCGCCAGTGTTTAACACACTGCCGATGATGGGCAAAGCCAGCCCGGTAAGTCTGGGTGTACCGGCTGATGCCTCCGCCAGCGGCGGTCAGCAACAGCAGGTTCAGGAGCAGCGCCGTCGCATTAATGCGATGTTGCAGGATTATGAGTTGCAGCGTCGTCTGCACTCTGAACAGCTTCAGTTTGAGCAGGCACAAACACAGCAAGCTGCTGTGCAGGTGCCCGGAAACCAAACTTTAGGAACGCAATCGCAGTAATGAAGCAACTTTGGTTCGCCATGTCTCTGATGGCGGGTAGCTTGTTCTTCTCTGCCAACGCCTCGGCTGATGTTTCATCCGGGGCGTTGTTGCAGCAAATGAATCAGGCTAGCCAGTCACTCAATTATGAGTTGGCATTTATCAGCATCAATAAGCAGGGTGTCGAGTCGTTACGCTATCGCCATGCCCGTCTTGATAACCAGCCGCTCGCCCAGCTTTTACAGATGGATGGCCCGCGTCGGGAAGTTGTTCAGCGTGGTAACGAAATCAGTTATTTCGAACCAGGTCTGGAGCCATTCACGCTGAATGGCGACTATATCGTTGATTCTCTGCCGTCACTTATTTACACCGACTTCAAGCGGCTCGCCCCTTACTACGATTTTATTTCGGTAGGGCGTACGCGCATTGCGGACAGGTTGTGTGAGGTGATCCGCGTTGTTGCCCGGGACGGAACACGCTACAGCTATATCGTCTGGATTGACGCAGAAACTAAACTTCCGATGCGTGTAGACCTGCTTGACCGTGACGGTGAAACGCTGGAACAGTTCCGCGTTATCTCCTTCAATGTGAACAATCAGGTTGGAAACAGCATGCAGAATCTGGCTAAAGCCAGTCTGCCGCCACTGCTTTCTGTTCCGGCGGGTGACTCTGTTAATTTCAACTGGGTGCCTTCCTGGATCCCACAAGGGTTTAGCGAAGTTTCAAGCAGCCGTCGTCAGTTGCCAACCATTGAGACTCCCGTTGAATCGCGTCTTTATTCCGATGGATTATTCAGCTTCTCGGTGAATATTAACCGCGCAACGGCAAACAGTTCTGAACAAATGCTTCGTACCGGACGTCGTACGGTCAGCACCACGGTACGCGATAACGCAGAGATCACGATTGTGGGTGAGTTACCTCCGCAGACGGCAAAACGCATTTCTGACAGCATAAAATTCAGGGCCGCACAATGATTAAAGAGTGGGCTACGGTTGTATCGTGGCAGAACGGCATTGCGCTGGTGAGCTGCGATGTCAAAGCATCATGTAATAGCTGCGCGTCCAGAGCCGGCTGCGGCAGTCGCGTGCTGAATAAGCTCGGGCCACAAACGTCGCACACGATTTCTGTGCCAAGCGAACAGCCGTTGATGGCGGGACAGAAGGTCGAGCTGGGTATTGCGGAAGGTAGCCTGCTCAGTTCGGCTATGCTGGTTTATCTCTCCCCGCTGGTAGGGTTGTTTGTGATGGGCGGCATATTCCAGATGCTGTTTGGCACCGATGCAGCCGCCATGTGCGGTGCCGCATTAGGTGGCGTGGGAGGATTCTGGTTGGCCAAAGGTTTCTCTCCGAAGCTCGCTGCCCGCGAAGAGTGGCAACCTGTCATTCTCAGCGTTGGGCTGGCGCCAGACCAGCTTCGTGTTGAAACGCTCTCTTCTGAGGCCCGGTGATCCATCGGGCTTTATCATTATTTACGTCCTAAAACAGAAAACGTCCTTTCTTCACGCTATACCTGTCTCTAAGTGCATTTCCAGGTAGCGAGGATGTAGTGTAGAATGCTGCGTTTTCGCACTGAAAAACGTCAGGCTAAGAACAGCGGCCTCCAGGAATTCGTAAGGCATAATTATTTAACTATATGAAGAACATACGTAACTTTTCGATCATTGCTCACATTGACCACGGTAAGTCGACGCTGTCTGACCGTATTATCCAGATTTGCGGTGGCCTGTCTGATCGTGAAATGGAAGCCCAGGTTCTGGACTCCATGGACCTGGAACGCGAACGCGGTATCACCATTAAAGCGCAGAGCGTCACGCTGGATTACAAAGCGGCTGATGGTGAAACCTATCAGTTAAACTTTATCGACACCCCAGGCCACGTTGACTTCTCCTATGAAGTATCACGCTCGCTGGCAGCCTGTGAAGGCGCGCTGCTGGTGGTGGATGCCGGGCAGGGCGTAGAAGCCCAGACCCTGGCAAACTGCTACACCGCGATGGAAATGGATCTCGAAGTTGTGCCGGTTCTGAATAAGATCGACCTGCCAGCCGCCGATCCTGAGCGCGTAGCGGAAGAGATTGAAGATATTGTCGGCATCGACGCGACCGATGCGGTACGCTGCTCCGCTAAAACGGGCGTGGGCGTGACCGATGTTCTGGAACGTCTGGTTCGTGATATTCCGGCTCCGGAAGGTGACCCGGATGGCCCGCTGCAGGCGCTGATCATCGACTCCTGGTTTGATAACTACCTTGGCGTTGTCTCCCTGGTGCGTATTAAAAACGGCACCATGCGTAAAGGCGACAAAATCAAGGTAATGAGTACCGGGCAAGTCTACAACGCCGATCGTCTGGGCATCTTCACGCCAAAACAGGTTGACCGTACCGAGCTGAAGTGCGGCGAGGTAGGTTGGTTGGTCTGCGCAATCAAAGACATCCTTGGCGCGCCAGTAGGCGATACCCTGACGGGGGCACGTAACCCGGCAGATAAAGCACTGCCAGGTTTTAAAAAGGTGAAACCGCAGGTTTACGCGGGTCTGTTCCCGGTTAGCTCTGACGACTACGAAAACTTCCGCGATGCACTCGGTAAGCTTAGCCTGAACGATGCCTCACTGTTCTACGAGCCAGAGAGCTCCACGGCGCTGGGCTTCGGCTTCCGCTGTGGCTTCCTCGGCCTGCTGCACATGGAGATCATTCAGGAGCGTCTGGAGCGTGAATACGATCTGGATCTGATCACCACTGCACCGACCGTAGTCTATGAAGTTGAAACCACCTCGAAAGAGGTTATCTACCTCGACAGCCCGTCCAAGCTTCCGCCGCTGAACAACATTCACGAGCTGCGCGAGCCAATCGCTGAGTGTCACATGCTGCTGCCGCAGGAGTTCCTGGGTAACGTCATTACGCTGTGTATCGAGAAGCGTGGTGTGCAGACCAACATGGTTTACCACGGTAACCAGGTGGCGCTGACCTATGAAATCCCAATGGCGGAAGTGGTACTCGACTTCTTCGACCGTCTGAAGTCAACCTCTCGTGGCTATGCGTCACTGGATTACAACTTCAAACGCTTCCAGGCCTCCAACATGGTCCGTGTGGACGTGCTGATCAACGGTGAGCGCGTGGACGCGCTGGCGCTGATCACCCACAACGACAACGCGCCATATCGTGGCCGTGAGCTGGTTGAGAAGATGAAAGACCTGATCCCGCGTCAGCAGTTTGATATCGCGATTCAGGCTGCCATCGGCAACCACATTATCGCGCGTTCCACCGTAAAACAGCTGCGTAAAAACGTTCTGGCTAAATGCTATGGCGGTGACGTCAGCCGTAAGAAAAAGCTGCTGCAGAAACAGAAAGAAGGTAAGAAGCGTATGAAGCAGGTCGGTAACGTCGAGCTGCCGCAGGAAGCATTCCTTGCCATCCTTCATGTTGGTAAAGACAGCAAATAACCCTAAGGAGTTGGCATGGCGAACATGTTTGCCCTGATCCTGGTCATTGCTACCCTGGTGACCGGTCTGTTGTGGTGTCTGGATAAGTTTATCTTCGCCCCAAAACGCCGTGAACGTCAGGCTGCCGCTCAGGCAGCCACAGGCGATCAGCTGGATGTGAAAACGCTGAAGAAAGTCGGCCCGAAACCGGGCTGGCTGGAAACAGGAGCCTCGGTATTCCCGGTGCTGGCGATTGTGCTGGTGGTACGTTCGTTTATTTACGAACCGTTCCAGATCCCGTCAGGTTCAATGATGCCAACGCTGCTGATTGGTGATTTTATTCTGGTAGAGAAGTTTGCCTACGGCATCAAAGATCCTATCTACCAGAAAACGCTGATCGAAACGGGTCATCCGAAACGTGGCGACATCGTGGTGTTCAAATATCCGGAAGATCCGCGCCTGGACTACATTAAGCGTGCGGTGGGTCTGCCGGGTGATAAGGTCACTTACGATCCGGTTGCGAAGGAAGTTACCGTTCAGCCGGGCTGCAGTTCCGGTACGGCGTGTGAGAACGCGCTGCCAATCACGTACTCAAACGTTGAGCCAAGTGATTTTGTCCAGACCTTTGCCCGTCGTAACGGCGGGGAGGCGACCAGCGGGTTCTTCCAGGTACCGAAAGGTGAAACCAAAGAGAACGGTATTCGTCTGGTTGAGCGTAAAGAGACGCTGGGTGATGTTACGCACCGTATCCTGACCGTGCCGATTGCGCAGGATCAGCTGGGTATGTATTACAAACAACCGGGTCAGCAGCTGGCAAGCTGGATTGTGCCTCCGGGACACTACTTCATGATGGGTGATAACCGCGATAATTCTGCGGACAGCCGTTACTGGGGCTTTGTACCTGAAGCGAATCTGGTGGGCAAAGCGACCGCAATCTGGATGAGTTTTGAGAAGCAGGAAGGTGAATGGCCGACCGGCGTACGCCTGAATCGTATTGGCGGAATCCATTAATTCTCATTAAATGAACGCGTAGCCGCTTTAATTAGCGGCTGCGTGAATTATTTCAGCGATAAATCTCTTCGAACTAACGACATCCCCTGTCGTTGTGTATAGAATATTCCCCCGAAGTTTAAGGTTGGCCCTGCAAGGGTGCCACGGCACACGAAACCGCGTTGGTTTTCTCAGGTCGGTTTCGTGTGCTGCATTTTTGTCGCATTCATTTATTGGTATCGCATGAACCCCATCGTAATTAATCGGCTTCAACGGAAGCTGGGCTACACTTTTCATCATCAGGAGTTGTTGCAACAGGCATTAACCCATCGCAGTGCCAGCAGCAAACATAATGAGCGCCTCGAATTTTTAGGCGACTCTATTTTAAGTTTCGTGATTGCGAATGCGCTTTATCATCGTTTCCCGCGTGTGGATGAAGGTGATATGAGCCGCATGCGTGCCACGCTGGTTCGGGGCAATACCCTTGCGGAAATCGCGCGCGAATTTGAACTGGGCGAATGTCTGCGTCTTGGGCCGGGTGAACTGAAAAGCGGCGGCTTCCGTCGTGAATCTATTCTTGCCGATACGGTCGAAGCATTAATCGGTGGCGTGTTCCTGGACAGCGATATCCAGACCGTAGAAAAACTGATCCTGAACTGGTATCAGACCCGTCTGGACGAAATCAGTCCGGGCGATAAACAAAAAGATCCGAAAACGCGTTTGCAGGAATATTTGCAGGGTCGTCATCTCCCGCTGCCATCCTATCTGGTGGTGCAGGTGCGTGGCGAAGCGCACGATCAGGAATTTACCATCCATTGCCAGGTCAGTGGCCTGAGTGAACCGGTGGTGGGCACAGGTTCTAGCCGTCGTAAGGCTGAACAGGCTGCCGCCGAACAGGCGTTGAAAATGCTGGAGCTGGAATGAGCGAAGAAAAAACCTATTGCGGATTTATTGCCATCGTCGGACGTCCGAACGTCGGCAAATCTACGCTGCTGAATAATCTGCTCGGGCAGAAGATTTCTATTACCTCACGTAAGGCGCAGACCACGCGTCATCGCATCGTGGGTATCCATACAGAAGGCGCGTATCAGGCGATTTATGTCGATACTCCGGGCCTGCACATGGAAGAGAAGCGCGCCATTAACCGCCTGATGAACAAGGCGGCGAGCAGCTCGATTGGCGACGTTGAGCTGGTCATTTTCGTTGTTGAAGGCACCCGCTGGACGCCGGACGACGAAATGGTGCTGAATAAACTGCGTGACGGTAAAACACCGGTCATCCTCGCGGTCAACAAAGTGGACAACGTACAAGAGAAGGCTGACCTGCTGCCGCATCTGCAGTGGCTCGGTAGTCAGATGAATTTCCTCGATATCGTACCGTTGTCTGCCGAGACCGGTCTGAATGTGGATACCATCGCGGGCATCGTGCGTAAGCATCTGCCGGAAGCGATCCATCACTTCCCGGAAGAGTACGTTACCGATCGCTCCCAGCGCTTTATGGCCTCTGAGATCATCCGTGAAAAGCTGATGCGCTTCCTCGGTGCTGAGCTGCCATACTCCGTGACGGTAGAAATCGAACGTTTCCAGAGCAACGAACGCGGCGGCTACGATATCAATGGCCTGATCCTCGTTGAGCGTGAAGGGCAGAAGAAGATGGTGATTGGCAACAAAGGTGCCAAGATCAAAACCATCGGCATTGAAGCCCGCAAAGACATGCAGGAGATGTTCGAAGCCCCGGTTCACCTGGAACTGTGGGTGAAAGTGAAATCTGGCTGGGCCGATGATGAGCGTGCTCTGCGCAGCCTCGGTTACGGCGAAGACCAATAACTCAAGACGACGAGTATGATGGATGGATGGCAGCGTGCCTTTGTCCTGCATAGTCGTCCCTGGAGCGAAACCAGCCTCATGCTGGACGTCTTCACGGAAGAGTCGGGCCGCGTGCGCCTTGTTGCGAAAGGCGCACGTTCCAAACGTTCTAACCTGAAAGGTGCCTTACAGCCTTTCACTCCCTTGCTGGTTCGTTTTGGTGGGCGAGGGGAGGTCAAAACCCTGCGCAGTGCCGAAGCCGTCTCTCTGGCACTTCCTCTTTCTGGTATCACGCTGTACAGCGGTTTGTATATCAACGAACTCATCTCGCGCGTTCTTGAACATGAGACTCGCTTCTCTGAACTTTTCTTCGATTATCTGCACTGTATTCAGGCGCTGGCGGGTACCACCGGTACCCCCGAACCTGCGCTGCGTCGTTTCGAACTGGCTCTGCTGGGACATCTGGGATATGGCGTCGATTTTCTGCATTGTGCGGGGAGCGGAGACGAGGTCGAGGACACGATGACCTATCGTTATCGGGAAGAAAAAGGTTTTATTGCCAGCGTCGTAATCGATAACAGCACATTTACCGGTCGTCATCTCCGGGCGCTGTATGAGCGCGAGTTTCCCGATCAGGACACACTGCGCGCCGCAAAACGCTTTACCCGCATTGCCCTCAAGCCGTATCTTGGCGGCAAGCCCTTAAAGAGCCGCGAATTATTCAGGCAGTTTATGCCGAAACGTTAGAGACAGAACCAAAAGAAAACCGAGGATTGTCATGGCTGAATTACTGTTAGGCGTCAACATTGATCATATCGCCACGCTGCGTAATGCGCGCGGCACGGCTTATCCTGACCCGGTTCAGGCGGCATTTATCGCCGAACAGGCTGGCGCCGACGGCATTACCGTTCATTTGCGTGAAGACCGTCGCCATATCACCGATCGCGACGTACGTATTCTGCGTCAGACGCTGGATACCCGTATGAATCTGGAGATGGCCGTCACGGAAGAGATGCTGGCGATTGCCTGCGAGACTAAACCCCATTTCTGCTGCCTGGTACCGGAAAAGCGTCAGGAAGTGACGACCGAAGGCGGTCTGGATGTTGCAGGGCAGCTCGACAAAATGCGCGATGCCTGCAAACGTCTGGCTGATGCCGGCATCCTGGTTTCTCTGTTTATCGACGCCGATTTCGCCCAGATCAAAGCGGCAGCCGATGCGGGCGCACCGTATATCGAAATTCATACCGGTTGTTATGCTGATGCTGAAAGCGATGCTGAGCAGGCCAAAGAGCTGGAGCGTATCGCTAAAGCAGCCACTTATGCCGCAAGCCTGGGCCTGAAGGTCAATGCTGGACATGGCCTCACCTACCACAACGTTAAGGCCATCGCCGCCCTGCCGGAAATGCATGAGCTGAATATCGGCCATGCGATTATTGGCCGTGCAGTGATGAGTGGCCTGAAAGAGGCGGTATCAGAGATGAAACGTCTGATGCTGGAAGCGCGCAAGTAATGGCCATTCTGGGCTTAGGCACGGATATCGTTGAAATAGCCCGCATTGAAGCGGTGATCGCCCGTAGCGGCGATCGCCTGGCAAGGCGTGTGCTAAGCGATAACGAATGGGCCATCTGGGAAGCGCATCAGCAGCCGGTGCGTTTTCTGGCCAAGCGTTTTGCTGTGAAAGAAGCGGCCGCCAAAGCCTTTGGTACGGGTATTCGAAATGGTCTGGCATTTAACCAGTTTGAAGTGTTTAACGATGAGCTGGGTAAGCCACGCCTGCGTTTATGGGGCGAGGCGCAAAAGCTGGCTGAGAAGCTGGGCGTGAACCACATGCACGTGACGATCGCGGATGAACGCCACTATGCAAGCGCAACGGTGATCATCGAAAGTTAAAGTTTGTCCGCATGATGCATCAGGACAAACTTATCCCATAGCTGCTCTTCGCTCTCGACGTGTGCCGGATCTTTCAGGATAGTATTGGGGATCGGGCACACTTTCTGACAGGTCGGCGTCTCATAGTGACCGATGCATTCGGTGCAGCGGTCGCTGTTAATTTCATAAATGCTGTCGCCCATCGAAATCGCCTGGTTCGGGCATTCGGGTTCGCACATATCGCAATTGATGCATTTTTTGGTAATTAACAGCGCCATCAGGAAATTCTCAGAAACAACACAAACTGGGCGGGCATTATACGCGTCAAACCAGTTTCTTTACCAGTTCTTCGCTGTGGCGAATGCGCTCGGGTGCGTGTTCCAGATCCTGCTGCACCAGCGCCATAAACAGCAGATCGGTCAGCATCATTTGCGCACTGGTGGACGAGATAGCCGCACTGCGCGTAGCCTGCTCTTCGGCAATGGTATATAAACAGCGCGTTGCCCGCTGTTGCAGGGCATTCGGAGTAAAGCCGGTGATTGCCAGAATTTTACCGCCGACACGCAGGGCTTCGTCGGTCGCCATGTTGATTTCACGACGCTCACCGGAATAGGAGATTGCCAGCAGCAGATCGTCAGGATCCATCGCCTGTACAGTCGCCAGCAGGGCGTGCATATCCTGCTCGACAATGGCGTTATAACCGATTTTGGTTAGCTTCCAGCCAAAATTACGTGCCACCAGGCCGGATGCGCCAATTCCGGTCAAAATGATACGCCGTGCTGCACGTAGCATCGCCACGCTCTCCAGCAGTTTCTCTTCCGTGTTCACATCGAGCGTCGCATGCATGGCCGCGACATTCTCTTTAATCAGCTTTTCCCCAACCAGACGCATCGGGTCATCACCACGGATCTGGTTATGTACGGGCATCGACTGCGGATTGGGGTTACTCACCAGCGCTTCGCTAATCGCCAGTTTGAGGGCGGGAAAGCCCTTAAAGCCAATCTTCTGGGCAAATTTCACCACGCTTGATTGACTCACGCCGGCTTCACTCGCCAGCTGCTGCGAGCTGAGATGGCGGGCGCGATCGGGCTGAGAAAGCAGAAAATCCGCCAGCTTTTTGTCGCTTTGAGCAAAGCCTGCATACCGCTGGCGAATACGAATTAAACAGTTCATAGGTTCTCCTGGCGAAAATGTGATTATCTGCGCAAATACGAATTTTGCTCGCCTGAATGAATTTTATATTCCATTATAGTGTGATTATTATGAATTAAAAATTCCTGAGGTACAAAACATGAATCTTGGCTCACTTGTTTCAGAAACGCGTAACCCGCAAACCATGGATCTGGATGCACTTTCCACCCTTGAGCTGGTTAACCGTTTTAATCAACAGGATACGCTGGTGGCGCAGGCAGTGAAAGAGACATTACCTGAGGTGGCGAAAGCTGTCGATGCCGCGGCGGAAGCACTGAAGGCGGGTGGTCGTATTATTTATATGGGGGCCGGAACCAGCGGGCGTCTTGGCGTACTGGATGCGTCCGAATGCCCACCGACGTTTGGTGTTCCACACGGTCTGGTGGTCGGGTTGATTGCCGGTGGTCCAGGTGCGCTGCTGAAAGCCGTTGAAGGGGCGGAAGATAACAAACAGCTGGGCGAGGATGACCTGAAGGCGCTGAATCTGACAGCGAAGGATCTGGTGGTCGGGCTGGCGGCATCCGGACGCACGCCGTACGTCATTGGCGGGCTGGAATACGCTAACCAGACCGGCTGCACGACGGTCGCCATCTCCTGTAACCCAGGCTCACTGATTGCACAGGTGGCCGCTATAGCTATCTCTCCGGTGGTCGGGCCGGAAGCGCTCACCGGCTCCACGCGCCTGAAATCCGGGACCGCGCAAAAGCTGGTGCTCAATATGATCTCCACCGGTGCAATGGTGAAGTTCGGCAAGGTTTACCAGAACCTGATGGTGGATATGCAGGCGACCAACGTCAAGCTGGTGGACAGAGCCTGCCGCATGGTGATGGAGGCGACGGGCGCAGGGCGTGAAGAGGCAGAAGCGGTGCTCAAACAGACCGATCACGATGTTAAACCGGCCATTCTGATGATCTTAAGCGGGCTGGATGCGGCGGCCGCGAGAGCCAAACTCGATGCGCATAACGGTTTCTTACGGGCGGCATTAGAAAACTAACAGAGGCGTGTATGGATAAAACAGCAGCGCTCGCCAGCAATATCCTGCAAGGAATTGGTGGGGAAGAGAATATTCAGCGTCTGGAAAACTGCATGACGCGCGTGCGGGTCGAAGTGCATAACGATGATCAGCTTGATGTGCCGCGTCTGAAGCAGCTTTCCGGCGTCAGCGGCTACGTGAAACAGGGGCAACAGCACCAGTTGATCGTCGGGCCGGGGAAAGCGGCACAGGTGGTCGACGCCATGCGCGCACTGATGGGCAGCGGAGCAAGCGTGTCGATTGACGATGCTGAACGCACCAAAGCGCAGGCAAAGGCCAAATACAAAGCCCCAATGAGCGATGCGCTGCGCCAACTGGCAAACGTCTTTATTCCGTTGATCCCAGCGTTCATTGCTTCTGGTTTGATCACCGGGATCATTAACATCCTCAAGCGCCCGGATATTGTTGGGGATTTTGCCACTCAGTATCCGAATCTGCTGGGTATTCTCGGGATTTTCGGCAGCGCAGTGTTTGCCATCATGAACATTCTGGTCGGGGTGAACACGGCTAAGGTGTTTGGTGGCTCGCTGGCCATGGGCGGGGTGATGGCAGGGATTTTATCCAGCCCACAACTGGCACAGATAACCCTGTTTGGCGAGGCGCTTCAGCCGGGACGCGGCGGGGTGATTGCTGTACTGCTGGTGGTGATCCTGATGTGCTGGATCGAGAAAAAATTGCGTGCTCTTTTGCCCGGATCAATTGAACTTATCCTCAATCCA
Source organism: Enterobacter sp. CPE_E863 (assembly GCF_046521465.1). Classification (NCBI taxonomy): domain Bacteria; kingdom Pseudomonadati; phylum Pseudomonadota; class Gammaproteobacteria; order Enterobacterales; family Enterobacteriaceae; genus Enterobacter; species Enterobacter sp. CPE_E863. Next base: position 3,367,871 of record NZ_JBKFZX010000001.1, on the reverse strand, counting down.
CTGCTGACGACTCTTATCACCGGCAGTGTGGCGATTGTTGCACTGCAACCCCTGGGCGGCTGGATCTCAGAAGCGATTGCCCATGGCGCGTCTTTGGCTATCGATCGCGGCGGCCTTTTGGTGGGGGCGGTGCTGTCTGGCACTTTCCTGCCATTAGTGCTGACCGGTCTGCATCAGGGTCTGGTACCGATCCATGTCGAGCTGGTGCAGACGCACGGTTACAACGCGCTTCTGCCTATCCTCTCTATGGCAGGCGTGGGACAGGTTGGTGCGGCCATCGCTGTGCTGATGAAAACCCGTAATATGCGCCTGAAAAAAGTGATTAAAGGCGCACTTCCTGTCGGTTTGCTTGGCATTGGTGAACCGCTGATTTTTGGCGTCACGCTGCCGCTGGGCAAACCGTTCCTCGCTGCCTGTCTGGGTGGTGCGGTAGGTGGAGCACTCATCAGCTACTGGAAAGTCGCCACTGTTATCACTTTTGGACTGTCCGGTTTACCGCTGGCGTTGACCATCGTGACCGGAAAAGTGATGCTCTATCTGTTAGGCTATTTAGTAGCGGTGATAGCCGGGTTCCTGTTTACCTGGCTGTTAGGATTCAACGATCCAGAGGAGTAAGGTTTGGCAAATTACGAGCGTCGCGTTGTCTTTTTCGACCTGGATGGAACGCTGCATCAGCAGGATATGTTTGGTACGTTTATGCGCTACCTGTTGCGGCGTCAGCCTCTGAATGCACTGCTCGTATTACCGCTCTTACCCGTGATTGGCATCGCGCTGCTGGTGAAAGGCCGGGCAGCGCGATGGCCGATGAGTCTGCTGCTGTGGGGATGCACGTTTGGCCACAGTGAATCGCGACTCAAACAGCTCGAACAGGATTTTGCACACTGGTTTCGCGGTCATGTCGCCGCGTTTCCTGTCGTTCAGGCGCGTCTCACCAGCTATCTCGATGCGAACGATGCCGATATCTGGCTGATTACCGGTTCACCGCAGACGCTGGTTGAGCAGGTCTATTTTGATACCCCATGGCTCCCCAGGGTGAATCTTATCGCCACACAGATTGCTCGCGGTTATGGCGGTTGGGTGCTCACCCTGCGTTGCCTGGGACATGAAAAAGTGGTGCAACTGGAGAAACGCATCGGTACACCACTGCGTCTTTACAGCGGCTACAGTGACAGTAAACAGGACAATCCGCTGCTCTATTTTTGTCAGCATCGCTGGCGCGTCACGCCGTCAGGGGAACTTCAGCAACTCGAATAGTCTTCTCTCTGGAGGGTGTGTATAATGCCGCCCGCTTTTAGACCGGAGTATCAACCCTTGTCCAATCCTGAACACAATCATGAATACTGGATGCGCCACGCGCTAACGCTGGCTCAACGTGCCTGGGAAGAGGGCGAGGTCCCCGTGGGTGCCGTGCTGGTTTACAACAACCAGGTGATTGGAGAAGGCTGGAATCGCCCGATTGGTCGTCACGATCCCACTGCTCACGCCGAAATCATGGCGCTTCGACAAGGTGGGCTGGTGTTGCAAAACTATCGCCTGCTCGACACCACGCTTTACGTGACGCTTGAACCCTGCGTGATGTGTTCTGGTGCGATGGTACACAGCCGTATTGGCACGCTTGTCTTCGGTGCGCGGGATGAAAAAACCGGCGCTGCCGGCTCACTGATGGATGTTCTGGGACACCCGGGGATGAACCATCAGGTTAAGACTATCGGCGGGGTGCTTGCACCAGAGTGTTCGGGGCTACTAAGTGATTTCTTTCGAATGCGCCGGCAGCAGAAAAAGCAACAAAAGGCAGAATTGAAGTTGTCGGACGATTAAGTTCATCCGGTGTCACAACCGGGTAACTTTGAGCCAGTTGTTTTGCCTCTGCCGCTTCTTTCTCTTTTTCCAGCAGGTATCCTACCAGGCTTATCTGATATTTACGGATATTTTCCACATAGGCGTAAGCCTCATGTCCGCGTGCGTAGCCATATGTCAGCTTGTTGTACCAGGGTTTCTGGCTCAGCAGGGGCAACCGCTGTTTAACGTCTGACCAGCTGTCCGGGTTACCTTTCGTTTTCGCCGTCAGCGCTCGCGCATCAAGCATATGCGCATAACCCATGTTGTAGGCGGCCAGCGCGAACCAGATCCGCTCTTCTTCCGGCACTGTTTCCGGTACCTTGGCCATCATATCCTGCAGGTAGCGTGCACCACCGCTGATGCTCTGTTCGGCATCGGTACGGTCATTCACACCCAGGCTCAGGGCGGTATTTTTGGTTAGCATCATTAAACCGCGTACGCCCGTGGGCGACGTGGCCTGGGTATCCCAGTGAGATTCCTGATAGGAGATAGCCGCCAGCAGTTTCCAGTCAATTTCCTGGGCGTATTTTTCAAACAACGGCTGCAGATCCGGCAAGACACCGTCTATCGCGCGCAGGAAGCTGCGGGTGTCGACATAGTCAAAGTCGTCACCGTGACCGAGATACTTCTCCTCCAGACGCGCCAGGGTACCGTCTTCATTGATGGTATTGAAGAAATCGAGCATCGCCGCAGAGACGGTCTGATCGTCGTCGAGCTGGGTAAACCAGGTAACGGGTTGTTCATCTGTCACGTCCAGCGCTACGGCGATCTCAGGGTGAACGCGCTGGAAAAGACTGATCGCAACCGAATCAGCGATGGTATAGGGCAGTTTCTGATTTTTAACCTGTTCCAGCAGTTCCGTAGTGCCGAGTTTGGGATCGACTGTCCAGCTCAGGTCCGGGTATTTCTTCTCCTTGAGCTCACGCAGATCGTCAATCACCACATGGCCGGGGGCAATCGTCAGTTGTTGATCGTTAATGGTAGCAAGCGTGCGCGGGCGAACGCTTCCGACACGGTAGACCAGTTGCTGCGAAACGGAGTAGTAGGTCGGGCCTGGCTGATAGTTCTTGCTGCGCTCGCTGTTATACACCAGCCCGGCCGCGAGCATATCGGCATCGTCGTTATCGAGGTCATCAAACAACTGGTTGATATTCTGGCGGACGGTAATTTTAAGCTTTACGCCAAGATAATCGGCGAACTGTTGGGCCAGTTCGTAATCCAGACCAATAACTTTGCCGTTGATGTCGCTGTAGATCAGCGGAGAGTTTAGGGTACTGACGCGCAATTCCCCCCGCTCCTTTATGGCGGCGATACGGTTTTCGGCTTTGCCGAACCAGGGGATAGAAGGCCAGAGGGCCACTGCCAGCAGCAACGTCACAATGCCGATGAGCAGATAATTAATCTTTAATTTTTTCAATTAGTTAATTCTCTGCGACGCCGGTTGCCTCAGTCTGCTGTAGCCATGTTAATAATAAGGTTTGCCATTGAATGAGCGGCATTTTGCGTAAACTTGCGCCACTTGGCAACCCATTAGAGAGACAGGTCACATCTATTGTTAAACATCTGCGTAGATTTTATTTCGACGCAAACGGTTTCGTCGGCGCTCAGGATTCTCTATAATGACGCCCGTTTTCCCCCCTTGCGCACACTGTAAGCGCCCCGGCGCTTCGAAGACGAGAGACTTATGATGGAAATTCTGCGTGGTTCGCCTGCACTGTCTGCCTTCCGTATTAACAAACTGCTGGCACGTTTTCAGGCGGCCGACCTTCCGGTAAGCAATATTTACGCTGAGTATGTCCATTTTGCTGACCTGAATGCCCCCCTGAATGCAGAGGAGCGCGTACAGCTGGAACGCCTGCTCAAGTATGGCCCAAGTCTGAGCAGCCATACGCCAACCGGCAAACTGATCCTTGCGACACCGCGTCCGGGCACCATCTCCCCCTGGTCTTCCAAAGCCACCGACATCGCCCACAACTGTGGCCTGAGCCAGATTAACCGTCTGGAACGCGGCGTGGCGTACTATGTGGAAGCTTCCACTCTGAGCGAAGAACAGTGGCAGGCGGTTGCAGCTGAGCTTCATGACCGCATGATGGAGAGTGTTTTTGCCTCTCTCGATGACGCGCAGAAGCTATTCTCCCACCATCAGCCTGCGCCGGTACAGAGCGTGGATTTGCTGGGGCAGGGGCGCCAGGCACTGATTGACGCGAACCTGCGTCTTGGCCTGGCACTGGCAGAAGACGAAATTGATTATCTGCAGGATGCGTTTGTTAAGTTGAACCGCAATCCGAATGACATCGAACTCTATATGTTCGCGCAGGCCAACTCTGAACACTGTCGTCACAAGATTTTCAACGCCGAATGGGTTATCGACGGCGAACAGCAGCCGAAGTCGCTGTTCAAAATGATTAAAAACACCATGGAAAAAACCCCTGACCACGTGCTGTCTGCCTACAAAGACAACGCTGCGGTAATGGAAGGTTCCGAGGTGGGCCGCTTCTTCGCCGATCGCGAAGCAGGGCGCTATGACTTCCATCAGGAGCCCGCGCATATCCTGATGAAGGTCGAAACCCATAACCACCCGACGGCGATCTCCCCGTGGCCGGGTGCGGCGACCGGTTCCGGCGGTGAAATCCGTGATGAAGGCGCAACGGGCCGCGGTGCAAAACCAAAAGCCGGTCTGGTCGGTTTCTCCGTTTCCAACCTGCGCATCCCGGGTTTTGAACAGCCGTGGGAAGAAGATTTCGGCAAGCCAGAGCGCATTGTAACTGCGCTGGATATCATGACTGAAGGCCCGCTGGGCGGCGCGGCGTTTAACAACGAATTTGGTCGTCCGGCGCTGAACGGTTACTTCCGTACCTATGAAGAGAAAGTGGACAGCCACAACGGCGAAGAGCTGCGCGGCTACCACAAACCGATCATGCTGGCGGGCGGGATCGGCAACATTCGCGCCGATCACGTGCAGAAAGGCGAGATCGTCGTGGGCGCGAAGCTGATCGTACTGGGCGGTCCGGCAATGAACATCGGCCTGGGCGGTGGGGCGGCTTCTTCTATGACCTCTGGTCAGTCTGATGCGGATCTCGACTTTGCTTCCGTGCAGCGCGACAACCCGGAAATGGAGCGTCGTTGCCAGGAAGTGATCGACCGCTGCTGGCAGCTGGGTGAAGCTAACCCAATTCTGTTTATTCACGATGTGGGCGCGGGCGGTTTGTCTAACGCCATGCCGGAGTTGGTGAGCGACGGCGGTCGCGGTGGTCGTTTCAACCTGCGCGACATCCTGAGCGATGAGCCGGGTATGAGCCCGCTGGAAATCTGGTGTAACGAATCTCAGGAACGTTATGTTCTGGCCGTTGCAGCGGATCAATTACCGCTGTTTGACGAGCTGTGCCGCCGCGAGCGTGCGCCGTATGCCGTTATTGGTGAAGCGACCGAAGAGAAGCATCTCTCCTTAAGCGACACCCACTTTGACAACCAGCCGATCGATCTACCGCTGGACGTTCTGCTCGGTAAAACGCCGAAGATGACCCGCGACGTTGAAACCCGCAAAGCGGCAGGAAAAGCGCTGGATCGTCAGGGCATTACCGTTGCGGAAGCGGTCAACCGCGTGCTGCACCTGCCGGCCGTGGCAGAGAAAACCTTCCTCGTGACCATCGGCGACCGTACCGTGACCGGTATGGTATCGCGCGATCAGATGGTCGGCCCGTGGCAGATCCCGGTCGCTAACTGCGCCGTGACCACCGCGAGCCTCGACAGCTACTACGGCGAAGCAATGGCGCTGGGTGAACGTACCCCGGTGGCGCTGCTGGACTTCGCGGCCTCTGCTCGTCTGGCCGTCGGTGAAGCGCTGACTAACATCGCTGCAACCCAGATTGGCGATATCAAACGTATCAAACTTTCTGCGAACTGGATGGCCGCTGCTGGTCACCCGGGTGAAGACGCAGGCTTGTATGAAGCGGTAAAAGCGGTGGGTGAAGAGCTGTGCCCTGCGCTGGGCCTGACCATTCCGGTAGGTAAAGACTCCATGTCGATGAAGACCCGCTGGCAGGAAGGCAACGAGCAGCGCGAGATCACCTCTCCGCTGTCGCTGATTATCTCCGCCTTTGCTCGCGTGGAAGACGTTCGTCATACCGTTACGCCGCAGCTCGTGACCGAAGACAACGCCCTGCTGCTGATTGACCTGGGTAAAGGCAACAACGCGCTGGGTGCGACCGCGCTGGCGCAGGTTTACCGTCAGCTGGGCGATAAGCCGGCAGACGTGCGCGATGTGGCGCAGTTAAAAGGCTTCTACGATGCCATCCAGGCGCTGGTTGCGCAGCGTAAGCTGCTGGCCTACCACGACCGTTCCGACGGCGGCCTGCTGGTGACGCTGGCAGAAATGGCTTTCACCGGCCACTGTGGCGTGGAAGCGAATATTGCCTCTCTGGGAGAAGACCGTCTGGCGGCGTTGTTTAACGAAGAGCTGGGCGCCGTGATTCAGGTTCGTGCGGCAGATCGCGACGCGGTTGAAGCGATTCTGGCGAAGCACGGTCTGGCAGATTGTGTGCACTATCTGGGTAAAGCCGTTCAGGGCGACCGATTCGTCATTGAAGCTGACGGTCATGCCGTGTTCAGCGAAAGCCGCTCCACGCTGCGTATGTGGTGGGCAGAAACCACCTGGCAGATGCAGCGTCTGCGCGACAACCCGGAATGTGCCGATCAGGAGCATAACGCGAAGGCAAATGACAACGATCCTGGCCTGAACGTGAAACTCTCCTTCGACATCAACGAAGATGTTGCTGCGCCGTACATTGCGACTGGCGCGCGTCCGAAAGTGGCCGTGCTGCGTGAGCAGGGCGTTAACTCCCACGTTGAGATGGCCGCAGCCTTCCACCGCGCGGGCTTTGATGCCATCGATGTTCACATGAGCGACCTGCTGGCAGGCCGCACCGGTCTGGAAGATTTCCAGGCGCTGGTGGCGTGCGGTGGCTTCTCCTACGGTGACGTGCTGGGCGCGGGTGAAGGTTGGGCGAAGTCCATTCTGTTCAACAATCGCGTGCGTGACGAGTTCGAAACCTTCTTCCACCGTCCGCAAACCCTGGCGCTGGGCGTGTGTAACGGCTGCCAGATGATGTCCAACCTGCGTGAGCTGATCCCGGGCAGTGAAGCCTGGCCGCGCTTTGTGCGCAACCAGTCTGACCGCTTCGAAGCGCGTTTTAGCCTGGTGGAAGTGACTCAGAGTCCTTCTCTGCTGCTGCAGGGCATGGTCGGTTCGCAGATGCCAATCGCGGTGTCTCACGGCGAAGGTCAGGTTGAAGTGCGTGACGCCGCGCATCTGGCTCAGCTGGAGAGCAAAGGCCTGGTGGCGCTGCGCTTTGTCGATAACTTCGGTAAGGTCACTCAAACCTACCCGGCCAACCCGAACGGTTCGGCAAACGGTATCACTGCTGTTACCAGCGAAAGCGGTCGCGCAACCATCATGATGCCGCACCCGGAGCGTGTATTCCGTACCGTGAGCAACTCCTGGCACCCGGAAAACTGGGGCGAGGACAGCCCGTGGATGCGTATCTTCCGCAACGCGCGTAAACAGTTGGGTTAAGCAATAAAATGAATGCAGGCCCGGTGAGCGGAAACGCCACCGGGCTTTTTTATATCTGTCGCAAAACCGCGACAACGCAGTAAAAGGTGTGTCTCCAAATGGAGACATTTAACTTATTGATTTGTATATGACACGACAGTTTCCCGTTAAGGTGTTGCTTAATAGCGACACTTAGCCTGGAAATCATTCAACCGATAATTAACAGGTTAAATGAATAAAAACTATATATATCAATGTGTTAATTTTTAGTTTTGCATTCTGGCACGGCTGTTGCATAATACTAACCAGTGGCTCATTCACCCTCTTATGTCAGCCCCTTCGGGACGTGCTACATAAACTTCGAATGACGCACAAAAAGGTGCCTGCCGTCCAACTACTGATCATAGCGATGCTTTATCAGGCCAGGGCGAAACGTCGAGTTAGGCACCGCCTCATTCCATAACAAAGCCGGGTTTTTACCCGGCTTTGTTGTATCTGAAGGGCAGACTCAGTTACGCTCTGCGTAAACCCCCACTAAGAGAGTAATGCGTTGAAACGCTGGCCCGTTTTTCCCCGCTCCCTGCGACAGCTTGTCATGATGGCCTTCCTGCTGATCCTGCTGCCATTACTGATCCTTGCCTGGCAGGCGTGGCAAAGTCTCAATGCCTTGAGTGCTCAGGCGGCGTTGACTAACCGCACGACGCTCATCGACGCCAGGCGCAGTGAAGCGATGACCAATGCTGCGCTGGAGATGGAGCGTAGCTATCGCCAGTACTGTGTGCTTGACGATCGCACGCTGGAAAAGGTGTATCAGAATCAGCGTAAACGCTATAGCGAGATGCTGGATGCCCACGCAGGGGTGTTGCCGGATGACAACCTGTATAAAGCGTTACGTCAGGATCTGAACGACCTTGCTCAGCTACAGTGTAAAAATAGCGGTCCGGATACGACTGCCGCCGCGCGCCTGGAGGCCTTTGCCAGCGCCAACACCGAGATGGTTCAGTCAACGCGTACCGTGATTTTCTCGCGCGGCCAGCAGCTTCAGCAGGAGATTGCCGAACGTGGACAGTTCTTCGGCTGGCAGGCGCTGGTGCTGTTCCTGGTGAGTCTCGGGCTGGTTCTGCTCTTTACCCGCATGATCATCGGCCCGGTGAAGGGCATTCAGCGTATGATTAACCGTCTGGGAGAGGGAAAATCGCTCGGTGATACGGTTGCCTTTAAAGGTCCGCGTGAGTTGCGGTCCGTTGGCCAGCGTATTATGTGGCTGTCTGAACGTCTGGCATGGCTCGAATCTCAGCGTCATCAGTTTCTGCGCCATATTTCCCATGAGCTTAAAACGCCGCTGGCCAGCATGCGTGAGGGCACGGAACTGCTGGCGGACGAAGTGGCTGGGCCGCTGACCACCGAACAGAAAGAGATTGTCGAGATCCTTGATGCCAGCAGCCGCAATCTGCAAAAGCTGATTGAGCAACTGCTGGATTACAACCGCAAGCTGGCTGATGGCGCGGTTGTACTGGAAAACGTCGAGATTGAGCCGCTGGTGGATATGGTGATCTCCGCTCATAGCTTGCCAGCAAGAGCTAAAATGATGCATACCGGTGTAGAACTGAATGCGCCAGCGTGCCTGGCTGAACCCATGCTGTTAATGAGCGTTCTGGATAATCTTTACTCCAATGCTGTGCACTATGGTACTGAATCCGGTAACATTTATATCCGAAGTTATACGAATGGTTCACGGGTGTTTATTGACGTCGCTAACACCGGCACCCCGATCCCCGATGACGAAAAAGCCATGATATTTGAGCCCTTTTTCCAGGGGAGTCATCAGCGTAAAGGTGCGGTTAAAGGAAGTGGTCTGGGCTTGAGCATCGCCCGAGACTGCATACGACGCATGCAGGGTGAGCTAAACATTGTCACGGACGAACGTTCGGATGTTTGCTTCCGTATCGAATTGCCCCTGAGCCGGAAAAATCAATAACATGAATCTATGTCTGGTGAGTATGTCACACGTCTTTTTCCGCGCCGTACGCGCGGTGTTTTCCCGCAACACGCTTCGCCTGAGCTTGCCTTGTTTATTTCTGGCAGGATGTGTTTCCCATGCGCCGCAAAGTGCAATTAGCGATAAACAAGAAGATAAATGGCCAGATAACCAACTGGCAGACTTTCTTTCAACCCGCTGTGAGGACATCTGGAACCTGTCAGGTCATGACGTTGAAAGCAACCCACTGTTCTGGCTACGCGGAATAGATTGCGCCCAGCGTCAGGCACCGGTAGACGCTCGTTCGAAAGCAGCGATGCTGGATGACGACACCTGGCAGGACGCTTTCAAGCGCGGGATTTTACTGGCAGATGCGAAAATCACACCCGTTGAACGCCGCGCCAACGTGACCCGGCTGGACATGTTTGTGGTCAACCTTCCGGTCCAGATTCGCCCGGTATATCAGCTCTGGCGTGATGGGCAGACATTACAACTTCAACTGTCTGAAGAGCGCTCCCGCTACAGCAAATTGCAGCAGTCCACCGACAGCGAACTTGATACGCTGCGTCAACAGCAGCAACATTTGCGTACGCAACTGGATACCACGACGCGTAAGCTGGAAAACCTGACCGATATCGAAAGACAGCTTTCGTCGCGTAAATATCAGCCGGGGAGTTCATCTGCTGCACCGGACAGCGATACGCCGAAACAAGAGGATGTGAAGCCATGACCAGCCGTAAGCCTGCCCATCTCTTACTGGTGGATGACGATCCCGGGCTGTTAAAGCTGCTGGGCATGCGTCTGGTGAGTGAAGGCTACAGCGTGGTAACCGCTGAGAGCGGGCAGGAGGGGCTGAGAATTCTCAGCCGCGAGAAGATTGATCTGGTGATAAGCGACCTGCGGATGGACGAAATGGACGGCCTGCAGCTGTTCGCGGAGATCCAGAAGCAGCAGCCGGGCATGCCTGTCATTATTCTCACGGCGCACGGGTCGATCCCGGATGCGGTTGCCGCGACACAGCAGGGGGTGTTCAGCTTCCTGACCAAGCCGGTGGACAAAGATGCGCTGTATAAGGCTATCGACAGCGCGCTGGAACATGCTGCCCCGTCGAATGATGAAGCGTGGCGGGAGTCTATCGTCACCCGCAGCCCCATTATGCTGCGTCTGCTCGAACAGGCCCGTATGGTGGCGCAATCTGACGTCAGCGTGCTCATTAACGGCCAGAGCGGTACCGGGAAAGAGATCCTAGCGCAGGCGATTCATAATGCCAGCCCGCGCAGCAAAAACGCTTTTATTGCGATTAACTGCGGCGCACTCCCGGAACAGCTGCTCGAATCTGAACTGTTTGGGCATGCCCGCGGCGCTTTCACTGGCGCGGTAAGCAGCCGGGAAGGGTTATTCCAGGCAGCGGAAGGCGGCACGCTTTTCCTGGATGAGATTGGCGACATGCCTGCGCCGCTGCAGGTTAAATTACTGCGTGTGTTGCAGGAACGAAAAGTTCGCCCGCTGGGCAGCAACCGCGATATTGATATTAATGTGCGTATTATTTCGGCGACACACCGCGATTTACCGAAGGTGATGGCCCGCAACGAGTTTCGCGAAGATCTATACTACCGTTTGAACGTGGTGAACCTGAAGATCCCAGCGCTGGCCGAACGTGCGGAAGACATTCCCCTGCTGGCGAACCATCTTTTACGCCAGGCGGCCGATCGCCATAAACCGTTCGTTCGTGCGTTTTCCACCGATGCGATGAAACGGTTGATGGCCGCAAGCTGGCCGGGCAACGTGCGTCAACTGGTGAACGTAATTGAGCAGTGCGTCGCGCTGACCTCATCACCGGTTATCAGCGACGCGCTGGTGGAGCAGGCACTGGAAGGGGAAAACACGGCATTGCCGACGTTTGCCGAAGCGCGGAATCAGTTCGAGCTGAACTATTTGCGTAAGCTGCTGCAAATTACCAAAGGCAACGTGACCCACGCGGCGCGAATGGCGGGGCGTAACCGCACCGAATTCTACAAGTTACTGTCTCGGCACGAGCTGGAAGCGAACGATTTTAAAGAGTAGTACCGCAAAATTCGCTTGAATATGATACTGTGAGAAACCGATTACGAAGCAGCTTACAGGCAAGAGTTTAAGGACCCACCATGAAAAAGATCGATGCGATTATTAAACCTTTCAAACTGGATGATGTACGTGAAGCGCTGGCGGAAGTTGGCATCACCGGGATGACCGTGACGGAAGTGAAAGGTTTTGGTCGTCAAAAGGGCCACACCGAGCTTTACCGTGGCGCAGAGTACATGGTGGACTTTCTGCCGAAAGTGAAAATTGAAATCGTGGTGAGCGACGACATCGTGGATACCTGTGTGGATACCATCATTCGCACGGCGCAGACGGGCAAAATCGGCGACGGCAAAATCTTCGTCTTTGACGTGGCGCGCGTGATCCGTATCCGTACCGGCGAAGAAGACGACGCGGCGATTTGATGGTATTCCTTCGCTGCCATTCCCTGGCGGCGAAGGGGCTTTTAATCGTGCTCTGTTTCCGGCAACGTGAGTGGAGAAGGGGTAAAACATCTTCTCAAACCAACGAATGTAACGATCAGCACCACGCAGCCTAGCGTCCACCCGCTCATCTGAGAGAAAAAGTGGGCATAGGCAGCAATCGCCGTATCGTTAATCTGTGGCTCTGTCGTTTGTTGCGCCACGCGTCCTGCCAGCCAGTTGGCGACTGCGCCTGTTGCCAGCATATAAATCCCCGTTAACAGACCTGTGATGCCCGGTAGATTCAGACGGGTGATTTGCGCCATCGCTACCGGGTCGATAAACAGTTCGGCGAAACCCATTAGCGCCAGACCGGCGATCATCATCCCCATTGAAACCTGTCCGTTTAACCCGCCATGACGTGCATTCAGCGCCAGTAACATAAAACCAACGCTCATTAACAACAGACCTAATGCGAACTTCAGCCATACGCGTAGCGCTGAGCGTATTTTCCCTTCCGGACGCGCTAGCCAGGAAAGGGCAATACCTGCTGCCATTACTGCAATGGCATTAACTGACTGAAACAGCGCCGTTGGTACCTCAATATTAAGCAGATGTCGGTTAACAAAGCGGTCGATAAACAGGCTTATAGTACTGCCACCCTGCTGTGCCAGCACCCAGAACAGCGTCCCTGTTATCATCAGTATCGCGATTTGCCAAAGTGCGCGGCGATGCTCAGGAAATCTCATCATAATGCGCGCCACCATTATCACAGCAAACGCGCACACGGCGACCAGTAGATAACCAGAGCCATTATTCTCCAGTAACAGGGTAAAAAAGAGGGGCGCGATGCACAGCATTATCAGCAGCCAGCCCCAGACCGGGAGGAGATACTTTTTGCTGCATAATGCCTGTTTATTAACACCGCGCGTATGGTGGAAGTGGTGATGCCCGCTGAGGAAAATCAGCAAACCTGCAAACATGCCGATCCCGGCCAGTGCAAAGCCAATATGCCAGCCGTACCATTGCGCCGCCAGTCCGCAGGCAATCGGCGCAGCAATGGAGCCAATGTTCCCTGCGGCATATAACAGCGAAAATCCGCCATCACGACGTGGATCGTCATGGGCATAAAGTTCTCCCAACAGACAACTGATATTGGATTTAAACAGACCGTAACCACATATGATGATCGCCAGTGCAGCGTACAGACTGCGGGTTGAGTCAGATTCGATACCTAACACCACATGGCCGAACGTCATCAGCAATGCACCGGTAATAATGGCCGTGCGGTTGCCAAGCAGGCGGTCAGCCAGCCAGCCGCCGAGAATAGGGGTGACGTAGACCAAAGATGCGTAAGCGCTAAAGAGTGTGATGGCGTGGCTATCGTCGAAACCAAGCTGATGGGTGAGGTAGAGGATAAGCAGAGCACGCATGCCGTAAAAGCTGAAATATTCCCAGATTTGAATCGCCACGATGTAATAAATCGCGCGCGGTTGTGAGGGTGTTTTCATGTTATCTCCTTGCGGCGTGAAAAAGGGAAGTGGCAAGCCACTTCCCTTTAGTCTTTATTTATCGTTTTTCAGTACCTTAACGGTATAACGACCATCCGCCTGGCGATATGCACCATGGATGTCGGTTTCAAAGCCTGGATAGTGAGCACCTATTTCGCACAGCATTTGCAGGAATTCCAGCACTGGACGGCTCTCTTCAGTGATCATCTCACCAGGCATAACCAGCGGTACTCCTGGAGGATATGGCAGGATCATATTGGCGTTGACGCGGCCCACCATCTCACTGAGATAGACCTCTTCCGTCTCACCATGCAGCTCTTTCTGGAACGCGGCATACGGTGTTATCACCATTTTTGGCAGCACTTCAAATGCACGGAACATCAGATCCGGCAGATTATGATGCTCAACGAGTTTATGAATGTTCTGTGCAAGCTCCTGAATGCGCATGCTTTCGTAGAACTCAGGATTCTCACGATAGAGCGATGGCAGCATGTTTTTCACGCGCAGATTGAGATCGAAAGCGCGTTTGAAATCGGTGAGTGCGCGGAGCAGACTCAGGGCTTTCGTTTTATCAATACCGATGCTGAACAGGAACAGCAGGTTATACGGACCCGTTTTCTCAACCACGATGCCTTGTTCATCAAGGTATTTCGCGATGATACTGGCAGGAATACCGAAGTCGTCCATGGTGCCATCTTTCTTCATCCCCGGTGTCAAAATGGTGACTTTAATCGGGTCGAGATACATATGCTCGTTATCAATGTTCTTGAAACCGTGCCATGCACTATCGGAACGCAGAGGCCAGCATTCAGGCTCATCAATGTGTTCCGGCTGCCACACATCGAAGAACCAGCCTTCAGATTCGCCTTTCAGGCGTTTAATCTCTTTGCGGAATTTCACTGCGCGCTGAATAGAACCGTCGATCAGACGCTTACCGGCATTACCTTTCATCATCGCCGCAGCGGTTTCAGTGGATGCCACAATCCCATAGTGCGGAGAGGTTGTCGTGTGCATCATGTAAGCTTCGTTGAAGGTCTCTTCGTTTACGTCGCCTTTTACATGAATCATCGAAGCCTGAGAAAACGCCGCCAGCAGTTTGTGCGTGGACTGAGTTTCATAAATCACTTTACCTTCCACACGACCGCCGCTCATCCCACTTTTACCCGCGTAAATAGGGGAGAAATTGGTATAAGGTACCCAGGCCGAGTCAAAGTGGATGGATTTTACATCCAGCGTTTTCTTGATGTAGTCAGTGTTGTAGAGCAGACCATCGTAGGTGGAATTGGTTATAACGGCGTGCACTGGCCAGGTCGCGTTTGGCGTCTCTTTTACGCGTTTGGCAATGGTTGCATGCTGAAGTTCGCTCTGCGGGATCCCGCCGAGAATACCGTATGCGTTACGGGTTGGTCGGAAATAGATCGGTGTAATATCGCTCATCATCATCAGATGCGTCAGCGATTTATGGCAGTTTCGATCGATCAGTACAGTGCTGCCTGCAGGTGCTGAGTACATGCCGACAATTTTGTTCGCTGTGGATGTACCGTTGGTCACCATGTAGCTGCGCTCAGCATTGAATACACGAGCGATATACTCTTCTGCCTCTTTGTGCGGGCCGCTATGGTCAAGCAGTGAACCGAGTTCGGATACGGAAATCGAGATGTCAGATTTCATGGTATTAGGGCCGAAGAAGTCGTAGAAAAGACTTCCTACCGGGCTTTTCTGGAAGGCGGTGCCGCCCATATGGCCAGGTGTACAGAACGTATATTTCCCTTCGCGAACATATTTGAACAGCGCTTTGGTCAGCGGCGGCAAAATCGTGTCGATATATTCATCTGTGTTCTGTTTGATTTTGGCGGCGATATCGTCAGCGGCACCGAGTGCATACTCAAAGAAACGTACTTTCATACGCAGATCGTTGAGGCTGACGTCGAGCGTGGAGTATGAATTAGCGAATGCATACAGCGGCATGTATTCGTTCATTTTGCTGATGTCTTCGCACAGCTCGAGATTGTATTTATCCCAGTCGAAAATAACGCCGCACAGACGCGCATTGTTCTCAATGAGTTTCAGTAAGTCTTCGCGGTCATTTGGGTAAACAATACGGAAATCCAGACGCTCAAGTGCGCGGTGGAGCTCACGGATAGGTTCTTCTTTAAAGTAAACGCCCATGTGATTCATGATAGCGATAACATTCATAGTCTTATCTCCAGGTGTAGAAAACCCCTCCCGTCACGGTGTGACAGGTGTCAGGAAGGGCTATAAGAAAGGGGGATTAAAGTGCGTCGGCAGTGGTGCTTTCGGCTTCGTTGTTATGTTGGCGCTGGTACATCTTGCGGCCATAGAACATCAGAATGACGAGGCTGACGATAAAGGTGCCAGACAGTTCGAAGGAGTTGGCCCCCATCAGTGCGATGAAGCAGAACGCGCAGCCAAGAATGGAGCAGACCAGGCTTGCCAGGTTGCGAACGTTAACGCCTTCGAAGCGAATCAGGTCAACGCAGGAGTAGAAATACGGCAGCATGGTCAGCAGTACTGCGATACCCGTCAGTTCGCCGAACAGGTCTGAGGCTTTACCGCCGCTTGAGTTCATCACGGTGATGAGAACCATCAGTACGGTCATTTTCAGCGCTGCCAGCAGCAGGCCTTTTTTCGGGATACCATTGCTATCAACTTCGCCGTAAATTTTCGGGAAGTTACCATCGTTAGCGGCGCGAACCCCGGCCTGGCCTACCAGCATCATCCAGGAGCCCAGTGAGGTCAGGCAGGCGAAGGCGGTGAAGGCAGATACTATCGGTGCAGCCCAGTTACCCATTATGGTTGAGGCACTGATAGCGAATGGTGCGCCAGAAGCGGCCATTTCAGAGGCCGGATACATACCAGAAATCACCTGTGTTGCCGCGATATAAACAATACCGGCCAGAGCGGTACCCAGCATGGTTGCCAGAGGCACTGTGCGTTTAGGGTTTTTCACCATCCCGGTGCTTACCGCAGCGGATTCAACCCCAACGAATGCCCACAGGCAGAGCAGGATACTTTTGATCACCGCATGAGGGTCGGTAGTGGTAGAGGTGTTCCAGTTTGCCTGATAGATGGCAGCATCAAACCAGTGCCATCCCGCAATCGCAGTCACTACGACCGGGATCAGCACCAGTACCAGACCGATAGTCGTCAGGCGGCTCACCCAGGTCCCGCCAAGCATATTCACAAAGGTAAACAGCCAGACAATTGCAATACAGGCAATACCTGCCGGAACAGGATTATTTAATGCCGGGAAGAAGGTGGAAAGATAAGAAACAGCGGTAATACCAATTGCCAGATTACCAATCCAGTTTGCGTGGTAATAAAGCACACCGGTCTGGAAACCGAAAGCGGGAGATAATTCCCCGGCATAAGCAATTGGGCCACCTTGTTGAGGGTTTTTGGTGGCCAGGCGGGCGTAGACATATGCCAGAGACATTGCCCCAATAATGGAAATGACCCATCCCCAAATTGCAATGCCTCCGATGCTGGCAAGGTTGGCGGGTAATAAAGCAATACCGCTTCCCATCATATTACCGGCGACGACACCGGTGCAGGCAAATAGGCCTATCTTTTTGGCTGAACTCATGTTCGTTTCTCCTGAATTTTATTTTGGAGGTGCGGACCGTTGTTTAAGGCTCAAAATGATCCGACCGACTGACCGCAAGGTTACGGATGCGAACAGGAGAAGTCCTAAAGATAAAGTGAAATAAAAGACAACTTCAAAAAAATGATACCCTGAGATTTTTTCGTTAACATATCAGGATAAAAATTTTATATCAGGAAAAGATAAGTAATGATATCTGACAGGGGGTTGATGATATTTTTATTACGGTGGGGATTGTTGCCTGGAGGTAACAATTAACACCTCCTGGCAACATTTTTACTACTTACTGAATAAATTCATTAACGCATTCAGAGGGCGCTTTCTACTCTTGTGCAAGAAAAGTTTTTAAATAAGGGGCTGCTTTTTTAATGGAAGTCTGGAAAACGCCATTCTCAATCCAGTAGAGAGTGTTTTCACCCGGCCTTAAGTTAAATGCTGTAATATAAGCATCAGCCGCCAGACGATTATCACCCTTCATCTCATAGATCTTTCCCAGTAAGACATAATTTAGCCAGGACATTTCGAGTTCAATGCTTTTGTTAATGTTCCTGTATGCATTGTCAATATCACCTTTACTTAATCCATTGATAGTCTGTATTTGATACCACGTTGCTGATTCCTCAATGCCGGGAAGTTGCGCGATTTTACTCAGCTCATTATTCAGCGCGGTAAGTTGAGGTTCATTGAACTGTTGCTGTGAATGTCGTAGTACATCCACCAGTACTTTTTCCAGCAGCGCATTTATAAAGTCAGGTGCGTCTTTTGCGACGACGTTGAGTAACTCGCTGGCTTTATTTAATGACACGACATCACCTTCCATAATCAACTGGTCAGCCTGGTAGTACTGCGCCAACGACAGGCTTTGCGAATTGCGGAACTGGGCAAGTTGTGCCTGCATACGAGGTGGCCAGGGCTGCGTCAACACGGCGGAGAGACTGTGGAGGAGATCTTCCTGTACCGATAACAGTGTGTTGTCGGTAATAAAGTAGCGCTTGTCCAGCATGACAGAGCTGTCTGCATTATCGACCAGCAATACAGACATAAAACATTGCTGTGCCCGGTAATGACGTTGATTAACGAATTTGATGGTGAGTGTTTTCCCGGAGCTACTGGGTTCTGTCACGTTGTAGTTGGTTTTGTCATGCACCATAAAGGTGGAATATGTGTTCAGGGACGAGGTAATCAGGTTTCCCAGGCCGATGGCGTAGGACTGTTGAGAAGACCACTTGTTGCAAGAGATACCGCGCTCAAAGCGTACATCTATATCGCGTGGATTGAGTAGCAGACGTGTTTTGGTCACCGGTGGGTGAGAATTGATAAGCGACATGATAACCAGCGCAATCAACGCACCAAGTGACAACAGAAACAGTAGCCAGGTCCAGAAGGAGGCGACACGATTTCGTCGATCGACTTTTTTTCGCGCCTGTCTGAATGAGGGAGCGGATGCTGTTTCCGGTTCAGGAAGCGTATTGACCTGTCCGGCAGGCGTCGTTTCTGGTGAGGCTATAAGCGTGGATGGCCCACTGTCGGCGCTTTCTTCAGTCATCCAGACCACCGGCGCGGTGAGCTTGTAGCCCCTCTTTGGCACAGTGGTGATGTATTCTGGACTCTGTTCATCACCGTCTTTCAGCCATTTACGGAGTTCTGAAATGCTCTGGGTAACCACATGACTGGTGACAATATTGCGCATCCAGATGTTATCAATGATCTCATCCCGGCTCAGGACTTCATCAGGATGACTGGCGAAATACACCAAAAGATCAATTAAGCGTGGTTCAAGCGTCAGTTGGCGACCTTGCCGACTAATTTGATTTATGGACGGCGTAACTCGCCACTCGCCAACGCGTACAACAGGTTGTTGCATAAAAAAGCGTCCCCAAGCGGAAAAGGGAAAAGAAAAATCATAACATGAATGACAAACTCATTATTGATAAGCCACAAGACTCAATGTTGAAGATGAAAGAATAAAAGGATGCCGCTAAATACAGCATCCTGAGAGGAATTGGTCGGTTTACAGCACTTTATGAGGCCCGAAACACTCGTAATGAATGTTTTCAGATTTGATCCCCAGCGTAACTAACTGTCTGGCGGCAAACTGCATAAATGCGACTGGGCCGCAGAGCCAGAATTGCATCTCTGGATTGCTGAACAGGCTCTCGTGTTTACTCAAATCCATCAAGCCCTCGCTGTCGAATCGTGCATTCTGGCGGTCATCTTCATTAGGCTGGCGATACCAGGTATGTGCGGTAAAGCGTGGCAGGATCGCCCCCAGCGTTTTTACTTCATCCGAAAAGGCATGCACATCTCCGTTCTCGGCGGCGTGGAACCAGTTTACCTGTGCGGTGTGGGTTGCTTTCGCCAGCGTATCGAGCATCGCCAGCATTGGCGTTTGGCCGACACCCGCAGAGATCAGCGTGACAGGGGTATGCGTTTCAACGGCCATAAAGAAATCACCAGCAGGTGCGGCCAGATGTACCACGTCGCCCACGCTGGCTTTGTTGTGCAACCAGTTTGAAACCTGACCTCCTTCTTCACGCTTCACTGCGATACGGTAACGTTTACCGTCATGTTTGCGGGTCAGGGAGTACTGGCGAATTTCCTGATGCGGGAAACCTTCAGGCTTCAGCCAGACGCCCAGATACTGTCCTGGCTGATAATCAGCTACCGGCTGACCGTCAACCGGTTCAAATTCAAAGCTGGTAATAAGCTGGCTGCGCGGCGTTTTCTCAACGATACGAAACGCACGCGTACCTTCCCAGCCACCGTTCTTACTGGCGTTTTCGCTGTAGATTTGCGCTTCACGATTGATGAATACGTTTGCCAGCACGCCATAGGCTTTCCCCCACGCGTCCAGTACCTCCTGACCCGGACTGAACATTTCGTCCAGGGTCGCTAACAGATGGCCGCCAACGATGTTGTACTGCTCCGGTTTGATCTGGAAGCTGGTATGTTTCTGCGCGATTTTTTCCACCGCAGGCAGCAGCGCTGCCAGGTTTTCAATATTACTGGCGTAGGCCGCGATAGCATTGAACAGGGCTTCGCGCTGATCGCCATTACGCTGGTTGCTCATGTTGAAAATCTCTTTGAGCTCCGGGTTGTGCGTGAACATACGATCGTAGAAATGGGCAGTGAGTTTAGGGCCGGTTTCTACCAGCAGGGGAATAGTGGCTTTTACAGTAGCGATGGTTTGAGCGTCGAGCATGAGCGCGTCCTTCTGATGTCATTTTAATGATGTATTTTAAATGCATCTTATAAAAAATACCCCTTCGTTGTAAATGGTTCTTTGCAACATGAAAAATATGCATCACAAACCTGAAAAGAAATCGGTTGAAAATGTCGAGAGCTTTATTCCTCAAACCCTTGCGTGGCGTGAAGGAAAACGTTTGCGTAAAATCGTTTGTCAAGACCTGTTATCACAGAACTATTCAGTTATACTGTTGCCCGTCGTCCAACAGGACTGCCTTTTCAGGCCAAAATTTACTTGTTAGCTGAGTCAGGAGATGCGGATGTTAAAGCGTGAAATGAACATTGCCGATTATGATGCCGAACTGTGGCAGGCTATGGAGCAGGAAAAAGTACGTCAGGAAGAGCACATCGAACTGATCGCCTCCGAAAACTACACCAGCCCGCGCGTAATGCAGGCGCAGGGCTCTCAGCTGACCAACAAATATGCTGAAGGTTATCCGGGTAAGCGTTACTACGGCGGTTGTGAGTACGTTGATATCGTTGAGCAACTGGCTATCGACCGTGCGAAAGAGCTTTTTGGTGCTGACTACGCTAACGTGCAGCCGCACTCTGGCTCTCAGGCTAACTTCGCGGTCTACACCGCGCTGCTGCAACCGGGTGATACCGTTCTGGGTATGAACCTGGCGCAGGGCGGCCACCTGACTCACGGCTCCCCGGTTAACTTCTCCGGCAAACTGTACAACATCATTCCTTACGGTATTGATGAGTCCGGTAAGATTGACTACGAAGACATGGCGAAGCAGGCGCAGACCCATAAGCCGAAAATGATCATCGGCGGTTTCTCTGCTTACTCCGGTATTGTTGACTGGGCAAAAATGCGTGAAATCGCAGACAGCATCGGTGCTTACCTGTTCGTAGACATGGCGCACGTTGCGGGTCTGATTGCCGCAGGCGTTTACCCGAACCCGGTACCACACGCTCACGTTGTGACCACTACCACCCACAAAACCCTGGCGGGTCCTCGCGGTGGCCTGATCCTGGCGAAAGGCGGTGATGAAGAGCTGTACAAAAAACTGAACTCTGCTGTGTTCCCAAGCGCGCAGGGCGGCCCTCTGATGCACGTTATCGCGGCAAAAGCGGTGGCGCTGAAAGAAGCGATGGAGCCAGAGTTCAAGGTTTACCAGCAGCAGGTTGCCAAAAACGCCAAAGCGATGGTGGAAGTGTTCCTGAACCGTGGCTACAAAGTGGTCTCCGGTGGTACTGAAAACCACCTGTTCCTGCTGGATCTGGTTGATAAAAACCTGACCGGTAAAGAAGCTGACGCTGCCCTGGGCCGCGCAAACATCACCGTGAACAAAAACAGCGTACCAAACGATCCGAAGAGCCCGTTTGTGACCTCCGGTATCCGTATTGGTTCACCAGCAGTGACTCGCCGTGGCTTTAAAGAAGCGGAAGTGAAAGAGCTGGCTGGCTGGATGTGTGACGTTCTGGACAATATCAATGACGAAGCGGTTATCGAGCGCGTTAAAGGTAAAGTTCTGGATATCTGCGCACGCTTCCCGGTATACGCATAATTCCTCTGCTTTGCAGAAATAAAAAAGGCCGCGCTTGCGGCCTTTTTTTATGGCTCAACGCCGGTCAAGGGAAATCGCGCCAGGCCCGACGATCGCCAGCAGAATAAAGGCACCAGCAATACTGACATTCTTGTAGAAGTTAATCATATTCGGTACGACCGCATCACCGGTCATATCCCAGTAGTGATGGCCTATTACCGCGGTTCCCAGAGTGTAAAACACAAACAGGACGGCGAGAGGACGGGTGAAAAAACCCAGTACGATCAGAATAGCGGCGGGCACTTCCATTACCACCGCAATAATGGCCGCCAGCATGGGCATTGGTGTACCCAGCGAGGTCATATATTGCACGGTGCCGCTAAACCCTGTGAGTTTCGGATAGCCAAAAATAATAAACAGTACAACAAGTGCGATGCGGCCAATCAACAGCAACAGGTGACGCGACTGACCGAAATCGAAATAACGAAGTGAGTTCATGGCAGAAAACCTCTGCAAGTGGAGTAATTTAAACGTAATACACATTTTCATTCCCTGCCATAAACCAGATGACTGCACATTATGTTAATTTTTCGTTAATTTATAGCAGGCTATCGACTTGCTTAATTTTTATATTCTCGCCAGACTATGGCCTCGATTTCGGGAGGGATTCATGGTCTTGCATTCCACGCGCTGGCTGGCGCTCAGTTATTTCACCTATTTCTTTAGCTACGGCATTTTTCTGCCTTTCTGGAGCGTCTGGCTCAAAGGCATTGGCCTGACCCCCGAGACCATTGGTGTCCTGCTAGGAGCCGGGCTGGTGGCGCGTTTCCTCGGCAGCCTGCTGATTGCCCCGCGCGTTAGCGATCCCTCCTTACTGATCAAGGCGCTGCGCATTCTTGCTCTGTTGACGCTGGTCTTTGTCGCCTGCTTCTGGGTCAGCCACCAGTTTGCCTGGCTGATGGTAGTGATGGTCGGCTTCAACCTGTTCTTTTCACCGCTGGTACCGCTGACGGATGCCCTGGCGAACACCTGGCAAAAGCAGATCACCATGGACTATGGCCGCGTGCGGCTGTGGGGCTCAATTGCCTTTGTGATTGGTTCTGCGTTGGTGGGTAAACTGGTCAGTCTCTATGATTACCGCGCGATCCTGGCTCTGTTGAGTATCGGAATTGCCTCGATGTTGTTGGGCATGCTGCTGCGACCGTCGGTGATGCCGCAAGGGGAGAGCCGCCATCAGGAGAGCGCAGGCTGGCCTGCCTGGCGGAGCCTGGTTGCACAAAGCTGGCGTTTTCTGGCGTGCGTGTGTCTGCTCCAGGGGGCGCATGCGGCGTATTATGGTTTCAGTGCCATCTACTGGCAGGGGGCGGGATATTCTGCATCAGCCGTTGGCTATCTATGGTCGCTGGGGGTAGTGGCCGAAGTCGTTATTTTCGCCCTGAGCAAAAAGCTATTCCGTCGTTTTGGCGCGCGCGACCTGCTGCTGCTTTCCGCCCTGTGCGGTGTGCTGCGGTGGGGCATTATGGGCTGGACGACGGAACTGCCGTGGCTGATTGTGGCGCAAATTCTCCACTGCGGTACCTTCACCGTGTGCCATCTGGCGGCGATGCGCTATATCGCTGCGCGCGAGGGAGGGGACGTGATTCGTCTGCAGGCGGTTTATTCCGCAGTTGCGATGGGCGGCAGTATTGCGATCATGACGGTCTTCGCCGGTTTCCTCTACCAGCATCTGGGGCATGGCGTCTTCTGGGTAATGGCGCTGCTTGCTTTACCCGCGATAATTGTTCGTCCTAAAGTGACCGCTCGCGCCTGACTATGATTCCAGCATGGCGCGAATATGTTCTTGCTGCTGTGTGTTCAGTGCTTCAACAGCATGGATCAACGGCGGCGAGAATAACGGTAGAGCAGTAGGATAGGGGGTGATAACCAGCGCGGCTTCGCGCGGTGCCCCCTCTTTCTGGAAAGTCTGCAACGCCAGATAGCGAATATTGAGCGGCAGCAGCGTCAACTCACGAAGCTGCTCCTCAATCAGATCTTCACAGGCTTTATCTTCCCCCGTCAGCAGAATGACCTGTTTTTCGTGTAGATCGGTCTCCTGCATCAGCCAGGCGCCGAAAATCACCGCGACCAGGCTCATCTCCTCATCGGAAAACCGTAGCCCAAATTCTGCCTCCAGCTCAAACAGCGCCTCTTTGGTGGTGCGTAAAAGTCGGGGGTAGAGACGATGGATCTCCTCTGGCAGGCTGTTGTCGATGCCGATCTCAAACAGCGAGCGGTCCAGCGCCTGAGCAAGATGGATATACAGCTGATCGGTCAGACCTTGCTCATCGCTGAAATTCATTCCGGTTTGAGAACGAAAACGGGCAATCATACGTACAATGGCACGGCGTAAACGTTGATCCTGCTGGTGTTTATCAAGTGCGGGATCGGGCGTGCGGAGCATCATAAACAACAGTGCCAGAAACAGTTGTTCATCCCCGTGAGCGCCTTGTGGGACCCTTCGTTTCCAGTGACGCACGATCTCCTGCGCCGTAAAATACTCCCCTCTCGACTGGGTCCAGCTGCGCTGAACGTGGGAAAACTGCGGCGTGTTCCCCAACTGGTGCTGGATTAGGCAATATTGCAAATAGAGCTGTAAAAACTGGACATCGCGGCATTCAAACTGGCGCTGTAGCTTCCGCGAGCAGAAGTTGATCAGCGCCCGCAGGTTAGCATCGTCATAAAGCGGGCGGGCAATGCCATGCTGTTTAAGTGCGGTTTTTAATGCAGGGGTAAACTGGTGCGAAACAAACTGTGGACACAGCCGCAGAGCCCTGCGCAGCCAGTGCAGCAGGCATAAACGCTTATTCAGGGCTGTACCTTCAATCCGGTAGCTGCCGTCATGGTGCGTGACGATATCAAGCCGGTGATAGCGCTGGATTTCATCGCGCGTCTCGGCTATATCTTGCCGTGCCATAGCGTCGTCCACGCCATTAGCAGCGATTATGCTCTGTGCGGTGACGACAGCATCGGGCAGGTAAAGCATCAAAAGCACCTGGCAGCGGCGCTGCGAACTGGAAAGCACAGATGGAATTTCAAGCGTCGTCATCATCTGTCGGGTATCCAGTGTGAATGTTTGATAAGAATAGCTAAATGATGGACGCTGAAAAGCGCGCCGGCAGCCCTTTCATTCAGGATTGCTGGAGAACATCACAGAATTTTTGACGTGAGGAATTGATGCAAACAGTTAAACAATGCGCGATGGCGCTATTTTTTGCGGTTATCACCTTCACCGCCAGCGCACACCCTCACAGCTTTATCGACCTGAAAACCGAACTGGTCACCGATGGCGCTCAGCTAAGTGGACTGAAAATGCGCTGGACGATGGATGAAATCACCTCGGCTGACCTGCTGTATGATGCAGGAAATGCCAAACCCGGCGATGAGATCTGGAAAAAGCTGGCGGCGGAAGTGATGGCCAACGTGCTGGGTCAGCACTATTTCACCGAATTCTGGCACAACGGGCAAAAGGTCAAATTTCTGAACCGTCCCACGGAGTACGGTATGACGCGCGAGGGGCATCAGGCGGTGCTGACGTTTGTGCTTCCGCTGGCACATCCGCAGCCGCTGGCAGGGCAAAAATACACGTTTTCGACCTTTGACCCGACCTACTATGTCGACATGAGTTATGCCGGGGATAGCGATGTGCAGCTTCCGGCATCATTACAAAAAACCTGCAAGATTTCCGTTCATACCCCAAAGCCCAGCGAAGAAACGCTTAACTTTGCGGTTTCTCTCGATAAGGAAGATGCCCCGCCTGAAGACATGGAGTTGGGTAAACAGTTCGCGCAGGAGGTGACATTGCAATGTCAGTGATCTCTTCACAGGTTCGGAAGCCGCGCCGCTGGTTGCATCTCTGGCCGCTGGCACTCTTTTTGCTGTTAGCGGTTTGCGGCGCGCTGTGGCTATGGCAGGCCTGGCCACAGGTCATGATGAAAAGCATTATCTGGCAGCGTGAAGTCAACCAGCAGATGAGTGGACTGCTGAAGGCGGTGGCGGAGAATCCGACCAAAGCGGGCGGCTCCCTGCTGGCGTTCAGTTTTGTCTATGGCGTATTACATGCGCTGGGGCCAGGGCATGGCAAAATCGTCATCACCACCTGGCTCACCACTCATCCGTCAAAGCTGAAATCGAGCATCGGCCTGACGCTGGCCTCCTCGCTGCTTCAGGGCGGCGTGGCGATTGTGCTGGTCGTGGTGGTACTTTCGCTGTTACAGCTTCCGGCGCGCCAGCTGCATATGAGCAGCTTCTGGCTGGAGAAGGGCAGCTACGCGCTGGTGGGCGTGCTGGGGCTGATTCTTTGCTGGCGTGCGCTGAAAAAATTGCGCGTGTTACTGCGAAAGCCGAAGTTCAAAGCCTTTACTCCCCATCATATTCACGATGCTCACTGCGGCTGTGGGCATCAACACCTGCCGACACAGGCGCAGTTGCAGAGTGGGGATGACTGGCGAGCGCGTCTGATGATCGTCCTCTCTATGGGCATGCGCCCGTGCTCGGGGGCCATCATGGTGCTGCTGTTCAGTAAAGTGATTGGCGTGTTTGGCTGGGGCATGCTGTCCGCGCTGGCGATGGCAGCGGGAACCTCTTTGACCATTTCGTCGCTGGCTCTGCTGGTTCACAGTTTTCGTCAACTGGCGGTAAAACTCAGTGGCAATAATGCGCCGGTGCTATGGCGACAAGTCGGCTGGACAACGCTCGCGCTGGCAGGCGGGGTGATTTTGCTGATGGCTGCGGTGACGATGTGGGTGAGTGCGGTGCCGGTAGGAAGGGGATTGCGGCCATTTTAGTTGTTATTCCCTCTCCCACAGGGAGAGGGAATTTTCGGCGTTAACGCTTCAGCGCGTCACTCAGTTCATCACGCATGTTTGCCAGCATGGCTTTAACAACGCGTGGATTACCCGCAACGATGTTACCGGTAGACATGTAGTTATGGCCGCCGGTGAAATCACACACCAGTGCGCCTGCTTCACGCGCGATCAGCTCGCCCGCAGCAAAGTCCCACGGCTTCAGTGCCAGTTCGAAGTAACCGTCAACACGGCCGGTCGCAACATAAGCCAGATCCAGCGCAGCAGAACCGGTGCGACGGAAGTCCGCGCATTCGGTGAACAGTTTGCCCAGGATGTTCATATAGGTGGTTGCGTGCTGTTTGGCTTTGAACGGGAAGCCGGTCGCCAGAATGGTGCCGTCCAGATCGCGTGCATTGCTGCAGCGCAGACGATAGCCGTTCAGCTGTGCGCCCTGACCGCGGGTCGCGGTGAACAGTTCGTTACGCATTGGATCGTACACAACGGCGACTTCAGTACGGCCTTTAATGCGTACTGCGATAGACACAGAGAAGTGTGGCAGGCGTTTGACGAAGTTGGTGGTGCCATCCAGTGGATCGATAACCCATTGAACATCCTGATCGGTACCTTCATGTTCACCGCTTTCTTCGGTGATGATGGTGTGCTGCGGGTAAGATTTGCGGATCGTTTCGATAATAATCGCTTCTGCGGCTTTATCGACGTTAGTCACGAAATCATTGCTGCCTTTCTGGCTGGTTTCTACGGAGTCTGGCGTTTCGTAGTGTTTGGCAATTACATTACCCGCCTTGCGCGCTGCGCGCACGGCGATGGTCAGCATCGGATGCATCGGTCTCTCTCACTGGATGTTAAAGAACAGGAAAATCGGCGCAGAGTATAGCAGCGGGATCGGAATCTGTCTCCCGTTTATGATAATATGGCGGAATATTCTTCAGACGCTGAATTCAGACATTAAAAACTATGCTGCAAAACATTCGAATCGTGCTGGTTGAAACATCGCATACCGGCAATATGGGCTCGGTTGCCCGCGCTATGAAAACCATGGGCTTAACGAATCTCTGGCTGGTTAACCCGCTGGTGAAACCTGACTCGCAGGCTATTGCCCTGGCGGCCGGTGCCAGCGACGTCATCGGCAATGCCCAGATCGTCGATACCCTTGACGAAGCGCTGGCTGGCTGCAGCCTCGTTGTAGGTACCAGCGCGCGTTCGCGTACGCTGCCGTGGCCAATGCTTGATCCGCGCGAATGCGGTCTGAAAAGCGTGGCTGAAGCTGAGCAGGCGCCCGTTGCGCTGGTCTTTGGCCGCGAGCGCGTTGGCCTGACCAACGACGAACTGCAAAAATGCCATTACCATGTCGCGATTGCCGCGAACCCGGAGTACAGCTCCCTGAACCTGGCGATGGCGGTACAGGTTATCGCCTACGAAGTACGTATGGCCTGGCTGGCAACGCAGGAAAATGAGCGTACTGAGACTCAGGAAGAGGCCGCCTATCCGCTGGTGGACGATCTGGAGCGCTTCTACGGTCATCTGGAGCAGACGCTGCTCTCAACCGGCTTTATCCGCGAGGGCCATCCAGGCCAGGTGATGAACAAGCTGCGCCGTCTGTTCACCCGCGCGCGTCCGGAAAGCCAGGAGCTGAACATCCTGCGCGGAATTCTGGCGTCGATTGAGCAAAAGAATAAAGCGTAGTGTCGGTTTCCCCCTCTCCCCGTGAGAGAGGGCTGGGGTGCTGGCATCAGACCGCACCCCACAAAAAACGGCACAGAAGGTTAAATACCTGACTAAAACAGTCAAGTAAATAGTTGACCATTTTAGTCAGGAATGTCAGACTTGGCCCTGCTATGCAATACCCCATTTTACTATAAAAAACCCCGGGCAGGGGCGAGTTTGAGGTTAAGTAAGACATGAGACTGACATCTAAAGGGCGTTATGCCGTGACCGCGATGCTGGACGTTGCGCTCAACTCCGAAGCGGGCCCGGTTCCGTTGGCTGATATTTCTGAACGACAAGGGATCTCCCTCTCTTATCTGGAACAGCTGTTCTCCAGACTGCGTAAAAATGGACTGGTTTCCAGCGTTCGTGGCCCAGGCGGCGGCTATCTGCTGGGTAAAGACGCGGGCAGTATTGCAGTTGGTGAAGTGATTAGCGCAGTTGACGAATCCGTTGACGCGACCCGTTGCCAGGGTAAAGGCGGCTGCCAGGGCGGCGATAAGTGCCTGACCCACGCGCTGTGGCGCGATCTGAGCGATCGTCTGACCGGCTTCCTGAACAACATCACCCTCGGTGAGCTGGTGAATAACCAGGAAGTTCTGGATGTCTCTGGTCGTCAGCACAGCCATGATTCACAACGCAGCACCCGCGCGCAGGACGCTATCGACGTTAAGTTACGCGCGTAATAAAAAGATAAGTATTTCAGAATCAGGCCGGGGCGAGGACTCGCCCCGTGTACTCGGTCGTACATCCAGCCGGTTGCCTGATTCCTTGCATTGAAGCGATGTACGGAGTTTAAAGAGCAATGAAATTACCGATTTATCTCGATTACTCCGCAACCACGCCGGTGGACCCGCGTGTTGCCGAGAAAATGATGCAGTGTCTGACCCTGGACGGAAACTTTGGTAACCCAGCTTCCCGTTCACACCGTTTTGGCTGGCATGCTGAAGAGGCGGTGGATATCGCCCGTAATCAGATTGCTGACCTGGTGGGTGCCGACCCGCGTGAGATTGTTTTCACCTCCGGTGCGACCGAATCCGACAACCTGGCGATCAAAGGTGCAGCCAACTTTTATCAGAAAAAAGGCAAGCACATCATCACCAGCAAAACCGAACACAAAGCCGTGCTGGATACCTGCCGCCAGCTGGAGCGTGAAGGGTACGAAGTCACTTACCTGGCGCCACAGAGCAACGGTATCATCGACCTGAAAGAGCTCGAAGCGGCCATGCGTGATGACACCATTCTGGTCTCCATCATGCACGTGAACAACGAAATCGGCGTAGTGCAGGATATCGCGACCATCGGCGAAATGTGCCGTGCGCGCGGTATCATCTACCACGTTGATGCGACCCAGAGCGTGGGCAAACTGCCTATCGACCTGAGCCAGCTGAAAGTTGACCTGATGTCCTTCTCCGGCCACAAAATCTACGGCCCGAAAGGTATCGGCGCACTGTACGTTCGTCGTAAACCACGTATCCGCATCGAAGCACAGATGCACGGTGGCGGTCACGAACGCGGTATGCGTTCTGGTACGCTGCCTGTTCACCAGATCGTGGGCATGGGCGAAGCGTACCGCATTGCAAAAGAAGAGATGGAAACCGAGATGGCACGCCTGCGCACGCTGCGTAACCGTCTGTGGGACGGCGTGAAAGATATGGAAGAAGTATATCTGAACGGCGATCTCGAGCAGGGCGCACCTAACATTCTCAACGTCAGCTTCAACTACGTTGAAGGTGAATCGCTGATCATGGCGCTGAAAGACCTGGCGGTTTCTTCCGGTTCTGCCTGTACTTCTGCAAGCCTGGAGCCATCCTACGTGCTGCGCGCGCTGGGGATGACTGACGAGCTGGCACACAGCTCTATCCGTTTCTCTTTAGGTCGTTTCACTACCGAAGAAGAGATTGACTACACCATCAAGCTGGTTCGCAACTCCATCGGCCGTCTGCGCGACCTTTCTCCACTGTGGGAAATGTTCAAGCAGGGCGTGGATCTGAACAGCATTGAATGGTCACATCACTAATCGGTACATAAGGAGAATTCAATCATGGCATACAGCGAAAAAGTTATTGATCATTACGAGAACCCGCGCAACGTTGGCTCTTTTGACAACAGCGACGAAAGCGTTGGTAGCGGTATGGTTGGCGCGCCAGCATGTGGCGACGTGATGAAGTTGCAGATTAAAGTCAACAATGAAGGTATCATTGAAGACGCGCGCTTCAAGACCTACGGCTGCGGTTCTGCTATTGCCTCCAGCTCCCTGGTCACTGAATGGGTGAAGGGTAAGTCTCTGGACGAAGCACAGGCAATTAAGAACACGGATATTGCTGAAGAACTCGAACTGCCACCAGTGAAAATTCACTGTTCTATCCTGGCAGAAGACGCGATCAAAGCCGCCATTGCGGATTACAAAAGCAAACGTGAAGCAAAATAATTGAGGTTTGAGTATGTCGATTACCCTTAGCGACAGCGCTGCCGCGCGAGTAAGCTCTTTTCTGGCGAACCGTGGTAAAGGCTTTGGCCTGCGACTGGGCGTACGTACCTCCGGCTGTTCTGGTATGGCTTACGTACTGGAGTTTGTTGATGAACCGGCGTCCGATGACACCGTGTTTGAAGACAAGGGCGTGAAGGTGGTGGTCGATGGCAAAAGCCTGCAATTCCTCAACGGCACTCAGCTGGACTTTGTAAAAGAAGGCCTGAACGAAGGGTTCAAATTCACGAACCCGAACGTCAAAGACGAGTGTGGTTGCGGCGAAAGCTTCCACGTTTAACCGCGCGTCATCCGAAACCCCACCGTGGCGTTACTCGCTACGCGTGGGGTTTGTTCTAACAGGCTACCCCTGAGATTGTTATGGATTACTTCACTCTCTTCGGACTACCCGCTCAATATCCGATTGATCTCCAGGCGTTGACGATCCGTTTTCAGGATTTGCAGCGGCAGTACCATCCGGACAAATTTGCCAGTGGTACTCAGTCAGAGCAATTAGCTGCGGTATCGCAATCCGCGACCATCAACCAGGCCTGGCAGACGCTGCGCCATCCGCTAACGCGTGCAGAGTATCTGCTCTCGCTCCACGGTTTCGATCTGGCGAGCGAACAGCATACCGTGCGCGACACGGCGTTTTTGATGGAACAGCTGGAGCTGCGTGAAGAGCTGGATGAGATTGAACAGGCCAAAGACGAAGCGCGTCTGGAAAGCTTCATTAAGCGCGTGAAGGGCATGTTCGATACCCGCCATCAGCAGATGGTGGAGCAACTGAACAACGAGACCTGGGACGTGGCGGCAGATACTGTGCGCAAACTCCGTTTTCTCGATAAACTGCGAAGCAGTGCTGAACAACTCGAAGAAAAGCTGCTCGATTTTTAATTTCGGAAGCAATTATGGCCTTATTACAAATTAGTGAGCCTGGCTTAAGTGCCGCACCGCACCAGCGTCGTCTGGCGGTGGGTATTGATCTGGGCACCACCAATTCTCTCGTGGCGACCGTGCGTAGCGGCCAGGCGGAAACGCTGGCTGACGAGCAGGGCCGCCATCTGCTGCCTTCCGTGGTCCACTACCTGCAGCAGGGTCACGTGGTTGGCTATGACGCCCGCGCCAATGCCGCGCGCGATCCGGCCAATACTATCAGCTCTGTAAAGCGCATGATGGGCCGCTCGCTGGCCGATATTCAGACCCGTTACCTGCATCTGCCGTATCAGCTCCAGGCCAGTGAAAACGGCCTGCCGATGATCGCGACCGCGGCCGGTCTGCTGAACCCGATCCGTGTTTCTGCTGATATCCTGAAAGCGCTGGCGGCGCGCGCGACGGCGACGCTCGGCGGCGATTTAGACGGCGTGGTGATCACCGTACCGGCCTACTTTGACGATGCTCAGCGTCAGGGCACCAAAGACGCCGCGCGTCTGGCGGGCCTGCATGTGCTGCGCCTGCTGAACGAACCGACGGCAGCGGCAATTGCCTACGGCCTCGACTCCGGTCAGGAAGGGGTGATTGCGGTTTACGATCTCGGTGGCGGTACCTTTGATATCTCGATCCTGCGCTTAAGCCGTGGCGTGTTCGAAGTGCTGGCAACCGGCGGGGATTCCGCACTGGGCGGCGATGACTTCGACCATCTGCTGGCCGATTTTATTCGCGAGCAGGCAGGCATCAGCGATCGCAGCGATGCTCGCGTACAGCGTGAACTGCTGGATGCGGCCATCGAGGCAAAAATTGCGCTGAGTGATGCACAGTCAGTCACCGTGAATGTAGCAGGCTGGCAGGGTGACATCTCCCGCGACCAGTTCAGCGATCTGATTGCTCTGCTGGTGAAACGTACCCTGCTGGCCTGTCGCCGCGCACTGAAAGATGCCGGTGTTGAGGCTGAAGAAGTGCTGGAAGTGGTCATGGTGGGTGGTTCAACCCGTGTGCCGCTGGTGCGCGAGCGCGTGGGCGAGTTCTTTGGCCGCACGCCGCTGACCTCCATCGACCCGGACAAAGTGGTTGCCGTGGGCGCCGCTATCCAGGCCGATATTCTGGTTGGCAACAAGCCGGACAGCGAAATGCTGCTGCTGGACGTCATCCCTCTGTCGCTGGGTTTAGAAACCATGGGCGGCCTGGTGGAGAAAGTGATCCCGCGTAACACCACCATTCCGGTGGCGCGCGCGCAGGAGTTCACCACCTTTAAAGACGGTCAGACCGCGATGTCCATCCACGTGATGCAGGGCGAACGCGAACTGGTGCAGGACTGCCGTTCTCTGGCACGCTTTGCGCTGCGTGGTATCCCGGCGCTGCCTGCGGGCGGGGCGCATATTCGCGTCACCTTCCAGGTGGATGCGGACGGCCTGCTGAGCGTCACTGCGATGGAAAAATCCACCGGTGTTGAATCATCTATTCAGGTGAAACCATCCTATGGTCTGACCGATGGCGAAATCGCCTCCATGATTCAGGATTCAATGAGTTACGCTGAGCAGGATGTGAAGGCGCGTATGCTGGCTGAACAAAAAGTTGAAGCCGCACGCGTGCTGGAAAGCCTGAACGGCGCGCTCGCTGCCGATGCCGCGCTGTTAAGCGCCGCTGAGCGCCAGGTCATTGACGACGCTGCCGCACACTTAAGTGCCGTAGCGCAAGGCGATGACGCTGATGCAATAGAAGAAGCCATTAACAACGTTGATAAACAAACACAGGACTTTGCTGCTCGCCGCATGGACAAATCTGTCCGCGTCGCGCTGAAAGGCCAGTCCGTGGACGAGGTTTAATATGCCAAAGATTGTTATTTTGCCTCATGCGGACCTCTGTCCGGATGGTGCTGTTCTGGAAGCGAAGACCGGTGAAACCATTCTCGATGTTGCCCTGCGTAACGGTATCGAAGTGGAACACGCCTGTGAAAAATCCTGTGCCTGCACTACCTGCCACTGCGTCGTGCGTGAAGGTTTTGACTCTCTCGCCGAGAGCACCGAAGACGAAGACGACATGCTGGATAAAGCATGGGGTCTGGAGCCAGACAGCCGCTTAAGCTGCCAGGCGCTGGTGACCGATGAAGATCTGGTCGTGGAATTCCCACGCTACACCATCAACCACGCACGCGAGCATTAATATGGGACTGAAGTGGACAGACAGCCGTGAAATCGGCGAAGCGCTCTACGACGCGAACCCGGATCTCGATCCGAAAACCGTACGATTCACCGACATGCACCAGTGGATCTGCGATTTAGAGGATTTTGACGACGATCCAAACGCATCCAATGAAAAAATTCTGGAGGCGATTCTGTTAGTCTGGTTAGATGAAGCAGAATAAATCACCTTACGGGCTGCCTTCAGGCGGCCCGTTTGCTAATAAGGATAAATAAAATGACCGAAGCGATGAAGATTACGCTCTCCACACAGCCTGCAGACGCACGCTGGGGAGAAAAAGCCACGTACAGCATCAACAACGACGGTATTACCCTGCACCTGACGGGCAAAGATGATTTGGGCCTGATCCAGCGCGCGGCGCGCAAAGTGGATGGTCTGGGCATTAAGCATGTCACCCTCGACGGCGAAGGCTGGGACACCGACCGCAGCTGGGCGTTCTGGGCGGGCTACAAAGGGCCGAAAGGCACCCGCAAAATTGAGTGGGCGAACCTTGATGCCGCGGGGCAGAAAGAGCTGGAAAGCCGTCTGACCATTATCGACTGGGTGCGCGACACCATCAATGCCCCGGCAGAAGAGCTGGGCCCGGAACAGCTGGCACAACGTGCTGTTGACCTGCTGTGTGGTGTGGCGGGCGACAAAATGTCTTACCGCATCACCAAAGGTGAAGATCTGCGCGAGCAGAACTACATGGGCATCCATACTGTAGGACGTGGTTCTGAGCGTCCTCCAGTGCTGCTGGCTCTGGATTACAACCCAACCGGCGATAAAGAAGCACCAGTCTTTGCTTGCCTGGTCGGGAAAGGCATCACTTTCGATAGCGGTGGCTACAGCCTGAAGCAGAGCGCGTTCATGGATTCCATGAAGTCCGATATGGGCGGCGCGGCCACCATTACCGGCGCGCTGGCGTTTGCTATCACCCGTGGTCTGAACAAGCGTGTGAAGCTCTACCTGTGCTGTGCTGACAACATGGTGAGCGGCAATGCCTTCAAGCTGGGCGATATTATTCGCTACCGCAACGGCAAAAACGTTGAAGTGATGAACACCGACGCCGAAGGCCGTCTGGTGCTGGCCGATGGCCTGATCGACGCCTCTGCCCAAAAACCAGAACTGATCATCGACATGGCGACCCTGACCGGCGCAGCGAAAACCGCGCTGGGTAACGACTACCATGCGCTGTTCAGCTTCGACGACAAACTGGCCGCGCGCCTGCTGGCAAGTGCTGCCGCTGAGAACGAGCCGTTCTGGCGTCTGCCGCTGGCCGAGTTCCACCGTAACCAGTTGCCGTCCAACTTTGCTGAACTGAACAACACCGCAAGCGCGGCGTACCCGGCGGGTGCGAGCACCGCAGCCGGTTTCCTGTCTCACTTTGTTGAGAACTACCAGGAAGGTTGGCTGCACATCGACTGCTCTGCAACGTACCGTAAAGCGGCGGTTGAGCAGTGGTCTGCGGGCGCAACGGGTCTGGGTGTGCGTACCGTGGCGAACCTGCTTACGGCTGAGTAATTGTTATGTCCGAAACCAAAAACGAATTAGAAACCCTGCTGGAGCAGGCGGCAACCGAGCCTGCCCATCGTCCGGCATTTTTCCGCACGCTGCTGGAATCCACCGTCTGGGTGCCGGGTACCGCCGCGGAAGGTGAGCAGGTCGTAGAAGACAGCGCGCTGGATCTGCTGCACTGGGAGAAAGACGACGGCACTTCGGTGATCCCGTTCTTCACCTCACTGGAAGCGTTGCAGCAAGCCGTTGAAGACGAACAGGCGTTCGTGGTGATGCCGGTACGTACCCTGTTTGAAATGACGCTCGGCCAGACGCTGTTCCTCAACGCGAAGCTGCCGACCGGAAAAGAGTTCACCCCGCGTGAAATCAGCCATCTGATTGGCGAAGAGGGTAACCCGCTCAGCACGCAAGAGGTACTGGAAGGGGGCGAAACGCTGCTGTTGTCTGAAGTGGCGGAACCGCCTGCGCAGATGATCGATTCGCTGACCACGTTGTTCAAAACCCTGAAACCGGTAAGACGCGCGTTCCTCTGTTCAATTAAAGAGCATGCAGACGAACAGCCGGTGTTGCTGATCGGTATTGAAGCTGATGGTGATATCGACGAGATCATTCAGGCGGCGGGCAGCGTGGCCACCGATACGCTGCCGGGTGATGAGCCGATTGATATTTGCCAGGTGAAGAACGGAGAGAAGGGCATCAGCCACTTTATTACTGAGCATATCACCCCGTTCTATGAGCGTCGCTGGGGCGGTTTCCTGCGCGATCTCAAAACCACGCGGATCATATAAACTTTTCGGGGTGAATATTCACCCCGTGAGTTTATCTGGTGGGTTCAACCGGCAGATCGTCTCGGGCTCCCCATTCGCTCCAGGCGCCGTCATAGAGCGTCACGTCGTTTACACCGAGCGTGGCGAGCGCCAGGATCACCACGCAAGCCGTTACGCCGGAGCCGCAGCTGGCAATAATCGGACGGTGTAAATCCACACCCTGACTCTCAAAAATAGCGCGAAGTTCGTCTGTGGTTTTCAGTTCGCCTTCAAATACCAGATCGCCCCACGGTACATTCAGTGCGCCCGGGATGTGACCGCGCTTCAGCCCTGGACGCGGCTCATCCGCTTCGGCATTGAAACGCGGAGCTGGGCGGGCATCGACGATTTGTGCCGTTTTTTCATGGCTAACCACCAGTACATCGGTCAGGCGTTTCACCACGTGTGGGGCAAACGTCGCATCGAAATCGCCTTCCGCCTGCGTGACTTCACCCTGTTGCAGCGGCAGTTCATCGCGCTTCCAGCCAGCCAGACCACCTGCCAGAATCGAGACCTTTTCGACGCCGAAGTTTTTCAGCATCCACCACGCGCGCGGCGCGGAGAAGAGGTTGCCCTCATCGTAGACAACCAGATGCTTGTCCTGGTTGATGCCCAGCTCGCGCATCGCCACAGAAAAGGCTTCCGCACGTGGCAGCATGTGTGGCAGGGGAGTGGTGTGATCGGAGAGGGCTTCAATATCAAAATATACCGCACCAGGCAGGTGGCCTGCGCGGTATTCCGCGACCATATCGCGGAGATGTTCCTGCCCGGCAGGGGCCATTCGCGCATCGATAATCTGGACTTCCGGGTCATCGCTGTGCTCAATGAGCCAGTCGGCGGCGACAAAATATGAGGTAGTCATGGGGTGCCTCCATTCTTTTCCGTAAAAAAGAATTGTCGGTGTTTTTTCTGACGTCGACAAGCAAACTGCGTTCAAGTCGCGAGCCACCCCTTAATTTTACGGATTCTCAAATTGGACTTTTTGAATTAGTGAAACTTGCGGATAATACTTATCCGGACGACGACCAACAGGCTCCATGGGCCAGGGACAAAGGATGAAACCGTTTCGCTTAGCCGCGCTCTCTCTTGCGCTGCTTACCACGTTTACGCTTGTCGGCTGTGATAACAGCGACGATAAATCTCAGGCTGCGGCTCCCGCAGCATCCACAGCCACAACACCAAAAGCGGCGGAAAAGCCCGATGCTGAAAAACTGGCCAAACTTGCGGCACAGAGTCAGGGTAAAGCGCTAACTCTGCTGGATGCTTCTGAAGTGCAGCTCGATGGCGCATCAACACTGGTGCTGACCTTCTCTGTCCCGCTGAATCCCGATCAGGATTTCGCGAAAACAGTGCATGTTGTGGATAAGAAAAGTGGCAAGGTTGACGGGGCGTGGGAACTTGCGCCGAACCTGAAAGAGCTGCGTCTGCGCCATCTGGAGCCCAATCGCAATCTGGTCGTTACCGTTGAACGTGGCCTGCAGGCGCTGAACAAAGCGACATTCGGAATTGATTATGAAAAAGCGCTGACCACCCGGGATGTTGAACCGACGGTCGGTTTCGCCAGCCGGGGCTCACTGCTGCCGGGCAAGGTGGTGGAAGGTCTGCCGGTGATGGCGCTCAACGTCAACAATGTGGACGTTAATTTCTACCGCGTGAAGCCGGAATCGTTGGCCTCGTTTGTCAGTCAGTGGGAATACCGTAATTCGCTGACAAACTGGGAATCTGACAATCTGCTGAAGATGGCGGATCTGGTATACACCGGGCGTTTTGACCTCAACCCGGCGCGCAATACGCGCGAAAAATTACTGTTGCCGCTGAAAGATATTAAGCCGCTTCAGCAGTCTGGGGTTTATATCGCGGTGATGAACCAGGCGGGGCACTATAACTACAGTAACGCCGCGACTCTCTTTACCTTAAGCGACATTGGGCTGTCCGCTCACCGTTATCATAATCGTCTGGATATCTTCACCCAGAGCCTGGAAAACGGTGCGGCGCAGTCCGGTGTGACCGTCACCCTGTTGAACGATAAAGGGCAGACGCTTGCCGAAGCGAACAGCGATGGCGATGGTCATGCAAAGCTTGAGACCGACAAAGAGGCCGCGCTGATCCTTGCCAGTAAAGACGGGCAAACGACGCTGCTTGACCTTAAGTTACCGGCCCTCGATCTGGCGGAGTTTGATATTGCAGGGGCGCCGGGTTACAGCAAGCAGTTCTTTATGTTTGGCCCGCGCGATCTCTACCGCCCTGGCGAAACGGTGATCCTTAACGGTTTGTTACGTGACAGTGATGGTAAACCACTTCCCGATCAGCCCGTGAAACTTGACGTGCTGCGTCCGGACGGGCAGGTAGCACGCACAATCGTCGTCCAGCCAGAGAATGGCCTCTATCGCTTTAACTATCAGCTGGACAGCGGGGCGCAGACCGGCATGTGGCATGTCCGTGCCAACACGGGGGATAACCTGCAGCGTCTGTGGGATTTCCACGTTGAAGATTTTATGCCAGAGCGTATGGCGCTCAATCTGACCGGACAAAAAACACCGGTTTCACCGCAGGATAACGTCGACTTTAACGTGGTCGGCTATTACCTGTACGGTGCGCCAGCCAACGGTAATTCCCTGCAGGGCCAGCTTTTCCTGCGTCCGCTGCGTGAGGCAGTGGCTGCGCTGCCGGGCTTCCAGTTTGGTGATATTGCCGAGGAGAACCTGAGCCGCAGCCTGGATGAAGTTCAGCTGACTCTCGATGATAAGGGGCGTGGGCAGGTTTCCACCGAAAGCCAGTGGAAAGAGGTGCACTCTCCTCTGCAATTGATTCTGCAGGCCAGCCTGCTGGAGTCGGGCGGTCGTCCGGTAACGCGCCGTGCTGAGCAGGCCATCTGGCCGGCGGCTGATCTGCCGGGGATCCGTCCTCAGTTCGCCAGCAAAGCCGTTTATGACTACCGTACCGATACGACAGTTAACCAGCCAATTGTCGATGAAAATGGCAACGCCAGCTTTGACATTGTCTATGCCGATGCCAGCGGGGCGAAAAAGGCCGTTTCCGGATTACAGGTTCGCCTGATCCGCGAGCGCCGGGACTATTACTGGAACTGGTCAGAAAGCGAAGGCTGGCAGTCGCAGTTTGATCAAAAAGATCTGATCGAAGGTGAGCAAGAACTGAGTCTTAAGGCCGATGAAACCGGCAAAGTTACCTTCCCGGTAGAGTGGGGCTCATACCGTCTTGAAGTTAAAGCACCGGATGAGATGGTTAGCAGCGTGCGCTTCTGGGCGGGCTACAGCTGGCAGGATAACAGCGACGGCACGGGCGCTGCGCGTCCTGATCGCGTGACGTTGAAGCTGGATAAGCCGTCTTATCAGCCAGGGGATACGATTCAACTGCATATTGCTGCGCCGGCCGCAGGCAAAGGCTATGCGATGATCGAATCCAGCGAAGGTCCGCTGTGGTGGAAAGAGATCGACGTACCGGCAAACGGGCTGGATCTCTCTATTCCGGTGGATAAGGCCTGGAAACGCCACGATCTCTATCTCAGCACACTGGTGGTACGCCCCGGGGACAAATCCAAATCCGCTACGCCAAAACGTGCGGTGGGTCTGCTGCACCTGCCGATGGGCGACGAAAATCGCCGTCTGAACATTGCCCTGGACAACCCGCAGAAGATGCGTCCGAACCAGACGCTCTCTGTGAAGGTGAAAGCCAGCGTGAAAGAGGGTGCGGCTCCGCAGAAAGTGAACGTGTTGCTTTCGGCGGTGGACAGCGGGGTGCTGAACATTACCGATTACGTCACGCCGGATCCGTGGCAAGCCTTCTTCGGTCAGAAGCGTTATGGCGCAGATATCTATGATATCTACGGCCAGGTCATTGAAGGTCAGGGCCGTATGGCCGCGCTGCGTTTTGGTGGTGACGGAGATGAACTCAAGCGTGGCGGCAAACCGCCGGTGAACCACGTCACCATTATCGCCCAGCAGGCTCAGCCGGTTACGCTTGATGCCAACGGGGAAGGTACCGTTACGCTGCCGATTGGCGATTTCAACGGTGAGCTGCGCCTGATGGCGCAGGCCTGGACGGAAGATGATTTCGGCAGCAGCGAAAGCAAAGTCATTGTCGCCGCGCCGGTCATTACCGAGCTGAATACCCCACGCTTCCTGGCAAGTGGAGACACCTCGCGGCTGACGCTGGATCTCACCAACCTGACTGACAAGCCGCAGACGCTGAACA
This sequence comes from Enterobacter sp. CPE_E863, assembly GCF_046521465.1. Classification (NCBI taxonomy): domain Bacteria; kingdom Pseudomonadati; phylum Pseudomonadota; class Gammaproteobacteria; order Enterobacterales; family Enterobacteriaceae; genus Enterobacter; species Enterobacter sp. CPE_E863. The sequence goes on along the minus strand of NZ_JBKFZX010000001.1, from coordinate 3,327,480 downwards.
TCGCCCTGACCGCGACCGGTAAACTGTCGCTTGAAGGCGCACAGCCGCAGCCGGTTCAGTTATCTCCTGGCGCACGCAGTACGCTGTTTATTCCCGTACGTGCACTGGACGGTTATGGCGACGGTGAAGTGACCGCGCAGGTTACCGGCCTGCAGCTTCCGGGCGAGACTTTCGCACCGCAGCAGAAGAGCTGGAAAATCGGCGTGCGTCCGGCGTTCCCGGCCCAGACGGTGAATACGGGGGCTATGCTGAACCCTGGTGAGTCCTGGACGGCACCTGCGCAGCACATCAATGGTTTCTCTCCTGCGACCCTGCAGGGGCAACTGTTACTGAGCGGCAAACCGCCGCTCAATCTGGCGCGTTATATTCGCGAGCTGCAGGCTTATCCGTATGGCTGTCTGGAACAAACTGCCAGCGGTCTGTTCCCGTCGCTCTACACCAATGCGGCGCAACTCACCGCGCTTGGCATCAAAGGTGATACGGACGACAAACGCCGTGCGGCCATTGATATCGGTATCTCCCGTCTGCTGCAGATGCAGCGTGAGGACGGCGGTTTCGCTCTTTGGGATAAAAATGGCCCGGAAGAGTACTGGCTGACCGCCTACGTTACTGACTTCCTGGTGCGCGCGGGCGAGCAGGGTTACAGCGTACCTGTCGATGCGGTGAATAACGCCAATAGCCGCCTGCTGCGTTATCTGCAGGATCCGGGCATGATGTCCATTCGCTATAGCGACGATACTCAGGCCAGCAAGTTCGCCGTACAGGCTTACGCTGCACTGGTGCTGGCGCGTCAGCAAAAAGCGCCACTGGGTGCGCTGCGTGAGATCTGGGAGCGCCACGGGCAAGCGGCTTCCGGGCTACCGCTGATGCAACTGGGTATGGCACTTAAACTGATGGGTGATGCTCCGCGCAGCCAGCAGGCGCTGGATCTGGCACTCAAAACACCGCGTAACGACAGTAAAACCTGGATGGCCGATTATGGTAGCGTCCTGCGTGATAACGCACTGATGCTCTCCCTCCTGGAGGAGTACAAGCTGCTGCCGGATGCGCAAAATACGCTGTTGAACGCCTTGTCTGAACAAGCCTTCAGCCAGCGCTGGTTGTCCACTCAGGAGAGTAATGCTCTTTTCCTGGCCGGACGTTCGCTGCAAACCTTGTCAGGGGCATGGCAGGCGAAAACATCGTTGTCTGATACCGCTTCAGGTGGGGATAAATCGCTGATCCAAAATGTGAATGGCGATCAGCTTGGCGCACTGCAGGTGACCAATACCGGTACGACACCGCTGTGGGTGCGCCTGGACAGTACGGGTTATCCGGAATACGCGCCTCAGCCAGCCTCTAACGTATTGCAGGTTGAACGCCATATTCTGGCAACAGACGGCAGCACGAAGTCTCTTTCTGAGCTGAGGAGCGGGGAGCTGGTGCTGGTGTGGCTCGAAGTCAAGGCCAGTCAGAACGTGCCTGACGCGCTGGTTGTCGATCTGCTCCCGGCTGGGCTGGAACTGGAAAACCAGAACCTGGCGAGCAGTAGCGCCAGCCTGCAGGATAGCGGTAGCGAAGTGCAGAACTTGCTCAGTCAGATGCAGCAGGCCGATATTCAGCATATGGAGTTCCGTGACGATCGCTTCGTGGCGGCAGTTCCTGTCAATGAAGGACAGCCGGTGACGCTGGTCTACCTGGCCCGTGCGGTCACGCCGGGAACCTACCAGGTGCCGGTTCCGATGGTTGAATCCATGTATGTTCCGCAGTGGCGGGCAACGGGTGCGGCCAGTGGCCCGCTGATTGTTGTTCCGTAATATGCTGATGGCACCTTTGATACGCTCCCGCTGGCTTTGGCTGGCGGGAGCGCTTCTCGTTTTATGGGGGCTGATCTTCGTTGCTGACCGCCTGTGGCCGTTGCCTCTGAAAGAGGTCAACCCTGCGCGGGTTGTGGTGGATGAAAAGGGGACGCCGCTCTGGCGTTTTGCCGACAGCGACGGGATCTGGCGCTACCCTGTGACGATTGAAGAGGTCTCTCCCCGTTATCTTGAGGCCCTGATCCAGTATGAAGATCGCTGGTTCTGGGATCATCCTGGCGTGAACCCTTTCTCTGTTCTTCGTGCGGCCTGGCAGGATCTCTCTTCCGGAAAGGTTGTCTCTGGCGGCAGCACGCTCACCATGCAGGTGGCGCGCCTGCTGGATCCACATCCGCGTACCTTTGGCGGCAAAATTCGTCAACTCTGGCGGGCGATGCAGCTGGAATGGCATCTTTCCAAACGCGAGATCCTCACGCTCTATCTCAACCGCGCCCCGTTTGGCGGCACGTTGCAGGGGGTGGGAGCCGCAAGCTGGACCTATCTCGGCAAACCGCCGTCGCAGCTCAGCTATTCCGATGCGGCGCTGCTGGCGGTGCTCCCTCAGGCTCCGAGTCGTTTACGCCCGGACCGCTGGCCTGAACGGGCCGAAGCGGCGCGCAATAAAGTGCTCGACAGGATGGCGACGCAAGGTGTCTGGTCTGCAAAACAGGTCAAAGAATCCCGTGAAGAAGCGGTATGGCTGGCACCACGACAGATGCCGCAGCTGGCGCCACTCTTTGCACGGATGATGCTCAGTAAAAGTCGCGACACGAAAATTGTCACCACTCTCGATGGCGGGCTGCAACGGCAGCTCGAAGAGCTGGCGATGAACTGGAAATCCCGCCTGCCTGCACGCAGCTCGCTGGCGATGATCGTGGTCGATCATACCGATATGAAAGTGCGCGGCTGGGTGGGATCGGTGGATATCAACGATGACAGTCGTTTCAGCCATGTGGATATGGTCAATGCGATCCGATCCCCGGGATCGGTATTGAAGCCCTTTATCTACGGTATGGCGCTGGACGATGGCCTGATCCATCCCGCGTCGTTGCTTCAGGACGTTCCAAGAAAAACCGGTGATTATCGCCCGGGGAATTTTGACAGTGGGTTCCACGGACCGGTCAGCATGAGTGAAGCGCTGGTGCGCTCCCTCAACCTGCCTGCGGTACAGGTGCTTGAAGCGTATGGGCCAAAACGGTTTGCCGGGATGCTGAGCAACGCAGGCTTGCCGCTTATACTGCCTGCGGGCGCTCAGCCAAACCTTTCGCTGATACTGGGAGGTGCCGGCGCACGACTGGCGGACATTACGGCAGCCTACAGCGCCTTTGCCCGACACGGTAAAGCGGGGCGATTGCGTTTACAGCCAGGCGATCCGCTGATTGAACGTCCGTTATTGTCACCAGGCTCGGCGTGGATTATCCGCCGTATTCTGGCCAACGAGGCCCAGCCGCTGCCGGATAATGCGCTACCGCAAATCGCGCCGCTGGCGTGGAAAACAGGTACCAGCTACGGCTACCGTGATGCCTGGGCCATTGGTCTGAATGCCCGTTACGTGATAGGTATCTGGACCGGACGGCCGGACGGCACGCCCGTGGCGGGGCAGTTTGGTTTTGCCAGTGCCGTGCCGCTGTTAAATCAGGTGAATAACTTGCTTCAGTCCCGCTCAACGGTAGACGAAGCCCGTCTGCCGCGCGATCCGCGTCCGGCAAGTGTCGGGCGGGGTGTGATCTGCTGGCCTGGTGGTCAGTCGTTGCCGGAGGGCAGTGAAAACTGCCGACGTCGTCTTGCGACGTGGTTACTTGACGGGAGTGACCCCCCCACGCTGCTTTTACCGGAACAGGAAGGTATACGCGGCATTCGTTTCCCGGTTTGGCTGGATAAAACCGGCAAACGCGTTGCGGCAGACTGCCCTGATGCTACTGAGAAAGTGCTGGATGTCTGGCCGTTGCCGCTTGAGCCATGGCTGCCTGCCACAGAGCGTCGTGCGGTCCGGGTTCCTCCCTCTTCAGCAACGTGTCCGCCGTTGTCGCAGGATGCACCTGCTCCGCTTATGTTGACCGGCGTGCGTGAGGGGGCCGTTATCAAACGTCTGCCGGGGGAATCCCGCGTTTCGCTGCCGCTTCAGGTGACCGGCAATAGCGGCGAGCGCTGGTGGTTTTTGAACGGCGAACCGCTGAGTGTGAAAGGAAGAGTTTACACATTACAGCTTGATAAATCGGGTGATTATCAGTTACTCGTTATGGATGAGAGTGGGCAGGTCGCGGCGGTGAATTTTACGCTGCAGTAATCCGAAAACAGCTTTCAGATGTGAGCTGTTGCTAAAACTCGTCTTATTTTAAAAAAATGTTACCTGAATCCATAGGCAATGGCGCTATTGCTCATTATAATCCGCGCCACACCATACTCAGGTATGCAAAACAACAGAACATTGACAGAGGTTATCATGGCTATTGAACGTACTTTTTCCATCATCAAACCAAACGCGGTGGCAAAAAACGTTATTGGCAGCATCTTCGCTCGCTTTGAATCAGCAGGTTTTAAGATTGTTGGCACTAAAATGCTGCACCTGACCGTTGAACAGGCTCGCGGTTTCTACGCTGAGCACGAAGGTCGCCCATTCTTTGACGGCCTGGTTGAGTTCATGACCTCTGGTCCGATCGTTGTATCCGTACTGGAAGGCGAAAACGCAGTACAGCGTCACCGTGACCTGCTGGGTGCAACCAACCCGGATAACGCGCTGGCAGGTACCCTGCGCGCCGACTACGCTGACAGCTTCACCGAGAACGGTACTCACGGTTCTGACTCTGTTGAATCTGCTGCCCGCGAAATCGCTTTCTTCTTCGCAGAAGGCGAAGTGTGTCCACGTACCCGTTAATTTAACGGTTTCGTTTACACATTATTTTCGTAAATGCCGCGTCCAGACGTGGCATCCCTGCGTCAGAGTTTGTACAATGCAACGCCCCGGACGAGCAGACTGCTTTCCGGGGCGTTTCTATTCAACCCTCCATGGGCCATAACGTGTAACAACGAGGCCGGAAAATATTATGTCTGAATTAGTGAATACCTCCGAAGTCGCCACGCCTGCGGTTCCAAATAAAAATGGAAAAATCAACCTGCTGGATCTGAACCGTCAGCAGATGCGCGAGTTCTTTAAAGAGATGGGTGAGAAGCCGTTTCGTGCCGATCAGGTGATGAAATGGATGTACCATTACTGCAGCGACAATTTTGATGACATGACTGACATCAACAAGGTCCTGCGTAATAAGCTCAAAGAAGTTGCAGAGATCCGTGCGCCAGAAGTGGTGGAAGAGCAGCGTTCTTCTGACGGCACCATCAAATGGGCGATTGCCGTAGGCGATCAACGCGTTGAAACCGTCTACATCCCGGAAGAAGACCGCGCCACGCTGTGTGTCTCCTCTCAGGTAGGCTGTGCGCTGGAGTGCAAATTCTGCTCTACCGCGCAGCAAGGTTTTAACCGTAACCTGCGTGTCTCTGAAATTATCGGCCAGGTCTGGCGTGCCGCAAAAATTGTGGGCGCAGCAAAAGTGACAGGTACGCGTCCCATTACCAACGTGGTGATGATGGGCATGGGTGAGCCACTGCTGAACTTGACCAACGTCGTTCCGGCGATGGAAATCATGCTGGATGACTTTGGCTTTGGTCTGTCCAAGCGTCGCGTAACGCTGTCGACCTCGGGCGTTGTGCCTGCCCTGGACAAGCTCGGCGACATGATTGACGTTGCGCTGGCAATCTCCCTGCACGCACCAAACGATGAAATCCGTGACGAAATTGTGCCGATCAACAAAAAGTACAATATCGAAACCTTCCTCGCCGCCGTGCGTCGTTACCTGGAGAAATCTAACGCGAACCAGGGCCGTGTCACTATCGAGTACGTGATGCTTGACCATGTTAACGACGGTACCGAACATGCGCATCAGCTGGCTGAACTGCTGAAAGATACGCCATGCAAAATCAACCTGATTCCATGGAACCCGTTCCCGGGCGCACCTTATGGACGTAGCTCGAACAGCCGTATCGATCGCTTCTCCAAAGTGCTGATGGAGTATGGTTTCACCACCATCGTGCGTAAAACCCGTGGTGATGACATTGATGCCGCATGCGGACAGCTGGCAGGTGATGTCATTGACCGTACCAAACGCACCCTGCGTAAACGCATGCAGGGCGAGACGATCGCGGTCAAAGCTGTTTGATTATTATGCACTCACGGCGCATTATTTGCGCCGTGAAGCATAATCTTACTGAATAATCAGTCAGATTCGTGAAGACTGATTAATAATTACGGTGCGTTTCATTCGACTTTCGGGCAGTATGTAACGACGTAACAACAGTTTAGCCGTACGGGCAGGGCTGTACTGTCATCTCCGGGCTGACAGTCTTATACTGTCTGTTCACGGTTAACTGACCAGAAGTTTCGCGGTGCGGGTGGCATTGTGACTCACCGGCACCTGAACCCTTATTTTTCACGTACCAGTAGTTGTAGCGAATGAATACTGAAGCCACTCACGACCAACATGAAGCACTCTCCACTGGCGTTCGTCTTCGCAACGCCCGTGAACAACTCGGACTCAGCCAGCAAGCCGTAGCAGAACGCTTGTGCCTGAAGGTTTCCACGGTTCGCGATATTGAAGAAGATAAGGCGCCTGCCGATCTGGCTTCAACGTTCTTGCGCGGTTATATCCGCTCTTACGCAAAACTGGTGCACATCCCCGAAAACGAATTACTGCCGATGATGGAGAAGCAGGCACCGGTACGTGCAGCGAAAGTTGCGCCGATGCAGACCTTCTCCCTGGGGAAACGTCGTAAAAAACGTGATGGCTGGCTGATGAGCTTTACCTGGCTGGTGCTGTTTGTGGTGATCGGTCTGACCGGGGCATGGTGGTGGCAAAACCACAAGGCGCAGCAGGAAGAGATCACCACCATGGCCGATCAATCCTCCGCCGAACTCAACCAGGCCGGAAGTGAGAACGGCCAGAGCGTGCCGCTGAATACCGACGGCGCAGCGTCCTCCAGCGAGCCACAGACCGTAGCGCCAGACGCGTCGGCGACCGGTGCAGCGCAGGCCCCGGCAGCAACGGCGAACACCGCTGCGCCTCAGGCTCAGGATCAAAACGCGGTGGTTTCCCCTTCTCAGGCTAATGTTGATACGGCGGCGAACGCGCCAGCGGCCACTCAGCCTGCGGACAATACCGCAGCCTCTCTGCCAACCAATCCGGCAGGCACCGCCACGGCAGCCGCCGATCCGAATGCGCTGGTGATGAACTTTAACGCCGACTGCTGGCTGGAAGTGACTGACGCAACAGGTAAAAAACTGTTCAGCGGCCTGCAGCGTAAAGATGGCACGTTAAACCTAACCGGCCAGGCTCCTTATAAACTTAAAATCGGCGCTCCGGCAGCGGTACAGATCCAGTATCAAGGAAAACCTGTCGACCTGAGCCGCTTTATCAGAACTAACCAGGTTGCACGTCTTACCGTTAATGCCGAACAATCAGCAGCACAGTAACAGACGGGCAACGCGGGAGATTTTTCATGCATAACCAGGCTCCGATTCAACGTAGAAAATCGAAACGGATTTACGTTGGGAATGTGCCAATCGGCGATGGGGCACCTATCGCCGTTCAGTCGATGACCAACACGCGCACCACCGATGTGGAAGCGACGGTCAATCAAATCAAAGCATTAGAACGTGTGGGCGCGGACATTGTTCGCGTCTCCGTCCCGACCATGGATGCCGCTGAGGCGTTCAAACTGATCAAACAGCAGGTCAGCGTTCCGCTGGTGGCTGATATCCACTTCGACTACCGCATTGCCCTGAAAGTGGCCGGATACGGCGTCGATTGCCTGCGTATTAACCCGGGCAATATCGGTAACGAAGAGCGTATCCGCATGGTAGTGGACTGCGCCCGCGATAAAAATATTCCTATCCGTATCGGCGTCAATGCCGGTTCCCTGGAAAAAGATCTGCAGGAAAAGTACGGTGAGCCTACGCCACAGGCGTTGCTCGAATCCGCGATGCGTCACGTCGATCATCTCGATCGTCTTAACTTCGATCAGTTCAAAGTCAGTGTAAAAGCGTCCGATGTATTCCTTGCGGTGGAGTCTTACCGCCTGCTGGCAAAACAGATCGACCAGCCTCTGCACCTCGGGATCACCGAAGCAGGCGGTCTGCGTAGCGGTTCGGTAAAATCCGCGATCGGTCTGGGGCTGCTGCTCTCCGAAGGGATCGGTGACACCTTGCGCGTCTCTCTGGCGGCCGATCCGGTCGAAGAGATCAAGGTCGGATTCGATATCCTGAAGTCGCTGCGTATTCGCGCACGTGGGATCAACTTCATTGCCTGCCCAACCTGTTCACGTCAGGAGTTTGATGTGATCGGTACGGTGAATGCTCTGGAACAGCGTCTGGAAGACATCATTACCCCGATGGACGTCTCTATCATCGGCTGTGTGGTGAACGGTCCGGGTGAAGCGCTGGTGTCAACTCTGGGCGTGACCGGCGGTAACAAGAAAAGTGGTCTCTATGAAGATGGCGTTCGTAAAGATCGTCTGGATAATAGCGACATGATCGACCAGCTTGAAGCCCGCATCCGTGCCAAAGCGGCCATGATGGACGAGACACAGCGTATCAGCGTTCAGCAGGTTGAAAAATAACGTGATGGGAAGCCGCGAGCTTCCCATGTATGATTGAACCCATTCTTTGGGTTTTTTTTGTATATAGAAAGAGAATAAACGTGGCAAAAAACATTCAAGCCATCCGCGGCATGAACGATTATCTGCCTGGCGAAACCGCCATCTGGCAGCGCATTGAAGGCACACTGAAGCAGGTGCTCGGCAGCTACGGTTACAGCGAAATCCGTTTGCCGATTGTAGAGCAGACCCCGTTATTCAAACGCGCGATCGGCGAAGTCACCGACGTGGTTGAAAAAGAGATGTACACCTTTGAGGACCGTAACGGCGACAGCCTGACCTTGCGTCCGGAAGGGACGGCGGGCTGCGTACGCGCCGGCATCGAACATGGTCTTCTGTACAATCAGGAGCAACGCCTGTGGTATATCGGCCCGATGTTCCGCCACGAACGTCCCCAGAAAGGTCGTTATCGCCAGTTCAACCAGCTGGGTGTGGAAGTTTTTGGCCTGCAGGGGCCGGATATTGACGCTGAGCTGATTATGCTGACCGCTCGCTGGTGGCGCGCGCTGGGGATTTCTGAGCACGTTTCGCTGGAGCTGAACTCAATCGGCTCTCTGGAAGCACGCGCAAACTACCGTGACGCGCTGGTGGCGTTCCTGGAACAGCATAAAGAGAAGCTGGACGAAGACTGCAAACGTCGTATGTACAGCAACCCGCTGCGCGTTCTGGATTCCAAAAACGCAGATGTACAGGCGCTGCTGAACGATGCGCCTGCGCTGGGTGACTACCTGGATGAAGAGTCTCGCGAACACTTCGCGGGCCTGTGCAAGCTGCTTGAAGCGGCAGGTATCGCTTACACCGTTAACCAGCGCCTGGTGCGCGGTCTGGACTACTACAACCGCACTGTATTCGAGTGGGTTACCTCAAGCCTCGGTTCGCAGGGCACCGTGTGTGCGGGCGGTCGTTATGACGGTCTGGTAGAGCAGTTAGGTGGCCGTGCAGCCCCTGCGGTTGGCTTCGCGATGGGTCTTGAACGACTTGTTTTGTTGGTTCAGGCAGTTAATCCGGAATTTAAAGCAGATTCCGTTGTCGATATATACCTGGTGGCCTCAGGTGCGGATACGCAGTCTGCGGCGATGCAGCTTGCTGAACGCGTGCGCGATGCACTGCCGGACGTTAAGCTGATGACCAACCACGGCGGCGGCAACTTTAAAAAACAGTTTGCTCGTGCCGATAAGTGGGGCGCAAGTATTGCACTGGTGCTGGGCGAGTCCGAAGTGGCTAACGGCGAAGTAGTAGTGAAAGACCTGCGCTCTGGTGAGCAGACAACGGTAACGCAGGACGGCGTTGCGGCGCACTTGCGCACTCTATTAGGCTAAGGAGAAGGACTGCGTGGAAATTTACGAGAACGAACACGATCAGGTCGACGCGATTAAACGCTTCTTCGCTGAAAACGGCAAAGCGCTGGTTGTTGGGGTTATTTTAGGTGTCGGTGCGCTGATAGGCTGGCGTTACTGGAACAATCATCAGGCGGATTCCGCGCGTGGCGCGTCCCTGTCCTATGAAAATACCGTGAGCGCAATTCGAGCCGATCAGCCACAAACGCTGACGGCAGCCGAAAAGTTTGCGGCTGATAACAAAAACACCTACGGTGCACTGGCTGCACTGGAAGTAGCACAGCAGTACGTTGATAAGAACGAACTGGATAAAGCGGCTGCTCAGCTGTCTCAGGGCCTTGCGGCCGCCAGCGATGAAAACCTGAAAGCGGTTATCAACCTTCGTCTGGCACGTATCCAGGTTCAGCAGAAAAAAGCTGACGACGCGCTGAAAACGCTCGATACCATCAAAGGTGATGGCTTTGCTGCCATCGTTGCCGATCTGCGCGGTGAAGCACTGCTGAGCAAAGGTGACAAAGCGGGCGCGCGTAAAGCGTGGCAAGCTGGCGTGGATAGTCAGGCATCACCTGCGCTGAGCGAAATGATGCAGATGAAAATAAATAATTTGTCCGTCTGAGAGGGACCCGATGCAATTGCGTAAATTACTTCTGCCAGGACTGCTTTCTGTTACGTTATTGAGTGGTTGTTCACTGTTCAGTGGCGAAGAAGACGTTGTGAAAATGTCCCCACTGCCGACGGTTGAAAACCAGTTTACCCCATCCACTGCGTGGAGCACCTCCGTGGGTGATGGGATTGGTGATTTCTATTCCAACCTTCATCCGGCCTTTGCCGACAGCGTAATCTATGCGGCTGACCGCAAAGGTACCGTGAAAGCGGTGAACGCTGATGACGGAAAAGAAGTGTGGTCGATTAACCTGGCGGAAAAAGACGGCTGGTTCTCCCGTAAACCTGCACTGCTGTCTGGTGGCCTGACGGTTGCCGGTGGTCATGTCTACGTGGGCAGCGAAAAAGCACAGGTTTATGCCCTGAACAGCAGCGACGGCTCCATTGCCTGGCAAACGACCGTGGCGGGTGAATCCCTGTCTCGTCCGGTGGTGAGTGACGGCCTGGTGCTGATTCATACCAGCAACGGTCAGCTGCAGGCGCTGAACGAAGCGGACGGACTGGTGAAATGGACCGTTAACCTGGATATGCCAGCGCTTTCTCTGCGCGGCGAATCCGCACCGGCTACCGCGTTTGGTGCTGCCATTGTCGGCGGTGACAACGGTCGCGTGAGCGCAGTGCTGATGCAGCAAGGCCAGATGATCTGGCAGCAGCGTATCTCTCAGGCTACGGGCTCAACGGAAATTGACCGTCTGAGCGACGTCGACACAACGCCGGTTATCGTTAACGGTGTGGTTTACGCGCTGGCCTATAACGGTAACCTGACTGCGCTGGATCTGCGCAGCGGCCAGATCATGTGGAAACGTGAGCTGGGCTCGGTGAATGATTTCATCGTTGAGGGTAACCGCATCTATATGGTTGACCAGAACGACCGTCTGCTGGCGCTGAGCACCGAAGGTGGCGTGACGCTGTGGACGCAAAGCGATCTGCTGCACCGTCTGCTGACAGCGCCAGCGCTGTACAACGGTAGCCTGGTGGTTGGTGACAGCGAAGGGTATATGCACTGGATTGATCCAGAAAATGGTCGCTTTGTTGCACAGCAAAAAGTCGACAGCTCTGGTTTCCTGACCGATCCGGTTGTGGCCGATGGTAAACTGCTGATTCAGGCAAAAGACGGCACGCTGTACGCGATCACGCGTTAATTACCCGGCGGTTGTAGTATACTAAACGGCTCCTGTTCATTCAGGAGCCGTTTTGACATTTTTAAAAACGCCGCGAAAGCGACGTTATTTTGAATTTTATGAGGCTTCAAACATGGTACCTGTGGTCGCGCTTGTCGGGCGCCCTAACGTTGGAAAATCCACTCTTTTTAACCGTTTAACACGCACCCGTGATGCGCTGGTTGCGGATTTCCCGGGGCTGACGCGTGACCGTAAGTACGGTCGTGCAGAAGTAGAAGGACGTGAGTTCATCTGTATTGATACCGGTGGTATTGACGGCACTGAAGATGGTGTTGAAACCCGCATGGCAGAGCAGTCGCTGCTGGCAATTGAAGAGGCCGATGTGGTGCTGTTCATGGTGGATGCCCGTGCTGGCCTGATGCCAGCGGACTCCGCGATCGCCAAACACCTGCGTTCACGCGAAAAGCCGACCTTCCTGGTGGCGAACAAAACTGACGGCATCGATGCCGATCAGGCCATCGCGGATTTCTGGTCTCTGGGCCTGGGTGAAATCTACCCTATCGCGGCATCGCATGGCCGTGGCGTAACCAGCCTGCTGGAAACCGTTCTGCTGCCGTGGGTCGACGAAGTTAACCCGCCAGAAGAGGTGGACGAAGACGCCGAATACTGGGCGCAGTTTGAAGACGGAGAAGAGGGCGAAGAAGAAGAGCCTGAAGACGACTTCAACCCGCAGGATCTGCCGATCAAGCTGGCTATCGTGGGTCGTCCAAACGTAGGTAAGTCTACACTTACTAACCGTATCCTGGGTGAAGAACGCGTGGTCGTTTACGACATGCCGGGCACCACCCGTGACAGTATCTACATCCCTATGCAGCGCGATGAGCGTGAGTATGTCCTCATCGACACCGCAGGCGTACGTAAGCGTGGAAAAATCACCGATGTGGTGGAAAAATTCTCCGTTATCAAAACCCTGCAGGCGATTGAAGATGCCAACGTGGTGCTGCTGGTTATTGATGCTCGCGAAGGTATCTCCGATCAGGATCTCTCTCTGCTCGGCTTCATCCTCAATAGTGGGCGCTCACTGGTTATCGTGGTCAACAAATGGGATGGCCTGAGCAATGAAGTGAGAGAGCAGGTGAAAGAGACCCTCGACTTCCGTCTGGGCTTCATCGACTTTGCTCGCGTGCACTTCATCTCCGCGCTGCACGGCAGCGGCGTGGGCAACCTGTTCGAATCGGTGCGTGAAGCGTATGACAGCTCCACCCGTCGTCAGAGTACCGCCATGCTGACCCGCATCATGAACATGGCTGCAGAAGACCATCAGCCGCCGCTGGTGCGCGGTCGTCGCGTGAAGCTGAAATATGCCCACGCCGGTGGTTATAACCCGCCAATCGTGGTGATTCATGGCAACCAGGTGAAAGACCTGCCGGACTCCTACAAGCGCTATTTGATGAACTACTTCCGTAAATCGCTCGACGTGATGGGTACGCCTATCCGTATCCAGTTTAAGGAAGGGGAAAACCCGTTCGCCAACAAGCGCAACACCCTGACGCCAAACCAGATGCGTAAGCGTAAGCGTTTGATTAAACACATTAAGAAAAGCAAATAAGCTATCAGGACGATTCACCCACCAGCATGAAATCCATAAAGCCCGCATATGCCGGGCTTTTTTGTTATCAGGGGCTATCATAACGACGCATCAGAGTGCATGATAATGTTGTACACAAGGTTGTACCCGGTTTGATATACGGCTTTTCTGGGTACAAGTGTGGTGGTTTTTGGGTGCAAAAGCTTTGTACCCATGACGGAATGAGCTTGTTTCACGGGTATTCGCACATGCCAAAACTTACAGATATGCAAATTCGCGCTTGGGTTAAGAGCGGGGAAAGGTTCGAGGGACGTGCTGACGGTGACGGGCTGTATCTGAGGTTTCGTAAAGAGGATAAAACCCCTTTTTGGCGCTACCGCTATCAAATGGCAGGTAAGTCCAGAACTATGCTGATTGGCTCTTACTCTGACTTCCCTTTGTCTAAAGCAAGGGAGATAGCAAGGGAGCTTTCAGCACGCGTTGCGCTGGGTTATGACGTGGCAGCAGAGAAGCAGCAGCGAAAAGCCGATGCTATGGCAAAGATCGAGGCTGAGAGGAACGCCATTAACGTTTCGGCGCTTGCCGCTGAGTATTACACCCGCCAGATAGAACCGAATTACAAACACCCTGACCTTTTCCGCAGCAGCCTACAAAAAAACATCGTGGCGCTAATCGGCAAAATGAACGTCGAGGACGTTCGCCCGCGCCATATTGATAGCATTTTGCAGGACGTACTACAGCGCGGTTCTCCCACAGTCGCTAATGATGTATTGAGAATGCTAAAGCGCCTGTTTGATTACGCTGTGGTGCGCGGAATGATTGAGGTGAACCCTGCTATATCCTTTGGCTCGAAGGATGCCGGGGGTAAGGAGCAGGGGCGAAAACGAGCCTTATCACGCGATGAACTAATCCAGTTCTTTAAAGCGCTACGCCGTGGGCGTGGGATAAGCAGGGAAAACGAGCTTACCTTCAAAATCATTCTTGCGCTGGGCGTCAGAAAGATGGAGCTATGCGCCGCTGAATGGGCTGAGTTCGATTTGAAAAACGCCGTCTGGCACCTGCCGGGCATCCGCGCGAAGAATGGCGATGATATCGATATTCCGCTGCCGCAGCCGGTAATCGAGTGGATCGAAGAAATAAGGCTCTTTGCCGGAGACAGTCGCTGGTTAATTCCGGCCAGGCGAGCCAGAACGACCTCACACGTCAGCCGCGCCACCCTGAATATGGTTATGCCCGCCGTCCTGAAAGAAATGCCGGACGTTGAGCCATTCAGTATTCACGATCTGCGCCGCACGATGCGCACTCAAATGGCAGCGTTGGGGATTGACCCTGTGATAGCTGAGCGATGCCTGAACCACAAAATACCGGGCGTTGAGGGTATCTATAACCGGCATGAGTATTTCGACGAACGAAAAGCGGCGCTGACACAGTGGGCGGGATTGCTGGTGGCACTGGAGCGCGGCGAAGAATACAACGTTACACCGCTGAGAAAGGCGAAATAACCAAGATATGTAAAGAATCAACGGACAGATTGAGCCTAGCCCGACGGGGCGAAAAGCGGAAGCCTTACCGCCTGGCTCAATCAAGTGAAAGGCAAAGCGTGAAAGGTAGCGTGATGATCTTACCAAAGCATAGATATTATTCGCTTGAAAAAGTAGCCAAAATCACTAAGTGCGAAGTGTCTGATTTAATACATTTTGCTTCAATAGGCTTATTACAGTTTTGTATTAAGATGCCTCATATTGAATTTCTATTCGATAGCTCGCCAAAAAATGAGAACGAGGAAGTAAAGTTAATTAATGTTGAGTCTGATAGTATTTTGCCTGTCGATTACTTAAAAGAAAAATATGATATTAAGCCTGAACCTAATGCTGATCTACACTGCCTAAGATTTAGCTATAAGTCAGATTATTTCTCTGTTACAGAGCAATATGATATGAACTCAGGAAATAAATCCATTGAAAAATGGAGTGGTTTTCTGGCGATCCCTCAAGAGTTTATCGAAGCAGAGGAGAGGTATTTATCTGATTATTGGGATGATTGGGATATAACTATCGATACTCTTGATGTGCCCAGATGCGAAAACGCAACGTTTAGAGATGGCTACGTTGCTGGACGATTTTATTTCGATGACTGGTATACTGTTCATAGTAAGGATATGTATATAACCAGTTATGAGCTTGAATTGCTATGCAATGGCGGCAAGGAAATCACATCAGAAACCAATCTTGCAACAAGAAATAGCCCCAATATTTTATCCACCTCACCACTACCAGTTAATAAAAAAGCTGAGAGACATGCTTCCAATAGAGAGGGGCTATTGAAAGCTGCTATTTATATCCTAAGTAAATATCCTGACGACTGCCGAGGGGAAAGAAAAGAAGTCAGTCCTGAAAAATGGCGGGACTGCTTACTTAAACACAAAGATGAAATTCCACCATTAATGATTACCAATGGTGATGTGATCCTTAAACATCTAAGGAAGGTGCGAACAAGTTCCTGATATGAGATCATCATATTCATCCGGAGCGCATCCCAGAGGGACATCATGAGCCATCAACTCACCTTCGCCGATAGTGAATTCAGCACTAAGCGCCGTCAGACCCGAAAAGAGATTTTCCTCTCCCGCATGGAGCAGATTCTGCCATGGCAGAATATGACCGCTGTCATCGAGCCGTTTTATCCCAAGGCGGGCAATGGCCGACGGCCCTATCCGCTGGAGACCATGCTGCGTATTCACTGCATGCAGCATTGGTACAACCTGAGCGACGGTGCCATGGAAGATGCCCTGTACGAAATCGCCTCCATGCGCCTGTTTGCCCGATTATCCCTGGATAGCGCCCTGCCGGATCGCACCACCATCATGAATTTCCGCCACCTGCTCGAGCAGCATCAACTGGCCCGTCAATTGTTCAAGACCATCAATCGCTGGCTGGCCGAAGCAGGCGTCATGATGACCCAAGGCACTTTGGTGGATGCCACCATCATTGAGGCACCCAGCTCTACCAAGAACAAAGAGCAGCAACGCGATCCGGAGATGCATCAGACCAAGAAAGGCAATCAGTGGCACTTTGGCATGAAGGCCCACATTGGTGTCGATGCCAAGAGTGGCCTGACCCACAGCCTGGTCACCACCGCGGCCAACGAGCATGACCTCAATCAGCTGGGTAATCTGCTTCATGGAGAGGAGCAATTTGTCTCAGCCGATGCCGGCTACCAGGGAGCGCCACAGCGCGAGGAGCTGGCCGAGGTGGATGTGGACTGGCTGATCGCCGAGCGTCCCGGCAAGGTAAAAACCTTGAAGCAGCATCCGCGCAAGAACAAAACGGCCATCAACATCGAATACATGAAAGCCAGCATCCGTGCCAGGGTGGAGCACCCGTTTCGCATCATCAAGCGGCAGTTCGGCTTCGTGAAAGCCAGATACAAGGGGCTGCTGAAAAACGATAACCAACTGGCGATGTTATTCACCCTGGCCAACCTGTTTCGGGTGGACCAAATGATACGTCAGTGGGAGAGATCTCAGTAAAAACCGGAAATAACGCCAGAAATGGTGGAAAAAATAGCCTAAATAGGCTGATTCGATGTGTTTGCGGGAAAAAAATCGGCCCAGATCCGCGAAATTTTAATCAGCGAGTCAGCTTGGGAAGAAATGACCTGCTTATTCGCACCTTCCCTAAGATCCTCAGTCAACGGGAAGGGGCAGAGTTAATTTAGTGTAAGGGTACAGTGCGCTTACTGTACCTTATGCTCTCATTTTTTTGCCGCTAACCTCATACCGTAACAACAGCTATCACAGGAGTTACGGGACATATGACAGTACACCACGCAGCACAATCAGCATTTCCCACTACTGGATACATCCGCCGTTTTCGTATGCCGGAACTTCTGGGTGTTTCCATGCCAACCATTGACCGCTGGGTTAAGAACGGCACGCTGCCGCGCCCGGTGAAACTTACCGATAACGTGACCGCCTTTGATGCGGTAGAGATTAATAACTGGCTGGCTGAGCGCCGGGGAAAGGTAGCGTAATGGAAAAGAAAAACCGCCCCGTACAGCAGGCGGCTAACTCAGATATTCGCACGTCTGATATTACGCCGACCACCAGCCCGGTACAAGTACCTAAGCGAACCCCAAAGAAACACCGCGCCCGCGTCTATATGCTGCGCACTGGCGTAGAGGGATGGACAGAAAATGATATTCTGCGCTACTGCCGTCTTTCATCCGGGCGTAATTATGCGTCTGAACTGGAGCGCCAGCTTGATATTCAACTGGAGCGTATCGACGAGAAAAACCCGGATGGTATCGGCGCACACCTGCGCTACCGCTTTTCCTGCCGTGGCGATGTTCTCAAGGTGATCCAGCTTGTGAACCATAACGCCGCCATTAATGAACATCACGGGTTATCTCAGCAGGATATTACCGACATTCTGAACCTCTAATGTCACCACCAAAAGCAGCTTACGGGCGATTCTGGCCGACTGGCTACAGCGTAGCGGCTCGCGTGAATTGTGGCGCGTTGCTCATGCTACAGGCTGGCAGTGCGGGGCATACATCATGCCGGACGGGGAAATCATCGGCACACCTGAGCGGCCTGTTTTGTTCAGCGGGCGCAGTTCAGCCGCTGCCGGATATACCGTAGCAGGAACGTCGGAAAGCTGGCGTAACAGTGTTGCGCGGCTGGCATACGGTAATTACGCGATGATGACAGGCATCGCCGCAGCACTGGCAGCGCCATTAATCGGGGTGGCAGATCGTGACGGATTCGGGATTCATTTTTATGAGCAATCGAGCGCCGGGAAAACAACCACGCAGAACGTGGCGAGCAGTCTATACGGCAACCCTGATGCCTTGCGCCTGACGTGGTACGGCACGGCGCTGGGGCTGATAAACGAGGCCGCCGCCCACAATGACGGGCTGATGCCACTGGATGAAGTCGGACAGGGCGCAGACCCGATAAGCGTTTCTCAGTCTGCCTATGCCCTGTTTAACGGCGTGGGGAAATTGCAGGGAGCAAAGGAAGGAGGCAACCGGGATCTGAAACGCTGGCGCACCGTGGCAATCAGCACCGGGGAAGTGGACTTAGAAACCTTCATCGCCACCGCCGGACGCAAGACCAAAGCCGGGCAACTAGTGCGCCTGCTGAATATTCCGCTGAGTAAGGCGGTACGCTTCCACGACCACCAGAACGGCAAACAACACGCTGATGCGCTGAAAGACGCCTACCAGCACCACCACGGCGCAGCGGGCCGAGAGTGGATCAGATGGCTTTCAGACCACCAGCAACAGGCCATTGATACCGTGCGCGAGTGCGAAGCCCGCTGGCGCAGTCTAATCCCTGCCGACTATGGGGAGCAGGTTCACCGTGTAGGGGCAAGATTTGCCATTCTGGAGGCCGCTTTACTGATGGGTGGCGTGGTTACTGGCTGGGATGCTCAAACGTGCCGGGATGCGATACAGCACGCCTATAACGCATGGCTAAAAGAGTTCGGCACGGGGAACAAAGAGCACCAGCAGATCATCGAGCAGGCGGAGGCATTTTTAAATGCCTATGGCCAGAGTCGATTCGCGCCGCTGCCTTACGACCCCGCCAGCCTGCCGATTCATAATCTGGCTGGATACAGGCAGCGCGGAAATCATGACGATTCACCGATAACGTTTTACACGTTCCCCGACACTTTCGATAAGGATATTGCTAAGGGGTTTAACAGGCAGCAGGTGGCCCGCGTCCTGAAAGAATCGGGGATGCTTACCCCTTCGGCAGACGGAAAAAAATTTCAGAGGAAAAGCCCGCGCATTCAGGGGAGGCAGATTAACGTTTACGTTTTGCAATTCCTGCCGGATGGGGAGGAAAGCCAGCCAGAGCAATAATCTTTTTCACGTGCGAGGTTTTTTGTGGTGGTTCAGGTGGTTCAGGTGGTTCAGTAAGTAATTGTTATTGATTTATAATGTTTTTTTGTAAGAAAGTGAACTACCACTGAACCACCAAACGGGTATTTTGAACCACCAGAGAGAAACGGATTATTTTCACTGGCTGGCAGTGAACCACCAAGAAGGGCGACTGAACCACCAGATAAATTTAAAAGGTGGTTCAGCAAAACCCAGAGCTGGCGCGGCCTAGAGGGGTACTGAACCACTGAACCACCTGAACCACCAACTTTTTTGTTTATATACAAAAAAAATCTGGCGAAGGTGTCCCACAATAAGACGGAGCCGGGTAATCTTCATTAGCAAAACTAATAATTCGAGGTATTCGCAAAATGACAGCACAGATATCAGCCTACGGGCGTTTAGTCGCAGACCCCCAGACCCGCACCACAACGAACGGTACAAGCATGGCAATGGGACGGTTAGCGGTGGCACTGCCCTGCCATGCAGCAGAGGGCGGAGAGGTTACTTTCTGGCTGGGCGTGGTGGCATTCGGCAAACAGGCCGACGCACTGGCAGGACACGTTAAAGGCGATTTAGTCAGTGTTGCCGGAGCGATGCAGGTCAATCAGTGGACGGGCAAGGATGGCGGTACACAGCAGGGGTATCAGGTAGTAGCCGACAGCGTGATCAGTGCGAGGACAGCAAGGCCGGGCGGAAAGCGTGGCGCGTCAGCTAGCAAAAATGAAGTCAACAAAGGCCATACCACGCAACCCGCGCCGGGATGGGAAATATATAACACCCCTGATGATTTTGACCAGCGCCAGCCATTCGACGATGAAGCGCCATTCTGAGGGAGAAAAGCATGGTAAAGGACAGCAAAGCCGAGGCTCTGGAAGCGAAGGGGCTGTATCGCAGGGCAGCTACACGCTGGCAGGAAGTCATGATGATTTGTGCTGAGGACGATGATCGGGAATGGGTAAAGCAGCGCCGTGATACGTGTCTGACGAACGTGAAGCGCCCACCAGTGAAAACCGATGATTACGGCGATCTGCATAAAGCAGTCACTGAGACACAACACCGCATGGGGATAGCGCAACCAAACGGCAATGCCTTCCGATTAAATGGTGGTAAGAAGCAACGACAGCCCACCAGCGGGGGCGATGGTTCGCAGTAACGTTCGCACCAGAACGGATGTAAATCCTGGACTGTCCTGGACGGATCTTAAACCCTCGTAGCGCTAAACCCGCGCCAGTTGCGGGCTGGAAGCCAGAATGTGATTTAGATTGTCCAAAATATTCTGGTTCGCGCCACTGGTTCGCAGTACGCAGTCAGGTACGCGGCAAAACTGCGCATTTAACGTGCGTACCACCTGACGAATGCTAACGGTGGCATTGCGTACAGAAATTGCGAATTCGCAGTAATTTGTAAGCGCGAATTGCGCATTCGCAAAATGGTGGAGAGGCTTGATATTTCTGGCTTGGGCGCTATCCGTTCGCAGTAGATGGCGGAAGTTAGATATACAGTTTTATTAAGGTATTGTTAGGGTTTGTTAAGGTTTTTGCGCACAAAAATGCGCACAGTGAGCCGTTAAATGAAAAAAAATAGCCAACAATCAAGATCGGGATGGGGTGGCAAGCGGAAAGGCGCAGGCGCACCATTGGGCAATAATAATGCCGTCAAGCATGGCGAACGCAGTCGGCGGGCATTCTTCCCATTTGAGGGGGGCGAGGCGCTTTCTCCGCTGGTGCGAAATCGTGCAAGAAACCTCATGCTGGCTGAGAGATACGGGCTATTACTGGCGAATAATCCGACGCCGGGAACAGAAGAATGGCGCGAGATGACATTGATTAACGGATTCATGGGGCTACATGCCGACAGAATCGCACGGCTTGAGCTGAGTTTAGCGAGATCCGTTTCAATGCAAGCAAGGCGGGATCTGCGAAGGGTTAAAAAAAGCGGCGCATGTTAGCAATCCGTATAGTCACCGATGTTGAAATACTGGACTGTTCAGGACAGAACCAAAGCCCATATGAGGCGAGACCCGCGCCAGTAGTGGACAGAATCACGGGCGTGATTGAGCGTAAGACGGGGAAAGCAGCCAGAGGCATTGGCCTGACTTTGTAAAAGCAAAACGCCCGCACGGGGCGTCAAGGAACGGGATAGACTTCTGCGACAATTTGCATTCGCCGCCAATATAGCAAGCCGTCCACATCAAGCAATAAACTATCACCGGGAGGGGGAGGCCAAATCTCTGCAACCCTGAGCCTTAAGGACTGCCCGCCTCCTCGTATTTTTATACCCGCGAAAAATAAAATTTAATCCGGGCGTGTTTCATCCTTCCAGATGGGTATGACGTATGACACCACGCGAAATAGCTTTATTGACCACCGCCAAACTGGAGCACGAAGGCCACCAGCTAACCCCGGCAGATCAACGGGAGATAGAACGCTCAGTTAATGCCGATATAGCCCGGCGTGACAAATTCCGCGAAATGATGCGATCACCCGCCTACCAGTGGAGGAAGCCAGCGCCGCGCAGGTAGATACGGGATTATTCCGCATGTAACTTATGCCTATTAAGCAAATTACCTTTATTCACCTTTACAGAATTGTGAGTGCGTCAGTATCGTTATCCTTCCGATTCGCATTTATTCAGGATTTGCATGTACCAGCTAAAGATAACCATCCGAGACAGCAAACCACCAATATGGCGGCGTGTGCTGGTTCCAGAGCAAATCCCCTTTAGTGAACTTCACGCGGTGATCCAGTTGGCTTTTGGCTGGAATGACGAACATCTGTATATGTTCGAGAAAGGTCGTAAAGGTGATCCCGGTAGCGAGTATCGCGTATGGGGTGAGGATGAAAGCATGGGTAACGCGGCAATCACGCCACTATGGGCGGCGCTCCAGAATGAGGGGGACAGGCTGGTTTACACGTATGACTTTGGCGACTGGTGGGATTGCCTCGTTGTGCTGGAGAAGCGAACACACGATACTAGTAAGCAGCCCATTGGCTGTCTGCGCGGGAAAGGCACCACCCCGGCGGAAAACTCAGGTGGTTTGCATGGATACAATGAATTGCTCTTACAGGCCAGAGATTCTGATAATCCTCAACAGGCCGAGATCCACAATTTTCTGATGCTGGATATTGAACGCCGGGTTTACGACCTGAGCCGCATCAACGACAGATTGCAGGCTATTAACTGACCCGCATGTATTCACCTGATATTGCGTTATCAGCGCCGCCAGTATCGCGCATAACAGCACAATGACCGGGTAAACCGTAACGCACGACCGTTGCGTTAGTCTCACCGCCGCGCCGTACCTGACGAGACTCATACACCGTCACACGCTCAAGCAACCCACCAGCAACCATACTTTCAAGAGTTCGCCGGGTTGATTCGAGCTGGTGGCGCTTATCGAACGACGCCATGCCATGAAGAAGGTAGGCCACGCCCGACACATCGAACGGCGGCGCACCAATCTCACCTGTCACCCATTCGAGGTTATCCGGCTCAAAGTAGCTGAGTATCTCTTTTTTGCGGCTGGTCATTCTCATGGCTGGCTGAGTCCTTATTGTGGGATAGAAGTATCATACAATAAGAAAATGGCTATCACGGTAAGGATACGGTGAGGTTTCGATAGCACGGCAAGATTACGGCAAGGGATCGGAGAAACTGCAAAATTTTCGTAGTTCAAAAAGTGAGCTAAAAAGCAGAGCACTTTGATTTTTGTTGTACACAAGGTTGTACCCATTTTTATTTGTCGAATTATAAAAACATTTAAAATCAATGTTATTGGTGCTGTATTTGTCTTTCACATTAAGAAAAGCAAATAATCATTGCAGATCTCACCAAAGCCCGCGTTTATCGCGGGCTTTTTTTTCGCTCAATCATACCGTCGGTTTTCTCTGTGTGAAGTCAATCACTATCCACTTTTAACCAAGTTTAAATCTAAGAAAGTAGACAATAGTCGAATTTTCATCTTAAAGTCCGGGGTCCGGTACTAGACAAAACTAGCGCCTGGTTATCAAATGGTTAACTAACTTTTCGCCGCATGTAAAAAATCGGTCAGATACGTAACTGACCGGCGTACTTGCTGGTGTTTACAAGCACGACGACATACCTTTCGGGAGAATTATGCAATCCTCTGTTAATCAAAAAGAAAGCCGAACGTTCTTCGGCCATCCGTATCCGCTCGGTTCTCTGTTCTTCACCGAGATGTGGGAGCGCTTCTCGTTTTACGGCATTCGCCCGTTACTGATCCTGTTTATGGCCGCCACCGTCTATGACGGCGGGATGGGGCTGGCGCGCGAAAACGCCTCGGCGATTGTCGGTATCTTTGCCGGGACCATGTATCTGGCCGCACTGCCGGGTGGCTGGCTGGCCGATAACTGGCTCGGCCAGCAGAGAGCCGTCTGGTACGGTTCGATTCTGATTGCGCTCGGTCACCTGTCGATCGCGCTGTCGGCCATCATGGGCGATAACCTGTTCTTCATCGGCCTGATGTTCATCGTGCTCGGCTCTGGTCTGTTCAAAACCTGTATCTCGGTGATGGTCGGTACCCTGTACAAAAAAGGTGACGCGCGTCGTGACGGCGGATTCTCGCTGTTCTACATGGGCATCAACATGGGCTCGTTCATCGCGCCACTGATTTCCGGCTGGCTGATCAAAACCCACGGCTGGCACTGGGGCTTTGGTATTGGCGGTATCGGGATGCTGGTCGCGCTGATTATCTTCCGCGTGTTTGCCGTTCCGGCGATGAAACGCTATGACAGCGAAGTCGGTCTCGACTCCACCTGGAACAGCCCGGTCGTGAAGCGTAACGGCGTGGGCGTGTGGCTCCTGGCACTTGCCGCAGGTGTGGCGACGATCGTCACGCTGATCGCCCAGGGCGTGATTGTGATTAACCCGGTCGCGGTAGCCAGCGTGCTGGTTTACGTGATTGCGGCGTCCGTGGCCCTCTACTTTATTTATCTGTTTGTTTTTGCAGGCCTGAACCGTAAAGAGCGCGCCAGACTGCTGGTCTGTTTTATTCTGCTGATCTCTGCGGCCTTCTTCTGGTCTGCGTTTGAGCAGAAGCCAACCTCGTTCAACCTGTTCGCCAACGACTACACTAACCGCACGATCGGTGATTTCGAAATCCCGGCGGTGTGGTTCCAGTCAATTAATGCCCTGTTCATCATCCTGCTGGCACCGGTATTTAGCTGGGCATGGCCGAAGCTTGCGAGCATGAACATTCGTCCGAGCAGTATCACCAAGTTTGTTATCGGTATTCTGTGTGCTGCGGCAGGTTTTGGCCTGATGATGCTGGCGGCAGAAAACGTGCTGAGTAATGGTGGCGCGGGCGTGTCGCCGTTCTGGCTGGTGGGCAGTATCCTGATGCTGACGCTCGGCGAACTGTGCCTGAGCCCGATTGGCCTGGCGACCATGACATTGCTGGCGCCAGAGAGAATGCGTGGTCAGATGATGGGCTTGTGGTTCTGCGCCAGTGCCCTGGGGAACCTGGCTGCGGGCCTGATTGGCGGTCACGTGAAGGCCGACCAGCTGGATATGCTGCCGGATCTCTTTGCTCGCTGTTCCGTCGCGCTGCTGATTTGTGCCGCGGTACTGATCGTCCTCATTGTTCCAGTGCGTCGTATGCTGGAAAATGCGCAGACTAAACCGGCTGCTAACGCCTGATAAACCTCAGCGTGCCGGGGCAGACGTTACGCCCCGGCACTGTATTCCCTGAGGTGAAATTATGCAGTTAGGATTTGTTGGTCTTGGCGCGGTAGTGGAAACCGCGTATATGCCCGCGTTGCGACACCTTTTTGGTCACTCGGTTCGTTGTTTCGGGTTTGATGTTCTTCCCGCAAAGCACCCTGAAGGCGTTACGCGCTGCACTTCCCTTGCGGAACTTCTTGCTATACCGCTGGATACCCTGTTTATCACCACTGCATCGCTGCATCATCTTGAGGTGCTGGAGCAGGCGATTGCCTCGCCCGTTCCACGCATTGTGGTTGAAAAACCGGTAGTCGCCACGCTTCCCCAAATAGAAAAGCTCAATACGCTGCTGGCAAAACCCGGTGTGGCATCTCGCGTGCTGGCGCTCGACCACTGGATGGCGCGCCTTGAAACGGTGAAGCGGTCGCTGGTGGGTAATGTCTCTGACATCGTCAAAATCGACGGTTTTTTGCAGGAGCCGAGTGGCTATAACGTAGCTGGAGAACCCATCGCGCTTAACTTTGCCACGGGCGAGCCGGATACCCGTACGCTTTGCCATCCTGATGGCGTGATTCTGGATATCGGTACGCACGTGCTGGCGATGCTGCGCGAAACGGTGCGTTATCTGGGAGGCCATGACGATATGACGTTGCAGGTCGTCACGGCTAAAGACCGCCTGGGTCGCGAAATCGCAAAAGGCGACCTGACCACGGCGGAAGGCGAGGCGCATCTTCAGGGAAGCATCAGCGGCGTGCCGGTGGATATCTGGCTTAACAAATACGCGGGACCCGCGGGCGGGCAAAAAGGTTTACGGTTCTGCTTGAGGGACGGGGGCACTATCAGCTACGACCGGCACGGCACAGAAGATGTGCTGGAGCTGATAAATGGCGAGACCCGTCAATGCTGGAAAATTCCCGGCACAATCTACGAACACTGTCTTGCAGAGCATATTCTGGGCGTCAGGAGTCTGTATGAACGGGCTTCGCAAGAGGTGAGTCGCACCACGCGCCGCAGGATCGAGGAAGTGACGCTGCTGCTGACCTTGCAGCAACAGTTGCGTGGCCCGCACTGAACGCAACGTGGTAAAATTATCACAGACATGAATGCGCTAAAGGAGTCACCATGACGATTACCTGCCCGGATTGCCAGACACCGCTTGAGCCCCTGAATGGGGTGGCACATTGCGACAGCTGTAATAAAGACATTGCGCTTGAAGCCCGTTGCCCGGAATGCCATCAGCCGCTCCAGGTATTAAAAGCCTGCGGCGCGGTGGACTATTTCTGCCAGAACGGCCACGGTCTTATCTCTAAAAAACGCGTGGAGTTCGTTCAGGCTGAAGGCTAATCGCACACGCTGCCTTCGCCTTTCTGCCACAGCTCGACCAGCGACTCGGGGGCTTCCTGCTCGGGTACCAGCACGATGATATCGGCGTAGTGCGCCTGATTTTGCCCGGTCCAGATAATCTGGATGCGGAAATAGCGCTGGTCACCGCTGCCGGGTGACGAGGCTTGTCCCGGCGGCTGACCGCGCGGAAAGGCCTGCTCCAGGATGCTCACCACGCGCTGGCGCTGAGCCTCATTGAGCGAAGAAAGCGCGATGGTACGCTGGCCGCTCAGCTTAGGAATAAAAGCGACGCCGCCTTCACGGGCCAGCTCAACCACGGCGTCATCCGTCAGTTCCGGAACCTGCATTTACAGCACTCCCACCTGTTCCCAGGCTTGCTTAATGGCCGCTCCAACGTCGCCACCGGAGCGTTTCTCTCCGTGCGCTATCGTCAGTTTTGCGAAGGCATCAAAATCCGCATCCTGCGCCAGTTTGCGATCGCAAACTGTGTCGTACCAGGCATAACCCGCTTTTTCCCAGGCGTAGCCGCCGATAGCCGTCGCGGCCAGATAAAATGCCCGGTTGGGGATGCCGGAGTTCAGGTGTACGCCGCCGTTATCCTCACGCGTTTTAATGAAATCTTTCATGTGCGCGGGCTGCGGATCTTTGCCGAGCAGCGGATCGTCGTAGGCGGTGCCGGGTTCAGACATCGAGCGCAGCCCTTTACCGTTGATTCCTTTTGCAAGCAGCCCTTCACCAATGAGCCAGTCTGCTTTATCGGCGGTTTGCTTCAGATGATACTGTTTGACCAGGGATCCAAACACGTCTGACAGCGACTCGTTCAGCGCGCCAGACTGTTCAAAATAGATAAGCCCGGCTTCGGTCTCAGTCACACCGTGGCTCAGCTCGTGTGCCACCACGTCGATGGCGATGGTAAATCGGTTAAAAATTTCCCTGTCACCGTCGCCGAATACCATCTGCTGACCGTTCCAGAAGGCGTTCTGATATTCCCGACCGTAATGCACGGTGCCGGTCAAAATAAGCCCTTTATTATCGAGTGAGTCACGCTGATATTCTTTCCAGAAGAAATCATGGGTAATACCCAAATAATCGTACGCTTCATCCACTGCCACATCACCGTTCGAAGGCTGGCCTTCGTAACGCACCTGCGAACCCGGCAGTTCCTGGGTCTGCTTCGCGTCGTAAATATCGCGCTCCAGCTGTCCGGCTTTATTCACGTGCGGCGCGGCAGGTTTTCCCGGCATGTGGGCCATCAGCGTCTGGACATGGGTTAAGGTCTGGCGGGCGCAGCGCTGTTGCGGCTCTGAACCGCTTTCGATAATACGACGAAGAATATAAGGGGGAATAACGCTATGACGATGGGACATGCTGCTCTCCTTATTAAAAAAGGGAATAGCAGCAGTATAGTAAGTAACCGGCGAAGAATTATCCGGTTTTACGCTGGCGCGTTTTTTTCACCGGTTTAATTGATTTCACTTCGCTTTCTACCCAACCGTCTGAAAGACGTGTCGTCAGCACATCACCGGTATTCACCTGTTTAGTTTGCTTCAGCACTTTGCCGTCCGTCGCCGTCGTCACGCTATAGCCGCGCGCCAGCGTGGAGAGAGGGCTGACCGCTTCAAGATGGGTCACCGCATTGCCAAAGCGTTCGCGGGTTGAGCTCAGTCGTGTACGGATATTCTCTGCCAGACGATATTCGAGCTGCTGGATCCGCGTTTGCGCGCGATAAATTTTCGGCTGCGGGTTCTGCTGGTTCAGGCGCTGCGTGACGCGCTGCTGACGCGACACCGCGCGCTTGAGCTGGTTATCCAGCGCGAAATTCATGCGCTGACGCAGGCGCTCCAGGACGGTCTGCTGACGCGCCAGTCGCAGTTGTGGGTGCTGCTGCTGCAGTCGATGATGAAGCTGGGTAAAACGACGGGTACGGTTTGCGAGGAAGTAGTCCATCGCCATTTCAAGACGCTGCTGGCCGTTCTGAAGCTGACGCAGCAGTTCCAGCTGGTTGCGACTCACCACTTCCGCTGCTGCGGACGGCGTAGGGGCGCGTAAATCCGCAACAAAATCCGCGATGGTGACGTCCGTTTCGTGCCCGACGGCGCTCACGACAGGGATATGGCTTGCGAAAATCGCTCGTGCCACACGTTCGTCGTTAAAGCTCCACAGGTCTTCCAGCGAGCCGCCGCCACGTCCGACTATCAGCACGTCGCACTCCTGACGCGCATTCGCCAGTTCAATGGCGCGGACAATCTGGCCCGGTGCGTCATCACCCTGTACGGCGGTTGGGTAGATGATCACGGGTAGGGAAGGGTCACGACGCTTAAGCACGTGCAAAATATCGTGCAGGGCCGCACCGGTTTTTGAAGTAATAACCCCAACGCAGTGGGCAGGAGACGGCAGGGGCTTTTTGAACTGCTGGTCGAACAACCCCTCTTCCGAGAGTTTTGCTTTTAGCTGTTCATACTTCTGCTGTAGCAAGCCTTCGCCCGCAGGCTGCATGCTCTCGACGATAATCTGATAGTCGCCGCGCGGCTCATACAACGTGATATTGGCGCGCACCAGAACCTGCTGGCCGTGCTGAGGACGGAACGTCACGCGACGGTTGCTGTTGCGGAACATCGCGCAGCGCACCTGGGCGGTATCGTCTTTTAGCGTAAAGTACCAGTGACCGGATGACGGCTGCGTGAAGTTTGAGATCTCACCGCTGATCCACACTTGCCCCATTTCCTGCTCAAGCAGTAAACGAACCGTTTGATTAAGGCGGCTAACAGTAAAAATTGAAGGGGTTTGAGAGGATAACATGTGAGCGGGATCAAATTCTAAATCAGCAAGTTATTCAGTCGATAGTAACCTGCTGAGAGGGGAGTGCAAGGTTTTTTTATAAAAAAGTGTGGATGCAATCGGTTACGCTCTGTATAATGCCACGGCAATATTTAACCACCCAGGTCAGAGATATTGCCCATGCTACGTATCGCTAAAGAAGCACTGACGTTTGACGACGTCCTCCTTGTTCCCGCTCACTCCACTGTTCTGCCGAATACTGCCGATCTCAGCACGCAGTTGACGAAAACCATTCGCCTGAACATTCCTATGCTCTCTGCGGCAATGGACACCGTGACTGAAGCGCGCCTGGCTATCGCCCTGGCACAGGAAGGTGGCATCGGCTTTATTCACAAAAA
Organism: Enterobacter sp. CPE_E863; assembly: GCF_046521465.1. NCBI lineage: Bacteria > Pseudomonadati > Pseudomonadota > Gammaproteobacteria > Enterobacterales > Enterobacteriaceae > Enterobacter > Enterobacter sp. CPE_E863. The sequence continues at coordinate 3,298,140 of NZ_JBKFZX010000001.1, read as the reverse complement.
CATGTCTATCGAGCGTCAGGCAGAAGAAGTTCGCCGCGTGAAGAAACATGAATCCGGTATCGTGTCTGACCCACAGACCGTTCTGCCAACCACCACTCTGCACGAAGTGAAAGCCCTGACCGAACGTAACGGCTTTGCCGGTTACCCGGTTGTGACTGAAGCCAACGAACTGGTCGGTATCATTACCGGTCGTGACGTGCGTTTCGTGACCGACCTGAACCAGCCTGTCAGTGTTTATATGACACCGAAAGAGCGTCTGGTAACCGTTCGTGAAGGCGAAGCCCGTGACGTCGTGTTCGCTAAAATGCACGAAAAACGCGTTGAGAAAGCGCTGGTTGTGGATGCGAACTTCCACCTGCGCGGCATGATCACCGTTAAAGATTTCCAGAAAGCAGAACGTAAACCTAACGCCTGTAAAGACGAGCATGGCCGTCTGCGCGTAGGTGCTGCGGTTGGCGCGGGTGCCGGTAACGAAGAGCGTGTTGATGCGCTGGTTGCTGCGGGCGTTGACGTGCTGCTGATTGACTCCTCTCACGGCCACTCCGAAGGCGTTCTGCAACGTATTCGTGATACCCGTGCTAAATACCCTGATCTGCAGATCATCGGCGGTAACGTGGCAACGGGCGCAGGTGCTCGCGCACTGGCTGACGCTGGTTGCAGCGCGGTGAAAGTGGGTATCGGTCCTGGCTCCATCTGTACTACCCGTATCGTCACCGGCGTGGGCGTTCCACAGATCACTGCAGTTTCTGACGCGGTTGAAGCGCTGGAAGGTACCGGTATTCCGGTTATCGCTGACGGCGGTATCCGCTTCTCTGGTGACATCGCTAAAGCGATCGCCGCAGGTGCTGCTGCGGTGATGGTAGGCTCTATGCTGGCTGGTACCGAAGAATCCCCGGGTGAAATCGAACTCTACCAGGGCCGTTCTTACAAATCTTACCGCGGTATGGGCTCTCTGGGCGCGATGTCCAAAGGTTCCTCTGACCGTTACTTCCAGACCGATAACGCCGCTGACAAACTGGTACCGGAAGGTATCGAAGGTCGCGTTGCTTATAAAGGCCGTCTGAAAGAGATCATTCACCAGCAGATGGGCGGCCTGCGCTCCTGTATGGGTCTGACCGGCTGTGGTACCATTGACCTGCTGCGTACTAAAGCGGAATTCGTACGCATCAGCGGTGCGGGTATCCAGGAGAGCCACGTTCACGACGTGACGATCACCAAAGAGTCCCCGAACTACCGTCTGGGCTCCTGATAAGTTTCCGCGCCCGGCTCCTGCCGGGCGCTCTGTTTTTGTTTCACTTGCCTCGGAATTAGCGTCAATGACGGAAAACATTCATAAACATCGCATTCTCATCCTGGACTTTGGTTCTCAGTATACTCAGCTGGTGGCGCGTCGCGTACGTGAACTGGGCGTTTACTGTGAACTGTGGGCGTGGGATGTCACGGAAGCACAGATTCGCGAATTCAATCCAAGCGGCATCATCCTTTCTGGCGGCCCGGAAAGTACTACCGAAGAGAACAGCCCGCGCGCACCGCAGTACGTGTTCGAAGCTGGCGTGCCGGTATTCGGCGTTTGCTACGGCATGCAGACCATGGCAATGCAGCTTGGCGGCCACGTCGAAGGTTCTAACGAGCGTGAGTTTGGCTACGCGCAGGTAGAAGTTGTCACCGACAGCGCGCTGGTGCGCGGTATCGAAGACTCCCTGACCGCAGACGGCAAACCGCTGCTGGACGTGTGGATGAGCCACGGCGACAAAGTCACCGCCATCCCGTCTGACTTCGTGACCGTTGCCAGCACCGAGAGCTGCCCGTTCGCTATCATGGCAAACGAAGAAAAACGCTTCTACGGCGTGCAGTTCCACCCGGAAGTGACCCACACCCGTCAGGGTATGCGCATGCTGGAGCGCTTCGTGCGTGACATCTGCCAGTGTGAAGCCCTGTGGACCCCGGCAAAAATCATCGACGACGCCGTTGAACGTATCCGCCAGCAGGTTGGCGATGACAAAGTGATCCTCGGCCTCTCGGGCGGCGTGGACTCCTCCGTGACCGCGATGCTGCTGCACCGCGCCATCGGCAAAAACCTGACCTGTGTCTTCGTCGACAACGGTCTGCTGCGTCTGAACGAAGCCCAGCAGGTTATGGACATGTTTGGTGACCATTTCGGTCTGAACATCGTTCACGTGGAAGGCGAGCAGCGCTTCCTGGACGCGCTGAAAGGTGAGAACGATCCGGAAGCGAAACGTAAAATCATCGGCCGTGTGTTCGTGGAAGTGTTCGACGAAGAAGCGCTGAAGCTGGACGACGTGAAATGGCTGGCGCAAGGCACCATCTACCCGGACGTGATCGAGTCTGCGGCATCCGCAACCGGTAAAGCACACGTTATCAAATCTCACCACAACGTGGGCGGCCTGCCGAAAGAGATGAAGATGGGTCTGGTTGAGCCACTGCGTGAGCTGTTCAAAGACGAAGTGCGTAAGATCGGTCTGGAGCTGGGTCTGCCGTACGATATGCTCTACCGTCACCCGTTCCCGGGTCCGGGTCTGGGCGTGCGTGTGCTGGGCGAAGTGAAGAAAGAGTACTGCGACCTGCTGCGTCGCGCGGACGCGATCTTCATCGAAGAGCTGCACAAAGCTGACCTGTACAACAAAGTGAGCCAGGCGTTCACCGTGTTCCTGCCGGTTCGCTCTGTAGGCGTAATGGGCGATGGCCGTAAGTACGACTGGGTTGTCTCCTTGCGTGCGGTAGAAACCATCGACTTCATGACCGCGCACTGGGCGCATCTGCCGTATGACTTCTTAGGCCGCGTGTCTAACCGCATCATCAACGAAGTTAACGGTATTTCCCGCGTGGTGTATGACATCAGCGGTAAACCACCAGCTACGATTGAGTGGGAATGATTTCCCAACCGGATACGTCTGGTACTAACAGACTATAAAATATCTCTAAGCCCGCGGATAGCGGGCTTTTTTTTGGGCCATGGCTGGCAACATCATGCCAGGTTAGTGCCAGGAGCGGGCGTAATGTAAGGCTATCCATTAAATTCTTATTCGATGCGTTCCACATTTGGATGACGATCGGTTGCGGCTTCATGGAAAATGTCACCCAGCCAGCCGGCAATCTCACCTTCAGTCATATCGTCAGGAATAGCGATGTCATAGAGTCGAGAAAACTTTCTCTCCGTCAGGTCAGCACGAAATACCAGCCAGCGTTCATTCTTACGTTGAACGCCAATATGCCGTCCAAAAACGTTATATATCAGCATATGCAATCTCCGATCATGCTAGTGAGTTCCTGTATCTATGATACATACGTCAGATCAGGCCAGAGAGTGAATCGTACAAATATGAAAGGTCAGCGTCCGCTCCTTGCTAAAAATGCTTTAATCAACTATGGAACAACAGGGTTAGTTTAACAATTAGCAATAGAAACTTTTATTGCTATAGCTTTATTGCTTATATATTAATTTAAAATAGATATATTTTTCTTAAGGAGATATGCATGAGCATCACCATCTGCAAACCACACGAATATCCTGATTTGGTTGATATTTTTATCGAGATGGAACACTACTATAATCAGAAGCTTTGCTTGTCCCGTAATGACATGACCGTATATCTGAGGGACAAGGTCCTTGCCTTTGATTCTAATACCGAAGTTCACAAAGTGGTTTGTGATGGAGTAATAGCTGCGTTTTCATGTGTATCAGTGATGTACCCTTCACCACGTTTCAGCGGGCAAATGTTTATCAAAGAGCTTTTTGTTTCTGCACCTTTCAGGAGGAATGGAATTGGTAGAAAGCTGATGAGTTTTATAGCCTGTCGAGCACAAGAACGAGGGTGTTTACAACTCGATTGGTTATCTGTGGCAGCAGACCCATTGGCGCAGAAGTTTTATGAGTCCCTCGGAGCTCAGGTTATCAAGAGTGTTAACTATCACCGGGTTTTTGGCACAAAAATAGATGAGCTGGCCCGTAGTGCAGGCTGAAGTACTCTGGAAAAGAGACGCCCTGTTGATAAAAATAGCATAATGGTAAATCCGCTCCTCGCTCACACTGGACCCACCTGAATAGGGCCCTTACAATTACCCCCAACCTGAACTTTCGACGACCGTTTAGGTCAACAAAAAACTAAACAGGGCATTTCCAGTTGAAACTCAGAACCCTCCAGGGTTTTTCACCCTCATGATGGTTCCACCGCGCCCGGTGTAAAGCCGACACTCATTAACCAACGGAGGTTATCATCTTGAACAAGACAATACTCTCATGCTCTGTGGCCGCGCTGTTGGCTGTGTCCGCCATGTCCGCTCAGGCCAGGACCCCGGCCAAACTCCATTCGCCAGTGTCAGGCGTGCTCTGCGACCGATATGTATGCGCCAATGACAAGGGAATTTCCCGTGAGCTGACCGAGAAGTATCTCGGCAAGAAGGCTGCTGCAAACGAGGTGTTCACATCGAGCGATGTCGATCTGACCGAATTCACCTTTGCTAACGGCATTTTCTGCGATGTGAAGGAACGGCTGTGTCGTGAAGATCGCTATTATGGCGCCAACGGTCAGCGTTCCGGGGCGGTCTCTAAAAAGTACACAAAGCTGCTCTTTGGTGAATAATAATGATGAAAAAGAGATCTCAGGCAGAGGCTACGTTTTAGGGATATAAATTATATTTTGCAGCGTATATTTTAAATAATGATATGATTGCTGAAATTAAATATTTCATTAAGGATTGTATTGCGGAATATTGCTCTGTTACTACGCTTTAGCTGAGCGTAACAGTGAAGCGGTCTGGTTACGTGAATTCCCATTCACTACCATGAGCGAATAACGGAATGAAAAACCGCATAATGATTGTCGGTGGCGGGACGGGAGGGACGATTGTCGCCAACCTGCTGGCCAGGAAATTACGACGCGAAATTGCCGCCGGTCAGGTAGAACTGATGCTGATATCCGAATCACCGGTGCACTACTACAAACCCGCGTTTATGTACGTCGCGTTTAACCTCTTTCATCACCATGAGCTGGCCCGGCCTGAGCGGCAATTATTGAGTCCGGAAATTCAATTTATTACCGATAAAATAGAATCTTTCGATTTTAAACAACGCCGCTTATACAGCGCCAGTAAGAAACACTACGACTGGGACCTGCTGGTTATTGCTACTGGTTGCACACCTTTCCCTCAAAAAATCCCTGGCCTTGCTGAAGTGGGCGATCATTTTTACCAATACGCGGCGGCCAGACAATTAGCCCATAAACTTGCCACCATTAAAAAGGGACGAATCTTTATCACCGTCTCTTTCCCGGAAACCCCTAATGTGCCCCACCAGTGTGGGATCGCCCCCATCGAAACCACGCTGATGGTTGACGACTATCTGCGTCAGCGTGGTGTACGTAATCAGGTTGAGATTGTTTATACCTATCCGACCGTAGCGCAATTACTGCGAAACTGTCTGTTCCTGCAACGTCCGGTTGGGGAGGCGCTGGGGGATATTTTTGCTGCCAAAGGCATACAGCACCAGCGCGGTTTTACCTTAAGTCATGTCGATCCTGACAGCAAAATCGCGTATTCCGCCGAGGGCGATTCGCAGAACTTCGACATCCTGATGGCCACGCCTCCCATCAGGGCGGTAGAGGCGGTGCGTAATACGGGGCTCAGTGAGATTCAGAATGGAGAAGGCTGGTTGCCGACGGATCACCAGACGCTCGGCGTCTACGGGTTAGAAGGCGTTTATGTGATCGGCGATACCGTCGATCTCCCTATCAGTAAAGCTGGCGGGTCGTGCCATAACCAGGCCCCGATCATTGTCGACAATATTGTGGCGGAACTGTATGGCAGACCACCCGGAAGCGGTAATCATTACGATGGCCGGGTTCAGGCCGTCGCGCAGATGGGGCTCTGGGCGGGGATGCCGCTGGTATATGACTATCGCAATGATGTGACGCCGGTGCCTGCGACAAAACTCGGTGGCATGCTGCGAAACGGTTTTAACCGTGGACTGTATTGGGGTGTCGTGAGGGGGATGTTCTGATGAGCGAACAGGAACAATTGCTGAAAAATCTTGCTCCGCTTATGGCCGGCAATCGCCTGAATAATCTTGTTGATTTGCTCGCCCTGGTGGCGGACCTGCTTGAAATGACCGATAACGCGATGGTCGAAAAACTGGCCGGCGTTTTTGAAGATGTTGTGACTGTCGGCTGGGAAGGCGGAACTGCGCTACGCATGGCATGGGGAGAGCAAATTAACCGGGAAGGGGATGTTTCGCTTCGGCAGGTGTTCTCGATGCTGAACGATCCAGATACCCGTCGCGGCATTATGCTTCTACTGCGCGTTCTGCAGATTACGGGGCAACGCCTGAGTGCTCTCTCATCCGTAGACTACCCGGAGTGTACTGAAATAAAGAACTGACCAAAATGCCGGGGGGCGGCTGTGCCGTTCCCGGCCGGCAAAAGGGCAATGCAGACTATTTGTCCCCACTTCCCAACCTGTACGCCAGCGCCACCACCAGCGACTGCACCAGGCACAGCGTTGCTGACTGGGAGCGGAACGCATCCACCTGTGCCTCTTTCACCACAAAACAGAGATCGCTGAACGTCGCCAGCGGGCTGATCTGGCTATCCGTAATCACAATCTGACGTGCGCCAACGCTGGCGGCGGTTTCGCTGACCATCACCGTCTCTTCCGCGTACGGCGAGAAGCTGATCGACACCACAATATCTCGGGCCTTAATGCGGCTGATCTGCTCGCGCAGCATCCCCCCCATCCCGTCGAGCAGGATAGGGCGGCACTCCAGGTGGCTCAGGGCGTAGGTCAGATAGGCCGCGACGCTGAAGGAACGGCGTAAACCGGCGATGTAGATGGTGTCGGCATCGGCCAGCAACTGCACGGCGCGCTCCAGCATTTCTGGTTCGGCGCGGGCGGCCAGCTGCTGTAACGCCTGCGCATTCGAGCGGGCGAATTCCTGCAGGATATCGAGCGGCGTTTCCGGCACGGCCTCGCTCTCCATTTCGCGGAATAGCCGGGCGCGGTCGCTGTAGCTGGCGGTCTCCTCCACCAGGTTCATGCGAAACAGCTGTTTCATCTCGTTGAAGCCGGTGAAGTCGAAGGCGTTGGCGAAGCGGATGAGCGTCGATGGTGGTACGTCGGCGCGCTCGGCAATGACAGCAACCGTATCAAAGGCCACGCTGTTGGTGTTATCAAGCACATAGCGGGAAACCTGCTGCAGCCTCTTGCTCAGGCTATCGTAGCGATCGCGGATTTGCTGCTGCAGTTCGTTCAGGCTGGTTGCTGTCGTCATGTTATCCCCCAAATACAGTCATATGATTCTAAACGCAAAACCGCGTCTTTTAAATGTCGGCCATCCATCTGGCAGCAAAAATGAAACAGAAGCTTCAGTCATTTCCTCGCCCGAAATCCCTTAATAGCTCAGGCTGAGTCAGTGATGTTGGCTGTTAACATAAAAATCCATCCTTGATCACAATAATCATCATTTATTTTATTTCAACTTAAAATGGAATATTTGTTTCATATATAGTGTTCAGTACACAACGTTCAGGTAACAGTCACGTATCAACAGCGAGAGGTTAAGGATGGAGACGGTAGCGAATTTTATTCACGGCGAATGTGTCACCGGTTCAGGCCAGCGCGTTCAGGCGATCTTCAACCCGGCCACTGGTGAACAAATCCGCCAGGTGGTGATGAGCACGGCACAGGAAACCGAACAGGCGATTGCCGCAGCACAGCAAGCGTTTCCCGCGTGGGCGCGTTTTGCTCCACTTAAGCGCGCACGTGTGATGTTCCGCTTCAAAGCGTTGCTTGAAGAGAATATGGAGCGTCTGGCCCGTATCATCAGTGAAGAACACGGTAAGGTCTTCTCAGACGCAGTTGGCGAACTGACCCGTGGCCTGGAAGTGGTGGAATTCGCCTGCGGCATCCCGCATCTGCAAAAAGGTGAACACTCTGCGAACGTCGGCACGGGCGTCGACAGCCACTCGCTGATGCAGCCGCTCGGGGTCTGCGCCGGGATCACGCCGTTTAACTTCCCGGCGATGGTACCCATGTGGATGTTCCCGATTGCGCTGGCGACAGGCAACACCTTCGTGCTGAAACCATCGGAAAAAGACCCTTCACTCGCGCTCGCGCTGGCGCAGCTGCTGAAAGAGGCCGGCCTGCCGGACGGCGTCTTCAACGTGGTGCAGGGCGATAAAGAGTCCGTTGATGTGCTCCTGACCGACCCACGCGTGCAGGCGGTGAGCTTTGTTGGCTCAACGCCGATTGCCGAATACATTTACCAGACCGCGTCCGCCCACGGTAAGCGTTGTCAGGCGCTCGGCGGCGCGAAAAACCACTGCATTTTAATGCCGGATGCCGACATGGATATGGCGACGAACGCCATCATGGGCGCGGCTTTTGGGGCGGCAGGGGAGCGCTGTATGGCGCTTTCCGTGGTGCTGGCCGTGGGCGATAAAACCGCCGATGATCTCTGCGCCCGGCTGGAAAAACAGATCGCCGCGCTGCGCGTCGGGCCGGGGCTGGACCAGAAGCCAGAAAACGAGATGGGGCCGCTGATCTCCGCCGCGCACCGCAGCAAGGTGCTGGGCTACATTGACAGTGGCGAAGCGCAGGGGGCGAACCTGCGCGTGGATGGGCGTGGCTTCAGCGTGAAGGGTCACGAGCAGGGCTATTTCGTTGGGCCGACGCTGTTCGATAACGTCACTCCGGAGATGACCATCTATAAAGAAGAAATTTTCGGTCCGGTGCTTTCTGTGGTGCGCGTAGCAGATTACGCCAGCGCGGTGGATCTGATTAACCGCCACGAATATGGTAATGGCTCGGCTATTTTCACCCGTGACGGTGGCTGCGCGCGCCGCTTCTGTGAAGAGGTGCAGGCGGGCATGGTGGGGGTCAACGTGCCGATCCCGGTACCAATGGCATTCCACAGCTTCGGCGGCTGGAAGCGTTCCATCTTTGGTGCGCTCAATGTTCACGGGAACGATGGCGTGCGTTTCTACACCCGAATGAAAACCATCACCGCGCGCTGGCCGGAAATGCAGCAGGAGACAGGCGCTGCGTTCTCCATGCCGACGCTGGGCTGACAGGGGGTTTTATGCAAACCGAACGTATGACCATGGCCCAGGCGCTGGTCAGATTCCTTAATCAACAATACGTTAGCGTTGATGGTAACGAAACGCCCTTTGTGGAGGGCGTGGCAACGATCTTTGGGCACGGTAACGTGCTCGGTATCGGCCAGGCGCTGGAGCAGGACCCCGGCCATCTGCAGGTGATGCAGGGCTGTAACGAGCAGGGGATTGCCCATATGGCGACGGGATTCGCCAAACAGCATCGCCGCCAGCGTATTTTTGCCGTCACCTCATCCGTTGGGCCTGGTGCTGCCAATATGGTGACGGCGGCCGCGACGGCCACGGCGAACCGTATTCCGCTCCTGCTGTTGCCGGGCGATATCTACGCCAGCCGTCAGCCGGACCCGGTGTTGCAGCAGATCGAGCAGTATCACGATCTCAGCATCAGTACCAACGACTGTTTCCGCCCGGTCTCCCGCTACTGGGACCGCATCAACCGTCCTGAACAGCTCATGAGCGCGATGTTAAGCGCGATGCGAACGCTTACTGACCCCGCAAATACAGGGGCAGTGACCATTTGCTTACCTCAGGATGTGCAGGGGAAGCCTGGGATTACCCCCTGAGTTTCTTTGCGCGTCGTGTGCATCATATTGAACGCCGTCCACCTGACCCGCAGCGGCTGGCGCAGGCTCAGGCATTGATTGCCCGCAAGTGCCGTCCGCTGGTGGTATGCGGCGGCGGCGTGCGTTACTCCGGTGCGCATGAGGCGTTACGGGAATTTGTTCAAACGCTGCAACTGCCGTTTGCCGAAACTCAGGCCGGAAAGGGGGCGCTGGTAAGCGATCACCCGCTTAATCTGGGGGGCGTCGGTGTGACGGGCGGAATGGCCGCCAACCAGCTTGCGCCGCAGGCTGACTTAGTAATTGGCATCGGCACGCGTCTTACTGATTTTACCACCGGCTCCAAGGCGCTCTTTTCCCATCCGGACGTCGAGTTCCTGCTGCTGAACGTGGCCGAGTTTGACGCCCTGAAGCTGGATGCCACCGCGCTGATTGCCGATGCCCAAACCGGGTTGACGGCCTTGACCCACGCGCTGAAAGATTATCGCAGCGGCTGGGGAGAGGCGATCGCTGAGGCGAAATCCGCCTGGCGCGACGAGTGCCGTCGCCTGTGGGATCGCCAGTGGCGTCCGGACGACGCGCCTGAAGTGGCAGGGCACCTTGATGCGCAGCTCATGGAATACGGTGAAACGCTCAACACCCGCCTGACCCAGACTCGGGTGCTTGGGCTGATCAACCAGCATGTTGAAGATAACGCCATCGTGGTGGGCGCGGCCGGTTCGCTGCCGGGAGATTTACAGCGCCTCTGGCAGATCAAAACGCCGGACAGTTACCACCTGGAGTACGGTTACTCCTGTATGGGGTACGAGGTCGCAGCGGCCATCGGCGCGAAGCTGGCAAAACCTCAGCAGCCGGTGTACGCCATGGTGGGTGATGGTTCGTACATGATGCTGCATTCAGAGCTGCAAACCGCCGTACAGGAGGGCATTAAGGTCACCATTCTGCTGTTTGATAACGCCAGCTTCGGCTGCATTAACAACCTGCAGATGGGGCACGGAATGGGGAGTTTTGGCACGGAAAACCGCTACCGCAACCCGAAAACGGGTCGGCTTGACGGGCCACTGGTGAAGGTCGATTTTGCGCAAAACGCGGAAAGCTACGGCTGTCGAGCATGGCGAGTTCATGACGAGCAAAGCCTGCTGACGGCGCTGGAAGCCTCGCGCGCCCACCCGGGGCCGACGCTCCTCGACATCAAAGTGCTGCCGAAAACGATGACCCATGATTACGCGTCATGGTGGCGAACCGGCGATGCGCAGGTGGCTGAGTCGCCAGCGGTGCGCCAGGCCGCCGAGCAAACGCAGGCTCAGGTGAAAAAAGCCCGTCAGTATTGAGATTTCCTGCCATAACGAAATTTTCATTTCATTTTTCTTTTTCCCCTCACCCTGACCCTCTCCCAACGGGAGAGGGGACGGTACGGTGCGGTTTTCACTCCCTCGCTCCTTTGTAATGGAGGGGCATACCTTCCTCCATGTTGTGAGATTGATAACAAAATTTATCTCATACATCTCAAAAGTGTTAACTCGCACTCAAAAACATAATTTTCACTATTTATAAAAATGAAATAAATGTTTTATTTATAGTGTCGTTAGTTCACAGCATTCACCAACACCGGGAGCCGTTATGTTTAACATTGCTTTACTGGGCGCTGGCCGAATTGGCCAGGTACATGCAGCTAACATCGCCAGCCACAGTGCGACCACGCTCTGGTCCGTGGTTGACCCGAATCAGGAATTCGCCACCCGTCTCGCCACGCAATATCAGGCGCGTCAGCAGAGCTTGGATGAGGCGATGACCGACCCGAACGTTCATGCCGTACTGATCGCCTCCGCGACCGACACCCACGCTGATCTGATTGAAATGGCCGCTCGTCACGGCAAAGCCATCTTCTGTGAAAAACCGGTACACCTTGATCTTGCCCGCGTACGCGACTGCCTGAAGGTGGTCAGGGAGTATGACGTACCGCTGTTCATCGGCTTTAACCGTCGCTTTGACCCGCAGTTCCGTCGCGTGAAAACCGACGCTCAGGCCGGGCGTATCGGCAAACCGGAATCGCTGCTGATCATCTCCCGCGATCCGTCCCCACCGCCTGCGGAGTACGTGCGTGTTTCCGGCGGCATGTTCCGCGATATGACCATTCACGACTTTGACATGGCGCGCTTCATCATGGGTGAAGAGCCGGTGTCGGTGTATGCCCAGGGCAGCAATCTGGTGGATCCGGCGATTGGCGAAGCGGGAGATATCGACACCGCGTTTATCGTTCTGAAGTACGCCTCCGGCGCGATGGCGACCATCGTCAACAGTCGCCGCTCTTCATACGGCTACGACCAGCGCCTGGAGCTGCACGGCTCCGAAGGGCTGCTGTGCGCGGGCAATATCCTTGAAAACCAGGTGCAGCACTACGGCAAACAGGGTTGCACCAGCGCGCTGCCGGAACACTTCTTCCTGCAACGCTACAAATCCGCTTACGCCGCGGAATGGGAACACTTTGTTGCGGTCCTGCGCGGCGAAGCGGTACCTGATTGCAGCGGCGATGATGGTGAACGTGCGCTGTACCTCGCGGATAAAGCGCTGGAATCACTGCGTTGCCAGCGCGAGATCGTCCTCTAAACACAACAACCCTACACAGAGAGACATAATAATGAAAAAACTGATCTTAGCCGCCCTCATCGTCATGACATCCGGGGCCGCCCTCGCCGAAAACGAGCAACTTGTTTTCAGTACACCAAACCTGGCCATGCCGTTTGAAGTTCACATGCAGCGCACGGCGGTGAAAGCCGCAAAAGAGATGGGCGTGAAACTTCAGGTACTGGACGGTCAGGGCAGCTCACCGAAGCAGGTGGCTGACCTGGAAAACGCCATCACCCGTGGTGCGCAGGGCTTTATCGTCTCCCCGAACGATGTGAACGCGGTCTCCAGTGCGGTAGATGAAATTCAGGATGCGAAGCTGCCGGTTGTGACGCTTGATCGCTCCGTCGATAGCCAGAAAAAAGTGCCGCACTTTGGCTCCAATAACTACAAGGGCGGCCAGGCGATTGGCGACTTCGTCAAAACTAAATTCCCCAACGGCGCAGACATCATTCTGTTGACCGGCCAGCCGGGCTCCTCCTCCAACATTGAACGCACCAAAGGGATCCGCGACAGCCTGAAGGCGGGTGGGGATAAGTACAAGATCGTCGCCGATCAGACCGGCAACTGGATGCGTTCGGAAGGGATGCGCATTGTCGAAAGCGTTCTGCCGTCGCTGCCGAAACGTCCGCAGGTGATCCTCTCCGCCAACGATGATATGGCGCTGGGGGCGATTGAAGCGCTGCAGAGCCAGGGTGTGAAGCCGGGCGAAATTCTGGTGACCGGCTTTGATGCGGTACCGGAAGCGCTGGCCCGCGTGCGCGACGGCTGGCTGGCGGTAACGGCGGATCAGCGCCCGGGCTTTGCGGTGACCACGGCGATGAGCCAGCTGGTGGCTAACGTACGTGAGAAAAAAGCCATCACCGGGGCGGACTATCCGCCGACGCTGATCACCAAAGAGAACCTGCAGCAGGCTGAGCGTATTGCTGAGGCCGGTAACTGATTTGTCCGGAGCCGCCGTACGGGCGGCTCCCCATAAATAAGGAGCAGGCTGATGTCGCAACCCTTACTGAAAGTAACCGACCTGGCAAAAAGCTTTTCCGGCGTATGGGCGCTGAGCAGCGCCCAGCTCACCGTCGGCACGGGTGAAATTCACGCTTTGCTGGGCGAAAACGGCGCCGGGAAATCCACGCTGTTGAAGGCACTCGCGGGCGCACAGCCGCAGACGCGCGGAGAGATCTGGTTCAACGGTGAAACGCTGCCGGTGGACGACTCCCCGGTAGAACGGCAGAACAAGGGCATTATCACCATCTATCAGGAATTCAACCTGCTGCCCAACATGACCGTCGCGGAAAACATGTTTCTCGGACGCGAACCGCGCAAACGTAACCTGATCGTCGACGAAAAAGCGGTCAATCAGGAAGCGCAGGTGATTCTCGATTATCTGCAACTGAATGTCGCACCGACCACGCCCGTCGCTCGTCTGAGCGTGGCCCAGCAGCAAATGGTGGAGATTGCCCGGGCGCTGACCCTCAATGCCAGGCTGATCATCATGGATGAACCCTCCGCCGCGCTGAGTGACAGCGAGGTGGAAAGCCTGCACCGCGTGGTGCGGGAGCTTAAAAACCGTGGCGTGAGCATTATTTATGTCACTCACCGCCTGCATGAAGTTTTCCAGCTTTGCGATCGTTTCACCGTTTTCCAGGATGGCCGTTTCACCGGCACCGGCGCGGTAGCGGAGACCAACGTAGAGCAGTTGATCCGCCTGATGGTAGGGCGTGACGTGGCCTTTAACCGCCGCCCTGCCAGCGAAACCCATCATCAAGACAAACCTGTCCGTTTGTCGGTGAAGGGGTTAAGCCGGGAAAAACCGCCGCTGGATCCACACGGTATCGCTCTGCATGACATCAGTTTCCACGTCCACGCCGGGGAAGTCTTAGGGATTGCCGGGCTGGTGGGGGCTGGCCGTACCGAGGTGGCGCGCTGCCTGTTTGGCGCTGACGCCTTTACTTCAGGCAGCTTTGAGCTGGACGGCGTGCCGTACCAGCCGCGCGACCCGCTTTATGCCCTCGATCAGGGGGTGGCACTGGTACCGGAAGACCGTAAGAAAGAGGGGGCGGTGCTGGGGCTGTCGATTCGCGACAACCTGTCGCTCTCCTGCCTCTCCTCGTTGCTGCAGTGGCGCTGGTTCGTGAATACCCGCAAAGAGGACGACCTGATTGAGTCTTACCGCCAGGCTCTGCAGATCAAAATGGTCAACAGCGCGCAGGAGGTGCGCAAGCTCTCTGGCGGCAACCAGCAGAAAGTGATCCTCGCGCGCTGCATGGCGCTCAACCCGCGGGTGCTGATTGTCGATGAGCCGACGCGTGGCATCGACGTCGGGACCAAATCGGAAGTGCACCAGGTGCTGTTTGATATGGCGAAAAAGGGCGTGGCGGTGATTGTGATCTCCTCCGATCTGCCTGAAGTGATGGCGGTGTCTGACCGGATCATCACGCTCAGTGAAGGCCGGGTAACTGGCGAGATCCACGGTGACGACGCTAACGAAGAACGGCTGATGACGATGATGGCCATCAACCACAACGCCCTGAACGCGGCATAACGGAGTTTCTCATGACGCAGATGATTTCTAAAACGCAGGCCCCGGTCAAACGCGCCGGACGCATCGATCCCATCGCCTTCTTCGAGCGCTTCGGGGTGCTGATTTTCATGATCCTGCTGCTGATCTTCTTCCAGTCGCAGAACAGCAACTTTTTCTCTGAACGCAATATTTTCAACATCCTGACCGAAGTCTCCATCTACGGAATTATGGCCGTGGGGATGACCTTCGTTATTCTGACCGCCGGGATCGACCTCTCCGTGGGCTCCATTCTGGCGGTGTGCGCCATGACCGCGGCCTACGTGATCAAAGGCGACAACTTCACCACCGTTGACCCGAACGCCTGGGGCGGCATGAGCTGGCTGATTGGGCTGGGGATCTGTCTGGCCATGGGCACGGCGATTGGTTTTCTGCACGGTCTGGGCGTCACCCGCCTGCGCCTGCCGCCGTTCATCGTCACCCTCGGCGGGATGACCATCTGGCGCGGCCTGACGCTGGTGATTAACGATGGCGCGCCGATCGCCGGTTTCGATCAGGGCTATCGTTGGTGGGGGCGCGGGGAGCTGCTCGGCATCTCCATTCCGATCTGGATCTTTGCCATCGTCGCCATCGGCGGTTATCTGGCGCTGCATAAAACCCGCTGGGGGCGCTTCGTCTACGCCATTGGTGGCAATCCGGAGGCGGCACGTCTGGCAGGAGTGAACGTGAAGCGCGTGCTGGTCAGCGTCTATGTGCTGATTGGCTGTCTGGCTGGGCTGGCGGGCTTCATCCTGAGCGCCCGTCTGGGGAGCGCCGAGGCGGTGGCCGGGATCTCCTTTGAGCTGCGCGTTATTGCTTCAGTAGTCATTGGCGGCACGTCGTTGATGGGCGGCTACGGACGCATCGGTGGCACGATTATCGGCTCCATCATCATGGGCATTCTGATTAACGGCCTGGTACTGATGAACGTCTCGGCCTACTACCAGCAAATTATCACCGGATTAATTATCGTTCTGGCGGTGGCATTCGACACCTATGCCAAGAGCCGTCGCGGCGCACTGTGAGGATCACGATGAAAGAGGTTCGTATTGGATTGATTGGCACCGGGTATATCGGCAAGGCGCATGCCATTGCCTATGCCCAGGCCCCGACGGTGTTCAACCTGCGCGGCAAACTGGTGCGTGAGATGGTGGCGGAGGTGAACCCGACGCTGGCGGCAGAGCGCGCGCAGGCGTTTGGCTTCAATCGCTCAACCGGTGACTGGCGGGCGCTGGTTGCCGACCCGGCCATTGATGTGGTGGATATTTGCTCCCCCAACCATCTGCATAAAGAGATGGCGCTGGAGGCGATCCGTCACGGCAAGCATGTTTACTCGGAGAAGCCGCTGGCGCTGAATGCCCACGACGCGCGCGAAATGGTCGACGCCGCGAAGCGGGCAGGGGTGAAAACGCTGGTGGGGTTCAACTACATGAAAAACCCGACGGCGCAGCTGGCGAAAGAGATTATTGCGCGCGGCGAAATTGGAGAGGTGATCCACTTCTACGGCACCCACAACGAAGACTATATGGCCGACCCGCTTTCCCCCATTCACTGGCACTGTTTTAAAGAAACCGCCGGACTGGGCGCACTGGGTGACCTGGCGGCGCATATCGTCAATATGGCCCAGTACCTGGTGGGGGAGATTGAGCAGGTTTGCGGCGATCTGAAGATTGTGGTGCCGGCACGTCCGGCGAAGGCCGGATCGTCGGAAATGGTCGCCGTGGAAAATGAAGATCAGGCCCACGCGATGGTGCGCTTCGCGGGTGGGGCGCAGGGCGTCATTGAAACTTCCCGCGTCGCCTGCGGCCGCAAGATGGGGCTTTCGTATGTGATCACCGGGACGAAAGGTGCCATCAGCTTCACCCAGGAGCGGATGGCGGAGCTGAAGCTTTATCTGCATGACGATCCGGTGAACCGTCAGGGGTTCCGCACGCTGCTGGTCGGCCCGGCACACCCGGACTACGGCGCGTTCTGTATGGGTGCAGGCCACGGTATTGGCTTTAACGATCAAAAAACGGTGGAAGTGCGTGACCTGGTAGACGGCATCGCCGCCGACGCGCCGATGTGGCCGGACTTCGAAGAGGGCTGGAAGGTCTCGCGCGTGCTGGACGCCATCGCACTCTCACACCAGCAAGGCCGCTGGCTGAACGTGAATGACATTGTCTGAAGAGGGTTCAACGTGGAAAAGCAGTTTGATGTGATATGCATGGGCCGCGTGGCGGTAGACCTCTACAGCCAGCAGATTGGTGCCCGTCTGGAGGATGTGTCGAGCTTCGCCAAATATCTCGGCGGCTCGTCCGGCAACGTGGCGTACGGCACCGCGCGTCAGGGCCTACGCTCGTCAATGCTGGCGCGTGTCGGCGATGAGCATATGGGACGTTTCCTGCGGGAAGAGTTAAACCAGGTGGGCTGCGATACCAGCCATCTGATCACCGATAAAGACCGCCTCACGGCGCTGGTGCTGCTCGGCATTAAAGACCGGGACACCTTTCCTCTGATTTTTTATCGCGATAACTGCGCGGATATGGCGATTACCGCCAGCGATGTGGACGAAAGCTACATTGCCTCCGCACGGTGTCTTGCCATCACCGGGACTCACCTTTCTCACCCGCAGACCCGCGAGGCGGTGCTGACGGCGCTGAATTACGCCCGCCGTCACGGCGTGCGCACGGTGCTGGACATCGACTACCGTCCGGTGCTGTGGGGGCTAACCTCCTTAGGCGACGGCGAAACGCGTTTTATCGCCGCCGATCAGGTCACCCGCGAGCTGCAGGAAGTGCTGCACCTCTTCGACGTCATTGTCGGCACCGAAGAGGAGTTTCATATTGCCGGGGGCAGCACCGATACGTTGCAGGCGCTGGCGCAGGTGCGCCACGTCAGCAAGGCGACACTGGTGTGCAAGCGCGGCGCGCTTGGATGCTCGGTGTATACCGATGCTATTCCCCCTCGGCTGGACGACGGCCTGACGGTGACCGGCGTGCGCGTGGAGGTGCTGAACGTCCTCGGCGCGGGGGATGCGTTTATGTCCGGCCTGCTGCGCGGTTATCTGAACGACGAGGGCTGGGAGCAGGCGTGCCGCTACGCCAACGCCTGTGGGGCGCTGGTGGTCTCGCGGCACGGCTGTGCGCCGGCGATGCCGAGCAAAATCGAGCTGGATGATTACCTCTCCCGCGCCGCGCTCGTTCCACGCCCGGATCTCGACCCGCGTCTAAACCATCTGCACCGGGTGACCACCCGCCGCCGCGAGTGGCCGGAGCTGTGCGTGATGGCCTTCGATCACCGCAGCCAGCTTGAGGATATGGCGCTGCAATGCGGCGCGTCGCTCAAACGCATTCCGGCCCTGAAGCAGCTGATCCTGCAGGCCAGCCGCGAGGCGGCAAGCTCTGCCGGGCTGGAGGGGAAAGCCGGCCTGCTGTGCGACGGTACCTTTGGTCAGGATGCGCTGAACGCCATCACCGGGGAAGGGTGGTGGATTGGTCGTCCCATTGAACTGCCGGGATCGCGTCCGCTGGAGATGGAGCACGGCAACATTGGTACCCAGCTTATCAGCTGGCCGCAGGAGCACGTGGTGAAGTGCCTGGTCTTTTTCCATCCGGAAGATGCCCACGGCCTGCGTCTGGAGCAGGAGCAGAAAATCGCTGAGGTGTACCACGCCTGCTGTCAGTCCGGACATGAACTGCTGCTGGAGGTGATATTGCCCGCCAGCATGCCGCGCAGCGACGAGCTCTACCTGCGCGCCATTTCCCGTTTCTACAACCTGGGCATCTACCCCGACTGGTGGAAACTGCCGCCGCTCTCTGCCGGGGGCTGGACGGCGCTGAGCGAGATTATCGCGCGCCGGGACCCGCACTGTCGCGGCGTGGTAATCCTGGGTCTGGATGCTCCGGCAGAACAGCTGCGTGCCGACTTCAAAGCCGCATCGGGACAGGCGCTGGTAAAAGGCTTCGCCGTGGGACGCACGCTGTTTGGCGATGCCTCCCGCGCATGGCTGAAACACGATATTGACGATGCGCAGCTGGTGGCGCGCATTCGGGACAACTACCTGCAGCTTATCGCCTGGTGGCGCGAGCGCGGACACGCATAATGGAGACGACAATGAGTGTACAACTGGGCATCAACCCGCTGACGTGGACGAACGACGATCTGCCTTCACTGGGCGCAGAGACATCTCTGGAGACCTGCCTGAGCGAAGGGAAAGAGGCCGGATTCGCGGGGTTCGAACTGGGTAATAAATTCCCACGTGAAGCGCGCCTGCTCGGCCCCATCCTGCAGCGTCACGACCTGCAGCTGATCTCCGGCTGGTATTCCGGCCGCCTGCTGGAACGCAGCGTTGAAGACGAGATTGCTGCCGTGCAGTCCCACCTGACGCTGCTGCGCGAGCTGGGGGCGAAGGTGCTGGTTTTTGCGGAAGTGAGCGGCTGCATTCACGGCGAGCAGCAGACGCCGGTTCACCTGCGCCCGCGTTTCCCGCAGGAACGCTGGAAAGAGTATGGCGAGAAGCTCACCGAATTTGCCCGCTATACGCAGCAGCAGGGAGTACAGATTGCCTACCATCATCATATGGGCACGGTGATTGAGTCCGCTGAAGACGTGGACAACCTGATGATCCACACTGGCGATGCGGTGGGGTTACTGCTGGATACCGGCCACCTGACCTTTGCCGGGGCCGATCCGCTGGCGGTGGCGCAGCGCTGGGTGTCGCGCATCAACCACGTTCACTGCAAAGACGTGCGTGCCGACGTGCTGGCGGACGTCAAAAACCGCAAAACCAGTTTCCTCGATGCGGTGCTGAGCGGCGTGTTTACCGTGCCGGGCGACGGCTGCGTGAACTACCCGCCGATCATGCGACTGCTGAAAGCGCAGGACTATCACGGCTGGCTGGTGGTGGAGGCCGAGCAGGACCCGGCGATTGCCCATCCGCTGACCTACGCCCGTCTGGGGTATAACAACCTGAGCCGCCTGGCGCGCGACGCCGGGCTTATCTGAGGAGGTGCCATGTCACGTCTGTTATCGCGCTGGCAACAGCCGAACGTTGAGGGGCGGACTCAGTCCGTCACGCCGGAAAGCGCCGGTTGGGGGTATGTCGGCTTTGAGACGTATGAGCTGCAGGAGGGGCAGACGCTGACGCTGCCCGCCGTCAGCGAAGAGCGCTGCCTGGTATTGGTGGCCGGGCGCGCTTCCATTAGCACGCCTTCTGCACAGTTTACTGACATCGGCGAGCGGATGAGCCCGTTCGAGCGCATCAAACCCTGGGCGGTGTACGTCACCTCACAGGAGACGGTGCAGGTGAAGGCGCTAACGAAAGTCGAGCTGGCGGTCTGCGCCGCGCCCGGCAAAGGGACGTACCCGACGCGGCTGATAGCCCCGCAGGATATTGACGGCGAAGCGCGTGGTAAGGGCCACAACCAGCGCTACGTGCATAACATCCTGCCGGAAAACAAACCCGCCGACAGCCTGCTGGTGGTGGAGGTCTGGACCAACGAAGGCTGTACCAGCTCGTACCCGAGCCATAAGCACGACACGGACAACCCGCCGCAGGAGACCTATCTGGAGGAGACCTATTACCATCGCCTCAACCCGGGACAGGGATTCTGCATGCAGCGTGTTTACACCGACGACAGAACGCTGGATGAGTGTATGGCGGTCTACAACCGGGATGTGGTCATGGTGCCGAAGGGCTATCACCCGGTGGCGACAATGGCCGGGTATGACAGCTACTACCTCAACGTGATGGCCGGGCCGGTGCGCAAATGGATGTTCACCTGGGAAGAGGACCACGCGTGGATTAATCGGGATTATCCCGCAGAGAGGGGGGACTGAGACGGCCTTTCTTGTCGGGTGGCGCTGCGCTTACCCGACCTACGAAATCGTAGGCCCGTGCAAGCGTAGCGCCGCCGGGCGAATTTTTCTCAGTGCATCCGCCTTGCCTGCTCAATCGTCCGGGCGATAGCCTCCGGCTGGCTCACCATCGACACGTGGCTTGCCGTCACCTCGACGGTTTTCGCATGGATCGTCTTCGCCATCGCGCGCTCAAGAGCGGGGTTGATCATTCGGTCATTCTTGCTGACCACAAACCAGCTCGGTTTCTCGTGCCACGCCGCGTGGGCAACCTTTTCACCAAACGCCTCGACCTTAATTGGCCCCTGCGTGGCTGCAATCGTATCTTGAATGGCTGGCTTCACGTCAGGCGCGAAGTCCTTCCTGACGGCTTCTGTCGGCAGGTATAAATAGCCGTCCGCCGTTTTAGCAATGCCCGCACTGCCCGGCGGGGCAGGATAGCTTCCTGCCAGATCCGCCGTCGACTGACCGGAATCCGGCGCGAACGCCGCCACGTACACCAGCGATTTAACCCGCGCATCGTTGCCTGCTTCGCTAATCACGGTGCCTCCCCAGGAGTGGCCCACCAGCACCACATTCCCGTGTGCACGGGCGATGGCTCGCTGCGTGGCCGCTACGTCATCTTTTAGCGATGTCAGCGGCAACTGGACGGCTATAACCTCGGTGTGTTGTTTTTGCAAAAGAGTAATCACCTTATTCCAGCTGCTGCCGTCGGCAAACGCGCCATGCACCAGCACCACGCTGGTTTTACTCTCCGCCAAAGCACTGGCCGAAATCGCCAGCAAACCCGCTGTCAGTAACGATAATGCTTTCATCTTCAGGCTCCTCAGAAATGGTGGACCGGCGCATGCGCTGGCACGGTGAATTCAAGAGTTTTATGGTCAAGAGGCTTATGCGTTGGGTCGGCCAGAATAATGGTCACCTTGTGTTTTCCAGCGGGCGGTTGTGGGTGTTCCAGCGGCGCAACGGCGGCGGGACCGTTAACGTCAGTGGCGCTGAGGTTGTCCAGAGGGGCGGCCTGGACATATGCGACGGATGCCAGGGCGAGTAGGGGGAAAAGTGTGTATCGACGAATCATCGGTGTCTCTCCTCATCGGTTCTGAATGACGACAGGGAAAGAAAACCATTTTTATGTATCAGAGATATTTGCCGGAGGCGGCGTTTTGTACCCGTTTGTCAGCGTGGCGCTGTGGATACAGTGCGATACAGTTTGCCGGGCTGCAGGATAAGATCCTTAGCAAAGGGATTGCAGGCATTATTCAAAGAGTGCAAAACCCTCCGGCGGCCTAGCGGTCAGCGGTGTCGACGGTCAGACTGGATTGCTGTGACTGGGTCTTATCCTGATGGTGATACCAGGCGCCAATCGAAGAGTAAACGAAGCGGCCAAAGAAAAACAGGAAGCTGATGAGCAGTATGATGCGGGTCATTCGGGTGTTAAATCGATGTCGTTTGCGCATACGCGTGGCCTGACTCACTGTGTTTTTCCTGGACATGCCCTTTTGGGCGATAGGGATATTAAGGCACAGCGGGAAGAGGGGGTCAATTCTGCAATGTGTAAATAACCGTCAATAGTTACATTAATTAATGTTATTAGAGTTAATAATTACATTTACCATATTGATAATGTGAAGAAAATTATTGCAAAAAAATCGGCAGAAAAGGTTGTTTGCGTAAAGTAGTTTGATTTAAGTCAACGGATTCCCTGTCCTGATATTTAAAATCCTCCCTCCACACTGTTCGCCCTCAACGTTGCCGGGCGGCTCGCACGTCAGGTCGGATGCCTGTCTTTATTTTCCCTCTGGAGAGAAAGGGGTTTAACCGGGCATCTATGAACATTATTGCTTTTCTGAAAAACAATGAAGACCGCTGGTGGGCATTGCCGCTTATTTTACCTGTGGTTTTACTCCCCGTGCTGAGCGTCGCGAATACGTTCACGAAACTGGGCGAAGGTATTGTGGCGCTCTATTATTTACCCCTCTCATTTTTGCTTTCGCTGATGATGTTCTTTGGCCTGGAAGCGCTTCCCGGGATCGCGTTGTCGCTGTTTATCCGCTATTACCCATCGGTTGGGCTGTTTGAAACCGTCGCCGGTATGCTTCATTTTATCGTCCCGATAGTGCTCAGTTGGGGGGGATACCGGGTGTTTGCTCCCGGACGCAATATGACGGCGTACGGGGACACCCGGCTGATGGCGCAGCGCATTTTCTGGCAGGTTTTCTGCCCCGCGACGCTATTTCTGGTGCTGTTTCAGTTTGCGGTTTATCTGGGTGTGTACGAGAGTCGCCAGAGCCTTGCGGGATTATCCCCCCTTAATATTCGTACGCTCATTAACTATCAGACACTGCTGGTCAGCGGGCTGACGGGGGTACCGTTGAGCTATCTGCTGATCCGTCTGATTCGCCATCCGCGTTACATCAAAAACCTCATCTCGCAGATCCGTATGCAGATAGAGAAAAAGGTGACGGTCGCTGAGTTTTTGATTTGGGCATTTGCCCTTGGCGGGCTGCTTTTGCTGCTGTTGCTCCCCATGAATGAAAACAGCTCAATTTTTTCCACCAACTACACCCTGTCGTTATTGATGCCGGTGATGCTCTGGGCCGCAATGCGCTTTGGTTATAAGCTGGTGTCACTGATCTGGACGCCAGTCTTGCTGGTGTCCATTCACTATTTTTACCGCTATATCCCGTTGCATCAGGGTTATGACATTCAACTGGCGATCACCTCTTCCAGCTATCTGGTCTTTTCGTTTGTGGTGATTTACATGTCGATGCTGGCGACGCATCAGCGTACCGTGAATCAACGCTCCCGCAGACTGGCGCTACTCGACCCTGTCGTACATATGCCTAACCTGCGGTCGTTATTAAACGATCTGGCTAAAAACCCCTGGTCGGCGCTTTGTTTGCTGCGTATTCCTGAACTGGAAATTTTGGGGCGAAATTACGGCGTGTTGCTGCGCATTTTGTACAAACAGCAGCTGGCGCAATGGATTAATGACAAACTCCAGTCCAATGAGAAGGTCTACCACCTGACCGGGTGCGACCTGGCGATTCGACTCAACGCGGAATCCCACCAGCAGCGGATTGAAACCCTGGATGAGCATATCAAACAGTTCCGCTTTGTCTGGGATGGTATGCCGCTACAGCCTCAGGTGGGTGTGAGCTACTGCTATGTGCGGTCACCGGTGAACCATCTCCATCTGGTCCTGGGGGAGCTGGGGATGGTTGCGGACTTGTCGCTTTCCTCCAACCACCCCGAAAATCTTCAGCAGCGTGGCGCTGTCCATTTGCAGCGTAGCCTGAAGGATAAAGTCGCAATGATGAGCCGTCTGCAGAGGGCTCTCGAGAACAACGCATTTATGCTGTTAGTGCAGCCTGTTTGCGGCCAGCGGGGCGATCGCTACCACGAAGTCTTGCTGCGGATGCAGGATGCAAATGGGGGATTGATCTCCCCCGACCAATTCCTGCCCGTTGCGCAGGAGTTTGGTTTGTCATCGCGGGTGGATTTATGGGTGCTGGACCACACGCTACGCGTTCTGGCAACACATCGCGAAAGGCTGCCCGGCCAGCGGTTTGCCATTAATCTGGCCCCTTCAACCGTTTGCAGAGTGCAGTTCCCGCTTGAGGTAAGTCGTTTGCTGACGAAATACGCCATCGAACCGTGGCAACTGATCTTTGAGGTGACGGAGTGCAGCACGTTCGGCAGTGCTGAGCAGGCACAACAGATCCTCGGTCAGTTGCAGAAGATGGGGGTACGCATTGCCATTGATGATTTTGGTACCGGCTATGCGAGCTATGCCCGGCTGAAAAGCGTGGACGCTGATATTCTCAAAATCGACGGCAGTTTTGTGCAGAACATCGTTAACAACAGTCTGGATTATCAGATAGTGGCGTCAATCTGCCATCTGGCGCGAATGAAGAAAATGCTGGTGGTGGCAGAATATGTCGAAACTGAAGAGATACGTAGCGCGGTTCACGCGCTAGGTATTGATTATGTGCAGGGATACCTGATTGGCAGACCGGTCGCACTGGAATCACTGCTGGAGGCAGAGGCGTCCTGTGCGGACGCCTGAGCCGTTACGCGGCGACGTCGGCACTCTCTTCTTCGATTTTGAGTAGCCAGCCGGTGACCGCTTCCCAGTACTGCTGCTCTTTTTCCAGGTCCAGCAGGACCAGCGCGTTCTGGCTAAACCAGTCGTGCGGGAAGCTCAGCGTCCAGTGGTGGTCGTCGGTTTTCAGCTTCAGTGTTGGCGGTGTGGTGGTGGCCTGACGCTGATTATTAAGCAGCACGCCCAGACGCAGGAGCTGAATAAGCGGCAGGAACTGCTTTTTCTTGAACAGCGTGAAGCGAGGCAGATCGTCGAGCTTGATGGCTTTGCGGTGATAACGCACCAGCGTGGCCATCATGGTCTGCTGCTCCTGGTTGAAGCCTGGTAAATCGCTGTTTTGCAGAATGTACGCTGAGTGGCGATGCATCCCGCTGTGGTTAATGTTCAGTCCCACTTCATGCAGCATTGCTGCCCATTTCAGCAGGGCGGCAAGCTGCGGATGCGCCAGCTTAGGATTTTGTTCCTGCCATTGGTCGTACATCTGAACGGTCGTTTCCAGCACGCGCTTTGCCTGCTCACGATCGATGTTGTACTGGTTTGCCAGGCTTTGTGCAGTGCGGCTGCGAATATCCTGATGGCGGAAACGGCCTTCCATCTCATACAGCACACCTTCACGCAGGGCGCCGTCAGAAAGACGCAGCTCCTTGATGGCCAGCGCATCAAATACGCCGCAGAGGATAGCCAGACCCGGCACAAACACCGCTTTACGCTCGTCGGAAAGACCCGGCAGGCTCAAGGCGTCAAAACTTTTATGCTTTAGCACTTCTTCAGTCAGCAATATCAGGCGTTCAGGCGTGATAAACCCGTCTTTCTCGCCCATCGCCAGCAGCACTTCATGGGCCGCTTTGATGGTACCCGATGCGCCCAGCGCCACATTCCAGCCCTGAATACGGTACTGCCAGGCGAGGTTTTCCAGTTTCTGGATGGCGGCCATACGCGCCCGCTGGAAGTTTTCACGGGTGATGGTGCCACCCGGGAAATACATCTGCGCGAAGCTGACGCAGCCCATACGACGACTTTCCACCAGACGCGGCTCAAAGTCTTCGCCGATTACCAGCTCAGTTGAACCGCCGCCAATGTCGATCACCAGCTTGCGCCCTTTTTCCGGCTGGGTGTGCTCAACCCCCATGAAAATCAGACGCGCTTCCTCGTTACCGGAGATGATCTCAATCGGGTAGGGGATCACTTTTTCGGCCCGCTTGAGAAATTCAGGCGCGTTCAGCGCCTGGCGCAGGGTGTGGGTGCCCACGATGCAGACGCTGGAAGGCGAGAAGCCCTGCAGACGTTCGGCAAACAGCGACAGGCAGTTCAGGCCGCGCTCCATTGCCTCTTCGCTAAGCATGCTGCGTTCATCAAGACCGTCCGCCAGGTGTACACGCTGCTTCAGACGACCGATGATCTGCAGCGCTCCATCCACCTCACGGGCGATGACCATGTGGAAACTGTTAGAGCCAAGATCGACCGCGGCGAATTCCTGCGGGCGTGGGGTCTTATCATTTATCGGCATAGGTTAATCGGGTTGCTCGAGTGATTTGATATAGTCGTAAATCGCCAGTTGCGACCGCACTTTACGGCGGTTGCCGCGCGGTACATAGCGGTTACTGAGTTCTTTGTCGATATAGCGTGCTTTCACCGTATCGCTGAACAGAATCTCGATGATGTCGAGGATCTGCTGCTTCAGTCGCGGATCCAGCAGCGGTGCTGCGACTTCAATTCGATAGTCAATATTGCGTGTCATCCAGTCTGCAGAAGAGAGGTAAACCTGTTTGTCACCCGCATTATCGAAAATATAGACGCGATCGTGTTCCAGGTAACGGTCAACAATGCTGATGACGCGAATATTGTCGCTGATGCCTTCCAGTTCAGGGATCAGGGAGCACATACCGCGGATCAGCAGGTTAACCGGTACGCCGGAACAGGACGCCGCGTACAGGCGGTCCACCAGCCCTTTGTCGACCAGATTGTTGAGCTTCAGCGTAATGCCGGATGACAGCCCTTTCTGGGCATTGGCGATCTCTTTATCGATCATATCGTACAGCAGGCGGCGCGAGTTCTGCGGCGAGACCAGCAGATAGTCGAAGCTTACCGGACGGTACGGGTTCTCAATAAAGTTAAAGACCCGACGCACCTCGTTAGTGATGCGGGCATCGGCGGTCAGCAGCGAGTAGTCGGTATAAATTCGTGCGGTTTTCTCGTTGAAGTTCCCGGTACCGATGTGGGCATAACGCACCACGTCGTCACCCTCTTTACGGGAGATCAGGAACAGCTTGGCGTGAATTTTCAGGCCTGGAGCAGAGAAAATAACGTGAACACCTGCTTCCGTCAGACGACGAGCCCAGTGAATGTTGGCTTCTTCGTCGAAACGGGCCTGCAACTCAACGACCACGGTCACTTTCTTACCGTTGTGCGCGGCATGGATCATGGCATCGATGATGCGTGAATCTTTGGCCACGCGGTAGATGTTGATCTTGATAGCCAGCACGTTCGGGTCGAAAGAGGCCTGGCGCAGCAGTTCCAGCACGTGTTCAAACGTGTGATACGGATAGTAGAGCAGGACATCGCGTTCACGGATGGCATCGAATCCGTTGCGGAATTTATCGAACCAGATATGACGTAACCGCGGTAGCGGTTTGTTGACCAGATTGGCTTTGCCGACGTTCGGGAAGCCAATAAAGTCTTTAAAGTTGTGGTAGCGACCGCCCGGTACAATGGAGTCATAGCGGGAAATCGTCAGTTTTTCGCGCAGCATTTCAACCATGGCGTCTGGCATGTCACGCTGATAAACGAAGCGCACCGGCTCGGCCGTCAAACGCTGTTTCAGGCTGGAAGACATCAGCTCCATCAGGCTGGCTTCCATCTCGTGCACCAGGTCATATTCGGCGTCACGGGTCATCTTCATGGAATAGGCGTTTAATGCATCGTAATCGAAGAAGCCTTTGAAGATATCGTCCAGACAGTAGCGCAGGATGTTATCCAGCAGGATCATCGGTTTGCGTCTGCGCGGGGTTTCCGGCGGCAGGTTCACAAAGCGCGGCACCTTGTCGGACGGGATCTCAAGCAGCGCGTAGCGGATCGAATCACCGCGGATAATTTCCACCGCCAGGTAGGTGTAGTCATCTTTCAGGAACTGCACCAGGTCGGTTTCGCGGTTGATCAGAATCGGGGTGATGTGCTGACGCAGATACTGTTTGAAGTAATGGCGCAGCCAGTTTTGTTGGTTAACGGAAAGCTGTCGTTCGTTAATCAGGAAGATTTGATTGCGCGCCATTTCCAGCAGCAGTTCGTTATACAGGCCATCAAATTCCTGATCGGCTTTCAACACACGGGACTGGATTTTGCCCAGCAGATGCCGCGAGTGAGAGTTTAGGCCCTGTTCTTCGCTGATGATGATTCGCCGTTTCAGCTCGGCAAAACGAACCTTGTAGAACTCATCCAGGTTGTTGGAGTAAATACCCAAAAAACGCATGCGCTCGATAAGCGGGTTACTTTTGTCAGCCGCTTCCTGGAGTACACGTTCGTTGAATGCTAACCAGCTTAGCTCTTTCTCGATATATAACTTTTCCTGACCCATTACAGCTCACACTCCAGTTCAATCACAGGACGTGGTAAATCCGTCTCGTCCTTATTATGGCGAGCATTTCCACGATATGTCCAACAGTGCCAGAAAAGTATGACAGTTATTTTTTTTGTTGGGGATTTTAGAGGGTTGGAGAAGGGAATATCGGGTAATGCAATTTGTAAGTCGGGTAGGCGTAGCGCCACCCGACATAACACACTACTCTTCGGCCGCATAACCCTGCTGGGGTAACTTCACGCCGTCGAGCCAGGCAGCGCCGTCGCGCATCTCCAGACGCCCGTCGACAAACCAGCTTACCACCAGCGGATAAATGGCATGTTCCTGGACCTGTACGCGTTCGGTCACGTCTTCTTCGTTATCGCCTTCAAAGACCGGCACTTTCGCCTGCAGGATCACCGGGCCACCATCCAGTTCGTCGGTAACGAAATGCACGGAGGTACCATGTTCTTCATCGCCGTTTTCCAGAACCTGACGATGGGTGTGCAGACCAGGATACTTCGGTAGCAGAGAAGGGTGGATATTCAGCAGGCGTCCGGCATAATGCTCAACAAAAGCCGGGCTCAGGATACGCATATACCCCGCCAGCACTACGACATCAGGCGCGTAGGCATCAATTTCCTGAACCAGCTCGCGGTCAAAGGCTTCACGCCCGGCGAACTGGCTGGCTTCCAGCGCGTGCGCGGGAATACTCGCTTCCCGGGCTCGCTCAAGGCCGAACGCGTCGGCCTTGTTGCTGAATACTGCCCGAATGGTGCCATTGATCTTCTTCTGTTTGCAGGCGTCAATTATTGCCTGCAAATTGCTTCCGTTACCGGAAATGAGCACCACGATGTTTTTCATTCAATGACCACACGTTGTTCGGAATCGGAAGCTTTAATAGTACCGATTTTCCACGCGTTTTCACCTTTCTCTGTCAGCAGTTTAACCGCTTTATCCGCTTCGCTTGCTGGCAGGGCGATAATCATACCCACGCCGCAGTTAAAGGTGCGGTACATTTCGTGAGAGCTGACGTTGCCTGCGGTCTGCAGCCAGTTAAAGACGGCCGGCCACTGCCAGGAGGATTCGTCGATCACTGCCTGGGTGTTGTCCGGCAGAACGCGCGGGATATTTTCCCAGAAGCCGCCACCGGTCAGGTGGGCAATCGCATGAACGTCGACGTTTTCGATCAGTTCCAGCACGTTTTTCACGTAAATGCGGGTCGGGGCCAGCAGGTGATCGGCAAGCGGTTTGCCATCCAGTTCAGTGGTCTGTGGGTCGCAACCGCTGACTTCGATGATTTTACGTACCAGAGAGTAGCCGTTAGAGTGCGGGCCGCTGGATGCCAGTGCGATCAGGACATCACCATCAGCCACTTTGCTGCCGTCGATAATTTCTGATTTTTCTACCACGCCGACGCAGAAACCAGCGACGTCATAATCTTCGCCGTGATACATGCCTGGCATTTCTGCGGTTTCACCGCCGACCAGCGCGCAGCCTGACTGCAGACACCCTTCGGCAATACCGTTAATCACGCTGGCTGCGGTATCCACGTCCAGTTTACCGGTCGCGTAATAATCGAGGAAGAACAGCGGTTCAGCACCCTGAACGACCAGGTCATTCACACACATCGCGACCAGATCGATACCGATCGTGTCATGACGTTTTAAATCCATCGCCAGGCGCAGTTTTGTACCTACACCATCAGTACCCGAGACCAGAACAGGTTCACGATATTTTTGCGGCAGCGCGCACAGTGCGCCGAATCCACCCAGACCACCCATCACTTCCGGGCGGCGGGTTTTTTTCACCACACCTTTGATTCGGTCAACCAGCGCATTACCTGCGTCAATATCAACACCGGCATCTTTGTAGCTGAGAGAAGTTTTGTTGGTCACGGCTCAAGTCCCCACGCGATTGCATAGCTAGTAAGAAAAATCGGCGCAATTCTAACAGTCCAGGCAAACGTTTGCGAGCCTATTCTCGGTGAGACGATTTTTTTTTCTGTGCGGCCTGCCAATGTGTCCAAACTTGAGTCTGTTCACGAAAATGAAACCGGTTTCGGTTTTCTCCTTGCAACAGGAATCACCTTTGCACATCATTCAGATGAAACCGGTTTCTGTAATTGTTTTTGCAGAAAATAACGCAGAATGAGGGAAAGAGAATGTCAGGATTTAAAGAAGGTTTTCTGTGGGGTGGTGCGGTTGCGGCGCATCAGCTGGAAGGGGGCTGGAAAGAGGGTGGAAAAGGCGTTAGCGTTGCCGATGTCATGACCGCGGGCGCGCATGGCGTGCCGCGTGAAATCACCAACGGCGTGTTGCAGGGGAAAAATTACCCTAACCATGAAGCCATCGACTTCTACCATCGTTATAAAGAAGACATCAAACTCTTTGCCGAGATGGGGTTCAAATGCTTCCGCACTTCGATAGCCTGGACGCGGATCTTCCCGAAAGGGGATGAGCTGGAACCTAACGAGGCTGGCCTGAAATTCTATGACGATCTGTTCGACGAGTGCCTGAAGCACGGCATTGAGCCGGTCATCACACTCTCTCACTTCGAGATGCCTTTCCATCTGGTCACCGAATACGGCGGCTGGCGTAACCGTAAACTGATCGATTTCTTTGTCCGTTTCTCAAAAGTGGTTTTCCAGCGTTATCAGCACAAAGTGAAGTACTGGATGACCTTTAACGAGATCAACAACCAGGCGAACTTCCACGAAGACTTTGCGCCGTTTACCAACTCCGGGTTGAAGTATGAGCCGGGCGAAGACCGTGAGCCGGTAATGTTCCAGGCCGCGCACTATGAGCTTGTAGCCAGTGCACTGGCGGTAAAAGCGGGGCGTGAGATTAACCCGTCGCTGCAAATCGGCTGCATGATTGCCATGTGCCCGATTTATCCGCTGACCTGCGCGCCAGACGACATGATGATGGCGATGAATGCCATGCACCGTCGTTACTGGTTTACCGACGTTCACGTACGCGGCAAGTATCCGCAGCACCTGCTCAACTACTTTGAGCGTCGTGGCTTTGCGTTGGATATTACCGAAGAAGATAAAGCCGCACTTAAGCAGGGATGTGTGGACTACATCGGATTCAGCTATTACATGTCCTTCGCCACCAAAGCGACGGCTGACAACCCGCAGCTGGATTACGACGAGAGCAAGAGCCTGGTCTCCAACCCATATGTGCAGAAATCCGACTGGGGCTGGCAGATTGACCCGGTTGGGCTGCGTTACTCCCTGAACTGGTTCTGGGATCACTACCAGTTGCCGCTGTTCATCGTTGAGAACGGTTTTGGTGCTATTGACGTGCAGGAGAGCGACGGCACGGTGAACGACCAGTACCGCATTGATTATCTTGCGGCGCACATCCGTGAAATGAAAAAAGCGGTGGTTGAAGATGGCGTTGACCTGATGGGGTATACCCCGTGGGGCTGTATTGACCTGGTGTCTGCCGGTACCGGCGAAATGAAAAAACGCTACGGCTTTATCTTTGTCGACAAAGATAACGAAGGCAACGGCACGCTGAACCGCAGCAAGAAGAAGTCGTTCGACTGGTATAAGCAGATGATTGCGAGCAACGGCGATAACCTGTAATTGTCGGGTGGCGCTAACGCTTACCCGACCTACACTTTCCGTAGGCCCGCGTAAGCGTAGCGCCACCGGGCAGAACCTCGCACTCAAGCCGGAGATATACCTCCGGTTTTTTTATCTTTGCTTGATCGCTGTCAAGCAAGATGGGTATGGCCTAATCCGAAAAAAGCGGTATAATCCCGCGATTTTTTTGCGGATGCCACCTCAGAGGAGAAAGAGAATGAAGATTGTGGAAGTGAAACACCCACTCGTTAAACACAAGTTGGGCCTGATGCGTGAGCATGACATCAGCACGAAGCGTTTTCGCGAACTGGCTTCTGAAGTGGGCAGCCTGCTGACCTACGAAGCAACCTCCGATCTGGAAACAGAAAAAGTCACCATCGAAGGCTGGAACGGCCCGGTGCAGGTTGAACAGATCAAAGGTAAGAAAATTACCGTTGTGCCTATTCTGCGTGCCGGTCTTGGCATGATGGAAGGTGTGCTGGAGCACGTGCCAAGCGCGCGTATCAGCGTCGTCGGTATCTACCGTAATGAAGAGACGCTGGAGCCGGTTCCTTACTTCCAGAAGCTGGTGTCTAACATCGACGAGCGTATGGCGCTGGTGGTTGACCCAATGCTGGCAACCGGCGGTTCTATGATTGCCACCATTGACCTGCTGAAAAAAGCGGGCTGCAGCAGCATTAAAGTGCTGGTGCTGGTTGCGGCACCGGAAGGTATCGCGGCGCTGGAAAAAGCGCACCCGGACGTTGAGCTGTATACCGCATCTATCGACCAGGGGCTGAATGAGCACGGGTACATCATCCCGGGGCTTGGCGATGCCGGCGATAAGATTTTTGGTACTAAGTAATCGAATAACGATAAATAAGCCGACTTTGATAGTCGGCTTTTTTTTGAATAAAACACCAACAATACTACTCAGAGGAAAACACTATGACGCGCCGTGCTATCGGGGTGAGTGAAAGACCGCCGCTTTTACAGACTATCCCGCTTAGTTTGCAGCACCTGTTCGCTATGTTTGGCGCAACCGTGCTGGTGCCAATCCTGTTTCACATTAACCCGGCTACCGTACTGCTGTTCAACGGTATCGGGACGCTGTTGTACCTCTTTATCTGTAAAGGCAAAATCCCGGCGTATCTGGGGTCGAGCTTCGCCTTTATTTCTCCGGTCCTGTTGCTGCTACCGCTTGGGTACGAAGTGGCGCTGGGCGGCTTTATCATGTGTGGCGTGCTGTTCTGCGTGGTGTCCTTCATTGTGAAGAAAGCCGGTACTGGCTGGCTGGACGTGATGTTCCCGCCTGCGGCGATGGGCGCAATCGTTGCCGTTATCGGTCTGGAACTGGCCGGTGTGGCGGCGAATATGGCTGGTTTACTGCCTGCTGACGGTCAGTCACCGGATTCCAAAACCATTATCATTTCTCTGGTGACGCTGGGCGTAACGGTGTTTGGCTCCGTGCTGTTCCGTGGTTTCATGGCGATTATCCCGATTCTGATCGGGGTGCTGGCGGGTTATGCGCTCTCCTTTATGATGGGTGTTGTCGATACCACGCCAATTGCCCAGGCGCACTGGTTTGCCCTGCCAACCTTCTATACACCACGCTTTGAATGGTTTGCTATCTTCACTATCCTGCCTGCGGCGCTGGTGGTGATTGCTGAGCACGTTGGTCACCTGGTGGTGACGGCAAATATCGTGAAACGCGATCTGATCCGCGACCCGGGTCTGCACCGTTCTATGTTTGCTAACGGCTTCTCTACCATTATCTCCGGTTTCTTTGGCTCTACGCCAAACACCACTTACGGTGAGAACATCGGGGTGATGGCCATTACCCGTGTCTACAGTACCTGGGTTATCGGCGGTGCGGCCATCATTGCTATCCTGCTGTCTTGTGTGGGCAAACTGGCGGCGGCGATCCAGATCATCCCGGTACCGGTGATGGGCGGTGTTTCTCTGCTGCTTTACGGGGTAATCGGAGCGTCTGGTATTCGTGTGCTGATTGAATCCAAAGTGGATTACAGCAAAGCGCAGAACCTGATCCTGACCTCCGTGATCCTGATCATCGGCGTGAGCGGTGCCAAGGTGCACATCGGTGCGGCCGAGCTGAAAGGCATGGCGCTGGCGACCATCGTTGGCGTGGGCCTGAGCTTGATTTTCAAGCTGATTTCCGTGATCCGCCCGGAAGAGGTGGTGCTGGACGCCGACGAAAGCGAAAAAGCGTCACATTGATCGTAAAACCGGGTGGGCGATCCGCCCGGTTCTCTCCTTGCTGGTTCCGTGTTAAACTCCGTTCCGATTTTATGTAAGATCTGGTTGAGGTACTTCTGAACGGACCGGCACAGCTCTCTCTGCCACTTTATCTCCCTGACGACGAAACTTTCGCGAGTTTCTGGCCGGGTGATAACCCCTCTTTACTGGCTGCACTGCAAAACGTGCTGCGTCAGGAACACAGCGGATACATCTATATCTGGTCACGCGAAGGCGCGGGGCGCAGCCACCTGCTGCATGCCGCCTGTGCGGAGCTTTCTGCGCGTGGTGATGCGGTAGGTTATGTGCCGCTGGATAAACGTACCTGGTTTGTGCCTGAAGTGATGGAGGGAATGGAACATCTCTCACTGGTCTGCATTGATAATATCGAATGCGTGGCGGGGGATGAGCCGTGGGAAATGGCGATTTTTAACCTCTACAACCGCATTCTGGAGTCGGGTAAAACCCGGCTGCTGATCACCGGCGATCGTCCGCCACGCCAGCTCAATCTGGGGCTGCCGGATCTGGCATCTCGTCTGGACTGGGGACAAATCTATAAGCTCCAGCCGCTGTCGGATGAAGACAAGCTCCAGGCGTTACAGCTGCGCGCAAAGCAGCGTGGGTTTGAGCTGCCGGAAGACGTGGGCCGTTTTCTGCTCAAGCGTCTGGATCGTGAAATGCGTACCCTCTTTGATACGCTCGATCAGCTCGATCGCGCCTCCATTACCGCCCAGCGCAAGCTGACGATTCCGTTTGTGAAAGATATTCTCAAGCTTTAAGTTTTTTGCCCGGTGGCGGCAGCGCCTAACCGGGCAAAACAATCAGACGCAATCCCTCAACAAATGCTCCACCAGCAGCGGAACTGGTCTCCCCGACGCCACGCTTCGCCCGTTCTCACGCCACAGCGCCGTGCCGCTGATATCCAGATGCGCCCACGGGATCGTTGGTGGACAAAAGTGATGTAGCAGCCACGCCGCCGAGGCACTGATTGCCGCGTTATTGCCTGGTGTATTGCAGAGATCGGCGATGGCGCTGTCGGTCTGCTTTTTCAGCCGTGCATCCAGCGGTAGCGACCAGACTTCATCGCCGCTCTGTTTACCCGCGCGGGTCAGTGCCTGACGCAGGGGCTCATCCTGCGTCATCAATCCGCTCAGTTCATACCCCAGCGCTTTGACCACCGCGCCAGTGAGTGTGGCCATATCAATAATATAGCGCGCCTGCGGATGCCTCTTACTGGCCCAGGCAATCGCATCTGCCAGTACCAGCCGACCTTCGGCATCGGTGTTGTTGATTTCAACCGTAGTGCCGTTGCAGGCGCGTGCGACCGTACCGGGCTGCATGGCATCGGGACCGATGGCATTTTCCGCCAGCGCCAGCACGCCCATGATGCGTACGGGCAGCGCCAGCTCTGCGACGGTCAGCATCAGCCCCAGCACGTTTGCCGCCCCGCACATGTCATACTTCATGGTATACATGCCCGCGCCTTCTTTCAGCCACAAGCCACCGGTATCAAACGTAATGCCTTTACCCACGTAGCAGCGCACCGGGCCCTCAGTGACTCCGTCATAGTGGATGGCCAGCAGACGTGGCGGACAGGATGCCCCTTTGCCCACGGCGTGCAACAGCCCCAGACCTTGTTCAATGATTTGTGTTTCATCGAGTACTTCACATCGCAGGGCGGGGAAGTCGGCACACCGTTTTTGTGCCTCTTCCACTACATACTCAGGCGTGCAGCGATCGGATGGCATATCCGCCAGACGCCGTGCCGCCACCATGCCATGGGCAATGGCCTGCTGCTGGTGGAAGATAGCCTCGAGTCTGTCCTGCTGCTCCGGCAAACAAAGAGCGGTTATATGCTGTAGACGTACCGCTGATTCGTTGGTTTTCTTTAGCTTTAAGTCGCTGAGCCTGTGTGCCTGATTAAAGAGAAAACGCAGTACTTGCGCCAGCACAACATCGTTGATATCCGTGACGTCCAGTACCACATCAGGACTGGCGGGTGAGGCCAGGAGTGGGCGCAGTGCCGTGAGTAATTCTTCGGTCAGGCTATCGTGCCAGAGCGCATCCGGCAGCAGGGTGATTCGGGAAAAAGGCGCGCAGCCAAAGCGGGTGTCCGTGATGCAATCCGGGTCACGCATCTCGGCGATAAGCGCTGTCTTCGGCAGCAGGTTACAGGTGGTACGGGCGATTAAATGGCTCTGCGGCTTCGCATCTGAAAGCGCAGTAATAAGCTGATATGTAATCATCATTGTTCCTCAATCGGCGCGCGGATCCGCGCGGCGTAAGCCTGCATCCATTCCTCATCCACGGCCTGATAATGTGTCTTCTCATGCAGACGCTCGGTACGAAACACAGTAAGAGGCTGGCGAGCGGTAGCAACCACGAACGAGAACGTTTTGATGTTGGTCGCAGCGCCAAATTCGCCCTTGTTGTTCATGCAAACGACGGAAAGATCGCCCACACGACCGAAGCGCGACATAAGTCTGTCCTCCAGCTCAAAGACGACCGAGTCGGCAGCCTGCTGCGGCGACATTCCCTGCGCCATACGACGAACGATTTCATAGCTGGTACAGCCTTTCATCAGATCTTCACCGACGCCCGTGGCGGTGGCTGCACCGGTTTCACTGTCGCAGTAAAACCCGGAGCCAATTATTGGTGAATCACCAATCCGCCCCCGCTTTTTCATAAATAGCCCGCTGGTGGAGGTCGCGACGCTCATCGAACCTTGTTTATCGAGGCCGATAATGCCGACGGTATCGTGGCCATCATAGGGACTCAGGCCCTTGTCCAGCGTCTCCCGGCAGCGTTTGCGGTAATGCTGCATTGCCCGGTCGGTGAGCATGGTTTTGTTGGCAAAACCCTGGCTTAGCGCCCATTCCCGAGCACCCTGGCCAACCAGAAGGCTGTTATAGCGCTGGCGACTCAGCGCGTGGGCCACGCGTACCGGGTTAGCGATATCCACCAGGTTACCGACTGCGCCAAAGGCCAGCGTGTCGCCATCCATATAAGCAGCATCCAGCTCAACTTCACCGTTCTCCGTTGGCAGCCCGCCGTAACCGACAGATTTATAAAGCGGAAAGTCTTCGACGGTCGCTACGGCATCCACCACCGCCGCAGCGACCGGTTTCCCCGCAGCCAGCGCCGACGCAGACTCTGTTACTCCTTCAAGCGCCATTCGCCAGGTTGCGATAATTCCCCACATGCTTTACTCCTGTTTTGCAAGGGTGGTGTCGGATTGCGTAACGGTGGCAATTTCCGCCGCGCGGTACTGTTTGTCCACGATACGCATGAAAGGTAGATACAGCATGGCGCCAATCAGCAGGTTGATAAGCTGCATGACGCTGCCGCTGAGGTGTCCGGTGACGATAAAACCGCTGATGACGGGAGGCAGCGTCCAGGGGATAAACACCCCGGTAGTGACGGCAACCGCGCCAATTTTCATTGCTGCATACTGCACGGTGACCAGCACCAGTGGGACAAGATTGAAGGGAATGAGCATTATGGGGTTCATGATCACCGGCAGGCCAAACAATATTGGCTCGTTGATATTGAACACCGATGCCCCCGCGCCCAGTCGTGCGACTTCGCGCATATTTTTACTGCGGGCAAAAATGAGCATCGCAATCACCAGCGACAGCGTTGCCCCTGCGCCGCCCATCCAGATCATGTCAAAAAATTGCTCGGTGATGATGTGCGGCGGGGTTGTGCCGGCCTGGATAGCAGCGATGTTGTCGGTCTGGTTCTCCATCCACAACGGGCGAATAATGCCGTTGATCATCGAGCCTGAGTTAATGCCCACTGACCACAGAATAGTGATGCTGAAGACGGTCATCAGCGCGCCAAAGTAAGAGGTGCCGTAGTGACGCACCGGTGTAGCAACGACTTCATAAATGAACTGGTGAATGGTGTTGTAGTGGGTATTTTCAAAGACGATGCGAATAATCAGCACCAGAATCATCACCAGCAGCGCCGGGATCAGCGCGGCGAACGACTCCTGCACCGCTGGCGGTACGCCATCCGGCATTTTGATGACCAGATTTTTGCGCTTCAGCCAGCAGAACAGCTCCGTCCACAGCAGCGAACCTATCATCGCCACAAACAGCCCTTTACTGCCAATCCACTCAACGGGTATCACGGTAATGCCACCGTTTTCAGCCACTTTGATAAAGGGCGTCAGGATCAGGAAGGCGACCAGCGCCAGAATACCGCAGGAGATGCGATCTTCACCGTAGTGCTCGGCCAGGCGAAACGCCACCAGGAAGCTGATGAACAGCGACATGGTCGAGAACACCGCATTAAACGGGATCTCGATAATGGCACTCCAGCTTTCACCAAAGGCCTGAGACATAAACTGCTGGTAGGTTTGATTCGGGAACGACGAGATCACCAGCAGAATAGAGCCGACGATGATAAATGGCATGAATGAAACGTAGGCACCGCGAATCGCACCCAGATGACGCTGCTGAGCCGTTTTGGCCGCCAGCGGCATCAGTTTTGCTTCAAGAAATCCCAGAACATTGTTCATTGTGAACTCCGTACAAGATTGAGTGGTGTTGTTTATGTTATGTGTGTGGATTATCAGTGAAGCGTGGCGAACGAAAGGTGAAATCGGTCACAAAGCATTCGTTGATGTTATATAAGTCTTATGAGATTAGTTTCATGGAGCTTTGCGATGGAAATTAAACTGCACGCCAATGCCACGACGACACCACGTATTCGTCGCTACCTCCAGCAGTCTGATAAAAGCGACAGAGAGCTTGCGGTTGAGCTTGGGATCTCGGTGACAACCGTCAGGCGCTGGCGCAATCGCGAACAGGTTTCTGATAAGCATACGACGCCAAAAGTGATACACAAAGCGATGAGACAAGAGCAGGTGACTCTGGTCAATACGCTGCGTGACATACTGGGCGCACCGCTGGATGAGTTGCTGCTTCTGGTGAATGACGTTCTGGGGATCCCCGTTTCCAGAGCGACCCTGAACCGTTATCTGAAGCCCGCCTCGGCAACACAGAAGGGGGCACCGTTGCAGGGTAAAAAGGCGCTGAAAGCTGGCATCGTGCCGCATCAGCTGGAGTTACATCATCTGCCTTTGTCGCTGCATATGGACGATGGTGGGGAGCAACACCTGCTGTGGGCACGTGAGCCGGTGAGCGGCTGGTGTTTTGCCCGGCTTTACGCAGGCGTATCACCTCAGCTCCTGACCCGCTGGGTTCAGGCGGTACTTGAAGCGTGTCCGGCGCTTATACAATCTATTGAGACTTTTGGTTTTGACATAACGCTGCCGGGACAAGATATCGCCGTAAAAGTGCATGCGCAAAAACACAGCGCTGTACAGGTCGCAGCACCTTTACAGGACATTATCCCGCGCGTGAAAAATGTACCTGCCGGAGAGTTGCTCATTCAGCTGTGCGAATTTTATAACCAGGGTAAAGCGCAGAAAAAGCTGGGAGACAGTACGCCGCAGGCGTTTTTGAACGCGCTGCGGCGGGGGGATTAGAGGATATCGAGTACGTCTTCCGGCGGGCGTCCAATGCGTGCGTGGCCGTTTGCCACGACTATCGGGCGCTCGATCAGCTTAGGATTTTCAACCATAGCCTGCACAAGCTCGGCCTCAGTGAGACGGGTGTCATCCAGATTGAGCGACTTGTACAAGTCTTCTTTCTGGCGCATCAGCTCTCTTGCACTTCCCATACCCAGCATGTGCAACAGTTGGCGGATCGTCTGCGCGTCCGGTGGTGTTTCGAGATAGAGCACCACTTTCGGGTCAATACCGTTAGACTTCAGCAGGCTCAGGGTATCGCGGCTCTTGGAGCAGCGCGGATTGTGGTAAAT
The DNA here is from genome assembly GCF_046521465.1 of Enterobacter sp. CPE_E863. Taxonomy (NCBI): domain Bacteria; kingdom Pseudomonadati; phylum Pseudomonadota; class Gammaproteobacteria; order Enterobacterales; family Enterobacteriaceae; genus Enterobacter; species Enterobacter sp. CPE_E863. The sequence goes on along the minus strand of NZ_JBKFZX010000001.1, from coordinate 3,258,115 downwards.
TTTTACGGCGTCTGTCATGACGTGAATTCTCCTTTATTACATCTTCTCGTACGGCTTGAAGCGCTGTTGCAGGCCGCGAAGCTGATCGATACGCGCGTCGTAACGGGCCTGCTGGAGGCTGCCGAGTTTGACCTGCGCGCTGGCGCTGCTGAGTGCAGAAATAGCCTGGTCGAGGCGTCCCACCAGGGCAAAGCCTTCGGCACGCGCCGCCAGCTCCTGATCGCGGTTGCCCAGTTGGGCTTCCGCCTGAGCGAGCAGATCCCAGCCGTTTTGGTCGTCTTTATTATTAAAGGTATAGCGGTTCAGAATGGTCGCCGCTTCAGCAGGTTGACCACCCTGTAAGTAAGCGTTCGCCAGGTTAAGCTGCAGCACCGGGTTGGTACGGACGTCCTTCGCCCCTTTCAGGCGATTAATGGCATCGGTGGTTTTCTTCTGCCCCAGATCGATATCCGTCGAGAGATCGAGATACCACGGGTTATTCGGGTCGGCGGCCAGAAGGGGTTGCAGCGCTTTACGCGCCTCGTCGTATTTGCTGGCTTCCATCGCCTGTAGTGCCTGACCATACTGCGCGGCATTCTTTTCTCGCACGTTGCCTTTCGCCAGGGAGTCCAGCAGATCGCTGGTGAGCTGGTTGCGCCCGGAATTGTACATCCCCAGCGTTCTCACTTTCGCCATGTAGAAATCCTGCGACGACTGGACCACGACCGGGCGCATCTGGTTGGCACGGTTACGCGCATCTGACAGGCGACTTTCCGGTAAGGGGTGGGTGAGCAGAATTTCTGGTGGACGGGAAGAATAACGCGCCTGATCGAGCAGTTTTTCCAGGAAGCTCGGCATGGCCTGAGGGTCAAAGCCAGAACGTTGCAGCACCTGAATCCCGATGCGGTCCGCTTCCTGTTCGTTTTGTTGTGTAAAGCTAATCATCCCCTGCCGCGTTCCCGCCAGAGTACCGGTTAATGCCGCCATCCCGGCCTGCGGGCTGGCCATTGCCAGCAAAATAGAACCCAGCGCTCCAACCCAGGTCAGCGGGGCGTTACGTTTCTGGTCTTCCATCGCTCGCGCCAGGTGGCGCTGGGTGACGTGCGAAATTTCGTGCGCCATAACGGAAGCCAGCTGACTTTCGTTATCGGAGTAACGGAATAATGCCGAATGCAGCACCACGTTGCCGCCAAAGAAGGCGAAGGCGTTGATTTCGTCATTATTGATTAAGTAGAAGTGAAAGGGCGTTTTTACCGAGTCGGCATGCGCAACAAGACGCATCCCCAGACCGTTGATGTACTGAACAAGTAACGGGTCATTGATGAGGGGGGCGCTACCGCGCAACTGGCGAACGTAGTAATCGCCCATTTGCATCTCTTGCCCAATGGAGAGCGTGCTTCCTGCTGTGGTGCCCATGTCCGGCAATGAATCGGACGAGTCGGCAAAAGCGGGCAACACCTGACCGACCGTCAATGCGGCAATCAGTGTCGCAACCAGTGTTTTTTTCAACTGCCTGAACATAACCACGGTCCTGTATGTTGGTTGTGCTAATTTGACCGATGAACCGGCATATCGTTCATCTCTGTTGCCTTGCGAGTGTAGCCGTGTTGCAGCATGAAGAAAATCCCATTCATCAGGCTTTTGCGATTCGTGACAGAGAGACAAAAAGCGAAAGTCTTTTTTGTGACAGTTAGATACAATTCACATTCTCACTCCCGCCATTCGATTCAGGGAAGGGTTGTATGCTCGAAATGTTAATGCAGTGGTATCGGCGTCGGTTCAGCGACCCGGAAGCCATTGCTTTGTTGGTTATTCTGGTCGCCGGATTTGGCATTCTGTTCTTCTTCAGCGGTCTTCTCGCCCCCCTGCTGGTGGCGATTGTGCTGGCGTATCTGTTGGAATGGCCAACGGCACGGCTGGAACATATCGGCTGTTCCCGTCGCTGGGCGACCAGTATCGTACTGGTGTTGTTTGTCGGCATTCTGCTGCTGATGGCGTTTGTTGTCATGCCGGTTGCCTGGCAGCAGGGAATTAACCTGATCCGCGATATGCCGGGCATGTTGAATAAACTTTCTGATTTTGCCGCCACGCTACCGCGTCGCTATCCAGCCCTGATGGATGCCGGGATTATCGACGCGATGGCCGAAAATATGCGCGCCCGCATCATGACCATGGGCGATTCGGTGGTGAAATACTCTCTGGCCTCCCTGGTCGGCCTGCTGACGCTGGCGGTTTACCTCGTGCTCGTCCCGCTAATGGTGTTCTTCCTGGTCAAAGATAAAGAGCAGATGCTGAACGCCGTCAGGCGCATTTTGCCGCGTAATCGCGGGCTGGCAGGGCAGGTCTGGGAAGAGATGAACCAGCAGATCACCAACTACATTCGCGGCAAAGTGCTGGAGATGATTGTGGTCGGGGTCGCGACGTGGATTGGTTTCCTGATCTTCGGCCTGAACTACTCGCTGCTGCTGGCGGTGCTGGTGGGCCTCTCAGTCCTTATTCCGTATATCGGTGCGTTTGTGGTGACCATTCCGGTTGTGGGCGTCGCGCTGTTCCAGTTTGGCCTCGGAACTGAGTTCTGGAGCTGCTTCGCGGTGTATCTGATTATTCAGGGGCTGGACGGTAATCTGCTGGTGCCGGTACTGTTCTCAGAGGCGGTGAACCTGCATCCGCTGGTGATTATCTTATCCGTGGTGATTTTTGGTGGGTTGTGGGGATTCTGGGGCGTGTTCTTTGCCATTCCGCTGGCAACACTGATTAAGGCCGTGGTTCACGCCTGGCCGGATGTGCCGGCGGTAGAAGACAAGTAGTTTTTGTGCGGCCTGATGGCCTCACCCCGACCCTCTCCCACGGGAGAGGGCGTAAACACTAAAAACGGCAACCTGGGTTGCCGTTTTGCTGTTTATCAGGCACTTTGTTTCAGCCAGTTCAATACCACATCGTGGTGATTGCTGGTTTTGAAGTCATCAAACACATGTTCAACTTTACCGTCAGCGTCAATCAGGAAGCTGATGCGGTGAATGCCGTCGTAGGTTTTACCCATAAATGTCTTCTCGCCCCAGACGCCGAACTGCTCGCACACCTGATGGTCTTCGTCAGAAAGCAGCGTGAAGTTCAGCAGCTCTTTCTCGGCAAATCGTGACAGTTTTTCTGGTTTATCGGTGCTGATGCCCAGCACTTCCACGCCGACTTTTTTCAACTCGTCCATGTTGTCGCGTAAGCCGCAGGCCTGTACGGTGCAGCCGGGGGTCATGGCTTTCGGGTAGAAATAGACCAGAACACGCTGTCCCTGGAAGTCGGTCAAATTTACTTGCTCGCCGTCTTGATCCGGTAAGCTAAATTTCGGTGCGATATCACCGGCTTTCAGTGGATTCATTACTCAACTCCATCCTGTTCGTGCTGCGAATAATTGACGACGCTTATACTGCCCTGCGCGTTTAATTCTGTACAGAGGGCTTTGAACGCTTGCTCGATATTTGACGCATCCTGTGAGGCAGGGCTGTGTGCGGTAATTTGAATAAAGAGCGTGGGAACGGCGCTTTCGTCGCCCGGTTGTGTACGGGAAACGAGCTCAGCGATGTTCATCTGATGGCTGTCAAACAGCGCGGTAAAGCGCTCAATCAGATGGGGGGAATCAGGGACTTCAACCTGCACCCAGACGGTCGCCGGCATGGCCGGACGCGGGCGCGCGGTGGTACGTTTCATCACGATCAGCAAATCCAGCTCCGCACCTTTCAGTGGCAGGGTAGATTCGATAAGCGTAATCGCATTCCATGTTCCGGACAGCAGCATAATAAACGTGAACTCTTCGCCCAGCATCGCCAGGCGGCTGTCTTCGATATTACAGCCGCAACTGCTCACGTGACGGGTGATGGTGTTCACGATACCCGGCCTGTCGGCACCCAGCGCAGTGATAACCAGGTAATGTTGTGATGAGGTTGTCAAACCTGTTCTTCCTTTGCATGGTTAAGTCTTCCTAAGGAAAGCATAAAAAAAACATGCATACAACCGCCTGAGGGCCTCAGGTCGCTTGCTTTTATTACAGTTCCAAACGTACCATTGAGACTCTTGTTCGCACAGAGGATGGCTCATGTTCACGGGAAGTATTGTCGCGCTTGTAACACCGATGGATGAAAAAGGTAATGTCTGCCGGTCAAGCATGAAGAAGCTGATTGATTACCATGTCGCCAATGGAACCTCGGCGATCGTTTCGGTAGGGACTACCGGTGAATCTGCAACGCTGAGCCACGAAGAGCACGGCGATGTGGTCATGCTGACCCTGGAGCTGGCTGACGGACGTATTCCTGTCATCGCGGGGACAGGAGCTAATGCAACCGCAGAAGCTATCAGTCTGACCAAACGTTTTAATGACAGCGGCATTGTGGGCTGTCTGACGGTAACCCCTTACTACAACCGTCCTACTCAGGAAGGTTTGTTCCAGCACTTCAAAGCCATCGCTGAACATACTGACTTGCCACAAATTCTGTATAATGTACCGTCCCGTACTGGCTGCGATATGCTGCCGGAAACCGTCGGTCGTCTCGCGGAAGTAAAAAATATTATCGGTATTAAAGAGGCGACAGGGAACTTAAGCCGCGTTCATCAGATCAAAGAGCTGGTTTCAGACGACTTTATCCTGTTGAGTGGTGATGATGCGACCGCGCTGGACTTTATGCAGCTCGGTGGTCATGGCGTGATCTCCGTAACGGCAAACGTTGCGGCGCGCGATATGGCTGAAATGTGCAAACTGGCAGCAGCGGGTCACTTTGATGAAGCGCGTGTCATTAATCAGCGTCTGATGCCGTTGCACAATAAATTATTTGTCGAACCCAATCCGATCCCTGTGAAATGGGCATGTAAGGAGTTGGGACTTGTAGCAACCGATACGCTGCGTCTGCCAATGACACCGATTACCGACCACGGTCGTGAAATCGTTAAGGCAGCGCTGAAGCATGCCGGTTTGCTGTAAAGTTTAGGGAGATTTGATGGCTTATTCAGTACAGAAGTCGCGCCTGGCGAAGGTTGCGAGTGTTTCGCTTGTTATGCTGCTCGCTGCCTGTAGTTCAGACTCGCGCTACAAGCGCCAGGTGAGCGGTGATGAATCCTATCTGGATGCGACCCCGCTTGCTGAACTTCACGCACCGGCTGGTATGATCCTGCCGATTCAAAACGGCGATTATAATATCCCCGTGACCAACGGCAGCGGCCTGGTCGGTAAAGCGCTTGATATTCGTCCACCAGCACAGCCTCTGGCGCTGGTAAACGGGGCGCGTACTCAGTTCACGGGTGATACGGCGTCTCTGATGGTTGAGAGCGCGCGCGGTAGCACCCTGTGGCCGCAGGTGGTGAGCGTCATTCAGTCGAAGAACTACACCATTGATAAACGTGATGACGCCAGCCAGACGTTAACCACCGACTGGATCGAATGGAACCGTCTGGATGAAGATCAGCAGTACCGTGGTCGCTATCAAGTCTCCGTTAAACCACAAGGTTATCAGCAGGCGGTTAACGTTAAGCTGTTGAACCTGGAACAGGCGGGCAAACCGGTTGCAGATGCATCCTCCCTGCAGCGTTACAGCACCGAAATGCTGAACGTGATTGCTGCGGGTCTGGATAAGACCGCGACTGATGCCGCCAACGCAGCGCAGAGCCGCAACGGCGTGACGTTCGACGTTCAGAGCGGTGCGGATGATACCGGTCTGCCAATGCTGGTCGTTCGTGCACCGTTTAACCAGACCTGGCAGCGCCTGCCAGCGACGCTGGAAAAAGTGGGCATGAAAGTGACCGACAGCACGCGTTCAACCGGCAGCATCACGGCAACGTATAAGCCGCTGTCTGACAGCGCGTGGCAGGAACTGGGCGCTAAAGATCCTCAGCTTGCCTCCGGTGACTACAAGATTCAGGTAGGCGACCTTGATAACCGCAGTAGTCTGCAGTTTATCGATCCGAAAGGTCACACGCTGACCCAGTCGCAGAACGATGCGCTGGTCGCTGTCTTCCAGGCGGCATTCAGCAAATAAATATGAGGGCTGGTTAATCCAGCCCTTTTTATTTTAGTGCTACGCAAACGTGTGCGTGGCATAATATCCCCAGTTTTGAACACAAATCATCACACCAGGAGTAATGAAGATGCAGAAGCAAGCTGAGTTGTATCGTGGCAAAGCGAAGACCGTATACAGCACGGAAAACCCGGATCTGTTGGTGCTCGAGTTCCGCAATGATACGTCAGCAGGGGATGGCGCACGCATTGAGCAGTTCGATCGTAAAGGCATGGTGAACAACAAGTTCAACCACTTCATTATGACTAAGCTGGCCGAAGCGGGTATCCCGACTCAGATGGAAGCGTTGCTGTCCGATACGGAATGTCTGGTGAAAAAGCTGGATATGGTTCCGGTTGAGTGCGTCGTTCGTAACCGTGCCGCGGGCTCCCTGGTGAAGCGTCTGGGCATTGAAGAAGGTATCGAGCTGAATCCACCGCTGTTCGACCTGTTCCTGAAAAATGATGCCATGCACGATCCGATGGTCAATGATTCTTACTGCGAAACCTTCGGCTGGGTGAATAAAGAGAACCTGGCGCGTATGAAAGAGCTGACCTACAAAGCCAACGACGTGCTGAAAAAACTGTTTGATGACGCGGGCCTGATCCTCGTTGACTTCAAGCTGGAGTTTGGCCTGTTCAAAGGTGAAGTTGTCCTGGGCGACGAATTCTCACCAGACGGCAGCCGTCTGTGGGATAAAGAAACTCTGGATAAAATGGACAAAGACCGTTTCCGTCAGAGCCTGGGTGGCCTGATTGAAGCGTACGAAGCCGTTGCTCACCGTTTAGGCGTTAAGCTCGACTAACTCCCTCAGTTGCCAAAGGATGTTCGCATCCTTTGGCGTCTTACCTTTGTTTCCTATGGTAATCTTGCCGTTAACCGCCTACGATCATAGCTATTATTAATGGAATAGTTCGAGGTGGTTATGCGCTGGCAAGGGCGTCGTGAAAGTGACAATGTAGAAGACAGACGCAGTGATGGCGGTGGCGGTCCTTCCATGGGCGGGCCCGGCTTCCGGTTACCCAGCGGGAAGGGTGGGATCATTCTGCTGATTGTGGTGCTGGTCGCGGGGTATTACGGGGTCGATCTCACCGGTTTGATGACTGGTCAGCCGTTGCAACAGCAGCAACATTCTCAGCGCTCCATCAGCCCAAATGAAGATGAAGCGGCCAAATTTACCTCTGTTATCCTCGCCACAACAGAAGACACCTGGGGTCAGTTGTTCGAGAAGATGGGGCGTTCCTACCAGCAACCGAAGCTGGTGATGTACCGCGGTGCAACCCGCACCGGATGCGGTACCGGTCAATCTGTGATGGGGCCGTTCTACTGCCCGGCAGATGGCACAGTTTATATCGATCTCTCTTTTTACGATGACATGAAGCGCAAGCTTGGCGCTGACGGTGATTTTGCCCAGGGCTACGTGATTGCGCATGAGGTCGGCCATCACGTGCAAAAGCTGCTGGGGATTGAGCCAAAAGTGCGTCAGCTTCAGCAAAATGCTTCGCAGGCTGAAGTTAACCGCCTTTCGGTAAAAATGGAGCTTCAGGCGGACTGCTTTGCCGGCGTCTGGGGCCACAGCATGCAGCAGCAGGGTGTTCTGGAGTCCGGCGATCTTGAAGAGGCGCTGAACGCCGCGCAGGCTATCGGCGATGACCGTCTTCAGCAACAGAGCCAGGGGCGCGTGGTGCCGGACAGTTTCACTCACGGTACATCGCAACAACGTTACAGCTGGTTTAAACGCGGTTTCGACAGCGGCGATCCGGCGCAGTGTAATACCTTCGGCAAAGCGATGTAATGGCGTCGTTTGAACAGCTGATCGGCGAGCTTGAGCGCACTGGTCAACGTCGGCTGGTGGTGCTGAGCGGTGATGAGCAATGGACATTATCGCAGGCTGCGGCTCTGCGAGAGACGTTACCTGGAGACTGGGTGTGGCTGGACGAACAGCCATCAAAAGCCATCAGTAGCCTGCTGGGACGCGAGTTCCGGCATGCTGTCTTTGACGCCAGCGCCGGGTTTGATGTCGCCGCTTTTGCCGCCCTGAGCGGAACGCTGAGCGCCGGAAGTCTTCTGGTGCTGCGTGTTCCGCCGCTCGCGCACTGGGCTGAACATCCCGATCAGGATTCCCTGCGCTGGAGCGACAGCGCCGAAGCGATAGCTACTCCGCATTTTGTCCGCCATTTTTGCCGGACCGTTGCCGCCGATCCCGATGCGATTGTGTGGCTTCAGGGGCACCCTTTTTCGCTTCCTCCTTTTCCCGACGCACCCGACTGGCTGCCTGCCAGCGGGGGACCGCAACGCGAGCAGGCTGAGATCCTCAATGTGCTTGAGGGGATGTCGCCTGGCATCGTGGCCGTCACCGCCGCGCGCGGGCGCGGAAAGTCAGCCCTGGCGGGAATGTTGCTGAATCGCATTGCGGGCAGCGCTGTGGTCACCGCCCCAGCGAAGGGGGCGACGGATGTTATTGCCCGTTTTGCAGGAGAGCATTTCAATTTTATGGCCCCGGATGCGCTTCTGGCCTCCTCATTGCAGGCTGACTGGTTAATTGTCGATGAAGCCGCTGCGATCCCCGGCCCGCTACTTGAAAAGTTGGTATTGCGGTTTCCTCGCGTGCTGTTGACCACGACGGTTCAGGGTTATGAGGGGACGGGGAGAGGGTTCTTATTAAAATTCTGTGCCCGGTTTACCGGATTGCAGCGTTTCAGCTTATCGGTACCGATTCGCTGGGCCGCGGGCTGCCCGCTTGAGCGGGTCGTCGCCAGCGCACTGCTTTTTGACGATACGCTTCTCGGTCGCCGCCCGGAAGGCGAGGTGCGTTTGACCTCTCTGGAACCGGAGGCATGGGAACGCCAACCGGCACTTGCGACAGGCGTTTACGAGCTACTCTGTGCGGCTCACTATCGCACCTCACCGCTTGATTTACGCCGCATGATGGACGCTCCCGGGCAGCATTTTGCCGTCGCCCAGACAGACTCTGATATCGCCGGAGCGCTCTGGCTGGTGGATGAAGGCGGGTTATCACCCGAGCTTAGCCGCGCCGTCTGGGCGGGGTATCGGCGTCCTCGTGGGAACCTGGTGGCACAGTCTCTGGCAGCCCATGGCGGATCGCCACTGGCGGCGACGCTCAAAGGCAGACGGGTGACTCGTATTGCTGTACACCCTTATCGTCAGCGGGAGGGCATCGGTCAGGCGCTGATTCGCAACGCCAGCGGTGAGGATTATCTGTCGGTGAGTTTTGGCTATACCGATGAGCTTTGGCATTTCTGGCAGCAATGCGGTTTTGTGCTGGTGCGGATGGGTAGCCATCGTGAAGCCAGCAGTGGCTGTTTTACCGCAATGGCGCTGCTGCCGCTGAGCAAGGTGGGGCATCAGTTGTGTGAGCAGGCGCAACTGCGTCTGAAGCGCGATGCGCGGGTGTTATCGGCCTGGAACGGTGAAAAGATCCCGGTGGACGATGGCTGGGAAGCTACCCTTAATAATGACGACTGGCTTGAGCTGGCCGGGTTTGCCTTTGCGCACCGGGCATTTTCAACCTCCGTCGCTGCGCTAACGCGTCTGCTGCTGAGTGTGGACACGCCTCTCCCGGCACTGCGCGATAAGATGGCAGGGAAAGCGGATGACCTCGGGCGAAAAGCGTTGCTGGCAAAGCTCCGCAGCGAAACAGCGCAAGCGCTTGAAAGTCTGGATAAAGCGCGCTGTCAGCAGCTGAAAAACGCTATTTTGCAATGGCAATTTTTTCAATGACTTCTTCAGTAAAGTGGCATGGTCATTCCCGCCGGGAGGCGTAGAATCCAGGTCATCTATTAAGGAGATCACCATGAAACACGACCATTTTGTTGTTCAAAGCCCTGACAAACCGGCTAAACAGTTACTGCTGCTGTTTCATGGTGTTGGTGATAATGCCGTCAACATGGGCCAGATTGGCAGCTGGTTTGCGCCTGTTTTTCCGGATGCCTTGATTATCAGCATCGGTGGCATAGAGCCATGTGGCCCGAACGGTCGGCAGTGGTTCTCTGTGCAGGGCGTGACGGAAGAGAATCGTCAGGCTCGTATTGACGCCGTCATGCCAGCGTTTATTGATATCGTGCGCTACTGGCAGCAGCAGAGCGGCGTGGGGGCTGACGCCACCGCGTTGATTGGCTTCTCGCAGGGATCAATCATGTCGCTGGAAAGCGTAAAAGTGCAACCGGGTCTGGTGTCACGCGTCATTGCATTTAACGGTCGTTTTGCGACGTTACCGACGATCGCCACCACGCAGACGACGATCCACCTGATCCACGGTGGTGAAGACCGTGTGATTGAGCTCTCGCATGCAGTTGCCGCCCAGGAAGCGCTGATTCGCGAAGGTGGGGATGTGACGCTGGATATCGTTGACGATTTGGGGCATGCCATTGACGATCGCAGTATACAATTTGCGCTCGACCATCTGCGCTATACCGTACCGAAGCACTATTTTGATGAAGCGCTCAGCGGCGGTAAGCCGGATGACAATGATATTGTAGAGTTTATGTGAGGTCATCCCCTCTCCTCAGGAGAGGGGATCCAGACTGATTACTTCTTCTGGTCCTTCTTCGGCCAGTCGTCGTCATCGTCCCACTTGTCGTTAAAATCACGGTGTGGTGGCAGATCCGGCTTGTTAGCGAGAAATTTTTTATGGTCAACGCGCTTAAGATCTTTAATCACGTTAAGCAACACGCCAACCAGAAAAACTAACACCAAAATCCACCAGTATTTTGAAAGCCAATCCATTCGCTATTCCTCTCAGAGCGTTCGTCAGGCGACGAGTTGCTCCATAATGCGTTGATACATACGGGCCAGCAGTTGCAAATCTGCGGCATTCACACACTCATTGATTTTATGAATGGTCGCGTTCACTGGCCCCAGTTCGACAACCTGGGCGCCCATGCGGGCGATAAAGCGTCCGTCAGAGGTGCCACCCGTCGTCAGCAGCTGTGGCTTAATTTCATTATAGTGCTCGATGGCGTTCACTACCGCATCCACCAGTTTGCCACGCTGCGTCAGGAACGGCTGACCGGAAAGCCACCAGTCCACGGTGTAGCGCAGGTTATATTTCTCAAGCAGGGCGACAACACGCGCTTTGATCATCTCATCGGTCAGTTCAGTGCTGAAGCGGAAGTTAAACTGGACGAAGAAATCACCCGGGATCACGTTGTTGCTGCCGGTCCCGGCTTTGACATTTGCAATCTGCATACTGGTCGGTGGGAAGAACTCATTGCCTTTGTCCCACTCAATCGCCACCAGTTCGTTCAGCATCGGCGCAGCGCGATGGACCGGGTTATCGGCCAGATGCGGATATGCAACATGCCCCTGAACCCCGTGAATGGTCAGGTTACAGGTCAGCGAGCCACGGCGACCATTTTTGACGACATCACCCACCACTTCAGTACTGGACGGCTCTCCGACCAGACAGTAGTCGAGACGCTCGTTTCGCGCCATCAGTGCTTCAACAACCTTCACGGTACCGTTATGGGCACTGGCCTCTTCATCTGAGGTGATTAAAAATGCGAGACGGTTTTTATGGTTCGGATGCTGGGCAACAAAACGCTCTGCTGCCACGACCATCGCCGCCAGAGAGCCTTTCATGTCTGCCGCACCGCGACCAAACAGCATGCCATCGCGGATGGTCGGTTCAAACGGCGGGTTAATCCAGCGATCCGCATCACCTGCGGGAACGACATCAGTATGCCCGGCAAAGGCCAGAGTTTCGCCCTGACCACGCCACGCCCAGAAGTTCTGGGTATCGCCAAAATCCATGCGTTCGACGGTAAAACCGATGGCACGCAGGCGCTCAATCATTAATGCCTGACAACCTGCGTCGTCCGGGCTAAGGGAAGGACGGCGAATAAGCTGCTGAGTCAGCTCAATGACCGGGCATGACATAAACTACACCTCAACGAAAAAAGTCGGAATAAAGGGTTTCACTGAAACCCAGCAGCATAGGCTGCCCGGGCGCGCAGAGCAATGGGCGTTTGATAATTGCCGGCATCTCGAGCATCAGTTTTGCCGCGCTGTCGGCGTTATTGATGCTGGCGCGCAGAGATTCATCCAGTTTACGCCAGGTGGTGCCGCGTGTATTCAGCAGGGCTTCCCATCCCAGTTCTTTGATGGCGTTATGCAGAAATTCTGCATCAAGCCCATCGGCGCGGTAATCATGGAAGCGGTACTCCACGTTGTTCGCGTCCAGCCAGCGGCGGGCTTTTTTGATGGTGTCACAGTTTTTAATGCCGTACATCACAACCATGGTGAATCCTTTTGTTCCTGTGGTGATAAAACGTTCAATAAATTCGAAGATATATCCTTAAGCAGAATATAACACATTCAAGAATTGTCTTAATTTACTCATCATCTTAATTCAACTCACACTTGTACGCTGAATATTCTTTCAACATTTAAGCATAGATGTCCATAAGGTTTAAATTGCCAATAAACTCAGTAAGTAAAATAAAACTCACCTGCTCGTATGGTTATTTCTAAATATTGCTTGCCGTCACAAAAAATTTAAAGTTCTCCGTTCATATTTATCATAATTCTCTGACAGTGGCGGGGTATAATCACAGCAATTGGTTAAATAGTCTTCACAATGATGATACGTTTTCGTAGAATGCGCATAATAATAAGAGAGGTTGTTATGATTGAACGTGAACTGGGGAACTGGAAAGATTTTATCGAAGGCATGCTTCGTAAATGACATTCAGTAAGAATTGCAAGAGCACTTAAATAAGTAAAATAATCATAGTGTGAATTAATCACACAATAAAAAGGCGGCCGATAAAGCCGCCTTTTTTTATTTCAATCACTTACTCCTGGCGTTCCTTTAGCGGGAAGCGGCGACGCACCAGCACAAAGAACAGCGGAACGAAATAAATGGCCAGGATAGTGGCTGAAATCATGCCGCCCATAACCCCGGTCCCTACCGCATGCTGGCTGCTGGAGCCTGCGCCGGTGCTGGTTGCCATCGGCAGTACGCCGAAAACAAATGCCAGTGACGTCATCAGGATCGGGCGTAAGCGTTGGCGACAGGCGTGCAGCGTGGCAGCCATCAGTTCGTGGCCTTTAGCATTCATCTCGTTAGCGAACTCAACGATCAGAATGGCGTTTTTCGCCGACAAACCGATAACGGTGAGTAGCCCCACCTGGAAGTAAACATCGTTCTCCAGGCCGCGCATCCAGGTTGCCAGCAGCGCGCCGATGACCCCAAGGGGAACCACCAGCATGACCGAGAACGGGACCGACCAGCTTTCATACAGTGCGGCAAGACAGAGGAAAACCACCAGCAGAGAAAGCGCATAAAGCGCGGGAGCCTGCGCTCCGGAGAGTCGCTCCTGGTATGACATGGCCGTCCATTCCAGACCAAAACCAGCAGGTAGCTGTTGCACCAGTTTTTCCATGGTATCCATGGCGGTACCTGTGCTGACGCCCGGCGCGGCTTCCCCGACGATTTCAACCGCAGAATAGCCGTTATAGCGTTCCAGACGTGGTGAACCACTCTCCCAGTGCGAGGTGGCAAAGGCGGAGAACGGCACCATGCCGCCAGTATTATTTCGCACAAACCAGCGATTAATGTCATCCGGCAACATGCGGAACGGCGCGGCGGACTGGACATACACTTTTTTCACGCGGCCGCGATCCATAAAGTCATTCACATAGCTTGAGCCCCACGCCGTTTGCAGGGTGTCGTTGATGTCGTTGATTGAGACGCCCAGCGCCTGCGCCTTACGCTGGTCGATATCCACCTGGAGCTGCGGGCTGTCATCAAGACCGTTGTGACGAACGCGTGTCAGACCGGCATCCTTCCCCGCCAGCTCTAAGAGCTTATCGCGTGCCGCCATCAGCGCAGTGTGACCCGCTCCGGCGTGATCCTGCAACTCCATATCAAACCCGGCGGAGCTGCCCAGACCGCTAATCGCCGGTGGACTGCTGGCAAAGACGCGCGCTTCTTTGATATGTGCAAAGGCTTTCGTCGCGCGCTCAATAATGGCAAAGGAGGTTCCCGTTTTCGTGTCACGCTCGTCCCAGTCTTTCAGGCGAACAAACATACGGGCGACGTTCTGCCCGTTTCCGCCAGGGCCGGAACCGACGGTGGAGAAGACCGATACAACGTTATCCTTCTCTTTCGTGAAGAAATACTGCTCCACTTTCTGAACCACTTTTAGCGTCTGCTGCTGCGTTGCGCCACTCGGGAGTTGCACCGAGGTGGTGAACATACCCCGGTCTTCCATCGGCAGGAATGAGGTCGGCAGATGGAGGAACAGCCAGACCATGCCGCCCAGCAACACCACATAAATCATCATCCAGCGCAGGCTGCGGTGAAGCACTCGCCCGACGGCAGATTCATATCGCGCGGCATTGCGGTTGAACATCCGGTTAAACCAGCCGAAGAACCCTTTTTGGCCGTGATGCTCCCCTTTGTGCAGCGGCTTCAGGATTGTGGCGCAGAGCGCGGGGGTGAGGATCAATGCGACCAGCACGGAGAGCACCATTGCCGAGACGATGGTTATCGAGAACTGGCGGTAGATCGCCCCGGTGGTGCCGCCAAAGAAGGCCATCGGGATAAAGACCGCCGACAGCACCATCGCAATACCGACTAACGCCCCCTGAATTTGTCCCATGGATTTGCGCGTGGCCTGACGCGGGGAAAGGCCTTCCTCGCTCATAATTCGCTCGACGTTTTCGACCACCACGATGGCATCATCCACCAGAAGGCCAATCGCCAGCACCATTGCAAACATCGTCAGGGTGTTAATGCTGTAGCCAAACGCGTAAAGCACCGCAAAGGTTCCCAGCAGGACAACAGGGACGGCGATGGTTGGGATCAGCGTTGCACGGAAGTTTTGCAGGAACAGGTACATGACCAGGAACACCAGCGCGATCGCTTCCAGCAGGGTCTTCACTACATCTTCAATCGAGGCTTTGACGAAGGAGGTGGTTTCATAGGCAACTTTATATTCCAGCCCGTGCGGGAAATACTGTGAAAGCTCATCCAGCCGATCTAAAACCAGTTTCGCTGTGGCCATTTCATTGGCGCCGGAGGCCAGTTTAATCCCAAGGCCAGAGGCCTGATTGCCGTTAAAGCGGCTCAGGTAGTCGTACTTCTCCGCACCCATTTCCACCGTGGCGACATCACCCAGACGTACCTCCGAACCATCCTGATTCACGCGCAGGGTAATGTCGCGGAACTGCTCCGGGGTCTGAAGCAGTGACTGCGAATTAATGGTGGCATTCAGGGCTTGTTTATCGACGGATGGCGTCCCCCCTAGCTGCCCCACGGCAATCTGCGCGTTCTGGGCTTTGATGGCATTCGTTACGTCGGTTGCGGTCATCTGGTAGCTGTTGAGCTTGTTGGGATCGAGCCAGATGCGCATTGAGTATTGTGAACCGTAAGCGTCGATATCGCCAACGCCGTTAATTCGGCTGATGGGGTCCTGAATATTACTGGCGACGTAGTCTGCAATATCCTGCTTGTCCATGGAACCATCAGTGGAGACAAACGCGATGGTCAAAATGTTGGTATCACCGGTTTTACGCACGGTTACACCCTGGTTCTGCACCGCCTGAGGCAGCTTACGCATGGCCGACTGCAGCTGGTTTTGCACCTGCTGCACGGCTTCATCAGGATTGGTGCCGGCAGTGAAGCTCAGCGTGACCGTCGCCTGACCTGTTGCGCTGCTTTGTGAGGACATGTACATCAGGTTATCCAGACCCGTCATGTTCTGCTCGATAACCTGCGTCACGGTATTTTCCAGCGTTTGTGCGGAGGCGCCTGGATAGTTGGCGGTGACGCGTACGTTAGGTGGCGCCAGATCGGGATATTGCTCAACAGGAAGTGACGTAATCGCCAGGACACCCGTCAGACATAACAGAATGGCCAGTACCCAGGCAAAAATGGGGCGATCGATGAAAAAATTCGCCATGAAAAAGTAACCTCGTTTTGCTGCACGTCATTATTGTTTATTGCCTGCATCACTTTAGCGGCAAGACGAAGACCAAACGTGGAGAAATAAAGGAGATAATGTAAATTATCATGCGCTTTTTCCTGCGCTTCCCCCTTTACCGTTATTTACCTGTTAACGGCGTGGGGACCGGGAACGTCACGCTGACCAGCGTGCCGCCGTTTTGCGGCTGCGAAAAGTGCAGCATTCCTCCGAGCCGTTGCGCGCGTTCACGCATAATATTCAACCCGTAGTGTCCCGCAGGTTCGCTGGCTTCGCCAATCCCGATGCCGTTGTCACGAATGCTGACGCTGTGCGTGCCATCCACGGAGGTCACGCAGCTCACGGTAATTTCGCTGGCTTGCGCATGTTTAATCGCATTCAACACCGCCTCACGCACGATCTGCAACAGATGCACCTGCTTTTGCGCGTCCAGCGCCAGCGAGGAGAGGCGACAGTCAAGATGCAGTTTTGCCTGCGTCTGGCTCTGCAGAACGTCGAGAGACTCCTGGAGTGCTGCGGGTAAATTCGCGTGGTTAAGCGTCAGGCGGAAGGTGGTGAGCAGCTCGCGCAGTTGATGCCAGGCGTTGTTCAGCTCGCGGGAGAAGTCGGTGATGATGGTTTGTGCCGGGGCATTGTCCTGCGGCACCGCATGTTTAAGCAGCGTAAGCTGGATCCGCAGATACGACAGCACCTGCGCCAGCGAATCATGGAGTTCACGGGCGATGGTGGCGCGCTCTTCCATCAGCAGCAGCTGCTGGTAATGTTTTTGCGCCTCGTTAAAGTACAGCCCGCGTCCGAGCATCGTCGCCACACTTCTCATCAGCGGGAGAGGAACGCTGTCCGTCTCACTTTGCCAGCGCAGTTCACCATACAGCGTATCCTGCATCAGCACCGGCAGGTTTTGCAGTGGAATACCGCTCGTTTCTGTTCCTTCACACAGCCGCCAGTCATCGCTGGTGCGTAATTCCAGATAATTCATCTGCGTATAGTCATGGACGATCTGCAGGATATGCCGGAAACACAGGCTGTCAATTTGGCCGGTGTTCAGCGCCTGAGAGCATTTGAACAGCATTTCGAGCTGCTGATGGGCTTCATGCAAATGTCGCGTCTTTTCCGCCACCGAGGCTTCAAGCGAACGATAGAGAGTATGTAACTCGGCCGACATATGGTTGAAGGCGCGGGAGAGTTGGCCCAGTTCATTCGGCAGTGCGGTATCCGGGGCAGGGGTCTCAAATTCCCCTCGCTCAATCCGCTCGCTTGCCGCGACAAGATTGTTAAGCGGCAGCACTACCTGACGACGGATGCGTCGCAGGGTAAACAGCGTCAGTAGCAGGATCCCAAGCGCGCCAGCCAGAGAGAGCAAGGTCACCGTCTGGATTTTATGTTCGGTGTAGTGCTGGAGGGCGAGCACAAAGGCATCAATACGGCCGACAAAATCTTCAATGTGGCTTTGATACCACGCGATGTCGCCGCGCGCGATGCGCGTATCCATCTCCAGCCAGGCGACGTGCAGCTGCTGATAGCGCTGTTTGACGTTGTCCGGTACGTACCAGCGGTTCAACTTTTCTAATGCCGGGGCGCTTAATGTCTTCTGCCAGTTCTCGCGGTGCGCCGCCAGAGACGGGCTGTTTCCCTGCATCTCATAGCCCAGGCGGTAGCTCTGCATGCGCAGTGAACCTGCGATGTTGATGGCTTCGGCATCTCGCTGGCTACTGGCCAGCGTCAGCAGCGCAGCGCTGCTTGTCAGAATAGATAACGCAATAATCGAAACGAAAGCCCAGGCAAGGCTGCCGGAAACAGGTCGTTTAACGGTCACAGAACGGCCCTCTGAATAAAATTGATCTGCCACAGGTTCACTGGAAATAGTTTGGCGTCCTGGGCATTTGAACATTGCCCGATCGCGCCGTAATGCGTAAATACCTTATTCATACAAAGAATAAGGTTATTGAACCAAAAACAGGTGTGGTTATGAATCGTTTTATTATGGCTAACGGCCAGCAATGCATTGGGTGTCGGGCCTGCGAAGTGGCCTGCGTGATGGCGCACAACGGCGAGCAGCATGTCCTGAGCGAGCGCCATTTTCATCCTCGTATCACGGTCCTGAAATCTGGCGAGACGAGAAGCCCCGTTACCTGCCGTCACTGTGAAGCTGCGCCCTGCGCGCAAAGTTGCCCGAACGGCGCCATCAGCAAATGCGATGACAGCGTACAGGTGAATCAACAAAAATGCATTGGTTGTAAAGCCTGCGTGGTAGCGTGCCCGTTTGGCACGATGGAAATTATCGTTACCCCGCTTGAAAACGGCGGTGTGAAGGCATCGGCGAATAAGTGCGATCTCTGCCTGACGCGCTCGCAAGGCCCCGCCTGTATTGAAAATTGCCCGGCAGGTGTCCTTTCACTGGCGACGTCCGCCGTGCTGGATAATCTGGCTAAATCGCGCCGACAGCGCACGGCCAGTCTGGAGGCGCAGCCCTGGCATGCGGAGGCTGCCAGAGAGGTTATTTCGCAAACCAAACTGCAGCGGATGCAAACGACCCCGCCACGCGGTGAACCTGACAAGCTTACTGCCGCAGAACGCGTTAATCATTTTAACGAAATTTACCTGCCGTTCCGGGCTGCACAGGCCAGTCGTGAGGCATCTCGATGCCTGAAGTGCGGAGAGCACAGCATCTGCGAGTGGACCTGTCCGCTGCACAACCATATCCCGCAGTGGATTGAGCGCGTCAATGCGGGGGATATTGCGGGTGCCGTTGAGCTTTCTCATCAGACCAACTGTTTACCCGAAATTACCGGCCGCGTCTGCCCGCAGGACCGATTATGTGAAGGGGCCTGCACGCTGCACGATAGCGCGGGTTCAGTCACCATTGGCAATATTGAGCGCTATATTTCTGACCAGGCGCTGGCGATGGGCTGGAGACCGGATATGAGCGGCGTTACTCCGGTGGACAAGCGGGTTGCGATTATCGGGGCAGGGCCTGCCGGGCTGGCCTGCGCCGATGTGCTGGTGCGTAATGGTGTCAGCGTGACGGTTTATGACAGGCATCCGGAAATCGGTGGTTTGCTGACCTTTGGTATCCCGGCATTCAAGCTCGACAAATCACTGCTCGCGCGGCGCAGAGAGATATTCACCGCGATGGGCATCCGCTTCGAGCTGAACTGCGAGGTGGGTCAGGACGTGTCGATGTCTCAGTTGCAGGACGACTTTGATGCGCTGTTTATTGGCGTGGGAACCTATCGCTCCATGAAAGCGGGGATCCCGCATGAAGACGCGCCAGGCGTCTATGACGCGTTGCCTTTCCTGGTGGGCAACACGCGCCACGTGATGGGGCTGGAGGCGACGGCCAGTGAACCGTTTATTGACACTCACGGGTTAAACGTCGTGGTGCTGGGTGGCGGAGACACGGCGATGGACTGCGTTCGCACCGCGCTACGCCACGGCGCGGCGAAAGTCACCTGCGCCTATCGTCGGGATGAGGCCAATATGCCGGGCTCGAAGAAGGAGGTGAAGAATGCCAAAGAAGAGGGCGCGGCGTTTGAATTTAACGTCCAGCCGGTTGAGTTGACGCGTGATCCAGACGGCAAGGTCAATGGCATCCGGATGCTGCGTACCAAACTCGGCGAACCGGATGCGCAGGGACGGCGTCGACCTGTTCCGGTGGCGGGCAGCGAGTTTGTGATGCCTGCTGATGCAGCGATCATGGCGTTTGGTTTTAATCCACACGCGATGCCGTGGCTGCAGGCGCAGGGTGTCGAAATGGATGACTGGGGGCGAATTGTGGCCTCGGTAGAGAGTCATTATCGTTACCAGACGACCAACCCGAAAATCTTCGCGGGTGGCGATGCGGTGCGTGGGGCGGATCTGGTGGTGACCGCGATGGCGGAAGGGCGTCATGCGGCACAAGGAATACTCGACTGGCTTGGGGTTGGCGCGTTCAAACATCATTAACCGGCGGGCGACAAAGCGGGAGCCACGGCGTAGTATAGGACGACTCATTGCGCCGTGGAGCCCGTATGACCCTGAAAATTGACGTTATCAAAGACAAAATTCTCTCTGAAAACTACTTTGTCCTGCGTAACATCACCTATGATCTTACACGTAACAACGGTGAAGTGATCCGCCACAAACGCGAGGTCTATGACCGCGGTAATGGGGCAACCATTTTGCTCTATAACCGTGAAAAGCAGAGCGTGGTGCTGATCCGTCAGTTCCGGGTTGCAACATGGGTTAATGGCAACCCTGATGGTCGTTTGATTGAAACCTGTGCCGGCCTGCTTGATGATGACGAGCCGGAAGTGTGTATCCGCAAAGAGGCCGTAGAAGAGACCGGCTTTGAAGTGGGAGAGGTCAAAAAGGTCTTCGAGCTGTTTATGTCCCCAGGCGGCGTAACGGAAATTGTGCATTTCTTCATTGCGGAATACAGCGATGCGCAGCGGACTCACCGGGGCGGTGGTGTCGAAGATGAAGATATCGAAGTGCTGGAGCTCCCCTTTTCTCGTGCGCTGGAGATGATGCGTTCAGGCGAAATCAGGGATGGCAAGGCTGTGATATTACTGCAGTATTTACAAACAACCGGGCTGATGGACACTGCTTTCGAACGGATGTAGATGATTTTTCGGGTATATCTGATAAATCCGATTGAGCAACCTCGGTGGTAACCCGAAGATACTGCCCAGTTAAGCGTTTTCGTTCCGGGATTGTGTCATTCATGCGCTACAGTGTTTTTTTATTCTCCCTCTTCTGCGTGCTCTTCGCTCCGCTGGTGCGGGCTGCGCCTGCTCAGCAGGCATTTTCTGACTGGCAGGTGACCTGCAATAACCAGAATTTTTGCCTGGCACGTAACACGGGGGAGCATCGTGGTTTGGTCATGACGCTCACCCGAAGCGCCGGGGCGAAAACGGATGCAACGCTGCGTATCGATCTCGGCGGCCTTGACGCCCCGTCGGTTAATGAGCCGGATATTGCTCCCCGGTTGCTGCTGGATAACGTTCCCCTGAAGCTGGACAAGCCGCACTGGCAGCTCACGCCCTGGCATCTGAAAACGGACGATGCCGCCACCATTACCGCCTTTTTGAAAAACATCCAGGAAGGGAAATCCCTGACCCTGCGCGACGGCAAGCAGGTGATTTCCCTGAGCGGTCTGAAAGCGGCGTTGCTGTTCATTGATGCGCAGCAAAAGCGCGTCGGGAGCGAAACCGCGTGGATCAAGAAAGGTGACGACCCGCCGTTAAGCGTTCCACCCGCTCCAGCTTTAAAAAAGGTGTCGGTCGTCAACCCGACGCCGACGCCGCTCTCCCACGCCGAACTGAACGACCTGCTGGACTATGGTACCGGACGGATGAACAGCAACCAGTGCTCGCTGGATCCTAACCGCCGGGAAGTGCGCGTCACCGCGTTAACCGATGACAAAGCGCTGCTGATCGTCAGCTGCGAGGCGGGAGCTTATAACACCGTCGATCTGGCGTGGCTGGTATCACGTAAAAAGCCGTTCGCCGCCCGCAGCGTCAGGCTGCGTCTGCCGTTTACACCTTCAGACGACAGCAGTGAAATAGAGTTGATGAACGCCAGCTTTGATGAAAAAACGCGCGAGCTGACGACGCTCGCGCTGGGACGTGGTTTGGGCGATTGTGGCGTCCAGACGCGCTGGCGTTTTGACGGCCAGCGTTTTCGCCTGGTACGTTATGCCGGGGAGCCCAGCTGCGATAACTGGAATGGACCCGACGCCTGGCCCACGCTGTGGATCACCCGTTAGTTTCTCCGAAAAAAGTCGTTATACAGCATGTACAGATGTGCCGCGCTCCACGAGAAGTTGGGTGCGCCTTGCTGTGCCCCGGTCAGCGGGTTGTAGTTTTCCTGAATTGGACCATCAGACGTTAACCCCTTCGCGTGCTTAAAGAAGTTATCTGCCAGCGTTCGTGCCTGTTCCCGATAGCCGTAGCGTTCCATCCCTTTGAGTCCAAACCAGAACTGGTCGACCCAGACGCGACCACGCCAGTAGATATCCGCACCGAATGCCGGGTTGGTCAGTGCAGCGGTACCCAGCGGCACATAGGTGTTGAACTCTTTCGGATCCAGCATCACCTTCACCACGGCATCAGCATGTTCCTGGGTTGCTGCACCGTTAAACAGAGGAGACCAGCCTTCCGGCCCTTTACCGCGCTCGGTGATAGGTTTGCCCGCACAGCCATTCTCAAGCGGTTTATCCTCAATGCGAATGTCATAGTAAAAACCGCTGTTCGCATCGAACATACAGGTATTGATGTAGGTCGCGAGTTTATCCGCCAATTGGCGATAGTGGCTGGCATCCTGCTCTTTACCCAGCAGGCTCGCCATTTGTGCCAGATAGTGATTATCGCTGTACATATAACTCGCCTGGTCGACGGACTCCTGGAGTAACGAGTAACCCAGCAGATCGCCTTCTTTACTTCGGTTTTCGGCAAACTTTACTATCCAGTCGCTGCGTTTTCCGCCTTTTGCGACATAGTTATCCAGCTGCGTTTTATCTATAAATCCGAACACGGCGGCGTCATCACGTCCGGACTCCCACGAGGCGGCAACCTGCGCCGGGATCTCCAGACTGTCGTAATGTCCTTTTTCGATTACCCGGGCGTAGTTATTCAGTCCGGAAAGCGGTTCCTCTTTATCGCCTTTTTTCACCGTAAACAGCATGTCACCGCTGGCGGTGTTATGGGCTTTGTCACGCGTCGCACCGTACTCCGGCACACCGTTACCATTATGGTCACGGTTACGGAGCCACCAGTCATGGTAGGCCACCAGTTTAGGGTACATCTCTGCCAGCCAGACCTTGTCATGTGTGGTGTTGTATACCTCCATCACCGACCATGCCGCCAGGCTCGGTTTGGTGTTTCGTTCGTTCCAGTTGCCTCCGTCACCGCCGCGTTCCGGGCTTAGGTTCCAGGCGATAAGATCAGGCACGAATCCTGCATCCTGAGGGCGCACCGGATCGTCGGGTTTAATCTGCCAGGAGAACACCGCGCGAATGTTCTCTTTGGCGATATCCGGGTTGAAATGCGACATGGCAAACGCCTGTTTCCAGGTGTCCCATGGCCAGGTCTGGTTGCCGGAGAACCAGCGTCCGGTCACGGAGGGCGTCACCGTGTTAAAACGTACCGCACCACCCGGTGAACGCCAGTTACCGTTTAGCGTCTCGATGGCCTTCACCGCGACACGAGTTTGTTCTGGTGTCGCATTCGGGTTGGTGAGTCCCTTTTGTAAATATCCCTCCCAGCGTGTTTGCGAGGCGCTCATGAACCAGGCGGGCCGCGCCAGAATATCGCGAATTTTCGGCTGCTCGCGCGCAACGTCGTCAGCACTCAACAGATGGGAGTAGGTGGTGTACAGCGTGGTGCTGCCGGAAATGTGTGCCCGACTGATAAAGCGATGACCGTCGACGGTGGTATCGATCGGGATTGATTTATGCACCTGATATTCGGAACTGCCGGAGGTGAGGAGATCCCAAGTGGATCGCACTTTACCAAAGGTCACCTTCAGGCCGTCACGGGTGGGAACCATTTTGCGCTGATAATCGGGATACGCGCCGTCTATGGTCTTATCCGAAAGCGGTTTGCCCTCTTTGGCCTCAAGTTTTTCCAGCAGCTCGCCATCCCATACCAGGTCCAGTGGCGTCTTGCTCGTAATCTGCGTTTCTAGCAATGAGGTGCGCGCGGTTGCGAAACGTAGCGTCATTTCGATTTGCACATCTTTCGCGCTCAGCTTTTGCACCAACGCGCCGGGAAGACTGAAAGCCTCAAGGGTGAAATCCACTTTTTTACCGTTCTGGTACACGCTCAGGCGATCAAAATTCGCTGCCATAAAATTGATGTACTCTTCGGTGAGCAGCGCTACGCCTGGAAATCCTCCCTGGGTTTGCGGTCCGTCAGGCAGCAGATGCCCATGCCAGGCACCCAAATCGAAAAAGGGGCTAAAACGCTGGTGGTCGTCAGCGTCGAAATCGTGCATATACTGCGGCGCACCGGTGCGGTTAATCACGTTTTTAAAGTCATTTGCCGTGGTGGCGTGGGCTGAAAAACTCAATACCAGCGCGCAGGCCAGCGGCGTAAGACAGAATTTCATGGGGAAGATCCTTTTACCAGTAGAAGTATTGCATCAGGAAGACCCGATCGCTTGGGTCGCCTGAGGCATTTTTCATATAGAAGCGGCTGTCCGCTGCGGTGGCAAAGCGCCCTCCGCCGTACTCGTACCAGATACCGAACTGCATAAAGGACGTCGTTTCGTCCCCGCCATTGTCCGGACGGTGTTTGGCATAGCTGTAGGCGGTAGAAAGGTAGACGCCTTTTAGCGCTTCCACCATGGCGCTGACCATATAGCCCGTTTCTGTCCCTGGTACATCTTTACCCCTGGCGCGTCCCGTGTGGTGCCAGGCGCGTGCGGCCAGGTTCGGCGACAACATCCCGGTTAAAAAGAGTTGTCCGGTACCGTCGGTGATTTCCAGACCGTTCATCCAGGTGACATCTTTCGCGATGTCATACTGGAGATAGCCGTTCACCATCGCCGGATAGGTATACTTGTCGTCGTAGCGATCGTATTTGCCGAAATGCAGCCAGGCCTTGCTCTCATCATGATGCCCGGCAGGCGTTGCGGTGATGCTATAGCGCAGATCGCCGGAGAGATTCTGCACCTTGAGGGCATACATTATGTCGCGGGTGTTGGGGATCACGTAGCCCAGATCCGGGGTGAAATCTCCCCACCACTGCAGGTCATCCAGAGAAGAGTCCTGGCGCAGGCTCAACATAATTTCGGTGCTGTTAGCGGTTTTGTAGCCGCCGTAAACACGGTTAAGCCCCCCTTCGAAACCGCCCCAACTGTGGTCTGGTACCCAGGCGTTACCCTGACTATCGGCCTGAACGGTCCAGCCTTCGCCATAAATCAGGCCGAACCAGTTCCCGTGCTTCATCTCCAGACCGCCCTCAATATAGGTGCCGTCACTGTATTTATGTTTATTCTTACCCTCCAGATCCATATATCCGCCGATACCCAGTTCACCATAAAAGCGAAATGAAGAGGTGGTGAGTTCCGGTGTTTTGGTATCGT
Source organism: Enterobacter sp. CPE_E863 (assembly GCF_046521465.1). NCBI lineage: Bacteria > Pseudomonadati > Pseudomonadota > Gammaproteobacteria > Enterobacterales > Enterobacteriaceae > Enterobacter > Enterobacter sp. CPE_E863. Next base: position 3,233,082 of record NZ_JBKFZX010000001.1, on the reverse strand, counting down.
CGTGTTCAGCGGGTCGGGCTTCTTCTGCGGCAAATGCGGGGCAGCAGAAAGAGAGGGCAGCGAGTGCCCCAATTGTTTTCTCTTTAATTTTCATGCACTCATCCCAAAGAAAGAATATCCGTGCCTTCGGTGTTAATGAATATTTGAGGCTGGTGAGGCTTCAATTTGTTGTTGTTCTTTTGATAATCCTTTGACGTATTTGCTGTATTTCCACCAGGCAAATCCGAGGAATAAAACGATCCCTCCGACGTTATAGAAAATAATCGTCAGAATATTGCCACCGGTGGGGAAGGTTGAGGCCACAAAGCCGATAGCAAAAATCACAATCAGCATCGACACCACCACCATACCCATGGTGCGTGAGCCCATTTTGAAATCGCGCGGCAGGTGGTCGAGCTTACGACGCAGGTTCAGGTAGGCCAGCATAATGAACAGCGGCGGCAGCATGGAGGCGGCGGCGGTCATATTGATGACGGTGTTCATCAGCTCCTGAGCGGTATTTGAACCCATTGTGGGAATAATCATCAACGGGATCACAATGAGATACTGGATCCACGCCGCACGGGCCGGTACGCCATTTTCGTTCAGCGCCACGGTTTTTGGGCCAAAAATTCCGGTTGGGATCTCAGAGAAGAAGATTTTTACCGGCGTTGCGGTCCACATCAGCAGAGAACCGAACATCGCAGTAAAGGAAACCAGGCCGACAAAGCGGTTCATCAGGACTTCCGGCAGCCCAAACCACACCGCCAGACCGTGGAACACCTGAACCGAACCGCCGGTAAATTTCAGTTCTTTACTGCTGATAAAGACGTTAATCAACACCGAGGAGATGGAGTACAGCACGCCGATGAAAATCCCCGCCAGAATAATCACCTTCACGAAGGATTTAGAGCCACCTTTAACGTCGTTGACATAGACCGCAACGGATTCCGCGCCACCGGCAGCCATAAATATCCAGGTGGTGATGCCGAGGAAGGCCCAGTTGAAGTTCGGGATCATTGCGTCAACGGTGATCGGGTCGGCTGGCTGCACGCCACCCACCAGCGCGGCGCCGGCCAGAAGGATATAGGAGAGAGTGAGCAGCAGCATCAGTGTGGAGGTCACTGAGGTGATCGGCCCCAGCATTTTCGCCCCGTTGGTGGAGACCCAGGTTGAGAACGCGAACAGCACCATACTCAGTACCGTGGTAGCAAACGGCGTAAGAATGTACTCATAGCCTAAAAAAGCATATGAAGCGTAGGCGATGACGCGCGGTAATAACGAGGTGAAGAAGAACAGATTCACGAACCAGTAGGTGTAGGCGGTAATAAAGGCCCAGCGTCCGCCCAGCGAACTTTTCACCCAGGCGTAAACCCCGGCTTCGGAGTTTTTATTCAGTGAGACAAATTCAGCGATAATTAAGCAGAACGGAATGAAATAGAACAGGGTGGCTAAAAAGAACATGGGCGCGGAGGCGAGCCCCAGCTCAATATTGTTATTGATAACGTTGTTAAAACTAAACACGGCGGCAAATGTCAGCGACAGCAGGCCGAATTTGCCGATGGTATTGCGTTTGATGGTTTCAGACATAACGTTTCTCCGGGTACAGGGAGGATAGCGGTGCTTCATTGGCACCGCTCACATTTTTATTTGTTATGGAAATAACCGTCTTCGATGGTGACATAGAGGACGACTTTTTTTGTCGGCATGTCGCTGATGAAGCGATACGCCTCGTGATTCTCACAAATCACAACTTGCCCCTCGTGGACCTGAGCGGTGTGACCCACACCTTTCAGGTATTCGCGGTCGGTTTCATCGCGATAGCACTCCACAACCTGCAGGGATGCTTTCGCGGCGTATTCAATTTTCTGCGTGCCCTGTAGGTAGTAATGCACTTCGAAATAGCGCCGATGACCGACAAATAGCGCGTCGGTACTGGCATCGCAGGAGACGCGGTAGGCCAGCGAATCACCGATCGAGTGGGCTACACCGGGTTGGATGTTGTCGATATTGTTAATCGCTTCTGAACAGCGCTGCCATTTACGCCCCGCACGGTAAAGTTTCTGGAACTGTTCCAGACTGTCGATAACGATCATTGGTTTGCCTCGCTGTGCGAATTCATGGAGAAGAAACCGGTGCCAAACTGATGGTTCGCCAGCGCCTGCGCGGCAGTTTGCCCACCTTCAAGCGGGAGCAGCGTGAAGCCGTAGCGGAACGGTCTGAACCAGACGCGCCAGGCGTCCAGCACTTCGCTTCCCCAGGAGTTAGAGCCTAAACCCAGTACCTGATGGTCAAGGTTGAGGGTGATGTCATCGCAGCGACGCAGTTCGTTGCAGTGTTGTGCTGCGTGGATGTTTTCTGCCGTGTAGTGCCATGCGCTGAAATGGATGGGTTGCTCAGGCACCACCAGCAGGCCGCTGCCGTGACGGTTGGCAAGCGTGGCCCAGCGTACCTGCTGGCGGTTGCCGTTGTTCTGCGGGAACGGATAGTTTTCAAACATCTCATCTACCGTGGTGTGCCACAGATCGATGGTGCTGGCCTGTTGGCTGTCCGGATAGTTTTCCCCCGGTCCGCGTCCGTAATAGCTCACCTGGTCAAATTCGCCGTTGATGCCGAGCGTAAAGCCGATGCACGGAATGATGTGTGGATACTCGCCGTAGCGCTCACCGCTCAGTTCAACGTTGATTTGCCCATCGGCGGCGATGCGCCAGCGGTAGGTGCAGCGCATGCCAAAATCAAACACCGGCGGGGCAATCAGCGTACGGGTTGTGATAATGATCGCGTCGTCACGTTGCTCAACCTCGAAACCGCGCAGGTGCTCCTGCATGATCTGCAGGTGGTTGGGTTGCCACAGCCCTTCATACTCTTGCTTGTGGTTATCAATCATCGGCTTGAAGAAGTTAATCTTCGGCTCACGAGTGATGTTCTCTTCGCCGTTTACCTGCCAGGCGCTGAGTTTTCCCGTCACTTTAGAGAAGCTCGCGCGGAAGTTGTGTCCGGTCACGGTGCAGCTCAGGCGATCCTCTTCCAGATGAAGTGGCGTCGCGTTGGTATTGATAAGCGGTGTGGCGTGGTTTGTGCGTGCTTTTAACGGGAACTGGTACACAGCGATACCGTGCCCGGCTTCGCTGTAGCGCGTACGGCTATTTTTGCTGATGCGCACGGTCAGGAACGCTTCCCGCTCATCCAGTTCAGGTAAATTCAGGCTTATGCTGCTTTCGCTGTTGGGGGCTACTCCTGTCATCGTCAGTAGCTGGCTGTGCAGGGTTTCACCTTCCGCCCGTACCTCGACGTGCAGGGTGTAATCATCCAGGTTTGTGAACCAGAAGCGGTTTTCTACGCAGAGTTTGTCGTCCTGCCAGCGTAGTTTCACCGGAGCAATTACCTGCTTGTACTCACGCAACCCCGGGCCTGGGGTTTGATCGGAGTAAATCAGCCCGTCGAGGCAGAAGTTGTAGTTATTCGGGTAGTCGCCAAAATCACCACCATAGGCGTAATACGTATTGCCTCTGGCATCAACCGCCTGAATACCGTGGTCGCACCATTCCCAGACGTAGTGGCCCTGAATGCAGTCGTGACGATCGAACACGTTCTGGTACTCAGTTAACCCGCCGGGACCGTTGCCCATCGCATGAGCGTATTCACAGATAATCCGTGGTTTGGCGTGCGGGTACTCACCGAACAAATTCATCAGCGGTACGCGGGTATACATGGTGGAGATGATATCCACTACCTCGGCATCGCGATCTTCTTCATAGTGCAGCAGTCGCGTGTCATCCAGCGCTTTTGCGGCACGGGCCATGGCGCGGATGTTGCAGCCGTAGCCTGACTCGTTCCCGAGCGACCAGATGATGATGGACGGGTGGTTTTTCTGGGCGTGAATGTGGCGCTCAATGCGCTCAACGTATACGTGCTCCCATACCGGATCGTCGGTAATTCGACTCAGGTCGCCAACGTTGGCAAAACCGTGGGATTCCACATCCGTTTCCGCCATCACAAACAGGCCGTAGATATCGCACAACTCATAGAAGCGTGGATCGTTGGGGTAGTGGGCGGTGCGAACCGAGTTGATGTTGTGCTGCTTCATCAGGATCAGATCGCGCTCAACGCGATCCATGCCCACCGCACGGCCTTTCAGGTGATCGTTATCGTGACGGTTTACACCGTGGAGTTTCAGGTAGTGGTTGTTAACGTAGAACAGGCCGTCGCGCACTTTAATGTCGCGGAAACCAACCCGCTGCGGGATCACCTCCAGCGTTTGCCCGTGCTTATCTTTAAGCGTTACGACCAGATGATAGAGGTAGGGCGATTCCGCAGACCACTGCTGAGGCTGTTTGACCTCAATGCTAAAGGCGGTTTCAGTGCTGCGGGACACGGTCAGGCTGTCGGTCGTGCCCTGATGAAGTCTGACCTCGCCATCAAACAGGGCGTACTCCAGCGACACGGTAGAGGCGTGAGGGGCCAGGTTTTCCAGTTCCAGCTGACAGAAAAGGGTCGCATCCTTGTATGACTCGTCAAACGTGGTTTTGATCGTGACGTCGCGGACGTGTGTCGGCGTTTTACCGACCAGATAAACGTCGCGGAAAATCCCTGCGGTCCACCACATGTCCTGATCTTCAATGTAGGTGGAGTCTGCCCACTGCATCACACGCACGCACAGCAGGTTTTGTCCGCTATGTACCGCGTCGCTGATATCAAATTCGGCAGTCAGTCGACTTCCCTTACTAAAACCGATGTAGCGGCCATTCACGTAGACTTCGAAGTAGGTTTCGACGCCGTCAAACTTGATGATTGTCTGTTTACCCTGCCAGTTGTCTGACAGAGTGAACCAGCGCTGATATGCCCCGGTGGGGTTATCGGTGGGCACCCACGGCACGTCTACCGGGAAGGGGAAACCCTCATCGGTGTATTGCAGTTGACCGTGACCTTCCATCTGCCACATGCCCGGTACGGTAATCTGGCCCCAGTCAGCCATGTACTGTGTGGTGAAGTTTTCCGGTACCAGCAGCGGGTTCGGGAAAAAATGAAAGTTCCACTGGCCGCTTAGCGACAGAAAATGGCTGCTGACCTCGCGGGCAAAGGTGAGAGCCTGGGCGACAGTGTCATAAGAGAAGAAGTACGCACGCGGCGGAAGCCGGTTTTCATGCGTGAGTTGAATATTTTCCCAGCGATTCATGCGATCTCCCTGTAGGGGTAAAACATCATTGCTGAGGATTTTAGTAAAAATTTTACTAAATAAAATCAGTAAAACTGATTTGCTTTAACTCGATCACGAAATAAAAAAAGCCGGGCATGCCCGGCTGTGTGTTTGAAGAGGGGAAATCAGCGTGTCGTGCCGCGCAGTTTCAGGACGCTTGGCACGAAAACCTGAAGGGGGAGTGCCCGGCCATCACGGGATTTTTCCAGCAGCAGGTTAACGCCCTGACTGCCCATCATTTCGGAATGAATGCGTACGGTGGAAAGCGGCGGAAAGGTGAAGCGGGCGGTTGGGATATCGTTCACGCTAATGAGCGAGATATCCTCAGGGATCGCCAGCCCCTTTTCGTGGATAGCGCGTAATACTCCGATGGCGATGGAGTCTGACGCCACAAACAGCGCGCCAGGCCAGCTCTTCTCAGCCAGCATTTTTTTCGCCAGTTCATATCCTGAGGAGCTGGAAAATCCGCCGCGCCAGATATCCTGCTCTGACACAACGCCTTTCAGGCGCCCATATTCCACAAATGCCGCTTCACGGATATCGGCTTTACCGGGTTCATCTTCTCCGCCGATAAAACCGATGCGTTTAACATCCTGCTTAATAAAGAAGTCTATGATCTGTTTGCTGATGCGGGAGAGGTCGATATCGACGGAGTCAAATTCGCTACCGGGCTCATGGAAATCAATAAAACAGACGTTGTCGGTCAACGCCATCGCAGTGCGGCGTATGGCTGTGGAAGGTTTGCCGACAATCAGTACCCCGGTGAGTTTTTTAATGTCAGGCAGGGTTGTATTGGCGTAACAGTTACTCAGTTCGACACCCAGTTTTTCACACTGTGTCTCAATGCCGTGGCGAATCGCAAGGTAGTAAGGGTCGTTAATCTCCAGCTCTTGCTGATAGCTGTAGAGTGCCAGAATATGTTGTTGACCCACTGCGACAGACTGCATTTTACGGGACGTTGTGCTCTTATATTCCAGCTTTTCAGCAATCTCCAGAATGCGGTGTTTGGTCTCTTCTTTTACGTTCAACGTTGGGTCATCGTTTAAAACCCGGGATACCGTCGCCAGCGAGACGCCAGCCTCCGTCGCGATGTCTTTGAGCGTTGCCATAATTGTCCTTATTCCCCACGTGATAACCCATTGTAAAGGATGCGTTCGGACATGCATCAGTTTTTACTAAATATCCTGCGTGTTGCCTCCCACAAATATCGTGCTAATATTTAGTAAAATTTTACTAAGGAGGGAGCATGGACACGATAACTTACGATGACTTTGCAAAGCTGGAGATCCGCGTGGGGACGATCGTGGACGTTAAACGCCACGCTAACGCAGACAAACTCTATATTGCGCAGATTCATGTGGGCGACAGAACGCTGCAAACCGTCACCAGCCTGGTGCCCTATTACCGGGAAGAGGAGTTGATGGGGAAAGTGGTGGTGGTGCTGTGTAATCTGGCAAAAGCCAAAATGCGCGGCGAGACGTCTGAATGCATGTTGCTCTGTGCGGAGACTGACGATGCCAGCGAAAGCGTGCTGCTAACACCGGAGCGGGCGATGGCAGCAGGGGTAAGAGTGGTGTGAAAAAGCCGGGTGGCGGCTATGCTTTACCCGGCCTATGTTTCGGACCATGTAGGCCCGGTAAGCGTAGCGCCACCGGGCACGCAGGCCGCACTAGATCACGCTCAACGCCTTCTCAACCACGTTCTCAACGGTAAAGCCGAAATACGGGAACAGCTTATCGGCAGGCGCCGATTCACCGTATCCGTGCATCCCGACAATTGCCCCCTTCAGTCCCACGTATTTGTACCAGTAGTCTGCAATACCCGCCTCTACCGCTACGCGAGCCGCAACGTTTGATGGCAGAACCGCTTCCCGGTACGCTTCATCCTGGGCGTCAAAGATATCCGTTGATGGCAATGAAACCACGCGCACCGCATGACCTTCGGCGGTCAGCTTCTCGGCGGCTTTCACCGTGATTTCCACCTCTGAACCGGTCGCAATCAGGATCACGTCCGGTTTACCGCCGCTGTCTTTCAGGATGTAGCCGCCGCGGGCGATGTTTTTCACCTGCTCCGGGGTACGCTCAATTTGCGCCAGGTTCTGGCGTGACAGGATCAGCGCTGTCGGGCCAGTATGACGTTCCACTGCCAGCTTCCAGCCGACCGCCGCTTCCACCTGATCGCACGGACGCCAGGTGCTGAAGTTCGGCGTTAAGCGCAGGCTTGCCAGTTGTTCCACCGCCTGGTGCGTTGGTCCGTCTTCTCCCAGACCAATTGAGTCATGGGTATAGACCATAATCTGTCGCGCCTTCATGAGGGCCGCCATGCGCGCCGCGTTACGGGCATACTCGACAAACATCAGGAAGGTGGCGGTGTAGGGCACGAAGCCGCCGTGATGGGCGATGCCGTTGGCAATGGCGGTCATTCCGAATTCGCGCACGCCGTAGTGAATGTAGTTCCCGGCGATGTCCTCTTTCAGTGATTTCGAGCCAGACCAGATCGTCAGGTTACTGGGTGCCAGGTCCGCTGAACCACCGAGCAGTTCGGGCAGGATAGGCCCAATGGCATTGAGCGTATTTTGAGACGCCTTACGGGTGGCGATTTTCGCCGGGTTAGCCTGCAGGTTTTCAATCAGCGCCTGGGTTTTATCGTCCCAGTCTTCCGGCAGACCGCCGCTCATGCGGCGGGAAAACTCGGCGGCCAGGTCCGGGTGCGCTTTTTTGTAAGCGGAGAACTTCTCGTTCCAGGACTGCTGTGCCTTTTCACCGGTTTCTCGGGCATCCCATGCTTTGTAGATCTCTTTTGGGATTTCGAACGGCGGGTATTTCCAGCCCAGTTTTTGTCGGGTTAACGCCACTTCCTCTTCACCCAGCGCCGCGCCGTGCGCCTCCTCTTTACCTGCTTTGTTTGGCGAGCCGAAGCCGATAACCGTGCGGCAGATAATCAGCGACGGTTTGTCCTTCACGCTCTGCGCTTCCTGAATCGCTTTTTTCACTGCCTCAGGATCGTGCCCGTCGATCTCATGTACCACGTGCCAGTGGTAGGCTTCGAAGCGTTTCGCCGTGTCGTCGGTGAACCAGCCTTTGGTTTCCCCGTCGATGGAGATGCCGTTGTGATCGTAGAAGCCAATCAGCTTGCCGAGCCCCAGCGTGCCCGCCAGGGAGCAGACCTCGTGGGAAATCCCCTCCATCAGGCAGCCGTCACCCATAAACACGTAGGTGTAATGGTCAACGATGTCATGCCCCGGCTGATTAAACTGCGCGCCCAGCGTACGCTCGGCAATCGCCAGCCCGACTGCATTCGCCAGCCCCTGACCGAGCGGTCCGGTGGTGGTCTCCACCCCTGGCGTATAGCCAATCTCCGGGTGCCCCGGCGTTTTGGAGTGCAGTTGGCGGAAGTTTTTCAGCTCCTCAAGCGGCAGATCGTAGCCGGAGAGGTGCAGCAGGCTGTAGAGCAGCATTGAGGCGTGGCCGTTGGAGAGAATAAAACGGTCGCGATCGTACCAGGTGGGGTCGTTGGGGTTGTGCTTCAGGAAGTCGTTCCACAATACTTCGGCAATATCAGCCATGCCCATAGGCGCGCCAGGGTGGCCGGAATTGGCTTTCTGCACGGCATCCATGCTGAGGGCGCGAATGGCATTGGCTAGCTCTTTACGGGACATAGTTCACTCCGTGGCAAGGTTAAAGTTTGGCGGCGAGAAGGTCTTCAAGTTTGCGCTGATCGACGGCGAACAGGCGGATACCTTCCGCCAGTTTTTCTACGGCCATGGCGTCCTGATTATGTTCCCAGCGGAACTCGGCTTCGGTCATGGCTTTCGGTTTTGGCAAGACGGTAGAGGTGGGCACCAGCTTGCGGATCACCGTCTCTTCTTTGTCCTGCAGCTCTTTGAGCAGATTAGGGGAAATGGTCAGGCGGTCGCAGCCTGCCAGGGCGAGGATCTGCTCGGTACGGCGGAAGCTGGCACCCATCACGATAGTGTCGTAGCGGTGCTGTTTAAAGTAATCATAGATATTACGAACCGATTTCACGCCCGGATCCTCATCGACCACGTACGGATCCATCGGCTGTTTTGCCTGATACCAGTCGTAGATGCGTCCGACAAATGGCGAGACGAGGAACACCCCCGCTTCGGCACAGGCGCGTGCCTGAGCAAACGAGAACAGCAGCGTCAGGTTGCAGTGGATACCCTCTTTTTCCAGCACTTCCGCCGCACGAATACCTTCCCACGTCGACGCCAGTTTGATCAGGATGCGAGATTTATCGATCCCCTGTTCCTGGTAGAGTTCAACCAGACGGCGAGCCTTGTGAATACTCTTTTCTTTATCGAAAGAGAGGCGGGCGTCGACTTCGGTCGAGACGCGTCCGGGGATGCTTTTAAGAATTTCTGCACCAAAATTAACGGCCAGCTTGTCGCTGGCTTCGGTGACCTGCTGCTCCTGGGTTTTCCCGCGCTGTTTACCGTAGGCAATGGCGTCATCAATCAGATGACTAAAATGCGCAAGCCCGGCGGCTTTAAGCAGTAGCGAAGGGTTGGTGGTCGCATCCTCCGGCTGATAGTGGCGAATCGACTCGATATCGCCGCTGTCTGCGACCACGGTGGTGAATTGTTTGATGCCGTCTAACTGATTCATAAATAATTACTCCTTGAAAATAAAAGAGTTAGATGAGTGCGTTAGTTCACACTTCTGGAAAAATCATGATGGACTTAACAAAAAAGCATAGCAGACGGGGGCGGCATTGCTTTTGAGACGGGTAACATGGCTGTTATAAATTGATAACAATTTTTAATGTGTGATGGTGAGAGTTTGGCAGCCTTCAAAGTTTATGTGGCGGCCTGCGGCGATACTAGGCGGCACACCAGGGTGTGCAACAGGATCGCTTACGTCACCCTTTTGACCGATACGTGAAAGGAAAAAGAAGATGGATGAGCAGTTAAAACAGAGTGCCCTCGATTTTCACGAGTTCCCTGTCCCGGGTAAAATCCAGGTTTCCCCCACGAAGCCACTGGCAACGCAGCGCGATCTGGCGCTGGCCTATTCGCCGGGCGTTGCTGCACCGTGTCTGGAAATCGAAAAAGATCCGCTGGCGGCCTACAAATATACCGCGCGTGGCAACCTTGTTGCCGTGATCTCTAACGGCACGGCGGTATTAGGTCTTGGCAACATTGGTGCGCTGGCGGGTAAACCCGTGATGGAAGGGAAGGGTGTTCTGTTCAAGAAATTCGCCGGTATCGACGTGTTTGATATCGAGGTGGATGAACTCGATCCCGATAAATTCATCAACGTGGTGGCTGCGCTGGAGCCGACCTTCGGCGGTATCAACCTGGAAGACATCAAAGCGCCGGAATGTTTCTATATCGAGCAGAAGCTGCGCGAGCGTATGAACATTCCCGTGTTCCATGATGACCAGCACGGTACTGCGATTATCAGTACCGCTGCGATTCTGAACGGTTTGCGCGTGGTGGAGAAAAATCTCTCTGACGTGCGCATGGTAGTTTCCGGTGCGGGAGCTGCGGCCATCGCCTGTATGAACCTGCTGGTGGCGCTGGGTATGCAGAAGCACAACATTGTGGTCTGTGATTCCAAAGGCGTTATCTATAAAGGCCGCGAGCCAAACATGGCGGAAACCAAAGCGGCATATGCGGTTGAAGACGACGGTAAACGCACGCTTGAGGACGTCATTGATGGCGCGGATATCTTCCTCGGCTGTTCAGGCCCGAAAGTGCTGACCCAGGAGATGGTGAAGAAGATGGCGCGCGCGCCAATGATTCTCGCGCTGGCTAACCCGGAGCCGGAAATTCTGCCGCCGCTGGCGAAAGCGGTGCGTGAAGATGCCATCATCTGTACTGGTCGTTCCGACTACCCTAATCAGGTGAACAACGTGCTCTGCTTCCCGTTCATTTTCCGTGGCGCGCTGGACGTTGGCGCGACGGCAATCAACGAAGAGATGAAGCTTGCCGCGGTTCACGCTATCGCGGAGCTGGCGCACGCCGAGCAAAGTGAAGTGGTTGCCTCCGCCTATGGCGACCAGGATCTGAGCTTTGGCCCGGATTACATCATTCCAAAACCATTTGACCCGCGTCTGATTGTTAAGATTGCCCCAGCGGTAGCTAAAGCGGCGATGGACTCCGGCGTGGCGACGCGCCCGATTCAGGACTTCGACGCCTACGTCGATAAGCTCACCGAGTTTGTCTATAAAACCAACCTGTTCATGAAGCCGATCTTCTCTCAGGCGCGCGCCGACGCGAAGCGCGTGGTGCTGGCGGAAGGGGAAGAGGCTCGCGTGCTGCACGCCACCCAGGAGCTGATCACCTTAGGTCTGGCGAAGCCGATCCTGATTGGTCGTCCGAGCGTTATCGAGATGCGCATCCAGAAGCTGGGTCTGCAGATTAAGCCGGGCGTCGACTTCGAGATCGTTAACAACGAATCCGATCCGCGCTTCAAAGAGTACTGGAGCGAATACTACGCGATCATGAAACGTCGCGGGATCACCCAGGAACAGGCGCAGAAAGCGGTGATCAGCAACACGACGGTGATCGGCGCGATCATGGTCCATCGTGGTGAAGCCGATGCGTTGATCTGCGGTACCGTTGGTGACTACCACGAACACTTCAGCGTGGTGCAGGAGATCTTCGGCTATCGCGATGGCGTTCATACCGCCGGGGCGATGAACGCGCTGCTGCTGCCAAGCGGCAACACCTTTATTGCCGATACTTACGTTAACGATGACCCAACCCCGGACGAACTGGCGGAAATCACCGTGATGGCGGCGGAAACCGTGCGTCGCTTTGGTATTGAGCCGAAGGTGGCACTGCTGTCGCACTCTAACTTTGGTTCGTCCAAATCTGCGGCGGCCTGCAAAATGCGTCAGACGCTGGAGCTGGTGCGCGAGCGTGCACCGGAGCTGATGATTGACGGGGAAATGCACGGCGATGCCGCGCTGGTGGAGAGCATCCGTAACGAACGTATGCCGGACAGTCCGCTGAAAGGATCGGCGAACATATTGATTATGCCGAACGTGGAAGCGGCGCGTATCAGCTATAACCTGCTGCGCGTCTCCAGTTCTGAAGGTGTGACCGTAGGGCCAGTACTGATGGGGGTGGCGAAACCGGTGCATGTGTTAACACCGATTGCCTCCGTGCGTCGTATCGTGAATATGGTGGCGCTGGCGGTGGTTGAGGCGCAGACGCAGCCTCTTTAATCGCAGCGCCATCCGGCAGTTACACCCAGTCCCGAACCTGAATAAACTCACGCAAGGCAGCCTCCGGGCTGCCTTCTTTTGGTTCGTAGCAGTACTCCCAGCGCACCAGCGGCGGCATCGACATCAGAATCGACTCCGTGCGCCCGCCGGTCTGCAGGCCGAACAGCGTCCCGCGATCCCACACCAGGTTGAATTCCACGTAGCGCCCGCGACGATAGAGCTGGAACTCGCGTTCGCGCACGCCATAGTCGGTATTTTTACGGCGCTCGACAATCGGCAGATAGGCGTCGGTATAGCCTTCGCCCACGGCGCGCATAAAGCTGAACGCGGTATCAAAATCAGGGGTGTTGAGATCGTCAAAGAACAGCCCGCCGATGCCGCGCTGCTCGTCGCGGTGCTTCAGATAAAAGTAGTCATCGCACCACTTTTTAAATTTCGGGTAGACGTCTTCGCCAAACGGCAGACAAAGGTCTCGCGCGGTGGTGTGCCAGTGCACGGCGTCCTCTTCGAAGCCGTAGTAGGGCGTGAGGTCGAAACCGCCGCCAAACCACCAGACCGGATCGGCCCCTGGTTTTTCCGCAATGAAAAAGCGCACGTTGGCGTGGCTGGTGGGCACAAACGGGTTGTGTGGATGCACCACCAGCGAGACGCCCATCGCTTCAAAACTGCGGCCTGCCAGTTCAGGACGGTGCGCGGTCGCAGATGCGGGCATCGCGTCGCCGTGAACGTGGGAGAAATTGACGCCCGCCTGTTCAAAGATGCCGCCGTTACGCAGCACCCGACTGCGCCCACCGCCACCGGCCTCGCGCTGCCAGTTATCTTCCTGAAATTCACCGCCGTCTGCGGCGGCCAGTTTCTGGCAAATCTCATCCTGCAGCTGTAGCAGGAAGGTTTTGACCAGTTGAGCATCGGGTTTCATCAACGTTTCCTGGAGTGCGCTTTTTGGTTATCAAACCAGTTGAAGTAGCTAATAATGCCGGAGGCGATGGCGTTGGCGATCTTCTGACGAAACGCCGTGGTACCGAGGAGTCGCTCTTCTTCCGGGTTGGTAATGAAGGAGGTCTCCACCAGCACGGACGGGATGGACGGTGATTTCAGCACCACGAACGCCGCCTGCTCGGTGCCTTTACTGTGCAGACGATGCACCGGCTTAATCTTCTTCAGAATATGTGAGCCGAGCGTCAGGCTGTTTTTGATCGTATCCGTCTGCACGAGGTCGAACAGCACCTGCTGTAGCAGGTGGTCTTTATCGGTGGCTTTCTTTCCGGCGACTTCATCTGCCCGGTTTTCGCGATCGGAGAGATATTTCGCCATGGCGCTACTGGCACCACGGTTGGAAAGCGCAAACACCGAGGCACCTGCCGCAGAAGGGTTGGTAAAGCCGTCGGCGTGAATCGACATAAACAGATCCGCACCGTGCTGATGGGCGATCTCCACGCGGTCATACAGAGGAATGAAGGTGTCACCGGAACGCGTCAGGCGTGCGTCAATGCCGTTACTGCGTAAAATCGCGCGCACATTTTTTGCAATCGCGAGCACGACGTGTTTTTCTTTCGAACCGTTTTTGCCGATGGCGCCGGTATCAATCCCGCCATGGCCCGGATCAAGCATCACCAGACGCTTCGCGCCCGGCTTTTTGGTTTTCGGTTTACTGTGTCCGTTACTGGTTTTGAGCGTGCTCTCGTCTTTTGCCTGAGCCTGCTTTGCGATGCCCGTTAACGTTAAGGCCGCCAGCCCCGCTTTGAGAACCTGACGACGCGATGTGAGTGCTTTTAATGGTTTGAATGTGCTCATGCGGCCTGAATTGTAAAAATTGGAGTCCTGGTGTTATATCGTATCGTGATTAGCGTTACGACAGTCCTTATTGGCAATTGTTTTACTTTTCATTTCAATACGTGACAAAGTGACATTATGCCAAATTTTGGTGAGATTTTCCCCGGTTATTGGCTAAACGAGAGGTTCACGCCATAATCACTGTTTTTAAACCCGAAAAGGCGGTTAATACCATGGAGATACGCGTTTTTCGCCAGGAAGATTTCGAAGAGGTGATCACCCTTTGGGAACGCTGCGATCTGCTGCGTCCGTGGAACGATCCGGAAATGGATATCGAGCGGAAGGTGAATCACGATGTCAGTCTGTTTCTGGTCGCGGAAGTGAACGGCGAGGTGGTGGGGACGGTAATGGGCGGTTACGACGGTCATCGCGGGTCGGCCTATTATCTGGGCGTGCACCCTGAGTACCGTGGTCGTGGCATCGCCAATGCATTGCTTAATCGTCTTGAGAAAAAGCTCATTGCCCGCGGTTGCCCGAAAATTCAGATCATGGTGCGGGAAGATAACGACGTCGTACTGGGCATGTATGAGCGTCTGGGCTATGAGCATTCTGACGTCTTGAGTTTAGGAAAACGTCTGATCGAAGATGAAGAGTACTGAGATCCATCCGGCAGATTATGACGCGCAGGGCCGCGTCAGGCTGCCCTTTTTATTCTGGTGCGTTCTGCTGCTCCAGGCCCGCACCTGGGTGCTGTTTGTGATGGCCGGCGCGTCGCGCGGGCAGGGCGACACGCTGCTAAACCTTTTTTACCCCGATCACGATGCGTTCTGGCTTGGCTTATTGCCGGGCGTACCAGCGGTAGTGGCTTTTTTGTGCAGCGGACGACGGCATACGCTCCCTCGTTTGTGGCGCGCGCTTCGCTGGCTATTGATCTTTGCCCAGATCGTGCTGCTCTGCTGGCAACCGGTACTCTGGTGGTACGGTGAACCGCTTACGGGTATCGGCGTTGCGCTGGTGGTTGCCGATATTGTGGCGCTGCTGTGGCTGCTGACCAACCCGCGTCTTCGCGCCTGTTTTACGCATCAGGATGATTAATACGGCACTTTTTGCCGATGTCGCACTCCAACAAGCGTTGATTTAACAAGTAAGGACGTTTCAATGAAATCGCTGCGTTTACTTTTATGCGCTCTCCCGCTGGCGTTAACCGGGTGTTCAACGCTCTCATCCATTAACTGGTCCGCTGCGTATCCGTGGAACTGGTTTGGCTCATCAACGGAAGTGACCGAGCAGGGCGTAGGAAAAATTACCGCCGCAACGGCGCTGGACCAAAATGCTATTCAGGATGCGCTCAGCAGCGATTACCGCCTGCGCAGCGGCATGAAAACGGAGAATGGCAATATTGTTCGCTATTACGAAGCGCTGAAGGGCGACAAGCTGGCGCTGGTGATTAACGGTGATAAAGGCACGGTGAACCGCATTGCGGTGCTGGATGACGCGATTCCCACGGCAAGTGGGGTGAAGGTCGGTACACCGTTTAGCGATCTCTATAAACAGGCCTTCGGCAACTGTGCAAACGCCTCTTCTGACGATGGCGTGGCTGTGGAATGTAAAGCTGAGGGTAGCCAGCACATCAGTTACGTCTTCACTGGAACCTGGAGCGGTCCGGAAGGATTGATGCCGTCTGACGACACGCTGAAGAACTGGAAAGTGAGCAAAATTATCTGGAAGCAGTAATTTGCGCCGGAACAAACCGCCTCGCTGAATTCAGGGTATAATAGCCGCCATCAATGCCACGCTGACGTGGCATCTTTATTTCAGGAGGAGCGATGTCTCAGGTTCAGAGTGGCATTTTGCCAGAACACTGCCGCGCGGCGATTTGGATTGAAGCCAATGTTAAAGGGGACGTGGATGCCCTGCGTGCGGCCAGTAAAGTATTCGTCGATAAACTGACTACCTTCCAGGCCAAATTCCCGGATGCTCACCTCGGTGCCGTTGTCGCCTTTGGCAACAACGTCTGGCGTCAGTTGAGCGGTGGCGAAGGGGCTGAGGAGCTGAAGGACTTTATCCCTTACGGCAAAGGTCTTGCGCCAGCGACACAATACGACGTGCTGATCCACATTCTCTCTTTACGTCATGATGTGAATTTCTCGGTTGCCCAGGCGGCGGTCGCGGCGTTTGGCGACAGCATTGAGGTACAGGAAGAAGTTCATGGCTTCCGTTGGGTGGAAGAGCGCGATCTGAGCGGTTTTGTCGACGGTACTGAAAACCCGGCAGGTGAAGAGACGCGTCGTGACGTCGCGGTGATCAAAGACGGTGTGGACGCGGGCGGCAGCTATGTGTTCGTCCAGCGCTGGGAGCACAACCTCAAGCAGCTTAACCGCATGAGCGTGCACGACCAGGAGATGATGATCGGCCGTACCAAAGAAGCCAACGAAGAGATTGACGGCGACGAGCGTCCTGCTACCTCTCATCTGACCCGCGTTGACCTCAAAGAAGATGGCAAAGGCCTGAAGATTGTTCGCCAGAGCCTGCCGTATGGCACGGCAAGCGGCACACACGGCCTTTATTTCTGCGCGTACTGCGCGCGCCTGCATAATATTGAGCAGCAGCTGCTGAGCATGTTTGGTGATACCGACGGCAAGCGTGACGCCATGCTGCGTTTCACCAAACCGGTGACCGGCGGCTACTACTTCGCGCCGTCCGTTGAGCGTCTGCTGGCGCTGTAAAACCGCTCTCCACGCGTAGGCCGGGTAAGCGTTAGCGCCACCCGGCAATTTCTCCCGCACCCTTATTCCCTTTTCTGCTTCTAAATCACCAAACGGTATATAAAACCGTTACTCCTTTCGTCCTCGTTATAAATATTATGACTATAAGATAGTCATCACATTTATAAGGGTGCGCAATGGCCGTTACTGTACTGAAAAAAGGAACTCTGGCGCTGGCAGGTTTACTGCTGGTGGCACAGGCGCAGGCGACTGAACTGTTAAACAGTTCGTATGACGTCTCACGCGAGCTGTTTGCCGCCCTTAATCCACCGTTTGAACAGCAGTGGGCGAAAGAAAACAATGGCGATAAGCTGACCATCAAGCAGTCTCACGCCGGTTCGTCCAAGCAGGCGCTGGCGATCCTCCAGGGGCTGAAAGCGGATGTGGTGACCTACAACCAGGTGACTGACGTGCAGATCCTGCACGACAAGGGCAAGCTGATCCCGGCGGACTGGCAGAGCCGTTTGCCGAACAACAGCTCGCCGTTCTACTCCACCATGGGCTTCCTGGTGCGCAAGGGCAACCCGAAAAATATTCACGACTGGAGCGACCTGGTGCGTTCTGACGTGAAGCTGATTTTCCCAAACCCGAAAACCTCCGGCAATGCGCGTTACACCTATCTGGCGGCGTGGGGTGCAGCGGACAAGGCTGACGGTAACGATAAAGCGAAAACCGAGCAGTTCATGACCCAGTTCCTGAAAAACGTCGAAGTGTTTGATACCGGCGGTCGCGGAGCGACCACGACCTTCGCAGAACGTGGTCTCGGCGATGTGCTGATCAGCTTTGAATCGGAAGTGAATAACATCCGTAAACAGTATGAAGCGCAGGGCTTCGAGGTCGTTATCCCGAAAACCAACATCCTGGCCGAGTTCCCGGTCGCATGGGTGGATAAAAACGTGCAGGCGAACGGTACCGAGAAAGCGGCAAAAGCCTATCTCAACTATCTGTACAGCCCTCAGGCGCAGACCGTCATTACCGATTATTACTACCGCGTGAATAACCCGGATGTGATGAACAAACTGAAAGATAAATTCCCGCAGACCGAACTGTTCCGCGTGGAAGACCATTTCGGCTCCTGGCCTGATGTGATGAAAACGCATTTTGCCAGCGGCGGTGAGTTAGATAAATTGCTGGCGGCGGGGCGTAAGTAATGTTTGCAGTTTCCTCCAGACGTGTGCTGCCTGGCTTTACCTTAAGCCTCGGGACCAGCCTGCTGTTCGTCTGTCTGATTTTGCTGTTACCGCTCAGCGCGCTGGTAATGCAGCTTGCTCAGATGAGCTGGGCGCAGTACTGGGACGTGGTCACCAACCCGCAAGTGGTAGCGGCCTATAAAGTGACGTTGCTGTCGGCATTTGTCGCCTCCATTTTTAACGGCGTGTTTGGCCTGCTGATGGCGTGGATCTTAACCCGCTACCGTTTTCCGGGCCGTACGTTGCTCGACGCGTTAATGGATTTACCGTTTGCGCTGCCGACGGCGGTGGCGGGCTTAACCCTCGCGTCGCTCTTCTCCGTGAACGGGCTGTACGGCGAGTGGCTGGCGAAATTTGACATCAAAGTGACCTACACCTGGCTCGGTATCGCAGTGGCGATGGCCTTTACCAGCATCCCGTTTGTGGTGCGTACCGTGCAGCCGGTGCTGGAAGAGTTAGGTCCGGAATACGAAGAAGCGGCGGAAACGCTGGGCGCCACGCGCTGGCAGAGCTTCCGCAAGGTGGTTCTGCCGGAGCTGTCTCCGGCGCTGATGGCGGGTGTCGCGCTGTCGTTTACCCGCAGCCTCGGTGAGTTCGGCGCGGTGATTTTTATCGCCGGGAACATTGCCTGGAAAACAGAAGTCACCTCGCTGATGATTTTCATCCGTTTGCAGGAGTTTGATTATCCGGCGGCGAGCGCTATTGCCTCGGTGATCCTGGCGGCCTCGCTGCTGCTGCTGTACTCGATTAACACTCTGCAAAGTCGCTTTGGTCGACGTGTGGTAGGTCACTGATGGCGGAAGTT
Organism: Enterobacter sp. CPE_E863; assembly: GCF_046521465.1. NCBI lineage: Bacteria > Pseudomonadati > Pseudomonadota > Gammaproteobacteria > Enterobacterales > Enterobacteriaceae > Enterobacter > Enterobacter sp. CPE_E863. The sequence goes on along the minus strand of NZ_JBKFZX010000001.1, from coordinate 3,214,176 downwards.
ACGCAATTGAAGCGATACGATGCACCCCGCATCAACTGGGGTAAATGGTTTCTGATTGGGGCGGGGGTGCTGGTTTCCGCCCTCATTCTCGTCGTGCCGACGATTTATATTTTCGTTCAGGCGTTCAGTAAGGGCCTGATGCCCGCACTGGAAAACCTGGCGAACCCGGATATGCTGCACGCCATCTGGCTGACCGTGCTGATTGCCCTGATCACCGTGCCGGTGAACCTCGTGTTCGGTACCCTGCTGGCGTGGCTGGTGACGCGCTTTAACTTCCCGGGACGTCAGCTGCTGCTGACCCTGCTGGATATTCCTTTCGCTGTGTCGCCGGTGGTGGCGGGTCTGGTGTACCTGCTCTTTTACGGCTCCAACGGCCCGCTGGGCGGCTGGCTGGATGAGCATAACCTGCAGATCATGTTCGCCTGGCCGGGCATGGTGCTGGTCACCATCTTCGTGACCTGTCCGTTTGTGGTGCGTGAACTGGTGCCGGTGATGTTGAGTCAGGGGAGTAACGAAGACGAAGCGGCGGTGCTGCTGGGCGCGTCAGGCTGGCAGATGTTCCGTCGCGTGACGCTACCGAATATCCGCTGGGCGCTGCTTTACGGCGTGGTGCTGACCAACGCCCGTGCGATTGGTGAGTTCGGCGCCGTTTCCGTCGTCTCCGGTTCTATTCGCGGTGAAACGCTGTCGCTGCCGCTACAGATTGAGCTGCTGCAGCAGGATTACAACACCATCGGTTCGTTTACTGCCGCAGCGTTGCTGACGCTGATGGCTATTTTGACCCTGTTTTTGAAGAGTGTGGTGCAGTGGCGTTTAGAAAATCAGGAAAAACGTCAGCATCAGGAGGGAAATCATGAGCATTGAGATTGCCAATATTAAGAAGTCTTTTGGTCGCACCCAGGTGCTGAATGATATCTCGCTGGATATCCCTTCCGGACAAATGGTGGCGCTGCTGGGGCCGTCTGGCTCAGGTAAAACGACACTGCTGCGTATTATCGCCGGGCTTGAGCATCAGACCAGCGGGCATATCCGCTTCCACGGTACCGACGTGAGCCGCCTGCACGCCCGCGACCGTAAGGTGGGGTTTGTATTCCAGCACTACGCGTTGTTCCGCCACATGACCGTATTCGATAACATCGCATTTGGCCTGACCGTGCTGCCGCGTCGCGAGCGCCCGGATGCGGCAACCATTAAAGCGAAAGTGACCAAACTGCTGGAGATGGTGCAGTTGGCCCATCTTGCGGACCGTTTCCCGGCCCAGCTGTCCGGTGGTCAGAAGCAGCGCGTTGCACTGGCACGTGCGCTGGCCGTTGAGCCGCAAATTCTTCTGTTGGATGAGCCGTTCGGTGCGCTGGATGCGCAGGTGCGAAAAGAGCTGCGTCGCTGGCTGCGTCAGCTTCATGAAGAGCTTAAATTTACCAGCGTCTTCGTGACCCACGATCAGGAAGAGGCGATGGAAGTCGCGGACCGTGTGGTGGTCATGAGCCAGGGTAATATTGAGCAGGTTGACGAGCCGGAGCAGCTCTGGCGTGAACCGGCGACCCGCTTCGTGCTGGAGTTTATGGGCGAGGTAAACCGTCTTCAGGGTACCATTCGCGGCGGTCAGTTCCACGTGGGCGCGCACCGCTGGCCGCTGGGATATACCTCTGCGCATCAGGGGCCGGTCGACCTGTTCCTGCGTCCGTGGGAAGTGGATGTGAGCCGTCGCACCAGCCTTGACTCACCGCTGCCGGTGCAGGTGCTGGAAGCGAGCCCTAAAGGGCACTACACCCAACTGGTGGTACAACCGCTGGGCTGGTATACCGAGCCGCTGACCGTGGTCATGCGCGATGAGGAGCCACCGCACCGGGGAGAACGCCTGTTTGTCGGTCTGCAGCATGCGCGTATTTATCACGGGAAGGAACGTATTGAGACGCGCGAGGATATTGCTCTGGCGGAGTCAGCCTGATAGGTTAGTAGGATGTTTATCGCCCGGTGGCGCTGTGCTGACCGGGCCTACAGTTATCACTGTGTCTTGTAGGCCGGGATCGCTGCGCGCCCCCGGCTTTTTTATTGAGTAAAAATCGTGAATACACTCGAACACACCATCGGCAACACCCCTCTGGTCAAGCTTCAGCGTATGGGGTGTGCCAACGGCAGCGAAATCTGGGTCAAACTCGAAGGCAATAACCCGGCGGGATCGGTGAAAGACCGCGCGGCGCTGTCGATGATTGTCCAGGCCGAAAAACGCGGAGAAATTAAGCCCGGTGACGTGCTGATTGAGGCAACCAGCGGCAACACCGGTATCGCGCTGGCAATGATTGCGGCGCTGAAAGGCTACCGCATGAAGCTGCTGATGCCGGACAATATGAGTCAGGAGCGCCGCGCCGCCATGCGAGCTTACGGTGCGGAACTGATTCTGGTGACCAAAGAGCAGGGGATGGAAGGGGCGCGTGACTTAGCGCTGGAGATGGCTGAACGCGGTGAAGGCAAGTTGCTCGATCAGTTCAACAACCCGGATAACCCGTACGCGCACTACACCACCACCGGCCCGGAAATCTGGCAGCAAACTGAAGGACGGATCACCCATTTTGTCTCCAGCATGGGCACCACGGGCACCATTACCGGCGTATCGCGTTTTCTGCGCGAGCAGGAAAAAGCCGTCACTATCGTTGGTCTGCAGCCGGAAGAGGGGAGCAGCATTCCGGGCATTCGCCGCTGGCCTGCGGAATACATGCCCGGGATCTTTAATGCGCAGCTTGTGGACCAGGTGCTGGATATTCATCAGCGCGAGGCGGAAAATACCATGCGCGAGCTGGCCGTCCGTGAAGGTATCTTCTGTGGCGTCAGTTCGGGCGGCGCGGTAGCGGGTGCGATTCGGGTTGCAAAGGCAAACCCGGGTGCAGTGGTCGTGGCAATAATCTGCGATCGCGGCGATCGTTATCTGTCTACCGGCGTCTTTGGTGAAGAGAGTTATTCGCAGGGGGCAGGGATTTAAGCATCATGGAGATGATTCTTTTCCGGGATAACACCCGGGCGCAACAAACCGATATTGTCGCGGTGCAGTCGCAGGTGGTGTACGGCAGCGTGGGGAACAGTATTGCGGTGCCAAATATTCGTACCCACAGGCTGAACGTCACCGCCGTACCGACGGTGCTGTTTAGCAACACGCCACACTATGACACCTTCTACGGCGGCGTGATCCCGGATGAGTGGTTCAGCGGTTATCTGAAAGCGCTGGAAGAGCGTGAGATCCTGCGTGAGCTGAAGGCGGTGACTACCGGCTATATGGGTAGCGCCAGCCAGATTAAATTGCTCGGACAATGGCTCAGGGTCATCAAAGTACGGCACCCGGACCTGCTGGTGCTGGTCGACCCGGTCATCGGCGATATCGACAGCGGGATGTACGTGAAGCCCGAGATCCCGCAAGCGTATCGGGAACACCTGCTGCCGCTGGCGCAGGGGATTACACCAAACGTCTATGAGCTGGAAGTGTTAAGCGGCAAGCCGTGCCGTACGCCAGAAAGCGCCATCGCGGCGGCACAGGGGTTGCTCTCCGACAGCCTGAAATGGGTGGCGATTACCAGTGCGCCGGTCGCTGACGACCCGCAAAACATTCACGTGGTGCTGGTGACGAAGGAAGGCGTGACCGTCAGCGCACACCCGCGTGTTGAAACGGACCTGAAAGGGACGGGCGATCTGTTTTGTTCAGAGCTGGTAAGCGGAATTGTTGAGGGCAAAACCGTTGCCGATGCCATTCGCATGGCCGGCGATCGGGTGACGGATGTGATGATTTACACGCAGTCGAAAGGTTACGACGAGCTTATCCTGCCCGCATAAACAAAAATGGCGCCCGAAGGCGCCATTTTTCTGTGCGGCAAGAATTACTTCTTGATGCGGATAACCGGGGTTTCACCCACGGTGACGCTGCCAGACAGTTTGATCAGTTCTTTGATTTCGTCCATGTTGGAGATAACAACCGGAGTCAGGGTAGACTTGGCTTTTTCTTCCAGCAGTGGCAGATCGAATTCAATCACTGGGTCGCCAACTTTAACACGCTGGCCTTCTTCCGCGATACGTTTGAAGCCTTCGCCTTTCAGTTCAACGGTGTCGATACCGAAGTGAACGAACAGTTCGATACCGCTATCAGATTCGATAGAGAACGCATGGTTGGTTTCAAAAATTTTACCGATGGTGCCGTCAACTGGAGCAACCATTTTGTTGCCAGTTGGTTTGATAGCAATGCCATCACCAACGATTTTCTCAGCAAACACTACATCCGGCACGTCTTCGATGTTGACGATCTCGCCGGAGAGCGGAGCAACAATCTCAATAGTTCCGGAGTCTTTCTTATCATCAGAAACCAGAGATTTCAGTTTATCGAACAAACCCATGATCTTCTCCTAAGCAGTAAATTGGGCCGCATCTCGTGGATTAGCAGATTGTTTTTTCTTCAATGAACTTGTTAACCAGCGTCATTAACTCGTCCGTTGTCGGTTGAGCAAGAGCCTGCTCTGCTAACACCTTCGCATCTTCGAAGTTCGTGTTACGGATAATCTTCTTAATGCGCGGGATGGAAATGGCGCTCATAGAGAATTCGTCCAGACCCATACCCAGCAACAGAAGTGTAGCACGTTCGTCGCCTGCAAGCTCACCACACATGCCAGTCCATTTACCTTCTGCATGAGAAGCATCAATAACTTGCTTAATAAGCGTCAGTACGGACGGTGACATTGGCTGGTAGAGATGTGAAATCATATCATTACCACGGTCAACTGCCAGGGTGTACTGCGTTAAATCATTGGTACCGATACTAAAGAAATCAACTTCTTTGGCTAAATGACGCGCAATTGTCGCCGCAGCCGGTGTTTCCACCATCACGCCGATCTCGATTGACTCGTCAAATGCTTTACCTTCGTCACGCAATTCCTGTTTGTAGATTTCGATCTCTTTCTTCAGTGCACGCACTTCTTCAACAGAGATGATCATCGGGAACATGATGCGCAGTTTACCGAAAGCAGACGCACGCAGGATAGCACGTACCTGATCGCGCAGGATCTCTTTACGATCCATCGCGATACGTACTGCACGCCAGCCCAGGAACGGGTTCTCTTCTTTCGGGAAGTTCATGTACGGCAGCTCTTTGTCGCCACCGATGTCCATGGTACGGACGATAACCGCCTGAGAGCCACAGGCTTCAGCCACGGCTTTGTATGCAGCAAACTGCTCTTCTTCAGTAGGCAGCGCGTCACGGTCCATGAACAGGAATTCTGTACGATAGAGACCGACACCTTCCGCACCGTTGCGCTCAGCGCCATCCACGTCACGTACGGTACCGATGTTTGCGCACACTTCTACCTGATGACCGTCCAGGGTGATTGCTGGCAGGTCTTTCAGCTTAGCGAGTTCCGCTTTTTCAGTCGCAACTTGCTCCTGAACCGCGCGCAGTTTTTCGATCTCTTCATTCGTTGGGTTGACGTAAACCAGATTGTTTACGGCATCCAGAATCAGATAGTCGCCGTTATTCACCTGAGAGGTGACGCTACCGGTGCCCACGATGGCTGGCAGTTCCAGAGAACGCGCCATGATTGAGGTGTGGGAAGTACGGCCGCCTGCGTCGGTGATGAAACCGAGAACCTTTTTCAGGTTCAACTGAGCGGTTTCTGACGGGGTCAGGTCGGCAGCAACCAGAATAACTTCATCCTGAATTGCGCTCAGATCGATGATGGCCAGACCCAGGATGTTGCGCAGCAGGCGCTTACCGATGTCACGTACGTCAGCCGCACGCTCTTTCAGGTATTCGTCATCCAGTTCTTCCAGGGCAGTCGCCTGACCTTCGATAACTTCATGTGCAGCCGCATCGGCTGTCATGCCTTTATCTTTAATCAGGGCTATGATTTCCTGCTCCAGCTCCTCATCTTCGAGCAGCATGATGTGCCCTTCGAAGATGGCTTCTTTTTCTTCACCGAAAGTTTCGCCAGCTTTAGTTTTGATTGCTTCCAGTTGCGCAGATGCCTTGGCACGACCGCTCAGAAAACGTTCAACTTCCTGATCAACCTTGTCGGCAGAAATTTTTTTCCGGTCAATGACGATCTCGTCTTCTTTCAGCAGCAGTGCTTTGCCGAAAGCGATACCCGGGGATGCTAAAATGCCTGAAATCATAACCCTACCTTACTTGTGACTGATATTTAAAAGAACCCGGAAACTTACTCGAGCTCAGCCATCAGTTTTACCAGATGCTCAACTGCTTTCTGCTCGTCTTCACCTTCTGCAGAGATGGTGACAACAGTGCCCTGAGTCAGGCCCAGAGTCTGCAGTTTGAACAGGCTTTTTGCGCTAGCGCTTTTGCCGTTGGAAGTCACAGTGATTTCAGAAGTGAAGCCTTTCGCTTCTTTAACAAACTGAGCAGCAGGGCGGGTGTGCAGACCGTTCGGAGCGGTAATGGTAACTTCTTGCTGGAACATTGTATTTCCCCAACTTATAGGTTTAGTGTTGTGGAACTAAAGTCTAGCCTGGCGACTGAACTTTAGCCTGTATTGTTAGCGCTGACGTTTCGATCGTCATTAAACATTATGCAGCGAAAGCAAGACTTGAACCAAATCATAAAATCGATTCAGCAAGGCTATTTCATTCACTGATTAATTTCACGCATCAAAATAATTGCTGGTTTAAATACCAGACCCAACGGGGTGAATCAATGCCAGGAGGGGTAAAACTTTGAAGCAGGCCACAAAAAAGCACCCGAAAAGGTGCTTTTTTACGCGTTTTTAACATGCTGGCATCACTGTTGCAGTTCTTTCTCAGTGAAGAGATCGGCAAACAGTGCAGTGCTTAAGTAACGCTCACCCGAGGATGGAAGGATAACCACAATATTCTTATTGGTAAAGGCTTCGTCTTCCTGAAGTTTGAGCGCTGCCGCAACAGCCGCACCGGAAGAGATACCCGCCAGAATGCCTTCTTCATCCATCAAACGACGCGCGGTAGAGATGGCTTCTTCGTTAGTGATGGTGACCACTTTATCGATCAGCTTCAGGTCCAGGTTACCTGGAATGAAGCCGGCACCAATGCCCTGAATTTTATGTGGGCCTGGCTTGAGCTCTTCACCTGCCAGTGCCTGAGTGATAACCGGTGAGTCGGTCGGTTCAACGGCAACAGTAATCAGATCTTTTTTACCTTTCGTGCCTTTAATATAGCGTGACACACCAGTCAGCGTACCGCCGGTACCCACGCCGGAGATAAACACGTCAACCTGACCGTCGGTATCTTCCCAGATTTCCGGGCCGGTGGTTTTTTCATGAATTTCCGGGTTTGCCGGGTTGCTGAACTGCTGCAGCAGCAGATATTTCGCCGGATCGCTGGCAACAATCTCTTCGGCTTTCTGAATGGCACCTTTCATGCCTTTCGCGCCTTCGGTCAGTACCAGGTTTGCCCCCAGCGCTTTGAGCAGCTTGCGACGTTCGATACTCATGGTTTCTGGCATGGTCAGCGTCAGTTTGTAGCCACGCGCTGCAGCAACATAGGCCAGGGCAATACCGGTGTTGCCGCTGGTTGGTTCCACCAGCTCAACGCCTGGTTTCAGTACGCCACGTTTTTCAGCATCCCAAATCATGTTTGCACCAATACGGCATTTTACGCTGAAGCTCGGGTTACGTGATTCGACCTTCGCCAGAATGCGTCCATTACCGATACGGTTCAGTCGAACCAGGGGCGTATGACCGATAGTCAGCGAGTTGTCTTCATAAATCTTACTCATGGCCTGTCCTTAACTGTATGAAATTGGGATACCGTCCCAGCATACCTGTTGAGCAGGTAGGGGGAAGTAAGGAATTCGCATATCTATATACTGCAAGGAAATAATGGGGATCAGTATGGAATAAGGGGCGGCATAAGCCACCCCTTGTTTACACATTTTTGCATTACTTCCATAACGCGTGCTTAGCACGGTAGCAGTCAACCCACATTGCCGTCGCGCCACACACCGCAACGGGCATGATGAAAAGATTGAGGAACGGAATCATCGTGAACAGGCTGGTCAGTGCGCCAAATTGCATATTGGCAACCTTCTGGGTGCGCAGGGCCGTGCGCATCGCTTTAAACGGTACTTTGTGGTTATCGAACGGATAGTCGCAGTACTGGATCGCCAGCATCCATGCGCTAAACAGGAACCACAGCACCGGAGCCACCGTTTGACCGATACCGGGCACGAAATAGAGGATAAGCAGTACAACCGCACGGGGCAGGTACCAGGCAAATTTCTGCCACTCGCGCTTCATGATGCGTGGAATGTCTTTCATGATCCCCAGCACGCCTGTGTCCGGTGGCGTTGCGCCGGTAAGCCGTGCCTCCAGCTGTTCCGCCAGCAGGCCGTTAAAGGGCGCGGCTATCCAGTTCGCGATCGTTGAAAAGAAGTAACCGAATACCAGCAGTACCGAGATGACCACAACCGGCCAGAGCAGGTAGTTCAGCCACTGCAGCCACTCAGGAACATGGCTCATCAGCGAGGGGATCCAGCTTTCCAGCTTTGTGAACAGCCACCAGAACGCACCGCCCATCAGAATAATGTTGATCAACAGAGGCAGGATGACGAAGCGTCGAATACCCGGCAATGAGACCAGTTTCCAGCCCTGAGAAAAATACCAGACGCCGCTGCGAGGGGGGGAAGAAGATGTTGAAACCATAACCAGGCTGTACTCCTTTTTTCACAACCAGTGGAATTGCCCGCCTATATTATCCACTTACGGACCAATGACCAGTTAGGAAATGTTCGAAAAACCAGCAAAAAGCACGATTTCCTTCATCTTTATGCTGTGAATGCTCTGCACACACTTGCACTTGACGTAAACGGCAAATACTCTTAGTGAGTAAATGTTTGCCGTGGTGGCAAGGTGTTAGAACAACAGAGAATATAATGATGCAGGATTTGCGTCTGATATTAATCATTGTTGGCGCGATCGCCATAATCGCTTTACTGGTACATGGTTTCTGGACCAGCCGTAAAGAGCGTTCCTCGATGTTTCGCGATCGCCCACTGAAGCGCATGAAGTCCAGTCGTGACGACGATGACAGTGAAGATGACATCGATGGAAGCGACGACGACGGCGTGGGTGAAGTTCGTGTTCATCGGGTCAATACTGCCCCCGGCGCGGCTCATGGGGAGCATGAAGCGACCCGTACTGCGCAGCACCAGTATCAACCGCCGTATGCTTCCGCACAGCCGCGCCAGCCAGCGCCGCAGCCTGTGGAAGAGCCGGTGCGCCAGCCGCCGCAACAGCCTGTCCATCAGCAGCCTGCTGCACCTCAGCCGGTTCAACAGCAACCTGTGCAACAGCCAGTGCAACCGGTACAACAACCGCAGCAGCCTGTGCATGTGCAGCCTGCGCCGCAGCCCGCTCCGGCCCCGCATGTTGAGCCAGAGCCCGTCGTCGAGCCAGAACCGGTTGTTGAAAAACCGCAGCGCAAAGAAGCGGTGATCATCATGAACGTTGCCGCACATCACGGCAGCCATCTCAACGGTGACGTGCTGCTTAACAGTATTCAGCAGGCAGGCTTCAAGTTTGGCGACATGAATATTTTCCATCGCCACCTGAGCCCAGACGGTAGCGGCCCGGCGCTGTTCAGCCTGGCCAATATGGTCAATCCTGGCACCTTTGACCCGGAAATGACCGGTGATTTCGTGACGCCGGGTGTCACAATCTTTATGCAGGTGCCGTCCTATGGTGACGAACTGCAGAACTTTAAGCTGATGCTGCAATCCGCTCAGCACATCGCTGATGAAGTGGGTGGTGTGGTGCTCGACGATCAGCGTCGAATGATGACCCCGCAGAAGCTGCGCGAGTATCAGGACCGCATCCGCGAAGTTAAGGAAGCCAACGCGTAATCGTCGCGTTTACTTCGACTCCTCCTCAACCCCCGCATGTCGGGGGTTTTTTCTCATTGATGGTGCGATATGGACTCAATCGAACAACAACTCACTGAACTGCGAACCACGCTTCGCCATCATGAATATCTCTATCATGTTATGGACGCGCCGGAATTACCGGATGCGGAGTATGACCGTCTGATGCGCGAGCTCCGCGAATTAGAGGCGCAGCATCCGGAACTCATCACACCCGATTCACCCACCCAACGCGTCGGCGCTGAGCCGCTGGGGGCTTTCAGCCAGGTGCGTCATGAAGTGCCGATGCTGTCGCTGGACAACGTCTTCGATGAAGAGAGTTTTCTCGCGTTTAATAAGCGTGTGCAGGATCGCCTTAAAAGTAGCGATAACCTTACCTGGTGCTGTGAGCTGAAGCTGGACGGCCTTGCGGTAAGTCTTCTCTACGAAAACGGCGTGCTGGTGCGTGCGGCAACTCGTGGTGATGGTACCACCGGGGAAGACATCACCACCAACGTGCGCACTATCCGCGCGATCCCGCTGAAACTGCAGGGTGAGAACATTCCTGCGCGACTGGAAGTGCGCGGTGAAGTGTTCCTGCCCCAGGCGGGCTTCGAGAAAATCAACGACGAAGCGCGCCGCACTGGTGGGAAAGTGTTTGCTAACCCGCGTAATGCGGCGGCAGGCTCTCTGCGCCAGCTTGATCCACGCATCACCGCGAAGCGACCGCTTACTTTCTTCTGCTACGGCGTAGGGATTCTGGAGGGGGGCGAACTGCCGGATACGCACCTCGGACGTCTGCTGCAGTTTAAAGCGTGGGGCCTGCCGGTGAGCAACCGTGTTCAGCTTTGCGACTCCCCGGAAGCAGTACTGGCCTTCTACCACAAGGTGGAAGAGGACCGTCCAACGCTCGGCTTTGATATTGATGGCGTCGTTATTAAGGTTAACTCATTAGCGCTTCAGGAGCAGTTGGGCTTTGTCGCGCGCGCACCACGCTGGGCGGTGGCGTTTAAGTTTCCTGCTCAGGAGCAGATGACCTTTGTCCGCGACGTGGAGTTCCAGGTTGGTCGCACCGGTGCCATTACCCCGGTCGCCCGTCTGGAGCCGGTGCAGGTGGCGGGCGTGCTGGTGAGTAACGCCACGCTGCATAACGCCGATGAAATTGAGCGTCTGGGTCTGCGTATTGGCGACAAAGTGGTCATTCGCCGCGCGGGCGATGTTATTCCACAGGTGGTTAACGTTGTTGAGTCAGAACGTCCTGATGATACGCGCGAGATTATTTTCCCGACCCATTGCCCGGTATGCGGCTCGGACGTTGAACGTGTTGAAGGTGAAGCGGTGGCGCGCTGTACGGGTGGTTTAATCTGTGGTGCGCAGCGTAAAGAATCTCTGAAACACTTTGTGTCCCGTAGGGCGATGGACGTTGACGGCATGGGCGACAAGATTATCGATCAGCTGGTTGAGAAAGAGTACGTCCATACGCCAGCAGATCTTTTCAAACTGACTGCGGGTAAACTGACGGGGCTTGATCGCATGGGGCCTAAGTCAGCTCAGAATGTTGTCAATGCTCTGGAAGCCGCTAAAGAGACGACCTTCGCACGCTTCCTTTACGCGCTGGGTATTCGTGAAGTCGGCGAAGCGACTGCAGCGGGGCTAGCGGCGTACTTTGGTACGCTGGATGCGCTGGAAAAAGCGAGCATCGACGAGTTGCAAAAAGTCCCGGATGTCGGGATTGTTGTCGCCACTCACGTCTTTAACTTCTTTGCTGAAGAGAGCAACCGTGAAGTTATCGGCAAGCTGCTGGAAGAGGGTATCAAATGGCCCGCACCGGTGGTGGTTAATGCCGAAGAGATCGACAGTCCGTTCGCCGGTAAAACGGTGGTGCTGACCGGCAGCCTGAGCCAGCTTTCACGTGACGATGCGAAAGCGCGTCTGGTGGCGCTGGGGGCCAAAGTGGCGGGCAGCGTGTCGAAGAAAACCGATTTGGTGATTGCCGGAGAGGCGGCGGGTTCGAAGCTGGCGAAAGCTCAGGAGCTCGGCATTGCGGTGATCGACGAAGCGGAAATGATGCGTCTGTTAGGAGAATAACGTGGAGAAAGAGCAACTCGTTGAGATCGCCAACACCGAGATGCCGTTCGGTAAATATAAAGGCCGCAGGCTGATCGATTTGCCGGAAGAGTATCTGCTGTGGTTTGCCCGTAAGGATGAATTCCCGGCAGGGCGGCTGGGTGAGTTGATGGCTATCACGTTACTGATCAAAACTGAGGGGCTGACCCAGCTGGTTCAGCCCCTGAAACGCCCTTAAGCTTTTGCGGCGCGGGTCTCTTCCTGCGCCAGTTTTTCAGTCTGGCGCTTGTAACGACGCGCCAGCACCGCGCAGACCATAAGCTGGATCTGATGGAAAATCATCAGCGGCAGCACCATCATCCCAATCACCGAGGTCGGGAACAGAATGTTGGCCATCGGGATACCGTTCGCCAGGCTCTTTTTCGAACCGCAGAACACAATCGTAATTTCATCCGCTTTATTGAAGCCGCACTTGCGTGCCACAAAGACGTTAACCGCAATTACAATCGCCAGCAGGACGAGGCTGACCACCACGATAAACAGCAGCGAGCCTGCGCCCACTTTATGCCAGATCCCATTTACCACCGCTTCACTGAAAGCGGAATAGACCACCAGCAGAATTGACGACTGATCGGTTTTTGAGATCCATTTTTTGTGCTTTGCCACAAACGCGCCCGTCCACGGACGCGAGAGATGCCCCAGGACAAACGGCAGCAGCAGCTGCAGACAGATTTTACCCACCTGCTCAAGGTTACCTTCCGCGCCGTGCATGTTCATCAGCAAACCCACCAGCAATGGGGAGACGAAAATCCCTAACAGGCTGGATGCCGACGCCGAACAGACTGCGGCCGCGACGTTACCGCCTGCCAGCGAGGTGAAGGCAATGGCGGACTGCACGGTGGCTGGCAGAATGCACAGATACAGGAAACCGGTGTAAAGCGCCGGGTCGACGTTAACCGGAGCCCACCACGCAAACAGCACGCCGAGTATTGGGAACAGAATGAACGTGCTGCACATCACCCAGAGGTGTAGTCGCCAGTGGCTACCACCAGCGATAATGGCCTCGCGGGAGAGTTTTGCGCCGTGCATAAAGAACAGCAGTGCGATGGCGGCCGTCGTTAGCCCCTCAAAAAACGGAACAAATCCCCCGCGAGCGGGGAAGAAAGAGGCCAGTAAAACGGTAGCAACCAGGGTAAGCGTAAACGGATCAACAATACGAAATAGTTTCATAATGACTCCTGAAAACAGATGTCGCTATTGTGCTTTTTTCCATTTGAGAAATAAAATTGATTTATTGCATCCATTTATGAATTAAACAGATGAATTATTCCTTACGTCAGCTTCGTATTTTCGTCACCGTGGCAAACGCCCGCAGCTTCAGCCGGGCAGGGGAGATGATTGGCCTGAGCCAGTCGGCGGTGAGTCACAGTGTGAAAGAGCTGGAGAGTCAAACGGGCGTGCGGTTACTTGACCGCACCACGCGCGAAGTTGTACTGACTGAAGCCGGGCAGCAACTGGCCTTACGCCTCGAGCGGTTACTTGATGAATTGAACAGTACGCTCAGGGATGTAGGGCGGTTGGGACAGCAACTTTCGGGTACGGTGCGGGTCGCTGCCAGCCAGACGATCTCTGCCCACCTTATTCCGCAGTGTATTGCCGAGGGGAGCCACCGCTACCCGGATATTGATTTTGTTTTACATGACAGGCCGCAACAGTGGGTGCTGGAAAGCATCCGACAGGGGGATGTGGATTTTGGGATTGTAATCGATCCCGGTCAGGTGAGCGATCTGGCGTGTGAAAGCGTACTTTCAGAACCCTTTTTGCTGCTCTGCCGGGACGACGATCCGTTGGCAACATTACCGGTAGTCAGCTGGCAGTCCCTTCAGGGGGCGAACCTGGTATTGCAGGATTATGCCTCGGGTAGCCGTCCGCTGATTGATTCTGCGCTGGCGACTCAGGGAGTAAAGGCAACGATCGTGCAGGAGATTGGTCACCCGGCGACGCTTTTTCCTATGGTGGAAGCTGGCATTGGTATCAGCGTGTTGCCCGCCCTGGCGCTTCCCCTGCCACAGGGAAGTCTGCTGTCCGTGAAGCGATTGGTGCCTGTTGTCGAGCGAAAGCTGATGCTGGTGCGGCGAAAAAATCGTTCACTTTCGGGGGCGGCACAGGCCATCTGGGAAGTGGTGCGTATCCAGGCGCAACGATTAACCGAGGCCCGCATACGCGACCCACTGTTTAACGCATCAGAAGATTAGATGTAGATATCAATCTGATGATTATCTGACGGGCTATTCACACCTTCCACTTTGCCCAGCTTTTGATCCTGTTTCTTCTGAGCCTCTTCGGCCTGCTGGCGCTGCAGCGCGGCAAGCTGGGCCTGCAGCACTTTGATCTGGGTCTGAATTAGTTCCTGCTGCTTCTTCTTCTCATCTGCGCTGCCAGTGCTGTTCGCCAGCTCTTTTAACTGCTGAGTCAGCTTTTTGATCTTGTCAATAATACTGCTGATCTGGGAAGAGATGTCGCTACCGCCAGAAGCACCTTTCCCACCGCTGCTGGTTTGAATCATTTGGGTTGAAGCCTGAATGGTCGTCATCGTATTTCCTCGCGTTATAAAACAGAGGTATCGGCACCGACGGGATTAGCTTGAGCAAAACTGCCATATCTGGCAGGGAGTTGCATTGATACACAATCAGTATTGATGGTGCTGAAAAAGTGTATTGGAGGTAAGCCGCAGGCTCCAGATATAAGACTAAGGTCATGCGATCCGTGATATCGCGATCTTAATTCTCAAGGAGCCTCTATGACCCTCTCAAATAACCCATGGTACTGTGCTGACATCATCCGCACCGCTAAACCAAATTTCACGCCGCGCGTTGCGTTCATTCTCGGTTCTGGCCTTGGCGCACTAGCCGACCAGATTGAAGACGCCGTTTCTCTGAGCTACGAAAAGCTGCCGGGTTTCCCTGTGAGTACGGTTCACGGTCATGCTGGTGAGCTGGTCCTGGGACATCTTGCCGGTGTACCTGTTGCCTGTATGAAAGGGCGGGGTCACTTCTATGAAGGCCGCGGGATGACCGTCATGACTGATGCGATCCGCACGTTCAAACTGCTGGGGTGTGAGCTGCTGTTTAGCACAAATGCTGCGGGTTCATTGCGTAAAGACGTTGAGCCAGGAAGCCTGGTTGCGTTGAGTGACCATATCAACACCATGCCGGGAACGCCGATGGTGGGACTAAACGATGAACGTTTTGGTGATCGTTTCTTCTCGCTGGCTAATGCTTACGACGCAGACTACCGTGCCGTTTTGCAAACCGTGGCCGCGAAAGAGGGCTTCCCTCTGCATGAAGGCGTGTTTGTCTCTTATCCTGGCCCCAACTTCGAGACTGCGGCGGAGATCCGCATGATGCAAATTATCGGTGGCGACGTGGTGGGCATGTCTGTAGTGCCGGAAGTGATCTCAGCGCGTCACTGCAACCTGAAAGTAGTGGCCGTTTCTGCAATTACGAATCTTGCTGAAGGTCTGGGCGAGGTAAAACTCTCACACGAACAAACACTGGCTGCTGCTGAGCTTTCCCGCCAGAATTTCATCAACCTTATCTGCGGTTTTCTTCGCCATATTGCCTGATTAAAACAATAAAGTGGCCCGTGAGGGCCACACTGCTATAAGGAATGGAATATGAACATCACGACTCGCTTAAAGATGATGTCCTTTATGCAATATTTTATCTGGGGGAGTTGGCTGGTTACCCTCGGCGCTTACATGATTAACACTCTACATTTTACCGGCTCCGACGTGGGGATGGTTTACAGCTCCAAGGGGCTGGCCGCAATTGTTATGCCATCGCTGGTGGGGATTATTGCCGACAAATGGCTGCGAGCAGACCGTGCATACGTGATTTGCCACCTCGTCTGTGCCGTTGCCCTCTGTTATGCCGCGCAGGTCAATGAACCCGGGCTGATGTTCTGGGTCATGCTGGTGAATGCGATGGCCTTTATGCCCACGATTGCGTTGTCGAACACGATTTCTTACTCCTGCCTTGAACAGTCAGGGCTGGATACGGTAAGCCATTTTCCGCAAGTGCGGGTGTATGGCACCGTGGGATTTATTGCCGCAATGTGGGCCATCAGCCTGATGAGGGCGGAGCTGAGCAACGTGCAGCTCTATATAGCGGCAGCTGCGTCCCTGCTACTGGCGCTCTACTCTCTGACGCTACCGGCCATTCCGGTTGCGACGACAAAAACGTCTCCGTCTCTGGCAAGTAAACTGGGCCTCAATGCATTTATCCTGTTTAAACAACCCCGCATGGCGGTGTTCTTTTTATTCGCAATGCTGCTGGGCGCCGTGCTGCAGATAACCAATACGTTTGGCAGCCCTTTTCTGCATGATTTTGCACGTAATCCGGCGTATGCGGAGAGCTTTATCGTCAAATACCCGTCCATTTTGCTCTCCGTCTCGCAGATGTCAGAAGTATTCTTCATTCTGACGATTCCTTACTTCCTCAGACGATTTGGTATTAAAACCGTCATGCTGATGAGCATGGTGGCCTGGATGTTGCGGTTTGGGCTGTTTGCCTTTGGCGATCCGTCCGCAACAGGCTTTGCGTTGCTCATGCTGTCAATGATTGTCTACGGCTGCGCGTTCGACTTCTTCAATATTTCCGGCTCGGTGTTTGTTGAGCAGGAGGTGAGCTCTGATATCCGTGCCAGCGCGCAAGGGCTGTTTATGACCACCGTTAACGGTATTGGTGCTTATTTCGGGTCCGTGTTAAGCGGTATGGCAGTCGATTACTTCTCGGTGGATGGGGTTAAGGACTGGCAGACCATCTGGCTGGTGTTTGCGGCCTATGCGCTGGTGCTTGCGGTGGTGTTTTATTTCAGCTTTCACTATCACCACATCAGTAAAAACAGCGAGATGCGCACAGTTGCGCACTAAATTTTTCCTGTGGACGATGAAAGGCTTTAAGGTAGACGCTTAAATGTTATCGCCAGGATATGTTTTGATGGAACGCGTCTATCGGACCGATCTCAAGCTGCTGCGTTATTTTCTTGCCGTGGCGGAAGAATTGCATTTTGGGCGGGCTGCGGCCCGTCTTAATATGTCCCAGCCGCCGTTAAGCCTGCATATTAAAGAGCTGGAAAGCCAACTGGGGACGTTACTGTTTATTCGCCACTCGCGGAGTGTCGCGTTGACGCATGCCGGTAAAGTGCTGATGGAAGAGTCCCGTCGGCTGCTCGCCAGTGCAAACCAGGCGCTGGCTCGCGTCGAGCAAATTGGCCGGGGTGAGGCGGGGCGCATTGAGCTGGGGATTGTCGGTACCGCCATGTGGAGCGAGGTGCGCACGGTCATGCGCGCTTTCCTGAAAGAGCATCCGAATGTTGATGTTGTTTTTCGCGAAAAATCGCCGGTCATGCAGATGGCTTTGCTTGAACGTCGTGAGCTGGATGTCGGGATCTGGCGAATGGCAACTGAACCCACCGCCGGGTTTACCAGCGTGCGATTGCGTGATGCCGCTTTTCTTGTTGCAATGCCGGAAGATCACCGACTGGTCAGCGAATCATCTATTACGCTCTCAGAGTTACAGGATGAGTATTTTGTCACCATGCCTTCAGCACATTCTGACTGGGCATTTTTACATCGCGTATGTCAGCAGGCCGGGTTCTCGCCGATGATTGTACGCGAAGCTGTTGAACCACAGACGGTACTGGCGATGATTAGTATGGGGATGGGGATTACGCTTGCCGCTGACAGTTACGCGCAAATGCAGTGGCCAGGCGTGGTCTTCCGCCCTTTGCGCGAGCGCATACCGGCTGATCTGTATGTGGTATATGACGCGAAGCAGGCAACACCCGCAGTAGAAAGGTTGATTGCAACTTTAACGATGATGTAAATTGCAGATAGCAAAAAAGCGCCTTTAGGGCGCTTTTTTACATTGGTGGGTCGTGCAGGATGACTCGCTTCGCTCGCCCTTCGGGCCGTCGCCGTAAACGGCTCCGGTGCCTCACTGCGTTCGGCTCGAACCTGCAGCAGGTTCGAATCATCCATATAGCAGATAGCAAAAAAGCGCCTTTAGGGCGCTTTTTTACATTGGTGGGTCGTGCAGGATTCGAACCTGCGACCAATTGATTAAAAGTCAACTGCTCTACCAACTGAGCTAACGACCCGAAATGGTGGGCGATGACGGGCTCGAACCGCCGACCCCCTCCGTGTAAAGGAGATGCTCTACCAACTGAGCTAATCGCCCATTTCGGAACTGCTGCGATAAGGTGAGAATGGTGGGCGATGACGGGCTCGAACCGCCGACCCCCTCCGTGTAAAGGAGATGCTCTACCAACTGAGCTAATCGCCCAATCTCAATTCTTATCTACACTGCGAGTCTACGTGAAGTAGATGGTGGGTGATGACGGGCTCGAACCGCCGACCCCCTCCGTGTAAAGGAGATGCTCTACCAACTGAGCTAATCACCCCCGCTGTGTGGAGTCGCATTATAGGGAGAGTTGAAAATGAGTCAACGCATTTTCTAAAGTTTTTACTCGTTCGTCGTAAAATTAAACAAAACGATCGCGAAATGGGCGGTGGAGCATGATTTCTAAACAAAAATAGCAAACTCGGTCACGATAAAGGGATCAACATTGAGGAATCCCCCCACAGTGATAGAATATTGCCCATCGTTTTTTCCCCAGGATTTGCCGAATACCGGCATCTTTATAACGTAAGGCCATTTCATGAAAATCAAAACTCGCTTCGCGCCGAGCCCGACAGGCTATCTGCACGTCGGTGGTGCTCGTACTGCTCTCTATTCCTGGCTTTTTGCTCGTCACAACAAAGGTGAGTTCGTCCTGCGTATTGAAGATACCGATCTTGAGCGCTCTACGCCGGAAGCAATTGAAGCCATCATGGATGGTATGAACTGGTTGAATCTGGAATGGGATGAAGGCCCGTATTTCCAGACCAAACGTTTCGACCGCTATAACGCTGTGATTGATGAGATGCTGGTCGCGGGCACGGCGTATAAGTGCTACTGCTCCAAAGAACGTCTGGACGCGCTGCGTGAAGAGCAGATGGCGAACGGTGAGAAGCCACGTTATGACGGTCGTTGCCGCCATGACCATAGCGAACATGCTACTGATGAGCCATGCGTGGTGCGTTTTGCTAACCCGCAAGAGGGTTCAGTGATCTTCGACGACCAGATCCGTGGCCCGATCGAATTCAGCAATCAGGAGCTGGATGACCTGATCATCCGCCGTACCGACGGTTCTCCAACCTATAACTTCTGCGTTGTGGTTGATGACTGGGATATGGAAATTACACACGTTGTTCGTGGTGAAGACCATATCAACAACACCCCGCGTCAGATCAACATTCTGAAGGCACTGAATGCACCAGTGCCTGTTTATGCGCACGTATCCATGATCAACGGTGACGACGGTAAAAAACTGTCTAAACGTCATGGCGCAGTAAGCGTTATGCAGTATCGCGACGACGGTTACCTGCCGGAAGCGCTGCTGAACTACCTGGTGCGTCTGGGCTGGGCTCACGGTGACCAGGAGATCTTCAGCCGCGAAGAGATGATCAATCTGTTCTCTCTGAGCTCTGTGAGCAAATCGGCGAGTGCATTTAATACCGACAAGCTGCTGTGGCTGAACCACCATTACATCAATACCATGCCGCCTGAATATGTCGCGACATATCTGCAGTGGCACATTGAGCAGGCAAATATTGATACCCGCACTGGCCCAGAGCTGGCGGATCTGGTGAAACTGCTCGGCGAGCGCTGCAAAACGCTGAAAGAGATCGCCGAAAGCTGCCGTTACTTCTATGAAGAGTTTGATGAGTTCGACGCGGACGCCGCGAAGAAACATCTGCGTCCGGTTGCGCGTCAGCCGCTGGAAGTGGTGCGTGACAAGCTGGCGGCTCTTACCGAATGGACTGCCGAGAATGTGCATCATGCCATTCAGGCAACTGCTGATGAGCTTGAAGTTGGCATGGGGAAAGTAGGCATGCCGCTGCGCGTTGCGGTGACCGGTGCGGGCCAGTCCCCGGCGCTGGATGTGACAGTCCATGCCATCGGCAAGTCGCGCAGTGTAGCGCGTATTAACAAGGCGCTGGACTTTATCTCTGAACGCGAAAGTCAGCAGTAATTAAGTCTTCAGGACGAGAAACGGCAGGGTAACCTGCCGTTTTTTTATGTATTTGATTCAGCAATACCCAGGCGTGTAAGAAAGCCGCGAATACCTTCACGTTTCAATAATGTGTCCAGACGCTTCTGCTCTAGCTGGGTCATACTCTCCAGCGTTTCGATAATGCCCGAACGCAGGTTTGAAGAGGGGGCACTGTATGATGAGGGGACTTCTGCCAGATGGTAAACCGCCTGACGAGTACGGATTGCCGGGAGGCTCATAATATGTTCCTTCACGCGCGCATCAATATGGATTAGCCGCGCCCGACCGCCTTTTACGCCATTGAGCCCTTCGGTTTTCCAACCCTGTTGACGTATCCAACGATTAATGGTCTGTCGGGCAACACCCAAACTCTCCGCCAGCTCTTCCGTGGTCATTTTACTACGTAATCTTTTCATATTAGTTCTGGTCGCGAATCCCTAAACGTTGCAACAATCCGGTTATCCCTTCCCGCAGTAACAGCGATGTCATTTGCTTCTGCTCTTCCGGTGTCATTTCATTGGCCAGCGTCAGGAGTAGGTTGTGAAGCGAACCATCCTGGTTGGCACCTTCTGGTATATCAGACGTTTCAGTTGCCCGGCGTGCGCTGCGGATAAAGTCACGTACTTTTTCGTTCACATGTACCAGACGCGCTTTCCCACCCTGGACTCCCGGTTTTGGTGATGTAATCCAACCCTCTTTACGTACCCATTTATTGATGGTCTGGCGGCTATAGCCAGTGAGCAAGGCTAACTCTTCTGGCGTCATTCGTTCCTTGATCATGCAATTTCCTGAATATTTGTAGGGATAATTAACGGTTCATTTTATAGCACCGTTTTACGTGAAAACGTGACAGGCTTAACTCATGACTGCGAGCAAGCTCGCAAAGTGATTCATTTGCATGATTTTTCGGCGATTGAGCGGCGGTCATTGATTTTGCCGTTGACACTCCGCAGCGGAATTCATATTATGCCGCCCGTCAACATGACAGCTTTACGATGGGGCTATAGCTCAGCTGGGAGAGCGCTTGCATGGCATGCAAGAGGTCAGCGGTTCGATCCCGCTTAGCTCCACCAAACTCTGAACCCAACAGAGTGCGGTCAGTAAAGTAACATGTGGGGCTATAGCTCAGCTGGGAGAGCGCTTGCATGGCATGCAAGAGGTCAGCGGTTCGATCCCGCTTAGCTCCACCAAAATTTTAAGCCCTCGTCAAAAGACGAGGGCTTTTTTTATGCGCTTGTAACACTCACTACTACATTTTGTTATAAAAATAGATATATTCCTGTACCTCACCTCAATCGAAAGCAATAAACCCGTCCATAATTAGACTTGAACTTGCTTCGCGCAATTAATAAACATATTATCCATCCGGTCAATGATACGAACGGATAATATACTCATCAGCTTAATGAATAGAAAAACTTACAATAACGTAAAGATATTTATGATTGCCCTGGCGCTTTGCCTGATTGCGGTACCTTTCTCCCGTTTCCTCTCTCCGCGCGCAATTGTTAATGGTCATGACGTTTATTTAGCATGGTTACCGCTAAGCGTTATGCTGGCGGTAATTCTGTTATTTGGACGCAGGGCAATTCTTCCTGTTTTGTTAGGTTTTACTGTCACTAATTTATTTTATGTTAATTTAGCGCCACTACAATATTCAGTTTTACTGTTTTGTCAGACCTTCGCGTTGTTCGCAGCGTGCGGTCTGCTACGCCTCATGCTGGGTAAGCGTTGGCGTTACAGTATCCCTAACAAGCACATCGGTTTACGTATATTCTGGCTCGGTTTTATCGTGCCAATAGGTATTAAGCTGTCGATGTATATGGCAGGCTATTTGTTTGATTTCCCGGTGACAATTTCAACCTTCTTCGGCGAAGGAACGGTAATTTACAATGTGGTGGATATTCAAAGTCTGATCTGCGCGGCGTTGATTTTTACCATGATGTTCTATTACCCATTAAGAATGATAATTAATCCTCGCTATGCCATCACGTTCTGGCGGCGAAGCGTGAAGCCTGTGTTTCTTCACAAAAATTCATTATATATTTTTGTCTGGCTGATGTTTTTAAGTTTCATTCTCGTCATTTTATGTGGACCTTTTGAATCTCCCGTCATTGCGGGCTATTTGATGCCGCTGATTTTTATTCTTTTTACGTTAGCGATAAGTCGCCTGACCTATGCGCTTATCTCTTTGCTCTGGGCCGTATCTGCACTCCTGCTGTTGACCTACAACTATAACTTCCTCAATGGGGTTGAATCGGGCCATTCGCTCTCCTTTATCCTCTCCGTGCTTATCTCTTTCGCCATCTGTTTGCTTTACATGTCGCGCATTTATCAGCGCAGCGAGTGGTTAAAACGGGGCTGGCAGGGCCGGGCGCTGACCGATCCGCTGACGGGTTTGCCCAATATTCGTGCGCTGGAGGATTATCTTGAGAATCATCCTGATGCAAAAGTTAGCATTCTGCGTATGGATAACCTGGAATTTTTGAGCCGCCACTACGGGATGCTCATGCGGGTCCATTGCAAACGAACGATCGCCACGTCGCTTCAGCCACTTCTGCAGAAAGATGAGTCCCTCTTCCAGTTACCTGGCAGCGAGCTGGTACTGGTATTGCTGGGCCCGGGAACCGCTGAGCGCCTTCAGCATATGGTTGATCGGCTGAACAGTCGTAAGATTTACTGGAACAACACCGGGCTGGATATTGAATTTGGCGCGTCCTGGGGGATGGTCGAAAACGGCGAAAAGTTACACCACACGCTGGGGCAACTGAGCTGGCTGGCAGAGCAATCCTGCGGCGCGCATAACGTTCTTGCGCTCACGAATAGTCTTGAAGCGGTATCCGGACAAACGACAGAACGTGTTCTGATGTTAGCGCGCATTAAACACGCCCTGGACGCGGGCCAGTTTCATTTATACGCGCAGCCTATCCAGAAGGCTGACGGGAGTGGGTACTACGAAATTCTGGCGCGGATGGAAAGCGAAGGGGAGATCATTACTCCCGATCGCTTTATTCCGTTGATTGCCCAATTCAACCTCAGTCATCGGTTTGATATGTGTGTAATGGAAAAGTTACTGGTGTGGCTGCGCGATCACCCTGCGACGCATGCCGGTGCCCGTTTTTCTGTCAATCTGATGCCGTTGACGCTGATGCAAAAAGAGGTGGCCAGTGAGATTTGCGCCCTCTTCGAACGGTATGGTATAGCCCCTCAGGCCGTCATTATCGAAATCACTGAGGAGCAGGCCTTTTCGAATTCAGGAAGCAGTATCAACAATATCCAACAGTTGCGGGATTACGGTTTCCGGATTGCCATTGATGACTTTGGTACGGGTTACGCGAACTATGAGCGTCTCAGACGTCTGCAGGCAGACATCATTAAGATTGATGGCTGCTTTGTAAAAGATATTTGTACTGACGACATGGATGCGATGATCGTCCAGTCGATGTGTAATCTGGCGAAGACAAAATCTCTGTGTGTGGTGGCTGAATATGTGGAAACACCAGCTCAGCGCGAGATGCTGCTAAGCTTCGGCGTGGATTACCTGCAGGGCTACCTGATAGGCAAACCTACACCGCTGGAAGAATTGCGGGAATAAAAAAACCGGGAGCCATGCTCCCGGTTTGTGTTTTAACAGTAAACCTTACAGTACCAGTGCTGCGATAGAAGCAGACAGGACGCTTACCAGCGTAGAGCCGTAAACCAGTTTCAGGCCAAAGCGAGAAACCACGTTACCCTGTTCTTCGTTCAAACCTTTAATCGCACCGGCGATAATACCGATGGATGAGAAGTTAGCGAATGAAACCAGGAACACGGACAGAATGCCTTCCGCGCGTGGAGAAAGGGTGCTGGCAATCTTCTGCAGATCCATCATCGCAACGAATTCGTTAGACACCAGTTTAGTCGCCATAATACTGCCCACCTGCAGTGCTTCGTGAGCCGGAACACCCATCACCCATGCAATAGGGTAGAAGATGTAGCCCAGAATACCCTGGAAGGAGATGCCCAGAACCGCAGCGAACAGGGCGTTCAGGCCAGAAATCAGGGCAATGAAGCCGATCAGCATGGCGGCAACGATAATCGCCACTTTGAAACCTGCCAGAATGTACTCACCCAGCATTTCGAAGAAGCTCTGACCTTCGTGCAGGTTTGACATCTGGATGTTCTCTTCGCTGGCATCAACGCGGTACGGGTTGATCAGTGACAGAACGATAAAGGTGCTGAACATGTTCAGAACCAGTGCAGCAACCACGTATTTTGGCTCCAGCATGGTCATATACGCGCCCACGATAGACATGGAAACGGTAGACATTGCGGTTGCCGCCATGGTGTACATGCGGTTGCGGGACATCTTACCGAGAATATCTTTATACGCGATGAAGTTCTCAGACTGACCAAGGATCAGGGAACTGACGGCGTTGAATGATTCCAGCTTACCCATACCGTTTACTTTGGATAACAGGAAACCAATTCCACGAATAATAAACGGCAGAACACGGATGTGCTGCAGAATACCGATCAGCGCAGAGATGAAGACGATTGGGCACAGCACCTTCAGGAAGAAGAACGCCAGACCTTCGTCGTTCATTTTACCGAAGACGAAGTTTGTCCCTTCGTTGGCAAACCCGAGCAGTTTTTCGAACATTTCGGAGAAGCCTTTTACGAAGCCAAGCCCCACGTTGGAGTTCAGGAAGAACCAGGCGAGTAAAACTTCAATGACCAGCAGTTGGACAACATAACGAATACGAATTTTTTTGCGGTCTGTGCTGACCAGCAATGCAAGTGCAGTAACGACAACAAGTGCCAGGACAAAATGAAGGACGCGGTCCATATTTGCTCCAAATTTGAGGCAGGTTTAATTTTCTTGCACATTCTATGTAACGAAGGAAAAGAAAACGAGATCAAGGGCACACTATAGTTACATCCTGTGACGAGTCTCAAAATTAGTGATCCACAATACATTTTTGTTATGTTAGGTAAATGAGTGAAAAGTTAAGTTTGTGTGCTAGTCTTCACAAAAGAGCGCGCGATTTCAGTTTTTGTCAGGTCGCCCTCAGCTTACCCGCCTGTCTATCGTCCAAAGCTATCAGAGAAATCACTGTAAACTTCACAAATGATCTTGATAATCATTCTCATTTTGATAGCATTAAACATAGCAAAGGCTATATTTTCAGAGGCAGAAATGACAAACAGTCGCGTAGAGGGTAGCAGTGGCAGAGCAGCGCGCAAGTTGCGGTTCGCATTAATGGGACCTGCGTTCATTGCTGCCATTGGATATATCGATCCGGGCAATTTTGCGACCAATATTCAGGCCGGGGCGAGCTTCGGCTATAAACTGCTGTGGGTGGTCGTCTGGGCTAACCTGATGGCGATGCTGATTCAGATGCTCTCCGCAAAGCTTGGGATTGCCACAGGTAAAAACCTGGCTGAGCAAATTCGTGACCATTACCCGCGCCCGGCGGTCTGGCTCTACTGGGTTCAGGCCGAAATCATCGCCATGGCGACCGATCTCGCTGAATTTATCGGTGCGGCGATCGGCTTTAAATTGATTCTGGGCGTGTCGCTGTTGCAGGGGGCGGTACTGACCGGGATCGCCACCTTCCTGATTTTGATGTTACAGCGTCGGGGGCAAAAACCGCTGGAGAAAGTTATTGGCGGTCTGCTGTTGTTTGTCGCTGCGGCCTATATTGTCGAGCTGATTTTCTCACAACCCAATCTGGCTCAGCTCGGTAGAGGGATGGTGATCCCAAGTCTGCCAACCTCTGAAGCCGTATTTCTGGCCGCCGGTGTGCTGGGGGCGACCATCATGCCGCATGTCATTTATCTGCACTCTTCGCTGACTCAGCATCTCCACGGCGGCACGCGTAAAGAGCGTTACTCTGCGACCAAATGGGATGTGGCTATCGCCATGACAATTGCTGGTTTTGTGAATCTGGCGATGATGGCGACTGCCGCGGCCGCTTTCCACTTTAACGGCCACACCGGTATTGCCGATCTCGATCAGGCTTATCTCACACTGGAGCCGTTACTGAGCCATGCTGCTGCCACGATATTTGGTCTGAGTCTGGTGGCCGCTGGTCTCTCATCTACGGTTGTGGGGACGCTGGCAGGGCAGGTGGTCATGCAGGGGTTTGTTCGTTTCCATATTCCACTGTGGGTGCGCCGCTCTGTCACGATGCTGCCGTCATTTATCGTGATTCTGATGGGGCTCGATCCAACGAGGATCCTGGTCATGAGTCAGGTTTTGTTGAGTTTTGGTATCGCGCTGGCGCTGGTGCCGCTACTGATCTTTACCAGCAATAAAACCCTGATGGGCGACCTGGTCAACACAACGCTGGTGAAAAGAACCGGCTGGGCCATAGTCGTGGTGGTGGTGGCGCTGAACCTGTGGTTGTTGATTGGAACAGTGTTAGGTCTGTAAGGTTTAATTAAGAAAAAGGAGCCGTGAGGCTCCTTTTTGCATTAATGATGGCCATGGCCGTGACCTTTACCGCGACCCCAGCCGCCACGGTGGTCGTCACGATCGTTCCAGCCTTCACGGTAACCGCGCTCATAGGCATTATCTTTATACCAGCCACGGTGTCTGCCGTTATCATGTTTCCACCAGCGATCTCCACGCCACTCATAATGACGATGCCAGTAGTCACGGTCGCGCCAATAGCCACCGTCCCAGTATCTGCCGTAATCGTCACGATCGCCAATTTGTAATTTTACGGATGGCAACAGGGTGATTTCGCCCGCAGTGGCGATCAGCGGGGCCGAAGCCAGTAATACCGCTGCAAGAATCAGTGACCTGAACATACTCTTTCTCCTTCACGATCGGGGCCTTCGTTGGGCCTGTTAACTCAATATTACGAGTTGGTAAAGCCTCGTTTCATCGCCTGAACTCCGAATTCATGAATGAGAGCACTTTTTGCTAAAAGCGCTATTAATTTGAACTGCCAAGGATCCCTTCAATTATGTTCAGTTCTTCATCTGAAAAATGGCGGTTTTCCAGCATGCCCACGGCGTCATCAATCTGGGCGGCCTTGCTTGCCCCAATAAGTACAGATGTCACCGATTCATGGCGTAAGATCCATGCCAGCGCCATCTGGGACAGCTTCTGGCTGCGGCTTTCCGCCAGGGCGTTCAGTTTTCTGACCTTAACCAGCTTCTCTTCAGTGATCTGGTCAGGGTTAAGGAACTGACTGCCACTCGCCGCACGTGAGTCTGCAGGTATACCATTCAGATAGCGGTTGGTCAGTTGACCTCCTGCCAGTGGCGAGAAGGGAATACACCCGACCCCTTTTTCCAGCAGTACATCCAGCAAACCCTCTTCCGGCGCGCGTTCAAACATAGAGTATTTCGGCTGGTGGATCAGGCAGGGCGTACCAAGGTCTTCAAGGATATCTATTGCTTTACGAGCCAGTTCAGCGGGATAGTTGGATAACCCGACATACAGCGCTTTTCCCTGACGCACGACATGGTCAAGCGCTTTCATTGTTTCCTGCAGCGGCGTGTGTGGGTCAGGACGATGATGGTAGAAGATATCAACATACTCCAGTCCCATGCGTTTCAGGCTTTGATCCAGGCTTGCCAGCAGATATTTGCGTGACCCCCAGTCACCGTAAGGGCCTTCCCACATGGTATAGCCCGCTTTGGTTGAGATGATCAATTCGTCGCGCCATGGCAGGAATTCCTCCTGCAAAATACGTCCGAAATTACGTTCAGCCGATCCCGGGGGCGGGCCATAGTTATTAGCAAGGTCGAAATGTGTGATGCCCAGATCGAAGGCGCGCTGTAAAAGTTGACGGCTGTTTTCGATAAGCGTGGCGTCACCGAAGTTATGCCAAAGCCCAAGGGAGATGGCTGGCAATTTCAGGCCACTCTGTCCACAGCGACGGTACTGCATTGTCTGATAACGATTTTTGTCCGGCTGATAACCCATTCTCATGACCTCTGGCGCTGAAAAGAAAAATCAGTGTATGCGTTTACACTACCGTGAAGAAAAGGAGAATAACGCAGCCATTTTTGTAAAGCATTCTTTCCATGCTCTTCTTGCTGCCAATTCTGGACAGCCATCACGCTTCTTTAATACTCAAAGTGAGGTCAACATAAGAAGGATACCTGTCATGCGTACCCCATACTGCGTCGCCGATTACCTGCTGGACCGTCTTACAGATTGTGGAGCCGATCATCTGTTTGGCGTGCCGGGCGACTATAACCTGCAGTTTCTCGACCATGTGATAGACAGCCCGGATATCTGTTGGGTGGGCTGTGCCAACGAGTTAAATGCATCTTATGCCGCTGACGGATACGCCCGATGTAAGGGTTTTGCCGCGCTGCTGACGACATTCGGCGTTGGAGAATTAAGTGCCATGAACGGTATCGCTGGCAGCTATGCTGAGCACGTGCCGGTACTACATATTGTGGGGGCGCCGGGTACGGCGTCACAGCAAAGAGGGGAGTTGCTGCATCATACATTGGGTGATGGCGAGTTTCGTCATTTTTACCATATGAGCGAACCGATCACTGTCGCACAGGCGATCCTGACCGAACAAAATGCCTGTTATGAGATAGACCGGGTGCTGACCACGATGCTCCGTGAACGCCGTCCCGGCTACCTGATGTTGCCTGCCGATGTGGCAAAAAAAGCGGCTACACCTCCTGTAAACGCTCTCACCCTGAAGCATGCTCATGCCGATAGTGCGTGCCTGAAGGCGTTTCGCGATGCTGCAGAGAGCAAGCTGGCCAGAAGCAAGCGTACTGCACTCCTGGCGGATTTCCTGGTCCTGCGTCATGGCCTTAAACATGCATTACAAAAATGGGTGAAGGACGTACCGATGGCGCATGCCACCATGCTGATGGGCAAAGGCATATTCGATGAACGTCACACTGGTTTTTACGGCACGTACAGTGGTTCAGCCAGCGCCGGCGCGGTAAAAGAGGCGATTGAAGGGGCGGACACGGTGTTGTGCATCGGCACGCGTTTTACCGATACCCTGACGGCGGGGTTCACCCATCAGTTAACCCCGGCGCAAACGATAGAAGTCCAGCCTCATGCCGCTCGCGTCGGCGATATCTGGTTTACCGGTATTCCGATGCTTCAGGCGATTGAGACGCTGGTGGAGCTGTGCAAACAGCACGTGCACGATAAGCCTGTACCGTCTTCTCATGGTGCAATGGCCTACCCGCAGCCAGATGGCTCACTTACCCAGGACAATTTCTGGCGAACGTTGCAAACGTTCATTCGCCCGGGAGATATCATTCTTGCGGATCAGGGCACCTCGGCCTTCGGCGCGATTGACCTTAGACTACCGGCAGACGTGAATTTTATCGTCCAGCCGCTGTGGGGGTCGATTGGTTATACGCTGGCGGCAGCATTCGGTGCGCAAACGGCATGTCCGAATCGGCGCGTAATTGTCCTGACAGGGGATGGTGCGGCTCAGCTGACTATTCAGGAGCTTGGATCGATGTTGCGTGATAAACAGCACCCCATCATCCTTGTGCTTAACAACGAAGGGTACACGGTTGAACGAGCGATCCACGGGCCGGAACAGCGGTACAACGACATTGCGTTGTGGAACTGGACGCAAATACCACAGGCACTGAGCCTTGATCCTCAGGCTCAGTGCTGGCGGGTCAGTGAAGCGGAACAGCTGGTGGACGTGCTTGAAAAAGTGGCCCACCATGAGCGGCTCTCGCTGATTGAGGTGATGCTGCCGAAAGCAGACATCCCGCCGCTGCTGGGGGCCATTACTAAAGCGCTGGAAGCGCGTAATAGCGCCTGATTACTTATCGTTACGCCATGCCATCATCATGGGTTTGCCCGCCAGCAGGAGCCAGGCGGGCAACATCACGATGCAGAGCAGAGGGAAAAGCGTCGAATCCGGCACGACGACTGCCGCCATAAATAAACTTAACCACGCATCGCGCGTGACCACCAGAACCAGCCCCAGAATCGAACAGGATACGGTAATGGCCGCCGGGACGGCATCCACATGCCCGTGCAGCATCAGCCCCAGCGCCACACCGACAAACACCGCCGGGAAAATACGCCCGCCGCGAAAACCACAGGCTGAAGCCACTACCAGCGCCGCCAGTTTGATCACCGCAAACAGCAGATAATCTGAAACGCTAAACACCTGGCTGAAGGCCAGTTGCTGCATCTCATCCAGACCTTTGAACAACGTCACCGCCCCGCCGATGGCCCCTAAAATACCAAGAATGAAACCACCCACTCCCAGAATGAATACCGGGTGCTTAAGCTTATGCATCAGCCGGTGAAGACGCGGAAGACACCATACCGCCACCATTCCCAGCGCAATGGCGATGGCGGCGACGATGGCACCGCTGAAGATATCGGCTATCTGCATCTGGCCATAGTGGGGAAGGGTGAGTGAAAAATGGGGATGGAAAAACAGGCTGGTCGTCAATGCGCCGGCAGCAGCGGCCATCAGCGGCGCAAAGAGTTTATCCCACAGCGGGACATCGTTGTTGCTGCTGAGCGTCTGCGAAAAGATCAGCGCGGCGGCAACGGGCGTGCCAAAAAGCGCTCCGATGGTGCCTGCGGAGGCAAGGATAGTCCAGTCCAGTGCGCCAACACGGGGCAAAATGCGTGCACCGAGGAAAACCGCCAGTCCGATGTTAACCGCCATGATCGGATGTTCCGGCCCAAGACTGACGCCGCCCGCCAGACCCAGAATCAACGCGATGATCAACCCCGGCAGCGCCGAAGGGGGAACCGGAGCACCGATCAAGGGTTCCTGCGCCGGGTCGGGCCCGGCATGTCCGGGACTGAAACGGATCACCAGCCCCACCGCAATACCGGTTAACGTCAGCATCAAAATAACCCATGCAGGAGAATCAACGTTGACCCCCAGCTTTGCAGGAAGCGCTGCCCATAACATCGTTTGCAGCACCGACGCGACTTTCATCACGACAATGAGCACCAGACTTGAGGCAACGCCAATAATTAACGCCGGAATTGCCAGCAGGAGCATGGTTCTGGCTCGCGGGTGGAGCATGATGATTTCCTTGTACAAAACGGTATTACGTTACTTTGCACAATCAGCTTTATGGCAATAGTGCAAAAGGTGCTGAAACGGTAAAGTTATTCTGTGACGAAGATCGACAATCCTGGGGTAGCTGCCTTCAGGTCGTTGTTGTTATCCAGCCTTGAATTTACAGTGTCCCAAAGATTTATTCTGACTTTAGCGGAGCAGTAGAAGAATGACAAAGTATGCTTTAGTAGGTGATGTGGGTGGGACTAACGCACGTCTTGCTCTCTGCGATGTAAACACGGGGGAGATTTCTCAAGCGAAAACCTACTCAGGGCTGGATTACCCAAGCCTTGAGGCCGTTGTCCGCGTCTATTTGGAAGAGCGTCAGGTGAGCGTCGAAGATGGCTGCATTGCCATTGCCTGCCCGATAACGGGTGACTGGGTTGCGATGACAAACCATACCTGGGCATTTTCCATCGCGGAGATGAAAAAAAATCTCCGTTTTGCGCATCTTGAAATCATCAATGATTTCACTGCGGTTTCGATGGCAATCCCTATGCTGAAGCCCGAGCATCTGATTCAGTTTGGCGGTGCGGAGCCAGTCGAAGGCAAACCGATAGCCGTCTATGGCGCAGGAACCGGTCTGGGGGTATCGCATCTGGTGCACGTTGCTCAGCGCTGGGTAAGCCTGCCGGGCGAGGGGGGGCATGTTGACTTTGCGCCAAACAGCGAAGAAGAGGGCATTATCCTTGAAGAGTTGCGCGCAGAGATTGGACACGTCTCCGCTGAGCGCGTCCTTTCCGGCCCCGGGCTGGTCAACCTGTACCGTGCGATTGTGAAATCGGACGGTCGACTGCCGGAAAACCTGCAGCCGAAAGACGTGACCGAACGTGCGCTGGCGGACAGCTGCATTGACTGCCGCCGTGCACTGTCGCTGTTCTGCGTGATCATGGGTCGTTTCGGCGGCAACCTGGCACTGACGTTGGGCACATTCGGTGGTGTTTATATTGCGGGCGGGATCGTGCCGCGTTTCCTCGATTTCTTTAAAGCCTCTGGTTTCCGCGGTGGGTTTGAAGATAAAGGGCGTTTCAGAAGCTACGTGCAGGACATCCCTGTCTACCTCATCGTGCACGATAACCCTGGTCTTCTTGGCTCGGGAGCCCATCTGCGTCAGGTTCTCGGTCAAATCCTTTGACGATATTGCCCTCTCCTGCGTGAGGGGGCGCTTTACAGATGCATCAACTGACGAAACTCTTTCACCTTGCTGCGGCTCACCGGCACCTGAAAATCCAGATCCTTCAGACGCAAAATGTAGGTGTTGTTAAACCAGGGTTCGATCTCGCGGATCTTATTTAAATTCACGCAGAACGAACGGTGACAGCGGAAAAAGTGTGCCGCAGGCAGCTTGCTGCAGAACTCGGTGATGTTCATCGCCATCACATAAGATTCTCGACGCGTATAGACAAACGTCATCTTTTCATGCGCTTCGGCGTAATAAATATCGTTGACTGGCGTCACAATGATACGTTCATCTTTGACCAGATTAATGGTGTCATTTTCACGTACCGTGGGGGTGGCGCTAGCGGGAGCAGTCTGCTGCTGCCATGCGGCTTCCAGCTTTTGCAGCATGCTGATAATACGCGACTCCTGGTAAGGCTTAAGAATATAGTCAAATGCCTCCAGTTCGAAGGCTTCCACGGCGTGCTCTTTCCAGGCGGTGACGAAAACAATGAACGGCTTATGGGCAAACTGATTGATGTTTTGCGCCAGCAATACGCCATCCAGCGACGGAATATTAATATCCAGAAAAATAGCGTCGACCCGGTTGTGCTGCAGAAACTTCAGCACATCCAGACCATCGTCAAAGGTACCCACAATCTCCATCTGGCTGTGGGTTTTGATAAGCCAGGTTAGCTCCTGTTGAGCCAGAATTTCATCTTCTACGATGATGACTTTCATAGGTCACTCCACCAGGGGTAACAGGGATGTTGCCGCATGAACGGATGAACGTTCATTCGGAACGTAAAAAGCGATTTCGGTACCCGGTTCAAGGCGATGAATATGCAGCCCGTCGCCGTAGAGCAGTTTGACCCGATGGTGCACGTTCAGCAGCCCGATTTTATTCCCGGGCATCTCGTTAGATTCCACGCGCTCAATAACTTTGGGATCAATACCGTGGCCGGTATCGCGTACGGCAATGCGCACCCGGTTGCCGCTTTCGGTGACGCTGATAGTGACGACACCTTTGCCTTTACAGGGCTGAATACCGTGAACAATCGCGTTTTCGACCAGCGGCTGGATTAGCAGGCTCGGGATCACGCAGTTGACCTCTTCATCAATATCGTAAATGACCGTGAGCTTGTCGCCAAAGCGTGCCTGCTCAATCGCGATGTAGTCTTTAATCTGGTACAGCTCTTTTTTGATGTCGATCTGCTCGTCATCTTTCAGCTCGATGTTGTAGCGCAGATAGCGGGACAGGTTAAAAATCAGCTGGCGCGCGGTGTCCGGATTAAGACGAATGGACGAGGAAATCGCGTTCAGCGCGTTAAACAGGAAATGGGGATTGATTTTGCTCTGCAGTGCGCGCAACTCTGCCTTATTTGCCATTTCACGCAGTTGCTCCGCCCGGGAAACTTCCAGTTGTGTGGAGATAATCTGCGACAGGCCGATGGCCATCTCCTGAAGTGAGGAGGTGATCTGATGCGCGTGGCAGTAATAAATTTTCAGCGTGCCCGTCACGACACCTTTTTCCCATAACGGGATCACCAGCATGGAGTGGATTTCCGGCGTCCGGTGGGCTTCATCATTGTTTTTGATAATGATTTTGCCGTAGTTAATCGCCTGTCTGGTGGTCGGGCTGATGGTGTCATCGTTGTCGTGATAGTTGTGCTCCCCAACACCGACATAGGCTAGCACGTGGTCGATGTTGGTGATGGCGACGGCATCAGCGTGAATATCGTGGCGGATAATCTCGCAGACCTGACGCAGTGATTCCGCGTTAACGTGGCGGAATAGCGGCAGGGTTTTGTTGGCAATATCGAGCGCCAGCTTGGCCTGACGGGCAGCACTTGCCTCCTTTTCCCCTTCGACACTTTGCACCAGCAGCACGATAAAACCGATACAGACGCTGCCCAGGATCATTGGAATACCAATTTTCGAGACGATATCCAGCCCCAGTGCGGTGGTGGGAGCCCACACCACGACCAGGATCATGGTCAGCGTTTCGCACACCATGCCCGCAATGATCCCGGCGCGCCAGCGTTGCTTTTTCGGGATCTTGCGGTTAATCCACCCGGAAAGTACCCCGGCAATAATGCTGGTGATAAAGCACGGCACAGCCGTCACGCCACCAATATCAATCAGGTAGCGATGGGTGCCGGCAATCATGCCGGTGATGACGCCCACCCACGGGCCAAACAAAATTCCGCCGGACATGACGGCAATAATCCGCACGTTAACGAGCGACCCCTCAACCGGCACGCCGGACCAGGTGCTGAACAGCGCAAACAGTGAAAAGATGGCGGTAACAGCCAGTAGCTCTTTGGGGGAGTGTGCAGACTTATGCAAAAGCTCGCGAAACAAGCGAATGCGAATAAGGAAGAACAGGCAAATCAGCATTAATGCCGCCCGGTCAAAAACCGCCAACAGCATAGTGAATATTTCGTGCACGAGTAGACCTGGGGTAACGGGAAAGAACCATGATAAAAAACCTGGCGCGTATTGACCAGCTATCCGTCAGGTTTATCAAATGAGGAAAAACCATAGTTTACAAAGGGGATTATCCGGTGTGTGCTGACATGTCCCGATTTTTTATTATCGACGTATCGACAGGTAACTGCTTTGATATCATTGTGTTAAAAAACAGCTATCAGACAGCCGAATTCCCCTTTGGTGCTTCCGCTTTTTAACACAGCAGGGTTCCGGTTTTAGCGCGATCGCTTTTTTTTCATTTCCCTCTCGACAGCATGATTTTTTTCAGGTTATTTTCTAAGCACGCCACATGCGTGGCAGCGTCGCTCGGACGGTCCGGGCGCTAACGTTAATCTGAGGAATCTATGGCTGAATTCAGTCCTGAACGCCGTTTTACGCGCATCGATCGTCTCCCCCCTTATGTTTTCAATATCACCGCTGAACTGAAGATGGCTGCACGTCGTCGTGGCGAAGACATCATTGATTTCAGTATGGGGAACCCTGACGGCCCAACTCCACCGCATATTGTTGAGAAACTCTGCACGGTTGCCCAGCGTCCTGATACGCACGGCTACTCAACGTCTCGCGGTATTCCTCGGTTACGTCGCGCGATCTCGCGCTGGTATCAGGATCGCTACCAGGTTGATATCGATCCTGAAAGTGAAGCCATTGTGACCATTGGCTCGAAAGAGGGCCTGGCACACCTGATGTTGGCGACGCTGGATCACGGTGATACGGTCCTGGTTCCGAATCCAAGCTACCCGATCCATATCTATGGTGCGGTGATTGCCGGGGCGCAGGTACGTTCTGTGCCGCTGGTGGAAGGTGTCGATTTCTTCAACGAACTGGAACGTGCGATTCGCGAAAGTTACCCGAAACCGAAGATGATGATCCTTGGTTTCCCGTCGAACCCAACGGCGCAGTGTGTGGAGCTTGATTTCTTCGAGAAAGTTGTAGCCCTGGCTAAGCGTTATGACGTACTGGTGGTTCATGATTTAGCCTATGCAGACATCGTCTACGACGGCTGGAAAGCCCCGTCTATTATGCAGGTTCCGGGCGCGCGCGATGTGGCAGTAGAGTTCTTTACCCTGTCTAAAAGCTACAACATGGCAGGCTGGCGAATTGGCTTTATGGTGGGTAACAAAACGCTGGTGAGTGCACTGGCGCGAATCAAGAGTTACCACGACTACGGCACTTTTACGCCGCTACAGGTCGCGGCTATTGCGGCTCTTGAGGGCGATCAGCAGTGTGTTCATGAGATTGCGGCCCAGTATAAACGTCGTCGCGATGTGCTGGTGAAAGGGTTACATGAAGCGGGCTGGATGGTAGAAATGCCGAAAGCGTCCATGTACGTCTGGGCGAAAATTCCTGAACCGTATGCGGCGATGGGTTCCCTGGAGTTTGCCAAAAAGCTGCTGCAGGATGCAAAGGTGTGTGTGTCACCTGGCATTGGCTTTGGCGACTATGGCGACACCCATGTGCGATTCGCCCTGATTGAAAACAGCGACCGTATTCGTCAGGCAGTGAGGGGCATTAAGAGTATGTTCCGTGCTGACGGGCTGCTTTCATCAAAAAATATTGCTGAAAATCCCGCGTCGTCATGAGATAAAAAACAGGAGCCGATGGCTCCTGTTTTTTTGACTGCATGTTCTTCACTAGATCATCAGGGCAAAGGTTCCGGCCCAGACTAAAACAATCACCGAAATGCCCATAAAGAAATATTTCACGTTTCATCGCTCCGCGTATCTTGTGGTACGCATTAAAAACAGAGTCCACCTGATTATAGAGAGCTGAAATCCGGTCAAAACGGAAAAGAGATTTTCCCGTTACGCCGTCAACTCCAGCTCAGAATTCTGTGCTTTCCTGTTGCCAGACGGCGCTAATGTACGCTTAAAAATGAGGGGTGGCAAGAGGGATTTTCTTAAATAATTTCCGTTACTTACGAGTGTCGTGGAACGGCGACAGTTTGATTTCAGAGTGCAATAAATTCACTTTTAGCGACGCGCAGAAAAACAATTGTCCAGAGTGATTACAGGTGATTGAAAAGGTTAGTTTCCTGGCGAAACTAACCTTCATGAAGGGCTTAAATATAGAGCGAGGCTTCGCCAAGGGGACGCGTTTTGAAACGGCGATGCATCCAGAGGTACTGCTCTGGTGCACGCATGATTTCGGTTTCGATAATTTTATTGATGAACGCTGCCGCTTCGCATTCGTTTTCCGGATAGTTAGCCATTTCAGGGGAGATATGCAGACGATAGCCTGATTTATCTGCTTTCCTTACCATCGTCACGGTCAACATGGCTGCACCAGACAGACGCGAAATGACAAATGTACCGTTGGTCGTTGCAACGTCTTTAACCGCAAAGAAGGGGGCAAAGCTGCTGCCCTTACGACCGTAATCCTGATCGGGGGCAAACCAGACGGCTTCACCTTTCTTCAGGGCACCGACCATACCGCGCAGGTTATTACGGCTGATCATCGCCTTATTGGAACGCATACGACCCCGCGTCTGTACCCATTCCATCAGCGGGCTGTTGTGAGGACGATAGGTTGCCATCATTGGCTGGCAAAGCCCCATCACACGACCACCCAACTCCAGCGACATAAAGTGAACCCCGACAACCATCACCCCACGATTTTGAATCTGGGCACGTTTAAGGTTATCCAGACCTTCCACATCAAACCACTTACGGACGCGTTCATCCGGCCAGAACCAGGCCATGCCGGTTTCAAGCAGTGCCATGCCGATAGATTTGAAGTTTTCAGCGATGAGTTTCTCGCGCTCTTCGGCATTGTACTGTGGGAAGCAAAGCTCGATATTTTTACGCGCGATGGATTCACGTCGTTTCAGGAAATAGCGGGATGCACTCCCCAGTTTAGACCCCAGCAAACGCAGTACGGGGTAGGGAAGCTGAACCATCAGCCAAAGAACGCCAAGACCAAACCATGTAAACCAGTAACGCGGGTGTAAAAACGCACGTTGAAATTGGGATTGAGACAAAATAGTAAAACCTATGTGAAGCCTGTAAAGGTAGCGCAGAGTGTGCGATACGACGTGCCGATAAGACCGTTCTTCAAGGTGATGGTTGCAGGCTTTACCGAACTTTACGGCGTTACCTGGCCACTGCTGATTTGGGTGGGCGGCGTAATGTAGCACCGTTATACGATATGTGCTATTACTCGTTTTTGATTAAAAAAGCGGCAATGAGAAAGGTGGTTGATTTTGTGGTTTTTATCGACAAATTAAAGATGTATCACTTCATTTCTGGAGCATAATTATGGGTGCTGATAAAGTCTGTTTTAACGGCTAAAACGTGACTGACAGGAAGAACCGGGTGACTGAACAAATCGATTACCAGATTGAAAAGTACAGGTTTACAGAAGCGAATGAACCTTCCCGACTGACAAAGCAGTGGGATGATGTTTTGAGCGAATGCAGGGAGAGCAAAGCCGGTGCCGAAGAGCGTTTACGTATTGCCTTGCTCAATGTCGATTACGTGACCAGTTTCGAGCTCCCTTTTCGTCTGCTGCTAGTGCGTACACCCCAGCTTATAGCCGGGATACGTAACGAGCTGGAACTCAGCCAGAAAAATGTCATTTTTAACGGTAAACGCTTCGGTTGTGTCTGGAGTGTTAAAACGGATCTCAATGACGTCCCTGATAATTATCAATACCGTCTGTCTACCCGCATACGGCGGATTAGCCCGACCACACACACGGCCGAACCCTTTTTGCAAATTGCCAAAGAAATTAAGCTGCCAGCTGAACGTCTGAAGCGGGCGTTGCTGAGTGGGCTGGACGTTACTGCGCTTGATGCGCTTTTTTGGTTTGGCATCCAACGAATTGCAGCCGAGGTGTCGCGTCTGAGAAAAGCGGGAATGAGGATCGCAACGGATGAAACATGGGTATTTGAAAATCTGACGGGCACGACCCGTCGTGTACCGGTTTATCGTTACGTCTCATAAAGTTATCTTTGGTTAATATTTATACCTGAGAAACGATTTTTGAAAATTAGTTGGTTATGAGGTGTGCTGGGCTTGCTGAGAGCGCGTCATGGTGTCCCCCTGCAGACTTCGAATATGTATGGTTTATTTGTTGATAGTTAAGGTTTATTTGTTGTTAATAAAGTTAAGGGGCCCCCAATAAGGCCCCCAAAAGTTATTTTGACAGAATTCATTGAATAATAACTAACCGTCTTTGGTTCGATTCCGCTTAATAGATATCGTACTCGAAAACTTCATCTTACCATATCTCAATGAGATCCTCGTAAAAGACCTATTGCCTGTCTTGCCCTCAGAATATCGACAGCCCGAAGGTAAGGGGATTGTTCCTGCCAGCGAAATCCCTTCCTGTCGATACGGACCAGTTCGTATTTTTCCACCAGAAAATTCACGGCATCTGACAGGGTGATACCGGCATCGATATGTTGCTGTATAACAACTTCATCGCTGAATGGGGTGTCGTTTATTGTCAGACCGTAGTGCTGTTCCAGCAAACGCGCCAGTAACATTTGCCAGACAGCCACGGGTGACAGGCAGGGCTTCGCTGCCCGCTGAGTTGTTGCAGGTAAAGTTTTCATGTTTGCTCTCGTGAAGGTAATTAACGCTGAGTGGGATAAATGGCGATGTATACGTAGCCGCAACTGCCAAGGGTGTCGGCTTCACAGGTAAAACCGTTGTGGTACAGGGTGACGCAGTGGGCATGTTGGGGGCTGAGTTCACCGGTGGTCAGCATCGATTCCATCTGGCGGATAAAGTGTGGGAATGTGTCATCCAGCTTCCGGCATTCGGCGTCACTGAACATACCGGTGATGCTGGCCCGGTCAGCCAGGTAGTGCAGCCGGTTGCCCTCCTGTACCAGACGGGCTCCCAGGCGCGGCGTGATAGCCCGCTGCAGGCCCCAGATGATGTGGGTCATGGGGGCTCTCCTTTTATTGTAAGTTCAGGGTAATACTCATCAGGCAGGCATAAGGCCCGTTGCGGTCCTGGCGGCGTTCGGCGTATACCGCGAGGACTCCGGTGATATCCGGAACGTCCCTGCCGGTGTAATGACAGACGCTGCCGTGCCACTGATATTTTCCGCTGCTGTAGCGAAAGATCCGGGACTCAGGATGCTGGCGGTATATCGTCATTGCCCGGCGTTTACTGATAATTTTCATGTCATACCTCACAACAGACCGTGTTCTGCGAACGAATAGATTTGCCTGCCGCCAACAATCAGGTGGTCAGGGACGCGGATATCCACCAGCTGAAGCACCTGCACCAGTCGCTGCGTGAGGGCTTTGTCAGCCTGGCTGGGTGTTGTCTCACCGGAAGGATGGTTATGCGCCAGTATCACCGCCGCCGCGTTGAAATGCAGAGCACGTTTGACCACTTCCCGGGGATGGACTTCAGTGCGGTTAATCGTGCCGGTGAAGAGCGTTTCATGGGCAATCAACTGATTCTGGTTGTCCAGATACAGCACCCGGAACGCTTCCCGCTCAAGTGCGGCCATATGCAGTCGCAGCCATTCACGGACAGCATGGGTGGAGGTGAAGGCCACGCCGGGCTCATGCAGGTGCCGGTCCAGCGCCCTGAGCGCCCGCTGGATGAGACGCCGGTCGTGTGGCGTCATCTCGCCGGGTAAAAAGGAAAGCTGTTTCATTCGTTGTTCCTCCGGTCAGTCGATGATACGCAGAATGGCGTGGGCTTCAGGATGCTGCAGGGCGTAGTCCCGCAGGCGGTAGAAGTGTGCGGTCATTGCATCGCATTCGGTGCGACAGGCATGGTGGCTGTATTCAATCAGGCAGACCGCGATACCGGCGGCTTCTGCACTCATATCTGCATCGTTGCCATTCAGACAGTTAAACAGATGCCATTTATCGTCACTGTCATACTCGGGGGCCATAAATGCCCCGCTGTTGCTCAGGGTGTGGAACGACCAGATACCACCGCCGTAGGTCGTACAGAAGCGGTCCATCCAGGCGAAGATATGCGGCTCCAAGGTTAGCCACTGCGGTATGCTGCCGAAGTGTTGCGGCCAGAAATCGATACGCTGTTCATCGGGGACTGGCGTGACGGTCAGTTCAAATTCGGGTTGGTTAGCGGGTGCGAGGTCGTACTGCGTCTGCGTTGTCATGGATATGTCTCCGTCAATAAAAAACGCCAGCGGCGAGGGCTGGCGTATGGGGTTAACAAAGCGTGTTCGGGAAGGTGAGATGTCGCGGGTAAATGCTTCGGGGTCAGCGGGTAACGGTGTCTTTGTGGATGCCATACTGCCGGATGTAGCCGTTAAGACCTTCACCGGCATCCGGTTCAAAGTTCCATGCCCGCCAGACCGTCCGGCCTTCGGTGTCGCGAACCACCAGG
Organism: Enterobacter sp. CPE_E863; assembly: GCF_046521465.1. NCBI lineage: Bacteria > Pseudomonadati > Pseudomonadota > Gammaproteobacteria > Enterobacterales > Enterobacteriaceae > Enterobacter > Enterobacter sp. CPE_E863. The sequence continues at coordinate 3,173,080 of NZ_JBKFZX010000001.1, read as the reverse complement.
CGGAAGTGACTGCCCTGGTCGTCTTCAATGGTGATATTACGGTACAGACGGATAAGGGTTTCGGCCTGCTGACGTGAGAACGAACCGGGAGGCAGGGTTAACGATTCAGTCATGGTGACTCCGGATAGTCAGCGTGTCAGGACGCTAGGTGCAGCATATTCTCCGCCATGACCCAGAGCGCCCGGTTGAGCTTCACGTCCCCGTCAATCCCCTTTACCGCACGGGTATGAGCTCGCTTGCCTTTGGTCGTTCTGCCCGGCAGACCGCCCTTAATCAGATTCTCCTGAATGCGCTGGTAGGTGGTCCACAGGTCGTTACTCTCATCCTGCCAGCGGCGTGGGGAAAGTATCTGTGATTCCGTCACCGGCTGGTGGTCTTCGCGAAAGCGGTACGTGAGCGCCGCTTTGGCCAGTGCCTGCTGTGCTGGTGGCGGTAACAAAAGCGATTGCATGGCATCGCGCTTCTCCTCCACACGGTCGAATATCCCCAGTACTTCGTAAGCCCCTTCAATGACTTTCTCCACCACATTGCCTTTATGTGGCACACGTACCTCACCAAAACTCTCACCGCAAATCAGCCCGTTCTGGCAGACTGCACGAAACAGCCCCGGCAGCATCTGGTATGAGCTGGAGCCGTCATGACTGTTAAGCAGGATGATTTCAGGGACCTGTTTGCCAGTGATCTGGCCTTCGCGACGCAGGCGCAGCATGTGTTTGGTGTGCTCTCGCTTGCTCTGGTCCCGAACCCGGGTCTGGCAGGCAAAAAATGGCTGGAAGCCTTCGCGCTGAAGGTTATCGAGAAGGGTAATGGTCGGAATACAGGTATAACGATCACTTCGGGACTCATGCTTGTCTTCGCTGAACACACTTGGTACATAATGCATTAACTCCTCACGGGTTAACGGACGGTCACGGCGAATAAGATTTACCGCACCAAAGCGGCTGGCTAATCGGGTCATGGCGAGACTCCTGTGAGAAAAAAACAAACGAAAACGGCCTGCTCAACTGAGCAGGCCGTGGTAGGGGGTTAAACAGCAAAGTGTGCGGAAGGGGGAATACCCGTCGTTGAGTTTGTCGCGGGAGGCTCAGGCCCGGATACCCAGTATGCTCATGGCGACTATAAATCCGATGAACCAGCCAATAAACTGGGGCAATACCGCCCAGAGCAGACGGGCCTGAATGACGGCACCGGTACTTCCGTAAACCGCATCCGGCATGATCCATTTTCGGATGAGATTACCCAGCCAGACGCCCAGGCCCGGCAGGACACACTGCAGCACGGCGGCCCATGCTGAATACCCGAACCCGACAATACGGGTATCAACAACCGTGATAATCAGCCCCACTAGGGTTGACAGGCTGAGACAAAGGCTCAAAGGCATAGCAGCCCTCCTTAAACATGGCAATTTCCATAAACTCAGTGAGTTAGTTTGTTCTGTCGTAAAACAGCCCGTCGTTCCGGTTGCGAAACATCATGCCTTGGCAGGTATAGGGCATGTCCAACTGGACATATTTTCGGGTGACCATACTCTGATACGTGCAGATTTTCTGTGCCCCGCCCGCGGCGCTGTTCTCCGTTCTGACCAGACGGAATGCCTCGTAATCACTGTATCCAGCCTGGGCTACGGTGGGGATAAAAAGACTGACACTGCTGAGGGCCAGGGCGCTGGCAATCATGCGACGATAACGCGGATGCATACGGTGTTTCCTTATTAAGTAGGTAATAGACAACAATGAAAGGGATGGCCTGATGGTCACCCCGTCGTGTTAGTTGCAGCAGGGCTCTTCTCCTCTGTTAAAGGTGGCGCAGAATGGGATGCAGCCATCACGTCGTGCATGACCGGGAAATGAGGCAGCGCCCGGATGAAGGCCACCTGACGGGTGAGTTGACATACCGTATCACGACGCTCGAAGCCCTCACTCAGGACGGTGATGGCGGTGATCCCGGACAGCGGCAGAACAACGCTCCTTCCGTGCTGCTCACCGACCAGATACAACGCTCCCTCAAGGAAAATAAGCCGGTACGGTGCCAGGTGTTCAGCCCGCACACCGTCAGCCAGTTCCCGGATGCACTGCTGCTGAATGATGGTATCGACCAGTCGGGAAAAGAGACCGGGGCGGACGGGGGCGCTTTCGGCGTCCTCCTGCCAGACCAGACAGGATGAGATATCCTCACTGTCCGTTAGCGTGTTTACCAAGCGAAGGTCCGTTTCTGGAAACACCTGCTGAAGCCCAACATTGCGCATAAAGCACAGGGTTCCCGGGGCACGCTGTGCCATACCGGGATCTGACAACAATCGGCAGTGCCCATGACGGTACTCAAGGTTCAGATATATCAGCCGCTCACGAAAATCGCGGCGCAGGGTGCGTACCGAGACACCAAACTCGACTGCCAGTGTCTTCACGCTCAGTGTTTCGCCTGCCAGCAGACGACTGATAATGAGAGACAGTCTGACCGCCAGTCGGTCATAGCGGTGCTCAGTCTGTGACATGGCATGTTCTCCATCGTGATGAACGTATTGAAAAAGATGTGATTACTGTAAACAGGGGGAGGGTCAGGGTATGGACAGGGCGAAAAATATTTTTATCACCCGTCAGTACCGTACGGGCTGCGGCACTGACTGTATTCAGTCTGTTTTTTAACCGGATACACCACACCTAAAATGGACAGGGTGTGTCCGGCAAACGGAGAGCGAATGCAAGGTGCACACATAGTGGTGCATTTGCTCACGGGATAACGGCATTTCAGCCGTCAGAAGAAAAACCGCCAGACACTGCGGGCAACAGAGACCACCGCACTAATCACGGTACTGACCACCGCATTCACTGCGGAGGGAAGGGACAGCTCCGACAGGGTGTGTGTCATCACGTCGCTGACCGTATCGCCAAAATCCTGTTGCGCCTGCGCCTCAATTTTTTGCGTGCGGTATTGTGGTCTGATGACCGAACTGACGGCACTGCTGGCGCGGGCAGGCAGTGAGCGAAACAGCACCTCCACCAGCTCAGGCAGATGCCAGCCAGTGGCTGCTGATACGGTGATCACCGGGAGTGCCGGGTGGTTGAATAACGAGCACACCGCGCGCTGCTTTTCCTTCAGGTGTTTTAACTGTTGCTCTGAAGGTTGATTAAGAAAGCCGCTCCATTCACGGGAAGGCTCGATTTTATCGGCTTGGGTCAGGACAAAAAGCACCTTATCCCTCCCAGCACTGCCTGGTGACAGCATCCGAAAATAAAAATCACAGTCGGGGGTCAGTGCCCGGTCATCGGCTTTAATCAGCCAGAGCACCAGGTCCAGCTCCGGCCAGATACGTTGATACAGTGCCTGATACTCTTCATCCCGCTCCGGGCTTTCGCCCACCCCGGGCAGATCAATCAGCGTCACCTGGCGTTCACCTGCCTGCAGCGTAAAACGCTGTGGCTCACGGGTACACGCAGTGGTATGACTGACGGCCGAGACCGTGCTGCGAAACAGTGCGTTACACAAACTCGACTTCCCAGCACCAGTCTTTCCCATTATGCCGATGATGGGCTGGTAATGAATAATGTCGTGCAGACGTTTAGTGACTTCCTCTGCAACATTGCTGGGCAGCAGACTAAGTGGCGAATACAGCTGATTTAATTCTTTATTGCATTTCATTATGTCACCTTATCAATTGATTAAGAAAGCATCGCTTGCCTCTGTCAATCTGGTGATATATATTTAAAGAAAATTTAAATCGTGAATAAAAAAATGAAAAGTCACAATCAAGAAAAAGCAAAAAAAGAAGTTCTGGAATTCATTAAAAAGAACAAAGCACTATACTCCAGGCGTATATCAACCTATAAAAAAGAAGAGTTAATGAATGCATTCTACTGCAGAGAGTTATTCTTTAACTGTGAAAGAGCAATCAAACGCATGGAAATAAACAGCATGGATTTTGATAATAAAAAGCTTTCTGACAGCCAAAAGAGAACTCTGCGAAACAAATTCATGCAAAACGATTCAAATAAGGAAAAGTTAAAAACGTTGTCAACACGCATCGAAAACCTTGATATTTTAAAGCAAGACAATGTGGATTTAATTATCTGGAAACAAAACCCCAGACAGGCTGTGCAAAAACTTACCTTTGAAAGGATTTTTAATGAATCCAGAAATGCACATCCCAGTATAAAGGAGCACATGCGTTTTCTTGAAGCATGCCATGCATGCTTCCCCTTCACTCCTAATGATTACCCTAATGCCCGAAGCGCCAATCCTGAGTTAAGCTCTGTTTTTAATAAAATCAATCATCTGACCAGCCAAATCATTCCAGATAATTATCCTTACTCAACTGAAATGGCCTCTTTATCTAATTTATGGATTACAATTGATCTTCGTTACTCTGATTATATTCTCTCCAGCCAAATTGCAGGCATCATCAAACTCGAAAGGCAGTCATATCCAAAACAAGTGCAAAATGATATAGATAATTGGCTGAGTTTTGAAACAATAAAAAGGAAATTGCTCACACTTGACACATTCGTTATCATCGATGCTTTAATATTGAGCGCAGCTAAAGGCGTAATCTTAAAAAACACTGAAATAAACAACTCACTTAATTCCTCAGGCACTGAGTTGCGTAATATCAAGAACGCGATCGATTATTTCATGGATATACTTAGCGATGAACTTGATAATAATGAATTCACACCTCACTAGCATTTGCGAATCCACCTCGGATAGCCCTCATCGGAAATGTAGGAGGGTTTAACCGCAAAAAACTTCGCATAAATGTCTAATATACTCTCTTTAGCAGACGCAGGATCGCTAACAGATATTGACAGGTGTTTTTTACAATACCGCCTAAACAGAGATAGTGAAGAAAAAAGCGCACGTACCCTTAACATTGTTTTCTTCCCATTTTCCATTACCCACACGAACCTCTTAATTCTGGATAAAAAGCGTTCAGGATCGCCTCGCAAATAAGCATGAAAGAAAGCAAGTGCAATCATATCAAAGTAGCAGGTAATAAAAGTGACACGCTTACCTTTAAACTTAATTATTTTGTTTCGAAAAAGCTTACATATGTATTTCAGACAATAAAGGATGGTTCTTTCTTTTAAGCGAATCAGTTCCGCATTCAATAGATCAAAAATAAAAACCTGGTTGAAAACTGCGTCAGCATTTAAATATCTGCTTTGTCCATTTTTTATTCTTGGCAGCTTGCCAATTTTACAAAACAATGCATTAACTTCATCGTCTGAATAATTTCTAACGATAGAATTGATGAGACTATGCGGCATATCCTTCCTTTTCTTACTTAGAGAATGACCATTAAACATCTCAAAAGCATCATTTTCAGGGATTTTATCTTTATTCATTTTGTTTATAAATGAAGGTGCAATCATAATGTTCTCTGGTACATTCATCCCTCCTTTTGAATTTGGATACTTATGACTTAAATCCAGCTTAATAAATGGAGTTAGTTTGTGTTCATTTTTTTTGCAGTTGCCTCGTATTTTCTTTTTCAAAAAATGGCTACATGGAATCTGTAATCGGGATTTAATTCGGTATAGTGAAATGATGTTGGCGATATCCTCAAGACCGTTAATTGAATTCAATTGCAATGGATTGTTTTTAATAAACCCCTCTGTGTTAAGCCAGTACGAGTGATTATGGATTTCAGTTTTATCAGAATCCTTAAGGGTTCTCATACCAATCCCTTTGCATTTATTTGAGCAAAATTTATTATTTCTCGTTTCAGAGAAATTAGCACCACAAACTTTACAGCGAATGTCTTTCTTTACATTCCTTTTTCGGCTCAATTCCTTCCGTCTATTAAAGTGGATATAACAAAGCCTGACACCATATTCATAGCTAATAGATGCTATATTCTCTTTGCACCCTTTTCTGCAACATATTGCCATTACATACCGTCCATGTTCACTTCACGCGGTTTTCCAACCATTCGTGTATGTCACTTAGCCTCCAACGAGAACTTCTGCCAAGTTTTATTGGCTTCATAAATTCTCCGTCCTGAATTTGCTTATAAATCCATTTATCAGTGACTTTCAGCGTTGCTGCGATCCACTTCATATCTACAAGTTGCATGTCATTGTTTTCACTTCTTTCCACACTGTTCTCCTGATGTGCCGCCCTTTCGCAAGATACTGGCTGTATAGGGCCACAAAGTGCAGGCAAAAGATCGCTCTAGAAATTGTCTTGACAATTCACTTCAGTTGCGAACTAGAGGGGAGGAAACGATTGATGGTGTAGTCTTTGTAAGATGCTCCGATAAAACCGCCTAAGTTGATCATGCAAAATGATCAAATGAGACCTGCCATTAAAGTAAAAATGGTAAGATTCAGGTTGCTACCCACGCAGCATTTACTAGTATTTAAATCTTACAAACAGATCAAGATTGGAATATAAATTCAAACATTAATTAAAAACCCAGCCAATCAAACCAAATAAATAAAAATTAAAGATATATTTAAAGTCAGCGTAACCGATATATGGACAGCTATATCAAACAACATCTTGCTGCAGATTGCTGAACATTGATTGCATGTTGAATGGAAGGCATCAGCTATACCACCGCAGTAAGTTGCGACAGGTGTTACCTGCTGCTTGTTACAAGGCTGACTAATGTAGTGCTGGAAACATTACAGATTGAGTGCTGTGACCTAAATCGGCTATTGACTCTGACCTGCTCCCCGTTGATTAGTACACCCCGATGTTAGTAATGTCTTCATAAGCCACATGAGGACATCCCCATGAAGAAGCGTTTTTCCGACGAACAGATCATCAGTATTCTCCGCGAAGCCGAAGCTGGGGTACCCGCCCGTGAACTCTGCCGCAAGCATGCCATTTCCGATGCCACGTTTTACACCTGGCGTAAGAAGTATGGCGGTATGGCGGTGCCTGAAGTTAAGCGCCTGAAGTCGCTTGAGGAAGAGAACGCCAGACTCAAGAAGCTGCTTGCCGAAGCCATGCTGGATAAAGAGGCGCTTCAGGTGGCTCTTGGGCGAAAGTACTGACGACAGACCAGAAGCGGGAAGCCGTGATGTTGATGTGTGATGCGACCGGTCTGTCGCAACGTCGTGCCTGCAGGCTTACAGGTTTATCCCTGTCGACCTGCCGCTATGAGGCTCACCGTCCGGCTGCTGATGCGCATTTATCAGGGCGCATCACTGAGCTGGCACTGGAGCGCAGGCGTTTTGGCTACCGTCGTATTTGGCAGTTGCTGCGCCGTGAAGGGCTTCATGTTAATCATAAGCGCGTGTACCGGCTTTATCACCTCAGTGGCCTGGGCGTAAAACGCAGAAGACGTCGTAAAGGGCTGGCAACAGAACGTCTGCCGCTGCTCCGTCCGGCGGCGCCCAATCTGACCTGGTCGATGGATTTCGTCATGGACGCACTTTCCACCGGTCGCAGGATCAAGTGTCTTACCTGCGTCGATGATTTCACAAAGGAATGCCTGACGGTCACTGTTGCCTTTGGGATTTCAGGCGTTCAGGTCACGCGTATTCTGGACAGCATTGCACTGTTTCGAGGCTATCCGGCGACGATAAGAACTGACCAGGGCCGGAGTTCACTTGCCGTGCACTGGATCAATGGGCCTTTGAGCATGGTGTTGAGTTGCGCTTAATCCAGCCGGGCAAGCCAACGCAGAACGGATTTATTGAGAGCTTTAACGGACGATTTCGCGATGAATGTTTGAATGAGCACTGGTTCAGCGATATCGTTCATGCCAGGAAAATTATTAATGACTGGCGGCAGGATTATAACGAATGCCGCCCGCACTCCACGCTGAATTATCAGACACCGTCTGAATTTGCAGCGGGCTGGAGAAAGGGTCATTCTGAGAATGAAGATTCCGACGTTACTAACTGAGTGTTGTATCTAATCGTGGGGGCAGGTCATCCCGACAACACAGACCATTCCGTGGCAAAGCAAAAGTTCAGAATCACCAACTGGTCCACCTACAACAAAGCTCTCATCAACCGTGGCTCCCTCACTTTCTGGCTGGATGATGAGGCGATTCAGGCCTGGTATGAGTCGGCAACGCCTTCATCACGAGGAAGGCCCCAGCGCTATTCTGATCTCGCCATCACACCGTTCTGGTGATTAAACGCGTATTCCGGCTGACCCTGCGGGCTGCGCAGGGTTTTATTGATTCCATTTTTGCCCTGATGAACGTTCCGTTGCGCTGCCCGGATTACACCAGTGTCAGTAAGCGGGCAAAGTCGGTTAATGTCAGTTTCAAAACGCCCACCCGGGGTGAAATCGCACACCTGGTGATTGATTCCACCGGGCTGAAGGTCTTTGGTGAAGGCGAATGGAAAGTCAGAAAGCACGGCAAAGAGCGCCGTCGTATCTGGCGAAAGTTGCATCTTGCTGTTGACAGCAACACACATGAAGTTGTCTGTGCAGACCTGTCGCTGAATAACGTCACGGACTCAGAAGCCTTCCCGGGCCTTATCCGGCAGACTCACAGAAAAATCAGGGCAGCCGCGGCAGACGGGGCTTACGACACCCGGCTCTGTCACGATGAACTGCGGCGTAAGAAAATCAGCGCGCTTATCCCGCCCCGAAAAGGTGCAGGTTACTGGCCCGGTGAGTACGCAGACCGCAACCGTGCCGTTGCTAATCAGCGGCTGAGCGGAAGCAATGCACGGTGGAAATGGACAACGGAATATAACCGTCGCTCGATAGCGGAAACGGCAATGTACAGAATGAAGCAGTTGTTGGGAGGTTCACTGACGCTGCGTGACTACGATGGTCAGGTAGCGGAAGCTATGGCCATGGTGCGTGCGTTGAACAGGATGACAAAGGCTGGGATGCCAGAAAGCGTGCGTATTGCCTGAAAATCCAGCCAGCTACAGGGTCGTTCGCACGAAATCTTATTTATTCAACAAAGCCGCGCTGAATCGCAGTCCTTCGACGATCTCACGTGAAGTTCAGCGTAATCGGGGCAGACGCTATTACAAAGCTGTTGATGCTAATAACCGAGCCAACAGAATGGCGAAAAGGCCAAAACCGTGCTTACTGGATCAAAATTTACCATTGCGAAAGCTTGTTCTGGAAAAGCTGGAGATGAAATGGTCTCCAGAGCAAATATCAGGATGGTTAAGGCGAACAAAACCACGTCAAAAAACGCTGCGAATATCACCTGAGACAATTTATAAAACGCTGTACTTTCGTAGCCGTGAAGCGCTACACCACCTGAATATACAGCATCTGCGACGGTCGCATAGCCTTCGCCATGGCAGGCGTCATACCCGCAAAGGCGAAAGAGGTACGATTAACATAGTGAACGGAACACCAATTCACGAACGTTCCCGAAATATCGATAACAGACGCTCTCTGGGGCATTGGGAGGGCGATTTAGTCTCAGGTACAAAAAACTCTCATATAGCCACACTTGTAGACCGAAAATCACGTTATACGATCATCCTTAGACTCAGGGGCAAAGATTCTGTCTCAGTAAATCAGGCTCTTACCGACAAATTCCTGAGTTTACCGTCAGAACTCAGAAAATCACTGACATGGGACAGAGGAATGGAACTGGCCAGACATCTAGAATTTACTGTCAGCACCGGCGTTAAAGTTTACTTCTGCGATCCTCAGAGTCCTTGGCAGCGGGGAACAAATGAGAACACAAATGGGCTAATTCGGCGTAAGCGTCAAGTCACTGCCGCCTGTGATTCCAGTCCCGGGATCGCTAGCTTAGAGCTCCGTCTAATTTAGAAGGAGCTCTGTTTATGGAAAATGCTGCCAACTGGCGAACTGAATCGCGTACCGTCTATTCCAGTGACTTCAAACTTCGGATGGTCGAACTGGCTTCACGACCAGATGCCAACGTCGCACAACTGGCGCGGGAACATGGCGTTGATAATAATCTCATTTTTAAGTGGCTACGCCTCTGGCAGAGAGAGGGGCGAATCTCTCGTCGAATGCCTGCAACTATCGTGGGGCCGGTGGTACCTCAATCTCTTCCGGCTTCTCCGACTCTGTTGTCCGTCGACGTTATCAACGACCCGTTGCCCGCAGCAGAGAATGACACTCTGTGTACGTTCTCCTCCGCTCACGCCAGCGCCACTTCCTGTCATGTTGAGTTCCGCCACGGCAAAATGACGCTGGAGAACCCGTCGTCAGAGTTGCTGACTGTGCTGATCCGCGAATTGACCGGGAGGACACCATGATATCCCTCCCGTCAGGCACCCGCATCTGGCTGGTCGCCGGGGCCACGGATATGCGTAAATCCTTCAACGGGCTGGGCGAACAGATACACCACGTTCTGGATGAGGATCCCTTCTCCGGCCATCTGTTTATCTTCCGGGGACGCCGTGGCGATACCGTGAAAATACTTTGGGCTGATGCTGATGGTCTGTGCCTGTTTATCAAACGCCTGGAAGAGGGACAGTTCGTCTGGCCTGCTGTACGCGACGGCAAAATCGCGATCACCCGCTCACAACTTGCCATGCTCCTTGATAAGCTGGACTGGCGCCAGCCAAAAATATCCCGCCTTAACTCACTGACAATGTTGTAAAAAAATCATAACCGCATTATAAAAGCGGTTATGAATCACGACTATCTCGCCCGTATCGCTGCGCTGGAAGACGCGCTTCGCCAGAAAGACAGTCAGCTCAGTCTCGTTGCAGAGACTGAGTCGTTCCTGCGTTCTGCACTGGCCCGCGCAGAAGAGAAAATAGAGAACGAAGAGCGCGAGATAGAGCATCTGCGGGCACAGATAGAAAAACTGCGTCGAATGTTGTTCGGTACCCGCTCCGAAAAACTTCGCCGACAGGTTGAAGAAGCCGAAGCCCTGCTGAAACAGCAGGAGCAGCAAAGCGATCGCTACAACGGACGGGAAGACGATCCGCAGGTACCTCGCCAGTTGCGTCAGTCCCGCCATCGTCGCCCGTTACCAGCACATCTTCCCCGCGAGATACATCGGCTGGATCCTGCGGAAACCAGCTGTCCGGAATGCGGCAGCAGTATGGCGTACCTCAGCGAAGTCAGCGTGGAGCAGCTGGAACTGGTCTCCAGCGCCCTGAAAGTGATCCGCACGGTCAGGGTGAAAAAGGCCTGCACCCGATGTGACTGTATCGTTGAAGCACCTGCGCCATCACGTCCCATCGATCGGGGTATCGCCGGGCCGGGTCTGCTGGCCCGCGTGTTAACGGCCAAATACTGCGAACACCTGCCGCTGTATCGCCAGTGCGAAATCTTTGCCCGTCAGGGCGTGGATCTGAGCCGGGCTCTGCTCTCCAACTGGGTGGATGCATGTTGCCGGTTAATGGCCCCGCTGGATGAGGCCCTTTACCACTACGTGATGGACTGCCACAAACTGCATACGGATGACACTCCGGTTCTGGTGCTTGCACCGGGCAGAAAGAAGACGAAAACCGGGCGTATCTGGACGTATGTACGTGACGACAGAAGCGCAGGTTCATCAGATCCGCCAGCGGCATGGTTCGCCTTCTCGCCAGACCGGCAGGGAAAACATCCTCAGCAACACCTTCGCCACTATCATGGTGTGCTGCAGGCGGATGCCTTCGCAGGCTACGATCGGTTGTTCAGTCCGGAACGTGAAGGAGGGCCGCTGACAGAAGCCGCATGTTGGGCCCATGCCCGCCGAAAAATCCATGATGTCTATATAAGCACTCACACAGCGACAGCGGAAGAAGCCCTGAAACGTATCGGTGAGCTGTACGCGATAGAAGAAGAAATACGCGGCCTCACGACAGAAGAGCGTCTGGCAGCCAGACAATCGCAAAGCAAACCACTGCTGGCATCGCTGCATGAATGGCTGGTAGAAAAAAATGAGACGCTGTCGAAAAAGTCCCGTCTGGGCGAAGCGTTCGCTTATGTCCTGAACCAGTGGGATGCGCTGTGCTACTACTGTGAAGATGGCCTGGCAGAGCCTGATAACAACGCTGCCGAACGAGCCCTTCGTGCCGTCTGTCTTGGGAAAAAGAATTTTATCTTCTTCGGCAGCGACCACGGTGGTGAGCGCGGAGCCCTGCTGTACGGACTGATCGGGACGTGCAGGCTGAATGGTATCGATCCGGAAGCCTACCTTCGCCATATCCTGAGCGTACTGCCGGAGTGGCCCAGCAACAAAGTGGCCGAACTGCTGCCATGGAACGTGGTTCTTACCGATAAATAACCGTCAATACGGCGCTCACTTAACGCTTACAATTCGGCAGTACTTTCCTAAAAAGACATGTCTTGCCCAATATACTCAACATGAACTAGATCTGGTTGCTGCTCAGCTAAACAACAGACCGAGAAAGACACTGAAGTTCAAAACACCGAAAGAGATAATTGAAAGGGGTGTTGCATTGACAGATTGAATCTACAGTAGCCTTTTTTAATATTTCATTTTCCATTTCAATACGTTGTAGCTTTTTCCTGAGCTCACGGATTTCAATTTGTTCCGGGGTAATGGGGGAGGCTTTTGGTGTTTTGCCCTGCCGTTCATCACGTAATTGTTTCACCCATCGCGTCATTGTGGAAAGGCCGACATCCATAGCGCTGGCTGCATCTGCCACGGTGTAGTTCTGGTCAACGACCAGTTGAGCGGATTCGCGTTTAAACTCTGCGCTGAAATTTCTTTTTTTCATTATGACACCTGTGTTGTTCTGAGGTGAGCATATCACCTCTGTTCAGGTGGCCAAATTCAGTAAACCACTTCACGTTAGTTTTCTACTAACTGAACGACGACTAGCCTGCCGCCTTCCTCCTTTGACAGAACAAACTGAGCGTTATTCGTCAGTTCAATTTTTTCCCCAATGGCAATCTGTCGTTTATCCGGTAATGACATAAGCCCATTTATGCCTTCATTTACTAACCACCACTGATCGTTATGGAAAACAAAATACCCAACTCGTTTCCTTTGTGCATCGGTTGTGCGCTCATTTGGCGCAATGAGGCGATTCACATGCCACGCATAGATTGACTGCCCGCTCCACACCATCAACCGGTGATCGTCAGGACGATAACTGCCTTCCTTTCGGGATGAATATAAATTTAGAACCGGTAATTTACCCTTGTATGGCGTACCGCAGTAGGGACAAACCGGCTTTGTCTTACCTGAGAAAACGTACCATTTCTGTTCACACGCCTTGTTCTGGCAGGGCTGTATCAGATCGACTGTTTTAACCAGGGCACTTTCCCACTCATCGGCGGTCGGGCGTTTAGTGGCATCGTGTAAGCCATCAATAAAGGCGCGTTCAAACAAAGGCGTCAGATAAGGGCCCATGATGGTGTAAGGAATTTTCTCCGGGTCAGCCCAGGGCAGTGAAAAGGAGGATAGCTGACTGACTTTGACTGCATTGCTTTTGTCTGTCGGATGTTCAATGAAGAGTGCCTTCTCACCCATAGATAAGGTCTCATCACGTACTTCATCCGACATGTCATGTATTTTTCCGCCACGTAGCGGATGACGGAAGAACAGATACATGTAGATAAGCACCGACAGCGCATGACGGTCAGTAGAAATGCTTGGCAATACGCGGTTCGGATCCTCTTTGGAAAGATGGCTGGTTTTCACCACTTCCGGAGCGATAAAATCCGGGGTGCCCACGACGTCGGGAGGATACTTTCCAGGGACAACCAGGCCGTCTACGTCAATGATGCAGGCATGTCCCATTTCTGGATCGATAAGCACGTTTTTATAGCTTAGATCGCTGTGACAGAGACCTGCCGCATGCATCCTTCTGACGGCTCTTGTTAGCAGCAGACAGACCTTGAGATAGGTAAGCGTATTGCCTCGTTCACGTGGGTCGAGAAATTTATTCTGGTTGCTGGCGCTGGCAAACCATTTGCCTTCCTTTTCACGGCCTTTTATGCCAAGAAAATCATCGTTTTTAGAGCCGTATTTAAAGAAAAAGTAGCTTTTGTAGGTTGGAACCACGATGCCGATTTTATCCCCATGCTCAACAACGTGGGTCGGCCAGCAAAACAGGTCCTTCCAGTATTCACCTCCGGACTGGCCAAAAATGTTTTGCCTGTAGCGTCCGGTGATCATATCAATCCGATCCCGGGCCTGCTCGTTCTGCGGTTTATGATAAAAAGCGACGACGTATGATTTATCAGGCGAGAAGTAAACATCCTTCATCGAGCCCGAACCAATTACCTCGTCAACATACTGGACTGTTTCGCCGTCCTTTGTTTTGCACGTAACAATATTTGCCATATTGATCACCGAAGAAGCGTATGCCTTACCACAACACCGCAATAGTGCGGTCATCGTGGTTCCCTGTGGAGAAAAAGTTAAGCCAGTCGCCTAACCTCTCAGGCGCAATACTGGCGTCTGTAAGGACAGGGATGAGCTCATCAAGGAGACGGGTCCATTTTTCGTCACTGCGAAGCCCGTTATCTGTCTCAAACAGAGGGTCTGATACGCCATCTGTCATGAGGATCAAGTGAGATACATCATTCCATTTACCCACGCTGATGCGGCCGCTAAACGAGGGGTCTGCGATAATGCTCTGGTCAAGAAAGCGGGTTTGTCCTGCGTATTCTCCGCTATCGGGATTTCCCAGTATCCTGACTTTACCGGAAGGGCTGTATGCACCTATCGCACCATCACCAAGCCAGAATGCAGCCGCAAACAGCTCATTATCAGTTCGTAGCGCTACAGTTGCCAGTAGGGTTGTTGAATAGGATTTCACAGGTTGTTCTGCACAAATGGCTTCGTTCTGGATACTGTTGACCGCGAGCGTAGCTGCCTGTTTAAAATGATGAAGCATGGCGTTTATGGTTGCCTGCTGATCGCTCCCTTCCCACGCCGTGATGTGCTGCTTTAGATGGACGCCTTTCAAACCACTGAGCTGATTGAAAAGGTAATCGCCAGCCGTTTGGACTGCAATCCGGGAGCCTTCCCGGGAATTTACCGCACTACCGGCCCCGTCTGCGACCAGCATGACAGACCATCCTGTTTCCTGGCAGTGGTTGATATAGAAGTCGTCATCTCTGAAGCTCCCGGCATGCTCATGAGATCGTCCCCGGCGACTGGCGGCAGCAATACGTATGTCACCCTTGACCAGGCCAGCAGCGTCCAGATGGGACTTAGGGTAGGAAGCGCCTGCTGGTGGCTCTACCACCTTCCACAGGCTTCTCGGATCGGGATTGACTATAAAAAGCTGTTTTGTTTCGCATTCGTCGTGCGAAGCGCATGACCAGAGTACTGAAAGCTCTATATCGCCGCTTTCGGTGGGTGTACCTGTCAGCAACTTATGCTCTTTGTCAAAGGTCAGGCCAATGTTCCTGGGAAAGACAACGTCCCTGACAGTAGCCTGCTGGCCCTCATCCAGAACTATAGCAACCGGCGAAGAGAAACGTTCGCCTGCGCGGGCGTTGGGAATAACTATTTTAGCTCTCGGGGGAACGGCAGGTGGCACAGCTAATCCGGCCCGCTGCTGGCCTGTCGGTATCTGCCCGGGTTTTAATACCAGGGAAGACAGGTTTTCGTCTTCCCTCTGTGCTGGTTTATCAAATTCGTAATAAGGCATCAGCTTCCAGAACGGAGGATGAGGTTCATTTTCTGGCAGGGGTTGCAGTAATGGTGTATCGGTAGCGTCAATGCCCGGGTTATCTGCATCACTTACGACCGTTTGTTGCTGATCGGAAAGGCTGGATGCTGACGAGGGGGCGATCTCTGCGTCGTTATAACCTTCGCTAACCCGCGCAGATAAACCCTGTGCAAGGCTCTCAATCCGCTCTTTAAGCCGCATAATCTCTTCAGTAAGGGAAGGGTCGTGCGATAGAAGAAAAAGCCGCTCACCTTCTACAGGGTGGCCCAGCTCAGACAGCACTAAGCGGATAATCTTCTCTTCAAGTAAAGCATTTTGCGACATCAACCTCTCCCTCTGTTTACGTCGAAGTTAGTGTTTCCGCCATCATTGCTGAATGACAGGCCTGTTTCACACCACGGGCAGATCACGTCATCCGGGCCGTCAATGCACAGCAATTTTCCGCATGAGCACAGGGCAAACGCACTGGCATTACCGCAGTGAGGGCAACCCGGTACGCCATGCAGTTCGCTGGTGTTTACCTGCAAACCGGTAGCGGTGGCATCTGACCATGCAAAATAGTCCTCATCGATGGGATAGCATCCGGCAATATTAAAGCTGTTCAGGTTCAGGCTGAAATCGAGCCCGGAAATCCTTGCTGGTGGCCGTTCATACTTCATCAGATACGGACGACGGGTCTTGCTGCAACGGCCGGTAAGCGTAACGCAGTTTTCGTCGTACGCTTTTACTGGCTCGTCCTTGGCCAGCCGGACTATGTATTCAGTCTGGCTGAGCTCAGGTTGTTTGTCGTCTCCGACGCTGCGGCTGTGCGCCGTAACCGAGGCTGTGATCCATTTGATGAAGCGGGTAAAGTCCCCTTCCTGAGACTCGGTGAACAGCATGACATTCTCTGTCAGTTGCCGCAGGGTATTCAGGTCCGCTGACGGCCCCAGGCCAACGGCAATGAGATTCACTTTACTCGCGTAGTGATCCTTCCAGCGCTTCACTTCTGCGGTTGTGTCGTCAGTCGGACGTCCGTCGGTAAGGAGATACACGACGGGTTTCCAGTCGCCTTTAGCCTCATGAGTGGTTTTTCTGACCTGGGTATCAATTTGTACGGTCAGCTCACGCAATGCGGCCCCAAGGCTCGTACCGCCGCCAACGGGAAGGCGGGGAGGGTAGAACGAGGCAATTTCGTGAAGAGGTACAATCGTACGGGCTACACCGGCAAATGCGATTACCGAAACCCAGGCTGTTTCAAGTGCGTGTGGATCCTTTCTTAAATCTCCGACGATCATTTGCAGACCATCAGTCATTTTTTTCAGGTTTTCACCAATCATGGACTCTGAACAGTCCAGGACAAAAAACACGGGAAGGCGTCTCATAATTTTCCTCGTACGGCTGGTACGGCCAGCAGAAAACGTTGCTGTACAGAAAGGTGCTGCCCGGAAAGCAGCACCTTTCTGTCTGTCAGAGCACCAGCTGGATTTCTGGTGGAGGAGGGGGAAGGGTATCAGTTCCGTTATTGATCCCCGCGCTTGTGCTGCCGGAAGACACGCTGGCCGATACCCATTTAAAGAAACCTGCAAACGCGGTTGAATCTAGCGTCTCCAGAGACACAACCTTATCGGTGAGCTGTTTTAAGTGCTCATGGCCTGCTTTAGGACCAACGGCGCAGGCAATGATGGATCCGAATCCCCGGCCGCGAATCGCTTTTACCGCTTCACCGTACGCCAGGGCATCAGAAGGGGTTCCATCAGTCATCAGGAATACCAGAGGACGCCAGTCTCCTTTTGTATCACCATCTGAGCGACGTACATCCCGTTCAACACACTGCATCAGACATTCAAGGGCAGCACCGGTGAACGTCCCGCCTGCGCTTGGCACAACGATGTCAGAAAACTGGAAGTCTTCCAGCGGCGTGAGAGGAATGAACTCACGCGCCCCATTGTCATAGGTGATAATGGAGATATGAACGCTTTCGAGGGCGTAGGGATCCTGGCGAAGAGCGCTAAGCATCGCCTGAATTCCAACGTTAACGGAATGGATGGACTCACCGCGCATCGACCCGGATGTGTCGATAACAAGGTAAACAGGCAGGCGGCGCATCACATGTAATTCCTCAGGTGCGAGACAAACGAATCTGATTCTGAAGGCTCACCAATTGCCCTGAGTTTCCAGCCTGTAGCCTCGCGTATCAGCTCGGCAAAAACCATGGAGCGCTGGCTGGCGAAGGCGGGTCCGCCAGAAAGATCGAATCGTGCCATTTCAATATTACGGGCATCTACTGCCCGGATGAAGGCATTCTGAACTTTTCCAAAGTGCTGCTGGAGCTTTTCACCATTGTAGATCTGAACGATGAACACAATTTTCTCGTACTGAGCGTCAAGGGAATTCAGGCGCACAATAATTTGCTCATCGTCACCGTCACCGGCTCCGGTTCGGTTATCGCCCGTCAGCCAGATATTGCCTGACTTATGGCGAAGGCTGTTGAAAAAGATGATATCGCCATTCACAAGCGTTGGTTTACCATTTTCCACATTGCCGAGATCGGTCACCTTTCCGGCTGAATTACACAGGAAAGCGATCACATCAAGGTCGTATTCTTCTTCTTTTTTACCAAAGATCCCGCCGAGAAAACCTTTCTTTTCCTCATTAATATCCCAACCGAGGCCGATAGTAACGGACGAGAGATCGTATTCATTTTTTTTCAGGCTTACGCCCTGGCCTTTGCTCAGACTGACAGACATGATATCCCCTTAATCAATAAAATTATAAGACCACATTTACTTCTGGCGGCGGCGGTGGCAGGTCTTCAAGACCGATCACTTCTTTTTTGCTGGACTCCACTTTCTGACTGCCTACCGAAATGCTCGCACTGACCCATTTAAAGAAAGCTTTAATCGTCGAACTGTCAGCTGTATCGAGCTGAACCACGATTTCAGTGATTTCTTTGAGGACGCTGGTATCGGCATCATGCCCGGCTGCACATGCCACAACAACGCCGGTTCTGGCCGCTTTAAAGTCATTCAGGCCTTTACGCCAGTCATCATTCGGACTTCCATCCGTCATCAGGAATACAAGGGGACGCCAGTCACCTTTAGTGTCAGCCGTCGTTTTCTGTACTTCTTTGGCAATGGAGCTGGCCGTGAGGGAAAGCGCTTCGCCAAGAGACGTGGTGCCGCTGGCTGTTAGTGCTGGCATCTGGAAACTCAGGAGGTCTGTCAGGGGGACTGCCTGTCGGGCTGAAGAATCAAAGGTGATCACTGACACGTGAGCCGTTTCGAGTGCATACGGATCCTGTTTCAGCGTGGTAAGCAGCGTCTGAACGCCATTTTTAACCGCTTCGATAGGCTCTCCGTGCATAGAGCCGGACGTGTCGAGTAGCAGATATACGGGTAAGCGTCTCAAATGTAATTCCTTCTTAAGAGATCGGAAGAGGAGAGTAGTTTCAGGAAGAGGCCAGGGTTTGTTGATTTGATAAAACGGCACGACATCTGTCGGGTGGAGATTAAATATTCAGAAGCGGCATTATAGAAATAAGTTAACCACCATTGAATTACCGACATGTGAATGGCCCCTTATCAACAGAAAATAGCTCAGACTGGACTGGAATATAAGGTTACTGAAAAAAACTCCGGCAAAAATAAACTGTCTTATGTATGAAAATCATCATACATCACAGATCTGCATGAATGGAGTGTAAATCGCCCAAAGATTGATGTGTAGCACAAGAGGATGTCAAGACACCAGCTTTTGTAGGCAGTAAGGCGCTGCTGACATTGCGGGAGGAGAATAGACCAAAACTACGTCACGCCAATACAGAGGTGAAATATGACAAAACCGGAGTTTTCACCCCGGTCTGAGATTTAGCGTCAGGACTTTTTAGCGCTGTATTCCTTTATCAGTTCATCAACGGAGTGCAGAGCCAGCTTCTCTACGGCTTCACTTCGGGTCGAGCCACTCAGCGCAGCCAGACGGTCAATTTTTCTTAAGATCCGCATGCGTAGCGATAATGACACGGCTGTTTTTTTATCCTTATCGAGTACGACCTTCCCTGTAGACTCACCGGTTTTCAGTTCAGCATTCTGTGCGAGCGCTTCATTCATCCGGCGGAGGGTCTTTTTATCCAGCTGGCCCGGATTAACGAGATGGTAGGAATGACCTGCCTTGCTGTATTTGATCTCCGCAGAATATGACTCGCGTAGCTCTTTGAGGGCCCGGGTTAATGTCGGCTCTGAGCATTCCAGACTGGTTATAATGTCGGCAGCGGAAACGGGCTTGCCGGTGCCCAGTAAGTTGGCAAGCTTAAAAATCCGGGCCTGTCTGGTATTTAATTGCATCGTAAGATTTAGCCTGCTTAAAGGGTTAGTGGTTCAATAGGCTGAAAAATGAAGGTACTGCTCATCTTTCGAATAACCGGGTCATCGCCTAACGCTTCAACCGGATCAATGTGTTCTATGCCTGCAAAATTTACTGACGACATCTGGCTACGAGTGCATTTGCAGGACAGGATATACTCATCCTCCAGATAGCCGGTCCGTTTACTGACCCGTTGCGTAAAGCCTGACACAATCACGTTGTCGAACGGTAGCGTATGTAAAACGATACCGACCAGGCGGAACAAGCAGCCATGGACGTGGCGGGCATAGTTTTCGCGTACGGCTTTTTGCGTCATGGCTTTTTCCGTCAGCTCCGTGCCCCGGGCATTAACGCCGTAAATCTTATCAGGGAAATCTTCAATCTCAGCTAAATCAACGTCCAGCAGGACTGCTGATAGCTCCGGCTTTACTTCAAATGCAACAAGCGTTTCACGCGGCCATTCAGTTTCTGCCAGCACACCCGCCAGGTATGATTCGAAAAACGCGGCGTCTGTGCGGAACTGCTGCCGGGCATCTGCCTGAGCCGTGGCGAGCCGTTTTTCATGTTCTTCAGCCTCAAACTTCCAGTTTGCATACTGTTCGGCCCAGGCCGTCCGTTGTTGCTGGTACCGGTGCTGTCGAAGGGTATTCTCACGCTCCACATCAATCAGCTCCTGCTGCCACCTGCGAAGGTTTTCGGCGTGGCGCTCAGCTTTAGCTGATTCCGATTCAAACCATTTACCCAGAAAACTAATGCCTTCGCTCTCGGCAGGCTTTTCCGGCAATGCAAGGTAGTCTGGCTTTTCTGGACGCACCGGTGCCGGAAGCTGAAAAGGCGACGTTCTGTTATGCAGGTATACTGCTTCCAGCTCTGCCCAGCTGATGCCTGTTTTGGGATCCGGCGTCAGCTCGTGAATATTACGGATTGCGGTCACCGCTGACATGAGATCAGCGGCTGCCTGCTCAAGCGCCTGTCTGAGCCCCGGGTCGGTAGCCGTCCGGTTCCCACCTCCGGAACGCGCGGCCCGGTCAAGCCGGGTACGGTAACTCAGCCCGGTACCGGGCAAGCCCAGATTGGCATAGGTCCCCCGGCTTCCAAAAGAAACGGAAGCACCTCTCGTCCCGACACTCAGGCTCGGTGCACCGTTACTCAGGTTGAGGCGAACACCAGGAATAATGTTGATCGACTTTCTGAACCTGAACCCCATTATGATTTCCTTAATGATGCTGGGTCACGGTAAGTAATCTGATTCCATCAGCGCTTTGCTCGTTCTGTAACCCATAAAAACGAGCTCTGTCCAGAATGCCAGCCGCCCAGCGGCGATGTGTGGCGGGTTCACACATTGCTCCCTGCGACTTAAACACGGCCTGGGTAGAGTTCAGGATCCGCAGAGCGTCAGAATGCTCACCCTGAGTGACCATCAGCGCGTTTTGAATGACCTCTATCTGACCCGGGTGAATGGCCGTTTTCCCAACAAGCCCATGTGCCATATCAAGAGCCAGCTCTCTGGCCATAACGGCATGATCGTCAATATGCTCACATACGGGCGCGGTCAGGGCAAAATCACGCGGGCCGAAGACCGAAACGAGCATTTTGATGACGTAGCCCATCGGGCTGTCATACAGCGTCAGGTCCCGGGGACGGCGAAGCGACACAACGTTCATAAGATCGTTGCCGCCGATTCGAAGCGCAATAATGCGGTCGTGGCAGGGATGTTCCACCAGATGGGTGGCCAGCTCGCGCATCTGAACCACGTCAAAGACGTCTTCTGTTTCCAGCGTTGGCATCATGCACAGGTGAGTCCCGCCCATGATATCCCACCATTCAGCTAACGAACTGAGGGTAAATTTCGGCAACACAAACCCGTCGACAGCGGAAAGATCATAATGCGCTTTTAACCATCTGCCCATTTCGGCATGCCGGGGGCGAATGAACACCAGAGGCCAGTCATTTTTACCCAGGCTACGCATGCTGTTACTGAGCTCGTGCAGCAGGTGCTCCAGATTTTTGAGGGCGACGGGGATGTCTGCTTCACTGACAGCATCCTCCAGGCAAATTACCAGAGAGCGCAAACCCGGGATTTTCCCGTGCAGGACGGCATCAGCAATATCTTCCCGTGTTGCAGGCATGTATAGCGTGGCTCCCAGATTCCAGGGAGAAAGACGATTTTTCATCAGAGTACCTTCTTGATAATGGTTACAGCCCGATACTGGCCGAGGGTTCCCCCCATTTCTGTAACAACTATTCCCTTTTCACGAGCAAGCCCTACAAGCAAGGCAACGTCCGGGTCGTCAATAGAACGCACAAATACATGGTCCGGTACCCGACGTAATACAGCCCGGGTTGCTTCAGCAATACCGGGTTTAATACGATTGACGCTGTCCACTTTAAATTCATCGGCCAGGAACGCGATAACGTCGCGACTTGTCTGCCACAAGGTCCGGGCTGACTCCGTATTCCAGCTCAGGGGAGCGAGGGATGTCGGTGTTAACTTCTTACGGAAATGAGCGACGGTATCGACAAGCATCCGGCTGCATTCGAATTCACTGAGATGCTCGCAAACCATGCACCCATGTAATCCTTCAGAGGACCATACTGACCGGGAGATAAGGCCTGACACCGGCGCACCCATGATGCCAAAAGGAATGAGCCAGTCATCATCACTGGCTGCAAGCCAGGAGCAGCCACAGGGATCGGCCAGGACAACCAGTCGCGGCTGCTCAGGATAGCCCGGGCGATCTTTCAGTGCGCGTACAAGCTCTCCGGTAATTGCGCCTTTACCTGTCCATCCGTCAACAAAGACAATACCGCTGGTACCATGCCGCTCTTCAATGACGTCGAGGGCTGCACCGTCAATTCCACGATCCCGGATGATGCTGATACCGTAATGCCATGAGGTTTTCCCCATGTCACGCAGGGCCTGGTGCAGCATAACGCCGAGCGGCACGCCAGCCCTGACAAGACTGGCCAGTACAATGGGCTCATCACCGAAGCGTTCGGCCAGAGCAATAGCGAGCTGTGTGACTTCTTTTGCAAGCCTCTCTGCGCCCCGATCCAGCGCCCGGTGAAACAAATCAAGATGCCATTGTGTTGGCGCTGGCTCCTGGCTGAGCATGTCTGAATAATGTTTCTTCCCGGACTGAATCAGCTCTTCTTTTTGATCAACCGGCGTCATCTCAATGACAACCGGCTTTAGAAGAAATTCCACGTCACCGGGCTGGTATGAGCCGGTAAATGTGTCATGTGGCTGCATTTTCATTTTCTCCAAAAATTCGCTGTGAAATGGCATCTGCAAACTGACTCTGACGCGGGATGCCAAACCAGCTGCACAGTTTCATAAAACGATGATCGCTCAGGCTGTCGCCCAGACCAATTACGGGGAAAACGCCGCGTTCAGCCCGAAGTTTTTCAAGCAGCCAGCTGACGGCCAGCCCTTTCTCAACCGGGGTGGGAAGCCAGGCCACGTTATTACTGTTGCGGTGGATATAGAAGCCCTCGGTCGGAAACACCGTTTCTATCTCATCTGCAATGGCATTGAGCTCGTCAAGGCGGGTGCTGTCGCGGTGTTTCATCACCATATAAACCGCCGTTTCACCGTATTCGAAGTTCAGTCTTGCCCAGGCATTAATCCCTTTTGCGTCCATCATTTCAGTGATCAGACGCTGCATCGATGTCAGCTTTTCCTGATAGGGAGCCAGCTGGCCGAGCATATGGGCCTTCCACTCCTCGTCGGGGTTGCCTTCAGGCGTGAGAATGACGGCCCCGTGCGTGGTGATTGCCCAGGAGTGGAAAGGGATCCGTACGCGGCTGATTTCTTCAGTTCCCCGTGCGGTAACGGGAATGAGTTCAGCCTGCTCCAGAAGCCAGTCCACTAACATGGACTGTTCTTCCGTCATAAAGCTTCGTGGATTCAGGGTGCGATCAACGGCACCGGTACGGAATGGCTCCAGGGCCAGCTCGTCCACCATTTTACGACGGGTCTGAAAGAGCGTGTCGTCAAGGTCGCTCAGAACAACGGGTTTATTCATAGGTAACAATCTCCACGACGGCCGCAACCTCAGCCAGCGCTTTAAGAAGCTGCGTGTCAATACTTTCTGCGGGTGTCTCAGTACACACAAGAATGCGGTCAAACTGCTGGTGGGCGACGTTATAGACAAAATTGGGGATGCCCAGCCCGTAGTTATCCGTAAAGGAAATGGCGGACTCAATGGCATAACCAACGGCGATAGGGGAGCGGGTGGTCGATCCATAAAATGCCTGTGCTCCGGCAGCTTCGAGCCGTTCAGCAAGCAGGAACGGCTCCCAGACGAATTCCCCGGTCCCGAGAACCAGAATACGTTCCCCCTTGTGGACGGAGACCTCATGGCCGAGATCGGCCGCAGGTGCGAGCATCCCCAGTCGGCCCCAGGACTGTTTTCCCTGGATGTCCCATTCTCCTCGTGAAGTTACGTTGACTTTCGGCATGTCCGGGACAGGTGCATCAGGTAATGGGGTCCATCCCCACTTACCGCTTACAAGAGAAACCGAAGTGACTGGTAAGGTGCTGCGCTCGGACAAGGCTTTGCCACTCCAGTCGGTAAGCGTAACGGCTATAACCTGTTCAATATGTTGAAGCTTGCCGGTATTACGCAGGGCTGAAAGCAGGTTAATAAAGGTATTACCGGTGGTTGCCTCGTCATCAATCAAAACCAGCGTTCGTGCGTTGGTAACACGACGTCTTTTCTCTTCATCATCTGGCAGATAGATCAGATGATCGGTGGCGTGGCTGTGTTCTTCCTTGAACTCGCAAAGCAACGTGCCATCAACCGGGTGACGGGTAGAGGTCAGATAGACAGATTCAGGATGCTGGTGGCGCACTTCATCAAATACACCGGCCCCAAGCCCAACGGCGGTTTCAGCCATACCGATAAACAGTACGGGTCCTGTCAGTGTCGAGGGGAACTGGCTGGCAAGCTGTCTGTAGGCCTGCCGCATGACTGAGGGTGGCACGGGAATGTGCCTGCCGAGTACTTTGCTGACAAACAGAAAGGCGCGTTTCGGGTTACGTCTTTCAGCGATGTCAAACAGGTCATCGAGCGAAACTTCACCCTGGTCGCGGGTTACCTGAATCGTACCGCATGAGAGGGTACGGCGATAAATCATATCTTCGAGGATATCAGACATAAATACGCCTTAATTCAGAAGGTTAGAGAGTGATTCCGGGTATGCAATTACATCCGTAATGGATCTCACCGCAACCGGAGAAAAGGTGTTTTTAGCGCTCTGGCGCACCATATCTTCAGACATCAGACCGAGCTTAAAGGCAGCAAATAACCCAGGAAGGTTCACCCCGCTGTGAAGGGTATAACCCACCCCCCCTGACGGACGCATGTTGGTTTCAAGCAGCACCGGGTTGCCATTCACATCGTTTCGCGTCTGAACATTCACCAGCCCGTCGGCCTTCATAACCCTGGCGCAGTCACACGCCAGTTCCCAGGCGCTTCCTTCGTTTACCAGATACTGGATAACCCCTTCCTTACGGCGTCCCACGGCTGCGAGTATTTCGCCCTTATCCGCGAGGATATCGACGGAAAATTCCGGGCCTGGCAGGTACGGCATCAAAACAAGGGGTTTAAACGACTCAGCAGCTGATGCTGCTGCAATATACTGTTGCGGACTGACCAGACGATGTTCGGGATGATTAAAGACGGCCATAGGCGAAGCACTGTCATCAAAGCGCCAGAATCCCATGCCATAGATACCCGTCACCGGCTTCACGCATACCGGGCTGTCAGTGAACGGCGGGGCCGCGAGGTGTGTTTTTAATTCTGCCAGCGTATTCACCCGCCAGGATGGTACGACCGGGAGACCCTTTTGCTCCATAAACTGAGCAAAAGTAACTTTTTCGTCAGCCAGAGTTAACCAGTCGACGCCCGTTGCACCGGTAGTAAGGGTGGCACCGGTCGATTCAATGGCTGAACGGTGTTCTTCAAACCACTGGCTGTTACGGCCAGTATGAATATGGTGGATGCCGTAGGACTGAATGGTTTCCTGGATAAACTGAAGACGTTTTTGAGGATCTTCAGGTTCAGTCAAAGAATAGTCGGCAACGGAAAGGATTTCATTTCTTTCGTTACGGTGGGAGGCAAAAACGGTAATGGCAAAATTATTTTTTTTTGCAAATGATTTTACCCCCTGAATAATATCTCGCTGGGAGGATAAACCTTCCATAAACCAAATTTTCTTGTTCATTTTTTTTAATTATCCGGAACGCCATGCAAATTTATGATTGAGAAGTGAGTCTATGAGTGTCTAAGCTACATGTCAATCATAATATGATTTATAACTCCTGTGGTTATGGAGTGCGTCAGGTTTTTTGGATTCCTGATAACACATTGATATTTAAATTAAACTTAGAAAATTAACACCCTGAAAAGGATTTCTTTTTGTGTTTTTACAGAAAACTACCAAAATTTCCCTTGTCAGAGAACTTCATCATGATATGATTTTCTTCGTCAGTTACTAAATATACCTTTGATTGTCTCGGTCATTACCATTTTAAGGAATAAAACATGGTTTCATTAGTTAAGAACCAGACGGTATCACTCAGCAAAGAATCATCTGCATTAAGCCAGCTTCATTTCGGTCTCGGTTGGGATCCGGTTAAGAAAAAAGGTCTTCTTGGAGGATTGTTTGGAGGCAACGACTCAATCGATCTCGATGCTGGCTGCGTATTAATGGACAGCACCGGTAAAACAATTGACACCATCTGGTTCCGCAAACTGGAATCCACCTGCGGCGCTGTTGTGCACAGTGGCGATAACCTGACCGGTGAAGGTGACGGTGACGATGAGGTGATTAATGTCAACCTCTCCCGACTGCCTGCAAACGTTGAATACCTGGCGTTTACGGTAAACAGCTTCCGTGGTCAGTCGTTCAATGACGTCGAAAACGCGTTCTGCCGCGTTGTCGATCAAACCGGCAAAGAGCTGGCTCGCTACAAGCTGACTGAGCAGGGCTCACATACCGGGATCGTTATTTCTTCGCTGCGCCGTAATAACGGCAACTGGGACTTTACCGCCCTTGGCCATGCCTGTCGCGGCCGCACAATTGACGATATGCACTCCGATATCGTTTCAGCGGTTATCCGCTAATGAACCTGACGCCGGGGGGCAATGCCCCCGTTCCAGCCCAGGAGTTGCGGGTCCGGATCACCTCGGGCGGCCAGGTGGATGCTTCGGCGTTTCGCCTGTATGCCGACGGGAAGGTGCAGGGTGATGCGGACATGGTGTTCTATGGTCAGCCACGTAACGATGATGGTACCGTCAGCCTGGTCAGTGAAGGCCAGTACTCAACCTTTACTGTCGCGCTCAACCGGCTGAAACCTGATGTCCAAAAAATTGCGTTCACCGTGACCTGTGACGGTGGGCAGACGGTGTCCGGTCTTCGTAATCTTTCCATCGACGTGGAGCAAGGGGCTACCGGCCTGGTTAGCGGCAGTGTCGAATTGAGCGGCCGTCAGGAAGCAGCCTTAATTCTGGGTGAATTTTACCGTCGTAATAATGACTGGAAATTCCGCTTTGTTGCGCAGGGGTTCAACGGTGGACTTAAACCGCTGGCAGAGCATTTCGGCGTAAATATTGCCGACGAACCGGCTCCCGCAGCCCCGACTCCTCCGGTTGTAACCCCTCCGCCAGTTGAGACAAAAATCAGCCTGAGCAAGGTATCGCTGACAAAAGAGAAGCCTGCAATCAGCCTGACCAAACGGGATAACTTCGGTGAAATCCGGATCAACCTGAACTGGCACCGGGGCAGCGGCAAATCAGGCTTTGCAGGCATGTTCGGCTCCAAAGGAATCGACCTGGATCTGGGGGCCTTTGTTGAGCTTCAGGACGGGTATAAATCGGTCATTCAGGCGCTCGGTAATGCATTCGGTGATTATCGCGATGAACCGTATGTTCAGCTCAAGGGCGATGACCGGACGGGTGATGTATCAGACGGCGAGTGGCTGCATATCAATGGACGTGAATGGAAGCATATCCGCGAAGTGCTGATTTACGCCTTTATTTATGAAGGTGTTCCCAGCTGGGACAAGACTGATGGTGTGGTCACCATTCATGTGCCGGATCAACCGCCCATTGAGACCCGCCTGACCGAAGGTGAAAACCGTCGCACATTGTGCGCCATTGCCAGACTCGTAAACGAAAACGGCGCAATTAAAGTCGAGCGAATTAACCAGTACTTCAAAGGCCAGGACGAAATGGACCGGGCATTTGGCTGGGGATTTCGCTGGAGCGCCGGTTCTAAATAACACAGCAACAAAGGAAACAGGTATGAGCTTTTTCGACAAAGTTAAAGGTGCCATTAACTCAGGCCGTGACGAACTGACCCGCCAGGTTGGCCGTTTCAAAAACAAAAAATTCATGCAGGGCACCGTTGCTGTATGTGCCCGTATTGCCGTATCGAGTGACGGCGTAAGTTCGGAAGAAAAGCAGAAAATGATGGGCTTTCTGCGCTCTTCAGAAGAGCTGAAGGTCTTCGATACCAATGAGGTGATTGAGTTCTTCAATAAACTGGTTTCAAGCTTCGATTTCGATGTTGAAATCGGCAAGGGCGAAACCATGAAATACATCCTGGCGCTGAAAGATCAGCCTGAGGCCGCTCAGCTGGCCTTACGTGTTGGTATTGCCGTTGCGAAAAGTGACGGTAACTTCGATCAGGACGAGAAACTGGCCTCCCGCGAGATCGCTATCGCGTTGGGCTTCGACCCGGCTGAATTTGGCCTCTGATCCACATCCCTAAGGGTAAAATATGGTTTCCACACACATCGGCTTCCCGACTGAAACGGTCATTGTTTTTATTGCGCTTTCAGTCGGTGCCATCTTTATTGACCTGTTTATGCACCGTGATGACAAGCCTATTTCGCTGAAGAGTGCGGCGCTCTGGTCCGTATTCTGGGTTGTGGTTGCGATGGCATTTGCCGGTTTCCTCTATATCCACCACGGTGCTGAGGTTGCCAGTCTGTTTGTCACGGGTTATGCGCTGGAGAAAGTGCTGTCGGTCGATAACCTGTTCGTCATGATGGCCATCTTCTCCTGGTTCGCCGTTCCGGATCGTTATCGCCACCGTGTTCTCTACTGGGGGATCATTGGTGCCATTGTCTTCAGGGGCATCTTTGTCGCCATCGGTACGAGCCTGCTGAGTCTGGGGCCGTATGTTGAAGTTGTCTTCGCTATTATCGTTGCCTGGACAGCGGTCATGATGCTTAAAAGCGGTGATGACGATGATGAAATTGAGGATTACTCCCAGCATCTGGCTTACCGCATGGTTAAACGCTTCTTCCCTATCTGGCCGAAGCTCAGAGGGCATGCCTTCCTGCTTAACCAGAAGGAAGTGGATGCTGAACTGGCGAAACCAGAAAACAGCGATGTCACCATTGGCCGTGGTAAAAAAGCGGCGCTGTATGCGACCCCGCTGTTCCTGTGTGTGGCTGTGGTTGAACTCTCGGACGTAATGTTCGCGTTTGACTCGGTACCGGCAATCATTGCCGTCAGTCGTGAACCGCTTATCGTCTATAGTGCCATGATGTTTGCTATCCTGGGCCTGCGTACTCTGTACTTTGTCCTTGAGGCACTGAAACAGTACCTGGTTCATCTGGAGAAGGCCGTTATCGTGCTACTGTTCTTCATCGCGGCAAAACTCGGCCTGAATGCGACCGATCACATCTGGCATCATGGTTACAGCATCGCGGCAACAACCAGCCTGTATGTTGTACTGGGTGTACTGGCGCTGGGCATTCTCGCAAGCGTCATGTTCCCGGGCAAACCTGAATCTGAGGAAAAGGGGAGTTAATCCCCTTAAGTGTTAACCTGAACAATTACTAATCGAAGAGGTTATTTTATGAGTGTTTCTCTTTCCAAAGGCGGGAACGTCTCCCTAAGTAAAGCAGCTCCGTCAATGAAAAACGTCCTGGTGGGCCTTGGCTGGGATGCGCGTTCAACAGACGGTCAGGACTTTGACCTGGATGCTTCAGCATTCCTGCTGGCCTCAAACGGCAAAGTGCGCGGCGATTCAGATTTCATCTTCTATAACAACCTGACGTCATCCGACGGTTCCGTAACACACACCGGCGATAACCGCACCGGTGAGGGCGATGGTGATGATGAATCGCTGAAAATTAAACTGGACGCCGTCCCGTCTGAAGTTGACAAGATCATCTTCGTTGTGACCATCCACGATGCTCAGGCTCGTCGCCAGAGCTTTGGTCAGGTATCCGGTGCGTTTATTCGTCTGGTTAATGACGATAACCAGACTGAAGTCGCTCGCTACGATCTGACCGAAGATGCGTCCACTGAAACCGCCATGCTGTTTGGCGAGCTGTATCGCCACAATGGTGAGTGGAAATTCCGCGCAGTAGGCCAGGGTTATGCTGGTGGTCTGGCATCTGTATGTGCTCAGTACGGCATTAACGCGTCCTGATCGAAAAGTAACTTTTCATATCCGGGGCTGTTAATTCAGCCTCATTCAACTGTTTGCAGGAGCTAAAAATGGCAGTTTCTCTCGTAAAAGGCGGCAACGTATCTCTGACCAAAGAAGCACCAACCATGAATGTCGCTATGGTTGGTCTGGGCTGGGATGCCCGTGTAACCGATGGTCAGGGTTTTGACCTTGACGCTTCCGTATTCGCAGTAGGTGAAGACGGTAAAGTGCTGTCAGATGCCCATTTCATTTTCTTCAATAATAAAACCAGCCCTGATGGCGCAGTAGAGCACCAGGGCGACAACCGTACCGGTGAAGGCGACGGCGACGATGAGCAGGTCAAAATTGATCTGACCAAAGTCTCAGCAGACATCAAAAAACTGGTGTTTGCCGTTACCATCTATGATGCAGAAGCTCGTAAACAAAACTTCGGCATGGTGAGCAACAGCTTCATGCGCGTTTACAACAACGACAACGGCACGGAAATTGCCCGTTTCGATCTGTCTGAAGACGCCTCAACTGAAACCGCAATGGTCTTCGGTGAACTGTATCGCCATGGCGCTGAGTGGAAGTTTAAAGCTGTCGGCCAGGGTTTTGCCGGTGGCCTGTCAGCGCTTGCTTCCCAGCACGGCGTCAATGTCTAAAAGACGCTGAGTCTGACCCCGGCAATGCCGGGGTTTTTTTTGGGTAACGATCCGCTATCAGCTGTTGAATCTGAGAAAGGGGGCCGGGCGTTTTCAGAAAGCAGAGTAATGTTAATTCTGGCGTGAACCTTTTTGCAGGATCCGGGTTTATCTATGGTTGCTGGTTAAGCCAGTATTCCGTGCCTTATATCAACAGCATGCCCCTCGGATATATGTTACTTTTGCGATTTATGAAGGAACGGGATCTGGAACATAAGATACCCGGGCAATGAAAATTCAAATTCAACAGGTATAGAAACTTCAGCGTGATGAAATATGGTGTCACACCATATTTACGCCTCACCGAATATCCAGCGTCCTGAACTAAGCCTGGGGAACATATATAAACGCTGCGCTTTAAAAATAATCAAAAATCAGGAGAGTTAATATGAATCTACAATCCGGGTAATGATACCAACGTGTTGATTTCGTATTTTCACTGACACCAGGATCATCCTGATGTTACAAGGATTGAATGACTACAGATTAAAATAGTCATCAACAGGTTGACAGCATTACCGGTAACCCGTTTCAGCTCTTTCTGGAGACGGTGGATCTCGGCCTGAGCATCTGACTGTTCTTTATTAGTGGAAGAATCCGGACCGTACTTCTTTATCCATGCATAAAGGCTGTGGGTGGTGATATCGAGACGTGTTGCAACTCTGGAAACAGAATAACCGCGATCAACAACCTGTTTGACTGCTTCAGTTTTAAACTCTTCGGGATAACGCTTACCGCTCATGGGCACCTCTCTTTAAGCCATCTTAAATGACTCTGAGGTGTCTGTTAAACCCGTGGCGATTCATTTTAGGCATAAAAAAAGACCTCAGTTGAGGTCTATTTACATACTGTTGGTGCGAAGGCCGAACTCGAATCGGCTCTTCATTAACTAACTCTGGCAACGTTTCCATCCAATCGCAATCCATCCAAATAGTCCCCATACCACTGCATCATCTCTTTCCTCCCTTCAAGATACTGCGCATGGTTATAGGTCCCGCGAATCGCGTTCTTGTCCACATGCGCGAGCTGGGTCTCAATCCAAGCAGTGTTGAATCCTTCCTCATGCAAGATTGTGCTCATGGTGTGACGAAAACCATGTCCGGTTGCTCTCTTATCGTAACCAATCCTTTTAATAACCATATTGATGCTGGCTTCGCTCATTGGTTTATTAACATCGTTTCGACCTGCAAAGATAAACTGGTAAGTACCGGTCAATTGCTTTAGTTGCCGAAGTGCTGCTAAGGATTGAGCAGAAAGGGGCACTATGTGGGGTCGCCTCATCTTCATTCTACTTTTCGGTATTTCCCAGATATGGTTTTCGAAGTCGATTTCACTCCATTCTGCCATACGTAATTCGACGGTTCGTAAGCCCGTAAGCATGAGTAGTCGGGTCGCCAGAAGCGTTACTAGACTGCCGGTGTATTGTGAAAGCTTTTGTAAAAACTCGGGTAGCTCAGCAGCAGTAAGAAAGGGATAATGTTGTTTCTCGTACCCCTGTAAAGCACTACCAAGATCAGCCGCAGGGTTGTACTCGGCTCGGCCAGTAACAATAGCGTAACGGAACACTTCGCTACAACGTTGGCGCACTTTACTGGCAAGCTCCGGCGCACCTCGCTTTTCCATACGCTGCAATACAGACAGAAGCTCCAGTGGCTTTATCTCATTAACCGGCTGCGATCCAACAAAGGGAAATACATTGTTTTTGAAGGCCCGGTTAACATAGTCAGCGTAGTTTTTTGACCAGCCAGAAACTTTTGCGTTGTACCACTCAACCGCTATCGCTTCAAAAGTATTCGTAACCGATAGTTTTTGGGCAAGTAGTTCGGCTTTTTTAACTTCACCGGGATCTTTATCATTTGCCAATGTTTTTCTCGCTTCATCGCGCTTAGTGCGGGCTTCCGCAAGTGAGATGTCAGGATAGGTTCCGAACGAGAGTTTTTTCTCTTTACCGGCAAATCGATACTTCATTCGCCAGTACTTTGAACCGTTAGTATTGACCATGAGATAGAGCCCTCCGCCATCAGCGAGTTTATAGGCTTTATCTCTGGGCTTTGCAGTCTCGACCTGACGAGCATTCAGTGGCATTTGGGGGCCTCATTTTCCGTTGAACAGGATAAGCCCCCACTTAGGCCCCCAAACGTTTATTGATTCACGTAGATATGGGTAGACTTCAGTTGACGTCGCATAGCCTGAGAAGAGGGGTTATGGCTGATTATAAAAGGTTTTTATTGAATTCGGTAGACATCAGGAGAGTTATATCTGGTGTCCCCTGCAGGAATCGAACCTGCAACTAGCCCTTAGGAGGGGCTCGTTATATCCATTTAACTAAGGGGACGAGGCGGCACGAGTATAACGTTATTTACACTTTGCGTTAAGCGCATTGCCGCCTGACTGCTCAAAGAGTCACCATTCATGCCGATTTTTTTGTCGATTTATCATCATTTTCCCGTGCCTTAAGCTCTGCTTTGCGTTTGTTCGACATGTCGTTACGGATTTGCGCATGGCTCAACAGCGCGAAGATGAATGTCCCGCCGCAGATGTTGCCCGCAAGCGTCGGCAGGGCGAATGGCCAGAAAAAATCGCTCCAGTGAAGTGTGCCATTAAAGACCAGATAGAGTATTTCAACGCTACCCACCACGATATGCGTCGTGTCAGCCAGCGCAATCAGCCAGGTCATCAAGATGATTACCACAATTTTAGCGCTGCCGGCTGAAGGAAACATCCAGACCATCGTGGCGATAATCCAGCCGGAGATGATGGCATTGGAGAACATTTCAGCTGGCGTATTTTTCATCACATCCATGCCAATTTTCACAAACGCATCGCGGGTGGGTTCATCAAATATCGGCATATATTCAAATGCCCAGGCCGCGACGCCTGTACCGATGATATTGCCCAGCAGGACCACGCTCCACAGACGCATCAGTAAACCGAAATTACCGAGGGTAGGGTTTTGCATTACTGGCAGAACGGCGGTAACGGTGTTTTCCGTAAACAGCTGCTGCCGCGCCATGATGACGATAATGAAGCCGAAGGTATAGCCGAGATTCTCGAGTAAAAACCCGCCGGGCACACCTTCCAGTTGCACATGAAAGATGCCTTTAGCAAGCAGAGAAGCCCCCATTGAAAGCCCGGCAGCGATAGCTGACCAGAATAGGGCCATGGCATCACGTTCCATCTCTTTTTCGCCATCCTGGCGAATATGCTCGTGGATCGCCATCGCGCGGGAGGGGAGGCGATCTTCGTCAACTTCTATCTTCTTGCCGCGGGCTTTCTCTTCGCTCTCAATTTCAATCTTCTCATTACTTTTTCCCACTTTTTCTTCGCCTACTTCTTTCATAATTACTCCCGCAGGTTGATTTTCTTCTAAGCGTAGCGGTTTTTATTGGGCTGCCTGTGGGGAAGCTCTTAAATTGGTGGCAATAGCAACAAAGGTGAGACATCTCTTTCAAACACATTATAAAATTGCCAGCGAAACGAATTCCAAAAGCCAGGCTATGCTGAGATCAGAGTCACGCTGGTTACTGCCCGTAATTGTGCTCATGGACATCGGTAAACGTGCTGTTACAATCGCTTGCATGTTTACAGGCGGAGCATTAAAGGCTCCGTTACGGATGGCAATCAACGATAGCCAAACTGAACAGGGAGATATTTATGAAACTTCGGCTGTCGGCGCTTGCGCTGGGTGCGACGATGCTTGTGGGCTGCGCCAGCTCTGGGGAGCAAACGGGACGCTCCGATCCTCTCGAAGGATTTAACCGCTCAATGTATAGCTTCAACTACAACGTGCTGGACCCGTATGTGGTTCGCCCGGTGGCAGTGGCATGGCGCGATTATGTTCCGCAACCCGCGCGTAATGGGTTAAGCAATTTTACCAGCAACCTCGAAGAGCCTGCGGTAATGGTGAACTACTTCCTGCAGGGTGACCCGTATCAGGGGATGGTGCATTTTACTCGCTTCTTCCTGAACTCTCTGTTGGGGATGGGGGGCTTCATTGATGTTGCAGGTATGGCCAACCCGAAACTGCAGCGTGAACAGCCGCACCGGTTCGGTAGTACTCTGGGGCATTATGGCGTAGGTTACGGCCCGTATGTCCATCTGCCGTTCTATGGCAGTTTCACCGTCCGTGATGATGGTGGCGATATGGTGGATACGCTGTATCCGGTTCTGTCGTGGCTAACCTGGCCGCTGTCGATTGGTAAATGGACGGTGGAAGGGATTGAAACACGTGCGCAACTGCTCGACTCTGATGGTCTGCTGCGTCAGTCTTCTGACCCGTATATTATGGTTCGCGAAGCGTACTTCCAGAATCATGACTTTATTGCCAACGGCGGTAAGCTGAAGCCGGAAGAGAATCCAAACGCGAAGGCCATCGAAAACGAATTAAAAGACATTGATTCGCAGTAAATAAAAAAGGTGAGCGATGCTCACCTTTTTTGATCCCGCGCGATTAGAACGCGTAGTTGAAGTTAGTACCGAACAGCCAGGCTTTACCTTCAGAACGGAACTCGTACGGACCTTCTTTGATGGTCACGGACTGACCGTGCATGTAAGAGGCACCTACGTCAACAGAAGCATCTTTATTGAACGCATAAGTCGCACCTGCGCTCAGCCAGAAGCGGTCCTGATCCGGGATAGAAATGGAACGTGTCTGAGCCGGAACCGGGCTATCATCAAAGGCAATACCGGTACGGAAGGTCCAGTTAGTATCGTAGTAGTAGGTGGTACCCAGCGCGATACGATAAGAGTCTTTGAAGCTCTCATCCTTATAGAAAAGCGTCTGGCCATTAGAGCCGGTCGCTTTCAGCTCCTGGAACTGACTCCAGCTGGTATAAGCCATGCTGTAGTGAATTGCCCATTGTGGCGCAACCTTGTTGTAACCTGAAACTTCCCACATTTCTGGCAGGTTAAGCGTCAGAGAGCCCGGAATAGTTCTGCCACCAGTTGGATACGGGAAACCTGGGACGGCGGTGTTCATGTTGCTGTTGTAATCTCCGTCGAAGTCGATTTTAACTTCAGAACGGTAGGTCAAACCCCAACGGTTGTTTTTATCCAGCTCATACAGAATACCCGCGTTCCAGCCATAACCCCACTCGCTGCCTTTCAGGCGTGCAATTTGGGTGTCGGCAGGGATGGCGGCCAGTTGTTTGGCTTTGGCGATGGCGGCCGGGCGTGCTGCCGCAGGCAGGTTTGGTACCTGAGAGAGAATCTGACCGGCAGCCAGCATACCGGCGTCACCTGCATAGCGCTCGATTTTAGCATCGGCGTAAACCGCATCAAAACCAAGACCAAAGCTCCAGTTGTCGTTCAGGCGATAAGCGCCGCTCAGGTTCAGGTTTACGGTTTTCAGGTCAGTTTTACCGCCCATTGTGCCCGCTGCATAGTTATCGCCATATTCAGTCGCCAGACCAAAGTTAGAGGTCACTGATGCCCCCCAACCAAACTGGTCGTTAATAGGTGCAACAAAATGTACGTTTGGAACCCAGGCGCTTGGGGCGATGTTGTCCGCATTCAGGCTCTTACCGGACGGCGATTTACCAGAAATATTAACATCCGGGTCAATATAGACAGCACCAGCAGAGAACGTTGGGCGGTCAAACATCATAATCAGTGCCGGGTTACGACTTGCGTTACCCGCATCATCAGCGATGGCGCCTTCCCCGGAATATGCGCGGCCAAGGCCAGAGGAAGAAAATTCGTTTAACTGAAAGCCCGCTGACCATGCGGAAGTGGAGACGAGTGCCACTGCGACTGCCAGCGCAGTCTTGTTGAACAGGGTTTTCTGGCTCATGACCATAACCTCATTGAGTTATTTTTATTCAATAATTGTTACATACCGTAACAGGAGCGCGAAGTGTAGGGTCTGAGGTATGACAGACAAATCAGACCAGTGGCGTGAGTATAGGTCTGACCAGCAGGAATGTTGCAAGTTTGTTTATTAATATTTTCAAACATGTTTCTTGAAACGAGATCTGCTTGGCAAAAATGTGACCATCGCGACTCACCCAAAAGGGGGGTTTTTGTTTT
The DNA here is from genome assembly GCF_046521465.1 of Enterobacter sp. CPE_E863. NCBI lineage: Bacteria > Pseudomonadati > Pseudomonadota > Gammaproteobacteria > Enterobacterales > Enterobacteriaceae > Enterobacter > Enterobacter sp. CPE_E863. Next base: position 3,136,065 of record NZ_JBKFZX010000001.1, on the reverse strand, counting down.
AGATCATTTTTTAGTGTGATATTGGTCACTTATCCGATTTTGCGCCATTAACGGCTGGAGAGAGCCAGCGTCGGGGCGTAAAATATCAGCATCGTGTTTATCTCGCGCATTGCGCGAATACAGAGGAAATTGAGCTATGAGTAAATGCAGTGCTGATGAAACCCCGGTTTGCTGCTGTATGGATGTTGGCACCATCATGGACAACTCCGATTGCACCGCCTCTTACAGCCGTGTATTCACTAACCGTGCCGAAGCGGAAGAGACCCTGACCGCGCTGAGCAAGCGTGCGCGTGATGTGGAATCCGATCCGTGTGAAATCAAGTCGACCTTTACCGAAGTGGAAGGTGGCGTGAAGCTGGATATCGACTTTGTGTTCGCCTGCGAAGCAGAAACGCTGATTTTCCAGTTGGGTCTGCGTTAATTCTTTTTGCCCGCTGACATACCTCGTAAATGCCTCTGCCATGCAGGGGCATTTTCTTTTTCTTCTCTGTGTTTTAGCTCGCACTTTTTCGTTTCCCTGATTGGCTGAATGTAAAAAAATGGTTAAGACTATTATCAGGTCAGACCACTTATGTTTGCGCAAAATATTTTACAGGGGAGTGTTATGAGTCAGGCATTACCGCTTATTACCCGTCAGGGCGATCGCATTGCCATCGTCAGTGGATTGCGTACGCCATTTGCGCGTCAGGCAACGGCGTTTCATGGCATACCGGCCGTTGACCTCGGGAAAATGGTGGTGGGGGAGATGCTGGCTCGCAGCGAAATTCCGCCAGAGGTCATCGAACAGCTGGTTTTCGGTCAGGTCGTGCAGATGCCTGAAGCACCGAATATTGCGCGGGAAATCGTCCTCGGTACCGGAATGAATGTCCATACTGATGCCTACAGCGTCAGCCGCGCGTGCGCGACCAGCTTCCAGGCTGTAGCGAACGTGGCTGAAAGCCTGATGGCGGGCACCATTCGTGCCGGGATCGCCGGCGGGGCGGACTCCTCTTCGGTACTGCCGATCGGGGTCAGTAAAAAGCTGGCGCGCATCCTGGTTGATGCCAACAAAGCCCGCACAACCGGACAAAAGCTCAAACTCTTCTCTCGTTTACGCCTGCGCGATCTCATGCCTGTGCCTCCTGCCGTAGCGGAATATTCCACGGGTCTGCGCATGGGCGATACCGCCGAGCAGATGGCGAAGACCTATGGCATTACCCGCGAGCAGCAGGATGCGCTGGCCCACCGTTCACATCAGCTGGCAGCGAAAGCCTGGTCTGAAGGTAAACTGGCTGATGAAGTGATGACCGCTTATATCCCGCCATACCGTGAACCGCTCGCCGAAGATAACAATATCCGCGGCACCTCGACGCTGGCAGATTATGCAAAACTGCGCCCTGCGTTTGACCGCAAACATGGCACGGTAACCGCGGCTAACAGTACGCCACTGACGGACGGCGCTGCTGCGGTGATCCTGATGACCGAATCCCGCGCGAAAGAGCTGGGTATCACTCCCCTGGGCTATTTGCGCAGCTACGCTTTTACCGCCATTGATGTCTGGCAGGACATGCTGTTAGGGCCTGCCTGGTCCACGCCGCTGGCACTGGATCGCGCAGGGCTGACGCTGGCTGATTTAACCCTGATTGATATGCACGAAGCCTTTGCCGCACAAACCCTGGCAAACGTGCAGTTACTGGCAAGCGAGCGTTTTGCGCGAGATGTGCTGGGCCGCGCCCATGCCACAGGCGAAGTCGATCAGAGTAAATTCAACGTGCTGGGCGGCTCTATCGCCTACGGTCATCCGTTTGCCGCCACAGGGGCGAGGATGATCACGCAAACATTACACGAGCTACGTCGCCGTGGCGGCGGGTTTGGCCTTGTTACCGCCTGTGCGGCGGGTGGACTTGGTGCAGCAATGGTTCTGGAGGCTGAATAATGGATATGCCATCTGCATTTAATCTGACGGTTCGCCTCGATAACGTGGCCGTTATCACTATTGATGTGCCTGATGAAAAGATGAATACCCTGAAGGCTGAATTTGGTGTTCAGGTGCGCGCGATGCTAAAGCAGATCCGCGACAACAAAGCCATTCGTGGCCTGGTGTTTATCTCTGCCAAGCCGGACAACTTTATTGCCGGAGCCGACATTAACATGATCGCCCGGGCGCAAAGCGCGCTGGAAGCCGAAGAGCTGGCGCGTCAGGGCCAGCAGGTGATGGCGGAGATCAACGCTCTGCCGATCCCGGTGATTGCCGCGATCCACGGCGCATGTCTGGGCGGAGGGCTGGAGCTGGCGCTGGCCTGTCATAGCCGTATCTGTACCGATGACGCAAAAACCATTCTGGGTCTGCCGGAAGTGCAGTTAGGACTTCTGCCAGGCTCCGGCGGAACGCAGCGTCTGCCACGCCTTGTGGGGGTCAGCACTGCACTCGAAATGATCCTGACGGGTAAGCAACTGCGTGCCCGCCAGGCCCTGAAAGCCGGCCTGGTTGATGAAGTGGTTCCTCATTCCATTTTGCTGGAGGCTGCCGTCGAACTGGCTCTGAAAGGACGCCAGGCTAAACGTCCTCTACCCGTGCGTGAACGCGTTCTGGCCGGGCCGTTGGGACGTGCTTTGCTGTTCAGTATGGTGGGTAAAAAGACTGAGCAGAAAACCAAAGGCAACTACCCGGCGGCGAAGCGAATTCTTGAGGTTATTGAAACAGGGCTATCGCAGGGCAGCAGTAGCGGTTATGCCGCTGAGGCAAAAGCCTTCGGTGAACTGGCGATGACGCCGCAGTCGCAGGCACTGCGCAGCATTTTCTTTGCCAGCACTGAGGTGAAAAAAGATCCGGGCAGTGAGGCTAAACCTGCTCCGCTACGCGCCGTTGGCGTACTGGGTGGTGGGCTAATGGGCGGCGGAATATCTTTTGTTACCGCAAGCAAAGGTAAATTGCCTGTACGTATCAAAGACATCGCTGCGAAAGGGATCAACCACGCGCTGCAGTATAGCTGGCAGAACCTTGATCAGAAGGTCAAACGCCGCCATATCAGGGCAAGCGAGCGTGATAAAACCCTGGCGATGATCTCCGGTACGACGGATTACAGTGGTTTTGCGCATCGCGATCTGGTGATTGAAGCCGTGTTTGAGGATCTGGCGCTTAAGCAGCAGATGGTGGCAGACGTTGAGCTACATTGCGCCCCGCACACCATTTTTGCCTCAAACACGTCGTCATTGCCGATTGGCGATATCGCGGCGAAAGCCGTGCGTCCGGAGCAGGTGATTGGCCTGCACTTCTTTAGCCCGGTAGAAAAAATGCCGCTGGTGGAAGTGATCCCGCATGCCACAACCAGCCCGCAAACCATCGCCACCGTGGTGAAACTGGCCAAAATGCAGGGTAAGACACCGATCGTTGTGGCGGACAAAGCCGGTTTTTACGTTAACCGCATTCTGGCTCCCTATATTAATGAAGCCATGCGGTTGCTGACAGAAGGCGAGAAAATCGAGCACGTCGACGAGGCGCTCGTCAAGTTTGGTTTCCCTGTTGGGCCAATCCAACTTTTGGATGAGGTGGGAATAGACACCGGAACTAAAATTATACCTGTGCTGGAAGCCGCTTATGGCGATCGTTTTACCCCGCCTGCAAATATTGTTTCTGCAATTTTGAAGGACGATCGCAAAGGCAGAAAAAATGAACGCGGTTTCTATCTTTACGGCGCGAAAGGGCGTAAAAGCAAGAAACAGGTCGACCCTTCTGTTTATGGGCTTATTTCGACCGCCGGTCAGGGAAAACTGTCTGCCGTTCAGTGTGCTGAACGGTGTGTGATGATGATGCTCAATGAAGCGGCGCGCTGCTTTGGTGAGCAGGTTATCAGGAGCGCGCGTGATGGTGACATCGGCGCGGTATTCGGCATTGGTTTCCCGCCGTTCCTTGGCGGCCCGTTCCGTTACATGGATACGCTTGGTGCGGGTGAAGTGGTTGCTATCATGCAACGTTTGGCCTCGCAGTATGGTCCACGGTTTACACCGTGTGACGAATTATTGCAGATGGCGGAACAGGGCCAGACATTTTGGCCTGTAAGGGAAACTGTCCTCGTAAGTTGAGGTCAAAGAAGGGTAAATCCTGAAGTGAATGAATCTGTTCTGGCGATTTTGTAAACAGAGATTGACTATACTTACGCCATTGAGGTAAAAAACAGCGTTTCATTCACCGAATGGATCAGGCACAATGCCCGGCCATCGGGTTTTCTACCTCTCAGCAGTTATCGCGGGTAGTTAACGCCGGTGATTCTGGTTAACAAAAGCGGTGCAATATGCAAGTTTTTATCATGCGTCACGGCGACGCGGCACTCGATGCCGCCAGTGACTCAGTACGTCCTTTGACCGTCTGTGGCTGCGACGAATCTCGTCTGATGGCGACCTGGCTTAAAGGTCAAAAAGTGGACATCGAGCGCGTTCTGGTGAGTCCGTTCCTGCGTGCAGAACAGACGCTGGACATGGTAGGGGAGTGTATGAACCTGCCTGCCAGTGTGGATGTTCTCCCTGAACTCACCCCGTGTGGCGATGTAGGCCTTGTCAGCGCTTATCTTCAGGAGCTGTACAATGAAGGTGTCGCTTCCGCGCTGGTCATTTCCCACCTGCCACTGGTTGGCTATCTGGTATCTGAGCTTTGCCCGGGTGAGACTCCGCCGATGTTCACTACCTCCGCCATTGCCAATGTCACTCTCGACGAAACGGGCAGAGGTACCTTCAACTGGCAGATGAGTCCGTGCAACCTGAAGATGGCAAAAGCGATCTGATGTGACGTGTGCTATAGCGGGGAGCAGAGCATGCTTCCCGCTGTTCTGTCAGGGTAATTCTGGCGGCTGCCACTCTTCTACTTCAATCAACACCAGCAATGCGGCATCTCCGCCGTACTCTTTGGGTGCCTGATGAAAAGCCAGCACGTGCGGATGTTGAGCCAGCCACAGGGGTGTTTGTTGCTTGAGAATATGTTTGCCGTGGCCGTGCATCACGCAAGTGCAAAAAACATGTTCACGGCGACAGGCCGCAATTAAAGCTCCCAGCTCCTGCTTCGCCTGCATCTGCGTCAAACCATGCAGATCGAGAAACAGCTCGGGTGAATAATCCCCACGGCGTAATTTCTTCAGCTCAAAATGGCTGACGTCTTCACGAACATACTTCACCGCCCCTTGCGTATTGAGCAGCGGCTGAAATTCATCTGAAAAATAGTGGCTGTTATCCGCCTGCTCCTGCAGCAGCCGTTTGACCGGTACTTCGCTGATTTTTTTACGCTGTGGGCGATGGACAATAGTGTCCTGCGCGATTTTACGCGTCCCGGTCATCAGCTGTCGGAAGAGCGCCTGATCCTCCTCGCTGAGCGATGTTTTCTTTTTCATTTGTCATTCTCATCTCGTATTTCCGATAGTGTAACCGACTAAACGCATTTTTTAACCTCAAGCGGCACGCGTCATTGCTGATTTATCGCCGTCTTCATGGCAAACTAGCCGCCGAAAATTATGCGAGCATGCCCTGGAGGAAAGAGTGGATAAAATTTTTGTCGATGAAGCAGTAAACGAGCTGCATACCATACAGGACATGTTGCGCTGGTCGGTTAGCCGCTTCAGTGCCGCCAATATCTGGTACGGTCACGGTACCGATAACCCGTGGGATGAGGCTGTTCAGCTGGTGCTGCCGTCTCTCTATCTGCCGCTGGATATTCCTGAAGACATGCGTACCGCGCGCCTGACCTCAAGCGAAAAACACCGCATTGTTGAACGTGTGATCCGCCGCGTGAACGAGCGTATTCCGGTCGCCTACCTGACTAACAAAGCCTGGTTCTGCGGCCACGAGTTTTATGTCGATGAGCGCGTGCTGGTGCCGCGCTCGCCAATTGGCGAGCTGATTAATAACCACTTTGAAGGTCTGATCGGCCATCAGCCGCAACACATTCTGGATATGTGTACCGGCAGTGGCTGCATCGCCATCGCCTGCGCGTATGCTTTCCCGGAAGCGGAAGTGGACGCAGTGGATATCTCCACCGACGCGCTGGCTGTCACCGAGCACAACATTGAAGAACATGGTTTGATTCACCACGTTACGCCAATTCGCTCCGATCTGTTCCGCGACCTGCCAACGTTGCAATACGATCTCATCGTCACTAACCCGCCGTACGTTGATGCGGAAGACATGTCCGATCTGCCGAACGAATATCGCCATGAGCCGGAGCTGGGTCTGGCGTCAGGCTCTGACGGCCTGAAGCTGACGCGTCGCATCCTGGCCTGCGCGCCGGATTATCTGACCGACGACGGTGTTCTGATTTGTGAAGTAGGCAACAGCATGGTACATCTGATAGAGCAGTACCCGGATGTGCCGTTCACCTGGCTTGAGTTCGACAACGGCGGTGACGGCGTCTTTATGCTGACCAAAGCGCAGCTGCTCGACGCGCGTGAACACTTCAGTATCTATAAAGATTAATCCAGCGGGCTTCGGCCCGTTTCACAACGCTCAAACACAAACAACAACATCGGAGCCGTGATGGCAGGAAACAGTATTGGACAGTTATTCCGTGTGACCACTTTTGGTGAATCGCACGGGCTGGCATTGGGTTGTATCGTTGACGGCGTCCCGCCAGGCATCGAACTGACCGAAGCCGATTTACAGCACGACCTCGACCGTCGTCGTCCGGGCACTTCTCGCTACACCACGCAGCGTCGCGAGCCGGACCTGGTTAAAATTCTCTCCGGCGTCTTTGAAGGCCGTACCACCGGGACCAGCATTGGTCTGCTGATCGAAAACACCGATCAGCGTTCTCAGGACTACGGTGCTATCAAGGACGTGTTCCGCCCAGGCCATGCCGACTACACCTACGAGCAAAAATACGGCTTCCGTGACTATCGCGGCGGTGGACGTTCTTCCGCGCGTGAAACCGCGATGCGCGTGGCCGCAGGGGCGATTGCCAAGAAATACCTGCAGCAGAAGTTTGGCATTGTGATCCGTGGCTGTCTGACCCAGATGGGCGACATTCCGCTGGCCATCAAGGACTGGGAGCAGGTTGAACAGAACCCGTTCTTCTGTGCTGATGCCGACAAGCTGGAGGCGCTGGACGAACTGATGCGCGGCCTGAAAAAAGAGGGCGACTCCATTGGAGCGAAAGTCACCGTGGTGGCGGACGGCGTCCCGGCTGGCTGGGGTGAGCCGGTATTTGACCGTCTCGACGCCGACATCGCCCACGCGCTGATGAGCATTAACGCGGTTAAGGGTGTAGAGATTGGCGACGGTTTTGACGTGGTTCAGCTTCGTGGCAGTCAGAACCGCGACGAAATTACGAAAGCTGGTTTCCAGAGCAACCATGCGGGTGGCATTCTCGGTGGGATCAGCAGCGGGCAGCAGATTGTTGCCAACATCGCACTGAAGCCGACCTCCAGCATCACCGTGCCGGGCCATACGATTAACCGCGATGGCGAAGAAGTTGAGATGATCACCAAAGGACGTCACGATCCGTGCGTGGGGATCCGCGCGGTGCCGATCGCCGAGGCGATGCTGGCTATCGTGCTGATGGATCACTTCCTGCGCCAGCGCGCGCAGAATGCGGATGTGACGACCACCATTCCACGCTGGTAAACATGAAAAAGACCGCAATTGCTCTGCTGGCGCTGCTCGCCAGCGGAGCCAGTCTGGCCGCGACGCCATGGCAAAAAATCACCCACCCGGTGGCGGGGAGCGCGCAGTCCATTGGTGCCTTTTCGAACGGCTGTATCGTCGGTGCCCAGGAGCTTCCGCTGCAGTCCGATACCTACCAGGTGATGCGTACCGATCAGCGTCGTTATTTCGGTCACCCGGATCTGGTGTTGTTCATCCAGCGTCTGGGAAACCAGGTGCATAACCTGGGATTGGGCACGATGCTGATTGGCGATATGGGGATGCCTGCCGGCGGTCGTTTTAACAGTGGGCACGCCAGTCACCAGACAGGGCTGGACGTCGATATCTTCCTGCAGCTGCCGAAAACGCGCTGGACCTCCGCCCAACTGCTGAAACCGCAGGCGCTGGATCTGGTGGCGAGCGACGGCAAGCGCGTTGTGCCGTCACTGTGGACGCGGGACGTATCCAGCATGATCAAGCTGGCGGCAAAAGATAACGACGTCACGCGGATTTTCGTCAACCCGGCTATCAAACAGCAGCTCTGCCTGGATGCCGGAACCGATCGCGACTGGCTGCGCAAAGTCCGCCCGTGGTTCCAGCACCGTGCGCACATGCACGTGCGTCTGCGCTGCCCGGCGAACAGCCTGGAATGTGAAGATCAGCCGCTACCGCCGTCGGGCGATGGCTGCGGATATGAACTGCAAAGCTGGTTTGAGCCAGCCAAACCTGGAACCTCTAAGCCTGAGAAGAAGACACCGCCTCCGTTGCCGCCTTCCTGCCAGGCGCTACTGGATGAGCATGTACTTTAATGGATAATTTCGTCGATCTGTTTATGGTGTCGCCGCTGCTGCTGGTGGTGTTGTTCTTTGTGGCCATGCTGGCCGGTTTTATCGATGCTCTTGCGGGCGGCGGCGGGCTGTTAACCGTACCCGCGCTACTGGCGGCGGGCATGAGCCCGGCTCAGGCTCTGGCCACGAATAAGCTGCAGGCTTGCGGCGGTTCACTCTCGGCATCGCTCTATTTTATCCGCCGTAAGGTGGTGAGCCTTGCCGATCAGAAGCTCAATATCCTGATGACCTTTATCGGCTCGACGTCGGGCGCGCTGCTGGTCCAGCACGTGCAGTCCGATATTTTGCGCCAGATCCTGCCGATTCTGGTCATCTGCATCGGGCTTTACTTCTTGCTGATGCCAAAACTCGGTGAAGAAGATCGCCAGCGTCGTCTGCACGGTCTGCCATTTGCTCTGATTGCCGGTGGCTGTGTGGGTTTTTACGACGGTTTCTTCGGCCCGGGCGCCGGTTCATTTTATGCGCTGGCGTTCGTGACGCTAGCTGGGTTTAACCTTGCCAAATCCACTGCCCATGCCAAAGTGCTCAACGCGACCTCAAACCTTGGTGGCCTGTTGCTGTTTATCATCGGGGGCAAGGTTATCTGGGCAACCGGGTTTGTGATGATGGCGGGGCAGTTCCTGGGCGCGCGTGCAGGCTCGCGTCTGGTGTTAAGCAAAGGACAAAAACTTATCCGCCCAATGATTGTTATCGTCTCGGCGGTAATGAGCGCCAAACTTCTTTATGACAGCCATGGACAGGAGATCCTCACCTGGTTGGGGATGCACTCATGAACAGTACGCATAAATACGAACAGCTGATTGAGATTTTTGACGGCTGTTTTGCTGACGATTTTAATACCCGTCTGATTAAAGGCGACGACGAACCGATCTATCTTCCCGCAGATGCTGACGTGCCGTATAACCGCATCGTCTTTGCTCACGGTTTTTACGCCAGCGGGTTGCACGAGATTTCGCACTGGTGCATCGCCGGAAAAGCGCGTCGCGAGCTGGTGGACTTCGGCTACTGGTACTGCCCGGACGGACGTGACGCCGCAACGCAGGGGCAGTTTGAAGATGTTGAGGTTAAACCGCAGGCGCTGGAATGGTTATTCTGCATCGCGGCGGGTTTCCCGTTCAACGTGAGCTGTGACAACCTCGAAGGCGACTTCGAGCCAGACCGTATCGTGTTCCAGCGCCGCGTTCATGCGCAGGTGATGGAATATCTTGAGAAAGGCATTCCGGAACGTCCGGCGCGTCTGATCGAGGCTTTACAGAATTATTACCACACGCCGGCGATCGCGGCGGAATGCTTCCCCTGGCCGGAAGATCTTTAACTGAGGAAAGAAGATGATCGCAGAATTTGAATCACGCATTCTGGCGTTAATTGATGACATGGTGGAACACGCCAGTGATGATGAGCTGTTCGCCAGCGGTTATCTGCGTGGTCACCTGACGTTAGCCGTTGCTGAGCTGGAGGCCGGGGACGATCACACTGCCGAGGCCGTTCATGATGAAGTGACCCGCAGCCTGGAGAAAGCTATTCAGGCAGGAGAACTCTCTCCGCGCGATCAGTCACTGGTGCTGGGTATGTGGGACAATTTGTTCCAGCAGGCGAAAGCGAAGTAATTGTTTTCAGCCCTCTCCCGCAGGGAGAGGGCTCCAGACCACAGCCTACTTAACCTTTTTCCCCTTCAGCAGTTTCCGTACCCACAGTCGGTTTGGATTAAGCCCTGCAAGCGTAACCCTGTCCAGCGGAATCGGCTCTTCGCTCATTTGCGCGGCCAGTACTTCAGCCAGCAATGGCGCTGAACATAATCCCCGCGAGCCTAGCCCACCCAGCATAAACAGGTCCGGATACACCGGTGCACTCACTGCAGTATCTTTGTTTTCCGCAAGATCCTGATAAGCCTCCAGTGTTGCTTCATAGTCCGGTACGTTACCCGCCATAGGCAGATGGTCGCGGGTGGCGCAGCGCACGCCGCAGCGCGCTTCCCCCTCGCTGATGTCAACCTCTTTCGCCCACGCAGCATCCGGGAAACAGTCAATCAGTCGCTGGCGGTTTTGCTGTTGGTCCGCATCGCTGTAGTGCATATCCATTTCGCCACGATGGTAGCTGGCGCCGATGCAGTGATGGCCGTTAGACGGGTTTTGCGGCGTCAGATAGCCGTCATAGCACAGCACCTGACGCAGCTTGCTCAGTTCGGGCGCGGTCGGGATATGGCTCACCTGGCCGCCGACCGGATAAACCGGCAACGTCTCTGTCTGGATAAACTGGCTGATGTGATGCCCGTTTGCCAGCACAACGCTGGCATGGCTCGCCTCTTTACCATCGGCAAAACGGAGATTCCAGCGATCTGTGCGGCTCAGCGATTCAACCTTGTGAGCATAATGTGCCGTCAGTCCGCGCGATTGTGCCAGAGCAATGACCGCCGCGGTCAGTTCCGCCGGGCACAGCCAGCCGCCGAGCGGATACTGAATGCCTCCACAGCCGGTGTCCACGCCAGCGGTGTCTGCCACCTCTTGCGTACTTACCGCGCGGGCAATTTCGTCAGGCAGATCCAGCGACAGCATCTGCGTGATTTTTTGCTGGCTCTTTTCATCCCAGCCGAGCTGGGTCACGCCGCACCAGTCATGGTCGAATGCCACTGGCAGGGCGTCATACAGATGACGAGCGAAGATAAAGGCTGCCGGGAAAAACTGACTCAGTGCGGGATCGTGAGCGCTTAAAAGGGGATAGAGCGCCCCCTGACGGTTGCCGGAAGCCCCCCTTGCTGGCGTCTCGTCAGCACAGTAGAGTGTCACCTGCCAGCCCCGGTGGAGAAGGGCGAGAGAAAGCAGGGCGCTGGCGATCCCTCCGCCGACTATCGCCACTTCGCGCGATGCGCTGGCGCGGCGTGCAAACCAGGGCGCCTGAGCGGGAATGTCCAGCGTCTGATCCATCCTGCCGACCAGCATGTCGCGCTTGCGGCCAAAACCTTTGGTCTTCTGCATGGTAAAGCCCGCTTCCTGCAACCCCCGGCGGACAAATCCTGCCGAGGTAAAGGTAGCGAGCGTTGCACCCGGGCGCGCCAGCCGCGCCATCGCGGTGAACAGATGCTGACTCCACATATCCGGGTTTTTGGCAGGCGCAAAGCCGTCCAGGAACCATGCATCTACCTTCTGATTCATCGAATCATCGAGCTTATCGGTCAGTTCATTGATGTCGCCAAGCCACAGATCCAGTGTGATGCGTCCGCCGTCCAACAGTAAACGGTGACAGCCCCCAATATGAGGCGGCCACTGCGCCTGAAGCTGCTCTGCCCACGGTGCAAGTTCTGGCCAGTGCTGATGGGCGAGCCGCAGATCGTGCGCCGTGAGCGGGAATTTTTCGAAACTGATGAAATGTAATCTTTGTAGCGTAGCCTCAGGGTGTGCAGCGTGAAACTGATCGAACGCCTGCCAGAGGGTCAGAAAATTCAGCCCGGTACCGAAGCCGCTCTCGGCGACCACGAACAGATTCCGCGGATGTACAGGGAAGCGAATGCTGAGCTGGTTTCCGTCGAGGAAAACATAGCGGGTTTCTTCCAGTCCGTTATCATTAGAAAAATAGACGTCATCAAAATCTCGGGAAACAGGTGTACCCTCAGCGTTGAATTCGAGGTTGGCGGGTTGTATAGCATTTTGTTTCACGTAAGTTACTCGTCTGACAGGCAGTGGCACGATCTTAACGATGTGAGCCCATCGGTGCAAATTTCCGCAGAAAATGGCTGATCGGACTTGTTCGGCGTACAAGTGTACGCTATTGTGCGACTCGAAACTTACTATAGTGCGACTTACAGAGGTATTGAATGAAACGTGCAGTGATTACTGGCCTGGGCATTGTCTCCAGCATCGGTAATAACCAGCAGGAAGTCCTGGCATCTCTGCGTGAAGGACGCTCCGGGATCACTTTCTCTGAAGAGTTTAAAGATTCAGGTATGCGCAGCCACGTATGGGGTAACGTCAAACTGGACACCACCGGTTTGATTGACCGCAAAGTGGTTCGTTTCATGAACGATGCCTCTATTTATGCTTATCTCTCCATGCAGGAAGCGATCAAAGATTCCGGCCTGAGTGAAGAGGTTTATCAGAACAACCCGCGCGTGGGTCTGATTGCCGGTTCCGGCGGCTCATCAAAAGCGCAGGTATTCGGTGCTGACGCAATGCGCAGCCCGCGTGGTCTGAAAGCGGTAGGTCCGTACGTGGTAACTAAAGCCATGGGTTCCGCGGTTTCCGCGTGCCTGGCGACTCCATTCAAAATTCACGGTGTGAACTACTCCATCAGCTCCGCGTGTGCGACGTCTGCACACTGCATCGGTAATGCTGTTGAGCAGATCCAGCTGGGTAAACAGGACATCGTATTTGCTGGCGGCGGCGAAGAGCTGGGCTGGGAAATGGCCTGTGAATTCGACGCGATGGGCGCACTGTCCACCAAGTACAATGAAACCCCGGATAAAGCATCTCGTACCTATGATGCGCACCGTGACGGTTTCGTTATCGCTGGCGGCGGCGGTATGGTTGTGGTTGAAGAGCTGGAACATGCGCTGGCACGTGGCGCGCACATCTATGCTGAGATCGTGGGCTACGGTGCAACGTCTGATGGCGCTGACATGGTTGCGCCATCTGGCGAAGGCGCGGTACGCTGCATGAAGATGGCGATGCACGGTGTTGATACCCCAATCGACTACCTGAACTCCCACGGTACCTCTACTCCGGTAGGCGACGTGAAAGAGCTGGGTGCAATCCGTGAAGTCTTCGGCGACAACAGCCCGGCAATCTCCGCGACCAAAGCGATGACCGGACACTCTCTGGGTGCGGCTGGCGTGCAGGAAGCGATCTACTCTCTGCTGATGCTGGAAAACGGCTTTATCGCCCCAAGCATCAACATCGAAGAGATGGACGAGCAGGCTGCTGGCCTGAACATCGTGACCAAACCAATGGACGCGACGCTGACCACCGTCATGTCCAACAGCTTCGGTTTCGGCGGCACCAACGCCACGCTGGTGATGCGCAAGCTGAAAGCATAAGTTTTATGTTTGATTCAGAAAGGGAGCCATAAGGCTCCCTTTTATTATGCATTGACAACTGGCTGATCTGACAGGCAAACTTCACCACTCAACATTATCCTCACGATAATGCGTAAGCGTTTAACGTCAACCAACGCACCTTAATCCTGATAATCAGGTAGAGGGGGCGTGGCATTTCCCCGCCTTACTCTTCATTTCGGAGTAAAGCATGACTGCAATAACTCAAACAGAAACAACCCCTTCAGCGAACGTCTCGTTGTTCCGCATCGCCTTTGCCGTATTTCTGACCTATATGACCGTTGGCCTGCCGTTGCCGGTGATCCCGCTGTTCGTTCATCAGGAACTGGGCTATGGCAACACCATGGTCGGCATTGCCGTGGGCATTCAGTTTTTAGCCACGGTATTAACGCGTGGATACGCCGGTCGTCTGGCGGATCAGCACGGTGCTAAACGTTCCGCACTGCAGGGGATGTTTGCCTGCGGGCTGGCAGGTGGTGCGTGGCTGCTGGCTGCTCTCCTGCCGGTCGACGCCGCGTATAAATTTGCGCTGCTGGTGCTGGGCCGTTTAATCCTCGGCTTTGGTGAAAGCCAGCTGCTGACCGGTACCCTGACCTGGGGTATGGGTCTTGTGGGGCCTGCGCGTTCCGGAAAAGTGATGTCCTGGAACGGTATGGCCATCTACGGCGCGCTGGCCGCGGGCGCACCGCTTGGACTGCTGATCAATAGCCAGTTTGGATTTGCGGCGCTGGCTGCCACCACCATGCTGTTACCGCTCCTGGCGTGGGCGTTTAACGGTTCGGTCCGTAAAGTACCTGCCCATAAAGGGGAGCGTCCTTCCCTGTGGAGCGTGGTTGGTCAAATATGGCAGCCGGGTCTTGGTCTGGCACTGCAGGGCGTGGGATTTGCGGTGATTGGTACGTTCGTCTCGCTGTATTTCATGAGTCGTGGCTGGGCGATGGCGGGCTTTACCCTCACTGCCTTTGGCGGCGCATTTGTGCTGATGCGAGTGCTGTTCGGCTGGATGCCGGATCGTTTTGGCGGTGTGAAAGTGGCGGTAGCGTCGCTGATGATAGAAACCGTTGGCTTGTTGCTACTGTGGAACGCACCGGTCGCTTCTGTTGCACTGATCGGCGCAGCACTCACCGGTTGCGGTTGTTCACTGATCTTCCCGGCGCTCGGCGTTGAAGTCGTGAAGCGTGTTGCCCCGCAGGTGCGTGGTACAGCATTGGGCGGCTATGCGGCGTTTCAGGATATCTCATACGGTGTCACTGGGCCGCTGGCGGGGCTGTTAGCCACTTCGTTTGGCTATCCGTCAGTGTTCCTGGCCGGAGCGGTTTCTGCGGTGGTTGGGATTATTGTGACGCTGGTGGCGTTTCGCAGGACTTGAGCCGTTGTAGGCCCGGTAAGCGCAGCGCCACCGGGCAAAACCTCAGGCAACCAGCCAGAAAATCGCCAGCGCAATCATCAGCGCAATAAACAACAGCCCCGGACGGGCAGACAGCGTTCTGAAGGTCTCCACGACCGGTGCAAACAGCGGGTTGTAGATCGGCTGAATATCCCTGACTTCCGGCACGCCGCCTTCACGCTCGGCGCGGCGGATAAAGATCTGATTCAGCAAATCCTGCACCTGCGCGGTGGTCAGTACCGTTTGCGGCGTGGCCTGCCAGGTCTGCTGGGCGTAATCCCGAATCACCTCAAACTCATGCGGCTCAAGCGGCTGTTTCAGTGCCGCCTGGAGCGTATGCAGGGTAGGGGTATTCTGGGCACTCAGCGTCTGACGGGCCTGTAGCCAGGTCACCAGATGGGTAAACTGTTTCGCCGGGATCAGCTCGCCCGCTTTCACGCCGGAAAGCTCCAGCATCGACTGCCAGATTAGCTTCGTTGACTCGCCGGTGGCGGCGGCCAATTTGGTCACCATCTGGTTCAGTGTATTGTGTTCAGCAGGCAGCAGCGGACGCTCGGTTGACGGACGCTGTTGCGGTTGCGGGATGGTCAGCTGATTGGTTTGCAGTAGCGTCAGCACGGTTTTCAACTGCTCTGGCGTCAGCTGACTCAGGGTGGTCTGGCCAAACTGCTGGCGAATGAAATCACTGACCGCCTGTCGGTTATTACCCTGGCCTAACAGCTCGGTGAGCTGTGAGACAATCTGCCGGGTGGTGTGATTTTGCTGTGCGGCGGTAATACGCTGATTCAGATTTTGCTCGGCCGCAGGGAAATGGCGCGACTGCAGCGGTGCATCGTTCCGGACACCTAAATCATGCTTAACCCCGGCCCAGACTTCCGCGTTTTGCTGTGACGTCAGCGCAATCAGGCGCGTGATCAGTCGCTCCAGCACGGTGCGCTGTTGTGTGGATAGCGGTTGTTCACCGGCAACGTTCGGCGTGACAGGGCCTTCACCCGGAGGGCGTGGCGGCGTACCTGAAATGGGCTGCATCGTCAAAAATCCTTAAAGTCAAAACTCAGCGTAAACCAGGCATACGTATATGCCTGGCGGCCAGATTATGGCACACTTGGCAGGTTTTCTTCCTCTCAAACAGGTACTCAGACGTGAAAATCCTCGTTGATGAAAATATGCCTTATGCCCGTGAGCTGTTTAGCCGCCTGGGTAACGTTAAGGCTGTCCCTGGTCGTCCAATCCCGGTTAACGAACTGGATGATGCAGATGCGCTGATGGTGCGCTCGGTGACCAAAGTAAATGAGTCGTTGCTCGCCGGTAAAGCGATTAAGTTCGTCGGGACCGCAACGGCAGGGACCGATCATGTGGATGACAAATGGCTTAAGCAGGCGGGGATCGGTTTTTCCGCCGCGCCGGGCTGTAACGCCATTGCTGTAGTGGAATACGTTTTTTCCTCCCTGCTGATGCTTGCCGAGCGTGACGGTTTTGCGCTGCAGGATCGTACCGTAGGGATTGTCGGTGTGGGTAATGTGGGCGGACGCCTGCAAAAACGTCTGGAAGCGTTGGGTATTCGTACTCTGCTGTGCGACCCTCCGCGCAAAGACAACGGTGAGGAAGGGGATTTCCGCCCGCTGGATGAACTGGTTGAACAGTGCGATGTGATCACTTTCCACACGCCATTGTTTAAAGAAGGGCCGTATAAGTCGCTGCATCTTGCCGACGAAGCCCTGATCCGTCGTCTGAAACCTGGCACTATTCTGATAAATGCCTGCCGCGGTCCGGTGGTGGATAATGCCGCGCTGCTGACATGTCTGAATGATGGACAAGACCTCAGCGTGGTGCTGGACGTCTGGGAGCCAGAGCCGGATCTCAACGTTGAGCTGCTTAACAAGGTGGACGTGGGTACTGCGCATATCGCCGGTTACACCCTCGAGGGGAAAGCGCGCGGCACGACTCAGGTCTTCGAAGCCTACAGTGCCTTTATTGGGCATCCGCAGCAGGTCGCGCTGGATACCTTACTGCCTGCACCTGAATTTGGCCGCATTACGCTGCATGGTCCGCTCGATCAGGCGACGCTGAAAAGGTTGGTGCATTTGGTGTATGATGTGCGCCGCGATGATGCGCTACTGCGTAAGGTGGCGGGGATCCCGGGTGAGTTTGACAAGCTGCGCAAAAACTATGTTGAGCGCCGTGAGTGGTCCTCTCTGTATGTGATTTGCGATGACGCAAAGGCTGCAACGCTACTGCATAAACTGGGTTTTAACGCCGTTCATCACCCGGCGCATTAATGTCTTCTTAATGCTCCCTGTCGGATACTCCGACAGGGACGCTTTTTTATTTCTGGAGTAAACCACCATGTCTGAAGGCTGGAACATTGCCATTTTAGGTGCCACGGGTGCCGTGGGCGAAGCCCTGCTCGAAACCCTTGCTGAGCGTCAGTTCCCGGTGGGCGATATCTATGCGCTGGCACGTACCGATAGCGCGGGTGAGCATCTGCGTTTCAACAGTAAATCCGTGATGGTTCAGGATGCGGCAGCGTTCGACTGGACGCAGGCGCAGCTGGCATTTTTCGCCGCGGGTGCTGAAGCCACTGCTGCATACATTGAAGAGGCGACCAACGCGGGCTGCCTGGTGATCGACCTGAGCGGTCTGTTCTCCATGGAGCCGGATGTGCCGCTGGTGGTGCCGGACGTGAACCCGTTTGTGCTGGCTGATTACCGTAATCGCAATATCATCGCGGTACCAAACAGCCTGACCAGCCAGCTGCTGACCGCTCTGAAACCACTTATCGACGACGGCGGCCTGTCGCGTATTACTGTCACCAGTCTGCTGTCCGCCTCCGCAAATGGCAAAAAGGCCGTCGATGCGCTGGCCGGTCAGAGCGCGAAGTTGTTGAACGGTATCCCGATTGACGAAGACGATTTCTTTGGTCGTCAGCTGGCGTTCAACATGCTGCCATTGCTGCCCGATCGAGAGGGTTCCGTGCGCGAAGAGCGCCGGATCGTCGATGAAGTTCGTAAAATTCTGCAGGACGACGGCCTGATGATCTCCGCGAACGTCGTGCAGTCCCCGGTCTTCTACGGTCACGCGCAGATGGTAGGTTTTGAAGCGCTGCGTCCGCTGGCGGCAGAAGAAGCGCGCGATGCGTTTGGTCGTGGGGAAGACATTGTGCTTTCCGAAGAGAGCGAGTTCCCGACCCAGGTGGGCGATGCCACCGGTAGCGCGCATCTTTCCGTTGGCTGCGTGCGTAACGACTACGGTATGCCGGAGCAGGTGCAGTTCTGGTCCGTTGCTGACAACGTTCGTTTCGGCGGTGCGCTGATGGCGGTCAAAATCGCTGAAAAACTGGTACAGGAGTACCTGTACTGATGTCAGACGTGGATCAAAAGCCAGTTCATAAAATTGCCCTCGGTATTGAGTACGATGGCAGTAAATACTATGGCTGGCAGCGTCAGAATGAGGTGCGCAGCGTCCAGGAGAAGCTGGAAAAAGCGCTCTCTCAGGTGGCAAACGAGCCAATTAACGTCCTGTGCGCGGGCCGTACGGACGCGGGTGTTCATGGCACGGGGCAGGTGGTTCACTTTGAAACCACAGCCGTGCGTAAAGATGCTGCCTGGACGCTGGGTGTAAATGCGAATTTACCTGGTGACATTGCTGTTCGTTGGGTGAAAGCTGTGCCGAATGATTTTCACGCGCGCTTCAGCGCCACGGCGCGTCGCTACCGTTATGTCATCTACAATCAACGTCTTCGTCCAGCGGTGTTAAGCCAGGGTGTGACGCATTTTTATGAACCGCTTGATGCTGAACGTATGCATCGTGCGGCGCAATGTCTGATTGGTGAGAATGACTTTACGTCGTTTCGTGCGGTGCAGTGTCAGTCCCGCACGCCGTGGCGTAATGTCATGCACATAAACGTCAGCCGTTTTGGCGCTTATGTGGTGGTGGATATCAAAGCCAATGCCTTTGTACATCATATGGTACGGAATATTGTGGGCAGCCTGATGGAAGTGGGTGCCGGACACCAGCCGGAGAGCTGGATTGCTGAACTGCTGGCAGCGAAGGACAGAACGCTTGCGGCAGCCACGGCGAAAGCGGAGGGGTTGTATCTGGTCTCGGTAGACTATCCGGATCGGTTTGACCTGCCGAAACCGCCAATGGGCCCGCTATTTTTAGCGGACTAAACAAAGGTGCAATTAGGGCTTAAACAATATGGACGTAATTCGTTTTTTGATTGATTTCATCCTGCATATTGATGTTCACCTGGCAGAGCTTGTCGCGCAATATGGCGTCTGGGTTTACGCTATTCTGTTCCTCATTCTGTTCTGTGAAACCGGTCTGGTCGTCACCCCGTTTTTACCCGGGGATTCGCTGCTGTTCGTCGCCGGGGCGTTATCAGCGTTACCGACCAATGATCTGAATGTACATCTGATGGTTGTGCTGATGGTGATTGCCGCCATTATTGGTGATGCGGTCAACTATACGATTGGGCGAGTATTTGGTGAGCGGCTTTTCAGTAATCCGGACTCGAAAATTTTCCGTCGTAGCTATTTAGACAAGACCCATGCGTTTTATGAACGCCATGGTGGCAAAACCATTATCCTTGCGCGTTTTGTGCCTATTGTGCGTACATTTGCACCGTTTGTGGCGGGAATGGGACATATGTCCTATCGTCACTTTGCAGCATACAACGTGGTTGGCGCGCTGCTGTGGGTTCTGCTCTTTACCTATGCAGGCTACCTGTTTGGCGATCTTCCGGTGGTTCAGGAAAACCTTAAGTTACTGATTGTAGCGATTATTGTGCTTTCTGTACTGCCGGGCGTGATTGAAATTATTCGTCACAAACGTGCGGCGGCGAAACAAGCGAAGTAAATGCACACTGGCGGTTCGACCACTTTTTTATCCAAAGTTTCGGGCTGTTATGTTTTAATGTGCAACATTCATGGTCTGTTGGAGGCAAAAATGGCATTATTCGCCTCTTATAGCAAAACTGGCATACGACCAGGTTCAGGCAGAAAGGTTATCAATGAGCTGGATTGAACGAATTAAAAGCAACATTACCCCAACGCGCAAAGCGAGCATTCCTGAAGGGGTATGGACGAAGTGTGATAGCTGCGGCCAGGTTCTGTATCGCGCAGAGCTGGAACGCAACCTAGAGGTGTGTCCGAAGTGTGACCACCACATGCGTATGTCGGCGCGTAACCGCCTGCATAGCCTGCTGGACGAAGGTTCTCTGGTAGAACTGGGTAGCGAGCTTGAGCCAAAAGACGTGCTGAAGTTCCGCGATTCCAAAAAATACAAAGATCGTCTGGCCTCTGCACAGAAAGAGACCGGCGAGAAAGACGCGCTGATCGTCATGAAGGGCACCCTGCATGAGATGCCGGTTGTTGCTGCTGCGTTTGAGTTCTCCTTTATGGGCGGCTCAATGGGTTCAGTGGTGGGTGCGCGTTTTGTTCGTGCCGTTGAGCAGGCGCTGGAAGACAACTGCCCGCTGATCTGCTTCTCTGCCTCTGGCGGTGCGCGTATGCAGGAAGCGTTGATGTCTCTGATGCAGATGGCGAAAACCTCTGCTGCACTGGCAAAAATGCAGGAGCGTGGTCTGCCTTACATCTCTGTGCTGACCGACCCAACCATGGGTGGCGTCTCCGCTAGTTTCGCGATGCTGGGCGATCTGAACATCGCTGAGCCAAAAGCGCTGATCGGCTTTGCAGGTCCTCGCGTTATTGAGCAGACCGTGCGTGAAAAACTGCCGCCGGGCTTCCAGCGCAGTGAGTTCCTCATTGAAAAAGGTGCCATCGACATGATCGTCCGTCGTCCGGAAATGCGCCTGAAGCTGGCGAGCATTCTGGCGAAGCTGATGAACCTGCCAGCGCCAAACCCGGATGAGCCGCGCGAAGGCGTGGTGGTACCGGATCAGGAACCCGAGGCCTGATAACTGAAAAGGGCAGGGCCGGTTGGCGCTGCCCTTTTGCTTTCTAAACTGTTAATGACAACCGGGCATCATGGAAAATAAAAGCATTCCCCAAGCCACGTCGCCCCTGGCCGCGTGGCTTTCTTATCTGGAAAACCTGCACAGCAAAACCATTGATATGGGCCTTGAGCGCGTAAGCCAGGTCGCTGCGCGTCTTGATGTGCTGAAACCTGCGCCTTTCGTTTTTACTGTCGCGGGCACCAACGGTAAAGGGACGACCTGCCGTACGCTGGAATCCATTCTGATGGCTGCGGGTTATAAGGTTGGCGTTTACAGCTCTCCACACCTGGTACGCTATACCGAACGGGTTCGCGTGCAGAACAGCGAGTTGCCGGAATCGGCACATACGACCTCGTTCGCGGAAATTGAAGCCGCGCGCGGTGAGATCTCATTAACCTATTTCGAATACGGAACGCTTTCGGCGCTGTGGCTGTTCAAGCAGGCGCAACTCGATGTGGTGATCCTTGAGGTCGGACTGGGTGGGCGTCTTGATGCCACCAATATGGTGGATGCAGATGTGGCGGTGGTCACCAGCATCGCGCTGGATCATACCGACTGGCTGGGACCGGACCGTGAAAGCATTGGCCGCGAGAAGGCCGGTGTTTTCCGCGCAGATAAGCCCGCCGTGGTCAGCGAGCCGGATATGCCACACACCATCGCTGACGTGGCAAACGAGAAGGGCGCGCGTCTGCTGCGCCGCGGCGTTGACTGGCAGTATGAAGTGCGTGACAACGCCTGGTGCTTTAGCGATGCACAGGGCGCGCTGGACAACCTGCCTCTGCCGCAGGTGCCACAACCTAACGCGGCAACGGCACTGGCAGCACTGCGCGCCAGCGGCCTCGCGGTCAGCGAGCAGGCGATCCGCGATGGTATACAGAACGCGATTCTGCCCGGGCGTTTCCAGATCGTCAGCGAGTCACCACGTCTCATTCTGGATGTGGCTCATAACCCACATGCGGCGGCTTATCTTGCCGGACGTCTTAAATCGTTACCAAAAACCGGGCGCGTACTGGCAGTTATCGGTATGCTTCATGATAAAGATATCGGCGGGACGCTGGCCTGCATGGAGAGTGTGGTCGATAGCTGGTATTGTGCTCCTCTGGAGGGGCCGCGTGGTGCAACAGCCGAGCAACTGATGGAACATCTTGGCAAAGGCGCAATCTACAATAGCGTGGCCCAGGCCTGGCATGCCGCGATGGCGGATGCTAAACCAGAAGATACCGTGCTGGTGTGTGGCTCATTCCACACCGTAGCACATGTCATGGAAGTGATGGACGCGGGGAGAACCGGTGGCGAGTAAGTTTCAGAACCGTTTAACAGGAACCATTGTGCTGGTCGCGCTCGGGGTGATTATCCTCCCGGGTCTGCTCGACGGGCAGAAAAAGCATTATCAGGATGAGTTTGCCGCTATTCCGCTGGTCCCTAAACCGGGTGACCGCGATGAGCCGGATATGCTGCCTGCGGCGACGCAAGCACTTCCTGCTCAACCACCGGAAGGTGCGGCAGAAGAGGTTCGTGCGGGCGATGCTGCAGCACCGTCGCTCGACCCGTCCCGTCTGGCGGCAACAAGCAACAATGAGATCGACCCAGTGCCGGTAGAGCAGCCTAAACCTGTTGAAAAACCGAAGCCGGTCGACAAACCACAGCCGAAACCACAGCGCGATAAGACAGCAGAACAGCTGGCCGCTGCTTCAGAGACAGCTCCACCAGCGAAACCGGCTCAGCAAGAAGCCGCAGCCCCAACGGGCAAAGCTTACGTTGTGCAGCTTGGTGCGCTGAAAAATGCGGATAAAGTCAATGAGGTGGTGGGGAAACTGCGCAGTGCGGGGTATCGTGTTTACACTTCACCTTCCACGCCGGTGCAGGGTAAAATTACCCGTATCCTCGTGGGGCCAGAGGCGTCTAAAGACAAACTGAAAGGTTCGCTCGGCGAGCTGAAGCAGATCTCCGGTCTGAGTGGTGTAGTGATGAGCTACAGCGCTAACTAAGTACGACCTGCTCCTGAAAGAGAGAGGCGATAGGCCACGGCGTTGAACATTTTTTCAGCGCCTTTTTTATTTACGCGCGGGAAGGAAATCCCTACGCAAACGTTTTCTTTTTCTGTTAGAATTCGCCCCGAACTGGATGACAGGGCGTTAAATCGTGGGACACATATGGTCTGGATTGATTACGCCATCATTGCGGTGATTGGTTTTTCCTGTCTGGTTAGCCTGATCCGTGGCTTTGTTCGTGAAGCGTTATCGCTGGTGACATGGGGTTGTGCTTTCTTTGTTGCCAGTCATTACTACACTTACCTGTCTGTCTGGTTCACGGGCTTTGAAGATGAACTGGTCCGAAATGGAATCGCTATCGCGGTGCTGTTTATCGCGACGCTGATTGTCGGCGCTATCGTGAATTACGTGATAGGTCAGCTGGTCGAGAAAACCGGTCTGTCAGGAACGGACAGGGTGCTCGGGATCTGTTTCGGTGCATTACGAGGCGTACTGATTGTAGCCGCGATCTTGTTCTTCCTGGATACCTTCACCGGGTTCTCCAAAAGTGAAGACTGGCAGAAATCGCAGCTCATTCCAGAGTTCAGCTTCATCATCAGATGGTTCTTTGACTATCTGCAAAGCTCGTCGAGTTTTTTGCCCAGGGCATAAACCCTGAGATGTGGCTTAACGAGGAAAAGACGAATGTGCGGTATTGTCGGTATCGCCGGTTTCATGCCGGTAAACCAGTCGATTTATGACGCGTTAACGGTGCTTCAGCACCGTGGGCAGGATGCTGCGGGTATCATCACCATTGATGCAAACAACTGCTTCCGTTTACGTAAGGCGAATGGCCTGGTAAACGATGTGTTTGAAGCCCGCCATATGCAGCGTCTGCAAGGTAATATGGGGATCGGTCACGTTCGTTATCCTACTGCTGGCAGTTCCAGCGCCTCTGAGGCACAGCCTTTCTACGTCAACTCACCGTATGGCATTACCCTTGCCCATAACGGCAACCTGACCAACGCGCACGAGCTGCGTAAAAAGCTGTTCGAAGAGAAACGTCGCCACATTAACACTACCTCTGATTCTGAAATCCTGCTCAATGTGTTCGCCAGCGAGCTGGATAATTTCCGTCACTACCCGCTGGAAGCAGACAACATTTTTGCTGCTATTGCTGCCACAAACCGCCAGATCCGCGGCGCATATGCCTGCGTGGCGATGATCATCGGTCATGGCATGGTGGCCTTCCGCGATCCAAACGGCATTCGTCCCCTGGTGCTCGGCAAGCGCGACCTTGGCGATGGTCGTACCGAATATATGGTTGCCTCTGAGAGCGTGGCGCTGGATACCCTGGGCTTCGAATTCCTGCGTAACGTAGCCCCGGGTGAAGCGGTCTACATTACTGAGAAGGGTCAGCTGTTTACCCGCCAGTGTGCAGATAACCCGGTCAGTAATCCGTGCCTGTTCGAATACGTGTACTTCGCGCGTCCGGACTCGTTCATCGACAAGATTTCTGTCTACAGCGCACGCGTAAACATGGGCACGAAGCTGGGTGAGAAAATTGCCCGCGAGTGGGATGACCTCGACATCGACGTCGTTATTCCTATCCCGGAAACCTCCTGCGATATCGCCCTGGAAATCGCCCGCATTCTGGATAAGCCGTACCGTCAGGGCTTTGTGAAGAACCGCTACGTTGGCCGCACCTTCATCATGCCGGGCCAGCAGTTGCGCCGTAAGTCCGTGCGTCGCAAGCTGAACGCCAACCGCGCGGAATTCCGCGACAAAAACGTTCTGCTGGTGGATGACTCCATCGTCCGTGGCACTACCTCAGAGCAGATTATCGAGATGGCGCGCGAAGCGGGTGCGAAGAAAGTCTACCTGGCTTCCGCAGCGCCAGAAATTCGCTTCCCGAACGTGTATGGTATTGATATGCCAACCGCTAACGAGCTGATTGCCCACGGTCGTGAAGTGGACGAAATTCGCCAGATCATCGGTGCCGACGGCCTGATTTTCCAGGATCTGAACGATCTCATCGACGCAGTGCGTGCTGAGAACCCAGA
This sequence comes from Enterobacter sp. CPE_E863, assembly GCF_046521465.1. NCBI lineage: Bacteria > Pseudomonadati > Pseudomonadota > Gammaproteobacteria > Enterobacterales > Enterobacteriaceae > Enterobacter > Enterobacter sp. CPE_E863. The sequence continues at coordinate 3,111,195 of NZ_JBKFZX010000001.1, read as the reverse complement.
GATTCAGCAGTTCGAGTGCTCCGTGTTCAACGGCGTCTACGTGACCAAAGATGTTGACCAGAAGTACCTCGACTATCTGGATTCGCTGCGCAACGACGATGCGAAAGCCGTCCAGCTGCAAAACGATCTCGAAAGTTTAGAGATGCACAACGAAGGTTGATGTCTCTGCAAGTGAGGGTATTCGCCCTCACTTGCAACTCCCCGCAAAATCCTGCACAGTCTGCCCTGAAATCAGTAAGGGCGAAAATCATGAAACGACTCATTGTTGGGCTCAGCGGTGCCAGTGGCGCGATTTACGGCGTACGGCTGTTACAGGTTCTGCGTAACGTAGCGGAAGTCGAAACCCATCTGGTGATGAGTCAGGCGGCGCGGCAGACTCTCTCTCTGGAAACCGATCTCTCCCTGCGTGACGTTCAGGCACTGGCAGATGTCGTTCACGATGCCCGCGATATCGCCGCCAGCATCTCCTCAGGCTCATTTAAAACCGCCGGCATGGTTATCCTGCCCTGTTCTATTAAAACGCTCTCCGGCATTGTGAACAGCTATACCGACACGCTGGTGACGCGCGCGGCAGATGTGGTGTTGAAAGAGCGCCGCCCTCTGGTTCTTTGTGTGCGGGAAACGCCGCTGCATCTGGGCCACCTGCGTTTAATGACGCAGGCCGCCGAGTTGGGGGCGGTGATCATGCCACCGGTGCCGGCGTTTTATCATCGTCCTGTCTCACTGGATGATGTGATTAACCAGACCGTTAACCGTGTACTGGATCAGTTTGATATCGACCTGCCTGAAGACCTCTTCACCCGCTGGCAAGGGGCCTGATTCTGTGCACAAACAGAGTGCATGAAAAGAGTCGTTGCCCTGTTTCAGGGCAATTATGCAACGGCGATCATATCCTCGACATTTAATTCGTTTTTTCCCTTTTTCTCTCTCCGGTTCGTTCGGCAGACCTGCTATCTTTCACCATTAAGGCAATATCGCAACGTTTTATTAACATATTTAACGTCGAAGTTTTGACCAGACGGCAATGTGGCATAAGACCTGCAAGATGAAGCCTGCAACACAACACACAACACAATACATAATAAAATCACGGTACTTGAGGGTAAATGTATGAAGAAGACGGTTCTGGCTCTGTCTTTGCTCGTGGGGTTAAGTGCGGCAGCAGGTAGCTACGCAGCGCTTCCACAGACAGTTCGTATCGGTACAGACGCAACCTACGCGCCATTCTCTTCCAAAGATGCGAAAGGCGATTTCGTGGGGTTTGATATCGATCTGGGAAATGAGATGTGCAAACGCATTGCGGTGAAATGCACATGGGTGGGCAGCGACTTTGACGCGTTAATCCCGTCGCTGAAAGCCAAGAAAATCGACGCCATTATCTCTTCTCTCTCCATCACCGAAAAACGTCAGCAGGAGATTGCCTTCTCTGACAAGCTCTACGCTGCGGATTCTCGCCTGATTGCGCAGAAAGGTTCCCCTATCAAGCCAACCATTGACTCGCTGAAAGGCAAGCATGTCGGTGTGCTTCAGGGGTCAACTCAGGAAGGTTACGCCAATGCAAACTGGCGTGAGAAGGGCGTAGACGTCGTCGCGTACCAGAACCAGGATTTGATTTATTCTGACCTGGCAGCAGGTCGTCTGGATGCGGCATTCCAGGATGAAGTGGCCGCAAGCGAAGGCTTCCTGAAGCAACCTGCGGGTAAAGACTACGCGTTTGCAGGCCCGTCAGTGAAGGACAAAAAGTACTTTGGTGACGGTACCGGTATTGGCCTGCGTAAGGATGATACCGAGCTGAAAGCCGCCTTTGACAAAGCGTTCGCAGAGCTGCGTAAAGACGGTACTTACGACAAACTGGCGAAGAAATACTTCGACTTCAACGTATACGGTGAATAACACCTGACGGTAACGCACCAGAAAGGTGCGTTACGGGAGCGGTTGACCCAATGCAGTGCATTTGTTGCACTGTATTGGATCGCTTTGTGCATACTTACGCATTTATAATGCAAAAAATCCCAGCTGAAGGGCATTAATCTTTGCCTGTCAGAGGGGATTGATGGCACATTAGCACCACCCCGTCGTCGTAAAAATCCCGTATGAAGACAGTTTGTTGAGGACAGATATGAAAAAACTCGTGTTATCACTATCTCTGGTACTGGCTTTTTCCAGCGCCACCGCGGCATTCGCAGCCATTCCGCAGAAAATTCGTATTGGTACCGATCCTACCTATGCGCCATTCGAGTCAAAGAATTCTAAGGGTGAACTGGTTGGTTTTGACATCGATCTGGCCAATGAGCTGTGCAAACGCATCAAAGCAGAATGTACCTACGTTGAAAACCCACTGGACGCGTTGATCCCTTCTCTGAAAGCCAAAAAAATCGACGTGATTATGTCCTCACTCTCTATCACCGAAAAACGCCAGCAGGAGATTGCCTTCACGGACAAACTCTACGCGGCTGATTCCCGTCTGGTGGTGGCGAAATCGTCTGACATTCAACCAACGCTGGAGTCGCTGAAAGGCAAACGCGTCGGCGTGCTGCAGGGCACCACGCAGGAAACCTACGGTAACGAACACTGGGCACCGAAAGGGATTGAAATTGTCTCCTATCAGGGCCAGGAAAATATCTATGCTGACCTGACGGCAGGCCGTATTGATGCGGCATTCCAGGATGAAGTCGCGGCGAGCGAAGGCTTCCTGAAGACGCCGGTGGGTAAAGATTACAAGTTTGGCGGTCCGTCCATTAAGGATGTGAAGTTGTTTGGCGTGGGCACCGGTATGGGCCTGCGTAAAGAAGACAACGAATTACGTGAAGCGCTGAACAAAGCGTTTGCCGAAATGCGCGCTGACGGCACGTACGACAAACTGGCGAAAAAATACTTTGATTTTAATGTTTACGGCGGCTAATCGCCCCGTCAAATAACGTGCGGCCCCTCCCGCAGTGGGAGGGGAAAAGACACGGTTCCACCACTCACGATACGACAGGGCTCGCGGTATGCTGTACGGATTTTCTGGCGTTATTTTACAGGGCGCGCTTGTCACCCTTGAGCTGGCGATCAGCTCCGTGGTGCTGGCGGTGCTGATAGGTCTGGCGGGTGCCGGTGCGAAGCTTTCAGCTAACAAACCACTGGCGTTGATTTTTGAAGGCTATACCACGCTCATTCGCGGTGTTCCCGATCTGGTGCTGATGCTGCTTATCTTCTACGGTCTGCAGATTGCGCTGAACAGCGTGACGGACGCGATGGGCATGGGACAAATTGATATTGACCCGATGGTGGCTGGTATTATCACCCTCGGTTTTATCTACGGAGCCTACTTCACTGAAACTTTCCGCGGTGCTTACATGGCCGTGCCGAAAGGTCACATTGAGGCGGCAACCGCATTTGGTTTTACCTCCTCACAAACGTTTCGCCGAATCATGTTCCCGGCCATGATGCGCTATGCGCTTCCGGGTATCGGTAACAACTGGCAGGTTATCCTCAAAGCGACGGCGCTGGTCTCGCTGCTCGGTCTGGAAGACGTCGTTAAAGCGACTCAGCTGGCGGGCAAGAGCACCTGGGAGCCGTTCTACTTTGCGGTGGTCTGTGGCGTGATTTATCTGGTCTTTACGACCGTCTCCAATGGTGTGCTGCTTCTGCTCGAGCGTCGCTACTCCGTGGGTGTGAAGAGGGCTGACCTGTGATTGAGATTATTCAGGAATACTGGAAATCGCTGCTGTGGACAGATGGCTATCGCTTTACCGGCGTGGCGATTACGCTCTGGCTGCTGATCTCCTCCGTGGTGATGGGCGGAATTCTGGCGGTGTTTCTTGCCATTGGCCGCGTGTCGAACAATAAATATATCCAGTTCCCGATCTGGCTGTTTACCTATGTGTTTCGCGGCACACCGCTGTACGTGCAGCTGCTGGTGTTCTATTCGGGGATGTACACGCTTGAGATCGTAAAAGGCACTGAGATGCTGAATGCGTTCTTCCGCAGTGGCCTGAACTGTACGGTGCTGGCGTTGACGCTCAATACCTGCGCCTATACCACCGAGATTTTCGCGGGGGCAATTCGTTCCGTGCCTTACGGTGAAATCGAGGCGGCGCGCGCGTACGGTTTCTCGTCAGTGAAACTTTACCGCTGCATTATTCTGCCGTCGGCACTGCGTATCGCGCTACCGGCGTACAGTAACGAAGTGATTTTGATGCTGCACTCCACCGCGCTCGCCTTTACCGCGACGGTGCCGGATCTGCTTAAAATTGCGCGCGATATTAACTCCGCGACCTATAAGCCGTTTACCGCGTTTGGCATTGCGGCGGTGCTCTATTTAATTATCTCTTATGTTCTGATTAGCCTGTTCCGTAAGGCTGAAAAACGCTGGTTGCAGCATATAAAACCTTCTTCGACGCACTGAGAAAGATGATGGCTGAGAACAAATTAAACGTTATTGATTTGCACAAACGCTACGGCGAACATGAAGTGCTGAAAGGGGTGTCGCTGCAGGCGAATGCGGGCGACGTGATCAGTATTATCGGCTCATCCGGCTCGGGAAAAAGTACCTTCCTGCGCTGCATCAACTTCCTCGAAAAACCGAGTGAAGGCTCGATTGTGGTGAGCGGACAGAATATCAACCTGGTCCGTGACAAAGACGGTCAGCTCAAGGTTGCAGATAAGAATCAGCTGCGACTGCTGCGTACGCGCCTGACGATGGTGTTCCAGCACTTCAACCTCTGGAGCCATATGACGGTGCTGGAGAACGTGATGGAAGCGCCGATTCAGGTGCTGGGCCTGAGCAAGCAGGAAGCCCGCGAGCGCGCGGTGAAATACCTGGCAAAAGTGGGTATCGACGAGCGCCAGCAGATGAAATACCCGGTGCATCTCTCCGGTGGTCAGCAGCAGCGTGTGTCCATCGCCCGCGCGCTGGCGATGGAACCCGAGGTATTGCTGTTCGACGAACCGACCTCCGCGCTGGACCCTGAACTCGTTGGCGAAGTGCTGCGCATCATGCAGAAACTGGCCGAAGAGGGGAAAACGATGGTGGTGGTCACCCATGAGATGGGCTTCGCCCGTAACGTCTCGAATCACGTTATCTTCCTGCATCAGGGGAAAATAGAAGAGCAGGGGCATCCGGACGAGGTGCTGGCAAATCCGCAAAGCCCGCGTTTGCAGCAGTTCCTGAAGGGCTCACTGAAGTAGATTTGCCTTTCTCCCTCTCCCCTTTGGGAGAGGGCTGGAGTGCGGCATCAAACTGTACCGCACTCCAGCCGATACACCCAGTCGTCATAGCGCACGCCGTCAATTTCATACGCTTTTTCCAGCACCTGCGTACGCACAAATCCGGCTTTCTCTAATACCCGCACCGAGCCGCCGTTATCTGCCAGCACGTAGGCGTTAATCGCTTTCACGCCGGTCTGGTTAAACGCATAGTCACACACCGCGCGCAGCGCCTCGCTGGCAATCCCTTTTCCCTGCGCGGCAGGCACAACCGTATAGCCGATATCGGCCTCTTCACGATTCTCAGGGCTGATTTGCAGGCCAATGTCACCAAGCGGTGTGTCATCATCCCGCAAACGAATGACAAATACATGGGCAGCAGTGAGTCGCGCGGCAAACACGCGTCGGGTTTCTTTTTCCGGGGCGATGGCGGCCATATAGCGCATGATGCTGCGATCTTCTCGCAGCGAGCGGAAGAAGGCCCAGTCAGTGGGTTCAAAAGGAGTGAGGTGAAGCCGGGGAGTGGTGATCGTTGCCATTGTTACGCCATTTATTCGGAACATGGTCTGTCACTGTAACATATTCACCGTACTACATCCCCCAGCGCCTCTTCTAATTCATACCAGCGGAACGCAAATCCGGCCGCTTCCAGCCGTTTTGGCAGCGCCCGTTGCCCACCTAATGCCAGCACCGATGCTTCCCCCATTATCAGGCGAATTACCGTTGCAGGGACACGTAAAATCGCCGGACGATGCAGGGCGTGCCCCAGCGCGTGGGCAAACTGTTCGTTACGCACCGGATACGGCGCAACCATGTTAAACGGCCCGCGCAGATCGTTATCCAGCAGCCAGAGAATGCCGTTCACCATATCGTCAATGTGGATCCACGCCATATACTGGCGGCCATTACCTATGGGGCCACCGAGCCCGAGCCTGAAAGGGGGAAGCATCTTCGCCAGAATGCCGCCTTTCGGCGCAAGCACTACGCCGGTACGCAACAGGCAGACGCGGGTGCGATCGCTCTGCGCGGCACAGGCAATGCGTTCCCACTGGGCGCAGAGTTTGTGGGTAAACTCGTTATGGGGGGGCTCTTCCTCGGTCACTACCACTTCGCCGAGATCGCCGTAATAGCCCACTGCTGAGCCTGAAATCAACACCGAAGGCGGGGTGTGGCTATTGCGGATAAGCTCAACCAGCTTTTCGGTAATGTTCCACCGACTGCTGCAGAGCAACTGTTTTTGCTCTTCCGTCCAGCGTTTATCGGCGATGGGTTCGCCTGCCAGGTTGATGACGGCGTCAAAGCCGTCCAGATTTTGCTGCTCGGACAAATTTTTCCAGATGTCGACACCCGTCCCCAGCACCTGGCGCGCTTTCTCCGGGCTGCGCGTCACAACGGTAATGTCGTGATGCAGCGCCTGCAGGCGCGCAACGAGATGATGACCAATCAATCCTGTACCGCCGGTCAGCAAAATCTTCATACAACCTCCAGGTTTACGCCTGGTGTTGCCAGCTTAACGTCATGGAGACGGAATCGGCATAACGCAGGGCGTGAAGTTTATCGATCTCTACTTCAGCATAAGTGACCCAGTGATGTTCGCGTGCGATGTCGAGCACATCCTGAGTTAATTTTTCCAGCAGAGAGAAGCGGTTATTTTCCACGTACTGGATGATGTTTTTGGTGATGGTGCGGTAGTTCAGCGCATCATTGATGTCTTCACTCGCCCGCGCTTTATCTGCCGGGTAGTGAATCACCACGTTAATGACAATATCCTGACGGTTGGCGATCTCTTCCTCTTTGATACCGATGAAGGTACGCAGGCGTAAATTTTTTATACGAATAATAGCGTCTGGCTGTGACATTGCAGGTCTTCTCCGTGTCAGTATTTCCGGCTCATAATACATGAGAGGCACCCAGCCTCATACAGGGTTAAATTTGCTGAATTTTTTGCATCGCGCGTTCGGTGGCCGGGCGGGTCCGAATACGCTCAAACCAGTTGTTCACCGCCGGGTAAGAGGCCAGGTCAATTCGGTGCTTTTCGAAGGTATTCACCCATGGCCAGCAGGCGATATCAGCAATACTGTAATGATCGCCCCCGAGCCACGGCGTTTTCTCCAGGCGACGATTCAGGACGCCATAGAGCCGTTGAGTTTCTACCTGGTAACGTTCTATCGCATAGGGAATGGGCTGCGGGGCGTAAGCGGTAAAATGGTGATTTTGCCCCAGCATGGGACCCAGCCCACTCACCTGCCAGAACAGCCATTGCAAAGTATGGTGGCGTTCACGCAATTCACCGCTCAACAGTTTGCCGGTTTTTTCCGCCAGGTAGAGCAAAATTTCGCCGGATTCAAACAGGCTCAATGGTCTGCCCCCATCCACTGGCTGGTTATCTATGATGGCTGGGATTTTATTGTTTGGTGAGATAGCCAGAAAGAGAGGGCTAAATTGATCGCCTTTGCTGATATCCACGCGAATGATCCGGTAATCCAGTTCGGCCTCTTCAAGAAAGAGGGTGATCTTTTGGCCGTTTGGGGTAGGGGCATAATAAAGGTCGATCATTTTCAACTCTTCTCCATGTGAAGAATGGCGTCATGAAAATGAGTATAGGTGGTTGTTGTAAATCGTGAGTTTTCATCAAGTGACAGCAAGGCAAAGAGATTATATGTTGAGTAAAAACCGATCAGCCGATGAGGATGTTATGAACCAGCCTGTAATCACATTGTGGTCCGATGCGAATTTCTTTTCTCCCTATGTAATGAGCGTATACGTTGCGCTGGCTGAAAAGGGGCTCACTTTTACGCTGAAGACCGTTGATCTTGATGGTGGTGAACATCTCAAGCCGCAGTGGCAGGGCTACGACCTGACCCGACGTGTACCGGTGCTGGAAATAGATGGATTTGCGCTGAGCGAATCGTCAGCGATTGATGAATATCTGGAAGATCGCTTCGCGCCACCAGAATGGGAACGTATCTACCCTCACGATCTGCAAAAGCGTGCCCGGGCGCGGCAGATTCAGGCGTGGCTGCGTAGCGATCTGGTACCGATTCGCGTGGAACGCTCGACAGACGTTGTGTTTGCCGGGGTGAAAAAACCAGCCCTGAGCGCAGAAGGCACAGAAAGCGCGCAAAAACTGATTGAAACCGCCACCTCACTGCTTGCGCATGGCAACCCGAACCTGTTCGGCGAGTGGTGCATTGCCGACGCCGATCTGGCGTTGATGTTAAACCGCTTAATCCTCAACGGTGATGAAGTGCCGCAACTGCTGGTGGATTATGCTGCGTTTCAATGGCAGCGAGCCTCTGTGCAGCGCTATGTGGCACTCTCCGCTAAGCGTGCGGGCTGATAACCCCTGGCGCTTCAGGTATGATAAGGGTAGTTTGTTTTCCCGAGGAGTGACTGATGAAACTAATGTTTGCGTCGGATATCCATGGATCGCTGCCCGCTACCGAGCGAGTTCTTTCCCTGTTTGCGCAAAGCGGTGCGCAGTGGCTGATCATTCTGGGCGATGTGCTCAATCACGGACCGCGTAATGCGCTACCGGAAGGCTATGCCCCGGCGCAAGTGGCGGAAAAGCTCAACCAGCATGCCTCGCGCATCATCGCCGTTCGCGGTAACTGCGACAGCGAAGTCGATCAGATGCTGTTGCATTTTCCTCTTACCGCGCCGTGGCAACAGGTACTGCTGGAAAAAAGTCGCCTGTTTCTGACGCATGGGCATCTTTTTAGCCCGGATAATCTCCCGACGCTGGCGGCTGGCGATGTCCTGGTTTACGGTCATACTCATATTCCGGTTGCTGAAAAGCGCGGTGAGATTTATCACTTTAACCCGGGGTCGGTCAGCATACCCAAAGGCGGATACCCTGCGAGCTATGGCATGCTCGATGGAAATACGTTAAGCGTTATCGCACTTAATGATCAGCAAGTTATTGCGCAGGTAGCGATTAATCCGTAAGTTACACCTCAACTGCAAACGCGCCGAAAGAGCGCTTAGACGAGAAGGTTTCCCGATGGTGGAGCAGAATCATTTGGCAAGTACAGAGTGGGTTGACATTGTCAGCGAAGAGAATGAAGTGATCGCGCAGGCCAGCCGCGAACAAATGCGTGCGGAACGTCTGCGTCATCGTGCGACATATATCGTTGTTCATGACGGTATGGGTAAAATTCTGGTTCAGCGCCGCACGGACACCAAAGATTTTCTCCCGGGTATGCTGGATGCCACTGCAGGCGGTGTGGTCCAGGCTGATGAAGTGCTGCTGGATTCCGCGCGTCGTGAAGCGGAAGAAGAGTTAGGTATTGCGGGCGTACCGTTTGCCGAACATGGGCAGTTCTATTTTGAGGATGAAAACTGCCGCGTCTGGGGCGGGTTGTTTAGCTGCGTCTCTCACGGGCCGTTTGCCCTGCAGGAAGAAGAAGTCAGCGAAGTGAACTGGATGACGCCGGAAGAAATTACCGCGCGTTGCGACGAGTTCACTCCAGATTCATTAAAAGCGCTGGCACTGTGGATGAGCCGTAACGCGAATAACGAGTCGACCAAATCAGAGAAAGAGGAAGAGGCTGAGTAAGCCTTAGCAACTCTCTCGCAGACACAGACTGGACGCGATGGGCTTTTGATCGCGCCAGTCTCCGTCATTCAGACGTTCCAGAAGTGCTTTCCCTGCTTCAATCCCAATCTTACGATGCGGCACTGCCATCGTCGTCAGCGGCGGCTGACAGACGCGGCTCACATCGCTGTCGCCAAAGCCTACCACCGCCAGATCGTCTGGTACCTTGATTCGCCTGCGCTGACATTCATACAGCGCGCCACAGGCCAGTTCGTCTGAGACGCACACCAGCGCATCCAGTTCAGGCCATGCCAGCAGGAATTCCGGCAGTTGCGCGGCGCCGGTCGAGAAAACTGGCGGCATGGCAGCGTTAATGACCCGGTTCGGTGACATATGGTGGCGAAGCATCGCTTTGTACCAGCCCTGTAAATGCTGCTGGAAAATCCACTGTTCCTGGTTGGCGCACAGCAGACCAATATTTTGATAGCCGCGCTTAATGACCATTTCCGTCAGTTCGTACATGGCCGCTACGTTATCAATCCCGATATTCATATCAATCGGATCGGCACGCATGGCCCCCATTTCCATTACCGGAATGGAGGCATTTTTCAGCCAGTGGCGAACAGTGTCAGTGTGTTCAACACTGAGCAAAATGGCGGCGGCAATATTCGACGCCAGCAGTGTCTCCAGCAGCTTCTCTTCCTGTTCAAGACGATGCTGGGATTCTGCCAGCATGATCTGATAGCCGGCAGGCTGCAGCACCTGCTGTAGCCCGGCGAACATCTCTGAACAGCCGGCCTCGGAGAGATTAGGAACGACCATCGCAATCGTCCATGACGAGGCTGAGGCCAGTGCACTGGCCGCAAGATTGGGCATATAACCTAACTCTTGCACCGCGGCTTCAATTTTTTCTCGCAGTTTATCGGAAACCTGTTCGGGCGTGCGGAGTGCACGGGACACGGTCATCGTGCCCACACCGGCAAGCTGTGCGACATCGGCGAGTGTCACTTTACCGGTACTGCGCCGTTTTCGGGTTAGAGACATACACCTTCCTGCTGACCAGACGCGTTCTTATTTTCCTTCGTTTCACGTGACAGGCAGTATACGCCCTAAATCCCTTTTTTTGCTGTGATTTCACTCCATGATTACAATTTGATAGCGCTATCACATTTCTGAATGTTAGCGGTTGGTAGCGCTATCTTTGTGATCTTGATCGCAGCCAAGTATTGATGTGTTGAATAAAGTTTGCTCATCTTTTGCAGTGTGACGGGAGTGAAAAGTGCTGAATAAATGGATATATGATACAACCATCACGCTTCAGGAAAGCGTTGAAAGCTGGCCACAGGCGCTGGAGATCTGTGCAAAACCGTTGCTGGATCTGCAGGTGATCGCGCCGGAATACGTCACGGCGATCGTTGAACAACATCGTACATTAGGACCTTACTATGTGCTGGCACCAGGGCTGGCGATGCCGCATGCGCGGCCGGAGGAAGGCGCCAAAGGACTGGGGTTGTCTTTATTAAAACTAAAACAGGGCGTCTCTTTTGGTGCCGGTGAGTTTGACCCTGTCGATGTCATTATTATGCTCGCGGCGCCGGACAAACATAGCCATATCGAGATGATTTCTGCACTGGCTGAGCTATTTTCCAGCGATGAAGATATGGCTGAATTGCATCAGGCAAATACCCTGGAGGAAATTAAAACGATTATTGACCGCTTCTGATTTAATTCTTTAATTCGATTTTTCACAACATTACGCGCCGGCGTGATGGGGCGTGCTCTACTCAAAAAAAGGGGACAACAATGAAAATCATGGCTATTTGCGGTTCTGGCCTGGGCAGTAGTTTTATGGTCGAAATGAATATCAAAAAGGTGCTCAAAAAGCTGGAGATTGAGGCCGAGGTTGAACACTCCGATCTCTCCTCGGCCACACCGGGCGCGGCCGACCTGTTCGTGATGGCAAAAGACATTGCGGCCAGCGCCAGCGTTCCGGAAAGCCAGCTGGTGGTGATCAACAACATCATCGACATCAACGAACTTGAAGCGCAACTGCGTGCCTGGTTCGAAAGACAATAACCCTGATAAGGCGAGGTGGATATGTTTATCCTTGAAACGCTGAATTTCGTTGTTGATATATTAAAAGTCCCTTCGGTGCTGGTGGGGTTAATTGCGTTAATCGGTTTGGTTGCACAGAAAAAAGCGTTTTCGGACGTGGTGAAAGGGACAATTAAAACTATCCTGGGATTTATTGTGCTGGGTGGTGGTGCCACAGTACTGGTAGGTTCATTAAATCCTTTAGGCGGCATGTTTGAGCACGCTTTTACTATCCAGGGGATTATTCCAAACAATGAAGCGATTGTGTCGATTGCGCTGGAAAAATACGGTGCCGCGACCGCACTGATTATGGCCTTCGGGATGGTGGCGAATATTATCGTCGCCCGTTTTACCCGCCTGAAGTATATCTTCCTGACCGGGCATCACACCTTTTACATGGCGTGCATGATTGGTGTGATCCTGACGGTGGCAGGTTTTGAGGGCGTAGGGCTGGTCTTTACCGGCTCGCTGATCCTCGGTCTGGTGATGGCCTTCTTCCCGGCGATTGCGCAGCGTTATATGAAGCGTATCACCGGTAACGACGATATCGCCTTTGGTCACTTCGGCACGCTGGGCTATGTGCTTTCCGGCTGGATTGGCAGCAAGGTTGGCAAAGGCTCCCGCTCAACCGAAGAGATGAACCTGCCGAAGAACCTGAGCTTCCTTCGCGACAGCTCAATCTCCATCTCGCTGACCATGATGATTATTTATCTGATCATGGCGGTGAGTGCCGGGCGTGAATACGTTGAGGCCACCTTCAGCGGCGGTCAGAACTACCTGGTCTACGCCATCATCATGGCGATTACCTTCGCGGCGGGCGTGTTCATCATCCTGCAGGGTGTGCGCCTGATCCTGGCGGAAATCGTTCCGGCCTTTACCGGCTTCTCGGAAAAACTGGTGCCCAATGCGCGCCCGGCGTTGGACTGCCCGGTGGTCTATCCGTATGCACCAAACGCGGTGCTGATTGGCTTCCTGTTCAGCTTTCTGGGTGGGATTGTGGGGCTGATCATCTGCGGCCAGTTTAACTGGGTACTGATACTCCCGGGCGTGGTGCCGCACTTCTTCACCGGCGCAACGGCGGGCGTGTTCGGTAACGCCACCGGTGGACGTCGCGGGGCAATGATTGGCGCCTTTGCCAACGGGCTGCTGATCACCTTCCTGCCGGTACTGCTATTACCGGTGCTGGGCGCAATTGGCTTTGCTAACACAACGTTCTCGGACGCAGATTTCGGCGCGGTTGGGATTGTGCTCGGCAATCTGGCGCGCTTCCTGTCGCCGCTTGCCATTACCGGGCTGGTTGTGGCGCTATTCGCGCTGCTGGTGGCGTACAACGTCTTCGCGAAAAACAAACCTGCAGGCGGTAACGCGCAGGAAAACACCGGAGCCAAATCATGAATGAGAAAGAGATAACCGAACTCGCGCGTCAGATCCGTCTTGAGACGCTGAAATCCCTGACGCAGCTGGGCTTTGGACACTACGGTGGCAGTATGTCGGTGGTTGAAACGCTGGCCGTGCTGTACGGCGCGGTGATGAAAACCGACCCGGCCGATCCGGACTGGCCAGAGCGTGACTACTTTGTCCTGTCGAAAGGTCATGCGGGCCCGGCGCTCTACAGCACGCTGGCGATCAAGGGTTACTTCCCGGTGGAAGAACTGAGCACGCTGAACCAGAACGGTACCCGACTGCCAAGCCATCCGGATCGCCTGAAAACGCGTGGCGTGGATGCCACCACGGGATCCTTGGGGCAAGGGATATCCATTGCCGGGGGAATGGCGCTGTCGCACAAGCTGGCAGGGCGGCCAAACAGAGTCTTCTGCATCGTCGGTGACGGCGAGTTGAACGAAGGACAGTGCTGGGAAGCCTTCCAGTTTATTGCGCACCATCGTCTGAATAACCTGACGATATTCGTGGACTGGAACAAGCAGCAACTGGATGGCGAGCTGGACGATATTATCTGTGCGTTCGACCTGGAAGGAAAATTCCGCGCTTTTGGCTATGACGTGGTGACGGTCAAAGGAGACGATATTCCGGCGCTGCTGGAAGTGACCTCTCTGGTTCCGGCGAAAGATGCTCGCCCAAGAGTGGTGATCCTGGACAGCATTAAAGGGCAGGGGGTGCCGTATCTGGAGCAGCTCAGTAACTCGCACCATCTGCGATTGACCGCAGAGAGCAAAGCGGCCCTCGATGAGACTATCCGCCAACTGGAGGCTACACATGATTAAGGTTGCACCAGCAGGACAGAAAGATGCCATTGAGATGCGTAAAGTCTACGCGAGTTTTGTGGCTAAGCAGATTGAGGCGGGAAGTGAGATTATCGCCCTTGAAGCGGATCTGATGAGCTCTATGGCGATGGATAGCGTGGCGCGTGATTATCCGCAGCATGTGATTAACTGCGGCATCATGGAAGCGAACGTGATTGGTACGGCTGCAGGGTTGTCTCTCACCGGGCGTAAACCGTTTGTTCATACCTTTACCGCCTTCGCCAGCCGTCGCTGTTTTGATCAGCTGTTTATGTCCCTTGACTACCAGCGCAACAACGTGAAGGTGATAGCTTCAGATGCAGGCGTGACGGCCTGTCACAACGGCGGAACGCATATGTCGTTTGAAGACATGGGTATCGTTCGCGGTCTGGCGCACTCGGTGGTGCTGGAAGTCACCGACGCGGTAATGTTTGAAGACGTGTTGCGCCAGCTTATCGACCTCGAAGGCTTCTACTGGGTACGTACCATCCGTAAGCAAGCACCGAGCGTGTACGCGCCTGGCTCGACGTTTACCATCGGCAAAGGCAATGTGCTGCGCGAAGGCACCGATATTACCCTGATTGCCAATGGCATTATGGTGGCGGAAGCGCTGGAAGCGGCGCGTCAGCTGGAGAAGGAGGGCGTCAGCGCGGCGGTCATCGACATGTTTACCCTGAAGCCTATCGACCGGATGCTGGTGAAAAACTACGCCGAGAAAACCGGGCGTATCGTCACCTGCGAAAACCACAGTATTCATAACGGGCTGGGTTCAGCCGTTGCGGAAGTGCTGGTAGAAACCTGCCCGGTACCGATGCGTCGGGTTGGCGTGAAGGAGCGTTATGGCCAGGTGGGGACACAGGATTTCCTGCAGAAGGAGTATGGCCTGACGGCACATGACATTGTGTCGGCGGCGCGTGAGCTGCTGTAAATAAAAAAGGCGACCAGAGGGTCGCCTTTTTGTTGCAGTAAAACTTACTGCTGCTGTGAAGACTGGATCGCGGTCAGCGCGATGGTGTAGACGATATCGTCTACCAGCGCACCACGGGACAGGTCGTTCACAGGTTTGCGCATACCCTGCAGCATTGGCCCGATGGAGATCAGGTCTGCAGAACGCTGTACCGCTTTGTAGGTGGTGTTACCGGTGTTCAGATCAGGGAAGATGAACACGGTCGCGCGACCTGCAACCGGAGAGTTCGGCGCTTTGGATTTCGCAACGTCAGCCATAACCGCAGCATCGTACTGCAGAGGGCCATCGATCATCAGGTCAGGACGTTTTTCCTGTGCCAGACGAGTTGCTTCACGGACTTTCTCTACATCGCTACCTGCACCGGAGGTACCGGTAGAGTAAGAGAGCATGGCCACGCGTGGTTCGATGCCGAAGGCAATCGCGGAGTCAGCAGACTGGATAGCGATTTCAGCCAGCTGCTCTGCAGTTGGATCCGGGTTAATCGCGCAGTCACCGTAAACATAAACCTGTTCAGGCAGCAGCATGAAGAACACGGACGAAACCAAAGAGCTGCCTGGCGCTGTTTTGATCAGCTGCAATGGCGGACGAATGGTATTCGCAGTGGTGTGAACTGCACCAGAAACCAGGCCGTCAACTTCGTCCTGCTCCAGCATCAGCGTACCCAGCACTACGTTGT
Source organism: Enterobacter sp. CPE_E863 (assembly GCF_046521465.1). NCBI lineage: Bacteria > Pseudomonadati > Pseudomonadota > Gammaproteobacteria > Enterobacterales > Enterobacteriaceae > Enterobacter > Enterobacter sp. CPE_E863. Next base: position 3,095,491 of record NZ_JBKFZX010000001.1, on the reverse strand, counting down.
CTTCCAGCTGTTCACGCGCAACGGCTTCGGTCATGCCTTTGCTCTTACGCAGCTCAACCAGACGTGCAACATAGCTTTCGCGAACCACTTCCGGGTCAACGATTTCGATACCGGCACCCAGCTCAACGCCCTGAGAGGCCGCTACGCGGTTGATCTCGTCCGGGTTGCCCAGCAGCACACAGGTCGCGATGCCGCGTTCTGCACAGATAGCCGCCGCTTTAACGGTACGAGGTTCGTCGCCTTCTGGCAGAACAACGCGTTTGCCCGCTTTACGCGCCAGCTCGGTCAGCTGATAACGGAACGCAGGAGGAGACAGACGACGGCTGCGCTCGGAGGTCGCCGTCAGGGATTCGATCCAGTCTGCGTTGATGTAACCCGCAACGTATTCCTGAACTTTCTCGATACGCTCGTGGTCATCAACCGGTACTTCCAGGTTGAAGCTCTGCAGGCTCAGAGAGGTCTGCCAGGTGTTGGTGTTCACCATGAAGACTGGCAGGCCAGTGGCAAACGCGCGTTCGCACAGTTTGCTGACGCGCGGGTCCATCTCGTAGGCACCGGTCAGCAAGATAGCGCCGATTTCCACGCCGTTCATCGCGGCCAGGCACGCTGCAACCAGGACGTCAGGACGGTCTGCGGACGTTACCAGCAGGGAACCTGCGCGGAAGTGTTCCAGCATGTGCGGAATGCTACGCGCACAGAAGGTCACGGATTTCACGCGGCGGGTATTGATATCGCCTTCGTTAACGATGGTGGCGTTCAGGTGACGCGCCATGTCGATTGCACGGGTGGCAATCAGATCGAAACTCCATGGTACCGCGCCAAGTACTGGCAGCGGGCTGGATTCCTGCAGTTTAGCCGGATCAACTTTGATGACTTTCGCTTTGGAGGAGTCGTCGAAGATCTCGGACAGATCAGGGCGAGTACGGCCCTGCTCATCAACTGGCGCATTCAGTTTGTTAACGATTACGCCAGTGATGTTGGTGTTTTTCGCGCCGCCGAAGCTGCTGCGAGTCAGTTCGATACGCTCGTTCAGCTGCTCAGGGGTATCAGTGCCCTGAGACATCACGAAAACGATCTCTGCGTTCAGGGTTTTCGCGATTTCGAAGTTCAGAGACTGGGCAAACTGGTGTTTGCGGGTCGGGACCAGACCTTCAACCAGCACCACTTCCGCGTCTTGCGTGTTAGCGTGGTAGTTGGCGATGATCTCTTCCATCAGCACGTCTTTCTGGTTGCTGGACAGCAGAGACTCAACGTGGCTCATCTTCAGCGGTTCAGCCGCTGGCAGATTGGAGTTCTTGCGAACGATGGTGGTGGTTTGGTCTGGCGCATCGCCACCGGCACGAGGCTGGGCGATTGGCTTAAAGACGCTCAGACGAACGCCTTTGCGTTCCATAGCACGGATAACGCCAAGGCTGACGCTGGTCAGGCCGACGCTGGTTCCGGTAGGGATCAGCATAATAGTACGGGACACGGTTTATCCTCTTTCGTTACCGCCGAAATTGGGCGGGTTACAAAACAGCACCGCCAGCTTAGCTGGCGGTGTGGAATCAGGCGGTAAGACGGTTTGCGTCTTGCGCGATGACCAGCTCTTCGTTAGTTGGGATAACGATAGCCGGGCGGGTGCCTTCTTTGTTGATGAAACCAGACTTGCCGAAACGGGCAGCCAGGTTACGCTCGTGATCAACGTCGAAGCCCAGAACGCCCAGTTTGCCCAGGGACAGTTCACGCACCATTGCCGCGTTCTCACCGATACCACCGGTGAAGATAACCGCGTCCAGACGGCCTTCCATCAGCGCAGTGTAAGAGCCGATGTACTTCGCCAGACGGTGGCAGTAAACGTCCATTGCACGTTTAGCGTCTTCTTTTTCTGCGTAGTTGTCTTCAACATAACGGCAGTCGCTGGTCACTTCGGTCAGACCCAGCAGGCCAGACTCTTTGGTCAGCATCTTGTTGATCTGATCAACGCTCATGCCCAGGGTGTCGTGCAGGTGGAAGATGATTGCCGGGTCGATGTCACCGGAACGGGTACCCATCACCAGACCTTCCAGTGGAGTCAGACCCATGGAGGTATCAACGCATTTACCGTTGCGGATAGCAGAAACAGAGCCACCGTTGCCCAGGTGGCAGGTGATGATGTTCAGCTCTTCAACCGGTTTGTTCAGAACTTTTGCCGCTTCCTGAGTTACATAGAAGTGGCTGGTGCCGTGCGCGCCATAGCGACGAACGCCGTGCTCTTTGTACAGGCTATATGGCAGGGCATAGAGGTAAGACTCTTCCGGCATAGTCTGATGGAACGCGGTGTCAAACACAGCCACGTTTTTATCTTTCAGATTCGGGAAGGATTTCAGCGCTTCAGCGATACCGATCAGATGCGCCGGGTTGTGCAGCGGTGCAAATGAGGCAGCATCTTTGATGCCCTGAATAACAGAGTCGTCGATCACGACGGAGCTGGTGTATTTTTCGCCGCCGTGGACGATACGGTGACCAATCGCAGTCAGCTGAGCAGACAGTTCTGGTTTTTGTGCCAGAATAGTGTTAACGATAAAGTTCAGCGCTTCACTGTGAGCGGCGCCTGCACCTAAAGCCGCTTCTTGTTTGCTGCCGTCCATCTTCCACTTGATACGTGCTTCAGGCAGATGGAAACATTCGGCCAAACCAGAGAGGTATTCGTCACCGTTGAGCGCATCGATGATGGCGAATTTCAGTGAGGAGCTACCGCAGTTCAGAACCAGTACTAACTTACTCGACATGGAAGTACCTATTATTGATACGTGGCTAAAAAAACGTCAGTGAGTCTAACAGCGTAACGCATGATGACTCAGACATTTATGATTAACATCATGCCAAACGAACATTCTGGCATGATGAAAGAAATACCTATGATTTTATGCCATTTTGAACATTTTTCAGACAATGGCATAATATGCGATAATTTGACGAGTTAATGATTCTCGTCTATGGCCCTATCAGGCTGGCACAGGATACCCGATACGGGGTAGGGATGACAAAATATTTTGAACGTTGTCATCGCCTGTTGTGGTTTTGCACGAAAATTTTAAATTTTATATGTGAAGTTGAGGTACAGCCATGTCGACACCAGAGAACCCGACCGTAAATTTCTTTAGTCTGTTTCGTCGGGGACAGCATTACGCAAAGACGTGGCCGATGGAAAAGCGTCTTGCACCCATGTTTATAGAGAATCGTACCATCCGCGCAACGCGCTATGCGATTCGATTTATGCCTCCCGTCGCTATCTTTACCCTGTGCTGGCAAATCGCGTTGGGCGGTCAGCTTGGTCCGGCGGTCGCGACGGCGCTTTTCGCGTTAAGTCTGCCAATGCAGGGGCTCTGGTGGTTAGGTAAACGCTCCATCACACCGCTTCCGCCTTCTATTTTACACTGGTTTTATGAAGTGCGCGGAAAACTGGAAGAGGCAGGCCAGGCGCTTGCCCCGGTCGAAGGCAAGCCGGATTACCAGGCGCTGGCCGACACGCTTAAGCGAGCTTTTAAGCAACTTGATAAAACATTCCTCGATGATTTGTGATTGATCATCGAAACGACTATTAAAAGAAGGCACAGTAACAATCAGTTACCGTGTCTTTTTTTTAAGTGCAATGCGCTACAGGAGTCGAAAGATGGAAATGACCCATGCTCAACGTCTGATTTTGTCTAACCAGTACAAGATGATGACTATGCTTGATCCCGATAACGCTGCGCGCTACAGCCGCCTGCAGACCATCGTCGAACGCGGTTTTGGTTTGCAAATGCGCGAACTGGATCGCGAGTTTGGTGAGCTGAAAGAAGAAACCTGCCGCATCGTGATCGACATTATGGAGATGTATCACGCCCTGCATGTGTCCTGGACGAATCTTAAAGATCAGCAGTCCATTGACGAGCGCCGTGTCACCTTCTTAGGCTTTGATGCTGCTACAGAAGCGCGTTATCTGAGCTATGTTCGCTTTATGGTGAATACCGAGGGGCGTTATACCCACTTTGATGCGGGCACTCACGGCTTCAACGCGCAGACCCCAATGTGGGATAAATACCAGCGCATGTTGAGCGCGTGGCACGGCTGTCCGCGCCAGTACCATTTAAGCAGCAACGAAATTCAACAAATCATTAATGCCTGACGGAGGTGCGTGTGCAGTGTAGAGGTTTTCTGTTTGATCTGGACGGTACGCTGGTGGATTCGCTGCCGGTTGTGGAGCGCTCCTGGTGCCATTGGGCTGACAGACATGGTATCGACCATCAGGAGGTGCTGAATTTTATCCATGGCAAACAGGCCATAACCTCGCTAAGGCACTTCCTGGCCGGACGCTCTGAGGACGACATTCAGGCGGAGTTCAAATACCTGGAACACATTGAAGCCACCGATACGGACGGCATCACCGCGTTACCGGGCGCGCGCGAACTGCTTGAACATCTGAACGAGGCGCAGATCCCGTGGGCGATTGTCACCTCCGGTTCCGTGCCGGTTGCTCACGCCCGACACAAGGCGGCAGGTCTGCCAACGCCCGAAGTGTTTATCACGGCGGAGCGCGTTAAGCGCGGAAAACCGGAACCGGACGCTTTTTTACTGGGTGCTGAATTGCTGGGGCTCGCTCCGGCAGAGTGTGTAGTGGTCGAAGATGCAGCAGCAGGCGTCCTTGCCGGGTTAAACGCCGGTAGCCACGTTATCGCCGTCAACGTTCCGACGGGTTCCCCCCGGCTGAGTGAAGCGGACTTTGTACTTGATTCTTTGACGGCACTGGCTGTTTCAAAAGCACCAGACGGCGTTGTAACCGTCTCGCTGAAAATGTAATCCCATGATATAGCCCCACCTTGTTGGGGCTTTTTTATGGTAAAAAATTCTCATCTCCCACTGACAAGGACATGTTGTGAACGGTGAACTGATTTGGGTCCTTAGCCTGCTTTTAATCGCCATCATTCTTTTCGCCACGGGCAAGGTGCGTATGGATGCGGTCGCCTTGTTTATCATCGTTGCTTTTGTGCTGAGCGGTACGCTCACGCTGCCGGAAGCCTTCTCCGGGTTTAGCGATCCCAACGTCATTCTGATTGCCGCCCTGTTTATTATTGGCGATGGACTGGTGCGTACCGGCGTAGCGACCATCATGGGAGCATGGCTGGTGAAGGTGGCCGGTAGCAGTGAAACAAAGATGTTGATCTATCTGATGCTGACCGTCGCCGGGCTGGGGGCGTTTATGAGCTCAACGGGCGTGGTGGCGATTTTTATCCCGGTGGTGCTGAGTGTTTCCATGCGGATGCAGACCTCGCCGTCGCGTCTGATGATGCCTCTGAGTTTTGCGGGTTTGATCAGCGGTATGATGACGCTGGTGGCAACGCCGCCAAACCTGGTTGTTAACAGCGAGTTGATCCGGGAAGGATTCCAGGGGTTCAGTTTTTTCAGCGTAACCCCGCTTGGGTTGGTCATTCTTCTGTTGGGCGTGGTCTACATGCTGCTGACCCGTTTTGCTCTGAAAGGGGAAAAGCAGGATAAAACCAAAGAGGGCTGGAAGCGACGTACCTTCCGCGATCTGATCAAAGAGTACCGCCTCACAGGGCGTGCGCGCCGTCTGGCCATTCGCCCCGGTTCGCCGATGGTTGGGCAGCGGCTTGACGACCTGAGGCTGCGTGAACGTTATGGCGCGAATGTGATCGGTGTAGAGCGCTGGCGTCGTTTTCGCCGGGTTATCGTCAACGTTAACGGGGTTTCGGAATTCCGTGCGCGGGATGTCCTGCTGATTGATATGTCCACCGCAGATGTGGATCTACGTGAATTCTGCAGCGAGCAAATGCTGGAGCCGATGGTACTTCGCGGAGAGTATTTCTCAGACCAGGCGCTCGATGTCGGCATGGCCGAAGTGTCGCTGATCCCGGAATCGGAACTACTGGGTAAAACCGTGCGCGAAATCGGTTTCCGAACCCGCTATGGTTTAAACGTGGTGGGATTGAAGCGTGATGGCGTCGCGATGGATGGGGCCGTCGTGGATGAGCCTATCCAGTTGGGGGATATTTTTCTGGTCGTCGGTAACTGGAAGCTCATCAGCCAGCTCGGGCAAAAAGGGCGTGATTTTGTGGTGCTCAACATGCCAGTTGAGGAGAGCGATGCCTCTCCGGCCCACAGTCAGGCTCCCCACGCCATTTTTTGTCTGGTACTCATGGTAGCGCTGATGCTGACCGATGAAATACCTAACCCTGTGGCGGGGATTATCGCCTGTTTACTGATGGGAAAATTCCGCTGTATTGACGCCGAAAGTGCGTATAAAGCGATTCACTGGCCGAGCATTATTCTCATCGTCGGGATGATGCCCTTCGCCCTGGCGCTGCAAAAAACCGGCGGGGTAGATCTGATCGTTAAAGGATTGATGGACGTTGGCGGCGGGTATGGGCCGTACATGATGATGATCTGCCTGTTTATTATGTGCGCCACCATCGGTCTGTTTATCTCAAACACCGCGACGGCGGTATTGATGGCGCCGATTGCGCTGGCGATGGCGAAATCCATGGGCGTGTCGCCGTATCCCTTTGCGATGATGGTGGCGATGGCGGCATCAGCAGCGTTTATGACGCCAGTCTCTTCACCGGTCAATACCCTGGTACTGGGGCCGGGGAACTACCGATTCAGCGATTTTGTGAAACTGGGCGTGCCGTTCACCGTGCTGGTGATGCTGGTGTGCGTGGTATTGATACCGGTCCTGTTCCCGTTCTGAGAATTTTGCCGGGTAAGGCGAAGCCGCCACCCGGCAAAAGTTACAACGGCGAATCCTGGCTAATCTCGTCCAGCGATAAATGGAAGCTCGGTACAAACACCTGCATAAAATAATCCATCTCTTCGCTGCGGCGGGATTCAAGCGTTTTCTCCAGACGCGTTTTCGCCAGTAAAAATTCGTTGTTTCCTGCAGAGAGTTCTTCCAGACACTTCAGGTAGGCACATAGCGCGTCGGCCTGTTTGACCAGCGACTTTTCATCTTCCGTGTACTGATGCTCATCGATCAGTGGCTCAAAGATATCGCGTAACTCCTCAGGCACCATATCGATCAGCTTCTGCTGGGCAATTTTCTCGATGGCCTTATATTCCTGCGCAATCTGTGAGTTGAAATATTTCACTGGCGTAGGCAGATCGCCGGTCAGCACTTCTGACGCGTCATGGTACATCGCCAGCAGGGCAATGCGTTCCGCGTTGACCTGGCCGTTAAATTTGCGGTTTTTAATAGCGGCCAGCGCGTGAGCAACCATGGCAACCTGCAAACTGTGCTCCGATACATTCTCAGTGCGCACGTTGCGCATCAGCGGCCAGCGGTTGATGAGTTTCAGGCGGGAGAGGTGGGCAAAGAAATGACTCTGACTCATAAGGTACCTTTTGTCTTCACTGCGACAGACTTCATTGTGCGGGGAGGGGAGGGAAGATGCAAATCAGGCTACCGAGGTAGCCTGATTTTTAAGATTACTGATGATAGCCGGAAAGGAATCGCCCGAATCTGCTGATGGCCATTTCGAGATCGTCTTCGCGCGGCAGCGTCACGATACGCACGTGATCCGGCCACGGCCAGTTAAACGCCGTTCCCTGAACCAGCAGCACTTTTTCCTGCAGCAGGAAATCGAGCACCATTTTCTGGTCGTCATGAATATTAAAGCGCTTCGCGTCAATTTTCGGGAACATATAGAGCGCGCCATTCGGCTTTACGCAGGATACGCCAGGGATGTCGTTGATCAGTTCCCATGCGCGGTTACGCTGTTCGTACAGACGACCGCCAGGGACAATAAACTCACTGATGCTCTGATAGCCACCGAGCGCCGTCTGGATCGCGTGCTGCGCCGGTACGTTGGCACATAAACGCATGGAGGCCAGCATCTCCAGCCCTTCAATATAGCCTTTGGCGTGTTTTTTCGGGCCGTTCAATACCATCCAGCCCTGACGGAAACCGGCCACTCGGTAGGTTTTAGACAGACCGTTAAAGGTCACGGTCAGCAAGTCTGGTGCCAGCGCGGCGATAGAGTGATGCTGCGCCGCGTCGTACAGGATCTTGTCGTAAATTTCGTCGGCAAAGATGATCAGGTTGTGCTGACGGGCGATCTCGACGATCTCCATCAGGAGTTCTTTGGAATAGACCGCACCCGTTGGGTTGTTCGGGTTGATAATCACGATGCCACGGGTACGGGGGGTGATTTTCGCGCGAATATCATCGAGATCCGGGAACCAGTCAGAAGACTCGTCGCACAGGTAGTGCACCGCTTTCCCACTGGACAATGATACGGCTGCCGTCCAAAGCGGGTAGTCCGGCGCAGGTACCAGCATCTCGTCGCCGCTGTTCAGCAGCGCCTGCATCGCCTGCACGATCAGTTCAGAGACGCCGTTACCAATATAGATATCTTCAACGGTAACATCACGCATACCGCGAGCCTGATAGTGCTGCATGATAGCTTTACGCGCGGAGTAAAGTCCTTTTGAATCGCAATAGCCTTGTGCGGTGGGCAGGTTGCGGATCACATCAACCAGAATTTCATCCGGCGCTTCAAAACCAAATGGCGCAGGGTTACCAATGTTGAGTTTAAGAACCTTATTGCCTTCTTCTTCCAGGCGTTTTGCCTCTTTCAGAACCGGGCCACGGATGTCATAACAGACGTTATCTAGCTTGCTGGATTTTTCGATAGGGGACATGAACCTTAACCTTTTTGCTATTATTGCCACTCCCTGCCGTGGAAGTCAGCACGGAATAATGTACTCCCCCCTCGCTTCGTTTTGAAGGGTGTGCAGTAGAAGATTTTGTGAAGAGAGCAAAAGTCTGGCGAATCTATTTCGCTATAGATACGCCTCTTTACTGTCTTAAAGTTATGCACACAGCACATGCTTAGGTTAATTGTACTGTTCATTTGGAAAAATGCTGTATATTGTTCTGGCGAAAATAACTGGCGAGCGGCACCGAGTGGGAAGTCACGCTGCGTGACTTTTCGTAAAACCTGAATGCTTGCTACATTTGACCGTAATAGCATGATGTGGCTAAAAGTTACTCATGTGAAATTAATGTTAAGCATTATTAATGAAAGACCTTAATCTAAATTAAAATTTATTTATTATTAACGAACAAAATGCAACTTTAGTTAATATTAATAAAATCAGTTTAGAAGGTTAACAACCCGTTTTAATCCGCAATATTGCAATAAGACTTATAAATAAAGTGGATTTGGGTTAAGATGTCTTTCAGGAAAGCAGGCATCAGATGCATATGTTTTGTTTATCTGGAACTGCTTATCTGAATTAATTGATTGTTATTGTTGGAGTTATCTCTGGCTGGGATGTGTCGAACATTTCCCGCTACGTTGACAGCGCTGCGATATAGATGGCAGAAAAGGTGTTGTACCTTTAATGTAATTTACATAACCCTGCGAACATCTAAATATCCTGAACGTTTAAGAGAATAAAAATAACGTCATGAAACGTGCTTTCTGACTGTTGATATAAAGCAGCACAATAACTATCTGTCAGGCAGTCTGCCGGGCCGGGATGCGAGGGAAAACCTTCAGAGGGAATTGCTTAACTGTTACACACAGCTTCAACCCGGGCAGCTCCGCACGAGCAACCTGAAAGTGAATAGATATGATAAATGCAAATCGTCCGATAATGAATCTCGACCTCGATCTGCTGAGAACGTTTGTTGCGGTCGCCGATCTCAACACTTTTGCAGCTGCTGCTGCCGCCGTTTGCCGAACCCAGTCCGCCGTTAGCCAGCAAATGCAGCGGCTGGAGCAACTGGTTGGTAAAGAGCTTTTTGCCCGTCACGGGCGTAATAAGCTCTTAACGGAACACGGTATTCAGCTTCTGGGTTATGCCAGGAAAATTCTTCGCTTTAATGATGAAGCATGTATGTCATTAATGTTTAGCAACCTCCAGGGGGTGTTAACCTTAGGGGCATCTGATGAGTCAGCAGATACGATATTGCCGTTCCTTCTCAATCGAATTAGTTCGGTTTATCCGAAGCTTGCGCTGGATGTGAGCGTAAAACGCAATGCCTTTATGGTTGAGATGTTAGATGAGAAAAAGGTCGACCTGGTGGTCACCACGCATCGTCCCGGGCAGTTTGATTGCCTGACGTTGCGTACATCGCCAACGCACTGGTATTGCGCAGCAGAATATGTGTTGCAAAAAGGGGAGCCTGTTCCACTGGTTTTACTGGATGACCCGAGTCCTTTCCGCGATATGGTGCTGACGGCGTTAAATGAAGCCAATATTCCGTGGCGTTTAGCGTACGTGGCTTCCACGTTGCCAGCGGTTCGCGCTGCTGTGAAAGCAGGACTTGGCGTAACGGCACGCCCGGTAGAGATGATGAGCCCTGATCTGCGTGTGTTGGGTAAGTCTGATGGTCTTCCGGTGTTGCCCGATACCGAATATCTGCTTTGCCATAACTCGTCCACCCATAACGAGCTGGCGAAAGTGGTGTTCGAGGCAATGGAAAACTACCATAACCCGTGGCAGTTCGAACACGTTACCTCCGAAGGGGGGGATGATTCCCTGATCGTTGAAGGGGATTTTGAGTGATCGATAGCTCAAAATTCTGGTAACAAAATGTAAGTGTAAAAAAAAGCCGCTCATGCCATTTTCGCATGCAGTGGCTTTTTTTTGGCAATAATACCCGCTTATGGCGCATGGATTTTCAGGATACTCTCTATTTATCAATAGGCTAAATGCTTTTGCTGAAAACTTGTCCGTTTCCCGTTCTAACTTCATCCACATCTCTCCCATGTTAAAAAAACAGGAAATATGTTGCCGTTTTTCCGGTTGAATTAACAAAAGCGTGTCGCAGATCAAGAAAATACTCCTATTTGGGGGGAGGAATCGCTGGCAAATCCTGTCAAAATAGGAGGGTTATTTTTTTTACTTCCGAAACGGACACGATTCAACAACATACATTTGACGGAAAGTCATGTACCCACCAGGTTTAAAGGGCACCAAATGTTAATGAGAATCGCTCGATGTAATTTAATGTGAAGAAACCTTTGTTAAAGTTGACAAAAGGTTATAGAAAGGAGTAAAAAACCCCATCATTTTGCTGTCTCCGTCTCATTTCTGACAGTTAGTGTAAGGTTATTTGTTCCTCCCCATGAATCGATGTGATGCCCATCTGCCAGCAAGAGCAGTGTCGTAGGTATCACTTTTGATGAGTAAGCAATGAGTATGTCAACATCCACAGAAGTCATCGCTCATCACTGGGCATTCGCAATCTTTCTTATTGTAGCCATTGGCCTGTGCTGCCTGATGTTAGTCGGCGGCTGGTTCCTGGGCGGTCGCGCCCGTGCAAGGCACAAAAACACACCTTTCGAATCAGGTATTGATTCAGTAGGTTCCGCTCGCTTACGCCTGTCTGCCAAGTTCTATCTGGTAGCCATGTTCTTCGTCATCTTTGACGTGGAAGCGCTTTACCTTTTCGCATGGTCAACGTCCATCCGCGAAAGTGGTTGGGTGGGCTTTGTCGAGGCCGCAATTTTCATTTTAGTGCTACTGGCCGGTCTGGTTTATCTGGTGCGCATTGGCGCGCTTGACTGGACGCCTGCGCGTTCACGTCGTGAACACATCAACCCGGAAAACAGTATCTCTAATCGTCAGCAGTAACAGCGAGGCAATAAGATGGATTATACGCTCACCCGCATAGATCCTAACGGTGAGAATGACCGTTACCCCCTGCAAAAACAGGAGATCGTAACCGACCCCCTGGAGCAAGAAGTCAATAAAAGCGTGTACATGGGCAAACTCGAGCATGCCATGCACGATATGGTCAACTGGGGTCGTAAGAACTCCATCTGGCCTTACAACTTTGGCCTTTCTTGCTGCTACGTTGAAATGGTGACGTCATTCACTGCGGTGCATGACGTTGCGCGTTTTGGGGCAGAGGTACTGCGTGCTTCCCCACGTCAGGCTGACCTGATGGTGGTAGCCGGTACGTGCTTTACCAAGATGGCACCTGTTATTCAGCGTCTTTATGACCAGATGCTGGAGCCAAAATGGGTTATCTCCATGGGCGCATGTGCAAACTCTGGCGGTATGTACGACATCTATTCCGTCGTGCAGGGCGTAGATAAATTTATCCCAGTGGATGTGTACATCCCGGGTTGTCCGCCACGCCCGGAAGCCTACATGCAGGCGCTGATGCTGCTGCAGGAGTCTATCGGTAAAGAACGTCGCCCACTGTCGTGGGTTGTTGGCGATCAGGGTGTGTATCGCGCGAACATGCAGTCTGAGCGCGAGCGTAAACGTGGTGAACGTATTGCCGTCACCAATCTGCGTACGCCTGACGAAATTTAATTTGCGCCTGTAGGCCTGGAGAACACCTTCGCATATCACTACTCAAATAGCGCGAAGCCAGGCTCAACAGTCACCACGGACCATTTGCAATGGTGAACAATATGACCGACTTAACCGCGCAAGAAGCCGCCTGGCAGACACGGGATCATCTGGATGACCCAGTCATTGGCGAACTGCGCAACCGTTTTGGGCCGGATGCCTTTACTGTTCAGGCTACCCGCACCGGGGTACCCGTTGTTTGGGTGAAGCGTGAGCAATTACTGGAAGTTGTCGATTTCCTCAAGAAATTGCCAAAACCGTACGTCATGCTGTTTGACTTACACGGCATGGATGAACGTCTGCGTACCCACCGCCAGGGCCTCCCTGCTGCGGATTTTTCCGTTTTCTACCACCTGATCTCAATAGACCGCAATACGGATATCATGCTCAAGGTGGCATTGTCTGAAAACGACATGCATCTGCCGACGATCACCAAACTTTTCCCGAACGCCAACTGGTATGAGCGTGAAACCTGGGAAATGTTCGGCATGACCTTCGATGGCCACCCGCACCTGACGCGCATCATGATGCCGCATACCTGGACTGGCCACCCGCTGCGTAAAGACTACCCGGCACGTGCCACCGAATTCGATCCGTTTGAGCTGACCAAAGCCAAGCAGGATCTGGAGATGGAAGCGCTGACCTTCAAGCCGGAAGACTGGGGCATGAAGCGCGGTACCGACAACGAGGACTTCATGTTCCTTAACCTCGGTCCGAACCACCCGTCTGCGCACGGTGCATTCCGTATTATTCTTCAGCTCGACGGCGAAGAGATTGTCGACTGCGTGCCTGACATCGGCTACCACCACCGTGGTGCTGAGAAGATGGGGGAGCGTCAGTCCTGGCACAGCTACATTCCGTATACCGACCGTATCGAATATCTCGGCGGCTGCGTAAACGAAATGCCATACGTGCTGGCCGTTGAGAAACTGGCGGGTATCGTTACGCCGGATCGCGTTAACGTGATCCGCGTTATGCTGTCCGAGCTGTTCCGTATCAACAGCCACCTGCTGTACATCTCTACGTTCATTCAGGACGTGGGTGCGATGACTCCGGTCTTCTTCGCCTTTACCGACCGTCAGAAAATCTACGATCTGGTTGAAGCAATTACCGGTTTCCGTATGCACCCTGCCTGGTTCCGTATTGGCGGTGTGGCACACGACCTGCCGCGCGGCTGGGACCGTCTGCTGCGCGAATTCCTCGACTGGATGCCAAAACGTCTGGCCTCTTACGAGAAAGCCGCACTGCGTAACACCATTCTGAAAGGCCGTTCCCAGGGCGTTGCTGCCTACGGTGCGAAAGAAGCGCTGGAGTGGGGTACGACAGGTGCAGGTCTGCGTGCGACCGGTATTGATTTTGACGTGCGTAAAGCCCGTCCTTACTCTGGCTACGAGAACTTCGACTTTGAAGTCCCGGTTGGCGGCGGTGTTTCCGACTGCTACACCCGCGTGATGCTGAAAGTGGAAGAGTTGCGCCAGAGTCTGCGCATTCTTGAGCAGTGCCTCAACAACATGCCGGAAGGCCCGTTCAAAGCGGATCACCCGCTGACGACGCCGCCGCCGAAAGAGCGCACGCTGCAACATATCGAAACCCTGATCACCCACTTCCTGCAGGTTTCCTGGGGCCCGGTCATGCCGGCACAAGAATCCTTCCAGATGATTGAAGCGACCAAGGGTATTAACAGTTACTACCTGACCAGTGACGGCAGCACCATGAGCTACCGTACCCGCGTGCGTACGCCGAGTTTTGCGCATCTGCAGCAGATCCCGTCCGCCATCCGCGGCAGTCTGGTCTCCGACCTGATTGTGTATCTGGGTAGTATCGATTTTGTTATGTCAGATGTGGACCGCTAATTATGCACGAAAATCAACAACCACAGACCGAGGCTTTTGAGCTGAGTGAAGCAGAGCGTGCCGCCATTGAGCACGAGATGCACCACTACGAAGACCCGCGTGCGGCGTCCATTGAAGCGCTGAAAATCGTACAGAAACAGCGTGGTTGGGTGCCGGATGGGGCGATCTATGAGATCGCAAAAGTGCTGGGTATTCCGGCCAGTGACGTAGAGGGCGTAGCCACGTTCTACAGCCAGATCTTCCGTCAGCCGGTAGGCCGCCATGTGATCCGCTACTGTGACAGCGTCGTTTGTCACATTACCGGTTATCAGGGCATTCAGGCAGCAATTGAGAAGAAGCTCAATATCAAGCCGGGCCAGACCACGTTCGATGGTCGCTTTACTCTGCTGCCAACCTGCTGCCTGGGTAACTGCGACAAGGGGCCGACCATGATGATTGATGAGGACACTCACAGCCATCTGACGCCGGAAGCCATTCCTGACCTGCTGGAGCAGTACAAATGAAAACGGTAATTCGTACTGCTGAGACCCATCCGCTGACCTGGCGTCTGCGCGATGACAAACAGCCGGTATGGCTCGACGAATATCAGAGCAAAAACGGCTATGCCGGTGCGCGCAAAGCCCTGGGTGGCATGGCACCGGACGATATCGTTAACGCGGTAAAAGATTCCGGCCTGAAGGGGCGCGGTGGTGCAGGCTTCTCCACGGGTCTGAAGTGGAGCCTGATGCCAAAAGACGAATCCATGAACATCCGTTACCTGCTGTGTAACGCCGATGAAATGGAGCCGGGCACCTATAAAGACCGCCTGCTGATGGAGCAACTGCCGCACCTGCTGGTGGAAGGTATGTTGATCTCCGCGTTCGCGCTGAAAGCGTACCGTGGCTACATCTTCCTGCGTGGTGAGTACATCGAGGCGGCAGAAAACCTGCGTCGCGCGATTGCCGAAGCCACCGAAGCGGGTCTGCTCGGTAAAAATATTCTGGGCACCGGTTTTGACTTCGAACTGTTCGTGCACACCGGTGCCGGGCGTTACATCTGCGGTGAAGAAACCGCGCTGATTAACTCCCTGGAAGGTCGTCGTGCGAACCCGCGTTCCAAGCCACCGTTCCCGGCAAGCTCCGGCGTATGGGGTAAACCGACCTGCGTAAACAACGTAGAAACCCTGTGTAACGTTCCGGCTATCCTCGCGAACGGCGTGGAGTGGTATCAGGGCATCTCCTCAAGCAAAGATGCCGGTACCAAGCTGATGGGCTTCTCCGGTCGCGTGAAAAACCCTGGCGTCTGGGAGCTGCCGTTCGGTACCACCGCACGTGAAATTCTTGAAGACTATGCTGGCGGTATGCGTGATGGCCTGAAATTCAAAGCCTGGCAGCCGGGTGGGGCAGGGACAGACTTCCTGACCGAGGCCCACCTTGATCTGCCAATGGAATTCGAAAGCATTGGTAAAGCAGGCAGCCGCCTGGGTACGGCGCTGGCGATGGCCGTCGACCACGAGATCGGCATGGTGTCGCTGGTGCGTAACCTGGAAGAGTTCTTTGCCCGCGAGTCCTGCGGCTGGTGTACACCGTGCCGTGATGGTCTGCCGTGGAGCGTGAAGATCCTGCGTGCTATCGAGCGTGGCGAAGGCCAGCCGGGTGATATTGAGACACTTGAGCAACTGTGTCGATTCCTGGGCCCAGGCAAAACCTTCTGTGCCCACGCACCGGGTGCCGTCGAGCCACTGCAGAGCGCGATTAAATATTTCCGCGACGAATTCGAAGCAGGCATCAAGCAGCCGTTCAGCAATACCCATGCCATTAATGGGATTCAGCCGAACCTGCTGAAAGCGCGCTGGTAAAGACAGAATTTTGATTAACGCTCGGTTTCGACCGAGCCAACTGGAAGCATGCTAATGGCTACGATTCATGTAGACGGCAAAGAATATGAGGTCAACGGGGCGGACAACCTGCTGGAGGCTTGTCTGTCGCTCGGCCTTGATATTCCGTACTTTTGCTGGCATCCGGCGCTGGGCAGCGTCGGTGCTTGCCGCCAGTGTGCGGTGAAGCAATATCAAAACGCGGAAGACACGCGTGGTCGCCTGGTGATGTCCTGTATGACGCCAGCCACCGAAGGCACCTTTATTTCGATTGATGACGAAGAAGCTAAACAGTTCCGCGAAAGCGTTGTGGAATGGTTGATGACCAACCACCCGCACGACTGTCCGGTCTGTGAAGAAGGCGGTAACTGCCACCTTCAGGATATGACCGTCATGACCGGTCACAGCTTCCGTCGCTATCGCTTTACCAAGCGTACCCACCGTAACCAGGACCTGGGGCCGTTCATCTCTCACGAAATGAACCGCTGCATCGCCTGCTACCGCTGCGTGCGTTACTACAAAGACTACGCAGACGGCCAGGATCTGGGCGTATATGGTGCGCATGACAACGTTTACTTCGGTCGTCCGGAAGACGGTACGCTTGAAAGCGAATTCTCCGGTAACCTGGTAGAAATCTGCCCGACCGGCGTATTCACCGATAAAACCCACTCCGAGCGCTACAACCGTAAATGGGACATGCAGTTTGCACCAAGCATCTGCCAGCAGTGTTCTCTCGGCTGTAACACCAGCCCGGGTGAACGCTACGGCGAACTGCGTCGTATCGAAAACCGTTATAACGGTACCGTTAACCACTACTTCCTGTGCGACCGCGGTCGTTTCGGCTATGGCTATGTGAACCTGAAAGACCGTCCGCGTCAGCCGGTTCAGCGTCGTGGCGATGACCTGATCACCCTGAATGCTGAACAAGCGATGCAGGGCGCGGCAGATATTCTGCGTCAGTCGAAGAAAGTGATCGGTATCGGCTCCCCACGTGCCAGCGTTGAAAGTAACTTCGCGCTGCGTGAACTGGTCGGGGCTGAAAACTTCTACACCGGTATCGCCCAGGGTGAGCAGGAACGTCTGCAACTGGTGCTGAAAGTGCTGCGCGAAGGCGGTATTCATACTCCTGCGCTGCGCGAAATCGAATCCTATGATGCAGTTCTGGTGCTGGGTGAAGACCTGACTCAGACCGGCGCTCGCGCGGCTCTGGCGGTTCGCCAGGCGGTGAAAGGTAAAGCACGTGAAATGGCAGCAGCCCAGAAAGTGGCTGACTGGCAGATTGCGGCAATCCTGAACATCGGTCAGCGCGCCAAGCATCCTCTGTTTGTGACCAGCATTGATGACACCCGTCTGGATGATATCGCGGCGTGGACCTACCGCGCGCCGGTTGAAGACCAGGCCCGTCTTGGCTTTGCCATTGCACACGCGTTGGACAACAACTCTCCGGCCGTTGAGCTGGATCGCGACCTGCAAAACAAGGTTGACGTGATTGTTCAGGCCCTGGCGGGTGCGAAGAAACCGCTGATTATTTCTGGTACTAACGCCGGAAGCGCGGAGATCATTCAGGCGGCAGCGAACGTTGCCAAAGCCCTGAAAGGCCGCGGTGCTGACGTTGGCGTGACCATGGTTGCCCGTGCGGTTAACAGCATTGGTCTGGGTATGATTGGCGGCGGCTCGCTGGAAGCTGCGTTGAGCGAACTGGAATCCGGTGCCGCTGACGCCGTTGTGGTGCTGGAAAACGACCTGCATCGCCATGCTTCTGCCGCACGCGTTGACGCCGCGCTCTCCAAAGCGCCGCTGGTGATGGTGATTGACCATCAGCGCACCGCGATTATGGATAAAGCGCACCTGGTCCTCTCTGCGGCAAGCTTCGCAGAAAGCGACGGTACGGTTATTAACAACGAAGGTCGCGCCCAGCGTTTCTTCCAGGTTTATGACCCGGCGTACTACGACAGCAACACCGTGATGCTGGAAAGCTGGCGCTGGCTGCACTCCCTGCACAGCACCGTGCAGAGCCGTGAAGTGGACTGGACGCAGCTCGACCACGTTATCGACGCGGTTGTCGAAAAACTGCCTCAGCTGGCAGGCATTAAAGATGCTGCCCCTGAAGCGAGCTTCCGCATTCGTGGCCAGAAACTGGCGCGTGAACCGCATCGTTACAGTGGCCGTACCGCAATGCGCGCCAACATCAGCGTGCACGAACCGCGTCAACCGCAGGATAAAGACACTATGTTCGCCTTCTCCATGGAAGGGAACAACCAGCCGTCTGCCCCGCGTTCACAGATCCCATTCGCATGGGCACCGGGCTGGAACTCCCCGCAGGCATGGAACAAGTTCCAGGCGGAAGTGGGCGGTTCTCTGCGTCACGGCGATCCGGGCGTGCGTCTGATCGAAGCCTCCGAAACCGGTCTGGATTTCTTCACGACTGTTCCGGCGAGCTTCCAGGCTCAGGAAGGGAACTGGCGTATCGCCCCGTACTACCATCTGTTTGGTAGCGACGAGCTGTCCCAGCGCTCTCCGGTATTCCAGCAACGTATGCCGCAGCCATACATCAAGCTCAACCCGGCGGATGCCGCGAAGCTTGGCGTTAATGCGGGTGCGAACATCGCCTTTAGCTACGACGGTCAGACAATCAGCCTGCCGCTGATTATCTCTGAAGGCCTGACAGCAGGGCAGGTGGGTCTGCCAATGGGTATGCCTGGCATCGCGCCGGTACTGGCGGGTGCGCGTCTTGATAATCTGCAGGAGGCAAAAGCATGAGTTGGTTAACGCCGGATCTTATCGACATCCTGCTGAGCATTCTGAAAGCGATTGTTATTCTGCTGGTGGTGGTCACCTGCGGCGCGTTCATGAGCTTTGGTGAACGTCGTCTGCTCGGTCTGTTCCAGAACCGTTACGGACCGAACCGCGTGGGCTGGGGTGGTTCACTCCAGCTGGTTGCGGACATGATCAAGATGTTCTTTAAAGAGGACTGGATCCCGCGCTTCTCTGACCGCGTGATCTTTACTCTGGCACCGATGATCGCCTTCACCTCACTGCTGCTGGCGTTTGCCATCGTTCCTGTCAGCCCGACCTGGGTTGTGGCTGACCTGAACATCGGCATTCTGTTCTTCCTGATGATGGCAGGACTCGCGGTTTACGCGGTGCTGTTCGCAGGCTGGTCCAGTAACAACAAATACTCCCTGCTGGGTGCGATGCGTGCTTCCGCGCAGACGCTGAGCTACGAAGTGTTCCTGGGGCTCTCCCTGATGGGCGTGGTGGCGCAGGCCGGTTCATTTAACATGACCGACATCGTCAACAACCAGGCTGACATCTGGAACGTTATCCCGCAGTTCTTTGGTTTTATTACCTTTGCTATCGCGGGCGTGGCGGTGTGTCACCGTCACCCGTTTGACCAGCCAGAAGCCGAACAGGAACTGGCCGACGGTTACCACATTGAATATTCCGGTATGAAATTCGGTCTGTTCTTCGTGGGCGAGTACATCGGTATTGTCACCATTTCCGCGTTGATGGTAACGCTGTTCTTTGGTGGCTGGCATGGCCCGTTCTTACCGCCGTTCATCTGGTTCGCGCTGAAAACCGCGTTCTTCATGATGATGTTCATTTTGATTCGCGCAGCGTTACCTCGTCCGCGTTATGACCAGGTAATGTCCTTCGGCTGGAAAGTGTGCCTGCCGCTGACGCTCGTCAACTTGTTGGTAACGGCCGCTGTCATTCTCTGGCAGCAGCCATAAGGGGCTATAGACCATGACCTTAAAAGAATTACTGGTAGGCTTCGGTACCCAGGTACGCAGTATCTGGATGATCGGCCTGCACGCGTTTGCGAAACGCGAAACCCGGATGTACCCGGAAGAACCGGTATATCTGCCGCCGCGCTACCGTGGCCGTATCGTGCTGACGCGCGATCCGGACGGTTCCGAGCGCTGCGTTGCCTGTAACCTGTGTGCGGTAGCGTGTCCGGTCGGCTGTATCTCTCTGCAAAAAGCAGAGACGGTAGACGGCCGCTGGTATCCTGAGTTCTTCCGCATCAACTTCTCACGCTGCATCTTCTGCGGCCTGTGTGAAGAAGCGTGCCCAACCACGGCGATTCAGCTGACTCCAGACTTCGAGCTGGGTGAGTACAAGCGTCAGGACCTGGTGTACGAGAAAGAGGATCTGCTGATTTCCGGTCCGGGCAAATACCCGGAATATAACTTCTACCGGATGGCGGGTATGGCAATCGACGGCAAAGATAAGGGCGAAGCAGAGAACGAAGCTAAGCCTATCGACGTCAAGAGCCTGTTACCGTAAGGAGAGGGCAATGGAATTCGCTTTTTATATCTGTGGCCTTATCGCCATCCTGGCTACGCTGCGAGTGATCACGCACACCAACCCGGTGCATGCGCTGCTGTACTTAATCATTTCGCTGCTGGCCATTTCCGGGGTGTTCTTTGCATTGGGCGCGCACTTCGCCGGTGCGCTGGAAATCATCGTCTACGCTGGGGCCATCATGGTGCTGTTCGTGTTCGTGGTGATGATGCTGAACCTGGGCGGCTCTGAAATTGAGCAGGAACGTCAGTGGTTAAAACCGCAGGTGTGGATTGGCCCGGCAATTTTGTCGGCCATCATGCTGGTGGTGATTGTTTACGCCATTCTGGGCGTGAACGATCAGGGCATCGACGGCACGCCGATCGGCGCGAAAGAGGTCGGCATTACACTCTTTGGCCCATACGTTCTGGCGGTGGAACTGGCGTCGATGCTGCTGCTGGCTGGTCTGGTTGTTGCCTTCCACGTTGGCCGCGAAGAGCGTGCTGGCGAGGTGCTGAGCAACCGCACTGACGACCGCGCGAAAAGAAAAACGGAGGAGCGCGCATGATCCCCTTAACACATGGACTGATCCTCGCTGCGATTTTATTCGTTCTGGGTTTGACCGGTCTGGTTATCCGCCGCAATCTGCTGTTTATGCTGATCGGCCTGGAAATCATGATTAACGCCTCCGCGCTGGCCTTCGTGGTCGCCGGAAGCTACTGGGGCCAGACCGATGGTCAGGTGATGTACATTCTCGCCATCAGTCTCGCGGCTGCCGAAGCGAGTATTGGCCTGGCGCTGTTACTGCAGCTCCATCGTCGCCGCCAGAACCTGAACATCGATTCAGTAAGTGAGTTGCGTGGATGAACATGCTTGCCTTAACCATTATTTTTCCGCTGATTGGCTTCGTGCTGCTGGCGTTTTCTCGCGGCCGCTGGTCTGAGAATCTGTCTGCGACCGTAGGCATTGGCTCTATCGGCCTGGCTGCGCTGGTGACGGCGTATGCGGGTATCGACTTCTTCAACAACGGACGTCAGCCTTTCAGCGTGCCGCTGTGGACCTGGATGTCGGTCGGTGATTTCAACATCGGTTTCAACCTGGTGTTGGATGGTCTCTCGCTGACCATGCTCTCCGTGGTGACCGGCGTGGGCTTCCTGATCCACATGTTCGCCTCCTGGTATATGCGCGGTGAAGAGGGTTACTCCCGCTTCTTCGCCTACACCAACCTGTTTATCGCCAGCATGGTGGTTCTGGTGCTGGCCGATAACCTGCTGCTGATGTATCTGGGCTGGGAAGGCGTGGGTCTGTGTTCTTACCTGCTGATCGGTTTCTACTACACCGATCCGAAGAATGGCGCAGCGGCGATGAAAGCGTTCATCGTGACCCGTGTGGGTGACGTGTTCCTCGCTTTCGCGCTGTTCATTCTTTACAACGAACTGGGCACGCTGAACTTCCGCGAAATGGTGGAATTGGCGCCGGCGCACTTCGCTGCAGGCAACAACATGCTGTGGTGGGCAACGCTGATGCTGCTGGGTGGTGCTGTAGGTAAATCCGCACAGCTGCCGTTGCAAACATGGCTGGCCGACGCGATGGCGGGTCCAACTCCTGTCTCCGCGCTGATCCACGCTGCGACCATGGTTACCGCCGGTGTTTACCTGATCGCGCGTACCCACGGCCTGTTCCTGATGACCCCGGAAATTCTGCATCTGGTGGGTATCGTTGGTGCGGTAACACTGGTGCTGGCAGGCTTTGCCGCGCTGGTGCAGACCGACATCAAACGCGTTCTCGCGTACTCCACCATGAGCCAGATTGGTTACATGTTCCTGGCGCTGGGCGTTCAGGCGTGGGACGCAGCCATTTTCCACCTGATGACACACGCGTTCTTTAAAGCGCTGCTGTTCCTGTCATCCGGCTCTGTGATTCTGGCCTGCCATCACGAGCAGAACATCTTCAAGATGGGCGGACTGCGTAAGTCCATCCCGCTGGTATATGTCTGCTTCCTGGTGGGCGGCGCGGCGCTGGCGGCACTGCCGCTGATCACTGCGGGCTTCTTCAGTAAGGACGAAATCCTTGCGGGTGCCATGGCGAATGGTCATATCAATCTGATGGTTGCGGGTCTGGTCGGTGCATTCATGACCTCCCTGTATACCTTCCGTATGATTTTCATCGTATTCCACGGTAAAGAACAAATTCACGCTCACGCAGGGAAGGGGATTACCCATCACCTGCCGCTGATTGTGCTGCTGGTACTCTCCACCTTCGTTGGCGCAATGATTGTGCCACCGCTGCAGGGCGTACTCCCGGACACCACCGAGCTTGAGCACGGTCGCGTTCTGACGCTTGAAATCACCTCCGGTGTGGTCGCTATCGCGGGCATCCTGATCGCTGCGTGGCTGTGGCTGGGTAAACGTACGCTGGTGACGTCTGTTGCCAACAGTGCGCCTGGCCGTCTGCTGGGCACCTGGTGGTACAACGCATGGGGCTTCGACTGGCTGTACGATATGATTTTCGTCAAACCGTTCCTGGGTGTTGCGTGGCTGGTGAAACGCGATCCACTGAACAGCATGATGAATATCCCGGCGATCCTTTCCCGCTTTGCAGGTAAAGGCCTGCTGTTCAGCGAGAACGGTTACCTGCGCTGGTATGTGGCGTCCATGAGCATCGGTGCGGTTGTCGTGCTGGCGCTGCTGATGGTGTTGCGTTGATCGTTAAGTGAATTTTATTCGAATTCGTTGAAAATCAGGCCCCTGCTGGGGGCCTTTAAAAGGAATGTAAATCGCCATGTTACTACCCTGGCTAATATTAATTCCCTTCATCGGCGGCTTCCTGTGCTGGCAGACTGAACGCTTTGGCGTGAAGATGCCGCGCTGGATTGCGCTGATCACCATGGGATTGACGCTCGCGCTTGGTCTGCAACTGTGGTTGCAGGGTGGCTACTCTCTGACCCAGTCTGCGGGTATTCCGCAGTGGCAGTCTGAGTTTATCCTGCCGTGGATCCCACGTTTCGGCATTACGATCCACCTGGCGATTGACGGTCTGTCGCTGCTGATGGTGGTGCTGACCGGTCTGCTCGGCGTTCTGGCGGTACTTTGCTCCTGGCGAGAAATCGAAAAATACCAGGGCTTCTTCCACCTGAACCTGATGTGGATCCTGGGCGGCGTAATCGGCGTGTTCCTTGCCATCGACATGTTCCTGTTCTTCTTCTTCTGGGAGATGATGCTGGTGCCGATGTACTTCCTGATCGCGCTGTGGGGCCACAAGGCGTCCGACGGTAAAACGCGTATCACGGCGGCAACCAAGTTCTTCATCTATACCCAGGCGAGTGGTCTGGTGATGTTGATTGCCATTCTGGCGCTGGTGTTTGTTCACCACGATGCGACCGGAGTCTGGACATTCAACTATGAAGACCTGCTGAAGACGCCAATGTCTCACGGCGTTGAATATCTGCTGATGCTGGGCTTCTTCATCGCCTTCGCGGTGAAAATGCCGGTGGTTCCGCTGCACGGCTGGCTGCCAGACGCGCACTCCCAGGCACCAACGGCGGGTTCCGTTGACCTGGCGGGCATCTTGCTGAAAACCGCGGCCTACGGTCTGCTGCGTTTCGCGCTGCCGCTGTTCCCGAACGCCTCCGCTGAGTTCGCACCGATTGCCATGTGGCTGGGTGTGATCGGTATCTTCTACGGTGCCTGGATGGCCTTCACGCAATACGACATTAAGCGTCTGATTGCTTACACCTCCGTTTCCCACATGGGCTTCGTACTGATTGCTATCTACACCGGCAGCCAGCTCGCGTACCAGGGTGCGGTGATCCAGATGATTGCGCACGGTCTGTCCGCAGCCGGCCTCTTCATCCTGTGTGGTCAGCTGTACGAACGTCTGCACACTCGCGATATGCGTATGATGGGCGGTCTGTGGAGCAAAATTAAATGGCTGCCAGCGCTGTCCATGTTCTTCGCGGTGGCTACTCTGGGTATGCCTGGCACCGGTAACTTCGTCGGCGAATTTATGATTCTGTTCGGCAGCTTCAAAGTGGTTCCGGTCATTACCGTGGTTTCGACTTTCGGTCTGGTGTTCGCTTCCGTTTACTCGCTGGCGATGCTGCACCGTGCCTACTTCGGTAAAGCGAAGAGCGAAATTGCTGCACAAGAACTGCCGGGGATGTCGCTGCGTGAGCTGTTCATCATCCTGCTGCTGGTCGTACTGCTGGTGCTGTTGGGCTTCTATCCGCAGCCGATTCTGGATACCTCGCACTCCGCGATGGGCAATATCCAGCAGTGGTTTGTTAATTCTGCTTCTACTACAAGGCCGTAATTCGCCATGACAATAACTCCACAACAACTGATCGCGCTGCTACCGCTGCTGATCGTCGGATTGACGGTGGTGGTTGTGATGCTCTCCATTGCGTGGCGACGCAATCACTTCCTGAATGCGACCCTGTCCGTTCTGGGTCTGAACGCTGCGTTGGTTTCTCTCTGGTTTGTTGGCCAGGCGGGCGCGATGGATGTCACCTCGCTGATGCGCGTTGACGGCTATGCCATGCTGTACACGGGTCTGGTTCTGCTGGCGAGCCTGGCAACCTGTACCTTTGCGTATCCGTGGCTTGAAGGCTACAACGACAACAAAGAAGAGTTTTACCTGCTGGTACTGATTGCCGCACTGGGCGGCATTCTGCTGGCGAATGCGAACCACCTGGCCGCGCTGTTCCTCGGTATTGAGCTGATCTCTCTGCCGCTGTTTGGCCTGATTGGTTACGCCTTCCGTCAGAAACGTTCACTGGAAGCGAGTATCAAGTACACCATTCTGTCTGCTGCAGCGTCGTCCTTCCTGCTGTTCGGTATCGCGCTGGTGTATGCTCAGTCTGGTAACCTCTCCTTCGTTGCGCTCGGCAAGAGCCTCGGCGACGGCATGCTGCATGAGCCGCTGCTGCTGGCGGGGCTGGGCATGATGATTGTTGGCCTCGGCTTCAAACTGTCTCTGGTTCCGTTCCACCTGTGGACGCCAGACGTATACCAGGGTGCTCCGGCACCGGTTTCCACCTTCCTGGCGACAGCGAGCAAAATCGCTATCTTCGGTGTGGTGATGCGTCTGTTCCTGTACGCCCCGGTGGGTGATAGCGAAGCGGTTCGCGTTGTGCTCGGCATCATCGCGTTCGTATCCATCATCTTCGGTAACCTGATGGCGCTGAGCCAGACCAATATCAAACGTCTGCTGGGCTACTCGTCTATCTCCCATCTGGGTTACCTGCTGGTGGCACTGATTGCGCTGCAAAGCGGCGAGATGTCGATGGAAACCGTGGGCGTGTATCTGGCAGGTTACCTGTTCAGCAGCCTCGGCGCGTTCGGCGTGGTGAGCCTGATGTCCAGCCCATACCGTGGCCCGGATGCGGATTCACTATTCTCCTACCGTGGTCTGTTCTGGCACCGTCCGATTCTCTCTGCCGTGATGACAGTGATGATGCTCTCTCTGGCGGGTATCCCGATGACCTTGGGCTTTATCGGTAAGTTCTACGTGCTGGCCGTCGGTGTGCAGGCGCACCTGTGGTGGCTGACTGCGGGCGTGGTTATCGGCTCTGCAATCGGTCTGTATTACTACCTGCGTGTGGCGGTGAGTCTGTATCTGAGTGCACCTCAGCAACTCAACCGTGATGCCCCAACCAACTGGCAGTACAGCGCCGGTGGTATTGTGGTGCTGATCTCCGCGCTGCTGGTGCTGATCTTCGGTATCTATCCGCAGCCGCTGATTGATATCGTGCAGCACGCGATGCCGCTGATGTAAAAACAAAAAACCCGCCTCGGCGGGTTTTTTTATGCTTTAAGCCAATTGCTTGCGACTAATCAACGGCCCATCAATCTTCTTCATCGAACGATCCAGAACTTCCTCAATCACCGACGACAGCTCGTTCAGTTCAAATTTCGCCACATACCCGTCAGCTTTCACTTTACGAATATGATCTTCGTTGGCGTTACCAGAAAGCGACGAGTGGATCACCACCGGAATATCTTTCAGTACCGGGTCGGTTTTGATTTTGCGCGTCAGCGTAAAACCGTCCATCTCCGGCATTTCGAGGTCGGTCAGCACCAGGGCAATTTTATCAGTGATCGGGACCCCTTCCGCCTGCGCCTGAGCAGCGAGAACGCCAATTTTTTCCCACGCATCTTTACCGGTGATATGTAGCTGCGCCGGGATCTCCATCGCCTGCAAACCTTTTTCCAGCATGGAGCGCGCGACTTTGGAATCTTCCGCGACAATCGCGACAGCACCCGGCTTGATATGGAATTTTGTGGTTTGCAGATTAGTGGCGTGCAGATCGTGGTTAGCTGGGGTGATGTCATACAGAATCTGCTCAACATCAAGTACCATCGCCAGTTCGTTGGTATCAGTCTTCTCGTCCAGACAGGCGATACTGGTGATGTAACGTCCGCTGACGGCGGTTTCCGCCGCGTGTACCTGTTTCCAGTCGAGGCGCATGATGTTCTCAACGGATTCCACGGCAAACGCCTGCACGCTGCGGGCATATTCTGTGATCAGCAGGATGTTGAGCCCCGTTGTCGGTTTACAACCCGCTACGGCGGCCAGGTCGATCACCGGAATCACCTGATCGCGAATATTCACCATCCCCATCAGCGGTGATTTCATCCCGGCGGGTTTCGTGAACTCTGGCATCGGCACAATTTCACGCAGCTTGAAAACGTTAATGCCAAAAAGCTCTGATTTGTTTTCGTTCAGAGACGTGCCCAGCCGGAATAACAACAGTTCAAAACGGTTCGACAGGGTTAGATTCGCCCTGTCATCAATATCTTTCTGGAAATTATCCATTCTACCCTCGAGAGAAATGCTGACCTTTTAATCGTTATCGGCATCCTGAGGGAAAAATGAAGGACTAAACGCTGACTTGAGTGAAATCTTCTGCCAGCTCACATTTCGGGAACACTGCGCGGCACTCAGCCAGCAGACCTTCACATCCCCGAGCATCGTAGCGCGAGCTAACATGAGTAACGATCAGTTTCCCGACGCCTGCGTCACGGGCAAGCTGTGCCGCCTGACGGGTTGAGCTATGCCCACGGCTGTTGGCTTTCTCTTCCATGGCCGTTTCAAGCGTTGCTTCATGTACCATGACATCCACGCCCTGAGCCAGTTTCAATGCTGTCGGGCAGGGGGCGGTGTCGCCAAAAATCGCCAGTTTTTTGCCGGGCTGGGGTGCCGCGAGATAATCCTGACCATTGATAACGCGCCCATCCTCCAGCGTGACCGTCTCTCCCTGCTTCAGACGCTGGAACAGCGGCCCGGCCTTTACCCCCGCGGCGATTAACGCGGCGGCATCCAGTGCGCCGGGTTTGTCATGCGCTTCAATGCGGTAACCATAACACTCTACCGGGTGGTTAAGAGGGTGAGCGGTGACGACATAATCCTCATCATCGAAAACCAGCCCCCCGGCGATCTCAACGACCTCCAGCGGATAATCAGTCCAGGACCCACTGAGGCGTAGCGTGGTTTCAACAAATTCCCGGATACCTGCAGGCCCGTAAATCGTCAGCGGATTAGCGTTCCCGGCCATTGAACGGCTGCACAGCAGGCCAGGCAGGCCAAACAGATGGTCACCATGCAGATGCGTGATAAAAATTTTATCCAGCTTGCCTGGGTGATAAGCGGTATGTAACAGCTGATGCTGCGTACCTTCACCACAGTCAAACAGCCATAGCCCACCACGGGTTGGGTGTTTAAGATCCAGCAGAATCGCGGTCACATTTCGTGAGCGGGTTGGCACACCAGCGGACGTACCCAGAAAAATCAGTTCCATAACGCAATCAGCCCTTTGCTGAACGGGGAGGGGTTTAGTATAACGTGATGAACCCCAGGAAGGAGACTGACATGATCCAGTGGCAAGATTTACACCATAGCGAGCTCACCGTTAATTCACTGTATACGCTGCTCAAACTGCGCTGCGAAGTGTTTGTGGTAGAACAGACCTGCCCGTATCAGGACATCGACGGCGACGATCTCGTCGGCGAGAACCGGCATATCCTCGGCTGGCGGGATAACGAGCTGGTGGCGTATGCGAGGATTCTGAAAAGCGAAGACGATTTCGAGCCTGTGGTGATTGGCCGCGTCATCATTAGCGGTAAGGCGCGCGGTGAAAAACTGGGCTATCAGCTGATGGAAAAAACGCTGGAGGCGTGCCAGAAACTGTGGCCGGACAAGGCGTTATACCTGGGCGCGCAGGCGCATCTGCAATCTTTCTACGGTTATTTTGGCTTCACGCCGGTCACTGACGTATATGACGAAGACGGTATACCGCACATTGGCATGGCGCGGGAGGCTAAGCAGGCGTAATGGGTCGTCGTTGGCTATAGTTAGCGGACTGGTGTACTAACATGGAGAAAAATATGTCATTTCAATCTTGGGATACCCGTATCGATGACGACCTGACGTTATTGAGAGAAACGCTGGAAGAAGTATTACGTTCGTCGGGCGACCCTGCCGATCAGAAATATATTGAGCTGAAAGAACGTGCAGAACAGGCGCTAAATGACGTTAAAAACCGCGTCAGCCATGCGTCCGACACGTACTACTACCGCGCCAAAAAGGCGGTTTATCGTGCCGATGATTATGTTCACGAAAAACCGTGGAGAGGCATTGGTGTGGGCGCAGCTGTCGGGTTGGTGTTTGGGCTGCTTCTGGCTCGTCGTTAATTTTATGTTTAACGCTTAACCACTCCCTATACGTGGGTACTGCTATTTATAACCAGTACCCCGTATAATATGAGGTTTCAACAGGGAGAGGTTCGCGTGAATTCGATTTTCCTCGCGTTGGAGCACCTGCGTAGTCAGCTTACGCAAGCGTTACCCGCAATACCCGGTCTACGTCATTTCGACGTCACTTTCCCGTTAAACGACGCTTTCGATCCTCTTGCCTGGCTTGGCGCGCAGCAGTGCTATCCCCAGTTTTACTGGCAACAGCGTAATGGTGATGAGGAACTGGCTGCCCTGGGGGCTGTCACCCAATTCTCCTCGCTGGCGTTAGCCTCGCAGTTTTTGCGTGAGCAGAATGCGGCAAATGATACCCGTATTTGCGGCCTGAATGCATTTAACCCGGAGCAGGGCAGTCTCTTTTTACCTCGCCTGCTCTGGCGACGTTCCGCCGGAAATGCCACGTTGCGCCTGCAACTGTGGAGCGATGACTCTCTTCAGGACGATGCCCGCACCGCGTTGGATTTTCTGCAGCAACTCCATGCCGCCAGACCTATCCGCCCGCTGTCTGTGCAGGTTGAGTGCGAAACCCATCATCCGCAAAAGCAGGAATGGCTGGAGCTTATCCGCAAGGCAACAGAGACTATCGCGCGCGGTGAATTTGAAAAGGTGGTCCTCGCCAGGGCAACCGATCTGCAGTTTAAACAGCGCGTTAACCCTGTCGCACTGATGGCCGCCAGCCGCGCCCTGAATTTAAATTGCTATCATTTCTGCATGGTTTTCGACGCCAGCAATGCGTTTCTCGGCTCAACGCCCGAGCGTCTCTGGCGGCGGCGGGGAAAATTGCTTCGTACCGAAGCGCTGGCGGGCACTGTCGCCAGTCATGTTGATGATAAACAAGCCCGGCGTTTGGGCGAATGGTTGCTGAATGATGATAAAAACCAACGCGAAAATATGTTGGTAGTGGAAGATATCTGTCAGCGCCTTCAGCACTTTACCCAGACGCTTGATGTGTTGCCTGCTCAGGTTGTGCGTCTGCGCAAAGTGCAGCATTTGCGCCGCTGTATCTGGACCGAGTTGAAACAGGCCAGTGATGAACAGTGTTTACATATTCTGCAGCCTACGGCGGCCGTTGCCGGGCTGCCGCGTCAACCTGCACGGGCGTTTATTGAGAATGTTGAACCCTTTAACCGCGAGTGGTACGCCGGGTCGGCCGGGTATTTATCACCCGAACAAAGCGAGTTCTGCGTGGCATTACGCTCTGCACGTGTCCAGGATGACGCCCTGCGGCTGTACGCCGGAGCCGGAATTGTCAGCGGGTCTGACCCGGAGCAGGAGTGGCAGGAGATAGAAAACAAAGCCGCAGGGTTGCGTTCTCTGCTCCTTAGGGATTAATACTGATTCGTGCATTCCCGATTCATATCAAAATTCCAAATTTTTCTATTATTTATACTGTGTCGTAATCTTGATTCCGGACAATCTCATGTCAGTAAGTTCTTTTAACCGGCGCTGGGCGGCGGTGATCCTTGAAGCCCTGACGCGCCATGGCGTCAGGCACGTGTGTATTGCGCCGGGTTCTCGCTCAACGCCGCTGACGCTGGCGGCCGCTGAAAACCGGGCATTCATTCACCATACTCATTTTGATGAACGCGGTCTTGGCCATCTGGCACTGGGGCTGGCGAAGGTCAGCAAAGAGCCTGTAGCGGTGATTGTCACCTCTGGTACCGCCGTGGCGAACCTCTATCCGGCACTGATTGAAGCCGGTTTAACCGGTGAAAAACTGATCCTGCTGACGGCTGACCGCCCACCTGAGCTTATCGACTGTGGCGCTAATCAGGCTATTCGTCAGCCGGGACTCTTTTCCTCGCACCCTTCGCAGGCAATCTCGTTGCCGCGTCCCACGCAGGATATCCCGGCAAGCTGGCTGGTATCCACCGTCGATCACGCCATGGAGACATTGCGCAGTGGGGCGTTGCATATCAACTGCCCGTTTGCCGAACCGTTGTATGGCGAACTGGATAACACCGGCCTTGAGTGGCAGCACTCCCTCGGTGACTGGTGGGTAAGTGAAAAACCGTGGCTGCGTGAGCAGACGCATCTTGAGAGTGCTAAACAACGTGACTGGTTCTTCTGGCGGCAAAAACGCGGCGTGGTTATCGCCGGGCGCATGAGCGCTGCTGAAGGAAAATGGGTTGCTGAATGGGCGCAAACACTTGGCTGGCCGCTGATTGGTGACGTGCTCTCCCAGACCGGTCAGCCGCTGCCGTGCGCCGATCTCTGGTTGGGGAATGCGAAAGCCGTCACTGAGCTTTCACAGGCGCAGATTGTTGTCCAGCTTGGCTCAAGCCTAACCGGTAAGCGATTACTGCAATGGCAGGCAACGTGCACCCCGGAAGAATACTGGCTGGTGGATCCGCTGGAAGGGCGGCTCGACCCGGCGCACCATCGCGGGCGTCGTCTGGTCAGCAGTATCGACACCTGGCTTACGCTCCATCCGGCGGAAAAACGCAAACCCTGGGCCGTTGCGATCCCGGAACTTTCGCGTCAGGCGTGGGAGCTCACCAAAGCGCATTGTGAAGCGTTTAGCGAGGCCGGACTGGCGCACCGTATTCGCCAGTATCTGCCTGAGCAGGGGCAACTGTTTGTCGGAAATAGCCTCGTTGTCCGCCTGATTGACGCGTTTTCGCAGCTGCCTGCGGGTTACCCGGTTTACAGCAACCGTGGCGCGAGCGGCATTGATGGGCTGATCTCAACGGCTGCAGGCGTGCAGCGCGCCAGCGCGAAATCGACGCTGGCAATCGTGGGCGATCTCTCTGCACTCTACGATCTCAACGCGCTGGCGCTGCTACGACAGGCGTCGGCCCCGTTTGTGCTGATTCTGGTCAACAACAACGGCGGGCAGATCTTCTCTCTCTTGCCAACGCCGCAAAGCGAGCGTGAACGCTTTTACCTGATGCCGCAGAATGTCCAGTTTGAACACGCCGCGGCGATGTTCAGCCTGAAATACCATCGCCCGGAAAACTGGGAACAGCTTGATATAGCGCTGAGCACCGCCTGGAAACAGCCGGGAGCAACGTTGATTGAGCTGGTGGTGAATGATGCTGACGGCGCGCAGATGCTGCAAAGCCTGCTGGCACAGGTGAGCCAGCTGTGATCCTCTCGGGTGTGCAACAGGCTGGAAAACCAGGTTATCCCTGGCTGGTCTTTTTGCACGGTTTCTCCGGGGATTGCCGTGAGTGGCAGGTCGTTGGCGAGATGCTCAGCAATTATCCCCGGCTGTACCTGGACCTGCCGGGTCACGGTGGATCCGGGAGCATTGGCGTGACGGGGTTCAACGAGATGAGCAATATGCTCACCCGAACCTTGTTTAGTTACAACATACTTAACTTCTGGCTTATCGGGTACTCCCTCGGCGGCCGCGTTGCGATGTTCCATGCCTGCCAGCAGCCACAGGGGCTGCTGGGGGTGATTGTGGAAGGTGGGCATCCGGGTCTGCAGGATGACGAAGAGCGCAACAGGCGGCGGGTATCTGATCGCCGCTGGGCACAGCGTTTTCGTACTGAACCGCTGGATAAAGTCTTTACTGACTGGTATCAACAGCCCGTGTTCGCCTCCCTGACGGACACCCAGCGCGAAGCGCTGGTTACTTTGCGCAGTCAGAACAACGGCATGACGCTGGCGATGATGCTGGAGGCGACATCGCTGGCCGTGCAGCCTGATTTGCGTGCCGCGCTCAGCGCCCGCAATTTCCCATTTGAATATTTATATGGTGAACATGATGACAAGTTTGCGGCCCTTGCCGCGGAACTGAACGCCGTTCGCCATGCAATTCCCAACGCCGGACACAACGCCCACCGGGAAAACCCGGGTGCAGTTGCTGCGTGTCTGGCTCAGATACTGCGTCTTCGATAAAGGACTCTCTATGATCTATCCTGATGAACACATGCTCTATGCTCCGGTTGAATGGCAAGACTGCTCCGAAGGTTATACCGACATCCGTTACCACAAATCCGCAGACGGCATTGCTAAAATCACCATCAATCGTCCACAGGTACGTAACGCCTTTCGTCCGCTGACCGTGAAAGAGATGATCCAGGCGCTGGCAGATGCGCGCTATGACGACAACATCGGCGTGATTGTTCTGACCGGCGAAGGTGACAAAGCGTTTTGCTCCGGTGGCGATCAGAAAGTGCGCGGTGACTACGGCGGATACCAGGATGATGCGGGTACACACCACCTGAACGTGCTCGATTTCCAGCGTCAGATCCGTACCTGTCCAAAACCGGTCGTGGCGATGGTGGCAGGCTATTCCATCGGTGGCGGTCATGTGCTGCACATGATGTGCGATCTGACGATTGCCGCAGAGAACGCTATTTTCGGCCAGACTGGCCCGAAAGTGGGCTCTTTCGACGGCGGCTGGGGTGCCTCTTACATGGCGCGCATTGTCGGGCAGAAAAAAGCCCGCGAAATCTGGTTCCTGTGCCGTCAGTACAATGCTCAGGAAGCGCTGGATATGGGGCTGGTCAATACTGTCGTACCGATTGCCGATCTCGAAAAAGAGACCGTGCGCTGGTGTCGTGAAATGCTGCAAAACAGCCCGATGGCGCTGCGCTGCCTGAAAGCCGCGCTGAACGCCGACTGTGACGGTCAGGCGGGTCTGCAGGAACTGGCGGGCAACGCCACGATGCTGTTCTACATGACCGAAGAAGGTCAGGAAGGGCGCAACGCGTTTAACGAAAAACGCCAGCCAGATTTCAGCAAATACAAACGGAACCCGTAATGCGTCGCGCGCAGGTTTACCGCTGGCAGATACCGATGGACGCGGGTGTGGTACTGCGTGAACGGCGGTTAAAAAACCGTGACGGCTTCTTCGTTCATCTGCAGCAGGGTGAGCGGGAAGGCTGGGGGGAGGTTTCACCTCTGCCGGGCTTTAGCCTTGAGTCGCTGGATGACGCGCAGTCTGCATTACTGGCGTGGGCCGGAGAGTGGCGTGAGGGAGCGGATCCGGCGTTGCCGGACGTTCCTTCCGTGGCTTTTGGCATTAGCTGTGCGCTGGCTGAGCTCGACGGTAGTTTGCCTCAAGAGGCTAATTACCGTGCGGCACCGCTCTGCACCGGCGATCCGGACGAACTGTTCGCCCTGCTTTCCGCCATGCCCGGTGAGAAAGTGGCGAAAATCAAAGTTGGCCTGTACGAAGCGGTGCGAGATGGAATGGTCGCTAACCTCCTGCTGGAAGCGATCCCGGATCTGCATCTGCGTCTGGATGCTAACCGCGCGTGGACGCCACTGAAGGCGCAGCAATTCGCGAAGTACGTCAATCCGGCATACCGCAGTCGCATTGCCTTCCTGGAAGAACCGTGTAAAACCCGCGATGATTCGCGTGCGTTTGCCCGCGAAACGGGGATTGCCATCGCCTGGGATGAAAGCCTGCGCGAAGCGGATTTTGAATTTGTCGCCGAGCCCGGCGTCAGCGCGGTAGTGATTAAACCAACGCTGACCGGCAGTCTGGCGAAAGTGCGCGAGCAGGTCGCAGCGGCACATGCGTTGGGGTTGACGGCGGTGATCAGCTCCTCCATCGAATCCAGCCTTGGGCTGACCCAACTGGCACGTATCGCTGCCTGGTTAACGCCAGACACGATCCCAGGTCTCGACACGCTAAACCTGATGCAGGCTCAGCTTATTCGCCAGTGGCCGGACAGTCCGCTGCCGTGCCTCGACGTTGAGGCGCTGGAGCCATTGCGATGAGTTTTACCGACTGGCCGTGGCGGCACTGGTGTGCGCAGGCTGCCGATAAGCCGGCGCTGAGGCTGAACGATGAGGTGCTTACCTGGCAACAGCTATGTGCGCGTGTCGACCGTCTTGCGGCAGGATTTCAGCAGCAGGGCGTCGGAGAGGGCGACGGTGTGCTGCTGCTGGCCCATAATCATCCGCAAACCTTGACGGCATGGCTGGCACTGCTCCAGTGCGGGGCGCGCATTCTTCCCGTTAACCCGCAGTTGCCGCGTCATCTGCTGGATGTTCTGCTTCCGCAGATGACCCTGCGCTTTGCGCTGGTGCTGGACGGCATCTACGACGATCTTCCCGTCCTGAACATGTACGAGCATGCTGGCGAACATCGCGTTACGTGGCAACCGGCGCGGTTGGCCTCCATGACGCTGACCTCCGGCTCCAGCGGGTTGCCGAAAGCGGCGGTCCATACCTGCGAAGCCCATCTTGCCAGCGCGCGCGGTGTGCTGGCGCTGATGCCCTACGGTGATGAGGATGACTGGTTACTTTCGCTGCCGCTGTTTCATGTTTCCGGTCAGGGGATTTTATGGCGCTGGTTGCAGGCCGGGGCACGTTTAACCGTTCGCGAAAAGCAGCCGCTTGAGCAGGCACTGCAGGGCTGTACCCACGCTTCTCTGGTACCGACACAGCTCTGGCGTCTGCTTAACACTCAGCATCATATTGCGCTGAAAGCCGTTCTGCTCGGCGGAGCGGCAATACCTGTTGAACTGACAGAGGAAGCGCGAAAACAGGGCGTTCGCACCTTCTGTGGCTATGGCTTGACGGAGTTTGCTTCAACAGTCTGTGCGAAAGAGGCGGACGGCGAGCCGGATGTGGGCGGTGTGCTGCCGGGCAGAGAAGTGCAGGTGGTTGACGGTGAAGTCTGGATCAAAGCGCAAAGTATGGCCTCAGGCTACTGGCGTGACGGGGTGTTGATCCTGCTGACGAATGAGCA
This sequence comes from Enterobacter sp. CPE_E863, assembly GCF_046521465.1. Lineage (NCBI taxonomy): Bacteria > Pseudomonadati > Pseudomonadota > Gammaproteobacteria > Enterobacterales > Enterobacteriaceae > Enterobacter > Enterobacter sp. CPE_E863. Next base: position 3,059,755 of record NZ_JBKFZX010000001.1, on the reverse strand, counting down.
GGGCTGGTTCGCGACCCGCGATCGCGGTGAATGGCATGATGACCGGCTGACAATTCTGGGGCGTATGGACAACCTCTTTTTTAGCGGCGGAGAAGGGATCCAGCCTGAAAGTCTTGAGCGGGTTATCGCCCGTCATCCGCAAATTAACCAGGTGTTTATCGTCCCGCTGGACGATGCCGAGTTTGGGCAGCGCCCGGTAGCCGTGGTGGAGTGTGAACCGGGAACGGATATCACCTGTTTACCTGACTGGGTCCGGGATAAACTGGCGCGTTTTCAGCAACCCGTCCGGTGGCTAGTGTTGCCGACTGAGCTCAAAAATGGCGGCATTAAGGTCTCCCGTCGCGCGCTGCAACAGTGGGTGAATGCATCGCTTAAGGGATAGTAGCCGTTTCAAATAGTTACAATCTACCGACTTGCCGCACGCAGAGTGCTTGATCCCATGGAGACTCCGGTTAAAATCTCGCGGTTTTGGGACTTCTTTATAATAATTGTGCGGGATCACGACAATGAAAAAAGTGGCATTACTGGGCTTCGGCCTGATGGTTGTTTCTGCGGCGGCAAACGCCATTAGCATTAACGGCTCGGCGGGTCAGGATTACACCCACCTGGGCTTTGGCATGGGCACCGAGACTTCTGGTCTGGCAATGACCGGTGGCTGGACACATAACGATGACGACGGCGACGCAGCCAGCCTTGGCCTGGGTCTGAACATTCCTCTTGGTCCGTTCCTGGCCACTGTCGGCGGTAAAGGTATTTATACCAACCCGAACGACGGTGATGAAGGCTATGCGGCGGCAGTGGGTGGCGGTCTGCAGTGGAAAATTGGCGACAGCTTCGGTCTGTTTGGTGAGTATTACTATTCCCCGGACTCGCTCTCCAGCGGCATTGAAAGCTATGAAGAAGCCAACGCCGGTGCGCGCTGGACCATCATGCGTCCAATTACCATCGAAGCAGGCTATCGCTACCTGAACCTGGCCGGTAAAGACGGCAACCGCGACAACGCGCTGGCCGATGGCCCTTACGTGGGCGTCAGCGCAGGTTTCTAATCACTCCGGCGCGGCATTCTGTCGCGCCAGTTTCTCTCTTCTCCATCCTGCGTTTGCGTTATAGTGTTTTGACCATTTAAGCGGGAGAACATAATGATTAACGTGGAGATGTTATCCACCGGCGATGAAGTGCTGCATGGACAGATTATCGACACCAATGCTGCCTGGCTTGCCGATCTTTTCTTTGAGCAAGGATTACCGTTAACGCGCCGCAACACGGTGGGCGACAATCTTGAGTCACTGGTCAATATCCTGCGTGAGCGCAGCGAACAGTGTGACGTGCTGATTGTGAATGGCGGACTTGGCCCCACCAGTGACGATCTCAGCGCACTGGCCGCCGCCACAGCAAAAGGTGAAGGGCTGGTGCTGCACGAGGCGTGGCTCTCGCAGATGGAGCGCTTTTTCTCCGAACGTGGCCGCGTCATGGCACCCAGCAACCGCAAACAAGCTGAAATTCCCGCCAGCGCTGAGTTGGTTGACAACCCGGTCGGTACCGCATGTGGATTTGCCATGCAGCTGAACCGCTGCCTGATGTTCTTCACGCCGGGCGTACCCTCAGAATTTAAAGTGATGGTCGAGCAGCAGATCCTGCCGCGCCTTCGCGATCGTTTTACCCTGCCTGAACCCCCGATTTGCCTGCGTCTGACCACTTTTGGCCGCTCGGAAAGCGACCTGGCCCAGAGTCTTGATCACCTGCAACTGCCGCCTGACGTATCAATGGGGTATCGGTCCTCCATGCCAATCATTGAACTCAAGCTGACGGGGCCTGCAGAGCAGAAAGCGGCGATGCTGGCACTCTGGCCTGAGGTGCAGCGTGTGGCGGGTGAAAGCCTGATCTTTGAAGGGACGGAAGGGTTGCCCGCGCAGATTGCGAAGCAGCTGCAGTCTCGTCAACTGAGCGTGACCTTAAGCGAGCAGTTCACCGGCGGCCTGCTGGCGCTGCAGCTGTCGCGCGTCAATGCGCCGCTGTTGGCCAGCGAAGTGGTGCCGTTCCAGCAGGAGACGCTGGCGCAGACCGCCCGTTGGGCTTCTGAAAGAAGGGTAAAACATTTTGCCGGGCTGGCGCTGTTTGTCGGTGGGCTGGATGAGGAATACCTGAACTTTGCGCTGGCGACACCGGAAGGCACGTATGCCCTGAGGGTAAAAATGAGTATCACCCGCCACAGTCTGGCGATACGGCAGGAAGTTTGCGCCATGATGGCGCTGAACATGCTGCGCCGCTGGTTGAATGGCAAAGAGGTTGCCAGCGAGCACGGCTGGATAAACGTTGTCGAGTCGCTGTTCGTTGAGTAAAACACTGACCGGGGCTTCTCGCCCCGGCCATGTTCAGCCCAGAGCCCTCGCCAGTAAGGTGATCGGATGTTCGCAGCGCTTGCTGGTGGACATCTCTATTTGCCACTTGCAGGTTTCGCAGTCGGTTACCACGATATCCGCGCCGCTTTCCTCAATCTGACGGAACAGTGGGGCGCCAATCGCCTGTGACGTTTCGTAATTTTCACTTTTGAAGCCGTACGTTCCCGCAATACCGCAGCAGCGGGAATCCAGCACCGTCAGCTCCAGCCCAGGAATTAAGCGTAACAGTTCAAGCGTATAGAGCGACCAGCCCATTTTTTCCATGTGGCAGGGCGTGTGATACACCACTTTCAGCGGCAATTTTCCCAGCGGCAACGTCTGCCCGCTATCCAGTTTGCGCCACAGGAAGCGTGTTGCCAGTTCAATGTGCTCACGCAGCCCGGTGTTATCCACGTCCAGCAGATGCGGGTACTCATCTCGCAGGGTGAAGGTACAGGTAGACGAGGTGGCCAGCACCGGAATCCCCTTGTCGACGATGGCTTCACGCAGTGAGGTGACATTGCTTTTGGCCTGCTTGCGCGCTTTATCCGTAAATCCGTTGGCGATCAGTGGTACGCCGCAGCATTTTTCCTTACTAAGTAACTGAACGCCCGTCCCCATCGCATTCAGCACTTTAAGCAGATCTTTACCCAGCTGCGGGTGGTTGTAATTCACATAGCAGCCATGGAAGAACGCCACCTGTTCGGCATACTGCGCCTGTTGCGCCGCGACGGATTTATACCAGCGACGGAAGGTACCGTGAGAATATTTCGGCAGGCTGCGGTGATGGTCTATTTTAAGCGTCGTATCCAGCAGCTGGCGCACCGGTTTGAGCGCGGTCGCGGCATTCACCAGCGGGGCAAACGGCGTCGAGATGCTCCCCATCAAATCGGTGTGACTGAGAATGGCATCCCGCAATGATGGCTTTTGCGTGCTATAACGCGCCCGGGCGCGCTGGATAATATCGCCAATGTTGACATCCGACGGACAGGCAACTTCACAGCGTTTGCAGTTGATGCAGTACTTCAGCGCCTCATCATACAGCTTGCCGTCCTTCAGACGCAGACGCTCACCGTCCGGCCCGGCCTGTTTCGGACCAGGATAACGTGGATTTACGCCGCTGACCGGGCAGACGGTAGTACACACCGTGCATTTAATGCAGCTTTCAAAACGGGTATCGCTCATTGTTCAGCCTCCATGCGCTGGCTAATTTGCTCTGCCACATACAGCGCCGTGACGGCGCAGACCCCGCCACCGCAGCCCTGGGCGATAGGATCATATCCGCCAAGAAGCGAGCCGATAGCAAAGAGATTCCTGACTGACTTACCCGAAAGCTGCGGGTGCAGGTGGTTATCGACAATGACGCCGAACTGTTGCCAGGGTTGCGGCGTGAAGAAATCACTCTGATACCAGTCCGCGCGGGAGGCGCTTTGCCGGACATCCAGGCCCATTATGGCTTCGCGGATGCCGTCCCGACTGCTCAGCAGCCCGTTACTGAAGAAACTGCCGCTTGCCAGCACCGTAAAGCGGGCGCGAAGCGGAATATCATCGTGGTTGCGCGTCCAGATTTCGCTCACTTCCCCGTCAGTCAGGGTGATTTTTTTCACCTCATCACCCGCCATCCAGACGCCACCCTGCGCAACAAATTTGCGCTGGAGCTGGGTATGCAGGCGAATACCGGGAACCGACGGGGGTAGCGTCGGCAGTAAACCGAGTGTGCAGGGCAGTCGATCGGACAGCCAGCGCCAGAGTCGATTGTCGTTTAAGCCAAAGCAGGCGGGCATAAACAGCGCATCGCACCCTTCTGCAAGCGGTTTGAGCGCCTCATACAGCAGCGGCCATCTCTCTTCATGATCAAGAAAACGGGCAATATTCACCGCGCGAAACTCACTCGGGTTGTCGCGCAGGACATCAAGCTCAGGCAGCTCTATTTCTGCTGTTTCAGCGTTTACCCCCTGGCGACAAAGTGATGCCGCCGCGAGATGGGGCTGAAAATCCAGAAAACCGCTAATACCTACCACCCGCACACGCGCTGAGCTGAGCGGGGTAACGGGCACCTCCTCCGGGCTGAGCCAGGCGGAGCGTAGGGTGCCGAGTGGTGTAACACGCTGATGATTTTTCCTGGCGCTTCCCTGCAGACGAGCGCCGCAATCCGCCAGTAGCGCTTCGGTTTCCAGGGCAAAGCGATCGATATGCTGCGCGCCTGTCAGGTGATAAGGGTGCTCTGGCGGAAGTTTTTCTCGGTACGTTTCGTCCACCAGATCCAGCGAGCCCGACGAGAAGTGCAGGGCGCTCTGACCCCGGGTGATAATGGCGCAGCGTAGCCCCTGTTTTGTGAGTTTGATGCCACAGAGCAGACCCGCCAGCCCACCGCCGACGATCACGGTATCAAATTTCATCGTGTTGCTCCTTCTCCAGACCGCAAAGCCCCTGGTAGACCCAGCGGGTAAATTCACTTTCACGCAGAGCATCGCCCCAGGCGACAGGCTGAATACCTTTCCAGCGCTCGTTTAAAAAAGCACTGAGTTGATCGAGCGACTGGGTCGCGGTGGTGGTATGAAAGCGTTGCAATAACCCGGCGGCACGGCAGGCGCACAATTCACCCTGACACGTCCCCATTCCAACCCGGGTGCGGCGGCGGAGATCGAGCAGAGAATTGACGGTCAGATTTTCCACCGCATATTGTACTTCGCCCGCGGTTACGGCTTCGCACTCGCAGACCAGGCTGCGACTAAGCCGGCCTTCACCCAGCCAGACCGGCGTCCTGTCACCATGACGATAGATGGCCGAACCGCGCAGGGGAGCGGGCAGGGAGATAATTTTTTGCAGCGTCTTCTCGGTAGACTGACGTGAGCCGGGCAGGGGCTGTTCTGCCGTTTTGCACGGCTCGGTGTTGCCCAGTTTGCGGCAGACGGCATCGGTTGCCCATTCGGCCATCAGACGATAGGTCATAAGTTTGCCACCGGTGATGGTGATAAACCCTTCCATGCCGTCGCGTTCAGCATGATCGAGCAGCACAATGCCCCGGCTGACGTTACGCCCGCTTGGGTCGTTATCGCTGGCAACCAACGGACGCACACCCGCGTAGGCGCGCAGGATCCGGGTCTGCGCCATCACCGGGGCCAGTTTTTCCCCTTCACGCAGCAGAATCTCCACTTCTTCAGCAGTGACGCGGTTGTAATCAATCTCGCTATAGTCCACGTGGGTTGAGGTGGTACCGATTAATGAAATGGTATCGCCCGGAACCAGAATATCGGCATCAGACGGTTTACGGCAGCGGTTAATCACATGGTTATTGATGCGATGGTCGAGGATCAGCAGCGAGCCTTTTGCCGGAAACATGCGAACGGACAAGTCTGCATACTCCGCAATCCGCTGCCCCCAGATCCCCGCTGCGTTGACGACCACGGAAGCATACAGTTCACTGTGTTCGTTATATTGCTTATTAAAAAGCCGCACGCCACGGACGCGGTGACCTTCCCGGATAAGCCCGGTCACTTCATGCCCGGTCAGGATGTGCGCGCCATGTTCGCGGGCATCAAGCATATTGGCGGCCGTCAGGCGGAAGGGATCAACCGTGCCGTCTGGCACTTTTACCGCCCCTGTCAGGATCGGGTTGACGGAGGGCTCAATGCGCCGCGCCAGGGCCGGGTCAATGGCCTCGGCCTGAATCCCCGCCGCGCGACAGGCGGTAATGAAGGTAGCCTGAAAGGCGAGATCGTCTTCGGGAAGCGTGATAAACAAGCCGTCTGTAGGTTCAATGCAGTGGCGAGCAATCCGTCGCAGGATCTGGTTTTCGGCAATACATTCACGAGCCGATTCGCCATCGGTAACGGCGTAGCGGGCACCGCTGTGAAGCAGGCCATGATTGCGCCCGGTGGCGCCTGTCGCAATATCATGGCGCTCCAGAAGCGTGACGCTCAACCCCCTGAGTGCGCAATCACGTGCGATGCCGGCACCGGTCGCACCGCCGCCAATGATAATCACATCGCTGTAGCGTGGATCGTGAATTGTCATTGTCATCCCTCTGTGTTCGTTTTTTTACCATTTAGCCACATGAAAACTATGGTTTGTTTGATTTCGAACACAAACGAGCGAAATTCGAAAGTGAAACGTGATTTCATGCGCTTTTTTGCGCATTCTGTCATATTTCTGTAACAATCTGTGCGTTGATTCACAGTAACAATCACCGTGATTTCTTAACATCGCCGCCTCTCTGGAGTATGGGGCAGTAAAACCCCTGTAAATTCAATACATGGCCACGGAGGCTGTCATGCTCAGTATCTTCAAACCCGCGCCGCATCGTGCGCGTCTGCCTGAGGCAGAAATTGATCCGCTATACCGTCGTCTGCGTTGGCAAATTTTCCTGGGGATTTTCTTCGGGTACGCGGCGTACTACCTGGTGCGTAAAAACTTCGCCCTCGCCATGCCGTATCTGGTGGAGCAGGGCTTTTCGCGGGGGGATTTAGGGTTCGCGCTGTCGGGAATTTCGATTGCCTACGGTTTTTCCAAATTCATCATGGGTTCCGTGTCGGATCGCTCGAACCCGCGTGTGTTTCTGCCAGCCGGTCTGATCCTGGCGGCAGCGGTGATGTTGTTTATGGGCTTTGTGCCGTGGGCAACCTCCAGTATTGCCATCATGTTCGTGCTGCTGTTCCTCTGCGGCTGGTTCCAGGGAATGGGATGGCCACCATGCGGACGCACCATGGTGCACTGGTGGTCGCAGAAGGAACGTGGCGGCATCGTGTCGGTATGGAACTGTGCGCATAACGTGGGAGGCGGTATTCCACCGCTGCTGTTCCTGTTGGGGATGGCCTGGTTCAACGACTGGCACGCGGCGCTCTATATGCCTGCTTTTGGTGCTATCGTCGTGGCGATTATCGCTTTCGCGCTGATGCGCGACACGCCTCAGTCCTGCGGTTTGCCTCCGATCGAAGAGTACAAAAACGACTATCCGGATGATTACAGCAAGGAGCACGAAGAAGAGCTGACTGCAAAACAGATCTTCATGAAGTACGTCCTGCCGAACAAGCTGCTGTGGTACATCGCGGTGGCGAACGTGTTCGTTTACCTGCTGCGCTACGGCATCCTCGACTGGTCGCCAACCTACCTGAAAGAGGTGAAGCACTTCGCGCTGGATAAATCCTCCTGGGCCTACTTCCTGTACGAATATGCCGGGATCCCAGGCACGCTGCTTTGTGGCTGGATGTCGGACAAAGTGTTTAAAGGTAACCGCGGTGCGACAGGCGTGTTCTTTATGACCCTGGTGACCATCGCTACCGTGGTGTACTGGCTCAACCCGCCGGGCAACCCGGGTGTGGACATGGCCTGCATGATCGTCATCGGCTTCCTGATTTACGGCCCGGTGATGCTGATCGGTCTGCATGCGCTGGAGCTAGCGCCGAAAAAAGCGGCGGGCACGGCGGCAGGCTTTACCGGCCTGTTTGGCTACCTCGGCGGGTCGGTCGCGGCAAGCGCCATTGTGGGCTATACCGTTGACTTCTTCGGCTGGGACGGCGGCTTTATGGTGATGATTGGCGGTAGCGTGCTGGCGGTACTGCTGCTGGTTGTTGTGATGATCGGCGAAAAACGTCACCACGCTGAAGTGCTGGCGCGTCGTCAATAAGGAGCATTGCGATGAAATTAACTCAGTTAGCCACCGGTCTGCTGCTAGCCGGTTTGATGACAGGCTCCGCGCTGGCGGCAGATAAAATCGTTATTGCCCACCGCGGCGCAAGCGGCTATCTGCCGGAGCATACGCTCCCGGCAAAAGCGATGGCCTATGCGCAGGGCGCGGATTACCTGGAGCAGGATCTGGTGATGACGAAGGACGACCAGCTGGTCGTCCTGCATGACCACTATCTTGACCGCGTGACGGACGTGGCGGAGCGTTTCCCGGACCGCGCCCGCAAAGATGGCCGTTTCTACGCCATCGACTTCACGCTGGCGGAAATTCGCTCGCTGAAGTTTACCGAAGGCTTTGAGATCGAAAACGGCAAGAAGGTGCAGGTCTATCCGGGACGCTTCCCGATGGGCAAATCTGACTTCCGGATCCATACCTTCCAGGAAGAGATTGAGTTTGTTCAGGGGCTGAACCACTCAACCGGTAAAAATATCGGTATCTACCCGGAAATCAAAGCGCCGTGGTTCCACCACCAGGAAGGGAAAGACATTGCGGCCAAAACGCTGGACGTACTCAAGCAGTACGGATACACCAGCAAGAAGGACAAGGTGTATCTGCAGTGTTTTGACGCCGCTGAGTTGAAGCGCATCAAAACCGAGCTGGAGCCGAAGAGGGGGATGGATCTCAATCTGGTGCAGCTGATTGCCTATACCGACTGGAACGAAACCCAGGAGAAGCAGCCGGACGGGAAGTGGGTGAACTACAACTACGACTGGATGTTTAAGCCGGGTGCGATGAAGCAGATAGCGCAGTACGCCGATGGCATCGGGCCGGATTATCACATGCTGGTGGCGGAAGGCTCAACGCCTGGGCACGTGAAGTTGACGGCGATGGTGAAAGAGGCGCATGCCAGCAAGATGCAGGTCCATCCGTACACGGTGCGTGCAGACCAGTTGCCGCCGTATGCCACGGACGTGAATCAGCTTTACGACGTGCTGTATAACCAGGCGGGCGTGGACGGACTGTTTACGGATTTCCCGGATAAAGCAGTGACGTTCTTAAAATAGAAAAAGGGCCGTAAGGCCCTTTTTTACATCTCGATCTCGATATCGCCTTTTGCCCGGCAGCAGCAGGGCAAAATTTCCCCTTCACTGATAAAGGCCAGCGGCTCGGTCAGCCAGTCCACCTGACCTGTCACCAGACGGCAGCGACAGGAGCCGCAATAGCCTTCACGACACTGATACTCAACCGCCACCTGGTTCGCCTCAAGCGCCACCAGCAGAGAAGGGTGCTCTTCCTGACACAGCACTTCGGTGCCAGAAAGACGTAGCGTTACGCGTGTCATCAGAGCTGGAAGTTGCTCAGGTCGTCAGTATCAACTTCGGAGTCAATCTGACCGACCAGGTAAGAACTCACTTCCACTTCCTGCGGCGCAACCTGCACGTTATCCGATACCAGCCAGGTGTTGATCCACGGGATGGGGTTGGAGCGCGTCTGGAACGGCAGGTCGAGGCCGACAGCCTGCATACGGATGTTGGTGATGTACTCAACGTACTGGCACAGAATGTCTTTGTTCAGGCCAATCATGGAGCCGTCGCGGAACAGGTAGTCTGCCCACTCTTTCTCCTGCTGGGCCGCCAGCACGAACAGGTCATAGCACTCCTGTTTGCACTCTTCGGCGATTTCCGCCATTTCCGGGTCGTCCACGCCGCTGCGCAGCAAGTTCAGCATGTGCTGGGTGCCGGTCAGGTGCAGGGCTTCGTCACGGGCGATAAGACGGATGATCTTGGCGTTACCTTCCATCAGCTTGCGTTCAGCAAAGGCGAAAGAGCAGGCAAAGCTCACGTAGAAGCGAATGGCTTCCAGCGCGTTGACGCTCATCAGGCACAGATACAGCTGTTTTTTCAGCGCACGCAGGTTCACGGTAACAGTTTTGCCGTTCACGTTATGGGTGCCTTCGCCCAGCAGATGCCAGTAGCTGGTCATCTCGATCAGTTCGTCGTAGTAGTGGGCAATGCCTTCTGCGCGTTTCTGGATCTGCTCGTTAGTGACGATATCGTCAAACACCACCGCCGGATCGTTAACGATATTGCGAATGATATGGGTGTAAGAACGGGAGTGGATCGTCTCAGAGAACGCCCAGGTTTCCACCCAGGTTTCCAGTTCCGGAATGGAGATCAGCGGCAGCAGCGCCACGTTCGGGCTGCGGCCCTGAATGGAGTCCAGCAGCGTCTGGTACTTCAGGTTGCTGATGAAGATATGTTTTTCGTGATCCGGCAGCGACTGGTAATCAATACGGTCGCGGGAGACGTCAACCTCTTCCGGGCGCCAGAAGAAGGAGAGTTGCTTTTCAATCAGCTTTTCGAAGATGTCATATTTTTGCTGATCGTAGCGTGCCACGTTGACTGGCTGGCCGAAGAACATCGGCTCTTTGAGCTGGTCGTTTTTCGTCTGTGAAAAGGTGGTGTATGCCATGAATTGGAGTCCTGTCTTACGAAATAAAGGCGGGGAAATCCCCGCCCTTTATTAGATCTTACATGCGCCGCTTTCGCAGCCATCGTCCTGAATTGACGGTACAAGGTCGTCCTGCGCGTCTTCTGCACCATCACGGGTGTTGTGATAGTACAGGGTTTTCACGCCAAATTTATAGGCAGTGAGCAGGTCTTTCAGCAGTTGCTGCATCGGAACCTTGCCAGACGGGAAGCGCGTTGGGTCGTAGTTGGTGTTTGCAGAGATCGACTGGTCGATAAACTTCTGCATGATCCCAACCAGCTGCAGGTAGCCGTCGTTGTTCGGCATTTCCCACAGCAGCTCGTAGTTGTTACCCAGCGTCTCGTAATCCGGCACCACCTGGCGCAGAACACCGTCTTTCGACGCTTTAATGCTGACGTGGCCGCGAGGTGGCTCGATACCGTTGGTGGCGTTAGAGATCTGCGAAGAGGTCTCAGACGGCATCAGGGCAGAGAGCGTAGAGTTACGCAGGCCATAAGTCTTAATGGATTCGCGAAGGCCTTCCCAATCCAGATGCAGCGGCTCGCTGACAATCGCGTCCAGATCTTTTTTGTAGGTATCGATCGGCATAATGCCTTTCGCGTAAGTGGTTTCGTTAAACCACGGGCACGCACCTTGCTCTTTCGCCAGCTCGTTGGACGCTTTCATCAGGTAATACTGAATAGCTTCAAACGTCTGGTGGGTCAGGTTATTGGCGCTGCCGTCAGAGTAACGCTTGCCGTTTTTCGCCAGCCAGTAGGCAAAGTTGATCACGCCAATGCCCAGGGTACGACGACCCATTGCACCACGTTTAGCGGCCGGGATTGGGTAATCCTGGTAGTCCAGCAGGGCATCCAGCGCACGAACCGCCAGCACGGCCAGCTCTTCCAGCTCGTCGAGGCTCTTAATCGCACCCAGGTTGAACGCAGACAGCGTACACAGCGCAATTTCACCGTTTTCGTCGTTAACATCGTCCAGCGGCTTGGTCGGCAGGGCGATTTCCAGGCACAGGTTAGACTGGCGCACTGGCGCAACAGCCGGATCGAACGGGCTGTGGGTGTTGCAGTGGTCAACGTTCTGGATGTAGATACGGCCGGTAGAGGCACGTTCCTGCATCATCAGAGAGAACAGGTCTACCGCTTTCACACGCTGTTTACGGATGCTGTCGTCTTTTTCGTATTTGGTGTACAGGCGTTCGAACTCATCCTGATCAGCGAAGAACGCGTCGTACAGGCCAGGGACGTCGGACGGGCTGAACAGGGTGATGTCTTCACCTTTCAGCAGACGGGTGTACATCAATTTGTTGATCTGTACGCCGTAGTCCATGTGACGCACGCGGTTGCCTTCCACGCCACGGTTGTTTTTCAGTACCAGCAGGCTTTCCACTTCCAGGTGCCACATCGGGTAGAACAGGGTCGCAGCACCGCCGCGTACGCCGCCCTGAGAGCAGGATTTAACCGCCGTCTGGAAGTGCTTATAGAACGGGATACAGCCGGTGTGGAATGCTTCACCGCCGCGAATTGGGCTGCCCAGAGCACGGATGCGACCGGCGTTGATACCGATACCAGCACGCTGGGAAACGTATTTCACAATGGCGCTGGAGGTGGCGTTGATAGAATCCAGGCTGTCACCACACTCGATCAGCACGCAGGAGCTGAACTGGCGGGTAGGGGTGCGCACGCCAGACATGATTGGCGTAGGCAGAGAAATTTTAAACGTGGATACCGCATCATAGAAACGCTTCACGTATTCCAGACGGGTTTCACGTGGGTAGTTAGAGAACAGGCAAGCGGCCACCAGAATATAGAGGAACTGGGCGCTTTCGTAGATCTCACCGGTCACACGGTTTTGAACCAGGTATTTGCCTTCGAGCTGCTTCACCGCCGCGTAGGAGAAGTTCATGTCGCGCCAGTGATCGATAAACCCGTTCATCTGCTCGAACTCTTCTTCCGTATAGTCTTCCAGCAGATGCGTGTCGTATTTGCCCAGCTCAACCATTTTCACTACGTGATCGTAAAGCGCAGGCGGCTCAAACTGGCCGTAGGCTTTTTTGCGCAGGTGGAAAATGGCCAGGCGTGCAGCCAGGTACTGATAATCCGGTGCTTCACGGGAGATCAGATCCGCCGCCGCTTTAATGATGGTTTCATGGATATCAGACGTTTTGATGCCGTCGTAGAACTGGATGTGAGATTTCAGTTCAACCTGGGAGATAGATACGTTGTTCAGTCCTTCTGCTGCCCAGTCGAGAACTCGATGGATTTTGTCCAGATTGATACGCTCGGTGGTACCGTCGCGCTTTGTCACCAGCAGACTCTGATTCATGTGGGTTTTACCTGTCCGTGAAATAAAAAATATCCCCCGTTTATCCACAGATCCGTCTTGTGACTAACTCTGTGGATAAATACTACATATAGGGGGTTTGCGATAAGAAAAACGCTATATGGTGAGTATTCTAGTATCGATTCTTTTCAGCACAAGGGTTGATTTTGACGTTAAATTGAGGTTGTGAAAGGGTAAAAAAGCGTAAGTCCTCGTACCGTAAGGCCTGGAAGACATGTCAATAATTAAGAAAAAAAATTCAAAATTTGATCGAGTGCTGATTTCTTCAACGGGCGGTCAGAATTGCGCAACATGATGTCGCGCAATCTTTATAAGAATAACAGATGACGTTAGTCGTTTTTGGCGGTTGTATGCAACATATAGTTAACATCTACGCCCGGTGCGAGTTTGAATTTATCGGTCAATGGATTGAAATGCAGACCGGTGATGTGTTGCTCTTTAAGCCACGTCTGGTCAACCCAGCTCAGTAACTCAGCAGGCTTAATGAATTTCTTCACGTCGTGTGTCCCTTTCGGCACCATGCGCAGCACATACTCTGCGCCGACGACGGCCATCAGCCAGGCTTTACCATTACGGTTGATGGTCGAGAAGAAGACCTGGCCGCCCGGTTTCACCAGTTTTGCGCAGGCGTGCACTACGGACTGCGGATCGGGAACGTGCTCCAGCATCTCCATGCAGGTCACCACATCGTACTGATGCGCATATTTGGCCGCGTGCTCTTCCACGGTTTCCTGCACGTATTCTACCTTTATGCCGGACTCCAGGGCATGGAGACGGGCAACCTGCAGCGGCTCAAAGCCCATGTCCAGACCCGTGACAGTAGCCCCTTCGCGCGCCATGCTCTCTGCCAGGATACCGCCACCGCAACCGACATCGAGCACTTTCTTACCGAACAGACCGCCGGAACGCTCAGCGATATAGCCCAGACGCAGCGGGTTAATACGGTGCAGAGGTTTGAACTCACCCTCGAGATCCCACCAGCGGGACGCCACCGCTTCAAATTTGGCAATCTCTTCATGGTCAACGTTGTGAGACACCGGGGATTTTTCGGCATTCATGGGCGCTTTTACTCCTTATTTAGCAAGACGAATGAGTATATCAGGCAATCCCTGTGAATAAAGCGTATAGGTTTACCTCAATCACCTCGGCTGTGTTATAATTTGCGACCTTTGAATCCGGGATACAGTAGAGGGATAGCGGTTAGATGAGCGACCTTGCGAGAGAAATTACACCGGTTAACATCGAGGAAGAGCTGAAGAGCTCCTATCTGGACTATGCGATGTCGGTCATTGTTGGCCGTGCGCTGCCGGACGTCCGCGATGGCCTGAAGCCGGTACACCGTCGCGTACTATACGCCATGAACGTATTGGGCAATGACTGGAATAAAGCCTACAAAAAATCTGCCCGTGTCGTTGGTGACGTAATCGGTAAATACCATCCTCATGGTGATTCCGCGGTGTACGACACTATCGTCCGTATGGCGCAGCCATTCTCGCTGCGTTACATGCTGGTAGATGGTCAGGGTAACTTTGGTTCTATCGACGGCGACTCCGCCGCGGCAATGCGTTATACGGAAATCCGTCTGGCGAAGATTGCCCATGAGCTGATGGCCGACCTGGAAAAAGAGACGGTTGATTTCGTTGATAACTACGACGGCACGGAAAAAATTCCTGACGTTATGCCAACGAAAATCCCTAACCTGCTGGTGAACGGTTCGTCCGGTATCGCCGTCGGTATGGCAACCAACATTCCGCCACACAACATCACGGAAGTGATCAACGGTTGCCTGGCGTATATCGACGATGAAGACATCAGCATTGAAGGGCTGATGGAACACATCCCGGGCCCGGACTTCCCGACGGCGGCGATCATCAACGGTCGTCGTGGTATTGAAGAAGCGTACCGCACCGGTCGCGGCAAGATTTACATCCGTGCCCGCGCAGAAGTGGAAGCGGACGCCAAAACCGGCCGTGAAACGATCATTGTTCACGAGATCCCGTATCAGGTGAACAAAGCGCGTCTGATTGAAAAAATCGCCGAGCTGGTAAAAGAAAAACGTGTTGAAGGTATCAGCGCGCTGCGTGATGAGTCTGATAAAGACGGCATGCGCATCGTGATTGAAATCAAACGCGACGCCGTGGGTGAAGTTGTTCTGAACAACCTGTACTCCCAGACTCAGCTCCAGGTTTCCTTCGGTATCAACATGGTTGCACTGCACCATGGTCAGCCGAAGATCATGAACCTGAAAGAGATCCTGAGCGCGTTCGTGCGTCACCGCCGTGAAGTGGTGACTCGTCGTACCATCTTTGAACTGCGCAAAGCGCGCGACCGTGCGCACATCCTTGAAGCGCTGGCGGTTGCCCTGGCTAACATCGACCCGATCATCGAACTGATCCGTCGTGCGCCAACCCCGGCAGAAGCGAAAGCGGCACTGATTTCCCGTCCGTGGGATCTGGGTAACGTTGCAGCAATGCTGGAACGTGCGGGTGATGATGCTGCGCGTCCTGAGTGGCTGGAACCCGAGTTCGGCGTGCGTGACGGTCAATACTACCTGACTGAACAGCAGGCCCAGGCGATTCTGGATCTGCGTCTGCAGAAACTGACCGGCCTTGAGCATGAAAAACTGCTCGACGAATACAAAGAACTGCTGGAACAGATTGCTGAGCTGCTGCACATCCTGGGTAGCGCAGAACGTCTGATGGAAGTGATCCGTGAAGAGCTGGAGCTGGTCCGCGATCAGTTCGGCGATGAGCGTCGCACCGAAATCACCGCGAACACCGCGGACATCAACATCGAAGACCTGATCAACCAGGAAGACGTTGTTGTGACCCTGTCTCACCAGGGCTACGTGAAGTATCAGCCGTTAACCGACTACGAAGCACAGCGTCGTGGTGGTAAAGGCAAGTCTGCGGCACGTATTAAAGAAGAAGACTTTATTGACCGCCTGCTGGTGGCGAACACCCATGACACGATCCTCTGCTTCTCAAGCCGTGGTCGTCTGTACTGGATGAAGGTCTACCAGTTGCCGGAAGCGAGCCGTGGCGCGCGTGGTCGTCCAATCGTTAACCTGCTGCCGCTGGAAGCGAACGAACGTATTACCGCCATTCTGCCGGTACGCGAGTACGAAGAGGGCGTGAACGTCTTTATGGCGACCGCCAGCGGTACCGTGAAGAAAACCGCGCTCACCGAGTTCAGCCGTCCACGTTCTGCGGGTATCATCGCTGTGAACCTGAACGAAGGTGATGAGCTGATTGGCGTCGATCTGACCTCCGGTTCGGATGAAGTGATGCTGTTCTCTGCGGCCGGTAAAGTGGTGCGCTTTAAAGAGAACGCCGTCCGTGCAATGGGTCGTACCGCTACGGGCGTTCGTGGTATCAAGCTGGCTGGCGAAGACTCTGTGGTTTCCCTGATTATTCCGCGCGGTGAAGGGGCTATCCTGACCGTGACGCAGAATGGTTACGGTAAACGTACGGCGGAAGGGGAATACCCAACCAAGTCTCGCGGCACGCAGGGCGTTATCTCTATCAAAGTGACCGAGCGCAACGGTTCCGTTGTGGGCGCGGTTCAGGTAGATGATACCGACCAGATCATGATGATCACCGATGCCGGTACGCTGGTGCGTACGCGCGTTTCTGAGATCAGCGTGGTGGGTCGTAACACCCAGGGCGTGATCCTCATCCGTACTGCGGAAGATGAAAACGTTGTGGGTCTGCAGCGTGTTGCAGAGCCGGTGGACGACGAAGAGCTCGATTCCATCGACGGCAGCGTCGCTGAAGGTGATGATGATATCGCACCGGAAACCGACACCGACGACGATGCAGCGGATGACGCTGACGAGTAATATTGCATGATGCAAAAAAGGGCCGGATTCCGGCCCTTTTCTTTTGCAGAAGCAGATAACTCAACGTTGCGACAAGGCGCGTTTACCGCTACCTTAACCACATCTTTTGACCCCGACGGCGGAGCCTCGCCCCTTTGAAATACCTCGTCTCCTTTCGTACTACGCTGAAAGTTTCTCGCTATCTGTTTCGGGCGCTGGCGCTCTTGCTTTGGCTGCTGGTGGCATTGTTCTCGGTGTTTTACATCGTTAACGCGCTGCATCAGAAAGAAGCGGAGATCCGCCAGGAGTTTAATTTAAGCTCCGACCAGGCACAGCGCTACATTCAGCGAACGTCTGATGTAATGAAGGAGCTGAAGTACATTGCTGAAAATCGTCTGACGGCGGAAAATGGTATTCTTGCTCTTCGCGGTCGTAACGACAAAACCGAAGTCCCGGACTTCCAGCCGTTGTTCCCGGATTCCGATTGTTCCACCATGAGCAATACCTGGCGTGGGTCACTGGAATCTCTTGCCTGGTTTATGCGCTACTGGCGCGACAATTTTTCTGCTGCTTATGACCTCAATCGCGTGTTCCTGATTGGCAGTGAAAATCTCTGCGTGGCGGATTTTGGCCTGCGCGATCTTCCCGTCGAGCGTGATGATGCGTTGAAAAGCCTGCACGAACGCATCGTGAAATACCGCAATGCACCGCAGGATGAGCGCGGAAATAACATCTTCTGGATAAGCCAGGGCCCGCGCACGGGGGTGGGTTATTTCTACGCCCTGACGCCGGTGTATCTGGGCAATCGCCTGCAGGCGCTGCTGGGGATTGAACAGACCAT
This sequence comes from Enterobacter sp. CPE_E863, assembly GCF_046521465.1. Taxonomy (NCBI): domain Bacteria; kingdom Pseudomonadati; phylum Pseudomonadota; class Gammaproteobacteria; order Enterobacterales; family Enterobacteriaceae; genus Enterobacter; species Enterobacter sp. CPE_E863. The sequence continues at coordinate 3,042,263 of NZ_JBKFZX010000001.1, read as the reverse complement.
TCGTATGGAAAACTTCTTCACCCCGGGCAGTCTGCCAATGGGGGTGACTATTCTTGATGAAAATGGACATCAGCTTATCTCCCTTGCCGGGCCGGACAACCGTTTAAACGTCGATCCGCACTGGATGCAGGAGCGATCGTGGTTTGGTTATACCTCGGGGTTCCGCGAACTGGTGCTGAAGAAGAGCCTGCCGCCTTCGTCGCTGAGTATCGTCTATTCGCTGCCGGTGGATATGGTGCTTGAGCGGATACGTATTCTTATCATGAATGCGATTCTGCTCAACCTGCTGGTGGGGGGCGCGCTGTTCACGCTGGCGCGCATGTATGAGCGGAAAATCTTTATTCCTGCCGAAAGCGACGCCCAGCGGCTGGAGGAACACGAGCAGTTTAACCGCAAGATTGTTGCCTCGGCGCCGGTGGGGATCTGTATTCTGCGTACCCAGGACGGGACCAATATCCTGAGTAATGAGCTGGCACATAATTACCTGAACATGCTGACGCATGAGGATCGGCAAAGGCTGACGCAAATTATCTGTGGTCAGCAGGTTAACTTTGTCGACGTGCTGACCAGCACGCACACTAACCTGCAAATCAGCTTTGTGCATTCCCGCTATCGCAATGAAAACGTGGCGATTTGCGTGCTGGTGGATGTTTCTGCACGCGTGAAGATGGAAGAGTCGTTGCAGGAGATGGCGCAGGCGGCAGAGCAGGCCAGCCAGTCGAAATCGATGTTCCTTGCGACCGTCAGCCACGAGTTGCGAACGCCGCTGTACGGGATTATCGGTAACCTCGACCTGTTGCAGACGAAGGAATTGCCGAAAGGGGTCGACAGGCTGGTGACGGCGATGAACAACTCCTCCAGCCTGCTGCTGAAAATCATCAGCGATATTCTCGACTTCTCCAAAATTGAGTCTGAGCAGCTGAAAATCGAACCGCGTGAGTTCTCTCCGCGTGAGGTGATGAACCACATCAGCGCCAACTATCTGCCGCTGGTGGTGCGTAAACAGCTGGGGCTTTACTGTTTTATTGAGCCGGACGTGCCGCTGACGCTGCACGGCGATCCCATGCGCCTGCAGCAGGTCATCTCTAACCTGCTCAGCAACGCCATTAAATTCACCGATGTAGGCTGTATTGTGTTGCACGTTTGCCGGGCCGGAGATTACCTGAGCATTCGCGTGCGCGACACGGGCGTCGGCATCCCGGCGAAAGAGGTGGTTCGTCTGTTCGACCCGTTCTTCCAGGTGGGGACCGGCGTGCAGCGTAACTTCCAGGGCACCGGACTGGGGCTGGCAATCTGTGAAAAGCTCGTGAGCATGATGGACGGCGATATCTCTGTTGATACTGAGCCCGGCATGGGTAGCCAGTTCACTATCCGCATTCCGCTCTATTCGGCTCAGTATCCGGCAAAAACGACGGTTGACGGCCTGAGCAATAAGCGCTGCTGGCTGGCGGTGCATAATGCCTCTTTGAATGACTATCTCACTGCGCTGCTCACTTACAGCGGCGTGAGGGTGTCCCGCTATGAAGGTCAAACACCGGATGTGGACGATGTGCTGATTACCGACGATATGCCGGAACAGCCGTGGCAGGGAAGAGGGACGGTACTCTTCTGCCGTCGTCACATCGGCATCCCGGTTGAGCGTGCGCCGGGAGAATGGGTACATAGCGTAGCAACGCCGCATGAGCTGATGAGCCTGCTGGCACGCATCTACAAAGTGCATCTGGAAGAGAGTGACGGCGCGGGTGGATTACCGTCACCGGAGTCTCTGGCGTCGGTGAATGACGATATGATGATTCTGGTGGTGGATGACCATCCGATTAACCGCCGCCTGCTGGCCGACCAGTTGGGTTCGCTTGGCTATCAGTGCAAAACGGCTAATGATGGCGTGGATGCGCTGAATGTACTGAGTAAAAATCATATTGATATCGTTCTCAGCGACGTAAATATGCCAAATATGGATGGCTATCGTCTGACGCAGCGCATCCGCCAGCTTGGCCTGACGTTACCGGTTGTGGGCGTGACGGCGAACGCGCTGGCGGAAGAGAAACAGCGCTGCCTGGAGTCAGGTATGGACAGCTGTTTATCAAAACCGGTGACGCTGGATGTGCTGAAGCAGACACTGTCTGTTTATGCGGATCGCGTGAGAAAAACGCGGATATAAAAAAAGGCCCGCAAGGGCCTTTTACGTTTCACCCCTCCCTGTGGGAGAGGGGCACACGTAGGGAATCAATCCTTATCCGTTGCGCTCAGCGTGACGGAGGAGAGATAGTTCAGCAGGGCAATATCGTTGTCCACACCCAGCTTCATCATCGCTGATTTCTTCTGGCTGCTGATGGTTTTAATACTGCGGTTCAGCTTCTTGGCAATTTCGGTCACCAGGAAACCTTCGGCGAACAGGCGCAGTACTTCGCTCTCTTTCGGCGACAGGCGTTTGTCACCGTAGCCACCTGCGCTGATTTTTTCCAGCAGGCGAGAGACGCTCTCAGGCGTGAATTTCTTGCCTTTCTGCAGCGCCGCGAGCGCTTTTGGCAGATCGGTTGGTGCGCCTTGTTTCAGCACAATGCCTTCGATATCCAGATCCAACACCGCGCTCAGAATCGCCGGGTTGTTGTTCATGGTCAGAACGATAATCGAGATATCGGGGAAGTGACGTTTAATATATTTGATGAGCGTGATCCCATCACCGTACTTGTCCCCAGGCATGGAGAGATCGGTAATGAGCACGTGTGCATCAAGCTTTGGGAGGTTATTGATCAGTGCTGTAGAGTCTTCAAATTCACCGACTACATTCACCCACTCGATCTGTTCAAGTGATTTGCGAATACCGAACAGTACAATCGGATGGTCATCGGCAATAATTACGTTCATATTGTTCATGTATAAGGCTACCTTGCTACAGCAAGCTTTTGACGTAGGCGTCAATGTCGCTGATGTATTTTTCAATGCCAGAGGCATCTTTCTCACGAATTAGATGTTCCAGCGTTTCACATAACTGCTTGCCGGGAACCAGATTAAGCATGGCAAACACCCCTTTAAGCCGGTGTGCTGTCTGTGCCAGCGCTGCAAAATCATTCGCAGCGGACTCAGTATACAACCGCTTAACATCATCTGGTACTGTATCAACAAAGAGCGAATAATATCCGCTGGCGTGAAGCTCGGCATTTTCATTGCTGCCTTGCGGGGATTCCGCTATCTCTTCCTGCGCCAGCTGTTCTTCTATTAGTTGTAGTACAGCTTCCTGCATCGCATTGCTTATATTAAAGTTGACGCGCAGCTGGCCAGGGCCGATTTTCCGCACGCCTGACTCATCATCGCTTAAAAGCAAGCCGGAGGCAGTAAGATTAGACGGATTATCAGTTAAAAACAGATCAAATTCTTGACTTGCCAGCCTTTCATCCGGCGTGATGCAGGCCGCGCCCCAGTTTTCTAACTGACGAACCACAATATTGCGGATCTCATTTGAGGTCACATCGACCATCACCACAACATCATCCAGCAGACGTTCTTCATCTTCTTCTTGTGGATTGGCGGCCATTTTAACGTGCAGAGAATACCGGGTGCCGAGGGATTCACGGGCCTTGATATTCAGGTGACCACCAAGCTTACGCGCCAGTTGATCGCATAACCAGAAGGTCAGCGCATTGGCTTTGCCGTAATGATCGCTCTGCGTGTCATTAAGGAACGGGAAGTGCAGATTATCAATTTCGCTCGTTGTGACGCCTTCCCCGGTGTCCAGGATGCGGAACGTCAGACGATCTTCAGCAGACTCGTCTGTGCTCACCTCCAGGGTGATCTTGCCAATCTGCGTGGTGGTCACCGCATACTGAATAAGCATCAGCAGAATGCGGCGCAGTGCTTCGCGATCGCCATGACGTTCATCATTCGCGGATAAATGGTTATTGATTAGCAGTTGCAGTCCTTTGCGCTTAATCACGGGCAGGACTTCCGGAACCACTTCATCGATCAGATTCTGAATGGAGAAGAGGGTAGGTGTTCCTTTCCAGAAATCATTCTCCAGCATATTCGCCAGTTGGATCTCATCAACCATACGAACCAGTGAGTCGGCCTGGCTGGCAAGCTGGTGGCTTTCTGACGTATTTAACGCTGCCGCCTGGGTTGCCAGCGTTTTTAATGGCTGTTTGAAGGCATCACCAATATTCTGCATGAATGCCGCGCGCCCCTGCTGGTTTTTCTCATACAGTCTTTGCGCCTGCTTCAGCTTTTTATTCACCAGCACTTCTCTATCCTGATCGCGGATAATGAAAATTTGCGTGCGTGGGGCGATTTGACTGCGGAACTGACGGATCTCGTACAGTTCATTGTTGATGGTGGCCTGAATCACCCCCTGGTGCTGATCCGCCATGGTGGTGATGTTTTGCAGGTTAAGATGCGGCAGCAGATGGTCGGCAATTTTGTTGCTCATCACCGTACGATTCGCTTCCTGGTCGTGAACTAAGACCCCAAGCGGCAGCACGGAAACAATCTCTTCATTCAATGCACGTAACACGCGCAACTCATTAGTGGTGCCCGCCGGAACCGCAGAGGCGTCGCTTTGACGACCCGGCTGGAAACGAAACGTACTGTAGCCAAACAGAGCCAGCGCCAGCAGACCGATATTCAGCAGCAGAGGCAGCAGGATATTTTGCAGGGTGTCGAGCAACAGCGTGCCAAACGGCACCTGCCACACCAGACGCATACCGGTTGAGTTCAGCGAAGAGGCAATTTCAATTTTCGAGCCATTAAAAGAGATCGATACGCTCTCTGCGGCCTCTTTGTCAGACGCCGCACGCATATTCTGTGTGCTGCTGTCTGGCTCAAGGCGGAAGCTGTCGAGCGGCATATCCGGCGGGATTAAATCATTAATTGGCAAATCGAAGGCCACCACCGTCGCCAGATGCCCTGGCTGGTTGAACGTGGTGCGCAGGGTAAAATAGTGACCATTTTGCCAGGCCAGGCGACGCAGGGAAGAGAAGCTCTCACGTTCATCGAGAGCATTTGCCTGCTGCAACATCTCTGCCCGACGGGAATCGACGATGCTGCCCACGGTTGTCTCTTTAAACCCGGAAGAGAGATCTTTCAACGGCAGCGTCGAGATCAGGATCATGCTGTTGTCCTGACCATTCAGATAGTACATCGACCACGGCACGGTTTCGGCTCCCCAAAGGGTATCCAGATAGGTCGAAATGCGCTGCGTCATCTCCAGCGTCGCACTGTCGTGAGAGCCAAAGATAAGTGCCTCCGTTTTGCGCTGCGGTTTTTCGAGATAATAGACGTCCTGCTTAAGACGTGTCTCCTGCAGCCCATCCCCGGATGAGGTTGCGGGCGCAGCCGCAATATTGTCGTAAATCTGCCAGGTGGCGTAGCGCCAGGTATCAATGCGTTTGTGTACGGCATGGGTGATATCAACAACCTGATAGCTTTTGTCCTTTAGCCAGGCGTTCACCGCGCTCTGCACCATAACCCCCATGGTGACTAACAGCACAACGATCAAAAGAAGAAAGAAACGGGTGATGCTCCCGGGGAGGAGGGAGAATTTGCTCGGGGCGGTAGTTTCAGTCTGACTCATTGATATCTCTAACCTGTGATGGTCGTGCTCTGTCGCGATAGGGCAGTATAAAGGGTAATAACTGAATTTCCAGCGCCACTGGTCTGGAAGCGACGACTTTTTCCACAGGTAATATCAGAGATGGAAAGTGTCCTAAACATGTACACACTCACCGGGAATGTACAAATATAAAACAGTGCTATATGGCAAAAAGCACGAATTAACAAGAAATTGAGTTTTTCATCATTTTTTCTACGTCGGGGGATACGCGGCGAGAATTTAGTTAATAGTCGTTACAATTTCAGGGTGGTAGCACAGGAAAAGAAAATTTACGTAAAGAAAGGTAAAAAAAAACCGAATGCGAAGCATCCGGTTGAATTAGGGATAAACAGACATTCAAAACTGAATGACGGTAATAAATAAAGTTAATGATGATAGCAGGGGTTATTTTAGAGATTAGGCGCGATCTTGTTTTGTCATTCAGTGCTGTAACGAATTTTATTGTAAATCGTTGATATTTATGTGGTGATTTTTCTGTTTGATTATGCGTGCTAAATTTATAAGCTATTTGTGCTTTGTAAAAGTTCCTTGATATTTACAAATTGAAACATGTTGATGCATAAATGAAACATCTTCAAAGTTTTAGTATCATATTCGCATTGGATTATTCTGTAATTTTGCGGAGAATGAAATTGCCGACTGGTTAATGAGGGTTAACCAGTAAGCAGTGGTAATTATAAGGCATATAACAGAGGGTTAATAAAATGAAAGTTAAAGTACTGTCCCTCCTGGTACCAGCACTGCTGGTAGCAGGCGCAGCAAATGCGGCCGAAATTTATAACAAAGATGGCAACAAATTAGATCTGTACGGTAAAGTCGATGGTCTGCACTATTTCTCTGACGACAAGGGTAACGACGGCGACAAGACCTATATGCGTCTTGGCTTCAAAGGCGAAACTCAGGTTAACGATCAGCTGACCGGTTACGGCCAGTGGGAATACCAGATCCAGGGCAACACCACTGAAGGTGACAACCAGTCCTGGACGCGTGTGGCGTTCGCGGGTCTGAAATTCGCTGAGGCGGGTTCTTTCGATTACGGTCGTAACTACGGCGTAATCTACGACGTAACCTCCTGGACTGACGTTCTGCCAGAATTTGGCGGCGATACCTACGGCGCAGACAACTTCCTGCAATCCCGTGCTAACGGCGTTGCAACCTACCGTAACCAGGACTTCTTTGGTCTGGTTGACGGCCTGAACTTTGCTCTGCAATATCAGGGCAAAAACGGCAGCGTAAGCGGTGAAAACACTAACGGTCGCAGCCTGCTGAACCAGAACGGCGACGGCTACGGTGCATCCGTGACCTATAACCTGGGCGAAGGCTTCAGCGTGGGCGGCGCAATGTCCTCCTCCAAACGTACCGCCGACCAGAATGCAGCTGGCGTATACGGTAAGGGCGATCACGCAGAAGTCTATTCTGGTGGCCTGAAATACGATGCCAACAACATCTATCTGGCAGCGCAGTACTCTCAGACCTACAACGCAACCCGTTTCGGTACCTCTAACGGCAGCAACCCAACTACCGCTTACGGCTTTGCCAACAAAGCGCAGAACTTCGAAGTTGTTGCTCAGTACCAGTTCGACTTCGGCCTGCGTCCTTCCGTGGCTTACCTCCAGTCTAAAGGTAAGGACATCGAAGGTTACGGCGATCAGGATATCCTGAAATATGTTGATGTGGGTGCGACTTACTACTTCAACAAAAACATGTCTACCTATGTGGACTACAAAATCAACCTGCTGGATGACAACAACTTCACCAAACAGGCTGGTATCGGTACTGATGATATCGTAGCGCTGGGTCTGGTTTACCAGTTCTAATCGCTTCGCAATTTGACAAAGGGGCCTGATGGCCCCTTTTTAGTCTGTTTTTTTAGGATCTCACAACTCACCCGTTTTGGTGTACTCTTGCCGCCCTGGCATGAGGATAATAATGAATGGACATGACTTTTTTACGCGCCAGCTTTCTGGCTACTTTTTTTTTCCTGACCGCTTGTGACTCTTCCACGCCGCCGGTGGCGAAAGCCGATGCACCTGCGGCGACGGTGCTTGAAGGTAAAACGATGGGCACCTTCTGGCGCGTCAGCGTGATGAACCTTGATAAAACGCGCGCAGACGAACTCCGTGGCAAAATACAGTCTCAACTGGATGCCGACGATCAGCTACTTTCAACGTATAAAAATGACTCGGCGCTGATGCGCTTTAATCTCTCAAGCAGTACTTCCCTGTGGCCGGTTAGTGAAGCGATGGCCGATATCGTGACGGAGTCACTCCGCGTGGGCTACAAAACCAACGGCGCGATGGACGTCACCGTTGGACCGCTGGTAAATCTCTGGGGGTTTGGCCCCAACAAGCAGCCGGTCACCACACCCGATCAGGCAGCCATTGATGATGCCCGTGCCAGAACCGGTCTACAGCATCTGACGGTGATCAATCAGTACGGTCAACAGTACCTGCAAAAAGATATCCCCGATCTGTTTGTCGACCTGTCAACGGTTGGGGAAGGCTATGCGGCAGATCACCTGGCAGCGCTGATGGCCCAGGAAGGGATTTCGCGTTATCTGGTGTCTGTGGGGGGCGCCTTAGTGAGCCGCGGCATGAACGCCAGTGATAAGCCCTGGCGGGTGGCCATCCAAAAGCCGACCGATCGGCAAAACGCCGTGCAGGCGATGGTGGATATCAACGGGCATGGCATCAGCACATCCGGAAGCTACCGTAACTATTACGAACTTGACGGTAAACGCATTTCGCATGTCATTGACCCACAGACCGGGCGCCCAATCACGCATAATCTGGTTTCAGTGACGGTCATTGCCCCCACTGCGCTGGAAGCCGATGCCTGGGATACCGGGTTAATGGTACTCGGACCGGAGAAAGCCAAAGAGGTGGTTCGTCAGGAAGGGCTGGCGGTTTATATGATCATCAAAGAGGCTGACGGATTTAAAACCTGGCATTCGCCGCAGTTCAACAGCTTCCTGGTGAGCGAAAAAAATTAAAAAGCAAGGTTGCGGGTTTTTTATCAGTGGCACTCAGGCACGCTGTATGTATGCTTGTAAGAGGAGTTGATGATGAAAAACCCGACCTTTATTACCGATGAAGAGCGCTGGCAGGCCGTGCTGGCCCGCGATCCACGCGCTGACGAACAGTTTGTCTTTGCCGTGCAGACCACGGGGATCGTGTGCCGTCCGTCCTGTCGTGCCCGCCACGCGCTGCGTAAAAATGTCTGCTTTTATGCGGATGTCCACCATGCCATTCAGGCAGGGTTTCGCCCGTGCAAGCGCTGTATGCCGGATAAAGGCAATCCGCAGGAACTGAAGCTGGCAAAAATAGAGCACGCCTGTCGCCTTCTGGAGCAGGATCCCACCCTGACACTGGAAAAGCTGGCTAACCAGGTTGCCATGAGTCCTTTCCATTTCCATCGTCTGTTTAAATCCGTGACGGGTATGACGCCAAAAGCCTGGCAGCAGGCGGCGCGGGGACAGCGACTGCGCACGGCGCTTGCGCAGGGAGACAACATTACCGACGCCGTGCTGGCGGCAGGATTTCCTGATAGCAGCAGTTATTATCGTAAAGCCAGCGATACGCTGGGTATGACGGCGAAACAGTATCGTAAAGGAGATGTGGCCGTGCGTTACGCCATTGACGACTGTTCGTTAGGACGCTGTCTGGTTGCTGAAAGCGAGCGGGGGATCTGCGCGATACTGCTGGGTGACAGCGATACAGAATTAACCGAAGAGCTTGCTACGCTGTTTCCAAAAGCAGAGCGCGTACCGTTGGAAGACGCTTTTGCGCTGCGGACCCACCAGGTGATCGCCAGTATTGATAACCGTGCAGTGCCGCTGTCACTGCCGCTGGATATACGTGGAACTGCTTTCCAGCAGCGCGTCTGGCAGGCACTTCGCGACATTCCCTGCGGCGAAACGGCAAGTTATCAGCAGGTGGCAAAAGCAATTGGTAAACCCAATGCCGTACGTGCCGTTGCCGGAGCCTGTGCTGCAAACAAACTGGCAATTGTGATCCCCTGCCATCGCGTTGTTCGCAATGACGGTGCGCTATCGGGTTACCGATGGGGAACGGAACGAAAAGCGTTATTACTGAAACGTGAGGCGGAACACCAGGAGGGATGATGCTCGATCTTTTTGCGGATGCTGAACCCTGGCAGGAACCCCTTGCTCCGGGCGCGGTGATCCTCCGCCGCTTTGCACTTTCACGTGCGGCGGCGCTGCTTGCCGGTATTGAAGAGGTAACGGCCGTTTCACCGTTTCGCCATATGGTGACGCCGGGAGGCTACACCATGTCGGTGGCAATGGCCAACTGCGGAGAACTCGGTTGGGCGACGAACGAACGGGGCTATTTGTATGCCCCTGTCGATCCCTTAACCGGTCAGCCGTGGCCTCCCATACCTGCTGTTTTTCAGTCTCTCTGCCACGAGGCCGCAGTGGCTGCGGATTATCCAGACTTCCGCCCGGATGCCTGTCTGATCAACCGCTACGCCGTGGGCGCGAAGCTCTCGTTGCATCAGGACAAAGATGAGCCTGACCTGCGCGCGCCTATCGTATCCGTCTCCCTGGGTCTGCCTGCGGTCTTCCAGTTCGGCGGGTTACGCCGCAACGACGCGCTCAAGCGCCTGATGCTGGAGCATGGCGATGTGGTGGTGTGGGGCAGGGAAGCGCGGCTGTTTTACCACGGCATTCAGCCTCTGAAACCCGGGGTTCACCCATTAACTGGCGAGTACCGATTTAACCTGACCTTTCGCCAGGCAGGAGAGAGTAAATAAAAATAAGAATTATTCTTGATGTAACCGCAGGGCAGTTTACACTGCTGGCTGATTTTTATTGTCCGGATTGCCTGCATGCAACTACTTCTTCTTGTCTGGCGTCAGTATCGCTGGCCCTTCATTGCAGTAATGGCGTTAAGCCTTGCCAGTGCCGCATTAGGTATTGGCCTGATCGCGTTTATTAACGTACGTTTGATTGAAATGGTCGACACGTCACTCTCCGTTTTACCGGAGTTTCTTGGCCTGTTGCTGTTGTTGATGGCGGTCACGCTCGGGTCACAGCTGGCGCTGACTGCGCTTGGGCACCATTTCGTTTTTCGTTTACGCAGTGAATTTATCAAGCGGATTCTGGACACCCAGGTCGAGCGTGTTGAACAACTCGGAAGTGCTTCTCTGCTGGCGGGACTGACCAGCGATGTGCGCGCCATCACTATTGCATTCGTCCGTTTACCGGAACTGGTCCAGGGGATCATTCTGACCTTTGGCTCTGCGGCCTATCTCGCCTGGCTCTCCAGCAAAATGCTGGCAGTGACTGCTCTATGGATAGTCATTACCATCTGGGGCGGTTTTGTGCTGGTGTCACGCGTCTATAAACACATGGCGGTGCTGCGCGAAACCGAAGATAAGCTCTATAACGATTACCAGACGGTGCTGGAAGGGCGTAAAGAGCTGACGCTGAACCGCGAACGTGCCGAGCATATCTTTAACCATCTCTACCTACCGGATGCGCGCGAATACCGACACCATATCATTCGCGCCGATACCTTCCACCTGAGCGCGGTGAACTGGTCAAACATTATGATGCTGGGCGCCATTGGCCTGGTATTCTGGATGGCGAACAGCCTGGGCTGGGCGGACACCAACGTGGCGGCAACCTACTCATTAACGTTACTGTTTTTACGCACACCGCTGCTCTCCGCTGTCGGCGCACTGCCTACCTTGCTGAGTGCGCAAGTTGCGTTTAATAAACTCAAAAAATTCGACCTTGCGCCGTTCAAAGCCGAATTTCCGCGCCCGCAGGCCTTCCCCAACTGGCAAACGCTGGAGCTTCGTAACGTTACGTTCCGCTATCGGGACAACGCCTTCTCCATAGGACCGGTCAACCTGACGATACATCGCGGTGAGCTGTTGTTCCTGATTGGGGGCAACGGTAGTGGTAAATCGACGCTGGCAATGTTGCTGACCGGGCTCTATCAGCCGCAATCGGGCGAGATTTTGTTGGACTGTAGGGCGTTGAACGCGGAGAAACCTGAGGATTACCGCCAGCTTTTCTCGGCGGTGTTCACCGATGTCTGGTTGTTTGAACAACTGCTTGGGCCTGAAGGGCAACAGGCCAATCCTGCGCTGGTGGAGAAATGGCTGGCACAATTGCAGATGTCGCACAAGCTGGAGCTACAGGACGGAAAGATCCTCAACCTGAAACTCTCTAAAGGGCAGAAAAAACGCGTGGCGCTGCTGCTGGCGCTGGCGGAAGAGCGCGACATTATTCTGCTGGATGAGTGGGCAGCGGATCAGGATCCGCATTTCCGCCGCGAGTTTTATCAGGTTCTGCTGCCGCTGATGCAGGAGATGGGCAAAACCATTTTCGCCATCAGCCACGACGATCATTACTTCATTCATGCTGACCGTCTGCTGGAGATGCGCGACGGTAAACTGAGCGAGTTGACCGGTGAAGAGCGAGATGCGGCGTCGCGTGACGCGGTGGCGCGTACGGCATGATGCCGTTACCCTCTCCCCCACAGGGAGAGGGGATAAATCGCGGTCGAAATGCCGCTTTTTTTTTCATCCCGCCCTGTTGTTTATTCTTATTTACATATCCCCGCGCTATGCTTAATACCATCTTATTTCATGGATTTATGATTGATGTCGGTATTAACGAAAAACAGCGCCAGACAGCGTGACCAGGAACGCGCGCGACTGATCTGGCTTCTCACGACCGATAAAGCGGTCACTTCTGCGTTATTGGGCAAACTGACCCTGGCTGAGCAATATGATGTCGGCACCTTAGCCGACGATATTGCTGAGGTAGGTGCGCTGGTTGCCCATTTACCCCCGCCTGACCTGGCCGATACCCTTGAGGCGCTCCCTTCGGAGGAGCGCCATGCGTTGTGGCGTCTGGTGCAGGATCACGAGCGTGGTCAGGTGCTGCTTGAAGCCTCGGAAAACGTCTGGGATGACCTTATCGACGAGATGAGCGACCGGGATATTCTTGATGCGCTGAAAACGCTGGATATCGACGAACAGATTTACCTTGTTCAACATCTGCCGCGTAATCTGACCGGCCGCCTGCTGGCCTCTTTGCCAGCCGAAGAGCGGGCACGTGTGCGTCAGGTGATGCACTACGAGAAACACAGCGTTGGCGCGATCATGGAGTTTGGCGTTATCACGGTACGCCCGGACGTTACGCTTGGTACCGTCCAGCGCTACCTGCGCCGCCTCGGCAGTATGCCGGATAACACCGATAAACTGTTTGTGACCTCGCGGGATAAAACGTTGCTCGGTGAGCTGGAACTGAAAACGATCCTGCTCAATAGTACCCAACGGCGGGTGAGTGAGGTGATGGAGACCGAGCCGATGGTCTTCTCTCCGGAAGACGATGCTGAAAAAGCGGCGCGTACCTTCGAACGTGATGACCTTGTAAGTGCGGCGGTGGTCGATTCTGTCGGCAAGCTGATGGGACGCCTGACCATTGATGAGATCGTTGATGTGGTGTACGAAGAAACTGATAACGATTTACGTGCTCTCGGTGGGATCAGCGCGGAGGACGACGTCCATGCATCCGTTGGCAAGGCCGTCAAAACCCGCTGGGCGTGGCTTGCCATTAACCTGTGTACTGCGTTTATCGCTTCCCGCGTGATTGATGGTTTTGAACACACTATTTCTCAGTTAGTCGCGCTGGCATCGCTGATGCCGATTGTGGCCGGGATTGGCGGCAACACCGGAAACCAGACTATCACTATGATCGTCCGCGCCCTGGCGCTGGAGAACATTCAGCCCGGCAACTTTACCTTCCTGATCTTAAGAGAAATGGGCGTTGCGCTGATTAACGGCCTGGTATGGGGCGGCATTATGGGCGGTATTACCTGGTGGCTGTACGACGATATGGCGCTAGGAGGCGTGATGATGCTGGCGATGGTACTGAACCTGCTGGTGGCATCAATGATGGGCGTGATTATCCCTCTGACGATGACCAAACTGGGACGCGACCCTGCAGTGGGGTCGAGCGTGATGATCACTGCCATCACCGATACCGGTGGCTTCTTTATTTTTCTTGGGCTGGCGACGATTTTTCTTCTTTAATCAGATGCTTAATACGGGCGGGAAGCAGTACCATGATGATAATCCCGCCCAGTACACCCAATCCTTTCACTGCGTTTGCAAATTAATCGGTACCAGCAGCCAGCGTAATTCCCCACAAACAATCCATCATTAAATTTCACAATTACAATAATTTCGTAACCTTTAAACAATATTTAAAAGTTGTTACCGTGCCCCCGCAGCTTTTTTCACCTGCAATTTCCACGCATCAAGCACTTTTACACTAAGGCATAAATTATGAAAAAAATGACTGCCATGCTCTTTTCTCTGGCCGTGGGGCTTAACACCGTCTCAATGGCGGCGAAAGCTGACGCACCAAAAGAGCAGGAAACGGACGTCCTTTTAATTGGTGGCGGTATCATGAGCGCCACGCTGGGAACCTATCTGCAGGAACTGCAGCCAGACTGGTCAATGACCATGGTCGAACGCCTCGATGGCGTGGCGCAGGAGAGCTCGAACGGCTGGAACAACGCCGGTACGGGACATTCGGCACTCATGGAACTGAACTATACGCCGCAGAAAAAGGACGGTTCCATTAGTATCGAGAAGGCGGTAGAGATCAACGAAGCATTCCAGATTTCACGCCAGTTTTGGTCACACCAGGTCAACAGCGGTGTGATGCATGACCCGCACTCCTTCATTAACACCGTGCCGCATATGAGCTTTGTGTGGGGCGAGCAGAACGTCAACTTCCTGCGCGCGCGTTACGCGGCTCTGCAGCAGAGCACGCTGTTCCGCGGTATGAAATACTCTGAAGACCACGCTCAGATCAAAGAGTGGGCCCCGCTGGTTATGGAAGGTCGTGACCCGAACCAGAAAGTGGCGGCAACCCGTACTGAAATTGGTACTGACGTTAACTACGGTGAAATAACCCGTCAGCTGGTGACGTCTCTGAAGAAAAAAGAGAACTTCAATCTGCAGCTCAGCACCGAAGTGCGTGGCTTTAAGCGCAACGCGGACAACAGCTGGAGCGTGACCGTTGCTGACCTGAAAAACAACGAAGCCGAGCACGTCATCAAGGCGAAGTTTGTCTTTATTGGAGCAGGTGGTGCGGCGCTGAAGCTGCTGCAGGAATCCGGTATTCCGGAAGCTGACGATTATGCCGGTTTCCCGGTCGGCGGCCAGTTCCTGGTGTCCGAAAACCCGGAAGTGGTGAATCGCCATCTGGCTAAAGTGTACGGTCAGGCTTCTGTTGGTGCGCCGCCAATGTCTGTGCCGCACATCGACACCCGTATGCTTGACGGCAAACGCGTGGTGCTGTTTGGGCCGTTCGCGACCTTCTCAACTAAGTTCCTGAAAAACGGCTCTCTGTGGGATCTGCTCAGTGCAACCACCACCTCTAACGTTAAGCCAATGATGGATGTGGGACTGGATAACTTCGACCTGGTGAAATACCTGATTAGCCAGGTGATGCTCTCTGACGACGATCGTTTCGAAGCGCTGAAAGAGTACTACCCGGAGGCGAAGAAAGAAGACTGGCGTCTGTGGCAGGCGGGTCAGCGTGTGCAGATCATCAAGCGCGACCCGAAAGAGGGTGGTGTGCTGCGCCTGGGTACCGAAGTGGTGAGCGATAAGGATGGCACAATTGCTGCGCTGTTGGGGGCGTCACCTGGTGCATCTACTGCTGCGCCAATCATGCTGCACCTGATGGAAAAAGTGTTTCAAGATAAAGTCTCCAGTCCTGAATGGCAGGCTAAGCTGAAAACTATTATTCCATCCTACGGTACAAAGCTGAACGGTAACGTGGAGGCAACGGAGCAGGAGCTGGAATACACCAGCCGTGTACTGCAACTGCAATACGTCAAGCCGCAGGCTGCTGATGCTGCGCCAAAAGCGGAGCTTAAACCTCAGGCAGAAAACAAACCGGTTGCGGATATCGCGCTGTAAATAAAAAAGCCGGGTATTGATTACCCGGCTTTTTTTCAACGTACTACCGCTTGTCCGACATTCTCATCTGCCTTCCAGACGCGATACTTCACTTCCACGTTTTCCGGCGTGTAGACCACGATCGGCAGCTTGCTGTTGTAGCGCAGCAGACTGTTGTCACCCAGATACGCCGTCACAAATTTCTTCTCTTTCTTGCCATCCGGGCAGGCCATCATGGTAGAGACCGGAGAGGTGACTTTATCGAAGACGTAATAGTCATAACCCCAGCCTTCCAGGGTTTTACTTTCCAGTTGACCGCCCAGACGGTGCTGGTTGCAATCCACTTCCAGCGTTTTGCCAATTAACAGCTCCACTTTGAAATTTGCTTCATCCTGCTGAGCCGGTAACTGAATCACCTGACGCTTCATCCCTTTGTCCGCTTTCGGATATGGGGCAACTTTTTCCAGCGGCTGCTCTTTTGGGGTTTCGCTGGCAAAAGCGCTGGTGCTGACGCACGCGGCGGCGATCAGAGCGATGGCAAACTTAGGTGCGTTTTTCATTGTCATTCCTTTATGTCAAAACGATCCTGAACAGATTAGCATAGCGCTCATGAATGATTGGTTTTATTTACTTACATTTTCAATATTCTCAGTGTTATAAACTTAATTTTGGCGTTTTTAATGGTTGTTTGTGCTGGTGTGGAGTCTGACGATAGTTCGTGTTATTTTAAACACCTTATAATGTTATTCATCTGTAAAGGGAAGTGAGATGGTTCGTGCAAAACTTAAAACACCTGAAGGCCGTAAGTTCCTCCTGGCGCTACTGGTTGTGTTTATGATTGCTGCCGCATGCGTTGGGCGGGCAACCATTGTTGGCGTTATCGAACAATACAACATCCCCCTCTCAGCATGGACGACCAGCATGTATGTCCTGCAATCAGCAATGATCTTTGTCTACAGCCTGGTGTTCACCGTGCTGCTGGCTATCCCGCTGGGTATTTTCTTCCTGGGTGGACGCGAAAAGCACTAAGCCTTCATGAGCCAGCCTGCGGGTTGGCTTTTTTATAGCCCCATTATTCCTCCTCAGGTTTTTTAATCCGCCATATCCTATTCTGTAAACATTCAGGCAACTGTTTTTAAAGCAGGAGTCGCGCATGCTTTCCAGATTTCCAGTACTCAGCCAGATCCCAAAAGGCGTCTGGGTTGTGGGAGGCGTCAGTATGCTGATGGACATCTCTTCAGAGAGTATTCACAGCCTGCTCCCTCTTTTTATGATGACCACGCTCGGGACCAGCGTGTTATTCATCGGTCTGATTGAAGGGCTGGCGGAGGCAACCGCTCTCTTTATTAAGGTCTTTTCGGGAGCGATAAGCGACTATCTTGGTCAGCGCAAAGGTCTGGCACTGTTGGGATATGGCCTGGGCGCGCTAAGCAAACCCCTTTTCGCTTTGGCCTCTTCCTCAGGTATGGTTTTAGGTGCACGTCTGATGGACCGAACGGGGAAGGGGATCCGGGGAGCACCACGAGACGCACTGGTTGCAGACGTCACACCGCCGGAAATGCGCGGTGCGGCATATGGGCTGCGTCAGTCGATGGATACCACTGGGGCCTTTCTCGGACCATTACTGGCGGTGAGTTTGATGTTGTTGCTGGATAATGATTTCCGTACCGTTTTCTGGATAGCGCTCATCCCCGGTCTGCTTTCAGTTGCACTGCTTTATTTTGGTCTGCAGGAACCGAAAACCCCTGTCGAGCACAAACGTACTAACCCCATCAAAAGAGCGAATTTAAAGCGTCTGGGGAAAGCGTGCTGGTGGGTGATTGGCCTTGGCGCGGTGTTTACTCTGGCCCGTTTCAGCGAGGCATTTCTTGTGCTTCGTGCGCAACAGTCGGGTGTTCCACTGGCGTTTATTCCGCTGGTGATGGTGGTAATGAACGTTCTCTATTCATTCTCGGCCTATCCCTTTGGCAAGCTTTCTGATGGTATGAGCCATACTCGACTCCTGCAGTGGGGGTTAATGGTATTGATTGGCGCAGATGTCGTTCTGGCGCTGAGTAGCCACTGGATCGGTATTATTGTCGGTGTCGCACTGTGGGGAGTTCATATGGGAATGACTCAGGGGTTGCTGGCGGCCATGGTAGCTAAAACCGCTCCGGCCGATCTGCGAGGTACGGCTTTTGGTATTTTTAGCCTGGTCAGTGGCGTGGGATTGTTAATCGCCAGCGTGAGCGCCGGAGCGATCTGGGAAATGTTTGGCGCACAATACACGTTTTATGCCGGGGCGGTGATTTGTCTTGTTACGCTGGCGTACCTGCTTAAAACACCGGGTGAGGCGCAATAAAAAAAACCAGCTATCAGGTGCTGACACTACCACCAGGAAGATAAAAGGGAAATCAGGCCGAAGAAATCAAAATACTCTTTAAAACAATGCTGGTCACCTTAGGTGACTAGCATTAGGCTCGATGCCCCTTTATTTTCATTTCTTAATAGCCAATCATTTAACGTTTAAGCTGTTGGGCGTTCGTTCCATGCGTCTGTATATTGGATATTCCCATCTTTATAAAGCCAGGTGATTTTTTCATAACGTAGTTGCACATTTTCCATGTGACCAGTACCGGGGCAATCTCTTGTGTCGTGCATTACTGGAGTGATGGAAATAACTTTTACTCTTTCCATTTTTATATTGAAATATTCAACTTCCTGACCTGCATCGTTGATATGGTAAAACTTAAATTCAGCGCTTTGCAGTGTCTGTGACCTGCTCCCCGTTGATTAGTACACCCCGATGTTAGTAATGTCTTCATAAGCCACATGAGGACATCCCCATGAAGAAGCGTTTTTCCGACGAACAGATCATCAGTATTCTCCGCGAAGCCGAAGCTGGGGTACCCGCCCGTGAACTCTGCCGCAAGCATGCCATTTCCGATGCCACGTTTTACACCTGGCGTAAGAAGTATGGCGGTATGGCGGTGCCTGAAGTTAAGCGCCTGAAGTCGCTTGAGGAAGAGAACGCCAGACTCAAGAAGCTGCTTGCCGAAGCCATGCTGGATAAAGAGGCGCTTCAGGTGGCTCTTGGGCGAAAGTACTGACGACAGACCAGAAGCGGGAAGCCGTGATGTTGATGTGTGATGCGACCGGTCTGTCGCAACGTCGTGCCTGCAGGCTTACAGGTTTATCCCTGTCGACCTGCCGCTATGAGGCTCACCGTCCGGCTGCTGATGCGCATTTATCAGGGCGCATCACTGAGCTGGCACTGGAGCGCAGGCGTTTTGGCTACCGTCGTATTTGGCAGTTGCTGCGCCGTGAAGGGCTTCATGTTAATCATAAGCGCGTGTACCGGCTTTATCACCTCAGTGGCCTGGGCGTAAAACGCAGAAGACGTCGTAAAGGGCTGGCAACAGAACGTCTGCCGCTGCTCCGTCCGGCGGCGCCCAATCTGACCTGGTCGATGGATTTCGTCATGGACGCACTTTCCACCGGTCGCAGGATCAAGTGTCTTACCTGCGTCGATGATTTCACAAAGGAATGCCTGACGGTCACTGTTGCCTTTGGGATTTCAGGCGTTCAGGTCACGCGTATTCTGGACAGCATTGCACTGTTTCGAGGCTATCCGGCGACGATAAGAACTGACCAGGGGCCGGAGTTCACTTGCCGTGCACTGGATCAATGGGCCTTTGAGCATGGTGTTGAGTTGCGCTTAATCCAGCCGGGCAAGCCAACGCAGAACGGATTTATTGAGAGCTTTAACGGACGATTTCGCGATGAATGTTTGAATGAGCACTGGTTCAGCGATATCGTTCATGCCAGGAAAATTATTAATGACTGGCGGCAGGATTATAACGAATGCCGCCCGCACTCCACGCTGAATTATCAGACACCGTCTGAATTTGCAGCGGGCTGGAGAAAGGGTCATTCTGAGAATGAAGATTCCGACGTTACTAACTGAGTGTTGTATCTAATCGTGGGGGCAGGTCATCTGACCAGTGGCAACGGCTTTGTAAAGGTAGGGGGATGCAGAATCAATTGCTTTAGTCAGGCTGAAAGCGGAATGTTTACGAGTTCCGGTTAGCTTACCTGTTGCCCCGTCCGTTGGGATGCAGAGATTATGAATCAGGTCCCTAAGCTCAATACTTCCTTCACGGCCTTCAACATCTGAACCACCGCGGATCATAGCTCCGCCGTCATCTTTCAAAAATAAGTGAACTGGTACAGCCATTAATCTAACTCCTTTAGTCTCGTGTGCCGTTGGCTATGAGGTTGATAACGGGCATCACAGCGATCCCGTCTATGTAGAACAAATCTGAATTTGTGAAGTTATAAATTTTTCCGGTTACTTTCAGGTTTACAGTGTTTCCGTAACCTGTGGCCGTATATGAGTTGGTTTTTGCTTCCATGAAAGGAGTACGTTTTTTAAGCGCCTCCATGACATCGGAATCGCCTTCATCTTTATCAAGATAGAAGCGGTAAAAATCCGACACAGTGGCGTTACCTTCATCGTACTTTGTGACGTACAACCAAATGCTATCAGATAGTTTTTGCTTACTAACAAAAACATCTTTCGGTGGGAGATTGAACCAATATTGATATGCACAATAACCACTAACTATCAGGAGTAGGGCAACTGTCAGCATACAGTGAAGGGTTTTAATAACCGATCTTTCTTGCATAGTCGATACCTTGTCTTATCCAGAACTGATCATGGGGGTCATCACCGTGTGGTGCTTGCTGATACCAGTGGCCCCATTCCTTTCGGCTAGTTCCTGCATGTTCCTGAGCAAATCCAGCACCCATTAAAAGAATTTCGGCAGGTATGCCGGCAGCATAACCGATAGCCCCGTAGTGAAAGTTACCAAAATTTTCTAGTTCAGGGTGATGTTGCTTATAATCCCACGGCCCACGATTTCTAACCTGATAGTAAAACCATTTGTAAGTCATTGGGTTAGCCATATCTCTAGACATGCCGTGAGCGCGAGCAATGCGCATATGGTCTAAAACTAATCCTATTCCCTGTGGAGGGAGGAAAGGTATAACAGCCATGTTAACCCATTAATTTATAAGTGATTAACAATCATACGCTTAATGCAATCAGAAAGTGGAGATAATATCTCTTGATAAATTCTTAAAAATTAAAATGTTTTTAAGTAAAAACAAACGATTGTTTTAGATTTTCTACAGTGTGCTGCCCCTGAAATTTTCGACACATAGCGCAACCTGAGAGCAAAGGCGGTCTTTGGTCACCGTCTAATGAATGCGGTGAATGCTCGAATTAAATAATCTGGTACTACCTGTGTGGGATGTGAGACCTCTTTACTCCGTTTTACCTGCCGTTCTGGTCTCTGGTGAACGACTTACGGACTAGCAACATTATCTCGACTGTCATCAATTCAACTGTCGGGCGATTGAAACTTCATGTGGCTGGGCCGTTATTAACATCAGCTTGAATTCAGAAAAAAGGGATACGTTGCTGGTAAACATGGACGGGAGAAACCAATTATGTAGCATGTAAATGTCGGTTTTTTCCCCATTATTCCCCAGTACTTCCCCACACAAAATTTAGCCATAAAAAAACCAGCCATAAGTGGCTGGTTTTCAATGTATTTTTGGTCGGCACGAGAGGATTTGAACCTCCGACCCCCGACACCCCATGACGGTGCGCTACCAGGCTGCGCTACGTGCCGACGCATGAAAAGAATACTACTCGATTCCGTTTTGAATGCAAGGGAATCTATCGCTAACTGGTTTATTATTAATCAGTTAGCGATGAAGCGCTTCTCATCCGTCAGGACCTGCAGCAGCAGGCTTAACTGCGGTTTCTGGTCTTTCAACCGTTCGCCCTGCAGGTTATATGTCTGATAATTTCCGTTGCTGTTCAGCACCAGCGTCAGCTTAGGCGTGGTCACCACCAGAGTGTTATTCCCGGCAGCCGTAACCCAGTTATGGCGGCGCGTGGCACTGAAGAGATCCTGCCCCTGTGAATACTCGTTTGCTGGCGTGCTGACATGCAGCAGGCGTTGCATCAGGGTGGTCATCACATCTTTATGCTCGGTAAGCATAGTAATGCGCTGAGCCGGCGTGCCAGGCCAATGGATCACCAGCGGAACCTGAAGATTCGGGCGAGACCAACTCATACCCTTCGTCTCGTCACCCAGCGGGACGCCATGGCCAGCGGTCACGATCACCACGGTATTATCCAGTTTGCCTGACTCACGCAGCGCCTCAAGCACTCGGCCTATCTGCGCATCCACATCGCCAGCCGCGCGGCTGTAGCGGCGCGCAAAGTCATTCTTATTGCTGTTAGCGAGCGTTGTGCCGTTAAAGGCAACCCACGAGAACCAGCGGTTATCTTCCTGGGCGTATCGTTGCAGCCAGTTTATCCATTGGCTGGCGGTCTGCGCATCAGACTGATTTTGTGCCGCCGGCAGGGAGAAATCAGACAACAGCGCCTGGCGGTAAAGCGGGCTGTTAAAACCATCAGAGGAGAACAACCCTAACTGATAACCTTGCTGATTCAGCCCGGTGATCAGTGCCGCAGGCGTACGGGCAGACAGCACGCCGTCCATGTATCCGGCTGAGATGCCATAGAACAGCCCAAAGATACCCGCATCGGTAGAATTACCGGAGCTCATATGCTGGGTGAACGTGACGTTTTGACTCGCGAAATCGGCCAGCGCAGGCATCTGCTTCTCATAACGGGAATAGTTCAGGCCATCGACGGTAATCAGCAGGACGTTTTGCCCGCGACCCATATCGCGATAGTGCAGATCGCTCAGAGGGTACTGAACGCTGACTGCTTCCGGATTACCCTGTTCGACCAGACGGCGCTGGTACTCCTGCGCGTCAAGCAGACCGTGTTTTTCGAGGAAACGACGGGCGGTCATTGGATACGAGAGCGGCAGGTTAGCGCGCTGCATGGTAATAGGGCGATAGAAGTTTGCATCCGCCCAGATATACATAATATGCGAGCTGATAAATGAGACAAAAAAGAGCGCGGCGACGGGCTTGGCATAATGCCGCCGCCGGGTCAGGCTGCGAAGTTTTTGCCAGCTCCAGGTGGCAAACAGCATCTCAATCAACAGGATCACCGGGACGCTGATAAACATCAGCTGCCAGTCACGGGCCGTTTCATTCTGGTCGGGGTTAATCACCAGTTCCCAGACGATGGGATTGAGATGCAGGTGGAAGCGGGTGAACACTTCGCTGTCGATAAGCAGTAGTGTCATCCCCACCGTCGCAAGGATGGCGGACAAGAACCGCATCAGACGCTGCGACATGACGATAAACGTCAGAGGGAACAGGATCAGCAGATAGGTGGCGAAAACCAAAAAGCTAAAGTGACCCACAACGCTCATCCAGGAGTAGATACGCCCGGTTAGCGTTGTTGGCCAGTCTGCGACAAACAGATAACGACAGCCAATGACCGTCGCCAGCAGAATGTTGAACAGGGCAAACCAGTGCCCCCAGCTGACCATCTGGGAGACTTTTTCACGGTAGCGCTGACGATTCGTCACCATAAACTGTTGTTCGTATCCCTTAATGGGCCTGGTCGTTGCTGACGGATGACTGTAAAGCCTGGGCGAAAGATTTGGCGATCGCCTGACGCTGAGCCGGAGCAACGCTGGTATTAATCAGGTTGGTGACCATATTTCCCAAAACCATCAGGGAGAGATCGGTCGGCGTTTTATGTTTTTCCAGTACGTTAACCAGCTCACTGAGCAGCTGTTCAACGTGTTCATCACTGTAGCGGGAATGTTGTGGCATAAATCAAAATCAGTTTGTTGATGAAAGGGCAACATATTACCGTAGCAACAGCTTTTTTTCCCCTTTTTTATCTGTTGTTGCACACATGCCCTGGTGGTGGTTGAATACCGCCCGGTCTAAAAGGAGAGTTTATCATGAGTCTGGAAATCAACCAGATTGCCTTGCACCAGCTTATCAAGCGTGATGAGCAAACCCTTGAAGTGGTGCTGCGCGATTCGTTACTGGAACCCACGCCTACTGTTGTAGAGATGATGGCGGAGTTACACCGTGTCTACAGCGCTAAAAATAAAGCCTATGGCCTGTTCAGTGAAGAGAGCGAACTGGCTGATAGCCTGCGTCTGCAACGTCAGGGCGAAGAAGATTTTCTGGCGTTTAGCCGCGCCGCGACCGGACGTCTGCGCGACGAGCTGGCGAAATATCCCTTCGCCGACGGCGGGATTGTGCTGTTCTGCCACTACCGCTATCTGGCCGTAGAGTATCTGCTGGTTACCGTACTGAATAACTTAAGCAGCATGCGCGTGAACGAACAGCTGGATATTAGCTCAACGCATTATCTGGATATTAACCATGCGGATATCGTGGCCCGTATTGATTTGACCGAGTGGGAAACCAACCCGGAGTCGACTCGCTACCTGACTTTCCTGAAGGGGCGCGTGGGCCGCAAAGTGGCGGATTTCTTTATGGACTTCCTCGGCGCCAGCGAAGGCCTGAACGCCAAAGCGCAGAACAAAGGGCTGCTCCAGGCGGTTGATGACTTCACGGCAGAAGCGCAGCTCGATAAATCTGAGCGGCAGAACGTGCGCCAGCAGGTCTATAGCTACTGCAACGAACAGCTGCAGGCGGGGGAAGAGATTGAGCTGGAGTCGCTGTCAAAAGAGCTGGCGGGCGTCAGCGAAGTCAGCTTCCAGGAGTTCACCGCGGATAAAGGCTATGAGCTTGAAGAGAGCTTCCCGGCGGATCGCAGTACGCTGCGTCAGTTAACCAAGTTTGCCGGCAGTGGCGGCGGGTTAACCATTAACTTTGATGCGATGTTGCTGGGAGAACGCATTTTCTGGGATCCTGCCACCGATACGCTGACCATTAAAGGAACGCCGCCGAACCTGCGCGATCAGCTTCAGCGCCGTACTTCTGGCGGTAAATAGCAGGCACAAAAAACCCCGCAGAAGCGGGGTTTTTCTCGACGAGTTTGCGATTACGCGCGAACGAAGTCGATGTGAGTCAGTTTTGGCTTGAACGCGTGACGCTGAACAGCCTGAACTTTCACTTTTTCTTCTTTACCGCCAACAACGATGGTCAGAACTTCGCTATAGAATTCAGCTTTGGTCTGCAGGTTCCACAGTTTGTCGTGATCCAGTTCGATTGCAACTGGAGCAGCTTCGCCACCGTAAACGATAGCCGGGAACTTGTTAGCGTTACGCAGGCGGCGGCTCGCACCCTTACCCTGCACGTTACGTACTTCTGCTTCGATAGTAAACATTGATTTCTCTCTGTATTTAAAACCCTACTACAGGCGACCCAGCAGCAGGTGAGTGTTCTGCCTCACGGATGTGAAGCGGGCGGCATTTTATACTCAAATGCTCCTCACATCAATCAAAAGTCCCGTTAACCGCGCAATTCGTTGGCGCGACGAAAGCGACCTTCATAGTCAAAGACCTTCTCACGGACCTGCCAGAACTGGCCTTTCTTGCGAGCAACAACAAAATCCGGATGGCGCAGTAACGCCTGCTGGTGCACGATATCGGCCACGGTTATCCAGCGCAGAGGAACCCCTGGCGTACGGGTGTGCGGGCGAATAAAGAGTTGCTCGAAGGCCGTGCGTTGAGCGGGAGTTTGTACCCTGAAGCGCTCACTGACGTCCGCCCCGTCCTCATCGTAGTAGGTGATTTTTAACCACTCGCCTTTTTCATCCGCACCGGGCTGTAGTGCCATGCCTGAGCAGCGGAGCACCAATGCATCTTTTAACTTCAGTGCCGCTTTTAACATGTCGTCAGGATCGACCAGTACCGTGTCACATTCCCGGCAGCGGCGTGCGGCAATGTCATTTTCGGCGTTGCATTGTGGGCAGTTCTTGAAGCGGAAACGGAAATCGCACTGCTCGCGATGCCCTTCGTCATCTTCAAACCAGCCCTGACAGCGGCGGCCAAAATGCTCAATTAGCGTGCCGTCGGCGGTGGTTTTACCCCAGAAGGTGTTGGCAAAACCACAGGCAGGACAAAAAACCTGTACCGGCACGTTGTCGCTTTTTCCTTTTGGCGCGCCGACCTCAGGCGTATAGAGATCGTGCGGGTTACCGGCATAATCCAGAATCAGACAGTCGGTTTTACCCGGCGCCAGACGCAGGCCGCGGCCAACAATTTGCTGATACAGACTGACCGATTCGGTCGGGCGCAAAATAGCGATCAGGTCGACGTGCGGGGCGTCAAAGCCGGTGGTCAGTACCGACACGTTAACCAGATAGCGGAACTGCTGGGCTTTAAAGGCGTCAATCAGGCTGTCGCGCTCAGGGCCTGGGGTCTCGCCAGTGATTAATGCCGCGTCGCCGGAGGGCAGTAACCCGGTAATTTCCCGCGCGTGCTCAACGGTGGCGGCGAAGATCATCACTCCTTTGCGCGTCGCGGCGAACTCCTCAATCTGGCTAATGATGTGCGGCGTAATGCGCTTTTGCTTTTTCAGCTCCTGGTTAAGATCCGCTTCGCTGAACAACCCGTTGCTCTGTGCCTGCAGACGGCTGAAATCGTACTGCACCACCGGCATATCCAGGCGTTCAGGCGGCGTCAGGTAACCGTGTTTAATCATGTAGCGCAGCGGAAGCTCGTAGATGCAGTCGCTAAACAGGGCCTTGTCATCACCGCGCACCATGCCGTGATAATGGTAACGATAGATCCAGCCTTTCCCCAGACGAAACGGGGTCGCCGTCAGGCCCAGCAGGCGCAGGTGTGGGTTCACTTCTTTCAGGTGCGTCAGGATTTGCTGATACTGGCTGTCGTCGTCATCGCTGATGCGGTGACACTCGTCAACAATCAGCAGCGAAAATTCGCTGCGAAACAGATCCAGATTGCGGGCCACCGACTGCACGCTGCCAAAGACCACTTTACCGTGGCTCTCTTTACGCTTTAGCCCGGCGGCGAAAATGTCGGCTTTCAGCCCGAGTGCGCAATATTTGGCATGGTTTTGCGCGACCAGTTCTTTGACGTGCGCCAGCACCAGCACACGACCGCGGGCCAGACGTGCCAGTTCGGCGATGACCAGGCTCTTGCCTGCACCGGTTGGAAGCACAATAGCCGCAGGTTCACGATGTTTACGGAACCACGCGAGGGTGGCATCAACGGCTTCCTGCTGATAGGGACGAAGTGTAAAAGTCATGGGGTCTCGGTTTCATTATTCCGCACATAGTATGCCACGAAACTTTTTCCCTTGAGTGGCGCAACCAGACCATTATACTGAACCGTTCCAGACTGCTTCTTTTTCGGACGTACTGTTCGACTTCCAGCACCATTAAGGCTAAAAAGATTTCATGCGACTTGATAAGTTTATCGCTCAGCAACTCGGCGTAAGCCGCGCTATTGCCGGGCGTGAAATTCGCGCCAGCCGCGTTACCGTGGACGGCGACATTGTGAGAGACAGCGCTTTCAAACTGCAACCGGACCATCAGGTTGAGTATGACGGCAATCCGCTGACCCAGCAGCATGGCCCACGCTATTTCATGCTCAACAAGCCGGAAGGCTATGTCTGTTCAACGGACGATCCGGACCACCCGACAGTACTCTATTTCCTCGACGAACCGGTTGCGCACAAGCTGCATGCCGCTGGTCGCCTGGATATCGACACCACCGGACTGGTACTGATGACTGACGACGGGCAGTGGTCGCACCGTATTACCTCTCCGCGCCATCATTGCGAGAAAACCTATCTGGTGACGCTGGAGTCTCCGGTGGCGGATGACACGGCAGAGCAATTCGCCAAAGGCGTTCAGCTGCATAATGAGAAAGATCTCACCAAACCCGCCGTCCTTGAGGTGATCACCCCGACCGAAGTTCGCCTGACCATCAGCGAAGGGCGATATCATCAGGTAAAACGGATGTTTGCTGCAGTGGGGAACCACGTTGTCGGCCTGCATCGTGAGCGGATTGGTGCGATTGAACTCGATCACGACCTGGCGCCAGGCGAATACCGCCCGTTAACGGAAGAAGAGATCGCCAGCGTCGGTCTGCCTTCGCATTAATCTCAGGAGAACTCTGTGACCACCAGGCCACACTCGTCGTTCAAAATTGTCTTCATTCTTGGCCTGCTGGCCATGTTGATGCCGCTGTCGATTGATATGTATCTGCCTGCGCTGCCGGTTATTGCCGCGCAGTTTGGCGTACCGGCAGGCAGCGCGCAGATGACACTCAGCACCTATATACTCGGCTTTGCTCTTGGACAGCTGTTTTATGGCCCGATGGCGGATAGCCTGGGACGCAAGCCTGTTATTCTGGGTGGGACGTTGGTCTTTGCGGCCGCGGCAGTTGCCTGTGCGCTGGCTCAGACCATCGATCATCTGATTATCATGCGCTTTTTTCACGGTCTGGCGGCGGCAGCGGCAAGCGTGGTGATTAACGCCCTGATGCGCGATATCTACCCGAAAGAAGAGTTCTCCCGCATGATGTCGTTCGTGATGCTGGTGACGACAATTGCGCCGCTGGTGGCCCCGATGGCGGGTGGTGCGGTGCTGGTGTGGTTTAGCTGGCATGCGATTTTCTGGATCCTGGCGCTGGCCGCGCTGCTGGCCTCCGCGATGATTTTCTTCTTTATTGATGAAACGCTTCCCGTCGAGCGCCGCCAGAAATTCCACATCCGCACCACAATAGGTAACTTCGCCTCACTGTTTCGCCACAAGCGCGTGCTCAGCTATATGTTGGCAAGCGGGTTCAGCTTTGCCGGGATGTTCTCCTTCCTGAACGCCGGGCCGTTTGTCTATATCGAACTGAACCACGTTTCGCCGCAGCACTTCGGCTATTACTTTGCGCTTAACATCGTCTTCCTGTTCATCATGACCATCATCAACAGCCGTTTTGTCCGGCGGGTGGGGGCGCTGAACATGTTCCGCGCCGGGCTGTGGATCCAGTTTGTGATGGCGATCTGGCTGGTGGTGAGCGCGTTTCTGGGCGTGGGCTTCTGGGCGCTGGTAGTGGGTGTGGCGGCTTTTGTCGGCTGCGTGTCGATGGTATCGTCGAATGCGATGGCGGTGATCCTCGATGAATTCCCGCATATGGCGGGAACAGCATCGTCACTGGCAGGAACGTTCCGCTTTGGTATTGGGGCGATTGTCGGGGCGTTGCTTTCTATGGCTACCTTTACGACGGCCTGGCCGATGTTATGGGCGATGGCTTTTTGCGCAACCAGCTCCATACTCTTCTATCTTTACGCCAGTCGACCGCGAAAAACGGCTCACTAAAGCACAAAAAAGGCCCTACAGGGCCTTTTTTGTTGATACATATCAACCAAACCCACGTTGACACACCCGGCGTTTGTTTCTTTTATGTAAAATCTATTTATGTAAAAAGTCACATCATTGTATTCAAAAAGGTTGAGTTAGATCGCAGAAACGGGTACATATAGCGCCGACGCAAGCCTGGATTCCTATAAAAAAGCGCTGAATAGTGCAGGTTAGCGATGATGTGTTACTATAAATGTAAATAAATTGTGAAGTAAATTTTGCTTCCGGGGAACGAACGTGAATACATTACAACTCTCCATTGTCCATCGCTTGCCCCAGAGCTATCGCTGGTCAGCGGGTTTTGCAGGTTTGAAAGTTGAACCGATTCCGCAAAGTGCCGCGGACTGCGATAATTGTCTGGTTGCGCTCAAATTGCTTAGCCCGAGCGACGAAAACGCATGGCCGGTTATGGAACGCTTAAGCCAGGCGTTGACGGATATCGAAGTAGACAGCTCTGTACTGGAGTGCGAAGGTGAGCCGTGCCTGTTTGTTAAAAGCCAGGATGAGTTTGCCGCGACCTGCCGTCTGAAAAATTTTGGCGTTGCTATTGCGGAGCCTTTCTCTGGCCAGTATCCATTCTGAGCGCTAGTCTGCTGAAAGCAGCTGGCGCGTGTAACTCTGCGTTGGCGCAGTAAATACGCGCTGGCACTCCCCCTGTTCGACCACTTCTCCCTGTCTCAACACAATCACCTGATGGCATAGCGCCCGAACCACCTGTAAATCATGGCTGATAAAGATATAGGCCAGCCGGTGTTTTTCCTGTAACCCCTTGAGCAGTTTCAGGATCTGCGCCTGGACGGTTCTGTCCAGCGAAGACGTCGGTTCATCCAGAATAATCAGTTCCGGTTTCAGGATCAGCGCACGGGCAATAGCGATACGCTGACGCTGCCCGCCGGAGAATTCTGCCGGATAGCGGTGACGGGTATCGGGATCTAAGCCCACTTCGTTCATGACCCGCATGACCTCCTGTTCCCGTTGTTGGGCATTCAGGCTGGGCTGATGAACACGCAGACCCTCTTCAACGATCTGTAACACGCTGAGCCGTGGGTTAAGCGAGGAGTTGGGGTCCTGAAATACCACCTGCATACGGGGGCGCACCGGGAGCATCTGGCGTCGGTTCCACCGATGCAGCGGCATATTGTCAAAGAGGATCTCGCCCTGAGAAGCGATTAAACGCAGCAGCGCCAGGCCGGTGGTGCTTTTACCCGAACCGGATTCACCTACCAGTCCCAGAGATTCCCCCGGGCGCAGAGAGAAGCGGATATTTTTCAACACCGGATTCTGGTCGACGACGCGCCGCAGAATTCCTTTGCGAATGGGAAACGAGACGGACAAATCCTCAACACGCAACAGCGGTACGCTGTCAGCTGACAGAGGAACCGGGTCGCCAGAGGGCTCACTGTCGAGCAGACGCTGGGTATACGGGTGTTGTGGCGCGTTTAACAGCGTGGATGCGATATTCTGCTCGACACATCGCCCGTTTTGCATCACCGCAACGCTGTCGGCCAACTTTTTCACAATACTCAGGTTGTGCGTGATAAACAGCAAACTCATGTTCAGCTCGTCACGCAACTCGCGCAGCAGCGTCAAAATTTGCGCCTGCACCGTCACGTCCAGTGCCGTTGTAGGTTCATCAGCAATTAACAGTTCGGGGCGCGTGAGCAGGGCCATGGCAATCATCACGCGCTGGCGCTCGCCGCCGGAGAGCTGGTGCGGAAAATCATTCAGCCGTTTGGCTGCATTGCGTATGCCGGTTCGTTCAAGGCAGTCCAGAATTTCCCCGCGTGCGGCTTCTTTGCGCATACCTCGGTGTAGGGACAGGACTTCATAGAGCTGTTTTTCCAGGCTGTGAAGGGGGTTAAGAGAAACCATCGGTTCCTGGAAAATCATGGCAATCTTATTACCGCGGATTGCGCGCAAGGTATGTTCGTCAGCATGCAACAGCGAGTTGCCGTGAAAAAGAATGTCGCCTTGCGGGTAACTCACGGGCGGAGAGGGCAGCAGACGCAGGATGGAGAGAGCTGAGACGCTCTTGCCTGAACCTGACTCACCCACCAGTGCCAACGTTTCACCGCGCTGTATCTGGAGTGACAGGTCGGTGACGACGGTACGCATCTCACCCTGTGTTGAAAAAGCAATCGACAGGTTATCAATACTGAGAAGGGGCTGCGTCATCTTATACCGCCTTATTAGGATCGAAGGCATCGCGCACGGCTTCGCCAATAAAAATCAGCAACGAAAGCAGCACGGCCACAGAAAGAAAGGCGGTAATACCCAGCCACGGCGCCTGCAGGTTGTTCTTGCCTTGTAACAGAAGCTCGCCGAGCGACGGGGAACCCAGTGGTAACCCGAAGCCAAGAAAATCCAGCGAGGTGAGGGTGGTGATGGAGCTGCACAGAATAAACGGCAGGAAGGTAAGCGTGGCCACCACGGCGTTAGGCAGCATATGGCGGAAAATAATCCCGCGGTCGCTCACGCCCAGCGCCTGCGCGGCGCGAATATAGTCGAAGTTGCGGGTGCGCAGAAATTCCGCCCGCACGACACCCACCAGCGCCATCCAGCCGAAGAGTACGGTGATACCTAACAGCCACCAGAAGTTTGGCTGTACCACACTCGAAAGCAGGATGATCAGAAACAGCGTCGGCATGCCTGACCAGACTTCAATAACACGCTGGCCCCACAGGTCTATTTTTCCACCGTAATAGCCCTGAACCGCGCCGGCCACGACCCCCATCACACTGGAAAAAAGCGTCAGCATAAGTCCAAAGAGGAGCGATATCCGTGTGCCATAAAGGATGCGCGCCAGGACATCGCCACCGTTGGCATCCGTTCCCAGCCAGTTTTGCGCGGAGGGTGGGGAAGGGAAGGGCGTTGTGGTGGCAAAGTTAATGCTGTTTGCGCCAAAACGCACCGGTGCCCAGATAGCCCAGCCATGTTGCTCAATTTGCTGGCGAAGCCACGGGTCCTGATACTCCGCAGGCGTTGCAAACGGGCCACCAAAATCGCTTTCACTGTAATTAGCGAGAACCGGTACATACCAGCGGTCGTTAAAATGCACCAGCAAAGGCTTGTCGTTGGCAATCAACTCAGAGCACATGCTTAAAATAAACAACACGGCAAAAATCCACAGTGACCAGTAGCCGCGGCGGTTGTGGCGAAAACGGGCCCAGCGGGCCTGGTTTACGGGGCTTAAACGCGACATTAGCGGCCCTCAAAATCAATTCGGGGATCAACCAGCGTATAGCTGATATCACTGACGATATTCAGCAGCAGGCCAATCAGGGTGAAAATGTAGAGTGTGCCAAACATCACCGGATAATCGCGCGAGACGGTGGCTTCATAGCCCAGCAGGCCCAGACCGTTGAGTGAGAACATCACCTCGATCAGCAGTGAACCGGTAAAAAACATACTGATGAACGTGGCAGGAAATCCGGCAATGACCAGCAGCATGGCGTTGCGGAATACGTGCTTCCACATAATCTGCTTCTCGCTTACGCCCTTGGCGCGGGCCGTGACGACGTACTGTTTTCGAATTTCATCAAGAAAGGCGTTTTTGGTCAGCATGGTCAGAGCCGCAAACCCGCCAATAACCGTTGCCAGAACCGGTAGCGTGATATGCCAGAGATAGTCGGTGATTTTCTGGTACCACGGCAGGGTACTGAAATCAGCGGAGACTAACCCTCGCAGCGGAAAGATATCGAAATAACTCCCCCCGGCAAAAAAAACAATCAGCAGGACGGCAAACAGAAACGCCGGGATGGCATAACCGATGATGATGAACGTGCTACTCCAGATATCGAAACGGCTGCCGTTATAAACGGCTTTACGGATCCCGAGCGGAATCGAGACCAGGTAGATAATCAACGTTCCCCATAACCCCAGCGTAATGGACACTGGCAGGCTTTGCTTAATCAATGTTAAGACTGATGCACTGCGAAACAGGCTATCGCCGAAATCAAAGCGAATATAGTCCCAGAGCATTTTGAAATAGCGCTCGTGAATGGGTTTGTCAAAGCCATAGCGGTGGGTGATCTCGGCGATCACTTCAGGATCCAGTCCACGCCCACCGCGATAATGACTTTCACTGATATTCCCTACGCCGGTTCGCGCATGGCTCGCGCCCATTCCTTCACCGCCGCCGCCTGGCATACCGCCGCTATTACCAAACTCGATAGCGGCAATAGCCTGATCAACCGGGCCGCCAGGCGCGATTTGCACGATAAAAAAGTTAATCGTGATGATGGCCCACAGGGTCGGGATGACCAACAGCAGACGGCGGATAAGATAGGCACCCATGATGATTCCTTAGCGTCGCTCAGCGGGGAGTCTGGCGGCTTTGTTGACGTCATACCACCAGGTATCAAAGCCCAGTGAATAGACAGGGCGTACGGCAGGCACGGAGAACTTGTCCCAGCGAGCAAGACGATCTTCGCCCATATACCACATCGGCAGCATGTAGTAGT
Source organism: Enterobacter sp. CPE_E863 (assembly GCF_046521465.1). NCBI lineage: Bacteria > Pseudomonadati > Pseudomonadota > Gammaproteobacteria > Enterobacterales > Enterobacteriaceae > Enterobacter > Enterobacter sp. CPE_E863. The sequence goes on along the minus strand of NZ_JBKFZX010000001.1, from coordinate 3,009,004 downwards.
TCCAGGTTAAGACCCTGTCGAGCGCCCGTCCGAGCGGCAGGAGTTTTTCTTTATCGCCTTGCGCCGCCACTATTTTTGCAATCAGTGCATCAATCGCCGGGCTTTTCACCCCCGGGGCATTATATGAGGAGTCGATGTAGCTGGAGGCCCATGAAATTTGCAGATCGGAGCTTGGCCACGGCTGTGCGGGCCACAAGCGCTGCATCATGTCGTAATCACGGCTGCGCATGCGATTGGTAATCTGCGCGTTATCAACCTGACGAATGTTCATGGTAACGCCCAGCCGCTCAAGGTTGTGCTTAAACGGCAGTACCCACTGATCGTTGCCCCCGGATGAAAGCAGCAGCTCAAAGCTGAGAGGCTTACCCGTTTTGGCATCAACACGCTTTTGATTCTTCAGGGGCCAGCCCGCGTCCTCCAGCAGCTTGCTGGCTTTCAGCAGGTTGGCGCGGTCGTAGCCGTCACCGTTCGACACGGGCGGCTGAAACACCGAGGTGAACACTTCCGCGGGTACTTCCGCTTTCAGCGGTGCCAGCAGGACCAGCTCGTCAGCTTTCGGGTAGTCGCGCGCGGCATATTCCGTGTTCTGAAAATAGCTGTTCGCACGGCTGTAGGCACCGTAAAAGAGCGATTTGTTCATCCACTCAAAATCAAAGGCCAGGGAAATCGCTTCCCGTACCCGGCGGTCATTAAACACCGGACGCTGAATATTAAATGCCAGCCAGCGGGTGTCCTGGGCGGACTCATTTTTGTGCTCATCTTTAACGATGTAACCTTTCGCGAAATTTTTCCCGATATACCGCGTGGCCCAGTTTTTGGCGTTGCTCTCGACGCGCAGATCGAAGGCACCGGCTTTAAATGCTTCAAATGCCACGTTATCGTCGAGGTAGTAATCATAACGAAGGGTGTCGAAATTCCAGCGCCCGCGGTTAACTGGCAGATTTGCGGCCCAGTAGTCTTTGACGCGGGAATAGACCACATATTGCCCCATGCGCCAGTCGGTAATGCGGTAAGGACCACCTGCCAGAGGGGGAGTAGAGAGCGGGTCGCTCAGTTTGTGATCTTTCCAGAACGATTGAGGCATCACCGGCAGTGAGAACAGGCTGAGCATATTCTCTTTGTTGGGTTCGCTCAGCTCGATGCGTACGGTGAGCGGCGCAATGGCTCTGACGGATGCGCCTTTGTACACGATGCGGAATTGGGGCACGCCTTCAGTCATAAATTTGTGAAAGGTGAACGCGACGTCACTGGCCTTAACCGGTGAACCATCGTGAAAACGTGCCCGAGGGTTTATCGAGATTTCAGCCCAGGCAAAGTTATCCGCGTAACGCACGTTATCGGCAATCAGTGGATAGTAGCTGCCGGGCTCATCATCAGACGTGACAAAAAGCGTATCGTAAAGTGATTCCGTTCGCGCGGCCGCCACGCCACGCAGGGCGTAGCGGTTGAAGTTGTCGAACGTTCCCGTGGCGGAAAGTGTTACCTTCCCACCTTTGGGGGCGGCTGGGTTGACGTAATCGAAATGTGTAAAATTGACCGCGTATTTCGGCTCGCCAATCACCGCGAAGGCGATATTTTCTTTGATGGCTTGCGCCTGGCTGGACAGGCTCGTGAATGCCAACATCAGCAACATAAAGCGCATAAGCATCTCGTGGCGGCTCCTTCTTTTACAAACCAGCTCAGTTAAGCTGAATAATAAGTGACGTCACGGGCAATGTGAAATTATTCACTGCCGGGCGAAACGTCAGGCCGCCAGTTGCGGAACTGATCCAGTGGCATCGGGCGGCTAATCCAGTAGCCCTGCAGGAAATTGACGCCATGCTCGCGTAGCCATGCAGCCTGTTCCGGGGTTTCCACCCCTTCGGCGACGGTCAACATATTCATTCGTCTTGCCAGCGTCAGGACTGCATCCAGCACCGGTGACGTCACGGTCTCCGTGCCTATTGCATTAACAAAACCACGATCAATCTTGAGATAGTCCATGGTGAAATGTTCAAGATAAATCAGCGCGCTGTGACCAGTACCAAAATCATCAATGGCTATCTCAAACCCTTCGTTATGCAGCCATTCGAAGAGGCTGTTGGCTTCCCGATGATTAAGCATGTCGCGCTCGGTAATTTCCAGCACGATCTGGAAGTAATCCGGCGGCAGTAACGCTTTGAAGGTGAGCATGTCTTCTTTGAAGCTTTCCGCATGCAAATGCCCAGGCGCAATGTTGATGCCGAGTTTTGCGCCCGGCGGTAGCACGGTCTGTAATACCGGCGCATCGTGAATGATGAGATCAAAAAGATGCAGCGTCAGCGGAACGATCAGCTTCTGTGCCTCTGCAAAATTGATAAAGGCGTCAGGCGGAATCTCACCCATGGTCGGGTGTTTCCAGCGCATCAACACCTCGACACCGCGCATTTTCAGCTCTTTTGCGTCCACCACAGGTTGATAGACCACATAGAATTGATCGCGCTTAATGGCGCTTAAAATCTCTTTACCCGGATTCAGCCGTATGCTGAGGATATAGTAATTGAGCGATCCGGCCGCAATGCCGCACACCAGTCCGAAGAACAGAGCGTAAAGGATTTCATCGCTGGTCCAGGCGTCCGCATACAGTTTAATGGTCAGGGGGACGTTTTTCAGCGTAGCGATGCGGCTCGGTGCTTCATCTAAATCACGCGCTTTGACCAGCTTGCTGGACATCGTCGTTAGGGCATAATCGCCAATGATGATGGCGATGCCAGCGAACTCGTCCTGGCGGGCTGTGTAGAGCAGATAAGGTGTCAGATTGATATTCACCGAGGTGAACACACCGCCATCTTTAACTAACGGGTTACGATACCAGATGGCAATCGCGGGCTTGTTGGGCAACATCGGGGTGCCTGGAAGCAAGGCCATATCGATCTGCTTATTAATGTGCAGCTCGGGTATCAGCTCCTCCATCGGGACATTCATTGGACCTGTGGCGGATGAACAGAACGCAATTTTGTCCCTGACCAACAAAAAGGCGCGCACGTTGAGGCTAAATGCTGCGCGTGAAGTCAGTTCTGCATTGACGTCGTGGCAATTGTTCAGCGTGAGTGGCTGGAGGATGTCGATAGAGGTTTTTAACTCTGCAAAATAGCTCTCCATGTAGAGGTTGACTGACCTGCCCCCACGATTAGATACAACACTCAGTTAGTAACGTCGGAATCTTCATTCTCAGAATGACCCTTTCTCCAGCCCGCTGCAAATTCAGACGGTGTCTGATAATTCAGCGTGGAGTGCGGGCGGCATTCGTTATAATCCTGCCGCCAGTCATTAATAATTTTCCTGGCATGAACGATATCGCTGAACCAGTGCTCATTCAAACATTCATCGCGAAATCGTCCGTTAAAGCTCTCAATAAATCCGTTCTGCGTTGGCTTGCCCGGCTGGATTAAGCGCAACTCAACACCATGCTCAAAGGCCCATTGATCCAGTGCACGGCAAGTGAACTCCGGCCCCTGGTCAGTTCTTATCGTCGCCGGATAGCCTCGAAACAGTGCAATGCTGTCCAGAATACGCGTGACCTGAACGCCTGAAATCCCAAAGGCAACAGTGACCGTCAGGCATTCCTTTGTGAAATCATCGACGCAGGTAAGACACTTGATCCTGCGACCGGTGGAAAGTGCGTCCATGACGAAATCCATCGACCAGGTCAGATTGGGCGCCGCCGGACGGAGCAGCGGCAGACGTTCTGTTGCCAGCCCTTTACGACGTCTTCTGCGTTTTACGCCCAGGCCACTGAGGTGATAAAGCCGGTACACGCGCTTATGATTAACATGAAGCCCTTCACGGCGCAGCAACTGCCAAATACGACGGTAGCCAAAACGCCTGCGCTCCAGTGCCAGCTCAGTGATGCGCCCTGATAAATGCGCATCAGCAGCCGGACGGTGAGCCTCATAGCGGCAGGTCGACAGGGATAAACCTGTAAGCCTGCAGGCACGACGTTGCGACAGACCGGTCGCATCACACATCAACATCACGGCTTCCCGCTTCTGGTCTGTCGTCAGTACTTTCGCCCAAGAGCCACCTGAAGCGCCTCTTTATCCAGCATGGCTTCGGCAAGCAGCTTCTTGAGTCTGGCGTTCTCTTCCTCAAGCGACTTCAGGCGCTTAACTTCAGGCACCGCCATACCGCCATACTTCTTACGCCAGGTGTAAAACGTGGCATCGGAAATGGCATGCTTGCGGCAGAGTTCACGGGCGGGTACCCCAGCTTCGGCTTCGCGGAGAATACTGATGATCTGTTCGTCGGAAAAACGCTTCTTCATGGGGATGTCCTCATGTGGCTTATGAAGACATTACTAACATCGGGGTGTACTAATCAACGGGGAGCAGGTCATGACATCGTTAATCAGAGTGTCGAATTTTACGTCCCGCTTGTGGTAGCTCCAGAAAAATTGCAATGAACCCAGGAGCAGGGCAGCGATCAGGCCTGTGATAATGCTGAGGATCAGTATCTTGCGATTACTGGAGAAGTAGCGGGTGAACATAGACGTTGTGGTTCCTGAATTGCCGCCGAATGTATTCAGTGTAACGGGCAAAAAAAAACACCGCCGAAGCAGTGCTTTTTTTCATCATATCGCCAGCCAAGGGATAACCAACGATACAATTTCCATATTAACTGCGGGTCAGTACTCGGCGCGCTTCGTTGTAGCGCTTTTTCCAGTACGGTTCGTTCATGCTGGAAATGGTCACACCGCTACTGGTGGAGGCATGTACAAACTGGTCATTACCAATATAGATGCCCACATGTCGACCTGTAGAACCGGCGCGGAACAGAACTAAGTCACCGGTGCGCAGTTTAGTTCGTGAAATCGACTTGCCCATCTCCTGCTGTTCGTAAGTCGAACGCGGAAGATCTAACCCGAATTGCTCACGGAAAGTACGCTGTACAAAACCGGAACAATCAATACCTGTTTTCGTGCTGCCGCCAAGACGGTAACGCACGCCTTTCCAGTCAGCATACTGGTCCATAATGCGGGACTTCACGTCCAGATTACGTACCATATTTTCAAATTCATCCTGAGAGGCTTGCAGTGACGAGGAATCTTCCATTCCCACAACACGCGTCTCAGGATGCATATTCTTTGCGGTGTTCGATGTACTACATGCAGACAACAGTACCGCGACTGCTATCGCCGGGATCCCCCGTAAGATATATCTCAGAAACGGTTGAGATTTGACCATTTTGTTTATTTTCCCTTGAAGTCCTTAACGACAAATATCGTTATAAAAATGCCAAACGTGACGAGACTAATTATCTGTTCACATTGAGACAATTCTTTCTGCTCACATTTGTGGCACAGCGCACAAAATTATTAGCCAGTGAAATAATTATCTCTATGGGGCAAAACGAGTTCGAGATTAACCGATTGCCTGGGGTATTGCGAGTAAAAAAAGCCTTTTTTTTATAAGAAATTGTGATACAGAAAGTAAAAACATGGAAATGCTCAAAATACCGACAGATCCGCCACCTTATCGCGTAATTGATTCATTTTTATCATGAATGTGATGACAGGAATATGACAGTGAGAAAAGATCGCGGCAGGAGACCTGTCAGGGATCATGTCGATCCCTGATAGCTAACGTTAATTTAGGTTAGTTATTTGTTTAATTGTTGTTGCGTTTTTCCGGGAAGATAGCGATCAAACAGCGCTATTATCCCGTCGCTCAACGGTGTCATCAAACACCACGGTAGAGCAATCAGAGCAACGGAGAGCGAACCGACGGCAATATCGGTGAACCAGTGGGCGCCAATCATTACGCGTGGAAAAGCAAAAACCACAAAAATAATCAGGGCTATTGCAAAGGCTTTTTTGCCGAAATAACGAAGCATAACTGCGGAAAAAATAAGCAGCATCATGCCGTGGTCGCCAGGGAAACTGTCCTTCGAGGCATCTTTTGTTGGAATATGCAGCAACTCACTGACGCGATAAATATCGCTAAAGAAGAGCGTTGGGCTGGAGCGCTTAACCGGAATAATCGCGGTTGCCAGCTGGTTAATGACCACGGCAAACAGCAGCATCACCAGACCGATAATCATAATACGCCGACGCCCTGCTTTATCCTCTTTCAACCAGAAGGAGAGCATCAGGCAGCCCATTGCCAGCAACGAAAAACCGTCGAAGGCGCGGTTGTTGGTGATAGCTACCAGCCACAGAAAGGCATTGCTCTTCACCAGCTCCTGGTTGAAGAAGTGAAAGATTGCAGAATCCAGCGGGAACCAGAAACCATGATTCGCCGGGATATACCAGGAGAAAAAGAGCGCCAGACCGGCGACATTAAGCAGTAATATCAGGGGAAATCGAGTCGTCATAACGTTCAGCAAAGAGTGAAAACAGGGGCAACGTTAGCCGCCCAAACTTAAACGAAGCTTCAACAGGCTGGACTGCAGGGCATTCCAGTCGGCGTTAACCGCACTAATTAACTCAATTCGGCTGTCCGGCGGGGCGACATTTTGCGTTTCAATAAAGAAATCTTCACCCTGACGATTGATCCGTACCAGTCCGTCTGGTGTGCGCATGATCCCTTTAACGCGATCGACCGGAGCAAGTCTGGCCCACTCAAGGATCCCGATGGTGTCAAAAACGGTATCTGCATCGAAGATCCATCCACAGGCCTGATACCCCTGACCACTATTCAGATTACGACGCCAGCGCTGGTGTTCCGGCAGGCTGAGGGCAGCCAGACCTTGTTTCACCGGGTGGCTATGGGCATGCTCTGCACTGGCCGGAAGTTCCGCTATGTTCAGACGAGGAAGGTCGAGCAGGGCGCTATCAATCCTCCCCTGAGTGGTCTGCACCCGTTGACGATTACTCCCGAAATGTTGCCACCACGCGTCCAGCGCGGACTGGCTTTCAGCCGTGGCGCGATCTTCTTTATTAGCAACGATAATGTCTGCTGAGGCGAGTTGATCGCGGAAGTTCTCATTGGCCACCGCTTTATCATCCAGAAGCTGGCGAGGATCGAGCAGGCACAGGGTGGCACGCAGATCAATCCACGGCTCGTAAACCGGTGCGGTCAGTAAATCAAGGATCTGCTTCGGGTGACCCAGCCCGGTGGGTTCAATCAGCAGGCGATCGGGTTTTCCCTGACGTAGCAAGGTATTGAGTCCTACCTGCATGGGCAAGCCATTGACGCAGCACATGCATCCGCCTGGGATCTCTTTGATCATCGCGCCGCTGTCCGACAGTAATGCGCCGTCGATGCCCACTTCGCCAAATTCATTGACCAGAACGGCCCATTTCTCGGCCGGATCTTTGTTCGCCAGCAGGTGAAGAATTGACGTGGTTTTACCGCTGCCGAGAAAACCGGTGATGAGGTTGGTTTTGGTCACGTGCGCTCCAGAAGAGAATTGTGATGCTATAACAATTATCTCTTATCCTGGCGAAAAAAGGGCGCAATGAGAAGGGGAAGGGCGAACGGAGGTCACCTCCGTTCGTGTTAAGCGCAATAATCGTTAAAGATTTAACGTTTCAATAACAGCCTGACGTGCACCGTGGCGGGCAATGCGCTGATATGCCTGGCTGACAGCTTCAACAAAAACGCTATTTTGGGCGAGATCGTGTCCAAAGACCTCGTTCAGCCCCAGCAGCGCGTTGACGCGATCGTCGTCGCTGCTGGCGTCAACAATCGTGCGGATTTTATCGCTGAGGGGATCGCGGACGTCAATTGTGTTTCCGTGTTCGTCAGTCCCGCTGACGTAGCGTATCCAGCCGGCCACGCCCAGAGCCAGCAGCAGCCACGGCGTTTTTCGCTCAAGATGGACGCGGATCCCGTCCAGCATTCTCTGGGGCAGCTTCTGGCTACCGTCCATTGCAATTTGCCAGGTACGGTGCTGCAAGGCCGGGTTAGCAAAGCGTTCAAGCAGGCTATCGGCGTATGCGGTGAGATCGACATCCTTAATGCGTAATGTGGGTGCCTGTTCATCGAGCATGAGCCGACGGGCGGCTTTGCGGAAGGCTGCGTCTTCCATACATTCATTGATATGCGCATAGCCGGCGAGATACCCGAGATAAGCCAGGAAAGAGTGGCTGCCGTTAAGCATGCGTAACTTCATCTGCTCCCACGGCAGAACATCCTGCACCATCTGGACGCCCGCCACTTCCCACGCCGGACGGCCGGCAACAAAATTATCTTCCACCACCCACTGAATAAACGGTTCGCAGCTGATGGCGCACGGATCTTCAACGCCGAGCGTTTCGGTGATTTCCGCCAGTGAGGCCTCTGTTGCAGCAGGAACAATCCTGTCGACCATGGTTCCGGGAAAACTCACGTGGCTATCAATCCACGCAGCGAGTGCCGGAGAGCGTTTTTGCGCCATGCCCAGCACGGCATTTTTCACCACATGGCCGTTGTCAGGGATATTGTCGCAAGAAAGCACGGTAAAAGCAGGTAAGCCGCGCTCACGGCGACGATGGAGCGCTTCGACAAGGATCCCCGGGGCGGAATGCGGCTCAGATGGATTTTCCAGATCGTGGATAATCCGCGGGTTTTGCAGATCCAATTTACTGGTAGCGGGATCGATGCAATAACCTTTCTCCGTGATAGTGAGCGACACAATCGCCACCTGAGGCTCACAAAATTTCTCAATAATAGCGGGCAGAGAGTCCAGCTTTGCGTTCAGACATTCATGGACGGCACCGACGATAATTGCCTCATTTCCTTTTGCACCTTTCTCCAGAACGGTGAACAAGTGATCCTGCGCACGCAGCTGGCTCATCAGCACATCACCGCTAAAGAGGCTAATCTCACATATTCCCCAGTCGCCGCCTTTCTCATTCAGCACCCGATTTGTTAACAATGCCTGGTGCGCACGGTGAAACGCACCAAAGCCAAAATGGACGATGCGAGAGCGTAATTGCCGACGATCGTAGCGCGGTTGCTGAACATGGGCAGGAAGGGCGGTGGAGGCAATTGTCTTCATGAGATACACACCTGATTAACCATTAATTAACAATGCCAGTGTAAAGTTATATGACAGCAAATAAAATTGGTAAGCCGTAAATATCCCTGTTCTGTGAGTTTGATCAATCAATGCGTGGCGGTATATTGACCCTTCATGGTAAACATGTATGGTAGTCGTCATTGCGGTAACGCATATTGGTATAACAACTTAAGAGGGTGAGGCAATGGAACAAACCTGGCGTTGGTACGGGCCGAACGATCCGGTTTCTCTTGATGATGTGCGTCAGGCTGGCGCAACGGGTGTCGTCACGGCGCTGCATCATATTCCTAACGGCCAGGTATGGCCGGTTGATGAAATTCAAAAGCGTCAGGCTCTGCTGGCAGAGAAGGGATTAACCTGGTCTGTGGTGGAAAGCATTCCGGTTCATGAAGATATCAAAACCCATTCAGGGGAGTACCAGACCTGGATTGCCAACTATCAGCAGAGTATTCGCAACCTGGCGGCATGCGGCATTGATACGGTGTGCTATAACTTCATGCCTATCCTGGACTGGACGCGCACTGACCTTGAATATCAGATGCCGGACGGTTCAAAAGCACTGCGTTTCGATCAAATTGCCTTTGCGGCATTTGAACTGCACATTCTGAAACGTCCTGGCGCCGAAGCGGATTACACCGCGGAAGAGCAGCAGCAGGCGCGCGCGTGGTTTAACGCCGCCAGTGATGCTGACATCGAAAAGCTGACCCGCAATATCATTGCTGGTCTGCCAGGTGCGGAAGAGGGCTATACGCTGGATCAGTTCCGTGCACGTCTGGCGGAATATGGCGACATTGATAAGCATCAGCTTCGTGAAAACATGGCGTACTTCCTGCGCGCGATTGTGCCCGTCGCAGAAGAAGCGGGCGTTCGCCTGGCGATACATCCGGACGATCCTCCGCGTCCTATTCTCGGCCTGCCGCGTATCGTCTCGACGATTGAAGATATGCAGTGGCTGAAAGAGACGGTAGACAGCATCTACAACGGCTTTACCATGTGTACCGGCTCCTACGGCGTGCGTGCGGATAACGATCTGGTGCGGATGATTGAAACCTTCGGCGATCGTATTCACTTTACTCACCTGCGCGCGACCTGTCGTGAAGAGAACCCAAAAACCTTCCACGAGGCAGCGCACCTTGGCGGTGATGTGAATATGGTCGCGGTGGTGGATGCCATCCTGGCGGAAGAAGTACGTCGTAAGCAGGTTGGTGATGTGCGTCCTATTCCATTCCGTCCGGATCACGGGCATCAGATGCTGGACGATCTGCGTAAGAAAACGAACCCAGGTTATTCGGCAATCGGTCGTCTGAAAGGGATGGCGGAAGTGCGCGGCATTGAGCTGGCGCTGAAGATGACGAAGTATCCTGAATTGCTGTAAAAGAAAAACCCGGCGCAAAGCCGGGTTTTTTGTGTTAGTCAGCACGACCCATATAGCGTTTTTCTTCGATATGGATGCGAATTTTCTCGCCTGCAGACAGGTATTCTGGCACCTGCACAACCAGTCCGGTTGTCAGGGTTGCTGGTTTGTTACGGGCGCTTGCAGATGCGCCTTTGATACCCGGTGCCGTTTCAACGATTTCCAGATCGACGGTCTGAGGCAGTTCCAGCGCCAGCAGCACGCCATCCCAGGTCAGAACCTGCATGTCTGGCATACCGCCTTCGGGAATAAACAGCAGCTCTTCTTCAATCTGATCTTTGGTGAAGATATACGGGGTGTAATCTTCTTTATCCATGAACACGTATTCGTTGCCGTCGATATAGGAAAAATCGACATAGCGACGGGTCAGGGTCACGGTATCAACGATATCGTCACCTTTAAAACGTTCTTCAACTTTCAGACCGGTACGCACATCGGCGAAACGCATTTTGTACAGCGTCGCTGCACCACGGGCGCTAGGTGCCTGAATATCGATATCTTTCACAATCAGCAGTTTGCCGTTGTAATTCAGTACCATACCTTTCTTAATTTCGTTCGCTCTTGGCATTGCAGTAATCCTGTATACGGAAGGTAAAAAATATCGCGCCAAATTACTCGTGCGCGGCCTTTCAGGCAAGAGGAATTCGTGGCTTTTGCTATCAATACGCAAAAGGTGTTACTGTGCGCGCGATGCCCGGCTGCGCGGGCCTTCGTCAGCGAAAGAGAGCGTTTATGGATTGTCGTCCAGATTGCGGCGCGTGCTGTACCGCACCGTCCATTTCAAGCCCCATTCCAGGAATGCCAGAAGGCAAGCCTGCCAATACCCGCTGCGTTCAGCTCTCTGAAACTAACCTGTGTATGATCTTTGGTTCGCCCCTGCGCCCGAAGGTTTGCTCCGGACTTCAGCCAACAGCCGAAATGTGTGGCAGCACGCGAGCGCAGGCGATGACGTATCTGCTCGAGCTGGAATCGCTCACCGCGCCTTAAACGTCTTTGATCCTCGCCAGACAGCCAATCGTCAGCGTGCACATCACCAGCGCAATCCAGAACACCGTGTGATAGTTCCAGATTTCTGCGACGACCCCCGCCATTGAGCCTGCGATAATCCAGCCCACACGGGTGGTATTAGTATAAAGGGTCGTGGCCGAGCCTGCCTGACCCGGCATTAGATCCTGGAAATAGAGCATGCCAATCCCGGCCAGAATGCCGATATAGATAGCGTTCAGCAGCTGTAAAGCCAGTAACAACCCCGGCGTATGTAGCGTCAGCATACCGATATAGAAAAGCAGACCGGCGACGGCGGCGATACGCATCAGAAAACGCTTGCCGAAGCGCTTTGCGTAATAGCCTGCGATGAGCATCGTCGGGATCTCAAGCCCGGCCGCTGTTCCCATCATGATACCTGCCAGCTTCTCTGGCAGATGCAGTTCATCAATAATAAACAGCGGCATATTGATGATATACAGGCTGTTAGTGCCCCACATCAGGGTGCAGATAACAAACAGAAGCAGGGCATCGCGGCGGTTGCGGCGCGGGGCTTCCAGCGTGCCCGTCGCCACTTTGGGCTCTTTGCGCATCGACGGCAGAAAGAACCACACCAGCGCGCCACATACCACAAATGCGACAGCCGCACTCAGGTACATCACCGTAAAACCAAACCCCATCGCCAGCGCGTAAGCCAGCGGGGGGCCGATCACCCATGCCAGTGACACCTGAGCACGCATTACCGAGCTGAACATCACCGCTTCACGCCCGGTATGGTCGGCGTGCTCGCGGGCAAGCGCGAACATCTGTGGGTTAGCCGTCGAACCAAAGCTGCTCAGAAATACCCCGATGAACAGCAAAATGAAATAGTTGCGGTTCCATGCAAACAGAACGCAGGCGAGCACCCCAAGCAGACAGCAAAAGACAATCAGGCTTTTACGATCGCCTTTTCTGTCGGATCGGCCCGCCAGAAACTGACTCACCAGAATGCCGATGATGGCGCTTCCGGTAAAAAAGAAACCCACCATGGCCGGACGAGCGTGAACCTCATTGGTCAGAAATAAGCTCAGCGTCGGCGTCTGTAACGCACCGGCAATACCCGTAAAAAAGGCAACAATCAGGAACGCCGCTGAAGTCAAATCAAAGGGCTTTGGCGAGGTGGCCGCGGGGGTGTTATGCATGTTTTATAATTAACGAGTGACAGAGAGAGGCGGAGTTTACGCTGGCACTCATTAAATAAACAGAGGGTGCGGTCAATGATGCCACGAAAAATCAAAATGGCATTTCAACTTATAGAAGGTTTGACTGACCTTAGCTGAAACTGACTTGCTGAACTTCAGCAATATTCAGCTGAACGAAGAAGAAATGTGCTGTATCTCTAAATTCTGAGATCAGAAATACGAGTTTACTTGCAAGGCATTGCAGAAAGCGCAAGACTTTTTGAAACGTTTCAGCGCTATCTTGTTTAAGCAAACGGAGCAGGCTAGCGCATTTTTTCTCATTAAAGCTGAAACGATTCAATTTCAGCAGGAGTGGAGAACCATGTTCCAGTTATCTGTTCAGGATATCCACCCGGGCGCACAGGCCGGGGATAAAGAAGAGGCCATTCGCCAGGTTGCCGCTGCCCTTGTGCAGGCAGGTAACGTCGCGGACGGTTATGTAAATGGCATGCTGGCGCGTGAGCAGCAGACCTCAACCTTCCTCGGCAATGGCATTGCTATTCCGCACGGCACAACCGACACCCGCGACCAGGTGTTGAAAACCGGGGTGAAGGTTTATCAGTTCCCACAGGGCGTGCTCTGGGGTGACGGTCAGGTGGCGTATGTGGCCATCGGTATCGCGGCCAGCAGCGACGAACACTTAGGCCTGCTGCGTCAGCTGACCCACGTACTGAGCGATGATTCCGTTGCTGAACAGCTGAAGTCAGCAACGACTGCTGAAGAGCTGCGCGCCTTGCTGATGGGCGAAAAACAGAGTGAAGCGCTGAAACTGGATAATGAAACGCTGACGCTGGATGTAGTTGCCTCCGATCTGGTGACACTCCAGGCGCTGAATGCCGGTCGCCTGAAAGAAGCCGGTGCAGCAGATGCCACATTTGTGACGCGCGTAATCAATGATAAGCCGTTGAATCTCGGTCAAGGTATCTGGCTGAACGACAGTGCTGAAGGCAACCTGCGTAGCGCTATCGCCGTGAGTCGTGCGGCAAATGCGTTTGACGTCGACGGCGAGCGTGCGGCCATGCTGCTGACCGTGGCGATGAACGATGAACAGCCGGTTTCCGTGCTGAAGCGCCTGGGCGATCTGCTGCTGAATAACAAAGCTGAAAAACTGCTGAACGCAGATGCGGCGACGGTGCTGGCTCTGCTGACCAGCGATGATGCGCTGACTGACGATGTTCTTAACGCTGAATTCGTGGTGCGTAACGAACACGGCCTGCATGCCCGTCCAGGTACCATGCTGGTAAATACCATTAAACAATTTGAAAGTGAGATCACCGTGGCCAACCTTGATGGCACAGGTAAACCGGCCAACGGCCGTAGTCTGATGAAAGTTGTCGCGCTGGGCGTGAAGAAAGGTCACCGTCTGCGTTTCACCGCACAGGGTGCGGATGCTGAACAGGCGCTGAAGGCGATTGGCGACGCCATCGCGGCAGGTCTGGGGGAGGGCGCATAATGAGCAGACGTGTTGCGACTATTACGCTGAACCCGGCTTATGACCTGGTGGGGTTTTGCCCGGAGATTGAGCGCGGCGAAGTAAACCTCGTGCGTACCACTGGCCTGCATGCTGCGGGTAAAGGGATTAACGTCGCGAAAGTGCTCAAGGACCTTGGTATTGATGTCACCGTGGGTGGATTCCTCGGTAAAGATAACCAGGATGGTTTCCAGCAGCTGTTCAGCGAGCTGGGCATTGCCAACCGTTTTCAGGTTGTTCAGGGCCGCACCCGTATCAACGTCAAGCTGACGGAGAAAGACGGCGAAGTGACCGATCTGAACTTCTCGGGCTTCGAAGTGACGCCGTCAGACTGGGAGCGTTTTGTTAACGACTCTCTGACCTGGCTTGGTCAGTTCGACATGGTGTGCGTCAGCGGTAGTTTGCCGTCCGGCGTCAGTCCGGAAGCATTTACCGACTGGATGACGCGCCTGCGCAGCCAGTGTCCATGCATTATTTTTGACAGTAGCCGTGATGCACTGGTCGCGGGACTGAAAGCGTCACCGTGGCTGGTGAAGCCTAATCGCCGCGAACTGGAGATCTGGGCCGGTCGTAAGCTGCCAGAATTAAAAGATGTGATTGATGCTGCCCATGCACTGCGCGAGCAGGGTATCGCCCACGTAGTTATCTCTCTTGGTGCAGAAGGAGCGTTGTGGGTTAACGCTTCTGGCGAATGGATCGCCAAACCGCCGTCGGTCGATGTTGTCAGCACCGTCGGTGCAGGGGATTCCATGGTTGGCGGCCTGATTTATGGTCTGCTGATGCGTGAATCCAGTGAACATACTTTACGTCTTGCCACCGCCGTTGCTGCCCTGGCCGTAAGCCAGAGCAATGTCGGTATTACCGATCGTACCCAGTTAGCCGCGATGATGGCGCGCGTTGACTTAAAACCTTTTAACTAACAGCAGGAGAGGAATAATGAAAACGCTGCTGATCATTGACTCCGGTCTCGGACAGGCTCGCGCCTATATGGCGAAGACCTTGCTGGGAGCGGCGGCGAACAAAGCACATCTCGAGATGATTGATAACCCGGGCGATGCCGAACTGGTCATTGTTCTGGGCGATAAAATCCCGGCTGACAGTGCGCTTAATGGCAAAAATGTCTGGCTGGGCGATATTAATCGTGCGGTGGCACACCCGGAACTGTTCCTGAGCGAAGCGAAAGGTCACGCGTCTGTTTACAGCGCCCCTGTTGCTGCGGCACCGGTTGCGGCTTCTGGACCAAAACGCATTGTTGCGGTGACGGCCTGTCCTACAGGGGTAGCTCATACCTTTATGGCGGCTGAAGCCATTGAAACCGAAGCGAAAAAACGCGGCTGGTGGGTAAAAGTTGAAACGCGCGGCTCCGTGGGCGCCGGCAATGCCATCACCCCAGAAGAAGTGGCTGAGGCCGATCTGGTGATTGTGGCGGCAGACATCGAAGTGGATCTGGCGAAATTTGCCGGTAAGCCGATGTACCGCACTTCGACAGGTCTGGCACTGAAAAAGACCGCTCAGGAGTTTGATAAAGCGCTGGTTGAAGCGAAGCCGTATCAGGCAACGGGCACCAGTCAAAGTGCGACTGAAGGTAAGAAAGAGTCAGCAGGCGCTTATCGCCACCTGCTGACCGGTGTTTCTTACATGCTGCCGATGGTGGTTGCGGGTGGTCTGTGTATCGCGCTGTCATTCGCGTTTGGTATCACCGCATTTAAAGAGCAGGGGACGCTGGCAGCTGCATTAATGCAGATTGGTGGGGGTTCTGCGTTCGCGCTGATGGTGCCTGTGCTGGCGGGCTTTATCGCCTTCTCCATCGCTGACCGTCCGGGTCTGACGCCAGGTCTTATCGGCGGTATGTTGGCGGTGAGCACGGGTTCTGGTTTTATCGGCGGTATTATCGCGGGCTTCCTGGCCGGTTACGTTGCGAAGCTGATCAGCTCGAAGCTCAAGCTGCCACAGAGTATGGAAGCGCTGAAACCGATTCTGATCATCCCGCTGATTTCCAGCCTGGTGGTCGGTCTGGCGATGATTTACCTGATTGGTAAACCGGTTGCGGGTATTCTGGCGGGTCTGACCCACTGGCTGCAAACCATGGGTACCGCCAATGCGGTCCTGCTGGGTGCAATCCTCGGTGGCATGATGTGTACCGACATGGGTGGCCCAGTGAACAAAGCGGCCTACGCCTTTGGTGTTGGCCTGTTGAGTACCCAGACCTACGCGCCAATGGCAGCCATCATGGCGGCAGGTATGGTGCCTCCTCTGGCTCTCGGTCTGGCGACGATTGTTGCCCGCCGTAAGTTTGACAAAGCGCAGCAGGAAGGCGGCAAAGCGGCACTGGTCCTGGGTCTGTGCTTCATCACCGAAGGGGCGATTCCGTTCGCGGCGCGCGACCCAATGCGTGTATTACCGTGCTGTATCGTGGGTGGTGCCGTGACAGGTGCAATCTCGATGGCGATTGGCGCAAAACTGATGGCTCCACACGGTGGTCTGTTTGTTCTGCTGATCCCAGGCGCTATCACCCCGGTTCTGGGGTACCTGATGGCGATTGTTGCCGGTACGCTGGTGGCGGGTTTGTCTTACGCCGTGCTGAAACGTCCGGAAGCGGAAGTGGTCGCGAAAGCAGCCTAAGTAGTAAACAACAAAAAAGCCGGGTGCAAATGCAACCCGGCTTTTTTTATGCCATTTGTTCAGCGGTCTGCTGCGCCTTCAACCAGGCAATCTCTTCTGCCCAGATATCGGGGTTGATGGTTTCAAGCACCATCGGAATGCCGTCGAAGCGGGCGTCCTGCATGATAAAGCGAAACGCATCATGACCAATATTGCCTTCGCCAAGGCTGTGGTGGCGGTCAACGCGGCTGCCAAAAGCGCTTTTCGCATCGTTTAAGTGCATTCCGCGCAGGTACTTAAAGCCAACTATGCGCTCGAACTCATCAAACGTGTTTTTCGTTGCCTCGGTTGTGCGCAGATCGTAGCCGGCCGCAAAGGCATGGCAGGTATCAATACACACGCCGACACGGGTTTTATCCTCAACACCGTCGATAATCGCCGCCAGATGTTCGAACTTAAAGCCGAGGTTGCTACCCTGACCGGCTGTGTTCTCAATTACCGCGGTGACACCTTTGGTTTTATCCAGCGTGATGTTAATGGATTCGGCAATGCGCGCCAGACAGGCATCTTCATCAATTTGCATCAGATGACTGCCTGGATGGAAGTTCAGCAGCGTCAACCCAAGCTGTTCGCAGCGCTGGACTTCATCAAGAAACGCCTCGCGGGATTTTTCCAGTGCCTCTTCAACCGGATGGCCGAGGTTTATCAGATAGCTGTCGTGGGGAAGGATTTGGCCCGGCCCGTAATGATACTTCTCGCAGGCGGCTTTGAAATCATCAATCACGTCAGCGGTGAGCGGTGCGGCGCGCCACTGGCGCTGATTTTTGGTGAACAGGGCGAAAGCGGTCGCCTCGATTTCGGCGGCGCGAATGGCGGCATTCGCAAGGCCACCGGCAGCGCTAACGTGCGCTCCAACATATTTCATAAAGGGACTCCTGTTAACCCGAAATGCTTATGATAGCGGGTTAACAGGAGAAGGATGTAGTGGTTTATGCCATCAGGCTATGGACCACAAGGTTAATCGCACCCCCGCCGACTATCAGCCAGACAAAGAGTACCAGCGCCATCAGCAGCGGTTTTGCACCGGCCTTTTTCAGCGCGCTGACGTGAGTTGTCACACCCAACGCCGCCATCGCCATCGCCAACAGAACGGTATCCAGCGTCACCAGCATATCCACTACCGCTTTGGGCAGGAGGTGGAAGGAGTTAAAAATTGCCACCACGATGAACAGGATCGCAAACCACGGAATGGTAATTTTGCTTTTCTGATTACTGCCCGCTGGAGCCAGCTGTTTTACCCGTGCTGCCAGGAAAATCAGGAAGGGCGCCAGCATCATCACGCGCAGCATTTTGGCAATTACCGCCGCGTTTTCTGCATCCGGGCTAATGGCGTGACCCGCTGCCACCACCTGCGCGACTTCATGCACGGTCGAGCCGATATAGATGCCATAGGTTTCCGGGCTAAACCAGTGGGCCACCAGTGGATACATAGCCGGATAGAGGAAAATCGCCAGCGTACCGAAAATCACCACCGTCGCCACTGCAACTGTCACTTTACTGGATTCAGCTTTAGCGACAGGCTCTGTTGCCAGCACCGCTGCTGCACCACAAATACTGCTCCCTGCACCGATTAACCAGCTGGTTTGCTTATCCAGACCAAAGACTTTCTGACCAATAAAACAGGCCAGTAAAAAGGTGCTGGTCAGGGTCAGGACATCGATAGCAATCCCGCTGACGCCGACATCGGCGATCTGCGAAAAGGTAAGACGAAAACCGTAAAGAATAATCCCGAGGCGCAGCAGGTGCTGTTTGGCAAAAATCACGCCGCCATCGCACGATTTCCAGATGCGTGGGTAAACGGTATTTCCCACGACCATGCCGAGCAATATCGCCAGTGTTAAGGCGCTAAAGCCTGCTCCAGCGATGGCTGGAATGCTGCCGCCCCATAACGCGACGCCGGTTATCACTGCGCTGAGCGCAAGACCCGGCACGAAGTGCCACAATGTACGATGATGCTGTAAGGTGAGTTCTGACATAACCTTCTCCTTTGTCTGGCTAAAGACTACATCTCTCTGGTTTAAAAATAAAATTGATTATATACTTATAATTAATCTATATAAGTGGTAAGCAACCATGCACATTACATTGCGTCAGCTGGAAGTTTTCGCCGAAGTGCTGAAGAGTGGGTCGACGACGCAGGCCTCGCAGATGCTGGCCCTCTCTCAATCTGCGGTCAGCGCGGCATTGACCGATCTCGAAGGACAGCTAGGCGTTCAGCTTTTCGACAGGGTAGGGAAGCGCTTAGTCGTCAACGAACATGGTCGTCTGCTCTACCCGCGTGCTTTGGCATTGCTTGAACAGGCTACCGAAATCGAACAGCTGTTCCGTGAAGACAACGGTGCGATCCGCGTGTTTGCCAGTAGTACGATTGGGAACTACATCCTTCCGGAAGTGATTGCCCGCTACCGCCGGGATTTTCCGACCCTGCCGCTGGAGATGAGCGTTGGCAATAGCCAGGATGTCATCAACGCAGTGATCGATTTTCGTGTGGATATCGGTCTTATCGAAGGACCCTGCCACAACGTCGATATCATTGCTGAACCCTGGCTGGAAGATGAACTGGTGGTGTTCGCTTCTCCGGCCTCGCCTTTGCTACAGGGCGAAGTCACGCTGGAAAGACTGGCACAGGCGCAGTGGATACTGCGTGAACAGGGCTCTGGCACGCGTGAAATTGTCGATTATCTGCTGCTTTCCCATCTGCCGCATTTCCAGTTAGGGATGGAGCTGGGGAACTCCGAGGCGATTAAACATGCAGTACGTCATGGTTTAGGTATTAGCTGCCTTTCCCGGCGGGTCATTGCCGAGCAGCTTGAGACGGGCTCGCTGGTCGAAGTCCCCGTTCCACTGCCGAAACTGGTGCGCACACTCTGGTGTATCCATCATCGGCAGAAGCATCTTTCCAGCTCTTTGCAGCGTTTTCTGCGCTACTGCGAGATGTAATCGTCCCCTCACCCCAATGGAGATAGGGGAAAGACCCGATTTCTGCTTTGCTTATAATCCTGGCCGAGTCATGAAGCTCTCTTATAACTGCCTATTTCTGCCGGAAGGAACGCGGATCGTCTGCTACAATCGCGCCTCATTTATTAAATGGACAGCATTTTCACATGGTTTCAGAAATTAAAACCACAGAAGCGCCCACGCTACGTCGTGAACTGAAGGCGCGTCACCTGACGATGATCGCTATCGGCGGTTCCATCGGTACAGGTCTTTTCGTTGCGTCTGGCGCAACAATTTCGGCAGCAGGCCCGGGTGGGGCACTTTTCTCTTATATCCTGATTGGCCTGATGGTTTACTTCCTGATGACCAGTCTGGGCGAACTGGCCGCGTACATGCCGGTATCCGGTTCGTTTTCGACCTATGGTCAACAATACGTTGAAGAAGGCTTTGGCTTCGCGCTGGGCTGGAACTATTGGTACAACTGGGCCGTAACGATTGCCGTTGACCTGGTTGCTGCACAGCTGGTGATGAACTGGTGGTTCCCGGATACGCCGGGCTGGATCTGGAGTGCTCTGTTCCTGGCCGTCATCTTCCTGCTGAACTACATCTCTGTTCGTGGTTTTGGCGAAGCGGAATACTGGTTCTCTTTGATCAAAGTGGCAACCGTCATCATCTTTATCGTCGTCGGTGTGGCGATGATCGTTGGTATTTTCAAAGGCGCAGAACCGGCCGGGTGGAGTAACTGGACGATAGGCGATGCACCGTTTGCCGGTGGGTTCTCGGCCATGATCGGCGTGGCAATGATCGTCGGCTTCTCCTTCCAGGGTACTGAGTTGATTGGTATCGCTGCGGGTGAATCAGAGAACCCGGAGAAAAATATTCCGCGTGCAGTCCGTCAGGTTTTCTGGCGTATCCTGCTGTTCTATGTGTTCGCTATCCTGATTA
Organism: Enterobacter sp. CPE_E863; assembly: GCF_046521465.1. Classification (NCBI taxonomy): domain Bacteria; kingdom Pseudomonadati; phylum Pseudomonadota; class Gammaproteobacteria; order Enterobacterales; family Enterobacteriaceae; genus Enterobacter; species Enterobacter sp. CPE_E863. Next base: position 2,988,411 of record NZ_JBKFZX010000001.1, on the reverse strand, counting down.
TCAGCCTGATCATTCCGTATACCGATCCGAGCCTGCTGCGTAATGATGTGAAAGACATCAGCGTCAGCCCGTTCACGCTGGTCTTCCAGCATGCCGGTCTGCTTTCTGCAGCGGCAGTGATGAATGCCGTAATCCTGACTGCAGTACTTTCAGCCGGTAACTCCGGTATGTACGCATCGACTCGTATGCTCTATACCTTGGCATGTGACGGTAAAGCCCCGCGTATTTTCTCAAAATTGTCCCGTGGCGGTGTTCCTCGTAACGCCCTGTATGCCACAACGGTGATTGCCGGTCTGTGCTTCCTGACCTCTATGTTTGGCAACCAGACGGTATATCTGTGGCTGCTTAACACCTCAGGGATGACGGGCTTTATCGCCTGGCTTGGGATTGCCATTAGCCACTACCGTTTCCGCCGTGGTTACGTCAAGCAGGGGCACGATATTAACGACCTGCCGTATCGCTCAGGGTTTTTCCCGCTGGGTCCCATTTTCGCCTTCATTCTGTGCCTGATTATTACCCTGGGACAGAACTATGAAGCGTTCCTGGCGGACACCATTGACTGGGGCGCCGTTACGGCAACCTACATTGGTATTCCGCTGTTCCTGGTAATCTGGTTTGGCTACAAACTGACGAAAGGAACACACTTCGTTCGCTACAGTGAAATGGAATTCCCGGAACGATTTAAAAAATAACCGCAGATCCTCTCTTTCAGCCCGCTCATTCGAGCGGGCTTTTTATTCCCGCACGTTGAAACAAAGATATATTTCTTAACAATTTAATTGATAATAATTATCGTTTGCTTTATCGTTATCAAAAATAAGCATGTCACCGACCCACCGCAGATGTGGGCGGCATGGAAGACGCTGTGAGCAATGATGATTTGATTTAGTTGTATTTACCTCATGGAGATATGGAATGTTTAGGTTGAATCCCTTCGTCAGGGGAGGACTTTGTGCGTCCGCAATGTCCCTGGCCCTGCCTGGTATCGCAGCGGAATCCGGCGACACAATGGTTGTCACAGCCTCCGCGACCGAGCAAAACCTGAAAGACGCACCGGCAAGCATCAGCGTGATTACCCAGGAAGATTTGCAGCGCAAACCCGTTCAGAATCTGAAAGATGTATTACGGGATGTGCCGGGCGTTCAGCTCACGAGCGAAGGGGACAACCGTAAAGGGGTAAGTATTCGCGGACTGGACAGCAGCTACACGTTAATCCTGATCGACGGCAAGCGCGTCAACTCCCGCAACGCCGTATTCCGCCATAATGATTTCGATCTCAACTGGGTGCCGGTTGACGCCATCGAACGCATCGAGGTGGTGCGCGGACCGATGTCTTCTCTTTATGGCTCCGATGCGCTGGGCGGCGTGGTGAACATTATCACCAAAAAAATCGGGCAGAAATGGACGGGCACTCTGAGCGCCGATTCAACGATTCAGGAACATCGCGATCGTGGAGACACGTATAACGGCCAGTTCTATACCAGTGGTCCGCTGGTGGATGGCCTGCTGGGCCTGAAAGCCTACGGTAGCCTCGCGAAGCGTGAGAAAGACGGTCAGCAGAAATCCTCTACCACGGCGAGCGGTGAAACACCGCGCATTGAGGGCTTTACCAGCCGCGATGCCAATGTGGAGTTCGCCTGGACACCGTCTGAAAATCACGATTTTACGGCGGGCTACGGTTTCGACCGTCAGGATCGTGACTCAGATTCCCTCGACAAAAACCGCCTTGAGCGTCAGAACTACTCCCTGAGCCACAATGGTCGTTGGGGGGTCGGCAGCAGCGAGCTGAAGGTTTACGGCGAGAAGGTGGATAACAAAAACCCGGGCAACAGCAATCCGATCACCTCCGAGAGCAACGCGGTGGACGGGAAATATGTGCTGCCTCTTGGCGAAATTAACCAGCTACTGACCTTCGGTGGCGAGTGGCGTCACGATAAGCTGAAAGATCCGGTCAACCTGACGGGGGGCTCCAGCAGCAGTACGTCAGCAAGCCAGTATGCCCTGTTCCTTGAAGATGAGTGGCGTCTCTTTGAACCCCTGGCGCTGACCACCGGCATCCGTATGGACGACCATGACACCTACGGTGACCACTGGAGCCCGCGTGCATACCTGGTCTACAACGCGACCGATACCGTAACGGTGAAAGGGGGCTGGGCAACAGCGTTTAAAGCGCCGTCGCTGCTGCAGCTCAGCCCGGACTGGGTCACCGGCTCGTGCCGCGGTGCCTGTGAGATTGTCGGTAACCCGGATCTGAAACCTGAAACCAGCGAGAGCTTCGAATTCGGTCTTTACTACAGCGGGGAAGAGGGCTGGTTAGAGGGCGTACAGGCTAGCGTCACCACCTTCCAGAATAATGTGGATGACCGCATCAGTATCAGCCGTACAGCCAATGTTAAACAGGCGCAGAGCTACCCTAACTACGTTGGTCTGAATGCGGACGGTGAGCCTATTTTCCGTTATTACAACGTCAACAAGGCGCGCATCCGTGGGGTGGAGACCGAGCTGAAATTCCCGCTGGCGGAAGACTGGAAAGTGACGCTGAACTACACCTATAACGATGGTCGTGACATCAGCAATGGCGGCAACAAACCGCTGTCCGATCTGCCGTTCCACACTGCCAACGGAACCGTTGACTGGAAAGCTACCCAGGACTGGTCGTTCTATGTCCAGGGTAACTACACCGGTGAGAAGCGCGCGCTGACCAGCAGTGCACCAACGCCAGGTGGCTATGTGATCTGGAATACGGGTGCGGCGTGGCAGGCCACGAAAAGCGTGAAGCTGCGCGCGGGTGTACAGAACTTGCTGGATAAAGACCTGAGCCGTGACGATTACAGCTACACGGAAGATGGCCGTCGCTACTTTGTCGGTGTGGATTATAAGTTCTGATAAAGCCAGGGTAAAAGCGAAACGGCAACGTAAGTTGCCGTTTTTAGTGTTTGTTCCCTCTCCCACCGGGAGAGGGCCAGGGTGAGGGTATCAGAGCGCACGCAGCCGCACTTACCCAAACAAGTGCTCCGCATGGAAGCGGAGATGATCCTCAATAAAGGATGCGATGAAGTAATAACTGTGGTCATATCCCGGCTGAATGCGTAGCGTCAGCGGCCAGTCCTTCTGGCGTGCGGCTTCTGCCAGTACCGCAGGCTGCAGCTGGCCGGCGAGGAACTGATCGGCATCACCCTGATCGATAAGCGTTGGAATTGCGTCTTCGGGCTTGCTGGCCAGCATCAGTGCGCAGCTATCCCACGCCTGCCACTTTTTCGCATCATCACCCAGATAATTTGCGAAGGCTTTCTGGCCCCACGGCACCTGAGTCGGGTTCACAATTGGTGCGAATGCCGACACACTGACGTATTTCCCCGGGTTTTTCAGCGCCATTATCAGCGCTCCGTGTCCACCCATGGAATGTCCGCTGATGGCGCAACGGTTGCTTACGGCAAACTCAGCCTGAATCAGCGCGGGCAGCTCGTCACGAATGTAATCATACATGCGGTAATGGTTTGCCCAGGGTTGTTCAGTCGCGTTCAGATAGAATCCGGCACCTTTACCCAGGTCGTATCCTGCATCGTCAGCCACATCATCCCCACGCGGGCTTGTATCAGGCATCACCAGCGCAATACCGAGCTCAGCTGCAATGCGTTGTGCACCTGCTTTAGTGGTGAAGTTTTCGTCGTTGCAGGTCAGGCCTGAAAGCCAGAACAAAACCGGCGGATTTTCCGTCGGCGGCAGGAAAATGCTGAACGTCATGGCACAGTTCAGGACGCTGGAGTCGTGCCGCCAGCGCTGCTGTCGACCTTCAAAACAACGGTGCTCTTCGAGCAGTTCCATGCAAGGCTCCTTAATGAGAATGCGTATTCATAAAAACCATAATACAGCCTTTTCATTGACCTGTGAGTAACTTTCACTTTCGCCAGACGACAAGATGCTGCATCATAAATTTACTTTTTTTTAACAATTGGAGCGGTCATGGCGCTGCGTATTGCGCTCAGTGGGTTTGTCGTTCTGGTGGTGGCGATGGGGATAGGGCGTTTTGCTTTTACACCTCAGGTTCCATTGATGATTGCCGCCGGGCAGCTCACGCTAACCAGTGCGGGCCTGGTGGCGGCGATGAATTATCTGGGCTATCTGGTGGGCGCATGGGATGCAATGCGTGCGCATCGCTTCGTTGAAACACGCCTTTGGCTTGGTATCACCGGTGCGGTTGCGTTGACGCTGCTCTCCGCCGCGGCGGATAACGCCATCGTGCACGGACTGCTGCGCTTTGTGATTGGCTGCATGAGCGGCTGGTCTATGGTGCTGATTGCGGCGTGGACAAATGAACGTCTGGGGCAGTTGGGCAAACCGGGCATGAGTGCTGCCGTGTTTGCCGGCCCAGGCGCGGGTATTGCCCTGAGCGGGCTGCTCGCTGTCTATATCCAGGCGAAATCCCTGTCGGCCGGGGCAGCATGGCAAATCTACGGCGTGCTGGCGCTGGTGCTGATTGCCCTGGTGGCGCGCTACCTGCCGCGATCCGGGCAGCTCCATCGACCCGGCACCGCGCCAGAGCCGCTGGTGCTGACGGCGGATTTAAAGCGCCTGGTCTGGAGCTATAGCCTGGCCGGATTTGGCTATATTCTTCCGGCAACCTTTTTATCGCAAATGGCGGCAGTGCGTTTTCCTGGCAGCCTGTTTGCCCAGTTTGTCTGGCCGATTTTTGGTATCGCTGCCGTGGTGGGCATTGCGCTTAGCATTCTTTTACGCCACACCTCAACGGCTAACCGCAGGCTGGCTATTGTGCTGTGGTTGCAAGGCGCTGGTGTGCTGGCGGCCTGGCTGCTGCCGGGGATTGGCGGGTTGCTGACGGGGGGATTGCTGGTCGGCGGCGGCTTTTTGTGTGCCGTGCAGCTCTCTCTTTTATACGGTCGCGAGCTGGCACCAAACCACACGCGTTATATGGCCGGCCTGCTCACCACCGGGTATGCCATTGGCCAGTTGATTGGTCCGATGACCTCAGCGTTATCGACCTGGCTTACCCATCGGCTTGAGCCTGCGCTGGGGCTGGCGGGTATCGCGTTGTTTGTTGGTGGTGCTCTGGTCTGGAACCGTCACGCTGAAAGGCAACAGCAATTGCAATAATTATCGTCGTGAATACTGGATTATGTGCGCGGCCTCACGCACAATGAGCGCATACTTTTGCCACAACGAGGGCAAAAGACGCCACACCTGCAGGAGAACAAAATGTCATCACTCAGTAAAGAAGCTGCCCTGGTCCACGAAGCCCTGGTTGCGCGCGGTCTTGAAACGCCGCTGCGTCCACCCGTTCAGGAATTGGACAATGAAACCCGCAAGCGTCTGATTGCCGGTCATATGACCGAGATCATGGAGCTGCTGAATCTCGATCTGAGCGACGACAGCCTGATGGAGACGCCGCACCGCATCGCAAAAATGTACGTCGACGAAATTTTCTCAGGTCTGGATTACGCCAACTTCCCGAAAATCACCGTCATCGAAAATAAAATGAAAGTGGATGAGATGGTAACGGTACGTGACATCACGCTGACCAGCACCTGTGAACACCACTTCGTGACTATCGACGGTAAAGCAACCGTGGCGTATATCCCAAAAGATACGGTGATTGGTCTGTCGAAGATTAACCGCATCGTGCAATTCTTTGCTCAGCGTCCACAGGTACAGGAGCGTCTGACGCAGCAGATCCTGACCGCGCTGCAAACGCTGCTGGGCACCAATAACGTGGCTGTCTCTATCGACGCGGTTCACTACTGCGTGAAAGCGCGCGGCGTGCGTGATGCGACCAGTGCGACCACCACCACGTCGCTGGGCGGTCTGTTTAAATCGAGCCAGAACACCCGCCAGGAGTTCCTGCGCGCAGTGCGTCACCACAACTAAGTCTTACAGGGCAGGGACCATGGAGCGAAACGTCACGCTCGATTTTGTTCGCGGCGTCGCCATTCTCGGTATCCTGCTGCTTAATATCAGCGCCTTCGGTCTGCCGAAGGCGGCTTATCTCAACCCAGCCTGGTATGGCGACATCACGCGCAGCGATGCCTGGACGTGGGCAATCCTCGATCTCTTTGCACAGGTTAAATTCCTCACCCTGTTTGCCCTGCTGTTTGGCGCTGGTCTGCAACTGCTCCTTAAACGCGGTACGCGCTGGATCCAGTCGCGCCTGACGCTGCTGGTTCTGCTCGGGTTTATCCACGGCCTGTTCTTCTGGGACGGCGATATTCTTCTTGCGTATGGGTTAGTCGGGCTCATTTGCTGGCGTCTGATTCGCGATGCGCACAGCGTAAAAAGCCTGTTTAACACCGGCGTGATGCTCTATGTCATGGGGCTTGGGGTACTTTTACTCCTGGGGATGATCTCTGGCGAAGCGACAAACCGTTCCTGGATCCCGGATGCCGCTAACCTCCAGTACGAGCAATACTGGAAGCTGAAAGGTGGCACGGAGGCGATAAGCAACCGTGCGGATATGTTGGGTGATAATCTGCTTGCGCTGGGAGCGCAATATGGCTGGCAGCTGGCGGGTATGATGCTGATGGGCGCGTCACTGATGCGCACCGGCTGGCTGAAAGGCGAATTTAGCCTGCGCCACTATCGCCGCACGGGCACCGGGCTGGTCCTGCTCGGCGTGCTGATTAACCTCCCGGCGGTGATTGCGCAGTGGCACCTCCACTGGGATTACCGCTGGTGTGCGTTCCTCCTTCAGGTGCCGCGCGAAGTGAGCGCACCGTTCCAGACCATCGGCTATGCGGCGCTGATCTATGGTTTCTGGCCGACGCTTTCCCGCCTGTGGATCGTCAGCGCCATCGCCTGCGTGGGCCGTATGGCATTGAGCAATTACATTCTGCAGACCTTGATATGCACCACGCTTTTCTATCGATTTGGCCTGTTTATGAAATTCGACCGCCTGGCGCTGCTGGCGTTTGTTATTCCGGTCTGGGTGGTTAACCTGGCGTTTTCTGTTATCTGGCTACGTTATTTCCGCCAGGGACCGCTGGAGTGGATGTGGCGTCAGTTAACCGCACTTGCGTCAGGGGTATCATTAAGAAATACATCCAGATAACGATCTGGATCACAATCATTAACAAAACGGATGTAAGCGTTTTCATCTGTGTGAGCTTCTTCACGTAGTCCCCTTTCTCTCGCTGCCAGAATAGCCACCTTGCTAAACACAGGGGGTGTCTGTGAGTTGCTGCAATCCTTTGAAGGATGGTGAATATGATCACCATTCGTGACGTCGCCCGCCAGGCGGGTGTTTCTGTGGCTACCGTCTCACGCGTGCTGAATAACAGCGCGCTGGTCAGCCCTGAAACCCGTGAAACCGTAATGAAAGCCGTGACTCAGCTCGGGTATCGGCCAAATGCCAATGCCCAGGCGCTTGCGACGCAGGTCAGCGACACCATCGGCGTGGTGGTAATGGATGTTTCGGATGCCTTTTTCGGCGCACTGGTGAAAGCGGTCGATATGGTCGCCCAGCAGCATCAGAAATATGTCCTGATCGGCAATAGCTACCATGAGGCGGAAAAAGAACGTCATGCCATTGAAGTGCTGATCCGCCAGCGCTGTAACGCCTTGATTGTCCATTCAAAAGCCTTGAGCGATGAAGAGCTAACCGGATTGATGGAGCAGATCCCGGGTATGGTGCTGATCAACCGCATCGTCCCCGGCTATGCCCACCGCTGCGTCGGGCTGGATAACGTCAGCGGCGCCATGATGGCCACGAAAATGCTCATCAACAACGGACATCAGCGGGTCGGTTATCTGGCCTCCAGCCATCATATTGAAGATGACGATCTGCGGCGCGAGGGGTGGCAGAACGCCCTGAAAGAGCACGGCATTACGCCATCCGAGAGCTGGGTGGGAACCGGCACGCCGGACATGCAGGGCGGTGAAGCGGCGATGGTGGAGCTACTGGGCCGTAATTTGCAGCTGTCTGCGGTGTTTGCCTATAACGACAGCATGGCGGCAGGCGCCCTGACGGCGCTGAAAGATAACGGCATTGCGGTGCCACAGCATTTATCACTCATTGGTTTTGATGATATTCCAATTGCCCGTTACACCGACCCGCAGCTGACAACGGTGCGCTACCCCATTGCCTCTATGGCGAAACTGGCGACTGAGCTGGCGTTACAAGGGGCGGCAGGGCTGCTGGATCAAGGGGCAACCCACTGTTTTATGCCGACTTTAGTTCGCCGTCATTCTGTCGCCGCTCGGCAAATTGTGGTTCCGATCACTAACTGATTACATGAGCTGATGTAACCGTTTTCAATCTGTGAGTAAATTCACAGTATCTTAACAAGGCGCTGACTATGATGTCAGCGTTTTAGGGGCTGAAACGCTATGTAACAGTGATTATTCACTTTCACTATAGCCAATGTGCCGCAAACAACGAATAAAACGCATTTCTGGAGCGTTACCGAACACGGAAGATAGAAATTTTATAAGTGAACTTCGGCGGTCAGTAACGTTTTATTAACACCCGCCTGCCGATCGTTATTCACAAGAACTACCCTGCATAAAAAAAACCGGAGATACCATGAATAAGAAGGTGTTGACCCTGTCTGCTGTAATGGCAAGCATGCTTTTTGGTGCAGCAGCGCACGCTGCGGATACCCGTATTGGTGTGACCATCTATAAATACGACGACAACTTCATGTCTGTTGTGCGTAAAGCGATCGAGAAAGATGCGAAAGCAGCGCCAGATGTTCAGCTGCTGATGAATGACTCCCAGAACGACCAGTCCAAACAGAACGACCAGATCGACGTTCTGCTGGCTAAAGGCGTGAAAGCGCTGGCAATCAACCTGGTTGACCCGGCTGCAGCAGGCACAGTTATCGAAAAAGCGCGCGGCCAGAATGTGCCAATCGTCTTCTTCAACAAAGAACCTTCCCGTAAAGCGCTGGACAGCTATGACAAAGCGTATTACGTCGGTACTGACTCCAAAGAGTCCGGCATTATTCAGGGCGATCTGATCGCTAAACACTGGGCGGCGAACCCGAACTGGGACCTGAACAAAGACGGTCAGATCCAGTTCGTTCTGTTGAAAGGCGAACCAGGCCATCCGGATGCTGAAGCCCGTACCACTTACGTTATTAAAGAGCTGAACGATAAAGGCCTGAAAACCCAGCAGCTGGCGTTAGATACCGCAATGTGGGATACCGCTCAGGCGAAAGATAAGATGGACGCGTGGCTGTCTGGCCCGAATGCTAACAAAATCGAAGTGGTTATCGCCAACAACGATGCGATGGCAATGGGTGCAGTAGAAGCGCTGAAAGCACACAACAAATCTTCCATTCCTGTATTCGGTGTGGATGCGCTGCCAGAAGCACTGGCACTGGTTAAATCGGGTGCAATGGCCGGTACCGTTCTGAACGATGCCAACAACCAGGCGAAAGCAACCTTCGATCTGGCGAAAAACCTGGCCGACGGTAAAGGCGCTGCTGATGGCACCAACTGGAAGATTGAAAACAAAATCGTTCGCGTACCTTACGTGGGCGTAGACCAGTCCAACCTGGCTGAGTTTATCGGTAAATAAGTAATTAGTACTGTCTTCACTGGGCGCAACTTGTTGCGCCCTTTTATAACGCGATATGCGAGGCCAACAAGGTATAATTATGGTCAGCACAACTACTCAGTCGTCCGGTGAATACTTGTTGGAAATGAACGGTATCAACAAGTCATTTCCCGGTGTTAAGGCACTCGATAATGTTAATTTAAAAGTTCGTCCTCACTCTATTCATGCTTTGATGGGAGAGAACGGTGCAGGTAAATCAACATTATTAAAATGTCTTTTTGGGATCTATCAAAAAGATTCTGGCAGTATTCTTTTTCAGGGGAAAGAGATCGATTTCCATTCAGCAAAAGAAGCACTGGAAAACGGTATCTCGATGGTTCACCAGGAATTAAACCTGGTGCTGCAGCGTTCAGTGATGGATAACATGTGGTTGGGTCGTTATCCAACCAAAGGTGTCTTTGTCGATCAGGACAAAATGTACCGCGACACCAAAGCGATTTTCGATGAGCTGGATATTGATATTGATCCGCGCGCCCGCGTAGGGACATTATCTGTATCTCAAATGCAGATGATCGAAATTGCCAAAGCGTTCTCCTATGATGCAAAAATCGTCATCATGGACGAACCGACATCGTCATTAACGGAAAAAGAGGTTAACCACCTTTTTACCATTATTCGTAAACTTAAAGATCGCGGCTGCGGCATTGTGTATATCTCCCACAAAATGGAAGAGATCTTCCAGCTCTGTGATGAGATTACCATCCTGCGTGACGGTCAGTGGATTGCCACTCAGCCTCTCGAAGGGCTGGACATGGACAAGATCATCGCCATGATGGTCGGCCGCTCGCTGAACCAGCGCTTCCCGGACAAAGAAAACAAGCCGGGTGAAGTGATCCTTGAGGTGCGTAACCTGACTTCACTGCGTCAGCCATCCATTCGCGATGTCTCCTTCGACTTGCATAAAGGCGAAATTCTGGGGATCGCAGGGCTGGTCGGAGCCAAACGTACCGATATCGTGGAAACCCTGTTTGGTATCCGTGAGAAAGCGGAAGGCACCATTACGCTCCATGGTAAGAAAATCAATAACCACAACGCCAACGAAGCCATTAATAATGGTTTTGCGCTGGTGACGGAAGAGCGTCGTTCTACCGGTATTTACGCTTATCTGGATATTAACTTTAACTCGTTAATTTCGAATATTCGTAACTATAAAAACAAAGTTGGTCTGCTGGATAACTCCCGCATGAAAAGCGATACCCAATGGGTAATTGACTCTATGCGTGTTAAAACACCTGGCCACCGCACACAAATTGGTTCGCTTTCGGGCGGCAACCAGCAGAAAGTGATTATCGGTCGTTGGTTATTAACTCAGCCAGAAATTCTGATGCTGGATGAACCGACCCGCGGTATTGACGTTGGTGCGAAATTCGAAATTTATCAACTGATTGCTGAACTGGCGAAAAAGAATAAAGGGATCATTATTATTTCTTCCGAAATGCCGGAATTGTTAGGGATCACAGACCGTATTCTGGTTATGAGCAATGGTCTCGTTGCCGGTATTGTTGACACCAAAACGACAACGCAAAACGAAATTTTGCGTTTAGCGTCTTTGCACCTTTAAGATCAGGGGCTCCTCATGAGTGCGTTAAATAAAAAAAGTTTTCTCACTTACCTGAAAGAAGGCGGTATTTACGTTGTTCTTTTAGTCCTGCTGGCTATCATCATTTTCCAGGACCCTACGTTCTTAAGTCTGCTGAACCTGAGTAACATTCTGACCCAGTCATCCGTGCGTATTATCATCGCGTTGGGCGTGGCGGGGCTGATTGTGACCCAGGGTACTGACCTTTCCGCAGGGCGTCAGGTTGGCCTTGCTGCGGTTATTGCAGCCACCCTGTTGCAGTCGATGGAAAACGCCAACAAGGTGTTCCCGGAAATGGCAACCATGCCGATTTTCGTGGTGATCCTGATTGTCTGTGCCATTGGCGCGGTGATTGGTCTGATTAACGGCATCATTATCGCTTATCTGAACGTGACGCCATTCATCACCACGTTAGGTACGATGATCATCGTTTACGGTATCAACTCCCTGTACTACGACTTCGTCGGTGCGTCTCCAATTTCTGGTTTCGACAGCGGCTTCTCGACCTTTACGCAAGGGTTTATCGCGCTGGGCAGCTTTCGCCTGTCGTATATCACCTTCTATGCGCTGATTGCGGTGGCCTTCGTCTGGATCCTGTGGAACAAAACCCGTTTCGGTAAGAACATCTTCGCTATCGGCGGTAACCCGGAAGCGGCGAAAGTCTCCGGCGTAAACGTTGCTCTGAACCTGCTCATCATCTATGCCCTGTCTGGTGTGTTCTACGCCTTCGGCGGGATGCTGGAAGCGGGCCGTATCGGCTCTGCAACCAACAACCTCGGTTTCATGTATGAGTTGGATGCGATCGCAGCCTGTGTGGTGGGTGGCGTCTCCTTCAGCGGCGGCGTGGGTACTGTGCTCGGCGTGGTGACCGGTGTGATTATCTTCACCGTGATCAACTACGGTCTGACCTACATCGGTGTGAACCCGTACTGGCAGTACATCATCAAAGGCGCCATCATTATCTTCGCGGTTGCGCTGGATTCCCTGAAGTACGCACGTAAAAAATAATGCCTTTTTGCGTCACCCGGCCCGCTCATTGAGCGGGCTTTTTTATTCCTCACGCCAGATTCGACTCTTCTTTGGTCACGATGCTCTCAAACCAGTCGAGTTCAGCAAGCTTGCAGGCGATCCACTGTTCGGAAAAAGCCTCGCCCAGGCTGTTGGTGAGATACTGACAGCGGGCAAATGTCTCAATGGCTTCCTGCTGAAACAGCGGCAGAACCGGGTCATCCTGCTGCGGTTCTGGTAAATCTTCTTCGTCGATGTTTTCCAGCCCGTACAGCATACCGGTCAGGATGGTGGCTGCCACCAGATATGGATTCGCATCGGCCCCGGCCAGTCGGTACTCAATACGACAGTTGTTCTCATCCGAGCAGGGAATGCGCAGTGCAGCGGAGCGGGTGTTATAACCCCAGGAGTTAAATAAGGGTTCTGTCAGGTTTTTACGCAGGCGGCGAAACGCGTTGACGCCCGGAGCAATCACGGCGATGGAGGCAGGCATCAGTGCAAGCTGGCCCGCGATGCATAAACGCATCATGCTATTAAGCTCATTCCCTGGTGAGGCAAAGACGTTTTTGCCGTGGCTATCGTTCAGACTGAAGTGGAAATGCAGGCCGCTGCCGGACTGCTGACTGAACGGTTTTGCCATAAAACTGGCCTGCAGGCCATGCTGTTCAGCCACGTGTCGGGTCAGACGTCGTAGTGCCAGCACGTTATCACATACTTCAACGACACGATGGCTATGCTTCAGGTTTAACTCGAACTGGCCGGGTTCAGCTTCTGCCACGATCCCGGTCAGAGGGATGCGTTGAAGTTGAGCTAGCTGTTCCAGCTCGTCAAACAGCGCTGCGTGTGCTGTCGAGGTATCCATATGAAAGCAGCCCTGATTCTGTGGATCCTGAGTTTCTCTGCCCGTCAGATAGAACTCAATTTCCGGGGCAATCACCGGGAATAGCCCGTGCTGGTGGAAACGGGCCAGGACATTTTGCAGTATTACTCGTGGTTCAAATGGGCAGGGCTGGCCGTTGCTGTCTTTCATCGTCAGCAGGATCTGCGCATTGTGCTGTGGATCTTGCGCAGAAGGGCACAGGGAACCGGAGACGGGGATGCACAGCCGGTCTGGTTCATCATGAAGCGGGGCGGAAATTATTCCTTTCTGGCCCATGGAATAGACGGAGAGAGGAAAGTAGCAGCCTTTTTCCAGCGTCAGCATGCTTTCCACTGAGAGACGCTTGCCGCGCATAATGCCATTGATATCGTTCAGGTAAACATCAATATGTTTTGTCAGCGGATAACGCTCCAGATAATCCGTGACCTCCATCGGGATACTGTGCTGCATCGCCTCAATTTTTTCATCCAGCCAGAGGCCTGAATTGAGCGCCGTCGGGAGAGATAAGCCCGGGAAGTTAAAATACGGACGGAGACTTTTCAGGAAAAACGCATTTATGATTGAGTTCATAGTCATTCTTCAATGAAGCCGTAGCGGCAGTGAACTCAGCTTAAAGGGGGCGGCATAAAGGGGAGATAAAAAGCGTCAGGCCCGGCGTAAAGAAAGTATAAAGGTGATGCTATTTTTTCTCTTTTTTCTGCATATCAAGCAGTTGTTCTGGCGTGACGGCAGGGTAACCCTGCGCATCTTCCGGCACTTCATGCATCGCCGGGATCGGCACCAGCGGGCCTAAAAAGCGCGGTTCGCGTTTGAAAATGTACAGGTCTGCCAGCGCGCCAAAACGGGCACCAAACTCGCGTACACGCACGCTCAGCATATCTTTTGGTGACGGTACCGCGTAGCACTGCGCCTGAATGCCCATATGCAAGGCGATAAACAGCGCGCGCTCGCAGTGGAAGCGCTGGGTGATGATGATGAAGTCGTTGGTGTCGAAGACTTTACGCGTGCGCACGATGGAGTCCAGGGTGCGGAACCCGGCGTAATCGAGCACGATATCCGCAGGGTCGACGCCAGCGGCAATCAAATCCTTACGCATCGTCACCGGTTCGTTATAGCTTTGCAGGGCGTTATCACCGCTTAACAGCAGGTAATTCACTTTGCCACTGTTGTAGGCGTTCAGTGCGCCCTGAATTCGGTAACGGTAGTACTGATTGATCACACCGGTGCGGTAATACTTGGCCGTACCGAGTACCACACCCACCTGACGGTAGGGCAGGTCCTGCAGGTCATCAAAGATATAGGGGGCGGTTTTCCAGCTCATCCAGCGATCGAGGCCCAGCACGATCAACAGCAGTATGCCGACCAGGACAGACAGGCTGTAAAAAACGCGCTTTAACATGCAGATGGCTCGTTCCGAAGATGAAATTTAACTCAGGCTACTTTACCCGCCTGGATAGCGCAAGAAACAGCGACTCAACTGAGGGGTTTTTCAGCAACGTGGCGGGCATTTCTGCCCGCCGGAAGGATTACGCGAGCAGTACGCGGTCGATTGTTGTGCAGCCCAGCGCTTTTAACGTGGCAGCGGTGGCATCCCACTGAATCAGTGGCGCATCGGCAATTTCTGCCAGAATGGCGCGCTGAATATCCGGATAGTCATAGCCGTTCAGGCTCAGCAGGTTGAGTGCGCCCTGCAGCGGTGGCAGCGTTGGGTTAAAGGCGGCGTTTTCGGCATAGCTGCCGCTAAAGATACGACCATCCCGACACTGCAGCGCGACACCGCTCGGGGATTTGCTGTACGGCGTGTGGCTTTTGTTGGCAGCGCGAATGGCAGCCTGGGCCAGGTCATCACCGGACAGGGCAAAACCGTGGTCCTGTTCGTCCATCAGCAGGGTTTTGATCTCAAGATCTTTCGGGCCAAAGGCATCAGGCAGGTAATCCCCCAGCGTATGCGGTGCGCGGCCAGGCAGGTTAATGCGCAGTTGCAGCCCGCTGTTCAGCTCATTCATAAACTGACGGCAGTGACCACACGGCGTGTAGTTAACGGTGATGGCGTTCAGCGCTTTTTCACCGCGCAGCCAGGCATGGCTGATGGCGCTCTGCTCAGCGTGAACAGTCTGTTGCATGGTCGCGCCCAGAAACTCCATATTACCGCCGAAGTACCATGTCCCGCTGATGCCGCGTGCAATGGCCCCGACGTTGAAGTGGGAGAGGTCAGCACGCGCACAGGCGGCAGCCAGTGGCAGCAGAGCAAAAGCCAGCGCGTCTTCGTCCAGTCCCGTTGCCTGTTTCAGCATCGTGACCTGCTCCGCCGTCAGCAGGGCGGGGAAATGCTCATCCGCCAGAATCGGGGTCAGAGCGGTTTGCAAATTCTCGGCAAGCTGGGCGAAAGCAGCTTGAAAACGTGGATGCATTGCGTTTGCCTCATAAAGGTTAATGGATCGGTAGTTTACGGAGCCGATGGGGCTTTATATGTGATCCAGTTCTCAATATGTATGCAACTTATGAAATCAAAATGAAATTTGCGCGACGCATCGCAAATTTTAGCCCATTACCACCAGAATCAGCGGGAAAATGAATGGGGCCAGCAGGGAGGTGATGATCCCGCAGATGACCAGTGCCAGTGAGCTAAACGCCCCTTCCTGATAATCCAGTTCTGCACAGCGTGCTGTCCCCAGTGCGTGCGATGCTGTCCCCATTGCCAGGCCCCGCGCAGCTTTGGTATGAATGCGCATGCCATTGAGCAGAGTATGTCCAAACACAGCACCCAAAATACCAACGAAAATCACACACATGGCGCTGATGGCTGGAATCCCTCCAAGGCTACCGCCAACCGCCATCGCAATTGGCGTGGTGACGGATTTTGGCAGGATAGAGGCTGCAATTTGTGGAGACGCTCCCATCAGCAGCGCTACCGACGTCCCGGTGATCATTGCCACCAGACTGCCCACAAAGCAGATCGTAATGATGGACTTCCAGCGAGCGCGGATCTGGTGAAGTTGCTCATATAAAGGAAAGGCGAGTGCCACAACGGCGGGCTGTAGCAAATCATTTAAAATTTTGCTGCCGGCAAAATAGCGTTCGTAAGGAATGCCGGTGAGAAGCAGGAATGGAATGATCACCACCATGGCCACCAGCAGTGGATTCAACAGCGGCATTTTGAAACGTGCGGCAAGTTTGCGTGCGGCGAAGAACACCACCAGCGTTAACGGTAGCGACCACCAGATATTGGCTATCATTTTTTTGTTTTCTCCCCGACAACTTTACGTTCGCCATGCACCAGATGAGAGCTCCAGCTCACGACCAGGAAAACCACCAGCGTACTGACCGCACAGGAGACTACGATCGGGCCGAACTGGGCTTTAAGCAAATCAAAATACTGCATGACCCCGACGCCGATAGGCACGAAAAGCAGCGCCATATAGCGAATAAGGACGAAGCAGCCAGGGTTGACCCACTTAGCGGGTAGAATTTGCAACGCCAGTAAAACAAACAGGATTAGCATGCCGATAATGCTACCGGGGATCGTGATGGGCAGCAGCGACGCGATGAAAATCCCGGCATACAGGCAGGCATAAATCAGGACGAATGCACGCAGATATTGCCAGATAATGTTCAATGATTTGCTCATGAAGAAAGTCCTTGCTGAAACGCATTCATCATACAATTAAACCTGAAAATGTGCCATGGATCACATCATGAATTTTGAGCATACCAGACATTCCAGAATGGAACGTCGGACTTTCCACATACATACAGAGCAGATACTATAGCGCGTCTTTTTTCACAGGTACTGATATGCGTGTTTTACTGGCCCCAATGGAAGGCGTGCTCGACTCTCTCGTGCGCGAGCTTCTGACCGAGGTGAACGACTACGATCTCTGCGTGACGGAGTTTCTGCGCGTGGTCGATATGTTGTTGCCAGTAAAATCCTTCTACCGACTTTGCCCCGAGCTGCACAACCAGAGCCGTACCTCCTCCGGTACGCTGGTACGTATTCAGTTGCTCGGTCAGTACCCTGAATGGCTGGCGGAAAACGCTGCCCGCGCGGTCGAGCTCGGGTCTTACGGGGTGGATCTCAACTGCGGATGTCCGTCGAAGCTGGTGAACGGCAGCGGCGGTGGGGCGACACTGCTGAAAGATCCAGAACTCATTTACCGTGGTGCGAAGGCGATGCGTGAAGCTGTGCCTGGGCATTTACCGGTGACGGTAAAGGTGCGTCTGGGCTGGGACAGCGACGCCCGGCAGTTTGAAATTGCCGATGCTGTACAGCAGGCCGGTGCCACGGAGCTGGTGGTGCATGGCCGCACGAAAGAAGATGGCTACAAAGCCGAGCGTATTAACTGGCAGGCGATCGGTGAGATCCGTAAAAGGCTGACTATTCCTGTTATCGCCAACGGTGAAATCTGGGATTACGAGAGCGCGCAGGCATGTCTGAAAGAGACAGGCTGCAATGCGGTGATGATCGGCCGCGGCGCGCTTAACGTACCTAACCTCAGCCGGGTGGTAAAATATAACGAACCGCGAATGCCGTGGGCAGACGTCGTCACGCTGCTGCAAAAATACAGTCGTCTGGAAAAACAGGGTGACACCGGGCTATATCATGTCGCGCGAATTAAACAGTGGCTGAGTTATTTGCGCAAAGAATATAGCGAGGCGTTGGGGCTGTTTCAGGAGATCCGCACACTACAAACGTCTGGTGATATTGCGCGGGTTATTCAATCAAAATAATAAATATGAATATATAATTAATTCATTTAGTGAATATTTTTCCAATTATGTAAATGTATAACAATGTCCCCATTGCCACGCATTCCTAAAAAAATAAACAGCATTAAGCGTAATTTTCGCCTTTATTTTTTGAGTGTGTGGCGTAATGAAACGTTCTCTTATTTTATCTCTGAGTTTCCCCGTTGCTTTTATTCTGGTGGCCTGCGCGCCGGAACATACCACGGTATCTCCCCTGAAGACGCAATCAGTAACAGCGTCGGTTAATACAACACTCCATGCTTCAGCATGGCCGAAAAATGAGTGGTGGAAAGACTATAACGATCCTGAGCTTAATTCGCTGATTGCCAAAGCGCTGAACGACGCGCCGGATATGCAGATTGCCCGCCAGCGCATTACGCTTGCCGAAGCTCAGGCCAAAGCCGTCATGGCGGCAGACGGTCCGCAAATTAATTTTTCCGCCGATGCGGAACGCCAGAAAATGTCCGCTGAAGGGCTGATGGGACCCTTTGCGATTACCGACCCGGCGGCAGGTACTACCGGGCCCTGGTACACAAACGGCACCTTTGGTCTGACCGCTGGCTGGGATCTCGATCTGTGGGGGAAAAATCGCGCGCAGGTTGAAGCCCGTATAGGCCGAGTGAATGCGCAAAAAGCGGAGCTGGAGCAAACCCGACAACTGCTGGCCAGCAGCGTGGCCCGGCTCTACTGGGAGTGGCAAACTCAGGCCGCAGTGCAGGATGTCCTCGTCCAGATCAAACATGAACAGGACAACATTATCGGCGCCGACCGTGAGCTCTATCAGCACGGGATCACCTCTTCCGTTGAAGGGGTTGAAACCGATATCAACGCCAGCAAAACCGAAGAACAGCTGGCGGAAGTCAACGGGAAGATGAAAGCCGTTGAGGCGCGTCTGGTTGCGCTAACGAATTCCTCCTCCGTGACGCTTTCGCGGCATGCGCTGCCGACGGTCGATGCCTCTCTACCGTCAACGCTGGGGTATGAACTGCTGGCGCGTCGACCGGATCTTCAGGAGGCACACTGGTATATCGAAGCCTCCATGAGCGAGGTGGAGGCGGCCAGAGCGGCTTTTTATCCTGATGTGAATCTGATGGCATTCTTACAGCAGGATGCGCTCCACCTGAGCGACCTGTTCCGTTCTTCAGCGCAGCAGATGGGGGTGACAGCGGGGCTGACACTGCCGATTTTCGACAGCGGCAGACTAAATGCGAACCTTGATATCGCCCAGGCGCAAAATAATCTCTCGGTCGCCAGTTACAACAAAGCGGTGGTGGAGGCGGTTAATCAGGTGGCACGTACAGCCAGTGAAGTCGAAACCCTGATGGCGAAAAATCGCCAACAGCTGCAGGTCGAAAATGATGCGGCGCGCGTTGTGGCCCTGGCGCAGGCACGTTTTAGTGCGGGTATTATCGCGGGTTCACGGGTCAGTGAAGCCAGAATACCGGCACTCAAAGAACAGCTCGCCGGGTTGATGCTGAAAGGTCAGTATATCGACGCCACGCTGCAGCTGACGTCGGCACTGGGTGGCGGTTATCATCATAGCTGAAAGGGTCATCAATCCTCATCGCGAGTTTTCTCGCGATGCTTCAGCCACAGCCGTACTGCAATCACCGCCACAACCACCAGAATTAACCACGCCCAGTGCTTCAGGTGCTGGTCAAGGTTATGCAGCCATGGACCAATCACTTCGCCACCGACGTAACCGAGCGTCGTAAAGATAAGCGCCCAGGCAATCGCGCCAAGAATATTGAGCGGTAGGAAAATTTTCGGAGGCAGATGGCTGGCACCTATCAGTATTGGGCCGATAATTCGAAAGCCGTACATAAAGCGTGTGCCAATGACGAACAGATAGGGATGACGTTGAATGAGCCGCTGAGCGCGTCGAATTTTCTTCTGATGCTTTTTGAAACGCTTAAGTAGCCCTGGCCCAAAGCGCAGCCCCAGAAAGTAGAGCAGCTGGTCGCCAATCATCCCCCCCAGGGCGACGGCGGCGACGACCAGCGGGAATTTCAGTAACCCCTGATGCGCGGCGACGCCGCCGAGCAATGTGATGGTTTCGCCTTCTGCCACGCTGCCAGCAACCAGCGCGGCGTATCCATATTGTTCAATAAGATTGTTGATATCCATTACGTAAACTTCATCTCCCTCGGTATACCTCCGTTAATCATATACCCCATGAATCAACAGCGGGGAAATCAACGGAAATTTCCTGCTGTACATAAAATAATCTAAAGCCTGCATTATACTTAAAGTATCGCTGACGGACCGACAACAAGGGGGCTCTATGAACCATGTCTGGGGACTTTTCTCCCATCCCGATCGTGAAATGCACGTCATCAAAAGTGAGAATGAAACCGTCTCGCATCATTACACGCACCATGTGTTGCTGATGGCCGCGGTGCCGGTAATATGCGCCTTTATCGGAACAACTCAAATCGGCTGGAACTTCGGGGATGGCACCGTAGTTCAGCTTTCATGGTTTACCGGGCTTTATCTGGCCATCATCTTTTATGGCCTGATGCTGGCGGGTGTTGCCGTCATGGGGCGTGTCATTCACTGGATGGCGCGTAACTACCCGCAACGTCCATCGCTGGCGCACTGTATGGTCTTCGCCGGATATGTCGCGACCCCGCTGTTCTTAAGCGGTATTGTTGCGCTCTATCCACTGGTCTGGTTGTGCGCGCTGATCGGTACCATTGCCCTCTTTTACACCGGTTATTTGCTGTATCTGGGGGTTCCAACCTTCCTGAATATTAATAAAGAAGAGGGCCTGAGCTTCTCCAGTTCAACACTCGCTATCGGTGTGCTGGTGCTGGAGGCGTTACTGGCGCTGACGGTAATTCTTTGGGGTTATGGATACCGTCTCTTCTAAGTTCACTGCATTGCTGGCGTAAATGCCAGCAATGCAGCATCTGCTCACGATTATCCGCTGGCGACAAAGCGCGGTGACGGCTATGATGCCGAAGCCAGCCTGTGTTTACCGTCGACACAGGCGGTGTACGTCATTACGTGCGTGAATAATTATCAGAAGTCTCACCATGCTGAAATTCCGAGTCTCTTTACTTAGCCTGGCACTGTTGCTGGGGGCGTCCGCTGCCGTGCCAGCCATCGCCAAAACGCCCGCGGTGACTGCTGCTGCTGCCCAGCCGCAAATTGCCTCCGGCAGCGCAATGATTGTTGATCTCAACACCAATAAGGTCATTTACGCCAGCCATCCGGACCTGGTGCGCCCGATTGCCTCCATTACCAAATTAATGACCGCGATGGTGGTGCTTGATGCACATCTGCCGCTGGACGAAAAACTGAAAGTGGATATTAGCCACACGCCGGAGATGAAAGGGATTTATTCCCGCGTGCGACTGAACAGCGAAATCAGCCGTAAAAATATGCTGCTGCTGGCGCTGATGTCATCTGAAAACCGCGCTGCGGCGAGCCTCGCCCACCATTATCCGGGCGGCTACGACGCATTTATTCGTGCGATGAATGCGAAAGCCAAATCGCTGGGGATGAACAATACGCATTATGTTGAACCGACAGGTCTGTCGATTAACAACGTCTCCACCGCCCGCGATCTGACAAAACTGCTGATCGCCAGCAAACAGTACCCGCTGATTGGTCAGCTCAGTACCACCCGTGAAGAGACGGCGACGTTTGCGAACCCAGCCTATACGCTGCCGTTCCGTAATACTAACCATCTGGTTTACCGGGATAACTGGAATATCCAGTTAACGAAAACCGGTTTTACCAATGCGGCGGGACACTGTCTGGTCATGCGTACTGTTTTTAACGGCAAACCGGTAGCGCTGGTGGTGATGGATGCCTTCGGCAAATACACCCACTTCGCGGATGCAAGCCGACTGCGTACCTGGATTGAAACGGGGAAAGTGCAGCCTGTTCCGGCTGCGGCATTGACCTATAAAAAGCAGAAAGCTGAACAGATGGCGACCGCGCAAAACGACTGAGCCGCCTGTCAGCGCCGGGTGGCGGCTTCGCCTTACCCGGCTTACTCCGGCAGCGTCCAGTCTCCATCGTTGAGTGGACGCTGCATAATCACCGTATCCCGCCAGTCGCCTTTCTTATACCCCACGCTGCGCAACTGACCGACAATCTCAAAGCCGTGTTTTTTGTGCAGCCGTAACGAGCCGGGATTATTACTGCCATCCCCCACAACGGCAATCATCTGGCGCCATGGGCCTTGTTCGCAGCGCGCAATCAGCGCACTCATTAATGCGGAGCCAAAACCGCGTCCGGTGGTGCTGGCATCCACGTAAATTGACTCTTCCAGAGTATAGCGATAGGCGTGTCGCGGGCGGTAAGGTGTGGCATAGCAATAGCCGACAACGATGCCGCGATAAAGAGCGATAAGCCACGGTAAACCGTTCTCTGCCACACCTTTCATACGTTGACGCATTTCATCAATGGTGGGGGGAATTTCTTCAAATGACGCACGCCCGTGAAGCACATGCCAGGCATAGATGGCCGCGATGGCATGCACATCATCGGGAAGGGCATCGCGCACTTCCAGTTCGGTTTCGGATAAAACATCAACAGCCGACATGATGTGCCTGCTCCTCGTTATAGAATGCCGGAGAAACGTTTCTCCGGCGTCAGACAGTTACTCTATTACGATTAAGGAGCGCTTAACAATCTCTCAAATTTGGCTGTAGGAATTAATCAGAAGCTTGCGTAATCTGCTATTCCGTGTCAGCACTCTCTTTCCAGTATTTCTTCCGCGTTGTTTTACCGATACCGGGATTCATGCTGTTTGTAGGGTCATTCTCGCGATAAAACTGCTTAAGTGCGTCAGGGGCTTTATAAAGATGACCGACGTTGTGTTCCGCAGGATATTGTGCGCCACGTTCACGTAACAGGGCGAGCATCTGCTCCTTCAGTTCGTGCGCATCAACCCCTTTTTTAACGATGTAATCCTGATGGAAGACGTAGCACATAAAGTGGCCATAATAGAGCTTGTGTACCAGCTTGCTGTCGATCTCCGGCGGCAGGTGTTCAAACCACTCGGTATCGTTGCGTCTTAGGGCGATATCCAGCGCCAGAATATCTTCTACCTCTTCTGAATGTACCGCCTGATAACGGATGGCGGCACCCGCAGCGGCAAAACGGTGCAGGAAGGCTTTGCTGCCTTCTTCAGGAGTACAGGCAAAGAAATCCCCGTCGGCGGTTTTGAAGAATTCGGTCAGCCAGGTCTGCGCTTCGGTAATCCCGTCACCGGCCATTTTCAGCAGTAAATGGTGTTCATATTTGTCGCGCCAGGTTTTCATCCGCTCCGGTAAATGCGCCGGGAAGACGTTGCCTAACTTCTGCATAAAGCGGTCAGTGAAGTGAGGTTTAAACAGCGACACTTTCTCCAGCATCGCGTCGGTGCGGCCCTTCATAGTGAAGAAGAACGGCATTTTGTCGGTGCCGAGCTTGTCGATCATCAGGAAGGTGTCTTTGCCGTAGCGCTCGGCAATGTCGTAAATATCCCGATGCATATATTCGCCCGCCACGGGCAGGTGCGTGAATTCACCCAGAATATGGCGGCGGATCTCGGTCAGCACCTCAGGCTGATTAGTACCGATGTAAAATACCTGCTGTTTTTTCTCTGCCGGGAACGTATCAAGGCGTACCGCAAAAACCGCCAGCTTGCCCGCGCAGCCAGAAGATTCAAACAGGCGATCCGGATCGGCGTTGTAACGGGCTGGCGTATCGGCTTCGATATCCCGCACGCGGGTAACATAATCGTGATCGTGCGCATGGCGGCCATCGTGCTGAACGTCTTCATCTTTAACGCGATCGTCGTCAAGTTTGCTGAGGATTTGTTCCGGCGTAACGCCCAGATCAATCCCCAGATGGTTAACCAGCGTCAGTTTGCCGTTTTCGTCAATACGGGCAAAAAGCGACATTTCGGTATAAGCGGGGCCACGCTGCACCAGCGAACCGCCGGAGTTGTTGCAGATCCCACCTACCACCGAGGCGCCAATGCAGGAGGAACCGATCACCGAGTGCGGCTCACGACCCAGCGGCTTAAGTGCTTTTTCCAGAGAGTAGAGCGTTGTACCAGGGAAGGCGAGCACCTGCTCACCTTTATCCAGAAGGTGTAATTTGTCGAGGCGCAGGGTGCTGATGATGACAATGTCACGATCGTAATCGTTGCCGTTCGGCGTTGAGCCTTCGGTCAGGCCAGTGTTTGCTGCCTGCATTAATATAATCTTGTCTGCGGCGACGCAGGCGCTCAGCACGCGCCATAGCTCCAGCAGCGTGCCGGGGAAAACCACCGCCAGCGCCTCGCCCTGACCGGAGCGAAACCCCTTACGGTAGCGGGCGGTTTTGGCCGGGTCGGTAAGCAGGTGAGAGGAGCCAACCAGGCGCGACAGTTCGTTGATAAACGTCGTGTTATTGTGAGTTTGAACAGAAGACATCTTCCACTCCTTGTGGTGGGGCAAATTTCTCGCAATAAAGCATAGCGCGATTAACTGTTAAGCGGTCGAGTATTCACGAGAAAAATCAGAGAATAACCCTGCAACGTTCAGAGGGTTTGTGGCACACTGCGCCTTTCGCACGGTTTGGCCGAGATCTTCCGGCGGTTATTGATGAGAGAGTATAACAACATGAAATGGCTATGTTCTGTAGGTGTTGCCGTCAGCCTGGCGCTGCAACCCGCGCTGGCAGAGGATTTGTTTGGCAATCATCCGCTTACGCCTGAAGCCCGGGACGCGTTTGTGACGGAATTGCTCAAGAAAATGACGGTCGATGAGAAAATCGGCCAGTTGCGTCTTATCAGCGTTGGCCCGGATAACCCGAAAGAGGCCATCCGTGAAATGATTAAGGATAGTCAGGTCGGGGCGATTTTTAACACCGTTACCCGCCAGGACATCCGTAAAATGCAGGATCAGGTGATGGAACTCAGTCGCCTGAAAATACCGCTGTTCTTCGCCTATGACGTGCTGCACGGTCAGCGCACCGTCTTCCCCATCAGCCTTGGTTTAGCCTCCTCCTTTAACCTCGACGCGGTGAAAACCGTGGGGCGAGTTTCCGCGTATGAAGCGGCAGATGATGGCCTGAACATGACCTGGGCACCGATGGTCGACGTCTCCCGCGATCCGCGCTGGGGCCGTGCGTCCGAAGGCTTTGGTGAAGATACTTATTTAACCGCCACGATGGGCAAAACCATGGTGGAAGCGATGCAGGGCAAAAGCCCGGCAGACCGTTACTCTGTCATGACCAGCGTGAAGCACTTCGCCGCTTACGGTGCAGTGGAGGGCGGCAAAGAGTATAACACCGTTGACATGAGCCCGCAGCGCCTGTTCAACGACTATATGCCGCCGTACAAGGCAGGTCTGGACGCGGGCAGCGGCGCGGTGATGGTGGCGCTCAACTCGCTGAACGGCACGCCTGCGACGTCTGATTCCTGGCTGCTGAAAGACGTACTGCGCGACCAGTGGGGCTTTAAGGGCATCACCGTTTCTGACCACGGCGCCATTAAAGAACTGATCAAACACGGTACCGCATCCGATCCGGAAGATGCCGTGCGCGTGGCGCTCAAGTCCGGCATTAACATGAGCATGAGCGACGAGTACTACAGCAAATACCTGCCGGTGCTGGTGAAGAGTGGCAAGGTAACGATGGCGGAGCTGGACGATGCCACGCGTCACGTGCTGAACGTGAAATACGACATGGGGCTGTTTAACGATCCGTACAGTCACCTGGGGCCGAAAGACTCTGACCCGGTAGATACCAACGCCGAAAGCCGTCTGCATCGTAAAGAAGCGCGTGAAGTTGCGCGTGAAAGCCTGGTACTACTGAAGAACCGCCTCGACACGCTGCCGCTGAAAAAATCTGGCACCATTGCCGTGGTCGGTCCGCTGGCCGACAGCAAGCGCGACGTGATGGGGAGTTGGTCCGCGGCGGGCGTCGCTGACCAGTCCGTGACCGTGCTGACGGGTATTAAGAACGCTGTCGGTGAAAACGCCAGTGTGGTCTATGCCAAAGGGGCTAACGTCACTAACGATAAAGACATCGTGACGTTCCTCAACCAGTATGAGGAAGCGGTGAAGGTTGACCCGCGCACGCCGAAAGAGATGATCGACGAAGCGGTTAAAACGGCAAAACAGTCTGATGTCGTTGTGGCGGTTGTGGGAGAAGCGCAGGGGATGGCGCATGAAGCTTCCAGCCGTACCGATATCACCATTCCGCAAAGCCAGCGCGATTTGATCGCTGCCCTGAAAGCGACGGGCAAGCCGCTGGTGCTGGTGCTGATGAACGGTCGTCCGCTGGCGCTGGTGAAAGAAGACCAGCAGGCTGACGCGATTCTGGAAACCTGGTTCGCCGGTACCGAAGGCGGTAACGCGATAGCCGACGTACTGTTTGGCGATTACAACCCGTCAGGCAAATTGCCAATGTCCTTCCCGCGCTCCGTTGGTCAGATCCCGGTCTACTACAGCCACCTGAACACCGGTCGTCCGTACAACGCCGACAAACCGAACAAGTACACGTCTCGTTACTTCGACGAAGCTAATGGCCCGCTGTACCCGTTTGGTTATGGCCTGAGCTACACCACCTTCAAGGTATCTGACGTGAAAATGTCGTCCCCGAGCCTGAAGCGTGACGGTAAAGTGACAGCCAGCGTTGAGGTGACAAACACCGGTAAGCGCGAAGGGGCTACGGTGATCCAGATGTACGTTCAGGATGTGACTGCCTCCATGAGCCGTCCGGTGAAGCAGCTGCGTGGCTTTGAAAAGGTCAACCTGAAACCGGGTGAAACCAAAACCATCAGCTTCCCAATTGACGTGGACGCGCTGAAGTTCTGGAATCAGCAGATGAAATACGATGCTGAGCCTGGCAAATTCAACGTGTTTATCGGTGTGGATTCTGCCCGGGTGAATAAAGGCGAGTTCGAACTGCTGTAACCTTTCCTTCCTTTGCATCCCCCGTTCGCGGGGGATGCGTCTTATCTTATGCTAAAAAGGCATTTTGACGGTTAATCACGCCGTTTTAAGCTACGCTTTTCTCTCAAGCCTCTGAAAAAGGCAGCAAAAAATATGAGGATAGCGGAATGACGATTGCAAAGGGGATGTTGGGAGCTGCGGTGTTGCTGGCGGCAATAAGTCTGCCCTTACAGGCGGCGGAGCCGGTAAAAGTGGGCTCAAAGATAGATACCGAAGGCGCGCTGCTCGGCAATATCATTTTGCAGGTGCTCGAAAGCCACGGCGTCAAAACCGTCAATAAAGTCCAGTTGGGCACCACGCCCGTCGTGCGCGGCGCGATTACTTCCGGCGAGCTGGATATCTACCCGGAATACACCGGCAACGGCGCATTCTTCTTCAAAGATGAAAACGATCCGGCCTGGAAAAACGCCAAAGCCGGATATGACAAAGTCAAAAAGCTCGACGCTGAACAGAACAAGCTGGTCTGGCTGACCCCGGCTCCGGCCAACAACACCTGGACTATCGCCGTGCGTAAAGACGTGGCGGAGAAAGGGAAGCTGACTACCCTGGCCGATCTCAGCCGCTACCTGAAAGAGAAGGGCGACTTTAAGCTTGCCGCGTCGGCAGAGTTTATCGAGCGTCCTGATGCGCTGCCTGCGTTCGAAAAAGCCTATGACTTCAAGCTTGACCAGGCGCAACTGCTCTCTCTGGCAGGCGGCGATACGGCGGTGACCATCAAAGCCGCTGCACAGAAAACTTCGGGTGTTAACGCGGCCATGGCCTACGGTACCGACGGCCCGGTCGCGGCACTTGGCCTGCAAACCCTGACCGATCCAAAAGGCGTGCAGCCGATTTATGCCCCGACGCCGGTGGTACGTGAGGCAGTGCTGAAAGCCTACCCGGAGATTGCCGACTGGCTCAAACCTGTTTTCGAAAAACTGGATGAAAAAACGCTGCAACAGCTGAATGCCAGCATTGCCGTCGAGGGGCTGGATGCCAAAAAAGTGGCCGCCGACTTCCTGAAACAACAAGGGCTTGTGAAGTAACGGGAAAAGGCTGTGCCAATAAAATGTCATAACCGCGTCCTGCTGCTGTTGGCCTGTGTGACCATCGCAGCGGTCGCGTTACCGTTTGTGAATGTCGCCCCTAATCGCCTGATGTCGGGGGAGGGGCGTTCTCTCTGGGAAGTCTGGTCGTTTACACCGTGGTTGCTTGCGGTGGCACCGGGGGCGTGGGTTGCGCTATCGCTCTGGCAAGGTCGTACAGCACAATGGTTGACGTTGCTGCTCTCTGAAGGGCTTTTTATCACCCTTTTCTGGGGAGCCGGGCTTGCGGCAACGCATATGGCTTCGGCGGAAAGCCCGCTGGCAAGAACAACGGTGGGGAGCGGCCTGTGGCTGTGGCTGGCGTTGTGCCTGCTCGCCTGCAGCGATGCTATACGTCGCCTCATCTCTGCGTCCGTCTGGCGTTGGGTGCTTAATGCACAGATATGGGTTATTCCATTGCTCCTGCTGTTTAGTGGCGAACTGAATAATCTCTCGCTGTTAAAGGAGTACGCCAACCGTCAGGAGGTGTTTGATGATGCCCTGACGCAACATCTGACCATTCTCTTCGGGACGCTCTTCCCGGCTCTCCTGCTCGGGATCCCGTTGGGCATGTGGTGCTATCGTCACCCTTCACGTCAGGGGGGCGTTTTTGCCGTGCTGAACGTTATCCAGACTATCCCTTCCGTTGCGCTGTTTGGTCTGCTGATTGCCCCCCTGGCCGGGCTGGTGAAGTCATTTCCTGTGTTGGGAACAATAGGTATCGCCGGTACGGGATTAACCCCCGCTCTGATCGCGCTGGTGTTGTATGCACTGTTGCCGCTGGTACGCGGCGTGGTCGCGGGCTTAAGTCAGGTCGCCCCGGATGTGCTGGAAAGCGCCCATGCGATGGGGATGAGCACGAGACAATGTTTCTGGCAGATACAGCTTCCGCTGGCACTGCCTCTCCTGCTGCGTAGCCTGCGGGTAGTGGCGGTGCAAACCGTTGGCATGGCGGTCATTGCGGCGCTGATTGGGGCGGGCGGTTTCGGCGCGCTGGTATTCCAGGGGCTGCTGAGTAGTGCCCTGGATCTGGTGTTATTAGGCGTGGTTCCTACGATTGCGCTGGCGGTTGTTGTCGACGCGCTGTTTGCCTTATGGCTCGCGCTGCTCAGGAGAAGAGCCAATGATTGAATTTCATGATGTCAGTAAAACTTTTGCGGGACGCCCGGCGGCAAGCCATCTGAACCTGAACTTTGCCGAGGGTGCGTTTTCCGTGCTGATAGGTACCTCGGGCTCGGGAAAATCCACCACCCTGAAGATGATCAATCGTCTGGTTGAGCATGATAGCGGTTTGATCCGCTTTGCCGGAGAGGAGATCCGCAGCCTGCCGGTGCTGGAGTTGCGTCGCCGGATGGGATATGCCATTCAGTCGATAGGCCTGTTTCCGCACTGGACGGTGGCGCAGAACATTGCCACTGTGCTGCAGCTGGAGAAGTGGTCGCGGGCAAAAATAGCTGACAGAGTTGATGAACTGATGTCTCTACTGGGGCTAGAGTCCACACTGCGTGACCGCTATCCGCACCAGCTTTCCGGGGGACAGCAGCAGCGGGTGGGGGTAGCGCGCGCCCTGGCGGCCAACCCACAGGTATTGTTGATGGATGAACCCTTTGGTGCGCTTGACCCGGTCACGCGCGGGGCGCTACAAACGGAAATGACCCGTATTCACCGCATTCTCGGACGTACGATCGTTCTCGTGACGCACGATATTGATGAAGCCCTGCGCCTGGCCGACCATCTGGTGCTGATGGATCACGGCGAAGTGGTTCAGCAGGGGAGCCCGCTCGAACTGTTAAGCCATCCGAAAAGTGATTTTGTGCGTGAGTTTTTTGGCCGTAGTGAACTGGGGGTCAGGCTGCTCTCCTTGCGGACGGTCAGCGACTATATGCGTCGGGAAGATGCGCCGGTGAGCGGTGAACCGTTGCAGGAGCAGATGAGCCTGCGGGATGCGCTCTCCGCGTTTGTTGCGGGTCAGTGTGAGGTGCTACCTGTTGCGGACGCCCGCGGTGCGCCGTGTGGTGCTTTGCATTTTCGCGATCTGCTGGCCGGGGAGGTGATACGTGAAAACACTGCGTGATCCGCTTCTCTGGCTGGTAGCCATCTTTGTCGCCTTACTGTTTCTGATGCCACACAGCGCGGCGCTGTTCAGCACCCTTTTTCCCGGGCTGCCACGACCGGTCTATCAGCAGGAGAGCTTTATTAATCTTGCCCTGGCACATCTCTGGCTGGTGGTCCTCTCAAGCGCTATTGCTGTTGTGCTGGGAGTGGGGGCGGGCATTGCGGTGACACGTCCAGCAGGCCGGGAATTTCGTCCGCTGGTTGAGACGATAGCGGCCATTGGTCAGACGTTTCCGCCGGTGGCGGTGCTGGCGATAGCGGTTCCGGTCATGGGCTTTGGCCAGCAACCGGCAATTATTGCGCTGATTTTATATGGCGTATTGCCCATTCTGCAGGGCACGCTGGCGGGTATCGCGGCAGTACCGGCATCTGTATTGAGTGTGGCTGAAGGGATGGGAATGAGTCGCGGGCAGCAGCTACGTAAGGTTGAATTGCCATTAGCGGCGCCCGTTATTATTGCCGGGATCCGCACGTCGGTCATTATCAACATCGGAACGGCAACAATTGCGTCGACGGTAGGAGCCAATACGCTGGGAACGCCGATTATAATCGGCTTAAGCGGGTTTAATACGGCCTATATT
Source organism: Enterobacter sp. CPE_E863 (assembly GCF_046521465.1). Taxonomy (NCBI): domain Bacteria; kingdom Pseudomonadati; phylum Pseudomonadota; class Gammaproteobacteria; order Enterobacterales; family Enterobacteriaceae; genus Enterobacter; species Enterobacter sp. CPE_E863. The sequence goes on along the minus strand of NZ_JBKFZX010000001.1, from coordinate 2,957,922 downwards.
GTGCAGGGGGCGGTGCTGGTCGCGCTGGCGGCGATCGTCGTCGATCGCGTTTTTGAGCGGCTGACGCTGCACCTCAGCCGACACCGCCGCGAACAATAAACGAGTATCCTGCCAGCATCACGCCGCCGATACCGCTCACGGCCATCAGGACAAAAAGGGTAATAATGGCCAGTTTGGTTGCCTTCATCATCTGCTCCTGTTGTTAACGGAACAATTATACGGTGAAGCGCAGCTGTTAATGAACCATTAAATGCCGTTACGGTTCATCCGGGCCAAGTGAGTAAACCGGGTAACCATGTTCACGCCATTCCGTCAGCAGCTGTTGCTGCGAGGCGGATGGCACTTCGCCACACCAGACCAGCAGAGTCTGACCATCGAAAAATTCGGGTCGCAGCTGCGCCAGCGAATGCGCAAGGACATCCACGCGCCAGCCCTTTTGCGTCGCAATCCAGGCTTCCAGCCACAGGCGGGTGGTATCGTGCACGTTCCAGCCGACCACCAGCGCATCTTTCCCGGCCTTGTTCTTCGCGGAGGCAAGGCAGACGGCGATGTAGTTGATAAGCACACCATCAAGCATACTGAGCAGCGCCTGCAGGGTGGACTGTTGGCACTGCAGACGACGGCGAAGCGGAATGAAAAGATGCGTGATCAGCGTTTGTGCCGGATAATCGCGCCCTTGCTCTTTTATCCATGCGCGCAGGCGCTGCAGGTTGCCTGCCTGCAGAAGTCTTAGCAGGGTTTCCTGTTGTTCGCGCCAGAGGTGTTGTGTGTCAGGATCGTCCTGGCAAAGCAGAGACTTTACTTTGCCAACCTGCACACCGTTGTCGATCCAGCTTTTAATCTCACGGATCCGGTCGATATCGGCATCGTTGAAAAGGCGATGTCCGCCATCTGTTCTTTGCGGCTTGAGTAATCCATACCGCCGTTGCCACGCCCGTAGGGTAACGGGATTGATATCACAAAGGAGTGCTACTTCACCTATTGTGTAAAGCGCCATATTCGCCCCCTGGCTCACGCTTTCCCAGTTTAAATGTAGACCCACTTTGCCGAACCAGGAAGAATTGATTGATTTTTGAACAAACAATGCGAAGCATGCGCGATATTCAGAAAAAGGTGTGATAACGGACACGATTTTGCGCTTTTTTGGGGTGCTTCAAAGAAAGTAGCCCCTTATCAGTGTATGTTACGCGTTTTTAGCGTGTGCGGTTTTGAGTATGTACGAGTTTAATCTGGTGCTGCTGTTGCTTCAGCAGATGTGCGTGTTCCTTGTCATCGCCTGGCTGATGAGCAAAACGCGCCTGTTTATTCCGCTGATGCAAGTCACCGTCCGCCTGCCGCACAAATTCCTCTGCTACGTGGTATTTTCCATATTCTGCATTATGGGGACCTGGTTTGGCCTCCATATCGAAGATTCTATTGCTAATACGCGCGCTATCGGCGCGGTGATGGGGGGATTGCTTGGCGGTCCCGTCGTCGGTGGTCTTGTCGGTTTAACGGGTGGCCTGCATCGCTATTCCATGGGCGGGATGACGGCACTCAGTTGCATGATTTCCACGATCGTAGAAGGGCTGCTCGGTGGCCTGGTGCATAGCTATCTGATCAAACGTGGCCGTCCGGATAAAGTCTTCAGCCCACTGACCGCAGGTGCGATTACCTTTGTCGCCGAAATGGCGCAGATGGCGATCATTTTGCTGATTGCCCGCCCGTTTGAGGATGCGCTGCACCTGGTCAGCAGCATTGCCGCCCCGATGATGGTGACCAACACCGTGGGGGCGGCGCTGTTTATGCGTATTTTGCTCGATAAACGTGCCATGTTTGAGAAGTACACCTCGGCGTTTTCCGCAACTGCGCTGAAGGTTGCAGCTTCGACGGAAGGGATCCTGCGCCAGGGCTTTAACGAAGAAAACAGCATGAAGGTTGCGCTGGTTCTCTATAAAGAGCTGGATATCGGTGCCGTGGCGATAACAGACCGTGAGCGGCTGCTGGCTTTTACCGGTACCGGGGACGATCACCATTTGCCCGGGAAACCCATCTCCTCAGCCTATACGTTGCGCGCCATTGAAACTGGTGAAGTGGTTTATGCCGATGGTAACGAAGTGCCTTATCGATGTTCGCTGCATCCGCAGTGCAAACTGGGTTCTACGCTGGTCATTCCGTTGCGCGGAGAAAACCAGAGAGTGATGGGTACCATCAAACTGTATGAAGCGAAAAATCGCCTGTTCAGTTCCATCAACCGCACGCTGGGGGAGGGGATCGCCCAGTTGCTTTCCGCACAGATCCTGGCCGGGCAGTATGAGCGCCAGAAGGCGTTGCTGACCCAGTCAGAGATAAAACTCCTGCATGCTCAGGTGAACCCGCACTTCCTGTTTAACGCCCTTAATACGCTTAAAGCGGTCATCCGCCGCGACAGCGATCAGGCCGCGCAGCTGGTGCAGTTTCTGTCGACCTTTTTCCGTAAGAACCTGAAGCGTCCTTCTGAGATCGTGACCCTGGCCGATGAGATTGAGCACGTTAATGCTTATCTACAGATTGAGCAGGCACGTTTCCAGTCGCGCCTGCAGGTGTCGCTCTCCGTCCCGGATGAGCTGGCCCATCAACATCTTCCTGCTTTTACCCTGCAGCCTATTGTAGAAAATGCCATCAAACACGGTACCTCACAGCTTCTGGGTATCGGGGAGGTCACTATTTCCGCCAGCCGTTTTAATCATCATCTGGTGCTCGATATCGAAGATAACGCCGGGCTTTACCAGCCTTCCGCTACAGGAGGTTTAGGGATGAGTCTGGTAGATAAACGTCTGCGTGCCCATTTTGGCGATGACTGCGGCATCACCGTCGCCTGTGAGCCCGATCGATTTACCCGAATTACCGTACGACTGCCGCTGGAGGAGAACGCATGTTAAGAGTGCTGATTGTGGATGACGAGCCGCTGGCACGGGAAAACCTGCGCGTTCTGCTGCAGGAACAGCCTGATATTGAGATTGTGGGTGAGTGTGCGAACGCCATTGAGGCTATCGGTGCTGTCCACAAACTGCGCCCGGACGTGCTGTTCCTCGACATTCAGATGCCCCGAATCAGCGGGCTGGAGATGGTCGGGATGCTCGATCCGGAGCATCGTCCCTACATCGTGTTTTTAACCGCATTCGACGAATATGCCGTTAAAGCCTTTGAGGAGCACGCGTTTGATTATTTACTCAAGCCAATTGAAGAGAAGCGGCTGGAAAAGACCCTGACCCGATTACGCCAGGAGCGTACCGTTCAGGATGTCACGCTGTTGCCCGAGAACCAGCAGCCGCTGAAGTTTATCCCCTGCACCGGACACAGCCGGATTTATCTTTTGCAGATGGATGATGTGGCATTTGTCAGCAGCCGCCTGAGCGGCGTATTTGTCACCAGTGCGGAAGGAAATGAAGGGTTTACCGAGTTGACCTTGCGGACGCTGGAGAGCCGCACGCCGCTCATTCGCTGCCATCGCCAGTATCTGGTCAATATGGCGCACCTGAAAGAGATCCGCCTGGAAGACAACGGTCAGGCAGAGCTGGTGCTGCGCGCCGGGCAAACGGTGCCGGTTAGCCGTCGCTACCTGAAGAGTTTGAAAGAGGCGATTGGCCTGTAAAGCTGGTACACTGCGCGCCATTGCATCATCGACATTCGAAGGCTCTATGCTCAGTAACGATATTCTCCGTAGCTTGCGCTACATCCTGAAAGCGAATAATAACGACATGGTGCGCATTCTTGCGCTCTCCGACATGGAGTCCACGTCGGCCGGTTTCGATACCTGGATGACCAAAGAAGACGAAGAGGGCTTTGTCCGCTGCCCGGACATTATTCTGTCTGGCTTCCTGAACGGCCTGATCTATGACAAGCGCGGTAAAGATGAGTCTGCGCCAGAGCTGGCGCTGGAGCGTCGCGTAAACAACAATACGGTGCTGAAAAAGCTGCGTATTGCGTTTTCACTGAAGACTGACGATATCCTGGCGATCATGACCGAGCAGAAATTCCGCGTCTCGATGCCAGAGATCACCGCCATGATGCGTGCCCCGGACCATAAGAACTATCGCGAGTGCGGAGACCAGTTTATGCGCTATTTCTTGCGCGGGCTGACGAATCGCATACACAGCGCGAAGCCATAAAAAAAGCCGGAGATTATCTCCGGCTTTTTTGTTATTTCACCTGCTGACCAGGCTTCGCGCCTTCGTCAGGACTTAACAGGAAGATATCTTTCCCGCCAGGGCCTGCGGCCATCACCATGCCTTCAGAAATACCAAAGCGCATTTTGCGTGGTGCCAGGTTAGCCACCATGACCGTCTGGCGGCCAATCAGCACCTGTGGGTCTGGATACGCAGAACGAATACCCGAGAAGACATTACGTTTCTCGCCGCCCAGATCCAGCGTCAGACGCAGCAGTTTATCGGAGCCATCCACAAACTCCGCGTTTTCAATCAGCGCCACGCGCAGGTCAACTTTCGCGAAATCATCAAAGGTGATGGTGTCCTGAATCGGATCGTCAGCCAGCGGGCCGGTAACCGGCGCAGCAGCGGCTTTCACCTCTTCTTTCGAAGCTTCAACCAGCGCTTCAACCTGCTTCATCTCGATGCGGTTGTACAGCGCTTTAAAGGTGTTCACCTTGTGGCCGAGCAGCGGCTGAGCAATCGCATCCCAGGTCAGTTCAGTGTTCAGGAACGCTTCTGCACGTGCAGCAAGCTGTGGCAGAACCGGCTTCAGGTACGTCATCAGTACGCGGAACAGGTTGATCCCCATGGAGCAGATAGCCTGCAGATCGGCATCACGGCCTTCCTGTTTCGCCACAACCCACGGAGCCTGCTCGTCCACATAGCGGTTAGCCAGGTCTGCCAGTGCCATAATTTCACGCACGGCTTTACCGAACTCACGCGCTTCCCACGCTTCGCCAATGGTGGCTGCGGCATCGGTGAAGGTTTTGTACAGGGCAGGGTCAGCCAGTTCGGCTGCCATCACGCCGTCAAAACGCTTGGCGATAAAGCCCGCGTTACGGGATGCCAGGTTCACCACTTTGTTGACGATGTCGGCGTTCACGCGCTGCACGAAATCTTCCAGGTTCAGGTCGATATCGTCGATGCGGGAAGAGAGCTTCGCGGTGTAGTAGTAGCGCAGGCTGTCCGCATCGAAGTGGTTCAGCCAGGTGCTGGCTTTGATGAACGTCCCGCGGGACTTGGACATCTTCGCGCCGTTTACCGTCACGTAGCCGTGTACGAACAAATTGGTCGGCTTGCGGAAGTTGCTGCCTTCCAGCATTGCTGGCCAGAACAGGCTGTGGAAGTAAACGATGTCTTTACCGATGAAGTGATACAGCTCGGCTGTGGAATCTTTCTTCCAGTATTCGTCGAAGCTGACGGTATCGCCACGCTTGTCGCACAGGTTCTTGAAGGAGCCCATGTAGCCGATTGGCGCGTCCAGCCAGACGTAGAAATATTTACCCGGTGCATTCGGAATTTCGAAACCAAAGTACGGTGCATCGCGGGAGATATCCCACTGCTGCAGACCGGACTCGAACCACTCCTGCATCTTGTTCGCTACCTGCTCCTGCAGCGCGCCGCTGCGGGTCCATGCCTGCAGCATTTCACTGAAGGATGGCAGGTCGAAGAAGAAGTGCTCGGAGTCACGCATCACAGGCGTTGCGCCGGACACCACGGATTTCGGCTCGATAAGCTCGGTCGGGCTGTAGGTCGCGCCGCACACTTCGCAGTTATCGCCGTACTGGTCCGGGGATTTACATTTTGGACAGGTGCCTTTGACGAAACGGTCCGGCAGGAACATGCCTTTTTCCGGATCGTACAGCTGGGAGATGGTGCGGTTTTTGATAAAACCGTTCTCTTTCAGACGCGTGTAGATCAGCTCCGACAGCTCACGGTTTTCGTCGCTGTGCGTGGAGTGATAGTTGTCGTAGCTGATGTCAAAGCCAGCAAAATCAGTCTGATGCTCCTGACTCATTTCGGCAATCATCTGCTCCGGGGAAATCCCCAGTTGCTGAGCTTTCAGCATGATCGGCGTGCCGTGGGCATCATCCGCACAGATGAAATTAACCTCGTGGCCGCGCATTCGCTGGTAACGGACCCAGACATCAGCCTGGATATGCTCCAGCATGTGGCCGAGGTGGATTGAGCCGTTGGCGTACGGCAGTGCGCACGTTACCAGAATTTTCTTCGCGACTTGAGTCATAGTAGGCATTACTTCTTTTAACTGTGAAAAGGGTTTTTGATATTACCAAAAGGGGCATTATTAAGTAAGCACAAACCACGGCCTTTCAGGTAAACTTGTTCATCTAAGGTCTTATTCACAAGAACAAAGGAGTCGGGATGAGTTCTCAATCCCAGGCCAAATCACCGGAAGCCTTACGAGCAATGGTCGCCGGGACGCTGGCTAACTTTCAGCATCCAACCCTGAAACATAATCTTACGACGCTGAAAGCGTTGCACCACGTCGCTTGGCTGGACGATACCCTGCACATTGAGTTGCAGATGCCGTTCGTCTGGAGCAGCGCATTTGACGCGTTGAAAGAGCAAACCAGCTCTGAACTGCTGCGCATTACCGGTGCAAAAGCGATTGACTGGAAGCTGACCCACAGCATCGCTACCCTGAAGCGGGTGAAAAACCAGCCGGGCGTGAACGGTGTGAAAAATATAATTGCCGTAAGTTCAGGCAAAGGCGGGGTAGGTAAATCCTCCACCGCGGTTAACCTGGCGCTGGCGCTGGCGGCAGAAGGGGCAAAGGTCGGTATTCTTGATGCCGATATCTACGGGCCTTCTATTCCAAACATGCTGGGGGCGGAAAACCAGCGTCCAACCTCGCCGGATGGCACTCACATGGCCCCCATCATGGCTCATGGCCTGGCGACCAACTCCATTGGGTATCTGGTCACCGATGATAACGCCATGGTCTGGCGTGGCCCGATGGCCAGCAAAGCGCTGATGCAGATGCTGCAGGAGACGATGTGGCCGGATCTGGATTATCTGGTGCTGGATATGCCGCCGGGGACCGGTGATATTCAGCTCACGCTGGCGCAGAATATTCCGGTTACGGGAGCGGTTGTGGTGACCACGCCGCAGGATATCGCGCTGATCGACGCCAAAAAAGGCATCGTGATGTTCGAGAAAGTGGAAGTGCCGGTGCTCGGTATTGTTGAAAACATGAGCATGCACATCTGCAGCAACTGCGGTCACCACGAACCGATCTTTGGTACGGGTGGGGCAGAAAAACTGGCCGCGAAATATCACACCCAACTGCTTGGCCAGATGCCGCTGCATATCACTCTGCGTGAGGATCTCGACAGCGGAAAACCGACGGTCGTCAGCCGTCCGGACAGCGAATTTGCTGAGATGTATCGCCAGCTGGCGGGGCGCGTTGCAGCGCAGCTTTACTGGCAGGGTGAAGTGATACCGGGTGATATCGCGTTCCGCGCGGTGTAAGTTCCCAGCTCCGAATTGCCGGGTGGCGGTTTCGCCTTACCCGGCCTACGGAATACGGTTTTGTAGGTCAGGTAAGCGTAGCGCCACCTGACTTTACCCAAGCCGGTAATGCATCAGATAGTACTCTCCGTCCGGAGAAATTCCCTTCGACTCAATGTGCCAGCCGTGTCGCTGGTAAAACGCAACAGCCCGCGAATTCTTCTCCAGACACTTAAGCGAACCTGAGCTGGCAAACGTCTTCTGCACCTGCTCCAGGAGCAAGTGTCCGACTCCAAGGCTCTGATACTGCGGGTCAACAAACAGGTTGTGCAGGAAATTATCGTTCGTCCAGACTGAAGCAAAACCCAGGCGATGACCGTTCTGCACGGCGACCCAAATTACTTCGTCACGGGTTGCTGCATCAAAGTCTTCAAGCTGCCACTGTGAATTGTCCAGCCACGGCCAGGCTTCACGCCGGGCGTGGAGGTAGAGCGTGCGCAGGAAAGGGCGATCGCTCTCCTGCCACGGGCGAATCAGGATCGAATCAGCGATGATAGAAGATATCTCCGTTATAGGCTTTGTAGATTTTGCCATCAGTATCACCGATCAGGACGTAATTCTCGCCCATATAGGTCCAGTGTGTACCGGCATCCGGTGCCGGGAGGTTACGCAACTGGTACTGTTTGATGGTGTACTCGGGCGTTTGATACTGCGCAGGTGCGGTGTCGCCAATTTTGAACTTCGTGAAATCAGCGATGAACTCTTGTTCTTCATAAGCTTTGATGCCGCCAGACGCTGACGCTGTTTGCGGGGCTGCTGAAGCCGCACTCGCAAGAGACATTATTACACCCAGAAGTAGCCATGTACGCTTAGCCATTTTTTCTCCAGTTATATCGTTACTGATACTCTCAGCCTGCTGTAGTGATGACGATGTGGCAGACAGCCTATTTTAAGTATCCCAGCAGACCCTGTTAGAAAAAAAATGTAACAAAAGTGGACGATTTTGTGTAGATCAAATGGTTAATACCATTTTGCTTATGAATGATATTTCCTAAAAGCAATTCAGTACAGAAATGTGTTTTTTAATTAATTCTGAAAGTATAAATTTACTCTAAGTTTGTGATCTGAAAGACATGCGTTTTTTTTAAAGACAAATTAAACTTATAAAAGCGGAGCGGTTTAATTTTCAATTCAACTTCCTTCCGTTTCTTAAATTAATCCAGCGCATCATTCGATGATGTGTTTTTTTATTTAACTGCATGAAAAACAGAGCGTTGATGGGTTCAGTAATTCTTCCTGAATTTTCTGTTATACGTTTGTTGTGCTCATGAATCATAAATTAATTTTAATGAAAAACACAACTACACTATTTGTAATATTCTTAGCGATAAGTCAGTTGACTGGCTGTGTATTTTCTCCCGGGCAAGCATTAAGCTCATCAGGGAAAAATATCATCACGACGGGTGATGAATATAATAATGTTGATAAGCGTGTGGATCTTTATCCACTTACCCCTTCCCTGATTGAAAAATTGCGTCCCGCCGTCGTGAAATCTCAGCCAAATCCTAAGCTGGATGAGCAGCTCAGAAACTGGGAATACCGCATTGGAGCAGGTGATGTTTTAACCGTTACCGTTTGGGATCACCCTGAACTGACAACACCGGCTGGGCAATATCGTAGTGCCAGTGATGCCGGTAACTGGGTGAACGCGGATGGTACCCTCTTTTATCCCTATGTCGGAAAGGTCACTGTGGCGGGAAAAACGGTCTCTGAAGTGAGAGAGGAGATCGCCACACGACTGGAGAGCGTTATCGAAAGCCCGCAGGTGGATGTCAGCGTGGCGTCCTTCCGCTCGCAAAAAGCTTATGTCACTGGCGAAGTCGCCAAATCTGGCCAGCAGGCTATCACTAATATTCCAATGACGGTTATGGATGCCGTCAACGCGGCGGGTGGGCTTTCTGCTGACGCTGACTGGCGCAATGTGGTTCTCACTCACGAGGGGAAAGATTTACACCTCTCTCTGTACGCGCTGATGCAGCACGGCGACCTGACGCAAAATAAGCTGCTCTACCCGGGCGATATTCTTTTTGTTCCACGCAATGACGCACTGAAAGTCTTTGTGATGGGGGAAGTGATTAAGCAGAGCACGCTGAAGATGGACAGGAGTGGGATGACCCTTGCCGAAGCGCTGAGCAATGTGGGCGGGTTGAACCAGGACATGGCCGATGCGACGGGTATTTTTGTCATTCGCTCCATTGCTAAAGGCAACAATGCGGGAAAAATCGCCAACATTTATCAGCTTAATGCGCAGGATGCCTCTGCGATGGTGTTGGGCACCGAATTCCAGCTTGAACCCTACGACATTGTTTATGTCACCACGGCTCCGCTGTCGCGCTGGAATCGCGTCATTACTCAGCTCGTGCCGACCATCAGCGGTGTTCATGATCTGACCGAAACGGTCCGTTACATCAGATCGTGGCCGCAATAATGTTCGATTCCATCTTAGTGGTTTGCACCGGCAATATTTGTCGCTCACCGATTGGAGAGCAGTTGTTACGCCAGTTGCTACCGGGAAAACAGATCACCTCGGCAGGCATATTTGGGCTGGAAGGAAGCCCGGCGGATATCCACGCTCAGGACGTGGCCGGGCGACATGGGCTCTCACTCGGTGAACATCGCGCGCGCAAATTAACTCCGCAGATCATGCGGGAATCGGATCTTATTCTGGTGATGGAACCTGCTCATCTTCGCTTTATCTCTGCCATAGCCCCGGAAATTCGCGGCAAATCGCTGCTCTTTGGGCAATGGCTGGAGCCGCAGGACATCCCCGATCCCTATCGTAAAAGCCGTGAAGCATTCGACTATGTTTTCGGACTGCTGGGCAAAGCCAGCCAGGAATGGGCTCATCGATTGAGTCAACAAGGAATAAAGCGTTAATGTCGTCTTACACAACAGGCAGTTACGGTGCCACAACACCGGAAAATCATGAAATTGATCTCATTCGTCTACTCGGCGAAATGATCGATCATCGTGCAGTCATTTTATCGATGACTGTCATTTTTACCTTGCTGGCAGGCCTGTATGCTTTTTTGGCCACGCCCGTATACCGCGCGGATGCCTTAATTCAGGTGGAAGGAAAGCAGGATAATAGCCTGCTCAAAAATTTAAGACAGTTTGGTAATGAGATGTCTCCCGATGTGGAACCCGAAATACTCCTGCTTAAATCGCGCATGATCCTGGGCGCTACCGTTGATGAATTAGGTTTAACGCAGCACGTGACGTGGCGTACTTTCCCTGTCGTAGGGCAGTTGTGGGCGCAGTTGCAGGGCCGTAAGCCAGCGACGATCGCCCTTGGTTGGTTACAACTGCCACTTGTTGATGGAAAACCACGATCCCTTTTGCTCACGGTGCTGGAAAAAGGCGCATACCGGCTGGAAGGCGACAATTTTTATGCTGAGGGTAGGGAGGGAAAACCTTTTGAAAAAGATGGGATTTCCCTGCTGGTGGCGAAACTGAATGCCCCAACGGGCACGCAATTCACGCTACAAACCTGTTCCCGTCTGGAGGCAATCAATGCGCTGAGCAACCAATTTAGCGTAGTTGAATCGGCAAAACAGAGTGGAGTAATGACGCTCACCCTGACCGGCAACGATCCTGATCGTATTGCCCATGTGCTCAACCGTATTGCCAACAATTACCTGCAGCAAAATATTGCCCGTCAGGAAGCGCAGGATTCGCGAAGCCTTGCGTTTTTACAGCAGCAGTTACCTAAAATCAGAATCGAGCTCGAGCAGGCCGAAGAGCGGCTGAATCAGTATCGCAAACAGCGTGACTCGGTCGATCTTTCGCTGGAAGCGAAATCGGTTCTTGAACAGATTGTTAATATCGAAAACCAGCTTAACGAGTTGACGTTTCGTGAGGCGGAGATTTCTCAACTCTTCAAGAAAGATCACCCGAATTACCGCGCATTGCGTGAAAAACGCCAGACGCTGGTACAGGAGAAAGTTCGCCTGAATCAGCGTGTCTCAGCCATGCCTTCGACTCAACAGGACATTTTGCGCCTCAGTCGGGATGTGGAGTCAGGTCGGACAATCTACCTGCAGCTACTCACACGTCAGCAAGAGTTGAACATCTCACGTTCCAGCGCCATCGGTAACGTGCGAATTATCGACAGCGCTGTGACGCAACCTGATCCTGTTAAACCGCGAAAGCCGCTGATTATTGTTTTTGGTGCCCTGCTGGGGTTGATATTCTCAATGGGGCTGGTGCTGGTTCGCATTGCGCTCAGACATGGTCTCAACACCGCCGAGCAGCTTGAAGGGCTGGGAGTTCAGGTGATGGCTACCTTGCCGCGTTCGATGTGGCTGTGGAAAAAAACGCACCTGCACAGGAAAAGAGTATTTGGCTCGCGCTGGAGTCACACGATTACCGATGTGCCTTTCCTGCCTGTTGACCGGCCCGCAGATATTTTTGTTGAGGCTGTGCGGGGGTTACGCACCAGCTTGCATTTCACGTTGCAGGATGCCGCTAACCGGATCGTCATGATTTCTGGCCCGACGCAGGACTGCGGAAAAACGCTGGTCAGCACCTCACTGGCTGCGATTGAGGCACAGGCCGGGCTCAGGGTGTTATTCATTGACGCGGATATGCGTGAGGGATATGTCCATAACGTATTCGGTTTAAAAAACCACACCGGACTTTCCGGGGTGCTTGACGGAAAATGTGCGTGTCAGGAGGCGATTCAGCGCTATGAAAAAGGCAATATTGATGTGCTGACCTGTGGGCCGGTTCCATCGCAACCTTCAGAACTGCTGATGAGCGATCGCTTCAGAGTGTTAATGACGTGGGCAGATGAACATTATGACCTTGTGATCCTTGATACCCCGCCGGTGTTGGCTGTTACCGATGCCGCAGTGGCAGTCAGGGTGGCTGCAACTTCATTGCTGGTTGCTCGCTTTGGCAAGACCAGCCTGAAAGAGATGGAGAACTGCATCAAGCGCCTGCAACAAATGGGGGCGTGCATAAAAGGGACCGTGCTGAACGACGTGGTGAAGTCAGCAGCTCTGTATTACCACTCAGGCTATGGTCAATACGAATATGGCCATAGCACGACACGGCAACCGCGCAAGGATTAAAGTTTTACCAGCGTGGCAAAGCGGTACACTCGCGACACTTCTTTACAGCGAAACGACGCATAGCTCGCTAAGATGACCTTCGTTAACTCTCGAGGTCATAATGGAAAACCGCAAATTCAGCAAACTGCGCCGCTGGGCGCGGGAAGGGATCGTACTCGTTCTGCTGGCGCTGGCCGTGATGTGGGGTGTGGATCAGTACCGCAAGCCGACATTACCTGCCACGTTTAGTGCAACTCCGATGCAGGGGATTGATGGCACGATGCACGACATTGCGGCGCTCAGTCAGGACCGACCGCTGCTGATTTACGTCTGGGCCACCTGGTGCAGCATCTGCCGTTATACCACGCCTGCAGTCAATAAGCTGGCAGAAGAGGGTGGCAATGTGGTGAGTATTGCCATGCGTTCCGGTGATGACGCAAAGCTGGCGCGCTGGGTTGAAAAGAAACTGCTGAAAATGCCGGTGATAAACGATGAAAACGGCGCGCTGTCGCAGGAATGGCAGGTAAGCGTAACGCCGACGCTGGTCATTGTGTCGAAGGGGGACGTTGTCAGCACGACTACGGGGTGGACGAGTTACTGGGGATTAAAAGCCAGAATGTGGTGGGCAGGGGTATAAAAATAACCCCTCTCCTTGCGGAAGAGGGGTTTTGTATTACTTCGCCAGAACTTCCTGAGCGGTGCGCTCAACCAGAGACAGCAGGATTTTAATATCTTCCAGCGTCACGGTTGGGTTCAACAGCGTCAGCTTCAGGCAAGTGACACCGTTATGCTCAGTCACGCCGACGTTTGCACGGCCGGATTCCAGCAGCGCATCACCAATTTTCTGGTTCAGCAGGGCGATACCCGCTTCATCGGTCTGCACCTGTCCGCGGAAGCGGAACAGTACGCTTGCCAGCTGCGGTTGCATAACCAGTTCCAGAGCAGGCTGCTCTTGCACATAAGCCGCAACCTGCTGTGCCAGCGTCACGCCGTGATCGATGATCGCTGCGTATTGCTCCTGACCCAGCGCTTCCAGGCTCATCCACAGCTTCAGCGCGTCGAAACGGCGCGTGGTCTGCAGCGATTTGGACACCAGGTTAGGCACGCCCGCTTCTTCGTCGAACTCAGAGTTCAGGTAAGCCGCCTGATAGCGCATCAGTTCATAGTGGCGTGCTTCTTTCAGCAGGAACGCACCGCAGCTGATGGTCTGGAAGAACTGCTTGTGGAAGTCCAGAGTAACGGAATCCACCAGTTCAATGCCGTCCAGGTAGTGACGATACTGCTCAGACATCAGCAGCGCGCCGCCCCATGCCGCATCAACGTGTACCCAGATATTCTGCTTTGCCGCCAGCTCAGCAATCGCACGCAGAGGGTCAATAGCACCGGCATCGGTGGTCCCTGCTGTCGCGACAATCGCCAGGATCTGTTCGCCATTCGCGTTGCACTGTTCGATTTTCGCCGCCAGATCGGTCAGATCCATGCGCGAGAATTCGTCCGTTTTCACCTGCACCACGGACTGGTAGCCCAGACCCATCAGCGCCATGTTTTTCTGCACGGAGAAGTGCGCGTTTTCTGAGCACAGCACGCGGAACTTACGCAGATCGCCCGTCAGGCCGTCCTGCTGAACGGAGTGGCCCTGACGCGCAAAGAACGCATCACGAGCCAGCATCAGACCCATCAGGTTGCTCTGGGTGCCACCGCTGGTGAAGACACCTGCGTCGCCAGCCTGATAACCCACGCGGGTACGCAGCCATTCGATCAGTTTGATCTCAATGATGGTTGCGGACGGGCTTTGATCCCAGGAGTCCATACTCTGGTTAGTGGCGTTGATCAGCACTTCTGCCGCCTGGCTTACGACCAGGCTTGGGCAGTGCAGGTGCGCCACACACTGTGGGTGATGAACGGACAAACTGTCTTTCAGGAAGAACTCCACGGCGCGTTCAATTGCCGCTTCGTTGCCCAGCCCTTTCGGGTTGAAATCCAGCTTAATACGGTCGCGCAGTTCCGCGACCGTTTTGCCCTGGTACATCTCAGGCTGTTTCAGCCACTGCATCACAGCCTGAGTGCTTTGTTCAATCGCCTGCTGGTAAGCTTCAATGCTCTGTGCAGAGGAGAACAAAATTGGGTTTGAATCTGACATCGTGTTCAACTACTCCGGTTACGCCGGGCGAACGCCCGCAGCAAGCAGTGCCTGCTCGAATTTATCCAGGAAGATTTTCAGCTCTTCATCGCTGATCAGCAGGGAAGGCAGCAGACGCAGAACGATACCGTTGCGACCACCACGCTCCAGAATCAGACCGGCTTCGAAGCACTTCTTCTGAATCAGGGCAGACAGCTCGCCATCACCCGGGAAGCAACCCATGTGGTCAGCAGCTTCGTTTGGCTTAACGATCTCGATACCGATCATCATGCCCAGACCGCGAACGTGGCCGATTACCGGATAGCGCTTCGCCATCTCTTTCAGCTGGCCTTTCAGCCATTCGCCCTGTGCAGCTACTTTGCCTGCGATGTTCTGATCTTTCAGGATTTTCAGCGTGGTCAGACCGGTTGCCATCGCCAGCTGGTTGCCGCGGAAGGTACCGGTGTGGTGACCTGGCGCCCATGCATCGAACTGCTTTTTGATACCGAGCACAGCCAGTGGCAGACCGCCACCTACAGCTTTAGACATCACGATGATGTCTGGCTCGATGCCAGCGTGTTCGAAGGCGAAGAATTTACCGGTACGCGCAAAGCCAGCCTGCACTTCGTCGAGGATCAGCAGAATGCCGTGTTCCTGAGTCACTTTGCGGATACGCTGCAGCCACTCAACTGGAGCCGGGTTCACACCGCCTTCACCCTGAACGGCTTCCAGAATGACGGCTGCAGGTTTGCGCACGCCACTTTCCACGTCGTTAATCAGGTTTTCGAAGTAGTAGGTCAGCGCTTTCACGCCTGCTTCACCACCGATACCCAGCGGGCAACGGTATTCGTGCGGGTAAGGCATGAACTGTACTTCTGGCATCATACCGTCAACCGCTTCTTTTGGAGACAGGTTGCCGGTCACGGACAGTGCGCCGTGGGTCATACCGTGGTAACCACCAGAGAAGCTGATGATACCGCTACGGCCGGTGACTTTTTTCGCCAGTTTCAGCGCCGCTTCCACGGCGTCAGCACCGGATGGACCGGTGAACTGCAGGCAGTACTCTTTGCCCTGACCTGGCAGCAGAGAGAGCAGGTATTCTGAAAACGCGTCTTTCAGAGGCGTAGTCAGATCCAGGGTATGTAACGGCAAGCCGCTGGTAATGACATTTTGGATGCTTTTCAGCACATCAGGATGGTTATGGCCAAGCGCAAGGGTCCCTGCGCCTGCTAAACAGTCAAGGTATTCTTTATTATCTGCATCGGTGATCCACACGCCTTCTGCTTTAGTGATGGCTAAAGGCAGTTTGCGCGGATAACTCCTGACGTTAGATTCAAACTCGGCCTGACGGGCCAGATAGGTTTCGTTGCTTTTGTGGGCATCTACGGTGTCAATACGGACTTTATCCGTCATCATATCACTCCTACAACCGCCGCTTCGTTATGAGCCACGATTGAATAAAAAGTTAAAAAACAGATGGGGGCCTGAAAAAAACGCCGCCAATATAGAGCCTTTTGCCACGGGGCTCAATGGTTAATTTGTTTACTGTTTTGTGACATGGGGCACAGGGGAGGGAATATCCCTCTTTTCTGAAAGAAAATTGCACTTTATTACAAAGTAAAACAGCCGGTTATGGGCAGTCGGCCTGGAGTGTAAAAGCAGAAAAAAGAGTGTGACAAATCGTGCCATTCGCTGACATAAAAGAAGGTATACGACCTCCTTGCCACCATGATATGCAAAAATCCCTGGTCTCTATAGATGCGCAACGGAATCGCGCATTAAAAATGGACTTTCAACACGCGTTGTTTCCCGATGGTTTTCACCGTTAATAATATGCAGGGCACTCAGACGTCCAATTTCATAATGTGGCAGTTGAACCGTTGAAAGAGGGGGGAGAAAGAGTTCTCCGATGCCCACCATATTGTCATAACCGATAACCGCAATATCTTGTGGGATGCGAAGCCCTTGAGCCAGTAGCGTCTGGTACACCATCAATGCGATACGATCGTTGCCGCAGATAACGGAGTCGAATCGGGGAATGCCGTTCTGAATGTGCGCCAGCAAAACTGACGGAATGTCACGATAGTGCTCGTCCCCGAACGCCATATAGCTATGTTCCAGACTGTTCGGGTCGAGCCCAGCTTCATAGCATGCACGTTCCAGCCCCTGACGGCGTCGGGTTGTGGCCAGATGGTCCACGGGTAAATGCAGGCACAGGGGCTGTCGATAACCCTCGGCGAGTAACGCATGCACGGCAGTGTACTGTCCCTGTTCATCATCAGGGATGTAGCTGGCAACTTTTTCATTGATACTTTCGCAGTTAGCCAGCACGCAGGGAAGGGTGAGGAGTTTGGCC
Source organism: Enterobacter sp. CPE_E863 (assembly GCF_046521465.1). Lineage (NCBI taxonomy): Bacteria > Pseudomonadati > Pseudomonadota > Gammaproteobacteria > Enterobacterales > Enterobacteriaceae > Enterobacter > Enterobacter sp. CPE_E863. The sequence continues at coordinate 2,940,912 of NZ_JBKFZX010000001.1, read as the reverse complement.
GGGAGAGGAACCTGACGTAACCCCATGGTGGTGTAGATAATCCCGTCAGGCCGATGAGAGAGGAGAAGGTCGACAATCGCGTCCGGGTTGTCATCGGTAAACATATTCATCACGAAGCTGTTCCAGCCGTGCATCCGGGCCGTCTCTTCAATGGACAGCGTAATCTCTACCGAGAAAGGTGTCGTCACTGTATCGAGCGCCAGTACGCATATGGTTTTAGGCGAGGCATGCGCACCGCGTATTTTTTTGGCGGACAGGTCAGGCACGTAGCTGGTCTGCTCGATAGCCAACTGAACGCGCGCCAGCGTTTCCGGTTTAAGGCGCTCCGGGCTGTTAAGCGCGCGGGAAACCGTCATCAGCGATACGTTAGCCAGCTTTGCGACGTCCTTCAGGGAAGCCATTTTCTTACTCCGTTAGTGCTCTGTGTGAGAGGGTATACAACTAAGTCGCTGATGTAAAAGGAAGGCTGATGCCCAGGCCTGGTCATGCTTACCTCAGTGATGAATATTTGATCGCGATCTCATTCCTTTAATGTTAACGTTAACTTTCGTGATTAACATCTTAAATCTTAGGCAAACAGCATGAGAAAGAAACGATGTTAACGTTACCATTGAGTCATTACTCCAACATGAGAATGTCATGATGAAAACGCATCACTCTCACAGCTACCCTTTACTGAGCGCATTACTGTTTTTCTTTTTTGTCACCTGGTCATCTTCAGGCTCGTTGCTCTCCATCTGGCTTCATCAGGAAGTGGGCTTAAAAGCGGGGGATACCGGCGTTATCTATGCCGTGCTTTCCGTCTCCGCACTTTTTGCTCAAATCTGCTATGGATTCATTCAGGACAAACTCGGTCTGCGTAAAAACCTGCTCTGGTTTCTGACTTGTCTGCTCATTCTTTCTGGTCCGGCTTTTTTGCTATTTGGTTATCTGCTGCAGGTTAACGTTTTACTCGGCAGCATTTTCGGCGGGATTTATATCGGCCTGACGTTTAACGGCGGAATAGGGGTACTGGAGTCCTATACCGAGCGCGTGGCCCGCCAGAGCCAGTTTGAGTTCGGCAAGGCGAGGATGTGGGGATCGCTTGGCTGGGCGGCGGCAACCTTTTTCGCGGGACTCCTGTTTAACATTAATCCGAAGCTGAACTTCGCTGTTGCCAGCTGTGCGGGCCTGGTGTTTTTTGTTTTGCTGGCGCGTCTCAGGGTCTCTTCCGCCCCGCACGCCATGCAGGAGGCGGTGTCCGGCGGTAAGGTCACGCTGGAAGACGCCTTGCGGCTGCTGACGCTGCCGCGCTTCTGGGCGCTGGTGTTTTTCGTTATCGGGACCTGTATTTATGGCGTTTACGACCAGCAGTTCCCGGTCTATTTCTCCTCCCAGTTCCCGACGTTGCAGGAAGGGAACGCCATGTACGGCTATCTCAACTCCTTCCAGGTGTTCCTTGAGGCGGCTGGTATGTTTTGTGCCCCGTGGCTGGTGAATCGCCTTGGCGCGAAGAATGGTCTGATTTTCGCGGGAATGGTGATGGCGATGCGTATGGTGGCATCGGGTCTGGTTGAGGGGCCGGTATTGATCTCCATTACCAAGCTATTACACGCTGTTGAGCTGCCCGTTTTGTTGGTCTCAATCTTTAAATACAACAGTTTGCATTTTGATAAGCGGCTCTCATCCACCCTCTATTTGGTGGGCTTTGCCTGTACAAGCTCGGTGATTGCCTCGGTCTTGTCGCCGCTGGCAGGCTACAGCTATGAGAAGTACGGCTTTGCCCAGTCCTATCTCATCATGGGGCTACTGGTATTCAGCACCACGTTTATCTCCATCTTCCTGTTGCGCTCGGGTAAGTCCTCTTCTGACCCGCTCATGCCGCAACCTTCCACCATCTGATCGAAAGAGTAGACAAATGACGTATTCTATTACGAAAGCAGAACAGGAACTGCAGTCCAGACGCGAAGGGCTTAACCTGCGCTGGTATCCCCGTTACCACCTCGCCGCACGTGCCGGCTGGATGAACGACCCGAATGGTCTGGTCTGGTTTGACGGCTGGTATCACGCCTTTTATCAGCATCATCCTTATTCGACCCAATGGGGGCCGATGCACTGGGGCCATGCGCGCAGCCAGGATTTAGTTCACTGGGAGCACCTCCCGGTTGCGCTGGCACCGGAAGGACCAGACGACAAGGACGGCTGTTTTTCTGGTTCAGCGGTGGTGGATGGCGATACGCTGGCGCTGATTTACACCGGACACAAATTCCACGGCGATCCCGACGAGGCTAATCTCTATCAGGTGCAGTGTCTGGCAACCAGCCGTGATGGTGTCCATTTTGAGCGACAGGGAATGGTAGTTGATACGCCACCTGGCCTGCATCACTTCCGCGATCCGAAAGTGTGGCGTGAAGGGGATAGCTGGTACATGGTTGTCGGTGCGCGGGATGGCGAGACGGGTCAGGTACGCGTTTATCGTTCTGCTGATCTGCATGAGTGGCTGGATATGGGCGTACTTGCGGTGGCGGAAAAAGAGATGGGCTATATGTGGGAATGCCCGGACTTTTTCACTCTCAATGGCAAGCGCGTGCTGATGTTTTCGCCTCAGGGGCTGGTGGCTGAAGGCTACAAAAATCGTAATCTTTTCCAGAGCGGCTATCTGTTGGGCGAGTGGCAGCCCGGTCAGCCCTTTGTGCGTGAAGGTGAATTTGTGGAGATGGATCGCGGGCATGATTTCTATGCACCACAAAGTTTCCTGACACCTGATGGCCGCCGCATCGTCATTGGCTGGCTGGATATGTGGGAGTCCCCGCTGCCGGAACAGGAGGATAGTTGGGCCGGCATGCTCTCTTTACCGCGCGAGCTGACGCTGAGTGCGGATAACCGTCTGCAAATGCGGCCGGCCAAAGAAGTTGAAACCCTGCGCGGGGCGTGGTTCCCCTGGCCGATAAGTACGCTTAATAATCAGCAGATGACGCTGGTGGAACACTGCGAGGCGATGGAGGTCATTCTGCAGTGGGATTGCGCTAATAGCAGCGCGGAACAATACGGCATTCGTCTTGGAAGCGGGTTACGTGTTTATGTTGATGCGCAGATGCGGCGCCTGGTACTGGAGCGAGACTATCCACAGTATGGCCTGTGCGGTACCCGAAGCGTCGCGCTTAACCTGAACGACGCACTCAGTCTGCGCCTGTTCTTTGACTGCTCTTCCGTAGAAGTGTTTGTTAACGAGGGCGAGGCGTGCCTCAGCAGCCGCATATATCCTGATGCAGAATGCCGTGAGCTGGCATTGTTTGCCTGGACGGGGGGAGCGTCGCTTATACATGGCGGGGCGTGGCAGCTGGAGTAAAGCGTGACCGGGGGATACGGGTAGCAGGTCAGATCAATTTAAAATAAAGCCCCATATTAATGGGGCGTCTTAAATCCGGGATTGCATTGACCAGCTGATAACGTTGCGCGAGAACAGGTCAACAACTCCGGCCAGATACAGCCAACCTTCGTATGCCCGGATGTAAGTAAGAGCGGCTTTAGCAGTGTACTAAAGTCTTATATGCCGCTTACTTTTGTGAGCATTACCTCAATTATTTAGAAATCTGTGAATTTACCACTTTATCATCTTCAACCATTAACGTAAGTGTATAACCTGTTTTATGCCATTTTCCGTTATTGGGTTTCCATCCCTTAGAGAGTAGGTACTCAGAAGCAGTAGAGATAGACATGTTCATCACATGATCTGCTTCATTGGCTGGAGTAGAAACTTTTTGTTTCGTTGAAGCTGTAGCGTTACATTTTCCTGTGGCTTCATCTACTTGCGTACAGCCAGAGTTAGCAAGTTCTTTTCGATGGTGCTCACTTATAGCGGCGGCGTTAAAAGCAGCAACAGAAAGCAAAAAAAATATTAAAACTCTTTTCATGATTGATACTCTGTTTAATTAATCATTGTTATGGTGCTTGCCGCTGTTCTTTGCCCAAATACCAGTACCTGCAGCCGCATCACGGGCATTAGCATATGCGGCATTTTGAGCAGCGTTATTAATTGAATCTTGTCTATTGTGCTCGACTGTGTAACAGGTATCACGACTTATCCCTTGCGCTTCACATTCAGCCATTCGTTGAGCAGGAGAAGAGCAAGCAGATAAGGATGTCGCAAGACTAGCAACGAATACGACATTTACTAATTTCTTCATTACCATCACCTTAGATTAGAACGCTATCAACCGATATTAATTTAAATGCACTTATAGAGTTTAAAGCTATCTCTTCACATTCAGTTGCTTTTATATTGAAATTGCCCTCTTTAATTCTTCGCTTAATGACAGTTCTGGTTTTATTGAAATCTTCTTTATTGTTAGATGCTTTCATTATCCCTAATGCAGCACATACCGAAGAAGGGGATGAATCACTATAAATAGTGGCTTTTGGTACGTTACCAGAAGTACATCCAGTGACAATGCTAACCAGAGCCAATAAATAAAAGTATTTTTTCAATGTTGTTCATTCCTGTCTTGTGTGATTAAAGAAGAAATCTAATAAGCACCTCAGAAAATACAGCTAAAATTATTCCACATAAACCCAATCCAGATACCTACAAAAATCAAAATAAAATACAATACAGCTGACCTGCTCCCCGTTGATTAGTACACCCCGATGTTAGTAATGTCTTCATAAGCCACATGAGGACATCCCCATGAAGAAGCGTTTTTCCGACGAACAGATCATCAGTATTCTCCGCGAAGCCGAAGCTGGGGTACCCGCCCGTGAACTCTGCCGCAAGCATGCCATTTCCGATGCCACGTTTTACACCTGGCGTAAGAAGTATGGCGGTATGGCGGTGCCTGAAGTTAAGCGCCTGAAGTCGCTTGAGGAAGAGAACGCCAGACTCAAGAAGCTGCTTGCCGAAGCCATGCTGGATAAAGAGGCGCTTCAGGTGGCTCTTGGGCGAAAGTACTGACGACAGACCAGAAGCGGGAAGCCGTGATGTTGATGTGTGATGCGACCGGTCTGTCGCAACGTCGTGCCTGCAGGCTTACAGGTTTATCCCTGTCGACCTGCCGCTATGAGGCTCACCGTCCGGCTGCTGATGCGCATTTATCAGGGCGCATCACTGAGCTGGCACTGGAGCGCAGGCGTTTTGGCTACCGTCGTATTTGGCAGTTGCTGCGCCGTGAAGGGCTTCATGTTAATCATAAGCGCGTGTACCGGCTTTATCACCTCAGTGGCCTGGGCGTAAAACGCAGAAGACGTCGTAAAGGGCTGGCAACAGAACGTCTGCCGCTGCTCCGTCCGGCGGCGCCCAATCTGACCTGGTCGATGGATTTCGTCATGGACGCACTTTCCACCGGTCGCAGGATCAAGTGTCTTACCTGCGTCGATGATTTCACAAAGGAATGCCTGACGGTCACTGTTGCCTTTGGGATTTCAGGCGTTCAGGTCACGCGTATTCTGGACAGCATTGCACTGTTTCGAGGCTATCCGGCGACGATAAGAACTGACCAGGGGCCGGAGTTCACTTGCCGTGCACTGGATCAATGGGCCTTTGAGCATGGTGTTGAGTTGCGCTTAATCCAGCCGGGCAAGCCAACGCAGAACGGATTTATTGAGAGCTTTAACGGACGATTTCGCGATGAATGTTTGAATGAGCACTGGTTCAGCGATATCGTTCATGCCAGGAAAATTATTAATGACTGGCGGCAGGATTATAACGAATGCCGCCCGCACTCCACGCTGAATTATCAGACACCGTCTGAATTTGCAGCGGGCTGGAGAAAGGGTCATTCTGAGAATGAAGATTCCGACGTTACTAACTGAGTGTTGTATCTAATCGTGGGGGCAGGTCACAGCAGAAAGGAAAACATATTTTGCCATGATCGCTATCATCAGTATAATTAGACAGACCCCGCCAGCTAAAATTCATGAGGTAATTTTGTAGCAATATTATGTTTAGCTAGTCTCTTCTTTTTAGTTGCAAATCAAGCTACCGCCTGGAGTTGTGTAGTAGTGCTTTGCACCATATCACCCGTACTACCATCTCTTTCTCATTATATTAGTCCCCATTTTGAGGGCTGGCAGGTCATTAATCAAAAACCAAAACCTACCCCGGCGCCGAGAGCGAAATCATTATTTGTGCTAGTTGATACACCCGTTTTAACTGTAGCGGCGCCCGCGTGGAAAGAAGCGCCTACGCTTACGGCTTGCTCGTCTTTAAAGCTACCTACGCCAGCAGAGAACATTACATTTTGACCTGCTTCCACTTGAGGCATAGAAGCAATCGCAATTGCACTCGCAGCGCCAGAACGGGCTTCTTTCTTATTACTGTCTACTTCATCGCGCAATGATTTGAATTGTGCGTTGGTGTTGGCTTGTTGCTGGCTAAACACTTTCTTAGCGTCTTGCAGATCTTGAGCCACGCCAGCAGCCTGGTTAGACGTTGAAGAGATAGCAGCAGTGTTAGCCGCTACTTTAGCTTGTGTAGCTGTGTCTACTTGTGTGATGGTGGTTGTTACACCGTTAGCCCCATCTTTCCCGTCTTTACCATTAGCACCAGTAGCGCCAGTGTCGCCCTTATCACCTTTTGCACCGTCTACGCCGTCTTTAGGCTTAGGCGCATTTTCAAGAGCAGATAAACGCCCATCTTGCTGAATGTTCTGATTCAGGAAAGCATGATTAACCTGATCTTGTGCATCTTTGTTTTGCGTGATCTCGCCTTGCAATTGCTGATCAGCAGTAACACGGTTTGCTGTTTCCTGGTTAGCGTTGCTATTGATGGTGTTAATCTCACCTTGCATATTAGCAACTTCCATTTTATCAGCCTTACCATTTTGAAGAGTGGTAATAGCTGAATCATGATCAACAGTCATTGTAGCAATTTTATCGAGGTCATAACCCGCGCCTTGTTGACCGATGATAGTGATCCCGTCAGTGTCGGAAGTAACAGGGAAAGCAGCGGCTTTAGCTGGTACTACAGCAGCGAACATAGAACCAAACACGATAACAGCCAGAGTAGTTTTAGCAGTAGTCTTAACGATAGTTTTCATTTAAAGCTCTCATCACATAAGTAAATAAGGTTATTTCGCTATCCAGGCGGGAAGATATAACACCCTGTTATATCTAGATGATTTCATGCGGCTTACGGCGATTTTTGTTTAATCACTTATTTCGTAACGTGTAGTAACTATCTTGTAATACATAAATTTGGATATTGACCTGGATCACTAAAAGCACTGAAAGCTAAAATGCCCTTACGCGAGTGATTTTAAATAAAACCAATAAATACATGTAGATATAAATCTCCTCATTAAATCCACTGCATGCCAGGCTTTCATAAATACATTAATTATATTTATGTGTTTTGTCCGTAAAACGTATAAATCAAGCTCATTCAGTAAAGTTAATTAATATATTTGTGAAAGTTCCTTCTTTTCGAATTAATAGAAACTTTTGAATGAAGGGGGCTTTGACGTGGAGAAAAATATTTTTAATCGAGAATAAAACAGGGTTTTGATTGCTATAAATCAGTGATTGAATTGTTGTAAAAAATGATGTTTTTATTTCTCTTAATTAGAAAATTAGATTGATAGGATTACAAAAAAGATATTAAAGGCAGGTGCACCAACGAGTGACTGAGCGCAAAGCGATAGTAACGATAGAGGGAAAGGGGTAAAGGAACGGTTATGCGAGATACTAACAATAAGAATTTTATTGATTTCATGTGAGAGACAAATTGGGGTACAAGGTGAGGTACAGCGTGAAGAAAGGATAAACGTAAGTGCAAGCTTGCATCGCCAGGCTACATCCCCTAAGCTGGTAATTAATAAAGAAATGTAATCTACATGACTCGGGGTGCCCTTCTTTGTGAAGGCTGAGAAATACCCGTATTACCTGATCTGGATAATGCCAGCGTAGGGAAGTCAGATGCCTTCCCGGTCATCGCTTCTTCACGCAAGGCAGGAGCGAACCCATGCAGCCTGACCTGCTCGATTTACACGTTTTACATCAGTTCCGAACCCGTTCCCCGCTTACGCATTGTATGACTAACGACGTCGTACAGACCTTTACTGCCAACGTTCTGCTGGCGCTTGGCGCCTCTCCGGCGATGGTGATTGAGGCCGAAGAAGCTGAGCAGTTTGCCGCGATCGCCGATGCATTGCTGATAAACGTTGGCACGCTGACCTCACCGCGAGCGCAGGCGATGCGTCGGGCGATTGAGAGTGCGGTAGCTGCGGGTAAACCCTGGACGCTGGACCCGGTTGCCGTGGGCGCTCTAACGTTTCGCACCCGTTTTTGTCATCAAATCCTCGCCCTGAAACCCGCCGCCATTCGCGGCAATGCTTCTGAAATCCTTGCCCTTGCCGGGATGAGCGCCGGTGGTCGCGGCGTCGATACGACTGACACCACAGCCAGCGCGTTACCTGCTGCACAGGCGCTGGCTCGCCAGACCAATGCCATTGTGGTGGTCACCGGTGAGGTGGATTACATCACTGATGGACAACGAACCCGAACGGTTACCGGCGGCGATCCATTGATGACGTGCGTCGTGGGAACCGGGTGCGCACTCTCTGCCGTTGTGGCGGCGAGTTGCTCACTGCCGGGCGACAGGCTGGATAACGTCTCCGCCGCGTGCGGATTTATGAAGCGAGCCGGAACGGCAGCCATTGCGCAGTCTCGTGGCCCGGGCAGTTTTGCCAGCATGTTCCTGGATGCGCTCTACACCCTGGAGGAACTGGCATGAAACGCATTAACGCCCTGACCATTGCCGGCACCGATCCCAGCGGCGGCGCGGGTATCCAGGCCGACCTGAAAACCTTCTCTGCTCTTGGCGCGTACGGATGCTCGGTCATTACCGCGCTGGTGGCGCAAAACACGCTCGGCGTGCAGTCGGTTTACCGTATTGAACCGGATTTTGTTGCCGCGCAGCTGGATTCCGTATTCAGCGACGTGCGAATTGATACCACCAAGATCGGTATGCTGGCAGAGACAGATATTGTTGAAGCGGTGGCTGAGCGACTTAAACGTTATCAGGTACAAAACGTGGTGCTGGATACCGTGATGCTGGCAAAAAGCGGCGATCCATTGCTCTCCGCCTCCGCTGTTGAAACGCTGCGTAAAAAGCTACTGCCACAGGTGGCTCTCATCACGCCCAATCTGCCGGAGGCTGCGGCACTGTTGGGGGCAACACATGCGCGAAATGAACGGGAAATGAAAGAGCAGGGGAATGCGCTGCTGGCGATGGGCTGCGGGGCCGTGCTGATGAAAGGTGGTCATCTTGACGATGCCGAAAGCCCGGACTGGCTCTTCACCCGAGACGGCGAGCGGCGGTTCACGGCGCCACGCGTACACACTAAAAACACCCACGGCACTGGCTGTACGCTCTCTGCCGCGCTGGCGGCATTACGCCCACGGCATGATAACTGGGCCGATACGGTGAGCGAAGCGAAAACCTGGCTCTCAGCCGCGCTGGCAAAAGCTGATACTCTGGAGGTGGGTCACGGTAATGGGCCGGTACACCATTTTCATGCCTGGTGGTAAGCCGTATACTGGCAGGAAACACCACGCCTGAGAAAAACAGAGATGGAACAAGCGCATACCCGGTTAATCGATCAACTAAATGAACGGATCGCCGCGCCCGACAATACGCCGCTGTATCTGAAATTTGCCGAAACGGTAAAAAATGCGGTGCGCAGCGGGGTGCTGGAGCACGGCAATATTCTGCCCGGCGAGCGCGATCTGAGTCAGTTAACCGGTGTGTCGCGCATTACAGTGCGCAAAGCGATGCAGGCTCTGGAGTCCGAAGGGGTGGTGACGCGTGCCCGGGGTTACGGGACGCAAATTAACAACATCTTTGAATATTCGCTTAAAGAAGCGCGCGGTTTCTCTCAGCAGGTGGTACTACGCGGTAAAAAGCCCAATACGCTTTGGGTGAATAAACGCGTGGTGAAGTGTCCGGAAGAGGTCGCCAGCCAGCTGTCGGTGGAGCCGGAGAGCGAGGTCTTTCTCCTTAAGCGTATTCGCTATGTCGACGATGATGCGGTGTCGATTGAGGAGTCGTGGGTTCCGGTGGGGCTGATTCACGATCCGGATGCCATTGGTATCTCGCTGTACGACTATTTTCGCAGCCAGAACATCTTCCCGCAGCGTACCCGTTCACGGGTGAGCGCCCGTATGCCGGACAGCGAATTTCAGGCGCATATAAAGATGGATGACAAAATTCCGGTGCTGGTGATCAAGCAGGTTGCACTTGACCAGCAGCACCGGCCGATTGAGTACAGCATCAGCTACTGTCGCAGCGACCTATACGTCTTTGTGTGCGAGGAGTAATTCCTCGAGAGTAGGGGCGCAATCACCGCCACGGTGGCTGACAACCCAGGCGGCTACCGCATTACCCAGCAGGACAGAGTCTGCAAGACTCCACCCCGCAGCCAGCCCGGCAAGCGTTCCGCCAGCATGACTGTCACCTGCCCCGATTGTGTCGACCACGGTGGCGGGAAACGCCGGAACAGAACCTGAGGCGTCACCGTCATGCCAGGTCGCACCGTCTTTGTCGTGGCGAATAATTAGCGCCGAGCCAAAACGCTGCTGCCACTGTGCCCCTAAGCGTGCAGGCGCCATATCAAATCGTTCAGCAGCAATCTGCGCCTCCTGGCGATTAAGCGAGACGATCGGTTTACAGGCCATAATTCGCGCCATTAGTGCGTCAGGAATATCGGCGATGCGTGGGCCAAAATCAATAAAGGCGGCGATCGCCTGTAACCCTTCCAGCCAGGACGTCAGGAGCTCGCCGCACGGCGATGCCAGCTGATAGCCGGAGAGATATACCAGACTCGCTGGCGGCACGTGAAGTGCTTCCAGCCAGCGCTGTTGCCACTGGTTCTCCACACCGCTAAACGACATAAAAGTGCGTTCACCATCCGGCTCTACCAGCGCCAGACACCAGCCGTTATCGCCGGTTTCGGCCTCTACGGCGCTGTGCAAATCCTGCTTCGCCATGGCGTTACGGATAATATCCGCCCAAACGCCATGGCCGACGGGCAGGGCGTTTTGCGCCGTAATGCCGAGCCGTTTAAGGGCGATGGCAATGTTCAGCGCACAGCCGCCGATATTGACGCCCTGCTGTTTAAGCTCGATATCACATCCGCGCCAGGGCAGGGCGTAGGCATCGGCAATAACGTCAATGACCGCTGCGCCCAGCACCGTCACCGGTCGTGTCGCGTGCAGTGTTTTAAGGCGTTGGGCAAAAGAATTCATACGCCCTCCCTTTGCTCCCGGTAGCGCAGAAGTTTCTCGCAATAGTGACCAAAATCAAGCTGGTTCACAGCGTCGAGTTCCTCTTTCAGCTGCGGATCAATAGCCTGCACCCCGTGGAGTGCGCCGCATATGGCCGTCGCCATCGCGCCAATGGTGTCCGTATCACCGCCCAGGTTGGCACATAAAATGGCACAGCGGTTCGGGTCGGTTCCTGCCAGTTCAACCATTGCAATGGCCGCCGGAACGGACTCGATGGTGCTGGTTCCAGCCCCGACGAGCTGATACACCTGCTCGCTGGCCGATTCTGTGCCGTTGGCTTCACGCACGGTTTTAAGCGCCAGCTCAATACGTGCTGCCAGCGACGCGCTGAAGGTGGTGGTTTTCACCTCCTGCGCATAGCGGGCGATACCCGGCAGGGCATCGACGATGTTCTGCCAGCGTTCGCCGTCGATGGCGCGAGAAACCGCCCAGGCAATCACCACCGCGCCGGCAATCGCGAGATCCGATTTATGGGTCGGACTGGAAGCCAGCGCCACCTGTTCAACAAAGTGTTCCAGACGCGTGGCCGGGAGCAGGCAGCCCAGCGGGGAGGCGCGCATCGCCGCCCCGTTAGTCACGCCGTTGTTTTCCAGTTCGCTAACCGGTTTCCCGTCGCGAATCGCGTTAAGCGCGATTTTGGAGGTCGGGCCGAGCACGTTTTTATTAAACGCGTCGAAATCGAGCGCCCAGTGCAGAATATGTTTGCCGATAACGTCTGCGCTAATCTCCCCATCGCATTCGATAATCGCATCCGCCAGACATAGTGCCATGGAGGTGTCATCGGTGAACTCGGCCTGTTTGAAATAGCAGGCCGCATTATTCTCTGCCGGGCCGGGTAAAAAGCGGTCGATCCAGCCAAAGTGCGCTTTGACACGCTTTCTCGGCCACAGCTCCGACGGCATGCCCATTGCATCCCCTAACGCCTGCCCGTAAAGGGCACCGAGAACACGTTCTTGTTTCATTTCACTTCCCCTTGTGTCAGCGCGGCATCGCCATCAACCACCTCAATTGCGGTGATCTCTTTATCCGATTCGCGGAAAAACAGCATAAACAGCACGGCGATCACGGCAATCATGATCCCTCCGAATGCCCACATTCCGGCCCAGTTGAAGGTCAGCCCGTTCACCGGCTCTTTGTATGCGAACATTTTTTCCATCATCACGCCGCCCAGACGGTAACCCAGCAGGCTACCAAAGCCCTGGCAACACAGCGTAATCAGACCTTGTGCGGCGGTGCGCATATGCACCGGCGCTTTTTTATCCACATAGATATAGGCGGTCACATAATAGAAGTCGTAGCTCACGCCGTGCAGCAGAATGCCGAGGAACAGCAGGGCGTAAGTGAAGTACTGTTCCGCACCGCCGTAAACGAAGAACCCGTAGCGGATAGCGGCGGTGATCAGGCCCAGCAGTAAGACCTTCTTAATACCAAAGCGTTTGGTGAAGAACGGCAGTGCCAGCATAAAGAAGATTTCGGAGAACTGGCCGAGCGTCATCCAGCCGGTGGCGTTTTTCATCCCCACTTCGGTGAGATAGCCGTTAGCGAAGATGTAGTAGAAGGCCAGCGGCATGGCGAACAGGAACGAGCAGAAGAAGAACACGAGGAAGTTTTTATCGCGCAGCAGAATTAACGCATCCAGCCCCAGCATCACTTTGAAATCCAGCTTGCCGGTGCTCTTCGGCGGGGTATTCGGCAGGAACAGGGCAAATACGCCGAGCAGGGCGGAGCTGGCTGCGGTCATCAACAGCGGAATATTGGTATCGGAAATATCGCTAAAGCCCAGCATCTGCGGCAGGAAACCGCACGCCAGACCGGAAGCAATCCAGCCAATCGTCCCCATCACGCGGATACGTGGGAAATCGGCCTCGACGTCGTCCACGTTGGCGAAGGCAATACTGTTAGTCAACGCGATAGTGGGCATATAGGTCAGAGAGTAAACCAGCAGCAGCGGGAAGAAGGTGCTGAACTGGTTTGCTGTGCGGCGAAGTACATCAGAATGGCACCGGCAAACATCAGCACCGCCAGCACTTTCTGCGCGGCAAAGAAGCGGTCCGTCAGCGAGCCGACCAGAATAGGTGAGAGAATGGCGGCAATCGCTGTACAGGCGTAAGACCAGCCAATTTCTCCGGCGGTAAAACCGCTCTTGCTCAACCACAGCCACAGCGGCACAAACCACGCGCCCCAGATAAACCATTCAACAAACATCATGAACGACAGTTGGACTTTCGTTTTCATTTTTTAATCCTGCATGTCAGAGAGGGTACGCCTTTAACATACCATTCAATAATACCTTTTAAATACCTTTGTGGCGAATGTTTGATCGGTGTAACAGTTTTGTTGTACACGAAACGAGCCAGCAGATTGCGCTGAAAAAAATGCAAAAGCTGGAAAATCTGTTAAGTCGGTACCAGGCTTAGTCTGCCCGCAAATATGTGGGAATGGATTACATTCACCGACATGACGTCGGACTTACGGGAGTATCACATGACTGATATTGCACAGTTGCTTGGCAAAGACGCCGACAGCCTTTTACAGCATCGTTGTATGACCATTCCAGCCGACCAGCTCTATCTGCCTGGTCACGACTACGTTGACCGCGTAATGGTTGATAACAACCGTCCGCCTGCGGTCCTGAGAAATATGCAGACGCTCTACAACACCGGGAGACTCGGCGGCACCGGGTATCTCTCTATCCTTCCGGTTGATCAGGGGGTTGAACATTCAGCCGGTGCATCTTTTGCGGCTAACCCGCTCTATTTCGATCCAAAGAACATTGTTGAGCTGGCGATTGAAGCGGGCTGTAACTGTGTGGCGTCGACCTATGGCGTGCTGGCATCCGTTTCACGTCGCTATGCCCACCGTATTCCATTCCTGGTGAAGCTGAACCACAACGAAACCCTCAGCTACCCGACAGAATATGACCAGACCCTCTACGCCAGCGTAGAGCAGGCGTTCAATATGGGCGCGGTAGCCGTCGGGGCGACCATCTACTTCGGTTCCGAGCAGTCGCGCCGCCAGATTGAAGAGATCTCTGCGGCCTTTGAACGCGCGCACGAGCTGGGGTTGGTGACGGTGCTGTGGGCGTACCTGCGTAACTCGGCGTTCAAAAAAGACGGCGTGGACTATCACGTGTCCGCTGACCTGACCGGCCAGGCGAACCACCTGGCGGCGACCATCGGCGCAGATATCGTGAAGCAGAAAATGGCCGAGAATAACGGCGGGTACAAAGCGGTAAACTTTGGTTACACCGATGACCGTGTCTATAGCAAGCTGACCAGCGATAACCCTATCGACCTGGTGCGCTACCAGCTGGCGAACTGCTATATGGGACGCGCGGGGCTTATCAACTCCGGTGGTGCTGCGGGCGGTGATACCGACCTGTCCGACGCGGTGCGTACGGCGGTGATTAACAAACGCGCGGGCGGCATGGGGCTGATCCTGGGCCGTAAGGCGTTTAAGAAATCAATGGCCGACGGCGTGAAGCTGATCAATGCCGTTCAGGATGTGTATCTGGACAGCAAAGTGACGATTGCCTGACGCCTCCATCTCCCTCTCCCGGTGGGAGAGGGTTGGGGTGAGGGCATCATCGTGCACTGTGTAAAACATCAGCGCAAAAGCGCACAATCCGGCGGCAATCTGCATTGTAGCGCGCCGGGCAAAACTTCTATGCGGAAATGCTTCCCGCTCAATGGCTCTCCGTCCAGATTAAACGTCATTCCGTGCGGAGCATCCACTTCAAACCATGCTGATTTCCCGTCAATAATATTCGGGCTCTCTTCCGGGCGGGTCAATGTGGTAAACAGTGCGGGCAGCAGTCCATCACCTGTGAAAATACGCAACTGCAGCTGACCGTCATTAATCAGCGCTTCCGGGCAAAGCTGCTGCCCACCGCCTGCCTGACGGCCATTACCGATACCAATCACCAGCGCGTCACCTTGCCACTGAAAATCTTCACCGCGAATTTCACAGCGGTCTGGCTTTAGGGTGTCCATTCGCATCAGTCCATGGATCAGGTATGAAACACCACCCAGCGCCGCCTTCAGTTTTTCCGGCGTTTCGCTGGTAATGCGCGTACCAAATCCGCCGGTCGCCATATTGATAAAGCAGGTTTTGTCATTCACCTGGGCAATATCCACGGCGGTGGCCTTGCCAAGGATTGCCAGCTGGAGTGCTTTCTCTAAATCTTCCGGGATCCCGACGCTGGTAGCAAAATCATTGGCGGTACCGAGCGGCAAAATCCCCATCACCGGGCGGTTGGCCTGGTTTAAATCAATCAGGGCAGACGCGATCTCATTGATGGTGCCATCACCGCCGCCGGAAATAATGGTTTTGACACCCAGGCCGAGCGCTTCATTGATATAACGTGCCGCGTCGCCTTTTTCCCATGTCACTCGCACGTGGATACGCGCACCGTCTTCACGCAAAACCTGAATTGCCTGACGCAACAGATCGTTGCCTGCACTTTTGCCATTGAGAATCAATAAACTGTCTGGATAGGTTGCCATCCGCGCTGCTCCCTTTTTTAGCGTTAGTAAGAGTGTATAGCAGGGAGGAAAAAAGCGCGTAAGAACAGGATGAAAGGGAAAAAATAAGCCTGTGTAAAAAGGGGCTCCTTTACAACGAAAGATGTCCCCCGTGTTGTTGACTCTTTGTACGGCTTTCGCTCAATAGACTCTTACCGTCAACCTTTGAGGCCTGCCATTTGCTTTGCCTCAATTTTCAACTGCTTACGCCAAACCCGATTATGTAGCGTTAGAGCGATTGAACGGTAAAAGACCGATGTATTCATCCACGCGATATTCAGGCAGAAAAATACCAGCCCTAAAAAAGAAGTTATTTGTGGTGTGTAATTCTCAACAGAGCCGAATAAAAGCGAATTCCACGTCCAGATAAAATAAACGATGTTCATCAAGCCAGTCAGCGTGATAACGGAAATATGCAGTTTATATCCTGTCAAGGAACCCCGGGCAGCCAGGAACATTGTGGTCATCACTATCATGCAATACGCTACTGCTGCCAGGAATACTCCCATCATTACTTTGAATTCAGGTAAGCCGAGCAGACGAAATAGCCACATCCAGACAGAAACTTGTAGCATAGCGTAGCAAAAAATAGTGAGTAAGGTACTTATTGCTAATGGAATGCCTGTCATATGTACACCCACAGGAACACCGAACTGACCTTTTAAGCGATCTTTCAATGATTCAAGCCGTTGGCGATCGTCAGTCGCCATTTCACCTGTTATTACAGTACTTAATGCAAGGCTCTTCTTGATGTAATTTATCATGTCCGGGTCAATAACTTCCTGTAAATGAAAAAGACTGAATCAAACCAAAAACGTATTTACCAGATTGTGTAATATTCTGCGGATTCCTGATTGTACCCGAGACAGCACTTCCAACAAATGCCGAGGAGTTTGAAATGGCATTCAACAGTTCACGCTGTAAGAGCAACTGCAACGCTTCCGATGGATAACGTTTAGGGTAAACCCCAGCTTTCATCGCTGCTTTTACACCTGAATTCGAGATGCCTGGATTTCGGATACGAATGATCTCTTCTGTCAACCTCGAGCGGTCCGCTCGGCTCATTTTTTGCAGCAAAGAGAGGCTTTGTTGAATAAATCAGATTTCGGGTAAGTCTCCCCGTAGCGGGTTGTGTTTTCAGGCAATACGCACGCTTTCAGGCATACCTGCTTTCGTCATTTTGTTCAGCGCTCGTACCAGGGCCATAGCCTCCGCAACCTGACCATCGTAGTCACGCAGCGTCAGTGAACCCCCGAACTGCTGTTTTACCCGGTACATCGCCGTTTCCGCTATCGAGCGACGGTTGTAATCTGTTGTCCATTTCCACCGCGCATTACTCCCGGTCATTCGCTGATTCGCAACAGCACGGTTACGGTCTGCATATTCACCGGGCCAGTAACCCGCGCCTTTTCGGGGCGGGATAAGCGCGCTGATTTTCTTACGCCGCAGTTCATCGTGACAGAGCCGGGTGTCGTAAGCGCCGTCTGCCGATGCTGCCCCGATTTTCCGGTGGGTTTGCCGGATTAACCCGGGGAAGGCCTCTGAGTCCGTAACGTTGTTCAGCGACAGGTCAGCGCAGATGATTTCATGTGTTTTACTGTCAACGGCGAGATGCAGCTTACGCCAGATACGGCGGCGTTCCTGGCCATGCTTTTTGACTTTCCACTCGCCTTCACCGAAGACCTTCAGCCCGGTGGAATCAATTACCAGGTGTGCGATTTCACCCCGGGTGGGCGTTTTGAAACTGACATTAACCGACTTTGCCCGCCTGCTGACACAGCTGTAATCCGGGCAGCGTAGCGGAACGTTCATCAGAGAAAAAATGGAATCAATAAAGCCCTGCGCAGCGCGCAGGGTCAGCCTGAATACGCGTTTAATGACCAGCACAGTCGTGATGGCAAGGTCAGAATAGCGCTGAGGTCTGCCTCGTGAAGAAGGTGTTGCTGACTCATACCAGGCCTGAATAGCTTCATCATCCAGCCAGAAAGTTATGGAGCCACGGTTGATGAGGGCTTTATTGTAGGTGGGCCAGTTGGTGATTTTGAACTTTTGCTTTGCCACGGAACGGTCTGCGTTGTCGGGAAGATGCGTGATCTGATCCTTCAACTCAGCAAAAGTTCGATTTATTCAACAAAGCCCCGCTTCGGCTTTGTCTTTTTATTCCCGGTCAGCACCACACTGCCGCCCGCTTCCAGTACCATGCGTGCCACGGCGAGACCCATGCCGCTGGTGCCGCCGACGACAAGCAGTTTTTTACCTTTGAAAAATGTATTCATTTTCAGACTCCATTACTGGTGGGTAAGACGTTGCCGGCAGCGTGAAACTGCCGGCGGTTGACGGATTAAATGCTGCAGCCATCCGTTCCGCAGGTCTGACCCGCTGTGGCTGAAAATTCGGTTTGCTGTTCATCCCAGACCTGACGCAGGGCATTCAAAAAGTTGTCTGCCCCCTGAGCCCCGCTGATGGCGTATTTCTCGTTCATCACAAAAACCGGAACGCCGCTGAGGCCAATAGACTGTGCGTGGGCTTCATCGTCGGAAACGGTGGCGCGAAAATCGTCATTTTCCAGAGCGGCTTCGGCGTCAGCTTTCTCCATACCGGCTTCTACGGCCATTGCAACGAGCTGCTGACGGTCAAAGAGAGAGCGACCTTCGGTGATACTGCCGTGATAAAAACGTTCTTCCACCGCGTCCGCAATTCCGGCCTTACGCGCGGCAACCAGCAGGGTGTGTGCATCTTCTGTATCACCAAACATCATGCCGTCAAAGTTGTAGATCAGACCTTCAGATTTACCGGCGGTGCCCACCTGATTCATCATCAGCTCCGCTGAATGTTGACTGCCCAGTTTTTTAACGATGGCATCCTTAAAAGGCATAGCGGGAGTACCACCGGCCAGACGGTAGCTGTGATGACGGATCACCACCTGATCGCGAAATTCAAAGCGATTCAGACCCTGTTCAAATCTTTTCTTAGCAATCCAGCACCACGGGCAGACCAAATCTGACCAGATATCGATGGTGAGGGTGGGTTTCAGCGTTTGCATAATGATTCCTCAAAGACCTTGGGCGGTCGGGTCTCACTTATCAGAGAACCGCGACCGTATGGGATTTATTGCGCCTGCCAGACCGGGTAATCGGTATAGCCTTTTTCCGGGGAACCACTGACGCCGTAGTAGGTGGCGCGGTCACTTTCTGCCAGTGGCCAGCCGTTTTGCATTCTTTCAACCAGATCCGGGTTAGCGATGTAGGGCACACCAAATGCCACCAGATCCAGCTCATCATCTTCCAGAGCCTGCTCTGCGATATCACGGGTGAAACCGCCGGCAGCGATGATGGTGCCTTTAAACGTGTTGCGAAAACGGCGGCGGAATCCTTCCGGAAGTGGCGCTTTGGTGTACACCGGCTGATAGTAAAGGTGTACGTAAGCCAGCTCCCGCTGACCGAGCGCGTCGGTGATGGCTGACCAGGTTTGCTCTTCACCTTCATACGGCGCGAGGTCATAAATGCGGCCGAACGGTGACAGGCGCACGGCAACGTGGCTGTTACCCACGGCTTCCGCCACGGCGTCAATGGTCTCCAGCAGGAAACGCTGACGATTTTCCACCGAGCCGCCGTATTCGTCAGTGCGGGTGTTCAGTTCGCTACTGAGGAACTGGTCAAAGATGAATCCGTTTGCAGCCATGATTTCCACACCGTCAAAGCCGGCTTCCATCGCCAGGCGTGCGGAGTGCACGAAGTCTGCAGTGATGCGTTTCACTTCATGCGTTTCCAGCGCGCGTGGCTGGCTTGGTACAACCGGGCCCGGTTCTCCGGATTCGGTCAGCGCAAAAACGGTGGTATTGACCGCCTGAACGGTGCCCGCTGAAACCGGCGCTATGTGGCCTGGCTGAAGAGAGACGTGAGACATACGGCCGACGTGCCAGAGCTGCGCGAAAATACGGCCACCTTTGGCGTGAACCGCTTGTGTCACCTTACGCCAGCCCTGGACGTGTTCGTCGTTGTAGATACCAGGGGTATAGAGGTAACCCCGGCCTTCTTCTGAAACCGGCATCCCTTCGGTGATGAGCAGGCCAGCAGAAGCACGCTGTGCATAGTACAAAGCCACGACCTCATCCGGCACGTCATTCATGGTGCGGGTGCGGGTCATCGGTGCCATGACTACACGGTTTTTTAACGCCAGGCCAGACAGATTGTAGGGGGTGAAAAGCTTACTCATCGTATACCTCACAGAAACAAAAAGGAGTATCCCGGCAGGGATTTGCACAACCCGGAAGTATCATCGACCGGACGTCGCGCACTGGAGTTGCATAAACATCTGATGGATGGCAATATACCAACCATCTAGTAGGTAGGTCAACGGGTGTGCCGTATTTTTTTGTCATAACGCAGCCATTTCTGAATTGTCACTCATTTTGCGAGGTCATCACCATGCGTACATTAACAGCTTATAACGAAGATAATTTCCGCCAGATAGAGCAGTACAAAGGAATATCGGTGGTACGTTTCTCTGCACCCTGGTGTCCGCCCTGTCAGGCCAGCGAAGAAATGTTCAGTCAGTTTGCAGACCGGCTCGATGGAGATATTCAGGTGGGGAAAGTCAATGTAGATCAGGCGCCGGTGCTGACAACCAAATACGAGATCTGGGGGCTGCCGTCTGTGCTGATATTTCATGAAGGGCAATTAGTTAAACGCATACCGGGTGTGAAACCTGCATCGGTATATGCTCAGGCGATTGCGGACATAAAAAAAGGGCAGTAATGCCCTTTTAACGTGGAATTTATTAATGCTTAACCGCGTGCCTGACCGACGGCATCCAGAGTGCGGGCTGAATAAATGACCGCAGCGCCAGCGTTGAGGTTAATCGCCACGCCCAGCGCTTCAGCAATTTCAGCGTCGGTTGCACCGGCTTTCACAGCGGCGTCGGCGTGAAAAGCAATGCAGCCGTCGCAGCGAGTTGTGACTGCGCACGCCAGGGCAATGAGTTCACGCACTTTTGCGCCTAAAAGGTCAGTTTTGTTACCTGCGTTGCCCAGGGCAACCACGCCTTTCATGGTCTCGGGGGTCAGTTTGCCCAACTCGCCTAAACGTTGCATTAACTCTGAGCGATAGTTGTTCCAGTCCAGCATAGTGTCATTCTCCTGAATGTGGGGTATTAAGAAGCAGTTTTATATACTTAAGGCTGTTGGTGAAGACTTCGGGTCTGGCCGTTGCATGCGCCACTACGCTTGAGCCTTCACAGACATTAATGATCATCAAAGCAATATCTGATGGTTCGGCATGGGATGAAAACTCACCTGACTCCATGCCCGCCCTGACGACTTTTGTGAGCCACTCGATTTGCATATCGAAATAAAGTGATGTCTGTACAGTAATTGCCTGAGGCAGATTGGCGGTCTCTGCTGACAACGCACAACACAGTGGCAGTAGTGAAGCTTTATGGCTTTGCGCGAAGATATCGATGTAGGCCGCAATTCTTTTCTCCGCGCTTTTCTCAGTAGCCTCTATCTGCTCAAATACGCGTTGCGTATCAGAGAACGCCTGTATTACCACCTGCTCACCCAGAATATCTTTGGTCGGGAAATGGTGATGAATACTGGCCTTGGTGATACCCACTATTTTTGATAAATCAGCATAGCTGAATGCTGAATACCCTTTTTCGCGCATCAGGTGTTCTGCTTCGCTGAGCAGCCGTTCCCGTGTCATGGTTGTCATAATTACTCCATATAATCTACTAGTTGATAGATTATATTGTTGCTATTTTTCCGTAGCAAGTTGTATCACTGACTCAGTATCGTGCAGAGCTGAACGTCACTGCCATCCTGCATTCTGAATGGCAGCATTACATCTCTGACATCACGCCAGGCGTGTAATCATTTCAACCGGATTAGCCAGAGTATCGTGGATTGGCGAATTCTTTTGCATTTCGCTGACCAGCGCTTCTAACTCCTCGCGACTGGCGGTCTTGCTCGTAAGGTGAACATCGACGCGAATAGATTTCGCACCTTTACGCACGTTGCTGTCCAGCCCAAGGAAGCCGTTGAGGTTGATATCGAAATTAAGATCCAGCTCGATACCGTCCAGGTCGATCCCTTTTTCAGCAGCCATCATGGTGAGGGTGGCGGTATAACAGCCAGCCAGCGCCTGCATGATGTATTCAGTCGGGCTCATGCCGGTATCGGTGCCGAGTAAACCTGCGGGTTCATCACCGATATTAGAAAATTTCCCCACGCGGCTGGTATCGATAACGCCGTTCTGGATTGTGGCGCCGGTCTCTGTGCGAACGGTTAATCCGCCGCTGGAACGGGCTTTCATCTGGAAAGTCAGGTTACCCAGGCCAGGCTGGCTGCGAACTGCTTCACGGGTATTGTGGATCGCAGCTGCGTCTGCAGAAGGTTTAACGGTAGTAGACATAATGGCTCCTGTAATTTCTTGATAAAAGTTATAGCTGGTGTAATCAGTGCCAACCATCTAGTTGGTAGGTTAATATCGCGAACCTCTTTTGTCTACTCTTTTATAAAAAATAGGGGGAAAAGAACCCAGAAGGCTGTTTTATTTCATAATAACCATTTGATTTTTTTATAATCTTCCCAGCCGCTCACTCTTGCAGCAATCCAGCCTTTACCCGAAGGATAGTCTGGCGGGTGGTATTAAATTCCCGGGCAATAGCACTGATACTGATGCCAGCATTTAGGCGCTCTGTCACTGTTTGCTTTTGTTCCTCGCTCAGGATGGGAGGGCGACCGAAGCGTTTTCCAGCCGCTTTTGCCCTCGCAATACCTGAATGCGTTCGCTCAAGCAGCAAATCCCGCTCAAACTCCGCTACAGCAGAAATTACCTGCATAGTCATTTTTCCGGCCGGACTGGTCAAGTCAACGCCTCCGAGTGCGAGACAATGAACGCGAATATCTAAAGCCGCCAGTTGCTCTACTGTTTTTCGGATATCCATCGCATTACGACCCAGACGGTCAAGTTTGGTGACAATCAGTACATCCCCATTTTCCATGCGATCTAGCAACCGGATAAATCCGGGGCGTTCGCTGGCAGCAACCGAGCCACTGATATGCTCCTCAATAAGTCGTTGGGATCTGATGGCAAAACCCGCCGCTTCAATTTCACGACGCTGGTTTTCTGTGGTCTGTTCCAGAGTTGAGACCCTGCAGTAGGCAAAAACACGGGCACTGTTGCAAATAGTCGGTGGTGATAAACTTATCATCCCCTTTTGCTGATGGAGCTGCACATGAACCCATTCAAAGGCCGGCATTTTCAGCGTGACATCATTCTGTGGGCCGTACGCTGGTACTGCAAATACGGCATCAGTTACCGTGAGCTGCAGGAGATGCTGGCTGAACGCGGAGTGAATGTCGATCACTCCACGATTTACCGCTGGGTTCAGCGTTATGCGCCTGAAATGGAAAAACGGCTGCGCTGGTACTGGCGTAACCCTTCCGATCTTTGCCCGTGGCACATGGATGAAACCTACGTGAAGGTCAATGGCCGCTGGGCGTATCTGTACCGGGCCGTCGACAGCCGGGGCCGCACTGTCGATTTTTATCTCTCCTCCCGTCGTAACAGCAAAGCTGCATACCGGTTTCTGGGTAAAATCCTCAACAACGTGAAGAAGTGGCAGATCCCGCGATTCATCAACACGGATAAAGCGCCCGCCTATGGTCGCGCGCTTGCTCTGCTCAAACGCGAAGGCCGGTGCCCGTCTGACGTTGAACACCGACAGATTAAGTACCGGAACAACGTGATTGAATGCGATCATGGCAAACTGAAACGGATAATCGGCGCCACGCTGGGATTTAAATCCATGAAGACGGCTTACGCCACCATCAAAGGTATTGAGGTGATGCGTGCACTACGCAAAGGCCAGGCCTCAGCATTTTATTATGGAGATCCCCTGGGCGAAATGCGCCTGGTAAGCAGAGTTTTTGAAATGTAAGGCCTTTGAATAAGACAAAAGGCTGCCTCATCGCTAACTTTGCAACAGTGCCTCTAAATTTAACACATCAAGCGCGACAGGCTTCCCGATGAAATACCCTTGCGCCTCGTCACAGTGATAATGTTTAAGCCTTTTCAACTGCTCCGCCGTTTCCACGCCTTCAGCGGTGACAGCCAGCGAATAGGCTTTGCCAAGGCCGATAATATTCTCAACGATGATTTTGGCGTTTTCCGATTCCTCCATGGCGAACACAAAAGATTTATCCAGCTTTATTCCGTCGAACGGGAAGCGTTTCAGATAGCTTAATGCCGAGTAGCCGGTTCCAAAGTCATCAATCAAAAAGCGTACGCCGATATCCTTCAGCTGCTTCATGGTTTCCAGCGTGATATCCGGATTGGAAATCGTCACGTTTTCGGTAATTTCTAACTCCAGCCGGGACGGTTTAAGCCCCGATTTTTGCAGCGCAGCCTTTACCCGTTTCGCCAGGCCACGGGTATTAAACTCCACCGCCGAAATATTGACCGAAATAACCAAATCGGGCGAGAGATGCACCATATCTTTACAGGCTTTCTCCAGCACCACATCACTCATGGCAACGATCAGGCCCGTCTCTTCCGCAAGCGGGATGAACTGATCCGGCATCAGTAAACCGAGACGCGGATGCTGCCAGCGAACCAGTGCTTCGACAGCAGCGATACGCGAGGTTTTAATGTCGTAACGGGGCTGATAAACCAGCTGAAACTGGTCTGTGCATAACGCTTCACGAAACTCTTTTTCCATTTCCCGGCGCTGAATTAAGTACTCGCCCATGTTGGGTTCGTAAAACACCCAGTTATTGCGACCGGTATTTTTCGCTTTATACAATGCGATATCGGATAACCGAATCAGATCGCTGGCGTTCATTGCATCCTGAGGCGCCAGTGCAATCCCCATACTCACGCTGATATACACTTCATTGCCGTTAACGATAAAAGGCCGGCTTATTTCACTGGCAATGCGCTGGCAGAGCGTCTCTATGTCTTTACGCACATAAATATCCGGCAGAATAAGGATAAACTCATCTCCGCCCTGCCGGGCAACCAGATCGATTTTACGGGTACAGGACCGCAACCGGCTGGCGACTTCATTGAGTAACGCATCGCCCGCATTGTGGCCGAATAAATCATTTACCGGTTTGAATTTATCCAGGTCGAGGCTGATCATGGCCAGGGGATGATCCGGATCGGGTAAAGAACGCAGCTCACTTTCCAGAAACTCTTTCATTCTGACCCGGTTTGGTAGGCCGGTTAATTCATCATGCCGCGATAAATACTCGGCACGCTCCTGCGCCTCCACTTCCAGAGTGACATCGGTCATCGTACCGCGAAAGCCCATAGAACCATCATCCATAATGGCGCGCTTCGCCACCACATTGCAGTAACGCTGATGGCCCTGAGCTGAGAAATAGCGGGCCTTTTTGAGCGTGTAATT
Source organism: Enterobacter sp. CPE_E863 (assembly GCF_046521465.1). NCBI lineage: Bacteria > Pseudomonadati > Pseudomonadota > Gammaproteobacteria > Enterobacterales > Enterobacteriaceae > Enterobacter > Enterobacter sp. CPE_E863. The sequence goes on along the minus strand of NZ_JBKFZX010000001.1, from coordinate 2,915,719 downwards.
ACTGCTCGTCTGCGGATTCAGCAGCCAGTGATGAAAAAGGATTTTGTCGCTGTGGATGAAATCCAACATGTTCCGCCCAAGCCAGTCGTCAGAATGATGACCGGTAACGCCGGAAAAACGGTCGGATAACCACGTTAGCCGTGCCTCGCTGTCCGCTTCCCAAATCCAGTCGGTGGTGGCTTCAATGACGTCGCGAAAGCGTCGTTCACTTGCCGTAAGCGCTTGTCGGCTTTGCTCAAGCAGGAAAACATTTTCGTCATTAATTTGCGCTTTGATTAACGCACCACGCCGCATCAACCAGGTAAATGCAATGGTCGATAACATCAGAATGATGATTAACGGCAGCTCCCGGTTCATCAGCGCTCTGCCCGGATCGTCGCTTAGCCACTCAATCAGAACATCGCCATTATCAATGGGTAAAATAAGCTGAGCTTCCCGGTAGTCGGCTTTCAGGTGTGGCTCCATTCTGCCGAACGTATGCGCATTATGAATGCCGTATTCGTTGCCCATTTTCTCCAGTTTAACGGGCGTTAACACGTCGGCGAAAATCAGTACCGAGGCATCTTCCGCCACCGGCGTGATGCTTTCATCGTCTCCCGACGTGATCCGGGCCGCCGCCAGTAAGGTGAGTTGCCCGTTGGTCATCATAAGGCGTGAGACGGCTTTACCCTGGCTTTGTGAGAGGTCGTTAAAAAGTTCTTTGGTGATGTTCCGGTTAAGCCATTTCTCGAAAGGCTGGCTGACAAGATTTCCTTCAATGACGCTATAACGCGTCTCCCCGGCGGGAGACAAAACAAATACGCCTTCATACTGGTAATTCGTGTAAAGCGATTCACCAAGGTTCTGGCTGTCCCATGCCCATTTAACATTCACCTGCTTGTGCAAATTATTATACGCTTCGCCCCAGTCGGCATTATCCATTAAATTTGTGCGTATCTTTTCCTGCCGGTTAGTGAGGGCTTTTTGCAAAAGTAAACTGCTGCGCGCGTCTGCTTTATTATTAAGATTATCCGCGATATATAAAAGATTCACTATTGCCGCCAGAAAGAGACTGCTCAGCAACGCCGCGGTAATAATAAAATTTTTCTTTACTATGCCACTGGTTTCTCCTGAAAAACTACTTACTTTGTTGAAGCGCTGCCAGTTCATTTTCCCCATCTCTTAACGGGTGAGAGTCCATTGGCCTGAAATAGGCACAGCCCGCAGAGGCAGTATCGGCAGAAACGGATTTTTATTTAGTGCCAGCTTTCTGTTTTGCTAAGGAAGGTGCGAATAAGGGCACTGTTGCAAAGTTAGCGATGAGGCAGCCTTTTGTCGGTGATGCTGCCAACTTACTGATTTAGTGTATGATGGTGTTTTTGAGGTGCTCCAGTGGCTTCTGTTTCTATCAGCTGTCCCTCCTGTTCAGCTACTGACGGGGTGGTGCGTAACGGCAAAAGCACTGCCGGACATCAGCGCTATCTCTGCTCTCACTGCCGTAAAACATGGCAACTGCAGTTCACTTACACCGCTTCTCAACCCGGTACGCACCAGAAAATCATTGATATGGCCATGAATGGCGTTGGATGCCGGGCAACCGCCCGCATTATGGGCGTTGGCCTCAACACGATTTTCCGCCATTTAAAAACTCAGGCCGCAGTTGGTAACCTCGCGCATACAGCCGGGCAGTGACGTCATCGTCTGCGCGGAAATGGACGAACAGTGGGGATACGTCGGGGCTAAATCGCGCCAGCGCTGGCTGTTTTACGCGTATGACAGGCTCCGGAAGACGGTTGTTGCGCACGTATTCGGTGAACGCACTATGGCGACGCTGGGGCGTCTTATGAGCCTGCTGTCACCCTTTGACGTGGTGATATGGATGACGGATGGCTGGCCGCTGTATGAATCCCGCCTGAAGGGAAAGCTGCACGTAATCAGCAAGCGATATACGCAGCGAATTGAGCGGCATAACCTGAATCTGAGGCAGCACCTGGCACGGCTGGGACGGAAGTCGCTGTCGTTCTCAAAATCGGTGGAGCTGCATGACAAAGTCATCGGGCATTATCTGAACATAAAACACTATCAATAAGTTGGAGTCATTACCTGTCTTGTGATAAATATCCTTAACAGACGGCGAGCTCGTCCGCCCATTTTGTTGCGGCCTGCATGGTTTCTATAACAGTGAACTCGCTGATATTGAGGGTATTACATATTTTCGCGGTTTCCTCCCAGTTAAGTTTCTCATAACATAACGACAGAGTCAGTATGTCAAAAAGTTCACCTTTATGTTCACAAAGCGCGGCAGTTACGTTTTGCGGGATTGAAATCTGTTTAATTAAATCGTCCATGGGGAGTTCAAGAATGACATCCAGCAATGAAAACAGACCGCATATAAATGCGTTATAGGATAATGAAACATTATTTATTTTTCCGGCAATTAATTCGCAGAATTTTCCGCGAACCATGCTCAGATGATAAAGTTCACTGATGCCGGAACGCCCCATATTTGAAAGGGCGGCCACCGCAACAAACCGCCGGAGTTCATTGCCCCCCAGATACATCAGCATTTCTTTCAGGGTAAGATTGTCCGCCTGAATTATGCCATGTGATTTAAACAGCATGTTTCTGACGTAGCGCATGATTTTATATGACAGCGTCAGATCGGTTTTAAGCAGACGTTCGACCGCGGCAAAGTCCAGGTTTTCCCTGTTCACCTCCATCATCAGCCTGGAGAGTGGCAGGGGGTTCTGGGAAAGGCATTTATTTCTGAGGATTTCCGGGCGACTGAAGAAAAATCCCTGGAAAAGCGCGAAACCCGCCCGGCTGTAAAGCTCAAACTCGTCCCTTGTTTCCACTTTTTCAGCAAGGAATTTTATGCCCTGCAGAAGCTGACTTTTTCTGTGGATATATTGCCGGATATCTTCATAGTCATTGTCTCTGACATCAAATTTGATGACAGAAATATACTGCATAAAGCGGTCCCATTCATCATCCATCGTGAAATCATCGAGCGCAAGCTGGTAACCCCTGTCGTGCATATCCTTTACGGCACAGAAAAGCGCATCATCCGGGACTGCATTTTCCAGAATTTCGATGACCACTTTTTCATTCGGCAGCGTATTGCCCAGTCCGTTAATGATCATCTGGTGCGGCACATTAATAAAAGAACTGTGATTGTTGGCTATACGGGGAACAGGGATGCATAAAAACTGGTCAGAAATCATTCTGGACGTGGCGTATTCTGGTGAAACATCGGGAAAGGCATTGTTCATTCCGTCCCTGAAAAGCAGCTCATAAGCGACGGTCTGCATTTTTGTGTCAAAAATAGGCTGGCGTGCGATAAATGAATACATATTCCCGGTCCCCAGGTCAGCGTTATAATTTTTAGAAATGTAACCTTTCCAGGCACTGTTGCAAAGTTAGCGATGAGGCAGCCTTTTGTCTTATTCAAAGGCCTTACATTTCAAAAACTCTGCTTACCAGGCGCATTTCGCCCAGGGGATCTCCATAATAAAATGCTGAGGCCTGGCCTTTGCGTAGTGCACGCATCACCTCAATACCTTTGATGGTGGCGTAAGCCGTCTTCATGGATTTAAATCCCAGCGTGGCGCCGATTATCCGTTTCAGTTTGCCATGATCGCATTCAATCACGTTGTTCCGGTACTTAATCTGTCGGTGTTCAACGTCAGACGGGCACCGGCCTTCGCGTTTGAGCAGAGCAAGCGCGCGACCATAGGCGGGCGCTTTATCCGTGTTGATGAATCGCGGGATCTGCCACTTCTTCACGTTGTTGAGGATTTTACCCAGAAACCGGTATGCAGCTTTGCTGTTACGACGGGAGGAGAGATAAAAATCGACAGTGCGGCCCCGGCTGTCGACGGCCCGGTACAGATACGCCCAGCGGCCATTGACCTTCACGTAGGTTTCATCCATGTGCCACGGGCAAAGATCGGAAGGGTTACGCCAGTACCAGCGCAGCCGTTTTTCCATTTCAGGCGCATAACGCTGAACCCAGCGGTAAATCGTGGAGTGATCGACATTCACTCCGCGTTCAGCCAGCATCTCCTGCAGCTCACGGTAACTGATGCCGTATTTGCAGTACCAGCGTACGGCCCACAGAATGATGTCACGCTGAAAATGCCGGCCTTTGAATGGGTTCATGTGCAGCTCCATCAGCAAAAGGGGATGATAAGTTTATCACCACCGACTATTTGCAACAGTGCCCCTTCGGAAATCTTCACGTCCGACATCATCATGCACATCAAAGAACCCGGCCGTGCCCCGCAGGACCTGCTGGTAGGTGGCCATGCGGTTCTCGATGCGCTCAGCAGCCTCCCGGGCGCGGAAGTCGAAGTAGACCTGTTGTCGTTGATCGACGGACTCGACGATGAGTTGGTAAAGCACTACGGTGGAGCACAGGCCGCTCAAAAAAACCACAAGAGGGATTAGCCTCGGCGACAGTCGGCTTGGTTTGCCAGAGGGGATCATTCGCTATGCCGTCTTGTTGATTTCCCAAAGCTTAAACTTAAAATCTACTGGATTTGACCCCATAGGTCCAGACACTTTTTCCCGCTTAGGATTGTGATACCCGACTGCGCAGAAATTCCCGGGGTGAACGGTATCCCAAGGCGCTGTGCGGGTGGTGCTCGTTATAATGCTCAAACGCGATAGCCAAATTGCCTACCGCTGTTCGGCTATCCGGTTTTGGGTAATGGTGCCAACTTACTGATTTAGTGTACGATGGTGTTTTTGAGGTGCTCCCGTGGCTTCCATCTCCATCAGTTGTCCCTCCTGCTCAGCTACTGAAGGCGTGGTGCGTAACGGTAAAAGTACTGCCGGACATCAGCGCTATCTCTGCTCTCACTGCCGTAAAACATGGCAACTGCAGTTCACTTACACCGCTTCTCAACCCGGTACGCACCAGAAAATCATTGATATGGCCATGAATGGTGTTGGATGCCGGGCAACCGCCCGCATTATGGGCGTTGGCCTCAACACGATTTTACGTCACTTAAAAACTCAGGCCGCAGTCGGTAACCTCGCGCATACAGCCGGGCAGTGATGTGATTGTCTGCGCTGAAATGGACGAACAGTGGGGCTACGTCGGTGCTAAATCACGTCAGCGCTGGCTGTTTTACGCGTATGACAGGATACGGAGGACGGTTGTGGCGCACGTCTTCGGTGAACGCACTCTGGCCACACTGGAGCGTCTTCTGAGCCTGCTGTCGGCCTTTGAGGTCGTGGTATGGATGACGGATGGCTGGCCGCTGTATGAATCCCGCCTGAAGGGAAAGCTGCACGTAATCAGCAAGCGTTACACTCAGCGAATTGAGCGGCATAACCTGAATCTGAGACAACATCTGGCAAGGCTGGGACGGAAGTCACTGTCGTTCTCAAAATCGGTGGAGCTGCATGACAAGGTCATCGGGCATTATCTGAACATAAAACACTATCAGTAAGTTGGAGTCATTACCCCGGTTCTAAATGAAATAAGTATTTCTATATATTTCAGTAGGTAACCAATAATTAAATCGCTCACTATTCATACTGGTGTAAAACCCTGCATGCCGTGTATTATTTGGTTTTTGTGTTAGTTATCCACATTAAGTTGATTCTTAGGTTGATGTTCAACGTAATGAGTTGCTATTAACTACGGCTTTGTTGAATAAATCGAACTTTTGCTGAGTTGAAGGATCAGATCACGCATCCTCCCGACAACACAGACCATTCCGTGGCAAAGCAAAAGTTCAGAATCACCAACTGGTCCACCTACAACAAAGCTCTCATCAACCGTGGCTCCCTCACTTTCTGGCTGGATGATGAGGCGATTCAGGCCTGGTATGAGTCGGCAACGCCTTCATCACGAGGAAGGCCCCAGCGCTATTCTGATCTCGCCATCACCACCGTTCTGGTGATTAAACGCGTATTCCGGCTGACCCTGCGGGCTGCGCAGGGTTTTATTGATTCCATTTTTGCCCTGATGAACGTTCCGTTGCGCTGCCCGGATTACACCAGTGTCAGTAAGCGGGCAAAGTCGGTTAATGTCAGTTTCAAAACGTCCACCCGGGGTGAAATCGCACACCTGGTGATTGATTCCACCGGGCTGAAGGTCTTTGGTGAAGGCGAATGGAAAGTCAGAAAGCACGGCAAAGAGCGCCGTCGTATCTGGCGAAAGTTGCATCTTGCTGTTGACAGCAACACACATGAAGTTGTCTGTGCAGACCTGTCGCTGAATAACGTCACGGACTCAGAAGCCTTCCCGGGCCTTATCCGGCAGACTCACAGAAAAATCAGGGCAGCCGCGGCAGACGGGGCTTACGATACCCGGCTCTGTCACGATGAACTGCGCCGCAAAAAAATCAGCGCGCTTATTCCTCCCCGAAAAGGAGCAGGTTACTGGCCCGGTGAGTACGCAGACCGCAACCGTGCCGTTGCTAATCAGCGGCTGAGCGGAAGCAATGCACGGTGGAAATGGACAACGGAATATAACCGTCGCTCGATAGCGGAAACGGCAATGTACAGAATGAAGCAGTTGTTGGGAGATTCACTGACGCTGCGTGACTACGATGGTCAGGTAGCGGAAGCTATGGCCATGGTGCGTGCGTTGAACAGGATGACAAAGGCTGGGATGCCAGAAAGCGTGCGTATTGCCTGAAAATCCAGCCAGCTACAGGGTCGTTCGCACGAAATCTTATTTATTCAACAAAGCCGCAAAGAGAGTAAACTTTCAGATGTCGAGCGATTGAGAAGACGGTAGGTTAATACAGCGCTTTTTAGACCCGCGGCAGCCCCGGCAAGTGAAATTGCATCGAGAGCGGTATTGGTTGCGGTATACCACTCCTGGGAATCCATCCACGCTATATAGTCATTATGATTCATGGCAATAAGTGACAATCGGCCAAGCCCGTTTGCACACTGAATTCCTGTTGCCACACCACCGGCGACAATCACAGCGGCAACAGCGCCGGAGGAGCCTGCGGTGAGAGGAATGGCCATACCTGCACCTGCGGCGAGGACGACAGTAAGAATTGCGGCTCCGCAAGAAATCGCCGTAGAACCGATCTCGGTCGCTAATGAAGGTGACTGAATCGTAGTCGTCGTAGCCTGGATGGGATTATTCGAAGAGGCATTCACTTTAGTTATGACTACATGACTTACCGAGCTTTCGTTTGGTGTTGCAATCCGTCTTGAGGGTCTTACCAGCCACTGGCGCGCACCGTCTGAATAGATGATCCCAACCTGACTAAAGTTTCGGCTGCAGTCCAACTGACTGGCAAGGGCGGTGAAATTTATATCGCCACCGGAGGCAAGACCAAGACTGCGTGCGAGTTCGTAATCCGGAATATCCTTTGAAATCTGACCAGGAAATGCCATGTTGTCTCTCCATCCATGTGAAATCGTATAGTGCTAAGAAATCAAGAGTAAAGGGCATGTCATGGTTGGGGGTTAGGAATTCTCCGAATAGCATGCCTTTCTGCCAGATCCAACAAAAAGTGCGATGTATGTCATATCCCCCTGATTTTCACAAAAGGTGTTCCCGCAGACGCAGCCCCGACTCTACACTCTTCATACGGTGGGTCTTTGCAGTTTAAATCTTAATAAGTGGACTGAATTTTACAAAAAAATAAGCCCGCGTAAGGGAGATTACGCAGGCTAAGGAGGTGGTTCCTGGTACAGCTAGCATTTATGGGTTATGTTTTTCAGCGCTGAGGATAATACCCGTATTGAACGAAGCGGTATGTGATCCGATTCTAAGAATTATCCCAGCGTGAAAAAATTCCCCTGATTAACTATTTGCTGTGTGGGTTTCGGGTGCTTTCGCCATCGAAATTACGCATCAGCAGTGCGAACTTCAGCTCCACCTCTTCCGGAACCGGCAACCAGACGGTATGACCGTCACCCGGTGCAACTTCAATCGCTTCGCCTTTACCGTTTTCCAGGTGTTCCAGCGTGAAGTTCATGTTGCCCTGCGGGGTCATCAGCTCCAGGCTGTCGCCTTTGGTGAACTTGTTTTTCACCGCCACAGCCGCCAGCGCGCCTTTGCGCTCGCCGGTGAAGTCACCGACAAACTGCTGGCGCTCGGAAACGGAGTAGCCGTGCTCGTAGTTCTGGTAGTCGTCGTGGGTGTGACGGCGCAGGAAGCCTTCGGTATAGCCGCGATGCGCCAAGCCTTCCAGGGTTTCCAGCAGGCTGGTATCGAACGGTTTACCGGCTGCTGCATCGTCGATGGCCTTGCGGTAGACCTGGGCGGTACGCGCGCAGTAGTAATAGGATTTGGTGCGGCCCTCAATTTTCAGTGAGTGCACGCCCATCTGGGTCAGACGCTCGACGTGGGCGATGGCGCGCAGATCTTTTGAGTTCATGATGTAAGTGCCGTGCTCGTCTTCAAAAGCGGTCATGTACTCGCCCGGACGTTTGGCTTCTTCAATCATAAACACGCTGTCGGTTGGCGCGCCGATGCCCAGCGTAGGCTCAACGTTGGTCACCGGAATCGGCTCATGCTTATGAACGATGTTGCCGATGTCATCTTCTTTACCTTCCTGGACGTTATACTCCCAGCGGCAGGCGTTGGTGCAGGTGCCCTGGTTCGGGTCGCGCTTGTTGATATAACCGGAGAGCAGGCAGCGGCCGGAGTAGGCCATGCACAGCGCGCCGTGAACGAAGATTTCGATTTCCATATCCGGCACCTGGGTGCGGATCTCTTCGATCTCTTCCAGCGAAAGCTCGCGGGACAGAATAACGCGGGTCAGTCCCATCTGTTTCCAGAACTTCACCGTCGCCCAGTTAACGGCGTTAGCCTGTACGGAGAGGTGAATATCCATCTCCGGGAAGTGCTCCCGAACCAGCATGATTAAACCCGGGTCCGACATGATCAGCGCGTCCGGCCCCATATCCACCACCGGCTTCAGGTCACGGATGAACGTTTTCAGCTTGGCGTTGTGCGGCGCGATGTTCACCACCACGTAGAATTTTTTACCCAGAGCATGCGCTTCGTTGATGCCAAGCTGGAGGTTTTCGTGGTTGAATTCGTTGTTGCGCACGCGCAGCGAGTAGCGAGGCTGGCCCGCGTAGACAGCATCGGCACCATAAGCGAAAGCGTAACGCATATTTTGCAGCGTTCCCGCCGGGGAAAGGAGTTCCGGTTTAAACATGTTTGTTCTCGTTCTGATGACAGGTCAGATCCGCGTACACCCGGTGCAGCGGTAAGGGGAGATCCCCCACTTTAAGGGCGGGCATTGTAGCGCTGCGGGACGGGGAGGTAAAGCGCCGGGGCGTTACGCCACTAACCCGGCGAGTATAAACTGTGTCAGGCGTTGTCTTTTACGGTCTGGCTCGGACCATTAGTTTTCACTGATGCAATGCCCTTATCCCGCGATTGCTCAGATGCGTACATCTGGCTGGTGCCAATTACCTGATGATTGCCCGCTTTGAGGTTGAAATAAAATTTGCCGTTAGAGGCTGTTTTCTTCTCATAACGTTCCTCCAGCGGGCTGTTTGAGCGCACGGAGGCAATACCGTTCTCAGCGGCACTTTTGGTGGTGTACAGCTCACTGGTAAGAATGGTTTCTGCGTTCCCTGCTTTAAGAACAAACCTGAACTGACCATCACTGCTTTTGCTTAATTCGAACCAACCAGACATAAGAACTCCTTGATCGAAAGTGAATTTATCAGTGCCGATGATAAATAAACGCATCGGTAAAGAGAGTATGGTTGATTATCGTGTGGATTCCAGAAATGAAAAACCCGCCGGTGGCGGGTTTGATAGCGAAAATGTCACGCAATCCTGCATGCATCCGCTTCCCATCTATACCCCACGCCATACACCGCGCGAATAAACGACTGCTCGGCATCCAGCGCTTCCAGCTTACGGCGCAGGTTCTTGATATGGCTGTCGATGGTGCGGTCGGTCACCACCCGGTAATCGTCATACAGGCGGTTCAGCAACTGTTCGCGGGAGAAGACTTTCCCCGGCTCGTGGGAGAGGGTTTTCAGCAGGCGGAACTCAGCAGGGGTCAGGTCCAGCATCTTGTTACGCCAGCTCGCCTGAAAACGGCTTTCATCCACAATCAGCGGACTTTCTGCGTCCAGCACCTGCAGTTCACGATGAGGCTTGCAGCGGCGCAGAATGGTTTTCACGCGGGCGACGACTTCACGTGGGCTGTAGGGTTTACAGATGTAATCATCTGCACCGATTTCGAGCCCCAGCAGGCGGTCAATCTCTTCAATTTTGGCAGTGACCATGACGATGGGCACGTCGGAGAAGCGACGAATTTCCCGGCACAGGGTCAGGCCATCGGTACCGGGGAGCATCAGATCCAGCAGGATCAGGTCCGGCGGCGTCTGGCGCACGTACGGCAGCACCTGGTCGCCATGATTAATCAGCGACGGGGCATAGCTTGCCGCGCGTAAATAGTCGATCAGTAACTGCCCAAGTTTCGGCTCATCTTCCACAATCAAAATGCGCGGCGTGTTTTCGTCAATCGGTAACTCGGTCATGCTTCTCTCGATAAATCCCGTTCCAGAGGTAACTCTACTGTAATGCTAACCCCGCCAAAAGGCGAATGGGCGGCGCGGATCGTGCCATTATGCGCCTCAACGATGTTAACGCAAATTGCCAGTCCCAGACCGGAACCGCCGCTGGCACGGTTGCGCGAGCCTTCGGTACGGTAGAAACGCTCAAACAGTTTTTCCAGCTGTGCGTCCTGCACGCCGGGGGTGGAATCGGCAAAGGTTAGGGCAAAGTTCCCGTTTTCCTGTTTGCCGGAGATATGCAGCCCGCCACCGCTGTCGGTGTAGCGCAGGCTGTTTTCCAGCAGGTTGTTGAAAAGCTGCATCAGCCGGTCTTTGTCGCCAAACACCACCGCGCTGTCTGGCAAGGAGAGATCAATTTTCAGATTGCGGCTGGCAAAACGTTCCCTGAAAGCACCGGTGGTGACTTCCAGGACGCTAATCACGTCGACGGGCGCTTTCTGGTAGGCCAGCGCCCCTTCGTCGGACATAGAGAGCTGGTGGAGGTCATCCACCAGTTTGGTGAGCGTGCCCACTTCGGCCTGCAATGAGGCCACCGATTCAGGCGTGAACTGGCGTACACCATCCTGAATGGCCTCCAGCTCGCCGCGCAGCACCGCCAGAGGGGTGCGCAGCTCGTGCGAAATGTCGGCCATAAAATCGCGGCGCATCTGCTGGTTTTTCTCCAGGGTACTGGCGAGCTGGTTAAAGTCCTGAGCCAGCTTACCCAGTTCATCCTGGCTGCGGGTATCGACGCGGGTCGTGAAATCCCCGGCGGCCAGCTTGTGCGTGCCCTCCACCAGCCGTTTCACCGGGGCGAGCAGACCGCGCGCCAGCGGGAAGGTGGCAAGCGCGGCGAGCAGGGTGGAGAGGGCGACAATCAGCCAGCTTGTCCGACGCTGCTGACGGTCAAAGTTAATATCGGTATTACGCGTCAGGCGCTCCACCGGCGAGGCGATAACCCAGCCGACGGTAGCGTTATTCACTTTGATCGCACGACGGGTGCCGTCCGGCGGAATCGGCGCGCGCGGGCCAACCAGCGGGCGCATATCCTGATCGATCACCCAGAACTGCGTGCGCCAGCCGTGCGGGGGCATGCCAGGCCCAGGGCGATCGTCACCGGTGTCATGCTCAAGCGAGCGCAAGATCTGGAAAATAAAGCGGTCGTTGTTGCGCAGAAAACGCCAGTTGCCGTGCTGGGCGTACTGTTCACTCAGCGCATCGCTTAAGCCCTGTAAACGCTGTTCATTGCCATGCTTGATGTAATCAATAAAACCGCGCTCAAAGCTGATCCGCACGGCCCAGTGCATGGTGATCAGCAGGACAATACAGGTGGCAAATATTGCGACAAAGAGCTTACCGGTAATGCCCGGTCGCCAGAATTTCATGATTCACTCCTTTTACTGCGCCGGATAACGACATTCTGGCTGGTATCATCAGGCACTCTGGCGAAGATGAAAGCGGGCAGGGCGATGATGACCGCCATGCTGAGATAGGTGTATAAAAAGACCTGATGCGCGACCGGGGTATCAACGCTGAGATGGTGTTGTCCGTACATACCGAGCAGTAAACCCGCTACGGTGACGCCCACGCTCATCGACAGTTGCATAACCATCGACAGCAGGCTGTTGCCGCTGCTCGCCAGATCGTCCGGCAGGTCCTTCAGCGTCAGCGTGTTCATCGACGAGAAGCGCATGGAGTTAATGATCCCCTGGCAGAACAGCACCAGCGGCAGAACGTAGTACCAGCCCATCAGCGCCACGGCCATAAACAGCAGGCTGACCAGCCCCAGACCCAGCGTGGCGGTTACCAGCACGTGACGGTAGCCAAAGCGGTTCACTACCTGCACCACGATTCGCTTCATTCCCATGCTACCGAGCACCATCGGGATCATCATCAGGCCCGCGTGGAACGGCGAAAATCCCATCCCGATTTGCAGGAAAACGGGTGTCATAAACGGCAGCATGCCGCTGCCGACTCGCCCGGCGAAGCTGCCGAACAGGCCAAGGCGATAGGTCGGGTTTTTAAACAAGTTCAGGCTGAACAGCGCTTTATCGTTACGTCTGGCGTGCCACAGGTACCACAGTATGGCGGTAACGCCGAGCGCGATCAGGAGCCCGAGCGTCAGGGGCGAAATCCCAAGACCTTTTTGTCCGTCGAGTGCCAGCGTCAGCGTTGCCATTCCTCCCGCCAGCAGGATAAAACCAAAGAAATCAAAGCGTCGGGTTTGCATGGTGTAGTTAGGCATCAGCATCAGCGTGGCAATGGCACCGATGATGCCAACAGGAAGGTTGATTAAGAATATCCAGTGCCAGGACGCGTATTCCACCAGCATACCGCCCAGCGCCGGGCCCAGCAGCGGCCCCACCTGACCGGGAAGGGTCACAAAGGTCATTGCCGCCATGTATTGCTCACGTGGAACAATTTTCATAACTGTTAACCTTCCGACGGGGACCATCATCGCCCCGCCAACGCCCTGCAACACCCGCGCCATGATTAGCTGGTCGAGGGTGTTGGCCTGAGCGCAAAACAGCGAACCCGTGGTAAACAAGACGATCGCGGTAAAGAAGATATTCCGCACGCCGACTTTGTCCGCCAGCCAGCCGCTGGCCGGCAGCATCACCGCAACCGTCAGTACGTAGGAGACAATCACCATATGCATATGCAGCGGACTCTCTCCCAGACTTTTCGCCATCGAGGGGAGGGCGGTATTGACGATGGTCGTGTCCAGCGACTGCATAAAGAAGCCGAAGGCGACAATCCATAGTTGCCAGCGAACGTTAGCGGGGAGGTCGGTCATTTATTCGGTCACCGTAGTTCTGTTTTTCCGCGAAAAACGCAGTCGCAGACGGTCAAAGAACAGATAGACCACCGGCGTGGTGTACAGCGTCAGCAGCTGGCTCATGACCAGACCGCCGACAATGGTGATCCCCAGCGGCTGGCGCAGCTCTGAGCCGTCTCCGCCCGAGATAACCAGCGGCAGCGCGCCAAACAGCGCCGCCAGGGTGGTCATCATGATCGGACGAAAACGCAGCAGACAGGCCTGGTATATCGCCTCTTCTGGCGACAGGTTGCCGTTACGCTGAGCATCCAGCGCGAAGTCCACCATCATGATCGCATTTTTCTTCACAATGCCGATTAATAGCATGATCCCGATTAAGGCGATTAAGCTGAATGGCGCACCAAACAACTCCAGCGCAAGCAATGCCCCGACACCTGCCGACGGCAGCGTCGAGAGGATCGTCAGCGGATGAACGTAACTCTCATACAGTACGCCAAGCACAATATAGACCGTGGCAATGGCGGCCAGGATCAAAATCACCTGCGAGTTCATTGTGTCCTGGAATACCTGCGCCGTTCCGGCAAAGCTACCGCGTACGGTAGACGGCACGCCAAGCTGTGTCATCGCGCGGTTGATCGCATCACTGGCCTCGGAAAGTGATGAACCGGCTGGCAGGTTAAAGGAGATGGTCGATGCTGCCGACAACCCCTGATGGTTCACCGACAGCGGCGCGTTGGCAGGCCGCCAGCTGGCAAAGTATGAGAGCGGTATCGCCTTGCCGTCGTTATTGATTACAAACATTTTATCCAGGGCACTAATGTCCTGGGTGTAACGCGGATCAACTTCCATCACCACTTTATACTGGTTCATCGGCTGATAGATGGTGGAGATCTCGCGCTGACCGAAGGCATTGTTCAGCAGGCTGTTGGCGGCTTCAACATTAATGCCCAGACGTGACATGGTCTCGCGGTCGTAGGTCAGGGCCATCTCTGCACCGTTGTCCTGCTGATCGGAATTCACGTCCGCCAGCTCCGGCAGGGCGGCCAGCGCCTTGCGGATCTTCGGCTCCCACTCGCGCAGGGCCGCTAAATCATCAGAGAGCAGCGTGTACTGATAGCTGGCATTCGCCTGACGCCCGCCAACGCGGATATCCTGAACGGCCATCAAAAACAGATTGGCACCGGGCTCTTTGGCGAGTTTCACCCTAAGACGGTCAATCACCTGCTGGGCGGTTTCGTTGCGCTCTCCGCGCGGTTTCAGAGTAATAAACATCATCCCGCTGTTGACGCGCGACCCGCCTGTAAAGCCGGTGACGTTATCCACGGCTTTGTCTTCACGAATGATCTTCATAAAGTCCTGCAGCTTGCCGCGCATCGCCTGGAACGAAATGCTCTGGTCAGCCTGAATACCGCCCATCAACACCCCGGTATCCTGTTCCGGGAAGAAGGTTTTCGGGATGGTGATGTACATCCAGACGTTGAGCACAATGGTACCGATGAGCACCAGGCCGACCAGGCGGGTATGGTTCAGCACCCATTTCAGTGATTTGCCGTAGCGCTCCTGTATGGCCATCAGGATGCGACCAAAGCCTTTACGGCGCGGCTGCGAGTGCGGTTGGCTGCGTTTTAACATCCAGCCGCACATCATTGGCGTGAGCGTAAGGGAGATGATCAGCGAAATACCGATAGCGACGGAGAGGGTGACGGCAAACTCCCGCAGTAACCGGCCCGGCAGCCCGCCCATCAGCAGCAGTGGCAGGAACACCGCCACCAGCGACAGGCTCATGGAGAGCACCGTAAAGCCCACCTCGCGCGTTCCCTGAAGCGCCGCCTGTAGCGGTTTGACACCTGCTTCCAGATGGCGGGATATATTTTCCAGCACCACGATGGCGTCATCGACCACAAATCCCGTTGCGATGGTCAAGGCCATCAGCGACAGGTTGTTGAGGCTAAAGCCACACAGATACATGGCGGCAAAGGTACCAATCAGCGACACCGGTACGGCGACTGCCGGGATCAGCGTCGCGCGGCCGGATCGCAGGAACAGGAAGACCACCAGGATCACCAGCGCGACGGAGATAACCAGGGTTTGCTCCACCTCTTCAAGCGAGGCGCGAATGGTTGGGGAGCGATCCTGGGCAATCTGCAAATTGATCTCAGCCGGGATCGTCTCCTGCAACACCGGAAGACGCGCGCGAATGCTGTTCACCGTCTCAATAATGTTGGCTTCCGGCAGCTTGCGGATCATCAGCAAAATCGCCGGTTTGGCGTTGGTCATCCCGGCGTTACGCACGTCCTGCACCGAGTCCGTGACGCTGGCCACGTCGCTTAAACGTACCGCTGCACCGTTGTTATAGTGGACGATCAGCGGCTGATATTCGGCGGCAGTTTTTAGCTCGTCGTTCGTCTGGATCTGCCAGCGATGGCTGTTGTTCTCGACGGCACCCTGCGGTTTACGGACGTTGGCAGTGCTGATGGCGGAGCGCACGTCGTCCAGCGACACGCCCTGGTTGAACAGCGCCTGTGGGTTTAAGCCCACGCGCACGGCGGGCAGGGAGCTCCCGCCGACGCTCACGTCACCGACGCCGTTAATTTGTGAGATTGTCTGCGCCAGCTGGGTAGACGCAAAGTCGTAAAGCTGCCCCTGCGAGTAGGTATCCGAGGTCAGCGTCAGGATCATGATCGGCGCGTCGGACGGGTTTGCCTTGCGGTAGGTCGGGCGGCTCGGCATTCCGCTCGGGAGCAGGCTTTGCGCGGCGTTAATGGCGGCCTGCACGTCGCGTGCCGCACCGTTAATATCCCGATCGAAGCTGAACTCCAGAATGATACGCGTGCTGCCTAGCGAGCTGCTGGAGGTCATCTCATTAATTCCGGCAATCCGCCCGAGTGAACGTTCCAGCGGTGTGGCGACTGACGAGGCCATCGTTTCCGGCGATGCGCCAGGCAGCGAGGCGCTAACCATGATCACCGGAAAATCTACCTGCGGCAGGGGAGCCACCGGCAGCAGCCGGAAGCCCAGTACGCCGCAAAGGGTGATGGCGAGCGAGATTAAAATCGTCGCCACCGGGCGATAAATGAAGAGAGCGAAAAACTTCACTTATGCCTCCTCTTCACGTTTCGGGAAGCGGCTTTTGGTCCACAGCGCCAGGCGGTCGAACAGCAGGTAGATCACCGGCGTGGTGAAGAGGGTCAGCACCTGGCTCACCAGCAGACCGCCGACCATGCCGATCCCCAGAGGACGACGCAGCTCCGCGCCGACGCCGGCACTGAGCATCAGCGGCAGCGCGCCCAGCAGGGCGGCCAGGGTGGTCATCAGGATCGGACGAAAACGCAGCAGGCAGGCCTGGAAAATCGCATCGCGCGGGTTCATCCCCTGCTCGCGCTCGGCAGCAAGAGCAAAGTCGATCATCATAATGGCGTTTTTCTTCACGATCCCGATAAGCAGGATGATGCCGATAATCGCAATCACATCCAGCTCGCTACCCGCCAGCATCAATGCCAGCAGAGCCCCGACACCTGCCGTCGGCAGGGTAGAGAGGATGGTGATCGGATGGATAAAGCTTTCATACAGCACGCCGAGCACGATATACATTGCGACCACCGCCGCGACAATCAGCCAGATGGTGTTGCCGAGCGCCGCCTGAAACGCCAGCGTACTGCCCTGGAACTGGGTCTGAATATCGGACGGGAAGCTCAGCGTTTTCTCTGCGGCCAGAATCGCTTCCACGGCTTCGCCAAGAGAATAGTTATCCGGTACGTTGAAAGAAATGGTGGTGGACGGGAACTGGTCCAGATGGTTAATCGACAGCGGGGTATAGCGCTCTTCCACGGTCGAGATGGCGCTTAATGGCACAATTCCCCCGTCTTTGCTGGTCAGGCGTACCGAGTCCAGCCCCGCCAGGCCAGGCGTGTGCTCGGTGTTGTGCTCCAGCACCACGCGATACTGATTCGCCTGAGTGTAAATCGTGGAGATCAGTCGCTGCCCAAAGGCGTTATACAGCGCGTTATCGACGTCTGCCATCGTGATGCCCAGACGGCTGGCGGTGTCACGATTCACATTCACATACGCTGCCAGACCTTTGTCCTGCCAGTCGCTGCTGACGTCAGAGAGCTGCGGCAGGGTTTTTAGCTTATCCACCAGCTGCGGTACCCAGGTGCTGAGGGCATCAAGCGTGGTGGCCTGCAGCGTGAACTGGTACTGGGTGCGGCTGACCTGGGTATCAATGGTCAAATCCTGAATCGGCTGCAGATACAGTTCCACGCCAGGCACGCGCGCCACGGACTCTTGCAGACGTTCAATCACCGCGTTTACGCGATCGTCGCGCTGACTCAATGGCTTAAGGTTGATCTGCAGACGTGCGCTGTTCAGAGAGGGGTTGGTGCCATCCACGCCGACATAGGAGGTCAGGCTCTCCACCGCCGGATCTTTCATGATGATCTCAGATACCTGCTGCTGCCGCTGGGCCATGTTAGCGAAGGAGACCGACTGCGGTGCCTGAAGCGTGCCCTGAATAATGCCGTTGTCCTGAACCGGGAAAAAGCCCTTCGGGATCACGATCCACAGTAAGACGCTGAGCGCCAGCGTACCGAGTGCCACGCCGAGCGTTGCCCACGGATGGTTGAGCACTTTCGCCAGCAGACGTCCGTACGCCGCGATAATACGTTCAAACATGCGTTCGGAGGCGCGGGAGAAACGGTTTTGCTTGCGCAGGGACTCATGGCTTAGCATGCGGGCGCACATCATCGGGGTCAGCGTCAGCGAGACGACCGCAGAAATCAATATGGCGACAGCAAGGGTCACGGCAAACTCGCGGAACAGACGGCCGACGATATCGCCCATAAACAGCAGCGGGATCAGCACCGCAATCAGCGAGAAGGTCAACGAGATAATGGTAAAGCCGATCTCACCCGCACCTTTTAGCGCGGCCGCCAGCGGTTTTTCCCCTTTCTCGATATAGCGCGAGATGTTCTCGATAACCACGATGGCATCATCCACCACGAACCCGGTGGCGATGGTGAGCGCCATCAGCGTCAGGTTATTGATTGAGAAATCGAGGAACACCATCACCGCAAACGTCCCCACCAGCGAGAGCGGGACGGCGACGGCGGGAATGATGGTTGCCGGAACGTTGCGCAGGAACAGATAGATAATCATCACCACCAGCGCAATCGCCAGCATCAGCTCGAACTGGGTGTCGGTGACCGACGCGCGAATATTCGTGGTACGGTCGGAAAGCACCTTCACGCTGACCGATTTCGGCAGGCTTTCGATCAGCTGTGGCAGCATGGTGCGAATGCTGTCTGCGGTTTCAATGATGTTTGCGCCCGGCTGACGCTGGACGTTCATCACGATCGCCTGCTGTTTGTTGGCCCAGGCACCCAGCCAGCTGTTTTCCGCTCCTTGTTCGACGGTCGCCACATCACCCAGACGCACCGGCGCACCGTTCTGGTAGGCGATAATCAGCTGACGGTATTCATCGGCGGACTGCATCTGGTCGTTCGCGGAGAGCGTAACGGCACGGGTTGGTCCGTCCAGCGAGCCCTTCGCCGAGTTGACGTTAGCATTGCTGATGGCGCTGCGAATGGTTTCGCTGGTCAACCCCAGAGCGGCAATCGCCTGGGCGTTGAGCTTCACGCGTACCGCCGGGCGTTGCCCGCCCGCCAGCGTGACGAGGCCAACGCCGGAAACCTGAGAAATCTTCTGCGCCACGCGGGTTTCGACCATATCTTCCACCTGCGTCATCGGCATGGCGGAGGAGGTCACGGCCAGCGTCATGATCGGCGGATCCGCCGGGTTCACTTTGCTGTAGACCGGTGGATTAGGCAGGTCTGACGGCAGCAGGTTGGTGGCCGCGTTGATGGCGGCCTGTACCTCCTGCTCGGCGACATCCAGTGACAGCGTCAGTTGGAACTGGAGCGTCACGACGGATGCGCCACCGGAACTCTGGGAGGACATCTGCTTCAGGCCAGACATTTGACCGAACTGACGCTCCAGCGGCGCGGTAATGGCTGACGTCACCACGTCCGGGCTGGCGCCAGGATAAAGCGTTACCACCTGAATGGTGGGGTAATCCACTTCCGGGAGCGCCGAAACGGGCAGAAAGCGATAGCCGATAATCCCGGCCAGCAGAATTGCCACCATCAGCAGCGTGGTAGCGACGGGACGTAAAATGAACAGGCGTGACGGCCCACCTGTCGAGTCTGGAGGCATGACCTGCATCAGGCTTTCTCCCCTTGTTTCGCAGGCTCAACCACTTCCACTTTCGCCCCTTCGGTCAGACGGTCAATGCCGTCGGTGACCACGCGGTCGCCCGCGGAAAGTCCGGCGCTGATGACCACCATCTGGCTGTCCTGAATCCCGGTTTTCACCAGATGTTTACTGACTTTATTGTCGCTGTTCAGTACCCAGACAAAGTTCCCTTCATTACCCATCTGCAGTGCCGCCGATGGGATCACCACCGCGTTTTCTTCGGTCGCAACCAGCATGCGCGCATTGACGAACTGGTTCGGGAAGAGGGCGTCGTCCTGATTATTAAACCGTGCTTTGAGCTTGATGGTGCCGGTGGTGGTATCGATCTGGTTGTCCAGACTGAGCAGGGAACCTTCGCTGAGTTTCTGCTTGTTGGTACGGTCCCAGGCTTCCACCACCAGGCCTTTACCGGCTTTTTGCGCCTGCACCACGGTCGCAATGTCGCTTTCCGGCAGGGTAAAGACTAAATCAATCGGGTGGGTTTGGGTGATCACTACGATGCCCGTGGTGTCGCCACTTGAGATTTGGTTACCGATATCGACCTGCTTCAGGCCCACGCGCCCGTCAATCGGCGCGGTGATGCGGCTCCAGTCCAGCTGCAGCTGTGCACTGGCGACGGCAGCTTCATCGGCTTTAGTGGTGCCCTGCGTTTCGCTGACCAGCGACTGCTGGGTGTCCAGCTCCTGCCGCGATACCAGGTTGGTTTTGACCAGCTGCTGGTAACGCGCTAAATCGCGCCGGGCATTGGCGAGCGTGGCGTTGTCCTTTGCGAGCTGTCCCTGCGCCTGGGCCAGCGCCACCTTGAACTGGCTCGGGTCGATTTCCGCCAACAGATCGCCCGCTTTGACCTGCTGACCTTCCTGGAAGTGAATGGCCATCAGCTGGCCGTCGACGCGACTGCGTACTGTTACGGTGTTGGCGGCGGTAATCGTCCCAAGACCTGTAAGATAGCGCGGAACGGCTTTATTCACTGCCGTAGCTGCCTGTACAGGTGCCAGCGCACCGCCGCGCATACCGTGACGCCCTCCGCCCGTCGGGCGCTGTGGCTGGCTGGTGGCACCCGCGGGTGCTGCGGAGTTTGCGGATTGACTGTGCCAGTACCAGGCGGCGGCAAGAACCACCACAATGATGCCAGCGGCGATTGCCCAGCGGGATTTATTACGGCCTTTCATCGTTATACGTTCTCATCCTGAATACTTCGGGGAATGATACTAGTTTAGTCAGGTAACACAGCGGAAAAATGGAGGAAATATGGAAGACTGTCAGGAATGGTCTGAGTATGGTGCTCTTTTTAGCCGGGTGGAGCGGATACGCCACCCGGCACAATGAGACTAGCTAAACATCACCTGCGCCCAGCGCGCCAGACCGGCGGTAACGGAACCAAAGTCATCGCCACCCGCAATCGGAATGCCCGGCAGCTGTTCCGCCAGCGCTTTTTTGATCAGCGGTGAACGCGCGCTCCCCCCGGTCAGATAGATAACGTCCGGTTTCTCTTTGCCGTTTTCCAGCGCCAGCTGCACCTGCTCCAGAATACGCTGCAGCGGCTGCGCGAGCGCAGCCTCCAGCCCGTCCTGAGAAATCGCAGTGGCCAGATCGTCGCTGATAAACGGCAAGGAGACCGCATGCTCAGCGCGGTCGGAAAGGGCGATTTTGCTCTCTTCTGCGGTACGTACCACGCGATAGCTAAGACGCTGACGCCACACTTTATACAGCAGGGCGACTTTTTCGGCGTCCTGCGCGTCGCGTACCAGGTCGTTCAGGAAACGGCCATTTGCAGTGCTGTAAAAATCACTCTGCGCCGGGACGTCGTTAATCGCGATAGCGTTCCACCATGGCAGGATTGGCAGAGCGATACCTTTTTCAGTTTGTCCGCCCATGCCGAGCAGTGGCATCAGGCTCTTGAACGCCAGGGCAATATCGAGATCGTTACCGCCGATACGGCAGCCACTGTGCCCCAGCAAGCTGTTTTCGCGGTCGCGACGGTTATGCCATTGTGGCCCCATCAGCAGCAGCGAGCAGTCCGTCGTACCGCCGCCGATATCCACGACTAATACGCGTTTCTCTTCCGTCAGTGTGGCTTCAAAATCCAGTCCCGCCGCAACGGGCTCATACTGGAACACCACGTCACGGAAGCCTGCACGGTGCGCCGCACGTTCAAGGATACCCTGCGCCTGCTGGTTAGCGTCATCTCCCCCCAGACCCTGGAAGTTGATCGGACGGCCAATCACCGCCTGGGCGATCGCTTGCGACACCTGGGTTTGCGCCTGATTGCGAATGTGCAGCATCATGGCGCAGACCAGATCTTCAAACATCGCCACCTGCTGTGGCTTCAGACCGCTGGCACCCAGGAAGGATTTTGGTGATTTAACGAAGTAAACCTCTTCGGGATCTTCGATGTAGTGCCCGAGCGAAGAGAGGCCGAACTGCACGCTGGAAGGCGTAACGTCGATATCTTCCTCGCGGTTAAAACTGACCGCGCGGCGCAGCAATGCCTGAGTCTCCGACGCGGTGGCCGGAACCTGATGATGGCGGAACAGCCATTCGCTGACCGCTTCGCGGGTAGGTGCGCAGAGCATTGAGGGCAGCAGCGTACTCTCTTTTTCCATTTTCAGGAGCTGTGGCTGTCCGTCCTGCATAATTGCAACCGAGCAGTTTGCCGTACCGTAATCAAATCCAATAAACACGAATAATCCCCATGCCAGTGAGAAGGGGCGAGACTTTAACGAAATGTCTGCATCGCGACAACAGGAATATGAAAGCAAGGCGAAACAAGGTCTTTCGGTTTATGCTGAGGGGAACAAAAAAGGAGCGACAATGTATACCCTGACCTGGCAACCCCCTTACGACTGGCAATGGATGTTTGGCTTTCTTGGCGCGCGTGCGGTAGAGGGCGTTGAGACCGTCACTGAACACTATTACGAGCGCAGTTTCGCCTTTGAGGGGCACCAGGGGATCTTTCGCGTCACACCGGATAACCTGACCCACACGCTACAGGTGACGCTGAGCCCCGGGTTAATCCCGGTTGCGCAAACCTGTCTTGAACGTATTGGGCGTCTGTTCGATCTGGCCTGCGATCCGCATGAAATTCACAAGACGCTTGGCGATCTCGGCGTTGCACGGCCAGGCTTGCGTTTGCCTGGGGCGATGGACGCGTACGAACAGGGCGTGCGGGCGATTCTCGGGCAACTGGTGAGCGTGGCGATGGCGGCGAAACTGGCCTCGCGCGTGGTGGCGCTGTGCGGCGAACCGATCGCGGATTGTCCGGGGTATCTCTGCTTCCCCACACCACAAGCGCTGGCCGCAACGGACCCGCTGGCGCTGAAAGCGCTCGGGATGCCGGTCAAACGCGCTGAGTCGTTGATTCATCTGGCGCAATCGGTCATTGAAGGCACGTTTCCGCTGACGCCACCTGAGGATGTTGAGGCAGGCATGAAGGCCTTGCAACAGCGGCCTGGAATAGGGCGCTGGACGGCAAACTATCTGGCTCTGCGCGGCTGGCAGGCGAAGGATGTTTTTCTGCCGGATGATTATCTGATTAAGCAACGCTTTGCCGGGATGACGCCAGCGCAAATTCGTCGCTATGCTCAGCGCTGGCAGCCCTGGCGTTCTTACGCGCTGCTGCACATCTGGTATACCGACGGCTGGGCGCCGTCAGTTGATAGCGAAATAACTGGTATTGAGAAGTAGATCCAGCGGCTGTGGCTCGGCAATCGTGTCACCATAAATAAAATCGAGCCCGATGCCAGAGAGTGTATCCATCATGATCGGCTGATTACAGGGACCCGCGATGGTTTTCATCCCCAGGCGCTGGGCATGGCCCTGGATGATAGTCACCATCATTTCATCCATCAGGTTGCCATAAACATTGGTTACCACTTCCGCATCCAGCATTAGATAGTCGGCCATATTCGCGCTCAGGTGGGTAAAGACGTTCATGTCACGCCCCACCTGACTGAAAATCACGCGACAACCCGCCTGACGAAGCTTTTGCAGCCCCCGTTGCAGGTTTTCATCTGGGTTGCACACCACATCGGCAGGGATGATCAGATGCAGAAGACGGCCCGGCAGTGGGCTTTTATCCAGCAGGTCGAGAAGTTCATCGACCAGCGTCACGCTGGCCAAACCGGCTTCAGAAAGCGGCAGTGCAACGCCCATACCTTTACTGGCGACCTGTGCGGCAGAGGTACGGAAAAACTCACTAAAGATCCGTCTGTCGAGAGCGTGCAACAGCTCAGGCTCCGCCAGGCCAGATCGGAAGGCGTGTTCTTCCTGTACTTCGCCCTGGCTGGTCCACAGGCGTAACGAAATGAGCCAGAAGTTACAGCTTTCCGGTATGCGTGGCGAGGCGACACTGCGGGCTATCATCATCAGATGATTGTCTTTAATCATGTGCCACTGTTCATCCAGTGACATCATGCTGCGTGCGCTGTGGTCCCGCTCCTGCTGAGGTTCGTAAACCGTGACGATGCCGCGCCCACTGTTTTTCGAGGCATAACAGGCGATATCAGCCTGTGACATGATCTCCGATGCCTGATGATTATTTTCATCAATCAACGTGATACCTGCGCTGGCACCAATTCTGTGCAGGCGTCCTTCCCACATAAAGTGATAGCCATTGATGGTATGGATCAGGCGGCTGGCGATATAACGTGCGCTCTCTATGTTGCAGTCCGGCAACAGCAAACCGAATTCGTCCCCGCCCAGACGCGCCAGCACATCACTCGAGCGAAGCATGGTCAACATTAATGAAGAGAGCTCCCTGAGCAGGGCATCACCTGCGGCATGGCCTGCCGTATCGTTGACCGCTTTGAAACGATCAAGATCGATAAAGACCAGAGCATGACGCTGGCGCGTTTCGCGAACGGTCTGCAAGAGCCGTTTGAGATGATTTTCAAAGCTAACCCGGTTTGCCAGGTGGGTCAGGGCATCGTGGGAGGCGCTGTAACTCAACTGGCGCAACATTTTGCGCGACTCTGTCACATCCTGAATCACGATAACCGAGCCAATGTTTTGTCCGTCCAGTGTGCTGAGCGGCGTAATGCTGTAATGAATATCAAAATTACCGCCGGTGCGGCAGTTCAGGACCACGTCCTGATCGATATCGGAACGGGACATATCACCGCTATGAATGTTCTCCATCAGCGGCCCTTTTTCACCAAAGGTAATATGCAGCACCCGCAGGATGGGCTGACCGATAGCTTCGGTCTGCAGCCAGCCACTCATTTTCTCGGCAACCGGGTTCATGAAGGTGACATTCATGTTGATATCGGTGCACAGCACCGCTTCGCCGATGGAGTCGAGGGTTATGTGCAGACGCTCTTTTTCCTGGAACAGGGCCTCGTTGAGTTGCTTAACTTCGGTCATGTCCATGTTGATACCGAGCAGGCGTTCGACTTCGCCCTGCTTGTTCAGCACCCGGTTCGCCAGAGAGCGGATATGTCGCACGCCTTCCTTCACGCGGATGCGGAATTCAAGCTTAAACGGCAAACGGGCGATCAGAGAGTCCCGCAGCACCTTTTCTGCATGCGCGCGATCCTCAGGCAGCATCGCTTCATGCCAGAGTTGCCAGGTGGGCTTGATGTGCGGCGGTATTTCATACAGCTCGAACATTCGCTTATCCCAGCTGATAATGTCTGGCTCCAGATCCCACTCCCAGATGCCGATCCCCCCCGCTTCGTTGGCAAGCGTAATACGCTCCATCAGACGTTTGTTGACCCATTCGGTCTGTTTCAGGTCGTTAATATCTTCGATCTGCGCGATAAAATAGAGGGGTGAACCGTCGGTATGGCGCACGACAGAGACAGCAAGAAGCGCCCAGACCACCTCTCCATTGCGCGTGTAGTAGCGCTTCTCAAGGGTGTAGGTATTAATCTCTCCGTTGACCAGTTGCTCCAGTTGTTTCAGGTCGGTATGCAAATCTTCCGGCCAGGTTAACTGCTGGAAGGTGAGCGACTGGAGCTCACTCTGGCTGTAACCGAGAAAGTTGCACAGTGCCTTGTTGGCCTGAAGCCATTTGCCCTCAATGCTGACCAGCGCCATCCCGATAGCGGAATACTCCATCGCGTTACGAAAACGCTCCTCGCTCTCGGTAATGTGTTTGCGTTCTGCGCGGAAAGCATACATCACCATGGTCATTACGTTGGCAGGCAGGAGCAGCATCAGGAACGGTAGCCACGGCGCATTCAACATGGCGTTAGTATGTTGAGTGGTCAACGCCAGAGGGTTGCGGGCGATCATCAGGGAAACCACCATAACGGTGACCAGAAACACCATGAACGCTTCCATTCGCGGCAGGCGCACGGCACTCCACATAAGCAGAACGATAACGCAGGTAAAGGGCCACGGCAGCCAGATAATGGCTGCCCAACTGAGGACTAACGTCACCGCCATGGTGGTCAGCGTTTCAAGCAGCAATCTCGGGTCACGATGGCGCAGCAGATAATGCGGTTTAAAAAGCAATCCTAACGGCACCAGCGCCAGCGCACCGATGGCTTCAGACAAGACCCAGACGAGGAAATTACGCAGTGGTTCTGGAGTAGGGATCAGACAATAGACCAGAACACCGCCCACCAGTGGTGGCACCAGCGCGCTGCCAATGGCCAGACGGATCCAGTCATTCAGATTTTGCAGCGGGTTATACCACGGGAGCAATTTGCGCAGTAGCAACGCGCCAATCACAGCCTCAATCACGTTGATTGAGGGGTAGATGAAGCTTGTCGCCCCCCACGAAAACAACATCCATGAAGCCAGAATATTGCCAAACGAACAGGCCAGAGCAATCCCCGGCCACATTTTTCCTGCATGGCGGTAAAACGCCACCACCATGATGGCGGTGGGAAACCAGAGCGGCGCCAGCAGAGTACCGAAGCGAGTTAGCTCAAGCGAAAATAAGGTAAAGATAAAGGTGACCAGGCCCAGACAGACAAGTCGTAATAAAGGATGTGGGGTGGTAACCAAAACCCGCTGGTATTGTTTATTCATTACCGCTTTATCCAGAGACGCCATGCCGCCAGGAAAGAAGTCCGGACGAGTGAATTTGATAATTTGGTTTATGCTAGTACAAACAATTTACAATTCATATGGTGACTGCTCATAATTTGACATCATAGACTTATTAAATAGTTACTCTTAAAAAAATCCATGTTAATTGCTGAAAAAGTGTTCATTTAAATTTAACTAAAGGAAGAATGCGCCACTTTTCAGGCTGTCTCGCAGAACCTGTGCTTTCGACTGGTATCACGCTCCCGAAATCCCTATAATTGCCGCGTTTGACGCTCCGGCGTCGTCCTTCCTTAACATCCAGGTTAATCAGGTCGCTAAATTTATGACTGATAAGTCTCATCAGTGCGTCATTATAGGCATCGCCGGCGCATCGGCTTCAGGTAAAAGTCTAATTGCCAGTACGCTTTATCGCGAACTGCGTGAACAAGTAGGTGATGAGCACATCGGCGTCATTCCCGAAGACAGCTATTACAAAGATCAATCCCATCTGTCGATGGAAGAGCGTGTAAAAACCAACTATGACCACCCAAATGCAATGGATCACAGTTTACTGTTCCAGCATCTGGAAGCGCTTAAGAGCGGCCAGGCGATTGAACTGCCGGTTTACAGTTATGTAGAACATACCCGCACTCAGGAAACTATCCGCATCGAGCCGAAGAAGGTCATCATCCTGGAAGGCATTCTGCTTCTCACTGATGCCCGTCTGCGTGAGTCCATGAACTTCTCTATTTTCGTCGATACCCCGCTGGATATCTGCCTGATGCGCCGCATCAAACGTGACGTTAATGAGCGCGGTCGTTCGATGGACTCCGTCATGGCGCAATACCAGAAAACGGTCCGCCCAATGTTCCTGCAATTTATTGAACCGTCCAAGCAATACGCCGATATCATCGTGCCGCGTGGGGGCAAAAACCGCATAGCTATTGATATCTTAAAAGCGAAAATCAGCCAGTTTTTTGAATAAGCCGCGTGAATTGTGTACCGTTCAGAGATAACCTGGTTTTACCCTGAGTGTTTACCGCCTCAGGGTACGATGCATGAAAGGAGAAAGTGCCATGCGTCTTTGTGATCGCGATATTGAAGCCTGGCTGGATGAAGGCCGTTTGTCTATTACCCCACGTCCACCGGTGGAGCGTATCAATGGTGTGACCGTTGATGTGCGGTTGGGGAATAAATTCCGTACCTTTAGTGGCCACACCGCGCCGTTCATCGACCTCAGCGGGCCGAAGGATGAAGTCAGCGCCGCGCTCGATCGCGTGATGAGTGACGAAATCGTCATTGACGAAGGCGAAGCCTTTTATTTGCACCCAGGTGAACTGGCGCTGGCGGTGACGTATGAATCCGTGACGCTCCCAGCGGACCTGGTTGGCTGGCTGGATGGTCGCTCATCACTGGCGCGTCT
Organism: Enterobacter sp. CPE_E863; assembly: GCF_046521465.1. NCBI lineage: Bacteria > Pseudomonadati > Pseudomonadota > Gammaproteobacteria > Enterobacterales > Enterobacteriaceae > Enterobacter > Enterobacter sp. CPE_E863. Next base: position 2,887,796 of record NZ_JBKFZX010000001.1, on the reverse strand, counting down.
GGGGTTGATGGTTCACGTAACCGCGCACCGTATTGATCCCGGCTGGTCTGGCCGTATCGTACTGGAGTTCTTCAATGCCGGTAAACTGCCTCTGGCTCTACGCCCTGGAATGATGATCGGCGCGTTAAGCTTTGAACCTCTGTCAGGTCCTGCCGATCGTCCTTATAACCGCCGTCAGGACGCAAAATATCGCGACCAGCAGGGCGCGGTTGCCAGCCGTATTGATAAAGACTGATCGTTAGTCCATCGAGGATGCCATGAGAAGAGTTCTGACAACGCTGATGATTTTGCTGGTGGTGCTGGTTGCTGGCCTTTCGGCGTTGGTTTTGCTGGTTAACCCGAACGATTTCCGCACTTATATGGTGCGGCAGGTCGAGGCACGCAGTGGTTATCAACTGAAGCTTGACGGGTCGCTGCGCTGGCACGTCTGGCCACAGCTCAGCATTCTCTCTGGTCGCATGTCATTAACGGCGCCGGGGGCTGCTTTGCCGCTGGTCTCAGCGGATAACATGCGTCTCGATGTGGCACTAATCCCGTTGTTCTCTCACCAGCTGCAGGTTAATCAGGTGATGCTGAAAGGCGCGGTGATTCAGCTCACTCCGCAAACCGAAGCCGTTCGTGACGCGAATGCGCCGGTTGCGCCGCGAGAAAACACCCTGCCCGATGAACCGTCTGATACGGGCTGGTCCTTTGATATTGGTAAACTGAAAGTTGCTGATAGCGTGTTAGTTTTCCAGCATGAGGATGAGGAGCAGGTTACCGTAAGAAATATCAACCTGCAGATGGAACAGGATGCGCATCATCTGGCAACGGTTGAATTTAGCGGACGGGTGAACCGCGATCAGCGCGATCTGACCCTGTCGCTGAATGCCAACGTGAATGCATCGGATTATCCGCATCAGCTTACCGCCGACATTCAGCAACTGAACTGGCAACTGACGGGAGCCGATCTGCCCTCTCAGGGGATAACCGGTCAGGGAACGTTGCAGGCCGTGTGGCGTGAAGAACAAAAACAGCTGGAACTGGACAACCTCAACCTGCAGGCGAATGACAGTAGCCTGAAAGGGCAGGCGAGCGTCTCTCTCGAGGAAAAACCTAAGTGGGTTTTGAATCTGCAGTTTGACAAGCTTAACCTGGAAAACCTGCTGCCCCCTCTGCCTGCAAGCGCAACGGACAGCGATGCCACGCAAACGGGGCAAAGCCAGACACCGGTCTCACGCCCGGTTATCTCGTCGAATCTTGAACAGCCTGACTATAATGCCCTGCGCGGATTCACGGCAGATATTCTGCTGAAAGCCAATAGCCTGCGCTGGCGCGGCATCGATTTTACCGATGTAAGCAGCCAGATGTTCAACCATAACGGTTTGCTGGTGATCTCTGAACTGAGCGGCAAACTGGGGACCGGACACCTCTCACTGCCGGGCACGCTGGATGTCCGTAAAGATGTTGCCAGCGTCGAATTCCAGCCGCGTCTCGATAACGTTGAGATTGGTACCATCCTGAAAGCCTTCAACTACCCGATATCTCTGACCGGGCAGTTGACGCTGGCGGGTGACTTCTCCGGTACAAAAATTGATGCCGATGCTTTCCGTCGCGAGTGGCAGGGGCAGGGGCATGTTGATCTGAAAAACTCCCGAATGGAAGGCCTTAACTTCCAACAGCTGGTGCAGCAGGCGGTTGAACGCAGCAGTGATGTGAAAGCCCAGGAAAACTACGATAGCGCCACGCGCCTCGACAGCTTCACCACCGACCTGACGCTGGATAACGGACAGCTTACTCTGGACAGCATGGAAGGAACCTCTTCCATGCTGTCACTGACGGGGGACGGTTCACTGGATCTGGTGAAAGAGACGGCGGACACCCGTTTTAATGTCAGGGTACTTTCCGGCTGGCAGGGTGAAAGTAAGCTGATTGACTTCCTGAAAGAGACGCCGATCCCGCTTAGCGTATATGGTAAATGGCAGGCGCTGAATTACAGCCTTCAGGTGGATCAGATCCTGCGTAAGCATCTGCAGGATGAAGCCAAACGTCGGCTTAACAGCTGGGCGGATCGTAATAAAGATTCACAGACAGGCAAAGATGTGAAAAAGCTGTTGGATAAGCTTTGATGTCTGTTGTGCCGGGTAAGGCGCTGCCGCCTCCCGGCTTTTTTACACCTCAAAATCCAGCTCTTCTTCATCTCGCAGGGGGATGATCTGAACCTTTTGCACGCGATGGTTTTCAATCTGTAGCGTTTTAAGCAGATAGTCGCCCACCTGAACCTCTTCCCCCTGCTGCGGGATACGCTGCAAATACTCCATCAGCAGACCGGCGATGGTGTGATATTCACGTTTTTCATCCAGCGGTAGCGGTACATATTGCACCAGGTCCTCAAGCGGCATATGGCCGTTGGCCGTCCAGGAACCGTCAGCATTTTTCTGGATGTCATGGCGGGCATCAATCTCATCCACCTCGTTGGGTAAATTACCGGCGATGGTTTCCATCACGTCGCTGAGCGTGACCAGTCCTTCAACCGAACCAAACTCATCTACTACAAAAGCGAAGTGGGTGCGCGCATTACGGAATTGCTCAAGAGCAGAGAGCAGGTGCAGCCCCTCCGGGAAAACCAGTGGCTGACGCACCAGGGCGCGCAGGTTTAACGCTTCACCGTGTAACTGCTGTTGCAGCAGGTCGATGACATGCACCACACCCAGTAACTCTTCCTCTTCCTCACCGCCAGTCACAACTACGCGGGTATGCTGATTTTTATCCAGCAAAGCGCGAATGTGTTCTTCCGGTGCTGTCAGGTCGATATGCTCAATGTCATGACGTGAAGTCATGATGCTGCTGACCGAACGCTGATTCAGATTGAGCACCCGCTCAATCATTAGCCGCTCCTGCGGATTGAAGATCTGCCCGTCGTTATGATCGGCCAGCATCGCAGAAGATTCGGCATCTAATTCCGCGTCCTCTTTTTGCCCGCTGAGCAGGCGCATCACGGTATCAGCGGTCCGCTGGCGCAGGCTCTGGTTTGCCGACAAAAAGCGACGACGGTTGAATATGGCGAGCTGGTTCAGGGATTCAATCATCACCGAGAAGCCGATCGCGGCGTACAGGTAGCCTTTTGGAATATGGAAGCCAAAACCGTCGGCGACCAGGCTAAAGCCAATCATCAGCAGGAAGCTCAGGCAGAGGATAACGATGGTCGGGTGGCTGTTCACAAACCGCGTCAACGCTTTGCTCGCCATGACCATCAGCGTGATGGCGATAATTACCGCAGCCATCATGACGGCAAGATGGTCCACCATTCCGACGGCAGTGATCACCGAGTCCAGAGAGAAGACCGCATCCAGTACCACAATCTGTGCCACGACCGGCCAGAATTTAGCTCCCCGTCGCTGGGTGGGATTTTCGCTGTCTTTCCCTTCGAGCCGTTCGTTCAGTTCTACTGTGGCTTTGAACAACAGGAACAACCCGCCGAAGAGCATGATCAGGTCGCGGGCGCTAAAGCTGATATTGTATAGAGTAATCAGTGGCTTAGTTAGCGTGACAAGCCAGGAAATTGACGCCAGCAGCAGCAGTCGCATCGCCATCGCCAGCAGTAAGCCCGTTACGCGCGCGCGGTCGCGCTGGGAAGGGGGGAGTTTTTCAGCGAGGATGGCGATAAAGACCAGATTATCAATACCGAGAACTAATTCGATGACGACCAGCGTAACCAGCCCGGCCCAGATTGATGGATCGGCAATCCATTCCATAGTAATAGCAATACCTTCTGTTATATGACCAATGTCACACTTCGATCATGGATAAAGCTGAAAGAAATTGCAATGCCGGGCTGCGATTTCTCTTAATACGATGTACTAAACAGAGTGGCATTGATTGAAACTGTAAATAAGGTAAATGCGTAGATTTAATTACAGAAAGGAATTTTAGGATATATCGCAGCTAATGGTTTTTATTTTTATATTGTCAATATAAAGAAAATCCTAAAAGGTGAAAACTTTGCTCTTAATATTAATCTTAAAAACAGATATTGAGAGAGATGTCTCCTTGCCTGCTATTAGGTAAGCTGCAACAATTCTCCCGGCACCAAATGTTAAATCACGGTGTTGCAATTATTGTTTTGGTCTTCAGACAGGGTTATTCATTGTCCGTTGGATGTTTCAGGCGGTTGATATATTTCCAGAAGACCATCCTCAAGAGGGCGTCTATCCATAACACATTGTTTAGTCAGTGGATTGGTAACTGAAAGCCAAGGGCGGTAGCGTGTCTGAAAGCGTGTGAATCAGCCCCGGTTATTCTGTCAAGAGCCAATGGATGAATAAGCTTTTTTTAGGACTGATGCCAGTTATATTTCTATTTGATTAACTGCATGCTGAAACCCAATACAACACGAGCTTATTTAAATTGAACGGGATAATTACTCTGCCAAAGTGATAAATAATCAATGATGAAATCCAAAATGAAATTGATGCCATTATTGGTATCTGCACTCTTGATGAGCGGTTGTACGGTCTTTCCCGGCAGCAATATGTCCACGATGGGCAAGGACGTGATTAAACAACAAGATGCCGATTTTGATCTCGACAAAATGGTGAATGTTTATCCGCTCACGCCGCGTCTGGTGGAACAATTGCGTCCACGTCCAAATGTTGCCCAGCCGAATATGTCTCTGGACCAGGAGATCGCCGCTTACCAGTACCGCGTGGGGCCGGGTGACGTTATCAACGTGACCGTCTGGGATCACCCTGAACTGACCACCCCTGCGGGTCAGTACCGTAGCTCAAGCGACACCGGGAACTGGGTGCAATCTGACGGCACCATGTTCTATCCCTATATCGGCAAAGTGCATGTTGCCGGAAAAACGCTTGCCGAGATCCGTAGTGATATTACCGGCCGCTTAGCGCAGTACATCGCTGACCCGCAGGTGGACGTTAATATCGCCGCATTCCGCTCGCAAAAGGCCTATATCTCCGGCCAGGTGAACAAATCAGGCCAGCAGGCCATCACCAACGTCCCACTGACTGTGCTGGACGCCATTAACTCTGCGGGTGGCTTAACCGATGGTGCCGACTGGCGCAACGTGGTGCTGACCCACAACGGTAAAGAGCAGCGTATTTCGCTGCAGGCGCTGATGCAAAACGGCGATCTGACCCAGAACCGACTGCTCTATCCGGGTGACATTCTTTACGTGCCACGCAATGACGATCTGAAAGTCTTCGTGATGGGGGAGGTGAAGAAACAGAGCACCCTCAAAATGGACTTCAGCGGTATGACCCTGACCGAAGCGCTGGGCAATGCGGAAGGTATCGATCTGACCTCGTCTAACGCCAGCGGCATCTTTGTGATCCGTCCGCTGAAGGGTGAGGGCAGCGCGAAAGGCAAGATTGCCAACATTTATCAGTTGGATATGTCCGATGCGACCTCTCTGGTAATGGCCACGGAGTTCCGTCTCCAGCCATACGATGTGGTGTACGTCACCACCGCGCCGGTTGCCCGCTGGAACCGCCTGATCAACCAGTTGCTGCCAACCATCAGTGGCGTTCGCTACATGACGGATACGGCGCGCGACATTCATACCTGGTAATCCATGATGTTTAACAAAATTCTGGTGGTATGCGTGGGGAACATTTGCCGTTCCCCCACGGCTGAAAGGTTGCTGAAACAGTACCAGCCTGCATTGGTCGTTGAGTCCGCAGGGCTGGGGGCGCTGGTCGGCAAAGGCGCTGATGAGCACGCAGCGAGCGTGGCCCGGGATCATAACCTTTCTCTTGATGGCCACATTGCCCGCCAGGTCACCGGCCGGATGTGCCGGGAGTATGACCTGATCCTGACGATGGAAAAACGCCATATTCATGCGCTGTGCGATATCGCTCCGGAGATGCGCGGCAAGGTGATGCTGTTTGGTCACTGGGACAATGAACGCGAAATCCCTGACCCGTATCGCAAAAGCCATGAGGCCTTCGAGGCGGTTTACACCTTACTTGACCAGTCTGCCCAACAATGGGCGCAGGCACTGAAAGCTCAGCAGGGATAACAATGACAGAAAAAACAAGACTTTCCGCCGCCCCGACTTCGGGCAGTGATGAAATTGATATTGGGCGCCTGGTCGGCACGGTTGTAGAGGCAAAGTGGTGGGTGCTTGGGATCACCGCCGTGTTTGCCGCGGCCGCTGTCGTCTATACGCTGTTCGCAACGCCTATCTACAGCGCTGATGCGCTGGTACAGATTGAACAAAATACCGGCAACTCGCTGGTGCAGGATATCGGCTCTGCGCTGGCGAACAAACCGCCGGCCTCCGACGCTGAAATTCAGCTGATCCAGTCACGTCTGGTGCTGGGTAAAACGGTTCACGACCTCGGGCTCGATATCTCCGTCACCAAAAATACCTTCCCGATATTTGGTGCGGGCTGGGATCGGCTGATGGGCAGAAACAACGACACGGTGAAGGTCACAGACTTCGTGCTGCCGAAAGGGGCTGCCGATCAGACCTTTACCCTGACGGTGCTCGGCCCGAAACAGTATCAGTTGACCAGCGACGCGGGCTTTAGCGCGCGCGGCGAAGTGGGACAGATGCTGACCAAAGAGGGCGTCAGCATGATGGTCAGCGCGATTAACGCCCACGAAGGGGGGGAATTCACCGTCACCAAATTCTCCACGCTGGGGATGATCAACAATCTGCAAAACAACCTGACCGTCACTGAAAACGGTAAGGACACCGGCGTGCTGAGCATGACCTTTACCGGTGAAGATAAAGATCAGATTCGCAATATCCTGAACAGTATCACCCGCAACTATCTTGAGCAGAACGTTGAGCGTAAGTCGGCGGAAGCGGCGAAAAGCCTGGCCTTCCTCGCGAAACAGCTCCCGGAAGTGCGCGCCCATCTGGATGAGGCCGAGAACAAGCTGAACGCCTATCGTCAGGATAAAGACTCTGTCGACCTGCCGCTGGAAGCAAAATCAGTTCTTGATTCAATGGTCAACATTGATGCTCAGCTCAACGAGTTGACCTTCAAAGAGGCGGAGATTTCCAAGCTCTATACCAAACGTCACCCGGCCTACCGCACGCTGCTTGAGAAACGCCGCACGCTGGAAGAGGAAAAGGCAAAGCTCAACGGTCGCGTGACTGCGATGCCGAAAACGCAGCAGGAGATCGTGCGTCTGACCCGAGACGTGGAATCGGGCCAGCAGGTTTACATGCAGCTGCTGAACAAACAGCAGGAGCTGAAAATCACCGAAGCCAGTACCGTCGGGGACGTCCGTATTGTTGACCCGGCCATTACTCAGCCTGGTGTGCTGAAGCCGAAGAAAGCGCTGATTATTCTCGGGAGCATTATTCTTGGCCTGATGCTCTCCATCGTTGGCGTGCTGCTGCGCTCGCTGTTTAACCGCGGTATCGAAAGCCCGCAGGTGCTGGAAGAGAACGGTATCAACGTCTACGCCAGCATCCCGCAGTCTGAATGGCAAAAATCCCGTGACAGCGTCAAAACCATCAAAGGCGTTAAGCGTTACAAACAGAGCCAGCTGCTGGCGGTGGGTAACCCGACTGACCTCGCCATCGAAGCGATCCGCAGCCTGCGTACCAGCCTGCACTTTGCCATGATGCAGGCCAAAAACAACGTCCTGATGTTAACCGGCGTCAGCCCGTCAATCGGTAAGACTTTCGTCTGCGCCAACCTGGCGGCGGTGGTCAGCCAGACCAACAAGCGTGTGCTGCTGATCGACTGCGATATGCGCAAAGGCTATACCCACGAACTGCTGGGCACCAACAACGTTAACGGTCTGTCGGAAATCCTGCTGGGTAAAGGTGAGATCGGCCAGAGTGCAAAACCGACAACGATCCCGAAATTCGACCTGATCCCACGTGGACAGATTCCGCCGAACCCATCTGAACTGCTGATGAGCGAGCGTTTTGCCGAGCTGGTGGAGTGGGCAAGTAAGCATTACGACCTGGTGCTAATCGATACTCCGCCAATTCTGGCCGTGACCGATGCCGCCGTGGTTGGCCGTCTTGCTGGTACTACGTTGATGGTCGCGCGCTATGCGGTGAACACCATTAAAGAAGTGGAAACCAGTCTGAGCCGCTTCGAGCAGAACGGGATTGAGGTCAAAGGGGTGATCCTGAACTCCATCTTCCGTCGCGCGAGTGGGTATCAGGATTACGGCTATTACGAGTACGAATACAAATCTGACAGTAAATAAAAATCCCCTTCACCCTAACCCTCAGCCCACAGGGAGAGGGTCGGGGTGAGGGATAAGGGGAAGACCATGACCACACAACGCCCTTTAGTTTCAATCTATATGCCGACATGGAATCGTCAGCAGCTGGCGATCCGTGCAATCAAATCTGTACTGCGACAGGATTACGATAACTGGGAGCTGATCATCGTTGACGACTGTTCCTCCTCTTTCGAGCAATTGCAGAAATTTGTGGCCGACCTCAACGACCCGCGCGTGATGTATACGCATAACGAGATTAATTCCGGCGCGTGTGCAGTACGCAATCAGGCGATCACGCAGGCCAAAGGGCAATACCTGACCGGAATTGATGACGATGACGAATGGACGCCGAACCGTCTGTCGACATTCCTGTCACACAAGGAACAGCTGGTCACGCATGCTTTCCTGTATGCCAACGATTATGTCTGTCAGGGCGAAGTCTACTCGCAGCCTGCCAGCCTGCCGTTGTACCCAAAATCACCGTACTCCCGCCGCCTGTTCTACAAGCGCAACATTATTGGTAACCAGGTCTTTACCTGGGCGTGGCGCTTTAAAGAGTGCCTGTTTGATACCGAACTCAAGGCCGCGCAGGATTACGACATCTTCCTTCGGATGGTGGTGGAATACGGTGAGCCGTGGAAAGTGGAAGAGGCCACGCAGATCCTGCATATCAACCACGGGGAGATGCAAATCACCTCCTCGCCGAAGAAATTCTCGGGCTACTTCCATTTTTACCGCAAGCACAAGGACAAGTTTGATCGTGCCAGCAGGAAGTATCAGCTCTTTACCCTCTATCAGATCCGCAACAAGCGCATGAACTGGCGCACGTTGCTGACATTGCTCTCCGTGCGTAACGGCAAGCGTCTGGCTGACGGGCTTCGGGGGAAATAATGTTTCTGGAAGATTGCCGCGCAAACAGCTGGAGCCTGCGCCCGTGCTGCATGGTCCTGGCCTACCGCATCGCGCACTTTTGCTCGGTGTGGCGCAAGAAAAATGTGCTGAACAATATCTGGGCTGCACCGGTGCTGGTGCTGTACCGCATCATCACTGAATGCTTTTTTGGTTATGAGATTCAGGCCGCAGCCACCATTGGCCGCCGCTTTACCATCCACCACGGCTATGCGGTGGTGATCAACAAGTTCGTGGTCGCCGGGGATGATCTCACTATTCGTCATGCGGTCACCATCGGTAACCGTGGGCCAGACAGTCTGGCGTGCCCGGTTATCGGCAATAACGTTGAGCTGGGCGCGAACGTGGTGATCATTGGCGATATTACGATTGGTAATAACGTCACCATTGGCGCTGGCAGCGTGGTGCTGGACAGCATTCCGGATAACGCGCTGGTGGTGGGAGAAAAAGCCCGCGTGAAGGTGATTAAATGAATATTCTGCAATTTAACGTACGCCTCGCAGAAGGCGGGGCGGCCGGCGTGGCGCTGGATCTGCATCAGCGTGCGCTGCAAAAAGGGTTACAGTCCCGTTTTGTCTATGGCTATGGCAAAGGGGGTAAGAAAAGCGTTAGCCACGATCGCTATCCGCAGGTGTTGAAACAGACCCCACGATTGACGTCGATCGCCAACATTGCGCTGTTCCGCCTGTTTAACCGCGATCTGTTTGGCAACCTGAATAACCTCTACCGCACCGTGACGCGAACCACCGGTCCGGTGGTGCTGCATTTTCATGTGTTGCACAGCTACTGGCTCAACCTGGAAGAGGTGGTCGCGTTTTGTGAGAACGTGCAGGCACATAAACCGGACACCCGCTTTGTCTGGACGCTGCACGATCACTGGAGCGTGACCGGCCGCTGTGCGTTTACCGACGGTTGCGAAGGCTGGAAAAATAACTGCCGGAAATGCCCGACATTAAGTAACTACCCACCGGTGAAAGTGGATCGTGCTCATCAACTGGTGGAGGGTAAGCGCCAGCTGTTCCGCGACATGCTTTCGCTGGGGTGCACGTTTATCTCCCCAAGCCAGCATGTGGCGGATGCGTTCAACAGCCTTTACGGGGCAGGGCGCTGCAAGATTATCAACAACGGCATCGACGTGGCGACGGAAGCCATTCTTGCCGAGCTGACTCCGGTGGCCGAAACCACGGGCAAACCTAAAATCGCTATCGTTGCGCATGACCTGCGTTATGACGGTAAAACCAATCAGCAGCTGGTGCGCGACATGATGGCGCTGGGCGACAATATCGAGCTGCATACCTTCGGCAAGTTTTCCCCGTTCGAAGGGACAAACGTGGTCAATCACGGGTTTGAAACCGACAAACGCAAACTGATGAGTGCACTGAACGAAATGGATGCCTTGGTGTTCAGCTCCCGGGTGGATAACTATCCCCTGATCCTTTGCGAAGCACTCTCTATCGGCGTGCCGGTGATTGCCACCCACAGCGACGCTGCGCGTGAAGTGCTGGAAAAATCGGGCGGTAAAACGTTCGCTGAAAACGAGGTGCTGCCGCTGGTGCAACTGCCGAAAGCCGATATCGCGCAGGCCGTATTTGGTACTGACCTGGAATCGTTCCGCAAGCGCAGCCGCAAGGCCTACAGTGGACAACAGATGCTGGAGGAGTATGTCTCGTTCTATCAGAATCTGTAGTTATCTGTTGCTGCCGCTGATCTACCTGCTGGTTAACGTTAAGATTGCCCAGCTAGGCGAAAGCTTCCCGATAACTATCGTTACTTTCTTGCCTGTCCTGCTTCTGCTGTATGTCGATAAAATCAACCTTAAGAAGCTGATGATTGCCCTGGGGATGGGGACGTGCCTGACGCTATTTAACTACATCTTTGGACAGTCACTGGATGCCAGTAAATACGTCACCTCGACCATGCTGTTTGTTTATATTGTCATTATTATCGGAATGGTCTGGAGTATTCGTTTTAAAACCATTTCTCCACACAATTATCGGAAAATCCTCAGGTTCTTTTATATTGCCGTTGCGTTAATTGTTATGCTTGCCGCACTGGAAATGGCACAAATTATTCTCACCGGTGGTAGTAGCCTGATGGAGATAATTTCGAAATATCTCATTTACAGTAACAGCTATGTATTGAACTTCATCAAGTTTGGCGGGAAGCGTACTACGGCCCTCTATTTTGAACCGGCGTTTTTCGCTCTGGCGTTAATCTCAATTTGGCTCAGCATCAAACAGTTTGGTATCAAAACGCCTAAGACCGATGCTATGATTCTTGCAGGAATTGTTCTGTCAGGATCGTTCTCGGGGGTAATGACATTTATCCTGTTTTACCTGCTGGAGTGGGCGTTCCAGTACCTGAACAAAGAGGCAATTAAGAAAAAACTGCCGCTGGCAATTATCTCCCTGACGGTATTCATGGTCGGCGTTATATTTGCTTTCCCGTACATCTCAGAACGTCTGGGTGATTTGGGAACGGAAGGGTCTTCATCTTATTATCGCATCATTGGTCCGCTGGTGATGGTGGGTTATTCCTTAACCCATATTGATGGTGTAGTAAGATTTGGCTCACTTTACGAATATGTTGCATCATTCGGAATCTTTAACGGTGCGGATGTCGGTAAAACCATAGACAATGGTCTGTATCTGTTAATTATTTATTTTTCGTGGTTTGCCGTACTGTTGACAATTTGGTATCTGTTTAAAGTTTTCAAAATGATGATTAACGCGTTTGGTGATAACCAGAACTTTCGCGTGCAGCTTTATCTGTTTACGCCAATGTCGCTGTTTTTTACCGGTTCAATATTTAGCCCGGAATATGCTTTCTTAATTGTTTGTCCGTTTATTCTGCGTAAAGCGCTTAATATTACGAATTCATGACGAGGTGGTCTTATGTTTCTAAGCGTCATTACTGTCGCTTTTCGTAATTACGAAGGGGTGGTAAAAACCTGGCGCTCGCTGCGCAATCTGGCGCGCGATCCGAGCCTTACCTTTGAGTGGATCGTGGTTGATGGCGGCTCAAACGACGGTACGGCAGAGTTTCTGGAAAAACTCAACGGTGAGTTCAACTTACGCTACATCAGTGAGAAAGATAAAGGCATCTACGATGCGATGAATAAAGGCATTGAGATGGCGAAGGGCCGCTATGTGATCTTCCTGAATTCGGGTGATGTGTTCCACGATGACGTGGCGATGTTTGCCCGACAGCTGGCTCGCCAGAAAGAAGAGGCCATGTTTATTGGCGATGCGCTGCTCGATTTCGGGGATGGACATAAAGTTTGCCGCAGTGCGAAACCAGGTTGGTATATCTATCACAGTCTACCCGCCAGTCATCAGGCCATTTTCTTTCCGGTAAAAGGTCTGAAAAAACAGCCGTTCGACTTGCAGTATAAAGTGTCATCCGATTATGCGCTGGCAGCCAGTTTATATAAGTCTGGCTACCCGTTCCGTCGAATTAAGGGGCTGGTGTCCGAATTTTCCATGGGCGGTGTATCCACTTCGAACAACCTGGAGTTGTGCCAGGATGCAAAAAACGTACAGCGAAAAATATTGCGCGTGCCGGCCTTCTGGGCAGAACTGTCTTATTTATTACGTCTGAAAACCACAGGTAAAACCAAAGCCTTATATAACAAAGCCTGAAATATAAGGAAACGCAATGCAGGATCTTAAAGGATTCACCGTGCCGAAAGGTTTTCGCGGGGGTAACGGTATTAAGGTGCAGTTGTGGTGGGCCGTTCAGGCAACGTTATTTGCCTGGTCGCCGCAAATACTCTACCGCTGGCGAGCATTCTTATTGCGGCTTTTTGGCGCAAAAATCGGAAAAAACGTAGTTATTCGTCCGTCGGTAAAAATTACCTATCCCTGGAAATTAACGCTTGGGGATTACGTATGGGTAGGGGATGACGCAGTGTTATATACCCTTGGCGAAATTACGATTGGCGCAAATTCGGTGATTTCACAGAAGTGTTATCTGTGCACCGGCAGCCACGACTTTATGAGTCAGCATTTTGATATTACCGCGTCACCTATTGTGATCGGTGAAAAATGCTGGCTGGCGACAGATGTTTTTGTTGCACCGGGTGTTTCTGTTGGCGATGGCACGGTAGTGGGTGCCCGCAGCAGCGTTTTTAAATCGCTACCGGCAAATAAAGTTTGCCGTGGCAACCCCGCAGTGGTGATACGCGAACGCGTTGAAACTGATTAAATTCATAAGTAGAGGAATATAAACATGTCTAAAGTCGCTCTCATCACCGGCGTTACCGGGCAGGATGGTTCTTACCTGGCAGAGTTACTGCTGGAAAAAGGGTATGAAGTGCACGGTATTAAACGTCGTGCGTCGTCTTTCAACACTGAACGTGTGGATCATATTTATCAGGATCCACATGCGGCGAACCCGAAATTCCATCTGCACTACGGCGACCTGACCGATACCTCAAACCTGACCCGTATTCTGCAGGAAGTGCAGCCGGATGAAGTGTACAACCTGGGGGCGATGAGCCACGTAGCCGTTTCTTTCGAATCCCCGGAATACACCGCTGACGTTGATGCCATGGGCACCCTGCGTCTTCTGGAAGCGATTCGTTTCCTTGGTCTTGAGAAGAAAACCCGTTTCTACCAGGCATCTACCTCTGAGCTGTACGGTCTGGTGCAGGAAATTCCTCAGAAAGAGACCACGCCGTTCTACCCGCGTTCACCTTACGCGGTGGCGAAACTGTACGCCTACTGGATCACCGTAAACTACCGTGAATCCTACGGCATGTACGCCTGTAACGGCATTCTGTTCAACCACGAATCTCCGCGCCGCGGCGAAACTTTCGTGACCCGCAAAATCACCCGCGCTATCGCCAACATTGCGCAGGGTCTGGAATCGTGCCTGCACCTCGGCAACATGGACTCCCTGCGTGACTGGGGCCATGCCAAAGACTACGTGAAAATGCAGTGGATGATGCTGCAGCAGGACAAACCAGAAGACTTTGTCATTGCGACCGGCGTGCAGTATTCCGTCCGTCAGTTCGTCGAAATGGCTGCCGCTCAGCTGGGTATCAAACTGCGCTTTGAAGGCACCGGCGTGGAAGAGAAGGGCATCGTGGTCTCCGTGACGGGCCATGACGCACCGGGCGTGAAGCCGGGCGACGTAATTGTTCAGGTTGACCCGCGCTACTTCCGTCCTGCTGAAGTGGAAACCTTGCTGGGCGACCCAACCAAAGCGCACGAGAAGCTGGGCTGGAAACCAGAAACCACTCTGCAGGAGATGGTTTCCGAGATGGTAGCCAAAGATCTTGAAGCAGCGAAAAAACACTCCCTGCTCAAGTCTCATGGCTACGAGGTTGCCATCGCGCTGGAGTCCTGAGAATGACAAAACAACGTATTTTTGTCGCCGGTCATCGCGGAATGGTGGGTTCCGCGATTGTTCGCCAGCTGGAGCAGCGCGGTGACGTTGAAGTGGTTGTCCGCACGCGTGACGAGCTAAACCTGCTCGATAGCCGTGCGGTACAGGACTTCTTTGCAAATGAACGCATTGACCAGGTGTATCTGGCGGCGGCGAAGGTGGGCGGCATTGTTGCCAACAACACCTACCCGGCGGATTTCATCTACGAGAACATGATGATTGAGAGCAACATCATTCACGCGGCGCACCTGCACAACGTGAATAAGCTGCTGTTCCTCGGCTCATCCTGTATCTACCCGAAAATGGCAAAGCAGCCCATCGCCGAAAGCGAACTGCTGCAGGGAACGCTGGAAGCGACCAACGAACCTTACGCCATCGCCAAGATTGCCGGGATCAAGCTGTGCGAGTCTTACAACCGTCAGTATAACCGAGACTATCGCTCGGTGATGCCGACCAACCTGTACGGGCCGCACGACAACTTCCACCCGAGCAACTCGCACGTGATCCCGGCGCTGCTGCGTCGTTTTCACGAGGCGACCGCCGAGAACGCGCCGGATGTGGTGGTGTGGGGTAGCGGCACGCCAATGCGTGAATTCCTGCACGTGGACGACATGGCGGCCGCCAGCATTCACGTGATGGAGCTGGATCGCGAAGTGTGGCAGGAGAACACCGAGCCAATGCTGTCGCACATCAACGTCGGTACCGGCATTGACTGCACCATCCGCGAGCTGGCGCAAACCATCGCGCAGGTGGTGGGCTACAAAGGCCGCGTGGTGTTTGACGCCACGAAACCGGACGGCACGCCGCGCAAACTGCTGGACGTGACCCGTCTGCATCAGTTGGGCTGGTATCACGAGGTGTCACTGGAGCAGGGACTGGCCAGTACCTACCAGTGGTTCCTGGAAAACCAGCACCGCTTCCGGGGGTAATGATGTTTTTAAGTCAGGAAGATTTTGCCACGATCGTTCGTTCCACTCCGCTCATCTCAATAGATTTGATTGTGGAGAACGAACGCGGCGAGTTCTTGCTGGGGAAACGAACCAACCGTCCTGCACAGGGCTTCTGGTTCGTGCCCGGCGGGCGCGTGCAGAAGGATGAGATGCTAAGCGATGCGTTTGAGCGTCTCACTCTGGCAGAACTGGGCCTTAAGCTGCCGATGGCGGCGGGCCAGTTTTACGGGGTCTGGCAGCACTTCTATGACGATAACTTTTCGGGCACCGGGTTCAGCACGCACTACATCGTGCTGGGGTTCCGCCTGAAGGTGCATGAGGCAGACCTGCGTCTGCCTGATGCTCAGCATGACGACTACCGCTGGCAGACGCCAGAGGCGTTGCTCGCGAGCGACAACGTCCACGACAACAGTCGGGCGTATTTCCTTGCGGATCGTCAGTCCGGAGTGCCGGGATGTTACACGAAATCATTCAGCCTGAATCAAGGCGGCAAGTCTGGGAATCCCCAGGAGCTTGCTGAAGCAAGTGACTGGGGTGAGCAGACGCAGCCAACGCAGAGTCAGGTTGAAGGATGAAGTGTATGAAAATTTTAGTGTATGGAATCAACTACTCACCGGAGCTAACCGGTATCGGGAAATACACCGGCGAAATGGTCGAGTGGATGGCGAGCCAGGGACATGACGTGCGGGTCATTACCGCGCCGCCGTACTACCCGGAATGGAAAGTGGGCGAGCGCTACTCAAGCTGGCGCTACCGGCGCGAAGAGGGCGCGGCGACCGTCTGGCGCTGCCCGCTGTATGTGCCTAAGCAGCCGTCAACGCTGAAACGCTTGATTCATCTTGGCAGCTTCGCCCTGAGCAGTTTCTTCCCGCTGATGGCGCAACGTCGTTGGAAGCCGGATCGCATCATCGGTGTGGTGCCGACGCTGTTTTGCACGCCAGGCATGCGCCTGCTGGGCAAACTCTCCGGCGCGCGCACCTTGCTGCATATTCAGGATTATGAAGTGGACGCCATGCTTGGCCTGGGGATGGCAGGCAAAAGTAAAGGCGGCAAAGTGGCGAAACTCGCCAGCGCGTTTGAGCGTAGCGGTCTGCATAACGTGGATTATGTCTCGACCATCTCGCGCTCAATGATGAACAAAGCGCAGGAGAAGGGCGTTCCGGCTCAGAAGGTGATCTTTTTCCCCAACTGGTCCGAAGTGGCGCGTTTTCGCGACGTAACTGAAAGTGACGCTCAGGCGCTACGCGCCCAGCTCGGTTTGCCTGATGATCAAAAAATCATTCTTTACTCAGGCAATATCGGCGAAAAGCAGGGGCTGGAGAGCGTGATTGAAGCGGCCCAGTTGCTCAGCAAGCAGCCGTGGATGTTTGTGATTGTCGGGCAGGGGGGTGGAAAGGCGCGGCTGGAAAAAATGGCAAGCGAACGCGGCCTGACCAACGTGAAATTCTTCCCGCTTCAGTCCTACGAAGCTCTGCCTGCGCTGCTGAAGATGGGCGATTGCCATCTGGTTGTGCAGAAGCGTGGCGCGGCGGATGCGGTGCTGCCGTCCAAACTGACCAACATTCTGGCAGTGGGTGGCAACGCGGTGATTACAGCAGAAGCCGAAACAGAATTAGGCCAGCTGTGTAACAGCTATCCGGGGATTGCCGTGTGCGTGGAGCCGGAATCGGTCCCGGCGCTGGTTACCGGCATTGAACAGGCACTTGCCATGCCAAAAGTGAACACGGTGGCACGTGAATATGCCGAACGCACGCTCGAAAAAGAGAACGTGTTGAGCCAATTTATTGCAGATATACGGGGATAAATCATGAGTCAAACCACTTTGTATCCGGTTGTGATGGCTGGTGGCTCTGGTAGCCGGTTGTGGCCGCTGTCCCGCGTGCTCTATCCAAAACAGTTCCTCTGCCTGAAAGGGGATCTCACCATGCTGCAGACCACGGTGAACCGTCTGCATGGCGTGGAGTGTGAAAGCCCGGTGGTGATTTGTAACGAACAGCACCGTTTTATCGTGGCTGAGCAACTGCGCCAGCTGAATAAACTCACCGAAAACATCATTCTGGAGCCGGCCGGTCGTAATACCGCGCCTGCTATCGCCCTGGCAGCCCTGGCAGCAAAACGCAGCAGTCCGGATTGCGACCCGCTGATGCTTGTGCTGGCGGCAGACCACGTTATTCAGCAGGAAGAGGCGTTTCGCAATGCAGTGCGTGCGGCCATTCCTTATGCCGAGAGCGGCAAACTGGTGACGTTCGGCATCGTGCCGGATCTCCCGGAAACTGGCTATGGCTACATTCGCCGTGGCAGCGTGACGCCCGGTGAAGGCGACAGCGTGGCGTTTGACGTGGCGCAGTTTGTTGAAAAACCGAATCTGGAAACCGCGCAGGCCTATGTCGCCAGCGGTGAATACTACTGGAACAGTGGGATGTTCCTGTTCCGCGCCGGACGCTATCTGGAAGAGCTGGAAAAATATCGCCCGGATATTCTGAACGCCTGCGAAAAAGCGATGGCAGTGGTGGACCCGGATCTCGACTTTATCCGCGTGGATGAAGAGGCTTTCCTCGCCTGCCCGGAAGAGTCTATTGACTATGCGGTGATGGAACGCACGGCTGATGCCGTCGTGGTACCGATGGATGCGGGCTGGAGCGATGTTGGCTCCTGGTCATCGCTTTGGGAGATCAGCGCCCACACCCCGGAGGGAAATGTCCACCATGGTGATGTAATCAGCCATAAGACGGAAAACAGCTACGTTTACGCTGAATCCGGGCTGGTTACCACGGTGGGCGTGAAAGATCTGGTGGTGGTGCAGACGAAAGACGCGGTGTTGATTGCCGACCGTAACGCGGTGCAGGACGTTAAAAAAGTGGTGGAGAAAATTAAGGCCGATGGTCGTCATGAACACCACATTCACCGCGAAGTGTACCGTCCGTGGGGGAAATATGACTCCATCGACGCGGGCGATCGTTATCAGGTGAAACGCATCACCGTGAAACCGGGTGAGGGACTGTCCGTTCAGATGCACCATCACCGCGCCGAGCACTGGGTGGTGGTGGCAGGTACCGCGAAAGTCACCATTGACGGTGAAGTCAAACTGCTGGGTGAAAACGAGTCCATTTACATTCCACTGGGGGCGACGCACTGTCTGGAGAACCCCGGGAAAATTCCGCTCGACTTAATTGAAGTGCGTTCTGGCTCATATCTGGAAGAGGACGATATCGTGCGCTTCCAGGACCGCTACGGGCGCGTGTAACACCGTCTTTAACGCCGGATGGCGCTTCGCTTATCCGGCCTACGAATGAATAAAAACAATTTTGCCTGTTAATCGGGCGGGCCGACTGTTGCCTGAAAAAGGGGTCATCATGGAAAAGTTAACCTGTTTTAAAGCCTACGATATTCGCGGCAAGCTGGGCGAAGAGCTGAATGAAGACATCGCGTGGCGCATTGGTCGCGCGTACGGCGAATATTTAAAACCGCAGACCATCGTGCTGGGCGGCGACGTGCGTCTGACCAGTGAGTCCCTGAAGCTGGCGCTGGCGAAAGGGCTGCAGGATGCGGGCGTGGACGTGCTGGATATCGGTCTCTCCGGGACCGAAGAGATTTACTTTGCCACCTTCCACCTGGGCGTGGACGGCGGTATCGAAGTGACGGCCAGCCACAACCCGATGGACTACAACGGCATGAAGCTGGTGCGCAAGGGCGCGCGCCCAATCAGCGGCGACACCGGCCTGCGCGACGTGCAGCGTCTGGCGGAAGCTAACGATTTCCCGCCGGTGAACGACGCGAAGCGCGGCAGCTACAAAAAAATCAATCTGCAAAAAGAGTACATCGACCATCTGCTGGGCTACATCAACGTGGCGAACCTCAAGCCGCTGAAGCTGGTGATTAACTCCGGTAACGGCGCGGCCGGTCCGGTTGTCGATGCCCTGGAAGCCCGCTTTAAGGCGCTGAACGTGCCGGTGACCTTCGTCAAAGTGCACAACACCCCGGACGGCAACTTCCCGAACGGTATTCCTAACCCGCTGCTGCCGGAGTGCCGCGACGACACCCGCAACGCGGTGATTGAGCACGGCGCGGACATGGGCATCGCCTTTGACGGCGATTTCGACCGCTGCTTCCTGTTCGATGAGAAAGGGCAGTTCATCGAGGGCTACTACATTGTCGGCCTGCTGGCGGAAGCGTTCCTTGAGAAAAACCCGGGCGCGAAAATCATTCACGACCCGCGTCTCTCCTGGAACACCGTCGATGTGGTGTCCGCGGCAGGCGGCACGCCGGTGATGTCCAAAACCGGCCACGCCTTCATCAAAGAGCGCATGCGCGAAGAAGACGCCATCTACGGCGGCGAGATGAGCGCCCACCACTACTTCCGTGATTTTGCCTACTGCGACAGCGGAATGATCCCATGGCTGCTGGTGACCGAGCTGCTGTGCCTGAAGGGACAGACGCTGGGCGAGCTGGTACGTGACCGTATGGCGGCATTCCCGGCGAGCGGGGAGATTAACAGCAAGCTGGCGCAGCCGGCCGAGGCCATTGCCCGCGTGGAGCACCACTTTGCCCTGCACGCGCTGGAAATTGACCGCACGGACGGCATCAGCATGGCGTTCCCGCAGTGGCGCTTCAACCTGCGCTCGTCCAACACCGAGCCGGTGGTGCGCCTGAACGTGGAATCCCGTGCGGATACTGCGCTAATGGAAGCACGAACGAAGGACATTCTGGCGCTGTTGAATCAGTAAAAATTGCCCCTCCCGGCGGGAGGGGGAACCGAAAACAGGAACAACGATGACGAATCTAAAAAAACGCGAGCGAGCGAGAACGAATGCATCGTTAATCTCTATGGTGCAGCGTTTTTCTGATATCACCATCATGGTCGGTGGATTATGGGCGGTGTGTCGGATCGGCGGGCTACCGTTCTTATACATGCATCTGCTGATGGCATTGATTGCGCTGGTTGTGTTTCAGATGATCGGCGGGATGACGGATTTCTACCGCTCGTGGCGCGGTGTGAAAATGACCACCGAACTGATGCTGCTGCTGCAGAACTGGACCTTAAGCCTGATCTTCAGCGCGGGTCTGGTGGCGTTTAGCCATGATTTCGATAATCGCCTCGTGACCTATCTGTGCTGGTATCTGCTCACCAGCGTTGGCATGGTGGTCTGCCGTTCCCTGATCCGTTTTGGCGCGGGCTGGCTGCGTAACCGGGGTTATAACCGTCGCTTTGTCGCCGTGGCCGGTGATTTGCCGGTGGGGCAGGTGCTGCTCGACAGCTTCCGCAAAGAGCCGTGGTTAGGTTTTGAAGTGGTCGGGATTTATCACGAACCTAAGCCTGGCGGCGTGCCTGCGGGCTGGGCCGGCAATTATGACCAGCTTATCGACGATGCGAAAGCCGGCAAAATTCACAACGTCTACATTGCCATGCAGATGAAAGACGAATCCCGCATTAAGCAACTGATGCGCGAGCTGGCGGATACCACCTGTTCGGTGATCCTGATCCCGGACGTCTTTACCTTCAACATTCTTCACTCCCGTATTGAAGAGGTGAATGGTGTACCGGTCGTACCGCTGTACGACACGCCGCTGTCGGGTATCAACCGCGTGCTAAAGCGCCTGGAAGATATCGTGCTCTCTTCGCTGATTTTGCTGCTGATCTCTCCGGTGCTGTGCTGCATCGCGCTGGCAGTCAAGCTGAGCTCTCCGGGGCCGGTCATCTTCCGCCAGACCCGCTACGGTATGGACGGTAAGCCGATCATGGTGTGGAAATTCCGCTCCATGAAGGTGATGGAGAATGACAAGGTGGTGACGCAGGCAACGCAGAACGATCCGCGCGTCACCCGCGTGGGTAACTTCCTGCGCCGTACCTCTCTTGATGAGCTGCCGCAGTTTATCAATGTGTTCACCGGTGGAATGTCGATTGTTGGCCCGCGTCCGCATGCGGTGGCGCATAACGAACAGTACCGCTCGCTGATTGAAGGTTACATGCTGCGCCATAAAGTGAAGCCAGGCATTACCGGCTGGGCGCAGATCAACGGCTGGCGCGGAGAAACCGACACGCTGGAAAAAATGGAAAAACGCGTTGAGTTTGACCTGGAGTACATCCGCGAATGGAGTCTCTGGTTCGATATCAAGATCGTCTTTCTGACCATCTTCAAAGGTTTCGTGAACAAAGCGGCGTACTAAGATGAGCTTACGTGAAAAAACCATCAGCGGGGCGAAGTGGTCAGCGATGGCGACCATCGTCATCATTGGCCTCGGTCTGGTGCAGATGACCGTGCTGGCGCGCATTATTGATAATCACCAGTTCGGCCTGCTGACCGTCTCGCTGGTGATTATCGCCCTGGCCGATACGCTGTCTGACTTTGGTATCGCCAACTCGATTATCCAGCGCAAAGAAATCAGCCATCTTGAACTGACCACGCTCTACTGGCTGAACGTGGGGCTGGGGATTTTCGTGTTTGTGCTGGTGTTCCTGTTGAGCGACAGCATCGCCAGCGTGCTGCACAACCCGGATCTCGCTCCGCTGATGCGCACGCTGTCGTTTGCTTTCGTGGTGATCCCGCACGGACAGCAGTTCCGCGCGCTGATGCAAAAAGAGCTGGAGTTCAACAAGATCGGCATGATTGAGACCAGCGCCGTTCTGGCGGGCTTTACCTTCACCGTGGTGAGCGCCCATTTCTGGCCGCTGGCGATGACCGCTATTCTGGGATACCTGGTTAACTCTGCCGTGCGTACGCTGCTGTTCGGCTACTTTGGCCGCAAGATCTACCGTCCGGGGCTGCATTTCTCTCTCGCTTCCGTCTCCTCCAACCTGCGTTTTGGCGCATGGCTGACGGCGGACAGCATCATTAACTATGTGAACACCAACCTCTCAACGCTGGTGCTGGCGCGTATTCTGGGCGCAAGCGTGGCGGGGGGCTACAACCTGGCCTACAACGTCGCGGTCGTTCCTCCGATGAAGCTGAACCCGATTATCACCCGCGTCCTGTTCCCGGCGTTTGCCAAGATTCAGGACGACACTGAGAAGCTGCGCGTTAACTTCTACAAGCTGCTTTCCGTGGTGGGGATTATTAACTTCCCGGTGCTGCTGGGGCTGATGGTGGTTTCCAGCAACTTCGTGCCGCTGGTGTTTGGCGAGAAGTGGAACGGCATCATCCCGATCCTGCAGCTGCTGTGCGTGGTGGGGCTGCTGCGCTCCGTAGGGAACCCGATTGGGTCCCTGCTGATGGCAAAAGCGCGCGTGGATATCAGCTTTAAGTTCAACGTGTTCAAAACCTTCCTGTTTATCCCGGCGATTATTGTTGGCGGACATATGGCGGGGGCCATCGGCGTCACGCTGGGCTTCCTGCTGGTGCAGATCGTCAATACCGTTCTGAGCTACTTCATCATGATCAAGCCGGTGCTGGGCTCCAGCTACCGTCAGTACATCCTGAGCCTGTGGCTGCCGTTCTATCTCTCATTGCCAACCCTGGCGGTGAGCTACGGTCTGGGTGTGCTCCTCAATGGTCATCTGCCGCTGGCCGCGCTGCTGGCGGTGCAGGTAGTGGCGGGTGTGCTGGCATTCGGCGTGATGATTGTGCTTTCACGCAATGCGCTGGTGGTGGAGATGAAGCGCCAGTTTTGCCGTAACGAAAAAATGAAAACGCTGCTTCGCGCAGGCTAGTTATTTAAGAGGCCATTATGAAATTATTAATTCTTGGCAACCATACCTGCGGCAACCGTGGCGACAGCGCCATCCTGCGCGGTTTACTGGATGCAATTAACACCCTTAAGCCTGAGACCGAAGTGGATGTGATGAGCCGTTATCCGGTGAGTTCATCCTGGCTACTGAACCGCCCGGTAATGGGTGACCCGCTTTACAGCCAGATGAAACAGCATAACAACGCCGCGGGCGTGATGGGGCGCGTGAAGAAAGTCCTGCGCCGTCGCTACCAGCATCAGGTGCTGCTTTCCCGCGTGACCGATACCGGCAAGCTGCGCAACATCTCTATCGCGCAGGGCTTTACCGATTTCGTTCGTCTGCTGTCGGGTTACGACGCCATTATCCAGGTCGGCGGTTCGTTCTTCGTCGATCTCTACGGCGTGCCGCAGTTTGAGCATGCGCTGTGTACGTTCATGGCGAAAAAGCCGCTGTTTATGATTGGTCACAGCGTTGGGCCATTCCAGGACCCTCAGTTTAACCAGCTGGCAAACTATGTCTTCGGCCACTGCGATGCCCTGATCCTGCGCGAGTCGGTCAGCCTTGAGATGATGAAGCGCAGCGAGATTGATACCTCAAAAGTTGAGCACGGCGTGGACACGGCCTGGCTGGTGGATCACCAGGACGACAGCTTCCAGGCAAGCTACGCGGTGCAGCACTGGCTCGACGTGGCGGCGAAACAGAAGACAGTCGCCATTACCCTGCGTGAGCTCGCTCCTTTCGATAAACGTTTAGGCACGACGCAGGCGGCGTATGAGAAAGCCTTCGCCGACGTGGTGAACCGTGTGCTGGACAGCGGTTACCAGGTGCTGGCGCTCTCAACCTGTACCGGTATCGACAGCTACAACAAAGATGACCGCATGGTGGCGCTGAATCTGCGCAGCCTGGTTAATGACCCGTCCCATTATCACGTGGTGATGGATGAACTGAACGATCTTGAGATGGGCAAGCTGCTCTCTGCCTGCGACCTGACGGTGGGCACGCGCCTGCACTCGGCCATTATCTCCATGAACTTCGGTACGCCGGCCATTGCCATCAACTATGAGCACAAGTCTGCAGGGATAATGCAGCAGCTTGGAATGCCGGAAATGGCCGTGGATATTCGTCATCTGCTGGATGGTTCGCTCGGTGCGATGGTGGGGGATACCCTGGGTCAACTGCCTGCCATCAATGAACGCCTGGCCGTGGCGGTGAAAGCCGAGCGCGAGAAGGGCATTGGGATGGTGAAATCGGTGCTTGACCGCGTTCGGGAGGGGAAATGAAGGTTGGTTTCTTCTTACTGAAATTTCCGCTGTCGTCAGAAACGTTTGTCCTGAACCAAATCACTGCGTTTATCGATATGGGGTATGACGTGGAGATTATCGCCCTGCAAAAGGGCGATACCAAAAACACCCATGCGGCCTATACCCAGTATGGGCTGGAGGCGAAAACCCGCTGGCTGCAGGATGAGCCGTCCGGGAAGCTTAATAAGCTACGCCACCGCGCCAGCCAGACTTTACGTGGATTCCATCGCGCATCGACATGGCGGGCGCTGAATGTTTCCCGCTATGGGTCCGAATCTCGCAATCTGATCCTGTCGGCCATCTGCGGACAAACGGCGCAGCCGTATCGTGCGGATGTGTTTATCGCCCACTTTGGCCCGGCGGGCGTCACCGCCGCGAAGCTGCGCGAGCTGGGCGTGATTGACGGTAAAATTGCGACCATTTTCCACGGTATCGACATTTCCAGCCGCGAAGTTTTGAACCACTACACGCCGGAGTATCAGCAGCTTTTCCGGCGCGGAGATATGATGCTGCCCATCAGCGACCTGTGGGCCGGGCGCCTGAAAAATATGGGCTGTCCGGGGGAGAAAATTACCGTTTCGCGGATGGGCGTGGATTTAACGCGGTTTACCCGCCGCCCGGTGAAGGTGCCGGGTAAACCGCTGCAGATCATTTCTGTTGCGCGTTTGACGGAGAAGAAAGGTCTGCATGTGGCCATCGAAGCCTGCCGCCAGCTGAAAGCGCGTGGGGTAGATTTCCACTATCGCATTCTTGGGATTGGGCCGTGGGAGCGTCGTCTGAGGACGCTTATCGAACAGTATCAGCTGGAAGATGTCGTAGAGATGCCGGGCTTCAAGCCAAGCCACGAGGTCAAGGCCATGCTTGATGAGGCGGATGTGTTCCTGCTGCCCTCGGTAACGGGCGCTGATGGCGATATGGAAGGTATTCCGGTGGCGCTGATGGAGGCGATGGCCGTCGGTATTCCGGTGGTTTCTACCCTGCACAGCGGGATCCCGGAGCTGATTAAGTCTGACCATTCCGGCTGGCTGGTGCCGGAGAATAATGCTATGGCCCTGGCCGATCGATTAGCGGCATTTAGCGACATCGACCAGCAGGCGCTGGAGCCTGTGCTCCACAATGCCCGACAAAAAGTTGAAATCGATTTTAACCAGCAGGTGATTAATCGCCAGTTAGCGAGCCTGCTGCAAACGCTGTAACGCCGAGGTTGTATGCTGAAAAAGATTACCCGACGCACCTTCGTCTCTTCGCTGTCCGTTCTGGCGGCCACGCCGCTGCTGTCGTCCCGCATTGCGCGGGCGGCAAGCGGAAAGACGGTCTCTGTTAATCAGTACAATAACAACGACTGGATTGCCGCCTTTAAGCAGGCGTTTAACGACGGTGATACGGTCGTTGTACCTGCGGGACTCACCTGCGAAAACATCAATACGGGCATTTTCATTCCCGATGGTAAAACGCTGCTGATCCGCGGGGCATTAGCCGGCAACGGCCGCGGCCGCTTTGTGTTGCAGGAAGGCAGCAAAGTGATCGGTGAAGGCGGAGGGCGTACAGAGAATATCACCCTGGACGTTCGCGGCTCTGACTGCGTGATTAAAGGGCTGGCGATGAGCGGTTTTGGTCCTGTGGCGCAGATTTATATCGGCGGTAAGGACCGCAGTGTGATGCGCAATCTGGTGATTGACAACATCACTGTCAGTCAGGCCAACTACGCCATCCTGCGGCAGGGCTTCCATAATCAGGTGGACGGTGCCCGCATCACCAACAGCAAGTTTAGCCACCTGCAGGGCGATGCGATCGAGTGGAACGTGGCCATCAACGATCGCAATATCCTGATTTCCGACCATGTCATCGACAACATTAACTGCACTAACGGCAAGATCAACTGGGGCATTGGCATTGGCCTTGCCGGCAGCACCTATGATAATGACTATCCGGAAAAGCAGACCGTCAAGAACTTCGTGGTGGCCAACATTACCGGCAGCAACTGTCGTCAGCTGGTGCACGTTGAAAACGGAAAACATTTTGTTATCCGCAATATTAAGGCCAAAAACATAACCCCTGACTTCAGTAAAAAGGCGGGAATAGACAACGCCACCGTCGCTATTTATGGTTGTGATAATTTCATTATTGATAATGTCGATATGGTCAATAGTGCCGGTATGTTAATCGGTTACGGGGTGATAAAAGGCGATTATTTGTCCATTCCGCAGAACTTCAAACTCAACAATATTCGTCTGGATAATCGGCAGCTGGCGTATAAGCTGCGCGGAGTACAAATTTCATCCGGTAACGCGACGTCTTTTGTGGCGATTACCAACGTTGAGATGCAGCGCGCTACCCTGGAGCTGCACAATAAGCCACAGCATCTTTTCTTACGAAATATCAATGTTATGCAGGAAGCTGCCGTGGGGCCTGCCCTGAAGATTAATTTCGACCTGCGTAAAGACGTTCGGGGCAAATTTATGGCTAAAGACGAGACGCTGCTGTCGCTGGCGAACATCAAAGCCGTTAATGAGAAGGGGCAAAGCTCAGTGGATATTGACCGGGTGGATCAGCAGGTTGTGAATGTGGAAAGGCTGAATTTTGCGCTTCCATCAATGCGAAAGTGAATTTTTAAGAGGCATAGCACGGACTCATCGTAAACACCTAAAATTTGTTACTGAACTCAGCGATTTTAGGGTTTATAATCCGTGCCACAATTTCCAGATTTGTCTTGTCATTAGCGATACCTCACGGAATATCATGACTCCCGGAGGTTTGCCAAACACACATAACGCATTGAGTGGTTTATGAACGATAAAGTTTTGTTTATTGGCGCGTCCGGTTTCGTTGGGACTCGTTTGATCGAGATTTCTAAGTCCGAGTTTGATGTTACCAACTTCGACAAACAGCAGAGTCATTTCTATCCAGATATTACTGTTTCTGGTGATGTGCGTAATCAGGAGCAGCTCGATCAAGCACTTGCCAGTTTCGGAACGGTGGTACTGCTAGCTGCCGAACATCGTGATGATGTTAGCCCGACTTCACTCTACTATGATGTAAACGTACAGGGTACACGTAATGTACTGGCAGCAATGGAAAAAAATAATGTTAAGAACATTATTTTTACCAGTTCAGTTGCTGTTTATGGTCTCAATAAAGTGAATCCTGACGAATCTCACCCGCACGATCCTTTTAACCACTATGGCAAAAGTAAGTGGCAGGCGGAAGAGGTACTGCGTGAATGGTTCAACAAAGCGCCTGAAGAGCGATCTCTTACGATTATCCGTCCAACGGTCATTTTTGGTGAGCGCAATCGAGGCAATGTCTTCAATCTTCTGAAGCAAATTGCGGGTGGAAAATTCGCAATGGTGGGCGCCGGAACTAACTACAAGTCAATGGCTTATGTAGGTAATATTGTTGAGTTTATCAAATTCCGATTGAGCAACGTCAAACCTGGTTACGACGTATACAACTATGTCGATAAACCCGATCTGAATATGAATCAGCTGGTTGCCGAAGTAGAAAAGAGCCTGAGCAAAAAAATCCCATCAGTACATCTCCCTTATCCTTTAGGGATGCTCGGCGGTTATTGCTTTGATATTCTGAGCAAAGTTACCGGCAAGAAGTATGCGATTAGTTCCGTACGTGTAAAAAAATTCTGTGCCACCACTCAGTTTGATGCAACTAAAGTGCACACCTCTGGTTTTAAAGCGCCTTACACCCTATCTCAAGGACTGGACCGTACGTTGAAGTACGAGTTCGTGCATGAGAAGAAAGATGACATCACGTTTGTTTCTGAGTAGCAACGGATGATCTGGGATTTGTCGGAATCACGTTTTTAATCTTCTTTATTGATAGGGTTTCCGACGATTCTGGGTCACACTTATGACGTAATGAGTTTTAGTAATCAGAGTTCTGAGCCAAACGTGATTTGCATTTGACGCAGTAGACTTTCTTCATCAGGCATTTTTCCTGACACGGTTTATACTTCGTCAACCATATTAAGGTGGAAGAGATAATGATCAATTTGAAAGCAGTCATTCCGGTAGCAGGTCTGGGCATGCATATGCTGCCGGCCACAAAAGCCATTCCTAAAGAGATGCTGCCGATCGTCGATAAACCAATGATTCAGTACATTGTCGACGAGATTGTTGCTGCAGGGATCAAAGAAATCGTTCTGGTTACCCACTCTTCCAAAAATGCGGTAGAGAACCACTTCGACACCTCTTACGAACTCGAAGCTCTGCTTGAGCAGCGTGTTAAACGTCAGTTGCTGGCGGAAGTTCAGTCTATTTGTCCTCCAGGCGTGACCATTATGAACGTGCGTCAGGCGCAGCCGCTGGGTCTCGGCCACTCCATTCTGTGTGCCCGTCCGGTTGTGGGTGATAACCCATTCATCGTTGTGCTGCCGGATATCATTATTGATACCGCTTCTGCCGATCCGCTGCGTTATAACCTGGCGGCAATGGTGGCACGTTTCAATGAAACAGGCCGCAGCCAGGTGCTGGCAAAACGCATGAAGGGCGATCTCTCTGAGTACTCTGTTATCCAGACGAAAGAAGCGCTAGAGACAGAAGGGCAGGTGAGTCGCATCGTTGAGTTCATCGAAAAACCGGATCAGCCACAGACGCTGGATTCCGATCTGATGGCGGTTGGCCGCTATGTGCTGAACGCCGATATCTGGGCCGAACTGGAAAAAACCGAGCCAGGTGCCTGGGACCGTATTCAGCTGACTGATGCGATTGCCGAACTGGCGAAGAAGCAGTCTGTTGACGCGATGCTGATGACTGGCGACAGCTATGACTGTGGTAAGAAAATGGGCTATATGCAGGCGTTTGTGAATTATGGACTGCGTAATCTGAAGGAAGGGGCGAAGTTCAGGGCCCGTATTGAGAAGTTACTGGCAAACGACTGATATTTCTGCCACGACTTGAACAAGCGGCAGTCATTATTTTGGTGTGTTGAAATATAACCCAAATGATGACTGCCGTTTTTTGTTATTAATTCTATGATTACATAGAGTTATCGGGTTTAAATCTCGACAGCTTTGTAGCGATTTGTGCTTGTTTCTGAGGTCGTTTAGGACGACAATTAAAGCCAGTTTTTGCCTGAATCCAGGCAATAGAATCATTTAATCCAACATCGCTCAGTGCACTGGTAGCTGTTAAGCCAGGGGCGGTAGCGTGCTCAATTTCTGAAACCGTCAAAAAACGATCGGGTTCAGAGCGTAAGTATCCAGACATTTCCAACAGACGGAACAGATAACGTGAAAATTCTTGTGACGGGCGGGGCCGGTTTTATCGGCTCAGCGGTTGTACGACATATTATTAAAAATACCCAGGACGAAGTCGTCAATGTGGATAAGCTGACGTATGCCGGTAACCTTGAGTCACTTATTGATGTCAGCGATAGCGATCGTTATGCCTTTGAGCATGCTGATATCTGTGACAAGGCAGCAATGGATCGAATCTTCGCTGAGCATAAACCCGATGCCGTAATGCACCTTGCAGCCGAAAGCCACGTTGATCGTTCTATTAGCGGCCCTGCTGCGTTTATTGAAACCAATATCGTAGGTACCTACGTGCTCCTGGAAGCCGCCCGAGGGTATTGGTCCACATTAGATGATGCTGCTAAGAAAGCCTTCCGTTTTCATCATATTTCAACCGATGAAGTTTATGGCGATTTACCGCATCCTGATGAGCATTCTGCATCATTCGAGTTGCCTCTATTCACGGAAACTACCGCTTACGCACCAAGCAGTCCATATTCGGCATCAAAGGCCTCGAGTGACCATCTGGTTCGCGCGTGGTTGCGTACCTACGGTTTCCCTACGATTGTCACCAACTGTTCAAATAACTACGGCCCATATCACTTCCCAGAAAAGCTGATTCCGCTGGTTATTCTGAATGCGCTGGAGGGTAAAACTCTGCCAATTTACGGTAAAGGCGATCAGATCCGTGACTGGTTGTATGTAGAGGATCATGCACGTGCACTCTATACCGTAGTGACACAGGGCAAAATTGGCGAAACCTACAACATTGGCGGTCACAACGAAAAGCAAAACCTCGATGTGGTACACACTATTTGTTCTCTGCTGGATGAAATTGTGCCAAAGGAAGGTTCCTATCATGACCAGATCACTTATGTTGCTGACCGGCCTGGCCATGATCGCCGTTATGCGATAGATGCTGAGAAAATTGGTCGGGAATTGGGTTGGAAACCGCAAGAAACCTTCGAAAGTGGCATTCGCAAAACAGTAGAGTGGTATCTGGCAAACATTCAGTGGGTGGAAAACGTGAAAACCGGGAATTATCAGTCCTGGATAGAGCAAAATTATAGAGAGCGTAAGTAATGAAAGGTATTATTTTAGCTGGTGGTTCTGGTACCAGATTATATCCAATTACAATGGGTGTATCAAAGCAGTTACTCCCTATTTACGATAAACCAATGATTTATTATCCCCTCTCTGTGCTCATGTTGGCTGGAATCAAAGATATTCTAGTGATCACCACTCCAGAAGATCAGGCTGGTTTTATCCGTTTACTCGGTGATGGAAGCCAATTTGGTATAGAAATCAAATATGCAATTCAACCGAGTCCGGATGGATTAGCACAGGCATTTATTATTGGTGAAAGTTTTATTGGGAATGATTCCGTTTGTCTGGTACTTGGAGATAATATTTTCTTTGGTCAAGGGTTTACTCCCAAACTTAAACTTGCATGTGAGCGTTCTCGAGGTGCCACTGTCTTTGGATACCAAGTAATGGATCCTGAAAGATTTGGTGTCGTTGAGTTTGATAGAGAATTTAAAGCGTTAAGTATAGAAGAAAAACCAAAAAATCCAAAGTCAAATTGGGCTGTGACTGGTTTATATTTTTACGACAACGATGTAATAAATATAGCTAAAAATATTAAACCCTCTTCACGAGGTGAGCTTGAAATTACTACCGTAAATGAAGTGTATTTAAAAAATAATGCGTTGAATGTGGAACTACTTGGGCGTGGCTTTGCCTGGCTCGATACAGGAACCCATGATAGTTTGATTGAAGCGGGTAGCTTCGTTGAGACAGTTCAGAAGCGGCAGGGGATGATGGTTGCCTGTCTTGAAGAAATCGCCTGGAGAAATGGTTGGCTAACAAAAGAAAATCTATTCGAAAGAGGCCAGCAACTTTGTAAAAATCATTATGGTCAGTATTTAATAAAATTAGTAGGGTGAATTATGAATATCCAACTTATCCCATTACAGGTTCATGGTGATGATAGGGGCGCTCTTGTTTCTTTAGAAAGAGATAAGAATATAGACTTTGAAATTAGGCGAGTGTATTACATTTTTGATACAAAAAAAGGTGTAGTCAGAGGCTACCATGCCCATAAAAATCTGAAACAGTTAGTAGTCCCTGTCAGAGGATCGTGTCGTTTTACGCTAGATGATGGATACGAAAGAGTAAGTGTTCTTTTGGATAACCCAGCTCAAGGATTACTTGTTAATTCATTAATCTGGAGGGAGATGTCAGATTTTTCTGACGACTGTGTATTAATGGTTTTAGCCAGTAATGAATATGATGAATCTGATTATATCAGAGATTACGATGCATTTAAATTGGCGGCAAAATGATGTTTATACATAAACTAAGTGATGTCCAGTCAACATCTATTGGTGAAGGTACAAATATATGGCAATTTGTTGTTATCCTCAAAGAGGCAAGAATTGGTAAAAATTGCAATGTTTGTGCTAACTGCTTTATTGAAAATGACGTTGTCATTGGAAATTCAGTAACTATTAAATCAGGTGTTTATATCTGGGATGGCGTAAGGGTACATGACAATGTATTTATTGGACCTTGCGTTGCGTTTACTAATGATAAATATCCTCGTTCTAAAAATTATGATACACAATTTTATGAAACTATAATTGGTGAGAATTCATCGATTGGCGCAAATTCGACTATTCTCCCTGGAGTAAAGATTGGGCGCAATTGTATGATTGGGGCAGGTTCTGTTGTAACGAAAGATGTTCCTGACAATGCTCTGGTTTTAGGGAATCCAGCAAGAATCGTGAAATTTTTGGAGGCAGAATGATTGATTTTCTTAATTTACAGAAGTCCAATGCACGCTACAATAATGAATTAATTAAAGCTGCAGTACGAGTTATTGAAAGCGGATGGTATATCTCAGGTTCAGAATTAAATGCATTTGAGGAAAGTTTCGCTAAGTATTGTAACGTTAAGCATGCTATAGGTGTTGCTAATGGGCTTGACGCTCTGACGTTAACTCTTAAAGCATGGCAAGAACTGGGCAAAGTAAAAAGAAATGATGAAGTGCTTGTCCCGGCTAATACTTATATAGCTTCAATTCTGGCCATCAGCGAGGCAGGGTTAAAGCCTGTTTTAGTTGAACCAAATGAGTCCAGCTATAATCTCTCAATTGAGAATATTAAATCCAAAATTACTGCCAATACGCGGATCATACTCCCTGTCCATCTCTATGGTTTGATTTCCCCAATGGACGAAATCATGAGTTTTGCAAGAGATAATAACCTATTAGTATTGGAAGACAGTGCCCAAGCGCATGGTGCTTCAATCGATGGTAGAAAAGCCGGAAGTTGGGGTGATGCTGCCGGGTTTAGTTTTTACCCTGGCAAAAACCTTGGCGCGCTAGGAGATGCTGGTGCTATAACTACTAATGATACTGAATTAGCAGATACGGTAAGTTACTTGAGGAACTATGGTTCAAAAGTAAAATACAGACATGATTTCAAAGGTGTAAATAGTCGATTGGATGAAATTCAGGCTGCCTTCCTGAATGTAAAACTGAATTATTTGGATGAAGATATTTGTATTAGACGAAATATCGCAAATCGCTATTTAAAAGAAATTAAAAATGAATTAATAGTACTCCCAACCATTACCTGCGAAGAGAATCATGTATGGCATCTCTTTGTCATCAGGACAAAGAACAGGGATGCACTTCAGCGTTACCTGACAGATAATGATATCCAGACCGTTATTCATTATCCAACGCCACCTCATCGCCAACTGGCTTATAAAGAACTCAAAGACTTGAGTTTCCCGCTTAGTGAAGAGTTGCACCGTGAAGTAATTTCAATACCAATGGATCCCACTCTTACAGAAGAGCAAGTTAGTTATGTCATTGATGTATTAAATAAATTTAATTGCTAATCATGAATTTAATTAAAGTCAGTTTTTATAATGGTATTTCTGTAATAATTAAAATGCTGACTATGCTAGGGCTTAATAAAGTCCTAGCTATTTATGTCGGTCCTGGTGGTTATGCCATAATAGGTCAGTATCAGAGTTTTGTTCAAACACTCGCTACATTTTCCGCGGGCTCAATTGCAAATGGCATTACAAAATATACAGCTCAAAATGTAAGTGAGGAAAAAGAATTAATAGATGTTTGGAAAACAGCGGGAACAGTCAGTATTGTTTCTAGCTTGTTTGTGTCAATCATTATTTTGATCTTTTTAAAGATATAAATGTTATTTTTTTAATGACAAAATAGATAATAATCTTTCATATTGGCTTGCTACCTCATTTGTGTTTATGATGTTGAATAGTTATTTGATGGCTATTCTAAATGGGATGAAGGCAATAAAAGCGTATGTATTACTTAATATATCCAGTAGTATATTAGTGTTAGTGGTGACTGGCCTTTTTGCATTTAGCATGGGCCTGAAAGGAGCCTTGATAGCATTAACAATAAATCAATCATTAAATTTTATAATAACCTTCTCATATTTTATTAAACAAAAATGGTTCAAAGTTCGTTTTTTGGCGGGGAATTTAAACAAATCTGTTGTCAAAGGTCTTAGTCGATTTGCTTTTATGGCTTTGTTCTCATCTTTAGCCGTCCCTTTAACTCAGATGTTTCTTAGGAATTTTATAGGTACTAATATTTCTTGGGAGATATCCGGTTATTGGGAAGCCATTAACCGAATAAGCGCAATAAATATTATGTTAGCAACGACTACATTAACCCTTTATTATTTGCCAAAACTATCTGAAACACATGAGAAAAGGAAATATAAGTATGAGCTAATCAATATATCTAAGTTGCTAGTGCCGGTTACAGCTATTGGATGCTTTTGTGTTTTTTATTTAAAGTTTTATATTATAAATATACTCTTTACTCCTTCATTTGTTAACATGTCACCGCTATTTGGCTGGCAGATGGTTGGAGATTTTTTCAAAGTTTTTAGTTGGATTTTCTCTTTTGCACTATTAACGAAAGAAAAATGGAAGGTCTTTATAGCATGTGAAATCTTATCAGCGGTTGTCCTTGCAGTGTCAACAACCATAATTGTTTATTTTATGTCCTGGCATTATCTTTCTTTGGCATATGCTGCAACGTACTTTATATATCTGATATTCACATCATTTTTCTTCTATCAGTCCATATATAAAAAGGCATCCTAGATGGAGTTTACTCTAAATTTCCTTATAATAATACTGAGTTTTATTCCTGGGTACTACTTGGGTGTATTTCGTTTTAAAAGGCTCAACTATTATTGTGTTCTTTACTGGTCGATGCTGCTATTCTGCATTATTGGATCATTTATAATACATTCTGGCTTCATGGATGATTCATTTTTTATAGAGCCAATTGCAAATAATGCTGAGGCAAAAAACCTTGGTTTATTTATTACTACTATTTCTTTCTTTATATTCTTTCTTTCTGCTTTTGTTGTTGAAGTTTTGTGTTCATTATGTTCAGGGCAGCGTTCGGGAATGATTCGCTGGGAAAATTATTACTCCAGTCCTATGATTATGAGCAGTCGCAAGGTAACACTAACACTCTTTATATTATCTTGTGCATTAGTTGTGTATTACATAATATCAATTTATCCAGCACCATTGTTTATGGCATTCCAAGGGGCTTCTGCGGATCAAATTGCTATACGAAGGCTGGAAGTGACAAAAAATTATTCTGGAATTGGATATTTCAAAACACTAGCAGGTGTTATACCTATAATTCTTTCGTATTATTGTTTTATTGCATATCTAAGATTTAAAAAACATTTTCTTCTTTTTGTCTTTATCACTTTCATTTCAATATTAACATTGGCTATTAATGGGGAAAAAGCACCTCTGGTTTTTTATTTCTTGGGGCTTTTAGTTTCATATTCATCGGTAAGAAAAATTAGTAAAAAGGTTTATGTACTTTCCTCAGTATTAATATTTTTCTTGATATTGCTAATGTATATTGTTCTTTTCCAATTTGATAATTCTGATTACCTCCTTTATATTCTTATCGAGAGGTTATTTATAGCTCAAGAGGCAGCGGTGTTTTATGCGGCAGATTATTTTTCTTCCCATAGTTCGCTGGGGTTATCCAGCATGGATACTATTTTTAACAAAATACTTAATGTCACTCCAACAGCCAGGGCATCAGAGATATTCATGAACCAATATTTGCCAAGTATGGTGGCGAATGGTGGTTGGAATGTAAATGGATTTTTTGCACATGAGACTTTCTCTAATTTCGGTTACATGGGAATTGTTCTTGGAAGTATGTACGGTGGAATAGTAAATAGTTTGTTATGCATCTATTTTAGAGCAAGAGAAAAAACTTTATTAACAATGAGTTTTTATAGTTTTTACATTGTGTCCGTAACAACCGTTCTCAGTAGTTTTAATGCAATGCTGTTTAATACGCAGCTGATTTTAGTTTTTATTATTTATTTGCTATTGTCAATTCTCGACGGGAGAAGAAAACATGCAGTACCAGAGTGATAGGGTCTCTATCATTATAATATCTTATAATCATGACCAGTTTATAAAAAGTGCAATCGAAAGTATATTATGTCAGACTTATAAAGATATTGAGCTTATTATCGTCGATAATAACTCTTCGGATACAACACCTGAGATATTAAAAGAATACAAGAACGTCGGTAACGTAAAAACAATTTTTCTTGAAAGTAATACGGGGATTACAGGTGGGATTAACGAAGGCTTAAAACATGCTAGTGGAGAGTTTGTAAGTTTCTTTGCTAGTGATGACATTATGGTATCGAATCGAATTGAATTACAAGTTAATGCATTAAGAAAAGAACCTGAGGCCATTGCTTGCTTTGGTAATATGATAAGAATCAATAGTGATGGCTCAATCAACAAACGTGGTTTGCTACCTATGGTCGATTTTAAGTGGTGGACACTCAACGATATACTGACAGATAGAATATGTTTATACTCTCCAACACAATTGTATAGAGTAGATGTTTTTAAACATAACTCAATAACCTTCCCAAAAGATATCAGGATTGAAGATATCTGGCTATATTTTAAACTCCTCAATGCAGGTTATAAGTTTATTACTATTCCTTACCTCCTGACAATGTATCGAGTTCATGATAATAACACTCATACTCGTTATAAAATGATGATGCTAGAGAAAATAAAAATTCTAAAGGATTATAAGGATGAAGCCTTTTATGAAAGAGCACTTCATTTTATCCACCTTGAACATTTCTCTAATTTTGGTTCGACTTCCAAGAAAGATGCGTTAAGACTTCTACCTAAAGTTATATTAAGTATTAAGTCTAAATATTTATATATCGGCCTGGCCAGGCTACTTTTTGATTGGAGAAAGTAATGTTTAAGCATGTTTACGTTGATTTGTGTGATACCTTAATCAAAGGCAACACAACGTTCATGTTCCTGGATTCCTTCTTTAGCCATCACCCAAATAAACGCTATTGGTTTTACAGAAAACTCAGCACCTCATTTATAATGAGAGTCATATTTAAATTGCTGTTTTCAGCCAAAATAGATCTAAATCGAAGAATTGCGATCCGTTTTTTAAATGGATACAGCATTGATTTTCTTAGAGAACATGTGAAATGGATGCTAGCCAATGGTATTTTTATAGAGAATAAGGAACTTGTTGATGTTATGCAATGTGCTAAAAGTAAGCATATTCCGGTAACAATTATTTCTGCTTCCTTAGATTTCATTGTTGAGGTTGTAGCATCGCATTATGCTATTAATTGCTACAGTAGTAAACTTGCATATAAAGACGGAAACTGTCAAGGACGTATCACCCTTGATCTCCTTTTTAATAAGAATAAAATTTTTGATGATGTAGAGCAAAACAATAATGCTTACTGTTTTATCAGTGATAATATTCAAGATATTAAAATATTGAAAATATGTAGTTATGGTTTTGGTGTTCCGAACTTGAAGAATGAAAAGGCATTTATTGATAATAATATTAAACTTATCAACTATGATCGGCTTATTAACTTAATTAAAAGTGAGTGATTGTGAAAGGCTATAATATCTTTTATCTTCCATTCTGGTATTCTAAGCAAACTAGATTTCGAACAATCACAAGATTTTTTTCATGGATTATAATTTATTTAATCCCTGTTTCTTTATCTTTTTTGTTTGTATACCCAGAATTTAGATATATTAATTTATTTAAGTCGCTCTTGGCTATCTTGTTAGTCTATAATTTGTATGAGATTGGATATATATACAATGATGCTGAAACAATAAAAAAAGAGATTTCACCAACATTAAGGCTTGATTATCTGCAATTGCAATATTATGAAAATAATAAAAAAAATATTTATTGCTTCCGCTTTTTAGTTGCGTTATTAATAACCTTTGCATTATCCTTCAATGATGGTTCATGGATTTTTTTGCTGGTCAGTTGGGCAATAATTCCAACATATGCATTATATAACACAGTTAGAAGTAGATTAAATATACCATTGCATTTTATATTGGTTACTTTAAGATATTGCTCACCAGTATTGTTATTTACAGGAATGAGTGAAGTCTTTATCTTTCTTTTTATGATTTTATTATTCCCGCTGATTAATACTCTTGAGAGATGTACCGAGAGAAGATTTGATTTTGATTTTTTTAACGATTTTTTCCTCACCAATAAAAAAAGCGGTCGATACCTCTATTACTTCATTTTGCTTATTATTGGGCTTTCTTGTTGCTACATTTTTGGTGGTTATATATTTTATGTGTTTTCGATCTATGCATTTTACTATATGACCTTTAGGTTCTTGTCTGCGCAGGTAAATCTTAATGAATGATAGTTCAAAATCATTTAGTGTATTAATGTCTTTATACCATAAAGAAGAACCAGTCTTTCTTGACACATGTTTTGCAAGTCTTGCCAATCAATTATTGTCTCCAACAGAAATTGTTTGTGTTTTTGATGGTCCACTTAATGCAGGATTAGAAAATGTTGTATTCAAATGGTCTGAGAAAATGAATATCAACATAGTAAGGTTACCGGTTAACGTCGGGTTAGGTAATGCTTTAAACAAAGGTCTTGCACATTGTTCATATGATATTGTTGCCCGAATGGATTCAGATGACATTTGCCTCCCTGAACGTTTTCAAAAACAAATACCTCTCTTTTTTAGTGATAATGACCTTATATTGCTAGGATCGGGAATTGATGAGTTTGAAGTATGTGAGAATAAAGTTAAATCAGTCAGGAAAGTTCCTTTGTCAGAGGCTGAGATTCGTGAGTGTTGTAAAATAAAAAATCCTTTCAATCATATGACTGTGGTTTTTAGAAAAAAAGAAATTTTATCACTTGGTGGTTATCAACATCATTTCCTTATGGAAGATTATAATCTTTGGCTCAGAGTTATTGCTAAAGGATATAAAGTTGGGAATATCGATTGCTCACTCGTTAAAGCTCGTGTTGGCAATGGGATGGTAGGGAGAAGAAAGGGGGTTAAATATATTAAAAGCGAGTGGGAGCTTTTTATACTTAAGAAAAATCTTGGATTGCATTCTTTCTTTTCCGGGCTTTGCATTTTCTTGATACGTTCTATTCCTCGCTTACTCCCTGTAACAATGCTCTCAATGCTTTATAATATTTCAAGGACTCGCAATTAAACATTTCAGTTATTATCCGTAGAATATCTCTGGGTATATGAACTAAACTTGCTGTTTAGCAGTATTTTGTAGTTATCTCAAATGACGCCGCTACCAAGCTAAACGATATTGAGTTAACATCAACAGCACATTAAAGCCGCGCACAAGCCGTGGTGACCACACCTGACAGGAGTATGTAATGTCCAAGCAACAGATCGGCGTCGTCGGTATGGCAGTCATGGGGCGCAACCTGGCGCTCAACATCGAAAGCCGTGGTTATACCGTCTCCGTTTTCAACCGCTCCCGTGATAAGACCGAAGAAGTCATTGCCGAGAACCCTGGCAAGAAACTGGTTCCTTTCTATACGGTGAAAGAGTTTGTTGAGTCTCTGGAAACGCCTCGTCGTATCCTGTTAATGGTAAAAGCGGGCGCAGGTACCGATGCAGCTATCGACTCCCTGAAACCTTACCTCGAAAAAGGCGACATCATCATTGATGGCGGTAATACCTTCTTCCAGGACACCATCCGTCGTAACCGTGAGCTGTCTGCTGAAGGCTTCAACTTCATCGGTACCGGTGTTTCCGGTGGTGAAGAGGGCGCTTTGAAAGGCCCATCTATCATGCCTGGCGGCCAGAAAGATGCATACGAACTGGTTGCACCTATCCTGACCAAAATCGCAGCCGTGGCTGAAGATGGTGAGCCTTGCGTAACCTATATCGGTGCGGACGGTGCAGGTCACTATGTGAAAATGGTGCACAACGGCATCGAATACGGCGATATGCAGCTGATTGCTGAAGCGTATTCCCTGCTGAAAGGTGGTCTGAATCTCTCCAATGAAGAACTCGCGGAAACCTTCACCGAGTGGAACAAAGGCGAGCTGAACAGCTATCTGATCGACATCACCAAAGATATCTTCACTAAAAAAGATGAAGAGGGTAAATACCTGGTTGATGTGATTCTGGATGAAGCTGCGAACAAAGGCACCGGCAAATGGACCAGCCAGAGCTCTCTGGACTTGGGCGAGCCACTGTCTCTGATCACCGAATCTGTCTTCGCGCGTTACATCTCTTCTCTGAAAGAGCAGCGCGTTGCGGCATCCAAAGTGCTGTCTGGCCCTCAGGCCAAACCTGCTGGGGATAAAGCTGAATTTGTTGAGAAAGTGCGTCGCGCACTGTACCTGGGTAAAATCGTTTCTTACGCGCAGGGATTCTCTCAGCTACGTGCTGCGTCAGACGAGAACAACTGGGATCTGAACTACGGTGAAATCGCGAAGATCTTCCGCGCGGGTTGCATCATTCGTGCGCAGTTCCTGCAGAAAATCACCGATGCGTATGCAGAAAACGCCGGTATTGCTAACCTGCTGCTGGCACCGTACTTCAAGAAAATTGCAGACGAATACCAGCAGGCGCTGCGTGACGTGGTTGCCTACGCTGTCCAGAACGGTATCCCGGTTCCGACCTTCTCTGCTGCAGTAGCCTACTACGACAGCTACCGTGCTGCGGTTCTGCCTGCTAACCTGATTCAGGCACAGCGCGACTACTTCGGTGCGCATACTTATAAACGCACCGATAAAGAAGGTGTGTTCCATACCGAATGGATGGAATGAGTTAGCTAACTCACTGTAATTTCAACCCGGGGCCTGTCTCCGGGTTTTTTATGCAAAAAATGCCGCGTGTTACTCGAAGTAGTCTGAATCTCATCCCACTCGTCGCGATTACTCCTGGTTTGCCTTGACAGTGCTGTTTGCCAGGAGGTACAAAGCCCAACAGTTATGTTTATCGCGATGGTCTGGCGGCCATCAGTACAGTTAACTCACAGAAGTCATTAGCGAATGAAAATAACAATCTCCGGAACAGGCTATGTCGGTCTTTCTAACGGCATTTTGATTGCTCAGAATCATGAAGTGGTTGCGCTGGATATCGTGCAGGCCAAAGTGGATATGCTCAATCAGAAGCAATCGCCGATTGTCGACAAAGAGATCCAGGACTATCTCAGCCATAAACCGCTGAATTTCCGCGCCACGACAGATAAAGAAGATGCATACCGCGATGCGGATTACGTCATCATTGCGACGCCTACTGACTACGATCCAAAAACTAACTACTTCAACACCTCAACCGTAGAGGCAGTGATCAAAGATGTTATCGCGATCAACCCCCGTGCGGTGATGGTTATCAAGTCAACTATCCCTGTCGGCTTCACCAAATCCATCAAAGAGAAGTTTGGTATTGATAATATCTTCTTCTCGCCGGAATTTCTGCGTGAGGGCAGAGCGCTTTACGATAACCTCCATCCTTCGCGTATCGTCATTGGCGAACGTTCTGAGCGCGCTGAACGTTTTGCTGCACTGCTGCAGGAAGGGGCACTGAAGAAAGATATTCAGGTGCTGTTTACTGATTCCACCGAAGCTGAGGCGATTAAACTCTTCGCGAACACTTATCTGGCAATGCGAGTGGCTTATTTCAATGAACTCGACAGCTATGCAGAGAGTCTTGGACTGAATACCCGTCAGATTATTGAAGGGGTATGTCTTGACCCGCGCATCGGCAACCACTACAACAACCCGTCATTTGGCTACGGCGGTTACTGTCTGCCTAAAGACACCAAACAGCTGCTGGCAAACTATCAGGCGGTACCAAACAACCTGATTTCGGCGATTGTTGATGCTAACCGTACCCGTAAAGATTTCATCTCTGATTCCATTCTGGCGCGCCAGCCGAAAGTCGTCGGTGTATACCGTTTGATCATGAAGAGTGGCTCCGATAACTTCCGCGCCTCTTCAATCCAGGGGATCATGAAGCGCATCAAGGCGAAAGGGGTTGAGGTTGTTATTTATGAACCGGCCATGCAGGAAGATCAGTTCTTCAATTCCCGCGTGATTCGCGATCTGGATGCCTTCAAGAAAGAAGCGGATGTCATCATCTCTAACCGCATGGCGGAAGAACTGGCTGACGTGGCGGATAAAGTGTATACCCGCGATTTGTTCGGTAGCGACTGATTCTCTGTTTTATTTCGTAAAAAACCCGGCTGATTTGCCGGGTTTTTTTATTTTCAGACTTTGTAGAAATCGCGGTACCAGTCGACGAAGTTCTTCACCCCATCTTTAACGGAGGTTTGCGGTTTAAATCCTATCGCGTCATAAAGTGGCTGGGTATCGGCACTGGTTTCCAGTACATCTCCCGGCTGCAGCGGCATCATGTTTTTCTCTGCTTTCTTTCCGAGTGCTTCTTCCAGAGCGGTGATGTAGTCCATCAGTTCAACAGGCGCGCTGTTACCGATGTTATAAACACGGTATGGTGCTGAACTGGATGCCGGAGAGCCTGTCTCAACGGTCCAGTTTGTGTCCGGCTGAGGAATAACGTCCTGCAGGCGAAGAATGGCTTCAGAGATATCATCGATGTAAGTGAAGTCACGCTTCATCTTTCCGTAGTTATAGACATCAATACTTTTGCCTTCAATCATCGCCTTCGTAAACTTAAACAGCGCCATGTCCGGGCGCCCCCACGGACCATACACGGTAAAGAAACGCAGTCCAGTTGTTGGCAGGTTGTAGAGATGCGAATAGGTATGCGACATCAATTCATTGGCTTTTTTGGTCGCGGCATAAAGTGAAACTGGGTGATCCACTGAATCCTCAGTGGAGAATGGCATCTTACGGTTCAGTCCATATACAGAACTGGAGGAGGCATAAAGCAGATGCTGAACCTTGTTATGGCGGCAGCCTTCCAGCACGTTGAGATGACCAATAAGATTAGCATCCGCATACACATGTGGGTTTTCCAGGGAGTAGCGTACGCCTGCCTGTGCGGCCAGATGAATCACGCGATCAAACTTCTCGCTGGCGAAAAGCGCTGCCATGCCTTCCCGGTCGGCCAACTCCAGCTTGTGAAAGCTGAAGCTCTCAGATTTTAACAGTTCCAGGCGCGCCAGCTTCAGGTTGACATCATAGTAATCATTCAGATTATCAATACCGACAACCTGATAACCGGCCTCGAGGAGGCGTTTACTGACATTAGCACCGATAAAACCCGCTGCACCCGTTACCAAAAATTTCATAGCTTCCCTCATAAACCCATATTCTTACAGATGCCATAGCGCATCACATGACGTCTATGATAGCGCGAAGGGTGTAAGTTACATAACTCATCTTTCTGATATCACTCATCGGATTCTTATAGAAAAATCCCCAGCAATAGATACACTATGCAAACATAATTATGTTTGCCCTTTTTAATCTGTTAGGGATTGTATGACGCAAAACGACAATCGCCAGGTCAGCCAAAGCAATGACCCTGAGCAAATTGATTTACTTGATTTAGTGCTTCAACTGTGGCGTGGCAAGTCGACGATAGCAATATTTGTTATTGTTTTTATCGCCCTGGCTATTGGATATCTCTTCGTCGCGAAGGAAAAGTGGACTTCAAGTGCGATTATTGCGCAACCTGATGCGGCTCAGATAGCGACCTACTCAAACGCATTGAACATTCTCTATGGTAGTGCAGCTCCCTCGATGCTGGACAACCAAACGCGCGCTATCGGTCGCTTTAGCTCCTCATTCTCGGCATTATCTCAGGCGCTTGAGAACCAGGAGGAACCTGAAAAACTGACGATAACACCGACTGTGACTGGACAGCCACTCCCGTTAAGTGTTTCCTATACCAGTACATCCGCTGAAGCTGCTCAAAAACAACTGGCTCAGTACATACAGCAGGTTGATGAGCAAACGGCAAAAGAGCTCGCCGTTGACCTCAAGGACAATATCAAAGAGCAGATTAAAACCCTGAACGATTCTCTGGAAAACCAGGAAAAAGTCGCTCAGGAGCAGAAAGATCTGCGCATCAAACAGATTACTGAGGCGCTGAAGAATGCTGAAGCAGCAAAAATCACCTCGCCGCAGATTCAGCAAACCCAGGACGTGACGCAGGAAACGATGTTTCTCTTGGGAAGCGAGGGGCTGAAATCGATGATTGATAACGAAGCTTCTCGCCCGTTGGTATTCTCAGCAGCTTACTATC
The DNA here is from genome assembly GCF_046521465.1 of Enterobacter sp. CPE_E863. Lineage (NCBI taxonomy): Bacteria > Pseudomonadati > Pseudomonadota > Gammaproteobacteria > Enterobacterales > Enterobacteriaceae > Enterobacter > Enterobacter sp. CPE_E863. The sequence goes on along the minus strand of NZ_JBKFZX010000001.1, from coordinate 2,843,517 downwards.
TGACCAAGCGAAACTTGCTGGATATCGAGAAGCTGAACGTAAACCCGGACACTATCCACGTCTACCGTTATGTCATGAAGCCTGACCTTCCTGTTCGCCGTGACAGCCCGAAAAAAACCGTGATTCTGGTTCTTGCCGTGCTGCTGGGTGGAATGATTGGTTCCGGAGTCGTGCTGGGGCGCAACGCATTGCGCAATTACAAACCAAAAGCCTGATGCATTGATAAAAAAACCGGGGAAATTCCCCGGTTTTTTTATTTGTGCCGCTTACGAAGATTCTCAATCACCGCCGTCAAGTCCAGCTCCTGATCCTGCAGCAGCACCAGCAGGTGATACATCAAATCAGACGCTTCATTGGTCAGTTCCTCACGGTCATGCACGGTCGCGGCCAGAGCCGTTTCAACGCCTTCTTCACCGACTTTTTGTGCGATACGCTTAGTCCCGCTTGCGTACAGCTTCGCGGTATAGGAGCTCTCAGGATCCGCTGTTTTACGTTCAGCCAGCAGCTGCTCCAGTTGATACAGGAACAGCCACTGGTGGCTCGCCTCACCGAAGCAGCTGCTGGTGCCCTTATGGCAGGTTGGTCCGATTGGGTTTGCCAGTACCAGCAGGGTATCGTTATCGCAGTCGGGCGTAATGCTGACCACGTTCAGGAAATGACCTGAGGTTTCCCCTTTGGTCCACAGACGCTGTTTGGTGCGCGAGAAAAACGTGACTTTGCCGCTGTCGAGCGTTTTAGCCAGCGCGTCCTGGTTCATATACCCCAGCATAAGTACTTCGCCCGAAACGGCATGCTGAACCACCACGGGCAGTAGTCCGCCCGTTTTTTCCCAGTCCAGCTGTGCCTGTTGTTGCTCTGTTAACATACCCTGATCTCCACGCCCTGGCCGGCCAGGAACGTTTTTAACTCACCAATATTAATAATCTGTTTGTGGAACACGGACGCGGCCAGCGCGCCGTCGACGTTCGCGTCGCGGAAGGCTTCCAGGAAGTGTTCCATGGTGCCCGCGCCGCCGGAGGCGATCAGCGGGACGTGGCAAACCGCACGCACTTTTTTCAGCTGTTCGAGGTCATAGCCGTTACGCACGCCGTCCTGGTTCATCATGTTGAGGACAATCTCGCCCGCGCCACGCTTCTGCACTTCCTGCACCCAGTCGAGGGTTTCCCATTGGGTCACACGGGTTCGACTTTCATCGCCGGTATACTGATTAACGTGATATTTGCCCGTTGCGTCGTCATACCAGGTGTCGATCCCAACGACAATGCACTGCACGCCAAAGCGATCGGCCAGGCGAGTAATCAGCTCCGGGTCTGCCAGGGCAGGGGAGTTGATGGAAATCTTGTCGGCACCAAACGAGAGAATTTTGGCCGCGTCTTCAGCTGATTTAATCCCACCCGCTACGCAGAATGGAATATCAATCACTTCTGCTACGCGCGCTACCCAGCTTTTATCGACCACTCGGCCATCGCTGGAGGCGGTGATATCGTAAAACACCAGCTCGTCAGCCCCTTCATCAGCATAGCGTTTTGCCAGCGGGACGATATCGCCAATGATCTCGTGGTTGCGGAACTGCACGCCTTTCACCACCTGGCCGTCGCGTACGTCCAGGCAAGGGATTATCCGTTTTGCCAGCATTGAATCGCCTCCGTCACAGTAAATTTTCCTTCCAGCAGGGCGCGTCCAACGATCACGCCCTGCACGCCCGTTCCGCGCAGTGCGGCGATATCTTTCAGATCGCCAATTCCACCCGAAGACTGGAAAGCCACCTGCGGAAAACGTGCACAGACCTCGTCATACAGCGAGACGTTAGAGCCGGCCAGCGTGCCATCGCGAGAGATATCGGTGCACAGCACGTGCTTCAGGCCAACGGGTTGATAAATAACAACCAGCTCTTCCAGCGTCACGCCGGAGTTTTCCTGCCAGCCGCTGACCGCAACCTGTTTATTACCCTGTTCATCAATACGCACGTCCAGCGCCAGTACCAGCGCATCCGCGCCGAAACGGCGGAACCAGCCTTTGACCATTTCGGGGTCTTTTACGGCGGTAGAGCCAACGACAACGCGCGCCACACCTGCTTCAAGCAGAGCCGCAACGTCCTCTTCAGTGCGCACGCCACCACCTACCTGGACGGGGACATTCACGCCAGCGACCAGCTTTTTGAGTAGCGGGATCTGGCGTTTCGCCGGGTCTTTCGCGCCCGTGAGATCCACCAGGTGCAGCACTTCTGCACCCTGCGCCGCGTAATCCTGCAGACGTGGCAGCGGGTCGTCCCCGTAGTCACGCTGCTGCCCGTAATCGCCCTGATGAAGACGAACAACCGTGCCGTCAATTAAATCTAAAGCGGGAATAATCATCACATCTCCAGGAAGTTTTTCAGCAGCTGCGCGCCTGCGGCGCCAGAGCGTTCCGGGTGAAACTGCACGCCGAAGAAGTTATCTTTCTGCACCGCTGCGGTAAACGCTTCACCATAATTGCACTGAGCGATGGTGTACGGATTTACCGGCATGGCGTAGCTGTGCACGAAGTAAAAATATGCGCCGTCTTCAATGCCGCGAAACAGCCTGTCGCCCGCTTTGGCGTACACGCGGTTCCAGCCCATATGCGGCAGAGGCAGGCCGTGGTCGGTCATTTTCGGCACGTCTTCTTCAATAATGCCCAGCAGGTCGACGCCGTTGCTCTCTTCACTGCGGCGGCCCAGGATCTGCATACCCAGGCAAATGCCCAGCACCGGCTGGGTACAGGCTTTGATCAGGTCGACCAACTCGCGTTCGCGAATCTGATCCATCGCGGCCTGCGCGGTTCCCACGCCCGGTAAAAAGAGTTTGTCGGCGCGCAGCACCACGTCCGGGTCACGGCTCACCACCGGCTCATAGCCGTGGCGCGCAATCGCCGATTTTACGGAGTTCAGGTTGGCGCATCCGGTATCCAGAATCACCACATTCATTACAGCACTCCTTTCGATGAAGGCAGGGCGTCACCTTCCACGCGGATCGCCTGGCGAAGGGTACGGCCAAAAGCTTTGAACAGACTCTCCACGCGGTGGTGGTCGTTTTTGCCCTTGGTCTTAAGGTGCAACGTCAGGCCCATGGTGTAGGACAATGAACGGAAGAAGTGCTCAACCATTTCAGTGCTGAGATCGCCCACGCGCTGGTAGTTGAAATCGGCTTTATATTCCAGGTGCGGACGTCCGGAGATATCCATAGCGCAGCGCGCCAGGCACTCGTCCATCGGCAGGACAAAGCCAAAACGGTTGATGCCGCGTTTATCGCCGAGCGCCAGCTTCAGGGCTTCACCCAGCGCCAGGCCGGTATCTTCCACGGTGTGGTGATCGTCAATGTAAAGGTCGCCTTTTACGGTAATTTCCATGCGGAAACCGCCGTGGGTGGCAATCTGATCCAGCATATGGTCGAAGAAACCGACACCGGTGTGGATCTTGCTGCCACCTTCGCGATCCAGCCAGACCTTCACGTCAATCTGCGTCTCTTTGGTGTTACGTTCAACGTGGGAATAGCGGTCACGTTTGGTTAGCTGCTCACCAATTTTCGCCCAGTTCAGACCGTTACGATCGTAGCGCAGCCCCGCAATACCCATGTTTTCCGCCAGCGTAATATCGGTGATGCGATCGCCGATGACATAGCTGTTGGTTTTATCCAGCACATCTTCCGTCAGATAGCGCTCCACCAGTTTTACTTTCGGTTTACGGCAGTCGCACTCATCGGCCGGCATGTGTGGGCAAATCAGCACTTCATCAAAGACCACGCCCTGAGAGGTCAGCACCTGCATCATCAGATTATGCGGGCCGTCAAAGTCCGCCTGCGGGAAGCTGTCGGTACCCAGACCGTCCTGATTAGTGATCATCACCAGCTTATACCCGGCGTTTTGCAGCTTAAGCAGTACGGGGATCACGTCCGGTTCAAAAGCCAGCTTGTCGAAACGATCGACCTGAAAATCGGCTGGTGGCTCCGAAATAAGGGTGCCGTCACGATCGATAAAAAGGATCTTCTGGGTCATACTTTCTCCGCTTTCAGGGCGTCAATCACGCGCTGGCTCTCTGCGCGGGTGCCTACGGTAATGCGCAGGCACCCGCTCAGGGAAGGTTGTTTATTCTGGTCTCGTAAGATAATGCCCTGATCCCACAAAGATTTAAATACGGCACTGGATGCAGTGAAACGCACCAGGATGTAGTTGGTTTCCGAATCGAACACCTGCTCCACGCACGGGATATCCTTCAGGGCGGTCACCAGATACTGACGTTCCTCCAGGATTTGCGCCACACGATCGCGCATCGCGTTGATCCCCTGTGGGGTCAGCGCCTGTGCTGCAATATCGGCAACCGGCGTGGAGAGCGGGTACGGGGCGATCACTTTCAACAGCAGGTCGATGACCTCTTTATTGGCCAGCGTGAATCCACAACGTAGACCGGCGAGGGCGAAGGCTTTCGACAACGTACGCAGCACGACCAGGTGCGGATATTCTTCCAGCCAGCCTGTCAGCGTCGCCTGCGGGCAGAACTCGATGTAGGCTTCGTCAGCGACCACCAGGGCTTTGCCGCGCGTCATCTCCAGCAGGGTACGGATATCCTGCGGGTTGATAATCTGCCCGGTCGGGTTGTTTGGGCTGCAGACAAACACCACCTTTACACCATCGAGATTATCGGCAATGCCCTGCAGGTCCAGCTGCCAGTTCTCCAGCGAGAGGACGTTGCGACACGCCACTCCGAAGGTTTCCGCGCTGACGCTATACATGCCGTAGGTAGGCTGGCAGTACATCACCGCATCTTTGCCCGGTTCGCAGAAGGCGCGGATCAGCAGTTCAATACCTTCGTCTGCTCCACGGCTGACCAGCACCTGCTCCGGCTTCACTCCCGCATACTGCGCGTAGTTTTCGATAACGGCCTTTGGCTGACACTCCGGATAGCGGTTCAGGGTTTGCTGAGACAGCTCAAACTGGACCGCTGTCGGGAATTCGTTAGCGTTCAGCCAGACATCACCTTTACCACCTAAACGACGTGCAGACTGATACGGAGTCAGTTGACGGACATTTTCACGGGCTAATTCTTCAATGTTCATGCTTGCTCCTTCAGGGCTGCAACGCGCAGCGTAACGGCATTTTTGTGGGCGGTCAGGCGTTCCGCGGCTGCCAGCGTTTCAATGGTGGATGCCAGCGAGGCAAATCCTTCACGGGACAGTTCCTGCACGGTCATGCGTTTCTGGAAATCCGCCAGGCCGAGGCTTGAACAGGTTGAGGTATAACCATACGTCGGCAGAACGTGGTTGGTGCCGGACGCGTAATCGCCAGCGGATTCAGGTGACCAGTCACCCAGGAAAACCGAACCTGCGCTGGTGATGCTGTCGACCAGGTCGCGTGCATTTCGGGTCTGAATAATCAGGTGCTCCGGGCCGTACTGGTTAGAGATGGCAATGCACTGCGCCAGATCGCGCGCCACAATCAGACGGCTGGCGGCTAACGCCTGACGTGCCGTTTCGGCGCGGGGCAGGTCAGCAAGCTGGCGCTCGACGGCTTCGCCGACGCGCGTTGCCATATCGGCATCCGGCGTCAACAGAATGACCTGCGAGTCAGGGCCGTGTTCCGCCTGAGAAAGCAGGTCGGACGCGACGAAGTCCGGCGTGGCACCGCTGTCGGCAATGACCAACACTTCAGACGGACCGGCAGGCATGTCAATTGCCGCACCGTCCAGACGCGCTGGCTGACCTGGCGCTTGGCTTCGGTGACGAAGGCGTTGCCCGGGCCAAAAATTTTGTCGACCTTTGGAATGGATTCGGTGCCAAACGCGAGGGCAGAAATCGCCTGTGCGCCACCCACTTTATAGACCGCCTGTACGCCGCACAGCTTTGCTGCGTAGAGGATCTCATCGGCAATCGGTGGCGGAGAGCAGAGCACCACTTTCTGACAACCCGCGATACGCGCCGGGGTAGCCAGCATCAATACGGTGGAGAACAGTGGAGCCGAACCGCCAGGGATATACAGCCCAACGGACGCTACCGGGCGGGTCACCTGCTGGCAACGCACGCCAGGCAGGGTTTCAACATCCACAATTTGCAGCTTTTGCGCGGTGTGGAAGGTCTCGATGTTTTTCACCGCGACGGCCATCGCCTGCTTGATGTCATCACCCAGACGATTACTGGCATCAATGATTTCCTGTTCGGTAACCTTCAGCGCATCCACTTCAGTCTTGTCGAATTTGGCACTGTATTCACGCAGCGCGTCATCGCCACGAGCTTTGACGTTATTGAGGATCTCTGCCACGGTACGAGAGATACTTTCTGAGGCGGAAATCGCCGGGCGCATCAGCAGCTCGCGCTGTTGCGCGTCGCTACAATTATTCCAGTCGATGATTGTGTTAAAACCCATGGCCGTTACTCCATCATCTTCTCAATTGGCAGCACCAGGATAGAGCTTGCCCCCAGCGCCTTCAGTTTTTCCATGGTTTCCCAGAACAGGGTTTCGCTACTGACCATATGCATCGCCACGCGCTGCTGATCGCCCGCCAGTGGCAGAATAGTTGGGCGCTCGGCGCCTGGTAACAGAGCAATCACTTCATCCAGACGCTCGGTTGGCGCGTGCATCATGATGTATTTGGATTCACGCGCCTGGATCACGCCCTGAATACGGGTCAGGAGCTTGTCGATCAACTGCTGCTTGGCATCGGCCATGTCGCCGTCACGCTGAATCAGACAGGCTTTTGAGCGATAGATAACTTCCACTTCGCGCAGGCCGTTCGCTTCCAGCGTCGCGCCAGTTGAGACGAGGTCACAGATGGCGTCCGCCAGACCTGCACGCGGGGCGACTTCAACAGAGCCGTTCAGCAGACAGGATTTAAACTGCACGCCTTTCTGGTCCAGGTAACGCTTTAACAGGTGAGGGTAGGAGGTGGCGATACGTTTGCCGTTCAGTGCAGCCGGGCCATCCCAGGCTTCATCGACCGGCGTTGCCAGCGACAGGCGGCAGCCGCCGAAATCCAGGCGACGCAGGGTGAAGTAACGCGGGTCTTCGCCCTGTGCACGGCGGGTCAGGAGTTCTTCTTCCAGCACGTTTTCACCGATGATGCCAAGGTCAACGACGCCATCCATCACCAGGCCTGGGATATCGTCATCACGCACGCGCAGAATGTCGATGGGCATGTTTTCAGCCAGAGCAATCAGGCGCTGGGTGTGCAGGTTAATTTTGATCCCGCAGCGGGCCAGCAGTTCGCGTGAATCGTCACTCAAACGACCTGATTTTTGAATAGCTATGCGTAAACGTGAGTTATCTAACATTCTTTATTCCTCGTTAACCTGTTTTAACCTGTCTGAATTTGGTCCAAAAAAAAGCCCCCGGAAGAAGATCTTCCGGGGGCTTTTTCATGCGTTCATGCACCACTGGAAGATCCAAACGTCTTCCAGCACACATCGCCTGAAAGACTAGTCAGGATGATGGTGATGATGGTGGTGTTTAAATTGAACGCGTGTCATATAAATTCTCGATGAATGCTTATTCATTTGATGTCTTTTAACCTAAACCAGTTGTGCAACATATTGCAAGGGCTTTTTTTGATCATTAATTCATTTCATATTGATGCTATGAATTGTGTGTTCTGCCGGGCTGGCGTAGCCTTATGAAAGACGAGTACGAGTCAGGAGAATTCGCATGAAAAAGGTCGCGATTGTCGGTTTAGGATGGCTGGGAATGCCGCTGGCGATGTCATTAGCCGCGAAAGGCTGGCAAGTGACCGGGAGCAAAACCACGGCGGATGGGGTAGAAGCAGCGCGTATGTGCGGTATTGATGGTGTCGAACTGCGTCTGGAACCCGAGCTGGTGTGTGATGCTGACGATCTGGACACGTTGATGAACGTCGATGCGCTGGTAATTACGCTACCCGCGCGGCGCAGTGGTCCGGGCGAGTCGTTTTATCTGCAGGCGATGCAGGAGATTGTCGACAGCGCGCTGGCACACCATGTTCCGCGCATTATTTTTACCAGCTCGACGTCAGTCTATGGCGATGTCGAAGGTGTGGTGAAAGAGAGCTCCGGGCGCAATCCTGTTACCGTGAGCGGCCAGGTACTGAAAGAGCTGGAAGACTGGCTGCATAATCTACCCGGCACGCAGGTTGATATCGTCCGTCTGGCGGGTCTGGTGGGGCCAGGGCGTCATCCGGGACGTTTTTTTGCCGGGAAGTCAGCGCCAGACGGGCAACATGTTGTCAATCTTGTGCATCTTGACGATGTTATTGGCGCAATTGAGCTACTCTTACAGGCTCCAAAAGGTGGACACATCTATAATATATGTGCGCCTTCTCATCCGACGCGTAGTACGTTTTACCCGCTAATGGCACGTCAGTTGGGCCTGGCTCCGCCGATTTTTGGTGAGACAAAGGATGAAAGCAAAGGCAAAATTGTTGATGGCAATCGCATTTGCCATGAGCTGGGATTTGAGTATCAGTATCCCGATCCGCTGGTGATGCCCATGGAATAAGTCTCGCAGCGGAGACGATCGCACACCAGAAGGGGGCGAGCATGAAACCGCTGCTTGATGTTCTTATTATTCTGGATGCACTGGAAAAAGAAGGGAGCTTTGCAGCCGCCTCAGCAAAGCTCTACAAAACCCCTTCGGCGCTGAGCTACACCGTTCAAAAACTGGAAAGCGATCTCAATATTCAGATCCTCGATCGCTCCGGGCACCGCGCGCGTTTTACCCGTACCGGGCAGATGCTGCTGGAAAAAGGACGTGAAGTCCTCCATACCGTTCGCGAACTGGAAAAGCAGGCCGTCAAGCTTCATCAGGGATGGGAAAATGAGCTGGTTATAGGAGTCGATGATACCTTTCCGTTTTCGCTTCTGACGCCGCTGATTGAGGCATTTTATCAACACCACAGCGTGACCCGGCTTATCTTTATAAACGGTGTGCTGGGCGGTTCCTGGGATGCGTTAATCCAGGGAAGGGCGGATATTTTCGTCGGTGCACTCCATGAACCTCCCCAGTTGAGTGATTTTGGTTTTGCCCGTCTGGGCGTGCTGGAGCAGGTTTTTGCCGTTGCGCCGCATCATCCGCTTGCTCAGGAGCCGGAGCCTATTAATCGCCGGATTATTAAAGGCTACCGTGCGATTGTGGTGGGGGACAGTTCACGGCCAGAGTGTGCGGTTTCCTCGCAATTACTTGATGAGCAGGAAGCCATTACCGTTTTTGATTTTAAAACCAAGCTGGAATTGCAAATCAGTGGTCTGGGTTGCGGCTATTTGCCTCGTTATCTTGCGCAGCGGTTTATTGATAGCGGGGCGCTGGTTGAAAAACAGGTGCTTGCTCAAAGCAGTAATGAATCAGCGTGGGTGGGCTGGAATGAACAAACCTCTGGACTGGCAAGCAGCTGGTGGCGAGACGAAATTTTAGCAAATAGTGCTATCGCTGCCGTTTACTCTCAGGCCAGCGTCGAGAAATCAGCCAGTTAGCAAAAAGAAAATCACCCAGGGCATTGCAAAGTATTGCCTTTTGTATCCGATGTGGGGCAAAATGCGGCCGCTGCAACCAAATGAATAATCGACGATATAAAAGGCGTCGGTTATTTTTTTTTGCATGTACGAAACGAAACTAAAAACCAAGAGGCCGGGCTTCGTACCGGATAGATATTTACTAAAATCCGACAGTTGTTGTCGCTGAGGAATAAAGAAATGGGGCAATTTTTCGCTTACGTGGCGGTTATCACCGTAAAGGAGAATAACTATGTCGCATAACGCAACTCCAAACACCTCTCGCGTGGAATTACGTAAAACACTTACGTTGATTCCGGTTGTTATGATGGGCCTGGCCTATATGCAACCAATGACGCTGTTCGATACATTCGGTATCGTATCAGGCCTTACTGACGGTCACGTTGCAACGGCGTACGCCTTTGCGCTGGTCGCTATTCTCTTTACTGCGCTGAGCTACGGTAAACTGGTTCGCCGTTTCCCGTCCGCAGGCTCTGCGTACACCTATGCTCAGAAATCCATTAGCCCGGCGGTAGGCTTTATGGTGGGCTGGTCATCACTGCTGGACTACCTGTTCATGCCGATGATCAACATTCTGCTGGCAAAAATTTACTTTGAAGCGCTGGTACCTTCCGTACCGTCGTGGATCTTCGTTGTGGCGCTGGTGGCCTTTATGACCATCTCTAACCTGCGCAGCATCAAGACCGTGGCGAACTTCAACACCCTGATTGTTATTCTGCAGATGGGTATTGTTGCGGTAATCGTTGGCCTGATCATCTACGGTGTTTCTCACGGTGAAGGTGCAGGTACACTGACCAGCACGCGTCCATTCTGGTCTGAAGGTGCGCATGTAGTGCCGATGATCACCGGTGCGACGATTCTGTGCTTCTCGTTCCTCGGCTTTGACGGTATCTCTTCTCTGTCAGAAGAGACCAAAGACGCTGAGCGCGTGATCCCGAAAGCGATTTTCCTGACCGCGCTGATTGGCGGTATGATCTTCATCGGTGCCTCTTACTTCCTGCAGCTGTACTTCCCGGATATCTCTCGCTTTAAAGATCCGGATGCGTCACAGCCTGAAATCATGCTGTACGTGGCAGGTAAAACCTTCCAGTGGGGCGTGTTGATCTTCTCAAGCGTAACCGTACTGGCATCCGGTATGGCGGCGCACGCAGGCGTTTCTCGTCTGATGTACGTGATGGGCCGTGACGGTGTGTTCCCGACTCGCTTCTTCGGTTATGTTCATCCGAAATGGCGTACTCCTGCATGGAACGTGCTGCTGGTAGGTGCAATTGCTCTGCTGGCGATTAAATTTGACCTGGTGACAGCAACTGCGCTGATTAACTTCGGTGCGCTGGTGGCGTTCACCTTCGTTAACCTCTCTGTGATCTCGCAGTTCTGGATCCGTGAGAAGCGCAACAAAACGCTGAAAGACCACTTCAACTATCTGGTGCTGCCAGTGTGTGGCGCGCTGACTGTTGGCGCACTGTGGATTAACCTGGAAGAGAGCTCTATGGTTCTGGGTCTGATCTGGGGTGCTATCGGTCTGATTTACCTGGCCTGCGTAACAAAAAGCTTCCGCAACCCGGTTCCTCAGTACGAAGACGTTGCCTGAGTTTTAACGCATTAAAAAAAAACCGGAGACCATCGCCTCCGGTTTTTTTATATCTCTAATTCAGACTATCTCTTGTGCGTACTGGAACAGGGATTTCAACAGTGCCTGTTTTTCAGCATTCCCTTCATACTGCGCATAAAGCATCTCCAGCTCCTGAGCATAGCTATGCAGGAACTCCGGCGTAAAGACATTACGACGATGTTGCAACCAGCGTTCCTGTTCCGCTTCATCGAGGGTTCCCGGGTAGTTACGCGCACGGTAATTAAACATCAACTTTTCAATGCGCTTGTCAGCAAAAGTGATATCCAGCGCCGGCAGGTTACGCGGATCGGTTTGCAGGACGATATTCATCGCCGCGCGGTCGGCATCGCCGAAGAAACCGTTGTATAGCTGGGCATCCACGTTTTCAGACGGAACGAACGGTTCTGCTTCTGCAAAAATGGCGACCACTTTCTCACGCACCTGCGGGTTTTCGCGCAGCACTTTCAGGTTATCCAGGCAGTGTTGTCGGTTAATGCCCAGTCTGTCAGCATCTTCCGGGCGCAGGGTATTAGCCTGCGCCAGTACCGGACATTTATTGATATGCACCAGTTTAACCGGCACCGCAGGCAGATCGCCGAGTTCATTTTTCGGGGTGTAAAGCCGTTCACGCAGAGTATCACTGTCGAGCTCCAGCAGCGGCGAGATATCGCCAGCTAAGTCCACCATAATGACCGCATTACGGTTGTCCGGATGCCAGGCCAGTGGCGCAACCCAACTGGTGTTGCCGCGCCAGGCACCGAACATACCGGAGATATGCACCAGCGGTTTCATCTGCGGTACATCAATCAGCGTGGTCAATTTCTGTTTGCTGCGGTGGCTCAGCAGATACTCAAACAGCCTTGGCTGAGCGGTTTTCACCAGCTTCGCCATGGCAATGGTGGCATACACGTCTGCCATCGCATCGTGGGCATTACTGTGCTCAATGCCATTGGCGCGCGTCAGATGTTCCAGCCTGAAGCTCGTCAGTCCTTCATCATTCTCCGGCCAGTTAATACCTTCCGGACGTAACGCGTAGCAGGCGCGCATGATGTCGAGTAAATCCCAGCGAGAATTACGGTTCTGCCAGCTCCAGGCATACGGGTCGTAGAAGTTGCGATAGAAAATATTGCGCGTCACTTCATCATCGAAGCGGATATTGTTGTAACCGACCACGCAGGTATTGGGGACGGTAAACAGATCGTGGATGCGTCGGGCGAATTCTGCCTCGTTAACGCCTTTTTCCCGCGCTTCCTGCGGGGTAATCCCGGTAACCATAACCGCTCCAGGCTGCGGCAGGTAGTCATCAGCCGGTTTGCAGTAAAAGACCTCAGGCTCGCCGATAATATTGAAGTCGTCATCGGTACGGATGGCGGCAAACTGCGCCGGTCGGTCCAGCGCCGGGTGCGTACCAAAGGTTTCATAGTCATGAAATAAAAAAGTCGGGCGAGCGGCAGAGTCAGACACCAGTAATACCATCCTGTTAAAAAATGACGCCACTATGGTAAACGATCGTGCGGTCGAGACCGAATAAAAAGCACCTCCGCGTTGCAGATTTGCGCGCCAGCTTCAGAGAAAAATCTGCGTTCTGTCACATTTTTTTGCAATTAAGCCAGGTAACGACATCAGAACTCCCGTAAAAAGGTCAGCGATTTTTAATGACCTGAGGATATACCGTTGAAACGCCGTCTGTTTATTGCTGTTTCTTTACTCGCTTCGAGTGTCTCATCTGCTTTTGCGGCCGAACCACTGGATTTTTCGCCGCAGCCTCCTGCTATTCAGGCTGGCTCCTGGGTGCTGATGGATTACACGACTGGTCAAATCTTAACGGCGGGCAACGAACATCAACAACGTAATCCGGCAAGCCTGACCAAGCTGATGACGGGGTATGTGGTTGATCGGGCCATTGATAGCCATCGTATTTCGCCCGATGACGTTGTTACCGTCGGGCGCGATGCCTGGGCAAAAGGCAACCCGGTTTTTGACGGTTCGTCGCTGATGTTTCTGAAAGAGGGCGATCGCGTCACCGTGCGCGACCTGAGCCGTGGTCTGATTGTGGATTCCGGTAACGATGCCTGCGTGGCGCTGGCCGATCACGTGGCGGGCGGGCAGCCGCAGTTTGTGAAGATGATGAACGACTATGTGCAAAAGCTGAACCTGCGCGATACCCATTTCGAAACCGTTCATGGGCTGGATGCGCCAGGACAGCACAGTTCCGCTTATGACCTGGCCGTCCTCTCCCGGGCCATCATTCATGGCGAACCTGATTTTTACCATATGTACAGTGAAAAGAGCCTCACCTGGAACGGGATCACCCAGCAAAACCGTAACGGCCTGCTGTGGGATAAAACCATGAACGTAGATGGACTTAAAACGGGGCACACCTCGGGCGCAGGTTTTAATCTGATTGCTTCCGCGGTTGATGGGCAGCGCCGTTTAATCGCGGTGGTGATGGGGGCCGACAGTCCGAAAGGGCGTGAGGACCAGGCCCGTAAACTGCTGCACTGGGGGCAGCAGAATTTCGATACGGTGCAGATCCTGCAAAACGGTAAAAAAGTAGGTACAGAGCGTATCTGGTACGGCGATAAGGAGCAGGTGAAACTGGGTACCGACCAGGACTTCTGGCTGGCGCTGCCAAAAGCGGAAGTCCCGAACATCAAAGCCAAATATGTGCTGGATAAAAAAGAGCTGGAAGCACCGATTGCTGCGCATCAGCGGGTTGGGGAGATTCAGCTCTATGACCGTGACAAAGTGGTTGCACACTGGCCGCTGGTGACGCTGGAAGCCGTTGATAAAGGCGGCCTGTTCTCACGCCTGAGCGATTATCTGCACCACACGCTCTAACTGCAGATGAGCAGACTGGCAGGGTTGCGAGTCTGCTCACATAATAAACACTCTTCGTTTGCTGAACAGTTAAAATCTGCTTTATAGTGTATAAATATACAGTAATGGGTGGAGGCAGCATGGACTACAGCATTAAGCAGCAACAGAAACGTAAGATTGCCGGTTTTCATTTGGTTGGACCGTGGGAACAAACGGTAAAACAGGGCTTTGAACAGCTGGTGATGTGGGTGGACGGTCGCCACATTCAGCCGCTTGAGTGGGTTGCAGTTTATTACGATAACCCGGATGAAGTTCCGGCAGAAAAATTGCGCTGTGATACTGCTGTGACGGTACCGGACGATTTCGTTATTCCGGAAAACAGCGAAGGCGTCATGATGACGGAAATCGTGGCCGGTGATTATGCCGTGGCGATGGCGCGCGTGGAAAACTACGACTTTGCGACCCCGTGGTATCAATTCTTCAACTCCCTTCTACAGGACAATAAATACCAGATTGCCCCTAAACCCTGTTTCGAGCGCTATCTTAATGATGGCAACGCAGACGGCTACTGGGATATCGAAATGTTTATCGCCGTTGAGCATAAAACGGTTTAAGCCTGCTAAATGAAGGGTTTTTCAGTCGGGTGTGATCCGCCCGGCTGAAAACACAGTACAATTGTGGTTTGCCGTGTAGCTGGAGAGCGGGTGTGCGTCCCGACAAATCATTAACCCCTTTTGAAATTCGGTTGTACAAACATTACCGAGTGGTGCATGGGTGTCGCATCGCGCTGGCGTTCGTGTTGACGTTTGTCCTTGTCCGCTTGCTGGATGTTCCGGAAGGAACGTGGCCGCTGATCACGCTGGTAGTGGTGATGGGGCCCATCTCGTTTTGGGGAAACGTTGTTCCTCGCGCCTTCGAGCGAATTGGTGGGACCGTTTTAGGCTCGGCTCTCGGGCTTATCGCCCTGAAGCTGGAGCTGATTTCGTTTCCGGTCATGCTGGCATGGTGCGGTGCCGCCATGTTCCTGTGCGGCTGGCTGGCGTTGGGCAAAAGACCGTATCAGGCGCTGCTGATCGGGATTACTCTCGCGGTGGTTGTCGGTGCCCCTGCCGGGGATATGACCACGGCGCTGTGGCGAAGCGGGGATGTTATCCTGGGGTCACTGCTGGCCATGCTCTTTACCGGTATCTGGCCGCAGCGTGCTTTTCTGCACTGGCGTATTCAGATGGCCAACTACGTCACCGCGTTTAACCGCGTCTATCAGGCTGGTTTTTCCCCTAATCTGGTTGAGCGCCCCAGGCTGGAAAAGCATCTGCAAGCCATCCTTAACGATGTAGTCAAAATGCGTGGTCTGATTACCCCGGCCAGCAAAGAAACCCATATTCAGAAAGCGATTTTCGAAGCTATCCAGACGGTAAGCCGCAATCTGGTCTGCATGCTCGAACTGCAAATTAACGCGCACTGGGCTTCTCGCCCGAGCCATCTGTTGATGCTTAACGCACAGACCCTCAAGGAGACACAGCAGATGACGCAGCAAACTCTGCTGACCATCGCCCATGCGCTCTACGAAGGTAACCCACAGCCTATACTGGCGAACAGCGAGCGTCTGAATGAGATCGTCGCTGAGCTGAAGCAGTTAATCAACGAACGCCAGAGCGATAACGTGGCCGAAACACCTATTCATGGCTATGTCTGGCTGAGCATGGAACTGGCGCGACAGCTTGAGCTGATATCACACCTGATTTGCCGCGCACTGCGCAAATAAAACGCGGATGTGACGCCTGCTGCTTCGATTCAGCAGCAATTGGGGTTATGATAGCTTTAAACGATATACTCATTGTCATTCGCGGCCGCTGTCAGTAAGGTTAATGTTACAACGGTTGCTTTAACGAATCCGAATCTCACATTATCAGGGGTGTAAAAATGGAAACTACCAAGCCTTCGTTCCAGGATGTTCTGGAATTCGTCCGCCTGTTCCGCCGCAAAAACAAGCTGCAGCGTGAAATCCAGGACGTTGAGAAGAAGATCCGTGACAACCAGAAACGTGTTCTGCTGCTCGACAACCTGAGCGACTACATTAAGCCAGGCATGAGCGTTGAAGCTATTCAGGGCATCATTGCCAGCATGAAAAGCGACTACGAAGACCGTGTTGATGATTACATCATCAAAAATGCCGAGCTGTCTAAAGAGCGTCGGGACATCTCTAAGAAGCTGAAAGTGATGGGTGAAATCAAGAACGGCGAAGCAAAAAGCGAGTAATCGCAGTGAATTGTGAAAAAGGCTCTCTGGTGACAGAGAGCCTTTTTTTATGACTCAGAGCGCGGTTGTAGCTGGTAGATCCAGGCCTTAACATGTTGCTCGTCAGGTGTGGTCACCATGACCTCAACCCGATCATAACCGTCTTCAAATTCATCCAGCATTTGCCAGTGTGCGGCAAGGTTATCGGAAATAAACAGATAACCTTCGACGCGGGGGCCATCAGGGTGGAGGACGATCCCCGGAAAATCTGCCGCCGCTCCCCAGCCACGTTCATAGAACGTGCCGGTTACGAAACCGGTCTGCCATTCGCCGCCAATGTTTTCAAGGATATGTGCGTTAGAGTGGCCCGGGCGCAGCGTGCCGTAGACAAACAAAGCGTTCATATTTTCCCTCACCAGCAAAGCAAAAAGCCTGCTTTAAAAGCAGGCTTTTTAAATTTGGCTCCTCTGACTGGACTCGAACCAGTGACATACGGATTAACAGTCCGCCGTTCTACCGACTGAACTACAGAGGAATCGTTGTGGAGGCTTATCTTAGCGGCGAAAAAAGTTTTGTCAAACCTGATCTTAGGGAAAATCGATCGATTGCTGGTTCTGTCGTCAGTTTGTTGTAAATCCAAACATCTTTTTCTGGAAAATACTTTGCAGGATTAGCATTTCTCCCTCATTATTTGAAATGGAGTTTCAACTTTTCTCGCTAAGGTCCATTTTGAACGTCACTGCTCCCCTGCGCCAGGTGATAACGCGCACACCATGGTACGCAAAACGTAAAAGTTATCGTGTTCTGTTCTGGCGTGAAATCACCCCTCTTGCGGTACCTATCTTTCTGGAAAATACCTGCGTTCTGCTAATGGGGGTACTGAGTACCTTCCTGGTAAGCTGGCTGGGAAAAGAAGCGATGGCAGGGGTCGGGCTGGCGGATAGCTTTAATATGGTGGTGATGTCATTCTTCGCCGCCATAGATCTCGGGACGACGGTGGTGGTTGCGTTTAGCCTGGGTAAGCTTGATCCCAAACGCGCCCGTGAGGCGGCACGCCAGTCGCTGATGATCATGACCATTTTTTCAGTCATCCTCGCGGCAGTGATCCACTATTTCGGTAAAGAGATTATCGACTTTGTCGCGGGTGAAGCGACGGCCGAGGTTAAGGACCTGGCGCTGACCTATCTGGAAATGACGGTCTTAAGCTATCCGGCGGCAGCCATTGCGCTGATTGGCAGCGGCGCGCTGCGCGGGGCAGGCAACACCAAAATTCCGTTACTGATTAACGGTGGGATGAACATCCTGAATATCATCATCAGTAGCGTACTGATCTACGGTGTGTTCTCGTGGGATGGGCTGGGATTCGTCGGTGCCGGGCTGGGGTTAACCATTTCACGCTATATCGGTGCGGCGGCCATCCTTGGTGTGCTGATGACGGGGATTACCCCCTCGCTGCGGCTTACGCTTAAAAGCTATTTCCGCCCCTTTAATTTCGCCATTATCTGGGAAGTCATGGGGATTGGTATTCCCGCCAGTATTGAATCGGTATTGTTCAACGGAGGTAAGCTGCTCACGCAGATGTTTGTTGCCGGGATGGGGACCGACGTGATTGCCGGTAACTTTATCGCCTTTTCCATCGCTTCCTTGATTAACCTGCCTGGTAATGCGCTGGGTTCGGCATCGACCATCATTACCGGTAAACGACTCGGTAAAGGGCAGATAGGGCAGGCGGAACGACAGCTGCGACACGTATTCTGGTTGTCGACCATTGGGTTAACGTTGATTGCCTGGGGAAGCGCGCCTTTTGCCGGGTTAATGGCCTCATTCTATACCCACGAAGACGATGTAAAAGAGGTTGTTAAGATCCTTATCTGGCTCAACGCGGCCTTTATGCCCATCTGGGCGGCTTCATGGGTACTGCCCGCCGGGCTGAAAGGGGCGCGCGATGCCCGTTTTGCCATGTGGGTGTCGATGCTCGGCATGTGGGGTTGCCGCGTTGTCGCGGGTTATACGCTGGGGGTGATGCTCGGATGGGGAGTGGTTGGCGTCTGGCTGGGGATGTTCCTTGACTGGGCCGTGCGCGGGGCGTTGTTCTACTGGCGTATGGTGAGTGGGCGCTGGCTGTGGAAATATCCACGGAAGAATGCCTGATAAATGCGCGAAATGGAGAATAAATCGGCAAACAATCAGAAATATGCATTCTGCCTTTGACATCCCTGGGGAGCCTCGATAATATGCGCCCCGTTCACACGATTCCTCTGTAGTTCAGTCGGTAGAACGGCGGACTGTTAATCCGTATGTCACTGGTTCGAGTCCAGTCAGAGGAGCCAAATTTAAGAAGCCTGCTTTTAAAGCAGGCTTTTTGCTTTTCTGCGCAAGGTAAACGCAAAACGGCAACCTTGTTGCCGTTTTTAGTGTTTGTTCCCTCTCCCGTGGGAGAGGGATGGGGTGAGGGCACCAGACCGCACGAAATTACACGCGAATAGGCGCCGTTGCCTCAACCAGCCACGGGCGTGCATCGCTTTCCACCAGTGGTGAGAGGGTCTCGCGGACCTGCTGGTGATACTCATCCAGCCACTGTTTTTCCTGCTCGCTCAACAGATGCAACTCAACCTGGCTTAAGTCGATAGGGATGAGCGTCAGCGAAGAGAATTTGCAGAATCCTGGGCGGCTTTCAACAATCTCTACCTGGTTCTCAATACGAATACCGTGGCTATCGCCGAGATAGTAGCCTGGTTCGATAGTCATGATATTGCCCGCTACCAGCGGCCACGGGTTGACCTTTTTGGCGATACGATGCGGGTTCTCGTGGATCAGCAACTGATGCCCCACGCCGTGCCCCGTACCGTGATCGTAATCCAGCCCCATCTCCCATAGCGGGCGACGCGCAAACGCATCCAGCTGATGCCCCTGAGTCCCGGAAGGGAACTGCAGGGTAATAAGCGACAGGAAGCCTCTCAGCACGGCAGTGTAGTGCAGGCGCTGCTGCGGGGCGACCTTACCCCATGCCAGCGTCCGCGTGGCATCGGTGGTGCCGTTAACATACTGACCGCCGGAATCATTCAGGTAAAAATGGTCATGCCCGATGGGCTTGTTGCTGTCTTCGCTCGAATGATAGTGGCACATCGCCGCATTGCTGGATGAGGCGGAGATAGTCGCAAAACTTTGTTCAATAAAACCAGGCTGCTGCTTGCGGAATGCAAGCTGCTGCGCCTGAACCTCCAGCTCGGTCAGGGGGTGTCCCGCAGCCTCACGCTGCGGCACCTCACGGCTCAGCCACGCCAGGAAGTTCACCCATGCGGCACCGTCCTGGTGATGGCATTCGCGATATCCTGCCAGTTCTACCGGGTTTTTGGTGGACTTCATCAGGGTAATGGGATCGGTTTGCCAGACAATTTCCCCCTGTGGCTCAATGGCAAAGCGCAGGGCTACCGGCGCGGAACCGGCATCCATCATCACCCGTTTGCCTTCGGCGTTCTGCTGACAGCGCGCGATAAAGGCGTCCTGAGGTGCAATGGTGAAAGCATTACGCACCGCGTCCGGAAGGGCGCTGAGCTTAGTGTTGTCAACAAACCACTCAACGTTCCCGTCCCGGCCCAGAAGGGCAAAGGAGAGGGGAACCGGGCTGTATGGGATATCCGAACCGCGCACGTTTAACAACCAGGCAATGTTGTCCGGCAGGGTAACGGCCAGATAATCGGCGTTGTTTGCAGCCAGCACTGCGGCGATGCGCTGACGCTTGTCGGCACTGCTTTCGCCACTCATCTCGATCGGCATTTCACGGATAAGCCCCGCCGGAGCCGCAGGGCGATCGGTCCAGAGCACGTCGAACGGAGAGGCACTCAGAGGGACCAGCTTGCACGGTGTAGCAGAGAGTTGCTCAAACTCCGTATTGGTCATCAGCAGCGCTTCAAAGCCGATACGTGTACCCGCCTCAACGTTTGCGGATAACCATTCTGCCAGCGGCTCGTTGTGCAGATGATGGATCTCAACCTCATCCGTATTCACCTGAACGCGGGCCTGAACCTGATAGCGGCCATCAACGAACAGCAACGCTTTGTTTTTCAGTACCAGGGCCAGACCAGCAGAGCCGTCAAAACCTGTCAGCCAGGCCAGCTTTTCGTCGTAAGGCGCGCAGTATTCGCTCTGCCAGGCATCCGCGCGCGGGACGATCATCCCGTCGAGATTGTTTTCCTGTAGCCACTGACGCAGGGCTGCTAACGGTGATGTAGAGTACATTTTTTTTCCTTATTGTTATTAGCGGAATGGCGGCTCGTTGAAGGTACGTAGCTTGCGGGAATGAAGCTTGTCACCTTCGGCCCTCAGCAAATCAATGGCACGAATACCAATTTGCAGATGTTCGGATATTGCCCCTTCATAAAAACGGTTGGCCTGGCCGGGCAGCTTAATTTCACCATGCAGCGGTTTATCAGAAACGCACAGCAGCGTGCCGTAAGGGACGCGGAAGCGATATCCTTGTGCGGCAATGGTGGCGCTCTCCATATCAATCGCTACCGCGCGGCTGAGGTTGAAGCGCAGCGCAGAGGCGGAGTAACGCAGCTCCCAGTTGCGGTCATCCGTCGTGACGACCGTACCGGTGCGCAGGCGCTGTTTAACCTCTTCACCCGGCATGCCGCTGACCTCTTTGGTAGCGTCATACAGCGCGCGCTGTACTTCGGCGATGCTTGGAATAGGGATATCTGGCGGAAGAACGGCATCAAGTACATGGTCATCACGCAGATAGGCGTGAGCCAGCACGTAGTCGCCAATCAGCTGGCTTTCACGCAGCCCGCCGCAGTGTCCAATCATCAGCCAGACGTCAGGACGCAATACCGCAAGATGATCGCAGATGGTTTTGGCATTAGACGGGCCAACGCCGATGTTAATCAACGTGATCCCCTGCCCGTCGGCGGTGATCAGGTGCCAGGCGGGCATCTGGTGTTTTTTCCACGCCAGGTCGGAAATGGCCTGCTCGGGGGCTTCGGTCTCTGCGGTTATCCAGATCCCACCCGCGCAGGAAAGCGCGATGTAAGGACTCTCCGGGTCGAGGATCTGGCTGCAGCCCCAGCGCACAAACTCGTCGACATAGCGGGTGTAGTTGGTAAACAGCACAAATGGCTGGAAATGTTCAGCGGGCGTACCCGTGTAGTGGCGCAGGCGCGCCAGGGAGAAGTCGACGCGGCGAGCATCAAAGTGCGACAGAGGAGCGTACTCCGCCGGATGGAAGATGCCGTCAGCCGTCTCATCGCCAATCTGGGAAAGCTCTGTCGTCGGAAAATGGCGGGTCAGACCCGCGCTCATGGAGCGGTCAAGGGTTAACGCTGAACCGTCAATGACATAAGGATAGGGGATTTCATGTTGCGATGGCTCAACGGCGATATGCGCGCCGTAATCCTGATACAGCAGCGTGAGTTGCTCTTCAAGATAGGGGCGGAACAGTGCAGGGCGGGTGACGGTGGTGCTATAGCAGCCGGAGTGGGTAAAACGGGCGTAGGCGCGGGTTTTCGGGGTATTACTGGCGCTACCGTCCCAGGTCACAGAGAGCGATGGATAAACAAAAAGGCCCTCGGTTCTGGCCTTTTCATCGGGAAGTTTCCCTGTTTCGATGTATTCGCTGATGGCGCTGCGCAGCGCGTTGACGGACTGTTCATACAGTCCGTCGAGTTTTTCCAGCGCCTGAGCCGGGGTCAGGCTGGAGCCCTTATTATTCATCTCTGTCTCCTTGTTCCACAGGTGTGCGACTCTACCCGATAGTATGTCACACGCCTGTGAAACAAAAGTGAGATCAGCGGTGGCTCGTCTCTTTCATAAACAGGGCTGTGGCGGCGGACAGCAGGCAACCGGCCAACAGATAAATCGCCACGCTGTGCCAGTTCCCGCCGGAGAAGGTCACCAGCGCGGCAGCAATAAACGGCGTAAACCCGCCACCGACCACGCTTGCCACCTGATATCCCACGCCTGCACCACTGTAGCGGTAGCTGGCGCCAAACAGCTCGGTAAACATCGGCTGCTGGACACAGACCACCATATCGTGAGCGATGTTCGCGAGCATGATGGCAAAGAAGACAATCCAGAAGATCGACTGCGCTTCCAGCGCCATAAAGAATGGCCAGGCGCTGAGGGTGCCGATCAGCGCCCCGGTGATGTAGACGCGACGGCGACCAAACCGGTCTGCCAGCCAGGCGAAGCAGGGGATCGTCAGGCAGCTGATCCCACCAACCACCAGACCGATATTCAGGAACAATTCACGCGGCAGTCCGAGGTTCTGCGTCGAGTAATTCAGTGCAAATGCGGTGACGATATACATCGTCAGCAATTCGCACAGGCGCAGGGCGATGATTTTCAGAAAAGCGCCAGGATGCTGAACCAGGGCTTCCATCACTGGCAACCGCGTTTTGACGGCGGTTTTTTCGCGCTGCTGCTGTTCGAATTCAGCGGACTCTTCCATTCCATTACGGATCCACAGGGCAGCAATCACCAGCACGATGCTGAAGATAAACGGAATGCGCCAGCCCCAGCTCAGGAACTGTTCGTCGGTGGTGAGCTGACTGATTAAGGATACCAGCCCGGTAGAAAGCAGCAGACCCACGCCATACCCGACCTGCACACCGCTGCTGTAAAACGCTTTCTTATTTTTCGGCGCACTCTCAACGGATAGCAGCGCCGCGCCACCCCATTCGCCACCCACGGCAAATCCCTGAATAGCGCGTAGCGTCACCAGCAGCACCGGTGCCCACCAGCCAATAGTGGTAAACGAGGGGAGAATGCCAATCAGCGCGGTGGCGAGCCCCATCATCCAGACGGTAAGCATTAACATGCGCTTGCGCCCGAGACGGTCACCAAAATGGCCGAAAATCACACCGCCTAACGGTCGAAACAGAAAACCGACACCGAAGGTGGCAAACGCCGCGAGCGTGCCCATCGCGGGGCTAATCTGCGGGAAGAATTCACGGTTAAACACCAGTGCCGCGGTGATGCCGTAGAGCAGAAAATCATACCAGTCGACGACGGCGCCAGCGAAGCTACCCAAAGCGGCACGGCGGGCGCGGTTCAGCGAAGGGGTCTCCTCGTTGGGGCGATCGGAGATGAGGGTGGAGTCCATAGTAGTCCTGTCTGTACTGATTTTTAATTATTGGTATAAGAAAAGGTCACTCACATAGCAGCCGTCATATAAACGGAACCTATGAGACTACCGCGACAGAACGCTGGAGAAAACGTTTTTATCTTTCCGGAAGGTGCAGAATAAATAAATTTCATCGACACCTGCTACAACATAAATCAGGCTGTTTGGCTCTGGTTCGCACTCAATGGTTTACAGTTATAGAGACCGCTGCGTGACGGAAGCTGAGGGATTAACGATGCAACGCACTTTTCTGACATTCTGGATTGTCCTGTCTTTATTCATGGCACCGCTCCATGCTGAACCCAAAGTCTATGGCGAACAGCGTCTGGGCGGCTGGTGGAATGCGCTGACGGATGATATTTCGCAAACCTGGGAGCAGCCTCAACGCTACGATCTCTACCTGCCGTTTCTGAGCTGGCACGCGCGCTTTATGTACGACAAAGAAAAAACGGACAAATACAACGAAATGCCGTGGGGCGGCGGGCTGGGCGTCTCCCGCTACAACGACGAGGGCAACTGGAGCGCGCTTTTCGCAATGATGTTCAAAGACTCGCACAACGAATGGCAGCCCGCGATGGGCTATGGCTGGGAGAAGGGCTGGTATCTGGATAATGCCAAAGACTTCCGGCTTGGGCTTGGTGCCGCCGCGGGGATTACGGCGCGCGATGATTTTGCGAACTATGTGCCCCTGCCGTTTATCTTCCCGCTGTTCTCTGCTGGCTATAAGCGCGTTACCGTCCAGTTCACCTATATTCCCGGGACCTATAACAACGGTAACGTGCTCTTTGCCTGGTTGCGCTTGGGTTTTTAAAGGGTGATCACTTTTTTTGCTACGGCATTTGAAAGCACCAGCATGGAGAACAGAACCGAGGTGACGAAAGTGAGCACGATCAGGGTCAGTTTCATACCGAGAGACGTCACCGGGAAAAGCGCCGTCAACAGGTGAAATACCGAGTAGTGCACAATGTATACGCCGGTCATCGTTTTACTGATGGCGGCCAGAATGGACTCTTTGAATTCTGCATTGCGGCGAAAGCGTACGCCGTTCGCCGCGATCACCAGCGCAACGATCAGAATGTAGATTTGCGAGCCGGTGAGAATAAAGGCGTTTCTGTCAGCCTTGAACAGGGCAAAAAAGAAGTGGCGCTCGTAAAACCAGGTGAAGAGATAAATAAACGGGATGGCGATAACCGCGGCCCTGACCACATTCCTGCGGCTTATCCACTCGGCGATGCTGGGATCGCAGAAAAGCTGCCCCGTCAGGTAAAACAGTAACCACGTCCACAGGCGGTACTGTGGCGAAAGGGAAAAGACGTGGACGTCCGGATAGAGCGCTGAAAGCAAATCATACCCGTAGGAGAAGATCAGCAGGCAGGCAATCACGCCGCAAAACAGCGCGCGCCGCTGGCTGAGCCACTCCACCGCCGGGTGGAAAGTGTAAATCACGACAAACGCAAACACGAACCACGGCTGGATTAAATATCCGCGCTGATACGGTTCCCACAGGTAGTAGATCGTTATCCAGAACAGAAAGACAATCACCAGGCTTTTAATCTTGCTCAACTGCCAGCGGGTGCCGTGCCGGGACTGGCCGTCGAGATAGCCCGCGACCACAAAAAACAGCGGCGTGGCGATGGTCGAGATAAAGGTTAAAAACCCCAGGATCCAGTGATAGTCATAATCATAATGATCCCAGGTATTGTAGATGGTGAAGAAGGTGACCGCCGTCATACAGCCCAGCGTCTTGATAATGTTCAGGCCTGTCGCATTCATTGTTGTTCCGCTTTGTCCTTACGATGGAAGCACGCATAAATCACGGGAAGTACCAGCAGCGTCAGGATTGTCGCAAACCCAAGTCCGAACATAATCACAACGGCCATGCTCTGGAAGAAAACATCCAGCAGCAGCGGCGCCAGCCCCAGAACGGTGGTGAACGCGGTGAGCAAGATAGGGCGCAGGCGCGAGGTGGCGGCGTAAACGATCGCCTCGTGCTGTTCTTTATGCGCTTTCTGCTGCTCGATCTCTTCCACCAGCACAATGCCGTTACGGATCAGCATCCCGCTCAGGCTCAGCAGTCCAATCAGCGCCATAAAGCCGAACGGAATTCCGGTTACCAGGAATCCCGGCGTGACGCCAATCAGCGCCAGCGGCACGGTCAGCCAGATGGCAACGGCGTTTTTCACCGAGCTGAACATCAGAACCGTAATGACAAACATCACCAGGAACCCGATTGGCAGCGTGGTGAAGAGCCCCTGCTGTGCTTCGCTGGAGTTTTCAGCATCGCCTCCCCACTCGATGCTGTAGCCATGGGGCAGGGCAAGGGCGTCAATGTGTGGTTTCACCCGGGCGAGAATGTCGCCTGACGTTTGCTGGCTAAGCGGGTCGGGATCGGTCTGAACCGTCAGCACTCGCGAGCGGTCGCGTCGCAGAATAAGCGGATCTTCCCACTCCAGCGAAAAGCGGCTGACGACGTTACTCAGCGGGATATACTGCTGCCGGGTCTGGCTCCAGACCAGCACGTTGTTCAGGTGATTGGCGTCCAGCCGTTCGCTTTCCGGCGGGCGCACCACGACGGGAAGCAGATCGCTCCCTTCGCGATACAGCCCCGCACGACTGCCGGAGAAATTCATCTCCAGCGCGTTGTCGACATCCTGTTTATCCACGCCAAGTTCGCGTCCCAGCGCGGCGACATATTGAGGACGGATCACCTTGCTGCGGTTTTGCCAGTCGTTTCTGACGCTACCTGTGGCCGGATCGCGTGCCAGAATATCATCCACCTGGCTGGCAATCAGACGTAGTCTGTCAGGATCTGGGCCCTTGATGCGCACCTCTATGGCGCTGTCGCCGGAAGGGCCAAACATCACGCGTTTGGTGCTGGCGTTGACCTGCGGGTAGTTCCGGGCGATGTACTCGTCGACGTAGCGCGTCAGTGCGGAGATGTTGCGCTGGTCATCCATGCGCACCATGATCTGCGCGTAGTTGCTGTACTGCCGCTGTCCGCTGTAGGTCAAAATAAACCGCATACTGCCCTGGCCAATGGTTGAAACGGTGGTTTCTACGCCCGGCTGGCCGTTAATGGTTTTCTCAATATCGCTGGTCATTTTCTCGGTCCATTTGATATCGGTGCCGTAGGGTAACCAGAGGTCGACAAAGAAAATCGGCGTATTGGACGACGGGAAAAAGTTTTGCCGCACCGCGCCAAACCCCCAGACAGACGCGGCCAGCAGGGCGGCCATCACTACCAGCGTCGGTGCCTTATAGTGCAGCAGCGTGTTAAGCAGGCGCTGGTAGAGGCGGTACAGACGTTTGTCGTAAGGATCTGACTCGTCGGCGTTGTCCGGCGCGCTGTCGTTTTTAAACAACCACCACTTAATCAGCACCGGCGTGATGGTGAGCGCCGAGAACCAGCTCAGCATCAGGGAAATCAGCAGTACCTGGAACAGGGATTTACAGTATTCCCCGGTAGAATCCTGCGACAGCCCGATAGGTGCAAACGCCAGGATGGCGATCACCGTCGCCCCCAGCAGCGGCAGGGCGGAGCGACGGATGATGTAGTTAATGGCGGTCAACAGCGAGGAGCCCTGCTGCCTCGCAATCAGCACTCCTTCAACAATCACGATGGCGTTATCCACCAGCATACTGAGGGCGATAATCAGCGCGCCAAGCGAGATGCGCTGCAGTTCAATGCCCCACAGATACATGATCAGCAGCGTGCCGAGCACGTTGAGCGCGAGGGAAAAGGCGATGATAATCCCGCTGCGCACGCCCATAAAGATCAATAGCACGCCGATGACAATCGCCAGCGCCATCAGGAAGTTAATGATAAAACCGTTAACCGAGTGGCCCACTTCGGCGGCTTGATCGTAAAACAGATTTATGTGTATTCCCGCCGGTTTTTCCGCCGACATCTGTTTTAGCTTTGCTTCCAGGGCGTGACCCACGTCAATCACGTTCACGCCAGGGATAAACGAGACGCCCATGGTAACGGCTTTTCTGCCGTTGGCATGATAGATACTGGCAGGTGACTCGTTCAACCCGCGCGACAGCGTGGCGATATCCCGCAGACGCGTCGCTGCCCCGGTACCGGACGGCGTAATAATCAGGTCCGCCAGCTCGTCAAGATTTTCAAACTCACCGGTCGGATGCAGGCGAATCGACTCCGTGCCGGAGGTAATCTCCCCGGCGCTGGACACCACATTAAGGCGACTCAGCAGGGCCGAAAGCTGGCTAAGCGTAATACCGCGCGAGGCCATTTTGGTCAGGGAAATATCAATATTGACCTGCTGGCTAATGGCCCCACCAATTGCGACCTTCGCGACGCCGGGGACCAGAATTAATTCGCGACGCAGTTGCTCAGCGTAACGCACCAGCTCAGGGTTGCTGAATTCGTCTCCGGAAATTGCGAAGAAAAAGCCGAACACGTCGCCGAAATCGTCATTCACGAAGGGCGTGACGACGCCGGGCGGGAACTGGCGTGAGGCATCGCCCACGCGGCGGCGCAGTTCGTCCCAGATCTGCGGCAGTTCGTTCGAATGATAGCGTGAGGCAATGTTCACGGTGATCTGCGACAGGCCGTTTGAAGAGATGGAGCTGACATTGTCCAGATAAGGCAGCTGCTGGAGGGCATTCTCCAGCGGCAGCGTAACCTCCTCTTCAACCTGCTGAGCAGAGGCGCCGGGATAGTGGGTGATGACCACAGCAGTTTTGATCGTAAACGCGGGATCTTCCAGCCTGCCGATATTCAACAGGGCGAAAATGCCCCCGACGCCCAGCAGCAGAATCGTCAGCCAGACACGAATGGGGTTATTGATGAATTGACGAGAGATATCCATTACAGTCCCCGTTCACGCGTCCAGATGCGAACCGGCTGGTTAGCATGGAGCTCTCCTACGCCAGCGGCCACCACGCGTTCGCCTGCCTTAAGGCCACTGGTAATTACCACGCCCTCTGTGGTCACTTGCCCCACGCTGACCTTGCGATCTTCCAGGTGGAGCGTGTCGCCTTCCCCGGCCACAACCCAGACGTGCGGTTCATTGCGCGGGCTGTTGTCCGGGTTAAAGACCGCCTCGACCGGCACAACCAGCGCCTGAGCGCCTGCGCCAGCCGGAAGGTTGGTTAGATTGATGGTAACCGTACCGCTTACACCTCCCACGACGGGAAAATCGTCCGGGCGGGGCATGGTTAAAATCACCTGCCAGGTCAGCGTATTGCTGTCGCTGCTGCCCGAGTGTTCTTTGTAGACGGCGGTAAATTCACGATCCGGAATGGCGTTAATTCTCACCACGGGGCGATACTGCGCGTTACGGATATCAAAGGTGTTGAACAGGTTCTCAGGAATACTAAACACCACGTCCAACAGGTCGGTGCGGGTCAGGGTTGCAATCGGTTGACCGGCAGACACCACCTGATGGTTTCGAACGTGTACGCTGGCCGCCGTCCCGCTGAAGGGGGCGACGAGCGTCATCTGATTCAGCTCTTCACGGGCTATTTGCAGCGCTGCATTCGCCGAATCGCGGTTCGCGCGCTGTACGTCCATTTCTGCTTTCGAGACAGCCTGGCGTCCCGCCAGCGTCTGGAAGCGTTCGAACTGTCGCTGGGCGAGTGTCGCTGCGGTTTGTCTGTCGTTTACCCGCTGCTGGGTTTCACGGGCGTTCAGCCTGGCGAGCTGCTGCCCTTGCTTAATGGCTGCACCCTGACGTATATCGAGCGCCTCGATTTGACCTCCTCGCTTGAAGGAGAGGTCTGTTGCATCACCCGATTCAATACGTGCGGGAAAAACACGCTGCTGGGCGTGAGCGGGGATAGTTACCTCCGCCACTTTAACCATTCGCGGCAGGGGTGCGGCTTGCTCGGGTTTTGGGTCGCACGCCGTGAGCGTTAGGATAACGAACGGTAAAATGAGGTAGCGATTCACTGTATTCCCCTAATAAATAACTGTTTTATTTCTTCCGTAGCAAGGGCAGGGGGTGACACTATTCTGCCAGAACAGTGACAACCATATAGGTGAATAGCCCAATTGCCGTGCTGGCAATAATGGCAAGTGCAATAAACAAACCAAGACGGAAAAGGCTTAAACCGTACATTCATTCCTCCATGCGCTGTATAGAGCGTCTTTCTAAGAGCATAGTTGGAGAAAAGATAAATGTTAAATAACCAATATCAGTGGGTAAGCGTTAAACCTGATATTCCTGTGCTACGTTTAATATCATTCATCTTTTTTTCCCGTAACTGGCATTAAGGGTAACTCCCTGCATTTAATGCATTTTATTGCTTCACTCACTACTGTGTTGGTTATAAAAAGGATGCTCGATATGTATAAAAATATTCTGGTTCCGGTGGATGTTTACGAGACTAGCCTGGCTGATAAAGCCCTTCAGCATGCACAGTTCCTGGCACAAAGCGCATCGGGTGACATTCATCTGCTGCACGTCATGCCTAAGTTTTCTGCCGAACTGACGCGTGGTTTTATTTCAGATGCGCGCAAGATGGATGAATATATGATTAATAATTCTAAAGAAAAACTGTCTGACCTGGTCAAAAAACTCAATTTGCCAGAAGAACGTGTTCACCTCCATGTCCGTAGCGGAAATGTTCGTGATGAGGTTATTAAGCTGGCGGATGAACTTGCTGCCGGGGCAATTATTGTCGGCTCTCGAAATCCCAATATTCAAACCCATCTCCTGGGTTCAGAGGCGGCAAGTATTGTGCGTTACGCACATGTTCCTGTTTTCGTTATTCGTTAATTGCATGAAAGCAAGGTGATTTCTGAAAAGAACCTGAGGAAGGAACGATGAAAACAGAAAAACCTGAACGTCCTTATTATCAACAAACCGTTGACGACACCCTGGCGAATATCAACTCCACTGCGGAGGGGCTGAGCAGCAGTGAGGCATCGGTCCGACTCCAGCAGTATGGTGAAAATGCGTTACCGCAAAAAAAAGGCAAACCCGCCTGGCTGCGCTTCCTGGCCCATTTTAACGATGTGCTGATTTACGTTCTGCTGGTGGCTGCACTACTCAAGCTCTTTATGGGCCAGTGGGTCGATATGTTTGTCATCCTCGGGGTTGCCATCGTTAACGCACTGATTGGTCACATTCAGGAGAGCAATGCTGAAAAATCGCTGCAAAGTATTCGCAATATGCTCTCCAGCGAAGCCGTGGTGGTTCGACAAGGTAATCATGAAACGATCCCTACCACGACGCTGGTTCCGGGTGACATCGTGGTGATCCGCGCCGGGGATCGTATTCCTGCGGATTTGCGTGTGATTGAAGCGCATAACCTTCGCGTGGAGGAGGCCATTCTGACCGGTGAATCCACCGTTGTAGAGAAAAACAGCGATGTGTTAAGCGGGGAATTGCCTTTAGGTGACCGGTATAATCTGCTTTATTCAGGTACTACCGTCAGCTCCGGCGGTGGAAAAGGCGTGGTGGTGGCAACCGGGTGCGAAACCGAGCTTGGACACATCAATCAGATGATGTCTGATATCGAAAAACACCGCACGCCGCTGATGGTGCAGATGGATAAGCTCGGTAAGACTATCTTCATCACTATCCTGGTGATGATGGTGGCGCTGTTTGTCTTCAGTCTGCTGTTCCGCGATATGCCGGTTTCCGAGCTGGTGTTGTCGCTCATCAGCCTCGCCGTTGCTGCGGTGCCGGAAGGCCTGCCGGCGATCATTTCCATCATCCTTTCGCTTGGCGTACAGGCTATGGCGCGCCGCAAGGCCATCATCCGTAAGCTGCCTACGGTGGAAACGCTGGGCGCGATGACGGTCATCTGCTCGGATAAAACCGGCACCCTGACGATGAATGAAATGACGGTCAAAGCGGTGATTACCGCTGACACAACCTATCGCGTGGAGGGAGACAGCTACGAACCGGTGGGGAACATTCACCCCGTAGACGACCCGACGCCCGTCAGCGTGGTGCAGGGTTCGTTACTGGAACGCTACCTGCGCACCATCGACCTCTGTAATGACAGCCAGTTGATCAAAGACGAGCAGGGGCTGTGGAAAATCACCGGGGGGCCGACCGAGGGCGCACTGAAGGTGCTGGCGGCGAAAATTCAGCTCCCGCCGCTCGATACCGAAATGCGCAGTAAAATCCCGTTTGATTCGCAATATAAATACATGTCCACGCTTTACCGTCTGGACGATGAAGAAGTGATTCTGATTACCGGTGCGCCGGACGTGCTGTTCCGCCTCTGTCAGTACCAGCAGACGAATGACGGAATGCAACCGTTCGATCTGCCTTACTGGGAAGGGAAGATTGAAGAGTATGCCCGTGAGGGGCTGCGCATGGTGGCTGCGGCCTGGAAACCCGCCCGCGACGGTCAACGAGAGCTGGATCATCCGGACCTGCAGGATGGAGTGATCCTGCTCGGGATTGCCGGAATGATGGATCCGCCGCGTCCGGAGGCCATTACCGCGATTGCCGACTGCCTGCAGGCGGGGATCCGCGTGAAGATGATCACCGGCGACCACCCGCAAACGGCGATGAGTATTGGGCAAATGTTGGGTATTGGTAACGCCGCAAGCGCTATCACCGGACGTGAGCTGGAGGCGATGGACGATCGTCAGCTGAGCGATGCCGCGCAGCAGTACGATATTTTCGCGCGAACCAGCCCGGAGGATAAATTCCGCCTTGTGCAGGCCCTGCAAAGTAAACAGGAAGTGGTGGGCATGACCGGGGACGGCGTGAACGATGCCCCGGCGCTCAAGCGGGCGGATGTGGGTATTGCCATGGGGATTAAAGGCACGGAAGTCACCAAGGAAGCCGCCGACATGGTGTTAACGGATGACAACTTTGCCACTATTGCCCGCGCGGTACATGAGGGACGGCGGGTTTACGATAACCTGAAAAAAACCATTCTGTTCGTTATCCCCAGCAACATCGCTCAGGCCCTGCTGATCATCATCGCGCTGCTGGCGGGGAACCTGATCCCGCTGACGCCGGTCCTGATCCTGTGGATGAACATGGCGACATCGGCGACGCTCTCTTTTGGGCTGGCGTTCGAGGCGGGCGAGAAAGACATCATGAACCGACCGCCTCGCAAGGCGAATCTGCATGTGATGGACGGCTATGCCATCTGGCGCGTGGTATTTGTCGGCCTGATGATTGCCATCAGCGCCTTCATCCTGGAGGCCTGGCTGCAACCGCGTGGCTACTCGGCGGAATTTATCCGTACCGTGCTGCTGCAAACCCTGGTGACGGCGCAGTGGTTTTACATGCTCAACTGCCGCGTGAATGATGGTTTCTCGTTGAGCAAAGGTCTGCTGGCAAATAAAGGGATTTGGATCGTGAGTGGTGTGCTGCTGGCGCTTCAGCTCCTCATTATCTATGCACCTTTCATGCAGATGCTGTTTGGCACAGAAGCGCTGCCGTTCCGCTACTGGGTCATCACCTTGCTGATTGGTTTTGTGATGTTCCTTATTGTTGAAGCGGAAAAAGTTCTGACACGCAAGTGGCGCAAAACTGAGGCGAAATAGCGTAAACTGAGAAAGCCTGCTTATGTTCAGGCTTTCTCTATTTTCGAGCTCAGGACACTATGATTCGACTTGCCTCGTTCGTTCTCACGCTTTGTGCCGCCGTTCCCGGCGCGTTTGCCGTGACCTATACCTTGCCACCCGAAGGCAGCCGTCTTGTGGGTGCTCCGATAACCATCACTGTTCCACAGGGTAACACGTTGCCCCTTGAAGCCTTTGCCGCGCAGTACGGACTGGGGCTGAGTAATATGCTGGAGGCCAACCCAGGCGTGGATCCTTTTCTCCCCAAATCAGGTGCGACATTAACGATCCCTCAGCAGCTGATTTTGCCTGATACTGTCCGCGAAGGAATTGTGGTGAATGTGGCAGAAATGCGTCTCTATTACTATCCGCCGGGCGGCAACACCGTTGAAGTGCTGCCCATCGGCATCGGTCAGGCCGGGCGTGAAACACCGCGTAACTGGGTGACGGCCGTTGAGCGTAAGCAGGTGGGGCCGACCTGGTCGCCTACGCCGAATACGCGCCGTGCCTATGCGGCTGAAGGTAAAACACTGCCAGCGTTTGTCCCTGCCGGGCCAGATAACCCAATGGGGCTGTATGCGATCTATATCGGCAGGCTGTATGCCATTCACGGCACAAATTCGAATTTCGGAATCGGTCTGAGGGTGAGTCAGGGCTGTATTCGTCTGCGTAATAACGACATCAAATACCTTTTCGACCATGTTCCTGTCGGAACCCGAGTGCAGCTTATCGATCGACCCGTTAAAGTCACCACGGAGCCAGACGGTAGCCGTTGGGTGGAAGTGCATGAACCATTATCACGTAACCGTGCGGAATTTGAATCGACCCGAAAAGTGCCCCTGCCAATTTCAGCCGCGCAGCGGACGCAGTTGATTAACGAGGGCGCAGGAACTGAACTTGAACGGCGCTCGGGGATGCCGGTTAAGCTTGGCATGTGAAGCCCTTTTCGCCCCCGGCAATTTTACCTGGCGCAGAAAAGCAAAAAGCCTGCTTTAAAAGCAGGCTTTTCAAATTTGGCTCCTCTGACTGGACTCGAACCAGTGACATACGGATTAACAGTCCGCCGTTCTACCGACTGAACTACAGAGGAATCGTGTGAACGGGGCGCATAGTATCGACGTCAGCCGAGCTTGTCAAAGGGTGGAGCACCGCCTTTTGATCGTTTGCTGACAAAATCGGCAAAGTGATGTTTTTGACAGCGGAATGCACCGTAATGGTGCGGTTATACCTCTAATGGGGCAGATCATAAACTGCTGTTTCAGTAATAAATGCCCCCTCCATGATTAGGTTTCCTTATTTTCAGCCGCTTAGCAACAAATCAGACCTCTTCGAAAAACTGGCATTCATATTGCAAAACCTGTTCAACAACGACAGCCGGTTACGGCACAGCATTTCGAACAGGGGGCAAAATGAACTTAAGACGACTGAAATACTTCGTAAAAATCGTCGATATCGGCAGCCTGACTCAAGCGGCAGAAGTGCTGCATATCGCGCAGCCTGCGCTGAGCCAGCAGGTGGCTACTCTGGAAGGCGAGATGGATCAGCAGCTGTTGATCCGCACCAAACGCGGCGTTACGCCAACGGAAGCAGGTAAGATCCTTTATACCCACGCACGCACCATCCTCCGCCAGTGTGAACAGGCGCAGCTGGCAGTAAACAATGTCGGTCAGACCCTGAGCGGGCACGTCTCCATCGGTCTGGCGCCGGGAACGGCCGCATCGTCTATTACCATGCCGCTGCTGCAGGCCGTGCGCGCCGAGCTGCCGGAAGTGCTGGTATACCTGCACGAAAACAGCGGTTCCGTACTGAATGACAAACTGCTCAACGGCCAGCTGGATATGGCTGTGCTCTACGATCGCTCTCCGGTCGCCGGGATCACCAGCCAGCCGCTGCTGAAAGAAGATCTCTACCTCGTGGGTACTCGCGACTGCCCGGGGCAGAGCGTAGACCTGACCGCCGTGGCTGAGATGAATCTCTATCTTCCGCGCGACTACAGCGCCGTGCGCGTGCGTGTGGATGAGGCATTTTCTCTGCGCCGCCTGACGGCAAAAATTATTGGCGAAATCGACTCTATCTCCACGCTGACCGCAGCTATCGCTAGCGGAATGGGAGTGACGGTTCTGCCGGAATCCGCTGCACGCTCGCTGTGCAGTGCGGCAAATGGCTGGATGGCGCGCATCACAACGCCGTCTATGAGCTTACCTTTGTCGCTGAACATGTCCGCGCGCGGTTCGCTGTCACCGCAGGCGCAGGCGGTAAAAGAGATTTTGATGTCGCTGGTCAGCAAGCCTTCGCTGGAGAATCGTGAGCTGCAGCTCGTGAGTTAATATTCCATAAAAGCATAAGATGCTGGTTTTTATTATTTGTTCTGCAGCTCAGCTGACTCTAACAATAGAGCTATGTCAGATGCGCCGGAGTGAATCGTGAATTTCCAGCAACTTAAAATTATCCGTGAGGCGGCCAGGCGGGACTTTAACCTGACCGAAGTCGCCAATATGCTTTATACCTCTCAGTCCGGTGTCAGCCGCCATATCCGCGAGCTGGAAGAGGAGCTGGGCATAGAGATTTTTATCCGTCGTGGTAAGCGACTGCTTGGCATGACGGAGCCTGGCAAGGCATTGCTCACCATCGCGGAGCGGATCCTCAACGAGGCCAGCAACGTTCGTCGTCTGGCGGATCTCTTTACCAATGATGCCTCGGGCGTACTCACCATCGCCACCACCCACACCCAGGCTCGCTACAGCCTGCCGCCGGTGATTAAAGCGTTCCGTGAACTTTTCCCTGATGTCCGTCTGGAGCTTATCCAGGGCACGCCGCAGGAAATTGAAGTGCTGCTGCAAAACGGGGGAGCGGATATCGGTATTGCCAGCGAACGCCTGAGCAACGACCCGCTGCTGGTGGCGTTCCCGTGGTTCCGCTGGTACCACAGTTTATTACTTCCCGTTGATCATCCGTTGAATCAGGTATCCCCCCTGACGCTGGAAACCATCGCTAAGTGGCCACTGATTACTTACCGCCAGGGCATTACCGGGCGCTCGCGCATTGATGAGGCCTTCAACCGCAAAGGGTTAACGCCGGACGTGGTGCTGAGCGCGCAGGATTCTGATGTGATTAAAACCTACGTCGAACTGGGTCTGGGTATTGGTCTGGTGGCGGAACAGTCCAGTGGAGAACGTGAAGACGGGAACCTGGTGCGTCTTGATACGCGTCATCTGTTTGACGCTAACACCGTATGGCTTGGCCTGAAGCGTGGACAGCTACAGCGCAACTATGTGTGGCGCTTTATCGAGCTATGCAATGCAGGGCTCTCTGTGGACGAAATTAAGCGCCAGGTGATGGAGCCGGAAGAAGTGGCGATTGATTATCAGATTTAGGTGCGGGTTTGCCCGGTGGCGAGTGCTTACCGGGCTCGCCACTTAGCTGAATGGGTATTTTCTAAAGAACGCCTGTGATTCGAATGATTCGGCAAGCGACTGGATCGCGCTAAACTCCACTGCATTAACGACGTGGGGGATCATCGACTGAATAAACGT
This sequence comes from Enterobacter sp. CPE_E863, assembly GCF_046521465.1. NCBI lineage: Bacteria > Pseudomonadati > Pseudomonadota > Gammaproteobacteria > Enterobacterales > Enterobacteriaceae > Enterobacter > Enterobacter sp. CPE_E863. The sequence goes on along the minus strand of NZ_JBKFZX010000001.1, from coordinate 2,807,204 downwards.
CCAGACCACGGTACTGGTGACGGTAACTTGATTGGGAACTGCGGTGGCAGGACGCGGCTCCAGCAAGGTATTCCATTCTTTGCAGGCTGCCAGCAGCTGGATTGTAATACGTTCACTCCATGAGCTGTACTGCTTGTCCGCCGGGCGCAGGTTATGTTCATACACATTTTGCACGGCTTTCTCACAGGCAGCGAGGATAAAGCCCAGCGTCTGGAGATCGTTTGCCAGCGCATCCGGATCGACGGGCAGGAGCTTGCGCTCAGGGTCGGCCTGAGCCTCAAAATAATTCAGTATCAGCGAGGAATCCATCAGGCGTATTCCGTTATCCAGAACCAGCGTCGGGGCTTTTACCGCGGGATTGATCCGGGAGAACGCGTCGAAGGTGCTAAAGACTGACAGCGGCTGGCTTTCAAACTCAACGCCATAAAGCTCAAGGGAGATCGCCACGCGCCGTACATAAGGTGAATCCATCATGCCAACAAGCTTAATCATCTTTCCCGTTTTCCTGTCTCTGTGAAAGAACGCGTCATTGAAAAGGATGACCCGACATTACAATACAATTTGCATGGCGAATATCTTCAGTATCTTACCGTAAGGGTTAGTATTACTGACATATGGTCAGGTTGCCGCTGTATATCCAGCGCAGATAAGGAAGTGCTTTTATGTCGGATTTTCCACCCATTGCTAGTTTGCGAAGTTTTGAAGCCGTCGCCCGTCTTGGCAGCGTGACTCTGGCGGCGAAAGAACTCCACGTTACCCATTCCGCTATCAGCCAGCAGATCAAAACGCTGGAGGAGATGGTAGGCGTAAAGCTGTTTATCCGTCAGGGGCGAGGGGTGCAGATCAACGAAGAAGGGCGGCTCTATGCCTTACAGGTACGCGAAGCGTTGAACCACATCGCGGATGCGACCCGACTCGTACAGGTGAAGCCGAGAAAGCAGGAGTTGACGTTGGCAATGGTGCCGTCATTTGGATGCCACTGGTTATTACCGCGTCTGGCTCGTTTTCGGGCGAAATATCCGCTTATCACCCTGCGGATCCAGGCCAGCCTGACGGTCACCAGCCTGCAGCAGGAAGGGATAGATATCGCGATACGGATGGGGCAGGGGAACTGGGAAGGGAGTGAAAGCCATTATCTTTTTTCCGATGAGCTTATTGTGGTGGCCGCACCGGGCTATAACGGCGGCGTGCTGCCTGCTACGCCAGCGGAGATTGCAAAGAGTCATATTATTTTCTCCATGGAGTCGTGGAAAACGTGGTGCGTGAATGCGGGGCTGGAGAAAGAGATCGTACCTGGCGGTTTATGTATTAACGACTCCAATATCATTATCGAAGCCGTTCGGCTCGGGAAAGGTATCGCGCTGGAGCGTCGCTCTCTGGTCCAGGATGCCATCACCCGAGGTGAACTGGTCCAGCTAACCTCTGTCACCGCGCCGTATCCATGGCCTTACTGGCTGGTGACGGCGCAGTTAACAGACATGAAACCCGAGGTGACGCTCTTTGTCGCGTGGCTGAATGAGGAGGTGGGCATCTGGCTTGAACAGACGGCATACTGAACTGCTCCTTTCATCAGGCCAAATATTGACGAATAGCGGAAGGTGCATAGTTTTTTTCCCACAATGCCCTCATCATTAACATATAGGGTTCAATATAAGTAAAAAAAGCGGTAATGACTCCAACTTACTGATAGTGTTTTATGTTCAGATAATGCCCGATGACTTTGTCATGCAGCTCCACCGATTTTGAGAACGACAGTGACTTCCTGCCCAGCCTTGCCAGATGCTGCCTCAGATTCAGGTTATGCCGCTCAATGCGCTGCGTATATCGCTTGCTGATAACGTGCAGTTCTCCCTTCAGGCGTGATTCATACAGCGGCCAGCCATCCGTCATCCATACCACGACCTCAAAGGCCGACAGCAGGCCCAGAAGACGCTCCAGCGTGGCCAACGTGCGTTCACCGAATACGTGCGCCACAACCGTCCTCCGTATCCTGTCATACGCGTAAAACAACCAGCGCTGGCGTGATTTAGCGCCGACGTAACCCCACTGTTCGTCCATTTCCGCGCAAACAATGACGTCACTGCCCGGTTGTATGCGTGAGTTTACCGACTGCGGCCTGAGTTTTTAAGTGTCGTAAAATCGTGTTGAGGCCAACGCCCATAATGCGTGCACTGGCGCGACATCCGACGCCATTCATGGCCATATCAATGATTTTCTGATGCGTACCGGGTTGAGAAGCGGTGTAAGTGAACTGTAGCTGCCATGTTTTACGGCAGTGAGAGCAGAGATAGCGCTGATGTCCGGCAGTACTTTTACCGTTACGCACCACGCCTTCAGTAGCTGAACAGGAGGGACAGCTGATAGAAACAGAAGCCACTGGAGCACCTCAAAAACACCATCATACACTAAATCAGTAAGTTGGCACCATTACCAAAAAAGCCTGATAGCTTTCGCAAAAATAATTAAGCTGCGAAACACCTCCCTCGGAAAGGGCTATGCGTTCTCTTGCGCAACCGCCGCGGCAGACGAATTGCACTTTACAATGTGTACATTCTTCTGCCAGCGTTGTTTTGAATTGTTCAACTCTTTGTTTAGCCATGCCTTCCTGCATCGTGGTTTTAGTAAGCTGATTGCTGTCTTCACAGGCAGCATAAACGCAGGCCGGCACAGATAACCCACGCCACGAAGCAAATGCATGTTCAAAAATGGGTATGTGAATTGTTCCAATGTCGAGACGTATCCAGGTATAAAAAATCGTTTTCAAAAAAGTGCCCAGTGCGGCGGGGTCAAGGCTTGACGTATCAACACCATCTTGTTCAGACGGTTTAATAAAGGGGATAAACAACATATGGCGACCGCCAAGACTCTTCAGGTAATTATAGGTTTGCAGTGGTTGCTGGCTATTTATGTTATTAATGAAGGTAAGCGTATTGAATGTAATATTGTGCTTTTGCAGTAACCTCACGTTTGTTTCAATTATATTAGTTACTGTTCTTTCAGACATCGTTATGCTGAACGTGTCGCATGACTGACTATCACCATCTACCGAAATGCAAATAAGAAAATCATTTTTTTTGAAGAATTCACACCAGTCATCATTTAACGTAGTACCATTGATAAGCAATGTATTAATAATATTTTTGCCTTGTGCAAATCGCTGTTGTAAGTTAATGATGCGTTTTAAAAAATGTAAACTATAAGAAGTTGATTTACCATCCTGCCAGAAAAAATGCACATCGTCAGTTTTCCATGTGTCAATTTTCTGAAGAATATATTGCTTAAGCGTCGTTTCGTTCATTGAACACGGTTGGTATTCCGGAGGAAATCGCGTTTTATGGAGATGAGAGCAATGTGCACAGTGTAAATTACAGAGTGCAGTTAAGTGTTTTTCCGTCATAGGGGAACTTTCCATCTTTATATAAAATGATGCCATCCATAAACATAAATGAATGGCATCATTGTTTTTTTACTTACTGGCTTCAACCCGCATTTTATTAACTTGTGCAGGAACGATTTTGTGCCCTGACTTCAGATAGTCAATGACCACATCGGACATATTGTGTCCGGCACGGACTTGAATATTTTTCCCTTCTTTAAATGCCAGAAAACCATCGCCTCCTAAAGCAAGGAATGTCGTCGTAGCAACATGGTACGTCTCCGTATCGGCAATCTCTTTGCCGTTAATTGTGAAAGATACTACGCGCTTACCGGCCGGTTTCTGCGGCATATAATGCATTTCGGCCCCCTTTGACATTTGCAGTATGCCATTCGTGAGCGATGCTCCATGCTCCACCAGATTACGCAGATCCTTACCGCTGAGATCCATCTCAGTAAGCTCATTCTTGAAGGGGAATATGCTGGTAATGTCGCCAAAGGTAATGGGGCCTGCGTTGAGATCGGCCCGTAAGCTACCGGAATTAATCAGCGCAATCTGTGCTTTCGGCGCGGCGACAAGCATTGCATCCGTAAACAAGTTGCCCAGTTGTGATGATTCGCCATAAGCGCGGGTAAGCATGATCGGCGATTCACCCACTGGCTGACGTACAATATCCGCGAGTTTTTTATTCCAGCCATCGATAACTCTCTGTGTTGTTGGATCGGGCTTCCATTCATCGGCATAAAGTGTTTTCAGCTCAAAGCTTTTAACTTTTTTGGTTTTCGCCCCAGGTTCAACGTCAAGTATCAACTTACCAACATCGATACCACCGCTGTCCGTAGACAGGATTAGCGTATTCCCCACCTTGATAGGTTCCGGTGTGCCAACATGAGCGTGTCCAGTGATGAGAATATCAAGACCTTTGACCTGACTGGCGGTCTGAATATCTTTATCGAGTGCGCGCCTGACGTCTGTACTCCCAATACTGGACTGACGTGCCGGAACGCCTTCATGCACGAGCGCAACGGTGACGTCAACTTTACCCCGTAACTCATCCAGGTAATGCTGCAGATATTTCACCTCATCGCGAGCCTCAATTCCCTGATTTTTTAGGGCTGCGGCTGATTTATCAAAGCGGTTGTTTTTATCATTATCGAGCCCCTGGATCGAGAGCTCTGAGATGGTGTCATTAAACGCATACACGCCGTGCAGCCCAATAACGCCAATTGTTACACCGTCCTTTTCCAGGATAGTGTACGGTTTGTTCCAGAAAGGTATCTCGCTGTCCTTATGGAACACATTCCCCAACAGTACCGGGAAGTTTGCCTTGCTTAATTGTCGCAAGAGATTATCCCAGCCATGGTCAAACTCATGATTACCAATTGATACCGCGTCAAAGGGCATGGTATTCATAATATCGATAATCGCCTGACCCTTAGTCAGAGTACTGATATATGGCCCGGTAAAATAGTCGCCTGCATCAAAATAGAATGTGGCTTTATTTTTGGATTTTTCCTGTTTGACTAAAGTGGTGATATTAGCGAATCCTCCAATTGCTCGTTTACCGTCTGCGACATACGGGAGTTTGTAAGTATCAACATGAGCATGGAGATCATTGGTATAAATGATAGTGACATCTTTGGCGCAGGCCCAGAATGGCAACGTTAACAGAATACCTGCGGTAACCGTTTTTATTTTCATGGTTAATCCCTTGCAGTGATAATTAAAAAGCGTAACCCACAGTTAAATAGTATGCCCACCCCGTTGAATCTATAGAGGTGATGTCTCCATCGCGGCTAAACGCTTTACTCCCTTCGTCAAATTGTCCACCATGATAGAAATAACGAAGGGTCGCGCCATAGTTCCAGTGGGGATAAACTAAACTGAGTACATTGGTGGAAACAATAGAGCTATTGGTACGGGAGTAAAATTGCTGCTCGCCGCCTGACTCTTCTTTAAGATCTGAACCAAAATCAAAATTGGTAAAGCCGACGTAATTTAGTTTTCCACCAAATAGTGTTGTAATTGGGATGACATATTTGACTTTGAAGCAATATCCATCCCACTCGTTCTCGTTGGCCGCATTGTAGTTGTTTCCTTGATACCTGGCATAGATGTTTGCAGATAACGTCATTGGTAGCCCCGTATCAATATCGGTCCCTATCCCCATATACCATGTGCTCTGACGCTGTCCTGCATTCGTGCCTGCATCATAGATATAGTTGTGGGCAAAATACCATTCTTTGAATGGACCAAAACTTAGGTCGAGCCCCGTTAACTTGTCGATGCTAAAGCGCGGTTCTATCTCCATAAAAAATGGAGAGCCATTATCCCAAATACCGATATCATTATCATTGCCTATACCAAAAAACTTAGGTAAGTCCGCATAGCCATAAAAATAAAACCAATCGACATGCGCCCATGCACGATACTCTGGATATAAGTCCGCTCTTTTTAATGGTCCAAAACGAGTGGAGTTGCTGCCTACGATATTAATACTTTGATGCCACCAGTCTGACAGGTATTCGTTATTCCCGGTGTCTGCCAATGCTACCGTGGGTAAAAGCATAAAAGCGCCTGACAATATATGTTTTATTTTATTCATACGTAGGGTTCCTTCCACAGAGATTTGTTAATTAAGAATATTTATGTTATTGAAACTATTTAGCTGCGCTTACATCGACCACTCTCTTTTCAAGATCGGGTTTCAATGGGGTATGGGTCTTGACATACTCAATAATCGACTCGGCAGAGGTAGTACTGTTGATCGTTTTAACATTCGTGCCTTTTAAGAATGCCTCAAATCCATCCCCACCTGTTGCACAAAACGAGTGTGTAGCAACCCGATATGTTTTGGTTGGATCTACCGGTTGATTATTAATAGTGAATTTAACGATCCGCTCACCCAGCGGTTTTTTGCTGTCGTATTCAACATGAACGCTTTTTGATACTTGCAAAACGCCATTGGTAAGATTCGTTGCATGAGTCATCAAGTCAGTGAGATCTTTTCCGGTGAGATCCATTTCAACCAGTTCGTTATTAAATGGGAAGGTAGTAATGACATCACCATATCGTAAATTTCCTTGTTGGAAATCAGCACGCAATCCTCCGCTGTTTTGTAATCCCACGACGGCGTCAGGCGCTTTGGCCATCATGGCGTCAATGACTAAATTACCAACAGGTGATGATTCACCATAAGAGCGAGTGAAGGGGGCCGTTGTCGACCCAATAATCTGGCCAGTGATACTTTTCAGCTTAGCATTCCACTCATCAATCCTGACCTGAACGTTAGGGTCTGGTTTGTATTCGTCGGCAAATACAGTGATTAATTTACCGCTATAGCCCTCAATTTTTATAGTTTGAGGGTTAAAATTCAGGACTAATTTACCAATATCAGTACCATACGCATCTGTAGAAACAACAAGCGTATCATTAACTTTAATGGGCTCTGGTGTGCCTACATGAGCATGTCCTGTGATTAATACATCAATACCCTTAAATTTTTTTGCGGTATCGATATCAGCTTGCAGCATTCTGGCTACATCTTTATTCCCGTAACTTGATTGACGCGCGGGTGTACCTTCATGGATAAGCAGCACGATGATATCCACTTTGCCTTTTAACGCATCAAGTCCTTTTTGAATATAAGGTGCCTCATCACGAGCCTCTGAGCCAGCGTAAGCCTTTGCCGCAACAGTGTCATAAAAGGCAAATTTTTGATGTACCCCAATGACACCAATTTTAATGCCATCTTTTTCGACAATCGTCCAGGGGGTATCCCAGACAGGTTTATCACTATTAGTATAAAAAACATTACCCAGCAAAACGGGAAACGTTGCTTTTGACAATTGCTTAACCATATTATCAACACCATGGTCAAATTCATGGTTCCCCACTGACACAGCATCAAAAGGCATTGCGTTCATTATGTCAATGATGGCTTCACCTTTGGTCAGGGTGCTTATATAGGGTCCGGTAAAGTAATCTCCCGCATCGAAGAAAAAGACATCTTTATTTTTTTTCTTAGCATCATTAACGATAGTAGCTATATTAGCAAAACCGCCAACTGCACGTTTTTTATCGACGGCTGGGATTTTTCCTGGGGAGACATGAGCATGTAAATCGTTGGTGTAATAAATAGTCACATCCTTCGCGCTAACTGATGCAACTAACGCAGCGGACATGCACAATGCAATCAGACTAAGCTTTATATTTTTATTCATAACGAGTTCCTTTGAAAAAAACAATAAGTTAAATAAGGGTTCATGGAAATATATGAACCCTTTTAATATTTACAGTCGAATAAACTGTTATTTTTTCACATCAACAACGCGCATGCCCCTGAGCTGTTCATCCGTAATGGTATTGCCTGCCTTGAAGTAATCGATCACTGCGTTAGAAACGTAGTAACCGCCTGTTGTATTACGCGCTTTACCCTCGGTAAATGTGGTAAAACCATCTCCGCCGTCGGCAAGGAAGCTCTGGGTGGCAATGTGGTAGACTGTCGCATCCTCAATCGGTTTACCATTAAGGGTAAATGAGACGACCCGCTGACCGATGGGTTTACTGCTGTCATACTTCATCTCCACGCCTTTTGATACCTGCAAAACGCCATTAGTTAGGCCTGCGGCATGTTCCATCAACGTACGCAACTGTTTACCCGTGAGATCCATCGTGGCCAGTTCGTTAGGGAATGGGAAGGTACTGATGACGCCCCCTATTGAAATTGCGCCAGACGGGATCTCATTGCGAATCCCCCCCGAGTTGGTTAAGGCGAGCTGTGTATTTTTACCCGCTGCCGCCAGCAAAGCATCCGCTGCCAGATTTCCCAGCGAGGCTGATTCACCATACGCACGCGTCAATTCAACCGGCGACTGCGCCACCGTTTTTTGAACCTCTTCATCAAGTTTCTTATTCCAGACGTCGATTACCCGTTTCGTCTGCGGGTCGGGCTTCCACTCATCTGCGTAAATGGTTTTAAGCTCAAATTTTTTCATCGTAAACTGATGCGGCTTCGTGTAGTCCAGTACCAGTTTACCCACATCAATACCGCCGCTGTCGGTCGAGAGGATCAGCGTCTTGCCGACTTTAATCGGTTCCGGCGTACCGACATGCGCATGTCCCGTAATCAGGATGTCCAGACCTTTCACCTGGCTTGCCGTTTGAATATCTTTATCCAGGGCACGGCGTACGTCGGTTCCCCCCATGCTGGACTGACGTGCCGGCGTACCTTCATGGACCAGCAATACGGTTAAGTCGACTTTTCCTTTCAGTTCATCGAGATAGCTCTGCAGCCACTTAATTTCATCTCGCGCTTCAATACCTACGCGCGTTGCCGCAGAAACGGTATCATTGAAGGCAAACACGCCGTGCAAGCCAATGACGCCAATTTTCACGCCATCTTTTTCGACGATGGTATAAGGTTTATCCCAGAATAGTTTGTTGCTGTTCTGATAAAATATATTGCCTTGTACAACAGGGAATTTCGCCTGGCTTAGCTGTAATAACGTATTATCCCAGCCATGATCAAATTCATGATTACCTATCGTGACAGCATCAAACGACATGGTATTCATAATATCAATAATTGCCTTTCCCTTCGTTAAACTACTAATATAAGGGCCCGTAAAATAGTCACCTGCATCAAAAAACCATGTTGCTTTACTTTTAGTTTTTTCCTCTTTCACCAGGGTGGTGATATTCGCCCAACCACCAACATCGCGTTTCCCGTCAGCAATCCAGGGGACTTTATAAGGTTCCACATGCGCATGGAGATCGTTGGTATAAATAAGCGTGACATCCTTGGCGCTGGCCCAAAATGGTAATGCCAACAAAATACCTGCGGTAACCGCTTTTATTTTCATAACTCGTTCCTTTCAGTTATATAAAGATGCGTTACTTTACGGTCTGAAAGCGTTTTTTATGCGAGTCTGTTCACACAATCAATCAGGAGCTATGAGGCAATATCAACGACCTCTTGAAATCGTTGGTGACGCATAGTGACTCTGTTTACGATTAATACATGCAAATCGTTTGGTTGCCGAAATTTAGGGCTACCCATATCAGCCTCTGAAGACTACAGCTGGCCAGACTACAGGCTGGGGTTTCCGGCCTTACACTGTCGGGCATGCGGGAGTTATCCGCCGCTGTTTGATGAACAACAGTTTAATGAATGGCTGTCTGCTCATTTAAGTGCCTGCGCCTCAGAATACGGTTATTTTTGTCCTGAATGCTATCACCCTAAAACTATTTGTTATGGTTATAATCCGGGGGGGGCACAGCGCGTTCAGTGCCGATCGTGCAGAAAAGTCTGGACACCCAAACGACAAGAAAAAAGAAAAACAGTCCCTCCAGATCAAATTGAAACTATTCCACTCATTGCACCATTTCAGGGGAGTAGCACAGAACAGAAACTGTATGTTTTGATCAGTTTTGATGCCGTCTGCGGTAATATCCTACATATTTCCACAAATTTTACTCAACATGATATTGGTGAATCGTTAAGGTATCGATGGCGCGGGAATAGTGAGCCTGATTTGCATCATATTGACATCGTAAATCGTGTTGATATGCGCGAGATGCAATTTCTTTATCGGAGCCAGTTTGATGAAATTCAGTATGGAAGTGCGGCACTCAAACGTAACGCAAGAGGTGCGATTCTTCGTCCGGTTATCGCGGCTCACGGACATTTTCGGGTGCTGAACCTTCAATTTCCTAAGGTAAAGAGACATGTCATTTCACACGAATGCTTTCTCCGAGGGGCTGTCATTACCGTCTGGGCAGATCTTTTCCGTCAGCGGCAAGGTGAGCTTTGGTTTATAGAAGAGGAAATCAATGACGGTGAGAGTGATATACCCTGGACTTTTCTGAGAACAACACAGCATGGCTGGTGGCAAAGCCAGTGGCAGCTTTGGGGGCAGGGGAGAAACCGCAAGATGGTATGTCCGTTAACGGGGGGGGATAAGCGTAACGCTAAAACACTCTCTTTAACTGCAAGCAGGCACTTTATCCACTGGCTATACAAACAAACGTGTTTTACCTGCAGCGCCCAATTATCCGCAGGACGTGTAACGCAAATACTCCTTTCCCTGGCGCATGACTATAACGATAAACTGGCCGGATAGGTCCAAACAATTTATATACATGAGAAAGGGTTCATGTGGATACATGAACCCTTTTAACATATGGAGTTAGATCAATTAATTTACAGTAATTGATGCCGTAGTGATTAAATCAGATAGCTCTGTTTCGTTAAACAGTCTGGCACGGTAACCCTCAGCGGGGAACTGAGGCGCGCCATCAGGTAGCGAAATGACATCGTAGATAGAGGCAATCATATTGCCGTTCACGTCGGAGATAAAGAATGAACGGGCATGGTTGGTAAAAATAACGAAGTAATCATCGTGGTCAAACACCCCGCCCATAAAATCAGTCCATTGGACGATGGGGGTTGTTGGCAGTTCAATAGGCGCGTGAATTTCCACGGCTGTTTTGGCTGCCAGGTCTACAGCATAGAAGAGAATACGAGCCGGAGGTGTTGAATAGGCATCGTCTGTTGCGTCGTCATTCATCGGGCGGACAACAGGATTTTCATCTACATCAAGGCAGGATCGGTTATCAAAGACGGATAAAACAAATTTCCCCACGGAAGCGTCAATATTTGCTGAAAATGCACTATTGTTGGTGATACATACAGTGTGAGCCCCGTTTTCAAAGTTAGTAATACCGGTATTATCAATAGGGATAGCATCTGGATTTACCGGGAATTGAGGGTTGAAATGGCTTTGTTGAATAAATCGAACTTTTGCTGAGTTGAAGGATCAGATCACGCATCTTCCCGACAACGCAGACCGTTCCGTGGCAAAGCAAAAGTTCAAAATCACCAACTGGCCCACCTACAATAAAGCCCTCATCAACCGTGGCTCCATAACTTTCTGGCTGGATGATGAAGCTATTCAGGCCTGGTATGAGTCGGCAACGCCTTCATCACGGGGAAGACCTCAGCGCTATTCTGATCTCGCCATCACCACCGTTCTGGTCATTAAACGCGTGTTCAGGTTGACCCTGCGGGCTGCACAGGGTTTTATTGATTCCATTTTTACACTGATGAATGTTCCGTTGCGCTGCCCGGATTACACCAGTGTCAGCAAGCGCGCAAAGTCGGTTAATGTCAGTTTCAAAACGCCCACCCGGGGTGAAATCGCGCATCTGGTGATTGATTCCACCGGGCTGAAGGTCTTTGGTGAAGGCGAATGGAAAGTCAAAAAACATGGCCAGGAACGCCGCCGTATCTGGCGAAAGTTGCATCTGGCAGTTGACAGCAACACACATGAAATCATCTGTGCAGACCTGTCGCTGAACAATGTGACGGACTCAGAAGCCTTCCCGGGTCTTATCCGGCAGACTCACAGAAAAATCAGGGCAGCATCGGCAGACGGCGCTTACGACACCCGGCTCTGTCACGATGAACTGCGGCGTAAGAAAATCAGCGCGCTTATCCCGCCCCGAAAGGGCGCGGGTTACTGGCCCGGTGAATATGCAGACCGTAACCGTGCTGTTGCGAATCAGCGGCTGACCGGGAGTAATGCGCGGTGGAAATGGACAACAGATTATAACCGTCGCTCGATAGCGGAAACGGCGATGTACCGGGTAAAACAGCTGTTCGGAGGTTCACTGACACTGCGTGACTACGATGGTCAGGTTGCAGAGGCTATGGCCCTGGTACGAGCGCTGAACAAAATGACGAAAGCAGGTATGCCTGAAAGCGTGCGTATTGCCTGAAAACACAACCCGCTACGGGGGGAGACTTACCCGAAATCTGATTTATTCAACAAAGCCGGTTGAAATTACCTGTGTCGATCGCCCACAAGATTCTGCCGTCAACGATGGAGATACCATAAGTTGTACTCGTTGAACGGGAATGAACAATAACCGCCTCCTCATTATTTGGACTGCCTGCAATCCATGAAAGCGAGTTCAAATGAATATCATTAGGCGTGCTGTTATTTAAGATTTGAGTACCGCTATACTCGCTGGTATAGTTTTTTGCCCAAATCATTTTCCCGGTCCGGTCGTTAAATTTCATAACCAGTGAATCTTGTCCTCGCGTATTGGTTATCCGGTTAGGAACATCGTTACCAAACATATAGATATCACCCGCTGAATCCCAGACTAAATCATGGGTGTTTGAATAATGATTGCCGTCAGAATCACGCATGTCGAATTCAAAGATGACATTACCGAGAATGTCAATTTTGAAAAAGCGACGACCATACCACGACATATCTTCATCGCTACCCGTATAGATATAACCATTGTGAATTCTTAACGGCTGGAGATGATAAACTGATAAAAAGTTAAAACGCAGGTCACCATTTCGGTCGTAACCGCGACCAGTCGATTGCATTAACCAACTGTTTCCCCATACAGATGTGAACAGAGCAGGATCTGTTTGTTCAATATCGAGGTGGAAAATAACGGATTTATCATAAACCTGATCTACCGTGCTTACAGGGATTGATTGACTGAAAACCTCAGCCCCGGTTTCATCCTTAAACACGACCTGGACGTCGTTTGCATATTGCGCATAAAGGCCAATGACAGGGATTTTTATGCTCTGAGAAACACCATAAATCAGATCAGATGTATAGGTGAAATCAACGCTGGTTGGGCTGGTTGTTCGTTTTGAAACAGTGTAAGAATAGCTCACTGGCGTATCTGTAGTAAAATAAATATAGGCCGCGAGCTGATTGTCGGCCGGAGCAAGTTCAGTTTTAATAAATGTAATAGTCATAATTGTATTCCTTATGGTTTCGTTAAGTAAAATCTAAATACGGTTCTTGTCAGCGCAGCAAGGCTTCGCCAATAGAAATAATGAGCATTAAAATGTCTGCGTCTGCTTTTTTTGCTGTGGTAATTAAAAACAAATATGTACTATAATCCTCCTCTTATAAAATGGCTTAGTAAACAGGGATGTCGTTAATCATCCGCAAATACCGGTGTGCTGGAATATCTGTGGGAATAGAACTGCTATACAGTAGAGATACTATTCAGGGTACATCTTTCGTGAGAGTTGAAAATGAACGCCATCCTTTATTTCCGTCCAGTTGCCGCCCCACTCAACATCAACAGACAACTCCTTAGCGGCCTGAAACACCGCCGTTGCAATTGTCTGATAATGTTTAAACTCCCATGATGCGGCGCCGTTTATGACGGCGAATACATCTACGGCGTGTCCTGTTAAATGCCTGCTTTTTGACGTTAATGATTTTCCTGCTGCCAATAGCTCAAGCTGCCGTTTCTGGTTTTTTACCCCTTCTGAAATACCAAAATCAATAGGTGATAATTTCAATGCTTTTCTCATCACCTCAGAAAGATCTTTATGTACGCCTTTAAGTTTTTTTTCAGTCGTTTTACTAAACTCATGATTTATCATTACTATCTCCAGAGATTTTTTTCCAGTAATAATTAAGAGCAACAACACCCATTGCACCTGATATACCGCTGACGGCAAGCGAGGTATGAAATACAGTTCCCAGGCTTTGTGACATCAATCCAGCAAGTACACCGGTGAATCCTGACACAATAATTTGTGCTACTGCCGAAAATAAATTTCTTCCTGACTGCCCAGACTTAACGTCAAGGAGATATCTAACAAGACCTCCCCACGCGCCGAATAATATTATGTAAATCCAGCTAAAAAATGCATTTGATGATGGGTCTTTCCATGGCAAAACAATTACCTCCATAGGTTGGATAAGTTAAAAACTTTACCTCGTGATGAGATTATTTTTTCCTGACCGAACGATATGTTTTTGCTATGCAGTAAATAATAAAAGTTAAGCAACCCCGTTTTGTGAGGAATGTCACACGGAATGCAATTAATAGTTTTTGTCGATCAATTGTTGCTGAATGATAGTTATGTGTTATTGATATTAATGATTATATTTAGTAGTGGAATACATAACAGGACAAGCGGGAGGAAAATAACCCGATAGCACGTCAATTAATGGGAACGTTGCTTGTCGAGACCACCAGAATGATCGCTAATCGATGTTGATGAACGAATGGCTGGAATGTCGTTACTTATTATTGGAGTTAGGGACATGTTGCTGCATCAATTCAACGATCCAGTCAATAAAAACGCGCAGTTTAGCGTTGACATGGCGGTTCGGCGGAAACGCCAGGTGCAGGGGCATTGGACTGATACGCCATTGTGTAAACAACGGAATCAAAGAGCCGGCAGCCTGATGTGCCGCAGCCATATAGACTGGCAGCGCAATCACGCCTAATCCCGCGAGCCCTGCTTCGAGGTAAGCGTTGCCATCATCCACTGCAAGCACATAGCTGCAGTTTATTTCAATATGTTCACTCTCACCGTGCAGAACCAGAGGATCAATCTTACCGGTGCGTGAGGACAAGAATCCCACTATGCGATGGTCGGTGTTTTCCAGCTCTCGCGGATGCGTAGGGGCGCCAAGGCGTTCCACATAACTCGGTGCGACGTAAACACCCATTTGCAAATCGCCGACATGGCGTGCGATCAGGGACTGATCGTTGATTTCGCCACCGCGAAGGACGCAATCCACGTTGTCGCCGATCAGATCCACCACCCGGTCGCTCACGCCCATGTCGAACTGAATATCAGGGTAGCGTGCGTGAAAAGACGGTAGCGCGGGTACCAGCACCAGACGGGCGAGAGGAGTGGGCACATCTATCCGTAGCCGTCCCCTGGGCGTCATCGCCGAACTGGACAGGCTGTTTTCAGCATCTTCCATATCCGCCAGCAGACGGATGACGCGCTCGTAGTAGACCGCGCCATCAGGAGTGACACCGAGCCTGCGGGTGGTGCGATGGAGCAGCTTGACGCGCAGGCGCGTTTCAAGCTGCTGAATAAGCTGTGTCATCGTGATTTTGCTCATATGAAGCGTTTGGGCAGCCTTTGTGAAACTGCCTGCCTCCACCACGCAGCAAAGGCGCGCATCGCATCGAAACGGTCCATTCCTTGTCCTCTCTTTTCACCGATTGTTTGGATATTACAAACAATGTTGGACAAAGTCGCTTGTTTATCCGCCCGATCCTACACCTGTAAAGTGTCTTTATGTTCACCGGGCAGATTTCGCCCCATTACAAAGGTACAAACATGACAACACGCGAAGCCGTTTTTCCCTTCGGACGCCAGGCGCTCTATGAGCGCAATCGCTATTCACCTGCCATCAAATCCAACGGTTTTCTGTTTGTTTCGGGGCAGGTTGGTAGCCGGGAGGATGGTTCGCCAGAAGAGGATCTAGAAGCTCAGATCCGGCTGGCATTCGATAACCTTAATGCTGTTCTTACGGCTGCGGGCTGCACGTTCGCTGACGTGGTTGATGTTACCCTCTTTGTCGTCGATCCCGAGTCAAACCTCGACGCTATCTGGAGTATCCTTCCAGAATATTGGGGGGAAGCGCCTTACCCTACGTTGACGGGGATCGGCGTGACGTGGCTGTACGGATTTCAGTTTGAGATTAAGGTGATTGCCAGGCTGCCTTAGCGTTACGGGTCTTTCCGCCGGTCGAAAGATAAGACTGCGGGCGCAGCTCCGATCCGGAAGCCGCCTCGCATTTCGTTTATCCTATCCGGCATAATCCTTTAAACCGCAAAAACAGTTTTCTATTATCTGCCTTCTTAGTGACGCACTTCGTTCCCACCTGCGCTGCCCTTCGAGGGATAACAGCTTTCTGCCCACTTAATTACGAAAAGGAAATCACCCTGAATCTGATGACTAATTGTACACCTACCTCCATGGATGTTATATTAAAATATAATATTCGGAGGTGTGCTATGTATACAACTCGCCTGAAAAAGGTTGGCGGATCCATCATGCTGGCGGTTCCTCCCGCCGTGCTGAAAACGCTGGAACTGTCGACGGACAGCGAAGTCGGCATGACCATTAATAATGGTTGCCTGATTATTGAACCCCAGAAACGGCCTCATTATTCCCTTGAGGAGCTGCTGGCGCAGTGCGATCCGCATGCTGAAATGAGCGAAGAGGATCGGGAATGGATTGATGTGCCTGCGGTGGGTAAGGAGAACCTGTAAATGGACAGAGGGGAAATCTGGCTTGTTTCACTGGATCCGATTGCTGGTCACGAGCAAAGTGGAAAACGCCCGGTACTCATCGTATCTAAGGCATCGTTTAATAAGCTGACCCGGCTACCGGTAGTGGTTCCCGTCACCAGCGGCGGTAACTTTGCTCGTACAGCAGGTTTCACCGTTTCACTGGAAGGGGCGGGGACAAAAACAATGGGCGTTATTCGCTGCGATCAGCCCAGAACCATTGATATGGCGGCCCGGAACGGCATGCGACTGGAACGCATACCTGACGCCGTGGTAAATGAAGTGATTGCCAGGCTGGATGCGATTCTGAGTTAACATCAGAGACGTAGAAAAGCAAAAAGCCTGCTTTAAAAGCAGGCTTTTCAAATTTGGCTCCTCTGACTGGACTCGAACCAGTGACATACGGATTAACAGTCCGCCGTTCTACCGACTGAACTACAGAGGAATCGTGTGAACGAGGCGCATAGTAGCGACCTCGGTACGCCTTGTCAAAGGGTGAAAACGCACTTTTCGTTCGTTTGCCGACAATTTCAGCAAATCGCTGATTTTATAGTAAATTTGCTTCGAAATTACACAGCAAAATGCGCCGCCCGCAGGCGGCGCGCGGTATTAGAACAGTACGGAGTAGTTCAGACCAAACGTGCGTCCACGGCCCTTGTAGGTATAAAGGCCCGGTGCACCGTAGGTTGGGCTATACAGCCCCGGCGCGCGCTGGCCCCAGGCGGTGGTGTAGTCTTTGTCCAGCAGATTTTCCACGCTGAAGCTGACTTTACCCACCGGCAGGGCGTAGCTGCCCAGGAAGTCGACCGTGTTATAGCCATCGATCTTCTTGCCGTCGGAGTCAGAGACGTCAAAGGTCTGCGTGCTCTGTACTCGCAAGGTCCAGTCGCCCGGTGCCCAGTTGACCCATGCGCTGGCTTTCGACGGGCTGGCGCTGTCAACCGTCAGCTTCTCCCATTTACCGTTTTCACGGGTTTCAGACTTGATGGCGTTAAAGTTCGCGCCCGTGCTCCAGTCGCTGTCGGTGAAGAAATAGTCCACCTGACCTTCCACCCCATAGATACGACGTTTGTCGTCTTCCAGGTTGATGGTCATGTCCGTCTTGTTAATGGTGATGGTTTTATCCGAGAGCGAGTAGTAGGCCGCGACCTGCGTGCGCAGGTTATCGCCGGTGTAGCGCCAGCCCAGCTCGTAAGCGTTAACCTTGATACCGTCCAGTTTTGAGTCGTTCACGTTCACGCTATTCAGCAGGCGATAGTGACCATTGCTGAGCTGATAGGTGCCGGCACCGTAGTACTTCGCCAGGTCAGGAATTTCAAAGCCCTGCGAGAAGTTAAACCACACCTGCTGCTGCTCGGTCAGGCGACCGAGGATCCCGGCGTTAAACAGGAAGTTGTTGTAATCGGTTTTCCCGCCCGGCACCGCGTCTGCGGAGGTGGCTTTGCCAGTGGCGATAGCCTGCTGCTGCGCGTAACCCACAAAGTCATCTACTTTGTTTTCGGTGTACTGGTAACGCACGCCGCCACTCAGGGTGATGGCGTCAATATCGTAGCTGGCCTGCAGGAACGGGGCGAGGTTGGTGATGCTGTAACCCGGGTAACGACCTACGTTATACGCATTGTCCAGCTCCATGCCGCCACTCGCCGCGGCTTTGCTCAGGTTGAAGAACTGCTGGTTGGCATCGAAGGTTTCGTGGTCGGCGTCGACACCCCAGGTAAGGTTCAAATCATCCACTGGCTTGCTGTTCAGCGTCAGCTTACCGCCGTAAAAATCGGTTTTCTGCTGAGAGGCGCCGATACTGGTCACCACACCTTTGGTCAGGGTCGGGAACGGATAATAGGTCAGGCTCTCGTCACGATAGTAAATCTGCGCAACCAGATCCTGGCCCAGGAAATCGGTATTGGAGTACTGCAGGTTGATCAGATGGCGCTCGGTACCCGGCACGCGGTCAGAGTCGAGATTCCCTTTGTTGTACGCGTCAGCATCTCCCGTTACCGCCGAGAAGTTCTTCCCGAGATACAGCCCATGCTTACCGTCTGACTCACTTTTGTAGTACTGCGTCGTCAGCTGCAATTGCTGGCGATCGTCGATGTTGATGGTGCCTGTCCCCATCACGTCAATACGGTCTGAATACTGTAAGCCGGTCTGGGTGTTATCAATGATCACCTCGTTGCCTTTGCCGTCGTACCAGCCACCGTAGCGCTGATAGGAGACCGACAGGCGACCGGAAGCATTGTCGTTGCCCCCGCTGACGGCTGCCGACACGTTTTCATCGTGGTCGTTATGGCTGTTAAAGCCACTTTTTGTTCCGGTCTGGAACTCAACTTCGGTCTCCGGCTGGCCTTTTTTGGTGACGATGTTCACCAGGCCGCCGGTGCTGCCGCCGCCGTAGAGCGAGGTGGCGCCGGAGATCACTTCAATACGATCGATGTTGAACGGATCGATAGAGTCCAGTTGTCGGCTGTCGCTGCGGGACGAGTTCAGGCGTACGCCGTCGACCATAACCATCATCGAACGGCCGCGCAGGTTCATACCGTAGTTGGTGCGTCCCTGGCTGCTGACGTCCATACCCGGGATCAGCTGTGCCAGTACCTCTTTAATCTCTTTTCCGCCCTGAACCTGCTGCTCAATTTCAGCCCGCTCAATGACCCAGGTGGTCTGCGCCATCTCCGCCACGCTGCGATGCGCACGGCTGGCGGAGACAACGATATTTTCTTCCTTTTGTTCTTCCGCCCACGCAGAGGTAGAAAGCATTGCAAGCAAACAAGGATTTAAAACCCAAAGATGAGAACGTTTCATTGTTATGTCGATCCTGATTGTGTGTGTCAGTACTCAGTCGTTTTTGATAACGATTTAAAAACCTGGCTGCTTTCCGGGCTGGTGGTGGTACGCCAGTGGATCACGCTAGGGGAGGTAGCCAACTCAAACGGCTCGTCAGCATGTGCGCGATTCAAAATTCGTGCGGCACGCCAGGCCATCAGGCTGAGCTGGGGTTCAGCAATACCGAGACGGTGCATCCCGGCATTCACGGCAAACAGGCGGTTGCTCTGCGGGCCGTCCCATTCGAGGGTGAAATCGTTGTTAATGCAGAAGGCTTCGTCCGTATCCAGATGGAGGCGGTGAGACAGTGGGGCGAGAAAAGCAGGCTGTACGCTGCGGTAACCGGTGGCGAAGATCACCACATCGGTCTCCAGCTGTTCGCGTCCGCCGTCGAGATGATGCTGTATTGCCAGGCGCTGCCCGCTTTGCAGCCTCGTAAGCTCGGTCACCGAGCGGGACGGCAAAAGATGCGCCCAGGGTTTTTCACGCAGCACTTCGAAGCGGTGGTACATGGCGCGATAAATCGCCAGCAGAGACTCGGTGGTGATACCGTCGGAGGTCATCTTCTGCTCGTGCAGCATCTGGCGACGCGCCTCTTCACCGAGCGTGGAGAAGCTGTCCACGTACTCCGGCGTGAAGTACTCGTTGGCAAAAGCGGCTTCATCCAGGGCGTTGTAGTTATTACGTCGCGATACCCAGTTCAGGCTCAACGGTTGGCCCCACTCGCCACGGAAAATATTCAAAAACAGGTCGGCACCGCTCTGGCCGCCACCGACAACAGTGACGCGCTTGCCCGCGAGATCCGGCGTGCGCAGCATCATCTCGCTGGCGTGGAAGCAGGTATCGTCCTGAGTTGTGACGCAGTCAGGAAGATTGATCTGTTTGCCAATCCCCACGCAGACATGGCGTGCCAGGAAGCGGTCACGCTGAGTGACCACCTCAAACAGGCCGTTTTTCTCATCAAAACTCACCTGCTGTACCTGCTGGCTGAATGACAGGTTGGTGAGGTTTTCCGCCGCCCAGCACAGGTAATCGGCAAATTCCTCACGAGAAACGGTGCGCTGCTCGGTGGTCAGAAAGCGGTAGAACTTTTTACGCTGTACCAGGTAGTTGAGAAAACTATGTCGGTTGGTAGGCTCGACGGCACTGACCAGATCCTTGAGGAAGCTGGTTTGCATATGGCAGTCCGGCACCATCATGCCAGGGTGCCAGGAAAAATGCGGCTTGCGCTCAAGGAACAGCGAGCTAAAACCGTCCAGCCCTTCCGCCAGCGCGGCGATGCTGAGGTTAAACGGGCCAATACCAATGCCGATGAAATCATAGGTTTTCATTGTGCTGACTCCCGGGAGGCCAGAAAAAGAGGGTTATCAAGGTCGGTGACATAGTTCGGCAGCATGCGGCTGCCGCCGTCGTGTTCGGAGAAGGTCAGTTTGACCGGGTTGAGGATCACGCGAATAATTTGCGGTTTGAACAGGTCGAATTTCGCGAACCGCTCAGCAAGATCCGGGTGAGCCGCCATATACTGGCGCAGCTCTCCGGCCAGGATCTGATAGAAACGCGTTTCGCTGATGCCGCTTTGCTGGGTGAGACGCGAGATAAAGCGCAGCACCGTGACAAAGTTGCCGGTTTGAAGGTCATGGATGATGTAATCCGCGCTCAGGCGTGCCGTCACGGCTTTCACCTGTTCCGGCAGGCTTTCCGCCTGCGGGAAGTCTTCATCCACCAGACGCATGTCGCCCTGGAAATCTTTCAGCAGGATGCGCTGCGGAATAGAGTCTTTCATCACCAGCGTCACGTTCTGGCCGTGGGCGATCAGCGCCACGCCGTAGCGGCAGAGCAGGTGATAAAACGGGATCACCGTTGCCTCAAACAGTTTTTCCAGCCACGCTTCGGCGCTTAAGCCCGAGCGTTTAATCCACGCGTCGATCAGCGGGCGCCCTGCGTTGTCGGTTTCCATCAGCGCCGCCATCAGCACCGCCTGTTCACCGTCCTGCAGATAACACGACGGATTTTCGCGCCAGATCACGCCCAGCATTTCCTGATAGCGATAGGGCGCTTTCGGCAAGGCGGCATAACCCGGATGCGACAGATACCCGGCTGCGGGTTCGCCAAGCACCTGCGCGCCTGAGCGGGTAAGCGTGGCGTCGGTGGCGAACTGCTGCTGCAGCCAGCGCGAAGCCAGCGGCCCGGCGGCAATGTACTTGCCCGGAATGCCGCGATAGCAGGAGGTGTTGTAGATGGTCAGCGGCAGCTTGATGTCATACCGCGCGCGACGGCTGGCGTTGGTCAGCGTGCGCAGAGATTGTTGCGCCAGATACTCATCGCCAAATTCCCCCAGTTCCACCATCTCACCACGCGCGAGCTGCGCCAGGAAATGAATGGCAATTTTTTGCTGCCACTGCCACGGATGCAGTGGCACAGGTAGCCAGTTGTCGTCCAGACCCAGCTTCTGCCAGCGCGCGTCAAACCGCGCGCGCTCGGCATTGTCCATGGTGCTGGCCAGCAGGGTGTTGATATCGCAATCGGCGTCGCTGCTCCAGACCAGATGCTCACGTTGAACGGCAACCCAGTGCAGGCGAAAACGCCCGCGGTATTCCGGGGCGTACTGGCGCAGTGCATCCAGACCCCATCCGCGGCGTCCTTTGTTAAAAATAAACTTAGGATGACCGCTCATCAGGCACTGCAATTCATCCGGGTCGAGATGAATGAGCGCGTCGGCATCCAGCGTTTCACGCGCCTGTAAAAGCTGAATATCGCCCCGCAACGTCGCGTAGAGATCTTCCAGATGCTCCGCCGTTTGCGCATCGCTCATCTCCAGCACCGTCGCCAGCTGTAGCAGCGCGCTTTCCGCTTCCACGGCGGCACCGCTGGCGGTGGTCAGGCTATTTGGATCGATATGCAGCCAGCCCCAGATCCCGCGCGTGGCATGAAACTGCCAGCTCTCCGCCCCCATGGTGATTTGCCACCTGTCGGCGGCCAGAGAATGAGCGCGCAGGGTGCGTTCGTATTCCAGCTCGGCGAGGATCTTCGCCACCATCTCGTGGTTCACTTTTTGCCACAGTGCGTTCACAGTCCCACCTCGCTGAAGAAGCGATGACGCTGGCTCATGATGAGGCGCGAACGTTTATGCGGGAAGTCGAACTCTTTCACGGTATCAAAACCGGCAGACGCCAGATGGCGGAACAGGCGCTGGTTGTCGAAGCGCGGCTCGGCGACAATGCGCGTGGTGCGCGGTTCATCGAGATACAGATAGTGGCTAAGGCCGCGCAGCCAGCTACGGATGTATTGCGCACCACGCCAGTTCTCTTCGCCCACCAGCATGTGCAGCCCACGGTCAAATGGCTGCCAGCGGTAGTGGCGACCAATACGGTCTTCTGGAGCCCAGTAGAGTTCAAAATAGCCGAACGGCTGGTCGTCGAAACAGCCGATAACCGGGTAGCAATAGGTCGAGTCGAGCTGACGACGCAGGTAGTTTTCCTGCTCGGCCTGCGGTCCGGCCATCTCCCAGAAGGCATTGACGCGCGGGTTATTCATCCAGTGGGTGAAGCGTTCGCCGTCCAGCGCCACGTCGGCCACGCGGAAGCTGAGGGTGCGCTTGATTTGTGGGTCATAACGGCGGTATACCTCGCCCTGCGGGCGGTGAGGACGCAGCGGGAAGTACAGCTGACGGCTCTCATCAAACTGCATACCGCCGCTGGCCAGGGGGCGTTCACCTTTCAGCCACAGCGGCAGCTGCCAGAAAGTTTCGCGCGCCAGATAATCGCCACACGCGTGGTTAAACAGTGCCTGTGCCTGCGGTTCATCCTTCCAGGTAGCCCAGGGGAGGGTGATCCCGCTGAGGGCAGGCGCGGCGACAAACAGCTGATCCAGCGCTTCAGCCAGCCAGCCGTCCGGGATATCGCGCAGGCGCTCCAGCACCGCGCTACCGTCGAGACCCAACGTCAGCGGCAGGGGCGTGTCAGTTGCGGTGCAACGAAAGCCGTAGCCGGAATGAACGATGTTCGCGTTAGCCATCACACCTTCTCCTTGTAAAACGGGTTGCTAAAGTCGAAATAGATCACTGCCGGGTCTGCAATCGTGTTTTCGTTGCGATCGTGCAAATAGCAGAAAAAGTTGCCTTTGCAGTTCCAGGTCGGGCTGTCGAGCACGTAGTCGAGACAGCGGGTCTGCTTCGCCGTAGCGCGCAGGTCGGCCAGCGCGTCACGCACGCGTGTCATCAGGTTTTCTTCGCTGTCGAAACCAGCGGCGGCGAGGGCTGCGGTGACGGCAAGGGTAGAGTTCAACAACAGGTAGTAAGGGAAGTAGCGCAGCAGCTGGCTCTCACCGAAGCGGTTTTCCACATCAGTTTCGCCCGCCTCTTTCAGCCATGCGTCGGCTCCTTCGGTCCAGGCGCTGCCCTGGCAGTCGCGGTAGATAAGCCCGACGGGGAAATCCTGCTGCATCTCAACGAGAATGTTTTGCTGGTGTGCCAACAGGACCAGACCGTAATCGGCTTCGGCACTGAACAGCGGAAGTAATACGCGGTCGCAATAGGCGTCCAGCCAGCAGCGCGCGGCCCGGGCGAGCGGTAAATCCAGGCGCTCACTCAGACGACGCACCGCAGCGGCAAGCAGGCTGTCGCCGCCGTCTGGGGCGGCCTGCGTCAGGCTCACCAGCACATTGGTTTGCGTATCCGGAGTATCAAACAGCAGATTGACGCGCAGGGCCATCAGGCTCTCTTCCTGAATCACGCCGTTTTCGTCGCGCAGCCCCGCCCAGCCATCTTCCTGCATCACGCGCATGGTCGGGTAGCGCGCCTGTAGATCTTGCCAGCGTTCGGTTTTAGCCAGACGAGCCAGACGCATCCCGCGCTTAACTTCTTTCACCGACAGCGTGCGCACGGAGTTGGTCAGGCGCACGCTGAGGGAAAACTTAATCATGTCGCTGTTGGTTTCGCTGTACAGCGAGCGTGAAGAGCTGGTTGGCAGCCACTGTGCGCCCGCTTCACCCAGGTCCTGCAGTGAACCGTTGGTCACCAGCCGCTGGCACCACTCCTGGCCGAGCAGGTACTCCGCCTGCCACGGATGCATAGGCAGCAGCCAGCGGGTGTCGGTGAAGTGGCCGAGAAGTTCAGGGGCGCTCTGGGCTGCAAAGCGCAGTAAACGTTCGCGCAGGGAAACATTCAGGCTGTCACCGGCAATAAGCGTGTTCTCAACGGCGAACCAGCGCAGCGGGAAGCGAGAAGCGAAATCGGGTAAATAGCGACGCGCCTCGGTTTCGTTAAACGGCTCGTGCGACTTTGGCGCAGGGTGGAATGCATGGCCGACCAGCAGCGCCTGTTCCGCTTCGGCAAAGTTTAGTGGCTTATCGCGCAGGGTTGGCCAGCTGTGGCGCAAATCAATCGCCTGCCAGGTGTGCGCATGGCTTTCAAGGGCGCGTTGCTTAAAACGCGCCAGCGTATCGGCATCCAGTGAACCTTTTATTGACGGTTTTTCAAGAATTAAATCAATCAGTTGGTGGAATGTGACGGCGTCACTACTGTCATTGTCACTTTGGATAAGCGTTGCCGGGAAACAGTACTGATGATGCTGGGTCGGGGAAAAATACCGTACCGGAACCCGAAGAGCCTGGGCTGGAGAAAGCGGAATATGTATGTGCGATAACTCATCCGCAGAGGTTGCGGAGTGATAGTGCCAGTCCTTCGTTTCACGCAACAGGGCGTTTAAAAAACACTGGGCCGCAACGTCTGTACCGGCGGAGCGGGGCAGAGTACGCATAGATGAACCTCATTCCATGATTGATAATAATTCTCGTTATGATATTCATTCTGTTTACAGTCGCAACCATTTTTGCAATATTTGTTTTCATAAACTTCATGATTTCCACACATTTATTGACACTATGTTCACATTCTCATGCGCACTGACTCTGAAACGTTGACGGAAAACGTCACCCCAAAAGCCAACTGGCCCCTGGCGTTATGTGCAGGTTTATTAGGGATTGGGCAAAACGGTTTGCTGGTCATGCTTCCGCAATTGGTCACCCAGACAGGGCTTTCGCTTTCGGTCTGGGCCGGGCTGTTGATGTTCGGATCCATGCTCTTTTTACCCGCATCGCCCTGGTGGGGACGCCAGAGCGAGCGACATGGCTGTAAGGTCGTGATGCTGGCCTCGCTGAGTGGCTATCTGGTCAGTTTCGGGGTGATGTCGCTGGTGGTCTGGGCGATGGCGGCCGGGATGCTGGATAAGGTCTGGGGCCTGACGGGGTTGGTTCTCTCGCGCACGCTCTATGGTCTGACGGTCTCAGGTCTGGTGCCTGCTGCTCAGACGTGGGCTATCCAGCGCGCGGGGCTGGAAAAAAGAATGACCGCACTGGCGACAATTAGCTCCGGCCTGAGTTGTGGTCGTTTGCTTGGGCCACCGCTGGCGGCGCTGATGCTCAGCGTCAATCCGGTAGCACCGCTCTGGCTGATGGCGATTGCGCCTTTCATCGCTTTGCTGCTAGTGCTTCGCGAAGTGGCGGACCCACCGTTACCGCCAGTGGCGCATCAGTCGACACGTTTGCGGGCTTCAATGCTGCCGTTCCTGTTATTGGCGCTGCTGCTGGCGGCCCTGGTGAGTTTAATGCAGCTTGGCCTGTCACCGCATCTTAGCCCGCTGCTGGAGGGTAACGCCCGGGACATCAGCCATCATGTTGCTCTCCTGCTGAGCCTGGCCGCGCTGGCCACGCTCGCGGCGCAGTTTCTGGTGGTCCGCCCGCAATATTTCAGCCCGGTGACACTGCTCTGCATGGCCGCGGTATTGATGGTAGTGGGGCTTGGGTTGATGTCTGTGGCGGGTCTGGCTCTTTTCTACGTGGGGATTGTCATTACGTCGCTCGGGGCAGCCATGGCAACACCGGGATATCAGCTACTGCTTAACGATCGGCTAACCACGGGCAAAGGGGCGGGAGCGATCGCCACCAGCCACACATTAGGCTACGGTGTTAGCGCGCTGCTGGTACCTGTAGTGACACGTTTTTACGGTGAACAGTTTTTAACGATGGCTGCATTAGGCATGGCATTGATGTTTTTAGTGCTCAGCATAGGGGTGCGATCAACTGAGCGTCCCCTTGCTGAAAAAAATTAATGGACCTGGCGGGGAGAATGGCCGCCAGCATCCTCATTCTGCCGTAAACGCTGCAGGGGATCTTGCTGGTAAAACTGGCAGAATCGCTGCCACAGTGCCGGGAATCGGGGGGCGAAGAGTTCTGGTGCGCTGAAGAAGTATTCAGAGAGTACCGCAAAGCACTCTGCGGGATCGGTCGCCGCATAGGCGTCAATGCTGGCTGCGCTTTCCCCCACCAGGTCTATTTCATCCTGGATATTATCCATCGCGGCATGCAGGTCGTGCTCCCATCCCGCAACCTCACGAAGCGGAATCAATGGCACGCCGCTGGCGCGATCGCCATTGCGGGTATCGAGCTTATGCGCCACCTCGTGAATAATCAGATTAAAACCTGACGCATCGAACGAGTCCTGAATATCGAGCCAGTTGAGGATAATCGGTCCTTGCTGCCAGCTTTGTCCGGACTGTACCACGCGCTGGTTGTGCACCAGCCCGATATCGTCCTGCCATTCGTCATCGACAACAAACGGCGCGGGATAGATAAGCACTTCGTGGAAACCGTCCAGCCACTCGATACCCAGTTCAAGAACCGGCAGGCAAAACAACAGGGCGATACGCGCGTTTTTCAGCGGGTCTAGTTCGAATCCCTGCAGCGGGACCAGGCGTTTTTGCTGCAAAAAACGATCCGCTAGCTGAACCAGTTTCGATTGTTCATCCGGGTTTAGATTAGCCAGAACAGGGATCGTCAGCGCGTCATCCCATGGCAGCGCCACATCCCGGCCAGCCTCATTCGTTTTCCAGGGCCACTTTATCATCGCTTTGCTCGCAAACTCGTCACTTGAACAAAAATGGGAAAGTCAGGTTCGGTTAAGATGCCAGAAAATCGCTCGCTGCGACAATTCCAGCCTGAATAAACTATCATTCGTACGTAGTGGTGGGTAGCGGTTTGCGGGCATCACCTTCATTTTGTGAAGTCTGTCGTGGCCTTGTCTGTAGTCTCAGTGAATTCACCGACAAAGAGAAACCATCGTTACCTTGACTACAACGAACGCTAATCTGAATTTCAACACCTCACCGGTTGCGGTAGGTCAATAAGACGCTATTATTTTTGACTTTGTTGCGTATTCCCTGACAGGACATCCAGACGCCATGCCCGTGAATTTTGACCTTAACGATCTCTATGCTTTCAGAGCGTTAGTGGAATACGGTAACTTCCGTGTCGCTGCTGAATCTATCTGCTTATCCCAGTCGGCGCTGAGCCGCAGGATTGAAAAGCTGGAAGCCGCGCTGGGAAACCGGCTGTTCGATCGTACCACCCGCCGCGTGGCCTTAACCCTATACGGGCAAAACTTTGCTGAACGATCCGCTCAGCTGCTCGACAGCGTAGAGTCAATGCTGGCTGATGTTGATAAAGTCAGTGAAGAACGGACAGGGCTTATCACGGTCGCCACGGTACCCTCAGCGGCCTGTTATTTTATGCCTGACGTGATTCGTCGTTTTCAGTCTCGCTATTCCCGCGTTCGCATTAAGCTCATCGATAGCAGTGCAGGAAATGTGATTGACGCCGTGGCCCGAAGCCAGGCGGATTTTGGTATCTGCTTCGCAGGAAACTTGCCGCCTGACATCGAATTTTTTCCGCTGGTGGAGGATGTTTATGTCGCGGCGTGCAGAAAGGATCACCCGCTGGCACAAAAAAGTCACCTGACGTGGCAGGCGTTTTATCAGCAGGATTATATCTCTCTCGATAAAACGTCAGGTAACCGTAACCTGCTCGATCGGATGCTGGGAGATATTGTTCCCGAGCGCCCCAGCGTCTGTGAAACCCGTCACGTCACCACGATGCTTGGTATGGTAGAGGCGGGGATTGGCATTGCTGCCGTTCCCGCCATGTCGATGCCGACGTCAGAGCATACGCTGCTGACCCATCTGCCGCTGGTGGCGCCGGAAGTGAAACGCACCGTGGGGCTTATCCGGCGCCGGGGGCGCATCCAGTCTTACATAGCGGCTGAACTGGAAAAGCAGATCACCGAGCAGTATCGCCGGACGTAACGGGGATCATCCCCGTCTCCTTGATGACGGCCCTTGAGGGCGGTGAGGCGAGATAGGTCAGCAGCGCTTTCCCCTCCGCGGGATGTTCGGCATGGCGGGTGACCGCACCCGCGAAGCGCGTGATGTACTGCAGACTATCAGGGATTTTCCCGATAAAGGTAACGCCCTGAACCGGCAGCAGCTCGCTGACCTGCTGGAAGCCCACGGCGTATTTTCCTTTCGCCACTTCTGAGGCGACCGGGATACGCTCGACCATTGTCGCTTTGCCCGCCACTTCCTTTTCAATCCCCAGCTTTTTGAACAACGCCTGGCTGACATACCTGCCGCTGGCGCTGTCAGAGTAGGCAATGGAGCTGGCCTGCAGCAGCGCGTTACGCAGGGTCGCCTCGCTGCTGATATCAGGAACATCCGCACCTTTTTTCACCACCATGCCAACGGGAGAGTCCGCGAGTTCAGTTCGCGAACCCGGCTGGGTCTGGCTGGCTTTTTCGAGCTTCTCCAGCGCATCGCCCACCATAATCACCACGTCGGCTTTCTCGCCGCGCGCCAGGCGGTTTGGGATCGCCTGCGGCGTCGTGCCCATTGAGGGGCCGGGGATGATCACGATTTTATCCCCGGTCTGGTGTTCATATTCCGGGGCCAGCTTTTCCAGGGCGGCTTTGAAGCCGCCTGAGATCATGACCGTCACGTCCTGAGCACAGGCATTGGCGCTCATGAACGTCAGCACCAGCGCGCTGGCGGTATAGCGATAAGTGCGTTTCATACAGCCTCCTGTGACTTGACGGTGTTTTGCAGCGATACCGCACGGCGGCGGTAGAGGTAGAGCGTGGCCAGCAGGGCACACACGGCAGCGAAACTCATCCAGTAGCCAGGCGAGGCTTTGTCACCGGTGTATTCAATCAGCGCGGTGGACATTACCGGGGTAAAGCCGCCAAAGACCGCCGTTGCCAGGCTGTAAGCCAGAGAGAAGCCCGCCACGCGCACTTCGGCAGGCATAATCTCCGTCAGGGCCGGGATCATCGCGCCGTTATAAAGGCCGTAGAGGAAGGAGAGCCACAGCAGTACGCTCAGCATCATGGAGAAACTGGGGGCGCTCGCCAGCAGCGTCAGGGCCGGATAGCTGGTCGCCAGCGCCAGCAGCGTCATGGCAATCAGCACCGGCTTGCGGCCAAAGCGATCCGACAGCGCGCCGCCCACCGGCAGCCAGACGAAGTTAGAGATAGCCACCAGCAGCGTGACCAGCAGGCTGTCCGAGGCGCTGAGCATCAGCACCTTTTTGCCAAAGGTGGGGGCGTAGACGGTGATCAGATAGAACGCGGTGGTGGTCATCGCCACCATCAGCATGCCTGCGACCACCACCTGCCAGTTGCCAAGCAGCGTTATAAAGACCTGACGCATCTCCAGATGATGGCGGCGCGCGCTGAACTCTTCCGTCTCCTCCAGCTTGCGGCGCAGGAAGAAGATAAACGGCACGATTAAACAGCCGAACAGGAACGGGATGCGCCAGCCCCATTCGCGAATGGCGCTCTCCTCCATCAGGGCATTCAGGGCAAAACCCATCGCCGCGGCGACCATAATGGCGACCTGCTGGCTGCCGGACTGCCAGCTGGTGTAAAACCCTTTGCGGCCCGGTGTGGCGATTTCAGCCAGATAGACCGAGACGCCTCCAAGCTCTGCACCGGCGGAAAAGCCCTGCAGCAGACGGCCCGTCAGCACCAGCAGCGGTGCCCACAGACCAATGCTTTGATAAGAGGGGATAAGCACAATCAGGAACGTCCCCGCCGCCATGATGGAAAGCGTGACGATCAGCCCCTTTCTGCGGCCCACCTTGTCGATATACGCACCAAGCACAATGGCCCCGATGGGCCGCATCAAAAAGCCCGCGCCGAAGACGGCAAAGGTCATCATCAGCGATGCAAATTCACTGCTCGCCGGGAAGAACGTGTGGGCGATGTAGGTGGCATAGAAGCCGAAAAGAAAGAAATCGAACTGTTCAAGAAAATTGCCGGACGTCACGCGAAGTATCGCGCCCGCCTTAGACCGTACGGTTGCAGGTGAGGTTGAGGAAAACATAGTTATCTCCAGTTATTGTTGACGTTTTACGCGTCTGTTTCTGAAAACTGGATCAGGACGAGGAAATAGATAAGCGCAAATGCCGCATCGGCTGATGCATTTTTTGCATGAATACCATTCACTGTGTAAATACAATTAATGGCAACAATAACTTAACAAGTTGTTGGCTTTTTATTCCCCAATATTCTGTAAGTCTCTGATATTGCGATTTTGTGATGTGGCGCAGAGGGGCGCTTCAGAAAGTGCCGGGTAACCGCTCATTACCCGGCGGGGGCAATTTAGCGCAGCGCCCGGGCAATGGCGCTAAACATCAGAGAGGCCTCCAGCGGCTGGGCGCTAAAGGACGGCTCCGCCTGCGGCCAGGGATTCTTACCAACCCATTTTCATGCCGTGCAGTGGCAGAACGTAAAAAGGCTGCGCACCGAAGTGGGCAGCCGGGGGATTAGTCAGACGATGGTCACCATCTGGAAGCCGGGAAGCGCTCAGCGCTGTGAACACCCTTTGCACTGTTGGTTCTGGATCTGCTGGAAGAAATCGTTGCCTTTGTCATCCACCAGGATAAACGCCGGGAAGTTCTCGACTTCGATTTTCCAGATGGCTTCCATACCCAGTTCAGGATACGCCACGCATTCCAGACTCTTAATACTGTTTTGCGCCAACACCGCAGCCGGGCCGCCGATGCTGCCCAGGTAGAAGCCGCCGTGCTTATGGCAGGCATCCGTTACCTGCTGGCTGCGGTTGCCTTTTGCGAGCATGATCATGCTCGCACCGTGGGATTGCAGTAAGTCCACATATGAGTCCATACGTCCCGCGGTGGTCGGGCCGAGTGAACCAGACGCATAGCCTTCCGGCGTTTTAGCAGGGCCCGCATAGTAGATTGGATGGTCTTTCACGTACTGCGGCAGTTCTTCGCCATTGTCGAGCAACTCTTTCAGCTTCGCGTGGGCGATATCGCGCGCGACGATGATAGTACCGTTCAGCGACAGACGGGTAGAGACCGGGTGCGCTGAGAGCTGCGCCAGGATCTCATTCATCGGCTTGTTGAGGTTGATGCTGACCACGTCGCCTTCGCCCTGCTGGCGCAGAGATTCAGGAATATACTGACCCGGGTTGTGTTCCAGTTTTTCAATCCAGATCCCGTCGCGGTTGATTTTCGCTTTGATATTACGGTCTGCGGAGCAGGAAACACCCATGCCGATTGGGCAGGACGCGCCGTGGCGTGGCAGGCGGATCACGCGGATATCGTGGGCGAAGTATTTACCGCCAAACTGTGCGCCGAGACCCAGGTTCTGCGCTTCCTGGAGCAGTTCCTGTCCGAGCTGAACATCACGGAACGCCTGGCCGTGTTCGTTACCTTCCGTTGGCAGTGCGTCGTAATAGCGGGTGGACGCCAGTTTCACGGTTTTCAGGGTACTTTCCGCAGAGGTACCGCCAATCACAAACGCGATATGGTAAGGCGGGCAGGCTGCAGTGCCCAGAGTACGCATCTTCTCAACCAAATAATTTTTCAGTTTCGCCGGGGTAATCAGCGCTTTGGTTTCCTGGTAGAGATAGGTTTTGTTGGCTGAACCGCCACCTTTTGCCATGCACAGGAATTTGTATTCGTCCCCGTCCACGCTGTAGAGATCAATCTGCGCGGGTAGGTTGGTGCCGGTATTCACCTCTTTATACATATCCAGCGCGGCATTCTGGGAGTAGCGCAGGTTGTCTTCGATGTAGGTGTTATACACCCCCTGGCTCAGGGCTGCTTCGTCGCCGCCACCGGTCCAGACGCGCTGGCCTTTTTTCCCCATGACGATCGCCGTTCCGGTGTCCTGGCAGGTTGGCAGCACGCCTTTGGCGGCAATCTCGGAGTTGCGCAGGAACTGCAGGGCAACGTACTTGTCGTTCTGGCTGGCTTCAGGATCGTTAAGAATGGCGGCAACCTGCTTCTGATGAGAAGGACGCAGCATAAACGCAGCATCGTGGAAAGCCTGCTGTGCCAGCAGCGTCAGCGCCTCTGGCTCGACTTTCAGGAT
This sequence comes from Enterobacter sp. CPE_E863, assembly GCF_046521465.1. Lineage (NCBI taxonomy): Bacteria > Pseudomonadati > Pseudomonadota > Gammaproteobacteria > Enterobacterales > Enterobacteriaceae > Enterobacter > Enterobacter sp. CPE_E863. The sequence continues at coordinate 2,774,685 of NZ_JBKFZX010000001.1, read as the reverse complement.
CTCCTGACCCTCGAACTCGGCAACGGAGACGTGCTCTTTAGTCAGCAGATAGTATTCGGTGTCGTCATGCGCGAGAGGGAAGGGGTTCTGGTAGATAAACGGTTTGTTTGACATAGCGTATTGCTCCACAAAAATAAAACCGCCGGAGGATGAGCCCGGCGGTCAGGAATCAGAACATCATGGACATCCACGGATAACCAATCAGCAGCAGGGCCGCCAGGAAAATGGCACCGAAGATGGTGCCGAGGCGCCAGTAGTCTTTGGTTGGCAGGTAGCCACTACCATAGTAAATCGGGCTTGGGCCGGTACCGTACGGGGTGATGATCCCCATCACGCCCAGCGAGGTCACCATCAGCAGAACAAACACTTCCATATTCATACCAGGAATGGTGGAGGCGATGGTCAGCATCGCTGGCAGCAGCGCGGTGGTATGCGCGGTGGTGCTGGCAAACAGGTAGTGCAGCAGGTAGAACGCCAGCAGCAGAACGATGGTCGCAACTCCCGGTGAGATACCGCTCATTAACAGACCACCTTCTTTACCCAGCCAGCTGATAAAGCCGGTAGACGAGAGGCCATCCGCCAGCGCAACCAGGGTGGCGAACCAGACGAAGGTGTTCCACGCGGCTTTGTTGCCGGTGATATCGTTCCACTCCAGCACGCCGGTCCACAGCATCAGGCCGACGATGAGCAGGGCAGCCATGGCAGGTTCGATCCATGCGGCAGCGAAAATCCACATCAGCAGTGCACAGCAGACGAATACCAGCAGCAGGATTTCGTTGCGGGACAGTTTGCCCAGTTTTTCCAGCTCACGGGTCGCCCACAGCGGCACTTCGTTGTTCACTTTGACTTCTGGCGGGTAGAACCAGTAGGCCAGCAGCGGCATGGTCAGGATCAGCAGGATGCCCAGCGGCAGGAAGGCGAGGAACCAGGTACCCCAGGAGATATCAATCCCAACCGTACTTTTCACCAGCGCCAGCGCCAGCAGGTTCGGCGCGAGTGCGGAGAGGAACATTGAGCTAGTAATACAGGCTGCAGTGATCGCCACCCACATCAGATACGAACCAATTTTACGCGCGCTGGGATCGTTTGGTTTTGAACCATACAGCGGCGGAAGGTTAGCGATAATCGGGTAGATGGTCCCGCCGCTACGCGCGGTGTTGGACGGCGTGAACGGTGCCAGCAGCAAATCTGCGAAGGTAATGGCGTAACCGAGCGTCAGGCTGCGACGGCCAAGATACTTCACCAGAATCAGCGCCAGACGGCGTCCGAAGCGGGTTTTATCATAACCAGCGGCGAACATAAAAGCGCCGAAAATCAGCCAAACGGTTGAGTTACCAAAACCGCTCACGGCCCATTTAAAAGAGGCACCGGCCAGCTTGAATTTCGGGTCGGCCAGCTGTTCGGGGCTGAACAGTACCCACTGGCTACAGAGCGCAATGGCCACCACGCCCGTCAGGCCAATCACCGCGCCCGGCAGCGGTTCGAAGATCAAACCAACGATCACACCGACAAAGATGGCGAAGTAGTGCCATGCGTAAGGAGGCAGCCCTTCTGGTACCGGAACAAACAGCAGCAGTACGGCGACGATGACGGGCAGTGCCATCATCAGCAGACGTTTTGCGTTTCCATTTGATGCCTGGTTCGCCACAGGGGGCGTTACAGCAGTTTTTGTATTCATAGTTTCACGTCTTAAGTTGTCAAAAATTCGGTCGTACTGAAAAACAAAATGGCTTTCTTAAGTTTCTTTGCTTTTTTTAGTTATTAAAGGTGCGCTTTTGTATTTTCAGTAATAGCGATTTAACGCATTTTTGATTGCGCTAAATTAAAAAATGATGATGTTTTTATATTGCGCTTTTGGATGCCATAACTATTGATCACGATCAAAAAAACAGAATGGCAGTGTTATTTTTATTCTTTTATTAATAACCACTCAGACGTATGTGGGTATTACGTGTTTTATTGGTTTGTTTTATCATTTTCGTAACATTTATGTTTTCTTTGTTTTGTATATTGTTGTTTTTAATTGTTTTGTTATTTGTGTGGAAATTGGTTTTACCAATTTTTATTTAACGTATTTTAAATTATTGTGAATGACTGAATTACATTCGCTAACACCAATGTGTTATTTGTGTTATTGCAGGGATTAAATAGTTTTTTAACTAACGTAATAACTTTAGAAACTAAAAAAATCATTATATTAATATCATGACATCGGCAAAGAACGACGAAATAAAAAATCAATCCGATAACGAATTCTTAATTTTTAAAAGTTTGGAGTTTTCTATTATGAGCACTAACGAACGCATTCTGAGTTCCTTCACATTACCGAATGGTACCGAACTGAAAAACCGTTTGTTAATGGCCCCAATGACAACCTGTACCGGCTACTATGACGGTACGGTGACCAGCGAGCTGGTGGAGTACTATCGGGCCCGTTCCGGCAGCATTGGCACCATTATTGTTGAGTGTTGCTTTGTCGACGATCTCGGTCTTGCCTTCCCGGGTGCGATCGGTATTGATAATGACGAGAAAATCGCCGGGCTGGCGAAAATCGCTGAGGCAATTAAATCTAAGGGTTCTAAAGCCCTGCTGCAGATCTACCACGGCGGCCGTATGGTTGACCCGAAACTGATCGGTGGCCGTACGCCGGTAGGGCCAAGCGCAGTTGCCGCTCCACGTGACGGTGCCGCGACGCCGGTTGCGCTGACCACTGCCGAAGTCGAAGGCATGATCGGTAAGTTTGGCGATGCCGTGCGCCGCGCGATTCAGGCTGGTTTTGACGGTGTCGAGATCCACGGGGCCAATACCTATCTGATCCAGCAGTTCTACTCCCCGAACTCAAACCAGCGCACGGACGAATGGGGCGGCAGCCGTGATAACCGTGCGAAATTCCCGCTGGCGGTGCTGGAAATTACTCACAAAATGGTGCGCCAGTACGCGGACGACGCGTTTATTATTGGCTATCGCTTCTCCCCTGAAGAGCTGGAAGTGCCGGGCATCCGCTTTGAAGACACCATGTACCTGCTGGAGAAACTGGCGGCGCGCGGCGTGGATTATCTGCACTTCTCCGTCGGCGCTACCCTGCGACCTTCCATCGTCGATACCCAGGACCCGACGCCGCTTATTGAAAAATACTGCGCCATGCGTTCAGAAACGCTGGCACAGGTTCCAGTCATGGGCGTGGGCGGCGTGGTGAATGCGTCAGACGTGAATGAAGCGCTGGACCACGGTTACGACCTGATTGCCGTTGGCCGCGCCACTATTGCTTACCCGGACTGGACTGACCGCATCGCGGCCGGTGAAAACCTTGAGCTGTTTATGGACAGCACCAAACGTGAAGAGCTGAACATCCCTGAACCGCTGTGGCGCTTCTCACTGGTGGAAGCGATGATCCGCGACATGAGCATGGGTGAATCCAAATTCAAACCGGGCACCTTTGTTGAGAAAGTACAGGACGATGCTAACGAGCTGGTGATTAACGTCAGCCTGGAGACCGACCGCATTGCGGATATCGAACTTGCATCGGGTCCGAGCGAAGACGTTGAGTTTGTGACCAGCTTTGAAGAGATCCGTACCCGCATTCTGGATGCCAACACCCCGCATGTGGATGCCATCACTGGCGCAACCAGCCAGAGTGAGGCGGTGAAAAAAGCGGTCTCGAAAGCAATGCTGAAATCCAGCAAAGCGCTGGCCGCAGAAGAGGGCGCCGACCCGAATGAAACCCGCAGCGTGGACGTGGTGGTGGTCGGTAGCGGTGGTGCCGGTCTGGCCGCAGCCATTCAGGCACACGACGAAGGCGCAAGCGTGCTGATTGTTGAGAAGATGCCAACCATCGGCGGTAATACTATCAAAGCGTCAGCCGGGATGAACGCCGCAGAGACGCGCTTCCAGCGGGTGAAAGGGATTCAGGACAGCAAAGAGCTGTTCTATCAGGAAAGCCTGAAAGGCGGCGGTAACAAGAACAACCCGGAACTGCTGCGCCGCTTTGTTGAGAACGCGCCGCAGGCGATTGAGTGGCTGGCAACACGCGGCATTATGCTAAACGACATCACCACCACCGGCGGGATGAGCATCGACCGTACTCACCGTCCAAAAGACGGCTCTGCGGTGGGTGGCTACCTGATTAGCGGTCTGGTGCGTAACGTCAACAAACGCAACATCGACGTCATGCTGGACACCTCCGTCAGCGATATTATCTTCGAAAACGGTGAAGTAACCGGCGTGCGCCTGACCACCGAAGAGAATGAAACTATTACCGTCGCAACCAAAAGTGTCATTGTTGCCACCGGTGGTTTCAGTGCCAACAGCCAGATGGTGGTGAAATACCGTCCGGACCTGGAAGGTTTCGTTACCACCAACCACAAAGGGGCGACCGGTGGCGGTATCGCGCTGCTGGAACGTATTGGTGCAGGCACCGTTGATATGGGTGAAATCCAGATCCACCCAACCGTTGAGCAGAAAACATCGTATCTGATTTCCGAATCTATCCGCGGCGGCGGGGCGATTCTGGTGAACCAGCAGGGGAATCGCTTCTTCAATGAGATGTCGACCCGCGATAAAGTCTCCGCGTCAATCATCGCGCTGCCAGAGAAATACGCTTACATCGTCTTTGATGAACATGTTCGTGCCAAAAACAAAGCCGCAGATGAGTATATCGCCAAAGGATTTGTGACCAGCGCCAGCTCGCCAAAAGCACTGGCTGAGGCCCTGGGGATGGATTACCACCAGTTCCTGGCAACCCTTGAGCGCTACAACGGCTTTGTTGAAAAACAGCACGACGATGATTTCGGCCGTACCACTGCGTTGCGTGCGCCAATCAACGAAGGGCCGTTCTACGCCATTCAGATTGCACCAGGCGTGCACCACACCATGGGCGGCGTGACCATCAACACCGAAACCTGCGTACTGGACAGCAACCACAACGTATTGCCAGGAGCGTTTGCTGCCGGTGAAGTGGTCGGCGGGATCCACGGCGGTAACCGTATCGGTGGTAACGCAGTGGCAGATATCATTATTTTTGGTACTCTGGCCGGACACCAGGCGGCTATGCGTTCGAAAATGAGGTAAGGCACCTGTTTCTCAGGCCGGATAAGCGCAGCGCCATCCGGCTATTCCCCGGCGGCGCGGTGCTTGCCGGGGTTACATTTGAGGATACATCCCATGCCCGATAGCCATCGCGTTTACAGCTACTCCGCCGTCCTGATGGGCTCACCCATCCTCCTGAAACTCTTCTCCCATGACGAAGCCCTCGCTTCCCGCGTGTTTCGCCTGATCAAACAGTATGAAGATCTGCTCACCGTCAACCGCGCGCACTCGCAGGTCATGGATATCAACCATGCAGCAGGCCAGCATCCGGTCACCGTCAGCCGACCCGTATTTGAACTGATCCGCTGTGCAAAAGCGGCTAGCCTGCTCAAGGACAGCGCCTTTAACCTGGCCATTGGCCCGCTGGTGAAGCGCTGGAAAATTGGTTTTCAGGGAGACAGCGTTCCGCCTGCCGATGAAATCGCGTCACTGCTGGCGATTACCCGTCCTGAGGATGTCATCCTTGATGAGGCCCGCAGCAGCGTTTTTCTGACCAGCACGGGTATGGAAATCGATCTGGGGGCCATCGCCAAAGGATATATCGCCGACAGAGTACGGGATTATCTGCACAAAGAGGGGGCCGATCTGGGGCTGATTAACCTCGGCGGCAATATCCAGACATTAGGCTCGCCGGAAGGGGGCTGGAGCGTGGGGCTCAAAAAACCGTTCGCCGGTGATGCGTTGATCGGCACGATGACGGTCGAGAACATGTCAGTCGTGACGTCCGGAACATACGAACGCTACTTTGAACAAAACGGCAAACGCTACCACCACATTCTCGATCCGCGCACCGGGTATCCCCTGGATAACGAACTGGATAGCGTGACCATCATTTCTAAAAACTCCATTGATGGAGATATCTGGACCACGTTGATGTACGGCATGGGCGTAGAGAAGGGGTGTGCCACGCTGCGCGCGCGCCCCGATATTGAAGCTATCTTTGTGACCAAAACAAAAGAAGTGGTGCTCTCTTCAGCGCACCACTTCCGGTTTACCTTGCTGGATAACAGCTACTGCGTTACTGACAATACTGCTTGAGCAGGCCTGTTTGCTCCGGCTGGAGGCGGTAGCGATACACCGGACGCCCGGTGGCACCGTAGTGAATGCTGGTGAACAAAATGTTGATTTGCGCCAGCCAGATCAGATATTTGCGGCAAGATACGCGGGAGATATTGACCGCGCCTGCCAGGTCATCGGTGGAGAATTCTGTCTCCGGATGGGCATCAATCCACTGACAAATCGTGCGCAGCGTCTGCGGCGTTAACCCTTTCGGCAGCTTTTTGCTGTCCGCCAGCTCTGGCGCTCCGCCGTGGATCAGTCTGTCAACGTCGGCCTGCTCGTAGTACTGGTGCGATCCCATCAGACTGTGCTTTGCCTTCCAGCCGTTTAGTGCCTCTTCAAAGCGCGGGAACTGGAACGGTTTAATCAGATAATCCATCACGCCGTAATGGATGGAGGTCTGGATCGTGGCGGCGTCAGCAGCGGAGGAGATCATAATGACATCAATCGGGCGGCCCGAAGCGCGAATAACGGGCAACAGATCCAGCCCGTTATCCTGCTGCATATAAACGTCCAGCAGCACCAGGTCGACAGGCTGGTTGGGGTTATTGATAAAGGCCTCGGCCTGGTTGAGCGTAGAGGCGACTCCGCAGCAGCTAAAGCCTTCAACACGGTTGACGTACAGACGGTTGAGGTCAGCTACCATGGCATCATCATCGACAATTAATACATTTATCACGCGATATTCCTCTCGCTATCCCAGGGGATGTGAACAAAAAATTGGGTAAAGACACCAGGCTCAGACTCGACGGAGATGTCTCCGCCCAGGTTCTGGATTTGCTGGCGAGCAAGGAATAACCCAACACCGCGGTTTTCACCTTTGGTTGAGAATCCCTTTGTAAAAATAGCCTCCAGCTGAGTGGGATCAATACCGGGGCCATCATCACTGACTTCACAACTGAGCCAGCCATTCTGATAATGCAACAGCAGAGTGATTTCGCCTTCCTGCTGTCCTTCCATCGCGTCGAGAGCGTTTTCAATAAGGTTACCCAGCGCGGTGATCAGCACCGCAACCTGCTCTTCACTGGCGGTATCCGGAATCTGGCACTCATCGGCCAGCGACAGGGTGACGCCCGCTTCTTTCGCCCGGTTTATTTTACCCAGCAGGAACCCCGCAATCACCGGAGATTTTACCTTGCTCTGTATCTCACCGATATCTGTCTGGTAATTGTGCGCGGTCTGGATGATGTACTCTTCCAGCTTGTCGTAGCGTTTCATGTGCAGCAGGCCAAGGATCACGTGCAGTTTGTTCATAAACTCATGTGTATGGGTGCGCAGGGCGTCAACGTAACTGACCATGCCATCAATCCGCTGCATCAGCTGGCTGATTTCCGTTTTATCGCGGAAGGTGGTGATCGCGCCGATCACCCGATCCTGGCTTTTGACTGGCACCATGTTGCACAGCAACAGCCGCCCGTTACAGCTGATCTCCTGATCCTGGCGGGCAATACCCGTTTTCGAGACTTCCCGCAGGCTGGCCAGCAGCGGCGCGCTGGCGTTTTCAGTCTGCTTGCCTGAAGGCAGGAGTAAAATCTCTCTGGCGGTTTGATTAATCATCGTCACCCGGCCATGAATATCGACAGCCAGCACCCCTTCACGAAGCGACTGCAGCATCGCCTGACGCTGTTCAAACAAGGCGGAGATTTCGTAGGGTTCGAGCCCGAACAGGATGCGTTTCAGTACCCGAACCAGACCCCAAATCGCCATAGAACTCATAAAGATACTGAATAAGATGGTCCAGACGGCGTTCATCCGTCCACGGGCGATCTGATCTTCCACTTTTTTGAGGGAGATACCGACCACCACCACACCGATCTGATCGTGCTGGCTATCATAAACAGGGGTGAAAACGCGGAGCGCTTCGGCGAGCGCACCACGGTTTACGGAGACATTCTCTTTACCTTCCAGCGCAGGCTCGAGGTCATTACCAATAAAGTGCAGGCCGATCAGCGCTTCGTTCGGGTGCGAGTAGCGAATCCCCCGCATGTCGGTCACCACCGTGAGCAGCAGGTCATTGCGCTGGGTGACGGCTCTGGCGATGGGTTGAATAATATCTGCCTGCGGGGGCTGCATCAGACCTCGCTGGATCTCCGGGCTGTCGGCCAGCGTGCGGGCGATACCCAGCGCGGTATCTTTAACATCATCGCGGGTCGCCCGGGTAATTTGTACTGAATAGAGTGCAAAGACCACCAGCAGCACAGAGGCAATAATCGCGCATACCATCAACGTGACCAGCGTATTCAGTTTCATGGGGCGCTTGCGCGTCAGAAGGAAAGGCTGCAAATCGCTCATCAACACTCCGCGATGATTAAGAAAGGGGGTAATTATCGCCGATGACGCGCTTTTCTTAAAGCCATGTAAAGGCGTGGATTTGCTCCTCTTTTCGTGACCCTCCTCGCATGTCATCCATATAAAACACTTTATAGTGTGTGGGTACTCATAATAAGGAGGCTGTTTATGAGCATTATGCTTACCGGTTCGGTCAAGGAAAGACGGCACGCCAGCACGATGAATATTGATAGATTGTCCACGCTGGACATGCTGAAAGTCATTCACCAGGATGATGCACTTATCACTGCAGCTATTACCCCCTGTTTAACAACTATCGCCCGCGTGGTGGATAACGCCGCCGCGACCCTCAGCCACGGTGGTCGTTTAGTCATTGTTGGCGCAGGCCCGTCGGGCCGTGTCGCGCAACAGGTAGCGGATGAATATGCTCCGGGTAAAACTCCTGTCATTGCCGTTACAGCAGGCGAGGGAGAAGGAAGCTATGAGCGTGGCGTTGCCGACCTGCAGGCCATCACCTTTGGCGAACACGATATGATGCTGGCGGTGACCATTAGCGGAAAAACACCGTGGGTTTGGGGCGCGATGCGGCATGCATGGTCGCTGGGCTCTTCGGTTGCTGTCATTACCGGCGACGCGCAAAGTGAAGCGGCGCAGCTGGCGAGCATGGTGATTGCCCCGGAACTGGGTGCTGATGTGGTCGCAGGCTATATCAATACCAAAGCGGGGATTGCGCAGAAAATGATCCTCTCGATGATTGCTACCGGATTGGCCGTCCGAACCGGTCGCGCATACAGCAACCTGCGTGTGGATCTTGAGGCAAGCAATACCAAATGGGCCGAGCGACAAATCGCAATAGTGATGGAAGCAGGCGGATGTACCCGGGCGGAGGCGAAAGCCGCGCTGGAAGGGTGTAACCATAACTGTAAAACAGCGGTGTTGATGGTGCTGACAGGGCTGGATGCCTGGAAAGCCCATGAGCTACTGGCGCAGAATAACGGATTTATTCGCGTGGCGTTGCAGGAAGCGCCATAGAGCCTGACAAATGGCATAAAAAAGCCCGCGAAAGCGGGCTTTAGTATTTTAGATATTAGAACTGGTAGGTCATACCGATGCCAACGATGTCATCGGTGGAAATACCGTATGTTTCATACAGTGCTTCATCGTTGTCCAGCATGTTGATTTTGTAATCAACATAAGTAGAGAAGTTCTTGTTTAAGCTGTAGGTCATGCCCACGTCAATGTAGTTAACCAGATCCTGATTGAATCCCTTACCGTCCAGGTCTTTACCTTTTGAGTAAACCCATGCCAGGGAAGGACGCAGGCCGAAGTCGAACTGGTACTGGGCAACCGCTTCGAAGTTCTGAGTCTGGTTTGCGATACCAAGGTTACCGATTGGCGTCATGTTGCGGGTTTCCGCATACATCATTGCCAGGTAGATGCTGTTTGCATCGTATTTTGCGCCAACGGTCCAGGCTTCAGCTTTTTCGCCACCGGCATAACCGATGCCTTCCGCGGCTTTGCCATAAGCAACCTGCTCGTTAGTACGATCAGAAGACGAATACGCTGCACCCAGGCTCAGGCCGGACAGGTCGCCAGAGAAGTCGTAGGAAGTCGACATACCGAAGCCGTCGCCATTCTGGAAACGCACATCTTTATGACCATTTTTCGTGCCTTCCTGAACATCAATATTATTACCGAATTGATCTTCGTGTGGACCACTTTCGTTATTACCTTGATATTGCAGCGCAAAATTCAGACCATCAACCAGACCAAAGAAATCTTTATTACGATAAGTCGCCAGACCGTTAGCACGGCCATTCATAAAGTTATCGGTCCAGGTGTAAGAATCACCGCCAAATACCGGCAGCATATCGGTCCAGGCTTCAACGTCGTACACGACGCCGTAATTACGGCCATAATCAAATGAGCCGTATTCACCATATTTCAGACCTGCATATGCCAGACGGTTAAAGGATTTATCACCCGCGCCTTCAGTATCATTTGCGTAGGTTTTATATTCCCACTGGCCGTAACCGATCAGATCGCGAGTAATCTGGGTTTCGCCTTTGAAACCAATCTGTACATAGGTTTCATCGCCGTCGTCACCTGGGTTGTCAGAGAAGGTATGACGTGCATCGACTTTGCCATACAGGTCAACTTTGTTGCCGTTTTTATTGTACATCTCTGCCGCATTTACCGCGCCAGCCATTAATAAAGCGGGTACAAGAAGTGCCAGAACTTTTCTTTTCATTATATATTCCCTTTAAAGATAATTTATATGAATATATGTAATTACTCTCCGCAATTACATGGTTGATACTATTCTATGGTTTGTTATTTTTGTTCAAAAATAAATGTAATTAAAGTCGTATAAATATTGCAAAATATTTCTAAATGTCGCTTTATTTTTCTTGTGAATTATTCGATTGAACATATAGAGGTTAATTATTATTAAGTATTTCACGCTATTATTATTTCATTTTTATAATTGCTTGAAATTATATATCTCGGCCTTTCTGAGCAAAAATAACACAACCGTTAATCTTGCCTGAGATCAACTTAACGCAAACTGAGCGTAAGAAATCTTCCCACACTGCCGCGTTTAATGACAAAATGTGATGATTGTCACAAAACTAAGTGAGCAGGTGAAAACGATAGTGCAGCTATCGTGGAGTGAAGGATAAAGATGGAACGAAAAATTGAACGCAGCCTGGGAGGCAAACTGGCTCTGTGGGTGTTCTACGCATTTTGCGGTTATTTTGTCTGGGCTATGGCGCGCTACGCGTGGGTGGTAAGTAAAATTCCATCACTGCCTGATACCGTGGCTGACGGGGATTTAGGGTCGACCAGCGGGAAGTGGCTTGGAGCCATTCTGGGGTTTATGGTGCTGGGCACCGTCGGTCTGATTCTGGGCGCGATTGCCTGGTATACGCGTCCCCGTCAGGACAACCGGTGATAGCAGCGGGGAAAGTTGCTATTGTTACCGTTTCACCGACAGGATGTGATCATGGAACTTACGCAGTGGCAGCACCGCTTTGAACGCTGGCTCGACGAAAACCACACCACCGACGACGCCGCTCATGATATTTCACACTTTCGTCGTGTCTGGATGACCGCGCAAAAAATTATGGACAACCAGACGGTTGACCCGCTGGTTGTGCTGACCGCATGTTATTTTCATGACATCGTTAGCCTGCCCAAAAACCATCCGGAACGCAGTCAGTCATCCCGTCTGGCGGCGCGTAAGACACGTAGCATTCTGCAATGCGATTTCCCTGATTTTCCGCCCGAATGCTATGCCGCAGTGGAACATGCCATCGAGGCACACAGTTTCAGCGCCGGGCTGACGCCGCAAAGTATTGAGGCCAAAATTGTCCAGGATGCAGACCGTCTGGAAGCACTGGGTGCCATCGGTCTGGCGCGAGTCTTTGCCGTGTCAGGCGCTTTGGGGGTGGCACTGTTTAATGCTGACGATCCGTTCGCCGATGCACGATCGCTTGATGACCGGGCGTTTGCCCTTGACCATTTTCAGACCAAGCTGTTGCGGTTGCCTGATACAATGCAAACGGATGTCGGGCGCGAGCTCGCGCATCACAACGCCGATTTTCTGATCCAGTTTATGGCGAAACTCAGTGCCGAATTACGCGGTGACTGCATCGGGCTGGATAGCCAGGTTCAGAGCCGCTTCCGTCGCAGTTTGCGCAAATGAACTGTGGTAATCTGTTTCCAGTCTTTATTGTCCGGTTAAAACAATGCAGGAAAATCGATCAGTGACTGAGCCCGCACCTGAGCAGGCTGAGAAATCAACGGCAACGGTGCAGGCGTTATTGCACCAGTTGTTAGATATCTATGATGCTAAAACCCTGGCAAATCAGCTGGTGGCACACGGTGAGAGCCACTGGAGCCCGGCAATCCTGAAAAGACTGCTGACCAGCGAGCGGGCAGGGCGTCGCCTGAGCGAAGGCGAGTTTCGTTACCTGCAGAGCCTGCTTCCACGCCCTTCAGCCGCGCACCCGAACTATGCTTTCCGCTTTATCGATCTGTTTGCCGGTATCGGTGGCATCCGACACGGCTTTGAAGCCATCGGCGGTCAGTGCGTGTTTACCAGCGAGTGGAACAAACATGCTGTGCGCACCTACAAAGCAAACTGGTACTGCGATCCCCATGAACATCATTTCAACGCGGATATCCGCGATGTCACCCTGAGCCATAAAAGTGGCGTGAGCGATGCACAAGCCGCGGAGCACATTCGCCAGACGATCCCGGCGCATGATGTGCTGTTGGCGGGTTTCCCGTGCCAGCCTTTCTCCCTGGCGGGCGTCTCGAAAAAGAACGCCCTCGGACGCGCCCACGGTTTCGCCTGTGATACCCAGGGAACGCTGTTTTTTGATGTGGCCCGCATTATTGACGCCCGACGCCCGGCGATTTTTGTGCTGGAAAACGTCAAGAATCTAAAGAGCCATGATAGTGGAAAAACCTTCCGCATCATCATGCAAACGCTGGACGAGTTGGGCTATGACGTGGCCGACTCACAGGACATGGGCGCGGATGACCCAAAAATCATTGATGGGAAACATTTTCTGCCCCAGCATCGAGAACGAATCGTGCTGGTGGGTTTCCGCCGCGATCTCAATCTGAAGGGGGATTTCACCCTGCGTGATATTCCTTCTTTATATCCGGCGCACCGTCCCACCGTGGCTGAGCTGCTGGAGCCTGTCGTCGACGCGAAATTTATCCTCACTCCGGTGCTGTGGAAATACCTCTACCGCTATGCCAAAAAACATCAGGCGAAGGGCAACGGCTTCGGTTTTGGGATGGTCAACCCAAACGATCCGCACAGCGTTACCCGCACGCTTTCTGCCCGCTACTATAAGGACGGTGCAGAAATTCTGATCGACAGAGGCTGGGACAAGGCGCTTGGCGAGCAGAATTTCGACGACCCGGACAACCAGCGTCACCGTCCACGACGCTTAACGCCGCGGGAATGCGCCCGGTTAATGGGGTTTGAAACCCCGCAAGGCTACAGCTTCCGCATTCCGGTTTCGGATACGCAGGCTTACCGCCAGTTTGGTAATTCTGTGGTGGTTCCCGCCTTTGCGGCGGTGGCAAAACTGCTGTCTTCCCGCATCAAACAGGCTGTGGCGCTACGTGAGAGTGAGGCCGTCAATGACGGATGTTCACGATAAGGCCACGCGCAGTAAAAACATGCGTGCTATCGGCACGCGTGATACCGCAATTGAAAAACGCCTGGCCGCGCTTCTGACGCAGGCCGGCGTTGATTTCCGCGTGCAGGATCCCGCGCTTGCGGGGCGACCGGATTTCGTTGTCGACGCGTACCAGTGCATCATCTTTACTCACGGCTGTTTCTGGCATCATCACGACTGCTACTTGTTCAAAGTCCCGGCGACACGCACCGATTTCTGGCTGGAGAAAATTGGTAAAAATGTTGATCGTGACAACCGGGATCTCACCACGCTTATTGCTCAGGGCTGGCGAGTGCTGATCGTCTGGGAGTGTGCCCTGAGAGGCAGATTAAAACTGAACGATGCCGATCTCACGGAACGGCTGGAAGAGTGGATCTGCGGCGGCGGTCAGACCGCGCAGATCGACACTCTGGGTATTCATCCGCTTACGGTTTTTCCACCTCGCAAGGTGTGACAACCGGTTTGGCAGGCAGCAAATATTTGCCCAGCGTGACCAGCACAACAGCAAAAACAATCACCCCGAGTGCCAGCCATTCTACCGACGAGAGCGTTTCACCGCCCAATCCTGTGCCGAGCAGCACGGCCACGACCGGGTTGACATAGGCATAGCTGGTGGCGACGGCCGGAGAAACATTGCGGATCAGGAACATGTAGGCATTAATGGCGATGAGCGATCCAAACAGCGCCAGATAACCGACCGCCAGAAAGCCCGACAGACCCGGCATTGTCGTCAGCTTTTCTCCCGTCAGCGTTGAGGCGAGTAAGAGCACAATCCCCGCAGCGAGCATCTCTACTGCGCCAGCCATCATGCCGGAGGGCAGCTCAATACGGGAGCCGTATACGGAACCGAATGCCCAGCTCATAGAGCCGATCAGAATAATCACGGCGCCCCATGGGTTCCCGCTCAGGTTACCGCCGCTGTTGAGCAGAATAATGCCAGCAAGCCCGATGCCAATCCCCAGCCATTCCAGTTTGCGGGTACGAATGCCAAAAAGGCGGCTAAAACAGAGGGTAAACAGCGGGACGGTGGCAACAACCACGGCGGCGATCCCTGACGGTACATTCTGGTGCTCGGCAATGGTCACAAAACCATTGCCCACGGCCAACAGCAGCAGACCAATCAATGCAGCATTAAGCAGCGGGCGAAGTGGGGGAAGTTTATGACCGCGTAGCAGCAGGAATGCCAGCAGAAGCACCCCAGCCGAGAGGAAGCGAATACCCGCCATCATCAGCGGCGGCCAGCTTTCTACCCCGATGCGAATGACAAAGTAGGTTGAACCCCAAATGATATACAGTGAAAAAAGTGCCCCAATGAGCGGTAGCAATTGCCGGAAACGCATAATCCCTCACGACGAAATAAAAAGGTCGCTGATAGTAAACGCGAAAACTATCGTGCTGGCGAGCCCTTTAATTGTGTGGTTGATGTGAATTTTTTGTTGACGAAAGGTGCCTGTTTCCGGGTTCACGCTTTTGCTCCATACTATTCACTACATTAGCAAAAAAAGAAGGATTGAGATTTTGGCAGGAAGTAGCTTATTAACATTGCTGGATGATATTGCCACCTTGCTGGATGACATTTCAGTGATGGGGAAACTGGCAGCGAAGAAAACCGCTGGCGTTCTGGGAGATGATTTATCGCTTAACGCCCAGCAGGTGAGTGGGGTTAGGGCTAATCGTGAACTGCCGGTGGTGTGGGGCGTTGCGAAAGGTTCATTCCTGAATAAAGTGATTCTGGTACCACTGGCGCTACTGATCAGCGCGTTTATTCCCTGGGCCATCACGCCGTTACTGATGATTGGTGGGGCATTTTTATGCTTCGAGGGCGTCGAGAAAGTCCTGCATTCGTTCGCGGCACGTAATAAGAGCGATACGCCTGAAATGCGCCAGCAGCGTCTTGAAGCACTGGCCGCGCAGGATCCGAAAACCTTTGAGCGCGATAAAGTGAAAGGGGCTATTCGTACCGACTTTATTCTCTCTGCTGAGATCGTCGCCATTACGCTGGGGATTGTGTCTGAAGCACCGCTGATGAACCAGGTTCTGATCCTCTCCGGGATCGCTATTCTGGTCACGGTAGGGGTGTACGGTCTGGTGGGGTTGATCGTTAAGCTGGATGATATCGGCTACTGGCTGGAAGAGAAATCAAGCGCGGTGGCAAAAGGGGTAGGCAAAAGCTTACTGGTGCTGGCGCCCTGGCTGATGAAGAGTTTATCCGTAGTCGGCACGCTGGCGATGTTCCTCGTTGGCGGCGGTATTGTGGTTCACGGTATTGCGCCATTGCATCACGCTATCGAACATTTCTCCACTGCGCAGGGTGCTGTTGTCGCGGCGATTCTGCCCACGCTGCTGAATCTTGTGTTGGGCTTTATCATTGGCGCTATCGTGGTGGCGGCAGTAAAGTTGGTCGAAAAAATGCGTGGCACGGCGCACTAATTGCTACCTGTTACAGATGCAAAAAGACCATTCCTCGTCTAAATTGAAAAAGTTTCACCCTGATACAGGAGGCAGGTATGGTCTTTTTGGTCAGTGATGAAGTTAAGCCTAAGAAGGGCGGCCCACGTATGATTGTCACCGGGTATTCCAGTGGAATGGTGGAGTGTCGGTGGCACGATGGCTACAGCATCAAGCGGGAAGCATTTCGTGAAGATGAGCTTCAGCCGGGTGATGGGCAGCAGAAACGAGACAAGGCTTAATCACATAACGCCCGGCTTTGTCGGGCGTTTTTTATTTCAGGTACCGGGTGTAGGCAGTCATCAGGGAGAGTGTGTGTGCAGCGCGATACATTTGTTGTAAGACGATCTTTTTTTCAATGGCTGCAAAAGCGCAGCAACCCTGGCCTGATTGTTAATTCCTGTTTTATCGTCGTACTGATCTTCTCCACTCTTCTGACCTGGCGCGAGGTGGTGGTGCTGGAAGAGGCCTATATCTCCAGCCAGCGCAATCATCTGGAAACGGTTGCCAGCTCGCTCGACAGACAGCTGCAATTTGGCGTTGATAAGGCGCTATTTTTCCGCAACAGCATGCGGGACGCACTGCAGAAACCGCTGGCATTTGACGTTTTGCATCAGGCTGTTGATCGTTTTGACCTCCTCCGGAATCGACCTGCCTGGCAACTGGCGGTGGATAAAGAACGCACACTCCCCATTAATGGCGTATCAGACGCCTTTGTTGAAAAAACGGTACTCCTCAACCGTGACGATGAACGTATCCGTAATGAAATTTCTGCTGCACTTGAAGTCGGTTACTTACTACGTCTGGCCTCATCGACGGTACAGAATGAAGAGCGGATTATCTATATCTCCCGCGCCGGGTTTTATCTTTCCACGGATACGCCTGCGCAGAGTGACGACATCATTACGCGTTATTACCACCTGGTGACCCAGCCCTGGTTTACGCAGCAGTCTGAACGTAACAATCGTGCGCGGGCGGTGCGCTGGTTTATCTCTACCGCGTCCTCCTGGACCGGCAACGAACGCATGATTACGGCCAGCATACCCATCTATTTTGAACATTACTGGTACGGCGTAGTGGCGATGGATTTTTCGTTTAGCACCATGAAGCGTTTGCTGGCAGATGCAACGGACGATCATGCCGAAGGGGAATATCAGCTGTACGATTCGCGCCTCAACTTGATTGCCTCTTCGGAATCCCCTGCCAGCCTGATGAACCGTTTTGACGAACGTGAAATGGCGCAAATCGCACATGCCATTGAAAGTGACACGGAAGGCGGAGTCCGTCTCGGCAGTCGTTTTATCAGTTGGGAACGGCTCGATCACTTTGATGGCGTCGTTCTGCGAGTGCATACCCTGCATGAAGGTGTTCAGGGTGATTTCGGTAGCATCAGCATTGTGCTGGCTCTGCTGTGGGCACTGTTCACGGCCATGCTGCTTATCTCCTGGCTGGTGATCCGCCGAATGGTGAGCAACATGTATGCACTGCAAAGCTCACTGCAGTGGCAGGCCTGGCATGATCCGCTCACCCGTCTGAATAACCGTGGTGCGCTCTTCGAACGGGCCAGAATACTGGCACAACAATGCCAGCAACAGTCGCTACCGTTTTCCGTGATTCAGATCGATCTGGATCATTTCAAAAGCATCAATGACCGCTTTGGCCATCAGGCGGGTGATAAGGTGCTGTCTCATGCTGCCGGGATTATTGCCAGCGGACTGCGTGAAAACGATGTCGCCGGGCGCGTCGGCGGGGAAGAGTTTTGCGTGGTATTACCTGGAGTGGCGCTTCCCGAGGCCTCGGTGGTAGCAGAGCGCATCCGCGCAAGGATTGACAGCAAAGAGATTCTGGTGAAAAAAAGCACCACATTACATATCACTGCATCATTTGGCGTGAGCTGTGCCCATGAAAAAGGGAACTACAACTTTGAACAGCTGCAGTCGATTGCCGATACCCGTCTGTATCTGGCAAAACAGGGGGGACGTAATCAGGTTATCTGGCGCGATGACGACAAGAAGTGATCCAGCCCCTCACTCCAGCCAGCCGGTCCGGGCTGCTGAGTGTAATAGACCCGCGCAGGGGAAGTGTCTCGCAGCACGATACCCTGTCGGTTTATCCCTTTGATGACGACAGCGAAGTCCATGCTGTCCAACAGGGGGGCATCATTGGGGCCATCACCGAGTCCCAGGGTGACAGGAGTGATATCTTCCTGCTCACGGTACTGCTCAATAAGCCAGTTAACCGCAACGTCCTTACCACAGCGGGCGTCCAGAATATGCCAGAAACGGGCGCCTTGCAGGCATTTCAGGCCACTTCGCGCCAGCACCTCTTCAAACTCAACCATTTTCTCATCGGTGTCGCGCCAGATAAGCGTGACGGAGGCTTCATGCTTACGTGCGAGGGCTGAGCGATAGCGCGTCAGCCCGGTCCACTCGCTGATAACCCGTTCATCGACGTCGTCAAAGGTGGTGAATTTAACGCGCAACTGCAGGCGGATTTGTTCAATCAGCCGGTGGATATCCTGGTGCGACATCCCTCTGATGTGGCGCTGACCCATTTCCCAGCGGACATCAGGCTGAATCACTGCGCCGTTTTCGGCAATAAGCGGTAAACCTTCCAGCCCCAGATCCTGCTGGATCTCAAGCATCTCTGCCACCGTCTTACTGCTGCAAAGAATAACCGGTACCTGGTTATCCAGCAGCCTGTCGAGCCAGGGTATCGCTGGCTGCCAGTCATAGGTATGAATATCCAGCAACGAGCCATCCAGGTCAGAAAAAATCAGCAGCGTGTCCTGCAGTGAAGGCATAGTGGCTCCAGATAACGGATGCGTCAGAGATTAAGAATATTCCTAAAAAATAACGGAAAGGGAAATCCTGGAAAAGGGAACTATCCCAGGCAAACCCGCATTCGGCGTATGTTATCGCTCATAACAAAAATCAATATGTTAAAAATGTTATATTCATTCCGAGAATATATGCTTGTCAGGCAAAATTGTTGGGGATAGTGTGGCATGTACATCAGGTTTCCTGGTGTAACGAATTTCAAGTGCTTCTTGCATAAGCAAGTTTTGATCCCGGCCATCCCCATGACCGGGATTTTTTTCGTGCTACCGATTTGCTTCAGACACGCTAAAGTCATGAATATCAAGCTCGAAGGCCTCAGCCAGTTCACGATAGGTGTGATAATCCCTTCCGTTAACAATGACGCGGTCAGAATTATCGTCCATACGGCGGACTTCTGATTCACTGATCTCATTGATCGCGGCCAGCAGGGCATCGACATCCACTTCGACGTCGCGTTTGATGGTGTCGCTGTACGCTTTGTCGGTCTTCATTACGGGACTCCTCTTTCAACCTACAAACGTGTCCAGGGTTAAGTATAGCCTGTGTATAAAAACGCCATTCGCGCCGGACGGCGATGTGCGTTTTTGCGTTTTGTTCTAAACTGGCTCAAAACCAGAGGAGGAATGTATGAAGGTCAACGATCGGGTAACCGTTAAAACGGACGGTGGGCCGCGCCGCCCGGGTGTGGTACTGGCAATTGAAGAGTTTAGCGAAGGCACAATGTACCTGGTATCACTGGAAGACTACCCGCTTGGCATCTGGTTTTTTAACGAACTGGGGCATCCTGACGGTATTTTTGTTGAGAAAGCAGAGTAGCTCGGCGTCGGGTGGCACAGCGCGTACCCGACAACGTTCTCAGAAGCAAAAATCTCTGGCCAGGCCAGAGATCAAAGGTAGGGTGCACAGGGTCTTAAGCGACTAACGCATGTTGACGAAAATCCCGTTCGTCACATTATCGGTCAGGCGTACTACGTGGTAGATCACTTGCTTATTATGCGTTTTAATTTTCCTTTTAATATTTCCTTTGTGTGACGAAACGGTTTTAGCTTTAATATTCATCTGGTCTGAGATCTGAATAGTTCCTTGGCCCGCCATCCACATTCTCAGCATACTTGATTCAGTCCTGCTTAATGATAGGGTGGGTAAGTTAACCGCTCCTACATTTTTAACTTCTTTATTCAAATAATCACCCAGAATGTCATCCAGCGACTCTGGTTTAATCGATTTAGAGCTGATTAATAAGTTTTTACGGACCAATAAATACTCATCGAAATGGATATTCGCGATCGCCATAAAAACAATAAACAGGGTTTTTGGATGCTGATTAATGATTTGCTTAATGTGCTGACTGTTGGCTGGATCGTGAATGAAACAGTCCTCATTAATAAACACCACGCCTGGTTTTAGTTCGTCACAAGCGGCTGCGAGTTCGTCAACGGTGTGTGCATCGTTGATGTCTCTCTTTCTTACCCCTCTGCTTGCCAGGTACCCGGTTAACCCTAGCCGGGTGTAGCTGCATAAATCCATAATGATCGTTGACATGGCATACCCTCACTCAATGCGTAACGATAATTCACCATCTGCCTGAGAGCTCAAAACAGCCATACGGGATGGAAAAAAATAATAAACCTGTGAGCATGACAAAGACTTTCAGGCGGACTCACTATCCCGTAAAGTTACGTATAATTTGCCAGGAATCTTCTTAAAGTAAAGTAATTATTAAGTATTGTGAGGTGCTTAGAAACAATTAAACCGCGTCAGATATATCCTGGAAGATGTTTTTCAGGTTTTATTTTAGGAATATCCTCAGAAAGACAATATCAATAGTGAGGGCTATTATTTACGTGGCAGTTCGCTGACAATATCCGCTAACAGGTTGAATATCTCGCCGAATAAATGTTCACAGAAGGGGGCGATAAGTGGCATGAGTAATGACATTAATAAAATTCCGACCGTCAACGTCAGCGGAAAACCAATGACAAACACCGATAACTGCGGCGCCATTCGGTTCAGTAAACCTAATGCCAGGTTTACTGTCAGCAGCAGCGTGATAATCGGTAGCGCGAGCATCAGCCCGTTCAGGAATATCAGCCCTGCGGCACGGGTGAGCGCCAGAAAAGCATTGCTGTTCACCGGGTTCTCACCAATTGGCAGCGTATGGAACGTATCCACCAGCATGGAAATGAGCCACAGATGACCGTTGAACGACAAGAATAGCAGCATGGCCAGCAGGTCGATAATGCGCGCCAGCACAGGCATGTTGAGATGGCTGCCGGGATCGACGAACGTGGCGAACGATAATCCCATCTGCAGGCCGATGAGTTCCCCTGCGGTGCGCACGGCGGCAAAGGCGAGTTGCATGGTAAAGCCGACGGCGACGCCAATCATCACCTGCTGCAATGCCACCCATATCGCATTGGCCGAGAAAATCGGAATATCCACAGGGGGAAGAGAAGGGGCGACGATAATGGAAATGATGATGCCCAGCCCCACTTTGACACGCTTGGGGATCGATTTCTCACTGAGAATGGGCGCCGTTGAAATCAGCGCCATGATGCGCAGCATCGGCCAAAAGTAGACGCCAAGCCACTGAACCCACTGGTCGCTGGTGAAGTGCAGCATTGTCAGGTCAGCCGATGATGTACGGCAGGTTGGTAAACAGGTTGCGCATATAGTCCAGCAACAGGTTCAGCATCCACGGCCCGGCAACGATAATCGCCACGAACACGGCGATGATTTTCGGGATAAATGACAGCGTCATTTCGTTAATTTGCGTGGCGGCCTGCAGAATACTGATAATCAGACCGGTTACCAGCGCGACAAGCAACAAAGGTGCGGCAACGGCTATCGCGATTTTCATCGCTTCCGTGCCCATCATCATGACCGATTCGGGTGTCATTGCCGTTCCTTAACTGTAGAAACTCTGGGCCAGAGAACTGACCAGCAGCTGCCAGCCATCGACCAGCACGAAGAGCATGATCTTAAAGGGCAGGGCAATGGTGGCGGGAGGAACCATCATCATACCCAGCGCCATCAGCACGCTGGCGATCACCAGGTCGATAATCAGGAACGGAATAAAAATGGTAAAGCCAATCTGAAACGCGGTTTTCAGCTCGCTGGTGACATAGGCGGGCAGCAGAATACGTATCGGAACTGCTTCCGGTCCCTGAAGCTCACCGGTGTTGGACAGGCGAGCAAAAAGCGCCAGATCCGCTTCACGCGTCTGGCGCAGCATAAATTCCCGTAACGGCTGAGCGCCTTTATCCAGCGCCTCCTGCATGGAGATTTTGTCTTCGCTGAACGGCTGGTAGGCGTCGGTGTAAATCTTATCGATCACCGGCGACATAATGAAAAAGGTCAAAAACAGCGCCAGCCCCAGCAGAACCTGGTTTGGCGGTGCGGAAGGGGTTCCTAGCGCGTTTCGCAGCAGGCCAAAGACGATGATGATGCGGGTGAAGCTGGTCATCATCAGCAGGATGGCCGGAATAAACGTCAGCGAGGTGATAAAAACCAGTGTCTGAACCGGGAGCGACCAGCTTTGGCCGCCGCCAGCGAGGGGCGTTGAGACCAGACCAGGCAGTTGCGCATAAACCGCGGGAGCAAACAGACCCACGCCCGCAAGCGTAAGGGATAACAAACGGCGCATCAGGATCTCCCGGAACGCTTAAGCAAACTCTTCATAACGGACTGGAAATCCGCAGGGGCGTCTGCGCGCTCGTCCACCAGAACAGGAGCGGGCGGCAGTTTATGTAATACGTTGATGTTTGAGGCAGTGACGCCCAGAACCAAACGCGCATCTTCCACATCGACAATGACCACGCGTTCCCGTGGCCCCAGTGTGGTGCTGGCGCTGACCTTCAGACCGCGGGTACCGGCGGTTTTACCCGCCAGACCAACGCGTTTCGCCAGCCATGCGGCGATAAGAATAAAGGCAATAATACCGAACAACGCCCCGCTCACCTGGAGCAGAGGTGAGCCGGGGACGGCAGAAGGTTGTGATATTGTTGCCTGAGTTTTCATGCTTAACGGCTCAGACGACGCATACGTTCTGATGGGGTAATGATGTCGGTGATGCGAACGCCGTATTTATCGGCAACCACCACCACTTCACCCTGGGCAATCAGATAACCGTTGATCAGAATATCCAGCGGCTCACCGGCCAGACCGTCCAGCGCCACCACGGAACCCTGCGTCAGGCGCAGCAGTTCTTTAATGGTCATACGGGTACGTCCCAGTTCCACGGTCAGCTTAACAGGGATGTCCATAATCAGGTCGATGTCCTGCAGCGTGCCGCTGACATCACCCCCACCAAGCTGCTGGAATACCGCATCCGCCGCGCTTTTACTCGGGGTGGATTGTTGCTCGTTTAACGCGTCAGCCCACAGATCGTCCAGTGCTCCGCTGTTTTCATCGGACGGATTGTTCATGTCACTCATTTGGGCTGTTCCTCATTCAGCGAATTCAATATCGGGTTGATCAAGTGCTCAACGCGTAACGCATACTGACCGTTAAGTGTGCCGTACTGGCTTGTCAGCACCGGGACACCATCCACATGGGCAATAATGCGGTCGGGTTTTTCTATCGGCAGGACATCGCCGGGTTGTAATTTCAGTATCTGGGATAACCGCAGCGGGATATCGGCAAAACTCGCGATCAGCTCAAGCTGCGAACGCTGAACCTGACGTACCAGGTTTTCACGCCAGTTCTGGTCTTCGTTGCGTGAGTTCTCCAGCGGGGGGTTAACCAGCAGTTCGCGCAGCGGTTCGATCATGCTGAACGGCAGGCAAATGTTGAATTCCCCGGTCAGGTTACCGATTTCTACATGGAACGGCGTGTTGACGACGATATCGTTTGGAGAGGTGGTGATATTGGTAAATTTCACCTGCATCTCAGAACGTACATACTCCACGTCCAGTGGGTTAATGGCTTTCCACGCGTCGCTGTAAGATTCCAGCGCCAGCTTCAGCATACGGTTAATCACGCGCTGCTCGGTGTGGGTAAATTCACGACCTTCTACTTTGGTCGGGAAACGCCCGTCGCCGCCGAACAGGTTATCCACCGCAATGAACACCAGGCTTGGCGAAAACACCACCAGTCCAGTGCCGCGCAGCGGCTTCAGATGAATCAGGTTAAGGTTGGTTGGCACCGGCAGGTTGCGGGCAAACTCATGATACGGCTGAATACGGATCGCACCGACCGTGATGTCCGGGCTACGACGCAGCAGGTTAAACAGCCCCATACGGAACTGACGTGCAAAACGTTCGTTAATGATCTCCAGCGCCTGCAGACGTTCACGTACCACGCGACGCTGGGTATTCGGGTCATAGGGGCGAATATCGCTATCGCCGCCAAGACCCGGTTGCGGATCATCACTCTTATCGCTGTCGCCGTTAAGCAGCGCATCGATTTCTGCCTGAGAAAGAATACTGTCGCCCATGTCGTTACCGCAGAATGAAGGCTGTATACAGAACGTCAGTGACTTCCTGCTTAGGTTGGCCGTTTACCAGCGGGGTCGCCAGCGTTTGTTTAATGGCGTCGACCAGCTTTTGCTTGCCGACATCGGTGGCCAGCGTCGAAGCATCCTGACGAGAGAACAGCAGCAGAAGGCGGCTACGCACTTCAGGAAGATAATCATTCAGGCGCGCACGCGTGGCCTCATCCTTCAGGCGCAGCGTAATACCGACATACAGCACACGATCCGCATCACCGAGATTCACGGTGAAGGTATCGAGAGGGAAAAATACCGGTGCCGGCGGTGGTGCTGGTTCGGCTTTGGCCGCAGCGGTCGAAGGTTCCTGCTGCATACGCCAGTAACTATAGCCCGCGGTGGCGCAGGCGGCGAGCGTGATCAACACCAGCAGCGGGATCCAGATGGAACGCTTACTTTTTTTGGTGATAGCGGAGTCAGTCATCTGATACGAGCTTCCTGTTTCGGTACAGCTTAATAAGGTGATTATCCCGTGTCCTGCCGACGTCAAAGCGTGGAAAAGACGGGGATAATCACGTTACCTCTGGCGTTTAGGCGAAGATGTCTACGGCGCTGTTGCCACGTGCTGCAGATTGCAGGGCGGCAGGGGTAGGCAGTATCTCATCACTCTCTTCATTAAAGCCGCCGGTATTACCGGAACGCGAAGCCTGCTGTTGCTGCTGGGAGAAGGACTGCTGCTGCCCGGCAAAGCTCTCACTGCTGACGCTGCTCTGCGCAAGCTGAATACCGTTCTCAGCCAGCGATGTCCGTAGTACCGGCAGGGCTGCTTCCAGTGCTGCACGCACGTGGCTGTGCGCCGAGACCATCTGCAGTTGCGCCTGGTTATCATCCAGTTTAAGCGAAATTTGCACCTGACCCAGATCTTCCGGGTGCAGACGCAGCTCCGCTGTCTGTTGTCCCTGCTTAGTGAACAGCGTGATGTGCTGGCTCAGGGATTGCTGCCATTCGTGAGTTCCCAGAGGCTGGCTTAACACCGGCGCAGTGGCAACGGTGGCGGCCGGCTGGCTGGTCGCGTGGCTGGACATCACTGGCGCCAGGGTTGCGGTCGGCGATGTTGAAGACGACGCGCTGGCGAGTTCTTGTTTCTCCACGGCAGCGGTTACAGCCGGTGTCGCGGGCGCGTTGTCAGGCAGAACAGGGTCGCTGTGTTTGCCCTGACTCTGATACGACGCAGAAAGCTGGGCTTTATCATGGCCTGCCAGCGGGGTGTTCTGGGACGATTGTCCCGCGCCATTCTGTGCAAGCGTCGCTGAACTCAGAACAGACTTCGCGGTAATACCGTCAGTGCCTGTCGCGTGAGCAGTGCTGGTCTGCTGGTGGGGGAGCATCGCCATCAGCGCACTTAATCCTGCCAGTTCTTCTTCGCTCAGTTCGCTTTTGCTGTCATCTTTGCTGGCAGTATTCAGTGTCTTCAGGGCATCTCCCTTTGACAGCGGTGTCAGCCCGGAAACCAGCGTTTCCAGCGGTGTGGTTGAGGGTGCTTCATCGCCATTCAGCGCACCCTGACGCGAGAGCAGGTCCGCAATTTTAGCCTGCAGCGTGGTATCGCCCCTGGCGTCCTGAGCGACTTTTGACAGCTTACTGCCAGCCGCTTTCAGGTCAGCCAGGGTCAGTGGCGCATCCTTGCCTTTGCCGGTTGCATCCGTCAGGGCGCCCGCCAGCAGAGAGAGAAAATCTTGCGCACCGTCAGTGCCTTTCCCTGTCAGCGTGCCGCCTGACAGGTCGCTGTCGCTCATCAGCAGTTGTTGCAGTGTGATCATTCCGGTTTCCTCATTGATGCGCGCTGGGCAAACTCATCCATTTTTTTCTGATCCAGACGGTTTTCCGCCAGGGTCGAGGCTGCAATCTGCCGATCCTGTAAGGTTTGCCAGGCCTGCAGCCGCTGTTTTTTCTCGCGCCAGAAATTCAGCGCGGTATCCACTTTCTGGGTCCACTGGTTAAGCTGCTGGCGATGCTGCTCTATCGCCTTCTCCAGCGTCTGGATAAACTGCTGATAGTTAATCCAGCGCTGACTGCCAATGCCCTGTGTCATATCGGTATTGAGGTTGGTGCGATATTCATGCTGATAGTCGATTAACATCTTCAACTGTTCTTCAGCCTGCTGGCACCCGCGTCGCATTGCGCCAAGCTGCAATGCGGCATCATCAACTTCTTTTTCAGCCAGATCTTTCAGCGTTGATAACGCGCTGTTTTGCGCCATAACCTTCGCCCTCCACCTGTGTTACACCTGCGGGAAAATCAGCTCCAGTGCCTGAATTGAATCTTCCCAGTCGGCACGTTCAAAAATGCCTTGTTGCAAAAACGCCTCCAGCTGCGGCCACAGGTTAATCGCTTTGTCGAGCATCGGGTCGCTGCCTTTGGCATACGCCCCCACGCTGACCAGATCGCGGTTACGCTGGAAGCTGGAGAGGAGTTGTTTGAAATTACGCACGCGGGCGTAGTGTTTCTCGGTTATCAGCGCCGTCATTGCGCGGCTGATAGAGGCTTCAATATCAATGGCCGGATAGTGCCCGGCTTCGGCCAGACGACGCGACAGCACAATGTGACCGTCAAGGATCGCACGCGCGGAATCGGCAATCGGGTCTTGCTGATCATCTCCCTCGGTCAGTACCGTATAGAACGCGGTAATGGAGCCGCCGCCGCTGATGCCGTTCCCTGCACGTTCTACCAGAGCAGGGAGCTTGGCGAATACCGAAGGCGGGTAGCCTTTGGTCGCCGGAGGCTCACCAATAGCCAGCGCGATTTCACGCTGTGCCATCGCGTAACGGGTCAGGGAATCCATGATCAGCAGCACGTGCTTGCCGCGGTCACGGAAATCTTCGGCGATACGGGTGGCATACGCTGCACCCTGCATACGCAATAACGGCGAGACATCTGCCGGTGCGGCGATAACCACCGAGCGGGCGCGACCTTCCGCCCCCAGAATGTTTTCGATAAAGTCTTTAACTTCACGCCCACGCTCGCCGATCAGACCCACGACGATAACATCGGCTTGAGTGTAGCGTGCCATCATGCCGAGCAGCACGGATTTCCCCACGCCAGACCCGGCGAACAGGCCCATACGTTGTCCACGGCCTACAGTCAGCAGGGCGTTGATCGGACGCACGCCGGTATCCAGCACATGCTCAATAGGCGTTCGTTGCAGGGGGTTAAAGGGCTGAGTAATGAGTGCGCCGGTTTCCGTGGTGTCCGGTGAAGGCAGACCGTCAAGCGGTTTACCGCTGCCGTCCAGCACGCGGCCCAGCAGGGCAGGGCCAAGCGGCAGCTGTTTCCCGCTCTGCAGTCCATCACCGATAATGTTTTTGGCGTATACGCGTGCGCCGGGAAGAATGCCTTCCACCTCTTCAAGCGGCATCAGAAACAGACGCTGGCCGTTAAAACCGACCACTTCGCTTTCGACTTCGCGCGTTTCCAGACCATCCTGACGCTCAATGACGCAGGTCGCACCCAGCGGAAGCTGCAGGCCGGTGGCCTCCAGTACCAGCCCGGTGGCGCGCGTCAGTCGCCCATAACGACGAACAGATGGCAGTTGCGCCATCTTTGTCTCAAAGTTGTCGAGCGTGGTGAGCCAGCGGGTGAGGCGTGCGGTCATCAGACGACTC
The DNA here is from genome assembly GCF_046521465.1 of Enterobacter sp. CPE_E863. NCBI lineage: Bacteria > Pseudomonadati > Pseudomonadota > Gammaproteobacteria > Enterobacterales > Enterobacteriaceae > Enterobacter > Enterobacter sp. CPE_E863. The sequence goes on along the minus strand of NZ_JBKFZX010000001.1, from coordinate 2,746,670 downwards.
CCGGTGCCGCAAGGCGACACAGTTCCTGCCAGCGGGTAGCCACGCTGGCATCCAGGTCACCTTCATCGGCAGAGACTTTGCAGCCGCCGTGATGTAACGACGGGTCGCCGCGCAGACGCCAGCCGTGCAGGTTTAGCGTCGCCCCCAGGCTCTCTTCCACGCGCTGCAGGTCGTCCGGGTGAACGCGTAGCTGAGGCTTCCCGCTGAACAGCGGCTCTTGTTGCAGCAGCCCCTGAATTTGTTTGATCAGCGCAGTGTTATCCACCACCGGCGTCTGGCCGATAACCTGACGCGCGGCTTCCAGCGCCATCTGCATTAGTCGTGATGCAATCACGCTGTCCAGCGCATCCAGCGTGTGCTGGAACTCGCTGACCAGCTGCTGCATGCGGGCATGGATCGGCGCCTGCTGCTGACGCGCCTGATCAATACCGTGCTCTAACCCTTTCGCCAGACCTTCCTGATACCCTTGCTCGTGGCCCTTCTGCCGGCCTTCGTTCAGACCGGCATTATAACCTTGCTCGTGTGCCTGCATTTGCAGCTGAGCCAGCATCTGTGCTTGTTGCTCCTCTTCACTCAGTTCGGGCTGCTCAGCGTCCGGGTCGAGCTCCACGGGCGATACCACCGCTGGTGTGAATTCGGAGAGGGGAGGTGCCAGATCGTCCGGTGTCCAGCGCTTCCACGGCATCTCATTAGACATAGGTGTCGTCTCCGCTGCCAATCACCATCTCGCCGGTTTCCGCCAGACGACGAACAATAAGCAGGATCGCTTTCTGTTCGTTTTCCACCTGAGACAGACGTACCGGGCCACGGTTGGCAAGGTCGTCGCGCAGGATATCTGCCGCACGCTGAGACATGTTGCGCAGGAACTTCTCGCGCAGTGGCTGCTCGGCACCTTTGAGGGCGATAAGCAGCGACTCGGAGTCCACTTCCTGGAGCAGGCGCTGGATGCTGCGATCGTCCACTTCGACCAGGTTTTCGAACAGGAACATCTCGTCGATAATTTTCTGTGCCAGCTCGCCGTCGAATTCGCGTACTGCGGTAATAACCGCCTCTTCCTGCTGGGTTTTCATCAGGTTGATGATTTCCGCCGCCGTTCTCACGCCGCCCATTTTGCTGCGCTTGAGGTTCTGACCGTCGAGCAGGTTGTTCAGTACTTCTGTCAGCTCCGCCAGTGCGGCTGGCTGCACGCCGCCGAAGGTCGCGATACGCAGCATCACATCGTGGCGCAGACGCTCTTCGAACAGCGCCAGAATATCGGCCGCCTGACCACGTTTGAGGTGGACAAGGATGGTGGCAATAATCTGCGGGTGCTCGTCGCGAATAAGGTCGGCGGCACTCTGCGGTTCCATAAAGTTGAGCGTTTCGATACCGCTGGCGGTATCGCGCGTTTCCAGAATATCTTCCAGCAGGCTGGCGGCACGCTCTTCGCCCAGCGCCTTGACCAGCACGGAGCGCAGGTAGTCGTTGGCGTTGACGTTGAGCGCGGCAAACTGTTCGGCTTCCTGCTCAAATTCCGACAGCACTTCGGTCAGCTGTTTATTGGAGATTTGACGCACGTTGGCCATGGCCGCACTGAGAATTTGCACTTCTCGCTGGGAGAGGTGTTTAAACACCTCTGCCGCGCGATCTTCGCCAATGGTCATCAACAGGATGACGCTTTTATCGGTGCCTGTAAGCGTATTACTCATGTTCGTTACCCATCCACTGGCGGATGACCAGCGCCACGACGCGCGGATCGTTATCTGACATTTCGCGAATGCGCTGGCTCATGACCTCAGCGCCCATGCGCTGGTTAGCACGGCGTTGCTGCATTTGTTCATCTTTGCTGAGGCGTACTTCAACCGCTTCTTCCACTTCCTGACGCGCGCTCATCTGTTCGCGAGCGGCTTTCTCGGCTTCAGCTCGACGCTGGAGCTGCGGACGAACGCCTTTACGCCACAGCAGCCACGCGACAATCAGCACCAGCAGCCAGCGTCCCGCGGACATCAGCTGATCGATAAACGCCTGCTGTTGCCAGAACGGCAGTTCACCGCCGGTCTCATCCACCGCGTTGAACGGTGAGTTCACCACGTTGAGGCTATCGCCACGCTTCTCGGAGTAACCCATTGCTTCACGGGTCAGGTTTTCAATCTGCTTCATCTGCTCGGCTGTCAGCGCCAGCGGTTTGCCATTTGGAAGCGTCTTGTAGTTCACCACTACCGCAACAGAAAGACGCTGAATATCGCCCACGTTCAGTTTAGTGTGGCGAATCGTCCGATCCACTTCGTAGTTCGTGGTTTCGTTACGACTGCTGGTATGCGGACCGGCATTATTGGCCGTTGACGTAGTCTGCTGGTTATTTTGCTGACCGTTCTGCTGGTTTGCCGGAGGTGTAGAAATAGGTGCTGCGTTAGCAGGGGCAGGCTGGTTAGACAGCGCACCAGGAACACCGCCAGGGTACGCACCACCAGACTGTTCGCTGGAGTTAATCTGGCGAGAACGCATCACCGCCTGAGCGGCATCACCGTTCGGGCTGTACTGTTCTTCAGTTTGTTCTTTATTAGCGAAGTCAATCTGCGCGGTAACCTGCGCGTGCACGTTACTGTTACCCACGACCGGGCCGAGGATCGCTTCAATACGACGCTGGAGACGGTTTTCTACATCGGCGGCATATTTCAGCTGCGCGTCATTCAGATCGCGACCGGCGGTATTGGATTGCGTCAGCAGATGACCACTCTGGTCGACCAGCGTCACGTTACCCGGCGGCAGACCGGCGACAGCGCTGGAGACGAGATGCGTCACAGCGCTAATTTGCCCTTCATCCAGCGCGCGGCCAGGTTCGAGATTCACGGTCACGGAGGCGGAAGGGGATTTCTGTTCGCGGACAAATAAGGAAGGTTTAGGCATCGCCAGGTGCACTCGGGCACTTTTCACCGGGCCTAACGTTTCAATGGTACGAGCCAGTTCGCCTTCCAGGGCACGCTGGTAGTTCACCTGCTCGCTGAACTGGCTGATACCGAATTTTTCCTGATCCAGCAGTTCAAAACCGACCGCGCCGCCCTTCGGCAGCCCCTGCTGCGCCAGACGCAGACGCAGTTCGTGCACCTTATCCGCAGGAACCTCAAGCGCCCCCCCGTTATCGGCAAAGCGATAAGGGATGTTCATCTGGGTAAGCTGGGTGACGATGGCACCGCCATCCTGATCGGAAAGGTTACTGTAGAGCGTCCGGTAATCAGGGCTTTTCGCCCACAGGACCATCGCTACAAGGATCGCAATTGCGGCAGCGCCTGCCACGATCAACGGGATTTTAGGATTCGCGCGAAGGCGGTTCATCCACTCGAGTGATTTATTTTGTGGCGCTGTCGATGCTGTTGCACTCATTGCGCACCTCTTAAATCCTGGTGGTTTACGTTATTCGTGTAGAGAAACAAAACTGACTCCCGGGTCGGCAAACACGACAAAAGTTCCATATTGATGGCCCTGCCATTATTTGATGATTCGTGATTTTCTATGCGTCAAATAACCTGGTTTTTTCACGCTATTTACCGCCATTATCTTATTGACAAGCTGTTAGTCTTGACCGCGTAAAAAACCATCCAGGGGAGAGTCATGGCTATACAGGGTATTGAAGGGGTAATCAGTCAGTTGCAGGCAACGGCGATGACGGCCCGTAATCAGAATGTGGCAGAACAACAGCCGAACATCAGCTTTGCAGGGCAACTGCATGCCGCTCTTGACCGTATCAGCGATACCCAGACCGCCGCACGGACCCAGGCAGAGAAGTTCACCCTTGGTGAACCGGGTGTGGCCCTGAATGATGTGATGACCGATTTGCAAAAAGCTTCGGTGTCCCTGCAGATGGGGATCCAGGTGCGTAACAAGCTGGTGTCGGCTTACCAGGAAGTCATGGGGATGCAGGTTTAAGACCTGTCGATCTTCGCTGGCAGCCTTAGCGCTTTAATGCCACAATATTTTTTTCTTCGAATGCAGGAAAGGTGATGAAAAAAATAGCAATTGCTGGTGCGCTGCTGGCACTGACCGGGTGCGTTCAGGTCGATAACTATAAAGAAGTGATCAAGCATCCTGTTCCGGCGGAACTGGCGGGATACTGGCAGTCAAAAGGGCCGCAGAGCAAAATGGTCAGCCCGGAGGCGATTGCCACGCTGGTGGTGACGGAAGAGGGCGATACGCTTGACTGCCGTCAGTGGCAGCGCGTGATTGCCGTGCCGGGTAAAATCATGCTGCGTTCAGACAGTTATTACAACGTAACCCGCAAGCTGGATATCTATCCGCTGGAACGTGATGGTTTAACGCTTGAGTACGACGGACTGGAGCTGCAAAAAGTCGACCGCCCAACGGTTGAGTGCGCTGATTACCTGAGCAAAAATCCGCTGGAGAGCAAGGCGCCTTAACCTTTTTTGCCGGGTGGCGCTGACGCTTACCCGGCATTGTTTTTACAGCGCTTCCTCTATTACCCAAATGCTGACGCTCCCGCCTTTACAGGTAAACGTCCCTTCGCCATCCGCGGCCGTGGTGATGGTCTCTTCGCGATTGCCGAGAAAATCACGCCACGTTTTATTACCGTAATTTTCCCCAAGACAAATCACTTTCTCTCCATCGTCACCATTTGACAACACGACCACACAGCCGGGATCGTCCTCGGTACCGCTGCGGCTGAAGGCGATACAGTTAGGATGGTCAAAAAAGAGCGTCTACACGCCGTGGGCAAAGCGCTGACGAGCAAGGATCAATTCGTGGAGCTGCTCAATGACCGGCATGTCTATATGGTACATTTCACCGTCGCCCCCCGTATCGTCATAACTGGCACCGAAGAGATCGGGATAAAAGACGCTCGGCACACCATTTTCCCGTAGCAAGATCAACGCATAAGCCAGGGGTTTAAACCAGGCTTCGACCGGTGCCTCCAGGGCCTGCAAAGGTTGGGTGTCGTGGTTAGCCACAAGGGTTACCGCATGAAACGGATCGGCTTCCACCAGCGTACCGGTGAAGATTTGGCTCATGTCGTAATCCCGTCCCTGGCGTGACGCTTCGTGGAATTTCATCTGCAGGGGGGCGTCAAACAGCATCGTTTTACCCTCGACCTGGTCAATATAGGCCTGGAGCTTATCCACTTCGTGGGACCAGTATTCCGCCACGATAAACAGCGGCTGGTCCGCGACTTCCTGTACGTGTTCAATCCACTCTTTGTAAAACCAGGCGGGAATATGTTTAACGGCGTCCAGACGAAAACCGTCGCAGCGCGTCTGTTCCATGACCCAGCGGGCCCAGTATTTGATCTCTTCCGTGACGGCGTGATTGCGAAAGTCGATATTTTCGCCCATCAGATAATCGAAGTTACCCATTTCATCATCAACCTGATCGTTCCAGCCTTCGCCGGTGTAGTCGTTGACGATTTTAAAGATGCCGTCTTCAGCAGGGTTTTCAATATGGTCGACGCCGCTGAAACATTTGTAATCCCAGATAAACTGCGAATATTGCCCGGCGCGGACAGGGAAGGTGTAACGTGTCCAGGCTTCACACTCGATGACCTCGTCATCAATTTGCGTGCGGTCCTGTTCGTTTACACGCTGAACGCGGACAGACTCTTTCTCATCTGCCCCCATTTTATGATTCACCACAACATCCAGCAGCACCGCAATGTCGTTGCTTTTAAGCGCGTCAATGGCTTCCAGCAACTGTGCTTTTTCGCCGTATTTGGTGGCGATGCTGCCTTTCTGGTCAAACTCACCGAGATCGAATAAGTCGTAAGAATCATACCCAACCGAATACCCACCAGACGCGCCTTTATAAGCGGGTGGCAGCCAGATCATATTGATGCCGATTTCGTTAAGATTGGGGGCTAATGCCGTGACCTCTCGCCACAATTCACCGCCAGCAGGGTAGTACCAGTGAAAACATTGTAACAGGGTGGGGTTTTTCATCGTCCGTGCTCCAGAAGCCGTTTGGCTGACTTCTGGAGTATGGATGAAGAAATCATAATTGTGTGTCGCGGGTCAAACTTTCTGGATAAAGAATATTCCCTGACAGCTTTCCATAGGTAGATGTGATGGATTGCTGTTTACCGGTTTGATCAATGAGACTGCGCAGTTCGTCCATCCGGACTTTCAGCAGCGCCTTTAGCGTATTCTCATTCTCAAGGATCATTTCCAGCAGCGCACGCGCTTGCTCAACCTGAGCCGGAGGGCATGACATGATGGGTGTTTGCGAAATCTTTTCCACCAGTTGAACGTAATGCATTTCCTGCTCAATAAGCGCATCCCATTGACCAGAATGTGCGAGATTTAGCATAGCAATGCTCTGAGCATGTAACGCCTGCCAGTGGCTAAGCGCTGCGCTGGGATTATTCATTAAAATTATCCTGAAATAGAGGACGCATTGGGGCCAATTTGCTTCCACGCATCCGCAATGTTGTTTAATAAACCCTCGACTTCAACAATTGCGTCTACGTCGTTACTGACATTCGCCAGTAACAAACGTCGAACCATATATTCGTACAAGGAGGCAAGATTACCGGACAACTCGCTCTCAACCTCCATGTTCAGTCCTGCTTTTAAACCATTGTCGATGATGTTGATGGCTTTAGATAAAGCCTCACCTTTTTCACGAATTTGCCCGGCTTCCATGAACAAACGCGCGCGGACGAGGGCGCTATGCGCCCCGTCAAACAGCATGACAATCAGTTGGTGTGGACTGGCATTCATGACTGCACTTTCTACACCTATCTGCTGATAGGATTGAACACCAGAGGTCTTATACATATCCACTCCTGAAGGCTACGACTACTTTTGTGAGAACTGTTGGGTCAGATAGTTGGCTGTACTGGTCATTTTGGTGACTAATACGTCCAGGCTGGTGAACTGCGTTTTGTAACGCGCCATGGTGGCATCAATAGTGGCTTCCATCGCATCGTAACGTTCACCCAGCGTTTTCAGCGTCTTATTGATCCCGTCTTTTGCGTTCTGGATCACACCTGCGCTACCGGTGCTGGTGCTGAGCATGGTATCCAGCGTTTTACTCATCTGGGTGGCCATACCGGTGGTTTTCCCGTCGCCCACAAAGTACTGCTGTACGGCGGTAGGGTTGTCGGTGAGCGCTTTTTTCAGTTTATCGGTATCAATTTTCAGGTTACCGACCGTACCGTCAGACCCTTTTACCGGATCCTGGGTAATGCCCAGTTGAGCCATGATCTGAACGGAACCGCTCTGCACTTCAGTCAGCAGGCCGCGCAGCTGAGACTGAATGCCACGCACGTTCGCGTCGCCAACGAGCGCACCGTTACTGGTGGACTGGCTTCCTGAACCTGCGTCGACAGGAACATATTTCGTCAGGCTGTTAATGGTGGACTGCAGTGAGTTATATGCGGTTACCCAGTCAGCGATGGCTTTCTGGTTAGCATCTGTTGCGCGACTCACCTCAAGTGTCTCGTCGGCCTTGCTTTCTGCCTTCAGCGAGAAGGTCATACCTGGCAGCGCATCGGTGATGGTATTCGACTGGCGCTCAATCGAGATGTTGTTCACCACCACAATCGCGTTTTGCGCATCGGTATTTACCGTCAGTGCGCCCGTTTTGGTGGTTGAATCGTAGCCAATTGCGCTTTGCAGTTTGGCGTCACCCGTAACGCTAACCGTCATCGCCCCATCCGTACCGGTGGTTTTCGATGACAGCATCAGGCGGTAATCGCCGTCTTTCGCTTTAATCACGCTGGCGGTGACGTTGCCGTTCGCTTTATTAATGGCGCTCGCGATCCCTGCCAGAGAGGTATCGCCATCCGCCAGGTTCACCTCTAAAGGTGTCTTCGTACCCGGCTGGGTGATAGTGATTTTACGTGTCGTACCTGTCGTATCGCCCAGCAGATCCGTGTTGTTTGCATAGGAGCCCGTGGTGAGAGCCTGTGCCTTCGCGACCTGGTTGACGTTGACAACAAAAGAACCCACGGATGCGTCAGCGGTCGTTGTGGCTGTAAAGGCCGTGTTCGTGCTGCTAACAGACGTGGAGTTCCAGGTGGTTGCTTTACCCAGCGCAGCGGTGGCAGTCTGCAGCGATGTCATGGCGCTCTGCAGTTTGCCGTAAGCGCTTAACTGTGCGTTATACGTTGATTGCTGGGAAGTAATCGTCGTCAGCTTGGTTCTTTCTGCTGCATCCAACTGATTATATAAATCCCCGAGTCCTGCAGAACCTATCCCGAGGTTACTGATAGTAGCCATGCATATTTTCCTTAAAATACGAAAGTAGTTCAGGACTCTTATCGGCCTCTTAACGTAAAAGTTTACGATGGTGAGAAAAAAATAATCCAAAGAATAGACAGGTCCCGGTGGGGTAAATGCAAGGATTGCACTTTAGGGTAATTTTCAGCGCGCTGAAAACACATTGAAAAGTGTGTCTATTCCTTGCGCTAAAAAGCCGTAAATAATAAGTCGATAGTGAACCTTAATTGCTTTTTTAAAAATAAACACCTTAAAAATCAGTTAATTATAATTTTTTCAAAATTGATTCTAAAGTCTTTTGGGGACCCGTCGATAACCTTATTGACGGTGAGAGACGCTGTGAGTGTTAGGCACCGGACCTAAAACCCAATTTTTGAAGGAAAGAAAATTATGGCAGTTATCAATACTAACCTGTTGTCCCTGACCACTCAGAACAACCTGAACAAATCTCAGTCTTCTCTGGGCACTGCTATTGAGCGTCTGTCTTCAGGTCTGCGTATCAACAGCGCGAAAGACGATGCCGCTGGCCAGGCGATTGCAAACCGCATGACCGCTCAGATCAAAGGTATGACTCAGGCAGCACGTAACGCCAACGACGGTATCTCCATGGCGCAGACTGCTGAAGGTTCTCTGAACGAAATCAACAACAACTTGCAGCGTGTTCGTGAGCTGGCTGTTCAGGCAAGCAACGGTACCAACAGCACATCTGACCTGGCCTCTCTGCAGGATGAAGTTACAGCACGTCTGGCTGAAATCGATCGCGTAGCGGGCAAAACTGACTTCAACGGTATCAAACTGCTCGACGGTTCTGCAGGTGCTTCTGGTGTGGTTAAAATTCAGGTTGGCGCAAACGACCAAGACACCATAGATCTTGACCTGAGCGGTGCTAAAGCGGACTCTACTACTCTGGCTGTGAAAAGCATCGACCTTAAATCCATGAAGTCTACCGATCTGGCAACTATCGATGCCGCTATCGCTAAAGTTGATAAAGCACGTTCTGGCCTGGGTGCGGTGCAGAACCGTTTCACTTCTGCAATCAACAACCTGAACAACACCTCTAATAACCTGTCTGCTGCTCAGTCCCGTATCCAGGATGCTGACTACGCAACTGAAGTTTCCAACATGTCCCGCGCGCAGATCCTGCAGCAGGCTGGTACTTCTGTTCTTTCTCAGGCAAACCAGGTTCCACAGACTGTTCTGTCTCTGCTGCGTTAATAAATTTTTAGTTCTTATATTCAAAAAGCCAACCTAAAGGTTGGCTTTTTTGTGCACTGAAAACCCCCAGCTAGGCTGGGGGTTCCGGAAAGCTTTCAGCTATGAGTCAGTTATAAAAAAACCTTTTGATTTGTTAAAACAACTGCGGTCTGGCAACTGCAAGAGAGAAACAAAAAATCAAAAGGGGGTCCCAATGGGGGACGAAAAGAGCTTAGCGCACACCCGATGGAACTGTAAATATCACATAGTCTTTGCACCAAAGTACCGCAGACAGGCGTTCTACGGAGAGAAACGTAGAGCGATAGGAGCGATTTTAAGAAAGCTATATGAGGGGAAAAACGTGAATATTCTGGAAGCATAATGCTGTGTGGATCATATCCATATGCTTCTGGAGATCCCACCGAAGATGAGTGTGTCGGGCTTCATGGGGTACTTGAAAGGTAAAAGTAGCCTGATGCTTTACGAGCAGTTTGGCGATTTGAAATTCAAATACAGAAACAGGGAGTTCTGGTGCCGGGGATACTATGTCGATACGGTGGGTAAGAACACGGCGAAGATACAGGACTACATAAAGCACCAGTTGGAAGAGGATAAAATGGGAGAGCAGTTAGCGATCTCGTATCCGGGCAGCCCGTTCACAGGCCGTAAGTAATCCATAGATGCAAAAGATGCAAATATCAGATTGCGATGCGCCTGTTAGGGCGCGGCTGCTAACAGAGCCTTACAGGCGCATATGAAAAACCTCCGGCTATGCCGGAATATATTTATTATTGAATATAGATAATCCCCAGCTAAATAGCTGCGCGGAATTGTAGATCACTTTGAGGGAACTCAGCCCGGATTGTGCGATCTGAACAATCGCCAAAAAGAAACAAACCACCAACCGGACTGAGCGATGCCGATCATAGCACCAATTCCCTGTGACGAACGATGCCTGATGCAAAAAGCAATCCATAAAGCACTGGGCGAATGAAGCACAGTACTTCCGGTTTTTTATGAAGACGAAGTGGATATTCATTTCAATCCCAAAATTGGCGCATACTGGCAGCTTCGCGGCCAGCAAAAGCGAGTCGTTACGCTGGGACAGAATGAAAAATACTTTCTGGCCGGGGCGTTACTTACTGGCAGAGGAAAGTCAGCTACGTTGGAGGCAGCTGTAAAATCTCCTCGTTATTTTTAAGTCTATTAAAGCATCTCAAAGTGACATACCGGCGAGCCGAAACCACCACTCTAATCGTGGATAACTATATTATCCATAAAAGCCGTGAGACTCTGTGCTGGCTGAAAGCGAACCCGAAGCTCAGCGTGATTTATCAACCTGTTTACTCAACGTGTGTGAACCACGTAGATCAGTTATGGCAGGCACTTCATGATACGAAAACGCGTAAGCATCAGTGCCGTCGATGTGGCAGTTACTGAAAAAAGGTACGGTATCTTATGGAAACCGCCAGCCCATTTCCGGGAGGAAAACATGGGCTGGCAAAAGAGTAGCGGTATTAGGTGCAGCTATTTAGTCTTCAACTAAATTTGTAGTGGGCTGGCGAAACAGAAAGTGCGAATAAGATCCAACCGATATTAATAACTGAATGTTTTCAAATCCTGGGGGCAAGTCAAACCCAATGAAGATGAGTGTGTCAGATTTAATGGGATATGTGAAAGGCAAAAATAGTCTGATGTTTAACGAGTAGTTAGGTGATCAAAAACTTAAGAAATAGGAATTAAAAGTTCTGGTGTCTGGGACGCTACATGAATAACGTGGGTTAAGCAAGGTAAATATAAAATAGTGATTTTAAGGGGTCGGCGTGAGAGAGGGAATAGTGTTTTCGTAACTTGGTGGCCCATTTTTGGCCACAAGTGATTCGTAATGTTAATTTAAAATTGTGATGCTTTATTTTATTTATTAAAAATAAGGATTGTAATGACTTTTGTAATTTTATTAAGTTACGCATTCGAGGTTAAATATTATTTGTGTGGGGTGAGTGGTAATATAAAGGCCACTCACCCCAAGTGACCTTTAATTTCAACCAACAACTGAACCATTATGATTGGTTATTAAACGTTAAGAGATAATATATTGCGAGCTAAAGGTAATTGGGAACTAAAAATATTTACAGGATATTTATCTCTGAATACATTAACAAGCAAAAATAGAAGCTCCTTTTGGGTGATTTAATGATTGCACCAACGCGCAATGAATTTTTCAAGGGAGTAAATGATTTCTATATTTACTGGAAGGCCATAGCGAGCTAAAAGATTGCTGACACGCTGACTCTCACTTCCTCTGTTTTCATCATCATTTTTTATAAGAAAATAATGATAGATAAATGATAGCCATTTTTTCGAACGCTGCTGGTGTAGTTCGTAGTCCTTGTCAGTAATAAGAGCATTTAGAAATTCATCTATATCATCATAGCAATCACTTTCATAGACTCCTCCATGTATACCGAGAACACTTCTTGAAAGAAGTCCCATAGGTTTTTGATAAAAAGCTGCTTCGTACTGAATAGTTGATTGTGTAAAAAGATAGTAATCAGCAGCATTCAGAAGAGTATGTATATTCTCTTCTGGTAATGACTCCAACTTACTGATAGTGTTTTATGTTCAGATAATGCCCGATGACTTTGTCATGCAGCTCCACCGATTTTGAGAACGACAGTGACTTCCTGCCCAGCCTTGCCAGATGCTGCCTCAGATTCAGGTTATGCCGCTCAATGCGCTGCGTATATCGCTTGCTGATAACGTGCAGTTCTCCCTTCAGGCGTGATTCATACAGCGGCCAGCCATCCGTCATCCATACCACGACCTCAAAGGCCGACAGCAGGCCCAGAAGACGCTCCAGCGTGGCCAACGTGCGTTCACCGAATACGTGCGCCACAACCGTCCTCCGTATCCTGTCATACGCGTAAAACAACCAGCGCTGGCGTGATTTAGCGCCGACGTAACCCCACTGTTCGTCCATTTCCGCGCAAACAATGACGTCACTGCCCGGTTGTATGCGTGAGTTTACCGACTGCGGCCTGAGTTTTTAAGTGTCGTAAAATCGTGTTGAGGCCAACGCCCATAATGCGTGCACTGGCGCGACATCCGACGCCATTCATGGCCATATCAATGATTTTCTGATGCGTACCGGGTTGAGAAGCGGTGTAAGTGAACTGTAGCTGCCATGTTTTACGGCAGTGAGAGCAGAGATAGCGCTGATGTCCGGCAGTACTTTTACCGTTACGCACCACGCCTTCAGTAGCTGAACAGGAGGGACAGCTGATAGAAACAGAAGCCACTGGAGCACCTCAAAAACACCATCATACACTAAATCAGTAAGTTGGCACCATTACCTTCTCTTCTGTTTTTATAATATAAGGTGAATTAGGTAATTTAATTCCTGTATTATCATATAATGATAGCGGGTGCTCCTGATAAGTGATATAAATTTTTCTTTTGATGCACTGTTTGATTATCGCGTTTATCTTTTCATTAACTTCATCAGTTTTCAGTTTATTGATGGCACGGTATCGGCTATTACTATGCTTAACAGCAAGTCCGAGAGGCCCATGATTGAATATCGCGATAATAGCGCTTTTTTCAGGAATACCATACTCTGCTTTGAATCGAACAGTTTCTTTAAAAGCAGTTGAGTGGTACTTTCCGACAAGATTATGCTTATCAAGTACTATGGATTTTAGTTTCTCCCACAATTCAGGTTCAGGCACGTATTTATCATATAAATTCTCTATCATCAAGCTTGTTAATAATTCTGATTGAAGGTAATTATCCCCAATATCCATCATCAATGTATTTTTTAGGAATCCACGCTCCATTGACCAAAAAGGGATACCTCTCTGTAATGCAATATTACGTAGAATCCAATTTGTTATATCATTACTTTGCCAACCAATTATAGTTGCTGGCTTAATGGCGGTGATCAACTCACTATAAAATGCTATGCCACAATTAGCAATTTCATGTGAAATAGATAGACTACAATGATATTGCGTAGATAATGAGCTAAGAATATCCTCCGTAGCAATAAAATTAGAATTTTGCAGAACAATATTATTGGCATCTTGGTGATATAAATCCGCAATGTGATAGTGTATGGGGATTGTAAAAAAAGACGCATCAGGTAGTTCTGTAGTAGTTGCAACAATTAAATGCATTTGTTTTTTTTGAAGTTCTAAAGACAGAGTTTCCCAGAATAAAAAAACACTATCATCTACTTCAACAGGTACATTATTAAATGCTAAAACAAGCCCATTGGAGAAAAAATCATCCATTTACAATCTCCGCGTCACAGCTATCGCCAATGGGGCGATATACAATATGAATAACATCATCATTGCGGGAATTGCGAGGTCTGAAGTATAAAATCGAGGTAGGGGTAAGGCCTGTGATTATACCTTTTACCACATCAGCGCCATCTATAAACCAATCATTATTTATAGTTAGCTCTTGCATTTGAGAATCATTGTATATTTTGTATACGAGATTTGTTTTGATTCTGGATACAGAGATCAGTTCTATACCATTATACTTATCATTCAATTTCATTACTATTTCTGCCGTAACTATAGGAATGTAGAGAGAGTAACATCCTTCATGAGTATACATAGCGGTTAATTTTTTTGTAACAACAGTAGTGTTGTTAATATAAAGAACATCAACCATTTTCTTGCGGTAGGAAGCATCGGTTAAGGACCAAGTAAGCCCATAGCGATAACTGCTTAGGAGTGCGATAGATTGTTCTATACCACCATAACGTAATTCTGTTGGGGTATTAGTAATATTTATATTGGCATTACTATCAGTTAGTAAAGAAGGTCCGAATTTTTTCATCTGATAATTATGTTTACTTAGATTGTAGAGTGTTGAAGTCTGTTCAGAGCCAAGATTGATATCGAATTTCATATTACTGAAGCAGCGTATTTCGTTTTCTGTTGGGAAATAAATAAAACGGAATAAGTCAATGATTGAGGAAGTAATTTCATACTCCGCTTCGTATGCCAAATTGGTAGCGGGTGAACCGATAAAATATAATGCTTCGTTCTGTATCTCTCTTATTAAAGATAGATGCTTCTGACTGATGCTTGGTTCTTCGCCTACAGGAATACCTTCGTCAGTATAATCTACAGTTGAATTCCTATGAGATGAGCAAAGGGATTCATAAATTGCAATATGGTTTGTCAAGGCTTTTATTGTACGGCAGTCAAAAGTCTCAGGGTTCACCATCCCCGTTCGGTTATTTTTCCATTCTGGGGTATATGAAACAATCATGTAACAACCAGAAATACTAATAGATAACTCTTCTTGTAAAATTGTTTGCAATAAATTCTGTGTTGTGCCTTCGTAACCTAAATCAACTAATAATAAGTGATCTCCAGCCTTAATTCCCGTACTGTTTATAATGTGTTTAATTAGCTTTTTACGATATTGCTTGGAATTATAAATAATATGCTGTGTATAATTTTCACTGAGAATTATTTTTATTAGCTCATTGATTTTATAGCTTCCTTGGTTAATATTTTTTTTAAGTGGCATCATCTCTTTTTGATTAATACCAAAGTGTTTGGACACTAAATTTAGTGTCTCATCATTAACATATTGATTCGCAATGTCATCATCTATATTATTAAAAAGAGTAATGAGATGGTCACTAACACTTTCTTTTGATATGAAACTTGCGCGAATAGAACACAAACGAGAAATATTAAGATCATGCGTTTCTATTTCCGGGTATAAAATATTAAATGCTGAGCGTGGCATAAAACCATCCCGCATTAAAAAAGCAACTTTTGTATTATTTTTCTTTTTATAATCTTCAAAAATTTTCTTTGCAAAGCTACGCAGCGTTGGACCGAGAACACTCCAGCCAATTAATTTTTGTGGCGATGTATCATCATCGACATTTTCTGAAAACCAACCATGCCACAAGTTAGGGATAGGTGCTTCCTTGCGTAATTTAGGGAAGATGAGAGTCGCTACGCTCTCTCGTTGTCTAAAAACTTTATTTATTTCCTTATGAGTATGGCGAAAATGAATGGCTTCAATGCCCAATTTATTTGGTGAAATAAAATCAGCTGCTTTATTATCACCGATGTGAATTAACTGCGCAGCAGGTATTTTTTCTTTATTTAAAACTTTACCCCATAGTCCTGTCGTCTTTCCAACACCGTGTTCGCTGGAACAATAGATATCATCAATTAAATCTGAAACTTCAGGTGACAACGATGTTATAATATGCCTTAATTGTGTTTTATTAAAGTAAGTGTCACTGACAATGATGGTTTTATATTTTTTCTCTTTCGCAAGCTTCAATATATTTATGGTTGGCGCATGTAGAAAGCCATGTTTTATTTCTGCGGCAATCTCTTTTTGAATATATTCATCAAGAATGATCGGATTGTCTAATGGGAATAATTGCTTGTATATTTCAGCTAGATTTACCTCTGAGTGACCACAATTAAGCATTTTTTTCGCGCGTGCACGTTGCTCAGCTTGTACCCGACTGACAATATCTATTGACGGGTCAATGACGGTAAAAACATCTATAGGCGAAGCCGTTTTTCGCCAGAAAAGAGTATCGAAGCAATCAAACGAAATTACTCTGGCATTAGTATCTGCAATATATTCATAAAGTTTAGTTAAAGATGTGTATTCTGCTTTCATGCTCGTCACCTAAGGCAAATGAAGTCTATTGTCGCGGTTGCTTGAGCAAAGTTATGCATCGAAAAACGAGGTTAATTTCCTTTTGTTCATACGATTCGTGCATGGTGGCGCTTCAACAGTGCTTGAAATTTTTTTAGTCTCCAAATAACCCCTCATTTCACCCACTATTCACCCGATTAAAACCTCTGCAGAATCGGATAATCATGCCGATAACTCAACTAACGCAGGGCTGTTTATCGTGAATTCACTCTATACCGCTGAAGGTGTAATGGATAAACACTCGCTGTGGCAGCGTTATGTCCCGCTGGTGCGTCACGAAGCATTGCGCCTCCAGGTGCGCTTGCCGGCGAGCGTGGAACTGGACGATCTGCTACAGGCGGGCGGTATCGGGTTATTGAATGCAGTTGACCGATACGACGCTCTGCAAGGAACGGCATTTACGACTTACGCAGTTCAGCGTATTCGTGGTGCGATGCTGGACGAACTGCGCAGCCGCGACTGGGTGCCGCGCAGTGTTCGCCGTAACGCCCGCGAAGTGGCGCATGCGATAGGGCAGCTGGAACAGGAACTGGGACGTAACGCAACGGAAACTGAAGTGGCGGAACGTCTTGGCATTGCTGTTGAAGAGTATCGTCAGATGTTGCTCGATACCAACAATAGCCAACTCTTCTCTTATGACGAGTGGCGCGAAGAGCATGGCGATAGCATCGAGCTGGTGACGGATGAGCATCAGCAAGAAAACCCGTTACACCATTTAATGGAAGGCAATTTACGCCAGCGCGTAATGGAAGCGATTGAAGCTTTACCGGAACGCGAGCAACTGGTGTTGACCCTTTATTACCAGGAAGAGCTAAACCTCAAAGAGATTGGCGCTGTTCTGGAGGTGGGAGAATCGCGGGTGAGCCAGTTGCACAGCCAGGCCATTAAACGCTTACGAACAAAGCTGGGTAAGTTATAGGTGATTAATTCACCTGGGAAATGCCGCACAACGTATTGACAACCAGGAGTTATCATGACGGTGCAGCAATCTAAAAGACGGCCTTTAAGCCGCTACCTGAAAGACTTTAAACACAGCCAGACGCATTGCGCCCACTGTAACAAGTTACTCGATCGTATCACGCTGGTTCGTCGTGGCGAAATCGTCAATAAGATCGCGATTTCTCGTCTCGACACGTTGATGGATGAATCAGCATGGCTCGAAGAACAGAAAGAGTGGGTGGCGCTTTGCCGTTTCTGTGGCGATCTCCACTGCAAAGAGCAAAGCGACTTCTTCGATATTATCGGCTTCAAACAGTTCCTGTTTGAACAAACGGAGATGAGCCATGGGACCGTTCGCGAATATGTCGTTCGCCTGCGTCGCCTCGGGCAACATCTGACCGTAAACAACATTTCCCGCGATCTGCTGAAGACCGGTTATCTGGATGAAAATCTGGAGCCGTGGCTGCCTGCAACCAGCACCAACAATTACCGTATTGCGCTGCGCAAGTATGCACAATACAAGGTGCAAATGCCGGGTGTTATGAAGCAGAAAGCGCTCGCCGGAACAACTTCTGATATATATTAAAAAAGAATAAGATGTAGCGCAGTCGCCTTTGACGTTGCAGGCGATTTCTCTACACTACGTAAAAATTCCACTATATCGGGGTATTTATGAAATTTGCACTTCTGGGTCGTCAGGCGCTGATGGGTGTTATGGCCGTTGCGCTGGTTGCGGGCATGAGCGTGAAAACGTTCGCCGCAGAAAACCTGCTGAATAAAGTAAAAGAGCGCGGTACGCTGCTGGTCGGGCTGGAAGGAACGTATCCTCCGTTCAGCTTCCAGGGCGATGACGGTAAGCTGACCGGTTTTGAAGTGGAGTTTGCAGAAGAACTGGCGAAGCACCTTGGCGTTAAAGCGTCCCTGAAACCGACCAAATGGGACGGTATGCTGGCGTCGCTGGATTCCAAACGTATTGATGTGGTGATTAACCAGGTGACCATTTCTGACGAGCGTAAGAAGAAGTATGACTTCTCTACGCCGTACACCGTGTCCGGTATTCAGGCGCTGGTGAAGAAAGGCAACGAAGGTACCATCAAAACCGCTGCAGACCTGAAAGGGAAGAAAGTCGGTGTGGGTCTGGGAACCAACTACGAAGAGTGGTTGCGCCAGAACGTTCAGGGCGTGGATATCCGCACCTATGATGATGACCCGACGAAATACCAGGACCTGCGCGTGGGCCGTATTGACGCGATTCTGGTTGACCGCCTGGCGGCGCTGGATCTGGTGAAGAAAACCAATAATACCCTGGCAGTAGCGGGTGATGCGTTCTCTCGTCAGGAATCAGGTGTGGCCGTTCGTAAAGGCAACGAAGACCTGGTAAAAGCCATTGATACCGCGATTGCTGACATGCAGAAAGACGGAAGTCTGAAAGCACTCTCTGAGAAGTGGTTCGGGGCAGACGTCACGAAATAAGTTTCTGACGTTAAAAAAG
This sequence comes from Enterobacter sp. CPE_E863, assembly GCF_046521465.1. Lineage (NCBI taxonomy): Bacteria > Pseudomonadati > Pseudomonadota > Gammaproteobacteria > Enterobacterales > Enterobacteriaceae > Enterobacter > Enterobacter sp. CPE_E863. The sequence continues at coordinate 2,728,121 of NZ_JBKFZX010000001.1, read as the reverse complement.
GCGCTTTTAAAAGCGCCTTTTTTATTTCTTACGCGTCTGCGTGCATAATGAAAAATATCACATTTTGTCTGAGCTACCGGAGAACCCATGTCACTACAGAATTTAACGCGCTTTCCTCGCCTGGAGTTTATCGGCGCACCGACTCCGCTGGAGTATCTGCCGCGATTTTCTGATTATTTAGGACGCGATATTTTTATTAAGCGTGATGACGTGACGCCAATGGCAATGGGTGGCAACAAACTGCGCAAGCTGGAGTTTCTGGCGGCTGATGCGCTGCGCGAAGGGGCGGATACGCTCATTACTGCCGGGGCTATTCAGTCCAACCACGTTCGTCAGACGGCGGCAGTGGCAGCAAAACTCGGGCTCCATTGCGTGGCCTTGCTGGAAAACCCGATTGGGACGCGGGCAGAAAACTATCTGACCAACGGTAACCGTCTGCTGTTAGATCTCTTTAACGTGCAGATTGAGATGGTGGATGCCTTGAACGACCCGACCGCACAGCTTGATGAACTGGCAACACGTCTGGAAGCGCAGGGCTTTCGTCCCTACGTTATTCCTGTCGGTGGCTCGAACGCGCTGGGTGCGCTGGGGTATGTGGAAAGCGCGCTGGAAATTGCTCAGCAGTGCGAGGGCGCGGTTAACCTCTCATCCGTCGTGGTGGCCTCAGGCAGTGCGGGCACGCATGCCGGGCTGGCGGTGGGGCTGGAGCAGTTGTTGCCCGATGCTGAGCTGATTGGCGTGACGGTCTCTCGTAGCGTCGCGGACCAGAAACCGAAAGTGGTCACCTTGCAGCAGGCGGTAGCGGAACAACTGGAGCTCAAGGCAAAGGCCGATATTGTGCTCTGGGATGACTACTTTGCGCCGGGTTATGGCACGCCTAACGAAGAGGGCATGGAAGCGGTTAAGCTACTGGCTCGCCTTGAGGGTATTTTGCTTGATCCGGTCTATACCGGTAAAGCGATGGCCGGGCTTATTGACGGCATTGCACAGAAACGCTTTAAGGATGAAGGGCCAATTTTATTTGTCCATACAGGTGGCGCGCCCGCGCTGTTTGCCTACCATCCTCATGTCTAAAAATCAGGTCGAAAAATAATAATGCAAGAAAGTATTCAACTGGTTATTGATTCGCTGCCGTATCTGCTGAAAGGTGCGGTATTTACGTTACAACTCAGTATTGGCGGGATGTTCTTTGGGCTGGTGCTGGGCTTTGTGCTGGCCTTAATGCGCATGTCACCGGTTTTACCGGTGCGTTGGCTGGCGCGTTTTTATATCTCTGTGTTTCGCGGCACGCCACTTATCGCTCAGCTCTTTATGATTTACTACGGTTTACCGCAGTTTGGTATCGAGCTGGATCCGATTCCGGCGGCAATGATTGGCCTGTCGCTTAATACCGCGGCATATACCTCAGAAACGCTGCGTGCGGCCATCTCCTCTATTGACAAAGGACAATGGGAAGCCGCCGCCAGTATCGGGATGACGCCATGGCAGACGCTGCGTCGGGCCATTCTGCCGCAGGCCGCGAGAGTCGCGCTTCCGCCACTCAGCAACAGCTTCATCAGTCTGGTGAAAGATACTTCTCTGGCGGCGACGATTCAGGTGCCGGAGCTGTTCCGCCAGGCGCAGCTCATTACCTCGCGTACGCTGGAAGTCTTCACGATGTATCTGGCGGCCTCGCTGATTTACTGGGTGATGGCGACGGTGCTGTCTGCCCTGCAAAACTATTTCGAAAACCAGCTTAACCGCCAGGAGCGTGATCCAAAATGAGTGCTATCGACGTCAAAAACCTGGTGAAAAAATTCCACGGTCAAACGGTGCTCCACGGGATTGATCTGGAAGTTGAGCAAGGGGAAGTGGTGGCAATTATCGGACCGAGTGGTTCGGGAAAGACGACGCTGCTGCGCAGCATTAACCTGCTGGAACAGCCGGAAGGTGGAACCATCCGTGTCGGTGATATAACCATTGATACCGGCAAATCCATCAGTCAGCAGAAAGGGTTAATTCGCCGTTTGCGCCAGCATGTTGGCTTCGTTTTCCAGAACTTCAATCTTTTCCCGCACCGCACGGTGCTGGAAAACATTATTGAAGGGCCGGTAATTGTGAAAGGGGAATCAAAAGAGGAAGCAACAGTTCGAGCGCGTGAACTGCTTGCCAAAGTCGGGCTGGCGGGTAAAGAGACTAGCTACCCGCGCCGTTTGTCAGGGGGGCAACAGCAGCGCGTGGCAATCGCGCGCGCGCTGGCCATGCGTCCTGACGTGATCCTGTTTGATGAGCCTACCTCTGCACTCGACCCTGAGCTGGTGGGGGAAGTGTTGAACACTATTCGTCAGCTGGCTCAGGAAAAACGTACGATGGTTATCGTGACACATGAAATGAGCTTTGCCCGCGATGTTGCCGACAGAGCCATCTTCATGGATCAAGGGCGAATTGTGGAGCAGGGGCCGGCGAAAAGCCTGTTTGCTAACCCTCAGCAGCCGCGAACTCGCCAGTTCCTGGAAAAATTCCTCATGCAGTAGCATTTTTGCACTAATTTGCTCCAGGAATTTAGCCTGGGGCAAATTATTCTCCTTTATCGCCTTATCCCATGTTTTTTTATTCCATCCAGCTCGGATAAACCTTATCAATAGTAAAGTTAATTGTGCTATTGCCGATATTTTGTAGTTAGAAATAAGTTTTATGTGTTAATTTATATTCACCATAATAATGATTATCTTTTCAGAGGCTTCATTTAGTAAGTATGAAGGATTCAGACTTTTTCACCTGGCGACGGGATTGCTCCCTCCGGTTTCAGGAATTGACCTGTGCCGACGAGGTATATCAGGAACTACAGAGACAAACTCAGGCGCTTGAATTTGATTATTACGCACTCTGTGTGCGTCATCCCGTGCCATTTACGCGTCCTAAGATTGCAGTGCATACCACTTACCCAAAGCAGTGGATGGCGCAATATCAATCTGCGAACTATTTCACGGTTGATCCAGTGTTAAAACCCGAGAATTTCATTCATGGTCATTTACCCTGGACCGATGAATTATTTGCGGATGCTCAGGAATTATGGAGCTGCGCGCAAGACCACGGTTTACGTAAAGGAATAACGCAGTGTCTGATGCTGCCGAATCACGCACTCGGTTTTCTGTCGGTTTCCCGTACTAGTGTGCTGGAAATACCCTTAGCCAGCGAAGAAATAGAATTACGCTTGCAGATGCTGGTACAAATGGCCTTAACCACGCTGACCCGTTTTGAAGATGAGATGGTCATGCAGCCTGAAATGAAATTCAGCAAGCGTGAGCGCGAAATTCTGAAATGGACCGCGGAAGGGAAGACGTCAGCGGAAATAGCGATCATTCTTTCAATTTCGGAGAATACCGTTAACTTCCATCAGAAGAATATGCAGAAGAAATTCAACGCGCCAAACAAGACGCAGATTGCGTGCTATGCGGCGGCAACGGGACTGATCTGATTAAACTCTACGTTCTGCGTGCCAGACGAGCTAACGGCTGAATGCAATGCATCCAGCCGTTTTTTATTACTGGCGGTAGGCTTGTTTGATTTGCTTAACGGTGTTGGCAAATACCGCTGATTCCGCCTGGTCTTCCATCTGCGCGATTTGTTTTTCCATTTTAATGATCACACGACCGGCATCAGCCTGGCCCATCGCCTGTAGCATCAGTGTTAGCAACGCCTTCAGACAGTTTACTTCCTGTGCCAGTTCCTGGTTATTCTCCGCAGTGGCAAATTCAGGTGTGCTCATTTATTTTCCTCATTATTAAACGGCGCTAAAGCGCGACGACGAAAGTCAAGGCGGCGGAGTATACCACAAGCTGCAGCAAAAAATGCAGCGGTTGTTTTTCGTACTTTTACGCAGATGTTTAATTGCGTAAACAGAGCGTGCCCGTAAACTGAGCGACAGCCAGTGGCTATTAATTGTTTATGTCCGGTTCGCTTGCCGTTAATTATTGTTACAAAAATTTGAACGCTGTTTTCTGGTGGGGAATCTCTGCAATTTTTTTGTAACTATTTGAATACAGATGCTTAAAAATAGCCGCAAAAGCCCTGAATGCACGGACCCGCTTTCCAGAGCCTGTACAGGCTAATTTCCAGAAACGAGAGCAAAATCGAATAGCCAGTTTTTTAACGTTTTAATCTTGCGAGGAAAACCGTTAATATAAACCAAATTATCACTCAGTAGCGTTATCCCTATTCTGGAGACATTTCCTTTGATCAACGTCCTTCTTGTTGATGACCACGAACTGGTGCGCGCAGGGATACGACGCATTCTTGAAGATATTAAAGGTATTAAAGTTGCCGGTGAGGCGTGCTGTGGGGAAGATGCCGTAAAATGGTGCCGCACAAACTCGGCGGATGTAGTGCTGATGGATATGAACATGCCCGGTATCGGTGGACTCGAAGCAACACGCAAAATTGCGCGGACTTTCGTCGATACGAAAGTCATCATGCTGACCGTGCATACCGAAAATCCTCTGCCCGCGAAAGTGATGCAGGCGGGTGCTGCGGGTTACCTGAGTAAAGGTGCCGCACCACAAGAAGTTGTTAATGCTATCCGCTCTGTGTTTGCCGGACAGCGTTACATCGCCTCCGACATTGCTCAGCAGATGGCGCTAAGTCAGATCGAGCCTGAGAAAAACGAATCACCGTTCGCCAGTTTGTCTGAGCGTGAATTGCAGATTATGCTGATGATCACCAAAGGTCAGAAGGTGAATGAGATCTCGGAGCAACTGAATCTCAGCCCGAAAACGGTGAACAGCTATCGTTATCGGATGTTCAGTAAACTGAACATTCATGGTGATGTCGAACTGACTCATCTGGCCATCCGACATGGTTTGTGTAATGCGGAGACGTTGTTAAGTCAGTGAGCGATGTGTTCGATTCAAAAGCGTTTCTGAAAACCGTAACCAGCCAGCCTGGCGTCTATCGCATGTATGACGCTGGCGGCACGGTTATCTATGTGGGGAAGGCAAAAGATCTTAAAAAACGCCTCTCCAGCTATTTCCGCAGCAACCTTGCCTCCCGTAAGACCGAAGCATTGGTCTCACTCATTCAGAACATTGATGTCACCGTCACGCATACCGAAACCGAAGCGCTGCTGCTTGAACACAACTATATAAAGCTCTACCAGCCGCGCTATAACGTCCTGTTGCGTGATGATAAATCCTATCCATTTATCTTTCTGAGTGGTGATACCCATCCGCGTCTTGCTATGCACCGCGGTGCAAAGCATGCGAAAGGTGAATATTTTGGACCGTTTCCTAACGGCTATGCCGTTCGCGAGACGCTGGCGCTGCTGCAGAAAATTTTCCCTATCCGCCAGTGTGAAAATAGCGTCTACCGTAACCGATCGCGTCCGTGCCTGCAGTACCAGATTGGGCGTTGTCTGGGGCCCTGCGTTGCCGGGCTGGTGAGTGAAGAAGAGTATGCCCAGCAGGTTGATTATGTGCGCCTGTTTTTGGCTGGAAAGGACGATCAGGTATTAACGCAACTGATCGAACGGATGGAAAAAGCCAGCGCCGCACTCGAGTTTGAAGAGGCAGCGCGTATCCGCGACCAGATCCAGGCGGTGCGCAGAGTCACTGAGAAGCAGTTTGTCTCAAATACTGGTGACGATCTTGACGTCATCGGCGTGGCCTTTGACGCCGGGATGGCCTGTGTGCATGTTCTCTTTATTCGTCAGGGCAAAGTGCTCGGCAGCCGCAGCTATTTCCCAAAAGTGCCTGGCGGCACCGAGCTGGGTGAAGTGGTGGAAACCTTTGTCGGCCAGTTCTATCTGCAGGGGAGCCAGATGCGCACGCTGCCATCGGAGATCCTGCTTGATTTTAACCTCGGTGATAAAACGCTGCTGGCCGATTCGCTTTCTGAACTCGCCGGTCGTCGGGTTAACGTACAAACCAAACCGCGTGGCGATCGCGCGCGTTATCTGAAGCTGGCACGAACCAACGCGGCGACGGCGCTCACGACGAAGCTGTCTCAGCAATCTACGGTGAGCCAGCGCTTAACCGCCCTGGCGACGCTGCTGAAGCTGCCGGAAGTGAAACGTATGGAGTGTTTCGACATCAGCCATACGATGGGTGAACAGACGGTGGCGTCCTGCGTGGTGTTTGATGCCAATGGCCCACTGCGCGCCGAGTATCGCCGCTATAACATCACCGGCATCACGCCGGGTGATGATTATGCGGCCATGAACCAGGTGCTGCGCCGTCGCTATGGTAAAGCGATTGAAGAGAGCAAGATCCCGGATGTGATCCTGATTGACGGTGGGAAAGGGCAACTCGGCCAGGCGAAAGCGGTATTTGAATCGCTTGATGTCAGTTGGGATAAAAACCATCCGCTGCTGCTGGGTGTCGCAAAAGGGGCCGATCGCAAGGCTGGCCTTGAGACGCTTTTCTTCGAGCCGGAAGGTGAGGGCTTCAGCCTGCCGCCGGACTCCCCGGCGTTGCATGTCATTCAGCATATTCGTGATGAATCACACGACCACGCCATCAGCGGTCATCGCAAAAAACGGGCAAAGGTAAAAAATACCAGTACCCTGGAAACGATTGAGGGCGTGGGGCCAAAACGTCGTCAAATGCTGCTGAAATATATGGGCGGATTGCAAGGATTACTCAACGCCAGCATAGAGGAAATTGCAAAAGTGCCGGGTATTTCGCAAGGGCTGGCAGAAAAGATCTACTACTCGTTGAAACATTGAGGGCTCTGTAGCAACATAGAGCTAAATTTTACTGACAACAAACAGTTACCGTCATTATGCAATTTAATATCCCTACGTTGCTCACTCTCTTTCGTGTCGTGCTTATTCCGTTCTTTGTACTGGCGTTTTACCTGCCGGTTGTCTGGGCACCTTTCGCCTGTGCATTGATCTTCCTGATTGCAGCAGTCACCGACTGGTTTGATGGCTACCTGGCACGTCGCTGGAATCAAAGTACCCGTTTTGGTGCCTTTCTCGATCCCGTTGCTGATAAAGTGATGGTCGCTATCGCGATGGTGCTGGTGGCCGAGCATTATCATACCTGGTGGGTGACGCTGCCTGCGGCGACGATGATCGGCCGTGAAATTATTATCTCTGCACTGCGTGAGTGGATGGCCGAACTGGGGAAACGCAGCAGCGTGGCGGTCTCCTGGATTGGTAAAGTGAAAACAACCGCGCAAATGGCGGCACTGGTCTGGATGCTCTGGCGTCCGAACGCCTGGGTTGAGTGGGCGGGGATTGGTCTGCTGTGGGTTGCGGCAGTGCTGACGCTGTGGTCAATGCTGCAATATTTAAACGCTGCCCGCGGGGATTTGCTTGATCAGTGATCGTTTCGCCGTAATTTTCAGCAAACGATCCAGGGATGCAAAAAATAACGTTGACTCATAACGTCATATCAGTAGAATGCAACGCATCGAACGGCGGCACAGCAAGCCGGACGATAATGAAATCAAGTGGTTAGAAGTCAACTTGATGACATGCGGGAATAGCTCAGTTGGTAGAGCACGACCTTGCCAAGGTCGGGGTCGCGAGTTCGAGTCTCGTTTCCCGCTCCAGATTAAAGACATGCGCAGTAGCGGGTGTCAGTTTGAAAGATTTAACGGCGCGTTAGCAAAGCGGTTATGTAGCGGATTGCAAATCCGTCTAGTCCGGTTCGACTCCGGAACGCGCCTCCACTTTCTTCCCTGGCCGGATGGTGGAATCGGTAGACACAAGGGATTTAAAATCCCTCGGCGTTCGCGCTGTGTGGGTTCAAGTCCCACTCCGGCTACCATGGGAAAAATAGAATAAAATCAATGATAAGCAGTGTCGTATAAACCACCGAAAGGTGGTTTTTTATTGCTTATTTTTCGCCATTCGCCATTGTTTCGCCATTCATCTTCGCCATAGAAAGAGGGCATTACTGCCCCCCAACCACCGGGACTACAGATATTTTGCGGTTATATCGTGCAGTCTGCGAAGCATTTTTGTGGCCCGATATTTCCTGTTTTTCATGCAGCGTTCCTTCCAGATCAGATATCCCTTTAGCTTTCAGGTCATGGAACGTGAAGTTAAATTCGAGCTCAGGAAATTTTTCTGCGGCTAACTTTTTCGCCTTCATCCACTGAGCATTAAAAGCATCACGTGTATAACGAGAACCAGACTGCTGGTGGATTACGTAAAGGCTCACCATACCACTATTTAAAGGCAGAGAATCAGCCAGGGTGACCGCATTTGACAGGCGTACTGTCCACGCCTTTATCTGACTCACTGCCGTCTTACTTTGCTGAATTAAAATCCCTTCATCCAGTATCTGACTCTTTTTAAGATCCAGAATGTCTCCCTGGCGTGCGCAGCATAAATAGGCCAACTCCATGGCAATCTTCACCGCTACCGACGAAACGCTGAAGAGTGCATCATATTCTTTGTCCGTCACGTACCGGGTGCGCGCCTGCTCTTTAAACTGCTTCACACCCTGGCATGGATTCATTTTCACTTTGCCGCGCTCATATGCCCACCTGAACACCCTAGACATAAAGGCTTTCTCCCGGTTCGCCTGAACTCTGCTCTTAACCCCCCTCTTATCCATATACTTTCTGATGTGCTCTGGCTTGATATTTTCTGGTTTCATTTTTCCGAAAACGACATTTACCTTTGAACCATATTTCCGATAATCCTTTCTGGTCTCTGTTGCCAGCTCATGGAAGTCACCAGAGTTAAAAAACTCTTCGCATAGGGCATGGAAATTGGAACCAACCTTGATATCGTTGATGAAGTTTTCATAGACTGCCCAGACCTGAGACTTGGTTAGATCGTGGTTGCACAATCTGACTGTTCTTCCGTCAGGGGTTCTGAACTCATATGCTGATTTGCCCCGGCGAACGCGAGGCGGCATCCAGTTATCATCTGGGTTTTTGCGGATTCTGGGCATTACATGTCCTTAAAGTTTGGTTCTTCTTCCTCTGGATTGTTCACTACCAGCTTTAGGCCTGCAGGATTAGTTACATGATCCCATGTAGTTCCTGGCCTGCCGTCTTTTCGGGGCACGAAAAATACACCGCTTTCTTTCAGCGCTCGGCACTGAAGGGAAGGGCGACGATAACCAGTAAGCTGATAGAGGTCATCAGGGGTAAGAAAACGTTGGCTTTGTCCGCTCATCGTATAGCTCTCCACTTAACCGGCTGCACCCGGCTATCTATTATAGAAAATGCAAGATGAGCAACCACCACGGAGCCCATCATTGCAGGTACGACATCTTTTTGTTTCGGTGTAATAGAGCTGGTGGACCATTTCCTTTGGCATGAGAACCGGCATCGGTACGCGGATGACCAACTTTTTGAGGCTGTCGATTTCCCCGGCCAGCTCCAGCAGGCGGGAGCGGCAATCCTCTGCCTCATCCCGCCACCATGCCACGTCGGCTTTAAGGCGGCGCACGCGCCGCTGTTTAAGTTTGCTCACCATGGCAGCCACCCTATTTGCTGAAGTGCGCTAATTACCAGCAGCACGAACATTACTGCGTCGAATGGGTTAGGCATCGATATCAACCCTTATAGCGAATACATTCACGGGGTCTTCACCAAAATGCTTATGAATAATTGACTGCAGTTTGTATCCTCGATATGGGACATCAATCCGACGCTCTGAATCATCAGCGCGTGGATAACCGCGAGTAATAATCAGCCTGTCATATTCTCGGTTAACCAATCGCTTGCGCCAGTAATCATTGAGTAGTCGATAGTCAAACTTCTTCTCTCCGGACTTCATCTGGTCGAAGTATTCACCGTTAACAGCCAGTTGCAGGTTAGCCATCACTTAACCTCCTGCTGCGGTGCTGCTGGGTATGCGCTGCCTTCCTGCCCTGGCTCGTTGCTTCCGGTACATGCATTTCTGTGGTCATTGGCGTGCGGGCAGCGCTTATTGCCGCAATCAGGACAGACGACGAATCGCATGTCGGAAATTTTCACCGGGCGGCAGGTGTGGCACCAGCATTTGGTTGACGTTTCCGCGTTTTCCCGAAAATTGTTGGTTGACGAATTTGAGATTTCCCGAAAATCGGGTTCGGCACCCTGAAGCATGGCGGCGCGGACGGTTCGGGCAATGCGTTCGCGTAGCTGCTGCGTTCCGTGGTACTCGACCGCGATATTACGCAACTCGTTTACCAGTTCTCGTATCTGATGGTCTTTCATCGGTGTGGACGCTGGCACTTCTGCATACAGAGCCTGACAACTCCACCCAGACCACAGAGCTGCTTCTGCTTTCTCATCATCTTCAGGACGAACGAGCGTAACTTCTCTCGGATGTTTTCTGTGTGACCACAGCCAGGCTACGGGTTCAGCATTGGCTGGCGCTGGCGGAGCGGTATAGAACTTCGTTCCCAGCGGCATCATCTTCATTTTGTGGATGCCTTTGATATTTCGATAAGTTTGCTTCTCTGAAATGACAAGACCATCCATCATCATTCCTGACTGTTGCTCAATAACTTCGCCAACAGCCTCCGCTTCGAGCGATGCCAGCGCGATACGCGCCAGCTCGTGAACTTCCCATTGCTCTGCATTGGCCTGACAATCACTGCCTTCAGAATTGAACTGAACTCGTTCTTTGGTGATAGCGCTCATGATGCATCTCCTTTACCGGCTGCGGCGACCTTCACGCCAGCTTCTTCAAGCGCCCTGAAAAACTCAAGGCGGACACCAACCAGAATATCTTCACGCTCACGGTGAGTTACTTCGGCTAGGTAATCACGAAGCATTTTTAAATCAGGCAATTTCACCTCCCGCGCCTCCAGCTCAGCAATCCGTTTCTCTGCGGCTTCCAGCTCATCCAGCAGCGCCTCAGCCGCGATGTAAATCACTTGGCGATCGCGGTCAGCCGGGTCGCTGTAGTTCTCTTGCATGTACTGGAACTCTTCCCGTAATGCGCGTTTGTCGATGTTGCTCATTGTTCGGCCTCCGGATTGAACCTGCGCACAGAGAGAACCGGGCATTTTGTAATGCCACCGTCTTTCTCCCATCGTAATAGTGGGAATCGATATGCTTCAAAGTTAAGCCCAGCAGAGTGATCGCCCTGGAAGCATTTCTTACCAACTACCCACACATTTTCGAATCGTCGATTAAGACGAATTGCGGTCCTCCATCCGAATGCCGCGCCTGCACTAACGGCTGCATTTTTTGTTGGAAAAGTAGGTACGGATGATGCAATTTCATCGACTCGCACGCTAAGATGACAATCATCGATATAGCTAATTGAAGTGCTCACGACTGCACTCCTTTGCGAAGCTGGTCGGCGATGGCTTTGTGCTCATCAATAATTTGCGATGCTTCTGCATGAGCCAAACCTTCGAGAGAGATAACGCCTGTGTCACTTATCCCAGCCAGGCTAATCAGTTCAACAAGGCGACGCGCTTTCTTCACGCTAATTTCCGGCGCTATAACGCTGCGGGTAACTTTCTTCTTACCCTTTGCTGCAGCAGAAGCTTTATCCTTCTGAAGAACCTCACCGGCCTTCTCGCCGAACTCTTTTACGCGATCAACGGCAACATCTACGGACACGGTCCCGGATTTAACTTCTTTCTGAACGTCGTGGTTAGCTGTGCTGAGTAGCAGGAGCTTCTCGACAGTAGGAACAGACTTGTTGACCAGTTTTGCGATCTCGCTGGTGGTCTGATTGAAGGCGTTATGCAGCTCCTGAATAACTGCAGCCTGCTCCATATCGGAGAGCGGAAGTTGGTTGTTGCTGGTCATGATGCGCGCCAGGCGTTGCACATCGTTACCGTTGAACGGCATGATGTGAATGCGGTCCACTGGCTTTCCAGCTTCAGCGCAGCGTGCATAGCAGCGGCGACGGCGGTGACCTTCTACAACCCATACGCCACCTTCATCACGGGCGATAACTTCCAGTGGAGGGACAGCACCACCGTTCATTAGATAATGGAAAAGGTCGTCATCAGCCAGGCGGGTGCGCTCATCGTCTTCTCGTTTATTGAAACCTTCACGCACATGAATTTGATCGAGGCTGATAAACATCCCGGTATCGGTGCGCTTAATTACACCAGCCTTGGTCATCTGCTTGAATGAGTTAGCCATCAGAGAGCAACCTCGTTCTTCATGGAAATCACCACAGGAGGCAGTTCGCGCAGTTCGCGCTGTGCTTCCAGAAGATGCATATTGGTTCGGGTCTTAGTGTGGCGCTCCACAATGCGGTCGCACTCTTTGGCCCAACTCGCTACATCCTGGCGAAGGGCGGCATTCTGCTCGGCCAGTTCCTTACGCTGTGCCATCGCTTCGCACAGCACGATGCTGGTAATGTCCAGGCGATTAGCAAGCTCATTCATAAGCTGAGCTGAAGCAATAGGCAGGTACTTAGCTGCAGTACGCGCAGCGTCGATCAACTGCTCTCTGGTCATGCGTGGTTGTAACTCGGTGACGTTCTGTGTGTTCGTCATGGATAGTTTCTCCGTGTTATAAGCGCTCTGCACAGCGCTGAATTCATGGCCTTACAACTTAGAAGAGGCCGCCTTGGTCTTTAGGGGAGGTGCGTTTTCTCCGGGTGACTTCAGCTTTTGAAACCTGCTTGTCTGCCCAAGCTTTCGCGTGCCGCATCACATCATCGAAAATCGCGCCTTTCTTGCTGGCCTGTGACATGCGCTTATATAAATCAATCGCTTGCCATGCCCACCCCCTGAGCCACCGAAGAGGAAAAGCCTTGTTTAATCAGCTGTTCCCTCACGTTCTTCTCAATAAATTCGAGATGGTTCATCAGTCCTCCAGTGGAAATTTCCGCTGAATTTTGGTTGCACGAATCCCTCGCCAGATGGCGACAAAAAATAAAGTGGTTTCGTTTTAGTAAGCACCATACCAGGGCACTTAGTGAAACGGGCGGCTGCCACCGCCAGTTAGCTTCTCCACAATTGTGAGCGCGTTCCCCTGAGTTGATTTAACGACTGAGGCCTCTCAAGGAACCGGCTGAACGCGCTTTCAGTTGTGAAAAGGGGCGGTCGACATTAAGGACATTCACAACTGCCACCGCCAAGACTACACAAAGCATCTGGTACAGCTACTCCGGGTTTACCACGCTGGCTACGTGATTAGGTTGTGGCCGGTAACCAGCCGGAGATTTCCAGCCTCTTCTTTGCTTCAGGTGCCAGGCTGAAAATCTACTTCCACAACGGAAAGAGCACTGCCTGAGATGGATATTCGCGCCCAGGTGTGAAACGCAAACATCAGTGCTCTTACCTGTTATGGCCTCGTCTCTTCCGAGGTGTCACACCTGATCGCCACGCTGGTGAAACGTCTCTGGCTGTCGTACACAACTGGCTTGCACATTCCGGCTACCCGCTGGATCGGGATACTGCCTAAGGAATCCCCGGACCGCTGCGGCACATGTGCCATATACCGTACTGCTAACTTACCGATGGTCTTAAACATCATCACCCCGGTGCATAATGAGTATCACCAATAGTAATTAAATGGTCAACACCTGTAGTGATAAAAATATCACGTATAGTGTTAACTTTATGATTAGTAAGATGAAAAAAGATGCAAAAAAAAGGAGCCGATTGGCTCCTTATTCGAAGATGGTTTCAGGCCATTGGGCCTTAACAACTTTGCCTATTATCCTGCAATTCTCATTACATTCAATGGCCTGATAGCGAGGGCTGGGGTTTAGAGGTTCTAGCCAGGGCTTCCCGTCTTCACGCACAAATTTTTTAAAAGTGACCTCTGAATCGTTGAATATACCAGCTACGCAAAAATCACCAGGCTCAACGTCCTGTTCTGGATCGATGAGTATGAGCATTCCCTCAGGAAAGCTTGGCTTTACTCCTGGAGGAGCAGTCATTGAATGGCCTGATACCTCAAGCCAAAAGGCAGAATCACTGGCTTTAACAGTGGTTGAAACCCATTCCTTCGCGTCGCGTTCTGTGTATGAATTAACTGGGCAAAATGAACCCGCTTGAACTTCGGTTAACAGCGGGTACTCATACACAGAGGATTGATTTCTTCCGTTAGCAATCGCCTCAAACATAGCTGATATCTCAGCTGCAAGGGATGGACTGAAATCATCGACTTTTACCCCGAGAATTTTAGCGAACTGTGCAGCATGAGTAGCGTTGATAGCGTTGGTGCCATTCAGTAACTGAGCGACACCACTTTGCCCCATACCCATTTGTTCAGCCAAAGTCTCCTGTGAGAGCCCCAGCGCTTTTTTCTTGGACTCAAAGATAGCTTTCAGCCTGTTGGCGTCGGCAATTTGTTCGGCGGTCAATGGTTTCTTTTTCATTCTCATAATTTATCACCGCACGGCATAATCACCAATCACCACTAGTGTTGACTTATTTATCACTAACAGTGATACTTCTTATGTGCAAACCACGAGGAAAACCAATGAAGATTATTCCGCTCTCTGAATATGTTTTGGAAAACGGTCAGGCCAAAACAGCTGATGCTCTTGGGGTATACCAAAGCGCCATCAGTAAAGCCCTCAAGCGTAATCGCCGGGTAAATATCCTGGTTAACGAAGACGGGAAAATTGAAGCCGAGGAAGTACGACCATTCCCTAACAAAAACAAACCTGCTGATCCTGACGTTGCAGTCACACCGTAACCCAGCATTCAGCATTACGTAACTACCAAAGGAAAAACAACATGGTAGAGCCAAGCCTGAAAGAAGTAGTGAAAGCGATGTGCAAAGCGTACCCCGGTGGCCGTGAGGCTATGGCTGGTGCTCTTGGCATGTCCGTAACGCAGTTCAACAACAACCTGTACGAGAAGAACGGCTGCCGCTTCTTCGAAGTGAACGAGCTGGAAGCGATGGAGGACATTTCAAACACGTCTCTCCTGGCTGACTACTTTGCTCGTCGTCGCGGCGCATTGCTGGTGGATGTTCCGCATCTGGAAGACCTGGACCGTGTCGACTTGTTTGATCGTGCAATGCGTACATCAGCTGCACGCGGACGTGTCGACACCGTTATTCAGAAAGCACTGGAAGACGGAGTGATAGAACCTCATGAAGCGGAAGAAATTAACGAGTATCACCGCCGTCACCTGGCTGCGCGTGAAGAAGAAATCCGCGCGATTGTCGCGCTGTTTAGCCGTAAGCAAAGCCAAAAAAAGTGACGCCCGCGAGTGTGCAGCTCCGGGCGTCTTGGCGTGTCGTATTCAGTGGAGAAACTAACGCATGAACAGTTTAAACCGATTGAGACCAGCGAAGCAATTCAGATGCCTTCCACTGGTGGGAAAAGACTCCCCGTTCGGCTATGTGGAGAGATTAAACGACCAGGCTGACACGAACAACTACCAGCCTGAGAACGCGATGGTAGAGGCTTTTGCTCAGATGAACGAGAAGGGGCGTGAGGAATGGCTGAAGTTAACCGGCGATTCAAAGACCACTACGGCGTCCCGGTCCGTGTCATCAGATGGTAGCCACAGACTCGACGCGTTATATACCTTCGCGAAGGGTACGATCATGAGTGCTTCAGCCCTCTTGAGCAATTCCAGCGTAAATTTACAGAGTTAAAGGACGACCATGAGCACTAAATTAACCGGTTACGTTTGGGACGCTTGCGCTTCTTCAGGCATGAAGTTGTCCAGCGTTGCCATCATGGCGCGTCTGGCAGACTTCAGCAGTGACGAGGGGGTTAGCTGGCCTTCTATCGCTACTATTGCCCGTCAGATTGGGGCTGGTGAGAGTACTGTTCGCACGGCAATAGGTCAACTTGAGAAAGATGGTTGGCTGACTCGCCAGCAGCGCCGTAAGGGCAACCGTAACGCATCCAACGTTTATCAATTAAATGTTAAAAAGCTCCGTGATTCTGCCTTTTCTCACCTGTCAGAATCTGACGCGTCAAAATCTGATGCATCAAAATCCGACCCGTCAAAATTCGATGCGTCGGAAAGCAGTAATAACGGCAGTTTTCACCCGTCAGAATCTGGTGGGGATCCGTCAGTAAAATCAACTACTGATCCATCAGATAAAAAAACTTCTTGTCAGGTTGCCTCGCAACCAGACGATATCGATCCGGCAATTCGTGTCTTATCCCATTTCAACGAGGTTACTGGATCGTCATACGGGAAGGGCGGGCGCAACAAAACCGTTTTGGGATACATCAGGGGAAGACTTTCCGAAGACTACAGCGCTGAAGACCTGATGCTGGTGGTGGACTATCTCACAGCAAAATGGGCTGACGATCCAAAAATGGATGATTATCTTCGCCCGAGCACTCTCTTTGGTCCAGAAAATTGCGTTGAGTATTTTGATAAGGCTCAGAAATGGCAAAAGCGCGGCAGGCCTGCGTGTGTCAAAGGACGCTGGCAACTGAGCGGTAGCTCTGACCCAAACTTTAAGGCCAACTTCCAGAACGTTGATTACAGCGTTCCAGCCAACTCAGGTTTCCGTGTTTCCGGAGGTACTCAATGAGCTTTCTGAAAACTATCCAGCTTTTCGTGGCTAACAACCCTGGACTGACGAACAAGGAGATCGCCGCCGCATTACCAGAGTACGAGTTACACAGTGTTCAGCGTGCGGTGTGCCGCCTGGCAATGTTGGGACGAGCAGAACGCCGTGGAGAACGTCCAACCTTCCGCTACTACGCCAAAGCCCCAATTGGTCCGATTGGGCCTATTGTCCCGCGCTACCCGGTAGAAAAAGCCGAAGTGATGCCTGAGCCAAAACAGGAAAGCGCACCAAACCCGGCTGTCGTTGCGATGATGGAGAAGGCCAAGGAATTATCTGACAAGGGCTTGTTCCTGCGTGCTGCCACTGTCCTGATGGATGCCTTCAACCGCTCCAAAAGCGAAGAGATGCGGGAAAAAATTATGGATGAGCGCCAGCGCTGCCTGAGTATGGTTCAGAGAGCTAAACCAAGTGGTGATGGCTGGTGTCTGGCTGGCCGAGCGAGGAACGTCTGATGAAATACTCTCTGATTTACGCTGACCCAGCCTGGGAATATGGCAACACTGTCAGCAATGGCGCTGCCACCAATCACTACGGCACGATGAAGCTTATCGACATGAAGCGTCTTCCGGTTTGGGACCTTGCTGCAGATGATGCCGTTCTGGCTATGTGGTTCACCGGCACGCATACCCGCGAGGCAATCGAACTGGCTGAAGCATGGGGCTTTAAGGTCCGCACGATGAAGGGCTTCACCTGGGTGAAGCTCAACCAGCTGGCAGAGCAGCACATCAACAAAGCGCTTCAGGCTGGTGGAGTAGAGGATTTTTACGACTTCCTCGACCTGCTTAATGAGCAGACCCGCATGAACGGAGGGAACTACACCCGAGCCAATACCGAAGACATGCTGATTGCCACTCGGGGAAATGGACTCGAACGCCAGTGTGCCAGCATCAAGCAGGTTATCTACAGCCCACTCGGTGAGCACAGCCAGAAACCAGCAGAGGCGCGTTTCCGTCTGGAGAAGCTTTACGGTGACGTTCCGCGCATCGAACTCTTCAGCCGCTGCGGTGCGCCAGGCTGGGACCACTGGGGTAATCAGGCCGAGTCAGCTGCGGTTGAATTGATTTCCGGCGTTGCTGTTCCGGTGGCAAATGACCGGGAGCATGCAGCATGATCAAACTATCAACCGAGCAGGATAACGCGGTTCGTGATGTTACTCGTCAATGCAGCACCGCGCTTAAGAAAGCCATCACTGATAATCCCTCAGCAGGGTGGAACTCAATAGCAACGCCGATCCTGAAGGAGTATCACGAGAAGGTTAAGCCTATGGGGGTAAGCCTAATGATGTTCTACAGCATCATCGGTCGGCTTAACGGTCGCTTTGGCCGCTACAAGGGCCGAATTGGGGAGGGCTCATGAACGAGTTAACGCCGCGTCAAAGTGAAGTGTATGAAGCTATCAAGGTTCACATTGAAAAGGTTGGCTTCCCACCAACTTTGATAGAGCTTGCTGAACTGATTGGTTGCTCATCGCAAAACGCTGCTGCTGAGCATGTGAAGGCGCTAAAGAAAAAAGGTTACCTCTCCATTGCTCCTGGCGTTGCCAGGGGCATTACCGTCGTCAAAACAGAATTAGATGCTGATCCGGTAGCGATCATTAAAGGCCTGCTATCCGGTGGAGACATGGCCAGAGATAACGCGGTGGAATGGCTGAAAAAGAAGGGAGTGACTTTATGAAACTGGTGCTCCCGTTCCCGCCGAGCGTAAACACCTACTGGCGAGCCCCGAACAAGGGGCCGTTAAAAGGCCGCCATCTTATCAGTGAGAAAGGCAGGGCATATCAGAGTGCGGCATGCGCAGCGATTATTGAGCAGCTGCGATGCCTTCCTAAACCATCATCGTCACCAGCTGCGGTGGAGATCCTTCTCTTTCAGCCAGATGCTCGCCGTCGGGATATCGACAATTACAACAAGGCTCTGTTTGATGCGCTTACTCACGCTGGCATCTGGGAGGATGACAGTCAGGTGCAGCGAATGCTGGTGGAGTGGGGCCCTAAAGTACCTGGTGGGCGAGTAGAGATATCGATCAAGAAACATGAACCTCTGGCGGGTGCAGCCGCCTTATAAGTGGAGAAGAGCATGAATCAGATGAATATCACCGTAATGTGTCCGACTCACCACGCCGCCGCGATGGGACCGCAAATAACGATGTCCAGCCGTGAGATTGCAAAACTGGTCGACTCTCGTCACAGCAATGTCTGTGTGACCATTGAGCGCCTCATGAACTCTGGTGTTATTGGGGGGTATGCTGCAATGCAGTACACCCACCCGCAGAACCAGCAGGTTTATCACTACTACGAAGTTAACAAGCGAGACAGCTATGTGATCGTTGCGCAGCTGTGCCCGGAGTTTACTGCTCGTCTGGTTGATCGTTGGCAGGAACTGGAGAACGGAGCCGGGATGGTGGTACCTCAAACGCTTCCTGAAGCACTCCGCCTGGCCGCTGACCTTGCCGAACAGAAGCAACGCCTTAGTGAAGAACTGGCTATAGCAGCGCCTAAGGCTGAATTTGTTGATCGCTATGTCAAAGCCACTGGCTCAATGACGTTCCGGCAGGTTGCCAAGCTTCTTAATGTCAAAGAGCCAGAGCTCGCTATGTTCCTCATTGAGAACGGCATCATGTACCGCCTGAACCGCGTGCTTACGCCGAAGAGCAAACACATCGAAGCAGGGCGCTTTGAAGTGAAGACCGGGACCACTAACCAGACCAACTACGCATTCAATCAGTCGCGCTTTACAGCAAAAGGTGTTCGCTGGATTGGCGGGCTGTGGGCTGAACATATCTCTAAGGGGCAAATTGCGTGAGAGCCATACTGACACCTGAAGTTGCGCCAATGTCCGGGGTGGTACTGTTCCGCCCAGGTAACGAATTGTTGTGGCTGTTTCGTCGTGGCCGGGTGTTGATTGAAACGCCTTCCGAAGCAATAAAGCACCTGCCATCTGGACTTATTCCGGAAGCGCACCAGCCACTGACAGATGATGTCAGTATGCAGGAGCTTTTCCAGAACGAGCGAGTTATTCAGCGTGCTGGTGGACTGAGTGGACTTGATGCCTGGCTAGAACGTAAATTCGAATGTCAGTGGCCGCACAACGAATGGCACTCAAAGAACTTCACACTGCTACGCCACGCCCCCGGAAGCATTCGCCTTTGCTGGGGTTGTGATAACCAGTTACGTGAACAAAACACTGAAAGACTGGCAGGAATTGCCATGCAGAACCTGGTAAAATGGCTGCTCGAAAGGGTGAATATTATGCTGGGCTTTGGCGCTGACCACACCCTGACGCTGCCGGAGTTTTGCTGGTGGATGGTACGTAACGATCTGGCTGACCTGATTCCTGAATCAGTGGCTAACCAGGCACTCAGGATTAAGCCAGAATCGCACAGCTCAGTGATGCGGGAAAGCGACATTGTGCCATCATTACCGGCGACTGAAATCCTCCAGGAGAAAGTTAAGAAGGTTGTCTCGGTGAAGGTCGATCCAGAATCACCGGAATCTTTCATGCTGAGGCCAAAGCGCCGCCGCTGGGAGAACGATAAGTACACCCGCTGGGTGAAGTCGCAGCAGTGCAGTTGCTGCAATAACCCGGCAGACGACCCCCACCACCTGATTGGCCACGGGCAGGGTGGAATGGGTACCAAAGCGCATGACCTGTTTGTGATACCGCTGTGCAGAGCGCATCACAATGAGTTGCACGCTGATCCTGTGGCATTTGAAGCGAAGCACGGCGACCAGTTGTGGCTGTTGTTTCGGTTTTTAGATCGCGCGCTGGAAATCGGCGTATTGGCGTAAGTGGAGACGCAACATGATCAATCCTTCAGAAGTTGGCAAATCCGGCGAGATGGTTCGCCTTCGCACTCTCGAAAGCATCTGGGTACAGGGTAAGCTCCGTATGTGGGGTCGCTGGTCTTATATCGGTGGTGGCTCAGGCGGAAACATGTTCAACCAGCTGCTTGCGTCCGGGAAAATTACCAAGACCGCAATCAACGATGCGCTGCGCCGCATGAAGAAATCCGGCATCACTAAACCTGAACTGGAAGCTTACCTGCGCGAAATCCTCGACAGCAAAAACAAAAGCGGTCTGGCGTTCTGCTCAGACGAAGAGGGGCTAAAGGTGGATGGTGTTATTGCTTCGGTCCTGATGAATGATGAATACCGTGGGTTGTATGGCGTAATGGTTGACCGTCACCGGCTGCGCAAGAGCAAACTGCAGATGGCAAATGAGCTGAATGCAAAACACCCTGACTGGACTCTAATCACTTGCCGCCGCCGCATCGACACATGGGTAAGTTTGGCAGAATCGATCCTGTACGCTCCACTTTGTGATGCGTTTGGCACAAATAGCGACAGATTTAAGTTGCAGAGTGAGCAAGAAAGTGCTTAAATTGTGTTAGGCTCGGGACAGTAAAGCGTACTGAGCAACAGAACAAAACATAAACCCGCCACTGCTGCGGGTTTTTTATTTTAAGGGCTGCCTACGGGCGGCCTTTTTTGTTTCCCCTCGTTCTGAGAGGACTCACGGCAATAAGAGGGGGCTAAATGTCCGATCCTGTTTCTGGCACTACAGTTGCAGCTGGTGGTCTGATGGGAGCCAGTATGTTTGGCCTGGCAACCGGCATTGATTACGGTGTGGTGTTTGGTGCGTTCGCTGGCGCGGTGTTCTACGTTGCCACGGCGGTTAACATCAGTCGTCTTAAGCTGGTGGGCTACTTCATCACCTCATTCATCTTCGGCGTTATCGGCGCTCCACTGCTTGGCTCTTACTTCTCCAAATGGACGGGGTATAGCGACAGGCCACTTGATGCGCTGGGCGCGGTAATCGTAGCCGCTATTGCTATTAAGCTGCTGACGTTCGTCAACAGTCAGGATTTGGGTAGCCTGTTTGGAATTCTCTCGCGTTTACGTGGTGGAGGGGCCAGCAATGGTAACAAGTGATCCGAGTGCGATGGCAAACGCAATTATTTCTGCTGTTATCGTTATTGCACTGATGTTCTACCAGCGCGGTGGGGCGAGACATCGCCCTCTTATATCGCTGATGGCTTATTTCACGGTGCTGGTATACGCCAGCGTCCCTTTCCGTTACCTGTTCGGCCTGTACCATGAATCACACTGGTTCGTGGTGCTGGTGAACGTCCTGATATGCGCTGCCGTTCTATGGGCTCGGGGGAACGTAGCGCGTCTGGTTGATGTACTGAGGCACTAATGAACCAATCACAATTTCAAAAGGCGGCTGGGCTAAGCGCTGAGTTAGCCGTGCGCTGGTTTCAGCCAATCAGCGATGCGATGAAAGAGTTCGGTATCACCAAGCCGGTAGACCAAGCGATGTTCATTGCTCAGGCTGGGCATGAGTCGACAGGGTTCACCAGGCTTCAGGAAAACTTCAACTACAGCGTAGTAGGATTAACAAATTTCATTCGTGCGGGACGCATCACACAAGATCAGGCCAACCAGTTAGGCCGCCGTGCTGAAGAGCGAGCATTACCGATTGAGCGTCAGCGTGCCATTGCTAACCTGGTATACAGCAAACGCTACGGTAACAACGCGCCTGGTGATGGATGGAAATACCGAGGGCGTGGACTCATCGGCATCACGTTCCTGGATAACTATCGTGACTGCGGGAATGCCCTGAAGGTCGATCTGGTTCAACAGCCTGAGCTGTTAGCGGAGCCCATTTATGCAGCCAGAAGCGCGGCGTGGTTCTTCGCCACTAAGGGATGCTTGAAGTACTCCGGCGACCTGATGCAGGTGACGAAGATTATCAACGGCGGAACGAACGGACTGGAAGATCGTCGCGCTCGCTTCGGTCAGGCCAAAACGGTACTGGTGTGAGGTTGATATGGGATTAGAAACAATCATTGGTCTTGCTGCGCTGGTCATGGCTGCTATCGCTGGTGCTTTTGGCATTGGTCATTCACGCGGCACCAGCAAAGCGGAAGCCAAAGCAGACCAGCAGCGCACAGAAGAAAAGGCCGCAGCCACTGAAGCAGTAGCCGAACGCCGGGTAGAAGCAACGAAAGAGGCCAGCAATGTACAGCAGACTGTTAACCGCATGCCTGATGACGATGTTGATCGCGAGCTGCGCTACACGTGGAAGCGTCCCGGTGGTGGTTGATACCGCCTGTGACTGGGTAAAGCCACTCTACCTGACTGATCACGACATCGACGTTATGGACCGCCAGACGAAGAAAGACATCCTGGCGCATAACAAAGCGTGGCAGGCGAACTGCGAGAAGGTCAGCCCATGAGTTACACGCGATGCACCTTTTGTGGTTCGGGTTTGCACACCCGCGAAAATTGCCCGCATACATGGAGTGGCAACGCTCGCCGGGTGAATCTGCGCTGTAGCTACTGCGGCATCACCGGTCACAATTCTAACGCCTGCCCGCACAACGCCAGCAGCTCTAACCGTCGTCGTCTTAATGACGATTTATATATGGACTGAGGATAAAAAATGTCATCTCCAATCATGAAGTATTTCGCGTATCAGCATCTCCCGTCTCACCTGCAAGAAGTGAGTAAGCCAATCGGTGATCTCGCGGCACTGATGGACGAAACCCTGCCAGATAGCGCGGAAAAGTCAGCAGGCTTACGCAAGCTACTTGAAGCCAAAGATGCACTGGTTCGAGCTAAGCTCGGCTAGCCATTACAAAGCTCACCTGCTGGTGGGCTTGATAATGGTTATCCCCATTAAAGGATAAGCGAATGGCAAACAAACCTGAAATTGTCCATCACGAAGGAAATATCTGGTATCCGTTCCAGGTTAATTTCACAGACGTTGATGGTCGCCCGTTCTCCTTCATCATTCACGCCGTCAGCCCTGAACATGCCTCCTACGTTGTACAGGAAATACGGGAAACGGCAACACTCGGTGATCAGTTAGTAAGCATCACCAAATAGTCAAATCCATGCGCATCGCACGCGCACATCAAAGAAAGTCTTTCAGCTGTGAGCCTGGGCAAACCGTTAACTTTCGGCGGCTTTGCCGTGCGACAGGCTCACGCCTAAAAGGAAATAAATCATGGGTCAGAAAATTATTACGTTGTCCGGCGCGGCGACGGATGTTCTGCATGCGCTGTTTTTCCGTGGCGCGCTTCAGTCTGGTGACCTGCCAGCTAAATCTGGTGCCGCTGAGCTTCGAGAGTTGGGATTCGCTGAAACACGCCATACCGCGACGGAGTATCAAAAGGAAAATTATTTCACCTTCCTGACAGCTGAAGGGCAGGAGTTTGCTATTAAGCATCTGGTAAATACGCGCTTTGGTGTACCTGCCGGTGGTTATATCGGCTCACCTGTAGATAAGCCGGGGGGAGATATCCGTTGCTGTTGCCCAATAGAAGGCATTAGCTGGGGCTGGTTTGTCGATAAATCCGGACAGGCATACATCCACAAGGCGCTGATCAGCGATGGCGTATTGTCTACGAGTTATAACGTGAAGATTAATGCTGACGAAAAAGGAAAAGCGCCAGAGACAGCCTTACAGCAGGTCATTAAAAAGGTTGTGGAAGAAACTGTGCAACAAGCAATGCAGCCAGGCGGCACGATCTGGAATTCCTTACGGCGCGGATTCTGACGGGAGGCTTTATGCGTATCACTGTATTGGATAACGATCCCGGTAGGAGAATTAACCCAGCTCAGGAGCGATATGCCGTTTATCTCGATGGCGTAGAAGTTAAGCACGTATTCACGGCTGATGATGAAAAAGGCGAGGTGATTGCCGCTGTACCCGATGAGCGCGGGTATATGACGGCAGAGAACGGCGAAGTGAAGCGCCGTTCGCTTTACGGGAAGGTCACCATTAAGCGTCTATAAACCCTGATGGAGAAATTATGCAGGTCACTATTGATGGTGTCCCGTATTTGCCAGCCTGTGCTTCAGCGTCACGGATTGGCATTGCGATTACTACCCACAACCGGGCAGACGTTTTAAAGCGTGCTATTGAGCAGCACCAGAAGCATTTGCCAGCCGGTGCGCTGGTGGTGGTTGTCGATGATGGTTCAAAACCTGCAGCGGTAGTGCCCGACGGCGTGCAGCTGCTTCGCAATGATACATCACTCGGCATTGTTGCTTCGAAGAACGCCAGCCTGTCTGCCCTGATGGATGCTGGATGCGAGCATCTTTTTCTGTGGGATGATGATGCCTGGCCTATCGCCGATAACTGGCATCTTCCCTACATCGAATCACCTGAGCCGCACCTGGCTTACCAGTTCCTCGATCTGGCCGGGCGCAATAAGCTGCACGACATGGCGGAGCTGTACCGTGATGATAAGCATGTTGCTTACACCGGGCAGCGCGGCGTGATGCTTTACTACCACCGCAGCGCCATCGAGAAGGTTGGAGGATTCGATCCGGTATACGGTCGCGGCATGTACGAGCATCCCGATCTGGCGCTTCGGATTCACAACGCTGGTTTAACGTCGTGGGCGTTCGCTGATGTAATTGGCTCTGAAAAGCTGATTCACTCAATGGATGAGTACGAAGAGGGCGCGCGCTCAATTCCACGGCCTGACCGAGAGGCACTGGTAAAAAGAAACGTCGGTATATTCAACGCCCGGCGCGATAGTGGTTATACCGGATTCGCGTCATACGGTACCAATCCAAATCTGGTGATTACGACGCTGCTCACAAGCCAGCCAGACCCACAGCGTGCCGGGAAGATGAAACCCGACCCGCAGGTTCTGCAGGCTTGGGCAGATTCAATATCCGGTGCGCTGCCAATTGTCCTGGCTGACGAATTAAAAGAGTCGCCGACTGGTGCCGGCCTGTTTGAAGTCCCGCTGGTGGACATGAGCCCTTACTTTGCTCGCTGGCTTCACATCTATCAGTTTCTGCGTGCGCACCCTGAGTATCATCTTGTCTGGTGTACGGACGGTACTGACGTCGAAATGTTGCGAGAGCCTTGGGCAGAAATGGCGCCGGGTAAAATTTATGTGGGCTCAGAGCATAAGACGTATGCCGACGAATGGATGAGGATCAATCACCACGGCAGTGCATACCAACAATTTCTGGATCAGCACCGCGACGAACCTTTGCTTAATGCTGGTCTGCTTGGTGGCTGCCGTGAGGACGTCATGGAGTTTGCACACCGGGTCATCCGCCTTTACTACCGGATAGAGAGCCATCGCTTCTGGAAGATGGAGACTGCACCCGCAACGCTGGTGGATATGGGCGCGTTCGGTATGGCCGCAAAGTCATTCGGTGATCGAATCGTCACTGGCCCTAAAGTACACACCATCTTTAAAACTGACGGCTTCGGTAAGGAGGTTGCATGGTTTCGCCACAAGTGAAGTTTGTTGTGGTTGGCCATCATTCCCGCTTTGCCTCAGCAGCATTGCTGGCCGGCGAACTTGGTGCACACCTGCTTATCGATGAAGGGAATCACGGCGCGAACTGGAATCATCGACGCGCGCTTGAGTGGGCTGCCTGCCAACCCTGCCGGGTAGTGGTGCTGGAAGATGACGCATTGCCGGTACCCGGATTCACCGAAAAGGTAACCGACTGGTTAGTGCGCTGCCCAGATGACCTTCTGAGTTTTTACCTCGGTACTGGTCGGCCTCCTCAGTATCAGATGCAAATAGCCGAACGGCTAATCATTGCTGATAAAGCTCTATATGAATTCATTTCGTTTCCTCGCCTGATTCATGGCGTTTGCTACAGCGTGCCGCCTCACCGTATAAGCCGTGTGCTATCTCGATGGGACAGTGATAAGCCTGCCGATTTTGCAGTGGGTGATGCCTGGGGTGGCTCAGTGATCTATCCGTGTTACTCGCTGGTGGACCATGCTGACGGCGAGCCGGTTGAGCGTCACCCTGACTCAGCGCCACGAACGGAACGCCGCCGGGCGTGGAGGTTAGCCTGATGCCTGCGTTAATACCGAGAGCATGCCGCAAGCGTGGTTGCCCTGGCACAACTACTGACCGCTCAGGCTATTGTCCCAGGCACCTTAACGAAGGCTGGCAGCAGCATCAGCGAGGACAGAGCAGGCATCAGCGAGGTTATGGCAGCAAGTGGGACAGGCTGCGCCCAATCGTTCTCGACAGAGATAAACACCTTTGTCAGGAATGCCTGCGAAATGGAAGGTATACACCCGCTGAGACGGTGGACCACATCACCGCCAAAGCAAATGGGGGGACCGATGACCTTTCCAATCTCGAAAGCCTCTGCAAGCCTTGCCACAGGGCGAAGACAGCGGTTGAAAGACTCAAATGACATCAATTCTCATTTGAATCAACCGAGGGGGAGGGCGGGTTGAAAGTTCAGGAACGACGCGCCAAAGGACCGCCGCCTAACCTCTTTTCACATCGCCGCAGGTTAGAAAACTTTTTTATGGGATCCCCCATTCGATGATTAATAGGAGTTTTCGATTATGTCTGGACCACCGAAAACCCCGACCCATCTACGTTTGGTGAGGGGTAACCCATCAAAACGCCCGATCAATGAGAACGAACCAAAACCCCCTTCAGGGGTACCCCCAACGCCGAAGCATTTCGACAAGCAGGGGAAATACTGGTTTAAACGGATGGCCGACGAGCTTGATGCTATCGGTGTGATGTCTCAGCTGGACGCCAGAGCCCTTGAGCTGCTGGTTGAGGCCTATACCGAATACCGGCATCACTGCGACACGCTTGAAGTTGAGGGCTACACCTACCGGACCGAAACACAGAGCGGGGATGTGCTGATCAAGGCTCACCCGGCGGCCATCATGAAAGCTGATGCCTGGAAACGTCTGCGCGCCATGCTCGGTGAGTTTGGCATGACGCCAGCCAGCCGTTCTAAGGTGAATGCCAAAGGTCCTGATGCGGTTGATCCGCTGACCGAGTTTATGAAAGCGAGGGATTAATGGCTAAGGTTGCAGAAGGCATCCGCTACGCCGAGAGGGTGGTGGCGGGGGAAATTATTGCCTGTGAGTATTTGCGCCTTGCCTGCCAGCGTTTTCTTGACGATCTGGCACACGGCGAAGAGCGCGGTATTTTCTTCAGTGAGCCGCGCGCACAGCACATTCTGAATTTCTATAATTTTGTGCCTCATGTAAAAGGCGCGCTGGCAGGCCAGCCGATTGAGCTGATGGACTGGCATGTTTTCATCCTGATTAATATTTTTGGTTTTGTTATCCCGCTGGTTAACGAAGAGACGGGGGAAACCGTCCTGCGTAACGACGGCAGCGGTCGGCCGGTGATGGTTCGGCGTTTCCGTACAGCAGATGTTGAGGTGGCCCGTAAAAATGCCAAATCAACACTTTGCTCCGGCGTGGGGCTTTATATGGCTGGCGCAGACGGCGAGGGCGGGGCGGAGGTTTATTCCGCTGCAACCACCCGTGACCAGGCGCGAATTGTTTTTGAAGACGCGAAAAATATGGTCAAGAAGGCGAAAGCTACTCTTGGGCGGATCTTCGAATTCAACAAGCTTGCTATCTACCAGGAGCAAACGGCCTCCAAATTCGAGCCTTTATCATCAGATGCGAACAACCTCGACGGCCTGAACATCCACTGTGCTATCGTCGACGAGCTGCATGCTCATAAAACCCGTGACGTCTGGGACGTTCTGGAGACGGCCACAGGCGCGCGCCTGCAATCGCTACTTTTCGGTATCACCACCGCCGGATTCAACAAAGAAGGTATCTGTTACGAACTACGCGATTACGCAATCAAGGTCCTTCGCGGCCTGGTTAAAGACGATACGTTTTTTGCCATCATCTACACCTTAGATGAAGGTGACGATCCCTTTGATGAAAAAGTCTGGCAGAAGGCGAATCCGGGGCTGGGTACCTGTAAGCGCTGGGATGACCTACGCCGCCTGGCTAAAAAAGCGAAAGAGCAGGTTTCGGCCAGGATTAACTTTTTCACCAAACATATGAATATCTGGGTTACCGCTGAGTCTGCCTGGATGGACATGATGAAATGGGAAAAATGCGAGTTTATCGCCCCGCAGCACGAACTTAAAACCTATCCCTCCTGGGTGGGCGTTGACCTTTCAAACAAAATTGATATCTGTGCAGCCGCTAAAGTCTGGCGCGCGCCAGGTGGCCACGTTCATGCGGATTTTAAATTCTGGCTGCCGGAAGGACGCCTTGAGAAATGTTCACGCCAGATGGCAGAGCTCTATCGTAAGTGGGCCGAGATGGACAAGCTGATCCTTACAGACGGGGATGTAATCGACCATGCTCAGATTAAGGAAGAGCTGCAGGTGTGGGTTGCTGGCGAGAGTCTGAAAGAAATTGGATTCGACCCGTGGAGTGCGACGCAGTTCAGCCTTGCGCTGGCAGAAGAAGGGCTGCCGCTGGTGGAAGTGCCGCAGACGGTTCGCAATTTCTCTGAGGCGATGAAAGAGGTCGAAGCACTGGTATACGGTGGCCGCTTCCATCACAGCAATCACCCGGTAATGAACTGGATGATGTCCAACGTAACCGTCAAACCTGACCGGAACGAGAACATTTTCCCGAACAAGTCCACACCAGAGGCCAAGATTGATGGCCCGGCGGCATTGTTCACAGCAATGAGCCGAGTTCTGGTTAACGGTGGCAACGACCAGCAGGATCTCTCCGGATTCTTCAATAATCCCATCATGGTAGGTTTCTGATGAAAAAAAATAAACAGCCAGGCAGGGTGAAAAGCGCTCTGCTTAACTGGCTTGGTGTGCCTATCAGCCTGACTACCGGCACGTTCTGGGAGGAATGGTTTGGTACCAGCAGCAGCGGAAAGGTGGTAACGGCCGATAAAGCCATCCAGCTATCGGCTGTTTGGGCATGCGTAAGACTGTTAAGCGAGTCTATTTCAACCCTTCCGCTGAAAATATACGTTCGACAGCCTGACGGTTCGCGTAAAGCGGCAACCGATCATCCGGCCTATTCGATACTGTGCCGCCGACCCAATTCAGAAATGACACCATCACGCTTTATGTTGATGGTGGTCGCCAGTATTTGCCTGCGCGGTAACGCCTTCATTGAGAAGAAGTTCATAGCAAACCGCCTGGTTTCGCTGGTGCCTTTGCTACCACAGAACATGGTGGTTAAACGTCTCACTACAGGGGCGCTGGAATACAAATACACTGAAAACGGAAACGAGCGCGTAATTCCGGTAAAAAACATCATGCACATTCGCGGGTTCGGCCTGGATGGTGTTTGCGGCATGATGCCTATGAAGACTGGCCGGGATGTGATCGGTTCTGCAATGGCGGTAGAAGAGTCTGCGGCAAAAATATTCGAGCAAGGGTTACAGAGTTCTGGATTCCTGACAGCGGAGCAAGCATTAAATGATGAGCAGAGGGAAAGGCTCCGGGAATACATGGCAAAGTTCACAGGCTCAAAGAATGCCGGAAAAATAATGGTGCTGGAGGGAGGGCTCAAATACCAGGGCGTTACCATGAATCCTGAAGACGCCCAGATGCTGGAAAGCCGCTCATTCAGTATTGAGGAAATCTGCCGCTGGTTTCGCGTACCTCCTTTCATGGTTGGTCACACCACAAAACAAAGCAGCTGGGCATCTAGCCTGGAAGGTATGAACCTGCAGTTTCTGACTCATACACTTCGACCGCTACTGGTGAACATTGAGCAGGAAATTGGCCGGTGCCTACTCGACAGCGATGACGAAGTGTTTGCAGAATTCTCTGTTGAAGGTCTACTGCGAGCCGATAGTGCCGGTCGCGCGGCATATTATACAAGCGCGCTTCAAAATGGCTGGATGTCCCGTAATGATGTTCGTCGTCTTGAGAACATGCCACCGATTGAAGGGGGTGACATTTACACCGTTCAACTCAACCTGACGCAACTGAAAAATCTCGAAAGCAGCAACCCTGCTGTTCAGGCACTGGCCCTGCGAGAGCTGCATAACCACGTATTCCCCGATATTTCCTTTGAACAATCTCCACTGAAACAGGCCGCTTAGGAGCACTTTCCTGATGAGCAAAAAACAACTTCCGGTAGCACCGGCGGGTCGCCCCTGCGCGCGCGTTACCTGTGAAACATTACCATCCGCACTGGACCGCTGGGACGGCGGGATCAAAGCGGCGGCCACCGACGATAGCAGCATTTCTGTTTTTGATGTTATCGGGCAGGACTACTGGGGCGAAGGGGTAACAGCTAAACGTATTGCCGGTGCGCTTCGGGCTATGAACGGCGCCGACGTCACGGTGAATATCAACTCACCGGGCGGCGACATGTTCGAAGGTCTGGCTATTTATAACCTGCTCCGCGAATACGAAGGCCGTGTAACGGTGAAGGTGCTGGGCATTGCCGCCAGCGCCGCCTCGATAATTGCGATGGCCGGGGATGATATTCAGATTGGCCGCGGCGCCTTCCTGATGATCCACAACTGCTGGGTATACGCGATGGGAAACCGCCATGATTTTGCAGAACTGGCACAGTCACTGGAACCTTTCGATACCGCTATGGCTGACATCTACGCGGCGCGCTCCGGCCTTGATATGGCCGCTGTGAAGAAGCTGATGGACGCGGAAAGCTATATCGGTGGCAGTGATGCTGTGGCGAAGGGGCTGGCAGATAGCTTGCTTTCTGCTGATGCGGTCAGCGACGGCGACGAATCGCCTGCAGCTGCGCTTCGCAAACTTGATGCATTGCTGGCCAAGACCAACACCCCGCGCTCTGAGCGAAGAAAACTCATTAAAGCCTTATCCGGTGGCATGCCTGGCGCTGTCACCACCAACGACGGTACGCCGGGCGCTGCCGAAGACATCAAACCTGAAACCATCAATTCACTTGAAATCGCCCTGGCGGCGTTAGTCAAATAAGGACCCTTTATGTCTGAAGTAAACGATATTCTGAAAAAAGTCACGGCCAGCATCGAAGAGGCAACCGGTAAGTTCAACGCTAAAGCAGAAGATGCACTCAAAGAGGCGCAGAAATCCGGCAAGCTGTCAGAAGAAACAAAGGCAGCCGTCGATAAAATGGCTTCTGAGTTCAACGCCCTGCGTGAAGCAGAAAAAACGCTGAAGGCCGCAATGGGCGAACTTGAGCAACATGTTGCCCAGATGCCGCTGGCAAACGCGAAACAGATTGTCGAGTCCGTTGGCCACCAGGTGATCTCCGCTGAAGCCCTGAAAACCTTTGCTTCCAGCGTGGAAGGTGGTAAGCGCATCAGTATTCCGGTTAAGGCAGCCCTGACTTCGGTGGATGTTCCTGATGGTGTTGTGGAGCCACAGCGCCTGCCGGGTATTGATACGGCACCGAAACAGCGCCTGTTCATCCGCGATCTGATTGCTCCAGGCCGTACATCATCCTCAGCTATTTTCTGGGTGCAGCAGACAGGCTTTACCAATAACGCGAAAGTGGTTCCTGAAAATACGCAGAAACCATACAGCGAAATTGAGTTCACGCCGAAAATCACTGGCGTAAGCACCATCGCTCACCTGTTCAAAGCCTCGAAGCAGATCCTGGATGACTTCGCACAGCTGCAGTCAACCGTTGATGCAGAAATGCGCTACGGACTGAAGTACGCGGAAGAGCAGGAAATTCTCTTCGGTGATGGTACCGGCGTGCATCTGCATGGCATTGTTCCTCAGGCGTCAGCGTTTAATCCGGCGTTCACTGTGGAACAGCAGAGCGGGATTGACGATCTGCGCCTGGCAATGCTGCAGGCGCAACTGGCGCGATTCCCGGCATCTGGCCACGTTCTTCACTTCATTGACTGGGCGCGGATCGAACTGACCAAAGACAGCCTTGGCCGTTACATCCTGGCTAACCCTGCAGCGCTGACTGGACCGACGCTTTGGGGCTTGCCGGTTGTAGCCACGGAAGCGGCGGCCTTCCAGGGTAAATTCCTGACCGGTGCTTTCAACGCTGGGGCGCAAATCTTCGACCGCGAAGATGCTAACGTGGTTATCTCCACGGAGAACGCCGACGACTTCGAGAAAAACATGATCACCATCCGTTGTGAAGAACGTCTGGCGCTGGCCGTTAAACGCCCTGAAGCGTTCGTGTACGGTTCATTCAGCACTGGCGCTGGTAGCTGATAAATAATGCGGCCTTCGGGCCGCTTTTTTTCGGGGTGAATAAATGCTTGATCAAGATATGGTGAAACAGCACTGCCGCATTGATACAGATTTTACCGGCGATGATGCTCTGCTGAAGATATACACAGGTGCGGCTGCGCAATATGTACAGACATGGACAAGGCGAACGCTCTATGACACTGAAAGCAGCCCTGGATACGCAGAAGACCCTGATTCGATTCTCCTTAAAGACGATGTGAAGGCGGCGATGTTACTCCTTATCGGTCACTGGTATGCAAACCGAGAGGCGGTAAATATCGGGAACATAACATCAGATATTCCATTTGCTGTGGAAGCGCTACTGCAGCCGTACCGAATCTATGGGTTGTAGGAGGTGTTATGCAGGCCGGGAGACTCAGAGACAGAATCACCGTACAGAACCTTTCTTCGGAAAGGGATAGTTCCGGGCAGCCCGTTGAATCATGGCATGACGGCTCGGAGACATGGGCTGAAGTAAAAGGGATTAGTGGACGTGAACTGGTAGCGGCAGGGGCTGAAACCGCCATCGCTACTATCAGGGTGTGGACACGATTTCGCCGTGATATCACTGCTGCCTCCAGGATAAGGGTTGAAACTGGCCCGTTTAAGGGGGCTGTTTTAAATATTGTTGGTCCACCAATACCTGATTCTCGTGGTGTTCTTTTCGAAATTTTATGTAAGCAGGGGGCCGAAAAATGATTGAAACGAGCCTCGACTTTTCCGGTTTAAATGACATCGCAAAAGACCTTGAGTCGCTCAGCCGCGCTGAAAACAACAAGGTTCTGCGTGATGCCACGCGCGCCGGCGCAGAAGTGCTTAAGGAAGAAGTGATCGCCCGCGCTCCGGTGCGTACCGGGAAACTGAAAAAAAACGTGGTGGTGGTGACCCAAAAAAGCCGCCGCCGCGGGGAAATTTCTTCCGGTATTCACATCCGTGGCCGCAACATGCGAACCGGTAATAGCGACAACACCATGAAAGCCAGCAACCCGCGTAACGCATTCTACTGGCGATTCGTTGAGCTGGGCACCGCGAACATGCCTGCACATCCGTTTGTGCGACCCGCTTACGATACTCGCGAGGAAGAGGCCGCCAGCGTCGCCATTGCCAGGATGAATCAGGCTATTGATGAGGTATTGAGCAAGTGAATGAAGATAATATCTACGCCTTGCTTTCTTCCCTGGCAGAAGGACGGGTATACCCCTATGTTGCGCCATTAGGTAGTGACGGGAAACCGTCTGTCTCTCCACCCTGGATTATCTTTTCCATCGTCGATGATGTTTCCGCTGACGTACTGTGTGGCCAGGCGGAATCCAGCACATCAGTGCAGATCGATGTTTACTCACTGACCATTAAGGAAGCCAGATCCATTCGCGATCATGCGCTGGAGGCCGTTAAGTCCCTGGCTCCGACTGAGATAACGAAAATTCAAGGCTATGAACCCGATTTCCGGCTTTACCGCGCCACGATCGATTTTCGGATCACATCCTGAAACGTTAACCAACCCTGAACAACCCGCTCCGGCGGGTTTTTTATTACCTCTGACACCGCGCTTCACACGCGCACGTTATAATCCTGGAGCCTACAGAAAGCGAGCCTGAGAGTCAGTTGTACTCCGGGGCTGCTGACTCTGTGTGACAGGCTCACTTTCTATAGGTAAATCTCATGAAATATCCAACCGTATCAGTAAACGGCGTTTCCGTTCGCGTTGATGACGAGGGACGCTATAACCTCAATGATCTCCATGCTGCGGCGGTCGCAAACGGAGAGGCTACAGAGCAGCAGCGTCCAAGTCAGTTTTTACGTAGTGCTCAGGTAAAGCGATTTATCAAGGCACTTAAATCCAAAGTGCAAAAAAGCACTCTGGAACAAATTCAACCACTTAGAGTTGTTAATGGTGGTGATGAACCTGGAGTGTGGGGCGTTGAGCTACTGGCCATTCGCTACGCAGCCTGGATTAAGCCTGAGTTTGAGATTGAAGTATATGAGGTGTTCAGAACAGTGGTTCGCCTCGGCATCAGTGCCATGTCACGCCTGAATAAATTAGATCACATCATTAATACTGAGACTAAAGCG
This sequence comes from Enterobacter sp. CPE_E863, assembly GCF_046521465.1. NCBI lineage: Bacteria > Pseudomonadati > Pseudomonadota > Gammaproteobacteria > Enterobacterales > Enterobacteriaceae > Enterobacter > Enterobacter sp. CPE_E863. The sequence continues at coordinate 2,693,669 of NZ_JBKFZX010000001.1, read as the reverse complement.
ATAAGCCAGTGCGCCAGCCAGATGGCGAAGTGGGGTGTCGGCGGCAGAAAGAAAATCCTCCTTTCTGCGCGGGAGCGGGTGGTTGATGAAGTACAGATGTACTTACCAGGCATCAATTAAACTCGAGAAATGGTCTTTGTTGCTGACAATCTCAGCATTCCAGGCATGATTGATTTACTTAGTAATTTCTTTTCAGAAAGACACCCACCTCCCGCTTCGGCGGGTTTTTACTTTTATGGAGACAACTATGTCTGCACTTTATGAAAAATCGCAGCTGACGAAGATCCTTATTTCCTCCCTGCCAGCCACCAAAGAAACGATGGATTCCGCAACCTTCCTCGATCTGAGTTGCACCATCAAAGAAATTCAGTTCACCGGTGGTCAGAAGCAGGATATCGACGTAACAACACTTTGCTCTACCGAGCAGGAGAACATCAACGGCCTGCCTTCTCCGTCAGAAATCTCTCTGTCCGGCAACTTCTACAAGAATCCGGCGCAGGACGCCTTGCGTGAAGCGTATGACAACGATACGACCTACGCTTTCCAGATCATCTTCCCGTCCGGCAAGGGCTTTAAGTTCCTGGCTGAAATCCGCCAGCACACCTGGTCTTCCGGTACCAACGGCGTAGTGGCGGCAACGTTCTCCCTGCGCCTGAAAGGTAAGCCTGAAAACATCGAGTCTGGCTCCTGAGAGGTCTCATGAAGAATATTAAAAATCTCGCCCTGGCTAAGATGTCGGGATTTCGTCATAAGACGGTCGCCGTTCCTGAGTGGGAAGGCGTCAAAGTGGTTCTCCGTGAGCCGTCTGGAGAAGCCTGGCTTCGCTGGCAGGAAGTGGTGAAAGCGGGTGCTGATGATGAAAATGTGTCTGTATCGGAAAAGGCACACCGTAATCTTTGCGCTGACGTGGTGCTCTTCATTGACGTCCTGTGCGACACCGATAAGCAACCGGTATTCAGCGTAGACGAAGAAGAGCAGGTGCGTGAAATCTACGGCCCCGTCCATTCACGCCTGCTCAAACAGGCGCTTGACCTGATCAACAATGCGGACGAAGCGCGGGAAAAGTCTCAACCCCCGGCGTAAAGTTTCTGATGTCGCTTGCGCTCCGGATGGGGCGCACGCTCTCAGAGCTTCGGCAGAATATGACGGCAAGCGAGCTTCTGATGTGGATTGAGTACGACAGGCAAAGTCCGGTTGGCGATATCCGTGGTGACATTCAGGCAGCTCAGCTCGTCTCTGCCATCTACGGCTCTCAGGGGGCAAAAGTACCGCTGGACGATGCGATCCTGCGCTGGGGTGGTGACGAGCAATCAGCACCGAAGGATCCGTTTGCGGGACTTGAGGCTGCTTTAATGGCTGCATCAAATTAGGGCGGTAAACCGCCCGTAACTTAGTTTATTTGCGATAATATAAAAACTATAAAGCCTATAAGAACTATAGCCCCTATAACTTTACCAATGTTCTCTGCTACATTTTCTGTCTGTTGTGCCTGCGCATTCAATTCTGAAGTTTTATCTAAAATGGTATCAGTAATTGCGTTAAATTCTTCGGAAAGAGTATTGTAAATAGAAACTTGAGCCTCTTCCGGCTCATTTTCAAAAAAATCGTTGATGACATCATTGCTCTCAAGTGTGGCTATATGAATATTCTCACCTAAAGAGGATATATAATCAAAATAGTCACACTGAGTTTTTGCTAACCCCCTTATTTTTAGGCGGTTAGGCTTATAGGAAAGCGTTCCATCTTCCTTTTCCCTAACTTCGTAGTAGTCATCCGGGTTGCCGGGAACTTCAAAGTTCAAGCTCAACATATATGTCTCCATGTGCAAAAAAAATCAAGCCTCTCAGGTGTTAGTCCGAGTGGCTATTCTATTTTCATTATTAAGGTACAAGAGATGGCGGCTCTACGCGAACTAATAATTAAAATCTCCGCGAACTCTCAGTCTTTCCAGAGTGAGATTGCTCGCGCCTCACGAATGGGTGCAGATTATTACCGAACTATGCAAAATGGAGGGAGGCAAGCAGCAGCCGCCGCCCGCGAAAGCGAGAGTGCACTTTCTGATCTTACTACTGGATTTGCATCAGCAGGGAAAGCCGCCGCGGCTGCTAGCGCAGCGTTTGCTACCGGGAAAATTGTTCAGATCGCTGACGAGTGGAACTCCGTAAACGCGCGACTCAAGCAGGCATCATCCTCAGCTGACGATTTTGCTGCTTCTCAGCGTCAGTTGATGGAGATAAGCCAAAGAACTGGCACGGCGTTCGCAGATAATGCAAACCTTTTTTCCCGCGCTGCTGCTTCAATGCGTGAATACGGGTATAGCTCCGATGAAGTCCTGAAAATTACCGAAGCTGTTTCTACTGGCCTCAAACTTTCGGGGGCTAACACCCAGGAAGCGAGTTCTGTTATCACTCAATTCAGCCAGGCGCTGGCACAGGGCGTTCTTCGTGGCGAGGAGTTTAACGCTGTTAACGAATCTGGTGATCGCGTTATCCGCGCACTTGCCACAGGAATGGGCGTGGCCCGCAAAGACCTCAAGAGCATGGCCGATCAGGGGCAACTTACGATTGATAAGGTTGTTCCAGCACTGGTAGGCCAGTTAGATAATTTGCAAGATGAGTTCAAAAGCTTACCACAAACGGTTTCTGGTTCCTTGCAGAAGGTTACTAACTCATTCATGCAATGGGTTGGCGGTATTGATCAGGCTACCGGCGCAACGGCAGGTTTGTCTGGCGGGTTGGATAGTTTAGCCCAAACTCTGGATGCGTTCACTTCTTCAGCTGTTAGCGGTGCCTTGAATGACGTTGCTGACAATATGTCCACAATAACAACTGTGGCAGGGGCGCTTGTTGGCGTGGGGCTGGCACGCTACCTAAGCGGAGTTGTAACCAGCGCCACCAGTGCAACAGGTGCGCTAATTTCAGCCGCGAAATCAGAGGTTGCTCTTGCTGTCGCACAGGACAAAGCGGCTCAGTCTGCTGTTGCAGCTTCAAGGGCTGAAGTTTATCGAGCTCAGCAAGCTGTTCAGCGATCACGAAGCGCAGATGTTCAGGCCGCCCAGCAAGAGAAAATTGCGGCAGCAGAGGCAAAAGTTACAGCAGCTCAAGCCAGACTGACTACCGCTCTTGCAAGTGGCACTGCTACGGAAAAAGTCAGGGCCAGAGCTGCACTTGAGCGTGCACAGGCAGGGCTGGTGGCTGCAAAAAATTCTGACGCTCAAGCTGCTGCAGAAAGGCGTCTGTCCGCGACCCAGGCTTCCTTAAACCGGAACCTTGCAAACCGTGTTTCGGCTCAAAGCAATCTCAATAGCGTGACATCCGTCGGCACTCGGCTCATGAGTGGTGCACTTGGTCTCATCGGTGGAGTTCCTGGTTTAGTTATGTTGGGTGCTGGAGCCTGGTATGCGATGTATCAAAACCAGGAGCAGGCACGTCGCTCTGCCCAGGAATACGCCAGTCAAATCGACGAAATACGAGAAAAAACTTCCCGCATGTCTTTGTCTGAAACAGACGACAATAGGGGGAGAACTGTTGGTGCTCTGGTAGAGCAAAATCGTTTGGTTGATGAGCAAGCCAAAAAGGTTGGTGAGCTGAAGAACCAGATCGACGATTTGAATGCATCGCGTGGAAAACCGGGCATTACCAGCGAGAACGATGCAAATATACTGAGAGCGATAGCTATCGTTACGGATCAACTTGCTGTTGAAGAGGGAAAATTAAATGACATGCGAGATAAATCTCGCGGCATACAGCAGGCTCTCGAAGAAATTGAGCGACGTCGCAATGATTTAATACGCGAACAAGCCTGGCGACAGAATGCGGTATATCAGTCGATGATCATGATGAATGGTCAGCATACTGAATTTAACCGTCTGCTGGGGCTGGGAAATCAGCTATTAATGGCCCGGCAAGGGCTGGCTAACGTCCCGCTCAGACTTCCTCAGGCCGACCTCGACAAAAAGCAAACTGATGCCCTCGAAAAGAGCCGCCGGGATCTGGAGTTGTCACGCCTGAAGGGTGAAGCAAAAGAGCGCCTGCGACTGAGTTATGCAGCCGATGACCTGGGGTTAACCAGTGATCCGCAATTCCAGACAGGCCGTCAGGAGTTGATTAATAACGGTCTTGCTGAATGGCGGAATAATGAGGCCAACAAACCTAAGGCGAAGGGTGGTAAAACCGAAGGCGAGAAAACCGAGGATGTGTATAAGCGCCTTATCAAGCAGCAAAAAGAGCAGATTGCCCTGCAAGGCCAGAATACTGAGCTGGCGAAGGTTAAATACCAGGTCAGCCAGGGGGAACTTGCTTCTCTGACGGAAGCCCAGAAAAAGACGGTATTGCAGAATGCTGCACTGATTGACCAGGTTAAATTGCGTGAGCAACTGCGAAATTACGAAGCCAACCTTGCCGACAGTAACGCCAGCGCCCGAGCAGCCAATGAAGCGCAACTGCTGGGATACGGGCAGGGAACCAGGTTCCGTGAAAGACTTCAGGAGCAGTTCAATCTGCGTAAGGAGTTTGAGCAGAAGAATACCGATCTTCTCCGCCAGCGTCAGGCTGGTGAAATCGACGAGACGTTCTATCAGCAGGGGCTGGCACTTAATAAGCGCTACCTCGAAGAGCGCCTGCGCGACCAGGAGGGATATTACGCAGCTTCTGATGCGCAGCGTGACGACTGGATGACGGGACTGTCTGAGGGTTATGCGAACTGGGTGGACGAAGCTACTGATTATTCTTCCATGGCCGCTGACGGCATGAAGCAGGCCATGGGTGGCGCGGTCACCACGATCACCGACATGCTCAATGGCAACGTTGACAGCTGGAAGGACTGGGGCGTGAGCGTACTGAAGATTATCCAGAACGTTCTGGTGAACATGGCTGTTGCTAATGGCGTCAGCTCAATTGGATCACTGTTCAGTTTTGGTGCCTCGTCAGCCGCAACCGCCAGCAGCGGTACCGCTATTCAGAATGCTGGCGCGAACTTCACATTTAATGCGAAGGGTAATGTGTACGACTCTCCGTCCCTGAGCGCTTACAGCAATGGCGTTTTTCAGACGCCTCAGCTGTTTGCTTTTGCTAAAGGCGCAGGGGTTTTTGCCGAGGCTGGTCCGGAAGCCATTATGCCGCTTACGCGCGCCGCTGATGGTTCGCTTGGCGTTCGGGCAGTTGGTACTCCGCAGGTCTCTGGTGGCGTGCCTTCAGTTAACTTCGGCGATATCAATATTCAGGGCGGATCTCCACAGGCGTCCAGTCAGGGTACTGCCGGAGCAGCAGGCAGGCAGCTTAAGGATGCCATCACTGGTGTCATTAACGAACAGGCCAGCATGCCGGGCTCGCCTCTGTGGCGATTAATCAAGGGAGTTTAACCATGACAGTTGAAACCTTCACCTGGTGTCCGAAGGTTGCCTCTCAGGTTGATACCAGTTTTCGGACCAGAAAGGCGCAGTTTGGCGATGGTTATGCGCAAGTGGCTGGCGATGGTATCAACCCAGTGACGCCGCAATGGAGTGTCAGTTTTACAGGCGATGAAGCGTACATTCAGGCGATCAAAAACTTCCTGAACAGACACGCCGGGTTTAAGTCATTTATCTGGAAACCGCCACTTGAGTCATCAGGACTCTGGCGCGCGGAATCCTTCCAGATATCGACCCTCGGTAATAAGAAATACACCCTCAGTAGCACATTCACACAGGCGTACCATCCATGAGTATTTCATCCGATGTCCAGAAACTGGAGCCGGGTAAACGCGTCCGTCTTATCGAGGTGGACGGATCAGCTTTCGGTGCCGGTATTCTTCGTTTCCATAACGAGACCATCCCCCATACAGAGGCGGAAATTATCGCCTCCGGTGGCGACGAGTCGAAACTGGAACCGAAGTCAGTGTGGTGGCAGGGGCAGGAATATGGCGCGTGGCCATACGAACTTACCGGGATATCTGTCAGCAGTGACGGGCAAAGCTCTCGGCCAGCGCTTACCGTGGCAAACATCAGCGGCACGATTGGTGCGCTTTGCCGGCGATTTCAGGGTATGGCAAAAGCGAAGGTGATCATCCACGACACCTTCGCTCATTACCTTGACGCCAGGAACTTTCCTGATGGTAACCCGACCGCCAACCCCAATGAGGAACGCAAACAGGTTTATTACATCGACCGAAAATCAGGTTCTGATGATGAAACAGTGGAGTTTGAGCTTTCCAGTCCTGCTGATCTTCGCGGGCAGTTAATCCCTACCCGGCAGATTCAGCCCATGTGCACGTGGTGTATGCGTGGCTGGTACAAAACCGGTAACGGCTGCACTTATGCGGGACAAAACGGCTGGTTCGATAAAGACGGTAACCGGGTTGATGATCCTTCACAGGACGTCTGCTCTGGCCTGATGTCTACGGGTTGCAAGCCACGCTTCGGTGAGAATGAGCAACTGGATTATGGGGGCTTCCCCGGCGCTTCACTTCTGAGAGGATAACCATGCGCGAGAAAACAGTCAGCGCCATACTGGCGCACGCGGCCTCATCGTGTCCAGACGAATGCTGTGGCGTTGTCATACAGAAGGGACGGGTAGAGAAATACATCCCTTGCAGAAATCAGGCTGAATCCCCGACTGAGCAGTTCGAACTGTCTCCTGAAGATTATGCGGCAGCTGAAGAGCAGGGCACTGTAGTTGCTATCGTGCACAGCCATCCTGGTGACGGCGCGACAACCCAGCCCAGTGAACTCGACATGCTGATGTGTGATGCTACTGAATTGCCGTGGGTAATTGCATCATGGCCGGAAGGGGATATTCGAACCGTCATGCCTCGCGGTGATCGCCCGCTAACTGGTCGCCAGTTTGTGCTCGGTCATGCCGACTGCTGGTCTCTCATCATGGATTATTTCCGTACTGAGCACGGTATTACGTTACCGAATTACAGCGTGGATCGTCACTGGTGGGAGCAGGGCGAAAACCTCTACATGGACAACTGGTATGAGTGTGGATTCAGGGAGTTCGACGGGCCTTCCCAGCCAGGTGACATGGTGATCATGCAGGTACAGTCCGCAGTCCCAAACCACGCGGGTATTTTGCTTGAGGGTAATGTGCTCCTTCACCACATGTATGGCCAGCTAAGTCAGCGCATTCCATACGGTGGCTATTATCGTGACCGTACCATCAAAATTCTGCGCTATAAGGATTTGATGTAATGGAAAGAAAAACCGTCATTAAACTCAGTGGTTCAATGGCTCAGCGATTTGGCAGGACCCACCGCCGCGCGTTAACGTCTGCCAGTGAGGTATTCAGGGCGCTATCTAACACCATTGATGGATTTGATGCCTACCTGCGTGAGACCAGAGCGAAGGGTCTGGACTTTGTCATCTTCCGAAACCAAATAAACATAGGAAAGGAAGAGTTTGATCTTCTTGGACCTGGCGATGAACTTCGCATTATCCCTGTAATACGCGGTAGTAAAAGGGCTGGCCTCTTTCAAATTGTTACTGCCGCCGCAATTGCGGCTTTTACCTGGTGGAACCCAATAGGATGGGCAGCAGGTACACAAATGGCGCTATATGCCGCAGCTGGTTCTATGGCTGTGGGTGGTGTAGTGCAAATGCTTTCCCCTCAGGTTGCTGGTCTGAGGATGCGACAGGACCCAGATAATAAGCCTTCCTATGCGTTTGGCGGACCCGTCAATACTACGGCATCCGGTAACCCCGTTCCTTTGCTTTACGGACAGAGGGAAATAGGCGGTGCGATTATCTCAGCCGGGATTTATGCAGAAGATCAGCAATAAACCAAACTACCCATTTCAAGCCACCTGACGGTGGCTTCTTTTATGGACGCGATATGACGACGACGATCATCAAAGGGCGCGGTAAAGGTGGCAGCAATAAAACCCGAACGCCTGTTGAGGCACCGGACAGCATTCAGTCCATTGCCAGAGCAAAAGTGCTTATTGCTCTCGGAGAGGGCGAGTTCGCTGGTGGGCTTGATGGTAAAAACATTTTCCTCGGCGACTCATCATCGTACACACCTATTCAGAATGCAGACGGAAGTTACAACTTCAACAATGTAAAATATGAGTTCCGTTCCGGCACGCAGGATCAGGACTACATTCAGGGTTTCCCCGGTGTTGAAAACGAACTTCAGGTTTCCTATGAACTGAAACAGGCAGTCCCGTACGTAAGAGCTATCTCCAATACCCAACTCTCTGCGCTGCGTATTCGCCTTGGATGGCCGACTCTTTTACTCCAGAAAAACAACGGCGATAAAGTCGGTACCCGCGTTGAATACGCTATCGATCTTTCAGTAGATGGTGGACCCTATGAAACGGTAGTCAACGGTGCTGTGGATGACAAAACAACAACGCTTTATGAGCGCAGCCATCGTGTAAACCTTCCGAAAGCTACGACAGGCTGGCAATTGCGGGTTCGCAGAATCACTCCTGATTCTACGAGCGTAAATGTTGTGGACACCATGCGCGTTGTGGCTGTGACTGAAATTATTGACGCCAAACTACGCTACGTAAACACAGCCCTGCTGTACGTTGAATTTGACGCAAAGCAGTTCCCTAATGGCATTCCTCAGGTTGTATGCAATCCGAAAGGTCGAATCATCCGTGTACCGGACACCTACGATCCTGAAACCCGGACTTACGCTGGTACCTGGGAGGGTGTGTTTAAATGGGCATGGACAGATAACCCTGCCTGGATTTATTACGACATCATCCTGAACGAGCGTTTCGGTCTGGGTCAGAGAATTGACGCGACACAGATAGATAAATGGGAGCTTTATCGCATCGCTCAGTATTGCGATCAGCCAGTGCCTGACGGGAAGGGTGGTAGCGGGACGGAGCCTCGTTTTCGTTGTAACGTTTATATCCAGGACCGTAATGACGCCTGGACCGTACTTCGTGATCTGGCAGGTATTTTTCGAGGCATGACGTACTGGGGCGATAACAAGATGTATGTTCTCTCCGACATGCCCCGTGATGTGTGGCACATCTACAACCACGCCAGTGTTGTCGAGGGTAAATTTACCTTTGCCGACCCAAGTGAAACCACCCGTAATACTGCGGCTCTGGTTAACTGGTCAGACCCGACAAACCATTATAAGGATACACCTGAGCCTGTTTACGATAACGATCTGGCCATGCGCTTTGATTATCGTCAGCTTGAAATGACCGCTATCGGCTGCACCAGACAGTCAGAGGCAAACCGGCGCGGGCGCTGGGCGCTGCTTACTAACGGCATCGGCGAGGTGGTGACCTTCAGCACAGGTATGGACGTGCCCCCTGTCGGAGAGGTGATCGGCGTGGCTGCCAACGAGCTGGCCGGAAGAACCATCGGCGGCAGGGTGAGTGCGGTTAACGGCCGCAACATAACCCTTGATCGCGCTGCTGATGTGAAAGCCGGTAACCGGCTGTTTCTGAACCTGCCATCAGGCACAGCTCAGGCCAGAACCGTTCAGGCCGTTAACGGAAACATCGTAACTGTTACCACATCCTACAGCGAAACCCCTGAGGCTGAATGTAACTGGGGTGTGGATGCCGACGATCTGTTTATAGCGCTTTTCCGTGTTACGGGAACGCGGGACAATAATGACGGCACTTTCGAAGTCACCGGGACGACATACAACCCTGACATCTATTCTGCCGTTGATACAGGCGCAAGACTGGACGAGCGTCCTATCAGTGTCATTCCACCAGGAGTTCAGGCTCCTCCAGACAATATCGTCGTGGACAGTTACTCTACGGTTAACCAGAACATTGCGATTACGACTATGCGTGTTGCCTGGGATGCCGTTCAGGGTGCAGTTGCGTACGAGGCCGAATGGCGACGAGACAGTGGAAACTGGGTTAGCGTGCCGCGTACGTCATCACTCGGTTTCGAAGTGCAGGGGATCTACTCTGGTCGCTATCTGGTCCGGGTGAGAGCAGTAAACTCCAGTGATGTTTCATCCGTATGGGCGTCATCTGCTGAAGTAACTCTGACGGGAAAAGTGGGGAATCCACCGAAACCAGTGGGATTCATGGCCACGGGCATTAACTGGGGGATTCGTCTTAACTGGGGTTTCCCGGCCAACACCGGTGATACGCTAAAAACTGAAATTCAGTACACAGCCAACAGTGACTTTTCAAATCCACTCTTGCTGTCAGATGTGCCTTATCCATCCGCTGAATATACCCAGCTTGGGCTTAAGGCTGGGCAGGAATTCTGGTACCGCGCGCAGCTGGTCGACAGAACGGGCAACGAGTCAGGGTATACCGACTGGGTAAGGGGGATGTCTAACGATAATGCAGATGATTATCTGGGCGATATCGCAGACGATTTCCTAACCTCTGCCGACGGGGAACGCCTCACCGGGGACATCGATACCAACATTGAGGGGATTCTACAGAACGCCCTGGCGAACCACGGAACAGTTGAGCACCAGTGGGCACAATACGGTGAAGTGCGTGCCGATATCCTGGTTGTTAAAACGACCATTGCTGAGGTAGATAAGGCAATGGCCGAAATGTCGACGCAGGTACAGGCCCAGATCAATGATGTCACGGCTGCACTGGAGGACAAGCTTACCGCAGTGGTCGATGCCTCAGGTGCTTCGGCAATCTACACGCTTAAAACAGGCGTGAGGATAAACGGCATCATGTATAACGCCGGGATGTCGATTGCCGTTCTGGCGCAGGCAGGGCAGCCGATTGTTACCCGAGTAGGTTTCAACGCTAACCAGTTCGTGCTGATGAGTGGCAGTGGTGATACCCAGTATTCACCGTTCGCTGTGGTTAATGGCCAGGTCTTTATCAGCTCAGCGTTTATTCAGGATAATACGATCACCAATGCCAAAATCGGTAACTTTATCCAGTCCAACAATTACGTTGCCGGGCAATCTGGATGGAAACTGGATAAAGGTGGCACCTGGGAAAACTATGGCAGTGACGGTCAGGGTGCAAGAAAGACCACGAACGTTACTGACAGCATCAGGGATGCGAACGGTGTCCTCCGCGTACAGATTGGAAAACTGACAGGAGTATTCTGATGTCATGGGGAATACAAACATGGGATGCCAGCGGAAGGCCTAATAACTATGGCATTAAACCAGTATCGGTAGTAGGCCGCATTCCACTTGCAGCAGGTCAGAACTCAGGTTCCTGGAGTTTCACTGTGCCAACAGGTTTTAAAGTTGGTTTTGTTGTTTCTCTTGATGAAGGAGGTAACAGCGTAGGGCGCAGAATAGTTGCATCAGGTAACTCAATAACTGTGACGTCCGCATCTGACACTGGGCTTGGTAATTATCCGGCCTCAAAATGTGAGCTGATCGTTTTTATGGAGAAGGCATAGTGTCTGACTTTGGCGCAATGATTTTAATGGATAATGGGAATCCCTTCGTCACTCCGCAATCAACGCCTTTCTGCCTCTACGGGAAATACTCATTTAATTCCTCAGCTAATGGCAGCTCCCAACAGGTGGCACAATATCTTTCGGTGCCTGCCGATTATCCGGTAATGGTTTTTATCAAAACTACTGATACGGCGCAGCCGACACCCGTCATGTCATATCGCATCGGAGGAAATGTCTATATTAGTGGCGTAAATCCCTATAACCAGAGCTTTACGCTTACAGCATATGTATTTGCAATATTTCCTCAAACACTTCCTGCGTGGGGATTTGCTATCTGGGATGCCTCCGGTAAGCTTGTTCTGACGAACGAATCAAGGGTGCTTTCTGATCTTCAAACTGTTGGGAGTCCTGGTGCAAGCGGTGGGATTAATATTGATCAGACACTGTCCGGTTCGTGGGCTGTCGCTCCAGCACAGCTTGGTCAGACGATTATCGTTAATAACTCCACTCAGCCCCCAACTATCTACACCATAAATGCCTATTCATCGTGTAGGTTTAATGGTGGCAGTACGAGAATAAATGCAGGTGGTACATCTACCGGAACTGGATCACCAGGCGGAGGAACCAACACAGGAATTTCTTTGACCGCTATCAATACGGCAGCATTTGATTAATTGATCGTTTAAAACGATCAATGTTTTGATATTGATCTGTTTAATCTATTTTCATTAATCTAGCCGTCAGGTTAATTTTTATAAAACTAATTACCTCAGGGCAAAATAATGAAAAAAATATCAGTAATGTTTCTTTTTTGCATTCTTCTTTCTGCTTGCTCATCCAGTATCCTTGAGAAGCAGAATCCAGTATGCGAGGCCGTAATAGTTGTCGGTGGACAGGAACAGACTGTTCAGGTCTATGGTGTAAGGCAGGTAGCAAATCAGATTGAATACAAAGCTGGATATCCTTTCAACTGGCGGTGGGTAAGTAAAAACAACTTCGCCAGCTCGACCTGTAAAAAATGAACAAAACAAGAACCCGCCTCGGCGGGTTTTTTATTATCTGAATTCAGGAGTATTTTATGTCGGCAGGCACCATCACCCTGACAAACGGGTCCGCTGTTGTTGGCGGTTCCGGAACCTCATTCGCAACCGAACTCGCCGCAGGTGATTTCATTGTCTCTACTGTGGGTGGTGTACCTTATACGCTGCCGGTGAAATCGGTCGAGAGCAATACCCAACTGACGCTGGTCAGTAACTTTACCGGGCCAACACAATCCGGAGCTGCCTGGTCAGCCGTCCCCCGCGTGGCGCTCAACATGGTAACTGCCGCGCTGGTGGCGCAAAGTGCTGAAGCGCTACGTGGACTGAATTACGACAAACAGAACTGGCAAAGCATTTTTTCCGGAACTGGCAATGTTACGGTAACACTGCCGGATGGAACGACATGGACGGGACCAGCCTGGAATAGCATTACCTCATCACTAAATAGCATTAACGAATCGATAGATAGCATTACCACAGCGCTCTCAGGCAAGGCGGCAAAAGGTGAAAACAACGATATCACCTCGCTCAGAGGACTCACTACTGCGTTATCTGTAGCGCAGGGTGGCACAGGGGCAAAAACACCTTTTGATGCAGCAACAAATCTGCAAACCATTAGATCCCTGACATATAGATTTGGCCCAGGAATGGACCCTAAGTCAATATCATTTAAAAACACATCAGCATTTATAGTAGGACAGCAGGGCTATGGTCCTCTCGGCGCTTTTCTGGATATCACATCTTTCGATAATTCTGCAAGGATGCAGCTCTACGGGTGCTATGACTCACAAATGTTCCCGGGTAAAAATGCACTTGCCTACGCAACGTATAACCCAAACGACCGTACCTGGTACCCAATTGCATTTGTAAGGGACACATCGAATACAACTGTCGATTCGAACGGTTTCATTAAATCAGCATCTCCAATAGTCAACGTTTATGGTGATGGGCGATACGAAACTAACGATGAATCAGAAGGGGTAAGAGTCACACGTCTGGATGTGGGGCAATACTACATTGAGGGATGTCAGGCGCTCAATTCTGACGCTGCATGGGGCGGTATTGACGGAGGATTTGAGATTCCTACTGACAGGAATAAGCAACCGCTGATATGGCTGGACTATGAGGTTAACGCAGACGGCTCTGTGCTGGTGAAAACCTATCACCGCGAACATCCTTCAGCGCCAGCATTTGCCAGGAATGAGCGTGCTGGATTGGCAGATGGCGAGCCGGTTGATATCCCGGCTGATCAGTTCGTCAGCGTTCGTGTAGAAATGCCAGCGAGTAGCATCTGGAATCAGAAACAGAAACAAACGGAAGAGGCTTTAAAGCAGGAACAGGGGTCTTAAAAAAACCGCCGCCCATCGTATGCAAGAACAGGCGGCGGCTGGTTGCTCAGTGTTCATGCCCGAGCAAACGTCGGGAATATTACCCGAACAAGATTTAAAGACCAACCTGGCGAACTGTCGGGAACTCAGATACCAGCCACATATCGGACTCTTCAAACATATCCTCCAGCATGCGGTTGAGCTTTTCCCGATCGATTTTGCTGGCATCGCTATTCAGGCCGTTTGCCTGCATCGGCTTCACCTTCACTTCGGCATCAGGGAAAATCTGGTGCACCCGCTTCGTCAGCTCGGCCAGAATGATCTCTCTGGCCCCTTCGAGTCCATCAACATTTCGCTTGTCATAAACCAGTTCAACTAACATCACATCATACTCACTTACTTGATCTGTACTAACAAAAATACTACTGTATATGCATACAGTCAATGATGTAGTGAGGGCGACACTTATGCCTCGTCAATATGATATCCATGCGGCTTTTTTGGCGGCCATACAACAGAATCCGAAGGGCTATCTTTGTCTTAATACAAATAAATTTATTGCTGAATTACGCGATAGAAACTGGCATTTCAGCCAGGATGACGCCAATGCATGGATAGAGCGATACCAGCCTGACTTCGCTGATAAGACGACAAACGGAAGCGATAACCGATACTGGATCCTGCGTAACATGGGGAGGGTTTTCTGATGGGCTTTCCTTCACCGGCAATGGATTACCAGGAGCAGCGGTTAACCATAGATCTGCTATGCGGAATTGACGGTAACTGCAGGGTAATTGAAACTTCATGTGGTTGGGCTGTCATTAATGTTGCGCTGATGCCAGAGCAGGGGGATACGCTACTGGTAAGAATGGATAACAGGAACGAGTTTGCGAAGCTTTACGGTGTGGCATTGATAACTGAAGAAGGTGAAGCGATAGAGGGCGATGCACTGGATGACGTGGAGGTTTTTGGCGTGCTAACGCATAGTCTGAACCGGGTAAGTAACGATGATTGCCCGACAATTTAAAGCATGGTTTAACCATCATTTCACCATCGTTTCGCCATCATAATTTTATGGAAACAAAAAACCAGCCGTAAAAGGCTGGTTTTGATAATAATTTTGGTCGGCACGAGAGGATTTGAACCTCCGACCCCCGACACCCCATTTTGGTGCGCGGCACGAAAAAGTTTCGCCATTATGACTTTTCGATACCCGTAAGTAGTTGATTCTTCTGATCTAAAAATTATGAATTAATGGCGAAAAATAAGCGTATGTGTTTGATTATTATAGATAACACGCGTGATTTAAAATCCCTCGGCGTTCGCGCTGTGTGGGTTCAAGTCCCACTCCGGCTACCATGGGAAACAAAGAATAATCAAAGCAATAAGCAGTGTCGTGAAACCACCGAAAGGTGGTTTTTTTGTATCTGCGATTCACGCATTAACTGCACATATTCCCCGGATGACCTCGATTTAATTAACTCATTATGCGTGCGCGTTTTGGGTCAAAACATAGTGACTTAACGTGTCCGATTGCGTGTTTTCAGGTATTATCAAAACCCTATTTCCTTCTATATTTCCCGGCATTTCGGGCTGGCATTCTCATACCAGGATGATTCATGAACGACAAAATCAGTCAGGATACGATCAATAAAGCCCTGTGGGCCGCGTGTGATACGTTCCGTGGCACCATCAGTGCTGATACCTATAAAGACTTTATCCTTACCATGCTGTTCCTCAAGTACATTTCGGATGTCTGGCAGGATCACTATGACGAATACAAAGAACAGTATGGCGATGCGCCGGAACTGATTGAAGCGATGATGGCTAACGAGCGTTTTGTGCTGCCAAAAAGTGCCAGCTTTTATGCGCTGTACGAACGCCGTCATGAGCCGGGTAACGGCGAGCGGGTAATGGTGCCAACTTACTGATTTAGTGTATGATGGTGTTTTTGAGGTGCTCCAGTGGCTTCTGTTTCTATCAGCTGTCCCTCCTGTTCAGCTACTGAAGGCGTGGTGCGTAACGGTAAAAGTACTGCCGGACATCAGCGCTATCTCTGCTCTCACTGCCGTAAAACATGGCAGCTACAGTTCACTTACACCGCTTCTCAACCCGGTACGCATCAGAAAATCATTGATATGGCCATGAATGGCGTCGGATGTCGCGCCAGTGCACGCATTATGGGCGTTGGCCTCAACACGATTTTACGACACTTAAAAACTCAGGCCGCAGTCGGTAAACTCACGCATACAACCGGGCAGTGACGTCATTGTTTGCGCGGAAATGGACGAACAGTGGGGTTACGTCGGCGCTAAATCACGCCAGCGCTGGTTGTTTTACGCGTATGACAGGATACGGAGGACGGTTGTGGCGCACGTATTCGGTGAACGCACGTTGGCCACGCTGGAGCGTCTTCTGGGCCTGCTGTCGGCCTTTGAGGTCGTGGTATGGATGACGGATGGCTGGCCGCTGTATGAATCACGCCTGAAGGGAGAACTGCACGTTATCAGCAAGCGATAACGCAGCGCATTGAGCGGCATAACCTGAATCTGAGGCAGCATCTGGCAAGGCTGGGCAGGAAGTCACTGTCGTTCTCAAAATCGGTGGAGCTGCATGACAAAGTCATCGGGCATTATCTGAACATAAAACACTATCAGTAAGTTGGAGTCATTACCCGGCGAGCGTATTGATCAGGCATTACACGCTATTGAAGAAGCCAACGGCACCAAACTGAAAGATGCCGGGAAAAGCGTGTTCCAGGATATTTCGTTTAACACTGACCGCCTGGGTGAAGAAAAACAGAAGAACACCATCCTGCGTCAGCTGCTGGAAGACTTTGCCGGTGAAGATCTTAACCTGAAGCCAAGCCGTGTAGGTACTCTGGACGTTATCGGTAATGCCTATGAATATCTTATCAAAAATTTTGCTGCCAGCGGTGGACAGAAAGCCGGGGAATTCTATACCCCGCCGGAAGTCTCGGACCTGATTGCTGAACTGCTCGATCCGCAGCCGGGTGATACCATTTGTGATCCTGCCTGTGGTTCGGGTTCATTGTTAATGAAGTGCGGACGTAAGATTGTCTCCGGATATGACAGCCGTAACTATGCATTGTTCGGTCAGGAAGCGATTGGCTCCACGTGGTCGCTGGCGAAAATGAATATGTTCCTCCACGGCGAAGACAACCACAAAATCGAGTGGGGCGATACCATTCGTAACCCGAAGCTGCTCGATAAAAATGGCGACCTGATGCTGTTTGATATCGTGACCGCAAACCCGCCGTTTAGCCTGGATAAGTGGGGCCATGACGAGGCTGAAAACGATAAGTTTGGCCGTTTTCGTCGAGGTGTACCGCCGAAGACTAAAGGAGATTACGCCTTTATCTCGCATATGATCGAAACCCTGAAACCAGGAACGGGGCGTATGGGCGTAGTTGTGCCACACGGTGTGCTGTTCCGTGGCTCCAGCGAAGGTAAAATTCGCCAGAAACTGATCGACGAAAATTTGCTGGATGCGGTGATTGGATTACCAGATAAGTTGTTCTACGGAACGGGGATTCCGGCTGCGATTCTGATTTTTAAGAAGCAGAAAGTGGATGACAAGGTGATGTTTATCGATGCCAGCCGTGAATATAAGGCGGGCAAAAACCAGAACCAGCTCAGCGCAGAAAATATCCAGAAGATCGTTAACACCTATCGTGAAGGCGATAACGTCGATAAATACGCCTATCTTGCCAGCCTGAAAGAGATTCAGGACAACGACTATAACCTTAATATTCCACGCTATGTCGATACCTTTGAGGAAGAAGACGAGATTGATTTGCTTGCGGTACGTGCTGAGCGTGAGCAACTGAAAGCGGAACTGGCTAAGCTGGAAACTGAGATGGCGGGTTATCTGAGGGAGTTAGGTTATGGTGCCTAAGGGGTGGAGTGAAAGTTATCTTGGTGAAGTGGTTACATATAAAAAAGGCTATGCATTTAATTCATCATTATATACAGAGGAAGGGATACGGATTGTTCGAATTTCGGATACAACTAGGGACTCCATCCATTCTGACAACCCTGTTTTTATTGCTGGCGGGAATGTCGAAGGTTTAGAGCAATACAGTCTTTTCGAAAACGATATAATACTCTCTACTGTGGGATCTCGTCCACATTTACTGGACTCCATGGTTGGTAAAGCTGTAAAGGTTCCGCGCAGTGCACATAATAGCTTGCTAAATCAGAATCTTGTTAAACTCATACCGAAGAAAACAAAAATAACAAATGAGTATCTTTTTAGCATGCTTAAAAAAAAGGAGTTTATACAATTCATCTCAAACTTGGTTCGTGGTAATGCAAACCAAGTCTCTATAACTTTGGCTGATCTTTTTAAATATAAATTCATCTTACCTTCTCTCCCCGAACAAAATAAAATCACCCAAATTCTGTCCACTTGGAATAAGGCAATTTCGGTGACGGAAAACCTTCTCGCCAACAGTCAGCAGCAGAAAAAAGCGTTGATGCAGCAATTGCTCACTGGGAGGAGGCGCTTACTGGATGATCATGGGGTTAGGTTTAGTGGGGAGTGGCGTTCAGGACCGCTAGGGAGCTTAGTCGGTAGGATTTATGGTGGGGGCACACCATCACGAGCTAATAGCGGACTATGGGGAGGGGATATCCCATGGGTAACAGTTAAAGATCTAATTTCACCACGTATTAACGGGGCTCAAGAGTATATTAACGAAATTGGTTTGGCTGAGAGCGCATCAAATCTTGTCCTTGCTGGAACGGTAATAATTGCGACTAGAATGGCCGTTGGGAAAACAGTTATGGCGTCTTGCGATGTTGCTATTAACCAAGATTTAAAAGCAATTTGTGCAAGTGAATATGTTTGCTCAGAATATATTTTTAACTGGTTTCTATTACACGCTGAACAGATAGCAAAAATGGGGACGGGGAGCACGGTTAAGGGCGTTCAAGTTGAAGCCATCAAGGCACTAAATATGACAATTCCTAAAGCGATAGAAGAACAACAAAAAATCGCAGCCGTACTTTCTGCTGCGGACGCTGAAATATCCACCTTGGAGAAAAAACTCACCTGCCTGAAAGACGAGAAAAAAGCCCTGATGCAGCAATTACTGACCGGAAAGCGTCGTGTGAAAGTAGAAGCTGAAGAAGCCGTTAGCGCTTAACGCTAAGAACAAGGAAAGCCAATGAACCAGACGTACACGCCAAAGTTCCAGGAAGAATACAGCGCCAAAATCCCGGCACTGACGTTACTGACCAGCCTCGGCTGGACGTTTTTATCTCCGAAACAGATTATGGGTTATCGGGGTTATAAACAGGATGAGGTAGTGCTGCGTCCGGTTCTGCGTGAAGTGTTGTCGAAGCGTTCGTTTATGACTGGTGGCAAAACCTGCCAGTTATCGGAAAAGGCACTGGATAACCTGATATCGCAGGTCTGTTCCCCGGCACTCAACGAAGGGCTGCTGAAAGCCAATGAGCGGATGTATAACCATCTGCTCTACGGGATCGCCGTCACGGAGTTTGTCGATGGTAAGAAGGTCAACCCCACGATTGCACTCATTGACTGGCAACATCCGGAAAATAACCAGTTCCATTTTACGGAAGAATTTACGGTGTTGCGGTCAGGCGGTGTTGAAACCCGCAGACCGGATATTGTCTGTTTTGTGAATGGTATCCCGCTGGCCGTCATTGAAGCGAAAAGCCCGGCAGGCCACAGCAAGAAAGGGCCAACCATTGATGAGGGGATATCCCAGAGTATCCGCAACCAGTTCAACGATGAAATCCCGCAGATGTTTGCCTACAGCCAGCTATTGCTTTCAATTAACGGGCATGATGGGCGCTACGGTACCTGCCATACGCCAATGAAATTTTGGGCAGCATGGCGCGAAGAAGATATTACGGATGCGCAGATGTATGCTCTGCGCAACCATCAGTTATCGACTGAACAAATTCATGCATTGTTTGATCATCGTCCTTCAGCCGATCTCGACTGGTACCAGCAGTTAATCGCCGCTGGTGAACTGGCTGTCAGTGGGCAGGATAAGCTGCTTATCAGCCTGCTTTCGCCGGAGCGTCTGCTGGAGATGACCCGCTTCTTCACCCTGTTTGATAAAAAGACCGGGAAAATTGTCGCCCGCTATCAGCAGGTGTTCGGGATTAAAAGGCTGTTGGAACGCATCAGTACCCGCAGACCGGACGGGGGCAGGGAAGGTGGTGTGATCTGGCATACCACGGGGTCAGGTAAATCGTACACCATGGTGTTCCTCAGTAAGGCGCTGATTCTTCATGACAGCCTGAAGCAGTGTCGTGTTGTGGTGGTGACGGACCGTGTCGATCTTGAAGGACAGCTCAGCGGCACTTTTGCCTCAGGTGGCGAACTGGCAGGGAAGGATGATAAGGCCAAAGCGATGGCGACCTCAGGTCAGAAGCTGGCACAGCAGATTGGCTTTGGTAAAGAACGTATAATCTTTACCCTTATCCAGAAATTTAACTCAGCGACAAAACTCCCCGAATGCGTCAATACCAGCCCCGACATCATCGTTCTGATTGATGAAGGTCATCGTAGCCAGGGTGGTGAGAACCATGTGCGAATGAAACTGGCCCTGCCGAATGCCGCCTTTGTGGCATTTACCGGTACGCCATTGCTAAAAGAAGATAAGACCACCAATAAATTCGGGCCGATTGTCCACGCTTATACCATGCAGCGAGCGGTAGAAGATAAAGCCGTTACACCTTTGCTGTATGAAGAACGTATTCCCGACCTTGAGGTTAACGATCGGGCAATAGATGCCTGGTTTGACCGTATTACCGATGGATTAAGCGAAGCGCAAAAAGCCGACCTTAAACGTAAATATGCCCGTAAAGGTGAGGTCTACAGTGCAGATGACCGCATCCGACTTATCGCACTCGATATTGCCACACACTTCTCGAAAAACATTGATGAGGGGCTGAAAGGGCAACTTGCCTGCGACAGCAAAATCTCCGCCATCAAGTATAAAAAGTATCTTGATGAAGCAGGGTTGTTTGAATCAGCAGTGGTTATCAGTACGCCGGATACCCGGGAAGGGAATACCGAGGTAGATGAAAGTAAACTACCGGAAGTGACGAAATGGTGGAAGGATAATGTCGGCACGCAGGATGAGTCCGCGTATACCCGCAATATCATCAGTCGTTTCGATACCGATGATAAGCTTAAATTGCTGATCGTCGTTGATAAACTGCTCACCGGGTTTGATGAACCAAAAAATACCGTGCTGTATATCGACAAGCCACTTAAGTCCCACAACCTAATCCAGGCGATTGCCCGGGTGAACCGACTGCATCCACTGAAAAAGTTTGGCCTGCTGATTGATTATCGCGGCATTCTGGCTGAACTGGACACAACTATCGGTAAATATCAGGATCTCGCCTCCCGAACCCAGGGTGGATACGACATCAAGGATATTGACGGGCTGTACAGCGCCATGAGCTCTGAATATAAACGTCTGCCGCATCTGTATAACCAGTTGTGGGCCATATTTGCCGGTGTTAAAAACAAAAATGATACTGAGCAGTTACGTGCAGTACTGGTGCCTAAAATGGAAGAACGTGACGGAGAGATGGTCGATATCCATCAGAAAACCCGTGATGATTTCTTCGAGGCGTTAACGGCCTTTGCCGGATGCCTGAAAGTGGCACTGCAGTCCGCCACCTTCTTCACCGACAAGAGCTTTACGGAACAAGACCGAAATATCTATAAAGAAACCGTAAAACAGATGTCCAGCCTTCGCCAGTGGGCAATGCAGGTAAGTGGAGAGCAGGTCAATTATGACGACTACGCTGAGCAGGTGAAAAAACTGCTGGATAAGCATGTCACCGGCGTTGAGGTTCGTGAACCGAATGGCGTGTATGAAGTCGGTAAAATGGGCAAGAGTGAAAAGCCCGAAGAGTGGGACAACAATAAAACCCGCAATGAAACCGACATCATTAAAACCCGTGTGACAAAGATGATTGAGCAGGAGCTGCGTGATGACCCGTATGCTCAGGAGGCCTTTTCCAAACTCCTGCGTATGGCAATCGAAGAGGCTGAAAAACTATTCGACCACCCACTGAAACAGTATCTCTTATTCCGTGAGTTTGAAGAAAAAGTTGAAGCCCGTAAGCTCAGCGATATCCCGGATGCGCTGGCGGTAAACAAGCATGCTCAGGCGTATTACGGTGTCTTTAAAAAAGAGCTACCGGAGGTTTTTGCGATTAACGACATTCAGGTGCAGGAGAAGTGGACGAAGCTGGCTTTTGAAGTAGACTGCATTATCGTCAAAGCAGTGGCAGAAAACTCCCTGAACCCTCAGGATATCGAGAAAGTGGTCAAGACAAATCTCTTACCGCTGCTGTTTACGGTCTGCCGGGAAGTAGGTGCCGGAATGAACCAGGTAAACCGTATTGTGGAAACTATCATCCAGATACTGCGCGTTGGTTTAATGAAATCATGAGTGAAAAAGAGTCGCCAGCAATGAAAGCAATACGCATTGTTTATGGTGATGAGGTCATCGTCGTACAGTGTGTTTCACGTCAGGTCGTTAAGGGCAGGGTGCTCATCAAGGTGCATCCGGACTGTCGTGTTGTTGCCTCTGTACCACCAGAAACACCTGAGCACGAGGTGCTGTTTGCGCTGAAAAAACGAGGGCGCTGGATATATCAGCAACTGCGTGAATTCAGGGAGCAACAGACGCACATTGTCCCGCGTCAGTATGTCAGCGGAGAAAGCCATTACTACCTTGGCAAGCAATATCAGTTGAAAGTGACAGAAGACGCTACTGCACCGCAACGAGTGAAAATGTTGCGTGGGCGCCTGGAAGTGACGGTCAGACACAAATCGACAGAAAAGGTTAAAGCGTTGCTGGCTGAATGGTATCGGGAACGCGCCAGAGATGTCTTCCAACGCAGACTAGATTTATTGATACCGCAGACCCTTTGGGTTAGTGAGCGTCCGCCGATACGTTTGCGGGCGATGCAAACGCAATGGGGCAACTGTTCTGCGAAAGGCTGTCTGACCTTAAATCCGTGGTTGGTGAAAGCGTCCTCAGAATGCGTCGATTATGTCTTGTTGCATGAGTTATGCCATGTGGCTGAGCACAACCACAGCGAGGAGTTTTACCGTCTGATGGGGCAGGTTATGCCGGGCTGGGAAAAGGTTAAGAAGCGACTGGATGGTATGGCTGGGATGTTGTTGGCTGACGTAATTGAAAATTAACTAGTTGTTTGATATGTAAAATTTTGTGGAGTTTTTATGTCAATTAATATCAATGATATTTTTAATGAAGCTAAAAATGAATTAGAAGATCTTAGGGTTGAAGGGATAAAAAGTGCTGCCTATCTGGAGCTAAAATCCATTTTTGAAGAGATAAAAGCAAATCCTGAAATAAAGACGAATTATAACTTTAGTTTTTCAGAACCCAGTTCAGGTTGGAAGAATGGTTGTTTATCGTACCGAGAAACTTGTTATAACAAGGATACAAAATCATATGTATTAGGGTTAACACATTTTGATGGCGAAAAATACTCCGCTGAAATGTATGTTTTTACCAGAGGACCAAGAGGAGCCGATAAAGGATATGAAAGGAAAATATTTAATGATGCAAGAGATGGCATTAAATTCATCATTAAAAAGCTAATTAGTTAAAATGGTATAATTCAAGGAAATATTATTAATTATAAATTTAAAAGGAAGCTAAATTGTCATGTAAAGCGTTAAACATCGAATTCATGAAAATGTTAAAAGGGATTTGTTTTGAGGATGATATTGAATTCAATTTTTTTGAATTGGGAGGTTCCGGATATCTCGAAAATCCAACAACGGACTTGATGGCTTTGTTTATGGGAGCACAGAAAATGGTGCAGCCATGGTTGCTCAAAGCATTGTTATGTTGCCTGGATGATTCCCTCGATGTTGATGAAATTGATTTCACCTCTCTGGAATTAATGAGAGAAGCCAGAACAGAGGATGGGAAATATCTTGATATTCTTATCAGACATGATGAATTCATCATAGGTATTGAGCATAAAGTTTTGGCTGATACATATAATCCTTTTCCCAGCTATGTAAGCCTCATTGATAGTTACGGCGGCAACAATCAAAAACTATTTCGCTGTATATTAAAGCCTGACGGTAACAGTGCTAAAGGCGTAGACGGTTGGCAACTGATCAATTATTCACTGTTGCTAGAAACCGCCATTCGACGTCTGGGGTTAGAGATGATGAATCAAGAGTTCAGCAAGTGGACTGTTTTTTATCAGGAGTTTTTGAGTCATCTTAAAAAATTGAGTGAGGTTAGTATGGATAAGGTATCTGATAAAAATGTGGAGTTTGTCACTGAAAATTTCACAGCTTTGATAAAATCGGTTCAATTGCTGGAAATGTACCAAAATGCTATCACCGAGGAAGCTAAATCGGTTGTCTCAGAGGTATTGCCTGATATTCATATTGCAACAGGTATTAATAACTGGAAGGGTTACTATAAAGCAATTCATCTGATGCCGGGATGCTGGGGGCAAGGTAAAACAGGAATTACGTTAGTTTATCGACCTTCAGAGGATGGACGAGATGAAGCTGAGTTCTACGTATATGGCTGGATACATTCAGATGATTACCCTGAAGTTAATGCACTAAAAGAAGAAATAAGAGTTGCTTTAAGTGCTGGAAATTTCATTCCAACCGCTAGCCCTGAGGACTACGAAGTATCAATTTCTGGGAAGGGGAAAGTGCTTGAACTGAGTTTTTGGGGGAACACGAGAAGCAAAAAAGATGCACTGGTTCTTCTTAAGGATATGACGGAGTGGGTGGACTCAAAAATAAGAACATAAATTAATATGACTGCGTTATGATGATCTTTTTTAAATTGTGGATTATTAAGCAGGAAATTAAAGTGTCGAATAGTCAGATATTGGAATAAAAGGAGAATATTCAAATGATTTATCAGTGTGATACTTGCAGTAGAACGACTTTTGAGGTTAATTGTCCCTGGTGTAGTGGAGTTTCGCCTGTAAAAACGTCTGCATGGGGTTCAGCATCATCGACCACACAAGCAATAGATATACAACGTATGACGCCATTGAATCCATCGTTTTATCCCGAATTTCAGTATCGTTCAAAGGGTGTTCTGAAAGATCTGTTTGGGAAAAAGAAAGAACAAACTCAGCTTAATCAATTACTTGAAAATGTTCTCGAAAAATACTCCAGTTTAAAAGATCCATATTTTACTAACTTCATTTACACTTCCAGATTCTCACATAATAATAAATCGGAAGCAGATTTCCCAACAGATAATGGCACATACTCCGAATTACAACTTTTCCGTGAGGTGTTGGTCAGAAAAGGGTTCAATGAGCTTGAGGAGTTACCTGAGCTATTAGATAAATTACTCCTTACCACGTCATTTAGCGCTCTTTATTATGGTTTCGCTAAAGAAGTTAAACGGCATATTAAATCTACACTTACTGAATCCTTGAAGTCATGGATTGAGGAAGCGGGCACCACTTTTCGGGCAGATCTTTCATTATTTCTATTCTATATATGGAGCAATAAAATAGAGTTCTCATCAGTAGAATTCAATGAAAAAGCGGAGGCCACGCCTGGTGTTCCTTTGGTTTTATTCGATGAAGTTAAAAAATACTTAGCTGTGTGCGAACGTATTTATTTTGATATTCTGGTTGATAGATTAGCTACACGGCTTGAGCATTTTAACCCTAACAAATTCGTTACCATGTATTTAGTTGACGCAATGGACGGCTTCCAGTTTGAAGATTTCCTTGTGGAAGTATTCCAGACTATGGGTTATGACGTCAAAGAAACCAAGAGAACGCAAGATCAGGGGGCAGATCTCTTCGTCACTCGATTTGGTAAGGATATGGTTATTCAGGCGAAAAATTATTCTGGTTCTGTAGGTAACTCGGCGGTGCAGCAGGTGATCTCTGCTAAAACGTTCTATGGTTGTGATGAGGCGATGGTTGTGACTAATTCCTACTTCACACGCTCTGCTAAAGAGTTAGCTGAGTCAGCCTTGGTACGTTTGATCGACAGGGATGAACTGCAAAAGTATCTGGATGATTACAATCAGAAGATAATCGAAGATTTCCAGTCAAACTCGTAACTTTGTCTTGTGATCAATGGAAAATGGCTTGTCCTTGGAGAAACGCTGATGAATTTGACGAAAATAAAGCTTGGAACCCGGAAATACCTCCCAGTGATCCATGAGCTTTTAGACTTGGGATTGCCAGGAGAAATTTTATCAATTCGTACTACAGGTAAGAAGGGAACCTTGATACCTGATCTGACTGTTGGGTTAGGTAAAGCTAGGCGAGTCAAAACTGGCGATTGGAACATCGCAGATACAAGAACATTTGACTATGTTGTTTTGCGAGTTGAGCGACCCGATAGTTATCATGATGTTTACACCGGTCAGTTCGTTCGACTCCATCGGTCAGAAAGAAGCGGCGGACAAATCGTCGAAATGAGTAATCCCAGGTTGGCGGGTATGACAAAATCCATTTCAAAAGTTTTTAATGGTGGAAAGGTGAGTGGTAGAGGGACCGCGTATGTCTCAATCTCTCCAGGCTTGAGCAACACAGTTATTTTCCCTACTCGCGTGTATAAAGAAGGGCGGGAAAGCAATGCAACTTACAGTTCCGACCAGTCGCCCTTTTCACAAGATGCCAGGAAGAATTGTTTTGACCGCTGTGTTGTTACCGGAGTCCAATCGCGTTGGAGGACCGAGGCAGCTCACATAACGCCGCGACACGAAGAAGGCATCCCAGACGTTACGAACGGTCTTCTATTACGTAGGGATATTCACAACCTATTTGACCACAACCATTGTGCGATTGATCCCGATAATATGAAAGTTTACTTCAGCCCTCAAGTCTGCGCGATAGATGAAGACCTCTTAGAGTGGCAGGGGAGCACTATCATTGCATCACGTATGCAGACACACATTAATATTGAGTATCTGCGTCCGCGATGGAGCAAGTTCATTGAAATTCATGGGAAAATGATGGACTAAAATGACGTGCACACATAGATGTATGGCAGGTTCATAGCGCATATAATCACGAAGTCTGCATATGGCATTGAATAGATGATCCTACCATTGAGAACGCTGCTTTGAGTATATTGAATGAAAACGGAAGCATGTTGCGACACTGCGTACCGACGATCAAAAAGGACTTAACATGTCAATTAACATCAATACTTTGAAGAATCTACGTACTGGATTACTTACTGCACTGGAACTTTCCATTAAGCATGGTGAAGCTGCAGAAAATGTCGATCACATTACCGATGTTTTGCGTCAGGTGGAGCTGACGACGCTTTTGCAGAAAGAACCAATTTATGCTATCGCCGGTATGCAAGGGGCTGGTAAAACAACCTTGGCGAAAACGATCCTCGGTATTAATGATGAATGGTTAGACGCCAATCCGGGTCGTGGCGAGCAGGTGCCGCTTTTTATCGAACAGGTGGATGGTGACCCCGCCTACTTTCCCCAGGTAGTCTATCAGTGCCTCAACCTTAAAACTGGCGAAATTCAGCAGCAAAAAGGCGAGGGCGGGGAGCAACTTCAAAACCTCCTTCGTGACTGGAACAGTGTTCGTCGCTATGAAAAAGCAGGCTTTAAGCTGCTCTACCCCAAACTGCTGATCAGCAAGAAAAACTCGTTCATTGATGAACAGGTGACCTGGGCGCTGTTACCGGGCTATGAGTTGACCACCAGCAAAAACTATCTCTGGCAGGATATGATGCGTCACGTATTGGTTAACGCCCGTGGCGTCCTGTTCGTTACCGATGCCTCGTTGTTAGCGAACGACAGCAAATCTGGTGTGCTGCAAGATTTGCGAGATAACTTCAGTGACCGAGGCCCTGTGGTGGTCATCAGCAAAACTGAGATGCTCGGTTTACAGGAAATCGAACAGCTCAAGACCAGTGCTGCTGAATGTGTATTCCCAAATGTTGGAATGAAAAAAGAGGATATCGTAGCGACAGGCTCTGGCAATAGCGATATTTGGATTGACGCATTGCGCCAGACGGTGACCAATAAGCTCACTAGCAGCTCGGCGTCTGAAGCAATTGCTTTGGATAATTTTATGGGGCTTATTCGCGAAGATGTATCCGAAATTATTAATGATTTGAGAATATTGGCGGATAAACAGCAGCATCATGAATCCATGGTAGAAGAGATTCTTGAGGCCTTTGATGAATCAGCCGCCAACCATGAGCAAAAATTACGCGCAGCGATAAAAAAGCAGACCCGTCAGCACTTTACTGATGCACTTATGCATTGTGAAGAAAACTATAAAAGCGAAGAGGTTGGTTTTCAAAACAATCTTAAAATTTTTGCGCGGCGTCTGTCGTTGCGCGGCGTAGAAGTGGATGACGAGCGCAGTCGACGCATTCTTGATGCTTGGAATAAACAATATGAAAACGTCAGCATCCACGAGCATAACTTCAAGGCACTGACATCTACAAATACACGGGTGCTTCGTGCTCAGGGGCTCTTGCCTAATGTTGAAAATCAGCAGTTACTACCGACAACAGCACCCGGGAGAATGGGATATCTGGTTCAGGATAAGCAGACGGAGTACTCGATGACAGATCCTGAGCTGATGACGGGACTGTATACACTGCTCAAAAAACCGAGCAAAGAGCATCAAGTTCCTCTGCCTACAAAACTAACCGCAGCTCTGGATATTTTGCCTGCCTTAATGCTGGAAAATGCACGTTCCAGGCTTGCAATGCAGCTCGATCCTGCTTGTACTACCCAACTGGCAGAAGAGATCCAACCTAAGCAAATATTTGATGCTCTCTTTTCCAGCAGTGAACAGTACCATCCAATTAAAACAGCCATGATGGCGTTTTTGGGGGCTGATGCTGCAGATGGAACGGTGGATGGTAAGAGCACACCAAATAAGGAAGGGGGATTAACTCCGCTGGCGTTAGTAGGTAAAGCGGCGTTGGTTGCCAGTGTGGCGTATGGTATTTACCAAATAACGGGTGTGATTCGCGACAGCGATAAAGCGCAGATCTATTACATTCGTCGTGCTATGGAGGAACTGGCATTCCATAACGAACAAACAGTGATCGGCAACTATCAGGAGATGATTGCCGAACTGAGAGAGCATATTGCGTATAACTTGAAGCAGATTTTTGGCGAAACGGATGCTCTGGCAAATCGAAGTGCGTTGGTACTCGCGATTAACAAGCTAACTGCGGCACAAAAGGAAGCAAAACTGTATGAAACTCACTTCCGAAAAATCTTGGGTTGATCTTAGCCGGGAACGTTACTTGTGGGCAGAAGAGAGTTTTGTCGCCTTTCTTAAGAAATTTGACGAGCAACGGCTAATCCAGGCGACGGACAATGCCAGAAGGCAGATTTCAGTGATCCTTTACGGCCCGGCTCAGGTTGGTAAAACCTCACTGATCTTGACCTTGCTGGGCATTCGTGATGACTGCTTCACCGAACTAAATACTTTGCTACGTGGCGAGCAGGATCTGGGCACGATGTCCACGGCGCGCACTTATCGCTATCGTATGTCTAAAAACGACTTCTGGTACTTTAGTCACCGCGAGAACGGTACAGCCTGGTTTAACGACGAGGAGGCGAAGGCCATTTTTGCCGGTTTTCGCCAGGAAGTTGAGCAGGGTGTGCGAGAATTCGATAGCGTGGATGTATTCCTGCCCCGACGCTTTTTTGATTTGCAGCAACAGAGCAGTGCTCAGCTGTTGATCCGTGATTTACCAGGCACTCACTCAACCAACGCCAATGAGCAGTACTATGTCAACATGCTTGCCAGCCGTTATCTTGCCTCTGCCGATGTGGTGATGCTGACAGGCAAGGCAGATGCGTTGTCCTTCCTAAAACCAGAAGAGTTGGACAATGACCTGCTGAAGGACTGGCACTGGCAACGCCACCGCTACAAGATTGTCCTGACTAGAGCTTATTCTGATGCAACACTTCAGCGTCTGATCAAGCAAAAACGGCTTGATAAAAAGGCAATGCGGACGTTCTTGCTTGAACAAATCAATACCATGGAGCTGGGATTGCCTGAAAGTATCAGTGAACTGATCTACCCCGTAGAGTGCGGCCACACCTGGCTGGCAATCAATGCCGGAGATGACGAGTTCGCCTGCCAGTGCCGAGATTTGCGGCGAGACGTGTTGCAAGAGTTACTCGACTCTCTGCACCAGGCGTCGAACCCGCTTTCACGCTTGCGCACGGGCTACGCGTTGCCGCATATCATTGAACAGCAAATGGCCGTCGAAAAGGTGCATTACGAAACAGAAAAAACGTTGCTGCGAAAACAGCTCTTACGGTTGGAAGAGCATGTTGATATGTACCAGGAACGTGTGAGCTGTAATAGAGATAACCATCAGAAATTAATAAAGAAGCAGCAAACGTTATTAAAAAAACGTGATGACGCATCGGGTAAGAATTTTGGTGAGCATTCGAACGTATCTCAGATAATCGCGCAATTAACGACATGCAAATCGCCATCTCTAGATTTACTTAAGTCGAAGATTCGTGAATGTGGTGAAACCTATACCCAATGCTGGAATGACCTGCTTGAAGCCTTCCAGCTTCCTCCTGAAAGGGTGCCGGAGATGGCCTATCTAGAGCGGGTCTTAACCAGACTGAATGGCTACTGGTTTGAAACCTATTTTCGCGAGAAAACACGCAGGGAAGATCAGGATGAGATCAAAGGGGCGTGCCTCAAAGACGCCAACTTCTTAACGGCTCTTTTCCACAAACGCATCAAGTTTAAGTTCGATACCGAAGAATGCGCCCTGAATAAAAACATTGTTAAAAATGAGCGCACAACGCGGCGACTGGAGCGTATCGTTGCTCAGTTATTGAAAAAAAAAGAGCACACACATCTGCGGATCGTCCGGATTAAGCAGGAGTTCGACGAGTCGTTAACTCGTTATTCCCAGCGGCTTCACGAGAGTAAAAACTTTCTGAATGTCATTCTTTCGGCAAAAAATACCCGGGCGCATGAAATCGAGGTCAACGTTAAAAACCCAGACATCAGCCGCAGCGAGCGCCTCGGCTGGTTGCTGATGTATAAAGCGTTGAACAACGATTTTGACTACGTAAAATCCTTAGCCGAGGAGAGCAGTAAAATTGAATAAAAACCTTGTTGTAGCGGAAACGGCCAACGATGAACAGTTACTGGACCAACTGGTGCAGGATCTGTTTTTGGAGCATTTGCGACGCGAGCTTGTCGGGCAAAAGAAGAGTATTGACGACAGTAATGACAAACTCTTTAATCTCGACCGAAAATTCGTCGCTGAATTTAAAAAACTGACCGGACCGCTTGAGACGATATCCGATACGCTCGGTGAGCAGACACGCGAACTGAACGATGCCAAAGATGATGCTCAAAGACATTATCTTACTTTATTGAACAGTCTGGCGCAGAACAGGGCGGACACTACCGCTCTGCATGACATGTCCCAGCAACAGAATAGTAAGCATCATCAGGAACAGGTCGAAGAACTACAACGCATCCATGAACAATTGCCCCAACAGAGCGCTAGACTTCAGGAGCAAAACGCAGCATTGACGTCCCTTACGGAACAGCAAGTGGCGTTAAGCCATCAGCAGGTAGCCCTTCAGGAACAACTGTTCTCCGCTACTCTGGCCGAGATGCAGGCGCAAAACGTGATGCTGGAGTCGCTCACGGAACAGAATAAATCTCTGCATCAACAAATACTCACCTTAGAGGATAAACAACGTGCAGAGCTACAGACAAACCGCCGTTGGGGCAAGCTGGCCACTGTATTCACGCTGGTGAATACACTCATTCTGATGGGCATGACCACCCTGTTTTTCATTCAGCATGGCACCTGACTAGGGATGATAGCTCTTTTAACGTCACAGCCCGTTTAAGTAATCTGCGTATAACTATGCGCATTCAGAGTGGACAAATGCGAGTTGATACGCTGCTGGCAGCTGAGTGTCAGTTGGGCGCGCTGTGTGGGTTTACACACTTGGCCGCTCACTGTTAGCGTTGCATTCAGCAAATTGATTTAACTAGGGTGAATACTTTCGGCACGAACTCATATCTGTGACGTTTCTTTGCTCAAAGCTATCCATGGCTATCTATTTACTGCTAACTACAGCAAATATGAACATCCAATCCCCACAAAATATTGCAATGAATCGCTATGTAACACATTGATCCTGCGTAGAATTTAAAATCCCTCGGCGTTCGCGCTGTGTGGGTTCAAGTCCCACTCCGGCTACCATGGGAAACAAAGAATAATCAAAGCAATAAGCAGTGTCGTGAAACCACCGAAAGGTGGTTTTTTTGTGCCTGAAATTCATTTTCCTAACATCATTTGTCATTTTTGCCCACCAACCACCGGAACAATCTTCACTTTTTGATCGTAACGTGACGTCTGTGTGATCGTCTTGAGACCTGAAATCTGTTGCTTCTCCTGCAGGCTTCCTTGCAGATCTGAAACGCCTTTTGCTTTCAATTCGTGAAATGTGAAATCAAAAAGTAGGTGGGGGAATTTTTTCTGAACTTCATCGCGTGCCCGCTGCCACCGGCTGTTAAACCCGTCACGGGTATAACGCGTGCCGTTCTGCTGGTGCAGCACATAGGGGTATACGCAAAGATGCATTGCATCAGTACCCCTTTCAGATCGTCGATTTACTTTGCATTCAGGTTGTCAGAAATATCTATGCTGGCTACAGACTGGACTTTCCAGGCCCCGTCTTCTTTTACCATGCAGTCAATAACGGTGTGATCGCGCTTCTTGCCAAAGGATATATACACCTGCATGCACACGGCATCGTAATCAATCGCTCTGGCAATAACCGTTCCCCAGTCATCTTCATAGCCCTGGGCCTTTATGAACATATCAGCGTCTGGAACGTCGTATTCATTCGGATCAAGCTTGTCCATGGCTTTAAGCTTACTGATGGTAACGTGGCTTACATACTGGCTGAGTGCGTCATAATCCGTAAGTGGCTCTTTCCCGATCATTATCTGAGAGATGTACCACTTATTAAACTGCAGTGCCGCCTTAGCTTCCGGCGGTAAGGTTTGAGCAGCATAAGCCAGAGGCGGCAGCAGCAGAGCTGCGAGTATTATTTTTTTCATGTTATTCATGCCTGTAAATTGCGTACGCTGGTTTTACTTCCCTGTACTCCGGGTCTGGATACAGCCATGCTGAAAGCTCCTTTTCAGTTAGTTTGACGTGATCGTCAGTGACTAATAAATCAGCATAACCAGACCTTCTCTAGCCATTGCGTGCTATACATTCTGTGAATAATTTATTGTTATTTATAGGAAATAATTTTGATACATACACCAGTATCGAATCAAACACCACCTAAATACGCCTTCCTCACCTCCTGATTGCCCAGCAGTTCTTCGCCGCTGCCGCTCAGGCGGATCTGGCCATTAACCATCACATATCCCCGGTCAGAAAGTTTCAGCGCATGGTGCGCATTCTGCTCGACCAGAAAAATCGTCATGCCGTTGCGGGCCAGCTCGCGCAGCGTCTGGAAAATCTGTTTTACCACAATGGGTGCCAGCCCAAGACTCGGTTCATCCAGCAGCAGCAATTTCGGGCGACTCATCAGCGCCCGGGCAATGGCCAGCATCTGTTGTTCGCCACCGGACATGGTCATCGCGCGCTGCTTGCGACGCTCTTTGAGGCGCGGAAACAGGTCAAACATGGTTTGCATATCTTCAGTCGCAAATTGATTGCCGATGGGGATAGTCCCCATCAGCAGGTTTTCTTCAACCGTCATATCCGGGAAGATACGTCGTCCTTCTGGCGCCTGGGCGATACCCCCAGATGCAACGTAATGAGTCGATTTATGGCTAATGTCCTCTCCGCAGAAAAGGATCTGTCCGTCACGAATACGGGGCTGGCCAAAGATGGACATCAGCAGTGTCGATTTACCCGCGCCGTTTGCACCAATCAGCGCTACGGTTTCACCCTTATTGACCTCCAGGGAAACCTGCTTCAGCGCCTGAATGACGCCGTAAAACACGTCCACCTCGCGAAATGCCAGCAGCGGTTCGTTCATAAGGTGACCTCGCTTTCGTCCGTACCCAGGTAGGCAGCAATGACCTTTTCATCATGCTGGATCTGCTCGGGTTTTCCTCTGGCAATAACATCGCCGTGGTCGAGCACGATAATGTCGTCCGATATCTCCATCACCATTCCCATATCATGTTCAATCAACAACACCGTGATGTCGTGATGATCGCGCAGAAAACGAACTATGCTGCTCAGCTTATGCGTTTCTACCGGGTTTAGCCCGGCAGCGGGCTCATCCAGGCAGATCATCTCCGGCCCGGTACACATTGCCCGCGCGATTTCCAGACGCCGCTGCTGCCCGTACGACATCTCTCCCGCCAGGCGATTGGCGCACTCCACCAGGTCAACCACTTCCAGCCAGTAGAAGGCTCTGTCCAGGGCATCACTCTCCGCCCGGCGGTATGCCGGCGTATTTAAGATCCCGGCAAGAAGATTGCGGTTAACGCGCATATGCTGTGCAACCAGCAGGTTTTCCACGACCGACATTTCGCGAAAAAGCCGGATATTTTGAAACGTGCGCGCCAGTCCGGCGCGGTTGACCAGGTGGGTTCCGCCAAACATTTTGTAGAAAAGACGCTGCCCAAACTGCGCGGGGTTAATCCAGTCACCTGGCTGGAATTTTTGCCCGAGGACCTGAATAACGTTGGTCGTTTTACTGCGGGTATTAAATAAAATGTTGCCGCCAGAGGCTCTGTAGAAGCCCGTCAGGCAGTTAAACACGGTGGTTTTCCCCGCACCGTTTGGCCCAATCAGGGCGGTAATAGAGCCACGCTGCACGTCCAGGTTGACATCGTTTAGCGCCTTAATCCCGCCGAAGTGCATCATCAGATGTTCAACGCGCAATATCATATCGTTCATGGCGCAACGCCCTTACGCACGGCAAACCCGCTGCGGTTTATGCGGATCAAACCGCGTGGACGCCAGATCATCATCACCACCATCAGCATGCCAAACAGCAGGACCCGGTACTCGGCAAAACTGCGCAGCAGCTCGGGCGTGACGGTAAGCACAAAGGCCGCCAGCACGACGCCAAGCGTGGAGCCCATGCCGCCCAGCACCACGATGGCGAGGATCAGTGCCGATTCAAAAAACGTAAATGAGGTCGGATTCACGAAGCCCTGGTAGGTTGCAAAGAACACCCCGGCAATCCCGGCGGTTGAGGCACCGAGCGTAAAGGCCGAAAGCTTGACCAGAACATGATTCAAGCCCATTGAGCGACAGGCGATTTCGTCTTCGCGCAATGCTTCCCACGCCCGGCCAATCGGCATCCGCGTCAGGCGGTGCTTAATATAGAGCACCAGCATCACCACCAGAAACAGTACCGCATAGATAAAGATAAACTTCATATTGGGGTTGTAGGTCAGGTGGAAAAATTCGTGGAAGGGCACTCCACCTTCTTTAGCCCGACGGCCAAACTCCAGACCGAAAAAGGTAGGAGGAGGGGCTGAAACACCATTGGGCCCTCCGGTGAAGGTCAGCCAGTTGTTCAGGATCAGACGAATGATCTCCCCAAACCCGAGGGTCACGATGGCCAGATAGTCACCGTGCATGCGCAGCACCGGGAAACCGAGCAGGGCACCTGCGGCAGCGGCCATGATTGCCGCCAGCGGTAGCATGCTCCAGAAGCCTAACCCAAGATACTGATAACCCAGCGCCAGGCCATAAGCGCCGATGGCATAGAACGCGACATATCCCAGGTCCAGCAGACCGGCCAGACCCACGACGATGTTAAGTCCCAGACCAAGAAGCACGTAGATCAGCCCGAGAATGGCAACGGTCAGCACATATTTGGTGGCGACAAACGGGAAGCAAATCGCAAGGGTAATCACCAGAGGAATAATCCAGCGCATGCGGCTTTTGTATTCCGGGGGGCGGACATACACGCCCGCGCTATCGGCTTCAAAGCGTGACTGGAAACGGGCTCCGGTGGCAGTACCCAAAAAAGCGCTCAACAGAAAGCGCCCCAGCATCACAATGCCAACCATCCAGGCCAGTCGCTGCCCGGCGAAGTTAAAGCTGTACCCGTCCAGCACCACGCCCGCAATTGGGCCAAATATAATCAGCGCAATCAGCCCGGAAAAAATAGCGTCCAGAGTGCAGCGTTTGAGAGAAAAACCGTGGCTTGTCATCGTTGCTCCCTCACACTTTGGCCACAATCGGGCGACCAAGCAGTCCCTGGGGACGGAAAATAAGGATCATCACCAGAAGCCCAAACGAGAACACATCTTTATAGTCCGAGTTCACCATGCCCGAGAACTGGGCTTCCGCCACGCCGAGAATAAGTCCGCCGAGCATTGCCCCGGGCAGGGATCCGATGCCGCCGAGTACCGCCGCGGTAAAGGCTTTGATGCCAATGACAAATCCGACGTAGAAATCAAAGGTGCCGTAATTCATGGTGATGAGCACACCCGCCAGACCCGCCATTGCCGCGCCGATGACAAAGACCAGCGAAATAATCCGATCGGTGTTTATCCCCAGAATGGAGGCCATTTTGCGGTCCTGTTGCACCGCGCGGCACATCCGTCCCAGGCGGGTATGGTTGATTATCCAGGTGAGGACCAGCATGCCGGCAAATGAAGCGACCAGAATAAACACTTTGGTATAGGTTATCTGAACGAACCCTTCCCCCAGATGCAGGCGAATAACGCCATCCAGCATGGTCGGAACCCCTTGCTGGCGCGGGCCCTGGCTCAACTGCGCGTAGTTTTGCAGAATAAGCGACATACCGATGGCGGAGATCAGTGGCGCCAGGCGTGTGGAGTTTCGCAGCGGCTTATAGGCAATTCGCTCGATGGTCCAGCCGTAAACCCCGGTCACCACAATAGTGAAAACCAGCGTCCCGAGGATCAACAGAGGGAAAGACTGCAGGCCGAAGAATGACAGCAGCGCCAGGCCAATGGCGCAGAGATAGGCGGAAATCATATACACTTCGCCGTGGGCGAAATTAATCATGCCGATAATGCCGTAAACCATGGTGTAGCCGATGGCGATCAGGCCGTAGACGGAGCCCAGCGTTAAGCCATTAATTAACTGTTGCAGGAAGAATGTACTCATCTTAGCGCGCTCGTTTTTTATAGGCTGCGCGACTTACGCAGCCTGATGTTTATTACGCGCCGACAGGCTGGCCTGCCGGCGTTGAGCGTGATTCCGTCCCGTTACTGCACTTCCTTATATTTTCCTTTGTCGTCCCACTGGTAAACCACGTAGTCAGACACTTTCAGATCGCCTTTGCTGTCCCAGGCTTTTTTGCCCATCACCGTGTCGACGGCATTGGCTTTCAGCCACTCGCTGGCTTTGGCAGAGTCCTTGCCACCGGTGGCTTTGAAGGCAGCAGCAATGGCCTGTACAGAGGCATAGGAATAGAGGGTGTAACCTTCGGGTTCGAATTTACCGGCGCGGAATTTCTCGATAACCGCTTTACCGTCCGGGATCAGGCGCGGATCTTTACCGAAGGTCATGTAAATACCGTTGGTGTATTGCGGGCCACCCGCGGCGGTTACCATCTCTTCGTTGACAATACAGTCGCCGGAGAAGAATTTCGCCTGCACGCCCTGTTCACGCATCTGGCGAACCAGCGGACCGGCTTCCGGGTGACAGCCGCCGAAGAACACCACGTCCGGTTTTTGTGCACCGATCTTCGTCACCAGCGCGTTAAAGTCTTTTTCACCGCGCGAAAGTCCCTCATACATCACATCCTGAACCCCGCGTTTCGCCAGCGCCGCTTTGGTGGCGTCAGCCAGACCCTGACCGTAAGTGTCTTTATCGTGAATGATCACCACACGTTTGGCTTTCAGCTTGTCGATGATGAAGTCGCTGGCGACCTGGCCCTGCTGGTCATCGCGTCCGCACATGCGGAACATGTCGCTCATACCGCGTTCCGTAATCAGCGGGTTGGTCGAGCCGGGAGTGATGGCAATAATCCCCGCATCGCTGTAAACCTCGGAGGCGGGCATGGTGGAAGAGGAGCAGAAGTGGCCAACCACGGCGTTGACTTTATCCTGGTCCACCAGACGGTTAGCAACAGCCACAGCCTGTTTCGGCTCGCAGGCGTCATCCCCCTGAACCAGTTTGATCTTCTCCCCGTTAATGCCGCCAGCAGCATTAATGTCTTCAGCGGCTTGCGTTGCGCCGTGCCAGTACTGATCGCCATAGGTGGCATTGGGGCCTGTGAACGGTCCGGCGACACCGATCACAATATCTGCCTGGGCGGAAAATGCGGTCACCAGGCAACCGGCCAACACAAGAGAAAGAGGCGTTCTGATAAATTTCAGCGACATTATTATGTTCCTTAGCAAAGAGGTTTTTGCACCACGGCGTATACCCAAACGCCCGACGGCGCAGCCAGTCCAAAACACGAGCAAGAACAAAATGCACTAAACGAACAAGATCCAGACTGCATCCTGCGTGATACGGCGAGGTTTCCATGCGCAACTTCGCGCGAAGAACATTAAGCAAAAACGTTGCCAGAATGGTTAACCCATTGATGGGTTTGCGACATGTTTGAGTATAGAGCCCCGTGTTATGTCGCCTTGCGGGAGGAGAAGAAATTACAGCGGAGATCACATATCGTTAACAATAAAGCCCATAAGTTGTGCAGGAGTCACGATTTGCACGTTTTTGCAGCAATAAAGACCTAAACTTCAACCCGGAAAGGTGTGCGATATGTGGTAGGATCCTTTCCTTTTTATCAGGAGTGTCAGCGATGACTGAAGGCCCATTGAATGAAAGCGAAATGGAGTGGCTTGAAGAGACATTAATGTCTTACGGTCACGACGATGCGTCCGTGATTGACGTCTCCGAACTGGACGGCATGCTTACCGCAGTGCTTTCTGGCCCCGTTGTCGTCGAGCCCGATACCTGGCTGGTGGCGGTGTGGGGTGGCGAGAAGTACATTCCACGCTGGAAAAACGATCGTGAGATGAACCGTTTTATCGATCTCTGCTTTAAGCATATGAACGATATCGCCGAGCGCCTGAGCGAATACCCGGATCAGTTTGAACCGATGTTTGGTTACAACGACGTGGACGGTGAAAGCTATACCGTTGTGGAAGAGTGGTGCTACGGCTACATGCGCGGCGTGGCGCTGACGGACTGGTCTGCCTTGCCGGAAGATCTAAAGGCCGATCTGGATGTGATTGCGCTGCACGGTACTGAAGAGAACAGCGACAAGCTGGATGCGCTGACGGAAGAGGAATATAAAGCCAGCATTGAAAGCATCCAGCCTGCGGCACTGCGTTTGTACAATTATTGGGTGAACAACCCGCAGCAACCGGAAGAGAAGAAGCCGATTGTGAATGGGGCGAAGGTCGGGCGTAACGATCCGTGTCCTTGCGGTAGCGGGAAGAAGTTTAAGAGCTGCTGTTTGCACTGATACATTTTTTTGTGGATTTAGGTAACTTTATTTCGTTCACCTTAACACCAACAGAAAATAATACGTCCTTAACATGTGATCAAGATAAGGGGGCATCGTAGCCCCCTTAGCAATCCCCGCGGCCCTGCGGATAATGATAGCTGGGTGGATTTTTCTGTTAACTATACGTCGCTTTTCACTCCAATAATACGGAGGTTAATCATATTTGTCTTGCCTAAAGATATCCGGGCGATGATTGTCGGCTAGAATCTCTTGCCGTTCTGAAATTCTTAGTGGTTCCCTGTATTATTATATTTGTATCGAGTGTGTCCCGGTCTTTTGGTAATGACTCCAACTTACTGATAGTGTTTTATGTTCAGATAATGCCCGATGACTTTGTCATGCAGCTCCACCGATTTTGAGAACGACAGTGACTTCCTGCCCAGCCTTGCCAGATGCTGCCTCAGATTCAGGTTATGCCGCTCAATGCGCTGCGTATATCGCTTGCTGATAACGTGCAGTTCTCCCTTCAGGCGTGATTCATACAGCGGCCAGCCATCCGTCATCCATACCACGACCTCAAAGGCCGCCGACAGCAGGCCCAGAAGACGCTCCAGCGTGGCCAACGTGCGTTCACCGAATACGTGCGCCACAACCGTCCTCCGTATCCTGTCATACGCGTAAAACAACCAGCGCTGGCGTGATTTAGCGCCGACGTAACCCCACTGTTCGTCCATTTCCGCGCAAACAATGACGTCACTGCCCGGTTGTATGCGTGAGTTTACCGACTGCGGCCTGAGTTTTTAAGTGTCGTAAAATCGTGTTGAGGCCAACGCCCATAATGCGTGCACTGGCGCGACATCCGACGCCATTCATGGCCATATCAATGATTTTCTGATGCGTACCGGGTTGAGAAGCGGTGTAAGTGAACTGTAGCTGCCATGTTTTACGGCAGTGAGAGCAGAGATAGCGCTGATGTCCGGCAGTACTTTTACCGTTACGCACCACGCCTTCAGTAGCTGAACAGGAGGGACAGCTGATAGAAACAGAAGCCACTGGAGCACCTCAAAAACACCATCATACACTAAATCAGTAAGTTGGCACCATTACCGTAATGATGAATGAATTAATCGCTCTAATCTTACCTCGTAAAGCTGTTCTTTATTATGATGCTTTGGCATTCGGTGTAATGCTTGCATTAATGACTGTGTGTTGATTTAGATTTCGATTGTTCTAACAAAAAACAATGGTGTATGCATAATAAATTTAAATCATTGAAAGATGAACCGAGAATTTATGAGAATGTATATGTCAATACGTATTCCTTCCCGAAGGAAATACTATGTTAGTGTTCACTGAGTTTTTTCAATTGGGGGTTAAGCAATATCGCGGGCCTCGTGCCCGCGTATTGTTTATAAATCTGAAATCACGACTGAATTTCTTTCAACTCTCTGATGTTTTCCTGAATCCGCGTAAGCGCAGTCTCTGCCTTATCAGGACATAAGGGGTTTTATCAAAGGGTAAACATACCCCTATGGTAGCTGGTAGTTTCCCCTTAACCCCCGTTTTTAACCCACTTCAGGCAGCATTCCCGCTGCAATCAAAACCTGCACCAGAATAATCACCACGCCACAGCCAAACACGATACACAGCAGCGGTTTTCCCCCCGCCACGCGATACCCTTGCTGAGGATGTTGCTGACGGCTCTTCCATGCCAGCAGGGAAGGGAGCAACAGGGCAAGGATCGACAGTGCCACCCCCGCGTAACCCAGCGCCATCACAAACCCGCGTGGGTAAAACAGCGCAAAGGCCAGCGGTGGCAGGAAGGTGATTGCGCCCGTCTGCAACCGTCCAGCCGCGGTATTGCGACGCTGGAACAGGTCAGCCAGGTAATCAAACAGGCCCAGCGCAACACCCAGGAACGACGTGGTCAGTGCCAGGTCGGCAAACAGGTGTACCGCCAGTTCCACATGTGGGGAGGTCACAACCTCGCGCAGTGCCAGCAGAAAACCATTCAGGCCAGCGTGTTGCGCCATCAGTCCAATAAAGGTCGAAGAGTCAATGCTGCCCAGCGTCACCAGTTGCCAGAAAATATAAGCGATCAGGGGGATTGCGCTGCCGATAACAAAGACACGGCGCAGCTTGCGAATATCGCCGTTCATATAGCTGACAATGCTCGGCACGCTGCCGTGAAAACCAAACGAAGTGAAAATGACCGGGATTGCGGAAAGCGCCAGCCCTTTTTCCAGCGGCAGCGTCAGCAGGTTGACCTTGTGTACATGTGGTGCGAGCAGTACCAGCATCACAATCAGGAACAGAATTTTGGCACTGAACAGAAAACGGTTAAACAGATCGACCAGCGACGTCCCCACGCAGACCACGCCACCGCCGATGAGCGCAAAGAAAATGGCGCCCGTTGCCGGGGTAATATCGGAGCCGAACCAGTCATTGACGCTGGAGGCGATGAGCTCCCCGGCACCGCTAATATAGGCGGCAGTCAGAGCGTACATCAGGAACATCATGCTAAAGCCGGTTATCCACTGACCGTAGCGTCCCAGATAGCGTGCTGCAAGAGAACCCAGACCGGTGTCGGCTGGCACATGCTGATAAACCTCAAGCAACAACAGTGCGGTGTAGCACATTAACGCCCAGAGCATACCAAGTAGCAGCAAGGTCATCCCAAACCCCACGCCTGCGGCTGCCAGGGGCATTGCCAGCATTCCTGCTCCAATCGTCGTTCCGGCGACGATAAAAATACTTCCCAGGGTTCTGTTTTTCACGCTTTCCTCTACAACGATTCGTAATCGCGACAAAATCTGCGGCGCAGAGTAAGGGAAAAGCGGTAACTCGTCAAATCACCGTTACAAGTAGTGTAATGAAAGGTTTACGAAGTTGAGCGCTCTGCGATCATGCATGGGGCGTCATCCAGACGTAACGTTAATAAGGGGAACAGGAAATACAATGAGGGTTTTGATGCAGGGAATGTAAGTAAAAAACGCGGCGCCGATTTTCGGCACCGCGCTGGAATTAGTTTTGCGTATCGAGGGTAGAAAGTTCTTTATCAATAAAGTAAAGACCTTCGCCAGATTTACCCACCAGAGATAATTTATCCAGGACGGATTTAAACAGCTTCTCTTCTTCGTGCTGTTCAGCTACATACCATTGCAGGAAGTTAAAGGTTGGATAATCCTGGCTGGTCATTGCCGCATGAACCAGTTCGTTAATTTTCTGTGTGATTAATTGTTCGTGCTCGTAGGTTGCGCGGAACAGTTCATCGAGAGAATTATATTCAGCAAAAGGGGATGTCACGGTTTCAATGCGCGGCAGGGCGCCGGTATCTGTCAGATAATCAAACAGACGTTGCATATGGGTCATCTCTTCCTGAGCGTGACGACGCAAAAACGCAGCCGCGCCTTCGAAACTGTGGTAGCTGCACCAGGCGCTCATCTGCTGGTAGAGCAGGGACGAAAAAAGCTCAAGGTTCATTTGTGCATTGAGCTTGTCGATCATTTCAGTTTTCAGCATAGTGGCGCTCCTGGTTATTATTTCTGATTCACAATGAGCGATACTATAATTTGTTATTTAATTATTTGCAAAACGTAAAATTTTTATTTCTTTATTTAAAATACGAATGGGAATAAAACGCATTGACGATTTTTATATTTATTAATGAGAATTATTTTTGTTCGTAATGAAATAAACTGCCAGCAAATACTGGCAGTCCTGATTAATACCACGGATTATTTGACTTAGGGTTAACGGCAAAACCCATACATTTATACTGGATAGTCACGCTCTCGTTCAGACACAGAGAGCCGCTAATCAGCGTGCAGGTTTTGATGGGCTGGCCATAGGCAGAGGCTGTGGCATACCCCATGCTCTGACACGCTTTTGCCGCCGTACCGTTATTCACATACTCATCAGAATACGCATTTTGTAGCGCCGCCTGGCCGTAGTCGAGGCGGACTATGCCGTTGGGCGCGTCGAGACTACTGACCTCAGCCTGGCGGTTAATGCTACACCCCGCGAGCAGCAGGATCGTGCCAGCTACGATGACTCTTTTCATGGTTCGCTCTGAATGGATGGAAATACGTTATCGTACCTGCAGATGTTTGCTGCAATGCCTGGAATAGCCGGACAATCTGCCCTCTCTCTTTGCAACGGGATGGAATTGAATGTAATCCGCATCCGGTACATTTAATATTGGCGGTTTTTTTGTACCTGTACGTGACGAAGGGGAGATAAAAGAGCCTGCGTTTTGCTACTATGGCGGCCTTTAAATAAGGAGAAAGCCCCCATGTCTCAAAACCTGAGTGCCGATCAGGAACTGGTCTCTGACGTTGTCGCCTGTCAGCTGGTTATCAAACAAATTCTTGATGTCCTGGACGTTATTGCGCCGGTTGAAGTGCGCGAGAAGATGTCAACTCAGCTGAAAAACATTGATTTCGCCAGTCATCCGGCAGCGGCTGATCCGGTTACGCTTCGTGCCATCCAAAAAGCCATTGCGCTGATTGAGCTGCGATTCACGCCGCAGAGTGAGTCTCACTGAAGAGTGGAAATGGGCGACAGTATTTGTCGCCCTTCAATGCCATCAGAAGAACGTCTGGACCAGCAGGTAGCTTGCCGCGCACGCACAACTTACACCAATCAGCCCTGGCAGAATAAAGCTGTGGTTGATG
Organism: Enterobacter sp. CPE_E863; assembly: GCF_046521465.1. Lineage (NCBI taxonomy): Bacteria > Pseudomonadati > Pseudomonadota > Gammaproteobacteria > Enterobacterales > Enterobacteriaceae > Enterobacter > Enterobacter sp. CPE_E863. The sequence continues at coordinate 2,649,873 of NZ_JBKFZX010000001.1, read as the reverse complement.
ATAAATTTGCCGATGCGGGTCGTGCCTGAACGGTCAAAACCGATACAGGCCAAATCACTTGGATAGGTCGGCAGGACAAAATACCCGTATGACGCCGGGAAAAAGGCGATCAGCATTTTCGGCTCAATACCCAACATCAGGCCCATGGGCGCAACGGCCGTCAGCGCTGCGGCCTGGCTGTTCACCAGCTTCGACACCAGAAACAGTACAATGGCATACGTCCACGGGTGGCTTTTCACAACGCCTTCCAGCGCCAGTTTTAACTCGTCAAGATGCGCCTGGAAAAAGGTATCACTCATCCACGCCACGCCGAACACCGAGAAGATCGCCACCATTCCGGCTTTGAATACCGCACCGTTAGAAATAGCAGAGGCATTGACCTTGCAGGCCATCAGCATTACGGCGCCTGCAATTAACATCATCATCTGAATGACAAGGTTCATCGACAGCGCCGTCATTTTGCCTTTCAGCTCAAAGGCGGGGCGTAATTCCGGGAATGCCCCCAGCAGCACCACTACGGCAATACCGGCAAAGAAAATCCACGTGGACCAGTAGGCTTTTTTTGGAAAACGTTGATTCATTAACGTCTCTGTTCCGCCATAGATAAACTCGCGCTGCTTTGGATCTTTAAGCTTCTCCTGAAAATCCATGTCGTCGGCCAGATCTTTCCCGCGCCGCAAACTCCACAGGGCAGCGATGGCTACACCGAAAAGTGAAGCAGGAACTGACACTGCAAGTATTTCAAGGATGCCCCACGCATGGCCAATTCCATGCTGAGCGCCCAGGATGGACACCAGCGATACAACGGCAACGGAAACCGGTGATGCCGTAATCGCCATCTGCGAGGCCACGGATGCTACCGCCATTGGACGTTCCGGGCGGATCCCTTTTTTCAGGGCGATATCTGCAATGATCGGGAACATGGTGTAGACCACATGTCCGGTACCACACAGAAAAGTCAGCATCCAGGTGGTAAAGGGGGCGAGAAGTGTGATGTGCTGCGGGTGTTTACGCAGAAGGCGCTCTGCAAATTGCATCATGACATTGAGACCGCCTGCGGTCTGCAGAGTAGCAGCACAACCAATCACCGCGAGGATGGTCAACATGACGTCAACCGGGGGCTTGCCAGGTTGCAGCCCAAAAACAAAACACAAAATAAAAAGCCCAATACCGCTTATTAACCCCAGCCCCATACCGCCGAAACGTGTACCTGTCAGCAGGCAGAGGAGAATGACAACAAACTCGATGGTGATCATGATGCTCCCTCGTCAATGATTATGTAATTAAATAAATCATTACATGTTGTGTGGATAATCATTGGGAGCAAGATCTGATTTGTTAAATTTCAGCAAAAGCAGAAGGTTGGCGGTGAGAAGGGAAACCTGCGCCCGGACGGGAGCAGGTTAAAAGGGATCAGTGATGTTGCACCGTCACAATGTCGAGCAGGTGACGGTCAGTCTGTTCCGGGCATAACCCTGCCTGTCGCGCATTGCGCAGTTCATCCGCCAGTATCTTCAGCAGCATGCCGTCCTGCTGCTGTTCTTTGTCCATGTCGCGTAAGAATTTAAGGGTGGTAGTGTCTTGCTGCGCTTTGGCTTCATCGGCCAGTTTACTGAGAGTGGTGCAACGTTGCTCATACTCTTCAAGCGTTTTCTGGAACAGTTCTTCCAGGGAGGAGTAGTCATCGTTAATGGTATCAAGGGCTTTAACAACAGGATTGGCGCCAACGGCCTTCATGAAGTTAAAGACGCGCATCATGTGCGTGACGTTACTTTGTGCCTGAGTACGGAAGAATGTTGCTGAACCCGTAAGACTGTTCTCAGCACACCACGCACTTAAGTGAAGGTGCAGATTGGACGCATAGAACTCAAGGTTCATCTGCGCATTTAGTTTTTGCATCATCGTTGGGGTAGCCATACTCATATCCTTATTGACTGTGGGACGAGATGTCCGCTGCTTAACCTGAGCGTCAGGCATTGACGAAGAACTCGCAGATATACAATTTCCGCAGTATCTAAAATCGACCTAAAATTCACTTCCTGTGTTCGATATAAATAAGCATACCCTTGTCTCCGGGGTAAGAAAACTCCTAAACACCTTATTTTTACCATACATTACAAAAATTAAAATACTACAAATTTGCAAATGGATTTTCATAAAGCAAATATAGTATAAGTCATTGATAATTAATTATTATTTTAATTTGTCGCATGCTAATGTTCTTCCGTAAATATTAAGTCGGAATAATGCTCTGAGAAAAAATGAAATACGGATTATTCATTGCGAATATATGATACGCGGGAAAAATTGCGCTAAATCAATTTCTGCAGAATAACAGTCTGATGTGGTTCCCGTGCATTTGTGATGAAACGCAGTTTGATCTTTTTTTTCGTTGGTTGCCATTTTTCCCAGCGGACGGTGTCAGGGATTTCTTAGCTAATCTTATGGATAATTCTGCTTAACCCTCTTTCATTTGTCTGACAAATCCTGCCTTTTTTATGTCATTTTTCGCTGAATTTATGTACGCAATTACTGTAATTCTGCGGTGTGATGGGGCTCTCTTATGGATGATTAATTTCCCGCTAAAACTATCACCAGCAATAACGCTTATGACGAGGTAAGCGCTAATGCCTTGTTTTAAGTCCGATTAAATTAGAAGCACGCACATATTCCCTACAGAAAAGAATGCTAAAGCTGGAGTTTACCATGCACAAATTTACTAAAGCGCTGGCGGCCATCGGTCTGGCTGCCGTTATGTCACAATCCGCTATCGCTGAGAATTTAAAACTCGGTTTTTTGGTAAAACAGCCCGAAGAACCCTGGTTCCAGACTGAGTGGAAATTCGCAGATAAAGCCGGAAAAGATTTAGGTTTTGAAGTGATTAAAATCGCCGTGCCTGACGGTGAAAAAACCCTGAATGCCATCGACAGCCTGGCGGCCAGCGGTGCGAAAGGTTTCGTTATCTGCACACCCGATCCAAAACTGGGATCGGCAATCGCGGCGAAAGCGCGTGGTTACGACATGAAGGTCATTGCGGTTGACGATCAGTTCGTTAACGCCAAAGGCAAACCGATGGACAGCGTCCCTCTGGTGATGATGGCGGCGACCAAAATCGGTGAACGTCAGGGCCAGGAACTTTATAAAGAGATGCAAAAACGTGGCTGGGATGTGAAAGAAACCGCTGTGATGGCCATTACTGCGGACGAACTGGACACGGCTCGCCGCCGTACTTCCGGTTCCATGGACGCGCTGAAAGCAGCCGGCTTCCCGGAAAAACAGATCTACAAAGTCCCCACCAAATCCAACGATATCCCGGGTGCTTTCGACGCCGCGAACTCCATGCTGGTTCAGCATCCGGAGGTGAAACACTGGCTGGTGGTCGGGATGAACGACAATACCGTGCTGGGCGGAGTACGCGCGACGGAAGGCCAGGGCTTCAAAGCGCCTGACGTGATCGGGATCGGCATCAACGGCGTTGACGCAGTCAGCGAGCTGTCCAAAGCGCAGGCCACTGGCTTCTATGGCTCTCTGCTGCCAAGCCCGGACGTTCACGGCTACAAATCCAGCGAGATGCTCTACAACTGGGTAACCAAAGGGGCTGAACCGCCGAAATTTACCGAAGTGACTGACGTGGTGCTGATCACCCGCGATAACTTCAAAGAGGAACTGGCGAAAAAAGGATTGGGCGGTAAGTAATTCGCTGTGATTGTGCCCCTCATTCCTGTGAGGGGCCAGATGTACACACTACTGGAATCACGGAGACGTTATGCAACAGTCTGAGCCGTATCTCTCTTTTCGCGGCATTGGTAAAACTTTCCCCGGTGTTAATGCGCTGACCGATATCAGTTTCGACTGCTATGCCGGCCAGGTTCACGCCCTGATGGGCGAAAACGGCGCGGGAAAATCCACGCTGTTGAAAATCCTCAGCGGTAACTACACGCCGACGACCGGCACGCTGGCTATTCGCGGAGACGAGGTGGCGTTTGCCGATACCACGGCGGCGCTCAACGCCGGGGTAGCCATTATTTATCAGGAACTGCACCTCATCCCTGAGATGACCGTGGCAGAAAACATCTATTTAGGACAGCTTCCGCATACAAGCGGCGTGGTGAATCGTTCGCTACTTAATTATGAAGCGGGGCTGCAGCTTAAACATCTTGGCCTGGACGTTGATCCTCAGACGCCACTGAAATATCTCTCTATTGGTCAGTGGCAGATGGTTGAAATTGCTAAGGCGCTGGCGCGTAACGCCCGAATCATAGCCTTCGATGAACCCACCAGTTCTCTCTCCGCGCGTGAAATCGAAAATTTGTTCCGTGTGATCCGTGAATTGCGTCAGGAAGGCCGCACCATTTTGTACGTTTCGCACCGTATGGAAGAGATATTCGCCCTGAGTGATGCCATTACCGTCTTTAAAGACGGACGCTATGTACGCACCTTTACCGACATGAAGCAGGTTAACCATGACCAGCTTGTTCAGGCGATGGTTGGCCGCGAGTTGGGTGACATTTATCACTGGCAGCCGCGCGAGTATGGCCCTGAACGCCTGCGTCTGGATAGCGTAAAAGCGCCAGGCGTGCGTACGCCAATCTCCTTGTCAGTACGCAGCGGTGAAATCGTCGGACTGTTTGGCCTGGTGGGGGCGGGGCGCAGCGAGTTGATGAAAGGGTTATTCGGCGGTACCCGGATTACCGAAGGTCAGGTTTCCATTGACGGCAAGCGGGTAGATATTCAGAAACCGGCCCACGCGATCAGGGCGGGGATGATGCTCTGCCCGGAAGACCGTAAAGCGGAGGGGATTATTCCGGTTCATTCGGTGCGCGATAACATCAATATTTCCGCCCGCCGTAAGTTTATCCGCGCCGGTTGCCTGATTAACGATAGCTGGGAGTCGAGCAATGCCGACCACCATATTCGTTCGCTGAATATCAAAACGCCTGGCCCGGAACAGCTGATCATGAATCTCTCCGGCGGAAACCAGCAGAAGGCTATTTTAGGCCGCTGGCTGTCGGAAGATATGAAGGTCATTTTATTAGATGAGCCAACGCGCGGTATTGATGTGGGGGCAAAACACGAAATTTATAACGTGATCTATGAACTGGCAAAACGCGGCGTGGCGGTGCTCTTCGCCTCCAGCGATCTGCCGGAGGTGCTTGGCGTAGCCGACCGCATTGTCGTGATGCGTGAAGGTGAAATTGCCAGTGAATTACTTCATGAACAGGCGAATGAACAACAGGCGTTGAACCTCGCCATGCCTAAAGTCAGCCAGGCTGTCGCCTGAGTAAGGAGTTAATGATGTCCTCTGTTACTACATCCGGAGTGCCGAAGTCGGCTTTCAGTTTTGGACGCATCTGGGATCAGTACGGCATGCTGGTGGTCTTTGCCGCGCTGTTCCTCGCCTGTGCGATCTTTGTTCCTAATTTTGCCACTTTCATTAATATGAAAGGGCTGGGGTTGGCCATTTCCATGTCAGGGATGGTGGCCTGCGGCATGCTCTTCTGCCTGGCCTCCGGCGATTTTGACCTGTCGGTGGCGTCCGTTATTGCCTGCGCGGGTGTGACCACGGCAGTGGTGATCAACATGACTGAAAGCCTGTGGATCGGCGTCCTGGCCGGTCTGTTACTGGGCGTCATCAGCGGTCTGGTCAACGGTTTTGTCATTGCGCGTCTGAAGATAAATGCCCTGATCACCACGCTTGCCACAATGCAAATTGTCCGAGGCCTGGCCTATATTATTTCCGACGGTAAAGCGGTGGGGATTGAAGACGAGCGCTTCTTTACGCTGGGTTACGCCAACTGGCTCGGTCTGCCTGCGCCTATCTGGCTGACCGTAGCCTGCCTGATCCTGTTCGGCTTCCTGCTTAACCGGACCACCTTTGGCCGTAATACGCTGGCGATTGGTGGCAATGAAGAAGCGGCGCGTCTGGCTGGGGTGCCGGTCGTGCGAACCAAGATTATTATCTTTGTGCTCTCGGGGCTGGTTTCTGCCGCCGCGGGCATTATTCTGGCATCACGCATGACCAGCGGCCAACCCATGACCTCTATCGGTTACGAGCTGATCGTCATTTCGGCCTGCGTTTTAGGGGGCGTTTCCCTGAAGGGCGGCATCGGAAAAATCTCATATGTGGTGGCCGGTATCCTGATCTTAGGGACGGTAGAGAACGCCATGAACCTGCTGAATATTTCCCCGTTCTCTCAGTACGTGGTTCGTGGCCTGATCCTGCTGGCTGCGGTGATTTTCGACCGTTACAAGCAAAAAGCGAAGCGTACCGTATAACGCTTTTTCCCGTCTTTTATTGCTCAACTTATAACCTTAGTTGACCCCTTAACCGCCTCGCCAGTAAAACTGGCGGGGCGGTTGTCAAATGGCGAGCCACGTCACACTGTCTATACTTACATGGCTATGAAAGAGGTAAAGGCGTTTACCTCTCGCAAACCGTAAGGAGGAAAAGGGTGGCTGACTTGTTAACCGCACCGCCTGTACTGTCCGGACACTATGCTTTCTTTTTTGATCTCGACGGCACGCTCGCCGGGATAAAACCGCACCCTGATCAGGTGGCTATTCCGGATGCGGTATTACAGGATTTGCATCAGCTCTCGCTTATGAATGAGGGAGCACTGGCATTGATATCAGGGCGCTCAATGGCCGAGCTGGATATGCTCGCCAGTCCTTACCACTTTCCGCTGGCCGGTGTACACGGAGCGGAGCGCCGCGACATCCATGATCAAACGCATATCGTTTCACTTCCCGATGCACTCACACAACGTCTTCAGGAGAAACTTTCTGCTGCGCTGGCAGAACTGCCGGGCACAGAACTGGAAGCTAAAGGCATGGCCTTTGCTCTGCATTATCGTCAGGCGCCACAATATGAAGAGCGCGTGCTTGCCCTTGCCAGAGAAATTGCGAATGCGCACCCGCAACTGGCGTTACAGCCGGGTAAATGCGTGGTGGAGCTAAAACCGCAAGGGATCAATAAAGGCGCGGCCATCACCGCGTTTATGGCGGAGGAACCTTTTAAGGGCCGGACGCCCGTTTTCTTTGGGGATGACCTGACCGACGAAGCAGGGTTCCGCGTGGTGAATCAGGCCCGAGGGATCTCCGTTAAGGTTGGGCCCGGCGACACTGTTGCCCAATGGCGGCTGGTGGATGTCGCCAGTGTCTGGCAGTGGATATCTGACATCGCTAACCAGCAACAACAACAAATAGCGCAAAACCAAGGGGGAAACCATTATGGGTCGCTTAGTCGTCGTCTCTAACCGAATCGCGCCGCCTGATGATAAAAAAGTCAGCGCGGGTGGCCTGGCGGTAGGGGTGTTAGGTGCCTTAAAAGCTGCTGGCGGGCTGTGGTTTGGCTGGAGTGGTGAAATCAGTGAAGACGAAAAACCGCTCAAAAAAGTGACGCGCGGAAATATTACGTGGGCATCGTTCGCGTTAAAAGAGAAAGACTATGACGAGTATTACTCGCAGTTCTCGAATGCCGTTCTGTGGCCTGCATTTCACTACCGTCTTGACCTGGTTAAATTCCAGCGTGAATCCTTCGAAGGCTACACGCGAGTCAACGCGCTGCTGGCGGATAAACTGCTGCCTTTAATCGAAGAAGACGATATTTTATGGATCCACGATTATCATCTGCTCCCCTTCGCCAGAGAATTGCGGGAAAGGGGCGTAAATAACCGGATTGGTTTTTTCCTGCATATCCCGTTCCCGACACCGGAGATTTTTACCGCGTTACCACCCCATGAAGCGTTGCTGGAGGCGCTATGTGATTACGATTTGTTGGGCTTCCAGACTGAAAATGATCGCCTTGCGTTTTTGGATTCTGTGTCAGGCAAAACGCGCCTGGTGACCAAAGGTGGAAAAACGCATACTGCATGGGGGAAAACATTCCATACCGAAGTGTATCCGATTGGGATTGAACCCGACGAGATTGCGGAGCAGGCCGCCGGGCCGTTGCCATCAAAGCTGGCGCAGCTTAAGAATGAACTTAAGCATGTGAAAAATATCTTCTCGGTAGAGCGACTTGATTATTCCAAAGGGTTACCGGAACGCTTTCTGGCATATGAAACGCTGTTGGATAAGTACCCTCAACACCACGGTAAAATTCGCTATACGCAGATAGCACCAACGTCGCGCGGCGAAGTTCAGGCCTACCAGGACATTCGGCATCAGCTGGAGACAGAAGCGGGGCGCATTAACGGCCGCTATGGCCAACTGGGCTGGACGCCGCTCTTTTATCTGAATCAACACTTTGACCGTAAAATCCTGATGAAAGTGTTCCGCTATGCAGACGTTGGCCTGGTCACGCCGCTGCGTGACGGGATGAACCTGGTGGCGAAAGAGTATGTGGCGGCCCAGGATCCTGCCGACCCGGGTGTACTGGTACTTTCACAGTTTGCCGGAGCGGCAAATGAACTCACTTCAGCGCTTATCGTAAATCCTTACGATCGGGATGATGTGGCTAACGCCCTGAACCGCGCCCTGACAATGCCGCTTACAGAGCGCATTTCCCGGCATGCCGAAATGATGGAGACGATCCGTAAGAACGACATTAATCACTGGCAGGCGAATTTTATTCAGGATTTACGTGATATCGCCCCGAAAAGTAAGGATGGTGATCTGCAAAAAAAGATCGCGACATTTCCTAAACTCGCCTGATTTTCTACTGGGGGATTAATCTCCCCCAAGAGGTACTAACAGCACATCGACCTGACTTGAAGCAACAATAGATTTCGCCGCACATGCCGCGCGCGATAAAAAGCTATGGTTGTGGTTCCCGCATATCACTAAATCAATATTCTGTTTACGACACATGTCAAGAATATGTGCATTAAGTTCTCCCGTTGCAATAACGGTCTCATAAACAGGATATTGTGCCTTTTCAGCCAGTTCCCGCAGAAATTGCTGTGTTTCTTCCTGAAGTACCTCCCGAATATCTTCAAGCATAGGGGCTGCCAGCTGGTTATACATTTCGGGTTCGGCCGCGAGAGTGATGAGGCTGATGCGGGCATTATGGGGCCTGGCAATGGAAACTGCCCGGGCGACAAGCTGATGGCTTTCGGGTGAAACAGCAACAGAAACAAGAAGATGGGAGTAACTCATGGTGCACTCCTTAGATGTCTGACAGACTGCGTCTACCCACCTTTACCGCGAATCCCCTGGTTCTGCAAGAGTTGAATACGACATTAGTGTGAAGCTTATCATAATTATTCATTAATTATTCTTATAAGAAGAATAACTGAAAAATACGCCTAAATGAAAAAAATTAACAACTTAACGTAAATCACACAATTTTACTCTTCCACTATTAAATCATTTTAACGCGTTATAAACACAATTCGAATGATCACATACTGAAACATTTTTTTTGAGCGTTACGCATAAGTATATGTTTTTTCGAGGTAAGAAAAATGTATCCAGGACATTCTCGGGATGTGAACGATTGCAGACACCGGGAATGACAGGCAAAGCACGTTAAATGCCAGTTATGTTCACCCTTCTGCATGAGTATTCGGCATTTAAGAATACAAAACAGGACTGATTGCTCGCTTTTTGAGCAAATTACAAGTCATGCTGATGGATTTATGGGTGATATTCACTTAAATTATGTGACGTGGATCACATTTTTTTAAATTTGAGGAAGGCTGCATTGTATGTATCAAATCTGACGAGTAGAGTTTGCGTCGAATTAGGAAAAATCTTAGTTATTTGTAAGAAATGATAAAAGATGTAAGAGGCGCAACGGCGTTTCTTCTCTTGCGTGTATCAACTGAATACAAACCTAAATTCAACTATGCATTTGGCCTTTTCTTTTTTATACCGGGTGATTTCCCGGCGACATCACGGGGTGCGGTCTTTCCGCATAAAAATAATAGTTGGTTATTCGGGATGGGAACAATGCATACATCCGAGTTGCTAAAACATATCTATGACATCAATTTGTCGTATTTACTGCTCGCGCAGCGTTTGATTAGTCAGGACAAGGCGTCCGCGATGTTTCGTCTGGGTATTAACGAAGAAATGGCAACCATGCTGGGGGGTTTAACCCTCCCTCAGATGGTTAAACTGGCCGAAACGAATCAGCTGGTTTGTCAGTTCCGTTTCGATGATTCACAGACAATAACGCGTCTGACGCAGGAATCCCGTGTTGACGATCTTCAACAGATCCATACCGGTATACTTCTCTCCACTCGCTTGCTTAACGAAATCAGCCAGCCTGATGACGCAGCCCGTAAGAAAAGGGCCTAGCAATGAGCGAAAAAAGCATTGTTCAGGAAGCGCGTGACATACAGTTGGCCATGGAGCTGATTACACTGGGTGCTCGTTTACAAATGCTGGAAAGCGAGACTCAGTTGAGCCGTGGTCGTCTCATCAAACTGTACAAAGAGTTACGTGGTAGTCCCCCGCCGAAAGGCATGCTGCCGTTTTCTACCGACTGGTTTATGACGTGGGAGCAGAACATCCACGCATCCATGTTCTGTAACGCCTGGCAGTATCTTCTCAAAACCGGTTTGTGTAGCGGCGTTGACGCTGTGATCAAAGCGTACAAACTTTACCTTGAACAATGCCCACAGCAGGAAGATGGTCCACTGCTGGCGCTGACCCGCGCATGGACGCTGGTGCGTTTTGTTGAAAGCGGAATGCTTGAACTGTCGCGCTGCAATTGCTGCGATGGCAATTTTATTACCCATGCTCATCAGCCTGCAGGCAGCTTCGCCTGTAGTTTATGTCAGCCTCCATCCCGTGCAGTAAAAAGACGTAAACTTTCCCGGGATGCTGCCGATATTATTCCACAACTGCTGGATGAACAGATCGAACAAGCTGTTTAACCCGAACGTGTGGGCAAGATTCCAGCAGCGGTAAGCAATTACCGCTGCTTTTTTTTACCCCGCAAACGGTAAACGCTGCGAACTGAACGTCCTTGCCATAGTCACTAGCGGAAGGATGATGTCGTGCTTATCTTATTAGGTTACCTGGTAGTTCTCGGTACAGTTTTCGGCGGTTACATGATGACCGGCGGGCACCTTGGAGCACTCTATCAACCGGCTGAACTTATTATCATCGGCGGCGCAGGGGTAGGGGCTTTTATCGTTGGTAACAACGGTAAATCGATCAAGGGCACGCTGAAAGCGATTCCATTGCTGTTCCGTCGCTCGAAATACACCAAAAGCATGTATATGGACCTGCTGGCGCTGCTCTATCGCCTGATGGCGAAGTCACGTCAACAGGGGATGTTCTCTCTTGAACGCGATATCGAAAACCCGAAAGAGAGTGAAATTTTTGCCAGCTATCCGCGCATTCTTGCCGACGCCATGATGCTGGATTTCATCGTCGACTACCTGCGACTCATCATCAGCGGCAATATGAACACCTTCGAAATTGAAGCGCTGATGGACGAAGAGATCGAAACCCACGAAAGTGAATCCGAAGTGCCGGCCAACAGCCTGGCGCTGGTGGGCGATTCCCTTCCTGCGTTCGGTATCGTTGCCGCTGTCATGGGGGTTGTTCACGCCCTGGCCTCGGCGGATCGTCCTGCCGCTGAGCTGGGCGCACTGATCGCCCATGCTATGGTGGGCACCTTCCTCGGTATTTTGCTGGCGTATGGCTTCATCTCTCCGCTGGCAAGCGTTCTGCGCCAGAAGAGCGCGGAAACGACTAAAATGATGCAGTGCGTGAAGATCACGCTGCTCTCTAACCTCAACGGTTATGCGCCACCGATCGCGGTTGAGTTTGGCCGTAAAACGCTTTACTCCAGCGAGCGTCCGTCGTTTATCGAACTTGAAGAACACGTGCGTGCGGTGAAAAACCCAAACCAACAGACGACAACTGAGGACGCATGAAAAACCAGTCCCATCCGATCGTCATCGTAAAAAAACGCAAGCATAAGGGCGGCGGGCATGGCGCACACGGCTCGTGGAAAATTGCGTACGCCGATTTTATGACTGCAATGATGGCGTTCTTTCTGGTGATGTGGCTGATCTCCATCTCCAGCCCGAAAGAACTGATCCAGATTGCGGAATATTTCCGAACGCCGCTGGCGACGGCGGTGGCCGGTGGGCCGCGCATCTCTAACAGCGACAGCCCAATCCCGGGCGGTGGCGATGATTACACCCAGCAGAAGGGTGAGGTGAAAAAAGAGCCGAACATCGACGAGCTGAAAAGAAAGATGGAGCAGGCGCGTCTGAAGAAACTGCGTGGCGATCTCGATCAGCTGATTGAAGCAGATCCAAAACTGCGCGCGCTGCGTCCGCATCTGAAAATCGATCTGGTACAGGAAGGGTTACGTATCCAGATTATTGATAGCCAGAACCGCCCAATGTTTAAGACCGGGAGTGCGGAAGTTGAGCCGTACATGCGCGATATTTTGCGTGCTATTGCGCCGGTGCTGAACGGCATTCCTAACCGAATCAGCCTGTCAGGACACACGGACGGTTTCCCGTACGCCAGTGGGGAGAAGGGATACAGCAACTGGGAGCTTTCTGCCGATCGTGCCAACGCCTCGCGTCGCGAGCTGGTGGCCGGTGGGCTTGATGATGGCAAGGTACTGCGCGTGGTCGGCATGGCAGCAACCATGCGTGTCTCTGACCGCGGGCCGGATGACGCCATCAACCGTCGTATCAGTCTTTTAGTGCTGAACCAGCAGGCGGAGCAGGCCATCCTGCATGAAAACGCCGAAAGTCAGAATGAGTCACTGGACGATTTAAAACAGCCTGGGGCCGTTCCTTCGGCTGCCGTTCCAACATCGCCACCAGCCAATCCGAGGTGATAGCGTGAGCATGGATATTAGCGATTTTTACCAGACATTCTTTGATGAAGCCGACGAGTTGTTGGCCGATATGGAGCAACACTTGCTCGATTTGGTGCCTGAAGCACCAGACTCTGAGCAGCTTAATGCCATCTTCCGTGCGGCGCACTCCATTAAAGGCGGAGCCGGAACGTTTGGATTTACCATCCTGCAGGAAACGACCCATCTGATGGAAAACCTGCTTGATGAAGCACGACGCGGTGAGATGCAGCTCAATACCGATATTATCAACCTGTTTTTGGAAACCAAAGATATTATGCAGGAACAGCTCGACGCCTATAAAAGCTCGGCAGAGCCTGATGCCGCCAGCTTTGAATACATCTGCAATGCGCTGCGCCAGCTCGCGCTGGAAGCAAAAGGTGAGGTTGCCGCAGCCGTTGTTCCGGCCGCAAAACTGAGCGTTGTCGATGCCGTTGCCGCCCAGGAGTCTGCCCCTGCCGAAGCACAAGCGGGCAAATTGCGCGTTGTGCTGTCACGCCTGAAAGAGAATGAAGTTAACCTTCTGGAAGAAGAGCTGGGTAATCTGGCGACATTAAGCAATGTGGTAAAAGGCAAAGACAGTCTTGCTGCGACGCTTGATGACGGCATTGGCCAGGACGATATCGTGGCGGTGTTGTGCTTCGTCATTGAAGCCGACCAGATTGCCTTCGAAACCGAAACGGCCGTTGTCGAAACGCCAGCAGAAGAGGTCGCTGTTGTTGCTCAGACTACTGCACCGGCCGTTGTGCCTGCGGCTCCGGCGCTGAAAGCCGTGCCAAAAGAGGCTGCGGCGCCAGGCCGTGGTGAAAAACCGGCTGCGCGTTCCAGTGAGTCCACCAGCATCCGTGTTGCCGTTGAGAAGGTTGACCAGCTGATTAACCTGGTGGGCGAACTGGTCATCACTCAGTCAATGCTGGCACAACGTTCAAACGAACTGGACCCGGTCACGCACGGCGATCTGATTACCAGCATGGGGCAATTACAGCGTAATGCCCGCGATCTGCAGGAATCGGTCATGTCCATCCGAATGATGCCGATGGAATATGTCTTCAGCCGCTTCCCGCGTCTGGTCCGCGACCTTGCCAGCAAACTGAATAAACAGATTGAACTGACCCTGATGGGCAGCTCAACCGAACTGGATAAGAGCCTGATCGAGCGCATTATTGACCCGTTAACACACCTGGTGCGTAACAGCCTCGACCACGGTATCGAACTGCCGGAAAACCGCATTGCCGCCGGGAAATCTCCGGTCGGCAACCTGATCCTCTCTGCGGAACACCAGGGTGGGAACATCTGCATCGAAGTGACCGATGACGGTGCGGGCCTTAACCGTGAACGCATCCTGGCAAAAGCGATTTCGCAGGGGATGGCGGTCAATGAAAACATGACCGACGAAGAAGTGGGCATGTTGATCTTTGCGCCAGGCTTCTCGACTGCGGAACAAGTGACCGACGTGTCCGGGCGCGGTGTGGGCATGGACGTGGTGAAACGTAACATCCAGGAGATGGGCGGTCACGTTGAGATCCAGTCTAAGCAGGGCTCTGGCACCACCATTCGCATCCTGCTGCCGCTGACGCTGGCAATTCTGGACGGTATGTCAGTCAAAGTGGCAGACGAAGTCTTTATTCTGCCGCTGAACGCCGTGATGGAATCGCTGCAGCCGCGTGAGGAAGATCTGCATCCGCTGGCGGGTGGCGAGCGTGTTCTCGAAGTGCGCGGTGAGTATCTGCCGCTGGTGGAACTGTGGAAAGTGTTTGAAGTGGACGGGGCGAAGACAGAGGCCACGCAGGGTATCGTTGTGATCCTGCAAAGTGCGGGCCGTCGCTACGCGCTGCTGGTTGATCAGCTGATTGGTCAGCACCAGGTGGTGGTGAAAAACCTCGAAAGCAACTACCGCAAGGTACCAGGTATTTCTGCCGCGACCATTCTGGGTGATGGTAGCGTGGCGCTGATCGTCGACGTATCGGCGCTTCAGGGATTAAATCGTGAACAACGTGTGGCGTACACAGCCGCCTGATTAAGTAGAAGGTAATAACATGACCGGTATGAGTAATGTAACGAAACTGGCGGGCGAGCCATCAGGGCAGGAATTCCTGGTTTTCACTTTAGGTGACGAAGAGTACGGTATCGACATTCTGAAAGTGCAGGAAATCCGTGGTTACGACCAGGTTACCCGCATCGTTAACACGCCTGCTTTTATTAAAGGTGTCACCAACCTGCGTGGTGTGATTGTGCCAATCGTTGACCTGCGCGTGAAGTTCAGCCAGGGCGACGTTGACTACAACGACAACACCGTGGTGATTGTTCTGAACCTGGGGCAGCGCGTAGTGGGCATCGTGGTGGATGGCGTGTCTGATGTGCTTTCCCTGACCTCTGACCAAATCCGTCCTGCACCGGAATTTGCCGTCACATTGTCGACGGAATACCTGACCGGTCTGGGCGCGCTCGGCGAGCGTATGCTGATTCTGGTGAATATTGAGAAGCTGCTGAACAGCGATGAGATGGCACTGCTGGATATCGCGGCGAGTCATGTAGCGTAAAACAAAGCCGGGTAGCACTGACGCTTACCCGGCCTACGTGTTCGAGCCATTAGTGGGCCGGGTAAGGCGAAGCCGCCACCCGGCTTTTTCATACCCTTATGCTTCCTGCTCCACCAGCTCAGCTTCCGCTTCCCGCGCACCTTCATTCTGCGACAGCATCGCGGTCGCGATACCATTCCCCAGAACGTTAATCGCAGAACGTCCCATATCCAGGAAGTGATCAATTCCCATCAGCAGCAGAATACCGGCCACCGGAATATTGAAGCTTGGAATAGTCGCCGCCAGAACGACCAGCGATGAACGTGGTACGCCTGCAATGCCTTTTGAGGCGAGCATCAGGGTCAGCATCAATACCGTCACTTCAGAGAAGCTCAGGTGAATGTTGTACGCCTGGGCGATAAACATCGAGGCGAAAGAGCAGTACACCATCGAACCCACCAGGTTGAAGGAGTAGCCAATCGGCAGAACGAAAGAGGCAATGTTGCGCGAGCAGCCAAAACGCTCCAGCTGTTCCAGCGTTTTTGGATAGGCCGCTTCAGAGCTGCTGGTGGTAAACGCTACCAGTACCGGGTCTTTCAGCATACTGACCAAGCGAAACACCTCTTTTTTCAGCACCATGTAACCCACGGCCAGCAGCACCATGCAGGTGAGAAGAATGGCAACATAGTAGCCACCAATAAAGGAGGCGTAGTTCAACAGAATGCCCAGACCCTGAGTGGCAATAACGGATGAAATCGCCGCGAAAATGGCCAGTGGCGCAACGTACATCACGTAACCCGTCACCTTCAGCATGATATGGGAAACCACATCCAGCGCGGCAACCAGTGGCGCGTTGAATTTCTGTCCCAGCGACGCGCCGCCGATGCCGAAGAACATCGAGAACACCACAATCTGCAGGATCTCATTGTTCGACATCGCCCCTGCGATACTGGTTGGAATGGTGTGAGACAGGAAGGCTTTCAGCGTCATGCCCCCAACGGCCAGACCGGTATCGACGGCCTCGGTTGGGATCGTCAGGTTCAGACCGCTTCCCGGATGCTCGAGCGTGACGATAAACAGCCCCACCAGAATAGACAGCACGGATGAGCTGATAAACCACACCATCGCTTTGCCGCCAACGCGGCCAATGGTGGAGGTTTCACCCAGTTTCATGATGCCGACGGTTAACGTGCTGAAGACCAAAGGTGCAATCACCATTTTGATCAGGCGAAGGAAGATATCGGTCAGAAGGGTAATATTATCCGACCAGGCTTTAATAGCATCCGCAGATGCGTACTCATGAATTGCTGCCCCTGAAAGAATACCCGCCAGCATGAAAATCACGATGAAGAGTGTGAGTTTGTTTGCACTTGCCACGAAAAAAGACCCTCTATGCGCTTTAGATGTAGCCCGAGTCGATACATATAAATTTTTTATTACGACGCGGGAAATTATTCGGCACATAAATTGACGCAAAGTGTAGGGGGATACAACTCCTTTTTAAGTTTTATTAATTTTGTTGTTAATTCACTGACGATATATTGTGATCAATATCACATTATTGCGGATATATTCTCTGTGGATAAAATAAAATCTCTGTTTTTTAGAGTTCAACTGACTGTTATTTATAGAAATACCTCGTCAATAAGACATTCGGCTTATGCGTCATGGGGCAGGTGGTAGAAGCGA
The DNA here is from genome assembly GCF_046521465.1 of Enterobacter sp. CPE_E863. NCBI lineage: Bacteria > Pseudomonadati > Pseudomonadota > Gammaproteobacteria > Enterobacterales > Enterobacteriaceae > Enterobacter > Enterobacter sp. CPE_E863. The sequence goes on along the minus strand of NZ_JBKFZX010000001.1, from coordinate 2,632,884 downwards.
TATCCATAAACTAAATTCTCAATAACCCCCCTCAAAGGAACCTTAAGCGGGGCTAACATCTTGAACGACAAAAATAAAATGCGGCAAGGGAACGGAGACGTCTTCTGGAGGGTGTAAATGAAAAGAAAACTCCTGTTGATCTGCGCAGGCAGCTTACTGACTGCAACAACGGCCCATCAGGCGCTGGCCGTTACCAGCAGCGGCACCATCGGCGCGACGCTGACGCTGACAAACGGTTGTTTGATAAACGGATCGCCCGCGCAAAGTGGCATTAACTTCGGTACGCTCGATTTCGGTACCCATCCGGCTACCTTTTCCACTCTTACGACGCAGTTGAGCGGCGCCAGCGGCGGAAACACCTTCACCATTCAATGTACGACCGCAAGCTATACGGTCGCGATCACCGGTAATACCCACTCCACCGCGCCCGGCTCCGTTGTCGGTTCGCCGGGTACGCCTGAACGCTATCTGGTTAATACAGCCAACGCGGCACAGGGCGTGGCTTATAGCCTGTACAGCGACAGCGGGTTTAACACCGTGATTGCCAATAACGCCGCGTTGCCGATCGCCTCTACGGCCGGAGGCGTGGATAGCTACACCCTCTACGGGCGTATTACCGGCGGTGGTAACAGCGTGACGGTCGTCCCGGGAACCTACACCGACACGATTAACGTCAGCGTCACCTATTAGTCCCGAACCGCCATGAAGGCAACTCTCACAGGTCTGCGCAAACGCGCAGAGGGACGCGTGCAGCCTTTTTTCGCGCTGATTGTCGGATTGCTCGTGATGCCCTCTGCGGACGCGGTGACATCACAGTCCTTTAAGGTCAGCGCGACGATAGTACCGGGATGCGCGGTGGCCACCGGCAGCGGAGGGCTTCTCGGTATGCTGGATTTTGGCACCCATAACGGCGTCGAGAGCGCGCCGGTCAGCACCAGCTTTGTGCCAAACGGGGCGTTGTCTATCGCCTGTACGCCGGGCGTGGCGCTGAGCATGAGCATTAATGGTGGTCAAAATTATTCATCCGTGCGTCGAATGAAGCGGTCCGGTGCAACAGAACTGGTGCCGTACCGGCTCTACAGCAGCAGCTCGCTGGCCGCGAACAGCGAAATTGGCGTAAACCAGGCAATACCGGTGACGTATACCAACAGCAATAACATCGCGCTGCCGCTTTTTGGCGTGGCGCTACTGACCGGATTTAGCCCGGCAGGAACCTATTCCGATCAACTCACCGTGACCTTGTCATGGTAATAAAGGGAGAGTGTTGATGAAGCCATTTTTCAGACCGATATGTCTGGCGGGTGCGTTGGGTATGGCTGCGGTAACCGGCCAGGTGCAGGCGGCGGCGACTATTCTGCTCTGGCCGATCGATCCGTGGCTTGCTGCAGACGCCAACGCCACGGAACTGTGGATCCAGAATCAGGGAAACAGCGCCACGACGATGCAGGTCCGCATCGTGCGCTGGAAGCAGGAGGACGGACACGAGCGTTATACCTCTCAGCAGGACGTGGTCGCCAGCCCGCCCATCGTCACGATTGGTACTGGCAGCAAGCAGCTTATTCGCCTTATCAAACAGGCTTCTGTTCCCGCTGGTGTCGAACAGGCTTACCGCATTATCGTAGATGAAATCCCTCAGCCTGATACAAAAGCCGAACCTGCCATCGGCCTCAAATTGCAGATGCGTTACTCCATCCCTTTGTTTGTGTATGGACAGGGGATCCCGACCATCAAAGAAGGCGCGCATCACGCGCTGGCGGAAACCCAAAACCTGAGCTGGCGGGTGACGCGCGCGGAGGGGCAGCCGGCGCTGGAGGTCAGAAATCGGGGTGATGTCCATGTCAGGCTGAGCCAGGTGGCGCTGGAGCAGGGAGGTCGGAAACACACGGTAGCGGATGGACTACTGGGTTACGTTCTCCCCGGCAGCACCCGCAGTTGGCCAATACCCGCCGGGGTTCGCCAGCCAGACCGGATGAGTGCGCAAATTAATGCCAGGGACGCACAATGGCAGTCGACGCCCGTCAACTAAAACCGGCGATGATGATACTGCTTTGCGTCAGTACCACTTCCTGGGCTGAAACCGGCGACGACAGTTTACCGCCGCCCCCCCAGGCTCAGGCGATCAATGATGAGGCGGTCTTCCAGCTCGCCCTCGTGCTGAACCACTACGATACCGGTCTGGTGGTGCCTGTGACGCAACGTAAAGGCGCTTTCTATATCTCCAGCGCAGATTTGTTACGCGCAGGGCTTCCCCCTGAGCATGTACCAACCGGGGACGTTAATCTCTCTTCGCTTTCTCAGGTTAGGGTGGAGTATGACAGCGCTGCGCAACGGTTATTGCTGACCGTTCCCCGCGACTGGGTCACGACCCGCGTGACGCCGTTCAGCACACAAACGGCGCAGAGCAAACCGCACTTTGGACGCGGGGCATTGCTGAATTATGATCTCTACACCAACCACACGGAACATCTTGGTGGTCAGGCGTCGCTCTGGCACGAATTCCGCTACTTTAACGAGAACGGCTCGTTTTCCTCTACCGGCTACGCCCGGGAAAATTTCACCGGGGATAATGGTCAGCAGGAAGGATATGTCCGCTATGACACCACTCTGCTATTCACAAATGAGGATGAGGCGATTTCCTGGAGTGCCGGGGATGTGATCAGCGACGCCCTGAGCTGGAGTACCAGCGTACGTATGGGCGGGATAAGTTACGGACGGGATTTCTCCCTGCGTCCGGACCTGGTCACATGGCCGCTACCCGAATTTTCGGGAGAAGCCGCGGTACCCACCTCGGTTGATCTCTTTATTAATGGCTATCGGTCCGGCTCAACTCAGCTCCAGCCGGGGCCATTTACGCTGACTAATCTGCCCTATATCAACGGTGCTGGGGATGCGGTGCTGGTCACCACCGATGCATTGGGTCGTCAGGTAAGTACCACGCTACCGTTTTATGTCACCAGTGATTTGTTAAAACAAGGCCTGAGCGGCGGGGCCGTGACGCTGGGAAGCCTGCGGCGTAATTATGGCATCAGGAATTTTGACTACGGCCCTGCGGCAGGCAGCGGCTCATATCGTTATGGTTTGACGGACTGGCTCACGCTGGAGGGGCATGCGGAAGGGGCACAAGAGCTGGCGTTGGGGGGCGCTGGCACTGTGGTTAAACTCGGACAGTTTGGCGTGGTGAATACCTCTTACTCGCAAAGCCGCATGCGCGGTGATGCAGGCGGGCAAATCAACTGGGGTTACCAGTACAGCACCAGCGAGTTTAGCGTGGCAACCCAGCACACGCGGCGCGATCGCGGCTTTGGCAATCTGGCTCTCTACGACCAGCCGACGGTCTATGACGAAAATGACAAACCCATCGCCAGTTTTAGTCGCAATACGGATCAGTATTCTCTCACCTTTAATCTGGGGCAGTACGGCAATATTGGCGCCGCCTGGATCGGCGTAGAGAGCTTCGACAGTCAAAAAACCGAGCTGCTGAATCTCTCCTGGAGCCGTAATCTGTGGGGTGCGAGCAGTATTTATCTGGCGGCAAGCCGGGACCAGCAGCGGGGAGACTGGACGGTGGCGTTGTCGCTGCAGGTGCCGCTGGGGGCGCGTGACAGCGCCGCCGTCACTTTCGAAAACACCCCGGATGCGGGCAGCACGCAGCGCATCAACTATAACCACTCGATGCCTTCCGACGGCGGGTTTAGCTGGAACATGGCATGGGCTAACCAGTCGAAAGCCAGTGACTATCAGCAGGGAACGCTGGGCTGGCGCAATAACAACATTGAGCTACAGGGAGGCGGTTATGGTGAAAAGGACAACATGACCTGGTGGGGCGAGGCGATGGGGGCGATTGTTCTGATGGACGGCGAGCTGTTTGCGGCCAACAAGATCAACGATGCCTTTGTGGTCATCAGTACCGATGGTCACCCGGACGTCCCGGTCAGCTACGAGAACCAGCCCGTCGGTAAAACCAATAACAACGGTTATCTGCTGGTGAGCGGGGTGTCGGCGTATTATCCGGCCAGTTACCGGATTGATACGCTGAATTTGCCTGCGGATACTCGGCTGAAAGAGACCGAACACCGGATTGCGATCCGCCGCCATAGCGGCTACCTGGTCGATTTCCCGATGGAACAGGAGCGGGTGGCGAGCGTTATTCTGCATGATGCGCAGGGACAGGCTATTCCGGTGGGAAGCCAGGTCCGACGCGCATCGCGTAGCAATGCGGTGGTAGGGTATGACGGTATCGCCTGGCTGGAAAATCTCAGTGATGTGAACCCGCTCGACGTTATCACCCCTGACGGAAAGCACTGCTCGGTCACGCTGACGGTGAGTGCCAATCCGCAACACAAACTGCAAACCTACGGTCCTCTGGTTTGTCGGGAGGGACAGTGAAACGCTTGCTGCTGTTGATGTTGTTGCTGTTCTCTGGCAGCGGCTGGGCGGCGTGTAACATCAGCACGGTCAATGCGTCGTTTGGTAGCGTTACCTCGTTCGCACTCAGCGGAAGCGGAGAGGTCGAAACCACGGGCACGCTGGTGGTGGCGTGCGATGCCATACTGAATCTGTTGACCAGCGACTCCGTGACGCTGACCTATAGCTCGGCATCGGTCTCGGGCAGCAGTCGGGCCACCATGAAACGGACGGATAATGCGACCATTACGGACGTGATCCCCACGCGATTGTGCGGTCTATCGGGGTGCGCAAGCAGCAGCGAGGTACAGATAAGTAAATCGTATACCTGGAGTGGGAATACCTTGCTGGGGCTGCTGGGGTCAAAGCAGTACAACATTCCGCTCTATTTTCGCACCGTCGCCGGGCAAAACGTCACTGCCGGGCCATATCAGGTGCAGTTAACCTTCAGCATTAACTACAGCGTGTGCTCCGTGGGCGCGCTCGGCATTTGCACAATCAATCAGACGGGAACCTCGACAACCACCATCCTGTTAGATATGACCGTCACCAATGACTGCAGCGCGATGACCACGCCAGACGTGAGCTTCAATAGCGCGCCGCTGGTACAAAGTTTCCCCACCGTCTCACAGGCGATTGCCGTCACCTGCACCAAAGGAAGTTCGTATACCATCGGCATCAATAACGGTGCCAACGCGCTGAACAACGTACGGCGTATGGTGAATGGTAGCAACTTTATGAGCTACGACATCTATAAAGAAGCCACCAGTAACCGCTGGGGGGGAAGCGGCAGCGAGCGCTGGTCCAGCGCGGTATCGTCGCAGGTCAGTACTGATGGTTTACTGCGCACCTACAACTACACCGCGAAAGTCCTGACCAATCAGGCCACGCCCCCCGCCGGAACCTACACCGATACGCTGATTGTCGACGTGGCGTTTTAACCCCGCGCTTTTCCCTTTCTCAAATGTAAAGTTCCTGTGGGCAGTGCCGATAACACCGTTAATAAATCTATGAGAAGGTGTTGTATGTTGAACCGTATCCGCGTTGTCACAATGCTCATGATGGTGCTGGTCATTTTCGCACTTCTTCAGCTCATCTCCGGCGGGCTTTTTTTCTCGTCATTAAAACAGAACCAGGACAGTTTCGCGGCCTCGAACGATCTCCGCCTGCAGCAGAGTGAACTCACGTCGACGTGGGATCTGATGCTGCAAACGCGTATCAATCTGAGCCGCTCGTCCGCGCGCATGATGATGGATCCGAATAATCAGCAGAGCAGCGCGAAAACCGATCTGTTGAAAAATGCCCGTGCTACTCTCGCTGACGCCGCAAAACATTACGACGCCTTCAAAAAGATCCCCCCGCAGCCCGCTATGGAGCAGGTGAGCCAGAATATTGACGAAAAATACAACGCCTACAATGCCGGTCTCACGGAGCTGATTCAGTTCCTGGAAAGCGGCAACATGGACGCCTATTTCGCGCAGCCAACGCAAGGGATGCAAAACGCACTCGGCGCGGCGCTGGGGGAATATGCGAAGGTCAGTAGCGATCTGTATCACTCGGCCTTTACCGAAAGCCAGAATGACTATCGCTTTGCGAAATGGCAGATGGCCGTGATGGCGCTGGCGCTGGTCATTGTGCTGGTCGCGGTCTGGTACGGCATTCGCCATATCCTGCTGAACCCTCTCGGCCGCGTCATTGCCCACATTCGTGAAATTGCCGGTGGCGACCTGACCAAAACGCTGACCGTTTCCGGGCGCAATGAGATCACCGAACTGGCCAACAGCGTTGACCATATGCAGCGTTCATTAATTGAAACCGTCGCCAACGTGCGAAACGGGTCGGAGGCTATCTATACCGGCACCAGCGAAATTGCGCTGGGGAATAACGATCTCTCTTCCCGTACTGAAGAGCAGGCATCCGCCCTGGAAGAGACGGCCGCCAGCATGGAACAACTTACCGCGACCGTGAAGCAGAACGCCGATAACGCCCGTCAGGCTTCTCAACTGGCTGAAAGTGCCTCTGAGACGGCGCAACGTGGTGGTCGCGTGGTGGATGGCGTGGTGAAAACCATGCACGAAATCGCCGACAGCTCGAAGAAAATCGCCGACATCATTAGCGTCATCGATGGCATTGCTTTCCAGACCAACATCCTTGCGCTGAACGCCGCCGTGGAAGCGGCACGTGCGGGCGAGCAGGGGCGTGGGTTTGCCGTGGTCGCGGGTGAAGTGCGTAACCTCGCCAGTCGCAGTGCCAATGCGGCGAAAGAGATCAAAGCGTTGATTGAAGATTCCGTTTCCCGCGTGGATACCGGCTCCGTGCTGGTAGAAAGTGCCGGGGAAACCATGAATGACATCGTGAATGCTGTTACTCGCGTAACGGACATCATGGGTGAAATCGCCTCTGCATCTGACGAGCAGAGTCGTGGTATCGACCAGGTTGCTCTGGCGGTATCGGAAATGGATCGCGTGACACAACAAAACGCCGCGCTGGTGCAGGAGTCCGCTGCGGCTGCTGCTGCCCTGGAAGACCAGGCGAGCCGTCTGAAGATGGCCGTCTCGGCGTTTCGTCTCGCTTCACTCGCTGGAAACACGGTCACCCCGCAAGCCACCTATCGTGTGCCCGCTGCAGAATCAGCGGCAACCCGTACCCGTGCTGCGACGACCGGACAAGATGAAAACTGGGAAACATTTTGACTGACAATTAAACCGCGGCTGCTTGCCGCTTGATGGGAGCGTGGATGTTAAATCGTATTCGTATCTCGACCACACTGTTTTTGATTCTGATCCTTTGCGGTGTGTTGCAGGTTGGCAGTAACGGGTTGTCTTTTTGGGCGTTTCGCGATGGCTATCAGAATTTGCAGGAAGTTGAGGCGAGTAATCAGCAGCGCTCCGCACTGGCACAAACGCGTGCCGTGCTGTTGCAGGCAAGCACTGTGCTGAATAAGGCGGGAACCTTAACCGCGCTGAGTTATCCGCCGGATGACATCAAAGCGCTGATGGCGACCGCGCGTGACAGCCTGAAACAGGCAGACGGGCAGTTTAAAGCCTTTACGGCGCAGGAAGCCGTTAGCGAGAAAGAGAAAACGCTAAAGGCTGCCATGAAAAAGAACTTTGAACAGTGGTACAGCGATCTGGACCACCAGGCAACCTGGCTTGAGAACAACCAGCTGTCAGATTTTATGACCGCACCGGTTCAGGCGTCTCAGGCGGCGTTTGATGGCAGCTTTAACGCGTGGCAGCAGGATATTAACCAGTTTGTTCAACGTGCAGAGGAAGACAGCAAAATGAGCTACCACATGTCCGGCGTGATTTTTGCCGTGGTGGTGATTTTGGCGGCGCTTCTGACCGGCGGGGCACTGATCTGGTCTCGCAAAATGATTGTGCAGCCGCTGGCGATTATCAGCAGCCACTTCGACAGTATTGCGAAGCGGAATCTGGCGCGTCCGGTGGCGGTTTATGGCAAGAACGAAATTTCGGCGATCTTTGCCAGCCTGAAGGCGATGCAGGGATCGCTGCGGGAAACGGTATCCGATGTGCGTCAGGGCAGTTATGCCATGCACACCGGGATTTCAGAGATTGCGGCAGGCAATAACGATCTCTCGTCCCGTACCGAGCAGCAGGCGGCCTCCCTGGCGCAGACGGCAGCCAGTATGGAGCAACTGACTGCGACGGTAAGTCAGAACGCTGATAACGCGCGTCAGGCGTCTGACCTGTCGAAACAGGCAGCAATGACGGCGAAAAAGGGTGGGGATCAGGCGTCTCATGTTGCGAGCACCATGCAGGAGATTGCCACCAGTTCGCAGAAAATTGGTGACATCATCAGCGTGATTGACGGTATCGCCTTCCAGACCAACATTCTGGCGCTCAATGCCGCTGTCGAAGCGGCGCGCGCCGGTGAACAGGGTCGTGGTTTTGCGGTGGTGGCGGGTGAAGTGCGTAACCTGGCAAGCCGAAGTGCCAACGCGGCGAAAGAGATTAAGGTGCTGATAGAAGAGTCGGTTTCACGCGTCCAGCAGGGCTCTACGCTGGTCGATACGGCGGCACAAACCATGCACGAGATCGTCACCTCTGTCACGCGGGTGAACGACATCATGGGCGAAATTGCCTCGGCGTCGGACGAACAGCGTCGCGGGATTGAGCAGGTTGCTCAGGCAGTCAGTCAGATGGATCAGGTCACGCAACAGAACGCCTCGTTAGTTGAGGAAGCGGCAGCGGCAACCGATCAGCTGGCCAGCCAGGCGGATCATCTCACCGGACTGGTCGCGGTATTTAATGTGAAAGAGCACGTTGAAGCAGTAACAGAAGTCGGGCGGTCGCAGGCCGTGCCAGTTGTATCCTGAATGTAATTAAGAAGGCGCTATGACATCACCAATGCCCTCCGGGCAAACGTCATTATTGTTGCAGATGACACAGCGCCTCGCGCTGTCCGACGCGCATTTCCGTCGGATATGTCAGTTAATCTACCAGCGTGCGGGGATCGTGCTTGCGGATCATAAGCGAGACATGGTTTACAACCGTCTGGTGCGGCGCTTGCGTACGCTGGGGCTGGATGACTTTGGTCGCTATCTGAGCATGCTCGAAGCGAACCAGAACAGCGCCGAGTGGCAGGCTTTTATTAACTCATTAACCACGAACCTGACGGCGTTTTTCCGTGAAGCGCACCACTTCCCGGTCCTGGCAGAGCACGCGCGTCGCCGCACCGGGGAGTATCGCGTCTGGAGCGCGGCAGCCTCGACGGGTGAAGAGCCGTACTCGCTGGCAATCACCCTTGCCGATACCCTGGGCATGGCACCCGGACGCTGGAAAGTCTACGCCAGCGATATCGACACCGAGGTACTGGAGAAGGCGCGTAACGGTGTTTATCGCCAGGATGAGTTGAAAACGCTGTCACCGCAACAGCTACAGCGTTATTTCATGCGTGGAACCGGTCCACATGAAGGCCTGGTACGCGTACGCCAGGAACTGGCGAACTGCGTCGAATTTGCGCCCGTTAACCTGCTGGATAAGCAGTACAACGTGCCGGGACCTTTTGACGCTATTTTTTGCCGTAACGTCATGATCTATTTTGATAAAACGACGCAACAGGACATTCTGCGTCGGTTTGTTCCGTTGCTCAAGCCTGACGGTTTACTGTTTGCCGGGCACTCGGAAAACTTCAGCAACCTCGTGCGTGAGTTTAGCCTGCGTGGGCAAACGGTATATGCGCTGAGTAAGGAAAAAGCATGAGTAAAATCAGGGTATTGTCTGTCGATGATTCGGCGCTGATGCGCCAGATAATGACTGAAATCATCAATAGCCACAGCGACATGGAGATGGTGGCAACAGCGCCGGATCCGCTGGTAGCGCGGGATTTAATTAAAAAATATAACCCCGATGTGCTAACGCTGGATGTCGAGATGCCGCGCATGGATGGCATAGATTTTCTGGAAAAATTAATGCGACTGCGCCCGATGCCGGTGGTGATGGTCTCCTCCCTGACGGGAAAAGGATCGGAAATCACGCTGCGCGCGCTGGAGTTAGGGGCGGTGGATTTTGTCACCAAACCGCAGCTCGGCATTCGTGAAGGAATGCTGGCCTACAGCGAGATGATCGCAGAGAAGATCCGTACCGCATCGCGAGCGAAACTCGCCGCTCACAAACCGATGGTTGCACCGGCAACGTTGAAGGCGGGTCCATTGCTCAGCTCGGAAAAACTGCTGGTGATTGGGGCGTCAACCGGGGGAACAGAGGCAATTCGTCATGTACTCCAGCCATTGCCGCTTTCAAGTCCGGGTATTCTGATCACTCAGCATATGCCGCCTGGCTTTACCCGCTCGTTCGCTGAACGTCTGAACAAGCTGTGTCAGATCAGCGTGAAAGAGGCGGAAGACGGCGAACGCGTGCTCCCGGGGCATGCGTATATTGCGCCGGGTGACAAACATATGGAGCTGGCGCGCAGCGGCGCTAACTATCAAATCAAAATTCATGACGGGCCGCCGGTCAACCGGCACCGTCCGTCGGTGGATGTGCTGTTTCATTCGGTGGCGAAACATGCGGGGCGCAACGCCGTTGGGGTGATCCTGACGGGGATGGGCAACGATGGTGCCGCCGGAATGCTTGCAATGCACCAGGCTGGCGCCTGGACGATTGCGCAGAATGAAGCAAGTTGTGTGGTGTTCGGCATGCCGCGCGAGGCCATCAATATGGGTGGCGTGAGCGAAGTGGTCGATCTTAGCCAGGTAAGCCAGCAGATGTTGGCGAAAATCAGTGCCGGACAGGCAATACGTATTTGACTCAGGAGTAGAATTAGATGGCGGATAAAGAGCTTAAGTTTTTGGTTGTGGATGACTTTTCCACCATGCGTCGCATTGTACGCAACCTGCTGAAGGAGCTGGGCTTCAACAACGTTGAAGAAGCAGAAGATGGTGTTGATGCGCTGAACAAACTGCAGGCGGGTGGGTTTGGTTTTGTTATCTCCGACTGGAACATGCCAAACATGGATGGTCTGGAACTGCTGAAAACCATTCGTGCAGATGCGGGCATGGCGTCTCTGCCGGTTCTGATGGTCACCGCAGAAGCGAAAAAAGAGAACATCATTGCCGCTGCACAGGCGGGCGCAAGCGGCTACGTGGTGAAGCCATTCACTGCTGCGACCCTGGAAGAGAAGCTCGGCAAGATCTTCGAGAAACTCGGCATGTGAGGTGTTGGTTATGATGCAACCTGCTATGAAACCCGTTGAAGAACACTCGCCGAGCGATATCATCGTACGCATCGGCAGCCTGACGCGCATGCTGCGTGACAGCCTGCGTGAACTGGGGCTGGATCAGGCGATTGCCGAAGCGGCGGAAGCCATTCCTGATGCGCGTGATCGCCTGGACTATGTCGTGCAGATGACTGCTCAGGCGGCTGAACGTGCGCTGAACAGCGTTGAAGCGTCACAACCGCACCAGGACGCGATGGAAAAGGGCGCGAAAGCGCTGACAAAACGCTGGGATGAGTGGTTTGAGAATCCGATCGAACTGGCGGACGCCCGTGAACTGGTTACCGATACCCGTCAGTTCCTGGGGGATGTTCCTGGCCATACCAGCTTCACCAACGCACAACTGCTGGACATCATGATGGCGCAGGATTTCCAGGACCTGACCGGTCAGGTTATCAAGCGCATGATGGATGTTATCCAGGAGATTGAACGTCAGTTGCTGATGGTGCTGCTGGAGAATATTCCAGAGCCTGCAGCCCGCCCAAAACGCGAGAACGAAAGCCTGCTCAATGGTCCACAGCTCGACGCCAGCAAAGCGGGCGTGGTAGCAAGCCAGGACCAGGTGGACGATCTGCTCGACAGCCTCGGCTTCTGATTGTCCATTCCGCCTCAGAGGGTTAACACCGTCTGAGGCGGTTTACGACAAAATCACTGAAAAGAGCCCGAATAAACGGGCTTTTCCCGCCATTGGATTTTCGCTGCACTGGCATGATACCCGTGACTTAATAGGTTGGGCATGCACTGTGGCAGAAGAGAACGACGACAAAACGGAAGCCCCCACACCCCACCGACTAGAAAAGGCGCGTGAGGAAGGGCAGATCCCCCGATCCCGAGAACTGACTTCCCTGCTGATCCTTATCGTAGGGGTGTGCATTATCTGGTGGGGTGGGGAGTCGCTCGCCCGCAAACTGGCGGGAATGTTGTCTACTGGCTTACGTTTTGACCACAGCATGGTCAATGACCCGAATCTGATCCTCAGCCAGATTATCCAGCTAATAAAAGGGGCGATGGTTGCACTGCTGCCGCTGATTACAGGGGTTGTGCTGGTCGCGCTGGTTTCGCCGGTGATGCTGGGTGGTCTGGTCTTTAGTGCCAAATCGCTGCAGCCGAAATTTTCCAAACTGAACCCGCTGCCGGGCATTGCGAAAATGTTCTCTGCGCAGACCGGGGCGGAGTTGCTCAAAGCCATTCTCAAATCGGTACTGATGGGGAGTTCAGCGGGGTTTTACCTCTGGTACCACTGGCCGGAAATGATGCGTCTTATCAGTGAATCCCCCCTCACCGCAATGAGCAATGCGCTGAACCTGGTCGGACTCTGCGCGCTGCTGGTGGTGCTCAGCATTATTCCGATGGTGGGTTTTGACGTGATCTTCCAGCTTTATACCCACTTCAAGAAACTGCGCATGTCACGCCAGGATATCCGTGACGAATACAAACAGATGGAAGGTGACCCGCACGTCAAAGGGCGTATCCGCCAGATGCAGCGCGCCGCTGCCCGTCGACGCATGATGGAAGACGTGCCAAAAGCTGACGTGATCGTCACCAACCCGACACACTATTCCGTTGCGCTGCGCTATGACGAAAACAAAATGAGCGCGCCGAAAGTGGTGGCGAAAGGGGCGGGTCTGATAGCACTTCGCATTCGTGAGATTGGTACTGAACACCGTGTACCTATCCTGGAAGCCCCTCCGCTGGCGCGTGCCTTATACCGCCATGCGGAAATTGGACAACAGATCCCCGGACAACTCTACGCCGCCGTGGCGGAAGTGTTGGCCTGGGTATGGCAGTTGAAGCGCTGGCGTCTGGCTGGCGGACAACGACCTGTGAAACCTGAGAACCTTCCGGTGCCTGAAGCGCTGGATTTTTTGAACGAGAAGGACACTGATGGCTAATCTGGTGGCAATGTTGCGCCTGCCCGGCAACCTGAAATCGACCCAATGGCAGATCCTTGCCGGGCCGATTCTCATCCTGCTAATTCTGTCGATGATGGTACTGCCGCTCCCGGCATTCATCCTCGATTTGCTTTTCACATTCAACATTGCGTTGTCCATCATGGTGCTGCTGGTGGCGATGTTCACCCAGCGTACCCTTGAGTTCGCGGCGTTCCCGACCATTCTGCTGTTTACCACCTTGCTGCGACTGGCGCTGAACGTGGCCTCCACGCGTATCATTCTGATGGAAGGTCATACGGGTGCGGCTGCGGCGGGTAAAGTGGTTGAGGCCTTCGGCCACTTCCTGGTAGGCGGTAATTTCGCCATCGGTATCGTGGTGTTTGTGATCCTCGTAATCATCAACTTTATGGTTATCACCAAGGGTGCAGGGCGTATCGCCGAAGTGGGCGCGCGCTTTGTGCTGGACGGGATGCCAGGCAAGCAGATGGCGATTGATGCCGACCTGAACGCCGGTCTTATCGCGGAAGATGAAGCGAAAAAACGCCGTGCGGAAGTGACGCAGGAAGCGGACTTCTACGGCTCCATGGACGGTGCGAGTAAGTTTGTGCGCGGTGACGCCATCGCGGGCATTCTGATCATGGTGATCAACGTGGTGGGTGGCCTGCTGGTCGGTGTTCTGCAACATGGCATGGACATGGGCCACGCGGCAGAGAGTTATACGCTGCTGACCATCGGTGACGGTCTGGTCGCGCAGATCCCGGCGCTGGTTATCTCCACGGCGGCGGGTGTGATTGTGACCCGCGTGAGTACCGATCAGGACGTTGGCGAGCAGATGGTCGGCCAGCTCTTCAGTAACCCGCGCGTCATGCTATTGGCCGCTGCGGTACTGGGGTTACTCGGTCTGGTCCCAGGTATGCCAAACCTCGTGTTCCTGCTGTTCACTGCGGCACTGCTGGGTCTTGCCTGGTGGATGCGAGGGCGTGAAACCCAACCGGCAGCCGAGCCTGTTGCGGTTAAAATGCCGGAGAACACCCAGGCTGTCGAAGCGACCTGGAATGACGTTCAGCTGGAAGATTCGCTGGGTATGGAAGTTGGGTATCGCCTGATCCCGATGGTCGATTTCCAGCAGGATGGCGAACTGCTTGGCCGCATCCGCAGTATCCGTAAAAAATTCGCCCAGGACATGGGCTTCCTGCCGCCGGTGGTACACATCCGCGACAATATGGACCTGCCGCCCGCGCGCTATCGCATCCTGATGAAAGGCGTTGAAATCGGCAGCGGCGATGCCTATCCGGGACGCTGGCTGGCGATTAACCCCGGCACCGCCGCAGGCACATTGCCAGGCGAGCAAACCATCGATCCGGCTTTTGGTCTGGCCGCGATCTGGATTGAAAGTGCGCTGAAAGAGCAGGCGCAAATTCAGGGGTATACGGTAGTCGAAGCCAGTACCGTGGTGGCAACCCATCTTAATCACCTGATTGGCCAATTCTCGGCAGAGCTGTTTGGACGTCAGGAAGCGCAGCAGCTCCTTGACCGCGTCACGCAGGAGATGCCGAAGCTGACGGAAGATCTGGTGCCGGGCGTGCTGACGTTGACTACCCTGCACAAAGTGTTGCAAAACCTGCTCGACGAGAAAGTACCGATCCGCGATATGCGTACCATTCTGGAAACCCTTGCCGAACATGCGCCGTTACAAAACGATCCGCATGAGCTTACCGCGGTGGTGCGCGTGGCGCTGGGGCGAGCGATTACCCAGCAGTGGTTCCCTGGAACCGGAGAAGTGCAGGTTATTGGTCTCGATACGCCGCTTGAACGTCTGCTGCTGCAGGCCTTGCAGGGTGGCGGCGGGCTGGAACCGGGTCTGGCGGACCGCCTGCTGGCGCAAACGCAGGAGGCGCTGGCGCGTCAGGAGATGCTGGGAGCACCGCCGGTGCTGCTGGTTAACCATGCGCTGCGTCCGCTGCTGTCGCGCTTCCTGCGTCGTAGCCTGAACCAACTGGTCGTGCTGTCAAATATGGAGCTGTCGGATAACCGTCATATCCGCATGACCGCGACGATTGGAGGAAAATAATGCGTAAGTGGTTATGGATCTTATTCTTCCCGCTGGTGGCGCAGGCTGCCGGGGAAGGGACCTGGCAGGCGAGCAGCATGGGCGTGACCCTCAGCAATCGCGGGGTTGCCATGTCATCAAACCCGTTATCGCCCTCTGAGCCGGTTTCCGGCCAGATGGGGCTTGTGGTGTGGAACTACAGGCTGATTGGCCCAACGCCAGCAGGGTTGCGGGTACGTCTCTGCTCTCAGACTCGCTGCACGGAAATTGACGGAGAGAACGGCACCACACAGGCATTTAATGGCGTGCCGGCCATCGAACCTTTGCGTTTTATCTGGGAAGTACCGGGTGGAGGGCGTTTGATTCCGGCGCTGAAAGTTCAGAGTAACGCTGTCATCGTTAACTATCGTTAACGGTGTGAAAAAAGAAACCCGGCGCTTGCCGGGTTTTTTGTATTACATGCGTTCTACGGTTTCGATACCCAGGGTATCCAGACCCAGCTTCAGGGTCTTCGCCGTGAGCTGCGCCAGCTTCAGGCGGCTGTTACGTACCGCGTCGCTTTCCGCAGACAGGATAGGGCAGTGCTCGTAGAAGCCGGAGAACAGGCCTGCCAAATCGTACAGGTAAGCACACATCACGTGCGGTGTTCCGTCTCGCGCCACAACCGTCAGTGTCTCTTCAAACTGCAGCAGACGCGCTGCCAGCTGCGCTTCGCGATCTTCAGTGATGGTCACGGCAGCATTCGCCAGTACGCTTTCGTCGATATTGGCTTTACGGAATACAGAGAGCACACGGGTGTAGGCATACTGCATGTACGGCGCGGTGTTGCCTTCAAACGCCAGCATGTTATCCCAGTCGAAGATATAGTCGGTGGTCCGGTTCTTGGAAAGATCCGCGTATTTAACCGCACCGATACCCACGGCATTCGCCAGTTTTTCCAGCTCATCGGCAGGCATATCCGGGTTCTTCTCCGCCACCAGGCGACGGGCGCGTTCCAGCGCTTCGTCCAGCAGGTCGGACAGCTTCACGGTACCGCCCGCACGGGTTTTGAACGGCTTGCCGTCTTTACCGAGCATCATGCCGAACATATGGTGTTCCAGCGGAACGCAATCCGGCACGTAACCGGCTTTACGCACGATGGTCCACGCCTGCATCAGGTGCTGGTGCTGACGGGAGTCGATGTAGTACAGCACGCGGTCGGCATGCAGCGTTTCGTAACGGTATTTTGCACAGGCGATATCGGTAGTGGTGTAGAGATAGCCGCCATCCTTTTTCTGGATGATCACGCCCATCGGTTCACCTTCCTTGTTTTTATACTCATCAAGGAACACGACCGTTGCGCCTTCGCTCTCAACTGCCAGATTTTTGGCCTTCAGGTCAGCCACAATGCCGGGCAGCATTGGGTTATAGAGGCTTTCACCCATTACGTCATCACGGGTTAGGGTGACGTTCAGACGGTTATAGGTGAGTTGGTTCTGAGACATCGTAATGTCAACCAGCTTGCGCCACATCTCGAGGAAGTACTGGTCGCCGCCCTGCAGTTTTACTACGTAGCTGCGCGCGCGCTCGGCAAAAGCTTCGTCTTCGTCGTAGTGTTTTTTGGCTTCGCGGTAGAACCCTTCGAGATCGGCCAGCGCCATTTCACCCGCGTTTTCCTGCTGCTGTTTTTCCAGGTAAGCAATCAGCATACCGAACTGAGTACCCCAATCGCCCACGTGGTTCGCGCGGATCACCTTGTGACCGAGGAATTCGAGGGTACGCACGGCAGCATCACCAATGATGGTGGAGCGCAGGTGACCCACGTGCATCTCTTTCGCCACGTTCGGGGCAGAGTAGTCGATCACAACGGTCTGCGCTTCCGGCTGGGAGACACCCAGGCGGTCAGATTTCAGCGCCGCGTCAACGTGGCTTGCCAGGAAAGCAGGTTCCAGGAAGATGTTGATAAAGCCCGGACCGGCGATTTCGGTTTTGCTGGCGATACCGGTGAGATCCAGATGCGTCAGTACCTGCTCAGCGAGTTGTCGCGGCGGCATGCCCAGTTTTTTAGCCACTGCCATCACGCCATTAGCCTGATAGTCGCCAAACTGTACTTTTGCTGACTGACGAACCTGCGGTTCGCAATCCGCAGGTGCACCTGCGGCAATCAGTGCCTGACTGACTTTTTCGGAGAGAAGAGCCTGAATATTCACCTGGATACCTTACTTTTTTGATGCGGGCTCACAACCACCCGCGCCAGTTATAGAATTTAGGGCGGGAGTATACTGCAAATGCCCTCTGGCGTCAGCATTGCGCGGGCCGAAGATTGTTCAGAATCCAGGCTAAGAAGGCGTGCATAATCATGCAGTCATAAAAAGCCGTATTCTGCGGTTGGTCAAAACTGGGCAACAGAGTAAATTAGCGGCTTTGCGACATGAAAAGAGACTGACTTATGGCGAACTGGCATTCCATTGACGAACTGCATGATATTTCCGCAGATTTACCGCGCTTCACCCAGGCGTTCACAGAACTTGCCACCCGCCTTGGTCTGGATATCGCACCGCTTGAAGCGGATCACATCTCTTTGCGCTGTCATCAAAATGCGACCGCCGAGCGCTGGCGTCGAGGTTTTGAACAGTGCGGTGAGCTGCTCTCTGAGAACATTATTAACGGTCGCCCAATATGCCTGTTTAAACTGCATGAACCCGTGAAGGTAGCGCACTGGCAATTCACTGTGATTGAACTGCCGTGGCCGGGGGAAAAACGTTATCCGCACGAAGGCTGGGAGCATATCGAAATTGTTCTGCCGGGTGAGCCAGAAACACTGAACGCGCGCGCACTGGCCTTGTTATCTGATGAAGGCTTAAGCAAACCGGGGATTTGTGTCAAAACGAGTTCACCCAAAGGCGAACGCGAGCGTTTACCTAACCCGACGCTGGCCGTCACGGACGGACAGGTCACCGTGAAGTTTCACCCGTGGACCATTGAGCAGATTGTTGCCAGTGAAGCGTGAGAGTTGTGAGTCAACGCCGGGACTAAAAACGGGCGGCGTGTCATGATGATTTGTTTAGTGGGCTTTCAGGAGGATTAAATGGCACTGCTGGAGATTTGTTGTTACAGCGTGGAGTGTGCCGTGACTGCGCAAAAACACGGTGCTGATCGCATCGAACTGTGCGCGGCACCCAAAGAGGGTGGGCTGACGCCATCCTACGGCATGTTGAAGTCTGCCCGTCAGGCCGTCACCATTCCCGTTCACCCGATTATTCGTCCTCGCGGCGGTGATTTTTGTTACACGTCGGGCGAGTTCAGTGCCATGCTTGAAGATATCACTCTGGTTCGTGAACTGGGATTTCCCGGGCTGGTTATCGGGTTGCTTGATGAAGACGGTCAGGTCGATATGCCACGTATGCGCCAGGTCATGGATGCCGCGAAAGGGATGGCAGTGACTTTCCATCGCGCATTTGATATGTGCAAAGACCCCCTGCAAGCATTTGATTCGCTTACCGAACTGGGCGTGGCACGCATTCTGACATCGGGGCAGCAGTCCTCTGCGGAAAAAGGTCTGCAATTAATTACGGAACTAAAAGCCCATTCTGGTGTTCCAATAATAATGGCGGGTGCGGGTGTCCGTGCCAGCAATCTGGAACGGTTTTTAAACGCCGGGGTAGAGGAGCTTCACAGCTCGGCAGGCAAGTGGATGCCGTCTCCCATGCGTTATCGCAATACAGGGTTGTCAATGTCGACAGATGCTGAAGCGGATGAGTATTCACGCTACGGTGTAGAGGGAGAGTCGGTTGCGGAAATGAAGTCGCTGATTGAGCGTCATCACGTGTAGCAACGTACCGATTTTTACCGCGCATCATGTCGCCCAATATGATGCTTGCTTGTACCAGGCCCCTGCAATTTCAACAGGGGCCTTTTTTTATCCTTCATATTTCAAGCCGCAGCTGCGTTGGCCACCAACGGCTAAAAGGCTACGGCTTCGTGGCAATCAACACCGCACGCATCGGCGCAGGATAGCCTTCAACGGTTTTGCTGTGATCGGCCGGGTCAAGGAATTGCTCCAGCGATTCGGTAATCATCCAGTCGGTGCGGCGCTGTTCTTCGATTGACGTCACGCAGACATCTGCAATGCGTACATCCACAAACCCGCACTTCTCAAGCCAGTTTTTTAGTGCCAGCGCGGAAGG
The DNA here is from genome assembly GCF_046521465.1 of Enterobacter sp. CPE_E863. Classification (NCBI taxonomy): domain Bacteria; kingdom Pseudomonadati; phylum Pseudomonadota; class Gammaproteobacteria; order Enterobacterales; family Enterobacteriaceae; genus Enterobacter; species Enterobacter sp. CPE_E863. The sequence continues at coordinate 2,613,634 of NZ_JBKFZX010000001.1, read as the reverse complement.
GATGAAGTAGACATTTCGCATTTGCGCGTAACGGTCACCCGGCACCAGAACCGCATTCTCATCACCTTCGATAACCAGCGTTTCCAGCACCAGTTCGCCACCGCTGACCAGCTGATCTTTAAGCTGCCATAGATGCTCCAGCGGGGAACGGCGGTGGTACAGCACACCCATGGAAAACACGGTATCAAAGGCTTTCAGGGCTGGCAGTTGCTCAATGCCCAACGGCAGCAGGTGTGCGCGCTGGTCGTTACCCAGCAATTTACGCACTGCCTCAAACTGGCACAGGAACAGCTGCATCGGATCAATGCCCACTGCCAGATGCGCACCTGCGCCAATCATGCGCCACATGTGGTAACCACTGCCGCAGCCGACATCCAGAATGGTACGTCCGGTCAGATCGGACAGATGCGGCAAAACGCGATCCCATTTCCAGTCTGAGCGCCATTCGGTATTGATGTTCACACCGTAAAGTGAAAACGGTCCTTTGCGCCAGGGCATCAGGTTTCGCATCAACGTTTCGATGCGGTTAGTCTGCCCGGCGGAAAGAGGCTCTGCGCTTTCTGCGGTCACGCTATGCAGCAGATCCAGACGGTGAGGTGTCAGTTCAGGAAGAAACTCCACTGCATTTGACCACTGCTTTAACAGGCCGTGCTGCTGATCGCGCTGCCAGGTAGCAATCTGCGCCGGCAGGGTTTCCAGCCAATGGGAAAGGTGGTTTTTCGCAATCAGCTGATAGAAGTTGCCGAACTCAATCATGCAGGAACCCCCGCTTTCAGTGCCACCAGGGAGCCAAAGTTGAAACACTGGAACCACAGTTCGCTATGCTCAAATCCTGCCTGACGCAGACGCGCTTTATGGGTCTCCACGGAGTCCGTGAGCATCACGTTTTCGAGCATGCTACGCTTCTGACTGATCTCCAGCTCGCTGTAACCGTTCGCACGCTTGAAATCGTGGTGCATATTGAACAGCAGTTCGCCAACCTCGGCGTCTTCAAAGCTGAATTTTTCGGAAAGGACCAGCGCACCGCCAGGGTTCAGCCCTTGATAAATTTTGTCCAGCAGTCGCTGACGGTCTTCAGGCACCAGGAACTGCAGGGTAAAATTCAGCACCACCATCGACGCGTTATTGATCTCAATCTCACGGATATCACCTTCTACGACGTCCACCGGGGTAGGGGCTTTGTAAGCATCAATATGGCGACGGCAGCGTTCAACCATTGCCGGGGAATTATCCACGGCAATGATCCGGCAGCCTTCGTGGTGAACGTTACGACGTACCGACAGCGTTGCCGCGCCAAGCGAACAGCCCAGGTCATAGACCTTTGTGCCGGGTTGAACGAATCGCTCAGCCAGCATGCCGATCATCGAGACAATATTGGAATAACCGGGAACAGAGCGCTGGATCATATCCGGGAAGACTTCGGCTACCCGTTCATCGAAGGTCCAGTCGCCCAGGCTGGCGATAGGCGCGGAAAAAAGCGTGTCGCGATCTGACATAACGTAAAAAATCCGGGAAAAATAAAGTGGCGTATTGTGCGCTAATGGAAGGAGAAAACCAACTCCCACGGCATATACCAAAGGTTAGCCAGCACCATCAGCAAAAGTGAACACCACGTCGCACTCATGCCGGAACGACGCCAGCGAAACAGGCGGTGGTGAAAACCGTAATAATGCATTAGTCGGCCGGCAAGCAGAAGCAGGCCACAGATGTGCACCATCCAGGTTTCTGCGCCATTCATCTCCATAAACAGCAGCAAAATTAACGCCACCGGGATGTATTCGACCGCATTGCCGTGAACGCGGATAGCGCTTTGTAGCTCGGAAAATCCGCCGTCACCGTAAGAGACGCGGTACTGCATTCTGAGGCGCACAACATCAAATGAAAACTTAATCAGTAGCAATGCACCTAATACCGCATACAGCGCGCTGACCATACAAACTCCCTGTTTTTTGGCAGATGGCACTTTACTATGATAGGGGGTGATATCAGAAAAGAGAAGATTGTTGTGGGATGACGGGGGCGCTGCCCACGGACGGTACCGCAGCCTGCAAGGCCTGCCAGAGAGCATCGACCAGTTCAGGTGCCTGCGCGATATCCGGGGTGTGCAGGAAGAGATATGGCGTGGTGGTCTGTTCCCACGTCGCTAATTTTTGCAGCCAGACGGCGAACATCTCCTGATTTTGCTGCATGTTATCGCTGCCTATAAACCTGACCATAGGGTGATGAGCCGTCACGATGGCATGAACAGGCACTTTGGGCTTTTTGCGTTGCGCATCAATGATGGCTTCGCTATGCGGAATGGCGCTATGCACCGGACGGCTGTCGAGGATCACACGGTTGACTGAGCGCTCAAGCAGACCGCGATTGAGCGCTTTCTCTTCTTCACCTTTGGCAAAAAATGCAGGATGCCTGACTTCAACCCCATAGGTAAATTCCCGGGGAAGTGTATCCAGAAACTGCCAAAGCGCGGGCAGATCGCGTGGGCCAAAGACGGCGGGAAGCTGCAGCCAGTACTGACCTATGCGGTTTGCCAGCGGCGACATTCTGTTCAAGAACTCGACGGTCAAATCATCGCAGTGACGCAGGGCCGCGTTATGGGAGATGGTTGCCGGAAACTTAAAGCAGAAGCGGAAATCATCGGTTGTTTGTTCGCGCCAGCGTTCAACAATCTCTGCTTTGGGTAGTGCATACAGCGTGGTGTTACCCTCGACGCAATTGAAGTGTCGGGCATATTCCTCAAGGCTGGTGATGCCAAGGCGCACCCATTTCGGGTGCGACCATTGGGGCAGGCCCACATACATCATAACGCGTTTAAGATCTCGTCAGTGCTGCGCACACGACTGATGCGCGGGAAGATGTGAGTCATACTGCCCTGGTGCTGTTCCGCAGAGGCCGCGCTGCAGGCATCTTCTGCAATCACAAGGTTAAAGCCCAGTTCCCACGCGTTGCGGGCGGTAGATTCCACGCCGATGTTGGTGGAAATGCCACAAAGAATGATGGTGTCGATTCCGCGACGGCGCAGCTGCAGCTCCAGATCGGTACCGTAAAATGCACCCCACTGGCGTTTAGTCACTTCGATATCACTGTCACGCTTGCCGAGTGAGACCGGATACGTCCACCAGTTTTCCGGTAGCGAATGCGCCGCAATCTGCGCATCGACGGGCTGTTTTAAGGCTTCGGCAAAATCGGCGGACCAGCCGACGCGCACCATGACAACAGGCGCTCCGCTTGTGCGGCATTTTTCCGCCAGGCGAGCGGCGCGGCTGACCACATCATTTGCGGTGTGTGGGCCTCCGGCAAAAGGCAGGATCCCTTCCTGTAAATCAATGACGACAAGCGCGGTTTTGCTGGTATCGAGTGTTAACATAGTCACTCCAGTTAAATTAATCACTTCCGCTACACCATACGACGTGATGGCCTGTTACCGGTCGGATAATTTTGTTAATTTTTGTGAGAATGCGCAATAAGAGTGCAGCAAACGACCGTCAGGCCGAGGTTCGCTCTTATCGTCCGGCGGAATTTCCAGTATAATAGCCGCCTTTTTTCATCCAGTTGTGACATACAGAAAGCTGCGACATAGTAGCCTGCATACCAGGCGACATTTAGCCTGCGGCTAATTAAGGGATATCTCATGCGTACAGAATATTGCGGGCAGCTGCGTCAGTCCCACGTTGGACAGCAGGTAACCCTGTGTGGTTGGGTCAACCGCCGTCGTGATCTTGGTAGCCTTATCTTCATTGATATGCGTGACCGCGAAGGTATCGTTCAGGTGTTCTTCGATCCGGATCGCGCAGATGCGTTGAAACTGGCTTCTGAGCTGCGTAATGAGTTCTGCATTCAGGTCACCGGCACCGTTCGTGCGCGTGACGAGAAAAACGTCAACGCAGACATGGCGACCGGCGCAATTGAAGTGCTGGCGTCCGATCTGGTGATTATCAACCGTGCTGAAGCGCTGCCGCTGGACTCTAACCACGTCAACACTGAAGAAGCACGTCTGAAGTACCGCTATCTGGATCTGCGTCGCCCGGAAATGGCTCAGCGCCTGAAAACCCGCGCGAAAATCACCAGTCTGGTGCGTCGCTTTATGGATGACCACGGTTTCCTGGATATCGAAACCCCGATGCTGACCAAAGCCACGCCGGAAGGCGCGCGCGATTACCTGGTCCCATCCCGCGTGCATAAAGGTAAATTCTACGCGCTGCCACAGTCTCCACAGCTGTTCAAACAGTTGCTGATGATGTCTGGTTTCGATCGCTACTATCAGATCGTAAAATGCTTCCGTGACGAAGACCTGCGTGCTGATCGCCAGCCAGAATTTACCCAGATTGATGTGGAAACCTCCTTCATGACCGCCGAGCAGGTGCGTGAAGTGATGGAAGCTCTGGTGCGTAGCCTGTGGAACGACGTGAAAGGCGTTGAGCTGGGCGATTTCCCAATCATGACCTTCGCTGAAGCTGAGCGTCGCTACGGTTCTGACAAACCAGATCTGCGTAACTCGATGGAGCTGGTGGACGTTGCTGATCTGGTTAAATCCGTTGAGTTTGCGGTATTTGCTGGCCCGGCTAACGATGCCAAAGGTCGCGTAGCTGCGCTGCGTGTACCTGGCGGTGCGGCACTGAGCCGTAAGCAGATTGACGACTACGGTAACTTCATCAAGATCTACGGCGCGAAAGGTCTGGCCTATATTAAAGTCACCGAGCGTGCAAAAGGTCTGGAAGGTATTACCAGCCCGGTCGCGAAATTCCTGAACGCGGACATCGTGGAAGCGATCCTTGAGCGCACTGGCGCGCAGGACGGCGACATGATCTTCTTCGGCGCGGACAACAAGAAAGTGGTTGCCGATGCGATGGGCGCCCTGCGTCTGAAACTCGGTAAAGACCTGAACCTGACCGACGAGAACAAATGGGCGCCGCTGTGGGTTATCGACTTCCCAATGTTTGAAGACGACGGTGAAGATGGTCTGACCGCAATGCACCATCCATTCACCTCGCCGAAAGACATGACTGCCGCAGAGTTGAAAGCCGCACCGGAAGACGCGGTGGCGAACGCCTACGATATGGTCATCAACGGCTACGAAGTGGGCGGTGGTTCCGTGCGTATTCACAGCGGTGACATGCAGCAGACCGTGTTCGGCATTCTGGGCATCAATGAGCAGGAGCAGCGCGAGAAATTCGGCTTCCTGCTGGACGCCCTGAAATACGGTACGCCTCCGCACGCGGGTCTGGCCTTCGGTCTTGACCGTCTGACCATGCTGCTGACCGGTACCGATAACATTCGTGATGTTATTGCCTTCCCGAAAACCACTGCCGCGGCGTGTCTGATGACCGAAGCACCAAGTTTTGCTAACCCGGCCTCTCTGGCCGAGCTGGGCATTGAAGTGGTGAAGAAGGAAGAGAAAAACTGATATGACATATAAGCTGCCCGTTTCGGTCCTGGTGGTCATCTATGCAGAAGACACGAAGCGGGTGCTGATGTTGCAGCGGCGCGATGACCCTGATTTCTGGCAGTCGGTAACCGGCAGTCTGGAAGAGGGGGAGACCGCGCTGCAGGCCGCCGCGCGTGAAGTAAAGGAAGAGGTCACCATTGATGTTGCCCGCGAGCAACTGACCCTGAAGGACTGTCAGCGCACGGTGGAGTTTGAAATTTTTAGCCATTTACGTCATCGCTATGCGCCGGGTACCGAGCGGAATACGGAATCGTGGTTCTGTCTTGCACTCCCCCACGAACGTGAGGTTGTGTTTACCGAACACCTGACCTACCGCTGGGTCAGTGCGGCGGATGCCGCCGCTCTGACCAAGTCGTGGAGCAACCGGCAGGCGATTGAAGAATTTGTAATTAACGCAGCCTGAGAAGGCGCGATTTTTGGAGAACTTTTTATGGCAGGTCATAGTAAGTGGGCCAACACCAAACACCGTAAAGCGGCACAGGATGCCAAACGCGGTAAAATCTTTACCAAAATCATTCGTGAGCTGGTAACAGCGGCACGTCTGGGCGGCGGCGATCCGGCTTCTAACCCGCGCTTGCGCGCGGCGGTTGATAAAGCGCTGTCTAATAACATGACGCGTGACACCCTGAACCGTGCAATCGCACGTGGCGTGGGCGGTGATGAAGACGCGAACATGGAAACCATCATTTATGAAGGTTACGGCCCTGGCGGTACTGCGGTCATGGTTGAGTGTCTGTCCGACAACCGTAACCGTACCGTAGCCGAAGTGCGTCACGCGTTTACCAAAACCGGTGGTAACCTGGGAACTGACGGTTCCGTTTCTTATCTGTTCAGCAAGAAAGGCGTGATCTCCTTCGAGAAAGGCGACGAAGATGTGATCATGGAAGCGGCACTGGAAGCCGGTGCAGAAGACGTTGTGACCTTCGATGATGGCGCAATCGACGTCTACACCGCGTGGGAAGAGATGGGTGCGGTACGTGACGCGCTGGAAGCGGCGGGTCTGAAAGCAGACAACGCTGAAGTGTCTATGATCCCATCAACAAAAGCGGACATGGATGCGGAAACTGCACCGAAACTTCTGCGCCTGATCGATATGCTCGAAGACTGCGACGACGTGCAGGAAGTGTATCACAACGGTGAAATCTCTGATGAGGTTGCAGCGACTCTCTGATGAGAGCGTGTAAACCGTTAACGGGAGACGCGTGATGTCGATTATCCTCGGGATTGACCCCGGCTCACGCGTCACCGGCTATGGCGTTATCCGTCAGGTGGGACGCCAGCTAACCTACCTCGGCAGCGGGTGTATTCGCACCAAAGTGGACGATCTGCCGTCACGCCTGAAACTGATCTACGCAGGTGTGACAGAAATTATCACCCAGTTCCAGCCAGACTATTTCGCCATCGAACAGGTCTTTATGGCCAAAAACGCTGATTCGGCATTAAAGCTTGGTCAGGCGCGCGGTGTGGCCATTGTTGCTGCCGTAAACCAGGATTTACCGGTGTTCGAATACGCGGCAAGGCAGGTCAAGCAGACGGTGGTGGGGATTGGCAGCGCGGAGAAAAGCCAGGTGCAGCACATGGTGCGAACCTTGTTGAAGCTCCCCGCGAACCCCCAGGCGGACGCCGCGGATGCGCTGGCTATCGCGATTACCCACTGTCACGTCAGCCAGAACGCGATGCAAATGAGCGAGTCGCGGCTCAATCTGGCGCGAGGCAGGTTACGATAATGAAAAATCAGGCTGGATGTTTATCCAGCCTTTTTTTATTATGTCGGCAGTTAATTTTTCCAGAACGCAGGAGCGTCACGTGATAGGCAGACTCAGAGGCATCATCATTGAAAAACAACCCCCGTTAGTGCTGCTGGAAGTGGGTGGCGTGGGCTATGAAGTCCATATGCCGATGACCTGCTTCTACGAGCTGCCGGACGCGGGTAAAGAGGCGATTGTCTTTACTCAGTTTGTGGTGCGTGAAGATGCTCAGCTGCTGTACGGCTTCAACAACAAACAGGAACGTACCCTGTTCCGCGAGCTGATTAAAACCAACGGCGTCGGGCCGAAGCTGGCGCTGGCAATTCTCTCCGGTATGTCAGCTCCACAGTTTGTGAATGCCGTTGAGCGCGAAGATCCCGCAGCGCTGATTAAGCTTCCGGGTATCGGCAAGAAAACCGCCGAGCGTCTGATTGTCGAAATGAAAGATCGCTTCAAAGGGCTGCATGGCGATCTCTTTACCCCTGCGACCGATCTGGTGCTGACCTCGCCTGGCGCGCCAGCGACGGATGATGACGCCGAGCAGGAAGCGGTTGCTGCGCTGGTGGCACTGGGCTATAAACCTCAGGAGGCCAGCCGTATGGTGAGTAAAATCGCCAAACCGGATGCCAGCAGTGAAACTCTGATTCGTGAAGCGCTGCGCGCTGCATTGTGAGGTAAAGGATGATTGAAGCAGATCGCCTGGTATCGGCAGGCTCCCTTCAGGCTGAAGACGTGGTGGATCGTGCGATCCGCCCGAAGCTGCTTGATGAGTACATTGGCCAGCCGCAGGTACGTTCCCAGATGGAGATTTTCATCCAGGCGGCAAAACTGCGCGGCGATGCTCTCGATCACCTGCTGATTTTTGGTCCTCCGGGACTGGGGAAAACCACGCTGGCGAATATCGTCGCCAATGAAATGGGCGTCAACCTGCGTACTACCTCCGGCCCGGTGCTGGAGAAAGCAGGCGATCTGGCGGCGATGCTGACCAACCTTGAACCCCATGACGTGCTGTTTATCGACGAGATTCACCGTCTGTCGCCGGTGGTGGAAGAGGTGCTCTATCCGGCGATGGAAGATTACCAGCTGGATATCATGATCGGTGAAGGCCCGGCAGCGCGCTCTATCAAGATCGATCTGCCACCGTTTACCCTGATTGGCGCAACAACCCGCGCCGGGTCGTTGACCTCTCCGCTGCGCGACCGTTTCGGTATCGTACAGCGTCTTGAGTTTTACCAGGTGGCGGATCTCCAGCACATCGTTGGCCGTAGCGCCCGCTATATGGGGCTGGAAATGAGCGAAGAGGGCGCGTTTGAAGTGGCGAAGCGTTCCCGCGGTACGCCGCGTATTGCCAACCGCCTGCTGCGCCGCGTGCGTGACTTTGCCGAAGTGAAGCATGATGGTTCCATTTCCGCCGAGATAGCTGCTCAGGCGCTGGATATGCTGAACGTAGATGCCGAAGGCTTTGACTACATGGACCGCAAGCTGTTACTGGCGGTGCTGGACAAATTCTTTGGCGGGCCAGTCGGGCTGGATAACCTGGCGGCGGCAATCGGGGAAGAGCGCGAGACAATTGAAGATGTGCTCGAACCGTATTTGATCCAGCAGGGCTTCCTGCAACGTACTCCGCGTGGACGCATGGCCACGGTGCGGGCGTGGAATCACTTCGGGATTACCCCACCGGCAATGCCATAATGTTTAATTCCCTCTCCCAACGGGAGAGGGGCAGGGTGAGGGCATCAGCGCCCTCGATGTCAACTTGCCGTCTTCTTCATCATACTGAAAATAAACAGCACCGCTGCACACAGCACCACAGACGGCCCTGCAGGCGTGTCATAAAACGCCGAGAAGGTTAATCCACCCGTTACCGCAATCATCCCGATAATCACGGCCACACCGGCCATCTGTTCTGGCGTGCGGGCAAAGCGGCGCGCTGTTGCTGCCGGAATGATCAGAAGGGAGGTAATAATCAGCGCTCCAACAAACTTCATCGCCACACCAATGGTCAACGCTGTTACCAGCATCAGCAGCAACTTCACGCGCTGCAATTTCACGCCGTCAACAAACGCCAGATCCGGACTTACGGTCATCGCCAGCAAATTACGCCACTGCCAGAGCAGAATGCCGAGCACCACGACGACACCAATGGCGATAGAGATCAGATCTTCTGGCGTCACGGCCAGCAGGTCGCCGAACAGGTAGGCCATCAGGTCGACGCGAATGTTCGACATCAGGCTCACGACGACCAGACCCAGCGACAGGGCACTGTGCGCCATGATGCCAAGCAGCGTATCAATGGCGAGGTGTGGGCGTTTTTCCAGCCAGACCAGCCCCCCGGCAAGGAGCAGCGTGACTACAATCACCGCATAGAAAGGGTTGACGTTCAGTAACAGACCAAAAGCGACGCCCAGCAGAGAGGCATGCGCCAGGGTATCGCCAAAATAGGACATTCTGCGCCAGACAACAAACGAGCCGAGTGGGCCCGCGGCGCAGGCAAGCATAATCCCGGCTAACCAGCCGGGCAGTAACAGTTCAATCATGAGTGTCCATTTCCCCGGCGCAGGACAATTCGTCCCTGTAAATCATGGCGATGATTATGATGATGGCGATAAATGCCCAGTTGCTCAGCACCGCGAGGGCCAAACATGGAGATAAACTCCGGATGCATTGACACCACTTCAGGCGTGCCGGAGCAGCAAATATGGTGGTTGAGACACAGCACTTCGTCAGTTTTTGCCATGACCAGATGCAGGTCATGGGACACCATCAGCACTGCGCAATCAAGCTCTCGACGTAGCTGGTCGATCAAATCATAAAGCGCAACCTGACCATTCACATCCACACCCTGAGTCGGCTCATCCAGTACCAGCAGCTGCGGGCTGCTCAGCAGCGCGCGGGCGAGTAAAACTCGCTGCGTTTCACCGCCGGACAGTTTTTGCAGAGGCGCATCGACAAGATGGCCCGCCTGCACGCGTTTCAGTGCCGGGAGAATATCGGCTTTACGGGTGCCGGGGCGCAGACGCAGGAAACGGCTGACCGTCAGCGGCAGCGTGGCGTCGAGGTGAAGTTTTTGCGGCACATAGCCAATACGCAATTTTTCCTCGCGCTTGATCACGCCTTCATCGGGTGCGACCAGACCCAGCACCACGCGCACCAGGGTAGATTTTCCGGCGCCATTGGGACCGAGCAGCGTCAGAATTTTGCCGGGCTTCAGATCGAGCGACACGTCAGAGAGGACGCGGCGCTGCCCGAATGAGACCGAAATATTTTCAAGAGAAACCAATGTCGTCATGTCATTTTAAGCTTGAAGAAGTCAACGAATGTTATAATATCACATTCCACGCATTCACTACGATGATTAGTCGCATTATGTTACATAAAAATACGCTTCTTTTCGCAGCATTATCCGCTGCCCTTTGGGGTACAACCGCACAAGATGTTAACGCTGCGGTTGTCGCTTCGCTTAAACCGCTTGGATTCATCGCATCTGCCATTGCAGACGGGGTAACGGAAACCCAGGTTCTGCTCCCTGATGGTGCATCCGAGCATGACTATTCCCTGCGCCCGTCAGATGTAAAGCGCTTACAAAACGCGGACTTAGTCGTCTGGATTGGTCCGGAAATGGAAGCGTTTATGCAGAAGTCAGCGAAACAGATTGTTGACGAAAAACAGGTCGCGATTGCCGAACTCCCTGGCGTGAAACCGTTGCTCATGAAAGGGTCGGATGACGACGGCGACGAACATGACCATCATGCTGCAGACGGCGAAAAAGGTGATGGAGATCACCATCACGGCGAGTACAACATGCATCTTTGGTTATCCCCAGAGATAGCGCGGCTTTCAGCGGTTGCAATCCATGACAAATTAGTGGAACTTATGCCGCAAAGTCGAGCCAAACTAGACGCCAACCTGAAGGATTTTGAGGCACAATTAGCCGCAACCGATAAGCAGGTAGGTACTGAGCTCGCACCGTTGAAAGGAAAAGGGTATTTCGTTTTTCATGACGCCTATGGCTATTACGAAAAACACTACGGTCTGACCCCGCTGGGTCATTTTACCGTCAACCCTGAAATTCAACCTGGTGCGCAGCGTTTACATGAAATCAGAACACAGTTGGTTGAGCAAAAAGCGACATGCGTTTTTGCTGAGCCACAGTTCAGGCCAGCGGTCGTAGAAGCCGTGGCCAGGGGGACATCCGTGCGCATGGGGACCCTTGACCCGCTAGGAACGAATATCCAGTTGAGCAAAGCGAGCTATTCGCAGTTTCTCAGCCAACTGGCGAACCAGTATGCGAGCTGCCTGAAAGGAGATTAACGAGGAAGTGAATACGTGCAACAGATAGCCCGCTCTGTCGCCCTGGCATTTAACAATCTGCCTCGACCCCATCGCGTTATGCTGGGGTCGCTTACAGTTCTCACTTTAGCGGTCGCCGTCTGGCGGCCCTATGTTTACCACCCGAGTTCTGCCCCTATCATCAAAACCATAGAGCTCGAAAAGAGCGAAATCCGTTCTTTGCTGCCTGAAGCCAGTGAGCCTATCGATCAGGCGGCTCAGGAAGATGAAGCTATCCCACAAGATGAACTGGACGATAAAACCGAGAGCGACGCAGGGACCCACGAATACGTTGTTTCTACCGGGGATACGCTGAGTAGTGTACTGAACCAGTACGGCATCGACATGGGCAATATCAGCCAGCTGGCGGCTGCAGATAAAGATCTCCGTAATTTGAAAATAGGGCAACAGCTCTCATGGACATTAACGGCAGATGGCGATCTGCAGAGTCTGACCTGGGAAATGTCTCGCCGCGAAACCCGCACCTACGAACGCACTGCAAACGGTTTCAAAATGACCAGCGAAATGCAGAAGGGCGACTGGGTCAATAGCGTTATGAAAGGGACCGTGGGCGCAAGCTTTGTTTCCAGTGCCCGAGATGCAGGGTTGACCAGCGCTGAAATCAGTTCTGTCATCAAAGCCATGCAGTGGCAGATGGATTTCCGCAAGCTGAAGAAAGGTGATGAGTTTTCCGTTCTGATGTCCCGCGAAATGCTGGAGGGTAAGCGCGAGCAGAGCCAGCTGCTGGGCGTGCGTTTGCGCTCAGAGGGCAAAGATTACTACGCGATTCGTGCTGAAGACGGCAAGTTCTATGACCGCAGCGGTACAGGTCTTGCGAAAGGCTTCATGCGCTTCCCGACGGCGAAACAGTTCCGCGTTTCCTCTAACTTCAATCCGCGCCGTCTGAACCCGGTCACCGGGCGTGTTGCACCGCATCGTGGCGTTGATTTTGCTATGCCGCAGGGTACACCGGTACTGGCTGTGGGTGATGGTGAAGTGGTCATGGCCAAACGCAGCGGAGCAGCTGGATACTATGTTGCGGTGCGTCATGGTCGTACTTACACGACTCGCTATATGCACCTGCGCAAGTTGTTGGTCAAACCGGGTCAGAAAGTGAAACGTGGTGACCGTATCGCGCTGTCAGGCAATACCGGACGTTCTACCGGCCCGCACCTGCACTATGAAGTATGGATCAACCAGCAAGCCGTGAACCCGCTGACGGCGAAACTGCCGCGCACCGAAGGCCTGACAGGTAAAGATCGTTCTGATTACCTGGCGCAGGTGAAAGAGGTGGTGCCGCAGCTGAGCTTAGACTAAGCCTTCTGTGTTGTTTAAAAAGCCGGTGTCAGTGTGCGCCGGCTTTTTCTTTTGTGCGTGGGCGACTGCCTCGCTACACTATCTGAATAAAATTTTGCGTCATCAGACCCTGGATCCAGCATGGAAACCCAAAAAAACAATATTGAATACATTCCCGAGTTTGAAAAATCTTTCCGTCACCCGCGTAACTGGGGTGCCTGGCTTGGCGTTTATGCATTTGCGGGTATTGCGATGCTACCAGCTTCTGTACGCGATCCTGTGCTGGGCAAAATAGGTCGCCTGGCCGGACGCTTAGGCAAAAGTGCCCGTCGCCGCGCGCAAATTAATCTTTACTACTGTTTCCCGGAAAAGAGCGACGCAGAGCGGGAGGCCATTATTGATGCCATGTATACCACTGCGCCACAGGCGATGGCGATGATGGCTGAACTGGCGCTGAAAGGGCCGGAGAAAGTCATGGATCGCGTTGACTGGAAAGGTCTGGAAATCATTGATGAGATGCGTCGCAACAACGAGAAGGTCATTTTTCTCGTTCCGCACGGCTGGGGCGTTGATATTCCAGCTATGCTGATGGCGTCGCAGGGACAAAAAATGGCGGCAATGTTCCATAATCAGGGTAACAAGATCTTTGATTACGTGTGGAATACGGTACGTCGCCGTTTCGGTGGTCGCCTACATGCGCGCAATGATGGTATCAAGCCGTTTATTCAGTCCGTACGTCAGGGCTACTGGGGCTACTATTTGCCAGATCAGGATCACGGCCCGGAACACAGTGAGTTTGTGGATTTCTTCGCGACTTACAAAGCGACACTACCTGCGATTGGCCGTCTGATGAAGGTGTGCCGTGCCCGTGTTATTCCGCTTTTCCCGGTCTACGACGGTAATACCCATCGTCTGAGCATTGAAGTTCGTCCGCCGATGGATGATCTGCTCACTGCAGACGATAACACCATTGCGCGTCGAATGAACGAAGAGGTGGAAATACTGGTGGGACCGCATGCGGAGCAGTACACGTGGATACTGAAACTGCTTAAAACGCGTAAGCCAGGCGAAAAAGAGCCGTATAAACGCAAAGAGCTTTTTCCAACGAAATAAAAAAAGCCCTCTCTGAAAGGAGAGGGCTTTTTAACAGAGACTGACTTACTCGACTGTCATAACGCGAGTGGTGTTGGTTGAGCCGATGGTGCTCATCACATCACCCTGGGTCACGATGACGATATCACCGGATACCAGATAGCCTTTGTCACGCAGAAGGTTTACGGCGTCGTGTGCCGCAGCCACGCCGTCATTGGTGCTATCGAAGTGAACAGGGGTAACACCGCGATACAGCGCCGTCAGGTTCAGCGTACGCTCGTGACGGGACATGGCGAAGATAGGTAAGCCGGAACTGATACGGGAGGTCATCAGCGCGGTACGGCCAGATTCGGTCATGGTGATGATTGCGGTAACGCCCTTCAGGTGGTTGGCAGCGTACATGGCGGACATCGCAATCGCTTCTTCCACATTGTCGAACTGAACGTCCAGACGGTGTTTAGAGACATTAATGCTTGGGATCTTCTCAGCACCCAGACAAACGCGCGCCATGGCGGCCACGGTTTCTGCAGGATACTGGCCTGCTGCGGTTTCCGCTGAAAGCATAACCGCATCGGTACCGTCCAGCACGGCGTTGGCCACGTCCATGACTTCCGCACGGGTTGGCATTGGGTTGGTGATCATGGATTCCATCATCTGAGTGGCGGTGATCACCGCGCGGTTCAGCTGACGTGCGCGGCGAATCAGCGCTTTCTGGATACCCACCAGCTCAGGGTCGCCGATTTCCACACCCAGGTCGCCACGGGCAACCATCACCACGTCAGAGGCGAGAATCACGTCGTCCATGGCGTCCTGATCGCAAACGGCTTCCGCGCGTTCAACTTTAGCGACGATTTTGGCATCGCAACCAGCATCACGTGCCAGTCGGCGCGCATAGTTCAGGTCTTCACCGCAGCGTGGGAAGGAGACGGCCAGGTAGTCAACGCCGATCAGCGCAGCGGTAACGATATCCGCTTTGTCTTTATCGGTAAGCGCTTCTGCAGAGAGGCCGCCGCCCAGTTTGTTAATACCTTTGTTGTTGGAGAGCGGGCCGCCGACGGTGACTTCGGTGAACACTTTCATGCCCTGAACTTCCAGCACTTTCAGCTGTACGCGACCGTCGTCGAGCAGCAGGATATCGCCAGGCACCACGTCAGCCGGCAGGCCTTTATAGTCAATCCCGACTTTTTCTTTATCGCCTTCACCTTTGCCGAGGTTGGCATCAAGCAGGAATTTGTCGCCAATATTGAGGAAAACTTTTCCCTCTTTAAAGGTCGATACACGAATTTTAGGACCTTGCAGATCGCCGAGGATGGCAACATGGCGCCCCAGTTTTGCTGCGATTTCACGCACTTTATCGGCACGTAATTTATGGTCTTCTGGCGTACCGTGAGAGAAGTTCATACGCACCACGTTGGCACCTGCGGCGATAATCTTTTCGAGGTTATTATCGCGATCGGTGGCCGGGCCTAAGGTGGTTACGATCTTGGTTCTGCGAAGCCTTCTGGACATGTATTACTCCGTTGACTGAAACAACTTTGGTGTTGCGTGAACATTGAATCGGCCTTCATTTGCCGCAAGGCGGCAGAGAGTGGACCGAATGCCGTAAATCGTTACATCGTCATTATTCGTGACGTTTTGTTATCAACTATCAGGGAACATCGCTCTTTATAAGCAATTCTTTATCAAAACGCGATTCCTTAAGCGCTTCCTTGACACGCTTCAAGTTATCTCTGAATTTTGCCCCTCTTCGTAGGGTAAAACCGGTCGCCAGCACGTCAATCACCGTGAGCTGCGCCAGACGGGAGACCATCGGCATATAGATATCGGTGTCTTCCGGTACGTCGAGGGTAATCGCCAGCGTGGCCTCACGGGCCAGCGGTGTCCCTGCCGTCGTGAGAGCGATCACCATGGCATCGTTTTCACGCGCCAGCTGGGCCAGTTCTACCTGGCTCTTGGTACGTCCGGTGTGCGAAATCAGTACCACGACGTCATCTTCACTGCAATTCATACAGCTCATGCGTTGCAGCACAATGTCATCGGAATAAATAACCGGCACGTTAAAGCGGAAGAATTTATTCATGGCGTCATGCGCCACGGCTGCCGATGACCCAAGACCAAAGAAGGCAATCCGCTTGGCCTGGGTGAGTAAATCCACCGCACGATTTACCGAACTCATATCCAGAGACTGGCGGACGTGGTCAAGTGTGGCCATCGCTGACTCAAAAATTTTCGCCGTGTAGGCATCAACGCTGTCGTCTTCATCCACATTACGATTAACATAAGGTGTGCCGTTTGCCAGACTTTGTGCCAGATGCAGTTTAAAATCAGGAAAGCCGCGCGTTTCCAGGCTACGGCAGAAGCGATTTACCGTTGGCTCGCTGACACTCGCTTCCTGCGCCAGAGCGGCGATGCTTGAATGAATCGCCTGAGCGGGAGACGCGAGAATAACTTCGGCCACTTTTCGCTCGGATTTGCTAAGGTGTTCCAGTTGAAACTGGATTTTTTCCAGCATGTTCATTGTTAACATGACGCTCATGGGTGTAAACGATTTCATAAATGGGTGAAATCGTGATTCGATTTAGCCGATATTACCCCTGTGGCTTCCATAAAGGGTAACAGTCGACAAGATAATGTTGTTGTTTTTTTTCATTACTTGATCGGCGTCGGGTTTTGCCGGGCCCTTGTTGCGCAAAGAATCGACGGTTGTTGCGTCATTGCATCCCCGAAAGCACCGGAATGGCGAAAAATCGCGGTAAAGCACGTGGCGATAAGCGCTAATGGTTTCGGGAATGACGTAAAAGCAGTACAGTGCATTGTAATAAAATTACAACGATACCTGGCAGAAGTACCAGGTGATCCAACTGAGGAGAATGACATGGCGGTAACGCAAACAGCCCAGGCATGTGACCTGGTCAT
This sequence comes from Enterobacter sp. CPE_E863, assembly GCF_046521465.1. NCBI lineage: Bacteria > Pseudomonadati > Pseudomonadota > Gammaproteobacteria > Enterobacterales > Enterobacteriaceae > Enterobacter > Enterobacter sp. CPE_E863. The sequence goes on along the minus strand of NZ_JBKFZX010000001.1, from coordinate 2,596,807 downwards.
TTTCGGCGCGAAAGGCGATCTTGCACGCCGGAAATTGCTGCCTTCCCTGTATCAACTGGAAAAAGCAGGCCAACTTCATCCAGATACCCGTATCCTGGGTGTAGGGCGCGCCGAATGGGACAAGGACGCTTATACCAAAGTCGTTCGTGAAGCGCTCGAAACGTTCATGAAAGAGAAAATCGATGAAAGTTTGTGGGATACGCTGAGCGGACGCCTTGATTTCTGCAACCTGGACGTGAACGACATCAGTGCGTTTTCCCGCCTGGGCGACATGCTGGATCAGAAAAATCGTGTCACCATTAACTATTTCGCCATGCCGCCAAGCACCTTTGGTGCCATCTGCAAAGGTCTGGGTGAAGCCAAACTGAACGCCAAGCCGGCGCGCGTGGTGATGGAGAAGCCGCTGGGTACGTCGCTGGCAACCTCCCGCGAAATTAACGATCAGGTAGGCGAGTTCTTTGAAGAGTGCCAGGTTTACCGTATTGACCACTATCTTGGTAAAGAGACGGTCCTGAACCTGCTGGCGCTGCGTTTTGCTAACTCCCTGTTTGTGAACAACTGGGACAACCGCACTATCGACCACGTGGAAATCACCGTGGCGGAAGAGGTGGGGATTGAAGGGCGCTGGGGTTACTTTGACCAGGCCGGTCAGATGCGCGACATGATCCAGAACCACCTGCTGCAAATTCTGTGCATGATTGCTATGTCTCCACCGTCTGACCTGACGGCTGACAGCATCCGTGATGCAAAAGTGAAAGTACTGAAGTCACTGCGCCGTATCGACCGCTCTAACGTACGTGAGAAGACCGTTCGTGGTCAGTACACCGCCGGGTTTGCGCAAGGCAAAAAAGTGCCTGGGTACCTGGAGGAAGAGGGCGCGAACAAGTCCAGCAACACCGAGACGTTTGTGGCTATCCGCGTGGATATCGACGACTGGCGCTGGGCGGGGGTTCCGTTCTATCTGCGTACCGGTAAACGTCTGCCAGCCAAATGCTCCGAAGTGGTTGTCTACTTCAAAAACCCGGAACTGAACCTGTTCAAAGAGTCCTGGCAGGAACTGCCTCAGAACAAACTGACCATTCGCCTGCAGCCGGACGAAGGGGTTGATATTCAGATCCTGAACAAAGTGCCGGGTCTTGACCACAAACACAACCTGCAGACCACCAAACTGGATCTGAGTTACTCCGAAACCTTCAACCAGACGCATCTTGCAGACGCGTATGAGCGCCTGCTGCTGGAAACCATGCGCGGTATCCAGGCGCTGTTTGTGCGCCGCGACGAAGTGGAGGAGGCCTGGAAATGGGTTGACTCCATTACCGAAGCCTGGGCAGCCGATCAGGATGCGCCTAAACCGTATCAGGCAGGCACCTGGGGGCCAGTCGCGTCCGTGGCGATGATCACCCGCGATGGCCGCTCCTGGAACGAGTTTGAGTAAGATCATCCTCTAGCTCGAAAGTGTTATTTTACCGGTAACATGATCTAACACAGCTAGTGGCATAATTTTTAAACTTTTAAGCTCCGTGTGGATTCACCCGCGGAGCTTTTTTTATTACACTGCCGGAAGTGATTTTGCCCCTGAGCTCCGGACAGCAAGCGTTTCAGCGTTGTTAACAACTGCCAGCGACTTTGTAAACTCCTGAGCACGGACAGATAAATTAGAGGAGCATTTATGAATCCGACATTGTTACGCGTAACACAGCGCATTATTGAACGCTCGAAAGAGACCCGTTCGGCCTACCTCGCCCGGATTGAACAAGCTAAAAGTAACACCGTCCACCGCTCTCAGCTGGCATGCGGTAACCTGGCACACGGTTTCGCCGCCTGCCAACCCGATGATAAAGCCTCGCTGAAAAGCATGTTGCGTAACAACATCGCCATCATTACTTCCTATAACGATATGCTTTCCGCGCACCAGCCGTATGAGGTATATCCCAATATCATCCGTAAAGCGCTGCACAGCGTGAATGCCGTGGGCCAGGTGGCGGGCGGTGTTCCGGCGATGTGCGACGGCGTGACGCAGGGTCAGGACGGAATGGAGCTTTCCCTGCTGAGCCGCGAAGTGATTGCGATGTCTGCAGCGGTTGGCTTGTCACACAACATGTTCGATGGCGCGTTGTATCTCGGCGTGTGCGACAAGATTGTCCCGGGCCTGGTAATGGCTGCGCTGTCGTTTGGTCATCTGCCTGCGATCTTCGTGCCATCCGGCCCGATGGCAAGCGGCCTGCCAAACAAAGAGAAAGTGCGTATCCGTCAGCTGTACGCAGAAGGGAAAGCAGACCGTCAGGCGCTGCTGGAGGCAGAAGCCGCGTCCTACCATGCGCCGGGAACCTGTACTTTCTACGGTACGGCTAACACTAACCAGATGGTCGTAGAGTTCATGGGGATGCAGCTTCCGGGCTCGTCCTTTATCCAGCCGGATGCACCACTGCGCCAGGCGCTGACCGAAGCTGCTGCCCGTCAGGTGACGCGTTTGACCGGTAATGGCAACGAATGGATGCCAATGGGCAAAATGGTTGACGAGAAAGTCATCGTTAACGGTATCGTCGCGTTGCTGGCAACGGGGGGGTCAACCAATCACACCATGCACCTGGTGGCCATGGCGCGTGCGGCGGGCATTCTGATTAACTGGGATGATTTCTCCGAGATCTCTTCTGTGGTGCCGCTGATGGCGCGCCTGTACCCGAACGGCCCGGCTGACATTAACCACTTCCAGGCCGCAGGTGGTGTGCCGCTGCTGATGCGCGAGCTGCTGAAAGGCGGTCTGCTGCATGAAGATGTAAATACCGTGGCGGGCTTTGGTCTGCAACGCTACACCCAGGAGCCGTGGCTGAATAACGGCGAGCTGGACTGGCGCGAAGGGGCGAATGCCTCTCTTGATGCACAGGTTATCGCCACCATCGACAAACCGTTCTCTCCTCATGGCGGTACCAAAGTGCTCAGCGGCAACCTCGGACGCGCGGTGATGAAGACGTCTGCCGTACCGGAAGAGAATCAGATTATCGAAGCACCGGCGGTAGTGTTCGAAAGCCAGCACGACGTATTACCTGCCTTTGACGCCGGTCTTCTGGATAAAGACTGCGTGGTGGTCGTTCGCCATCAGGGGCCAAAGGCCAACGGGATGCCAGAATTACATAAACTTATGCCGCCACTTGGTGTATTATTGGACCGCCGTTTCAAAATTGCTCTGGTGACGGATGGACGCCTCTCTGGCGCATCCGGTAAAGTGCCTTCAGCCATCCACGTGACACCTGAAGCTTACGACGGTGGTTTGCTGGCGAAAGTGCGTGACGGCGACATGATCCGCGTAAACGGTCAGACAGGTGAGTTAACCCTGCTGGTGGATGACGCAGAGCTGGCGGCACGTAAGCCACATATTCCTGACCTGAGCGCATCGCGCGTGGGGACAGGGCGCGAAATGTTTGGTGCGCTGCGTGAGAAACTCTCTGGTGCTGAGCAGGGCGCAACCTGTATTACGTTTTAAGACGACTTGATTTTAACGATCTGGCGAGAGAAGACACTGATGAAAAACTGGAAAACAAGTGCAGAAGCAATCATGACCACTGGCCCTGTCGTGCCGGTTATCGTGGTAAATAAACTGGAGCATGCGGTACCGATGGCGAAAGCGCTGGTTGCCGGTGGCGTTCGTGTTCTGGAAGTCACCCTGCGCACTGCCTGCGCGATGGATGCTATTCGCGCAATCGCTAAAGAAGTGCCGGACGCCATCGTCGGTGCGGGTACCGTTCTGAATGCACAGCAACTGGCGGAAGTGACTGAAGCGGGCGCACAGTTTGCGATCAGCCCGGGCCTGACGGAGTCTCTGCTGAAAGCGGCAACCGAAGGCACCATTCCGCTGATCCCTGGCATTAGCACCGTATCTGAACTGATGCTGGGTATGGACTACGGTCTGAAAGAGTTCAAATTCTTCCCGGCAGAAGCGAACGGCGGCACCAAAGCGCTGCAGGCGATTGCGGGTCCATTCGCTCAGGTTCGTTTCTGCCCGACGGGTGGCATCTCTCCTGCTAACTACCGTGACTACCTGGCACTGAAAAGCGTGCTGTGCATCGGTGGTTCATGGCTGGTTCCGGCGGATGCGCTGGAAGCGGGCGACTGGGATCGCATTACTAAACTGGCTCGTGAAGCGGTTGAAGGTGCGCAGCAGTAAGTTATACGCAGCATGAAAAACGGGCCATTCGGCCCGTTTTTTTATCCTCTTACGCTAACAGCTGCGGAGGCTGTTTTCGCTCTCGCCACGGCGTCTTCTACGTTATCCCCGGTGGCTAATGCTACGCCAAGACGACGCGTGCCGTCGATCTCCGGTTTACCGAACAAACGCACCTGTAACCCTGCACCTACTGCGCCGTCGACGTTATCAAACGTGACATTCTGGCTGGTTAATTGCGGCAGGATCACTGCGGAAGCGGCCGGGCCGTACTGACGGATGCCACCAACAGGCAATCCGAGGAAAGCGCGCACGTGCAGGGCGAACTCAGAGAGATCCTGCGAAATCAGCGTCACCATGCCGGTGTCATGCGGGCGAGGTGAGACTTCGCTGAAAATAACCTCATCTCCGCAGACGAAAAGCTCTACGCCAAACAGGCCATAGCCGCCCAGCGCGAGTACGGTTTTACGGGCGATCGCCTGCGCACGTTCCAGTGCCAGGGCACTCATCTGCTGCGGCTGCCATGATTCACGGTAATCGCCATCTTCCTGACGGTGGCCAATTGGGTCACAGAAATGGACGCCATCAATGGCGCTGACGGTCAACAGGGTGATCTCGAAATCGAATTTCACGACACCTTCGACAATCACGCGACCCGCTCCGGCACGACCACCTTGCTGGGCATAATCCCATGCCTTATCCAGCGTGCTGCTGTCGCGAATAAAGCTCTGTCCTTTACCGGAGGAACTCATCACGGGTTTAACGATGCACGGGTAGCCAATCTCCTCAACAGCCTGCAGGAATGCGGTTTTATCGCCAGCAAACCGATAGCTCGACGTGGGGAGCCCCAGCTCTTCCGCTGCCAGACGACGAATACCTTCCCGGTTCATGGTCAGTTTTGCCGCTTTGGCACAGGGCACCACGCGCTGGCCTTCCTGTTCAAGAGCGATCAGCGTATCGGTGGCGATGGCTTCAATTTCCGGGACCACGAAATCGGGTTTCTCCTGCGTAATCAGTGCCCGTAGGGCATCGCCATCCAGCATGTTAATCACATAAGAACGATGGGCGACGTGCATGGCAGGAGCATCGGCGTAACGGTCTACGGCAATCACTTCCACACCTAAACGCTGACATTCAATGGCGACCTCTTTACCCAGTTCGCCCGATCCCAACAGCATCACACGCGTCGCTGCAGGTCGCAGCGCAGTGCCTAAACGAGTCATAACATTCCCCCTGAAAAAGATGCGCGCAGTATAAACGAAAACGTTTGCGTGTGTCTTGTGCAGGGCTAAGGGAGGGGGAAGAAATTTGCGCATCTTTAGCCCATCCAGACATTTCCTGACGCCTGCTCGCTTACGCTGTGAAATATGTTCACCGTTAAGTGAGGGAAACCATGTCTGGTTGGTTAAATCAGTTGCAATCGCTGTTAGGACAGAAAGCATCGTCGTCTGGCGAGCAGGGGCTCAGTAAACTATTGGTTCCCGGCGCACTTGGCGGGCTGGCAGGCCTTTTAGTCGCGAATAAATCCTCACGTAAGCTGCTGGCAAAATATGGAACTGGCGCGTTGCTGGCCGGTGGCGGGGCCATCGCAGGTACCGTACTATGGAATAAATACAAAGACAGGGTACGGGCTGCACACTGCGATGAACCGCATTATAGCGAGCACACCTCGCCGCTGGATCTGCGTACCGAACGATTGATCCTTGCGCTGGTCTTTGCCGCGAAGAGTGACGGGCATATTGACGATAAAGAACGATCGGCGATTGAGCAGCAGCTTCGCGAAGCCGGTGTTGAAGAGAAGGGCAGAGCCCTGGTGGCGCAGGCGATTGAACAGCCGCTCGATCCACTGCGTCTTGCGCAGAGTGTGAAGAATGAGGAAGAGGCGCTTGAACTCTATTTTCTCAGCTGTGCCGCCATTGATATCGACCACTTTATGGAACGTAGCTACCTCAATGCCCTCGGCGATGCGTTGAAGATCCCGCAGGATGTACGCGAGGGTATTGAGCAGGATATCCGGGAACAAAAAAAAGCGTTACAGGGATAGCGTCGCGGCTGCGACACTGTTTCGCTTGCATCATGCGTGGGTTTTGCCAACCTTATAGGGTGTAAAACTTAAAAGAATGATGACATGCCACCGAAAGCCCGACGTACTCCTTATGCGATCACCACGCATGGCGATACGCGTATAGACAACTATTACTGGCTACGGGACGATTCTCGCTCCCGGCCAGAGGTGCTCGACTACCTGCACGAGGAAAACGACTATGGCCGCAAGGTCATGTCCAGCCAGCAGGCACTTCAGGATCAATTGCTGAATGAAATGGTGCAGCGCATTCCTCAGCATGATATCTCCGCGCCCTGGACCAAAAATGGCTATCGCTATCGTCATATCTACGAGCCCGGCAACGAGTATCCCATCTACCAACGACAACCCGTGTTAAGTGCCGAATGGGATGAGTGGGAGATTTTACTGGATGCCAACCAGCGCGCCGCCCACAGCGAATTTTATACGCTGGGTGGCATGTCCATTTCACCTGACAACACGATTATGGCGCTGGCTGAGGACTACCTCTCCCGCCGTCAGTATGGCCTGCGTTTTCGCAATCTGGACACCGGGAACTGGTATCCTGAAATGCTGGAAAATGTCTCCCCGGATTTTGTCTGGGCGAATGATTCCGAGACCGTCTACTACGTCAAAAAGCATGCGTCCACGCTACTGCCTTATCAGGTGTGGCGACATACCGTAGGGACGGGTTCTGCCGATGACGAACTGGTCTATGAAGAGAAAGACGAAACGTTTTATGTCAGCCTGCATAAAACCTCCTCACGCCACTATGTGATTATTTTCCTCGCCAGCGCGACGACGTCTGAGGTTTTGCTGCTGGACGCCGAACTACCTGATGCCCAGCCGCTCTGTTTTCTGCCGCGTCGCAAGGATCATGAGTACAGTCTGGATCACTTCCAGCACAGTTTTTATTTGCGCTCTAATCGCGAGGGCAAAAACTTTGGTCTCTATAAAACCAAAGTGCGCGATGAGCGCAAGTGGGAGGTGCTTATTCCCGCGCGGGAGCAAGTGATGCTGGAAGGGTTCACTCTGTTTACCGACTGGCTGGTGGTGGAAGAGCGTCAGCGCGGGCTGACCAGTATCCGGCAAATCAACCGTAAAACCCGGGAAGTGGTGGGGATTGCGTTCGACGACCCAGCGTATGTGACGTGGATTGGGTTCAACCCTGAACCCGAGTCGTCTCGGTTGCGCTACGGTTACTCCTCAATGACCACGCCGGACACGTTGTTTGAGCTGGATATGGATACCGGGCAGCGTCAGGTGATTAAGCAGACCGAGGTCAAAGGGTTTGAATCTGAAAACTACCGCAGCGAGCACCTTTGGGTCACTGTCCGCGATGGCGTGGAAGTTCCGGTCTCACTTGTTTACCACCAGGCGCATTTCCGGAAAGGGAAAAACCCACTGCTGGTTTACGGCTATGGTTCCTATGGCTCAAGCATGGATGCCGATTTCAGCAGCAGTAGGTTAAGTCTGCTCGATCGTGGCTTCGTTTTCGCTATCGCCCATGTGCGCGGCGGCGGTGAACTGGGGCAGCACTGGTATGAAGACGGGAAATTCCTGAAAAAGAAAAACACCTTCAATGACTATCTCGATGTTTGTGATGCGCTGATTGAGCAAGGCTACGGGGATCCGCATCTCTGCTTTGGGATGGGGGGCAGCGCGGGCGGCATGTTGATGGGGGCGGTGATCAACCAGCGTCCCGATCGCTTCAAAGGGATTGTCGCGCAGGTTCCGTTTGTCGATGTGGTCACGACCATGCTCGATGAATCCATTCCCCTGACGACGGGGGAGTTCGAAGAGTGGGGGAATCCTCAGGATGCGATCTACTATCGCTATATGAAAGAGTACAGCCCGTACGATAACGTGGAGGCAAAAGCCTATCCGCACATGCTGGTCACCACCGGGTTGCATGATTCGCAGGTGCAGTACTGGGAGCCGGCAAAATGGGTGGCAAAACTGCGGGAGCTAAAAACCGATGATAATCTGTTGCTGCTCTGTACCGATATGGATTCCGGGCATGGAGGGAAATCAGGGCGGTTCAAAACCTATGAAGGCGTCGCCCTGGAATATGCCTTCCTGATTGCCCTGGCGCAGGGAACGCTGCCAGGCGGTGAAGAGCCTTAAGCTTCGCCCAGGTAGTGTTTCAGCGTTAAGCGCAGTTCCGGGCTCATTTTGTCGAGGTTATTGTAAAGCCAGCGCAGATAGCCCGGATCTTTATCCGCAATATCAGACACCGCTCTACCGCGATATTTGCCAAAGGTAAAGGTGGTGAGAAGCGCAGGACGACCGGTGATCGTTGCCATATCATCCGGCGTCCAGCCAGAGATATTCATAATATCAATGAGTAACGCGGCGGTAATATAGCAGTCGTACAACGCGCGGTGATGGTGAAGCCCCTCAGGTGTACGGACGTTAAGCTTACGGGACTTATACAGCGCCATATTACTGTATTTGATCCCCGGCCAGAGGCGACGCGCCAGCTTCATAGTACAAATCCATTCCCCTGGCATTTCGGGCAACACCCGGCGGTCAAAGCTGGCGTTATGCGCGACGTACCACGGGCTACCGTAATAGTGTGGAATAATTTCTTCTATCCACGGCTTATCCGCCACCATTGATTCGGTAATGCGATGGATTGCCATAGCCTGCGGGCTAATGGGGCGATCAGGGCGCACCAGATGGCTCATTGGGTTGACGATTTTACCGTCTACCACATCGACAGAGGCCACTTCCACAATTCCGCCCTGAAGATCGCAAGTTTCGGTATCGATGACGCGCAGCATTGAAAACTCCTGAGCTTAAAACGCTTAGCCTAAAGGAATGATATCGCCTTGCCAACCCTGTCTGCCGAGCGTGCCGGTCAGCAAGAGCTCGCCTTTATCCGCGCGGACAATCAACTGGCCTCTTTCATCCCATAACGCGCTGCCGCCACACGCATTAGCCATTAACACGGCAATCGCATATTTATGTGCGAAGCGCTGCAGGGTGCTGATGGACTGCCGCCAGCGATAATCAACAACAGACTGACAGCTGGTAAACAGCGCCGCCTGTGAATCGAGATTGGGTGAATCGGTATGCGCATCAATGATGCTAAGTTGTTTATCTCCCGGAACCAGACTTGCACCGCTCCCCTGCGGGTAGCGCAGAATATCCTGGCTGGAAGGCGTAAACAGCGCGAGTCCTTTCTGGCGCTGACCATTCCGTTCAAGAGGGAGCCCGGCAATGAGGGTGATTTGGTAAAAATGTGCGGCGTCAAGCAGGGGTTCAAGCTGCGCATCACTGGGGGGAGGAGGTAATACCGTTGTGCCCGAGCCCGTTAATGAAAGTTCAGGAAATACCAGCAAATCGCATTGCTGGCGTGCTGCTTCGGCGATGAAGCAGAGGTGGCGCGCAACATGGTCATCCACACTGTGATGCTGCCCGGTATACTGGGCTGCGGCAATATTCCATTGTGACATCGTGACTTCCTTATACACTGAGTCGCAGGGATTTTAAGAATACACCTAGATTAATCAGGGTTTTCTTATCCTGGCATATTCCGCGTAAGGAAGTGTAACGACTTTTTAAGCTTATTTAACTTTAGGCTCGTAGGGCAAACGAGAAAGGTTGACCGATGCGAGACGGTGGGCAATTAATCTTTCGCGAAACCAGTCGCGCAGATGAGCCGGTTGTTCACGTTCAACAACCTCAGCCACGATGGGCATGTTGTAACGCTCTTTAAACGCGACGCCTGCGGCAGCGAGATCGACATTCACTTTATCCATCTCGTCCTGAGGAAGGGTGGCCAGATTGATCTTCATTTCCTTCTCCTTATTATGCGGCGGCAACGTTACCGCGATTGCACGATGATGACAAGCGGAGGCGGGATGATCCTCGACTCGTTTATTATACAGCGTTATTCTTTAGCATACAGACATAACAAAAAGGAATGATTGCGATGGGACTAACCACTTCCCGCGCGGTATGCGCGCTTGCCTTTCTGGCATCATTGGTCATGACGCCTTCTGTGCTGGCGCATGCTCATCTTAAACAGCAAACCCCGGCGGCAGAAAGCCAGGTGACACCACCCCAGGTCCTTACGTTGATTTTTTCGGAAGGTATCGAACCTGGTTTTAGTGGGGTCGTGGTCACGGATGCACAAAAGCAGGTTATGAAAACAGGTACGGTTAAACGAGACGAAAAGAACAACGCTCAGCTGACGGTTCCGCTGGAACAACCGCTGACGCCCGGGACCTATCAGGTCGACTGGCATGTGGTCTCCGTAGACGGCCATAAAACCAAAGGCAGCTACCACTTTAGCGTGAAATAGCATGCTGGCCCTGATTTATGTCGTGTTGCGATTTATCCATTTCGGGGCGCTGATGCTCATTTTTGGCAATGCGCTTTACAGCGTCTGGTTTGCGCCTTCCTCACTCCACCGCCTGATGTCCCGGCGTTTCCAGTTACAGCAGAAAGTGGCATCTTTAATCAGCCTGGGTGCTGCACTCCTGATGTTTGTGTTTCAGGGGGGATTGATGGGTAGTGGCTGGGGAGATGTCTTTTCCCCGGAGATCTGGCGTAGCGTGCTGGCGACGCAGTTTGGCAGCGTCTGGCTGTGGCAAATGATTCTTGCTGCCATTACTGTCGGAGCTGCATGGCTCGCTCCCCTGAAAGGTTCACGGCTGTTATTGCTCGCAATGGGTCAGCTTATTCTGCTGGCAGGGGTAGGGCACGCGGCGATGAGCGACGGTCCGACAGGGGCTTTGCAGCGTCTTAATCACGCTTTTCACCTGCTGTGTGCCGCAACCTGGCTTGGCGGATTACTTCCGCTGCTGTTCTGCATGCGTCTGGCGAAAGGGCGCTGGCAAAATGCCGCTATCTACACCATGATGCGTTTCTCGCGTGTCGGCCATTATGCCGTTGCGGGTGTGCTGCTCACTGGCATTATCAACACGCTGTTTATCACTGGCATCCAGATCCCATGGCAGTCTGACTACGTGCAGTTTTTGTTGTTCAAATGTGCGCTGGTGGCGTTGATGGTAGCAATTGCACTGGCAAATCGGTATTTTCTGGTGCCACGGTTTCGTCCGGAGACCGGACAAGCGCAACAGATTTTTATCAGGATGACACAGGCAGAGGTGGTGCTGGGAACGCTGGTGCTGGCAACGGTCAGTCTGTTCGCTACCTGGGAACCCTTCTGATAAGGTTAAATAGCATATGAAAAAGACAGTACTTTCTCTCTTATTACTGGCCTGCACGGGGAGTGCTCTGGCTGCACCGCAGGTGATTACCGTCAGCCGTTTTGAGGTGGGTAAAGACAAATGGGCTTTCAATCGCGAAGAGGTAATGCTGACTTGCCGTCCGGGTCATGCATTATATGCGATCAACCCAAGTACGCTGGTGCAATACCCGTTAAATGAGACCGCAGAGCAACAGGTGGCTAGCGGTAAGAGCAGTGGCCAGCCGATCAGTGTTATTCAGATTGATGACCCGGCTCATCCGGGACAGAAGATGAGTCTGGCACCGTTTATCGAGCGTGCCGACAAGCTCTGTTAATGTTCAGGTTTCCAATAAAAAACCGCAGATGCTTGCGAAAGCACTGCGGTTTTTTACTTTTTATGATGCTCTTACGCTTTTTTTCAGGCCGCTTTAGCTGTGGACTGGAAAACCTGGCGTCGTCATCTATTCTTAAAAGGCAAGGCGACTTAGCCTGCATTAATGCCAACTTTTAGCGCACGGCTCTCTCCCAAGAGCCATTTCCCTGGACCGAATACAGGAATCGTATTCGGTCTCTTTTTATATATTTGTTTCTCAAAGGTTTTTTCGGTATCAACACGAAATCCCCCGAAAATTACTCGAATATTCCATATCCTGTCTAAACCATAACATACTCTGCACCGCGTGCGTCCAGGTATTTTTTGGTCATTGTTAAATTTTTGTGGCCGAGTAAACGCTGAGCAAATTCTTCTCCGCGCTCCTTTTCATATAGCCTGCTCGCCAGACTCCTTATCTCATGGAAAGGCGGTGGGTTAGGTCCGAATTTTAACCCGGTCGAATCCCTTATCTCTGCGAACGCCTGGGTAAGACCGTCAGGCGTTAGCGGCCCCGGCTTTCTCCCGCCACGGCGAACCGGCGAGTAAAGCATGAAGTCGGAAGGGTTATTTACCCGGCATCGTTCAATGACATCCTGCAATACAAGTCCTGCGACGTCCAGCCTCAAATCAAGGGGGATCGCCAGTTTGTGACCTGTTTTCTCCTGAGTAACGAACAGCCTGCCATCTTTGACGTCACTAAACCTGAAAAGAGAGATATCTTCCCTTCGCTGGCCGGTGACCAGTGCCAAATCGCATGCATTTGGTGCCCAGTCAGAATGGGTTAACGCGGCTTGGCGGATGATGGTGAATTGTTCGAGCAACAGGCGCTCTCGCTTAACTTTCGGCGTCGGCGTTCGCGTCGGCTCTGCCGGGTTCCTGTCGACATGTCCTTCTACGATCGCCTCCCTGAAGATGTCCATCAGAACAGACCGCAGCCCGGAAGCCATGCTCTTTTTATCGCAGAGAATGTACGATTCAAGAAATGAGGCGATATCCTTTGTCGTGACGGAAGTGAGGGGAATTTTGCCGAACTCTTCCTTTATGGTGGCGATCTGGTTTCGCCTGACCTTCATCGTGTTTGGTTTCAGCTCGCGCCGCTCGAGAATCACCTCGTAACGCTCCAGCCATGCGGCCACTGTGAAAGTGGGCACGTCTTTTATGCGATCCAGGAGAGAAGAGGGGAGGTAATTCTGGTCGATGTAGTTGTTGGCCTCAATGGCCTGGGCAACAGCGTCCTTGCGATCAATTCGGCCAAGAGATATCTCCTGCCCGGTCACCGGATTGCGCCAGCTGTAAAGTCTGTCTCTTTTACGGTAGGTCAGGTTACGGGGCAGGTTAGCGTCGTAACGTACTGGCCTTTTCGCCATGAGTCAGTCTCTCCAGTAAGGTGCCGCCGGACGGCAGTTTGGTGTGTTTCGGTTTAGAGCGCAGGTTCTTCTTGCGCGGATCCACGTAGATAGCGTCAGGCTGAACCTTATATTCCTTTCCGTGCAGCTCTGGCGCGGGATAAATTCGCCCCTCCCGCGTCCATCGACGCAGAGTGGAAATGGAGGGGGGAGTCGTGTAGACCTCAGCAGCCCATTCCTGCAAGTTGAGAAGCTTAGCCATGAGAACTCCTTAGCCGCCAGGCATTATATGCGAGGCTGCGTTGACGTGTTGATTAATCGAAATCAGGCAAAAAGAAGCCCGGCGCATGGCCGGGCAAAAGGGATAACGGAGCAGTGCTTTCGCACCCAATAGCCAGCTCATAACTGGCTATCAGTTGCGTCATTCAGTGAAATAGCAAAAGTCAGAGCTACGCGTTCGCACAGCAATCCATCCAGGGGCCGGTTTTCCCGTTTTGGCTGCAACATGCCACGACACGAACTGCATAAGCTGAGTGTTGCTGCGCTAATGGTTCATCCCAAGCAGCCGGCGTTCCACTGAGTTTTTCTTCATGGTTACTCCTTCTCATTCTTGTTGCTTAACGGTGTAATTTCCGTTTGGCTTTACGCCTACTGAAAAATAGGTGCCGCCGGTAATGCCGATCCCCCACACATCGCTCGTCCCATCATCAGGCTTCTTCTCTTTGATGAAATGGCGCAGAGCTGCCATGGCCGCCTCCACATCAAGAGTGGAATTAACATTTATAGTGATGCGCATAATCCCTCCTCACGCCGCGCGCTGGGCGCGCAGCTTCTTCAGGTGCTCTGCTGTTTCGATTTCTTCGGCGATCCGCTTGGCCTCGTCTTTGGTTAGCGGTTCGAACTCGTTTTGAAAGCGGCCCATGCTGGCTATGCAGGTGCGACCATTGCGGATGTAGTGGATAACTTCGTGGGTAGCGCGGAGGATTTTGCAGGGCGCGCCGTGGGGATCGGCGTACCAGGTATTAGGCTGGATGATCCTGAACATTGGGCACCACCTTAAATTCGATAACCCAAACCCATGGGTTAGTTTCCCAGTTGTCGGCTCCGTAGATGCTCATCCAAAGGTCACGGAAGTTAATGCGATATTCCCATCCGGGAAGAACCCCGCCGGAAGGCGGCGTAATGCCTTCTGACTTTGCATCGTCCTCACTCAGATCTCTAAGTCGCTCAACACGCACGCCGGTAATCTCCAGAGTTAGACGACTGGCCCAGCGCGGCATGTGAATCGAAGGCGTCCAGAGTATTTCATCAGCCGGCGGAACATTCTCGTAATGAGTTGGAACGTGCTCAGGGTAATCCGCGCGATAAAGTTTCAGGTCCGGCGCGCCAGCACCAGCTTCAGCCCATGTTTCGCGCACCCAGATGCGATCGCCGACGGCACCGAACGGGCAGGTGTAGCCTTCATTCTCATCAGCAACGCCAAATACATCTTTCTTTGCAGGCTGCAGGTATCCGTTTTTATCGACCACGCCAGGTGTGTACCAGTGTGCGTTTAAATCCAGATCGTAACCATTATGCGTTGGGTGGAAACCATCAGACGGCTGAACTTTCATGATGCGCCGCGTCTGCGTCTTCCTGCCGTCGAGGATGGCGCGCACCATCTCGCCATTAAAAATCATTCCACGCTCTTTCACTGGATCCCCCTTTGCTTATTCCTCAATTCGATAACACCCTGGCACTCCGCGCATGTCTTGCAGCCGGGAACGGCAGCGCGCCGCGGCTCGGGAATTGGTTCGTCGCACTCCGCACAATGCTCAGCTGATACGGCGTTGCGGTTGAGCCGGTGAGCGGAAAGGGCAGCGTTACGCTGAAGCTCTTCAATCTCTGCTGCGGTATCGATGATGTCGGCCATGGTCAATGCTCCCGGAACTGTCGATTAATTCGGGCGAAGGTAAACGCCAGCAATAAAAAAGGAGCTTTAAGCTCCCGGGTTATTAGTGCCTTCATGCGGCGCCGCCAGCGTGCCGCAGCCAGATGCATACCGCGCCATCTTCAGTGTCGTGAATTGAACCGACAAACCAACCACAACCGGCGGGTGTTTCTGGCTGCCACGCCGAAATGTCATAGCCGTCAACATCTGGATCAGCGTCGTCCTCATCGCGATAAATCACTTTCCACTCGAGGCCGTTCTTCTCCAGCCATGCGTTGAACTCAATGGGCGAAATGGATTCGCGGCCATCGCAAAATTCATCGTAAAGCGGGTGAGTCCAGTAGCCGTATTGGTCGCGTTCGACGGGTAGGGCTTTAAATTCTGTTGTCATTGTTCTGCTCCGAAGCGACGATTAAGCCGCCCTGTGTATACGATGAACTCCAGGAGGCTTACTCCCAAAGCTTCAATTTTCTTGTGATGCTTGTTGATGATGGGAGGCACCGTTTCGTTCCAGTTAGGCTTTGGCTTCTTGCGCATGGCCTGCTGGATTTCTTCGGTGCAACGGCGGCAGGCGGCGCGGATAGCGTTTTCATTTGCTGGCGTCATGCGGCCTCCCGGCGGGCGAGAAGTTTCGCCCCGAAAGCCATCAGCTCGTCCCGGTCCACAGTTGCGAAGTGGCAGTGTGTCCGCGGGTAAGGTCGCCAGATGATGAGCATCGACCCTTTATTGTTGCCACTGACTGGCTTACCGGTAACCGGGTTGATAAATGCCAGCCGCCCAGCGGTGATTAAGCGAACCTCGCTGGCGGTCTGGATAGCCTCCTTAAACCAGCCAACCGAAGTGTCAGCTGGGACAAGCATGACCGTGCCGATCTGGTTGGCGCTCTCGGCGGCGGCCTTCTTAACGAACGGTGTGATATCGCTGTATGGCGGGTTCAGCCAGATGTATCCTGGAATGCTCATGTAATCAGCCCAGGGCGTTTGCAGCGTGTTCTGCTCGGCGGTGATGAACTTACAGCATAGCGCGTTATGCGGCGCCGCGGCGGCATCCAGTTGAAAGCAAAACTCAGCATCAAGGGAAGCGAAGAGGGCTGGTGGAGTACGCCAGAGATCGCGCTGATCCGATGGAGTGTTGCTGCCGGTGAAATCCGTCATATATCCTCCCGCTCCGGATCGTTAACATCCCAGCCATTACGCTCCATATTGGTTTGCAGCCGCTTATCTCCGACCTCTTCAATGCTTCGGCCGGTAATCTCTGCGACTTCGGCGTTTGAGTGTCGCCACAGCAGCGCAAGCTCTTCGAGTGACCACGCTTTCATAGCACTGACTCCATTTCGTCGATGTAGAGGCCCTGAGCAATCAGGCGACGACGGCGGGCGGCACGCGCAATGCACTCCTGCCGTCTACCTTCCTGCGATTGCTCTATGGCGCGCCGGGTGAACAACCGCGATTTACCCTGTGGTGTAATGACCTTTGGCTTCGTGACGAGGTCGAAAGTCCGGTCGCAGATGCCGTCCTCGTTGATCCACTTTTCCGACTCAACTATCTGCGCTATCTGTCCGGATCCGCGTGTGATGCCGTTGGCCACCCTGTTAAACTCGATGAGCGTTACGCCAAACTTCTCGGCGATTTCGCTGCCTGTTACCGGGCGGCCACGCGTCTGAATCATCCAGATAAAGCGCTCACGAAGGCCGGAGAATTGCCCGGTTCGCCCGGGTCTGCGGTAAAAGGGTGTGCGTTTCATGCTGCACGCTCTGTGATTTTCTGAATTTCAGATTCCAGATCTGCAAGGAAGCTCTTAACCTCAGACTCGATTTCGCGCGCCAGCTCTTCGTCGAAATGAATGCGCTTCTTGAAATAGGCGAGGTCAGGCGGCAGGCGATCATCGAAACTAACGAAATCACACCATTTCCGCCCGGTGCACATCATCTGCGCATGCATTTGCAGCATGTACCCGGAGAAATAAATAAATGGCAATTGTTAACATTAACGTCTCGGTGACTAACCCACCGAAGCCCTCTCAGCTGCTCAAATCCGGCGCGATGATCTCCATGGGCGGAACAACCCTGGCTGCAGGTGAGTATCAGCTCCTGACGACGAAAGACGATCTGAAGGATATCACCTCACCGGCTAAAACTATTTCAACGATCACCTGGGCAACCGGCGTGGTCACGGTAACCCTTTCAGCGGCGCATGGCTGGAATGTTGGAGATACTATCCCGCTGGTAGTCTCTGGCGTTACTCCAGCAGCGTATAACCGCGCCGTAACCGCCACTGTGACCACTTCTACCGCCTTCACTTATCCGCTGGCGACAGACCCTGGCACGGCAACAGTCATGGGTACGGTGAAAACAGTGGCGGCAAACGAAATCATCGAGATGAACACCACGTTCTGGTCCCAGGGAACTACCCGCGCGGTCTATGTGCTGGAGCTCGGTGACGTATCTGTTGCTGCTGCTGTGGCTGCACTGGCCGACTTCATCGATGAGGATATCTCTCTGGGTAACACCTACCAGAAATTCTTCTCGTACCTGGTGCCGCGCGAGTGGGATGGCGAGCCGACGTTTAAAACCCTGACAGGTCTGTATACCAGTCCGGCGTCACTGGTTTATTTCTTCGTTACCACCACGATTGCCACCTATCCGGCGTGGGTCGCCACCAAAAACAAATCTGTTCTTGCAGGCGTGGAGTCAACAAACATCCCCGCTGGTGAGTTTTCCATGGCGTTCCCGTTCCAGTCATCTCTGGCAAACGATCCTGGCTCATCAAACATGGTACCGCCAATGGCGTACCGCTTTGGTTACGGGGTTACAGAGTATCCGGTCGAAGGTAATGGCACGCTGCTAAAGCAGCTCCAGGACAACAGCATCAACTACGTCGGTACCGCCGCGGAAGGTGGGCTGAGCAACAAAATGCTGGTGGCAGGCCACATGCTGGACGGCAATCCGTTCAACTACTGGTATTCCGTGGCGTGGACTGCAATCAACCTCGAGCTCGACCTGGCCAACGAAATCATCAACGGGTCAAACACCAATGTTAACCCGCTGTACTACGAGCAGAACGGTATCGACCGCCTGCAGCGCCGCGCGCTGAAGACGCTGCGCAACGGTATCAGTTACGGCCTGATCCTGGGGCGTGTGATTGGTACCGGCCTGACTCAGCAGGACTTCAACACCGAATACGAGAAAGGCACGTATGCTGGTAACGCGGTGATTAACGCCGTGCCGTTCGCGAATTACACCAGCCTGAATCCGTCCGATTACGCCGCTGGCAAATATAACGGCCTGAGCGCCGTGATGACGCCGCGCCGCGGCTTCGAATCCATCACGTTTAACGTGAACGTAACCAACTTTGTAGGGGCGTAAAAAATGGCAAACCCATTAGTACCTCAGGGATTCCTCAATCGTGTACGCGGCGCGGTGTCGGTAACTGACGTGCCAGCGCTGAACATCACCGCCTCTTATCTTGGCAAGGACGCCATCAGCATGCGTCCTGATGGCCCGGCGACGGACATTATCCCGACGCTTACCGGCACTGTAGGCAGCCAGGCGCCATATCAGCAGGTGACCGTCACCGTCCATCTGCTGCGCACCCAGGGCCTGAGCGACAGCTACAAAAACCGCTTCGCCACCGATACGGCACTGGGCGAGGTTGTAATCACCCCGGACGCGAACACGCTGAGCAATTTCACCGTGCTTAACGCTTATCTGGTGAACTTCAACGAACTGCCGTTTACCGGCATGGATGCCGGGTACGTGGTGACCATCAGCGGATACATCCTGGCTAACGACAACATGTGGGTCTGATTGTGAAAATTGACAAAAAGCTCAACCTGGTAACAAACATCACCCGGGAAGACGGGTCAATCGTGTACCTGCATGTAACCCCGTTCCCGTATGAGGTGGTGGAGGAGCACTGCCTGCTGCTGGGCAACCTCTTTACCAACTTCATCTCGCAGGTCGGCGGTCTGGGCGCGGCGCGCGTCGCCGCAATGATGCTCCGCAAAAAGCTCAAGCGCGAGCAGGAGCTCAATGCTGATAACGGGCAGCACGGGCCAAATATCGTTGACGAGATCCAGCGCCTTACATCTGTGGTCTGGAATGACGGTGGAACCTGGAAAACAACATCATTCGACGCCGCGATGAAGCAGGGGATTATCTCCCCTGACGAATACCGCGAAGTTGAAGGTGAGGTGGTTTTTTTTATGGTTTCCTCTGCCATTCAGAAAGCACAGCTGATAGCGCCGACAGTGGGATCAGTGATCGGCATGTTCGGTGGGCAACTCGAATCATTGAGCGTTACGGCGTTCCGCGATTCGTTGCTGACGTCGAATCCGCCTACCGATATCCAGACCCAGAGTGCCCAGCCGGAAACGTCATACATACCCTCCTAGACTGGGCGTCTAACGAGGGTTTCTGGCGGGTGATCAGGGAAATTACCGGCGAAGAGTTCGCCAGCCCGGCGCAGTACCGCCAGCGTTACATTATTTCCGCGCTAAAAGACAGGGGTTCCTTCAATGGTGGCTAAGTCTATTGTCGATATTGACGTAAATGACGACAAGTTTGTCGCGTTTATGGAGAAGTTTAAAGAATATCAGGCTGCATTAGAGGAACTCCCTGAAGCATGGCGAGGGCTGGCGCATGGTGCTACTGATGCCACCAAAGAGACGGCGAAAGCGAAAACAGAGGGCGACCTACTGGCTAAAGCCTTTTCTGAGGGGGCAAGCGCGATTCTGTCGATAAACAGCGGCCTTGAGCGGCTTACCGACAGTCTGGACAGGGCCAACAAGAGTCAGGAAGACTTCAACAAGAAAACTCGCTCATCAAAGGGTTTTTTGAGTGACGCCACGAAGGACGCGAAATCGCTGGCCGGGCACATCAGGGATGCAACCACAAGCCTGCTGTCATGGGGTGGAATTGTCGGCCTGTTCACCGGCGTGCTGGGTGTCGGCGGTCTTTTCGGGCTTAACCGGCTGGCGGCCACGACCGGGTCCCAGCGTTTCACCTCTCTCGGGATCGGGACGAGCATCGGCGCGCTGGACTCGACAGCCATTAACTACCAGAAAGCGCTTGGCAACCCGACGGGAACGCTGGGCGCTATCCGCGACAGCCAGATGGATCTGTCAAGGCGCTGGACATTCCAGGCTATGGGGATCAACAACCCTGACCAGGACCCGGCCAAACTCCTGCCGCAGATGATTCGCAATGCGCGAGACATCTTTGTAAAAAACGGCAGCACCCTGCAGGGGGCTAACGCCTACGGACTGACGAACTTCTTCAGCCTGGATGACCTGAATCGCTTTAAAAATATGAGCGATGAAGAAATAGATGCGATGGAGCGCCGGGCGCAGAAGGATGCGAAGTTACTGCAGATCACCGATCAGCAGGCGCGGCAGTGGCAGGATTTCAACGTCCAACTGGATTACAGTAGCCAGAGTATTCGAAATGCGTTTGTGCGCGGGCTCGGCCCGCTCACCCCGCAGCTGAGCAAACTCTCTGATGCGCTGGCTGGCGCCATTGATACCGTGTTGCAGTCACCTGAACTGGGTAAATGGATTGATAGCCTGGCGGTGGGGATTGAGAAATTTGGAAATTATCTCGCATCCCCTGATTTCGCCAAAGATGTTGATGATTTTATGGATGGCCTGCGTAGGCTAGGTCAGTCGATAGGTAGAGTAATTGACCTATTCACTGGCAAAGCCAGCGTGAGTGAGTTTATGGCGGCCTCCTCGCCAATGCTTAACAACCAGACTGTCCACGACCCGAACGGCGGCCCTGATTATGTTCCTGGAAGTGAGAGCGATCCGAACGTTCCCGGTTGGTTGAAAAAGTTAAAACTGGCTTCGGGAGTTGCTCCGGTTCAATACGATGAGTATTTCGAAGAGGCGGCTAAAAAATACAACGTTGATCCGAAGCTATTAAAGGCCCTGGCTGCGGCTGAGTCATCATGGGACCAAAACGCAGTTTCCAAGGCTGGCGCGCAAGGGTTAATGCAAGTTATGCCAGACAACTTCAAGCCGGGAGAAAAGCCATTCGATCCTCACGATAACATCATGGCTGGGGCAAGAGTTCTGCGTGACGGGATGAACTGGGCTAACAAAAATGCTGGTGGTGATCTGGAGGAAGCATTGCGGTATTACAACGGCGGAGTCAGGCGTGGTAGTGCCGAGAACATCGCATATCCAGGAAGGGTTAATGAAAAATACCAGCAGATTTACGGAGTTCCTGCGCTAAGCGCTAAAGAGCAGTACGCGGAAATGCAGGGTTCACGTAAAACCCCAGCAATAGAAAACGGCAGCGACAATTCAGAGGTTGCCAAAAACACGAACAAGACCAACCAACTGCTGCAACAGATTGTTGACAGAGGGCTTACTGGGAACGGCTCTGGGATGGTCGTTTATAACAACACTGGCGGAAATGCCGTTGTTTCCAGCTCTCAACTCGGAGTTCGATAATAATGGCATTTACTCGCGAGCTGTACCGTCTTGGCTTTGAAATATCCCCAGTTATCCTCTGCAATGGAGTTGCGGATGCTATACCCGGCGGCATGCTGCCGATAGTCGCGCTCACCCAGAGCGCCAGCTTTGTGACCGGGCTGATTGGTGGGGCAATCAACCTTACCGATCTTGATAAATATTTCTGTCACTGGCGGCCTGTTCAGGGCGCAACGATGGTTGACTATGACATCGCTCGCTATCCGTTCGCTAACCAGACTGTCGCAGCTAACGCGCTTCTTGCACAGCCACTGAGGGTCAGCCTGATGATGGATGCGCCAGTGAACGAGAATACCGGAGCCATGACCAAGCTGGTAACGCTGAGCGCGCTGCAGGCGGTGCTTCAGGCGCATGCCAACCTGGGCGGGACTTACATCGTGGCCACGCCGTCAATCATCTACAACAACTGCATTCTGAAAACTGTTAAGGACAGCTCAACCGGTAATGATCCTCTGCCTCAGCGCTCATGGCTCTGGGATTTCGAGCAGCCGCTGATTAGCGAAACTGCAGCTGATCAGGCAGTAAACAGTTTCCTCAGCAAAATCGATGGTGGTGACCAGAATAACAGCAGCGCATGGACAAACACCGTCAGTGCACTGGGTAACACATCGCTTGGCGGATCGGTTACAGAGGCGATAACGGGCGTGATCGGCAAGCTGCAGGGGGTATTTGGCATATGAGCACCGTCAATTACCCGTTTACCGGGCTTGAGAGGAAGAGCATGACGTTCTCGCCGGTTCTCGACGGGACGGTCTACACCTGCCAGATGAAATGGAACATCGCCGGGCAGCGCTGGTATTTGCTGATCACCAACAGCGCCGGAAACACGGTGCTGAATACTGCCGTTGTTGGGTCGACATCTTCTGGTGGAATAAACCTCCTGAATGGGGTGTTCACATCGACGACCATGATCTGGCGTGAAAAAAACGGGCAGATTGAGGTAACGAGCTGATGCGCTATTACGAAATTAACATTTTTGATGGCGACACCCTAATCCAGCAATATACCAGCCTGAAGAATGGGGTCTATAACCCAGGCGCGCTGATGGTCGAGTTCGACATCATGCGATTTGGCGAATCCACGCCAGCAGGGGAAACCCATCTCACTGTATGGGGTATAGGCCCAAAAGACATGCAGCAGGCCAGACAGAACCTCTATGGTAAGCGAATTCAGATCTTTGCGGGGATGTCGAAAGGTCTGCCGCTGGCGGGAGTGTGGGATAAAAAGCTTGCCATTGAGGGGACCATTTTTCAGGTTTTCGGTAACTGGCAGGGCACAGAGCTGAGGCTGGACTTCATTATTGTCGCTGGGCCGGTTAACACCACGAACCGCGGGCAAATGGTTCCTCTCCAGCTAACAATGCCATGGTCTATGGGGCAGAAACTCTCCGTTGCGCTGACACAATGTGTCATGACGATGGGCGGCTTTACGCCGAACATAAGCATCAGTGACAGGCTGACGCTGAATTACGATCGCCCCATGTTCTGCGGTTCCCTCGCTGAGCTGGCAAAAAACCTGAGAGCATTTTCCCTCTCGCGTATCAAAGACCCAGGCTATACGGGCGTGGAAATTGCCGTAGTCAACGGCAACGAAATCCGGGTATGGGATAACGATTACGCTAACCATCCAGATCAGGGATCGAAAACCAGCGCGACGGAAAGGAGTAAAAATCCTGTCCAGATAAATTTCAATGACCTGATCGGCCAGCCAACGTGGATCAGTTTTGGCGTTGTCAGCGTCATCTGCGTCATGCGCGCAGACCTGCAGACTGGTGACCATATCCTTATGCCGGAAAAGTCCAGGCCAATGATTCAGGCTTCTTCCTACTCGCAGTTTCGCGATGACTCGGCTTTCAACGGTGAATTCGTCGTTCAATCGGTAAGGTTGCTGGGTAACAGCAGGCAGCCAACAGCGGAAGCGTGGATCACCGTGATTGAGGCATACCCGGCGGAGGCGGTTAAGACAAAATGAGTGTTGACCAGAAGCTTAATTTCGGCAGGAACATGAACAGGTTCGCCGAGCAGAAGTTTAATGAGGCGTTCCAGGCGGCCGGGAAAATCCTGCCGGCCAGCATTGTTGAGCAGCAGGGAAACATGGTCACCGTGTCTTTCGAGCTACATGACACGCCATACGTTTTCCCGAATGTCACGATCCCACTTTTCGGCCCGCAGTACATCCGATATCCGATGCAGCCGGGGGACAAAGGCATTGTCATTCCTGCCGACACCTATCTTGGGGGCGTAAGCGGGCAGGGCGGCGGTATTGCTGACCTGACCCCGCCGGCCAACCTGAGCGCTCTGGTATACCTGCCGATCAGTAACACCGAATGGGAGGCCGTCGACGGGAACGTTGTCACTATTTACGGTCCTGAGGGTGTGACTATCCGGGACCAGGGAAGCAACACGACGTTTCTGTTAACGCCTGAAAGCGTGACGATTGCGGCCGTCGATTTGTTTAAGGTAACAGTCGGCAGCACGGTGCTAACACTTACGCAGGGAATGTGGAGTATTACAGGCCAGAGCGGAAAGCTGCAGGATTCAACTGCCAGCACCAGCCCTGAGATTATGCATACCGGCTGGGCCGCCTTGGTTGCATGGGTGAATTCTCATCAGCATTCAAACGGTAATGGCGGTTCAAATACTGGGGTCCCAACCACCACTTTCAACGGGAATATCACACAATGAGAACCTACGGGAGAGATGCAAATGGTAAGTGGGTGCTGGTGGTTCCGGATGAAAATGGCTTCAACGACTCCATCTATCTTACGACGCTGATCCAGAATCTGAAGCTGGCGCCGCAGGAGTCACCATTTTTTGCAAATAATGGCATTCCGGCGCAGAGCTCGGTCATTCAGCAGGTGCTACCCACCTATTATGTCGACAGGCTTCAGCGGCAATTTAGTCCGTATTTTTCATCGCTGCAGATCGCCCTTGTGAGTGATGACCCGCCTGTATACAACATTTCGGCGATTACGAACGCCGGTTCTAAAATTATCACAACGGTGAACGTATGAGTGATTTGTCCGTTAGCTATGACGCAGCCGGGCCAGTGCCGAAAACATCCGAAGAGCTGCGCGCCGACTTAGTTTCAAGAGCCACAGAATTATCACCAGGCATCACGACAGATCTCCCAGGCTCTCTGATTGAGGATATCGTTGGTACCGACGTTGGCGCGCTGCTCATTGCCGATCAGATCCGCGTTGACCTAATCAACTCCGTAGGTCCGCTGAAGGCGAATATGTACATGCTGAACCTTCTGGCTCAGCAGTCAGGTATCAGCCCACAAAAAACTCAAGGAGAAACTACCGTTCCGGTTACGTTTTCTGGCCCGGCTGGATTCGTTATCCCGCAGGGTTTTCTGGTCAGCGACGGAACGTATACCTACCAGATCTCCGATGCGACAGTGGTCCTGTCTTCTGGTGTCAGCTCGATGGTAACAGCCATTGCAACGAATACGGGTTCGTGGGCTGTTCCTGTGGGCTCAGTTAACCAGATCCTTACCAGTCTGCCGTCGGATATTACCCTGACCTGTACCAACCCTGTTTCCGGTACGCCAGGCGGTGCGAAAGAAACTGATTACGAGTTTCGCGAGCGCGTCTGGGAAGGCCAGATGTCAACCGTTCAGGGGTATCCTGGCTTTATCCGCCAGAAATTAACCGACCTGAGCAATGTTCAGGCCCGGCTGGTTTCAGTCGTTCAGAGCGGCAATGCATGGATTGTAATGTGCGGCGGTGGCGATATTTATGAAATGGCAGGAGCCATTTATAAATCAGCAGGAGACATCAGCAGGCTCAAAGGCACGGACCTCAATGTCACGGGCATTACCAATGCAAACCCTGGCGTTATCACGACTGACATCACCCATGGATTCAGCACTGGGCAAGTTATTAATATCACCGGCGTCACCGGAATGAGCGGCGTCAATAACGTGCCACTTACCATTACCGTTCTGAGTCCGCATACCTTTTCCATCGGCATAAACACGGCTTCATCCGGCACGTGGACGGGCGGAGGCATTGTCACCCCGAACCTGAGGAATAATGTCTTTACGATCAATGACTGGCCTGACAACTACGTCATTCCCTTCGTGATCCCGCTTCAACAGTTGGTGACAATAAAGTTTGAGTGGGCGACGGAAAGTGCTAACTACCTGACGGATGCGACTATCGCCTCACTGGTATCACAGCCAGTTATCGACTACGTGAACGGTATATTTGCCGGAAAGCCGATGAATATCAATAACGTCAAGGATGTTTTTCTTCAGGCGATTAACAGCACGCTGGATATGAGCCTGATTTCAACACTGAACGTTATTGTTACGGTAAATGGTGTTATCACAGGAGTCGATTCCGGAACAAATATAATCAGCGGTGACCCATACAGTTACTGGTACATAGCCTCGAATGGGGTAATTGTCGACGGGATATAACATGCTGGAAGATATCATTAAATCATACCTGTATACGCAGTATAACGACGATGATGATCTACAGGCGTTCGTCACCGCGTATAACACAATGGCTCAGGATATTTATTCATGGATGATTAAAGCCAACCTTCCGATCTTTGTCGGGGGGTACAATGCTGGCGATCAGTTGAAATGGATTGCCAGGGGGATTTATGGCGTCAAGCCGCCGGTACTTGTCAGTGGAAAGCAATCCGTTTTCGGTTCATACAACACCGTTCAGTTTAACCAGCTGCCATTCAATGGCAGAAAGGTGGTTAATCAGTCTGATCAGGTTGTCGTTTCTGATGATTTGTTTAAACGCATCATGACCTGGAATTTTTACAAAGGTGATGGGTATTATTTCACCATCCCATGGCTGAAGCGCCGAATCATGAGGTTCTTGACTGGCATTGACGGTGTCGATGTCGTTAATGATCAGCGGTGGAGTATTTCAGTTCTCTTCTCTGGGGCGGGCGCGAGCATATCAATAATTAAGGGATACAGAAAACTAACCGATGCCACTATTTTTAATGGCTTTTCTTTCAATACACGGTCATACAATCAGAAGAATAGCCTGCTTATAAATAGCGACAATTATGAATATGCCGCTCTCTTCAAACAGGCCTTTGACAGCGGGTTGCTACACATGCCGTTTTATCAACCAGTGAGCGTGACTATCATTGGTTAGTATTGTTTCGACTATCAATTTCCATGTCAGTAAAATGTTTAAGGCACTGACATATAACAAGCAGCATGATAACTGTAAAGAAAACAGCAATGCTGAATTTAATGTTCTCGAAAGGTGGGATTCCTTCCTTAATCCACATATCGAAAATTAAAAATATAAGGAAAGTTGAAAGCAATATTGTAATCGCACCTACAGATGCCAGAAGAAATTTAGAAATAGACACTGATAAGTTTTTCATTCAGAAATCCTCGTTAATTTTAATTTCATTTTAACACTAAGAGCCCGCATTGCGCGGGTTTTTTATTGCCCGTATCCCGGAGGATAAATGGCACTCACACTTTTAGCAGCTAACAATGCGCAAACTGTGCTGGCAGCAGGCATTAGCTCCAGTGCAACATCAATGACTGTAAATACCGGTACCGGTGCATTGTTTCCAGCACCAGTTTCTGGTACTAGTTTTTTCAAGCTTACTTTAGTAGATGCAGCAACAGGGCAAATAACAGAAATCGTTCATGTCACAGCGCGTTCCGGTGACACCATGACAATCGATCGTGCACAGGAAGGAACAACCGCGAGAGCATGGTCTGCAAACGACATTGCAGCAAATATGATGACTGCAGGAACTTTGGGCTACATCCTTAATAATTTTCAGCCCCTTGACGCTACTCTTACGTCTCTTGCTGCTCTTCCTACTGGGGTAAACAAACTACCATATTTCATCGGGACGGATAATGCTTCCCAAACAGATCTAACATCAGTTGGAAGAGATATTATTGGTAAAGGAACTGTTGCCGATATTTTAAAATATCTTGGGCTCTCCGATATTTTGCATAAAGGAGACTATGGGGTAGGTGGAAGCCTTCAGGGGAGCGCAGGGGGTGGCAGCCATGTTGGTGGGTTCATGTATGAACCTTACCAGGCAAATAACCTGTACCCAGTAAGCGTCGCCCTAATGCAGGCCGGTGGTCCCACACCTACTGAATGGGCTCAGATTGCTGTTGCTTATGGTGGAGCGTTCAGAGCATTTCTAGGTCGTCAGGTTTTTGGTGGAGCGTTCAGAGCATTTCTAGGTCGTCAGGTTTTTGGTGGATCCTCTGAGATAAGCGAGCTTTATCATGACAGGCGGAAACCTACAGCGGCTGACGTTGGTGCCCAGCCTCTGGATGCAACTCTCACCACTCTTAGTGGAAAAGATGCATCAGGATTAAGGAGCGTCCTGGGGCTTGGAACAACAGCTACAAGAAACGTAGGTACAGGCTCCTCACAAATTCCCGATATGAGTTCTTTTTTAAGCGGGTCGACATCATCGGCATTTTGGTACAAATTGCCAGGCGGCATGGTAATGATGGGTGGCAACGCATCTGGAATCGCTTCTGGTACTACAGGGAATGGCGTCTTCTTTCCAGTGCCATTCCCAAATTCCTGCTCAAGTGTTGTTGTCACATTAGTTAGTAATGGCTTGTATGCAAACACAGTCTCTTTTAACACATACATTCCAGGAAACGACAGGTTTAACATTTATACGAATACCAGTGGTACATATACTGTATATTATCTGGCGTTTGGGAGTTGATATGAATAATTACGTATGGTCAGCATTGCATGTTTCATTCTTCCCAAAATCGATGCTACAAGATTATGAATCTGCCGGGTGGAATTTGTCTGATGCGGTAGACGTTGTTGACAGCCTTTTCCAAACATACAGAGCAATGCCGCCAGATGGGAAGATGCTTGGAGTTGTTGATGGCATGCCTGCATGGATTGACAAGCCAGCAGTGCCAAATAGCGTATTGCTTTCAGACGCACTTGCGCGGCTTGCATCAGAATATAAAAATGACAGAGGTCAGTTAAATGATGCATACGTTGCAGCAATGGTAAGTGATGGTCCATCAGGGCAAACTAAGCAGCAAGCCGTTAGAGATCAAATTACCCAGCGAAAAGCTAAGTACGTATCAGATATCGCTGCTGCAAAATTACAATATCCTGTATAAGGTGGTCATCATGGAAACACAATCAAACGAAGAACAACAGATACTGCAGCAGCAGGACTCTACCGTGAAATTCTGTCCGATATGCGGCTCAACAATGCATCAGCAAGATTATCTGAATGGGAAGTGGTGGTTTTGCGATGATGAAGAATGCGGTTTTTTTGAGCCCGTGTAAAAGTTTTTTTTCAGAAAAAGCCCTCCCTGGAGGGCTCATACTTATTTCGCGTATCTCTTTCTAAATCCAAGAAATGGTTTTTCAATCAATTCAAAACATATCTTGGAAAAGACGAGAATTGCAGGAAGTAGAATTAGAAAGTTAATTACAGCATTGATATTGTCATTTGCAACAAACCTCGGAATTCCGAATGTTTTATGGAATGAGTAAAGAACCACACCGTGCAATATGTATTCAGAAAAGCTTACTTCACCAAGCTTAGATAATGCATTTGACCTGCCCCCACGATTAGATACAACACTCAGTTAGTAACGTCGGAATCTTCATTCTCAGAATGACCCTTTCTCCAGCCCGCTGCAAATTCAGACGGTGTCTGATAATTCAGCGTGGAGTGCGGGCGGCATTCGTTATAATCCTGCCGCCAGTCATTAATAATTTTCCTGGCATGAACGATATCGCTGAACCAGTGCTCATTCAAACATTCATCGCGAAATCGTCCGTTAAAGCTCTCAATAAATCCGTTCTGCGTTGGCTTGCCCGGCTGGATTAAGCGCAACTCAACACCATGCTCAAAGGCCCATTGATCCAGTGCACGGCAAGTGAACTCCGGCCCCTGGTCAGTTCTTATCGTCGCCGGATAGCCTCGAAACAGTGCAATGCTGTCCAGAATACGCGTGACCTGAACGCCTGAAATCCCAAAGGCAACAGTGACCGTCAGGCATTCCTTTGTGAAATCATCGACGCAGGTAAGACACTTGATCCTGCGACCGGTGGAAAGTGCGTCCATGACGAAATCCATCGACCAGGTCAGATTGGGCGCCGCCGGACGGAGCAGCGGCAGACGTTCTGTTGCCAGCCCTTTACGACGTCTTCTGCGTTTTACGCCCAGGCCACTGAGGTGATAAAGCCGGTACACGCGCTTATGATTAACATGAAGCCCTTCACGGCGCAGCAACTGCCAAATACGACGGTAGCCAAAACGCCTGCGCTCCAGTGCCAGCTCAGTGATGCGCCCTGATAAATGCGCATCAGCAGCCGGACGGTGAGCCTCATAGCGGCAGGTCGACAGGGATAAACCTGTAAGCCTGCAGGCACGACGTTGCGACAGACCGGTCGCATCACACATCAACATCACGGCTTCCCGCTTCTGGTCTGTCGTCAGTACTTTCGCCCAAGAGCCACCTGAAGCGCCTCTTTATCCAGCATGGCTTCGGCAAGCAGCTTCTTGAGTCTGGCGTTCTCTTCCTCAAGCGACTTCAGGCGCTTAACTTCAGGCACCGCCATACCGCCATACTTCTTACGCCAGGTGTAAAACGTGGCATCGGAAATGGCATGCTTGCGGCAGAGTTCACGGGCGGGTACCCCAGCTTCGGCTTCGCGGAGAATACTGATGATCTGTTCGTCGGAAAAACGCTTCTTCATGGGGATGTCCTCATGTGGCTTATGAAGACATTACTAACATCGGGGTGTACTAATCAACGGGGAGCAGGTCACATTGTCTATGATGTAAGGTATCTTTATGCTTGACGACAAGTAAGAAAGTACAAAAACACCCCACATACAAGCCTCCAGATATGATAAAGAGGTTACATATGGTGTTGGTATGTACCACAGACCTTCAGATCTTAGCGCCAAAAGAGAAAAGAAGACAATTGCAGAGCTGGCGATGATAAAGATCGGATTAGCGAATTTATCCTTATAGTTTATATATAGATATCCAAATACCATCCCAATTAATAGCTGGTCAAATCGTCCAAGCATTGTTAAGTAGTAATAATGATTATTCAGATATGAATCCGATCCAAGCTCCCCGCCATAGATTGCTACTATCATGGCTCTCCACGCAAGCCAAAAAAGAGACAGATACACAATATACTTCACACCGTATCTGTTAAGAAAAAGAGCAAGGAACGGGAATATTAAATAAAACTGAAACTCAACCGCTATAGTCCAGGTTTGGCCAAAATGTGCTAATAATGGGGACGATTGCAAATTTGAAAAAAGGAACAAGGATAACGCATCAGAAAATGTGGCGGTACCTCTCGATAGAGACATGGCAGTAATCCATGCTACAGAAAGGAGTGGGAAGATACGTATAAATCTATTGAAGATAAAAGATTTATAAGAAATATCTTTTTTCCCTCCATCAGATATTATGGTGAATAGAAAACCACTAAGCACTAAAAATAACGTAACTCCCGTATCACCAGCGAGCATGAAATTTATTAATGGATTGTTCGATTCTTTTCCTCCGAATGCCGTATAAGAATGAACAAAAACAACAAATGTTGCTGCAAAAAAACGAAGATGGTCAATCCTTGACAGGTATTGTGAGTTTAGACTTTTCATCTTTATCCACTTGAAAATGAAAAAATATTAGCACGTAAGATGATGTCGCGCCAAGAATCATCATTCGTAAAGGGCGCGAATTTTTGTTACATACACTTGATCGACGCCACCGATCAATAATACTGTATGCATATACAGTAACTATCGGAGGTGCATCATGGGATTTCCAAGTCCTGCGCAAGACTACGTTGAAGAGCGCATATCTCTCGATAAGCGTCTTATCGCTCATCCATCAGCCACATACATGATGATAGCCGGCACAACATACCTGCGTGCTGGGATCATGAAGGGCGCAATGCTTATCGTCGATTCATCACTGACACCGAAAGACGGTTCTCTGCTTGTGTGTGCTATTGATGGTGAGTTCAGGATTATGCGCTACCGTACTCACCCACAACCGCATCTGGAAAATCTTGAGAACGGCAAGCGGGAGAGGCTGCCTGATAAGAATGAAGCATCAGACACATCTCGTCCGGTGTTTGGAGTGATCACGTACAGCATCAACGATGCTCGCTCTGGCGAGTTCGATGATTGTCCAGTGATGTAAGAAGAGGTGCGCACCAGGTAAGTCTTACAAACGGATTCGCGGCGATTATGCTGATGCTAATGGAAGGCGTAAAGAGGTGTGTTTCGAAACTGGAAGGAGCTACGCAAAAGAGGGGATGTTTTCGGATCAAAGCGATCCCGAAGTTCACTCGTCGCTCACTCGAAAAAGATAGCAACGGTTTGATCTTGAATAGATGTATTGGTAAGCATTGAAACCCGTATTTAACGGGTTTCTGACATGTAACTATATGAATTATATCAAAAAGGGCTGGTTGTAGCGGAAACAGGAATCGTATTCGGTCTCTTTTTATCTGTATGAAAGTAAACGAATAAATCCAACGCCTTCTTTCTTTTACAGCGTGCACACTGTGTGTGTCTTACTAAAACATAACACAACACAGCATGCGGAAGTCCAGCCCTTTTTGCCTGTTTTGTTAAATTTTTGTGCGCAGTCAGCGAAAGCCTATGCAGTGCTTAGAAGCGCGATTTAACAGATGCCTCAATTTCATCAAGGAGTTCAAAGCGACGGCGATATTCGGCACGTTTTTTACTGGCAATCTCCTCAAGGGATTTGCGTTCCATCTGCAAGGGCAGTTGCCAGCTGAATGTTGAGCGCTTTTGACCGTCGATAGAGGCCCAAAACTCATCGTAACTGGCGTGGAAATGACGGCCTTTACTCAGGCGATAACGCAGAGCACGGAAGATATGCCCTTCATCGCTGACGGCATAAATCGCTTTGATACCGGAGAGTGTTGCAAGCTGGAAAAGCACCTCCATTAATACTCGCTTAGGGAAAAGGCCGTGGCAGGCTCGTGTTGCCTGCTTGATCACATCACGGGATACGCTGCGGCGAGGTCCCTGAAGACCGCCAATCACCAGCACATATTCCCCGTTTTCCCGGGCGACGCAAAAGGTCACGCTCGCAAGCAGGGTATTTTCATTGTCTCGCAGCCACAGCGTACACTCGCCTTCGCGCTCCGCTTTACTGGCGTTCATGGCATTGACGTTATAGCTCACGCCATCTTTTGCATGAAACTCAACAATAGATTGCTCCTGGGGGCCAGTTAAAGCGTTGACCAGCCCGGCATCTTTCAGAGAGTCAATCCACTGATAATGACTAATGATAGCGTCGGCACGCGCGTTGGCATTCATGCCACGCATCAGATACTGACGATGGGTTTTACTTGGCAGCGTGATTTGCGAGGCCAGAAGTTGGTCAAAATCGTCGCGACGGGCCAGCGCATCGAGCATTCGGTGCGTTGAAGACCAGAAAAGCAGCGAACGTAATAGAAATTTAAGTCGATACTCGCGTTTTTGCCAGATAGGGCCTGGGACGAGTTGACCTTTCACCAGTTCGGAAATGATATGGGTACGATGCGAATGTGCTGCATCGTCTTGCAGGCGCGTATTTGACACGGGAAAACCTCAAATTTTATGCATTGCATATTTTAGGGGGCATGCAAAACTGGATTAATACTGGTGAAATATTTATTTATCCTTAGTTTACTGTTTGTTTAGCTTTGTGGAAAGCACTGCTGGATTGCGTCTCTCCGGATAAGTCTGGTGCAACTATACTCGCTACAGGAGGTGTTATGTATCAGCGATTAGAAGGTGGGAGGTGGCGTCACGTCTGGGTTGTTAGCGACATTCATGGTTGTTACCAGTGGCTGATGGATGAACTGAAACGTCGTCATTTTAATCCATATGAGGATTTACTGATCTCCGTCGGGGATTTGATTGATCGTGGTCCTGACAGCGTTAAATGCCTGGGGCTAATCAATGAAAAATGGTTTCGCGCGGTGCGCGGCAATCATGAACAAATGGCAATCGACAGCCTGGATAATAATGATTTTTCGCTCTGGACGATGAATGGCGGAATGTGGTTTGCACGCCTTGAACGTGACCAGCAA
Source organism: Enterobacter sp. CPE_E863 (assembly GCF_046521465.1). Lineage (NCBI taxonomy): Bacteria > Pseudomonadati > Pseudomonadota > Gammaproteobacteria > Enterobacterales > Enterobacteriaceae > Enterobacter > Enterobacter sp. CPE_E863. The sequence goes on along the minus strand of NZ_JBKFZX010000001.1, from coordinate 2,563,140 downwards.
CAGCTGGCGCTATCGCTGCTCAATGCCTGTCGCAGTTTGCCGCATATTATCGAGATCACCTGTGCAAATGGCCTGAATGTGATCGCCCATGCTGATTATCCTGCGGAGGAATACCGCTGGCAAAAACCGGTAAGCGCCCAGCGCGTATTATGGGATCGCGATCGGTTGATGGGGTTTATGGTGGGTAAAGGGCAGGGAATTCGCGGAGCGGATCATTTCTGGTTCGGACATACGCCTGTCGACCGAAGGTATGATTTTGATAATTTACACTATATCGACACGGGGGCTGTTTTTGACGGTTACTTTACGCTGGCACAACTGCAATAATAAATAACCCGCCTTCGGGCGGGTTCTCTTTAGGTCAGGCAAGGCGCATGACCCAGGCATCAGTTTTGCTATCGTAATGCTCACGGTAAAGGACAGAGTGTTCGCCATCAAGAATTGCCGGGACGCTGATGTCCGCATCCCAGGCATCGAGTTGCATACACAAATCCGGGTCGGATTTGCAGGGAATACTTAACGTTCGATCGCCTTGTATTTCGCCGCGCAGTTCTGCGTCGTCAATCTCAAAAGCGCCAATACGCACGCTGGTTTTCGTCATATTGCTCTCCGGGTCGATTGTCAAAATCTGGTATGACCAGTACGGTCATCCATTTTTGATCGTAGACAAGGAGAGCGAAATCGCCAGTAAAAAAATGCGCTTTTTTTCAGGCGGTGCGATCGTTACCGGTAAACAGCCGACCATCTCGCACTAGTTCACGCGGATAGCTGTTCTTCAGTCGTGAGCCCACTTTTTTAGCCAGCCCCAACGGGTATCCCTGATACGTAACCACAACTTCATCATTCGATGGCGTACTGACAGGATAAACATCGCGACCACGGTACCACTCTTCGGCTTCCTGATGTGTCAGGGCAAACGTATTCTCGTGTCCGGCGAGGGCGATAACAGCCTCATGCTGCCAGCGATAGCCTTTATTATGAACTTCCGCCAGACGGATCCCGATACGGGAAAAACGTACTTTGCCAATAAGCGGTTCAATACTGGCCGGGAAAAGCCAAATCTCTTTCTCACGTAACCAGAGATGGTGCGTTTCATCCCAGGAAAGCCCGGCTTTTCTGGCGGCGAGGGTGACCTGCTCGGCCTCTCGGCCTTTCAGCGGTGTGAACGGGAAATTGCCGACCTTAAACGTTGGAGCGGGCAGGGGGGCAACGGCGACAGCTTTACGCAGTCGGGCAACAAAAAAACCTTCACAGTCATAGATCTGCGGGAAAACATGCAGGAATCCTTCAGGCGTGATGGCCTCTTTTGCCGTGGGGAACAGATCGTTGAGCGGCAGAAACTCGACGGCATCGGGATATTGCCCCTTCAGCCACAGACAGACGTCTTCGTTTTCATCCCGGTTCAGTGTGCAGGTGGAGTAAATCAATGTGCCGCCTGGCCGCAGTGCATGAAATGCGCTGTCGATCAGCTCACGCTGGGTAGCAGCGATCTCAAGGTTGCTTTCAACAGACCAGTTCTTTAACGCATCAGGATCTTTACGCACCACACCTTCCCCGGAGCAGGGAGCATCCAGCAGAATAGCATCAAAGGCTTCCGGCAGGGCAGCACCGAACACGCGCCCGTCGAAGTGTGTCAGGGCAACATTATGAATACCGCAGCGGCTGATGTTGGCATGCAACACTTTGACGCGGCTGGCGGAATACTCATTGGCAAGAATTGCCCCCTGGTTACCCATCCGGGCGGCAATCTGCGTGGTTTTCGACCCGGGTGCCGCGGCCACATCCATCACCCGCTCAGGCGCGTTGTCATCGGCGAACAACGCGGCAACTGGCAGCATTGAACTGGCTTCCTGAATATAAAACAGCCCGCTCAGATGCTCGGCGGTACTTCCCAGCGGCACGGCATCTTCGTCATCACGCTCGATCCAGAACCCTTCAGCACACCATGGTACTGGCGTCAGTTGCCAGTTGTACGGGGATACCAGCGCGAGAAAATCCCCGACGCTGATTTTTAGCGTATTGACGCGAATACTTCGGCGCAACGGACGCTGACAGGCGGCGATAAAATCGTCTAACGACAGGTGAGAAGGAAGCGCCTCACGCATTTGCGCGAGGAATTGTTCAGGAAGAAATACGGAGTTTTGAGCCACGGGTACACCACAGGGAAAAGTTCAGGTGCGCAGTGTAGCATAAAGGCTCCGGTGCGTTGACACCGGAGCCCTGAGATTAACGCGGCAGAGCAGTTCCCCATTCACGCCACTCTTTCGGTTCACTTTCGAGCAGCAGGAAGTGTTTACCCGGTTGCGCTTTCGGTGCCAGCGGTGTGCCCGGTGGTGTGGCAAACGCAATCCCACCGCGAATAAACTGGTTGAAGGTACCAGTTTTCACGACACCCCCCGTCAGGCCAAAGTCCAGCGAATAGCCGGAAGCCAGCCAGAATACCGAGTTATTTCGCACCAGATGCTGGTAACGTTCGCTGATCCGTAACGCCACCATCACGCGGTCGGAGAGCGTCCCGAGCGTCAGACCGGTCACTGTGCCCACCTCAATACCGCGGAACAGTACTGGCGTGCCGATGCTGAGCGAACCAGCTTCTGGTACCTCCACCACAATGCTCAGACCATCAAGATAGCGCGAATCAGTGATTGTGGCTTCCTGCAGCTCAAAATCACGACGGGCATTGCCCTGGCCAGGCTCGACGTTGATATACGGCTGCAGGATGGTGTCGAGGTGCTCAACGCCTGCGGCCGAGATTTGCGGCGTCACCACCGAGAAGCGCGAACCGGTGCGGGCGAACGTCTGTACATATTCCGGGTAGAGCACGGCGGTGGCCTGCACCTCGTTACGCGAGGTGATCAGCGTCAGCTTCTGGATCTGCCCGATATCAATACCCAGGTAACGGATTGGCATCCCTTCAGCCAGTTTTCCCGCATCAAAAGCGTGCAGGGTAATCTGCCCGCCAACGGCACGTGCTGCGGTTTCGGACGGGAAGAGAATACGCTTATCCCCTTTGCGCAGATTCGCACCTGCACCGCTGAGGTTATCGAAACTAATTGCCCCACGCAGCGCGCGTGAAAGCGGGGAGGCCTGCACCGTCAGCCCGTTACCGTTGAGCTGAACTTTTGCACCGCCTTCAGCCCAGAAGACGCTGTTTGGCGTCAACAGCTTGCGATACTCCGGCTTGATATGCAGCTCGATATCAAATGCGTCCGCGCGAGGGCGAACGGTGATCACTTCCCCGACCTCAAATTTGCGATACAGCACAACGGAGCCTGCCTGAACGTCCGGCAATGTTTCGGCGCTTAATGTCAGCGTAGTGGTAGGAAGATCGCTCAGGCTGTTTTCAATCGCTTTATCCAGGTTGGCATACAGCGGGTAGCTGTCACGCACAGGGCCTTTATCGCCCGGCAGAATGCGGATCCCGCCGTTGACCCATTCGCTGGCGCTGGCGCCAAGGAACTCCACCCCGTCCAGACCTACTTTCACGTCGACACGACTGTTAACCACAAACTTACTGTCGCCATGGACCAGGTTGCTGTATTGCGGGTCAATGGCGACCGAGAAGCTCACGCCGTTCTCGGTAAGCGTACGCTCAAGAACTTGTCCTACCTGAACACCGTGCAAAATCAACGGCTGGCCGGCTTCAATACCGTAGCTTTCTGGCGCATTCAGCGTGACCGTCACGACACCCGGCTTTTGCAACAAGGCTTTGTCGGCCGGGGCAATCACAAAGCTATTGCTGGGCTGACCTTCACCGGGCACCAGCTCAAACGTATTTCCCGTCAGCAGACTACTGATACTGGCATCGTTGAGTGATAGCTTTGGACTGCGCATTTCAATACGCGTCTTCTCGCGCAGAAGATCGACCACGCTCGGATCAACGGTCATTTCGCCGGTGACCGAGCCGCCCGGGTTGAGCGTCATTTTGGTAAGCTGACCGACCTGCAACCCTTGATACATCAGCGGTGTTGAACCGGCTTTAAGCCCCTTCGCATCGGGCAGGACGAGTTTGATAATCACTCCGCGCTGGCTGTGCGCCAGGTCAGCGTACAATCCGAACGAGTCATCAGCGGTGGCAGGGCTTGAGTTTTCAGGGGAATCAAAGGCAATGGCGCCATTCACCAGCGCAGCCAGACTCTCCAGTTTCACCTTTGCACCGCTCAGGCTGAGATCGGCATCCACGCCGGATACGTTCCAGAAGCGGCTGCCCTTTTTAACCAGATTGGTAAAGCGGCGCTCGATCAGCACATCAATGGTGACACCCTGTTTATTCGGGTTGATGGCGTAATCGTAAACGCGACCCACCGGGATTTTACGGAAATAAACCAGTGAGCCACTGTTCAGAGAGCCGAGATCCGGCGCCTGCAGATGGATCATCAAATCGCCGTTGTTAAGGCGGTACTTGGGCTGTGTATCCAGGGCAACAAAGTGATCCTGCGGTTCACCTTTACCTGGCATCATACCGATATAGTTACCGCCCACCAGCGCATCCAGACCGGAAACACCCGCCAGAGAGGCCTTCGGCGTGACCAGCCAGAATTGCGTTTCGCTGCGCAGGGCATCCTGCATGTCTGATTTAATACTGACCCGCACCTGAATCTTGTTCAGCCCTTTTCCAAGGGAGATGTCCTGAACCGTACCTACTTCAACCCCCTGGAAGCGAACGGGTGTTCGCCCGGCGACGATACCGTCGGCGGTCTGGAAATCAATGGTGACCGTACTCCCGCGATCTTGATAGCTCGTCCAGATAAGCCAGCCCGCAATCATCAGGGCGATGACAGGCAGCAGCCAGAATGGCGAAATGCGGCGTTTTGTTTTAATTCTCGCTTCAGTCGGCGAAGCGGGGGTTTCCTGACTCATGTGCATCCCAAAGTAAGCGGCTATCCAGCCATTCCACAGCAAGAATAGTCAATATCACCGCTGAGCCGAAATAAAAAGCCGCGGGTCCCATTGTAAAAGCAAGTAACTGGTCACGATTAATCAGCGACATCATCAACGAAATCACGAACAGATCCAACATCGACCAGCGACCAATCCAGGTGACGAACCGCAAAAGCAGGATACGGGTACGTAGCCCCTGCTCACATTTAAAGTGAATGCTGATAAGTAACGTAAACATCACCACCACTTTGGTAAACGGCACCAGGATACTGGCAATAAAGACGATGGCAGCCACCCCCACATTGCTGTGCGCAAGGGAAATAATGCCTGAGAGGATGGTATCTTCCTGGCGTGCACCATTCACGTAAATAATGGAAATCGGTAGCATATTGGCCGGGATCAGAAACACCAGGGAGGCAATCAGCGCCGCCCAGCATTTTTGCAGGCTGTTGTTGCGCCGCAGTCTCAAAGGAATATGGCAGCGTGGACAGCGGCCACGCGCGTCGGGCAGCCCGGTATAGTGGCAACCCAGACAGACACGGAGGTTCTCATCCGGGCGTGTGGCTGGGCGCTGAGGATAAAAACGCTCCCAAAGCTGTTCGACGTTCAGGTGGATGAGCGTCAGGATACTGAGCAATACCAGGCAGATAAAAGCAAAGAGTCCGACGCCTGGCTGCAGAAACGCGTAGTCCTGCACTTTAATTGACGCCACGCCAACACCCACAAGATAGATATCCAGCATGACCCACTCTTTGAGTTTATCCAGCATCAGCAACACCGGTCGCAGGTTCATACCCAGAATGTTGCCGAGCCATAAATACGCAATCGCCGCGACCAGGACCAGCGGCGCGCCAACGGTGCAAAAAAGCACCATCGCTGCAGTTACCGGATCACCCTGTCGGGTCATCTGCCAGATACCCTGTAGAACGTTGGCATCAATGCGTACACCAAGCAGATAGAGTTTGAGGAGCGGCTCGCTCCACGCGAAAGGCATCAGAAGCAGCATCGTGACGGCCATGGCGGCGAGGCGGGTCAAAGACCAGTCGCGGCCGTCACGAATTTTGGCATCGCAGCGGGGACAAAAGGCACTTTGGTGCGATTTCATCTTCGGCAACATAAAAAGCGTATCGCACTGGGGGCAACGCTGATAATGTGCACGAGGCAAAGCTTCGCTTACCGTATGGACAGTTATCTTTTTTGTCGGCGTAATTTTGGTTGTTTTTAAGGCCATCAGCTGCGCACAAATAAGTATTGTTGAAAGTTATAATAACTCATGAACTGATTCATCTTGAGCATGAGTGCATTTAATGCTTATTTTAATAGGCTATGCGGTAATTTTGTAAGACAACTAAGTGATTGAATAATGAACAAAACAGAATTCTACGCGGATCTGAACCGCGATTTTAAGGCATTGATGGCGGGCGAGACCAGCTTCTTAGCCACTCTGGCAAATACTAGCGCATTGCTGTTTGAACGTCTCAGTGACGTTAACTGGGCTGGATTTTACCTTCTGGAAGGTGAAACACTGGTGCTGGGGCCATTCCAGGGCAAGCTGGCCTGCGTACGTATCCCGGTAGGGCGCGGTGTGTGTGGTACCGCGGTCGCCGAGAATCAGGTACAGCGTGTGGAAGACGTTCATGCGTTTGACGGACATATTGCCTGCGACGCTGCAAGTAATTCTGAAATCGTTCTGCCACTGGTGGTAAAAAATCAGATTATTGGCGTTCTGGATATCGACAGTACGGTCTTCAGTCGCTTTACAGCCGAGGACGAACAGGGACTGCGCGAGCTGGTGGCAAACCTGGAAAACGTTCTCGCTGCAACCGATTATCAAAAATTCTTTGCGAGCGTCGCAGGATAATCAACGGATAACGTAGCATTTACTGATAGCGTCATTATAATGACGCCTGTTCATGCCTGCGCTTGTTGGCAACGTCCGTTGTAATCAGGAAATTTCATGGAAAATCAACCTAAGTTGAATAGCAGTAAAGAAGTTATCGCATTTCTGGCCGAGCGTTTCCCACAGTGCTTCAGTGCTGAAGGTGAAGCTCGTCCCCTGAAAGTCGGTATTTTTCAGGATCTGGTGGCACGTGTTGAGGGGGAAATGAACCTCAGCAAAACTCAGCTGCGTTCCGCCTTACGTCTTTATACTTCGAGCTGGCGTTACCTGTACGGTATCAAACCGGGCGCGACTCGCGTGGATCTCGATGGCAACCCTTGTGGTGAGCTGGATGAGCAGCACGTTGAGCACGCGCGTAAACAGCTGGAAGAAGCCAAAGCACGCGTTCAGGCACAACGTGCTGAACAGCAAGCGAAAAAACGCGAAGCCGCAGCGGCAAACGGCCAGGAAGAAGCGCCTCGTCGTGAGCGTAAACCACGCCCTGCACCGCGTCGTAATGATAATAACGATCGCAAACCGCGTGCTGACAAACCTGCAGCGAAAGCCCCGCGCGCCCCTCGTGAAGAGCCGCGTCATACCCCGGTTTCAGACATTAACGCCCTGAGCGTTGGTCAGGCGCTGAAGGTAAAAGCGGGTAACAATGCTATGGACGCCACTGTACTGGAAATCACCAAAGATGGCGTTCGTGTACAGCTGACTTCTGGTATGTCAATGATTGTACGCGCAGAACACTTGTTGTTCTGAAACGGAGGCCAAGCCTGGCATGAACACTTTTTTTAAGCTCACCGCGCTGGCGGGCCTGTTTGCCATAACAGGTCACGCTTTCGCAGTGGACGATATCACGCGTGTTGATCAAATTCCGGTTCTTAAGGAAGAGACCCAGCACGCAACGGTGAGCGAGCGCGTAACCTCACGTTTCACCCGTTCGCACTATCGTCAGTTCGATCTCGATCAGGCCTTTTCGGCCAAAATCTTTGACCGCTATCTGAACTTGCTGGATTACAGCCATAACGTTTTGCTCGCCAGCGATGTCGAGCAGTTCGCTAAGCGTAAATCTGAGGTGGGTGACGAGTTGCGTTCAGGCAAGCTGGATCTGTTCTACGATCTCTATAACCTGTCGCAAAAGCGCCGCTTTGAACGTTATCAGTACGCGCTGAAAGTGCTGGAACGTCCGATGGACTTCACCGGCAATGACACCTTTAATCTGGATCGCAGTAAAGCACCCTGGCCGAAAGATGAAGCCGAGTTGAATGCGCTGTGGGACGGAAAAGTTAAATATGACGAACTGAGCCTTAAGCTCACCGGCAAAGATGAAAAAGAGATCCGTGACACGCTGACGCGTCGTTACAAATTTGCTATTCGTCGTCTGGCGCAGACCAACAGTGAGGATGTCTTCTCACTGGCAATGACTGCCTTTGCTCACGAAATCGATCCGCATACCAACTATCTCTCCCCGCGTAACACCGAGCAGTTCAATACTGAAATGAGCCTGTCTCTCGAAGGTATCGGTGCGGTGCTGCAGATGGATGATGATTATACCGTGATCAATTCGATGGTCGCAGGTGGCCCGGCATCCAAAAGCAAAGCGATAAGCGTAGGCGATCGCATTGTGGGTGTGGGACAAACCGGTCAGAACATGGTTGATGTGATCGGCTGGCGTCTTGATGATGTGGTGGCGCTGATTAAAGGCCCGAAAGGCAGCAAGGTTCGTCTGGAAGTTCTGCCAGCAGGAAAAGGCACTAAAACCCGTATTGTTACCCTGACCCGTGAGCGTATCCGTCTGGAAGACCGCGCGGTGAAAATGTCGGTGAAAACCGTGGGTAAAGAGAAGGTGGGTGTCCTGGATATCCCGGGCTTCTACGTAGGGCTGACCGACGATGTGAAAGTGCAGCTGCAGAAGCTTGAGAAGCAGAACGTTAGCAGCATTATCATCGACCTGCGCAGTAACGGCGGCGGTGCGCTGACGGAAGCGGTTTCGCTCTCTGGCCTGTTTATTCCATCTGGTCCTGTGGTTCAGGTGCGCGATAACAACGGTAAAGTCCGTGAAGATGCCGACAACGATGGTGTGGTTTACTACAAAGGCCCGCTGGTGGTCTTAGTGGACCGCTTCAGTGCTTCAGCGTCTGAGATCTTTGCTGCCGCAATGCAGGACTATGGCCGTGCGTTGATCGTGGGTGAACCGACGTTCGGTAAAGGCACCGTTCAACAGTATCGCTCTCTGAATCGTATTTACGATCAGATGCTGCGCCCTGAATGGCCTGCGCTGGGTTCGGTTCAGTACACTATTCAGAAGTTCTACCGCGTGAACGGTGGCAGTACGCAGCGTAAAGGGGTGACGCCGGATATCATGATGCCGACAGGCACGGAAGAGACGGAAACGGGCGAGAAGTTTGAAGATAACGCGTTACCGTGGGACAGCATCAACGCGGCGACCTACGTGAAAGCGGGTGATATGACGCAGTTTGGTCCTGAACTGCTGAAAGCGCATAATGACCGTATTGCGAAAGATGCGGAATTCCAGTACATCATGAAGGACATTGCACGTTTCAATGCTCTGAAAGATAAACGGAATATTGTTTCTCTGAACTACGCTCAGCGTGAAAAAGAGAACAACGAAGACGATGCAACGCGTCTGGCGCGTATCAACGATCGCTTCAAACGGGAAGGCAAGCCTCTGCTCAAGAAACTGGACGATCTGCCAAAAGATTACAAGGAGCCAGATCCTTATCTGGATGAGACGGTGCATATTGCACTCGACCTTGCGAATCTTGAAAAAGAGAAACCTGCCGTCCAACCTGCTCCGGCAAAATAATCTCCCAACAGGCACAAGAAATTGTGCCTGTTTCTTTTTGTTCTGCATCCTTCCGTCAGGCTGGTTTCCAATTGTGTAAAGTTGTGTCTTTCTGGTGACTTAAGCCCGCCTGATGCTTGAAAATAGCCACAATACCCATACGATGTGGGTAATCGCATAGTGCGTTTTGTTAAACTGAGGTTAAAAGAAAATTATGATGCGAATCGCGCTCTTCCTGCTCACCAACCTTGCGGTCATGGTGGTTTTCGGGCTCGTGCTAAGCCTGACAGGAATTCAGTCGAGCAGCGTTCAGGGTCTGTTGATTATGGCGCTGCTGTTTGGTTTTGGTGGCTCTTTCATTTCACTGTTGATGTCGAAGTGGATGGCACTGAAATCGGTAGGTGGTGAGGTTATTGAACAGCCGCGTAACGATATGGAACAGTGGCTGATGAATACGGTTGCTCAGCAATCCCGTCAGGCTGGGATTGCCATGCCGCAGGTCGCTATTTATCACGCGCCGGATATTAATGCGTTCGCTACGGGTGCTCGTCGTGATGCATCCCTGGTTGCCGTCAGCACCGGGTTATTACAGAACATGAGCCGTGATGAAGCCGAAGCGGTTATCGCTCACGAAATCAGCCATATCGCAAATGGTGACATGGTGACCATGACCCTGATTCAGGGCGTGGTGAACACTTTCGTTATCTTTATCTCCCGTATTCTGGCGCAGATTGCTGCAGGCTTTATGGGTGGCAACCGCGACGAAGGTGAAGAGAGCAACGGTAATCCGCTGATCTACTTCGCAGTTTCCATGGTACTGGAGCTGGTGTTCGGTATTCTGGCAAGCATTATCACCATGTGGTTCTCCCGTCACCGCGAATTCCACGCGGATGCCGGTTCCGCAAAACTGGTTGGGCGTGAGAAAATGATTGCTGCGCTGCAGCGTCTGAAAACCAGTTACGAGCCGCAGGAAGCGAACAGCATGATGGCCTTCTGTATTAACGGTAAATCGAAGTCACTGAGTGAAATGTTTATGTCTCACCCGCCGCTGGATAAACGTATCGAAGCGCTGCGTAGTGGGGAATACATGAAGTAACGCGAAGAACCGCAATAAGCCGGGCAGGAGAAGACTCCGCCCGGCTTTTTTTATGCCTGGGCTCTGGGCTGGGTAATGCGCAGACCGCTGACGATAGCCGCGAGGGTAGCAAGGGCTCCAGCGCTAAGGAGCGCAATGTGATTACCGTTTTGCCCGGCAAGGTTAAACATCAGAGCGACCAGAGCTGCACCGCTGCTTTGCCCTAACAGACGCGCGGTGCCTAACATACCGCTGACCCCTCCACTGCGATGACGCGGCGCTGAGGTAATAATGGTGTGATTGTTAGGCGACTGGAACAGGCCAAACCCGGCTCCGCACAGGATCATGCGCCAGATGATGTCGAGATCGGAAGGCGATGACGGCAGCAGCGCCAAAGCGAAAAGGCCTGTTGCCATCACAGCCAGCCCCAGAGCACCTAATAAACCGGCATGGACGCGTTCAATCAAGTAACCCGCCAGCGGTGCCATTACCATCGTAGCCAGCGGCCATGGGGTTAACAACAGCCCGGTCTCCACTTCAGAGCGTCCCACTACGCTTTGCAGGAAGAAAGGCAGAGAGACCAGGGCCAGCATCTGGGCGCAGAATGAGCAGACAGATGTGCAAATGGAGAGCGAAAAGAGGGGAATGCGCAGCAGGTCAACTGGCAGTAACGGCACAGGAAGCGTGAGCTGACGGCGAACAAAGAAGAAACCTGTCGCCAGCAAGACGATGAGTTCCGCGCCGGTAAGCATCAGGGATTGTCCCTGTGCAAAACCGCTCAGGGCAGTAATCAGCAGACCAAAGGTGAGGGCATTCATTATCGCGCTCACGACGTCGAAGCGCGGCATTGTACTTCTGGGGCCGTTAGCGGGAAGAAAGCGTAGGGCAAAGAAGATAGCCACGATGCCCAGCGGCACGTTTATGGCGAACAGCCATTGCCAGGACGCGACGGAAAGAATGGCTGCTGCAATGGTTGGCCCGGCGGCAGAAGAGACCGCAACAATAAACGAGTTTATCCCCATGCCGCGTCCCAGATGACGCTGCGGATAAATTAAGCGGATCAACGCTGTGTTAACACTCATGAGCGCTGCACCGCCAAAACCTTGTGCAATACGTGCAAGCGTCAGGGTATGCAGCGAATCAGAAAGGGCACATAACAATGAGGTGAAGGTGAAAACCACCAGACCGCATTGATAAACCCGACGGTAGCCAAACATATCGCCCAGAAAAGAGAACGAGAGCAGGGAAATAACAATTGCAATCTGATAGGCGTTAACTATCCATATCGAACTGGCAGGGGAGGCATGCAGGTCGCTGGCGATGGTTGGCAGGGCCACATTCGCAATTGCGCCGTCAAGGACGGCCATTGAGATACCGATAATGATGGTCGCTATAGCGCCATACCGCTGGGGTAAAGGCAGGCCATCGGAAAGGGTCTTTTCCATTAGGATTAAAAAAGCTCAGCGTGAAATTATTCTCAGGGTAACTATTTTAGCATTGTTACAGCCGCGATATGTCGCAGATTTGTAACGAAGTAAACGCGGATTGATTGCAGGTGACATGACGGGAACTTATAATAAAAACCGATTCTGATTTTTATAAAACACTCTCTATGAGGTGGTAAATGGCAATTGCGGATTTGGATAAACAGCCAGATTCTGTTTCTTCCGTGCTGAAGGTGTTTGGCATCTTACAGGCGCTTGGGGAAGAGCGTGAAATTGGTATTACAGAGTTGTCGCAGCGTGTGATGATGTCGAAAAGCACCGTTTATCGTTTTTTGCAAACCATGAAGTCACTGGGCTACGTTGCGCAGGAAGGCGAGTCTGAAAAATACTCTCTGACGCTGAAACTCTTCGAACTGGGTGCCCGTGCGCTGCAAAATGTTGACCTGATCCGCAGCGCGGATATTCAGATGCGTGAAATCTCCCGTCTGACCAAAGAGACCATTCACCTGGGGGCACTGGATGAAGACAGTATTGTTTACATCCATAAAATCGACTCCATGTACAACCTGCGTATGTATTCACGCATTGGCCGCCGTAACCCACTCTATAGTACTGCCATTGGTAAGGTTCTGCTGGCGTGGCGCGATCGTGAAGAAGTGAAACAGATCCTTGATGGCGTGGAGTACAAACGCAGTACGGCACGAACCATTACCAGCACGGATGCGCTGTTAACCGTGCTCGACAAGGTGCGTGAGCAAGGCTATGGCGAAGATAACGAAGAGCAGGAAGAGGGGCTGCGCTGTATTGGTGTTCCGGTATTTGACCGCTTTGGCGTCGTGATTGCGGGGCTCAGTATTTCTTTCCCGACGTTGCGCTTCTCTGAGGAGCGACTGCATGAATATGTGGCTATTCTGCACACCGCAGCACGTAAGATTTCCGAGCAGATGGGGTATCACGACTATCCTTTTTAATCCTCGTTAGCATAAAAAACGCCGCGAATGTTGCGGCGCTTTTGCTGTTAACCTGGCTGATTAGCCATTATCGATCACGACGGATGTTTTACGCAGTACCGGGCAATTAGTCAGGCCAATGATTCCGCTGTCAGTATGCAGATACTGCGCGGTGCTTACTCCTTGTGCTGTTAAATATTTACACTGAATGCCTAATCCTGCCGCGTTTTCAGTGCTTCCCACCAGCACACCATAACCGGTTAACAGAAGGCCAATCCAGACGATGGCCAGTACAACAATTGTTCGAATGATTAAGCGCATCAATGCCTCTTTATCGTTGTTATCATTAAGCAAGCGTAAACGGTTTACGTAATGAAACAAGTGCATGATTCTGAAAAAGGCTTGATGTCGGTACAGTTAGCCCTTGTTTAAGATAACCGTGATAACCTGGTTACATCAGGTCTTTTGACGGAGTGTGGAGTGAAAAAAATACGCTGGGTAATTCTGATTATCGTGCTGGTAGCGTGTGTGGTGCTATGGACGCAGACCATCAATGTGATGTGCGATCAGGATGTACAGTTCTTTAGCGGCGTTTGCGCAATAAATAAGTTTATTCCGTGGTAACACGCATTTTTTCTCAAGGTGATTTCCTTCCTTCGCGCCAGTGGTAAAATAGACGTTTTTATTGAGGTGGTGAAATGGGTGAGTTACTGAATTCAGGGCTGCTGAATGTGGCATCCTTGATGATTTCTTTGGTCGTTCTGCTTGTGGGACTGGTCATTTGGTTTTTCGTTAACCGGGCCAGTTCACGTACTAACGAGCAGATCGAACTGCTGGAAGCGCTGCTCGATCAGCAAAAACGTCAAAACGCGTTGTTACGCCGTCTGTGTGAGGCTAACGAACCGGAAGAGAAAGACGCGCCGAAAGACGCTGTCGCTGAAGACGACAAAGACGAAGACGACTTTATCCGCCTGGTGGCTGAGCGTTAATCTTTTTGTCCTGGGAGGTGGCTGTGGTCTGGAAAAATCCCTGGTATGACCCCTCCCTGAAACATCACACGCCGAATGGTTTCCGTAATACCCGTCCTGTCGGGCATCAGCCCGGTGACCTTGAGCGCTGGCGAAAAGCGCGTAAAGAGGCCGGTTTGCCCAGACCGCCCGCACTCGGTTATGAGGATTTTATACGTCAGTGGTGGCAACCGGTTGATCTTATGCAACCTCATGAGGATGGGGTATGGTGGCTGGGACACGCGAGTGTGCTGCTGCAGATAGACGGCAATATTCTCCTCACTGACCCGGTTTTCTCACAGCGTGCCTCTCCGCTCTCATTTCTGGGACCACAACGTAAAACCCCTCCGGTACTTTCTGTCGATCAACTTCATCAGCTTGATGCCGTCGTTATCTCCCATAATCATTACGATCATCTTGATGACGCAACTATCCGTCGGATCCTTAAACGCTTCCCTGACGTGAGTCTGTTTGTACCTTTAGGTCTGGCCGACTGGTTTCGCCGCCGGGGGGCAAGATGTGTGGTTGAGCTCGACTGGTGGCAGAGTTTCACCTGGCAAGGGATAACCTTGAGTGCTGTTCCGGCACAGCACTGGAGTATGCGAACACCCTGGAATCGAAATCGCACCTTGTGGTGCGGCTGGGTCTTTGAGGGGCGGCATCACCGTTTCTGGTTCAGCGGTGATACAGGTTATTCGCCTGAGTTGCTATTGATACCGGAGCGTTTGGGGAGAATTGACGCTGCTGCATTACCTATCGGAGCTTATGCCCCACGATGGTTCATGGCTGTACATCATATGGACCCTCAATCTGCCGTTGCGTTATGGCAACAGTTGGGCTGCCCTCTGGCGTTTCCTATTCACTGGGGCGTGTTTGAACTGGCAGATGATGCGCTGGATGACCCAGTGAGGGAGTTAACGGTTGCACTAGATAATTTAGCACCAGTTGATAGTTCTTTAAGGATACTGAAAATTGGTGAATATTTATCCTTATAAACGAAGCGATAAATTGTTGCATATATTCTGTATGTGAACGCGATAATGAATATTTTATTTTTATCGAAACGTTTTGCTTGCCTTGTTTTGATGCAGAGTCATAAAAATTTCATTATTTTGGTGCATAACACGGCTTATTAGCTGATGAATTTTAATACAGTCAACTGCAGGTTATTAACATTGTATTTTCTGCGAAACAATGCCGTGTCGTTACAATGATTTAAGCATAAGTTTTCACAAATTGTTCTAACTCAATCAATTTTGAAGATTTCTTTTCCCGACTGCTGGACGCACTGGAATGATTGAGCTATGTTAAAAAAGTCTTAGATTACAGCGACTGCGAAAGCAACGTTGAGTCTCTGTAACGAAGTAGAATTGCCTGTATGTTATGCGCATAATTGTGCAAAACCTGACAGGCAGTGTTCGAATTTGTGCGGCGGATCGAGACATGTTTAAAAATGGCTTGCCATATTAAACATTGTGTGTGATAACACGTTTTGGGTCAAACGAGGTACAGTTCTGTTTATGTGTGGCATTTTCAGTAAAGAAGTCCTGAGTAAACACGTTGTCGTTGAATACCGCTTCTCTGCCGAACCTTATATTAGTGCCTCATGCAGTAATGTCTCAGTTTTATCTCAGTTAATGCCTGCGGGCTAAGAAAACACTCTAAGGAATTTTGCAAATGGCAAAGATTAAAGGTCAAGTTAAGTGGTTCAACGAGTCTAAAGGTTTTGGTTTCATTACTCCTGCTGACGGCAGCAAAGACGTGTTCGTACACTTCTCTGCAATCCAGGGTAACGGCTTCAAAACTCTGGCTGAAGGCCAGAACGTTGAGTTCGAAATTCAGGACGGCCAGAAAGGCCCAGCTGCAGTTAACGTAACTGCTATCTGATCGAACCACTGCTGACTGAAGCGCTTAGCACTTCACTCTCAGACATAAAGCCTCGCATAACGCGGGGCTTTTTTATGCCCTTTATCTTTCAAAATATTACCATCCCCGTACTTGTTAGTAACTTGTTGCAAAGCTGCGAGGTTAGTAGCACTGTTTCGGCTCCTTCTGCTCGGCTTTTCCCGTTAAATCAGGGCGTTGTTAAATTGTCCTGGGGTTCAGGTGAAGAAGAAGATACTTACGACAGCCGGAAATTTCACTCCGGCGCGTTTTGCGCTGCTCTGTTTTGCCATTTTTTGTAGTCTGGCTTTTTTACTGGGTCGTGTTGCGTGGCTGCAAATCATCAAGCCAGACAATCTGGTGAAGCAAGAGGATATGCGGTCACTCCGGGAACTGCCGATTGATGCTCCACGCGGCATGATCAAGGATCGTGAAGGAAGACCACTGGCGGTCAGTGTGCCAGTCAGGGCCGTATGGGCCGATCCAAAAACGGTACTGGCGAAAGGGGGAGTCGGCTTTGATCAGCGCTGGCAAGCGCTGGCGAATGCGCTACATCTCTCTTTGGCTACGCTCTCGACACGCATCAACGCGAATCCACAGGGACGTTTCATTTACCTTGCCCGCCAGGTTGACCCGGCACAGGCAAAGTGGATCGATAAACTGAATTTGCCGGGTATCAATTTACGTGATGAGTCTCGTCGTTTTTATCCCGCCGGGCATGTGGCGGCAAATCTGATTGGTTTCACCAATATTGACGGGCAGGGTATTGAAGGTGTGGAAAAAAGCTTCAACGCTCAGTTAACGGGGAAGGCCGGGGTCCGGCAGGTAAGAGAGGATCGCTACGGGCGTGTGGTAGAAAACCTGACAGAAGTTGCTCCTGCACCGGCGCATAACATCCAGTTGAGCATCGACGAGCGGTTGCAAACCATTACCGAAGATGCGCTTGATAATGCCGTGGCCTGGAATAAGGCCGAATCCGGGGCATCGGTGTTAATTAATATCCCAACCGGGGAAATACTCGCCATGGCGAGCTATCCGGATTTCAACCCCAATAATCGCGAAGGCGCAACAATAAACGATTTTCGTAACCGTGCGATCAGCGATACTTTTGAACCTGGTTCTACCGTCAAACCGCTGGTGCTGATGACTGCATTGCAGCAGGGGCTGGTCCAGCCGGACAGCGTGATTGACACCCATCCGTATACTCTCGACGGGCATCGTATCCGCGATGTGGGTTACTACCCTGAACTGACCATGACCGGGATCCTGCAAAAATCGAGCGATACAGGCGTATCCCGCCTCTCGCTGGCGATGCCGATCCAGCATCTTATTGATACTTACCGGAACTTTGGTTTTGGTACAAATACGGGGCTTGGCTTAACGGGGGAGAGTGCGGGACTACTGCCACAGCGTAAATTCTGGAGCCAGCTCGACAGGGCGACGTTTGCCTTTGGCTACGGGCTGATGGTGACACCGCTCCAGCTGGCACATGTTTACGCCACCATTGGCGGCTACGGGCTTGAGCGTCCTCTCTCAATCACGCGTATCGATCCACCCGTAATTGGACAACGCGTCATGCCAGAGGAAATCGCTCATGAAGTGGAGCATATGATGGAGAGTGTGGCACTGCCTGGTGGGGGAGGCGTTAAGGCAGCCGTGCGTGACTACCGCGTGGCGGTGAAAACCGGTACGGCGAAGAAAATTGATGATAGCGGGAAGTATGTCGATAAATACGTCGCCTACACTGCAGGTGTTGCACCCGCCAGCGACCCACGTTTTGCGCTCGTAGTCGTGATTAACGATCCTCAAAACGGGGCATACTACGGCGGTGCCGTCTCCGCGCCCGTTTTCAGCGAGATTATGGGAAACGTGCTGCGTCTGGAGAATGTGAAACCCGATGGTTTACCGGCGGGTTCAGATCACCTTATCGTTATGCGTTAACCGGGCGTTTATAACCAGGGCGAATAGCGGTACACTTCGCCCTTTGAATATGCTCCGGAGTCACCATGTCCTTCAGCTGCCCCCTTTGCCACGCCCCCCTGACACACTCAGATAAAAGTTATACCTGTCCGCAGGGGCATCAGTTTGATATGGCAAAAGAAGGCTACGTGAATCTTCTGCCGGTGCAGCATAAGCGCTCCCGCGATCCCGGCGACAGTGCAGAGATGAAGCAGGCGCGTCGCGCGTTTCTGAATGCCGGGCACTATCTGCCGCTGCGGGAGACCGTCGCGCAGAGGCTGAATGACATTCTGCCTGATTCTGCCACCGCCATACTCGATATCGGCTGCGGGGAAGGGTACTACACCGCACGGTTTGCCGAGATTGCCCGTGAGAAGGGCGCGCTGACATTCGGTCTGGACGTGTCGAAAGTGGCGATTCGCGCAGCAGCAAAACGTTACACCGACGTGACGTTCTGCGTGGCATCCAGCCACCGTCTGCCGTTTGACGATGCCAGCATGGACGCTGTTATCCGCATTTACGCGCCCTGCAAGGCGGAAGAGCTGGCTCGCGTGGTGAAGCCGGGCGGATGGGTGATTACCGTTACCCCCGGCCCACGTCATCTGATGGAGTTAAAAGGGCTGATCTACGACGAAGTGCGTCTGCATGCGCCGCATTCTGAACAGCTGGCCGGTTTTAGCCTGAAGCAGGAGCAAAGCGTGGCGTATGAAATGACGCTTAAAGGAGAAGAGGCCGTTGCGTTGTTGCAGATGACTCCGTTCGCGTGGCGGGCAAAACCGGAAGTATGGGAAACGTTAGCGGCACGATCAGCATTTTGCTGCCAGACGGATTTCAGTATCCACGTCTGGCAGCGCGAAGATTAACCGGCGAAGTGTGCCCAGAGTATCTGGGCTCCGATGCCAATTAACACAATCCCACCCAGGATCTCGGCGCGTTTACCCAGCAGCGGGCCGATAAATCGACCAACCATCATTCCCAGTGTGGACATAATTAGCGTTGCGCAGCCAATAGCAAGCGCAGTGGCGATAATATTGACCTGCAAAAATGCCAGTCCGACACCGACAGCCATCGCATCAAGGCTGGTAGCAATGGCTGTGGTAACCAGTAACCAAAAACCGTGGCGGTGTTGAGGCTCCTCATCTTCATCGTCACTGCCGCGAAAACCTTCGATGACCATTCGGCCACCAAGAAACACCAGCAGCACGAACGCAATCCAGTGGTTCCATTCCAGCACAAACTGGCTGGCGAGCATGCCAAGACCCCAGCCGATAAGCGGTGTCAGCGTTTCAATTGCGCCAAAGATAAGACCGGTGCGTAATGCTTCAGAGAATTTTGGTTTGTGGAGCGTGGCACCTTTACCAATGGAGGCGGCAAACGCGTCCATGGACATGCCAAAAGCAAGAAGGATGGTAGCGGAGATATTCATAACAGCGTCCAGACCGGGAGATATCCATATGACACATCACTGCCCCCAGTAAACAGCAGTTGATGTATCTATGGTCTCGCCTGATCGCAACGCACATAAGATGTGCAGAAAGCGATCCGTACGCGCCACGTTTTTCAACGAGTATGTTGACACGTACATTTCCTGAGAACAGGAAATCGGCTACTCCCCAACGACGGGCGCAACCTTAACATATTTTGAGAATATAAAACAACAATGGATAGGCATTATTTCAAATGCTTATTGATAACGATTTTCATTTTTATTTAAGGGTGAGTGTGTCGTTAAGAAATATAGGTAGAAAGAAAAATGAGTAATATAGCTTCGGCTATGTTTATTGCGTAAAACGCACACAAAATATAGCCGATGCTATATATCTAACTCATTGAGTTTTAACGAGTAGTTTGTATATTTTTTCCAAATCGTCAATATTTTTAACACGAATAAGCAGGCGGCGTTGCTCTAATTGCATGACCAGTACACCATCTTCCGATAAATTCATCTCTTTAATACGGTTATATTCTATCCAGACATTGGCAAAGAAAAATCCATGGGATTTAAAAATGATTTTTGGCGTGCGGATCCAGAACAGATAAATCGCCATTAATGCCAGCGCACATAATAACCATGTGGTTAATATTGCACCATGGCTGGTGACGTTGTTGTAAATAAGGATGACGATGAGACCCGCGAAGATAAACGCATCTACGCGTCCGCGTCGCAGAAGAGGGAGGGAGAGCAGCGTCTCGCCGTGGCGGCGAGGCATGATGAACTCGTCATAGATCGCGTAAGCCAGAAGGGCAGCAATAAATAAAACCAATACGATGTCCGTGACAGTCATTCATCCTCCAGATGACAGATAAAAAAACCGGGGGCAAGCCCCCGGCGTCAAACGTTATTGCCTTACAGGCCCAGCAGGCCGACAGCGTAACCCGCGATACCGATGATAAAGAAGCCAACGATGATCCACAGTGGGTTAACTTTCTTACGCAGCAGCCACATGCAGGCGAAGGTTAACAGCAGCGGCACCAGGCCAGGCATAAGCTGGTCCAGAATCGTCTGCACGGTGGTGACGCGCGTCTGACCATCCTGCCCGGTGATGGTCGATACCACCAGCGGGATGTTCACGTGCGTCCACTTGTTAACCAATGCCCCCATCACAAACAGGCCGAGGATCGACGCCCCCTCAGTCAGTTTTTGCAGGAAGCCGCCGCCCATGTCCTTAACGATGTCCACCCCTTTACGGTAACCGTATGCCACACCGTAGTAACGGGTCAGCAGACGCACGGCGTTGAACAGGATAAAGAACAGCAGCGGGCCAAGCAGGCTGCCGCTCATCGCGATACCGGCCCCTAGTGCCGCGAAGACCGGACGAACGGTACCCCAGAAGATAGGGTCACCGACACCTGCTAACGGACCCATCAGACCGACTTTAATACCGTTGATGGCACCATCGTCAATCTCTGCGCCGTTCGCACGCTGCTCTTCCATCGCCAGCGTTACACCCAGAACGGGAGCCGCCACATATGGATGGGTATTAAAGAATTCCAGGTGACGCTTAATTGCCTGACGGCGCGCTTCGTTGTTTTCCGGATAAAGGCGTTTGATTGCCGGCACCATGGAGAAACAGAAGCCCAGCGCCTGCATACGTTCGAAGTTCCATGAACCCTGAAACAGGTTAGAACGGATGAACACGCCACGAATATCACCCGGAGTGAGTTTTTTCTCGGTGGTAGTTTTTGTCATATCAACCATTTCGCTCACCTGCTAGTCCAGTTCGTTATCGAGATCGTTGTTACCAGCAGCCTGCACTGGGGCACCCGCAACGCGGTTGTATTTCGGGCTCAGCTGGATGTAGAGAATCGCCATCACTGCACCAATTACACCCAGCGCAACCAGGTTGAAGTTGGTGAAGGCAGCGGTCACGAAGCCGAGGTAGAAGAACGGCATCAGGTAGCCTGCGCGCATCATGTTGATGACCATTGCGTAACCGACTACCACGATCATACCGCCCGCGATGTTCAGGCCGCCGGTGACCACTTCTGGAATGGCGTTCAGCATGCTCTGCACTTCACTGGTACCGACAGAAATCGCGACGATGACCGCCGGAATAGCGATACGCATCGCCTGCAGGAACAGCGATGAAACGTGGATCCAGGACAGCGCCGTGAGGTTGCCATTTTCGGCTGCCTTATCCGCTGCGTGCTGGAAAGCAACCGTGATGGTACGAACGATGATAGTCAGTACCTGGCCTGCTGCTGCCAGCGGGATCGCCAGGGCGATACCTGCACCAATACTCTGGTGACCGGCAATAACCAGAACGGTAGAAATGATGGAAGCCAACGCGGCATCAGGCGCAACCGCCGCACCGATGTTCATCCAGCCCAGGGCGATCATTTCAAGGGTACCACCGATGATGATACCGGTTTTCATGTCACCCAGAACGGCACCAATCAGCGTACAGGCCACCAGAGGACGGTGGAACTGAAATTCATCAAGTACGGATTCCATACCCGCAATACATGCGACGACGAACACCAGCACAATCTGAAGAGTGGTAATCTCCATTGCACTTCTCCTATTACATAAGCGTTATGTGAAAACCGGCGCGGGCTTATTTCCCAACTTTACCGATCAAATCCATCATTTTCAGTTTCTGATCCGTGGAAACCTTACGGGCTTCCAGCTCAATACCGCGGGCATTCAGCTTGTTAAATGCCTCGATATCTTTCGCATCAACCGAAATGGCGTTGTTGACCTGCGTTTTGCCCTGACGGAATGCCATACCCCCGATGTTCACGGAGGTGATTTTCACGCCGCCTTCAACAATGCGCTCAACGTCTGTCGGGTTAGTGAACAGTAGCATCACGCGTTCACCCGCATATTTCGGGTTGTTATAAACGCGGATCATCTTGGCGACATCCACCACGTGCGCGGTAACGCCAGGAGGAGCAACCTGAGTCAGAAGGGTTTTACGTACAGTATCGGCGGCAACCTC
Organism: Enterobacter sp. CPE_E863; assembly: GCF_046521465.1. NCBI lineage: Bacteria > Pseudomonadati > Pseudomonadota > Gammaproteobacteria > Enterobacterales > Enterobacteriaceae > Enterobacter > Enterobacter sp. CPE_E863. Next base: position 2,540,806 of record NZ_JBKFZX010000001.1, on the reverse strand, counting down.
ATCACTGACGACGATAATGCGTCGAACGTTGGTCTCTTTGGTCCAGCGCGTAGCGACCTGACCGTGGATTAAGCGGTCATCAATACGTGCAAGGCCAATAACCATGTAATCATTCGGGCCCATCGGTTTTGCCGGTGCAGCAGCTTTTGGCGCTGCGACAGCCGGTGCGGGTTTCTCGACTGGTTGTGCTTTCAGCGCTTTCACGCCTTCGCGGCCGGTTTCCACAGCGAGTGCAACCAACTCATCGAAAGAGGGATTGTCGTCGCGCGCCATGAAGGTTTCCACCAGCATCGGGATATTCACCCCGGCGACAACTTCGTAGTGCTCTTTATCGACGACAATGCGGCTGGCAGCATTGAACGGACTGCCTCCCCATGTATCAACGAGAAACAGCACGCCTTTGCTGGTATCCAGCTTCGCGAGTTGGGCGTTGTACTTCTCAATCAGCGTCTCGGCATTTTCACCGGGAACGAAATCGATCCAGCCGACGTTTTCCTGCTCGCCCAACAGCATCTCTGCTGTTTTGAGTAGCTGCTCAGCAGCCCAACCATGTGTGCCTATGACAATAGCAATGGTCACTTGCTACCTCCTTTTATTATCATTAATACGCCTGCCAGGCAGTCGTACTGAGAATCGTATTGGCGAACCGAATCGATTCAGATAAGGGTTAGAGTTCAAAAAACTAAGACTTCCGCGAATTATTTTAGATAGTGAAAAAATAATTTATGTGATGAAGATCCGTAATTTAGCTTTCGCAATCGAGAAATTACTCGTCAAGAATTAAGTCTTATCGAATTTTTGCAAAGGAACGTAAATCTTTGCTAAACAGATATTGTCTCTGATATGTTTAGCCTCCGTTTAATTGTTCAGGAGTATAGGGCTACAGCCCACTATATGGACCGTCACCGACGTCAGACATCTACCAGGCCATTTCGCGCCTATTTCACCGGCGATCCTCGCCACGTATCGACTCTGTTTGCCTCTGTTTTGCCCACATTGAGTGGGGCACCGTTTCGTCATTCCTTTAGCAGGAGCTTGTCATGGAATTCTTAATGGACCCGTCAATCTGGGTGGGATTGCTCACGCTGGTGGTGCTGGAGATTGTTCTCGGCATTGATAACCTGGTGTTTATCGCCATCCTTGCGGACAAACTGCCGCCAAAACAGCGTGATAAAGCGCGCCTGATCGGTCTGTCGCTGGCGCTGGTCATGCGCCTGGCACTGCTGTCCGTCATCTCGTGGATGGTCACGCTGACAAAACCGCTTTTTTCCGTCATGGATTTCACCTTCTCCGGCCGTGATTTGATCATGCTATTGGGGGGGATATTCCTGCTGTTTAAAGCGACGACAGAGCTGCATGAGCGGCTGGAAAACCGTCAGCACGATGATGGACACGGTAAAGGCTATGCCAGCTTCTGGGTTGTTGTGATGCAGATCGTGGTGCTTGATGCAGTCTTCTCGCTGGATGCGGTGATCACGGCCGTCGGTATGGTGAACCATCTTCCGGTGATGATGGCGGCTGTTGTTATTGCGATGGCGGTTATGCTACTGGCCTCGAAACCGCTGACGCGTTTCGTGAATCAGCATCCGACGGTAGTGGTACTGTGTCTGAGCTTCCTGCTGATGATTGGTCTGAGCCTGGTGGCGGAAGGCTTCGGTTTCCATATTCCGAAAGGCTACCTGTACGCAGCCATTGGCTTCTCAATTCTGATTGAGCTGTTTAACCAGATTGCGCGCCGTAACTTTATTAAACAGCAGTCGAATCAGCCGCTTCGCGCCCGTACTGCAGACGCCATTCTGCGTCTGATGGGGGGGCGTCGACAGGTCAACGTCCAGTCTGACTCCGAAAACCGTCATCCGGTTCCGGTCCCTGAAGGGGCGTTTGTGGAAGAAGAGCGCTACATGATTAACGGCGTACTCTCCCTGGCCTCGCGTTCACTGCGTGGGATCATGACGCCGCGCGGCGAAATCAGCTGGGTTGATGCTAACCTGAGCGTGGATGAAATTCGTCGGCAGTTGCTCTCGTCACCACACAGCCTGTTCCCGGTTTGCCGTGGTGAGCTGGATGAGATCATCGGTGTCGTCCGTGCAAAAGAGATGCTGGTGGCTCTGGAAGAGGGTGTCAACGTCGAAGCCATCGCCGCTGCTTCACCTGCGATTGTGGTGCCGGAAACGTTAGATCCAATCAACCTGCTGGGCGTGCTACGCCGTGCTCGCGGTAGCTTTGTGATCGTCACTAACGAATTTGGCGTAGTACAGGGGCTGGTGACGCCGCTGGACGTGCTTGAAGCGATCGCCGGTGAGTTCCCGGATGCAGACGAAACACCTGAGATCGTGGCTGACGGCGAAGGCTGGCTGGTTAAAGGTACAACCGATCTGCATGCGCTCTCGCACACCCTGGGGCTGGAAAACGTGGTCAACGATGAAGAAGACATTGCCACCGTGGCGGGTCTGGTCATCGCGGTTAACGGGCAAATCCCACGAGTGGGGGATGTTATCGAACTGCCGCCGTTGCACATTTCCATCGTTGAAGCCAACGACTATCGCGTTGATATGGTTCGTATTGTTAAAGAACACTCTGTCCACGATGAAGATGAGTAAGTCTGCTTAACGTAACGGCATTAAAGGCACGATGTGTCCGTTATGGTGTGCTGGCGGGGGGGCGCTTCCCGCCAGCCATTGCGGAAAATCTCGCAGTGGCATAGGCCGCGCATAGAAAAACCCCTGCAGGACAGGTACCCCATGACGGCGTAAATACCGCGCCTGCTCCTCTGTCTCGACTCCTTCAGCAACCAGTTCGATATTCAGCCGCTGACCCAGAGCAATAATGATGTCTGTCACCGTTGAATTTACTGCATCAGTTCCAATTGCAGTGGTAAACGACTGATCAATTTTCAGAACGTCCGGGTGCAGTTTTTCAAGCCAGGAGAGGGAACTGTTCCCGGTGCCAAAATCGTCGATAGCGAGTTTCACCCCCTTACGATGGAGCTCACGCACAGTGCGATAATCCGCATCCAGCAACGCATCTCGTTCCGTTAATTCAATCACCAGTTGCTGGCGCGGGTGTGCGCTGAACCAGAAGTGGTTCAGATCCTGTATCAACACAGCGCGACGGAAATGGCTGGCGGCGACGTTAATCCCAATGTGGAAACCTGCGCTGGAAGGAAAGTAACCTATCTGGCGCACCGTTTCGGCGATGACGTAACGGGTCAGGGGAACAATCAGGTTGTGTTCTTCTGCCAGAGGAATAAACACTTCCGGGGAGATCCACCCCTGACGGGGATTATTCCAGCGCAGCAGGATCTCAACACCAGAGCACTCCTGAGTACGGGCATTCACCAGCGGCTGACAGAAAAGCTCAAATTCCCGCGCCGCAATCCCCATATCAATCTCCCATGTGAAGCTCATCCGGTTTGCCGTAGCGAGCCAGGCGAGATATCCCAGCAACAGGCTCAGCATTAACCCCAGCGGCAGTTGGGCTGGCAGGCTCTTTAAGGCGAGTTGTCCAGGACCCGGCCCGCTTACTGTAATGGAGAAAGGATTACGGATTGATGACTGCTGGAAAATAGCGCCATCTTCATCAAATGTCAGGCTATCAGTGACGCGTTGACCATAACGCAGGAAGCGATCGCCCACGGTCAGCGCCACGTCATCGATCAGCGGGCGCTGGGGTTCCAGTATCATTTTGGTGATCAGATCAATATTGATGATTTCAATAACGCCATCTTCACCGTCACCGGAAACAGGGTACCACTGGATCAAAATCGGACTGCCCTTAAGCAGCCACTGGTCGGTCGATAAAATCAACTTCGTCGTATTGGCGGGTAATTCTTTCAGAAAATCACGAACCGGCACATCGCGGCTACCGAAAATACTGGAGCAATAGAGAATACCGTCTTTAATCAGGGCAATGGAGCGCACGGTCTGCAAAATGGCTGCCTGCTTTCGCAGAGCAAGGTGCACCTGAGGGCAGGGTTGACCCACGAGGGACTGCAGCACCTTGCGACGGTTTTCTAATGAAAGCAGTATGTTATCAAGGGAGCGAACGGTATGGCTGGTAAAATCGAGGATCCGCTGTTGGTTGACGTTCCGCTGCGAAATAAAGCGAATACCTAATGTCAGGATGAGCGTGAGGAGCGCGACCGTCACACAGACGATAACGCGTTTTCGGCGATAGTTTTTAATGATCGTTTGTGCTGTTTGCATGAACGGGCGCCTGATAAGCCACCAGCCACAAAAGCCGGACGCAACAGTACAAAGTGTAGTGGTGAAAGCAGAAGGAGACGAGAAACAGGAGGGAAATTCGCCCATCCGTTGCAGATGGGCGAAAGAGAGTATTAGTCGCACTGCACCTTAATAGCCAGGCCACCACGGGACGTTTCACGGTATTTCGCGTTCATGTCTTTGCCCGTTTCGTACATGGTTTCAATCACCTTATCCAGCGATACGCGAGGTTCGCTGGTACGGCGCATCGCCATGCGCGAGGCGTTGATGGCTTTCACTGAGGCAATCGCGTTACGCTCGATGCACGGTACCTGCACCTGGCCCGCGACCGGGTCACAGGTCAGACCGAGGTTATGCTCCATACCGATTTCAGCCGCCACACAGACCTGCTCAGGGCTTGCTCCCAACAGCTCTGCCAGACCGGCTGCCGCCATCGAACAGGCCACACCCACTTCACCCTGACAACCGACTTCAGCGCCAGAAATTGAGGCGTTCATTTTGTACAGCGCACCGATGGCACCTGCCGCCAGGAAATAACGGATGTAGATGTCCGGGGTCACGGGCTCAATAAAGTGATCGTAGTAGGCCAGCACCGCCGGAACGATGCCACACGCGCCGTTGGTTGGCGCAGTCACGACACGACCCCCTGCGGCGTTTTCTTCGTTAACCGCCAGGGCAAACATGTTTACCCAGTCGACCACGTTCATCGGGTCGTTGGAGAACTTGTCCGTGGTCACCAGCATACGGCGCAGGGCGGAGGCACGACGCGGCACGCGGAGCGGACCCGGCAGAACGCCTTCGGTGTTCATCCCGCGATCGATACAGGCGCGCATGGTTTGCCACACGTTCGCAAAATAGTCTTCAATCTCTTTTTTGCTGTGCAGTGCCAGTTCGTTCTGCATCACCATACCGGACAGTGAAAGACCGGTCTCTTTGCAGTAACCCAGCATTTCGGTAGCCGATTTGAACGGGTACGGTACGTTGACGTCGCCGACGCTATCTTTGCCAAAATGCTCTTCATCGACGATAAAGCCCCCGCCGATGGAGTAGTAGGTTTTGCTGTAAATCTCTTTTTCACCGCTATAAGCGTGAATGGTCATGCCGTTTTCATGCAGCGGCAGGTTGTCGCTACGAAAACGCATGCCATCATCCTGCGGGAAATCGACTTCCTGCTGGCCGTTTGCCAGCAGCAGGCGGCCACGTGTTTCCACGTCGCGAATGAATGCCGGGATGGCATCAATATCAACGGTATCTGGCATATTGCCTGCCAGACCCATAATAATGGCGATATCGGTGTGGTGGCCTTTACCCGTTAATGACAGTGAGCCGTAAACATCCACGGCGACACGGGTAACGCTTTCCAGTAATCCTTTTTCGACCAGATCATCGACGAACTGTTTACCGGCCTTCATCGGGCCAACAGTATGGGAAGACGAAGGGCCAATTCCCACTTTGAACATGTCGAATATACTAATCACTTTCACACTCCTGACAGGGTTACCGGGGTTCCAGTAACGATGTTATAACTGCGCATAGTGTAAGAGGGAACACCGACCTCGGCTTAACTATTCACATGAATTAAACTAATGGTTAACGATGGGTTTTGCTAATAGCGCGACGCAGATCGCAAACCTGGCAGAAGAGGGTGGAATGTAAAGTATAGTCAAGGCTTCAGGCCGATTTGCAACGCCAGCTCACGAATAATCCCCGCCGTCATGCCCCAGACAAAATAATGCTGATACCAGGACAACCAGACCCGATGGTCATGTCCGCGACGCTGAATATCCAGCGGGTGATAACGACTCAGTCGAAGGGCTTCATCCAGCGGCATTTCAAACACCGCGGAAACTTCATCAACGCTGGCGTGATACTGCAGGCCCGGCGGGATAATGCCAACCACTGGCGTGACCTGAAACCCGGTGACACTGTCGACGGGCGGCAGCACGCCGATAACCTCCACCGCCTCTGGCGGAATGGCAACCTCTTCCTGCGCCTCCCGCAGCGCGGCGGCAATCAGCGAGGCGTCGGAACTGTCGACTGCGCCTCCTGGAAAGGCGACCTGACCCGCGTGCTTACGTAAATGGGGAGAACGCTGGGTGAGCAGCAGGCCCGGCTGCGCGCGACGCACGACCGGGATCAGTACGGCTGCCTGACGCTGATTAAGCGCTTCGCGGTTGACCTGCGGTCGTAATAGCTGAAAACGAGATAAAAAGTCATCCAGCGTCAGGTTCTCTTTTTCCACCCGTGATTACTCCAGTTGTTTCAGGATACGGTTAACTTTATCAAAGGTTTCCTGATATTCCGCATCGACCTGGCTATCAGCAACAATGCCGCCCCCGGCAGAACAGTACAGGTTCCCGTTGCATGCCGTCAGCGTGCGGATCGTAATGCTGGTATCCAGCGTGCCGCACAGGCTTATATAGCCAATGCTGCCGCACCAGGCGTTGCGGCGGTGCGGTTCCAGTTCGTCGATGATTTCCATGGCGCGAATTTTTGGCGCGCCGGTGATGGAACCGCCCGGAAACGCGGCGCGGAGCAGATCGCAGGCGGTGCGAGAAGTGGGCAGACGCGCGGTAATGGTACTGACCAGATGATGCACCGCCGGGAAAGGTTCGACGACAAACAGTTCCGGCACGCGCACGCTGCCCGGAACGGCCACCCGGCCTATATCGTTACGCATGAGATCAACAATCATCAGGTTTTCGGCGCGGTCCTTCGGTGAGGTGGCCAGTTTTTCTGCCTGCTGACGATCGGCGTCGGGATCGGTAAGACGCGGCAATGTGCCTTTAATCGGACGGGTTTGGATCGTACCCTCTGCCAGATGAATAAAGCGCTCAGGTGACAAGCTGAGTATTGCCCCCTGTTTCAGGCGAATAAACGCGCTGAACGGTGCCCGGTTAGTGGCATTGAGGCGGGTAAATGCCTGCCATTCGTCGCCTTCATAAGTCGCCTGGAAACGCTGGGCAAGGTTAACCTGGTAGCAGTCACCGCTTTGCAGATACGCCTGAACGCGCGAGAATTTTTCGGCATAATCCGCGGCGCTCATATTCGAGCGCCAGTCGGAGGTCAGCATGAACGTCTCTGCGGGTGTAGCCTGTTGCGCCTCTAGCCAGTCCAGACGCGCCTGCACGTCACGATGGCTCAGCAGGGAAACCGTTTTTTTCTGGTGATCAACAATTAACGCCCAGTCATACAGCCCCACGGCCATGTCGGGCAGGGGAATATCAGCCTGCGCATGCTCAGGCAGCGTTTCGTAACGACGACCCAGATCGTAGCCAAACAGGCCCAGCGCGCCACCCTGAAAAGGAAGGTCCGGGTTCGGTGTGGCAGATAAGCCCAGCGCGTTAATTTCTTGCTGAAGCTGCATCAGCGGATCGTCCGTTAACGGCAGGTCATCGGTTGTCAGCGTCTTGACGGGATCGGCGACCAGAATATCGAAGCGGCTGTACGGGTGGTCCGCATAGCCGGAGTGCAGCAGCATCGCAAACGGAAGATGGCTCAAACGAGCAAACCAGAATTCAGCGGCGTCCGTACGCCAGGGCAGGGTAATAACAGTGGGGAAGCGCATGTTCATGTGTGGCATACTACCGGGCAGCGTGAAATAATTAGCGCCAATAATCTAGCAGGAGTTGACGATGTTTGCAGGTTTACCTTCTCTGAGCCATGAACAGCAGCAGAAAGCGGTTGAGCGAATTCAGGAACTGATGTCCCAGGGGATGAGCAGCGGACAGGCGATTACCGTTGTCGCCAAGGAGATTCGCGCCAGTCATTCCGGCGAGCGGATCGTGGCGCGTTTCGAAGATGAAGATGAAGATCCAGAAGAGTAATCGGGCTTACACCGCCGCGATAATCTTAATCTCAACCTTATACTCCGGTTTCATCAGCGTGGCCTGTACGGTGCAGCGTACAGGCGCGTGACCTGCTACAACCCACGCATCCCAGGCTTTGTTCATCGCCGCAAAATCCTCTTTGTTTGCCAGGAAAATCGTCGCATCCAGAATGCGGGATTTGTCGCTGCCCTGTTTTTCCAGCACCGCGTCAATCTGCGCCAGGGTATTTGCCGTCTGCTCGAACGCATCTGCGTCCAGGTTAGCCGGTACGCCGGTGTAGTAGAGCGTCTGGTTATGGATCACCACATCAGACCAGCGGGCTTCGGCATCAATGCGCACAATTGTCATAAACGTTTCCTCGTTATTTTTCGTCATCAGGCGGCAAGACTGCCATATTGTTCCGCTGACGTCACTATTTGGGGTGGCACTGGAGAGAAGGGGCTGACATAATCCCTGTGCAAAAATACAGTGAGAGAACACCGTGGCAGACGATTTTTCCCCTGAAGGTCAATTAGCACAGGCCATCCCTGGCTTCAAACCGCGTGAACCACAGCGGCAGATGGCGCATGCCGTTGCACGCGCCATCGACAAGGCGCAACCGCTGGTGGTCGAAGCCGGAACCGGCACGGGGAAAACGTATGCTTACCTTGCACCGGCGCTGCGCGCGAAAAAGAAGGTAATTATTTCCACCGGGTCGAAAGCGCTGCAGGATCAGCTGTACAGCCGCGATTTGCCCACGGTGGCAAAAGCGCTGAAATACAAAGGTCGTCTGGCCTTGCTGAAGGGGCGCTCCAACTATCTCTGTCTGGAACGTCTTGAGCAGCAGGCGCTGGCGGGTGGCGATCTGCCGGTGCAAACTCTGAGCGACGTCATTATTCTTCGCGCCTGGGCGAACCAGACCGAAGAAGGGGATATCAGCACCTGCGCGAGCGTGCCGGAAGACTCTCCTGCCTGGCCGCTGGTGACCAGTACTAACGATAACTGTCTTGGCAGCGACTGCCCGCTGTATAAAGACTGCTTTGTGGTGAAAGCGCGCAAAACGGCGATGGATGCCGACGTGGTGGTGGTTAACCACCATCTGTTTCTCGCCGATATGGTGGTTAAAGACAGCGGTTTCGGCGAGCTGATCCCCGAGGCGGACGTCATGATCTTCGATGAAGCCCATCAACTGCCGGATATCGCCAGCCAGTATTTCGGTCAGTCGCTCTCCAGCCGTCAGCTACTGGATCTGGCCAAAGATTTCACCATTGCTTACCGTACTGAATTAAAAGATACCCAGCAGCTACAGAAATGTGCCGACCGTCTGGCGCAAAGTGCCCAGGATTTTCGCTTACAGCTTGGCGAGCCGGGCTATCGTGGCAACCTGCGTGAACTGCTGGCCGACAAAAATATCCAGCGCGCACTGCTGCTGCTGGATGATGCCCTTGAGCTCTGTTACGACGTGGCGAAACTGTCGCTCGGACGCTCCGCGTTGCTGGATGCCGCCTTCGAGCGCGCCACGCTCTATCGCGGGCGGCTTAAACGGCTGAAAGAGATTAACCAGCCGGGGTTCAGCTACTGGTATGAGTGTACCTCACGTCATTTCACCCTCGCCCTGACACCACTTACCGTAGCGGATAAATTCAAAGAGGTGATGGCGCAAAAACCGGGAAGCTGGATCTTCACCTCGGCAACGCTTTCGGTGAATGACGATTTGCACCACTTTACCGAGCGTCTGGGTATCGAGCAGGCGGAGTCGCTGCTGCTGCCAAGCCCGTTCGATTACGAAAAACAGGCGCTGCTCTGCGTGCCGCGCAATTTGCCGCTACCGAATCAGCCCGGTGCCGCACGCCACCTGGCGGCGATGTTAAAACCGATGATTGAGGCCAACAATGGCCGCTGCTTTATGCTCTGCACTTCTCACGCCATGATGAGAGACCTGGCTGAGCAGTTCCGTGCCACTATGACCTTGCCAGTGCTGTTGCAGGGTGAAACCAGCAAAGGGCAACTGCTGCAGCAGTTTGTCAGTGCTGGTAATGCCCTCCTTGTGGCCACCAGCAGCTTCTGGGAAGGGGTGGATGTGCGCGGGGACACGCTCTCGCTGGTGATTATTGATAAACTGCCGTTTACCTCTCCGGACGATCCGCTGCTGAAAGCGCGCATGGAAGACTGCCGCCTGCGCGGAGGCGATCCGTTTGATGAAGTCCAGCTGCCGGATGCGGTAATCACCCTTAAGCAAGGGGTAGGGCGATTGATCCGCGACGTGACCGACCGCGGTGTGCTGGTCATTTGCGATAACCGGCTGGTGATGCGCCCATATGGTGCCACTTTCCTTGCAAGCCTGCCGCCCGCGCCGCGCACGCGGGACATAAAACGCGCGGTGCGTTTCCTCGCAAACCCAACGGCGGAGTAATTTGCCCCGGAGTGTGCTAAGATGCGCGCCATTTTGTGACTGACCCTTGCGAGAGCGCGACAACTGATGCGAATTCTGGCTATTGATACCGCTACAGAGGCTTGTTCCGTTGCCCTGTGGAACGACGGTACTATCTCTGCTCATTTCGAAGAGTGCCCACGGGAACATACCCAGCGCATTCTGCCCCTGGTAAAAGCGATTTTAACTCAGGGCAACACCTCCTTAACCGACCTCGATGCGCTGGCCTTTGGCCGAGGGCCTGGCAGCTTTACGGGCGTACGTATCGGGATTGGCATTGCACAGGGGCTGGCGCTGGGCGCTGAGCTGCCGATGATTGGCGTCTCTACTCTCGCCACCATGGCGCAGGGCGCATGGCGCATGACCGGAGCAACGCGTGTGCTGGCCGCGATTGATGCCCGCATGGGTGAAGTCTACTGGGCTGAATATACGCGCGATGAAAACGGCGTGTGGCACGGTGAAGAGACGGAAGCCGTGCTTAAGCCGGAAGCGGTCACCGAAAGACTGCAACAGTTGTCCGGTGAATGGGCGACCGTTGGCACTGGCTGGCCTGCGTGGCCGGAGATGGCGAGCGGCACCGGGGTGACACTGGTAGACGGCAACATGCTGCTGCCGGCTGCGGAAGATATGCTTCCGATTGCCTGCCAGCTGCTCGCAGAAGGAAAAACCGTTGCCGTTGAACACGCGGAGCCGGTTTATTTGCGAAACACCGTCGCGTGGAAGAAACTTCCGGGCCGCGAGTGAATCTCAGTAACAGGAACTGAGAAAAAGGAGTCGCATCATGGCGGTTCAGACCAAAGTAGTACGCCTTATTATGGCAGGCGCAGTTGCCATAGCACTGAGCGGATGCGTTTCCGTTCCTGATGCGATTAAGGGCAGCAGCCCAACGCCACAGCAGGATCTGGTTCGGGTGATGAATGCGCCTGAGCTGTACGTCGGCCAGGAAGCCCGCTTTGGCGGCAAGGTGATCGACGTGCAAAATCAGCAGGGGAAAACCCGTCTGGAGATCGCGACCGTCCCGCTGGACAGCGGTGCCCGGCCTGTTCTGGGTGAAGCCTCTCGCGGACGTATTTATGCGGACGTCAGTGGTTTCCTTGACCCGGTCGATTTTCGCGGGCAGCTGGTGACCGTCGTCGGGCCAATTACCGGCGCCGTGCAGGGCAAAATCGGCAATACGCCGTACAAATTCATGACCATGCAGGTTAACGGGTATAAACGCTGGCGGCTGGCACAACAGGTGATTATGCCGCCTCAGCCGATCGACCCGTGGATGTGGGGGCCGCATCCTTATCGTTATGGCTACCCAGGTTGGGGTTGGTATAACCCAGGACCTGCACAGGTACAGACTATCGTTACTGAGTAACTTACTGTTATTGTTGGAAAAGAGACAGCGGCTCAGCCGCTGTCTCTGTTTTTTTACGGACAAGACGAAAAAAAAGAGTGACGCGCTTCGCAACCTTAAATCTGAACAATTAATAAACTGGTACGCTGAGTTAATATAATGTTAACAAACTGTTTATTATCGGGGTTGTGATGACGACGAACACTCATTTCAGAGGTGATGCATTGAAGAAGGTTTGGCTTAACCGTTATCCCGCAGATGTTCCTGCCGAGATCAATCCTGACCGTTATCAATCCCTGGTTGAATTATTTGAACACTCGGTAAGGCGTTATGCCGATCAACCCGCTTTCGTGAACATGGGCGAGGTGATGACGTTCCGTAAACTTGAGGAGCGTAGCCGGGCGTTTGCGGCGTATCTGCAGGAAGGGCTGGGGCTGCAAAAAGGGGACCGCGTCGCGCTGATGATGCCGAACCTGCTGCAATACCCGGTGGCGCTGTTCGGTATCCTGCGAGCCGGGATGATTGTCGTCAACGTTAACCCGTTGTACACGCCGCGTGAGCTGGAACACCAGCTGAACGACAGCGGCGCGGCGGCGATAGTGATTGTCTCTAACTTTGCCCACACGCTGGAAAAAGTGGTCGACAAAACCCAGGTTAAGCATGTCATCCTGACGCGTATGGGTGATCAACTCTCCACCGCCAAAGGCACGCTGGTTAACTTTGTCGTTAAATACGTCAAACGCCTGGTGCCAAAATACCATCTGCCTGATGCTATCTCCTTCCGCCGTGCGCTGCACGCGGGCTACCGTATGCAGTATGTGAAACCCGACGTGGTGGCAGAAGATCTTGCGTTTCTGCAATACACAGGCGGGACCACCGGCGTGGCGAAAGGCGCGATGCTGACCCACCGTAACATGCTGGCTAACCTTGAACAGGTGAACGCCACTTACGGGCCGCTGCTGCATCCGGGCAAAGAGGTGGTGATCACCGCGCTTCCGCTGTATCACATCTTTGCGCTGACCATGAACTGCCTGCTGTTTATTGAGCTGGGTGGTCAGAACATCCTCATCACCAACCCGCGCGATATCCCGGGCCTGGTGAAAGAGCTGGCGAAATATCCGTTCACCGCCATGACCGGGGTGAATACCCTGTTTAACGCGCTGCTTAATAACAAAGAGTTCCAGCAGCTGGATTTCTCCACGCTGCATCTCTCTGCGGGCGGCGGCATGCCGGTTCAGCAGGCGGTCGCCGAGCGCTGGGTCAAACTCACCGGTCAGTATTTGCTGGAGGGCTACGGCCTGACGGAATGTGCTCCGCTGGTTAGCGTCAATCCACATGATATCGACTACCACAGCGGTAGCATTGGTCTGCCAGTGCCTTCGACAGAAGCCAAACTGGTCGATGATGACGATAACGAAGTTGCACCGGGCGAGCCGGGAGAACTGTGTGTCAAAGGGCCACAGGTGATGCTGGGTTACTGGCAGCGTCCCGATGCGACCGACGAAATCATCAAAGACGGCTGGCTGCACACGGGTGACATCGCAGTGATGGATGACGAGGGCTTCCTGCGCATCGTTGACCGTAAGAAAGATATGATCCTGGTGTCCGGGTTCAACGTCTATCCGAACGAGATCGAAGATGTCGTCATGCAGCACAGCGGCGTACTCGAAGTGGCGGCGGTAGGGGTTCCTTCCGGCAGCAGCGGTGAAGCGGTCAAAATTTTTGTGGTCAAGAAGGATCCCTCTCTCACCGAGGAGGAGCTGGTAACGTTCTGTCGTCGTCAACTGACGGGCTACAAGGTACCGAAGCTGGTTGAATTCCGCGATGAGTTGCCGAAATCCAACGTCGGAAAGATATTACGACGAGAATTACGTGACGAAGCCCGTGGCAAAGTAGACAATAAGGCCTGAGCTTCACGCTAATCGCCCAGACGCCGGTTAAGCCGGCGTTTTTTATGGGCGCAAACAAAAGAGAACCCGTTTTGAATTACCAGATGATCACGACCAATGACGAGCTGGCTTCGCTGTGCGAAGTGACGCGCGACTTTCCTGCCATTGCCCTGGATACCGAGTTTGTTCGTACCCGGACGTACTATCCGCAGCTGGGTTTGATTCAGATGTTCGACGGTAAACATGTGTCGCTGATCGATCCTCTCGGTATTACCGACTGGACGCCGATGCGTGACCTGCTGCTCGATACTGCCGTGACGAAATACCTGCACGCAGGCAGTGAAGATCTGGAGGTATTTCTCAACACGTTTGGCATCATGCCACAGCCGTTGATTGATACGCAGATCCTGGCGGCATTCAGCAATCGTCCGCTCTCATGGGGCTTTGCTGCTATGGTAGAGGAGTATACGGGCCTGACGCTGGACAAAAGCGAATCCCGTACTGACTGGCTGGCGCGCCCTCTGACTGAGCGTCAGCTGGAATACGCGGCGGCAGACGTGTTTTATCTGCTGCCTATTGCCGGACAGCTGATGAAAGAGGCTGAAGCTTCAGGCTGGCTGGCTGCAGCCCTGGATGAGTGTCGTATGGCGCAGCAACGTCGTCAGGAAGTGGTTGACCCGAAAGACGCCTGGCGCGATATCAGTAATGCCTGGCAGTTGCGTACGCGTCAGCTGGCGTGCCTGCAGCTGTTAGCGGACTGGCGTCTGCGCAAAGCCCGCGAGCGCGATCTTGCCGTTAACTTTGTAGTCCGCGAAGAGCATCTCTGGGCGGTCGCGCGCTATATGCCAGGCAGCATGGGCGAGCTGGACAGCATTGGGCTTTCGGGAAGCGAAATCCGTTTCCACGGCAAAACCCTGCTGGCGCTGGTCGCAAAAGCGCAGGAGCTGCCGGAAGATGCGTTGCCGGAACCGCTGCTGAATCTGATGGATATGCCGGGCTACCGTAAAGCGTTTAAGGATATCAAAGCGCTGGTGCAGGTCGTCGCAACGGAAAGCAAACTGAGTGCGGAACTGCTCGCCTCACGCCGACAGATTAACCAGCTGCTGAACTGGCACTGGAAGCTGAAACCGCAAAATGGTTTGCCGGAAATGGTAGCAGGATGGCGCGGAGAATTGATGGCCGATCGCCTGAATACGCTGCTGGAAGGGTATCCGCGCTAATAAATATGCCGGGTGAAATACCCGGCATATTCCCCCGGCGGCGCTGCGCTTACCGGGCTACAAAATCACAAACCTACGGACGTGACTCTTCCGCTTCCGGAAGCGTAACGTTCAGCTCCAGAATCGAAATATCCCCGTCTTTCTGCTCCAGCTGTACGGTGACCATCTCCGGGTCAATCTGCACATACTTACAGATCACTTCCAGGATATCCTTACGCAGCTGCGGCAGGTAATGAGGCTCGGCGTCGCTACGACGGCGCTCCGCCACGATAATTTGCAGACGTTCTTTAGCGATGTTGGCGGTGTTCTTTTTCCGCGAGAGAAAAAAGTCCAGTAATGCCATAACTTATCCTCCGAACAGGCGTTTGAGGAAACCTTTCTTCTCTTCTTCAATGAAGCGGAAAGGACGTTCTTCTCCCAGCAGACGGTCAACAGTATCAGCATACGCTTTACCTGCATCTGCCATTGTATCAAGGATCACTGGCTCGCCCTGGTTAGAAGCGCGTAACACGGACTGATCTTCCGGGATAACGCCTACCAGTTTGATGCGCAGGATCTCCAGCACGTCTTCCATGCTCAGCATGTCACCTTTGTTCACGCGGCCAGGGTTGTAGCGGGTGAGCAGCAGGTGTTCTTTAATCGGGTCTTCGCCATTTTCCGCACGACGGGATTTAGAGGCGAGGATCCCCAGAATGCGGTCTGAGTCACGCACGGATGAAACTTCAGGGTTGGTGGTGATGATCGCTTCATCAGCGAAGTAGAGCGCCATCAGGGCACCGGTTTCGATGCCGGCAGGGGAGTCGCAGACAATGAAGTCGAAATCCATTTTTTTCAGATCGTCGAGCACCTTTTCCACCCCTTCACGGGTCAGCGCGTCTTTGTCACGCGTCTGAGAGGCCGGAAGAATGTAGAGGTTCTCGGTGCGCTTGTCTTTAATCATCGCCTGGTTCAGCGTGGCATCGCCCTGAATGACGTTCACGAAGTCATACACGACGCGACGCTCACATCCCATGATCAGGTCGAGGTTACGCAGACCGATATCGAAGTCGATAACGATGGTTTTCTTTCCCTTCTGGGCCAAACCAGTAGCGATGGCCGCGCTGGAGGTGGTCTTGCCAACGCCTCCTTTACCCGAAGTAACAACAATAATGCGTGCCATAGAAATTCCTTGTTAAAAAGGGATCAATTCAACGGTTGAACGGTCAACGCGTCGTCTGCCAGAAGCAGGCGAGCCGCTTTGCCATAAAATTCGGCTGGGATCTTGTCGCTCAGCCAATATTCACCTGCGATGGACACCAGTTCCGCCGTCAGGTGAGTACAAAATATTTGCGCATCCCGATCGCCACTTGCTCCCGCGAGCGCGCGTCCACGCATCATACCGTAAACGTGAATATTGCCATCTGCAATCAGCTCTGCGCCAGCACTGACGTGGCTTGTAACAATCAGATCACAGTTTGGTGCATAAATGCGCTGACCGGAACGAACCGGTACATCAATCATTCGCGTTTTTGTGACGGGGGTAACGTTTTGCACCACGGGAGGGGGCGTCTGGACGGCAACAGGTGCTGCACGTGAGGCTTTTTCTTTGCCCTCAGTCAGAAGTGGCAGCCCCGCACGGTCAATTTCCGCTTTCAACTCAGCATCTTTGCAGCCGCTGATGCCCACAATACGCAGACCGGTCGAGGAGACGGCTTGCTGGAGAAGTTTCCAGTTAACCGGTGCTTCAAGCGCGCTGACATTGATAACAACAGGGGCATGTTTCAGAAAAGCGGGAGCCTGGGCGATTTTGTCTTCTAACGCCTGACGAATAACCTCGGGTTTTGCATCATGCAAATGTACCACTGATAAGGTGAAGCTACTGCCTTTAAGCTCGATGGGCGTGTTTGACATCCTGGCCTTACTCAATTTGCTATTAACCGCAACCACTCGCTGCGATATTCCGAAGAGTATCAGGCATGTTATAGTCAGGAGTATATTGAGGCAAGCAACCACCCATTAATTCAGAGTAAAAACATGTTTTGTGTGATCTACAGAAGTACAAGTCGTGACCAGACCTATCTTTATGTCGAAAAGAAAGACGATTTTTCCCGCGTGCCTGAAGAATTAATGAAAAGCTTTGGCCGACCGCAGCTGGCGATGCTGCTGCCGCTGGATGGTCGTAAGACGTTGGTGAATGCCGATCTGGAAAAAGTGAAAACGGCATTAACCGAGCAGGGCTATTATTTACAGCTTCCGCCGCCGCCTGAGAATTTATTAAAACAGCATCTTGAGGCGAACGGAAAAAAATAGTCTCAACTGTTTTTGGACTCAACACATCAACCGTTTAGGGGTCGACCATGTATCAACATCATAACTGGCAAGGTGCATTACTGGATTATCCCGTCAGCAAAGTGGTCTGCGTGGGCAGCAACTATGCAAAACATATTCAGGAGATGGGCAGCGCGACGCCAGAAGAACCGGTTCTGTTCATTAAGCCAGAAACGGCGCTTTGTGATATCCGTCAGCCGCTGGCCTTACCGCAGGGGCTGGGTTCAGTCCACCACGAAGTTGAACTCGCCGTGCTGATCGGCGCGACGCTGCGTCAGGCCTCTGAAGAGCACGTGCAAAAAGCGATTGCTGGCTACGGCGTTGCGCTGGACCTTACGTTGCGTGATGTTCAGGGGAAAATGAAAAAAGCCGGGCAGCCGTGGGAAAAAGCCAAAGGGTTTGATAATTCCTGCCCGATCTCCGGTTTTGTGCCAGTGGGCGAGTTCACTGCTGACCCGCAGGATACGCCGCTTTCCCTGAAGGTTAATGGTGAATTCCGCCAGCAGGGAACCACCGCCGATATGATCCACAAGATCCTACCGCTGATTGCCTATATGAGCCGCTTCTTTACCCTGAAACCGGGTGATGTGATCCTGACAGGTACACCGGAAGGTGTTGGCCCGCTACTCAGCGGGGATGAGCTTGAGGTTGGTTTTAACGGCCTGTCGCTGAAAACCCGCGTGCTGTAACTGCATCTTGCCGCCTGAAGAGGGCGGCAAAACTTGCAACAACGTGCCAGACTCGTTATAAGGTGCGCTTTCTTTTGACGTGTGGACATCCTGATGAACGACATCCCTTTCTGGCAAAGCAAAACTCTTGATGACATGACTGACGCGGAATGGGAATCATTGTGCGACGGATGCGGGCAGTGCTGCCTGCACAAGCTGATGGATGAAGATTCTGACGAAATCTACTTCACCAACGTTGCCTGCAAACAGTTGAACATCAAAACCTGCCAGTGCCGTAACTATGAGCGTCGGTTCGAGTTTGAGCCGGACTGCATCAAATTAACCCGCGATAACCTGCCAACTTTCGAATGGCTGCCGCATACCTGCGCGTATCGCCTGCTGGCGGAAGGGAAAGGTTTACCAAACTGGCACCCGCTGCTGACGGGGTCGAAAGCGGCGATGCACGGTGAGCGCATTTCAGTGCGCCACATTGCGGTGAAAGAGTCTGAGGTTCGGGACTGGGAAGATCACATCATGAATCATCCCAACCGTTGAGTTGAAATAAAAAACCCGCCGAGGCGGGTTTTTTATTGTTTGCTGTATGTCGGGTAGCGCTGCGTTTACCTTCCAAACAAATCGCGTTTCTTCGGTTTGAATGGCTGAGCAATCAGCACCAGCAGTGCCACGACGAAGTAGGCCACAAAAATACCCACCAGCCACTGCGGCATCTCCAGGGTCAGGAATTCCCACTGACGAACGGAGCAGTCGCCGGAAGCAACAAACACCTGCGGCAGCCATTTATCCAGCGGTAGCCAGCTCGGGAAGCGGGCGGCGAAATCACAGGTCATAAATGGTGACGGATGCAACTGCATCATGGTGTGCTGCCAGGAGAGTTCAATCCCTTTCCAGGCGCTGTACAACCAGATAGCGATTGCGGCATAGCGCAGCGGTGATTTCGGGGCAATCGCGCCCACCAGACCCGCCCCCATAATGCCAAACAATGCGCAGCGTTCGTAAATACAAAGCACGCAAGGCTTGAGTCCCATTACATGCTGGAACCACAGCGCGACCATTTCCAGCGCAAAGGCGGTCAGGGCCATTAACAACCACGCTCCGCGACCGCGGGAGCACTGGTTTAAAAATCTCAACATAATCATTTCCCTGGAACATGCTTAGAAAGCGCAGTGTAAACGAATTCGTTTTTCGCGCCACCTGTACCTGACGAAATAAAACGTAATTGGATGTTTATCGTGCGAAAAAACAAACGGGCAGCGAACTGCCCGAGATGCATACTTTATTGCGCCGCAAGTATACCCGCTTGTATCAACCATTGCGTACAGGGAATGAGGGTAATTTTGACGCAAAGCAATCCCACGATCGTGAGCACCAGCGTATAGGGCAGGGCCATCCAGACCATCTTGCCATAAGAAAGTCGTATGAGTGGCGCCAGCGCGGAGGTCAACAGAAAGAGGAAAGCGGCTTGCCCGTTAGGGGTCGCAACCGACGGCAGGTTAGTGCCGGTGTTGATCGCCACAGCCAGCAGCTCAAACTGCCCCGTACTGATGACGCCTTGCTCCATGGCCGCTTTAGCCTCATTGA
Source organism: Enterobacter sp. CPE_E863 (assembly GCF_046521465.1). NCBI lineage: Bacteria > Pseudomonadati > Pseudomonadota > Gammaproteobacteria > Enterobacterales > Enterobacteriaceae > Enterobacter > Enterobacter sp. CPE_E863. The sequence goes on along the minus strand of NZ_JBKFZX010000001.1, from coordinate 2,521,318 downwards.
TGTAGACCGTCCCGACAAAGACGTTGTCGGATATCGACGAGAGCAGGCCGTTAAACAGATAAAACAGCGAGAGCTGAGCATCCGGTGCAGCCTGTAAAACAAAGGCAATAATTGGCGCGAAGAGGTGTTGGTCAATAATTACCGCCACAACGGCAAAAAATACAGCTAACAGCGCGGTAAACGGCAAGGCTTCGGTAAACGCCTTGCCGATAGCATGTTCATCCGTTACGCCAGTAAATGTGGCGGCGAGGATAATAACCGAGAGACCAATCAACCCCACTTCAGCAAGATGAAACGCCAGCGCGGCAATAAGCCAGACACCGATGATCCCCTGCGCAATAAGACGCAGTGTCTCCTGGCGCGTCCGCTGGCTACGGCTTTGCAGATCGAATTTATGCAGTTCCTGACGCACCGGGGCCGGGAGTTGTGCGCCATAGCCAAAGAGACGAAACTTCTCCACCAGCATGCAGGTCACCAGACCGCAGATCAGAACCGGTATACTCACCGGTGCCATTCTCAGGAAGAAATCACCAAAATGCCAGCCAGCCGCTTTGGCAATGATCAGGTTTTGGGGTTCACCCACCATTGTCATCACGCCACCCAGGGCGGTGCCAACGCCGGCATGCATCATCAGGCTTCGCAGGAAGGCGCGAAATTGTTCCAGCACTTCCCGGTGGTAAGTATCAACCTGGCTGTCATCCAGCAGATCGTCACCGGGGCGCGAAGAGGCCACCCGATGGTAAATGCCGTAAAATCCAACGGCAACGCTTATCACCACCGCAACGACCGTCAGGGCATCCAGGAAGGCCGAAAGAAAAGCAGCAGCCACGCAGAAGGCCAGCGACAGAAGTGTTTTCGACGGAATGCTGAGCAGCAGGCGGGTAAAGATAAACAGCAGTAGCTGTTTCATGAAGTAGATACCGGCCACCATAAATATCAACAGCAGAAGCACTTCCAGATTAGAGGCCAGTTCTGCTTTAACATGCTCTGCGCTGGTCATACCGATAACGACCGCTTCAAACGCCAGCAATCCGCCCGGCAGCAGGGGATAACATTTCAGCGCCATTGCCAGGGTAAAGATAAACTCGGCCACCAGCAACCAGCCGGCAATAAACGGGCTCACAATAAAAATGATGGGATTAACGACCAGGAACACCAGCAATAACAGTTTGTACCAGTCGGGTGACTGGCCTAAAAAATTGCGCCACACTGCGCGCCCAAAAGAAATTTCCACGACAGACGTCCTTCCCCGTCAACTCAGACAAAACATGAGTATACGCAAAAATCGCGGCCTGGAGGTGGATAAGTCAGTATTGTAAATTTCACAAAAATGAAACCGCGATCCCTCTTTTCTCTCTTTGCCGCGCTATCTGCTACAGCGTGCCTCTGGTATGATGAGTCCAATTTGCTAAAGCTGTGTAATGGAAATCTCACTATGGTCATTAAGGCGCAGAGCCCGGCGGGTTTCGCGGAAGAGTACATCATTGAAAGCATCTGGAATAATCGTTTTCCTGCGGGATCCATTCTTCCGGCTGAACGCGAACTCTCTGAACTGATTGGCGTCACTCGCACCACGCTGCGTGAAGTGCTCCAGCGACTGGCACGTGATGGGTGGTTGACGATTCAGCACGGCAAACCAACGAAAGTGAACAACTTCTGGGAAACTTCCGGGCTGAATATTCTTGAAACGCTGGCGCGCCTCGACCATGAAAGCGTGCCGCAGCTGATCGATAATCTGCTTTCCGTGCGTACCAACATTGCGACGATCTTTATTCGCACCGCTTTTCGTCAGCATCCGGAAGATGCGCTTGCCGTGCTGGCCAGTGCGAACGAAGTTGAAGATCACGCAGATGCGTTTGCAACCCTCGATTACAACGTCTTCCGTGGGCTGGCGTTTGCCTCTGGCAACCCAATTTACGGCCTTATTCTGAATGGTATGAAAGGGCTGTATACCCGCATTGGTCGCCACTATTTTGCTAATCCGGAAGCCCGCAGCCTGGCACTGGGTTTCTACCATAAGCTGAGCAAGCTCTGTTCTGAAGGTCTGCACGATCAGGTCTATGAAACCGTGCGTCGCTACGGCCACGACTCCGGTGAAATCTGGCACCGTATGCAGAAAACCCTACCGGGTGATTTAGCGATTCAAAGTCGTTAAATAAAAAAACCTCTCATATGAGAGGTTTTTTTTCGTCGGATGGCGCGACGCTTCGCGGACAAACAGGGCAGAGCTACAGCGTATTCAACCGCGCCGGACAACGCTCAAGTAACTCCACGCTACCATCTTCATTCTGCTGCTCAAGCTGCACGTCAAAGCCCCACAGGCGATGCACATGCTTCAGCACTTCTTTACGCCCTTTATCCAGCGGCGCGCGGTTGTGAGGGATATACCGCAACGTCAGAGAGCGGTCACCGCGTAAATCAACGTTCCATACCTGAATATTGGGTTCAAGATTGCTCAGGTTGTACTGAGAAGAGAGGCGAGAGCGGATCTCACGGTACCCCTCTTCGTTATGGATCGCTGAAATCTCCAGATAATTATTCCGATCGTCGTCCAGAACGGTAAAGAAGCGGAAATCACGCATGATCTTCGGCGACATAAACTGGCTGATAAAGCTCTCATCCTTAAAGTCGCGCATGGCGAAATGCAGCGTTTCCAGCCAGTCAGAACCGGCGATATCCGGGAACCAGTACTTGTCTTCTTCTGTGGGTGACTGACAGATACGTTTAATGTCCTGGAACATGGCAAAGCCAAGCGCGTACGGGTTAATCCCGCTGTACCACGGGCTGTTGTACGGCGGCTGGAACACCACATTGGTATGGCTATGCAGGAATTCCATCATAAACCGCTCGGTGACTTTTCCTTCGTCATACAGATGGTTGAGAATGGTGTAGTGCCAGAATGTCGCCCAGCCCTCGTTCATCACCTGGGTCTGTTTTTGCGGGTAGAAATACTGGCTTACCTTGCGCACGATGCGCAGGATTTCACGCTGCCATGGTTCCAGCAGCGGAGCATTCTTCTCCATAAAATAGAGCAGGTTTTCTTGCGGCTCAGACGGATAGCGACGTGCTTCGGCCACCGCTTTCTCTTCCTCACGCTTCGGCAGGGTACGCCACAACATATTTACCTGGCTTTGCAGATACTCTTCGCGGCTTTTCTGCCGGGCTTTCTCCTCCTGCAGGGAGATTTTCTGCGGACGTTTGTAACGATCCACGCCGTAGTTCATCAGCGCATGGCAGGAATCGAGCAGTTTTTCCACTTCATCCACGCCATAACGCTCTTCGCAGTCGGTAATGTACTTACGGGCGAAGATAAGGTAATCGACAATAGAACTGGCATCCGTCCAGCTGCGGAACAGGTAATTGTTCTTGAAAAAGGAGTTGTGTCCGTAGCAGGCATGCGCCATCACCAGTGCCTGCATGGTAATGGTGTTCTCTTCCATCAAATAAGCAATACACGGGTTGGAGTTGATGACAATCTCATACGCCAGCCCCTGCTGCCCGTGCTTATACAACCGTTCCGTTTCAATAAATTTTTTACCAAACGACCAGTGAGGATAATTAATCGGCATCCCGACGCTGGAGTAGGCGTCCATCATCTGTTCGGACGTAATGACTTCAATCTGATGCGGATAAGTATCCAGGCGATACAGTTTTGCCACCCGGTCGATTTCGGCGAGGTAGACATCCAGCAGCTCGAAGGTCCAGTCGGGTCCATCGCTCAGACGTGTGTTGTCCTTGTTCAGGGAATCAATAGTAGCCATTAGCGCGCCCTCATTGTGGGTGCTCTCTCTGTCTGGAGAGCCTCCTTTCAAGCATAGATCAACGTGTTAAAAAGCGTGCTGGAGCAGAAATTTTTTCTTTGCGATTTCGCGTTTTTGATACGGCAAATAAACGGTGTCTCGCAGCATATTATGCTGGTTAAAAATAACGCGCAGCAGGAGATCCCAAATTAGCACTATCCCCTGATGCTGGGGGATGTGTGAGGTAAGTCACCATAAAAAAGTCATATGTTGAATAATATTTTCAACTAGGTTATCAATCTGTAATTAGAAGATTGTTCTTTTGCACATAATGGAGTGGCTATGCGTGTTGTCATACTGGGAAGTGGTGTCGTTGGCGTAACCAGCGCCTGGTATTTAAGTCAGGCGGGACATGACGTAACCGTTATCGATCGTGAATCCGGTCCAGCGCTTGAAACCAGCGCGGCAAACGCCGGGCAAATCTCTCCGGGTTATGCGGCGCCGTGGGCGGCACCCGGTGTTCCGCTGAAGGCGATTAAATGGATGTTCCAGCGCCATGCGCCGCTGGCCATCAGCCTCGACGGCACCCAGTTTCAGCTGAAGTGGATGTGGCAGATGCTGCGCAACTGCGACACCCGCCACTACATGGAAAACAAAGGGCGCATGGTGCGTCTGGCGGAGTACAGCCGTGATTGCCTGAAAGCCTTGCGCGCGTCGACCGGCATTGAGTACGAAGGCCGCCAGGGCGGGACGCTACAGCTGTTCCGTACGGAGCAACAGTACGAAAATGCGACCCGCGATATCGCCGTGCTGGAAGATGCCGGCGTACCGTACCAGCTGCTGGAAGCGAGCCAGCTTGGTCAGGTTGAACCGGCCCTTGCGGAAGTGGCGCACAAACTGACGGGCGGTCTGCGCCTGCCGAATGACGAAACCGGTGACTGCCAGCTCTTTACGCAACGTCTGGCACAAATGTGCGAGCAGGCGGGGGTGAAATTCCGCTTTAACACCTCTGTCGATAAGCTGCTGTCGGAAGGGGAAAAGATTTACGGCGTGAAGTGCGGCGACGAAGTGATCAAAGCTGATGCTTACGTCATGGCGTTTGGCTCGTACTCCACTGCCATGCTGAAAGGCATTCTCGATATTCCGGTCTATCCGCTCAAGGGCTACTCGCTGACCATTCCGGTGAAAGAGGAGAGCGGCGCGCCTGTGTCGACCATCCTGGATGAAACCTACAAGATTGCAATTACGCGCTTCGATAACCGCATCCGCGTCGGCGGCATGGCGGAGATTGTCGGCTTCAACACCGAGCTGCTGAAGCCGCGTCGTGAAACGCTGGAGATGGTGGTGGGGGATCTCTTCCCGCGCGGGGGTTTTGTTGAGCAGGCAACGTTCTGGACCGGCCTGCGTCCAATGACTCCCGACGGCACACCGATAGTTGGGCGCACGCCGTTTAAAAATCTGTGGACCAATACCGGACACGGCACGCTTGGCTGGACGATGGCCTGCGGGTCTGGTCAACTGCTGAGCGACCTGATTTCCGGGCGCACGCCGGCTATTCCGTTTGACGATTTAAGCGCAGCACGCTATCAATCAGGGTTTACGCCGTCACGTCCACAGCACCTGCACGGCGCGCATAACTAAGGAGTCGTCATGTCCCGTCCTGTTCTGGCTCAGCTGGATCTGCAGGCCCTGAAGGATAACCTGCAAATTGTTCGCCGGGCAGCACCTGGTTCACGCGTCTGGTCGGTGGTCAAAGCGAATGCCTACGGCCACGGTATTGACCGTATCTGGAGCGCCCTCAGCGCGACCGACGGTTTTGCGTTACTGAATCTGGAAGAGGCCATTCTGCTGCGTGAACGCGGCTGGAAAGGGCCCATCCTGTTGCTTGAGGGTTTCTTCCACGCCGACGACCTGCCGTTACTGGATAAGTACCGTCTGACCACCAGCGTTCACAGTAACTGGCAAATTAAAGCCCTGCAGGATGCAAAACTGCATGCGCCGCTGGATATTTACCTCAAGGTCAATAGCGGTATGAACCGCCTGGGCTTCCAGCCTGAGCGGGTGCACACCGTCTGGCAACAGCTGCGTGCGCTGAAGAATGTGGGTGAAATGACGTTGATGGCGCACTTTGCCGATGCGGAAAAACCTGATGGCATTGCCGATGCCATGGTGCGTATTGAGCAGGCGGCTGAAGGGCTGGATTGTCCGCGCTCGCTGTCAAACTCAGCCGCCACGCTATGGCATCCTGAAGCCCACTATAACTGGGTACGACCGGGGATTGTCTTGTACGGCGCATCTCCGTCAGGTCAGTGGCAGGATATCGCCAACAGCGGCCTGAAGCCGGTCATGACCCTGCGCAGTGAAATTATTGGCGTGCAGACGCTGAAGGCCGGTGACACGGTGGGCTACGGCAGCCGTTACCGGGCGAAGGGTGAGCAACGGATTGGTATTGTGGCGGGCGGCTATGCCGACGGTTACCCGCGCATCGCCCCGACCGGTACGCCAGTTCTGGTAGATGGTGTGCGCACCGGTACGGTGGGTACCATCTCTATGGATATGCTGGCCGTTGATTTGACGCCATGCCCGCAGGCGGGGATCGGTTCACCGGTTGAGCTGTGGGGTAACGAAATCAAAATTGACGATGTGGCTGCCGCGGCGGGAACGGTGGGGTACGAATTAATGTGCGCGCTGGCACCAAGAGTGCCGGTTGTGACGGTGTAACATATATTCGCCGGGTAGCGCTAGCGCTTACCCGGCAAAAAAACTACTACTCCGCTTCCTCGTCCATTGGCCTCACGCCAACTTTCCTGACCTCGTTATCTTCTTTCTCGGCCACCGTCCAGATCATCCCGGCAAACTCCACCTGGTCACCAACGACGGGGGCTGCACCCAGCAGTTGCTGAATGATTTCCCCTAACGTCTGCTGCTTGTCGCGGTACTCCAGTCCTTCATCCAGACCGTAAATCAGCGCCACATCGGCAAACTTGGCACTCGCTTCCAGAATAAAATCACCAAAGAAGCGCTGATCCAGCGCCACCGGTGGTGACTGACTGAACAGCTTGCCCAGCGCAGGCAGATCGCGCTCGCGGCCAATGACACACAGGATATCGCCTTCGCGCAGACGAGTGCTGCCGGTAGGATGCAACAGGGCATTATCACGGAACAGCGCGGCAATACGCGTTTCGGCCGGCATATGTAAATCGCGCAGCGATGCTCCCACACACCATTTGTCGGCGCTCAGTTGATAGACGAATTGTTCCCATGGGTTCTCAGGGTGAATGTCCAGCCCCACGCGGGAAACCGGCCAGCCGACAGGAGGGACCACCACTTTGGCTTTTTTCGCCGCCCACCCGAGCGAGGTTCCCTGGAACAACAGGGAAATCAGTACCACAAAGAACGCCACGTTAAAGAACAACCGCGCATTATCCAGACCGGCCATCATCGGGAAGACGGCAAGAATAATCGGCACCGCACCACGCAGCCCCACCCAACTGATAAAAACCCGTTCACGCAGATTGAAACCGCGAAACGGCAGCAGGCCCGCAAACACCGACAGCGGACGGGCGAAGAAGATCATCCATGCTGAAAGCAACAGCGCCGGAACGGCAATCGGCAACAGGTCTGACGGCGTGACCAGCAGACCCAGCACCAGGAACATGCCGATTTGCGCCAGCCATGCCAGACCGTCGAAGTTCTGCAAAATGGCGTGACGGTTGCGAATCGGACGGTTGCCCATCAGGAATCCGCAGAGATAAACCGCCAGAATGCCGCTGCCGTCCAGCGCCGTGGTAACGGCAAAAATCAGAATGCCGCCGCTCAGCGCCAGCAGAGGGTAAAGCCCCAGAGGAAGCGAGATACGGTTGATCATCTGCTGTAACAGATATCCTCCCGCCAGACCGATGAAAATACCCAGACCGAACTGCTGCAGAATATGCCAGGCAAACATCCAGCTCAGCCCGTTTTCGTGCTGCTGAATCATCTCGATTAACGTGATGGTGAGAAACACCGCCATCGGATCGTTACTGCCGGATTCAATCTCAAGCGTGGAACCGACACGTTCGTTAAGCCCCTTTCCGCCGAGCAGGGAAAACACGGCAGCGGCATCGGTTGAGCCAACGATAGCGCCAATCAGCAAACCTTCCATGATATTGAGATGGAAAAGCCACGCGGCCATCATCCCGGTCAGTCCAGAGGTAATCAACACACCGATCGTCGCGAGAGACAGTGCAGGCCCTAAGGCCACGCGGAACGAACTCGCCTGGGTGCGCATCCCGCCGTCCAGCAGGATCACCGCCAGCGCGAGGTTACTCACCATGTAAGCGAAAGGGTAGTTATCGAATGGGATACCGCCGATGCCATCAATGCCAGCCAGCATGCCGATGGCAAGGAAAATAACAAGAATAGGTATGCCGAGACGCGATGAAAATGAACTTAATAAAATACTGCTGGTTACAAGCACAGAACCCAGAATGAAAAGGCTGATTATCGCTGCGGCATCCAATGTTGTCTTTCTCCCACCTCAATGTTAACGCTGTTACTAAAACCCTAACATATTAACGGTGGCAACAGCGTTTTATTAAGGGGGTTAAACGGTTTTTTTATGCCTTTATGACAGGATGGCCGCTGATGGTTAGTCGACTGCCTGAATCATCATGAATCAGGGCGGCGTGTGCGCCCAGCGCCAGGGTCACAGTCTGCTGCTCATGGCCAAAATCCAGCCCCGTAATAACCGGAATATCCAGCCGCGAGCGAATGAAATCGACCATGGTTTCAAGAGAGTAACCTGCATCATAATCATTCGGTGCCGAGCCGCTAAAGCTGCCCAGTACAATCGCGGACTGACGTTCGAGGATCCCGGCGTGATAAAGCTGCAATAACATACGCTCAACGCGGAACGGATGTTCGTTGATATCTTCCAGCACCAGAATGCCGTCCTCAATTTGCGGCAGCCACGGCGTACCAATCAGCGAGACCAGCATCGCCAGGTTGCCGCCCCAGAGCTGGCCTTCACATTCCCAGTGCGGCCCATTGCCTTGCCACTCCACGCTGTAGGTGGGATTACGCAGCGCGCGCCAGAAATGCTCCTGGGTGAAGGGATCCAGTTCCGGCGCACCGAAGTTACCGGCCAGCATCGGGCCGCTGAAGGTGATGACGTTATGCAAGGCCAGCAGCCCAAGCTGGATCGCCGTGAAATCGCTGTGTCCGCAGATCAGCAGCGGATCCTGTTGTTGACGCTGTGCCAGCCCTTGCCAGTCGATACTCTCCAGTAAGCGGCTCGCACCGTATCCCCCGCGCACCGCGAGCACAATCTGGTTTTCGCCCTTCAGGTTCACCAGGTTATTAATATCATTCAGCCTCTGCGCTTCCGTTCCGGCAAAACGCTGAAGACGGCGGGGGATAATCGTCTGATTTTCTACCTGATGGCCGGATTCCAGCAAGCGCTGAACGCCCCGTTGTGCCGCGTCCTGGTTAATGCAGTAGCCCGAGGGCGCGATGAGATGAAACTGAGACATGGCAATTCCTTGCTGAATGAGAAACTAATTGTCTATATCATGCCGCTTATACGCCGCCCGCTTCAAGAGGCGGCGCACCGCGATGACCGGCTATAAGGATAGATGACGTGAAATTGAGATGGTTTGCTTTTTTGATTGTGTTGCTTGCTGGCTGTAGTTCTAAACATGATTATCAAAACCCGCCCTGGAACCCGGAAGTGCCTGTAAAACGGGCTATGCAGTGGATGCCGATCAGCGAACAAGCCGGAAAGGCCTGGGGCGTTAGTCCACGACTGATCACGGCGATTATTGCGGTGGAGTCCGGCGGTAATCCAACGCTCGTCAGCAAATCCAACGCGGTGGGGCTGATGCAGCTTAAAGCGTCAACGGCGGGAAAAGAGGTCTACCGTTACATGGGCTGGAGCGGGCAGCCGTCGACCAGTGAGCTGAAGAACCCGGAACGCAACATTTCGATGGGAACCGCCTACCTGAGCATTATGGAGCATGGGGTGCTGAAGGGGATTCAGGACCCGGAAGTGATGCAGTATGCGCTGGTGGTGTCTTATGTAAACGGTGCCGGCGCGTTGCTCAGAACCTTCTCCTCTGACCGGAAAGAGGCGATAGCAGAAATTAATGGCATGGACAAAGATGAGTTCTTTGAGCATGTAGCTAAGAATCACCCGGCACCACAGGCACCTCGTTATATCTGGAAAGTTCAGAAAGCGATGGATGCTATGTAATGCCGTAGACGGGCGGCGGTTACGCTGCCCGACTTTTCTCACAGAACTTTATTGGCGCGTTGCCGCGCTTCCCGCTCCAGTGAATAGATAATACGCTGAAGCTCGCGCTCTGCGCCGGGCCCCACGTTAAGGAAACGGAAGCTCAGGCGTGGCGTAGTGATAGTTTCATTTTTGCTGTCTACGACTTTGCGATCGCTGATGGCAATCAGCTGTGCATCAAAATAAAAGCGACCCCAGCCTCCCATATCCAGTTCTATCTGGGTAAAGCGCATGCCTTCAACCAGCCCCTCAGGTTTCGCGGTATCCATCAGCGCGCCCATACCGCCCAGAGACAGATCGAAGAGGCGGAAACGGATCTCTTTTTTGTCAGGCATTTTGGCCTTACAAAAATAGGCTGGCTGAAGTGGAGCGCTGATGCGGAAATACTCACGACGCTGGACAAACCAGAGATTGGTGGGAAGAGGCGTAACAAAAGCAGGAAGCCCCTGGTATTCACTCAGTTCCAGTCGTGGCAGCACAAACTCCACTTTCGCACCCTGCGTTTCGGCCATCACTGCGATATTTTCCGCTTTCAGTGCGGCACGGTTTTCATACTCCTGACTGCCAAGGTCGATAACCAGCCGCTCCTGCGAGGCATCAAGGATCTTGCTGATGAACTGATTATTCGACCAACTGATGCGCAGCGGCACTTCGCCTTTTTGCAGGTCGCGTAATACCCCTAATACAGCCAGCGGATTTTGCTTGAGGAACTGCTCACTGTAATGACTCACGCCGGATGGCTCCTTGAAAGATGACAGACTGTCTTAGCGTTATCGGCAATCAACAATGAAACTTAATACAAACCGGTGAGTTTTTTTTGCCTGTTTAAGCAAAGATAAGTCGGTGAGATGAAAATGGTTTTCCGGCGATGACCTATACTTAAGTTAGCTGTGCAGAAGGTTTTCTGCGCACGCGTTAAACCTGCAAGAGGGCATCGCTATGGGTATCATCGCCTGGATTATCTTTGGTCTAATTGCCGGCGCTATTGCCAAACTGATCATGCCGGGGCGTGATGGTGGCGGTTTTATTTTGACCTGTGTACTCGGGGTCGTTGGTGCGGTTGTGGGCGGCTGGCTGGCGACGATGTTTGGCTTTGGAGGCAACATAAGTGGTTTCGACCTGCACAGTTTTCTGGTCGCTGTCGTGGGTGCCATTGTGGTGCTGGTCATATTCAGGTTACTGCGACGAGCATAAATTGACATAAACGGCTCTCTGCGGAGGGCCGTTTTTTTACCGGAGTATTGATTTGCTAATCTAAATGATAATAATTGTCGTTCCTAATTGTATCTAACAACAAGACGACATTATGAATACCTCACGTTTTGCGCTGTGCGCCCTGGCAGGTGCCGTCACGCTGGCATTACAGGCCCAGGCGATTGCCGAAGAATCCACCATCGTTGTTACGGGCTCAGAGCAGGGCAGCGCGCTACCGGCCTGGACGAACAGCGCCACGAAATCGGCCGTTGCTGAAAGTAAAACGCCGCAGGTCATCACGACCCTCTCTGCGCCGGAAATAGAAAAGCGTCACGCGAATTCGGTGAATGAAATCCTGCGCTATGCCCCGGGCGTCTCAACGGAGGTACGGGGGAATACCTCCTATATGAGCGAATATAAAATTCGTGGCTTTACCGTTGACCAGGAGTTCTACAACGGGCTGCAACTACCCTATAACGTCACCGGAAACACCAAGGCGCGCATCGATCCGCTGTTAATAGACAGCGTTGATATCCTGAAAGGTCCCTCATCGGTCCTATACGGCGGCGGTTCGCCGGGCGGGCTGGTGAATATTCAAAGTAAAAAGCCGCAGCGAGAAGCCCGAACTGAGGTCGGTTTTAACACCGGGAACCGTAATCTGAAAGAGGGCTATCTCGACTCAACCGGACAAATTGCCGGCAGCGACTGGAGTTATCGTCTGCTGGGTAAAGCGACGGAAAATGACGATCAGCCGCACACTACCCGGTATGAAAACTACCTGATTGCCCCATCTGTCACCTGGCAACCGGACAGTAAAACCCGCCTCACCCTGGATGCCCTGGCGCAAAATACCCCGAGCCTGACGCCGTCTAACCCGTTGCCGCTCGCTTACCTGCGCTCGAAATACGCGGGCAAGCGCGATTACGCCGGAGATGAGTGGAATGGATTTAAGCAGCGTCAGTGGATGCTGGGCTACAGCTTCGAACACGAATTTGACAGCGGCTGGGGCTTTAATCAGAAAGCGCGCTATTTCGACGTTGATACCCACCAGCGCAGCGTCTACGCGACAGGGACGGGAAGTGAGGTGTACCAGCTCAACCGCTTTGCCTACACCACCGATGAAGACCTTAAGAGCTTTAACATCGATAACCAGGTGACCAAAACCGTTACGCTGGGTGACTGGAAACACCATCTGCTGGCCGGGTTTGACTATCAGAAGCTGAACTCCCATTTCCACTATCGCTACGCGTCGGCCACGCCGGGTATGGATATGCGTCATCCTGACTATTCGCAGATCCAGGAAAGCGCGCTGGGGCTCTACACCGCCCAGAAAAACCGTCTCAGCTACCAACAGAACGGTTATTACCTGCAGGATCAGGTGGAATTTGGCGGCCTCAACCTGCTGGGCAGCTTGCGCTACGACGATTACCGCTCCGTCACCACCAATTATCTGCAAAACGGCGATAAAGCCTGGGTATCGCAGGACCGCGTTACCAAACGCCTGGGGGCGCTTTACGCCTTCGACAACGGGATTTCGCCATTTATCAGCTACTCAGAAGGTTTTGCGCCAGTGTCACCGCAGGGAACGCTCGTGGCGAAAGACGTCAAACCGACCACCAGCAAGCAGGTGGAAGGCGGGGTAAAATATCTGCTGGCCGACTACGCCACCACCTTTACCGCCTCGGTGTTTAACATCCGTCAGAAAAACGTCGTCACCTCCGATCCGGGCTTCCTGAACTATCGTCAGACCGGGGAAGTGGAATCAAAAGGGGCAGAACTGTCCGCCATCAGCCGTCCGATGGATAACCTGACGCTGATTGCTAACTATGCCTACACCCACGCGATCAATACGGAAGATGACAAGTACAAAGGGAAACGTCCAACGCAGGTGCCGGAAAACGCCTTTAATCTCTGGGGGGATTACACCTTTGAGAACACGGCGTTGAAAGGGTTGATGCTGGGTGCGGGCGCACGCTACACCGGGCCGATGGAAATCTCTCCGGCTAACGATGCGGGTAAACTGGGTGGTGCAACGCAGTACGATCTGGCGGCTTCGTACCGGATGGGGGAAATTATGCCTTCGCTGGCAGGGCTGACGCTTAAGGCCAGCGCACAGAACATCACCAACAAAGAGACGCTGACCTGCTACGACGCGACCAACTGCTGGATTGGGCGTGACAGGACGTATCAGCTAGGGGCGAGTTACAGTTTCTAAGCAAAGCCCGGTGAGTACAAAACGTAGGCCGGGTAAGGCGTAGCCGCCACCCGGCAATACTCACTTACTGCGCCGTCGCTTTCACCGGTGCCACCTCATCATTTGCCGCAGGCTGATTTTCCGGCACGCTGTCACACGGTTTCGCTTTCGGACACACCCTATCCAGCATCTTCAGCGTTACGCCGTTACTCCAGCCGAAGCCGTCCTGCAGCGGATACTCGCCTCCGCCGCCACCGGTCCCGGTTGTCGACACGTCATATTTCTCGACCAGTTTCTTTTCGCGGTCGTAAGTATGCTGAACGTTCTTCAGGAAACGCCAGGTTACCTCCATCGAGACCTTCTCTTGCCCGTAATTCTGCAGACCTTCCGCGGCCACCCACTGCAGCGGGGCCCAGCCGTTTGGCGCATCCCACTGCTGACCACTGTTGATGGTGGTGGTGGAAATCCCGCCCGGTTTCAACAAGCGAGACGAGGTTGCTGCTGCCACTTTGTCGGCCCGATCCTGTGCCGCCGCCTTCACGTAAAGTGGGAACAGGGCTGCCGCCGTGAGTTGATTACGCACCTTTTTGCTCTTGAGATCGTAATCGGCGTACCAGCCCTCTTTATCATTCCACAGATGGCTCTCGATGGCTTTCTGACGCGCGGTTGCCAGCGTTTCGTATTTGCTTGCGCTGGCGGCATCGCCACTCTCCTGGCTTGCCCGCGCCAGCAGTTTTTCCATCTTGAACATCAGGGCATTCAGATCGACGGGCACAATGCTGGTGGTCCGGATCGTGCCGAGCTTTTGCGGATCGTCCATCCAGCGGGAGCTAAAATCCCAGCCCGAAGCCGCAGCGGAACGCAAATCACGGTAGATCTCCGTCGCGGGACGGTTAGGGTTACTTTTGGCGGTATTCACGTCGTCAAGCCATGACTCCGGGCGCGGGGTATCGCGGTCATCCCAGTAGCGGTTGAGAATGGCGCCATCATCCAGTTTCACCACCCGTTTACTGGCTTGCCCCGGCTGAAGGGCATCTACGCCATCCATCCAGTAAGCGTACTCTTTCTCCATCTGCGGACGATATTTCTTCAGCGCATCGCTGTCGTGGGTCGCCAGCAGCTCAACCATCATTGAGAAAAACGGTGGCTGGGAGCGGCTCAGGTAGTAGCTACGGTTGCCGTTGGGAATGTGGCCGAAGGTGTCAATCTCATACGCAAAGTTATCCACCATGTCGCTGATTTTGTCCCAGTGATCGCTTTCCGCCAGGCCCAACATGGTGAAATAGCTGTCCCAATAGTAGACCTCACGGAAACGCCCGCCGGGCACCACGTAAGGTTTGGGTAACGGCAGAAGGGAATCCCATTTGTTGCTGGCTTTATCCGTGGTGCGCGTCAGTACGGGCCAGAGATCGTCAATGTGCTCACGTAAACTTTGTCCAGCAGGCGGAACATATTTTTCCCCTTCCGCAGGGAGCGTGAAGTTCATCTCGACAAAGTGGCGTAAGTCAAAGCTGGACTGCGTGTGCTGCATCCGATAATCCGCCAGAATCATTAGCGGGTCGCTTTTGGGGACTGCATCAGCGAAGGTTTTCTGATCGGGAAACAGTTTGGCACTTTGCACATCATTGAAAAGAGGGCCCAGCAAAATATCAGGTGAGGTTGTCTGGGGCGCGGGGCTATCGTCGGCATAACCCAATGTCGTTACGCCGAGCAGCACGCCTCCTGACGCAAGGGCCAGGAAAGCAGGGCGTAGTGTACGAGGTCTTATCATTAGTTCGTCTCCTGTCTTCACTAAACAGCGTGACCGCTGTTGTCAATCACCTGAAAACCTTAGACGAATATTGCCTGCTTCGCGTTAAATATTGCTGTTCGGTCAGGCCTCTTCCGGCGTCTGGCTGGTTTCCCGCAGCGTGCCCGGCGCATGTCCAATAATGCGCTTAAATGCCCGGCTAAATGCCGCCAGAGAGCCGTATCCCAGCCGCAGCGCGACGGTTTCAATCGGCTGATTTTCGTGTCGAATGTACTGAATGGCCAGCCTCATCCTCAGCTCGCTGAGATATTTTGCCGGCGTAGTTCCCGTCGCCGCCAGAAACCGTTCTGCGAATACAGAACGGGAAGTCCCCGCTTCTTTTGCCAGGTCTGCCACGCTCCAGTTCAGGCCAGGCTGCTGGTGCATAGCGTAAATGGCGCGGCTCAGGCGTGGGTCACGCAGTACCTGCACCCAGCCGGTGGCTTTGCCACAGCCGCCTTCAACCCAGCCACGTACGATTAACGCTGCCACCACGTCGGCCAGTCGCGCCAGGATCCCCGCGTACCCGGCCTGACGCGCCACGGATTCCCGCTCCATCGCCGCCAGCAACGGATGGATCTCCGGCCAGGTGGACATCAACCGGCTGACCATCATCACTTCCGGCATCGCCTTGATCAGTGGCTGCATCCCGCCCAGCTCAAAATCCATGCACCCGCTAAAGATGATGGTGTTCTCGCTTTCCGGGCAGGGCTCGCAGGTGATGGCACACACCGAGCTGCAGATGGGCTCGCTGGGAAAGGCGTTAATGGGCGTAATGGTCGCCTGCTCGTCTGAGAGCAGGGCATGGGAATTGCCGGCAGGAATAAAAAGGGCGTCACCACTGCTCAGTTCGAACGTTGCACCGCTCTCCATTCGCAGCAGGGCGCTACCGTGGCTTACAAAATGAAACTGCGCCCTACCGGGTGCCTGATGGAACGCGACGCCAAACGGTGCACTGGCCTGGATGCGCCGGTATTTCACACCTGACAGGCGCATGCCGCGTAAAAGTTCGCTGATCAAATCGGGTGACTGTACGGTCATGGCGCAACTCCGGACGAATAATCAATAAGTGGAGATTATATGTCATAGATCGTCCAGGGTGAACCTTCTATGCTTTTGCGACAGTTGTCACATTTTCATAACGGGAGAACAACAGATGAATTCATGTGTCGCGGCGAGAGAGGCCATCGCGCCTGCAAAACCCGCCTGGCGAGCGGTCTATTCACTGGGGCTGGGAGTGTTTGGGTTGATTACGGCAGAGTTTCTGCCCGCCAGTTTGCTGACGCCGATGGCAGCGAGCCTGGGGGTAAGTGAGGGGATGGCCGGTCAGGCCGTAACCGCCACCGCACTGGTGGCGCTGGTCACGGGATTGCTGATCACGCCGGCCACCAAGAACATCGACCGCCGCTGGGTATTGATGTTTTTCTCCGTGCTGCAAATCATCTCCAGCCTGCTGGTGGCTTTTGCGCCCAGCCTGCACGTCCTGCTGATGGGGCGATTGCTGCTGGGGGTTGCCATCGGCGGATTCTGGGCGATGTCGACGGCCACGACGATGCGTCTGGTTCCTGCGGATAAAGTGCCGAAAGCGCTGGCGGTGATCTTCTCCAGTGTATCAATTGCCACCGTAGTTGCTGCCCCACTGGGAAGCTATCTGGGTAGCCTGATCGGCTGGCGTAACGTCTTTATTCTCTGCATTCTGCCAAGTATGCTGGCGCTGCTGTGGCAGCTCTGGGTGCTGCCTTCCATGAAACCGGAGAGCAGCGGTAGCCTGAGTACGCTGTTCCGGGTGCTGCGTCGTCCGGGGATGATCGGCGGCATGCTGGCGACCATCCTGATCTTCAGCGGCCACTTTGCCTTCTTTACCTACCTGCGTCCGTTCCTGGAAACAGTAGGTCAGGTAAGCGTTGAGAGTATTTCACTGATCCTGCTGGGTTTTGGACTCGCCAATTTTGTGGGCACCTCTGTCGCCGGGCACCTGCTGGCATGTAATCTGCGCCTGACGCTGGCGCTGGTACCGTTTGCGATGGGCGTACTCGCCCTCACGATGGTGGCGTTTGGTCATCTGGCGATGCTGGATGGATTCCTGGTTGCGTTGTGGGGCTTTGCGTTTGGTCTGGTTCCGGTGGGCTGGTCAACCTGGCTTGCTACCACCGTTCCGGATGAAGCCGAAAGTGCAGGGGGGCTGCTGGTGGCCTCAATTCAGCTGGCAATCAGTGCGGGTGCGGCCGGGGGCGGGGCGGTATTTGACCTCAACGGTGCCAGCGGCGTATTTGCCGGAAGTGGTTTCCTGCTGGTGACGGCGATGGTGATTGTGTTTATGGGTGTAAAAGTTAAAGCAGAGTGAGTGCTTTCCCTCTCCTTTGGGAGAGGGACTTATCGGGTGTCCATCGTTCTATGCTGTCGCTCTTTCATTCCAGGTGTCTTTAAACATGATGTTCCCTTCGCAATATTTCCATTCAATTGATTCATAGCGGAGTTCGACTTCTTCCATGTGCGCACTCGCGATACCTAATGGATGCAATACTGGCGAAATCCTCGTTATCTTGACGTTTTCCAAAGTGATATGGAAGTATTCGCGCTCAATACCGGCGTCATCGATTTTATACATTTTTATTAATGCAGATTTGAATGTTTTGCCTGTGCATACAGCACGACATAAATAGGGTGTGATGCGGTCTATTTCCTTTTCAAAGGTAATTGGAACATGAAGGCGTGTCCCTGTCAGCTTTCCCGTGTTGGAACAGGTGGGGATCCAGACCGAGTGGTTAAACGATTTTAGTTCGGTAGAGCCCAATCTTGTAGGCATTAAACATTCACCAATAACGGGCGCGTTATTTTCATCAGTAAACCATATATGTGCTGGAGTAGGCATATTTCATTCCTTTCCCTGGTAAAAAAAGACAATTGAGTAAACGACGAGCACAATGACGCCAATGATTCCCATTGCAGTCAGGTCATCTTCGATGTAATTCACGACTAGCATGGCAAGAATAAGGATAAATAATACTATCCCATAACCTAAAATATCGTTGATGATATCTTTAATAAAGCTTGTAAAAAATTGCTTGAAAAATTTGCTTATGGATTTCCACATTATTTCATCATCGCTTTCAAAGCATCAATGATTTCATGAGAGGATGCAGTATTTATATTAAGATAACCAGATTTCATTATTACAGGTTCTACCAGAAAGTACATCATTTCGAGATCTTCCATATATAGTGCATGGTAAAATTGTGGACAGAGATTTTTCAGGTTATTTGCGCTATCTGCGGCATGCTGAACTATTGCATAAGCATTTAACGCCGCCAGACCCCAGCCAGTTTTGTTCGCAATTTTTTTCATTAAAGCGTTTTGAACGGCTGTATTTACTTTGTTGCCATAACAGATATAGGATGCCAGGGCATAAACTAAACCATTTTTAGATATCACTCTAACTGAATAGTTGGATGTAAAAGGTGTGACTTTTTCGAGAATATATCTTATTTCATTTTCACTCTTGTTTTTAAACAATGTCATTATGTATATTTTAATTATACGGGAAATGAGATCTCTTTTCTTGATTAACTGTATAATACCAAGCAAAAATCTTTGATCTTCTGAAGCCAAACGTTTACAGACATCCTGGTAATTGTCTGTAAAGCAAGATGTATAATAAAGCAAGCGCGTGGTAGCATCACCAAGATTGTTTAAATATTCTATAGCACCATCCTTTACTCCCGCGACGGCGCGATCGAGTCTTACTGCGAGGTCCTTATCGGATCCAATTATTTCTATAATTTCCTTGCTGTAATACATAATATGTTCCTGTTGTGTACAGGGTTTATCATGGTCTACGTTATCGTCTAAGGACAGTGATCGTACTCTCAATTTTAAAAGTAAAATAAAGAATAACTACTAACCTATTATCTAAGTTAATCGATGCTTATTTATAATTGATGCGATGAATTGGAACTTGTTGAATCTTAATAAGATTATCTTGAATTATATATTCAGCGAGGAGAGGGTGATATTACAGAATGATGACATAATTTGCAGACCGGGTAAGCGTAAGCGCCACCCGGCATTAAGGTAAGATTTACAACCCTTTCTTATCCATCCACAAAGCCAGATCTACCAGGCGGTTTGAGAATCCCCACTCGTTGTCATACCACGCCAGGATCTTCACCATATTCCCGCCAATCACCAGCGTGGAAAGCCCGTCGATAATTGAGGAGCGTGGGTCGCCCTGGTAATCGCTGGAGACCAGCGGTTCATCGCTATATCCCAGAATGCCTTTCAGTGGCTCGCTGGCGGCAGCGTGACGAAACGCGTCATTCACCTCTTCAACAGTCACGTTACGGCTTAGCGTTACCGTTAAATCCACAATCGATACCACCGGAACCGGCACGCGCAGGGAGTATCCGGTCAGTTTACCGTCCAGGGAAGGGATGACTTTCCCCAGCGCTTTTGCCGCACCGCTGGAGTACGGGACAATTGACAGTGCTGCAGCACGTGCTCCACGCAGATCCTTTTCAGGCTGATCATGCAGCGCCTGACTGTTGGTATACGCATGTGTTGTGTTCATTAGCCCATGCTCAATCCCGAACTGTTGATGCAGCACTTGCGCAGCGGGAGCCAGGCCGTTAGTGGTACAACTCCCGTTGCTTACGACAACATGCAGGGCCGGATCGTACTGCTCGTGATTGACCCCCATGACTATCGTCAGGTCATCGTTTTTCCCGGGAGCGGAGATGATAACGCGCTTAGCACCACCGTGGGTGATATGCACTGCCGCTTTTTCCCGTTCGGTAAAGAAGCCGGTGGCCTCAATCACCACGTCAACGCCGGCATCACGCCACGGAATATTCGCCGGGTCGCGTTCGCTGTATACGGTAATTCGTTGACCATCCACCTGCAACGCGCCGTCAGCTGCTTCAACGGGAACCGGCAGGGTACCGAGAAGGGAATCGTGTTTGAGCAAATGGGCGAGGGTTTTGCTGTCCGTCAGATCGTTAATGGCCACAATCTGCAGATCCGCATTACCCAGCGCCGCGCGCAGGAAATTACGTCCGATACGGCCGAAACCGTTAATACCGACCTTAACCATGGTGCACTCCTTATCTCTGTTGTCTGGAGTCACTGTAGGCGTCAGGCCGGGTGGCGTAAACGACAAAAAAAGATCAGATTACGCCATCTTCCGGCAATGAAAGCGCTGGCGGTACTCGCCCGGAGTGAGGTGGAGTTGTTTCTCAAACACGCGTCGCAAATTAATACTGCTGCCAAACCCGGTTCGCTCAGCAATAAGCTCAAGGGGATCCCGGGTCTGCTCCAGCAGTTGTCGGGCGGCAGCCAGACGCGCTTCAGTGACGTAGCGGGCCGGAGAAACCCCTGTCTCACGGGTAAACACACGGGTGAAATTGCGCGGACTCATCGCCGCTTTTCCGGCCAGATTTTCCACGCACAGGTCTTCCGTGAGGTTTTGCAGGATCCAGGTTTGCAACGCACTGAGCGGGCCAGAATCACCGGGTTGCTGAAGGCTATAACGGCTGAACTGCAGTTGCCCACCGGGGCGGCGCAGATACATCACCATATCCTGCGCCACGTCGCGGGCGAGGGTAAAGCCATAGTCATCTTCCACCAGCGCCAGAGTCAGATCGAACCCGGAACTTACGCCGCCAGAGGTCCAGACAGGACCATCCTGAACATACAGCGGACCACTTTCGACCCTGATATCCGGATACTGGGTTTGCATTGTTTCCAGCAGCCGCCAGTGGGTGGTCGCGCGACGACCATCGAGCAATCCCGTCTGGGCAAGTAGCATCGCACCGCCACAAATTGACGCGATCCGCCGCGCATGCGGCGCAGCAAGGTGCAACCAGTCCACCACGGCGGTACTTTCCTGTTCGTTCATACCGCGACCGGTGATGATAATCGTATCCAGCGGTTCACGCGGATCCAACTCCGGCAGACGGTAGTCCGCCAGCAGATTCAGGCCAGACTGACCGTGGATCACCTGGTGGGGCTGAGTCGTGGCGATGATAATGCGATAGCGGGGATGAGAAATACCTTCCGGATGCAGTCGATTGGCCTGCATCAGAATGTCAACGATACCGGCGGCTTCAAACAGCATGCCGCCGTCGGGAACAATAATCAGGATTTTCTTCATGTCTTGAAAAGTACCTTTATTGCAGAATAAGTCAAGTGGCGGAGCCTGCCCACGTTTCTGGCAAAGCAATGCGATTTAAGTTCTTTGTTATTTCAGACGTTATCCGCGATCGTCAGGGCACTGTCTCTGGCGAAACGGCGTCTGAAGGAATGGGTAATCGAAGCTCCCTCTATTTACATCCACAACATCGTAATCACATCCACCGTCTCGCGTCGGGATTCCTGTGGCGAAGCGAACTGCCCACGTGGCTATTGATCATCACTATTTATGCAGGCTGGTTTGCCACGCTGACGTTCTGGCAAACGCTCGGCCTGCTGCCCGCCACGCTGCTGCTCATCGGGTTTACCGCCTGGTACATGTCCCTGCAGCATGAGCTGATCCACGGACACCCCACGCGTTTTGCCTGGCTTAACCAGCTGTTTGGCACGCTCCCGCTGGCGGTCTGGTACCCGTACGGCCTGTACCGGGACTCCCATCTTGCCCATCATCGGCACCATAGCCTGACCCATCCGGTGGATGACCCGGAGTCGTACTATTTTACGCCGGAGAGCTGGGCGCGCTTCTCCCCCTGGCAGAAGCGCGTGATCCAGGCGCGTAATACCTTTACCGGGCGGATAGTGCTAGCGCCGCTGCTGGATATCGTTCAAACACTGGGCAGCGCCGTGGCGGCATTTCGTCATCTTCAACTGCGGGCAATATCAATGTGGCTGCTTCACGTTTTGCTGCTGGTGGCTCTCTTCGCCTGGATGACGCAGACCGGCTTTTCACCCGTCTGGTTTGTACTGGCGGTCAGTTATCCGGCGCTGGCGCTGACCAAGGTTCGATCGTTTTTCGAACATCGCGCGGCGGATGACCCGCTCGCACGTTCCGTCATTAACGAGGCCGGGCTGTTCTGGCGGGTACTGTTTTTGAATCTCAACTACCATTCAGTACATCATGATTTACCGGGCGTGCCCTGGTATGGACTGAAGACGATCTACCAGCAAAACCAGGATGCGTATCGGCTGCGAAATCGTGGTTTTCTCGTTATGGGCTATGGCGAATGGTTCCGCCAGTTCTGGAGCAGACCCGTTAACGTTACCGTTCATCCGGGGAGCCAACAAAGGACAAATGATGAGTAACCTGCTGGCATTTCCCATGTATGCCGTGGATCAAGCCAATACCCGCGCGCTTTGGCTAACGGTAAAGAGGTTGCTGGTCGCACGTGGTGTGTCCGTTGACCGTGTCCCCGGCTGGCCGGAATCCAATCTGCTGACCCACTGGCAACAGCCTGAGCTTATCCTCAGCCAGACCTGTGGTTATCCGTTGGTGACGTTGCTACCGGACGTGCAGGTGGTCGGCTGTTTTCACTACACCGCTCCGGGCTGCGAGGGGATCCAGTACCGCAGTTTTCTGGTAGTGCGTGCGGAGGATCGGCATCTCGCGCTGGCTGATTTTCGCGGTCGTCGCGCGGTCTGTAATTCCGCGGACTCGCAGTCCGGCTACCGTGCGCTGCGAAAAAAAGTGGCTGACGACAATTTTTTCTCACAAACAACATTCAGCGGCAGCCATCGCCAGTCGCTGATTGATGTCAAACGCGGAGAAGGTGATATCGCGGCCATCGACTGTGTGACCTGGGCGCTGCTCCAGCGTCACGAGCCGGAACGGCTTGAGGGGCTCGCGGTCATTGACCGTACCCCTTTGACGCCGGGGCTGCCGCTGATCACCTCGCATAACACCTCGCCTGAAACGCTTAACGCCATTCGCGATGCGCTCCGCGCGCTGGTGGAATCACCGGAAAATCGGGACGTTTGCAACGCGGTGTTGATCGGCGGTTTTAGCGTGGTGACACGCCAGGCTTACGCTTCATTGTCTGCCTGAAAAATCTCCTGAGCGTCAGTAAAACAGCGCAGCGCCAGCGAGGAGACGGGCTTCTGTCTGCGCATAATCAGGCCGACGGGCGCCTCAATGTTTGCATCGGCGATGGGGACTATCCTGAAATTGCTGTTCAGGTCTTCCAGCCCGTTGTTCAGCGGCATCACGGCGCAGCACACGCCGCTCTGCACCGCCTGAATGATCTGGAACGTGGAGTCGCTTTCAAAAACAGATTTGGGTTCGATCCCTGCTGCGTTAAAGCTGGCCTCCATATGCGCCCGGTAGTGCATCCCTTTGGTCAGGAACCCCAGCGGAAAATCCATCAGGTCGCGCCAGGTCAGCGTGTCCTGATCCAACTGAAAGTGACGCGTATCGTGCAGCAGGCCCATCTTCGTTTTTGGCAGCTGGATAATGTCAAACAGGCTGGTGTCGATGCTGTTGAGGTAGCATATACCCAGCTCAAGCTGATTGCGGCTGACGCCATCGGCGATCTGTGCCGAGGACATGGAATAAAGGCTGTAAGTCAGCTCCGGGTATTTTTGCGTCAACAGGCGGATAAAGGTCATCGGGTCCACGCTCGCCAGCGGGACCATTCCCAGGCGTAACTCACCCACCACCTGGCCTTTGCACAGCGCGGCTTCGGCCTGTAACCCGTCGTGGGCAGCAAGCAAGGCATGCGCCCATGCCAGAATGCGTTCACCTTCCGGTGTAAAGCCTTCAAAGCGCTGCCCGCGCACAATCAGCACCAGCCCAAGCTCCTCCTCCAGGCTGCGGATGCGCATGGAGAGCGTCGGCTGGGTGATGTTGCACTGCGAGGCCGCCTTACCAAAGTGGCGGGTCTGATCGAGCGCGATCAAATATTTTAGCTGTTTTATATCCATCGTTTACTCGGCGCGAACAGCCTTACAGCATGCGGATCTCTTTCGAGCGCAGGGTGATGCGAACCGGAACCGATTTATAGGACGGCGTACCGCTGTCCTTATCCAGATAATCGAGTGGAACCAGCACGTTGGCTTCCGGGTAGTACGCCCCGACAGATCCCTGTGCGATGCTGTATGCCACAACGGTAATATCTTCCAGACGCTGAACACTGCCGGGGAGGGCGGTTTCGATATCCACGCGATCGCCGTGTTCCAGCCCGGCCTGTGCCATATCATCTTCATTCATAAACAGCACATCCCGGCGGCCAAAAACGCCACGGTAGCGATCGTCCAGGGCGTAAATGGTGGTGTTGTACTGATCGTGGCTGCGCAGCGTGATCAGACGCAGAACATGCTCTCCTTCACCACTGGCATTTTCATGCACGCCGTCGAATATTGAGAACATCGCTTTGCCCGTTGCGGTTGGCCAGATACGTTTCGTTGGCGGTAGCGGCATGCGGAAGCCGCCGGGAACGCGGATCCGCGCATTGTAGTTCTCGAACCCCGGAATGGTTTGCTCGATGAGATCGCGGATGCGGTCGTAATCCTCAATCAACGTCATCCAGTCCACGCGAGTTGTCTGCAGAGTGGCTTTCGCCATGCCGGCGACAATGGCCGGTTCAGCCCGCAACAGTGGAGAAGCAGGCTTCAGCTTGCCTGAAGAGGCATGCACCATCGACATGGAATCTTCGACGGTAATGGACTGACGCCCGGTGGCCTGGACATCCAGTTCTGTACGACCAAGACACGGTAAAATAATCGTCTCTTTACCGACCAGCAGATGGGTACGGTTGAGCTTGGTCCCGACGTGCACACTCAGTTCGAGTGACCCCATCGCCGGAAAACCGCGCTCGTGATCGGGCATCGCGACGGCAAAATTACCGCCGAGGCAGATGAGCGCTTTCGCGCGGCCGTCGATCATGGCTTGCGTTGCCTGCACCGCATCATGGCCGTGGTGGGAGGGGGGCTCAAACCCAAAAACGTCTTTCAGACGCTGCAGAAATGCCGGTGTCGGCTTCTCGCTAATCCCGACGGTGCGGTTCCCCTGCACGTTTGAATGACCGCGCAGAGGGCAGATCCCCGCGCCGGGTTTGCCAATATTGCCGCGTATCAGCAGCAGGTCAGCAATCAGCCGGACGTTAGCCGTGCCTTTATTGTGCTGGGTAATCCCCATCCCGTAGGTAATGATGGTGGCACTGGATTTCGCATAGGCGTCGGCCACGCTTTTAAGGGCCGCCTTGCTTAGCCCTGACTCTCGCTCGATCTCGTCCCACTGCGTATGGGCAATATCGGCAGCAAAGTCCTCAAAACCCTGGGTGTGCTCGGCAATAAACGCGTGGTCGAGCACGTTACCGCGTTCGGCCTCCATGTGCAGAAGGTGTTTAGCAATACCTTTTAACGCGGCGGCATCGCCTCCGGCCTTCACCTGGAAGTAAGTCGACGCGATATCTGTCGAGCTGTAGGTCGCCATTTCAATGACGCTTTGCGGGTCAGCAAAACGTTCCAGAGCGCGTTCGCGTAGCGGGTTAAAGACGATAATCGGCACGTTGCGACGCGCAAGCTCATGAAGGGTACCCATCATCCGTGGGTGGTTAGTCCCGGGGTTGTGACCGATGGAGATCACCAGCTCTGTTTTATCGAAATCATCCAGTGAGACGGTACCTTTCCCGATACCAATCGAGCGTGGCAATCCGACGCTGGTGGCTTCGTGACACATATTCGAACAGTCGGGGAAGTTATTGGTACCGTATTCACGTGCAAAGAGCTGGAACAGGTAGCCCGCTTCGTTGGAGGCGCGCCCGGAGGTATAGAACTCAACCTGATCCGGATCGAGCTCGCGCAGGACCTCACCGATGCGTTGAAACGCCTCGTCCCATTCAACAGGCCTGAAAGTATCGCTTGCCCGGTCATAGCGCAGGGGATGTGTCAGACGGCCGTATCCTTCCAGTTCAAAGTCAGACTTAGCCAGCAGTGAGGTAACTGTGTTTTCGGCCAGAAACGCCGGGGTGACACGTTTGCTGGTCGCTTCCCAGGTCACCGCTTTCGCGCCGTTCTCACAAAACTGGAAGGTCGATTTGTGTTCTTTATCAGGCCATGCACAGCCCGGACAGTCAAAGCCGTCAGGCTGGTTGGTACGCAGCAGCGTCGCGGGAGCATCAAAGGTATCCATTTGGGTACGTACCGCAATGGCGGTGGCTTTTAACGCCCCCCAGCCTCCGGCAGGACCGTCATAGTGCCTGATTCCGGGAACTGAGCGTCTTTTCTTGTTCATACCAACTCCTGACTCGTTAACTCATACACCGTCGGACCAGTAAAACCACTGTGGGAGGCAATAAGCGCAAGCAATGATCGGCACGTGTATCAATGCACACGGTGTTGCAAAGCGCTTTATCTTAAATACCTCTTTATTACAGTGATTTATCAACGATGTAATCTAAATATTTAAAGAAATTATAACGAAATTTTATCATTTTGATAATAAATCTTATCTATCACGCATTCGGTGGGATAGATGACGCAGAAAGAAAAAATGATGTAGCAGCGGTAAAACTTCATATGAAAGTCGGGAAGGGTGAGCTAGCGGTAAACCTCAGCGTAAGTTGGTTTAGAGAAAAATCAGAACATTCTGGCAGCATAAAAGTTTACTCATGCTTAATTGTTAATTCATTCAATTGATGTCTGAATAGACAGTTATCACCATACAAAATACAAACTTATTTTGGGGTGTGAAATTAACCGTCTGCCAATGACCGAATTAATCTCATTTAAGGTGCCCTGCCGGAAAAAATAAACATACTCTATCGATGCAACAAATAATTCATAATGAATATATTCATTGCAAACCGAAAATAAACGAAATTCTACTAATTATGGTAGTGGTGAAAATAGGGCTTCTGCGTTAATGCAACTGGTTCTCTTTTGTGTTTTTCTTTTTTTAAAACAAGTAGTTGTGTTGGTTGTTTGCCTGGTAATTAGCTCATTGAGACTGCGCCACTTTGTTTGTCAGATTAATCCTATAATGCGCCATGTGCTTCATTAACCATCACTTGCGGGGCGTTAAATATTGAATTGATGCGAAGCTCATGTAAACTTGCTTGCTGTTTGTCAAAATATGTCAGGAAGACACTGGGCCTTATTCTGAAGGGCTCGTGCGGTAGCTATGCCCTTAAAATAGTCACGTCCCGAAAATATCCTGCATGTTTTAACTTTTGTACTTAAAACAAACTTCATTCCCTCATCTTCATCATCGAAATATCGCTACGGAAAAGCATATGAAAATGCGCGTACTGTTTTCACTTCTGTTTGTAATGGCGGTGGCGGGCTGTAAAGCGCCGCAGAAACCTGTGATCAACGACGATACGATCGTGACTAGCCAGGTCAACGGCGTCACCTTAACCCACCGTCACGCCGTTACCCCCCCAGCAGAATTCACCCAACTCAATGAGCCGTATCGTGCCATGTATCCGGCATCCGTGATGAGCCGTCCTGACTTTGGCGGAAAGGTTATCCGTACGCTGGAAACCGGAAAAACCTACGTGGTGCTGGGGCAGGTTGAACACTACTGGATGGCGCTTGCCGATGAAGGACAAGACCAGCTGATTGGTTACGTGCCGATGCGCGCCGTTATCAAGGCCGATCAGTACGACGCGGCCGTGCGTAAACAAGCCATTCGTCCTAAGTCACGTAAAAAAGCAACCTGTGTCGATGTTGATGGCAACAGCAAAGCCTGCAAAGACAGCGCTAACGGTACCTGGATCCTGAACTAAACGGCTTTTATGAGCGTGTTTTTATGAATAATAAAAATTTTCATCGGCTGTGGTTGGTCTTTTACGCGGTGGTTTTCACCCTTGTCAGTGGTTGTACGTCGTCTTCACACAGCGACCCTTCCCGCTACAATCTGCAGTTTCAGGCTCATCCACAAATCAATGAATCTGCGCCGCTTAAAGTCCGGGTACTGTTGTTGAAATCCGATGCGGATTTCATGTCCAGCGACTTCTATTCCCTGCAGAACAACGCGTCAGCAACGCTTGGCGCGAATCTGCTGAACAGCGATGTGTTCTTCCTGATGCCAGGACAGCTGTCGAAAACCCTCAGCGGACAAAGCTCTCCGGAGGCCCGCTATATCGGTGTGATGGCGGAATATCAAATGCTGGATGGAAAAAAATGGCGCGTTTCAATCCCTCTGCCTGTGCCAGGCGAAAATCATCTCTATCAGTTCTGGAAATGGTCCGCGGATGAACTCCAGGCCAACGTTTTTCTCGACGTGAATGGCATTCGTGTCATCAGTCAGTAACGCGCGTTAAAACAGGAAACACATCATGACGAAAGCAGAAAAGGTCGTCTGGACCGAAGGCATGTTCCTGCGTCCACACCATTTTCAGCGGGCTGAAAGCTATCTGCTCAACCATGTTCGTGAATGGGGTGCGCTACAGCGGTCCTATCTCTGGGGCTTTCTGGACGTTGAACTCGATGAAGCCATGCTGCGTCAGGGATGCATTGCCCTGAGCTACTGCAGCGGGTTGCTGCCGGACGGCACCTTTTTCCAGGTGCGTAACGGGCGCAACGGGCCTGCACCGCTGAAAATCCCGGACAACCTCACCAATGAAAAGGTGGTGCTCGCACTGCCGGTTCGCCGTGGCGAGAGAGAAGAGGTGATTTTTAGCGAAGAGCAGGCCTCTCTGGCGCGCTTCATCGCTTTTGAGCAAGAGGTAGAAGACGATAACGCCATGTCGGTGGGGGATGCCACCGTCCAGTTTGGCCGTCTTCGTCTGACCCTGATGCTGGAAAAAGATCTGACAGCAGAATGGACCGCCATCGGCGTGGCGGCAGTGACCGAGAAACGTAACGATAACCTCGTGCGACTCGATAACAGCTACATTCCGCCAATGCTGAACGCCAATAACAGCCCGCAGATCTACAGCATGATCAACGATCTGCACGGCTTACTGGTGCAGCGCAGTCAGCAGATTGGCGGTCGTCTGCGTCAGCCTGGCCGCTTTAACACCTCTGAACTGATCGAATTTACGCTGTTATCGCTGGTGAACCGCCATCTGGGCGAGGTTTCTCACTTAAAAACGCTGCCGCTGCTGCACCCGGAAACGCTCTGGCGCAGCTGGCTGCCGTTTGCCACCGAACTCGCCACCTGGACCTCGCAACGTCACGCCGAAAACGTACTACCGATTTACGATCATGACGATCTCGCGAACTGCTTCAGTAAGTTGATGCTGATGCTGCGTCAGGGGCTGTCGCTGGTGATGGAAGATCACGCGATTCAGCTGCCGCTTAACGAACGCTCTCACGGTCTGAACATCGCTACGGTGCCTGAAACCAGCATGGTGCGCGAGTTTGGTTTCGTACTGGCGGTAAAAGCCAGTGTGCCAGGCGAACACCTGCAAACCTATTTCCCTGCCCAGATGAAGATCGCGCCGGTATCGAAAATCCGCGATCTGGTCCAGTTGCAACTGCCTGGCATTATGCTGCGCGCCATGCCGGTTGCGCCACCGCAAATCCCATGGCATGCGGGCTACAGCTACTTTGAGCTGGAGAAAGGCAGTGAGCTGTGGCACGAGATGGATAAGTCCGGTGCATTTGCCCTGCATCTTGCAGGGGAATTCCCGGGGCTGGATATGGAGTTTTGGGCCATCCGTAGCCCGACAGAATAATATAGCGAGCGCTAAATATGCAGGAACGACAGGATACCGGCAGTGATGCCGCGATTACCGGAGCCAGTAGTAACAATCCGCTGGTGGCGGCCGCTAATCCGCTGCTCAATGCGATTCCGCAGATCCGTCATTCGGTGTCTCATGACGATCAGGTGGCATTACGCCAGCGTCTGATCGATGAAATTCGCCGTTTCGAAGTCCGCTGTCAGCAGGCTGGCCTCGCCTATGAGGTGATCGTCGGGGCACGTTACTGCCTGTGTACGGCCCTGGATGAAGCGGCTGCGCTGACCCCCTGGGGAAGCAGCGGCGTCTGGTCAAGCAACGGTCTGCTGGTGACGTTTCATAACGAAACCTGGGGCGGCGAGAAATTCTTCCAGCTGATGGCGCGCCTGTCGCAGAACCCGCGTGAACATATTCTGCTGCTGGAGATGATCAATTACTGCCTGCTGCTTGGCTTCGAAGGACGTTATCGGGTGCTGGATAATGGCCGCACCCAGCTCGAGACGATCAAGCAGCGGCTGTGGCAGATGATCCGCGGCGTGCGTGGAAGCTATCCGCCACCGCTTTCTCCCCATCCGGAAGATCGCCCGGTGCTGCGCAAACTGTGGCGTCCGATGGTGCCGCTCTGGGCTTGTGTCGCGCTGGCCGGGTTTATCGCCTGCCTGTTCTACATCGTCCTTAACTGGCGTCTTGGCGACAACACCAGCCCGGTGCTGGCGAAGATTTACCAGTCCCAGCTGCCGGAAACCACCATCCAGCAGCCAGCTCGCCAAGTACCTGCGGTGTTAAACCTGCGCGGCTTCCTGAAGCCTGAAATCGAGGCGGGCCTGGTCGCGGTGAAAGACGAAGCGGACCGCAGCGTTGTTATCCTGAAAGGTGATGGGCTGTTTGCCTCTGCTTCCACCGTTGTGCGTGACCGCTATGAACCGGTGATTAACCGTATTGCGCAGGCGATGAATAACGTCAGCGGCAAAATTCTGGTGGTGGGCTACAGCGACAACGTACCGATCCGCAGCGCGCGCTTTGCTTCTAACTATGAACTGTCTCTGGAACGTGCCCGCTCGGTACAGAAAATGCTGCAGGGAAGCCTCTCCCGGCCCGATCGTGTAAAAGCGGAAGGGCGGGGCGAAATTAACCCGGTGGCGCCGAACACGACGCCTGAAAATCGCGCCCGTAACCGCCGTGTGGAAATTACTCTGCTGGTGTCGCCTGAAAATACACAGGCTGAGCTGAACGGATTGCCGCAAGGAAACTAAGGATGCTGACTACACTTCTTTCCATTTTGACCAACCGCATTCTGTGGAGCTTCCTCGGCGTAACGGCGCTTGCGGCGGTGATCTGGATGATCGGTCCCCTGTTGTCCATCGTGGACACCCGACCGCTTGAGTCTGAACAAAACCGCATTATCAGCATCGCTGTGGTCTATCTGCTCTGGGCGCAAGGCCATATCCTGCCGCGGTTGTACAATGCCTGGCTGAACCGCAAGCTGATGGACAAGCTCAATGAGAACACGAGCAAACCGGAAGCCGCGGATCCGCAGAAACGACTGAACAGCGAGGAGCAGATCCTCGCCAGCCGTTTTGATGAAGCCGCGCAGATGCTGAAAAAAGCGCACTTCAGCAAAGCGGGGCAGAGTGCCCAGTGGACGCAGCGCTTCAGCACGCAATATCTGTATCAACTGCCGTGGTACGTCATTATTGGCGCACCGGGCTCCGGTAAAACCACGGCGCTGGTCAATTCCGGGCTGCAGTTCCCACTGGCCGATCGTTTCGGTAAGACCGCATTGCGCGGTATTGGGGGGACACGTAACTGCGACTGGTGGTTCACTAACGAGGCGGTGCTGCTGGATACGGCGGGTCGCTATACCACTCAGGAGAGCGAGCAGGTACAGGATGCCGGAGAATGGCTGGAATTCATGGGGTTACTGCGTAAGTATCGCCGCCGCCAGCCGATCAACGGTGTCATCATCACTATCAGCATTTCTGACCTTCTCACCCAGTCTGCCGAGGCGTCCCGCCAGCAGGCGGTGAATCTGCGTCAGCGTCTGTCTGAGCTGCATGAACAACTGGGCATTCGCTTCCCGGTGTACGTGATGGTAACCAAGGCTGACCTGCTTAAAGGCTTCCGTGCATGGTTTGCCGACTACGACAAAGCCCAGCGCGATCAGATCTGGGGCTTTACGCTGCCGTGGGAGCAAACCAGACACGCCGATTACGACCTGATGGGCAACTTCCAGCAGGAGTTTTCTCTGCTGCAGCAGCGCCTGGACGCCGGGCTGCCGGAAACCATGCTGAAAGAGCATGATGCAAAAACGCGCGCCGAAGCCTATCTCTTCCCGCAGGAATTTGCCGCGCTGCGTCCGCTGCTGGCGGACTACCTGAGCACGGTCTTCGCCCGTTCGAATTTCGAAACCGAGTTTTCCCCGCGCGGGATCTACTTCGCCAGCGGGACGCAGGAGGGCATGCCGTTCGACCGCGTGGTGGGCGAACTGAACCGCGCGCTCTCTTTACCTGAAGGTGCCGAGGGCGATAGCTGGGATGCAGTCAGCAAAGAGGCACCCATTCCAGGAGCGAAAGGCCAGAGCTTTTTCATCAAGAATCTGCTGCAAAACGTCATTTTCCAGGAGGCCGGTATTGCCGGAGAAAACCGCTGGTGGGAACTGCGCAACCGGGCGGTGATCTGGTCCGGCTATGCAGCACTACTGTCTCTGCTGGTGATCCTCGGTGGACTGTGGCTGACCAGCTACGCCAAAAACAAGGCGTATCTGGAAGAGGTCGATGCGAAGGTGCCGCTGCTTGATCAGCAGAGTAAAGCGTTACAGAACCAGCCTCAGCGTGACCTGTTTGATCTGCTGCCGCTGCTCAATGGTCTGGTGGACCTGCCGAAGAGTGACGCGTTTGATGTAAACGATCCGCCAGTATCCCGCCGTATGGGTCTTTATCGTGGGGATGACGTCAGTGATGCATCGCAGTCTCTGTACCAGAAAGCGCTGGATCAGATGCTGCTGCCTGCCGTCGCCATGCACATCACCACCTGGCTTCGTAACGACAACGGCAGCGATGTGGAATACAGCTACGAAGCGCTAAAAGCCTATCAAATGCTGTATCAGCCGAAGCGCTACGACGGCAAATTCCTGCATTCGTGGGTGATGCTCAATCTGCAGCGCAACCTGCCGCAGAACGTCACGAAGGCGCAACTGCAACAGCTTGAATGGCATCTTACGCAACTGCTGGAACCGAAAATTCAGGCCTCCCCGTATGCCCAGGACGAATCCCTGGTTACCCGCGAAAGAGCGCTGATCAACCAGCAGCCGCTCTCCACCCGCGTATATGGTCGTCTGAAGCGTCTGCTGGAACATGATGAAAATCTGAAGCCGGTTTCTCTTACCGACCTGGGAGGACCGCAGAGCGAACTGGTGTTTTCACGTAAAAGCGGCAAGCCGGTGAGTGAGGGTGTGCCGGGGCTTTATACCCCGGACGGCTACTGGAAAAGCTTTAACGGCCAGATTGACAGCGTCACCACCGCCCTGCATGAAGACGATGCCTGGGTGCTGGGAGCCGCCACGGCGCAGGAAGATAAAAAGCAGATCGATAACGCCGTGCGCCAGCTCTACATGCGAGACTTTATCGCAAACTGGGATCCCTGGCTCGCCGACATTCAGCTTAACAACAGTGCCGACCTTTCTCAGCGTATCAATACCGCACGCCTGCTTTCTGGCACAAACTCGCCGCTGCGCCGTCTGGTGCTGAGCCTGAGTCAGGTACTGAGGCTTTCTCGTGATGTGCCAGCAGCAGACAATGCTGGTAAAGCGCAGGATCAGAGCAACCGTGCTACCCGCACGCTGGAAGCGCTGTTCAGCAACAATGACAATACCCCGACGCAGGCTGCCGTGGTCACGCAGGCGCCGGAACAGCTGGTGACCGACCACTACGCCCCGCTGATTGAGCTGGCGCAGCCGCTGGAGAAGGGCGGGAAGACCATCGTCTTTGATGACTTTCTTAAGCAGGTGGACGAGCTTTATCGTTACCTGACCGCCGTCCAGGATGCCGCCAACAGCGGTATGCCGGCACCGGGTGGTGAGGCGATCAGCCGTCTGCAGGCCAGCGCCGGTCGCCTGCCGGGCGGGCTGCAAACCATGTTCAGCAACATGGCGGTGGGGGCCAGCAGTGATACCCAGCGCCGCGATCTGGACAATGTGCGTAAGCGGATCAATGTCGAAGTGGGCGGATTCTGTCGTCAGGCGATTGCCGGTCGCTACCCGCTGGTACGCAGCGCCAGCACCGAGGTCACTCCTGACGATCTCGCGCGTATGTTTGCGCCGGGAACCGGGCTGATGGACGCCTTCTTCCGCGACAATCTGACCAATAAAGTGGATACCACGCAGGCAAACTGGCGCTTTATGCCGGGCATTGACGGCAAAACGCTGCCGGGAAGCGAAGGGCTGCTGAGACCGTTCCAGCAGGCCCAGTCGATCCGTGATGCTTTCTTTGCTAATGGCGCCACGACCCCGTCTTTCAAAGTGACGGTCCGCACCGTCCGAATGGATAACACCATTCTGAACCTGACGCTGGACGTTGATGGCCAGCAACTGCGCTACAGTCATGGTCCTCAGGCGGTGCAGATCATGAACTGGCCAGGACCAGGTGGTACCAATCAGGTTCGTATGCAGCTGGGGCTGGCGAATGGCAGCACGGCAACGCTGGTGACCAACGGTGCCTGGGCGCTAAACCGCTTTTTCGATAAAGCGAGCACCAGCCCGGGGGCAGGTAGCCTGAGCCGCCAGGCCACGTTCAACGTCGACGGACATCAGGTCACGCTGGAGTTTGCGCCAAACAGCATTCGCAACCCGTTCCAGCTTCCTCGTTTCTCATGCCCATAACCGCAAGGACAGCCGTATGACGAATACCCCTGCGATGAACCGCTACAGCTGGTATGGCAAGTTACCCAGCGCCGGAGATTTTTTGCAGCGTCGCTTTCCTGACACTTTACAGCGCCAGTGGTCACACTGGTTCCAGGTTGGCCTGCTGGCCTGGCAGCAGGAAGAGCAGCGCAGCGGCGAGCGCCAGTTTCACAAAGCGCCGGTCTGGAATTTTGTTGTCCCCCCGATGCTGGGTAGCCAGATGATCCAGATGGGCTGTCTGCTGCCCGGCCGCGACAGCGTTGGTCGACAATACCCGGTTTGCCTTCAGCTGAGCTTCGCCCCGACAGAGTGGTCGACGAGCCTGCTCAGCCAGGCTGAAAGCTGGTATCAGCAGATTGGGCGCCTGGGTTTGCACGCGGTGCGCAATAGTTTTTCCGCCTCACAGCTGGATGAGATGCTGATGACCATTCCGGCGCCGCAGCCCGTTGAGCCGCAAAAGCGTTCTGACATCCTTGATGTGATTGGTTATGACGAAGACGGTCAGAACACGCTGGGCTGGCCCCAGGCCGCGGAATGCTTTGATCCGCTGCGCCAGACCAGCTACTGGTGGACTAACCGCTGCGATGGTTATCCGCTGTACACCCATGTTCACAGCGGTAACTTTACCGGGCAGCTTTTCACCCTGCTGTTCGACCCGGCAGGGGGTGCCCGCCCGGGCCGTCACGGTCTCTATCCGCCCATGTTTGAATAAGCAGGGAACTCATGAATATCGAAGAATTTCTCGCACCAATAAGCCCCGACAAGCCCTGCGGCGAAAACCTGGAGTACGACGCTGACTTCCAGATCATGAATCAGGCAAGTCTTGGGAAAGCAGAACAGCAGTTTGGCGACACCATTATCCCGGCAGAGCCTGCTGACTGGAACACGGTAGAAAAGTTCGCCACCAGCCTGCTGACCCGCACCAAAGATCTTCGCGTACTGCTGGCACTCACGCATGCCTGGACCCGCCGTCGCGGCCTGGCAGGTTACGCAGACGGGTTATTACTGGTGCAGGAGGCTATCAGTCGTTACTGGGAGCCGCTTTATCCGCTGCTGGAAGAGTATGGCGAAACTGATCCGTTCTATCGCATTAACGCTCTGGCCGCGCTGAGCGATAAATCTGATCTCACCGTCGCCGTGCGTAACGCTTCGCTGCTGCGTTCAAACGGCGATGAAATTTCGCTCCGGGATGCCCAGGCGCTGCTGGATGGCAGCAAGACCGAATGTCCGGATTATCCGGGTGGCCGTCCACGACTGATTGACGAACTGGCTCGCGGCGACCAGCCAGGTACCGCCGCGGTTATCGTCATTCACGAACGACTGCAGGCCATTCGCGATCTCCTCACCGGGTATCTCGGTGAAAGCGGCGTACCCGAAATGGAGCAGCTGCTGAAAACTGTGGGGCTGGTCGCCGGCGCGTGTCAGGTGACCGACATCAGCAAGCTGCTGCCAAACCGTGAAGCGCAGGTTGAACAACAAGCTGAGCAGCAACAGGTGACAGCACAGCCCGTTCAGCAGGTCACCGACTGGCGCAGTGTGCAGGTCACCAGCCGCGCCGACGCGCAGCTGATGCTGGAAAAAGCGAAGCAGTATTTTGCGCAGTACGAACCGAGCCACCCTGCGCCGCTGATGATTGAACGGGTACAGCGGCTGTCAGAACTCAACTTTATGGACATTATTCGCGACCTGGCGCCGGACGGCGTTAACCAACTGGAAAACATCTTTGGACGCCGCGAATAACGCGTCCAGGCATTATGACGACAGGCATGGAGCCTGCCGTTTCAACTTCACCGCGCATCTTTGATGGAGAACATCATGGCAATGAGTAACAGTGGGCAGAAATTCATCGCACGTAACCGTGCCCCCCGCGTGCAGATTGAGTACGACGTAGAGATCTACGGTGCAGAACGTAAAATTCAGCTGCCGTTTGTGATGGGCGTCATGGCCGATCTGGTCGGCAAACCGGTTGAAAACCTGCCGGCCGTCGACGAGCGTAAATTCCTCGAAATCGACATCGACAACTTTGACGAACGCATGAAGGCACTTAAGCCGCGTGTGGCGTTCCAGGTGGATAACACCCTGACCGGCGAAGGCAAGCTCAATGTCGATCTGACCTTTGACAGCATGGACGACTTCCTGCCGGATGCGGTGGCCCGCAAGGTTGAACCGCTGAACAAGCTGCTGGAAGCCCGTACACAGCTCTCCAACCTGCTGACCTACATGGACGGCAAAAACGGTGCGGAAGAGCTGATCGCGAAAATTCTCCAGGATCCGACGCTGCTCAAATCCCTGAGCCAGTTGCCGAAAAATGACGAAAGTGCGAAAGGTAGCGAGGAATAATCGATGAGCAACCAGACTCAACAACATGAGCAGCAGGCGGGTCAGGCGTTCAGCCAGGATGAATTCAGCGCGCTGCTGAACAAAGAGTTCCGCCCGAAAACCGATCAGGCGCGTTCCGCTGTAGAAAGCGCGGTCAAAACCTTGGCGCAGCAGGCGCTGGAAAATACCGTCACTTTCTCCAACGACACCTACCGCACCATTCAGAACCTGATCGCCGGTATCGATGAGCAGCTGTCGCAGCAGGTGAACCAGATCATTCACCACGACGAGTTTCAGAAACTGGAAAGCGCCTGGCGCGGTCTGAGCTACCTGGTGAACAACACTGAAACCGACGAGATGCTGAAGATCCGCTTTATGAGCATCTCCAAGCAGGAGCTGGGCCGCACCCTGAAACGCTATAAAGGCGTGGGCTGGGACCAGAGCCCGATCTTCAAGAAAATCTACGAGCAGGAGTACGGCCAGTTTGGTGGTGAGCCGTTTGGCTGCATCGTTGGTGACTACTACTTCGACCACAGCCCGCAGGACGTTGAGCTGCTGGGTGAAATGGCGCGCATCGGCTCTGCGGCGCACTGTCCGTTTATCACCGGTACCGCACCGGGCGTGATGCAGATGGAATCCTGGCAGGAACTGGCTAACCCGCGCGACCTGACCAAGATCTTCCAGAACACCGAATACGCCGCCTGGCGTTCACTGCGTGAATCCGAAGATGCCCGCTATCTGGGTCTGGTGATGCCACGCTTCCTGTCACGTCTGCCGTATGGCATTCGTACTAATCCGGTCGACAGCTTTGACTTTGAAGAGCAGACCGACGGCGCGAACCACAACAGTTACTCCTGGGCGAACGCGGCGTATGCGATGGCTGCCAACATCAACCGTTCTTTCAAAGAGTACGGCTGGTGCACCTCGATTCGCGGCGTGGAGTCCGGCGGGGCGGTAGAAAACCTGCCATGCCACACTTTCCCGAGCGATGACGGCGGTGTGGACATGAAATGTCCGACTGAGATCGCCATCAGCGATCGTCGTGAAGCCGAGCTGGCGAAAAACGGCTTTATGCCGCTGGTTCACCGCAAAAACTCCGATTTTGCGGCCTTCATCGGCGCGCAGTCTCTGCAGAAACCGGCCGAATACCACGACCCGGATGCCACCGCCAACGCGCGTCTGGCCTCTCGTCTGCCGTACCTGTTCGCCTGCTGCCGCTTTGCGCACTACCTGAAGTGCATTGTGCGCGACAAAATCGGCTCCTTCCGCGAGCGCGAAGAGATGGAACGCTGGCTGAACGACTGGGTAATGAACTACGTAGACGGTGACCCGGCCAACTCCTCTCAGGAGACCAAATCCCGCAAACCGCTGGCGGCTGCCGAAGTGCAGGTGCAGGAGATTGAAGACAACCCGGGCTACTACGCCGCGAAGTTCTTCCTGCGTCCACACTACCAGTTGGAAGGTCTGACCGTTTCCCTGCGTCTGGTTTCAAAACTGCCGTCGCTGAAGACGAAAGACGCGTGATTAAGGAGCATGCACAGACAGCCCCCTCTCCCTTGAGGGAGAGGGTTGGGGTGAGGGGGAAAATACGGCTACGGTGGTTATTCCGTTTTCCTCAAAAATAATTGTCTGTATGTGTTCAATTTTAATTCCGGCTAATGCTGGGTTTAGTAATAAAGACTTCACATTCTTTCCGTTTATTCAAGGGGAATGTAAGACTGTCAAATGACACGGGTCATTTGATGTGAGGCAGAGGTAAAATATGGACGGTTTTATTCAGCCCCATGCTTTCCTGTTTGCCATATAAGTGCTTTTTCGAAAGCAATATTGTTCATCCACGAAGAGTAGATATTATGGCTATTGATATGTTTCTGAAGGTCGAGGGTGTTACGGGCGAATCTAAAGATTCTAACCACACCGGCTGGACTGATATTACCTCCTTCTCCTGGGGCGCTTCCCAGCCAGGTAATATGAGCGTCGGCGGTGGTGGTGGTGCCGGTAAAGTTAACTTTAACGATCTGCACGTTAACGCTCTGATTGACAAATCCACTACAGCAATCCTGAAACACTGCGCCAGCGGTAAACACCTGACCAAAGTTGAGCTGTCCGTCTGTAAAGCCGGTGGTCAGCAGGTAGAATACTCCCGCATCACGCTGGAAGACGTTCTGGTAACGTCTGTTCAGTACACCGGTGCAGATAACGGCGATACCGTTGGTGTGACCTACGCATTCCAGGCTGCGAAAGTGAAACAGCAGTACTGGGAGCAGACCACTTCTGGTGGTAAAGGTGCTGAAAGCAGCGCTGGCTGGAACATCAAAGAGAACAAAGAAGCGTAATTGCGTATGTGACCGGGGAATTTTCCCCGGTTATTACGATTGGTTCACAACCCGGTGTATATTTGCGATGGAAAAAGCGTTAACGGTTATATCCATTGTATTATCATGTAGCGCCTGTATATCCCATCCTGCTCAGTTTCAGAGTCTAACCGTTAAGTTAGAAAAAAATGTTCCCTGTTTTGGAGTTTCGAATGACGCGAGATTCGGTGAACCTGTGTTAGTTTATGAACCTTCGATATCTAGACGTGTAGGTAACGGATGGGAGACTGTTTTTTCTCCAGGGAAATATCCTTCTCGCCATATTCTAAAATCTGAAGAGTGTCTTCGCTGGGATAAGGTGGACTGGCGGTCAGGAGAGTATGATGTGGTATTAAAGTCGAGAAATTATAATGGCGCTATTCGATATGCGACTCGCTTTGTGCTCAGTATAAATTCTAAAGGTGAATTATCGCTGGCTAAAATAGAATAGAGGCGTTTTCAAATGTTGGCGTTTTAAAGAAGTGCCAACATTTGGGTAATGGTGCCAACTTACTGATTTAGTGTATGATGGTGTTTTTGAGGTGCTCCAGTGGCTTCTGTTTCTATCAGCTGTCCCTCCTGTTCAGCTACTGAAGGCGTGGTGCGTAACGGTAAAAGTACTGCCGGACATCAGCGCTATCTCTGCTCTCACTGCCGTAAAACATGGCAGCTACAGTTCACTTACACCGCTTCTCAACCCGGTACGCATCAGAAAATCATTGATATGGCCATGAATGGCGTCGGATGTCGCGCCAGTGCACGCATTATGGGCGTTGGCCTCAACACGATTTTACGACACTTAAAAACTCAGGCCGCAGTCGGTAAACTCACGCATACAACCGGGCAGTGACGTCATTGTTTGCGCGGAAATGGACGAACAGTGGGGTTACGTCGGCGCTAAATCACGCCAGCGCTGGTTGTTTTACGCGTATGACAGGATACGGAGGACGGTTGTGGCGCACGTATTCGGTGAACGCACGTTGGCCACGCTGGAGCGTCTTCTGGGCCTGCTGTCGGCCTTTGAGGTCGTGGTATGGATGACGGATGGCTGGCCGCTGTATGAATCACGCCTGAAGGGAGAACTGCACGTTATCAGCAAGCGATATACGCAGCGCATTGAGCGGCATAACCTGAATCTGAGGCAGCATCTGGCAAGGCTGGGCAGGAAGTCACTGTCGTTCTCAAAATCGGTGGAGCTGCATGACAAAGTCATCGGGCATTATCTGAACATAAAACACTATCAGTAAGTTGGAGTCATTACCAACATTTGGGTACTAATTCAACTCCATTTTTATTTTAATGTTTTTACTTATTCGTGAGCGTTTTTGTGAAAATCAAAGGGAATGAACATGGCTAGTCAATCATTAGTTAATCCGGGATATTGTATTGTTCAGCAACCAGGAACCCTGGATTTCCAGGCAAGGCACTTGTTCAACAATCCCAATAGTGATGCTGCACGTTATTTCATGCAGGTTAATAGTGATATGCAGTGGTCAAAACCTGGGCAGATGTTGATTCTTGATGCGCCGGGAAGTAATAATGCTGTGCAATTTAAGCAATTACAGCTTGCAAAAAAGAAAGTCAATGGTGCTCTGGCCGATCTTAACTCTGGAGAAGCGAATTTCTTTAACCAACATTTTAGTACCATAGCCGCAGTCACTAATTTTATGGATAAGTCCCTTGGTGTCGTTGCTGATGCAGGTGAAAAATATTTCAGTGAAATAGAAAAAAAACTTAAATCCATTGAGTTGGCTTACCAGAATCAGTACAGGGCGCAAGGGACATTGATAAGCCAACAGTTTTTTGTTGAGCGTCAGCGCCTCTTTTCTGAGTTGGATGGTTTATTAAACAAATTGTCCCGACTGACGGCTTTGTTGAATAAATCAGATTTCGGGTAAGTCTCCCCCGTAGCGGGTTGTGTTTTCAGGCAATACGCACGCTTTCAGGCATACCTGCTTTCGTCATTTTGTTCAGCGCTCGTACCAGGGCCATAGCCTCCGCAACCTGACCATCGTAGTCACGCAGCGTCAGTGAACCCCCGAACAGCTGTTTTACCCGGTACATCGCCGTTTCCGCTATCGAGCGACGGTTGTAATCTGTTGTCCATTTCCACCGCGCATTACTCCCGGTCATTCGCTGATTAGCCACTGCACGGTTACGGTCTGCATATTCACCGGGCCAGTAACCCGCACCTTTTCGGGGAGGGATAAGCGCGCTGATTTTCTTACGCCGCAGTTCATCGTGACATAGCCGGGTATCGTAAGCGCCATCGGCGGCGGCTGACCTGATTTTCCGGTGGGTTTGCCGGATTAACCCGGGGAAGGCCTCTGAGTCCGTAACATTGTTCAGCGACAGGTCAGCGCAGATGATTTCATGTGTTTTACTGTCAACGGCGAGATGCAGCTTACGCCAGATACGGCGGCGTTCCTGGCCATGCTTTTTGACTTTCCACTCGCCTTCACCGAAGACCTTCAGCCCGGTGGAATCAATTACCAGGTGTGCGATTTCACCCCGGGTGGACGTTTTGAAACTGACATTAA
This sequence comes from Enterobacter sp. CPE_E863, assembly GCF_046521465.1. NCBI lineage: Bacteria > Pseudomonadati > Pseudomonadota > Gammaproteobacteria > Enterobacterales > Enterobacteriaceae > Enterobacter > Enterobacter sp. CPE_E863. The sequence continues at coordinate 2,479,432 of NZ_JBKFZX010000001.1, read as the reverse complement.
CCGACTTTGCCCGCCTGCTGACACAGCTGTAATCCGGGCAGCGTAGCGGAACGTTCATCAGAGAAAAATGGAATCAATAAAGCCCTGCGCAGCGCGCAGGGTCAGCCTGAATACGCGTTTAATGACCAGCACAGTCGTGATGGCAAGGTCAGAATAGCGCTGAGGTCTGCCTCGTGAAGAAGGTGTTGCTGACTCATACCAGGCCTGAATAGCTTCATCATCCAGCCAGAAAGTTATGGAGCCACGGTTGATGAGGGCTTTATTGTAGGTGGGCCAGTTGGTGATTTTGAACTTTTGCTTTGCCACGGAACGGTCTGCGTTGTCGGGAAGATGCGTGATCTGATCCTTCAACTCAGCAAAAGTTCGATTTATTCAACAAAGCCCCGACTGACCTTAAAGATGAAACCCTATAACGAATTGAAGCATGCATTAGGCTTGTCAAGCAGATCCATTGTACATGAATGGAGTACAGCCGGAGTCGCTTCTATTCGTGGTTATTCAACTTATATCGATAATGCCTCTAAGGCTGCTCGTTTTCTTAAAGCGGGAGGGTGGCTTGCAATAGGTTTTGCAGGTGCAAATACCACTAATGAAGTTTACAATGCCTGCACCGCGGGACGAGAGCAGAGTTGCTCTAAAGTCGCTGTGAAAAAATACAGCAGCTTTGGTGCAAGCCTGGCAGGGGGGATTTACGGTGGTAAATACGGAGCCATGGCAGGTGCTGGTGTATGCGTTGCGCTTGGTGTTGCGACGGGGGGCGCAGGACTGCTCGCCTGCTCCATTGTCGGGGCTGCTGCAGGAGGATACGTTGGTGGCGAGATAGCGGGCGGAGCGACTGAGTATATGATGGATAAAATATGGTGAATATAGAGAATTTATTATTACTACTTATCGTGGTTTTATTGCTGATTGTTGTAATTATGGATCTGCGCAGTTCTCGTTATTTCAAAAAACACGAGGCTGATTATAATCAGTTACTTTCAGACTATCGGCGCAAGGGATATGATCTCGATCTTGTAACCGACTATGCTTCTTTTTTTGGTTCGCTGGCCAATTATCAAAAAATAATCTGGTTTGTTCGCCTTTATAAAGGCGTTAAAATGAAATTTACGCGTGAAAGGCTTGTTCAGGAAGATGCTTATAAATATGTACAGTCGTTACCTGAAGAAAGAATTGGTTGGATACTAAAGTTACATCGCCGTTATAAGTTACAGGCGTTAATATTCACTCTATGGCTCATTGTTGGATTATATTTTATCATCTTCATTAAATAGTTTTTTGATATTCAATTTCTCAAACGCCGCCGTTCTCGCTCCGAGAGCGGCAGCGTTTGAGCGCTAATCATACCAGCAGGAATACGCCATGCGATTCACGATTATTTCTACAAAACCCGGTCATCAGCCGCCGCAGAGCAGCTGTGATTTTTATGCCCCGGGCGGCACCATTGGGCGCGGTACGGATAACAACCTGGTGTTGCCGGATAATGACCGCACTATCTCTCGTCTGCAGGCCATTGTTCACGTTGACGCCCAGGGTGAATGCCGCGTGACCAACCGTGGCAGCGTCACCCGCGTGGTATTAAATGACATTCCGCTGGAGCGGGGGCGTCAGGTTGAACTGCAGGATGGCGACATTCTCGGTATTGATGACTACCGCCTCGAAGTGACCGAGCTGATCCACGACACGCAGCCCGTGAGCCGTATGGCGGCGAGCATGCAGCAGCAGGCACGTCCGACTGTCGCACCCGCACCCGCTCCGCAACCGAAGCCTGTGAGTGCAGCGCCACGAGCGAAAGCAGAGCCGACAGCCGTGCCAACGGAAATCTGGGATAACCTGATGCAGGAGTTCTCTATCTCCGACAGTATCTCCAGCAACCGCACAAAACCGCAGCCTGCAGCTTCGCACGATCCCTTCTCCCAGCCTGCGGCCCCGGAGCGTAACGCTGAAGATCCGCTGGCGATGTTCAACGACAGCGATCCTAAGCTTGAGCGTAAGAATGTCGATCCGGACACGCTGTTCAGCGATGAAGCGTTGTTCAAAAAAGAGAGCATCTTCGATGACGTCACCCCGTCAACACTGGTGCCGCCTGTAGAGAGTAAACCCGCACCAGAAGAAGAGGCGACGGATGAGCTCGATCCGCTGGCCCTGTTTGGTGGCAAGGCCAGCGCGCCAGCTGCGCGTAATGATGACCCACTCGGGCTGATGGGCGGCACGCCGTTAACCCATCCGGATGAGGTCATCGACAATCAGCCATTACCTGAACCTGAGCAGGAAGACAGCGTGCTGGCTGATTCTCCTCTGTTTGCCCCTGAGCCGCAGGAAGCACCGCGTGCAGAAGAAGCGCCCGCGCGACCAGATTATGCAGGTTTCACGATGCCTACGCCGCAGGTTGTGACGCGCAGTAGCGCTCAGGCCCCTAAGGGCCGTCTGCGTATCGATCCGGTCAATAACACTGCCACCTCAACCGCCACGGTAAACAATGGCGAGAAGGGCGATGTGTTGCAGGGTGAACTGCTGGAGGCGCTGCTGGAAGGCATGGGCCTGAGTGAAATGCAGCCGGTGCCGCAGTTTGACCGTGAAAATATGCGTCAGCTGGGGCAGATTCTGGGTATGTTCTCTCAGGGAACCGTGGCGCTGCTCTCCTCGCGCTCCATCCTCAAGCGCGGCGTAAAAGCCGACATGACCATGGTGCTGGACGATGCCAACAACCCGTTCAAGCTGTTGCCGACCGGCAAAACCGTCCTGATCCAGATGTTCGGCACCCCGATGCCGGGGTTTATGCCGCCAACAAAATCCGTGCGCGACGCGCTGATCGATTTGCAGGCGCATCAGCTGGGTATGATCTCCGGTATCCGCGCCATTATTGCCGCGATGCTGCAGTCCTTTAACCCGGAACAGCTCGAAGAGCAGGCGAAGCAGAACGGCATGACCTCCCGTCTGGCGCTACCGGGCAGCCGCAAAGCCGCCCTGTGGGACTATTTTGTCCGCAGCTATGGCGAGACGGCCGGCGAGATTGAGGATGACTTCCATACCCTGTTTGGCGAAGCATTCCTTCATGCGTATGACATGGAGGTGAATCAGTACAAAGACTCACAGAGCGGATCGGAAGACAAATGAATATCGCAACGGCTTCTCTCTCCCGCCAGGGGACGCGCGCCAGCAACCAGGATCAGACGGGAGAAACCATTGGGGAACGTTCAGCCTGCTTTGTCGTCTGTGACGGCATCGCGGGCCTGCCGGGTGGTGACGTCGCCGCTGAACTGGCCCGCAACAGCATTATCTCCCGCTTCGATGGCGACAAGCACCTCAACGCGCAGCATATACGCGACTATGTGAAAACGGCGAACCGCACCATTCTGAGTGAACAGCAGGCGGTACAGGACTATCGCCGGATGGGCACGACGCTGGTCAGCCTGTTTATTGACAGGGATTACGGCCTGGCGTACTGGGCGCACGCCGGAGACAGCCGTCTGTATCTGTTTCGTCGGGGCTGGTTGTGGCATGTCACCACCGACCACAGCCTGGTGCAACAGATGAAAGATGCCGGACACCAGACCGACGACCTGAACAGCAACCTGCTGTATCTGGCGCTGGGGATTGAAAACGGTGGACCGGAAGCGAGCTACAGCGACGTGGTACAGGTTGAAGATGGCGATGCCTTTTTACTCTGCACAGACGGCTTCTGGCATGGCGTCAGCGAAGAGCAGATGAAACAATCGCTACACATGGTCAACACACCGCAAGAATGGTTGACCTTAATGAACCAAATCATTCAAAAGAATGGCGAGCAGGAGGGGAATGCGCAGGATAACTATACCGCTCTGGCGGTATGGATGGGCAACCCTCAGGACACCACATTGCTGCACACACTCTCTGACGCAGCACAATTTCTTCCCTGCGGAACTGATTAGACACACAAGGAACGATATGAAACTTTGGCTATCGGGTTTGGCACTTCTGACGGTGGCTTCCACCGCGCAGGCTGAGAATTTCCGCATTGTGCAGTCACCTGCGCAGAAGCTGGATATCTGGATCGACAACATCAAAGACAACACGCCGCAGAGCTGGTGTAAGCCAGAGGTGGCCCTGCGTATTGTGGCGAACGGCAAGAAAGACGTTTCCGTTCTGGAGAACTTTGTGCCACGTCTTGGTGCTCTGCTGGAACACCAGTGCAGCAAAGTGAATAAGCTCAACTGGACGCTTAACGATCCGGCGGGCACGACGCTGGCACAGGGCACAGCAGGTAAAGCACAGGATTGGGCGCTGGTGGTGAAACAGGAGCAGTCCGCCCCAGCAGCGACCGTAACCGCAACCCCTGCCAGCGGTGCGTTAGTGCCGCCGGACCAGAATGTCGCCGCCCAAACTGCTGCCGCCGACCGCACGCCGTGGCAGGAATTTACCCTTCAGGATGGCTGCCACCTGCGCACCTTCTGGGAAGGGGGTTCCTCAGCACCGGCGCTGTTTATTCCGGATACTGACACCACCCGCTGCGGTAACGGGAGCTGGCTGAGTGGACACGCCGTCATCTCACAGTCCCGTAACGGCGGGCAGAAAGAGATGGCAGTGACGTACATTCATGGCTTCCCGGTAATGGGGCTGAATCAAAGCGCCAACCCTGAAAACGCGCTGATCACCTCCGTCAATAAAGAGCGCATGGTATTCAGCACCCCAAACAGCGACCAGAGCTGGATGATCCTGCCTTACGACGACACCCTCAATAGCTGGAAGAGTAACGGCACCGTAGCGGTGGAGATTTCCCGTGAAACCGCCAGCGACGATGCAAAACTACAGGCGCGTATTGCGGCAGTGAAAAAAACCTGGAGCGCCTGGGTTGCACCCGGTACCCCGGTGAATATCGTTCTGATTGATACCCTGCGTCCTCAACTGCGCGACCCGGCAGTCGGTGCGTGGCGCGCGGCGAATTAAGGAATGGCTATGAATACGCTTTATCAACACCTGGCGGGTGAGTCGCTCAGCGACGCGCTGGCACGTCTTGAAGCCGAAATCAAAGCCCGTCCGGCAGATGCCGATCTCCGCGCCGCGTTCGTACAGTTTTTAACCCTCAGCGGCAACTGGACGCGTGCGCTGACTCAACTGAAAAGCTGGCTGGCGCTGAAGCCTCAGGCAAAGCCAACGGTTACGCTGCTGGAGCAGTCAATCCAGGGCGAGTTGCAACGTGCGCAGGTAATGGCGGGACAAGCGCGTCCGGCCATGCCTGAAACCCAGTGGCCGTGGCTGACCACGCTTGCTGCGGCGCTGAGCGAAGAAGGCGAACAAGCCGCGGTACTGCGTCTGGACGCCCTTGAACAGGCGCAGGCAAACCCGGGACACCTCACCCTCGAAAACGAGGAAACACAGACGTTTGACTGGCTGATGGATGGCGATGCCCGTCTCGGCCCGGTGTGTGAAACCATTGTGAACGGTCGCTATTTCTGGCTGCCGTTTAGCGCCATCGCAGAAATCCGCTTCCAGGCTCCGGCCAGCGTCACCGATCTCGTCTGGCGCCATGCGCTGGTACGTCTGACCGACGGTACGGAACAGGTGTGTCAGATCCCGGCGCGCTATCCTTTTGCGGCCGATGCCTCCGATGCGGTCAAGCTGGGACGCACCACCGAGTGGCGTCCGCTCGACGAGGACGCCACCCTTTACGAAGGGATGGGGCAGAAAGCCTTGCTGAGCGAACAAAGCGAAAGCCCGCTGCTGACGCTAAGCCTCGTGACGTTTGCGACGGATGGAGCCGATGAGTAATCCCGCTGGCGAAGGCGATCTGCTGCGCAGCGGCTGGCAAGCCCGCAGCAAGCAGGAGAAGGTGGGGGCGCGCGATAAAATGCAGCCCTCACTGCTGGATCGCCTCACCGATAACGACCCGGAAAAAAAACGCGAGTCGGCCAACAGCAATCTGATCACCCACGCTGCGCTGCGTCGCAATGTCCTGCGGGATCTGCAGTGGCTGTTTAACACCATTAACCATGATGCGTCCGGTGATTTGAGTGCGTTGCCACACGTCAACCGCTCGGTGATCAACTTTGGTGTTGCGCCGCTGGCCGGGAAGCGCATGTCGGATATCGAATGGCACGACATTCAGCGCAAGCTCACTGAGGCCATCATCAATTTTGAACCACGTATTTTGCCGCAAGGGCTGCAGGTTCGCTGCGTATCGGATACCTCATCGCTGGATCTGCACAACGTGCTGTCCATCGAAATCAAAGGGCGTTTGTGGTGTGTGCCATACCCGCTGGAGTTTCTTTTTCGCACTGATGTCGATCTGGAAAACGGCCATTTTGAACTGAAAGATGCGGGGTAATCATGGAAAGTAAACTGCTCGAATACTACAACCGTGAACTGGCCTACCTGCGTGAAATGGGGGCCGAATTTGCAGAACGCTACCCTAAAGTCGCCGGACGGCTGGGCATGCGCGGCATCGAGGTTGCGGATCCGTATACCGAACGTCTGATGGAGGGCTTTGCCTTCCTGACGTCCCGCGTGCAGATGAAAATGGATGCGGAGTTTCCGCGTTTCTCTCAGCGCCTGCTGGAGATGATTGCGCCGAACTATCTCGCCCCGACCCCCTCAATGGCGATTGCTGAAATCCAGCCAGACAGTAGCCGGGGCGATCTGAGCAAAGGTTTTATCGTGCCGCGCGGCACTATGATGGACAGCCTGGCGCTGAAAAAAACCGGCGTGACCTGCAGCTATACCACTGCGCACGAGGTCAACCTGCTGCCGCTGAAAATCGAGAAAGTCGAACTGGGCGGGGTGCCTGCTGACCTGCCGCTGGCGCAGCTGGGCCTGAGCCAACGGGGGATCAACAGCGCGTTACGGATCCGCATCGCCTGCGACGGCCCGCAAAACCTCGGTCACCTGGATTTCGACCGTCTGGAATTTTTCCTCGGCGGTCCTGACATTGAAGCGCTGAAGCTGCTGGAGCTGGTGATGGAGCACCACGCCGGGATCGTCTGCCAGACGGTCAGCCCGCAGCCGCAGCGACAACTGCTGGCATCTGACGCTTTGCGTCAGGAGGGCTTTGAACCGGATCAGGCGCTGCTCCCGGACGATCTGCGTAACTTTGACGGTTATCGCCTGTTGCAGGAGTATTTTGCTTTTCCGGCACGTTTCCGCTTCATCAGCCTGAGCGGTCTGAGCAGGCTTATTGAGCGCAGCGAAGACGAAAAAGCCTTTGATATTTTCATCCTGCTGGATAAGTCGGATGAGCAACTGGAGCGCGTCGTTGATGCCAGTCATCTGGCGTTGCACTGTACGCCGGTGATCAATCTGTTCCCGAAAGTGGCGGCGCGACAAAAGCTCAACGACGGTCAGCATGAATACCATCTGGTGGTGGATAACATCCGTCCGCTGGATTATGAAATTTACGCGGTGAATAAAATCTTCGGCAGCGCCGACGGCCAGCGTGACGACCAGACGTTTCGTCCTTTCTGGAGTACCTGGAGCGGCGATGCGGGCAATTACGGTGCCTATTTTTCTCAGCGCCGGGAACAGCGCGTGCTCTCAGAACATGCTCTGCGGTACGGCACCCGTACCGGTTATATCGGTTCGGAGGTCTTTGTTTCGCTGGTGGATGAACAGCATGCACCCTGGCAGGAAAACCTGCGCTACATCTCCGCCGAGGTGTTGTGCACCAGCCGCGATCTGCCGCTGATGCTGCAGCAGGAGCTCGGGCAGTTCATTATGGCCGACTCCATGCCGGTGAAATCCCTTACCTTGCGTAAAGGCCCAACGCCACCGCGTCCGGCGCTGGCCGAAGGGTTCAGTACCTGGCGGCTTATCAGTCAGTTGCAGATGAACTACCTCAGCCTGATGGACAGCGAAAATGAAGAGGGCGCGGCGGCGCTGCGTCAGCTGTTAGGGCTGTATGCAAACCTGGCAGAAACGCCCGTTGCGCGTCAGGTCGAAGGGGTTCGCCACTGCGTGCTGGAACCCGTTCACCGTCGTGTTCCTGAACCCGGTCCGGTCGTTTTCGCCCGTGGGATCGGTATTACCCTGACGGTGGATGAGCGGGCGTTTTCCGGTGCCAGCCCCTGGCTTTTTGGCAGCGTGCTGGAGCGCCTGTTTGCCCGGCTGGTGTCGATCAACAGCTTCACCGAGTTCACCCTGCAAAGTCAGCAGCGCGGCGAGATCGGCTACTGGGCTCCGCGGATGGGTAAAAGGGCGCTGCTATGAGTGACGTTGCTGTCGCACCGCTGCGCGTCCAGCGCCTGACGCCGTTGTCGGATACGTTCTGGCATGGCGTTCGCGAGACCCCGTGGCGCTACGATCTGTTCCAGCTGTTAAGGCGTATTGATGCTCAGGGCGGCGAGCGCTACCCGCTGGGACGCGCGCCACTGCCAAAGTTTGAGCCGTTACGCATCGGTCAGCAGCCGTCGATGAGTTTTGCGCCGTCGACGGTGGCACAGGCCGGCCTGCGGGAGGAAAGCGGGCTGCATGAGGTGTCTATCCTCAGCTTCGGCCTGTTTGGCCCTAACGGCCCGCTGCCGGTACACATGACCGAGTACGCCCGCGAGCGTATTCATCATCACCAGGACACCAGCCTGAGCGCGTTTGCCGATCTGTTCCATCATCGTCTGACGTTGCTGTTTTATCGCGCGTGGGCGGATGCGCAGCCTGCAGTCTCTCTGGACCGCGCCGACAACAGGCGCTTTGAGGGGTATCTGGCGTCGCTGATTGGCATGGGACAGCCGGGCCAGATGGACAAAGGCAGCCTGAGCTCGCATGCACGCTTTACCCACGCCGGGCACCTGACCCGTCACGGGCGCGATCCCGAGGGGCTGGAGAAGATCCTGCGCAACTATTTTAAAGCGCCGGTCAAACTGATAAGCAACGTGCCCCAGTGGATGCCGCTTTCACCGCGTGAGCAGGCGCAGTTGGGCGAAGGACGTCGTTTGCCTCGTCTGGGCGAATCTGCGTTTCTCGGCGTTGCCGTCCGCGACGTGCAGCACAAGTTTCGCATCGACATTGGCCCGCTGAGCGCGGAGGAGTACAACCGTTTTCTGCCGGGCGAAGCGTGGGTCACCGAGCTGCGCGACTGGGTGCGCCAGTATCTTGGGGTGGAGTTTGAATGGGAAACACGGGTGATCCTGCGTGAAGACGCCGTGCAGGGCACCACGCTCGGCAGCGCCGGGCGATTAGGCTATAACACCTGGCTGGGACTTCAGCCGCAGCCTGTCCCGCGTGGCGACCTGGTGTATTGCGCAGAGCGATAATTTTTCTAACGCATTGTTATCAACGGAACCGAACATGTCAGAAATTAGCCGTGCCGTGCTTTTCGGCAAACTGGATACGCTGTTATTTACCTCTCTGGAAAGCGCCACTGCGTTCTGCAAGCTGCGCGGCAACCCCTATGTTGAGCTGGTGCACTGGCTGCATCAGCTGATGCAGCAGCAGGATGGCGATCTGCAGCAGGTCATCCGCCACTTTGGTCTCGACGAACAGCAACTGACGCGTGATATCGTGGCCGCGCTGGACGCACTTCCGCGCGGCGCGAGCTCCGTTTCCGATCTCTCCGAACATATCGACAGCGCTGTGGAGCGCGCCTGGGTGTTCGGCTCGCTGAAGTTTGGCGTCAGCCGTATTCGTGGCGGGCATTTGCTGATCGGCATACTGAAAACCTGGAATCTGGCTAACGTGCTGAAAAGCATCTCTGCGCAGTTTACTCGTCTGAATGTCGAGGTGTTGATTGAGCAGTTCGACGCTATTTGCGCCAACAGCAAAGAGACGCAGCAGGCTGCTGCCGCGGCGGATGTGCCAGCCGGTGCAGTACCGGCTGCACAGGGCACGCTGGCCCAGTATGGTCAGGACCTGACTGCGCGTGCCCGTGAAGGGAAAATTGATCCGGTGGTCGGGCGTGATGAAGAGATCCGCCAGATGGTCGACATTCTGATGCGCCGCCGTCAGAACAATCCGCTGCTGACCGGAGAAGCCGGGGTCGGGAAAACGGCCGTGGTGGAAGGACTGGCGTTGCGTATCGCCGACGGCGACGTGCCGGAACCGCTGCAAAATATTCAACTCTGGCTGCTGGATATCGGCATGCTACAGGCCGGTGCAGGCATGAAAGGTGAGTTCGAAGCACGTCTGCAGGCATTAATCAATGAAGTGCAGTCCAGCGCCACGCCGATCATTCTGTTCATTGATGAGATCCACACTCTGATTGGCGCAGGTGGCCAGCAGGGGACCGGTGATGCGGCAAACCTGCTGAAGCCTGCCCTGGCTCGCGGGCAACTGCGTACCATTGGGGCCACGACCTGGGCGGAGTACAAAAAATACATTGAGAAAGATCCGGCGCTGACCCGTCGTTTCCAGACGGTACAGGTTCACGAGCCGGATGAAGCCAAAGCCATTCTGATGCTGCGCAGCACCGTCTCGCCGCTGGAGACCCATCACCAGGTCCTGTTGCTGGACGAAGCGGTCAGCGCGGCGGTGAAGCTGTCGCATCGCTACATTCCGGCACGTCAGCTACCGGATAAAGCTGTTGCGTTGCTTGATACCGCCTGTGCCCGCGTCGCGGTCAGCCAGAGCGCGCCACCTGCGCAGTTGGAAGACTGCCTGCGCCACCTTGCCGCGCTGGACGTGGAAATTGAGATAGCGGAACGCGAAGCCCGCGTGGGGGCAGGTGACGTCGATCGCGTGACGGCATTACTTGCAGATCGCGACGCGTATGAAACAAAACGCGAAGCCCTGGCCCAGCGTTGGGAAGATGAACGCAGCCTGGTGCAGGAGATTATCCGCCTGCGTGCCGCGCTGTTTGCAGCGGGCGACGACGATAACGCTGAGCTTCGCCGCCAACTGGCGGAACAGCAGCAGGCGCTGAACGCCTTGCAGGGTGATGAACCGCTGCTGTTCGCGGCGGTGGATGAAAACGTGGTCGCTGCAGTGGTTTCTGACTGGACCGGCATCCCGCTGGGCCGGATGGTGAAAAACGAGATCGACGCGGTGCTGAACCTCGCCGACACGCTCAACCAGCGCGTTATTGGCCAGCGTCACGGTCTGGAGCTCATTGCCCGTCGCGTCAAAACCTCACGGGCGAAACTCGACGACCCGAACAAACCGGTCGGGGTCTTTATGCTGTGTGGCCCGTCTGGCGTCGGTAAAACCGAAACCGCACTGGCGCTCGCCGAATCGCTGTACGGCGGTGAACAGAACGTTATCACTATCAACATGAGTGAGTTCCAGGAAGCACACACCGTTTCCACCTTAAAAGGTGCGCCTCCGGGGTACGTAGGGTATGGTGAAGGCGGGGTGTTAACCGAGGCGGTCCGCCGTCGTCCGTACAGCGTGGTGTTGCTGGATGAAATTGAAAAAGCGCACCCGGACGTACACGAGATTTTCTTCCAGGTCTTCGATAAAGGCTGGATGGAAGACGGCGAGGGTCGCCACATTGATTTCCGTAACACCATAATTATTCTGACGTCTAACGTTGGCACCGATCTGATCAGCGCCATGTGTGCCGATCCGGATCTGATGCCGGAGCCAGACGCCCTGAGCGGCGCGCTTCGCCAGCCACTGCTGGAAGTATTCCCGCCAGCGCTGCTGGGCCGCTTGCTGGTGGTGCCGTACTACCCGCTCAGTGACGAGATGCTGGGGCTGATTGTTCGCCTGCAGCTCAAGCGCATTCAGCGTCGTCTGGAAGAGAATCACAGCATTATTTCTGAGTTTGACGACAGCGTAGTGGAACAAATTGTTCAGCGCTGTACCGAGGTGGAGTCTGGTGGTCGCATGGTGGACGCTATCCTGACCAATACCCTGCTGCCTCAGATGAGCCAGATCTTACTTACCGCCAGCCGCAGCGACGAGCAGTACCGACGTCTGCATGTCACCTGCGAGCAGGGCGAGTTTCACTGTCAGTTTGCCGCGTAATAATCATCAAGAGAACTGTAAAAGATGACGGATAATGATAACAATCGGACTGTTCCAAACGCGCTCCCGGTCGGGTATCGCTTCAACGAGTTTGAAATCAAAGAGGTGATCGGCGGCGGTGGATTCGGCATCGTCTATCGCGCGTGGGATCATCAGCTCGAACGCACTATCGCTATCAAAGAATTTATGCCTTCTTCGCTCGCCGTGCGTGGCGATGACATGACCCTCGTGCTGCGCAGTGAGCGCTTTGGCAAAGCCTTTTCCGCAGGCCTGAATAGCTTTATTCAGGAGGCTCGTCTGCTGGCGCGTTTTAACCACCCGAACCTGCTGCACGTCCTGCGTTTTTGGGTACAAAACGACACGGCCTATATGGGGACGCTGTTTTACAGCGGTACCACGCTTTCTCGCCTGCGTGAAGAAAAGCCGGAGCTGATTAACGAGGCCTGGATCCGTCGTACGCTGCCGATGCTGTTTGGCGCGATTAAGACCATCCATGACGAAGGCTATCTGCACCGCGACATCTCCCTGGATAACATTCAAATTCAGGAGAACGGTCTGCCGGTACTGCTCGATTTCGGCTCCGCACGTCGCACCATTGGTAACCTTTCTGACGAAACGGAAACCATGTTGCGCCCGGGTTTTGCGCCCATTGAGCAGTACACCGACGACAACGAAAGCGAGCAGGGCCCGTGGACAGATATTTATGCCCTCGGTGCGGTGTTGCGTACGCTAATCGTGGGTTCACCGCCGCCAGTCAGCGTGGTGCGTTCGATCCAGGACACCTGCAAACCGCTGGTCGAGTTGATGCCGCTGGGCTATTCCATTCCACTGCTGCAGGCCATTGACCGCGCGCTGTCGCTGCACATGGAAGACCGTCCGCAGTCCATCGACGAGTTTGCCGCGCTGATTGAGATGCCGGTCGCCGGTATCAACGACGTGCTGACGGCGAAAAAACCTGGCACGATGCTGGTTCCGGTGGAAGAGGAAAAACCGGCTTCTGTACTCGACTGGCGTCGCTACAAGATCCCTGGGATGGTTGCCGCAGGTGTGCTGGTAGGTGTTGTCGCCGGAGCGATGCTGTTTAGCGGCGGCCATGATGCGCCGGAGCAGGCCGCACAAGCGCCGGAAGCGTCTCGCCCGACGGAAACCGCATCTAACGCGCCAGAAGTAAAACCTGAAACCGAGAAGGTGAGCGAGCCAGCGGCAACGCCTGAGACCGCGCAACCGAGCCCGCCACCGGTTGAAGCCAGCCCGATTGCCCTGGTTTACATTCGCATTCTTGATGGCGAGACGTTGAAAGTGAACGGCGAGACAAAAGCGCTGCGTCCGGCGACCAACGGTTATGCATCGCTGAAATTGCCGGCGGGTGAGATCAGAATTGAACTGGAAGGGAATGGAAGAACCCGTACCCAGACGCTGGATATTGCGAAGCCTGGCACCTGGCTGGTGAATCCATAAGTAAGGTAGACAGGGACAGGTAACAGGACGGAGCGAATGTATAACATTAAGTTTGTCTATCTTTTCAACGAGAATGTCTCGCCAGCGCTTTTTGCGAAAATTACCCGCCCGTCCGTTGCCGGGCAGTGGATTATGTCGGTTCCTGACAATTCGCTGCGCTCCCTGTTCACACGCTACGATTTGCTGCACGCCATCACTGGCGCGAATCCTTATCAGTCAGGGCGTGATACCCGTAAGCTGATTGTGCAGGATCTTGATATGGGCAGGGTCGTTGCTATCGACGAGAGCTATCGCAACTGGTCGTCGGTGACGGAGATGTTTTATATCAATGCCGATGGCCGTCTGCAGGCCGCCTCGTTGAACGGTCTGGGCTGGTACCCGGTAAGTACCATTGTCGATCGTTACGAAACGATGGTGCGAACCTATGGTTCTCGCCCTGCGCCAACAGTGCTGCCGAAGCAGGTTGTGAAATCCAAAACGGCACAGATGCCGGATAAGCCGACACCGGGCAAAGACGGTAAAACCTACGCGGCGCAACTGCAGGAGATGACCAAGGCAGAGCGTTGGCAGGCACGTAAGGATCTGATTGCGAAGGGAAGCAACAGTCTCTACCCGGATGCGCAGATCGCGGCTAAACGGTTAGCGGCGAATAATATTGCCGTGGAGAAAGCGAAGTTTGCGGAAAATGTTTATAAGACCGTAAACCCGCTGGAATCAACGCCGGGCGTGCCGGAGGGGTGGAAGGATATTAGTAATGATAATGCGATGTTGAATAAATTTTATCTCTCGAACGATATGCTTTACGACAAAAAAGTCGGTCCCGACTTTCTGGCGCGCGTCTATCAACCTGACCCTGATATTTTTGGTAATGATATGAACCCTACCTTGGTATTTAGGGGGTCCCGGGCGCCGGAAATTACATCCAAGGAAGAGATAATTTCTTGGATGAAGGGGGATGAAGGTGCACAATTAATTAAAAATGGGGAAGACTGGAAAAATAATTTTTCGCAGGGTGCTGGAATGAGTGCGGAATATTATAGGAAGGCAGTATTGATTGGTAATAGACTGGCAAGGTCTGGTCAGAATATTGATATTGCTGGGCACTCATTAGGTGGTGGAATGGCTTCCGCAACTTCAATTGCTGGTGGTAAAGCTGGATGGACTTTTAATGCTGCCGGGCTAAATAGTAGTACCGTAAAAAAATATGGCGGCAAGATTGTTGGAAGTCCGGATAACATTCAGGCCTATCGGGTTAAAGGAGAACTCTTGACGAAGCTTCAGGAGGTTAATCCATTAGAGGATATTCAGATAATGAAAGAATATGGACCTGGAAGTTTCCTGCTTAAGGAAGAACTTTCTGCGATGCTTCCAAACGCTGCTGGAATACCTCACGATTTACCCGGTGGTGTGGGTGGAGCATTTGACAAGCATGGGATCAATCAAGCTATTGATTGTATAGAACAACAAAAAGACGAAGACATTTCGATTATCAGGAGTCGTTTGTGAAGACGTATGTTTTAACAAGCCTGATGTTTATTTTTATTTTCACGGTTCAGGGGTGTAAGCCAAATATGGATTTAAAACCACAGGATTACTTCAACGGAGATCAGCTTACTTTGGCGAAGGCTATTGAAAGTGGCAAGTTCGAAGAAGTTAACAAACTTGCCCCAAAAACCGAGCTCAACAAACCAGGGCAACATGATATGACTCTGCTGTTCTGGGCTGTTGGATGCTCAATAAACGATCGAAATTCTGTCTCGAAATTAAAAATAATAACTGATCTGGTAAAGAGTGGAGCGGATCCACTCCAGCAAACTCAGAAAGGTGATAGCAGCCCGGCTGAATTTGTTCTGAAAAGTGATAATGGTGAATGGATAAAAGCAATGTTAGATGGTGGCTTATCGACAGATGCTAAAGATAAGACTTTCAATAAGCCAATAATATTCAACACGCTTGAAGCAAAAAATACCAGGACACTAAAGGTCATGATTGACAGAGGAGCAAATATCAACGTCACCGACTCGCTCGGAGATACTTTACTAATGTATGCAATGGATTACGGTAAATACGAGCATGTACTGTTATTACTGGATAGTGGTGCAGATCCTACAATTCCTGGCAAAGGTGGCTGGACTTTAGGTAATCAACTTGAGCGTCTTTTAACTGATACAAAAGAAGATGACGAGCACTATCAAATCCTAAATAAGATAAAAGAAGAATTAATTAAGCACGGCGGTAAATGGCCACCTGCGCCAGTAAAATAAGAGATGAGCAGGATATGACTGGAAAAGATAAGGTGTTCTTTTTCTGGGGGGGTATGGATATTCTTGCCATCATACTCTATTGTGTTAACTCAGTACGAATGGGAAGAATACCTGTCATTTCGGATGCCCAATCATTTATTGATCTA
Source organism: Enterobacter sp. CPE_E863 (assembly GCF_046521465.1). Lineage (NCBI taxonomy): Bacteria > Pseudomonadati > Pseudomonadota > Gammaproteobacteria > Enterobacterales > Enterobacteriaceae > Enterobacter > Enterobacter sp. CPE_E863. The sequence continues at coordinate 2,463,696 of NZ_JBKFZX010000001.1, read as the reverse complement.
TGGTATGCACACAACGCTGTAGTACCAGGCATATTCGTAATGATCCTTTTTATACTGGATCTGGGACTTCTGCTTTCTTTTGTTGTCTCAGCAATTCTTTTCTTTAAACGGAAGCACTGGGCAGTTAAGTTGGCTCTGTTTCAAGAAGTTTTTCGATTGATATCATTCCGTTGTTCCCTTTCATTATTCCCGTTGCTGGTGGGCGTTACTGGTATCTCGAATGTTTGGGTTAACCTTATTTTATTCATAATCTCCGAAACGCTAAAATTGTACTCCCTAAAATATTATAAATATGTGCAGAAGGGAGTTTCTGCGTAAAATAGTGCTTTTATCAAGCATTGAGGGGCGAATGATTCTTCGAAATTTTTTCGTGTTAGTAATAGTAATCCTTTTACCAGGGTGCAATTGGGATGTAGAGATGGGCCCCCGGGATTATTTCAGTGGTTCACAACTTATTCTGGCTGAGGCAATTGAGCGTGGCGATACGAGTCATGTAAAAAAACTTGTGGCAACAACTGAACTCAACAAACCTGGTAAAGAGGACATGACGCTGCTCTTTTGGGCATTAGGCAATACAATGTATGAAAAGAAGACTGCTAATCGACTAAAGATTGTAACCCTTTTAGTCAAGGCGGGGGCGGATCCACTCCAGCCACGTTCTAAAGGTAAAAGTAGTCCTGCAGAGTTTGTCCTCATGGCCGATAGCGGTGTATGGATTGAAGCGCTGCTTGATGGTGGATTGTCGCCTAATGCAAAGGATAAAACATTTGATAAGCCAATTGTTTTCCAGTCAATAAAGGCTAAAAATACTGAAACGTTAAAAGTAATGTTGGATTATGGTGCAGATATAAACACAGTTAACTCGTTAGGCAGTACGCTGCTATTTGAAGTCTTGAATTATCATGCGTATGATCACGTTTTCCTTTTATTAGAGCGTGGCGCTGACCCTGAGATTAGGGCCGATAATGGATGGACGATGGTAAATCAATTGCAGAGACTGCTTAATGTGGAAGAAAAAGATAGTGATGAATATAAGATGTTAATAAAAATAAAAGATGCTGTCGTTGCGCATGGCGGGAAGTGGCCGCCTGCACCGGTTAAATAGGCAACATAAAGAACATGAATCTCACCGCTCGTCTAATACTGATTTTCATCCTTCTGTTACAGGGATGTAGACAGAATACAGATCAAAATCCACAAGACTACTTCAGCGGTCAGCAACTTGTTCTGGCTCAGGCTATTGAGAGCGGCAAGATAGATGAAGTTAAAAAACACCTAACGGGAACCGATCTCAACAAGCCTGGTCAGCGTGATATGACGTTGCTCTTTTGGGCGCTGATGAATACGCTCTATGATAAGAAAACGCAACCGCGCCTACAGATTGTTACGGAACTGATAAGGGCTGGGGCCGACCCGCTTCAACCAAGGCCTAATGGAAAAAGTAGCCCGGCAGAATTTGTTCTTATGGCGGACAGTGGTGACTGGATAAAGGCGATGCTGGATGGTGGATTATCACCCGTTGCTGAAGACAAGACATTTCATGAACCCATAATATTTGAAACCATCAAAGCTCAAACTACTGACACTCTCGTTGTTATGTTAGATCGGGGGGCTGACATTAACGTCACCGACTCACTTAATAGCTCATTATTGTTTGAAGCCTTAAATTACCATGCTTATGAGCACGTCATGCTACTATTGAATCGTGGTGCTGATACTGAAATCAAAGCCAAGAATGGCTGGACGGTGAGTAATCAACTTCAACGTTATCTGGATAGGGCTAAAAAAGACAGCGACGAGTATAAAGACCTTATTGCTATTAAAGAATCACTTATTCGACATGGTGGTAAGTGGCCACCAGATCCGGTCAAAAGAGGGTTTGAGTGAATATAACCGCGAAAAATAAAATATTCTATTTCTGGGGCATTATGGATGTCATTGGTATTGTGTTTTATTCAATTGGCCCATACCACTTGCTTCAGTCATGGTGGGATTCTACAGGCGGAAACTTTGGTGTCATTATCTTTATGCTGATAGCAGGAGGGGTAAACGGTTTATTGGCGGGGCTTTTTTACCTCGTTTACCTTCTGTGGCCGGTTTCATTATGCTTCTCTGCCTGGTTTTTTTTCACAACGCACCGATATGCCGTCCGGTTTGCTCTGGCGCAGGAAGTACTACGCCTGCTCACCATGAGTTGTTCGGTGACCTTGTTCCCAATGATTATAGTCGGTCTGGGAAAGAGTGTTATCCCTCTCAATATCACGCTGTTTGTTTTTTCTGAAATAGTGAAAATTGGTTCGCTCATATTTGTAATGAAAAAATAGTGTTCTGTGAATATCAAGTCTGATTCAGAATAGTCATTATCATCGTACGTTTATTGCCGTAATTATCTACATCGCATAAGCCATATGGATTAACGATTATGCTCAACCGAATTACCGTTCAGCTCCCGGTCGAGGGGCTTCTTTTCTGGAAACTTTCTGGCCGCGAGGCGATGTCCGAATCGTTCGCCCTGACGCTGACGCTGCTCGGCACGGATGCGCGCATTGACCGCAGTAAACTGCTGGGGCAGCCGGTCACGGTCACCATTCCGACGCAGAATCTGCTCACTTCCCGCTACATCAACGGCAAAGTCACACGGGTGGGGGTCAGCGCCGTGGAACTGACGGGCACCCGCTATGCGGTCTATCAGTTAACGGTAGAGCCAGATTTGTGGCCGATGAAACGTGACCGCAACCTGCGAATCTTCCAGGGCCAGACGGTGCCACAGATTGTGAAAACCCTGCTGGGTGAGCATCAGGTCAACGTTGAGGATAAACTCACCGGCAGCTACCGGGTGTGGGATTACTGCGTGCAGTATCAGGAGTCCAGTCTGGACTTCATCAGCCGTCTGATGGAGCTGGAAGGGATTGCGTATCACTTTAATCACGAAGCGGACAAACATACGCTGGTGCTGACCGACGCCGCGACGCAGCATCAGCCGTTCAGTGGCTATGAGGTCATTCCTTACCACCAGACTCCGTCCGGCGGCAGTACGGACGAAGAGGGAATCAGCCAGTGGGCGCTGGAAGACAGCGTCACGCCGGGGATTTACAGCCTCGACGATTATGACTTCCGCAAGCCGAATGCGTGGTTGTTCCAGGCTCAGCAGAACCCCGCGTCACCGAAACCGGGCAGCATCGACGTTTACGACTGGCCGGGTCGCTTTGTAGAGACAGGGCATGCGGAGTTCTATGCCCGTATACGCCAGGAGCGCTGGCAGGTGGAGCATCAGCAGATTCAGGCCACCGCGACGGCGGCAGGAATTGCGCCAGGCCACACCTTCACGTTAACCAACGCGCCGTTCTTCAGCGATAACGGTGAGTATCTGGTGACGGCCGCCGGTTACCACCTCGAAGAGAACCGCTATGCCAGCGGCGAGGGGGAAACCATTCACCGTACCGATTTCACGGTCATCCCGTCGGCGGTGGTCTACCGTCCATTGCAGTCCACGGCATGGCCACGCACCTACGGGCCGCAGACCGCGAAAGTGGTGGGACCGCAGGGGGAAAGTATCTGGACGGATAAATATGGCCGCGTGAAGGTGAAATTCCACTGGGACCGTCTGGCGAAGGGCGATGACACCAGCTCCTGCTGGGTACGCGTGTCGAGCGCGTGGGCGGGCCAGGGCTACGGCGGGGTACAAATCCCGCGCGTCGGCGATGAGGTGGTGGTGGACTTTATCAACGGCGACCCGGACCGTCCGATTATTACCGGCCGCGTGTATAACGACGCGAGCATGCCGCCGTGGGCGCTACCGGCTGCGGCTACGCAGATGGGCTTTATGAGCCGCACGAAAGACGGTTCCGTCGACAACGCAAACGCTCTGCGCTTTGAGGACAAAGCAGGTGCAGAGCAGGTGTGGATCCAGGCCGAGCGCAATATGGATACCAGCGTTAAAAACGATGAAACGCACAGCGTCGGCGGGGAGCGCAGCCATTATGTTAAGAAAAATGAATTGCATCGGGTGGAAGCAAACCAAATCCAGGCCGTAAAAGGCGGAACCGAAATCCTGACGGGTAAAGGCAAGCTGGATGCGGCGGTAGAGCAGTATGTCATTGCTTCCGGGACGAAGCTGCGGCTGGTCTCAGGTGAAAGCGCTATTGAGCTGAATGCTAACGGCAAGATTAACCTGATCGGCAAAGAGTTTAACTTCTTTGTTGAGGGCGATGGTTATATCACCACAGGCGGTAAGCTGCATCTGAATACCTCCGGTACAAATCCAGGTACCACGGCACCGGGAGCGGGACATAAAGGGGATATTGATGCGGCGGTGCAGGAGAAATTTACGACCAAAGGTGAGTAAGGCAGGAGCGGTGCTTGCCGCTCACTTAAAACGTTATCCGTTATGAATCTGAGTGCTGCACCGCTTCGGTTTCACCATGAAAAAACCTGACTCTCTTGCTTTAGTCTTCATTTTTCACCAGTGGTGAGAAACGCAATACACATTCCTTAAATGACAAATAACGTGAAAAAGTGCATCCCGACATATCTCTGCTGTGCCCTGATGTTGACCTGTCTGAGCAGCTATGAGGTATTGGCTCAACAAGTTTTAGTAAAACAGGATTTTTCTGTGCAGGTAAAAGACCATACTGTCGCATTGGGCGACAGGTGGACTCATGACGTTGCGTGTAAAATCGAGGTGCCGGTTGAAGGGAATTTTGTTGGTGAGGTTCCTTTTGACGGAACCAATTATAAATTCTACCAGCATCAAAGGGCTGGGTTAGAAATATTCAGTTCCAATCTCTGGTGGGATAAAGCGGAAAGACGCGTTGATGATTATATCGTGTCGCAGATTACGCTGACGGTAGCGGATATCAAAACGCCGCGTGGTATCCATGTGGGTTCAACGACGACGGAACTGAATAAAGCATACGGTGAGGGTCTGGTCGAAAATGATTCCGGGGAACGGTGGGTTTCCTATGAATTGGGTAAGAAATTGCTCTCTTTTGAGATTAAAGACAGCAAGATCGCAAAAATAACAATGAATTACGATAATGGTACTTCAGAGTGATTATGACCAGAAAATATTTGGCAGCTGCCTTGCTCGCAGCTTTATTGACTGGCACTGTTGAACCGTCATTTGCACTTGAATTATCACAGTACAATAACCTCGATACGGTAAGTCGCATCGTTGACGACAGTGCAGTGACAGACAATCTCAGGAAGGCGCTGGGCCGAGATTATGAGACGTTTATTGATAACTTTGATGTCTTTGGTGAACCGCATACCACCCCAGGTGGCGGATTGTTTGTTGAAGGCTGGCTAAAAGATCTTTATCAGGAGAACGCATCAGCTCTGGTCATCAATCCTGACGGCAAAATCTTTGCGGCCTGGGTGGTTCCGGAGTCGGACGTTATACAATATCGGTCATCTGATAATAGTCCGGATATTCATGCCGATATTCAGCAATGGGCCGCCAGATTTAATACGATGCATTTCGCAATGATGAACTAATCAAGATTATGCACCGTAAAATTTATTGTCAGCAAAGGCAGCCATATTTTAGTCGACCAGTCAGGTCATTGGCTTACAAAATAAAATAGCCAGCCAACAGGCCAGCGTGGATTGGCCATTCCTCTCTCAATAGTCATCATCCCGAGTTCACTTATGAAATACATCCTTCAGGAAGGCTCATTTTCCCTATTCCCTGCTGCCTGGCAGGATAACAGCATGAACATTATTCGTGATGACGAAAGTGGGTTGTCCGTGGTGGTCAGCCGCGGCGTTATCCCGGATGGCAGCGACTACGAACAAGAGTTCCACCGCCAGTGGGATGCGCTGCGTCCTCAGATGGGTGAGATTGCCCAGAGCGAATTCCGCAACGTAAAAGCGGGTCCTGACGGAAAAATTAACGGGCTGGAAGTCGAGACCACCTTTGACCGTAATGGCCAGCGCCTGTGGCAAAAACAGCTGGCCGTTCAGACACCGGGCAAACCGGTATTGATGATTTTTACCCTCTCGGCACTCAGAGCCTTCACCGAAGAGGACGAGGTGCGCTGGAGCGCGCTTAAGCAGAGTCTGACGCTAAACGACAACCGGAATGTGTAAGGCATGAGCGATAACAACGCGGCCCGTAAGGGCGACGAGATTATTCACTCCAGCATTTTTGCTGACATCACCAGCATTGTGGCGGAAGGTGCCGCCTATGCGGTGATCGGTGCGGCGGTGGGCGCGGCAGCCACCGTGGCTGCACCATTGCTGGGGGCGGGGGCTGCTGCCGCAGGCGTGGCGGCGATTGGTTCCAGCTGCTTGCTGAGCGGCATCATTGGCGGTGTGCTGGCAAACGTGGCGGGCATCACCGACGATATCAGCAACGCTGCGGAGGGATTAGGCAATGCGCTTTTCCCGCCGTCGCCTGCGGGTAAAATCACCACCGGCTCGAATAATGTTCTGACGAATGCGATCCCTGCTGCACGCGCGGCGGGCACGCTGACGCCCGCGGATACCCCTTCACCCGAACCGCAGTCCCCGGGTAGCTTTGCCGATTACGCGGGTATGCTGCTTTCCGCTGCCGGACAGTTCGGCAGTGAAATGTGGCAGCCGAGTGTGGCATCTGCCGCTGCGGGGACTTCGCCGCTGGAAGAAGACAAGGTGGCGTGCGAAAAACACTCCGGGCCGCAGTATCTGGCAGAAGGCTCCAAAAGCGTCTTCATCAACGGACAACCCGCTGTGCGTGCGAAAGATCGCACCACCTGCGAAGGCACCGTTTCCGACGATGTCTCCCCGAACGTGATCATTGGCGGCGATACGCTGACGGTCCGCGATATCAAAAGCGGCAAAACGCCTGGGCTGGCGCTGGGGATGATTGCGCTCTCCTTGCTGCGCGGGCGTCCGGGCAAGATCCTGAAAAACATGCCCTGTGCGCTGGCGGCAGCCGGCGGCGGGATGCTGGCCGATATGGCCGTCAATGCCGTGTTTGGCTCCTCGCATCCGGTTCACGCCGCCACTGGCGTGAAGGTCTTGAATGACGACGACGAGCTCGACTTCTCGCTGCCGGGGCGTTTCCCGCTTCGCTGGCAGCGCAGCTATAACAGCCTGACCACCCGCGAAGGGCTGTTTGGCCTGGGCTGGGCTACCACCTTTGACAGCTATCTGACGCTGGAAGAGAACAACGCAACCTGGTTCGATGAAACCGGACGAGAGCTGACTTTTGAGCTGCCGCCGGTTGACCACGCGTTTTACAGCATCAGCGAAGGCATCATTATCCGCCGCAATGAGAGCGGCGACGTGGCGATTGCCGACGATGACGGCGCTGTGTGGCGTCTGTATAAACCAACCCGGGCGGAGCCATCTATCCTGCGTCTGGCCTCTCTCAGCGACGAATACGGCAACGCGCTGCTGACGGAGTGGGATGAGCACGGCAGGCTGGTCGGTCTGCACGATGAGTTGCGGGCGATAGACGTCACCCTGCGCTATGAAGATGAACGTTTCCCGCAGCGTGTTACCGCTGCCAGTCATTTTGACGGTAACCAGACATGGCCGCTGATGCAGTGGCGCTACGATGCGCGCGCACAGCTGGCGAGCGCGACGGATGCCTCCGGCGTGGTGACGCGTGAATACCGCTATAACGACCACGGCATGATGGTCTGGCATCGCCTGCCGGGCGGTCTGGAAAGTGAATACCGCTGGAAAAAATTTGACCACTGGCGCGTGGTGGAAAACCGCACCAGCACAGGGGATGGCTGTCGCTTCACCTACGATCTGGACGCCGGGCTGACCAGTGTTGAACACTACGATGGTCAGAAACGTCAGCACTACTGGAACGCGCAAAATCTGATCGTCCGCTACGTTGACGAGCGCGGCGAGAACTGGCGCTACGCGTGGGATGACAACGAGCTCCTCACGCAACGCATCGATCCGCTCGGGAACGTCGTCACCTTCGTCTACGACGACATGGGCAATCGGGTGCAGGAGATCGACGCCGACGGCAATGCCCGTACCACGACCTGGCTGGAGCACCGTGCGCTTCCCGCGGCGATTATCGAAGCAGACGGCAGCGCTACCCGGTTCTGGTACGACGAACACCACGGCCTGAAACGCGTGGTGGACCCGATGGGGCAGACCACGCAGCTGCGACGGGATGAGTTCGGTCAGGTGGTTGAAGAGGTGGACGCCGCCGGGAACAGCCGCTACCAGGAGTACAACGAGGCCGGACAAGTCGTGCGTGCGACGGATTGCTCTGGCCGCACGACCCGGTATCACTATCATCCGCTGGGCTGGCTGACGACTGAGATAAGCGCTGACGGTGAAGAGACCCATTACCGCTATGACGCGGCAGGGCGTCCGGTGCAGCTTGATCGCCCGGAAGGCTGGACAGAGTCGCTCAAATGGAACGAACGTGGCCTGCCTGTGAAGCATGCTGGCGCCGACGGGAAAGAGAGTGAGTTCAGATACGATGAGGCAGGGCGCTTAACTGCCACCCGCAATACCCGGGGCGAAGAGGTTCGCCGCCGCTGGGACAGCCGCGGGCGTCTGATTGCTCTGGAAAACGAAAACGGCGAAGCGTATCAGTTCCGCTGGGGCGCAGACTCGCTGCTGCTGGAAGAGGTGGGGCTCGATGGGGTGGCCTCGCAGTATCGCTACGACGCCTGCGGGCGCACGATAGCGCGTACCTTTGCCGCCGGTCATCCCGAAGCCATTACTCACGCCTTTGCCTGGAGCGCGAGCGGCCAGTTGGTCGCCCGCACCACGCCGGAAGGGCAGACCCGCTACCATTACACCCCGTCCGGGCTGTTAAGCCGGATTGGCCTGCACCCTGCGCTTTCAGCGGATGCGTGGAGCTCCGAGGCAGAGCAGGAGCTTGCCTTTGAGTATGACGCGCTCGGTCGCGTCACGCGCGAGGCGGGTGAGCACGGCGAGCTGGCGTGGGAGTATGACGCGCTGGGCAACCGCACGTCCGTCACGCTGCCAGATGGCCGCGAGCTGAAGCAGTTCTACTACGGCAGCGGGCATCTGCTCAGCATTGCCCTCGATAAACTGTCGGTCTCCGACTTTACCCGCGACGAACTTCACCGGGAGACCAGCCGCACACAGGGGCTGCTGACCACCCGCAGCGAATACGATCGTCTTGGCCGACTGCATCGCCGGGATGTCTTTACCGGCAACGCTCAGCGCCCTTCGCCGCGTCGCTGGTCCCGCCGCTGGGATTACGACTACCGCAATAACCTGGTGCGGGAAGAGCGGGACGATAACCCGTTCAGCTGGTACCGCTGGCAGTACGACAGCGCCGGACGTCTGCTCGTTCAGGACGGTACGCTGCCCGGACAGGAGCAGTGGCGCTGGGACGCTGCCGGTAACCCGCTCGAAGGATCTGCTGAGAAGGTCACGCACAACCGCCTGACGCAGCTGAACGGCATTCGCTGGCGGTATGACATTCACGGCCGCACCGTGGAGAAGGATAACGGCCAGACCCGCTGGCACTACCGCTACGACGGTGAACATCGCCTGACGGAGGTTATCAGCCAGCCGCGGGACCGCAATAAACCGCAGACGCAGGTGAGCTTCCGCTACGACCCGCTCGGACGCCGCATCAGCAAAACGCGACGCCAGATGCTGGGCGGTCAGCCAACCGGCAAGCCGGTCACAACCCGGTTTGTCTGGGAAGGGTTCCGCCTGCTGCAGGAAGTGCACGGGGATGTGCCGCTGACCTACGTCTACAGCGACCAGGACAGCTACGACCCGCTGGCACGTATTGACGGCGTGGATGCGCCGGAGATTTTCTGGTTCCACTGCCAGCCCAACGGTACGCCGGAGCGGATGACGGATATCGAGGGGCAGGTGCGCTGGGAAGGCGTGAACAGCGCCTGGGGCAAGCTGCTGCGGGAAAGCAAGACGCAGGTATCAGGATATTCTCAGAACCTGCGGATGCAGGGGCAATACCTGGACCGTGAGACAGGGCTGCACTACAATCTGTTCCGGTATTACGACCCGGACTGCGGAAGGTTTACGCAGCAGGACCCGATAGGGCTGGCGGGGGGGATAAACCTTTACCAGTATGCGCCGAATGCGCTGGGGTGGGTGGATCCGTCGGGGTTGAGTAGGTGTTCATCCTCAGGTAAATATAAGCCCGGAACAATTCTTGGACGTACGGTTTATAAAAATACTGTCGATATACATCCTGGAGTTCCTAAATCAGTTCATCCTTCAGTTCATCCGTCAATCAAAGCGAAAGTTAAGGATGGTTGGACAAATGTTGATTTGATGAAAAACGGCTATGCTCCGATTGGTACGGATGGAAAACAAGTGAATCTACATCATGTTCTTGGACAAGAGCCTGGACCAATGGTGGAAATTCTTTCATCTACGCATAAGCTGTATCATAAGCAATTGCATGGATTAATCGAGAACGGTGGTAGTTTCAGAAATACTCCTGAACTTGATAGACAGTACAACAGATTCAGAAGTGCGTATTGGAAGTTGAGAGCATTAGATTTTTAATAGGGTGTAAAAATGATGACTATCAAAGCTGCAATTGAGTATTTGAACAATAATGCGACAGACGAAGTTTTTTGGTTAGGTCAAGTTGATATAGAACAGGTTGACTCACTTGAAAATAACCTGGGCATTAAACTCCCTCATGATTTTCGAGAGTTCTTACTTTTGGTTGGAGGCGGAGGGGTGATTGGAGAGGAGATTTCAGGAGTTGTGGATAATAATGCTCTCGAAGAGTCCGGAGGGGCCGTTTTTTACGATACAATATATTGTCGTAATGAATTTTCACTTCCTGAAAATTATGCAGTTATATATTTTAAAGATGATGAAGTTTGCTGGTGTATAGATTCTAATAGTGATGGCTTTGGAAGGGTTGTTAATTATGACCTGTTTTCCAAGAAAACGACAAACACTATAAGCTCTTCGTTTACTGAATTTTTTGATAATTATGTTAAGTTACGAACGTGATTAGTGGTATGAATTCCAATTAAATCCATGAGTATTTCCCAAGCTGATAAGGTCCAAGAGATAATTTGGACCTTATGATGCGAGTTTTATTGTGTCTAATTTAGAATGTGGGAATGCACCAACGCGATTGAATAGTCATGAGAATACACCGGATAAATCTCATTTGGAACAGCTGACTATATTTGATAATAATTTGACCAAGGCTGAGGCTAAATACTTGGAACAAAGAATTATGGATCTTAATGGTGGAACTAAGTCATAGAATTCCTTAACAAATCTCCTCAATAAAATCAGATTATATAGCCCTAATAACCAAAACGCTAGCATATATTATATTGCGGGTCATAGCTGTGATTGGGGTGGGAAAGTATTGAAAGATGCGTTATCAATTCTGAAAGGTAATGGTTTATGAAAGTAAAATACAAAGAGGGTGACATTTTTGTCATTCCATTGAGTAATGGGGAATATGCGATTTGTCATATTGTTTTTGTTCCAAGCAAAAAATTTAAGCAAGCAATAGGGTTCTGCATATTATCATTACAGAATACTGAAGAACTTATGGATAGCGGTGCATTAACGCCTTTAATTTTTGAAAAGTTTGGTAAGGAGATGAAAGTTATCTTTACTGGCAACCAAAATATCAGCAAAGGCGTTTGGAAAATTATTGGTTACGCTGATCTCACAGAAGAAAAAAAACAACTGAAAATATTTAATTATGCAGGTGGTTTGTATAATGGAGAGGACGAAATCAGGAGGTTATCTGTTGCAGAATACCCTAATTACACAACAATGGGGGTATCAGGGTTTGAGCTTGCCGATAACATTCTGACCAATATTTGAGTATCAGGGGAAGGGTGCTTCCCCTGTCACCTTTCGTATTACAGCCACTCATTAACGCATTGAAAAATATCACAGGAATTTTATTTTTTGATGGCCTGACCTCACATTATAGGTAGAGCGAGAATAAAAATAGAGGTAATGTAATGAATGATAAAAAAATACAAATAGTTGACCTACTGATTTCGCATAGTCAAATATTGTTACGTTCCCGAGATTATGACGAAAAACTGAGTCAGTGGGGAAAAGGCAATGTTTCTCAAGGTGCTGTTCTACACAAGGATTATGTTATATTCGATCTATTACCAGAGGACGCGTTTGGAGCAAACGTCAATATCAAAATAGAGAATGCTTTCAAATTGGATGAAAATGCTCAGCGCTGTATTGTTGTACCATTTTTTATTACGGATAAACATAAGCTGCAAATCGCTTCTGCAACTGAGAAATTCGATTTAAATATAGATGTGAACGATAAAGTTTATTCACTCTTTTATGAGATTTGTGAAGGAGATGAAATTTACTATAATTTCACTCTTGTACCGACAAAAGAAGCTATTGCTGCTAAGTTTTTGCTAGATGATCCTTGGGGAGGAATAAAAGATCATCCTCTCAAAGAAGGGGTTTTTTAAATGTAATATTAACCGGGGAATTAATCTTGGAATAAAAATCCACGCCGAAGCGTGAATTTTTTTCATTCAAAACAAATCAAACGTTAAACAAGAAGTTCATTACGTCGCCATCTTTAACGATGTAATCTTTCCCTTCCGCACGCATTTTGCTTGCTTTTTTCGCGCCTTGCTCTAGATAAGCTGTCGGTCTACGACTTTACCCGCGACGAACTTCACCGGGAGACCAGGCGCATCCAGGGGCTGCTGACCACCCGCAGCGAGTACGACCGTCTTGGCCGACGGCATCGCCGGGATGTATTCACTGGCAATGCCCAGCGCTGCGTCGTTGGGATTACGACTACCGCAATAACCTGGTGCGCGAAGAGCGGGACGATAACCCGTTCAGCTGGTACCGCTGGCAGTACGACAGCGCCGGGCGTCTGCTCGTCCAGGACGGTACGCTGCCCGGCCAGGAGCAGTGGCGCTGGGATGCGGCCGGTAACCCGATCGAAGGATCTGCTGAGAAGGTCACGCACAACCGCCTGACGCAGCTGAACGGCATTCGCTGGCGGTATGACATCCACGGCCGCACCGTGGAGAAGGATAACGGCCAGACCCGCTGGCATTACCGCTACGACGGTGAACATCGCCTGACGGAGGTTATCAGCCAGCCGCGGGACCGCAATAAACCGCAGACGCAGGTGAGCTTCCGCTACGATCCGCTCGGACGCCGCATCAGCAAAACGCGCTGCCAGATGCTGGGCGGACAGCCAGTCGGCAAGCCGGTCACCACCCGGTTTGTCTGGGAAGGGTTCCGCCTGCTGCAGGAGCTGCACGGAGACGTGCCGCTGACCTACGTCTACAGCGACCAGGACAGCTACGACCCGCTGGCGCGTATTGACGGCGTTGATGCGCCGGAGATCTTCTGGTTCCACTTCCAGCCCAACGGCACGCCGGAGCGGATGACCGATATCGAGGGGCAGGTGCGCTGGGAAGGCGTGAACAGCGCCTGGGGCAAGCTGCTGCGTGAAAGCGAGACGCAGGTATCAGGATATTCTCAGAACCTGCGGATGCAGGGGCAATACCTGGACCGTGAGACAGGGCTGCACTACAATCTGTTCCGGTATTACGACCCGGACTGCGGAAGGTTTACGCAGCAGGACCCGATAGGGCTGGCGGGGGGGATAAATCTTTACCAGTATGCGCCGAACCCTATCAAATATATCGACCCGCTTGGATTATGTAAGGCTGAAAGAGCAAGAGCGCGCCAAGCTAAAATGCTAAAAGATGATGTAGGATATAATATTAGTCCAAAAAGTTGGGATCAATATCCTGCAATCGGTCGAGATGGTACATTTATTACAGACAAAAAAGGAGCGTTGAAATATTTCAATGGCATTGAAGACGGAGATATCATTATATCTAAATCTCTTGCTTCAAAAATTGAAAAAGACATGGGTTTATACCCAGGGTCTTTAAGTGAAGGATTTAATATAAGAAAGATTGGTGGCATCTCTAATATGCAGCCACGAAGCCCATTAAGTGGTAATGATTATTTCTTAGGTCCGGGCCAACATTTACCTGGCGGGGCTCCAGAAATGGTGATAAATTCCGTACCAACATCAACTCCAGTAGCTATAAGGGTGAATGTAAATTGAATAAGATGCCAGATGATTCGATTATTGTCATTGATATGGCTGGGACTAGTGTGAAAATACGCGTTCTGGGAAAAGATTTAATTAGAAAAATGCAGGCGATAGGTTTTTCATTAAAAGATGAGCTTATGGTTTTACCTGTAATTGACGATCAGGATAAGCAAAGAATAATAAGGCTATTAGTTGACGAAGGAGCTCTTTTTTTATTTGGATATGGTTGGTATCCATCCGAAGTAATGGATTATTACAAAGAACAAAACATCAACTTTGGTAAATATAAGATTATATACTGGAGTGATAAAGATACATACCATATTGAGGAAAGATAACCCCCCATAAAATAAATGCAGGAGAGCACTTATCAACCATGTTGATAATCTTCGAAGCTCAGGGCAAAAAATTATTTTGGACTCCACCTCCTGAAGGCGCAACTTTCTATTACTTAACATTCAACCTGTCAAAGGAAGTGGTCGTTGTCTGTAGATATCCAGCAAAAAAATGGCTGGCATGATTGGTTTTATTCCTGGGATATGAAACGTAACACGTTGTCACGATCAGGCCCTGCATATTAAGCTCAAATGCGCCCTAAAAATGATAATGATACCGGGTGGCAAAAGAGGGGCTGCACAAGCAGTTCGAACAAACGACGTAAAAACCAAACTAAGAGGCAAGGATGAGCACAGTTTACATTGTCATATTGACCTATATAAAACCACTCGAAGAAATCGACGCAGAGATACCTGCTCATGTTGAGTGGCTTAAAAAGGGGTATTCAGAGGGGATTTTCCTGGCATCGGGTAGACGGATCCCAAGAAACGGTGGGGTCATTCTCGCGAAATGTGAGAGTCTTGCCGCTCTTGAAGAGCGCTTGCGCGAGGATCCTTTTCAGGCGTTGAAGCTTGCGACAGCCGAAATCATTCCATTTGAACCCAGCATGAAAACAGAACTCTTAGACAGTGTGTTTTAACCCCGGAATAAAAAAATCCACGCCAGGGCGTGGATTTTTTTCAGTCAAGACGACTCAGACGTTAAACAAGAAGTTCATCACATCGCCATCTTTAACGATATAATCTTTCCCTTCCGCACGCATCTTGCCTGCTTCTTTCGCGCCTTGCTCACCCTTGTAGGTGATGAAGTCTTCAAACGCGATGGTCTGCGCACGAATAAAGCCTTTCTCGAAGTCGGTGTGAATTTTACCAGCCGCCTGAGGCGCAGTTGCACCCACAGGGATGGTCCACGCACGCACTTCCTTCACCCCAGCGGTGAAGTAGGTCTGCAGGTTCAGCAGCTCATAGCCTGCGCGGATCACGCGGTTCAGGCCCGGCTCTTCCAGACCCAGCTCGGCCATGAACTCTTCACGGTCGGCGTCGTCCAGCTCGGCGATGTCGGATTCAACGGCAGCGCACACCGCCACAACCACAGAACCTTCAGCCGCCGCGATTTCACGCACTTTGTCCAGGTACGGGTTGTTCTCGAAACCGTCTTCGTTAACGTTGGCGATGTACATGGTTGGCTTCAGGGTCAGGAAGCTCAGGTATTTGATTGCCGCCTTGTCTTCTTCCGTCAGATTTTTCAGCGCGCGCAGCATGCCCGCGTTTTCCAGCTGTGGCAGACATTTTTCCAGCGCAGCCAGTTCCGCTTTCGCGTCCTTGTCGCCGCCTTTGGCTTTCTTCTGCACGCGGTGAATTGCGCGTTCGCAGGTGTCGAGATCAGAGAGCGCCAGCTCGGTGTTGATAACGTCGATGTCGTCAGCCGGATCCACTTTGTTGTTTACGTGGATAATGTTGTCGTTCTCGAAGCAGCGCACAACGTGCCCGATCGCTTCGGTTTCACGAATATTAGTCAGGAACTGGTTACCCAGACCTTCACCTTTGGATGCGCCTTTTACCAGGCCCGCGATATCCACGAATTCCATGGTGGTTGGCAGAATGCGCTGCGGCTTCACGATTTCCGCGAGCTGGTCCAGACGCGGGTCCGGCATTGGTACAACACCGGTGTTAGGTTCGATGGTACAGAACGGGAAGTTCGCCGCTTCGATACCCGCTTTGGTAAGCGCGTTAAACAGGGTGGATTTGCCCACGTTTGGCAGACCGACGATACCGCATTTGAATCCCATTTCTAAATCACCTTAATATCTTGATAATCAATCCGTTAACGATAACCGATTGATGAAAAGTAAATAACTACGCCTATTATACACGTAACCCGCATGACGCGCGGTAAAAAAGCCGGATCGGGCGGATTATTGCGCTTTGAAAGCGTGTAAGCGGTTTGTCGCTTTGGTTAACCCATCTTTCAGCCAGATTTCAGTGCAGCGAGCCGCTTCGTCTACCGCCTCGTCAATCAGTTTCTGCTCAGAAACCGGTGGTTTACCGAGTACGAAACCAACAACTTTGTTTTTATCGCCCGGATGACCGATTCCCACGCGCAAACGGTGGAAATTCGGGTTATTGCCCAGCTTGCTGATAATATCTTTTAGACCGTTGTGGCCGCCATGCCCGCCGCCCAGTTTGAATTTTGCCACACCAGGCGGGAGATCCAGTTCATCGTGCGCCACCAGAATTTCATCCGGGTTGATACGATAAAACGTTGCCATCGCCGCCACGGCTTTACCGCTCAGGTTCATAAAGGTGGTTGGTACCAGCAAACGAACATCAGCGCCAGCAAGGTTGATACGTGAGGTATAGCCAAAGAATTTAGGTTCTTCACGCAAAGGAGCACGTAACCGCTCGGCCAGGAGATCGACGTACCATGCCCCGGCATTATGGCGTGTTGCCGCATACTCTGCGCCTGGGTTGGCGAGGCCGACAATCAGTTTAATCGTCACGATTCAATTCCTAATGGGTTCCAGATCTGGCGCGTAGTTTACTGTCTGACGAGCCGCTTGACAAAATTCTGCGATCTTCACAGCGGAATACGAATAATTTCTTATTTAAACAATTAGAATTTCAAGCTGTTCAACGTCTTATTTGTAAACTTTTGTTTGGACGTTATCGGTAATTGTGATCATTCACGCAACTCATAAAAGAGGCGTTGTCTATACTTTACACACAAGGATTAGGGGCTTTTCCCCTGACAACCCAAAGTTCCGGAGGTGACACATGAAACGCAAAAACGCTTCGTTATTCGGTAACGTGCTGATGGGGTTGGGACTGTTCGTGATGGTAGCCGGCGTGGGTTATTCAATTTTAAACCAACTGCCGCAGCTTGACCTCCCGCAATACTTCGCGCACGGCGCGATATTGAGCATCTTCATTGGTGCGGTATTGTGGCTGGCAGGGGCTCGCATGAGCGGTCGTGAGGAAGTGTGTGACAAATACTGGTGGGTGCGCCACTACGACAAGCGCTGTCGTCGTGACCAGCACAAGCACAGTTAGTGCGACGATAAAGAACACCGAAACGGCTCCCAAGGGAGTCGTTTTTTTTTGCACGGACATGAAGCAGGAACCGCATATGATGAAGGGGATATGGATGGTGCCTGCCGTGCTTGCATCGCTCCAGCAGGCCACCCGGGTGATGATGCAGAGACATTATTCTGCATCAGACCACTCACAGATCCGCTAATGCGGCTTCACGGTTAGGGTAGAAGGAGAGTCGGCCAGGGATTGGCTGCACGCCCGCGCGCGCCATGGTGCGTAGGGGCTGGAATTCCAGGTTACTCACGCGCAGCTCACAGCCTTCCGGCAGACGTTTCACAAAGCGCTGGAAGGCATCCAGTCCACCGGCATCCAGCACCGGAACGGCATCCCATTTCAGCACCACAATCCGTTTCCCCGCGATGCGGGATTCGAGATCGCTGAACAGCCCCTCCGCGGCGGCAAAGAACAGCGGGCCAATCACACGCAAAACCAGCACATCGTCAGGCACTTCGACGTTCACCGGGGAAAGACGCGTCATCTGCGCAATACGACGCATAAACAGCAGGGACGCCAGCACAATCCCGACGCTGATGGCAATGACCATATCAAACAGCACGGTCAGCGACATACAAAGCAGCATCACGATAATGTCGTCTTTCGGTGCGCGACGCAGCAGGTTCACCACCTTAT
Source organism: Enterobacter sp. CPE_E863 (assembly GCF_046521465.1). Lineage (NCBI taxonomy): Bacteria > Pseudomonadati > Pseudomonadota > Gammaproteobacteria > Enterobacterales > Enterobacteriaceae > Enterobacter > Enterobacter sp. CPE_E863. The sequence goes on along the minus strand of NZ_JBKFZX010000001.1, from coordinate 2,445,606 downwards.
GCGCCTCACTCATGTTCCAGGCTACCATCAACAGCAGAGCGGCCATGGCTGAAAGCGGTAGCCAGGAGAGCAACGGAGCAAGGATAAGCAGGGCGAGGATCACCAGCACGGAGTGGATCACTGCCGAAATGGGGGATGTTGCCCCGGCACGCACGTTTGCCGCGGAGCGTGCGATGGCTGCCGTTGCAGTGATGCCGCCAAAGAACGGTGCGATAAGGTTACCCAGACCCTGACCAACCAGCTCGCTGTTGGCTTTATGCTTCGTTCCCGTCATGCCGTCCAGTACCACCGCACAGAGCAGAGATTCAATGGCCCCCAGCATTGCCATTGAGAAGGCTGCGGGAAGGAGGGCGCGCAGGGAATCCCAGCTTAGCGTGAAGCTGGAACCGGGCATATCCCACGGCAACACCAGCTGCGGTAACAGCTGCGGAATACCGCTTCCCTGTGAACCGTCCGCCAGAACATAGTGGAACTGCGAGCCGATAGTCGCGACATGGCCACCGAACATATTGACGATGGCCATTACCGCGCAGCCCAGCAGCAGCGCGGGCAGATGGCCAGGGAGACGAATGCCCAGACGAGGCCACACAATCAGCGTACCCAGCGTCACAATCCCGATGGCGGCGTCGCCCAGGTTGGCGGTCGGCAGCGCCATAATTAGCGCACCGATTTTTTGCAGATAGTGTTCAGGTACGTGGGGCATCTGCAGACCCAGGAAGTCCTTGATCTGCATGGTTCCGATGGTGATACCAATCCCGGAGGTGAACCCCAGCGTCACGGAAAGGGGGATGTATTCAATCAACCTGCCAAAACGGGCAAGACCGAATAAAATCAAAAAGACGCCGGACATCAGGGTGGCAACCAGCAGGCCTGCCAGGCCAAACTGCTGGGAAACCGGGTAGAGGATCACCACAAAGGCAGCGGTCGGGCCAGAGACGCTGAAGCGCGAACCGCCGGTCAGGGCAATGACGATCCCGGCAACGGCCGAAGTATAAAGGCCATACTGCGGCGCAACGCCGCTGCCAATCGCCAGCGCCATTGCCAGCGGAATGGCGATAATGCCGACGGTGATCCCGGCTATCAGGTCACGTAGAAAGCGTGACGAGGTGTACTTCTCTTTCCAGCAAGCGTCGATGAGGGCGCGAAAGGGCAGAACATGTGAGGAGGTTACGTTTTTCACAATTATCTATCTTCCAGATGCGCATCATCTGTCATATGAATGGCAGGTGAAGGAGGCATTGATCATACAAATAAATATTAAAGACAAAAAAACCCGCCGCAGCGGGTTTTTTGGCCGTGCTCGATTAGTGTTCGAACATAGCTGAGATGGATTCTTCGTTGCTGATACGACGAATCGCTTCGGCCAGCATCCCGGACAGGGTCAAAGTACGTACGTTTGGCAGCGCTTTGATTTCGTCACTCAGTGGGATGGTATCGCACACCACAACTTCGTCAATGACGGAGTTACGGAGGTTGTTTACCGCGTTACCGGAGAAGATCGGGTGAGTTGCGTAAGCGAATACGCGCTTGGCACCACGTTCTTTCAGTGCTTCTGCAGCTTTACACAGCGTACCGCCGGTATCGATCATGTCGTCAACCAGCACGCAGTCACGGCCAGCTACGTCACCGATGATATGCATCACCTGAGAAACGTTAGCGCGCGGACGACGTTTGTCGATGATCGCCATATCGGTATCGTTCAGCAGCTTCGCGATAGCACGAGCACGTACCACGCCGCCGATGTCCGGAGAAACCACAATTGGGTTGTCCAGGTTCAGTTGCAGCATGTCTTCCAGCAGAATAGGGCTGCCGAATACGTTATCAACCGGGACGTCGAAGAAGCCCTGGATCTGCTCTGCGTGCAGGTCAACGGTCAGTACGCGGTCAACGCCGACGCTGGACAGGAAGTCAGCGACAACTTTGGCGGTGATAGGTACACGTGCAGAACGAACACGGCGGTCCTGACGGGCATAGCCGAAGTAAGGGATTACAGCAGTGATACGGCCTGCTGAAGCACGACGCAGCGCGTCGACCATAACAACCAGTTCCATCAGGTTGTCATTTGTTGGAGCACAGGTGGACTGGATGATGAAAATATCACCACCGCGTACATTTTCGTTAATTTGTACGCTGACTTCGCCGTCGCTAAAGCGACCTACGGCGGCGTCGCCGAGGGAAGTGTACAGGCGGTTGGCAATACGTTGTGCTAGTTCCGGGGTGGCGTTACCAGCAAAAAGCTTCATATCAGGCACGAGAAGAACCTCAGGCATGCGTCCAGTGGTGGATAGCGTTCGCCGCAAACTGTGCGGGCCAGGCGAATACTATCCAGGCGGTGTATTAAAGAGCGCGATGCAACGTCTGGAACAGGGTGACGTTGTCACCGAAACTCAGTCTGCGCCAGAATGGTCTGCTGTAGGGGAGACGTGTTCATCCCACGCGCTACAAAACCATGCAGCCAAACCGGCGCTTGCTCAAGCACCTGACGAGCGGCGGATTCGGTGTCAAATTCAGCAAAGACACAGGCCCCTGTACCAGTCAGGCGCGACGGCGCGTATTCTAACAGCCAGGAAAGCACCGCATCAACCTCGCGAAAACGTTTTCTTGCGATATCCTCGCAATCGTTGCTGAATTCACAATTTAATAACGTTTCTATTGACCGAACCGGAGTATCTCTTTTCAGGTCAGGATCTTTAAAGATGACCGGGGTCGGAATGCTCACGCCGGGGTGGGCAACGAGATACCATTTTTCTGGCGGCTCGACCGGAGTGAGGACCTCTCCTACACCTTCGGCAAATGCCGCATGACCACGAATAAATACCGGTACATCCGCGCCCAGCGTCAATCCTAAGGCTGCCAGTTCGTCCGTCGACAGCCCACAACCCCAGAGATGGTTCAGAGCAACCAGCACGGTTGCGGCATTGGATGAGCCTCCACCGAGACCGCCACCCATTGGCAGACGTTTCTCAATGAGGATATCTGCGCCGCTTCCTGTCGGTAGTCGTCCGGCGTCAGTTGCCGCTTTCATCAGCAGGCGCGCCGCGCGGACAATTAGGTTGTCCTCATGCGCCACACCATCGACAGGCGTCAGCAGGCAAACCTGCCCGTCCTGACGCAGCTCAATCGAGATTGTGTCGGCATAGTCAATAAACTGAAACAGCGTCTGCAGGGTGTGATAGCCATCAGCACGCTGGCCGGTGATGTATAAAAACAGGTTCAGTTTTGCCGGAGAGGGCCAGTGGGTCATCATTTAACGATCCAGTTGTCCATTTTCAGCTTGATACGCTGGCTGCCCTGGGTCAGTTCCATATTCGATGGCAGAGAAGGTTTACTGTTGCTGTCATAGGCGCTGTACACCACTTTCCAGGTTTTGCCATTCTGCGCGTAATTCACCTGGCTTAGACGGTACTGATCGTCAAGCTGGTAGTCGGTGGCATCCCCCGGCAGGCCAAGGATCCACTGGCGCAGGCTGTTGAGCGGGATAGGCATTCCCGTCAGCTTACCAATCATCTCTTCGGCATCTGTCGCGGTGTAATGCTGGCCTTTGTTATCGGTGATCTGCGCTTCGCCCGGTTTCGCGATAAGCTCCAGTTCGGTGCTGCCCAGCGGGTTCAGCAGCAGCAGACGGTAGTTGTCCTGGCCTGTTTGCTGCCAGAAGAAACGCGCATAAACCTTTTGTTCGTCAGAGAGATACGCGAAAGCGCCGCGAGTCTGGTACTGGCTCAAATTACGGACGTCCTGCTGGTGTTGACGCCACTGCGGAGAATCAGGGCTTTTGCCTGGGCCTTTTGGTTGGGTGACAGTACAGGCGGTCAGAACCAGTGCGGCCAGCGGCAGCAGGCGAATCAGTCGGGTCATAATGAGGACAAATCCTTGAGATACGTTGCAGTTATAACTGTTAATGCTAGCGTTGAAGGGCCCCACCGTCTACGTTCAAATTATCTCAAAGCGCGATGTAACCTATTACTCCGAAAGGGTGCAGTCTCTTTTATTGATCTCGCGCATCCTGTATGATGCGTTCTGCTAACCTTATTAACGCTGGTACTACTCCCGCTCAACATGACCTTATTAGCACTCGGCATTAACCACAAAACAGCCCCGGTTTCGCTGCGAGAACGCGTAACGTTTTCGCCAGACACGCTTGACCTGGCGCTGGACAGCTTGCTTGCACAACCTATGGTGCAGGGTGGCGTGGTGCTCTCGACGTGCAACCGTACCGAGCTTTATTTGAGTGTGGAAGAGCAGGATAACCTGCACGAGGCGCTGATCCGCTGGCTATGCGACTACCACAATCTCAACGAAGACGAACTGCGCAATAGCCTGTACTGGCATCAGGACAATGATGCCGTCAGCCATCTGATGCGCGTGGCCAGCGGGCTGGATTCGCTGGTTCTCGGCGAGCCGCAAATTCTGGGGCAGGTGAAAAAAGCGTTTGCGGATTCGCAAAAAGGGCATCTGAAGGCCAGTGAGCTGGAACGTATGTTCCAGAAGTCATTCTCCGTGGCTAAGCGTGTGCGAACCGAAACCGACATTGGTGCCAGTGCGGTTTCTGTTGCTTTCGCGGCCTGCACCCTTGCACGCCAAATCTTTGAATCCCTGTCGACCGTTACCGTGATGCTGGTGGGTGCGGGCGAAACCATCGAACTTGTCGCGCGCCATCTGCGCGAACATAAAGTGAAAAAGATGATTATCGCCAACCGTACCCGCGAACGTGCTCAGGTGCTGGCGGACGAAGTGGGCGCAGAGGTGGTGGCGTTAAGCGACATTGATGAACGCCTGAAAGAGGCGGACATTATTATCAGCTCTACCGCCAGCCCACTGCCGATCATCGGTAAAGGGATGGTGGAGCGTGCGCTGAAATCCCGTCGTAATCAGCCGATGCTGCTGGTGGATATCGCCGTCCCGCGCGATGTTGAGCCAGAAGTCGGTAAACTGGCTAACGCCTATCTTTACAGCGTGGATGACCTGCAAAGTATCATTTCGCACAACCTTGCCCAGCGTAAAGCGGCGGCAGTGCAGGCGGAAACCATTGTTGAGCAGGAAACCAGTGAGTTTATGGCCTGGCTGCGCGCGCAAAGCGTCAGCGAGACCATCCGCGAGTATCGCGGGCAGGCGGAGCAGGTGCGTGATGACCTGACAGCCAAAGCGTTAGCGGCCCTGGAACAGGGCGGCGACGCACACGCTATTATGCAGGATCTGGCATGGAAACTGACCAACCGCCTGATCCATGCCCCAACCAAATCTCTTCAGCAGGCTGCCCGTGACGGGGATGATGAACGCCTGACTATTCTGCGCAACAGCCTCGGGCTGGAATAGCGCCCTATACCCATTTTCTAAGAAAAGGTGCACTTACGCCTATGAAGCCTTCTATCGTCGCTAAACTGGAAGCTCTGCACGAGCGCCATGAGGAAGTACAGGCGCTGCTCGGTGATGCCGGGACCATTGCGGACCAGGAACGTTTTCGCGCGCTCTCTCGCGAATACGCGCAGTTAAGTGATGTTTCTAAATGCTTTACTGACTGGCGACAGGTTCAGGAAGATATTGAAACTGCGCAGATGATGCTTGATGACCCTGAAATGCGCGAAATGGCGCAGGAAGAGTTGCAGGATGCGAAAGCGCGTTCGGAAGAGATGGAACAGCAGCTTCAGGTGCTGTTGCTGCCGAAAGATCCGGACGATGAACGTAACGCATTTGTGGAAGTCCGCGCCGGTACCGGCGGTGATGAAGCGGCCCTGTTTGCCGGGGATCTGTTCCGCATGTACAGCCGCTACGCTGAATCGCGCCGCTGGCGTGTGGAGATCATGAGCGCCAACGAAGGCGAGCATGGTGGTTTTAAAGAAGTGATCGCGAAGATCAGCGGCGACGGCGTATACGGTCGTCTCAAGTTTGAATCTGGCGGTCATCGTGTGCAGCGCGTACCTGCCACCGAATCGCAGGGGCGTATTCATACGTCAGCCTGTACCGTTGCGGTCATGCCGGAGCTGCCGGAAGCGGAACTGCCGGACATCAACCCGGCGGACCTGCGTATTGATACCTTCCGTTCCTCCGGAGCGGGTGGTCAGCACGTTAACACCACCGACTCCGCCATCCGTATTACCCACCTGCCGACCGGTATTGTCGTTGAATGTCAGGACGAACGTTCGCAGCATAAAAACAAAGCCAAAGCGCTTTCCGTGCTCGGTGCGCGTATCCACGCGGCAGAAATGGCAAAACGCCAGCAGGCAGAAGCGTCGACCCGCCGTAACCTGCTGGGCAGCGGCGACCGCAGCGACCGTAACCGCACCTACAACTTCCCGCAGGGGCGCGTGACCGACCACCGCATCAACCTGACGCTTTACCGTCTGGACGAAGTGATGGAAGGCAAGCTGGATATGCTGATTGAGCCTATTGTGCAGGAATACCAGGCCGATCAGCTGGCGGCGCTGTCCGAGCAGGAATAATGGATTTCCAGCGCTGGTTACGCCAGGCCGTCGGTGAGCTTTCAGAAAGTGAGAGTCCTAAACGCGATGCCGAAATCTTGCTTGAGCATGTGACGGGGAAACCGCGCACGTATCTGCTGGCTTTCGGGGAAACACAGCTGGCTTCTGAGCAGGAGGCGCAACTCGCCATACTGCTTGCCCGTCGTAAGGCCGGTGAGCCGGTGGCGCATCTGGTTGGAGAGCGTGAATTCTGGTCGTTACCTTTGTACGTTTCGGCAGCGACCCTGATCCCACGTCCGGACACCGAGTGTCTGGTCGAGCAGGCGCTGGCGCGTTTACCGGCTAGCGCCACTCGAATCCTCGATCTAGGTACTGGGACGGGCGCCATTGCGCTGGCGCTCGCCAGTGAACGCCCGGACTGTGATGTGACGGCAGTGGATGTGATGCCAGACGCGGTAGCGCTGGCAAAGCGTAACGTGGACAGGCTCGGCCTGACTAATGTCACCGTACTGCACAGCAGCTGGTTTAGCGCGCTAGAAAATCACACGTTTGGGATGATTGTCAGCAACCCTCCTTACATTGACGAACATGATCCGCATCTTGCGCAGGGAGATGTCCGTTTCGAACCGCTGACGGCCCTGGTCGCCGCTAACGAGGGACTGGCCGATCTTGATCACATTGTGACAACGTCACGGAAGCATTTAGTTCGCGGCGGCTGGCTGCTGGTGGAGCACGGCTGGACGCAGGGAGAAGCCGTGCGGGCGCTGTTTACGCAAGCAGGCTACACCGCAGTGGAAACCTGCCGCGACTACGGCGGCAACGAACGTCTGACGCTGGGGCAGTGGTGATGAGCCTGTTTACTGTGCTTATTTCCGCTCACCTGATTTCCGTTGCGCTGACCATCGGTTTTTTCATCGTGCGCTACTGGTGGCGTTACAGCAACAATCCGCTGATGGATGCCCGCTGGGTGCGTGTCGCACCGCACTGTATCGATACGGTTCTGTTCCTGACTGGCGCCGGACTCATGTGGAAGACCGGCTATCTGCCATTTACTGATAAAGGCGCATGGCTGACTGAAAAGCTGTTTGGCGTTATCATCTATATCGTTTTGGGTTTTATCGCGCTTGGGCGTCGTCGTCCGCGCAGCCAGCAGGTGGGATTTATTGCCTTTCTGCTGGGTCTGGTGGTGCTGTACATCATCATTAAACTCGCCACCACAAGAATACCGTTACTGGGGTAAGTCATGAAGTCCTTAGCCGATTTCGAATTTAATAAAGTGCCGCTTTGCGATGGCATGATCCTGATTTCGGAGATGATCCGTGACGATTTTACGTCGCAGTATGTCTACGATGAGCTGGAAAATCTGGTCAGCCTGGCGCGTGAAGAGATCAATCAGGCGCGTCCGCAGGACTGGCAATTAGAGAAGCTTCTGGAACTTTTCTACGGCGAATGGGGTTTCTGCGATACGCGTGGCGTGTATCGCCTGTCTGACGCATTATGGCTGGACCAGGTCTTAAAGAATCGTCAGGGCAGCGCCGTTGCGCTGGGCTCTATTTTGCTGTGGGTCGCACACCGTCTGGATATTCCACTGGTGCCGGTCATTTTCCCGACGCAGATGATACTGCGTGCCGAGTGGCTGGATGGTGAGATGTGGCTCATTAATCCGTTTAACGGCGACACGCTGGATGAGCATACGCTGGACGTCTGGCTGAAAGGCAATATCAGCCCGGTGGCCGAGCTTTTTAACGAAGATCTCGACGAGGCGGATAACTCAGAAGTGATCCGCAAGCTGCTGGATACGCTGAAATCAGCGCTGATGGAAGAGCGTCAGATGGAACTGGCTTTGCGTGCCAGTGAAGTGCTGCTGCAGTTTAATCCGGAAGATCCGTATGAAATTCGCGACCGTGGGCTTATTTATGCTCAGCTCGATTGTGAACACGTCGCGCTGAATGATTTGAGTTATTTCGTGGAACAATGTCCGGAAGATCCGATTAGCGAAATGATTCGCGCGCAGATCAACGCGATCTCGCACAAACAAATTACACTGCATTAATCTTAATTCCGATTCACACCTGAATAAGGCGATCCTATGAAACAAAAAGTGGTTAGCATTGGTGATATCAACGTGGCAAACGACCTGCCGTTCGTGCTGTTTGGCGGTATGAACGTGCTGGAATCCCGCGATCTCGCTATGCGTATCTGCGAACACTACGTGACTGTGACCCAGAAACTGGGTATCCCGTACGTGTTTAAAGCCTCTTTTGACAAAGCCAACCGCTCCTCCATCAACTCTTACCGTGGCCCGGGCCTGGAAGAGGGAATGAAAATTTTCCAGGAGCTGAAACAGACCTTTGGCGTGAAAGTGATCACCGACGTGCATGAAGCCGCTCAGGCGCAGCCTGTGGCCGATGTGGTAGATGTTATCCAACTGCCGGCGTTCCTGGCTCGCCAGACTGACCTGGTTGCCGCGATGGCGAAAACCGGTGCGGTGATCAACGTGAAGAAACCACAATTCGTGAGCCCGGGTCAGATGGGCAACATCGTCGATAAGTTTATCGAAGGTGGCAACGACAAAGTTATTCTGTGCGATCGTGGTTCAAACTTCGGTTACGACAACCTGGTTGTGGATATGCTGGGCTTCAGCGTGATGAAGAACGTCTCTAATCAGTCTCCGGTGATCTTCGACGTGACGCACGCACTGCAGTGCCGCGATCCGTTTGGTGCAGCCTCCGGCGGCCGCCGTGCCCAGGTTACCGAGCTGGCGCGCGCCGGTATGGCAACCGGCCTGGCGGGTCTGTTTATCGAAGCGCACCCGGATCCGGCTAACGCGAAATGTGACGGTCCATCCGCGCTGCCGCTGGATAAACTGGAGCCGTTCCTGAAACAGATCAAAGCGATTGACGATCTGGTGAAGAGCTTCGACGAGCTGGATACCAGCAACTAATAAAAAAACCCGCTTCGGCGGGTTTTTTTATGGGGCATGGTAAAAAGACTACGCAAATATCGTCATCAGATACGCAATAAACAACGCCATATGCGCCGCGCCGTTCAGCACATTGGTACGTCCGGTCGAGAACGAAATCTGACACAACAACAGTGATGCCACCATCACGATCATCTCTGGCGCACCCAGCGCAAACTGCAGCTCGTTACCCGTCATAAACGCAATCAACGTCACCACCGGAACGGTAAGCGAAATCGTCGCCAGCACGGAGCCGAAGAACAGGTTCATTGCGCGTTGCACCTGATTATTCAGTACCGCTTTCAGCGCGCCCAGTCCTTCAGGGGACAGAATCAACAGCGCTACCAGGAAGCCGGTAAAGGCCACCGGCGCGTTCAACTCGGTTAACAGCGTCTCCAGCGGATTGGCGTTCATCTTGGTAACCGCGATAACCGCAATCAGATGCACGATCAGCCAAACCGTGTGCCACGCGCTGCTGTGGGCCGACGGTTTACCGTGATGCGGGTCGTCATCGTCGCTGTCGTCTTCATGCTCATACACAAACAGACTCTGGTGCGTTTTGGTCTGAATCAGCAGGAATACGCCGTACATGGCCGCGGAAATCAGCGCAACCAACAATGCCTGACCGGTGGAAAAGTTTGCACCCGGCAGCGCCATCGGGAACACCAGCACGATAATTGCCAGCGGGAAGAGGGCAATCAGATACTGTTTAATGCCGAACAGGTTCATATACTGGGTCGCGAATTTACGACCACCCAATAACAGCGAGAAGCCCACCAGACCGCCCGTCACAATCATAATGATTGAGTAGAGCGTATCGCGCATCAGCGTCGGGGCGGCATCACCGGTCGCCATCAGCGCAGAGATCAGGCTAACTTCGAGGATAACAACGGAAAGACTAAGAATTAACGAACCGTACGGCTCGCCCAGACGGTGGGCTAATACGTCGGCATGGCGAACGACGCTAAAAGCGCTGGTTAAAATACCAACCAGAGCAAGAATATTGATACCAACCACCACTGGCAGTGACTGACTGCTTCCCCAGAAGAGCAGCACAGCCAGTGCCAGAACCGGGAAAATGAGTGACGTCTCCTTGTGGCGGGTCTTTACCGCCTCGTGTGTTGCTGTCATGTGCTTCTCCATCAATGCAGGTGCTTGTAATTATAGATAGATTTTTGAGGTCATTAAACTAACAGATCTCTGTTAAATACCCTTTATTTTTTACTTAATTTTACCCTTTGTCATAATTTTGTTTCTTGATGGGTAAAATGCAGAGTCTTTGTTTATTAGTCATTAAATAACAATGTATTAAAAATATAATGTCCTCATAAATTATTGCCGGGTGGCACCATGCCATATCGTCGTCCACACTTATCTCTTTAGCCAAAAGAGAGGTCAGTGATGCCCTATAAAACGAAACGCGAATTACCCGATAACGTGCAAAACGTGCTGCCCGCCCACGCGCAGGATATCTACAAAGAAGCGTTTAATAGCGCCTGGGAACAATACAAAGATAAGGACGATCGCCGGGATGATGCCAGCCGTGAAGAGACGGCGCACAAAGTCGCCTGGGCCGCCGTAAAACATGAATATGAGAAAGGAGACGACGATAAATGGCATAAAAAGAAATAGCCGTGAAATAATTCGCTGCCTTCATTTTGACTTTTCAGGCGGTTGAACTTCCGTTGTATTGCAACTGGTCCGCTAATTGCTTATCGTTATTTAACTGCTGGCAAAATGACCAGCACCTAAGGCCGGGAAGGCGAATTACAGATGTCGCAAGGAAGCATGCAGTGGCGGAGGTGTAAAGTGTTAACGCGTGATTTCTTAATGAAGGCAGATTGTAAGACGGCATTTGGTGCTATTGAGGAATCGCTTCTCTGGTCGGCTGAACAACGTGCGGCGTCACTCGCTGCCACGCTTGCCTGCCGCCCGGATGATGGCCCGGTATGGATTTTTGGCTACGGCTCTCTGATGTGGAACCCGGCTCTGGAATTTGTCGAATCGGCAACGGGAACGCTGCCGGGCTGGCACCGCGCATTTTGCCTGCGTCTGACGGCCGGGCGTGGCAGTGCGTGTCAACCTGGGCGCATGCTTGCACTGAAAGAGGGCGGACGCACCACGGGCGTGGCATATCGCCTCCCGGACGCCACGCTGGAAGAGGAGCTCACGCTGCTCTGGAAGCGCGAGATGATTACCGGCTGCTATATGCCGAGCTGGTGCAAGCTGGAACTGGACGACGGACGTACCGTTAATGCGCTGGTCTTTATTATGGATCCTCGCCATCCGCTGTATGAAGCGGATACCCGTACGCAGGTAATTGCCCCGCTGATTGCTGCCGCCAGTGGCCCGCTGGGTACTAACGCGCAGTATCTCTTCTCTCTTGATGACGAGCTGACCCGCCTCGGTATGAAGGACGACTGTCTGAACGAACTGGTGGTGAAGGTGAAGGCACTTCTGGAAGGGAACCTGCTCAACAGCTCGCTGCGACCGGGTTTTGCCTGAGAATACGCCCGGCTCGCCGGGCGTTTAATGTTATGCTGCTACGTAGCTGACAGAATGCTCCAGTGACTGACTGTGGCTGTCGATCAACACATCCCACGTGCCGGTATAGGGCACCGTAAGCCAGGCTTTATCATCCTGCACGGTCAGAATATCTGCCTGCGATTGTTTTTGTGCTTTTGAACTCATCAGATGAATACGGCAGCGCTCTGAACAACGAACCACTACCGTATCCCCGCCAAACAGTTTCAAACTTGTTTTTACCAGTGCCATTTTTTACCCCGTAGTCTTAAACAACGCTCTCCCTGCTGCCATATCCGAGCGTGATATTGTTCACAATTCACTCATGGCATAACACCAAAGGGGAGGGGCCGGGATGCTGATTTTGATCAAAAAATGGCATAACGATTAAACAAAAATGACAAAATCCCTAAAAATTTCAGCTGGCGCGCGTTTTACCCGCTAAACGCGCGCCGGGATAAAATTAAATGCGGAAATGTCCGGCGGTTTCAGCAAGGTCACCCGCCTGGCTCTGCAGGGCGCCCGCGGCGGCGGCGGATTGCACAACCAGCTCGGCGTTCTGCTGTACCATTCTGTCGAGATGGGTTACCGCATGGTTGATCTCATGGATACCCTTCATCTGCTCGCTGGTGGCGATGGAGATTTCACGCATGATGCCCGAGACGCTGCCGATGCTGGCGCGGATTTCATTCATGCTTTCCCCTGCCAGATGCACGTAACGGGAGCCCGTTGCCACGCTGTCAGTGGTGGAATCGATAAGCGATTTGATCTCTTTCGCCGCCTGAGCGCTACGGCTTGCCAGGTTACGCACCTCTCCTGCCACCACGGCAAACCCACGCCCTTGTTCCCCGGCTCGTGCTGCTTCCACCGAGGCGTTCAACGCCAGAATATTGGTCTGGAAGGCAATGCCGTCAATTACGCTGGTGATATCGCCAATTTTTGCGGATGCCACTTCGATGGACTGCATGGTACTGATTGCCTGCGACACCACCTCACCACCGCGCGCCGCGGCCGCTGAGGCTTTGCTCGCCTGGTCGTTGGCTTCTGCTGCAGACTCATTCGACTGCGTCACGGAGGCGGTGATCTGCTCCACGGCACTGGCGGTCTCTCGCAGGCTGGATGCCGCCTGCTCGGTGCGTCCGGAAAGATCCTGGTTACCAGCCGCAATTTCCTGCGCGGCATTTTTCACCGATGCGCTGGCATCACGGAGCTGTACCATGACGACGGAGAGTTTATCGCTGAAGGCGTTAAACGCTTGTGCAATCTGCGCGACTTCGTCTTCACCATCATCCGGCAGGCGCTGCGACAGGTCGTTAGTCCCGTTAGCAATGTTGTGCATCGCGTCGCGGATGTCAGACAGTCGCTTCAGCAGACGGGCAATCAGGAAGTGAACAATAGCGGCGCTCAGCAGAGCCAGGATCACCAGCGAGATAGCCGACGCTTTAAGCAGGGAACGCATGCCGGATGTCGCATCGCCATTGTCGAGGGCGACAACTAACATCCAGTTAGTGCCTGACACGGCCGTCGCAACAAAGGTTTTTTCTTTGTCATCGAATGTGCCGACAACCGGATTACCGCTTTTCAGCGCCGCAAAATCGATACCTTTGATCGTCTCGGCAAACGGTTTAAGCGTCAGCGCCGGATCATTGGCGGCAATCACGGTGCCATCGCTGGTCAGAAGTAATCCACTACTTGCCGGGGTCGGATGGATCCCGCGCACGTTAGCGACCACGCTATCCATGGCCACATCGCCTGCTACCACGGCTTTCAGGGTGCCATTTTCTTTCACCGGCACGGCGAACGTCACCACCAGCTTCCCGGTACCGGCATCTACGTAAGGTGCGGTGACGACAGGGGCGTCCTGGCTTACCACCTGCTGATACCAGGGGCGAATGGTCGGGTCATAATCCGCGGGGACGCCCGCTGGGTCAGAGAATTTGGCTGTCTTGCTGGCATAACCAACATAGACGTTGGTGAATCCCCCCGCCTGCGCAAGCTGTTTGAATACCGGAACCGGATCGTCACTCAGCGCCACGGTCTGAGCGGAGGCGATCACCGTCATTTTGCTTTTTACCCAGTCGGCAATCGCCATGTTATGGCTGGCGCTGGTGCTGGTCAGGATATCGCGCTGTGACTGCTGGTTATCCTGACGCGTGACCTGGAAGTTGATAACGGTATTAAGGAGAAGGGCGACGACCAGACAGCCTGCCGTCGCGGCGATGATGCGTGCACGAATCGATCTGAACATAAGTGAAATACCTGCTGTGTTGTTTCCATGCCTATCGGCAACCTTGCAGGTAAACTTGATGCTGAAACCGCGTCCATAAGAAAATAATATTTTTACGGGTTTATTATTAAAAAGTTAATACTTTATCGGCGGACAGCGTCCACTCGGCCAGCTCAACCAGCGTACCAATCTCTACACCATCAATCAGCGGCAGCCCGGTAATGCCGCGGCCGTCGGTGCAGGTCTTGCACAGCTTCACCGGCACATTTTGCGCGGTGAGGATCTCCAGCATTTGCTGAATGTTGTAGCCTTCTGCAGGTTTCTGTCCCTTCAGCCCGGCAGTGACCGCGTCCGACATTAAAAAGAGCCGTAACTCCAGTTCGCTCTCTTTATCGCGGAGTGCGATAGCCAGACGCAGGCTGTTAAAAAGGGATTCGCTGCCGTAAGCCGCACCGTTGGCGATGATCACTATCTTCTGCATGTTGACTCCTGTTCTTAAAAAGGCACGAATAATATAGGGTTTACCGAGTTTACGCCGTCTACAGCCGACAATAAACTTCAGGATATTCCTGAAATTTCCCGTAAGGCTGCAATTCTTTCTTAATAGCGTTAAGGTAAGAGCGTCTTTAACAAAACCCAGGCGCTAAACCCGACGTTGATGGCTGTATCGTCCTGCATTCGCTTTCTGTTATTACTCCCCCTTCTTACGGCGGGAGCCGTTCACGGTGCCCCGAATTCCTTTATGCAACAGGCAGAAAATCCCTTTGATAACAACGGGGATAGTTTGCCCGATCTCGGTATGGCCTCCCCAACTGGCGAGGGAGAAAAACACCTGGCCGAAATGGCAAAAGCGTTTGGTGAAGCCAGTATGACCGATAACGGTCTGACCACGGGCGAGCAGGCGCGCCAGTTTGCGTTTGGTCAGGTACGTGATGCGGTGAGTGGGGAAGTGAACCAGCAGATTGAATCCTGGCTCTCCCCGTGGGGTAACGCCAGCGTAAACTTGCTGGTGAATGACGAAGGTAAATTTAACGGCAGTAGCGGGAGCTGGTTTATCCCCTGGAATGATAACAACCGTTACCTGAGCTGGAGCCAGTTTGGCGTGACGCAGCAGACGGATGGCCTGGTCAGTAACGCCGGGGTAGGTCAGCGCTGGATCGCCGGCAAGTGGTTACTGGGCTACAACACGTTTTACGATAACCTGCTGGATGAAGGCCTGCAGCGTGCCGGGCTGGGCGCGGAAGCGTGGGGTGAAAATCTGCGTCTGTCTGCTAACTACTATCAGCCGTTTGCCAGCTGGCGTGACAGCTCGGACGTTCAGGAGCAGCGCATGGCGCGCGGGTATGATGTCACCGCCAAAGCCTGGTTGCCGTGGTTCCATCATCTGAACACCAGCGTTAGCTTCGAGCAATACTTTGGCGATAACGTCGACCTGTTCAACACCGGAACCGGCTATCACAACCCTGTCGCGGTAAATCTGGGGCTCAACTATACCCCTGTTCCGCTGGTCACATTGACGGCCGCCCATAAGCAGGGAGAGAGTGGCGTCAGTCAAAATAATCTCGGACTGAAGCTTAACTATCGCTTCGGCGTACCGCTTATAAAGCAGATCTCTGCCGGAGAAGTCGCCGCCACGCGCTCCCTGCGCGGGAGCCGCTACGACTCGCCTGAGCGGGACAACCTGCCGGTTATGGAGTTCCGCCAACGCAAAACGTTATCAGTGTATCTGGCGACGCCACCGTGGGATCTGAAAGGGGGCGAGACCGTGATGCTGAAGCTACAAATTCGCAGCACGCATGGTATTCGTCAGATCCACTGGCAGGGTGATACCCAGGCATTGAGCCTGACATCACCGGCGAAAAGTAACAGCGGCGATGGCTGGAGTGTGATTATGCCTGCCTGGGATAGCCGGGAAGGGGCAACTAACCGCTGGCACTTGTCGGCAGTGGTAGAAGATGAGAAAGGCCAGCGCGTCTCTTCCAATGAGATCACGCTTATTGTGGTGCAACCGCTGGTCGCATTACCCAACGACGACCCGCGCTGGAGGCTGCTGCCGGATGAGTAATGCTTAAAAAATTCGTTCCTGATGTACCCACACAGCGGCTTCAACGCGGGATTTTAACTTCATTTTCTTCAGCATGTGCTTCACATGTACTTTGACCGTGCTTTCGGTGATATCCAGGCGGCGGGCAATCATCTTGTTTGGCAGACCCTGAGCAATCAGCTTGAGAATGTCGCGCTCGCGTGGCGTTAACTGACTGACGTCGCGATCGGAGGTGGCGCGGTTGGCGCGCAGGCTGGCGGCCAGTACCGGCGTTAATGCTTCGCTCAGCACCATCTCACCTGCGGCAGCCTGTTGCAGCGCTTTAAGCAGATCTTCCGGCTCCATATCTTTCAGCAGATAGCCGTCCGCACCGCGCTTCAGCGCTGTGACCACATCTTCTTCATGGTTCGACACGCTAAAAACCACCACGCGACCGGAAAGGGATTTTTCCCGCAGCTTGTCGAGGGTTTCCAGACCGTTCATTCCGGGCATATTGAGATCAAGCAGGATCAGATCGGGATCAAGCGCTTCGGCAAGCTCAATGCCTTGTTCACCGTTGCTGGCTTCGCCTACGACGGTGATATCGGGTGCCATGCTGACCAGCTGTTTCACGCCAGTACGCAGCATCGGATGGTCGTCGATCAACAGAATTGATGCCGGTTCCTGATTAGTCATGGGTTTCTCCTTGAGCAGTTGTGAGCGGTTTCTCGGGAATAAAGGTGACAACAACTTCCGTGCCACCTGTCTCTCTCCGGCGAACCTGGCAATCACCGCGCAGGCTTTGGGCGCGGTCTCGCATGATGATTAAACCATAGTGGTTAGTTCGTTCGGCATTTTCCGGCACGCCGCGGCCGTTGTCATGAACCGTGAGCCTGACCTGATTAGCGTGCTGGCTGACGGTGACGGTTACCGCCGTCGCGCCAGCATGTTTGAGCACGTTACTCAACGCTTCACGGGCGATCTGCAGTAAATGAATGGCCTGATGCGACGGAACAAACCGCGGCGGCAGTTGGTAATCCAGCTTCACCGGGAACCCCAGCCGGGCGCTAAATTCGTGACAGCTGGATTCCAGGGCGGGGCGCAGGCCAGGTTCAGTGAGCTGCAGACGGAAAGTGGTCAGCAGTTCACGAAGTTGCACCCAGGAGGTATTCAGTTCGTTGCGGATCTGGCTCAGCAGCTGTTTATTACTTTCCGGCATCTCCGTATCCTGCATTTGCAGGCAGCTCACCTGCATTTTCATACAGGAGAGCGACTGGGCGATGGAGTCGTGAAGCTCGCGGGCGATGGTTGCACGCTCTTCCATGACGATCAGCTGCTGCTGTTTTTCCTGATGACGGTCGAGTGCCAGCGTGGCCGTCAACTGTTCAACCAGCGTATCAACCAGCTGTTGCTGGTCGTGGCTGAGGTGACGACCGGCCGGCAGGGTTGCCAGCAGAATGCCGTACTGGGTGTGGTTGTCCGTCAACCGCCACTTCAGCGTGGTACCACTCGACGTCAACGGCGGCAAGCCGCGAGGACAAAGATGGCAACCTTTGTCATCACAGGACATATCGGACTGGCAGGTAAACTCCTGATGGTTTTCTTCGTCTTCCACATCGTAGACCCGCAGCTCCAGGTCGTGAAGCAGGGTCAGATTTTGCAGGCCATTCAGTACCGGCGAGAGACGCTCGCAGAGCGGTACCTGCATATGCAGACGACGGTTGGCTTGCCACAGGAAGGAGAGCATCTCGTTTTTCTGCTCCAGCCCGGCCGTTTTTTCCTGAACGCGCTGCTCCAGCACCGCGTAGCTTTCGGAGAGTTCTGCCGACATGGTATTCAGCGCCTGGCCGAGCATCGCCATCTCGTTGCGCCCGCTGATATGGGTGCGCTGCGTAAAATCCCGTGCGGTGACCGCGCGGGCCATCGCCAGCAGCTGTTTCCAGGGATTCAGCAGCCGTGCACGCAGCCAGACAATGGTGAAGATGAGTAACAGCCCCATACACAGCGCCATTGCACGGTGCATCATCACTACCCGGTCAATACGCAATTCGGTGGTTTGGTCAAAAGAGGAGACCAGGGCATCAATGCGTGATACGAAACCCGCAACATCATGCGCAACCGCTTCTGGACTGCGCGCCTGTTTCAGCCCCGGCTGCAGTTGAGTGTGCCAGTAGCCCTGGAGTTCTTTAAGCTGAGATTGCTGACCGGCGCGAATGGCGGCGTTTTCCAGTTCCGGGCTGAACGCCGTGCGTTCCATTTCATCGAGCAGTGGCTGATCGACCTGCGTCAGGGGAACCGATGACAGAAGGCGGTAACTCTGCATGCGTAGCGAGCCCGCCTCATTGATGGCATGCGCGTTACCCTGTACACCCTGTACCAGCCAGCCGGAGATCGCCATGCCCGTCACACCGAGGGCGGTGGACAGCAAAACGATCAGCGCGACCTGATTCACGAGTGTCAGTGGAGATAAACATCTTTTTAACATAGAGTTGCCGTGCTCCTGACGTGGCCTGCTTGCAGGAATGGCGCTATTCTGGTGCATACCCTGGAGTATACCCATACCAATAAAGGATTACTCCCAAATTG
Source organism: Enterobacter sp. CPE_E863 (assembly GCF_046521465.1). Lineage (NCBI taxonomy): Bacteria > Pseudomonadati > Pseudomonadota > Gammaproteobacteria > Enterobacterales > Enterobacteriaceae > Enterobacter > Enterobacter sp. CPE_E863. Next base: position 2,426,869 of record NZ_JBKFZX010000001.1, on the reverse strand, counting down.
CCAACGGAGTAACGGGAAGGGGGTGGGGGTAGCAAGGAAACGTCAGCACCGTGAAAAACCACATCTTTTTTACCGTCATAACCTACTCATTAAGGATGAGGGCTTTTTTTGCGCCGCAAATCCTCCCTCTTTTCCTTTGATTTATATCAACTTACCGCCGCTCTAAAACCCTAATGTTTGCAGCATCATTCGAGAATCAGAGGTGTCTATGAGTCACTCATCCGCTCCCGAAAGGGAAAATGGTGCCGTTATTACAGACTGGCGTCCAGAGGATCCGGCGTTCTGGCAACAGCGCGGCCATCGTGTAGCAAGCCGGAATCTGTGGATTTCCGTTCCGTGTTTGTTGTTAGCGTTTTGCGTCTGGATGTTGTTTAGTGCGGTGGCGGTAAACCTGCCAAAAGTCGGTTTTACCTTTACAACCGATCAGCTATTTATGTTGACCGCGCTGCCGTCTTTATCCGGCGCATTGCTGCGAGTGCCTTACGCGTTCATGGTTCCGGTGTTTGGCGGCCGTCGCTGGACGGCATTCAGTACCGGTATCATGATCGTGCCATGTGTCTGGCTCGGTTTTGCGGTACAGGATACGTCTACCCCGTTTAGCGTGTTCGTGATTATCTCCCTGCTGTGTGGTTTTGCGGGTGCGAACTTCGCCTCCAGTATGGCAAACATCAGCTTCTTCTTCCCGAAAGCGAAACAGGGCGGCGCGCTGGGTATTAACGGCGGTCTCGGCAACATGGGCGTGAGCGTGATGCAGCTGATTGCACCGCTGGCGATCTCTGTCTCCATTTTCGCAGCGTTTGGCGGCGGTGGCGTTGAGCAAGTGGATGGCTCTTCCCTGTATCTGCAAAACGCCTCCTGGATCTGGGTTCCGTTCCTGGTGATCTTCACTCTGGCAGCCTGGTTCTTTATGAACGATCTGTCAGCGTCAAAAGCGTCTCTGAGCGAGCAGTTGCCGGTGCTGAAGCGCGGGCATCTGTGGGTAATGGCGCTGCTGTATCTGGCAACGTTCGGTTCGTTTATCGGATTCTCTGCGGGCTTCGCCATGCTGTCGAAAACGCAGTTCCCGGACATTCAGATCCTACAGTTTGCCTTCTTTGGGCCATTTATTGGTGCCCTGGCGCGTTCGCTGGGTGGCATGGTGTCTGACCGTCTGGGCGGGACGCGTGTGACGCTGGTGAACTTTGTGGTAATGGCTGTCTTCTGTGCGCTGCTGTTCCTGACGCTGCCAACTGACGGACAGGGGGGTAACTTCACCGCCTTCTTCGGTGTGTTTATGGTGCTATTCCTGACTGCCGGGCTGGGCAGCGCTTCTACTTTCCAGATGATTTCCGTGATCTTCCGTAAACTGACCATGGATCGCGTAAAAGCTCAGGGGGGAACCGAAGAGCAGGCGATGCGTGAAGCGGCGACGGACACGGCGGCAGCGCTGGGCTTTATCTCTGCCATCGGCGCAATTGGCGGCTTCTTTATTCCGAAAGCGTTCGGTATCTCTCTTGACCTGACCGGTTCTCCGGCGGGGGCAATGAAAGTATTTCTCGTCTTCTATATCGCCTGCGTTGTGATCACGTGGCTGGTATATGGCCGTAATACTAAGAAAAATAAGTAAGTTTGATTATCCGTTTACGCGGCCTTCGGGCCGCGTTTTTTTGGCTCGTGAATAGTTACAACATACTGACGGGTTTGCAGAGGAAATCTGCGGGTAACACTGTTATCGCCATCGCTTTGCAGGTGGTTCTACCCCTTAATACCTGGGATGTTAAATCGTCTCCGTCTTTTTGTATGGCGAAATAAAAATATTCATATAAATCATCATTATATGAAAAATATAAAGCTACCGCTTTGGTGGTATTCGCTTTAATGCCTCGCCTGAAAGTCCCTCGTCGTCTTGATCGTTATCAATTCTCCCCCTCTTTCAGGGCGTTACCTTCGCTGCAAATCAGCAATGTCGATTTAGAGAGCCACAGGCTCCACACAGGAGATACCCGATGAGCAAATTTTTGGACCGGTTTCGCTACTTCAAGCAGAAGGGTGAAACGTTTGCCGATGGGCACGGCCAGGTTCTGGAGACTAACCGGGACTGGGAGGACGGTTACCGCCAGCGCTGGCAACATGACAAAGTCGTCCGTTCGACCCACGGCGTGAACTGCACTGGCTCATGTAGCTGGAAGATTTTCGTTAAGAACGGTCTGGTGACATGGGAAATGCAGCAGACCGACTATCCGCGCACTCGTCCGGATATGCCAAACCATGAGCCGCGCGGCTGCCCGCGTGGGGCGAGCTACTCCTGGTATCTCTACAGTGCTAACCGACTGAAATACCCGCTGATGCGCAAGCGCCTGATGAAAATGTGGCGTGAAGCGAAAGTCCAGCACAGCGATCCGGTTGATGCCTGGGCGTCTATTATCGAAGACGCTGACAAAGCGAAAAGTTTTAAGCAGGCTCGTGGCCGCGGTGGCTTTGTGCGTTCTTCCTGGAAAGAGGTGAACGAGTTGATTGCTGCCTCTAACGTCTACACCGTTAAGACCTACGGTCCGGATCGTGTAGCGGGCTTCTCACCAATCCCGGCGATGTCGATGGTCTCTTACGCCTCCGGGGCTCGCTATCTGTCACTTATCGGCGGTACCTGCCTGAGCTTCTACGACTGGTACTGCGACCTGCCGCCGGCGTCTCCGCAGACCTGGGGCGAGCAGACCGACGTGCCGGAATCCGCCGACTGGTACAACTCCAGCTACATCATCGCCTGGGGCTCTAACGTGCCTCAGACCCGTACGCCTGACGCGCACTTCTTCACCGAAGTCCGTTACAAAGGCACCAAAACCGTAGCAGTGACCCCTGACTACGCGGAAATCGCCAAGCTCTGCGATCTGTGGCTGGCACCGAAGCAGGGTACCGATGCCGCGATGGCGATGGCGATGGGCCACGTCATGCTGCGTGAATTCCACCTGGATAAGCCTAGCCAGTACTTCACCGACTACGTGCGTCGTTACACTGACATGCCAATGCTGGTCATGCTGGAAGAGCGTGATGGCTACTACGCTGCAGGCCGTACGCTGCGTGCCGCCGATCTGGTGGACGCGCTGGGCCAGGAAAATAACCCCGAGTGGAAAACCGTTGCGTACACCAGCAACGGCGAGCTGGTGGTGCCAAACGGCTCTATCGGTTTCCGCTGGGGTGAGAAGGGTAAGTGGAATCTTGAGCAACGCAACGGCACGACCGGTGAAGAGACGGAACTGCGCCTCAGCATGCTGGGTAGCCAGGACGAGATCGCCGAGGTGGGCTTCCCGTACTTCGGCGGTGAAGGTTCCGAGCACTTCAACAAGGTTGAACTGAACAACGTTCTGATGCACAAGCTGCCGGTGAAACGCCTGCAGCTGGCCGACGGCTCTACCGCGCTGGTCACTACCGTCTATGACCTGACCATGGCGAACTACGGCCTGGATCGCGGCCTGGGCGATGAGAACTGCGCAACTCACTACGACGAGGTGAAAGCCTACACCCCTGCGTGGGCGGAGCAGATCACTGGCGTTCCTCGGGCACAAATCACCCGTATCGCACGCGAATTTGCGGAAAATGCCGACAAGACGCACGGCCGTTCGATGATCATCGTCGGTGCCGGTCTGAACCACTGGTATCACCTCGATATGAACTATCGTGGCCTGATCAATATGCTGATCTTCTGCGGCTGTGTCGGTCAGAGCGGCGGCGGCTGGGCGCACTACGTGGGCCAGGAAAAACTGCGTCCACAGACCGGCTGGCAGCCGCTGGCGTTTGCCCTCGACTGGCAACGTCCGGCACGCCACATGAACAGCACATCCTACTTCTATAACCACTCCAGCCAGTGGCGTTACGAGACCGTAACCGCGCAAGAACTGCTCTCGCCAATGGCGGATAAATCCCGTTACAGCGGCCACCTGATCGATTTCAACGTGCGCGCAGAGCGCATGGGCTGGCTGCCATCGGCACCTCAACTGGGCACCAACCCACTGCGCATTGCAGAAGAGGCGAAGAAAGTGGGCATGTCGCCGGTGGATTACACCGTTAAGTCTCTCAAAGACGGTTCCATTCGTTTCGCGGCAGAACAGCCTGAGAACGGTAATAACCATCCGCGTAACCTGTTCATCTGGCGCTCCAACCTGCTGGGCTCGTCCGGTAAAGGGCACGAGTACATGCTGAAATATCTGCTGGGCACCGAGAACGGTATTCAGGGGAAAGATCTGGGCAAGCAGGGCGGCGTGAAGCCAGAAGAAGTGGAATGGAAAGATAACGGCCTGGACGGCAAGCTGGATCTGGTGGTGACCCTGGACTTCCGTCTGTCCAGCACCTGCCTGTACTCCGACATTGTGCTGCCAACCGCGACCTGGTACGAAAAAGACGACATGAATACCTCGGATATGCATCCGTTTATTCATCCGCTGTCTGCGGCTGTTGACCCTGCGTGGGAATCGAAAAGCGACTGGGATATCTACAAAGACATCGCGAAGACATTCTCCGAAGTCTGCGTCGGGCATCTCGGCAAAGAGACTGACGTGGTGACGCTGCCCATCCAGCACGACTCCGCTGCCGAACTGGCGCAGCCGCTGGACGTGAAGGACTGGAAAAAAGGCGAGTGCGACCTGATCCCGGGCGTGACCGCACCGCACATTATTCCGGTTGAACGCGACTACCCGGCAACCTACGAGCGCTTTACCTCTATCGGCCCACTGATGGAGAAAATCGGTAACGGCGGGAAAGGGATCGCCTGGAACACCCAGAGCGAAATGGATCTGCTGCGCAAGCTTAACTACACCAAAGCGGACGGCCCGGCCAAAGGCCAGCCAATGCTGAACACGGCGATTGATGCCGCAGAGATGATCCTGACTCTGGCACCGGAAACCAACGGCCACGTGGCGGTGAAGGCCTGGGCGGCCCTGAGCGAGTTCACCGGTCGCGACCATACCCACCTGGCGACGAATAAAGAGGAAGAGAAAATCCGCTTCCGCGATATTCAGGCCCAGCCGCGCAAGATTATCTCCAGCCCGACCTGGTCAGGCCTGGAAGATGAGCATGTGTCCTATAACGCGGGCTACACCAACGTTCACGAGCTGATCCCATGGCGCACCCTGTCAGGCCGCCAGTCGCTGTATCAGGATCACCAGTGGATGCGCGACTTCGGTGAAAGCCTGCTGGTGTACCGTCCGCCAATCGACACCCGCTCCGTGAAAGCCGTGATGGGCGCGAAATCGAACGGTAACCCTGAGAAGGCGCTGAACTTCCTGACGCCGCACCAGAAGTGGGGTATTCACTCCACCTACAGCGACAACCTGCTGATGCTGACCCTGTCGCGCGGCGGTCCGATTGTCTGGATGAGCGAAACGGATGCCAAAGATCTGGGTATTGAAGATAACGACTGGATCGAAGTGTTCAACAGCAACGGTGCCCTGACGGCGCGTGCGGTGGTGAGCCAGCGCGTACCGGCCGGGATGACCATGATGTACCACGCGCAGGAACGTATCGTTAATCTGCCGGGGTCAGAAATTACCGAGCAGCGCGGCGGGATCCACAACTCCGTGACCCGCATTACGCCGAAGCCGACCCATATGATCGGTGGCTATGCTCAGCTGGCCTACGGCTTTAACTACTACGGCACCGTAGGATCGAACCGCGATGAGTTCGTGGTGGTACGTAAGATGAAGAATATTAACTGGTTAGACGGCGAAGGTAATGACCAGGTACAGGAGAGCGTAAAATGAAAATTCGTTCACAAGTCGGCATGGTGCTGAATCTGGATAAATGCATCGGCTGCCATACCTGCTCGGTCACCTGTAAAAACGTCTGGACCAGCCGTGAAGGTATGGAATACGCCTGGTTCAACAACGTGGAAAGCAAGCCGGGCACCGGCTTCCCGACCGACTGGGAAAACCAGGAGAAGTGGAAGGGCGGCTGGATCCGTAAAATCAACGGCAAGCTGCAGCCGCGCATGGGTAACCGCGCTTGGCTTCTGGGAAAAATCTTCGCTAACCCGCATCTGCCGGGCATCGATGATTACTACGAGCCGTTTGACTACGACTACCAGAATCTGCACAACGCGCCGGAAGGCAAACACCAGCCGATCGCCCGTCCTCGCTCGCTGATTACCGGCCAGCGCATGGACAAGATCACCAGCGGTCCAAACTGGGAAGAGATTCTGGGCGGCGAGTTCGAGAAACGCGCCAAAGACCAGAACTTCGAGAACATGCAGAAGGCGATGTACGGCCAGTTCGAAAATACCTTCATGATGTATCTGCCGCGCCTGTGCGAGCACTGCCTCAACCCGGCGTGCGTGGCGACCTGCCCGAGCGGTGCCATCTACAAGCGTGAAGAAGACGGTATCGTGCTGATCGACCAGGATAAATGTCGCGGCTGGCGTATGTGCATCACCGGCTGCCCGTACAAAAAAATCTACTTCAACTGGAAGAGCGGGAAATCCGAGAAGTGCATCTTCTGTTATCCACGTATTGAAGCGGGGATGCCGACCGTCTGCTCTGAAAGCTGTGTAGGTCGTATTCGCTACCTCGGCGTGCTGCTGTATGACGCGGACGCGATTGAAAACGCCGCCAGCACCGAGCACGAGAAAGATCTGTATCAGCGTCAGCTGGACGTGTTCCTCGATCCTAACGATCCAAAAGTGATTGAGCAGGCGCTGAAAGACGGCGTACCGCAGAGCGTGATCGACGCCGCACAGCAGTCTCCTGTGTACAAAATGGCAATGGACTGGAAGCTGGCGCTGCCGCTGCATCCGGAATACCGCACTCTGCCGATGGTCTGGTACGTGCCGCCTCTGTCGCCGATTCAGTCAGCTGCAGATGCGGGCGAGCTGGGCAGCAACGGCATTCTGCCGGACGTGGAAAGCCTGCGTATTCCGGTTCAGTACCTGGCGAACCTGCTGACTGCCGGTGATACGCAGCCAGTACTGCTGGCACTCAAGCGGATGCTGGCAATGCGCCACTTCAAACGTGCGGAAACGGTAGACGGTGTTATTGATACCCGTGCGCTGGAAGAGGTCGGTCTGAGTGAAGCGCAGGCGCAGGAGATGTACCGCTATCTGGCCATTGCCAACTACGAAGACCGTTTCGTAGTACCGAGCAGCCACCGTGAACTGGCTCGTGAAGCCTTCCCGGAGAAAAACGGCTGCGGCTTTACCTTTGGCGACGGTTGCCACGGGTCAGACAGCAAATTCAACCTGTTCAACAGCCGCCGCATCGACGCCATGGATGTGACCAGTAAAACGGAGCCGCACCCATGATTGAACTTGTTATCGTTTCTCGTTTGCTCGAGTACCCGGATGCTGCGCTTGTGCAGCATCAACAGGAACTTTTCGATGCACTCGCATCATCTGAAAACCTGGATAAAGAGGATGCCCAGACATTGGGCATTTTCTTCCGGGACCTGTTAACGCGTGATCTTCTGGATGCGCAGGCGGATTACAGCCAACTGTTTGACCGGGGTCGTGCAACCTCGTTACTGCTGTTTGAACATGTTCACGGTGAATCCCGTGACCGTGGTCAGGCGATGGTTGACCTGATGGCGCAGTATGAGCAGCACGGCCTGCAGCTCGACAGCCGCGAGCTGCCTGACCATCTGCCGCTGTATCTGGAGTATCTGGCGCAGTTGCCGAAAGAAGAGGCCCTCGGTGGTCTCCAGGACATCGCGCCGATCCTGGCGTTGCTCAGCGCGCGTCTTCAGCAGCGTGAGAGCCGCTATGCGGTAATGTTCGAGTTGCTGGTGAAACTGGCTAACGCATCTGTCGACAGTGAAAAAGTGGCGGAGAAAATCGCCGATGAAGCCCGCGACGATACGCCGCAGGCGCTGGATGCCGTCTGGGAAGAAGAACAGGTGAAATTCTTTGCTGACCAGAGCTGCGGCGAGTCTGAAATCTCGGCTCACCAGCGCCGTTTTGCCGGCGCTGTGGCCCCGCAATATTTGAATATCTCTAACGGAGGACGGCAATAATGCACTTCCTGAATATGTTCTTCTTTGACATTTACCCGTATATCGCGGGCACCGTGTTCCTGGTGGGAAGCTGGTTGCGTTATGACTACGGTCAGTACACCTGGCGTGCTGCCTCCAGCCAGATGCTGGATCGGAAAGGGATGCATGTGGGTTCTAACCTGTTCCACATCGGTATTCTGGGGATTTTTGCCGGTCACTTCCTCGGGATGCTGACGCCGCACTGGATGTATGAAGCGTGGCTGCCCATTGAGGTGAAGCAGAAGATGGCGATGATCGCAGGGGGTGCTTGCGGTGTGATGACGCTGGTGGGTGGTTTACTGCTGTTGAAACGCCGTCTGTTCAGCCCGCGTGTGCGTGCGACCACTACCGCAGCGGACATCCTGATCCTCTCCCTGTTAATGGTGCAGTGCGCGCTGGGCCTGCTGACCATTCCGTTCTCAGCACAGCATATAGACGGCAGCGAAATGATGAAGCTGGTCGGCTGGGCACAATCTGTGGTGACTTTCCACGGTGGTGCGTCGTCGCATCTGGACGGCGTGGCGTTTATCTTCCGCCTGCATCTGGTGCTGGGGATGACGCTGTTTGTGCTGTTCCCGTTCTCCCGACTGGTACATATCTGGAGCGCGCCGGTAGAGTATTTGACGCGCAAATACCAGATTGTGCGCGCCCGTCGCTAATTTGCTGTTTTGATCCCAACCCCGCACTCGCGGGGTTTTTTTTCGCCCCAGCCCAGGTTATTGCCAGCCGCAGCAAACAATATCAGTGTGCCGCCCGCCAGCTGCGTCAGGTTCAGCGAGTGTCCGAATACCAGATTATCGACAATAATCGCTACCACCGGATAGATAAATGACAGCGAGCCGGTAATGGGCGTAGGCAGCTTCTGGATCGCGCTATAGAGCAACTGATACATAATGCCGGTATGGACGATGCCCAGCGTCAACAAAATTGACCACGGAAAATCCCCTGATAATGAGGGCATGTGGGCAAACGGCAGAAGCATTACCACGCCGGTCAGCACCTGAATAAAGGCAATATGCTGCGGCGCAATGGATCGTAGCTTACGAGCGATAATGGCGGTCACTGCGTAGAAGAAGGCTGCCGCCATTGCCAGACCGATACCCGTCAGCCAGTTGGTACTATGCGCTCCGGTCAGCTCACTGGAGAGCAATATCACCACGCCGCCAAAGGCGAGGAACAGCCAGCCCCATTTCACCAGGCTGACGCGTTCACCTAAAAATATCCCCATCAAAACCAGCATAAACGGCTGGGTGTTATACACCACGGTAGAAAGACCAATTGAGATCCGTTCATAGGCAGCGAAGAGCAGGAGCCAGTTCACCACGAGAGCCACGCCACCGAGAATAGCCAGTAGCAGTGTCGTCCGGGTGAGGGGACTGAACGGTTTTTGACTCATACGGATAAAAATAAACAGTGCGATGGCTCCGATAAGGCAGCGCCAGAACACGACTTCCGTTACTGGCAGACCGGAAAGTAAAACAAACGCGCCAATTGAGCCGGAAATTAACATCGCCAGGCTCATTTGCCAGACGCCTTTATGTAAATCACGCATCATTCACCTCCTGATTGTATGACGCTATTGTCGAGAATCGCTGTCGGGTTTTACAGGGATGAGATAAGGTGAAATGCAGTGATGGCTTTTTAAAATTAGGTGAAATGATGGAATTCCTTCTCGATGATATCGACCGACAAATTTTGGCCTGTCTGGTCGAGGATGCGCGTATGTCTTTGAAGGTGCTTAGCGGGCGCATCGGTCTGACCTCACCCAGCACGGCAGAGCGGCTGAAAAGGCTGGAAGAGCGTGGCGTGATTCAGGGGTATGGCGCACGAGTGAATCTGGCGGCGCTGGGGTATACGCTGCAGGCGCTGGTGCGTGTGCGGCCTTTGCCGGGGTTATTGCATAAGGTGGATAAATACATTCAGGCGATGCCGGAGTGTATTGAGAGCGACAAAGTCACCGGGGAAGATTGCTTTGTGATTAGGCTGGTGGTGCGTTCAATTGAGCAGCTTGATGGGTTGCTGGACGGTTTGGCGGAACATGCCCAGTGTAATACGTCGATTGTGAAGAGTTCGCCGGTGAAGCGTCGCTTGCCGCCGATGTAATTGTTGGTTTCGATATGATGGTGGTGGGGGAAGGATTACTCGGCGCGTTGCGCCTCGCCCTTCGGGTCGTTGCCTGCGGCAACGCTTTCTCGCTACGCTCGAATCGAACCTTCGTCGAAGCCTCTCATCCTTCCCCGTTGCGGAAATACATGATACAGGGTGCGAACAGAAGATTTGGAGTTATTTGAAAGTGATGGTGGTGGGGAAGGATTACTCGGCGCGTTGCGCCTCGCCCTTCGGGTCGTTGCCTGCGGCAACGCTTTCTCGCTGCGCTCGAATCGAACCTTAGTCGAAGCTTCTCATCCTTCCCCGTTACGGAAATACATGATACTGGGTGCGAACAGAAGATTTGGAGTCATTTGAAAGTGATGGTGGTGGGGGAAGGATTCGAACCTTCGAAGTCGATGACGGCAGATTTACAGTCTGCTCCCTTTGGCCGCTCGGGAACCCCACAGGGGTAATTCAAATTTTGAGGTACTGCTGAGAGATGGTGGTGGGGAAAGGATTCGAACCTTCGAAGTCGATGACGGCAGATTTACAGTCTGCTCCCTTTGGCCGCTCGGGAACCCCACCACGGGGCAATGCTTTTTACTGGCCTGCTTCCTGTCGGAAGCGGGGCGCATCATATCAAATGAGACGCCCCTGTAAAGCATTCCTTTAGGGAAATGAAGTTGTTTGGCTGCTTTTTATCCGTAAAGGTGCAAAGCTAATCAATTCATTTTCCAAAAGATTAAAGAATGATAGTTCTGTTACCGTAGACAAAGACGCGCTGCGCCAGCACCTGATACAGCGCACGGCTTAAGACGTTCTTCTCAACGTCACGCCCTGCACGCATCATGTCCTCAGCCGTGTAGGTGTGATCCACATGAATCACGTCCTGCATGATAATTGGACCTTCATCCAGATTGTCATTCACGTAGTGAGCGGTCGCACCGATGATTTTCACGCCACGCTCGTACGCCTGATGATAAGGACGTGCACCAATAAAGGCTGGCAGGAACGAGTGGTGAATGTTGATAATCTTGTTTGGGAAACGCGCCACGAAGGATGGCGTCAGCACGCGCATGTATTTCGCCAGCACGACGTAGTCGGGATTATGCGCTTCAATGGCCTGCGCCATCAGGTTGTCGTGCTCTTCACGCGTATGACCTTCGTGGCTCACCAGTTCGAACGGAATATCAAAACGCTCAACAAGCGTGCGCAGCGTCTCGTGGTTGCCGATCACGGCAGCAATTTCGACGTCCAGACCACCGTAGTTTGCTTTCATCAGCAGGTCGCCAAGACAGTGTGCTTCTTTGGTCACCAGAATCACGACGCGGCGGCGGCCTGCGGGAGTCAGTTCGCGAACGGAACCTTCCGGCAGCGCGCTATCCAGATCGGCAAGCAGGGTCGTGTCGTTGAAAATACCTTCCAGTTCGGTACGCATGAAGAAACGACCGGTACGGTGGTCAACGAACTCGTTGTTCTGCACGATATTCAGTTCATGTTTGTAACAAATGTTGGTAATTCGTGCGATCAGTCCTTTTTGATCGGGACAGATAGTGCGCAGAACTTTACGTTGTAGTGATTGCATCGCCGGGAAATCCTGTTTGTGTATTTGCGAAGTCTGGGTTGTCAGGCATTACTGCCCGCAACACTTTTTAAATTTTTTACCTGAACCGCATGGGCAGGGATCGTTACGACCAAACTGTGGGCGCGTTCCGTCAATATAATACCATTGCCCGCTTTCCTTTAAGAACCGGGAACGCTCGATAATGGCCGCCGTTTTATCGCGCTCGATAAAGCGGGCAACAAAGCTGACGTAGCCTTCGTTGTCGTCGTTTCCGGCCGATGCTTCAAAAACGGTCAGTCCAAGCCACTGCGTGTTGGCGAAGCCAGCTTCAATGTCCTGGCGAAAATCGGCGGCATGGCAAGACGGGTGCCAGGTTTTGATCAGATAGTCTGCGTCTTTGATCACAAAAGCAGTGTACCGTGAACGCATGAGGTGTGACGGGTCTGGTGCAACCTGATCGCCAGAAAGATAACGCTGGCAACATAGGCTATACTCCAGAGCGCTACCACAAGGGCAGAGTTGAGACACGATTCTCTTCCTGGAACAAAAAATAAGGGCGTAAAACGCTTCGGGTAGCACTATGTTAACTGAGCAGTTGCGTTGATGTCATGTCAGGAATCCAGGGGACGTAAAACAGGGCTAATGAGAAAGGTTAAAATTGGACTGGCGCTGGGCTCAGGTGCAGCCCGGGGATGGTCACATATCGGCGTGATTAATGCCTTAAACCAGATGGGCGTTGAGGTTGATATTGTTGCAGGGTGTTCAATAGGATCGCTTGTCGGCTCCGCTTACGCGTGCGGAAAGCTTCCGGAACTTGAAACCTGGGTACGTTCCTTCAGCTACTGGGACGTGCTGCGCCTGATGGACCTCTCATGGCAGCGTGGTGGGCTGTTGCGCGGTGAACGCGTTTTTAACCAGTTCCGCCAGGTTATGCCTCTTGAATACTTCACTGACTGTCAGATGCCTTTCGGCGCTGTTGCGACGAACCTCAGCACGGGACGCGAGCTTTGGCTTACTGAAGGTGATATTCATCTTGCCGTTCGTGCCTCCTGCAGTATGCCGGGACTAATGGCTCCTGTTCCGCATAACGGTTACTGGCTTGTCGATGGTGGCGTTGTTAACCCGGTCCCTATCTCCCTGACGCGTGCGATGGGTGCCGACATCGTCATTGCCGTGGATTTACAGCATGACGCCCACCTGATGCAACAAGACCTCATGCCGGTGAATCTCCAGAGCGAAGATGCCGAAGGCGAGAAACTGGCCTGGCATGAACGTTTGCGTGGAAGAATCGGGCGTATGGCCGCACGACGCTCTGTGACTGCGCCGACGGCCATTGAAATTATGACTACCTCTATCCAGGTTCTTGAGAATCGCCTTAAGCGAAACCGCATGGCTGGCGACCCTCCAGATATTCTGATTCAACCGTACTGTCCGCAAATATCTACCCTTGATTTCCATCGAGCTGAGGCCGCCATCGCAGCGGGCTCGATAGCCGTCGAAAAGAAAATGGATGAGCTGTTGCCTTTTGTGCGAACAGCACGTTAAGCACCTTTTTTTGATTACTTCAGCAAAATCTGACAGGCGGTAGTGCTGATAGCATGCCACTATTTAATTACTGTCAGCCAGGGGAGGAACCATGACGCAGCCATTGGCCGGAAAACACATTTTGATTGTTGAAGACGAGGCCGTTTTCCGATCGCTACTGGATTCGTGGTTATCCTCAATGGGAGCAATCACTTCGCTGGCTGAAGATGGCATAGACGCACTGGAAAAAATGGTCAGCATCACCCCGGACCTGATGATTTGCGACATTGCGATGCCGCGTATGAACGGACTGAAGCTGGTTGAACATCTGCGTAACGAAGGCAATCAGACACCGATTCTGGTGATATCTGCCACAGAGAATATGGCAGATATTGCCAAAGCGCTGCGAATTGGGGTTCAGGATATCCTGCTTAAACCTGTCAAAGACCTGAACCGGTTACGAGAGACGGTGTTAGCTTGTCTTTATCCGAACATGTTTAATTCCCGGGTAGAGGAAGAGGAGCGTCTGTTTCAGGACTGGGATGCCCTGGTAAGTAATCCACCTGCCGCGGCTAAACTGTTACAGGAACTTCAGCCGCCCGTACAGCAAACTATTTCACATTGTCGGATAAACTATCGCCAACTGGTTGCGGCGGACCAACCTGGGCTGGTGTTGGATATTGCACCGCTGTCTGATTCAGACCTGGCTTTTTATTCCCTGGATGTTACTCGGGCAGGGGATAATGGTGTATTAGCGGCGTTATTACTTCGTGCGCTATTTAATGGTCTCTTGCAAGAGCAGCTATCGCATCAGGGGCAACGGCTTCCGGAACTGGGCAGTTTACTAAAACAAGTGAACCAACTTTTTCGTCAGGCCAATTTGCCTGGACAGTTTCCGCTATTGGTCGGTTATTACCATAGTGGTTTAAAGAATCTGATCCTCGTTTCAGCGGGCCTCAACGCCTCACTGAATACGGGTGAACATCATATTCAGGTAAGCAACGGTGTGCCGCTTGGGACACTGGGAACAGCGTATCTTAATCAAATTAGCCATCGTTGCTCCTCCTGGCAGTGCCAAATTTGGGGTGCCGGGGGACGGTTACGATTAATGTTGTCCACGGAATAAGCAATTGGATCGTAATTTTAAGATTGCTTTACCTGTGTTTTGTGGGGAGTGCTACTATCCCTGCCCAGATTCATGCGTATTTATCCTAATTGATCGGCAACGCGTTCTTTTCAGACCCGAACTGTGGGGCGAGGCTGATATACTCAACGCGTTATTTATTGCATAAAAGTTCAAAACTTGAACAGCTCAGGAGAATTTGAATGGCTGCCCTAAATTCGAAAGTCAGAAAGGCCGTTATCCCGGTAGCGGGATTGGGGACCAGGATGTTACCAGCAACTAAGGCGATTCCTAAAGAGATGCTGCCTCTGGTTGATAAGCCATTAATCCAGTACGTCGTTAATGAGTGTATCGCAGCCGGCATCACTGAAATTGTGCTGGTTACGCATTCATCAAAAAACTCTATCGAAAACCATTTCGATACAAGTTTTGAACTTGAAGCCATGCTGGAAAAGCGTGTTAAGCGTCAGTTGTTACAGGAAGTGCAGTCTATTTGCCCTCCGCACGTGACTATTATGCAGGTTCGTCAGGGGCTGGCTAAAGGCCTGGGTCATGCGGTTATGTGTGCCCACCCTGTTGTCGGTGATGAGCCAGTAGCGGTAATACTGCCTGACGTTATTCTGGATGAATACGAATCAGATCTTTCTCAGGATAATTTGGCTGAAATGATCAAGCGTTTTGATGAAACAGGTAGCAGCCAGATTATGGTTGAGCCAGTTGAAGACGTAACCGCTTACGGTGTGGTTGACTGCAAAGGCGTTAACCTTGAGCCTGGCGAAAGCGTGCCAATGGTTGGCGTTGTAGAGAAGCCAAAAGCCGACGTGGCGCCTTCTAACCTGGCAGTGGTGGGTCGCTATGTCCTGAGTGCGGAAATCTGGCCTCTGCTTGCTAAAACGCCTCCAGGAGCGGGTGATGAGATCCAACTGACCGATGCTATTGATATGCTGATCGAGAAAGAGACCGTTGAGGCTTACCATATGAAAGGTAAGAGCCATGACTGCGGTAATAAGCTCGGTTATATGCAGGCATTTGTTGAATATGGCATTCGCCACAATACCCTGGGTGAAGAATTTAAAACCTGGCTCAAAGAGAACGTGGGTATTAAGAAATAACCAGGGCAGCAAATGTTTGAGACCGGTGAGGCGTTGCCCACCGGTTTTTTTATGCCCATAACACTCGTTATCCCGCTTGAATGTAAGAGATGGCAATAGCCGAATAAGATTCTATGACAGAGTGTAAGGGGATGTTGGTGATAAAATTGTGGTTAAAAAAAATCCCGCATTACGCGGGATTTTATGGAATGTGGCTTGATTAATCCTTGATCAGGAAGTCATCCAGCTGTTTACCTTGCTCATCCATGGCTTTCTTGATAACAGCAGGAGTACGACCCTGGCCAGTCCAGGTTTTAGTTTCGCCATTCTCATCAACGTAGCTATATTTAGCAGGACGGGCAGCGCGTTTTGCTTT
The DNA here is from genome assembly GCF_046521465.1 of Enterobacter sp. CPE_E863. Lineage (NCBI taxonomy): Bacteria > Pseudomonadati > Pseudomonadota > Gammaproteobacteria > Enterobacterales > Enterobacteriaceae > Enterobacter > Enterobacter sp. CPE_E863. Next base: position 2,411,114 of record NZ_JBKFZX010000001.1, on the reverse strand, counting down.
GGTGCCGGTTTTAGCTGCAGCCATGCTGTTCAGCAATTCGTTTGGATCGATACCATCAGCAATCAGCATTTCACGATATTGTTGCAGTTTACGAGTGCGCTCTTCGATTTCAGCTGCTGCAGCGCTTTCTTCTTCGCGACGTTCATTAACTACAACTTCCAATTTTTCCAGCATTTCTTCAAGCGTTTCGAGGGTGCATTCTCTAGCCTGCGCACGAAGAGTACGGATGTTGTTCAGAATTTTAAGTGCTTCGCTCATTGTAGTAATCTCAAACTTATAATGGGGGGGTGGTTTGTTGACCTAATAATAGAGCCATAAATTCAGTTGTGCAATAGCCAGGAATGTAAGGAATTCAAAAAATACTAAATAAAGCCACTATTATTAATTACGCTAACTTAAATTTCATCTCCCAGGAATCTCGCTTGTTATCAGCGTAAGCCTGCGCAACCTGCTCGATTGCATCTTTTTTTGTGACATTTACCGCAGGAATTATAGTTGCTGCGGATAAATATCAGCCTTTTGTATTAGGGAAGGTGCGAATAAGCAGGTCATTTCTTCCCAAGCTGACTCGCTGATTAAAATTTCGCGGATCTGGGCCGATTTTTTTCCCGCAAACACATCGAATCAGCCTATTTAGGCTATTTTTTCCACCATTTCTGGCGTTATTTCAGGTTTTTACTGAGATCTCTCCCTCTGACGTATCATTTGGTCCACTCGAAACAGGTTGGCCAGGGTGAATAACATCGCCAGTTGGTTATCGTTTTTCAGCAGCCCCTTGTATCTGGCTTTCACGAAGCCGAACTGCCGCTTGATGATGCGAAACGGGTGCTCCACCCTGGCACGGATGCTGGCTTTCATGTATTCGATGTTGATGGCCGTTTTGTTCTTGCGCGGATGCTGCTTCAAGGTTTTTACCCTGCCGGGACGCTCGGCGATCAGCCAGTCCACATCCACCTCGGCCAGCTCCTCGCGCTGTGGCGCTCCTTGGTAGCCGGCATCGGCTGAGACAAATTGCTCCTCTCCATGAAGCAGATTACCCAGCTGATTGAGGTCATGCTCGTTGGCCGCGGTGGTGACTAGGCTGTGGGTCAGGCCACTCTTGGCATCGACACCAATGTGGGCCTTCATGCCAAAGTGCCACTGATTGCCTTTCTTGGTCTGATGCATCTCCGGATCGCGTTGCTGCTCTTTGTTCTTGGTAGAGCTGGGTGCCTCAATGATGGTGGCATCCACCAAAGTGCCTTGGGTCATCATGACGCCTGCTTCGGCCAGCCAGCGATTGATGGTCTTGAACAATTGACGGGCCAGTTGATGCTGCTCGAGCAGGTGGCGGAAATTCATGATGGTGGTGCGATCCGGCAGGGCGCTATCCAGGGATAATCGGGCAAACAGGCGCATGGAGGCGATTTCGTACAGAGCATCTTCCATCGCGCCATCGCTCAGGTTGTACCAATGCTGCATGCAGTGAATGCGTAGCATGGTTTCCAGCGGATAAGGTCGCCGGCCATTACCAGCCTTGGGGTAAAACGGCTCGATGACTTCCACCATGTTTTGCCATGGCAGAATCTGCTCCATGCGGGACAAGAAAATCTCTTTTCTGGTCTGACGGCGCTTACTGCTGAATTCACTGTCGGCGAAGGTAAGTTGATGACTCATGATGAACCCTGTTCCATGGCTCCAGATGACAAACATGATCTCATATCAGGGACTTGTTCGCACCTTCCCCAGTGCTCATTCAAACATTCATCGCGAAATCGTCCGTTAAAGCTCTCAATAAATCCGTTCTGCGTTGGCTTGCCCGGCTGGATTAAGCGCAACTCAACACCATGCTCAAAGGCCCATTGATCCAGTGCACGGCAAGTGAACTCCGGCCCCTGGTCAGTTCTTATCGTCGCCGGATAGCCTCGAAACAGTGCAATGCTGTCCAGAATACGCGTGACCTGAACGCCTGAAATCCCAAAGGCAACAGTGACCGTCAGGCATTCCTTTGTGAAATCATCGACGCAGGTAAGACACTTGATCCTGCGACCGGTGGAAAGTGCGTCCATGACGAAATCCATCGACCAGGTCAGATTGGGCGCCGCCGGACGGAGCAGCGGCAGACGTTCTGTTGCCAGCCCTTTACGACGTCTTCTGCGTTTTACGCCCAGGCCACTGAGGTGATAAAGCCGGTACACGCGCTTATGATTAACATGAAGCCCTTCACGGCGCAGCAACTGCCAAATACGACGGTAGCCAAAACGCCTGCGCTCCAGTGCCAGCTCAGTGATGCGCCCTGATAAATGCGCATCAGCAGCCGGACGGTGAGCCTCATAGCGGCAGGTCGACAGGGATAAACCTGTAAGCCTGCAGGCACGACGTTGCGACAGACCGGTCGCATCACACATCAACATCACGGCTTCCCGCTTCTGGTCTGTCGTCAGTACTTTCGCCCAAGAGCCACCTGAAGCGCCTCTTTATCCAGCATGGCTTCGGCAAGCAGCTTCTTGAGTCTGGCGTTCTCTTCCTCAAGCGACTTCAGGCGCTTAACTTCAGGCACCGCCATACCGCCATACTTCTTACGCCAGGTGTAAAACGTGGCATCGGAAATGGCATGCTTGCGGCAGAGTTCACGGGCGGGTACCCCAGCTTCGGCTTCGCGGAGAATACTGATGATCTGTTCGTCGGAAAAACGCTTCTTCATGGGGATGTCCTCATGTGGCTTATGAAGACATTACTAACATCGGGGTGTACTAATCAACGGGGAGCAGGTCATGTGCGCTGAGTCGCTGTTGACCAGACAAAATATGGTACAATCAATCATCGGGAATATTACACATTGATTAGGGTTTTACGGCCAATGGCACAACTTTATTTCTACTATTCGGCAATGAATGCCGGAAAATCCACAGCACTGCTTCAATCCTCGTACAATTACCAGGAACGAGGAATGCGTACTGTTGTTTATACGGCTGAAATTGACGATCGCTTTGGTGCAGGGAAGGTGAGTTCCAGAATAGGCCTTTCGTCTCCGGCCAGGCTGTTTAACCCGCAAACTGACCTGCTGGAGGACATTCGCGCAGCGCATGCCACGCAGCCTATTCATTGTGTTCTGGTTGATGAGAGCCAGTTTCTGACGCGTGAGCAGGTTCATGCGCTTTCAGAGGTGGTAGATGGGCTCGATATCCCTGTTCTTTGCTATGGGCTGCGTACAGACTTCCGTGGCGAGCTATTCGCAGGGAGCCAGTATTTGCTTGCCTGGTCAGATAAACTCGTCGAACTCAAAACTATCTGCTTTTGCGGCAGGAAAGCCAGTATGGTGCTTCGTCTCGACCAGGCCGGAAAGCCTTATGCAGATGGTGAGCAGGTGGTGATAGGCGGCAATGAACGCTATGTTTCTGTCTGCCGTAAGCATTATAAAGAAGCGCTGTCTGTAGGCTCGCTGACGGCGATTCAGCACGACAACAGAAAATAATTTTCACCGTGTTCTTCAGACATAAAAAAACCCGCCATTGGCGGGTTTTTTATCAGACTGTCAGTTAAGCGCTTTTCTTCGCTTTTTTGTCAGCTTTTACCGCAGGAGCTTCAACTTTAGCCACTGCTACATCACCTTCTTTGAACTCACGACCGTAGTAGGTATCCAGCAGAATCTGTTTCAGCTCGGAGATCAGTGGGTAGCGCGGGTTAGCACCAGTACACTGGTCATCGAAGGCATCTTCAGACAGTTTATCTACGTGGGCGAGGAAGTCAGCTTCCTGAACGCCAGCTTCACGGATAGATTTAGGAATACCCAGTTCAGCTTTGAGGCTTTCCAGCCATGCCAGCAGTTTCTCAATCTTCGCAGCAGTACGGTCACCCGCAGCGCTCAGACCCAGATGGTCAGCGATTTCAGCGTAACGGCGACGTGCTTGCGGACGGTCGTACTGGCTGAATGCAGTCTGCTTGGTTGGGTTATCATTCGCGTTATAACGGATAACGTTGCTGATCAACAGGGCGTTCGCCAGACCGTGAGGAATGTGGAACTGAGAACCCAGTTTGTGCGCCATTGAGTGGCAAACACCCAGGAAGGCGTTAGCAAACGCGATACCGGCGATGGTTGCTGCACTGTGTACACGCTCACGTGCTACAGGGTTTTTCGACCCTTCATTGTAGGATGCTGGCAGGTTTTCTTTCAGCAGTTTCAGAGCCTGCAGAGCCTGACCATCAGAGAACTCAGACGCCAGTACGGAAACGTAAGCTTCCAGAGCGTGAGTAACCGCATCCAGACCACCGAAGGCACACAGTGATTTCGGCATTTCCATGACCAGGTTGGCGTCAACAATCGCCATGTCTGGGGTCAGTGCGTAGTCAGCCAGTGGGTATTTCTGACCTGTTGCATCGTCAGTAACAACCGCAAACGGAGTCACTTCTGAACCGGTACCGGAAGTGGTAGTAACGGCGATCATTTTCGCTTTTACGCCCATTTTCGGGAACTTGTAGATACGTTTACGGATATCCATAAAGCGCAGCGCCAGTTCTTCAAAGTGAGTTTCCGGATGTTCGTACATTACCCACATGATTTTCGCGGCGTCCATTGGGGAACCGCCACCCAGTGCGATAATCACATCTGGTTTGAAGGAGTTCGCCAGTTCAGCACCTTTGCGAACAACGCTCAGGGTTGGGTCAGCTTCAACTTCAAAGAAGACTTCAGTTTCGACGCCAGCCGCTTTCAGAACAGAGGTGATCTGGTCAGCGTAGCCGTTGTTGAACAGGAAACGGTCAGTCACGATGAGCGCACGTTTGTGGCCATCAGTAATCACTTCATCCAGCGCAATTGGCAGAGAGCCACGGCGGAAGTAGATAGATTTCGGAAGTTTGTGCCACAACATGTTTTCAGCTCGCTTAGCAACGGTTTTCTTGTTGATCAGATGTTTTGGACCAACGTTTTCAGAGATGGAGTTACCACCCCAGGAACCACAACCCAGAGTCAGGGAAGGTGCGAGTTTGAAGTTGTACAGGTCACCGATACCACCCTGAGAAGCAGGGGTGTTAATCAGGATACGTGCAGTTTTCATCTTCTGACCGAAGTGAGCAACACGTTCTGGCTGATTATCCTGGTCGGTGTACAGGCAAGAGGTGTGACCGATACCGCCCATGGCAACCAGTTTCTCTGCTTTCTCTACTGCATCGTCGAAATCTTTCGCGCGGTACATTGCCAGAGTCGGAGACAGTTTTTCGTGTGCAAATGGCTCGCTCTCATCAACAACTTTCACTTCACCGATCAGGATCTTAGTGGTTGCCGGAACGGTGAAACCTGCGAGTTCAGCAATTTTATACGCTGGCTGCCCAACGATAGCGGCGTTCAGTGCGCCATTTTTCAGGATGATGTCCTGAACGGCTTTCAGCTCTTTGCCCTGCAGCATGTAGCCGCCGTGGCTGGCGAAGCGTTCGCGAACCGCGTCATATACGGAATCTACAACAACAACGGACTGTTCAGATGCACAGATAACGCCGTTATCGAAGGTTTTGGACATCAGTACAGAAGCAACAGCACGTTTGATATCAGCCGTTTCGTCGATAACAACAGGAGTGTTACCTGCGCCTACGCCGATTGCTGGTTTACCGGAGCTGTACGCTGCTTTAACCATGCCAGGACCACCGGTCGCCAGGATCAGGTTAATGTCTGGGTGGTGCATCAGTGCGTTGGACAGTTCAACAGAAGGTTGGTCAATCCAGCCGATCAGGTCTTTTGGTGCGCCTGCAGCGATAGCCGCCTGCAATACGATATCAGCAGCTTTGTTCGTTGCATCTTTAGCACGTGGGTGCGGAGAGAAGATAATTGCGTTACGGGTCTTCAGGCTAATCAGTGATTTGAAGATAGCAGTAGACGTTGGGTTGGTGGTTGGAACGATACCGCAAATGATGCCGATAGGTTCTGCAATCGTGATAGTACCGAAGGTGTCGTCTTCAGACAGCACGCCACAGGTTTTCTCATCTTTATAGGCGTTGTAGATATACTCAGAAGCAAAGTGGTTTTTGATCACTTTATCTTCAACGATACCCATACCGGATTCGGCAACGGCCATTTTAGCGAGAGGGATTCGAGCATCTGCAGCAGCCAGAGCGGCCGCGCGGAAGATTTTATCAACCTGTTCTTGGGTGAAATTGGCATATTCACGCTGGGCTTTTTTAACGCGCTCGACGAGGGCGTTCAGTTCAGCGATATTAGTAACAGCCATAATGCTCTCCTGATAATGTTTAAACTCTTTTAGTAAACCAGCGCTCGATACGTCAGACAGTATAGACAGAGCTGATATGACTTGCGTAACACAAAATAAAACAAAGAGTTACTTTCTACACCAGCACACTAATTTACTAAAAGAGCCTTACCTTAGCATCATCCCTTTTTGTCAGGTGACCTCCCTGGGGTGTAACCAAGATTACTCACTTCTGAGTACGGAAATCATGATCTGCGTCAATTTTCCCCCAAGCTGATACCTTTCAGCAGGGTTATTTCTTTGAGATTTTTCCAGTGTTAAATAATTACGTAAGTATTGGAAGTGGCGCTATCATTGATTCTACATATGTTTAACATCCTGAAATGATAACTTTTTGGCACAGGTTTCGAGTGAAGTATGCTAATAAAAAGGGTATCTTCAGCGCGATTTCACATGACAAATTGTCAGTCCCGGGCATGCGCATAAGCGGAGCAAAACGTGATCCAAACGCTCTTTGATTTTCCAACGTATTTTAAATTTTTTATTGGTTTGTTTGCCCTGGTCAACCCGGTGGGGATCATTCCTGTCTTCATTAGTATGACCAGTTACCAGACGGCGGCGGCCAGGAACAAGACCAACCTCACCGCCAACCTGTCAGTGGCTATCATATTGCTCACCTCCCTTTTTCTGGGGGACGCCATTCTTCAGCTCTTCGGGATTTCGATCGACTCTTTCCGCATTGCGGGTGGGATCCTGGTTGTGACCATCGCCATGTCTATGATCAGCGGTAAGCTGGGTGAGGATAAACAGAACAAACAGGAGAAGTCAGAAACTGCCATCCGTGAAAGCATTGGCGTGGTACCGCTGGCGTTACCGCTTATGGCTGGCCCCGGAGCCATCAGTTCAACGATTGTCTGGGGCACGCGTTACCATAGCCTGATGCATTTGATTGGCTTTTCCGTGGCCATTGCCATTTTCGCGCTCTGCTGCTGGGGAGTATTCCGCATGGCGCCCTGGCTGGTGCGCTTATTGGGGCAGACGGGCATCAACGTTATAACCCGTATCATGGGCCTGCTGTTGATGGCGTTAGGGATCGAATTTATTGTCACCGGTATTAAAAGCATTTTCCCCGGCTTGTTACACTAATATTTCATATGAAAGAACGGAGCTACAGCTCCGTTTTTTTACGTGATTATCAGTAAATCATATAACTAAAGTTGAAATGCTCACATATCATAATAAATTCTACTAATAATGTTCATCTCTTGTATTTCAATAAGTTATTAATTTCCTTCCAACCCGCCTGCGCAGAAAACCTTCGATCGCTCTGTTATTTTACTCACATGATACTCTGGGGCTTGCTGAGATATAACCGAAATGATATTAGTAATTTCAACATTCCCCTAGATGAATGTGCTAAATAATAACCAGTTGTTAAATTTTTGTACAAAAACACTCGATGATAGCGCAGCGACGCGCTTGTAGAGGAGGTTTCCTCTATCTTATTGAATGTCATGTTTTTTAGTGGCGTTTGATGTCTGGCAGGGCTGCCCTCAACGATACGGTTCTCACCGTAAAAGAGAATTGCTTAACAAATTTGCAAAATGTATTGGCGTGCGTTTACGCCATTTGATACTTTCCGGCCTACTATTTTGCAGCATAAAACAAGTAGATGAGAATTATTTTCATATGCTTCTCTTCTCAGATATCCAGCGCAGGTCTCAAACAGGGGAGGCCTGTAAAGAATCGACGCAAGACGGCCATACGAGCGGTCAGTAATAAAAAAGTCGGTGATAGCAAGAAGTAAAAAAGAAGAACCTGGCAGCAGCAAAAAAAACTCCTGCGCTGTACAGGCCCCAACAGGGGATTACACAGCTGGCGAAGGCCAGTCATTATAATGAGTGGAGTACCAACACAATGTCCATCATCACAAAAAAAAATCTGGTAGCGGCGGGGATTTTAACTGCGCTAATCGCGGGCAACGCTGCAATGGCTGCGGACGTACCTGCAGGTGTTCAACTGGCTGAAAAACAGACGTTGGTTCGTAACAACGGTGCGGAAGTTCAGTCTCTTGACCCGCATAAAATTGAAGGTGTTCCCGAGTCAAACGTTAACCGCGACCTGTTCGAAGGTCTGCTGGTGACTGACGTAGACGGCCACCCGGCACCTGGTGTGGCAGAAAAATGGGAAAATAAAGATTTCAAAGTCTGGACTTTCCATCTGCGTAAAGATGCGAAATGGTCAGACGGCACGCCGGTTACCGCCGAAGATTTCGTTTATAGCTGGCAGCGTCTGGCGAATCCAAATACTGCCTCTCCGTATGCGAGCTACCTGCAATATGGCCACATTGCCAATATTGATGACATCATCGCAGGCAAAAAACCGGTCACCGACCTGGGCGTGAAAGCGATCGATGCGAATACCTTTGAAGTCACGTTGAGCGAACCTGTTCCGTACTTCTATAAGCTGCTTGTTCACCCGTCTGTTTCTCCAGTTCCAAAATCCGCAGTGGAAAAATTTGGTGAAAAATGGACTCAGCCTGCCAATATCGTGACCAACGGTGCCTACAAACTGAAAGACTGGGTAGTCAACGAACGTATGGTTCTGGAGCGTAACCCGCAATATTGGGACAACGCGAAAACCGTGATTAATCAGGTGACGTACCTGCCAATTTCTTCCGAAGTGACTGACGTTAACCGCTACCGTAGCGGTGAAATTGACATGACCTATAACAACATGCCGATTGAACTGTTCCAGAAGCTGAAAAAAGAAATTCCTAAAGAAGTGCATGTTGATCCGTATCTGTGCACCTATTACTACGAAATCAACAACCAGAAAGCACCATTCACCGATGTTCGTGTCCGTACGGCACTGAAACTGGCACTGGATCGCGATATCATCGTGAACAAAGTGAAAAACCAGGGCGATCTGCCAGCATACAGCTATACCCCTCCATACACTGATGGCGCAAAACTGACTGAACCAGATTGGTTCAAACAGACGCAAGAGCAGCGTAACGCAGAAGCGAAGAAACTGCTCGCCGAAGCTGGCTATACTGCTGATAAGCCGCTGACCTTCAGCCTGCTGTATAACACCTCCGATCTGCACAAAAAACTGGCTATCGCCGTCGCCTCGATCTGGAAAAAGAACCTGGGCGCAAACGTGAAGCTGGAGAACCAGGAGTGGAAGACCTTCCTGGATAGCCGTCATCAGGGCACCTTCGATGTGGCGCGTGCTGGCTGGTGTGCGGACTATAACGAACCAACCTCCTTCCTGAACACCATGCTGAGCGACAGCTCGAACAACACCGCGCACTATAAGAGCCCGGCATTCGACAAGCTGATTGGCGACACGCTGAAAACAACTGACGAAGCACAGCGTACTGAACTGTACTCTAAAGCTGAGCTGCAGTTGGATAAAGATTCCGCGATCGTTCCGGTTTACTACTACGTCAACGCCCGTCTGGTGAAACCGTGGGTAGGTGGCTATACCGGTAAAGACCCGATGGATAATATCTACGTTAAAAACTTGTATATTATCAAGCATTAATGGCAATGAGTGGGGCGAGTTCGCTCGCCCCACGGTGTCTAACCGACGTCACAATATATAGGCACACGCCAGAAGGTACGGGCAATGTTTAAATTTATCCTACGTCGCTGTCTTGAAGCGATTCCAACGCTGTTTATTCTGATTACAATTTCCTTCTTCATGATGCGTCTTGCGCCGGGAAGTCCATTTACCGGTGAACGTACGTTGCCGCCAGAAGTCATGGCGAATATTGAAGCGAAATATCACCTGAACGATCCTATCTCCACCCAGTACTTCAATTATCTGAAGCAGCTGGCTCACGGTGATTTTGGACCGTCATTCAAATATAAAGACTATTCCGTTAACGACCTGGTGGCTTCCAGCTTCCCTGTATCGGCAAAGCTGGGTGCTGCGGCATTTTTGCTGGCCGTTGTTCTCGGGGTGACTGCAGGCGTTATCGCCGCGCTTAAACAAAATACCAAATGGGATTATACCGTAATGGGGGTGGCGATGACTGGGGTAGTCATACCCAGCTTCGTTGTCGCGCCGTTACTGGTGATGATATTTGCCATCACGCTGAAATGGCTACCTGGCGGTGGCTGGAACGGCGGGGCGTTAAAGTTCATGATTTTGCCGATGGTGGCATTATCTCTGGCGTACATCGCCAGCATTGCGCGTATCACCCGTGGTTCAATGATCGAAGTGTTGCATTCGAACTTCATTCGAACCGCGCGCGCTAAAGGGCTGCCGATGCGTCGGATTATCTTCCGCCACGCGCTCAAACCGGCGCTGTTGCCTGTGCTCTCCTACATGGGGCCGGCATTCGTCGGTATCATCACTGGCTCAATGGTTATCGAAACGATCTACGGTCTGCCGGGTATTGGTCAACTGTTCGTAAATGGCGCGCTCAACCGCGACTATTCGCTGGTACTGAGCCTGACCATTCTCGTTGGTGCGCTGACCATTCTCTTTAACGCAATTGTCGATGTGCTGTATGCCGTCATCGACCCGAAAATCCGTTACTAACTGGAGCACGCCATGATGTTGAGTAAGAAAAACAGCGAGGCGCTGGAAAACTTCAGTGAAAAACTGGAAGTAGAAGGTCGTAGCCTCTGGCAGGACGCGCGTCGCCGCTTTATGCACAACCGTGCCGCGGTAGCCAGTCTGGCCGTACTGGTGATCATCGCGCTGTTTGTGACCCTGGCGCCGATGCTGTCGCAATTTACCTATTTCGACACCGACTGGGGCATGATGTCCAGTGCACCTGATATGGAGTCCGGACACTATTTTGGTACGGATTCCTCCGGACGCGATCTGCTGGTACGAGTCGCTATCGGAGGCCGTATTTCGCTGATGGTCGGTATCGCTGCTGCACTGGTGGCGGTGATTGTGGGCACGCTCTATGGCTCACTCTCAGGCTACCTTGGCGGTAAAGTGGACTCCGTGATGATGCGTCTGCTGGAAATCCTGAACTCCTTCCCGTTCATGTTCTTCGTTATCCTGTTGGTGACCTTCTTTGGCCAGAACATCCTGTTGATTTTCGTGGCTATCGGGATGGTTTCCTGGCTGGATATGGCGCGTATTGTCCGCGGACAGACACTGAGCCTCAAACGCAAAGAGTTTATCGAAGCCGCGCAGGTGGGTGGCGTATCAATCGGTAATATTGTGGTTCGCCATATCGTTCCTAACGTGCTGGGGGTGGTGGTGGTTTATGCTTCACTGCTGGTACCAAGCATGATTCTGTTTGAATCCTTCCTGAGCTTCCTGGGGCTGGGTACGCAAGAGCCTCTGAGCAGCTGGGGTGCACTCCTGAGTGATGGTGCAAACTCCATGGAAGTCTCTCCGTGGTTACTGCTTTATCCGGCGGGTTTCCTGGTCGTTACCCTGTTTTGTTTCAACTTTATCGGCGATGGCCTGCGTGATGCCCTCGACCCGAAAGACCGTTAAGGAGCGCCGTCATGACAATTATTGAAACGGCCGCTGCGCCGCAGGCGCAACAGCAGAGCAAACTTCTGCTGGATGTGAAAGATCTCCGTGTAACCTTTAAAACCCCGGACGGAGACGTAACCGCCGTTAACGATCTCAACTTCGACCTGCGTGCAGGTGAAACGCTGGGGATTGTTGGTGAATCTGGTTCCGGAAAATCCCAGACTGCATTTGCGTTGATGGGACTGCTGGCTGCAAACGGTGTTATCGGAGGTTCCGCGAAATTCAACGGACGTGAAATCCTCAACCTGCCGGAACATGAGCTGAACAAGCTGCGTGCCGAGCAGATCTCGATGATTTTCCAGGATCCGATGACTTCGCTGAACCCGTACATGCGTGTTGGCGAGCAGCTGATGGAAGTCCTGATGCTGCACAAAGGTCTGGGCAAAGCGGAAGCGTTTGAAGAGTCAGTCAAAATGCTGGATGCGGTGAAAATGCCGGAAGCCCGTAAGCGCATGCGTATGTTCCCGCACGAATTTTCTGGTGGCATGCGTCAGCGTGTGATGATTGCGATGGCGTTGCTGTGCCGGCCAAAACTGCTGATTGCTGATGAACCCACCACCGCGCTGGACGTCACCGTTCAGGCACAAATCATGACCCTGTTAAACGAGCTTAAGCGCGAGTTCAACACAGCGATCATCATGATCACCCACGACCTTGGCGTTGTGGCGGGCATCTGTGACAAAGTGCTGGTGATGTATGCCGGCCGTACCATGGAATATGGCAACGCGCGTGATGTGTTCTATCACCCAGCCCACCCGTACTCAATTGGTCTGTTGAATGCGGTACCGCGTCTCGATGCGGAAGGGGAATCTCTGCTCACCATTCCGGGTAACCCGCCAAACCTGCTGCGTCTGCCGAAAGGTTGTCCGTTCCAGCCGCGTTGCCCGCATGCGATGGAAATCTGCAACAGCGCTCCGCCGCTGGAAGCGTTTGCACCAGGCCGCCTGCGCGCCTGCTTTAAGCCGCAGGAGGAGTTGGTATGAACGCATTAGATGAAAAACGCAATGTGCTGCTCGAAATCGCTGACCTTAAAGTGCATTTTGACATCAAAGACGGTAAACAGTGGTTCTGGCAACCATCTAAGACCCTGAAAGCGGTCGATGGTGTCACGCTGCGTTTGTACGAAGGCGAAACCCTGGGCGTGGTAGGGGAGTCTGGCTGCGGTAAATCCACCTTCGCGCGCGCCATTATTGGTCTGGTAAAAGCCACCGGCGGCAAAGTGGCCTGGCTGGGTAAAGACTTGTTGGGGATGAAGCCTGACGAGTGGCGTGACGTGCGTAGTGATATCCAGATGATTTTCCAGGATCCACTGGCATCATTGAACCCGCGTATGACCATCGGTGAGATTATTGCCGAGCCGCTGCGTACTTATCATCCGAAGATGGCTCGTCAGGAAGTTCGCGATCGCGTGAAGGCGATGATGATGAAAGTTGGCCTGTTGCCTAACCTTATCAACCGCTACCCGCACGAATTCTCAGGCGGCCAGTGTCAGCGTATTGGTATTGCACGTGCGTTGATCCTCGAACCGAAGCTGATCATCTGTGATGAGCCCGTCTCCGCGCTGGACGTATCCATTCAGGCACAGGTGGTCAACCTGCTGCAGAAACTGCAGCGTGAAATGGGGCTGTCACTCATTTTTATCGCGCACGATCTGGCCGTGGTGAAACACATCTCGGACCGCGTACTGGTAATGTACTTAGGCCATGCAGTGGAGCTGGGCACCTATGATGAGGTGTACCACAACCCGTTGCACCCTTATACCAAAGCGCTGATGTCCGCAGTACCGATCCCCGATCCCGATCTGGAAAAGAATAAAACGATTCAGCTTCTGGAAGGGGAATTACCCTCACCGATTAACCCGCCGTCGGGCTGCGTCTTCCGTACGAGATGCCCAATGGCCGGGCCGGAATGTGCGAAAACGCGACCGGTTCTGGAAGGCAGTTTCCGACATGCGGTTTCCTGCCTGAAAGTAGACCCGTTATAATCGCAAGGGCTGACATGATGTCAGCCCTTATTTTTTGCGAGGTTACTGTGTCGCTTTTAATCACGCCCGCCCGTCGGCGGCTTTACCATTTTTTATTCGATCCTGAAACCGTAACCGGGAGACGCTTCGAAGGCCTCTGTGGTTTATTTGCGCTGCTCAGCGTGGTTGTGATCTTTATTGAGTCTGGTGTCGGGACGCAATACCACCTGACGTTTGACGAGTGGCATATTTTTGTCTGGCTTGAGTTGGCGATTACCCTGGTCTTTACCGCGGAATATTGCCTGAGAGTCATTTGCTGGCCCAACCCGGCCAGATATGTTTTCAGCTTTTGGGGATTTATTGATTTAGCGACCATCCTGCCGCTCTATGTGATGTGGCTGTGGCCGGAAATTAGCCTGAGTTACGTCTTTGCCTGACGAGCGATGCGCGTCATTCGGGTATTACGTATCCTTAAATTACTGCGTTTTATGCCGTCATTGCACGTGTTCTGGAGCGCGATAGTCAGCGCACGGCACCAGCTTATTCTGTTCTATTCATTTATTGCCATCGTCATGATTGTTTTCGGCGCGCTGATGTATCTGATAGAAGGGCCAAAATATGGCTTCACGACGCTTAATGCCTCGGTCTATTGGGCCATCGTGACCGTGACGACCGTGGGTTATGGTGATATCACACCGCATACCCCATTGGGACGTATTGTGGCATCAGTGCTGATCCTGATTGGCTATTCGGTGATTGCAATCCCGACAGGGCTCATTACCACACATATGAGCAGTGCCTTTCAGAGTCGCAAACAGCAGCGCAAATGCCCGAATTGTCATCAGGGTGAGCATGAACACAGCGCACGGTTTTGTAACCGCTGCGGAAGCGAATTACCGGATTAAATAAAAAAGGCTGCAATCGCAGCCTTTTTTACTATTCGCGCCAGAGGATATGGCACAGTTTGTGGTCTTTCTCGCGGCACAGCAGGACGCGGGCGAAGATGTCATTTATTTCGCCGCCATCTTCATCGGCCAGCCCAATCACTACTTCGGCAAAGAAGTCAGGATTAAGGTCGAAATCCACATGCTCAGCCCAGTCTTCTGAAGGGTCGAACAATTCGGCACCGCCGCGCTCTTCGAACTGCAGATTAAAGAGGATCACGTCTGCGGGATCGAGGTTATCAACCGCCAGTTCGAGAAAAATGTTATAGGCCTGCTCGAGCGTTTCGTCTTCGGTCAGGCGATTGTTCAGATCCATTTCCATGATGACTACCTGTTTAACATCGTTGGGCACGTTTTACAGCAACGGACTAAAGAAGTAAAACAGTCGTTCGGCAATTCTCTGCCACATTGGACGTTTTACCCACAGTCTGGCATCCAGCAGTCGCGAGCGGGAGATATAATCATCCTGGACTGCCGCCAGGTCACCGCCAAAACCGGCGTCATCAATCACCAGCGTGATTTCAAAATTGAGCCACAGACTCCGCATATCCAGGTTTACCGTGCCTACCAGGCTCAGCTCACCGTCGACGAGAACGCTCTTGGTATGGAGTAATCCGCCTTCAAACTGATAAATTTTCACCCCTGCGGCCAACAGTTCGCTAAAGAATGCCCGGCTGGCCCAGCCTACCAGTAGGGAGTCATTTTTGCGTGGCAAAATGATACTTACGTCGACACCACGTTGCGCCGCCGTACAGATTGCGTGCAGCAGGTCATCGCTGGGGACAAAGTATGGCGTGGTCATGATCAGGTATTCACGGGCTGAGTAGGTTGCCGTCAGCAGCGCCTGATGAATCAAATCTTCAGGGAAGCCTGGCCCGGATGCAATCGTATGAATGGTGTGCCCGCTGGCCTCTTCAAACGGCATAATATTGCCGTCCGGTGGTGGTGGCAGAATACGTTTACCGGTTTCAATCTCCCAGTCGCATGAGTAAACGATACCCATAGAGGTGGCAATCGGCCCCTCCATTCTTGCCATCAAATCAACCCATTGCCCAACTCCCGAATCCTGTTTAAAGAAGCGTGGGTCGACCATGTTCATACTGCCGGTGTAGGCAATATAGTTATCGATCATGATCATCTTACGGTGCTGGCGGAGATCCATCCGGCGCAAAAAGACACGCAGGAGGTTAACCTTCAGCGCCTCAACCACTTCGATACCGGCATTACGCATCATGCCCGCCCACGGGCTGCGGAAAAATGCCACGCTGCCTGCAGAGTCCAGCATCAGTCGGCAGTGAATGCCCCGACGTGCTGCGGCCATCAGGGATTCAGCAACCTGATCGGCCATACCACCGGGCTGCCAGATGTAAAACACCATCTCAATGTTATGGCGAGCCAATTGAATATCGCGGATCAACGCCTGCATAACATCGTCAGAAGTGGTCAGCAACTGGAGCTGATTGCCTTTGACACCGCCAATCCCCTGACGGCGCTCGCAAAGTTTAAACAGCGACGCGGCAACACTGCTGTTCTCTTCGGCAAAAATATGTTTGCAGGCTTTAAGGTCGTTAAGCCACTTCGCGGTCGAGGGCCACATGGCGCGGGCACGCTCGGCGCGGCGCTTGCCCAGATGAAGCTCACCGAAAGAGAGATAGGCAATGATCCCTACCAGCGGGAGGATGTAGATTATCAGAAGCCAGGCCATGGCAGAGGGTACGGCTCTGCGCTTCATCAGGATGCGTAATGTCACACCCGCGATTAACAGCCAGTATCCCAGAATGACCAGCCAACTCACCACGGTGTAGAAGGTTGTCATAGGTTAAAAAATCCTTTTGAAAGCGTATTGTTATGAGTGTACGCATCAGGATTCATCTGGCAAATAAAAACGCCAGGTAAAAGCGCTGGTTTGCTGTAGTGTTGGGTTTATAATGGCATCTCTGTTAGAGAAAGAGTTGTAGACATGAAGCGCAGTAGAACTGAAGTAGGGCGCTGGCGCATGTTGCGACAGGTGAGTCGTCGCAAGGCACGTTGGCTGGAAGCACAATCCCGCCGCAATATGCGTATTCACGCCATCAGAAAATGTGGAATGACCCGGCACCGCAACGCGTTGCTGTTCGCAGTCCAGGATATCTGATAACCATGAGGGCACCGCAAGGTGCCCACTGATTTTATAGCGTCTGATTTTTAGGAATAGCGTTTTTGCAGCGATATTCCCGTTGTTTTTAGCAAAAGGAGGGAGAAGTGTTTGCGGAGTTTGGTGTACTGAATTTCTGGACGTACGTTGTAGGCGCATTTTTTATCGTGCTGGTACCTGGGCCGAATACCCTGTTTGTGCTCAAACCGGGATTGGTCACGGCGTTAAAAAAGGGTACCTCGCCGCGACAGGTGTATTTATCGGCGATGCGGTACTGATGTTTCTGGCCTGGGCGGGTGTTGCGGCATTAATCCAGACCACGCCGGTACTGTTTAACATCGTGCGCTATCTCGGGGCTTTTTATCTGCTCTGGCTGGGGGGCAAAATGCTCTGGTCGGTGATCACCCGTAAGAATCATGCCCACGAGAGCGGCGCCGAGCCCGCCAGCATGATCATGAAACGTTCGCTGGTGTTGAGCCTCACGAATCCAAAAGCGATTCTGTTCTACGTCTCGTTCTTCGTGCAGTTTATCGACGTGAATGCGGAAAATACGGGGACCTCTTTCCTGATCCTCGCTACCACCCTCGAGCTGATTAGCTTTATGTATATGAGCTTCCTGATCTTCTCTGGGGCGTTTGTCACGCGTTACCTGAAAACCAAAAAGAAACTGGCAAAACTGGGGAACGGGCTGATAGGGCTGCTGTTTGTCGGGTTTGCGGCAAGGTTAGCATCGCTGCATTAATTGCCAAAAAGGCTCCGGTGACGGAGCCTTTTTTGTATCAGAATACTTTCTTATAAGGGCGAACGGTCACCTTTGCATACACACCGGCCGCAACGTATGGGTCTGCATCAGCCCAGGCCTGAGCCGCTTCCTGAGATTCAAACTCGGCAATAACCGTGGAGCCAGAAAAACCAGCGGCACCCGGATCATTGCTGTCGACTGCTGGCATTGGGCCGGCGGTCAGTAATCGACCTTCATCCTGCAGCAGCTGTAAGCGTGCCAGATGGGCAGGGCGAACAGACAGACGTTTCTCGAGGGAATCCGCGACATCTTCAGAGTAAATCACGTAAAGCACGGTGAAGCTCCTTAACCGTTAAAAGTGTCAGTTACGTTATGTGAAAGGGCAATTGACTGCAATGCAAAGATAAAAACAATGTTAATACCCTGATCTGAATGCCCCTTTTTTGGCCTCTCCTGCGCTTAAATTGCGCCAGAACAAAGTGTCTTATTGAATATGATTGCTATTTGCATTTAAAATCAATGTTCGATTTTTTAACGTTGATGATTATGACTGCGATGACCCTTGATTTACCTCGCCGCTTTCCCTGGCCGACGCTGCTTTCTGTCGTTATTCACGGTGCCGTCGTGGCGGGTTTGCTCTATACCTCGGTTCATCAGGTTATTGAAATGCCCGCGCCCGCGCAGCCGATTTCTGTGACGATGGTTTCACCAGCGGATCTCGAACCACCGCAGGCTGCGCCTGCGCCGCCACAGCCAGTTGCTGAACCTGAGCCGGAGCCCGAGCCGATTCCGGAGCCGCCGAAGGAAGCACCTGTGGTGATCCACAAACCTAAACCGGAGCCAAAGCCTAAGCCGAAGCCAAAGCCGGTGAAGAACGTTGAGGAACGTCCGAAACGCGAAGAGCGTCCGGTTGAGCCGCGCGCCACCCAGACAGTAGAGAATGCGGCACCTTCACGTCCGGCAATGAACAACACGGCGACAACCGCTAAGCCGACAGTATCGGCGCCAGCAGGCCCGCGAGCACTGAGTCGTAACCAGCCTCAGTATCCTGCTCGAGCTCAGGCATTACGTATTGAAGGGCGCGTAAGGGTAAAATTCGACGTCACTGCGGATGGTCGTGTTGATAATGTGGAAATATTATCTGCTCAACCTTCTAATATGTTTGAGCGAGAAGTGAAATCCGCGATGCGCAGATGGCGATACGAAGCTGGAAAACCGGGAAACGGGTTGATAGTGAATATTGTTTTCCGTCTGAATGGCGGGGCACAGATGGAATAAGAGAAGCCTCCGTATGGAGGCTTTTTTTCGGTCTATCAGGCTTGCGGAAGTTGACGAGGTTTCCCTTCGCTATCCACTGCGACATAAATAAACAGCGCTTCTGTCGCTTTATAACGCTGGCCAATCGGTTCTGAAGAGACCTTCTTGACCCATACTTCTATATTGATCGAAATGGAGGTGTTGCCGCGTTTGACGCAACGCGCGTAACAGCAAACCACATCACCCACCGCAACCGGACGCAGGAAGGTCATGCCATCCACTCTCACGGTCACCACGCGTCCATGGGCGATCTCTTTTGCCAGAATTGCACCGCCCATATCCATCTGCGACATCAGCCAGCCGCCAAAAATATCGCCATTGGCATTGGTGTCAGCGGGCATTGCCAGTGTGCGTAAAACCAGTTCGCCCTGAGGGGCGTTAGTTGTTGTCATTGTTTTAACTCATAACGGAAGACTTCAGGCGGGATGCTACTATGATTCGCGTGCGGAGAGAATAGACCAGAACGCCTGTCGTTGACGTTCTGGTCAGTCATTAATCAGTGGTTGTCGTCCTGTGGCATATGACGATAGATGTATACACCGCTTAACAACGTAAAGATAAGCGTCAGCGCGGTCAGGCCGAAGACCTTAAAGTTGACCCAGATATTCTGCGGCAGCCAGAAGGCGATATAGATATTGGCAAGTCCACAAAGAATAAAGAATACCGCCCAGGCAATATTCAGGCGGGACCATACTTCCTGCGGTAGCGTCAGCTCTTTGCCCAGCATGCGCTGGATCAGTGGTTTTTTCATTACCCACTGGCTGATCAGTAATGCACCTGCAAACAGGGCGTAGATCACAGTGACTTTCCACTTGATAAATTCATCATTGTGGAAGAAGAGGGTTAGCCCACCGAATACGGCTACCAGGACAAACGTCACCAGTGCCATCTTTTCCACTTTACGATAGCGAACCCAGCTGTAGATCAGCACAACCGCAGTTGCAACGATCAATGCCGTGGTGGCGGCATAAATGTCGTAAAGCTTATAAAACGCGAAAAAGACGACGAGCGGTAAAAAATCAAGAAACTGCTTCATTCTGTGATTCCATCTTCTGTGTTGAGCCGGGTCCGATAAGGCACCCGACATCAGGATTACTGACGAATTAACATATACAGGCGGAACAGATAAACCAGCAGTACCGCTGAAATCAGGTTGCTTAGCGTATTCGCGACTACCGCACCTACGTTTGGCGTTAACACCGCAAAATTCGGCGCAAACAATAACAAGAGCGTTTTAGCCAGCAGCCAGCCGATCACGGCGGGCGCCACCAGACGCATATTAGCCCATGCCAGCCTGATGCTGCTGCGCATTGCGGTAAAAATCCCCATTTTATCCTGCACAATCATCACTGGGGCAAAAGCGAGCACGATAGCCAGCAACACACCCGGTACCACGACCAGCATAATCCCCATCTGCACCAGCAGGGTGGTTAAGAAAATCAGGATAAACAGCTTAGGTAAGACCGGTGCGCTGGCTCCAATCGCCCGTAAAGCGCTGACCCGATGCCCCGCCGACACCAGTTGAATCATTAGCAGAACGCCACCGGCCAGCACCGCATTACCAATCAGACCTGAGAAAGTGGATGCAGCGGAAGCCCGCAGCAGAATTTGTTGCTGCTCAGGCGTCATGTTTTGTACCAGTTCAAACAACCCTACGCTTCCTGCAAGGTGGTCGCCCTGGCTCAGGCTGGCAATTTGTTCTTCACTTGGTGAGAACGCATGGCCAAGCACCACCGTGATAAAGGCGCATAGCAACGCGATCAGTAAAAAGGTAATGAACTGATTGCGGAAAAAGTTTCCCGTGTCACGGTAGACAGACTTCGCCGTGATAGACATGCACTCTCCTTGAGTATTGCAGGTGTTAATTAGCCGGCAATTGTACACCGGATGCACCTGCTGTGGCAGCATCAAGGCTTGTATGGAAAAGCATATCTTTGTAAAGCGGCGGTAATCCAACGCGCGCGCGTGCGCGGTTACAGGCTTCGTTGACCTGCCCATCTTCCCCCGACATGGCAAATTCCCTGCACGGGCTGGGGCGATCCTCATAGATGGAACATCGGGTCGAAACCCCGGGCTCACCCTGTAGCGCTGCACAGCGGACCTGTTTTTGGTTGGTGCCACTCATGCAGCGCAGAAAAGGCGTTAGCGGCTCAGTGAGATGAACCGGAACGGCACCGCCGCCATCGCTGGCTTCGGCCCAGTAGAAAGAGACTCGAAAATACGCACAACAGGCTCCGCACGTCATGCACGGGTTCATATCACTCATGGCACACCTGCAAAAGAAGAACGCATCAAATCAACTTGTGAGAGCGATAAATTATCCAGCCACCAGAGGAAGAGCAAGAGGGGGAAAAGGGAAAATTTTGTAACCGTGAAATGCCAAAAATTGACATGGAGACAACTTATTGGTTTTGGGTGCGCAACAAAAAATTAATCCAGATCAATGAATGTTAAGTTACTGGTTTTAATGTGATCTGTGGCAGATCACTTATTACTCATTTATGAGTATATTCTCACCCGCGATTAAAACCACAACGATGGAGCGGATATGAAAAAATTAGCGGTGGCAGCCCTTGTATTAAGCAGTCTCTCTGGCGGCGCGTATGCGCATGAAGCAGGCGAATTCTTTATTCGTGCCGGTTCGGCTACGGTTCGCCCTACTGAAGGTTCCGACAATGTGCTGGGGATGGGCGGTTTTAACGTCAGTAATAATACCCAGTTAGGTTTAACGTTTACTTATATGGCGACGGATAACATTGGTGTTGAGCTTCTGGCTGCGACGCCATTCCGCCATCGCGTTGGCCTTGGGCCGACTGGCGATATCGCCACAGTTCATCATTTACCACCAACGTTGATGGCGCAGTGGTACTTTGGCGATGCCAGCAGCAAAGTGCGTCCGTATATTGGCGCCGGTGTGAACTACACAACCTTCTTTGATGAGAAATTTAACGATACCGGTAAAGAGGCGGGTCTGTCAGACCTCAGTCTGAAAGATTCCTGGGGCATGGCCGGGCAGGTAGGTCTTGATTATCTGATTAACCGTGACTGGTTAATTAACGCCTCAGTCTGGTACATGGATATTGATACGGACGTACGCTTCAAAGCAGGCGGTCAACAGCAAAGTATCAGTACTCGCCTGGACCCGTGGGTATTTATGTTCTCCGCGGGTTATCGTTTCTAATTTCATCACCTGAGACTGGCCATAAAACGGCCAGTCTTTCTGCGGAATTTCCCCTAGCGCACAACCAGCACCGGACATTTTGCGTGGCGGACAACGACTGCCGCGTTTGAGCCTAAGAGATAGGTAGTAATATCAGGCCGATGAGAGGCAATAATGATCAGGTCTGCGTTGATACTGTCGGCCAGTTTCAGGATCTGATCTTTAGGCGCGCCTGAAATGGCATGTGTCTGAACGCGGTCTGCGGGCAGATTGAACTGCTTAACCATCTCATTAAGTTTCTCCAGCGCCTCCTGCTGTATTTCCGCAAGTTTTGGCATCTCAACGGAATAGGCCAGCCCAAGAGAGGAGTAGTAGGGTAAAGAGGGAACGACCGTCAGAAAATGAACTTTACCGTTACTGATTGCTGCGTTTGCCTGTACATAAGGGATCACCTGTTCGGTCAGGCGACTCTCAGAGATATCGACAGGAACAAGAATCGAATTAAACATGCCACACCTCCTGTTTGTTTTTTATCCACCTAAAGTGTAGTGCTGTTGTAATGACATTCACTGTATTCGCGGCCAAAGTGGGATATAAGGCAGGTTTTGAGGTGGGAGAGACACCCCAGATAGGGGCGTCCGTGACAGCATTATTTCTGAATTAAATAGCGGATGGTCGGTCCGTCCTGCTGGATATCTAACACCGTGTAACCGTGGTTTTTGGCATCCAGCGGAATATTGTTGATGGACTGCGGACAGTCACTCACCACTTCCAGAATTTCACCTTTTTTGAGCTGCGGAAGCGCTTCAAGTGTGGCAACTGCCGGATAGGGGCAGGGTTCGCCGACCATATCCAGGCGATAATCAGGCACGATCTCTTTCATGCGGCATTCTCCTGCGTTTGGGTTTTAACAGTGGCTCTGCGGAAGAAACGTTTTTCCTGTGCGACAACCAGTAAAAAGGCTGCCAGCAGCAGACCATAAGTGACCAGCAGACCGCCGAGGGGGCCGAAGGTGCTCAGCAGATTCACCTTGTCCCAGTTGGTGGCAAGCACAGGGGAGAGGTCGTCCCAGAAGTAAGCCAGTATCGTCGAGCCGATAACATTTCCCAGACCCACCCACCAGTAATGCACCTGACCCTCAACGGCGCGGTACATCCAGCCGGTTTCACACCCGCCAGCCAGCACGATCCCGAAGCCAAACAGCAGACCGCCAATCACCGCGTTAGGACCTGCCCACATGATTTTCGGTTCGACCCCCAACTGAACATAGCTGAAGATACCGATGGCACTGACCGCCATCCCGGCGATAATCGCTTTCGCCATCATCGTGCGGCCGGTGATCCACATATCGCGAAACGCCGAAGTAAAGCAGATCTGTGCGCGTTCAATGAGAAGGCCAAAACCCACGCCAAACAGCATCGCCAGACCGAGTTTCGGCTGGTTCAGGGCTGTACACAGCGCCCACGCCAGCATGGCGAAAAAGACCAACATACCCAGGCGGAAGCGGCGACGGGCCTGAGAGGGCTTTTGCGTCAGTGGAGAAGCCGCACTCACCTTGACCATTTTGACCGGAATACGGAACAACGGGAGAAGGGTAAATTTTGCGCCAAAGTAAGAGCCGATGGCCGTGGCGACAGCAAAAAACCAGGCATGCAGTGAAAACTGAGGAATACCAGTGAAGAAGGCGGCAAGGTTGCACCCCATCGCCAGACGCGCGCCGAAGCCGGCAATCATGCCGCCGACAATCGCCTGCAGAATACGGATTCGGCTTTTAGGCAGCCTCAGCTTGACGTTATTTGCCCATAGCGCCGCAGCTAAACATCCGCCGAACATACCCATGATCATCATCCCATCAATGCGGGTGAGCGGTGTGCCGTCCAGATGAATGAGTTTAAAGTAACCCCACTCTTCGGTATGTGCCCCAGCCAGTTGTAGCAGTTGCCCACCCCAGCGCGTGAACTCGCCGGTGACGGCCCAGAAGGTGCCGGTAATGCCGAAATAGTAGGTAGAAAGGATCCCCGCCGCGATAACGGCCGGTACAGGTGACCAGAACTTAACCAGGTAAGTCTGTTTAAAGTATTGCCATGACATGAGAAAGCCTCTGAACTCAGAAGGAGTATGTTGATTTAACGGACTGGAATATATAACGTTTTTTGTTTCTCCAAAACTGCTCTCCAAAATACTGCCTGTTTTTATGACCTCAATCATTAAACCGTGCTGCTCACCCAACGGCAGCACGACTTCGGAACAGAGATAGCACTGAACACCGGTTATACTGAGTTGTTTCTTCGATGCGGAAATTCAGATGGGTTTAGCTCAGTAGCCCGGCTCCAACGTTTACTGACAGACCCAGAATCGCCAGATTGAAAACAAAAGAAATCACCGACTGGAGCAACGTAATTTGCCGCATGTCGGTGGTACCGGTCGCCACATCGGCAGTTTGTGACGCTACCGCGATGGTGAACGAAAAATAAAGAAAATCCCAGTAACCGGGTTCCTCCGGTTTTTCTGGAAAAATCATGGGTATGACGTCTTTAGTTCGGTGCAGGTAATGGTGGTGAGCGTAATGCATCGCAAATGAGGTGGGCAGTAAGGCCCAGGAAACGGCCAGCGTGGTGCCCGTCAACAGCAGATGCAGCACGCGCGGCGATCCGGTGAGGTGCTTGAGTGAGGTTAGCTCAATGAGGATCGCCAGAATGCTGGCCAGGCAGCCGATTATCACCATGCCCAGCACCAGCCCCGCGCTCTCATCCTGCATTTTGGCAATATGCGGAATATCCCGCACATCAGTACGTAACATACGAAACCACATAAAGCACAGATATAGCCACGCCAGCACATTCCAGCCTATCAGCAGCCGTTGCAGATATCCCAGATCAGGGGGAAGGGCTACAAAGCAGGTTACTCCGGCCAAAATGGCGAGCATTAACCGCATGCGCCCGTGAAAATAAGATCTGACAGAAAAGAGCATAATGTGAGTGTGTTTGTGAAGGGACAATAGATTAACTATAGTAGGTGAGCGTGAGGTTTTTCATCAAAACGTAATTAAAATACACACCTCAATGGACTAATGTTGCACCACTGTTTTTTATACTCCATTCCGCTGAAGTATTTCCCAAGAGAGAAAATGATTTTTTTCTCATTCTGCTCACACAGTTCTCTGGCTCGATTATAATTTTCCCAAAGCAAGATGCTTCCCGCACCAATATTGTTGTATTGAGGGTCGTATCCTCCATTGATGTCGTCGAAGTAAATCCACCCGGGGCATTCGGTTTTAAATATTAAATCAATGGCTATGATTTTCTTATTGATTGCGAGTGCGGATCCAAAAATCATATGTCTCAAGCTATTAATGGCATCCAGTAGATTTTCTCTTGGGTAGGGCGATACTTTGCCGCGCCAGCGAACATTAAACAAGTCTATGTAACTGTCGCAAATCTCGTCAGTGGAAAGATTGTTCACATCCAGTATTTCACCTCCAAGCTTGAGAAAACGACTCCTTTCCCCATTTCTTTTTCTAACCGTTTTTGTAGAAAATAGCGGTTTCATGTGACATATCTCATCATTCAGCATTTTACTGCTGAAGGAGTTGATGAATGAACTTTTCTGTAGTGGTGAAAGCTTTTTCGTCCTGACGGGAAGAAAGGATTTTGAATGGGTGGCGCTGGGTAAAATTATATCCTCAAAAACAAAAGGATGTGATTTTGAGTAGAGATTCAGTGACCCATTAATAGAATAAATTGATGAAACGACAATGCCATCTTTTTTTCTGCAAAAGAACTTGATTTCTTTATTTCGTTTGCTCGAAAGATAAGTTAGCACATCCGGATGTGTGCATACACTACCGCCATAAGTAGCATATGCCTGACGGTAAATACTCAGGTCACATTCTTCCCAGCCAAAAATGAAATTTCTCAACATGTTGTCCAAATATTATTACAATAGCAAACATGTGCATACATTATACTTTCCTTATAATAAGTAAATCGACAAAACGATATTGTTGACTGCCTGTTTAGTGAAGTGGGTAATTAAGTATTAGTTTGCTATTTATTGCAGTTGATATTAATGCTGTAAAGTGAAGAGGGAGTATAAAAAGAAGAAGGGAACCGTCTGGCGGAGTTGCCAGACGGCGAAGGGGTTATGCTCTTCGGGTTGCGGCTTTCATTGCGCTTACGAATGTTTTCAGTTCGGCCAGCATCTGCTCGGGCTTATCAACGTTCTTCTCGATGATTTTGACAATAGCCGAGCCGGAAATCGCCCCTGCTGCTTTTGCTTCAATCGCTGCCGAGACCTGTTCAGGAGAGGAAATCCCGAATCCCTGCAGCGGCGGTGCGGCATGGTATTCAGCCAGCTTTTCTACCAGATGATGCAGCGGCAGTGCGGCTTTATTTTCGGCACCGGTCACGCCCGCACGGGAGAGCAGGTAGGTATACCCGCGACCGTAAGAGGCAATCTGGCGCAGCAGCTCGTCATCAGCATTCGGTGGGCAGATGAAAATCGGGGCAACGTTGTGGCGCATTGCTGCCTGGCGAAACGGTGCAGATTCCTCAACCGGCACATCCGCCACCAGTACAGAATCAACACCTACGCGTGCGCACTCGGCATAGAACTCATCGATCCCGCGGTTAAACACCAGGTTGGCGTACATTAGCAGGCCGATTGGGATTGTCGGGTGTTTCTGTCGAATGGCGGCCAGCATCTCAAAGCACTGGGTTGGCGTTACGCCCGCCGCAAAGGCGCGCAGCGTCGCATTCTGAATGGTTGGGCCATCCGCCAGCGGGTCAGAGAACGGGATACCCAGCTCCAGCGCATCGGCACCGGCTTCAATCAGGGCATCAATAATCCTCAGCGACTGTTCCGGGCCCGGGTCGCCCAGGGTAACGAAGGGAACGAACGCGCCTTCCTGGCGGGATTTCAGTTCTGCAAATGCGTTATCGTAACGTTCCATCAGATTTCCCCTCGTGCTTTCAGAATATCGTGAACGGTGAAGATATCTTTGTCACCGCGACCGGAAAGGTTAACCACCAGCAGCTGCTCTTTCTCCGGGTTTTCTTTCATCATTTTCAGCGCGTGTGCCAGTGCGTGAGATGACTCCAGCGCCGGGATAATCCCTTCGCTGCGACACAATGTTTTAAATGCTTCCAGCGCTTCATCATCGGTAATGGAAACATAATCCGCACGACCAATGCTGTTCAGGTACGCATGCTGTGGCCCAACCGACGGGAAATCCAGGCCCGCTGAGATAGAGTATGATTCTTCAATCTGGCCTTCGTCGGTCTGCATCATCGGGGACTTCATACCGAAGTAGATCCCAACGCGGCCATGCTTCAGTGGCGCACCATGCTCACCCGTTTCAATTCCATGACCAGCAGGCTCAACGCCAATCAGGCCAACGCGGGTGTCGTCGATGAAATCGGCAAACATGCCGATAGCGTTAGATCCACCGCCGACGCAGGCGATCACCGCATCCGGCAGTCGACCCTCTTTTTCAAGGATCTGCGCTTTGGTCTCTTCACCAATCATGCGCTGGAATTCACGTACGATAGTCGGGAACGGGTGCGGGCCCGCAGCGGTACCGAGCATATAGTGCGCGGTTTCATAGCTGCCAGACCAGTCGCGCAGCGCTTCGTTACAGGCATCTTTCAGCGTGGCTGAACCACTGTGAACCGGGATCACTTCTGCACCCATCAGACGCATACGGAACACGTTCGGCGACTGACGTTCAACGTCTTTTGCGCCCATATAAATGTGGCATTTCAGACCGAGCAGGGCGCTGGCGAGAGCAGAGGCCACACCGTGTTGACCCGCGCCGGTCTCGGCGATGATTTCGGTTTTACCCATACGTTTGGCGAGCAGCGCCTGACCCAACACCTGGTTAGTTTTGTGCGCGCCGCCGTGCAGCAAATCTTCACGCTTGAGGTACAGCGTCGTTTTGGTGCCTTCGGTCAGGTTACGACACTTGGTCAGCGCCGTTGGACGACCAGCATAGTTTTTCAGCAGGTCAGTAAATTCAGCCTGAAATGCCGGATCCTTCTGCGCGCTGACAAACGCCTCTTCCAGCTGGCGCAGAGCGGGCATCAGGATTTGCGGGACGTACATCCCACCGAACTCACCAAAATAAGGGTTTAGTAATGTCGTCATCTTCTCTTCCTTAATATGCACGCAGAGTTTTAAATACCGAGGCCAGCTTGCTGGCATCTTTGATACCCGGTTGCGACTCTACGCCTGAATTGAAATCGAGGCCTGCGCAGCCCGTTTTGGCGGCTTCAACGCAGTTATCCGGGCTTAATCCGCCCGCCAGCAGGACGTTGTCCAGCTTTTCACCATTCAGCAGCGACCAGTCAAAACGCTGACCTGTGCCGCCCTGGCCGTTATCCAGCACGTATTTATCAACATGAGTAAGATTACGCGCTGGCAGGGTGTCGCCTACGCTCTGGGCTTTCCAGATCTGCACCTGCGGTGCCAGCACGGTACGCAGAGCGTCTATATACGCCTGATCTTCATCACCGTGGAGCTGGACCGCGCTCAGGGATAAAGCGTCGGCTTTTGCCGCCACGTCCGTGATATCCGCATTGCGGAAAACGCCGACATAGCTGAGCGGCGCTGCCGCTATCACCTCGCGCGCCTGTTCTACGCTGACAACTCGTGGAGATGAATCGACAAAAATCAGCCCGCCGTAAATCGCCCCCGCGTCATACGCAGCCCGGGCATCCTGTTCGCGGGTCAAACCGCATACTTTGTTTTCACCCAGCAACACCCGGCGCACCGCAGCGTTGAGGTCGTCATGTTCCATCATGGCGGAGCCAATCAGGAAACCGTTGGCGAAGTGGCTCAACTCACGTACCTGCGCGTAGCTGTTAATACCGGACTCGCTGATCACCGTCACACCGGAGCCCAGACACGGCGCGAGCTGGCGGGTGCGGTTGAGGTCGATCGACAGGTCGCGAAGATCGCGGTTGTTAATGCCGACCACTCTGGCTTCCAGCGCAATCGCGCGTTCCAGTTCTTCTTCATTACTGACTTCTGTCAGCACGCCCATGTTCAGACTGTGTGCCACGGCAGAAAGCTGGCGATACTGTTCGTCGTCTAGCACCGAGAGCATCAGCAGGCAGGCGTCAGCCTGGTAAAAGCGCGCCAGCCAGATTTGATACGGATCGATAATAAAGTCTTTGCACAGAATCGGCTGTGGTGCGATGCCGCTGACGATGGGCAGAGAATCAAAGCTGCCCTGGAAATATTTCTCATCCGTCAGCACCGAGATGGCTGACGCATGATGCTTATAAATGCCGGCAATACGCGCCGGGTCGAAATCGTCACGAATAACGCCTTTAGACGGGGACGCTTTTTTGCACTCAAGAATAAACGCGGTGCGCGCGCCCTGCAGGGCGTCATAGAAACGACGGCTGCTCGGGACGACGTCGTTCTGGAAACTGGCAAGCGGCTGTTGTTGCTTGCGTGCTTCCACCCAGATGGCCTTATCGGCAACGATTTTCGCTAAAACGGTCTGCATTCTTTACCCTCTTGCCGCAAGTGCGGTAACGCGATCGTAAGCTGCACCAGAGCGCAGTACATCCAGAACTTTTTGAACGTTGGCCTTCAGGTCTTCCTCACCGTGCAAACGCATCAGCATGGCGACGTTGGCAGCAACGGCGGCCTCATGAGCGACCTCTCCTTTACCTTGTAATAAGCGCGTCAGAATGTCACGGTTTTCTTCCGGCGTACCGCCTGCCAGCGCTTCCTGGTGATATGGCGCTAAACCGAAGTCGGCGGCTTCCAGCTGATAACTCAGGATCTCGCCGTCGCGCAGTTCGGCTACCAGCGTTGGCGCATGCAGCGACACCTCATCCATTCCTCCACTGTGGACCACGGCGGCACGTTGATATCCCAGAACACGCAGTGTCTCAGCAATCGGCAGCACCAGTTCCGGGCTATAGACGCCAATCAGCGCCAGCGGCGGATGAGCCGGGTTGATAAGTGGCCCCAGTACGTTAAACAGCGTACGGGTTTTGAGCTGCTGACGAACCGGCATCGCGTGGCGGAAACCGGTGTGGTACTTCGGCGCAAACAGGAAACAGACACCCAGGTCATCCAGCGCTTCACGGGAACGCTCGGCGTTCATATCGAGATTAATACCAAATGCGGCGAGCAAATCGGAAGAGCCTGACCGGCTGGAAACGCTGCGGTTACCGTGTTTCGCGACTTTCAAACCACACGCCGCCGCCACGAAGGCGCTGGCGGTAGAGATGTTGATGCTGTTGCTGCCGTCACCGCCGGTGCCAACAATATCGGCAAACGGATAGTCCGGGCGCGGGAACGGAGCGGCATTTTCCAGCAGGGCCGTAGCGGCACCGGCGATCTCCTGCGGGCTTTCACCGCGCACTTTCATGCTCACCAGTGCAGCAGCAAGCTGTTCAGGTTTCAGCTCGCCGCGAACCACGGCGGAGAAGAGCTGATGGCTTTCCTGCTGGCTCAGGGTCTGCGCCTGGTACAGTTTTTCCAGAATCGGCTGAAGGGTATTAGTCTGTTCCAGCTTCTGTAACGCCCAGTCGAGAGTTTGTTCCAGCAGACGAGCACCGTTAGAGGTCAGAATCGATTCCGGGTGGAACTGCATACCGCAGACGCGATCCGCATCATGACGCACCGCCATCACCATCCCTTCAAACGAGGCGTTAATGGTCAGCCCGGCTGGAATGTTGCTCCCCACCAGCGAGTGGTAGCGCGCCACCGGGAGTGGGTTAGGCAACCCGGCAAACATCGCCTGACCGTCATGTTCTATGCTGGACGCTTTGCCGTGCAGAATTTCGCCCGCCTGGCCGACGTAGCCGCCATAGGCTTCCACAATGGCCTGGTGGCCGAGACAGATACCGATAATCGGCAGCTTTCCGCGCATACGCGTCAGCAGTTCTGGCATACAGCCAGCTTCACTCGGTGCACCGGGTCCTGGAGAGAGCATCAACACCGGGTTTTGCATGGTGGCCAGTCGGTCAATCAGCGTCTGTGCCGGCACGTGGTTGCGGTAGATAACGACGTTATGACCATTCGCACGCAGCTGATCTGCAAGGTTATAAGTAAAGGAGTCGATATTATCGAGCAGCAGAATGTCAGCCATCAGAAAATCTCCTGTGCATGGTGTGCGGTAGCAATGGCGCGAAGTACCGCACGCGCTTTACTGCGTGTTTCGTCAGCTTCAGACTGCGGAACAGAATCAAGAACAATGCCAGCGCCTGCCTGGACGGTGGCAATGCCATCTTCCACATACGCAGAGCGGATAACGATGCAGGTATCGAGATCGCCGTGGGCGGTGAAGTAACCCACTGCGCCGCCGTAGCTACCGCGACGACGGCCTTCGGCACCGGCAATCAACTGCATGGCGCGGACTTTTGGCGCACCGCTCAGGGTCCCCATGTTCATGCAGGCGCGATAGGCGTGCAGCACGTCGAGGTCGCTGCGCAGTTCACCGACCACTCGGGACACCAGGTGCATCACAAATGAATAACGGTCGACTTTGGTGAGGTCAGCGACGTAACGGCTGCCCGGAGTACAAATGCGCGCCAGGTCGTTACGCGCCAGATCGACCAGCATCAGGTGCTCGGAAAGCTCCTTGTGGTCGGTACGCATTTCGAGTTCGATGCGGCTGTCGAGATCGCGATCCAGTGAACCATCAGCACGACGACCGCGCGGACGCGTCCCGGCAATAGGGTAGATCTCAATCTGGCGGCTGGTGGCATCGTATTTCAGTGAGCTTTCTGGTGACGCGCCAAACAGGGTGAAATCGTTGTCCTGCATAAAGAACATGTACGGACTCGGGTTGCTTTTCTTCAGCACATCGTAGGCCGCCAGCGGAGACGGGCAAGGCAAAGAGAAGCGACGGGAAGGTACAACCTGGAAAATTTCACCGGCACGAATCGCTTTTTGCATCTGGCGAACAACGGCGCCGTACTGATCGTCAGTCTGGTTGACGTCGCACGTCATCTTCTCCACGCGCTGCACTGGAAGCGCAGGCGGCGCTTCGGTCATTTGCTGCTGCAGCTGGGTGATGCGATGTTCAAGGCGATTTTTCTCTGCCACAGAAGGCGTGAACAGGCTCGCCTGAATGCGGGTATATTTTTCTGATGGTCGATCACCAGCAAGGTTTCCGCCAGATAGAAGCAGTAGTCCGGGCAGCGGTTGCCTTGTTCTGTTTCCGGCAAATCTTCAAAACCCGCGACCAGGTCATACGCAAACAACCCGCCGAAGAACATCGCCTCACGCTCATTTTCCGGTACGGACACCAGGTTTTGCAGCAGGCGGAAAGCATCGAAAACGGACAGAGAACAGAGACGTGCGTCTTCATCCAGCAACTGGCTGACCGGCGGGAAATGCAGAACCCGCATTTCCGGATGACGTTCATTTTCAATTCCTGCAGGCAGGGCGGCATCCAACAGCGGCAGCAGCGACTCGCCATTTTCTGACAGTGCCTTAATGGTGACAGTGTCACCTAAAGCGGTAATGCGCAACGCGCTGTCAACCAGCAGCAGGCTCT
Source organism: Enterobacter sp. CPE_E863 (assembly GCF_046521465.1). Lineage (NCBI taxonomy): Bacteria > Pseudomonadati > Pseudomonadota > Gammaproteobacteria > Enterobacterales > Enterobacteriaceae > Enterobacter > Enterobacter sp. CPE_E863. Next base: position 2,378,636 of record NZ_JBKFZX010000001.1, on the reverse strand, counting down.
TGAGATCGTCTTTGCTGTCGATATCCGCAGATTCAAGCAGCAGCGTTGCCGGGCGAGCACCGCACACCTGATGAAACAGCGCGGTGGGGTTGTGGCGATAGGCCGCCTCGCGGGTTAGCAATTCGAGGTGTGGTTTGGCTGTTTGCATGATGTTGTTCTCATTTATTCTGTTCAAAAAAGCCCGCTTAGTAGCGGGCTGGGTATCTGTTTGCATTTCGCAGACGCGTGACACTGCCCGATGATCAGGAAGTGCGCCACCAACCGTGCAGAGTGAAATGTGCTGTCATTTTCAGATACCTTTCTCGTGTGAACTTGCGTACTAGTTAACTAGTTCGATGGCGAGTTGTCAACCCTTGATTTCAGAATTTCACGTTAAGTCGGTATCATGGCGGTTTCGGATGTCTCCAACCTGCTATGGGAAGTGCTTTGAGCGATACCACCTACGCGATTATTTATGATTTACACAGCCATACACAGGCCTCTGATGGCCTACTGACACCCGAGGACCTGGTTCATCGTGCCGTTGAAATGCGCGTCGGTACGCTGGCGATAACCGATCACGATACGACAGATGCCATTCCGGCGGCGCGCGCCGAAATCGCCCGCAGCGGGCTGGCGCTTAATCTGGTGTCCGGTGTCGAAATCTCCACCGTCTGGGAAAACCATGAAATTCATATTGTTGGCCTGAATATCGATATAGACCATCCGGCACTTCGGGCCTTTTTGCAAGAACAAAAAACGCGCCGCAACCAGCGCGCAGAGATGATTGGTGAACGTCTGGAAAAGGCGCATATTCCGGGCGCGCTGGAAGGTGCTCAAAAGCTGGCGAACGGCGGGGCGGTCACGCGCGGTCATTTCGCCCGTTTTCTGGTAGAGGTGGGCAAAGCCACGACAATGGCGGATGTTTTTAAAAAATATCTTGCTCGCGGGAAAACCGGATACGTTCCGCCACAGTGGTGTACAATAAAACAAGCTATTGATGTGATTCATCATTCTGGTGGCAAGGCCGTGCTGGCCCATCCGGGGCGATATAATCTTTCTGCTAAATGGCTGAAAAGACTGCTGGCACACTTTGCCGAATGCGGTGGTGAGGCGATGGAAGTCGCCCAGTGTCAGCAGGCGCCCAATGAGCGCGCGCAGCTCGCAACTTATGCCCGTCAGTTCGGCCTGCTTGGGTCACAAGGGTCTGATTTCCATCAGCCTTGCGCCTGGATCGAACTGGGGCGCAAGCTCTGGCTGCCCGCTGGCGTTGAGCCTGTCTGGACGCTCTGGGAACAGCCGCAGCAAATTGAAGAGAGGGAAGTATGAGTCAATTTTTCTATATCCATCCGGATAACCCGCAGCCACGCCTGATTAACCAGGCCGTAGAGATCGTTCGCAAAGGCGGTGTCATTGTCTATCCGACCGATTCTGGCTATGCGCTGGGCTGCAAAATTGAAGACAAAGGGGCGATGGAACGCATTTGCCGTATTCGCCAGCTGCCGGACGGCCATAACTTTACCCTGATGTGTCGCGATCTCTCTGAGTTGTCGACCTATGCTTATGTGGATAACGTGGCGTTTCGCCTGATCAAGAACAACACGCCGGGTAATTACACGTTCATCCTGAAAGGGACGAAAGAGGTTCCGCGCCGTCTTCTGCAGGAAAAACGTAAAACCATCGGCATGCGCGTACCGTCGAACCCGATTGCTCAGGCGCTGCTGGAAACCCTCGGCGAACCTATGCTCTCGACCTCGCTGATGCTGCCGGGAAGTGAATTTACCGAATCCGATCCGGAAGAGATCAAAGATCGTCTGGAGAAGGTCGTTGAGTTGATTATTCACGGTGGCTATCTCGGACAGCAGCCGACCACCGTGGTCGACTTGACCGAAGATGCACCAGAAGTGATTCGTGAAGGCGTGGGTGATGTTAAGCCTTTCTTGTAATGGTCTAAGCAGATATACTACGCGGCCATCAAAGCAGGGGTAAGCCCTCTTTTGACCTGATTCGACGCCTGTGAAGGCGACACCTGAGGAAGCTCAATGAGCGAGAAGTTACAGAAAGTGCTGGCGCGCGCCGGCCACGGCTCACGCCGTGAAATCGAAGCCATTATTGAAGCGGGCCGCGTGAGTGTGGACGGTAAAATCGCCACGCTGGGCGACCGCGTAGAAATTGTACCGGGGCTGAAGATCCGTATTGACGGTCATCTTATCTCCGTAAAAGAGTCCGCTGAACAGATTTGCCGCGTGCTGGCTTACTACAAGCCGGAAGGCGAACTGTGTACCCGCAACGACCCGGAAGGTCGCCCGACGGTGTTTGACCGTCTGCCTAAACTGCGTGGCGCTCGCTGGATTGCAGTAGGTCGTCTGGACGTGAATACCTGCGGTCTGCTGCTGTTTACCACCGATGGTGAACTGGCAAACCGTCTGATGCACCCAAGCCGTGAAGTGGAACGTGAATACGCCGTGCGCGTCTTTGGTCAGGTTGATGAGAATAAACTGCGCGATCTGTCGCGCGGCGTTCAGCTGGAAGACGGTCCTGCTGCGTTCAAAACCATCAAATTTACCGGTGGTGAAGGTATTAACCAGTGGTACAACGTAACGCTGACCGAGGGCCGTAACCGCGAAGTACGTCGTCTGTGGGAAGCCGTCGGCGTTCAGGTGAGCCGCTTGATCCGCGTCCGTTACGGCGACATTCTGCTGCCAAAAGGTCTGCCGCGTGGCGGTTATACCGAACTGGATCTGACGCAAACTAACTATCTGCGCGAGCTGGTTGGTCTGACGCCAGAAACCACCTCTAAAGTGGCAGTAGAGAAAGATCGTCGTCGCATGAAGGCGAATCAGATCCGTCGTGCGGTGAAACGCCACAGCCAGGTGAGCAGCAACCGCCGTTCCGGCAGCCGTAACAACAACGGTTAAAACAGAAGCCCGGTCAGCGTGACCGGGCTTTTTTTAGTAATCAATCCCGATTTGCGCTTTGATACCCGCATCAAACGCATGTTTCACCGGACGCAGCTCGCTGACGGTATCTGCCAGCTCCAGAATATCCCGATGACACCCACGCCCCGTGACGATCACCGTCTGATGTGCAGGACGGTTCTTCAGCGCATCCAGCACTGCTTCCAGAGGCAGGTAGTCGTAGGCGACCATATAGGTGATCTCATCCAGTAGCACCATGTTTAGCGAAGGATCGGCCAGCATTCTTTTGGCATGTTCCCAGACGGCGAGACAGGCGGCGGTGTCCGTTTCCCGGTTCTGGGTATTCCACGTAAACCCGGTCGCCATTACCTGAAACTCGACGCCATGAGGCTCAAGCAAATTCCTCTCGCCGTTGGGCCATATGCCTTTGATAAACTGGATGACACCGACTTTCTGCCCGTGCCCGACGGCACGCGTAGCGGTACCAAATGCGGCAGTGGTTTTACCTTTACCGTTGCCGGTGAACACGATGATGATCCCGCGTTCGTCCTGGGCTGCCGCGACGCGAGCATCGACCTGTTCTTTCAGACGCTGCTGGCGCTGCTGATGGCGTTCTTCACTCATTGGGAAATTCCTGGTTTACGGCCTGGCTGGGCGTCAAAGGTCATCCCTGTCTTGCGGCGACTGTCATCGCCCATTAGCCAGAGATAGAGCGGCATTATATCAGCCGGAGTTTTCAGCTTCTGTGGATCTTCGGTCGGGAACGCGCTGGCACGCATTTTGGTGCGCGTTCCACCGGGGTTAATGCAATTTACGCGCAGATGGCGGCTCTGATATTCCTCCGCCAGCACCTGCATCATGCCTTCGGTGGCGAATTTTGATACGGCATAAGCTCCCCAGTTCGCCCGGCCTTCGCGACCCACGCTGGAAGAGGTGAAGACCAGCGAGCCTGACTCAGATTTGAGTAATAAAGGAAGCAATGCCTGGGTAAGGAAAAACGTCCCGTTGACGTTGACCTGCATCACCTGCTGCCAGGTATCAGGATCCTGTTCATCCATTGGGCAAACATCCCCAAGCAAGCCGGCGTTGTGTAGCACACCGTCCAGTACTGGGTAGCGGGTACTGATGCGTTGGGCGAGTTCCTGGCACACTTCGGGAGTGCAGGTGAGTAAATCGAGCGTGTACCACGCCGCCAGTGTTCCACCAGCAGCTTCAATTTCCTGCGCGACACCTTTCAATTTCTCTTCGTTGCGGCCAATCAGAATAACGCTTGCGCCATATTCAGCGTACGTCAGAGCCGCCTCGCGGCCAATTCCGTCGCTGGCACCAGTAACGAGAATGATCCGGTTCTGTAGCAGGTTTTTTTGTGGTTGATAATGCACGGTGACTCCTCAGGCGTACAGTGACGCGATGACGCCTTCACGATGACTTTTCGGCTTTATGCCCGAATTAGCCTAATAATTCAATCAGTCTACAGGACGCATTACTGTAAAATTAACAATTTGCAAATATTTAAACTCCAGGCCGGGGATTCCTGAAGGCGGCTCGCAGAGGTAATGTCACGAGCGAGACGCATGGGCAGGGCTGTTGTACACTGCCGTGAAAGATTCGTGGTTAAATCAAGGTGGAACGCGTGGAATTACTTTCTCAATATGGGTTGTTTTTGGCCAAAATCGCGACGGTTGTCATTGCCATCGCAGTGGTTGCCGTTCTGATTGTCAACCTGACGCAGCGCAAGCGTCAGCGTGGGGAGTTACGCATCACGCGTCTAAGCGAGCAATATAAAGAGATGCAGGAAGATATGTCTCTGGCGCTGCTTGATAGTCATCAACAAAAACTGTGGCAGAAAGCGCAGAAGAAAAAGCACAAACAGGAAGCCAAAGCGGCAAAGGCAAAAGCAAAGCTCAATGCGCCGAAGGAGAAGGTCACGCCACGTGTCTATGTACTCGATTTTAAAGGTAGTATGGATGCGCATGAAGTTTCCTCTCTGCGGGAGGAAGTGACTGCCGTTCTGGCTGTGGCGACACCGCAGGATCAGGTTGTCGTGCGTCTTGAAAGCCCCGGAGGTGTCGTTCACGGTTACGGGTTGGCAGCCTCACAGCTGCAGCGTCTGCGCGAAAAGCGGATCCCATTAACCGTTGCAGTGGACAAAGTGGCGGCGAGCGGTGGTTATATGATGGCCTGCGTAGCGGACAAAATTGTTGCCGCGCCGTTCTCTATCATTGGCTCAATCGGTGTGGTCGCGCAGATCCCTAACTTTAACCGTTTCCTGAAGAATAAAGAGATTGATATCGAACTTCACACGGCAGGTCAGTACAAACGGACCCTGACGCTGCTGGGTGAAAACACGGAAGAAGGGAGACAGAAATTCCGTGAAGATCTCAATGAAACGCATCACCTCTTTAAAGATTTTGTGCACCGTATGCGGCCTACGCTCGATATTGAACAGGTCGCGACGGGCGAGCACTGGTACGGTATCCAGGCACAGGAGAAAGGGCTGGTGGATGAAGTGGGCACCAGTGACGACCTGCTGTTGAATCTGATGGACGGCCGTGAGCTGGTTGGTGTGCGCTTTACCCAGCGTAAGCGACTGCTTGACCGCTTCACCAACAGTGCGGCAGAAAGTGCAGACCGTCTGTTGCTGCGTTGGTTACAACGCGGACAAAAACCGTTGCTGTAAACAAAAACGCGAGGCATATGCCTCGCGTTTTGCATTAATCGACCAGGTGATATTTCTCTGAAAGCGTATGCGCCAGGTATTTAAACATGTTAAACACGGCGGTGCTTTTCGGGGTCGGTAACCCCTGTTCGTCAAGGAAGTATTCGCCACTGAAAATCAGCACGCCATTGCGCTGCTCCACACCAGTGGCTTCAATGCCCGCCAGCGTATCTTCATGGTCACGGATAAGCTTGTTTGCTTCGATAAGCAGAGAGGCTCGGTCAATAGGTTGGGTCGTATTCTGCATAATCCACTCCTTAAACAGTGACAATAGTCTACGCCGAGGGCGCTTTGGGGGCAAATTTTCCCTGTAATCTGAGGGGATAAGGAGCAGGGGCCTGGCTGGCGGGATTTGCTTTTGCATGCTAATAAAGTTGCGTAACGAATTTTATCAGGTAGAGTGTGCGCTTTCGTCATTCTGGCAACAGAATTGCTTGACATTCGACCGGGAATTCGTCACGAATTATACGAAATGTGAGAAAAATACCCGATAACTCAATCACCTGGGCGTGTTTCTTTGACGTCCGGTAAGACAAAGGGGTTGATATCTCCTGACGCGGCCGCAATATCATTGGCTCGCCGTCAGCGGAAGGGAAATCAACGTGCGGCGTATTCCTGGAAGAATTAAATTAGGTAAAGGTGAATATGGGTAAAGCTCTCGTCATCGTTGAGTCCCCGGCAAAAGCCAAAACGATCAATAAGTATCTGGGTAATGACTACGTGGTTAAGTCCAGCGTGGGTCATATCCGCGATTTGCCGACCAGTGGCTCAGCCAGCAAAAAGAGCGCAGACTCTACCTCCACCAAAGGGGCCAAAAAGCCTAAAAAGGATGAACGTAGCGCGCTTGTCAACCGCATGGGTGTTAACCCATGGCATAACTGGGATGCACAATATGAAGTGTTGCCCGGGAAAGAAAAAGTCGTTAACGAGCTGAAGCAGCTTGCTGAAAAAGCAGACCACATCTATCTCGCAACCGACCTTGACCGCGAAGGGGAAGCCATTGCGTGGCACCTGCGGGAAGTGATCGGTGGTGATGACAAACGCTACAGCCGTGTAGTGTTTAACGAAATTACGAAGAATGCGATTCGTCAGGCGTTTGAGAAGCCGGGCGAGCTGAATATCGACCGTGTAAACGCACAGCAGGCACGCCGTTTTATGGACCGTGTTGTGGGCTACATGGTTTCTCCACTGCTGTGGAAGAAGATTGCCCGTGGTCTGTCAGCAGGTCGTGTGCAATCTGTCGCTGTACGTCTTGTCGTTGAGCGTGAACGCGAAATTAAAGCCTTCGTACCGGAAGAATTCTGGGAAGTTGACGCCAATGTGACGACGCCAGGTGGTGATGCTCTGCCGCTGCAGGTGAGCCATCAAAACGACAAACCGTTCCGCCCTGAAAACCGTGACCAGACCATGGCCGCCGTGGCGCTGCTGGAAAAAGCTCGCTACCAGGTGCTGGAACGTGAAGATAAACCAACCAGCAGTAAGCCTGGGGCGCCGTTTATCACCTCTACACTGCAACAGGCCGCAAGTACGCGTCTGGGCTATGGCGTGAAGAAAACCATGATGATGGCCCAGCGCCTGTATGAAGCGGGTTACATCACTTATATGCGTACCGACTCAACCAACCTGAGCCAGGACGCGGTTAACATGGTGCGCGGCTACATCAGTGACAATTTCGGTAAGAAATACCTGCCGGAAAGTGCCAATCAGTTCGCCAGCAAAGAGAACTCTCAGGAAGCGCACGAAGCGATCCGTCCTTCTGACGTCTCTGTGTTAGCCGAGTCGTTGAAAGACATGGAAGCCGACGCGCAGAAGCTTTATCAGCTGATCTGGCGCCAGTTCGTAGCGTGTCAGATGACGCCAGCGCAGTACGACTCCACCACGCTGACTGTCGGCGCAGGTGATTTCCGACTGAAGGCGCGTGGCCGCATCCTGCGCTTCGATGGCTGGACGAAAGTCATGCCAGCGTTGCGTAAAGGTGATGAAGATCGCACGTTGCCGGCGGTTAACAAAGGTGACGAGCTGTCTCTGGTCGAATTGATCCCGGCTCAGCACTTTACCAAGCCGCCTGCGCGCTTCAGCGAAGCCTCCCTGGTGAAAGAGCTGGAAAAACGCGGTATTGGTCGTCCGTCGACCTACGCGTCAATCATCTCGACCATTCAGGACCGTGGCTACGTACGCGTTGAAAACCGTCGTTTCTATGCGGAGAAAATGGGTGAAATCGTGACTGACCGTCTGGAAGCCAACTTCCGCGAGTTGATGAATTACGATTTCACCGCGCAGATGGAAGACAGCCTCGACCAGGTTGCCAGCCATCAGGCGGAATGGAAAAAGGTACTCGACAGCTTCTTCAGCGACTTTACCGGTCAGCTTGAAAAAGCGGAGAAAGATCCTGAAGAAGGCGGCATGTTGCCTAACCAGATGGTACTGACCAGCATCGACTGCCCAACCTGTGGCCGTAAGATGGGGATCCGTACTGCAACAACGGGCGTATTCCTGGGATGCTCCGGTTATGCGCTGTCGCCAAAAGAGCGCTGCAAAACCACCATTAACCTGGTTCCTGAGAACGAAGTTCTTAACGTGCTGGAAGGTGATGACGCAGAAACCAACGCCCTGCGCGCCAAACGCCGTTGTAAAAAATGCGGCACGGCAATGGACAGCTACCTGATCGATCCAAAACGTAAACTGCACGTGTGCGGTAATAACCCAACGTGTGACGGGTACGAGATCGAAGAGGGTGAATTCCGCATCAAAGGCTATGACGGTCCGATTGTGGAGTGCGAGAAGTGTGGTTCTGAAATGCACCTGAAAATGGGGCGTTTCGGTAAGTACATGGCGTGTACTAACGACGAGTGTAAAAACACGCGCAAAATTCTGCGTAACGGTGAGGTGGCGCCGCCGAAGGAAGATCCTGTTCCGCTGCCTGAGTTGCCGTGTGAGAAATCAGACGCGTACTTCGTGTTGCGTGACGGCGCCGCAGGTGTCTTCCTTGCCGCCAACACCTTCCCGAAATCGCGTGAAACGCGCGCACCGTTGGTGGAAGAGCTGCATCGTTTCCGCGATCGTCTGCCTGAGAAACTGCGCTATCTGGCCGATGCGCCACAGCAGGATCCGGAAGGCAACAAAACCGTGGTGCGTTTTAGCCGTAAAACTAAGCAGCAGTACGTTGCGGCAGAGAAAGAGGGTAAAGCGACCGGATGGTCAGCCTTCTTTGTCGATGGCAAATGGGTTGAAGGCAAGAAATAATCTTCCCTAACCGTAACTTACCTGTAAAAGGGCCGGATTTCCGGCCCTTTTTTATTACCTTGTTATTATTTTTTGTTCCGTACTATACAGTCAGGCTATAAATGATATAGTGGTTATAGTTAATCTGTTTTTTATTATTAAATCGTCTTAAGCGATTGACCGCATGCGCTAAATCGGATGGTCTGGCATGAAATTACAGCAGCTTCGTTATATCGTTGAGGTGGTGAATCACAACCTTAACGTCTCGTCTACCGCTGAGGGGCTTTATACCTCGCAACCTGGCATCAGCAAACAAGTGCGTATGCTGGAGGACGAATTAGGTATCCAGATTTTCGCCCGCAGCGGCAAACATCTCACGCAGGTAACGCCAGCAGGACAGGAAATCATCCGCATTGCGCGGGAAGTCCTCTCTAAAGTCGACGCGATTAAGTCTGTGGCGGGGGAGCATACCTGGCCGGATAAAGGCTCGCTGTATATTGCCACGACGCATACCCAGGCGCGTTATGCCTTGCCAGGTGTTATTAAGGGCTTTATTGAGCGTTATCCACGCGTCTCTTTGCATATGCATCAGGGGTCACCGACGCAAATTGCTGAAGCGGTGTCGAAGGGAAACGCGGATTTTGCCATCGCGACGGAAGCACTTCACCTGTATGACGATCTGGTTATGCTCCCGTGCTACCACTGGAACCGTTCGATTGTGGTGACTCCCGATCACCCGTTGGCGGGTAAAGGGTCGGTGACTATTGAAGAGCTGGCGCAATATCCTTTAGTGACCTATACATTCGGCTTCACCGGACGGTCAGAACTTGATACAGCCTTTAACCGCGCAGGATTAACGCCGCGTATTGTCTTTACCGCCACCGATGCTGACGTTATTAAGACCTATGTACGGCTTGGCCTTGGGGTGGGTGTCATTGCCAGCATGGCGGTTGATCCGGTTTCAGACCCCGATCTGGTGCGCCTTGATGCGCACGATATTTTCAGCCACAGCACAACGAAAATTGGATTCCGTCGCAGTACCTTCCTGCGTAGCTATATGTATGATTTTATTCAGCGCTTTGCCCCGCATTTAACACGTGACGTGGTTGATACTGCCGTCGCATTACGCTCGAATGAAGATATTGAAGAGATGTTTAAAGACATCAAACTCCCGGCAAAATAATCACTCCCGGTATCTTTCCATCAGGGAAAGATACCGAAATAACGTCTCAAAGCTAAATTAGAATTATCATCATCTACGCTTCCCCTGCCATATAATGTCATTACCCATTTTATCTGCAGGGTTATAATGTCGTGAATTGGCGACAAAAGTAGAAACTAATTTGACGCTTCGCAAATATTTCTTTTCAGTTATTTATTTCTGGTCAAAAGATTGAATATTTCATACCTCCCAATGCATAAATTCACTGGCTTTTCGGCTAAAGTTTCTTTAGGATTTATCTCAACAGATGATTAATTGTACCAATTGTTTGGTCCTAAATGATAAGCGATGTCGATTGTATGAGGTTAGCAATGCCTTCTGGAAGTGAAGAACCGCAAAGGGATCCTGCGCTTAAGCGTAAAGCTTGGCTGGCGGTCTTTCTCGTCTCCGCCTCCTTTTGGGCGGTGGTTGCTCTCCTGGCCTGGAAATATTGGGGTTAACTATGGCACTGACGGTACGAACAGAGACGGTAAAACAGATGCGTCAGCATCGTGACAATGGTCACAAGGTGCGGAAAGCCCCTGCGAATACTGTGCCTGCATCCTGGAAACTGACGCCGCAGCAGCAAGCTTTTATTGATGTGTTCGCGGAAGACGAACCCAAAAAACAATAATTTAGTTGATTGCGTAATGATGCAAATAGTCTGAATAGTGACTCCGCATTTTTGTACTCTTTAATAAATACACATCAGCAATATAGAACTGAGGGCGACCTCGGAAACGTTTATAAATAATGCCTGGTGTCCCTATGATGAATAACACGACGTCTCATAAATACTGGTCATGGATCGGCGTTTTTACCGTGTCGATTCTGTTCTGGAGCCAGCTCATCTGGCTGGCCTTCCGTTAAATTGTAAAACCTCGCTGCGGCGGGGTTTTTTGTTTTCACCTTCTGAACACATCTGAATTTATCAATTTGGGTTGTTATCAAAACGTTACAGCGTCTTTGTGTTATCTTTAATTACGGCCCTGATGATTGTCAGGACATCTCTGTAATTAAGGAGGAGCTTATGTCGTTAACCCTACGCGAAGCCAGTAAGGACACATTACAGGCAGAAAATAAAACCTGGCATTACTACAGCCTGCCGCTGGCTGCCAGGACGCTTGGGGACATTTCGCGTTTACCCAAGTCCTTGAAAGTTTTGCTGGAAAATCTCTTACGCTGGCAGGATGGTGATTCTGTCACCCTCGAAGATATCCAGGCGCTGGCAGGGTGGTTGAAGCATGCCCACGCCGACAGAGAAATCGCTTATCGCCCGGCCCGGGTCCTGATGCAGGACTTCACCGGTGTTCCCGCAGTGGTTGATTTAGCCGCTATGCGCGAGGCCGTTAAACGCCTCGGCGGGGATACCGCAAAAGTGAATCCGCTTTCCCCTGTGGACCTCGTCATTGACCACTCCGTAACCGTCGACCGCTTTGGTGATGACGACGCCTTTGGTGAAAACGTACGTCTGGAGATGGAGCGCAACCACGAGCGCTATGTCTTCCTGAAGTGGGGACAACAGGCATTCAGCCGGTTTAGCGTCGTGCCACCAGGCACCGGAATTTGCCATCAGGTTAACCTTGAGTACCTGGGTAAAGCCGTCTGGAGTGAACTGCAGGATAAAGAGTGGGTGGCTTATCCGGACACGCTGGTGGGAACGGATTCACATACCACCATGATCAACGGTCTTGGCGTACTGGGTTGGGGGGTTGGTGGTATCGAAGCCGAAGCCGCGATGCTCGGACAACCGGTATCCATGCTCATCCCGGATGTGGTGGGCTTCAAGCTCACCGGCAAACTGTCAGAGGGCATAACAGCTACCGATCTGGTACTCACCGTCACCCAGATGCTGCGTAAGCATGGTGTGGTAGGTAAATTTGTTGAATTCTATGGTTATGGGCTGGATTCGCTGCCGCTGGCTGACCGCGCCACCATTGCCAATATGTCTCCGGAATATGGCGCAACCTGCGGCTTTTTCCCCATCGATGATGTGACGCTGGAATACATGCGGCTTAGCGGTCGCAGCGAAGAGCAGGTCGCGCTGGTGGAAGCCTATACCAAAGCGCAGGGCATGTGGCGCAACCCGGGCGATGAACCGGTCTTCACCAGCACGCTTGAGCTCGATATGGGCAGCGTTGAGGCGAGCCTTGCCGGGCCGAAACGCCCTCAGGATCGGGTCGCGTTGACTGACGTGCCCAAAGCGTTTGCCGCCAGCAATGCACTGGAAGTGAACGTGGCGCAAAAAGATCATCGCCCGATCGACTATGTCCTGAACGGGCATCAGTATCAGCTCCCGGATGGCGCGGTGGTTATTGCAGCCATTACTTCCTGTACCAATACCTCAAACCCCAGCGTATTGATGGCAGCAGGTCTACTGGCCAAAAAAGCGGTTGAGCTTGGGCTAAAACCTCAGCCGTGGGTCAAGGCTTCGCTGGCACCGGGCTCCAAAGTCGTATCGGATTACCTGGCCCAGGCCAAACTGACACCGTATCTCGACGAACTGGGCTTTAACCTGGTGGGTTACGGTTGCACCACTTGCATCGGTAACTCTGGCCCACTTCCTGAGCCGATTGAAACGGCGATCAAACAGGGTGATCTGACGGTAGGCGCAGTCCTTTCCGGCAACCGAAATTTTGAAGGGCGCATTCATCCGCTAGTGAAAACCAACTGGCTCGCCTCGCCTCCGCTGGTGGTGGCATATGCTCTGGCAGGAAATATGAATATCAACCTGGTGACCGACCCTATTGGTCACGATCGCAAGAATGACCCGGTCTACCTGAAAGATATCTGGCCGTCTTCGCGTGAGATCGCGCTGGCCGTTGAAAAAGTGTCAACCGAGATGTTCCGCAAAGAGTATGCGGAAGTCTTTGAAGGTACGCCGGAATGGAAAGCCATCAACGTCGCAGGGTCGGATACCTATGACTGGCAGGATGATTCGACCTATATTCGCCTGTCGCCGTTCTTCGATGAAATGCAGGCTGAACCTGCGCCGCTTAAAGATATCCACGGCGCGCGCATTCTGGCGATGCTGGGAGATTCTGTCACTACGGACCATATCTCTCCGGCAGGGAGCATCAAAGCCGACAGCCCGGCAGGCCGTTATTTGCAAAGCCGGGGTGTCGAACGCCGTGATTTTAACTCCTACGGGTCGCGTCGCGGTAACCATGAAGTCATGATGCGCGGCACGTTTGCCAATATTCGCATTCGTAACGAGATGGTTCCGGGCGTGGAAGGGGGCATGACGCGCCATCTGCCAGGTACGGAAGTCGTTTCGATTTATGATGCGGCTGTCAAATATCAACAGGAAGGTACACCGCTGGCGGTGATCGCCGGGAAAGAGTACGGTTCTGGCTCAAGCCGTGACTGGGCAGCGAAAGGTCCGCGTCTGCTTGGTGTTCGTGTGGTCATTGCCGAATCGTTCGAACGAATTCACCGCTCGAATCTTATTGGGATGGGGATCCTACCGCTTGAGTTTCCGCAGGGCGTCACGCGTAAAACGCTGGGTCTGAGCGGAGAGGAGCAGATTGACATTAGTGGTCTGCAAAATTTACAGCCTGGTAAAACGGTGCCAGTGAAATTAACGCGGGCAGACGGAAAAACCGAGGTACTGGAGTGCCGGTGTCGTATTGATACGGCAACAGAGCTGACCTATTACCAGAACGACGGTATTTTACATTACGTGATTCGTAAGATGCTGGATTGACGAAACCAGCCCGGCACATGCGCCGGGCTTTTTGCTCTTACTCTTTCAGCAGGTGGCCCATTTTTGCGGCTTTGGTATCAAGATAGTGGGCATTTTTAGGATTGCGGCCCACAATCAGCGGTACACGCTCAACAATATTGATCCCTGCCTCGGTCAGAATTTCCACTTTTTTCGGGTTATTGGTCAACAGACGAACTTCATCTACACCCAAAAGCTTGAACATATCGGCGCACAGGGTGAAGTCACGTTCATCGGCGGCAAAGCCGAGCTGGTGGTTCGCTTCCACCGTATCGTAGCCCTGGTCCTGCAGCGCGTAGGCGCGGATTTTATTCAGCAGACCAATGTTACGGCCTTCCTGACGGTGATAGAGCAGAACCCCACGGCCTTCCTCTGCGATGTGAGTCAGCGCTGCTTCCAGTTGGAAACCGCAATCACAGCGCAGGCTGAACAATGCATCACCCGTCAGACACTCCGAATGTACGCGGGACAGAACCGGCGTCTGCCCTGAAATGTCGCCGTACACCAGCGCGACATGATCCTGTCCGGTTGCCAGTTCTTCAAATCCCACCATCAGGAAATCGCCCCATGGGGTTGGCAGTTTGGCTTCTGCCACACGTTTAAGCTGCATGTGATTCTCCAGAGTAGGCTGACACGTGTCGTGCCTTTCGCCTGTTTTGCTTTCTGTATCAGTTCATTTTGCCACAAGCTCAGCATGTTCACCTAATGGGCACCATGCTATATGAACGTTAAACGCACGATCCGACATATCCACGTATCGAATAAATTTCAGTTATGATTGTGACGCTTAGCAAAAAAGGAGAAGACATGCTTTCAATCGCCAGACGTACGGCAGCAGGTGCGGCCATTTTACTGATTATGCCTCTGGCCGTATGGGTTTCGGGCTGGATGTGGCAGCCCGGGCAGAATGCGGCATGGCTGAAAACGTTATATTGGATAACGGAAACCGTCACCCAGCCGTGGGGAATTATTACCCATGTCCTTCTCTGCGCGTGGTTTCTGTGGTGTCTGCGTTTTCGACTGCGGGCGGCGCTAATGCTTTTTGCGATCCTCGGTGCTGCCATTTTGATTGGTCAGGGCGTGAAATCCTGGGTTAAAGATCGCGTTCAGGAGCCACGGCCTTTTGTCGTCTGGCTGGAAAAAACTCACCATATTCCTGTGGATGAATTCTACAATTTAAAACGTAAAGATCGTGGAGCACTGGTGAAAGAACAGCTTGCTGAACAGCAGGATATTCCGAAGTTTTTGCGTAAACACTGGCAAAAAGAGACGGGGTTCGCGTTTCCTTCTGGCCACACCATGTTTGCGGCCAGTTGGGCGTTACTGGGCGTTGGATTACTCTGGCCGAGACGACGAACCGTGACTATCGTGATTTTACTGGCCTGGGCGACAGGAGTGATGGGCAGCCGCCTATTGCTGGGGATGCATTGGCCGCAGGACCTGGCGGTCGCTACGCTGATCTCATGGCTGCTGGTCACGCTGGCGACCTGGCTTGCCGAACGACTCTGCGGTCCGTTAACGCCACCGCTCGAAGAGAAAGAAGAAATTGCCGAAAGGGAGCAAAGTGACGGTTGACGGTTGATAATCCGTCTTTCGCCCATAAATCCATAGCTGGCGCGTTACTTTTTCCGTTTCGCGCCCGTCACTAAAATGGTAGTTTATAAGACTGATTGCGGTGAATTGAACACACTTTATTCGCTTGAACCACATAACGGGAAGTAATGTGAAATATTTACTCATTTTCTTACTGGTATTGGCGATTTTTGTCATTTCAGTCACATTGGGTGCACAAAACGACCAACAGGTGACGTTTAACTATCTGCTGGCGCAGGGCGAGTACCGGGTATCGAGCCTGCTGGCGGTCTTATTTGCTGCGGGCTTTGCCATTGGCTGGCTGGTTTGTGGTCTTTTCTGGTTGAAAGTCCGTGTTTCTCTTGCGCGCGCTGAACGTAAAATTAAACGCCTCGAAAATAACATTGCGCCTGCGTCCGACATTCCGGAAAGCTCTGGTGTGCCGGTCGTGAAGGAATAATCGACTATGCTGGAGTTGTTGTTTCTGCTTTTGCCTGTAGCCGCAGCCTATGGCTGGTATATGGGCCGCAGAAGTGCGCAACAAACAAAGCAGGATGAGGCCAACCGACTCTCCCGTGACTACGTTGCGGGGGTTAACTTCCTGCTGAGTAATCAGCAGGACAAAGCGGTAGACCTGTTCCTCGATATGCTTAAAGAGGATACGGGAACCGTTGAAGCGCATCTCACCCTGGGGAACCTGTTCCGCTCACGCGGCGAGGTTGACCGCGCAATTCGTATCCACCAGACCCTGATGGAAAGTGCCTCCCTGACCTACGACCAGCGACTCCTTGCGGTACAACAGCTGGGGCGGGATTATATGGCCGCAGGGCTGTACGATCGTGCTGAAGATATGTTCTCGCAGCTGGTGGATGAAACTGATTTCCGTATCGGCGCACTACAGCAACTGCTGCAGATTTATCAGGCCACCAGCGACTGGCAAAAAGCTATCGATACCGCGGAACGTCTGGTTAAGCTGGGTAAAGATAAACAGCGCGTAGAGATAGCGCATTTCTACTGCGAATTAGCCCTTCAGCAGATGGGCAGCGACGACATGGACAAAGCCATGGCGTTGTTGAAGAAAGGCGCAGCCGCCGATCGTAATAGCGCGCGTATTTCGATCATGATGGGGCGCGTCTTTATGGCGAATGGCGATTACGCCAAAGCCGTTGAAAGCTTGCTGCGTGTTATCGACCAGGACAAAGAGCTGGTCAGTGAAACGCTGGAGATGCTGCAAACCTGCTATCAACAGTTGGGTAAGCAGGAAGAGTGGGTGGCGTTCCTGCGTCGTTGTGTGGAAGAGAATACCGGTGCGACCGCAGAGCTGATGCTTTCAGACGTGGTTGAGAAGTATGAGGGGAGCGACACCGCGCAGGTTTATATTACGCGTCAGCTGCAGCGTCATCCGACCATGCGGGTATTCCATAAGCTGATGGATTACCACCTGAATGATGCTGAAGAGGGGCGTGCTAAAGAGAGCCTGATGGTGCTGCGCGACATGGTAGGCGAGCAGGTGCGCAGCAAGCCGCGCTATCGTTGCCAGAAGTGCGGGTTTACGGCGTATACTCTCTACTGGCACTGTCCTTCATGCCGTGCATGGTCCACCATCAAGCCAATTCGTGGCCTCGACGGGCAGTAATTTTTTAAAATACTGCATTTTAGTTACAACATACTGAAGCGGTTTACTGCTTCCTGAACTCCATGCGGTTTGCCAGCCTGGCAGGAAAACAAATGGATTCTGTCAATTTGCGGCGGCGGCAGGTAGAATGCTCGCCGTTTATCTGTTCCGCGCCGCTGCGCGCCCATAGACGAAAAGGGCTGGTCATGACGTCTGTTACTTCCTCCACTTCCCGCGTAATTACGGATTCTCCTGTTGTTGTTGCGCTTGATTACAATAAGCGCGACGCAGCTCTGGCCTTTGTCGACGGTATCGATCCTCGCGACTGCCGTCTGAAAGTTGGCAAAGAGATGTTCACGCTGTTTGGGCCGCAAATCGTACGCGATCTGCAACAGCGCGGCTTTGACGTTTTCCTCGACCTTAAATTCCATGATATTCCAAATACCACGGCGCACGCTGTTGCTGCAGCCGCGGAGCTGGGGGTATGGATGGTTAACGTTCATGCGTCGGGTGGAGCAAGAATGATGACGGCCGCCCGCGAAGCGCTTCTGCCGTTCGGTAAAGATGCGCCTCTGCTGATTGCGGTCACCGTGCTGACCAGTATGGACGAAAGTGATTTACGCGACCTGGGTGTGACGTTGTCACCTGCGGAACATGCTGAGCGCCTCGCACGTCTGACACAAAATTGCGGTCTTGATGGTGTTGTCTGTTCGGCTCAGGAAGCGGTGCGTTTCAAATCAGTCCTGGGGCAGGATTTTAAACTTGTTACCCCGGGGATCCGCCCCGCAGGCAGCGACGTGGGCGATCAGCGCCGTATAATGACACCTGAACAGGCACTGGCTGCAGGTGTTGATTACATGGTCATCGGACGTCCGGTGACGCAGTCTGCGAACCCGGCAGAGACCCTTAAGGCTATCAACGCGTCGCTGAAAAAGGGGGCGTAATGACAGATTCCAACAGCCGTCTTGTTTACTCTACCGAAAGCGGACGGATAGACGAACCGAAAACGAAAGCGGAACGTCCGAAGGGGGACGGTATTGTTCGGATCCAGCGTCAGACCAGCGGGCGAAAAGGAAAGGGGGTATGCCTTATCTCCGGAATCGATCTGGATGATGCGGAACTGGCAAAGTTGGCGGCTGAACTGAAAAAGAAATGTGGCTGCGGTGGTGCCGTGAAAGACGGCATAATCGAAATTCAGGGTGATAAACGCGATTTAATTAAATCGCTGCTCGAAGCCAAAGGCATGAAAGTTAAGCTGGCGGGTGGCTAACAGAAATAAGCCACGACAAATGCCGTGGCTTGTTTTATATACGTGCGTAAGTCAGACCTGAAATGCGTTCTAAATAGCGTAATATCGGGGATGGCTTATCGAATTATTATTTACCAACCTGGTGACCGATAATACCACCGACAGCCGCCCCACCTAATGTCCCCAGCGTACTACCATCTGTTAATACTGCACCACCGAGAGCACCGGCACCGGCACCAATAGCGGTGTTGCGGTCACGTTTAGACCAGTTAGAGCAAGCGCTCAGGGACATTGCTACAGTGATTGCCAGAACAGCGGCGGCTACTTTTTTGCTGGTTAAGGTCATAATACTTTCTCCTGAATTATCGATTCACGGAAAGATGTACACATTAAGTATAGACGAATCGAATACTTAATTCTGTTCTCCGCGAAAGCTGGTCGCGCAGGCGTTACGTAATCACGCAGGTGATAGTCACTTCCTGTTATATCGCTAACATTAATTTTACGACTTTAGGCCAGCTTAAACAGGTAAAAACTCTTAAAGGGAGGTTAGGAATCATCTCAGAGAATGGGCTGCGTGTGCGCCCGAAAGCCGGGCGCATAATGTGCTCAGGCGGGGGTTTTAATAATATTGACGATGAGTCCGTCATCTTCCAGTTTATTACGGTGCGCGTCGCTCAAACGTTCATCGGTAATGACGCGGCTAAAGCGAGAAATTGGCCCCATTGTATAAGGGTGAACAGCGCCAAATTTAGAGCTATCCGTAAGCACAATGGCTTCACACTCTTTCTCGAGTACAGCATTGACTACGTCAGAACGCATCATATCCCGACCGGTGAAACCTGTCTCCGGTTGCCAGCCGTCGATCCCGATAAACGCCTTGCTGAAATGAACCTGCTGGACATACTGGCGTGTCAGAGGACCTACCATACTTTCACTTTTTTTCTGGTAAATTCCCCCCAGCAAAATCACTTCACAGCGTGTTTCTTTGAGTAAATGCGCGATATAGCTGCTGACCGTGATGATGGTAACGTCTTTTTGATCGGCAAGCGTACGCGCCAGAAGGGCATTGCTGCTGCCGTTTTCAATAAAAACGGTCTCATCATTGTTCACTAAAGACGCGGCAAATTCTGCCAGTTCACGTTTAAGCGCGTAGTTATTCATCATTCGCGTTTCAACGTCTTCGCTGTCGAGTGGGACAGCATATCCATGCGCACGACGGAGGTAGCTCTGTTTTTCCAGCAGATTGAGATCCTGACGGATGGTGACTTCAGAAACACCCGTGGTTTTAGCAAGATCGACCACGCTTACGCGCCCCTGATCGATGACCATCTGCAAAATGATTTGTTGTCGGGAATTCATAGCATCCATTTAATAAAGCGAAACGAGGTCGGGAACGCTGGGGTTAAACTTCCCACGGCGCCTTTGGCTGACGGTTTTCTGGCGCATTGTCGGCACCATTCTGAGCAAGAAGTTCAGACTTCAGGATCTCAAGATTACGGATCGCAGAGTGATAATCGCCCGCCACCAGGATATCCAGCACGGTATCAATACGTTGTGCTACAGCTTGTGCATCAATAGTAGACATAATCTCACCCCAGGAGCGAAAAGTTAATATTTTCAATGATGCAGAAAATAGGATCAAAAGAGAAGGGAAAAAATGCAATAACTAAATTACATAAACAACAGTGATAAATTTATTCCCTCTCATGCAGTGGGCTTAATGAGTGGATTAGTCTAAAACTGCGCGCAAGGCGCTTTTTTATAAGAGGAATTAGACTATGACAGTTATCAATCAGCCTACATGCACACTGTTTACCGATTCTAAACGTTTCACGCAGTTATCAGGGTATTACGAGGCGGAGCGCCGTACAGTCTGGATGATGCTGCAGGCCCAGCCGCGTCCTTGCTTCAATCATGCGCTAATTGAGGAGATCATGAACCTCTCATGGTTGGTGCGTCAGTCTGGTTTTGAGGTCGATTTTTGGGTAACCGGATCGCTGGTTCCTGAAATGTACAATACAGGAGGTGATTTACAGTTCTTCGTCGAGTGCATTCAGAACGGACGTCGAGAAGCGTTACGGGCATATGCACGTGCATGCGTTGATTGCGTTCATGCGGCATCACGCGGGTTTGATACGGGGGCTATCACGCTGGCAATGGTAGAAGGCAGTGCATTAGGTGGCGGGTTTGAGGCCGCTCTGGCGCACCATTTCGTAATGGCTCAGCGCGATGCCCGTTTAGGTTTCCCCGAGATTGCCTTCAACCTGTTCCCGGGCATGGGGGGATATTCACTTGTTGCACGTCGCTCCGGTATGAAACTGGCAGAGGAACTCATCTATAAAGGGGAATCGCATACGGCAGAATGGTACGAACAGCACGGGCTGGTGGATGTGCTGTTTGAACCTGGACAAAGCTACGTCTCTGTCAGGACATTTATCGACACGCTGCGGCCAAAATTGAACGGTATAAGATCAATGTTACGTGCCCGTACACGCGTTCTGCAATTGCCCCGCAGCGAGCTGATGGACATTACAGAAGACTGGGTTGATGCCGCATTCTGCCTCGAGCCAAAAGATATCGCCTATATGGAGCGTCTGGTTATGCTGCAAAACCGCCATCATGCGGCGGGTTTACGCAAAGCCAGTTAACGCTGATTTCGCGATTGATATCGTTTTAGCCATCGCTCGAATACGGCAGCGGGCATCGGCTTAGCAAAAAGAAAACCCTGCCGTTCGTTGACGCCATTCTTAGTCAGAAAGGCGTCTTCTTTTGCACTTTCCACGCCTTCCGCAATCACCTGCAGATTTAACGCCTGCGCCACCGCAACAATGGCGCGAACCAGGGACTGGGAGATGGATTGCTTATGAATATCCCTGACAAAAGATTGATCGAGTTTAATGGCATCGATCGGGAATCGGGCCAGTTGCGAGAGCGAAGAGTAGCCCGTGCCAAAATCATCCAGATGAATTTGCGCCCCTAACTTGCTGAACTGCTGGATTACTGAAAGCGCCAGCTCTTCGTTCTCGATAAGACAGCTTTCGGTTAACTCAACGTCCACAGGGCAGTATTCAAAGTTCAGATCTTTGAGCGCCTGTTTTAAATCACTGAAAATAGTCTGATCGGCCAGCTGGCGCGCAGAGACGTTCACGGCCACGCGCAGATTAATCCCCTTGTCGCGCCATTTAGCGATCTGGCGAACCACGTCCAGCATCACCCAGCGACCTAAGGGCACAATCAAACCCGACTCTTCGGCATAAGAGATAAATTCCAGCGGAGGGATCAAACCGCGTTCTGGTGACTGCCAGCGGACCAGCGCTTCAAGACTACGGACTTCCCCACGCCAGGTTATTTTGGGCTGGTAGTGGATCAGCAACTGATCGTTATCAAGCGCTTTACGCAGGTTGGTGTCTAGCCAGAGATATTCAAACACGCGCTGGTTCATCTCAGGTGAGAAGACACAAAACTTACCCCGTCCGTTCTCTTTGGCGGTGTACATCGCAGTATCGGCATTGCGAATGACGCTTTCCCGGTCAATGCCATGCTGTGGTGCGAGCGCGATACCCAGAGAACAACCGGTGTAAATTTCAATCAGACCAATTCTGAACGGCTGGCGCAGACGGGTTAAAATGCGCGACGCCATTGCCTCCAGAGAACCCTGCGAGGTATTTGTGGCCATGACAATAAACTCATCACCGCCGAGTCGAGCCAGTATCTGGCCCTCATCAAGACAACTCAAAATAGCGAGGGCGACAGCCTGTAGCAGCTGGTCGCCAAACATATGCCCGTAGGCATCGTTGACCTTTTTGAAGTTATCGAGATCGAGATAGACCACGCCAACCTGCGTTTCGCCACGGCTGTCGATGGCATCTGAAATCAGTTCGTGGATCGCATTGCGGTTTGGCAACCCGGTGATGGTGTCGGTATTGGCCAGCACGCGCAGCCGCTCCTGAGCACGGCGTTCCTCTGTAATATCGGTACCGGAACAGATAAGGAAAATTTCATTTTTACCGCTGCCGCTGTGAACAAATTTGTTTCTGAACAGAAACAATCTTTGTCCTTTTCGCGTTTTGATCCAGCGTTCGACTTCATACGAACTGCCGTTACGAAAGAAACCGGTAATATTGCGCTTTGAGGCCGCTGCTTCGCTGCGGCTCATAAAGAGCTTAAACACGTTCTGGCCAATGACTTCCTGTTCTTTCAGGCCGGTGTACTCTTCACTTAGTCGGTTAAAACGCTGGATATTGCCGTTATGATCGAGAATAACAATGACGGAGTTGGCCTCTGAGACTACCTGCTCCGCAAATGAGAGGCCCTGAGCCAGATCGCGGGCCACGGAGGGGGTATCATTCCAGGAGGACGCGGTGCCAGCCCACTCATTGCGGGTTATTTTGCGTCCGACAAGATGGACAGGGACATTTTCCCCGTACAAAGAGAGCGTCATTGAAATGCTGGAGGTAATAACAGTTAGGTCAGCCTGTTCGTCGTCCAGCGACACCACCTGAGTCACGTCGGCATTTTCACTTGCGGCAAGATGCAGAGCGTTGCTGTCAGCTGATAATCGCCACCATGGGCTGTGAGTGCCCATGTAACGAAACAGCAAATTCTGCTCCAGATCGTCCATCATGTATTCTCCCGCAGCTGCTCATTAGCGCACAAATTATTCATTTGCTGTCGACTTTTCCGTTGTGAAACAGCGGCAAAACCGAAGTGAACTTATTGTTTTTTCCCTGAATTCTTATAATAAAACGAGTCACGCTAAAAAGGATACGTAGCGTATAAAAATTCACGTAACCGAATATAACAACACTCTTTTACTGTAGATAATTATGGTGAGTTTGGGCGGAGGGAGATTGAAAATAGTAAGAAAAAGTGATGATTTTGTGGTGAAAGATAAAAGTAAAATGTCGGCCTTTCCTGCAAAGAAAGGACCGACATTTTAACAGTCTATCAGGCGACAGGGCGCGCGATAATGCTCCGGGTTTCCATGCGAACTTCAGCGATGTTTACGTCAATCACATCTGTGACTTTGTAAACCGTTTCACCTTTAATTTGCACAGTCCCATTTTCCTGACTACAGACCATTTCGTCACGGACAGTGTGCAGGAACGGAGCAGGGATAAAGGCGACAGCACCGTTATCCACCAGACGGACGCGCATACCGCCACGGCTAATATCAATGATCTCCGCAGCAAAGCGGGTATCTGTACCGGTTTTGTCCTTCAGGAAACGCGCGTACAGCCAGTCCCCAACGTCACGTTCTGCCATCCGGTTCAGACGACGACGATCGGCCATCTGCTGGGTGGTATCGTCCTGAGGACGTGCAATCGTTTCGCCTTTGATAATCGCTTTCAGCAGGCGGTGGTTAACCATATCGCCATACTTACGGATCGGGGATGTCCAGGTCGCATAGGCTTCCAGACCCAGGCCAAAGT
Organism: Enterobacter sp. CPE_E863; assembly: GCF_046521465.1. Lineage (NCBI taxonomy): Bacteria > Pseudomonadati > Pseudomonadota > Gammaproteobacteria > Enterobacterales > Enterobacteriaceae > Enterobacter > Enterobacter sp. CPE_E863. The sequence goes on along the minus strand of NZ_JBKFZX010000001.1, from coordinate 2,355,002 downwards.
GCGGGCCTGGCTCTGTGCTGATTTCCGCGAAGGACTGGAAGCGACGAATGCGGCTATCCAGGAAACCAGAAGGCTGTGCGTCAAGCTCGCGACGAAGCTTGCAGAAGCCCGGCAGCGTCAGTACTTCTTCTGGATCAACATGCACATCGTGATTTTTCAGCAAGGCTGCCAGCGCTTCGGTATTGGCCGGATCAAATCCAGTGTGGACGTTGTAAATGCCAAAGCCCAGTTTGTCTCGCAGCACGCGAGCGGCGCAAATGTTGGCAGAAATCATCGCTTCTTCAACAATGCGGTTGGCAATGCGTCGTGGCTCGGCCACGATATCCAGCACTTCGCCTTTTTCACCCAGAACAAAGCAGTAATCCGGACGGTCTTTGAACACCAGCGCATGGGTTTTACGCCACTCGCCGCGGTTCAGACAGATACGGTGCAGCAGACGAATCTGAGCGGCAATGGCGTCTGATTCCGGTTTCCAGCTGCCGGTGTTCTCCAGCCAGTCGGAAACATTGTCATAAGCCAGCTTGGCTTTTGATTCAATGGTCGCGGCGAAGAACTCAATATCATCTTCAATCGTGCCATCTGCAGCGATGGTCATGCGGCAGGCAAGTACCGGACGCACTTCATGTGGACGCAATGAACAGAGGTCGTCAGACAGCTCGCGTGGCAGCATCGGAATGTTAAAGCCCGGCAGGTAGTTGGTGAATGCGCGGGTTTTCGCCGTATCGTCCAGCTTGCTGCCTTCAGCTATCCACGCGGTTGGGTCCGCAATGGCGACAGTCAAATGCAGTTTGCCATCGGCACTCTCTTCAGCGTAGAGGGCATCATCCATATCTTCTGTACTGGCGCTGTCAATGGTGACAAATTCCAGGGCAGTGAGATCGCGACGAACCAGGCCTTCATCCTGCATCTCAGTTGCAACGCCATTCGGCGCCTCTTTTTCAAGATTATGGCGTGCAAGCGTCACCCACCACGGCACGAAATGGTCGTCGCCAAAGGTGATGAACTGGGTCAATTCAGCATAAAAACCGCGATCGCCTTTCAGAGGATGACGGCGCATTTCTGCTACTGCCCAGTCACCTTCTTTAAAATCATGCTCAACGCCACGGGCGGCGCGGCAGGGAATAGCATCTTTCAGCAGGGGATGATCCGGCACGATAGAAAGACGATCGTCTTTTCTCTGCACCTTGCCCACAAAACGGGTCAGGAACGGTTCGATCAGTTCTTCCGGCTCGGCGGACTCACGATCCTTCTCGGTATGAATGACGGCCATGACGCGATCGCCATGCATCACTTTTTTCATCTGCGGTGGCGGAATGAAATAGCTTTTCTGCGCGTCAACTTCAAGGAAGCCAAAACCCTTTTCTGTGGCTTTTACGACCCCTTCTGCACGCGGCGTTTGGGAATGCAGTTGCTGTTTAAGCTGCGCTAGCAGCGGGTTGTCCTGAAACATAATGTTCTATTTTCGTAGCCATTGAGCGGCTGACAGTTTTACGCGATTCTCACTGTATCAGCAAGCGCTCTTTGGGTAATTAGTATGGTTATTCCTCTTTACCAAACGCGACGTTCAGGCGATTGAGCCAGCCATCAAATGCGCTTTGGCTTAGCAGTTCGATCGCGTGTACGGCAGGGAGTCCTGCATCCATGAGCGGGGTAAACTGTGCGGCGCTGAAGCGGTCAGGAGAGCGTGTCAGCAGTTCTGTTGCTGCCGAAAGTGCGGGAGAGGTAAGAGAAATCTCTTCGCGAATATTAATCAGGATTTCTCCCGTCAGGTCGAGTAGCGTCGGTTCATGGCAAAGAACCGGCGTCAGCGCTTCAAGCGCGGGTTCCGACTGCCAGCGGGAGAGAGATTCAAGCTGATGTGCACTTGCATAGCGCAGTTCGACGACGGGTAAAAGCGGTACCCACGCGTCATGGGGCGTGGGCAGGGTGTGCGGCTGAATATGATGGCCCGGCAACCAGCGAACAGGATGTCCCAGCAGAGCCTGAAACACCGCGACTACGCGAGCCTGAAAACCAATAAAGCCGATAATCTGGTTAATCACCACAATGTCGTAGGTTGACAGGCCCACCTCATCAAGCTGGTTCCGGGCTTTATCATCAATGACATCAGGAGAGCTGGCGAGCTGGCGGGCATACTGGGTGATTTGCGCCAGACGTCGGTTGCTTTCACGCGAGGAGTCCGGGCCGGGAAGCGGGGCGAGGAGGGCGGCGTAGTGGTTACACAGCCGCTGAACGCCGCAGGCCTGCGCAACGGTTAACGCGGTACTGAGCCGATCGTAAGCGCTGAGCGTTTGCAGGCGATTCACGGGAACTGAGAGCGGAAACAGCAGTTGGCATAAGGCTCTGGCAGGAGTAAGCCAGCCTGTACAGGCGGCGACAATCTCATCAGGCAGGGCTAAATCGAGCAAAAAACGATCGTCGACGTTAGCGGCTTCGGGCACCAGGGGCAGAACATCCGTTTGCGCGTGGTTGGACTGGGTTTCGTGGTACCAGTGGCCTTTGCCGGAAAAACGGCGTTGTTCCATGTGCGTTCCTTGATCTCAAAATGGCGATCAATATCCTGGCGTAAGGCTGATAAAGGGAAAAATATTGTTAGGTGATAACAAATAGCAGAACGGAATAACGAAGGGGTGGTGCGGAGGGAAAAACTCTCTTCCCGTGCGGGAAGAGAGTCACAGCTTATTTAATTTCCAGCTCGTTCATTGCAGCGATGTTGAAGCCACCGTCAACGTGAACCACTTCGCCGGAGATACCAGCGGAAAGGTCAGAGCACAGGAATGCTGCAGAGTTACCCACATCTTCAATGGTAACGGTACGACGAATCGGGGTAACCGCTTCGCAGTGTGCCAGCATTTTACGGAAATCTTTAATACCGGAAGCTGCCAGGGTGCGGATAGGACCTGCAGAGATGGCGTTAACGCGCACGCCTTCAGGACCCATTGCGTTCGCCATATAGCGTACGTTGGCTTCCAGAGAGGCTTTCGCCAGACCCATGACGTTGTAGTTAGGGATAGCACGTTCAGCGCCCAGGTAGGACAGGGTCAGCAGAGCTGCGCCCGGGTTCAGCATCGCGCGGCAGGATTTCGCCATCGCAACGAAGCTGTAGGAGCTGATGTCGTGAGCGATTTTGAAGCCATCACGGGTAACCGCGTTCACGTAGTCGCCGTCCAGCTGGTCGCCAGGAGCGAAGCCAATGGAGTGAACGAAACCGTCGAATTTCGGCCATGCTTTTGCCAGTTCAGCAAACATGCCGTCGATGCTTTCGTCTTGTGCAACGTCACATTCCAGAACAATGCTGGAACCCAGCTGCGCGGCAAACTCTTCAACACGGCCTTTCAGCTTGTCGTTCTGGTAGGTGAACGCCAGCTCAGCGCCTTCGCGATGCATTGCCTGAGCGATGCCGTATGCGATGGACAGTTTGCTGGCAACGCCAGTCACCAGAATGCGCTTACCGGAAAGAAAACCCATAGCTTTAATCCTTATATTCATTGCTTATTTTGCCTTGTAATTCATAGTGTTACAGGCAGTATTTCAAAATCATTCGAAATTAGCTCGAAATTATAGCCCACTCACAGCCCCTTGTGTCACGATATTTCTCGCACTTCTCCGAAGACGCATGCCCCGAAGAATGCGTCGCGGACTCGCGGGGACTCAAAATTTCAGCATTAGTCCAGTATATCACCCGGCAACACGTTCACCTCATCCAACCAGCGAGAAAGCGCGATCCCGCAAGGGTATTCACGCTTTGCTGAGGTTATCGATGAAGCGCGCGATGACGATAAAGAAAACCGGTACGAAGAAGATCGCGAGAAGCGTACCGCTAATCATTCCGCCAAATACGCCGGTACCGATGGCATGCTGCGTACTGTCGCTCGCACCATTGGCCAGCATCAACGGAACAACCCCTAAGGTGAAGGCTAACGACGTCATCAGAATGGGGCGCAGACGCTGGCTGGCAGCATGAATGGTTGCAGCCAGCAGGGGCTGCCCCTGTCGATGGAGCTGCCTGGCAAATTCAACAATCAGAATGGCGTTCTTGGCCGACAGGCCGATAAGCGTAATCAGGCCGACCTTGAAGAAAACGTCATTCGTCATGCCGGTAACGGACACCGCTATCACCGCGCCGATAAGACCCAGCGGAACAACCGGCATGACCGCAAAAGGAATAGACCAGCTCTCATACAGGGCGGCCAGCACCATAAACACGACCAGTATCGACAGGACGATAAGGCCCGGAAGCTGAGATTCCGATTTTCTCTCCTGCAATGAACTCCCGGCCCACTCGCCAGCCATGCCCTGAGGCAGACTCCTGGACACGTTCTCCATAACCTTCATTGCGGTGCCGCTGGACTCTCCCGGCGCCGCATTTCCGGTAATGCGAATAGCCGAATATCCCTGATAACGCGTCAACTGCTGCGGCGCAACGTTCCAGGAAAGCGTGGCAAACGTCGATACCGGCACCATCTGTCCCATCCGGTTTTTCACTGATAATGTCAGTATCTGCTCTGGCTGCATTCGGTGGGGCGCATCGGCCTGAATAATCACCTGCTGAACGCGGCCGTTATTCGTATAGTCATTGACGTAATTTGAGCCCAGGGTGACGGAGAGCGTTTGGTTGATTTCATCGAATGAGACGCCCATCGCTTCCGCCTTTTCTCTATCAACCTGGAGCGCAAGGCTTGTTCCTTCCGGAAGTCCGTCTATATAGACATCACTGAGTTCAGGGCGTTGGTTGGCTTGCAGGACCAGTGCGTCGGCAGCGCGCTTTAACGCCTCGTAGCCTAGTCCCGCTCTGTCCTGCACGTACCAGGTGAAGCCCGAGGAGGTGCCCATATCCGAAATGGCCGGCGGGAGCAGGCTCATCGTGACGGCATCAGGGACGTTTGCCATACTGGCCTGTATCCAGTCGGCTTCCCCCTGGGCCGTCGAGCCCTGCCGATCTTTCCAGTCCTTCAGCGTGGTGAAGGCCATAGCCGAATTTGGTCCTGAACCTGAAAATCCAAACCCCAGGATCATAATGTTGCTTTCAATATCCGGTCGGGCCGCAATTTCCTCTTCAAATTTTTTAACCACGTCGAGGGTACGCTGCATTGTGGCATCAGAAGGCAGTTGGATTGAGGACATAAAGTAGCCCTGATCTTCATCCGGCAGAAAGGACGACGGTAACGAAGACAATCCCAAAAACAGCGCAGCACAAAGCGCAGCGTACAGGAGCAGCATACGCCCGGTTCGCTTCAGAACGGCACCCAGCCCGGCTTCGTAACAGGCGGTGAGCGAACGAAAGCGCGCGTTAAACCCGACTGCGAACCTTCCACCTCCGCTCTTTTCTGCCTTATGCGGCTTGAGTAACGTTGCGCACAGGGCAGGCGTCAGCGTCAGGGCAAGAAACGCGGACAGCAGTATGGAGACTGCCATGGAAATACAAAATTGTCGGTAGATAATCCCGACGGATCCTTCGGCAAACCCCATGGGGATAAAGACGGCGGTTAGTACCAGCGTGATGCCTATAATCGCCGGGGTGATTTCCTGCATGGCTTGCCGCGTGGCGTCACGCGGGGACAGGCTTTTTTCCTCCATCAGTCGTTCAACGTTCTCCACAACCACGATGGCATCATCAACGATAATTCCTATCGCCAGGACCATGCCGAACATCGTCAGAATATTGATGGAGTAGCCGCTCAATAGCATCACCGTGAAGGTGCCAAGAAGTGCGACGGGCGCAACAATCGCCGGGATAAGCGTACAGCGTATCTTGTGCAGAAACAGCAGCATAACCAGGAAGACCAGGACCATCGCCTCTACAAATGTCTGAACAACCTTCATGATAGAAAGTTTCACAAACGGCGCGGTATCGAAGGGAACCGTAAACACCATTCCTTCGGGTAACACCCGGGAAAGCTCGTCGATGCGCGCCCGTACGCCGGAAGCTGTACTCATTGCATTCGCGCCAGGCGAGAGCTGGATTGCCGCCGCCGTTGCGGGCACGCCATTTTCACGAATACCAAAGGCGTAGCTTTGCAGGCCAGATTCAATCCGCGCAATGTCGGACAATTTCAGGCGGGCGCCGGATGCGTCAGATTTCAGGGTGATATTTCTGAACGCCTCTACCGAGGAGAGTTGTCCCTTCACGGTGATGGGATACGTCACCCCTTGTCCTGCAGATGCGGGCTCATCTCCCGTTTTACCAGGCGAAACAAGGGCATTTTGCTGGCCAACAGCGGTAAGAACATCACTCACCGAAAGCCCGTAGCTGTGGAGCTTCATGGGATCCAACCAGATGCGCAGCGCTTTTTCGCCGCCAAACAGCTGAACTTTCCCTACGCCGGGCACGCGACGAAGCTCGTCACTGACATTTCTGGCAAAGTAGTCGCTTAAATCGGCTTCCTCAAATTGACCCGTCGCGGACTTCAGCCCCACCATCATTAAAAACCCAGAGTTAACGGCCTCAACGTTAATGCCGTTTTGCCTTACCGCCTGAGGTAGACGAGGCTCGACGATCTTAATCTGATTCTGCAGATCCATCTGCGCCAGCTTGATGTCCGTGCCCGGTTTAAACGTAACGGTAATCGATGCTGAACCGGTTGTGTCACTGGATGATTCAAAGTAGAGCAAATTATCTACGCCAGAGATTTCGCGCTCAATTAACGATACCACCGACGTGTTCATGACATCGGGGCTGGCCCCCGGGTAACTGACGGAAATAATGATTCCAGGGGGCGCCACCGCCGGATACTGCGCAACCGGCAAACGGGGAATAGACAGGAGTCCTGCCAGAACGATAAAAAGCGCCACTACCCAGGCGAAAACGGGGCGTTCAATAAAAAAATGCGGCATTAAATTAACGTCCCGTTACGTGAATTTCATCATCAGTGGATACGCGCTTACCGATATCCCTGAGCTGCGAAAATTTCTCAAGAAGTTGCGGTGCATCATCGAGGCTCGTCGCGAACATCCACATGTAGGTCATCACCGAATAAATATGTCCGGCGGTGATGCCGGTTGAGCGCGTCATCCAGACGATGGTCAGCGTAAAAAGCGCGGCAACAAGCACGCCAACCCACAAATAACCCCACGCCTCGCGGTCAGATAATGCGATACGTAAACGCGCCAGCGTGGAGTAATGTCGGTGAAGCGTGGCCGTGCCCGCCTTATGAACATAATCCACTTCTTTTTCCAGCCGATTATTCAGGCGCATGAACAGCCATTCATTTTTACGGGCGTATCCTGAAACAAATCCGAGCAGGATAAATACAATCGCAAAGCACATGACGCCGGCCCAAAATTCAATAAACATCAACATGATTGCGGCACCAAAAAGTGAGCTCAGCGAAGTAATAAGCAGGGGAAGGTGCATTTCAAAGAAATCTACATATTCGCGTGAGAGCGTTACCCTGGCGGCGATCGCCGAATGGTTAAGCTGATATTTGCGCTGTGCCAGGACGACGGAAACCGCGAGTCCGGCATAAATGCGTGCAAACGTGCGCGTGTCTACGCTCCGTCTGGCTGCACCGATGAACCACATGCAAAGTACCATCAGGCCATACAGCGCGGCGTTAAGCGTTTCACCGGCGAGGATGGCATTTATCGCGATGCCAGCCAGTACGGGATAAAGTAAAAACGTCACGTTTTCGGCCACCACCAGGAAAAAAGTGACAACCAGTTTTTTCCGGTGCCGTATTGCGAGTTTTTTTAGCGAGTGCATTACTCCGGCAGGTTCAGAAGAACGAAGATTATTACGGTTCATCATTATGGGTAATTTTTATCAGGTTTTTTCAGTGAGTTATTTTTGTGCAAAATAGCGTGAGGGAGAGTCTACCGCGCATCTGTTTAGCGGAAATGGGCGGTTTGTGGAGGTTGTGTGGAGCAACGGCTCAAATCATTCTTATAATAAGGTACAGCGGGGCTCCACCAAAAAAAATGATCAAATAACACTCGTAGTAAAAGATCAGATCCTCGATATCAGGTATCACGTTTAACAGCACGGTGAACGTAATAATGAGATAAACAAAAATCACCATCAACCAGAAGGCGACGACGAGTAGCTCAGTCAACGCGCCAGCTTTATTCTGGATTATCAGAGAGACAACCGACAATGCGATGCAGCCATAGATGATGGGTGAAGAGAGTAGCGTTGAGGCGACTTTTTCATCCATTTTGTGTACCAGCACCAGCCAGGTATAAAGTAATCCCCAGGACAGCAGCAGGAACAGGGAATATATGCCCAGCTTTTTGGGAGAGAAATATTTAGAAAGTTCCATGTTCATTATTTGAGTCAACTTCATAAAGTCATTAAGTAACAGGATTAATTTGCAACGCCCAATGTAAAAAGAGTTTTGTCTCAATAACGATTGTGTACGGGCATTGTCGAGTCTTTATTGACGAAATGTGTAGGCTGTATGGAGAATTAACCGGGCAGGTAAATCAGCCGGGAATTTTTCGTGACTACGGCACTTTCTCCCGGCGGCTGTGTCTTATTGTGCTAAAGAGATCTGATAGCGAGCTCAAAGGGTTTTCACCCACGGAGATAAAATGTACAAAAATACGCTGATCCTAGGGAAGGTGCGAACAAGTTCCTGATATGAGATCATCATATTCATCCGGAGCGCATCCCAGAGGGACATCATGAGCCATCAACTCACCTTCGCCGATAGTGAATTCAGCACTAAGCGCCGTCAGACCCGAAAAGAGATTTTCCTCTCCCGCATGGAGCAGATTCTGCCATGGCAGAATATGACCGCTGTCATCGAGCCGTTTTATCCCAAGGCGGGCAATGGCCGACGGCCCTATCCGCTGGAGACCATGCTGCGTATTCACTGCATGCAGCATTGGTACAACCTGAGCGACGGTGCCATGGAAGATGCCCTGTACGAAATCGCCTCCATGCGCCTGTTTGCCCGATTATCCCTGGATAGCGCCCTGCCGGATCGCACCACCATCATGAATTTCCGCCACCTGCTCGAGCAGCATCAACTGGCCCGTCAATTGTTCAAGACCATCAATCGCTGGCTGGCCGAAGCAGGCGTCATGATGACCCAAGGCACTTTGGTGGATGCCACCATCATTGAGGCACCCAGCTCTACCAAGAACAAAGAGCAGCAACGCGATCCGGAGATGCATCAGACCAAGAAAGGCAATCAGTGGCACTTTGGCATGAAGGCCCACATTGGTGTCGATGCCAAGAGTGGCCTGACCCACAGCCTGGTCACCACCGCGGCCAACGAGCATGACCTCAATCAGCTGGGTAATCTGCTTCATGGAGAGGAGCAATTTGTCTCAGCCGATGCCGGCTACCAGGGAGCGCCACAGCGCGAGGAGCTGGCCGAGGTGGATGTGGACTGGCTGATCGCCGAGCGTCCCGGCAAGGTAAAAACCTTGAAGCAGCATCCGCGCAAGAACAAAACGGCCATCAACATCGAATACATGAAAGCCAGCATCCGTGCCAGGGTGGAGCACCCGTTTCGCATCATCAAGCGGCAGTTCGGCTTCGTGAAAGCCAGATACAAGGGGCTGCTGAAAAACGATAACCAACTGGCGATGTTATTCACCCTGGCCAACCTGTTTCGGGTGGACCAAATGATACGTCAGTGGGAGAGATCTCAGTAAAAACCGGAAATAACGCCAGAAATGGTGGAAAAAATAGCCTAAATAGGCTGATTCGATGTGTTTGCGGGAAAAAAATCGGCCCAGATCCGCGAAATTTTAATCAGCGAGTCAGCTTGGGAAGAAATGACCTGCTTATTCGCACCTTCCCTAGTTGTTGAAGATGAAGACGAAATCGCCGATATACTGATGAGCTACTTAGAGCGTTCGGGAATGAAAACGCTCCGAGCCCGGCAGGGCGAGCAGGCCATAGCGCTCAATCGCCTCCATAAACCTGATCTCATATTGCTGGACATTCACCTGCCCGTATGTGACGGCTGGAGTGTACTCACCACGATTCGTCAGGAAAGTGTTGTCCCCGTCATTATGGTTTCCGCTCTCGATCAGGATGTCGATAAGCTCATGGGGCTGAGGCTGGGCGCGGATGATTACGTGATCAAACCCTTCAACCCTTCTGAAGTTGTCGCACGGGTTGAGGCGGTGCTGCGCAGGACAAAACCCGCGCTTCAGCAGACGGGTTCCCAGCCGCTCAGAACGCCATTTATTACGGTCTATCCGGATGACTTCTACGTGGAAGTCACCGTGGAGGCAGAGGTTGTCTCCCCGGTATTAACGACGACCGAATTTAAATTGCTCACATACCTGGTGAGATACCCGCGAAAGGTCTGCTCCCGCGAAGAGCTACTCAACACATGTCTGCCGGAAGGGGATACGCTCGACAGAACGGTCGACAGCCATATGAGCAAGTTGCGTAAAAAACTGGAGCTTGCTGGCCTTTACGGTGTTCCAGAGAGCATCAGAGGCATGGGTTACCGGCTTGGGGAAAAGAAATGAACAAAGAGTCTGTTCTGAGTCGTCAGATCTTAACGTATATGCTGTTGTTGACGTTTACGATCATTGCCATCGCCGTACTCGGCTCCTGGTTTTTTTACTCCTTTATTCTGGAACACCTCCCGGGCGGCGCTGCTGCGGGCGATGACGAGCAGATGACGATGTGGGACTGGGTATGGATTGGGACCGCGACAACGATCAGTCTGATTATTGCACTCTTTTTCACGATCAAACTTTCATCGCGGATCCTCACCCCGCTAAACGCGGTAGCGTCCAGCCTGAAAAAGATTTCTCAGGGCATTCTGCGCCAGTTCCCGGCTGGGTGAGATCAATCACCTGGTGACGGATTTCAATGAAATGGCGGAAAAATTACAGACGCTGGATATTCAGAGGAAATCCTGGAATGCCGCTATTGCGCATGAGCTGAGAACCCCAGTCACGATCTTACGCGGACGGCTTCAGGGGTTGGTTGACGGCGTTTTTACCCCGGACCCGGTGCTGTTTAATAATCTTCTCAAACAGACGGAAGGGTTAACCCGCCTGATTGAAGATCTCCGGGTTATCAGTTCGGATGGCGGGGCGGGTTACACGTTATGCCAGTCCAGAACGGATCTCAAAGGGACAATACAGAATGCACTCGATACGTTCATGCCCGAGTTCAGCCGTAAGGCGTTTACCGTCAATACAGACCTGAGGGATCAGCAATGCGTATTCGATCCATTACGCATCAATCAGTGTCTGACCGTTTTATTTGATAATGCCTTACACTATTCAACCTCGCGCACGCTCATCGTGAAAAATGGCGTTTCTGATAAAGGCAATTATATCCTTATTCAGGACGGGGGACCGGGCATCCCCGGAGAGTTTCATGATTTCCTGTTTCAGCCCTTTCAGCGCGATAATGGCGCCAGACATGTGAACCCGGAAGGCTGTGGTTTGGGCTTGTCGGTGGTAAAAGCCATCATGCTGGCTCATGGTGGCGATGTTACCTATACCTTATCGACGCAAAACCACTCGATATTTAAACTCACCTGGCCCGACTCGTGAGCTTCAGCGGCAGGTCAAATGTGCCTGCCGGCGATAAATGCCATATTTTTCCTAACTTAGCATCCCATTCCTGCGGGGTAATCGTCAGTTTACCGCGTCTCGGGCTTAAGGTTATCTCGCTGAAATAGATTTCGTCTCTTTTTAACATAAGGTCCACACGGCAGTAGTCAATGCCATGCGCCAGCTCCTGGGAGGCCAACAAAGCCTGTCGGAACAAGAGCGGTTCGCCTGGCCCTACTGAAGTATTCGGATATTCCATCCGGAAGGGTTGTAAGTTCCAGTGCCTGTCATAAACGTTGATAAACCCCTTGCCGTTATCATCCGTAAAATCCGCTTCTACATAGTGAGCAACACCATGAAAGCAATGGATCCTCAGCATTTCGGGCGTTGTGTTCCTGTCAGCATCGTCGAAGAGATCGACAAACGGCTCGCAAAGTATACTCGGCGTAATGTTTTTGTACTGCCATTCGCGCGTGGTGTAGTAAAGATTTTTCTTTAACGCGAGGCTCAGCTTTTTACACGCTTCTCTTTCATTAAATTGCGATTTGTTTGTACATATTATTGTGCTGCCGCTGTCATGATTGCACTTAAGGACGAATTTGTCAGGAAGAACTGAAAAATCAATCTGCGACGGCCTCGTATAAACGCCGATTAATGGCACTGTTTTCACGCGCGTTGTTCTGGAGGAAACGTACGCCCGAACGGCGAGTTTATCGGCAAGCATCGTGTAGAAGTTATTATGGTCATAGACCAGACGATGGCATATTTTTTCACTCAACGTTGTGGGTGAGTTAATGTCAGGGTTTTTCCCGGATACTCTTTTAAGCCTCATGGTATGAAAGTGCAGGTCCGTCATTAAAAATGAACGGCATTTTCTGATGAGATACTCTGTGTATTTTAGAACGTAAGTGACAGTGTTCATTTCTTCTCCCCCGTATTGTCCGGATATTCTGGAGAAGAACTGTTGATTGATATTGCTTAAAATATGGAGCAGGGGTGGAGACGAAAAATTAAAGGATTAAATAGCGTACGCAGGCTATTTAATCCTTAATTTAGGGGGGATTTGTGTTTACCGTCGCGCTTAGCGGTCCTTTCTCCACGCATCAGCCGTCAACGCTTCACCGAAATGACCGGCAATCAGCCGTTTTGTCAGCTCATGAAGCGGAGAGGCCATCACATCCGCCGTGCTGCCGCGCTCGACAACTTCGCCCTGGTGCATGACCATCACCTGGTCGCTGATGTGTTTCATCATCCCCAGATGTTGGGTGACGTAGATATAAGAGATACCCTGTTTTTCCTGCAATTCCAGCATCAGGTTAATTAACTGCGAACGCATCGACATATCCAGCGAGGCAAGCGCTTCGTCGGCGATGATCACTTTCGGGCGCAAAATCAACGCGCGCGCCAGGCCCAGACGCTGTTTCTGACCCGGGGCTAACATATGCGGGTAATAGCTTTCGTGATCGGGCAACAACCCAACCATACGCAGGGTTTCAAAGATACGCTTACGGCGCGCCTCAGGCTCCAGGTCGGTGTTCAGACGCAGCGGAAAATCCAGAATTTGCGAAATGCGCTGACGTGGATTGAGCGAGGTTGACGGATCCTGGAAAATCATACGGATGCGCTGGCTACGGAAAGAGTAATCACCGAATTCCAGGGGATGATCGTCAATCAACACTTCGCCTGCCGTCGGTTCAACCATGCCGGCGAGCATTTTCGCCAGGGTGGATTTCCCGGAACCGTTCTCGCCGATGATCGCCAGGGTCTGTTTTTCACGCAGCGTAAAGCTCAGCGGTTTCACCGCGTCGACGGTTTGACGATGAAACAGCCCCGTACGGTAGCGAAAGGTCTTACTCAGGTTGCGAACTTCCAGCAAAGTTTCGACCATTTCACTCTCTCTCCATGTTCAGTGGGAAATGACAGGCGTAAAGATGATTTTTGGCCCCGGTCAGGCGTGGTGTCTCGATACATTTACGCTGAGCATACGGGCAGCGCGGGCCGAGACGACAGCCTATCGGCAAGGACTCCAGCAGTGGAATGGCTCCTGGCAACGTATTCAGGCGACTCTTATGCGGCATGGCGCTGCCAAAATCCGGAATGGCACGGATCAGCGCCTGCGTGTATGGATGATGCGGCGCGTTGATTAAATCTTCACTGGGCGCTGTTTCGACCGTTTGCCCGCAGTACATGACATCAATTTTGTCGGCCCATTTGCTAAGCATCTGCAGGTCATGGCTGATCAGCAAAATGGTGGTGTTGTTATTCTGGTTGAGACGCGACAGCAGGCGGAAAATTTGCGCCTGCGTGGTCGGTTCCATCGCGTTTGTCGGCTCGTCGGCAATCAGCAAACGCGGTTGATTAGCCAGCGCGATGGCAATCATCACTTTCTGACACTCGCCGTCGGTCAGCTCATACGGGAAGCTGCGCATGGCATCTTTATGATCTTTGATCCCGACGCGGTGCAGCAGCTCAATGGCACGACGTTTCCGCCAGCCAATGCGCTGCCACCAGCGGCCTTTATAGGTCCAGCCTGGTATGTTCTGCATCAGCTGTTTGCCCACGCGCTCGGACGGGTCGAGACAGGATTGTGGCTCCTGGAAAATCATTGAGACGTTATGGCCCACCAGCTTACGACGCTCGCGGTGGGAGAGGCGCAGCAGGTCAATATCATCGAACCGCATACGGTCAGCGGTCACGCGCCAGTTATCTTTTGCCACACCGCAGATGGCTTTAGCGATCAGGCTCTTGCCCGAACCGGATTCTCCCACCAGCCCGCGAATTTCACCCTCAGCGAGCGTGATACTGATGCGATCGACTGCTTTAACCCAGCCTTCACCGGTTTTGAACTCGATAGTGAGGTTGCGAATATCAAGAAGCGGCATTATTGCACCCCCGCGTTAATTGCACGGCGAATACCGTCGCCCAGCAGGTTGATAAGCAGCACGCTCACCATGATGGCCGCACCTGGCAACATAACCACCCACGGCGCCACGTAGATGAGCTCCAGGGCATCGCCGAGCATTGCACCCCATTCAGGTGACGGCAGCTGTGCGCCGAGGTCGAGGAAACCGAGCGCCGCGATGTCCAGAATCGCCATCGACAGGGCGCGGGTGATCTCGGTGACCAGCCCGGAAGCGATGTTCGGCAGAACGGCGAACCACAGAATATTGAACGTTGTTGCCCCGTCCAGACGGGCAGCGACGACATACTCTTTTTCCAGCTCATCATGCACCATGCTGTAAACCGAGCGAACGATGCGGGGTAAAATTGCCAGCCAGACGGCGAACATGGCATGCGACAGATGCGGACCCGCAAACGCGACGACAATGATTGCCAGCAGCAGAGACGGAATTGAGAGCAGCGTGTCCAGAATGTGGTTCAACACCGCCGAACGCAGGCCATGGGTGGAACCTGCAAAAATGCCGAGCGCCAGACCACAGATCGTTGCCGCAAGGGTCACCACAAATGCACCCCCCACCGTTGGCGCAGCACCGCTCAACAGGCGGCTCAAGACGTCACGACCCAGGTCGTCAGTACCCAGGAAGAAAGAGACCTCACCGTAGCGTGACCAGGAAGGCGGCAGCAGCTGATAGCCAAGGAACTGTTGGTCAATGCCATACGGCGCAAACCACGAGCCAAAGACGCAAAGCAAGACCAGACCGGCACAGCCATACAGGCCGATCATTGCCGTGGTGTCACCATAGAATTTACGCCACACGGTACGCAGCACACCGGGCGTGCGCTTTTCACTGTATACGTTATCGTAAGGCATACCATTCCTTATGCTTCAATGGGTTAGCCATCGCACCCAAAATATCGGAGATCACGTTAACAATAATCACCAGCGAGCCAATCACCATGACACCTGCGGAAATAGCCGCATAGTCCTGCTGGCGGATGGCGTTTATCAGCCAGCGTCCGAGCCCCGGCCAGCTAAAGACCATCTCGGTGATCATTGCCAGCGTTAACATGGTGGAGAACTGTAGCCCCAGACGTGGGATCACCGGCGGCAGCGCATTGTGTAGCACATGACGGCGCAAAATGGTCAGACGTGATAATCCACGCGTGGCGGCGGCTTTGACATAGTTTTGATCAAACACCTCGATGGTGCTCAGACGCATCAGACGGATCACTTCGGTCGTTGGGGCAACCGCCAGCGTTAGCACCGGCAATACCATATGGCGCAGCGCGCTGACGATCATCTCATGACGCCACACCGAATCAGAGAGCCATGCGTCTATGATTGCAAAACCGGTCACCGATTTAACGGTATAGAGCAGGTCAAAACGACCGGAGACCGGGAGCCAGCCCATGGTCAGTGAGAAGAAAAGCGTCAGCAGCAGCGCCAGCCAGAAGACAGGGATCGAGAAGCCGAGCAGGGCGAGAGCGCTGATAAACTTATCCTGCCATTTGTTGCGATAAATTCCGGCCAGCATGCCCACGGGAATGCCGACCATCAAAGCAAAGCCGAAGGCCAGAATGCACAACTCCATCGTGGCCGGAAAAACCTCTTTTAGCTGATCGGAGATCAACTGCCCGTTAATGCTGGAGACGCCAAAATCCCAGTGCAGTAGACCGTTAAACCAGAAGATCCAGGCATCCCACAGCGATGACCCCTGAAGTGGGGCATGCGGCGTGAAATAGCTCAGGCTGAAGCCGACGAAATTCAGGAAAAAGAGCGTCACCAGCAACAGAAGAAGCCGACGTAAGGTAAAAATAATCATGGTTTTTTCACCTCTTGTTCTTTTTCGCGCGACACTCCGGCGAACGAGGCGTTGCCAAACGGGCTCAACACCAGACCTTTAATATCATAACGATAGGCCTGAAGGCGCAGGGAAGAGGCCAGCGGCAGTACGGGCAACTCCTGGGCAAGGATCTTCTGTGCTTCGTCATAGGCGTCGATACGTGAGGCCAGCTGCTGGGAAGCCAGTGCTTTTTGCAGCACAGCGTCAAACTCCCGGTTACACCAGTGGGCATAGTTGGTCTGCGAGTTGATCGCCGCACAGCTCAGAAGCGGCCGGAAGAAGCTGTCCGGATCGTTACTGTCGGTCGCCCAGCCGGTCAGGGTTAAATCATGGTTCATGTCCATCAGGCGTGCCTCCTGGAAACGACCCTCAACCGGTACGATGATCACTTTCACGCCCACCTGCGCCATATCGGCCTGCAGCAGTTCGGCGGTTTTCAGTGGACTTGGGTTCCATGCCTGGGAGCTGGTGGGCACCCAAAGTTGCAGGGTCAGGTTTTCCGCGCCCAGCGCTTTCAGTTGTTCACGCGCTTTTGCCGGATTGTACTCCGTAATTTTAGCTTCACCGTCATAGGCCCATGAGGCGCGCGGTAAAATTGAGGCGGCGGTTTCCGCCGTGCCGTAGTAGATCGACTGCATCAGGCGCTGATTGTTGATCGCCAGCGCAAGGGCATGGCGGACGGCAGGATTATTTAACGGTGGTTTGTCGGTATTAAACGCCAGATAGGCAATATTCATACCCGGGCGCAACGTCAGGCGCAGGCGCGGATCGTCGCGCAAAATGGTGAGTTGGCTGGCAGCAGGCCAGGCGAGCACGTCGCACTCCCCGGTCAGCAGTTTTGACAGTCGTCCCGTCCCGCCAGAACCGAGATCGACCACGACCTGCGGCATCAGCGGTGTGCCGCGCCAGAAATGCTCGTGACGTTGCAGGCGAATATATTGACCCGCGCGGTATTCGGCGAGCTGGAACGGACCGGTGCCGACAGGTTGACGATCGAGCAGCTCCTGATGGTCCGATTTAGTCAGATTCGCCGCGTATTCAGCAGACATGACTGACGCATAATGGGTTGCCAGGTGCCAGAGGAAGGAGGCATCCGGGCGCGTCAGCGTAAATTCAACGGTTCGGTTATCCAGCTTGCGCACGCTTTTAACCGTGTCGGCAAACTGCAGGCTGTCGAAATAGGGGAAGTTGCTGCCGTTTACATTATGCCACGGGTGGTTGCGGTTAAAGATTCGCTGGAAGGTAAAGACCACATCATCCGCATTCAGCTTGCGCGTTGGGGTAAACCACGGCGTTTTTTGAAAGGCGACATCATCACGCAGATGAAAACGGTAGGTGGCGCCGTTATCAAGCACTTCCCAGCTTTCCGCAAGCTCAGGCACCAGACGATAAGTGTAAGGATCGACATCCAGCAGACGATCGTAAAGTTGTGCGGCAAGCGTATCGACAATCAGGCCGCTGCCCGCCTTTTGCGGGTTGAAAGTATCCACCTGACCGCTTACGCAATAGACGAAGCCGCTGTCACGAATATCAGGCTGCGCAACGTGCTCGGGCGCAGCAAAGGCCAGGCTGCTGAAGAGACCGAGTGCAAAAAAGGACGATAAAACCAGACGCATAATTTTTAAGGTTTTTAGGTTCGATCTGCAAAGTGTATCGCACTTACGCCTGCTTCGTAAAAATGTCTGCGGGTAAGTGCTGATATTGTCAGCGCATTTGATGCTTTTTGAGCAATGCCCTTAATTGATGGTAGGTCAGACCCAGGAGTTCAGCCGCGCGTTTCTGGTTATATTTCGCCGTCTTCAGACTTTGCTCAAGCAACTGCTGCTCCTGATGATGCTGAAACTGACGCAAATCAAGAGGAAGAGTGGGGGACTCGCTCGCTAACGACGGTGCGGAAGCCGGCTGCATGGTGCGCTGGAAAGGATCGATAATGATGTTATCCAGCTCCGTCTCACTGCTGCCGTGGCGATAAACCGAGCGCTCCACGACGTTCTTCAGCTCACGAATATTGCCCGGCCAGCGGTAAGCAAGGAGTGTTTCCTGAGCAGATTCGCTGAAACCTGGAAACAGCGGCAGGCCGAGCTCCCGGCACATCTGAATAGCAAACTGCTCTGCCAGCAGCATGATGTCGCTTTTGCGCTCGCGCAGCGGTGGAAGCTGAACGACGTCAAAAGCCAGGCGATCAAGCAGATCGGCACGGAATTTTTCCTCCGCCACCATTTCCGGCAGGTTGGCGTTAGTGGCGCACACCAGGCGCACATTGACCTGCAGCGGCTGGCTGCCGCCTACGCGTTCCAGCTCGCCGTACTCAATCACGCGCAGCAGTTTTTCCTGCACCAGCATGGGGGCGGTGGCCAGTTCATCAAGAAAGAGTGTGCCGCCATCGGCGCGTTCAAAACGCCCCGGATGGCGTTTTTGAGCGCCGGTAAACGCGCCCGCTTCATGGCCGAAAAGCTCGGTGTCGAGCAGGTTTTCATTCAGCGCCGCACAGTTGAGGGAAATGAAGGGGCCATCCCAGCGCCCGGATAGATAATGCAGGCGGTTGGCGATCAGTTCCTTACCCGTACCGCGCTCACCAATGATGAGCACCGGTTTATTCAGCGGCGCGAGGCGAGAGACCTGTTCCAGCACTTCCAGAAAACTGTTTGCTTCACCGAGTAGATTGTCTTTGTATCCAGGCATGATGAAATTAACCACTCCTTAGCGATATTCACCAGGTAAGCATAGTTATCCGTTGCGTTAAAATCAATCAGATCAAGTAAAATCAATAAGATAAAAAACTGGCATGGTATTTGTATTATCTGTTCAGCAGGGCATTGCCCGATAACAGAACTATGAGGACTAGATTATGGGTATTTTTTCTCGTTTTGCCGACATCGTGAACGCCAACATCAACTCACTGCTTGAGAAAGCGGAAGATCCGCAGAAGCTGGTACGTCTGATGATTCAGGAGATGGAAGACACGCTGGTTGAAGTGCGTTCTACCTCCGCCCGTGCGCTGGCTGAGAAGAAACAGTTAACGCGTCGTATTGAACAGGCTACCGCTCAGCTGAACGAATGGCAGGAAAAAGCCGAGCTCGCGCTGCGTAAAGATAAAGAAGATCTGGCCCGTGCAGCGTTGATTGAAAAACAGAAGCTGGCGGACATGATTGCAGCGCTTGAGCATGAAGTGACGCTGGTTGATGACACCCTCAACCGCATGAAGAAAGAGATTGGTGAGCTTGAAAACAAACTGAGCGAAACCCGTGCGCGTCAACAGGCACTGGCTCTGCGCCACCAGGCGGCAAGCTCTTCACGAGACGTTCGCCGTCAGCTGGACAGCGGTAAACTGGATGAAGCGATGGCGCGTTTTGAATCGTTTGAACGTCGTATCGATCAAATGGAAGCGGAAGCCGAAAGCCATAGCATCGGTAAGCAGAAGTCGTTGGATCAACAGTTCGCTGACCTGAAAGCCGACGATGAAATCAGCGAGCAGCTGGCGGCACTGAAAGCCAAAATGAAGCAAGATAACCAATAATAATTTATGCGGCACCTGAGCGTGCCGCCATGCATCGTAAGACAAGGAGTACACATGAGCGCGCTTTTTCTGGCCATACCTCTGACTATTTTCGTGCTGTTCGTTTTGCCGATTTGGTTATGGCTGCACTACAGCAATCGTTCTTCACGGGGCGAGCTTTCCCAGAATGAACAACAGCGTCTGGTACAGCTATCGGAACAGGCGAATAAAATGCGCGAACGCATTCAGGCACTGGAAGATATCCTGGATGCCGAGCATCCAAACTGGAGGGATCGTTAATGTCTGGACTGAATCTGAACAAAAAACTGTGGCGAATTCCGCAGCAGGGTATGGTGCGCGGCGTCTGCGCCGGGCTGGCCCATTATCTTGATGTTCCAGTGAAACTGGTCCGTGTCGTCACGGTTTTGTCTATTTTCTTCGGCCTCGCGTTTATCACCCTGGTGGCGTACATCATTCTGTCATTTGTACTCGAACCGATGCCGGAAGGTGAACTGGCTGCGGAAGGTGCGCCAACCAGCAGCGATCTCCTGAATGCAGTGGACGATCAACTGGCCGCAGGTGAAAAGCGGTTGCGGGAAATGGAGCGCTATGTCACCTCGGATACCTTTACGCTGCGCAGTCGTTTTCGTCAGCTTTAAGAGAGAGCCTACATGAAGCAAAACTGGCAACAGGCCGGTCAGAAGGTCAAACCCGGCCTGAAAATCGCAGGTAAACTGGTCCTGCTGACGGCGTTACGTTACGGCCCGGCGGGTGTGGCGGGGTGGGCAATCAAATCTGTTGCCCGTAAGCCCGTCAGATTGTTGCTGGCCGTGGCGCTGGAGCCACTGCTGCAGAAACTGGCCGGACGTCTCGCAGGAAAATTTAAATAATAGTGGTATGGCATGCGTATCAGCGTGCCGTTTCACTGTACGGTTTTATTCCTTTCATGTAGCCCCCATGTCATATTTTTAAAAAGAGATACTCCTTCAGGCAAAAAGGACGGCGATGAAGCGACTTAAGAACGAATTCAATTCACTGGTGAACCGCGGTGTTGACCGTCATTTGCGTCTGGCGGTGACAGGTTTGAGCCGCAGTGGTAAGACGGCATTTATCACCGCGATGGTGAATCAGCTTCTTAACCTGCACGCCGGGGCACGCTTGCCTTTGCTTAGCGCCGTGCGGGAAGAGCGTCTGCTGGGCGTTAAGCGCGTACCTCAGCGCGATTTTGGCATTCCACGATTTACGTATGATGAAGGGCTGGCACAGCTTTATGGCGACCCACCCACGTGGCCGACGCCAACCCGAGGGGTAAGTGAAATTCGTCTTGCGTTACGCTTTCGTTCCAATGAATCCCTGATGCGCCACTTCAAAGATACCTCAACACTGTATCTTGAAATCGTCGATTATCCTGGCGAATGGCTGCTCGATTTACCCATGCTGGCGCAGGATTATCTTAGCTGGTCCCGTCAGATGACGAGTTTGTTACAGGGTCACCGCGCGGAGTGGTCAGCAAAATGGCGGCAATTGTGCGAAGGCTTAGATCCGCTCGCGCCTGCTGATGAAAACCGTCTGGCGGCTATCGCGGAAGCCTGGACGGCGTATCTGCATCAGTGCAAACAGGAAGGCCTGCATTTTATCCAGCCGGGGCGTTTTGTCCTGCCGGGCGATTTAGCCGGAGCGCCCGCACTGCAGTTCTTCCCGTGGCCGGACGTGGATGGCACCGGAGAGTCAAAACTGGCTCAGGCCGACAAGCACACGAATGCCGGGATGCTGCGCGAGCGTTACAATTACTACTGTGAAAAGGTGGTCAAAGGTTTCTACAAAAACCACTTTTTACGTTTTGATCGTCAGATAGTGCTGGTGGATTGTCTTCAGCCGCTTAACAGCGGGCCACAGGCTTTCAACGATATGCGCCTCGCGCTGACACAGCTGATGCAGAGTTTTCACTATGGTCAGCGGACGTTATTTCGCCGCCTGTTCTCGCCGGTGATCGACAAGCTGCTGTTTGCGGCCACCAAAGCCGATCATGTTACGGTCGATCAACACGCCAATATGGTGTCGCTGCTGCAACAACTGGTCCAGGATGCCTGGCAAAATGCCGCTTTCGAAGGGATCAGCATGGATTGCCTTGGGCTGGCGTCCGTGCAGGCGACGCAAAGTGGGCTGATAGACCTTAACGGCGAAAAAATACCGGCATTGCGCGGGAACCGTCTCAGCGACGGCGAGCCACTTACCGTTTATCCGGGTGAAGTGCCCGCGCGGCTTCCAGGCCAGGCGTTCTGGCAGAGCCAGGGCTTCCAGTTTGAAGCCTTCCGACCCCAGGCCATGAGCGTCGATCAACCGTTACCGCACATTCGTCTGGATGCGGCACTGGAGTTTTTGATTGGAGATAAATTGCGATGACGGAACCGTTAAAACCACGCATAGACTTTACCGGAACGCTTGAGCAAAAGAATCAGGAAGCGTTTAAAACGGCACAAACGTTCAGTGGTGCGCAGGCTGAAAACTTTGCCCCGGCGCTGACGGAGGAGCCTGATGTAGAGGAAGGCCAGGCGGAAGCTGTCGTTGAGGCTGCTTTACGCCCGAAACGCAGCCTGTGGCGTAAGATGGTCACCGCCGGTCTGGCGCTGTTTGGAGTAAGTGTGGTTGGGCAGGGCGTACAATGGACGATGAATGCCTGGCAAACCCAGGACTGGGTTGCGCTCGGCGGGTGTGCTGCGGGTGCCCTGATTGTGGGGGCGGGTATTGGGTCGGTTGTAACGGAGTGGCGTCGCCTCTGGCGTCTGCGGCAGCGCGCGCATGAGCGCGATGAAGCGCGGGATCTGCTTCACAGTCACGCTACCGGAAAAGGTCGCGCATTTTGTGAAAAGCTCGCCAGTCAGGCTGGAATTGATCAATCGCATCCGGCACTTCAGCGCTGGTATGCCGCCATCCATGAAACCCAGAATGACCGCGAAGTGGTCACGCTCTATTCTCATATGGTCCAGCCGGTGCTGGACGCCCAGGCGCGGCGCGAGATTAGCCGCTCTGCGGCGGAATCCACGTTGATGATTGCCGTCAGCCCGCTGGCGCTGGTCGATATGGCATTTATCGCCTGGCGTAACTTACGCCTGATTAACCGTATCGCGAATCTTTACGGCATCGAGTTGGGTTATTACAGCCGGCTCAGACTGTTTAAACTGGTTTTGCTCAATATCGCCTTTGCCGGTGCGAGTGAGCTGGTGCGCGAAGTGGGAATGGACTGGATGTCGCAGGATCTGGCGGCACGGCTCTCAGCCCGTGCTGCTCAGGGTATTGGGGCGGGTTTATTGACGGCGCGTTTAGGCATTAAAGCGATGGAAGTCTGTCGTCCGCTTCCCTGGATTGATGACGACAAGCCGCGGCTGGGGGATTTCAGGCGCGAGTTGATCGGTCAGCTCAAAGAAACGCTCAATAAAAAACCTGCCCCGTGAGGTTTTGTTCACTAATCGTGCTGGCTGTCAATATTTGTTGACAGCCATCTTCCGGATCACCGTGTTCTGACATATCATTTTACTGTTATTGGCTTAAAACGGTGAATTTCCCATGCGTCTTGAAGTCTTCTGTGAAGACCGTCTCGGTCTGACCCGCGAATTACTCGATCTTCTTGTTTTACGTAGCATTGATTTACGTGGCATTGAGATCGACCCTGTCGGGAAGATTTACCTCAATTTTGCCGAAATTGAATTTAATACCTTCAGTAGCCTGATGGCCGAAATCCGCCGTATCGCTGGCGTTACGGATGTACGGACTATCCCGTGGATGCCCTCTGAGCGTGAGCATCTGGCGCTGAGCGCGCTGCTGGAAGCGATGCCAGAGCCTTTCCTCTCTCTGGATTTGAAAAGCAAAGTAGAACGCGTTAACCACGCCAGCTGCCAGCTTTTTGCGCAGAGCCAGGACAAACTCAGCAACCACAACGCCGCGCAGTTGATTCCCGGTTTTAACTTCCAGCGCTGGCTGGACAGCAACCCCCAGAACACACATAGTGAGCACGTTGTTATCAACGGACAGAATTTCCTGATGGAGATCACGCCGGTCTATCTGAAAGGGGAAAGCAATACCCGCGTGTTAACTGGTGCGGTGATCATGCTGCGATCAACGTTACGTATGGGACGTCAGTTGCAAAACCTCTCCAGTCAGGATGTAGGGGCATTCAGCCAGATTATTGCCGTCAGCCCGAAAATGCGTCATGTGATTGACCAGGCCCGTAAGCTCGCGAGTTTGACTGCGCCGCTGCTGATTACCGGCGATACCGGCACCGGGAAAGACCTGCTCGCTCACGCCGTACACCTGGCGAGCCCGCGTGCTGCAAAACCGTATCTGGCGCTTAACTGCGCCTCTATCCCGGAAGATGCCGTCGAAAGCGAGCTGTTTGGTCATGCTCCGGAAGGCAAGAAAGGGTTCTTCGAGCAGGCGAACGGTGGTTCGGTGCTGCTGGACGAGATCGGCGAAATGTCGCCACGTATGCAGGCTAAGCTGCTGCGTTTCCTGAACGATGGTACGTTCCGCCGCGTGGGTGAGGATCACGAAGTGCATGTGGACGTGCGCGTCATTTGCGCCACCCAGAAAAACCTGGTGGAACTGGTGCAAAAGGGGATCTTCCGCGAGGATCTCTATTATCGCCTCAACGTCCTGACACTCAACATTCCACCGCTGCGCGATTGCCCGCAGGATATCATGCCATTAACGGAACTGTTCGCGGCTCGCTTTGCCGACGAGCAGGGGGTTCCACGTCCTAAGCTGTCTGCCGATCTCGGCACGGTATTAATGCGCTATGGCTGGCCGGGCAATATTCGTCAGCTCAAAAACGCCGTTTATCGGGCTCTGACGCAGCTGGAAGGATATGAATTACGTCCGCAGGATATCTTGTTGCCAGATTACGACGCCGGGTCAGTATCTGTCGGTGAAGAGGCGATGGAAGGTTCACTGGATGAGATCACCAGCCGTTTCGAGCGTTCAGTGCTGACACAGCTTTATCGCAGCTATCCAAGCACCCGCAAGCTGGCAAAGCGTCTTGGTGTCTCGCATACCGCGATAGCGAATAAGCTGCGTGAGTATGGTTTAAATCATAAGAAGGGCGACGAATAACAAAAAGCCTCTGTATAGAGGCTTTTTTTCTTTTCGCTTATTCCTTCGCAAGAGGCGTGGTTACGATTTCTGTTTTGGTGTCTCCCTGAATCGACGCAATTCTGTTTTCCACATCTTTCACCTGTTGCGGGTTGTGAAGCAGGGTATAGGTCAAATCAAACGGTAATGACTCCAACTTACTGATAGTGTTTTATGTTCAGATAATGCCCGATGACTTTGTCATGCAGCTCCACCGATTTTGAGAACGACAGTGACTTCCTGCCCAGCCTTGCCAGATGCTGCCTCAGATTCAGGTTATGCCGCTCAATGCGCTGCGTATATCGCTTGCTGATAACGTGCAGTTCTCCCTTCAGGCGTGATTCATACAGCGGCCAGCCATCCGTCATCCATACCACGACCTCAAAGGCCGACAGCAGGCCCAGAAGACGCTCCAGCGTGGCCAACGTGCGTTCACCGAATACGTGCGCCACAACCGTCCTCCGTATCCTGTCATACGCGTAAAACAACCAGCGCTGGCGTGATTTAGCGCCGACGTAACCCCACTGTTCGTCCATTTCCGCGCAAACAATGACGTCACTGCCCGGTTGTATGCGTGAGTTTACCGACTGCGGCCTGAGTTTTTAAGTGTCGTAAAATCGTGTTGAGGCCAACGCCCATAATGCGTGCACTGGCGCGACATCCGACGCCATTCATGGCCATATCAATGATTTTCTGATGCGTACCGGGTTGAGAAGCGGTGTAAGTGAACTGTAGCTGCCATGTTTTACGGCAGTGAGAGCAGAGATAGCGCTGATGTCCGGCAGTACTTTTACCGTTACGCACCACGCCTTCAGTAGCTGAACAGGAGGGACAGCTGATAGAAACAGAAGCCACTGGAGCACCTCAAAAACACCATCATACACTAAATCAGTAAGTTGGCACCATTACCAATCAAACTGCGTGCTGGCTCCTGGTTGCAGCTGCTTAACGCGTTTCTGCTCGCGTTCGATGGTGACGGGGTACGCGTAGCTGGTACCTGGCTCAATGCCTGTAACATAACCCTGTTTCAGCGTGTCGGTGTTTTTCCAGAGAGTCAGCACGGGCAACTGGCGAGTATCAAACTGAATTGACGCACCTTTATCACCGGCTTTATTGATCACCGCTGCAAGCGTTTCGTGGTTATTATCCGCGAGCGGTTTGATATTAAAGACCATCTCATCAAAGCCTTTTGTTGGCCCTGCGTAAGTCTGCCAGTCGTTAACACCGGCTTTGGCGTAATCATTGAATGGGCTCACGCTTACCGCCGGGGCAAGGAATCGCGCGCCTTCTTCGAGGATCGGTGTTCCAAAGTTACTGTGATAGATGATTTGATAATCATGAGGGTAATCAGCATGGTTAGTCAGAACATCATGCAGGCTGAACTGGTTGCTTCCAGGAACGTAACGCAGTTCGGTCATGGTCTGCAGATCGGCTTTCTTGAACGTACTCTCTTTGATTAAACCGCGAATGCGAATCTCATGTGGGGCAGCATCAGCAACTTCCACTTCCACCTGCGAGGCAGGCGTATTACCCGCCTTACCGTGAAGGGTATAGATTTGTCCATCAGCGGTGACCGGATGGCCTGTCCACTCATAGCCACATCGCACCATCATCTCATTGAAACCTTCCAGCCAGCCGAGTCCGTTTCGACTTTCCAGATTAATATAGGCCGGGTTCACGACCTCTTTAACTGGGGAATTCCACCCGAGTTTGGTACCAAACCCTTCGACATGCAGGAGATCCATGCCACGAGTCGGGCTTAACGCAATTGTCAGTCCATTTTTACTGCTGATGATGATGACTTTACTGCCTTCCTGTTTACCCCCGTGTAAGACTTTTTGCTCAATGCTGAACGTTTGATCTTTAACGTTCAGCTCACCGCTGGAAATCTTCCAGTTCCCTTTCTCCACACTGCTTTCAGCACTTGTCAGCACCCAGGTTTTAGCCGCAACTTGGCCAGAGATCAGTACTGCGAGTATCGTAAACGCCAGTTTGATTTTCATTTTCATTCCTTTTTGCTGAAACGATTATTTGATTTCGTAAGAAAATCTAAAGGTTTAACAAAAATGGAAATGTGATGTGCTTCACCAGGCATGAAAATATGAATTTTGGGGAATGGTTATGGGATATAGATCGCTATATTGTTAAATATTGCGAATGGTTTTGCACAATTAATGTGAATTATGGCAATAATAGCTTGAACGATTCAGCTTTGAGGAAATAAAAAACCCCGCCATCGCGAGGTTTAGAAAGTACTGTATAGATTGCTAAGCAATTATTATGCTTTCAGCACGTCCAGCGCAGCAGTGTAATCTGGTTCGGTGGTGATTTCGTTAACCAGTTCGCTAAATACGACATTGTCATTTTCATCAATAACCAGTACAGCGCGTGCTGCCAGGCCTTTCAGCGGGCCTTCCGCGATGCTGACGCCGTATTTTTCCAGGAAATCCTGGCTGCGCAGAGTGGAGAGGGTGATAACGTTGCTCAGGCCTTCGGCACCGCAGAAACGAGACTGGGCAAACGGCAGGTCAGCGGAAATGCACAGCACAACCGTGTTGTCCATTTCAGTCGCCAGCTGGTTGAACTTACGTACGGATGCAGCACAAACACCGGTATCAATGCTTGGGAAAATGTTCAGCACTTTGCGTTTACCCGCAAACTGAGCCAGTGTGACGTCAGACAGATCTTTAGCCACCAGAGTAAAAGCCTGAGCTTTGCTGCCAGCCTGCGGAATGGAACCTGCAACAGCAACCGGGTTGCCCTGGAAATGAACGAGTTGTGACATAGATATCTTCCTGTTTACATATAGTTAACGTCGGGGCTAGTGTATGCCATCAGCGGATAACACGGCAAACCAAATTTTTCGCCTTTCCGGGCCGCAAGGAGTCAGTGATGAGAAGCGTTAAAGTCTATGAAGAAGCCTGGCCATTGCATAGCCCATTTGTCATCTCCCGCGGCAGCCGAAGTGAGGCCGGTGTGGTGGTGGTTGAAATTGAAGAAGAGGGGTTTAAAGGTACGGGAGAATGCACGCCATACCCACGCTATGGAGAAAGTGCTGCGTCAGTGATGGCGGCTATCATGACCCTGGTACCCGATCTGCAAAAAGGGCTCTCGCACGAAGCATTACAGCAGCGTTTACCTGCAGGAGCGGCACGTAACGCTATTGATTGCGCGTTCTGGAATCTTGAAGCCGCTAAACAGCAAAAACCCCTGACATCGTTGCTGGGGGTGGCCTTGCCGCAATCGGTCGTTACGGCGCAAACCGTTGTTATTGGTGAGCCGGAACAGATGGCTGCCAGCGCAAAAGCGCTTTTTGATGCAGGGGCCACCCTGTTAAAGGTGAAGCTCGACGATCGTCTGATTAGCGAAAGAATGGTTGCCATTCGCGCGGCAGTGCCGTCGGCCACACTGATTGTTGACGCCAACGAATCATGGCATCCCGAAGGGCTTGCCGCGCGATGTCAGCTGCTGGCTGACCTGGGCGTGGCGATGCTGGAACAACCTCTACCCGCAAAGGATGATGCGGCGCTGAAGAATTTTATCCATCCGTTGCCTGTGTGCGCGGATGAAAGCTGTCATACCCGCGAGAGTCTGAGCGGGCTACAGGGCAGCTATGAGATGATCAACATTAAGCTCGACAAAACCGGTGGGCTAACGGAAGCGCTGGCCCTGGCGGCTCAGGCCCGGTCGGAGGGTTTTTCCGTGATGCTGGGATGCATGCTTTGTACATCCCGGGCGATCAATGCGGCACTCCCGCTGGTCAATCAGGCCAGTTTTGCTGACCTGGATGGCCCGACATGGCTGGCGGTTGACGTTTCACCGGCGCTTAATTTTACCAGCGGCGTGCTTCATCTTTGAGGCTGCCAGCGCAGAAGTTCCACCATCGCTTTTAAGTATTTTTCGCTGGCTTCATCGGATGAGATTGCCGGGAATTCAGCGGTGATACACGGTAAGCTCAAATCGGCGCACCAGCTTCCGAATGAGCCGGGCGTTTCATAGCCAACGCTGGTAACCAGCGGCAGGGCGAAAGCCTCTGCCAGCCATGCGCCCAGTTCGGTGTGACGTGGATCTTCAATACAGGCCAGCGGATCGTGGAAGGAGACAATCCAGGCGGGGTGGATCTTATGGATAAGCTGGCACAACGCTTGTGTTTCAGGCTCCGAACCCGGGGTGTCTCCCGTCAGCAGGACCACATCCCGCTCTTCGGCGGCGCTGTTCCAGCGATAAACCGTTTCCCCGGCATGCCAGTTTGCTGCCGGGAAATTACGGTTTAAGTCGACTCCTCTCGCATTCGCGCGTAATCCAAGCTGACAGCCATCCGGATTCACCGCCAGAATGACGTGATGACGCCGTAGTTTGGGCGTCAGTGTTCTCAGTGCACATGAGAGCGTGACGATAGAGGAATTTTCATCGCCATGCGTGCCGGCAATGACCAGACCGCTATTGCGATCGGCATCGGGGGCAGGGAACCAGATCAGCGATGCGCCTAAAAATGAGCGGCCATATTGCTCAGCGCCCGGCGGAAAGGCGCCTCGTTCCGCTCTTGGTCGGGTGATTGCCATACGAAATCCTGATAAAGAAGTCTCTACAGGCAGTGTTGTGCAAAATTCGCTGTTAATCAAATAGTTTCCTTATCGGTTGAGAATTGCCGCAAATCACTTTTCCGGGCGAAGGTATTTGCATTTCTCTTTTTCGAAACAAATAATTACGCATCTGCTTGTTATCTGAATTCATTAAAGGGGATCGTATGAAGCATCCTGTCTCGCGTCTTTGTGCTGCACTATGTCTGTGCGGACTCTCAACACTCTCGTACGCTGCTGATGTGCCACAGGGCACGGTACTGGCGCAACAACAGGAGCTGGTCAGACATATTAAAGATGAGCCTGCCTCGCTCGATCCGGCAAAAGCGGTGGGGTTGCCAGAGATTCAGGTGATTCGCGATCTCTTCGAAGGACTGGTTAATCAGAATGAGAAAGGGGAATTAACTCCCGGGGTAGCGACGCGCTGGCAGAGTAACGATAACCGTATCTGGACGTTCACCCTGCGTGATAACGCCAGGTGGTCTGACGGTTCCCCGGTCACCGCGAAGGATTTTGTCTACAGCTGGCAGCGTCTGGTCGACCCGAAAACCACCTCTCCGTTTGCCTGGTTTGCAGCGCTGGCGGGTATCAACAACGCCCAGGCCATTATTGACGGTAAAGCGGCACCAGACACCCTGGGCGTGACGGCGGTGGATGCCAGAACGTTACGCGTCCAGCTGGACAAACCGCTGCCGTGGTTTAGCAACCTGACGGCAAGCTTTGCGTTCTATCCGGTGCAAAAAGCCAACGTTGAAAGTGGTAAGGAATGGACGCGTCCAGGAGCTCTGGTTGGAAATGGAGCATACGTTCTTAACGACCGCGTGGTGAATGAAAAACTGGTTGTCGTTCCAAATACGCATTACTGGGACAATGCAAAAACTGTCCTGCAAAAAGTGACGTTCATTCCAATCAATCAGGAGTCGTCTGCCACCAAACGCTATCTGGCGGGAGATATTGATATTACCGAATCGTTCCCGAAAAACATGTATCAGAAACTCCTGAAGGATATTCCGGGGCAAGTTTATACCCCGCCTCAACTGGGTACCTATTATTACGCGTTTAACACGCAAAAAGGTCCGACAGCGGATGCCCGCGTTCGTCTGGCGCTGAGTATGACCATCGATCGCCGCATTATGGCGGAAAAGGTATTAGGGACCGGTGAGAAGCCAGCATGGCATTTTACCCCAGACGTGACGGCGGGCTTTACCCCAGAGTCTTCACCGTTTGAGCAGATGTCACAGCAGGAGCTGAATGCTCAGGCAAAAACCTTGCTGCAGGCTGCGGGTTACGGTCCTCAGCGCCCGCTGAAATTGAATCTGCTGTATAACACATCCGAAAACCACCAGAAAATCGCCATTGCGGTGGCGTCCATGTGGAAGAAAAATCTTGGTGTGGATGTCAAACTGCAAAACCAGGAGTGGAAAACCTACATTGATAGCCGCAACACCGGC
Source organism: Enterobacter sp. CPE_E863 (assembly GCF_046521465.1). Classification (NCBI taxonomy): domain Bacteria; kingdom Pseudomonadati; phylum Pseudomonadota; class Gammaproteobacteria; order Enterobacterales; family Enterobacteriaceae; genus Enterobacter; species Enterobacter sp. CPE_E863. Next base: position 2,324,128 of record NZ_JBKFZX010000001.1, on the reverse strand, counting down.
AATTTTGACGTAATCCGCGCCTCATGGGTCGGTGATTACAACGAACCCTCGACGTTCCTGTCGCTGCTGACGTCAACTCATACCGGTAATATTTCGCGTTTTAACGATCCGGCTTACGATAAAATTGTTCACCAGGCGACGCTGGAAACGACGGCGAAAGCGCGTAACGCAGACTACAACATGGCGGAGAAAATCCTCATGGAAAAAGCGCCTATCGCACCTATCTACCAGTACACCAATGGTCGCCTGATTAAGCCCTGGGTGAAAGGGTATCCCATCAATAACCCGGAAGACGTGGCATACAGCCGTACGATGTATATTGAGAAGCACTGACGTATAGCCATCAGCTAAGCGAAACTGGCGCTAAGCTGCGCCAGTTTTTACTTACCGCACTATTCTAACAATGCATTAAATTTTGCCAGCCACTGGGGATGTGCAGGCCAGGCGGGAGCAGTAACCAGATTGCCGTCCACATGTGCCTGATCGATGCCAATATTCGCGTAGTGTCCGCCGCTGAGACGGACTTCAGGGGCACAGGCCGGGTAGGCGCTACAGGTACGTCCTTTCAGAATGCCAGCGGCAGCGAGCAATTGCGGGCCGTGGCACACGGCGGCAATCGGTTTACGCGCGGCGTCGAATGCCTGTACCAGCTTCAGCACGTCATCATTTAACCGCAGATATTCGGGGGCTCTCCCGCCGGGGATAAGCAGTGCGTCGTAGTCCTGCTCTTTTACTGCGGAAAAGTCGGCATTGAGCGTAAAACGGTGACCGGGTTTCTCGCTATAGGTCTGGGCACCGTCAAAATCATGGATCGCCGTCATGACATAATCGCCCTTTGATTTATCGGGGCAGACAGCATCAACCTGGTGACCAATCATCTGTAAAGCCTGAAAGGGCACCATCGTTTCGTAATCTTCGGCGTAATCGCCAACCAGCATCAGGATCTTCTTGCTCATCATTCCTCACCTCTGCGAATAAAGATGATTAAGATATAGCCTGGTATGGCTGAAATGCCGGAAATAAAAAAAGCCCGTCAGAGAACGGGCAACATAAGCAAATGATTTAGTGATTCGTTATCAACGTTACTGGATGATAACGCCGCGTATTTTACGTGGCGTTAAGGGATTCAGGTAGCTAACAAATTCGGTAGGTGAAACAATAAATTAAACGTGTGTTATGGCGTATCGAAAGTGGGGTAGAGGCTGTTTTCCAGAAATTCTACCAGGTACCAGATTTCACCGCTAAAAATAAACCAGAAACCAAATATAATAAGGCTCAGAATAATTAAGGTGAGTATTATTTCTGTTTTACTCATTGAAGACGTTACCCACCGCTATTCGGTTTATACGAGGCGGGCATTGTAACGGGGCTTTCCTGGATACTCCAGTTTCACGCTGCAAGGACCTTGTTGCGTCCATCATTTTTGGCGCGATAAAGCGCATCGTCCACACGCTTAAACAGGTCATCAATACTCTCACCCGGGGTATGTCGCGCCACGCCAATGCTGACGGTAAACCGAGGTAAGCCCGGGATAGTGATGCGGGAAACAGCAGAGCGGATCGATTCGGCAATCAGCAAAGCGGTTTCGAGGGATGTACGCGGCAGCAGGATGACGAACTCTTCACCACCCCAGCGGAACACCAGATCATCTTTCCGGCCACAGGCTTCCAGCGTTCGGGAGAGGGCGATAAGTACTTCATCACCTTTCAGATGACCAAAGAGATCGTTAATGTTTTTAAAATGATCGGTATCCACTAGCAGCAGGCTAAATTGCTGTTGCGCGGGAAGATGATTCTGGCTGGTTTGATCGATAAGGGTGTAAAACTGCCGACGATTGAGCAGACCCGTCATGGCGTCACGCGAGGCAGCGTGTTCCAGCTCTTGCTCCAGCCTTTTTTGCTCGGTGATATCGTGGATGATGCACAGCATGAGCTTGTCACCGTAAATCTCAAGAGGCCCGGCATACGTCTGAACATGACGAGTGGAACCATCGGCAAGACGGTGAACAAAGTTGAGAGGTTTATGACCACCGGGCAGTGCGGCAATTTCGGTCATAATGGGTATAACATCTCTTCCAAGAGTATTTATTTCCCAGGTATGTTTACTGCACATTTCATCATGTGAATAACCATAAAAATTGAGTGCAGCCAGGTTTGCATCGACGATTTGGCCATCGCGGGCAGGATCGATTAACAGCATCGGTGCGCTGTTGGTCAGGAAAAAGCGTGCGTAAAACCCCTGTTTTTTGCGCCGGTAGGTTGCAGAACGGCTGGCTTTCAGCCCGGAGACGATTTGCGAAGAGATCCCTTCGAAAACAATCACATCACCATAGGGTGCGTAGTGGGCCAGCGAGAGTCGACAGCTCAGTGGAGCATCTTGTCCATCCCGCTTAATGGTCCAGATTTCGACGATCTCCTGCTCCGTTTTGAGTTCAGAAACGTACATCGACAGCACAGTTTGCGCACTCGCGGAATAAATTCCTTTGCGTAAATCATTCAGTGTTTTGTCACCCATTACCTGAGCTGCGGCCACATTTGCAAAAATGATCTGTTCCGAAACAGCTGAAATAAGCCACACGGGTGTTTTAATTACATTCAGCGCATCAAAACCATTTTGCGACATAGGCATTTCCTGTTCATCGGCACATTGTGCCTGACAATCATGATCGGATTGACTCGTGTGTACTCTTTTGAAACATACTCTACTTAAACTCGTCAGGCATGATTTTTTTGTGAAATAAATACGTGTTCTGAATGAATTTTACCAATTGGTATAATTTGTTTGTCTGAGTTCTTCTGCAACAGCAGCCACGGCACCTGTTCGGCAGGTAAAGGACGGGAAAAAAGGAACCCCTGCAGATAATCGCAGCCGAGGCTGGTCAGTACCGCTTGCTGCTCTTCTGTTTCGATCCCTTCTGCAACCACATTCATCTCCATGGTCCGCGCAATGTTGATAATGGTTTCCACCAGCTTGCGGCTTTTTTCATTTTCCAGCATCGACATCACAAAACTTTTATCAATTTTGAGCTCTTTTGCCGGAAGAACGCTCAACATCAGCAGGTTTGAATAGCCAGTCCCGAAATCATCAATCGAGACGGTGATCCCCGCTTGAGTAAACGCATTGAGTAACTCGATACTGCGGTCGAGATTTTTAAGCGCGGTACTCTCAGTCACCTCAAGGATCAGCCGGGAAGGAGACAGGTTATATTTTTCCAGCATCGACGATACGATATAGAAGATGTCTGGCTGTTCGAACTGAACAGGGGATAAGTTGAATGACAACGTCCACTGGCTAAAACCTTGTTCAGTCCAGAAATGAAGCTGTCGGCATGCTGCTTCAATTGCCCAGTTGCCAACCGGAATAATTAAACCTGTTTGTTCCAGCGAGGGTAAGAACAGATTAGGCAGCAACACCCCTTGCTCAGGATGGCGCCAGCGGAGAAGCGCTTCAAAACCGTGAATCGTTTTCTCTTCGGCATGCCAGGTTGGTTGGTACCAAAGTTCAAACTGATCGCGTTCAAGTGCCTGGGTGAGTTCCTGCAAAAAGCCAGGTTTAGCCGGAACCGCCGTCGACATTTCAGTCCGGTAAATAGCCCAGCCATTACGGCCATCCTCTTTAACGTGATGTAAAGCCGCATCCGCCTTCAGTTTAAGTTCATGCAACGTTTCTCCATCCTGTGGGTAGAGGCTAACCCCCGCGCTGACGGTTGTACTTAACGTGTGTCCACAGATTGAAAGAGGACGACGCATATCCCCGAGTAACGTAGCGAGCAGAGCATTGAGTTTGTCGTCGTCGCATTCTGGAACCAGTAAGATAAAGGCATCCCCTCCTAGTCTGGCCAGGGTCATCTCACGCGTGAGTCGGGCCGTGATGCGTTGTGCAAGCGTGATTAACAACTCATCACCGACATTGTGACCCCAGGTATCGTTGACGCGTTTGAAGTGATCGACATTCAGGAAAATCACGGCAAATTGCTTGTTGCTGAGCAACGCGCTGCGCAGACAATCCTGCATGCGAATATCCATCTGGTGGCGGTTGGCGAGTCCAGTGAGTGCATCAAAGCGAGCCTGTAGCTCTAACTGGCGGTTGAGTTGTCGAAGATTTTCCGTCAGGCGATTGGTGCGCCAGTGAGAATCTACAAGCGAGATAATAAGCATTACGCCGAGCAGGGTGAGCGTAGTGACCGAAACCCAGATAGACAATCCCAGCTCGCTGATCCCACCGGGGAGGGTATGTGACATTTCATGAAAATGCGCGGCACTCATACCGGTATAGTGCATCGCACAGATGGCGGCGCCCATAATAAAGGCTGCAAGAATGCGACTGACAAAAACCCCTTTGTGAATATCGCGCAGCCGGAAAGCCAGCCACAGGGCAACGCCGGAAGCAACAACGGCAATCAGCACAGATAAACCCACAATACGCCGATCCCAGACGATGCTGCCGTCCAGCATCAATGCGGCCATACCGATGTAGTGCATAGACACCACGCCCGCACTCAGGATCACCGTGGCGAAGAACAGTCGAAAGGGAGAAAGTTTTTTGCCGGTGACGGCAATATTAATGGCCACGGACGACGCAACAACTGCCGCACCCAGAGACGCAAGTGTTAACCAAAGGTCGTAGCTCATCATCATTGGCATTTGCATCGACAGCATGCCGATGAAGTGCATTGACCAAATCCCGATGCCCAGCGTGACGCCTCCGGCAATGCGCCAGAACATTGCCGCCTTGCGGCTGGAAAGGGGGATTTTCCCGGCGCTGTCCAGAGCGACAAAGGAGGCGATAAAAGCCACCAGATAAGAGATGGCGATGAGTACAGGGTCCCACGATATATTGAGCATTATGCAATCCCACTCCTGAGAGGGTTACCGATTTCGCCTGCCGGGCACATCTCTATCTGGCAACGAACATGCGCATTAAACAATATTAGTTATTTATCGTGAAAAATGGCCAGTCATATTAAAACTCTAAAAATAGTAAGGAATATAAAATATATTCCATTTATTAATCTATGTAGCATTGCTAAACAAACAGGAATAACTATAGCAAAGCTCCTTAAATATGAGGCTAAAAACAACCTCTCACCGCAGGGGATGGTATCGCTTAACGTGGCAGGAGACCAGTATCGCAGCATGCCACGCAGAACATTTTTACTAATACACTCTTTTTATCTGACTTAAGCTAAATCTCAGGCAGCTATCGGTAAAACAAAAAACCGACGGTGTTTGTGAGGACAAAGTTCAGAGCCGATGCTATAAGTCTAAATGCCGACCAAAATATAAAACGTGGGTATAATCATGCTAAGAAATATTAGTGTCAGAACCTTCATTGTCTGGTTTCTTTTTTGTCTTTTTTTGGTTAATGCAGGTGTCGTTGTTCTATTTTCCAGCAATGTCTCACTTTTCGTTTCACTTAATTTATTAAATTTCGTTGCGCTATTTTTACTTTGGGGCTACATGACAAAGTATCTTGTGACACCGATCAATACTGTGAAAAAAAGTATTGAAGACGTGACCGCAGGCAATCTTGGCGTGTCTATTCCTGAGTTTGGTAATAACTGTGCAGGCAGATTAATCCCGGGGATTAATAGCCTCTCCAGCAACATTGCCACGCTTGTCCGGGAGATCAGGGCATCGTCGCAAACCGCCATGACGTTATCGGATCAACTCTCTTCCCGAAGTGCGCAGCTCTCGGTGAAAACGGAGCAACAGTCTGCATCTCTGGTGCAAACTGCGGCCAGCATGGAACAGATGGCCGCGAGCACTAAAAACAATGCCGATAACACCCGGCTGGCGAGCGAACAGGCGAATGTGGCGACGTTACAGGCTCGCAAGGGAGGAGAGCTGATGGGGCAGGTCGCGACTAATATGCAATCCATTACCGAATGCGCACAGCAGATGACAGAAATCATCTCGCTCATCGATGGTATTGCGTTCCAGACGAATATTCTGGCGCTTAATGCGGCCGTCGAGGCGGCGAGGGCGGGAGATCATGGAAAAGGTTTCTCTGTGGTTGCGGAAGAGGTAAGAAACCTCGCACACCGCAGCGCGGAGGCCGCGAAAAATATCAAAGCGCTGATTGAAGTCACCAGCACTAACGTCACTCAGGGTGTCACTGTTGTGTCTCAGGCAGAAAAGAATATGCATGAGATCGTGGCGGGGTCGGGAAAAGTTAGCCGGTTGATGGACGAGATTTCCACGTCCACATCAGAGCAGGAGAAAGGCATTTCTCAGATCACTCTGGCGTTGTCCGAGCTTGAACGGGTCACGCAAAGCAATGTGGCGATGGCTGAGGAACTCAATGGTTCATCTGATGTGTTGCGTAATCAGGTGATCGAACTGCAGACGCGCACACGTAACTTCCGGCTTAATAATAACGATGAGGCAGACATCACGTTCTCATCACATGCGGGCAATTTGTCGTTCCACCCGCGACCCGGTCACTCCCTGTAACGGAACAAAAAAGCCTGGTACGCCGGGCTTTTTTTATGCTTCTACCCAGCGATTACGTCCCTGCAGCTTCGCCATATACAGGGCTTTATCCGCACAGCCAATGACCGATTGGGGCGATTGCCCGTGTGTCCAGAGCGTCAGCCCCTGGCTCACCGTTACGTGAGGATTGACTGGGGAGAGGGCGTGAGCGAATGCCTGGCTTTCCAGCATGCGGGAAATGCGTTCCGCAGTTGATCGCACCGTGCCGGCATCGGCCTCGGGGAGTAAGACCATAAACTCCTCGCCACCCACCCGGCCTACAATGCCTTCGTTTTCACGGCTCGCAGATTCAAGTACACCCGCAATCATGATCAGACAGCGATCCCCTTGTTGATGCCCGTAATGGTCGTTGTAGAGTTTAAAATGATCGACATCCAGCATAATCAATCCAAATCCTTTCCCATCCTGCTGATGGCTGGCAATTTCCTGATCCATACGCGCTTCAAAACTTCGACGGTTGGCTAACCCGGTCAACGGATCTTTGCTGGCGAGCAGACCTAGCTGATGAATAAGATCGGCGTTTTCTTGTTCACGTTGCAGCGCAAGAATAAACCAGCGGTTAAGGATCCGTCTCCCGGATTCAATTAAGCCTGCCAGTAAGACCCATTGCAGCGCGCTCAGGACGGTGAGCTGAGTGGGGTGAAACAGTGTGGTAACCAGAATGGTCACCCACACAGGGATGATAAAACTTAATAGCACTCTGGGGTCGAAATAGAGGGAAATGAGCGACGCAAACAGTAGGAGTGCAGCGAACGGGAAGATGATCCGAATATCTTCACTGGTGATTAATACGTAAAAGCACGTCGCCCAGCAGAGGCTTAATCCGACAACAACGCCTTTGGCCAGGCTTCTGAGCCAGGGAGCGTTTTGCAGCGGTGCCATTCGTAGTATAAAGAGTACGCCTGCCGAGAGGGTAAGAATGATAACCATCATGCCTTCCATCAATCCTGCTGGATGAAGGGAAGGTGTTAACACCCCAATCGGAGCAAAATAACGTCTCCCCAGGATGAACAGCGAAAACAATATGTTCACCCACAGGAACCAGGTCATGCTGGTTTTTATCGCGATTGCGCGCATTTCTGCCAGGCGCAAATCGAAGGCGACGCAGTTCTTTTTTATGGTCACGCACTTACCCCAGCATCTTTTTAGAACAATCCAGCAGCATTTCTTTAACTCTAATGATTTGCCTGCGACTGTCTACAGGAACCTGTTGCAATACGCTCAATTCCTGAGCGATTTCAGCGCGATGCCGCATATAGTTGTTGCTTAACCCCTGATGAAAGCTAGACTGACATCGAAAGAGCTTAAAAGGCGGAGGCGCAGTGGAGAGCATTAAAGGATCTGAACTTAACGTTCCTGACGCAGTTTTTGCGTGGGTGCTGGATGGGCGCGGCGGTGCCCGACCGCTGGAGGATAGCGATGTCATTGATAACGAGCATCCTTGCTGGCTACACCTGAACTACACCCATCCGGACAGCGCTGACTGGCTGGCTTCGACGCCGCTCTTGCCTAACAATGTGCGCGATGCGCTGGCGGGAGAAAGCCTGCGACCTCGCGTGAGCAGAATGGGAGACGGAACGTTGATTACCCTGCGCTGCATTAATGGCAGCACGGATGAACGTCCCGATCAGCTGGTTGCGATGCGCGTCTATATGGATGATGGTCTGATTGTTTCCACCCGTCAGCGTAAAGTCCTGGCGCTGGATGACATTGTTAACGATCTGAAAGAAGGTACCGGGCCGATCGACTGTGGCAGTTGGCTGGTGGACGTCTGCGACGCCCTTACCGATCATGCGAGCGAGTTTATCGAAGAGCTGCACGATAAAATCATCGACCTGGAAGATAACTTGCTCGATCAGCAGATCCCACCGCGTGGATTTCTGGCGTTATTGCGTAAGCAGTTGATCGTTATGCGTCGTTATATGACACCCCAGCGTGACGTATATGCCCGTCTGGCAAGCGAAAGACTGACCTGGATGAATGACGATCAGCGACGCAGAATGCAGGATATCGCCGACCGGCTGGGCCGCGGGCTGGACGAAATTGATTCCTGTATCGCCAGAACGGCAGTGATGGCAGACGAAATCGCCCAGGTGATGCAGGAATCCCTGGCGAGAAGAACCTATACAATGTCCCTGATGGCGATGGTATTTTTGCCCAGCACGTTTCTGACCGGCTTGTTTGGTGTGAACCTGGGGGGAATTCCGGGGAATGCCTATCGCTACGGCTTTACCGCTTTTTGCGTCATGTTAGTTGTTGTGATTGGTGGTGTTGCATGGTGGTTACATCGCAGTAAATGGCTGTAAATTTACGTTTTTTTCACGTTTTACGCGGTTCAAAACGCTCTTTTAATTGAGCGAAGTCAATAAACATCTACCCCGTAAGGTGCAATATTACTCCCGCAGGTGAATGCAACGTCAAGCGATGGGCGTTGCGCTCCATATTGTCTTACTTCCTTTTTTGAATTACTGCATAGCACAATTGATTCGTACGACGCCGACTTCATAGTCGGCTTTTTTTTGCCTCCTGTTTCCCAGCGTCTACCCTAAGAAGAGTACGCCTAAACCTGGAGGGAAATATGAGCATGCCATTGTTACAGTCCATTCCGACCGGCCCAACCCCCAACGATCCCGTACCGATGCCCGATCCCATCCCGCGTCCTCAGCCGATGCCCGACCCGCCGCCAGATGAAGAACCGATTAAAATGTCGCATCAAACCGCGAGATCTGCGAGGATACGCGCCATCTGACTGCGAAGATGACCACGAGAGATTATTGTGACTGCTTTTTCTACCCTGAATGTTCTGCCCGCCGCCCAACTCGACAACCTCAACGAGTTGGGTTACCTCACGATGACGCCGGTTCAGGCGGCGGCACTGCCCGCTATTCTTGAGGGCCGTGATGTACGCGTACAGGCGAAAACGGGCAGTGGGAAAACAGCGGCATTCGGTCTTGGCTTGTTGCAACATATTGATGCCGCGATGTTTCAGACCCAGTCTCTGGTATTATGTCCCACCCGTGAACTGGCAGACCAGGTCGCGGGTGAACTGCGTCGCCTTGCGCGTTTCCTGCCAAATACCAAAATTTTAACCCTCTGCGGCGGACAGCCTTTCGGTGCTCAGCGTGATTCGCTCCAGCATGCGCCGCACATTATTGTCGCGACGCCAGGTCGCCTGCTGGACCACCTGCAAAAAGGCACCGTTTCGCTGGATGCGTTACAAACGCTGGTGATGGATGAGGCAGACAGGATGCTGGATATGGGCTTCAGCGATGCGATTGACGAGGTGATCCGTTTCGCTCCGTCCGATCGCCAGACGCTGTTGTTCTCTGCCACATGGCCGGAAGCCATCGCCGCCATCAGCGGCCGCGTGCAGAAAAATCCGCTTACCATTGAAATCGACAGTGTTGACGCCCTGCCAGCCATTGAACAGCAGTTCTTTGAAACTTCGCAGCAGGGAAAAATCCCTCTCCTGCAGAAATTGCTGAGCCAGCATCAGCCTGCATCCTGCGTGGTGTTCTGTAATACCAAAAAAGACTGCCAGTCAGTCTGCGATGCGCTAAATGCGGCGGGGCAGAGTGCATTGTCGCTGCATGGCGATCTGGAGCAGCGCGATCGCGATCAGACGCTGGTCCGTTTTGCCAACGGCAGCGCCCGTGTACTGGTTGCGACCGACGTGGCGGCGCGGGGGCTGGATATCAAATCGCTTGAGCTGGTGGTGAACTATGAGCTGGCGTGGGATCCTGAAGTCCACGTCCATCGTATCGGCCGTACGGCGCGAGCAGGAAACAGCGGCCTTGCGATCAGCTTCTGTGCGCCGGAAGAGGCGCAACGCGCCAATATTCTCTCAGAAATGCTGCAGATTAAGCTGAACTGGATGACCCCACCAGCCGGTGTCAGCCTCGTGCCGCTGGAGGCTGAAATGGCGACGCTGTGCATTGATGGCGGTAAAAAAGCCAAAATGCGTCCAGGCGATGTATTAGGTGCGCTGACAGGAGATGTGGGTCTGGATGGGGCGGATATCGGTAAGATTGCGGTGCATCCGTCACATGTTTATGTGGCGGTTCGCCAGACGGTTGCGCATAAGGCCTGGAAACAGCTGCAAAACGGGAAAATTAAAGGGAAAACCTGCCGCGTTCGTCTGCTGAAGTAAAGGATATAGCGTCTCAGAATCTCTTTCTGAGACGCTATCATTTTATTTCACTTCGAGTACGTTCAGACGCAGTTCTTCGAACTGATTGTCATCTTCTTCTGGCTGCCAGCCAGCAGGCTGCATAGGGATCTCTTCCCGATCAAACGCCAGATCGCCGCCATTCACCACGTCTGATTCGTGGTTGATACCTTTGAAGTCGAACAGCTCAACATCCGCGAGGTGGGACGGCACAACGTTCTGCATCGCGCTGAACATGGTTTCGATGCGACCCGGATAACGTTTGTCCCAGTCACGCAGCATGTCGCCAATCACCTGGCGCTGCAGGTTCGGTTGAGAGCCACAGAGGTTACATGGAATGATCGGGAATTCTTTGGCCTGAGAGAAACGCTCAATGTCTTTTTCGCGGCAGTAGGCAAGAGGGCGGATGACAATGTGCTTGCCGTCATCGCTCATCAGTTTTGGTGGCATGCCTTTCATCTTACCGCCGTAGAACATGTTCAGGAACAGTGTCTGCAGGATATCGTCGCGGTGATGGCCCAGCGCAATTTTGGTTGCGCCCAGTTCCGTTGCGGTGCGATACAGAATGCCGCGGCGCAGACGGGAGCAGAGAGAGCAGGTGGTTTTCCCTTCCGGGATCTTCTCTTTCACAATACCGTAGGTGTTTTCTTCAACGATTTTGTACTCAACGCCCAGCTTCTCCAGATATTCCGGCAGAATGTGCTCCGGGAAGCCCGGCTGTTTCTGGTCAAGGTTGACCGCCACCAGGGAAAACTTCACCGGCGCGCTTTGCTGAAGATTACGCAGGATCTCCAGCATCGTGTAGCTGTCTTTACCCCCTGACAGGCAAACCATAATACGGTCACCGTCTTCAATCATGTTGAAGTCTGCAATGGCCTCGCCCACGTTACGGCGCAGTCGCTTTTGCAGTTTGTTCAGGTTGTATTGCTCTTTCTTTGTATTTGCTTGATTTTCTTGCATGTATTACTACCTTCGGAGCCAATAGGGGCAAAAATTTTTCAGCGCGCGAGCTTATCGTTAAGCATCAGCACCTGTTCGCCATTCATTTCTTCAATCCACGCACCGTAGACTTCATAAACCATTTGCGCGTTTTCATGCCCCATCTGGCTGGCTATGAAAGACGGTTAGCGCTGACAGATAAAAGCCAGCAGGCAAAAGTATGCCGCGTATGGTACGGATTCCGGCGGCGAATGCCAGCACGTTTTACAGCAGCGTTAAATCTGGCGCCGATACTTGATAAAGAGTAGTAGGCCTTCTGTATGCCCTTGCGCATCCTGGGCATGAAAACAAATCGCAGGCTCTGGCAGATCGCTTCGCCAGTGGCGAGACTTTTAGTATCCATGGAAGAAGTAGCGAATCTTCAAGCCGATAAACTTCAACACTGGCCAGACATAATGCTGGATGAAATATAGGGCAGGTGGAACAACCAATGCCGCACCAGCTGCGCAGATTGCGTATACTGCCGAGTCTTTTGCAATTAATGAATAATTTAGGTTAAGTGTTTCAAGGTTAATTGCATTGGTTGTACTGGAACCTACAAATCCAGAGCCAAAAACAACCAGGAACACATAAAGTGATGCTGACCTGCTCCCCGTTGATTAGTACACCCCGATGTTAGTAATGTCTTCATAAGCCACATGAGGACATCCCCATGAAGAAGCGTTTTTCCGACGAACAGATCATCAGTATTCTCCGCGAAGCCGAAGCTGGGGTACCCGCCCGTGAACTCTGCCGCAAGCATGCCATTTCCGATGCCACGTTTTACACCTGGCGTAAGAAGTATGGCGGTATGGCGGTGCCTGAAGTTAAGCGCCTGAAGTCGCTTGAGGAAGAGAACGCCAGACTCAAGAAGCTGCTTGCCGAAGCCATGCTGGATAAAGAGGCGCTTCAGGTGGCTCTTGGGCGAAAGTACTGACGACAGACCAGAAGCGGGAAGCCGTGATGTTGATGTGTGATGCGACCGGTCTGTCGCAACGTCGTGCCTGCAGGCTTACAGGTTTATCCCTGTCGACCTGCCGCTATGAGGCTCACCGTCCGGCTGCTGATGCGCATTTATCAGGGCGCATCACTGAGCTGGCACTGGAGCGCAGGCGTTTTGGCTACCGTCGTATTTGGCAGTTGCTGCGCCGTGAAGGGCTTCATGTTAATCATAAGCGCGTGTACCGGCTTTATCACCTCAGTGGCCTGGGCGTAAAACGCAGAAGACGTCGTAAAGGGCTGGCAACAGAACGTCTGCCGCTGCTCCGTCCGGCGGCGCCCAATCTGACCTGGTCGATGGATTTCGTCATGGACGCACTTTCCACCGGTCGCAGGATCAAGTGTCTTACCTGCGTCGATGATTTCACAAAGGAATGCCTGACGGTCACTGTTGCCTTTGGGATTTCAGGCGTTCAGGTCACGCGTATTCTGGACAGCATTGCACTGTTTCGAGGCTATCCGGCGACGATAAGAACTGACCAGGGGCCGGAGTTCACTTGCCGTGCACTGGATCAATGGGCCTTTGAGCATGGTGTTGAGTTGCGCTTAATCCAGCCGGGCAAGCCAACGCAGAACGGATTTATTGAGAGCTTTAACGGACGATTTCGCGATGAATGTTTGAATGAGCACTGGTTCAGCGATATCGTTCATGCCAGGAAAATTATTAATGACTGGCGGCAGGATTATAACGAATGCCGCCCGCACTCCACGCTGAATTATCAGACACCGTCTGAATTTGCAGCGGGCTGGAGAAAGGGTCATTCTGAGAATGAAGATTCCGACGTTACTAACTGAGTGTTGTATCTAATCGTGGGGGCAGGTCAATGCTGTTATGAGCTTTAAAATTAGCCGAATGTATTTCACGATGAACACCTGCTGAATGAATCCCCCTTTTTACACATAAGCAACGTGTTTAGCTAGCTCATGGTTTACGTTGTTCTAAATGGTATTCTGAACTTTACACCCGAACCCACAAAGGCTGGCTGTGTTGACCTGTTCTCGCGCAAAGTTATTGGCTGGTCAATGCAGCTCCGGATGACAAAAGATAAATAGCCTGAGCCTGATACATACGTGATATCGCGTATAATGCTTCTTCAAAATCGCTTAACATCCACTGGCTTGTACTATGACTCTCAATCGTTTTTGTTATTTACTCCTGATCCTCGCTGCGGTCGGCAGCATTCTTACCTCGTATCCAGTGGTGATGTGGTTGCTGCTGATCAATGTACTGACGATGGTTATATATGGCGCAGATAAAATGGCGGCGCGTAAAGGTATGCGCAGAGTTCCGGAAGCGACGTTGCTGGTATTTGGTGTGACAGGGGGTTGGCCCGGGGCCCTTTTGGGGCAACAACTCTTTCGTCATAAAACCCAAAAGCAGCCATTCAAAACGTACTTTTTTATCAGCGTTATCATCAGCATCGCTGTGATGGCCGCGGCTTACCATTTCTCTCCTTTTACATCTTCATGAGTGCTACTCATGATGAGTGAAATGCCTGTTGACATCAAGTTAACTTGAACTTTTAAGATGCCTGCCACAGGTTGAAAAAGGAGTAACATCTTAAAATGAAAGATATTGATGTCGGTTTTACACATGTCGCGTTCATGGTCAGGGATCTTGAGAAGAGCATTGCTTTCTATCGTCGTTACGCGGGTATGGAGATTATTCACTCCCGTGAACCCGATATTCCTGATGCCCGTAAAGTGGCGTGGCTAAGCGACCATACCCGTCCTTTCGCCCTGGTGCTGGTACAGGCAGATAACGTAACCGATACTCCGCTGGGCAACTTTGGTCATCTGGGCATTGCCTGCGCCACCCGTGAAGAACTCGACAGGAAAACGGAGATGGCAAGCGCTGAAGGTGTGTTAAGAAAAGCGCCGGAAGAGCTGGGTGATCCCGTCGGTTACTATGTATTTTTTGCCGACCCTGACGGTAACACGTTAGAACTGTCTTTCGGTCAGCGGGTTGGGCTTGAAGCAATCCGAACGGCTCATCCAGAAAGTAAAGATAACGGGATATAAGAGAGAAATAATGGAATACAGATTGCCATTACAAACCTCGCGTTTGTTACTGCGTCCACTGGCATCCGCCGATTTGCCGGAAATTTCGTGCTACCGCAACCAGCCTGAGGTGGCCCGTTTTCAGAGCTGGGATCGTTTTACGATGCAGGATGCGGAGAAATTATATGCTCAGCAGAACACCCTTGCGTTTAACTGCGATGACACGTGGTACCAGATTATCGTTGAACGGCAAATGGACGGGGCTGTGATTGGGGATATTGGTGTTCATTTTTTTGACGAGGGCATGCAGGCTGAACTGGGTATGACCTTTGATGTGAAATATCAGAATCAGGGTTATGCCCGGGAAGCTATCAATGCCATAATCACGCTGCTATTTACGCACTATAACAAGCACCGGCTTATCGCCGTTGTGGATACACGCAATATTCGCGCTGCAAACCTTTTGCAAAAACTCCATTTTCGACGGGAAGCCCATTATCGGCAGAACATCTTTTTTAAGGGAGAATGGGGTGATGAATATTGTTATGCCTTGCTGAAAGAGGAACACCTCCGGCATTAACAGAGCGTCAAAAGTTACTCAATACAGACACCAGCACCGCTAATAGTAGTAGGTTTATTCTCAATAGCTTGCTGTTTTTTGCACAATCTGAATAATAAGTGCAACAACACATAAGACAACATCCCATGAAAATTCAATCTATTACACTGGCGGTGCTGGCATTCATTGCTACACCTGCCTGGTCCGCGTTTCAGGAGCGGGAATATAATACATGGTATATAAAAAATGCCGTTCTTTATGACATGACACAAACTTCAGAGGGTTTTCCTGTCATGGTGAGTATATCCCAACCGGAGCGGCGGTCTGCCAATCTGCTGGTGTCCTATATTTCTGAAGGACAATGTGGTGGAGACAGGAAAGAGCTTAACGTCAATGGCAAAGCACTGCCTGCGCAATATCACTGTGTTCAGGTGGGCCAGAGCAAAATTGAACATTTTTCTGTGATTGATGCTGATAGTGTTAATGGCATGGTGACGCATCTTAAGTCTGATTTCACCATACTGCTACAAAACGACATAAAGGTATGGGCGGCAAATATTAAAACACCAAAATACGGACTGACACCCAGATTCTAAATACTGAAATCCCGTCTTTTTACGGGGTTTTAGCAATCGCCAATAATTATTTCCTCTATAATAATTTCATTGTTTTATTACTCCAAAAAATGATAAGTGGACTTGTTTTTTTACGTATTGAAAATTCTGTACTTAAAGCGATACGAAATTGTATGAGTTAACTTTGCTAAATATTCTTTTCATGATGGATAAAGCTCACTTTCAGTCTTACGCTTGCTAACAGCTTTTTAGTTGTTCAACACGTCTGTACTGGGTAAGGAGCAGAAAATGACACAGCTTAATAGTCTGGATTCACTCAGCCGTAAAGAAGGGATGTGTTTATTAGAGCAAAGTATGGGTTTTGTCTGGCAGGCAGCACTTAGGGAAGGTGCGAACAAGTTCCTGATATGAGATCATCATATTCATCCGGAGCGCATCCCAGAGGGACATCATGAGCCATCAACTCACCTTCGCCGATAGTGAATTCAGCACTAAGCGCCGTCAGACCCGAAAAGAGATTTTCCTCTCCCGCATGGAGCAGATTCTGCCATGGCAGAATATGACCGCTGTCATCGAGCCGTTTTATCCCAAGGCGGGCAATGGCCGACGGCCCTATCCGCTGGAGACCATGCTGCGTATTCACTGCATGCAGCATTGGTACAACCTGAGCGACGGTGCCATGGAAGATGCCCTGTACGAAATCGCCTCCATGCGCCTGTTTGCCCGATTATCCCTGGATAGCGCCCTGCCGGATCGCACCACCATCATGAATTTCCGCCACCTGCTCGAGCAGCATCAACTGGCCCGTCAATTGTTCAAGACCATCAATCGCTGGCTGGCCGAAGCAGGCGTCATGATGACCCAAGGCACTTTGGTGGATGCCACCATCATTGAGGCACCCAGCTCTACCAAGAACAAAGAGCAGCAACGCGATCCGGAGATGCATCAGACCAAGAAAGGCAATCAGTGGCACTTTGGCATGAAGGCCCACATTGGTGTCGATGCCAAGAGTGGCCTGACCCACAGCCTGGTCACCACCGCGGCCAACGAGCATGACCTCAATCAGCTGGGTAATCTGCTTCATGGAGAGGAGCAATTTGTCTCAGCCGATGCCGGCTACCAGGGAGCGCCACAGCGCGAGGAGCTGGCCGAGGTGGATGTGGACTGGCTGATCGCCGAGCGTCCCGGCAAGGTAAAAACCTTGAAGCAGCATCCGCGCAAGAACAAAACGGCCATCAACATCGAATACATGAAAGCCAGCATCCGTGCCAGGGTGGAGCACCCGTTTCGCATCATCAAGCGGCAGTTCGGCTTCGTGAAAGCCAGATACAAGGGGCTGCTGAAAAACGATAACCAACTGGCGATGTTATTCACCCTGGCCAACCTGTTTCGGGTGGACCAAATGATACGTCAGTGGGAGAGATCTCAGTAAAAACCGGAAATAACGCCAGAAATGGTGGAAAAAATAGCCTAAATAGGCTGATTCGATGTGTTTGCGGGAAAAAAATCGGCCCAGATCCGCGAAATTTTAATCAGCGAGTCAGCTTGGGAAGAAATGACCTGCTTATTCGCACCTTCCTTAGGGCAGTTGCGGTGTTAGGCGTCGCGGACCATCTGATCGAAGGAAAAAAATCAATTAAGCAACTGGCCCTGGAGCTTAATGTCGATCGCGACTATCTGCATAGAATCATGCGATTATTATCCTCCCGTGGGGTGTTCAACGAATTAACTGAAGACGAATACAGTCTTAGCCATTCAGCAAAATTCCTTTGTTCTGAGTATGAATTTTCCTTGCGTTCAGCGGTACTTATGCTGACCGATCCCACTTTCTGGCAGCCAGCGTCCAGAATGGATGAAATATTACAAGGTAAACCTGTTTTCAATGAATTGTTTGGTAAGCCTTTTTACGAATACTGGCAGCATGATGACACGGTTACGGGCAGCAATATTTTTCATGCCGGTATGGCATCTATGTCATCTGTGGAAAATGAAGTCATTGTGGATTGCTATGCGTTCCCTCATCACGCCGTCGTTGCAGATATCGCCGGGGGACTGGGGAATTTATTACTGGCTGTTTTACGTCGAAATCCAGGCCTTACCGGGATCCTTTTTGACCAAAAGGATGTGCTTGCGCGGAACCGACTGCATTTGCTGAATGACGATCGCCGGTGGAGGACGGTAGAGGGTAGCTTTTTTGAGACCTGTCCTGATGCGGATATTTATCTCCTTAAATACATCTTGATGGATTGGCCAGACGCGAAAGCCGTTCAGATACTACAGTGCTGCAGAAAGGCAATGAAAGAACGTTCACGATTATTGGTTTTTGAACCCCTTATCAAAGACGAAAATAATGAGCAGGGACGGTATGAGATTGACCTGCTTCTTTTAACAAGCTTTGACGGAGGGCGGGCAAGGGCAAAATCTGAATATCAGAACTTGTTTGAACAGGCGAATCTTAAGTTAAATACAATAATAAATACCCGCTCGTACCTGTCGATACTGGAAGTCGTACCTGTTTGAACCGCTTTCATGGTATTAACAGAGCAGTTGAACACCATTCCGTTTTAACATATTCCTGCTACGCTTTTCTGTTGTAAAAGGGAGCTCGAATATGCAAAACAAAGATGAACAAACAGGTTTAGTGGGGCTGGCGATCGGTGCCGCCGTCATTGGGCTGGTTTCAGCGCAGAAACCGATCGATCGCGATAGCATCGTCAATGAACTGGTCAGGCTAGGCAGGCAGAAGGGAGACGGCGTTGAAGATGAGGTTTTCGTTAAGGCTGCTGCGCTTGTGAGGAAAGGGGTGTAACCGATGGGTGAACTTCGTCATGCGCAGTGCCATTGTGGCGCGGTGGTATTTACCGTCGCACTGTCTGATGGCTTTAATACTGCGCGGCGCTGCAGCTGTTCTTTTTGCCGAATGCGGGGGGCTGTGGCGGTATCCGCGCCGTTATCGGGGATTACCGTAACCAAAGGGGAGGATAAGCTCACGGAGTACCGATTTAACACGGGTACGGCCCGGCATTTCTTCTGCTCAATATGCGGGATTTATACGTTCCATCAGCGGCGTTCCAACCCGAACGAATACGGTGTGAATGTTGCCTGTTTTGAAAACGTATCGCCGTTCGACTTCCCGGAGGTTACGGTGATGGACGGGGTTAACCATCCTATGGACGGGGATAGTGGGGTTTTTGGCTATCTCTCTTTCCGCAAAAAATGAGTGTTTTCAGGATTAAGGCTAACCGCCATCCAGGTGGTTCAGAAGAGTGCTGAGGTGACCAACGATATCACCAAAATCAAAAATTAGCGCCATCCACAGAAGCGCTAAAAGAGTAAGTACTGCAACGGATACACGACTTAACAACGCTGTTGTCCTTAGTGATGAAAGGGCTAAACCGTAAGTGTAACCAGCTTTCTTTCAACTTACTCTCAACCTGTTCGTCAGAAACTCTCCATTTTGTGACGTGGCTCAAAAAAATGGGCCCGCATAATTTTACGGGCCCGGACAATTAGAACTGGTACACCAGGCCTAACGCAACAACATCATCGGTACCGATGCCGTTGTTCTTGTAGAAACTTTCATCTTCGTCCAGCAGGTTGATTTTATAATCAACATAGGTGGACATGTTTTTGTTGAAATAATAGGTCGCACCTACTTCAGCATATTTAACCAGATCCTGATCGCCCTGGCCGTTGCCCAGGTCTTTACCTTTAGACTGCAGGTAGGACAGGGTTGGACGCAGACCGAAGTCGAACTGGTATTGCGCGGTGATTTCGAAGTTCTGAGTTTTGTTCGCCACGGCGTCGGTATTATCACCATAAGGCGTCATGTTACGGGTTTCAGAATACATTGCCGCCAGGTAGATATTATTGGCGTCATATTTCAGACCAGCAGTCCAGGCATCGGCTTTGTCACCACCAGCCGTGGTATTCATGACCTGCTCGTTGGTACGGTCAGAAGAGGTATAGGCCGCACCTGCGCTGATCCCCATCCCAAAGTCATAGGTGGTAGAGATACCGAAGCCGTCACCGTTTTCATGGCGTGTGTCACGGCCATTGTTGGTACCTTCCTGGTTGTTGCTGGCGTCTTCATTCTTACCCTGATACTGCAGAGCAAAGTTCAGGCCCGGTACCAGACCATAGAAGTCGGTGTTACGGTAGGTTGCTACACCGTTCGCACGACCGGTCATAAAGTTGTCAGCTTTGGTGTAGGAGTCGCCACCGAACTCTGGCAGCATATCTGTCCAGCCTTCAATGTCGTACAGAACGCCATAATTACGGCCGTAATCGAAGGAACCGTAGTCACCCACTTTTACGCCCGCGAAGGCCAGACGTGTCCAGGACTGGTTATCTGAACCTTCAGTATTGTTCGCCTGAATGTTGTATTCCCACTGAGCGTAACCGGTCATCATGTTGTTGATTTGGGTTTCACCTTTGAAACCCAAACGCATGTAGGTCTGATCGCCATCAGCGCCTTTATCGTCGGAGAAATAGTGCAGACCATCTACTTTTCCGTACAGATCTAATTTGTTGCCGTCTTTATTATAAATCTCTGCTGCATGCGCAGCACCAGCCATTAACAGAGCCGGAATCATCAGAGCCAGTACTTTTCTTTGCATTGTGATATTCCTTTGCAGTTGTTTTTATTTAATTACCTGTTGAACTTTCCGAATGAGAAAGTTGTCCCATGCTAAATCACTCCAGTGTAAGAGTAATAAAGTATAATTGTTACGAACTAAGTAAAATCTAAACTGAATAAAACGACGGAAATGATCATTGGTTTAATGAATAATTCGTGATGAATTATATAAAATAAAAATTATTAATAAGGGATTAAGTAAGCTAGTCTCTGTGCTGTTATATGCCTTTAAGATTATTTATCCATAATTTACATGAATGCTATTTAGTTTTCTAAATAGATATTTATTAATTAACTGGATTGGCCCGATGTGATTACATCGGGCTTTTTTTATGGCAAAAAAATGCCCGGACTAGCCGGGCGGGGGGATTAATCGCTGGTTGATTTTTCGGCTTTACCGGCCATATGCGCCAGGAAATCATACCGTTTTTGCAGGTCAGCGGCGGCATCTTTCCATAACTGTTCAGCGACCTCAGGCTGTTGCGCATTGAGGCGGCGGAAGCGTTGCTCCTGCATTAACGTTTCGGCCAGGGCATCTGACGGTGGACGCGAATCCAGCGCCAGCGGTAACTTGCCCTCGTCCGCACGGCGCGGATCGAACCGGTAAAGAGGCCAGAATCCGGTAGCCGTCAGCTGACGCATCTGATCGTGGCTGAGTGCCAGGTCGTAGCCATGCTCTTCGCATGGGCTGTAAGCAATAATCAACGACGGGCCTGGATACGCTTCCGCCTCCTGAATGGCTTTCACCGTCTGGTTAAGTTGCGCACCCAGCGAGATTTGCGCGACGTAAACGTGACCGTACATCATCATGCTCACACCGAGATCTTTGCGCGCCTTACGTTTTCCGTGTTCACCAAATTTTGTGACGGCGCCCAACGGCGTAGCCTTTGATGCCTGACCGCCGGTATTGGAATAACACTGCGTATCCAGGACCAGAATATTGACGTTTTCGGTCAGGCTCAATACGTGATCCAGCCCGCCAAAACCAATATCGTAAGCCCAGCCGTCACCACCAATCAGCCAGATCGATTTTTCAACCAGGGCGTCAGCGTCAGTCAGAAGTTGTTCTGCACCTGCCACCCCCTGAAGGGCATGCCGCAGCTCAGCAACTTGCTCGCGACGAACTTCTGGTGTGGCTTCTGCGCGTAGTGCCTCATTGAGCTCAGCAGGGATCTGCCCGGCAAACTGTTCCAGCAAACGCATCACTCGAGCGCGATGCTGGTCGACGGTCAGACGGAAGCCGAGACCAAATTCGGCATTATCTTCGAACAATGAGTTTGCCCATGCCGGGCCTCGACCATTCGCGTCGGTGGTGTACGGCGTGGAGGGCAGGTTACCGCCGTAGATAGATGAACAGCCGGTGGCATTGGCAATCAACATCCGGTCGCCGTAGAGCTGAGTCAGCAGCTTAATATAAGGCGTTTCACCGCAGCCAGAGCAGGCACCGGAGTACTCGAATAACGGCGTGATGAGCTGCGACGTTCGAATATCAATACGTTCCAGCTTGCTGCGATCGATTTCCGGTAAGTTCAGGAAGAAGTCATAGTTTACTTTTTCTTCTTCAACGTGCTCCAGACGCGACATCATATTGATGGCTTTGATATTCGGGTCCTGTCTGTCTTTCGCCGGGCACACCTCAACGCACAGATTACAACCGGTACAATCTTCAGGTGCGACCTGCAGAACGTATTTCTGTCCGCGCATATCACGCGATTTCACATCCAGAGAATGCAGGCTGGCCGGGGCATCCGCCATTGCTTCCGGGGAAACCACTTTGGCGCGAATGGCCGAATGTGGGCATGCCGCTACACAGTGATTGCACTGGGTACACAGATCTTCTTTCCAGATGGGTATCTCTTCGGCGATGTTGCGTTTTTCCCACCGCGTGGTCCCCATTGGCCAGGTCCCATCTGGCGGCAGGGCAGAGACGGGAAGGGCATCGCCCAGCCCGGCCAGCATTGCCGCCGTCACGGTCTTAACGAAATCAGGCGCCGCATCAGATACCACCGGAGGACGATTTGGACTTGCAGCATTTACTGGTTGCAGCGCTACTTCAAACAGAGATTCGCGAGCGAGTGCCAGCGCCTGCCAGTTGCGTTCGACCAGTTCCTGCCCCTTGCTGCTGTAGCTTTTGGCAATTGCGCCCTGCAGTTCCATGAGTGCGCTGTCGCCAGGCAGGATGTTGGTCAGATGGAAAAAGGCCATTTGCATAACGGTATTAATACGCGCGGCCAGACCACATTCGCGGGCAATTTTCGCAGCGTTAACCACATAAAAACGGGCTTTCTTCTGGTTGAGGACCGCCTGTACCTCCTGCGGCAGACGCGCCCAGACTTCGTCTGCACTGTATGGCGTATTCAGCAGGAAAATACCGCCGGGTTTCAGGCGCTCGGCCATCTGGTATTTATCAATAAACTGCAGCTGGTGGCAGCCAACAAAATCAGCCTGCGAAATAAGATAAGCCGAGCGGATGGGGTGTTCACTCACGCGCAGGTGGGAAACGGTCAGACCACCGGCTTTTTTGGAGTCATAGACGAAGTATCCCTGGGCATACCACGGGGTAGAATTGCCGATGATTTTGATGTTGTTTTTGGTCGCCGAGACGCTGCCGTCGCTGCCCAGACCATAGAACAGCGCCTCAAGTTTGGCATTCGATGGTAACGTATTTTCTGGCAAAGCCAGGGAAAGGTTAGTCACATCATCATAAATGCCGACCGTAAAGCGAGGCTTCGGTTTCGCTTCATTTAACTCGTTAAATATCGCCAGCACGCAGTCCGGTCCAAACTCCTTGGAGGACAAACCATATCGGCCGCCGATCACGCGCGGTAGCGTTTCACGTTCGCCGTTATTAAATGCTTCAGCCAGGGCGGTCATGACATCCAGATACAGGGGTTCCGCGTGTGCGCCGGGCTCTTTGGTACGGTCAAGTACCGCCACAGCACGTGCGCTTTCAGGTAGGGCAGAAAGCAGATGTTTAGCTGAGAACGGACGATAGAGACGCACCTTAAGCACGCCAACTTTTTCGCCGCGCGTCAGCAGCTCGTCAACCACCTCTTCACAGGTTCCAATGGCGGATCCCATCAGCACAATCACGCGTTCTGCCTGCGGGTGGCCGTAGTACTCGAACGGTTTGTATTCTCGACCGGTTGCGGCGGCAAAGTCAGCCATCGCCTGTTCAACATGGGCGTAAACCGCGTTGTACCATGGGTTCGTGGCTTCACGGGACTGGAAATAGGTATCTGGATTCGCTGAAGTCCCACGGATCACCGGATGCTCCGGGTTAAGGGCGCGGGCGCGGTGCGCGTCGATTTCCGCCTGCGGCAGAAGATTCAGAATAGTGTCGTCAGCCAGCGGGACAATTTTGTTGATTTCGTGAGAGGTGCGGAAACCATCAAAGAAGTGAATAAATGGAACGCGACTTTTCAGCGTGGCGATATGCGAAATTAAGGCAAAGTCTTGTGCTTCCTGTACGCTGCTGGCACAAAGCATCGCGCAGCCCGTCTGGCGCACGGCCATCACGTCGGAGTGGTCACCGAAGATGGAAAGGGCGTGGGTGGCGATGGTTCGTGCCGCAACATGCAGAACAAAGGGGGTGAGTTGACCGGCGAGCTTGTACAGCGTCGGGATCATCAATAGCAATCCCTGAGAAGAGGTAAACGACGTGGAGAGCGCGCCTGTCTGAAGCGCACCATGTACCGTGGCAATCGCACCGGCTTCAGACTGCATTTCAACCACTCTTGGGACATCTCCCCAGACGTTTTTTAAGCCATTTCCCGCCCAGGCATCTGCCTGCTCAGCCATGGTAGAACTTGGCGTAATCGGATAGATGGCGATAACTTCGCTGGTGCGAAACGCGACTGAAGCAACTGCACCATTACCGTCAATAGTTTGCATAGGACGACACCCTTACATTGCGCAAAATTAGAGGGGCAGTCATTAGGCGACTACCCCTGAATATTATCTCTTTAGTCTAGCAAACAGGGGATTCTACAATTTTCGCTTTTGTGTCCTCGGTATTCCCGGCATCAATGAGTAGATCAAACTTTTGCCAAAAAAATTGCGAGAAAGTGTTTCAGGAGCGCATAAATACGCACTTCCGCTCTCGACGACACGGGATGTGATGCCTATTATG
The DNA here is from genome assembly GCF_046521465.1 of Enterobacter sp. CPE_E863. NCBI lineage: Bacteria > Pseudomonadati > Pseudomonadota > Gammaproteobacteria > Enterobacterales > Enterobacteriaceae > Enterobacter > Enterobacter sp. CPE_E863. The sequence goes on along the minus strand of NZ_JBKFZX010000001.1, from coordinate 2,299,583 downwards.
CATAGGTTTCGCATTATTCATGGGGGAGAGAGCATGCGCTCAGCATTTTTGGTAGGGTGTGCGGCGTTATTATTGTCGGCATGTAGCAGTGAACCAGTCCAGCAGGCAACGGCGGCCCACGTGGCGCCTGGAATGAAAGCGGCGATGTCCAGCTCCGGCCAGGCCAACTGCGCGATGATTGGCGGTTCGTTGTCTGTTGCCCGCCAGCTTGACGGTTCTGCTATCGGGATGTGCGCCTTGCCAAACGGCAAACGCTGCAGCGAACAGTCGCTTGCCGTTGGAACTTGCGGTAACTACTGATTATTCTGCACGCTTAAACAACAGCGTTTTATCGGCTGTCGCCAGCGTTAACTGGTCTTCTGTCAGGTCGACCTGCGCCCCTTTGCGCAGCATGTCGCCGATAGCGCGATCCAGCTCGTTAAGCTGTGGTTCAGTACAAAGTTTACGCGTCATGGCCAGACCGCTGACTTTCAGCTCGCCTTCGGATAATTTCCCCTGCCCGTTGAAGCGATTACACATCAGGCCTGAAACACGAATGTTATTCACCAGGCTAATATCTGGCAGGGCGCTAAAGCTGATCTCAGGTTGCGTTGCTGTGGCCTTCACGGCTTTACCGTCCACATTTTCCAGAACAAAGCGATGATTCTTCAGTTGCTCCGGCTGAACGGAAGCTTTCCCCGGATTAACGCAACCGGAGAGGACCAGGCTAATAACGCTTAACGCAATGAGCTTTTTCATTTTTCGTCTCAAACTATAAATACTGTGAATCTTTTTCCAGTGTAACGATACGCTGTCGTGCGTTAATGGGGTTTATCTGAAAGTGCGGGCAGGTGTCGGGCAACGAAGACGTTGCCCGACATGAAGATTAGTGAGATTTAAACCCTGCGGCCGTCATCAACATACGAAAGAACATACTGACCGCAGCCAGCGCCAGTACGCTTCCGCCCCAGATAATGGCCAGCCACATCAATCTTTTCCAGACAGGTTGTTGCATCAGTGATAACCCTCCCCATGCTGAACTTTTCCGCGAAACACGTAGTAACTCCAGAAGGTGTAGACCAGGATAATGGGAATGATCAACAACGCGCCCACCAGCATAAAGCCCTGGCTTTGCGTCGGCGCGGCGGCCTGCCACAGGGTGATTGACGGTGGAATGATATGCGGCCAGATGCTTATCCCAAGACCGCTAAAGCCGAGGAATATCAATCCTAACGTCAGGATGAATGGGCGATTATGGCTTGCAGGATTATTGAGGCAACGCCACTGATACAGACTCAGAAGCACCACCAGCACCGGAACAGGCAACAGGTAAAACAGATTCGGCAGCGTGAACCAGCGCGCGGCGATGGCTGGCTGCGCCAGCGGTGTCCAGATACTGATTGCGGCAATGAAGGCCAGAAGAATGATTAACAGCGTTCTGGATACCCCACGCATCCGCTGCTGAAGGGCATTTTCGCTTTTCATCACCAGCCATGTAGAGCCTAACAGTGCATAGGCCACCACCAGACCGGCACCGCAGAACAGGTTAAACGCGGTGAACCAGTCAAAGGGCCCGCCAGTATAGGCCCGGCCAGTCACGGTAAAGCCGTTGATCACTGCGCCCACCGTGACACCCTGGGTAAACGTAGCCAGAATTGAACCACCAATAAACGCTTTATCCCAGAAGGGACGGTGCGCCGGCGTTGCTTTAAAGCGAAACTCGAATGCTACGCCACGGAAAATAAGTCCGATCAGCATTAATGTCAGCGGGATGGTGAGGGCATCAATGATCACCGCATAGGCCAGTGGAAATGCACCGAACAGGGCCGCACCGCCGAGCACCAGCCAGGTTTCATTTCCGTCCCAGACCGGGGCGACGCTGTTGACCATCACATCGCGATCGTCGGCATTTTGTGTCGCCGGAAACAGAATACCCATCCCGAGATCAAAACCGTCCATCACGATATACATCAGTGTGGCGAAGACGATGATGACAAACCAGATAATGGAAAGATCGATACCCATTATGGCTGCTCCTTATGTTCAGTTGTGACGGCAGAGAGTGGGCGTGCCGGACGTCCGTCTGATTCGGTGGCATAAGATTCATGAGGCTGCGGACCTTTCCTGATAAGGCGCACCATATAGCTGTAACCCACGCCAAACACCGAGGTGTAAACGACGAAAAATGCCAGCAAACTCACGCTCATATGCAGGTCACCATGCGCTGAAACCGCATCTTTCGTTCGCTGCAGACCATAAACAACCCACGGCTGGCGGCCCACTTCGGTGGTGATCCATCCGGCCAGAATCGCAATCAGCCCGGATGGCCCCATCAACAGGGCAAACCACAGGAAAGGGCGAGAAGCGTAAACACGCTTTTTATAGCGTAACCACAGCGCCACAACGCCGAGCAGCAACATCAGCATGCCTAAGCCGGCCATAATGCGGAATGACCAGAAGACGATGGTCGAGTTCGGGCGGTCTTCCTTCGGGAACTCCTTGAGAGCCGGAACCTGTTTATCCAGGCTGTGCGTCAGGATAAGACTCCCCAGCGCAGGGATCTCCAGACCAAAGCGGGTGCGTTCCTGTTCCATATCCGGCCAGCCAAAAAGCAGCAGCGGGGTGGGTTCTCCTGGCGGGTTTTCCCAATGACCTTCAATGGCGGCGATTTTAGCGGGCTGGTGCTTTAGCGTGTTCAACCCGTGCATATCACCAACCATGGCCTGGATGGGGGCGACAATTAGCGTCATCCACAGCGCCATAGAAAACATCGCGCGGATGGCTGGAGTATTATTCCCGCGCAGCAGATGCCATGCCGCGGAAGCGCCGACAAATAACGCGCTGCTGAGGAACGCGGCTATCGACATATGCAGCAGTCGGTAAGGGAAGGAGGGGTTAAATACCACGGCGAACCAATCCACCGGCACGACCTGACCGTTGACGATCTCATAGCCTTGCGGGGTCTGCATCCAGCTGTTTGATGAGAGGATCCAGAAGGTGGAGATAATGGTCCCCAGTGCCACCATGCAGGTGGCGAAGAAGTGCAAACCAGGCCCGACTTTGTTCCAGCCGAAAAGCATCACACCAAGGAAACCTGCTTCCAGGAAGAAGGCGGTCAGCACTTCATAGGTCAGCAGCGGGCCGGTAATACTGCCCGCAAACTGCGAAAATCCACTCCAGTTGGTACCAAACTGGTAGGCCATCACCAGACCGGAGACAACGCCCATACCAAAGTTAACGGCAAAAATCTTCGACCAGAAATGGTACAGCGAGCGCCAGACCGGATTTTTGGTTTTAAGCCACAGGCCTTCGAGCACGGCAAGATAGCTTGCCAGGCCGATGGTGATGGCCGGGAAAATGATGTGAAAGGATACGGTAAAAGCAAACTGTATCCGTGCAAGATGAAAAGCATCTAAACCAAACATGCACAACCTCAATGTCAAACGGTGTGCTGTTATGCTATAGGGGCAGAAATCAAACTATCAGAGGCAGAAAAGTAAAATTTATCTATAACAGTTGGAGGAATAATCAGGAATTGAACATCTGATATACATCGTGTTTTTGAATAAAAAATTTATTTTTATGAATTTTACGCATGAAACTGCTTGCTTTGTCTTCAACACCATGCGTTAATGACCTTCTGGTTTTGAGTCCAAAAAAATATCTGACGTAGTTTTATAAAGTAGTCCTCATCACGTTGTGCCTCTCCGCAGCCGCTCCTGGTTCTCTTTCTACACTCCGATTAGTTTTTGTTTCAAACCACTATCGCCTGAAAGGCCCATTAGCAATTTACGTTTTAACGTTCACAGGAGAATCCTATGACTTCTTACATTCATTTCCGCTGCCCATGCTGTCATGGTTCGCAGTACCGTACCTCAGTCTTTGATGTGTCTGAGAAAAACCCGTTTGGCGCGAAATGCATTTTTTGCAAATCGTCGATGATTACGCTCGATCACCTGACCGTTGCACATTCAGCCCAGAGCCACGTTATCGAGTACCGCAAGTAATCAACACCGCTTTTCATAACAGTTAGCAAAAACTTCTCTTTTTCTCCTGCTGATATACACTGTCGGCATTAAGGAGAATCTGATGAAAAAATACCAGCGTCTGGCGCAACAAATTATCTCGCAGATTGAGCTTGGCGTATGGTTGCCGGGCGATAAGTTGCCTTCTCTGCGCGAGCAGGTGGTGAGCAGCGGCATGAGTTTTATGACCGTTGGCCACGCGTACCAGATGCTGGAAAGTCAGGGGCGCATCGTCGCCAGACCACAGTCGGGCTATTACGTTGCCTCGCGCCCGACGACACAACAGCCTGCTCCGCCTGCCCAGGTGATGCGTGACGAAGCGGTCGATATCAACACCTATATCTTCGACGTATTGCAGGCCAGCCGCGATCCATCGGTTGTTCCTTTTGCTTCCGCGTTTCCCGATCCCCGACTTTTCCCGCTTCAGCAGCTCAACCGTTCGCTGGCGAATGTCAGTAAAACGGCGACCGCAATGAGCGTCATTGAAAATTTACCTCCGGGTAATGTTGATCTCCGCCACGCCATTGCTCGTCGCTATGCCCAGCAGGGGATGAACATCTCACCGGAAGAGATCGTCATTACCGCTGGCGCACTTGAAGCGCTGAATCTCAGTTTGCAGGCAGTGACTGAACCCGGGGATTGGGTGATTGTCGAGAATCCCTGTTTCTACGGCGCATTGCAGGCGCTGGAACGCCTGAAACTCAAGGCGCTGTCGGTTGCGACGGATGTCCGCGAGGGGATCGACCTGAATACGCTTGAGCAGGCGCTGAATGAATACCCGGTAAAAGCCTGCTGGCTCATGACCAATGGGCAAAACCCGCTTGGCTTTACGCTGAGTGCCGAGAAAAAAGCGCATCTGGTGGCGCTGTTAACGAAACATAACGTCACCCTGATTGAGGATGATGTCTATAGCGAGCTTTACTTCGGCCGGGAAAAACCGCTTCCGGCGAAGGCCTGGGACCGGGAGGAGATGACGCTTCACTGCTCATCGTTTTCGAAATGTCTGGTGGCGGGGTTTCGTATCGGCTGGGTGGCGGCGGGAAAACACGCACGCCGTATTCAGCAGCTTCAACTGATGAGCACGTTATCGACCAGTTCTCCGATGCAACTGGCGCTGGTGGACTATCTGGCGACTAAACGTTACGACGCGCATCTGCGCCGCCTGCGACGCACGCTGGCCGAGCGAAAGCAGCAGGCCTGGCAATCCCTTTTGCGGCATATGCCTGCCGGGGTCAAAATTCACCATAATGATAGCGGCTACTTTTTATGGCTGGAGCTTCCGGCGCAGCTGGATGCAGGGCTGCTTAGCGAAAAGGCCTTAATTCACCACATTAGCATTGCCCCCGGAAAGATGTTTTCCACCTCTGACGCCTGGACGCCATTCTTTCGTTTTAATACCTCCTGGGCATGGGGGGAGCGTGAAGAACAGGCGGTTATTCAGTTGGGGAAATTAATTAGCAGTATGCTGAAATAAACTTTTCTTACCTTCATTTAAATAATCATTCCTTATTCGTATGGCGGCACGGCGAATATTTCGTGGCGCCATATCCCAGAAAATCTGCATACCGTCTCCCATCGCTAACTCCTTGTCTATAATCCAGTTAACGGGTAATGCGCCCTCGGTCACACCTTGATGAAATTTCCTTAAGCCGCACGGTGCGGCGCATTTACGCGGTCTACGTTTAATAAGGGAGATATTTTTACGGCACGGCTGCCGCTAAATTCCATTGCGACAGGAGTAACCCTTATGAGCAAAAAATTTGCCCGCAGCAGCCTGTGTGCGCTCGGCATGACTATCATGACAGCGCAAGCCGCAGAACCACCAAAGGCTATCGGTGACGGGGAAGGACGACTGGATATTATTGCCTGGCCGGGATACATCGAACGCGGACAGACGGATAAAAATTATGACTGGGTCACCCAGTTTGAAAAAGAGACCGGGTGCGCGGTCAACGTCAAAACGGCGGCCACGTCGGATGAGATGGTGAGCCTGATGGCGAAAGGGGGATACGACCTGGTCACCGCGTCGGGTGATGCTTCCCTGCGCCTGATCATGGGCAAACGCGTGCAGCCCATTAATCCCGACCTCATCCCCAACTGGAAAACCCTCGATTCACGGATTGTGAAAGGAGAATGGTTTAACGTAGGTGGCAAAGTCTACGGCACTCCCTATCAGTGGGGGCCAAACCTGCTGATGTACAACACCAAAACCTTCCCGACACCGCCGGATAGCTGGGGCGTGGTCTTTACCAAACAGGATCTCCCGGACGGTAAAACCAATCAGGGGCGTGTGCAGGCGTATGACGGCCCGATTTACATCGCCGATGCCGCGCTGTTTGTCAAAGCTACTCAACCGCAACTGGGTATTACCGACCCGTACCAGCTCACGGAGAAACAGTATGCCGCCGTACTCAAGGTGCTTCGCGATCAGCACGCCTTGATCCACCGTTACTGGCATGACACGACCGTACAAATGAGTGACTTCAAAAATGAAGGCGTCGTCGCCTCCAGCGCCTGGCCTTATCAGGCGAATGCCCTGAAAGCTGAGAACCAGCCGATTGCCACCGTCTTCCCGAAAGAAGGGGTTACTGGCTGGGCGGATACCACCATGCTTCACGCGCAGGCAAAACATCCGATGTGCGCCTACAAATGGATGAACTGGTCGCTGACACCGAAGGTGCAGGGCGATCTGGCGGCATGGTTTGGCTCACTGCCTGTGGTTCCTGAAGGGTGTAAAGCCAGTACGTTGCTGGGTGATAAAGGTTGCGAAACAAACGGATATAACGAGTTCGACAAAATCATGTTCTGGAAAACCCCTATCGCTGAAGGCGGCAAATATGTGCCATACAGTCGCTGGACGCAGGATTACATCGCCATCATGGGCGGCCGTTAATCGCCCGGGAGCAGAACATGACGTATGCCGTAGAGTTTAATAACGTTTCTCGTCTGTACGGCGAGGTACGGGCGGTGGATGGGGTCACCATTGCGATTCGTGACGGAGAATTTTTCTCCATGCTGGGGCCTTCGGGCTCCGGCAAAACCACCTGCCTGCGTCTAATTGCTGGTTTTGAACAGCTCTCAGGCGGCACGATCGCTATCTTTGGCAAAGAGGCGAGCGAACTTCCTCCGTGGGAACGGGATGTGAACACCGTATTCCAGGACTATGCGTTGTTCCCGCATATGTCGATCCTCGATAATGTCGCCTATGGGTTGATGGTCAAAGGTGTCGACAAGAAAAAACGCCATGCACAGGCCCGGGATGCCCTGGAAAAAGTGGGCTTAAGCTTTGCCGTAGCCCGTAAGCCCTCACAACTTTCTGGCGGTCAGCGCCAGCGCGTTGCTATTGCACGTGCGTTGGTCAATGAACCACGCGTCTTGCTGCTGGACGAACCTTTAGGCGCACTTGACCTCAAATTGCGCGAGCAGATGCAGTTCGAGCTGAAGAAGCTTCAGCAGGAACTGGGTATCACCTTTATTTTTGTCACCCACGATCAGGGTGAAGCCCTTTCCATGTCAGACCGGGTGGCGGTGTTCAATAACGGACGTATTGAGCAGGTCGATACACCCCGCGATCTCTACATGCGCCCGCGCACCCCGTTTGTGGCCGGTTTTGTCGGCACCTCCAATGTCTTTGATGCTGGCCTTGCGCAGAAAGTCTGTGGTCTGGAAGGTACTTACTCGCTACGTCCTGAGCATATTCGCCTCAATGAGAGCGGTGAAGTTCAGGTTCAGGGCGTCGTGCAGGCGGTACAGTATCAGGGGGCGGCAACACGTCTGGAGCTCAAACTCGCTGATGGGGCAAAACTGCTGGTGAGCCAGGCCAATCTTAGTGATATCACGATGCTGAGTGGCGTTGAGCCGGGGCAGGCAGTGATGGCGTCGTGGTCACGGGATGCCATGATCCGTCTGTCTGAGGAGAGGTGAAATGGATATGAGTGTCGCTCATCCTCCCGCACCACGCAGCCGCTTAAGCCGCATAACGGCTCTGTTCTGGCGAAAGCCATTGCTCGGCTTGTTCCTGCTCCTGCTTGCTCCGCTGATGTGGTTTGGCATCGTCTACTTAGGTTCGCTCCTGACCCTGCTGTGGCAGGGTTTTTACACCTTTGACGACTTCACTATGGCGGTCACGCCGGATCTGACGCTGGCTAATATTCAGGCACTCTTCAACCCGGCAAACTACGATATCATCCTGCGTACGCTGATGATGGCAATCGCGGTCACCATTGCCAGCGCAATCCTGGCATTCCCGATGGCCTGGTATATGGCGCGTTATACCAGCGGTAAGTGGAAAGCATTCTTCTATATCGCGGTGATGCTGCCGATGTGGGCGAGCTATATTGTTAAGGCGTACGCCTGGACTTTACTGCTGGCGAAGGATGGCGTGGCGCAATGGTTTCTCAGCCATATGGGGCTGGAGCCGATCCTGACCTCAATGCTGATGCTACCGGCGATTGGCGGAAACACATTGTCCACCTCAGGGCTAGGGCGGTTTCTGGTCTTCGTCTACATCTGGTTGCCGTTTATGATCCTGCCCGTACAGGCGGCGCTGGAACGGTTGCCCGCTTCTTTACTGCAGGCCTCGGCCGATCTCGGTGCGCGTCCCCGTCAGACCTTTCGTTATGTCGTTTTACCGCTGGCGATCCCGGGTATTGCCGCAGGGTCAATATTCACCTTTTCCCTGACGCTGGGGGATTTCATTGTTCCGCAGCTGGTAGGGCCGCCGGGCTATTTCATCGGGAACATGGTCTATTCTCAGCAGGGGGCGATCGGCAATATGCCCATGGCCGCGGCGTTTACTCTGGTTCCCATCGTGCTTATTTCTCTCTATCTGGCGTTCGTGAAACGTCTGGGAGCATTCGATGCACTCTGAACGCGCACCGTTGTTCCTGAAAGTGGCAGCATGGGGAGGGGTAATCTTCCTGCACTTCCCGCTGCTGATTATCGCGACCTATGCCTTTAACACCGAAGACGCTGCGTTCAGTTTCCCGCCACAGGGGTTGACGCTGAAGTGGTTTAGCGTGGCGGCAGGGCGCGGCGATATTATTGAATCCGTGACGTTGTCACTTCAAATTGCCGCCTTATCCACCGCAATTGCCCTCGTGCTTGGCACGCTTGCTGCAGCGGCACTGTGGCGCAGTGAGTTTTTCGGCAAAAACGCGATCTCATTGTTGTTGATGTTGCCGATTGCGCTACCGGGGATCATCACCGGTCTGGCGCTACTGACAGCATTTAAGGCTATCAACCTCGAACCGGGATTTTTCACCATCGTGGTCGGACACGCCACCTTCTGTGTGGTGGTGGTGTTTAACAACGTGATTGCCCGGTTCAGACGTACCTCCTGGAGTCTGGTTGAGGCGTCGATGGATCTGGGGGCTGACGGCTGGCAAACCTTCCGGTATGTCGTGCTGCCCAATCTTGGCTCAGCGCTATTGGCCGGGGGCATGCTGGCGTTTGCGCTGTCGTTCGACGAGATCATCGTCACAACATTTACCGCGGGACACGAGCGTACGTTACCGCTGTGGTTACTCAATCAGCTCGGGCGTCCACGCGACGTGCCGGTCACCAACGTTGTTGCACTGTTGGTGATGCTGGTGACGACCATCCCCATTCTGGGAGCCTGGTGGCTAACCCGCGACGGCGAGAACATTGCCGGTAGCGGGAAATAACTTTAATTTCAACAGGATAATGCTATGCAAAAACATCTGCTGATAAAGGGTGAACTGGTTGCCGGAGAAGGAGAAAAACAGCCGGTTTATAACCCTGCCACCGGAGAGGTACTGCTGGAGATTGCGGAAGCCTCGCCTGCTCAGGTCGATGCGGCCGTTCAGGCTGCGGATCGTGCTTTCAGCGACTGGGGGCAAACCACACCTAAAACGCGTGCTGAGTGCCTGCTGAAACTGGCTGATGTCATTGAGGCGCAGGGTGAAGAGTTTGCCAGGCTTGAGTCTCTTAACTGTGGTAAGCCGCTGCACTGTGTTCTGGGTGATGAGATTCCGGCCGTCGTCGACGTTTTTCGTTTCTTTGCCGGGGCTGCGCGTTGCCTGAACGGGCTGGCCGCCGGAGAATATCTTGATGGCCACACCTCGATGATCCGTCGCGACCCGATTGGTGTTGTCGCCTCTATCGCACCGTGGAACTACCCGCTGATGATGGCTGCATGGAAGCTGGCACCTGCGCTGGCGGCCGGTAACTGTGTGGTGATCAAACCCTCTGAAATTACGCCGCTGACAGCCTTAAAACTGGCAGAACTGGCGAAGGATATCTTCCCGGCAGGCGTTCTGAACGTGCTGTTTGGTCGAGGTAAAACGGTAGGTGATCCGCTGACCGGACATGAAAAAGTGCGTATGGTCTCACTGACCGGTTCGATTGCCACCGGGGAACATATCATCGGGCATACCGCATCTTCGATTAAGCGCACCCACATGGAGTTGGGGGGCAAAGCGCCGGTTATCGTCTTTGATGATGCCGATCTCGATGCCGTTGTCGAAGGTGTTCGTACTTTCGGTTTCTACAATGCCGGACAAGACTGTACGGCAGCCTGCCGTATTTATGCCCAGAAGGGGATTTATGCCCGGCTTGTTGAAAAACTGGGGGCAGCAGTAGCCAGCCTCAAAATGGGTGCCCCGGAGGATGCCTCTACCGAGCTTGGGCCGCTGAGTTCGTCCGCCCATCTTTCACGGGTCTGTAAAGCTGTTGATGAGGCGAAAGCGCTCGGCCATATCCGCGTTGTCACGGGAGGCAGTAAAAAAGAGGGGACGGGCTACTACTTCCAGCCAACCCTGCTGGCGGGTGCAAAACAGGAAGATGCCATTGTTCAGCGAGAAGTGTTTGGTCCGGTGGTGAGCGTGACCGAGTTTGACGATGAAGCGCAGGTGCTGGCATGGGCTAACGACTCGCAATATGGCCTGGCATCATCGGTCTGGACCAAAGATGTGGGGCGCGCCCATCGCCTGAGTGCGCGCCTGCAGTACGGATGTACCTGGGTTAACACCCACTTTATGCTGGTGAGCGAAATGCCACATGGCGGCATGAAATTGTCCGGATACGGAAAAGATATGTCGGTTTACGGGCTTGAGGATTATACGGTTGTCCGGCACGTTATGATTAAACACTGACCATCATGCCCGGTCGCTTGCGCGGCCGGGTGTACTCTCATTTCGCCACGAATGTTGCGTAAAATACCCAATTGTTATTAGCCATAATTTTTAAGTGGTTATTCTGTAACGAAAAAACTTGATCTGTATCAACATATGACGCATATTGCGTGCGGTTATTTTTTCGGCTCTGGTATACAGAATGACGTTGTATCAAAAGATGTTGGTTTTTTACGCAATCATGGCTTCCATCTGCGCATTAATTACCTGGTTCCTCTCTAAAGACCGTAAACGTATACGCCTGCTGAGTGCTTTTCTGGTGGGATCTACCTGGCCAATGAGCTTTCCCGTTGCGCTGCTGGTCTCGCTTTTCTGAAGCTCGCTTCCAGTTTTAAAAGATGAACATAGCATTCCAGATGTGATGACTGTATAAATACACAGTGCATCATAAAAGGAGTGCTTATGAACAGTTTTTACTCACACCAGGCTGGTTGCACTGTGCGCTGGCATGATTTGCCGGGTGCTGACGATCCCGTCGTGTTCATTCACGGGTTGGGTTGCGCCTCTTCCTATGAATACCCCCGAGTCGTTCGTGATCCATTATTCGGCGCGCGCAGAGCCATTCTTATTGATTTGCCTGGTAGCGGTTACAGCGATAAGCCTGAGCACTACAGCTACAAAACCACCGACCAGGCGCACGTTGTGGCGGAACTGATTGATCATCTTAAACTGAATGCTTTCTGGCTCTATGGTCACAGCATGGGTGGCAGCATTGCTATCGAAGCAGCGGGGCTGCTGGCACCGCGCGTCAGAGGGTTGATGGTGTCAGAACCTAATTTTCACGCAGGTGGCGGAGTGTTCAGTCGGCCTATCGCAGCGCAAACAGAGCAACAGTTTCTGGAACAGGGTTATGATGCCATGCTCAGCGCAGAAACGACGGCGTGGGCGGGTTGCCTGCAGAGTAATGCCCCGTATGCCGTGTGGCGGGGTGCATCAAGCCTGGTGGAAGGTGTGGAACCCGAGTGGGAAGCACAATTCCTGTCTCTGACCTGCCCGGTGACGTTGATTTTCGGCGAGCTGTCGCTGCCTGATAACGATGTGGATAATCTGAAGCAGAAGGGCATTGAAGTGAAAATCATCCCGGCAGCCGGGCATTCAATGTCCTGGGAAAACCCGTCCGCGCTGGCACAGGCATTAGCAGAGTGCGTGGCAGCGTGATAATAGCCCGCATTGCTGCGGGCTAAAAAGATCAGCGCAATAATGCCTGCAGCGCCTGACGAGAGGCGGGCTGAACATCATGCGGATGCTGGTAATCAATGTTCTCTATCGCCCGGCTATAGAGCGCAACCAGCCAGTCGTAAACATACGCGGTAGCCGCATGTACGGGCTGTTCCCCCAGTCGGGTAAGACGAGGTTCCGCGCTACTCACCACCGGTGTGACAAAGATGGCATTACCCTTACGGATGCGGCTTGCCGGACGTGCTGTAACAGGTGTCTGGTCGTAACCCAACCAGCCAACAAAGTTACCCATCACAGCATGCAGCTGTGCGGCGCTACTTTTATCCGTTTCAACAATGCGCTGAAGTTGCTGAGGCAGGTTAAGCCGGTAGCTGGTTACCACCAGAACATCTGCGATTTGCTGCAACACCCCGGGCTCCAGTCCAAGACGGGCTGCCGTGGCATCATTGCGGCTCCATTGACGCAGATGATTTATCCACACTCGGTGTGCCAGACGCGCTTTGTCTTTGGTCTGGAACATGCCGGTACTTTCCTGTGCGTTATCGGCAAACAGGTCAATGGAATCCGTAAACAACCCGTTAACTTGCTCCTCACGGGGTTGCTGAACGGCCAGCAGGGTTTCAAAGGCTTTAAGCGGCGGCAGAAGACCCTCCAGCAGTTCACCGTGGCGGGCGGCGCAGCCCTGAAGGGTTCGCACCATACTTTCTGCACGGGTTCGTCTGGCTCCGGGGGCCTCAACCAGTGGCGCCAGATAGCTTTGCATCAGAGACGAAAGCTCCTGCCGCAGTAAGTTTTTCAGCGTATTAAGACGCTTCTGCCGCTGGGCAGGTAATGTAGCCTGAGACAACCACTCGATCACGCGCTGCATGCTGTTGCTGTCCAGTGCCTGGAGGGTGCCCCAGCGCAAACCCGGTTTACCGAGCAGATGCTGCACGGCTTCATCGAGATTCTGCCGGGTGGTAAAACGAGCGTCATGAGGGGTGATTGCCCACACCAGACCCGGCAGGGCCGATTCTTCAGCAGGCTGTGTCTCTTTAACCCAGTTCATTAACACTTTTGCTTTTTTGGCCGTTTGCTCGTGCTGTGCGGTCGCATTGCAAATAACCAGAACATCTGGCTGTAGCTGTTGACGGTAGTGCTCAAGCAGCCACTGTGATTTAGCCTGGTGTAACGGATCGGCATTATTTTCTTCAAATACCGGAATATCAATAATATCGACATTATCCAGGGCACTGTTCTCAACCGGTAACACCAGCTCGCGGGTCAGGAAGGCAAGCACATCGACGGGGATGCTGATGGCATTGAGCATCTCACCGTTATTCAGTGGATGAAGCAGCGTCTCCTGCGCTTCCTGAAGGGTTAACGTGCCGTCGTGCGTCAGGAACCCTTCACCGGGCAGGCCGAAGCTATCCACCAGCAGGCTAAGCGGCGCGGCAAGTTCGCTGGCATGGCTGGTCTGATGCAGCACATGGGCGAGTTTTAACCACTGCTGGGTCAACTCCTGTTGCTCACCCCACAACAGTGACCAGACGCTGGCTCGCGTGCTGAGATCAAGGGAGGGGACCAGTTGGGCAAACTGGTGCCACAGGGCATCATCAATTTGCTGTTTTGCGGCGGGTACCGTGTTCTGCCAGAAGCGGGCAATTGCCCCGACTTCCTGAGACGTGATGCCAGGCACGCCCTGCGGCTGACGCAGACCGCGCCATTTTTCCAGGCGCGTCTCAATGACGGCTTTATCCACGGCGCGCATCTGCGGGTGCTGCGTCGTGCGGGCAATAAACAGCTGTACCAGTTCGGCCTCGGTGATCAGACTCAGACGCAGAGGAAACGCCTCATCAATGACGTCTGCATGTCCCCGGGTGAAGCGGACGGCCATGTTTGTCAGGGCATGTCCCGGATTGATATGGGAAAAATAGTCAAAGGTGCGCTGGCCTGGTGTCACGTTCAGGCGTCCGTTGCCGCTACCGCACAGAGACAAAAGCAGGTGCGCTTTTGCACTCTGAGAATGACCGTAAAGCCCAATGCTGCTCTGGCGAGTCAGGGCATGTTCAATGGCTTGTTCCCGCGCCTGCACCGCGTTGATGCGAGCAAGCAGGGCGTCGGCATCGTTATCCAGCACCGGGGCGTTCAGGCGCGTCTCATTAATCCACCCGATTAGAGCCTGAGTGGTGGTCGTCGTCACTGTCATTTCAGGTATACGCTCCCGCTGTCGATCCAGTAGTGGCTACCGCTATGACGGCGATCGGCCAGAGTATTCAGTTTGAAGGTTAACGCGTCAGGGGCGACCGGGGTGCCGTCCTGGAGCCAGGCATCGCTCAGTTCGAAGGACTCCGGGCCTTCCTGCTTGCTGCCACCGCAGAGTTTAAGCCGCACGTTCAGCACGCCATCACCCGCAATCGCTTTGGCCAGTTCAGCCGAGTTGATGCTAAGTGTATAGAGCGGTGTGGCCGGCCAGCGTGCGTTTGCCAGCTGGCGGAAGCCGAGGGTGACGTTACCGCGCAGCGGGAAGTGCAGACGCGCGTCGAGTTTCGCACCGGGTTTATCGAGATCGATATCCTGATACCAGACGTTCTCTTCGCGCAGGGTGTTGACCGTATTATCCAGCACACCCAGATACCGCACGGTTGAATACGCACCAATATCTGCTGCCTTAAAGTTAAAGCGCGGCAGACGCAGATCAAGCGCCAGGCTGCAAAGCATCGCACCCACGGCGGCTGTTGATTTGGGGTTGCCAATGCGGCCCTGTTGGCTGAACGGATACCACTCATGAACCTGATACTTATCCAGCCAGACGATGCGATTGACCGGAACCGGCTGCAGGTGACGAATCAGTGCCTGAACGCCAGGCAGGCAGCCAGGACGCCCGGTGATCAGCAAAATATCGCAGCTGTAATGGGAAATCGCCTCACATACTGCATGGAGCGGCGAAGCCAGCGTAAACTGACCAGCCAGCATTGCATCCTGCATCTCACGGAAATTTACGTGCAGCGGAACGGTGAACAGATCGAACGTTTCAGAACCCGCAGGCAGGGCATGATCGATCGCCTGTTGCAGATAATTCATCACGTTGCGGGTCGGTTTCTGCGGCAGGAGATCGCCAAAGGTGGCATGCAGGCCAGCCAGCGGATCGTCAATATCGCTCGATTCCCACGCGGCAAGAATGGCATGGCCAATCGGCATAAAGAGCTGAAGCGCCGTTTGCTGGCGCAATACTGCCTGGGTGTCAATTCGGCCGGAGTCACCGAAGAGCGAAGCCATCAGCAGCGAGGCGTCCGCAATACCCGATTTCTGCAGTTGCGTTTGCAGGGCGGGCAGTACATAGCGCTGAATCACATCAAGCAGGGTATCGTCGCCCGCGACTTTAAACCCTTCACGGAACAGCAGTTGCGGCGTGATTTTAACGTTGTTACCCGAGCCATCATCAAGCTGATAATGGGTGATCGCCATATCCGTTGTGCCGCCACCAATGTCGATGGACGCGACGCGCAGTGAACGCCCCGGCTGAACGCCGGGCTCAGGTTCACGATCCGGGCGGGCGAGGGAGGCAAAGAACGCCTCAGTCTGGCCGCCAAAACGAGAAATGGCTTCGTTATACAACCAGACCAGTTGACCGCAGCTGGCTTCATCCCACTCCATCTGGATTTCAGGAACCGGCACCACACTTTTTTCCTGCTGTTTGCGGGTGGCGAAATCTTCATCCTGCGGGTGCCATCCCATTGCTTTCCAGACAATGGCGATCGCTTCGAACATGCGGCGACGGAAAATCTCCCGCTCCTGCTTTGGCATGGCCGACGGCAGGGTCAGGATCAGGGTTCGTAACTGGCGCGGAGATGCCGGGAAGCCCAGACGCAAGCGCGTGGCGACGCTATTGATCTGACCCAGAGCCTGTGCCAGCAGCTCGCACAACATGTGTGTCATCAGCGTGCTACGGCTGTACTGCGGCGAGAAGACTGGCAGTCGCTCGTCCTGCGGCAGCGTAAAGAGCGGCTCACCGTCATCGTTCATCAGGTTCATCAGCGGAAACGCGGTAGCCAGAGGTTCACGCTGGGTTTTGCTGTTCATCTGGCTAAATCGCCAGTCCTGAACCACCGGTGTTTCATCCCAGAGGTAGCGACGCGGGCTGGAGATGCCGCTGTTACCTTCGGTTCCCAGGCGCTGGGTAGCCAGTTTCCGTGCTTCATCGCCGACGCGGACAATCGACGGCCAGACAAAGGCATCTTCGCGACCGCTTTCAACCGAGAAGTGCTGCTTGCCAAAACGCGCTTCTGAGAACTCCAGACGGCTGGTGAACAAGGGTTCATTGAGGAATTGTGGCTCGCTCAACGAACGTACCTGCAGCTCGGCAGTCTGGCGCAGACCATCGTTCGCATCCCCGTGGTCTTCAATAATCACGCCGCAGGTATGGGTATTGCCCACATCGAGGATCAGGTCGACCGGAATGGCAGGGGTACTGAGCGTATGAGTGACAAATTTCACTTCCGGCACGGTAAGCTGCTCACCGAGCATGGTCAGAAGGTTGAGCCAGTGTGCCTGATATTCAAAACTACGCATCGCCTGTTGCAGATCACGTTCAGAGCGGTTTTCAACACCGTCGGCATACTGGGTAAATGCCTCACGCAGCCAGCCGTCAATCCAGGTCTGGTCGAGGAAACTTTCCACTTCGTTATCCCGCCAGGCCAGAGCGAAACGGGTTCCGTTCAGAATGTCGTTTTCGACCGGGGACAGCGCGGACGTGGCATGTTCGGCAATCTGGCTGTCAAGCGCGAGGGTCACGCGGTGCGTATTGCCTGCCGTGTCGGGTTTATCAAGCTTGCGAACCTGAACGCGAGCCCAGTTATCCGGGCCGTCAACAAAGGTCCGTGGCGGGTTAAAGCGCAGGAACGGAACAGGAAGCCAGACACCATCAAGGACCGCCAGCGACTGATGTAGCGCAATGGTGGTTTCCGGTTTCACCACTTCAGGCTGCCCGCCGTTCAACCCGGGCAGAGTATAACGCCCGTTCACCAGGTCGAAATCGAGACGCAGAAGCGGGCCGTTCGCGGTTTTACGTACGAAGCGCCCGTTGCTGGCGGTGTCCTGCGGCGTCAGACCGAAATCAAGGAACTGCACGCCGCTGTTAGCGATAAGCGTGACGCTTTGTTTATAGTCGCAAAGATTTACCAGCATAGGATCAGGCACCTGCTTTCTTGAACGTCAGTGGGACGACGGTGTTTGCATCATAGTGAGCACGACATTCTGCGATATCGCTGGTGCCTGCTTTACAGGAAACCTCCGGCATCGGGTAGCGTGAACCGTCGGTGCAGCGGGCGTTACCGCGACTCTTAATCATCAGTTCACCATTGCTGTGAAGCCCGGAGAAGATCTCTGCGCGGCAGACAATGTTGTCACCATGTACTACACGGGCGAAACCTTTATTGTTCTGGATCTGGTAGCGCAGTGACGGTGGCTTACCGGTCACCGGATCTTTCACATCGAGGATGGCGCGCCAGGTCCCGTTGAGGAAGCGCGTCGATCCCGCTTTCACTTGCTGACCTTCCATAACCATCGCATCTTTCGGAATCGCGACGATAACGACCGGGGCGGGCGCTGGAGCAGGAGCAGGTTCTTTTTCTTTGCTTGCCACTACCTCAGCCTGATGCAACGGTAATTTCATCGCCAGTGGTTCAACTGCTTTGATCGGTTTCGGCGCAATTTCTACAGGCTCTGGCATAGGTGCAGGCTGCGCGGAAGGGGACTGTTTTGGCCACAGCTGCGGTGCGGCAATGGCGGCAACGATCACGGCGGCAACGGGTAGCGTCCACAGCGGGATACGACGCTTTTTCACAACGGTTGTCGGGGTGGGTTCCTGAGCAGGTTGTGGTTGTGTCGCGACTGGAGCAGGTTCTGGCTCATACAGATCCTCCGGCGTAATGCGCACCACCGTTGACGGTGCAATCAGTGGCTCGTCTGCTTGTTCGAAGGTGATGATCGGTTCCGGCTCAGGTTCCGGTTCAGGATCTTCAATCACAACGGGGGCTGGCTCAGGGATCAGTGATTCACGCAGGCAGTCGAGAACATCGTCGCGTGCATTTTCGTTCAGGTTTACAAAGCCCCAGAAGCTAATGACCGGTTTCCCTTCGACCAGAAAGAGAAAGTTTTCGCCCGGAAACTGGAACGCTTTTGACAGCAGTGAACCAAAAAGCTGTTGTGCTGTTTTAGGTGACTGGAGGCACTTCTTACTCAACGACTCGACGCTGGCAAGCGTATTTTCCAGATAGCGCAGGGCGCGAAAACGGTCGTCTTCATCGGCCGCTTTCCAACTGGTAACACTCCCCTCTATCGGGGAATACCAGTCTACACGGTCACCGCTATCGTTGACCTGTGGAATGGCCAGACAGTCGACAATGGCCTGTTGTTTGCGCAACCGGAGCGCTTCCCGGATTTGTAACGCTGATTCAAAAACGGCTTGTCCGCCGCCGCCAACGGCCTGAAAATCATCCAGATTACCGCTGCGTAAAAGAGTTTTTGCCACGATTTGATCCCATATACTTCTTCACACCGTTACTTTAACGAAATGAGGAAGCAAACAAACGGAGGAAGAGACGCTAAAAGCGCCGATTTCTTGCGGCATAGAAAATGACGGTTGTGCTTGACGGATAATGGCACTTAAGGCAAATCATCTTTTTTTGCATTGACTGCAAAACCAGCGAAAAACGTGACTTTAGAATAACCTGATAGTGTTTCGTTATTTGCCAGGTCATTAAGCCTGTGCTGTTATTACTGTCCTATATAATAAAACATCCAGGGTTATAACCATGTCTACAGGGAAAACACTGCTCGCCCTTGCGCTGAGTACGCTTTTACCAGCCGGTGCCGCATTGGCGGCAAATAATGACACCATTATTTACTGCTCTGAAGCCTCACCCGAGTCTTTCAACCCGCAAATCGCCAGCTCCGGCCCGTCTTTCGTGGCCAGCTCTCAGGTGTTGTATAACCGTCTGATCAATTTCGATCCGGTGAAAAATACGCCGGTTCCGTCGCTGGCGGAGTCCTGGACAATCTCACCAGACGGTAAGACCTATACGTTTACCCTGCGTAAAGGGGTGAAGTTCAACAGCAATAAATACTTCAAACCGACCCGTGACTTTAACGCCGATGACGTCATTTTCTCCGTCATGCGTCAGAAAGACCCTAAGCATCCTTATCACAACGTATCGCAGGGCAACTACGAATACTTTAATGACGTCGGCCTCGATAAACTGATTCAGGACGTTAAAAAGGTCGATGATTACCATGTTCAGTTCACCCTCAGTGAACCCAACGCTGCATTCCTTGCCGACTGGGGAATGGATTTTGCCTCGATTCTCTCCGCTGAATACGCTGACGTGATGCTGAAAAAAGGTACGCCAGAGAACGTGGATACCTGGCCGATCGGTACAGGGCCTTATGTGCTGCAGCAGTACAAAGTGGATTCACTGATCCGCTATGTCGCTAACCCGAACTACTGGGAGGGCGAGGTACCGACAAAACACCTGATCTTCTCCATCACGCCAAATGTGGAAACGCGTCTGGCGAAATTGCAGACCAACGAATGCCAGATCATTCCTGCTCCATCCCCGGTGCAGTTTGATGTGATTAAAAATAACAAAGACCTGACGCTGCACTCTGTCGATGCGTTGAACGTCGGCTATCTGGCGTTTAACACCGAGAAAAAACCGTTTGATAATGTTCTGGTACGTCAGGCACTAAACTACGCAACTGACAAGAAAGCCATCGTCAACGCGGTCTTTATGGGCTCGGGTACGGTGGCAAAATCACCAATTCCGCCAAACATGATGGGCTTTAATAAAGACCTGAAGGACTACAGCTACGACCCCGAAAAAGCGAAAGCCCTGCTGAAGCAGGCCGGGCTGGAGAAGGGCGCGGAAGTGACGCTGTGGTCAATGCCGGTGCAGCGTCCGTACAACCCTAATTCGCGCCGTATTGCGGAGATGATCCAGAGCGACTGGGCGAAAGTCGGTGTGAAGGCCAAAATTGTCTCTTACGAGTGGGGCGAATACCTCTCCGGCATGCGTAAAGGTGAGCACGACTCTGCGCTGTTCGGCTGGATGTCCGATAACGGTGACCCGGACAACTTTGCTGACGTACTGCTGGGGTGCAACAGCATTAAAACGGGTTCAAACGCAGCACGCTGGTGCGATAAGGGGTATGATTCCCTGGTGCAAAAAGCGAAGCTGACCAGCAACCCGGCTGAGCGCGCTAAACTCTACGGTCAGGCGCAGGAGATTTTCTACCAGCAGGCGCCGTGGATCGCACTGGCGAACGGGAAAACGTTCTACGCTACCCGCAGCAACGTCACGGGTTACAGCGTGAGCCTGATGGGCAGCGATTTCTCAAAAGCGAAGCTGAACTAAGCGTATTATTGCCGGGTAAGGCGTAGCCGCCACCCGGCAATTCACAAGGAGTGACAATGTCACATTTAAACGATGTTATCGCCCGCGTCGATGCCGCCATCGAAGAGAGCGTAATTACCCACATGAATGAACTGCTGATTGAATTAAGCGATGATGCAGAGCTCAGCCGTGAAGATCGCTACACCCAGCAGCAACGTCTGCGCACCGCGATTTCACACCACGGTAAGCAGCATAAAGAGGAGCTGGAAGCGCGACAGGAACAGCTAACGAAAGGCGGCACCATTCTGTAGCGATCAAAACTGGCGTCGCGCGACCAGCCAGGCCCCCACGACCAACATCACCGCGCCGCACACCGGGCCGATCAGGGCGCGCAGCGGTATGCCGTTGCTTCTCAGCACGTCCATCACCAGCCCGCCGATCAACTGGCTTGCCACCAGCACAGCGATGGTCGTTGCCGCGCCTACGTTCTGGTATCCGCTGATACTGGCAAACACGAAAAACGAACCCAGCAGCCCCGGGATCAGCGTCCACCAGCGCACTGTAGCGGCCAGCTCGCTAAATCCGGCGAAGCCCTGTTTCAGCAGCAGAATGCTGACAAACAGCACAATGCCGACCAGTGAATTCAGCAGCATCGCGATAAGAATAGTTGAGGAGGTCTGGGTGATGCGCACCATTAAGGTATTTTGCACCACCAGACCGATTCCCGCCGCCACCAAAAAAGCCAGCGTCATTGACTGATTCATGGGATGGCGTCCGGGTCGCTGCGCTCATCCAGCTGCAGCTGCATAAAGGTTAAGTCCAGCCAGCGGCCAAACTTGGTACCCACCTGCGGCATTTGACCCGTCGTCACAAAACCGAGCGTTTCATGGAGATGAATCGAGGCATGATTCTGCGCTTCGATGCCTGCGACCATCACGTGTTTGCCGATGGCACGGGCTTCGTTAATCAGCGCTTTCATCAATGTGCGACCAATCCCTTTGCCCTGATGATCCGGATGAACATAGACCGAATGTTCTACCGTATGACGAAAACCGTCGAAGGCACGCCAGTCACCAAAAGAGGCATAGCCCGTGATAACACCGTCTTCTTCACTGACCAGTACCGGATAACCTGCGAGGGTGCGTGCCTCAAACCAGGCGATACGATTATCGGTGTCGACGGTCTTATCGTTCCAGATTGCGGCAGTGTGCAACACCGCGTGGTTGTATATTTCTCCTATCGCAGCGCAGTCTTCTTTGCAGGTATGACGAACGATCATGATGAAACCTCTGTGTGTTGTTCACTATAGTATTACGATTTAACTACGATATTACACAACTGTATCGCCAGATAGCTATGACATAAGCCATATTTTTTTGTTATCAAAAGCCCATTGAAATGCCGTTCATACACTATAGTATGACGTCATGAACACCATAACAGACACCATGAATCAACGGATTAGCGCAAGAGTTCGCCTTGAACGCGAGTCTCGCGGATGGTCTTTGAGCGAGCTTGCTGACCGGGCAGGCGTTTCGCGTGCGATGATCCACAAGATAGAACGTGGGGACAGTAGCCCTACGGCAACGTTGCTTGCCCGCTTGTCGGGGGCTTTTGGCATCAGCATGTCGACGCTGATTGCCAGAGCCGAGATGCAAGAGGGAAAACTACTGCGCCTCGCCAACCAGCCCGTCTGGCGCGATCCACAAACGCATTACCTTCGCCGCCACGTTTCTCCCCGCACAGATCTTCCCATTGACCTTGTTCAGGTTGAACTCCCGGCGGGGAGCGATGTGCCTATGCCTGCCTCTTCTTATGCGCTGGCACGTCAGCTTATCTGGTTACAAATGGGTGAGCTGGTGTTCCAGGAGGGCGATACGCGCCACGAGATGCGGGCCGGGGACTGCCTGGAGCTGGGGCCGCCTAATGACTGTCGGTTCATCAACGAGACGAATGAAACCTGCATCTATCTGGTCGTACGGCTTAACCAATCTGGCTCGTAATGTTAAAGCGATAACGCCGATCGTGAGCCAGGCTGTAATGACATTTGAACCAGAAGGAGTTCCTGATGAATCAATCTGTTTCGCTTAATCGCCGCTGGGTACTGGCCTCCCGTCCACAGGGTGCGCCTGTCGCGGAGAATTTTCGTCTGGAGGAGCAACCTGTTCCTGCGCCAGTTGAGGGGCAGCTTTTGCTCCGTACGGTCTGGCTGTCGCTGGACCCTTACATGCGTGGCCGCATGAGCGATGCGCCATCCTATTCACCGCCGGTTGAGATCGGTGCGGTGATGGTGGGAGGAACGGTCAGTCGCGTTGAGCGGTCAAACCATCCCGACTTCAAAGCTGGTGAATGGGTGCTGGGCTACAGCGGCTGGCAGGAGTATGAACTCTCGGACGGCAGCGGCCTGGTCAAGCTGGGTGAAAATCCGTCTCATCCTTCCTGGGCGCTGGGTATTCTGGGTATGCCGGGCTTTACCGCCTATATGGGATTGCTGGATATCGGGCAACCTAAAGCGGGGGAAACGCTGGTGGTTGCTGCCGCAACAGGCCCGGTTGGCGCGACCGTTGGGCAGATTGGCAAAATCAAAGGTTGCCGGGTGGTCGGCGTGGCCGGTGGCGCAGAAAAATGCCGCCATGCGGTTGAGGTCCTCGGGTTTGACCTCTGTCTGGATCACCACGCTGCGGATTTTGCCGACCAGTTGAAACACGCCTGTCCGAAAGGAATTGATGTCTATTATGAAAACGTCGGCGGAAAAGTCTTTGACGCCGTGCTGCCGTTGCTGAATACCTCCGCGCGCGTCCCGGTATGTGGTCTGATCAGTGGCTATAATGCGACGGGCCTGCCTGACGGCCCGGACCGTTTGCCGCTCCTGATGGCGACCATTCTGAAGAAACGCATTCGTATGCAGGGCTTTATCATCGGCCAGGACTATGGGCATCGCATTAAAGAGTTCCAGCAAGAGATGGGGAGCTGGGTGCAGGAGGGCAAAATTCACTATCGTGAACAGGTGACTGACGGCCTGGAGAACGCGCCTGAGGCGCTGATTGGCCTTCTGGAAGGGCGAAACTTCGGCAAAGTCGTGATTCGCGTCGCGGGTGACAATAAATAAACCACAATATGGCGGGGTTTCCCGCCATATTTATTTGTGAAGATACGATATATTGTCTTTAATTAACTGACATGGCTTTTCGCGCCATCATCCCGGATGAGCCCGAAAACGAAAAATACAAATTTTGCACGTTTTGATGTTTTTACGTACTTCCCACCACCAGGCATGACGATACAGGATATATCGGACCGGCGTCGTTTTATTAAACTGACGTTTAAAAATAGCATTGAGCTTTAGCTACAGGAATTGAACATGCTTGATTTGGATCATTTAGAAAAAGCGCAAAGGATCAGTCTTACCATGCAAGTTGAACTCAGTTTGAAAGGAGCGTTAATTACAGGCTCACTCAAACCTGGGGCACGACTGATTACGAAAGAGATCGCCGAAAAATTAGGCACCAGTATTACCCCGGTTCGTGAGGCGCTTTTGCGTCTGGTGTCATCAGGGGCATTACATGCCACGCCAGCACAGGCATTTCTTGTGCCTGAGGTGACGCTGGAGCGTTATAACGAGATTAATGCCATCCGAAAACAACTTGAGCCGATGGCGGTTGCCGCAGCATGTCAGAATATGTCTGACGGCAAGCTGGAGGTGCTGCACAAATTGTCGGACGCCTTTCATGACGCCATGCGTAATGGTAACGTTCAGCAGGCCTTGCATGCAAATCGTGTCTTCCGGTTTACGCTTTATCAGTATGCGGAAATGCCTACGCTCAATGCCTTAATTGAACAGTTATGGGTCCGCATTGGGCCGTGCATTAACTATCTGCACCAGGAACTCAACGACATCACGATGTCGACGTATCACTATGATGAGCTACTTGCGGCCCTTGAGCGACGGGATGTGGGCGACTGCCAGAAGGCGATTGATAAGTTGATTGATGAAGCAAATTCTCTTTTACAGCGACAATATTTTAACTAAGAGATTATTTAACACAGCGACTATATACCGTAGCTAATTATTTATTCGGTGAATAACTCCTGATGGCTTATTGCCATCAGGAGGGTTATTTCATTAATAAAATAAACTTTTCTTTTTGCTTACTCGAAGCGATAAGAGATCGACATACCTACGCCATAGTTACGCCCGGGTGCAGGCTCGTAATAACGACCATTGGATTCGTTGACAATAACCGAGCCGACGTACTCTTTGTCGAACAGGTTATCTACGCGGCCAAAGACGTCCATTCCCCAGTTACCATAGTTGAGCTTATACCCGGTATTCAGCCCAACCACGGTGTACGACGGTGCTTTCGCCGTGTTTTCGTCGTCGGCCATGATATCGCTCATGTAGCGGACATCTGAACCCGCGTACCAGCCTTCCTCCGGCTGCCAGCCAAACGAGGCATAACCCATGTTACGGGCGATACCTGGCATGCGGTTTCCATTACAGTCTGCGTCGCTGCATACGTTAGTACGGTAGGTGGCGTCCAGATAGGTCCACGCCATTTTCAGCTTCCAGTTTTCAGCAAACTGCTGGTCCAGGGAAACCTCCACCCCCTGACGACGGGTTTTACCGGCATTTTTATAGCTGGTACGGCCGCCGGAACTGGAATCGACCACGATCTCATCATCCGTGTCTGTGCGGAACAGCGCAGCCGTTAGCAGACCATTGCCGATACGGGTTTTGCTCCCCACTTCATACGTATTGTTGGTGGAAGGTTTCAGGCCAATATTCAGACCGCCCTGGTTATCTGAACGATATGAGAGTTCGTTGATTGTTGGCGTTTCGAATCCGCGCCCGGCAGCAGCATAGAGATTCCACGCGTCCGTCATGGCATATTTCACGGAGCCCGCCGGGAGCCACTTGTGATAGCTCGCGTCACCACTGTCATCCCCGTTGCCCGGCGTAATGTAATGATCGTTGGAGTCGAACCAGACCGAACTGTAACGCACACCCGCATCCACAGAGAGCTTCTGTGTCAGCTGCCAGCTGCTTTGCAGATAAGGGTCGACGTTCCACATCAGGTTACGTTCGTTACGGCGCTTGTCACCCTTCACACCGTATTCCGGCACGCCGTTATTCATCACGAAGTTTTCATACCCGCGACGATCTTCGCTCAGGTTTTCATAGTTCAGGCCGGTGGTAAGGGTCACCGGCACCAGCAGCTCGCCACGGTGCGTCCAGCGGGTATCAACGCCCTGGTAATGGCGCTGCATATCAATCACACCACCAGAGTGAGATGGCTTAAGCTGCGGTTGATAAGGTATCGACTGGTACTGCGTCATTTCACGCTCACCGGCATACATCATCACGCTAAGGTCGTCCTGGGCGCTGAGCTGGCGGTCATAGCGCAGACCGGCCTGGGTCTGTTTGATGGTCTTACGGGTGTTGTACTGATCGCCGCGCGGAGACTGGCGCGGGTCATTCCGCCACTCCTGGTAATCGAGTCCACCCGGATCGTTAGCCTTCATGTCCACGCTATTAACGATCAGCGTGAGTTTACTGACATCATCTATACGCACACCCAGTTTGGCATTGGCGAGATTCTTCCGCGCACCGCTGTGGTCACGATAGCCTTTAGTGGTGAAGCGGGTGGTGGAAACGGTGTAATCCACATCGCCTGCGTGTGTCCCGTCACCCATTGCCCCCGTGGCTTTCATGCCATAGCGCCAGGTACCGTAACTGCCGTAATAGCTGCTGGCCTCAATGGTCGGCGGCTGCTGCCCGGTCTGGGTGTTGATGTTAATCACGCCACCCGAGGCGTTGCCGTACAGGGCAGAGAAGGGGCCGCGCAGCACTTCCACAGTGTCCACACTGGAAAGATCGATGTTGGAGGTTTGCCCTTGTCCGTCAGGCATGGTGGCTGGAATACCGTCGACATACATGCGGATACCGCGTACGCCAAAGGTTGAACGGGCACCAAATCCACGCATTGACAGCTGGAGATCCTGCGCATAGTTCTGGCGGTTTTGAATTTGCAGGCCTGGAACGCTACCCAGTGATTCAGACAGGTTGATGCGTGGCGTGGCCTGACGCATATCATCGCCATTCACGACGCTCACCGCGGCTGGAGTATCGAGTTCCGATACAGTTTGCGGTGTAGCGCTGACGATCATGGTCTGTTCATCCGCACTCATCGCAGTGAGAGGCGCAACAATAACAGGAACCAGCATCAGAGATGCCTTACGGGCGGAAATGATTTTCATGAGTAAAACCGGTTGTGGTATCTAAACGAACCAAATGGAACATGTGCCTATATGTTAAAGGTTTTGTAAATGTTTTGAAAACTTTAACCGCACGTTGCGTTAATGAATGTGGGCGAGGGAAAGAAAAACTCCACATTTTGTTGATTAATGATTACTATTCTCATTATCAAAAGGCAATGCCAGGACGTTGCCTGCCGGAAGTGATGTCAGCAGAAAACCCTCTTTTCAGAAAAGGAATTGTTATGTCTTTACGTCATCTGTGCTCGCCGCGACTGAGCCTTTCTCTGCTGTCTGCTACGTTACTGTTTGCCAGCACCTTCCAGGTGCACGCCGCCGAAGAGATCCTGCGTAAAGCGGTGGGGAAAGGGGCGTATGAAATGGCGGTAAGCCAGCAGGAGAATGCGCTGTGGGTTGCGACGTCGCAAAGCCGTAAAACCGATAAGGGCGGGGTTATCTATCGCCTTGACCCGGTCACGCTGGACGTGACGCAGGCGATTCATAGCGATCTCAAACCTTTCAGTGCCACCTTTGACAAGGCGAGCCAAACGCTGTGGTTCGGTAACACCATCAACGGCGCGGTGACGGCCATTGATGCCAAAACGGGCGACGTGAAAGGGCGTCTTGTGCTCGATAATCGCCAGCGCAGTGAAACCGTCAAACCGCTGCAGCCACGCCAGCTGGTGGCTGATGACAGCACTAACACCGTCTATATCACTGGTGTGGGTAAAGAGAGCGTGATTTGGGTGGTGGATGGCGCAACGCTGAAGCTGAAAGAGACTATTGCTAATACCGGCACCTATAGCACCGGTCTGGCGCTGGATGCGCAGGCGAAACGCCTCTATACCACCAATGCCGACGGTGAGCTGGTGACGATTGATACGGCCACCAACAAAATCCTGAGTCGTAAAAAAGTGCAGGACGACGGGAAAGAGCACTTCTACCTGAATCTGAGCCTCGATACTGCCGGCCAGCGCGCGTTCCTGACCGATTCAAAACAGCCGGAAGTGCTGGTGGTGAGCCTGAAAGACGGCAGCGTGATCGAGAAAATCTCAGCACC
Source organism: Enterobacter sp. CPE_E863 (assembly GCF_046521465.1). Lineage (NCBI taxonomy): Bacteria > Pseudomonadati > Pseudomonadota > Gammaproteobacteria > Enterobacterales > Enterobacteriaceae > Enterobacter > Enterobacter sp. CPE_E863. The sequence continues at coordinate 2,271,559 of NZ_JBKFZX010000001.1, read as the reverse complement.
AGAATCACTGGTCGTGCTGTTTAACCCGGCACGCAATGAAGCGTATGTGACGCACCGTGAAGCCGGTAAGGTGAGCGTGATTGACGCGAAATCTTACAACGTGACGAAAACCTTCGACACGCCGGTCTACCCGAACAGCCTGGCGCTCTCTGCGGATGGCAAAACCTTGTATGTGACGGTAAAACAGAAATCTACCCGTCAGCAGGAGGCAACCCAACCTGACGACGTAATTCGTATCACGCTGTGATGTAAAAAAAGGGAAGGCATCTGCCTTCCCTTTTTAATGATTAACGCGACGTTTCTTCAACCAGCGGCGCGTCGTGTTTTTCATCATCAGGATGAACCGGCGCGGTGCTGTGAATTTCGTGAACGCGTTTACGTACGCCAAACCAGCCAGCAATCAGCAGTACAGCCAGCAGCGGTATAGTGGCGATGGTGTAGGTGCCGTTCGGGTAATCGAACGCCATCAGTACCAGCACGCTGAACAGGAAGAGCAGGGTGAGCCAGGAGGTCACCGGCGCGCCAGGCAGCTTAAAGCTCACGTCAGCGGCTTTACCTTCTTTAATGGCTTTACGCAGACGCATCTGGCAGACCACGATAAAGGCCCAGGATGCGATAATACCAAGCGCAGCAACGTTCAGAACGATTTCGAAGACCCGGGACGGGACCAGATAGTTCAGGAATACGCCGAATACATACACTACCAGCGTCGCCAGAATACCCGCGTAAGGCACGTGCTGCTTGCTCATCTTCGACATGAACTTCGGCGCAGAACCGCCCATGGACATGGAGCGCAGGATACGACCGGTAGAATAAAGCCCGGAGTTCAGGCTGGAGAGCGCTGCGGTCAGTACCACGATGTTCATGATGCTGCCAACATAAGGCACGCCCAGCTTAGAGAAGAAGGTCACAAACGGGCTCTGACCCGCCTGATAGGCGTTCCACGGCAGTAATAGAACCAGCAGTACCACGGAACCAACGTAGAACAGACCGATACGCCAGATCACGCTGTTAATGGCTTTTGGCACCATCGTCTGCGGATCTTTACATTCACCCGCAGCAGTACCCACCAGTTCGATAGAGGCAAAGGCAAACACCACACCCTGAACCAGTACCAGCGCTGGCATCAGACCGTGCGGGAAGAATCCGCCGTTATCGGTTATCAGATGGAAGCCAGTGGCATTACCATCCAGTGGTTTACCGCTGCCGAGGAAGACAGTACCCACGATCAGGAACACGACGATGGCCAGCACTTTGACCAGTGCAAACCAGAATTCCATCTCCGCAAACCACTTCACGCCGATCATGTTCATGGTGCCGACAATGGCCAACGCGCCAAGCGCAAAGACCCACTGCGGCACATCACCAAACGCGCCCCAGTAGTGCATATACAGCGCCACGGCGGTGATATCGACAATACCGGTCATCGCCCAGTTGACGAAGTACATCCAGCCTGCAACATAGGCCGCTTTTTCACCGAGGAATTCACGGGCGTAAGAGACAAAGCTGCCGCTTGAAGGGCGATGCAATACCAGTTCGCCCAGTGCACGAAGAATAAAGAAAGAGAAGATCCCGCACACCAGATAGACCAGGGCGAGAGCTGGGCCAGCCATCTGCAAGCGAGCGCCTGCACCTAAAAACAGACCCGTTCCGATAGCGCCGCCGATGGCGATCATTTGAACCTGACGGTTGCCCATCGCTTTGTGGTAGCCATCTTCGTGGGAGTTCAACCAGCGACGTTTAGCAGCATGATGATCGGCTGCGCTTTTATTGCTTGTTTTCATTGAGTTACCTGTTTGCCTGTCTGAACCATTATCGTGATAGTCCTGCCTGGCAGAGTGCAATACAAACGATTGCTTCTGCGCAAACACATGTCGCCTTCCCAGTGATTCTACGTATGGATAAGGCGAAACATGGCGAGGCATCCTACCTGCAATTCATAAGCGACGCAAAATATAACCGTGCCGAAAGTGATGCAGGTCGAAGGAAATCGTGTGGTCAGAGCAGACGTGGATCACAAGATGCTGAATCGTGGTGATTTTTTAGACGAACCCATTAGTGACTTGATGATTTATTCATCAATATTGCTTAATGGTTGCGCAGTGAAATGAACTCATTGCAAACGCAACGCTTCAATCAGCAACGAAAAGGCGAGGGTATGCTGGCGACGGCTTGGGTAATAAAAATGATCGTGACGCAGGGTCGTGGCTGGTTACAGGAGTGGGGCAAAGAGGCTGAGCCGCTTAACCAGGGCGATGACGCACATTGCCATCGCCGAATCCGTAAACGGTAGCCCGGTAAAGTGGCTGGAAAAAGTTACTGACGGGCAGTGCCTGAACGACTAACCGCCAAAAACGGAAATTGCCTGCTGCAGGCGCGTTGTGCGCTGCGTCAGGTGATTAGCGGCCTGAGTGACATTATCCACCATCCCCGTATTGTTATGCGTCATTGCACCAATACGGGAGATGGACGCGTTGATAAGCGTCAGCGCCTGAGTCTGTTCCTGAGTGGCATGACCGATCTCCTTAATCAGGGAGGACATCTGCAGAACATTGTCGATCATGACCGTCAGCTGCGTTTCGGTTTGTTCCACCTTTTCCACACCCGCGTTCACACTGGAGACGTTTTTCTCAATAAGCGTTTTGATCTCTTTAGCCGCCGTCGCGGAGTGCTGCGCAAGGTTTCGCACTTCAGCCGCCACCACCGCAAAACCGCGCCCGGCTTCACCTGCGCGTGCCGCTTCAACGGCAGCATTTAGCGCCAGTATATTGGTCTGAAAGGCGATGCGATCGATAACGCTGATGATATCGACGATCTGACTGTTATCCTGCGAAACGGATTGCATCATGCCGATAGTCTCTTTCATCATCGCTTCACCGCAGTGGGCGCTGGCACTGGTGCGATCCGCCATCAGGATCGCTTCTTTTGCGGTTTCCGCCGTTTGCTTAACGGCACTGGCAATTTCTTCCACCGCCGCTGCGGTTTGCTGCAGAAAGTCTGCGGTCTCTTCAGAACGCGCCTGCAGATCCGCGCCCTCTTTGGCGACCTGCTGGCTGATAGTGCCAATCCCGTTAATCTGCGCCCCGACATCGTCGACCAGAGAATTCAGGTTTAAACCGGATTGGTTGACCAGACGCATCATCAGACCGATTTCATCGATCCTGTCAAAGTGGTAATACTCGGTTTTACGCCCTGAAACCACGCACTGCATCTGTTGAACAATGGATTTTACCGGCCGGGCAATTTGTGCATGAAGATAATATGCCAGGGTTACAAATAGCAGAACCAGACCGCCGAACTGTGTAAGCGTATTCGGGAATAATAAAATCAGCAAACAGGAAAGCAGGGCCGTCACTGTAATACCGAGATAGATTCTTTTGCTGGTACTGAGTCGTTTAAAAAGAGACATGAAAGAAAATAAACCGCGACGAACCAATAATCCCTTGTAAAAACGATGATGCGTTAATTCGTTATTGCGTACTTTCTCATAGAGTTTTTCACTGGCAGCGATCTCTTCGCGTGCTGGAATATTCCGCACGGAGATATAGCCTGTTAAGTTTCCATCCTGCCAGACTGGCGTCACATTAGCGCGTACCCAATAGTGATCGCCGTTCTGACGACGGTTCTTGACTAGCCCTGTCCAGGTTTCCCCCTGTTGTAGGGTAAACCACATGTCACCAAACGCCTCGGCAGGCATGTCGGGGTGGCGAATAATATTATGCGGTTCACCCATAAGGTGTTCTTCTTTATATCCGCTAGCTTCAATAAAAGCGGAATTGGCATAGGTAATATGACTTTGCGTATTGGTGGTCGACATTAACGTCGAGCCTTCGTTAAGAAAATACTCGCTTTGTGTAACGGGACTGTTACGCCTCATGAGTAACTCCATGATGATGTGAAAGAATAAAAACCGCCTGGTAAACACTCAGGCAAGATTGATGTAATTATTTTTATAGCTGTCTGCCGTGTATTCTCTATTAAATTCTGCTTGTCCGAAATACCTGGTGCTAATTATTTTTTATCTATTAAACTGAGTCAATGTAATAAAAATGAAAATAATTTCGAGCGCAGTTTCGTCATCCCCTGCAAATAAATGACATAAGCCAAATTAAAAGCGGGAGATCACCTCCGCGAGGTAAATTAAGATGTCGAAATAGCGTTTCGTTAACAGAATGAAAACGTGATGATTTGCGCGACCCTGTTGGCTCGGATGCGGGCAGAAAAGTGGTTGCACCTCAAAAGTCTTAGTCTTTGCATGGTTTTGGATATCTGATTTCCGGCAAACTAAATGTAAATTAATTGTTTCTCAGTAGTGAAATACGCCTTTAATAATGTCGCCATGTTAAGTCAAACGAGAACGCAACATGTCATGGCGAATCAGCATTCTGGATAAAAGCCCCATCGCTGAAAACGAAACCGCTGCCGATGCACTGGCGCGTACTTTGATGCTGGCGCAACAGGCAGAGAACCTGGGTTATCACCGCTTCTGGATTGCTGAACATCACAACACACCGCAGCTGGCCAGTCCCTCACCGGAGCTGCTGATTGCCTGGATCCTGGGACAAACAACGCGCATTCGAGTGGGGTCGGGCGGCGTCATGCTCCAGCACTATAGCCCGTATAAAGTTGCCGAGAATTTTAACGTTCTGGCCGCCCTGGCGCCGGATCGCGTTGATCTCGGCGTCGGAAAAGCCCCGGGTGGGCTGCCACTCTCGACCCGCGCGCTGCAGCAGGGTCTGAATCAACAGGAAAAGGGCAGCTTTGCCGAACAACTGGCTCATCTTGACCACTGGATCCGCCCAGAAAACCAGGCTGCGGAAGAGGTTGTTCGCGCAACGCCGCTACCGCCCGTACCTGCACAGGGTTTTCTGCTGGGCGCAAGTGCTGAAAGCGCGCTGCTGGCCGCAAAACTCGACTGGCACTTTGTTTTTGCCGCACACCTGAACGGTGACCCGGATCTGCTGCGCGAGGTGATCGCCACCTGGCGTGAAAACAGCGTCCGCGACGTGATAGTGGCGGTACAGGCGATTGTTGCGCCGACGCAGGCTGAAGCAGACGCGCTTGCGCAGAAGGTCGAGGTGTGGGGCGTTGAGCTGGCAAACGGCCAGCGCGTGACCGTCGCCAGCGAAGAACAGGCTTATGCCTTTGCACGTCAGGCGGGCAGCGAACCGGTACGTATTGCCCGTCGGGCCCAGTCTCTGCTGGCCGGTACGGCTGAATCAGTCCTAGAACAACTGAACGCCCTGCATGAACAGTGGGGCATTGACGAATTCATTATTGATACCCCGGTTGCGGATGGCGTTGCGCGCGTGCAGTCCCTGCGTCTGCTGGCCCAGGCGCGGCTTAACAAGGAGGTCACGGTATGAGCTTTGGCGAACAACTGATTGCCTGGCGGCGCGAGCTGCATCAGAACCCGGAATTGTCAGGTCAGGAAGTAGAAACCACCGCACGCCTGCACCAGTGGCTGACAAAGGCAGGCATAACGCCGTTGCCTTACGCGCTGCCAACCGGTCTGGTGGCGGAAATCGGGACCGGTGACAAGCTGATTGCGCTACGGGCAGATATAGACGCTTTGCCGATTGAAGAGCGCAGCGGGGTGCTGTTTAGCTCACAGCGTGCGGGCGTGATGCATGCCTGCGGGCATGATATCCACACCAGCGTGATCCTTGGGGCCGCGTTAAAACTGAAAGAGCGGGAATCCTTGCTCAACGGCCGGGTGCGAATCCTGTTTCAGCCTGCCGAAGAGAACTTCGGTGGTGCGAAAAGCCTGGTGCGGGCCGGCGCGTTGCGTGATGTCAGCGCGATTTTCGGCATGCATAACGAACCTTCGCTGTCGGTCGGCGAGTTCGCCACCCGTGGCGGGCCATTCTATGCCAACGTCGACAGATTTGTGATTCGCATAACCGGTAAAGGCGCGCATGCTGCCCGGCCACATGAAGGCAACGATGCGATTGTCCTGGCGAGTCAACTGGTGACCGCTCTGCAAAGCGTCGCCAGCCGTAACGTCAATACGCTGGATTCGGTGGTACTGAGCGTTACGCGTATTGCGGGTGGGAATACCTGGAACGTGTTGCCAGAAAGCGTCGAGCTGGAAGGCACACTGCGCACTCATCGTACGGAGGTGCAGCAGAATGTTAAAACCCGCGTGGAAGAAATCGCCGCCGGGTTTGCCAGCGCCTTCAGCGCACAGATTGATATTACCTGGTACGCCGGGCCCACCGCGCTGGTGAATGATGAACGTTGGGCAGATTTTGCCACCTCGGTCGCCCGGGAAGCGGGGTATGAGACCCGGCACGCCGAACTGCATATGGGAGGGGAAGATTTTGCCGTCTATTTGCAGCAGATCCCGGGGGCATTTGTCAGCATTGGCAGCAATAGTTCGTTTGGTTTACACCACCCGGCATTTAATCCGGATGAAGCCCTAATTGAGCCGGCTGCCCGCTATTTTGCACAGCTTGCGGAAAAAGCCCTGCAACACGTTTAATTCAGAAGAGGTAAATATGTCTGCAAACCGACAATTGCGGCTGGGGACCATTTTGCATGGTGCATCCGGGAATATGTCAGCCTGGCGCCACCCGGTGGCCACCGCTGATGCCAGTATTAATTTTGAATTTGTAAAAGCGACGGCATTAAAAGCGGAAGAGGGGAAACTCGATTTCTTATTCGTTGCCGATGGCCTTTATATCAACGAAAAATCGATCCCGCATTTTTTAAATCGTTTTGAACCGCTGACGGTATTGTCCGCGCTGGCAAGTATCACCTCACGTCTGGGGCTGGTGGGAACCTTATCCACCTTTTACAGCGAGCCCTTTACCACGGCGCGCCAGTTCGCCAGCCTTGACCACCTGAGCAACGGGCGTGCGGGCTGGAACGTGGTGACCTCGCCGCTGGAAGGTTCTGCGAAGAACTTTTCCCGCGAAAAGCACCCGGAACATACCCTGCGTTACCGGATTGCAGACGAGTATCTCGACGTGGTGAAAGGGCTCTGGGACTCCTGGGAAGGTGACGCCTTTGTACGCAATAAAGAGAGCGGTCAGTTTTTTGACCCGGCCAAACTGCATGCGCTGGATCACCACGGTGACTTCTTCCAGGTCGCCGGACCGCTGAATATTGGCCGTACACCACAAGGGCGTCCGATTGTCTTTCAGGCGGGCGCGTCGGATGACGGTAAAAGACTGGCGGCGAAACATGCCGACGCCATTTTTACCCATCACGATACGCTCGACGAGGCAAAAGCTTTTTACCGCGACGTGAAGCAGCAACTGGAAACTAACGGACGCCGCACGTCAGATCTGCATATTTTCCAGGGCGTCAGCGTGATTGTCGGAAAAGACGCCGATGATGTGGAAAACCAATATCAAACGACGGCGGCGCTGGTGTCGATTAATGATGCTTTGAACTACCTCGGGCGTTATTTCGAGCACCACGATTTCAGCCAGTATCCACTCGACGAACCGTTCCCGGATATCGGTGATTTAGGTAAAAACAGCTTCCGTAGTACTACCGATGAAATCAAACGTAATGCCCGGGAGCGCAACTTAACCCTGCGTCAGGTGGCGCTTGAGGCGGCTTCACCGCGCCCGCGTTTTTCCGGTACGCCGGAGCAGGTGGCGGACGGTCTGCAAGCCTGGTTTGAGGATTATGCGGCTGACGGATTCATCATTCAGGGCGGGACGCCGGACACCTTCCCGCGCTTTGTTGACCAGGTGGTGCCCGTTTTACAAGCCCGTGGCCTGTTCCGTACCGAATACCCGGGCACCACGCTGCGCGAAAGTCTGGGCTTAGACGAACCCCAAAACCAGTTCATAAAACAATAAAAGAGAATACCGCTATGCAGAAAAAAACGCTTATTCTGGCGCTTGCGCTGGCCTTTACCCCTGCCGTCTGGGCAGAGAATGTGAACATTAACGGTACTGGCGTCAGCATTGAGGCCAATAAAACGCCGATCAACACGACCAAAAACAGTGATGCAGTAGCAAAACTGCCTAAGGATTATCGGTTTGCCGTGCCGGGGAAATTTACCGTCGCGGTGGCAGGGCTGAATCAACCGCCGCTGACGGTGTTTTCAGATGACAACAAAACGCTGCTGGGCAGCGAGGTTGATGTCGCCCGTCTGGTGGCCGACAGCCTGGGCCTGGAGCTGAACGTGGTGCCCACCTCCTGGGAGGACTGGCCGCTGGGCGTGGCCTCCGGTAAATATGACGCGGCCATCAGCAATATCACGGTCACTAAAGCGCGCAAAGAGAAGTTTGATTTTGCCACCTACCGTAAGGATTCCCTCGGCTTCTACGTGAAATCGACCAGCCCGCTGAAGTCGATAGAGAAAGCAGAGGATATTGCCGGGCTGAAAATTATCGTCGGCTCAGGCACCAATCAGGAGGCCATCCTGCTGGCCTGGAATGACGAAAACCTCAAGAAAGGGCTCAAACCCTTTACCCCTGTCTACACCAAAGACGATGCGGCGCAAACGCTGGCACTCCAGTCAGGACGTGCGGATGCCTATTTTGGCCCGAACGTAATAGGCGCGTGGAAAGCGGCGTTAACCGGTAAAACCAAACTGGTGGGCAGCGTCGACGGTGGTTGGCCGAAGGCGGCGCACATTGCAGTGACGCTGAAAAAAGGCAGTGGCCTGGTCGAGCCGGTGCAAACCGCACTTAACGGCGTCATCAAAAACGGTGATTACGACAAAGTGCTGAACCGCTGGGGAGAAGGAGTGGAGCGTATCCCGCAATCTGAAGTAAACCCGGCGGGTCTGGGTGACTAAGGAGGGGCTATGAGCGAACAATTCCGGGATGTGTCACCAGAAGATGCGGATCTTCAACCTGTTATCGAGGGGCTGTTTGGAGAATATGCGGCCCGCTACGGTGACTACTTCTCTAAAGACGCTGAAGTGGAACTTACCGAGTGGTACTTAGCGCCGCAGGGGCTGTTCATTGTGCTGGAGCGCGATGGCGAGATTATTGCCACCGGCGCATACAAACCCTTTGACGAGCGTACCGCTGAAATTAAACGTATCTGGACAAATAAATCCCTGCGTCAGCAGGGACTTGCTGGCCGGGTAGTGGCGGAACTGGAGCGCAGGGCGGTGCTGGCCGGTTACAGCCAGATTTACCTCACCACCGGTTTTCGTCAGCCGGAGGCGGTCAGGCTCTATCTCAGCCAGGGGTACCAACCGCAGTTCGATCTCAACCGCAATCCGGAAGAGTACAGTCAGCCACCGTTTGACGGTCGGCTGCGTTTCACCAAAACGCTGGTACGCGAAGCGTTCAGTAAAACCGCATGAGGAACGACGATGAGCAACGTTGAAACCATTAAGGTGGTCCCGGCGCGTTATCCGCTGCGGGCCGTTGGTGCCGCGGTAGCGCTGTTTGTGCTGGCGGGCGTGATTCAGTCCGTAGCCTTTAACCCGCGCTGGGAGTGGGCAGTGTTCGCCCGCTGGTTCTTTGACCCGGTGATCCTTGAAGGTGTAGGGCAAACGCTTCTGCTGACGCTGATCGGCACCGCGCTGAGCGTGGTGATTGGCGGCATGCTGGCCCTGGCGAGACTTTCTTCATCCTGGCTGTTGAGCAGCCTGGCGTGGGGTTACATCTGGCTGTTTCGATCGTTACCGCTGATCGTGGTGCTGATCATCCTGTACAACTTTTCCTATCTCTACGACACACTCTCGCTCGGCGTGCCGTTCACCGGCATCACCTGGGGCAGCTTTGAAACCATCAACGTGCTGGGGCAGTTTTCCACTGCGGTAGTGGGGTTAACCCTCGTTCAGAGCGCCTATACCGCAGAGATTATTCGCGGCGGATTTCTCGGCGTTGACCACGGGCAATATGAAGCTGCCGCTGCGCTTGGTCTGCCTGCATGGCGACGCACGGTGCGCATCATTTTGCCCCAGGCACTGCGCACCATTCTGCCGTCGGGATTCAATGAAATCATCAGTCTCGCCAAAGGTACGGCGATGGTTTATGTCCTGGCGATGCCGGAACTGTTTTATACCATTCAGATGATCTACAACCGTACGCAGGAGGTGATCCCTCTGCTGATGGTGGGGGCTGCCTGGTATCTGGTGATTACCACCGTTTTGTCCGCTATACAGCATGTCGTTGAGCGCGGTCTTGCCCGCAGCGAACGCCGTTCTGCCGTTAATCAGAACCGTGCGGCCAGCCGTACCCGGTCTGTTACCACCTCGCCAGCACAGGAGCCCATCCATGCAAGCCTCTCCTGAAGGACACATTTCCATTACCGGAGTCAGTAAGTTTTTTGGCCGCCACAAAGCGCTCGACAACGTCACGCTTGAGATCCCTCCGGGATCGGTCACGGTGATCCTCGGGCCGTCCGGCTCGGGTAAATCGACCCTTTTACGCACCATTAACCATCTGGAGCGAGTCGACGAGGGTTTTATCCAGATCGACGGGGATTACATTGGCTACCGCCGTCAGGGAGACAAACTCTACGAGCTGAAGGAGAAAGAGATCCTCAAACAGCGTGTCAACGTGGGCTACGTGTTCCAGAACTTCAATCTCTTTCCGCATCTCACGGTGCTGGAAAATTTAATTGAGGCACCTGTCGCGCATAAGAAACTCAGCAAAAAAGAGGCGGTAGAGCACGCCTGGAGCCTGCTTGACGTCGTGGGTTTACGCGATAAAGCGGATGCCTGGTCGCGTCACCTCTCCGGCGGTCAGCAGCAGCGCATTGCCATTGCTCGTGCACTGGCGTTACGTCCTCGCGTGATGCTGTTTGATGAACCCACCTCGGCTCTCGACCCGGAGCTGGTGGGCGAAGTACTGGACGTGATCAAAAAACTGGCCCGATCCGGCACTACGCTGGTGGTGGTGACCCACGAGATTGGTTTTGCCCGGGAAGTGGCGGATCAGGTGGTGTTTATGGTCGACGGTAAAATTGTGGAGCAGGGCAGCAGTGACGAGGTTTTAAACCGTCCGTCGCACCCGCGAACGCGCCAGTTTCTGTCAAAAGTGCTGTAAGGAGCGCAGATGAAATATGGACTTCTGGTGGGGCTGATCTTTTCGGCTGCCAGCCACGCCAGCTTAGATTTAACAGCAAACGAGCGACCTCTGCCGGTAACGGTCGATCCCCAGGCGGTGGCAAAGATACCTGCGGATTATACGTTCGTTGAACCGGGAACACTGACGGTGGCCATTTCGGCGCTGAACTCTCCGCCGCTGGCGCTGCTTGCCAGCGATAATCGAACGCGGATTGGCAGCGATCCGGATATTGCTCGTCTGCTGGCGGGCAGTCTGGGGCTAAAACTGAAGCTGGTCCCCACGGCGTGGGAAGACTGGCCGCTGGGGATCACCTCCGGGCGCTATGATGTGGCGCTGGTGAATATTGCGGTAACCGAGCAGCGGAAAGAGAAATTTGATTTTGCGACCTATCGCGTCGATTCACTGGCCTTTTCGGTGAAATCCACGAGCGAGATTCAGTCAATCAAAAGTGCGGAAGATCTGGCAGGGAAAAAGGTGATCGTTGGCTCTGGCACGAATCAGGAACGTATTCTGCTGGGCTGGAACGAAGAGAACAAAAAGGCAGGGCGTGAACCTGCGCTACCGGTCTATCTGACCGACGATGCCTCGGGCAATCTCTATATTCAGTCCGGCAGGGCAGATGTCTTTTTTGGGCCGCAGTCGGTGTCGGCGTATAAAGCTGCACTGACCGGCAAAACCCGCGTGGTCGGTTTAGGGCCGAAAAAAGCCTGGGTCGCCACCACGACCAAAAAAGGGAATCAGCTGGTTTATGCTCTGCAAGCCGCACTGGACGGGGCAATTAAGCGGGGAGATTACCAGAAGGTGCTGGCGCGCTGGGGAGAGCAGGGCGAAGCAGTGGAGCGCTCCGAGGTCAACCCCCCTGGGATAACCTACTAACCTACTAAAGGTGCTCTACACTTAGGGTTTTTATCCCTGAGGGGGCAACATGATTAAACTCTATGGCGTACCCGGCTGGGGCTCGGCAATCAGTGAAGTGATGCTAACCCTGGCTGATATCCCTTATCAATTTATCAACGTGGACGGGTTTGACCAGCCCGGTCCGCAGCGTGAGCTGTTGCACAAGCTGAACCCGCTGTGCCAGGTGCCCACGCTGGAGCTGGAAAATGGGACCATCATGACAGAAACCGCGGCGATTGCTCTGATGGTACTCGATAAATGTCCCGAGCTTGCTCCACCTCCAGAACAGGCCGAACGCCAGCAGTTTCAGCGTTTACTGATCTGGTTTGTCGCCAATGTTTACCCCACCTTCACGTATGCCGATTACCCCGAGCGCTGGGCGCCAGATGCGCCGGAGCAGCTGCAGAAAAATTGCATTGAGTACCGTAAATCGCTCTATCAGTGGTTCGACGGTCAACTCAAGGCGAGCCCTTATGCGCTGGGTGAACGCCTGACGCTGCTTGATGTGTATATTGTGGTCACGCGCACCTGGGGGCCTCGTCATGAATGGTTTGCCGCGAATACCCCGAAGATAACAGCGATTGCGGACACGGTTACTCAGCTTCCGAAACTGCACAAGGTGTTAAAGGCAAACAATATTATCTGATAACGTGGAACCCTGGCTCATAACTGGAAACCTGCACATGCCACATGTAGATATCAAATGTTTTCCCCGCGATTTGAACGACGAACAAAAAACTGCGCTGGCGGCGGATATTGCCGACGTCATCATTCGCCATTTCAACAGCAAAGACAGTTCCGTGTCGGTTGCGCTGAACCAGGTAGCGCCGGAAGACTGGAAAGCCCAGGTCTGGGATACCGAGATAGGTCCGAAGCTGGATGAGCTGATTAAGAAGCCAGGGTATTCGATGTAAATCTTTTGCCGGGGAGCGGATAAGTCCTCCCCGGCTCAACTTCCCGTTTTTCGCAAAAAACGATAAAAATGCGTTTTGTCTTATCCGCTACACTTAACGTTTCTGACTGACTTATTATTAATCCTTAGGAAAGATCTCCAACAGAATCAATTAAGGACAGACACGTTAAAGGATAATTTTCTGATGACAAAATTACCCCGTTTTTCATTCGCCTTTCTTCATCCCCGTTACTGGCTAAGCTGGGCAGGCATTGCCGCGCTGTGGCTTATCATGCTGCTCCCTTATCCGCTTCTGTTCAGAATTGGTCATGGTCTTGGTCGACTGGCGATGCGCTTGCTTCCCCGCCGCGTCGAAATTGCCCGCCGCAACCTTGAGCTTTGTTTCCCGGAGATGAAAAAGGCGGAGCGAGAGTCATTGCTGCAGCGTAATTTTGAATCGGTAGGAATGGGGGTGATTGAAACCGGAATGGCATGGTTCTGGCCTGCGTGGCGGGTTAAGAAATGCTTTACCGTTAGGGGCTATGAGCACATGGAAATGGCGCGGGCGAAAGGTAATGGCGTGGTGCTGGTGGGAATGCATTTTCTCACACTTGAGCTGGGCGCGCGGATATTTGGCATGCTCAACCCCGGTATTGGCGTATATCGTCCTAATAATAATGCCCTGCTGGACTGGCTACAGACGCGAGGGCGTCTGCGTTCCAATAAATCTATGCTCGATCGTCATGATTTAAAAGGCATGATCCGCTCGCTGAAGCAGAATGAAATTTTGTGGTATGCCCCGGATCATGACTATGGCAAAACCAATAGCGTCTTTGTGCCGTTCTTTGCGGTTCCGGATGCCGCGACGACCGCTGGAAGCTATATGCTGGTCAAAAGCGCTAAGCCCGCCGTCATTCCCTTTGTGCCGCGACGCAGGGTGGATGGCAGCGGTTATGAACTGATTATTCTGGAGGATATCAGCGAGGCGTTGCAGGGGGGAGATAAAGAATCTGTTGCGACGCAAATGAACAGAGCGATCGAACAAGCGGTACGCATGGCACCAGAACAGTATATGTGGCTGCACCGGCGCTTCAAAACCCGCCCGGAGGGGGTGCCGGACCGATATGCGCGTGCAAAAGACGTGACGTCCTCCGTTAATATCTTATCCGCTGAAGAGATTTCTGAGCGGTCTGGCATACAGCACTGAGGCAAAAAACCATGCCCTCACTCTTGTGGTGAGGGCATAAATATCCCCTACAGGGCAGACCTGCGATAAGGTGCGTAATCTGCTTGCCACCAGGTCTGCTCGATGCGCGCCAGCAAGATTTCGTTGTCTATCGACGGGGCGACGCCCTGATCAATCGCCGCACGGGCAACGGCGAGGGCAATCTGGCGTGACACCGTTTCAATGCGATCGACCGGCGGCAACAAGCCCCCTTTCTCGGTGGTAACCAGTGGAGACTGCGCGGCCAGGCTGCGGCTTGCCGCCATCAACATCTCTTCCGTCACACGGCGGGCGTTGCTGGCCAGGATCCCTAGCCCCAGACCCGGGAAAATATAGGCGTTGTTACACTGGGCGATGTCGTACTGCTCGTTTTGCCAGAACACCGGGGCAAACGGGCTACCGGTGGCCACCAGTGCGGCACCCTGGGTCCACGCGATAAGATCCTGTGGCTGCGCCTCTGCCCGTGATGTCGGGTTCGAGAGCGGCATGATAATAGGGCGCGGGCAGTGCCGATGCATCTCTTTCACAATTTCTTCACTGAAGAGTCCTGGCTGGCCTGAAACGCCGATCATCACCGTCGGATGTGCATTTTTTACCACTTCCAGCAGGGAGATATTATTGGCTTCTACCTGCCAGTGGCTAATCGCATCACGCGCGGTGAGAAGGTTTTTCTGGAAGTCGAGCAGGTTGGTCATATCGTCGGTCAGCAAGCCAAAGCGGTCGACCATAAAGATCCGGCTGCGGGCTTCGGACTCTGTCAGGCCGTCATCAACCATCAGGGCCACAATTTTTTCTGCTATTCCGCATCCGGCGGAACCGCTGCCCAGGAAGACCACACGCTGATCGCGAATGCGTGTACCCGCTGCATGGGCTGCCGCAATCAGCGTACCTGCGGTGACGGCTGCCGTTCCCTGAATGTCATCATTGAAGCAGCACAGCTGGTCGCGGTATCGCTGGAGCAGTTTAGTGGCGTTTTTCTGCGCGAAGTCTTCAAACTGCAGAAGAACATTTGGCCAGCGTGCTTTGACGGTGCTGACAAACATATCCATAAATTCAGCATATTGATCGTCGCTGATGCGCGGATGGCGCCAGCCCATATACATCGGGTCGTCCAGGTGCTGCTGATTATTCGTCCCGACATCCAGCATAATGGGCAGGGTGGAAGCCGGATGGATCCCCCCGCAGGCGGTATACAGCGACAGCTTACCAATCGGGATACCCATTCCACCGATACCCTGATCGCCAAGCCCCAGAATACGTTCCCCGTCAGTCACTACAATCACTCGAATATCGTTGCGCGAGAAACTTTGCAGCATCTCATCAATACGATGGCGGTTTGGCCATGAAATAAACAACCCGCGTGCCCGACGGTAAATGGTGGAGAAATGCTCGCAGGCTTCACCTACCGTCGGAGTATAGATAATTGGCAATGTCTCTTTCAGGTGCGAGCGTAAGAGATTGTAAAACAGGGTCTCATTGGTATCCTGAATATTACGCAGATACACATGACGGGAAATATCGCTTTTAAAATGACAGAATTGTACCCACGCGCGTTCCGTCTGCTCTTCAATGGTTTCAACGTTGTGAGGCAATAAACCATGCAGGTTGAAATTATCACGTTCTTCTTTTATGAACGCGAGACCTTTATTTAATAATGGGTTTTCCAGCAATACGGCCCCGTTATAGGGAGTGTACAGAACTTCTTTGCGAGACATGGTTAACTCCTGAATTTTTTAAATAAAACAGATTAAGAGATTAAATAGATCATAATGCCTTCAGTCAGTACGCCGACGGCAGTGCCAATTAATATGGAGGATGAGGCAGTATCAATATAGGTGTCGCTGCGTATGGCAAACATACCTGCGGCGATAGCGGAAGGCGTCGCACCAATAATAACAACCTGCTGGAGTAAGGTATGGCTAAGACCAAATGCGATACCGGCTACGGCCATGATGGCGGGTTGAATGAGGTTTTTAATACTGATATTGGTAAATGTCTGCACATTCAATTTTGGACGTTCACCGTAAAATAACAGGCCGAGAGCAAACAGCGACAGTCCACCGGAGACTTTGCCAACCATCTCAATGGGCATACTGAGAATTGACGGGATCTGTACGCCAGCCAGGCTGAGCAATACACCGGAAACGGGTATCCAGACGATAGGATTACGTGCCGCTTTGATGAGGTTTTGTATCACCATCGCTCCAGGATGCAGCGATTCCAGACCATCATGACTGTTCTTATCTCCCATACGAATCAGGACGATAGTCAACGGGATCATGATAACGCTGGTGATGATATTGCCGATCAGTACGCCAATGAATCCTTCTGGCCCAATCAACACAGCAAGCACGGGTGCCCCAAAGTAGGCCATATCCGGAAAGGCACAAACCAGAGACTGAATGGCACTGGTTTTTATATCGTGACGAAAAACAAAACGTGAAATAAATAATGTCAATAAATACGAACCCATTAAACCGACAACCAGGACCGCCATAAACGTCAGGTTCTTAATTTTGCTCGGGTCGGTATGCAATGCGCCAATAAAAAGATGAAAGGGAAGTGCAAAACGAATCACCACTGTCGCCATAACGTTTGCATCTTCACGTCGGGAATACCCGAGTTTCCCGCTTAACCACCCAAGCAGCATTATAAAGACGAGCGGAAACAGCGACTGTAATAGTAATGAAGGCATAGTATTTCCTGTAGGGTATTTTATGTGTTTTGTTGCAGCGCTAATCTAGCGGTTAGATAGCACGGTAAGAGTGACAATGGTCACACTCTCTCTGGTTTTATTAATTTCAAAATGATTGCGTTAGTTGGATAAGTAATAGGGGTGGCAAAAATTGATTAGGCACAAGAAAACAGCAATGCCTGTCTAAAATAACTTTAGTTACTTAATGATGAATAAAGTTATTTAACGGGAAAGGGTTGTATTGTTCACACTTCTTTCAGGCCCCGCATGTTATTTTTTACACTGAGCCTGTTTTTAGAAAAGGCCACGTAAGTCTTTAATTGATATTAAATAACATTTATCCGTATTGGAATAATTCCGTGTTTATTCCTTTTCTTTGCATATCCGAACACAATTATCAGGTGATTATATGAAAGATAATCCTGTACCGACTTCTGAGTTGTCGTCCACGCGTTTTGCCTTTGGGCTTTACAATACCGAGGTTGGCGCAGTCCCGTTGATGCTATTCGTCGGGATCGCTGCCATTGTGGCGACCTCTGCCTGGGCAGGCTTGCTGCCGAAAAATATGATCGGCGGACTCGCAGTCATCATGACCCTTGGTTTTGCGTTTGCGAAAGTGGGGCGGCAAATCCCGTTGCTGAAAGACATCGGCGGCCCGGCAATCCTGTGTCTGATGGTCCCCTCCGTACTGGTCTATTTTGGTGTCTTCGAAAAACACACGCTGGATACGGTGCATCTGTTGATGAAAGAGGCAAATCTGCTCTATTTCGTCATCGCCTGTCTGGTGGTAGGGAGCATTCTGGGAATGAACCGGATACTGCTTATCCAGGGGATGATGCGCATGTTTATCCCGCTGGTGGCCGGGACTTTCATGGCGGTACTGAGCGGGCTCATCGTGGGTTCACTGTTTGGCTATACCCCGTACCACACGTTCTTTTTTATCATCGTGCCGATCATTGGTGGCGGGATTGGTGAGGGGATTTTGCCGTTGTCCCTGGCCTATTCGGCAATCCTTGGTCATACGCCGGACGTCTATGTTGCTCAACTGGCGCCTGCCGCGGTGGTGGGGAATATCTTCGCCATTATTTGTGCAGGCTCGCTGGCGCGTCTGGGAATGAAACGTCCTGCATTGTCGGGTAATGGCATGTTAACCCGTAGCAAAGAAGACAGCAGCCTCTTTGCGGGCGCGGACAGTGCTCAGCAGACAGATTTCCATCTGATGGGAGGCGGGTTACTGATGGTGTGCGCATTTTTCATCGTCGGAGGGTTGTTTGAAAAACTGGTACACATTCCCGGTCCGGTGCTGATGATCCTGATAGCCGTACTGTGTAAATACTTTAAGGTGATCCCGGCCTCAATGGAGCAGGGCGCACACAGTTGCTATAAATTCGTCTCGGCTGCGCTCGTCTGGCCACTGATGATTGGTCTGGGAATGTTATACGTGCCGCTTGAAAGCGTAGTGTCTGTCTTCTCAGTAGGCTACGTGGTGGTATGTGGTTCGGTGGTGATTGCGATGGCGCTGAGTGGCTATTTTATTGCCTCGCGTCTGAATATGTATCCTGTGGAAGCGGCCATTGTCACCTGCTGCCACAGTGGTCTGGGCGGGACAGGGGATGTGGCTATTTTGTCTGCCTCTAACCGAATGTCGCTCATGCCGTTTGCACAGATTGCCACCCGTATCGGCGGCGCATCGACGGTGATCATCGCCACGCTGCTGATGGGCTGGATTATGTAACGTAGCAGGGGTAAGCCGGGTAACACACCCGGGCTTACCCCTTTGTTGTCGGCACAATCTGAACATGGTTTTGTTTCACCTCATGACCCTGCGCATTCACATAACCAATATGCACCGGATCGCCGCTTTCTTTATCCACCAGGGTTAAATGCGGTGCGGTGTGTAAAACATGTTTGTGTCCCCATTTCATCAAAGATAAAAGCACCGGGGCAAGGGTGCGGCTTTTGTCGGTAAGCTGGTACTCATACCGTTCCCGTGCTCCCTCTTCCCGGTAAGGTATACGGGAAAGCAACCCCAGTTCTGTCATCAACTTTAAACGTGTCGCTAACGTCTGTTTCGCTATTCCGGTATGTATTCGCATGGTTTCGAAACGCGTCACACCGTAAAACGCCTCTCTCAGAATCAACAAAATCCATTGATCGCCCACGATTTTTGCCCCTTCAGCCAGACCGCACAGTTCTGGCGAGAGGTAAGGCAACAATTTATCTTTTGACACAGGATGTTTTCCTTTTTAATCTAAGTATGATTTTTAGACCTTGCTTATAGGGAGAATACAATGCCTTTTGTAAATGTACAAACGATTAAAGGGATCATGAATGCCGAGCAGAAGAGCGAGCTGTTGCGCCGTATGACGGACTTAATGGTGGAAATCGAAGGGAAAGGGGATCCGGAGTTCCGGCGCTCGGTCTGGATCCGTATTGATGAGCATGACCCGGAGCAATGGAGCCTGGGGGGATTACAGCCTACCGCTGAAATGATTGCGAAGAAATTCGCGTCGACGCAGGCGTCCTGATAAGAGGCCGGGAGGGACACAGTATCTCCCGGTGAAACCTTGTTTGCAGCCGGGTTCGCCCGCAATGAGTATCGACCGATGAACAGTCGACAGCTTCAAACAAGACGGAAAATTGCGGCCAGTTTTTTGACTGCGTCTTCTATTTCCCTCTCCGTATAAGCGGCAAAACCCATCAAAAAACCGCTGGTCAGGGGTTTGTCTGCATATAAACTGGTAAGCCCTAATATATCAACATTTGCGCGACGGGCGGCGGCGGCAATCTCCTTCTCGGAGATCCCGTGCCTGAGGTGACAAGGCATCTGCATTCCACCTGTTGGTATTACGCACTCAACATAATCAGAAAGATACTCATCCATCAGCCTGGCCAGTTTGTTGCGGCGAGTAACATAAACGCTCCGCATCTTGCGAATATAGGCACCAAAATGCCCTCCCTCCAAAAATTTCGCCAGCGTCAGTTGGGATATTGAGGCGGTATGGCCGTCCATTAATGTCCTGGCCATGGTCATCGACTCTACCAGTTCTGAGGGAACAATCATGTACGCAATACGTAGCCCGGGGAACAGGGACTTGGTGAAAGTCCCGATATAAATTGTCCGGTTGTAAGCATCAAGCCCCTGAAGACAGGCCATAGGCTTTCCTTCATAGTGAAACTCACTATCGTAGTCGTCCTCAATGATCCAGGCGGAGTGACGATTTGCCCAGTCAATGACAGCCAGGCGTCGGTCAAGAGAGAGCGTCACCCCGGTAGGATATTGATGAGAAGGGGTAAGGTAGATAGCCCTGGCAGGACTGGTCAGAGCATTCAGCGCGTCAATTGAGATGCCTTTATCGTCAAGAGGAACCGGAAGACAGTGCAGTCCGGCAGATTTAAACGCTTTGTATGCTCCTTGATAGCAGGGATCTTCAATGGCAATGCCATCCTCTGCGTCCATCAGCACGTGGGAACAGAGAGCAAGCGCCTGCTGAGAACTGGTCAGAATGATGATCTGTTCAGCCCTCGCACGCGTCCCGCGCTCAAGATTGACATATTCCGCGATTGCCCGCCGTAGGCGTTCCATGCCCTGCGGAGGGCTTTGCTCTAATATCTGGTGTTGATATTCCTTAAGAACCTGCCGCTGAAGTCGCTCCCAGGTTGGAATGGGAAACATGCGCGTCTCGGGGATACCCGGTGCCAGTGGGCGGGGCGAGGAAAATTCGCGGATCCCGCCACTTTCATAGATGATCTTTCCACGAGCGCTGAGTTTTGCCTTTCGTCTATCAGCGGCAGGATGCTGCTGCCGGGAATGCGGTTTTAAAAACCGTGCGCTGGAAGAGACAAAGCTTCCTCTGCCTGTTTGCCGCTCAATAAAACCTTCTGCATGCAGGCTGGAATAAGCTGCTTCAATCGTATCCCGGGAAACACTCAGTGAACTCGCCAGCGCGCGTGAAGAGGGAAGGGCCTTACCGTGAGATAAGATCCCTTCCAGTATCAGTGACCGTATTGCTCTCTGGATCCTTTCATGCAGGGGCAGCGATCCGTTGGAAGGATCAATAATCCATGCCTTAACCGTTTCAAGTTGTGCGTGCTTAAACATCTTTACCCACTCTCCCTCGTGTGGCCTCCATTATAAAACAACACGGCAAAATTGGTCTGCTTCACTTGCGAAAATTGGCGGGGCTAAACGTGCCATTTAGCGCATACACTCATCCCGAAACCGTGAATGAATAAACAAAGAGGTTGTTATGAATAATACGATTGTGACCATTGAGGCTGTTCAGGAAAGTGATTACGAGAGCTGGATGCCATTGTGGGGTAAATATCAAGAATTTTATAACGTTGATCTCTCCGGGGCAGTCACTCAGCGCACCTGGCAACGATTTTTCAGCCCCATTGAGCCACTATTTTGCTTAATGGCAAGATATAACGGAGAGGTGGTGGGTTTTGCGCATTATCTTTTCCACCGTTCAACCTGGGCGGAGAGCGATTACTGTTATCTTGAAGATTTATATGTTTGCGATGCCGTCAGGGGCAAACACATTGGTAAACAGTTAATAGAATATGTTCAGCGAGAAGCGAGAAAACATCATGCGCGTCATCTTTACTGGCATACACATGAAACCAACTACCGCGGGCAACGATTGTATGACTGGGTCGCGAAAAAAAGCGGCATGATTGAATATCGTATGCACGTAAGATAAATCCCTTCGCTGACGTGATGCCCCCTCAAATGTTGACGGGGCGTTTCAAGCTATTATTTAGCCTGTAACAGTATGTCCATCAGTCCCGGGAAACGGGCATCGAGATCGTCTCTACGCAAAGAAATCATATTCTCTCGTCCCTGCTGACGTTGCCAGATCACTCCGCTGTCACGCAATACGCGCCAGTGATGTGTCATTGTGGACTTCACCACATCTTCCGGGCGTAGTGCGTTACAGCTTAGCTCGCAACCATCGGCCAGCCTGCGGATAATCGACAGCCTGAGCGGGTTGCCGAGGGCAAACAACACATTTTCCAGCAGTATCTGTTCTGTTTCGGGGTGGTTTTGGATCATCGTTTTCCTGCGTCTGGTGTCAGATTGAGCTATATCAACAATAGGTCAATCGTTAAAAAATAGTTCGATAATACTCGTACAATGGGACTATTATAGCAAACGAACGAATACACGACCATCCTGGTCGTCACAACCTGTCTTACTGACTAAGGAAATATTATGCCCCGACCCATCCCCCTCGAACGTTATCGCAACATCGGTATCTCCGCGCATATCGATGCCGGTAAAACGACCACCACCGAGCGCATCCTTTTTTACACCGGGATGAGCCACAAACTGGGTGAAGTACACGATGGCGCGGCAACAACTGACTGGATGGCGCAGGAGCAAGAGCGCGGGATCACCATTACGTCCGCGGCCGTGAGTTGCTTCTGGCCGGGTATGGACAGAGGGTTTGAACCGCACCGGATCAACATCATCGACACCCCGGGGCACGTGGATTTCACCATTGAGGTGGAACGTTCCATGCGTGTACTCGACGGTGCCGTGATGGTGTATGACTCCGTTGGCGGCGTTCAGCCGCAGTCCGAAACCGTCTGGCGTCAGGCGAATAAATATCACGTGCCGCGGCTGGCCTTCGTTAACAAAATGGACCGTCCGGGTGCCGATTTCTTCCGCGTCGTACGCATGATGCAGGAACGTCTGAAAGCGAACCCGGTACCGATTGTTATTCCGGTTGGCGCGGAGGAACACTTCACCGGCGTGGTGGATCTTATCAAAATGCGTACCATTTTGTGGGACGATGCCACCCAGGGCATGGTGTTCACCTATGCGCCCGTGCCGGATGATTTACTGAGTACCGCGAAGGAATGGCGGGAAAAAATGGTCTCTGCGGCGGCGGAAGCCAGCGATGAGCTCATGGATAAATATCTGGAAACCGGCGATCTGGACGAGGCGGAAATCATCAGAGGTCTGCGTATTCGCACTATCTCGGGTGAAATCCAGCCTATGCTGTGCGGCAGCGCGTTCAAAAACAAAGGTGTGCAGCGCATGCTCGATGCGGTCATTGAGTTGATGCCGTCACCACTGGATGTGCCAGCCATTGATGGCGTGGATGAAAAAGGCCAGCACGCTGAGCGTCATCCCAGTGATGATGAGCCGTTCTCCGCGCTGGCATTCAAACTGATGAGCGATCCGTACGTCGGGCAACTGACCTTTATCCGCGTTTACTCTGGCGTGCTGCGCAAAGGCGACGCGGTGTATAACCCGGTGAAAGGGAAGAAAGAGCGCATTGGGCGTATTGTGCTGATGCATGCCAACGATCGCCACGAGGTGGATGAACTGCGCGCCGGTGATATCGCGGCCTGCGTTGGGTTGAAAGATGTGACAACCGGTGACACGCTCACCGATCCGAATGCCGTCATCACGCTTGAACGCATGGAGTTTCCGGATCCGGTTATCTCCCTTGCTATCGAGCCGAAAACCAAAGGCGATCAGGAGAAAATGGGGATCGCGCTGCAGCGTCTGGCGGCGGAAGACCCCTCTTTCCGCCTGCATACTGACGAAGAGTCCGGCCAGACGATTATCTCCGGGATGGGTGAGTTACACCTTGAGATTATCGTCGACCGCATGAAGCGTGAGTTTGGCGTCGAGGCGAACATCGGTCGTCCACAGGTGACCTACCGGGAAACCTTGCGTAAAGCGGTGAAGGATATCGAAGGTAAGTTTGTCCGTCAGTCCGGCGGTAAAGGACAGTACGGTCATGTGGTACTGAGCCTTGAGCCGACTGAACCGGGCAGCGGATTTACGTTTGAAGATGCCACCAAGGGCGGCGTGGTGCCGCGCGAGTATATCCCGTCCGTTGAAAAAGGGCTTCGGGAAGCGATGAACAGCGGCGTGCTGGCGGGGTATCCGGTGGTCGATGTCAAAGCGACGCTGACGTTTGGTTCGTATCACGATGTCGACTCCTCGGAGATGGCGTTCCGCATGGCGGCGATCCTCGGATTTAAAGAGGGCGCTCGCAGGGCGGATCCGGTGATTCTTGAGCCGATCATGCATGTCGAGGTGGAAACACCGGAAGAGTACGCCGGCAACATTATGGGCGATCTCTCTTCTCGCCGTGGCATGGTGCAGGGGATGGAAGAGCAGTACGGAAGCCAGATTATTCGCGCTGACGTGCCGCTGGCAGAGATGTTTGGTTATGCCACCACGCTGCGCTCGATGTCACAGGGGCGTGCGACGTATACGATGGAGTTCCATCATTTTGCGGAAGCACCGCGAAATGTTGCGGATGAGATTATTTCACGACGTGCTAAGAGTTAATTAATTGCACATGGTAGTCGTTGGGCTACCATGTGTTTTTGCCTCTGCGGCAGGGGACATTTCCTTTCATACCACATTGTTACTTAATCAGCGTGGCGGAACGAACTTTCCATTTCCCTTTTTCCTGGACGAGACAATCAGCTACAACGTGATCTTGTTTCTTACCAAACGCGATATAGACGTTTGTGCAAACGGCATCAAAATCAGAATGTAAGACGGTTATCTGATCCCAGTCCTCATTCCAGTCCTGCGCTTTGATGAACATATCAGCATCTGGCATGTCTTTTTCGTTACTGTCGCCTGAGTACATTTCTTTAATTGCCGCAATTGTTTCTGATGCAACGTAATCATTCATGATGTCTGGATTGAGGACTGGTGCTTTGTCCTGATTCAACTGAGCGATATACCATTGATTGAATTTAAGCGCCGCCAGCCCTGGGGCATCGGTGCTATCAGCGACCGCGAACGGAGACACGGCAAAAAGAAAAAAGCAGAGTGTTTTCATTAGTCATGCCTGAAGAGTTCGTAATGGGGTTGTATGTTTCGGTAAGCCTGTCCTGGGTACATGGTGCGTTGTACAAAATCGCTGATCCACTGCTGACCATCGTAGATGCACACGTGTCCGCTATCGTGACCCACAATGTTTTGGATAACGGCTACGTCACCAGCATGAGGTTGATCATATATCAGGCGGAAGCCAGCGTTGACTAATGTCAGCCCCATGTCTTTTGCAAGACGCGTATTAAGGATTTTTAATCTTCCTCCGGATCTGATTGCTTCGGTGACGTAGTGAGCACAATTACCTGTGCTCTTCGGTTGGGCGTGTGATCGGGCATATGAGATTGCGCCATATTTATTCCATGACATTGATATTTCCTTATTGAGAGATCGCTAATGCAACAGCCCTGGAAATATCCTCCGTTTTACCACGTCATGGTAAACTTAAAATGCCATAAAAATTTAATATAATTCAGCAGGATATAATTAATTAAATCAATCCAGCGCCTTCACTATCTTCCCGCTAGCCACAAACGTCCCCGCACCAAGATGATGCAGCGTATTCAGCTTATCTCCGTCAAACTGCCAGCGTCCGGCGAAGAACGCGCGTTCATCGGCTGCGGCAGAAACCACTTCACCAAACAGCGTGTCATATTTTTCAGCCGCTGCGGTCACCGGGAGTAAACGACACTCCATCCAGGCCAGACATTTTTCTTCAATGACGGGCAAACCGAGTTCCGGACCGTTCACTACCGGGATCCCGTAGCAGTTAAATTTGTCTTCATCGCGCCCACTAACGCTACCGACCGCCCAGGTCCAGTTGGCAGCCGCCACGCCGGGGATAACGATGCCGAACATCCCACTGCGTTCAATCAGCTCACGTGACCAGGTACTTTTATCCACGACGATCGCGATACGCGGCGGTTCAAACTCAACGGGCATTGACCATGCGGCGGCCATAACGTTGCGTCTGTCGAGGCTTTCATCCCGACTGGTGATAAGCACAGTAGGGCCGTGGTTCAGCAGACGGCTGGCATGATGTAATTCAACGGGGCGAAAGTAGCTCATAGGGTCTCCTCATGTACAACGATGAGTATGACGAAAAAGCACGTAAATCAAAGTGGGCGCGTAGAATTAGTTTATAAACAAAACATCACTATCAAAGGAAACTGATGCATGTCCCCATTTCTGACTGCCTATTTCGCCCGTATCGGCTGGAATCAACCGACCGGGGTTAATATCGACACTCTGCGCGCGCTGCATTTACACCACAACTGTGCGATCCCTTTCGAGAATATTGATGTCGTCCTGCCGCGTGAAATCCATCTTGACGATCGGTGTCTGGTCGACAAACTGCTAACAGCGCGACGTGGGGGATATTGTTTTGAGCAAAATGGCTTATTCGAACGGGTGCTGCGCGAAGTCGGTTTTACGGTACGCAGTGTGCTCGGGCGCGTGGTATTAGCGAATCCACCACAAATGCCGCCGCGAACACACCGCCTGCTGCTGGTTGAGCTTAACGGTGAGCGCTGGATTGCGGACGTAGGCTTTGGCGGACAGACGCTGACGGCGCCGATTCGGTTGCTCGCTAACGAAGAACAGACAACGCCGCACGGGGCGTATCGTTTGCTGAGCGAGGGCAATGACTGGGTATTGCAGTTCCGGCACCACGAGCACTGGCAGTCGATGTACCATTTTGATCTGACGACGCAATATTTCAGTGATTATGTCATGGGCAACTTCTGGTCAGCACACTGGCCGCAGTCGCATTTCCGTCATCATTTGCTGATGTGCCGCCACTTGCCGGACGGTGGCAAGCTGACGCTGACCAACTTCAACTTTACCCACTGGCAGAATGGCCATGTGGAGGAGCAGATCCATCTTCCTGATGCTGCGGCGCTGTATCAACTGATGCAGACGCGTTTTGGGTTGGGTATTGATGATCCTAAGCACGGCTTTTCACTGGCGGAACTGACAGCGGTGATGGCAGGGTTTGAAACACATCCACAGGCAGGGAAATAAGGTGAAAAGGGGCTAACGCCCCTTTGCCGCATAAGGCTTACAGCTGGGTAAACTTGCTGATCCACGGGCTGTTTTTTTCTCCAGACCACAGTTGAACAAGCATGTCTCTGAATTTTTCCGCCGCCGGGCTGAGAGGCGTTTCCCTGCGCTGTACAAGGCCTAACGTGCGCCGTATGACGGGTTCAATCAGCGGCCGGCTGACCAGAATATGATGCTCATCGGCCGGCATAGCCAGGCTGGGAACGACAGAGACCCCGAGACCCGCTTCCACCATCCCCAGTGACGTTGAAAGATGTCGAACCTCATAAAACCAGTTAGGCTTCCACGCCATTTTCTCAAACGCCTGATCGATAAGGGAACGGTTTCCGCTCGAACGCCTAACCCCAATCAGCTTCATTCCTGCCAGATCGTCCCATGTTACCAGCGGCTTTTTTGCCAGTTCATTGTCGCGGCGACATGCCAGAACAAAGGGTTCATTCACCAACGGCGCAAAATCGATATTTGGATGTGTGATGTTTATCATATTTATACCGAAATCTGCGTCGCCATTTAAAACGGCTTCGAGACAATCGCTGGCACTGTGCTCAAGTATGCGAATACGGATGTTTGGATAGGCATTGTTATAATCTCGTATCACTGAAGGCAGAAAATAGAACGCGGCAGTAGGGATACAGGAAACGGTAATAACACCTGCCTGATGTGTTGCCATCTCTTTAATACTCATGACTGAGCTTTCATAAAAATCTATTAAATTCTTTGCCTTAGGTAAAAACTCTCTGCCCACCGTCGTCAGCTTGACGCTGCGAGTGGAACGTTCAAACAGCGTGGTCCCCAGGCTCTCTTCCAGTTTCTGAATTCTGCGTGTTAAAGCAGGTTGTGAGATGTGAAGAAATTGCGATGCTTTTGTAAAACATCCAATTTCTGCAATTTTTACAAATGCTTGTATTCCCTGTAATTCATGCTGCATATCTGCACACCATTCTCGCTTTACCTTAACCATGCTAACGCAGGGGGTATTAATGTGCAAAGCGTATTAATCCTTCTTTTTTTGACATTAGAGTTATCAACTGGAGTGTGAAAACCTTATTGCGTTCCTGATAAAAACGAAATAAGAAAAAGACATGTTAAAGATCCCTTGCGTATTAATGCGTGGCGGTACGTCAAAAGGTCCCGTCATTCTGGCCAGCGACCTGCCGGCGGAAACCGAAGCGCGTGACGCGGTATTACTCAGCCTAATGGGCGCAGGCCATGAACTCGAAATTGACGGCATTGGTGGCGGAAGCCTACAAACCAGTAAGGTGGCGATCGTCAGTCCGTCCAACAGTCCGGACGCGGATGTAGATTACTTATTCGCACAGGTGATGGTGAACGAACGTCGTGTCGATACCACACCAAATTGCGGGAATATGCTCTGCGCCGTGGGGCCTTTTGCCATTGAAAAAGGGCTGGTGAAGGCGCAAAGCCCGGTGACGACGGTGCGTATCCGCAATCTCAACACTGGTACTCTGGTTGATGCTGAAGTTCAGACGCCAGACTATTGGGTTGAGTATGAAGGCGATACCCAAATCGACGGTGTGCCGGGTACAGCGGCACCGATTGGCTTAACGTTCCTGAATTCTGCGGGGTCTAAAACAGGGAAACTGCTGCCGACCGACAGCGTGACGGATGTATTCGATGGTATCGAAGTCACCTGTATTGATATGGCGATGCCGATGGTGCTGATTGAGGCATCAGCACTAGGGAAAACAGGAGGGGAGTCACCGGCAGAGTTAGATGCCGATCGTGAGTTTAAAGAAAGGCTGGAGAGGGTGCGGCGCCAGGCTGGCACGGCGATGGGATTAGGGGATGTATCGAACAAAGTGATCCCTAAACCGGTTCTCCTCAGTCGGGCATGTAAAGGCGGAACGCTCCAGGTTCGTTATTTCATGCCACATACATGCCATAAGTCGCTGGCCATTACCGGTTCGATCGGCATATCGACCGCGACGCTGATTGAGGGCTCAGTGGCCTTTAAAATCATCGCCGACCGTCCAAAGGGGTTATTTACCAATATTATTGATATTGAACACCCCTGCGGAAAAATATCCGTTTCATTATTGAGGGAGGGTGACAAAATCGAAAACACCCGTGCGGCTGTTATTCGTACTTCACGCAAGTTATTTGAAGGTGTTGTTTGTGTGCCTGAAAATATATTATCTGAAGTTGATTGATGAAAATATTAATCAAATAAACAACCAGCATTAAAAAAATTACATTCTGTACCTTAACTATAATACTGAGGTTATTATGGCGTTAACTCATGCTAACAATACCCAGAGGGCTCCTGATCCTGTAAAAGCCAGTGCGCATATTCGCGTGATTCTGGCCCTGGCATTATCAGGGCTTGCTGAGCTTGCTTCTCTTTTCTTTATTCAGCCACTGCTCCCGACTGCACGTTTTTAGTTCACATGTTCCTCGGCATTCCCTGGTGGGGTTTCCTGATGCAGCATGGCATGCTGCAGTCTTAATTGTCCGATGGCGGCTACGCCTTACCGGATCTGGAACGGATAAAACAGTAGGCCGGGTAAGGCGTAGCCGCCACCCGGCACCTGTCACAATTTCCGGCTAGCGTATCAGGATTGTTTTTCCTTCGCCGTCAACCGATCGGGTTGGAATAACATAGCGATCAATGCCAATCAGTGTGCAAAACAGATCTCGGGTAAATACTTTATTTCCGAAATACCACGAATGTGATGGCATTCCTTTGATCCCTGCGGGTTCATCCTGTACGAGAATAGCAGAGTCACTTTCTAGTTTTTCGTAATACTTTGTACAGTCTACATTTATTGCATTTGAAGGTGCGTTCTCAGGAAGACCCACACGCCCAACCCGAGGAGCAACGCCGACACGTTTCACATTCGATATATCCAGAGCCTGGTCACGACGGCTGGAATAATTAGTTAGACGAATACCATGACGGTAAATAGAATCACTTCGCGGGTCAGGGTTTGACATTACGCTGCTCGATACATCGCCTGCGACGAAAATGATCTGGCTCACTTTCCAGGCACTATTTGGCAGGTTGGTATCATCCGCATCATCAAATGCTTCAGTGAGCACATAAGCCCCAGTAGAATGACCCAAAACATGAATATTAATCGGACAGTCGGGTTTTTGTTTTTCTGATACGTAGGAAATTCCTTCTGTCATAAGGCGCATTGCGGTAAGTTTTGCCTTGTGACGGTCAGGTAAATAGGCCAGCGCCTTGTCATCACTTGGCCAGTCAAAGGAAACCACTATTCCTTTAAAACCAATATCAGACAATCCGTTTGCCAAAAGTCTGTGTCGCTCGATCACTTCGCTCTCGCTCATGTTGTAACCATGCACAGAAAAAAGTAAATCCCCTCGCTTTTCGCCTTTCTCGTTTTTCCACTGTGCACCTTGTATAACTTGATCAAACCATTTTTGTTCAGGAATGGCATGGTCGGGACTGGGGTCCTCTCCATCAGGAACAACCAAATAGCTTGTTCCACCAATATCGGAGGTAAATTTACCTCTTGATGCTTTCCGAACAGACATAACATATGAAGGCATGATTTAATCCCACGTTGAGTAAAAAGTTATCTTTGTTTGTAATGTAGGAAATCTATTCTAAAATTGTCTGATTCACTTTGCGGTTAAATTTTCCTTTTTATTGGAAGGGCAGTATGAAGTGTATATGAGAACGCAAGTGATTTAGTGCAATATGTTTCTTTTGTTAAGGAATTTGAGGTGGCTCGCATTATTTCTGATTTTGTGTTAAATATTCATGGCTTGAATGTGTGTGAAAGGGTGTCTGCGCAGATTAAGAACCTGTACTCTACAGCAGGCTCTTAATGTATGGGTTAAATAACGTCTAACGATGATTAATTCAATTCAAGGTCGATCAATTTATCGAGATGCCTATTAAACGCGGCTTCGTCCATTTCATGCATGTTTAAGATATACATCCCGTCCAGACCGCACACCAGACCAATCAAGCGCCAGGCGATATTTTCCGCTCTATCGCCAGGACGAAATACCCCGGCCTCCGTTCCCGCTTTGATTAGCGCCACCGTTTCCTGGTGCCACATTTCCATGGTCATAATATAGGCACCCTTAATGTCAGCATCGCGGTTGGCCAGGATCTGTGCTTCACGCCACAGGCGAATGTAAGGTTCAAACATGCCATCATCGCTCCCGAGCATGGCATGAAGCTGCTCCCGCCAGCCAGCCTGTTTGCCGACGACATCTGCATCCAGCAGTTCACGGATCAAGCGAACAAAAGCCAGCGATTTTAGCTCCCCGCCGGAGGTAAAATGATGGTGAACCTGTCCGGTCGCGACCCCAGCTTCAGCTGCAATGCGGCGTACCGTCATTGCCGCCAGTCCTTCGGACAGCGCCACGCGCATGGCGGCCTGTAAGATGTCTTCCCGCCGTTCATCCTTGCTCAGATATTGCATTTCGACTCACTCTCAATAGGAATGAAACGAGTGTAACAAAAAGCTGGACACGCGTTCAACTTTACGTAGGATCGCATTCTGGACATGTGTCCATGATTTAATTAAAAGGAAATTTATGTTTCGTCAGTGGTTAGCGTTAGTGATTATCGTGCTGGTGTATATCCCGGTAGCGATCGACGCAACGGTGCTGCACGTGGCGGCGCCGACATTGAGTATGACGCTGGGGGCCAGCGGCAATGAATTGCTTTGGATCATCGATATTTACTCGCTGGTGATGGCGGGGATGGTGCTGCCGATGGGCGCACTGGGCGATCGTATTGGTTTCAAACGGCTGTTAATGATCGGCAGTACGTTGTTTGGTTTGTCATCGCTGGCGGCCGCGTTTGCCCCGTCTGCTGGATGGCTGATTGCGGCGCGCGCCTCGCTGGCGATTGGTGCGGCGATGATTATTCCGGCTACGCTCGCGGGTATCCGCACGCTGTTTACTGAAGCGCGGGATCGTAATATCGCGCTTGGTGTCTGGGCGGCTGTGGGGTCCGGTGGCGCAGCATTTGGTCCGCTGATTGGCGGTATGCTGCTCGAACATTTTTACTGGGGATCGGTATTTTTAATCAACGTACCCATTGTATTGGTCGTGGTTTCGCTGGCCGCACGTTTTGTGCCGCGTCAGCAGGGTCGCCCGGAACAACCGCTTAATATTAGCCATGCCATCATGCTAATCGCGGCGATTTTACTGCTGGTCTACAGTGCGAAGACCGCGCTAAAAGGCGTCCTGGCACCAGGCGTCGTCGTGTCCGCGCTGGTTACCGGCTCGGTGCTGCTGTTTATCTTCGTGCGTATTCAGCTTCGTGCTCGCGTGCCGATGATCGACATGCGTCTGTTCTGCCACCGCATCATTTTGAGTGGCGTGGTAATGGCGATGACTGCGATGATTGCGCTGGTCGGGTTTGAGCTGCTGATGGCTCAGGAGCTGCAGTTTGTTCACGGCTTTACGCCGTTTGAAGCGGGGATGTTTATGCTGCCTCTGATGGTTGCCAGCGGCTTCAGTGGGCCGATCGCCGGTGTACTGGTTGGACATCTGGGGTTACGCATCGTCGCCGCTGGCGGAATGGGGCTGAGTGCCGTCAGTTTTATTGGTCTGTCGCTGCTCGACTTCAGCACCCAGCAGTGGCAGGCGTGGTGCCTGATGGTGCTGCTGGGCTTCAGTGCTGCCAGCGCGCTGTTGGCTTCAACCTCAGCGATCATGGCTGCTGCGCCAAAAGAGAAAGCCGCTGCAGCAGGAGCGATTGAAACCATGTCGTATGAACTGGGTGCCGGTCTGGGGATCGCCATTTTTGGTCTGCTGTTGACCCGCAGCTTCACGGCGTCGATCGAATTGCCACAGGGGCTGAATGCTTCTCTCGTCGACAAAGCGTCGTCATCCATTGGTGAAGCGATGAAGGTGGCGCAGGATCTGACACCCACGATGGCGGAAACACTGATTGAAGCAGCGAAAAGCGCGTTTATCACTTCGCATAGCGTAGCGTTGGGGAGTGCTGGGGGAATGCTGCTGTTGCTGGCCGTTGGCGTTTGGTTTAGCCTGGCTAAGGTCAACCCGCGGTAAATAGATCCGGAAAACCAGGTTTATGGTTGGCGTCAGTGGGGCAGATGCACTATGTTTTTTAAAGGATTATCTGACTCTTGCTGGAAAATATGAGCCTGCTCCACCGCAGTGAATCGCGCCAACCGTTCTCCCGGTTAACCCTGCTTGCCGGTGGTGCGCTGGGTGTCGTTTTTGGTGATATTGGCACCAGTCCGCTCTATACCTTCAGGACCGTGTTGTCGCTCTCTGAGCATGATCCTACGCCCGCAGTGGTTCTGGGACTGCTCTCGCTGATTACCTGGACACTCATCCTGGTGACATCCATAAAATATGCTGCATTCGCCATGCGAATTGATAATCATGGCGAGGGCGGCATCATGGCATTGATGTCGCTTCTGGTGGAAAAAGGGAAAGGCGGGCGCTGGGTCATTTTTTCCGCACTTATCGGCGCTGCGTTGATTTACGGTGATGGCGCGATAACCCCGGCAATCTCCGTACTTTCCGCTCTGGAAGGGCTGGAAATTGTTTTTCCTGAATCGCAGCCGTATATATTGCCGCTCACGGTCATGGTTTTACTGGCACTTTTTCTGATCCAACCTTTTGGTACCGCTCGTATAGGAAAGATATTTGGTCCGATCATGGCGCTGTGGTTTTTTGCAATTGCAGCGTTGGGCGTATGGGGGATCATTCAGCACCCATCGGTATTGCTGGCGCTGAATCCTGCGTATGGCATCGCGTTTTTGTTTTCGAACGGGTACACCAGTTTTCTGGTCCTGGGGGGCGTTTTTCTCTGTGTGACTGGTGCTGAAGCGCTGTACGCCGATATGGGGCATTTCGGTAAAAAACCCATCTGGCTTGCCTGGTACGGTGTCGTATTTCCCGCATTGCTGCTCAATTATGCGGGGCAATCCGCGCTGATCCTGGCCGGAGCCGACAGTAAACAAAACCTTTTCTTTATGCTGTGTCCGCCTGTGATGCAGTTTCCGCTCATTATTCTTGCCGCACTGGCGACGATAATCGCCAGTCAGGCGATAATTACGGGCGCTTTTTCCATGACGCGGCAGGCTATTCAGCTCGGCTGGTTACCCCGTTTACGGATCAAACAGACGGCGGCAGAAAGCTACGGTCAAATCTATATAGGCACAATCAATTGGCTGCTTATGGTGGTAACGATTGGGCTGGTGGTGTTTTTCAAATCTTCCGACAAGCTTGCTGCTGCATACGGTATTGCCGTGTCATTAACCATGCTGATGACGACGGGCCTGCTATTTGTGGCAATGCGGGAAGTGTGGCACTGGAGCCGGGTCAGCAGCGCGGTTATTGCCCTCTGTTTCCTGGTGATTGATGCCACCTTCTTGTTTGCCAATCTGATTAAGGTCCTGGAAGGCGGCTATATTCCGCTGCTGATGGCCGCAGCGATTTGTACGGTGATGCTGATCTGGCACCGCGGCGTTAAGGAGGTATCCGCATCGGTGGGCGAGAAGGGCATCAGCGTGGATGCGTTCTTTAACCAGCTTCAGCAAAAGACGGTACCCAGAGTTGCAGGTTCCGCCGTTTTTTTGACCCGTACACAGAACAATATCCCGCCGGTCATGCGCTGGCATGTTGCGCGCAACAAGGTGCTACAGCGAGATGTGTTATCGCTGACTATTGATATCCTGAATGTGCCCTATGTTGGGGAAGAACAACGGATCAGGGTAGAGCAGCGCGCGCCAGGTTACTGGCACGGCGTGGCACAATACGGTTTTATGGAGCACCCGGATATCCCGCATTTGTTGCAGGGTGTCAGTGAAATCAACGTGCTGTTCGCGAATGATGATGCCACCTGGTATGTTGGACATGAAACTATCGTAGCCGGTGATGGAACCGCGGGTATGGCAGCATGGCAACGGCATATTTTTGCTTTCATGAAGCGCAACTGCACGCACGTCATCAACCACTATCACCTTCCCAGCGACAGAGTTGTCGAAATCAGCCGACGCGTTGCCGTGTAGACTCTGGCGAAAGCAGAGGTCCTCTGCTTTCGCACCATTCTATTTCTCAAGCGCCGCAGACAGGACACTATGCAATAACACATTCGCCCCTTTCTCCGACCATTCTGGCAGGATCCTTTCCGCTTCGTTATGGCTAATGCCTTTCACGCAGGGGATAAAGATCATGCTGGCGGGCGCAATTTTGCTGACATAGCAGGTGTCGTGACCCGCGCCGGAGACCATCGGTTTCGACGAATAGCCCAGTTTCGCCACGGCCTTCTCCGTACGAGCCAGGCATTCGGCATCAAACGCGATGGGCGCGTAGTCAAAAATACGTTCAACGAGAGCCGACACGCCGCGCAGGCTCAGGCTTTCAGCCACCTTATGCAGCGCCGCCTCCATGGTTTCCAGCGCCTGCTGCTCCGGGTGGCGAAACTCAACGCTGCATTCCACGCGAGACGGCACGACGTTGCGCGAGTTTGGCGTAACCTGCGCCATACCGATCGTCGCGCGTCCGTCTGGGGCATGCCGATAGCCAATCTCTTCCACCTTCAGCGCCAGCTCTGCGAAGGCGGTCAGCGCGTCGCGGCGGCTGTGCATCGGCGTGGTGCCTGCGTGGGCGGCAAATCCGTCCAGCGTCAGGGTAAACCAGCGCTGGCCCATTGCCGCGCGGACTAAGCCGATATCGATGGCTTCATCTTCCAGGATCGGTCCCTGCTCGATGTGCAGTTCGTAGCAGGCGTGAACAGGAAACGCGCGAGCAGGGATTTCACCCCGGTAGCCAATGCTATCCAGCGCTTCGCCCACGGTGATGCCATCGTTATCCGCACGGGCATGCGCGTACGCTTCGCTAAATTGCTCCGTCCAGACCCCTGAAGAGAGCATGGCTGGCGCAAAGCGCGCACCTTCTTCGTTAGTCCAGTTCACCAGCACAACGTCACGTTCAGTCTCAACGTGATGATCGTTAAGGGTTCGCAGCAGCTCCAGCCCTGCCAGCACGCCGTAAACACCGTCGTAGTTACCGCCCTGCGGCTGGGTATCCACATGTGAACCCGTCATGACCGGGGCAAGCTGCGGGTTTTTCCCCGGGCGACGGATAAACATATTGCCCATGCTGTCGACGTCGCAGGTGAAACCCGCGTCCAGCGCCCAGCCGCGCAGCAGGTTTCGCGCAATACGATCTTCCTCGCTCAGTGCCAGACGGGTGACGCCACCGGCAGGCGTGCCGCCGATCTGCGCCATCATCTCAAGCGTTGACCACAGTCGTTCGGCGTTGACGCGGATCATGTCTTGTCCTTACTGCTGCGGTAGCGGAAATCACAGCATGAACCGCCCTGCATGATGGTGGTGGTGCGGGTCAGTTCCACGTCCGGTGCATAGCCAACGATGAATTTTTCATCGCGCGCGCAGGAGAGCAGATGACCAATCTCGCCCAGCCCCATTTCGTGATACATCTCCGCGTAGCGGCAACGGGTCACGTTGTAGTTGTACTGCTGGTCGTCGGCGTCAATCACCTTCACCTCAAGCGCGTTATCTTTCTCCCACAGATATTGCAGTGCGATAAAACTCTTTACGTCCGCGCCGTTGGGTTCTTTGCTGGCAAACGCTTTGCCTGCGTCAATCGCGGCCTGCTCAATGGCCTCACCAATGACCGCCTGGGCGCGGGTTTTCCCTATCTCGCGCACCAGGATTTCATAAATTGGCTTAATAATTTCTGCTTCAATTTTGCGGCGGGCGAGAATGCCCAGCTCGTTATTATCACTCATCACATTGCCCTCACTGCGTTACTTCGCTTTTGTGCCACCCAGCACGGTTTGCGGCTGCCATTTGCCGTCGACAACTTTGTAAACGGTGAAAGACGGCGATTTCAGGTTACCTTCTTTATCAAACGCTATCTGGCCGGTGACGCCGGAGTAGCTGATGGCGCGCAGGGCGGGCAGATATTCGGACGGCTCAACGGAATCTGCTTTTTCCATCGCCGCAACCAGCACGCGGGTGGCGTCATAGGCGAACGGGGCGTGCAGTTCGATATGGGTGTGGTAGCGGGCCTGATAGGCCTGTTCGAATGCCTTTCCACCCGGCATCTGGTCAACGGGCAGACCCGGCTCCAGCGCGACCACGCCTTCGCCTTCTTTCTGCGCCAGCTGCAGGAACGTCTGGCTGACAAATCCGCCTGCGCCCATCAGCGTGGCGTTCATGCCCAGCTGTTTGATACGACGCGCCAGCGGTGCGGCCTGGCTGTCGACGCCGCCGAAGAAGATCAGATCGGCGTTTTTACTCCGGATGGCGGTCAGTACGGCGCTGAAGTCCACCGTTTTGTCATCAACGTACTGACGATCGACAACCTTCACGCCCTGTGCTTCCAGCGATTTAATGAACTGGTCCGCCAGCCCCTGACCAAACGCGGTACGGTCGTCAATCACCGCAATGCGTTTCGCTTTCAGGGTATTTACCGCGTACTGTCCGGCCAACTGGCCGCCGTCATCGTCGTGGCCCATCACGCGGAAGCTGGTATCGAAACCCTGTTTGGTATAGGCGTGACCGGTCGCTACGGGCGCAACCTGAGCGATACCGGCATCGTGATACACACGCGCAGCCGGAATACTGGTACCGGTGTTCCAGTGACCGACAACGCCCGCCACGCCGCTATCCACCAGACGTTGCGCCACGGCCACGGCGGTGCGCGGGTCAGACTGATCGTCTTCGGACTGCAGTTTGAATGTCACCGCTTTGCCGCCGATGGTCGGGTGCTGCTTGTTGATGTCATCAATCGCCAGCTGTGCGCCATTCTCCAGATCTTTACCGATACGGGCCGATGGTCCAGTGAGCGGGCCCGCCAGACCGATAACCACGGTTTCACTGTCGGCGGCCCATGCGCCCGTTGAGGCAAAACCACCGAGCAGAATAGCGGCGCTGAGCGCGCTGATTTTTACTGTTTTCATTGTATTTCCCTGATGCTGGTTAGTGTTGTTAAGCGGGCATTTCGCCCAAATAAATCTGTGCAATCTGGTCGTCATTGAGCAGCGCTTTCGATTCGCCGTGATGAACAATGCTGCCACTGTCCATCACCCACGCGCTGTCGGTGACTTCCAGCGCCAGGCGGGCGTTTTGTTCGATGAGCAGCAGGGCAACGCCGCGCTCGCGCAGGCCGGCTATGACGGCAAAAATGTTTTCTACCATCTTCGGTGCAAGTCCCATTGAGGGTTCGTCGAGGATCAAAAGTCGCGGGCGACTGAGCAGGGCGCGGTTAAGGGCCAGCAGCTGTTGCTCTCCGCCGGACAGCAACCCGGCAAGTTGATGCTGGCGCTCGCCCAGACGCGGGAAGCGCTCGAAAATCTCGTTCATCTCGCGCTTTACGGTGACAGTGTCACGCCTGAGCCAGGCGCCCATCTGCAGGTTTTCCAGCACCGTCATTCGGGAGAAGATTCCCCGGCCTTCCGGGACCATCACCAGTCCGTCACGGAGCAGGGTTTCGGGCTTGTGCTTACGCACCGCTTTACCGTTGAATTCAATACGACCGCTAAAGTTTTCCAGCCCGGTAATGGCGCGCACGGTGGAGCTTTTACCCGCACCGTTAGCGCCGATCAGCGTGGCCTGCTCGCCCTCGTGCAGGGTAAAAGAGACATCGCGTACGGCCTGAATACCGCCGTAATGCACGTCCACGCGTTCCACTTTCAGTAATTCAGACATGGGCGTTGCCTCCAAGCCAGGCGGCGATCACTGCCGGGTCGCGACGAACGCTCTCGGGCGTGCCGCTGGCGAGCGTTTTGCCGTAATCCAGCACCGTCAGGCGATCGCAGATGCCCATCACGAGCTTGACGTCATGTTCAATCATCAGCAGGGTTTTACCGTCATCACGTAGTCGGATGAGTAACTCGCCAAGCGCTACTTTTTCTGCTGCATTCATCCCGGCGGCGGGTTCGTCCAGTGCCAGCAGCAGAGGGTCGGTTGCCAGCGCTCGGGCGATTTCAAGTCGACGCTGATGGCCGTAGGCCAGATCGCAGGCACGGTAGTGGGCGAACTTCGCAATGCCGGTGTATTCCAGCCAGTGCCAGGCCAGCTCACGGGTTTGCATTTCTTCTGCGCGGGCGCGTTTGTGGCGGCTCAGCGCTTCCCAAAGACCGTTACGGGTGCGCACGTGGCGACCCACCATTACGTTTTCCAGCACCGACATGTCGTTAAAGAGGCGCACGTTCTGGAAGGTTCGCGCAATCCCGGCGGCGGTGACCTTCTCAATGTGTCTGGGGAAATAGGGCTTATCGGCGATTGAAAATTCACCGCTGTCCGCCGGATAAAGCCCGGTGATCAGGTTAAAGCAGGTGGTTTTTCCCGCCCCGTTAGGACCTATCAGTCCGTAGATTTCACCCTTGTTCACGGCGATCGAAACGTCATCCACGGCGGTAAGCCCACCGAAACGTTTGGACATGTTGCGTACGGTTAACAGACTCATGTATTCACCTCCTTGTGGCGTACCGGCCAGATCCCGGCAGGACGAACCAGCATGACCAGCACCAGCGCCAGGCCGTAGAACAGCTGACGCAACACTTCGGGGTCAATCAGCACCGTACCGAACAGCGCCTGCTGAACCGGGGCTGCCTGACTGCGCAGCAGTTCCGGCAGGGCGGTAAGCAGTATCGCGCCGAGGATCACGCCCGGAATATGCCCCATACCGCCCAGCACCACCATCGCCAGCACGGCAATGGATTCCTGTAACGTGAAGGATTCCGGGGAGACAAAGCCCTGAAACGCGCCGAACAAGGCACCCGCCACGCCGCCAAATGAGGCACCCATCGCAAAGGCCAGTAGCTTATAGTTACGGACGTTGATGCCCATCGCGCGGGCCACATCCTCATCTTCACGAATGGCATGCCAGGCGCGACCAATACGCGAGTGTTGCAGGCGCAGGCAAACAAAAATAATGGCCACAATCACCAGCATCAGTAGGTAGTACCACAGCCATAGGGCAGGCACTTTAAAACCGAACCAGTGATACACACCGCTGAATTTCAGGCCGAAAAGATTCAGGGTATCGACGCCGGTAATACCTTTCGCACCGTTCGTGATATTCACCGGACGGTCGAGGTTACGCATCAGGATGCGGATGATCTCCCCAAACCCCAGCGTCACGATCGCCAGATAATCCCCACGAAGCTTTAACGTTGGCGCACCGAGCACGATGCCGCACACCGCTGCAACCAGTGCCGCTATGGGAATAATCAACAGATAAGACGTGTGCAGCCCGTCCGGGAACCAGACCGCGAGGATCGGGAACACTTCAAGCAGGTGCGGTGAAGCCAGCAGGGCGGCCAGATAGGCACCCACTGCGTAAAAGGCGATAAAGCCCATGTCCAGCAGGCCGGTGTAACCGACCACAATGTTCAGCCCCAGCGCCAGCATGATGTAGAGCAGGGCGAAGTCGATGACGCGCACCCAGTAATTTCCGCCGAGCTGGCTGGCAACCACTGGCGCAATCAGCAGCGCGAGGCAGAACAAACTCATACCGGACCAGAATTTGCGCGTAGCGGTCGGCGTTTGTAGTTGTACGGTTGTCATAGTATCCCTTACGCTCGGTTTGCCACACGCTCACCCAGCAGACCTGCCGGACGGAAGACCAGTACCAGAATCAGCACGATGAAGGCAAAGACGTCCTGATAGTTGCTGCCAAAGACGCCGTGGGTCAGTTCACCCAGGTAACCTGCGCCCAGCGCTTCGATGATGCCGAGCAGGATCCCGCCAATCATGGCGCCACGAATGTTACCAATGCCTCCCAGCACGGCGGCGGTAAAGGCTTTGATCCCGGGCAAAAAGCCCATCGAGAAGCTGGCGTTGCCGTAGTTGCTGGCCATCATGACGCCTGCCAGCGCGGCAAAGATGCCGCCAATGGCGAACGTCAGGGTAATAATGGCATTGGGGTTAACCCCCATCAGCGTAGCCACGCGCGGGTTTTCCGCCACGGCGCGCATGCCGCGCCCCAGGCGGGTGTATTCCACCAGCAGCCATAGCCCTGTCATCACTGTAAGCGCCAGCACCACGGTAACAATGCCGGTGACGGTCACAATGGCAGGGGGATGCAGTTCACTTCCTGACGTCACGGCAATCGGTTCCATGGGCAGGATCTGAGGGAACATCAGAGGGTTGCGCGTCCAGACGATCATCGCCACGGTTTGCAGCAGCACCGAGACGCCAATCCCGGAGATCAGCGGTGCCAGACGCGGCGCGTTACGCAGGCGTCGGTAGGCAAAGCGCTCCACGGCCATCGCCAGCAGGGCACAAACGGCCATGGCGATCAGCAAGGCAAAACCGAGCTGAATCAGAAGCGGCAGGTGCGGGAAAGTATTGTTGAGGATGTTCATGGCAGAAAGTGTGGTTAATGCACCCACCATCAGAATATCGCCATGGGCAAAGTTAATAATGCGCAAAATGCCATACACCATGGTATAGCCCAGCGCGATCAACGCGTAGATGCTTCCCAGCATCACACCGTTGATCAGTTGTTGTATGAATGTATCCAACGTAGGTTCCTGCAAAGTGCTCTTTCTGCGGCTACCATCCAACAAATGAAATAAATTGTAAAATACACATATATTATTTCTTATGATAAACAGATATTGTTTTATCTTTATGATTTATATGAAAATATAAAAATTCCGTTTTCGGATATAAAGCCTAAAGAAATCAACATATGAATAAAACAGAACAGTCACCTGGCCTACCCATTTATGGAGAAAGTCGACTGGCCAATGATCCGCCGCTACGGGCTGTACGTGCTTTTGAAGCTATCGCCCGGTTGGGCAGTGTTACGCTGGCGGCACAGGAGCTGGATATTTCACCGTCTGCTGTCAGTCACCAGCTCAAGGTGCTCGAAGGGTTCCTGCAAATGCCGCTGACGGAACGCCAGGGGCGCAGGCTAGTGCTGAGCCAGCAAGGACGTGAATATTACCGCTCCATCCGTGCGGCTTTTAACGTGTTGCGCCAGGCAACGGAGCATCTGGCTGAACAGGCGCAAACGCGTCAGGTCACCATCAGCCTGATCCCGCTTTTTGGCATGGGGTGGTTTATCCCGCGTCTGCCTGCTTTTATGCGTGCCAATCCGCAAACCGAGATCAACGTAGTGTATGCCAATCATCGTAACTATCTGAGCGATGCGTCGGATATGTCGATTCGCTTCGGCAACGGTCAGTGGGCGGGATATCAGAGTGAAAAATTGATCTCCGGTCAGATGGTGCCTGTATGCAGCCGTGCATTTTTGCGCATTCATGGCCATATCGACACGCCAGAGCAACTGCTGCAAATGCCGTTGCTGCACGATGAGGAGCGCATCACATGGTCACAGTGGTTCCTGTTACAGGGAGTGAAACGCCCTCTGCGGCGCAGTGGCCCCCTGTTTGAGGACGGACTTTTGACGCTGGCGGGAGTACAGGCCGGGCTGGGCTGCGCGTTGATGCGTGAGCCGCTGATCGCGCCTTATCTTGAGAGTGGTGAGCTGGTGAAGATATTTGACTTACCCATTGATGACGGGCGCGACTACTACCTCTGTGTTCGTTCGGATTCGGAGATGACCGAGGACGGTAAGCTACTGCAAAACTGGCTTCGTCGGGCCGCGGGGGAGAATCTCCTATGAGGTAAGCAAACAGTGCTTATCCATGGCTTCAATTTCTGAACCGCTGTAGCGCGCATATTGTCCGGTCAGACCAAAGAATGCGGGCTGGGTTTCGGTATAGATTTCAGCGGCGAGCACCAGCCGACGTCGTTCATCTTCGCTCATCTCAAGTAATGTCCATGGAATAAAATAGCGTGCTGTTGAGGTCAGCTTGAACCACAGAGGACAACCACACCCCGGACAGAACCAGCGTTCTCCTCGCGCAGAGGACGAGAAGTGAGAAGGGGCAATCGAGTCTTGCTCCACAAGCGGTTTACCCGCGGCTTCCAGATACATGGCAATTCCGCCTGACCACTTCTGACATTGCGTGCAGTGGCAGGCATAGACGTCGAAATTGTTGAGGGAAACGCTGAATTGGCTCATCCCGCATAGACAGCGTCCTTTGAATATGTGCATGGCGTGCTCCTTTATTACGCCAGTCAAACGGTATAAAAAAAGCCAGCCACGAAGGCTGGCCTTTTTATACTGACAAATCTTAGAACTGGTAAGTCAGACCCAGAGCAACGATGTTGTCGGTAGCAATACCCGCAGCTTTGGTGAACTTGTTGTCGTCCAGCAGGTTGATTTTGTAATCAACGTAGGTAGACATGTTCTTGTTGAAGTAGTAAGTCGCGCCAACATCAACGTATTCAACCAGATCCTGGTCGCCATAAGTACCGATGTCTTTACCTTTGGATTTCAGGTAAGCAACGGATGGACGCAGACCGAAATCGAACTGGTACTGAGCAACAACTTCAAAGTTCTGAGCTTTGTTCGCGATATAACCTTTACCGAAGTTGGTCATATTGCGGGTTTCAGAGTAGGTGCTTGCCAGGTAGATGTTGTTTGCATCGTATTTCAGGCCAGCGGCCCAAACTTCTGCGTTGTCACCGCCAGCGTTCATGGTATTAGCCACTTCACCAGCACGAACCTGATTGTTGGTACGGTCAGATTTCGCATAGGTTGCACCCACGCCGAAACCGTCCATTTCATAGGTAGAAGACAAGCCCCAACCGTCACCGTTCGCTTCGGTGATGTCGCGCTTGTTGTTTTTACCCTGGTACTGAGCGGCAAAGTTCAGACCGTCAACCAGACCGAAGAAGTCGGTGTTACGGTAGGTTGCAACGCCAGTGGCACGCTGAGTCATGAAGCCATCAGTCTGCGTCCAGGTATCACCACCGAACTCTGGCAGAACGTCAGTCCATGCGCCGATGTCGTAAGCAACACCGTAGTTACGACCGTAGTCGAAAGAACCGAATTCGTTGAATTTCAGACCAGCGAAAGCCAGACGCGTTTTGTTGCCTTTGTCGCCGTTGCTTTCATCGTTGTTGCCTTTGAATTCATATTCCCACTGACCGTAACCGGACATCTGGTCGTTGATCTGAGTTTCACCTTTGAAGCCCAGACGTACGTAGGTTTTGTCGCCGTCGTTGCTGGTGTCATCAGAGAAATAGTGCAGACCTGTTACTTTACCGTACAGATCCAGCTTGTTACCGTCTTTGTTATAAATTTCAGCAGCGTTAACAACGCCTGCTGCCAACATGGAAGTCACTGCCACTGCAACTAATTTAAGTTTCATCTTAAATATTCCTTATAATTTTCTTAAGTATTTCCTGAGCCACTTCGAACGATTTCTAAACGAGGCTGTTCGTCAATGGCATGCTATTTTTAAAAATGTTGTAGTTGCCTTTCAATAATAAGTTTCAAATTATTGCTAATAATTTCCTTTAGTGTGATCGAGATCGGATAAATGGTCGCTAAACAGAATGAAATGAAGAGTGTTTAACCGGGTTTTGTATATTTTCTTATCAGATCTATTATCCGCAATATAGTTTTTTAATGGTTTAATTTAGTTATGTTACTATCAATTTTATCGGTGCATTTTGTAGAATTAAGCTTAGCTGTTTACCGTAAATCATTGTGTTAGGTTATTGAATGCAC
This sequence comes from Enterobacter sp. CPE_E863, assembly GCF_046521465.1. Taxonomy (NCBI): domain Bacteria; kingdom Pseudomonadati; phylum Pseudomonadota; class Gammaproteobacteria; order Enterobacterales; family Enterobacteriaceae; genus Enterobacter; species Enterobacter sp. CPE_E863. The sequence continues at coordinate 2,227,417 of NZ_JBKFZX010000001.1, read as the reverse complement.
GTAATTACCGTGTTTTTTGCTGAAATACACAGAAATACACAGAAACACACAGAAACACACTATTGCACTTTGTGCTATTAAGGTTGTTAATATTCGCAGGAGAGTAATTGCGCTACGGTGTCAGTTTATGTCAAGAAGAGAGGAGGGGGGAATGCGAAACAACGATAATATAAACAGAATTTAAACACATTCTCTAATGAGCTTATGAATATTTTGACGTGCGATCACATATTAAATTTATGTTAATTTTCTGCCGGGTTACAGGCCTCCCGGCAGAGCGACGGACCCTTATTTTCGTGTCGCGAACCAGCAAAGCAGCGACCCGGCGCAGACCATCAGCGCACCTTGCCAGAACGAGAAAGAGAGTGGAGAGCTCAGCAGGGCGGCAGCCAGAGCGGCAGAAAGTACAGGGGTAAAATAGGATACGGCGGCAAGTACCGTGACGTTGCCATGGAGAATACCGATATTCCATGAGGCATAGCCAAAACCCAGAGCAACACCGCACATTAATAGCTTCACGACAACCGGGACACTGAATACCATTTCTGGCTGCTCGCTAAGGGCATATTTCACCCAAAGACTCAACGCAGTCAGCAAAACAAAAAGGGTAATACCGTTTTGCCCTTTGGCAAATTTGCTGGTTACGGTGCAGTAGGCCGCCCAGATAAATGCCCCGGCAAACGCCAGCGCATAACTCAGTGGACTGGAAACGATATTGCGGGTGATCTCCTCAAGATGTAATCCCTGTTCACCGCCTAATACCCAGCAGACGCCCAGTAATGAGATGGCTAAGCCGGGGATCACCCACAGAGTTGATTTTTGCCCGTTGAACAAAATGGCAAATACAATCGTCAGGCTCGGCCACAGATAATTGACCATGCCGACCTCAATGGCCTGCGATCGCGTTGCGGCATAGCCCAACGAGAGTGCCAGGCAAATTTCATAGCTGACAAACAGCACGCTGCCTGCAATAAGATAGCGTGGCGAGAATTTGCGGATATCAGGAAATCCCACCGTCACCAGACACAATAATCCACTGACGGTGTAGATCATTGCCGCACCGCCTACTGGCCCTAACCCCTCGCTCACGCTGCGAATGAGCCCAACCATCGTGCTCCATAACAGTATTGCCGCCAGCCCAATAAGCGTTGCTTTTTTTCTGTCCATTACTTCGCCATTGCAATAAAAATCAAAGGAAAAATGTATCGCATTCATCCTGACGCTGTCGCCAATTATTCTCTTAAACCGTTAATCAAAAAGGGGTATTTAAATGTACCGGTGGTGACTATTAAGGGGGTGAAGACAGATGACCTTGATTTGACGCAAAAAAATCAGGGGAGTTACTGCTAGTTTGCGGCGCGAAGTCTTATATGAAAACGAGGACAACAATGGACGTCAGCCGCAGACAATTTTTTAAAATCTGCGCGGGCGGTATGGCCGGAACAACGGCAGCCATGTTGGGATTTGCTCCCAAAATGGCGCTGGCTCAGGCACGCAACTATAAGCTGCTGCGCGCAAAAGAGATCCGTAACACCTGCACATACTGCTCCGTGGGTTGTGGGCTTTTAATGTATAGCCTGGGCGATGGCGCGAAGAACGCCAGAGAAGCGATTTACCATATTGAAGGGGATCCGGATCATCCGGTGAGCCGCGGAGCGCTTTGCCCGAAAGGGGCGGGGCTGCTGGACTACGTTCACAGCGAAAACCGCCTGCGCTACCCGGAATACCGCGCGCCGGGTTCCGACAAGTGGCAGCGTATCTCCTGGGACGAGGCCTTCTCCCGCATCGCCAAATTAATGAAATCCGACCGCGATACCAACTTTATTGAAAAGAATACTCAGGGCGTAACGGTTAACCGCTGGCTTTCCACCGGGATGCTGTGCGCGTCTGCGGCGAGTAATGAAACCGGCATGCTGACGCAAAAATTTGTGCGCTCTCTCGGCATGCTGGCGGTAGACAACCAGGCGCGCGTCTGACACGGACCAACGGTAGCAAGTCTTGCTCCAACATTTGGTCGCGGTGCGATGACCAACCACTGGGTTGATATCAAAAACGCTAACGTCGTGGTGGTGATGGGCGGTAACGCCGCTGAAGCTCATCCGGTGGGGTTCCGCTGGGCGATGGAAGCGAAAAATAACAATGATGCGATGCTTATCGTCGTCGATCCGCGCTTTACGCGTACGGCATCGGTGGCCGATATCTATGCGCCGATCCGCTCCGGTACGGACATTACGTTCCTGTCCGGCGTGCTGCTGTACCTGATCGAAAACAACAAAATTAACGCGGAATACGTTAAGCACTACACCAACGCGAACCTGCTGGTGCGGGATGATTTTGCCTTCGATAACGGGTTGTTTAGCGGCTATGACGCTGAAAAACGCCAGTACGATAAAACGACCTGGAACTATCAGTTCGATGAAAACGGCTATGCGCTGCGGGATGAAACCCTGACGCACCCGCGCTGCGTGTGGAACCTGCTGAAGCAGCACGTCTCCCGCTATACGCCGGAGGTGGTGGAAAACATCTGCGGCACGCCGAAAGCGGACTTCCTGAAAGTCTGCGAGGTGCTGGCCTCAACCAGTGCCGCCGACAGAACCACCACGTTCCTGTATGCGCTGGGCTGGACGCAGCATACCGTTGGTGCGCAAAACATCCGTACCATGGCGATGATCCAGCTGCTGCTCGGCAATATGGGGATGGCCGGTGGTGGTGTTAACGCCCTGCGTGGTCACTCCAATATTCAGGGCTTAACGGATCTTGGTTTACTGTCGACCAGCCTGCCGGGCTACCTGACGCTGCCGTCTGAAAAGCAGGCGGATCTGCAAACGTATCTTGAGGCCAATACGCCAAAAACGACGCTGCCGGATCAGGTGAACTACTGGAGCAACTATCCGAAGTTCTACGTCAGCCTGATGAAATCCTTCTACGGCGACGCGGCGCAAAAAGAGAACGACTGGGGCTTCGATTGGCTACCAAAATGGGATCAGGCGTACGACGTCATCAAGTATTTCAACATGATGGATAAAGGCAACGTCACGGGTTACATCTGCCAGGGCTTCAACCCGGTGGCCTCGTTCCCGGATAAAAACAAGGTTGTGCGCAGCCTGAGCAAGCTCAAGTACATGGTGGTTATCGACCCGCTGGTCACTGAGACCTCTAACTTCTGGCAGAACCACGGCGAGATGAACGATGTCGATACCGTATCCATTCAGACCGAAGTGTTCCGCCTGCCGTCCACCTGCTTTGCGGAAGAAGACGGGTCTATTGCTAACTCTGGCCGCTGGCTGCAGTGGCACTGGAAAGGCCAGGACGCTCCGGGCGAAGCGCGTAACGACGGCGAGATCCTGGCCGGGATTTACCATCGCCTGCGCGAAATGTACCGCACCGAAGGCGGCAAAGGCGCTGAGCCGCTGCTGATGATGAGCTGGAACTACAAGCAGCCTGACCATCCTGAGTCAGAGGAAGTCGCCAAAGAGAACAATGGCGTTGCGCTGGCGGATCTCTATGACGCTAAGGGCAACCTGGTGGCGAAGAAAGGCCAACTGCTGAACAGCTTCGCGCTGCTGCGCGACGACGGCACGACGGCGTCTTCCTGCTGGATCTACGCCGGTAGCTGGACGGAGCAGGGTAACCAGATGGCTAACCGTGATAACGCTGACCCGTCCGGGCTGGGCAATACGTTGGGCTGGGCATGGGCATGGCCACTGAACCGTCGTGTGCTTTACAACCGTGCCTCGGCGGATATCGACGGTAAAGCGTGGGATCCGAAACGGATGCTGATTCAGTGGAACGGGACAAAATGGACGGGGAACGATATCCCGGACTACAACACCGCCGCGCCGGGCAGCAACACCGGGCCGTTTATCATGCAGCCGGAAGGGCTGGGACGCCTGTTTGCCCTCAACAAGCTGGCGGAAGGGCCGTTCCCGGAACACTACGAGCCGATGGAAACGCCGCTCGGCACCAACCCGCTGCATCCAAACGTGGTCTCCAGCCCGGTGGTGCGTATCTATGAGGACGATGTGCTGCGTTTAGGTAAGAAGGATAAGTTCCCGTACGTGGGGACCACCTATCGCCTGACCGAGCACTTCCACACCTGGACCAAGCATGCGCGGCTTAATGCCATCGCCCAGCCGGAACAGTTTGTGGAGATAAGCGAAACCCTGGCAAAAGCGAAGGGCATTGCCAACGGCGACCGCGTGAAGGTGAGCAGCAAGCGCGGCTTTATTCGCGCAGTGGCGGTAGTCACTCGCCGCTTGCAATCTCTGAACGTGAACGGGCAGCAGGTGGAAACCGTCGGTATTCCGCTGCACTGGGGCTTTGAGGGCGTGGCGCAGAAAGGCTACATCGCCAATACCCTGACGCCAAACGTTGGCGATTCCAACTCGCAAACGCCGGAGTACAAGGCGTTTCTGGTTAACATCGAGAAAGCGTAAGGAGCGATTACATGGCGATGGAAACACAAGACGTTATCAAACGCTCCGCGACTAACCCGATAACTCCCGCGCCCCGCGCGCGGGACTACAAGGCAGAGGTCGCCAAGCTTATCGATGTCTCCTCCTGCGTGGGCTGCAAGGCCTGCCAGGTGGCGTGCTCGGAGTGGAACGATATCCGCGACAACATTGGGCACTGCGTAGGGGTTTACGATAACCCGGCGGATCTGAGCGCCAAATCCTGGACAGTAATGCGCTTTAGCGAAACCGAGCAGAACGGCAGGCTGGAGTGGCTGATCCGCAAAGATGGCTGCATGCACTGTGAAGATCCGGGCTGCCTGAAGGCGTGCCCGTCTGCCGGCGCGATTATTCAGTACGCCAACGGGATCGTCGACTTCCAGCAGGATAACTGCATCGGCTGCGGGTACTGCATTGCGGGTTGTCCGTTTAATATCCCGCGCCTCAATAAAGAGGATAACCGGGTATACAAATGCACCTTGTGCGTGGACCGCGTCAGCGTCGGGCAGGAGCCAGCCTGTGTGAAGACCTGCCCGACCGGCGCTATCCACTTCGGCACCAAAAAAGAGATGCTGGACGTGGCGCAGGCGCGGGTAGACAAGCTGAAAGCACGCGGTTACGACAAGGCCGGTATTTATAATCCGCAGGGTGTGGGCGGCACGCACGTAATGTATGTGCTGCACCATAACGACCAGCCGGAGCTGTACCACAACTTACCGAAGGATCCGGCGATCGATACGTCCATCAATCTGTGGAAAGGGGCGCTTAAACCGCTCTCAGCGGCGGGCTTTATCGCCACCTTTGCCGGGCTGATTTATCACTACATTGGGATTGGGCCAAACAAAGAGGTAGACGACGAGGAGGATCATCATGAGTAAGTCGAAAATGATCGTGCGCACGAAGTTTGTCGACCGCGCCTGTCACTGGACGGTGGTGATCTGCTTCTTCCTGGTGGCGGTGTCGGGGATTTCGTTCTTCTTCCCGACGCTGCAGTGGCTGACCGAAACCTTCGGTACTCCGCAAATGGGGCGTATTCTGCACCCGTTTTTCGGCGTGCTGATTTTCGGGGTGCTGATGTTGATGTTCGTGCGCTTTGTCCATCACAACATCCCGGACAAGCAGGATATCCCATGGGTGAAAGGGATCGTCGAAGTCCTGAAGGGTAACGAGCATAAAGTCGCGAAAGTGGGCAAATACAACGCAGGGCAGAAGATGATGTTCTGGACCATCATGAGCATGATTTTTGTGCTGCTGGTGACCGGCGTGATTATCTGGCGTCCGTATTTTGCACACTACTTCCCTATTCAGGCGGTGCGCTACGCGCTGCTGATCCACGCGACGTCGGCCATCATTCTGATCCACGCCATCCTGATCCATATGTATATGGCATTCTGGGTTAAAGGGTCGATTAAAGGCATGATTGAAGGGAAGGTGAGCCGCCGCTGGGCGCAAAAACACCACCCGCGCTGGTATCGTGATGTGGAACGTCTGGAAGCGAAACAGGAAAGTACGGAAGGCATGAAGTAAGACCTGCGCCGTCGGCTTTGCCCGGCGGCGCTGCACTTGCGCGGGCCTACGTTATGTATTGGTCACTAACGCATCTATCGCTGCAATCACAGTACTCCTCGCGCTGCGAAGATTGCATACATAATTTTTATTATTTAGTTTCTTTTTCTCCACGTGTGTTATGCCAGCGGTGTTAAGAAAATATCGCTCAAAATCAATATTCACTAAGGGCGCCGCGGCGTTGATATGTCCACATAAATAATTGTGGTAACTTAATGGAATAATCAGTCTTGTTGATAAATCATCATAATAGTCATGTTGAATTATCATAAAATAAGGTTGATAGTCCCGGGTTCTCTCTGAAGGGTTACGGTAAACGTCAAACTGAAAGCACATTAAATCCCTCCAAAGAAAGGATCGTCTGATAATAATCCCGCTTTAGCCGTAAATTCATTCATGGCTCTTATGAACTCTTTATCTTGCTGATGCTGTCGTCTTTGCGCCTCTTGTGTCTGGGCTTCACGGGAGACTCCACTCGCCACGCTCTCCCTTTTACCATAGTCTTTGCTTCGGTTTGGTTTCATTTTAAGCTCCTTTGTTGGTGCGGTTATTATCAACCGCAGCCAACAAAAAACAATACTTTACCCCCTGGTAATCTACATTCTGCGAGGCGTATTCCAGTAATTTCAGAACCGCTCTTCAACATACCGGAACGGGTATTTGGTGGGTTTCACTTTGCCGATTTTACGTTTCGGTAAATCCACCTTGTCGACATGAATTTCTTTATACGGGATTTGCGTAAGCAGGTGCGAAATAATATTCAGGCGCACGCGTTTTTTATCTTCTGAACGCGCCACAAACCACGGCGCCCAGGCGGTATCGGTGGCTTCAAACATTGCGTCGCGCGCAAGGGTATACTCGTCCCACAGGTTAAAGGATTTAATATCCATCGGTGACAGCTTCCAGATTTTACGACCATCGTTAATGCGGTCACGCAGACGGCGCTCCTGCTCTTTCGGCGTCACCTCCAGCCAGTACTTCAGCAGGATGATCCCTGCATCCACCATCGCTTTTTCCATCACTGGCGTGCCGTCAAGGAACTTCTCAACTTGCTCAGGGGTGCAAAATCCCATTACCCGCTCGACACCCGCGCGGTTGTACCAGCTTCTGTCAAATATGACGATCTCCCCGGCGGCAGGCAAATGGGGAACATAACGTTGAAAATAGAGCTGGGTTTTCTCTTTCTCGGTTGGCGCGGGAAGGGCAACCACGCGGAACACGCGTGGACTGACGCGCTCGGTGATCGCTTTAATGGTACCGCCTTTGCCGGCGCCGTCCCGTCCTTCAAAAACAATACACACTTTGAGTCCTTTGGCGACAACCCATTGCTGGAGCTTAACCAGTTCAACGTGCAGGCGACGAAGCTCTTGCTCATACTCTTTGGTTTTTAGCGGTGCATTTTTTACGACATCAACAGTGGCACTGGTTTTCTTTTTGCTTCCCATGATTGTCATCCTCAGGTTATCCGGCGCGGGAAAAAAGCGAGGCCGCACTATGAAGTGTAATAGATCGTCGCGGACGCAACAAAATCAGCACTTTTAATACCGCTCACATTGTGTGGTTAATGGGATAATTTCATTCTTATTTACTTAAAGGAACTAAGAATGAGTTGGAATAAAGAAGCTGCAGTTTCGTATCTCCGTTCACACGCTCTGGGGCACTCTCATAGTGAATGTGCTAAATTTACCCGCCTGGCCATGCTGGCTGGAGGTGTTAAGGTACCGAACACAGATTATGCAAAAGATTGTGGGGCGGAATTCAGGGCCGGGGTATCGCAAAATGCAACCAACCTTTAAAATTTACAGGATGCATTGATGAAAAGGATATTTATATTACTCGGTATGTTGTTAGTGGGATGTAGTTCGACAGCCAATCATGATCAGAGTGCGCAAGACACTACCAAATCATTTTATAAATCCTATCTTTCCGCATTCGGCAGTGATGAAGCCAGGCCTTACCCTGCCGACGAACTGCGTAAATATGTTTCTGCTGATACTATTGTTCGCATTGGTGCCATTCAGGAAATCTCTGAACAAGAGTTAATAGAGTCCGACTATTTTACATATACTCAGGATTACTCTCGCGAATGGATACCTGCGTTACGAGTGGAAAACGCAAGACCATTTTTAAACGGTGAAGTAGTCCAGGTCATTGAGGGGGCGGGTGGCGGGAGAAGCATACACCTTGAAGTATTTCTTCGTCGTGAAGGTGATGCATGGAAAATCTACCGCGTTCGTGACATAACGAACAATCACGAGCATCCAATTTTCAATACTGGCGCTATTACACGCGCTAAAGCAGCGGCAGAAAGCGCATTGTAAAAACTACACCTCAAACCCTCTCACCAGATTTAAAAAAATATTGGATAAAGCATCTGAATTAATGGATTAACGTGTCAGCCAGTTCATTTGAACTGGCTCACCATACAAGATTATTCAATAATGCCCGTCGCGAGTGATTAACCAGTGGTTGAAGTATGAAAAAGACAATTTTTTCGTTGGCGCTGAGCACCTTTGGTCTGGGAATGGCTGAATTTGGCATTTTGGGAGTGTTAACCGAGCTGGCCCATGACACCGGGATTTCAATTCCCTCTGCCGGGAATATGATCTCGTTTTATGCCTTCGGGGTGGTGATTGGCGCGCCGATTATGGCGCTGTTTTCGGGCAAGCTCTCTTTAAAGACTACGCTGCTGTTTCTGGTGGCGATATCCGCCGTCGGAAACGCCCTGTTTACCTTTTCAACGTCATATTTCTGGCTGGCGACGGGACGCTTAATTTCAGGATTCCCTCACGGCGCGATTTTCGGCGTCGGGGCGATTATCCTCTCCAAAATTGCGCCACCGGGGAAGGTGACGGTCGCGGTGGCCGGAATGATCGCCGGCATGACGGTGGCTAACCTGGTGGGCGTTCCGCTGGGCACCTGGCTGGGGCACGAATTCAGCTGGCGCTATACCTTTTTCCTGATTGCAGTGTTCGATGCGCTGGTGATCCTCTCGGTTCTGCTCTGGGTACCGGATATCCACGACACATCAGAAATCAAATTGACCGAGCAGTTCCACTTCCTTAAAAAACCAGAACCCTGGCTGATTTTTGCTGCCACCATGTTTGGCAACGCCGGGGTTTTTGCCTGGTTCAGTTTCGTTAAACCATTTATGGTCAACGTCTCCGGCTTCACCGAAGGGGTGATGACAGCCATCATGATGTTGATGGGACTTGGTATGGTGTTGGGCAATCTGTTGAGTGGCAAACTCTCGGGTCGCTTTAGCCCGCTGCGCATTGCGGCCACCACCGACATGGTGATTGTGACTTCTCTGCTGCTGCTTTTTGCCTTTGGTGAACTGAAAACGGCCTCGTTGGTCATGGGGTTTATCTGCTGTGCCGGGCTGTTCGCGCTCTCTGCGCCGCTGCAAATTCTGCTCCTGCAGAATGCGAAGGGCGGTGAGATGCTGGGTGCCGCAGGCGGTCAGATGGCATTTAATCTCGGCAGTGCGGTTGGCGCATTTTTCGGCGGCATGATGATTACGCTTGGCTTTAGCTGGAGTTATGTCACGCTGCCTGCCGCACTCCTTTCGTTTTCGGCCATGAGTTCGCTGCTGATCTACGGCCATCTGCGGGCCAGACAGGCTCAGGCTAACGCTCGCGCGCTAGCCTGATGGAGTCATGCTAGCCAGGGCTCTCCCAGCGTCAGCATCAGGCGGTTGGCCCAGGCGAAGAACGCGGCGGACTGCACCAGATCAAGCTGCGCCAGGGTATCCAGCCCCTCTTTTTCCAGCGCGGCAAGGTGCAGCGGCGTGGCGGCAGGCGGCGTAACCGACAGCGCCGCTGCAAAATTGATCTCCGCCTGCCAGCGCGCAGACTGCCCGTCGCTCAGGGATTGCCCGGGACGCACCGCCAGAAGCGCCTCTACCGCAGCGTCATCCTTTGACAGCTGGCTGGCTTTACGCGCATGGACAGATGCGCAGTAAATGCAGCCGTTGATTTTACTGGCGACCGTTGCGGCCAGCTCGCGCTCGGCGCGCGGTAATCCCCCCGATGTATAAAAAATTCCTTTATCGGTCAGCGTGCGCTGTTCAAGCACCGGCAGGTTGCTCCCCAGCAGGCGGAAGTAGTCAGAATCGGTATGGCCAAATTTCGCCAGAATGGCAACCTCATCGTCACGGAAATCCGCCAGCGGTTTGGCCGCTATCCACGGTTCCCATCCCAGCTCCTGCTGGGTAAACGCGACGGGTGCCGCCTTTCCGGTGACCGTTGTTGCGGTCGTGTGCCAGATGCCTGCCGTCACCGGCGCATCGCTTTTGGCGACGGGCCTGTCGTTCAGCAGCCGCAGTCCGGTGATGAGTCGACTCTGGAAGCTCACAAATGCGACGAGCTGCGCTAGGGTAACAATGCCTTCCTTGCTCCATCCCGCCTGGGTCAGCGCCTTTAACGCTGCAGGCGTCGCTTCGACGGGTGAGAACGTCAGCAGACGCGCGAAGCTCAGCGCCGGGGTCAGCCGTTCCGTGGTCGGATCGGCCAGGCCAAACCCTGCGTAGTGCGCGGCCAGCGCCTCTGCGTTGTGCCATCTGGCAACTTTTGCTGCCACAGTGAAGCGTTCATCGAGTGGGAAATCGGTGTCCTGCTGGCTGAAGAGAATTTCGTAGCTGCCCTGCGCGTGTCGTGTGGCGGCATCACGCGTGGCGCGCGCCTCTGCCAGAGGGGAACCGGGTTTAATTTCCGCCAGCTCGGCGAGAATGTCCTGACTTAATGACATAGGTGTCTCCTCAAAGGATGTGGGGGGCAATATGTTCGGCGATCAGTCCGATGGAGCGCAGCGTGTCTCGATGGGTGGGCTCGACCGAATGGACCTGGAATGAGATATCCGTGGCGCGCCTGAGAATGGAATCCGCATTAAGTGAACGCAGCACCGTATCAGGCGAACCGATATGGGCATCGAACTGACGACGATAATCAGTGACGTTGTCACCTTTGACCGTGTATCCGGCAGCGCGATGCTGCTGAGCTTGTTTCGCGAGACCCGGCGTTGCGACTCTGAGCGCATAGTCATCGCTGTCAGCGACGAAGGCTGTACGGGAGGCCAGAATACGCGGGGCGATGCCTGATGGCAGCGCATCGAGGTAGGCATCCACAATCGGGTTCTGGATCGCGTCGAGCGTTAAATCCAGCCGATCTGCCGGGCGCGGCTGCGTGCGGGAGAGCATTAAACCGTGTCCGGCCTGCGCGGCGCGAACGGCACCGTCAACTGAGAAGGTGGCTATCCAGATACGGTCAGCCAGCTGTGGCGCTGGCGGGTACAGGTGGTTATCCGGATGGGTGAGCGAATCCCCGTGCCAGGCGCTTTGGATCACATGCAGGTTCTCGGCAAACGCGGTCGCACGTTCTTCAAACGTCAGGCCGAACGGCAGAAAAGAGGTCGGCGTGCCGCCTGAGCCAAAGCCTACTTCCAGGCGTCCGTCTGCAAGCAGATCCAGCACGGCGGCATCTTCCGCCACACGCAGCGGGTTTTCCATCGGCAGGGTAATGATGGCCGTGCCCAGGCGAATGGTTTCCGTATGCGCGGCGACGTGTGCCAGAAACAGCAGCGGCGACGGCAGGCCACCTTCGCTTTCGTGGAAGTGGTGCTGTGCAATCCAGGCGCTGTCAAAACCGTGGCGTTCGGCGTGGCGGATCTGTTCAGTTGCCAGGCGATAGCGCTCCTTCGGCGTAGCGTCGTCAAGCAGGCGGGTGAAAAATCCCAGGCGTTTTCGCGTCATGCGAACTCCTCTGTAGCGGGTGAAAAATGGGGAATGGCGGCAATCAGCTCGCGGGTATAGTCGTTCTGTGGCGACGTGAATAAGGTTCCGACGTCGCCCTGTTCGACCACCTGACCGCTGCGCAGCACCGTGACGCTGTGGGCGATTCGGCGAACCGTGGACAGATCGTGCGTAATAAAGAGATAGGTCAACCCCAGTTGCTGCTGCAGCTGCTGAAGCAGAGCCAGGATCTGCGCCTGCACGGTGACGTCCAGCGCGGAGGTGGCTTCGTCCAGCACCAGAATGGTCGGCTCCAGGATCAGCGCCCGCGCGATAGCCACGCGCTGGCGCTGCCCGCCTGAAAGCTCACGGGCAGTGCGGCTCAGAATATCGACGGGCAGGGCAACCCGCTGCGCCACGGTCTCCACCCGGACCTTTCGCTCCGCCTTACTGAGGCGAGAAAAGTTCTTCAGAGGTTCTTCGATGATCTCAAACAGCGTCTGACGCGGGTCGAGAGAGGCAAACGGGTTCTGGTAGACAAACTGGATCTTCTGGCGCAGCTGGCGACGGGCCTCGCGGCTAAGCGTAGTGGCATCAATATCATCAATAATGACCTGTCCGCTGTCGGCCTGTTCAAAACCCAGCAAAATACGGGCGAGGGTGGTTTTTCCGGAGCCGGACTCACCCACCAGCGCATGCGTGCTGCCGCGCCTGACGTCAAACGTTACCCGATCCAGCGCCTGAAGCTGATGGCCTTTGCCCAGGGAGAATTGTTTGCTGATGGCGCGGGCGCGAATGGTCGGTGACGCGAGCGGCAGACCTGCCACCGGGGCAATGGTCAGGCGCTGGCCCTGGAGATCGCTTAACAGCTGACGGGTGTAGGCGTGCTGCGGCGTGCGCACGATATCGGCGGTGTTTCCCTGCTCCTGAACCTCGCCATCGCGAAAAACCAGCAGCCTGTCCGCGCGCTCAGCGGCAAGCGCGAGATCGTGGGTGACAAACAGAACGGCGGTACCCGATTCCCGGCGCAGGATATCCAGCAGGTCGAGAATGCGTTTTTGCACCGTCACGTCCAGCGCGCTGGTAGGCTCATCGGCAATGATGACGTCCGGGCGCAGCGCTATTGCGATGGCAATCAGCACGCGCTGTTTCATCCCGCCGGAGAGCTGGTGCGGATACTGGTTCATGCGCTGTTCGGGATGGCTCAGGCCGACCTTTGTCAGCAGGGCGAGCACCTGCTCGTCGCGCTGAGCGCGAGTCACTTTCTGGTGTAGCTGAATAATCTCTCCAACCTGCGCACCGATGGTCTTCACCGGGTTGAGCGAATTACCCGGGTCCTGCGGAACCAGGCTAACTCGCGCACCGCGAAGGGTATCGAGACGCTTAGCGGACCACTGGCTTATCTCCTCGCCGTTGAGAATGATTTTTCCCGCATCGCGCCGGGCGTTATCGGCCAGCAGACCGATGATCGCCTGCGCCGTGGTCGTTTTGCCGGAGCCGGACTCGCCGACAAAGGCCAGCATTTCTCCTCGCCCGAGCGTGAAGCTGACGTTATGCACCACCTCGCGCCACTGGCGCGCGGTACGGTAGCTGATGGTCAGGTTTTCTACCGAGAGTACGCTCATTTCAGGCCTCCGCTGAACTGTTGACTGATACGGTTGGTGGCCAGCACCACGGCGATGACGACCACGCCGGGGAAGGTGGTGAGCCACCAGGCGGTAGAGAGATAGTTACGGCCTTCTGCAATCAATAAGCCCCACTCCGGCACCGGCGGCGGGGTGCCGTAACCGAGGAAGCTCAGCGTGGAGAGCGCCAGGATGGCCTGACCAAACTGCAGCGTGGCAAAGGCGATGACGGCAGTTAAGGCATTGGGCAGGATGTGTCGCCACAGCACGGCGAAAAACGTCCCGCCGCAGCCAAACGCCGCTTCGACATAATCCGTGTGGCGGATGCGCACGACTTCACCGCGCGCGAGGCGGGCGAAGCTGGCTATTGAAGCCACGCCTACGGCAATCGCGGCGTTAACGGTGCCAAACCCGAGCAGAATAATCACCGTCAGCGAGAGCAGCAGAGATGGGATGGACAGCAGCACGTCGACGAAGCGCATCAGCAGAGACTCGACGCGTCCGGCGAACGCCCCGGCAACCACCCCTAAGCCGGTGCCTGCCAGCAGACCCATCGTCACGGCGGCCAGCGCCGCGCTCAGGGAGTGGGACGCACCATAAACAATACGGGTATAAACATCGCGACCAAGCTGATCGGTGCCGAGCCAGTGTCCCGCCTGCGGCGTCAGGCGCTGTGCACCGGCGATGCCCTCAATCGGGCTGTAGTGGGTTAACAGGCCGGGCGCCACGGCGGCAAAAAGCGCAATGATAATTACTGCCCATGCCAGCCACAGTCCTGGTTGCCACGCGACGCCCTGCCAGGCGGGAACGCGTTTTCGCGCGGCGGCAGCGTAATCGACCAGGCTCATGATGCACCTCCGGTAACGGTTTGCAGACGGGGATCCAGCAGCGGCATCAGCAGGTCCACCAGCAGATTGATCAGGACAAAACCGAGGGCGGAAATCATCACCACCGCCTGAAGTACGGCAATATCCTGGTTATTCACCGCCTGCTGGGTCAGTTGCCCGAGACCGCTGCGGCCAAAAACGGTTTCCGTGATCAGCGCCCCGGCAATCAGCTCGCCGAGCAGCAGCCCGGCAATATTTAGCACTGGCAGCAGGGCGTTGCCGGTCACGTGACGCCACAGGACAGCGGTTTCACTCAGCCCTTTGGCACGGGCGACGGCGACAAACGGCTGCGTCGCCACCTGGTCCAGACTGCGCATCAGAATTTGTGCCAGCGGGGCGGAGATTGGGATCGCGACGGTTACGATTGGCAGGATCAGCCCCTGCAGCGGCGTCGGGTTAATCACCGGGATCAGCCGCAGCTGGAAAGAAAAGAGCTGGATAAGGGCAATCCCCAGCCAGAACGTCGGTAAAGAGATAAACAGGACTGGCAGAGACTGGAGGGTATTACTCAGCCAGCGCAGACCCGGCAGGCGCGACGCAAAGGCCAGCGCAAATGCCAGCAGGACCGCGAGTAAAAAGGCAGGCAGGGCGAGGCTCAGGGTATCCGGCAGATTGCTGGCAATCAGCTCGCTGACCGGCACCCCGGCCTGAAGCGAATAGCCGAAATCCCCGCGCAGCATCGCCAGCAGCGTATGACCGTATTGCTGCCACAGCGGGCTGTCCGCGCCGTAGGCCACGCGCATCTCCTCGATTTGCGCCGGGCTTAAGCCCAGGTCCGGGTTCTGAAATTTAATCAGCACCGCGTCGCCCGGCAGCACCTGGAGCAACACGAACGAGAGGGTAAAGGCGGCCCACAGTACCAGCAGCCCGTGCCCAAAGCGTTGAAGAAGTGCGTGGCGCATCGTCGGCTCCTCAGTGTTTCTCAATCCACGCGCCGTAGAACGACGGGCGGCCTACCGCTTCAAAATTGACGCCTTTCAGCCACGGCGCACCGGCAAAGACCTGCGGCTCCTCGAAAATCGGAATAACGTAGGCGTTATCCAGCAGGTAGCGCTGGGCGTCCCCCGTCAGCTGCAGGCGTTTTTGCGGATCGACTTCAGCAGAAATGTTCACCAGCAGTTCATTCAGCTTGTCGTCACGGAAGTTTTTGACCTTGTCGCTGGACCCGCCTTTTTGCAGCAGCGCGTCGCGGTTAGCCGGGTAGAACATGCTTTTCACCACGTCAGGATCGGCGCGGCCCACTTCGGAGACGGTTAACGGGGTTTTCAGCGGGTCAAGGTTATCCAGCGTGCGGCTGCCTGCGTCACCGGCTTTGACGCTCAACGCCACGCCCACCTGTCGCCACTGCTGGGCAACCAGCTGCAGCACCTCTTTGTTTTGCGGCTGCGGCAAGGATTCATACACCGTCAGTGCCAGACGTTGGCCGTCTTTGGCGCGGATCCCGTCGCTGCCTGCTTTCCAGCCCGCGTCATCCAGCAGCTGGTTGGCTTTAGCCGGGTCAAAGGCCAATTTGTCGCTGAGATCGACAAAACCTGCGGCGGAATCGGCAATCACTGACTTCGCCTGCGGATAGTTGGCCGAGAAGAGGGTCTCAACCACCTGTTTTGCGTTGGTGGCATGCAGCAGCGCCTGGCGCACGCGAATATCGGAGACCAGCGGGTTATCCGGACGGAAGCTGATGCTGTCGTTCACCCCGCGCGTCGGGGCAGCATAGATCTTATAGCCCTGATCTGTAGCCTGCTTTTCGTCATATGCCTGCACCTGGCGAATAAAATCAGTCTGACCGGCCAGCAGGGCGCCCACGCGTACGCTGTCTTCCTGAGTCACGATAAACTTGATGCCATCAAGATTGGCTGGCCCCTGTTGCGCCAGATTTTTGGGACCCCACTGGTAGTCCTTACGCGCTTCCAGCGTTACTTCGCGACCCAGCTTCTCGTCCTTTACCACAAACGGGCCAGAGCCAATGATATGACGGGCATCCCCCAGCTCTTCAAAGTTGCGTTTCAGCGTGCTGAGCGAGACCAGACCCGAGCCAATGGTGGCGGTACCTTGCAGAAACCCCGGCGACGGTTTTTTGAAGTAGAACTTCACGGTCAGCGGGTCGATGACTTCGCTGCGATCGTAGTTATTGATCACTTCTGACACCGGCAGGCGCTGCGCCTTATTGCCTAAACCGTAGGTATCAAAATTTTTCGCTACGGCGTTCGCGTCCAGCGGCGTGCCGTCAGAGAAGGTGATGCCTGGGCGAATTTTAAAGGTGTATTCGGTTTTATCGGCGTTGGTGGTCCAGCTTTCTGCCACCCAGGGCTCCACCTGCAGCGTCCTGGGGTTCTGCCACGTCAGTTTGTCGGTGATCTGGTTCAGAATGCCGCCGTTCGGGTAAAAGCCACCGGCGGGCGGATAGAGGTTGGTGTGCGCCTGTTGCTCCAGATAAATCAGCGTGCCGCCTTTAACAGGCGCATCGGCGGACCAGGCTGCGGTGGTCGTCAGAATCAGCGCCGTCAGCAGCGGCAGACGAAACGGGGTTTGCATGGTGAATTCCTTTGTTATCTTCTTGTTAGCGTCGGATTCATCATCGGGCGCGGGGGAAAACAAGGGAACAAAGGAATTAAGATAAGGATTGCCGGAAAATGGCTATAAAAAAAACCGCCCCTGTCAGGAGCGGTACTTGAACGGTGGGTGATTATGAACGCAGGTCAATCACCATACGGCCACGGATCTGACCCTGTTCCATCTCTTTAAAGATGGCGTTGATGTCTTCCAGCGGACGCATCGTGACTTTCGGCACGACCTTGCCTTCTGCTGCAAACTGGAACGCTTCCTGCAGATCCTGACGGGTACCGACCAGCGAACCGACAACCTGAATACCGTCCAGCACCAGACGCGGAATATCGAGGCTCATTGCTTCCGGTGGCAGGCCAACCGCGACCACGCGGCCACCGGCACGCACGGCATCAACCGCTGAGTTGAATGCTGCTTTTGCGACGGCAGTGACGACTGCGGCATGCGCGCCGCCGGTTTTTTCCTGCACAATTTTAGCGGCATCTTCGCTGCGTGAGTTGATAGTTAAATCCGCACCCATGCTTGCCGCCAGCTTCAGCTGTTCATCGTTAACGTCAAGAGCGATGACTTTGGCGTTAAAGACGTTTTTAGCGTACTGCAGTGCGAGGTTACCCAGCCCGCCAAGACCATAAATTGCAATCCACTGGCCCGGTTTAATACCAGACACTTTTACCGCTTTGTAGGTGGTCACGCCGGCGCAGGTGATGCTGCTGGCAGCAGCCGAATCCAGACCGTCCGGCACTTTTACCGCATAATCTGCGGTGACAATGCACTCTTCCGCCATGCCGCCATCCACGGAGTAACCGGCATTTTTTACATCGCGACACAGGGTTTCGTTGCCGGTATTACAGTATTCGCAGTGACCACAGCCTTCAAAAAACCATGCCACGCTTGCGCGATCGCCGACTTTAAGCGATTTCACGCCAGGACCAACTTCTTTTACGATACCAATCCCTTCATGGCCCAGGATAACCCCGGTTTTATCGCCGAAATCACCGTTCTTCACGTGGAGATCGGTATGGCATACGCCACAGCACTCCATCTTAAGCAGGGCTTCTCCATGCTTTAACGGTCTTAACGTTTTTTCGGTGATATTGACCTGGTGATCCTGAGTGACAACAGCAGCCTTCATGTGTATCTCCTTGTTCATGATTAGAATTTGCATAGCAGGTGTAATACCCCTTAAGGATTGATACATTAGCCTGGTAATGCAAGGCTACGGCAACATAATGTCATCATTTGATTCGATTTAAGATTAAGAATACGGCGATCCCTCTAATTATTAAGGGGGAAAAGACTGGCCCGGCGAGCAACTCGCCGGGCGCAGTTTTACAGCTGTGCTTCTATCTCCTTAATCTCTTTACGCCATTGCGCCTGAAGCTGCGGCTTCTGATGCTTCGGCTTCCGTGCCAGATCGTCTTCCAGCAGCGTTTCCAGAGCGACCAGCCGTTCAAGCAGATCGTCATACGGCGAGGGTTGAACCGTCGCGGCAGCAGCGGGCGCCGCGGATGTCACTAGCCCTGCGCTTTCACGCAGACGCTCAAACACCGCTTCTGCATCGTGCCACTCGCTCAGCTTTCCTTCTTCAATCAGCCAGAAACGGTTGCAGCTTTCGCTAATTAACTGGCGGTCATGGCTGACCAGCAGAACACCACCTTCGAACTGCTGAAGGGTTTGCGCCAGCGCCTCTTTGCCTTCCATGTCCAGGTGGTTGGTGGGTTCATCCAGCATCAGCAGGCTATAGCGAGCAAGCGTCAGGCCCACGAACAACAGGCGTGAACGCTCGCCACCGCTGAGCGTGCTGACCGTTTGCACGTGACGCGCCCACGGGAAACCCGCGCTTATCAGCGCCATTTTGCGGTTCTGCGGATCCGGCGCGAAAGGCTCCAGCGCGTCGAGCAGCGTGGCGTTGTCCGGTAGCTGATTCAGCGTCTGGTCGTAATAGCCTGGCGACACGCGGGGGTGGATTTTCAGCCCGCTGTCTGCGGACTCATCGGCGAACTGTTGCCAGATAAGCCTCATTAGCGACGATTTGCCGCAGCCGTTGCGTCCGACAATCGCCACGCGATCGCCGCTTTTCAGCCGCGCCATGTCGATGTTAAACAGCTGCGGTAGCCCGGGCGCAGGCGGGACGCTGAGGTTTTCCATCTCCAGCAGACGG
This sequence comes from Enterobacter sp. CPE_E863, assembly GCF_046521465.1. Lineage (NCBI taxonomy): Bacteria > Pseudomonadati > Pseudomonadota > Gammaproteobacteria > Enterobacterales > Enterobacteriaceae > Enterobacter > Enterobacter sp. CPE_E863. The sequence continues at coordinate 2,208,437 of NZ_JBKFZX010000001.1, read as the reverse complement.
TCTGCCCGCAGCGCGTCGCCGCGCAGGGTTAACGTCCACTGGCTGCCTGCCGTGAGTGCCGTCTGGCTCTCCTTCAGCCGTTCGACCTGTTTTTCCATCTGTTTGGCTTTGCGGGCCAGGTCTTCGTTGTCGTAAACCTTGCCCCAGGTCGCCAGCCGCTTCGCGCTGGCGGTCACACGGTCGATCTCCTTTTGCTCCGCCTTGTGGCGCTGCGCGTCGCTTTCATCCTTTGCTTCAAGCGCCTTGCGGGCGGCCGTGCAGGGAAGGGCGAAGTAGTGCAGCGTTTTATCGCGCAGGATCCAGCTACCGTTGGTGACGGCATCCAGCAACTGTCTGTCATGCGAGACCAGCACAAAGCTGCCTGACCAGTTCTGCAAAAATTGCTCAAGCCAAAGCATGGTGGGTAAATCGAGATGGTTACTCGGTTCATCCAGCAAAAGCAGATCCGGCTCGTGAATCAATGCCCGCGCCAGCAGCAGGCGAGTGTGCTGCCCGCCGCTCAGCGTGGCGGATTGCAGCGCCATATCCTGCGGCGTGAAGCCCATGCTTGCCAGCAGCGTTTCGGCTTTCCAGCGCAGGCTGTCACGTTCAGCAGAAGGTAACTGTGCCAGCACGGCATCCAGCATGGTCAGCGGAAAAATAGCGTCCGGGAGGTGTTGTTCTACCCGTGCCATCAGGCACTGCCCGGCCAGCGAAACCGTTCCTGCGGCAGGAGCGTCAGTGCCGTCCAGTACCTTCAGCAGCGTACTTTTGCCGCAGCCGTTATCGCCCAGCAGGCCAATGCGATCGCCTTTTTTCAGCGTAAAGGATAGCGAGTCGAAGAGCGTGCCAAACGCCGTATCAACGCGTAAAGATTGTGCAGTGAGTAAAGTGCTCATTGTTGCTTACCCAAGAGTTACAGGCATGTTTATGCCTCGTCAAACATCGCTGACGATAACTCAGTAAGCCCGAGAGAAGGGATTTCAGGGGTTGGTGTCTTCGCTCAAGCAGAAGTTATCGCAGCACGATACCGATAACGCTTGAGCTGGTGCGATCACCAAATGTATGTGAAACATTGAAAATTTCACAGTACAGCATAATTGGCCTCCTTATATGTTATGAGTTTGTAATGAACTACCACTATACAACGTTTTCGAGTGTATACCAAGTAGAGGGGCAGCATTGCTGCCCTGTATTATCTTTTCCGTATAAGCAAATACAGGGCTAGTGTAAGAGCTGAGGCAATGAATGCGGCTATACTGAAAAAAGGTACAGCACAAAATCCATAATCAATTCGTCGCCATAGATTTCAAAATGCTCCGCAAAAGAGTACTGCGCATCTGGTGGAATAACTTTATATAATGTGATTAATGACAGAAATACTACGGTACACCATAGAATTACAAGGAGTACCACCTTCACTAATGGACAATCATATAGTTTCATTCTCACCACTTGTCGTTGCTCTGCGGTTAAATTAAACATTTTCTCTCTTAGTTAGAGGCGAAGCATCCTTTGCTTTCTTCGTCATCATGCACAACAACGATCGTTCCATGAATCACGATAGATAATATTACCCTCTGTATACTTCCAGGTAATCGCTTCATAACGTAATTCGAGCGTTTCAAGGTGCGTACTGCTTATACCGTTAGGAGACAGGTAGGGTGCAACTGTTGTAAACTTGACGTTTTCCAGAATGATATTGAAATACTCGGCCTCAATACCTGATTCCAGAATACGGTACATTTTAATTGTGGCCTTCTTCATGGTTCGGCCTTCACAGACAGCACGGTACAAAAGTGGTGTTGTTTGATCAAATTCCTTCACTATTGTGATAGGGCGATGGACACGCGTTCCTGTTAGTTTTCCCCAGCTTGGATCGACCGGGATAGTGACACCGTGAGAGAAGGATTTTAACTCGATAGACCCCAGACGAAGTGGCATAAGGCAACTGCCAACGATCGGTGAACCATTTTCATCTTCAAGCCATAAGTGTGCGGGTATAGACATAATATATCCTTATGCATAAATTTACGATAATGCTAACGTTTGAATCTTGCAATTTCATATATTGATAAAACAACCATCACAAACACAAAGAATAAGGGGATCAGCCAGATTGGGGCGTCAGGAAATAATGAGCCCTGAATCAAGGCGAATACTACTGTCAGCGCTGATGGGCCATAATACGAAACTAACGACCTGAACATTCGCCTGAAAAATCTTTTAATAAGATTCATCATGGTTATCGAACCATCCTGGTTATGATATCCGCAATTTCATCATCCGATGCCCATTGTGCTGTAAGCGCCTTAGCCCGCTCAAACACTGGCTCTATCAGGAAATACATCATTTCCAACTCTTGAACGTATAGCGCTGAGTAGTAAGCGGGATAAGTAATGTGAAGACGATGCGCGCTGTCTGCTGCTTTTTGGACAATGCCGTATATGCCAATAATCCCAACAACCTGTCCCGCTCTTCGCCCTGCCAGGGCACTGATTTCAAGGTTTAGATTCATGCCTGCTGCGACAAATGATGCCGTTGCTAAAGCAAACCCCACGTTTGTGAGTGAGCTTGCGGCAATATGGATATTAACAGCCATAAGCATTTGTTTGATACGTTCAAGCTGTTCTGTGGTTTTATCTTTAAATATTTCTTCGAAATAAATTTTGAACATGTCATACGCAACATTGTTATGTCGAAGAAGATAAATAACACCGTTTCTAAATCGAATGTCTTCAGCTTTTTGTTTCTTGCATACGTCCTGATATTCATCAGTAAAGCAGGACGTATAATACAGTGCGCGTGACCTGCTCCCCGTTGATTAGTACACCCCGATGTTAGTAATGTCTTCATAAGCCACATGAGGACATCCCCATGAAGAAGCGTTTTTCCGACGAACAGATCATCAGTATTCTCCGCGAAGCCGAAGCTGGGGTACCCGCCCGTGAACTCTGCCGCAAGCATGCCATTTCCGATGCCACGTTTTACACCTGGCGTAAGAAGTATGGCGGTATGGCGGTGCCTGAAGTTAAGCGCCTGAAGTCGCTTGAGGAAGAGAACGCCAGACTCAAGAAGCTGCTTGCCGAAGCCATGCTGGATAAAGAGGCGCTTCAGGTGGCTCTTGGGCGAAAGTACTGACGACAGACCAGAAGCGGGAAGCCGTGATGTTGATGTGTGATGCGACCGGTCTGTCGCAACGTCGTGCCTGCAGGCTTACAGGTTTATCCCTGTCGACCTGCCGCTATGAGGCTCACCGTCCGGCTGCTGATGCGCATTTATCAGGGCGCATCACTGAGCTGGCACTGGAGCGCAGGCGTTTTGGCTACCGTCGTATTTGGCAGTTGCTGCGCCGTGAAGGGCTTCATGTTAATCATAAGCGCGTGTACCGGCTTTATCACCTCAGTGGCCTGGGCGTAAAACGCAGAAGACGTCGTAAAGGGCTGGCAACAGAACGTCTGCCGCTGCTCCGTCCGGCGGCGCCCAATCTGACCTGGTCGATGGATTTCGTCATGGACGCACTTTCCACCGGTCGCAGGATCAAGTGTCTTACCTGCGTCGATGATTTCACAAAGGAATGCCTGACGGTCACTGTTGCCTTTGGGATTTCAGGCGTTCAGGTCACGCGTATTCTGGACAGCATTGCACTGTTTCGAGGCTATCCGGCGACGATAAGAACTGACCAGGGGCCGGAGTTCACTTGCCGTGCACTGGATCAATGGGCCTTTGAGCATGGTGTTGAGTTGCGCTTAATCCAGCCGGGCAAGCCAACGCAGAACGGATTTATTGAGAGCTTTAACGGACGATTTCGCGATGAATGTTTGAATGAGCACTGGTTCAGCGATATCGTTCATGCCAGGAAAATTATTAATGACTGGCGGCAGGATTATAACGAATGCCGCCCGCACTCCACGCTGAATTATCAGACACCGTCTGAATTTGCAGCGGGCTGGAGAAAGGGTCATTCTGAGAATGAAGATTCCGACGTTACTAACTGAGTGTTGTATCTAATCGTGGGGGCAGGTCACGCGCGTTGCACCTGCGCCGATCGTTTCAATCTGATTTGATACGGCTTTTCCTACACCCGTTAATGCGTGGTCGAGTTTTAACGCAAGAATTTTATTCGCCTGCAAGTAACTTATCACTTCATCTCTGTAGCACATGACCGCTCCTTGCTTCCCTCGCGATCTTGTACATCAACAGCGTCTTTGATATCTGCACCGCCGTCATCTTTAAGCCAAAGATATGCCGGAATTGCCATTTTAATACCCTTTTTAAATTAATGAGTTTAGTGATGTGGAACGTTACTAAACCCTTAAAAGAATTTGTTTATTAGGCAAAAAGTGTTATGTGAAAATTTTATATTTCAACGAGATATGAATTATCGTTGAATTATTGATTTTTTAAATAAGGGGTAGGGGAACGCCGTTGTAGCGGCTAAGAAAATAAAGAGAGGAGGGTGTTCACGTTCCCTCTCCCTTTTGAGGAGAGGGAACGGTTGGAACGCAGAGTTAAATCGACGTCCGGCGATAACTCCGGTATTCAGGCTTCCAGAAGTTGTCGTCGATGGCCTGTTGCAGCGCGTCGGCTGAAGTTTTCACCGCCACGCCTTGCTGCTGCGCCATTTTACCTACCGCGAACGCGATAGCGCGCGACACCTTGTGAATGTCTTTCAGCTCTGGCAGCACCAGACCTTCACCGTTGTTGACCAGCGGCGAGTAGCCTGCGAGGGTTTCGCTCGCCGACATCAGCATTTCATCGGTGATGCGAGACGCGCCGGAGGCGATTACGCCCAGACCAATGCCCGGGAAGATGTAAGAGTTGTTGCACTGGGCGATCGGATAGGTTTTATCCTTCCACACCACTGGATCGAACGGGCTGCCGGTGGCAACCAGGGCGTTACCTTCAGTCCAGGCGATGATGTCCTGCGGCGTCGCTTCCACGCGGGAGGTTGGGTTAGAGAGCGGCATCACGATAGGGCGCTCGCAGTGCTTGTGCATCTCGCGAATGATCTCTTCGGTGAAGAGGCCGGTTTGCCCGGAAACGCCGATCAAAATATCCGGCTTCACGTTGCGCACCACGTCCAGCAGGGAGAGCACTTCGTTGTCGGTATCCCAGTTTTTCAGGTTTTCGCGCTTCTGCACCAGTTTGGTCTGGAACGGCAGCAGGTTTGGCATACCGTCGGTCAGCAGGCCGAAACGGTCAACCATAAAGACGCGAGAGCGCGCCAGCTCTTCGCTTAACCCTTCACGCTGCGTCTGCGCGATAATCTGCTCGGCAATACCGCAGCCGGCAGAGCCTGCGCCGAGGAAGACAATTTTCTGATAGCTCAGCTGGCTGCCTGCCGCGCGGCTGGCGGCGATCAGCGTACCCACGGTGACCGCTGCGGTACCCTGGATGTCGTCGTTGAACGAGCAGATCTCGTCGCGATAGCGGTTCAGCAGCGGCATGGCGTTTTTCTGCGCGAAGTCCTCAAACTGCAGCAGCACGTCCGGCCAGCGGTGCTTCACGGCCTGGATGAAATCATCAACAAACTGATAGTACTCATCGTCGGTGATTCGCGGATGACGCCAGCCCATATAAAGTGGATCGTTGAGCAACTGCTGGTTGTTAGTGCCGACGTCCAGTACCACCGGCAGGGTATACGCCGGGCTGATACCACCACAGGCGGTATACAGGGAGAGTTTACCGATGGGGATCCCCATCCCGCCAATGCCCTGGTCACCGAGGCCGAGAATACGCTCGCCGTCGGTCACCACAATCACTTTGATATTGTGGTTAGGCACGTTTTGCAGAATGTCGTCCATGTTGTGACGGTTCTGATAAGAGATGAAAACGCCGCGAGAGCGACGATAGATCTCTGAGAAGCGCTCGCAAGCCGCACCCACCGTCGGGGTGTAGATCACCGGCATCATCTCTTCGAGATGGTTCTGTACCAGGCGATAGAAGAGGGTTTCGTTGGTGTCCTGAATGTTACGCAGGTAGATGTGTTTGTCGATTTCAGTTTTGAAACCCTGATACTGGATCCACGCGCGCTCTGCCTGTTCTTCAATGGTCTCAACCACTTCAGGCAGTAAACCCAGCAGGTTAAAGCTGCTGCGCTCTTCTATGCTGAAGGCGCTGCCTTTGTTAAGCAGGGGGAATTCGAGTAAAACCGGTCCGGCATAAGGGATATATAAGGAACGATGTTTTTTCAGTTTGTTGTCCATGTCACTCACTCTTTTTATGGAGATCCGTCCCTGACACTGCTGTTTGTCATCTTTCTGGCCTGTGCTACGGGATTCGGTCAGCGGTATTATAAAGGAGCTAAATATGAATTACCGCAACACATAAACAAAAACACCATCGGAAGACCGATGGTGTTGAGGTTCTGTTTCTGGAACTTACTTGCCCGCGTGGCGTTTTCTGCCGGTGGCGTGAGTGACTTGCGTTTCATGGTCGCCTTCAATCACCACTTTACGTTGGTTTGAAAGCTTGTAGTTCAGTCCCAGAATGTGGCGTGCCTGACGGTTCGATTTCATGTTAACTCCTCAATCCTGTTGATAGTTTTAAGGACCAGTTTGCTCACGCAAACGAAATGTAACCCCTTAGGTTGCACATCCAGCATAGCAGGTTTTTACATTACCACTTCATTTCGCCGGTATTCACTTTGGCGCTCAGTTCCAGTGAGCTGGCTTCTGCAAGGTTCGGCCACTGTTTTTTCATCGTGTCGATTACGCTGGCTGAGTTTTTATGTTGACCTAACGCCAGTTCGAACTGCTGAAGGTACTGACGGGTAAAGTCGATAGCCCCGGTTCCGGCTGGCGGCGTGCCGAGATAATGCCCCGGAATGACGCGCTCGGGCTTATGTGCGGCCATATCATCCAGCGTTTCTTGCCACTGCTTACGGCTCGCTGGTGTCTGGGTGTCTGCTGTCCAGACGTGAATGCCCCAGGAAACCCCGGTACCGCCAAGAATGGTTTTCGCTGACGGGATCCAGACATAAGCCGCGTAGCTGTCTGGTTGCTCAATATCAATCTTTTCCCCGTCAACCATAAACGTGGTGGAGGTAAGCACCTGCGGCACAACCAGCTCGGTTGGCGCGCCGTCTTTCATCTGTGGACCCCAGAAGGCGAGCTTGGCGTCTTTGGTGGCTTTAATATGGTCAACGACATGCTGGGTGGCTACCACTTTGGCATTCGGGAAGGCTTTTACCAGCGGCTGCAGACCGAAGTAAAAATCGGGGTCGCCAGACGTGATCACAATCTTATTCAGCGTTTTACCGCTGTGGCGAATTTTCTCTACCAGCGCTTCGCCATCTTTCACGCTGAACTGCGCATCAAACAGAACCGCTTCTTTCGGGCCGGAGACCAGCGTTGATGAGACCGCGAAAACCCTTTTTCTTGCGGGTTATAGGTATCAATGGTCAACGGTGCAGCAAAAACAGCCGGAGTGAAAAGGGTGGAAAGCAAAGCAAGGTGAGTGAGTTTCATACTGTTGTCTCTGTTGTGCAGGAAAGTCTCTATTGTACGGATATTCGCATTTGCCAGAATTCCTGAAACAAGACATGCTTAGTTTCATAAATCGAGCAAATGGAGTTTCTATGGATCGCGTTATTGCCGCTCAGGTCTACAACCGGATATGCGAGCTGGGAAGTTTGAGCGCGGCGGCCCGCGCGCTGGGGATTTCCCGACCGATGGTGAGCCGCTATCTTGAACAAATGGAGAAGTGGGCGGGAACACGGCTGGTTAACCGCTCAACGCGCAAGTTAACCCTGACCGCGGCAGGGGAAAAGGTGCTGCAAAAAACACGGACACTCTCGCAGATCTCGCAGGAAATCGAAGGTCAGTCAGAGAAAGATCTGCCGTCCGGCACGCTGCGGGTGGCCTGCGCCCATTTCACCGCTATGCACCTGATTGCGCCGGTGTTGCCCGGTCTGCTTTCGCGCTATCCGCAACTGCGCATCGAGCTGGATGTGAACAACCACCCGGTCAGCCTGGTGGGAGAGCGCATTGATGTCGCCGTGCGCATTACGGATAACCCTGAACCCGGCATGATTGCCCGTCGGCTGGGAGAATGTCGCTCGGTTCTCTGTGCCTCACCCGATTATCTTGCACTGCACGGGACGCCCGTCAGCCCCGAAGAATTAGCACAGCATAACTGCCTGCACTACAGCTTTTTCGCCGGGCAGTCCTGGCACTTTCTGACCCCGGAAGGCGAAAACCTGAGCGTGGCCGTCAGCGGCAACCTGAGCGCCAGCATCTCTTCGCTGTTGATGGATGCGGCGATAAAGCATTGTGGTATTGCGATGCTGCCGGAGCGTGAAGCGTCTGCCGCGCTGGACCAGGGCTTACTGGTGCCGGTGCTGAGCGCGCTGGAGCCGAAACCGCTTGCCATCCATGGCATTTATCAGTCCCGGGAATATCAGCCAGCTGCACTGCGCGTGTTTCTCGATGAACTGGCCGGTTATCTGGCATGATAGCCGCGAACGCTCTTGATTACTTTGCCTTTAGCCAGGGCGTGGCGGTGCTCCAGAAAATAATATCGGCCCCGAGGTACTGTTCTGCGAACTGGTCAAACTCGGCTTTGATAAAGGGCTTACCGGTCTGCGGATTTTTATAGGTCAGGGTCGGCTCCTGAACCGCCATGGCGATGAGCGGCAGCGTGTGTTTATTTTTATGGAAGAAGGGATAGGCGTTCTTCATGTGGGCCTTGCGGTTGGGAACAATGTCCGGTCCACCCAGGCCGATATTGTTAGCGCTGGCATACGCAAACAGACGCCCCATGTAGTTGTGGTCATTATCCCACTCGCACGGCCAGAAGTTCACGTATTGCACAACGTGTGATTTCTGAAAAGCCTTTCGCGCAAAGGCGAGGTTTTCCATTTCACCCGCGAAATAGCTGTCGCAGGTAAATCCGGCCGGCGGATTTTTTTCGTCGATATCAATGGCGGTTTCCGGCAGGTTTACCCCGTATACCTCGCCATCAAAGCGTTTCGCCAGGGCGGCCAGCAGCGCCTGGTAGCGCTGGCGCACGGCAGGATCCCACTGACGCGCCACCCATCCTGAACCGACTGGCTTTCCTTCGCCGGGGTTATCGAACTGCGGTGCAATCCCGCCACCATATTGCTTATCGTGCATCAGATAATCCGGCACGTAGCGGGCATTAGGCTCAAAGAAACGATCCTGAATCTGGATGAAGAGCTTTTTCCTGGCAGTCTTAAGACGCGCCAGATCCTGCTCAATGCGCGAGAAGTCATACTTGTTCTTCTCGGGTTCAAGCAAGCGCCAGTTGTAAACAATCTGCACGCCGCCGATGTCGCTTCGCGCAACAAGCGGAAACGCCGCATCGAGATCGCCGGAGCTGGTATAGATAAAGTTCTCCGGCGTTTTCGCCAGTGCAGACAGCGATAGAGCCAGTGTAGTTACGGCAACGGCCATCCTGATTTTTAGCGCCACATCATTATCCTTTTTGTTGGTGCAGCAGGTGAAAGTCCTGGAAAAGTCTGTGTTCCAGGGTGGGTCAGATGCGTAGTCTATACTTAACCCTTTGTAAGCCAAAAGGAGAGCAAGAATGACTATTCATAAGCACGGTTCGGCACACTGGTCTGGCGACATTAAGCGCGGAAAAGGAACGGTTTCCACCGAGAGCGGCGTTCTCAATCAACAGCCTTATGGTTTCAATACCCGCTTTGAGGGCGAAAAGGGGACCAACCCCGAAGAGCTGATTGGCGCAGCACATGCGACCTGTTTTTCGATGGCACTGTCGCTGATGCTTGGCGAAGCGGGCTATATCGCCGATTCCATTGATACCACCGCGGACGTCTCTCTGGATAAAACCGACGGCGGCTTTGCTATCACGAAGGTTGCCCTGAAAAGTAAGGTGACCGTCCCAGGCATCGCCCCTCAGCAGTTCGATGGCATTATTCAGAAAGCGAAAGCGGGCTGCCCGGTATCGCAGCTCCTGAAAGCCGAGATTACGCTCGACTATAAGCTTAACTAAGTCCCAGTCGGGTTCGCGCCCGGCTCTTCCTCTCGCGCGTTCCTGGCGCTGGATTTACAGGGACGGGGGATCCGCAAATCTAATCCAGATTCCGCCAGCAGCGAACGTTCCGGCCCTCATGTGAGGGCTGTAACGGTTGCGGATGTTCACATCCCTCCATTGCCATCGGGCAGCGATCACGGAAAAAACAGCCAACCGGCAAATGACGGTTTCCGGGAAGTTCAGTCTTACGCAGCGCCAGCCCCTCATCCAGCGGTTGACCTGTTCTGGGAACGGAGTCAAGCAGCAGCCGGGTGTAAGGATGGCGCGGCTCCCCCAACACCTGTGCGGCACTACCCAGTTCAACAATCTGACCCAGATACATTACTGCCACGCGGTCGCTCATATGCCTGACCACCGAAACGTTATGGGAGATCAAAACAAAGGTCAGATTACGCTGCTGTTGCAGTTTTACCAGCAGGTTGAGGATTTGCGCCTGCACCGAGATATCCAGCGCGCTGGTGGGTTCATCGAGCACTATAATATCGGGATCGGACGATAGCGCCCGGGCGATGGCAATGCGCTGACGTTGTCCACCGGAAAAGGCGTGCGGGAGTCGGTCGAGATACTCCGGGCGAATACCTACCAGCAGTGCCAGGTTTTCAGCCAGCTGGCGGCGCTCGCGCTCGCTGCTGCGTTTTTGCACCCACACCGGCTCGGTGATAATGCGCCAGACCGGTAGACGCGGGTCGAGTGAGGAGAGCGGGTCCTGGAAAACCATCTGCATGCCGCCCGCGTGCTGTGTCCGCTGGCAGGCGCCGGTGCTGGGTTTAAGCATGCCCATCAACAGTTGTGCCAGCGTGCTTTTCCCACAGCCGGACTCACCGACTATACCCAGTGTTTCTCCCCGGCGGATCTGTAAATCAAGCCCGTTGAGGGCATGTACCTGTTCCGTTACGCGGCCAAGCCAGTTTTTGCGTGCCGGAAAATTCACGTACACGCTATCCAGTTCCAGCAGTACATCAGACATGGTGTTGCTCCCGTTGTGGATACCAGCAGGCAGCCTGTTGGCCTTCTGCTCCATTGGGTTGTAAGCGCGGTGTTTCACTGCATTTCGCCCCGGCGGCAAAGCAACGCTCGCGGAAAGCGCATCCTTGCGGAAGCTGGCTGAGGTTGGGTACTGTGCCGGGGATCGCCGGAAGCATGTCGCGCGGCTGACCATTTTCCGGTGCACACTGCAACAGACCAATAGAATAAGGGTGTACGGGATGGTGGATCAGCGTTTGCGTGGATCCGCTTTCTATCACGCTACCCGCGTACATCACATACATGCGATCGCAGAGTTGCGACACCACGGCCATATCGTGGCTAATAAACAGCACCGAGGTGCCGCTGGCGCGTGCTTTGTGTTTCAGTAGCCGGAGCACCTGTAACTGAACGGTGACATCCAGTGCCGTGGTGGGTTCGTCGGCGATGATAAGTTCAGGCTCGCAGGAGAAGGCAAGGGCGATCATCACCCGCTGGCGCATGCCGCCTGATAGCTCGAACGGATAGCGTTCCATGACCTGTTTCGCGTCCGGGATTTGCATCTCCTCCAGCAGAGTAATCGCCTTCTGCTGCGCCTCACCCCGCGAAAGCGGCTGGTGCTGGCGGATAACCTCCACCATCTGTTTGCCAATCCGCCGCGTCGGGTTGAGTGCAGTCATCGGCTCCTGAAAAATCATCGCCACTTTAGCGCCTCGCCACTGGCGAAGCTGTTGCTCGGATGCCGTCAGGACATTTTCACCCAATAGCCTCACCTGACCGTGATGAATATGGTAGCTGCCTTCCGGCAGCAGGCGCATAGCCAGCATGGCGGTAACCGATTTTCCCGAACCCGACTCACCAACAACGCCAACGATTTCACCTCGTTTGATCTCCAGCGAGACGTTGTTGAGGGCATGGACCTCACCGCGAAAAATCGGGAAGCTCAGATGTAAATCTTCAATGGTTAATACCGATTCGGTCATGACTGTTTCCCTCCCGATTTCGGATCCAGCAGATCGCGGATACCGTCACCAAACAGATTAAAGCCCACGGCAGTAATCAAAATGGCTGCACCAGGAAAGGCACAGTACCACCACTGGTCGAGGACGTAGTTACGGCCAACGGCCACCATTGCGCCCCATTCGGCGGTCGGTTGCTGAGCACCCAAACCAATAAAGCCCAGCGTGGCGGCCATCAGAATGGCGCTACCGATATCCAGTGAGGCCTGCACAATCAGCGGTGGCAGGGCATTGCGCAGGATATGCCAGCGGATTAAATGCCAGCGCGATGCGCCAAACGTGCGGGCGGCCTGGACATAGGTAAACTGGCGCACCACCAGCGTTTGTCCGCGCGCCAGGCGGACGTAAAACGGAATGCGGACAATCGCAATCGCCAGCATGGCGTTAAATAGGCTCGGGCCCAGTGCGGCTGCCAGTGCCATGGTGAGTACCAGGGAGGGAATAGAGAGCATAATGTCCATCACCCGCATGATGATGGCGTCGCCGCGCCCGCCCAGAACACCGGACAAACAGCCCAGCAGCGAGCCAATCCCTCCTGCAATAACCACAACGGCCAGCCCGGCGGTAATGGATTGCTGACTGCCCGTCAGTACGCGGCTGAACAGATCGCGGCCCACTTCGTCAGTGCCAAACCAGTGTTGCGCCGACGGTGCCTGCAGGCGGGCGGTCAGATCCAGCGCGTTCGGGTCGTGCGGCACTATCCACGGTGAGGTCACCATCAGAAGCAGCATGGCTATCATAATGACGCCACCGACGATCGTGAGCGGGCTTTGACGCAGCATCCAGAAGAGCTTTGCCCAGTTGATGCGTTGTCTCACGGTTTTAACCGGTACGGGCGTTTCCTGCGTTAACATCATTCGGCACCTCCGCGCCCGATTCGCGGGTCGATCCACAGGTAAAGCAGATCGACCACCAGATTAACCAGCACGTAGGCCAGCGAGACGACGACCGCGAAGCCCATCACCGCCGGGAAATCCAGCGCCTGGATGGACGTCACCACCCAGGCCCCCATTCCGGGCCAGGCGAAGACGGTCTCGGTGAGCACGGCACCGTAAAGCAGATCGCCCAGCGCCAGCCCGAGTACGGTAATTGACGGGATCATGGCGTTTGGTAAGGCATAGCGCAGCACGATGTACCAGCCTGGCAACCCGCTGGCGCGGGCGGTACGAATGTAATCCTCGCTCAACTGCTCAAGCATGGCCGAGCGTACCTGCCGCGCCACAATGCCCAGATGCACAAACGCCAGCGTCAGTGAGGGTAAAATCAGATGCTGCAGGGTGTTCAAAAACACCTCTGCGTTGCCTTCAAGCAGGGAATCGATCAGATAAAACCCGGTGACATGAGCTGGCGGGTCAAGCCAGTCGTCCAGCCGACCGCCACCGGGAAGAATTTGCAGATGACCATAGAACAGCACAATGACGCCCAGCCCGAGCCAGAATGCGGGGGTGGAGATCCCGGTCATTGCCATCAACCGCACCAGATGATCCAGCCAGCGGTTACGATACACCGCCGATAAAATCCCCAGCGGCACCCCAATCACCAGGGCCAGCAGCAGGGAACAAAAAGCCAGTTCCAGCGTAGCGGGGAAAAAGGCTTTTAAATCTTCCGCAACCGGACGCCCGGTGCGAATCGACGTCCCTAAATCACCATGGGCGAGAGCCTCCACGTAGCGGCCAAACTGGATATACAGCGGTTGGTCCAGTCCCAGCTGCTGGCGAATGCCCTGTACAATTTCGTCGCTGGCGCGGTCACCGGCCAGCAGACGGGCCGGATCGCCGGGGATCATGTGTGAAATAATAAAAGTAATAATACAGACACCGGCCACCACCAGGAGTAACCCCCAGCAGCGCTGGCGCACAATGCTCCAGAACGTCATACACTTTCCCCCGGCGAGAACCGTTACTTACTCATGGTGGCGATGTTGAACACCTGCTCGAGCATCGGATTAAAGGTGAAGCCTTTAACGTCTTTGTTCATCGCCAGCTGGTAATTCTTCTGGAACAGATACACGTAGGCGGCTTCGTCGATCACCACTTTTTGCGCCTGCTGGTAGTCTTTGGTGCGCTCCGCCTGATCGGTGGTTTTCAGCGCGGCCTGCAGGAGCGAATCCACCTCTTTGTTCTCATAGAACGAACGGTTGCCTGGCAGCCCTTTTTTGTCCGATTCGAACCAGTAGTTCATGAACATATACGGGTCGGCAAAGTCCGGGCTCCAGTTGCCGATGGCAATGTCATAATCACCTTTACCGACACGGTCGCGCATGGTGGCGTTTGCCAGTTTTTCCAGCTTGACGTTAATGCCGAGTTTGCCGAGGCTGGCCTGGGTAGAGAGTGCGATAGGCTCCCAGTTCGGGTCGTTGTCCGAGTAGAGGAAGGTCAGGCTGGCCGGTTTGTCTTTCACCTTCTCCAGCGCGGTTTTGGCTTTGGCCTCGTCAAAACTGTACTGCATGGCCGTCGCGTCAAAGCCCCACATGCCGTCCGGGATCGGGCCACGCATCTGCTTGCCATTTCCGCTCAGAATGCCTTTCACCATTCCCTGATAATCCGTCGCCCAGGAGACGGCACGGCGTAAATCCACCTGATTAAGCGGTGCCTTACTGTTGTTAAGATACAGGTAGGTCACGCGCAAAGAGGGGTATTCTGCGACGGCCACTTTGCCTTCCTGTTTCAGTGCGGCCAGCTGGTCAACCGGCAGAGAGTCAGCAATATCCAGATCGCCACGGGAAAGCTGCAGTCGGCGGGAGGCGCTCTCACCGATTATTTTCACGGACACGCGTTTAAAGTGCGGTTTATCACCCTGCCAGTGGGGATTTGGCACCAGCACCAGTTGCTGACCTTTCTGCCAGCTTTTCAGCATAAACGGGCCTGATCCAGCGGTGTTTTGCGCCAGAAAACCGCGCGCATCGTCCGCCGCATTGGCTTTCAACACCGCCGGGTTAATGATGGAGGCACCGTCGTTCGCCAGCGTGTAGAGGAACGGGGCAAACGGCTGACTGAGCGTGAATTTCACCGTATGGTCATCAACGGCATCAATTTTCAGGTCTTTCGGGAAGGCTTCAGACGGCCCCTGGCTGAGTTTCAGCAGGCGTTCGAACGAGAGCTTGACCGCTTCGGCGGTGACCGGCGTGCCGTCGGAGAATTTCGCGTTGTCCGTCAGGGTAAAGGTCCACTCTTTTTGGTCGTCGGAGGCTTTCCATACTGTTGACAGATCGCCTTCCACTTCGGTTGTACCGGGCTTGTATTTCACCAGTCGTTGATAGGACGGATAGGTGACGGTCCAGTCGTTGTTATCAATCGTTACGGCAGGATCGAGCGTTTGCGGGTCAGCTGCTTTACCGATCACCAGCATGTCTTTCGGGACGGAAGCCAGCGCCAGCGGGGCGCTCAGTGCCAGCGTGGCGGCAATTACGGTCGTGAGAAGCGTTGTTTTCATGGCAGTGCTCCAGGTTCAAAGAGGGGGGTGCGTCAATGGAAAACAGGCAAAACGGTCGTCAAGCAGCGGATAGCTGGCGGCATTCGGCAGTTCGAAATGCCACCATTCGCTGCTGATCCCCACAAAACCGCCGCCGAACATGATGGCGTTCAGCAGCAGACGGTTGCGCTGTGCGTGCGGTGGCACGGAGGGATGATACGGATGCGAGCGGTCATGCATTTCGTCAAAACCGGCACCCATATCCAGCACGGTGTTATGTTCATCCATCAGCGTGACGTCGATAGCCGTACCGCGGCTGTGATTGGAGCCAATCGCCACATCCACCACATATTCCGGGTTTGGGCAGGCATCCCACAGCTGGGCCTGCGCCTGTTGCGGTCGATAGGCGTCGTACACCACCAGTTTCAACCCGGCCAGCGTGGCAATACCGATGGCTTTCGCCAGTGCGGTGGCCGCGTCGGTATGCAGCAGGCACTGTGCTTCCTGATAGATCGGGCGACCAGTGATGTTGTCGGCGGTGGCGTACTTCAGATCGATGTGCAGCGTGGGAAACGCTTTCGCCACATCAATCAGTTCACTCTCTTCGGGCATAGCTCCGCTCCTTTAGCGTTCGAATTGGCCAAACTCTTGTTGTAATTGTCGGTTTACGGCCAGGCGCGCCGGAAGCGCGTCACCTAACGCTTCCACCACGCCCGACAGCAGCAGGTTGAACAGACAGCTCACGGGGGCAAGTGAATCCCAGAAATGGCCGGTATCGGTTTTCACTTGCAGTAAATCAATCTGATAATCGCGTGCCCACGGACACCAGATATCAGTGATCAAGGCCAGGGGGATCTGTTTCTCACTTGCAACACGGCAGTACTGCCGAGCGACAGCGGAGTAGGTACGGGTATCTGTCAGCACCACATAGGGATGAGAAAACCCTGAGTTCAGAGATTCAACCCAGCTCCCGGATGCCCCCTCGGAATAGCTGACGCCCGGGCGGAGATACTCGAGGTGGCTGAAGAAAGCGTTGGCTATCCCGCGGGTCGACTGAATTCCCAGCACAAAAACGGCCTCCGCGTGAGCCAACTGATGCACCACCTGGCGGAAGGTGTCCGTTTGCGCCAACTGATACACCTGCGTGATGGCATCCACTTCCAGCGACAAAGCGTGCTGAAGGCGATTGGGCAGGGGGCGCTGCTGCTGCCAGGAGTCCAGACGCTCATTCATGCCCCAGGGCTGGTAAGGGTCGCGCAGGCTTTTCTTGGCGTCTTCCAGGTTACGATACCCCAGCTTGCGCAGGAAGCGTCCGACGGTGATGCCGCTGGTACCGGTCGCCAGACCGACGCTCTCTGCCGTTTCAAACGGAATTTGCGCGGTGTGCGCCAGTAGCCAGCTGCCAACCCGTTTTTCGCTGGGCGTCAGTTGGCTGAAGGTCGCTTCGATACGGCTCAACATCTCGGGTTTTGTCGTCATAGCGCCTCGCTGTTAACAGGCTGTCAGTCGCCAGAATTGTGTTACCTGATTAACAATGCATGACGCGTGCCAGAGTCACAGGGCAGTGAGAACCTGCTGCGACACAAACTTCATGCAATATTTAATTAACCAATGATCAACATTTGTGCAGCCTAGTTCACTTTTGGTGCACTGGCTGAGCGGGCAGGTATGAATTTGTTGAATACGTCAGCTTCTTCACATTTTTGATAAGATATAAACACAGTGAAAATAAAAGGGATCCCGGCATGGCGAATTTGTCCTGGCGTGTCAGCGTGCGCCTGATGTCTCTCGCAAAAAAAATAGCGATGGTAGCGGGGATCGTCCTGGTCGTGCTGCTTGCTGTGCGGGCGTATCTGTCTCAGCAGGGGCCGGAACTGCACCCCTGGCATACCTGGCGGGCAGATGAGATGTCCGTGCGCGAGCTGGACAAAGCCGATTTTTCCGGGTATCAGGCCCGGGAAAAGGCGATTTTCACCGATCTGGATAACGCGGTGACGGCGAAAACAGCGGGCGAGGAACAAACCCCGTTAAACCGTTATTACCGCCAGAGCCTGGTGTGGCCCGGTCAGTTTTCACCAGATGCCAACCGTTCATTTGTGCTGATGCCTGCCGGAAAGCCGCGCGGTGCGGTGGTGTTGCTGCACGGATTGACGGACTCACCTTACAGTGTAAGACACCTGGCTTTGCATTATCAGCAGCACGGGTTTGTGGCAGTGGTACCGCGGCTACCCGGACACGGCACCGCGCCCGGCGCGCTGACGGACGTTGACTGGGAGATGTGGCTGGCGGCAACGCGCCTTGCTGTGCGGGAAGCCACGCGTCTGGCGGGAGAGAGTGCGCCACTCCATCTGGTGGGGTACTCCAACGGCGGGGCGCTGGCGATGAAATATACCCTTGATGCGCTGGATTCCACTTCACTTCATCGACCGCAGCAGGTGGTACTGCTTTCACCGATGATTGGCGTGACGGCCTTTGCGCGGTTTGCCGGTTTCGCCGGGTTACCGGCGCTGCTGCCGGCGTTTGCCAAAGCGGCGTGGCTGAATATCTCGCCGGAATATAATCCGTATAAATACAACTCGTTCCCGGTAAATGCTGCCCGCCAGTCGTGGCTGTTGACGAAGACCCTTCAGGAGCAGATTGGCCGCGCGGCGCGGGAACACAAACTGGGGCAGTTGCCGCCGGTTCTGGCGTTTCAGTCAGTGATGGATTCCACGGTCAGTACCCGCGCGGTGGTAACCGGGTTATTTGATCAGCTTCCGGAGAACGGCAGTGAACTGGTTATGTTTGATATCAACCAGGCGGCAAGTTTCCGTCCTTTGTTTAAGCCGTCATCCTGGACGGCGGCCTCGTCGCTGCTGCCCGTCGAACAGAGGCGTTACAGTGTCACGATTATCACCAATGCCAGCGAGCACAGTTTCTCGACGGTGGCGAAAATAACCCCGGCAGGCAGCACCCATGAGACAGTCGTACCGCTTGCACAGTCCTGGCCGCAGGATGTCTACTCCCTGTCGCATATTGCCGTGCCGTTCCCGCCGGATGACGATCTGTATGGCCGCGAACCTGGCGTGAAAAACCACTATGGCATTAGCCTGGGGACGATTGCGCTCTGGGGAGAAACGTCCGTGTTGAGCGTCGGAAAAGAGGCGCTCATGCGAGTCACCTCGAACCCGTTCTACGACTACATGCTGGAGAGGATCGGCGGCCGGATCGGGGATCAATAACCGTAAAGAACCCTTGTGGCGTGAATATGTTAGGTCGCACTGATTAATTATGATAAACAGTAGGTTCAAGGCACCTTTCTCTCTCATTGGAACCCGCTCTTGTGCTGACAACGCTCATTTACCGAAGCCAGTTGAATTTATCCCACCCGTCCACCGAACTGCGGGAGCTGGTGGAGCGGGCCAGGGGCCGCAACACAAAACTGGATATTACCGGCGTCCTCCTGGCTAAAGGGAGTGATGTTATGCAAATCCTAGAAGGGTCGGAAGAGAGTGTGGTCAAATTGTTCCACACCATCCGTGAGGATAAACGGCACAGTGGTGTGGTTGAACTGATGCGGGACTACGGCCCGCGCAGACGGTTCGAAAATGTCGGTATGCTGCTCTTCGACCTGCAGATCCAGTCGGCGAAAGACGTGCTACAGTCGGTACTGCGTTACAGCAAGCTGGACAGCTATCTCGCCTCTGATGATCGGGTATTCAAATTTATCCAGAGGTTTATTACAGATCAGCGACCGTCCTCGTCTGGGGAACGTTACGACCCGACAAAATGGACGCTCTCACCGGAGACATTACCGTTTGGTGATAGCCTGGGCCTGCTGGCTAACCAATCTTGCCAGTTTGCGCTCCAGCCCATTGTTGAGCCCTCCGAAGGGAAGATTAGTTCACTTGAAGCCCTCATTCGCGGTAATGATGGCGGCAGTCCGGAGCATTTTTTCAGCTCCCTCGACCCGGACAAAATCTACGAAATTGACCTTCAGACGAAAGTCTATGCCTTTGCGCTGGCTGAAAAGCTCGGTATTGGTAACCATAAAATTGCGGTAAATCTGTTACCGATGTCGCTGGTCAATGTTCCTGGCGCCGTGGCATTTCTGGCGGATCAAATTAAAAAACACGGGCTTAAACCGGAGCAGGTTGTCATTGAAGTCACTGAAAACGAGATGATTTCCGGCTTCAACCAGTTTAATAGCGCCATTAAACAACTTCGTGCTGAAGGCATTGGCCTGGCGATTGACGATTTTGGTTCCGGCTATGCGGGGCTTTCGCTGCTGACCCGGTTCCAGCCGGATAAAATTAAAATTGACCGGGAAATTGTCAGCAATATTCATCTTAGCGGCCCGAAACAGGCGATCGTGCGCTCGATTGTCAGCTGTTGCTCCGACCTCGAAATCACCCTGGTGGCGGAAGGGATCGAGAAAATGGAGGAGTGGTGCTGGCTTGAATCAGCCGGGATCCGCCGTTTCCAGGGCTTTCTGTTTGCCCGTCCACAGCTTAATGGCGTAGGCGATATTCACTGGCCGCATCTGGTGCGTTAAGCCAATTTTCCACCCTCGTTATTTCCCCTTTTCCTGACCTGTGCTTAAATAGCTAAAACGGTTTAACAATGTTTAGCTAAGAGGATCACATGAAAAAAATCTGGGTACTTGGCGATGCGGTAGTGGATTTGCTGCCTGACGGCGAAGGCAGATTACTGCAGTGTCCCGGCGGTGCACCGGCAAACGTCGCCGTCGGTATAGCCCGGCTGGGCGGTCGAAGCGCCTTTATCGGCAGAGTTGGCGATGACCCGTTCGGGCGTTTTATGTCTAAGACATTAGCCGACGAGCGAGTCGACGTGAAGTATATGCGCCTGGACCCGGCGCATCGTACCTCTACGGTGGTAGTGGATCTGGATGACCACGGCGAACGCTCGTTTACCTTCATGGTGCGCCCGAGCGCCGATCTGTTTCTGGAAACGGCCGATCTCCCGAGCTTCAGCGCCGGGGAGTGGCTGCATGTCTGTTCCATCGCGTTGAGCGCAGAGCCAAGCCGTTCTGCGACCTTCAGGGCGATGGCCTCCATCCGGGAAGCGGGTGGTTACGTCAGTTTCGATCCCAATATTCGCCCGGACCTCTGGCAGGATGAGAACGAGCTTCGCCGCTGTCTCGAACGCGCTCTGCAGGGTGCAGACGTGGTGAAACTTTCTCTCGAAGAGCTGGCCTTTTTCACTGGCGAAACGCAGGTGGAGACCGGTCTGGATAAGCTCATGAATCGCTGCCCGGCACATCTGGTGCTGGTTACACAGGGTAAAGAGGGCGTCATCGCATGGCATGAGGGCACCGTGAAACACTATCCGGCCACGCCTGTGAAATGTGTCGATACGACCGGCGCAGGCGATGCCTTTGTGGCGGGGCTGCTTTACGGGCTGGCCGCCGGTCAGCCGTTGACGTCCGTTATCGCTTTAGCTCAACGCTGCGGTGCGTTAGCCACCACGGCAAAAGGCGCCATGACGGCTCTGCCATATCAGCACGGCCTGTAATTCCTCCCATTGCTGGCCGCCATCCGGCGGCCTGAATTGTCGCCTCGATCACACTTACTAAAACGGTTTAGCAAAAAAGATTGCCGATCCAAAATTCAGAGGTTTAGTATCAGCAACCTAAACCTGTTTAGCAATTTAGCACGTTTAATGACTTCTTTTAGGGATGCGACAAAATGTATAAAAAACGCAGACTTGCCGTGATGATAGGCATGCTGGCCGGAAGTACCTCTGTTTTTGCCCAAACGGATATGACAAGCATCGAAGCGCGACTTGCGGCGATGGAACAACGTCTTCAGGACGCGGAGACGCGCGCACAGGTTGCTGAGAAACGCGCGACGGATGCAGAACAAAAAACGCAGCAACTGGTTGCGGCTCAGCAGCAGGCGCAAACGACAACTCAGGAAGTGGCTCAACGCACCGCCGCACTGGAGAAAAAAGCGGACCAAAGCGGTGGGTTTGAGTTCCACGGCTATGCCCGTTCTGGTCTGCTGATGAACGATGCGGCCTCCAGCAGCAAAAGCGGCCCTTATCTGACACCCGCCGGGGAAACGGGCGGAGCAGTAGGGCGTCTGGGTAACGAAGCCGATACCTACGTTGAGCTGAACCTGGAGCATAAACAAACCCTGGATAACGGGGCGACCACGCGCTTCAAAGCGATGCTGGCCGACGGTCAGAGGACTTATAACGACTGGTCAGCCGATACCAGCGATCTCAATATTCGTCAGGCCTTTGCGGAGCTGGGCAACTTGCCTGATTTCACCGGTGCGCTGAAGGGCAGTACCTTCTGGGCGGGTAAACGCTTTGACCGCGACAACTTTGATATTCACTGGCTGGATTCCGACGTCGTGTTCCTTGCCGGTACCGGTGGCGGTGTGTATGACGTGAGATGGAACGATTCGCTGCGCAGTAACTTCTCAATTTACGGCCGCAACTTTGGCAGCGTGGAGCAGACCGACAATAACGTTCAGAACTATATCCTCAGCATGAACCACTTCGCCGGACCGTTCCAGCTGATGGTAAGCGGCCTGCGGGCAAAAGATAACGACGACCGTAAAGACACCAACGGCGATCTCATCAAAACTGACGCCGCCAATACCGGCGTTCATGCTCTGGTCGGGTTGCACAATGAGAGTTTCTACGGCCTGCGGGAAGGGACAGCCAAAACGGCGCTGCTGTACGGTCACGGGCTGGGTGCGGAAGTGAAAAGCATCGGTTCCGATGGCGCACTGCTGTCCGAGGCGAATACCTGGCGCTTTGCAAGTTACGGTGTCACGCCGATTGGCGGGGGCTGGAGCGTTGCGCCTGCTGTCCTGGCGCAAAGCAGTAAAGATCGTTACGTCAAGGGCGATAGCTATGAGTGGGTGACGCTCAACACCCGCCTGATTAAAGAGGTGACGCAGAACTTCGCCCTGGCGTTTGAGGGAAGCTATCAGTACATGGATTTAAACCCGGAAGGCTATAAGGACCGCAACGCCGTCAACGGCAGCTTCTACAAGCTGACCTTTGCCCCAACGTTAAAAGCGAGCAAAATCGGCGATTTCTTCAGCCGTCCGGAGCTGCGCCTGTTTGCCACCTGGATGGACTGGAGCAGCAAACTGGATCATTACGCCAGCGATGATGCCTTTGGCAGCAGCGGGTTCAACGCAGGCGGGGAATGGAACTTTGGGGTCCAGATGGAAACCTGGTTTTAACCCATCACGCTCCCGCCTGGCGGGGGCGTTTCGCACATCATAAAAAGAAGTCAGGCAGAGGTATCTATGGATTTTAATCAAATCGCCCGCGAGCTTATTCCGCTGCTCGGTGGCAAGGAAAATATCGCCAGCGCGGCGCATTGCGCAACGCGTCTTCGTCTGGTGCTGGTCGATGACGCGCTGGCAGATCAGCAGGCTATCGGCAAGGTCGAGGGCGTGAAGGGCTGTTTCCGTAACGCCGGGCAGATGCAGGTGATTTTTGGCACGGGCGTGGTCAACAAGGTTTATGCCGCGTTTATTCAGGCTGCGGGGATTAGCGAATCCAGTAAATCCGAAGCCGCGGATCTGGCGGCGCGCAAGCTGAACCCGTTCCAGCGCATTGCCCGTCTGCTCTCCAACATCTTTGTGCCGATCATTCCCGCGATTGTGGCGTCCGGCCTGCTGATGGGCCTGCTCGGTATGGTGAAAACCTACGGCTGGGTCAATGCGGATAACGCCATCTACATCATGCTGGACATGTGCAGCTCGGCGGCGTTTATCATTCTGCCTATTCTGATTGGTTTTACCGCCGCGCGGGAATTTGGCGGCAACCCGTATCTCGGCGCGACGCTGGGCGGCATTCTGACGCACCCGGCGCTGACCAACGCCTGGGGCGTGGCGTCCGGTTTCCACACCATGAATTTCTTCGGCCTTGAGATCGCAATGATTGGTTACCAGGGCACGGTTTTCCCGGTGCTGCTGGCCGTCTGGTTCATGAGCATCGTGGAGAAAAACCTGCGCCGCGCGATCCCGGATGCGTTAGACCTGATCCTGACACCGTTCCTCACCGTCGTTATCTCCGGATTTATCGCCTTGCTGATTATCGGCCCGGCGGGGCGCGCCCTGGGCGACGGTATCTCCTTTATTCTGAGCACGCTGATCGCCCACACGGGCTGGCTCGCCGGGCTGCTGTTCGGCGGACTGTATTCGGTGATTGTGATCACCGGTATTCACCACAGTTTCCACGCGATTGAAGCAGGTCTGCTGGGTAACCCGTCGATTGGCGTTAACTTCCTGCTGCCGATCTGGGCGATGGCGAACGTAGCACAGGGCGGCGCCTGTCTGGCGGTGTGGTTCAAAACCAAAGATGCCAAAATCAAAGCCATTACCTTACCTTCGGCGTTCTCTGCCATGCTCGGTATTACTGAAGCGGCCATTTTTGGTATCAACCTGCGTTTCGTAAAACCGTTTATTGCCGCGTTGATTGGCGGTGCGGTGGGCGGGGCCTGGGTGGTCTCAGTGCATGTTTATATGACTGCCGTTGGGTTGACCGCTATTCCAGGTATGGCCATTGTGCAGGCAAGCTCTCTGCTCAACTATATTATCGGCATGGTGATTGCCTTCGGCGTGGCGTTTACCGTCTCGCTGCTGCTGAAATATAAAACGGACTCAGAATAATGACGTTACCTTCACGCTGGCCTGCGATCCTGCAGGCCGTTATGAAAGGCCAGCCGCGCGCGCTCGCAGACAGCCATTATCCGCAATGGCACGCCGCGCCGGTGACGGGGCTGATGAACGATCCCAACGGGTTTATCTGGCTTGCCGGGCGTTATCATCTGTTTTATCAGTGGAACCCGCTGGACTGCGAGCATCGGTTTAAATGCTGGGGGCACTGGAGTTCTGCGGATCTGGTGCACTGGCAGCATGAGCCGCTGGCGCTGATGCCCGACGAAGAGTATGACCGCAACGGCTGCTACTCTGGTAGCGCCGTGGATAACGAGGGCGTTTTGACCCTGTGTTACACCGGCAACGTCAAATTCGATGACGGCAACCGCACCGCCTGGCAGTGTCTGGCCGTGGAACAACCGGACGGCAGCTTTAAGAAACTCGGACCTGTGCTTGCGCTACCGGAAGGTTACACCGGCCACGTGCGTGACCCGAAGGTGTGGCAGCACAATGGGGAGTGGTACATGGTGCTGGGCGCGCAGGATCTGCAAAAACGCGGCAAAGTGCTGCTGTTCAAATCCGCTGATTTGCACACCTGGGCGTCCTGCGGTGAGATCGCCGGTCACGGCGTTAACGGCCTGATGGACGCAGGGTATATGTGGGAGTGCCCCGATCTGTTTGCCCTCGACGGGACGCATGTTCTGATCTGCTGTCCGCAGGGGCTGGCGCGCGAGCCACATCGCTACCTCAACACCTATCCAGCCGCATGGATGAGCGGGGCGTTTGACTATGCGCGCGCCGCATTTGAACACGGTGAGCTGCATGAGCTGGATGCCGGGTTTGAGTTTTACGCACCGCAAACGACGCTGGCGGAAGATGGTCGACGCATTCTGATCGGCTGGATGGGCGTGCCGGACGGAGAAGAGATGCTTCAGCCAACACGAACGCATGGCTGGATGCACCAGATGACTTGTCCGCGCGAATTACGCTACCACGACGGCAAGCTCTGGCAGACCCCAGCTCGTGAACTGGAAGCGCTGCGTGAAGGTGAACGACGCTGGCAGGGGTTCGCCAGTGATGCGCCAGAACTGGATGCGACGCGTCTGGAGTTTGAACTGAGTACATCGCGCGTGGACGTCGATTTCGGCGGAACCTTGCGTCTCACGGTCGATGGCCAGGGGCTGCGTCTGGAACGCGCCAGTCTGAAAGCCGGGGAAACATTGACCCGCTACTGGCTGGGGGACGTCAGCCATTTACGCGTTCTGTGCGACCGCTCCAGCGTTGAAATTTTCATCAACCACGGTGAAGGAGTGCTGAGCAGCCGCTATTTTCCTGACCATCCAGCCCGTGTACGATTCGAAGGTGAGTCCGTCATCACATTACGCTACTGGTCGCTGCGCGCCTGCATGATAGAATGAGGGTTTTGGCAGCCGGATCTAAGTCGTTGTGAGAAAAACAAAACGCGTCACCATTAAAGACATCGCGGAACTGGCGGGGGTATCAAAAGCCACCGCCAGCCTGGTCCTGAACGGACGCAGCAAAGAGCTGCGCGTAGCGGAAGAGACGCGTGAACGCGTGCTGGCGATTGCCAAAGAGCACCACTATCAGCCCAGCATTCATGCCCGGTCGCTGCGTGATAACCGTAGCCACACCATTGGGCTGGTGGTTCCTGAAATTACCAACTACGGTTTTGCCGTGTTTTCTCACGAGCTGGAGACGCTGTGCCGTGAGGCTGGCGTTCAGCTGCTGATCTCCTGTAGCGATGAAAACCCGGGGCAGGAGACGGTAGTGGTGAACAACATGGTGGCGCGTCAGGTGGACGGGCTGATTGTGGCTTCCAGCATGCTTAACGATGCGGACTACCACAAGCTGAGTGAGCAACTGCCCGTTGTCCTTTTTGACCGCCACATCAACGACAGCGCGCTGCCGCTGGTGATCACCGATTCCATTACCCCGACGACGGAACTGGTGGCTGACATAGCGCGTCAGCATCCTGATGAGTTTTACTTCCTCGGCGGTCAACCACGCCTTTCCCCGACGCGCGACCGCCTGGAAGGGTTTAAGCAAGGTTTGCGTGAAGCCAATGTAACGCTGCGCCCGGAGTGGATCATTCACGGCAACTATCATCCGAGCTCCGGATACGAGATGTTCGCTGAACTTTGCGCCCGCCTGGGACGTCCGCCGAAAGCGCTTTTCACCGCCGCCTGCGGTCTGCTGGAAGGGGTATTGCGCTACATGGGTCAACACTACCTGTTGCAAAGCGATATCAGGTTAGCCAGTTTTGACGATCACTACCTCTACGATTCGCTGACGATCCCTGTCGATACCATTCGTCAGGATAACCGCCAGCTGGCCTGGCACTGCTTTGATTTAATTAGCAAATTGATCGAAGGGGAGACACCACAGCCCTTGCAGCGCAAGCTGGATGCCACCCTGCAACGACGCTATAAGTCATCTATATAGCTCTGACCGATACATCAATAACTTTAATTAATTTAAGTTTTGGATGCGCCGATAACCATAAGGAATAATTCTCCTTGAGGTATTGGTCTATGTCGTTGAAAAAGTCGTCCCTGATTGTCCTGTTCTCACTGCTTTTCTTCTTTGATGTCAGCACCGTCACCAGCGTTGGCCTCATCATTAAAAGTAATAATTCCCTGGATAATGTGAACAAAGAGATCCAGGTTGTGCTGTCGATTATTGACCCCATCAACCACAGCCGCACCCTGCGCGTTCGGGTGATGGAGTATGTGAAGATGGTGGAAGCGGGCAACTCGGCAGATGAGTCTGCGAAGCTTGCCGCAGTGAAAGAGGCGCTGACCAAAGCGGACCACGCCTTTGCTGCCTTTATGGATTCACCGCGTCTGACGGATGAAGCGCCGCTGGTGAGTGCCTATCAGGATGCCTGGCAAAACTACCGCAACCAGGGACTGGTACCGCTGATCAATGCTGCCGAAGCGCACGATGTTGCCAAATTTAACGCCCTGATCCCGAACGTGTCCCGCCTCGACCGCCAGTACGAGATCGTTCTCGACCAGGTGCTTTCGGTCCACCAGAAATACGCCAAAAGCCTGAACGAAGATGCGAGCAGCAACTTCATCTCCGGCCTGGTGATGATTGCCGCTATCGCCTGCCTGTTTGTGGTGGTGATTGTCGCGGTCAGCCTGCTGATGAAGCGCTTTGTGTTTGCCCCGGTAAACCTGGCACGCGAACACTGCAGCCAGATTGCGGCAGGCAAGCTGGACATCCCGGTGCCGGTGAAGGGACGCTCTGGCAACGAAATCGACCATCTTATGAGTTCGATGGAGCAGATGCGCCAGGCGCTGCTTGCGACCATCGCCCAGGTGCGCGATGCGAGCCATACCGTGACCCACGCAGCGCAAGAGATTGCCTCCGGGAATATTGACCTGGCGTCACGTACCGAACAGCAGGCGTCCGCGTTAACCCAGACGGCGGCCAGCATGGAAGAACTGAGCGCAACCGTGGCGAACAATACCGATAACGTCTATCAGGCCGGAAAACTGGTGCAGGACGCGGTGAAAAATGCCCACACCGGTGAAGCGGTGACCCGTGAAGTCATCGACACCATGAATACCATCGCGGCGAACTCGAAGCGCATCGAAGACATTACCAGCGTTATCAACAGCATCGCCTTCCAGACCAATATTCTGGCGCTCAATGCGGCAGTTGAAGCGGCGCGCGCCGGTACGCAGGGACGCGGTTTCGCGGTTGTGGCCAGTGAAGTTCGCACCCTGGCACAGAAAAGCGCAGTGGCGGCTAAGGACATCGAGAGCCTGATTGCGCAGTCGGTTTCCAGCGTGAAAAACGGTGCCGAGCTGGTGAACCGTTCGGGCGAGGTGATCGATTCCATTATTGGTTCTGTTAATAAAGTGAATACGCTGATGGAGCAGATCTCCGTCGCCTCTGAAGAGCAGAGCCGTGGGATCAGCCAGGTCGGACAGGCGGTAACCGAGATGGATGGCGTAACCCAGCAGAACGCCGCGCTGGTGCAACAGTCCGCCGCGGCCGCGGCATCGCTGGAAGAGCAGGCGCAGCAGCTTTCGAGAAGTATTTCGAGTTTTAGTTTGCCGGTGCAGGCTTAATTGAATGGAGGGAGGCTCCTGAGGGAGCCTTTTTTGTGTCTGATGTCGCGGGGAGATCGTGTGATTTTCCTTAACCTTTCGCTCCCGTTTCTGACACACTGCTTTTATACTGACCGATTACCGTTGCCCCACAAGTTGTTTTATCTCCATGCAGAACGCGACGTTGACCATTAACAGTGACATGGCTCGATCCAATTAATGTGGCCTCTTTACCGCATTGAGGGCAATTGAACTTATGGCCGGTAACTACCATTGCAGCACGGTCAACGGTGTGCGTGTAAATACCCTGTACGATTGTGCCGCCGTGAGTCGTGGTATCACCCACTAAAATGAATCGCTGATTCATCCGAATCCCTCCTTGAGTGAAATGTCAAAATTTGCGCTAAAGCATACTTATGTAAATAGCCATTAAAATTATAAGGTTTTTGGTTGTATAGTTTGCCACCTGCTTTGAACTTAATGCAAATTTGCCATTGCGGAAAGATCGGTCATGTGACTGTAAAAGGACGCTTATGAATGGACGCGAAATACGGTTTTCTCACTTACCGGTCGTTTTCAATCCCGAAGAAAGCCTGAATAAATACCTCCTGACCATCAGCGGGTCTGACTTGATTGCTGATGTGGAATCATTTACCGGTGAAGAAGCGCTGAGTACCCCGTATCGATATACAATCCGTTTCACCTCCACCACTGACGACGCTGAAGCTTTTCATATCGTCCAGAAAGAAGCGTCATTTATTCTTCGAGCCGCCAACCCTGCATGGTCAAAGTATTTTCCCGATCGTGAAAAATGGGTCGCTTTGCGTAAAATCCCTGGCGTCATAACTGAACTCAGCAGAATCAGCAGCAGCGTTGAAGAAACGCTGTACGAAGCTGTGTTGGAACATCCTCTGGCGCTTCTTAACGCCCGCTATCGCAGCGCTATCTATCAGAATGTATCTGTACCAGAACTGGTTAAACGCATCCTTAAAGAACACGGTTTTGAGGGATATGAAATCAATTTTGACCAGCTTCACTGGGAATATCCGCCGCGGGAAATGATTGTTCAGTGGAAAGAAAGCGATCTGGGGTTCATCCAGCGCTTGCTGTCTGAAGTGGGTATATGGTTCCGGTTTGAGCTACATCCCGATCATGACCATATTGTTGTTATCGTGTTCGGAGATTCCGGGGCGCACTATGTACACAACCATAAGATCGCAGCAATCAACCCTGCTGGAACCGTAGGTAATATCTACAGCCTGCGAAAAATGACAACCAGGCATACCATCGTTCCTGGCTCGGTCGATGTGCGTAACTACAACTATCGGGAGAGTCGGAATTACAGAGCACTCGAAACACAGGCCGATAAATCACGCCAGTCGGAACTGGTTTACGGTGGCGAATATCACTACGCGGATAATCATCTGGCATCCGGTGATCGTTATGCCATAGGCAAAGGCCAACACGCCGAAACCAGTTGGCACTATGCGCGAATTCGTCATGAATGCCTGCTTACCAATATGATTACGCTGGAAGCCGTAGCCGACGATCCCGCTATTGTGCCTGGATTCGATCTCGATATCACCGGCAATAAACCAGCAGCCTTTGACGAAGGGATGGTTGTCACCAGCATCCGCTCCACAGGTTCACGCAAGAGCAGTTTTCAAAGTGAAATTAAAGGAATTCCATTCAGCGAAATCTGGTGTTATCGCCCTGAACGTCTCCCACGCCCCATCATCACAGGTACAATCCCGGCGAGAGTGTCGGGGATAAGCATTAACGATCAGCTTTCGCGGATAGATAATCAGGGTCGTTATCGGGTGCAGTTTAACTTTGACCAGGCTGAATGGAAAAAGGGGCTGGAGAGTATGCCTGTCAGGTTAGGGCGGCAGTACGCCGGTGATACCTATGGGATACATTTTCCCCTGCTCGATAATACAGAAGTTGGCATTGCGTTTGAAAATGGCGACCCGGAACGACCGTTCATTGCCCATGCCTTCCATGATGAAATAAACCCTGATTTAGTTACTGACCGCAACAGCACACGCAACGTCATCAGGACTCCACGAAATAACAAATTTCGGATGGAGGATAAGAAAAACCATGAACACATCAAAGTCGCGACGGAGTACGGCAAGTCGCAACTGAATTTAGGACACCTGGTCGATGCCAGTGGTAAGCGGCGCGGGGAAGGCGTTGAGTTACGCACCGACAAGCAAGCTTCGCTTCGTTCTGCTGAAGGCTTTCACATCACCACAGAGGCGAAACTAAAAGCAACCGGCAATCAGAACGACATGGCTGCGACCATAGCGCAGCTTGAATCTGCGTTACAACTGGCCCGTTCGCTTCAGGCCTGTTCGGAAATAGCAGATACGCCAGCCGCCGATCTATCGTCGGTGACTGAATTTCGGCAGCGAGTAGCAAAACCAGAAGATGCCACGCTCTCTCTTCATGGTGAAACCGGCATAGCTCTCACATCCCCTAAATCAGTCTTGCTGCATGCCGGGGAGAATATGACCACAACGTCCAGGCAGGACATGAATGCTAACGCCTTCCGGCGCATGACTCTGGCCGCTGGGGAAGTCTTCTCCGTATTCGTCCGTAAAGCAGGGATGGTGTTTACCGCTGCAAAAGGGTCTATTCGGCTGAGTGCACAGAAGGGGGAAATTAACGTCGTCGCGAATCAGAACATTAACCTCACCAGCTCTCAGGGCAAAATTGTACTGAATGCGCAAGATGAATTGCTGTTGATGTGCGGAGGTGCAGGCATTCGCCTTAAGAAGGGTGAAATGGAGTTCATTGCCCCGCATTACATCCGTATAAAAGCGCCCGCCGTCGATTACATGGCGAAAGCAAGTCTTGACCATCTGAAGCCTACCTTTTCAGAAGGCGAGCTGGCTCAGCAGTTCCGGCTACATGCCCCCGACGATCCGGATCATATTCTTAAAGGTCAACGCTTCAGGCTCCATAAAAAGGGCGAAGTCATCGAGGGGATCACCGATGATAACGGCGAATCACCGCTACTTAACACGTCTGAACTTGATACCTGGTCACTCGAATTAGTCCATGAGTTAGAAGCCCCGGAGGGAACCGTATGAGTGAGTCATCTGATGCGCAGAACGCCAACCCATTTGATGAGGCTCCAGAGTCTCAGGATCCGCAAAGTTTCGGCGCACACAACAAACGTTTCCTGGCGGAGCAGTGTATCGGTGTTCCGGTTAATGCCGGTAAACCGATGTACACCACGAACTGCCCTGTACATCGTCCAATGCCAGGCATTGTGATCCTGGTTCATGGTGTGAATGACGTGGGGGAAGCCTATCAGAACCAGGAGCGCGGCATCATCGAAGGGTTGAAAAAGCGACTGGGTCGCGATGACTTATGGCCGCATGAGTGGGAAGAAAAAACCTACAAAATCCGAAATGCGGATGGGGTAATGGAGGATTGTCCTGACTCACAGAAAAAGCAAATGATCTGCTCAAATACTCCCGTGCGCTCACCAGTGATCCCGTTTTATTGGGGATATCGCCCGGTTGATAAGGCTATGTGGGAGGATGACCAGCGGCAGTACCGTGAAGCCATGCGCAACAGCGGCAATAACGCAGAAACCCCCTTACCGTATGATGCTTATCGCGAAAATGACCCGGCGATCCTGAAACGATTCGGCGGTAAGTATGCAATGGACTGCTTTCACAATACTCTGGACCTAAATGGCGTCTGGGGAGGTGGAACGTTTGCCAATGCCACGACCAGCATCCCTGATATGCTTGGCCCGGGAGCAGGGGGCGCAGCGCTTGGTGCGGTCGGCTTTTTGAGTCGTACTGAACTGGCAAACGGCGGTGACTTTACCCACCCGGTATACAGCAACCCACACCGTATTTATCAGTTCTATGCCGCACAACGGCTGGCAAATCTGATTTTAACCATTCGCCAAAATAAGCCTACCGCCAAAGACACAATTAATGTCGTTGCGCATAGCCAGGGAACCATCATCACCATGTTGGCAAACATGCTGGTTAAGCAGGCGGGGGAGCCTCCGGCTGATTGCGTGATCCTCAATCACTCCCCGTATTCGCTCGAAAATCGCTGGCTGGAGAACGGTCAGCCAGGTCATCACCAGACAGATGCCGCCCGGCAGCAAACCTTTGTGAATTTCTGCCGTCTGATGGCGACGAATGAAAAATTTGCGTCCAGCGGTGACGGGTTAATGACCGCCGCAGATCAAAAAACGCTGCTCGACACGATGACGCTTCCGCGCAAGGAGTTCAGCAGTAACTGGTATGATTCACCTTTAAATCAGCGCAATAACTTCGGCAAAGTTTATAACTATTTCTGCCCGAATGATGGGACCGTATCACTGCTTCCTGTTCAGGGTTTCGGCTGGCGCGGGGTTCCACAAAAGCTGGCCGACACCATCCCCAATTTACGCCAGCGCGTTTTTTTCCAGAACAGTAGTGTTGGTCATGCGCCAGATGGAAAACCGTTCCGTAAGCCTGCTGTGGGGAAAGGTGATTTCGCTTATTCCGCATTGACGAACGCAAGCTGGGATTACAGCGATGTGGTTCCAAACGGTGAAGCCCTGCCTGAGCCGTTTATTTTCACTCTCATGGGGCAACTAAACCCTCTCGATACTAGTACGGACAAAGACAACGCCTACAAAGCCCCTGCAGGGGGAAATGACGTTATGGTTTCGTATAACGCCAAAGCGGGAGCAACCAGCAACTCCCGGCGAACTAAGGAGGACGTTTTCGACTGCCCGCCGTTTGAACCGTTCAAACATCTACGGCCCGGCCATGTCCTGACGAAAAGCGAAATCAACACGCTTGAGTATTGGCGCAATATCGATATCGTCAGCGGTGAAATCACCGGTGTTAACGATGCCAACAAAAAAATCGTTGTACGCCGGAATTTGACCGAAGCCGAACTGCACAAGCTGTTCAGTTCTTCAGACGATGTGATGTTCAGTCAGCATTCGTCCATCGTTATGTCACCTAAAGTACCGGAACTGGCGATGGCCTATGACCTGGCTATAGGTCCGTGCAAATCGTTTGATTTTGAGCATGGTGCATTCTGGAAGAAATTACTGCGTATTGCCGACTGGCGCAGTGATTGGTCAGATGATCGTGATGCATCGAAATACTACAGATCAGGCGAACTACCTTCTGAAACCACCAAAAAATTCATGAACAAGCCAGGTTCAGTCTTGCCTACCGGCGAGTTTGGTGTAGTGAACCAGTTTATGAATGCAACTCGAGTGATCCCCGCCCGCTACCCGGAAGTCTATAACCGTGAAGTGACAAATCTGCAATGGCCGATGCCTCCCGTTGAAGGTTTTAACACCGTACCCTCTGAGCCGAGAAGGAAAGTCGGATGATGAATAAAGGAGTTGCCCATGCAACGTTGGCCTGGCTGATGTTGATGGCGGGATGCACACAGGCACAGGACGCGCCGACGCAGGTGATTTACCGGTTTGATGATCATCGTTACCTGGAGTTGAAGGGATGGAACTGTGAGGGGGCATTATTCTATATTGACCCGCAGCGCGGTATACGTTCAGAGGTTTCCAGTCAGTTTTACCGGGCATTTGCGAACAAGTATGTGCATCCCTCCGAGCGTTATATTGCCATTCCGTCCTGGGATACGGATGCCTTTGCAGTTTCAAAAGATTACGGTAAAACCTGGCAGTCAGCACCATTCTCCCCGGCTACGCATAGCGTTGAACCCGATGGAACAACCAGACCAGGCAGAGAAAATATGCGGTAATGGTGCCAACTTACTGATTTAGTGTATGATGGTGTTTTTGAGGTGCTCCAGTGGCTTCTGTTTCTATCAGCTGTCCCTCCTGTTCAGCTACTGAAGGCGTGGTGCGTAACGGTAAAAGTACTGCCGGACATCAGCGCTATCTCTGCTCTCACTGCCGTAAAACATGGCAGCTACAGTTCACTTACACCGCTTCTCAACCCGGTACGCATCAGAAAATCATTGATATGGCCATGAATGGCGTCGGATGTCGCGCCAGTGCACGCATTATGGGCGTTGGCCTCAACACGATTTTACGACACTTAAAAACTCAGGCCGCAGTCGGTAAACTCACGCATACAACCGGGCAGTGACGTCATTGTTTGCGCGGAAATGGACGAACAGTGGGGTTACGTCGGCGCTAAATCACGCCAGCGCTGGTTGTTTTACGCGTATGACAGGATACGGAGGACGGTTGTGGCGCACGTATTCGGTGAACGCACGTTGGCCACGCTGGAGCGTCTTCTGGGCCTGCTGTCGGCCTTTGAGGTCGTGGTATGGATGACGGATGGCTGGCCGCTGTATGAATCACGCCTGAAGGGAGAACTGCACGTTATCAGCAAGCGATATACGCAGCGCATTGAGCGGCATAACCTGAATCTGAGGCAGCATCTGGCAAGGCTGGGCAGGAAGTCACTGTCGTTCTCAAAATCGGTGGAGCTGCATGACAAAGTCATCGGGCATTATCTGAACATAAAACACTATCAGTAAGTTGGAGTCATTACCAAATATGCTCTCGTTTACGGTCGTTAACGATCAGGGTTTTTTGCTTACTCGTCAGGGCAATCTCTACATGAGTTCAAAGCCCTTCGATGATCCGCGAATTTTACCCGGGGGCACCGGCGTTGATTATGTCGATGAAGATGGTGATAAACATCGCCTTCGACCGGGTTTTGCTGGTGCAACCTGGGGGCTATCGTACCTTCCACCGAAGTCTCTTAAATATCTAACAGCTTCTGAGTTAGCTAACTGGCAAAACTTGCCGACTCACGTACCTGAAGTCAGAAATTATAAAGGCTGGGATCATATGCAGTGCAACCCGGATAAAGGGCTTAAGCAATGAGCACTCTGATTCAGGCAAGCCTGCCGTTGAAGGATTTAACACCGTACCCACTGAACCGAGAAGGAAAGTCGGATGATGAATAAAGGAGTTGCCCACGCAACGTTGGCCTGGCTGATGTTGATGGCGGGATGCACACAGGCACAGGACGCGCCGACGCAGGTGATTTACCGTTTTGACGATCATCGCTACCTGGAACTGACGGGCTGGAACTGCCAGGGCGCGTTGTACTACGTTGACCCGGTGCGCGGTATCCGCTCTGAAGTCGCCAGCCAGTTTTACCGGGCATTTGCTGACAAGTACGTGCATCCCTCCGAGCGTTATATTGCCATTCCCGGATGGGATACAGATGCCTTCGCAGTTTCAAAAGATTACGGTGAAACCTGGCAAGTTGCGCCATTCAACACCGGTTTTCATACGGTAGAACCGGATGGCTCAAACAGTCCATCCAGAGAAAATATGCTCTCGTTCACGGTCGTTAACGATCAGGGATTTTTGCTTACTCGCCAGGGCAATCTTTACATGAGTTCAAAGCCCTTCGATGATCCGCGAATTTTACCCGGGGGCACCGGCGTTGATTATGTCGATGAAGATGGTGATAAACATCATATGGCCCCCGGTTCTGCCGGGCCAAAATGGGGGCTGTCATATATCCCACCCAAAACAATCGACCAACTGACTGACCAATATCTGACAAACTGGCAAAACTTGCCGACTCATGTACCTGAAGTCAGAAATTATAAAGGCTGGGATCATATGCAGTGCAACCCGGATAAAGGGCTTAAGCAATGAACGCGATGATTCGGGCAAGCCTGCCGATTGCTATCCGATCAGGATAATCTGCCATGCCGGAAGATTGACCGTACTGAGATAGCTCCAGCCAGCAGTGAGCGCTATGTATTCAAATTCGTCAGCACAAAAATTTTTTATTCATCCCAGCAATATTTCCCTCCCTCATTCGTCTACCTCATCACAAGCCATAATCAGTTACTGTAAACGAGGTACACACCATGAGAGATTTTGATATGCACGACAAAGGTCACGGACGCGGATTCGGTCGCCACCGTATGGGCAAGGGTTTAGTCATCGGCGCAGTGATCTTCGTTGCACTCGGCCTGCTGGTAATGTCCCTGTGGAACGCCTTGCTTCCGGCGATCCTCGGCGTGAAAGCCATCGGGTTCTGGCAGGCGCTGGGCATACTGGTGCTGAGCCGCATTCTGTTTGGCGGGCTAGGTTTCCGTCCCGGGATGTTTGGCGCGCACCGCCGGATGCACGAGCGCTGGATGAACATGACCCCCGAACAGCGCGAGGCGTTTATTCAGCAGCGTCGCGAAGGGTTTGGTCGCCACGGGCGCGGTCACTGCGGCTGGCACGGCCATCGTGACGATAAGCGCGATGACAACGCGCCAAAAACGCCGGAAGCAGAGTGAGCGAAATGAAAGCCGGGGAGGCGGGCGGATCCATGCTGATGTCGGCGCTCAATGCCTGTCGCGCCAGGCTGAAAGCCTTCATACGCGGGCGCACGTCCGTCCGTGATGATGCCGAGGACATTTTGCAGGAAGTCACGTATCAGCTGATGAAAGTGGAACAGCCAGTCGAGAACGTTGCTGCGTGGCTGTTCCGCGCGGCGCGTAATGAGATGATTGACCGGTCGCGGAAAAAACGCGAGGTTTCGCTCTCCGGCTATTTTACGGGCGACGATGAAGACGGTTTTCCGGAAGACGAGCTGGCCGAAACCCTGTTCGGTGTGCCGCAGACACCGGAAGAGGAGTATCTCAAAACGCTGTTGTGGGAAGAACTGGAACAGGCGTTGTCTGAACTTCCACCGCCGCAGCGGGAGGTATTCGAAAAGACCGAGCTTCACGGCTACAGCATTAAAATGCTGGCAGAGGAGACGGGTGCCAGCGAGCAGGCGCTGTTATCCCGTAAGCACAAGGCGGTATTGTTTCTGCGTACGCGGCTGCGGGATGTTTATGACGCGCTGACCGGTGAATAGCGGCGACAGACAAAACCTTACACTTCCGGCACTTGTAGATTCATCACTATCGTTTATGATCGGGGCGTCTTGTTACTCTGGAATGTTATGCGCAACCGTCAGCTTCTCGGAAAATGGCTTTTGATCGTCACCTGTCTCGCGATGGCACTTTGTCTCGTGCAGCGTGCGGTGTATCTCAACCATTTTTTACAGGGACTGGATCCGCAAACGTCCCAGATAGCTGACGCCCCAGCTCAAAACAGCAACACTGAACAGCCCGGCCCGTCACCTTGTCAACTGGGCGCACACTCGCTTCTCTGCGCGCAGCCGCTGTTCTTCGACGGTGCGCTACCGGCCATTATTATCTTCTTTGCCCTCCTGCAGCTGTTTACGCAGGGGCGGGTATTTGTTTCCAGAGAACAACCCGTTCAGGCGCCGCCTCCCCGAATACATCTTAAAAACTGCGTCTTCCGTGAATGAAAAACATCGTCACCACACGATAATTTTCACTATTCACGGAGTAAAACATGTTTAACCTTTTCAGGGGGTTCGTCTTCCTGTGGCTGTCCTGCATCGGTATTACCCATGCGGCAGACACTGGCTGGCAGGTCTCCCCACAAAACGATCACGCCCGTATCCGCTTTCAGGCGGAAAGGGATCAAAACCGCATTCAGGGTTTGCTCACCGTCGAGCTAAAGCCCGGCTGGAAAACCTACTGGCGTGCGCCGGGCGAGGGCGGTGTCGCGCCGAAAATCAGCTGGCCGGAAGGCGTAACGGACAGCTGGTCCTGGCCAGTGCCTTCGCGTTTCGATATCTCCGGCATGACCACGCAGGGATATCACGACAAGGTCACGATCCCGATTGTCCTCGACGGGGTGAAGGGAGACGCGCTCGACGGAACGCTGACGCTCTCCACGTGCAGTAACGTCTGTCTGCTGACGGACTACCCGCTGCATCTTGATTTTACCCAGCCGGTCGATGCAGGTTTTCGTGACGCTTTTGACCATGCGATGCGCTCTATGCCCGGCTCGTCTGGCGTTTCATCTGACCTCACCGCCTGGCTGGCGGACGGCAATCTGGTCATTACAGGGACAACGGAAGGAAAGTGGGACAATCCGGGGATCTATTTTGACCCGCTGGAGGGGGATATTCTTCCGGGAGAACCCGTCATTAAACACGACGGCCATCAGCTTCGGGTGACCGTTCCCGTCACCGATGAGTGGGGAGATAAGCCCACCTCGCTGGCAGGTAAAGCTCTGTCGTTTGTGTTGACTAATGGCAGTAAAGCCCAGCAAACCGTAATGACGGTTGGATCAACGCCTGCTGCGTCCGCAGCGCCCGGCACGGGCAAAATGATGCTCTTTGCGCTGTTGGGCGGGCTGATCCTGAACCTGATGCCCTGCGTGTTGCCGGTGATGGGTATGAAGCTCAACAGTATCCTGCATGCAGGCTCGAACAAACGAACGATCAGGCTGCGTTTTCTGGCAACCAGCGCCGGGATCCTCACCTCCTTTATGCTGCTTGCCGCGATGGTGACTGCGCTTAAGCTGACCGGGGCATCTCTGGGCTGGGGTATTCAGTTCCAGAACCCGTGGTTTATCGGCCTGATGATCGCCGTGACCTTCCTCTTCGCGCTGAATCTGTTTGGGGTGTTTGAGATGCTGCTGCCTTCTGCTACCGCAGGACGCCTGGCCGCAACAGGCGGCGCGGGGCTGGGCGGCAGTTTCTGTGAAGGGATGTTCGCCACGCTGCTGGCCACGCCGTGCTCCGCGCCATTCCTCGGTACTGCCGTGGCGTTTGCCCTCGGCGCACCGCTGCAGACCCTGTGGCTCATTTTTCTGATGCTCGGCGTGGGAATGAGTTTGCCGTGGCTGTTCGTCGCCCTGGTGCCCAAAACGGCCATGCTGCTGCCGAAACCCGGCCGCTGGACGAACACGCTTAAGGTGATCCTGGGCCTGATGATGCTGGCCTCCAGCCTCTGGCTGGCGACGCTGTTGAACCTGCATCTGGGTGATACGATTGGTCAGATCGTGATGCTGGTGCTGATTGTTGTCGCACTGGCGCTTTTTGCATTGAAGGGGCAAAGGTCCTCGCCACTGTTCTGGCTGGTGGTGATCTCCCTGTCGGTATTTGGTGGATACCAACTGCGCGGGTTGCTTAACGCATCACCTGTTCTCGCAACGCAAAGTGTGGAGCAGACGATCCCGTGGCAGCCGCTAAGTGAAGAGGCCATCCAGATGGCGCTTGCGCAGGGGAAACGGGTGTTTGTGGATATCTCTGCCGACTGGTGCGTAACCTGTAAGGTTAACGAGCATCGGGTACTGAATCAGCCGGACATCATTGCCGCACTGAGTCAGCCGGACGTAGTGGCCCTGCGCGGAGACTGGAGCCAGCCTTCCGCGCTTATCGCTGCGTTTCTTGAGAAGCGAAATCGCTACGCCATTCCGTTTAATGAGGTGTATGGCCCCGGTATCCCGGACGGGGAGATCCTCTCGCCGCTGCTGGATAAGCGCACCCTTGTCACTACCCTGAACAACGCAAAAGGCTAACCGTTTTATGAAAAAAATCCTTATTACGCTGCTGCTACTTCTGGCCTCTGTTCAGGTGATGGCGGCAACACCCCTGACGCCGGACCAGGAACAACGTGCGCAGAAGATGATCTCTGATTTCCTGTTTAATGATCCGAACTCCCCGCGCATCGGCGCGAAAAACCCAAAACTGACCCTGGTGGTCTTTACGGACTACAACTGCCCGTACTGTAAGAAATTCGACCCGTACATGGAGAAAATTGTCGAAAAATACCCGGATGTCGCAGTGGTCTTTAAGTTTTTGCCTTTCCGCTCGGAAAGTTCGCTGACCGCAGCGCGTGACGCCTTAACGCTCTGGCGCGCGCATCCGGAGCAGTTTATGAAATTGAACCATACCCTGATGGCCAGAAAGGGGTACCACGATGACGCCAGCATTCAGGAGGCGCAAAAACGGGCAGGGGTGAGTGTCACGACGCCAGATGAGGAGAGCCTGATGACGATTAAGCGCAGCCTGATCGTTGCAGAGAAAATGGGGATTCAGGGCACTCCCGCCACGCTTATCGGCGAGGGATTGCTTCCCGGCTGGGTCCCGTTTGAACAGTTCGATGAAATGGTCAGTGACGCACTGAAAAACCGCTAACCTGAAAGGGGGCTTGATGCCCCCGATAAACCGGAGAGGGAAATGAAAAAATTACTGTTACTTTCAGCGCTGGTATCGTCAGGGCTGGCGCAGGCGGCTGAAGCCATACCGGATGTGGTAAAACACTTCAGCGAGCAGCAGGACATCAAAATCATTAAGAAACTGGATGCACCTGGCGGTGTGCCAGCCTGGCTTGGACAATATCAGGATATGGGCGTGACGCTCTTTTTAACGCCGGACGGCAAGCACGTGATCTCGGGGTATCTGTACGATGACAAAGGAAAAAACCTCAGCGAAGAATATTTCCAGAAAGAGATCTATGCCCCGATGGGACGTGAAATGTGGAAAAAGCTTAACGCGGCGCACCCCCTGAAAGAAGGGGCGGAGAACGCTCCGCGTAAAGTGTTCGTCTTTGCCGATCCGTTCTGCCCGTACTGCAAACAGTTCTGGTCAGAGGCGCAACCGTGGGTGAAGGCCGGTAACGTTCAGCTCAATACGCTGCTGGTGGCGTTTCTCAACCCCAACAGCGGACGTAATGCTGCCGCCATACTGAATGCGAAAGATCCGGTCTCGGCCTGGCGTGATTACGAATTATCTGGCGGCAAAAAATTGCCAAAACCAGAAGGCAGCGCATCCCGTGAAACCGTTGAAATACTGCAGAAACACCAGACATTAATGGACGCTCTGGGCGCTAACGCCACGCCAGCCATTTATTATCTGAATGCGGAAAATGAGCTTCAGCAGGTGGTGGGTATGCCGGATGAAAAACAGCTTGAGGCGATGTTCGGGCCGAAGCCATAAGCGAAAACAGGCAGAAACGGGACGTTTCTGCCTGATATTCTCTTAGCTACCCCAGCGCCCCCTGAGGTAGTTGACTGCTTGCTGGGTCTGCGGCTGGTTCAGGTAATCTTCCCTGAACAGGATCGTACCATTCACATTGGGCAGCGAATCGTTCAGATCGAGCTGTTTTTTCAGCTCCGGTACACCGCCCTGAACCATCCAGTCCGGTTCATTTTTCGACGGTTCACCCACTTTGTAGAACGCAACGCCGATATACAGGCGAGTGTGAGTCGATTTCACGACATCTGCCCACCATTTGGTCAGCACGTCGTAGCGCGCCGCATCCCGGGAGAAAGGCCAGTAAATCTGGGGGGCGATGTAGTCGAGTAAACCTTGTTGTACCCACTGACGTGTATCCGCGAAGGATTCATCATAGGCTGCAGCACCCCGTGTGTCCGAGCCTGCCGGGTCAAATGAACGGTTACGCCACACGCCAGCCGGGCTGACGCCAAACGCAACGCCGGGTTTTGTCTGTTTAATCGCGCGGGAAACCTGCACGATCAACTGCTGCGTGTTATGTCTTCGCCAGTCAGCTTTTGAGGCAAATCCCTGGCCGTATTGCCGGTAAGTCTGCGCGTCATTGAGCGCCGAACCGGGTGATTCGGCATAAAAGTAATCATCAAACTGCACGCCGTCTATCGGGTAGTTTGCAACCACTTCGGTGACCACTCGGGTGATCCAGTCGCGCACTTCCGGAATGCCCGGGTCGAGTACGAAACGATCGCCTGAAATGCGTACCCACTCCGGGTGCTGGACATAGACACTGGACGGGGTCTGGTATGACGTCCGGTTCAGGGCGGCGATGGTCGAGGGTTTCGTGTTTGTCGATACGCGGTACGGGTTGAACCAGGCATGCACTTTCATGCCGCGCTTGTGCGCTTCATCGAGCATGAACTGCAGCGGATCGTATCCAGGATATTCGCCGATGTTGCCCGTCAGCATATCTGACCACGGTAAAATTTTTGACGACCAGAGGGCCGTGCTGTCCGGTTTCACCTGGAAAAAGACAGTGTTAATTCCTAGCCGCTTAAGATTGTCGAGCTTGCTGGTCAGTGCTTGTTTTTGCATCGCGATACGCTGGTCAGCGCTTCGTCCATTCACTGATGCGACAGGGGGCCAGTCGAGGCGGGAGACGGTCGCCAGCCAGATCCCGCGCATCGGCTCGTTGGCCTGCTGCGTTGGTTCGCTCACGCCAGGAAGGGGAGTAATCAGTGATTTCGGTGGTTTTGAGGAGCAGCTCACAAGTAAAAGTGCGCAGCCAGCCAGCGCACCAATCCGTTTTACATGTCGCGTCATTTGCGTATTAGCTCTTGATAATCCGACTGTTAGCCCAGGGATTAAAGGCGGGCGTTTCCTGTTCTGCGTGTCCTTCATCGTTGAGGGAGTCCAGATACAGGGCTTCGACTTCCGCGCGTGCCCAGGGGGTACGGCGCAAAAATTTCAGGCTCGATTTAACGCTGGGATCTTTTCTGAAACAGTTAATTTTGATTCGGTCGCCCAACTCGTTCCAGCCATATTTCGCCACCAGGGCGTTGACCATCATCTCCAGCGTTACGCCATGCAAAGGATCGTTAGAAATGTGTGCAGTCATAAGCGTCCGGATGTCTCAATTTTAATGGGGTTGGGTTAACCGGTGAAAGGGTACAAGAAAGCACGGGAAGCGGCAATGACATCCCGCGCTGATGCTTATTCCGCACGGCTGGCGTCCCGGTTGGTATAGGTGACAGGCACCCACCCATAGCCGCCGTTTTCGCCTTTGGTGACATAGCCGATACCCGGGAACGGTAGATGGGGCGCGGCAACCAGGTCTTTATTTCTCACAAAGCCCGCAAACGCCTCTTCGCGCACGCGTGCCGCTTTGTTCTGATCTTCATCGTAGGTGATAGTCACGTCGGGCTGCGGGAACTGGACCGCCGCAGCATGAATAATATCGCCCACGAAGGTGATCTTCTCGCCTTTACTTGTCAGCGTATAGAAGGCTGATCCCGGTGTATGGCCGGGATGTACCGTGCCGGTAATGCCTGGAATAAGCTCGGAAGTGCCAGAAAAAGGCACGACTTTGCCTGCATCAAGGTAAGGTTTTAACGTTTTCTGAGCGACGTCAAAGTAGTTCTTGCCGTAGCCTGTTTTTTTCTGATTATCGTCATTAAAGAAAAAGTCGATTTCCGGTTTTCCAACGAAAACGCGCGCGTTGCTGAACACCACTTTACCGTCCTTCACCAGGCCGCCAGCATGATCGGAATGGACGTGAGTGAGCAGGATTTCGGTAATATCCTGCGGCTTAACCCCCTGCGTGGCAAGGCTCTCAATCAGACGTCCACCGTTACCGGGGCCAAAGAGCTGGCCTGAGCCGGTATCCACCAGGATTTTGTGTCCGGGCATCGCTATCAGGAAAGCGTTAATGGACACTTCAGCCGGGTTGGTCTGGAAATTTTTCGCGAGCAAAGCATCAATCTTTTGTGGCGTTGTCCGGCGCAGTAATTTATGCAGATCCTGAGCGACGCTCCCGTCTGTAAACGA
The DNA here is from genome assembly GCF_046521465.1 of Enterobacter sp. CPE_E863. NCBI lineage: Bacteria > Pseudomonadati > Pseudomonadota > Gammaproteobacteria > Enterobacterales > Enterobacteriaceae > Enterobacter > Enterobacter sp. CPE_E863. Next base: position 2,164,968 of record NZ_JBKFZX010000001.1, on the reverse strand, counting down.
AGTGACGATAATATCGCCGATCTGAACGCGGTATCCGCCAGCTGGTTGTTCAACAACGTGCTGAGGCGTATTTGCCAAAACCTGTAATGAAGGGTAGAGAAGTAATGCACTGGATATCAGCGTGGACAGAGCAAGTTTTTTCACGGTAAGCATAAGAGTCTCCTTTGAAAGCGCTCATCTTACTTCTCCGTAAAAATAGAAGAACCTACCTAATAATGACAGGAGCCAGCATAATAGCCGGGTGGTGCAGACACCATTCCCGGCCCGTAAGACGTTATTTTTTCAGCGGTGCGTTCCAGCTGTCCGGCGTCGATTTTGACCAGGAGCCATAAGCAGCATTAGGCAGCACAATCCAGTCATTGCCGAAGTGTTCAGCGCTGGCCTCAACCAGCTCACGCTGCTGCTCGCTCGGTTTTTTGTTTTTAAATTGCACGGCGAAATCCGGCAGGCTGTCGCCGAACAGCATCACGATCTGCTGTTTTTTGAGGATACTCTGGCGACGCTCTTCTTTGCTGACCGTATCCAGAAGTACGCTCTCGTCTGTAACCTGTGGAAGTCCCAGAGATTTTAACGTATTGAGCGTGTCGGCTTTGTTTTCCTGCATACGATCCGAAACATAATAAATACGGACTTTGCTTTGATTCACGTGGTCAAGAAAGGCTTTCGCACCGGGGATCAACCCGGGTTTGCCGTGTTTCTCCCACTCACTCCAGGTATCCCATTGGGTAAAATCGTGACACTGCTCCATGTCGCGCACCAGTAACGGGGTGTTATCGAGGACGGTTTCATCCAGATCCATGACGACGGCGTAATTCTCTGGCGTTTTCAGATCTTTTAATTTTTCATTGAAACGCTCAGTAGCAAACCGATACGTCTGCATCTGAAGCGCCATAATCTCGGCCGATTTCTGCTGATAGCGCAGCGCCATTTCATACGCTTTGGGTTCACACAGGTCACGGTTAGCCGCCATTGCCGTTGCACTGAATACGGGTAATGCCAGCAGTAATACCTTAGCCATTGAATTCACACTTCTTTCCTCAACACCTTGTTAAAATCCCGCAAGCGTAATGGAGTTCAATGACAGAAAAATGAACCTTATGTGGCAACTCAACTTACAGTGAGGCTGCCGCCCGGGCCGCAGTGTCATACAGTGATGATATGGTGCGTAACAGTTGTGCGGTGTCTCCAATCGATCCCCCTGAAATGCCGCTCTCTGCCTGAATATTGATAAGGCACGCCTCACGAACATCACGGTATTTCATGCATAACGCTTTACCTTCCTCCGTAGTGGAGAAGAAGAGCTCTTTACCCGCTTTCTCGCTCGTCACGTAGCCCGCTTTGACCAGCTTTTTCAGGGCATAGGTCACTACGTGGGTATCTTCCACGTTGAGGACGAAACAGATATCGGCCAGCTTTTTCTTGCGGTCACGGTGGTTCACGTGATGCAGCAGTGAAACGTCAAACGCGCCCATATCGGGCTCTCCGGCAGCCGCCATGCAGCGCACCATCCATTTGTTAAACGCGTTACTGGTCATGATCAGCGCGTATTCCAGCTCTGATAACTCTGCGCAGCGCTCGGATACCAGATGGCGGGAAGAGACGATACGGCCATCATTGATATCTTCGCGAGGTGATGAAGCACTCTTTTTGGTGGTCATAAGGGTCCTTAGCCAGAAATGTAAACTCGTCGATAAAATAAGAACATTTTATTGATAATTTGTTTACATGTTTTTGAGGTTCAGATATAGCTTTTTAGCGCAGGTTTTGCGAAGCCTGCCAACAAAACACAACATCGCTCGCCGCAAATTAAAAAAATAGCCGTCGGCGCGCAACGCTCACTTTCGATAGGGTAAACGTTTATGGACGGTACTACGCTGTTACCGCTGATCGGGATACCGATCGTGGTTATTGGTTTTGCACTGCGCTTCAACCCGCTACTGGTGGTTGTGGTGGCGGGGCTGGCGACGGGTCTGCTGGTCGGCATGGATTTCGGTATGCTGCTGGAAACCTTCGGCGAGAAGTTTGTGAATAGCCGATCGCTGGCGACCTTCATTCTGATCCTGCCCGTTATCGGTTTGCTGGAGTACTACGGGCTTAAAGAGCGCGCCCAGGCCTGGGTGGCGAAGATCGCCAGCGCCACATCTGCGCGTATTCTGATGCTCTACTTTGTCGCTCGTGAAGGTACGGCTGCACTGGGTCTGATGTCGCTGGGCGGTCATGCACAGACGGTACGTCCGCTGCTGGCACCGATGGCCGAAGGGGCGGCGCTGAACGAATATGGCGAGCTGCCGCAGCACATTCGCGACAAAATCAAAGCCCATGCCGCCGCGTGTGACAACATCGCGGTCTTCTTTGGGGAAGACATCTTTATTGCCTTTGGCGCGGTGCTGCTGATTGACGCGTTCCTGAAAGAGAATGGCATTCAGGGCATTGAACCGCTCCATATTGGTCTGTGGGCCATCCCGACCGCGATTGCGGCATTGATTATTCATATGACGCGCCTGCTGCGTCTGGATGCGAGCATCCGTCGCGACGTGATGGCCTGGCGCGCGGAGCAGGGAACGCAGGAGGCCGCGCAATGATGACGCTTATTACCATTAACCGCGTGTACTACCTGATTGGCTTTGTCGTGATGCTGCTGGTTGTGATGACCCTGCGCGATCGTGCCAATCCTAAGCGTTTTACCACTGCGCTGTTCTGGTTTTTATTCGGCGGGATCTTCCTGTTTGGCGACCTGATGGTGCAGGAGCTCGGTAAATCGCTGGCCTACCGGATCATTGGCGGCAGTGTCATCGTTATCGCGCTGCTGGCGGGTTTTGGGCTGGTCGGGAAAGGGCACTATAAAATGGCCTCCGATGAAGAGCGGGTTGCCTCGTCAAACCGGCTCAAAAACTGGCTGTTCCTGCCCGCACTGATGATCCCGGTGGTGACGGTTCTCGGGACGTTATTCCTGAAAGGGGTTTCTGTAGGCGGTGTGTTCCTGCTCGATCAGAAACAACTCACCCTGGCGGCACTTTGCGTGGCTTGTGTCGCGGCGATCCTCACCGGCTGGTGGCTGACCAAAGGCACGCCGCTGCATGCGGTTCGTCAGTCTCGTCGTCTTGTCGATACCATCGGCTGGGCGGTGATCCTGCCGCAAATGCTGGCCATGCTCGGCGGCGTGTTCGTGGCGGCCAATACCGGTGATTCAGTGCAGAAGGTGGTGAGCCTGTTCGTTAACCCGGATAGCCGCTTCATGCTGGTGGTCATCTACTGCGTGGGTATGGCGCTGTTCACCATGATCATGGGTAACGCGTTTGCGGCCTTCCCGGTGCTGAGTGCCGGCATCGCCTTACCGTTCCTGATCAACGTGCATCACGGCAACCCGGCGCCGCTGCTGGCGATTGGCATGTACGCGGGCTATTGCGGCACGTTAATGACGCCGATGGCGGCGAATTTCAATATCGTTCCCGCCGCGCTGCTGGAGCTGAAAGACAAATATCAGGTGATCAAGATCCAGATCCCAACCGCGTTAACCCTGCTGGTGGTGAACGTGTTCTTAATGTATTTCCTCGTGTTTCGCTAAGGAGCTGTTATGGAATTAACGCAACATCAGGCTGACGCGTTTGCCCGCATGCCATTGACCTATTTGCGCCAGGAATATCCGAACCACATTATGCACCTGCTGAATGATGATGGAGATGTTCTGCCACCTCGCGAATTGCACCCGATTTTCTACGGCTGTTTTGACTGGCATTCGGCGGTGCACGGCTACTGGCTGCTGCTGCGCTGCGTGCGTCTTTATCCAGAATTGCCGTGCAGAGAGGAGATTGTCGCGCTCATCGATGAGCACCTGACAGAAGAGAATGTGGCAAAGGAGTTGGCCTATTTCACCGCCCCGTTCCGCGCGTCGTTTGAGCGGCCGTATGGTTACGGCTGGCTGCTGGCGCTGGCCCAGGAACTGAAACAGTCGTCGTTGCCTCAGGCCGCTGGCTGGTATCAGACACTACAACCCTTAACGCTGGACATTCGCGACAGGCTGGTAGATTACCTGAATAAGCTCACCTATCCGATCCGCGTCGGGACGCACTACAACACGGCGTTTGCGCTCGCACTGGCACTCGATTACGCCCGGGGAGTGGAAGATAGTGCGCTTGCGCAGTCTATTCTGACGGCGGCGGAGCGGTTTTATCTTGCCGACACGCGTTATCCGGCTCACTACGAACCCGGTGGCGATGAGTATATTTCCGGCGCGTTGACCGAAGCGTTACTGATGAGCAAGGTGTCAGAGGACTTCCCGGCGTGGTTTGACGCGTTTCTGCCGGAGGTGGGGTCGATTGCGGCACTGATGAACCCGGCGGAAGTGAGTGACCGAACCGACCCGAAAATTGCTCATCTGGACGGATTAAACCTGAGCCGTGCCTGGTGTATGAAGCATATTGCCAAAGCATTGCCGGCAAACCATCCGGCACAGCAGGCATTGCGTGATGCCGTGACAAAACATCTTGCCGCAAGCGTAGAGCATGTGGTGGGTAGCCACTACAGCGGCGGACACTGGCTGGCGAGCTTTGCGTTGCTCGCTCTGGAATAAACGAAGGTGCAGCGCCGTCAGGCGCTGCACCAGGTTTAGGCTGCGGCCCGGACTGCGGGACGTAGCCTGCTCAGGCTAAACAATACCGATCCCGTTGAGGCAATCACGGCGATCCACAGCGCCAGATGGACCGTTTGCTCATCAAGCGTTTGATGTTCGGGTGCTGCGGCGATGGTCAGCAGAACGCCTACCACGGCAGCGCCGAGACACTGACCAAATGTTCGGACGATAGACAACACCCCGGATGCATAACTGGCATTTTCCCGCGCCACATTCGAGAGCATTTCCCGGTTATTGGGGCTCTGGAAGCAACCAAACCCCACACCGCAAACCAGGCTACGCAGGCAGATATTCCATGCGGAAGGATTGGAAGGTAACGTCGCCAGCAGAACCAACCCGACGACAAAAATAATCAGTCCGATGGTCGAAATCAGCGGTGCTGAAAGCGTATCCGCCCAACGCCCGGCATGCGGGGCAATCAGCACGATACCGATTGGCCACGGTGTGAAAAGCAGGGCGGAAACGACCGGACTGTAGCCATAGACGCTCTGAAACAGGAACGGCAGCGCGACAAACGTGATGCCCTGACTCACAAATGAAGCCAGAGAGGTCAACGCGGCAAGTGTAAAGCGGCTATTTTTGAACATGACGGGGGGCAGTAATGGCGCCCGGCTGCGGCGAATATGCCAGATAAAGGCGATGGCACTGACCATGGCGATAAGCGCCCACGTCACGCTTTCCTGACCAGCGCTTTGCAACACGTGCTGAAAACTGTTGGCCGTCATGATCGTCGAACCTAACAGTGCGGCAGAGAGCACCGCCCCCATCGTATCAAAGGGAGCACTATCAACAGCCGCTTTGCGCGGTAAAGCCTTCCAGGCCAGCAGCAAGGCAATGCTTCCTGGAATAATGTTAATGGCGAACAACCATTGCCAGCTCAGCGTGTCCAGTATCGTTCCGCCCAGCACGGGCGCAATCGCGGTGCTGGAGGCGATAAGCAGAGCGTGTAACCCCAGAATGCGGCCAAGCAGTCGACCGGGGAACACGGAACGCAGTATCGCCGGGGCTATACTGAGGGTGGCCGCACCGCCGATACCCTGCAATATACGCATTCCGATCAACACCTCGGGTGTTTTCGCCAGTGCGCAGCCGAGGGAGGTGAGCGTAAAGGTGGTAAGCCCGGCCAGAAAGACCCGCCGATAGCCAATGCGAGCCGCCAGCGCAGCGAAAATGGCGAGTGTCATTGCCGCCGACAACAGATAACCATTCGCAAACCAGACCGCGACATTCGCGGACACCTGCATGGCATTCGCCATGGAGGGCAGCGCTATGTTGATCATGGTGCCATCAAAGACGCCCATCAGCGTGGTGGTCATCACTGCGGCCATGACCCGGGCGCGTTCATCTCCCGGCAGCCCTTCATCACCAGGTTGATTTGAAAATAGCATCATCATCGTAACTCCAGATAAGAATGTTGATGACGAAACTATAACCATGGGGTATACAGGGCGGAAGACGCAGCATTTGCAACTTATCGTTGCATTAAACGCCTTATATGAGGAACCACCGTGACCGATCCTGATTTTAATCTGCTTGTTGCGCTCGACATCCTGCTGGCTGAAGCCAGTGTTGCGGGCGCGGCGCGGCGTTTAAACCTGAGTACCTCCGCCATGAGCCGTACGTTGAGCAGACTTCGGGAGGTGACTGGCGATCCGATCCTGGTGAGAGCCGGGCGTCATATGGTACTGACACCCTGGGCCGAAGCCACACGGGACCGCGCCAGAAGCGCCGTGCATGAGGCGAGGGCGGTGCTGCAACCCTCTGCCGACACACTGAAGGTGGAAAGTCTGGAGCGGCTGTTCGCCATCAGAGCCAACGACGGTTTTGTGGTGGCGTTTGGGCCCTTGCTGATTGCCGCCGTGGCGGACGTCGCACCTGACGTGTGTATCCGTTTCACCCCGAAACCGGAGAAAACGTCGCGCTATCTTCGCGAAGGGCTGGTTGACCTGGAAATTGGTGTGCAGAGCAATATGGGGCCTGAAATCCGTCTGCAAAGGTTATTTCAGGATCGGTTTGTTGGCGTGGTGCGCAAGGGGCATCCGCTGGCGTCACTCCCGACGGTAAGCCTGAATGATTACGTCTCCTGGGGGAATGTGGTCGCCTCACCCGACGGATCGTTACACGGTTTTGTCGATGAGGCGCTGGCGGAATTGGGGATGAAACGTAAAGTCGCCAGCGTGGTGCCGGGTTTTCCGACGGCGCTATCCGTCGCGCTGACGTCTGATATGATCGCGATGGTGCCGGCATTGTATTTGCTGAATCAACCGATGACCGGGTATGCGCACGTCTTTGAACTGCCTTTCAGGGCCCGAACTATCACGGTCTCACAGATGTGGCACCCGCGAATGGAAAGGGACCCTGGCCATCAGTGGCTCAGAGAGAAAGTTCGCGACGTGTGTCGGGCGGTGCGCTGACGACTTATACACCTTTTCGCGGTACGGTGAGGATGAAGCGAGTCGATACGGTATCCGATTCCACATGCACTTTACCGTGATGCGCAGTGACGATGGACTTGACGATGGCAAGCCCAATGCCGCTCCCTTCACCTTTACGTTGTCTGGATGGATCAACCCGATAAAAACGATCAAACAACCTTGGCAGATGTTCTTCCGGGATGGGGGTTCCGGGGTTTTCAATCACCAGTTCAAAATCGCTGTCCTGTTCTCTTATCGAGACGGTGACCGCTTTTCCTCCCGGGGTATAGCGCAGCGCATTAGAGATCAGATTACTAATTGCTCTTCGGAACATCTGCGGATCGCCTTCCGTCAGGCAGGGCATACCGTTGAATTTCAGCGATACGTTGCGTTCTTCCGCCCACGCCTCAAAGAAATCGAACACTTTTACGACCTCTGCACTCAGGTCGAACATGACCTTGTCAGGAATGAGCTGGTTATTATCCGCCTGAGCGAGGAAAAGCATATCGCTGACCATTCTGGTCATCCGGTTGTATTCTTCAAGGCTTGAGTAGAGTACATCTTCCAGCTCCTTCTGCGAACGGTTCTGGCTCAGCGCGATTTCGGTTTGCGTCACCAGATTCGTGATGGGCGTTCTGATTTCGTGTGCGATATCGGCAGAAAAGTTAGCCTGGCGGGTAAAGACATCTTCAATCTTTTCAATCATATGGTTGAATGAGATCACCAGCTGTTCCAGTTCGACAGGCACGCGGGACGGCTCCAGCCGCGCATCGAGATTTTCAGAGGTGATGTTTTTGATGGCGGTGCTGACGTTACGCAGTGGCAGGTGCCCCTGGCGAACCGCGATACGAACGATAAGAATAATCAGCAGGCTTATCACCGTGGCGATCGCGAACAGATTCTTTTTCAGCGCCTCAAGGTAGTGCAGATGGAAATTAATGGAGAGCCCGATCAGCATGACATAGCGCTGCGTTTTGCCCTGCAGTGTCGCCGTTCCTGAAGAGGCGATAATCCGGTACGTTTCCATTTTCATATCAGACCCGGCGTGCATTGACCCGGCGGGTTCCTCTACCGACCAGAGAAATACGTCCTGTGCGCGACGGTGCGTGCTAAAGTCTGCCGAGTTCATCGCCGGGCGTAATGCCGCCCCTCGTGCCGAGCTGAACAGTTCATTTCCCTGCGGATCAAGAAGCAGGACGGCAACGTTGCGGTAACTGGCAATCGACTCTTTGATTTTACTGACTTTCTTCTGGTCAGGTTCTGACGGGGACTGCAATATGCGCTGCATCGCGGTGCTGATTTGCTGCAGATCGCTGATATCCTGCTCGGCAAAATGTTTTTCAACAGAATGCAGCATAAACCAGGCAAAGGCGAAAAAGGCCAGTATCGTGGAGAGGCTGATAAAAAAGGTCAGCCGCAGGGCAAGAGAAAAAGGGCGCCTGAGGGCCTTACTGCGCATCCGGGACCTCCAGCATATAGCCCACGCCGCGCACCGTCTGGATAAGTTTAGGCTCATAATCGCTATCTATTTTCGCCCGCAGCCGCTTCACCGCAACGTCAATCGCATTTGTGTCGCTGTCAAAGTTCATGTCCCAAACCTGGGAGGCTATCAGGGAGCGGGGGAGCACTTCTCCCTGATGACGCATGAAAAATTCCAGCAAGCTGAATTCTTTGCTGGTCAACAGAATACGGTTTCCGGCGCGGCTCACTTTTCTTGAAACGAGATCTACCGTCAGGTCCGCCACCTGAAACTGGCTTTCTGTGATCACCGTATTTCCGCGTCTTAGCAGCGTTCTCACCCGGGCGAGAAGCTCAGCAAAAGCAAATGGCTTTATCAGATAATCATCTGCCCCCAGCTCCAGCCCCTTAACCCGGTGTTCGATCGTGCCGAGGGCAGTCAGTAACAGTATCGGCATGCCTTTTCCGGCAGAACGAAGCATGCGGACAATATCCCAGCCGTTCACATCGGGAAGCATGATATCCAGTATCAGTAGATCATATTCGGCGGTCATGGCGAGATGGTACCCATTCAGCCCATTGTCAGCGTGGTCGACAATAAACCCTGCTTCAGTGAGCCCCTTGCTGAGGTATTCACCGGTTTTAATTTCATCTTCAACGATCAATATTTTCATCTTGCTCCCCTGACTGACTGCTGATGACATTCTAGTGAGCCTGCGACCGTTAACAATGACTTACGGTAAAAATGACAACATTGTCATTATCCTGTCACCCGTCAAACAGGATGCGTTCAGTAGAGTAGCCCTAAAAATACTCTGGATTTCATTTGAACCGTTATGTTCCTGTTAAAACGACTTAGCATCAGTACAGTATTTATCCTCGCAGGCTGCGTTTCGCTGGCACCTGACTACCAGCGACCGGCAGCGCCTGTACCTCAGCAGTTTTCGCTTTCACGCAACAGCCTCACACCCGCAGTGACGGGATATCAGGACACTGGCTGGCGTCACTTTTTTACCGACTCTCAGGTCGCCGGGTTGATTAACGAAGCCCTGAATAACAATCGTGATTTAAAAATGGCCGCGCTGAAGGTTGAGGAGGCCCGGACACAGTTCAATGTGACCGACGCAGATCGTTATCCTCAGCTGAATGGATCGTCTGGTATCACTTACAGCGGTGGTCTGAAAGGTGACAAACCTGGCACACAACAGTATGACGCAGGTATTGCGCTTAGCTACGATCTCGATTTCTTCGGCAAGCTCAGAAACATGAGTGAGGCTGACCGACAAAATTATTTCGCCAGCGAAGAGGCGCGTCGTGCCGTGCATATTTTGCTCGTCTCGAATGTGTCGCAGAGTTATTTCAACCAACAACTGGCGTATAAACAACTGCGTATTGCACGGGATACGCTGAAAAATTACCAGCAGTCCCTGGCGTTCGTTGAACAACAGCTTATGACCGGCAGCACGAACGTCCTGGCGCTTGAACAAGCTCGGGGGCAAATTGAAAGTACCCGGGCAGAAATTGCCAAAAGAGAAGGGGAACTGTCGCAGGCCAACAATGCCCTGCAGCTGGTCCTCGGAACCTATCGTGCGCTTCCATCCGAAAAAGAGATGAACGCCAGCGATATCGCACCAGTAAAACTGCCGCCGCATCTTTCATCAGAAATACTGTTGCAGCGCCCGGATATTATGGAAGCGGAGTATCAGCTTAAAGCAGCTGATGCCAGTATCGGCGCGGCACGTGCGGCCTTTTTCCCGTCCATATCGTTAACCAGTGGTCTTTCGACAAGCAGTACGGAATTATCCAGTCTCTTTACGACAGGGAGTGGAATGTGGAATTTTATCCCTAAAATTGAGATCCCCATTTTTAATGCGGGCAGGAATAAAGCCAATCTGAAACTGGCTGAAATTCGCCAGCAGCAATCTGTTGTTAATTATGAACAGAAAATTCAGTCCGCTTTCAAACAGGTTGCTGACGCGCTCGCGTTGCGAGACAGCATCAACCAGCAGCTTGATGCACAACAACGTTATCTTAATTCTCTGCAAATAACGCTGCAGCGTGCGCGAGGGTTATATTCCAGTGGTGCGGTCAGTTATTTAAATGTGCTTGATGCGGAACGTTCGCTGTTCTCTACGCAACAAAACATCCTCGACCTTATCTATTCCCGGCAGGTTAATGAAATTAATCTATTCACCGCGCTGGGTGGCGGTTGGGCTGAGTAAACTTATTTAATTAAACAGGAAAATAAAAATGCGTAATTCTCTTAAAGCCGTTGTATTCGGTGCGATCTCTGTGATGTTCTCTGCCAGCCTTCAGGCTGAAGTTCATCAGCATGAGGAGATGAGTGTCGCCAGTGATGCCGGCGCAGAGCAAATCATCAACGCCACGGGTGTCGTGAAAGACGTTGACCTCACGAATAAAAAAGTCACGATTTCTCACGAAGCTATACCTGCAATCGGCTGGCCTGCAATGACCATGAGTTTCACTTTTACTAATGCTGACGAGAGCATCAATGCCTTAAAACCAGGTCGTCATGTTGATTTTTCATTTGTTCAGCAGGGCAATATCTCTTTACTTAAGAGCATTAAATAGAGAGGAATGGCATGACCTCTTTCAAAATAAAATATGCCGCCATGATTATCAGCAGTCTCCTGATTGGAGGAGTGATATCCGTGACGGCATGGCAAACAATTCATGCATCTGAAAAAACAGAAAATAGCGCATCTGAAAGAAAGGTACTTTTCTGGTATGACCCGATGAAACCAGACGTTAAATTCGATAAGCCCGGTAAATCGCCGTTTATGGATATGGACCTGGTGCCGAAATATGCGGATGAAAATAGCGAAAAAAGCAGTGCCGGTATACGTATTGATCCGACGCAGGTCCAGAATCTGGGGTTAAAAACACAAAAAGTCACCCGTGGAACACTGAATTATTCCCAGACGATCCCGGCTAACGTCAGTTATAACGAATATCAATTCGTCATTGTCCAGGCACGCTCGGAAGGTTTTGTTGAGAAAGTGTACCCCCTGACAATTGGCGACCATGTAAAGAAAGGGACACCACTTATTGATATCACGATACCGGACTGGGTAGAGGCGCAGAGTGAGTTTCTGCTGTTATCCGGTACCGGCGGTACACCCACGCAAATAAAGGGGGTTCTGGAACGGCTTCGGCTTGCCGGCATGCCGGACGATGACATTCAGAGGCTACGTGCAACCCGGACTATCCAGACCCGGTTTACCATAAAGGCACCGATTGACGGCGTGATCACGGCTTTTGACCTGCGTACCGGTATGAATATTTCTAAAGAGAAAGTGGTCGCGCAAATTCAGGGAATGGATCCGGTCTGGATCAGCGCTGCAGTACCTGAATCTATCGCTTATCTGCTGAAAAACTCGTCGCAGTTTGATATTTCCGTACCCGCTTATCCGGATAAATCGTTCCCGGTCGAAAAATGGAACCTTCTGCCCAGCGTGGATCAAACGACCCGCACATTGCAGGTGCGATTACAGGTATCAAACAAGGATGAGCTCCTGAAACCGGGCATGAATGCGTTTCTGAAACTGAATACCCAAAACCCGGAAATGCTGTTGATCCCGTCCCAGGCCGTGATAGACACCGGCAAAGAACAGCGTGTGATTACCGTCGATGCTGATGGTCGTTTTGTGCCCAAAAAGATCCACGTTCTGCACGAATCTCAGCAGCAGTCCGCTATTGATACTGGACTGAACGAAGGGGATTCGGTGGTGGTCAGTGGTCTGTTCCTGATTGACTCCGAGGCCAATATTACCGGTGCGCTGGAACGTATGCGCCGTGCTGAAAAAACTGACGACACGCATTCAGGTCATTAAGGAGACGATGATGATTGAATGGATTATCCGGCGGTCAGTCGCCAACCGTTTCCTGGTGATGATGGGGGCGCTGTTCCTCAGCGTGTGGGGTACCTGGACCATCATCAATACCCCGGTCGACGCCTTGCCCGATCTGTCTGACGTTCAGGTGATTATCAAAACCAGCTATCCCGGCCAGGCCCCGCAGATTGTTGAAAATCAGGTCACGTATCCGCTCACGACTACCATGTTGTCGGTGCCAGGCGCAAAAACCGTGCGCGGATTTTCTCAGTTCGGCGACTCGTATGTATATGTTATTTTTGAAGATGGTACCGATCTGTACTGGGCCCGATCTCGCGTTCTGGAATACCTTAATCAGGTTCAGGGCAAACTGCCTGCGGGGGTGAGTTCTGAAATCGGCCCTGATGCCACGGGCGTGGGCTGGATATTTGAATATGCTCTGGTTGACCACAGTGGAAAGCACGATCTTTCAGAACTGCGCTCATTGCAGGACTGGTTCCTGAAATTTGAACTCAAAACCATCCCGAACGTGGCTGAAGTCGCGTCCGTGGGCGGTGTGGTTAAGCAGTATCAGATTCAGGTCAATCCGTTAAAACTGGCCCAGTACGGTATCAGCCTGCCGGAAGTTAAGCAGGCGCTTGAATCGTCTAATCAGGAAGCAGGGGGATCATCTGTTGAAATCGCGGAGGCGGAGTATATGGTCCGCGCCAGCGGTTATCTCCAGACCATTGATGATTTCAATAACATTGTCCTGAAAACCGGTGTAAACGGGGTCCCGGTTTATCTGCGTGACGTTGCCCGCGTACAAACAGGCCCGGAAATGCGGCGTGGGATAGCAGAGTTTAACGGTCAGGGAGAGGTCGCTGGTGGCGTCGTGATCCTGCGTTCGGGCAAAAATGCGCGCGACGTCATTACGGCGGTGAAAGATAAACTGGAAACGCTAAAGGCGAGTTTGCCCGAAGGGGTCGAGATCGTGACGACTTACGATCGCAGCCAGTTAATTGACCGGGCCATAGATAACCTGAGTTCTAAACTCCTCGAAGAATTTATTGTGGTCGCCATCGTCTGTGCGCTGTTTCTGTGGCATGTACGCTCTGCGCTGGTGGCGATTATCTCACTACCGCTTGGGCTGTGTATTGCCTTTATTGTCATGCACTTCCAGGGGCTGAATGCCAATATTATGTCACTGGGAGGTATTGCCATTGCCGTTGGCGCGATGGTGGATGCGGCCATCGTGATGATTGAAAACGCACACAAACGGCTGGAGGAGTGGGATCACCAGCATCCGGGGGAACAGATTGACAACGACACGCGCTGGAAGGTTATCACTAACGCCTCCGTCGAAGTGGGCCCTGCGCTGTTTATTAGTCTGCTGATCATCACCTTATCGTTCATCCCCATTTTTACCCTTGAAGGGCAGGAAGGGCGGTTGTTTGGTCCGCTGGCGTTTACAAAAACCTATTCCATGGCGGGTGCGGCCGCGTTGGCTATCATCGTGATTCCTATCCTGATGGGGTTCTGGATACGCGGGAAGATCCCTGCTGAGACCCGTAATCCACTGAACCGGTTGTTGATTAAGGCCTATCATCCGCTATTGATTAGGGTGCTTCACTGGCCGAAAACCACTTTGCTGGTCGCGGCGTTATCCATCTTCACGGTTATCTGGCCACTGAGCCAGGTTGGCGGTGAGTTTCTGCCGAAGATCAATGAGGGCGACCTGCTGTACATGCCGTCAACCTTGCCAGGCGTTTCGCCGGCTGAAGCCGCCGCGATCCTGCAGACCACGGATAAATTAATCAAAACCGTGCCTGAAGTCGCTTCTGTTTTTGGCAAAACCGGGAAAGCCGAAACGGCAACGGATTCCGCACCGCTCGAAATGGTAGAAACCACGATTCAGTTGAAACCGGAAAATCAGTGGCGGCCCGGCATGACCATCGACAAGATCATTGATGAACTGGACAAAACGGTACGTTTGCCGGGCCTGGCTAACCTCTGGGTACCCCCCATTCGTAACCGAATTGATATGCTCTCAACCGGGATCAAAAGCCCGATAGGTATCAAAGTGTCTGGTACGGTTCTGTCTGATATTGACGCCACGGCGCAGAACATTGAGGCGGTCGCCAAAACCGTGCCTGGAGTGGTTTCAGCCCTGGCAGAGCGCCTGGAAGGGGGGCGCTACATTGATGTGGACATCAACCGGGAAAAGGCCGCTCGCTACGGTATGACCGTAGGTGATGTGCAGCTGTTTGTCTCCTCAGCCATCGGCGGGGCGACGGTGGGTGAAACAGTAGAAGGTGTCGCTCGCTATCCAATAAATATCCGCTATCCCCAGGACTACCGGAACAGTCCAAATGCGCTGAAACAGATGCCGATCCTGACGCCGATGAAGCAGCAGATCACGTTGGGTGATGTCGCGGAGGTTAATGTGGTCTCCGGCCCGACCATGCTGAAAACGGAAAATGCCCGGCCAGCAAGCTGGATTTACATCGATGCGCGGGGCAGGGATATGGTATCGGTGGTAAATGACATTAAGACGGCAATCAGTCAGAACGTGAAGCTGCGGCCAGGTACCAGCGTGTCATTCTCTGGACAGTTTGAACTGCTCGAGCACGCGAACAAGAAACTGAAGCTGATGGTGCCGGTGACGGTGATGATCATCTTCATTCTGCTGTACCTGGCATTCCGTCGCGTAGATGAAGCCTTATTGATCCTGATGAGTCTACCGTTCGCCCTGGTCGGGGGGATATGGTTCTTGTACTGGCAGGGCTTCCATATGTCTGTGGCTACCGGGACCGGATTTATCGCCCTGGCCGGGGTTGCAGCCGAGTTTGGTGTGGTCATGCTGATGTATCTGCGACATGCCATTGAAGCGCATCCGGAGTTATCTCATCGGGAAACATTTACCGCAGAGGGGCTCGATGAAGCGCTTTATCATGGTGCCGTACTGCGTGTTCGACCGAAGGCGATGACCGTTGCGGTGATCATTGCAGGTTTACTGCCTATTCTCTGGGGAACCGGTGCGGGGTCAGAAGTGATGAGCCGGATAGCAGCGCCAATGATTGGGGGGATGATCACAGCTCCGCTGTTATCACTGTTTATTATTCCTGCGGCGTATAAATTGGTTTGGATGCGGAGGCACAAAACAGCGAGCGCATTTCGTGAAGATGACAGAGGAACGGATAGCTGATAAATTAGCTATTCAATAACCTATTCATAAAGCGATTCAACACCATGACAAATAGATCCGAAACGTTACGTCAGTTGCTGAGGAAAGGCCCAATATCGGTAAGGCAACTTACTGATAATATGGGAATTAGTCAGCCTACGGCTTCGAGAGCGATTAAAGCGCTTGGTGATGAAGTGGTGCGTATTGGCTCTGGTCCATCTATTCATTACGTACTACGCGATGCGCTTCGTGGGTTCAGTTCGGCCCCTATTTACCGCATCACCGAAGAGGGCAAGGTCAAGCCGCTGGGGCAGCTCATACCGGTTTATCCCGATGGTTTTGTGATGGAGCAAGCGGATAACATCTGTCTTCATAGCGATGGGCTGCCGTGGTGGCTCTTTGATATGCGGCCTCAGGGATATCTTGGCCGGGCGTATGCATCCCGATTTTCAACTGAACTTGGCCTGCCGGCAAATCCTGAAAACTGGACAGACTCCGATGTTATAAGGGCCTTACTGGCTCATGGGCACGATGCGGTAGGGAACGTATTAATAGGAGAGCAAGCGCGAAACCATTTTGTGGATATGCCGCAGCCTGTTGCAGTGGAGCGGGCAACGGCATATCCGTCGTTGGCTCTGGCCGTTAGCTCCGGAGAGGTGCCGGGTTCCTCCGCTGGCGGTGAGCAACCAAAATTTTGCACCTATACAGAACGTGGTCATGTCATCGTGAAGTTCACGGCTCCCGACGATAACCCCATAAGCGAACGCTGGCGAGATCTTCTACTGGCAGAACATCTTGCGTTAAAAGTGCTTGATGTTGAAACAGAGGTATTTGATTTTGGTGGACAGCGTTTCCTTGAAATCCCACGGTTTGATCGTGTAGGACCACTTGGCCGTAAAGGTCTTTTTTCGTTACGGGCTCTGGAGGCGGAATTTGTCGGCCGAGCAAGAGAGGCCTGGCCCGTATTGGTTAACGAGTTGGTTAAGCAGGGATGTGTTCATCCTGATGCCATCGCAGGAACGGCGCGGCTTTGGGCATTTGGCATGTTGATCGGCAATACCGACATGCACCACGGGAATCTGTCGTTTATTAGCGCCCATGGGCGTCCTTATCATCTTGCGCCTGCCTATGACATGCTGCCCATGGGATTTGCGCCGAAGTCGGGGGGCGGAATGTTGAATACACTTCGTCCGGCAATGCTCCTTGATGCGATTGTGGGAGAAATCTGGCATGAGTCACTTGAACTGGCTGAGCGCTTTTATGCTTTGGTCAGCAATTGCAACCGTTTTTCTGCCAGCTTTGCGCCATGCGTGGCGGCGTTACGCGCACATCTTGACGAGGCGAGGTCAAGGATATCGCGTCTGGGATAATGCAATGCATTCGGACCTTGGCTTATGAAGTTGAAAACCCGCAGATGACTTTGCGGGTTTTTTATTCCAGCCACAAAAAGGTCGACAAATCAAAATATAAAATATTTATGCAATTAAGTTTTGATTAAGAAAAATAAATTAACAATTAACGATTGCTTAATTGTTAATTTAAAACAAAACCGTTTTTTTGCCTTTTTCTGAATGGAGGGATATTTATCCTGATAATAATTAAGCACTTGAGATATTGTTCTTGATTAAGAGCTTATAGTCGTTATTGATGCTTTGTTTTTGTCATTAAGTGGTGTATTGCATTGCGCGATTAATGGAGCAGCAAAATGAAATTCTGAATTATTAAAGTCAGTTGCGGGAAGTGATTACACCACCCATATTTAAGAACGTTCTGATTGCCAGTTATTGCATTGGCAAAAATATAAAATATATCACAAGCAGCTTCTGCCAGATTGAAGCTGGCGGGGGCTTTATTGACAAATCTGTATGGAAATAAATGGATCCCAGAAACCATTTCAAAATAGATGGGGCGAACTCCGAAAAGCCAAATGAGTAGGATGACTAATATCGAGGAAATATCATGTCGAATCAAGAGACTATTGTTGGTGGCTGGACGGCTTATCATACATTGACCGAAAAAGATTGGCAGGTATTTAAAGAAGCCATGGCGGGATTTGTTGGTGTAACGTATGAGCCGCAGGCCGTCTCAACGCAGTTAGTGGCCGGGACAAATTATCGCTTCAAGTGCCTTGCTTCAATTCCGCCTGCATTAGTGGTGTGGGAATCTATTGTTGAAATCTTCCAGCCTTTGCAGGGTGCTCCACATATTGTCGGAATCACCAGAATCTGAATTTTAATTAATACTGTGTCAATGCGTGATTTAGGAAAGCATTCCAGACTTTGACGGTCTATTTCTTAAATAAGTGATTTTTATTAACTTGGTGTTTTATATTTAACCGAGTTCAAAAAGTCCACTCCGTTCTTAGTAACTGAAAGGGTATTTAATAATGCTAAATCATATTCTACAGGCTGGCACCAATCCATCGATTAACAGTAATAACATGAAAGCGAGCGCTGATGCCTCTACCACAGCAGCCGTGATCATTCAAAACTATGTCGGCACCATTTTAACGCAGGCCGATCTCTCCCTGCCGGATATATTACCTCATCTACCGGAACATCAGGCAAAGGCCAGAGACCATGCCACATCCTGGCGTGATGTCATACAGCCGCAAATGATCTCAACCAATACGGATATTGTAAGCTTCTCTAACAATTTTGATTCCTATTATGATCCTTTGGTTAAGCTGGCGGTAAAAATACAGCAAAACCCTTCGGACACAGCATCAATTAATACTTTTAAACTGGGTGTTCAGCAACTTCAGGCGCTGGTCGCTCAAAAACAAACCGCTACGCATACCGTGGTTAATTCAGTGGGCGGTTTCCAGACAACGCTTGCCGAAGATGCCCGCAATTTCGCCAGTGATTTTACTACGGCAGAAGCGGCATTAGCCGGTAAAGACGGACAAATTGCCGCTCTGGGAAAACAAATCGACGCTATTAATTCCGCCATGAGTAAGGACTTAACTATGATTGCAGCGGGTTCAACCGCCGCAGTGGTAGGAGGATTAATGATTGCCGTGGGGGTACTGGCGGAAATTGCGACCGCAGGCGTCAGTACCGCACTGATTGTCGGTGGATTGGTGGTCGTCGGGGCCGGTGCTGGTGTTGCCATTGCCGGGGGGGTTGACTATGCCAAGCAAACCAGCGCGCTCAGCACGGCCATTACGACCAAAACAAAACTACAACAACAGTATTCTGCCACCAAAAACGTGAATACGATTGTTCAGAATCTTTCGGGCCAGGCATCCGCTGCGGTTCAGGCCGCGGGTTCTTTACTGGCAGGTTGGCAGACGCTTGAACAGGACTTTATTGTCTTCCAGTCGGCGCTGACCAGCGCGACCCCAGATTTAGGCTATTTCCTGATCGCGCAACTCAATGCGGCGAAAGCGGACTGGGATGATGTTGGCAATCATGCCCGTAAGCTATTGGATTATGGTTCTTTACCGGTCAGCAACGCATCGGTCACCAGCAGTGGGATCCTGTTGCCTAACCCAACGGCGACATTTGCACGGCTGGCTGCTGCATAGCGTTCATCAATCATCAATCAGGCCCGTGAGGGTCTGATTGTTTTAGCAGACAAACCGGACGCATCGTTTCACGATGATGCCAATAAGTGACCCGTGTCTAAGGTTCAGAGTATGCCAGCATTGAAAGTCAGCTTTACTCAGGCATTAACGGCTCAACAAAATGTGCGTCAACAGATGATGCAGGTCGCACAACAATTAGAACAGCTTCCGCCCATTAACGATCCGCAGATCTCCGATCTGAATGAAAATATCTTTTCCGTCCGCAATCATGCAAATTATTATCTGTCTGACATTGTGGTCAAAATGGATTCGTTGTATTCCGAGGTTATCAAGTTTGGAGGTGAGCTGGATTCTACGGTTGCCAACATCCGTTCTGAATTAAATGGTCCTGACGGACAGGAATATCTCACAAAAGCTCAGGGGCAGATTAAGCAGTTACTCGCCGACAGCGCGCCGCTATCCGCCTCTCTGAATGATTTCAATAAGGTTATTATTTCCTTTAATAATGACATTACGACGGACTCAAGGAACTTGCTAGCCGATCAGCAAAGGGCACAACAGTTATTAGCTGCCGATCAGGCAAGGTTAGAGGCTCTTAACGCTCAGCTGAATGCGCTGAATGCTGAGCTTGAAAGTAAAAAGAGGATGGAAATTATCATCGGTATTTTTACTCTTGGGATTGGCGCCGCGATTATGGAATTGACAGGCTATGTGCAAAGCACGGAGCGGGCAATTGCTCAGGCGCAACAGGAAACGGGAATGCTTTATCAGGAAATAGGACAACTTGGTGCCACCAGTGATGCACTGAACGCATTGACCAAAGGAACCGCTATTTTGTGTGGCCTGACACAATCTCTTCAATATGGTTGGCAAACCGTGACGGCCGAGCTGTCGGAGGTCACTCAACAACAGGTGACTGCGGATTTTCTTATAGTCTCCGTTAATGCCGTGCAGGCGAACTGGCAGGAAGTGATGCGCACCGTTGAGCAATTGCAGTAAGCCAAAAACCAATTAACGACTTTGAGGTTTTCATTATGATCATGCAAGCCATTGCAGCTGCGAAAAATGATACTGAATCATCATCAACCAATGCCTTAATGACAGGTATTCAGGGCATCGGTGCTTCTTCGATTGCTCAACAGACTTATGCGAGCACTGTATTATGTCAACCCAACATTCATTTAGATATTTTACCTGACCTTCCTGCACAGCAGGCTATTGCGCGCGATCAGGCGCAGGAATGGTTGTCCTCGATTAATCCGGCGGCTATCTCTTCTCTGGTGAATGTGCGTAATTTTTCGAATCAGGTGGGGGCTTATGTCGATGCACTTCTTCCGGCGGCACAAAAATATGACATGGGGGATAAAAGCCAGCTTCCTTATATCCAGCAGGGCATCCAGCAGCTGCTTTCTCTTGCTCAGAAAAACGTCACTTCCACGGGGGTGTTTGTCGATAACGTCCAGGTTTATGTGAATGGGATCAACAGCAGTCAGAGCACATTTAAAGCGGCTAAAGAAACCGTGCAGACGCAAATTACCGGTGATAAAGGGGAAATATCGGCACTCCGGCAGAAGCTAAACGATCTGAATAAACAGATGGATGCAGATATTGTGCAGATTTCGGCGGGAGCGGTGAGCGACATTATAGGGATCGGCATGATTGTCATTGCGGCCACAACAATTATCGAAACCGGTGGGGCAACACAAACGCTTCTGGCTGCGGGTATTACCCTGGTCGCGGGCGGAACGCTGGCGATGACCATAAGCTCTGCCGATATTGTCAAAGCGCAAAAAGAGTACAGCACAACGTTGACCAATCTCGTCGGGCTTGAATTGGAGGTGGCTGTCTTTGACACGGTTTATAACCAGTTGACGGCCAGTGAAAGACTTTCTCAGTCTGCCATTGATTCCGCTAAGCTGCTGGTCAACGGATGGCAGACCGTTGCTGATAGCTACCAGCAAACGCTGACCGACCTGCAGCAGAGTTCAAAGGGGTATCTGGCACTGAGGCTGAGTGCGATGAAACGCCAGTGGCAACAGCTAGGTGAACAGGCGGGAAGCGTGATGCAGTTAGGGCCGCTGCCTTTCAATACTGTTCCCGCAAATGAACTGAAGTCGAGTGCATGACAAGCGAAGATTAATATTTGGCTGCTGCTGCCCGGTAACCGCCGGGCAGACAGGCTTGTTTCCGTCCGAAGGCGGTACACCGTCAGCGCTGTTGGCTGAAGGTGAGGGGTACAAAACAGAGCAGGGAATGCAATCGCATTCAGCCTGCATTGATCATGCGGCGGTGCGCTTCGGCCATGGCCTCATGTGGGCCGGACTGACCGTTATTCATGAATTCATGGGCAACCGCTGCTCTTTCATGCTCATCCATCGCTGCGTAAGACGTTGACGAGACGGTCATGGATACAGTGTTATTTCCCATCGTCTTCTGATGACTTTCCACACCCTGGATCCTGACAGGAGCCGCGGCAGACTGCATCTGGTGAGCAGGAGCTTGCGCATTGTTGACGCGCTCATGGATATCCACGGTTTCAGTGGCCCAGGCCGAAGAAATTAAACCAAAGCCCAGCAAAGATGTTAATACGATATTTTTCATGATAACTCTCCATTTCTGAATTAGTGATATCCGGGGAAGTACAACCGATATTTTCAGTTCCATAACTGAAACAGGTTCGGCAGTGTTTATTTATCCGGGAGAGGGCTGGATATTCATTTCCTGGCATACTCTGACGCCGAGTATTGATGAAGTGATTCAGCCTTTCTGATAAGTCGCACTAATTATATCGAATGGCTTCTGTTTGCTGCATGACATGCTAATGACATCTTTGTCATGAATGTCAGGGTTTACATCGATAATATACAGAGGTGAATATGAAAATGTTCGCCAGGAAAAATCAGGTAGTTGGGGGGATAGGTAAGTGTATGATTAATCGTAGTCTGTATGAACGGCAGACTCCATTTAACTTATGTTGTGCAAGAATTTAGTTCATAAGAAATAATCATCAATATGATCTTGTTTTAAATGAATATTTAAATTAAAAATTCTACTGGCTACATAGATGACTTCATGAACTAACAGATAAAAGGTGATGTTTGTCGACCTTATCGTTATCTATATGGCATCATGCTGATACTAGTTTCGAGAGAGGATCTCTGCGATGTTTGCTTACAAAGCGGCCATACGGAGATAACACTCTAGTGTAATTGCTGCGGTGGAAATAATGGAATGTCGCACTCACACCAGACAGCGAAGGGATCATTTTTCTCGGGGAAGACCATTCCGGCAATGCTATTCATTTTCACCGCTTTTAACACCTCTACGAGACGTTGTAAATCTTCTTTACCAGACGTATTATTTGACTGATTTCCGACCAGCCTTGTCCAGCTTCCTTTTTTTTCTACGGCATGGATTTGGCCGTTGGCACCCTGAATGAGCCGGTATGACTGATGTCGACTCAGATCTGTAATGGTTGAGAGTTCGTCATGCCCTTCATATCCGAACAGGTAATTCCCATGGTTTTGCCATCTAACTCTTAGCGGCTTGCAATTGTTCGTGTATTGAATAGCCAGAAAATCCGTGGATGTTCTGTCAGCGACGCTGTTACACCTGGGGTCGGTTTTATATTGTACAACTCCCTTTGGTGTGGTTGTGATGAAGTTTCCGCTTACAGGTACCAGAATGCGTTGCTCAGTAACACTATCATCGGAATAATATTGAAAAAGGTTTGTGCCTGATTCGTAAGAAATGGTTCTCTGACCTGTGCGTGCAATGGTATATAACGCATCGGACTTAGGAGCTTCATACCTGAATTCGAAATAATAACTCTGCTTACCTGAATCTTTACATGACTCTATAACTTCTGTGAAATAATGCATATCACTATGCGGCGTATCAAATGTGTATATGTTTTTATAATTACAACCGTTGCTAAATTTATGCGTCAGCGCCCAGTCATTTTTTTCATCATAACTCATCTCCTCTGTTGGCTCGCCCGTTTCAGTTTTGCGGATCATATTAAATAAGTCCGAGTACTGAAAACTGATGGTAATGCCGGCCATTTCTAATTTTGATAGGGTTGAGTAATTTTCAGTGGAGGGGGGGGGCCAGTAAGCTATCTGAACGGCTTTTCCCTTTGCAAACAATTGGGTAATAAAACCAAATTGATCCTGATCTATGTTAATGACAGGCCTTGTGTTTCCTCGCTTCATTCCGATGATGCTACCTCCAAAATAATAAACTGAGATATCGTCAGATAACTGAGTATGTTTCTCTTTGAGTAACCTACCGAAGCGGTCAAATCTATAGCTTATAGAATCGATTTGTGAAATCACACCACTTCCGGATTTTCTCAGAAAGGTTTTGGGCCCATTTGAATACTGCTCGATATTGAATTCATCATACCAATTATAATTATGTTGAGTGATAAGGTAGTCAGCAATAAGTTGGCTGCGGTCACTGGATGGTTCATTATATCCAGCTATATTTGACTCAAACTCTTCTTTATGATGCTCTATAAATTGTCGGTATTTAAATTCGTGTGAAGGAGACTTGAGTATTATTTTAACTCCCCCGCCACATATATTAACTGCCAGTCCATTTTCCTGTAGAGTAAGTGTAGTGCCGATATCACTGCACCAGCCCAGACCAAATGATGATCTCAGCAGCGAACGTGAATTATAGGTCAAATCGAGAGGGACTGAATGCACGTACCGTTCAAGGTTTGCTGTATATATGTAATTAGCATTATTCGGGGACACTAAACCTTTCTCAGCAAAAACCATCGTCGACAGTATAGCCAGCGCGCAAATAAAAAGCCGAGGCCGTAGGAGTTCAGACATATTTACCATCCATAACATGAAGATGAATCATAACCCGATCGATGATGGTGTGATCTCCCGTCACGGCCCCCACTTCAGCGACAACATGAATGACCATCTGCCAGCGCTCACGAGGTATGAGCGCAATCAGCATGACAAAAGCCTGTGCCATTACTGGGACGGCAGCAGCTTCTTTCCAGAGGTCTTGTCTTGCCCTGAAGAAATTTGCCACAAACCAGTCCTGCAACCGCTCATGTCTGAATGCATAAATATTGCCTGTTATTCCCCCTCCGGTGATGATTAATCGCTCATCCCGAAAAAACGTAAGCTCATCCGTTGTAAATTCTGACTCTGAAATACATGAGCTATTGTTTTTCCGCTCATTGTAGGCCAGTTCAGATAATCTGGTGAGTGGCAGTTCTCGATAAAATTTACCTTTATAACGTAGTGAGATGTTCTCCATAAACTGAGATATAATATTTTCATTGCTCACTGCAACATTATGCTTAAATAGCTGTTTGATAATTTCAAGATCGAACGGCGTCAATCCTTCACCAAATTTAAAATTGGCAGGAAGGCCATGAATAATATTCCGTATCTCTTCTAACGAGGTTGTCTGTATTTTATCGTGGAGTAATGCTTCCGTTAAATACTTCTCGGCACTGTCCATAGTCAATGGTGTAATGCGTAACTGTTTGCAATCCTGCAACTCAGGAACAATACCTGGCTGTGACGTTATAATGACGTTTGCTGTGGTGTATCGCAGGCAAAAATCTTGGATCCGCATTCTCGCGACAGGACTGCCTTCATTATAGCCATCAATGATGATACTAAGTGCACCGGTTGCCAGTGCTCTTTCGATGATTTTAAAGTCCGATGCTTCCTCCGGTAATCTGGCATAAACAGCAGCGATAACACCTTCTTCACATTGACGGGCACCAATCATTATCACCGGAGATTGCATTCGATGCACAAGACTCTTCACATACACGCTTTTACCTGAGCCTGACACGCCAGTAAGTAATGTGTAGCCGGAAGGTTTTTCGAGCATTTCGGCGATATTCTTTGACTCAGACCAGGAGCCATTGTCCAGGAGTGCTTCGGCATTAATCCCATTGAAATAAAATGTAACAGCTGCGCGTTTTTTATGAATTTGCTGGACGACAGGTTTTATCAGGAATCGTGTGACACCCGGAACATTAAGAAGTAAATCCAGTATGCCCAATGTTAAAATTTTCCGTAGCATGGGATTTTGCCAGATGATAGCACGGGTAGTGGCTGATGTTCGGTAACGCAGGAATAGCATGATAAGCAGCAATGACTCGGCAATAGCGAGTGCTACGGCCGTATATTTGGTATATTTGGCAATGGTGTAGACTACGCTGTCTTCCATTTCCAATGTTAACGGTGCCTGTAATAGCTCGCGCCAGGGGAAGAGCAATCCCGTTGATGAATAAGCCCGTAATTCAGTAAGTTGTGGAGTATCCATATCCTGAGGGATACTGAATTTTAGTTCTTTATCTGTAATCTGAGCATTCACAATACTTTGTTTACTACCATCATTCAGTACAGCAAAGGCTACAAGAGGGCTTACGGATGGCATGCTTGCAGAAAACCTACCGTTAGATATTTTTCGACTATTCAGGGCTGCCACTAACTCTGGCGCTGGTTCTGAATAAAATGATGCCCCCCCGTAAAAATGTGCGGCCCACAATCCATGGGAGTCCTCAAAAAGGCGTACGACGGGATTAGATGAGTCTGATAAATCAGGAACTTCAAAGATATTTTCACGGAAGACTTTATACACCTGATCCTGACATATTATCCAGGCGCCATCATCAGTGCTACGTATTACATCAATGACTGGTGACTGCACGCTGGCGATCTTTTTAACAATGCTGTTATATAACTGGAAAATTTCCCCGCGAGTGTTTGCGAGTACGGCATAATTATTTTTAGCATTAATTAATGCAGCATAAAAAGACGTGCCAGTTGTACTATCACTTAGCATATTTTGCGGGTTTGAAATAATTTTTATCTGCGAAGAGTCTGTAATCCCGAGAGCGCCGCTTTTAAATCCGACAATTACATGGCTTCCCAAAGTAAATAGATTGGCCACATAATCTAATTTTCGCGGAAAAGGCATTTTTTGTATATTAATGCTACCGTCATGGTAGGCCGCATAGAAAAGCAGACCTTTTTCAGTTTGCATTATTACAGTGCCATTCTCGCTACCAGTGATTGTCATGGGAGAATCATCAGCATCAATCTGTGACTGTGAACTGAGTTTTACGCCGGTATCGATGTTTACCTGAAAAATCTCCCCATCGTTAAGGCTTAACCATAACGTGTTTTCACCAGTACTGGTGGCAGCAGTAACTACTTTTTGACATCCCCCCTCATCTAATACATTAATTTTCTTAATTATTTTCCCGGTGGCATCTGTCTTTGTTATGCTTCCGCACAACTGAATCGCAGTAGCTGAATTTTCTGAGGCGATGACTTCAATAACAGGATTTTCTACAGGTAAAGTAGTTAAGTCACTCCTGATCGTTTGTCCTTTACTGTCAATATGGTAAAGGTTTAATCCACCTAATGTGAACCACGCACCTCCGGAACCGTCTTCACGGACATGCTCAACAGGTAACTTATCTGGGTTCTCGATATTTAATAAATCACCTGAGCCTTTGCGGGCAATACCCTGCGTAACCAAAAAGAAAGGGGAACTGTTGTCATAACCTACAAAGAGTACATCTGTCTCATCGGCAGGGATGGTTTCGCTCCAAGCATTAGAGGAAAAGATTATATATTGTAGAATAAGCAGTAAATACAGCAGTAAATTGTGCCGATTATGAATGCCCATATGATAATCCTACTCAGTTGAATATGTTCAACTACTCAATTTTAGTTCAGAAGAAACAGATTCGTCTGGGTAAAATTGCGGGGGAGCCAAAAATAACGTCATGATCCGGAATAGCACAATTTCACTATAGTTAATCCGGTGTTCATCTTGGTTCATGAATTAAGTTAACAATCAACATGATTCAACTTATGTGGTTTTTAATTGAGCGTCTTCCCTGACGCCCCCCTCTCATGAAAGGGCTTTCAGCATCGCCTTTGAGAAAGCGATTCGATCTTCGAGGATCACTTTGGCTTTGCCATTGACTCGCTCTGTTAACTTCACCAAATCCCAGTTGTCGGCGAGCGGCAGGCAGTTGCGGGTTTTCAGATACCAGCAGCCTGAAGCGGCTGCTCCTTCAGGGCTTGTACACCATTCGGCAGCTTCCTCAACGGGCATGTTGATAAATCTGGCAAACTCCTGATATTCCGATTTTCCCGTCAACTGGATCAAACCTCGCCCGCGATAGCGGTAACCGTCTCCCGAGGCTTCATCGCCATTGCCCAGTCGGTTGGCATAGACACGGTTTGCCAGTTTCATTGGCTGACGTAAGAACTGTTCGGCTTCCTGGTCGTCTTTGAAGTGACGGCCAAAAATCTTTATTAACTGGTTCAGCGTGGTGTATCGCAGATTTTCCTCAAGCTCGGAAAACGTTGCCCCTGCTTCCACCATAAATTGCCCGACAGCGGCGGCAATGCGTCGTTCGGAATGGATCTCGTAGTGATTAAATGCGTTGCCAAGCGCCGGAGCCCAGATATCGATATTCAGGCGTGGGCTTACCTGTTTTAAGGCGCTGGCAAGCGGCGATTGTGGAAGCGTCGTATAGGCAGGGGCTGCCTCAGGTGCTGGCTTGGGTGAGGCAGGGCTGACGGGCGTGGGTGGGGTGTCATCACCTGTGCCAATACTGCCAACCGATCCCCCACCATCGGCTTTTTTGGCATCAGGACCGATATAGGGGGATACGGCAGATTTGATGCGAGAATTAAAACTCCCCTCAATAAAATCGACACCGGCATATCCTGCGGCTACCACGGCCATTAGCGATTCAGCAGGAAATTTTCCGGCAAATGTGTCCAACCCCATTGTTATCCCTGAAAGGCTGCCAGCAATAAAACCGATCATCAGGGTGACCATTAAATAGCTGGCACTGAAGTTCTGCTTACTGTCGCCCGCTTCAAGTTGCAGATAACCTGCTTTTCTCAGCCCGACAACGGCCCGAATCCCTTGTCCAACCATCCCCGCCACACCGCATAAAATCAAGGCAGAGAGCGCGGTTCCTAATGTTAATTCGCTCATTTATTCACCTCAATATGTGCAATAGTCACTACATTCTGCTTAGATTGCTTCATGATTGGGCTGACGCGCAGGCTGATTTCAGCACTGTCGCTGGCATGTAATTTATACTGATTAATCCCGTACGGCGGCGTCAGCCCTTGAAGCCAACTGTCGTGTACAAACATATTGGGGGCGTCTTTATTTTGTTGCATGCCGTGAGCAATGCCCTGGAGTACTTCTTCTGCCAGCGACGTCGCCACCATAGCGGTTGGTGCTATTATGCTAGCGGCGATTGCACTGCTGTTGATGGCCGCTTCCAGCTGCTTTCCTGCATTTTGAATGTCCGCGTCAGAATCCATGTAGGGATCAAGATGGTTGCAAAAATCAAATGGCTTGCGTATCCGCAATGTTGTCATAAATACGGCAATATTATCTTCCAGAGGGCTGAACATAGTGTTTCCTCAGCAATCTGATAAGTGCGAGGGACAATACGCTTAAGTATTTTCTTTTTTGTTCAGGGTTCGATAGCACAAAAGCGTGAAACACAAAAAAAATATCGCACTTCATTATCATGGTGAATAATTTTGTCGAAGCCACCTGTTAAGCGGAGCTAATATTGTTTTAACAGATGCTTGAGTAATGTCGAGGTGGATAGGTAATGAATCCGTCATACTGGCCGTGATGGATGGCAGAAGAGCGAGCAGTTTATCGCTGCCTTTGCAAAGTCAGTGCGTTCTGTGAGTCGCATTGTTGAGAAAATAGCAGACTCAAACTACACTCAAGAATATTTTAGCTAGTTGTTGGTTTTTTATTATCCTGAATACGTTGCTGATGAGGAGTAAAAAAAACCTTATAATTATCGGCGCTTGCTTTCTTTAAATATGGGTTCTGATTTTCCTTTAGTGACAGTGTGTTGCCTGGATGATGGCTTTTATAATTATTAATGCAGCTTTCTGACAGTAGCGTGAGACCATAAACGTTTGTATCAACAGATAGGGAAAATATATGCCTGTTGCTTATAGTGCAGATAATCAATCACTTTATCATCCTGAACGAGATATAACATTATTGTGTGATTCTGACTGGCCAGATGAAATCGCGCTGGCAGCAGAATTATCACGGCTGGCATATCTGAGGGCAGAAAAAAAGGGGGCTGGAGAAAAAGAGAAGTTAACGGGCATATTAAAAGCGGCGGGGTTTGGCGCGCCCGAACTGTTGAACGATGTTGCTCGTGATGCTTACGGGTTTGCCACCTGTCATGCCAGCGGCCTGTGCGTGCTTGCCTTTCGGGGAACGCAGATTGATCACTACCAGGATTTTCTGACCAATATTCAGACATTGCCTGAATATTGTCGCTATGGACGAGTACATACCGGATTTCAAAAAAGCGCCCAAGCCCTACAGCCTCTGGCGGAAAACTGGCTCAAGAAAATGACAGCAAAGCGAACCCATTTGCTGATTTGTGGCCACAGCCTAGGTGGGGCAATAGCTACTTTGCTGGCGATGGCGTTACAGCCGGACACGTTAATAACTATAGGTTGCCCCAGAGTCGGAGACGATGCATTTGTCAGTTCCCTGCTGGGCCAGCCTCATTTGCAGGTAATCCGGGTGGTCAACTGCTGCGATGCGGTGCCGACCGTCCCCCCGACATTCCTGGGCTATGAGCATGCCGGAAATGCTCTCTACCTTGATTGCAATGGAAAGCTTCTGCATAACCCAACCGCTAGCGCACTGAAAAGCGATCGGGCGGCAGGGCGTAAAATCTATGCTCCGCTCTATGAAGCCGACCGCCTGAATCATGTTCCGGTGCGTTGGCTCGCCGATCACGCCCCTCACAATTACATCCGGGCCTTCTGGCCATAACGAGGTGTGGAATGCCATATCTGATGGTTCGACCGTTGTTAGGTAATGTTGGTGTCATCCAGCTGTGGGTGGGTGTTTTTGGGTATAAGACAGCCCCGATATTGAACTTTACGTTGAATGAAAAAGCGGTTAGCCCGGAAATAAGTAGTCAGCCTCTGGCTCCGATTCGTGATGATGACTGTCTGAACAAGCGGCCGCTAAGTTATCAGGGGATTTATGAGTTCAGTGTCCAGGGAAATGACAGTGAGCACTGCTTTAATGTGAGCATCCCGCAAGATGGCACATCGCGATTTCTGGCTGTGAAGTCGCTCCCTGCGAAAGTGCCATTTTTGGGTAACAGCTTCAAAATTATGCTGATGTCATGTTACTGCGCGGGTACCGATGCAGTGGGAGTGGGTGATTTTGTGCAACAGATACCGGTACGTCCGGATATGACGCTTTTTGCGGGTGATCAGGTTTATCTGGATCAACCGCCTTTCTTTCACATGCCGGACTCTGCTGAGGAACTCCGAAAAAACATTGCCGCCAAGTACCGTCGAAACTGGTTGTCAGATTTCACCGGGCAAAGGGGGTTACAGAAAGCGTTAACCAAAGCGCCGACATTATGTCTGCCTGATGATCACGAATTCTGGAATAACTATCCCTGGGAACAAGTCTGGAAAGAGGGGACGGGGCCGGAGCCAGGTGCAAATGGGATTAATCATTGGGAAGTTGTCGCAAGAGAGCTGTTACAGGATTTTCAACTGGGAGGCGCTCCTGCTTCCCAACAACCCTGGACGTTTTTGGAAATTGAGCCACTCAGTATGTTGTTCCTGGACACGCGAAGCTATCGACAGAAAAACTTTACCAGCCCGACTGGACTTATGCCTGACAGCGCGTGGAAGGCCGTCGAGAAATGGCGGGATAATCTGTTGGATCACCAAATTAACGGTAAGCCGCTTATCGGTGTACTTGCCACAGGGCAGGCCTTGTTTTGCGAACCAACGGGGTGGTTATTAAACAAAATGGGAGATGCTGAGCTCGCGAACTATACAACACAGTTTGCGAAACTTATGGAATCAATTGATAAGCTTGGTGAGTGTGGTGTACAGGTGATCTTCCTGACGGGAGATGTGCACTGGAACAGAGTGGCTCAAGCTAACCATACCCGGACGAAAAGGACCACTCTGACGGAGGTCATCTGCTCGCCGACCAGTTTGTGTGTGACGCCAGGAGTTGACCAGGCGAATATTGCCAAACACACGGTAGGGGGATTATTCGGTAAAAATTCTGACTGGAAAAGACATTCCGATCCCGATACCCCTCCGAAATATGTTGGTGAAAAAAATCAGTTCAGCCCGTTTGAAAAGTTCTACGGAATGAGAGGCAATCACGTCGCAATTATCGAATTTACTCGTTCAGGTTCAGGGGTAAATATGACGGTGAATTATTATCCCATTACTTATCCAGCGTCTCCTGCCGTTTCTACGAGAACGTATCCGATTATCAACGTTAATACTTAGCTTCTGGAGAATAATAATGGTCATGAATTATGCCCCAGGGTCAGAAAAGAACCCTAAACTGGTTGAGCAAAAACGCGCCGATAATGAGAACAACCTTGAGTGGTTGTTACGTGCCTTTAATGCGCTTAAAGGTAAAGAGCCTTTGGCGCAGTCATACATTTTGCTGCTTGGTGGTACGGATACGTTGTCGTGGCGAATTCGTGCTGGCCAGTCACAGCTGCGCTTTGATATGTTGCCTTCGTATTGGTCTACCTCGGCGCTGCTGTGCGCTAATGCTGAAAATGTGGATAAATCGAAAGTGCTGCATATTCCACTTTTCCAACCCCAGGGAGGTTTTTTTGCCACTGAGCGCAATGGCGTTGTGGAATCACCGGTCTCAATTTTTAAGGATTCTGAGCACTGGAAAAATATCGCATTGATAGCTTTTCCAAAAGCTCAAGAAGACGTACTGAATTCGCTTCCTCATTTTCAGAGGGGACGCAACTATATTGACGCACTTGAGCATATTCTCCGTTGGCTGGCTTTTGCGTGGGGTGTCGCAAGAACTCCCACGCCGATTAATGATGGTATTGGGCTGCCTACCGCCTGCATGCTGGAAAGTTTATATAGTGGTGCGGGGATGGATCTCACCCCAGGGCTGGAAACTCGTGCATCGACTCCTGAAGCCATCTGGGCTACAGCCTCGCGCTGGTATAAACATTTTGAAAATAATAAGCTGAAAATGCCAAAAGGGCGCTTCTGCACACCCGACAGTTACAACATCAATGATGGGCATAAAAAGCCATCGGGAAGGGCGAACAAGTCCACTGAAGACTAATTCAAAAGCAGAAGCCTGCTATAAAGCAGGCTTCTCTATAATCGCCCTGGGCATGAATACAAAAGTATTTAAACGACTGGAGCAGGAATGTGAAAAAGCCAGAAGCCATCTTGCTATAGTTGAAGGGTTGGGTAAGTGTATGACTAGTCGTTGTCTGCGGGCGGTTATGAACTAAATGAACGACAGACTTAATTTAACATAATATACATTATGCGCACTAATATTGTTAGAACCATTTAGTAATGTCACTTTTTATCCAGATAGAAACGTCACCTTAGAGTAAGCTAAACTGAATGCAATTCTAAGGGGCTCAACGCATGTTGGTGACCATGTCAGATAAAGAGATCCACCGCCTACCGGTGATACAGGCAGTTTGTGAAAAGCGTCTACGCCGTCGTGATGCAGCATCACAGCTTGGCATTTCAGAACGTCAGGCGCAACGACTTATCAATCGTTACCGAGTTTCTGGTGCTGAAGGACTTGTCAGCCGCAAACGCGGCCAGCCCAGCAACCGCCGGTTGACCGAATCTCTCAAACTACGAGTACTCACGCTGATACGTGAAAACTACAGTGACTTTGGGCCCACACTGGCCGCAGAAAAACTCAGAGAGCGCCATAATATCCGGCTTTCAATCGAGACCGTCCGCAACTGGATGACGTCTGACGGACTCTGGGTCCCGCATGCTCGCCGTAAGTCACGGGTTTATCAACCCCGACATCGGCGTGATTGTCTGGGTGAACTTATCCAGATCGACGGCTCCCACCATGACTGGTTTGAAGGCCGTGCGCCAAAATGCTGCCTGCTGGTCTTTATCGATGATGCCACCGGGCGTCTGATGCATTTGCGGTTCAGCGAGTCAGAAACAGCCTTTGACTACATGCTGGCAACCCGGGAATACATCGAGCAGCATGGGAAGCCGGTATCGCTGTACAGTGACAAACACGCAATATTTCGCGTCAGTGGTCCGGAGAAACGCAATACCACCGTTACCCAGTTCGGACGTGTGCTTTATGACCTGGCAATCGAGCTTATTTGTGCCAACAGCTCTGAAGCTAAAGGCCGCGTGGAACGTGCGAATCAGACACTTCTTCAGGATCGGCTGATCAAAGAAATGCGTCTGGAAGGTATAACCGGCATTGAGGCCGCAAATGCCTGGCTTGCCACTTTCATCGCTGACTTTAACAGCCGGTTTTCACGACCGGCTAAGTTCCCCAAAGATTTGCATCGTCCGGTGCAGGAAAGCCCCGATGAATTAAGAGACATCTTTGCCTGGCATGATGTTCGTACCGTGTCGAAATCACTGACCTTCCAGTACGATAAGATCCTTTATCTCATGGACACCACAGAAGAAAATAGCCGTCTTGCCGGTGAAAAAATTAAAGTACTGGATTATCCCGATGGCACCCTCGCCTTCCTCTATGGGCACCGGAGCCTTAAGTGCCAGGCATTTGATAAGCTGGCCTGTGTCGACCAGGGGCAGATTGTTGATAACAAACGTCTCGGGACTGTACTCCGACTGGCTCAGGTAAAACAGGATGAGCGGGAAAGCGAAGGCAAACGGGAACGAAGCAAAAAATCGCCCAGCCGTAAGGCTCAGGTGCGCATCCAGGAACAGCTCCGGGCTATCAATCCCGTTCTGGCAGACCCGAGCTTGTTTGTGGCAAGTTCAAAGCGATAGAATCGACCATCAGTGCTGCAAAGTACCGGAACAGTGAGTCCCCAAAAGGATACTTGAGATGATTAAATTCCCGACTACAAAGCGCGTTGATTTGTATAAAACTGCTGTCAGCTCTGAGCAATTACATCTAGATCTGGTTGCGGCTCAGGAGTTCATGTTCGATGCCTGGGAAAATGATGACCTGGAAGTTGTGCTGAAACTCATCAGAAAAGCTATCAAGAAATCCCCGCTCTGTGCTGACGCATACTCATTCTACTGCGAGATATCTCAAGAACCTCCTGAGTCAAAAATCGGGAAGCTGGAGACTGCTTTGTACGCAGCCAGCATTGCACTTGGCGAGGATTTTCAGGAGTTCGCAGGACGTTTCTGGGGATTTGTCGAAACACGTCCATATATGAGAGCAAAAGCAGCTTTGGCTGAGGCCTTATGGGAGTCTGGTAATTTTTATC
Source organism: Enterobacter sp. CPE_E863 (assembly GCF_046521465.1). Lineage (NCBI taxonomy): Bacteria > Pseudomonadati > Pseudomonadota > Gammaproteobacteria > Enterobacterales > Enterobacteriaceae > Enterobacter > Enterobacter sp. CPE_E863. Next base: position 2,130,610 of record NZ_JBKFZX010000001.1, on the reverse strand, counting down.
CGGCTATGGCTCATAGCCGCGAAATGCTGAAGCTCAACCCGAACGATAACCAGGGGATTCGTCATTTATTAGCGAACTATTACCTTGAGCTTGAAATGGTGGATGATCTGGCCTTGCTACTGGACGATTATCCTGGGGATATGCGTTCGTTTTTTCAGTATACACGCGCCCTACTCGCCTACCGACAGTCATCCCCGGATGCCGATGATATCGCTAAAGCTGCGATTGATTCTAATAGACACATCCCCGGCTTGTTATCGAAGTGCAGATTACAGATCAAGTCTAACAGTGGATATATCACGTTAGGTGGAATGGATGAAGCCATTTATTATGTGAATCATAATATAAAGCCTTGGATTCGCACCTCTGGCGCAATTGATTGGATTGTAAATAATTCATTAAGTAAAATATAAGGATTTAGTTTTAATGTTTAATCTAATTATGGGCGGAGAACCTGACTATTTTGAACATTGGCCCATGTATGAACGGGTTAGTGGAGTTGTGATTTTCCTATATCACGTATGTTAGAAGGCACCTCTGATGACATCCGGTTGAAGTTAACGCCTTTGAATGATAAAGCATTATCTTATATTGAGAAATTACCTACGCTTTTTATGTCAGAACTTTATTCCCGAGACAATGTTGAATACATTACTTTGCGACTTGGTGTAATTTCAAATCTACGAACAGTTAACAAAAATGTTGAGTTTGATTTCAGAATCACTCACTCACAAGATGATGTCGTAGTGATAAACAAAGAGTTATATCAAACAGCTTTAGAATTAGGTGCATATGGGCTGAAACGGACTCACTGGGGAATAAAAGCACGTGATTTAAATCAAACATTAGCACTTCTAAATATAACGACAAGAAGTACACCACTTCCTCCTACTGAAGCACTTCCTGATGAAGTTGATAACTACCCAATAATAGATAATGTTCAAAGTTTCATGGCGCGTGTTTTAGAACAAGATCATGAAGAAGATGCAGAAATATTTTATCGTGGACATTCTGATGTATCTTACGAGTTGGCTCCATCAGTTTTCAGGAAAAACAAAAAGGTAACTTCAAGCATTTGCACAGTGAATCAAATTTAGTCCGTGAAGCCCTAACAGCAAGGCCAACTGAGTTTGTTGATGATAAAACAATGCTAGACAAGTTAGTAAGGATGCAACACTACGGACTACCAACTCGTTTGTTGGATATAACATCAAATCCACTAATCGCTCTGTATTTCGCTTGTTGCGACATTAGTAATAATGAAAATACAAATGAGGTTGATGGACATGTTATTATTTTCAAAACAAAAGGGATCGTATAAAATTCTTTGACTCTGATACAGTAAGTTGCATATCAAATATATCAATGCTAAGTCAAACACTGAAAGATCAGCTGGATTGTAAAATGGACAAGGAGGCTTTCAATAAAACTGAAGCTTGTCAAAAACTCATACATTACATTAAAGATGAAAAACCTTATTTTAAAGATGTAATTATACCATCAGATTTGGAAAGGTTAATTTTCGTTAAAGGAAGAAATAATAATGAAAGGATGTCATCACAGTCAGGTGCATTCTTATTATTTGGGAATAATGCTGTTTATCCCGATTTAGTTTCAAACCCTGATGATGCTATGCAAGAGTTTAAAGTAGAAAAAATAGTGATCAGAAACAAAGCTAGAATACTTAAGGAACTCGCAAGGTTAAACATTACAGATGCGACAGTTTATCAAGGCATGGAAAGGACAATGAAACTAATTGCGGCCAAATTTTCCGCAGGAGATTGATCTTCATGTGGTTTTTTGACACACTAGCCTGTCGCTACTGGCATTGGTCCCTTGTATGCTAAGCATATGAACTCTGGTGTGTGTTGGACAGGAGCAATTAACCAGTCGTATAGTAAAATTTGAATGTAAAAATATAAAACAAGGAGTTGAGAATGAACCCCATTACTTTGAGTGAAATGAGTGATGAAGATTGAAGAGGTAAAAATCATTTCTTCATATGAACCTCAAGATGATGAGATTGCGATCGTTTTTGATAGTTCAAAATTACTGGAGGTAATGCACTGGATTTTTTTCCAGTTCACCAAGCAATCACATTCTAATGTTAAAGTGTACGGAGATTCTAATGGTGTTTCGTACCTGCAATTAAACAGTATAACGTTAGCGTTAGGCACTTTCTTTGCCACATCAGTAATGATACCTTTTTAGTAAATCTTGTTTCAAATTATATTCAGAAAAAAATTGATAACTTTGGAACTAGAGATATAGACGTTAAAGTCTCTATAATTAAAAAAATAAATCAGGAAAACATGTGAAATACACTGTTTCTGGAAAAGTAGACGATGTTTTAAAAGTAATTAACAAAATCAAATAAAAATCTATATAGATATTATGAATATTCACGAAAAGTTAAAGCGTTGGATGTGTATTACTCAAGAAGATAGTGCTATTCTTGATTATCTTAATGCTGAGTTAAAAAAGCTCAATCCTTGAGCTTGAATAATGAATCAAACAGATTGTTTTTATACAAAACAATTTTACTAGCCCATTTAAAATATATTCAAGTCATTAATTTACTTACAAGAGGTGATTTTTATGAAGCATGGGTAGAACTTGAAAGGATAGAAATAGATTTAATACATGGCTTTGTTGAATAAATCAGATTTCGGGTAAGTCTCCCCCGTAGCGGGTTGTGTTTTCAGGCAATACGCACGCTTTCAGGCATACCTGCTTTCGTCATTTTGTTCAGCGCTCGTACCAGGGCCATAGCCTCTGCAACCTGACCATCGTAGTCACGCAGTGTCAGTGAACCTCCGAACAGCTGTTTTACCCGGTACATCGCCGTTTCCGCTATCGAGCGACGGTTATAATCTGTTGTCCATTTCCACCGCGCATTACTCCCGGTCAGCCGCTGATTCGCAACAGCACGGTTACGGTCTGCATATTCACCGGGCCAGTAACCCGCGCCTTTTCGGGGCGGGATAAGCGCGCTGATTTTCTTACGCCGCAGTTCATCGTGACAGAGCCGGGTGTCGTAAGCGCCGTCTGCCGATGCTGCCCTGATTTTTCTGTGAGTCTGCCGGATAAGACCCGGGAAGGCTTCTGAGTCCGTCACATTGTTCAGCGACAGGTCTGCACAGATGATTTCATGTGTGTTGCTGTCAACTGCCAGATGCAACTTTCGCCAGATACGGCGGCGTTCCTGGCCATGTTTTTGACTTTCCATTCGCCTTCACCAAAGACCTTCAGCCCGGTGGAATCAATCACCAGATGCGCGATTTCACCCCGGGTGGGCGTTTTGAAACTGACATTAACCGACTTTGCGCGCTTGCTGACACTGGTGTAATCCGGGCAGCGCAACGGAACATTCATCAGTGTAAAAATGGAATCAATAAAACCCTGTGCAGCCCGCAGGGTCAACCTGAACACGCGTTTAATGACCAGAACGGTGGTGATGGCGAGATCAGAATAGCGCTGAGGTCTTCCCCGTGATGAAGGCGTTGCCGACTCATACCAGGCCTGAATAGCTTCATCATCCAGCCAGAAAGTTATGGAGCCACGGTTGATGAGGGCTTTATTGTAGGTGGGCCAGTTGGTGATTTTGAACTTTTGCTTTGCCACGGAACGGTCTGCGTTGTCGGGAAGATGCGTGATCTGATCCTTCAACTCAGCAAAAGTTCGATTTATTCAACAAAGCCTTAATACATATTAAAGAAAATAATGAGTTTCTGCCTGAGGTTAATTTCTATGGTGTTAACTTCTTAGCGAGAATGGTATGTAATTGGCAGGCGTTATTCCCATATAAAATCTTCGGTAGTTCTCGTGAAATAATAAAAGAAGTGAAATGTTCAGTATGTAATACAACCCGTAGTTTTATTAATGATTGTGGTCATGTTAAAAATAAACTTTATAATGGAGTTCTTTGCTTTGATGAAGTGATCGATTTTGAATTAATTACTTATGACATAGTTAGTAATCCCGTTAACAAATGTAGTGTTTTTTTCTCCAATGATGGTGATCATTATAACTATTCAACTTTAATTAGTGTTGTCAAATACATACAATCCCCACATCAAATTTTCAATATTACGACCTGGAGATTTAAGGCGAAAGAACATGATGGAGTATTATCGCCAGAAAATATTTGTCCATGTGGAGATTCTTTAAAAAATATGCAGATTGTTGTTTGCCACGTAATGGTATTTATAAAAACATATAGATATTTGGTTTCCCTTCCCGTTGAATGTAGAACCTATTTAGAACCAGATATTCAATAACTAAAGATCCCGTTGACACAGATATTTCCATATTAAGATGTTTTCGTTATATTTTTATTCCAGTCTTTCATATTTAACTTTTGCTTTATTAATTGGTTGAGTGGGATAACGCAGCAGTCACATTAATATGATTACATAGGCTGAAAGTGCCCTTTCTATCTTGCACAAAGAGGTGACATTTTAAACTTGCTTTGACAAATATTGTAGTAGCAAAGTTGTAATGTCCGATAATGGCTAAGTTAAGATGTCCGGCGTGTATAATCAAGTAAGGATTACCATGACGGCTCTCGCAGCGGAGTTTTTCACATTGGATGAAGTTAACCGACTCAAAATCATTCAGGATGTCATCGACCGGCGTCTGACAACACAAATGGCAGCTCAGCGGCTTGGTATCTCCGACCGTCAGTGCCGTCGTCTGCTTGCGCGTTATCGTGAAGATGGTCCGATTGGCATGACCAGCCGCCGTCGTGGTAAATCCAGTAACAACCAGTTGCCTCAGGGACTGGCCGCATACGCGCTGAACATTATTCGCGAACGCTATAACGATTTCGGTCCGACGCTGGCCTGTGAAAAACTGTCTGAGGTGCACGGTGTTCATCTTTCCAAAGAAACCGTCCGTAAGCTGATGACTCAGGCCAGTCTGTGGGTCCCACGTAAGCAACGTGCGCCAAAAATTCAGCAACCTCGTTACCGCCGTGCCTGTGCCGGTGAACTCATACAAATCGACGGCTGCGACCACCACTGGTTTGAAAATCGGGGACCTAAGTGTACGGCACTGGTTTACGTTGATGACGCAACCAGTCGTTTAATGCAGCTTCTTTTCGTGAAATCTGAGTCTACTTTCACCTATTTTGAAGCGACCCGGGGCTATATTGAAAAACATGGCAAACCGCTTGCGCTGTACAGCGACAAAGCCAGCGTATTCAGGATCAACAATAAAAATGCAACCGGCGGCGACGGCGATACCCAGTTTGGCCGTGCGATGCATGAACTGAACATTCAGACCATTTGTGCAGAAACCAGTGCTGCCAAAGGCCGCGTTGAACGGGCGCACCTGACGCTTCAGGACCGACTGGTCAAGGAGCTCAGGCTCCAGGGCATCAGTTCCATGGAAGCTGCGAACGCATTTGCCGAAGAGTTCATGAACGATTACAACCGTCGTTTCGCAAAAGCGCCTCGCCAGGCGTTTGATGTTCATCGGGAACTGGATGTCATGACGATCTTGATATGGTATTTAACTGGCGTGAAGCTCGTAAAGTGTCGAAATCACTCACAGTGCAATACGACAAAGTCCTTTATCTGATTGAAGACAGCGAATTCAGTCGTCGGGCGATTGGTAAATACATCGATGTCTGGCATTACCCGGATGGACATAAAGAGCTCCGGCTTAATGGCGTATCACTTCCCTACTCCACCTATGACAAGCTTTCTGAAATCGATCAGGGGCCATTGTGGATAACAAACGTCTGGGGCGGGCCCTGGAAATGGCGCAGCTGGTCCAGGCCGAGCGGGATAATAACCGGTCGCAATCCGTACCATCCGGAGACGGCCCTTCTCGCAGGCGTAAAGCTCCCACGACGAAGAAATCCCAGCGTTCCCTGGATCAGGACGATATGTTCAATGCCCTGGTGAAACTTCAGTCACGCTCTGAAGAGATATTTGGGAAGAAACCGATTTAAAGCCCGGTAATCCATCCGGGCATGCCTGGCTGTCAGATTTTGGCCTGATTGACCCGTGCCGCGAGCTCCTGATGACTCTCTTTCCTTTCGCTGTAGCGGTCGGACAGGTAGGCTGTGTGCCCTTTCAGGAGTAACGTCATTTTGAACAACTCTTCGGTAACGTCGACAATCCTGTCATACCAGGGTGAGGGTTTCATGCGCCCTTCATCATCAAATTCCTGCCATGCCTTTGGCACTGACGACTGATTGGGGATGGTGAACATCCGCATCCAGCGGCCAAGTATCCGCATCTGATTGACCGTGTTAAACGACTGTGAACCACCACAAACCTGCATGACGGCCAGCGTTTTACCCTGGGAAGGACGAACAGCACCTTCACTCAGGGGTATCCAGTCAATCTGGGCCTTCATCACCGAGCTCATGGCGCCATGTCTTTCCGGAGAACTCCAGACCATTCCGTCACACCACCTGACCAGCTCGCGGAGTTCAAGCACTTTGGGGTGACTTTCGGGCGCATCATCGGGTAACGGCAGACCGGATGGGTTAAATATTTTCACCTCAGCCCCCATCTTTGCCAGCAACCGCCCGGCCTCTTCCGCTGCAAAACGACTGTAGGACCGCTCTCGTACTGAACCGTACAGGATGAGAATTCGCGGCATGGTTTCGTTGTTGCCCGTAAGTTTGCTGGCAAGCGCATCATCAAAATAAGCCGGTTCGATTGCTGGTAAGTCGGTCATAAAAAATCTCCATTTCATAAGCTATGCTTTAAAAGTTATCACATATGAAATACCATATGTATTGTTATTTTTACGAGGTTAAGCATGCTACAGCCTGTTCAGCTTTTTAAACTGCTCGCCGACGAGACCCGTTCAACTATCGTGATGCTTCTCAGGAGTCCGGTGAAATGTGCGTCTGTGACATCTGTGCGGCAACCGCAGAGTCTCAGCCAAAAATTTCTCGCCATATGGCCCTTTACGTGAAGCCGAGCTGGTCATCGACCGTCGCGAAGGAAAATGGGTGCATTACCGACTGTCGCCACACATGCCAGCATGGGCTGCGGGTATTATTGATACAGCCTGGAACTGTGAACGAGAAAACATACGCAACAAGCTCAGTAGCGTGGCATCTGTCTCCTGCTGATGGCGATATATATATCCGAATAAACAAATGTGAATGGAGTTTCTGATGTTACTGGCTGGTGCTATCTTTTTATTCACGCTCGTCCTGGTTATCTGGCAACCCAGAGGGCTGGGGATTGGCTGGAGTGCCTCACTGGGCGCAATTCTGGCATTGCTGACTGGCGTCGTTCATCTGGGGATATTCCGGTGGTCTGGCAGATAGTGTGGAATGCGACCGCCACCTTTATCGCCGTGATCATCATCAGTCTTCTGCTCGACGAATCCGGCTTCTTTGAATGGGCCGCGCTGCACGTTGCCCGTTGGGGGAATGGCCGGGGGCGGCTGCTCTTCACCTGGATCGTCCTGCTTGGTGCGATGGTTGCGGCACTGTTTGCCAACGACGGTGCGGCACTGATCCTGACACCTATCGTTATCGCGATGCTGCTGGCGCTGGGATTCAGCCGGGGAGCAACCTTAGCGTTTATCATGGCCGCAGGGTTTATCGCTGACACGGCAAGCCTGCCACTGATTGTCTCAAACCTGGTGAATATCGTCTCGGCGGATTTCTTTAAGCTTGGTTTCTCAGAATATGCCGCCGTGATGGTCCCGGTTAACCTGGCCGCGATTGCGGCTACGCTGGTGATGCTGCATCTGTTTTTCCGTAAGGACATTCCCGCCGTTTACGACGTTTCTCTGTTGAAAGAACCGAAAGACGCTATACGTGATGTGAATACCTTTAAAACCGGCTGGCTGGTTCTGGTGTTGCTTCTGGTGGGATTCTTCGGACTGGAGCCGCTGGGCGTACCGGTCAGTTTGGTCGCAGCCGCTGGTGCATTGCTTCTGTTTGCTGTTGCGAAAAAAGGGCATGCCATTAACACCGGTAAGGTGCTGCGTGGTGCGCCCTGGCAAATCGTTATCTTCTGCTGGGGATGTACCTGGTGGTCTACGGCTTACGAAATGCCGGTCTGACCCACTATCTCTCTTCCTTGCTGAATCAGCTGGCAGAGCAGGGATTGTGGGCGGCAACGCTGGGTACGGGCTTCCTGACGGCCTTCCTGTCATCAGTGATGAACAATATGCCGACCGTGCTGGTCGGGGCGCTGTCGATTGATGGCAGCACAGCGACCGGTGTTATCAAAGAAGCGATGATTTACGCCAACGTCATCGGCAGCGACCTGGGGCCAAAATTACCCCTATCGGCAGTCTGGCAACGTTACTGTGGCTGCACGTTCTGTCGCAGAAAAATATCAAAATTACCTGGGGATATTACTTCCGGGTGGGCATTGTCATGACAATCCCCGTGCTGTTTGTCACGCTTGCAGCACTGGCGCTTCGTCTGTCTTTCACTTTGTAATGAGATACTGATATGAGCAACATTACCATTTATCACAACCCGGCCTGCGGCACGTCACGCAATACCCTTGAAATGATCCGCAACAGCGGTACAGAGCCGACCGTTATTCATTATCTTGAAACCCCACCATCACGAGCTGAGCTGGTAAAACTCATTGCGGATATGGGGATCACGGTACGAGCGCTGCTGCGTAAGAATGTCGAACCTTTTGAAGCGTTAGGGCTGGCGGAAGACCGCTTTACTGACGAGCAGTTAATCGATTTTATGTTGCAGCACCCTGTTCTGATCAATCGCCCTATCGTGGTAACGCCGCTGGGTACCCGGCTATGCCGCCCTTCTGAAGTCGTGCTGGATATTCTTCCCGATGCGCAGAAAAGCGCGTTCACGAAAGAGGACGGTGAGAAGGTAGTTGATGAAAAAGGTAACCGGCTGAACTAAACGTGTTCTTGTGACGAAGGGCGAGAGAACTCGCCCTTTTTTATTTAAGATAATCAGTGCTAACGGAGGATAAGAAGCGGTTGTTGCGTCTTTTGCAGCATTTCGGAGGTATGACTACCGATAAAGAACTGCCGCAACCTGGAATGACCGAGGCCCCCATCACTATCAGATCGACAGCATTTTCCTCGGCGTAACGAATAAGCGCGTCCCCGACTGATTGCCCGGTAAGATGTGTTGTGCTGTTTTCTATATCCGCGTCACGTAAAATTTGCTGTGCGGTCAGCAGCTCTTCCTTCTTACCGTTTACCATGACAAGGTGGCACTCCAGCCCCCTGAGTAAGGGACTCATCGTCAGACGTTCCAGGTTACTCCTGCTTTCTTCACTGCCATCATAAGCCAGCATGACTCTGGAAGGCACTGAGTAGTTCTCCGGAACAACCAGTAGGGGTTTCTTTTGCAGACGAATAACGCTTTCCAGATGAGAGCCTACCGGATGCTGGCTACCCCGACGCCCCAGCACCATGAGACGAAGGTCGCTCAGCTCTGCCAGAACTTCATCCGGTGTACCGTGTTTTTGCATCAAAAGCACATCCGGGCTTCCCTGTTTTTGAAGCAGTTCAGCACAACTTTCCAGTATTGCTTTCCCCTGGGCCATCAGCAGGCGATTACGTTGCCCTTCAATTTCTACCAGCTCATCGGTCAGCAATTGCTGACTGTCTATGCCGAGAGTGCCGGTCAGGTCTGACACTACCGGGGTGCTGTCTTTTTCGATAACGTGCAACAGTGCTAGCTGTGATTGCAAAGTGCGGGCTGCCCACGCCGCATATTCACACACTGACCGCGTTGAAAGTGAACCGTCCACACAGGCTGTAACAGTATTATTCATAGTTTTCCCTCCAGTCTGTTAATGACCGCCCATCAGTTTTTCGACTTCTTCAGGTTTATCGTGAACACCAAACCGGTCAACGATGGTGCGGGTGGCTTCATTCATCCCACGTATTTCAACCCCGGCGCCCTCTCTACGGAACTTAATGACCACCTTATCCAGGGCGCTGACGGACGTGATGTCCCAGAAATGGGCATGTGAAACGTCTATCACCACATTCTCAATCGCTTCACGGAAATCAAAGTGGCTCGTAAAGCGGTCTGCTGATGCAAAGAATACCTGGCCGGTGACGGTATACGTCCGGCTCGTCCCCCAGAACTGAGGTTACACGCATGAACCGGGATACTTTAGTGGCAAAATTGAGCGAAGCAATCAGTACACCGGTCAGCACACCGAAGGCCAGATTATGTGTTGCCACCACAACCGCGACGGTGGCAAGCATGACCACGCTGGTTGAAAGGGGGTGTGTCCGCAGGTTGGCAATGGAGCGCCAGGAGAATGTCCCGATGGAAACCATAATCATCACCGCGACCAGCGCTGCCATCGGAATTTGGGAGACCCAGTTGCGCAGGAACACAATCAGGCAAAGCAGCACCACGCCCGCCGTGAGGGTTGAAAGTCGTCCGCGTCCACCGGATTTTACGTTGATAACAGATTGCCCAATCATCGCGCAGCCTGCCATTCCTCCGATAAAGGATGTGCAGATGTTCGCGATGCCCTGAGCTTTGCACTCCCTGTTTTTGTCGCTTGGCGTGTCGGTCATGTCATCCACGATAGTGGCGGTCATCATCGACTCAAGCAGGCCAACCACCGCAAGCCCCGCAGAATATGGCAGGATGATGAGCAGCGTCTGAAGATTTAAAGGCACGTCCGGGAGCAGGAAGACCGGCAGACTGTCGGGAAGTTTCCCCATATCCCCGACGGTTCGCACATCCAGATGCAGCCACATGGCAATCCCAGTCAGCACCACGATGCACACAAGCGGTGAAGGAATGGTTTTGTTGATATAAGGGAAGAGATAGATGATCCCCAGCCCTGCCGCAGTCATGGCATAAACATGCCATGTCACATTGGTCAGCTCAGGCAACTGGGCCATAAAAATCAGTATTGCCAGTGCATTAACAAACCCCGTGACCACTGAGCGTGAAACAAAACGCATCAGCCCGCCAAGCTTCAGATATCCGGCTATCAGCTGGAATACCCCGGTCAGTATGGAGGCAGCCAGTAAATACTGTAAGCCATGATCTTTCACCAGCGTCACCATCAGGAGAGCCATTGCACCGGTGGAGGACGAAATCATCGCCGGACGTCCGCCAAAGAAGGCCATAACGAGAGGAATACAGAACGCCGAGTAGAGGCCCACCTGGGGATCAACACCGGCGATAATGGAAAAGGCGATCGCTTCTGGAATGAGTGCGAGCGCGACAACAATACCGGCCAGAACGTCACCACGGACGTTACCCAGCCAGTCCTTACGCGTCGAGGACAGCAACATAGTAATTTCTCAGTTTTTAGATACAGTCAGCCCTGGAGGGCTACATTTTTACGTACGGTAAAGCACATCCGCAGACGGGATGTTATTGAGTGCGTGCTGAGGCTTGCTCAGTACGACAGAGGAAGGAAAAACTCAGGGTGGCGTAATACGCATAGCGGTTGTCAGATTCTCCATAGCGGATGTGTATATATTGTCGGCTCTGTTGTCAGGAAGAACTTACAGAACACGTCGCGTTTGAACATGAAACACTTCAAAGCAGCCCAATACTACAAATAAAGCGAATACGGGGTCAACCCAACAAGGTACTCAAACGAAGAGGTTAAGATGCGATTTTTATCCAGGAATTCAATATTATCAAAGGACATTTGAACTTTGCCCCACCCCGGACATCTCTACTTAGCTTTGACAAATATGAATCCATGGAAAATCTACACATTATCTGTTGTCATTGCCCTGGTCATTGAGCCCACTGAAAGTACCTTCCAGACGCTGTTCATCATTTTCCGTTTTCAGGTGGCGTCGCTGGTGCGCTATACCAGTTCTCTTTTGGCACCATCACACTGTTTTCCGGTTGCAATACAAAGTTCGGAGACATGATCTGCACGTTAAATTCATTGAAGACGTCCTGAATATTGCTGTGCAGTTCGTTACGGCCATCTGCCAGTGACAAATCCGGCAGCAGTCGTACCTGTAATTCATAAGCAATGTACCAATCCATCAGACTCAACTGTCGCACCAACGGTGGCTGTGAAAGATCGATTCCTTTGGCACGTTTGGCCGCCAACTCCAACATTGCATGCACCTGACGCCATGGCGTGTCGTAACCAATGGTGACGCCGACAGTCAGGTTAACGCCACCGTTTGTACTTTGCGCACTCAAATTGGTAATTTTACCGCTTACCACGACAGCGTTCGGCACGGTAACCACGTAGTTTTCACGGGTGATAATTTTGGTTGCAAGCATACCAATTTCACTTACCAGCCCCTCGTTATCTGCCACCCGAATCATGTCTCCTTTGCGGAGAGCACGCGAGTAAATCAAAACCAGACCACTCATTGCATGGTTCATCACCCCGGCAGAGCCTAGCGTGAGCATCAGGCCAAAGAAAACACTGATGCCTTTAAAAGCCAGTGAATTGGCCCCGGGCAAAAAAGGATAAGCTGCCGAAAGCGCAAAGAGCCACACCACGACTGAAATCAGCTTGCGGGTTGCACCAACTGTTTCAGGATGGATACCGGGCAGTTGCAAACGCCCTGCTTCCACCTGATTGAGTACCATCTTTAACAACTTCAAAATGAAGGCGGTAATAAGGAAGATGATCAGAACAATCAACAGGCCCGGTAACGCTGAGACAATAGACAGCGCGATATCGCGTACCACGCGTACGGACCACTCTCCCAGAGACTCTCCCCAGACGCGCGTCCAGGGGAACAGGCTGAAGGTCCAACTCAGCCAGACATAGAGTGCGACAATTCCCAGTAAAATCATCAACAACGCATACAGGCGCGTTTCGATAGCACCGATAAACCGCCGCCAGCGCTGAGGTATCCAGCTTCGATTCTCAAAAATACGCCGGCGATAAACACGTTTGATCCAGCGCCATGAACGGTATGTGCCGTACCAGAACAGCACCAGTGCCAGCAGTCCCGCTACGGTCTTCACCGCCGATAGCGCCAGCCAGCCGCTGTTATACTGATCGCTCAAGGCTGAGCGTTGCGCTTCCATACGCGCCAGTACGCGCTGCGCCGCCTGGTCAAGCGTAAGATCGTCTCCCTCGTCGAGATCGCCTGCTGTCAGTAGCATCACCGGTTTGCCGTTCATCACGATGAGCCGTCCCGGCTGGTTATAACGATTTACTGACACAATCTTTAGCGGTTCGCGAACATCAGCTTCAGTGAAATTTCGTAGCGTATTGCGGATGCGTAACACCCGTTCTTCTGGCGTGGTAAGACCGAACTTTGCCTGTAGCATGACGATCGGTTGATGGAAAATATAAACCGTGCGAGCGCGCTCCTTTTCAGTGGGCTCCTGTCGAGGTTCCGCCGCATGGGAATTAACAAGCACAGAGAAGAGAAAACACGTTAAAAGCGCGAGCACAATCCTGTTCATATTCGCCACCGAAAACGCGAGAATTATCGTTATTTTTCAAAAAGCCAAATCAAGGCCGATCGCTTTTTTAGCATAGTCCAGCCCTTCACTTACGCAATGATAGATACCCCTTTTTCCGATATCGCACGGATCCAGTCCTCATCGGTGTTGCCATCGATAACGATGGTATTCGCCAGAGACACATCGCCAATCACAAACGATGATGCGGTGTTTATTTTTTCCGGTGAGGCCAGGACAACCGTCTCGGCGGCTCTGCCGGAAAATGCACGTTTGATGCACGCTTCTTCAAAATCACCGGTCGTCAGTCCCGCCTCAGGGTGGATGCCGGTCACTCCCATAAAGAACAGATCTGCGTGAATATTTTCGATACCTTCAATGGCACCCGCACCGACCGCAACAATAGAGTGTTTATACAGGCGGCCACCTATCAGAATCACCTCGACAGAAGGATGATTAACCAGTCCCAGAGCGATACTCGGGCTGTGCGTTACCACGGTGATGTGCAAGTCAGGAGGTAAAAACGTAATCAGTTCGGCGGTCGTTGTTCCACCGTCAACGATCACCACCTGACCCGAAGAGATGAGCTGTGCACCCTTTTGAGCCACCTTTTTTTTCGCATCCATCTTAACGAATTGACGCTCTGCGAACGGAGCAATAGCGGAAGATGACGGTAGCGCGCCACCGTGAACGCGCTGTAAACGCCCTTCTGCCGCCAGCTCACGTAGATCGCGCCGTATAGTGTCTTCAGAGACATCGAAGAGAATGCTGAGCGCTTTCGACTGAACCTGCCCTTCGGCTTCGAGCTTTTCAATAATCAATTGTTTTCGCTGACTGGTGAGCATTAGGATTCCTGGTGTTGCATGTTTAATCTTGAAGTTGCACGATAATGCTGGTTATGATGATTACTCTACGTAAGGAGGAACAATCGTGCAATCAAAACGTGCAGATGTACGCATTATTGACAGTGAAACGCTGTCAAATAACTGGTATGTCCTTAAAAAATATACCTTTGACCTGCAGCGCCGTGATGGCGAATGGCAGCGGCAAAACCGTGAAGTTTATGACCGGGGTAACGGCGCGACAATCCTGCTCTACAACCGTGAGAAAAAGACGGTGATCCTGACCCGCCAGTTCCGTTTTCCTGTATTTATCAACGGCCACGAGGACGATTTGATCGAAGCCGCTGCCGGGTTGCTCGATAACATGGATCCAGAGAGCCGCATTAAAGCAGAAGCGGAAGAAGAAACTGGGTTTAGCGTTTCATGCGTGCAGAAAATCTTTGAAGCGTATATGAGCCCGGGATCCGTCACGGAAAAACTCTATTTTTACCTTGCCGAGTACCATCCGAAAGACAAAACCAGCTCAGGCGGCGGGATCAAGGCTGAGGGCGAAGATATCGATGTACTCGAAATGACGCTGGAAGAAGCATTACAGGGCATTGAAACGGGTAAGATTGTCGACGGGAAAACCATCATGCTGCTTTACCATGTTGCACTGAAAGGCATTTTGTAATTTGCCTGAGTCATGACACCTGCCACTGTGCAGGTGTCTGCCTGTGCTATTCTTGCAAAAACATGCAAAACGGAGATCTGACAATGGCTGACTGGAACCCTTCCCTTTACCTGCAATATGGTGCAGAACGAACGCGTCCTGCCGCTGAACTGCTCGCCAGAATTCCACTGGATGAGGTCTCCTCCATCGTTGATCTGGGCTGCGGGCCAGGCAACAGTACTGCCCTGTTAAAGCATCGCTGGCCCTCGGCACATATCACTGGGGTTGATAATTCACCTGCGATGCTGGAAGAAGCACGCAAGGCGTTACCTGACTGCCATTTTGTTGAAGCCGATATTCGCCAGTATAAGCCCGGCCAGCCGCTGAGTCTGATTTACGCTAATGCATCGCTGCAATGGATCCCTGACCATTACGATCTCCTGCCTCACCTTGTCTCTTTGCTTATGTTAAATGGCGTGCTGGCGATCCAGATGCCTGACAACTGGCTCGAACCCACCCATGTGGCGATGCGTGAAGTGGCGCTGGAGCAAGATTACCCCGATCGTGGTCGTGAACCGTTGCCCGGCGTACATGCCTATTTTGATATTTTGTCAGAAGCCGGTTGTGACGTAGATATCTGGCGGACAACGTATTTTCATAAAATGAGCTCTCACCAGGCCATTATTGACTGGGTCAGCGCCACCGGTTTGCGCCCCTGGCTGCAGGAGCTGAATGAGAGCGAGCAGAAACATTTTCTGAAACGCTACCATGAACTACTGGTAGAGCAGTATCCGCTCCAGGAAAACGGGCAGATACTGCTGGCTTTTCCACGGCTGTTTATTGTTGCTAAACGTCAACCCTGATGGCTTATGACCGGGCTTCTTTGAGCAGCTGTTGAATGACCTTCTCTTGCTGTTCATAGTTGCCTTCGCCAAAAGAGGTGTAGCGTAACTGCCCTTTCGCATCAAAATAGTAATGTGCGGGCCAGTACTGGTTGCCGAAAGCATTCCAGATTTGATAGTTGTTATCGGTCACAACCCGATAGGGCAACTGCCACTTATTCACCGCATTTTTTACCGAGGAAAGCGGTTTTTCCCAGGGGTATTCGGGCGTGTGAACCCCAATCACCACCAGACCCTGTGACTGGTATTTTGTCGCCCAGTCACGCACATGCGGGAGCGTATGCTGGCAGTTGATACAGTCCCATGTCCAGAAATCGATCAGCACTACCTTACCGCGCAGTGATTCAGACGTGACACTGTCACCATTTATCCACCCTGTTCCACCGCTTAACGAAGGTAACTGACTGCTGGGCTCCGCCATCACGACTGGCTGAAGCTTCACCGGTGTGGTTGCTGGTTTTGCCAGATTCATCAACGATGTTTCCAGATAGTCGGCAACGCCGTTAGCGCCTTTCAATATGGATGTTACGCCTGTTGCATTCAAAGCCACAGCCGCTAGCATCACGCCCCCTGCAGCCTGGCGTAATCTCTCCATCATCGCCGACTTTGCTCTCAGCGGTGCCAACAGTTTGCGCCCGCCGATAATAAGCAATCCCAGCATCAGCGCGCATCCGCTGCCATAGGCGGCCAGCAGAGCCCCTGTCGCAATAGCTGAATTCCCCGCAATATTAATGCTGAAAATGGCGCCCAGAACCGGCCCGGCACAGGGAGACCAGAGCAACCCGACGGCTAGTCCGGCCAGAAAAGCCGATGCTATACCGCGCGTTTGCCCGCTTCGGGTATTGAGGGCATTTCCCACGCTGACGGCAGGCTGCGCAATACGCCGGGCAAAGGACGGAGAGATTAAGCTCAGTGCGGCGATAGCCAGAATGACAAGCGCGACCCAGCGCCCGATAATGGTTGCCTCTGCAATCCACTCGCTGGCGACGGTGACGGCCATCGCCACCAGGGTGAACATCACGATCATCCCCGCAAAGAGCGCCAGAATATGTCGTCGTTGCCCCTGAAAGCCGGCGAACAGGAGCGGAATAACCGGGAGCGTACATGGACTGAGCAGGCTTATCATCCCACCTAAAAAAGCGATTATCAGAAACATAGTGACCTCACATGACAGATGCTGCAACGCTGCAGTGAGGCTATTTCATCGTACCGATGTGTTAAGGATATGTGTAAAACCTGGGGTTTTGTCTGGCTCTGTATCTGTCTCCCTGAGAGATACAAAGCCGTACAATTAGCGTCGAGGCAGTGCAATGGAGACGTCGAGCCCTCCCTCTGCACGGTTTTCCAGCTTCAGCTTTCCTTCGAGTTGGGCGGTGAGCTGCGCGGCAATAGCCAGACCAAGCCCGGTTCCGCCGGTGTCACGGTTGCGCGATGTTTCAACCCGATAAAAAGGCTGCAACACGGCCGCGAGCTCGGCCTCGGGTATTCCCGGCCCACCGTCCATGATGTGAATGACCACCTCTTCGGTAGACGAATCATCTATAGCGATGACGGCACGCTCGCCGAATTTCAGAGCGTTATCCAGCAAATTAGTCATCACCCGACGAAGCGCCTGCGGGCGCGTAACAACGGGTAAACGAGCCTCGCTTGCCTGAAACTGCACGTTTTTACCGATGTCCTGATAATCGCACGCTATGCTATTCACCCACGCGTTCAACTCCAGTTTCAGCGACGTCTCTTCCAGTGATTCTGATGAACGGGCATATGCAATCCCCTCCCGCACCAGACGCGACATGTTATCAAGGTCATTTAATAGCTTGTCGCGAAGCTCAGGTTGTTCAGCCATTTCGACACGCAGTTTCATGCGTGTTATTGGAGTCTGGAGATCGTGAGAAATGGAGGCGAGGATCTGCGCGCGGTCTTTGATATAGGACTGGATGCGAGCCTGCATTGCATTGAAGGCATGCGCTGCTCGTTGTACTTCAACCGGTCCCTTCTCTTTCATGGGAGCATTTGCCGAAGGATCCAGCGTATCTACCGCATGGGTAAATTGTGAAAAAGGCCGTATCACCTGTCGCACCGCGATCCAGGAGCAGGCAGCAAGGAGCAAAAGTTGCAGGATGAGAACAACAGGTAGCCAGCTTGCGACCGGCGGCATTCGGGGGATCAGGTCAATGGTCAGCGGCGAGCCATCGTGCAATGTGAGATGTGCCTGAATATGGGAAACAGAACCCGGAACCGCGGTAAAACTGAGCGGATAGTCAGCCGCGAGGGTCTCTTTTAACGTTCGGATGGCATCCTGAGAACGCTTATCCGTCGGCGCGGCGCCAGGCTCACCTGCACCGAGGATATAACGATAGTTACCCCGTTCAAGCCGCGGAAGCCAGGCCGCGCGTTCACTGGCGGGTAACCGGTCTAAAATGGCCACGCTGGTTGCAACATCGTATTCCAGATTACCGAGCATCACCGTGCGGGCACTGTGCATTCGTTCAACCATGACCAGCGTCATACTCAGGGCGTTGGCCAGCAAGAGACCCGCAAGCACAATGATCAGCAGTCGGGCAAGCAGTGAGCGTGGCCAAAGCGTCATTCATTAACCTCTTTGATTGTCACGGGCATGGTAAAAACATAGCCTTCACTGCGCACGGTTTTAATATAGGCAGGCGTGCGTGCATCTTCATTCAGACGCTGGCGAACCCGGCTTACGAGCAAATCGATAGAACGTTCAAACAGTTCGGCGTCTCGCCCTTGCGTCAGGTTGAGTAACTGATCCCGGGAGAGAACACGTTGAGGATGGTCGAGGAATACGCGCAGCAGGCGATACTCCGCCCCGCTGAGCGCCACGATCACCCCTTCCGGGTCAATTAAGTGGCGGGCGACGGTATCCAGTTGCCATTCGCCAAACATCACCAGTCGTCCTGCCTCGGTCACCTGTAAATTGGGCGGCATTGTGCGAAACCGCCGCAAAATTGCTTTGATACGTGCCAGTAGCTCACGGGCGACAAACGGCTTCACAACGTAATCATCCGCCCCCATTTCCAGTCCCAGGATCCTGTCCGTCTCTTCGCTGCGCGCCGTCAGCATCAGGATGGGCAAATCTTTGTGTTTGCCGCTGCGAAGCTGTCGACACAGGGTGAGTCCATCATCACCGGGCATCATGACATCCAGCACTACCAGGTCGATATGCTGTTTATCCAGCACGGCACGCATTTCTTTACCGTTTGCCGCACCGGTCGCGCGATAACCGGACTTAATGAGATAGTCGACAATCAGTTCACGAATATCCCTGTCGTCATCGACGACAAGGATATGATCAATATGCTCCACCGAACTCTCCTGACTGAGGGGTAACGTATTGAAAATAGCACATATCACAGCTTATCCGCGTCGATAACCGCCTTGACGAAATCCTGTGGATCTTCCTGAGGAGGGTTGTGCCCCACGGTTGCGCCGGAGGTGCGGTGCTCATATTTACCGGTAAATTTACCTGCATAGGCCTGCGGTGCCGGGTGCGGCGCACCGTTATTTCCGCCTTCAATGGTAATGGTCGGGACGGTAATATTCGGCAAAGTCGCCAGTTTTTGCTCGTAGCTGTCGTATTTACGCTCCCCTTTTTCCAGCCCTAAACGCCAGCGATAGTTGCTGAGCGTCACTGCGACGTGATCCGGGTTATCAAGGGATTTGGCGCTGGCGTTAAAGGCTGCATCGCTAAATTTCCAGTCAGGCGATGCCTGCGACCAGATTAAGCGCGCGAAATCATGCGTGTTTTTGGCATAGCCTTCAGCACCACGCTCGGTGGCGAAATAGAACTGATACCACCACTGCTGTTCGGCTTTTGGCGGCAACGGTTGTTTGCCAATCTGCTGGCTGCTGATGAGATATCCACTCACCGACACCAGTGATTTAACGCGCTCTGGCCAAAGCGCCGCAACGATATCCGCCGTACGGGCACCCCAGTCGTATCCCGCGAACACCGCCTGTTTGATATTCAAAGCGTCCATCAGGTTAACAATGTCTTTCGCCATCGCCGAAGGCTGGCCGTTGCGCGGCGTTTTTGCAGACAGGAAGCGCGTGGTGCCGTAGCCGCGTAGAGAAGGCACAATCACCCGGTAGCCTTTGGCCGCCAGCGCAGGCGCTACCTCGGCGTAGCTGTGAATATCGTAAGGCCAGCCGTGTAATAAAATGACCGGTTGACCATTTTTGGGGCCGATGTCGACATAACCGACATTCAGATCGCCGGCGTTAACTTGCAGTGGATGATCAAAAGCTGACGCGAAGTTTGTGCCGGTGGCTTCGGCCTGACAGGACATCACCGTGCCAAGAGAAACGGTCAGTGCGAGGGTTGAGTACGCGAGTTTGCTGAACATGTTGGTATCTCCGGTTGAGTACATTTCACGGGGATATAACAACACCTCAATGTATAGCGGATATGTGCGAAAGCGGGTTTATTGCAAGCCTGTGTATGTATCCCGGGCGCTGATACAGTGTGATACAAACACAGGCGTTACAGATTTACAGGGAGAGGCGATAGCGGACGTAATCGTCAGCTTCACCATATTTATCATAGAGTTTACGCGCCTGATTGTTCTCCCGGGTGACCCAGTATAGTTTTGACCACCCTTCCCGTTTGCCTTCCTCTATCAGAGCATCAATGAGCGCCTTTCCGGCTCCCGCCCCGCGCTCGGTGGCATCGACAAACAGATCTTCCAGGTAACAAATGGGCGCTGTCGACCAGGTTCCTTCGTGCAGAATGCACATCGCAAAACCGATGACCTTTTCGTTCTTCTCTACTACGCGGCAGAACATCTGTGAACGATCTGATAACGCCCTTTCCCATGTCGATGCGGTAACAGATTCCTCAAGGTAGCAGTCATAAAAATGGGTATAGCCATCCCACAGGGGACGCCATTGAGAATAATCATCTGCGCGTAAAGCTCTTACCGTGACAGCCATGTATTTCCTCGTATTACAAAGAGTTCGCCATTATCAAAACCCGACTTAGTTTTCGGTAACGTCACATCACCTCTTTAACGGATTTTTAGCCGCATTTCACGTGCCAGCCTGGCAAGACGCTGAGTACGACAATACAGCGTAAACAGCACAAAACCACTGCTATTCATTACTACCCGACAAAGTAACAGTGCGGAGAATGCGATGACTAGTGGCCAAAGACTTCCGTCATGGGAAAGCAGAAGATATAGCGTCTGAACGAGGGTTAGTACCAGCATAACTATGAACAGCGTCATAAACCCCTGCAATCCCGACGTTGCCCCTCGTGCCAGAAGCGCGCTTATAACAATGAGCGCGCCTGTCATTATTAATGATGGTACGAAAAAGCTCAGTGCATGATTTAATGGAGATAACCCCTGCATAGTATGGAGAAAAGGCAAAAGGTTAAACGCAAACACCACTAAAAACAGAGGGAACAACGTGGCTACCGGGTAAGGATTTTGACGCGGCAACTCGCTAAGGGGACGAGAAAAATACTGTTCCATCTCGGGAGTGGAATAGTTCAACAAACGAGGATCACGACGAGCAATAGCTTCCTCTATCTCTCTGCCATGCTGCAGAAGATCCAGGAAAACCCGTCCGGTTAAAAAACTCAGAAACCTCATCAGAATACCGCCAGCGACTGGATGGTACCGATAATGTATTTACCGGTCCGTGGTATGTTACTGGGCGCTGCAACAACTCCACTCACTGCACTCCCAGCCAGAGCCGCGGCACTTGTGACCACTTGTCCAAGTTGTCGAGTGAGTTCTATCTGAACCGGTCCGGTAGGAAAGCGTTTCGGATAAAGACCTGCGCGAATAAGAGCTTTAATCTCTTTGTTACTTATACCCGGGTTTTGTGCGCGAATTATCAATTCGGTCAAACGAGCGCGATCCTGACGAGGATAGTTTTTCAACCACTCAGTGGCTTTCAAAGAAGATATGGATTTCATTGCACGCCAGGTGGTAATCGCTTCTTTTAATGCACCTCCGGCACTTGCTAACGAAATTAAATCCAGTGATGTAGAGGTTGCTACGTACCATTCTTGCGTATCGAGCCAGGCAACATTTCCGCCACCGTTTTCAACCAAATCATAGATACGATAAAGGCCATTAACACATTGCAACCCAGTGGCGATGGTACCAGCGTAGCCAATAGCCACTAAGACGCCACTGCCTCCTGCGGTAATAGGTGTTGCTGCAGTGCCCGCAAGCATCACGCCTCCAGTAATGATCATCGCACCACATGAAAGTACCGTTGATGCTAGCTCAGTTCCCATGGATGTGGATGTCACTGCATCAGTCAAGGATTTACCTACGATAGAAGCGGATGGTTGGGATGTTGCTTTAGTTACAATAACATGGGTTACAATGCCACTTTGCCCATTAGCATGACGTTGCCCAGATCGAACCAGGTAGCGTTGAGCACCGTCAGAATAAATGATCCCGGCCTTAGCAAATTCGCGATTACAGTCCATAGCGGAACCTAGCGCGTTGAAATCAAAATCTGCAGCCCCAAGCCCTGCAATGCGTGCAAAATCATAGCCGGGGAGATTTCTCTCAGGGTTCATTCCAGGCAAAACCATACAATACTCCTTTTGCGTGTGGATAAGTTGAACTCAACCTATCTGACTGTAACCGTTCGGAATGCAAAGCAAAATTTTGGTAGTAAATTACTTATAACGCAACCAAATAGAATGTGATAGAAGTGAAAATATCAGAACCCAAACAAAAGCATAACGCTTAAATATGGAGATCCGCGGATGACGATACCGACTCTCACGACAGAACGCCTATTGCTAAAACCGTTGGTTGCCGAAGATGCCGTCCAGATACAGAAGCTTTATCCGCGCTGGGAGATCGTCCGCTATATGGTCTCTTCTGTACCCTGGCCCTACCCGGATAACGGCGCGGAAAACTATGTCAATAATGTGGCGCTGCCGGATATGGCAAAAGGAATTGCCTGGTTCTGGAGCATCCGCCGTCGCGACGTTCCCGATGAACTGATGGGCATTATCTGCCTTTACGATGTCGAAGATAATAACCGTGGTTTTTGGCTGGCTCCGGAGTTTCAGGGTCAGGGATTTATGCGTGAGGCCAGTATTGCAGCAACGGATTATTGGTTTAATACACTGAACAAGTCGGTATTGCGTGCGCCAAAAGCCGCTGCAAATAGCCGCTCCCGACGTATTTCGGACAGTAGCGGCATGCGGCTTATCAGGACAGAAAAGAAAGCGTACGTCAGCGGAATACTGGATTCTGAGCTGTGGGAGATCACCCGCGACGAGTGGAACGCCCGTCAGGTCAGCTGATAATGTTTATCCGGCATCAGCCTGTCAGGAATAGTCTCTTCATCGTTCATCTGCAGCAGATCGCGTTCCATCATGTTGCAGATGGCGTCCAATGGCAGGTCATTATTTTCTGTACCAAACGGGTCTTCCAGTTCTTCCGCCAGTGCATCCAGCGAGATGAAAGTGTAAGAAATCAGCGCAGAGACAAACGGCGTCATGTAATGCAGGTCCACAACCAGCGCGAACGGCAGCATGATGCAAAACAGATACACCGTACGGTGCAGAATTAACGTATACGCAAACGGCACTGGGGTCGTCGCAATACGTTCACACCCAGACAGAACGATGGACATGTCGTTCAGACGGTTATTCAGACTGTGGAAAAGAATGTCTGATAGTTGTCCGTTACGACGTCGAACAGCCAACCACTCTCCCATGATCAGCAAAATACGGTTCGCCGGCGAGTTGGCTTCCATCACTTTTTTTAAATCATCTGCGGCAAGATAGCGAGACAACTGACCGGCGTTCATTTCTCGGCGCAGGGTCATGCGTAAACAGTTGGCGAAGGCAATCTGCAGGCGGACAAATTCACCCAGATACTTATCGTCTGGTAGGGTGTTTTTTACCTCGCGAAACAGAGAGCGGGCCGCTATCATCAGTTGCCCCCAAAGCAGGCGAGCTTCAACGTAGCGCGAATAACAGGCGTTGTTTCTGAAACCTAAAAAGATAGCGATCGCCACGCCGAGAATGCTAAATGGCGCAACCGTAAATTTGATGCCGAGAGAGGTATACCACGGTAGCATCACGATCACGGCGATAGATAACAGGAAGTTAAGTAACAGTCGGGTATAGATTTTAGGCAGTACTGAGCCATGCCAGACAAAAATCATTTGCAGCCAGTGCTGCTTAGGACGAACAATCATAGTGAGTTTCAGAAAAGAAAAGAGCGTGGTTATTAAACGTGATCCCCCACACGGTTGCAAGCATGTTAATGGAACATTGAATTTTCACACCTGTTTAGCTTTAACCGCACGGTGCTGCATCTGAATTTTAAAACAGGCATAATAGTATGTTGTAACTAAATGGTGATGTTATTAAACCCGGCCGAAGCCGGGTAACGTCCTTAGCAAAGCGGTTTTACCGCTGAGCGCATTCCTTTCAACAAAATGGCATCAAGATCCAGTGTCACCTGGTCTACGAGGCCACGAACCTGAGTGAGATCCTGCTCCCAGTGCTCACTTACGCTCAATACCGCCTGCACCAGCTCACGGGTACTGATCTGCTTATCGTGATGCTGCGCCCACAGCTGTTGATAACGTTCGAGCCAGTGTGCATCATCCTGCACCGGATAGCGTTCCCCGTTACGCTCTGCACGATAGAACGCCATCAGTGCCGCTAAGGCAAATGTCAGGCGTGCAGGTAATTTACCTGTCGTTTTCTGCCCTGCCAGCAGCTGCGGCAGTATACGAGTGCGATATTTGGTCATGCCGTTGAGCGCAATAGAGAGCAACTGATGCCTGATGTAAGGATTACGGAACCGACCTGTTACCGCGCTGGCGAAAGATTCCAGTTCATCACGCGGTAGATCCAGAACAGGAATAATTTCCTGATAAATCGCTTTCTCGACGAAGGCGCAAACGTCGCTATCATTCATCGCCTCACCTACCGTATCCAGCCCTGCCTGAAATGCCACCGGCACCAGCGCCGTGTGTGCACCGTTCAGAATCGCGACTTTTCGCTCTTTGTATGGCTTGATGTCATCAACAATCAGCACATTTAGCGGGTATTTATCCAGGCAAAGCTCACGGGCAAGGGAAGCCGGTCCCTGAATGACAAATAAATAGAAATGTTCAGCCGTATCCAGGAACCCATCGTGATAACCCAGCTCAGCTTCCAGCGTGGCCACTTCGTCACGCGGATAACCGGTCACAATACGGTCGACCAGCGTCGAACAGAAGCTGTTGGCCTCGTTCAGCCAGCGGATAAAAGCGGCAGGCAGCGCCCACTCTTGCGCATAGCGCAACACCAGTTCACGAAGTGCATCTCCGTTGTAGTCAATCAATTCACAGGGAATGATTATCCAGCCTTTGTCTGGCGCGCCGTTGAAGTGACTGAAACGCTCAAACAGCAGTCGCGTCAGCTTCGCCGGGTAACTCACTGCGGGGGCATCTTCAAATCCGTCACCGGCGTGATAACTTATCCCGGCTTCGGTGGTATTCGAGAAAACAAAGCGCATATCCGGGTTGTGAGCCAGTTTCAGGAACTCATCATACTGGCTATAGACGCTGATCTCCCGGTTAACGGAACGGATAAGACGGGCATCGCTCACCGCCTCACCCTGCGCATTCAGCCCACGAATAATCGTGGTATACAGGCCATCCTGGGTGCTAAGCGACGGTGGGAAGTCACTTTGAATAGGACGAACGATAACCACACCAGCGTTAAGATCGGTATGTTCATTTAACAAATCGAGTTGCCAGTCGACGAACGCACGCAGGAAATTGCCTTCACCAAACTGAATGATACGTTCAGGATATTGCGCACCGGGAAAATCACGACGGTTGAGAGTGTCCACTTTAGGTTCCTTTTATAATTAGTCATACAGCCTGATAAGATTGGTACGATAACCTATCAAAACCTGACGACCAGAAACCCTGTTTTGATCAATCCCGGTGCAGTTGTGCAAAATAATTACAGGAACTTGTAGAACACGGACGTGGCCGTCATGGCACCATCCGGCATAAGAGCATAGCGTGGGATCTCGCCGACCTTTTGCCAGCCAGCGCGCTGGTAAAACGTCTCGGCGCCGCTGCCTGTGGAAGTATCAAGCACCAGCACGGAAATGCCTCTGGCTCTGGCCTGAACTTCAAGCGCTTCCATTAGCGCCATCGCGGCCCCTTTCCGACGCGCTTTCTCATGAACCAGCAGCTTCGCTACATCGGCGCGATGCGGCTGGTTTTCCGGCAGGTCTGTGATTAACTGCACCGTTCCGATGATGCCGTCCTGCGGGTCGACACAGGCCAGCACGAGGCGCTCATTGCGCCCTACGCTTTCAGCAATACCGCGCCAGAAAGAGCGGCCCTTCTCCAGACTAAAGGGAAGCATAAAGCTGACGGATGCGCCGCCGTTGACACAGTTTTCGAGGATCCCGGCCAGGGCATCAATATGGGTGAGAATGTCTTCGCGGGTGAGGCTTTTGATTTGCAGTGAGGTATTCATTGTTATTCCTTACGTTGAATACACTCACTGTGCATTTAACATCTTCTTAACGCAAACGGTTCGGACATAGGCTTTTGTTATGTCACCGGGCGCGCTGGCGCTGCTGTTTCATGGCATACATCTTTTCATCAGCATCTTTTAACCACTGCTGCAGGTCGTTGCCGTTATGATCGAATTCACTTAGCCCCCATGAGAAGTGAAGCGACCAGGGGTGTAACTTGCGGGCGTTATAGTTTTCTACCTGCTCGACGAGATACTGCATGGCAATCCAGGCGCCCTGCTCATCCGTATCCGCAAACAGCACGGCGAACTCGTCCCCGCCAAAACGAACCAGCAGATCCGCTTCACGGAAAGAAGCACGCATCAGTTGCGCCATGGCTTTCAGCGCCTTATCCCCCTCTTCATGCCCGAAGCGATCGTTAATTTCCTTAAAGCGATCCAAATCCAGCCAGCCGAGCGTCAGCGGCTCGGCCCGGCGCCGGGCAACGGAAAGCGTGAAACGCACGAGTTGATTAAAGCCCCGACGGTTGAATAGCCCGGTTAATTCATCCGTGGTCGCCGCGCTGATGGCAGCAAATTCATCTTCCGCCAGTGCGCCAAGGTCTCCCAGGACAGCAAGGTCGGCGTCAGAAAACTCCCGGGGAGCGTAATCAATCAGGCACAGCGAACCTACGCTTGCGCCATCGCGCAGGCGCAGCGGGAAGCCCGCGTAGAAACGAACACCGGGTTCGCCTGCCACCAGCGGATTATCAGCAAAACGATCGTCCTGTAGCATATCTCCCACCACCAGCGGCGCTTCGGTAAGGATCGTATGGCCACAAAATGAGATGTTACGTGGCACACTGCCGGGTGCCTGCCCATCGGCTGATTTAACGATCAGGGCATGTTCATCAATAAGATTGACCATCGCAAGCGGCACCTGGAAGAATCGCTTTGCCAGTCGTGTTAAGCGGTCAAACGATGGGGAACTGTCAATCTCGAGCAAACCAGACTCACGCAGTGAGTTAAGACGTTCCGTTTCATTTTCAGGGATTGCAGGTGCTTTCATAATGTCTCCTGACGTAAAGCGTTACTCAAAGCGTAGCTTAAACAGGGACATTGTCAGTGTTCTAACATCCTGCTAAGTCGCTTACTATTCACGTCAATGCCTTATGACGATTAACGCAGCTATGTTTCACTCCCGGAGGTCGCGGCAATTTGCTCGTCCGACACCCGTGCGCTGGTACGATTTCGACCCGCTTTTTTTGAACGATAGAGATGATCGTCCGCTTCGGCCATCAGTTTGTTGAAGACCTCAGTCAACTGCCATGACTCAGCCTTGCCACTCCCCAGGCCAATACTGACCGTCAGATGGAGCGCTTGCTGACGCCATGTAAAAGGGTGACTGGAAACAGTGGACCGGATACGCTCAGCCAGTTCAAAACCATTCTGTGCGTCGCCAGAATTTACCACCACCGCGAACTCTTCTCCGCCCATTCGCGCCACCATCCCATCTTCACCAACGACCTCCTGAACCTGCTGGGCGAACGACGCGAGCACACGATCACCGCACTCATGGCCGTAGTTATCATTAATGCTTTTGAAGTAATCAATATCCAGCAGCATGACGGTCAGAAAACGTGAATGGCGGTGCGTTTCTTCACGCTTTAACGCCTCATAAAGGCCGGAACGCGAGTAAACCTGCGTTAAAAAGTCGTAATCCGCCCTGAGAGAAACCTGGCGAATCAGGGAATTAATCGCTGCCATGCTGACGGATACCATCACCGGGCAGATTGCCATTGTGGCGATCCCCAGACGGGCTGAAAACATCATCGGCGTCGTAAACGGCGTCGCCACGGCAATATTAATAATCGAGTTGGCGACCAGAATGATTTCAGTCGCGCCCGTGATAAACGTCAGCAGACAGGTCGCAGGCAATGAGTAGCGAACCGCACACCAGATAAGCGCAGGAAGAGGAAATGAGAGACTCCCCGCCCCGCCAATCACCACCGATGCAACCACCGAGACGATCAAGGCAATCACCGGCAAGAGCTGTTCAAGACGTAACCTGAATTCACGCAGGGGCATACGTAACGTGAGCATACAAGGCACAACAAGCACGCCGGTTGAGAATTGTTCGCTAAACCAGTCGGCAAACAGCGGCCAGAAGGTGTGACTATCAATCCCCACTGACCCCACCGCACCGAGCAACGCACAAAGCAGCGCGGCAATCAGGCAGTAGTTAAACAGACGTAACGCGTTGAGCGGGTCTGGGGTTTTCTTCATTAACCGTCTGTCGCGCTGAACCAGCACGGCGACAACAACGATAAAGATCATATTAGACAGATTAATCACCACTGAGGCCATTCCCCAGTTGGTCGTCACTGCGTCGTACGTCAGCATAGCAACATACGACACCGCGTAATAATGCAGGCGATTCAGATAGACATAACGGGCAAAGATCCCCGCCATGACGCCATTCAGCGGCCAAAACAGCGACAAAGCCTCAATCAGCCGTAATTCCGCCCCCACAAAATAGAATAAGGTGGTGAGAATAAAAATCGCCAACGCATTTCGCAGCGGCGTATCGGGTTGGAACAGCCTGAAAGCGGTAAGAGCAGAACGCATTAAATATCATTCCATATGTTGCTTATGGCAATTACTGCGGTCGTCAGCATAGTCGGGACTAACTTAGGATGCATCTATAACACAATTACAACGGGATCATAACTCGTCAAATTTAGGTGTTCATCTGGAGCACCAGCCAGTGGTGGATCACGCTGACGATATAATGCTGTTGCTGCGCCGTAAGCTGAACACCCTGCGGAATGTTATGCCATTTTGCCAGACAACCCCGACAACAGGTGGCCGTAGCATGTTGGGCAATAAACACCGGGTGACCACGCATCGGTGTCTGTTTGCCATCATTTACCGGCAAGGCCGGAGCAAGGCGCTTTTCTACAAAGTCAGCGGCATGCCGATCGATGGTTTCGGCACCTTTGTCCCAGCAGTACTGTCTTTCCTTATCGCCTAAGCGAAAGCGCGAACGAAAAGTCGATCGCGCCAGGCGGGAAAAGAGAGGGTCAAGGTCAGGCATCAGTACACGGAACGCCCAAGACGCTGGGTCAGTTTTTCCAGAACCGCCACACCGGCAAGTGAATTCCCCGTTTCATCCAGCTCCGGGCTCCAGACGGCAATCGCCATTTCATGAGGCACAATTGCCACCACACCGCCGCCAACGCCCGATTTTGCCGGGAGGCCGACGCGCCAGGCAAACTCGCCAGCGTTTTGATACATCCCGCTGGTTGCCATCAGCGCATTAATCTGACGCGCCTGCAGAGGTGAAACCACCGGCTGGTTAAGATGCGGAGCGTGCCCCTGGTGCGCCAGGAACAGGAATGTCTGAGCCAGCTCAACGCAGCTCATTTTCAGGGCGCAGTAATGGAAATAATTTTGCAGAACAGTCGCCACGTCATTATGGAAATTGCCGAAGGATTTCATCAGCCAGGCGATGGCGGCATTGCGGGCGGAGTGTTCAAATTCCGAGCGCGCCACCACCGGATCGTAGGCGATATCGTCTACGCCTGAAAGCTGGCGAACAATCTCAAGCATTCGCTGACGCGGCGCGCTGAGGCGGCTTTGCAACATGTCGCAGACCACCAGCGCCCCGGCATTGATAAAGGGATTTCGCGGTTTACCCTGTTCGATTTCAAGCTGCAGCAGTGAGTTAAAAGGCTGGCCGGAAGGATCTTTACCCACGCGCTGCCAGATCTCGTCACCTTCATACTGGCGCATAGCTGCAACCAGACTCAGCACTTTGGAAATGGACTGAATGGAAAAACGTTCAGTTGCATCGCCTGCCTGGTATCGCTGTCCGTCCAGGGTGCAGATAGCGATGCCAAGTTTATTCCCGCTGACCGAGGCAAGAGCCGGAATGTAGTCGGCAACCTTCCCCTTTCCAATTAACGGACGAACCTGCGCCAGAATCTCGTCCAACATCTCATTATGGATGACCGCAGCCACACTTTGCTCCTTGCCCTCAGGCTAAAACGGGCTGCGAGTATAACAGAGGCTAATGTATTGCGTCAGGCGCTAAGACGAAAACGCGAAACCGCCTGCAATAAAAGATCGGATTGCTTTTGCAGCCGTACTGAGGAATCCGAGGCGTCAGAGACCAGTAAATCCGTCTGACGGGAGACCTGATTAAGCGCCTGCAGCTGGCTCGTCATCCGATGAATACTCTCTCCCTGACTGAGCGTGGCGGCTGAGATCTCATTCAGCAAACTACTTAAATTCCCCACCAGACCGGTGACCTGCTGCAAGTTCTCCTCCATCAGGTTAACGGCGCGAGAACCGTCTTCAATACCCTGCAAAGAGCGATTGATAAGTTCCTGGATAGTCTG
Organism: Enterobacter sp. CPE_E863; assembly: GCF_046521465.1. Lineage (NCBI taxonomy): Bacteria > Pseudomonadati > Pseudomonadota > Gammaproteobacteria > Enterobacterales > Enterobacteriaceae > Enterobacter > Enterobacter sp. CPE_E863. The sequence continues at coordinate 2,099,974 of NZ_JBKFZX010000001.1, read as the reverse complement.
GGTCGAGTGGCTACTCTTTCTGGCCAGCAGTCCGACTTCCCTGGCGACAACGGCGAACCCCCGCCCCTGGTTCCCGGCATGGGCAGCCTCGATGGCGGCATTCAGCGCCAGGATATTAGTCTGAAACGCCACGCTGTCGATCATTGCCACGATCCCGCGCATCTCTGAGGATCGGTCGACGATCGCCTGCATAGAGGCATTAACGGCAGACATCATCCGATCTCCGCCAACTACCGCCTGGCGCGCTTCATCAGCCCGCGAGCTGGCGAGTCTGGCGTAACCGGTGTTCCCTTCTACATGCGTTTCCAGTGCCGCAATATGCGCCGTCACGTCCTCAAGCTCTTTCGCCTGACGTGCCGACTGCTGATACAGCTTCTGGTTGCCCTGTGCCAGGGCACCAACGTTCTCAACCATAGAGGTGGTCGCATTGCTGACCTCAGACACCAGCTGCTGCAAACCCTGCTGCATGGTGGCAATACTGTCGCTGAGCTGCCCTATTTCCCGGTTGAAACGCATGACACCGGGCGGGGTGCCGGAGAGATCTCCCGCAGCCAGTCGGGTGATATGCGCAATCAACCGACGCAACGGCGTAATCACCCATCGGGACATGCCGAACCAGACGGCAATAGCGATGGCGAGTAACAAAACCGGAGCAAACAGGAACAACGTTTGCAGACCGGAAAGCTGCGCCATCAACGTCTGGCGGCCCTGCACAGCCTGCTGCTCGCTGGCTTGCTGGTAGCGCGCGTAATTGTCGTTAAAGTCTGTCTGAAAAGCCTGAGCCGGTACGGCAAAAAACGCGTCGATAGTGTTGGTTTTGACCAGACCTTCCGCCTGCTCTTTGATCGCGCCGTAGAACAGCTGATAGCTGTTCGTCAGGGCTTCATCTTTCGGCGGATTGAGCGCCAGCCAGGCCTTCCATGCCTGCTGAGAAACCGTCAGCGCCTTTTGCGCGTCATCCATCAGGCTATGCCAGCTTCCGTCGGAGCCGGTCTCTTTATCCTGCATAAACCAGACGCCGGACCGGTTAAGCAGATCGCTTGCTGCCAGCAGGGAAACGCGGGCCAGATCCAGCTTACTCTGTTGCTGATACGCCAGCAGATTTTGCTGCTCGTTGCGTTGGGCTTCGTTCAGTGAGGCGTTAAGCAAAAATGAAGAGGAGAGCTGCAGCGCGGAGAAAAGGCCAATAATACAAAAAATACCCGTCAGCAGGCCAAAGTGACGAGGGATAACACGCTGCGCAATACGGCGGAAAATTTGCGTTAGGTTCATGATTTTCTTCATTAACAATGCGTTAGACGCGTGCGAGTCTACGAAATGAAAATGACAGAACCATTGCAAAGAAATGACAACGGCCCTCGTGATGAGGGCCGAATAAATTACACGCGATCCTTCCACACCGTCTGCACGTTGCAGAACTCGTGCAGCCCAAAGTGGGAAAGCTCGCGGCCAAATCCACTCTTCTTCACGCCACCAAAGGCCACGCGCGCGTCGCTGGCGCTATAGCCGTTGATAAACACGCCGCCGCACTCCAGCTCGCGCGAGAATTTATCCGCAAGCGCTGCGTCAGCGGTAAAGACGGTTGCTGACAGACCAAAGTCGCTGTCATTGGCAAGCGTCAGAGCGTGCTCCGCGTCTTTCGCAACCGTAATGGCCGCAACCGGACCAAACAGCTCCTGGCGGAAGGCCGTCATCTCAGGCGTCACATTGCCGAATACGGTCGGGGCATAATAATTGCCCTCACCGCTGATTTTCTCCCCGCCCAGCAGCAACGTTGCCCCTTCAGCCAGCGTGGCCTGCACCTGCTGATGCAGTTCATCGCGCAGGTCAAAACGCGCCATCGGGCCAATATAGTTCTCTTCCCGATCCGGAGCACCCATCTTCAGCGCAGAAACCGCATCGACAAAACGTTGAGTAAAGGTATCCGCAATACCCTCTTCCACAATGAAGCGTTTTGCTGCTGCACACACTTGTCCAGTGTTCTGGTAGCGACCCGCTACCGCCGCCTTCACGGCAAGATCGAGGTCGGCATCGTTGAGAACAATAAACGGATCGGAACCACCCAGCTCAAGCACGCATTTTTTCAGCGCCGCCCCGGCCTGGGCGCCAATCGCCGCACCGGCACGCACGCTGCCGGTTACGGTAATTGCCGCGATACGACGATCGTTAATCACCTGGCTCACGCCATCATTAGTGGCATTCACCCAACCAAAAACGCCTTCAGGAAACCCTGCGTCTGCAAAAATCTGCGCAATAAGATCGGCTGAACCGAGGACGTTTGGCGCATGCTTAAGCAGATAGCTGTTCCCGGCGAGCAGGATCGGTACCGCACCGCGCAGCACCTGCCAGAGCGGGAAGTTCCACGGCATCACCGCGAGAACCGGTCCCATTGGTCGGTACTCAATCACCGCCTTCTGGTTTTCCACCAGCGTGGGCTCCGCGTGCAGCATCGCCGGGCCATGCTCAGCATACCAGTCGCACAGACCGGCGGATTTTGCCACTTCCGCCCGCGCCTGCAGAATGGGTTTTCCCATTTCCCGGGAGATCGTCTGCGCCATCTCTTCCGCACGGTTGCGCAGCGCTGCGCCGAGATCGCGTAGTTTCTGCGCACGGTGTGAAACGCTTTCGCGTCGCCACTGACGAAAACCCGCGTCAGACAGTGAAATCGCGTGTTCAACCTCCTCCTGGGTTGCCCACGGCCAGGCTGCGAGCGTTTCCCCCGTCGTCGGGTTCACAGAGAGGGCATGTGTTGCAGGTGAATAAGTCATGATGTTCTCCACGTTAAAACGGTTGATTAATTGTGGCCCACTCTGCTATTTCTTAAAAATGAATAATACTAACCACCTTATTCACGAATCGAGAATGCTATGGATTTAACCCAGCTTGAAATGTTTAACGCCGTCGCACAGACGGGCAGTATCACCCAGGCGGCGCAGAAGGTGCATCGCGTGCCGTCTAACCTGACGACCCGCATCCGCCAGCTGGAAGCTGACCTTGGCGTTGAGTTGTTTATTCGTGAGAACCAGCGTTTGCGTTTATCCCCTGCCGGGCATAACTTCCTGCGCTACAGCAAGCAGATCCTGGCGCTGGTGGATGAAGCGCGCATGGTCGTCGCGGGAGATGAACCCCAGGGGTTATTTGCCCTCGGGGCGCTGGAAAGTACCGCTGCGGTACGCATCCCTGAGACGCTGGCGCAGTTTAACCAGCGCTACCCGCGTATCCAGTTTGCCCTTTCTACCGGGCCATCCGGGACGATGATTGATGGCGTACTCGAGGGAACCTTAAGCGCCGCCTTTGTCGACGGGCCACTTTCGCACCCGGAACTGGAGGGAATGTCCGTCTACCGCGAAGAAATGATGCTGGTCACCCCCGCCGGACATGCGGAGGTCAAACGTGCCACGCAGGTGAGCGGTAGCGACGTCTACGCTTTTCGCGCGAACTGTTCGTACCGTCGACACCTGGAAAGCTGGTTTCATGCGGACAGAGCCACGCCCGGGCGCATTCACGAGATGGAGTCCTATCACGGTATGCTCGCCTGTGTTATCGCGGGTGCGGGTATTGCGCTGATGCCCCGTTCAATGCTGGAAAGCATGCCGGGGCATCATCAGGTTGAGGCGTGGCCGCTGGCGGAAAACTGGCGCTGGCTGACCACCTGGCTGGTGTGGCGCCGCGGGGCAATGACTCGCCAGCTGGAGGCCTTTATAGCGCAGCTAAACGAACGTCCACAACCAGTGCCTTCTCCATAAACAGGCTGAGGGGATCGTCAACGTACGGCGCAAACGCCGGGCGCATTTCGTACCCGCACTGTTCGTAAAGCCGAACCGCAGCGCGCTGTTTGATGCCCGTCTCCAGCCGTACCGTGTGGCAATGTCGGCTGAGGGCTTCGTCCTCCAGTGCGGCCAGCAGCGTCTCTCCAAGATGTTGGCCCCGATGGGCCGGGTCGATATAGACCCGCTTCATCTCCCCCGTTTCGTCACCGTTGAGAACGACCGCTCCACACCCGACAGCCTGGAGCTGCTGGTCGCGAATGATCATCAAAATTAACGATGACTCTGGTAGCGCAGTCAGATCAAGCAGATGGTTACTTTCGGCGGGATAGAGTTCGCTCTGATAGCGGTCAAGCGCCGCAATCAGTTTGAGGATATCCGGGTGACGGGCAGACTCAGAGGTAATGGAATACATGGCAGGCTCCTTGCTTTTTTTGTGAGACTAAACTTCAACATAGCGCAGCCCTGCCATGGTGCTTCATAGTATTAACTTATAGCGATCCACTCTTAGCGTAAATAGATACGCCCTTTCAGATACAAGGTCGCCTGGCCGCCAATTAACACCCGGTCACCCTTCAGTTCGCAGCGCAGATCCCCGCCGCGATACGACACCTGGCGGGCATTCAGTGAGGTTTTACCCAACTTCTCGCTCCAGTATGGGATCAGCATGCTGTGGGCGGATCCTGTGACCGGATCTTCCGGCACCCCTTCACCCGGGCAGAAGAAGCGACTGACGAAATCGTACTCATCACCCGGCGCCGTCACGCAAACCATTTTATCCAGCGGGAGCATCGCCGCGATGTCCGGCGTTAGTGCTTCCACCGCCTGCTGGCTCTCCAGCACCACCATGTAATCTCGACCAACGCGCACCTCTTTCGCCTCTGTGATGCCCAGCGCGCCAAACAGCACCGCAGGTGGGTTATCGACCCCCTCCGTTGACCACGCAGGGAAATTCAGGGTCAGCCAGTCGCCGCTGCGTTTTACCGTCAGTTCGCCGACAAAGCGCGTGGTGAAGGTGATTTCGGTATGAGGGTAATCAAGGTATTCGAAAATAACGTGTGATGCCGCCAGCGTGGCATGGCCGCACAGGTTAATTTCATCCAGCGTGGTAAACCAGCGCAGCTCAAACCCGTCGTCGGTTCGTACAAAAAAAGCTGTCTCAGACTGGTTATGCTGCTGCGCCATTTTGAGCAGCGTCTCGTCCGGCAACCACTCTTCCAGAGGACACACTGCTGCCGCATTGCCGCCAAACGTTTTGTCACTAAAGGCATCCACCAGATAAAATTCAATTTCCTGCATTGTCTCTTCCTCTCTTGTTATGGGTATTCAGCGCAGAAAAACTGTGCCTTTTAAATAAAGTGCTGCCTGGCCGCTCATCAGCACACGTGAGTCTTTCAACTCGCAGCGGACATCCCCGCCGCGTGCGGAAACCTGACGAGCAAGCATCGTCGTTTTACGCAGTTTTTCACTCCAGTAAGGAATGAGCATCGTATGTGCAGAGCCAGTAACCGGATCTTCCGGGACGGACACCCCCGGCGAGAAGAAGCGGCTGACAAAATCATATTCACCGTCTCCCCGTGCCGTTACCGTCACTTTATGTTCGCCTGGCGTCATCGCGGAGATGTCTGGCGCGAGCGCTTCGACCTGCTGGCGATCGTCCAGCATGATGAGCCAGGCCCGGCCTTTACGGGCTTCTACGTAGCGGCTGATGCCCAGGGCCGAGAGCATCTCCGGCGGGGGCGTCTCTTCATGAGTTGGGCATGCCGGGAAATCCAGTGTCATCCAGTCACCTTCGCGGCTTACCGTCAGGCGGCCAGATGCGGTATCAAAGTGGATCCGCGAGTCGGGATAATCCAGTTCGGTAAACAGGACATACGCCGCCGCCAGCGTGGCGTGACCACAGAGATTCACTTCCGTAAGGGTGGTAAACCAGCGTAGCTCAATCCCCCCTTTACTGCAGACGAAAAAAGCCGTCTCCGACTGATTATGCTCTTGCGCCATTCTCAGCAAGGTCTCATCGGGTAACCATGTCTTCAACGGGCAAACCGCTGCCGGATTGCCGCCAAAGGTTTTGTCACTGAAGGCATCAACCAGATAAAAATCAATCTCCTGCATTGTCTTACCGCCTGTTTTTATTATGTTGTTCTTTTATATTCAATGAAAACGACGTTCCCGGCTACCGCTTTCATAAGGTAAATATTGAGATCTGCATCACATAATGATTGAGTTTTCACCATTTAACGTTTTAAGATCGACATCTCTTCTTTTCAGCAACGAATCTCCGACATCCCTATGACAACGAACACAGTTTCCCGCAGAGTTGCGTGGCTACGGGTGGTCACGCTGGCTATTGCCGCATTTATTTTTAACACCACAGAATTTGTTCCGGTTGGGCTGTTGTCTGATATCGCGGAAAGTTTCCAGATGGAAACGGCGCAGGTGGGCATTATGTTGACCATCTACGCCTGGGTGGTGGCGCTGATGTCCCTGCCGTTTATGCTCATGACCAGCCAGATGGAGCGGCGTAAGCTGTTAATCGGTCTGTTTGCGTTGTTTATTGCCAGTCACGTTTTGTCGTTTATGGCGTGGAGCTTTACCGTGCTGGTCATTAGCCGCGTCGGTATTGCCTTTGCCCACGCTGTGTTCTGGTCAATTACTGCGTCTCTGGCTATACGGCTGGCACCGGCCGGTAAACGAGCCCAGGCGCTGAGCCTGATTGCCACCGGTACGGCGCTGGCGATGGTATTGGGTCTGCCTATTGGCCGAATCGTAGGGCAATACTTCGGCTGGCGTACCACCTTCTTCGCCATCGGCATGGGGGCACTGATCACACTGGTTTGCCTGATCAAACTGCTGCCGACGCTGCCAAGCGAACATTCTGGCTCGCTGAAAAGCCTGCCGCTGCTGATGCGTCGCCCGGCGTTACTGAGTATCTACCTGCTTACCGTCATTGTGGTGACAGCGCATTACACGGCGTATAGCTACATTGAGCCGTTTGTACAGGTTGTGGCGGGCTTTAGCGCCAACTTTGCCACGGTATTACTGTTGATCCTCGGTGGAGCGGGCATTATTGGCAGCATTCTGTTTGGTAAGCTGGGTAACCAGCATGCCTCCACTCTGGTGAGTAGTGCCATTGGCCTGCTGCTGGCCTGCCTGCTGTTACTGATGCCCGCGGCGGGAAGTGAAAACCATCTGGCGATCCTCAGCCTGTTCTGGGGGGTGGCGATCATGATTATTGGTCTGGGCATGCAGGTGAAAGTCCTGGCCCTGGCACCCGATGCGACGGACGTCGCCATGTCACTGTTCTCGGGGATTTTTAATCTGGGAATTGGCGCGGGCGCGCTGGTGGGAAATCAAATTAGCCTGCATGTGTCGATGTCGGCGATCGGCTATCTGGGAGCCATCCCTGCGCTGGTAGCGCTGATCTGGTCAGTGCTGATCTTCCGTAAATGGCCGGTGGCGCTTGAAGAACACAGGCAGCACGGGTGACGTTTGTTTGTGCCGGGTGAGGCGAAGCCGCCACCCGGCAATGAAATTAATGGTAAGTTTTAATAATCTCCAGCACGCCGTTAATAATAAACTGCACGCCCATACAGACCAGTAAGAAGCCCATCAGACGGGAAATCGCCTCGATACCGCCCTTGCCTACCCAGCGCATAATGGCGCCAGAACTGCGCAGTGACACCCACACGATAATCCCTATAATCGCAAAGATCAGCGGTGGCGCAACCGTCAGTACCCAGTCCGGGAAGGTTGCGCTGTCACGCACCGTGGATGCGGAACTGATGATCATCGCGATGGTACCCGGCCCCGCCGTGCTCGGCATGGCAATTGGTACAAAGGCGATATTCGCACTCGGTTCGGTTTCCAGCTCTTCCGATTTACTGGTCGCTTCCGGTGACTCATGCGCTTTTTGTGCCGGGAACAGCATACGGAAACCGATAAAGGCCACAATCAGCCCCCCGGCGATACGCAGGCCAGGGATAGAAATCCCGAAGGTGTTCATCACCAGTTGTCCGGCGTAGTAAGCCACCATCATGATGGCGAATACATACACGGAGGCCATCATCGACTGATGATTACGCTCGGCGCTGTTCATGTTCCCCGCGAGCCCGAGGAAGAGCGCAACCGTCGTTAACGGGTTGGCCAACGGCAGCAATACCACCAGCCCAAGACCAATTGCTTTAATCAAATCCAACATAGTGCGTTGTTGTCCTTATTCATATTTAACACAGCAATTATAGGGGGAAAGTGTGACGTTCAGCCATCTGCTCAACGTAACGATTATTTTCCTCCGTGAACAATTACTCCCGGTTATCTATTTGATTTGAAAGACCTCAAAAAACGTACATGAAACGTTTTAGCAATTCGTGGCATCGGTTAATTCATTCAGTTGACTTATACTTGCCTGAGCAATAATATCTGCCGTGACTAAACTACTTGCCAGGGCAACCATTGTGAAAAGCACCAGTGATCTCTTTAACGACATTATTCCACTGGGTCGTCTTATTCATATGGTCAATCAGAAAAAAGATCGCCTGCTCAATGACTACCTGTCACCGCTGGATATCACCGCAACACAGTTCAAAGTGCTGTGTTCCATTCGCTGCGAAATGTGTATCACGCCGGTTGAGCTGAAAAAGGTGCTCTCTGTCGATCTGGGTGCGCTAACCCGCATGCTGGATCGTCTCGTCTGCAAAGGATGGATAGAACGAAGCCCTAACCCGAATGACAAACGCGGCGTACTGGTGAAACTCACCGAGGATGGCGCAGCGATGTGCGAACAATGTCATCAATTAGTAGGACAAAAATTACATCAGGAACTCACAAAAAACTTAACGGCAGATGAAGTGGCAACCCTTGAGCTTTTGCTTAAGAAAATACTGCCGTAATCAGAATAAGAGGTATGACGATGTCCAGACGCAATACTGACGCTATTACCATTCATAGCATTTTGGACTGGATCGAAGATAACCTGGAATCGCCGCTCTCCCTTGAAAAAGTGTCCGAGCGTTCAGGTTACTCCAAATGGCACCTGCAACGGATGTTCAAAAAAGAGACCGGCCATTCATTAGGTCAATATATTCGCAGCCGCAAGCTGACAGAAATTGCCCAGAAACTGAAAGAAAGCAATGAGCCGATCCTTTATCTGGCGGAGCGTTACGGATTTGAATCGCAACAAACCCTGACGCGTACGTTCAAGAACTACTTTGACGTGCCACCTCATAAGTACCGAATTACCAGCGTGCCGGGCGAATCCCGATACCTGTATCCGTTAAAACATTGTAGTTAATCATCGCCTTTAAAGACGTAACCGAGGAAATCATGAAAGCTATCGCCTCCGCCGCCCTCGCCTTGCTGGTGCTATTCTCCAGCCAGACCTTCGCGGAGCAAACCCCTCGTGCAACGCAGCAAAATAATCCTGATACGATGATTTTGCCGTCAGCACATGACCGGTCACCCTACGATTTCAACCACATGGGTGCAGGTAGCGACAAGTCCGACGAATTAGGCGTGCCTTATTACAATTAGCACGGCCTCTGATTCGTTTTGCCCCGCAGATGCGGGGCTTTTTTATGCCTTTCCACTGACCCGCGTCGCCCGACGCACGCGCAAACCAAAGACATTAATATACAACCCGGCCATGATCAGCACAGCGCCAAGCAGCTGCAGCGCGCTCAGCGTTTCATTCAGTAAGAGTGCCGCACTGGCAAGCCCCACCACCGGAACCAGCAGCGACAGCGGTGCGACGCGCCAGGTTTCATACTTGCCAAGCAGTGACCCCCAGATCCCATAGCCGATAATGGTGGCCACAAACGCCAGGTAGAGTAGCGACAAAATCGTGGTGAGATCGATTTCAACCAGGCTGTTCAGCATCACATTCGGACCATCCAGAATAAACGACGCCGCCAGAAACGGGATTATCGGGATCAGCGCACTCCAGACCACCAGCGACATAACCGCCGGGCGCGCCTCATGCTGCATGATCAATTTGTTGAAGATATTCCCGCAGGCCCAGCTCAGCCCCGCCGCCAGCGTCAGCATAAAGCCGAGCAGCGCCACATCCTGACCGTTCAGACTGGCCTCAATCAGTACCAGCACGCCAAACACCGCGAGCGTGATCCCCGCCAGCTGTTTGCCCTGCAGGCGCTCACCAAACACAAACGCGCCGAGGATAATGGTAAAGAACGCCTGCGCCTGTAACACCAGCGAGGCAAGACCGGCCGGCATTCCGAACTTGATGGCACAGAAGAGAAAAGCGAACTGGCCAAAGCTGATGGTCAGGCCATAGCCCAGCAGCAGTTTCAACGGGATTTTAGGACGGGCGACGAAAAAAAGCGCCGGGAACGCCACCAGCATGAAACGTAAACCGGCCAGCATCAGCGGGGGCATGTTGTGCAACCCCAGCTTGATGACCACAAAATTGAGCCCCCATACTACGACCACCAGCAACGCCAGCAGCCCGTCTTTACGCGTCATACCCTGCCCCTGAATTATTAATTATTTGTTAACACTTCAAGGTAACAGAAAAAAGCACGCTGCAAGAAGATCATTAATTCTGGCAGTCAGGCGAAGCACTTACGGATAAATTGGGTGCTATACAAGCCCCTTATGTCGTGATACTCCTTTTAGAACACAACATAAAAAGCATAAGCAATTGTCGGGCAGGAATATGAAACCATCTCTCAGGCGCTCAACCGCAGCGCTGCTGGCATCGTCATTGTTGTTAACAATCGGTCGGGGGGCAACGCTGCCGTTTATGACCATTTATCTCACGCGCGTCTATAGCATGAGCGTCGAGAATATTGGTTATGCCCTGACGATTGCGCTGACTATTGGCGTGGTGTTCAGCCTGGGGTTTGGCATTCTTGCCGATAAGTTTGATAAAAAACGCTACATGCTGATCGCGATCGTGGCTTTTATTGCCGGATTTGTCGCGATCCCGTTGGTCGATAACGTCACGCTGGTGGTGCTGTTCTTTGCGCTGATCAACTGCGCCTATTCCGTCTTTTCGACGGTGCTGAAGGCCTGGTTCTCCGACGTGCTCACCGCAAGTCAGAAAGCGCGTGTCTTCTCGCTTAACTACAGCTTCCTGAATATTGGCTGGACGATCGGGCCGCCCATTGGCACCCTGCTGGTGATGTACAGCCTGCAGCTGCCGTTCTGGCTGGCCGCCTTCTGTGCCGCACTGCCGCTCGGATTTATCCATTTCTTCGTGCAAAAAAGCGTCGCACTGGATACCACCGAGGAGAAAATGCCCTGGCAGCCGTCAGTATTGCTGAAAGACCGCGCGCTGTTCTGGTACACGCTCTCTGGCCTGCTGGCGTCCTACGTGGGCGGGTCGTTCGCGAGCTGTATTTCGCAATATGTTCTGGCCGCGCATGCAGACAGTGATTTCGCTGAAAAAGTGGTCGCTGTGGTATTGCCCGTCAACGCCGCCGTGGTGGTGACGCTGCAATATGCGCTGGGCCGCAAGATCTCTGCCAGCAATATTCGCCCGCTGATGACCCTCGCGACCCTGTTTTTTATTATGGGACTGGGCGGCTTCATGCTCTCCGGAGAAAACCTGATTTACTGGGGTATTGCTGCCGCCATCTTTACGCTCGGCGAAATCATCTATGCACCGGGTGAATACATGTTGATCGACAATATCGCTCCACCAGGAATGAAAGCAAGCTACTTCTCCGCGCAGGCGCTGGGCTGGCTGGGCGCAGCGGCAAACCCGATGATCACCGGTATTATCCTGACCAACCTGCCGCACTGGTCGTTATTTGTGATTATGATGGTCGCCATTGTGATTGCCTGGCTGATGATCTTGCGCGGGATGAGCGTGAAGGCATGGTGCGAGTCACCCAATGTAGCGTAGCACGTGTAGGCCGGGTAAGGCGTTGCCGCTACCCGGCCGTAAAGCATCAATGGTGTAACATCTCCTCCACCACCTGCTCTTTGTACATTTCATTCGGATAATAGGTCGGCCAGTTATCCATCTCTTTCAGCAGCGCCTCATGAGAGGTATTACCCATAAAAATGTGGAAATGCGAAGACGCTTTCGGCGCGATGATATGGTCGCTGAACTGGACAAACTTCGGTGCCTGACTGCTGGCATCTTTGCATTCAAACAGATAGCGAACCCCTTTTTTGCCGGATGTATAGGTCAGGATTTTGTAGCCGCTGTAATCATAATGACAGCGGCTAACCTCTTTACCTTTGTGAAATTCCATAACGTTATTTTCGATGCCGATGGCATCCACGTCCGTCGCATATCCCGTGCGGTAGTAGGCTTTCACCTCATCAAAGGATTTGCTTTTATCCTTCTGCGCTTTCTGCCTAAAGACCGGATCCAGCGAACCATCGAGCAGGAACGGATAGACCGACTGCCAGGTACCGTCCCAGTCAGACAGCGCTCTGTCCTTCACGTCTTTATCCTCAAACACGCCGTTCGCCGCCTTCTGTTCCGCTTCGGTCATCTGATGTCCGTGCGAGTGAGCAAACAGCTGGCCGCTGACCAGCAGCGCCCCCAGAGTCATGGCAAATTTTCCAATATGTGCAGCCAACATAACATCCTCATTCCGTTTGATAAGAATGCGAATGTTATATTATAACATTTCAAATCGCAACCAGGCCGCGAACGCCCTCCTGCTCCATGTTTTCACCTCGTCCGCGCTGAATGATAGTGCCGCGCGACATCAGCAGATAGCTGTCAGCCAGCCCGGCGGCAAAATCATAAAACTGCTCGACCAGCAGGATCGCCATATCGCCCCGATCCGCCAGGGTGCGGATCACCTGACCTATCTCTTTTATGACAGACGGCTGTATACCTTCGGTGGGTTCATCGAGGATCAACAATTGCGGGCGGCTTGCGAGCGCTCGACCAATCGCCAGCTGTTGCTGTTGTCCTCCGGAGAGATCGCCCCCGCGACGCTGTTTCATCTCTTTAAGCACCGGGAACAACTGCCAGATCTCTTCCGGAACATGCTTTGCATCGCGGGCAGAAAACCGCGACAGGCCAAGCAGCAAATTTTCTTCAACGGTTAAGCGAGGGAAAATTTCACGCCCCTGCGGGACATACGCCACGCCAGACTGCACCCGCTGGTGCGGCTTGCTATAGGTGATTTTTTTGCCCTGCCAAATCACCTCCCCGGTTTTCGCCGGGATCAGACCCATAAGGCACTTCAGCAGCGTAGTTTTCCCGACGCCGTTACGCCCCAGCAGGCAGGTGACTTCGCCAGTGATGGCTTCAAAGCTCACGCCGCGCAGAATATGGCTGCCGCCATAATATTGATTCAGTTCGTTAACCTGTAACATCACCGCTCCTTAGCGTCCCAGATAGACTTCAATCACCTGCTCATTGGCCTGCACCTCGCGAAGCGATCCCTCCGCCAGCACGCGCCCCTGGTGCAGTACCGTCACGTGATCGGCAATGGTTTCTACAAAGCCCATATCGTGCTCCACCACCATCAGAGAATGCTTGCCCGCCAGCGTTTTGAACAACTCAGCGGTATATTCGGTTTCCGCATCGGTCATCCCGGCCGCCGGCTCATCCAGCAACAACAGATGCGGATCCTGGACCAACAGCATGCCGATCTCGAGGAACTGTTTTTGCCCGTGCGAAAGTAGCCCGGCCAGGCGGTCACGTTCACTACTCAGCCGCAGCAAAACCAGCATTTCATCAATCCGGTCGCGTTGTTTACCGTTGAGTTTTGCCCGCAGGCTCGCCCACACGGATTTATCGGTTTTCATGGCAATCTCAAGGTTTTCCCACACCGTTAGCGCTTCAAATACCGTCGGTTTCTGGAATTTTCGGCCAATCCCCTGACGGGCAATGGCGGCGGGCTCAAGCAGCGTCAGGTCAATAGACTGGTCATAAATCGCTTTGCCGCTTTTCGGCCGTGTTTTGCCAGTGATGACATCCATCAGCGTGGTTTTACCTGCACCATTGGGACCAATCACGCAGCGCAACTCGCCCACGCCGATGTTCAATGTGAGATCCGTCAATGCCTGAAATCCATCAAAGTTAACGTTGATCTTTTCCAGTTGCAGCACAGGGTCAGTCTGCTCACGGTAGCGATCGCCAGGTAACTGGCGGGTGAATAATCCTTCAGCTGGCTGCATTACTTCTCTCCCTTACGAAACAGACCGTAAACGCCGCGTGGTAAAAACAGGGTCACGGCGATAAAAATCATCCCGAGAAACAGTTGCCAGTATTCCGGCATCGCGACCGTGAAAACACTCTTTGCCCCATTCACCAGCGCAGCGCCTATCACCGGCCCCACCAACGTGCCACGTCCGCCCAGCGCTACCCAGATTGCCGCTTCTATCGAGTTTGTCGGCGACATCTCTCCTGGGTTGATAATGCCCACCTGCGGAACGTAGAGTGCCCCTGCAAGGCCACACAGCACTGCAGAAAGTGTCCACACCAGCAGCTTGAACCCGCGAGGATCGTACCCGCAAAACGTCAGGCGGTTTTCGGCATCCCGTACGGCAGTCAAAATACGGCCAAACTTGCTCTTCGCCAGTGCAAATCCGGTGCCTAACGCCAGGAGCAGCAACAATACGGTCGCCAGAAACAGCGCAATACGCGTGGTCGTTTCCGTCACCGAAAACCCCAGCAACGTGGTGAAACCGGTAAAGCCGTTATTACCGCCAAAACCGGTTTCGTTGCGAAAGAACAGCAACATCCCCGCATAGGTCAGCGCCTGGGTCATAATTGAGAAGTAGACCCCTTTGATCTTCGAGCGGAAGGCAAACCAGCCAAACACCAGCGCCAGCAGGCCAGGCACCATGACAATCAGTACCAGCGTCCAGGCAAAGTACTGGGTTCCCCACCAGAACCACGGCATTTCGGTCCAGGAGAGAAACGACATAAACGCGGGCAAACCGTCACCTGCGGCCTGGCGCATCAGGTACATGCCCATCGCATAGCCACCCAGCGCGAAGAAAATACCGTGCCCAAGGGACAACATTCCGGCATAGCCCCACACCAGATCCAGCGCCACCGCAACGATGGCGTAGCAGAGGATCTTACCGATAAGCGTCAGCATCCAGGTTGATAACGCCAGCGGATGCGTAGCAGGGAGTAAGGCAAAAAACGGCAATATCAGCAGACACGCCACCAGCAGGCTGCCGACAATCTGAATGGTTCGTGGCGCTTTACGCGCCAGCGTTAAGGTGAGTGGCTGGCTCATCAGTCAATAACCCTCCCTTTCAGTGCAAACAACCCCTGCGGTCGTTTCTGAATAAACAGAATGATCGCCACCAGAATCAGAATCTTGCCCAGTACCGCCCCCATCTGCGGCTCAAGGATTTTATTAAAGATCCCAAGACCAAAGGCTGCGGCCACGCTGCCTGCCAGCTGGCCTACGCCACCGAGAACGACCACGAGGAAAGAGTCGATGATATAGCCCTGACCCAGCTCTGGCCCGACGTTCCCAAGCTGAGATAACGCCACGCCGCCTAACCCGGCAATGCCTGAGCCAAGCCCGAACGCCAGCATATCGACACGCCCCGTCGGCACCCCACAACAGGCAGCCATGCTGCGGTTTTGTGTCACCGCACGCACGTTAAGCCCCAGACGGGTTTTATTCAGAATCAGCCAGGTGAAGAACAGCACCAGCAGCACGAATCCCAGCACCACTATGCGGTTCCACGGCAACGTCAGGTTAGCAAAGACCTGCACGCCGCCAGACAACCATGCCGGGTTTGCCACCTCCAGATTCTGTGCGCCAAAGGTCATGCGCACCAGCTGGATGAGCATCAGGCTGATGCCCCAGGTTGCCAGCAGCGTTTCCAGCGGACGACCGTACAGGTGACGGATCACGGTACGCTCCAGCACCATCCCGATGCCCGCCGTCAGGCAGAACGCCACCGGCAACGCGATAATCGGATAGAGCGCCAGCCACTGGGGAGCAAGCCCGGCCATCACCTGCTGCACCATCCATGTAGCGTACGCCCCGAGCATTAGCATCTCACCGTGGGCCATATTGATTACCCCCAGCAAACCGTAGGTGATAGCAAGACCCAGCGCGGCCAGCAGCAGCACCGATCCCAGAGAGAGTCCCATAAACGCCTGTCCCAGCAGATCGCCCCACATCAGGCGATGCTTAATCTGGCTAAGGCTCTCTTCTGCGGCAGCGCGAACGCCAGCATCAGGCTCTGTCTGTACCTGCGCAAACGGTGTTAGCTTTGACTGCACATCCGGATCGTCGGACTGACCTAACAGCTCGACTGCCTTGCGGCGCACCTCTGCCTGCGGACTTGCAAGCTGAAGATTCGCCACTGCAAGCAGCAGCGCCTGGCGCGCCACATCATCGGTTTCACTCACAACCCGCGTTTGCAGGAAACCGAGCATGCCGGGCTGAGCGTCACGCTGAAGCTGGCGAGCCGCAGCACGTCTTTCAGTGACACTGTCACTCACAACCTGATGTGTAGCAATGGCTGTTGCGGCAAGCACCCGCAGCCGGTTGGTCAGACGCACGGCTTTGGTTGGCCCCTCTGCAGTTTTGGTTTCCCCCAGCGGCTTGATGTCGCCATTACGTTGCACAAACGCGTGCTTTTGGCTGTCGGTGTAGAGGTTTTCATCTTGCAGTGCCTGAAGCAGCGGCAACCTTGCGGCATCCGGCGCTGCGGCCCACTGCGTCAACAGGTCAGCCTGCTGGCTGCGACTGGCGGCAACAAAACGATCGGCATCCGATGCCTGCGCCATCCCTGGCAGCAGACCGGCAAGCCACACAATAGCGACGATCGTGCGCATGACGCTCATGGATTATCTCCCTGCTGTAATGGCTCAGTTGCTGGCGGTTTTCATCGGCTGATCGGACTTTTTGTCATTCCCGGCAATGAACGGGCTCCACGGCTGGGCACGTACCGGCTGTTCAGTCTGCCACACCACGTTAAACTGACCGTTCCCTTCAATTTCACCGATCATGACCGGCTTATGCAGGTGATGGTTGGTGGCATCCATGGTGAGCGTAAAACCTGAAGGGGCTTTAAATGACTGGCCTGCCATCGCCGCGCGCACTTTATCTACATCGGTAGAACCGGCTTTTTCCACCGCCTGTGCCCACATATGGATGCCCACGTAGGTGGCTTCCATCGGGTCATTCGTGACCACGGTGTCGGCATTCGGCAGCTTGTGCGCTTTTGCATAGGCTTTGTAATCCGCCACGAACGCCTGGTTGGTCGGGTTATCCACAGACTCAAAGTAGTTCCACGCAGCCAGGTTGCCGACCAGCGGTTTGGTGTCGATCCCGCGCAGCTCTTCTTCACCCACGGAGAATGCCACTACCGGCACGTCGGTCGCTTTCAGACCCTGATTGGCCAGCTCTTTGTAGAACGGTACGTTGGAGTCTCCGTTGATGGTCGATACCACGGCGGTTTTACCGCCTGCGGAGAATTTCTTAATGTTGGCAACAATAGTCTGGTAGTCGCTGTGACCAAACGGGGTGTAAACCTCTTCGATATCCTTATCCTCGACACCTTTCGAATGCAGGAAGGCACGCAGGATCTTGTTGGTCGTACGGGGGTAAACGTAATCGGTACCTAACAGGAAGAAGCGTTTTGCCCCACCGCCGTCTTCACTCATCAGGTATTCCACCGCCGGGATCGCCTGCTGGTTCGGTGCCGCGCCGGTATAGAAGACGTTCGGTGACATCTCCTCGCCTTCATATTGCACCGGATAGAACAGCAGGCCGTTCAGTTCTTCAAACACCGGCAGAACCGATTTACGCGACACCGATGTCCAGCAACCGAACACGACCGCGACTTTATCCTGGCTTAACAGCTGGCGAGCTTTCTCAGCAAACAGCGGCCAGTTCGACGCCGGGTCAACCACTACCGGTTCCAGCTTTTTACCCAGTACGCCCCCTTTGGCGTTGATCTCATCGATCGTCATCAGCGCAACATCTTTCAGCGGGGTCTCGGAGATAGCCATCGTGCCGGACAAAGAATGCATGATGCCCACTTTGATGGTATCGGCCGCTTGCACGCCAAAACTCATTCCCATAGCAACAACAGAAGCTGACAACGCGAAGGCTTTCAATAAGGTACGACGGTGCATATTTTCACTCCTGAAAAAGAACGCTGTGCGAAGACGTCCGTTACGGCGTGGACGCGGAAAAAAATGTGCCAGCTAAGCAGGAGCAAAAAGGATGCCAGAATGGAAAAAGCGCGATTGCAGGGAAAGTGAAAGCAGGATGTAAAGAGAACGACTCAGAATGGCACAGCGCTGCACTTTTATAATGCAGCGCCGGGAACGAAGGGTTTACCAGACTTCGCTGGCGATCTGCGTCACCAGACGCACTTTATCCCACTGCTGGTTTTCACTTAGCGTGTTGCCCTCTTCCGTGGAGGCAAAACCACACTGTGGGCTGAGGCAAATTTGCGCTTTCGCCACGTATTTTGCCGCCTCCTCCAGACGTGCCTTTACCCCTTCCGGGTTTTCAAGTTCGCCGTTTTTAGTGGTGATAAGGCCCAGCACCACCTGCTGCTTGCCCGGGCGAACAAAGCGCAGGGGTGCAAAATCCCCGCTGCGGTCGTTGTCATACTCAAGGAAGAAGGCATCAACGTTGACCGTGCCAAACAGCACTTCCGCCACCGGCTCGTAGCCGCCTTCGGAAATCCAGGTTGAACGGAAATTCCCGCGACAGACGTGCAGCCCGATGGTCAGATCGTCCGGTTTCCCTTCCAGCGCCTTGTTTAGCACGCGGGCATAGATACGCGCCAGTTCATCGGCATCATCGCCGCGTTCGCGGATCTGACGGCGCTGATCGTCAGAACAGAGATACGCCCAGACGGTGTCATCCAGCTGCAGATAACGGCAGCCTGCATCGTAGAATGCGCGGATGGCATCACGCCAGGTGGTCGCCAGGTCGTTAAAATAGTCATTCAGATCCGGGTAAACCGTCGCATCAATGTCTTTACGGCCTCCGCGGAAATGGAGCACGCTCGGGCTGGGAATGGTCATCTTCGGCTGAGCGTTGCCGCTGATGCTTTTCAGATAACGAAAATCTTCCAGCATCGGATGCTCGCCAAAGCCCAGCTTGCCGATGACGCGCACGCCATGGGCTTTGGTTTGTACCCCGTTAAATTGAATACCCTGCTGTGAATCGTAACGCTCAACGCCCTGCAGACCGTCGAAGAAATCGAAATGCCACCAGGCGCGGCGAAACTCGCCGTCGGTGACCACATGGAGCCCACATGCGCACTGCTGCTCGACAACATGGCGGATCGCCTCATCCTCCACCGCGCGAAGTTCTCCGGCATCAATTTCGCCGCTGGCAAATTTCAGGCGGGCCTGTTTGATGGTGTCCGGACGTAAAAAACTGCCTACTACATCGGCGCGATACGGGGCGTGTTGTCGTTGCATGGAATTCTCCTCAGTCTGCCGGCGATAATTGCCAGAAGTGATAATTCATTATTTGAACACTTGGACTTCTGGATGTCTAAATGTCCAAAAAAGATGTCATATCTGTCATATTCCGGCAAACGAGAAAATTTCACGGGTGTTGAATAAAATTCATCTTCACAGCGCGGTAGCGGTTTCGCTGCTGGCAAAGGCGAACTTTTCATCTTCCCAGCCGGTGATCCCCCCGAGCATGATTTTGACCGGCAGCCCGAGACGTGCCAGCTTGAGCGCCGCTCTGTCCGCACCGTTACAGTGCGGCCCTGCGCAGTAGACAACGAAAAGCGTGCCTTCAGGCCATTGCGCCATGCGCTCAGGAGTAATCTGGCTACGCGGCAGGTGCAAAGCACCAGGCACATGACGGCGTGCAAACTGCTCCGGACTCCCCACTACGTGCAGCAGCACAAAATCTTGCTCCTGGTTGACGATGGCATGATGCACATCAGCACAGTCGGTTTCGACGCTCAGGCGGCGTAGAAAATGGGTGACAGCTTCCTGCGGTTCCGCAGCCGGAAATTCAGTAACATAACTCATGATACTTCCTCATCTTTGGCGTTTGTGTTAACACTACTCTATCCACAAATTCAGCCCGTGAATGCCCGCGCGTATGCCAGAGAACAGCAAAAAGATGACAAACTTAAGACAGATAACGCGGCCGCTGGTGGTTGTACTGGCGTATGACGGTCTGTGTACCTTTGAGTTTGGCGTGGCGGTGGAGATCTTTGGTCTGCCGCGTCCTGAACTGGGGGACGAATGGTATCGTTTTGCGGTGGCGGGTATTGATAGCGGTGAACTTCGGGCAACCGGTGGGATCCGTATAATAACCGACGGCGATTTAAGCCTGCTTGAATCTGCCGATCTGATCGTGATTCCTGGCTGGAGAGGCCTGGATTCACCAGTCCCGGACACACTTTGTGAGGCATTACGCCAGGCCAGCGCGCGAGGCTGCCAGTTGCTGTCCATCTGTTCGGGGGTCTTTGTGCTGGCGGCATCGGGGTTGCTGAACGGACGTAAAGCCACGACGCACTGGCGCTATCTTGACGCGCTTAAAGCCCGTTACCCTGACATCCAGGTGGTCGAGGATGTGCTCTATCAGGATGAGGGAGATATTCTTACCTCCGCAGGCAGTGCGGCAGGAATTGATCTTTGCCTGCACGTTGTACGACGGGATTATGGAATGGAAACGGCCAATAGCGTTGCGCGTCGGCTGGTCATTCCCCCTCACAGGGATGGCTCACAACCGCAACAGCTGAGTCGCCCGGTCGCGCAGTTGCGGGAAAGCCAGCGCCTGGGCCAGCTTTTTGATTTCCTGCACAATCATCTTGTCGAGCCTCATAGCGTCGATTCGCTGGCGCGTCGGGTGGGCATGAGCCAGCGTACTTTCCTTCGTCGCTTCGAGGCAGCGACAGGAATGACCCCAGCGCGTTGGTTGATCAATGAACGCCTGATGCGGGCAAAAGATTATCTTGAAAGCAGCCGTTTAAGTATCGACAGTATTGCAGAACAAACTGGATTTGGTCAGGCATCGACGTTGCGCCATCATTTTCGCCAGCAGTTTGCACTTTCCCCGGCACAGTATCGCAAGCAATTTTCAGGTTCAGGTACTGCCCGCTGAGGCATCACTCTTTTGGTTGTGTTGAAATACGGAGCACCTGATGATCACCACACACGTTTTTATCGCGGTCAGTCTTGATGGCTATATCGCCCGAGAGAATGACGATATCGACTGGCTTTTGCAGCGCGATGACCCGACAGAAGATCATGGCTATGAAGCGTTCATCGCGGACAAAGAGTGGATCGTAATGGGACGAGGGAGCTATGAGAAGGTATTGTCCTTTGACACATGGCCTTATGACCGGCCCGTGCTGGTACTCTCCCGACAGCTGGCGAATACTCCCGTGCCGGAGGCCCTGAAGGGCAAAGTACAGTTCTCTCATCGCACACCAACAGAGGTGCTCGATGACCTGGCGGCGCAGAACGTCCATCGCGTCTATCTCGATGGCGGACAGGTGATACAGTCGTTCCTGCGTGAAGGGCTGGTCGCGGATATGGTTATCACGACCGTCCCTGTTCTGCTTGGTTCAGGAAAGTCTTTGTTCGGAAGCCTGCACCAGGATATTGATTTGACACTGGTATCAAGCCACAGCTTCCCTTCAGGTCTGGTGCAGTCGCACTATCGGCTGAAATCATAAACCGCGGCAAACATCATGACGACATGTAAAAAAAAACCGCCATTATCTGGCGGTAAATGCTTGCATGGATAGATTTGTATTTTATGCTCTACGTCCCGACACTCCATGGCCGGGCAGCGGATCCATTACAACCTAACACCTTTTATCTTAACGAGAGGTAAACAGCCCTATTAACCCGCTTTGATATTGATTTGCAAATAACGCATCAGCCCCTGTTCAGCGCTCAATTTTGCGTCATCATTCATTGCTTCCAGATAAAACGAACGCGCGACGCTATAAGGCGCTTTATCAGAAGGATACACGGCAAACTGAAATGTTTTTCCCCGCAACTGATTGGTGCAGTCTAATTCCCAATGTTGATCGTTCACTTTGGTGCTATTGCAGGCAACACGGCCATAATCGCTGGTTAAATATGAACCAACACGTGTTTGTGCGGACTTAATATATTCCGGTTCGTTGTCACCAGCGTAGTGAAACCCAGCAGCAGCCACAACAGCAGCCGCTACAATCCCAAACGTTATCATTTTTTTCATTAATCAGGACCCATTCCTTAGCCATAGACTCGCTATTATATAGGAATAATCTTTAAAGTAACTGTCCAGTTATGTACCAAAAATGGCGGTTTGCAATATATCAGATGATTTTTAAGATGTTTCCTGGCCGTCTTTCATTCCGACAATATTTGACATTCTCTTTGCGATAATTTGAACTTTTGAATAATAACACCATGAAATAACAGGCATGATATTCCTGCTCTGTCATTTCGCGGTGAACACATGATAAAAAAAGGGTTAACACTCATAATGCTGATTTGCGCTCTGTTTTCAGGCCAGCTGATGGCCGGGCACAAAGGTCATGAGTATTTATGGGTAAAAAATGTTGGGCATCAGCTTCGGCATGAAGCTGACAGCGATGAGTTGCGAAGTGAAGCAGAAGAATCAGCGGAAGGTTTGCGCGAACACCACCTGTGGCAAAAATCGCGCAAACCGGATACACACTTTCGTTAATTACCTTTGCGTTTAGGCAGGGTTTTCATAAGTTCGTCCGGGCTTACTGAGGCTACGACACTCCCCGGCGCTGGCATTTTGAAAATATGGTTTTTCATCTTACCAATTACATGCATTTCGCAAGGACGGCAGTCAAATTTCAGGGTAAGCACTTCGTCACCATTCACCAGTTGCATAGGTGTGGCCTTCCAGCTCTTGATGTTCCCTTTCGCCTGCTTAGGACACAGGTTAAACGCAAAACGGAGACAGTGCTTGGTGATCATCACCGGCACATCCCCCTTCTCTTCATGTGCTTCATAGGCCGCGTCGATCAGCTGCACGCCGTGACGATGATAAAATTCACGTGCTTTATGGTTGTAGACGTTAGCCAGGAACGACAAATGCGTATCCGGGTAAACGGGCGCTGGAACAGCTTCAGCTTTACGGCTACCGCGCGGATAGTGAGCCAGACGAGCCGCATCCAGCATCTCCGAGGTTTCCCGACGGAACTGGTTAAGCAGGCTGTTCGGCACGAACAGTGCGTCCGACAGATTCACCTCAATATTACGCGCGTAGTAAATCGTCTGCCCCAGCTTCGCCACACCTTCTTTCAGGTTGTTTAGCGCTTTTTCCGCATTGTTGGCGACCTCAAATTGGCCATCAAGCGTATGCGTCACGCTGATGCCATCTTCGCAGGTCATGGTCAAAATCAGCTGCTCTTCCCAGCCTCCCAGTTCAATATCCACCGCGATGCGACGCTCGCTGGAGGTTTTCAGCAGCGCCTGCTGCCAGTTATGATCCAGGTTACGGTTTAGCGCCGCGTTCGGTCGCGCTTTGTAGAGATCGGCAGGCATTTCATTCGGCCACACGCGATAGCGATTTTCTCCGGTTTTTTCAACCGTATTGGCACGGAAGCCTACGACTTCACGCTTAATCATCACGTTCAGGCCATCGCCGTTCGCCAGCGGCTCCGTGACCTCCACGTCCAGATGATCCTTCGCCACTTTCAGAACTTCACCGACCGGCAAGCCGATAAATTTCGGCGAATCAAACGCGCCGATGTCACCTTTACGGGCGTTCACGAAATAGTCGGTACTGCCACGATGGAAGGTTTTATCGGTCGACGGAATAAAGAAATGTTCGGTACGACCGGCTGACGCGCGTGCCAGGTCACCACGATCTTCAATAATGGCATCCAGCATCTGGCGATAGTGCGCGGTGATGTTCTTCACGTAGCTCATATCTTTATACCGCCCTTCAATCTTGAAGGAGCGCACGCCTGCATCAATCAGCGCGCCGAGGTTGGCGGTCTGATCGTTATCCTTCATGGAAAGCAGGTGCTTTTCAAACGCCACGACGCGACCCTGATCGTCTTTCAGGGTATACGGCAGGCGACAAGCCTGAGAGCAATCGCCGCGGTTAGCGCTGCGCCCGGTCTGGGCGTGAGAAATATTGCACTGGCCGGAATAAGCCACGCACAACGCGCCGTGGATAAAGAACTCAATCGTCGCGTCTGTCGCCTGGTGGATATCACGGATCTGGTTCAGGTTCAGTTCACGCGCCAGAACGATCTGCGAAAAACCGACGTCGGAGAGGAATTTGGCTTTCTCAACGGTGCGGATATCGCACTGGGTGCTGGCGTGCAGTTCAATAGGTGGGATATCCAGCTCAAGAACGCCCATATCCTGAACGATCAGGGCATCGACCCCGGTCTGGTAGAGATCGGTGATCAGACGTTGCGCAGGTTCCAGCTCATCATCATGAAGAATGGTGTTCAGGGTCACGAACACTTTCGCCCCGAAACGGTGGGCGAACGGTACCAGTTCAGCAATATCCTGCAGACTGTTGCTGGCGTTATGGCGGGCACCAAAGCCAGGACCGCCAATGTAGACGGCATCTGCACCGTGAAGGATCGCTTCACGGGCAATGGCGGCGTCGCGGGCCGGGCTTAAAAGTTCAAGATGATGGGATTGCAGGCGCATACTTCGTCGTTATCCGTTATGGTCAAAATGGCGGCTATTGTAGTCAGAAGTATGCGACAGCGAAACAGTTTTGCGTAGCGTCAGCGGGGATAATGGATTAGGGAGTGAAAATGCACCGTCCGGTCGCTGCTGTTACGGTACGCGTGCGGTTTGTCCCCGGCAAAACGGATGCCTGAATCGGCAGGAATTGTCTGCCACTCACCCTCCAGTTGCATCTCCAGCTCGCCGCTTATCACCACCACATGCTCAATCACCCCCGTTTCATGGGGCGTTGACTCGCTTAGCGCGCCGGGTGCCAGAGTAATGGAGAAATGATCAAACTTCAGCGTCTCATCCCACGGGAACAGCGGTTTTACCACCATGGCCTGCTGCTGCGGGTCAAAAACAGCCTGCTTGTCCGCCTCTGGGGTGATAAAGGTGGAAAACGGTACGTTCAGCCCGGTGGCGATTTTCCACAGTGTTGATACCGTCGGGCTGGATTCATTGCGCTCGATTTGCCCGAGCATCGCTTTTGAAACCCCCGTATCTTCTGCCAGCTTCGACAAACTCCAGCCGCGATCCTGGCGCAGTGTTTTCAGTGTGGTTGCAAGATGTTGTGTGATGTCCATGTGCCCTCCTGGTCATGATCAGCATACCACTTGTACGCTATAGCGCACAGTGCTACCTTACCCCGGACGTTATAACGCACAGCGGAGTTTTCATGCGCGCTTCTTCAACACACCTTGTTCCAGCCGTTCTGGCGGGTTTTGTCGCCGTCCTGGTCGGCTACGCCAGTTCTGCTGCCATCATCTGGCAAGCCGCAGCGGCAGCCGGCGCAAATGCGCAACAGATTGCGGGCTGGATGACGGCACTCGGGATTGGGATGGGAGTCAGCACGCTGGCGCTTTCATGGTGGTATAAAGCGCCGGTACTCACCGCCTGGTCAACACCCGGTGCAGCGCTGCTCGCGACCAGCCTGCAAGGTGTCACGCTGGCTGAAACGATCGGCGTATTCATCTTTGCCAATGCGATCATTTTACTCTGCGGCATCACCGGGTTATTCGCCAGGTTGATGAAGTTGATCCCCCATTCGCTTGCCGCTGCCATGCTGGCAGGGGTGCTTTTGCAGTTTGGGCTGCATGCGTTTGCCCATCTGGAGGGGCACTTTCTGCTGTGCGGCAGCATGATTGCCGCGTGGCTAATGGCAAAAGCGCTGGCCCCCCGCTATGCCATTGTGGTTACGCTTCTGGCAGGCGGCATCGTGGCCTGGGTAAGTGGTGACGTTGTCACGGATAAATTCACCCTTTCCCTTGTTATGCCGGAGTTTATTGCGCCATCCTTCACCTTCACCAGCCTGGTGAGCGTGGGTATCCCTTTCTTCCTGGTGACCATGGCCTCTCAAAATGCCCCGGGATTCGCCACGATGAAAGCCTCCGGCTACCCGCTGGCGGTTTCGCCGCTCATCATCTTTACGGGCGGGCTGGCACTGCTGTTTTCGCCCTTTGGCGTCTTTTCCATCTGTATCGCGGCGATTACCGCCGCCATTTGTCAGAGCCCGGATGCGCACCCGGATGCAGGTAAACGCTGGCTGGCAGCCATCGCGGCCGGGGGATTTTATCTGTTAGCCGGTATTTTCGGTGGTTCTATTACTGCAATCATGACGGCGCTACCGCTCAGTTGGATCCAGACGCTGGCGGGTCTGGCGTTACTCGGCACCATCAGCGGAAGTCTGTATCAGGCGCTGAATCACGAAGCGGAACGTGACGCAGCGATAGTCACATTCCTGATGACCGCGAGCGGTGTGACGCTCCTGGGCATTGGTTCGGCATTCTGGGGACTGGTTCTGGGCGGTGTGTGCTATGCCCTGTTATCACGCACTCGCCGCGCGTAGCTGAGAAGGCGTCATTCCCGTCACGCTGCGAAAGCGGTTACTGAAGTGGCTGGCGGAGTTAAATCCACAGGCAAGCGCGATGTCCGTCAGCGGCGTCGCCGTGTGTTGTACCAGCGCTTTCGCCTTTTCCATTCTGCGCTGCATCACGTACTGATGCGGCG
This sequence comes from Enterobacter sp. CPE_E863, assembly GCF_046521465.1. Taxonomy (NCBI): domain Bacteria; kingdom Pseudomonadati; phylum Pseudomonadota; class Gammaproteobacteria; order Enterobacterales; family Enterobacteriaceae; genus Enterobacter; species Enterobacter sp. CPE_E863. The sequence continues at coordinate 2,073,616 of NZ_JBKFZX010000001.1, read as the reverse complement.
CCAGGCCCGTCGACTGGCGGAACATGCGGGCAAAATGGTATTCGCTGAGAGAGGCCTGTGCAGCCAGTTCTGCCAGCATCAGGGGCTGCCCCAGGTTCTCTTCGATAAAGGCCAGCACGTTACGCAACACGAACGGGGATAACCCGCCCGTGACGACAGGCAGCTTCCACTGAACGTTCGAGTAGTTTTGCAGCAGATGGGTTAACAGCAGCGTAGAGGCCGTGCTCAGGGTGAGCTGGTTAGCGTGCTGCTGCCAGTCGCAGCCAAGTAAAAACTGACGGTACAACGCGGTTATCTTCGGGTCACTGCCGAAAATATGCTCGTCCAGGGTCAGCGAAAGTGGCCGCTTGTCCCAGATTTTTTCTCCCACGTCGCGCAGATGTTCATCGGTGCAGTAGAGATGCACAAACGACAGGTCATCCCGGATATCCCACGTTGATTCGCTCTCTTTGGGCATCAAACAGAAACGATCCGGACCACCGCCATTTTTCCAGCCGCCCGGCGTTTTTTGATAACTTTCGTAACCGTCAGCCACGTACAGGCTAAGGGTATGATGATTGCTTTTTACCGTTATCGTATCGTGCTTGTTGTACCACGCTGCCAGCTGAATACCCGAGTTCAGCGAGACAGTTTCCCGCAGGACTGCATTCTGTTGGCGCAGCGTTTCAAAGGTATCGTAAGCGTGAGACATAACCGTTAGCGTGTTATTGATCAGAATATTAGTCTAAGAATTGTTGCCGCCGGTTGCCAGTCCCCATAAAAGAAAAAAGCGCAAGAATTTGCAAGTCTACCGCAAGGCAGTGCAAGCCCCTTGCGGCTCAGCGCGCCATACTGCCCACTTCCGTGGTTTGAGAAGAGAAAAGTATGAACGCATTATTATACGGACTGGTGGTAATTATCTGGGGAACCACCTGGATCGCGATTTTCCTGCAGCAGGGTTCCGTGGCGGCCCCCGTATCCATTTTCTGGCGCTTCGCGGTTGCCAGCCTCACGATGATGGTGGTGTTACTCGCCCTGCGTAGACTACGCAAACTGGCGCTGCGGGATCATCTGTTTTGCATACTTCAGGGATGCTGCGTTTTTTGCTTTAACTTCTGGTGTTTTTATACCGCGGCCTCGCACATCAACACCGGGCTGGAATCGGTGATTTTCTCAATGGCGGTGCTCTATAACGCCATCAACAGCTTTATTTTCTTCGGCCAACGCCCACCAGCGCGGTTCTGGACCGCTGCGGCTCTGGGGTTGATTGGCATTATCACCCTCTTCTGGGACGATCTTCTGGCCAGTGGCTGGAGCGCGTCACTCCTGATGGGTATTGGTCTCTCCGCACTCGGTACCTACGGTTTCTCGCTGGGCAATATGATCAGCATGCGCCATCAGCGCAAAGGCCTTGAAACCATGACTACCAACGCCTGGGCGATGCTGTATGGCACACTGGTGATGGGCTGCATTGCCCTTTTCAGAGGCGACAGTTTCACCCCGGAATGGACGGTGAGCTACATTGGCGCGCTGCTCTATCTGGCTTTGTTTGGTTCGGTGATTGCTTTCGGTGCTTACTTTACGTTGGTAGGGCGTATCGGCCCAGGCAAAGCGGCCTACAGTACGCTGCTCTTCCCGCTGGTCGCCCTCTCCATCTCAACGGTTTATGAAGGTTACGTGTGGCATATTAACGGTATCGTCGGATTGTTGCTGATTCTGGGAGGGAATATGGTGATGTTTACTAAACCCGAAACCTGGATCAGGCGCTTACGAACAGCGTAAATAAATAAGGCCTGCGCAATGCAGGCCTTTCCTGGTTATTTCATGGTCTTTTTCACGTCAAACATGGTGGCATCGGTCGCCATGTCATCAACAACCTGTTTCAGGGTTGCAAAGCCCATTGGGGTATTTTTGTTCGTCAGCTCTTTACCTTCGCCTTTACGAACCACTTTAATAACAGGTTTACCGGTTTTTGCATCAATCAACTCACCTTCAAAGTAAAGGTGGGTATCCATTGTGCGGTGACCGGTCGCCATTTGCGTACCTGCAACAACCAGTGCCACTGGCACCACTTCATAGAACTGCAAACCTTCTTGCTTAGAGGTTACACCGGTAATCGCACCACGGAAGATCAGGCTACGCGGCCCTGGTGTGGTAACGATCGGTTTACGCTGACCAATCGAGGTTTTCATTTTGTTGTTGGTATAACTCAGCAGCTCATCCAGTGTTTTTTGACCAATCTGCGTGGTTGGTTTTGGAGCCGGATAATAAGTAATCGGGTTCCAGACAATATTGTCATAATTAGCTTCGTTATATGACGGATCAACCCAACGTAAGGTCGGTTTACCCGTTGCAGAAGTTGTTTCCTTTAAACCAGAATAGTCTTTTAAAAAGCCTGAGTATTGTTCGGGAGCGGCCACTTTTGATGAACAGCCCGCCAAAGCCAACAGACCAGTAAGCACTGCAACTTTTAAAAAAGTTTGAGTACGCATGATGGTTTTCCATGTTATCTGCAAGTATGCATTTGAAGTTATAGCAAAGGACTGGAGGGTTTGTTGTGACAAAAAATGATGTCGGGAGCACAAATTGCAAAAAGACTGCCCGGATGCGTGCCGGGCAGTGAAAAATTACTGATGTATATCCAGTTGCCAGAACAGATGTTTACCAAACGGGTCAATTTCATAACCCGTCACCTCTTTGCGCACCGGTTCGAAAATGGTTGAATGCGCAATCATCACCGCTGGCATCTGGTCATGCATCATCTGCTGAGCCTCTTTATACAGCGCCACACGTTTATCGTGGTCGGTTATTGATTTTGCCTCCGCAATAATTTTATCAAACGGCTTATAGCACCACTTCGCCGAGTTCGAACCGCCATTTGCAGAGGTGCAGGTAAATAGCGGACCAAAGAAGTTGTCCGGATCGCCCGTTGCGGTCGTCCAACCCATCAGCGCAGCCTGATGCTCCCCGCCCTTCACGCGCTTGAGGTATTCACCCCATTCATAGGTGACAATGTGAGTTTGTACGCCCACTTTCGCCCAGTCGGCCTGAATCATTTCGGCCATACGTTTCGCATTCGGGTTGTACGGACGCTGCACCGGCATTGCCCACAAATCAATGTTCACCCCGTTTGCAAAACCTGCTTCCTTCAGCAGCGCTTTTGCCTTTTCCGGATCGTAATCGTAATCCTTAAGTTCACTGTCGGCGCTCCATACCCCTGGCGGCAGCAGGTTCTTCGCGGCGGTCCCCGTGCCATGGAACACCGCGTCAATAATGGCTGATTTGTTGATGGCGATGGCCAGCGCCTGGCGAACCTTCACGTTATCCAGCGGTGGCTTTTGGGTGTTAAACGCCAGAAAACCAGTGTTCAGCCCTGCCTTGCTCATCAGGTTGATGTCTTTGTTCGCCTTCATACGCGGCAGATCGGCTGGGTTCGGGAACGGCATCACCTGACATTCGTTCTTTTCGATTTTGGCAAAACGTACTGAAGCATCCGGCGTGATGGTAAACACCAGCCGATCGAGTTTCGATTTACCCTGCCAGTAGTCTGCAAACGCGGTGAAAAGGATGCGGGAGTCCTTCTGATACTGTGTGAGCTTAAACGGCCCGGTGCCAATCGGCTCCATATCCACCTTCTCTGGTGTCCCCGCTTTCAGCATCGCGTCGGCATACTCCGCAGAGAGGATCGAGGCAAAATACCATGCCAGATCCGCGACAAACGGCGCCTCCGGGTGTGCCAGCGTAAAGCGCACGGTGTGATCATCGACTTTATCAATGGCGGTTATCAGACTGCCAAACTCCAGACTTTCGAAATTGGAATAGCTGCCGTTAGAGACGTTATGGTAAGGATGATTCACATCTTTCTGCCGCATAAACGAGAAGATGACGTCATCGGCGTTAAAGTCCCGGGTCGGTGTGAACAATTTATTGCTCTGGAATTTCACCCCCTTGCGCAGATGGAAGGTATAGACTTTACCGTCGTCGCTCACCTCCCAGCTCTCTGCCAGACTGGGTACCAGCTCCGTGGTGCCAGGTTTGAAATCGACCAGCCGGTTATAAACAGGTACAGCACTGGCATCCACGCTGGTGCCCGACGTGTATAACTGAGGATTAAAGTTTTCCGGCGATCCTTCGGAACAATACACGAGCGTTTTCGCAGCGACAGTGGAACTGACGGTGAGCGCCGCAAGAGCAAGCGTTAAGATTGTGAGTTTGCTTTTCATCATTTATTCCTGTCTTTTTAATTCGACGGCTAATTAATTCTTTTGCCATTTCATAAATAACATTAAAGTGAAGTGGCAAACACCTGAAAAATAAATAAGGAATAAATCACTATGGGCTCGCCACTTTCCAGACAATTAACGCACCGCTTTTTTCGCTATCTCTCCATCACCAGCCAGAGCGATGCCAGAGTAAAAACTCTGCCCTCTACGCCAGGCCAACACAACATGGCGCGGGAGCTTGCTCAGGAGCTGGCACAGCTGGGGTTAGACGACATTGTGATTGATGAATTCGCCACGGTGACCGCGGTGAAAAAAGGTAACGTAGCCGGTGCGCCGCGTATTGGTTTTATTACCCATATTGATACCGTCGACGTGGGATTATCACCGGATATTCATCCGCAGATATTAACATTTACAGGTGAAGACCTCTGCCTGAATAAAGACAAAGACATTTGGTTACGCGTAAAAGAGCATCCGGAAATTCTGGCCTATCCGGATGAGGAGATTATTTTCAGTGACGGAACCAGCGTTTTGGGCGCAGACAATAAATCAGCCGTTACCGTAGTCATGACCGTGCTGGAAAACCTGACCGCGGAGCATCAACACGGCGACATTGTGGTCGCATTTGTCCCGGATGAAGAAATCGGCCTGTGCGGCGCGAAGGCGCTCGATCTGAAACGCTTCGATGTTGATTTTGCCTGGACCATTGACTGCTGCGAGCTGGGTGAAATTGTCTACGAGAATTTTAATGCGGCAGCCGCGGAAATCCGCTTTACCGGCGTAACGGCACACCCCATGTCCGCCAAAGGCGTGCTGGTGAACCCCCTGCTGATGGCGACCGATTACATCAACCATTTTGACCGCCAGCAAACGCCCGAGTGTACCGAAGGTCGTGAGGGCTATATCTGGTTTAACGGTATTCAGGCGGGGCAAAACGAGGCCATCCTCAAAGCGAATATCCGCGATTTTGACAAGGACAGCTTTGCCGCCCGCAAGCAGCAGATTGCCGACGTTGCCGCGCTGATAGCCGCCCAACATCCAACGGCCAACGTGGACTATCGCATTGAAGATACCTACAGCAATATCAGCAATGCGATTGGTGAAGACAGGCGCGCCATCGACCTGATGTTTGAAGCGATGGAATCGCTCGGCATCACGCCGAAACCGACGCCGATGCGCGGCGGCACAGACGGTGCGGCACTCTCGGCAAAAGGGCTACTTACGCCAAACTTCTTCACCGGCGCGCATAACTTCCACTCGAAGTTTGAATTTCTGCCGCTGTCGTCGTTCGAGGCCTCTTACCAGACAGCCCTGCAACTCTGCCTGCTGGCCGCCCGTTAAGTGGGTTTACGCGCCAGCATGGTGGCAAAGCGCAGCTTAATGCGATTGCCGTTTTCATCGGTGCGGTGCAGTTCACCAACGTCTTCGTTGTATTTGAGCAACTCCCAGCCTTCATAGTAGTTGCTCAGTTCGCCCGTTCTAAACGCAAACGGGAAGCCGACGGTACACGGATAATCAGTCGTATCCATGGCGGCGACAATCAGGTTGTGGCCGCCTGGTGTAGTGCAGCGCTGCATATTGGCGATAAGACCGGGGATGGTTTTTGCATCCAGGAACATCAGCACGACGGTGGACAAAATAAAATCGTATTCACCGTCGAAACTCAGGGTGTTGAGATCTTTTATCGCCGTGTGGAGGTTGTCGATCCCTTCTTCCGCCTTGATGCGCTCGATATTATCAATGCTCATCGGGTTTTTATCCCAGGCCGTCACCTCGTGACCGTTAGCAGCAAGGTAGAGACTGTTACGGCCATTTCCACAGCCCAGATCCAGCGTTTTACCCGGTTTAACTCTTTCTGCACTGAACAGCACCTCGGAATGCGTTCGGGTTAAGCCATATTTCTCTGTGAAGTAATTCTCATCGACGGTCATTATTTTTTCCTGATCCTGCATAAATTTAAAGTGCATTTTGAATGCCATTTTAAGGCGTTTACCGTCTGGTTGCCAACCGTTCGAAAACCGAAATATTTGCTACGTTTAGTTAAGACGGTTATCAGAGAGATCAAGATGAACAAATATCGCCTGAGCGACGATACACGCCTTTGGCAATGGAAAAATGGCGAAACAACCCACTCGACCACATTACGGCAGATTATCGCCACGGCGGAGTTTAACGACGTGACGATAGGTACGAAAGGTGGATGGATTGACGATGAGCGCGCCCTCGCACAAGACGGTGACTGTTGGATCTACGACGAAAACAGCGTGGTGTTCGCCGGTGCCACCGTATCCGGCAACGCGCGGCTTACCCTGCCTTGCATCATCAGCCACGAAGCGCATATCGGCGACAATAGCTGGCTGGACGAGGCCGAAGTCAGTCATGGAGCACGAATAAGTGACAACGTCACCATTCAGCACTCCTGTGTTCGGGGTGAATGTCATATTTATGGCAATGCCCGCGTGCTTCACAACAGCGTCGTTATTGCCGCCAAAGGCCTGACGCCGGACCATGAACAGATCCTGCAAATCTACGATAACGCGACGGTCAGCCAGTCACGCATTGTGCATCAGGCGCAAATCTACGGCGATGCGATGGTGAATGATGCCTTTATTGAGCACCGCGCCGAAATATTCGACAACGCAATCCTTCAAGGCAACGATCTCAATAACGTCTGGGTGTGCGACTGCGCAAAGATCTATGGCAATGCCCGCGTGATTGCCGGTTTTGACGACGATGCCATTCCGACGGTGCGCTACAGCTCTCAGGTCGCGGAGGATGCGGTGGTAGAAGGAAACTGCATCATTAAACACCACGTTCTGATTGGGGGACAGGCATGGCTACGCGGTGGGCCGATCATGCTGGATGATAAAGTCGTGATTCAGGGACGGGCGAGGATCAGCGGCGATGTGCTGATTGAGCACCGGGTTGAAATCACCGACGATGCGGTGATTGAAGCGTTTGCCGGTGAGAATATTCATCTGCGCGGCGAAAAGGTCATTAATGGCAACCAGCGCATTACCCGCACGCCCCTGCTGGGCGCGCTATAGCGTATAAATCTTGCCGTAGATGTTCACATCGTCGAAATGACCATTGAGGAATTCCGCTTCCCGCAGGCAACCTTCCAGCGTAAAACCGTTGCGCAGGGCAACATTGTTGCTGTGCTGATTCGCGACCCGACACTTAATCACAAAACGACGGATTTCACCGCGTTCAGCGTAGTAACGCGTAAACGCCTGCAATGACTGAGAGAGGATCCCCTGCCCTTGATGCGCTTCATCCAGCCAGTAGCCGATGTACCCGGCTTTGTTGGCCGGTTCAATCGTGTTAAACGACAGCACGCCGACCAGCCCATCATCCTTAAAGATCAAAAACATTTTGGCGTAGCCGCGCTGGTGCAGCATCTGGTTACTCTGCACGTTACGGCGGGTATCTTCTTCGCTGCCCACGTGCTGCGCCCAGTCAAAGGCGGTTTGCAGAAAAGCTCTGTTTTTGACGACGAGGTTGTGCAGTTCGGCGGCGTAGCGCTCTTCAACGGCGCGCAGTTCGATGTGTTGCGATACAGGGATGATTTCAGATGTCATAATACCTCATATTAACGAATGTGACTCTTTAAACAAGAATGCCGTTTCACAATACTAAGCTTTGTTATTCTCATGGCTTCTTGCTCGAGCGCATAAAAATTTGCTGAGCAAATCTTAAAGTATTCATTACCCGTGAATGGCTCAGAGTGAGTGTAACTACGTTCATTATTTACTGAAGAGCAACCGGCAGAATGCAGGAAAGTTGAATTTGAAGGATCCATCTCACCGCTTATTTCACTTCTTTTACGCAAATTTAAAACATAGCCTTCAGGGTTTGCATTCAGCCAGTTTTTATATTGCACTTCGCTGTTATCGAGTTCTTCACTGTGAAATCGCACAACGGAGGCATTACGATCAGTAATATATTTCATCGCAGCCAGAAGATAGGAGGCTTTGAAAGTCACATCCTGGTAGTCTTTCGCTAACAAACTTTCAGCTTCTTCAAACCGCTCAACAAATGCTGCAACCTCTTTGGGATCGATACGGCTAATATTATCTTTTCCATTTCGAACAAACAGCTTTTGCTCTTCAGTGTAGAGAGTGAAAGGAACATTCCTTGATCCAGTGATCAGCTCGACGGGGTGGGAAAAATACTCCAACATTAGATGATAGAAATCTTTATAAGCCATGATTCTGTCTCCCTTTAATATTCGTGAAATGCGTGGCTGTTTTGTTGCTCATCATAAATGACTTCAGGCTCATCTTCAGGGAAGCAACTGAACGAATCCTGCCATTCGCCTTTCACCAATCCACCAGATTCAAGGTCAAAGGGCACACACCATAGAGATAAATCTTCGTCAAAATGGAACACCGGTAATGGCGCAGCAAAGTACTGATGACGCGGATAAATCAGCATCATTTTGCCTTTCCCATGAAGATACTTTTGCCCATAGGCGAACATCTGATACAGGTCCGACTGGCTGATTTCATACTTCCTTAGAGCATCATCAGCTCTGCTATCTAATAGCTTCCATTTAGCATCCATAACCACCGTCTGCTCGCCGGTGATAAGAAAGTCAGGTTTAAGCATGAACCATCGTTGAGATAACTTTTCGCCAACAGGAACATGTTCTAACAAGTACTGGCTCTTAGTCTGCTCAATAAGCTGGTAATCGTGATGCAACGCTCCAGCCAGACCGTATCCTACCCAGCCCTCATATAACTTCTCCATAGGGAACAGCAAAGATATTCCCTGATGCAATCCATATTGAAAATCTGGATTCATCTGTTCAAGAATGAGCTGGCACCACGGCTTTATCGCGCGATAGCCAAAGAGATATTTACCGTCACTCCACTGCCTCATTGAAAGTGTTGTACTGCCAGAGATCGGCACTATGCCATCCAGTTGGTGGCTAAGTGAATTTGCCTGCCTCCAGCTCTGCCCTTGTCTGGTCATTTTGAGAGTCCAGTCTAAAGCAGTCCGTAACAGGCGATTTTCGATACGCTGAGGGGAAAACTCAGCATAACGCACATGAAAATGAGTGCCTCTGCCCGGAGGCATTCTCATTTGCGCAGTGACATCCAATTGACCACGGATGAACGCACTATGCTCATCCTCAATGAGGTGATAATCGAAACGCAGTCCTTTGCGAACTAAATCAGCAAGATGTCGCAAAAACTCACTGATTATCCATTCATGTAGAGGCTGGTCACTACGTTGCAATACCGCCTGGCTCGCCTCACGAGGTGCAATTCCGGTAGAGGCACTAAGCATTCGGCGTAAAAGCTGACGCAGAGGGACTATTTCGACGGGAACGTCAAGAGTGGTTTTTGGCAGAATTTCAATTGACTCGCCAGTCGGGGATTGCAGATAACCGACATAGCTTCCCAAACGCAAAAATCGCCTCCCTTCCCGGCTGAGAATTTGAGAGGTACCACTCCACTTTTGTTGCAATTGCTCAAGCCAGGAAAATGTTGCTTCAGAGACAATCCCCAAATCCATACTGGCTGGTTGAGAGTTATCACAGGTAAGCAGAGCATATTCCCGGACCTGAATCATCATGCCACAATACCCTGATAAGCTTCTGCCGACACGAAAGCATGTTCATTAATACGAAAACGCCTGTCAGACAAACTATCCGCAATATCTTTCGGGAATAGCGCAGAAAATGACGGTAATTGTGCTGACTGTTGCAAGAGAATAAAACGGTTTTCTTTCGCTTTCACTGAATCATTAAGCACCCAACCGATACGTTCATAATCATCAAAGAAATACTCTCTCAGCAATGGAATGAGTTTTTCCTGGAAGATGCTGGCAAGACAGGCTTCACGGTCGGCGTTATTTTCTAATTTCTTTAATGGCATGAAGTAAGCATGACCAATCATATGCTCACTATCCAGCAGTGCTTCGATACGTTGATTAATGCGCGTTAACAACGTTTCGACATCAACGCCAAACGCAGTGACCCCAGCTAATAACTCCGGTCGTGCAGGCATTTCGGTAAAGCTAAAGCGTCGTCTTAGCGCCAGGTCCATTTGTATCAGGGATTTATCCGCAGTATTCATCGTCCCAATGACATAGACATTTCTTGGCACGGAAAACAGCTGTTTAGAATAAGGCAGGACTAAGGAGCGGGCATCTTCAGCTCCCAATCGTTTATCGGATTCCAACAGAGTAATCAATTCACCAAAGATACGGGCAATATTCCCCCTGTTTATCTCATCGATAATGAGCACATGCGGTAATGCTTGATTATCACTTGTTTCTACCGGGGCCAATAGTTGAGACAGTTTTTCCCTGTCAATTGAGGCATCCCTCAACTCATATAATGTCATCTGTGAAAGTGCTTTTAAAAAAAGCTGCTCTTTCGGTAAGCTCGGTGAATAAGTTCGTAACCAGTTGACCTTACGCATTTGGTGATAGCCTACGCGTTCATCATTTGGCAGGAATTGATAATCTCCGGCGATCTCGGCGATGGCCCTGAACTTATGATTACCATCGGAAATAATAACCAGATCACCATTCCGAATGATATTTTTAAACATGTTGACCGCAGTCAACATGTATTCACTTCTCTCAACCTGGCCTTCATTCGATTCGTCTATTCGTAATCGGACATCCGCAGGAGTAGTGCAACCACTAAAATCAAGATTATCACCCCAACCCAATAAAATATAATTGTTCGCAAGGCATTCATCGAAAATATAATCTTCACCGTCAAGAGTATTTCCAAGAGACATTTTCCAAATCCGTCTCCCATTCAAAGACAATGACTGGGTTGAACTACCACTCGTTTTAACTTCAGCATTCAGGCACAGCTGCTTAAAAATACCATCCATAACTTCGTAGCGAAGCGTACCCGAGCTTTCATCAGTAGTCGCACGAATACCCTCGATAAAGTCCTCATAGGAGAAACTTTGATGGAAAGTGGTAAACATGATGCGCTGCTTTTCTACCAGAATCTGATACCGCTGCTTTACCTTTTCCCGTAAGTCATTGCCATGATGCTCACGCGTAGCCTGTTGATACCATGCATTATCCGCAATTTTGACAGCCAATTCGGTCGTCGTGTAGGTTTTACCCGTGCCTGGTGGTCCAAAGAGAATCTGGTTTAAGGGATACATTAACGATTGCTCCTTGTTTTCGTTGTCTCTTTTTAGTCCAGGCTGGGTGATCAAAGAGGGTTGGCCTCTCAACAAATTCACGAGAGCCTGTAGCGCTTCGACTGATTCAACATCAGTTGCATAACCATATTGGGAGGTACCATTATCTTTCGGGTAACGTCGATAGCTGGTGCTTTTTACTTTTTCCCAAAGGCAGTAGAGACCCTCAATGCGATCAATTTCCGCCTTTAAGGCAAGGGTGTCTGGTGCGAGAACCAATGGGCTCTTGTTAACAACGCCGTCCCGACTGCGTTTGACATACAGATACTTCCCATTTCCGAGCGGATGCTCGGATGCATAGCTTGGCTCGAATTTTCCATCCTCAAGCCGGTAACCCAATTCATTCAGTGCCTGGAATATCTGGAGCGAATTCAGCATTTCCTACACCACTCCTTGTTAAAAAAGCAGCACAAATGAGAACATATGCTAAATCATGATTTATAACTGTTAATCGCCCGGCAGCGTTACGCTTACCAGGCGCAGTTCAACTCGATTAACGCATTACCCTGTCATCAACGTACTGACGTTTATCCGGTGCTGGCGGGAAATACTGATACAGCCAGGTTTCACTGATGGCATCCCCCTGGCAGCGCAGGAACAAACGCATGTCCACTGGTTCGGTCGAATCCGATGTTGGATACCAGTCAAACAGAATGCGATAGCCGTCAAACGGTTCAACGTAAAGGATCTCAACCTGCTTCGCTTCACCGCTGGAGAGCGTAATGACCGGCTCGATGCCTTTTGGTGCAGACGCTTTCAGGTCGCCACCGACAAAGTCGATAGCGAAGCGACGGGCCCACACTTTCGGGTAATTTTCGCCGGGTGCCCACCCTTCCGGGAAGCCACCCATACCGGTGCGGGTCGCGAAGACCGTTGCCAGCGGAGAACGCACTGGCGGCATGGCGCTCCAGTAGAGGCGATATTTGAAGTCCAGCTCGTCGCCCGCTTTGACCGCTTTTTCTGGCTGCCAGAAGCAGACGACGTTATCCAGCGTTTCACCCGTAGTCGGGATCTCCATCAGGCCAACTGAGCCTTTGCCCCAGTCATTGCGCGGCTCAACCCACAGACTTGGGCGTTTGTTATACCAGCCCATCACGTCCTGATAGTGCGAGAAATCGCGATCAAGTTGCAGCAGGCCGAACCCTTTCGGATTCTTGTCCATATAGGCATTGAACTGCAGCTTCTGCGGGTTGTTCAGCGGACGACAGATCCACTCCCCGTTGCCGCGCCACATGGCCAGGCGGTCGGAGTCATGAATTTGCGGGTGAATGGTGTCACACATGCGGCGTTCGTTATTACCGCAGCTGAACATGCTGGTCATCGGCGCGATGCCGAGTTGCTTAATGTCTTTACGCGCATAGAGGTGGTTTTCCACCTCCATAATCACCTGGCTCTTCTCGCAGTGGATCACGAATTTATAAGCACCAGTGATGCTTGGGCTGTCCAGCAGCGTATAAACGGTAAAAGTGGTGTCGCCAGGTTTGACGGTTTCAAACCAGAACGAGGTGAAATCCGGGAACTCTTCCGGCGTGTCGGTAAAGGTATCCACCGCCAGACCACGTGCGGAAAGACCATATTGGTAGGTGTCATCAACCGCACGGAAATAGCTCGCACCGAGGAAAGAGACGATATCGCGACGCGCCAGTTCAGGGGCTTTAAACGCACGGAAGCCCGCAAAGCCGAGATCGCTTTGCCCTTCCAGCTGTTTGGTATCCACACCCGTTTCACCATAGCTGAACAGCTCCGGACGGAAGTGGATCTCGCGCGCCATAGAAGTAGACTGGTCCCGCGAGAACATCCGCACGCGACGACGGAAACCCATTCCCATATGGAAGAACTGCACGTCCAGTTGACGCCCTTCAATGTTATTCCACAGAGACTGCTTTTCATCGTAGCGGATGGCGTTGTACGCCTGCGGCGTCATGGTGGCCAGCGTGTCCGGCAGCGGGCGCGGCGCACCACCCCACGGGGTTTTCGCCAGGTCATGCGCCATGGATTGCAGTACGGAGAAATCAAAACGACGGCTCTGGCCGTCAGCAATGTCAGAGTCAGCAGCGTATGCCGCTTTGGAAAACAGAGAAGCAAGGCCAGATGTGCCGCTCAGGGCTGCCACTGCCAGCGAGCCTTTTAGAAAACGTCTGCGATTCATGCCTGGAAAAACGTCCTTATGGTCGTGTGAATGTGTTTCGCGCTCGGCGAAATGACGGCAAGAAAGAACGCACAGCCTAAACAAAAATGGTTAAGAATCCAATTGTTGGCCGGTGATTATATGAACAAAGTGTGAAATATTTTCTGTCGACCAGAACGGCCCGAAAGTGGTGTAAAGAAAGCCTGGAGAATGTGTAGAAAAATGCCCCGGCGCGACATCGTTCGCCGGGGCCAATGAGGCGGTTATTTTACGCTGACATCGATACCCGGGAAGTACTTATCAGCGAGTTTAGCGATCGTGCCGTCGGCACGTACTTTATCAATCGCGGCATCAAGTTGCTTTTTGGTGGCCTCGTCACCTTTACGCAACCCAAAACCGATCCCACTGCCGAGGATAGTGTCGTCAGACACCGGTTTGCCGATGAAGCCAAACCCTTTCCCCTGCGGCTTGCTGAGGAAACCTGCCTGCCCGGCCGCTGACATGACCAGCGAGGCGTCGATCCGACCATTCAGCAGATCGCCCCAGGCCATATTCTGATCTTTATAAGACACCACGGTGACACCCTGCTTTTCCCAGTGCTCTTTCGCATAGGTTTCCTGAATGGATCCCTGCAGCACACCAATGGTTTTTCCCTTCAGCCCTTCGGGAGTCGCCTCTACCGCCGTTCCGGCCTTACCGACCAGCTGCGACGGAATACGGTAGATCGGTTGGGTAAAATCAATGCTCTTGCGGCGCTGTTCGGTGATATTCATCGCCGAGTTGATCGCGTCGAATTTCTTCGCCACCAGCCCCGGAATCAACGCATCAAACGAGGTTTCAACCCAGGTGCACTTCAGCGCTGCGGCTTTACAAATGGCATTCCCCAGTTCAACGTCAAACCCTTCCAGTTCGCCCGCCGCATTACGGCTCTCAAACGGCGGATATTCCGCCTCCAGACCGTAACGCAGCTCGGTAGCCGCAAAGGAAGAAAAAGTACACAGCAATCCCATGCCGACAACTAACGCGCGTAATTTCATCCAATACTCCTCAGCGTGGTTTAACCCGACACAGGGCCTGGGCACCTGCCCGTAACGTCGCCTCATCTTTCGCAAAAGAGAGACGAATCAATTTATTATCCGTACCGTCCGCATAAAACGCCGACAGCGGAATGGTGGCAACACCGTACTCAACGATCAGCCGTTTCACCAGCTCGCTATCGCGCTCATCGCTAAACTGGCTGTAGTCCGCCAGCATAAAGAACGACCCGGCACTCGGCAACAGGGTAAACGGCGAATCCTCAAGCAGACTTTGCAGCAGATCGCGCTTACGCTGGTAAAACGCCGACAGCGACAGCCAGGTTTGCGGATCAACCATATGCTCAGCAAAGGCATGCTGCATTGGCGTATCGGCAGAAAACATTAAAAATTGATGGACTTTACAAATCTCGTCCATCAGTACCGCCGGGGCAACACAGTAACCCACACGCCACCCGGTAACGTGATAGGTTTTTCCGAAAGATGAGATAATCACGCTACGCTCCGCCAGCTGCGGGTGTGTAGCCATCCCGTGGTGCGGTTCACCATCAAAAACAACGTGTTCGTACACTTCGTCAGACAAAATAATGATATCGGTATTGCGCGTCAGCGCCGCCAGCTGCTGCAGGTCATTAGCTGAGAAAACCTGACCGCTCGGGTTGTGCGGGGTATTGATGATAATCATACGCGTACGCGGGGTGATCGCGGCACGCACTTCATCCCAGTTGACGGCAAAATCCGGCACCGTGAGTTTGATGGCGACCGGGGTTGCCCCCTGCAGGCGGACAATTGGCGCATAGCTGTCAAATGACGGTTCAAAATAGATCACCTCATCGCCCGGGTGCACCAGCCCGCTGATTGCCGAATAAAGTCCTTCGCTGGCGCTGGCGGTGACCAGCACCTCGCTACCTGGGTCATACTGCGTGCCGTAGAGGGTGGCAATTTTATCGGCAATGCGTTCTTTGAGCGGCTGCAGACCGGTCATCGCTGCATACTGGTTATGCCCTGCCTCCATTGCGCGGGTGACGCCCGCAATCAGCTTCGGGTCGCAGGAAAAGTTCGGTGCGCCCTGAGAAAGGTTAATCGCGTTATGCTGCGCCGAGAGCTGGCCGATAACGGTAAAAATGGTGGTACCCACATCAGGCAGTTTAGAGCGTGTTTGCACCGGCGTTCGTAAAGTCATCCTCTTTCCCTTCTCATGGACATTGCATAACTATTCAAACAACAAGTGAGTTGTCGGGACAATCGAATTGTTGTCATAATAGCCATGAGAAAAATGCATAGCTGAGGTGTTTATATGTCGCGCCGTTCGCTCCCGCTCAATGCCATCGACGCATTTTTAGTCACCGCGCGTCACCTGAACCTCACCCACGCCGCCGCTGAGCTTTGCCTGACACAGGGGGCAGTGAGCCGCAAGATCGCTTCCCTTGAAGCGTGGTTTGGCTTTCCGCTATTTGAGCGTCATGCGCGTGGGCTGCGGCTGTCACCGCAGGGAAGCGCCCTGTTGCCTGAACTGCAATCGTCTTTTGAGCAATTGCTGACGGTGGCCGGCCGGGCCCGCAGCCAGCAAACCGTCATCCGCTTAAAAGCCCCCACCTGCGCCATGCGCTGGCTGGTCCCCCGCCTGCTGGAGGTGGAGCGTGAACAGCCGGATCTGCAAATTGCATTGACCACCACCACCGATCACAACGTGAATTTCAAAACCGAATCTTACGACGCGGCCATCGTGTTCGGCACGCACATGAGTGCCGGCGACCTGCTGTTTGAAGAGGCGTTAACCCCGGTGCTTAGCCCTATGCGCGCGAGTGCCGCACTGGGTTCGTTGACATTTCTTCACCCCACAAGGGATAAGACAGACTGGTCATTGTGGCTGGCAAAACAGGAAGGCCCGGGCTTTGTTATGCACAAAAATCAACACTTCGATACGATGGATCTCGCCATTACGGCGGCCATTCAGGGGCTGGGCGTCGCCATTGCCGACGAAACGCTGGTAGAAGAAGATGTCCGTGCCGGAAGGCTAACGCGGCCCTATGAGACAAGTATAAAAACCGGCGCGAGCTACCGCCTGGTGCTGCGCGAAACGCCTGGCGAAGAAAATGGGCTGGCGGCGTTTCGCGCTTGTTTGCTTAGTCGAGGCTGACGTGATGTTTCATCACCCGCTTGAAGAGACTCATGCGGGCACGCATAAAGCGGTTTTCAAGCCTGAAACCTGCATGTTTATTCAATCCAATACGTAACAGAACGTCCCTCCCTTTGCGACATGCTGGCCAGTGCGTGGGGCCCGGCAGAATGTCGCGCCTCCCGGCGTCACGCGCGAAACTTACCCAATAATCGGCCACCTGGGCAGCAAACTGGAGATCGCGTGCATTAACATACTGACGCGACGGTTCTACCTGACCAAGCGTATCGAACACATAGGGAACTTCATTGCCATGCCAGGCGCCGTTGATGTATGTGTCATGTTCTGCTTCCGCGACATAGTCGAACCAGTAACGCCAGCACAATCCGCCGATGCGCTGTTGAGCCTGCATCACTACGTAGCCCATCGTGGTGAACGCCATATCGCGGCACACCTGTCGGCCCAGCTCTTCGTCCCCTTTGACGCCAGGATAGAGCAGCTTAATCAACCCCAGACCAAAGCGACGTTCGCGGCGCAGTTTCTGGATTTGCCCGGCAAGATCGATACCAAACACCGCCATCACGCTGGCTTCATCGCTGTTTGAGCCAATCATCACCGGCACAGGATGCTGTCGGGCGGCGAAGAAGACATCGAGCATCGCTTCCGGCAGCACGCAATCCCCGACGATGGGTGCCGGGGCAATGTTCAGCGGTGCGGTTAATGGCCAGAACGCGTCGGGCGGAATAGCGCGTAGCTCCTCGGCTGTCGCATTCTCCAGGCTAAAATGGGCGGCCAGCGCTTCCCCCTTCTGCAGTGCCTGCTCGCGCGGCGTGTCAGGTAAGGTGTAACCGCTTTGTACAATCGCCTTATGGAACAATCCTTCTGCCAATGGCGAGGCCAGCAGCGAAAGCACGCTGCGCGCGCCCGCGGATTCGCCAAACAGGGTCACGTTAGCAGGGTCGCCGCCAAACGCAGCAATGTTATCCCGCACCCATTCGAGCGCGGCGATCTGGTCCAGCAGGGCAAAATTATGCACAACGCGATATTCTTCGCCCTCCAGTGCAGGATGGGCAAAGAAGCCAAGATGACCGAGGCGATAGTTGATCGTGACTACAACAACACCGCGCATTGCCAGCGCTTTGCCGTTATAGGGCGGCAGCCCCCCGGCACCAATGGTAAACCCGCCGCCGTGCAGCCAGACCATCACCGGAAGCGATTCCGCGCGCTCTTTGGGAGACCAGACGTTGAGATAGAGACAATCTTCAGAAAACTGGCCCGGATCGCCGCCGCCTAGCTCCTGACAATACTCGCTGCTTTGCCAGCTTGAGGCCGAAAAGGTGGTGGCTTCGCGAAGTCCATCCCACGGTTCAGGCCGCCGCGGGGAACGCCAGCGCCACTCGCCCACGGGCGGTGCGGCGTAGGGAATACCGCACCAGACATGGACATTTTCATCGGTTAAACCAGACAGTGCGCCGCAGCGCGTTTCAACCACAGGGGCGGAAGGATTTTGCATAACGACCTTAATTTTTCCATCACACCCCAGCAGAGTAACGGTTTCAGAGCAAACCGCAACGCTGTTTGCTTCGTACTTCAGCCTCCTGATAGAGCGTAAACTCGTCATACACCGGGCAGCCCAGCGCCGCTTCAAAGGCATCGCGGCTGGCATTTCCGTGGCTGCGCGCCTGGGTTTCGTTCCCGAGATTGGACTGGAATATCCCGGCAGCGCTGACCGGCAGGAAATCTTCGTAGGTAATCGGCTGAGCGACCACCCACCCACGTTCGATCAGCGGCTGCGGATCGTCTCCGGGACGAAACGCGTGGCGATGCGCTTCCCCCGCAGGCGTCAGACGATAGCGGAAATAGGCCAGCTCCTGACGACGCATTAGCATTTCGCTGTCCGGGAAAGCGTTAAAGATCTCCCGCAAATGCAGCTGGTGGGTCAGGTTATCTTTACCGGTACCGGCCTGTGCGAGCAGGCTATCGTACAGTTCACGGCCTTTTGGCGTCAGCGCCACGCCGCGCTGTTCAATTTCACCAAACCGCGCGGTATGTGTGCCTTTATGTTCTCCGGCAAACAGCACTGGTTCTTCAAGCGCCTTAAAGCTGGTCTGTCGTAAGAGCACAGGCACTTCGCGACGAGGAGGTCCTTCGATCAGCACTTTTGGTTCTATACCATACTTCGGCATCAGCTCCTGCACCCGGTCAATATCCAGGGTACGCGGCGTGAGGTGGTTAATGTGGCAGCCCGGGAAGCAAACCACATCGGCAATCAGCCGGTGTTCGTTGTGCAGGGCCAGATAGGTTTCCTGATCGACCGTCGCATGACGATGCCAGCGGAAGGTTTCCAGCGCTTCCTGCACAAATTCGTGCGCCTGTGCGTCAGTAAACTGCCCTTCCGACTCATGGAGCTCGATCAGCGCCAGACAGCTTGGGGTAAAGATGTTCCGGTGAGACAGGATCTCCGCCGCGCGTTCACGCAGCGCAACGTTTTCAATCAGCTCAAGACGCAGTAGCGAGGTAAAGATACGAAACGGATTACGGCACAGCGCCGCATCGTCTATCGGACGAAACGCCGTGGAGTGGACCGGCACCCCCGCCTGAGAGAGATCGTAATAGCTGACCGGGTACATGCCCATGATGGCAAACATACGACGCAGGGTTGATAGTTCCTGTGCCGTGCCGACGCGGATCGCCCCGTGGCGCTCCACGTTCAGGCGCGCCAGTTCATCGGCATTAGCCAGTTGTTCATGTAATAGCGGGTTATTTTCCAGAACCGCCAGGTTTACGTCTGCGACCAGTTCGAGCAAAGTGCCGTATTGCGGAACTTCCTGCTGGTACATCGCCGACATAGCCTGCGAAAAGCGTTCCCGAATGTCATCAGCCGTGATGGTGTTCGCCATGATGTCATGCCTCCAGTGAATATTACCTGGAGTGTAGAGAAACCCGTTCCTTCCTGGGGGAAGAATTTCTGATTTGTGATCTTAAGACGACAGTGGTCAAACCGTGTGCTACTGGCCCCCTGAACAACCCCAAACGGAACCATTATTTTATCCTCACACTGTCTCCAGACGAGGATTATGCCAACAGGGTCTACACTCTATCTTTAGGTAAAGAGGTTCGCGGAAGTTGGCACGGCGATCCGCATTCCGACCTGCTCACCGTGGCCGATTGCGGCACCGGTATCAAAAACCGTAATCGGTTTTGCCTGGTAGCAAAAAGCAGCCCGGCGATGCGCGTGCCCCATCGTTTCAGAGGTACGGACCATGTTCGCACTTGATGCATTCCATTTAGCAAGAATTCAGTTCGCTTTTACCGTCTCGTTCCACATCCTGTTTCCTGCGATCACCATCGGGCTCGCCAGCTATCTGGTGGTGCTGGAGGGCATGTGGCTGCGCACCAAAAACGACGTCTGGCGATCGCTGTACCATTTCTGGCTCAAGATATTTGCCGTTAACTTCGGGATGGGCGTCGTTTCCGGTCTGGTCATGGCGTATCAGTTTGGCACCAACTGGAGCGGCTTCTCACAGTTCGCCGGCAGTATTACCGGCCCACTCCTGACCTATGAGGTGTTAACCGCCTTCTTCCTGGAAGCCGGTTTCCTTGGCGTCATGATGTTCGGCAGGAATAAGGTCGGTCCGGGTCTGCACTTCTTTTCAACCTGCATGGTGGCGCTCGGCACGCTGATGTCGACCTTCTGGATCCTCGCCTCCAACAGCTGGATGCATACCCCGCAGGGTTTCACTATCGATAACGGGCAGGTTATCCCGCAGGACTGGCTGGCGATTGTCTTTAACCCCTCGTTCCCTTACCGCCTTATTCATATGGCTATCGCCGCTTTTTTGAGCAGCGCGCTGTTTGTCGGGGCATCGGGCGCATGGCATCTGCTGCGCGGTAACGATACCCCCGCCGTTCGCACCATGTTTTCGATGGCGATGTGGATGGCGCTGGTGGTCGCGCCCATTCAGGCGGTGGTGGGCGATATGCACGGCCTGAACACGCTTGAGCATCAGCCGGCAAAAATTGCCGCCATTGAGGGGCACTGGGAAAATCCTCCCGGCGAGGCTACCCCGCTGCTGCTGTTTGGCCTGCCGGATATGGACGAGGAGCGCACCAAATACGGTCTGGAAATCCCCGCGCTCGGCAGCCTTATCCTGACGCACAGCCTGGATAAGCAGGTCCCGGCGCTGAAAGACTTTCCGAAAGAAGATCGCCCAAACTCAACCATTGTTTTCTGGTCGTTCCGCGTGATGGTCGGGATGGGACTGCTGATGATTACCCTTGGTCTTATCAGCGTCTGGCTGCGCTATCGCCATCGACTTTACCACTCGCGCCCGTTCCACTGGTTTGCCCTCTGCATGGGGCCTGCCGGGCTACTGGCGCTGCTCGCCGGATGGGTAACCACCGAAGTGGGACGTCAGCCGTGGGTCGTCTATGGCTACCTTCGCACCATCGACGCGGTATCGCTGCACAGCACCTTGCAGATGAGCATCAGCCTGCTGGCGTTCTTCGTCGTCTACTCGTCGGTGTTTGGCGTAGGCTATGTCTATCTCATCCGGCTGATTAAGAAAGGTCCTCAGCCCGTCGATACGCTGACGTCAAACACCTCGGGCACGCCTGCCCGTCCGCTGTCTGCCGCTGAGTCTGTTCCGGAAGAGGAGAAAATCTGATGGGTGTCGATATCTCAGTGATTTGGTTTGCCATCATCGTGTTTGCCACGCTGATGTACATCATTATGGATGGCTTCGATCTGGGCATTGGCCTGCTGTTTAACTTCGTGGGCGATGCCAGAGAGCGCGATGTGATGGTCAACAGCGTGGCGCCCGTCTGGGACGGTAACGAGACCTGGCTGGTACTCGGCGGCGCGGGGCTCTTCGGCGCATTTCCGCTGGCCTATGCGGTCATTATTGATGCGCTGACGATCCCCCTCACCGCGATGCTGATCGGCCTCATTTTTCGCGGCGTCGCCTTTGAGTTCCGCTTCAAAGCCACCCCCTCACACCGCAAGTTCTGGGACTACTCCTTTGCTGGCGGCTCCCTGCTCGCCACCTTCAGCCAGGGCGTGGTGGTGGGGGCGATGATAAACGGCTTCGACGTGGAGGGACGGCGGTTTGTTGGCTCGGCGCTGGACTGGCTCACACCCTTTAACCTCTTCTGCGGCATCGGTCTGGTCGTCGCCTACACGCTGCTGGGCACAACCTGGCTCATTATGAAAAGCGAAGGCGCGTTGCAGGTCCGTATGCGCGAGCTGACCCGCCACGTGCTGCTGGCGCTGATAGTGGTAATTGCGGTGGTGAGCGTCTGGACGCCGCTCGGCTGGCAGTACGTGGCCGACCGCTGGTTTACCCTACCCAACTTCTTCTGGTTCCTGCCGGTTCCTCTGCTGGTCGGGATCTTCAGCGTGTTGATCTGGCGCCTGACCCGCAATCCGACCAGCCACGTGCGCCCTTTTCTGCTGACGCTGGGACTTATTTTCCTCGGGTTTAGCGGACTGGGCATCAGCCTCTGGCCGAACATTATTCCGCCGCGTATCACCCTGTGGGAGGCCGCAGCCCCGCCTGCCAGCCAGCTGTTTATGCTGGTCGGGACATTACTGATTATTCCGGTGATCCTGGTGTACACCGCCTGGAGCTACTACGTCTTCCGGGGCAAGGTTTCGGATACCGAAGGCTATCACTGAGGAACGCCATGACGGCGGACTGTTGTCGCGAAAAAGAATGTTTCTCTGTCCGCCTGTCATTTCTCGAAAGGAATATTCGAAATATATACATGGCGTTCAATCATGGCATATTTAATTTCACGCATACCTGTATAGCAATTATTATGGCAGCCAATAGCAAAATATCCTCGACTTTTAAGGTACGTGTTTTTAGGACTTATCACATTTGCCCCATAAAGGAATAGCAATAATACTTAATAATTCAATACACCCAAAGATGAAGGATATCAGATGAAATTATCATCCGCTTTCGCTTTAGTGATATTTCTGGCTCCGACCGCATGGGCAGATAATAACGGCGGATTACAAAAAGGCGAAGCCCCAACGCCACCTCATTCGCTGGATAGCGGATATCGCGGAACCGACGATGCGCGCATTATGACAATCACTCAGGCAAAACAAATGCACGATGGTGCAACAATTTCATTGCGCGGTAATCTTATTGACGGTAGCGGCGATAAATTTGTATTTCAGGATAAAACCGGAAAAATCGACGTTATTATTCCCCAGACAGTCTTCGAGGGCAGAACGGTAAAACCCGACCAGATGATCGGTATTAACGGTTCGCTTGATAAAAAATCATCCCCTGCCGTCGTCCGCGTAGATCGTTTGCAGAAATAATTCAGCGAAGCGTTAACGCTGCAGTTATCCATCAAATCTCACCCCTTGGCTTAAGGAGTCAGCTATGAGCGATACCCAACAACGTACGAACGCTTACCCACACCCCCCGTTCCCGGAACAGCCGCAAACGCCGCCGGGACTGGCATCCGAAATGCAACCTGTACCTGACCATGGGGAAACCAGTTACAAAGGGCATGGACGCCTCACCGGAAAAAAAGCGCTGATAACCGGAGGAGACTCCGGTATTGGACGTGCGGTGGCGATTGCCTATGCCCGTGAAGGTGCCGATATTGCCATCAACTACCTGCCGGAAGAGGAGCAGGACGCGGTAGCCGTTATTGACCTGATTAAAGCTGAAGGCCGCACTGCCGTCGCGCTTCCGGGCGATATCAGGGACGAAACCTTCTGCCAGAACCTGGTTGATGAGGCCGCCACCCAACTTGGCGGGCTGGATATTCTGGTGAATAACGCCGGTCGCCAGCAGTTCCGGGAATCAATTGAGGAACTGACCACCGAAGAATTCGACGCGACGTTTAAAACGAACGTGTATGCCCCTTTCTGGATCACCAAAGCCGCTCTGCGCCACCTGAAAGCCTCATCCGTTATCATTAATACCTCCTCCGTGCAGGCGGTGAAGCCCAGCCCCGTACTGCTGGACTATGCCCAGACGAAAGCCTGTCTGGCGGTATTTACCAAAGCATTAGCCAAACAGTTGGGTCCGAAAGGCATTCGCGTCAACGCGGTCGCCCCTGGCCCTTACTGGACTGTGCTGCAATCCAGCGGCGGGCAACCGATGGAAAAAGTGAAGGAGTTCGGTGGCGACACCCCGCTGGGGCGTCCGGGCCAGCCCGTCGAGATTGCACCATTGTACGTCACGCTGGCCTCGGATGAATGTTCCTTTACGTCCGGCCAGGTGTGGTGCTCTGACGGCGGTGACGGCGTGATCTAAATCGGTTAGCCACTCCTCTCCTGAATGCGCAATAAATGAACACGGACGTTCGCTTTTGTGCCCCCGTCGAAAAACATGTTGTAACTCAAACAGATCAAATGTTAAAAATATTTTGCTATCAGGTTATCAAAATTAAACAACTTAACTTGTCACCCGCATCGCTCTGTTTTTAACATCGCCTATGGAAAAAAATGGTCTGTTCAGTCAGCGCATACGCTTGCGCCATTTGCATACATTTGTGGCCGTCGCTCAACAGGGAACGCTGGGGCGTGCGGCTGAAACTCTTAACCTGAGCCAGCCTGCTCTCTCGAAAACGCTGAATGAGCTGGAACAACTTACCGGTACACGTCTTTTTGACCGTGGTCGTCTGGGGGCACAACTGACCCTGGTGGGCGAGCAATTTCTCACGCACGCCGTAAAAGTGCTTGATGCCCTCAACACCGCGGGCCAGTCCCTCAATCGCAAAGAAGAGCACGCCAGCGAAGTTGTGCGCGTGGGAGCCCTGCCTACCGCTGCACTGGGTATTCTTCCTCCGGTCATCGGTCAGTTCCACAAACAGCAAAGACATACCACGATTCAGGTTGCCACCATGAATAACACCATGCTGCTCGCGGGGCTGAAATCAGGTGAACTGGATCTTGGCATCGGTCGAATGTCCGATCCTGAACTGATGGGTGGTCTGAATTACGAACTGTTGTTCCTGGAATCACTGAAGCTGGTTGTGCGTCCTGACCACCCTCTGTTGCAGGATACCGTGACGTTAAGCCGCGTCATGGAGTGGCCTGTGGTGGTCTGCCCTAAAGGGACGGTCCCGCGAGACACCGCCGAGACACTGCTTAAAATGCAGGGATGTTCGCTGCCTTCGGGTTGTATCGAAACGCTTTCGGCCTCGCTTTCACGCCAGCTTACTCTGGATTATGACTACGTCTGGTTCGTTCCCTCCGGCGCGGTAAAAGATGATTTACGCCAGGGTACGCTTACCGCACTGCCGGTGACGTCGCCTGGCGCCGGTGAACCCATCGGTATTCTGACGCGGGTAGATACCCCGCTTTCCACAGGCGCACAGACGCTGCTGAGCGCCATTCGCAAATCTATGCCGGTCTAGAAACCCTTCCCCTCACTCTACCCCTCTCCCCAAAGGGGGCGAGGGGCAGTCCTGTGCTCTAATCAATTAATGCGAAATTATTCATTAACAATTGCGTAAAACAATTTAACAGTTTTATCATACCTGTGAATTCACCAAATGGTTCGCAAATCATTTTACAAACCCGAATTCACTCGTATTTATCATTACCCCCTCTGCAATTATTACCCAACTGGTACATTTCCGGCACGGCGGGGGGATCTAAAGGAGACAGAAAATGGCATTTGGCAGCGCGCCGCGCGGGATACCTCGTATTCTGCAGTGGCTACTTGCCGGACTGATGATGCTCATCGGTCTGGCCGTCGGCGGGTTGGGCTTTAAGCTCGCCTCCGTAGGTGGAAGTTGGTACTTCATGATAATGGGCGTGGTGATGGTGATTGCCGCGATCCTCATTTTTACCAGTCGCACCAGTGGGATAGTGCTTTATAGCATCGCGTTTATCGCCTCGCTGTTCTGGGCGGTAAGCGATGCGGGCTGGGATTTCTGGCCGCTCTTCTCCCGCCTCTTTACGTTTGCCGTACTGGCATTCCTCTGCGCCATCGTGTGGCCTTTTCTGCGTGCAGCAAACCATAACGCACCGAACAAGGCTCCCGCTTTTGGTATCGCAGCCGTGCTTGCGGTGGCTATGCTGGTCAGCCTGGGCTGGATGTTTAAACCGCAAACCCTCGTGGCGGCTAACGAGCCCGTTCCGGTTAAACCCGTCGCACCCGGCGAGCAGCAAAAAAACTGGGAGCACTGGGGCAACACCACGCACGGCGACCGCTTCGCCGCGCTGGACCAGATTAACAAGCAGAATGTCAGTGACCTGAAAGTTGCCTGGGTTGCACACACGGGTGATATCCCGCAGAGCAATGGTTCTGGCGCGGAAGATCAAAACACGCCATTGCAGATTGGCGACACGCTGTATGTCTGTACGCCATACAGTAAAGTGCTGGCGCTGGATGTCGACTCAGGTAAAGAGAAGTGGCGCTATGATTCCAAAGCCACGGCACCTAACTGGCAGCGTTGTCGTGGGCTGGGCTATTTTGAGGATCGGTCTTCAGTGACAACGTCACAGGTTGAGACACAGCCTGCCGCGTGCCCTCGCCGCCTGTTCCTGCCCACTACTGATGCCCGCCTGATTGCCATCAACGCGGATACCGGTAAGGTCTGCGAAGACTTTGGCGACCATGGCACCGTTGACCTGAGCGTCGGCATGGGCGAGATCAAGCCGGGCTACTATCAGCAAACGTCTACGCCGCTGGTTGCCGGGAATGTTGTTGTCGTCGGCGGTCGCGTCGCGGATAACTACTCCACCGGCGAACCGCCGGGCGTGGTGCGCGCGTATGACGTTCACACCGGTAAACTGGCGTGGGCGTGGGATCCGGGTAACCCTAACCTGACCGGCCTGCCGCCGAAAGGCCAGACCTACACGCGCGGTACGCCGAACGTCTGGTCTGCGATGTCTTATGACGCCAAACTGAACCTGATCTACCTGCCAACCGGCAACGCCACCCCGGATTTCTGGGCAGGTGAACGTACCGCGCTGGATGATAAATACAGCTCATCTATCGTGGCGGTTGATGCAGCCACCGGTCAGGTCCGCTGGCATTTCCAGACCACCCACCACGACCTGTGGGACTTTGATCTGCCTTCCCAGCCGCTGCTGTACGACCTGCCCGACGGTAAGGGCGGTACCACGCCTGTACTGGTGCAGACCAGCAAGCAGGGTATGATCTTCATGCTCAACCGCGAAACCGGTAAGCCGGTGGCGAAGGTTGAGGAGCGTCCTGTCCCGGCGGGTAACGTCGAAGGTGAGCGCTACTCTCCAACCCAGCCGTATTCTGTTGGTATGCCGATGATTGGCAACCAGACGCTGACCGAGTCCGACATGTGGGGGGCGACGCCTGTCGACCTGCTGCTGTGCCGTATTCAGTTCAAGGAGATGCGCCATCAGGGCGTCTTCACCCCACCAGGTCTCGACCGTTCCCTGCAGTTCCCTGGCTCGCTCGGCGGGATGAACTGGGGCAGCGTCTCCGTTGACCCGAACAACAGCCTGATGTTCGTCAACGATATGCGCCTGGGGCTGGCAAACTACATGGTACCGCGCGCTAACGTGGCGAAAAACGCCAGCGGCATCGAGATGGGTATCGTACCAATGGATGGAACGCCTTTCGGTGCCATGCGCGAACGTTTCCTGTCGCCGCTGGGCATTCCGTGCCAGAAGCCGCCGTTTGGCACCATGTCAGCCGTTGACCTGAAAACCGGCAAGCTGGTGTGGCAGGTTCCTGTCGGTACGGTGGAAGATACCGGCCCGCTGGGCATTCGTATGCATATGCCGATCCCAATTGGTATGCCGACACTGGGTGCGTCACTCTCTACTCAGTCTGGTCTGCTGTTCTTTGCCGGCACTCAGGACTTCTACCTGCGCGCGTTTGATACCGCCACCGGGAAAGAGATCTGGAAAGACCGTCTGCCGGTGGGCAGCCAGTCCGGCCCGATGACCTACGTGTCGCCGAAAACCGGCAAACAGTACATCATCATTAACGCCGGTGGTGCCCGTCAGTCACCGGATCGCGGTGATTACGTTATCGCGTATGCCTTACCCGATAAGAAGTAACAGATGAAAAAAGGGACCGAAAGGTCCCTTTTTTTCTGGTGGCGCAACTCAGAACGTTTCCCAGTTATCCCCGGAAACCGTTGCCGCGGGGCGTAGCGGCGTGCTCTTCGTCACTGAGGCTGGTGTAGCCACTCGGCCTGGCTTCACGCTGCTCAAACGAAACGCGCCAACCGCCTCGGTCAGACGCGCGCCCTGTTCTTCCAGAGATGCTGCGGCTGCGGAGGCTTCTTCCACCAGCGAGGCGTTCTGCTGGGTCACTTTATCCATTTCAGAAATCGCCTGACTCACCTGCACAATGCCACGACTCTGCTCATCAGACGCTGCGGCAATCTCCAGCATGATGTCAGTCACCCGTTTAACCGCCTCCACGATTTCATTCATGGTGTTGCCGGCGGCGACAACTTCACCGGAACCCTGGTCGATCAGCGAGACCGACTCGTTGATCAGGCTCTCAATCTCTTTTGCGGCATTCGCACTGCGGCTTGCCAGGGTACGTACTTCACTTGCTACCACAGCAAACCCACGCCCCTGTTCACCCGCCCGCGCCGCTTCTACCGCTGCGTTAAGCGCCAGGATATTGGTCTGGAAGGCAATGCTGTTAATCACTGCGGTAATCTCAGAGATTTTTTTCGAACTGCTGGAGATGTTACCCATGGTTTTGACCACCCCGGAGACCATCTGGCCGCCACGGCTGGCTTTACCGGAGGCATCTTCTGCCAGTTTACTGGCATGGTGAGCATTATCCGCGTTCTGTTTCACCGTTGCGGTCAGTTGTTCCATGCTTGCGGCGGTCTGCTCAATGGCAGCAGCCTGCTGTTCAGTGCGCGAAGAGAGATCGGTGTTACCGGCAGAGATTTCACTGGTTCCACGGTAGATCTCCTCCGCCCCCTGACGTACGGTACCCACGGTGTTTTCAAGCGAGTGCTGCATGGTTTGCAGATCGCGCGTCAGGCGGCCAATTTCGCTGCGTCCGGCCACATCGTCCGGCATCGTCAGGTCGCCTTTGGCGATATTCTCGATACGTTTCGCCGCACGCTGCAGCGGATGGATCACCGTGCGGCGCAGCACGGTAAAGGTCAATGCCGTCAGCACCAGTGCGAGCGCGAACGCGCCGATCATAAACATCAGACCCAGCTGTGTGCGGCTGTGCGCCTGTGCCGTCAGGGCATTGGCACGGTCGGTACGGATCTTAATCGCCTTCAGCAGCACGGCGTTGTAGGCGTCGTCCAGCGGACGCGCGGTTTCGTTTTCATGGTTGATAATTGCTTCAAACATACCGTTTTTGGCGAATTTAACCATCGGCTGCATACCCGCAATATAGGCGTCATATCGTGCTTTCAGGTCAGCATCCAGCGCTTCGCCCTCTGCGGTACGCACGGCGCGATTCATATAGGCGGTGAAACTCTCCTGAGACTGCTTAATACGCGTTTCCGCATCGCTGATGTTCTGCTTCATGGCATCCATCTCCGCGATACGGCTTGCCGCACCGGCGTGGATCAGATTGATACGCGCGGTTCGCAGATGGTTTGAGCTGTTCGACAGCCCCATACGCACCTGAATTTCAGATGTGACATCCTGCTGATCGCGATCGGCCTGAAGCAGGAAATATCCCGCCAGACCTGAGCTCAAGGCAAAAAGCAGAATAATGCCACCGAGAATGGAGGAAAACAGCGGAACCAGCCTGATGTGATGCAAGAAGCTCAGCTTGCGCTGCGCCTGCATCGAAGTAGTGTTGTCCATGACCGTCGACTCTCTTATAGGTAAGATGCGTAAAAACACGCCCGTTAAATAGTCATCGGCACGGCAGAGATTTAGATTACGGCTAAAAACGCCGCACTGGTCACACTTTAGAGAAGATTATTAAAGAAATGCCAGCGGTGAAAAACCGCTGGCAGAAGAGTTACTTGTCGCCGAAATGAAATTACTTGTCGCCGAAATGAATAACGGTGCGGATGGATTTCCCTTCGTGCATCAGATCAAACGCGTCGTTGATCTGCTCCAGTGGCAAACGATGGGTGATGAACGGGTCGAGCTGGATTTTTCCGGCCATGGCATCTTCAACCATACCCGGGAGCTGAGTACGCCCTTTCACGCCGCCAAACGCGGAACCGCGCCACACGCGACCTGTCACCAGCTGGAATGGACGGGTTTTAATCTCCTGACCCGCCCCGGCAACCCCAATAATGATGCTCTCGCCCCAGCCTTTGTGGCAGCACTCCAGCGCAGAACGCATCACGTTCACGTTGCCGATGCATTCGAAGCTGAAGTCAACGCCGCCATCGGTCAGCTCAACGATGACATCCTGAATCGATTTTTCGTGATCTTTCGGGTTCACGAAATCGGTCGCGCCCATTTCACCCGCCAGCTTGAATTTCTCCGGATTGGTGTCGACTGCGATGATACGGCCGGCCTTCGCCTGAACCGCGCCCTGAATCACCGCCAGACCAATGCCGCCGAGACCGAACACCGCCACGGTATCGCCCTCTTTGACCTTTGCCGTGTTATGCACCGAGCCGATACCGGTGGTCACGCCGCAGCCCAGCAGGCAAACTTTATCCAGCGGCGCCTGCGGGTTCACCTTCGCCAGCGAGATCTCCGCGCAAACGGTGTACTCGCTGAAGGTGCTGGTGCCCATGTAGTGATAAATCGGCTCGCCGTTATAAGAGAAACGGGTGGTGCCGTCCGGCATCAGCCCTTTGCCCTGAGTGGCGCGAACCGCCTGGCAGAGGTTGGTTTTACCGGATTTACAGAACTTACACTCGCCGCACTCCGCGGTGTACAGCGGGATCACGTGATCCCCGGGTTTCAGGCTGGTCACGCCCTCGCCCACTTCTACCACAATCCCGCCACCTTCATGACCGAGTACCGCAGGGAAAACGCCTTCCGGATCGTCACCCGACAGCGTAAACGCATCGGTATGACATACGCCGGTATGGGTTATTTTGATCAACACTTCGCCGTTCTTCGGCGGTGCCACGTCGATTTCAACGATTTTGAGCGGCTGGCCGGGGCCAAATGCAACAGCAGCGCGAGATTTCATATTGTCTTCCCTTATTGTGAGGTATGTGGGTTTATTTTAGATAAGAGCGCAGCAAATGGCCGACTTCCGCCATGCGCACGGCTCGCTGATCCGGCGTTGTTTCCCCCGTCACCAGCTCATCTTTGAGGTGAATTTCGACCATTTCGCCCATCAGGCCATTGGCAGCACCGCGCACGGCGGCGATTTGCTGCAGGATGGCTAAACAGGGATCGCCCGACTCCAGCGCGCGTTCAAGGGCATCGACCTGCCCACGAATGCGACGGACGCGGGTAAGGATACGTTTTTTGTCTTCGGGTGAATGCGGCATACGCCCTCCAGATACTATAGGGGGGTATGGTATTTCACTTAACAGGGGATGTAAACCTTCTGTTTCCGTTGCTACATCAGCGTATCTACCGCATATCATCAACCAAGCGAATAAAACCCCAAAAACATATAAGACTATGAAATATATAATCTTTTAATAACATTTTTTGCCTAAGCGGATTGAAGCTCTCGTTGTTTAGTGACACTTTCATCTACAACAGGAGTTAACACATGGCATGGAACAAACACGCAGCGGCCCTGAACGGGCAGGTTTCCTAATTTTAGGACAAGGCGAAACATTACAGGAAGGCGATGTGGTTGTTATTCAGCCCTATGATGGCGGTAATCCTGCGGGTCACATGGCAATTTACGACGGCACTACCTGGTACTCAGATTTCAGACAAAGAGATATGTGGGGTGGTCCGGGATATCGTTCTGAGCGCCCTTCTTACAAAATTTACAGGAAAAACTGATGCGTAACATTCTTATGATGTGCCTGTTATTGACGGGATGTTCAGCACAGATGGATTCGCCGGAAAACGTATCAATGATTTTTATTCGTTCTACCTCACGGCCTTCGTTACAGATACCCATGAAGATAATCTCGATTCACCAAAAATACGTGAGTATATTGCGCGCGACACGCTCTTCCGTCTGAAGAAAATTCTTTCTCTCAATGAGCAGGAAATTATCGGTTCCGATTATTTTACCTATACACAAGACTATGCCGCGGAGTGGATCCCTGACCTGAGCGTAAGCAACGCAATAAACTCAGTGTCCGGAAAAGTTGTTAACGTCGAGCTGGGTGCAGGTAATGGGCAAAAACAGCGGTTAAACGTGTATCTGCGCAATGAAGACGGTAAATGGAAAATTTACCGCGTCACCGATGCGAGCCATCATTTCGAACAGTATATTTTTGACGACAGGGCGATTGCTGCCGCACAACGATATGCGGCCAGTATAACTTCTCCATAATTAGCAAGATCGGTCAGGATTCTGGCCATTTGGTGAGGCAAAGTGGGTCATCAGGAGGATGCAATGAACGATGCAATCAAAACGGCCTACCGCGAGCGCTTCACGATGGTGTGCGACTATATCGCCCACCATCTCGATGAGCCGCTCACGCTGGAGAAGCTCAGCGCGATAGCCTGCTGTTCGCCTTATCATTTTCACCGGCAGTTTCTGGCATTCAGCGGCCAGCCGCTGTATCGCTATATCCAGTGGCTACGCCTTCGTCGTGCTTCCTGGCGACTGGCGTTTAATCCACAGGATAAGGTGATTGATATTGCGCTCGATGCCGGATTCCAGAACCCCGAATCGTTCAGCCGCGCCTTCAGAAACGCATTTGGAAAAAGCCCCCGTCAGTTTCGGCAACAGCCGGACTGGCTGAGCTGGCACCAGCGCGTACCGAAAATGACCTTTCAGGAGCAAAAAACAATGGAAATTAAGATTGTCGATTTCCCGCAGACCCAAGTGGCAGTTCTGCAGCACCGTGGCAGCCCGGATAGGGTTAATGACAGCGCGGCGAAATTTATTGCCTGGCGTAAAACCTCGGGCTTATCACCCGTACACGAAAGCAGCACCTTTGGCATTGTCTGGGATGACCCGGCAACCACACCCGCAGACGCCTTTCGTTTCGATATTTGCGGCAGTATCTCTGAAGCGATACCGGAAAATGACTTCGGGGTTTCCAGTGGTGAAATCGACGGTGGTCGATACGCCGTCGGGCGTCACACGGGTTCGCTGGATAACATTTCCGCCACGGTATGGGCGATGTTTCGCGAGTGGCTACCGGCCAGCGGCGAAACGCTGCGCGATGCCCCGCTATTTTTCCACTACCTCAACTTTATTCACGAGGTGCCGGAACATGCGCTGCAAACGGATATCTACCTGCCGTTAAAATGACTATACCTCATTGACCGCTATATCTGCCGGGTAGCGACGCTTACCCGGCCTAAACGTCCCTACCAGTCTGCGCTAGCGACTGCAGTTCCTCCTTAAGCCATCGGGTCGCCCCCCGCTGCCCGCTGCGTTTATGTGAGTAAATTTTCACTTCGAACGCGTGTATCGGGAACGGTAGTGCAAAAATTCTGAGATCCGCTGTCGCAATCAGCTTTTCAGCAGCATATCGGGGGATCGCCATCAGCAGGTCGCTTTCCGCTACGATAAACGGCGCGCTGAGCATCGACGGCGTTTTGATCGCGATTTGTCGGGTATAGCCCAACTGCTCAAGCCGCACGTCCAGCACGCCCTTCTTCTCATTCCACGGGGTCACCACCAGATGCCGGGCCGCGAGATAATCCTCCAGCGTAAGCCGCGTCCGGCTTGCGTTGCTGATGACCACATACTCATCTTTAAACCAGCCGATCTCTTCCAGTTCCGGATGGCGGATATCATCCGGCGTGCTAAAGCCCAGCGCCAGATCCACCTCACCCGCCAGCAGCTCCGTCAGCGCCGGGCTGTGCGGCAGATAGCGCAATTCAAATCGTAAACCCGGCGCAGTAAGCTGCAGCTTGTGCATCAGAGCAGGAAAAATGCAAAGCGCGGTAAAATCCGTTATCGCAATCTGCAAGCTCTCTGTACTGCTGGCTGCATCAAACTCCAGCTGCGGGGTCAGCTCATGATTCAGGAACGACAGTGCGGAAGCAATCGAAGGTGCGAGCTGAGAGGCATACACGCTGGGAGACATACTATGTCCTTCGCGAAAAAACAGCGGGTCATTCAGGGTGACGCGCAAACGCGACAGCGCATGGCTGAGCGCGGATGTGCTCATCGCCAACTCGTCAGCGGCCAGCCGAACGGAGCGGTGACGGTAAATCGCGTCGAAAACGGGCAGCAGGTTTAAATCAAGCCGCCTCAGTACCGGATGCATAATATTCATCATATATTGATTTCATTGCACTTAATTCTACGGACAATACTCCGTATGCTTAACGCCATCAATCAAGACGCACGCTAAAAGCAGGGAAAACAATGAGCATCACCATTCGTCAGGCACGCCCCGAAGATGCGGCGGCCATTTACGCCATGATCTATGAGCTGGCAGTGTATGAAAAAGCGCCGGAAGAAGTGGTTACTACACCGGAGGAGATCCGGAAAACGCTTTTTGTCGCAGATACCAAAACCGAAGCATTGATCGCGGAGTGTGAAGGCAAGATCGCCGGCTATGCCGTGTACTTCACCAGCTATTCAACCTGGCTCGGGCGCAACGGGATTTATATGGAAGACCTGTACGTTTCTCCGGAATATCGCGGTAAAGGTGCAGGCAGAGCGCTGCTGAGACATATCGCGCAGCTCGCGGTAAAACGACAGTGCGGTCGTCTTGAGTGGAGCGTGCTGGACTGGAACCAGCCCGCTATCGACTTTTACCTGAGTATTGGCGCGCTGCCACAGTCCGAATGGATCCGCTATCGTCTTGATGGCGAAGCACTACTCAAATTTGCCGAATAGCGGCACGATTTACCCGAGAATAATCCCGCCCCGCGGGATTATTCTTATCTGCGTTGCTCCCTTCTCTACAGTTTATGAATTTATGCTACTCTTCCATAAATTTCATAAACATAATGCAGAACATCATGACGACAGTTCCTTTTATCCGCCCGCAACTTACCCTGCCAGACGGTGCCGAAAAACTGCTGCTGCACTCCTGCTGTGCCCCCTGCTCGGGTGAAGTGATGGAGGCTATTCAGGCTTCTGGCATTGAATACACGATTTTTTTCTATAACCCCAATATCCATCCGCAAAAGGAATACCTCATTCGCAAGGAGGAAAATATTCGGTTTGCGGAAAAACACGGTGTGCCGTTTGTTGATGCCGATTACGACACCGATAACTGGTTTGAGCGTGCTAAAGGCATGGAGTGGGAACCCGAGCGCGGCGTGCGCTGCACTATGTGCTTCGATATGCGCTTCGAGCGAACGGCGCTCTATGCGGCAGAAAATGGATTCAGCGTCATCTGCAGCTCGCTGGGTATCTCCCGCTGGAAGAACATGCAGCAGATAAATGACTGCGGCCAGCGTGCGGCTGCACGCTATCCAGGTATGGTTTACTGGGACTATAACTGGCGCAAACAGGGCGGATCCTCACGCATGATAGAGATCAGCAAGCGTGAACAGTTTTACCAGCAGGAATATTGTGGATGCGTTTATTCTCTCAGGGACAGTAACCTGCATCGTAAGTCTCAGGGCCGCCCGTTGATCCGCATTGGGAAGCTCTATTACGGTCAGGATGACAATGAGAAATAACGGGTTCCCGGTATAGAGATATATCCGAAAACCATCCTTTCAGGTGCCGAATTTAGCCTTTCGCCTCTCACCTCTACAAAGAGCGGCTATCCTTTAACTATCAACAAAAGGAGGCAAAAATGTCTGATTTCGGTACTGATAAAAATACCCAGTTTGCTGAAGATAAAGCAAAAAATAAACTTGATGAACTCGCAGGTTCAGCGCAGCAGCAGTTTGGTGAATTCGTTGATTCACCAAAACATCAGGTAAAAGGTGCTGCGAAAAAATATGCCGCGCAGGCCAGTGATGCGGTCTCCGATGTCACCGAAGCGGTCAGAAATAACCCTCTCACCGGCCTAATCGCCGCCGGTGCTGTCGGTATTGTGCTCGGCCTGCTGTTAGGTCGAAAATAACTCAAGGCCCTTCGGGGCTTTATTTTCCTTACTAGCTAAATAACCGTACCATGCGGTCTAACTCATCTTCTTTCACAGCACGAGATAAATAATACCCCTGAAAGTTTTTGACGCCCAGGGCAGCTAATTTCTCAAATTTTTCTTCGCTATCAACGCCCTCTGCAATGCAATCTGTTCCGGTCATATCGCTATAAAGCTGTATCGCTTTAATAAGGTGATAGTCATTGTCATTTGCCACGAAATGCTCAACAATGTCCTTGTCCAGTTTGAGCCCATCAAAATGTACCTGTCGCACCGGGAACATGGTTTGATGGTTAGAGAAGCAGTCATCCAAAAATAATCGACATCCCGTACTCCGTAAATGCCGCATAGTTTCAGGGATCCTGGTGTCCTTCGTGACATCAATATCCTCCGCGAATTCAAAGACTAAATTTTCGGCCCACCGCGGTTTGAGTAGCATGTCGATAGCTTTCTTTGCCATATCAGGCAATGCATTCCCGGAAGCCAGTCGGGGTGGTATATTAACTGAAAAATAATATTTCCCGTTATATTTATTAATACCTGACACGGCAGCATGGATAACTAACGCCGTAATCTTTAGCCATATTTCATTATTTGAAATATCAGCCAAAAAACTGACTGGCTTGACGATTTTACCATTTTTATTCCATCGAATAAGTATTTCAAAACCAACCCCTTTTTTGTTATGGTCGGTAATGATCTGGTACACAGGGAAAATATCCCGCTTAAGCAGTGCGTTAAAAATCTCTGTTTCCTTTTCCGTAAAATCTGTCTTTTGATTTTTGCGCTTAATACTTTCACCCACATTGAAATTGTGTGGATCGTTTACCCATTGCTTGATTAAATGTAATTTTTGAATACCTTCCTTTCGGTGAGTATATACCGTTTTATTAGATAACCCCATTGTATCGCACAATTCTTTTACGGACATACCCCGGTAGAAACTTAATAAAACATCAACCTCCCTTCGGGTTAGCCATTTAAAATTTCCTTTAGCAGAATAATCCAGAGAGTGATCCCGCAATAAACGAGAACCATCCTTAAATATATTATCATGCATGCTGATGGAGCCTATTATATCAGACACGCTGGCCATGCGAATCAGCGATAACTGACGGCTGCTATTTAAAAGGCTACCCAGGGTGCGATACAGCCAGCTGTCTGGTATATCACCATACAGAGTAACACGTTGAATAACGGGTAGCGAATTAAGTACGGATGCCAGGCGTTTCAGACTCTCAAGGAGATTGACAATACCTTTCCCGAGGAACACCACAATGTGAGCACTCTGATTTATAAGAATATTTTTTCTGTCTCGTTGCGATATCTCATCCCCGACAAAGCGAATAAGCGATGCCTCTATCCCGTATTTTTCCAGGATCAGACGATATCCCTGAAATGTGAAGCCGCAGGCTGAGATGACAAACTTTTGGTCATCGCAAGCCCCATTTCTGAGAGAAATTTTTTGGGTCATAACCTGCTCCTGGGCACCAACGCGCCATTTCCATTTGTGAATGCATAAAATGTCATGCACCTGATGTGAGTATTAATTTTACCGTACAATAACAGGGTAAGAAACAGTCCTCACCGGAACATCTTTGCGTTAATCACTTCACGCCACGCAACGTGCAAATATACTTTTCTTTTCAAATAACCACGGTAAATGTTTCATTCTCAGGGTATAATGAAAATTCCGAAAAAGAAGGCTGGATACTTCATCTATCGGCTCATTCAAATACGAGAAATACGCTATGGATAATCATATCTCATCCAGGGCCTTGCTACATCGAAGGGATGTTATAAAGAACAATCCGCGATTCAGTGAGGCAATATTAGAGCACTACACCATTAATGACACCATCTACAAAAAACAACCTTTGTTCTACAAAACGATGCTGCAGGAATCACGATTTAACATTATCCTTTCCATGTGTTGTTTTATTTTTGGAAATCAGGCTGAATCTGTCTCGGAAATAAAAGAGTTATGTTCTCGCTATAAAATAGCCAGCCCCAACAGCGTTATTGCAATCATTACGATACTCAGAACCACCGGGCGCATCAGCACCTGGCGCTGCACGGAAGACAGACGCAAAACGAGAATAGCGCCAACTGAAAAAGGCCTGAATGAACTAAAGCGATATATGTCCGGGGCATTTTTGCCGGTCAGCATTCTTTATCCGGCATTTAATATTGACGTTAACCTTTTGGATAATGACGTGTTGAGAAATAATTTTTTCCGTCGCGCGGCAGAATATCTTTTTCGGGGATTAACGTTCAGAAAAGTTTTGCCTGAAGTGGGATTATTCATCGATAAAGATGGCGGTCGAATGATTATGCTCTATCTATACCTGCAGGCCATAAAAAACAAATCTGCCCATGGTGCAACTATTGAGTATTCAGCAAGCACACTCGCAAGGTAATGACTCCAACTTACTGATAGTGTTTTATGTTCAGATAATGCCCGATGACTTTGTCATGCAGCTCCACCGATTTTGAGAACGACAGTGACTTCCTGCCCAGCCTTGCCAGATGCTGCCTCAGATTCAGGTTATGCCGCTCAATGCGCTGCGTATATCGCTTGCTGATAACGTGCAGTTCTCCCTTCAGGCGTGATTCATACAGCGGCCAGCCATCCGTCATCCATACCACGACCTCAAAGGCCGACAGCAGGCCCAGAAGACGCTCCAGCGTGGCCAACGTGCGTTCACCGAATACGTGCGCCACAACCGTCCTCCGTATCCTGTCATACGCGTAAAACAACCAGCGCTGGCGTGATTTAGCGCCGACGTAACCCCACTGTTCGTCCATTTCCGCGCAAACAATGACGTCACTGCCCGGTTGTATGCGTGAGTTTACCGACTGCGGCCTGAGTTTTTAAGTGTCGTAAAATCGTGTTGAGGCCAACGCCCATAATGCGTGCACTGGCGCGACATCCGACGCCATTCATGGCCATATCAATGATTTTCTGATGCGTACCGGGTTGAGAAGCGGTGTAAGTGAACTGTAGCTGCCATGTTTTACGGCAGTGAGAGCAGAGATAGCGCTGATGTCCGGCAGTACTTTTACCGTTACGCACCACGCCTTCAGTA
Source organism: Enterobacter sp. CPE_E863 (assembly GCF_046521465.1). Taxonomy (NCBI): domain Bacteria; kingdom Pseudomonadati; phylum Pseudomonadota; class Gammaproteobacteria; order Enterobacterales; family Enterobacteriaceae; genus Enterobacter; species Enterobacter sp. CPE_E863. Next base: position 2,034,828 of record NZ_JBKFZX010000001.1, on the reverse strand, counting down.
GCTGAACAGGAGGGACAGCTGATAGAAACAGAAGCCACTGGAGCACCTCAAAAACACCATCATACACTAAATCAGTAAGTTGGCACCATTACCCGAAAATGGACTTTCAAATGAAACATATAAACCCCCTGTTATTTAAGGAAAATTCCTAATTCGTTATATGCACATTTTTGCGTTAATTTCATGACGGGTCAGACACAAAGATTTTCAAAGAAGTGTCAACTTACGTAGTTAAAGCCTACACGGCGACACATATGACCATTAAAAAACAAATTTACGTTATTTTAATTCGTTAATTAGAATTTAATTGAAATATATAGCCAGATAAGGGTGATACAATAGCGACATAATCCAAACTATTAAATAAAACATAACAATAACACCATGGTTAACATTTAAAACGGTTTACTTATAAGCACTTAATATAATTTTAATAATCACCCACCTGAATCATTACCCCACTTGCGTATCCTGGTGACGACATTGTGCTTTTCTCTGCGCTGAAATGCTGTATTATGCGAACTATTGCGACATTTTGCAGGATTTGTTCATGCACAAAACGGCTCGTCAACGATATGTACTTGATATTATTAGTGAGCAAGGACAGGCCAGTATCACCGAGCTGGCAGAAAAGCTTCAGGTTTCAGCAGACACCATCCGCCGCGATCTGACTGACCTTGAAAACCAGGGCCTTGCGCAGAAGAATCATGGCGGGGCTATTGCACTCAATCTTTCCGCCATGAATCGTCAGGGGCGCAGTACGTTGCTGCCCGAAGCCAAACAGCGTCTGGGTAAACAGGTCGCGCAGGCAGTTCCACCGGGCTCCACCCTGTTTCTGGATGCCGGAAGCACGGTGATGGCTGTTGCCACCTTTCTTCAGGGGCCGCTGACTGTTATCACCACCTCGCTGGATATTGCCCAGCATTTTAGCGACCAGGATAATATTGAGCTGATCCTGCTCGGTGGAAAATGGGACCAAAAGCAGCGCCTGTTCGCCGGAAGCGCCACCCTGTCCCTCCTGTCCCGTTATCGTGCGGATATCGCTATTCTCGGGGCGTGCGCCATCCATGCCGATCTCGGTCTGAGTGCCAGTACAGAAGCAGATGCGGAGGTCAAGCGCGCGATGCTTGCCGTAAGCCATGCTCACTGGATTGTCGCCGACCACCTTAAAGTCAACCGCTGCGAACCGTATCTGGTTTGCGAGTTATCCAACATCCAACAACTGTTTCTGGATCGTCCCTGGCCTGAGCTTGGGGACCATAGCGCATTGCAGGTCACGGTTTGCGCGAATCAACGTGGAGAAGGTCATGAGTAAAGTGAAAACAATCAACATTGCATTGATCGGGTATGGATTTGTCGGCAAAACTTTCCATGCACCGCTGATCCAGTCCGTTGATGGACTTAAGCTGGCGGTCGTCTCTTCTCGTGATGAAGAAAAAGTAAAACGCGATCTTCCGGATGTTCAGGTGGTTGCAACACCGGAAGAGGCCATTCAGCATCCGGATGTCGATCTGGTCGTTATTGCCTCCCCCAACGCCACCCACGCGCCGCTGGCCACGCTTGCGCTGAACGCCGGGAAACATGTGGTTGTGGATAAGCCTTTCACCCTCGACATGCAGGAAGCCCGCGACCTGATTGCGCTGGCGGATGAAAAGCAGCTTTTGCTCTCCGTCTTTCACAACCGCCGCTGGGACAGCGATTTCCTCGGCATTAAGCAGCTTATTGAGCAAGGTACGCTCGGCAAGATTAAACATCTGGAGTCGCATATTGACCGTTTCCGTCCGGAAGTACGCGTGCGCTGGCGCGAGCAGAACGTCCCCGGGAGCGGCCTGTGGTTTGACCTGGGTCCTCACCTGATTGACCAGACGCTTCAGCTCTTTGGCCTGCCGCAGTCGGTTCAGGGGAATATCGCGACGCTGCGCGACGGTGCAGAAATTAACGACTGGGCGCACGTGGTCTTAAATTATCCGCAACATAAGGTCATTCTGCATGCCAGCATGCTGGTCGCAGGCGGTACGGCACGCTTTACGGTCCACGGGGATAAGGGCAGCGTGATGAAAGCCAGAATCGATCAGCAGGAAGCGCAGCTGCTCGCAGGGGTGATTCCCGGCAGTGCAACCTGGGGCGAAGACAGCGACAGCATGGTGCTCTATGGAGCAGACGGAGCACAGCAGACTATTGCGACCCCGAAAGGCGATCAGCGCCAGTATTACATTAATGTACGTGATGCGGTTCTCGGGAAAATCACCAACCCCGTTAATCCTGTCGAAGCATTAGCGGTTATGGCTGTACTGGAAGCGGCAGTGAAATCGTCTGAGACCGGATCAACGCAGGCGCTGGCGTTAACTACTGAAGAGCGTGCTCAGCTGCGCTAAAAAAAAGCCGGGTGGCGCTGCGCTTACCCGGCCTGTTTTCCGCATTTATTGACGCTTTTTCGGCATCATGCGCAGAAGGGTATTATCTTTCCAGAAATAGTGGTGCATCAGTGCTGCCAGTGCGTGCAGGCCAATCATAAAATAGCCCAGATTCGCCAGCGTAACGTGCCACTCTTTCAGCACATCGACCAGGTCAAAATTGGATTCCGCCGCATGCGGCATCACCATGCCAAAAGCAAACCAGTCGCTGCCCCGGTTGTACATCATCACAATACCAATCAGCGGTAACGCAATGAACAGCATATACACCACCAGATGCCCCAGATGAGACATCCCCGTCACCATCGCTTTTGGCTTTGGTTGAATCGGTGGCGCGCGGAACTTGAGACGAACCAGCAGACGCGTCACCATCAGCACCAGAATGGTGATTCCGCATGAGACGTGGATCATATTGATCAATGGGCGAGCGGTACGCGGGAAGAAACCTTTAAACTCCATCGCGCAATAAGCAACGATGATTAACAGAAACACCAGCCAGTGAATTGCGATTTGCAGGCTTGTATATTTAGTACGCATGGGATTTCCTGAAAAAAACGGATATCGCGTCAACATAATCCCCTTTCCTTAAAAATTCATCAATTTTTCTGTATGGTTTTTCAAATACTTCCTTTCGCATGAAGCATCTTCAATTGCCGCCCAGCCCGTGATGGTCTAAGCCTGGATGAGTTCAAACTGTCGTATCGACACGTTCACAGGAGAACACCATGAGTAAAATTGGCATTAACGGATTTGGACGCATTGGACGCCTTGTACTGCGCCGCCTTCTTGAAACCCAGGATAGCAACACCGTCGTCGCCATCAACGACCTCACCTCTCCCAAAGTATTGGCCTATCTGCTCAGGCATGATTCCAACTACGGTGGTTTCCCGTGGAGCGTGGATTTCACTGAAGATGCGCTGATTGTTGACGGTAAAACCATTGCGGTATACGCCGAAAAAGAGGCGAAGCATATTCCGTGGAAAGCCGCAGGTGTGGATATCGTTGTGGAGTGCACCGGCTTTTACACCTCCGAAGAAAAATCACGAGCGCATCTGGATGCAGGCGCGAAGAAAGTGCTTATTTCTGCCCCAGCCGGAGAGATGAAAACCATCGTTTATAACGTGAATGACGACACCATTGACGCCAGTGATACCATCATTTCCGTCGCTTCCTGCACCACCAACTGCCTCGCCCCACTGGCAAAAGCGCTGCATGATGCCTTTGAAATTAAAGTCGGTACCATGACGACTATTCACGCCTATACCGGTACCCAGGCACTGGTAGATGGGCCTCGCGGAAAAGATCTTCGTGCCTCACGCGCGGCGGCAGAAAATATCATTCCGCATACCACCGGTGCGGCGAAAGCCATCGGCCTGGTCATCCCCGCGTTGAGTGGCAAACTGAAAGGCCACGCGCAGCGCGTGCCGGTTAAAACCGGCTCCGTCACCGAACTGGTCGCCATTCTGGGTAAAAAAGTCACGGTTGAAGAGATCAATACCGCGTTGAAAAAGGCGACGCAGGGAAATAAATCGTTTGGTTATACCGATGAAGAGATTGTGTCGTCAGATGTGATCGGTTCGCACTTTGGTTCGGTATTTGATGCCACGCAAACTGAGGTAACGGAAGCGGGCGATCTGCAACTGGTGAAAGCCGTCGCCTGGTATGACAACGAATATGGTTTTGTGACGCAGCTGGTGCGTACGCTGAATAAGTACGCCGCACTGTAATGCCTTCCCCCTCTTTGCGGAGGGGGAAACCGCAGGATGCTCAGAGAAGCGAGCGCCGGGATAAGGCGTTTTTCAGGATCGGATCCTGCTGTAGCAATGCCCATGCGTCTGCCACGGCATCAGGAAACTCAACGTGCGCGATAAAATCACGTCCGGCAGGACCATAGCCGTTAACGTCATCATACAGTCGCGGCAGTTCCCCCAGAACCAGTGACAGGTAGCGGTCAACGGGCCACAGTCCGGTGTTGCCCTCGCTAAATTCCACCCCATCTTTGCCGTTCTGCAGTGTCGGCGTAACACCCGGGTGGCTTATCCACCGCGGTGCAACGGGTTCATCCCGGCACACGCGGGCAAACGTCGCCATGGTACGTCGCTGCATCGTCGGATCCTGCACCACCAGCACCCGTCCGGTAGCTCGCTGACGTTTTTTCAGTATGTTCCAGCTAAAACGCGCGTTTTCACCACAGTTGGTGGATTGATCTTCGATCCACAAACGTCCCTCAGGGATCTGCCAGAACTCGCGCGCAATGTCGGCCAGAATACCGCCTTCCGGTCGCCCAGTGACCGGTATCGTGTGATAACGCGGGTGACTGCCAATGCCCGCATATAGAAACGCGGTCGAATGGCCGATACCGCCGCTAATCAGCAACGGGATCTCGTTTTGCGCGGCGATACGGCAGGCCGCATCAATAGTCGGAATGACCGCGTTTCCTGCCAGAACCACCCCATCGACATCCGGGTTCTGACGGGAACCGCTCAGATCATCCTGCGCCAGCCATGTGCCGAGAGTATTAATCGCCGCCAGAGTGGCATCAGGCAGAATGGGGAAATGGGTCTGAACCATGATGAACTTCTCCTGTGAGTCTCTTCAGGGGGACGGCTTCTGGCTAATAAAGTACAGGCGAGCGCCGAATCGGATTGCATCTGCCTATTATGCTATTGGTTTTCTATCACTCAAAACATTCTGTTGCGTGTGCTGTTTAAAAAAGTACCCAGTGCGGCTCAATTATACCGTGAACGATTTTACAGGGAACTTCGGGGCCAGATTTACGAAGGTTCAATGCCTGAAGTGCTACGATTACCAGGTCCCTATTTCGCCCCCAGTTTTTACTCTCAGGAGCCAATCTATGCAACAACAGTGGTCAGCAGTAGATAATTTCATGATTTCTTCGCTTATTCCTGAAGATGATGTCTTGCGTCAGGTACTGGAAAACAACAAACGCGGCGGGCTCCCCGAACACGATGTAGCGGCCAATCAGGGTCAACTGCTGGCGCTGTTTGTCCGTCTGACGCAGTCGCGGCGTGTTCTTGAGATTGGCACGCTCGGTGCCTATAGTTCCATCTGGATGGCTCGCGCTCTGCCGCCAGACGGAAAGCTGATTACGCTTGAAGCGGATCCAACCCATGCCGAAATTGCCCGCCAGAATATCCACCTCGCGGGGCTAAACAACCGTATTGAACTGGTAGAAGGCCCGGCTCTGAACTCGCTCGAGAATTTCGGTGATATACCGCCATTCGACCTGATCTTTATTGATGCAGATAAGCCAAACAACCCAGGTTATCTGGAATGGGCGCTGCACTACTCCCGCCCAGGGACGTTGATTATTGGTGATAACGTGGTACGCGAGGGCGAAGTGATTAACGAGCAAAGTGACGATGCGCGCGTGCAGGGTGTTCGTCGGTTTATCGAGATGATTGGGGACAATCCCCGTTTAACCGCCACCGCGTTGCAGACGGTGGGGGTTAAGGGGGTGGGACGGGTTTACGCTGGCAATTGTGGAACGATAACCAGCCGGGTGGCGGCTACGCCTTACCCGGCCTACATTTTCTTCCGTAGGCCCGGTAAGCGCAGCGCCACCGGGCAAGGGTTTTAACCGGAAATCTGCTCCATTGTCTGCAAAATACGTTTATCCGAAATCGGATACGGCGTACCGAGCTGCTGGGCAAAGAAGCTGACACGGAGCTCTTCGATCATCCAGCGGACTGCCTGAACGTCTTCATCGTCGCGGCGTGTCGGCGGCAGTTTATTCAGCCACTGCTGCCACGCCTGCTGCACGCTCTCCACTTTCAACATCTGAGCGCGATCGCGATGTGGGTCGATAGCCATTTTCTCGAGCCGTTTTTCAATCGCCTGCAGATAACGCAGCGTATCGCCGAGTCGCTTAAAGCCGTTTCCGGTGACAAACCCGCGGTACACCAGCCCGGCCATCTGTGCTTTTACATCTGACAGCCCCAGCGCCATGGTCATATCCACGCGCCCTTTCAGACGTTTGTTGATATTGAAAACGGTGGTGAGGATTTGCTCGACCTGTTTGGCAATATCTACCACCGTGTCGTTCAGCTCCGCGCGCACCTTGTCATGAAGCTGAGCAAAACCTGCTTCCGTCCAGACCGGACCACCCGCCTCGTGGATCAGTTTGTCCACGCCGCAGGAGATGCAGTCGTCGATCAGATCCAGCACTTTACCGTATGGGTTAAAGTACAGCCCCAGTTTGGCTTTGTTCGGTAACTTCTCGTGCAGATACTTAATCGGCGACGGGATATTCAATAGCAGCAAGCGGCGCAGGCCGCGCCACATCATCTGTTGCTGTTCCTGCGGGTTATCAAACAGCTTGATCGCCACACTGTCGCGCTCATCGACCAGCGCAGGCCAGGCCTTCACCTTATAGTTACCGCGCTTCTGCTCGTAGCTTTCCGGAAGCTGACCAAAACTCCAGATGTGCAATCCGCTCTGCTCGATACCGTCATCCGCAACCGCAGAAAGCGTCTCCTGGACTTTGCCTTTCAACGCCTCTTTCAATTCGGTCAGGGAACGCCCTTCCTGCAGCTTTTTGTTTTTATCGTCCACCACGCGGAAGCTGATTTTCAGGTGATCGGGCACCTGATCCCAGTTCCAGTCATCGCGGTCGATGGTCGTGCCGGTCATGCGTCGGAATTCACGCTCCAGCGCGTCCAGCAGCGGCAGTTCCAGCGGTGTGACGCGGCCTAAAAAGGCTTCCGCATAGTTTGGCGCAGGCACAAAGTTGCGGCGCACCGGTTTAGGCAGCGATTTGATTAATGCAATGACCAGTTCGCGACGCAGGCCAGGAATTTGCCACTCGAACCCGCTCTCTTCCACCTGGTTTAACAGTGGTAGCGGAATGTGTACGGTCACCCCATCCGCGTCTGCGCCGGGTTCAAACTGATAGGTCAACCGCAGCTTGAGGTTGCCCTGATGCCAGAAGTTCGGGTAATCAAGTTTGCTGACTGACTCCGCCCCTTCCTTAATCAACATGCTCTTCTCAAAGTTGAGCAGGTCTGGCGTCTCTTTGCTGGCCTTCTTCCACCAGCTGTCGAAGTGACGGGCAGAGATCACATCATGGCTGATGCGCTGATCGTAAAACTCAAACAGCGCCTCGTCGTCCACCAAAATGTCGCGACGGCGGGATTTGTGTTCCAGCTCTTCCACCTCGGCGCGCAGTTTGAGGTTTTCGCGGAAGAAGGCGTGGCGAGTCTGCCAATCACCTTCCACCAGCGCATGGCGGATAAACAGCTCGCGGCACAGCGCCGGATCGATCTGGCTGTAGTTGACCTTACGCGCGGCCACGACAGGCAGACCGTAGACGGTCACCTTCTCAGTTGCCATTACCGCGCCCTGCGCACGCTCCCAGTGTGGCTCACTGTACGAGCGTTTCAGCAGATGTTGCGCCACCGGCTCAACCCATTCCGGATCGATACGCGCCGCAATTCGCCCCCACAGACGGCTGGTTTCCACCAACTCGGCCACCATGGTCCATTTCGGTGGTTTTTTGAATAAGCCGGAACCGGGGAAGATGGAGAAACGGGCGTTACGCGCGCCGGTATACTCCTGCTTTTCTGCGTCCTTCATCCCGATATGGGACAACAAACCAGTCAGCAGTGCGATATGCACTTCCCGGTATTCCGCCGGTTCACTGTTGACCGGAATGCCCAGCTCTTTCACCACCTGGCGGAGCTGGGTGTAGATATCCTGCCACTCGCGTACGCGCAGGTAGTTGAGGAAATCCACGCGACACTGGCGGCGGAACTGGTTCGAGGAGAGCGCTTTCTGCTGCTCACCGAGGTAGTTCCACAGGTTCACGAAGGCGAGGAAATCGGACTCTTTATCGTGGAAGCGGCGGTGTTTTTCATCAGACGCCTGCTGTTTGTCCATCGGACGTTCACGCGGATCCTGAATGGAGAGCGCCGAGGTGATGATCATCGCTTCACGCACGCAGCCGTGTTTTTGTGCTTCCAGCACCATACGCGCCAGACGCGGGTCGACCGGCAACTGGCTGAGCTGACGGCCCAGCGGCGTCAGCTTATAAGCCGTTGCCTGCTCATCGGTGGTAATAGCGCCGAGCTCTTCCAGCAGACGTACACCGTCCTGAATGTTGCGTTTGTCCGGCGCTTCCACGAACGGGAACGCCGCGATGTCGCCCAGCCCCAGGGCAGTCATCTGCAGGATAACGGACGCCAGGTTGGTGCGCAGAATTTCCGGGTCAGTAAATTCCGGACGCGACAGGAAATCGTCCTCAGAGTAAAGACGAATACAGATCCCTTCTGACACACGACCACAGCGGCCCTTACGCTGGTTCGCCGAGGCCTGGGAGACCGGCTCAATCGGCAGGCGCTGAACTTTGGTACGGTAGCTATAGCGACTGATACGCGCCGTACCCGGGTCGATAACGTATTTGATCCCCGGTACGGTCAGCGAGGTTTCCGCCACGTTGGTCGCCAGCACGATACGTCGCCCGCTGTGCGCCTGGAACACGCGGTTCTGTTCGCTGTTTGACAGACGCGCGTACAGCGGCAGGATCTCCGTGTGGCGCAGGTCGCGCTTGCTGAGCGCATCGGCGGTGTCGCGAATTTCGCGCTCGCCGCTCATAAAGATCAGAATATCACCCGCGCTTTCGTTACCCAGTTCGTCAACGGCATCGAAAATAGCCTGCAGCTGGTCACGCTCGGTATCATCCGCCTCTTCCACAATCGGGCGATAGCGCACTTCCACGGGATACGTGCGTCCTGACACCTCGATAATCGGCGCATTGTTGAAATGCTTCGAGAAGCGTTCCGGGTCGATGGTTGCGGAGGTGATGATGATTTTCAGATCCGGGCGACGCGGCAGCAGCTCTTTCAGGTAGCCGAGCAGGAAGTCGATGTTCAGACTGCGTTCGTGCGCTTCGTCAATAATGATGGTGTCGTACTGCATCAGCAGGCGATCCTGCTGGATTTCCGCCAGCAGAATACCGTCGGTCATCAGTTTGACCATAGTGTTATCGCTAACGTGGTCGCTGAATCGCACCTTGTAACCGATGCAGCCGCCCGGCTCCGTTTGCAGCTCTTCGGCAATACGGTTCGCAACAGTACGCGCCGCCAGACGACGCGGCTGGGTGTGGCCAATCAGCCCTTTGATCCCGCGGCCCAGCTCCATACAGATTTTCGGCAGCTGGGTGGTTTTCCCCGAACCGGTTTCGCCGGCGACAATCACCACCTGGTGATCGCGGATAGCTTCGAGGATGTCCTGTTTTTTCTGACTGACGGGCAGGTTATCCGGGTAATTGATCGCCGGACGCGCAGCTTCACGCAGCACAACTTTCCCTGCCGCCTGTTCAATCTCTTTTGCCATCTCCTGGTAAATGGCCTGTTGTGCATCAGGATTTTTAACCTTCTTCACGCCGTGTAAACGTCGGGCAAAGCGCTGTTTATCACGCAGCGTCAGCGAATCAAGCTGTTGCAGGAGCATCGCGAAGGTGAGTTTTTGTTGTTCTGTCATAGCGTTAACGGGCAGTGCACTGCCAGGTAAAATCTCTTTTTAATGATTGCTATAGAGTACCACATTGGTGCTTTCAGCGCCTTATTCAAAAAATTCGAACATAGGCTTCGATATATTGCGCTATCTCTATGGCAGGATTGTGAATAGAGTGTCAACAAGCAACGGGGCAACCCCCTTCAATCAAATGCAATAACAGGAATCACCCATGAGCAAAGTATTAGTTTTGAAATCCAGTATTCTGGCAGGGTACTCTCAGTCTGGTCAGCTGTCTGATTACTTCGTTGAACAGTGGCGTGAACAGCATTCTGCTGACGAAATCACCGTGCGTGACCTGGCTGCAAACCCAATTCCTGTGCTGGACGGCGAGCTGGTTGGCGCGCTGCGTCCAAGCGATGCACCACTGAGCCCACGTCAGCAGGAAGCTCTGGCCCTGTCCGACGAACTGATTGCTGAGCTGCAGGCGCACGACGTTATCGTCATTAACGCCCCAATGTACAACTTCAACATCCCAACTCAGTTGAAGAACTATTTCGACCTGGTGGCGCGTGCTGGCGTAACCTTCCGTTACACCGAGAACGGTCCTGAAGGCCTGGTAAAAGGTAAACGTGCGATCGTACTGACCAGCCGTGGCGGTATCCACAAAGACACCCCAACCGACCTGGTTGCACCATATCTGACCGTTTTCCTGGGCTTCATCGGTATCACTGATGTGAACTTCGTGTTCGCTGAAGGTATTGCCTACGGTCCTGAAATGGCGACCAAAGCGCAGACCGATGCGAAATCTGCTATCGACAGTTTCGTAGCTGCTTAAGATATTCCCCTCTCACCGCCCGGTGGGAGGGTTTTTCTTTTCTCCGCATTTAGTTATCATCCGCTCCCACTCTCCAGCCGGGCGGCCTGATGTCTGCGATTATTGATTCTTTTATTGCCCCACCGTGTCACGACAACATCGAGATCCTCTGGCAGGATGAACATCTGCTGCTGATCAATAAGCCTTCCGGTCTGCTCAGCCTCTCGGGCAAAAATCCGCAAAACCTCGATTCTGTCCATTATCGTCTGGTCCAGACGTTCCCTGGCTGCACGCTGGTACACCGCCTGGATTTTGGTACCTCAGGGTTGATGGTGGTTGCGCGCAATAAAGCCATCAATGCCGCACTGTGCGAACAGTTCAGCCAGCGCAGCGTGGAGAAAGTCTACAGCGCCCTGCTTTGCGGACATGTTGAAAATGACGAAGGTGTAATTGATGCGCCGATTGCCAAAGATCCGGCGCTATTCCCATTGATGTCGATCTGCGCGAAAAATGGTAAACCCGCCCGCTCCCACTATCGGGTGGTGGAAAGGTTTTATCAGGAGACGGGACTGCCGTTAACACGGGTGAAACTCACCCCGGAGACCGGGCGAACCCACCAGTTGCGCATTCACTGCCAGCAGCTGGGGCACCCGATTCTGGGCTGCGATCTGTATGGTGGTCTCGAAGCGCCGGGAGCGGAAGACGCGCCCCGGCTGATGCTGCATGCCTGCGAATTGAATTTTATTCATCCCGTGAGCGGAGAGCCGGTTAACGCCCGTCACGCCGCCCCGTTCTGAAGGGGATTTACCACATCAAATCGTCCGGGATTTTGAAGTCCGCGTACGGATCGTCTTCGTCCTGCTCTTCCTGGCTGAGCGCGCTGTTTAATACGATACTGTCGGCATCGCGCTGGGCAATTTTGTCTGCCACCACAGCCGGGATAATTGCGTATTCGCAGTCACCGCTGGCGTTGATGACCAGGCGGGCAATCGCCAGACGACCGTTAATCAACTGAGTTTGAGTCTGCTTATCAACCTCGATTCTCTTGATCAGATTACCGTCGGTGAAGTTAAAGGTGATGTTGCCCCTTGAAACGGTGATGCGGTTCATCTCAATCAACTGTTTCACCTGGGCTTTAAACTCTTTCGCCAGTACTGCCTGTTTTTGCTGCTCGCTCAGCAGTTTATCGCGCTCGATCTGCGCTTTCTTGTTCTCTTCAACCGCTTCCCGAGCTTCACGCGCCTGAACGCGTGATTTCTTTGCCGTGCGCTGCACTTTCGCCGCTTTCTTGCTGCTGACCAGGCCTGCTTTCAGCATCTGCTCTTGTAAGGTGAGTTTTGTCATGATCGTTTCTAAACCGATTGGAAATTTTGGGGATTATACCGTCATTAAGCCCGTGCCGAAACATAAGTAAAACATAGGACAGCTCGCCTTAACTGTCTGATAATTTTGCGGCTGCCAATAAAGCACACGGGATACACCCATGATATAGATTAAAGTCGCAGACCTGCACGCGTCCGAATCCCAACGCCTCATTGAAAATCTGTCATCAGAACTGGCAGCGATTACCGGGGATGGCGGTACACAACATTTTAACGTCGACGCCATGATGGCCGAACGCACGCTGTGGGTTGTCGCTAAAAATGACAAGGGTGACGCCGTGGGATGTGCGGCATTGCGCCCGCTCTCCGGGCAGGTTGCCGAACTTAAGCGAATGTACTCCGACAGAAGCGAACCCGGTATTGGGCAGGCTTTACTGGCTTTTCTTGAAGCCTCTGCGCAAAATTTAGGCTACGGTGAAATCTTGCTTGAAACACGAAAAGTGAACAGGCGCGCTGTGAATTTCTATGTGCGGAATGGCTACAGCGTAATCGACAACTACGGACCCTACATCGGCAAGCAAGAAGCAGTCTGTTTCGCTAAAAAATTCATGATGATCTAGCGCGGTCAGAAAATGTGATCAACATCATGAACTTCCCTCATGTTGCATTGAAATTAAGTCACTTCCCCTGCGCCGCGGGCTCAGGCATAAATTATGCATCGGTAACTTCTTAGCAACATGAACTTAGGATGCATAACCACAATGAGCAAAGCTTTCACATATACCCTTAAGCGCAGTTGCTTCGATGAGAATTACAACCCGTCTGAAAATACGCGTACGACCACCAACTTTGCCAACCTGGCGCGCGGGGAAAAGCGTCAGGAAAACCTGCGCAATACGCTGGTGATGATCAACAACCGTTTTAACGCCCTGGCGCGCTGGGATAACCCAAATGCCGATCGCTATGCGGTCGAACTTGAAATCATTTCAGTTGAGATGAACATCGGTGCTGAGAAAGCATTCCCGGCCATTGAGATACTGCAGACCACCATTGTCGACAAGAAAAACAACCAGCGTATCCCTGGCATTGTCGGGAATAACTTCTCGTCGTATGTGCGGGATTATGATTTCAGCGTGCTGCTGCTCGAGCACAACAAGAACCAGCAACACTTCAGCATTCCGGAAAAATTTGGCGAGCTGCATGGCAATATCTTCCGCCATTTTATGAGCTCATCTGAGTACAGAGATAATTTCAAAAAGGCACCTGTAATTTGCCTGAGCGTCTCCAGCAAAGACACCTACCGTCGTACGGGGAACGAGCACCCTGTGCTCGGCATCGAGTATCAGCCAGATGGAGAGTCTTTAACAGAACAGTACTTCGCGAAGATGGGCCTTAACGTACGCTATTTCATGCCTGAAAACAGCGTCGCACCTTTTGCGTTCTTTTTTACCGGCGATTTGCTGAGTGATTACACCGATCTGGAACTGATCGGCACCATCAGCACGATGGAAACGTTCCAGAAAATCTATCGCCCGGAAATTTATAACGCTAACTCGGCGGCGGGACTTTTCTATCGACCGGATCTGAACCAGCAGGATCACTCATTAACAAAAATTGTTTATGACCGCGAAGAGCGAAGCCGTCTGGCGATTGAACAGGGTCGATTTACCGAAGAATACTTCATTAAGCCTTACCAACACATTCTTGAGCAGTGGTCTGATAACTACACGCTTTAATACATTAAAAAAGGTCTTTTACTATGAAAACATTGCTCCCGACTTCTACGGCTGGCAGCCTGCCTAAGCCGACCTGGCTTGCTCAACCTGAAACGCTGTGGTCACCCTGGAAATTACAGGATCTGGAATTACTCACGGGGAAACAGGACGCACTTCGTTTATCTCTGGATGAGCAGATCCGTGCGGGTATTGATATCGTCAGCGACGGTGAACAAACCCGCCAGCACTTTGTCACCACCTTTATTGAACACCTGAGCGGCGTTGATTTTGAAAACCGCCAGACCGTACGCATTCGTAACCGCTATGACGCCAGCGTGCCGACCGTGGTCTCTGCCGTTGCGCGCCAGAAACCGGTATTCGTGGATGACGCGAAGTACCTACGCCAGCTCACGGACAAGCCAATCAAATGGGCCCTGCCTGGGCCGATGACCATGATCGACACCCTTTACGACGCGCACTATAAAAGCCGTGAAAAGCTGGCCTGGGAGTTCGCCAAAATCCTGAATCAGGAAGCAAGAGAATTAGAAGCAGCTGGCGTCGATATTATTCAGTTTGATGAGCCAGCGTTTAACGTCTTCTTTGATGAGGTCAACGACTGGGGCATCGCCGCGCTGGAACGCGCCGTTGAAGGCCTGAAATGTGAAACGGCGGTACATATCTGCTACGGGTACGGTATTAAAGCCAACACTGACTGGAAAAAGACGCTCGGCTCGGAGTGGCGCCAGTACGAAGAGGCCTTCCCTAAACTGCAGACCTCTACCATCGACATTATCTCCCTGGAGTGCCACAACTCCCGCGTACCGATGGATCTGCTGGAGCTAATCCGCGGTAAAAAAGTGATGGTTGGCGCGATTGATGTCGCCACTAACAGCGTCGAAACGCCAGAAGAAGTGGCCGATACGCTGCGTAAAGCCCTGCAGTTTGTTGATGCCGATAAGCTTTACCCGTCAACCAACTGCGGTATGGCTCCTCTTTCCCGTCAGGTTGCCAACGGTAAACTGAAGGCCCTGAGCGCCGGGGCGGAGATTATTCGCAAAGAGCTCGCATAACGGCGAATCACTCCCCCTTCCGGGTAAAGAACAGCGTCACCGTGGCGACGGTGACGCCTAGCTTCTTCATCTCGGTTTTGTTGAACAGATGTGTCTCATCCTGCAGGTACATCCAGTCGTCAAACTTGAGCAGCCAGGTACTGCCGTTCGCCTTCACATTCATGCTGTAATGCCAGTTAAAGGCGTTGCCTGCTGCCTGTCCGGTGGCAACCCCTTCAATGTCCCCTGCCGTTCCCTCGTAGCGATCGTTCCCCACGCGGCGGATTTGCCAGACCCGCTGCTGCTTTTCACCGTCGTCATAAACAAAGTGTTCATTGAGCGTCAGCGTATCGCCGATAACGTCCCCGGTAATCTCCACATGAAAACGGCGGATCTGCTTGCCGCTGCGATCCTGCACCATCCCCCACGCTTCGGTTTTGCCCTGGAAATAGTGGAAGATATCGAGCCGTGGCTGCTGCTGGCGATACTCGGTCACGTCGGTGCTACAGCCGGCCAGCAGCATCAAGAATGCCAGCGCCATCATCAGGATACGTTTCATTTTTGGCCTCCGATTAACTGCTGACGCAGGTCTGGATACTGCGTGCGTGGGCCAAGCCAGATCGCCAGAAAGCGAGTACTGAATGCTTCTGACTGGCGTGGTCCCAGGGGAATAAAACTTTTCTGGGAAGTGGGCTCGCGATACCAGAACTGCCCCTGCTTATCATTGAGGACAAATGCCAGTTGCGAACCCGGTCTGACATCCGGCCACAGTGACTGAAGCATACGCAGCCAGGCTTCGCTTTGCGGTTCCTGCGCCAGGATCCCCTGAGCCTTCCACTGGTCGCGGGTCGCTTCAACCAGCTCTTCGCCATCGATATCGCGCGCATAGGTAATAATTAGCGCCTGATCCTGATTTTCCCGGCTGTATCGACCATCGGGAGTACGCAGCTGGGAGGTATAGACGGTGAACGGTCCCCACGTCAGCGTGGCATCCCCTACCTTACGCCAGGCCAGCCAGTCGGCCGCCTGAACCAGAGGGGACATGGTCATCAGCCAGATAAGCAAAACGGCAGACCTCATTTTTGTCTCCCCAATAGCAGGTGGAAAAACAGCATCAACACCAGCCAGCCCGGCACCATCCAACTGACGACGATAAAGGTCGGCTCCAGAAACGTGATGGCCCCCAGTCGCTCGCCAATCAGGTACGCCACCGGTCCTCCTGTGGCTGCCAGCAGAGTCAGCAGCCAGCCGGGTAAGGTCGTAGTGAGCGTAAGCTGTGTCCAGACGGTGGCGAACATCAGCCACAATGCCACTATCCATAGCGGTATCAGGGACTCGCTCCTGAAGGAAATCAGCCCCGTTAATGCCCAGAGCGCATCCAGCAGGCAGCCCGCTGCGGCCAGACCGATTGCGTACAGACGGTATGCTGACGGCAACAACAGACAGGCAAGGATCGCCAGCGCGAGCCAGATAATCAGGCCATGTTCTCGAAAAAGCACCACCAGCGCCCAGTAAAGATCGAACGCTATGGCCAGCAGGAAGACCTGAATGTATCGTTTCATACGCGCTCAGCGGTCAACTGCACTACGCTAATGGTGCGGGCGTTAAACCCGGCTTCGCAGTAGCCAAAGTAGTAAAGCCACATCCGGCGAAAACGATCGTCGAACCCAAGTTTTTCAATCTCCTGCCAGGTATGGACAAAGCGCTGCCGCCAGTGGGCCAGCGTGCGGGCGTAGTCAGGCCCCATGTCGAAGAGATTACGCACCACGAAATCGGTGTGGCGTGTCATCAGCTCATTCATCGCGGTAATGCTCGGCAAGAAGCCGCCGGGGAAAATATAGCGCTGGATGAAATCGACGCTTTTGCTGTAGTCGCGATAGCGCTGGTCCTGAATGGTAATGGCCTGAATTGCCATGCGACCTCCTGGACGCAGCCGCGCCTGGCAGGTACGGAAGAACACTGGCAAGTAGCGCTGCCCTACGGCTTCAATCATCTCTATTGAGACCAGCTTGTCATACTGCCCGGTAAGGTCACGGTAATCGCAAAGCAGTACCTCGACGCGATCCTGCAATCCAGCGCGGGCGATCCGCTCCGTCGCCCAGAGATATTGCTCTTTCGACAGCGTGGTAGTGGTTACCCGACAGCCGTAGTGACGCGCGGCGTATTCCGCCATCGCACCCCAGCCCGTGCCAATTTCCAGCAGGTGATCGGTCTCATTCAGAGCCAGTTGTTCGCACAAACGCGCCATTTTTGCCTGCTGCGCCGCCGTAAGATCCTGCTCGTCCGCGGTAAATAGCGCGCTGGAATAGAGCAGCTCCTTATCCAGAAAATGGGCATAAAAGGTGTTGCCCAAATCGTAATGGGCGGCAATATTTTCACGTGCCTGCGCGCGGGAGTTACGCCGAGTCCAGTGACGTAAGCGCTCCAGAGGCTTGCCGAGAAAACGGAATCCTTTCTCCAGACGGCCAAGCACCTCGCCGTTAAGCGCCAACAGCTCCAGAAGCGGCGTGAGTTGCGTGGTTTCCCATTCGCCGTCCATCCAGGCTTCTGCCGCGGCAAGGCTACCGCCGGTTAAGACACGCCAGTAGACGCCGGGAGAAAGGATTTGCACATCCGCATGCAGCGCGGAGGATGTCTCGCCAAAATGGAAAGTTTGTGCCCCTTCGCGCAGCGTCAGCGAGCCGCCGCGAATACCGCTTAGCAAACGAAAAAGCAGCCAGCGCGCGATGCGGACGTTGCGCGGGATATCGGGTTCAAGCGCAAAGACAGGATCGGTCATGAGCGTTCACTCCTGCTGACGGGATGGTTATACAGCGGCACACGCTTGAGCCACAGGCGCAGCGCCTGCCAGTAAATGGCAAAAACGGTTTTCAGGGTCATGAGCGGGATGCGCAATAGCAGTGAGCGCAGTGCCGGGCGTGTCAGAGGCGCCCGGCGTAGCGCCAGCGTGGCATCGAAAACTTTCCCTTCCTGATGATTTTCAATGTGCATATGCAGCGTGTTATCCGGGTCGTTAAAGCGCCAGTGATAGACCATGTCCATCGGGTTGAAGGGGGAAACGTGAAACGCTTTTTCGGTGGGCTGCGCATTTTGTCCGTTAACGGCATAGTAATGACGTTCATTCCACGGCGTGTTGCGAACCTCCGCCAGCACCCAGCGCAGCATTCCCTTCCCGTCGTAGCAGTAGTAAAAGTTGACCGGATTGAAATGAAAGCCGAAATAGCGCAACTGTGTCAGAAGCATCACCCGCCCGTCCGGGCGTTCTCTGGTCAGGCTTTCCAGCCTGTTCAGCACGTTCTCTTTGAGCGGCAAGCCGAGCGGATAGTCCGCGTCATAAAACGCGGCGGCGGCAAAGCGATTGCGCCGCACGCCGACGGAGGCCAGCAGCGGCAGTTCATCCAGCTCCAGCCAGGCCATAAAGACGCTGTAGCGAAATTCATGGGTTTTCGGCTGAAGGCGACGGTGGCGCAGTACGCCATGATAGAGGCAGCTGTTCATCTCAGTTCCCCTCTCCGGACGCTATCGCATTGACCACGTCCAGCGCGCTGCGCACGCCATCTTCATGAAAACCGTTGTACCAGTAGGCCCCGCAAAACCAGCTTCTCTGGTGGCCGTTGATCTCGCCCCGCCGCGCCTGTGCCCGCCAACTTTTCGGGTTAAAAAGCGGATGTTCATAAACAAAACGTTGCAGAACGAAGCGTTCATCCATCGGCGTGTCCGGGTTCAGGGTGACGCAGAACAGCGGGCTACCCACAGGCAACCCCTGCAAAATATTCATGTTGTAGGTAACACAGGCGCTGGCCTGCTCGTGTTCGCTCAGGCGGTAGTTCCAGCTGGCCCATGCCCGCTGCCGAACCGGCAGCCAGCGCGGATCGCCGTGTAAAACGACCTCGTTGCGCTGCCAGCCGATATCGCCCAGCACCTCGCGCTCTGCGGGCGTGGGGTCATCAAGCATCGCCAGGGCACTGTCGGAGTGGCAGGCAAAAATGACCTGGTCGAAGGTATGGCTGGCGTTTTCAAGCTGAAGCGTAACCCCGTGCGCGTGGCGGCTCACCCGCTGCACCGGCACGTTGAGGTGTAGCGTCATGCGGTTGCCCAATTTGTCCAGCATGGCGCGGATATACTCCCGCGAGCCGCCGGGTACCACGTACCACTGCGGGCGATGGGTGATATCCAGCAGGCCATGATGGTGAAAGAAGCGTAAAAAGAGCGGCAAGGGGAAACGCTTCATCTCCTGCAACGACGATGACCAGATGGCGGCCCCCATCGGCAGAATGTAGTGGCGCGCAAAAAACGGCGTGAAGCCGTGCTGCTCCAGAAACGTTTGTAGCGTGGCATTCGGGTCCACCTCCCCAGCCAGCGTCTCTTTCGCCAGCCGATTGAAGCGGACGATCTCCCCGAGCAGCCGCCAGAACGTCGGATTCGCCAGATTTCGACGCTGGGCAAACAGCGATGTCAGGGTGTGTCCGTTGTACTCCAGCCCCGTCGCGGGATTGTGCACCGAAAAGCTCATCTGCGTTTTTTGCCCGCTGATGCCCAGCTCGCTGAGTAGCCCCATAAACCGCGGGTAGGTGCGGTCGTTGTAGACGATAAACCCGGTATCGATCGCGTATGTGCCCTGAGGTGTCGTCACGTCAACCGTTGCGGTATGGCCGCCGGGCGTGGCTCCCGCTTCAAACAGCGTCACCCGATGGTGCCCGGCCAGGCGCCAGGCGCAGGTCAGGCCGGCGATGCCGCTGCCGATAATCGCAATGTTCATGAACGCACCATCCTGCGCAGCAGCGCACGCTGAAGAAACGCAGGCAGTCCGGAGAGTAATCGCATAATCAGGCCGAAACCGTCAGGAAACGCGATATGCATTTTTCCTGCCGCCAGCCCGGTGCGGATCGCCTTAACCGCGTCGTCGACAGTCACCCGGCCAGGCATGACAAAATCATTTTTGCGCGTCAGAGGCGTGTCAACAAAACCCGGAGAAACAACCGTGACAGCAATCCCTTTTGGCTCCCAGTCAAGACGCAAGCTCTCGGCAAACCAGCTCAGCGCCGCTTTGGACGCGCCGTAGGCCTCCGCGCGTGGAAATGGAAGCCAGTGGGCCATCGAGCTCACCAGCACCACACGGTTGCCAACAGCCATCTGCGACTGCAGCACCTCAAGGCAATTCACCGGGCCGATGAAGTTTGTCGCCATAACGCGTTCCACCAGCGCCGCATCTACCTCGCCATGATCGAGGTATTCGCAGGTACCGGCGCAAAGAATGATCAAATCGGCATAGCTGCCGGTCAGGGCCTGGCGACAGGCGTCCCTGTCTGTCATATCGAACAGGCGAACGGTAAGATTGGGGCAACTCTGGTGCAGGGCTTCAAGACGTGCAGGGTCGCGCCCGCAGGCAATCACGTGGTAGCCGTCAGCGGCAAATGATTTCGCCAGCCCGGCGCCAATACCCGAGCTTGCGCCAGTAATGAGCACCGTCTTCATGATTTCACCCTCCGCTTCACGCCGCGTACCGCCCAGCCAAGCAGAGGAAGGTGTTCGTAGAGCATCTCTCCTGCATCGTAGTAATCACGTTGACGTGTGATGAGATGGTTTTCCGTCTCCACTACCGAACACCCCGGCAGTTCGAGCGGCTCTCCACCCGCAATGCGCGGGTGCGACCAGTGCATTACCCAGGTGACCGCAAAGCAGCTTTCGCTGCACAGCGGCGGATCGATAGTGAAACGGCAATCTTCGACATTGGCCAGCAGATGGGTGAAATAGCGCTGAAGCGCAAAAATTCCCTGATGCTCGCCGAACGGATCGATAAGCGTGGCATTTGAATGATAAAGCTCAGCCAGCGCAGAGGGTGGCTGGCTATCCAGTGCGGTGTAGTAATTCACAAAACGACTCACGACAGTGTGCAACGTGCTCATGGGTCACATCCCGGCTGTATATAACGTGGCGTAATCGCATAATTAAAACTTACACAATTGTAGTTATTTGTCCAAGTTTGTGTGGGTATTTTTTTTATATCATTTATATTTCAGTTGGTTAAAACTATACTTCGAATGACTAATGATGTAGGCCGGATAGATGCCTTCCCCCTGCTCGTTATATAGAACGCGTGCTCCCCACTAAAACAAGTGGTAGAACATTTTCGCCAGAACGCGCTAGTCTGCCTGCGGACGAGTGGATGACAGACGATAAGATTTTTATGGAAATTATTTTGATGCGACATGGAAAGCCCAAATACGCAGGCGCGCCAAAAGTGTCGTGCAGGGAAATGCCGGAATGGATCGACAACTATAATCTCTCTTCTACGGGCCGCGATATGCCGCCGGAAATCAGTAAAGTGCTGATTTATCGCGCACTCACCTTCATCAGCAGTCCGCTTCCGAGAGCCCTCTCATCGCTAAAAAAACTGGGGTGTGAACCCGGCTTCATTGATGACGTGTTTCGGGAGGCGGAGCTACCGGTATTCCGTATCCCGGGGTTGCGGTTATCGCCTTTTCATTGGGCAGCGTTATTTCGTGTGCTTTGGCTCTGCGGCCTGTCTGGAGAGGTAGAGTGCGTAAGAATGGCAAAAAGTCGTGCCGTTAAGGCGGCAGAGCTCCTCGTGACGGCGGCTAAGGGCTCCGACGGACCCGTCTTGCTCATGGGACACGGGATCATGAACCGGTTTATTGCAAAAGAACTGATCGCATTAGGCTGGAAAGAACAGACTCGCCCGGGTAAGGGATACTGGGGAGCCGGTGTTTACAGCATTGTGTAGCGGCGCATACGGAGGCCGAGTTTTTTTTATCCTCGGCGCTCGGATCATCGGGTCTGGCTAAGAATAACGCGATCGAACAGACGGTCACCCAACCAGACGCGCATGCGGATGAGCATCTTTGCATACTTGCCGGCAGCATAACGTGTACGTGGATGAGGACTGTTAACGGCGCGGGCAACCACGTCCGCAATCACCTTCGGGTCGCTGCCTCTGCCATTCCCGTAAGCATTTTTGACCGAGTTCGCCACCTTCCCCACCAGATGACCATAAGGGCCACTAGCTGAACGTTTGACAATACTGCCGCTGACCACTTCACCAAAGCCTGTCTCGATTAAACCCGGTTCAACAATCACAACCTTAATTCCATATTCAGCCACTTCAAGACGCAGACAGTCAGACCATCCTTCGAGTGCATGTTTCGTAGCGTGATACCAGGCTCCCAGGGGGGTGTAAATTTTCCCTCCTATTGAAGTGATATTGATAATGTAACCACGGCGTCTGGCGCGCATGGCCGGGAGCAGCAGTTGCGTAAGGCGGGCCGCTCCAAACACGTTCGCCTCAAACTGATAGCGAGCTTCATCAATACCGATCTCTTCTACCGGTCCATAGAGCCCAAAACCCGCATTGTTGACCAGTACGTCAACCCCACCTGTCTGCGACACGATGGTATCTACTGCAGCCAAAATGTCTTCATCACGCGAGATATCCATCCGCAGAGCGCGCGCACCAAGCTGGGCGAGATCGTTCATTTTCTCAACGCTACGGGCAGCAGCGTAAACCTGATAGCCATCCTGAATAAGACGACGGGCGATGACTTTGCCCATACCTGACGATGCACCGGTGACCAGCGCGGTTTTCTTGTCCTGAGTAAACATAAATACCTCGGTGAGTAGACTGTCGTTATTTTGCCCTCCTTAGGCCCTACGTTAACTAGCGTACCGCGCCATATGACTCGCAAACTGCGCCATCGAGCGATAAATATGCACCTGTTTACTCAAGACGCATGGCTGTCCTGGCCGCTTCAGGGGTCTGGCCCGTCCAGGTCATAAATGCGCGATAGAATGAGTTAGGATCTTCAAAGCCAAGCAAAAATGCGATCTCATACCCGGAAAGACGCGTATTACGAAGATAATGACGGGCCAGGTGTTCGCGACAAGCATTAACAAGGTTGCGAAAGTTGCCCCCTTCCTGCTCAAGCCTGCGTTGCAGCGTGCGTTTGCTCATTCCCAGACGCTCCGCCGCTTTTTCAATAGTCGCTTCGTTACCGGGAATAAGTTCCAGGAGTACCGCACGAACGCGCTCGGCGGTTGAAGCCAGTTCATTTAACTGACTGAGACGACGCTGAAGTTCTGGTTCAAATACCTGCCACATCCCCTCATTTGCCGTTAAAAACGGCCGAAGAGCATCAGTCGAGGAAAAGCTGATGGCAGGCTGTTCTCCATATTGCACGTCAGTTCCAAAGAAATGGGAAAAGTGGCTGCTCTGAACCGCTGACGGCAGTGCAGAGACACGGACCTGTAAGGGGTTAACCGGTTCGCGGGTCCCCAGCCGCAGAAGCTTGAGCAGGAAGCCCAGCTCTGCCACCTGCAGAGACGGCGGGATAGCTATCGCATAGAGCCAGCGTGGTGAAACGGTAAGGATGCCGTTTTGTTCCACCGTTGTTTCCAGAACCATGGGTGCAATAAGCTGTTTATATCTGGCCAGACGCTGGACAGCCTGCATCATATTGCTGCTACACAGTGCGGCAAAAAGTGGTGGATCAAACACATCCGCTGAGATCAACTCAATGAGCGGTACGGGAAAGGCAGGATGGTTCGTTTCGGCCTCCAGCGCGCTCCAGAAGCGGATGTATTCATGCGTATCGAGTCCGCGCGCTTTTTGCAAAAAGAGATCGTCAGGTAATCCTGCCCTGCGGAGAATGCGTACTGGCTCAAGCCCCGCGTCTTTCAGCAGCGTTTTCCAGCTTATATCGAGAGCGAAAGTACGGTTATAGGCCATTTGCTCATTTCCGGTGTGAAGGTTAGGGAAGGTGCGAACAAGTCCCTGATATGAGATCATGTTTGTCATCTGGAGCCATGGAACAGGGTTCATCATGAGTCATCAACTTACCTTCGCCGACAGTGAATTCAGCAGTAAGCGCCGTCAGACCAGAAAAGAGATTTTCTTGTCCCGCATGGAGCAGATTCTGCCATGGCAAAACATGGTGGAAGTCATCGAGCCGTTTTACCCCAAGGCTGGTAATGGCCGGCGACCTTATCCGCTGGAAACCATGCTACGCATTCACTGCATGCAGCATTGGTACAACCTGAGCGATGGCGCGATGGAAGATGCTCTGTACGAAATCGCCTCCATGCGCCTGTTTGCCCGATTATCCCTGGATAGCGCCCTGCCGGATCGCACCACCATCATGAATTTCCGCCACCTGCTCGAGCAGCATCAACTGGCCCGTCAATTGTTCAAGACCATCAATCGCTGGCTGGCCGAAGCAGGCGTCATGATGACCCAAGGCACTTTGGTGGATGCCACCATCATTGAGGCACCCAGCTCTACCAAGAACAAAGAGCAGCAACGCGATCCGGAGATGCATCAGACCAAGAAAGGCAATCAGTGGCACTTTGGCATGAAGGCCCACATTGGTGTCGATGCCAAGAGTGGCCTGACCCACAGCCTAGTCACCACCGCGGCCAACGAGCATGACCTCAATCAGCTGGGTAATCTGCTTCATGGAGAGGAGCAATTTGTCTCAGCCGATGCCGGCTACCAAGGAGCGCCACAGCGCGAGGAGCTGGCCGAGGTGGATGTGGACTGGCTGATCGCCGAGCGTCCCGGCAGGGTAAAAACCTTGAAGCAGCATCCGCGCAAGAACAAAACGGCCATCAACATCGAATACATGAAAGCCAGCATCCGTGCCAGGGTGGAGCACCCGTTTCGCATCATCAAGCGGCAGTTCGGCTTCGTGAAAGCCAGATACAAGGGGCTGCTGAAAAACGATAACCAACTGGCGATGTTATTCACCCTGGCCAACCTGTTTCGAGTGGACCAAATGATACGTCAGAGGGAGAGATCTCAGTAAAAACCTGAAATAACGCCAGAAATGGTGGAAAAAATAGCCTAAATAGGCTGATTCGATGTGTTTGCGGGAAAAAAATCGGCCCAGATCCGCGAAATTTTAATCAGCGAGTCAGCTTGGGAAGAAATGACCTGCTTATTCGCACCTTCCTTAGATAACTGCAGATCATTCTCTTGCAGGTTGTATATTGGATAATCGGTATATCCCGTCGCAGTGCCTCCAAACAACGTGGCGGGGTCTCGCACCTGAGCCAGAGGCAACTGGTGCGCCAGCCGGTGAGGTAAATCCGGGTTGGCAATAAATGGTCGTCCGAACGCAATCAAATCGGCATAACCGGCAGCAAGTATTTTTTCCGCTTTATCAAGGTCATAGTTTCCTGCGACGATAAGGGTTCCGCTAAACGTCTCGCGAAGCGATTGACGGAAATGATCAGGCACCTGAGGCGCATCGTCCCAGTCAGCTTCCGCCAGGTGGATGAACGCGATCCCTTTTTGCTCACACCAGGCCGCGAGAGCGAGTATGGCTTCCGTCACCTGCGGATCGTTCATCCCACGTTGGGTAATAAACGGTGAAAGTCGGATGCCCGTATGCTCGGGACCAATAGCCTCCGCAATCGCGTTCAACACGTCCTGGGCAAAGCGGATCCGGTTAGCAAGCGTGCCGCCATACTCATCCGTACGTTTGTTGGAGGTTTGGCGCAGGAACTGGTCGATCAGATAGCCGTTTCCGCCGTGAACCTCTACGCCGTCAAACCCGGCCTGAACAGCATTCAGTGCCGCCTGGCGGTAATCCGCGATGATGCTGTGAATGTCCTTTCGCGAGAGCGTTCTCGGCTGCGGGCAGTCAACCATTTGACCTTCCCCCTGTTCATTCACCACCCACACTTTGGCGTCCGGCGCCAGTGCTGAAGGGGCGACGGGCTTACCGTCCTTGTGAAAACTGGCGTGCGACATTCGGCCGACGTGCCAGAGCTGAGAAAAAATCACCCCACCCGCCTGATGCACAGCGCCCGTCGTGAGTTGCCATCCTGAAACCTGCTCCGGCGAATGGATGCCGGGTGTCCATGAGTATCCCTGGCCCTGAGGCGAGATCTGCGTGGCTTCCGTAATGATTAATCCCGCGCTGGTACGCTGTCGGTAATACTCAGCCATCAGTGAGGTCGGAATATTTCCTGGCTGAAGGGAACGCGCACGGGTCATCGGCGCCATAACGATACGATTTTTGAGGTTTAGCTCACCTAACCTGTAACGTTCAAAAAGTGAAGTACGGTTCATGATTTCATCTCGGGTGGTTTGGATGAAATCACTTTACAGCTCACCTCTTCTTTTGATAATTACAGCAAAAACAGATGCACTTTTCGGAAAAAATGAATAATGGGCAAACTTGAAGACATGGCATTACTGGTTGAAGTTGCCGAGGCGGGTGGTCTTTCCGCCGCCGGACGACGCCTGTCGCTTTCCCCTGCCACCATGACGGCCAGGTTAAAAGCAATTGAAGAGCGTTACCAGACACGCCTGTTCCATCGTTCTACGCGCGCCATTACGCTGACCCGTGCAGGCGAAGAGTTTTACCATGCCGCGCTTCGCGTGCTGGAAGAGATGCATCACGCCGAGTCGTTACTGACGCAAAAAGAAGGTGTACTCAGCGGCAACATTCGCCTTTCTGCCCCCTCTGACTTTGGCAGACAGTATCTTAGCCCCGCCGTTCTTGAATTTTCCCGATGCCATCCTGAAGTGAAATTTTTCATCTACTTAAGGGAGCATGTTGAGGATCTGGTCGCTAACCGGCTGGATATGAGCATTCGCTTCGGCAACCTGCCGGACAGCAGCCTTGTCGTCAGAAATATCCGTCCGAATCATCGGGTGCTGGTCGCCTCCGGGGCGTATCTTAACGATCGCGGTACCCCCTCCACCTTTGCCGATTTAGCCCAGCACCGGTGCCTGGCACTTGAGTCTCAGGGCGTGGTGATGAACGAATGGCGTTTTGAAAGTGAGGGAGAAGAAACCATCGTTCGTATAGAACCTGCCATGGTGTGCGACGACGGAGCATTGCTTCGTCAGTTGGCGCTCAGTGGCGCGGGTATTGCAGGAAAATCGTGGTGGGACGTCAAAGACGATGTTGAGAGCGGTAAGCTCATGGTGCTGTTTGCCGACAGCTTCACCGGGTTTAGCCGTTACGACCGCAAAGATGTCGGGCTGCAGTTTGTTTACCCACAACGCAAATTACAGCCGCTTCAGGTCACGGCATTTAGTCAGTTTTTTCTCGACTGGCTAAAAGAGCATTAATTTGTCGCCGAAATAAGAGACAGCACGCATTTCGGTAACACCCTCAGGACTACCCTAAGAGCGGTTTTCAGGAGGAACAAAACATGAAAAAGCTTCTGATATGTTGTTTGTTTGGTAATACCGCAAACTCGCTCGCCAAAAAGATGCAGTCTCTGGCAGAACGCGAAGGCTATCCGCTGATGATTAGCGCTGTAGGGCTGGATAATTTCGCCAGTGTCGCTCCCGCTTTCGATGGTTTCCTCATTGCGCCGCATATTCAGTACAAACTCGATGAGATAAAAGAAACGGTGGGGAATACCCGTTCAATCGCCATTATTGAGAGTCTTCCCTATGCCTCTCTGGACGCGAGGAAGGTATTGGATTTCGTAAAGGAACAGATGCCTGAACTGGCTGCCTGACATATAAGGCCGCATCGGTTTTTGCGGCCTCCTCTCTCGGTCTATCAAAATTCATCTACGCAAGGTTCGCCAACCTTATTAATGGCGTTAGTTATCCTGGCTCTGAGTTCAATTAACGCCGCTTCTTTCTCTTCCAGCTGCTGCAACTTGCGGCGCAGAGACGCTTTTTTTTGCTCTGCAGTAAATTTGTCATCGACCCAAACAGCTAAAACATCTGATATTTCGGCTAAGGTAAAGCCCAGCATTTTGGCATGCTTGATCATTTTCAATCGCTGTAAATCGACCGAGGAATACACTTTGTAGTTGTTGCTACGATTAGGTTGCGGGATATTCTCTAACAACCCCTGCTTTTCATAGTAACGTACCGTCTCTTTTGACAATCCCGTTTTCTCACACAGTTCGCCAATTCGCATCGCGCCACCCTCACCTTGTAAAAATCACGCTTGACCGTGTACCTAAGTGCACGGTTTATCCTGTGTTGCATCTATCAGGGATACGGGATTTAAAATATGAATTCTTTTGATTATACAGGAAAAACAGCGTTGATTAGCGGGGCGTCATCGGGAATTGGTCGTGATTTCGCCCGGCAACTTGCGAACCGCGGCGTGTCATTGATTCTGATCGCCCGCTCCGAGAAAAAGCTACAGGCACTTGCTACAGAGCTAGTCAAAACGCATGGTGTATCAATCGCTATTATTGTCCAGGACTTAGTGGAACCAGATGCCATTTCTGCCATTACGGAACGGCTGGATAAATTAAGACGTCACCCCGACATTCTGATCAATTGCGCCGGGTTCGCCACCTATGGTCCCTTCGGAAAACTGTCCATCGATCGTCAGCGTGATGAGATAAACGTGAACTGCCTGGTACCCGTGGAACTGACTCACGCGATACTACCCGGAATGCTCAAGAAAGGGTCTGGGGTGATCATCAATGTGGCTTCAACCGCGGCGCTACAACCGGACCCCTACATGGCGATTTATGGCGCAACAAAAGCTTTTTTACTCTTCTTCTCGAGTGCGCTTTGGGCAGAATACCGCACACAGGGTATTCGCATTTTGGCGCTTTGCCCCGGTGCAACGGACACGGCCTTTTTTGATGTGGTCAATGCCGAAGAAGCCTCGGTAGGTAAAAGGATGCCAGTGGATAAAGTCGTTACCCTGGCATTAAGGGCTGTCGATGCTAACCGCAGCTATCTGATTACCGGGTGTGGCAACTGGCTACTGGGGCAGTTACACCGATTCGTAACACGCAAACGTCTGTTGCACATCGTTGAAAAAATATTACGTCCACGCTCTCCTTAAGAAAAATACTCTCGTTTCAGTGCAAAGGAATTGCACTGAAACCCTCACACATCGCCACAGATAGATGCCATCGCGCGCGAAAAACAGTGATACACTTACCCCATCTGGTTGATTGTCCAGTCTGAATGGCTTATGACAAAACAGAAGGTAACCAAAGTATAAAATGGTCACTCGTTGTCAATCAAAGCCCGTCACGCTAAGCTTAAATAATGACTAAAAATATGAACGCCCCATCAACACGTGGTCCCCTTGACCACTCTGTCAGAGAGCAAATCGTCGAAGCGGCTTTTGAGCACTTCGGTCACTACGGCTATGAGAAAACCACCGTCGCCGAACTGGCGAAATCCATCGGTTTTTCAAAGTCCTACATTTATAAGTTTTTCGATTCCAAACAAGCAATTGGTGAAGTGATCTGCGCTAACCGCCTGGAGCTGATTATGGCGGCAGTGCTTTCCGCCATCAATGATGCGCCGTCAGCAAGCGAGAAATTACGTCGTCTTTTCAAAGCGCTCACCGAGGCAGGAAGCGAACTGTTTTTCCACGACCGTAAGCTTTACGACATTGCCGCCGTTGCCGCACGCGAGCAGTGGCCTTCGACAGAAAGGTACGCGGAAAGCCTGATGAAGCTGATCGAGAGCATCATTATAGAAGGCAGGCAGGCCGGCGAGTTCGAAAGAAAAACGCCGCTGGACGAGGTCACCCATGCCATTCACATGGTGATGTGCCCTTACATTAACCCCATTCAGTTGCAGTACAACCTCGAAATGGCCCCCACTGCGGCGGTACTTCTCTCCTCACTGATTTTAAGAAGCCTGGCCCCCTGATTTGTGACCATTGACAATATTGGTCACTAGTCAGAGAATGCGGATACCGTCCTGTTATTCCAAAAAGGTTTCCCATGCTCAGGCTCACTTCAGCCCGCGTTGCCGTTTGTCTCTTGCCGTTTGCCCTTGTGGCGTGCGGCGATATTTCCGCGAGTGATGACCCACGCACCAGGCCACCGCTTGTCAGATCGGCCTCCGTTGAGCTTGCGAACGAGTCTCTCCACGCTTTTACGGGTGTGGTGGTCGCAAGAACACAAAGCGATTTAGGTTTCAGGGTTCAGGGAAAAATCCTCGAACGCCTGGTTGATACGGGACAGAGTGTCAAACAGGGGCAACCCTTACTGCGCCTGGATCCGGTTGACCTGAGATTACAGGCCCAGGCACAGCAACGCGCGGTGGACGCGGCCCAGGCGCGTGCGAGAAAAGCTTCCAGCGATGAGGCGCGTTATCGCGGCCTTGTGGCCTCCGGCGCCGTGTCTGCCTCGGAGTATGACCAGATCAAAGCGGCGGCCGATACGGCCAGGGCCGATCTCAGCGCCGCCCGGGCACAAGCCAACGTAGCGCAAAATGCTACGGGCTATGCCGTTCTGCTGGCGGATTCAGACGGCGTGGTAATGGAGACGCTCGCCGAACCGGGTCAGGTTGTCAGTGCCGGGCAGGTCGTAATCAGGCTCGCCAGAGCAGGACAGCGTGAAGCGCTCGTGCAGCTTCCGGAAACGTTGCGCCCTGCCGTCGGCAGCGCAGCGCAAGCCACACTTTATGGCAATGAAAAACACCCGGTCACCGCGACGCTGCGCCTGCTGTCAGATTCAGCCGACGCCACAACCCGCACCTTTGAAGCACGGTACGTACTGGAAGGTGCAATGGCGAATGCACCGTTAGGGGCTACCGTCACGCTTAACATTCAGGACAATAAAGCGGAAGGTCAGGTCATGCAGGTCCCACTGGCATCGCTCTATGATGCAGGCAAAGGTCCGGGCGTCTGGCGCATTTCCACCCAACCGGAAAAGGTCGCGTGGACGCCCGTCAAAGTACTGAGCGTGGGTGAAGATGCGGTGCAGGTCACAGGTGCTGTGAAGCCCGGCGAGAAGATTGTTGCATTAGGTGCCCACCTTCTGCATGAAGGTGAAATCGTCAGGCTTGCCGTACAACGTAGTGCCGTCCTGGCGGAGAACACGCCATGAGCGAAAATCGCTTCAACCTCTCAGCGCTGGCCGTCCGCGAGCGATCCATCACGCTGTTCCTGATCGTTCTTGTGACAATTGCCGGTATTTACGCCTTTTTTGGGCTCGGACGCGCGGAAGATCCGCCCTTCACGGTGAAACAAATGACGGTGATTGCCGTCTGGCCGGGTGCCACCGCGCAAGAAATCCAGGATCAGGTTGCCGAACCGCTGGAAAAGCGGCTGCAGGAACTTAAGTGGTATGACCGTACGGAGACCTATACCCGTCCTGGTATGGCGTTTATCACGCTATCATTGCAGGACAAGACCCCGCCAACAGAGGTACAGGAGGAGTTCTATCAGGCGCGTAAGAAGCTTGGGGATGAATCCCAACATCTCCCGACGGGTGTCCTTGGCCCGATGTTCAATGACGAATTCTCGGATGTCACCTTCGCCCTCTTTGCCCTGAAAGCGAAAGGCGAGCCACAGCGGCAACTGGTACGTGATGCCGAAGGCCTGCGCCAGCAGCTTCTGCACGTACCTGGCGTGAAGAAAGTGAACATTATTGGTGAACAGGCCGAACGGATTTATATCTCCTTCTCTCATGACCGTCTGGCGACAACGGGGCTCTCGCCACAGGATATTTTCAATGCACTCAACAGCCAGAACGCGTTAACCGCTGCGGGTTCCATTGAGACCCGAGGTGCACAGATTTTTATCCGCCTGGACGGGGCATTCAATGAGTTGCAGAAGATCCGCAATACACCTTTTGTGGCTCAGGGCAAAACGCTCAGGCTGTCCGATGTGGCAACGGTTGAACGCGGCTATGAAGACCCCCCGACGATGCTGATTCGTAATCAGCATGAACCCGCTCTTCTGCTGGGCATTGTGATGCGTGAAGGCTGGAACGGTCTGGCACTGGGTAAAGCGCTGGATGCGGAAACGGCAAAAATAAATGATAGCCTGCCGCTTGGCATGTCCCTGAGCAAAGTCACCGACCAGTCCGTGAATATTCGCTCGTCGGTCGATGAATTCATGATCAAATTCTTCGTCGCCCTGCTTGTGGTCATGGTGGTCTGTTTTGTCAGCATGGGCTGGCGCGTGGGGGTGGTCGTTGCGGCGGCGGTACCGCTGACGCTGGCAGTCGTCTTCGTGGTGATGGAAGCCGCGGGAATAAACTTTGACCGCGTCACCCTGGGCTCCCTGATCCTCGCCCTCGGTCTGCTGGTTGATGATGCCATTATCGCCATCGAAATGATGGTGGTGAAGATGGAGGAAGGTTACGACAGAATTAAAGCTTCCGCCTACGCCTGGAGTCATACCGCCGCGCCGATGCTGGCCGGTACCCTGGTAACGGCCATTGGCTTTATGCCGAACGGTTTTGCCCAGTCGACAGCCGGGGAATACACCAGCAATATGTTCTGGATTGTTGGCCTTGCACTGATCGCGTCGTGGTTTGTCGCCGTGGTGTTCACACCGTATCTGGGTGTGAAGATCCTGCCCAACATCCCCAAAGTGGAAGGGGGTCATGCCGCCATCTATAACACGCCCCGCTATAACCGTTTTCGCCAGCTGCTTGGCCGCGTTATCGCCAGAAAATGGCAGGTGGCAGGTGCTGTTGTCGCCATTTTCATCCTGGCCGTGCTCGGCATGGGGCTGGTAAAAAAACAGTTCTTCCCGACCTCCGATCGCCCGGAAGTGCTGGTTGAGGTACAGATGCCTTACGGTACCTCAATTGCGCAAACCAGCGCCGCAACGGCAAAAATTGAAGCGTGGCTCGGCCAGCAGCCGGAAGCCAAAATTGTCACTGCCTATATTGGTCAGGGCTCGCCCCGTTTTTATCTGGCGATGGCACCCGAGTTGCCCGACCCTTCATTTGCGAAAATCGTGATCCTGACGGACGGTGAAACGTCGCGCGAGGCGCTCAAGTTGCGGCTCAGAGACGCCGTCGCCAACGGGCTTGCGCCTGAAGCGCGCGTGCGGGTGACGCAGCTGGTGTTTGGTCCGTACTCCCCCTTCCCGGTTGCCTGGCGAGTCTCAGGGCCGAATGTTGATCAAGTACGGGACATTGCCGATCGGGTGAAAGCCGTACTCCAGGCCAGCCCGATGATGAGAACCGTCAACACCGACTGGGGATCGCGCGTGCCCGTATTACATTTCACTCTGGATCAGAACCGCCTGCAGGCCACCGGGTTAACCTCCAGCACCGTCGCTCAGCAGCTGCAGTTCCTGCTATCCGGGGTGCCGATTACTTCTGTGCGGGAAGATATTCGTTCGGTTGAAGTCATTGGTCGTGCCGCGGGTGATATCCGTCTTGACCCGGCAAAAATCGAGGGGTTCACCCTTGTCGGCAATGCGGGACAGCGTATTCCGCTGTCTCAAATCGGCAAAATTGAGATCGGCATGGAAGACCCAATACTGCGCCGTCGCGATCGTACCCCCACGATTACCGTGCGGGGCGATATCGCCGACAATCTTCAGCCACCGGATGTGTCTGTCGCCATCATGAAACAGCTCAAGCCGATTGTTGACGCCCTACCGCCTGGATACAGTATCGAGATGGCAGGTTCTATTGAGGAATCGGGGAAGGCGACAAAAGCCATGCTGCCGCTGTTCCCGATCATGATTGCCCTGACGCTTCTCATCATCATTCTGCAGGTGCGTTCACTCTCGGCGATGGTGATGGTGTTCTTAACCGCTCCGCTGGGGCTGATTGGCGTGGTGCCTGTACTGCTGGTTTTCAATCAGCCGTTTGGCATCAATGCGCTGGTCGGATTGATCGCTCTTTCAGGCATTCTTATGCGCAATACGTTGATTCTGATTGGGCAAATCGACCATAACCAGAAAGAAGGTCTCGACCCGTTCCAGGCGGTAGTCGAGGCGACGGTCCAGCGGGCGCGACCGGTATTATTGACCGCGATGGCTGCAGTGCTGGCGTTCATTCCCCTGACGCATTCGGTCTTCTGGGGAACGCTGGCCTATACGCTAATCGGCGGAACGTTAGGGGGAACAATCGTTACGCTCGTGTTCCTGCCTGCAATGTATGCGATCTGGTTCAGGATCCACCCGGTGGAACAACGCGTGCAGCACCCCGCAGAAAACGTGTAAACTACCATCAGTAGATAAAAGTTTTGAGGAAAGCATGGTTGTTAAGCGCTTAAGAAAAGAGGATCGCCGCGTGCAACTGCTGGAGGTTGCGCGTGGTATTGTCCGCCAGCAAGGCACGGAGGCACTGACGCTCGGTTATCTGGCCGAGCGGGCCAACGTGACAAAACCTATCCCCTACGACCACTTTGGCGATCGTGAAGGGTTGCTGATGGCGTTGTACCAGGATTATAGCGATCGGCAACTGGCGAAATTCCGTGAGACGCTGGCGGTCGACAGCAAAACACTGGAAAAGACGATCCGCTTTTTCAGCGCTGCCTATATCGACTGCGCCATTACCGCCGGGCCTGAAACCGGGCCGATCGCCGCGGCACTGTCCGGCTCCCGCGCGTTGCAAACGTTTCGGGAAGCCTGCGTGGCGGAATGTGCCGACTGTCTGCGTACCGCGCTTTCCCCTTTTATCGTTCTGAAAGGTGTCCAGGGCGAAGCGGTACTGACGGCCATCATTGGTGCAGCAGATGCTCTCAGCACGGCCGCAGGTAACGGCGCGCTCGCCCGAAATATTGCAGAAGATATGCTCAGTGGTGCCATGACTGGCGTGCTGGAGACCTACGTGAATAGCACAAAATGATCGCTCGGGGTGGATTGATGCTTAAGTTACCAATGGTAACATAAGCGTCAATTCTTACCCATTCGAGGTCACTATGTCTGCTACAAATGCCATTAATAACGCATTGATCGTGACGGCTCACCCTGTCGACAACTCATTATCCCATTCGCTGGCAACCCATATTGCCGTGAAATTACGCGAGCAAGGTACGCAGGTTGAAATTGCCGATCTGCATGCTGAAGAGTTTAATCCGGCCATGTCTCGTCCCGATCTTGATTTATATCACGGCGATCCCAGCGCCCTTCCCGGCGATATTCTGCGCGAGCAGCAGCGCGTCGAGCGAGCGGATAGGCTGGTGTTTGTCTTCCCGGTGTACTGGTGGTCAGTTCCCGGTCTGTTAAAAGGCTGGTTTGATCGCGTTTTGACGCTGGACTGGGCATATAAGGTGGGAGAAGATGGCCGGATTGTGGGGAATTTGCGTGACGTTCCCGTTCACCTTGTGACAACAGCAGGCACCGATCTCAGCGGATTCGATAAGCATGGCTACACAACGGCGATTCAGACGCAGATAATCGAGGGTATTTTCGGCTTCTGCGGCTTGAAGAACGTCACGCTTGATATTCTTTTCCAGGCGGATACAGCAACACCTTCTCAGGTTGAGGATTTCCTGCAAGGGCTTGTGAGCACCATTACAGCGTAAAACCACCGTCACCCACTTGTACCTGAGCGTACCATTTCATTAGCTCCGCGGTACCTGGCTCGTTTTCAGCAGGTGCCCATGGGGCTGAATCTTGTTCGGCAACAGGCTGGTAGCCACCGTGTTTTACCTCAAAAATGACCCCGCCTTTATCCAGCGATAACACGGCATGCCAGATCCCCGCGTCCATCTCCAGCACCTTGCAATCTTCACCCAGTACAACCCGCTGGGTCACATTACCGTTGTCATCAAAATTCAGTACTAAAAAGCGCCCGCTAAGAGCCGTCAGCAGTTCAAACGTGTGCGGGTGACGATGAGGACGAACATAGGTACCTGGTTCCATGGCAATAGCCAGACGCTGAACCGGATCGCTGAGCTCAGGGTGCAAATTTCGATGAGCGCGTAAGCGAGGGGAATTTGCGGCTTGCTCGCTTTGTTGCTGCAGGTCACTGAACGTAATTTGTTTCATATAAACCTTTGGGAGTGTAGTTAACATACGGCAACCCGATTGCCGCAGCACGTTATACCATTAGAAACAGACAATCAGCTACGGCGATCCTCAATAAATTCACCTCAGAGCCAGCAAAGACCTTAACGCGTCTGCAGGTTCCGAGCCCTGTGTTATGGGTAAAATTCAATGTTGAGTAAAACTCACGCTGAGTCTTACTATTTGTCGTTTTTCAATTTAACCGCACTGAAATATCATTCCCTCAACCTTTTTTATTGCTGTTCGATGAAATGAACATCGAGACGCATACTCTAAATAATAATGAGAGTTGATGAGGAACCTATGACGCTAGAAATTTTATGCCATTTAATGAATATAGTTTTGCCACATAAAAATACCACGACTGAAAATTTACATACGTTTATAAAAATACTTTCAGCTGAGAAAGGAAACTCTGAAGCACTTTCACAATTTATACATCGCCTGCATCTGCTCTCATTCGCCCTTAGCGAGCCTGGCAAAGCTGAGGAGTTGCTTTCTGCGTATTTACCCAAAGAAGACATCCCCCTTCCCCTGCCTGACTTCGCGGAATGGTCCCGGGTGCCTAACACCGCGTCAGATGAAATGCAGGCATCTGAAGCAGTGGATTATTTTCATAAAATGACAGCGGCTGCCAACGTATTACGCACTGCGTTGATCGATGCAGAGCGGGAAAAAGGAGCACCTGCCCTCTACATTCTGGATAAATTGCTCAACCTGAATAGTGCATTGCCGGATAGATATAAGAAAATGGCTAACATCCCCTACGCATAAATAATGCTGACAGACAGGATACTCCGCAGGGAATATCCTGTTTCAGTACGACCTTTTATAATCCCAATCAAGACATACAATATCCAGAGAAGGAACAACCGGAGTATTAAGATTAAGCCAGCCTAACAGGCGTTCGATACTTTGCTTTCTGAGCGAATTTTTCGGCCAGACAATATAGTAGCCCTCTCCTGTTGCGATGGCCTCCCGAAAGGGAAGGACGAGAAGGCCACCCGTCAGGGCTTCTGACGAGAGACGAAGGTCAGTCATAGCGACACCATGACCGTTCATGGCTGCAAGACTTCCCTGTTCAAGGGTATCAAAGACAATCCCGCCACTCACGTCGAGTCCGGGAAATTTCCCCGTCCTTTTCAGCCACCTTCTCCAGTCTCGTCTGTCCGGTGAGGGATGGATAAGATCGCACTGAGGAAGATGATGCCGGGCAGATTCCAGCAAAGAGGGGGCGCAAGCGGGGATAAGCCATTCACTGAAAAGCAACCGGCTCTCTGTGGCTTCACCAAAATACCCATTTCCGAGGAGTATCGCGCAATCGTAAGGCTCGCGAGTGAAATCAACGGTATCAATGTCCATCCAAACACTGGCTATTTCAACTTTGGGTTTCGCATGGCTCTCGCGAAAAGTTCTCAGGGCATCGAGCAACCACCTCATGGTAAGCGAGCTGGGGGCTTTGAGGCGCAGGAGGTGATGTTCACTTCTGAATGCCCGACAGGCCCACTCCATGCTGGCGAAACTTTCGCTGAGTTGCCCGGCAAGAATCCGTCCGGCCTCACTCACCTCGACTCTCGGGCCTTGTCGTTTAAAAAGCTCACAGTCGAACCACAACTCAAGCGTCCGGACATGTCTGCTGACCGCGCCCGGCGTAATATTGAGCGTTTCAGCGGCTTTACTGAATGAGTTCAGCCGTGCGGCCGCTTCAAACGCGCGTAGGGCATACAGTGGTGGTAATGACATCATTCACCTTGTTTTTTGCGATATTCCGGCCAGTGTTCAGTCATTTATCCCCCGACGCCTCCGGAGGAAATGTCAGCAGTAATTCCCTCAGCAGGGATTCAAGCTGCCCGTGTTGTTCGCCCGATAACGGTTTCAGTAGTGCATTCTGTGTTTCTGTATGAACGATCAACGCGCGTTCAATACACTCCTGCCCGTGAGGCGTCAGGCTGACGAGGGTGCTGCGTTTGTCTTCAGGGTCAGCAATCCGCCGGATAAAACCTTGTTGTTCCAGATGATTGAGCCGGTTAGTCATTGCCCCAGAGGTGATCAACAGCGATTTATACAGCTGCGTGGGCGACAGGCAATAGGGCTCACCGGCGCGACGCAACGTGGCAAGCACATCAAATTCGCCCTCGCGAAAACCGAACGACGCCATGGCCTGCGCACGCTTTTTTGCAAGATGCTTCATCAACCTGAGCATGCGGCCAAAAATTTTCATCGATGAGACATCCAGTTCCGGCATGGCACTGCCCCACTGGTCAACAACAAAATCGACATGGTCTTTCATTTTCACCCCTGATAACGCGGGAATTTATCCTGTTGTGCGGTACATCTTACACAAAAAAAGATTTTATCTTAACGTTAAGATAAATGCTTGCGGTGTTTTGCCCTGGCTGCTCACTACCGAAAAGGATCTCATGTTGAAACGCACATCGCCTTTACTCTTTGCCGTTATCGCTTTTATCGTCGGGTTGAACCTGCGCCCTATACTTGCTTCTGTCGGACCGTTGTTTTCAGTACTTCAACGTGAAGTGGGGTTATCAGCCACAGAGTTCAGCCTGCTTACCACGCTACCTGTCGCCATGATGGGGCTGGCGGCATTAAGCGGCCCCTGGCTTTTAGCCAGAGTGGGTGTCGTCCGGGGGATTATGATCGGACTTTTCATCCTGCTCCTGGCCTGTTCATTCCGGGGGATGAGCGCCACGCTGACCGGCCTGATGACCACAGCATTATTGGGCGGGGCCAGCATAGGCATGATCCAGGCGTTAATGCCTGCTCTGATAAAAAGGGAGTATGCACAGACGGCCAGCACGGTGATGTCCCTGTTCAGCACGGGCATTATGGCCGGGGCCGCATTAGCGGCCGCCAGTGCCGAGCCGTTATTTTCATGGCTTGCGCTGAAGCCCGCGCTGGCGATGGCAGGTGTGTTAACGCTGCTTGCGCTGGTACTGTGGCTGGCGTTGGTTAAGCATCATCGCGGGCAAACGCCAGTGCGCGAATCAGTGACTCTCTCCTCTTCCCGTACCGGGCTATTGCTGCTCTTTTTCGGTGTGGGGACGGGAGCCTACACGCTGGTTCTGGCGTGGCTGCCACCGCTCTATATTCAGGCGGGATGGAGCGCACGCAGCAGCGGTTATATGCTGGCCTGGCTAACATTAACCGAAGTTGTCGCAGGGTTTGTTGTCTCTGCGCTAATTGGTAAATTCCCCGACCGTCGCGTTCCGCTGATTACTGTTCTGCTGTTGCTGCTGGCGGGGTTAATGTGTCTGGTCTTTTCGCCAGGAACCACGCCCGTAATATCAACCTTACTGCTTGGCACAGGTATCGGCGCCCTCTTCCCGCTGTCGCTCATCGTCACATTCGATCACGCACAAACACCTGCCCAGGCAGGGAAATTACTTTCGAAAGTGCAAGGCGGCGGGTACATGATTGCGGCACTCATGCCATTAATTGCGGGGATCGTTCGCGACAATGCGGTTTCACTGACCAGCGCCTGGCTGGTAATGAGCGCCGGTGTCGTGCTGTTGATCGTCATCGCCCTTACGTTTAAACCCGTGGCGGCATGCCCGATACGGTAAATGAGATACCAGAATTGAGGGTAGTGTTAATGCCAGCCATACTTTAAATTCAGCATTAATTTCAGGCAATCCAGGGGGTGCTATGTCGCAGATTTTACCGGGAGTTGACGTGTTATTTATCGCGGGTTTCGGACCCATTTCGCGAAATACAGAGTCCAGTTACGGGTTTTATGTCGAGACGCTCGGATTGCCGCTAAAGCCGATGGAAGGTAATAGCGACTATCTTCTTGCCGAAGAAGGTCTTTTGCAGGGGGTTAAACATTTTGCCGTCTGGCCGCTTTCGCAGGCTGCCACGTCATGTTTTGGCCAGGAGCAGTGGCCAGCCGATCATCCGATACCTCAGGGATGGATTGAATACGAGGTGCAGGATCTCGCTTCTGCTACCCGTATCCTGAGGGATAAAGGTTATCGCCTGCTTGTGGCTAACCGTACTGAACCGTGGGGGCAAACCGTCACTCGCCTGCTTAGTCCGGAAGGTTTGTTGACCGGGCTGACGATCACACCGTGGCTACGGGGGTAAACGGTGTCCGCGTCCGGCACGAAGCAGACCTGCATGAGTAAATGTGGGGGTATTCTTTGAGCGAGGAGCGGACGTTGCAACCTGGATCTAAACGCGCTTCGACTCAGGCGTTCCCTGATGGAATACCAATTGCCATTGGCCATTTCCATTCATTTCCCAGCATGAAGAACGAAGAGAGGCATTACTACCATCTGGATCAAAAGTCCTATAATGCAATATTGCGAAATTATTTCTAACGATGATAAGTCTAAATGACCTGCCCCCACGATTAGATACAACACTCAGTTAGTAACGTCGGAATCTTCATTCTCAGAATGACCCTTTCTCCAGCCCGCTGCAAATTCAGACGGTGTCTGATAATTCAGCGTGGAGTGCGGGCGGCATTCGTTATAATCCTGCCGCCAGTCATTAATAATTTTCCTGGCATGAACGATATCGCTGAACCAGTGCTCATTCAAACATTCATCGCGAAATCGTCCGTTAAAGCTCTCAATAAATCCGTTCTGCGTTGGCTTGCCCGGCTGGATTAAGCGCAACTCAACACCATGCTCAAAGGCCCATTGATCCAGTGCACGGCAAGTGAACTCCGGCCCCTGGTCAGTTCTTATCGTCGCCGGATAGCCTCGAAACAGTGCAATGCTGTCCAGAATACGCGTGACCTGAACGCCTGAAATCCCAAAGGCAACAGTGACCGTCAGGCATTCCTTTGTGAAATCATCGACGCAGGTAAGACACTTGATCCTGCGACCGGTGGAAAGTGCGTCCATGACGAAATCCATCGACCAGGTCAGATTGGGCGCCGCCGGACGGAGCAGCGGCAGACGTTCTGTTGCCAGCCCTTTACGACGTCTTCTGCGTTTTACGCCCAGGCCACTGAGGTGATAAAGCCGGTACACGCGCTTATGATTAACATGAAGCCCTTCACGGCGCAGCAACTGCCAAATACGACGGTAGCCAAAACGCCTGCGCTCCAGTGCCAGCTCAGTGATGCGCCCTGATAAATGCGCATCAGCAGCCGGACGGTGAGCCTCATAGCGGCAGGTCGACAGGGATAAACCTGTAAGCCTGCAGGCACGACGTTGCGACAGACCGGTCGCATCACACATCAACATCACGGCTTCCCGCTTCTGGTCTGTCGTCAGTACTTTCGCCCAAGAGCCACCTGAAGCGCCTCTTTATCCAGCATGGCTTCGGCAAGCAGCTTCTTGAGTCTGGCGTTCTCTTCCTCAAGCGACTTCAGGCGCTTAACTTCAGGCACCGCCATACCGCCATACTTCTTACGCCAGGTGTAAAACGTGGCATCGGAAATGGCATGCTTGCGGCAGAGTTCACGGGCGGGTACCCCAGCTTCGGCTTCGCGGAGAATACTGATGATCTGTTCGTCGGAAAAACGCTTCTTCATGGGGATGTCCTCATGTGGCTTATGAAGACATTACTAACATCGGGGTGTACTAATCAACGGGGAGCAGGTCATAAATTCGTCACTGTGTATTATTGAACCGCCAACTTCAGTAGAAAGTGCCTCTATTGTTTCTGCCCGATCAACTAACATGCCAGATCGCGTTATCTCTCGAAATTCCTCATGAAGTATCTGTTCAAGCCATTTCCGATCGTTCCGCTTGTTATTATGAAGAGAGCATTCGAGACGTTTAAGTTTCTCAAGGAGCATAGTATTGTCCTGATTACATAGGGTCATTAATTTTTAGGACAATCAACGCTGGAAAGCCACGTCCGCCTTTGGCACTGAGCTGACATACTATCGTCAAGCAACGTCCGTTTCTGGTAAATCAATGATAACCAGTGTGCCAAAACTGCCGGGTTCTACCGTATGAGGAATACCCGCTTTCGCGACATAAAGCTGGCCGGACGTAACAGAGATTTTGTTTCCTTTCACACTCAGCTCCAGACGTCCATCAATAACCAGTAACCCCTCGTCGTACGCATGTACCTCTTCAATGACTGAGCGTTCATCCATGCGTAAAACTTTGAGATTTGCGGTGCCAATGCGGCCTAATACAGTAGAGTGCCAGCTCTCAGGTAATGCAATTGCTTCGGCTCGAAGGTCATAAAGCGTCATAATGTCACTCCTTTTTATGTTCGTTAATCACTCTTATGCCATACAAACTCGCTGTCGCCATATGACAAATATGGACAAACAAGTCGAATAAGATGCTAAACCCTTTGGCTATGCAACATTACCTTGTGTTACTCAGGATTTTTGCTCAATTTCTGCTGCATGAAATCAATGAGCGCTCGTGTTTTAGCAGGCAAATAGCGTCGTTCTGAATAAAGTGCAAACAATTGCAATGGCGCTGGCGATTGTTCAAACTCAACTTCGATTAACTGTCCATTGTTAATGTATGGCTGACAGGCTTGTTTCGAAAGAATGGCAAAACCGACACCTGCGACCGCCGCTCGCCCTGCCATTTCTCCGCTGTTTACCCGGTAATGACCTTTAACCTTAATGGTTTCAAATCCCCCTTTTTTATTAACAAACTGCCAGGGAGCACTTCTAAGTGCACTTACCGTTGTAATACAGGGTAACTCTTCAAATTGCTGTATCCGAGAAGGTGTACCATAACGCTGAATAACGGAGGGGGCTGCAACAATAGTGCAAGGGATAGTCACCAGATGACGGGCTATGTAGTCACAGTCATCCATTTGACCACGGCTAACGATAACAGCTAAATCAAGATCATCTCGCAGGGATTCAAAACCAGACAAATTTGTTACGCAGCTTATTTCCAACTCGGGATACTGGCAAGCGAAATCGGCAACAACAGAGCCCAGCAATGCAGGACCTATTTCATTCGGAATACAAATGCGTAATGGACCCTTGAGTTGCATTTGCCGTAACGTTAATTCTGTTTCAGTTTGCTCAAGCGCCTCCAGTAGTGGCTTAGCCCGGGCATAGAGTAAGTGCCCCGCCTGAGTAAGTTTCATATGTCGGGTGCTGCGCTCAATAAGCTGAAGATTCAGTTTGTCTTCTAACTGAGAAATACAGCGACTTACATTAGATGTAGGCATTTCAAGGAACTTTGAGGCCCCAATAAAACTTTCTCTTTCAACCACCGCCGTGAACACTTTAAGGGTATTAAAATCAAGAGCCGAACGCATCAACTATCCCAAAAATGATAATAATAAGTGCCATTTTTACCATCTAATGAACTGCATTGATAGTAGTTAAACTCGGGTATCTTTCATCCACAGGTTGCT
Organism: Enterobacter sp. CPE_E863; assembly: GCF_046521465.1. Taxonomy (NCBI): domain Bacteria; kingdom Pseudomonadati; phylum Pseudomonadota; class Gammaproteobacteria; order Enterobacterales; family Enterobacteriaceae; genus Enterobacter; species Enterobacter sp. CPE_E863. Next base: position 1,992,034 of record NZ_JBKFZX010000001.1, on the reverse strand, counting down.
TGCTATGCCACTGGTCAACACAATGTTTAATCATAAAACCCTTATACGAATAGCGATTGTAATGGCTTTTATCCAGTTCAATAATGCGCTGGAATATATGATGTTCAACCCTGTTTTTGCTTTTATGGCCGCTGATTTCGCTGTCCCCGTATCATACTCTGGCTATGTATCCGGCATGTACACAGCTGCAGCCGTGCTGTCTGGGATTATCGCCTTTTACTGGATAGGTCACTTCAACAGGAAACGTTTTTTAATTGCCAATATGGCATTACTAGGCCTGGTGACACTTTTGACTACATTTATCTCCCATTTTAGCATTCTGCTGATATTACGATTCTGCGCAGGATTAGTCGGAGGAACGACAATGGGGGTGGGTATCAGTATATTGATAAACCACGCACCAACTAACTTGCGGGGGAAAATGTTGGCGACGGTGATTGCATCATTTTCGATAGTCAGCATTGCAGGAATGCCCACGATATTATTTTTGTGTACTCATTATGGCTGGCATATCGCTTTGTGGTTAATCAGTGCACTGTGTTTGTTGGCATTGCCGCTGATTGTTTCCATCATCCCTCAGGATCCCGTTTCTTTCGAGCCCCCCCACACACTCACTCTCGACGCTGATACTTTACTGTTTGCTTCCAGTAATGCACTTGTACAGTTTAGTTCGATGTTGGTCATTCCCGTTCTGGTGCCGGTAATGACACAGCAATTGAGCGCTTCGCAGGACCTGTTACCCTGGCTGTTCTTCGTTGGAGGGATGAGTGGGTATCTGTCTACAAAAATGACTGGCGCGTTAGCTTCCCGTATATCTGCTTTGATTTTGGCCTCAGGGTCAACCATCGTCTTTATCCTGAGTTTACTCATACCCATCCTGGGTTATCCGCATCCGGCTCTGTTCATTACTTTATTCCTTGGCGCATCTTACAGCCGTCTGGTTTCGACTTCGGTGGTGACGATTCAGTTTCCTGATGACAAACAACGAGCCGGGTTCGCTTCATTACAGACATCAATAATGTATTTGACTACAACAGTCGCATTTTTCCTCTCTGCTTACCTGTTACCAGGGTACGTCATGGCACCACGAAATATCAACACGTTGCTGGCAGCATCTGCAATTTTCGCATCAGTTTCCCCCTTTATTATTGTTATTCTGCAAAAGAAACTGGCTAAACGTCTTATCCAGGCTGACCACCCCATCACTGACTAGCATTTCATCTGTTTTTATCTGTGTGCTGAAACTGGATGCAACATTCAGATTGATTCTTAAGTAACTTGCATTTTGATAGTTACTATGCCAATTTGCTTGCGAAAGCCACCTATTCATCCAGGTCAGCCCATGAAAAATGAACTGCTTTGCCACGCTCCCTGCCCCATTGCCCGTAGTCTTGGCCGTATTGGTGACAGCTGGAGCATCATGATCCTGCGCGACGCCGCTTCGGGTTTTACCCGCTTTGACGAGTTTCAGAAAAGCAGTAACGTCGCGCCCAATATTCTTTCGCGCCGTCTTAAGTCGCTGGTAGATGACGGATTACTGGAGAAGATTTGCTACAGCAGTTCACCACCGCGCTACGAATATCACCTCACACAAAGCGGACGCGATTTTCGCATGGTTCTGCTGGCGATCGCGGAATGGGGAAGCCGCCACTTTTCACCCGAAGGCCGTCAGATGCAATTGGTGGAAAGTGAAACCCAGCGTTCTGTGGAGCCGATCCTGGTCGATAAAGCAACCGGTGAGGAGATTGTTACGGGCAAATACACCATGGTACCGGGACCCGCGGCCTCACCGATGATGAAATACCGCCACGAATATCTGCTGCGCAAACGCGAAGGCGATAGCGCGCAAAAATTCCAACCCGAACCTTACAGAGATGCCAGCCATGAATCCGACCTGAATTAGCGGGAGGAACGAAGCAAGGTATTTCCCGAAGTAATTGACCTCATCATGATCGGTTTTTTGATTGTCGCGCTGCTGGTTTCATTGCTGAAAAAGTCGCCGGCACATTACTCATACAGGAGAGTTGTTTATGGGTGTTTCAGCTAAACGCATTGTTGTAACCGGGATGGGGATTGTCAGCCCACTGGGCTGCGGTGTACAACACGTCTGGCAGTCGCTGCTGGCAGGAAAGTCAGGTATTACAAAGCTTAGCGAGAAGTTGGTCGACGATATTCCCTGCAAAGTCGCTGGACAGGTTCCGTCCGTTGAGAACGACCCGCTGCACGGCTTCGATCCGTTGACAACCATTCCGGCCAAAGAACGTAAAAAGATGGATCGCTTTATCGAATTTGCGCTGGTTGCCGCGCGTGAAGCGCTGACGCAGGCCGGGTGGTCGCCTGCATCAACGACAGAACAAGATCGTACTGCAACGGTCATCGCGACTGGGATCGGCGGGTTCAGCGAGATCGCCAATGCGGTACATACGACGGATGAGCGCGGGCCGCGTCGCCTGTCTCCGTTCACCATCCCCTCTTTTCTTGCCAATCTCGCAGCCGGACATGTGTCTATTGCTCACGGTTTTCGTGGTCCCATCGGCGCGCCGGTCACCGCCTGTGCGGCAGGAGCGCAGGCCATTGGCGATGCTGCACGAATGATCCGCAGCGGCGAGGCCGATATCGCCCTCTGTGGCGGTTCAGAAGCGGCGATTCATCGCGTTAGCCTTGCCGGGTTTGCCGCAGCAAGAGCACTCTCCACCGCATCCAATGACCAGCCGGAAGCGGCTTCTCGCCCCTTTGACCGTGACCGCGATGGTTTTGTGATGGGAGAAGGTGCCGGGCTTATCGTGATTGAGTCGCTGGAGCACGCACTGGCACGTGGCGCCACGCCGCTGGCAGAGTTGGTAGGCTACGGCACCAGCGCAGATGCGTATCACCTGACAGCGGGTCCGGAAGACGGTAACGGCGCACGTCGTGCCATGGAAATGGCCATTCGTCAGGCGGGTGTCTCAGTAGAAGAGATTGACCATATCAATGCCCACGCCACTTCGACTCAGGTAGGAGACAAAGGTGAACTGGCAGCGATTAAAAGCCTGTTTGGCACGCATCCCGTTGCTATTACGTCCACAAAATCAGCAACCGGTCATCTGTTAGGTGCAGCCGGCGGAATTGAGGCCATCTTCACTATTCAGGCGTTGCGTGACCAGATAGTGCCGCCGACGCTGAACCTGTCTCACCCCGATGAAGACGCGGAAGGCCTGAACCTGGTTGCGCTGTCGGCTCGTCCTCAGAAGATGAACTACGCGCTGTCGAACGGTTTTGGCTTTGGTGGCGTCAACGCTAGCCTGCTGTTGAAACGCTGGGAGTAAGGATCCAGTTCCCCCGCTGGCAAAGGCCGGCGGGTTTGGCCCGATAACCGCCCCGCTGATTATCCCCAACGCTATTTGAACAGAGTCTGACGTGTGTTTTATTTCCCGGTTCACGTCTGAAACGAGCATACATAATCTGCATTCAGCTCCTCATTTTGATTCGAATCAAAAGCTCACCCGATAATGCGATGAATTAACAAACAATTCTTGAATATTGCTAAAACGCTGGGATAGTAGCACTGATTATTAGACGATCGGTCAATATTGAAATTATACTGCTGTTTAAGGGTAGCCATACAACCAAACTTACGAGGTAAAAATGTTTAACTCATTATTAATCAACAAGAAAGAAGACCATTACTCTGCGCAATTTGTTGAGACAGCTGAAAGCGATCTGCCTGACGGGGATGTCACTGTCAACATTGACTACTCTTCCATCAATTACAAAGATGCCCTGGCTATCACCGGGCGGGGTCCTATCGTCCGTCAGTTCCCGATGGTGCCGGGCATCGATTTTGCTGGCACTGTGTCCGCCAGTTCGCATCCGGAATATCAGGTCGGTGATCAGGTTCTCCTCACCGGCTGGGGTGTAGGGGAAAAACACTGGGGCGGGTTGTCCGAAAAGGCACGGGTAAAAGGCGACTGGCTGACGCCGCTTCCGGCTGGCGCAAACAGTAAACACGTCATGGCCATCGGAACTGCAGGCTTTACCGCGATGCTGTGTGTTGACGCCCTGCTGAACCACGGTGTTAAGCCTGAAGATGGCTCGGTACTTGTTACCGGAGCCAGCGGAGGCGTCGGAAGTATTGCGGCCATGATCCTGGCGTCAATGGGCTTCCAGGTCACCGCGTCTACCGGTCGTCCGCAAGAATCCGAATGGCTTTATAAAACGGTCGGGGTCAATGAGATTATTAATCGCACTGAGCTTTCCAGCCCAGGCAAACCGTTGCAGAAAGAACGCTGGGCTGCCGCGATTGATACGGTGGGCAGTCACACGCTCTGTAATGCCTGCGCCGGAGTTCGCTATGGTAGTATTGTTGCGGCCTGTGGCATGGCCCAGGGTATGGATATGATGGGTAATGTGGCCCCGTTTATTCTGCGTGGCGTTACGCTGAAAGGAATTGACAGTGTCATGTTCCCGAAAGAGAAAAGAGCGGCGATCTGGCAGCAGGCAATTACGTATTTACCAGAATCCAGACTGGATAGCCTGACCAGCGTATATCCGCTCAGTGAGGCCATCTCGGTGGCCGAAGCACTTCTTAGCGGCGGCATTCGTGGCCGGGCAGTGATTAAATGTAGCTAAAGCGACAGGATTATCGTTCTCTTAAGGGGCTGCTGTCAGCCCCTCTCTTTTTACTGTTCAGGTGCCACATCCTGCGATGGTTGATAGCGTACAGACGTTTTGAAGTAGCTCCAGAAGTCGTACACAGGTTGGGTGGAACAATAAAGTTTGGCACGCATTACAGCCCCCTCCCAACCACTCCAGAAAATAGCGGCCAGTTGTTTGTCATTCATATCAGAGCATATTTCACCGGAAGATAATGCATCGGACAAACAGGTCGCCACAAGCGCTTGCCAGCTTTCAAGAATATCCTGTAGCTGTTTAATAAAGGAGGGTGGAAGCCCCGGACTTTCCTGCATCATATTTCCAACCAGGCAGCCCCGGGTGAAATTGTACTTTTTAATCCCGTCGCAGGCATCGTGTATAAAATTTTCCAGGCGTAGCATGGGTGCGCAGGATGACGCATGCAGATGTTTTTTTAGTTTGTGCTCGAAGAAACTGTCGTAAGCACTCAGAACGGTCTGGACGTATTCCTCTTTGCTCTTGAAGTAATAATAAAATGAGCCTTTTGGAACACTGGCATTTTTGACAATGGCATCGACTCCCGTCGAAAGAAAACCATTCTGCGTCAGGAGTTCAAGTCCGCTGCGGATCAGATCATTACGGGTATCTGCATAGGTGCTTTCTGTTTTTCGTGGTCTTCCCCGCCCGCGCGTTTCGCCGATCATGACGCATCTCCTGCATGTTTAAACGACAAAGAATAAGTGATTATACGCGACGGCTTCAATCAGTTTATCCCTTGCGGTATTGTATACGCCCCCCCTGTCAACGGGCGGTCATACTACCTGCCGTTTGCCGAAAGTACGCCAGAAGCAAATATCTCGAATAACGGGAACACTCAGATCTTGAGTGCGGCGAGGATGGAGGCTTCCATTTTCTCCGGCGTCGTGAACGGTGCAAAACGCTTAAGCGGTGTACCGTCGCGACCTATCAGGAACTTCGTGAAATTCCACTTGATCCGTCCCCCCAGCACCCCGGGCAATTCATTTTTCAGGTAACGAAACACCGGGTGCGCGGCATTGCCGTTGACCTCTACTTTCTCGAACATCGGGAAGCTCACACCGTAGTTGATATAACAGGTCTGCTCGATTTCATCAGCACCACCGGGTTCCTGCTTACCAAACTGGTTGCAGGGGAAACCCAGCACCACAAACCCATGGCCAGCATACTTCTTGTAGAGCGCTTCAAGGCCAGAGTATTGTGGCGTGAATCCACACTGACTGGCAGTGTTCACCACCAAAACCAGTTTGCCAGCATAGTCAGCCATTGAGATAACCTGGCCGCGCAGACTGGTAGCAGAAAATTGATAAAAGGTGGTCATATCGCGCTCCTGAGAGTAACAACTGCCAATGCCGGCAAAGCCTGGAACCATTTTAAAACAAAAATTTTATTTAGAAGCGTGCCATCATTACGTAGGTAAGATCAATATCCGGAGAAAAACGTGTTCGGAAAATTTTTATTAAACTACATGCCAGGGTTACAAAATTTATTAGCCTACGATAAAAGCTGGCTAAAACATGATGTTAAAGCCGGGTTATCCGTTGCGGCTGTAGCACTGCCCGTTGCTATTGCTTATGCTGAGTTGGCGGGTGTTGGGGCTATCGTAGGTCTGTATTCATGTGTTTTACCGATGATAGCCTATGCGCTGTTTGGCTCTTCACGTCAGCTTATTGTTGGCCCCGACGCAACGACCTGCGCGGTGATTGCCGCCGTCGTGTTTCCTCTTTCTGCCGGAAATCCCGAACTGCACTGGCAACTGACGATCGTCATGACATTGATGATGGGCGGATGGTGTCTGCTTGCCAGTAAATTTCGCCTGGGTGCCCTTGCCGATCTGCTTTCTCACCCTATTCTGACTGGCCTGCTTAATGGCGTAGCCGTGACGATTATTGTCGGGCAATTAGGCAAGGTTTTCGGGATCAAGCTTGATGAAGCGCAGGTTATTGAGAAAATTCTTGCCTTACCGGGCCGAATTTCAGACAGCCATTTATTAACCTTAGGAATATCCATTTTAACGTTAGCGATTTTAATGGCGATCAAAACGTTTCGCAGCCACTGGCCCGCACCGTTGATTGCCATCGTGATTACGACGTTTCTGGTATGGGGGACATCTGCGCAACAGTATGGTATTGCCACTATTGGGGGGGAAGGCTTCCAGCCCGGTTTACCGGTCGTTAACTGGGTGGCGTTCCAGCCGGGCCCGATGCGTGATTTAGTGATCCCGGCGCTGAACCTGGCTTTGGTTAGTTTTGTCAGTCTGATGCTGACCGCCCGCAGTTTTGCCGCGAAAAATGGCTATGAAATTAATGCTGATGCAGAGTTCAGAGCGCTGGGTATTGCGAATATCATGTCGGGGTTATCTCAGGGGTTTGCTATTAGTGGGGCCGATTCCCGGACCGCGGTTAATGATTCCACTGGAGGAAAAAGTCAGCTGGTATCCATTGTCGCAGCCTTAATCATTGGAGTCGTATTACTCTTTTTCACCCAACCCTTACAATTTATTCCGGTCTCTGCCTTAGGCATTGTTCTAATGTATGCGTCGTGGTCATTAATTGATTTGCGTGGGCTATGGAACCTGAGACGAAGAAATAAACAGGCATTTCGCCTGGCCTTTTTCACGTTTGGCTGTGTTTTAATTATCGGCGTAATTCAGGGGATCGGCCTTGCGGTGCTGCTTGGCCTGTTACAGTTCCTCCGTACAGTCTTTCGCCCCTCTGAGCATTTACTGGGAACAGACGAAAATGGCATGATCCACTCATTAGGGAATACCACCGATATTAAAATGGTTCCGGGCGTGCTGATGTATCGATTTAACTCACCGTTGACCTATTTTAATGTGGCTTATTTTAAACGCCGCGTGTTGAACTTAGTTGAAGGCGCAGCAGAACAGCCTAAATGGGTGGTCATTGATGCCGTTGCCTGCTTCACGTATTCAGATATCAGTGTCCTGGCAACCATTAATGAGCTAAAGCGTGACCTGAAGGGTCGGCAGATTAAGCTCATCCTTGCGGGCAGGAAAACGGAATTAACACGCTGGTTCAAAGAAAGTCGACCAACTATCAATGATGATGAAATGATTCTGGCGCCAGACCTCTATCTGGCACTCCGCTTCATTCAAAGCAAAGAGACTGCGAGTGAGGGTGAAACCGGTAGTGTTATATAACCCCAAACGGGTTGAAGGCGAATATTACCAGAATTTTCAAAGGGCTGCTGTCGCAGCCCTGCGATAAAGCGGAGAGAAGGATGTTACTATATGTCGCACAACCAACGGGTGGTACATCACTTCATTCTATAATGTCGTCACACCAGGTGAAGGATTCATCTAAAGCTCCACTGTGCTGTAATGACAAATACGGATGGAATTATAATACCCACATCCATCCCAAAATAAGACGTAAAATTGTATTGAAATCCATGGTATATGTAGGGAGAAAAGCCGATTCCTGTTACTTTTTTGAAATCATGGTATGACCCATGGTCACCACAATCACTGAAAGCATCAAAGAAAAACTCACCGACGTATCCATATATCCCTTTAAAAACCCAACCGTTATCCCACCCTGCCCAGTCTCTTCTGACGCCGGCAGCCAGACATCTGTTATCAAAGCTGTTTTTCATTGTGCCTAGCACAAAGCTATATTTCGAATCATCCGAGAACTTCCTCTCCACGGATATAAAGTTATTCTCAAAATTCTCAGTATATTGTCCGTGATTGTTTGTAAGATGATAGACGTATGAACCCGTGTTTATTGAGTACAGGTTTATTTCATCTGCAGAACAATACAATGCAACCAGATAAAAACTTCCGCACCACAACCATGCGCGGTATCTTTTCCAAACTGTCTGTTCATGTGGACTATTATCCATAATCACTCACTTTGGCTAACGCGCTGAAATTGCGACGTTTTATCTTCGGCTTATCGCTGTACAAATTTTAGCATACTTTCGGATATGTGGGAGACACCCAATATTGGTTGGGTTGCTGAGATGACCTCCCAACAACGCCAAAAAATATTGCTTCCCTATCGTGTACTGGCGGCCAGCCTCGTCTACCAAATGAACGTCTTTTTAACCCGAACGGAGGTACGGAAGTACGGGATCCAGATACAAGCGTATATCACATGCATAATAATAGGCATTATCTGAGCCATATTCAGGGAGATCTGCGGAAAGATGTAAGAAGTGGCGACCCTGTCAATTAGCATCAGAGCGATACCCGAAACAAGCAAAGCACAATAAGCCAGAGGTAACTCTTTCTTTTTCCGCAAAAACAGAGAAACAATATAGATGATAAAGAGCAGGAAAACTAAGTTAATCCCACTAGCAACAAAGAGATAGGTCGTCTGGGAGAGCGGAAGACGACCTACCGTTTCCATCCCGGCACTTAACGTTACTGCCATAGAGTTAAAGTAGGCGTAAGCGATAAACAGCATATTGATAAATGGCAGATATAACAAACCACCTATTTTGCGATATCGTTTTTCTTCGCACTCAGAACAATATTCAAGATGCTGTGGGATCTCTTTATCACATTTAATGCACGTCCACTGAAACGCTGAATTGGTCATTTTATGTCCTTATTTCATAATAGCTCGGTAAGGCCTGGTTATTGATTATCGCGTCACACTCACATTTTCCAGCGTCACCAACCTTTCAGGCTTGTCACCCAGTTGCTGAGCAACAGGGACGAAGATATTGAGATCCTGCAGCCAGGCTAATTTGCTCCTGTTATCCGGTTGCCCCTCATTACTTTCATGACACTCAACTAACAAATATTTCCCACTAAACTCAGGTGCGATACGCTGCGCATCCCCTTCCCCCGTCACTTCACAGCGCATCGCTGACGATGTGACTTTCTTATCCGCATCAATATTTTCCAATTTAGCCTGAAATTTTTGACCCTGTACTAACGGGAAATGCAGATCCGTCTGCAATGTGTTGAGCAACATGGCACCGCTACTGATGGACATGGCGAATTTCAGTTGCAACAGATTAGCCAGCGTTAAACGTTGAACCGTCCAGATGCCATAATCTTCCAGCTTACGTATATAACCATCCGATTGCGCATCCAGCTGGACTTTAATCTTACCGAGCGCGCTGACTTCGGTGTAACGAACCTGTTTAAAACGCGGCATCGCCCAGGATTTGATCAATGCCTGCGCCTGGCGATCAATAGCAGCAGAAAGGGGGTATTTGCTCAACCATTGCGGATTATTATTGCTCAGATCGGGCATTGAGGGCCCCATCAACGTGGATGCTGACTTGTTCACCGCGGGTACAAAGCGCCCTTCAGCGGTGAACGTTTTGCCTGCAGGTAGCTGGCAGAGTTGCTCAAAGCGTTGTGCCTTTTGAGCGTCAATCTTGAAGCTACTTTTGCGACGAACAATATCAGCCGTGATGAGTGAGTCCGTTACGCGACCCTGGCCATCGAAGTTCATTGCAGCGACAGCGTCGCCCTGATGGGTTTTACAGTTATAGAAATAGTGCTCAATCTTTAATTCAAGCGGCGCGTCATAAGGCGGTTCCCAGATGATATCGGCAAAATCATATCCCATGCGTACCGTTAAAATGTCGCCAACGCGATGAATGCTGTTAACATCGACAAGATCGGTAATGCCCGTTGCAGACGTGGCTGATAATCTTTCCCACAGAGGTTCTTTTACCGGTAGCTGGCAGATCTTACGGATATCCTCTGCCGTCATCAGCTTATCATCCTGTGCTGACGCATACCGCATGTAGCTGTCGCCGTAAAAACGGGCTTTGGTTAACCCTTCATCATCCAGTAAATCCTTGTACAGAAGCTCGGACTTACCCTGCTTACAATCCACTGAACGCCATTGTTGCGCTGTTTTGCCGTTATTGAAGTTTAACGACACCATATAACTCACACGATCGTGGATGCGGGTAACAGACAAGGGGTTGATGCCGCCGCCGATAAGTTCAGGCTTTTCAGCGGCCTGAGCAAAAGAAAACGGCAACAGAGAAAGTAAAAACAGAGGGCGTAGTAAAGGCCGTGCGTAATGCATACATGTTCCTTCATATATAATCAGAGAAAAAGATTATCGGCACCAGGGATTAAATAATTAGCCTCATTTAATTGCAACTGTACAGATAACCGCAGCATGGGTCGGTTCCATCCGCCCCTGCTTCAATATCTCACCTCACACCGCCGACTTCGGCCTTAAATTCTCATCAAACGTCAGCCGTTTCCGCCCAGGCTCCACTTCACGCAGCGGTTCCACCTGGTGCATGGTCAGCTTGCAGCGCTCCACCAGCACCTGATATTCCCTTGTACCCTGTTTTTTCCACGCCAGTTCCTGCTCGCTCAACTCGCGAATCGCTTTGGCCGGGCTGCCAATAATCAAATACCCTGCGGGCATTTCCGCTTTCGCCTTCACAAATGCCGCCGCGCCGACGATGCTGTTTTCACCAATCACCGCGCCGTCCATCACCACAGCGTTCATTCCCACCAGTGCGTTACGGCGGATAACACAGCCATGCAGAATAGCGCTGTGGCCGATATGGCCGTCCTCTTCCACCACCGTGTCCTGCTCAGGGAAACCATGCATCACGCAGTTATCCTGAATGTTCGCGCCATCTTTCACCACGATACGGCCAAAATCTCCGCGCAGGCTGGCGTTCGGGCCGACATAAACACCTTTCCCCAGGATCACATCACCAATGAGTACCGCCGTCGGGTGAACATAGCTCTCGTCAGGTACGACCGGCGTCAGACCATCAATTTGATAAACAGGCATCCTCACTCCTTATGTGCTCGTAAGACCACCAAAGCGTTGATAGTAGAGCGTGCCAGGCACGGGCAGTTCACCGACGGAGGTTTCGCCTTTCTCACTGACAAACGCCAGCGCCCCCGGTGCCACACGCTGATAAATATTGATGCAGAGCTGCCGGGCGCTTTGCCCGGCCCAGTGCGCTGGCAGTAGCTCTTCCGGCAGCAATGGGTCTTTCAGCACCACACGACGATAAAAATGGATAAGCAACAGCTGGATCTGGAAACAACGCTCTGGCGTCAGCTCCTCTGGTGTCGCCTCTTTCAGCAGCGGCAGCAGCGGTCGGAACGAGCTAATAAACGTTTCGTACATCGTGTTTTGTTCGGTCAGTTGCCAGCACTCTTCCACCCGCGAACGCAGCGCAGCGCGGGATAAAGCCAGCGGCGAGTGAGCTTCAAAGAAGATGACGTTTTCCGCCACGCCAGCATCATGAAGCAGGGACTGCACATCCGCCAGATGCTGCGATGGCGAGGCCATCAGGCTCGGCGCCAGCGTGCCAAATCCCTGCCAGATCAGCTGTTTTTTGACGTCAGCAAGCGTGGTTTTGTCCAGCCCTTCAGAGAGCAGCAATAACCATTTTCCGTCCCAGGCGGGCAACTCCGCGCGATAGATCTTATTCTCCGCGCGGCGGGTTAAGCGTAGCCCTTTGTCGCTCAGGCGATAAAAGCTGCGGCGTCCAATGCGCGAGACGTCAAGCCAGCCCTCTTTGTTAAGGCGGAACAACGCAGTTCGCACGAACCGTTCGCCGAACCCCATACCCTCCAGTAATGCCGCCAGGCTTCCGAGCCAAATCTCGCCCCCGCGATGGGAAAGCGCGTCACCGTATAATGAAGAGATAAGGGATGTCCCGCTGACCGGAACGGAGCTGACTGCGTGCTGGATGAAGGCGTCGAGTTTCATGTGATTCATTCTGTTGTAATTTTTGTCCCGGATGAATCATAGCATAGTTCTGCGTTCCCTCTCTCCGGCGGAGAGAGGGAAGAAGAAACTCAGCCGTTGGCCGCGACTTTACGCAAATCAAACACCCGGCAGGCTTTCCCCTCTGAGCGAGGGATACTGCCGCAGTTAACGATCATCACGTCGGTTGAAATCCCGACCATGGATTTAATGCGGTGGCGCAACTGGTGGCACACCTGGCAACGCTGTTCGTGCGTCAGCGTCAGGCTGCTCTCTTTCAGCTCCACCTTCACGGAAAGTGAATCAAGATGTCCGCGACGGTTCACCTCCAGCTGGTAATGCGGCGAGAGATGTTCGAACTTCACAATTTCCTCTTCCAGCTGCGACGGGAAGACGTTGACGCCACGGATGATCAGCATATCGTCACTGCGACCGCTGATCCGGTCCATACGACGCATACTGCGCGCGGTTGCTGGCAGCAGGCGTGTCAGGTCACGGGTACGGTAGCGGATCACCGGCAGCGCCTCTTTCGTCAGCGTGGTAAACAGCAGTTCACCCTGCTCGCCGTCATTAAGCGGCGTGCCGTCGTTCGGGTTGACGATCTCCGGATAGAAATGATCTTCCCAGATGGTCGGACCATCGGCAGTTTCGATACACTCCATCGCCACGCCGGGGCCCATCACTTCAGAAAGACCATAAATATCCAGCGCTGTGATCCCTAGCCGTTTTTCAATCTCACGGCGCATGGCCTGCGTCCACGGCTCGGCGCCGAACACGCCCACACGAAGAGAACAGGTACTGGCATCGCCGCCCATCTGGCGTTCCAGTTCTTCAATCAGGTTAAGGCAGTAGGATGGCGTCACCATGATCATATCTGGCTGGAAATCCCGGATAAGCTGCGCCTGCTTCTCCGTCTGACCACCCGACATCGGGATCACCGTTGCGCCTAAACGTTCCGCACCGTAATGCGCGCCCAGACCGCCGGTAAACAACCCGTAACCATAGGCCACGTGAATTTTGTCTTTTGCACTGCCGCCCGCGGCGCGCAGGGAGCGGGCCACCAGATTGGCCCAGGTGTCGATATCATTTTGGGTATAACCCACCACCGTTGGCTTGCCGGTAGTGCCTGAGGAGGCGTGAATACGCACTACCTGCTCCATCGGTACGGCAAAGGTATCGAACGGATAGTTATCCCGCAGGTCCTGCTTGGTCGTGCACGGGAATTTACGGATATCCGCCAGCTCTTTGAAATCGTCAGGGTGAACGCCCGCTGCGTCAAACTTGCGTTTGTACATCGGTACGTTGTTATAGGCGTGGTGCAGCGTCCATTTCAGACGCTCGGTCTGAAGGGCCTGTAATTCGTCAAGGGATGCTGTTTCGATCGGGTCAAGCTTTGTTGTATTTGTCATTGTAGGGTACTCACATTGTTATTCGCTCAAACACGCTCAAGGATCATGGCAATGCCCTGACCCACACCGATGCACATCGTACACAGCGCATAGCGCCCGTTGCGTCGATGCAATTCATTGCTTGCGGCCAGCGCCAGTCTGGCACCGCTCATCCCCAGCGGGTGGCCTAACGCAATAGCGCCCCCGTTCGGGTTAACGTGAGCGGCATCATCGGGTAACCCTAACTGACGCAGCACGCCCAGCGCCTGCGAAGCAAAAGCTTCGTTAAGCTCGATGACGTCCATATCGTTGATACTGAGTCCGGCTCGCTCCAGCACTTTGCGGGTGGCAGGTACCGGGCCTAAGCCCATCAGACGCGGCTCCACGCCTGCCGTCGCCATCGCCACAATACGCGTACGCGGGACTAATCCCTGCGCGAGCGCCATCTGTTCACTGGCGACGATCAGCGCTGCTGCGCCGTCGTTCACGCCAGAGGCATTCCCCGCCGTAACCACCCCATTTTTACGAAACGGTGTTTTCAGTCCGGCAAGCTGTTCAAGTGTCGTATCCGCCCGTGGATGTTCATCCACGCTACATTCCGTTACCGCGCCTTTTTTACCCGGCACCAGCACCGGCACAATCTCCTGCGCCAGAATACCGTTCTGCTGCGCCCTGGCGGTTCTCTGCTGGCTGCGTAGCGCAAAAGCGTCCTGATCGGCACGGCTGATATTTAACAATTCAGCTACATTCTCTGCCGTTTCCGGCATACTGTCAGTTCCGAAGTGCTGATGCATGAGCGGATTCACAAAACGCCAGCCGATGGTGGTATCAAAGATCTCTGCCTGACGCTGAAACGCGGCGGTGGCTTTCCCCATCACAAACGGCGCGCGGGACATGGACTCCACGCCGCCCGCCAGCAACAGATCGCCATCGCCTGCTTTAATAGCGCGGGCTGCAAAGCCAATCGCGTCCAGCCCCGAACCGCACAGGCGGTTAATGGTGGTGCCGGAAACCGTCTGCGGTAATCCTGCCAGCAGGGACGACATGCGCGCCACGTTGCGGTTGTCTTCCCCCGCCTGGTTGGCGCAACCGAGGATCACATCATCAATCCGCTCCAGATCAAGCTGCGGATAACGCGCCAGCAGCGCCCGCAGCGGAACGGCCCCCAGATCGTCAGCGCGAACTGCGGAAAGTGCGCCGCCGTAACGCCCCACCGGGGTTCGTACGCCATCACAAATAAATGCATCACGCATCAGGCTTCTCCTGTCACACTGCCGCCAATGCGGTGCGATTTTCCGCGAAAAAGGGCGACGGTTTTCTGTTGTTGATTCTGAATTTCAATGTCATACACGCCGGTGAGTTTGCCCTGATGCTTTACCCGCGCGGTGGCGGTCAGCGTATCCCCGGCAAAGCCCGGACGCAGAAAATCAATCGAGCAACCGGAGGCGACCGCCGCCAGCCCCTGGCTGTTGCAGGCGTAGGCAAAGGCGGTGTCCGCCAGCGAGAAAAGCTGTCCGCCGTGACAGGTTTTGTGGCCGTTTAGCATATGCGGGGTGATGGTCATCGTCACCACCGCATAGCCTTCGTCCATTTCAATGATGTCGATTCCCAGCGCCTGCGCGCAGGCGTCCTTTTCGTACATCGTGCGGGCGTTATGCCAGGCGTTAGGACTCATAGCTACTCTCCAGAAGCGCACGCTGGCGCAGCAGTGAACAGGGACGATAACGTTCTTCACCGTAATGACGTTGCAGGTTCTCCAGCAGCGTCAGCAGACGTTGCCAGCCCAGACGCTCCCCCCAGGCAATCGGACCGCTCGGGTAGTTCACGCCGAGGCGCATGGCGGTATCAATATCCTTCTCGCTGGCCACCCCTTTTTGCAGGGCATCCAGCGCTTCGTTGGCAATCATCGCCAGCGTGCGCCAGACCAGCATGCCCGGATAATCGGCAATTTGTACGACCCGTTTGCCCTGCTGTTGCAGGTACCAGATGGCTTTTAACGTCGCGGTCTGCGGGTTGCTGGCTGCCGCCGCAATCACCGCCACATCGCGTTCAATACGGTCAACCATCACCACCGGGCAGTTAAGGCGCAACGCCAGCGCCTGAGCGGTTTCACCCTGCGTTTCCATCAGATACACATCGTCAATTTCAGTGACGCCGTCACTTTTCTTTTCGATGCGCATCGGACGATAACTGTCATCCACGGGCTCAACCCACTGCACGTCGGGTTTATCCCCTTGCCAGTCGTAAACGCCCTTTCCGCTTTTTTTACCGAGTCGCCCCGCCAGCACCAGCTCCTGCTGGACCAGCGAAGGCAGAAAACGGCGTTCCTGCCAGAAGGCGTTAAACACCGAACAGGTCACGGCAAAGTTAACGTCCTGACCAATCAAGTCTGTGAGTTCCAGTGGTCCCATCGGGAAACCGCCGCCTTCGCGCAGTGCGGCGTCAATCACTTCCGGTGCGGCCACCTGTTCTTCCAGTGCGCGCCAGGCTTCAGAGTAGAACGGACGTGCAACACGGTTCACGATGAACCCCGGCGTTGACTGGCAGCGAACGGGTTGTTTCCCCCAGTTGAGCGCCAGCTCGCACAGCGCATCGGCCACTTCCGGAGAGGTCGCCAGCCCGCTGACCACTTCCACCAGCTTCATTACCGGTGCCGGGTTAAAGAAATGCAGTCCCGCCACGCGCTCCGGGTGGTGCACGTCGGCCGCAATCGCGGTAACTGAAATAGACGAGGTGTTACTGGTCAGCACCGTCTGAGCCGGGCAGATCGCGGCCAGCTGTGCAAACAGCGCCTTTTTCACCTCCAGACGCTCAGAGGCCGCTTCAATCACCAGATCTGCCGCCGAGAGTGCCTCGATATCGGTCACTGGCAGCAGTCTGGCCAGGATTTGGCTACCGGCATCTGCGGAGAGTTTTCCCCGCGTCACCCGGGAAGCCAGACGCTGGCGAATGCCGTCAATGGCGCGCGAGATCGCATCTGCGGAGATGTCGTATATCAGGACGTGATGACCATGGCTGGCCGCGACTTCGGCAATTCCGGCGCCCATCGTGCCGCTGCCAATCACGGCGACAGTGCGTATGTTCAACATCTTATTTCCCCGTAAAGTTCGGCGCGCGCTTTGCCAGGAAGGCGCTGACGCCCTCGCGGTAGTCGTCGCTGCGCCCGGCCAGGCGTTGATAGTCGCGCTCGAGATCGAGTTGTGCATCCAGGGTGTTGGTTTCTGCCGCGTTGATGGCCTGCTTGATCAACCCCAGACCAAACGTCGGCTGTGAGGCAAAATGCAGCGCCATCTGCTGTGCCGTGGCGGAAAGCTGCTCGTCGTCCACCACCTGCCAGATCATCCCCCAGGCCTGCGCTTGTTCGGCGCTGAGTTTGTCCCCCAGCAGCGCCAGCCCCATAGCGCGAGCGCGTCCGGCAACGCGCGGCAGCAGCCAGGTGCCGCCGCAGTCCGGGACTAACCCAAGCTTGCTGAAGGCCATGACAAAGTTGGCGGAACGCGCCGCAATGACCATGTCGCATCCGAGCGCCAGCGTAGCCCCGGCACCGGCCGCCACGCCGTTGACCGCGCAGATGACCGGCTTCGGCAGTTTTGCCAGGCGGCGCACCAGCGGGTTGTAAAACGTCTCCACGGACATGCCCAGATCCGGCGCCGGGCCGTTGGGGTCAACATTGCGGTCATTCAGATCCTGACCGGCACAGAAACCGCGTCCTGCCCCGGTGATCAGCAGACAGCGGATGGTGTCATCACGCTCGGCCTGTTTCAGGCACTCCGAAAGCTGCTGATGCATCACGTCGTTAAAGCTGTTCAGACGCTCCGGGCGATTCAGCGTAATGGTCATTACGCCTTGCTCTACGTTACTCAGGATAAATTCCACAATTAGCGTCCTTTAAAGTCGGGGGTGCGTTTCTGTAAGAAGGCATTGATACCTTCCCGGCGGTCTTCGGTCGCGGAAAGCAGCGTAAAAAGCTGACGTTCCTGTGCCAATCCTGCCTGCAATGGCACTTCCTGAGACTGGCGCAGCGCCTGTTTCGCGGCCTGCAATGCCAGCGGCGAATGACGCGCCATCAATGCCGCCTGCTTCAGGGCATACTCCAGCGTCAGGGAGACCGGGAACACATCGCTGACCAGCCCAGCACTCAGCGCCTGTTGCGCGGAGAGACTTTCCCCGGTCAGCACCATTTTGCTGGCGAGGGATTTACCCACGCTGCGAATGAGGCGCTGCGTGCCGCCCGCGCCAGGCATAATCCCGAGGATGATTTCCGGCAGACCGAAACGCGCGTTATCCCCGGCGATCACCACGTCGCACAGCAGTGCCAGTTCACATCCAGCCCCCAGCGCGAAGCCGTTCACGGCGGCAATCAGCGGTTTGTTAAATGCGTCTATCCGCTTCCACAGCTGCGGACGGATATCGTTCAACGTGGCCGGCAAGTCTTTATCTGCCATTTCGTTGAGATCCGCCCCGGCCGCGAAGCAGCGCTCGTTGCCATAAATAACGCAGGCAGAAATGCCGCTATCACAGGCCGCCGCCTCAAGCTGTTCCGCAATCTGCGTCAGCAGCGAATTGTTGAGGGCGTTGCGTGCCGCCGGACGGTTCAGCGTCAGCTGCAACACGCGGCCATGGCGGGTGACAATCAGTTCGCTCATGCCATCCCCTTCGCGTCGAAATCGACGATCACGTCAGCGGTTAACGGCAGCGACTGACAGCTCAGCACATACCCGGCGGCCAGTTCGTCCGGCTCCAGGCTATAGTTGGTCACCATGTCCACTTTGCCGCGCAGCACTTTACATTTACAGGTGGCGCACACGCCGCCTTTACAGGCATACGGCAGATCCGCCCCCTGGCGCAGTGCGGCATCAAGAATACTTTCATCGTCCGCCGTCAGGGTGATTTCACGGTCACGGCCGTCCTGACGAACGGTGACTTTCTGCCCCTCAGCCTGCACGCTAACCGTGCGTTTAGCCGCTGAGCCTGGCGTATTAAAACGTTCCAGATGGATGGCTTTTTCCGGCATCCCCAGCGCTTTTAATGTGCTTTCAGCCTCATCCATCATCGCCGACGGACCGCAGATAAACGCTTCGTCGTACTGGCGGAAGTTGATCAGCGTTTTCGCCAGTGCCTGCAGTTTTTCCCCGTCAATACGACCATGGAGAAGATCGCTATCCAGACGCTCCTGGCTGAAGATGGAGACCAGCTGCAGCCGCTGCGGGTATTTGTCTTTCAGGTCCGCCAGCGCCTGGCGGAACATCATGCTCTGGCTGCTGCGGTTGCCGTAAATCAGGGTGAAATGACTGTTCGGTTCGGTGGCAAGCGTTGCGGATAAAATCGCCAGCATCGGGGTGATCCCGGAGCCTGCGGCAATCGCCAGATAGTGTCCTTCACGTTCCGCCTGCGGCTGGTAGCCAAACTGGCCCTGAGGAACCATCACCTCCAGCGCCATACCCTGTTTAATCTGATCCCGGGCATAGCGGGAGAATCGTCCGCCCTCGATGGCTTTGACCGCCACGCTGATCTCACCCGGTGCGCTACTCCGGCAAATGGAGTAACAGCGGCGCAGTTCATCCCCGCCCAGTTTCGTTTTCAGGGTCAGGTGCTGCCCCGGACGGAAGCGGTACGCGTCCTGTAATTCCTGCGGCACCGCGAAGGTGATCGTTACCGCATCACGGGTTTCGGGTTCCACTTTTGCCACTGTTAATGAATGAAACGTTGTCATGGCAGCCTCAAATACATTTGAAATAATCGAAAGGCTCACGGCAGGTGTTGCAGCGATAGAGCGCTTTGCAGGCCGTTGAACCAAATTCACTGATAAGCGAGGTATCGGTGCTCGCACAGCGCGGACACGTCACCTCAGCGGGCGCATGGGCATGGCAGCTGTGGCCGACCGGCGGGCTGATGCCATATTCACGCAGACGCTCGCGGGCATCGGCGGTCATCCAGTCGGTGGTCCAGGCGGGTTCAAGCTGGAGCACAATATGAACCGGCGTAAACCCGTGTGCGGTCATCGTTTCGCGGATAGCACCCAGCAGGTGTTCCGTCGCCGGGCAACCTGAGTAGGTTGGCGTGAAGCCAATGACCCAGCCTTCACCTTGCGGTGCGACGCTGCGCACCATGCCCAGATCGGTGATGGTTAACACGGGCACTTCCGGGTCCGGGATCTGGCTTAACAGCGACCAGATCTGCGGGATCTCCGCCGGTGCAATCTCAGCAAAACGCTGCATCATGACCTCCGCTATTACCACTGTTGACCCGGGTACGCGCGCTGGAGATATTGCATTTCCGCCAGCATCGGGCCCAGATGTTCGGTATGTAGCCCTTTCTTGCCTCCGGTGCGATACGCCACTTCGTCGGGTACCTTCAGGTTGGCTTCTGCCATGCCGGCAAACACTTCGCTTTCCCACGGCTGGCGCAAGGTGCGCGGGTCAACCGCCACGCCGGAGGCAGTCAGCTCCAGCTCGACGTCATCGGCTTCGAACAGTTCGGCCGTAAAGCGCCACAAAGTGTCGATGGCCTGCTGCATTTTTTGCGCGGAGGTTTCGGTGCCATCGCCCAGGCGCACCAGCCAGCCACGGCTAAAGCGCAGATGGTAGCGCGCCTCTTTAATGGCTTTTGCGGCAATGGCGGCAAGCTGACTGTCGCTGCTGTGTGCAAGGCGTTCATATAGCGCCACATTCCAGGCATCCATCAGGTACTGACGGGCAATCGTGTCGGCGAAGTTGCCGTTCGGCTGCTCCACCAGCAGTAAATTGCGGAACTGACGCTCGTCACGCCCAAATGCCAGCGTGTCTTCATCGCCCTGACCTTCCAGCTCCGCGGCATAGGTCAGGAAATTGCGCGCCTGCCCCAGCAGGTCGAGACCGATATTGGCCAGCGCGAGGTCGATCTCAAGCTCCGGTGCGTGACCGCACCAGGCGCCGAGACGCTGCGAAAGCACCAGACCGTTGTCGCCCAGACGCAGGGCATATGCAGTGACTGTTTTCATCCCCATCCTCACATATGCTCGATGCCATCAGGGATGGTGTAAAACGTCGGGTGGCGGTAGACCTTGCTTTCCGCCGGGTCGAAGAACTCGCCGCTCTCTTCCGGCTGGGAGGCGATAATCTCGCTCGCCTTGACCACCCAGATGGAGCACCCTTCGCTGCGGCGGGTATAAGCATCACGCGCATTTTCCAGCGCCATGCGATCGTCAGCGGCATGCAGACTTCCCACGTGACGGTGGGACAAACCTTGTTTGCTGCGTACGAACACTTCGTACAGCGGCCAGTAGACATTGCTCATCGTGATTCCTCTCAAGCCACTTTGCGGGCATGTTGTTTTTCTGCGTGCGCCAGTGCAGCTTCACGCACCCACGCCCCCTCTTCCCAGGCCTTGCGTTTGGCGGCCAGGCGTTCGTGGTTACAGATGCCACGCCCGTTAATCACCTCTTCAAATTCCTGCCAGTAGATCTCGCCGAAACGGTAATGACCGCTCTCGTCGTCAAAACGCAGGTCGGGATCGGGCACCGTCATGCCGAGCATCTCCACCTGGGGAATGGTGTTGTCGACAAAACGCTGGCGAAGTTCGTCATTGCCGAAGCGTTTGATTTTCCAGGCCAGGCTGCGGGCGCTGTTCGGCGAGTTGTCATCGTTCGGCCCAAACATCATCAGTGCCGGCCACCAAAAACGGTTGATGGCGTCCTGCAGCATCTGGCGTTGGGCTTCACTACCCTGCGCCAGCGCCATACAGGCTTCAAAGCCCTGACGCTGGTGGAAGCTCTCTTCTTTACAGATTTTCACCATTGCCCTGGCATACGGCCCATAAGAGGTCCGGCACAACGCTACCTGGTTAACGATGGCAGCGCCGTCCACCAGCCAGCCGATCACGCCGATATCGGCCCAGCTCAGGGTTGGGTAGTTGAAGATGGAGGAGTATTTCATCTTGCCGTCGAGCATCTTCTGGTAGATGTCTTCCCGCGCGCAGCCCAGCGTTTCTGCCGCGCTATACAGGTACAAACCGTGTCCGGCTTCGTCCTGCACTTTCGCCAGCAGGATCGCTTTACGGCGCAACGTCGGTGCGCGGGTGATCCAGTTACCTTCGGGCAGCATGCCGACAATTTCGGAGTGCGCGTGCTGGCCAATCTGGCGGATCAGCGTCTTGCGGTAGGCCTCAGGCATCCAGTCCTGGGGCTCTATCGCCGTCTCCTGCGCTATGCGCTGCTCAAACCGTTGTTCTTGCGTCACGTCATCACCTTTATGATTCGTTAGTTTGCAATCTAAAGCGAAATGTTGAATCACTTTGTTTTTTAAAAGTTACACAAAGGTTAAATATAACCCCAAGAATTGTTTCCTGGTTTTGTGATGCCGCTCGCAAGGCTTTTACAGCACACCCTAACATTCGGGCGTTTGCGCACCTCGTTTCATCAGTGCCGGATCACAATGTTAACAAATCATTAAAACTCAGCTTGATTTTTATGATTCACGATCAAACTATTAATGGTGAATTTTCGTAACATTTGGAGATAAGCGATGCAGCAGTTAGCCAGCTTCTTGTCCGGTACCTGGCAGTCTGGCCGGGGCCGCGAACGCACTATTCATCACGCCATCACTGGCGAAGCGCTGTGGAGCGTAACCAGCGAAGGGCTGGATATGGCGGCCGCCCGTCGCTATGCCATTGAGCACGGCGGCGAAGCACTTCACAAAATGACCTTTATCGAACGTGCTGCCATGCTGAAGGCGGTGGCGAAACATCTGCTTAGTCAGAAAGAGACGTTTTATGCCCTGTCTGCCCAGACCGGGGCGACAAAGGCAGACAGCTGGGTGGATATTGAAGGCGGTATCGGTACCCTCTTCACCTATGCCAGCCTGGGCAGCCGCGAACTGCCGGATGACACACTGTGGCCTGAGGATGAGTTGATCCCTCTGTCGAAGGAAGGTGGTTTTGCTGCACGCCATGTCCTGACGTCAAAATCAGGCGTGGCGGTCCATATCAACGCTTTTAACTTCCCGTGCTGGGGTATGCTGGAAAAACTGGCACCCACCTGGCTCGCCGGGATGCCTGCCATCATCAAACCCGCTACCGCCACAGCGCAGGTGACCCAGGAGATGGTGAAATCCATTATCGACAGCGGCCTGGTACCGGACGGCGCCATCAGTCTAATCTGCGGTGGCGCAGGGGATCTGCTGAATCATCTCGACAGCCAGGACGTGGTGACGTTTACCGGCTCCGCCAGTACCGGGCAAAGCCTGCGCGTCCACCCCAATATTGTGGCGAATTCCATTCCCTTCACCATGGAAGCTGACTCCCTGAACTGCTGCGTGCTGGGGGAAGACGTTACGCCAGACCAGCCAGAATTTGCCCTGTTCATTCGGGAAGTCGTCCGTGAAATGACCGCCAAGTCCGGACAAAAATGTACGGCGATCCGCCGCATCATTGTGCCGCAGACGCGGCTCGATGCCGTCAGCCAGGCGCTAATCGCGCGGCTGGAAAAAGTGGTGGTGGGTGACCCGGCGCAGGAAGGGGTAAAAATGGGCGCGCTGGTGAACAGCGAACAGCGTGCGGACGTTCAGGAGAAAGTGGAGCTGCTGGTTGCCGCAGGCTGTGAAATCCGCCTGGGGGGCAAAGCGGATTTGCAGGCTACTGGTGCCTTCTTCCCACCGACCCTGCTTTTCTGTCCGCAGCCGGATGAAACACCGGCAGTTCACGCGACTGAAGCCTTTGGTCCGGTTGCGACCCTGATGCCGTATCGCAATGCAGCCCACGCGATGCAGCTTGCCCGCGCGGGCGGTGGAAGCCTGGCCGGGACGCTGGTCACTGCGGATCTGGCAACCGCCCGCCAGTTTATTGCCGGCGCGGCACGCGCTCACGGACGTATTCAGGTCCTCAATGAGGAATCCTCGAAAGAGTCTACCGGCCACGGTTCTCCGCTTCCTCAACTGGTCCACGGTGGTCCAGGTCGCGCGGGCGGCGGTGAAGAGCTGGGCGGCCTGCGGGCAGTGAAGCACTATCTGCAGCGCACCGCCATTCAGGGCAGTCCATCCATGCTGGCTGCCATTGGCAAACAGTGGGTGCGCGGTGCTGACGTGCAGGAAGACCGCGTTCATCCGTTCCGTAAATACTTCGAGGAGTTGCAGCCGGGCGACAGCCTGCTGACGCCGCGTCGTACGCTCACAGAAGCGGATATCGTGAACTTTGCCTGCCTGAGCGGCGATCACTTTTACGCGCACATGGACAAGATTGGCGCGGCAGAGTCAATCTTTGGCGAACGCGTGGTCCACGGTTATTTCCTGATTTCCGCCGCAGCAGGGTTGTTCGTTGATGCGGGTGTCGGGCCGGTGATTGCCAACTACGGCATGGAAAACCTGCGCTTTATCGAGCCGGTTAAACCGGGCGATACCATTCAGGTGCGCCTGACCTGCAAACGTAAAACGCTGAAGAAACAACGCACCGCCGAGGAAAAACCGACGGGCGTGGTGGAGTGGGCCGTTGAGATTTTTAACCAGCATCAGCAGGCCGTGGCGCTCTACTCCATTCTGACGCTGGTGGCGCGCCAGCAGGGTGACGCCTGACTCTTTTCTCTCTCGCACGTTGACCGGGGTGTGATGCCACCCCGGTCTTTTTTTAACCTGGCAAGACTGACAAATAATCTGGCAGATGCAGGCAAACGCTTTTCTCAGGCGCCTGTCAGGATAAGGCTGTCACCACACAATAAACACAACAAGATGAGGTCTACGATGGGAAGCAATTCTTCTTTTTCTGCCCGTAGAACGGCACTGGCTATGGCTGTTGCGCTGTGTTGCGCCTGGCAACCCCCTGTTTTCGCTCACGGCAGCGAGGCGCACATGGTCCCGATGGACAAAACGCTGCAGGACTTTGGCGCAGATGTACAGTGGGATGATTACGCACAACTGTTCACCATCGCGAAAGACGGTGCTTTTGTGAAGGTCAAACCGGGGGCGAAAACCGCTATCGTCAACGGTAAAACCCTCAAGCTGCAGGTACCGGTGGTGATGAAAGGCAAAAAGGCCTTTATCTCTGACACCTTCATCAACGACGTTTTCCAGTCCGGCCTCGACCAGACTTTCCAGGTTGAAAAACGCCCTCACCCGTTAAACGCGCTAACGGCTGACGAAATCAAACAAGCCGTAGAGATCGTCAAAACCTCTGCGGATTTCAAACCGAATACCCGTTTTACCCAGATTGCCCTTGCTGAGCCAGATAAGACCAAAGTGTGGGACTTTGTGCTTAACGGTACGGCAGTGGATTCTCCCCGCCAGGCGAACGTGGTTATGCTCGACGGGAAGCACGTTATCGAAAGCCGGGTAGATCTGAAGGACAAAAAGATCCTGAGCTGGGAACCGGTAAAAGACGCACACGGCATGGTGCTGCTGGATGACTTCACCGCGGTTCAGCAGATCATCAACGAGAGCACTGAGTTTGCAGAGGTGCTTAAAAAACACGGTATCACCGATACGAAGAAAGTGATTACCACGCCGCTGACCGTCGGCTATTTCGACGGTAAAGACGGCCTGAAGCAGGAAGATCGCCTGCTGAAAGTGGTCAGCTACCTGGACGTCGGTGACGGTAACTACTGGGCGCATCCGATTGAAAACCTGGTGGCCGTAGTCGATCTTGAGCAGAAGAAAATCCAGAAAATTGAAGAAGGCGCTGTTATTCCGGTTCCCATGGCTCCGCGTCCGTATGACGGCCGTGACCGTATCGAAACAGCGAAAAAGCCCCTTGAGATCGTTGAGCCAGAAGGCAAGAACTACACCATTACCGGTGATATGGTGCACTGGCAGAACTGGGATTTCCACCTGAGCCTGGATTCCCGCGTCGGCCCGATGATTTCGACTGTGACGTACAACGATAACGGCAAAAAGCGCCAGGTTATGTATCAGGGCTCCTTAGGTGGCATGATCGTCCCTTACGGCGACCCGGACGTGGGCTGGTATTTCAAAGCCTATCTGGATTCCGGCGACTATGGCATGGGCACCCTGACCTCTTCGCTGGTACGGGGGAAAGACGTGCCGTCTAACGCCGTGATGCTCAATGAAACGATCCCGGATTACACCGGTGCGCCAATGGAGATCCCGCGGGCAATCGCCATTTTCGAACGCTACGCCGGGCCGGAATACAAACACCAAGAGATGGGACAGCCAAACGTCAGCACCGAGCGTCGTGAACTGGTGGTACGTTGGGTGAGTACTGTCGGTAACTACGATTACATCTTCGACTGGGTATTCCATGAAAATGGCACCATTGGAATTGATGCTGGTGCGACGGGTATCGAAGCGGTGAAAGGCGTACTGGCGAAAACCATGCATGACGCCACCGCGAAAGACGACACCAAATACGGCACACTGATCGATCACAACATCGTGGGTACCACCCACCAGCATATCTATAACTTCCGTCTTGATATGGATGTGGATGGCATCAACAACAAACTGGTGGCAATGGATCCGGAAGTGAAACCGAATACCGCCGGTGGCCCGCGCACCAGTACCATGCAGATCAATCAGTACGACATTGATACCGAGCAGCAGGCGGCACAGAAATTCGACCCGGGCACCATTCGCTTGTTGAGCAATACCAGCAAAGAGAACCGCATGGGCAACCCGGTCTCGTACCAGATTATCCCGTACGCGGGCGGTACACACCCGGTAGCGACGGGCGCGAAGTTTGCCCCGGACGAGTGGATTTACCATCGGCTGAGCTTTATGGATAAGCAGCTGTGGGTCACCCGCTACCATCCTGATGAGTTGTACCCGGAAGGGAAATTCCCTAACCGTTCCATCCACGATACGGGCCTGGGGCAGTACAGCAAAGATAATGAGTCACTGAATAACCAGGATGACGTCGTCTGGATGACCACAGGGACAACCCACGTCGCCCGTGCCGAAGAGTGGCCGATCATGCCGACGGAATGGGTACATACTCTGCTTAAACCGTGGAACTTCTTTGACGAGACCCCCACGCTGGGGAAGAAAAAAGACGCTAAATAACATACCGGGCGCAACGCCCGGTTTTTTATTCATTCACTTGCTGAATACCTCTTCCCGATTATAGTTATTCATGCCCTCTTTATTTCCACTGCATCTCTTGAATCACTTTCAGCCAGGACACGACGTTTCTACGTAAGCCGTAATACATCACTGAGAGGTTTTAGGATGAAATTTAATTTGATTGTCAGGAGCCTGGCGTTAGCAGGTTTTTTTATTTCCGTCAGTTATTCATTTGCCGCTGAAGCGCCAAAAGATGCTACAGCAGCAACTCAACAGGCCAATAATGCCCTTTTTAATCAACTTCCTTTCTCTGACAAAACCGATTTTACCGACGCGCATAAAGGTTTTATTGCCCCTCTCCCTCAGGAGGTTATCAAAGGGGAACAAGGGAATGTTGGTAATGGTGCCAACTTACTGATTTAGTGTATGATGGTGTTTTTGAGGTGCTCCAGTGGCTTCTGTTTCTATCAGCTGTCCCTCCTGTTCAGCTACTGAAGGCGTGGTGCGTAACGGTAAAAGTACTGCCGGACATCAGCGCTATCTCTGCTCTCACTGCCGTAAAACATGGCAGCTACAGTTCACTTACACCGCTTCTCAACCCGGTACGCATCAGAAAATCATTGATATGGCCATGAATGGCGTCGGATGTCGCGCCAGTGCACGCATTATGGGCGTTGGCCTCAACACGATTTTACGACACTTAAAAACTCAGGCCGCAGTCGGTAAACTCACGCATACAACCGGGCAGTGACGTCATTGTTTGCGCGGAAATGGACGAACAGTGGGGTTACGTCGGCGCTAAATCACGCCAGCGCTGGTTGTTTTACGCGTATGACAGGATACGGAGGACGGTTGTGGCGCACGTATTCGGTGAACGCACGTTGGCCACGCTGGAGCGTCTTCTGGGCCTGCTGTCGGCCTTTGAGGTCGTGGTATGGATGACGGATGGCTGGCCGCTGTATGAATCACGCCTGAAGGGAGAACTGCACGTTATCAGCAAGCGATATACGCAGCGCATTGAGCGGCATAACCTGAATCTGAGGCAGCATCTGGCAAGGCTGGGCAGGAAGTCACTGTCGTTCTCAAAATCGGTGGAGCTGCATGACAAAGTCATCGGGCATTATCTGAACATAAAACACTATCAGTAAGTTGGAGTCATTACCGGGAATGTTATCTGGGATCCGCAGCAATATTCGTTTATTAAAGAAGGCGATAAAGCGCCTGATTCCGTCAACCCAAGCTTATGGCGTCAATCACAGCTGATTAATATTAGCGGCCTGTTTGAAGTCACCGACGGGGTATACCAGATCCGTAACCTCGACCTGTCAAATATGACGATTATTGAAGGTAAAGCGGGAATAACGGTCGTTGATCCGCTGGTATCCGCCGAAACCGCTAAAGTCGGGATGGACCTGTATTTTAAACATCGCGGGAAAAAACCGGTCGTGGCTGTTATCTATACCCACAGCCATGTCGACCACTATGGTGGCGTGCGCGGCGTGGTAGATGAAGCCGATGTAAAAGCTGGTAAGGTAAAAATTTACGCCCCGTCCGGTTTTATGGAAGCCGCAGTAGCGGAAAATATCATGGCGGGTAACGTCATGAGCCGCCGCGCCAGTTATATGTACGGCAACCTGCTTAAGCCCGATGCGAAAGGACAAGTTGGTGCAGGCTTGGGTACAACGACCTCTGCCGGTACGGTTACGCTTATCGCTCCGACCAATATCATAGAAAAAGATGGCCAGAAAGAGGTCATTGACGGCCTGACCTATGATTTTATGCTGGCGCCGGGCTCTGAAGCACCATCAGAGATGCTCTGGTTCATCGAAGAGAAAAAACTGATCGAATCAGCAGAAGATGTCACCCACACGCTGCATAACACTTACTCCCTGCGCGGCGCGAAAATTCGCGAGCCGTTACCGTGGTCGAAATACATCAACCAGGCGATCGTACGCTGGGGCGACAAAGCCGAAATTATTATGGCGCAACACCACTGGCCAACCTGGGGTAACGAAAATGTGGTCAAGCTGTTGAAGAGCCAGCGCGATCTTTATCGTTACATCAACGACCAGACACTGCGTATGGCGAACGAAGGCCAGACGCGTGACGAGATCGCCGCCAACTTTAAGCTCCCGGATTCGCTGGCGCACACCTGGGCTAACCGGGGCTACTATGGCTCCGTCAGCCATGACGTGAAAGCCACCTATGTCCTCTATCTTGGCTGGTTCGATGGCAACCCAGCGACGCTGGATGAACTGCCACCTGAAGAGGGAGCGAAGAAATTCGTTGAGTACATGGGTGGTGCTGACGCCATCCTGAACAAAGCCAAAACGGACTTTGACCAGGGGAATTATCGCTGGGTTGCACAGGTCGTGAGCAAAGTGGTCTTTGCCGATCCGAATAATCAGGCGGCACGTAACCTGGAAGCAGATGCGCTGGAGCAGCTCGGTTATCAGGCCGAATCTGGCCCGTGGCGTAACTTCTACCTGACCGGTGCGCAAGAACTGCGTAACGGCGTGGTGAAAGGCCCGACGCCGAATACCGCTAGCCCGGATACCGTGCGGGCAATAACGCCAGAGATGTTCTTCGACTATCTGGCTGTGCATATCAATGGCGAAAAAGCCGGTACTGCCAAATCCGTGTTCAACATTGATTTAGGCAGCGATGGCGGAAAGTATAAACTTGAGCTGGAAAACGGCGTGTTGAACCACACGGCTAACGCCGAGGCGAAGGACGCTGACGCCACGCTGACCCTGAACCGTGATACGCTGAACAAAATTATCCTGAAAGAAGTGACGCTGAAACAGGCGCAGGATAGCGGCGATATTAAGATCACCGGCGATAGCGCGAAGCTGGATGCGATGCTGGGCTATATGGATAAATTTGAATTCTGGTTTAACATTGTGACACCGTAACACATCACCTGATGGGCGGTAACCCCGCCCATTTTTCTCCCGCTCCTTTCGATACGGAAATCCCTCTTGATAGAAAAAAGACGCAATACACCACCCGAGCTAGCCACCTGGCCCACCCGAAAATCCATGGTGCACCATGGCCTGGCGATGAATCTACCTTGGCTGGCTTTCGTGAACGTGAGCTTTGCGCTGATGCTCCTGCTGCGCAACGTCTTGTTCGGTAACATCGACAGCCAGGTCGGTGCAACGAAATACCTAACGATGATGGTCGATACCTCAATGCGGGGGTCATTATCCTTTCAACTGCGCTGATGGTTATGGCCTGGCGACGTATCGTCGGGATCAGTGTCGTGCTGTTTATCTGCAGCCTGCTGTGGTCACTGTGTAGTTATTTGTTGATCACGGTTGTTCAGCTTCCTCACGCCTGGCCAATCTTCGTGATTCTGTTGCTCGCGGGAATGACCGCGCTCTATTTTCACCCGTCGGGGCTGCTCTCTTTTGTCCTGCCGCTCTGGATCGCCCTGCCGTCTGCAAGCATCGCCCTGAACCAGAGCGTTAACCTGCGCTTTGCCGTGATCTGGGTGGTATTCACCCTGATCCTGATTTGCGGACGCTTTATCCTCCTGAACTGGTTCGAAGAAGCCTGGCGACGTAACCAGCAGAATCAGCGACTCATTCTGCGGCTGGACGCGCTGGCGCATCTGGATGCGTTAACCCAGACGGCAAACCGCCGGGCCATGGAAACCGTGCTGGAAAACGCGGTTGATCAGAAAAAAGCCTTCTCGCTGATTATGCTGGATGTCGACTATTTCAAACTTTACAACGACACTTATGGCCACCAGGCGGGTGACGACTGCCTGGCGCAGGTAGCGCAGGTGCTGAAAAAATCAGTACGTACACCTCACGACGTTGTTTCTCGCTACGGTGGTGAAGAGTTTGTAGTGATCCTGTTTGACTGTCCGGAGAACATGGCAGAACAGGTTGCTATACGCATTCAGGAGGGGTTGTATTCAGCCGCGATACCGCACAGTGGCTCGAAGGTTAGCGGGGTTGTCACCGCCAGCATGGGGATTGCGGGAATGGAGGACGGTCTGGCGGGTCCCGAGATCATCGCCCGCGCTGACGCGGCGTTGTATCGGGCGAAAGAGGCCGGGCGGGATCGGTGGTCCCGTTAATAAAGCCGGGTGAGGCGTAGCCGCCACCCGGCTTGTTTTTTAATACCGCACGCACACCGACTTCGTTTCGCACCAGCCGTCCAGCCAGTCCGGGCCAAAGTCGCGTCCGGTGCCAGACTGTTTCATCCCGCCGAACGGCAGGTTAGCGTCGATCAGCGTATGGCTGTTTACCCAGACGGTACCCGCCTGCAGCCTGTCGGTATATTCCAGCGCCTTGCTGATATTCTGCGTCCAGACGCTGGCCGTCAGGCCATACTCGGTGTCGTTTGCCAGCTGGAGCGCCTCTTCACCATCGGCCACTCGCACCAGGTTGACCACTGGGCCAAATACCTCTTCACGAGTGAGCCTCAGCGCGGCATCCGGGTTCACCACCAGCGTTGGTGAAACGTAATAGCCTTTGCCTTCCGGGCCACGGTTACCGGCGATCAGTTCCGCATGACGGGACTTCGCTTCATCGAGGAAAGTCTGCACCTTGTCGCAATGCGCACGCGAAACCAGCGGGTTAATAAAGGCTTCCGGCGACATGCCCGGCCCGACGCTCAGCGATTTCACCGCCTGTTCAAACCCGCTGACCAGCGTGTCGAACAGCGGCGCTTCGATATAGATGCGGGAGCTTGCCGCACAGACCTGTCCCTGATTCAGGAAGCTGCCGGTCATCAGGCCTTCAATCACCCAGGCAGGGTCGGCATCTTTCAACACGATGGCCGGGTTTTTCCCGCCCAGTTCCAGGGTCACCCCGGTTAACGTGTCCGCCGCCGTGCGGGCAATTTGCTTACCCGTTGCCGTTGAACCGGTAAAACTCACTTTCGCAATGTGCGGATGCGAGGTCAACGCTGCGCCACACACCGCGCCGCTACCGGTTACGACGTTGAACACCCCGTCCGGGATGCCCGCTTCGCTGGCCAGCTCCGCCACGCGCAGCATGGTCAGCGGCGTGGTTTCTGACGGTTTAATCACAATGGAACAGCCCGCGGCCAGCGCAGGCATCACTTTCCACATCCCGATCATCAGCGGGAAGTTCCAGGGTACAATTCCGGCCACCACGCCAACCGGCTCTTTGCGCGTCCACGCCTGGTAGCGGGCCCCCTGTGGCAATGGGATAGAGAGATCCAGCGTTTTGCCAGCGATCTTCGTGGTCAACCCGGCGGTGTAGCGCATCCAGTTCAGGGTGCAGCCAACTTCAAAAGCGC
Source organism: Enterobacter sp. CPE_E863 (assembly GCF_046521465.1). NCBI lineage: Bacteria > Pseudomonadati > Pseudomonadota > Gammaproteobacteria > Enterobacterales > Enterobacteriaceae > Enterobacter > Enterobacter sp. CPE_E863. The sequence goes on along the minus strand of NZ_JBKFZX010000001.1, from coordinate 1,960,051 downwards.
GGGAAATGTTAATGGATTTGCCCTGCTCCAGCGTTTCAAGCTGAGCCAGCTCCTCACTGTGCTGCTCAACCAGATCGGCAAAATGGAGCAAGATCCGCTCGCGTTCAGCCGGTAATTTTCCGGCCCAGCTGCGGGCAACAAACGCGCGCCAGCCGGACATCACGGCGCGGTCAACATCGTCAACGCTGGCATCGGCAGTCGAGGCAATCACCTCGCCCGTGGCCGGGTTGTAGACATTCAGCCGTTTTTCACTGTCTGATGCGGCCTGACGCCCTTCGATCCACAGGCCATGATGTCGGTCTAAAAACTGCTGCACAGCAGGTTGGATTGCCACCAGTGATTCAGACATAGGGTACTCCTTCGTTATTATTCGTCGGGTGTTGATCCAGTCTAAGAGGGGTTTCGCATTCTCGCTTTTGTCTGTGTGACATTCGCTTTGCCACCTGTGACAGGCTCCGCAAATCGTGATAATTCCGCCTTATATCACTGTTCCCGGTGAGTGTTCTTTCCTATAGTCAGCCTCATAGCTCTGACAAAATGCAACACAAATGCAACAATGCGAAAACGTTGACGGCGCAGTGAGAGAAACGATGGCGTGTGCAAGCGAGCAGGAACAGTATCAGCAGTGGCTGGCGCAAATTAACCAGGTTTGCGGGCGCTTTAACGCGCGTCCTCTGGAGGGAAAATTCTTCGGGAACTGGAAACCAGCTACGCGCGCAGCCTGAAGCTCAGTACCGTTACCGCAGGCGGCGTGAATCTGTTCCGTTCTCGCCAGGAGATCGCTCAGAGTAATGATGCCTGGTTCTATACCGTGTTCCAGCTTGAAGGCAGCGCGGAAATTGAACAGGATGACCGGCGCTCTGTGCTTAAAACCGGTGATATCACGCTGCTTGACGCATCACGCCCCTGCTCAATCAACTGGCAGGAAAAATCCCGCCAAATTTCGCTGCTGGTACCCCGTCAGATCATTGAGCAGCAGTGTCGGTTTCAGGAGATCAACTGCGCGCTCACTCTTTCCCGTTCGTTGCCAACGGTACAGCTGAGTCATCGTCTGTTAATGGACAGTATGAACAATGCCGATCTGAGTGACCGGGAGAGTGAAGCCGCGCTCGAAGCGATGGTCTGCCTGCTGCGCCCCGCTTTCCAGCAGCGCGAGTTGATTCAGCCGCGTAAGGAACGCCAGTTCCTGCATGTGGTGGCGCTGATCGACGATCATATTCAGTCCGAATCTCTGCGTCCGGAATGGATTGCCGCCGAGAGCGGTATGTCCGTGCGAAGCCTCTACCGCATGTTTGCCGAGAAAGGGCTGGTGGTGGCGCAGTACATTAAAAACCGTCGTCTGGATCTGTGCGCGCAGGTGTTGCGTTCTACCAGTGATGACGAAAAGCTGGCGGGGATTGGCTACAGCTGGGGATTTACCGACCATAGCCATTTTTCCACGGCGTTTAAGCAGCGTTTTGGCGTCTCGCCAGGTGAATACCGCAAGCGCTACCGCTAACTATTTTTTCAGCCATTTTCCGTTAATGCCCTTCACATACTCGCCGGGTTGAGCACGGGCAACCAGTTTTTGTCCCGCCATTTTCGCCACTTCATCGACCGGTAAATTATTGCTGTCAGCCAGCTTCTGGTAGTTTTCCGTGCGCGCCGCATTGATACGGTTAACCAGCGCCAGCGTTTCCGCATCCTGTTGGATCGGGGCAAGATACCCGCTCAGGGTTTCCCCTACGCGCCCCTGCGCCCGGGCATCATTTAAGGTGAGCGCGGCCGCCTGCACGTTCATCCCCAGTGCCAGTAAAATCAGAGCTAATCGTTTCATGGCGTCCTCAGAACAGATCGCTGCGCGATTTCAGCAGAGTTTCAACGTCTTTATCGACCTTAATGTGGATCTCATGTTCGATTTTGACATTCATATTGATGGTAATCGGCTCTTTCGGTGCCGCGACTTCAATGCGCGGCGTACAGCCAGACAGTAGCGCGACAACGGCAACGGTGAGTACACCAGCCATCTTTTTCATTGTTGTTCCTCACTTTCCTTGCCAGTCGAACTGCGGGGACCGGGTATCGCCGCGTGTTGCTCAAACCAGGTTTGCAGGTTGTCTCCAAAACGCAGGCTGCGCCAGAGGGTAAAGACATTCTCGTCATGGGTATAGTTCAGGTTGACGGTGCTGCTTTTGCCATCGACACGGCTGGTCCCCTTGATGGTGGCCTGCATGGTTAATTGCCCCAGGTTATCTAAATTGATTCTCGTCCACGAACGCGAAATTTCCATATAGCGGAGCCAGTTAATCGCGGCGCCCGCGACCATATTATCGTTCACAATGGCGTCTGCGGTATCTTTGTCGATACGCAGCGTCATGGGCCCGGGGTTGCTCAGCCAGCCATCTTTGATGATCCATTTTTCATTGTCCAGCCAGAACGGCAGCGCCCCGCTGACCGGCCCCGACATGGCAAACTGTTTCGGATTGACGGCGCTAATCAGCTCGCTGGAAGATATATTATCTACGCGCAGCAAGGCCGGATCGTGCTGCGGCATCCTCAGCTGCTGCATGGTGATCTTCCCGCCGAGGGTTTCCACCTTCACGTTGGTGAGCAGAAGCGGATTGTCCTCCGTCCAGGGATAATCCCCCTGTAAGTCGGCGGTGATGTTGCGCGCGGTCACCAGGTTTTCGACTTCATCTATGCGCAACGTGACCGGGCCGCGCGTGCCCAGGGACCAGGTCCCTTCGCTGAAGCGGAACGGCAGCACAAAATCGACGCCGTTGACCTGGTTATCAGGCATCCAGGCGCTGCCGGATTTCAGCACGCCGTGCCCACCGGCTTCAAAGCCCTGATCGGCCGCCGCCGAGAAGGCGACCTGCGCATAGAGTTCCCCGTCACGCAGCGTCATTTTCCAGTCCGGTGGTATCAGCGGCTGAAATACGGTAAGCGACTGTTTCGGCCACCAGGCCTGCCCGCGAAGACGTTCCCCATCCCATCGACCATTTACCTGTACCGGGCCAATTTTGTCTGCATGGAGGTCGCCCTTGAACTGGAAAATCGTTGGGTCTGTTCCGTCGACGCTAAAGGTCAGTACTGAGGGCGGTAACACGCTCCCGCCGGAGAAGCGGGTTTGTCCCGCATTGAGCGCCAGCGCGCCGCTGAAGGTGGGTTTTTCGGGGTCACGGAACCAGCGCACCGGTTGATCCAGCACCAGACGCGGCTTGCTGACTTCCATCGTACCGTACTGAAGTTTGTCAAAACCGGTGGAGAGCGCAGTTAGCTCAATGAGATTGTCACGCCATTCGCCTTTCCCGGCGACATCCCAGCGCGCATTCATCGGCGTAAAGCCCCCTTTTCCCCAGTAGCGCCACTGCCACAGACCGTTGTCGGGTAAAAAGTCGTTGGCCTGGCCGTCCAGGTGGAGCTCAAAATCGCCCATTTCGTTTTCATGGGCCCGCAGAATGGCCTGCAAACGGCCATCAACACCCTTTTGCGTGAGCTTGACGCCCGCAAGTGGCCAGCGAATTTCATCAATATTGAGGGAGTTAATAATGCGTCCGCGTGAACGAAGCAGCGCCCCCGGCTCAAAGGAAAGCTGAGGTTCATACAGGCTTCCGGTCAGTTTTGCCGGCAGTCTGGCGTAGAGAATAAGGTCGTTTTGTTTCGCCTCACCGCTCAGATACAGCGGCATGTCGCTGTTTTCCATACTGAGCCTGCCCGGCCCAAGGTTCAGAACCGCGTTGCCTTTCCCTGCATCACCCTGGGTAAGCACATTGAGACGTCCGGACAAGGTAGCTTTCTCCAGTCCCTGTTGCCAGTTGTCGACTCGCAGGCCAACTCGCCCGCTCAGCGGCATACCGGAGAGGTCCCAGTTCCAGCGTCCGTCACTGATATTCAGCTGTTCTGCCGTGATCTGCCACGGGAGGTCGAGCAGCGGGTCGGGGTTATCGCGCGCCATCACCACCAGTTGTCCCTGATTTTCCGCCCAGTCCAGATCGGCATCGACCAATGAGGTGAGCTGTGGCACGTTAAAGGTCGCGACCGCGTGGCCTTTAACCGGTACCCCATCGGGAACCAGCGGCAGAGTGAACTCGCCCACCAGTTTTATGGGCTGAGGCCGATCGGGAAGCTGTACATCGAACTGGCTGACGGAGAGCAACTGTCCACGAAGTTTCCCTTTAATGCTGACCTGCTCGCCATTATAGGTAATCTCCTGGCTGGCAGGCGTCAGCGAGGCATAAAGCTCGCCCTGCCATTGTTGCCAGGGTGAGAGCGTCAGGCGATGAACGGTAAGCCAGGTCTTCGGTAAAACCGCCTGCCACTGTGCCAGCGTTTTGGGCGCAACCGTTGAGGGTGCAGACTGAGGGATTTTGCTTAAACACTCGGAATTAAGCTCGAGCGCACCGATATCCAGTTTCCAGCGACTGGGACGTGACAGCGTCACGTTATCGACCCGGGCAATCTCACAGTCTTCAACCAGATAGCGAACATCGGGAATGACCAGTGCGTGACGGGTGATTTTGGGGCTTTGTTCAAAGGCGATACGTGTCCCGACGGGTAGCCAGATACCGGCAAGCGTTGGAACCCACTGGGCGAGCGTCATCAGCAGCGTCAGCGGCAGGAGGATGAACAGCAGTAAAAGCGCAATTGCGGCTTTGTATTTACCCTTCATGGGCAGTTAATATCCTGATTTAGCAAAAGAATTAAGCCGACATTGCCGATCATTGTCGCATGTTTAGCCAGTCAGTTGAAGGGAATGCCATTTTTAAGGATAGATGCTCTAGAATAATTGATAGAACTTATTGAATTCAATAATATTTCAAAAATTGTAAGATAATTTTAATCATGCTAACGTGAATGCAAAATCACTGGAGAAAGTCTTATGAAACTCGCGGTATATAGCACAAAGCAGTACGACAAAAAGTATCTGCAACATGTTAACGAGGCTTACGGGTTTGAGCTTGAATTTTTCGACTTTCTGCTGTCTGAAAAAACCGCCAAAACGGCGCACGGCTGCGAAGGCGTCTGCATTTTTGTGAACGATGACGGCAGTCGTCCGGTGCTGGAAGAGTTGAAAAAACAGGGGGTGAAATACATCGCCCTGCGCTGCGCGGGTTTTAACAACGTTGACCTCGACGCGGCGAAAGAGCTGGGCCTGAAGGTGGTTCGCGTGCCGGCGTACTCCCCGGAAGCGGTCGCGGAACATGCGATTGGCATGATGATGTCGCTCAACCGTCGTATTCACCGCGCTTATCAGCGCACCCGTGATGCTAACTTCTCGCTGGAGGGACTGACCGGCTTTACCATGTACGGCAAAACCGCCGGCGTGATCGGCACCGGTAAAATTGGCGTCGCCGCCCTGCGCATTCTGAAAGGCTTCGGCATGCGTCTGCTGGCATTTGATCCCTACCCAAGCGCTGCGGCGCTGGAACTGGGCGTCGAATACGTCGACCTGCCAACCCTGTTCTCACAGTCTGACGTGATCTCCCTGCACTGCCCGCTGACGCCGGAAAACTACCACCTGCTGAACCAGGCGGCGTTTGACCAGATGAAAGATGGCGTGATGATCATCAACACCAGCCGCGGTGGGTTGGTTGACTCTCAGGCCGCCATCGAAGCGCTGAAAACGCAGAAGATTGGCGCGCTGGGGATGGACGTGTATGAAAACGAGCGCGATCTGTTCTTTGAAGACAAGTCTAATGATGTGATCCAGGACGACGTGTTCCGCCGCCTGTCTGCCTGTCATAACGTGCTGTTTACCGGACACCAGGCGTTTCTGACTGCCGAAGCGCTGATCAGCATTTCGGAAACCACGCTGGGGAATCTACTGCAGCTGGAAAAGGGTGAAGCCTGCCCTAACGAACTGGCATAAGCCTGGCGCCGGGTGGCGGCTATGCCCCACCCGGCGAACTGTCAGTTTCCCATGTCCGATTAGCGCAGCGCCACCACAGCAGCACGGCCACCAGGGCAATCGCGCTCAGTACGCTGAACGCCGTCGCAAAAGAGTAATGACCGGCGATCGTACCGGTTAACGCCGGACTCATGGATGCCCCAATCCCCTGCATCAGCATCACCACGCTTTGCCCGGCATTGACGTGCCCGCTTCCGCGCAGCAGCACCACAATAAACGACGGTACCACGACACCCAGGATCCCGGCGGCCAGTCCGTCGAGGATTTGTACCGGTATCATCATTAACGGCGCGTCCGTAGATGCCGCCAGCGCCGCGCGCACCGGCATAACCAGCAGCGCCAGCATAATTAAGCGCCAGTAGCCGTAGCGTTCTATGCGGTGTGCGACCCAGATGGCAACGGGGATCATCACGGCCTGTGAGATGATGACGGTACCCGCCGCATACAAACCGGGGTTAATCGAGGCAGGTGCCGCTGCAACTCTCATGCTCAGCATCGGCAGCAGCGCGGCGTTTGCCAGGTGAAACAGCAGCAGCGTCAGCCCGGTCACAAACAGCGCACGGTTTTTCATCAGCACCGCAAAACCGGGAACCGGCAGGTTCGCCTGAGATGACAGCCCGCGCGCGGCGTTGTTGTCGATATCGCCGTGGCGAATGGCAAGCAGCGCGCAGAGCGTGAGCAGCGTCGTGCAGGTCATCAGCAGGAAAATCCCGCCCACGCCCCAGTACCAGGCAATGCCGCCTGCAATCAGTGCAGTGACAAAGTTGCCGCCGTGATTGAACGCCTCATTTCTGCCCATCTGCGCACTGAACCCGCTCTGGCCGGTCAGCCCCAGCGTTATACCGGCGAGCAACGGCCCCACAAATGCCGCACTGATACCGCTGACAATTTGCGAAACAGCGACAACGCTGCTCTGCTGGCTAAACCAGAGCAGGAGCGTACTAAGGGTGATGAGCAGGCACACCAGCGCCAGCACGGATCGCTTGCTGCGTGAGGTGTCGGTGATAAATCCCGCCGGCAGCGTGGCCAATAATCCCGCCAGACCACCGGCCGTCATCAGTATGCCGATATCATCAGGGGACCAGTGACGTTCAGTCAGAAAAATACCGAGAAAAGGACCAAGACCATCGCGGACATCCGCAATGAAAAAACTGGTCAGGCACAACGCCCGCAGTGAACGAAGAGACATACTGTCTGCCTTAGCATGTTACAGCCTGTTATAAATACAATCGAGTATACCGGGTATTGTTGAAAATCAGGTGACATCTGTAAAAACTTTTTCCCGAACTTAAACAATTCATAACGAACGTTGTTTTTTCGCTTTACTCATTATAAAGCCTTATTATACTGGCGATAAATTTACACAGGAGTCCTTCGTTGGAAAGTCACCTTATATATGATACGAAGGTAAGCTAGTGCGATTTCACGCTGCTTACCTGAACGGTGGGCAGCAATCATCTCAACGCGATTGCATCCCGACACATTAAGAACCGCTATAATTGTGGGTAATCGCCATGTTTCTGTTTACACATTCACTCTTCCCGCCGCCGTCGCGCTGAAAATACGTAGTGTTTAAATGGCGTCATATAGTGCTTTAGCACTGACGTTTATTATTGAATATCGTAAACAGGCGACAGGATGATGTTCCCATATATCTCTCATCTGCTCGCAGCAATGCTGCTGGGCGCAATTATTGGCGCAGAAAGACAATGGCGCCAGCGGATGGCCGGGCTTCGTACTAATGCACTGGTTGCTACAGGCGCGGCAGTATTTATTTTAAGTTCCGTCTCCACTTCTCCTGATAGCCCGGGGCGCATCGCGGCACAGATCGTCTCCGGAATAGGTTTCCTCGGCGCCGGCGTGATTATGCGTGAGGGAATGAATATTCGGGGTCTGAATACCGCGGCAACGCTGTGGTGTTCGGCTGGAATTGGTGTGCTATGCGGATTAGGCCAATTCTGGAATGCCGCGATGGCCAGCGTAATTATTCTCTGTGCTAACATATTGCTTCGCGAAGCCGCGCAGCGGATTAATCAACTCCCCGCGCTTCACGAAGGCGAAAAATGTTATGTTCTGAAAGTGACCTGCAATGATGAGCATGAAGATGCCGTGCGGCAGAATGTTGTCAAAATGGCTCAGGAGCTGACGTTAAGTCTGAAAGCCATCTATTCAACGGCAGCGAAAACAGAAGGAACCACCGAAATTCGGGCTGAAGTGATTACCCGTGAGGAATACCGAAAATTACTCGATTTGATTATGGGTAATATGGGTGGGAATAAAATTATCGCTTCCGTAAGCTGTCATGCAATATGAACATAAGCCGGGCCCTGTGCCCGGTTACGTGACCACTCAGCAAGCCCACGCGCCCAGACGGCTAAAATAAAATTTGCTAATTAATCCTGTCCGTGTATTAATGATCTCGTTGGTTCGATGCAATACAGAATGTAACATTTTACTAAGCAGTCCTCATAACCAGGCGCTATCGCTGATACCCCCTCCTTTTGAGTCCATACGTATACAATTTATACGTTCTCTATCATAACGTTACTACTTTAAAAGCATTCAAATGGAGTATATATGTCGTCAAAAATTTTAGGTCTGGTTAAGTGGTTTAACGAAGATAAAGGCTTTGGCTTTATCTCCCCGCTTGATGGCAGTAAAGATATTTTTGTCCACTTTTCCGCCCTTGAGGGGGACAGTTTCAACACGCTTTTTGAAGGTCAAAAAGTCGAGTTTGCTATCATTAGCGGCAGTAAAGGCCCTGCAGCAGGCAACGTAACGCTTTGCGATAAATAATATCGCCACGGACCCGCGATAACGATGACGGTTTTCCTGAGTAGACGGGTCCTTAGCATTGCTTTTTAATTTTCTGGCGAAATTATTTTTTTAAAATCGTTGAGAGGACTTAAAAAGAGTATTGCAATATGGGCAAACAAGCTGTGCGCCCTTTTGTACGCGATTATAGCTGTGCTCTGAATCTTTCGAGCAGTTTGGGCAGGGACATTTGACTAAATGATTTCGACGAAATTGCGTATTTTTACGTCCAGACATAGGCTTCTCCTGATTAAATGGACTGCCACAGTACACGTTAAGTCAGGATATTGCTTGCTTTAATTTTCGAAAAAGTTAAAACAATGAATAAATCAGTCTTTTTGGACGGCATCAGCTTAAAAAATCACGAATGATTACAGGGTGATATATGAAAAAGGTGATAGTGTTCTTTAATGGTAAACCGAGCAAAGTTATGACTGTGCTTAAGGGCATTACATCCATACGTGAAGAATACCCGAATGGCGAAGAGGTTAATCTTCAAATAATGTCTGCTGGTTTTCCGTCTTTAACAGGCGATCATGATGTTATCTATGTTGCCTCGGATCGGGAACTTACCTCTCAGGAAATACTCGATGCAGCACAAAAATATTTGTGATGTATCGGGTTCGCAATTAATTTTTTGAATTAAGATTAGAATAATAACTATGCATCATCATTAGCGCCTGCTTAATGCAGGCTTTTTTTATGACCATTTGTCCTCAACGGTGAGCGGGTCAAGCGGGCGCTAACCCTGGATGACCCGCCAACTATGGCATTACGCGCTCAATCCGCGATTCTCCAGCATCGGTTCAATCTTTGGATCGTGCCCGCGCCAGCTACGATACAGTTCCGCTAAATCTGTACTATTCCCACGGGATAAAATCGCCTCACGGAATTTTTGCCCGTTTTCACGGGTTAAACCGCCCTGCTCGACAAACCACTGATAGCCATCGTCCGCCAGCATTTGTGTCCACAGGTAAGCGTAATACCCCGCCGCGTAACCGCCACCAAAGATATGAGCAAAGTAGCTGCTGCGATAGCGCGGCGGTACGGCGGGCAGATCCAGCCCCTCTTTTTTCAGGGCGGCGGCTTCAAACGCCTCGACACTTTCAACAGGCTCACGAATACTGTGCCAGTTCATGTCCAGCAGCGCGGCACTGAGTGTCTCCGTCATGTCATAGCCTTTGTTAAACTGAGTCGCACTCAGCATGCTTCTCCGTAGCGCTTCCGGCATCGGTTCACCGGTTTCAAAATGACGGGCGTAATGGGCAAATACCTGAGGATGGCTGGCCCAGTGTTCGTTTATTTGCGACGGAAACTCAACGAAATCACGTGGGGTATTGGTACCCGCGAGCGTGGCGTAGCGCTGACTGGCAAACAGCCCGTGTAGCGTATGGCCGAACTCGTGGAACAGGGTAATCACGTCATCCCAGGAGAGTAGCGCCGGGCGTCCATTACCCGGTTTCTGATAGTTACAGACGTTGTAGATAACCGGACGGGTGGCAAATTCATAGGATTGCACGACAAAACTGTCCATCCACGCCCCACCTTGCTTGGAGTCACGGGCAAAGAAGTCACCGTAGAACAGTGCCATACCAACACCCGTGTGGTCGAAAATTTCCCATACGCGAACGTCCGGGTGATAAACCGGGATATCAAAGCGCTCCACAAAGCGGATGCCAAACAGCTGGCTGGCCGTCCAGAATACGCCATCGTGCAGTACGTTATTGAGCGCAAAATACGGCCTGATTTGCGACTCATCGAGGGCATATTTTGCCTGACGCACGCGCTCCGCATAGAAGGCCCAATCCCAGGCCTGCACGGTGAAACCACCCTGTTCGTCATCAATGACATTCTGAATATCGGCCTGCTCGCGTTCCGCGCGGGTACGTGCGGCAGGCACAATGCCACGCATAAAGGTAAGCGCGGCGTCTGGCGTTTTCGCCATCTGGTCGGCAATGCTCCAACTGGCATAATCCTCAAAGCCCAGCAAGCGAGCCTGACGTGCACGTAACGCAGTAAGACGAAGGATCAGCGCGCGCGTATCGTTCTCATCCCCTTTCTGGGTACGCGTCCAGCCTGCGTTAAACAGATTTTCCCGCGTCTGACGATCGCGCAGCGCCGAAAGCGCTGGTTGCTGGGTGGTGTTCAGGAGCGGGATCAACCAGCGATCGTTAAGCTCTCTCTCGGTGGCAGCCTGTGCGGCATCAGCGATTTCGTCAGCGCTAAGCCCATCAAGCTGGTGTGCGTAATCCACCACCAGCCCGCCAGCCTTATCAGCAGCCAGCAGACGCTGATTAAACTGGCTGGTCAGAGAGGCCGCCTCGGTATTAAGCGCCTTCAGCTCGGTTTTTTCTGTCTCATTCAGACGTGCGCCGGCCAGAATAAACCGCTGATATGTCTCCTCAACCAACCGACGGGATTCAGCGTCCAGCGCGGCACGGTCCTGCCAGACGCTCTCCACGCGAGCGAAAAGCGTGTCGTTTAGCCAGATATCGTTCGCCAGCGCGGCAAGTTCGGTAGAGAACTGCTCTTCCAGTTCCTGCAGGTACGCATTGGTGTGTGCGGAGGTCATGGCGAAGAAAACGCTGTTGACGCGCGTGAGCATGGCGCCGCTTTTCTCCAGCGCCAGTACGGTGTTGGTGAAGTCTGGCGCAGTGGTCTGAGAGACAATGGCGTCAATATCCGCCCTCTTCTGGCGAAGCGCTTCATCGAAAGCCGGGCGATAGTGGCTATCGTTGATTTCATCAAAATGAGGTGCCTGGTAAGGTAAAAGGCTGATTTCAAAAAAGGGATTCGTGGCCGTCATCTTTTGCTCCTGAGTACGGGTATCCTCCCAGATTAGGCCAGGCCGCCATCCCCTGCAATGCTGCCATACAAATGTTGCCTTAACGCACCCTCGTCGACCGTGCTATGTTAGTACCACACAAAAAGCGTTGAGGAACAGTGAGATGATTATTTTAGTTACCGGGGCGACAGCGGGTTTTGGTGAAAGCATCACGCGTCGCTTCGTCGCCAACGGACACAAGGTGATTGCAACGGGCCGTCGTCAGGAGCGTCTGCAGGAGCTGAAAGACGAATTGGGTGACAGCATCCTGACCGCGCAACTGGATGTGCGTAACCGCGCGGCCATTGAAGAGATGATTACTAACCTGCCTGCCGAATGGCGTGCCATTGATGTGCTGGTTAACAATGCCGGTCTGGCGCTGGGCATGGAGCCTGCCCACAAAGCCAGCGTTGAAGACTGGGAAAACATGATCGACACCAACAACAAAGGGCTGGTCTATATGACCCGTGCAGTGCTGCCGGGCATGGTCGAGCGCAACCGCGGCCACATTATCAATATTGGTTCCACCGCCGGGAGCTGGCCATATGCGGGCGGCAACGTCTATGGCGCGACCAAAGCGTTTGTGCGCCAGTTCAGCCTGAACCTGCGTACCGATCTGCACGGCACGGCCATTCGCGTCACCGATATCGAACCGGGTCTGGTTGGCGGGACAGAATTCTCCAACGTGCGCTTCAAAGGCGATGACGCGAAAGCGGACAAAACCTACGAAAACGCTAACGCGCTGACGCCGGAAGATGTCACTGAAACGGTGTGGTGGGTGGCGACGCTGCCGAAACACGTCAACATCAACACTGTAGAAATGATGCCGGTCAGCCAGAGTTTTGCCGGACTTAGCGTCCATCGTGGCTAACTGAGCCCTTCCCGGCCTGCGGGCCGGGTCTGTTTCGGGTTATAAAAGAATGGTAGTATGTTCTGGCTAACTCTCTGAGAAATGACAACTCATGGCCGCTGAATCGCAACTCAATCCCACCCAGCCAGTAAACCAGCAAATCTATCGCATTTTGCGACGTGATATTGTCCATTGCCTGATCCCACCGGGTACACCGCTTTCTGAAAAAGAGGTGTCCGTGCGTTTTGACGTTTCCCGTCAGCCGGTGCGCGAAGCGTTTATTAAGCTCGCAGAAAACGGTCTGATTCAGATCCGCCCGCAGCGCGGCAGCTATGTGAACAAAATTTCACTCTCGCAGGTGCGCAACGGCTGTTTTGTTCGCCAGGCGATTGAATGTGCCGTCGCGCGCCGTGCTGCAACGCTTATCAACGACAACCAGTGTTATCTGCTGGAGCAAAATCTGCACCAGCAGCGCATTGCGATTGACCGTAAACAGCTCAATGATTTCTTCCTGCTGGATGACGAATTCCACCAGAAGCTGGCGCAAATTGCGGACTGTCAACTCGCCTGGGACACTATCGAGAACATTAAGGCCACCATCGACCGCGTGCGCTACATGAGCCTCGACCACGTCTCCCCGCCGGAAATGCTGCTCCGTCAGCACCATGATATTTTTAATGCGCTTGAAAAACGCGATGCAGACGGTGTGGAAAAAGCGATGACGCTACATTTGCAGGAAATTAGTGAATCCGTGCAGCTTATTCGCCAGGAAAATAGCGAGTGGTTCAGCGAAGAGTAACATTTGCCGCACCCCTTACGGATGCGGCGAAGAAATTAACGAACGACTAATACCGGAATAGTGGCGTAGCGCAGAATAGATTCCGCATTTGAACCAAGCAGATGAGTGGTGATGCCCGGGTTTTTCGACCCGATGACGATCACATCATATTCCCCTTCCTTGCTCAGCTTGATAATTTCATCGCGGACATTGCCAAAACGAACCATGCCGTGAATATTCTCAGGGGAGATATCGAACAGTCTCTTTAACTCGTTCATTTTCTTCCCGGATTCAGCGGTCATATACTCTTCAAATTTTTTTATATCAGCGTTAAACCCGCGCAGCAGTGAGCGACTGCTGGCCGGAAGAATGTTGACCAGGGTAATCGACGCGCCCTCAGCCTTTGCCAGGTTGGCCGCATGGCGTACCGCTTTATCGCTTAATTCCATTTCAAACACATCAACAGGCATCAAAATCTTCTTATACATAAGCCTGACTCCTTATTCCGATGAAGGGTTATTTCCTGCCTCCAGAATGGCATCAGAAATATAAACCAACCCTCAACGCTTCCCTATCGAAACTATCAGCTTATGAAAATAACGGTCTGCTTTGTAAATTGCTGTCGTGAACCGTCAGCACTCGATGCAATAAACAAAAAAGTGTGAGTTTGATCAAAAACAAAAACATGAAGCGCGGACAGGCGTATTTATATGCCCCGTGAACGGCAAACCTGAATTAGCGCCGTAACGGATAAGTTAGAGAGGAGAATATACCATGATGACATACGACCGTAACCGTAATGCAATTACCACTGGCAGCCGCGTCATGATAAACGGCACAGGCCATACTGGGGTCATTAAAGCGATCCACAGCGACGGGCTGGATGCCGCGCAGGTGCGTCGTAGCAAAACGGTGGAAGTGGAAGGATGCGAAGGTAAGTTCGAACCGATTGAACTGATTCGCCTGGGTATGCACTAAATTGTACCCGTACATGCCGCCGCGAACGGCGGCATGAGATGAATTATCGTTGCGCGGCGTACTGTGCCACCGTGGCTTTTGCTCCCTTCTGTAGCAACGTCTGATACGCGCTCATCACCGCATCCACAAAGCTAGCCTCTTCAGGTAACTCTCTGCCAAAAATAGCCTCGATGCCAAGCAGGGCTTTCACACGGCTTTCCCCCTCGGTACTTCCCTTCACTGCCGCCTGAATCACGGCCAGTTGCGGATCGCTCACCTCAATGGTATTACCCTGTTCATCCACACCGCCAACATAGCGCATCCAGCCAGCCACACCCAATGCCAGTAGCGGGAACGGCTTTTGATGCACCAGGTGCCAGCGCACAGAATCCAGCATACGCTGCGGGAGCTTCTGGCTACCGTCCATCGCAATTTGCCAGGTTCGATGACGCAGGGCCGGGTTACTGTAGCGAGCAATCAGCAGATCGGCATAATGACCTAAATCGACGCCTTTCACTTTTAAGGTTGGCGCCTGCTCGTTGAGCATCAGCTTATGCGCGGCGAGGCGGTAATTTTCATCCTGCATACAGTCGTTGATATGCTGGTAACCCGCCAGATAACCAAGATAGGCAAGGAATGAATGACTGCCATTGAGCATACGCAGCTTCATCTCTTCAAACGGAATAACATCTGACACCAGCTCGGCCCCGGCTTTTTCCCATTCAGGACGCCCGGCAACAAAGTTATCTTCAATCACCCACTGGCGGAACGGTTCACAGGCCACTGCCGCCGGGTCGAGCACGCCAGTCAGTTGTTCGATTTTATTCAGCGTGTCTACCGTTACTGCAGGCACGATGCGGTCCACCATCGTTGACGGGAAGGTGACACTGGATTCAATCCAGTCCGCCAGCTCACCATCGACAGCGCGAGCATAAGCACAGGTGACATTGCGCATCACATGGCCGTTCTCCGGCATGTTGTCACAGGACATCACGCTGAAAGCAGGCAGACCCGCAGCTTTACGGCGCGCCAGGGCTTCAACCACTACCCCGGGTGCGGATGTCGGGTGATGGGGGTTTTGCAGGTCGGCGGCAATTAACGGATGATCGAACATCAGTTGCCCGGTCGCGGGTGAGTGACAATACCCTTTCTCGGTGATCGTCAGCGAGACAATTGCCACCTGCGGTTCACACATCGCGGCCAGCACGGTCTCCAGCCCGTCAACCTGCGCATGGAGTGCTTTTTTGACCACTCCGACCACGCGAGATGTCCATGCATCGGCAGACATCTCCGCCACGGTATAGAGGTTATCCTGCGCGTTGAGATCGGCAATCTGCTGCTCGCCGCCAATCAGGTTTACTTCACAATAACCCCAGTTGCTGCCGTGTTCCGCTGCGAGAATGTCGGCATAAACCGCCTGATGCGCACGGTGAAATGCGCCGAAGCCAAGATGAACAATGCGTGCCTTCAGGTCGTCGCGAGTGTACTGAGGAAGCGTGGCTTTCGCCTGTAATAACCGGTTTTCCATGATTAAGACTCGTTAAGTAGAACGCTGTGAACCACTGCCGCCCATTGACCAGAGCGGCAGCGCCTGCTGACTACACCAACTAGAATGGCAGTTGGGGTAAAAAAATAACTGCCATTAACCATACTGATACTTCAGTTTGAAATTTTGATTTATATTAACTTTTGTTCATGTGGTGTGACACACGCTGAAAGTTGTGTGACAAATTACTCAAGTTATAAACCATCAGCGCCGTGAGGAGACGGCTCCGTAGCTTACGGACTCTTCTGGCGCGACTTCCGCTGCATCTTGCGCCGCGCTCAGGTCACGGTCACGCACTTCCGGCATCAGGAATGCAGAAACCAGCCCAATCACGGAATAGGCCACCAGCATGGCGACAATCGGCCACCAGGAGCCGGTCATATTGCAGAAGATCCCGGCCAGCACTGGGCCAAACCCGACCGCCACCAGACCACCCGCCTCTTTTGAAATGGCCATACGGGTAAAGCGATTACGCGAACCAAACATCTCCGCCATGGTGATGTTTTCCAGTGCAAACAGCCCCAGAACGGCAAAATTATGGATAACGATGATCGAGAGCATAATCACGCCCGGCGCATAACTTTTATCAACGATGATCGACAGCATCGGGTACGCCAGAATAATGGCGGAGATATTCAGGATAATGTACGGCAGACGACGACCCACTTTATCCGACAGCCAACCTAACAGTGGGATGGTGATAAACCCGAGAACCGAACTGATCATCAGCGCATCAGTGGGAATCGCTTTATTAAACAGCAACGTCTGAACCAGATAACCGGCAAGGAACGTCTGAATCAGACCTGAGTTACCCGCCTGACCAAAACGCAAACCTGTTGCCAGCCAGAAGGATTTGCTCTTAAACATGGCACCTAAAGATGTATCGGGAACCACGGTCTCTGTATCGCTGACTTTCTCAAATACCGGGCTCTCTTTGAGGTTCATCCGCAGCCAGATGGCGAAGATCATCACCACCACACTGGCAAGGAACGGTACGCGCCAGCCCCATGCGAGCAGCTGTTCACGATCGAGGGCAAAGAACATCACAGCCCAGATAGCCGTTGCGCTCAGCGTCCCGCAGTTGGTCCCCATCGCCACCAGCGAGGAGATAATGCCGCGTTTCCCTTTCGGGGCATATTCTGCCAGCATGGTCCCGGCTCCGGAGATCTCTGCCCCGGCCCCCAGCCCCTGAATAATGCGCAGCGTCACTAACAGAACAGGTGCAAAAATCCCGATTTGCGCATAGGTCGGCAGGACACCGATGAGGGTGGTACAGATCCCCATCATCGTGATGGTGATGAACAACACTTTTTTACGGCCGATGCTGTCCCCCATTCTGCCAAAGATAAAGGCCCCGACGATGCGCGCAATATAGCCTGCACCGTAGGTTCCCATCGCCAGGATCAGCGCCATCGCAGCAGACTGTTCCGGGAAGAAGATCTCATGGAAGACCAGGGCGGCCCCAAGCGAGTAGAGCTGGAAATCCATAAACTCCAGAGCGGTGCCCAGCCAGCCGGAGACGGCGGCTTTCACCAGATCGGAGGTCGTTCTTTGAGGTTGTATTTGCGTCATAATGGCTATCTCTGAAAGGTAAGATGCGTACCACATAGAGCCTGTCTGCGCAGGCTCTTAACCGCGTGAATTATTATTTGTCGAATGTCAGCAAGACCTTGCAGCACTGCCGCTGATCTTTCTCAAACAGTTCGATGGCGTCTGTTACATGGTGATAGTCAAAGGTGTGCGTAATCAATTTTTCAGGGTCGATAAGCCCCTTTTCCAACCAGTTAATAACGACCGGGAATTTGTTGGCGTTCAGGCGTGAAGAGAAAATCGTCAGCTCTTTACCGGTGATGCCCTGCTGAGCAATCTGACTCGGCTCGCTTGAGAAGCCCATCAGCACGATGCGCGCCGCCGGAGAGGCCAGCGTAATGGCCTCCTGCAAAATCGACGGATGACAGGCGGCATCAATGATTAACGTCGGTTTGATGCCTTTTTCCTCCAGCGCAGCCTGTAAGGACTGTTCGCTGTTGTTAAATACCCAATCAGCACCACTGCGCTGGGCCATTTTCAGGCGTTCATCGATGCGGTCAACCACGATAACCTGCTTCACCTTGTAGACGCCCTTCAGCGCCTGAACGGTGACCAGCCCCATCGGTCCTGCGCCGTATATCAGCGCAACGTCCTGCTCGGTGGGGTTGGCCTGCCCCGTCACGTTGGCGGCAATGGTGAAGGGTTCAACCATGACGGCGTGTTTATCCGGGATCGCGTCCGGGATAGGCCAGGCATTTTTAGCAGGTACTGCCGCATAGTCGCTGAAGCCGCCGTCACGGTGAACGCCCAGCACCACCAGCGAGGTGCAGACGTTCGGTTTTCCGACGGAACACGGATAGCAGTGCCCGCAGCTGATCACCGGGTCAACCGAGACGCGCTGGCCCAGGCGCGAACTGTCGACGCCCTCGCCCACAGCATCAATGACGCCAAAAAATTCATGTCCGATCACTCGCGGATACTTCGCAAACGGGTTATGCCCCCGGTAAATATGGCTGTCTGAGCCACAAATCCCGGCCAGTTTAATGCTGACACGCACTTCTCCGGCAGCAGGTTCCGGGTGTGGACGCTCTTCAATCACCAGTTGGTTCGGCTGCTGAATCACTATGCTTTTCATCGTTCGTTCCTCACTTACCAGTTCCACAGCGTGCCGTCTTCAAGACGGGCCACCGGCAGATAGGCAGGATCGTACGGATACTTCGCTGCCAGCTTTTCATCAAATTCAATGCCCAGGCCCGGCTTATCGCCCGGGTGCATATAACCGTTATCAAAGCGCCAGCTGTGCGGGAAGACCTCCAGCATCTGTTCGGAATAGCCCATATATTCCTGCACGCCAAAGTTCGGTACCCACAGGTCGAAATGCAGCGCGGCCGCATGGCACACGGGCGAGAGATCCGACGGGCCGTGTGAACCCGTGCGCACCTGGTAGAGCGAGGCAAAATCCGCGATGCGGCGCATCCCGGTGATCCCCCCCGCATGGGTAATGGTGGTACGGATATAGTCGATAAGCTGCTCTTCAATGAGCTGCTTGCAGTCCCAGATGCTGTTAAACACTTCACCCACCGCAATTGGCGTAACGGTGTGCTGGCGGATCAGGCGGAAGCACGCCTGATTTTCCGCAGGCGTGGGGTCTTCCATCCAGAACATACGGAATTCTTCGATGCTTTTGCCGAAACGCGCCGCTTCGATGGGCGTCAGACGATGGTGCATGTCGTGCAGAAGATGTTCATTGAAACCAAATTTACTGCGTACCGCGTCAAACAGCTTTGGAGTGAAGTCGAGGTATTTTTCGGTGGACCAAAGCTGCTCTTCCGGCCAGTCTCCTTTCGTGGCAGGCTCATACGCCAGCCCTTTCCCTTTTGACATGCCGTAGGTTGTTTTCATGCCCGGTACGCCACACTGGACGCGGATCGCTTTAAAACCCATCTCTTTGTGACGGGCATAATCTTCCAGCACGTCCTCAAGGGTGTGCCCGGTGGTGTGGCAATAAACCATCACCCCTTCCCGGGACGCGCCGCCCAACAGCTGGTAGAGCGGCATGTTCGCCGCTTTGGCTTTGATGTCCCACAATGCCATATCCACGGCAGAGATGGCCGACATGGTAACCGGGCCACGACGCCAGTAAGCACCTTTATAGAAAAACTGCCAGATATCTTCGATGCGGTGGGCATCACGACCAATCAACTGCGGGCAGAGGTGATCCTTCAGATAAGACGCTACGGAAAGTTCGCGCCCGTTCAGCGTGGCGTCGCCAAGACCGATAATCCCCTCGTCGGTAGTGATTTTAAGCGTGACAAAGTTCCGCCCCGGGCAGGTAACAAACACGTCAGCCGCGACAATCTTCATAATTCCTTTCCTTACATCGTTGGTTGTGATGTTGGAAATTTACTCATCCACACTACTACCATACAAGTATAATGATCATAAAATCAGCGAGCGGTCACAAAAACCGGGCGCTCAGGCTCGCCCCCATCCCGCAACAATAATCAGCATACCGCACAGGGCAATCAGCGCGCCGGCCCAATCGTATGCGCTGAGTTTTACGCCATCCACCACGCGCAGCCACAGCAGTGCGGTACAGACATAGACTCCACCGTAAGCCGCATAGACACGACCGCTGGCTGCCGGGTGTAGCGTTAACAGCCAGACAAACAGGGCCAGCGCCACGCCGGCCGGGATGAGCAACAAGACCGTTACGCCCTTCTTCAGCCAGAGCCAGGGCAAGAAGCATCCGATGATTTCGCAGAGCGCGGTGGCGAAAAAAAGGAGTGTGGTTTTGATCATATTTAACGTTGTATGAGGATTTATTTAGACATCATACCTGATGATGTCCTTTACTTTTCCATACCCTGGCTACGGGTATGACGTAATTTTACTTTGGTGTAGAATCTGAACGGGATAACGTGATTATCTGCACTCACTTAAAAGGAAACGCGATGACTACATTAAGCAAACGCCTTTGTCTGACAGCCCTGCTGGCGCTGTCATCGTTCGCCTTTGCCGCCTCTGCAACAGCGGAAACCAGTAAACTCGTTATTGAGTCTGGTGATAGCGCGCAGAGCCGCCAGAACGCCGCCATGGACAAAGAACAATGGAATGACACCCGCAACCTTCGTCAGAAGGTTAACAAACGTGCGGAAAAAGAGTGGGACAAAGAGGATGTCGCTTTTGACGCGCGTGATAAATGCCAGCAAAGTGCAAACGTTAATGCTTACTGGGAGCCAAATACCCTGCGCTGCCTGGATCGCCGTACTGGCCGCACGGTAGCGCCTTAATGTCAGCGCCCTGTGATATAAAACTCCGTCCGCTGGAGCGTGAGGACCTGCGCTTTGTCCACCAGCTCGATAACAACGCCAGCGTAATGCGCTACTGGTTCGAAGAGCCTTACGAGGCTTTTGTCGAGCTGTCCGATCTTTACGATAAGCACATACACGATCAGAGCGAACGTCGTTTTGTGGTGGAGTGTGAAGGTGAAAAAGCCGGGCTTGTTGAACTGGTTGAAATCAACCACGTTCACCGTCGGGCAGAGTTTCAGATTATTATTTCACCGGAACATCAGGGGAAAGGTCTTGCTTCACGCGCGGCGAAGCTGGCGATGGATTACGGATTTAACGTCCTGAATCTCTACAAGCTTTACCTGATAGTCGATAAAGAGAACGAAAAAGCGATTCACATCTACCGCAAGCTGGGCTTTATGGTGGAAGGTGAGTTGATACACGAATTCTTTATCAACGGTGAATACCGCAATACCATTCGCATGTGCATCTTCCAGCACCAGCACCTGGCCGGACATAAACCCTCCAGTGCCAGCCTGCTGAAACCTACCGCGCAGTAACCTGCGCGGCTTTATGCTCAGTAGTAGTCAATCGTGTTTTTGATCGTGTATTTGCGCTCAACGGCGGGTTTGACGCTATCGTCCGTTATTGTGAGATCGCAACTGACAGGATTATTATGACGATCGTAGTCGCAGCTCTGCTTCACGTTGCCCAACGGCTTGTCATTCAGCATGCTCACTGCCGAGTAATCCATTCTTTTGCGAATATCCTTAGACGGTGTCGACTGAACGGATAAATGCTGATCCCCGGAGACGGTGGTTTTACCCAGCGGGTAACCGTCCGCGTCGTAGCGATACTTCACCTCCATCTCTTTGCCATGCGCCGCCACCACAAAACCGTTATCGTCGGTATCCCACGTCACCCCGGCTGATGGTAATTCCGCCAGCTGGCATTTTCCCTGCAGTTTCACTTTGCGCTGCTGAGTTTCCGCATCAAGGTAGTAGTTGGCATCCAGCACCAGCGCCACACCGGTGTTAGCCTCGAGGTCGTGCAGCTCCAGGGTATCGAAACACCCTTCTGTCGACACGGTACCGGTGACCCGTTTAGACACTTCCCCTTTTTCATTGAACAGCGTCTGGGTAAAGTCTTTGACCGGACCGCGCAGAGGGTCAAAATCAAACTCGTTAGAGAAGCTCGCCATCTCGGGGGTAAACGACAGCGGCGAGGTGTTGTTATCACACCCCACCAGTGTCGCTGCCAGTAGCGTTATCGCTGTGTATTTATTCACATTCATTACCGTACAGAGAGATTATTCCCAATCATATTAGCAAATACAGTTGTTTACACGAAGCCTGCTAAAATTAATCTACACACAGAGATAAGGAGCTACAGATGAAACGGTTACCCTGGATTACCGCCCTGCTGTTAATGAGTGCTTCAACGGCCGCGCTGGCGGCACCGGATTCCTGCGAACGCGTGAAAAGCGACATTCAGCAGAAAATCATCAACAACGGCGTGCCGGAGTCAGGTTTTACCCTGAGCATTGTGCCAAACGACCAGGCCGACCAGCCGGGCACACAGGTGGTGGGCCATTGCGCCAATGACACCTTTAAAATCTTGTACACCCGTACGGGTAGCGGTGCTGCTGAAGCTCAGTAATTCACCCTCAATCCCCTTTGATTTGATGAGGATTAATATTTAATACCCCCAAATAAGTAACACTCACCCCATCATTAGCCCGGTTGTAATTACGGGAAAAAAAATACGCAATTATAATGATGGGGTGAGCCATGTCCGATACTGAACATCACGGCGGAATTAGCCGTCGAACACTCGTGAAATCTACTGCCTTAGGTTCTCTGGCGCTTGCCGCCGGTGGTTTATCGTTGCCCTTTGGCGTGAAAAGCGCCGCCGCTGCGGTGCAAAACGCCATAAGCCCTGTGGAAGATAAAGTGGTCTGGGGCGCCTGTTCGGTCAACTGCGGTAGCCGCTGCGCATTGCGTCTGCATGTCCGTGACGACGAAGTGTATTGGGTCGAAACCGATAACACCGGTGAGGATATTTACGGTAATCACCAGGTTCGCGCCTGCCTGCGCGGGCGTTCTATTCGGCGTCGGATCAATCACCCTGACCGTCTGAACTACCCGATGAAACGCGTGGGCAAACGCGGTGAAGGCAAATTCGAGCGTATTTCGTGGGATGAAGCGCTGGATACGATCGCCCGCAACCTGAAAGGTGTGGTGGAGAAATACGGTAACGAGGCGGTTTACATTAACTACTCCTCCGGTATTGTTGGCGGCAATATCACCCGCTCCTCCCCCTATGCTTCTCTGGTCGCGCGCCTGATGAACTGTTACGGCGGTTTTCTGAGTCATTATGGCACCTACAGCACCGCGCAAATCGCCTGCGCGATGCCGTACACCTACGGCAGCAATGACGGCAACAGCACGTCTGACATCGAAAACACCAAACTGGTGGTGATGTTCGGTAATAACCCGGCGGAAACCCGCATGAGCGGCGGCGGAATTACGTATTACCTCGAGCAGGCTCGCGAGCGTTCCAACGCGCGCATGATCGTCATCGACCCGCGCTACACCGACACCGCAGCAGGACGTGAAGATGAATGGATCCCGATCCGTCCAGGCACCGATGCCGCACTGGTGGCAGGTATCGCCTGGGTATTAATCGACGAAAACCTGGTCGACCAGCCTTTCCTGGATAAATACTGCGTTGGCTACGACGAAAAAACGCTCCCGGAAGGCGCTCCCGCTAACGGTCACTACAAAGCGTATATTCTCGGCCAGGGTGACGACCAAACAGCCAAGACCCCGGAATGGGCCTCTCGCATTACGGGCATACCGGCCGATCGCATCATTAAGCTTGCGCGCGAAATTGGCTCCGCAAAACCGGCCTGTATCTGTCAGGGCTGGGGGCCACAACGTCAGGCTAACGGCGAGCTGACAGCCCGCGCCATCGCCATGTTACCGATTTTAACCGGAAACGTGGGGATCAACGGCGGTAACAGCGGCGCGCGTGAGTCGACGTATACCATCACCATCGAGCGAATGCCGCTGCCGGATAACCCGATAAAAACGCAAATCTCCTGCTTTAGCTGGACGGATGCCATCGCTCGTGGGCCGGAAATGACCGCCCTGCGCGACGGCGTTCGCGGTAAAGATAAGCTTGATGTGCCCATCAAATTTATCTGGAACTATGCAGGCAACACCATCATCAACCAGCACTCGGATATCAACAAAACCCACGACATCCTGCAGGACGAAACCAGGTGCGAAACCATCGTGGTGATCGACAACTTCATGACGTCATCGGCGAAATACGCCGATATCCTGCTGCCGGATCTCATGACTGTCGAGCAGGAAGACATCATTCCCAATGATTACGCCGGAAACATGGGTTACCTGATTTTCCTTCAGCCCGTGACCGCACCGAAGTTTGAACGCAAGCCTATCTACTGGATCATGAGCGAAGTGGCTAAACGTCTTGGGGCTGATATTCACCAGAAATTCACCGAAGGCCGTACCTAGGAACAATGGCTGCAGTATCTGTATGCCAAAATGCTCGAAAAAGATCCGCAGCTGCCGTCGTATGATGAACTGAAACAAATGGGCATCTATAAGCGCAAAGATCCCAACGGGCACTTCGTGGCCTATAAAAAATTTCGCGATAACCCGGAGGCTAACCCGCTGAAAACCCCTTCGGGTAAGATTGAGATTTACTCCAGCAAACTTGCAGAGATTGCGGCAACCTGGGAGCTGGCCAAAGATGAAACCATCAGCCCTCTTCCGGTTTACGCTTCGACATTTGACGGCTGGGATGCCCCCGAGCGCACCCAATTCCCGCTGCAGCTGTTCGGTTTCCATTTTAAAGCTCGTACTCATTCGAGCTATGGCAACGTCGACGTGCTGAAAGCGGCCTGTCGTCAGGAGATCTGGATTAATCCTGTTGATGCTGAAAAACGCGGCATTAAAAACGGCGATACGGTGCGCGTCTTTAACGATCGCGGTGAGGTGAGAATTGAAGCGAAAGTCACGCCGCGCATCATGCCCGGCGTGAGTGCCATGGGACAGGGAGCCTGGCACGACGCCAATATGAACGGCGATCGTATCGACCACGGCTCTTGTATCAACACCCTGACGACCCATCGACCTTCTCCGCTGGCGAAAGGCAACCCGCAGCACACCAATCTGGTGCAGATCGAGAAGGTGTAGAGGGTGAAACGCAAGACCATGGTTTATTCTATGGTCAGTATTATAGGTTAACACAGTCGCGCGGACGTCATCCGCGCGAGCAAGGAAGGTTTAATGAAAGACATATCGCATCGTGAATCGTTAGCGTTTAGCGCCCGGGTACTGGGCGCGCTGTTTTATTTTTCTCCTGACAGCAAGCAGGCTGAACCGCTGGTGCAGGCCCTTTGCGCTGGTGAATGGGTTCAGGACTGGCCCCTGCCATCGGACACTCTGCAACCTGTTGCTAAAACCTTCGCCACGTCTGCCGATGAGTCACTGACGGACGCCTGGCAACGGTTATTTATCGGCCCTTACGCCCTACCCGCTCCTCCGTGGGGTTCCGTCTGGCTCGACCGTGAATCCGTGCTGTTTGGCGACTCGACTCTCGCGCTGCGCCAGTGGATGCGGGAAAACAATATCGCCTTTGAGATGCAGCAGAACGAACCGGAAGATCATTTCGGTACCGTGCTGCTGCTTGCGGCGTGGCTGGCCGAGAATGGCCGCGAGGCGCAGTGCGATCAGCTTCTGGCCTGGCATCTATTGCCGTGGAGCACCCGCTTCCTGTCAGTGTTTGTCGACAACGCCGGGCATCCGTTTTATGCCGCGTTGGGCAAGCTCGCACAGTTGACGCTTGCGGACTGGCAATCAAGGCTAATTATTCCGGTGGCCGAAAAAACGCTCTACCGCTAAGGGCTTTGACTTGCTTATGGTTGAAGGGTTGGCTGTAGCTCCTGGCATTACCTGATAAAGCTGCACAGCAGCTACGGCTTTTTCAGAAATATAGTGATGTTTTGTTTGGTAACCAATACCTGGTATCAAGCGATAGCAATGCCGGTAACTGGGAACGAAGCGAGCATTTATTGCTATTTCTAAACGCTATTGCCAAAGCATGGATTGTCACCGAAGTCATTGTGCTGCTCAATGAGCGGCAAAAAGCAGCATTTCCTTTGTATCTCAACTGGTATAGAGAACATCTTCCAGACTGGTTAGATGATGTCGTCAAAATGCTATGAATGAACAATGGCCCAGTTACAGACAATGATGTCCGCTTTGTGCCACAAGCGGACGTTGCACTAAGGTGTATTAGTACCCTCTGAACGCCTGGAATGACCATCAAAAAGAATAGTTAAACCTCCCGTTTATACTTCAGCACATCAATGAACAGAGAAAATGCCGAACCCGCATGGCGGCGGTGTGGGTAGTACAGATGATACCCAGGTAAGTCAGGGGTAAATTTCTCCAGAACGCGGGTCAGTTTTTTTTCTTCAATAGCCTGCTGAACCTGGTCATAAGGCAGATACGCGAGGCCGTGCCCGTCAATTGCGGCATCGAGGATCAGATCTATTGTATTTAATAGAAGTTGTCCTTCCATGCGAACCCTGACTTCGCGCCCTCCACGCACTAATCTCCAGCGATTTGCGGTGCCCGATGACGGAAGGAACAGATTAATAGCCTGATGATCGACCAGGTGCGCCACAGACACTGGAATACCTTTTCGCGAGAGATAATCCGGCGCACCAACAATTGCCATCGGGATATCGGGTCCGATTCGAACAGCAATCATATCCTTGTCCATCTCTCCCCCCAGGCGAACCCCGGCATCAAAGCGCTCAGAGACGACATCAGTCAGGCCGTAATCGATGAGTATCTGCACATCAATTTCGGGATGGGATTGCAACAACGTGCGCATGGCGGGCAACAATATGGTCTTTGCGGCATGTTCCACTGTGGTAATGCGTATGGTGCCAGACGGACGATCGCGCAGGTCGCCCAGGGAAGTCAGAGCAGAATCCAGGTCATGCAGCATTGGGCCAAGAACAGACAAAAGGTGTTCACCCGCTTCCGTCGGTACCACGCTGCGTGTGGTTCGCGTTAAAAGCCGTAACCCTAACCGTTCTTCCGTGCGACGAACTATCTGACTTAACGCTGACTGCGCCATGCCAAGACGGGCGGCGGCCCGGGTGAAACTACGCTCTTCGGCGACGGCCACAAAGGCCATCAGATCGGCTATCTCATCGCGTTTCATCTCTTTTTTCCATCCGGGATATTAATCATTTAAATGATAAGTCCAGTCATTATTTTGGGTCTAATCATCTTAATAATCAATGGCTATAGTTATCCCATCAAGCATGACAGATAACCGACAGCCCATGAGGAACCGGATGATGAACCAGAAAATCAGCTTCACCAACAGCAATATCCCGACAATCTCTTTGTCCGCCGTGCTTTATTTCCCACCCGCATTTGATGAAAGCCGCAAGTACCCGGCTATTGTAGTTTCGCATCCGGGGGGCGGCGTTAAGGAACAAACCGCCGGTACCTATGCCGAAAAGCTGGCAGAAAAAGGGTTTGTGACCGTGGCTTACGATGCGTCTTATCAGGGCGAAAGTGGCGGCGAACCGCGCCAGCTGGAAAACCCGTACATCCGTACCGAAGATGTCAGCGCAGTGATTGATTACCTGACCACACTGCCTTATGTCGACACCGCGCGAATTGGCGCTATGGGAATATGCGCCGGTGCGGGCTATACCGCCAATGCCGCGATTCAGGATCGCCGTATCAAGGCCATCGGAACGGTCAGCGCCGTTAATATCGGCTCAATGTTCCGCAACGGCTGGGAAAACAATGTGAAGTCCATTGATGCACTGCCGTATGTTGAAGCCGGTTCAAATGCCCGTAGCACCGATATCAGCAGCAGTGAATATGCCACCATGCCGCTGGCTCCCATGAAGGAGTCTGATGCTCCAAATGAAGAGTTGCGCCAGGCCTGGGAGTACTACCACACGCCACGGGCACAGTACCCGACGGCCCCTGGATACGCCACGCTGCGCAGCCTCAACCAGATCATTACCTACGACGCGTACCATATGGCGGAGATTTACCTGACCCAGCCACTGCAAATTGTTGCAGGTAGCGTGGCGGGAAGTAAATGGATGAGCGATGATCTGTACGATCGCGCCTCAAGTCAGGACAAGCGGTACCACATGGTCGAAGGTGCTAACCACATGGACTTGTATGACGGTAAAGCCTACGTCGCTGAAGCCGTTTCCGTATTAGCCCCATTCTTCGGGGAGATTCTGTCATGAAACATGTTCAAATCCAGAATGCCGATATGGCCTGGCATGTTGCCGCCAACGTTCAGTTTCCACCTACGTTCGATGAGTCAAAACAGTATCCGACAATTATCAGCGTCCACCCTTTTGGCAGCTGTAAGGAACAGACGTCCGGCAATGTCTACGGAAAAGCGCTGGCTGAAGCAGGCTATGTCGTGATCGCCTATGACGCCAGCTTCCAGGGGGAGTCCGGCGGCTCTCCACGCTGGGTGGAGGATCCGACTCAGCGCGTGGAAGATATCAGTCGGGTTATTGATTACGCCGTCACCCTGCCGTATGTCGATGCTGAACGGATTGGCGTGCTGGGCATTTGCGGCGGCGGTGGCTATGCCATTAATGCCGCACTGACGGAGAAACGTATTAAAGCCGTGGTGAGCATCACCGGCGTAAATATCGGTCGTCTTTTTCGCGAAGGCTTCAGCAATTACGACCCTATTGGCGCGCTGAATGCGATGGCGGCACAGCGTACAAATGAAGCCCGTGGGGGGGAGGTTCAGGTTAATGAACTGCTCCCCGCCAGCCTGGAAATGGCAAAGGCTAGTGGGCTGACTGAGCGTGATGTATTTGAGGCAACAGACTACTACAAAACGCCACGCGGCCAGCAGCCAGGCGGGGCAACGCGGATGGTGTTCTCTCATGCGCAGAAAACTCTGGCCTGGGATGCCTTCGCTTTCGCCGAAGTGTTGCTGACTCAGCCAGTAATGGTGGTAGTTGGTGAAAAAGTGGGTGCTTTCGGTGCTTACCGTGACGGGCTGGAAATCTATGGCCGGGCTGTAGCCTCGCGTGACCGTCAGTTGGTCTCATTAGCCGATTTTTCGCATTACGAACTGTATGACAAACCGGAAGCGGTTAGTGAAGCGATGTCAAAAGTACTTCCGTTCTTTGCCGCACACCTGGAGTAATGCCCTGTGAAAAACATCATTCAAAAAGTCCTGGTACTTGGCGCCAGCGGGCAGATTGCCCGCCATGTTATCGACCAACTGGCCGATAAACCAGGCGTCATACAGACGTTATTTGCCCGTCAGCCAGAAAAAATCACCCAGCCTCACCCGGCCAATAGCCGGATTATCATGGGCGATGTGTTAAACCATGCGGCGCTGGAACAGGCCATGGTGGGTCAGGATGTGGTTTACGCCAATCTGACCGGGGAGGATTTAGATCTACAGGCGAAGGCGGTGATTGCGGCGATGAAAGCCACTGGCGTAAGACGCCTGATTTTCGTCCTTTCTCTCGGTATCTATGATGAAGTCCCGGGAAAATTCGGTGAGTGGAATAACGCCATTATTGGCGAACCTCTCAGACCATTCCGCCGTGCGGCTGATGCGATTGAAGCCTCCGGGCTGGATTACACCATCCTGCGTCCGGCTTGGCTGACGGATGAAGATACGATTGATTATGAACTCACTACCCGCAATGAGCCGTTCAAAGGCACGGTTGTATCACGCAAAAGCGTTGCCGCATTAATCGCCGATATGATTGATAAACCTGAAAAACATATCGGTGAAAATATCGGTGTTAACCAGCCCGGGACCGACGGCGACAAGCCGTACTTTATGTAAATCAATCATGCCCTTTTACCCGTACAGCTTGTATTGCAGTACGGGTTCTTAAACTTATCGAGGTGAACTGAGATGAATCGTGTTTGGTTTGTAACCGGGGCTGCCCGCGGTATGGGGGTCAGTATAGTGAATGCCGCTTTGCAACAGGGAGATCGTGTGGTGGCAACGGGGCGTAATATGGACAAATTACGCCAAATATTCAGCACGGTAGCGGCGGAGAATATTGCGCTGCTGGAGCTTGATGTTCGCGATGAGCACCAGGCTAAGGTTGCTGTAGATGCCGCTGTTCGCCGTTTCGGGCGTATTGATGTTCTGGTTAACAACGCGGGATTCTGCCTGCTGGGTCGCTTTGAAGAGGCAACCGCTGAACAAATAGAGCTGCAGTTTGCCACTAACGTGTTCGGCACGGCCAATGTGCTACGCGCTGTCTTACCGGTCATGCGCCAGCAGCATAGCGGACGCATTATTAATACGTCCTCGATCGCGGGTGTCAAAGCGGTCGCAAACGCTACATTCTATTCTGCATCGAAGTTTGCCGTTGAAGGTATGACGCTGGCCCTTGCCGATGAAGTTACGCCGCTTGGTATTCATGTCACCGCGATTGAGCCCGGTTTCTTCCGCACAGAGTTTCTCAGCAATAGTTCGGCCCACTATGGCGAAAAAAAGATTGAGGACTATGCCGATTTCGGCGATGCGCGTGAGTTACTGGCATCCGCAGATGGTCAACAGCAAGGGGACCCGGCCAAACTTGCACAGGTCGTTTGTCAGATGGTTGAAATGGAGAACCCACCCCGACAGCTGCTTATAGGGAATGACGCTATCAGTTATGTAATGCCTTCGCTGGAAGCCCGTATTAAAGAGATACGCGAATTTGCGGCGCTGAGTAATACAACCGATTTTGATTAATGGGTGTAAGCACCCGATGTTTTAAATATCGAGAGTACAATGACTGACTTATTAACCCAGGCCTTCACGTTTAAAAATGGCCTCAGGATGCGTAACCGCGTCGTTATGGCACCGATGACCACCTGGTCCGCTAATGACGATGAAACTATTTCAGATGAAGAAGTAAACTATTATCGGGCACGCGCTACCGGTGTGGGATTAGTGATAACGGGATGCGCTCATGTTCAGAGAAACGGAGTGGGTTTCACCAATGAATTCGCAGCCTACGATGATCGTTTTATCCCGAGTCTGAGGAAACTGGCTGATGCGGCAAAAAGCGGGGGGGCGCTGGCAATCCTGCAACTGTTTCATGCCGGTAATAAAGCGGTTCCCGAACTCATCACTGGTGGAGAGCTGGTCAGCGCCAGCGCCCTGGCCGCTCCGGCTGGCCCTTTTAATCGCGGGGAACAAGCCAGCCGGGCGATGGAACATGACGAAATTCTTGATGTCATTCATGACTTCGGCGAAGCCACTCGCCGCGCAATTGAGGCCGGATTTGATGGTGTCGAATTGCACGGCGCACATGGTTTTCTTATCCAGAACTTCTTCTCCCCCTGGTTTAACCAGCGTACTGACGAATGGGGTGGTTCATTAGCAAACCGGATGCGTTTCCCGCTGGAGGTCGTTCGGGAAGTCCGGCGGGTTATTGAAACTCATGCCAGGAAACCCTTTTTACTGGGTTACCGGTTATCGCCGGAAGAGTCAGGAGACGGAGGATTACGGATTAATGACTCCCAGGCTCTGGTGTGTCAGTTAGAGAAAGAGACTCTCATTGACTATCTCCATATCTCACTCCACGACGTACTTACTGAGCGGCCGCAGGGTAGTGAGGATAAGGAAACAATTCTGGCGCGGTTTGTAGAACAATTTAATGGGCGTTTACCTTTGCTGGCGGCCGGAAAAATTACTTCGTCACAGGCGGCTCAACAGGCTCTGGAGGCCGGACTGTCACTGGTTGCCTTAGGCCGGACGATTGTCATGAATCCCGACTGGATGGAGCTGGTGCAGGCAGGCCATGAGAATAAGGTAAAAAACATGCTTATCCTGTCTCAACGGTCAGACGAATTAGCGATCCCTGAAAAACTATGGCAAGTGATTCAGAAAACGCCCGGATGGTTCCCGACATAAACAAGACCTGAGTAATCAGACATCAGTACAGGTAATTCTGAAATATACCGTTTTGCCTGTAACTATCTGGAAGGTGAAACATCAATTTGTAGCTTTCTATCCATACAGGGCGAGAAGGTCCGCTTCTCGCTCATCGCTGCCGGTCAGATAGCAGGGGAGCAAACTGCCATGGACAGAATCACCGCAAAATCCACCAGAACGAAAACGAATATCACCCCTACATTTAGTGGTGGCTACGTGAAGGTGGTTCATCTATTCTGCTTGTATCAGCGGGCAGGCCGGAGTCACTCTTTGTGGATAATCCCATCCTTCAGAAAACCATCATTATCTTTATTCTCATCTTGTGGGTAATCGATGAATTCAGGGCCAGGAAAAGAAAATGTTCTGACCCCGCTATTGAAGCAGCTGATGCCAGAGAACGCCAGGAATGGCGCTATCTCAGATGGGGGTTCCGGACTATACAAGTGGCAGCGACAGTGTATATCTTCGTTCAGCTGATTCAGGTATTACTGAGATAAATGCCACAGGCAGGTACAACTGGACAAAAACATCTTACTGTCCAGTTGAGCCTCGGTGAACGCCGTTATGTAGGTCACCTGAGTGCCAGGAGCGGTCATTTCACACTTCTGTTTATGTTGCCAAAATCGGTATGCCACTACGCCGGACTATCCAGCGGGTACGGGTTATTTCAATACATACTCGAACTTTTCTTCCCAATTTGAATTCAGGTCTTGCAGTTTTGCCCTCTCAAAAACCTTGATAATTTCGTCGAAATAACTGCCAAGATATATTCTGGATAAATCAGAGTTTAACCATATTATTTTTACTGGCCTTTCAACATCGGTGCTAAGGCGATCCCACAATGCATCGAGATTTCTACCATAGTAGGGCCCAAAGTCTAATGATGCAGACATAATGGAATGAAACTCTTTTTCAGATAGGACGTGCGCTCCATCCAAATACAATTCACCTACACTCATTTCCTGTTCACTCACTTTGACTTTCTACCCGTTAATTAATACACGACAATGCACGTAATGTCCGCCTTGATGGTTTCAACAATTACCAACTTCCGCTCTTCATTCAAAGCAGACCTTTGGCTCAGTTAGATCGTCCGCTTCGTGCTGTGAGGCATCCCAGTCCCTGTAATGTCATACGAACAGCCTCATCAAGAGGGGTATGCGGCTCGGCACCTAAAAAAGTCACGAGTTTCGTATTGTCCAGGCGGACCGATTGACGCCACAGATACCGCATTTCCAGAAGTTCGCGCAAGGTTGCGTTGAAAGGTGCTGCCAGGTGCATAAACCACCACGGAAATGAGTGTATTTTGGCAACACCGCCATAGTGTGCGGTGATACGTTGTATCGCCCTGACCATTTGGCTGCCGTCGGGATCCCAATGTCCTTGCATATGGAATCGCGCAAATGGCTCAAGTTCTTCACGTCGCGCCAGCAATGCAGCAATAGTTTTCGCGATATCAGGTAAATAGGCCCACTGATGACCTGTTTCAGCCGTACCTGGATTAGAAATTACTTTTGGCAGTGTGCCGGGCTTGATCAAACCTTGAGAAAACCAGTTATTACCAGCGTGTGGACCGAAGAAATCCCCCGCGCGGACGACCAGGACCCGTCCGCCACGCCGTGAATAGGCCTCAAGTTCTTTCTCCATTTGTACCCTGATCGCTCCTTTCCTTGTGACTGGCCTTTGCTGAGCATCTTCTCGTAACAGCGGGAAGGCATCAGGACCATAGTTGTAAACGGTACCTGGAAGCACTACCAAGGATCCATTTCTTTCTGCTGCATTGATTGTGTTGCGCAGCATAGGCAATACAAGATGCTGCCAGTTTCGGTAGCCGGGTGGGTTGACGGCGTGTACGATCACAGAGCAGTCTTTCGCCGCAGAGGCGACTTGTTCTTTGTCGAGAGCATCGCCCGCTATCCACTGGATTTCGCCATTAAGTTCGCTTCCATGGCTTCCTCGTTTTAATGCACGTACCTCCCATTTTTCCCGAATGAGTTGTCGAGCAGTTTCACCACCAATACCGCCTGTAGCGCCTAGTATTAAGACCTTCCCTCTGGTTTCCATCGTATTTGCCTCTTTGCTGATTTCAGATTGACAGCATAAGTACAGGCAGAGCTAAATGGTATTGCATATCAATATAGGGCAGGTATACAAATTTGTATGAAGACATCTATTCCATGGGAGTGGTACCGAACATTTCTTGCGGTGCTCAGAGAAGGGTCTCTTTCCGGTGCATCCCGCATGCTTGGTATTACGCAACCAACGGCAGGTCGGCACATAGCTGCACTGGAATCTGCCCTCGGCCAGGTATTGTTCACGCGGTCGCAAACGGGATTGCTGGCAACTGAAACTGCGCAGGCGTTGAGGGAACATGCCGAAGCGATGGAGAGTACGGCTAACACGCTGGAGCGTACAGCGGCCAACGTTGGTGCTAGCAGCGCGTCCATTCGCGGTGTAGTACGTGTCTCTGCAAGTGAGATTATTGGTGTCGAGGTACTCCCGCCACTCATTGCGCAGCTCAGGGAATCCAACCCGCAAATCACGATTGAATTAGTGCTGTCCAATCGGGTTCAGGATTTACTGCATAGAGAAGCAGATATTGCGATACGCATGACGACGCCAATACAGGAGCAGCTTATTGCTCGTCGCGTTGGCAGCATTGAGCTCGGTCTACACGCGTCCACTGCTTATCTTGCCCGACATGGCGCGCCTGACAATACCGAAGATCTGTTGAAACACGCGCTGGTTGGTTTTGATCGGAATACGCCTTTCATCCGTAATGTATTGAAAAAATACCCGCAGCTAAATCGGGATCTCTTTTCTATACGCACTGACAGCGACGTGGCTCAGCTAAGCCTGATTCGTGCCGGTGCAGGCATTGGCATATGCCAGGTACAACTGGCCAATGGACCTATTCCGCTTCAGCGGATACTTCCACATTTCTTTTCTTTATACCTTGATACATGGCTCGTCATGCACGAAGACCTGCGTAATAGTCGGTGCTGCAAATTAGTTTTCGATGTTCTGTCAAAGGGATTAGCGGAATATATCTACCCGAAGCGAACGTAAAAATGCCAAAATACATCACCCATGTAATGGCATGCCACCATACAGTTCGGCCTTAGATCGTCCTTAATCAGATTACACTGAGCGCTATCGTGCAAGAAATAAAGACTCATGCACGCGAGTTTATCGGCGTTCTTCATATTTGCTGCGTTTATGCTGATAGAGCAACTCGTCGGCTTTCAGCATCGCGACATCCAGCGTGTCCCCAGGCCGCAACTGATATGCCCCCCAGGAAAATGCCACCAGTTTATTCGGGTCAATCGTGAGTAATTGCTTCTGCGCACGGGTAATAACTTCGCGGGATTTATTCAGCGTATAATCGATAAGAAGTAAACAGAACTCATCGCCCCCAAGCCTGATACCGTAGTCACTTTTACGAATGACATTGCCCAGAACCATCCCCAGCGTCTGTATCGCTTTATCCCCCATATGGTGGCCGAGAGAATCATTGATTCTTTTGAGGCCATCACTGTCAATGGCGATGATCGTGACAGGGATAGCTCTGTCAACGAGTGAGCGGATTTTATGTTCCAGCTCAGGTGTAATGACTTTTCTGTTATACAGTCCGGTCATTGCGTCCGTCACATTATCCCTGGAAAGCAACGTTTGTCTGATTAACTGCTTATACGCATATCGGCATAATGCCCAGGTACCAAGGAGATAAAGCAGAAACAGCCATAAATTCGCAATAATGACGTAGAAAGCATCCAGTTTCACATGCAGAGTGTAATACTGGGTGAGTGAATCTTCATAACTGATCAAGGCAAAAGATTTGATATATGGCTTATGGAAAGCAATATGGATGCCGGTTCCATTATCGGTGACATATAAAGAAAGGAATCGCCATAACAACGGACGATCGACAGTATTAAACGAAACGACCAGATCGTCAACATTGATGTCTGTAATCAGAATGCCTTTTACTTTATCACCCAGAAATACCGGGGTAAGCATGCTAATAATATTATTGCGGGTGTAGCCATCCTGATAAATATGAGACAGCGTGGTTTCCCCCTTCAGTAGATCTTTAAGGGCATTATCATCAATCGAAATCGTGTGTGCGCTATGTGCAATATTGATGCTGCCATTATTACCCTCAAGCCAGTTACTGAAGGTATAGTTGTGGGTATTAACTAGCTGATTAATATAAATATAGTTATGAGCAAGATCGATATAGTATCTGATGTTCCTGAACGTATAGCCGGAATAATTTGAAAAGCTGTACTTCGACTGGGCTGCGCGCTCAGCGGTGTGGATAACCGAAAGTGCGCCAATGTCTCCCGCCCACTCGTTGCACGAGGTATTGCGGGTTTGCAGCGTACCTTCAAGGTTATTCCTGTTTTTCTTCAACAGATTGAATCCGTAAATATTACCCTCGGTTTCTAACTGCTGACATATTGATGCCCGTTCGCTATCGTCAGAGTCCGGATCGGCTATTCGACGATAAAACTCGCGCGAGAGCCGGGTGGCAATATTCTGGTTAATAGACTCTTCATGAAAAAGTGCCGATTTCCCATTTTCAGCAACGTACCCCAGATAGTTCTGTAAATCATGCACGTTACGAACAGCCAGCGCGGTAAACAGTGAGGTTGTGCAAACCACGATCAGAAAAATCGCACTGATATATTTTTGTCTGGTCAAGATGGCTCATTCCCTGTTGTACCACCTAAAAATAATAGCAATTATAGCACTGGCATCTTAGCGGATGCTTGCTCAAGGAATAAATTTTCAATGCCACCCATAATGCCAATCTATTCCAGACAACCACCAAAGGTTACGATGGATTTAATTCCATAGATATCAAGTAGTTGCGGTGATATTTTATATGGCAAAGGTATAACAAATGCTGATGCCGCATGAAATATATTAATATTGCCGGAATCTAATGCAATTCATAATGACCTTGATTATGGAATGAGATATAACGTGCCCCGAAGAAAATTAACATTTTCATAACGTAATTAAGGTTAAGCAAATGAAGCAAGTTGGTATTGTTGGCTGGCGAGGTATGGTCGGTTCGGTTTTGCTACAGCGAATGGTTGAAGAGAACGACTTCGACAATATTTCTGCACATTTTTTCAGCACCTCCAGTGCAGGTGCTGCTGGTCCTGTCATTAATGGCGTCAGCTACACGCTTAAAGATGCTAATTCCATTAGCGCCCTGGCCGATATGGATATCATCATAACCTGTCAAGGTGGGGATTATACCAAAGCCGTTTACCCGGCTTTGCTTAACCATGGCTGGCAAGGCTACTGGATTGACGCGGCCTCCGCGCTGCGGATGGATGAGAAAGCCTGCATTATTCTCGACCCCGTCAACCGCACAAATATTGATCGAGCAATCAAAGAAGGTATTAAGCTTTTTGTCGGTGGCAACTGTTCCATTACGCTGAGTCTTATGGGCCTGGCTGGGTTGATAAAGGCTGACTTGATCGAATGGATGAGTGTGATGACCTATCAGTCCGCATCGGGTGCGGGTGCACAATATGTACGGGAATTAATCACACAAAGTGCTTACATAAATAACCATTTATCTTCGGATGAGCTGGCGTCCTCAGGTTCAGTGCTTCCTTTAGTTAACAAGGTCAGTGAGTTGATTAACAGCGCTGATATGCCGACCCAGAACTTCGGTGCTCCTTTGATGGGCAGCATCATTCCCTGGATTGACAGCGATTTAGGCGATGGCAATAGCCGTGAAGAATGGAAAGGTGAGGCTGAAACGAACAAAATTTTAGGTCTGTCTCCCGGCACGATCCCGGTTAACGGCTTATGCATACGAGTCGGCGTAATCCGCTGCCACAGTGCTGCTATAACCCTTAAGCTCAAGCGTGAAGTCCCCGAAGAGGAATTTGCAGAATTAGTGATGAATTCCCACCCTTGGGTTAACTATGTGCCCAATAACAAGGCTGAGAGTATCAGCACACTAACACCGGCATATATCAGCGGTTCGCTTAAGGTGGGTATTGGCCGTTACAAAAAAATGTCGCTAAACAATGAACCTATCTACTCGGTCCTGACGGTAGGCGATCAGCTATTGTGGGGAGCAGCGGAACCATTGCGTCGCATGTTGAATATTCTGCTTGGTAAAGTGTAAATCATAATATTCCGACAAAACACCTACTTAGTAGGTGTTTGCGGAACTTACTTTAGCGATTTCGTTTCACCTCGTATTGCAGGCACACTACCCCCGACGGGAAAATATGACTCTTCACCAACATGAGTGAGGTTCTGTCTTGTATATTTTTGAACAAGGGAATGCCTTGCCCCAGCAGAACGGGATTGACGAATAGCCAATATTCATCGATGAGGTTTTCCGCCATTAGCGCGTGAGTCGCTGAGGGGCTACCAAACAATAAGATTTCGCTGCCCGCGTTTTGCTTGAGCTTATTGATTTCGTCGCTTAAGTTGCTACTGATAATTTGCGTATTAGGGTGATTTTTTTCCAACAGCGTTTTCGACAACACCACTTTTTTGGCAGATTTATACCAACGCGAATGCGCAAGGTCATGCGGGCTGGCGTCAGGCTTATCGGCAGCAGTGGGCCAGTACGATTCCATCATCTGGTAGGTGGTACGCCCATATAGGGC
This sequence comes from Enterobacter sp. CPE_E863, assembly GCF_046521465.1. Lineage (NCBI taxonomy): Bacteria > Pseudomonadati > Pseudomonadota > Gammaproteobacteria > Enterobacterales > Enterobacteriaceae > Enterobacter > Enterobacter sp. CPE_E863. Next base: position 1,921,903 of record NZ_JBKFZX010000001.1, on the reverse strand, counting down.
GGTGTCGGTCTGCTGAATCCGCTTCTCCACGTATTCAAACAAATCGGGGCTTATGCAAATCCAGTCCAGACTCGCCTGCCCCTCAGCGTTAGATGCGACAAAACCATCCAGCGACACATGAACAAACGAAACGATTTTTCTCATGGTTTTCTCTCTGATTAAGTGTTGATTACGTAGCCTTTGGTTTGTCCATTCACCACCGATCACGCTCAAGTTGTATCGGATCGCGATGAACAAAAGCGTGAAGCGGTGAAAAAAATAGGATGTTCGATCACGAATGCCGCAGATTGCTTCAAAAAAATGACCGTATTTGTTATATTGTTGCTCATTGATTATTCACCTCTGCGGTGCCAAAAAGAATAAGATTCACCGCAACCCAGGAAAGAGAAATGTTAGATTACCGCTTCCCGACAGCTTTGCAGATGGTTCTCAGCGTAGCGATGGCGGAGCAATTGGGTGAACGTTCGACGAGTGCCATTCTTGCCTACGGCCTGGAAGCCAACCCGAGCTTTATCCGCAAATTGATGGTTCCGCTTACGCGTGATGGCATTATTGTCTCAACGCTTGGCCGTAACGGCTCTATTCATCTTGGTCGCCCGCCGGAAGAGATCACCCTGCGCGACATCTACCTTTCGGTCATCGAAGATAAAAAGCTATGGGCGTCGCGTCCAGACGTACCGGCTCGCTGCGTAGTCAGCGCTAACGCCTGCTGGTATTTCAAGTCAATTTCCGAAGAAGCGGAGCAAGCTTCGTTAGCGGTATTAGCGCGCCACACTGTGGCAAGCGCGCTGGAAGAGGTCAAAAAAGCCGATACCAGCGGGTGCGATCCGGTGCCTGAACTTATCGCCCTGTATAAAAAAGCCCATTAATTTTTACGAAAAAAAACCGCCTTCACAGTGAAGGCGGTTTTTTATTATCTGCAATGTCCTTACGCAGGCAGCACTTCCCTTTCCGCTTTACCGCGCGTTACGAGTTTACGCAGCGTCACGTAGAACACCGGTGTCAGGAACAGACCAAACAGGGTCACGCCCAGCATCCCGGAGAAGACGGTGATCCCGGTGACGCCGCGCACTTCCGCACCCGCACCGTGACCGAGTATCAGCGGAATTGTCCCGGCAATAAAGGCGATGGAGGTCATCACTATCGGACGTAAACGCAGACGACAGGCCTCCAGCGCCGCTTCCATAATGCCTTTGCCCTGAATTTCCAGCTCGCGGGCAAACTCCACGATAAGAATCGCGTTTTTACAGGCCAGCCCCATCAGTACCACCAGCCCCACCTGCACGAAGACGTTGTTATCGCCCCCGGTCAGCCAGACGCCAAACAGCGCGGAGAGCATGGTCATCGGCACGATGAGGATCACCGCCAGAGGCAGCGTCCAGCTTTCATACAGCGCCGCCAGCACCAGGAACGCCAGCAGTACCGCTACCGGGAAGACGATCAGCGCCGTATTGCCCTGGGTGGCCTGCTGGAAGCTCAGATCCGTCCATTCAATATTCATCCCGTTCGGCAGGATCTGCTTAGACATCGCGTCCAGCTGCGTCATCGCTTGCGCTGATGAGAGCACGCGCGGGTCGGCATCACCAATCAGGTCCGCCGCCGGATAACCATTGTAGCGAATCACCGGATCAGGCCCGTAGGTGGTCGTGATTTTCACCATACTGCCAATCGGCACCATTTCGCCCTGGCTGTTACGGGTGCGCAGATTAGCAATATCTTCCACGCTGTCGCGGAACTGCCCATCGGCCTGCGCCATCACGCGCCAGGTACGCCCGAACTGGTTGAAGTCATTAACGTACGACGAGCCCAGATAGGTTTGCAGCGTACCGAAAAGATCGGTCAGCAACACGCCCTGCGCTTTCGCCTTATCGCGGTCAACCTGCACGTCCAGCTGCGGCACGTTAGCCTGGTACGTTGAGATCGGGAAATGCATCCCCGGCGTTTGCATAATCGCACCGGACATGGTGTTCACCGCGTTTTGCAGCGCGCCATAGCCCAGACCACCGCGATCCTGGATGTACAGCGAATAGCCCGACCCCTGACCCAGACCTAAAATCGGCGGTGGCAGGATAGAGAAGCCAAAGCCTTCCTGGATTTGCGCGATTTTTGCGTTGATCTCAGCGTTAATTTCCGCCGCAGTATGTTTGCGCTGGTCGAACGGTTTCAGGCCAAAGAAGACCGTCCCGGTATTCGGCGTGTTGGTGAACTGCAGCGCATTCAGCCCCGGAAACGCGACCGCATAGTCCACACCTTCGGTATTCATCCCGATTTCGCTCATTTTGCGGATCACCGCATCGGTGCGCGCCAGCGACGAACCTTCCGGCATTTTCACGCCACCAATCAGGTACAGCTTGTCCTGCGTCGGAATAAAGCCGCCGGGCACCGCTTTAAACATCACGCCCGCCGCACAGAGCAGCAGCAGATACACCGCAAATACCGCACCGCGTCGTCCGAGCGTTTTCCCCACCAGCCCCTGATAACCGTTCGAGCTGCGGTGGAAAAAGCGGTTAAACGGACGGAAAATCCAGCCAAACAGACGGTCAATAAGCCGGGTCGGAAAATCCTTCGGTGCGCCGTGCGGTTTTAACAGCAGAGCCGCCAGTGCCGGAGAAAGCGTCAGCGAGTTGATGGCGGAAATCACCGTCGAAATCGCGATCGTCACCGCAAACTGCTTATAGAACTGCCCGGTGACGCCTGAGAGGAACGCCATCGGCACAAACACCGCACACAACACCAGCGCAATCGCGATAATCGGCCCCGAAACCTCACGCATCGCCTGATGCGCCGCCGCAAGCGGAGCAAGCCCCTCTTCGATATTTCGCTCGACGTTTTCCACCACCACGATGGCATCGTCCACCACGATACCGATAGCCAGTACCAGCCCGAACAGGCTCAGGGTGTTAAGTGAAAAGCCCAGCAGGTAGAGAATGCTGAATGTCCCCACGACAGAGACCGGCACCGCGATCAACGGAATGATCGACGCGCGCCAGGTTTGCAGGAACAGAATCACCACCAGCACCACCAGCACCACCGCTTCCAGCAGCGTTTGTACGACAGCACGAATCGAATCGCGCACAAAGACCGTCGGATCGTAAGGAGCCGCCCACTTCATGTCTGCCGGGAAACGCGTGGACAGTTCGTCCATTTTGGCGCGCACCGCGTTAGACAAATCAATGGCGTTCGCCCCCGGAGACTGGAAGATGCCAATCCCGACCGCGTCTTTATTGTTAAGCTGGGAACGCAGCGCATAGCTGCCGGAACCCATTTCGATACGCGCCACGTCGCGCAGGCGGACAACCGTACCGTCCTGCGTCGTTTTCAGGACAATATTGCCAAACTCGTCTTCAGTATGCAGACGCCCCTGGGCGTTAATGGAGATCAGGAAATCACTCTCTTTCGGCAGCGGCTCGGCACCCAGTTGCCCAGCGGACACCTGAACGTTCTGCTCCTGCATAGCCGTGACCACGTCCGATGCGGTCAGCCCGCGGGCTGCCACCTTGTTAGGATCCAGCCAGACGCGCATCGCGTATTCGCCTGAGCCGAAAATCTGAATCTGGCCGACGCCGGGCAGGCGCGCCAGCTCGTCCTTCACCTTCAGCGTGGCGTAGTTACGCATATACAGGGAGTCGTATTTCCCGTTGGGCGAAAACAGATGCACCACCAGCGTGAGCGTTGGCGACTGTTTCTGGGTGGTAATCCCCAAACGCCGCACGTCTTCCGGCAGGCGCGCCTCGGCCTGCGCGACGCGGTTTTGCACCTGTACCTGCGCCTGATCCGGGTCGGTTCCCGGACGGAAGGTGACGGTGGTCACCAGTACGCCGTCCGAGCCCGCAACGGACTTCATGTACATCATGTTTTCAACGCCGTTGATCGCCTCTTCCAGCGGCGTCGCCACGGTCTCGGCAATCACTTTCGGGTTGGCGCCCGGGTATTCCGCGCGCACCTGCACGCTTGGCGGCACAACGTCAGGATATTCGCTCACCGGCAACAGCGGGATGGCGATCAATCCTGTGATAAAAATCAGAATCGACAGGACGGCGGCAAAAATGGGCCTGTCGATGAAAAAACGGGAAAAGTCCATGGGTCGGATTCTCAGGTAAGGGATCAGTTAAGGGCGGCGCTGGTAGTCATGGCAACGGTTTTCGCGTTAACCGGCATCCCCGGCATGAACACTTTTTGTAAGCCCTCGACGATGACTTTATCGCCAGGGTTCAGCCCCTGCCGCACGATGCGTAAACCGTCTGCCAGACGTCCCGGCGTGATGTCGCGACGCTGTGCTTTCCCCTCTTTATCCACGATATACACGTATTTGCGATCCTGATCGGTCAGCACCGCTTTGTCGTCGATCAGCGTGGCTTTGAATTCCGCGCTGCCCGGCAGGCGTACGCGGGCAAAGAGCCCTGGCGTGAACTGACGCTGCGCGTTATCCAGCAGCGCGCGCATACGGATGGTGCCGGTACTCGGCGTTAACTGATTATCAAGGAAGTCCACTTTGCCCTGATGGGGATAACCCTCCTCGCCCGTCAGACCAATCTCCACCGGAAGCGCCATGTGATTGCTGGACGCCCCCTGCCCGCTGCGGGCCAGATTTTGGTAGTGAAGATAGGTCGACTCATCCACGTCAAAGTAAACGTAAACCGTTTTCTGCGAGACCAGCGTGGTGAGGACGCTGGCGGTGTCCCCCGCCGTCACCAGATTACCGCTGGTGATCAGCGCCCGGCTGGCGCGGCCATCAATAGGCGCGGTGACTTTGGTGAAATCCAGGTTAAGTTGTGCGGCGTCAACCGCCGCCTGCGCGGCGCGAATGTCGGCCTGTGCCTGGGTGGCAGCTGAACGACGCTGCTCCCATTCTTCACGGGAGACTACGTTGGTATTGACCAGTTTATCGGTACGGTTGGCCTCGCTTTGTGCCAGGCTGGCCTGCGTTTTGGCTCTCGCCAGGTTCGCCTGTGCCTGCTCCAGCGCCGCACGATAGGTTCGGTCATCAATGGTGAACAATACCTCGCCCTTTTTCACCTCCTGGCCATCGGTGTAATTCACTTTATCAATGTAACCGGAGACGCGCGGACGTAACTGAACGCTCTCCACTGCCTCAATCCGACCGTTAAAGCTATCCCACTGGCTTATGGATTTCACAACCACGTCAGCAACGCTGACGGCGGGCGCAGGTGGCGCAGCGTTTTGCGCGACACTGTTATCGCATCCGACGAGCAGCACGGAGAGCAACATGACCCCCAGCGCGCTCAGATGAAAGTTACCCCAGGTTTTTTGCAGGCTCATTATTTTTATTCCGATAATTGTAGCCGCCGGACAAGACGCCGCAGGAGATGCCGCGCCACTTCCTTTGTCCGGTAGCTGGCTTAAGGCCATTTGTGCCGTTCATCGCCACAAAACTGTAACAGTAATGAATACACTATTCGCGGCGATTGTAGGAATGCGCTTAACTAAGTGCAAGAATAATTGTTGCACTTTATGTGCTATTTGAGTCGAAGGGAAAAGAGCCGTTTCGCTCAAGGATTTAAATGCAACAATAAAACTTGCAATTAACGTAAAAACCAGCCAACCTTTAAATGCAACAGACAAAGATACTTTTAGGCGAGCGGTATGAGGATAACCAGATGAACACTGGCGCATTTATGCATGATTTACTCGACTGGATCGACAACAACCTTGATAGCCGTCTGGACATTGAGTCCGTCGCCAGGCGATCCGGTTACTCAAAATGGCACCTCCAGCGGCTCTTCAAAGAGCATACTGGCTCCCCTCTCGCCGAGTATATTCGCGCGCAAAAGCTGCAAAAATCGGTCGAACGGCTGGCTCAAAGTGATGAACCGATTCTGAATGTGGCGATCGCGCTGGGCTTTGACTCACAGCAGTCCTTCAACCGCAGCTTTAAGCGTCAGTATGGTCAGGCGCCTGGCGCATGGCGGCGGAGTCTGGGTGGCCCGGAAACGCAGCAGCTACGCTAGCAATGAAATTGTCACGGATGACATCCTCCCTGCTTGCGTCCCAGGCGATGCCCACCTCCCAGCTTATTGACTCCCCCGTTAGCGGAATAATCACCAGTTCCGGCGGCGCGATATGGGTCACGCTGGTGGGCAGAATGGCCACACCGATCCCCGCAATCACCATTGCGACGATAGTTTGTATATCGTCAGTCAGTTGCGTCGATGAGATGAAAAGACCGTTGTCATGCAGGAAGCGGTCAATCTGTGCGTTTAAACCCCGTCCTCGCTCATCATAAAGCCGCAACAGAGGGCGTTTCGCGAGCCACTCAGCCACAGACATTGTCGGCGACGCGGCGGGCGCAACCAGAACCAGCCGATCGGTAAATAACGGCAGGTATTCAAGCGCCACGGGGGGCGGAACCCTGACAAACCCCACCTGTAGCTCATCATTTTGCAATTGCTCGTACTGCTGGAAGGAAGGCAGATCCGTCAAGGACATCTCGACTCCCGGGAAGTCGCGACGAAAGTCTGCAATACAGCGTGGTGCCAGATAAAAGCTTGAGAGACCGAACCCGACGGCAATATGCCCTTCAACCCCTTTTGAGACCCGCTCAGCATGCTGCATAAATAACTGGGTTTGCCTGACCACTTTTTCAGCCTCTGGCAGTAAACGTTTGCCGTTGGCCGTCAGTACTGCGCCGTGACGACCTCGTGAAAAAAGAGACATATTCACCTGAGATTCGAGGAGATTAATCTGTTTGGTCAATGCCGGTTGTGAGATAAACAGCGCCCGCGCCGCATCGGCATAGTTCCCTTTTTCAGCCAGTACCACAAAGGCTTTAAGCAACCGGATGTTCAATTTTGCATTCCAGATGGTTATTAAAATCAGAAATGATTTGATTATACAGTTATTGGAAAGCGTTATGTAATTCAGTTTCGATGACAACTGGAGACACATCATGAACGAACATCAATCCTTAAAGGCGGCAACCGTACAGTTTCAGCATCAGGCCAGTAATAAAAAATACAACCTGCTGATAATGTAGAAATTTATTGAGCAAGCGGCGCTTGAGCAGGTGAAAATTCTCACCTTCCCTGAAATGTGTATCACCGGCTACTGGCATGTCCCCAAACTCACCTCAGCGGAGGTATCAGCTCTGGCAGAGCCGATTGCTGAAAGCCCTTCCCTGATGTTAATTCGCTCTCTGGCGATTAAACATCAAATGCTTATTGGCGCAGGTCTTATTGAAAGAGCCGACGATGGCCGTCTTTACAATGCATATGTTGCCTGTATGCCGGACGGCTCAATGCATACGCACCGTAAACTCCATGCGTTTGAACATCCGGCCATCAGCAGCGGGGACAGCTTTACCGTTTTTGATACGCCCTGGGGAGTGAAAGTCGGCATCCTGATTTGCTGGGACAATAATCTGGTCGAAAACGTGCGCGCGACGGCGTTGCTGGGTGCCGATATTCTTCTCGCGCCGCATCAAACGGGCGGTACCGATTCCCGCAGTCCTCATGGCATGAAGCCGATTCCGCTGGCGCTCTGGGAGGCGCGGGAAACGCGCAAGGAGGAAATTACGGCCGCATTCAAAGGGGCAAGCGGTCGGGAATGGCTCATGCGCTGGCTGCCTGCCCGTGCACATGACAACGGATTATTTGTTCTCTTCAGCAACGGTGTGGGTGCAGATGATGACGAAGTGCGCACAGGAAATGCCATGATCCTCGACCCCTATGGCAGGATTGTGAATGAAACCTGGGCGGCTGAAAATATGATGGTGAGCGCTGAACTGGATTTAAGCCTGCTTGCTATGAGCACCGGACGCCGCTGGATCCACGGTCGCCGCCCCGATTTATACCAGATATTGACCCAGCCGCAGGGCTATGAACGTGATGCGATCAGCGCACGATTTTCGAATGAGCCCCCTGCCCGCTAGAAATGTCAGCATTTTTTAGCTGCAACATAAACCCGGAGCTGTTATGCTGTATATAATTACAGTATGAGGTGCGCATAATGGCTGTTGAAACAAAATATGTTGTCGTAAGAAAAGGTGAAGAGAAAATGACATTTGCCAGTAAGAAAGAAGCTGACGCTCACGACAAGCTGCTTGATATGGCAGACGCGTTCACCGACTGGCTGTTGCAAAGCGGAATGCAGATGGATGAAACACAGGCTGAAGATCTTGGTCTGTATCTCGCCGAGCAGAAAGAGGCCGTGCAGCATATTCTGCGTACCAGCAAGCTTCCCGATCTCAATGCCGCCGTTGTTGCAGATAAAACAGAAGCCGATGCGGTTGATGATAAAAAAATCAGAGCGGTGAAAGCGGCCTGATTACGAGAATAATCATTACCTGTTCCGAAGCCGTAAGGAGATAACTGCTTGCGGCTTTTTTAGCTGTTTGTAGGGTTCCCTGTTAATCTTTCAGCAGGCTTATTTCTTCGAACAGCCATTGCTTCAGCGTTCGTATTTTAAACGAATCCTTATTATCCAAACGGTAAACTAAATCGTATCCCCGCTCTGCTTTAAGTTTGTATTGCGGAAACGGAACAACAAGCCTTCCGGTAGCGACATCATCTGCAATCAGCACACTCCGTCCCAGAGCCACGCCTTCGCCACGTATAGCGGCTTCGGTAGCCATGCTGCCAAGCGTCCATAAGGTCCCCTGATGGCCGCTGAAATGGTTTTCTCCGGCCATTTCAAACCATGCCTCCCAGTTCGCCAGCATTCTGTACTCATGAAGAAGCACGCAGTTTGAAAGATCCTTAATTTCTTTCAGACCGTTATGTTCCTTAATAAAGTCGGGGCTACAGACAGGGGTGACTGTTTCACTCAAGATTCGCTCAGAACAGACGTCGCGATAATTACCACGGCCATAACGAATTGCTGCATCGACCTGACCATCGTTAAGATCCACGTTAATGTCAGTAACATCCAGCTGAATATCGAGTTCAGGATGCCGCTGCCTGAAACGGCTGAGACGTGGGGCCAACCACTTACTGGCGAATGAAACCGTTGTACTGATACGCAAACTTTTTGCTGGGCTCCTTTCGCGTAAACGCTCGGACTCTCTCACTAAATCACCCAGAAGGCGGGTAACCGAAGGGTGGAATTCAGCCCCCTCCTCCGTCAGGATTATCTGTCGCGTCAGTCTGTGAAATAGCTTTATCCCCAGATGATCTTCAAGCTTCCGGATTTGCCGGCTTATCGCGCCGTGCGTGACGTGCAACTCCGCTGCCGCCAGCGTCATGCTGGAGAGCCGGGCAGTGGCTTCAAAAGCCCGAAGCGTTTGCAAGGGTGGGAGGCGATCGAACATCATACGCGTGATAATAATTCACGCATGGTGTGAGAACAAATGATTTGTCAGGCCCTCGTCCCAAAATCAAAATCGAAACAAATAACCATTTTATTTTCATCATGTTATCGGAGGGATAATGGAAAGTTTGTTCGTGTACGGGACGCTCGGTCCAGGCAGACCTAATGCGCATATTCTTGAGAATATCGGTGGGTCGTGGCAGGAAGGACACGTGGGTGGGTCTCTGTTAAATAAAGGCTGGGGTGCAGAGATGGGGTATCCGGGGATCGTGCTGGATGACTCGGGTAATCGTGTTCAGGGGTTTATTTTCACTTCAGCGAATTTGCGTAATCACTGGGATGTACTCGATCGGTTTGAAGGTGCTGAGTATGAGCGTGTACCGGTAGACGTCACGACGACTGCCGGTCAGACAATACATTCATGGGTGTACCGGCTTAAGCCATTCGCTCATTTTACGCAACACTGCATTTACTGAATGCCCGTTTTTAACGAGGTTCGAACGCATTATGATGGCGCTATTCCGTTATGAAGGAGGCAACATGCGTTTTGAGAGACTGCAGTATTTATTTGATCCACTTTGCGGCTGGTGCTACGCCAGCGCGCCGGCGCTGGGTTACCTTGCTCAGCACCACGCTGATAAACTTGCGCTAATGCCCAGCGGGCTGTTCAGCGATGAGGGAGCCCGGGACATCACCGCGGAATGGGCGGAGTACGCCTGGTCCAACGATCGGCGCATCGCTTCACTCACCGGGCAGCCTTTCAGCGAGCGCTATCATCAGCTTCTGCTGAGCGGTACGCGGTTTGATTCGACGTTTATGAATCGTGCTCTGACCATGGTTCGTGACATCAACCCGTCGGCCGAGACACATCTTCTTCATACGCTACAGCATGCCCGCTATGTTGAGGGGCGAGACACCTCAAGACCTGACGTGGTGGGTGATATCATTGAGGACTGGGCCGGGAAAAACAACCTCGCGTTAAAGCATGAACGGGTCGCTCTGGCGCTTGAAACCGATAACGCGCTGCGGCATATCACGGACGAGAGGATCGCGAAAGTGAATCGTCTTATGAATCAGCGAGGTATCCGGGGAGTGCCTTTGCTGCTGGCAACGGTTAATGGCACAGAGCATATGATTAGTGGACATGCTCTTTACGGTGGCGCAGAGAAATTACGCGCTACGCTATTAGCGCTTGGCTGAATGGGTTTGCCAGCACGCTTAGTGGCGAGAAAGGATGCAAAAACAGGCTGTTACTGCACAAGCTGTCAGAACTAATCCCAGCTGCTGCACGATACCGGCAAGTCCCAGCATCATTCCCAACAGCATATAGTAGACTAATCCAAACAGCGCTCCGGCTGCTCCGGCCTGTTCACGATACTGGCTCAGGGCCTGGCTCAACACGTTTGGAATCGCGATTCCATAGGCAACCACAATCCCGGCCATCGGCAAAAGGATCCATACGGATTGCTGTAAAACCCATGCTGCAATACCCGATAACAGGGCCAGCAGGCACGCATTCTTCACCAGCTGTTCTGGTGACAAACCGACAGACAACAGTTTCCGGTTCCAGAGGCTGCCCGACAGAGAAGCAAAAGCCAGTAAAATTCCCGTCCATCCGAAAGCCCTGGGACTCCAGCCCAGTTGCCCAAAAAGAAACGGCGCAAGGCTGTAGTAACTGAAAATCATCGTATTGAGCAGCGCAACAAGCGCTGCATTTTTCCACAGCCTTGCATCACCCGCCATTCGGTAAACCAGCCCGCCAAGACGGGCACTGGAAGTATTTTCCGACCGCGTTTCTGGCAGCAAGAATGCGGTCAGTGTCAGCAGAACCAGCGCCAGTGAGGCCAGCGCAACAAATACGCCGGTATGTCCGTACAGGCTAACCAGCCAGCCTCCACTCACCAGACCGAAAACCGGGCTGATTGCCAACGCCGCACCCATAACAGAAAAGACGCGAGCTAAGGCCGTCGATTCGTAACTATCACGCAGCATGGTCTGAACGACAACGGATCCGGCTGCTGCCCCCATGGCCGCGACCATGCGAGCCATGAGCAAAACACTAAAGCCTGGAGCGACAAGCGCCAGTGTGGAACCGGTCCCGTAGCACAGTAGTCCGGCCATCATCGCCGGTCGCCGACCGATATGGTCGCTTAACCAGCCCCAGAGCGCAACGCCGACGGCAAACGCGACAAAATAGACAGAAAGAGTCTGCGCGGCACGTTCACTGCCTACCTGAAAAGCACGGGCAATGTCAGGCAATGCGGGGCTGTAAATGGTTTCGACCAGTTGAGGAAACATAATCAGTAATGTCAGAAGCCACAACGGTGGCTGTTTATCGGTGTTCATAACAACAATCCTCAGATAAGCAGAATATGCAGGTATCATTGCGGAAGTTGCCATGTCGAATTACCATTATTACGACTACATATATTTAAAATCGGACATTCAATGAAGATAAACCCTCAAGATTCTTTCGATCCGGATCTGTTCGACGATCTGGTTATCGGAATTGCATCCGATATGGGGGTACATGATTCAGGGATGCACAGCCACCTTCGTCATCAGTTACTTTTTTCGGCGGCGGGAAGTATCACAATTGAGCTGGATAATACCCTTTGCCTGCTTCCACCCAGGCGTGCGGCATGGATACCGGCCGGCACGGCTCATCGCGCCATAATGAAGGGTACGATGGCCTACCGTTCTCTGTACTTTTCTAGCACTTTACCGTTATCAGCATTACCTCTACAGGTTGTTGAAGTTAATCCCCTGTTCTTTGAGGTGATCGAGCGGATGGCATTCTGGCCATGGGGAATGCCCACAGAACAACAAAGCAGTCTAATCAATGTTTTTTGTGAGGAAATTAAAAATGCCCATCGCGAAAACTGGACGTTACGGTTTCCCTCAGATATTCGCCTGAATACCTGGCTGAACACGATCCGTAAGGGCGAATTACCCCCTCGGCTTGGACAATTAGTCCAGAAGGTAGGGGCATGTGAACGCACGATAAGCCGTATATTTATCCGGGAAACGGGAATGAGTTATCAGAGCTGGAGGCAACAGTGGAGGCTGCTGAAAGCGATGGAAATGTTGTGCGAGGGTATGCCGCTAAGTCAGGTTGCACAGCAGCTAGATTTTGTCAGTGACAGTGCCTTTATTGTCTTCTTCCGCCAATATACGGGAACAACGCCGACCCGCTACCTCCGGCATTTAATTGCTGAACATCAGGACGTAACGTCGGTTTAACAGCCAGTCTTCGCTCACAGCTGACTTGCTTCTTAGTTAGCTCGCCCGCTTTGTGCCAGGAGAGGAAGTTGGAGTGCCAGAGATTATATAAAAGCTAATGGTTCGTTTTACTGGGATACTTACACTTCTGCCATGGAACGTGCAAGGTGTTGCCATCTTCAGACGTAAAATTTCCTGCCTTATCATCCGTCCTGAAACACCGGGTGACTTTACCGTCAATTGACCTGCTCCCCGTTGATTAGTACACCCCGATGTTAGTAATGTCTTCATAAGCCACATGAGGACATCCCCATGAAGAAGCGTTTTTCCGACGAACAGATCATCAGTATTCTCCGCGAAGCCGAAGCTGGGGTACCCGCCCGTGAACTCTGCCGCAAGCATGCCATTTCCGATGCCACGTTTTACACCTGGCGTAAGAAGTATGGCGGTATGGCGGTGCCTGAAGTTAAGCGCCTGAAGTCGCTTGAGGAAGAGAACGCCAGACTCAAGAAGCTGCTTGCCGAAGCCATGCTGGATAAAGAGGCGCTTCAGGTGGCTCTTGGGCGAAAGTACTGACGACAGACCAGAAGCGGGAAGCCGTGATGTTGATGTGTGATGCGACCGGTCTGTCGCAACGTCGTGCCTGCAGGCTTACAGGTTTATCCCTGTCGACCTGCCGCTATGAGGCTCACCGTCCGGCTGCTGATGCGCATTTATCAGGGCGCATCACTGAGCTGGCACTGGAGCGCAGGCGTTTTGGCTACCGTCGTATTTGGCAGTTGCTGCGCCGTGAAGGGCTTCATGTTAATCATAAGCGCGTGTACCGGCTTTATCACCTCAGTGGCCTGGGCGTAAAACGCAGAAGACGTCGTAAAGGGCTGGCAACAGAACGTCTGCCGCTGCTCCGTCCGGCGGCGCCCAATCTGACCTGGTCGATGGATTTCGTCATGGACGCACTTTCCACCGGTCGCAGGATCAAGTGTCTTACCTGCGTCGATGATTTCACAAAGGAATGCCTGACGGTCACTGTTGCCTTTGGGATTTCAGGCGTTCAGGTCACGCGTATTCTGGACAGCATTGCACTGTTTCGAGGCTATCCGGCGACGATAAGAACTGACCAGGGGCCGGAGTTCACTTGCCGTGCACTGGATCAATGGGCCTTTGAGCATGGTGTTGAGTTGCGCTTAATCCAGCCGGGCAAGCCAACGCAGAACGGATTTATTGAGAGCTTTAACGGACGATTTCGCGATGAATGTTTGAATGAGCACTGGTTCAGCGATATCGTTCATGCCAGGAAAATTATTAATGACTGGCGGCAGGATTATAACGAATGCCGCCCGCACTCCACGCTGAATTATCAGACACCGTCTGAATTTGCAGCGGGCTGGAGAAAGGGTCATTCTGAGAATGAAGATTCCGACGTTACTAACTGAGTGTTGTATCTAATCGTGGGGGCAGGTCACAATCTTGCAATTCTCCCGTTCCCGTAACAGCGTCGTTTGTGACGCACAGAAGAAGCGCTATGACTTATCTTCAGGCGGACGGTTCCGCGTAGCGCCTTCAGAAACTGATAGCCCCTGCTCCATACGGTTAATGGGACTGAAATACGCGCTAGTGCAGGAGACGGAAGGCAAACTAGGCCTGGTGAACCTACTCTGTGTCAGACATTGCCTGCGCAACTCTGAATAGCAAAAGATTAATCAGGAGGGAGGGTGGAGACTTCGTAGGTCAGGGCCGCACTATACTGCGGCCCCCACCGTTAACCATTCTTATCAATATCATCAATTGTACGGTTGTTGTCATTGTAAGTCTTCATTAAGCGACCATCACCGTTTTTCAGGTCCTGTCCTGCCTGTTCTGCAATGGTGTTGTTCACTGTTTTAGCACCATTAACCCAGGCTTTCTTATTCTCTGCAAAATTTGCGCGGAGATCACTTTCGGGTTTCTTTAACGGTTTCTTTGCCATGCTGTATGCCCTCTAAATAATTGATGATTTCTTGAACGGTTATAGCAGCGTTCCCAGTTAGAGAGATGGTCTTGAGCTCCCATCCTTCTTTTACAGAAAACTCTTTCATCGGACCTAAGGTATAAACTACTTTTTCTTGAGAAAAGTACAAGACATTAGATTTTTTATTTGTTTGCCAGTCGGAGGGAGGAGAAAGGCGAAACTTTATTTTCCTCTGACCTAGCAATGACTTGATTCTTAAGAATAAGTTTCGTTTATTGACCGAACCTGTAGCGCTTTTGAACTTCTTCTCAAGACTTTCGATGTACTCATCCGAGGACATTTCATCTATCGGGGTTTCTTTTACGTCAGCTGAAAAGGTTAAGACATTAGACACTTTGCGCCCCCTTAAATTTCAAGAATCATTTCCAGTCAAGAGTAACTGAACCTGTTGCGATCATTCAAGAAAAAGAAGCATTGCGGTGGCCTGCGCCCGCCCGATGGGCGAACATTGGCAAATTATGAGCCGGCGTCACTGTGTGAAATCTGAGAAAACGTCAGAGATAAAAACCCCGACAGAATGCCCGCAGCGCGGTCAGAGGAGACAGAGCGTTTATGTCACTACCTGTCTTAAACGGTCAGCCCCCCCTCAGCCCGACTGCGGCCACACGCCGAGCTGCCCCGCTAACTGCTTGCGCCTGAGGTTACCGGCCTGCGTCACCGCCGTGATGTCGGCCTGAACGCGGCCATTTTGCACGAGGTGATCCGCACTACCAAGCAGCGTCGATCGGGAATCGGCTGGCCGAAAAATGGCACGTGTCCCGCTTTCCGAAACGGCCGACATTGACGATCTAAGGAGACTTTCGCAAGTTCCAGAGAGGAACTTGAGGCGGACGAAGAAACCTGCAAGCAGCGCGTCCTGCCCGTCAGGATCTGCGACTGGCTGATCCGAGCCACCGATGTGACCGTACGCGCTGACGCGTTACCCCACACGTTCTGTCCGAGATGCAGCAGTGGCTGCTGGATCATTAAAAAATTGAGTTAACACAGTCGGGCTAAGGACTATTCGTAGAGGACTCCAAGAGAGTCATAAATCGTTCATCATTAATGTCCGCTTTTCGCTCATAGCCGCCCTAACGTTACCTAAACCCCGAACTCCCCCCATAAAACCTGGTAGCTATACAAACGCACCAGGCTGTTACGTTAATACGTGTTAATCACTTAAAAAGGAAATGCGCATGACCCCACATCCGCTGCGCCAGATAATCGAATCCTGCGATCGCGCCATCACCACCAAAAACTATGACGCCCTGATGGAGTACTACGCCGAAGATGCGGCTCTGGTGGTCAAGCCAGGCATGACGGTTAAAGGTAAAGAAAACATCCGCAGCGCGTTTATTGCCATCTCAGATTATTTTCAGGATCAGCTGGTTGTCGAACAAGGAGAGATGCAGGTGATAGAAGGTGGCGGCAATGCGCTTGTTATCATGGAAACCATTCTGCGTTTTCCTGATGGCAAGGGTGGAAGAACGGAAATATCACGTCGCGCGACCTATGTTTTTCGACAGGAGAGCGATGGTCGCTGGCTTTGTACCATCGACAATTCCTACGGGACGTCACTCCTGGATACGAGGAACTGATTACTTTTATCACGACGTCAAAGGGGCGCTACCGCCCCTCCATACCAGCAACCTTAATGCGCAGTAATGCGCGGCTCCTTCACAAACTCCGCCAGCAGCCACACCATATCGTGCAGCAAGCCCGTTAGCTCTTTCGCTACATTCGCAGGTAGCGTTCCGCCCTTAACCGCTTGTGTCAGCGCCAGAGCATAGTCCACCTGAGTCACGGTATCCTGCCAGCAGTCCGGCACGCAGGAGTTCAGTTTCTCACCCATGATCAGTTGTGCGATCAGGTCTGGCGGAAGATCGACATCGCAGAGTTCCCTTAGCTTCCACAGGGCGTGCAGCAGACGCTCGCAAAGCGTCGTAAACATCGTTGCATCTTCGATTTCGACCAGCACACTCACCAGTGCAGCGCAGTTGTCGGCGACGACAAACAGATCGGCGTCAGCCGGAAGTGGTCGGGAGATAAGTTGCAGAATGACGCTTTCGTCAGATGGGAGGTAAGTCAGGGTTGGGATCGTAGCCATCGTAAGGCATCCTCAGTGTATAAATTTGGGTGAACCACCCGATGAGTTCCTACGCTCGAGGGGGTAGCGCTGACAGAGGTAGGAATACCGCCCACAGAGAAAACGGCCAGCCTTGCGGCTGCTCCGCCAGCGCCACCGCAATTTTAGCGATTGAAACGCTGCCGCGACAAATAAATATCGCTCTGTAGATACGGGTTCCTACGCCCGATTGCGGATGTGCCGCAACGCAGGCACTTTACGACCGCGATCGCCTGAATAAAAGAGATATCCCTGAATTACACAGGGTTACTTTTAGGTTTGCGAGGCGTCTTCCAGAACGGCAACCCTACCGGGAGTGCTACGCTTGCCCGGCCTACATTTTCAGCGTATCAATCACCGCTCTCAGCGCGGGCGACACGTTACGGTGCGGGTAGTAAAGGAACAGACCCTCCATACGCAGGCTGTAGCGCAGCAACACCCGGATAAGCGTTCCGCGTGCAAGATCGTCTGCCACCAGCTCAACCGGCACATACGCCAGACCCAGACCCAGCCGTGCGGCTTCGGCTTCCATATAGCTGTCGGATAACGCCCACTGTCCTTCCGGCCGATGGGTAACGATTTTTTCGTCCTGCACCAGTTCCCAGTGATAAAGACTGCCGTCAGCAAGCTGGTAAGCAATACAGGGGTGAGGCGTCAGATCGGCAGGCGTTTGCGGGAAGCCGTAGCGGCGAAAGTGCTCCGGTGTGCCCACCACCGCCATCTCCATGTCGGGGGTGATGCGTACCGCGATCATTCCCTGCCCCACTTCCGGCCCCAGCCGCACGCCTGCATCGAAGCGCTCGGCGATGATGTCAACGAACCGACTCTCGTTTATTAGCTCCAGCCGGATATCCGGGTAGCGCTGCTTAAACACCGCGAGCTTCGGCAGCAGACATTTGTCGATGGCGTGCTGGCTGGCATTAATGCGCACCGTGCCGGAGGGGGTCTCGCGAAAATGCGCCAGGGTGGCAAGGCCGTTATCAAGCGCATCAAATCCCGACTCCGTGGTGCGATAAAGTTGCTCGCCAGCCTGAGTCAGGGACAGCTTTCGCGTGGTGCGAACCAGCAGCTGAACGCCCAGCCGTTCTTCCAGTTCGCGCACCGAACGGCTGATCCCGGATTGTGCCAGCCCAAGCCGCTGCGCGGCTGCCGTAAAGCTCCCTTCCCGCACCACCTGCATAAACAGGTACAGCTCATTGTAGTTTTCCCGCCTCGCCATCCCGCCCCCATATTTATAACAATATGATATGAATCCTAGCAGAATTCGCCCTCTAATCAGCACTTTTTCTGCTAACTATAATGGCCGCATCACAACAACGCACGGTACCTCTTATGAAAACATTCACCCAAAAACTATCAGTTGCGATGCTGCTCTGCGCATCTTTAAGTGGAGTTACAACAATGAGTTATGCAGATACCATCAACCCAAACGCACCCGTTTCAATGGTGACCACCTGGGACAAAACCTTCGCTGAAAGTGATAAGGTCGACCATCGCAAAGTGTCATTCCAGAACCGCTACGGGATCACCCTGGTGGGCGATTTGTATCTTCCTAAAGATCGTGGAGACCGTAAACTGGCGGCGATTGCCGTCAGCGGGCCGTTTGGCGCCGTTAAGGAGCAATCCAGCGGCCTGTACGCACAGACGCTGGCCGAAAACGGGTTTGTGACGCTGGCGTTCGACCCGTCCTACACTGGCGAAAGCGGCGGCCAGCCACGCAACGTGGCCTCCCCTGACATCAACACCGAAGACTTTAGCGCGGCAGTGGATTTCCTCGGCATTCAAAAAGAGGTGGACCGTAACCGCATCGGTATTCTCGGCATCTGCGGCTGGGGTGGTATGGCACTCAATGCGGCATCTATGGACACCCGTGTGAAAGCGGTCGCCACCAGTGTGATGTATGACATGAGCCGCGCCATGGGTCACGGCGTGGGCGACGGTAAAGACCGTTACACCACGGCAGACCGCCACGCCGTGTTGCAGTATCTGAACGAGCAGCGCTGGAAAGATGCCGAGAGTGGCACCCTCGCCCATGCGGGCCATGACATTTATGTCGATGAACACAGTAAGGTGACCGCCGCCGATCGTATTCTGCCGGAGTCATTACCTGCGAACCCCCATCCGGTTCTGAAAGAGTTCTTCGATTACTACCGGATGCCGCGCGGCTACCATGCGCGTTCCGTCAACTCAACCGGCGCATGGACGGCAACAATGCCTTTATCCTTTATGAATATGCCGCTGCTGAGTTATGCCAAAGAGATCACCATCCCGACGCTTATTGTCACCGGTGAGAAAGCGCACTCCCGCTATTTTGCTGAAGATGCGTATAAAGCCGTGGGCAGCAAACAGAAAGAACTGGTGATTGTCCCGGGTGCAAATCATGTTGATCTCTACGACAACGCTGCCGGAAAAATTCCGTTTGCTCAGTTTGAGCAGTTCTTCAAAACCAGCCTGAAATAACCTGCTACGCCACCCGTTTCTGCGGGTGGCGCTTCGTGAAATCTGACTATGTCCACACTGAACCACACCTCATCATCAAACGCTGAGCGTGCGCACTGGGGCGGTATTTTTGCCATGACCCTGTGCGTGTTCGTCCTGATAGCTTCTGAATTTATGCCCGTCAGCCTGCTCACCCCCATCGCCCGGGATTTGGGTGTGACAGAGGGGCTCACTGGCCAGGGGATTGCCATCTCGGGTGCACTGGCGGTGCTGACCAGCCTGAGCCTTTCTCACCTTGCCGGGAAAATGAATCGCAAATATCTGCTGCTGGGCATGACGATGCTGATGGCGATATCGGGGATCATTATTGCCTGTGCGACCGGCTATCTGGTGTATATGGCAGGCCGCGCGCTCATCGGCATCGCGATTGGTGGATTCTGGTCGATGTCTGCCGCGACGGCTCTCCGTCTTGTGCCGCAACATCAGGTATCCCGCGCCCTGGCTATTTTTAACGGCGGCAACGCGCTGGCGACGGTTATCGCAGCCCCGCTTGGCAGCTATCTCGGCGCGACCATTGGCTGGCGTGGCGCTTTTCTGTGTCTGGTGCCGGTCGCCATCGTCGCCGCTATCTGGCAGTGTTTTAGCCTGCCAGACATGGCAAATCAGCAAAGCCCACGCGGGAGCGTGTTTCGTCTGTTCCGCGAGCGCGTGGTCCGTACAGGGCTGATGGCCTGCGGCCTGTTCTTCATGGGGCAGTTCGCGTTATTTACCTACATACGGCCGTTCCTTGAAAACGTCACCCGCGTCAGTCCTTCCGGCTTATCGCTTATTCTGCTTGCCATCGGTATAGCGGGTTTTGTTGGCACGCTTGTTGTTGTCCGGGTTCTGAGCGCTGCGTTTTACCCGACGTTAATGGCGATCCCGCTTCTGATGGCGGCCATTGCTGGCACGTTAATCCCGGCCGGAAACAGCGTGTGGATAGTGGCGGTGCTGTCAGGCGTTTGGGGAATGCTGGCCACGGCGGCGCCAACAGGCTGGTGGAGCTGGCTTGCCCGTACTCTTCCTGATGACGCCGAGGCAGGCGGCGGGCTGATGGTCGCGGTGATCCAGCTGTGTATTGCGATAGGTTCAACGGTGGGCGGCATGGTGTTCGACCATGCTGGCTGGCAGAGCACGTTTGCACTGAGTGGCCTGTTGCTGCTGGCCTCGGCTGCACTGACATTTTTCACATCACGGCAAAAATAACCTGAATTTGCGTAGCGACTTCCAGAACGGCAACCCTACCGGGAGTGCTACGCTTGCCCGGCCTGCGTATTCCCCACCAAATTTTGCCCCATCCTTCCCCTCTAACTGTTGTATTGTTTCCAGACATAACCCCTAAAGGACACCTGCACCATGCTCAAGATCCTCGGCAAAACAACCTCGATAAACGTTCGCAAAGTACTCTGGACCTGTGAAGAAGCCGGGCTGAATTATCGCCAGGAAGATTACGGGATCGGTTTTATCTCAACGGAAACGGAAGAATTTCGCGCCCTGAACCCGAACGCAATGGTACCGGTGCTGATTGATGAGGAGTTTGTGCTGTGGGAATCTAACTCCATTTGCCGGTATCTGGCGCGCAAAGCCGGACGCGACGATCTGCTCCCTTCTGAGCCAAAAGCCTGCGCGAATGTCGAACACTGGATGGACTGGCAAGCCACAGAATTCAACAATGCCTGGCGTTACGTCTTCCCGGCGCTGGCGCGCAAGAACCCGGACTATAACGATCCAGACCGCATTGCCGCAGGCATTAAAGAGTGGAACCACTGTATTGCTATCCTTGAACAGCAGCTCCAGCGCACAGGGGCGTGGGCAGCGGGCGAAAACTTTACTCTTGCGGACATCGTGCTGGGATTGTCGGTCAACCGCTGGAAAATGACGCCGTTCGAGCACCCAGCCGTCCCGGCTATTGATGCCTGGTTTGCGCGCCTTAACCAGCGTCCAGCATTTTTACGTCGCGGGAATAACGGGATGGTGTAAGTCTTATCCGCCGTCCTCTGATTGCCGCATATCAGTCCGGGGACGGCCCCCGCTCCAGAAATGTCTGTTTTGTGACGATGGCTCCGATGAATGGGGGTTAATATGTGACAGTGTCACACATCATTTGTATCTTTAGGACTATTCTGCCTCTGGCTTAGCCAGCCCTTACCCTGTCAGGCCTGACACAAGGTTTACTCATTAATCATAGGGTTACTGATTCCCCCCCTTCGCTGGAACCCTTCCCAAACGCTTGCTATAGGTGAAATACCCCTGCCGAAACATGGCATAACAACAGGCAACCGGTGGTTGCTATAACGCATGCGTACAGGGAGACACACCGCAATGCACCCATTACTTAAACGTTCGCTGCTGTTTGTCGGCGCCATTATCGTGGTCCTCGCCCTCCTCGTCTGGGGGATCGGCCTGGAGACGATTAAGGCGCGCCAGGTTGACCTGGTTTATCTCGGGCAACAGCACATGATTCTGGTTTTCTCATCCATGTTTTTTGCCCTGCTGGTGGGTATTCCGGCCGGTATTCTGCTGAGCCGCCCGGCCGCGCGCGGTATCGCCGAATACGTGATGCAAATCTTCAACGTCGGCAACACGCTGCCGCCGCTGGCCGTGCTGGCGCTGGCGATGGTGGTGATTGGCATCGGCGATACGCCCGCCATCATCGCCCTGTTCCTCGCCTCTCTGCTGCCGATTGTGCGCAATACCTATGCCGGGCTGTGCGCGGTTCCGCCGTCGTTGCTGGAAGCGGCAAACGGCATCGGGATGACCAAATGGCAGCGGCTGCGTCAGGTTGAGTTACCCACCGCCTGGCCGGTCATGCTTTCGGGGATCCGCATCGCCACCGCCATTAACGTCGGTACCGCGCCGCTGGCGTTCCTGATTGGCGCCAGCAGCTACGGCGAGCTGATTTTCCCCGGCATTTACCTGAACGATTTCCCGACCCTGATCCTCGGCGCGGCGGCCACCGCCCTGTTCGCCCTGATCCTCGATACCCTGCTGGCGGCGCTGGGTCGCGCGATGAGCCCCCATCTCGCTCGATAACAATAATAAGGAGCTTTTATGAGACTGTTTTCCGGCCTGACGGCGCTGTGTGCCGCGGCGCTGTTCACCAGCCAGGCGATGGCGGCCCCGCTGATTCTGGCGACCAAGAGCTTTACCGAGCAGCACATTCTCTCGGCGATGACCGTGCAGTATCTGCAAAAGAAAGGATTCCAGGTTCAGCCGCAAACCAATATCGCCACGGTAATTTCCCGTAACGCCATGATCAACAAGCAGATTGATATGACGTGGGAGTACACCGGCACGTCGCTGATCATCTTCAACCACATCAACAAGCGCATGTCTCCAGAGGAGTCCTGGGAGACGGTGAAGCGCCTGGACGCGAAGCACGGTCTGGTCTGGCTCAAGCCCGCCGACATGAACAACACCTACGCTTTCGCCATGCAGCGCAAGCGCGCCGAGGCGGAACACATCAACACCATGTCGGAAATGGTGGCGAAGATTGAGCAGATCCGTAAAACCAACCCGGACAAGAACTGGCTGCTGGGCTTAGACCTGGAATTTGCCGGACGCAGCGACGGCATGAAGCCGCTTCAGGCCGCCTATAAAATGGACCTGGACCGCCCGCAAATTCGCCAGATGGACCCCGGTCTGGTCTATAACGCGGTGCGCGACGGCTTCGTCGACGCGGGTCTGATTTACACCACTGACGGGCGCGTGAAGGGCTTCGACCTCAAGGTGCTGGAAGATGATAAAGGCTTCTTCCCGAGCTATGCGGTCACCCCGGTGGTACGCAAGGACACGCTGGAGGCCAACCCGGGGCTGGAAGAGGCGCTCAACACCCTCTCGGCACAGCTCAACAACGACGTTATCACCGAACTGAACAAGAAGGTGGATATCGACCATCAGTCACCGCAGCAGGTCGCCCGTGATTTCCTGCGTAGCAAACAGCTGCTGTAGGAGGCGCTATGGAGACAATTCACTACATTCTGGACAACTGGGATTACCTCTTAACCCTGACGCTGCAGCATCTGTGGCTGGTGGCGCTGGCCGTAGGCTTAGCCATTCTCATCGGCGTCCCGCTGGGCATTCTGATTGTCCGCCACAGGTGGCTGGCAACGCCGGTGCTGGGGATAGCCACCATTGTGCTGACCATTCCGTCCATCGCCCTGTTTGGCCTGATGATCCCGCTGTTTTCGCTGATCGGTCAGGGTATCGGTGCCCTGCCCGCAATCACGGCGGTGTTTCTCTACTCGCTGCTGCCGATTGTACGTAACACCCATACGGCGCTCGACAGCCTGCCGCCTGGCCTGCGCGAAGCCGGGCGCGGCATTGGCATGACCTTCTGGCAGCGCCTGCGCTGGGTAGAGATCCCGATGGCGCTGCCGGTGATTTTCGGCGGGATCCGCACCGCCGTGGTGATGAATATCGGCGTGATGGCGATTGCCGCCGTGATCGGCGCGGGCGGTCTTGGCCTGCTGCTGCTGAATGGCATCGGCGGAAGCGATATCCGCATGTTGATTGCGGGCGCGCTGATGATTTGTCTTTTAGCGATTGTGCTCGACTGGCTGCTGCACCGTCTGCAGGTGGTTCTGACTCCAAAGGGGATTCGATAATGATAAAACTGGAAAACCTCACCAAACAATTTTCACAGAAGCGCGGCCAGACCTTTAAGGCCGTTGATAACGTCAGCCTGAACGTGCCGGAAGGGGAAATGTGCGTCCTGCTTGGCCCGTCCGGCTGCGGAAAGACCACCACCCTGAAGATGATTAACCGCCTCATTACCCCCAGCAGCGGAACGATCCTGATCAACGGTGAAGACACCAGCGGGATGGACACCGTCACACTGCGCCACAACATCGGCTACGTGATCCAGCAGATTGGCCTGTTTCCGAACATGACCATCGAAGAAAACATCACCGTCGTGCCGCGCATGCTGGGCTGGGATAAAGCCCGCTGCAAAACCCGCGCCGAAGAGCTGATGGATATGGTGGCGATGGATCCGCATAAGTTCCTCAACCGCTACCCGCGCGAGATGTCCGGCGGCCAGCAGCAGCGTATCGGCGTGATCCGCGCCCTGGCGGCGGATCCTCCGGTACTGCTGATGGATGAACCTTTCGGCGCGGTGGACCCGATCAACCGCGAGGTGATCCAGAACCAGTTCCTGGAGATGCAGCGCAAGCTAAAAAAAACCGTCATGCTGGTCAGCCACGATATCGACGAAGCCCTGAAGCTCGGCGACCGTATTGCGGTGTTCCGTCAGGGGAAAATCGTGCAGTGCGCCAGCCCGGATGAACTGCTGGCGAAACCGGCGAATGAGTTTGTCGGCTCGTTCGTCGGTCAGGACCGTACGCTGAAGCGTCTGCTGCTGGTATCGGCGGGCGACGTGACCGACCAGCAGCCGACCATAACGGTACAGGGCTCTACGCCGCTTCCCGACGCCTTTGCGACCATGGACGATAATGATATTCGCGCCGTGACGGTGGTCGACGAGCATGGCAAACCGCTGGGCTTTGTGAAGCGTCGCGAAGCGCGTCAGGCCAGCGGTACCTGCGCCGACATCCTGCATCCGTTTCGCATCACCGGCAAAGCGGAAGATAACCTGCGCGTGGTGCTTTCACGTCTGTATGAGAGTAATACCAGCTGGATGCCGATCGTGGATGAGGACGGGCGCTATAACGGCGAGATTTCTCAGGACTATATTGCCGAGTACCTGAGCTCCGGACGTACGCGTCGGGCGCTGAATATTCACAGCGACAGCTAACCTTTCTGGCCGGGCGTCGCCCGGCTTTTTCGCACGCATACCTTTTGCTAACCCCGCGATTTCCCGCCACAATATTGTATCGTTCCTGTTTACTCGCGACCCATGCAACGTCTTCATGCTTACCCCGACATCCGGGCAATGTTTCGCCGACTGCTGATTGCTACCGTCACCGGTGTACTGGCCGCGCTGGCCGTTGCGGTGTTTCGACACAGCATGTATTTGCTGGAGTGGCTGTTTCTCAGTAACGACAGCGGCAGCCTGGTGAATGCCGCCGCCGCGCTCGCTCCCTGGCGGCGTGCATTGACGCCTGCCCTGGGGGGGCTGGCGGCCGGGTTGCTGTTATGGGGATGGCAGCGAATGACCGCGCAGCGCCCTCACGCCCCCACCGATTACATGGAAGCGCTGGAGACCGGGGACGGTCAGTTTGACTACGGTGCCAGTCTGGTAAAATCCCTTGCCTCACTGCTGGTCGTGGCCAGCGGGAGTGCCATTGGTCGCGAAGGCGCGATGATCCTGCTTGCCGCCCTCGCCACCTCCTTTTTTGCCCGGCGCTTTACGCCGAAATCCGAGTGGAAACTCTGGATCGCCTGCGGCGCCGCGGCCGGGATGGCCAGCGCCTACCATGCTCCGCTAGCCGGAAGCCTGTTCATTGCAGAGATTCTGTTTGGCACGCTGATGCTGGCCTCGCTTGGCCCCGTGGTTATTGCTGCGGTGGTGGCGCTGCTCACGACGCATCTTTTAGCGCCCGGAGCCCTCACGCTCTATGACGTGCATCTGAGCGGCATATTCACCGCGGCAGATTATGCCCTGTTGCTCGCTATGGGTTTGCTGGCGGGCCTCTGCGGCCCACTGCTGATGTGGCTGATGACGTTCAGTCATGGGCTATTCCTGCGTCTCAAACTTTCACCACCGTGGCAACTGGCGCTCGGCGGTTTGATCGTCGGGCTGCTGTCCCTTTTGACACCTAAGGTGTGGGGGAATGGCTACAGCGTGGTTCAGGCTTTTCTGATCGCGCCCCCGTTGCTGTTGGTCATTGCCGGTGTGTTTATCTGTAAACTGCTGGCGGTGCTGGCCAGCAGCGGCTCCGGTGCGCCGGGAGGGGTATTTACGCCTACGCTGTTTGTCGGTATGGCGACAGGTATGCTGTTTGCTCAACTTTTCGCGCTGTGGTTACCGGGCTCTGAGACGGCGATTTTGCTGGGGCTGGCAGGGATGGCAACGTTACTCGCCGCAACCACACATGCGCCCATTATGTCGGCGCTGATGGTCTGTGAAATGACCGGGCAGTATTTTTTGCTGCCCGGTTTGCTGGTCGCCTGCGTGGTGGCGTCCGTTCTGTCGAGGACGTTACGCCACGACTCTATCTACGGTCAACACGCCACCGAGGGCAGAGAGATCGATGTATTGCGCTAACTCGCGCTGCTCTGCGCGGGGCAGGTACGGCAACTCACCGACCAAAGGCCCGGGCAGTTTTGTGCTCAGCACGTCGATGATTTCAGCGTAGTGCGCAAGTCCTGGGTTGATGCGGTTTGCCACCCAGCCAATCAACGGCAGGCCGTCATTGGCTATGGCTTGTGCCGTCAGCAGCGCATGGTTAATGCACCCTTCCTGGATACCCACAACCATCACCACAGGCAGCTGCTCCTGCACGACCCATTCAGACAGCGGGCGCAAATCATTCATCAGGCTGCGCCAGCCGCCCGTCCCTTCAACCACAACGTGATCAACCTTCCCGCTCAGGTTTGCCAGGCCATCAGACAGCAGGGGGTAATTAATCATACCGCTGTGCGCCACGCTGCTCTCCTCTTCGCTTAACGCAATTGGATTAACCGCGTCATATGTCAGCTCCAGCGACGAGACGCTTTGCAGCACCAGAGCGTCTTTATTACGCAATCCCTCTGGCGTCTCTTTACTGCCTTTTGCGACCGGTTTGTACCCTGCAACGCGTTTACCGCTTGCAGCCAGAGCCTGCAGTAATGCGCGGGATACGACTGTCTTGCCGACAGAGGTATCTGTACCAGTAACAAAGAAACGCTTAAGCATGACTCACTCCACCTCTTGGGTATGCTTCGAAAATATAAACCAGGTAAATAATTCAGTGGGGGAAGTCTACG
Source organism: Enterobacter sp. CPE_E863 (assembly GCF_046521465.1). Taxonomy (NCBI): domain Bacteria; kingdom Pseudomonadati; phylum Pseudomonadota; class Gammaproteobacteria; order Enterobacterales; family Enterobacteriaceae; genus Enterobacter; species Enterobacter sp. CPE_E863. The sequence goes on along the minus strand of NZ_JBKFZX010000001.1, from coordinate 1,894,958 downwards.
GGATGCATGCGCTACCCGGCTTGAGATAGCGCAATTTTTCTTACATCTGCAGAAAAGAGTTAACCCTGTAACAGGCGGATCAACAGCGAGCCGTTATACATGGCATCTTTGACCAGCGCCGCACCTGCCATCGTGCCCTGGTTGGAGAATTGGGTACTTTCTACCGCAATATTCTTGCTGTACGCGGGGAGCGACTGCTGATGAATACAGGCCGAAATAGCCGGGAAGAGGATCTCCGCCGCCTGGCTGAGCGGCGAACCAATCAGGATTTTTTGCGGGTTGAAGAGATTCACCATAATAGCCAGAATGCGGCCAACGTTGTTACCTACGCCGGTAATAATGTCCTTCGCCAGGAGATCGCCCTGACGCGCGGCAGCGCAGAGGGAGTCCACCGTTAAGGGTTGTCCGTGTAGCGAAGAGCTCATGGACTGGCCGAGCCTCGCCTGCGCCAGTTCCAGCACGCTTTCCACGCTGGCAATCGTCTCCAGACAGCCATGGTTCCCGCAATAACAGCGTTTACCGTAAGGGTCGACCTGGGTGTGGCCGATTTCGACCAGACTACTGCTTCCGGCATGCAGAAGGCGTCCGTCGGTGATCACGCCCGCCCCGACGTTATGATCGATGACGACCTGAATGACGTCCCGCGCACCGCGTGACGCGCCAAACAGTGCCTCAGCCATCGTCCAGGCGCTGATGTCATGCTGAATATAGACCGGCACACCGGTATGGTTTTTCAGCACTTCACCCAGCGGCATCTCTTTGACATCGTCGTAAAACGGCATACGGTGAACAATGCCGTTTTCGGTATCAATAATGCCCGGCATGGTGATGGCTATCGCCGTTAAGCGTTCAAGCCGCTGCTGATGGCGGATAAAGAAGTTATCAATATGCGAGACAATCGCATCGAGGAGCGGTTCCTCAGCATTGAGCGGCAGTTCAAGCCGGTCTTCCACCACCAGTTTGCTGCTCAGGTCGCGCAGCGCAAGGAAGATTTCCCCCCGACTGATGCGCAGTGACAGGTAGTGCCACGCTTCCGTCTCGACCACCAGCCCGACCGCCGGACGGCCACGGCTGCCCGGCTCCTGGATCTCGGTCTCCTGAACCAGGTGGGCTTCCAGCATTTCGCGGACAATCTTGGTGATACTGGCAGGTGCCAGTTGTGCCAGGCGCGAAAGATCGATACGCGAAACCGGACCAAGCTGATCAATCAGGCGATACACCGCGCCAGCATTGGTCTGCTTAATCTGATCAATATGCCCTGGCTGACTATCAGCAACCACCTCGTACTCCCTTATTTTCGAGCTTCGAAATAAACTGTGGGCTATGGTGAAGCACTTCCATGTCCGTCGTCAAATATTTACTTAGCCATGTGATTTACTGCACATTTTTGCCCGTATTTCCCTATAAATATCGCCCGGCAGAGGCGCTAATTAACTGCTGTTTAAAACGCTGTGCGGCATGACTCTGTTCATGATGTTTTGACCATACCAGCCACATCTCTGAAACAGCGTCCTCTTCAGCGATGGTAACCCAGCGCATTTCGCGCAATTGTACCCGTTTAAAGGAGGCCGGAAGAATAGACACGCCCAGCCCGGCAGCGACCAGACCAATAATGGTCATCGCTTCCCCGACTTCCTGAGTAATAACCGGGGCAAGATCGTAGCGGCGCATCAAACCCAGAATATCATCATACAGGCCCGTCCCGACCTGCGGGTCAAAAAAGACAAACGGTTCTTTTGCCAGTTCTGCCAGCGTGACAGACGGACGCGAAGCCAGTGGATGATCGTGAGGGATCATCGCCATCAGCGGTTCGCGCAGGATCACCTGCCACGACAGCGTGTCCGGCAGTTGAGTGTTTCGCATCAGCCCCAGATCCAGCGAACCTTCATTCAGTGGCGCAATCTGTTCGCGGGTATTAATTTCGCGCGTCTGAATATGAACATCCGGAAAATGCCGGCGGAATGAGGAGAGCGTCTCCGAGACGGCGCTGATAAACGGTGCGGACGAGGTAAACCCGATCCGCAGTTCTCCGGTTTCACCGAGATACAGCCGTTCTGCCCGCGCCGCGGCCTCCTCGACCATACTCAGGATTTGTCTGCTATCGGCCAGAAACTGTTTTCCCGCCGCCGTCAGGCTTACGCTGCGGTTGGTGCGGGCCAGAAGACGCGCCCCAACCTGCTGCTCCAGGATCTGAATCTGCTGGCTTAGCGGTGGCTGAGAGATATTCAGTCTTGCCGCCGCGCGGCCAAAATGCAGTTCTTCGGCAACGGCAACAAAGTATCGGAGGTGACGCAGCTCAATATTCATATTTTTAAAGTATCATTTGAGATTATTAATATATTAGACAGAATATTTACATTTTCCTACTCTGATCGTGTGGTCATACCCGTCACCAGAAATCACGGGGATGTTTAAGCAAGGAAACTGTGTGAGTCGTACAACTGCCATTGATATCGATCCGGCCAGAGATATCAATGATTTACCCGTAGCATCTCAGCCGGTTCAGTTCATTAAACGCGGTACACCTCAATTTATGCGCGTCACGCTGGCGCTCTTCTCAGCGGGTCTGGCAACGTTTGCATTGCTCTATTGCGTTCAGCCGATCCTGCCCGTTCTCTCTCACGAGTTTGGCGTATCGCCTGCCAGCAGCAGCATTTCGCTCTCAATTTCCACCGGGATGCTGGCAATTGGCCTGCTCTTTACCGGCCCACTTTCCGATGCCATCGGTCGCAAACCGGTGATGGTTACCGCGCTGATGCTGGCCTCGGTCTGTACGTTACTCTCGACCATGATGACCAGCTGGCACGGTATTCTGGTGATGCGCGCGCTGATTGGTTTATCGCTCAGTGGGGTTGCCGCTGTAGGGATGACCTACCTCAGCGAAGAGATCCACCCGAGTTTTGTTGCCTTCTCAATGGGGTTGTACATCAGCGGGAACTCCATCGGCGGGATGAGTGGACGCCTGCTGAGTGGGGTATTTACGGACCTCTTTAACTGGCGCATTGCGCTGGCTGTCATTGGCTGCTTCGCCCTTGCCTCTGCACTGATGTTCTGGAAAATTCTGCCGGAATCGCGCCATTTCCGCTCCACCTCGTTGCGCCCGAAAACGCTGTTTATCAACTTCCGTCTGCACTGGCGTGATAAAGGGCTGCCGCGCCTGTTTCTGGTCGGCTTCCTTCTGATGGGCTCCTTCGTCACGCTGTTTAACTATATTGGCTACCGCCTGATGCTCTCACCGTGGCATCTGAGCCAGGCCGTTGTCGGTTTGCTTTCTGTCGCTTATCTGACCGGAACATGGAGCTCCCCAAAAGCCGGAGCGATGACGGCACGCTTCGGGCGGGGACCGGTGATGCTGGTATTCACAGGCGTGATGTTACTCGGCCTGCTGTTGACGCTCTTCTCCTCCCTGTGGCTGATTTTTGCTGGAATGCTGCTCTTCTCCGCGGGATTCTTCGCCGCCCACTCGGTTGCCAGCAGTTGGATTGGCCCACGCGCCCGTCGGGCCAAAGGTCAGGCGTCGTCGCTTTATCTGTTCAGCTACTATCTCGGTTCCAGTATTGCCGGGACGCTCGGCGGCGTGTTCTGGCATAACTACGGCTGGAACGGCGTGGGCGGGTTTATCGCGCTGATGCTGTGCGCGGCGCTGCTGGTTGGCGCCAGTTTGCATAAACGTCTGCATTAACAATCCACCGCCTTCGTGTTTAAATCAAGCCGATGCTAATTTTTGTCATCGGCTGATTCAGACACGAGGACTTCATGAAAAACAACAACTACCAACAACTCACCCGCACCTTCCAGCGTCTCTCCCGATTCTCCCACCTCTCCTCTATCGCCAGTTGGGATATGTTCACCATGATGCCGCCAGGCGGCAGCGCTGCCCGTGGCGAGGCGCTGGCGGAGATAAGCGTCCTGCAACACCAGATCCTGACCGATAAAAAAGTCGGCGACCTGTTAGCGGCGGCGGCAGATGAAAATCTGAATGATATCGAACAAGCCAACCTGCGCGAAATGACGCGTCAATATCAGCAGGCCTCGCTGCTGCCAGAATCGCTGGTGGAAGCCAAATCCCTGGCGGGCAGCAAGTGTGAACACGCCTGGCGCACGCAGCGCCCCGCCAACGACTGGCAGGGCTTTTCTGCCAACCTGAAAGAGGTGGTCAAACTCAGTCGCGAAGAGGCTCGCCTGCGGGCCGAAGCCAAAGGCTGTACGCCGTACGACGCGCTGCTGGATATTTTTGAGCCCGACATGACCAGCGCGCGTCTGGACGTCCTGTTCGGCGATATGAAATCCTGGCTGCCGGACCTGCTGGCAAACGTGGTGGAAAAACAGGCTCAGCGTTCGTTTGTTCCACCGCAAGGCCCCTTCCCGACAGCAACACAGCGTGAGCTGGGGCTGGAAGCTATGCAGATGCTGGACTTCGATTTTAACGGCGGACGCCTGGACGTCAGTGCGCACCCGTTCTGCGGTGGCGTACCGGAAGATGTGCGAATTACCACGCGTTATGATGAGGATGAACTGCTGAGCGCGCTGTTTGGTGTGATTCATGAAACCGGGCACGCCCGCTACGAACAAAACCTGCCGCGAGCGTGGGCAGGACAGCCTATCGCTCTGGCACGCTCCACCGCCATCCATGAATCCCAGAGCCTGTTCTTTGAGATGCAACTCGGCCGCAGTGAGGCCTTCCTCAAACATCTCCTCCCTGCGGTGCACGCCCGCTTTGGCAGCCAGGCGGCGTTCAGCGAAGAGAACTTTATTGCCTGGAACCAGCGCGTGAAGCCGGGCTATATTCGCGTCGATGCGGACGAAGTGAGTTACCCGGCACATGTGGTGCTGCGCTATGAGATTGAGCGTGCGCTGATCAACGGCGAGATCGAGGTGGACGATATTCCCGCCCTGTGGGACGAGAAAATGCAGGCCTGGCTCGGATTATCCACGAAAGACAACTACCGCAACGGCTGCATGCAGGATATCCACTGGACCGACGGCGGTTTTGGCTACTTCCCGTCCTATACGCTGGGGGCCATGTATGCCGCGCAGCTGTTCCATGCGGCCAAAACGGCGCTTCCGGGTCTGCAGTCCTCCATCGCTGAAGGCGATTTTTCCGCGCTGTTTGACTGGCTGCGCCAGAACATCTGGCAGCACGGTAGCCGCTTTACCACGTCGCAGTTAATTACCCAGGCAACGGGTGAAGATCTGAATATCAGCTACTTCCGGGAACACCTGACCTCACGTTATCTGTAATTCTTTCAGCCGGAGCATGCTCCGGCTACCCCCTCGCCGAATTTGTTTAAGACTATGATTTAGCGCATACCGTTCCGATCACACCTGGTGTATTACTGCGCTTCCTTGTCAAATAATTAAACCGCTATCAGACAGGGATTAACAAAATAAAGGGATGAATGATGAAAGGCATAATGAAAACGATGTTGGCCATTGTGTGTGCGACGAGCTTAAGTACCTTCGCGGCCACGGATAACACACCACAAGACGCATTCAATGATATTACCCATTCACTGACAGATCTCCAGCCCATCACGTTTCAGGCTCCCGCGGAGCGATATAAGCTGCTGGTGTTTATTGATAATCAGTGCATTTACTGCAGCAATGTGGTGAAAAACGTTAAGCAGTATACGGATGCCGGGTTGACGATGTCGTTTCTGACCGTTGCGCCCAACGCCATTCGCGACTCGGTCATTGAAGATATGGGGCGCGTCTGGTGTTCAACCGATAAGGTCAAAAGCCTGCAAAAAGCGATGGCGGGATTTTTACCTGATAATGACACCACCGCAGCGTGCTCCGATTTGATCGTGCGGCAATCCGCGCTGGCTGAACGGTTGGGCGTGAGCATTACGCCAGTTATGGTAGTAATTGAGCCTGAGTCACGCACCATCATTGGCAGCCAGCCTCCGGCTGCGATTCTGGCTGCACTCAAAAAATAACGCAGGCCTGAACGGACAGCGGCGCAGGCCCTGTCCGTTCACCGTTTCCACCCTTTGTACATATGGTTACACAGCGATACCAATCACTCACGGAAACCTCGAATTTACAGGGATATAGTTATTTCAACGGCCCCGCAGTGGGGTTAAATGAAAAACCAAATTCGAGGGTATGAGAATGAATAAAGTATTAGCTCTGGTTGTTGCCGCTGCTATGGGTCTGTCTTCTGCTGCGTTTGCTGCTGAAACTACTGCAACCGCTGCACCGGCTGCCGCTCCAGCTGCAACCACTACCGCTGCTCCAGCAAAAGCAGTTCACCATAAGAAACATCATAAAGCAGCAATGAAAAAAGAAGCCGCTGCACCAGCAACCGCAGCACCAACCGAGCAAAAAGCTCAGGCTGCCAAAAAGCACCACAAAAAAGCCGCTAAACCGGCTGTAGAGCAGAAAGCGCAGGCCGCTAAAAAGCACCACCACAAAAAAGCGACCAAACCAGCTGTAGAGCAGAAAGCGCAGGCTGCTAAAAAGCACCACCACAAAAAAGCGACCAAACCAGCTGTAGAGCAGAAAGCTCAGGCCGCTAAAAAGCACCACAAAAAAGCAGTAAAACACGAAGCTGCTAAACCAGCTGCACAGCCAGCTGCGTAAGAGTACAAGCTTAATCGTGCCCTTCGGGGCACGTTGGTAAACCGGCGCTGAACCGGAACAGGTTCCGCGCCGTTTTTTTATCCGGAGGGCGTATGCTGCGACGCTATCGGTTTGAGCTGATCCTGATCCTGCTTATTTTATGCGCGCTCATCGCAAGCCATTTTTATCTTTCCTGATTGTAGCACGCTGATTTTACTCCCACTTTAGCGCTGTCCCGTCTATAGTATTTTCATAGGGTTCACTTTTAATAATCATAATTACCCCCACCAGAGTGTGATATGCGTAAATCTGTTGTGTTGTTACTGGGAACGTTTGGTCTTTTTTCTGGATTTTCACATGCGGATGATGGCGGTGATGACACCATTAGCGCGAAAGATCTAAAAACGCTTTTTTTCGGTCATGATGACCGGACTCGCGTCACCGATCCTACCCAGGCGCCCTGGGATGCAATAGGGCAACTGGAAACCGCCAGCGGTAACTTGTGTACCGCGACGTTGATCACCCCGCAGCTTGCCCTGACGGCCGGCCACTGTCTGTTGACACCGCCAAACGGTAAGCCAGACAAAGCGGTTGCCTTGCGGTTTGTGTCGCAAAAAGGAATCTGGCGCTATGAAATCCACGGTATTGAAGGCCGGGTTGACCCTTCTCTCGGCAAACGCCTGAAACCCGATGGTGATGGCTGGATAGTGCCACCGGCAGCCGCCTCATGGGATTTTGGCCTGATCATTTTGCGCTACCCGCCTTCAGGTATTACGCCGCTGCCGTTATTTGACGGAGATAAAGCCGCACTCACCGCCGCCCTGAAAGCTGCCGACCGCAAGGTGACGCAGTCAGGCTACCCTGTCGATCATCTGGATGCGCTTTACACTCACACCGACTGTGTTGTGACGGGCTGGGCACAAACCAGCGTGCTTTCGCATCAGTGCGATACGCTGCCAGGCGACAGCGGTTCACCGTTAATGCTGAAAACGGATAATGGCTGGCAATTGATTGGCGTCCAGAGTTCCGCGCCTGCGGCGAAAGATCGCTGGCGCGCAGATAACCGGGCGTTGTCTGTTACCGGTTTTCGCGACAAGCTGGAAGCGCTGGCGCAACAGTAAATCAGCACTGCCTGATCTGATGTAATTCTCTGATTGACTCAATTGGCATCGGCTGGCTGAACCAAAAACCCTGCAGTTGATCGCAGCCAGCCAGCCGTAGCAGTTTCATCTGTTTTTCGGTTTCCACCCCTTCCGCCACCACCGCCATGCCCAGCGCATTGGCGATCCGCACTGTGCCGCTGACCAGCGCTGCCGCCTGTTCATCGTTGCCCACCAGCCCGGCCAGTGATTTATCAATCTTAATGGTGTCGAAGTTAAAACGCCGTAAATATCCAATACTGGAATAGCCCGTGCCAAAATCATCCAGCGCCACCGCGGTTCCAAGCGCTTTAAGATTGGCTATTGCCATGCGGGCTCGCTCCGGGTTTTCCAGCACATAGGTCTCTGTTACCTCAAGCTGCAATCTGTTGGCCGGGAAACGCGTGGTCTCCAGCACACTTGCCACTTTGTCTTCAAATTCAGGATCGCGAAATTGTGCAGGAGAGATATTCACGGAGAGTTTTAACTCACTGAATGGCTCCAGATCCTGACAGGCCCGCTGCAAGACAAACTGGCCCAGTTTGTAAATCAAACCACTGGTCTCTGCAATGGTGATAAAGGTGTCCGGGTCAAGTGGCCCGCCCGGTCGACGCGGCCAGCGAACCAGCGCTTCGACACTGCCCATTTTCTGGCTGTGAGCGTCAATAATTGGCTGGTACCAGACCTCAAACTCATCGCGCTCCAGGCCGCTTCTGATCTGATTCTCAATCGCCAGCTTACGTTCACGGGTACTGTTCAGCGCCGCGTCGTAGTGGGTGATGCGCCCTTTTCCACTCATTTTGGCGTGATACATGGCAATATCCGCACGGCGAAACAACTCAGTACTGGTGCATTCGATCAGGGTGCCGCTGGCAATACCTATACTGGCGCCGATATGGATTGTGCGCTCCCCTAGCCGAATCGGGATGTTGAGAAAATCCAGCACCGAACGGGCAAACGCAGTGGCCTGCGCTTCCGCGCCATCACCACCGATGGTCATAGCAAATTCATCGCCGCCCATGCGTGCCAGCATCCCTCCCGGTGGGACGCGTTCATTCAGCGTTTTCGCTATCACTACAATGAGATCGTCACCCACGCTATGGCCGTAGATGTCATTGACATCCTTAAAGCCATCCAGATCGATAAACACCACGCTTTTGACGTCAATATCACCGCGTAAACTCACGCGATCCAGATCTTCGATCAGCGCACGTCGGTTCGGCAGATGGCTTAACCAGTCCGTTCTCGCGACCATACGCGCCTGATTTTCTCCACGCGCAAGTTTGTACAGCCCCACACCGCTCACCAGAATGAAGAGCAGGATCAGCGCCGACGCCAGCACCACAATCTGCGTAATATCAGACGATGCAGCCCGGGCGGCTTGCGCTCCCGGAAGACGAGCCTGCCAGTTCAGGTATCCCAGTAACTCTCCTGCTGAACTGCGCAGGGGCATACTCAGATTATTGATTTTTTCAGGGGTAAAATTGAGGTTATCAATCTGAAAGGTCGTCCCCAGATCGGATAATATTTTCGCGTTCAGATGACGCGTAATCACCAGATAGCGGCGTGTTCCATCGGTAACCTGTAAATCTCCAACCATCGGGCGAATCAGCCCTATCCCAATAAATGCAATGCCGTTACGCGTTCGGGTGATGCCCGCATAGATATTTTTATCACCGGGCAGTGCTTGTCCGTACTGGTTAATAAGCCCTTTGAAGCCTTTACCAAAAAAATCAAGGTTCGTCTCTTTGAACGGTTGGCTTTGAAACGATCCCCAGATGACATTGAAGTGTTCATCAAGCACGAAAGTGCCGTCATAAAGGTTGTTAATTTTAAAGCCAGCGCCCCAGGTGTTATACAGCCAGTTGGGATCCAGAGTTGGACGGTACGTCTCGTGTACCGCATCGTCCCAGACAGCGTTATCCAGGACCAGAGAGGAGACTCGGTTGACGGATGTCTGAATGGCACCCTGCACGGAAAGTGCCGAACGGTGTTCGTCAATTTCATTGGTTTTCGTGCTGATAAGGTGCAGGGATAGATAGAGCAGTGCCACAATGGAAATGATTAAGCCGATCCCCGCGATGAAGACCATGGCAAACAATGTTCTCGCAGTAGGAATATTGCGCCAGCTCAATGTGCGATACATCAGCCATCCTCTTCAATGTTATGCTTTTCTAAGAGTACTACAGGCAGCGAATTTCGCTGCCTGTAAATAATGGCTGTCAGTATATCAGGCGAGTTTTATCATGATCATACCAGCAAGCAGTAATATCAATCCTACCCAGCCTTTGTTATTTAAACGCTGACCGAAGAGCACCCAACCTGCTGCCAGCGTGGCGGCGATACCAAACCCTCCCCACAGCGCATAGGCAACAGAAAGGTCGATTCCTTTTACCGCCTGGGACAGGGCACTGAACGCCCCCAGAACCGCCGCAATCGACATCAGTCCGTACACTTTACGGCGAAAACCATCCGAGAATTTCAGCAGGACGTTAGCCAGAATTTCCAGCACGATGGCAAAACCCAGCCAGGCCGCATGAACCCATTCAAACTGTTGCATGGTTCTGCTCCTTCTGCTGTTTTGTCGGCTTACGAGTACCCGATTTAATCAGCACAATACCCGCAACCAGGGTCGTTAACCCGGCAACCTTCATCGTGGAGAGCGTTTCGTCAAATATCATGACGCTGAACAGTGTAATCAGCAAAATACCGATCCCCTCCCATAGGGCATAGGCCACACCCAGCGCAATTTTTTTTACTGCAAATGAGAGGAAAATATAGGAAAGTGAAATCATCACCAGCATTAAAATAAAACCGGTGTTGCCATCGCTGACACTTGCCCATTTCATCGACAACGTGCCGGTAATTTCAGCGATAATAGCCAGAGCTAATAAAATCCAGTAAAACATGTTTTTCTCCTGCTTGAGAATATAATCCATCGTGGCCCGCCGCGAACAGCAAACCAAAAAATATGAAATTAAATCGGACAGCTAAGCGCGTAGCGCCAGCTCAGGCAGAAGATGTGACTATAGTGCGGTGCGCCAGTGTTGCTCACCAGAAAGCAGGCAGAAGGAAGAGGAAAATACAGCAGTATTGTTTGAAAAGTACGTCCTGAACAAATTGTCCATAAAATTACAATTATCCGCGGTGTTGCTTCTCGTCTTTGCGGATCAAAATTGTCCTCGGTAGTTAAACACGCCAGATTTGTACCATAAGTCAGGATTTTACTCAAAGTCTTTGCAATTCTTTACCCACCCCGTTTGATTTTGGTTACTTTATTACAGCGGGTTTCGCATTTATTATAAATAAAAAGATTATTCCGGAGTCACCATGGCTAAACCCATCATTACCCTGAACGGGTTAAAAATTGTCATCATGCTGGGCATGCTGGTGATCATTCTGACAGGCGTTCGTTTTGCCGCCGACATCATTGTCCCCTTTATTCTGGCGCTGTTTATTGCGGTGATCCTTAACCCGCTGGTACAGCGCATGACACGGTTACGCATCCCGCGCGTGCTGGCGATCACCCTGCTTATCAGCATCATTATTATTGCGATGGTTCTGCTCGTCGCTTATCTGGGGACGTCGCTCAATGAACTGGCGCGAACATTGCCGAAATACCGTTCGTCACTGGCGATACCGCTCCTGCAAATTGAACCCTGGCTGCAGCGTGCAGGCATAGAAGTCTCGGTTGAGGAGCTCCTGAAATATATCGATCCCAACGCGGCCATGACGCTTGTCACCAGTCTGCTGGCGCAACTCTCCAATGCCATGACCTCTATTTTCCTGCTGTTCTTAACGGTGGTGTTCATGTTGCTGGAGGTGCCGCAGCTTCCCACAAAGCTGCAGCAGATCATGGTTCGTCCGGTTGAAGGTATGGGGGCAATTCAGCGCGCGCTGGACAGCGTTTCCCGCTATCTGGTGTTAAAAACGGCCATTAGTCTGGTCACAGGAGGGGTGGTCTGGGGAATGCTCATGGCGCTGGATGTCCGCTTTGCATTTGTCTGGGGACTGCTGGCGTTTGCGCTGAACTACATCCCTAACATCGGCTCCGTGCTGGCAGCAATCCCCCCTATTCTTCAGATGCTGGTTTTCAGCGGGTTCTATGACGCGTTGATTCTGCTGGCTGGATATCTGGTGATTAATCTGGTGTTCGGCAACATTCTTGAGCCACGGATGATGGGGCGTGGACTGGGGTTGTCCACACTGGTGGTCTTTTTGTCCCTTATTTTCTGGGGCTGGCTGCTCGGCCCCGTTGGGATGCTGCTTTCCGTTCCGCTGACCATCATTGTGAAGATTGGCCTGGAACAGACGGCTGGCGGGCAAAGTATCGCGGTGCTGCTGAGCGATATGAGCCATCAATAACGGTCACGCTATCATCGACAGGATCGGCTTGCCGATCCTGCCACCTTCACGGTACGCACTTAGCGCCCTCTGCCATTCCGTCAGAGGGTACACCGTGGCATGGCTGTACTGGCTACCACGCAACTGAGGCCAGATGCGTTCGAACTCGGCATGCCACGCCTCCACGCTGAGGGCATCGAGATAGTTGCGAATATGAAACCATGCCACGCGCGGCATGGGGCGCTGCTGACGGAAGGTTTGCCCGGAGAGCAGTCCGTAGCAAACAAACATGCCCTGCTCGGGCATCACGTTGAGAATAGCTTCCGCAAGCGCTCCTCCGGTCGCATCGTAAACAACATCGGCACACGCAGCGATAGCGCCGATTCTCTTCGTATCCTGTTGCGCGACGGGAATGATCCCCATCGCATCCAGCCTTTCAGCATGTACAGGTGAACGGTGAATACCGTATACCGCTTGTGCTCCCCTCTGACGCGCCCACTGCCCGAGCAGAATGGCACAGTCAGAACCGGCAGCCGTGAGCAACACCCGCTTTCCCTGTGGTGGATAGTGAGCGAGCATCATCTGCGCCGCCAGCGGATTGATATAGGCCCGTGCGGCCAGGCGTGAGTCGATATTGTCCGGAACCGGGATCGTATACTCAGCCGGGCAATCAACATAGCGCTGCCAGGTTCCCTGCCCCCGTAAGGGTAAGACGCGCTTGCCCACCAGCCCCGTGAAGGGGGCTGGTGCCTGGGTCACAATCCCGACGCCTTCATACCCTGCCACCGCCGGTAGCGGCGTCCGGTGGCGATAGGCCCCGGTAATGGGGATAAGATCGGACGCGTTCACCGGGGAAAACAGCATTTGCACACGAATATGACCTGGAGCAAGCTCGCCCAATGGCGCTGTTTCCGGCTGCAGAACAGAATCTGGCTCGCCAAAACGTCGATACCAGAGGGCCAGGTTTTCCATTACGATCTCACGGCTAATTACAGAATGGCTACTCGCGCCAGCCCATTGCCGGTGCGACATGTTTGAGAATGGACTCAATCACGTGCGCATTGTAATCCACACCAAGTTGATTCGGCACGGTCAATAATAACGTATCGGCTTCGGCAATCGCGTCGTCCTTTTTCAACTGTTCAATCAGCTTGTTAGGCTCTGCGGCATAGCTACGTCCGAAGATCGCACGCGTTTTCTCATCAAGATAACCGACGCTATCGCTGTCGCTCCGGCTGGAGCCGAAGTACATCCGATCGCGATCGTCCATCAGCGCAAAAATACTGCGGCTAACCGAGACTCGTGGCTGACGCGTATGCCCCGCTTCCGCCCACGCCTGACGGTAAGCGCGGATCTGTTTTGCCTGCTGAATATGGAACGGCTCACCGGTTTCATCGTCTTTTAAGGTAGAACTTTGCAGGTTCATTCCCAGTTTTGCCGCCCACACTGCCGTCGCATTCGAACCGGCGCCCCACCAGATACGCTCGCGCAAACCGGCGGAATAAGGTTCAAGGCGCAGCAACCCCGGCGGGTTCGGGAACATAGGTTGTGGATTCGGTTTTGCAAAACCTTCTCCACGCAATACCTCAAGCAGTACCTCGGTATGGCGGCGTGCCATATCAGATTCGTTTTCCCCTTCCTGCGGGACATAGCCAAAATGACGCCAGCCATCAATAACCTGCTCCGGGGAACCCCGGCTGATGCCAAGCTGCAAACGCCCACCTGAGATCAGATCCGCGGCTCCAGCATCCTCTGCCATGTACATCGGGTTTTCATAGCGCATATCAATGACGCCAGTACCGATTTCAATGGTTTTCGTTTTGGCGCCTATTGCGGCCAGCAGGGGGAACGGGGAGCTCAACTGCCGGGCAAAGTGGTGCACACGGAAATACGCGCCGTCTGCACCCAACTCTTCGGCCGCCACGGCCAAATCAATGGACTGAAGCAATGTATCCGCTGCTGAACGCGTACCGGACTGCGGTGAAGGTGTCCAGTGACCAAACGACAGAAACCCGATCTTTTTCATAACGATTTATCCTGATGGGACTTTGCATCTCACCTACTTTACGCATTACCCGGTGAGAATAAATGCCGTTTATTTAACGGAATGATTCAAATAAATTGACTGAATTGAGGGGTTCGTCATTACGCTCCATAATGGGATATAATATCCCCCACTCTTTTCATGGCAGGTAAAACCGGCAATGGCTTTGATCCCTAAAAACTACGCGCGGCTGGAAAGCGGCTATCGCGAAAAAGCATTAAAAATCTATCCATGGGTGTGTGGTCGCTGCTCGCGAGAGTTTGTTTATTCCAATCTGCGTGAACTCACGGTTCACCATATCGATCACGACCATACCAACAACCCGGAAGATGGCAGCAACTGGGAACTGTTGTGCCTGTTCTGCCATGACCATGAACACTCGAAATACACCGAAGCGGATCAGTACGGTACCACCGTGGTTGCAGGGGAAGACGCGCAAAAAGACGTGGGCGTTGCCACGTTTAACCCGTTTGCCGATTTAAAAGCGATGATGAATAAGAAGAAATAATATCGCACCGCCCATACCAGCCGTATGGGCGATTCTCGGGGCAGTGTGACAGCAGGCCGCCCCTTCTGTTTTACGCCGTCGTCAACGCAAAACGGTCTTTCAGCATACTGGAGATTTCTTCCTCCGCCAGTTGCTGTATTTCAACCCCATCCGCAGTGATCGTCTTCAGCACATCGCCCAGTAAAATCTCACGTCCTTCCGGGCGATGCTGCACCACCACCAGCTTCTGGACAAAGATGGCATCCGGATGCGTGGAGTTAAGGTAGTTGGCCGGAACGAAATCAATCCATTCCTGAGGCGTGAGATCAAAGCCGTATTGACGGGCCCATTCCCCCTCCACTTTTGCCTGAAGCAGATATTCGCCCTCTGCGCTACGGCTAAGCCGAAACGTGTCGAAATCCTGGGTGATATCGACATCAAGCGTGTCCAGCGCCATCGGTGCACGGATGCCGTAGCTGCCGAACCCGAGATCGCAAAGCCACTGTCGACTATCTACCTCAGCGATGAGCGCCATGTGGGTTTTCGGTCGTCGCGCAGGGTAGAACATCGGGCGTGCCGCCACGAAACGGTAAGGAATACCTACCGCCTCCAGCGCCATGGCAAAAAGACCGTTCACCTCATAGCAGTAACCGCCGCGCCCCTGCGTTAACACCTTATCGGCAATATCGTCTGGTGCCAGCGAGACAATTTTGCCCGCCTGCACGTCCAGATTTTCAAAGGGAACTGAAAAGAGCTGATGACGCATAAGCGCATGTAACGTGGCCGTATCGGCAGCCACCGGTCCGGTGTAGTTTATGCGTTTGAAATAAGTAGAGATGTTGAAATTATTGCTCTGCATAATGCCTCCTTGTCCTGAACATGTCGGACACTATAGATGGCGCGCATCATTGGCTGTATAGTCAGTTTTATCGAAAATCAGCCTGAACAGATGCCCATGTCTGCCCCATCTCCGTCGTCCCCACATTACCGCCGAATAGCTGAGATGCTCCGTCTAACACTGACTTCAGGTGCGTTGCGTGTAGGCGACCGGATGATCTCCGCGCGTAAACTGGCCGAACGCGAACACGTTAGCCTTCCGACGGCGCTGGAAGCCCTTCGTTGCCTTGAAGCAGAGGGGCTGATTGTGGCGCGTCCGCGTTCGGGCTACTTCATCTGCCAGACCAGCATCACTCCGCGTGCGGAACCTTCGCACTCCGTACCTGGTCCGGTCCCTGTGGCAATGTCCGCCGTGGCCCGCTCGCTGTTCAGCAGTGCAGAAGCCCGTCTGATACCGTTGGGCGCAGCCCTGCCTGACCCCGCATGGCTACCCGGCGATATGCTGCAACGGGCGTTGCACTCTGCCGTCCGCCGTCTGGACGCACACGGACAAAGCTATAGCCTGCCTCCGGGAAGGCGTGATTTACGAAGTAAGATTGCCGCGCGTTCTGCGCAATGGGGGGCTCGTTTCGGCGCGGATGATCTCATCATCACCGCGGGTGCAACGCAGGCGCTGCGCCTTGCCCTTCAGGCAGTGTGCCAGCCAGGTGATGTCGTAGCGATTGAGCAGCCTGCCTACTTTGGTACACTCCTGCTGCTGGAAGATTTAGGCCTAAGAGCCTTAGCGATCCCGACCGATCCCGTTGAAGGCCTGTTACTGGAACCGCTGGCTGACGCCATTCGCTACCACCGCCCCGCTGCCGTTTTGGCCTCACCCACCGTGCAAAACCCTTTGGGTGCCAGTATGCCCGTTGCACGCAAGCAAGAGCTTGTTGCTCTGCTTGAGCAGGCAGAGATCCCTTTAATTGAGGACGATGTCTATGGTGACCTCGTTGGCGAAGGGCAACGCCCTCCGGCCTGCAAAGCGTTCGACCAGAGCGGAAACGTGATTTACTGCAGTTCGCTCTCTAAAACGCTTGCGCCAGGCTGGCGGATCGGCTGGATTGCCGCCGGGCGCTACCACGCGCAGGTATTGCAGACGCGTATGGCCGGAGAGTGGGCAGGTGCGCCAATGCTGGAAGCCGCAACGAGCGAGATCCTCGCAAGTGGCGACTACGATCGTCATCTGCGGCGGTTAAAGCACCGGATCGCAGAGGGAATAGACGCCGTCGTTGCGCGGGTCGAGACGAGTTTCCCACCGGGTACACGTGTTAACGTGCCCACTGCCGGTTTCCTGTTGTGGGTAGAACTTCCTCAGCAGATCAACGCGCTGGAGGTGCATCGACGTGCGCTGGCGTTGGGCATCGGCGTCAGCCCTGGCCCGCTGTTTTCCCCTGGCGCAGAATTAACGCACTTTCTGCGGCTAAACTGCGCAAACGAACCAACGCTCCTCCTGCTGAATGCCGTGGAACAGATTGGCGCGCTGTGTCACGAACTGGCTGTTTTCACACCAGACTCTCCAGCCACTCGGTAAATACCCGCACTTTTCGGGAGAGGTGACGGTGTGGATAGAGAAGTGACAATTTTCGGTCCGGAGATCGGTAGTCTGGCAAGACTTCAACCAGAAGACCGCGGTCAATGTAAGGCTGCAGAAAGAGATTCATCCCCTGCATTAATCCCAGTCCGGCCAGACCTGCCGCAATGTAGGCTTCGGAGTTATCCACCACAAGTTTTCCGGGAAGTTTAATCTCAGCAGTCCCTTCTGGCGTTGTAAAAGTCCACGGATAAATTTGTCTGCTGTTGTTGTTAACCCAGTTGATCGCCTGATGTTCGCGTAAATCATCCAGCGTTGCAGGCGTGCCGTTTTTCGCAAGCCAGGCCGGGCTGGCGCAAGTCGTAATCTTGATATTCCCGATTTTACGCGCGATATAGTCACCATCGTCGAGTTCTCCCACCCGTAGCACACAGTCCAGGCCCTCTCGTAGCATATCCCGACGACGGTCAGAACTGCTCAGGATAATATCGATTTCAGGATGCTGGCGATAAAAATCAGGCAGATTAGGTATCACCCGCAACGCCGCAAAAGAGATGGGCATATCCACACGTAACTGACCGTGTATTGCCCGGCCACTGCCAAACGACTCCAGTAATTCATCAGCCTGCACCAGCAGAGGTTTACTCTGACGGTAAAACGCTTCCCCATCAGGTGTCAGGCTGATACGACGCGTTGTTCGTTGCAGTAAACGTGTGCCGCTGTGTTGCTCCAGAAGCTGTAATGCTTTGGTGACTGCCGGACGATGGATTTGCAGATTCTCCGCCGCCTGGGTAAGACTCCCTGACTCGATAATTTCAATAAAAATCCTAATAGATTCAAAGAGGTTTATTTGCATAAAGGATGTTTTTGCCGCAAGCAGGATAAAGTTATTGTTATGAATTTTATAACAGTGATGAATCTTTTTGGCTATTTTTCCTAACAATATTGAGCCCTACACTCTCCCCCATTCAAACATGAGGGAGAGTCTGCTATGAAAAATAACCGTATCTGTCAGATCCTGGGTATCGAAAAACCTGTTATTCAGGGGCCTTTATCCTGGCTCACTGATGCACGATTAGTCGCCGCAGTCAGCAATGCCGGAGGGCTCGGTGTGCTGGGACCAAATGCAGGTTTAACCGCCGATACCGCGGTCTCTACGCCGAAAGAGACCGCTGAAAAAATGCGTGAGGAAATTCGTAAAACCAAACGGCTGACCGAAAAACCCTTTGGCGTGAACCTGATCCCCACAGCCGTTAATGACATCTGGACCGGGCCTATCCTTCAGGTGGTAAAAGAAGAAGGTATCAGGGCCGTGGTGTATACGGGTTATGGGGAAGGCAGCATTATTCCAGCGCTTTTTAACGAGTTAAAAGAGACAGGTATCACCATTATCTACCGCGACATCAACCCAACGCCTGAAAACACTCGTCTCGCAGAAGACCTGGGAGCAGACATTATCGTCGCCACCGGTTTTGACGAAGGGGGCACATTGCCCGCAACGGTGCTTGGCACCTTTTCCATCGTGCCGCTGATTGCCGATGCCGTGAAGCACATTCCAGTGATGGCTGCGGGGGGTATTACCGATAACCGCACCGCCAGAGCGGCCCATGCATTAGGCGCTGAAGGCGTGTTTGCCGGTTCGGTCTTTATCAGCACAGAAGAAAGCCGCGTGCCGCAGGGGGTCAAAGATAAAATTATTGCCGCCAACGGTCTCGATTTGCTGCTTTTCCGCACCGTGCCCCATTACTACCGTTCTCTTCCCGGCAAGCTGGCGGAAAAACTGGCGTTGATGGATAAAACAGGTGCAAGCAACGAAGAGTTGGGCAAGGTGATGGGAGGATTACGGGGTTTACGCCTGGGTATGCTGGAAGACAACACCGATGAAGGTTATATCGCGCTTGGCACAGGCATCGGAAATATCCGTAGTGTTAAAAGCGTCGCCGACGTCGTCAATGCGTTAACAGTTGAGTAAGTGTCCCCGCGTCCTGGCTTGCACCAGGACGCCCTTACAGTCAGGGAATAATACGTGCCGCTCTCAGCTGCGCGAACAGGTTGAAAAACATCTCATCGGTTGCCTGCATTCGCGTGAAGCCAGACCGCCGAAGCTTGCTGCCATCACCGAACATGTCGTAATTCCAGCTAAAGACGAAATCGGCAAAATGTCCGTCATTCAGCTGCATAATATCCGTTTCTACCAGCCGATCTCTGGCAAGCTCGCGCCATACCTCACGATAGTCCTTAAACAGCTGATGAAATGACAACCTCACGGGCGGAGCAGATTCCAGTTCAAACCAGCGTGCGATGCGCGGCCATAGCTCACTCCAGCGCCAGATATCGCCGTTATTCACGTTGAAAGCCTGATTCTGCGCCGCAGATGTCGTGGCAGCCCACAGCGTTGCCTCGGCCAGCAACCCGGCGTCGGTATGATCAACGATACTGTGCCAGGTCTGCTCGGTACCGGGAAAGCGCAAAGGTAGCCCCTGAGCCTTACACAAAGACGCATACAGAGCGATGCTCAGCGCCAGATTCATCGTGTTGCCGGGCACGGTACTTCCCACCACGCCCGGTCTGATGGCATTCCAGTGCCAGCTTTTCCCACGCTGAAAATCGCTGAGCCACGTGAGCTGAGCGGCGTTAAATTCTGCACCCGGTACGCCCGGATCGCTTTCGCGTGCCGGGGTTTTGAACGGCCCCAGATGTGCACCATAGACTTTGTACCCCTGCATCAGGCTGACCGTCTGCAGCGGTGCTGTTTTTTCGATATGACTGACCAGATGACGCAGCATCGTAACGTTCGGCTCGACCATGTCTGTCCAGTTTGCCGCGTTCGCCCAGGCGCTGTAAAAAATATGGGTGATACCACTCAGGGGTTGCAGCACCTCTGCGCTGTTCTGCGCATCCAGTAAATCGACATTCACCATCGGAATAGCATCCGGATGGGTCACTGCATGGCGACTGAGACCGATCACCTGCCATTTATTGTGCAGGAGCGTTTTGACGAGCTGTCTACCCACAATTCCGCTGGCACCAGCGACCAGCGCGACGTTTTGTTGCGGCATCTTATTCATGAAGTTTCTCCAGAAAGGGTGACAGGCGCAGTGTCATATATTATTTTTTTATTGGATATCCCCTTAAACCGATGGCACTTATCAGAAAAATCATTAAATGAATAATAAACTCAACGCCATTTCCACCTTTCTTTGCGTTGCAAAAGCAGGTTCCTTTTCTGCCGCCGCCCGCCAGAGCGGGATGAAGCAATCTGCGGTCAGCCAGCAGATCGCCGCCCTTGAACAAGAGCTTGGTGTCGTGTTGCTGCATCGTACAACGCGATCAATGAAGTTGACTGAACAGGGAGAGCGTTACAGCCGTGATATGCAGCTTGTGCTGGATGCCATGCGGGAAGCTGAGATGCGGCTGGATCCTGTCGATCAGCAATTTCAGGGGAGAGTGCATGTCCAGCTGCCGAGCGGGCTGGGCCAGATCTTTTTGCCACATTTGCTTTCGCTGCAACGCCTGCATCCAGAATTGCACCTGATGCTTTCCCTCGATGACCGCATTGCCGACCTGGTGACAGAAGGGGTGGATGTCGCAATACGACTAAGCAGTGAGCCTCCTATGGCGCATGCGGCTCGCGTGCTGGCACGTGTTGAAACCGCGCTGTTTGCCACCCCCGAATTTCAGGCGGTGCACAGCGTCAGCGAGCTGGCGACGCTGCCACATGTACGATTTAGCGGCATCCCGCTGGATGCCCCATTGCGGCTGCTTTCTCAGGAAGAGACCCTCGACGTGAAGGTGAATACCGTTTTCCGCGCCAATACCAGCGACGCGCTATTACAGGCGCTGGAGTCAGACATCGGAATCGGAGGCATGCAGCTACCGCTTGCGGCCAGAGCATTGAAAAATGGCACACTGGTGCCGATCTTACCCGCCTGGCGGTTACCCGACCGATTCCTCTATGCCGTTTTCCCTGATGCCCGCTTTATTCCACAGCGCGTCCGACGTGTCGTCAGCGTGATTGAGCAATTACTGCCTGAGATCATGAAGAAAAACTGAACATTCCCCCCGCAAATCACGTGCACTTTTTGACCATAAGGAATAGAGTATTTTCACCGTATCCTCTTCTTTATGGAGCACATATGCCCGATTACAGTTTCTTCAGGAAAGGCCCGGATCTCGTTGCGATCGAGAGCGCAAACATCGATGCAGCTTCTCAGCTGACCGCTCAGGGGTTTGAAAAGCAGTTTGAGGAGATCAGCGCTGCGGATGAAAAAACGGCGCTTACCCGCTTTGCTGATATCCATAAAAATAATGACATCGATCGCCATAACTTCCTGGCAGGTGCGGGCCAAATGCCGTTGATCGGCGTGCTGACGGCGGCGGCAACCTGGTTGACGCAAAAGAAATAACGCAGGAGTTCTCTACCTCGCCACCGGCAAATCTGCGTATCGCGTGGTATAAGCCGGAGACAGCATCTCGCGTTTCATTGCCCAGGATTTCTCAATCCCCTGCCCGGCAAACCATATCTTCCCTTTGCCGGAATGATTGACGCTATCGATCATGTCCATCAGTGCCGCACTGTTGACGCGCAGACGGTTATCGTCAAACAAATTAAGCTGGGCGACACCCGTACTGAAAAAGTCCGCCAGCATCACCCCCGCTTTCATGTAGCGATACCCGTCAAGCCATATACGCCCCAGCGCCTCCGTGGCTGCACGGATGATATCGCGTGAGTCGTTGGTCGGCGTCATCAGGATGGTTGAAGCCTGATTGCCGTAATAAATTTCGTTGTCGGCATGAGGGCTAGTGCGCAAAAACACGCTGATAAAGCGGCAGTATTGATGCTCGCCGCGTAGTTTTTCTGCTGCACGTTCCGCGTAGGCGCAAATGGCCTGATGCATCTCTTCGTATTGCGTAATCCGGTGTCCAAACGAACGGCTACAGATAATTTGCTGCTTTGTGGGAGTAAACTCTTCCAGGTCAAGGCAGGGTTCACCGCGAAGCTCTCTCACCGTGCGCTCCAGTACCACGTTAAAATGTTTACGAATGACCCAGGATGAGGCATCCGCCAGCGCCAGTGCCGTGGAGATCCCCATCGCATTGAGTTTTTTCGTGATGCGCCGTCCAACGCCCCACACCTCGTCTACCGGTACATTCGCCAGCAGTTTGCGCTGCCGCTCGCGATCCGATAAATCCACCACGCCACCGGTACTCGACCACCGCTTGGCCGCATAGTTGGCCAGCTTCGCCAGCGTTTTTGTCGGGGCAATACCGACGCCAACCGTTAAGCCCGTATTTTTAAGTATCTGCGCGCGCACCTGGCGACCAAATGCTTCCAGCGACATGCAGTGGCTGACACCTGACACATTCACGAACGCTTCATCAATGGAATAGATCTCTATTGCCGGGGCAAGATCGGTCAGGGTTTGCATCACCCGGCTGCTGAGGTCGGCATAGAGTGCATAATTCGAACTAAAGACGTACACCCGGGAGGGGTAGCTCTTCTCTTTGAATTTGAAATACGGCTCACCCATTTTTATACCGAGCTGCTTTGCCTCCCGCGACAGTGAAATAATGCAGCCGTCGTTATTCGAAACTACCACGATAGGTTTCCCCTCCAGATCGGGACGGAACACCTTCTCGCAGGAGGCATAGAAACTATTCACATCAACCAGCGCGAACATGTTTATGCGTTTTGAGTGTGTGGGTAACAACCCCGAAGATTTGCAGCTCCTCTTCGGACTGAAAGGTGATCGGCTGATAGCGGACATTATGCGGCAGGAGTCTCAGGACCGGACGGGTCTGCAACTCTTTCACGGTAAATTCACCGGCGACCGACGCCACCACGATATCGCCATGTTCAGCATTTAACGAGCGATCAACCACCAGCAGATCGCCGTCGCCGATCCCGGCGCCAATCATCGAGTCTCCGCTCACCTTGACGAAATAGGTTGCACTCGGGTGTCTGACCGCCAGCCTGTTGAGATCGAGGCGATCCTCCACATAATCCTGCGCAGGGCTTGGGAAACCACAGGCAACACGCTCCAAAAATAAAGGTAATTCAATGTATTGCTTTGGATGATAAGAAAAGAGAGTGTTCATAAATGCCTTTCTCGCCACGCACTGTATATAAATACAGTATTACAGATAATGCCCCAGGATCAAGGTCATTTCCGCAGACGATCCCAAACGCATTGAAGTTTGAGAGGATTTAATTCAGCTGCAGCTTCTGCAGGTTACTCCACCACCACTTTCACCTTCGGCTTCGACAACAAAATATGAATAAGCTCGGTAAAAGGAACTGGTTTAAAAAAGTAGTACCCCTGCTGAAAGACGATGTTATTGCGATTGAGGTAGTCTAGCTGCGCCTTCGTCTCTACGCCTTCCGCTACAATGCTGATGGAGAGTTTACGCGCCAGATCCAGCACACAGTCGAGGATGCGGGTAGAGTCCGCATGCTCGTTCACCCGGCTGACGAAGCTATGGTCAATTTTGATATAATCAATATGCAGATCATGCAGATAAGAGAGTCCAGAATAGCCGGTACCAAAATCATCCAGTGCAATAGCGAACCCTTTTTCATGGAGCACATTCAGGGTCTGGACAAGGTTTTCATCAATATCCAGCGGTTCCCGCTCTGTCACTTCGATCACCAGGTTCAGATCTTTTCTGACGAAACTATCCTTGTACTTCAGGCACTCATCCAGGAAGGTCGGCATCGCAATGTGGGGGGCACTGAAATTCAACCCGACGTGAAACCCTTCCGGTAATTTCGTGGAAATCGCGTTCATCTGTGTCGTCACCTGCGCCATCAGGCTTTGCGTCAGAGGAACAATCAGCCCCGATTTTTCAGCAATGGGAATGAATGTGGCCGGAGAAATATAGCCCGCCTGCGGATGCTTCCATCTTGCCAGCACCTCCACGCCCCGCAACGTGCCTTCTCTACCATTCACTACAGGCTGGTAAAACGGAACGATTTCCCCCCGGGCAATTGCGGTACGAAGTGACTCTTCAGGCAGGGTGTTTTTGTTCAGATACTTATGCAAAACGTAAGCGGCAGTACCGGAGATCAGCAGTAAAAACAGCATGATGCCTGCCCCGTGTTCGATCAGCCTTTGTACGCTAAACAGAGGAGGAAGATTATATCTGACGCTATAGGGGTAATTTCCCGACCGGGCCTGCCCGGCCTGCGTTTCCTGGCGATGAGTGATGGTGAAATTGCCGGAAGCATCAAGAGCGTAACCGCCCACCACCAGTGCGTAATTAACATGCTCCAGGGGCGTACTCAGAGCGTCACGGATATGGCTATCGCTCACGCTGACCATAATACGATTGGTGGCAAAGTGGGTCTGAAATAACAGAACAGGTCGTCCATTTACCGTATCGCTCGCCGGCGTGAGAAGTAATTCTGAAAAAGGTATATCATTAATATTTAATAATAAAATACGATTCCCCGGCAGAGATGAACACCAGGGTTGCCCCTTTTTGAGAATAACGATGGTTCTGAGATGGGGTTGCAGAGCGGCCTCCGTACCAAGCTGATACTGCCCATCTGCATCACATCCCTTCGCAATAATTTCCGTCGCGGTTCTGGCTGCAACCCGTGCTTCATCAAGAATGGCATTGATATTGTTAACGGCGTATCTGGCTCCCGACGAGCTATCAACCCGAGCTGAATACCAGAGCTGTATATTGAGGATAAAAACGCCAGCAATAAAAATAGCCACTGCTGTTATGACAGGAATAAAGACATTGCGCATTGCCGTCTCAACTGTACTTAGCATTATCAGTACAAAGAGCATGGTCGACAACATTAAAAATAACCACTGAAAAAAGAGACAAATCTCAGGGTGTTGCAAACAAAACCCGGAAATTTTCCGGGCTTTGCTTATATCAGGTTTAGTCCACCAGCGAATTTAGCGTTTTCACGGCTTCAGGCGGTAGGTGCAGTGCCCCCGCCGCAAGGTTTTGCCGCAGATGCGTCACGGAAGAGGTTCCGGGGATCAGCAAGATGTTCGGGGAACGTTGCAACAGCCACGCCAGCGCCACCTGCATTGCCGTTGCGCCCAGTGAATCAGCAACGGCCTGCAGCCCGGAAGATTGCAGTGGCGTAAAACCTCCCAGCGGGAAGAACGGTACATACGCAATGCCCTGCTGTGCCAGCCCATCCACCAGCACATCGTCCCCCCGGTTTACAATGTTGTACATGTTCTGCACGCACACCACCGGCACCATCTTCTGCGCTTCCGCAACCTGAGTGGCCGTCACATTGCTCAGACCAATATGACGCACCAGCCCTTGCTGTTGTAGCTCTGCCAGGGTGGAAAGCGGTTCCGCAATCGACCCTTCCGCAGGCCCGTGTGTGCTGAACATAATTCGCAAATTCACCACGTCCAGCACGTCAAGCTGCAGATTACGCAGGTTGTCATGCACCGCCTGAGTCAGTTCCTGCGCGGAAAAGGCCGGCAGCCAGGCACCTTTACTGTCGCGACGGGCACCGATTTTGGTCACGATAGTCAGATCGTCCCGGTAAGGATGAAGTGCTTCGCGGATCAGCTGATTGGTAATATGCGGACCATAAAAATCACTGGTATCAATGTGGTTCACCCCCGCCGCGACGGCTTCACGTAGCACCTCCAGCGCGGCCAGCTTATCCTTCGGTGGACCAAAGACGCCCGGCCCGGCAAGCTGCATCGCACCGTAGCCCAGTCGTTTAACCGTCCGCGTCCCGAGCGCGTACGTCCCGCTTTTATCAATGCTGCTCATGTTAACCTGCCTCATAAAAATGATCCGGATTTACAACAGGTTCCCTGAGAGAACCCTTGGTTAAGCGCGAGTTAAATTAAAGTTTAAATTCTCTACGACGATAGTATTGGAGTACCCCTGCATTTTCTCTAACGGACGACCGCTATGCTGAAAAATCTGCACGTGATTACCGGTATTATCTTTGCCCTCACCATATTCTGTCTGTTGCAAGTTGTCACGGGAGGGTTGTTCTACTCTGCTGTCAGCAACGATCGCCATAACTTCCAGAACTCCGGGGTGCTCAATGCCCAACAGGAGAGTCTGAGCGACAGCGTGAACACGCTGGTGAAAACCCGCGTCACCGTCACCCGCGTGGCGATCCGTTACCTGAAAAACCAGCGTGACCCGGCTTCCCTTGCGGCGATAAACAAACTGCTTGGCACCGCAGGCGACTCGCTGGCAAAAGCCGAGGCCTACAACAAAGAGTGGCAGAAACTGCCGCAGGTTAAGGGTCAGGATGCGGCATTAACCGACGAAATGCAGAAGTCCTGGAACCAGATGCACGAAGTGATGCGTTTATCGATTGAGTACCTGCGTGCCGATAACTACCAGGCCTATGGCGATCTGGACGCTCAACAGGCCCAGGACGATATGGAAGCGGTCTATAACCGCTGGCGTGCCGAAAACAACACCCTGCTGAAGGCCGCAACGGAAGAGAACCAGAGCAGCTTCACCCAGATGCAATGGACGCTGGCGGCTATTTTGCTGGCCGTTATCGCGGTACTGGTAGTGATCTGGCAGGGTTTACAACATCTGCTGTTAAAACCCCTCAACACCATTATGAACCATATTCGCGCGATTGCGGGCGGCGATCTGACGCAGGATATCGTCATCACGGGTCGCAATGAGATGGGTCAACTGGCCGCAGGTCTGCAGGATATGCAGCAGTCGCTGGTGACCACCGTCAGCGCCGTACGTGGGAGCACTGACTCCATCTACACCGGCGCTGGCGAAATTGCCGCAGGCAGCAACGATCTTTCCGCCCGCACCGAGCAGCAGGCCTCCTCGCTCGAGGAGACCGCCGCCAGCATGGAAGAACTGACCGCAACGGTTAAACAGAACTCCGATAACGCCCGTCAGGCTACGCTACTGGCGAAAAACGCCTCTGAAACCGCAGCCCGTGGCGGTCACGTGGTGGATAACGTTGTTCGCACCATGACCGAAATTGCTGACAGTTCGCAGCAAATTGCGCACATTACCGGCGTGATTGACAGCATCGCTTTCCAGACGAACATTCTGGCACTTAACGCAGCGGTGGAAGCTGCTCGTGCCGGGGAGCAGGGTCGTGGTTTTGCGGTTGTGGCAGGCGAAGTCCGTACGCTGGCGAGCCGCAGTGCGCAGGCTGCGAAAGAGATCAAAGGGCTTATCGAAAACTCCGTCAGCCGGGTGAATACCGGTTCTGAGCAGGTTAGCGAAGCAGGCACCACCATGAAAGAGATTGTCGCTGCCGTTACCCGTGTGACCGATATTATGGGTGAGATTTCGTCGGCATCCGATGAACAGAGCCGTGGTATCGAACAGGTAAGCCTGGCCGTTTCACAGATGGACAGCGTGACACAGCAAAACGCCGCGCTGGTGCAGGAGTCCGCCACGGCGGCGGCGGCGCTGGAAGATCAGTCTGAACAGCTGCGCCAGGCAGTGGCGGCATTTCGTCTGAACGGCAAAGAAAAAGTCGCAGCCCCGCGCCCGGCCAATGTGAAGACACCGCAGTTGCTGCGTCCGGCAACGACAACCGCCTCTACCGACAGCAACTGGGAAACGTTCTAAGTCTATGGCGGGCGAGGCTATCGCCCGCTAGCGGCTGCGCTTGGCGTGCCGCTCCCAGTTTTCCTGTTTCGCTTCATCGGATTTTCGTAGCGAAACATAACATGCCCCGCTGCCGCCGTGATGCGGCAGCGCCACGCAGAAAGCCTGCACTTCCTCAAACTCGGTTAACCAGCGCGCCAGATAGCTGCGCACCACATTAGGATGGGAGTTCTGCTCACGCCCTTTCCCGTGAATGATAATCAGGTTACGTAACCCGTCACGTCCGGCCTGGCGAATAAAAGAATACAGCATCTGACGGCAGCGTTCGGCGGGCTGACGTAAGAGATTTAAGCTGGCCTGGCGGGCATATTTACCCGTGCGTAGCTTATCAATAACGCCCTGCTGCACCCCTTCACGCTGGAACGCCAGCGCCTCTTCAAGGGGCAGAAGTTCCAGAAAGCCCAGGGTCAGGAAGTTATCCAGCTGTTCGGTATCCATCTCCTGGCGCGACCGCGTATTGCGGCTTGGCTGCCAGTGAATATCCGGGCTGCGCTTCAGGGGCTGGACATCCTCCATGGCGTCAAGAAAAAAGGATTTGTCGTCAGGGTTCATGGATATCCTCCGGCTACATCTGAGGACTGTACTATACCTGTGCCAGACAGGGGCCTCAATAACCGTTATACCGCAAGGTATGGTATAAATATTAACCTGATGAATAGATATAATAATCCCCCCACAGACTTAAACCACACTTAACTAAAATTTTAGCAAAGATAAAATAAGTGATTTGTGTTAAAAATTCGTGAAATCAATCACTCACCCGCCTTTCAATTTTCAGGAAAGGTGTTATAACTAAATAAACCTGCTCCATGGATATAACACTCAGGATCTGCGAAAGGACGCACTGCTGTGTGTACTGTAGGGTCTGTCTGATGTCGGGCAGACCCTGTTTTTTTATTATATAAACTTCACTCTACAACTATTTTTCTCGCTTCTCTTCTGAATTGCGTTATTAACGATTCGGCAAGAGGCGTCTGACGTGAATCACGGCGCTGAACTAAATAATATGCCGCTTTTGGAAGCGACTCGATAACCGGGATCATGACCAGACGGTGCGCCAGCAGCGGGTCACAGCCCAGTTCCAGTGGCAATATACTTAAAAAATCACTTTGCGCGACAAGGCTAATACAGGAAGTAAACGTTTCACAGACCACACCAATCCGCGGTATTTGTGAGCGATGGTTAAATACATCCTCTAATTGCTTATAATAACTTCCCCGTGGCGTCGGCATTGTCCAGTTATAATGCAAAAGTTCATTAATAGAGGTTGCTCCTGTCGCCGGATGCCCTTTCCGGCAAAATACCGCAAACGGTTTTTCGAACAGCTTTTCAAACGTAAATTCATGGTCGTAAGGTCCCTGATAATAGGTGTTGATGGTAAAGTCCAGCTCCCCCTGGCGTAGTTCATTGATCATCGACACCAGTTGCCCTTCCATAATCCGGACTTTGACCTGCGGGTGCTGCGCATGAAAGCGGGTGATGACGGCGGGCATGAGGCTGCGTGAAACACTGGCCCCCATCCCAATGTTGATTTGCCCGGCAAGTTCCCCCTGCCGCTGGCGAATGTCATCCTGCGCCGCACGTAACTCTTCCAGAATCAGCCTGGCGCGCGGGTAAAAACCTTCGCCACATTCGGTCAATGCCACGCCCTTACTCCTGCGCACAAAAAGCTGCGCCGCCATGCCCTCTTCCAGCTCTTTGATGGATTTGGTCAGCGCCGGTTGTGACAGATTGAGCGCCCTGCTGGCACCACGAATACTGCCCTGGCGCGCGACTTCAACAAACGCCCGGATTTGATGAAATTTAATCTGAAATGACATAGCCCGACCGATAACCGTTGTTTATCAGAGTAAAGAAACTGTCATCTACTTTAATAGAAAGGGATGTGCGAGGGTAATTCCTGAACGGTTAAAACTGTGAAAAAACGGTTAGTGATAAGTAAAAACTATCACAGCGTGAAGCAGTTCACATATTTTAATGATAACAGGAACAGATATGGACACACTGGCGCAATACATCCAGACATTAACGCCGCAGCTAAGGGCATGGCGTCGCGATTTTCACCATTTTGCGGAATCCGGCTGGGTGGAGTTTCGTACCGCCGCGAAGGTCGCGGAAATCCTTGACTCAATGGGTTACGAACTGGCGATGGGCCGCGACGTAGTGGATGCCGAAAGCCGTATGGGGCTGCCTGATGACGACACCCTTGCGCGGGAGTTTGACCGAGCCCGTGCACAAGGCGCGCCTGAAAAATGGCTCGCGCCGTTTGAAGGCGGATTTACCGGGATTGTAGCGACCCTCAATACCGGCCGACCAGGGCCGACTCTGGCGTTTCGCGTGGACATGGATGCCCTTGATTTAAGTGAAGCGCTCGACGACAGCCACCGCCCGTATCGCGACGGATTTGCCTCCTGCAATCCTGGGATGATGCACGCCTGCGCGCACGACGGCCATACCACCATTGGTCTGGGACTGGCACAGGTGCTTAAGCAGAGTGAATCACAACTCAATGGTACCCTCAAACTGATCTTCCAGCCTGCCGAAGAAGGGACGCGCGGCGCACGCGCCATGGTCGCAGCCGGAGCGCTGGACGACGTGGACTATTTCACGGCCATCCATATTGGTACCGGCGTGCCTGCCGGTACGGTTGTCTGCGGCAGCGATAACTTTATGGCGACAACCAAGTTCGACGTGAACTTTACCGGCGTTGCCGCACACGCAGGCGGTAAACCGGAGGATGGGTGTAACGCTCTGCTCGCCGCGGCGCAAGCCGCCATCGCCTTGCACAGCATTGCACCGCACAGCGAAGGTGCATCCCGGGTGAACGTTGGGGTAATGCAGGCGGGCAGCGGACGCAACGTGGTGCCCGCCAATGCGATGATCAAGGTTGAAACCCGCGGCGAAAGCGAAGCCATTAATCAGTATGTCTTTGAACGGGCACAGTCTGTCATCACCGGCGCGGCGGCACTCTATGGCGTGACGGCCGAGATACGCCTGATGGGAGCCGCCACCTCCAGCGCCCCCACCCCCGCCTGGGTCGATTATCTGCGCGAGCAGGCAGGCCAGGTGTCCGGCGTGGTGCATGCCATTGATAACGTTAAAGCCCCGGCGGGTTCCGAAGACGCCACGTTAATGATGGCCCGCGTGCAGCAGAACGACGGCATGGCGTCATATATGGTGTTTGGCACGAATTTGAGCGCCGGACATCACAATGAAAAATTCGACTTTGATGAGCAGATAATGGCTGTTGCCATCGAAACGCTGGCGCGGACTGCGCTTAATTTCCCGTGGACGCGAGGTGTGTGATGCAGGAGAACTACGCTTTTATTGCCGATGCGATCGACACGCGATGTCGGATGTTAACCGATATTGCCGACGAGATTTGGGATCATCCCGAAACGCGTTTTGAAGAGTTCTGGTCAGCTGAACGGCTCGCCAGTGCGCTGGAGGCCGAAGGCTTCACGCTAACCCGTGAAGCGGGTGGCATTCCGAATGCCTTTATCGCCAGCTTCGGCAGCGGGAAACCGGTTATCGCTCTGCTGGGCGAATACGACGCGCTGGCCGGCTTAAGCCAGCAGGCGCACTGTGCAGCAGCGCAATCCGCCACGCCGGGAGCTAACGGCCACGGCTGCGGGCATAATCTCTTAGGTACCGCAGCATTTGCGGGGGCAATGGCGGTAAAAAGCTGGCTGGAACAACACGGTGGTAGCGGAACAGTGCGTTTTTACGGCTGCCCCGGTGAAGAAGGCGGCTCCGGAAAAACCTTTATGGTGCGTGAGGGTCTGTTTGATGACGTCGATGCCGCCGTCACCTGGCACCCGGAAGCGTTTGCTGGCATGTTTAACGTCAGTACGCTGGCCAACATTCAGGCCGCCTGGCGTTTTCACGGCGTGGCGGCGCATGCGGCCAACTCTCCCCATCTTGGACGCAGCGCGCTGGATGCCGTAACACTGATGACTACTGGCACCAACTTCCTTAACGAACACATCATTGAGAAAGCGCGCGTCCATTACGCCATTACTGACACCGGGGGCATTTCACCGAACGTGGTGCAGGCGCAAGCCGAAGTGTTGTACCTGATCCGCGCTCCGGAGATGGCCGACGCACAACAAATCTATGAACGCATCGGGAAAATCGCCCAGGGCGCAGCGATGATGACCGAAACCACCGTCGAGTGCCGCTTTGATAAAGCCTGCTCCAGCTACCTGCCGAACCGTACGCTCGAGGCGGCGATGTATCGCGCAATGCAGCACTACGGTACGCCCGAATGGACCACCGAAGAGCGCGATTTTGCCCGCGAGATCCGCGCCACGCTGACGCCAAACGATCTGCAAAACAGTCTGAAAAATATTGCTGCAACAGGCGGGGAAGCCGGTAAAGCCTTTGCCCGGCGCCATCAGGAGACGCTGCTGGTGGATGAAGTCGCACCGTATGCCATTACTGACAACGTGCTGGCGGGTTCAACCGACGTGGGCGACGTCAGCTGGAAAATGCCCGTTGCACAGTGCTTCAGCCCCTGCTTTACCGTCGGCACGCCGCTGCACACCTGGCAACTGGTCGCTCAGGGTCGTACCTCCATTGCCCATAAAGGCATGCTGCTGGCCGGAAAAGTGATGGGTGCGACCGCACTCAATCTGCTGCAGGACGCGGTGCTGCTGAAAAAATGCCGTGAAGAGTTCGAACAACAAATACAAGAAAAACCGTACGTGTGTCCGATCCCACAAGGTGTGACACCGTCACCTTTAAAATAAAAAAACACAACACAACAACACAATAGTCACGAGGAACGCCCATGAGTATGTCATCCATACCTTCGCATTCCCCATCCGGTAAGCTCTATGGCTGGGTTGAAAGGATCGGCAATAAAGTACCGCACCCTTTCCTGCTGTTTATCTATCTGATTCTGATTTTAATGGTCGCCACTGCCGTGCTCTCCGCCTTTGACGTGAGCGTGCGCAGCCCGGCTGACGGCAGCCTGGTGGCGGTAAAAAACCTGCTCAGCGTTGACGGGCTGCATTGGTTTTTACCCAACGTCATCAAAAACTTCAGCGGTTTCGCCCCGCTTGGTGCCATTCTGGCGCTGGTTCTGGGTGCAGGGCTCGCGGAACGCGTGGGACTGTTACCGGCCCTGATGGTGAAAATGGCCTCTCACGTCAGCGCACGTTACGCCAGCTATATGGTGCTGTTTATCGCCTTCTTCAGCCATATCTCTTCCGATGCTGCGCTGGTCATTATGCCGCCCATGGGCGCGCTGATTTTCCTCGCAGTCGGACGTCACCCTGTAGCGGGTCTGCTGTCGGCAATTGCGGGTGTCGGGTGCGGTTTTACCGCCAATCTGCTGATTGTCACTACCGACGTACTGCTCTCGGGCATCAGTACGGAGGCGGCGAAAACTATCGACCCCGCGATGCATGTCAGCGTCATCGATAACTGGTACTTTATGGCAAGCTCGGTCATTGTCCTGACGATTGTCGGCGGGCTGATAACCGATAAGATCATCGAACCGCGTCTGGGAAAATGGGAAGGTCGCAGCGATGAAAAGCTGGAAACCCTGAGCAAAGAACAGCGCTTCGGCCTGCGCGTGGCGGGCGTGGTCTCGCTGGCCTTTATCGCGCTGGTGGCGCTGATGGTGGTGCCGGAAAACGGTATTCTGCGCGATCCGGTTAAACATACCGTTCTTCCCTCACCGTTTATTCAGGGCATTGTGCCGCTAATTATTCTGTTTTTCTTTGTCGTGTCGCTCGCCTACGGCATCGCTACCGGCAAGATTCGCCGTCAGGGCGATCTGCCGCAGCTGATGATCGAGCCGATGAAAGAGATGGCGGGCTTTATCGTGATGGTTTTCCCGCTGGCTCAGTTCGTCGCCATGTTTAACTGGAGCAATATGGGCAAATTTATGGCCGTCGGCCTGACCGACGCGCTGGAGGCTGCCGGGTTAAGCGGCGTCCCGGCGTTTGTCGGTCTGGCGCTACTGTCATCCCTGCTGTGCATGTTCATCGCCAGCGGATCGGCCATCTGGTCAATTCTGGCCCCGATCTTCGTGCCGATGTTTATGATGCTGGGGTTCCACCCGGCATTTGCCCAGATCCTGTTCCGTATCGCTGACTCCTCCGTCATCCCGCTGGCGCCGGTATCACCGTTTGTTCCGCTGTTTTTAGGCTTCCTGCAGCGCTATAAACCTGAAGCCAAACTGGGTACCTACTATTCGCTGGTTTTGCCCTACCCGCTTATCTTTTTAGGAGTATGGCTGGTCATGCTGGTGGCGTGGTATCTTGTCGGCCTGCCAATTGGACCGGGGATCCACCCGAGGCTGAACTAAAGGAACGAGGATGCTGAGATTACTCGAAGATAAGATTGCGACGCCGCTTGGGCCGCTGTGGGTGATCGCGGACGAGCAGTTTTGTCTGCGTGCCGTTGAGTGGGAAGAGCACAGCGATCGCATGGAAGAACTGCTCGATATTCATTACCGCTCACAGGGGTATGAACGCATCCGCGCCACCAACCCGGGCGGACTGAGCGACAAGCTGGCGGCGTACTTTGAGGGCGATCTCAGCAGCATCGACACCCTACCCACCGCCACGACCGGAACACCTTTCCAGCGCGAAGTGTGGCAAGCACTGCGGACTATCCCGTGCGGACAGGTCATGCATTATGGCCAGCTCGCGGAGCAGTTAGGCCGCGCCGGGGCGGCACGCGCAGTGGGTGCCGCGAATGGCTCCAACCCGGTCAGCATCGTGGTGCCCTGCCATCGAGTGATTGGCCGCAACGGCACCATGACGGGGTATGCCGGAGGCGTACAGCGCAAAGAGTGGTTACTGCGTCACGAAGGGTATCTTCTGCTGTAAATCCCAGGCTTTTTGTGCTTAATTTTCTACCGGTTAGGCTAAAAATCCATAATCAAGCTGTGGAATTTCAAGGAGATGGCAGCGCATTGCCGTCTCTTGTTCTTATTGAGAGTTTGCCAGGCTTACGTACTTACCAAAAAGATGTTAAAATTGACCAATATCAATTAAGGCTTGAGCAAACCTATGATCCCGGAAAAGCGAATTATACGACGCATTCAGTCTGGCGGTTGTGCTATCCATTGCCAGGATTGCAGCATCAGCCAGCTCTGTATCCCGTTTACCCTGAATGAGCATGAACTTGATCAGCTTGATAATATCATCGAGCGCAAAAAGCCTATTCAGAAAGGGCAGACGCTGTTTAAAGCGGGAGACGAACTGAAATCGCTCTATGCTATCCGTTCTGGCACCATCAAGAGCTACACCATCACCGAACAGGGTGATGAGCAGATCACCGGCTTCCATCTGGCGGGTGACCTGGTTGGCTTTGATGCCATCGGCACTGGCCACCACCCGAGCTTTGCTCAGGCGCTTGAAACCTCTATGGTTTGCGAAATCCCATTTGAAACTCTGGATGACCTGTCCGGAAAAATGCCTAATTTGCGTCAGCAGATGATGCGCCTGATGAGCGGTGAGATCAAAGGCGATCAGGACATGATCCTGCTGCTTTCCAAAAAGAATGCAGAAGAGCGCCTGGCTGCGTTTATCTACAACCTCTCCCGTCGCTTCGCTGAGCGTGGTTTCTCTCCACGCGAATTCCGTCTGACCATGACGCGTGGCGATATCGGCAACTACCTGGGCCTGACCGTGGAAACCATCAGCCGTCTGCTGGGCCGTTTCCAGAAAAGCGGTATGCTGGCTGTTAAGGGTAAATACATCACGATCGAAAACGGCGAAGCACTGGCCGTTCTTGCCGGGCACGCCCGTAACGTGGCATAAAGCCCATATGTATATTGCCAGACCAATAAATTTTCTTGATTTATTGGTCTGGCATATTAACACTTCCGTTATCTGACATTTTCACCGTAGCACGTCCCCACACAGCGCCCAAAAGGTTCTCGTTGAGGTTATGAATTGAGAGAAAGTTTATTTTTCGTTTCAGTCGTGATTGCCTCAGTGACCTTTATCTTCATCTGGATCATGCTTGTCGGCCCGATGAAGGGGGAGGAAAAAACCTACGTTCAGGATTCCACGACCTTTGCGATAGCAGTGATGGTGTTGCTGTTTATTGCATTTATTGCGGTGACAACGACCGTTCTTTTCCTCTGATAATTTTTCATGAATTATTGATCTGGCAAAACCTCCCCCCTGTTTCATTCAGGATATATAGGTTACTCTTTTAATTACAGACTGTGGTGACAGTAGTAAGGAGACCTGTATGGCAAAGTATCAAAACATGCTGGTAGCTATCGATCCGAATCAGGACGATCAGCCGGCATTACGACGTGCTGTGTATTTACATCAACGGATTGGTGGCAAAATCAAAGCGTTTTTGCCGATCTATGACTTCTCATATGAGATGACCACCCTTCTGTCGCCTGACGAGCGCACCGCTATGCGTCAGGGAGTGATCAGCCAGCGTACCGCGTGGATCCGCGAACAGGCGAAGTATTACCTGGAAGCGGGAGTTCCTATTGATATTAAGGTGGTCTGGCATAACCGACCTTTCGAAGCCATTATCCAGGAAGTCGTTGCCGGTGAGCATGACCTGCTGCTGAAGATGGCGCACCAGCACGACAAGCTGGAATCCGTGATCTTCACCCCTACCGACTGGCATCTGCTGCGTAAATGCCCTTGCCCGGTCTGGATGGTGAAAGACCAGCCGTGGCCTGAAGGCGGTAAGGCCGTCGTGGCAGTCAATCTCGCCAGCGAAGAGGATTACCACAATGCGCTGAACGAGAAGCTGGTTAAGGAGACAATCCAGCTCGCTGAACAGGTCAATCACACCGAAGTGCATCTGGTTGGCGCGTATCCGGTGACGCCTATCAATATCGCCATTGAACTGCCTGAATTTGACCCGAGCGTGTATAACGACGCCATCCGTGGTCAGCACCTGTTAGCCATGAAAGCGCTGCGCCAGAAATTCAGCATTGATGAGAAAATGACCCACGTGGAAAAAGGGTTGCCTGAAGAGGTTATCCCGGATTTAGCCGAACATTTGCAGGCCGGGATTGTCGTGCTGGGCACCATTGGTCGAACCGGTATTTCTGCCGCATTCCTCGGCAATACCGCCGAACAGGTGATCGACCATCTGCGTTGTGACCTGCTGGTCATTAAACCGGATGAGTACCAGACGCCGGTTGAGATGGACGACCCGGAAGACGATTAAACAGCGTTTGGGGATAAAAAAGCCGCCAGAATTGGCGGCTTTTTCATTTAGTACAACTTACAGCGCTTTCAGAATCGCATCCACGCTGGCTTTGGCGTCGCCAAACAGCATATGGGTGTTCTCTTTGAAGAACAGCGGGTTCTGAACCCCGGCATAGCCAGTGTTCATGGAGCGTTTGAAGACAATGACGTTCTGCGCCTTCCACACTTCCAGAACCGGCATACCGGCGATTGGGCTACGCGGATCGTCCTGCGCCGCCGGGTTAACGGTGTCGTTAGCACCGATGACCAGCACGGTGTCGGTCTCGGCGAAATCATCGTTGATTTCATCCATTTCCAGCACGATGTCGTACGGCACTTTCGCTTCCGCCAGCAGTACGTTCATGTGACCAGGCAGACGCCCTGCCACCGGGTGAATACCAAAGCGAACCTTGATCCCGCGCGCGCGCAGCTTCTCAGTGATCTCCGCGACCGGATACTGAGCCTGTGCTACCGCCATGCCATAGCCTGGGGTGATAATGACTGAATGCGAGTTTTTCAGCATATCAGCAGTATCTTCCGCGTTAATCTCGCGGTGCTCACCCACTTCTTCGTCAGAACCCGTCGAGGAACCATCAGAACCAAACCCACCGGCGATAACGCTGATGAACGAACGGTTCATCGCTTTACACATGATGTAAGACAGGATCGCACCGGAAGAACCCACCAGCGCACCGGTGACGATCAGCAGGTCGTTGCTCAGCATAAAACCTGCCGCCGCAGCCGCCCAACCGGAGTAGGAGTTCAGCATGGAGACGACCACTGGCATATCCGCACCACCGATGGAGGCTACCAGGTGCCAGCCGAATGCCAGCGCAATGATGGTCATCACCAGCAACGCCAGTACCTGCAGACCCACGCTTTCGGTACGCACGAAGACCACCAGCAGCACAAACGACACCACCAGCGCCGCCAGGTTCAGCTTATGACGGTTTGGCAGCATCAGCGGTTTAGACGAGATCTTCCCGCGCAGTTTACCGAACGCAACAATGGAGCCGGTGAAGGTGACCGCACCGATGAAGATTCCGAGGAACACTTCCGTCAGGTGGATGTTCACCAGAATCGGTTCCAGACCCGGGGTGTGGTACAGGTAGCTGTTGAAGCCTACCAGCACCGCCGCCAGACCGACAAAGCTGTGCAGAATCGCAACCAGCTCCGGCATCTCGGTCATTTCAACGCGTTTCGCCAGACGAATACCAATCGCACCACCGATGATCATCGCCACCAGGATCCACGCAACGTTGCCGGTGTCCGGCCCAAAGATGGTGGCAATCAGTGCAATCGCCATCCCGGCGATACCAAAGTTATTACCCTGCTGAGACGTTTCGTGTTTGGAAAGCCCCGCCAGACTGAAAATAAACAGGATTGCAGCAACAATGTATGCGGCTGTCACTAATCCTCCAGACATATGCTACCCCTTAGCCTTTACGAAACATTTTCAGCATGCGCTGAGTCACGGTGAAACCACCGAAAATATTGATACTGGCGATCAACACCGCAACAAAGCTCAGGAAGCTGATCCAGCCGCCGTGACCAATCTGCAGTAACGCCCCAACCACGATAATCCCCGAGATGGCGTTGGTGACCGACATCAGTGGCGTATGCAAGGCATGGGAAACGTTCCACACCACGTAGTAACCCACCACGCAGGAGAGCGCGAAGACGGTAAAGTGGCCAAGGAACTCTTTCGGTGCAACGTTAGCCAGCCAGCCGAACAGAATAATCGCCAGCGCCATGATCGCGTATTTGCGCCATGGAGAAGCGGGTTTGGCGGGTTCTTTAGGTTCTGGCGCCGCTTTCGGTGCAGCCTGAGGCTGAGCAGAAACCTGAATAGGTGGCGCAGGCCAGGTGATTTCACCTTCACGAACCACGGTAACGCCACGTACGACCACATCGTCGAAATCAACGGTGACGTTGCCATCTTTCTCTTTGCAGAGCAGTTTCAGCAGGTTAACGAGGTTGGTGCCGTACAACTGAGAAGACTGCGTTGGCAGACGGCCTGGCAGATCGGTATAACCGATCACCTTCACGCCGTTCGCGGTCGTGGTCACCTGATTCGGGACGGTATATTCACAGTTACCGCCGTTTTGCGCCGCCAGGTCGACAATCACGCTGCCCGGCTTCATGGAATCTACCATTTCACGGGTGATCAGCTTCGGCGCGGGTTTACCCGGGATAAGCGCAGTGGTGACAATAATATCGACATCTTTCGCCTGGGCAGCGAAGAGTTCCATTTCGGCTTTGATAAAGGCTTCAGACATCACCTTCGCGTAACCATCGCCGCTGCCTGCTTCTTCCTTGAAGTCCAGCTCAAGGAATTCGGCACCCATACTTTGAACCTGTTCCTTAACCTCAGGACGGGTGTCAAACGCGCGCACGATAGCCCCCAGGCTATTTGCTGCACCGATTGCAGCAAGACCCGCAACGCCCGCGCCAATCACCATCACCTTCGCCGGAGGGACTTTACCCGCCGCAGTGATTTGACCGGTAAAGAAGCGACCAAATTCGTGG
The DNA here is from genome assembly GCF_046521465.1 of Enterobacter sp. CPE_E863. NCBI lineage: Bacteria > Pseudomonadati > Pseudomonadota > Gammaproteobacteria > Enterobacterales > Enterobacteriaceae > Enterobacter > Enterobacter sp. CPE_E863. Next base: position 1,855,642 of record NZ_JBKFZX010000001.1, on the reverse strand, counting down.
GCCGCTTCAACAATGGCGCGGTAGCCGGCAATGTTTGCCATGGAGCTTAAGGCATCCAGCGACTGGGCACGCGAAATACGCGGCACAGAATCCATGGCCATCACGGTCACGCCACGTGCCGCCAGCTTCTCCATCAGCTCAGGATTTTGCGCAGGCCAGATGAAACTCACCAGCGTCGTACCTGGATTGAGCAGCGCAATCTCACTCTCTTCCGGTGCGTTCACCTTCAGAATCACCGGTGACTGCCAGACTTCAGCACTGTCCACCACTTCCGCGCCAGCCTGGATGAAGGCTTCGTCATCGAAACTCGCCAGTTTGCCTGCGCCGCTTTCAACCGCGACGGTAAAACCCAGTTTAAGCAGTTGCTCCACCGTTTTCGGTGTTGCCGCTACGCGGGTTTCATTGGCTAACCGTTCTTTTGGTACCCCAATACGCATAGTTTTCCCTTCCATCGGTTTTTGATGATGGTTTGTCGATAAATGCCCGCGGTTTGTATCAATTTTCGCCATCACAATAGCGACGAGATATGATTAACCCCGGAAAATAAAACAGTAACAAACTGTCTATAACCTACTGAAAATAGCGCCCGTGATCTACCGCCAGAAAACACTATTTCTTACTTTATCTGTGAAAAATAAGCGATCGGCGTCACTGACAGTGATATTTACCTTAAATTCATCGTCAAAGCCGATAAATCGCGCAAACGAAGCGGTAAAAACATGATATAGCGCCATAAGAGAACAAGTTATTAACATTAAATTAACTTGTGAAAGTCATAAGCTTTATCAGTTTTACTTGTCAAACGTCTGTTTTTTCAACATATCACTAAATGTTATCGAATTCGGTGATTCAGTAAGCACTGGCAGTGAAAAATGCCGCAGACAGCGACAGGTTTTAAATGCCATAATCGGGACCGTCTCAAATTAACAACAATACCAGTACATGGTTTGCGCAAGGCGAAGGATTATTTTTATGAAGCTTAAGAACACACTCCTGGCGTCCGCACTTCTCTGTGCGACCGCCCTGTCTGCGAATGCCGCAACAGAGTTAACGCCGGAGCAAGCGGCAGCGTTAAAACCTTTTGACCATACGGTCATTGTGGGTCGTTACAATTCCATTGGCGATGCCGTCGCCGCCGCATCAAAAGCCGCCGATAAAAATGGTGCGGCCTCGTTTTACGTCGTTGACCAGTCTGATTATGGCAACAGCGGTAATCAGCGCGTAACGATTGCGCTGTTCAAAGACAATGCACCAAAAGCTGATGCACCGAAAAATCGCGTGATTAATGGCATCGTTGAACTGCCAAAAGATCAAGCGATCGCATTGGAACCTTATGACACCGTCACCGTTCAGGGCTTCTATCGCAGCCAGCCTGAAGTGAACGATGCCATCACCAAAGCGGCGAAAGAGAAAGGGGCATACTCTTTCTATATCGTGCGTCAGGTGGATGCTAACCAAGGCGGCAACCAGCGCATTACCGCGTTCATTTATAAAGAAGATGCGAAAAAACGTGTTCTGCAAAGCCCGGATGTTATCCCGGCTGATTCCGAAGCAGGCCGCGCGGCGATAGCGAAGGGCGGTGAGGCAGCGAAGAAAGTTGAAATTCCTGGCGTAGCAACCTCTGCTGCACCAAGCGCTGAAGTGGGTCGTTTCTTCGAAACGCAATCCACGAAAGGTGGCCGTTATTCCGTGACGCTGCCAGACGGTACCAAAATTGAAGAGCTGAACAACGCCACTGCTGCACAGATGGTGCCGTTCGACAGCATCAAGTTTACCGGCAACTACGGCAACATGACGGAAGTTTCTTATCAGGTCGCGAAGCGTGCGGCGAAGAAAGGCGCGAAATACTACCACATCACCCGCCAGTGGCAGGAACGTGGCAACAACGTGACGATCAGCGCCGATCTCTACAAGTAACAAAATCATTGATCAAAGGCGGCGCAATGCCGCCTTTTTTTGTTACTTTTTTTGAATTTCTGCCACACGTCATTGCATGCTTTCGTTACACTCCGTAAAATCCCGCGCCTTAGTGTGATCCACCATTTTTATGCGCCTGTGCGAAATAATTATTCTGGATTTGGACTTTTCATAACAGGAAGCCAATGGAAAAGAAACTTGGCCTGAGTGCTCTGACTGCACTCGTTTTAAGCTCAATGCTGGGCGCGGGCGTATTCAGTTTACCGCAGAACATGGCGGCGGTGGCAAGCCCAGCCGCACTCCTCATTGGCTGGGGTATCACCGGCGTTGGAATATTGCTGCTGGCGTTCGCAATGTTGCTGCTGACCCGCATCCGACCTGATCTGGACGGCGGTATTTTCACCTATGCACGTGAAGGTTTTGGTGAGCTGATTGGCTTCTGCTCCGCATGGGGATACTGGTTATGCGCGGTTATCGCCAACGTCTCCTATCTGGTGATCGTCTTCTCGGCGCTGAGTTTCTTTACCGACACGCCTGAGCTGCGTCTCTTTGGCGATGGTAACACCTGGCAGTCTATTGTGGGTGCCTCGGTACTGCTGTGGTTCGTTCACTGGCTGGTTTTACGTGGCGTACAAACAGCAGCCAGTATTAACCTTGTGGCAACCCTCGCGAAGCTGGTCCCGCTTGGTCTGTTTATCGTGCTGGCCTTTATTGCGTTCCGTATGGACGTATTTAAGCTCGATTTCACCGGCGTTGCGCTGGGCGTACCTGTCTGGGAGCAGGTGAAAAACACGATGCTCATCACCCTGTGGGTGTTTATCGGTGTTGAAGGCGCGGTCGTGGTTTCCGCCCGGGCACGCAATAAACGCGATGTGGGCCGTGCAACTTTGCTGGCCGTACTGGCCGCGCTGGGGGTCTATCTGCTGGTGACGCTGCTGTCTCTGGGCGTGGTAGCACGTCCTGAGCTGGCCGGAATGCGTAACCCATCAATGGCAGGGCTGATGGTGAAAATGCTCGGTCCCTGGGGCGATGTGGTGATTGCTGCGGGGCTGATCATCTCCGTCTGTGGCGCTTACCTGAGCTGGACCATCATGGCCGCTGAAGTCCCGTTTCTGGCCTCTACGCATAAGGCGTTTCCACGCCTGTTTGCCCGTCAGAACAAAAACAGTGCGCCGTCCGCGTCACTCTGGCTGACTAACATCAGCGTGCAGGTCTGTCTGGTGCTGATCTGGCTCACAGGTTCTGACTATAACACTCTGCTGACCATCGCCTCCGAGATGATTCTGGTACCCTATTTCTTAGTGGGCGCATATTTGTTAAAAATCGCCACACGCCCGGCGCACTATGTTGTGGGTGTAGGAGCCTGTATTTACGGTCTGTGGTTGTTGTATGCTTCCGGGCCTATGCATTTGCTGCTGTCTGTAGTGTTATATGCACCGGGTTTGCTGGTGTTTATCTATGCACGCCGCACGCATCAGCTGGAAAACGCTCTTAAACGCCGCGAGATGGCCTTAATCGGACTGTTACTGGTTGCAGCTTTACCGGCAACCTGGATGTTAATGGGATAGCATCGCCTTTCCCATTGTTGAACTGTAAAGGAGAATACGATGGGAAATGAACAGCTTCACCCAATACTGATTACCGGTGGAGGCCGACGTATCGGCCTCGCCCTTGCCCATCATTTTCTCAACCTTCGCCATCCGGTCATCGTCAGTTATCGTACTGAATATCCTTCTGTCGAAGGATTACGGAAAGCAGGAGCTGTCTGCATTCAGGCGGATTTTTCAACCGATGAAGGCATTCTGGCCTTTGCGGATAAGGTGAAGTCCATCACGACGGGGCTACGTGCCGTTATCCATAACGCCAGTGCCTGGTGTGCCGAAAAGCCCGGCACGTCGCTCAGCGAAACGCTCTCTGCCATGTTACAGATCCACGTTAATGCGCCCTATTTGCTTAATCACGCGCTGCAGGATCTGCTGCGCGGCCACGGGCATGCTGCGGGTGACATTATTCATTTCACCGATTATGTGGTGGAGCGTGGCAGCGACAAGCACATTGCCTATGCAGCCAGTAAAGCCGCGCTGGATAACATGACGCGCTCGTTTGCCCGCAAACTCGCGCCCGAGGTGAAGGTAAATGCCATCGCTCCGGCAATGATTTTATTTAACGAAACCGATGATGCGGAGTATCGCCAGCAGGCGCTGAACAAGTCGCTGATGAAAATCGCCCCAGGCGAAAAAGAGGTGATCGACCTTGTGGATTACCTGCTCACCAGTTGCTACGTTACCGGCAGAACCTTTGCCGTGGACGGAGGCCGACCACTGCGCTAGTGAAAACGACTCCAGAAGAAGATTAATACCCAGGCGCTGAGCCCCCAGCAGACCACTGCCCCGCTCAGCGCCAGGGGAAGTCGCAGAAAACCGGTGAAATACCAAAGCGATAACAGGTAGAGGAAATACGGGATGATAGACCACATGCCAAACACGATGGTCGTTCGCAATGCTTCTGTGCCCCGTTCAGAGGCCACAATATAGTGCGCAATGAGCGCAAAAGTCGGGAAGAGTGGGATCAGCCCGGCAATATAATAATTTTTGGTTTTTGCCAGAATGCCAATCAGTAACACCACCAGCGCCCCAAGCGCGGCTTTAATCACCAGCCCCATACTTTTTCTTTCCTGAAACAATCAAGTAACAATATGAGTCAGAATAACGGAACTGATGCTAATTTTGAAAGATTAATGGAAGGTTAAGGTTCTGCGGTGTATGTTGACATTTTTCACGATAACAGACGTTGTATGAATAAGATTGTTTATGTTGAAGACGAACCCGAAGTCGGGCAATTGATCGCCGCCTATCTGGGTAAACATGATATGGACGTCATTGTTGAGCCTCGTGGCGATCGCGCCGAAGAGGTCGTCGTGCGTGAAAACCCGGACCTGGTACTGCTGGATATCATGTTGCCAGGAAAAGATGGCATGACGCTCTGCCGCGACCTACGCGCCCGCTGGGACGGTCCTATCGTACTACTCACCTCGCTGGACAGCGATATGAACCATATTTTGTCGCTTGAGATGGGTGCCAATGACTACATTCTGAAAACCACACCGCCTGCCGTTTTGCTCGCGCGCCTGCGCCTTCATTTACGCCAGCACGCCAGCATCGAACGTGAGGCGCCTGCTCCGTCACTGACGCCGCACAAAGCGATGCGTTTTGGTACGCTTTCCATTGATCCGATCAACCGTCAGGTACTGCTTTCCGACGAGCTTATTGCGCTCTCGACCGCCGATTTTGACCTGCTTTGGGAGCTGGCGACCCATGCCGGGCAAATCATGGATCGCGATGCGCTGCTGAAAAACCTGCGCGGAGTGAGTTATGACGGCATGGATCGCAGCGTTGATGTGGCGATATCGCGCCTGCGCAAAAAGTTGCAGGATAACGCCACCGAGCCGTACCGCATTAAAACCGTGCGTAACAAGGGTTACCTGTTTGCCCCGCACGCCTGGGAAACCTGATTATTTCATCATCCGGAATCGTTAATGAAAAAGCTGTTTGTGCAGTTTTATCTTCTGCTGTTTGTCTGCTTCCTGGTGATGACCATGCTGGTCGGGCTGGTCTATAAATTCACCGCCGAACGTGCGGGCAGGCAGTCGCTGGATGACCTGATGAAAAGCTCGCTGTATCTGATGCGCAGCGAGCTGAGAGAGATCCCACCGCACGACTGGGCAAAGACCCTGAAAGAGCTGGATCTGAACCTGTCGTTTGATTTACGCATTGAGCCGTTGAAAGATTTCGATCTGGACGCGCGTGCCATGCAGCGTCTGCGCGACGGGGACATTGTCGCGCTGGATGAGAAATATACCTTTATCCAGCGTATTCCGCGCAGCCATTACGTGTTGGCCGTCGGGCCGGTGCCCTACCTCTATTATCTGCACCAGATGCGTCTGCTGGATATGGCGCTGATGGCCTTTATCGCCATTTCACTCGCGTTTCCGGTTTTTATCTGGATGCGACCACACTGGCAGGACATGCTGAAACTGGAATCCGCCGCACAGCGTTTTGGCGAGGGACATTTTACCGAACGTATTCACTTCGACAGCGGTTCCAGCTTTGAACGTCTGGGCGTGGCCTTTAACCAGATGGCAGATAACATCAATGCCCTAATCGCCAGTAAGAAGCAGTTGATCGACGGGATTGCACACGAGCTGCGGACGCCGCTGGTTCGCCTGCGCTATCGTCTTGAAATGAGCGAGAATCTGACGGAAGCGGAATCTCAGGCTCTGAATCGCGATATTGGCCAGCTTGAAGCGCTGATTGAGGAGCTGCTGACCTACGCGCGCCTCGACCGCCCGCAGAACGAGCTGAACCTCAGCACGCCGGATCTGCCTGACTGGCTGCAAACTCACATTGATGATGTCCAGAGCGTGAACCCACAACGCACGCTGTTGACCCGCGTTACCTCGGGTGATTATGGTGCTCTGGATATGCGCCTGATGGAGCGCGTGCTGGACAACCTGCTCAACAACGCCATGCGTTACAGCGAAAGCACATTGCAGATTGGACTGGATTTACAGGGCAATCAGGCTCGTCTGACGGTGGAGGATGACGGGCCGGGGATAGCCCCGGAAGCGCGAGAAACGGTGTTTGAACCGTTTGTGCGTCTCGATCCCAGCCGCGATCGCGCCACTGGCGGATGCGGCCTGGGGCTGGCGATTGTCTACTCTATCGCACAGGCGATGGGCGGAACGGTGCATTGCGAGGAGAGCGAACTCGGTGGCGCGCGCTTCTGCTTTAGCTGGCCGGTATACCATAACATCGCCCTTCCCGTTCCTGCCTGACTTAAACCGCACGCTGGCCTGACCCGGCGTGCTGTGCTATATGATAAGTATGTTGTAACTAATGAGTATATTTATGGCGACTTACGATCTCATCGAAAGGCTCAACAGCACCTTTCGCGAAATAGAACATGAATTACTTACGCTGACAGAACGCTTGCAAACCTGCCGCCTGCTGGCCGCGCGCGTCTTTACCCTACCGGATGTAGCCAAAGGGGCTGAACACGATCCGCTGGATACCATCGACGTGAAACAGCACATCGGCAAAGCCGCATTTGAACTGGCATTAAAACATTATCGTCACCTTTTTATTCAGCAGCAGTCAGAACAACGCAGCAGTAAGGCGGCTGTTCGTCTGCCTGGCGTGATCTGCCTGCAAACCGATGCGACAACGCGTGAAGCGCTGGAAGGTCAGATTACGTATATCAACACTCTGAAAGCGGCATTTGAAAAGATCATCACCGAAGAGTCAGGCCTGGCCCCTGCTGCCCGGTTCGAGTGGGTGCATCGTCAGCTTCCTGGATTGATTACCCTGAATGCCTACCGCACGCTGACGGTATTGCGTCATCCCGCCACGCTGCGCTTCGGCTGGGCCAATAAGCACATCATTAAAAACTTCACCAAGGATGAGATTCTGGCGCAACTGGAAAAAAGTCTGAAGACGCCGCGCACCGTGGCACCGTGGTCGCGGGAACAGTGGATTGAACGCCTGGAGCAGGAGTATCACAGCATCGCCTCGCTACCGGCGGACACGCGCCTCAAAATAAAGCGCCCGGTGAAGGTCCAGCCTATCGCCCGCGTCTGGTATTCCGGTCAACAGAAACAGGTGCAGTATGCCTGTCCGACACCGCTGATTGCGCTTTACGATGCCGATCAGGGTGCTATCGTGCCGGATATCGGTGAACTTCTGAATTACGATGCTGAAAATATCCAGCACCGTTACAGACCTCAGGCGCAGCCGCTACAGCTGATTATTCCGCGGCTGCACCTGTATGTGGCGGGATGATTATTTCAGGCTGCCGACCATCGCTTCCGGACGAACCCAGGCGTCGAACTCCGCCTCCGTCAGGTAGACCAGCGCCAGGGCGGAGGCTTTCAGCGTCAGCCCCTCTTTATGCGCTTTTTTGGCAATCTCGGCGGCTTTATCGTAGCCGATATGGGTATTGAGCGCCGTCACCAGCATCAAAGACTCGTTGAGCAACTGGCTGATGCGCTCGCGGTTTGGCTCAATACCTACCGCACAGTGCTCGTTAAAGCTTTCCATCCCGTCCGCCAGCAGCCGAATGGATTGCAGAACGTTGTGGATCACCATTGGACGATAGACGTTCAGCTCGAAGTTGCCGGATGCGCCTCCCATGTTAACGGCCACGTCGTTGCCTATCACCTGACAGCAAAGCATAGTCATGGCTTCGCACTGGGTCGGGTTCACTTTACCCGGCATGATGGAGCTGCCCGGCTCGTTTTCCGGGATGCTGATTTCACCAATACCGCAACGCGGACCCGAAGCCAGCCAGCGTACGTCGTTGGCAATTTTCATCAGCGAGGCCGCCAGCCCTTTCAGCGCGCCGTGGGTATGAACCAGCGCATCGCAGGTCGCCAGCGCTTCGAACTTATTGGGTGCCGTAACGAACGGCTGCCCGGTGATGTTTGCCAGCTCCTCCGCCACGCGCACCGCGTATTCAGGATGGGTATTTAACCCGGTCCCGACCGCCGTCCCGCCGAGCGCCAGCTCCGCCAGATGCGGCAGGCTGTACTCAATATGCTTCAGGTTATGTTCCAGCATCGCGACCCAGCCGGAAATCTCCTGGCCGAGCGTCAGCGGCGTGGCGTCCTGCAGGTGCGTACGGCCAATTTTGACGATGTCACGGAAGGCCTGCGCTTTCTCGTTGAGCGTGGATTTCAGAACGTTGAGCTGCGGGATAAGCTGCTCGCGAATAGCGATGACCGCCGCCACGTGCATTGCCGTCGGGAACACGTCGTTCGAACTTTGGCTCTTGTTCACGTCATCATTCGGGTGAACCTTACGCTCCATACCACGCACGCCGCCCAGCAGCTCGCTTGCGCGGTTTGCCAGCACTTCGTTCATGTTCATGTTGCTTTGCGTGCCGGAACCGGTCTGCCAGATGGCCAGAGGGAATTCATCAGGGTGCTTGCCTGCCAGCACCTCATCAGCCGCGCTGATGATGGCCGAGGCTTTTTCTGAAGCCAGCAACCCTAAGTCCTGATTCACTTTGGCTGCGGCGCGTTTCGTCAGTGCCAGCGCCTGAATCAGCGAAACGGGCATTTTCTCAGTTGAGATGCGGAAGTGTTCCAGCGAGCGTTGGGTTTGTGCGCCCCAAAGTTTGTCGGCCGGGACGTCGATCGCGCCCATAGAATCTGTTTCGCGACGATGCGTTGTCATTACTTTCTCCTTGATAACAAAGATGGGATTGCTCACATGCTTAAGAGATAAGTATTGATGGCTTCTGAATTACTGTATGGCGCTTTGTGCGCTCTTTATTATGCCGGGTGGCGCTGACGCTACCCGGCAGAGTTTTAGCTTACTTCACACACGCCGAACACTGGGAAGACTGGATCTGTTTGAAGAAGTCGTTACCTTTGTCATCCACGAGGATAAACGCCGGGAAATCTTCCACCTCAATTTTCCAGATCGCTTCCATACCCAGTTCCGGGTATTCCACACACTCCAGGCTCTTGATGCTGCCCTGCGCCAGCACGGCTGCCGGGCCGCCGATGCTGCCGAGGTAGAAGCCGCCGTGCTTGTGGCAGGCGTCCGTCACCTGCTGGCTGCGGTTGCCTTTCGCCAGCATGATCATGCTGCCGCCGTTGGCCTGCAGCTGGTCAACGTACGAGTCCATACGGCCTGCCGTGGTTGGGCCTAACGAACCGGAAGCATACCCTTCAGGCGTTTTCGCCGGGCCTGCGTAGTAGATCGGGTGATCTTTAATGTACTGCGGCAGCCCTTCGCCGTTGTCCAGACGCTCTTTCAGCTTCGCGTGCGCGATGTCGCGTCCGACGATAATCGTGCCGTTCAGGGAGAGACGCGTCGACACCGGATACTGCGAAAGCTGTGCCAGGATCTCTTTCATCGGACGGTTCAGGTCAACGCGAACCGCTTCACCCTCACCTGCTTTACGCAGTTCTTCCGGAATGTACTTACCTGGGTTGTTTTCCAGTTTTTCGATCCACACACCTTCGCGGTTGATCTTGGCCTTGATGTTACGATCCGCAGAGCAGGACACGCCCATCCCGACCGGGCAGGATGCACCGTGACGCGGCAGACGGATCACGCGCACGTCGTGAGCAAAGTACTTACCGCCAAACTGTGCACCCAGGCCCAGATTACGCGCTTCTTCCAGCAGTTCTTGCTCAAGCTGCACGTCGCGGAACGCCTGGCCGTGCTCGTTCCCTTCCGTTGGCAGGCCATCGTAGTATTTGGTTGAGGCCAGTTTCACGGTCTTCAGCGTGCTTTCAGCCGAGGTACCGCCGATCACGAAGGCAATATGGTACGGCGGGCACGCCGCGGTGCCGAGGGTGCGCATCTTCTCAACCAGGTAGTTCTTAAGCTTGCCCGGGGTGAGCAGCGCTTTGGTTTCCTGGTAGAGATAGGTTTTGTTGGCTGAACCGCCGCCTTTGGCGATGCAGAGGAATTTGTACTCGTCACCGTCTACGGTATAGAGGTCAATCTGCGCAGGCAGGTTGGTACCGGTGTTGACCTCTTTGTACATATCCAGCGCCGCGTTTTGCGAATAGCGCAGGTTATCTTCGGTGTAGGTGTTGTAGACGCCGTGCGCCAGCGCCGCTTCGTCACCACCGCCGGTCCAGACGCGCTGGCCTTTTTTACCGACAATGATTGCCGTGCCGGTGTCCTGACAGGTCGGCAGAACGCCTTTGGCTGCGATATCGGAGTTACGCAGGAACTGCAGGGCAACGTATTTATCGTTCTCGCTGGCCTGCGGGTCGCTCAGGATATCGGCAACCTGCTGCTGATGCGCGGGACGGAGCATAAACGAAGCGTCGTGGAACGCATGCTGCGCCAGCAGCGTCAGCGCCTGCGGATCGACCTTGAGGATCTCCTGTCCTTCAAACTCAGAGACGGAAACGTGATCGCGGGTTAACAGGTAATACTCGGTCTGATCCTTACTCAGCGGGAAAGGATCCTGATAATGAAAGGGTTTATTCGACATTGTTCTCTCACTTACTGCTTCAGTCTGATTATTTGGGCAGATGTTCCGCTGCCCGCTTAAAAGCGAGTCAGCTTATCCTACACAATTTTTTAACAAAAACTGAGACTAGTACGACTTTTTACATCCGCAGGTTACTTCCACGTGGTTTATTGCTTTAATACCCGGAGTTAATTCCACATTTGAATCAGGGCTTGATAATGCAAAAACTCATTAACTCAGTGCAAAACTACGCCTGGGGAAGTAAAACTGCGTTAACGGATCTCTACGGTATCGCGAACCCGAACAACCTGCCGATGGCAGAACTGTGGATGGGGGCGCACCCGAAGAGCAGCTCAAAAATTGAAGATGCCAGCGGCCAGATTCGCGCTCTGCGCGACGTCATTGATGCCGATAAAGGCGCGCTGCTGGGCGACAAGGTTGCCAGCCGTTTTGGTGAGTTGCCGTTCCTGTTTAAAGTACTGTGCGCCGACCAGCCGCTCTCCATTCAGGTTCACCCGAACAAGAAAGCCTCTGAGATTGGTTTCGCCAAAGAGAACGCCGCAGGCATTCCGTTAGATGCCGCCGAGCGTAACTACAAAGATCCTAACCATAAGCCGGAGCTGGTCTTTGCGCTGACCCCGTTCCTGGCGATGAATGCGTTCCGCGAGTTTTCAGAGATCATCTCCCTGCTGCAACCTGTCGCAGGTGCCAACAAGGCTATCGCCCACTTCCTCGAAAACCCAAACGCAGACGCGCTGAGCCAGCTGTTTGCCAGCCTGCTTAACATGCAGGGTGAAGAGAAATCGCATGCGCTGGCGGTGCTGAAAGCGGCGCTGAACACGCAGCAAGGTGAACCGTGGGAGACTATCCGTCTGATTTCCGAATTCTACCCGGACGACAGCGGTCTGTTCTCTCCTCTGCTGCTGAACGTGGTGAAGCTGAACCCGGGCGAAGCGATGTTCCTGTTTGCCGAAACGCCTCACGCCTATCTGCAGGGTGTCGCCCTGGAGGTAATGGCCAACTCTGACAACGTGCTGCGCGCGGGTCTGACGCCGAAATATATCGATATTCCTGAGCTGGTTGCCAATGTGCAGTTCGTGGCGAAACCAGCCGGAGAGCTGCTGACTCAGCCGGTGAAAAACGGCGCAGAACTGGACTTCCCTATCCCGGTTGAGGATTTTGCTTTCTCACTGCACGACCTGAGCCAGACAGAAACGACCATCGCGCAGGAGAGCGCGGCGATCCTGTTCTGCGTAGAAGGCGAAGCGGTGCTGCATAAGGGAGAACAGTGTCTGGTGCTCAAGCCGGGCGAGTCGGCTTTCGTTGCGGCCAATGAATCTCCGGTTAGCATTAGCGGTAAAGGCCGCCTGGCGCGCGTTTTTAATAAGCTATAGGGACTTACTGAATTTTTTAACAACTCTTGCTAAGCTAGTTGCTGGCTTTATATCTCCGGGCGGTGTCTACCGCCTGGTTTCATTTTAGGGATAGTCGCAATGAAAAAATCGGTCGTAGCGGTTGGAGTGATTGTAGCGTTAGGCGTGGTCTGGACAGGTGCCTCCTGGTTTACCGGGAAACAGCTGGAAGGCCGTCTGGCTGAGATGGTGGCGCAGGCTAACAGCGAGCTTAAACGCAGCGCGCCGGAAGCAGGTCTTGAGCTGAGCTACCAGAATTATCAGCGCGGCGTATTTACCAGCCATATGCAGGTTGTGGTGAAGCCGGTTGCCGGTACTGAAAACGGCTGGCTGAAATCGGGCCAGAGTGTGGTGCTGGATGAAGTGGTCAGCCACGGTCCGTTGCCTCTGGCGCAGTTGAAGTCCTTTAACCTGATCCCGTCGATGGCATCCGTTCACACCGTACTGGTGAACAACGACCTGACCAAACCGCTGTTCGACCTGGCGAAGAATGAATCACCTTTCGAGATTAACACCCGCATCAGCTATGCCGGTGACACGAGTTCCGATATTGCCCTGAAAGCGCTGAACTACGAGAAAGAGAATGAGAAAGTCGCCTTCAGCGGCGGTAACTTCAAGCTTGATGCTGACCGCGACGGAAACGTGTTCTCCCTGACGGGTGAAGCGGAAAGTGGCCTGGTCAATGCCGTCAATGAATACAACCAGAAAGTTCAGCTCACCTTCAATAATCTGAAAGCCGACGGCAATAGCCGAATGACCGATTTTAAAGAGCGTATCGGCGATCAAAAACTGTCTCTCGATAAGGTTGCCATTGCGGTTGAAGGAAAAGAGATGGCCGTGCTGGAAGGCATGGACGTCAACGGCAAATCCGACGTTTCCAAAGACGGTAAGAGTATCAATACTCAACTGGACTACACGCTGAAGAGCCTGAAAGTGCAGAATCAGGATCTGGGCACCGGCAAACTCTCTCTGAAGATCGGCAATATCGACGGCCAGGCGTGGCACGAGTTTAGCCAGAAATACAGCAAAGAGAGCCAGGCGCTGCTGACCGATACCGCACTGCAGCAGAACCCTGAGGTATATCAGCAGCAGGCGATAGCGGTGCTGTTCAATAACCTGCCGATCCTGCTGAAAGGCGAGCCGGTGATAACCGTTGCGCCACTGAGCTGGAAAAACAGCAAAGGTGAAACCAACTTTAACCTGTCTCTTTTCCTGAAAGATCCGGCAACTGCCACGGGTGAACCGCAAACGCTGGCGCAGGAAGTCGATCGCAGCGTGAAATCGCTCGACAGCAAGCTGACCATCCCTATGGAGATGGCAACCGAGTTTATGACCCAAATTGCGAAACTGGAAGGCTACGGTGATGAAGACGCCGGCAAGCTGGCGAACCAGCAGGTGAAAGGCCTGGCGGCGATGGGCCAGATGTTCCGCATCACCAAGGTGGAGAACAACACGATTTCCACCAGCCTGCAGTACGCCAACGGCCAGGTCACGCTCAACGGCGATAAAATGCCGCTGGAAGACTTCGTCGGCATGTTTGGTATGCCGGCTCTGGGGATGCCGGACCCGGCTGAACCGGCAGCGCCAGCTGAACCGGCTGCACCGCAGCAGTAAACGTCAAAACCCCTCGCATGAGGGGTTTTTTATTGCCGGGTGGTGCAGAGGCGTCTATTTCACCGTCACCAACCGCGCCGCCACAATCTGATGCCCGGCCTGGACATCCGTATTCTCGATGCGCTGCATGATCCTGTCTGCCAGCGTGTAGCCCATCTCCCGCGCGGGCGTCGTGGCCCAGACGATTGGAAGATCGTCCAGCGCGTTTTCGCCGACGTCGGCAAATGCCCCTAGCGCCACCTGATGGCCGAAGAAGGTTTCTACCCCGCCCTCGCCGCTCTGACGCCCGGCGCGGATCAGCCCAAACCAGGCTCCCATGGCGATCACGTCGTTATAGCAAATCACGGCGCTGATCGTCGGGCTGCTGCGCAACAACGCGCTTATCGCTTCCGCCGCTTTCTTTTGGCTGGATTCGCACTCAACGACCCATTCACTGTGGAATGGCAGGCCGTATTTAATCAGCGTCGCGCAGTAGCCGCCTACCCGCTCGGCCCGGGTCAGGGACGAACTTTTGCCGCCGAGCCAGGCAATGCGCTGATGACCGCGACGAATAAGATGTTCGGTTAACATTTGTGCGGCCTGCATGTTATCCGGGCGCAGCGTATCAGCCTCATCCAGGTAACTGGCGCGCGAGGCAAAGACCAAAGGCACACCTTTTTCGGCGGCTCGTTCACACAGCTCACTGCCTACGCCTGACGCCCCGGCGACAATCACCCCGTCGACACCCTGGTTAAGCAACATATCCAGGCGGGAAAGCAGCTGATCGGCTTCACGGCCACCGTGCAGCAGAAAGACCATCCGTCCCTGCGCTTCAAGCGCCTCGGTTAACCCTGCAGTCAGTTCTGCATAGAAGGGAGACGTCAGGTCACGAACAATCAAACCGATCACCCCGCTTTGCCCACCGCGCAGCGCCGATGCCTGGCGGTTACGCACAAAGCCCAGCTGTTCAACCGCCTCGTTCACCCGCTGGCCGGTCGCAGGAGAGATCCGCCCTTTCCCGCTTAGCACCAGAGAAACGGTGCTGACGGAAACACCCGCCGCCAGCGCAACATCGTTGATGGTGATTTTTTTCGCTACAGCCATGTGTCGGCGTGACTCCCTGAAATGAGATCGGTAAAACGTTTTATCAATACGTTATCTTTATACTACCAGTCAAAGCCTGAGAATGTGATTTAGCGCGGACTAAACTTTGATAAAACGTTTTATCTTCTCGCAGCATTGAAGCAGATAAACTGATTTTAACAATAAAGGAGTCGTTTTATGACGGCGAAAGCAGCACAAAAAATATCGCTGTGGGAGTTTTTCCAGCAACTGGGTAAAACCTTTATGCTGCCCGTGGCACTCCTCTCGTTCTGCGGGATCATGCTCGGGATCGGCAGTTCACTCAGCAGTAAAGACGTCATCACGCTGATCCCGTTCCTCGGCGCGCCAGTGCTGCAGGCGATCTTTATCTGGATGAGTAAGGTCGGCTCCTTTGCCTTCAGTTTCCTGCCCGTGATGTTCTGTATTGCTATCCCGCTGGGTCTGGCGCGCGAGAATAAAGGCGTGGCCGCGTTTGCCGGTTTTGTGGGTTACGCGGTGATGAACCTGGCCGTTAACTTCTGGCTGACCGCGAAAGGCATTCTGCCTACCACCGACGCCGCTGTGCTGAAAGCTAACAACATTCAGAGCGTGATTGGTATCCAGTCTATTGATACCGGGATCCTCGGTGCGGTGATCGCCGGGGTGATCATCTGGATGTTGCACGAACGCTTCCACAATATCCGTCTGCCGGATGCGCTGGCATTCTTCGGTGGTACCCGCTTTGTGCCGATTATTACCCTGGTGGTAATGGGTCTGTTTGGTTTGATCATTCCGCTGATCTGGCCAGTCTTTGCGATGGGTATCAACGGCATTGGGCGCATCATTAACGGCGCGGGAGATTTTGGACCGATGATCTTCGGTACCGGTGAACGCCTGCTGCTGCCGTTTGGCCTGCAACATATCCTCGTGGCTCTGATTCGCTTCACCGAAGCGGGTGGTACCATGGAGGTGTGCGGTCACGATGTGAGCGGTGCACTGACTATCTTCCAGGCACAGTTAAGCTGCCCAACTACGCACGGCTTCTCCGAAAGTGCAACCCGCTTCCTGTCTCAGGGGAAAATGCCTGCCTTCCTCGGCGGCCTTCCTGGCGCTGCGCTGGCAATGTACCACTGTGCACGCCCGGAGAATCGTCATAAAATTAAAGGCCTGCTGATTTCCGGCGTGATCGCCTGCGTGGTAGGCGGTACCACTGAGCCAATCGAATTCCTGTTCCTGTTCGTCGCACCGGTGCTGTATCTCATCCACGCCGTGCTGACCGGTCTGGGCTTTACCGTGATGGCGGTACTGGGGGTTACCATCGGCAACACCGACGGCAACGTGATCGACTTCGTGGTGTTCGGTATTCTGCACGGCCTGTCCACCAAGTGGTATCTGGTGCCGGTCGTGGCGGCTATCTGGTTCGCGGTGTATTACGGTATCTTCCGCTTCGCCATCACCCGCTTTAATCTGAAAACGCCAGGTCGTGATACCGATACAGCGAGCAATGTTGAGCAGGCTGTTGCCGGGACCGTGGGTAAATCCGGCTATAACACCCCTGCTATTCTGGCGGCACTGGGCGGTGCGGATAACATCACCTCTCTGGATAACTGCATTACCCGTCTGCGTCTGTCAGTGGCGGATATGTCGAAAGTAGACACCAACGCCCTGAAAGCCAACCGGGCCATCGGCGTGGTGCAACTAAATCAGCACAATTTGCAGGTGGTTATCGGCCCACAGGTACAGTCAGTGAAAGATGAGCTGGCGACCCTGATGCGAACTGTCGAAGCCTGATGCCTCAGCCCCCTCACCATGAGGGGGTTTTACTTTAAGGACGTACGTCATGTTTGATTTTTCTCCCGTCGTGGATCGTCACGGCACCTGGTGTACACAGTGGGATTACGTCGCCGACCGTTTTGGCGCGGCCGATTTGCTGCCCTTCACTATCTCGGATATGGATTTCACCACCGCCCCCTGCATTACCGATGCGCTGCAACAGCGCATTCATCACGGCGTGTTTGGCTATAGTCGCTGGAAGAACGAGGAGTTCCTGGCCGCCGTCGCGCACTGGTTCCAGCAGCGGTTTAACAGCCAGATTAATACGGAAACCGTCGTTTATGGTCCTTCCGTCATTTATATGGTCTCTGAATTGATTCGTCTCTGGTCAAACCCCGGCGACGGCGTGGTGGTACACACCCCGGCATACGATGCGTTTTACAAAGCCATTGAAGGCAATGCTCGTCATGTGGTGCCCGTCGAGATGGAAAAGCATGCCGCAGGCTGGCAGGGAAATATGGCTGCGCTGGAAGCGGCCCTTGCAAAATCTGAAAACAAAATTTTGCTGCTGTGCAGCCCGCAAAACCCGACCGGCAAGGTCTGGACGCGGGATGAGTTGACCCACATGGCGGAACTGTGCGCACGCTATGACGTGGCGGTGATCAGCGATGAAATACATATGGACATGGTGTGGGGAGATCGTCGTCACACGCCGTGGAACGCGGTAGCACGGGGCAAATGGGCGCTTCTCACCTCCGGTTCGAAAAGTTTCAATATTCCGGCGTTGACCGGCGCTTACGGCCTGATTGGTGATGAAGAAAGCCGTAACGGTTATCTTAGCGCGTTGAAAGGCCGGGACGGACTCTCTTCCCCTTCCGTGCTGGCACTGACGGCACATATCGCCGCCTATCAGCAGGGAGAGCCGTGGCTGGATGCCTTGCGGCGTTATCTGGAAGAAAATTTGTCGTATATCGCGCAGGAAATAAACAGCGCTTTTCCGAAACTGAACTGGCAGCCGCCAGAAGCGACCTATCTGGCCTGGATTGACCTGCGCCCACTGAACATTGACGACCGGGCGCTGCAAAAAGTGCTGATCGAGAAGCAAAAAGTCGCCATCATGCCAGGAAATACCTACGGCAAAGAGGGAAATGGCTTCGTGCGCCTGAATGCTGGCTGCCCGCGCAGCAAGCTGGAACAAGGGGTTCAACGCCTTATCGCCGGGATTAACACGCTACTGTAATTCATTTGCGCAACGGAATATTCCATTGCGCAAATAGCTTTTTACCTCGTTTTGTTTTTATAATATGGCGCACTTTAACCAGAAAAGAGTGCGACCATGATTGATACACGCCTGCCATTAACTGATATTCATCGTCACCTTGACGGTAACATTCGTGCCCAAACCATCCTCGATCTTGGCCGCCAGTTCAATTTAACGCTTCCTGCTCAGACACTTGAGTCCTTGATCCCTCATGTTCAGGTCACCTCCAATGAACCTGACCTGGTCAGCTTCCTGAGTAAACTCGACTGGGGCGTGAAGATGCTGGCCTCGCTGGATGCCTGCCGCCGCGTGGCGTTCGAGAACATCGAAGATGCCGCCCGTAACGGTCTGCATTACGTCGAACTGCGTTTCTCGCCAGGCTATATGGCGATGACCCACAACCTGCCCGTTGCAGGCGTAGTGGAAGCCGTCATTGAAGGCGTCCGCGAAGGCTGTAAAACGTTTGATGTCCAGGCCCGTCTGATTGGCATCATGAGCCGTACGTTCGGTGAGGCAGCCTGCCTGCAGGAACTGGAAGCGCTGCTGGCGCATCGCGATGCCATCACTGCGGTCGACCTCGCCGGTGATGAGCTGGGCTTCCCGGGCAGTCTGTTCCTGTCCCATTTCAACCGCGCGCGTGACGCCGGGTGGCACATTACCGTTCATGCAGGTGAAGCGGCAGGTCCGGAAAGCATCTGGCAGGCCATCCGCGGGCTGGGCGCCGAGCGTATCGGCCACGGCGTAAAAGCGGTAGAAGATCGCGCTCTGATGGATTTCCTGGCGGAACAGCGCATCGGAATTGAGTCTTGCCTGACGTCTAATATTCAGACCAGCACCGTGGCAACGCTGGCACAGCACCCGCTGAAAACGTTCCTTGAGCACGGTGTGCTGGCCTCACTGAACACTGACGATCCGGCGGTTCAGGGGGTGGATATTATTCACGAATACAACATTGCTGCGCCTCAGGCGGGTCTGAGCCGCGAGCAAATTCGTCAGGCGCAGATCAACGGGCTGGAGATCGCTTTCCTGACGCCTGAAGAGAAGCAGGCGCTGCGGGATAAGGTGGCAACCGCGTAAGCCTTTTTGCCGGGTAGCGGCTGCGCCTTACCCGGCATACAAAATATCTGTACCTTATGCCAGACAGAGCGTGGCGCGATGTTTGGCTGATTCGATGCCCAGCTCAATCAGCTCCATAATCTGAATGGCCTGGCTTGCCGGAACCGGATTTTCCCCCGTTCCGTTCAGCGCATCGCGGATAGCTGCATAATAAGCCGGGTAGTTACCTGGAATAGTCAGCAAGGTTTCCTCCACCAGCTCCTCACCTTCAACCCGCGTCACAACACCGTCTCGCATATCATAGCCCCAGTCTTCCTGTGGCAAACGCTCCCCGTTTTTTAAGCGATCTTCCTGCGGGTCGAGACCGAACTTCACATAACTCCCGCGCGTACCGTGAATGATATAACGCGCGGATTCTGCGGCCGCCACCATCGTCCCGTGGAGCACAATTCGACGCTGTGGGTAACTCAAAACCGCATGGAAATAATCCGTTGTCTGCGCGCCAGGCCTGAGCTGTGCCAGATCGACCGTCATACTCACCGGCAGGCCAAACAGATTCACGGCCTGATCCAGAAGATGCGGGGCCAGATCGTACCAGATGCCGCTGCCCGGACCGGCCTGCTCGCGCCAGCGGTTTCGTACCTGCGGGCGAAAACGGTCAAAATGCGATTCAAAAAAGAGGATCTCCCCCAACGTACCTTCGCTGAGAAGCCTTTTTACGGTCAAAAAATCGCTGTCCCAACGGCGGTTATGGAATACCGAAAGTAACCTGCCCAGGCTCTTTGCTAGCGCATCAAGCTCGCGTGCTTGTGACAACGTCACGGTAAAGGGTTTATCAACGACCACGTGCTTGCCGGCTTCCAGCGCCGCCTTTGCCAGCGGAAAGTGCGTGTCGTTTGGCGTGGGGATGATAATTAAATCAATATTCGGATCGTTGAAAAGATGTCTAGGTTCAGAGACAACCGGCACGGAAGGCCAGTCGGCATGGACTTTAGTTGCATCACTACTGGATACGGCAGCCAGCGCCATTCCGGGCGTCCCGGCGATCAGAGGCGCATGAAACGTTTTTCCCGCATATCCATAACCAATAAGCCCGACGCGGATATTATCACTCATAGTGTCATCCTCTTTTATGGCGTTCTTATTTCACACTGGCTAGCCTGGCATTACCACAGATTAATAATGTGCCATATGACTTAAAATAGCAGGTTGTATGGGTTGTTTTTGTTACATAGTATTAACCACCTGATTTTGTTTAAGGGAACCGTTCCCAAAGCACTTGCCGCCGGGGAAACGCCGCTGTAACATCTGCTCCCTGTATTTATGGATAAATTACAACTACGAATCATGACGTCAATTATTAATCGAATCATTGAATTAGCGGGATGGATTGTTCTTGGGGTATCGGTCATTTTGCTTGGCGTTGCCAGCCATATCGATAACTACCAACCGCCGGAGCCTGTCACAGTCGCCCAACCTAAGTAACCGGTTACTGCAATAAAGAGTGACACAATATGTCAGTTACGTATTGCCAGCCCTGGTGAACACGGTTAACCTTCTCTTCCAGGCATCATTTGATGCCTGAAACTTTCAGCAAAGAAAACTCCTAATTTAGTCGCATTACCTGAGTGGGCTGTTTACGTCTTTATTAATCCGTTTATTATTCGAACGAATTACCTTAACTGGTATTACTCACTTTTATATGGAAAATTATTAATATGACAGTTCAGGACTATTTATTAAAATTTCGCAAGATCAATTCCCTTGAAAGCCTGGAAAAACTGTTTGACCATCTGAACTACACCCTGTCGGATAATCAGGAAATCATCAACATGTATCGTGCCGCTGACCATCGCCGTGCGGAACTGGTCTCCGGAGGCCGTTTGTTCAATGTGGGTGAAGTGCCTAAGTCTGTCTGGCGTTACGTTTTATAAGAAAGTAGCCATCAGCGCGAAATGTTATATACTCTCCGCCCTGCAAACTGGCTGTACAACATTTCGCGCAGATTATGGGAGAGTTTATGACCGCAACGCCTGGAGAACGCATTGGAGGCTGGTTAATCGCCCCACTGGCATGGCTGCTGGTTGCCTTATTAAGCGCATCACTTGCGCTGCTGCTTTATACCACCGCACTGATTACCCCGCATGCCATCCAGACGCTGATGTCGCAAAGTGTGCTTAATATTGCGATGTGGTTTGTATCGTTCGTTTTCGCGATAGGGATGTGGTACTACACGCTGTGGCTGACCATCGCTTTCTTTAAGCGCCGTAAAAGTGTGCCTAAGCATTACATTATCTGGCTGCTGATTTCGGTCCTGCTGGCGGTAAAAGCTTTTGCTTTTTCGCCGGTTTCTGACGCCCTGGCCGTCCGCCAGCTACTTTTCCCTTTACTGGCCGCTGCGCTGCTGGTGCCCTATTTTAAGCGTTCGACACGGGTGAAAAACACCTTTGTGAACCCGTAATAACCTTACAGATAACCTGTTGTCGCCTGCGTTGGTTTATCCGATAATAGGCGGCTTTTTTATTTCAGGCTAAATAATGACCGATTACTTACTGCTCTTTGTCGGCACAGTGCTGGTTAACAACTTCGTCCTGGTGAAGTTCCTTGGCCTATGTCCATTTATGGGCGTTTCCAAAAAACTGGAAACTGCAATGGGCATGGGGCTGGCGACCACCTTTGTCATGACGCTGGCGTCTATTTGCGCGTGGTGGATTGATACCTGGATCCTTATCCCGTTGGGGTTAACCTATCTCCGTACGCTGGCCTTTATTCTGGTTATTGCAGTGGTTGTGCAATTTACCGAAATGGTGGTACGCAAAACCAGTCCGGCGCTCTATCGCCTGCTGGGGATTTTCCTGCCGTTGATTACCACCAACTGCGCCGTGCTCGGCGTAGCGCTGCTGAACATCAACCTTGGGCATAACTTTATGCAATCGGCACTGTATGGTTTTTCTGCGGCCGTCGGTTTTTCTCTGGTGATGGTGCTGTTCGCCTCTATTCGTGAGCGCCTCGCCGCAGCGGATATCCCTGCGCCGTTTCGCGGTAACGCGATTGCGCTGGTGACCGCAGGTTTAATGTCTCTGGCCTTTATGGGCTTTAGTGGTCTGGTGAAGTTGTAATGAATGCTATCTGGATTGCCATCGCCTCTATCAGCGTCCTGGGGTTGGTGTTTGGCCTTATCCTGGGTTACGCCTCCCGCCGTTTTGCGGTAGAGGACGATCCTGTTGTTGAAAAAATTGATGAGCTTCTTCCACAAAGCCAATGTGGACAGTGTGGCTATCCCGGTTGCCGCCCCTATGCCGAAGCGGTAGGGATTCAGGGTGAAAAAATTAACCGCTGTGCACCGGGTGGTGAGGCGGTAATGCTGAAAATTGCGGCTCTGCTGAACGTTGACCCGCAGCCGATTGATGGCGATGCAGACGTCCAGGAGCCGGTTCGCGCCCTTGCTGTGATCGACGAAGCAAACTGCATCGGCTGTACCAAATGTATTCAGGCCTGCCCTGTAGATGCCATCGTTGGCGCAACCCGCGCCATGCACACTGTCGTCGCTGATCTGTGTACTGGCTGCAACCTCTGCGTAGCGCCATGCCCGACGCAATGTATTGAACTGCGCCCGGTTGAAACGACTACCGAAAGCTGGAAGTGGGATCTTCAAACCATTCCGGTTCGCAACATTCCTGTGGAACAACATGCTTAAGTTATTTTCTGCTTTCAGAAAAGAGAAGATCTGGGACTTTGACGGCGGTATTCATCCGCCGGAGATGAAAACCCAGTCCAACGGCACCCCACTGCGTCAAATTCCGCTGGCGACGCGTTACATCATGCCTCTCAAGCAGCATATTGGCGCGGAGGGCGAGCTGTGTGTGAAAGAAGGTGATACGGTTCTTCGCGGCCAGCCGCTGACCTTTGGCCGGGGACGAATGCTGCCTGTACACGCGCCAACATCTGGCAAAGTGATGGCAATCGCTCCGCATACGGTGGCTCACCCGTCAGCACTTTCAGAACTGAGCGTCATTATTGAAGCCGACGGTGAAGATCGCTGGATCGAGCGTGACGGCTGGGGCGACTACCGCAACCGGAGTCGCGATGAGCTCATCGAGCGTATTCATCAGTTCGGTGTGGCCGGACTGGGCGGCGCAGGCTTCCCTACCGGTGTCAAACTGCATGGCGGTGGCGATAAAATACAGACGCTGATTATCAATGCTGCTGAATGCGAGCCTTATATCACCGCAGACGATCGTCTGATGCAGGATTGCGCCGCCCAGGTGGTGGAAGGTATTCGCATTCTCGCGCACATTCTGCAGCCGAAAGAAGTACTGATTGGTATTGAAGACAATAAACCACAGGCCATCTCAATGCTGCGCGCCGTACTGGCCGGTAGCCATGATATCGCCCTGCGCGTCATTCCAACCAAGTACCCTTCTGGTGGCGCAAAACAGCTGACGCAGATTCTTACCGGTAAACAAGTGCCACACGGTGGACGCTCCTCAGATATCGGTGTGCTGATGCAAAACGTCGGGACCGCCTATGCGGTGAAGCGCGCGGTGATTGACGGCGAGCCGTTGACCGAGCGCGTGGTAACGCTGACCGGAGAGTCTGTCTCGCGTCCGGGGAACGTCTGGGCGCGACTGGGAACGCCGGTTCGTCACCTGCTGGAACAGGCTGAGTTTTGCCCTGGCAGCGACCAGATGGTGATCATGGGCGGCCCACTGATGGGCTTTACCCTGCCGTGGCTGGATGTCCCGGTGGTCAAAATCACGAACTGCCTGCTTGCGCCTTCTCCAATCGAAATGGGCGAAGAGCAGGAGGAGAAAGGTTGTATCCGCTGTAGTGCCTGTGCCGACGCTTGCCCGGCGGACCTGCTTCCGCAGCAGTTGTACTGGTACAGTAAAGGCCAACTGCACGACAAAGCACAAGCCCATAATCTGGCTGACTGTATTGAATGCGGAGCCTGCGCCTGGGTTTGCCCAAGTAACATTCCACTGGTGCAGTATTTCCGCCAGGAGAAGGCTGAAATTTATGCCATCTCAATGGAAGAAAAACGTGCAGCCGAAGCAAAAGCCCGCTTTGAAGCGCGCCAGGCTCGACTGGAGCGCGAAAAAGCGGCTCGTCAGGAGCGCCATAAGCAGGCTGCTGTTCAGCCAGGTGAGAAAGATCAGGATGCCATTAACGCGGCACTGGCGCGCGTTCGCGAGAAAAAAGCGACCGCAGCCCAAACCGTGGTCATCCCGGCGGGTGAGAAACCGGATAATAGCGAAGCGATTGCCGCCCGCGAAGCGCGTAAAGCAGCGGCTCGCGCCCGTCAGGCTGAAAAAGCGCAAACAGCTCAGGCTGAAGTTGAGGTTGATCCACGGAAAGCCGCCGTTGAAGCGGCAATTGCCCGCGCCAAAGCCCGAAAAGCCGGTGAGCAAAACGTGGTAGTCGAGAAAGAGGCGGTGGACCCGCGCAAAGCTGCCGTCGAAGCGGCAATAGCCCGTGCCAAAGCCCGTAAGACAGCACAACAGACGCAGACAACCGAACCCGAAATGCCGGTCGACCCGCGCAAAGCCGCTGTTGAAGCAGCAATTGCACGCGCTAAAGCCCGTAAAGCGGCGCAACAGGAAGAGCAACCTCAGGCCGCAAATGACGACCCGCGCAAAGCTGCCGTCGCCGCTGCCATCGCGCGCGTTCAGGCGAAGAAAGCCGCACAGCAAGCAGTTAACGAGGATTAAATGGTTTTCAGAATCGCAAGTTCCCCTTACACCCACAACCAGCGCCAGACATCGCGCATTATGATGCTGGTCTGCCTGGCCGCGCTGCCGGGCATTGCCGTTCAGTGCTGGTTTTTCGGCTGGGGAACCCTGTTCCAGATAGTCCTGGGCTGTGTCAGCGCCTTAGCCGCTGAAGCCCTGGTGCTTAAACTGCGCAAGATGGTAGTTTCCCGCATCCTTGCCGACAACTCCGCGCTACTGACCGGCCTGCTGCTGGCCATCAGTATTCCACCGTTTGCCCCATGGTGGATGGTGATACTCGGTACCGTCTTCGCAGTGATAATTGCCAAACAACTGTATGGTGGACTCGGTCATAACCCGTTTAACCCGGCAATGATCGGCTACGTGGTGCTGCTGATCTCCTTCCCGGTACAGATGACAAGCTGGTTGCCACCGCATGAGATTGCGGCAACGGTTCCGGGCTTTATGGATGCCCTTCACGTGATCTTTACCGGCCATACCGCACTCGGCGCTGATATGAACACGCTGCGTATGGGCGTGGATGGTATCAGCCAGGCGACGCCTCTCGATACGTTTAAAACGTCCCTGCACGCGGGTCACAGCGTTGAACAGATTATGAAATCAGCCATCTACAGTGGCGTGCTGGCAGGCGCAGGCTGGCAGTGGGTTAACCTGGCGTATCTGCTGGGCGGTCTGTTCCTGCTGCAACAAAAAGCCATTCGCTGGCATATCCCGGTCAGCTTCCTCGTGACGCTGGCGGTTTGTGCCACGCTGGGCTGGGTGTTCTCCCCCGAGTCACTGGCCAGCCCGCAGTTGCATTTGCTCTCCGGCGCGACCATGTTAGGCGCATTCTTTATCCTGACGGATCCGGTTACCGCGTCAACGACCAACCGTGGCCGCCTGATCTTCGGTGCGCTGGCTGGGTTGCTGGTATGGTTGATCCGCAGCTTTGGTGGCTATCCGGATGGTGTGGCATTTGCCGTCCTGCTCGCCAACATTACCGTTCCGCTCATCGACTATTACACGCGTCCGCGCGTGTACGGACATCGTTAAGGGTTTCGCCATGTTAAAAACAATGCAAAAACACGGCGTTACGCTGGCTGTCTTCGCCGCGGTCCTGACTGGGCTGACGGCACTGGTGAATTCGTTGACCAAAACGACCATCGAAGAACAGGCTTCGAAGCAGCAAAAAGCGCTGTTCGATCAGGTGATCCCGTCTGATTTCTACGATAATGACCTGCAGCAAAGCTGTTTCATCGTCCAGGCACCGCAGTTAGGCAAAGGCGCACATCGCGTCTTTATCGCCCGTAAAGGGGATAAACCGGTGGGCGCGGTGATGGAAGCGACCGCCCCCGATGGCTATTCCGGTGCCATTCAACTGCTCGTTGGCAGCGATTTCTCCGGTACGATACTGGGCACCCGCGTAACGGAACATCATGAGACGCCGGGTCTTGGCGATAAAATTGAAACCCGTCTGAGCGACTGGATTTTGCATTTTGCCGGTAAAGTGATTCATGGCGAAGGAGATACTGCCTTTGCGGTGAAGAAAGATGGCGGCGAGTTCGACCAGTTCACCGGGGCGACCATCACCCCACGCGCCGTGGTTAACGCCGTAAAACGAGCCGGGCTGTATGCTGAAACGCTGCCCGCGCACATCAACAATCTTCCGGCCTGTGAGGAGTAATCATGAGCCAGGTTAAAGAAGTTATTGTCCAGGGGTTGTGGAAGAACAACTCCGCGCTGGTACAGCTTCTGGGAATGTGTCCATTGCTGGCGGTCACCTCCACCGCCACCAACGCGCTTGGTCTGGGTCTGGCGACCACCCTGGTACTGACCCTGACCAACCTCTCCATCTCAGCCCTGCGCCGCTGGACGCCGTCGGAAATCCGTATTCCGATTTACGTCATGATCATTGCCTCGGTCGTGAGTATCGTCCAGATGCTGATTAACGCTTACGCATTCGGTCTGTATCAGTCGCTGGGCATCTTTATTCCGCTTATCGTCACCAACTGTATCGTGGTTGGACGCGCGGAAGCCTTCGCGGTGAAAAATAGTCCGGCCATGTCGGCGCTGGATGGTTTTTCGATTGGTATGGGCGCCACGGGAGCCATGTTTGTGCTGGGCTCAATACGTGAAATCCTCGGCAACGGTACGCTGTTTGACGGTGCAGACGCGCTGCTGGGCGGCTGGGCCAGGGCGCTGCGCATTGAAGTGTTCCACACCGATACGCCATTTCTGCTGGCCATGCTGCCGCCAGGCGCATTTATTGGCCTCGGCATGATGCTGGCGATAAAATACCTGATTGATGAGAAACGTAAGCGCCGCGCGGCAGAGCGCAGCGTCCAGGAAGGGATACCCGAGAAGGCCTCATGAATAAAGAAAAGCGCATTGCGATCCTGACTCGTCTGAGGGACGAGAACCCACACCCGACGACAGAGTTGAACTTTAACTCCCCGTTTGAGCTGCTGATCGCCGTGCTGCTCTCTGCACAAGCTACCGATGTAAGCGTCAATAAAGCCACCGCCCTGCTCTATCCTGTTGCCAATACGCCGAAGGCCATGCTGGAACTGGGCGTGGAAGGCGTGAAGTCTTATATCAAAACCATCGGCCTGTTTAACAGCAAAGCGGAGAACGTGATTAAGACCTGCCGGATCCTGCTGGAACAGCACGGTGGCGAAGTGCCGGAAGATCGCGCGGCGCTTGAGGCGTTACCCGGTGTAGGTCGAAAAACCGCGAACGTTGTGCTAAATACGGCATTTGGCTGGCCGACTATCGCTGTCGACACGCATATCTTCCGCGTATCTAACCGCACCAACTTCGCACCCGGCAAAAATGTCGAGCAGGTTGAGGAGAAACTGCTCAAAGTGGTTCCTGCCGAATTTAAGGTTGACTGCCACCACTGGCTGATTCTGCACGGGCGTTATACCTGCATTGCCCGTAAGCCTCGCTGCGGCTCCTGCATCATTGAAGATCTCTGCGAATACAAAGAAAAAGTGTATCCCTGATCGACTAATTCCCCCGCTAAAAGAAGGGCTACCAAACGCTCTTCTTTTGGCCGTTATTTGTCCGCCTGTTGCTTACCCTGGCTTGTCACTTGTTCGGCCATTTAACGCTCAAACAGGTTAATAGTTTTTTTATATCCAAAAATTTCTATATATCTGTGATCGCGATCACCCTGATAACTTCATGTTGATTTTTTGTTGTCAAAATCGGCCTAAACCCTTTATCTGACAAGACACACCTCTCCCATCACCGTAGATAAGACCAGCTATTTTTCAGAATATGGGCTATATCACTGCACCAGGCGGCAAATAGCAGAACATATCGCCAAAACCTAATCATGACCGGTCATTACCAGTCGAAAAAACTACCTTTACTCATTGCATGAAATTTAACGCTGAATAACATTTATATAAACCGACGATTATACCACCCAAGATATATGTAACAGATTATTACAAACGTATTGCCAGATGGAGCAGGATAGTGAACATTACCCGCCGTTTCTCCTCCCAAAATAACTATAAGGCGTATTGACTACGGCCATCACGCTATGAACACCCCCGTTAATATGGGATGTAAAAAAAGAGGTATATGTGTCTACTGCAAACAATAAACCAACAGATGAAAGCGTAAGTCTTAACGCTTTTAAACAACCAAAAGCGTTCTATCTCATCTTCTCTATCGAGTTATGGGAGCGTTTTGGTTATTACGGCCTGCAAGGGATCATGGCGGTTTACCTGGTAAAACAGCTGGGTATGTCCGAAGCCGATTCCATCACGCTGTTCTCCTCCTTCAGTGCTCTGGTTTACGGTCTGGTCGCAATCGGCGGCTGGCTGGGTGATAAAGTTCTCGGTACTAAACGCGTTATCATGCTGGGTGCCATTGTACTGGCAATCGGTTATGCGCTGGTTGCGTGGTCTGGTCATGATGCTGCTGTCGTGTATATGGGCATGGCGACCATCGCCGTGGGTAACGGGCTGTTCAAAGCGAACCCGTCTTCCCTGCTCTCTACCTGTTACAGCAAAGATGACCCGCGTCTGGACGGTGCATTCACCATGTACTACATGTCCGTGAACATCGGTTCCTTCTTCTCCATGCTGGCAACACCGTGGCTGGCCGCTAAATTCGGCTGGAGCGTGGCGTTCTCCCTGTCCGTGGTCGGTATGCTGATCACCGTTGTCAACTTTGCCTTCTGCAAACGCTGGGTTAAAAACTACGGTTCAAAACCTGACTTCGAACCCGTACATGTGGGTAAACTGCTGGCGACCATTGTAGGCGTTGTGATCCTTGCTGCAATCGCGACCTGGCTGCTGCACAACCAGGGTATCGCACGTGCGGTTCTGGGTGTGGTTGCACTGGGTATCGTGATTATCTTCGCAAAAGAAGCCTTCGCCATGCAGGGTGCCGCGCGTCGTAAGATGATTGTGGCGTTCATTCTGATGCTGGAAGCGATTATCTTCTTCGTACTGTACAGCCAGATGCCAACCTCTCTGAACTTCTTCGCCATTCGTAACGTTGAGCACTCAATTCTGGGTATCGCATTCGAACCGGAGCAGTATCAGGCCCTGAACCCGTTCTGGATTATGATTGGCAGCCCAATTCTGGCCGCTATCTATAACAAGATGGGTGACCGTCTGCCAATGCCGCACAAGTTTGCCATCGGCATGGTGTTGTGCTCCGGCGCCTTCCTGGTGCTGCCACTGGGTACCAAATTCGCGACTGATGCAGGTATCGTTTCCGTTAACTGGCTGATCCTGAGCTACGCTCTGCAGTCTATCGGTGAACTGATGATCTCCGGTCTGGGTCTGGCGATGGTTGCACAGCTGGTACCACAGCGTCTGATGGGCTTCATTATGGGTAGCTGGTTCCTGACCACTGCCGGCGCAGCAATCATTGCAGGTAAGATTGCAAACCTGATGGCCGTTCCGGATAACGTCACTGACCCACTGGTCTCTCTGAACGTCTACGGTACTGTATTCATGCAGATTGGTATCGCTACAGCAGTCATCGCTGCTCTGATGCTGCTGACGGCACCGAAACTGAATCGTATGACTCAGGACGACGACAAGACCGCTAAAGCGACTAAAACCGCTACCGCGTAATATCATTGAGAAACGACATAACAGAAGCCGCTAATGCATTAGCGGCTTTTTTTTTACCCGTTCGCGCACTAACATAGCTGAAACCTCAGCAAAAAAGGAGTTACCGATGAAACTGTTCTATAAACCGGGCGCGTGCTCTCTTGCTTCCCATATTACCCTGCGCGAGAGCGGCAAAGATTTTACGCTGGATGGCGTTGATCTGATGAAAAAACGTCTGGAAAACGGTGATGATTTTCTTGCCATCAACCCGAAGGGACAAGTTCCGGCACTGTTGCTGGATGACGGTACTCTGCTGACCGAGGGTGTGGCGATTATGCAGTTTCTGGCAGATAGCGTGCCCGATCGCCAGTTACTGGCACCGGTAAGTACGGTTTCTCGCTATAAAACGCTGGAGTGGCTGAACTACATTGCGACCGAGTTGCACAAAGGCTTTACGCCGCTGTTCCGTCCCGATACGCCAGAAGAGTACAAACCCACCTTGCGTGCGCTTCTTGAGAAAAAGCTGCAGTACGTTAACGAATCGCTGAAAGACGACCAGTGGATTTGTGGTTCGCGTTTCACAATTGCCGATGCGTACCTGTTTACCGTACTGCGCTGGGCGCGCGCGGTTAAGCTGAACCTGGAAGGGTTAGACCATATTGCATCGTATATGACACGCATGGCAGAACGTCCTGCGGTAGCTGCAGCGCTGAAAGCGGAAGGTCTTAACTAACATCGCCCGGCGGCGCTGCGCTTGCACGGGCCTACGGGTTGAGTAGGCCGGGTAAGCGCAGCGCCACCCGGCATATTTTAAAGCTGCGTTGCGCTAAAATAGTGTTCCGGCTTAGCAATACGATCCTGTGCCGCAACGACCTGTAATTCATACTCCTGCATTTCTTTCGTCGCAATCATGATTTCGTATACCGCCGCGGTGACATGCTCCAGGGCATCTCGCAGCGTTGCACCCTGCAGGAGTTTCACCAACAGCAGACCGCTGGTCACATCCCCAACCCCTACCGGCTGACGTGGGCCAAAATCCACCAGCGGACGGCTGATATGCCAGGCATCGTCTTTCGTCACCAGCAGCATCTCAAAACGGTCCTTACTAAGCCCTGCACGCGCGAGATGTTTCACCAGCACAGTTTTTGGCCCCAGAGCTATCAGCTCGCGGGACGCGCTTACCGCCTCTTCTACGCTGTTAACGGGATGCTCGCAAAGGATCTCCAGTTCGACCAGATTTGGCGCAATGATATCGCTGGCGGGCAGCGCATGGCGAACATGAAACTCTGCGACACCCGGTGCCACGATGCAGCCTTTCTCCGGATGGCCCATAACAGGGTCACAGAAGAATTTTGCCGCTGGGTTTGCCGTTTTCACCTGGCGAACAATACCGAGGATATGCTCTCCTTGCTCTGCTGAACCGAGATAACCGCTCAGTACCGCGTCACAACGTTTGAGCTGGCCGATATCGGCAATACCTTGCACAACTTCCGTGAGGTGTGAAGGCGGCATTACGTAGCCGGTCCATTGGCCGTATTGCGTGTGGTTGGAGAACTGTACGGTGTTGAGCGGCCAGACGTTGGCACCGAGGCGGCGCATTGGAAATTCCGCTGCGCTATTGCCAGCATGTCCGAAAACAACGTGGGACTGAATGGCGAGGATGTTCTTCATTTTTTTCTTACCAAACCCTGTAAAAACAAAAGGGGCGTGGTTTCCCACGCCCCTGGCTACTTTTAATTATTTCCAGCAGACCAGACAGTAATTTTTCTTGCCGCGACGCAGCAGCGTGTAGCGACCATACAGACGATCGCTGTCAGTGAAGGTGTATTCCGGGTCGGACTGCTTCTCACCATTGATGGTGATAGCGTTGGACGCGATGGTTTTACGCGCCTGACCACGGGAAGGCTGCAGCTCGGAGTCCACCAGCGCCTGCATCAGGTCAGCACCTTTTTCCATCTCGACCATTGGCACGCCGTCCTGCGCCAGCTGTTCGAAGTCCGCTTCGCTCAGATCGCTCAGTGTGCCGTTGAACAGGCTTGCCGTGATACGTTTTGCCGCGGCCAGACCTTCTTCACCGTGAACCAGTTTGGTCACTTCGTCCGCCAGCACGTACTGTGCACGTGGCGCCTTACCGCTATTTTTATCCTCTTCTTCCAGGGCATTGATTTCTTCAAGGTCCATAAAGGTGAAGAACTTCAGGAAGCGGTATACATCGGCATCAGCCGTGTTGATCCAGAACTGGTAGAATTTGTACGGGCTGGTCTTTTTCGGATCAAGCCATACCGCGCCACCTTCGGTTTTACCGAATTTGGTCCCGTCGGCTTTGGTGATCAGCGGAACGGTCAGACCAAAGACCTGGTTCTGGTGCAGACGACGGGTCAGGTCAATACCGGAGGTGATGTTACCCCACTGGTCAGAACCGCCAATCTGCAGGGAAACACCGTGCAGTTTGTTCAGACAGGCAAAGTCATAACCCTGCAGCAGGTTGTACGAGAACTCGGTGAAGGAGATACCCTGGTCATCACGGTTCAGACGCTGCTTCACGGCTTCTTTGTTAATCATCTGGTTAACAGAGAAATGCTTGCCGATGTCACGCAGGAAAGTCAGCACGTTCATGCCGCCAAACCAGTCATAGTTGTTAGCGGCAATGGCGGAGTTATCACCACAGTTGAAGTCGAGGAACGGTGCAACCTGTTTGCGGATCTTATCCACCCACTCCTGCACGGTATCTTCGGTATTCAGTTTACGCTCAGCGGCTTTAAAACTTGGGTCACCAATCAGACCTGTCGCACCGCCAACCAGGGCAACAGGTTTATGGCCCGCCATCTGGAAGCGTTTCAGGCATAACAATGGAACAAGATGCCCCAAATGCAAGCTGTCAGCGGTGGGATCGAAGCCGCAATAGAGCGCGATCGGGCCTTGCGCCAGTCGCTCTGCTAACGCTTCCTCGTCCGTCACCTGAGCCACGAGGCCCCGCTCTTGCAATTGTTTAATCAAGTTACTGCTTGCCATCAAATTCTCCATGTATAAACGACTGCACCTTTGCCGGTACACGACTTTTCGCCTGATGCGAAAGTACCATAGAATAAAGCGCAAGCGCGGTGTGCGCTAGCGCTTAAATCAACAAATTTCGGGGATTACGGTGCCAGTCTGTCGATTTTCCAGCCGCCATTGTCGCGCTGGTATAAAAAGCGATCGTGCAGGCGATGTTCGCCCCCTTGCCAGAACTCCATCTGCTCAATCGGGATGCGGAAACCGCCCCAGAAACTCGGCAGAGGGATTTCACCCTGCTGGAACTTCTGTTTCAGCTCAAGAAATTTGCTTTCCAGCACGCCTCGAGCTGAAATTCGGCTCGACTGTTTTGAAACCCAGGCACCAATCTGGCTGTCGCGCGGACGGCTGTGGAAATACTTCACCACTTCCAGCGTCGAGAGACGTTCCGCTTTGCCTGTCACCATGACCTGACGCTCCAGCATATGCCAGGGGAACAGCAGGCTGATACGCGGATTGTTTTCCAGATGATGTGCTTTGCGACTGCCCAGGTTGGTGTAGAACACCAAACCTTTCTCGTCATAATGCTTGAGCAATACGATGCGCTGATACGGTTGACCGTTTTCATCGACCGTTGCGACAACCATAGCCGTTGGGTCGGCCAGTTTCGCTTCGCAAGCCTGTTTCAGCCAGCGTTCAAAAAGCACGAGGGGTTCAGCGGGAAGGTCCTGGCGACGCAGGCCACCTTTGGTGTATTCACGGCGCAGATGCGCGATTTGCTGCAGTTCGTCGTTATCTGACATGGCGTTAGCTGACATTGAGATTGGGTGGCGCTATTGTGCGCCGCCCCTGTAAAAATCTCAACGCTTCGGATTTTCCAGCTGACAATTGTTCAGCACGATACGGTCACGTTTGTAGACCGTGGCGCTGTCCCCTTTCGACCAGAAGACATAGATACCATCGGTATAACGTGCACCGGAGGCCGAGATGCCCTGCTTCAGGGTCAGCAATTTATTGTCGTACACAAAACTGGCTTCCTGGCGCGGGTTATTCAGCTTAACGGTCAGCGGCTTTTCATCGCAACGATACTCCAGCGTATCGGTCTGCATACGCTCAACGAGTTGGTTATAGACGCTGCATCCTGACAGCAACAAAGGCGCGACAATAAGAAGAAGTTTTTTCATGAGCGTATTCCGACGACTTTCCTGGTCCTGGAGGGCGTGACTGCCCTCCTGTTTTTATTCCATTCTAACGACAATACGCGACGCTGAATTTCAGTTAACTCTGATTCTGACGAGGGTTGGCCGGGAAAATGGCACCAAGGACGCTCGCCTCACGCGCACCGGTTACCGACGGTAAATTGCCCGGTAGCCCGGCAATCGTGCGCCAGGCAAGCCATGCAAAGGCCAGCGCTTCCATATCATCTCCACTGATACCCGCTTCATCTGTCGTCGTGACTTCTGTACCCGGCAGTAGCCCGGCAAGACGCGCCATCACCAGCGGATTTCGGCTTCCTCCCCCGCACACCAGCAGACGTTCGCATCCGCCACTGAGAAGCACCTGTTCAGATATCGACACGGCCGTTAACTCAGCAAGTGTTGCCTGGACATCCTGCGGCGCGAGTGCCGGGAATTGCGCCAGCTGGCGCTCAAGCCAGCCATAGTTGAAATATTCGCGCCCCGTGCTTTTCGGTGCCGGTAGTGCAAAATAAGGGTCGCTTAACATGGACTGCAACAGCGGAATAATCACTTTACCCGCGCTCGCCCACTCCGCGTTTTTATCATACGGTTGACCGCACTGACGCCAGATCCAGGCATCCATTAACATATTGCCCGGGCCGGTATCGTAGCCACGTACGGGCTGTCCCGGGATGAGCATGGACAGGTTGGCGATACCACCAATATTGAGCACCATACGGCGTTCTGAAGGGTGCGCCAGTAAAGCCTGATGGAAAGCGGGCACCAGCGGTGCACCCTGTCCTCCAAGCGCAATATCGCGACGACGAAAATCGCCCACCACCGTTACACCGGTCTTTGCCACAATCTGGTTGTTATCACCAATTTGCAGGGTATGCGGTGCTTCGCCACCTGGCTCATGCCAGACAGTTTGTCCGTGACACCCAATGGCAACCACATCCTGTGGACGAAGATGTTCTTTGTGCATTAACGCCTGTACCGCATCAGCAAACAGCGCTCCCAGGCGTACATCGAGCTGCCCTAGCTGGGAAAGGGTGAGTTGCTGCCCCTGACAGATACTCAGAATATCCTCTTTCAGTGAAATGGGGATTGGCCAGGTCAGGCTCGCCTGCTGCGCCACCATGTTTTCATCAATGGCGGCCAGAACGACATCTACCCCATCCAGACTGGTGCCTGACATCACACCAATGTAGCGACCCGATTTCATGCGCTTTCCTTACGTTGCGTGGGCTAAGAGTATCCACTCAACCATAAACAGCGCTGCTTTGCTATCCGGCGATAATATTTTTTAACAATGTCAGACGGGTAACACGTGCGAAGACTGTTTATGTCTCGTTAAGTCAAATTCAAGTACAATTTTCCCATTGTTAGTGCAAAGATATGAACTATGGCCCCTTATGCCATATAATTTAGCCATAACGGATGCCCTCAATCGGGCGTTTTTGGTGAACAGGAGATTCAAATGATTTTACGTGTACTGGGCGTTTCGCTGATTGGTTTAACTCTGGCTGGCTGTGTGAATGACAGTTCACTTTCTGGCGACGTTTACAGCGCTTCTGAAGCGAAACAGGTTCAGAATGTGACTTACGGTACCGTTGTTAATGCCCGTCCTGTACAAATCCAGGGTGGTGATGAAAACAACGTGATGGGTGCAATCGGCGGTGCTGTGCTGGGTGGTTTCCTGGGTAATACCGTCGGCGGTGGTACAGGCCGCTCTCTGGCGACCGCAGCAGGCGCCGTTGCCGGTGGTGTAGCAGGCCAGGGCGTTCAGGGTGCGATGAACAAAACCCAGGGTGTAGAGCTGGAAATCCGTAAAGATGATGGCAGCACCATCATGGTTGTTCAGAAACAAGGTAGCACGCGTTTCTCTGCAGGCCAGCGCGTTGTTCTGGCGAGCAACGGAAGCCAGGTTACCGTTTCTCCACGTTAATTCGTTTTTGGATGTGGTCACCAGGCCACATCCATTTACAAAAATATAATATTAATTAATACTTTCACACAAATATATACTTAACTTATTATTAATTAGTCTTGATATTGTTCCTGCGCAAAGTATTTATAAAACTCATTAGTTAAACTCATCGCAATTGCCTTTTTTATTTATTATAATTTTGTTAAAACTTATATGCTTGCGATGAATAATTGTGTGAAGAACCGTTATTTCTTATTCTGTATCGGCTGCATTGCCGTCATTGGGCTATTGCAGGGTTTATTTTTAGAACTTGTCGAACGGGTACCGTCGTTCTCTCCGTTATTATTCCCTACACTGACCATTTTCTTACTGGTATTTCACCTGTTTATTGCCTGTTTTATGGCAATGAAATACTGGTGTGATCGAAGAAGGTTGTATCTGATTGCAATTGCCTTAGCCTTTGCCGGCTCGGCGATGATGATGGTAGGAACGCTATCCAGCTTCCCTTCCTGGTTAGCTCTCTATCAGTTCAATGCAGTTAACTATAATGATGCCATGATCTTCTTTATGTTCCGCCATCTTATCATGGCGGTTCTCATCATCCTTTCAGCCTTGCTTTATACCATCCGGGATTACCCGCTTTCACGTCCGGCACATATTTCCATCGTGACTGGCGGATTTATCTTTACTGTTTCTATGGTGGCTCTGGCGTGGTTTTGTTCCAGTCATTCATCACTGTTATTACTGGATCTTGTCGATAATGAAACCCGGCAATTTATGGTTCTCTGGAGCCAGGCCATTAATATTCTTCTTATTGTTCTCTGGATAGTAACGTTAGCAACACTAATGTTTATTACCCGGGTACGTAACCTTTTCTGGGTTGGCGGTAATTTCTTATGCGTCTGTTATATTGTGACGCTGACAATGCTACTGGCTGGCGGACACGCTGAAGATATCGCCTGGTATCGGGCCCGATTATTTGAAACAGTTGCTACGCTGCTTATTATTTTTGTTCTGCTTTATGATGTCTTCAGGTTGTATCGTGACTCACATTTAAAGTATCAGCAATCGTATCAGAACTCGATTCGCGATCCGCTCACCCGGCTTTATAACCGCAGTTATTTCTATGAATCATTAAATCAGGCCCTGGATATCGCCAAAGCCGGTCGTCCTGTTTCTGTTATCGTCAGCGATCTCGACCGCTTTAAGCGAATCAACGACAACTATGGGCATCTCCAGGGAGACAAAGTGTTGCAGTTTGTCGCTCATCTGCTGATGGATTCCGTGCGCCCACAAGATATTGCGGCCCGTATCGGTGGCGAAGAGTTTGTACTGATGCTGGCTAACACCTCTTCAGAAGAGGCTTACAAGGTGGCTGAACGCATACGGCTCAATCTGAGCGGCTTTGATAAGGCCAGCAGCGAGGGGCAGTCACCAGAACCGATCACTATCAGCATGGGAGTATTTACGGCAACCTCATCAGGGATTACTGCAGAAGAGTGCGTGGAAAGTGCCGATAAGGCAATGTACGAAGCAAAAGAGACAGGCCGTAACCGCGTAGTTGTCTTTAAATGAAAAAGGCCTTGCTGTTGCAAGGCCCTTTGGAATGTCAGTCGCGCGACTGCAGCTCATGGATGTTTTGTTCCAGGCGACCAATAAGGCTGATGAGCATTTCAAGCTCCGCCGGAGAAACACCCGAGAGGATTTCACCCCGCGTTTTGGTAATCACGGCTTCCATTTCAGTAATGATGGGAGTCGCTTTCTCTGTGAGTTTAATCCGCTTAGCGCGACGATCGCTGGCGCAGGTTTGCCGGGAGATGAGTCCCTTCTCTTCCAGCTGGTCAAGCGTGCGCACCAGCGACGGTTGCTCAATACCTATCGCTTTTGCCAGTTGAATTTGCGACTGTTCAGGCGGCAGCTGATGAATGTTATGCAGCGTAACCCAATGTGTCTGTGTCAATTCCAGAGGTTTCAGGCGATGGTCAATCAGAGCACGCCAGACGCGTACCAACCTTGCCAGATCAGAACCTAATGGCGATTCCAATTTCATCTCCTTATAATTAGCTTGCTAAGTTATTATACTGATTTTAGAATAGTGTGCAGCATTTATATTGCCAAAACAAATGCAATACTGCATTCATGGAACTTAAAAGTATGACTTACACTGAATTGTGATACCTCATCATATTAAGACAAGCCATTGTGACATTCTGTTCACTGCAAAGGATTTCTACCTGTGACGTTTTTTCATCACTCAGAAGGTTTGCCCCTTCAGGACTTGATCTTCGGTGCATCAGTCTACTTTCCGCCTCTGTTTAAAGCCGTACTGGTAGGTTTTATTCTCTGGCTCATCGCACATCGTCTGCTTCGTGACTGGATGTATTCCGGCGAAATCTGGCATCCCATGTTGATGGATCTCTCCCTGTTTGCCCTCTCCGTGTGTCTGGGTCTTGCTGTCTTGCTGGTGTGGTGAATATGCCCCTGAAAACGCTGAAGTACTTTTCCACGTTGTTTGTCCTCGCTCTCGCGCTGGTTGCAGGCTGGTGGCTGTGGAATTTTTATATGCAATCACCCTGGACGCGTGATGGCAAAATTCGCGCTGAACAGGTCAGCATTACTCCCCAGGTTTCAGGGAGTATCACGGCGCTTCTTGTTAACGATAACCAGTATGTAAAAAAGGGGGACGTGCTATTCCGTATCGACGATACCCCGTATCACATTGCGATTCTGAATGCCCAGGCTCAGCTGGCAAAAGCCCAGTCTGACTTAGCGAAAGCCAACAACGAGGCAAACCGCCGCCGACATTTATCGCAAAATTATATCTCTGCAGAAGATTTAGATACTGCGAATATCAACGTTAAGGCCATGCAGGCAAGCGTCAATGTGGCTGAGGCTACGCTGAAACAAGCCCAGTGGGAGCTAACCCAAACCGTTATAACATCGCCTGTCGACGGATGGGTGACCAACCTTTCAGCGCGTGTGGGTAACTATGCCACTACCGGACAGCCGGTGTTTGCCCTCGTCGACAGCCACTCCTTCTATGTCGTGGGCTATTTTGAAGAGACCAAACTTCGCCATATCCGCGAGGGTTCTCCGGCAACCATTACCCTTTATAGCAGTTCGCAAAAGTTACAGGGTCACGTATCCAGTATTGGTCGGGCGATATACGATCAAAGCGTTGAAACGGATTCCGGCCTGGTACCGGACATTAAGCCGAACGTTCCCTGGGTGCGTCTGGCTCAACGCGTTCCGGTTCGCGTAGAGTTTGACCGTCTACCGCAGGACATCACCCTGGTATCCGGCACGACCTGTACCGTCTCCATCGGAACCCGTTAATGAAACTGCAGGTGCTCTCCTGGCGTAACACGCCGTGGATGAAAGCGACGCGTCCCCAGTGGCGCTATGCGCTGCGTAATGGCATCGCGATGTGTCTTGCGCTGACCATCGCCTATTACCTGAACCTTGATGAACCCTACTGGGCGATGACCTCTGCGGCGGTGGTGAGTTTTCCCACGGTCGGAGGTGTTATCAGTAAAAGCCTCGGTCGTATCGTAGGCAGCCTGCTGGGTGCCAGTGCCGCGTTAATTATCGCCGGTCATACGCTGAACGATCCATGGCTGTTCTTGCTGAGCATGGCGGCATGGCTGGGATGCTGTACCTGGGCCTGCGCTCATTTTACCAACAACGTCGCCTATGCTTTCCAGCTGGCGGGCTATACCGCCGCCATCATTGCCTTTCCGGTGGTTAACGTACTCGATACCACCGAACTGTGGGATATCGCTCAGGCGCGCGTCTGTGAAGTGATTGTCGGTATCCTCAGCGGCGGGTTTATGATGATGATCCTGCCCAGTACGTCGGACGGCACCGCGCTCATCACCGCGCTGAAAGCCATGCATGCCCGATTGCTGGAGCACGCAAGCCTGCTGTGGCAACCTGATACCAACGATGAGATCCGTCTCGCCCATGAAAAGGTCATTGGGCAGATCCTGACCATGAATCTGTTACGCATCCAGGCCTTCTGGAGCCATTACCGCTTTCGCCGTCAGAATACCCTGCTTAACTATCTGCTGCACCAGCAGCTGCGCATGACCAGCGCTATCTCCAGCCTGCGCCGGATGTTACTCAATTGGCCGACGCCACCAGAAAACACCCGTGCGGTGATTGACGTACTGCTCGCAACGCTTGCACGCCCGGATGCGGACATCTACACCGTCGCGAAGATCATTGCGCCGCTCGCCCCGGTCGATGAGTACGATTATCGTCATCGCGCCTTCTGGCAGCGTCTTAATTATTTCTGCCGGCTGTATCTGCGAAGCAGCCGCTGGATTAGCGCCGTCGAGAATGCCACCCCGGTGACTGAATTCAACGTCCCGGGTAGTCCAGCGCTCGCACGCCATACAGACTATCTCGAAGCACTGTGGAGCGGCTTTCGCACCTTCTGCGCACTGATGCTGGTGGGGGCGTGGAGCATTGCCACGCAGTGGGACTCCGGTACGGCAGCCCTGACGCTCGCTGCCATCAGCTGCGTGCTTTACTCCGTTGCTGCCTCACCGTTTAACTCTCTTACGCTGCTGATGCGCACCCTGGTATTACTGTCGTTGTTCAGTTTTGTGGTGAAGTTCGGCCTGATGGTGCAGATAAGTGACCTGTGGCAGTTCCTGCTGTTTCTGTTTCCGCTGTTAACCACCATGCAGCTTCTGAAGCTGCAAATGCCCAAACTGGCGGGGCTATGGGGACAGTTGATTGTTTTTATGGGGTCGTTTATTTCCGTGACGAATCCGCCGGTTTACGATTACGCCAGTTTTCTCAATGACAACCTGGCGAAGATCCTCGGTGTCGGACTGGCCTGGCTGGCCTTCGCGGTGTTACGCCCCGGTTCAGATGCGCGCAAGAGTCGTCGGCACATCCGGGAGTTACGCCGGGGGTTTGTCGACCAACTCAGTCGTAAACCGCATCTGAGTGAAAATGAGTATGAATCGCTGGTTTATCACCATGTCAGCCAGTTGAATAACAGCCAGGACGCACTTTCCCGCCGCTGGCTGTTGCGCTGGGGCGTAGTGCTGTTGAACTGTTCACACGTCGTCTGGCAGCTTCGCGTATGGGAAACACGCACTGATCCCCTCTCACAGGTTCGGGATGTTTGCATCTCCCTGCTACGCGATGTCATGAGTGAACGCGGTGTTCAGCAGCGCCCCCTCGAAGCCACACTGGCTGAGCTGCAGCGGATCTGCGATACCCTCGCGCGGCACCATTTGCCCGCTGCTCGAGATTTGGCCTCGATCATCTGGCGCCTGCACTGCTCGCTGTCGCAGCTGGAGCAAGCGCCTCCTCCTGGAACCATTGGGGATCAAATTACGCCACAGGCATAACGCACCCCGCCACCGCCAAGCGGTTTAGGCCGATCGGACATATTGTCACCGCCAACATGGATCATCAGCGCTTTGCCTTTAATCTCAGCCAGTTTTTTCAGCCGTGGTGCAACGACGGGTTCCGTGGCTTTCCCGTCGTTATTCACCACCAGCACAGGGAGATCGCCGAGATGCCCCTTCCCGTTCGGACCTTCGTGTTTACCGGAGTGTTGGGGATCAAAGTGGCCGCCCGCTGATTCCGCCGCCGAGGCTTTTCCCTCTTTCAGTGCAGGCTGACAGCTACCGTTGGCATGAACATGGAAACCATGTTCACCGGGTGGGAGTGCTTTGAGGTTGGGTGCGAACTCCAGTCCTTTGTCGGTTTCGGTTATTTTCACCGTTCCGATTGACTGCCCCACACCCTGAGAGGTGACAAGATTCATTTCCACTTCATCACTGGCCGCCTGCGCACCAGCGCAGACTACCAGCGTGACGAGCGCCAGAGCAAAACGCTTCATATGACCTCCACGGGTTATTTTTTGCCCCTTAAGTTTATACCAGGGGCAAACATTTCACCGGAAAGTCACTTTTTGCTGGTTTACGGTACGTCGTAGCCGAGTGCGGCTTTACGGATGCGGAACCACTGCTGACGGGTCATCTGCAGCTCTTCAGCCGCAATCGCAGAGCGTACGCGTTCAATTTTACCAGAACCAATAATTGGCAGTGGTTTTGACGGCAGGCGCAGGATCCACGCGTACACCACTTGTTCGATGCTCTCAGCATTGAGCTCGCGGGCGATGGTTTCCAGTTCATTGCGCAGCGGCTGGAATTCATCGTCATTAAACAAGCGTCCCCCTCCCAGGCACGACCACGCCATCGGGCGAATGCGAAGCTGTTGTAGCTGGTCAAGCGTCCCATCCAGCAGCAGCGGCTGGTGAACCGGGGATATCTCGACCTGGTTAGTGGCCAGGGTAAATGGCAGGCGCGACTGAAGCAGCGCAAACTGTGCCGGGGTAAAGTTTGAGACGCCAAAATGACGGACTTTCCCGCTCTGATGCAGATTCAGAAACGCTTCGGCCACTTCATCGGCATCCATGAGCGGATCGGGACGGTGGATTAACAGCAGGTCGATATGATCCGTCGCCAGATTGACCAGCGACTGCTCAGCACTTTTGATGATATGCGCACTGTCGGTGATGTAATGACCGAGGGCATGCTCAGGTTTTGCCGTGGTGGCAATACCGCACTTCGTGACGATCTCCATGCGTTCACGCAGGGCCGGAACCAGCTTGAGCGCCTCTCCGAACGCGGCTTCACACTGGTAGCCACCATAAATATCGGCATGATCGACCGTGGTGATCCCTAAATCGAGATGCTCTTCAATAAAGCTCGCCAACTGGAGGGGGGACATATTCCAGTCCATCAGGCGCCAGTAGCCCATCACAAAACGGGAGAATTCTGGCCCCTGGGGGGCAAGGGTAATTCGCTGAACCATAACATTTTCCTCAAGGACGTGATGTCATGAGTATACGCAATTACCGTGTTAAAAAAGTGAAGGTTGCTGGGGTTCTTCTGCCTCACCCGCTTTATTTGCGCGTATTTTGCGCAGAAGTCGCTGTCGGCAGAGTCGAAGCACCTCCTGTTTTTGCGTGTCGCTAAAGGTTTGCCAGTTGAAACGTTCATCACGGGTACGCATGCACCCGCGGCAATATCCACGTTCATCTACCTGACAAATACCCCGGCACGGGCTCTGGATGGGGAAAAACTCCAGTTGCTCTGCCACACTCACCTCCAGATTACCGCTATCACTTACAGTGAAGACGTTAAACATGCCGCGTGCAAGGGCTTTACCACAGATTTGTGGCATTAAGGTTTCACTAATCTTCCCTCTCTATACTCGCCCCATCATTAAAATGACAGGTTTTTCATTCGATGCGGTTAATTAAAAAGTTACAGTGTAACGACATTAAATTTACTCTTGGCTGTGCGCTCTTCTTTACCCTGGTAAACGCGCTATTTATACAACGCAGTTGGGCAATTATCGCCCCCGCTCATCTTCACGATATCCTCTTTGCCGCTACCGTACCGCTGGTGCTGTTTTGCGGCTGGGTGATTGTGTTTAGCCTGCTCAATATTCCATTTATTCGCAAGCCGCTGCTGATTGTGCTGACGCTCGGGTGCGCCGCTGCCACCTACTTTATGTACACCTACGGCGCGGTTATCGATCAGAACATGATCGTGAACGTGTTCGAAACGAACTCCCAGGAAGCCACCGCCCTGGTAACGCCACAGATGATTTTGTGGATTGTTGTTGCCGGTCTCATTCCATCCGTAGTGCTGGTATTGACCCGCATTCGTACCGGGAAATGGTGGTATGCCCTGTTGATGCGCGTTGCCGCAATGCTCGGTGCCCTGCTGGTGATTATCCTTATTGCCGCCGTATTTTATAAAGATTACGCGTCGCTGTTTCGTAATAACAAAAGCATTGTCAAAATGGTCACCCCCGCGAACTACGTCAGTGCCGTGATGAAGTACAGCAAAATGCGCTGGTTTGCAGGCGATCAGACGCTGGTGCGGATTGGCGAAGATGCACACAAAGGACCCTTGATTTCAGGTCAGCAAAAGAAAACCGTTCTGGTGCTTGTCGTCGGCGAAGCGTCACGCGCGGCGAACTACTCCCTGAACGGCTACGAACGCGAAACAAACCCGGAACTGAAAAAGCAGGATGTGATTAACTTCCCGCAAGCCTCCTCGTGTGGTACTGAAACCGCGGTATCCGTTCCCTGCATGTTCTCCGGCATGACGCGCAGCAAATACGATGCTGACCTGGCTCATCATCGGGAAGGACTGCTCGACGTGCTCAAGCATGCGGGTATCAATCTGCTGTGGCGCGACAACGATGGCGGCTGTAAAGGTGCCTGCGATCGCATCCCCCATACCGACATGACGCAGTGGAAACTGGATCAGTTCTGCAAAGACAAGTCCTGCATCGACGACGTGAATTTCTACCGCCTGGACAACGTCCTGGATGGCCTAAAGCAAGATACCGTTCTGGTTATCCACCTGATGGGCAGTCACGGCCCCGCGTACTATCGCCGTTATCCGGATAATTTCCGTAAATTCACCCCAACCTGCGACACCAACGAAATCCAGGATTGCGATCATCAGGCGCTGATAAACACCTATGACAACACGATCCTGTATACCGACAGCGTGGTCAGTAAAACGATTGATACGTTGAAAGCACGACAGGCAAGCATGAACACTGCGCTGATTTACCTCTCAGATCACGGCGAATCGCTGGGCGAAAGCGGTATCTATCTGCACGGCACGCCGTACATGCTGGCACCGGAACAGCAAACACACATTCCGTTTATGTTCTGGTTGTCACCGGACTATGCGAAAAATTTTGGCATCAACGAGCAGTGTTTACGTGACCATGCGGCAAAAAATGCGGTTTCTCAGGACAATTTGTTCTCGACTGTACTGGGTATGATGGACGTGAAATCAACGGTTTATCAACAGCAACTGGATATTCTGCACGCGTGTCGTCAATAAACTTGCTTGCATTAGACCGAACGGTCTATTAGAGTGCG
Source organism: Enterobacter sp. CPE_E863 (assembly GCF_046521465.1). NCBI lineage: Bacteria > Pseudomonadati > Pseudomonadota > Gammaproteobacteria > Enterobacterales > Enterobacteriaceae > Enterobacter > Enterobacter sp. CPE_E863. The sequence goes on along the minus strand of NZ_JBKFZX010000001.1, from coordinate 1,810,712 downwards.
GCCATGAGCAGAAATACTGAACACGATACCCGCGAACATTTACTGGCGACCGGCGAGCAACTTTGCATGCATCGCGGATTCACCGGTATGGGCCTGAGCGAGCTATTAAAAACCGCTGAGGTACCGAAGGGGTCGTTTTACCACTACTTCCGGTCCAAAGAGGCGTTTGGCGTCGCAATGCTGGAGCGTCATTATGCTGGTTATCACCAGCGTCTGGCGACCCACTTTGCATCGGGTAAAGGTAACTATCGCGATCGTGTTTTGAACTACTATCAGGAAACGCTGAACCAGTTCTGCCAGCAGGGCATTATCAGCGGATGTCTGACGGTAAAACTTTCTGCTGAAGTGTGCGATCTCTCCGAAGACATGCGCACGGCAATGGATAAAGGTGCCAGTGGTGTTATCGCCCTGCTGGCTCAGGCACTGGAGAAAGGCCGCGATGAGAAAACGCTGGCCTTTCCCGGTGAGCCGCTAACCCAGGCGCAGGTGTTATACGCCCTCTGGTTGGGCGCTAATCTGCAGGCCAAGATTTCGCGCAGTGCCGTGCCGCTGGAAAGCGCACTGGCACATGTGAAAAACAGCATTACTACGCCTGGCGTTTAACAGGCGTTTTTATTTACCTCGTTACTAGTCGACTGGTCTACTCAGGAGTCTTTATGTCAGCTGAAAAATTATTTACCCCATTGAAAGTGGGTGCCGTCACTGCGCCAAACCGCGTGTTTATGGCTCCGCTTACCCGTCTACGCAGCATTGAGCCGGGTGACATCCCAACCCCACTGATGGGTGAATACTATCGTCAGCGCGCAAGCTCTGGCCTGATCATCACGGAAGCCACACAGATTTCTGCTCAGGCTAAAGGTTATGCGGGAGCGCCGGGTCTTCACAGCCCGGAACAGATCGCCGCATGGAAGAAAATCACCGCGGGCGTTCACGCTGAAGAGGGTCGTATTGCGGTTCAGCTGTGGCACACCGGTCGTATCTCTCACAACAGCATTCAGCCAGGCGGTCAGGCACCTGTTTCCGCTTCCGCCCTGAGCGCGAATACCCGTACTTCACTGCGTGATGAAAATGGTCACGCAATCCGCGTTGATACTTCTATGCCACGCGCACTTGAGCTGGACGAGATCCCGGGTATCGTTAACGACTTCCGCCAGGCCGTAGCCAATGCGCGTGAAGCCGGGTTTGACCTGATTGAACTGCACTCCGCGCATGGCTACCTGCTGCATCAGTTCCTGTCACCGTCGTCTAACCATCGCACCGATCAGTATGGCGGCAGCGTCGAAAACCGTGCCCGTCTGGTGCTGGAAGTGGTTGACGCCGTATGCCAGGAGTGGAGCCCTGAGCGTATCGGTATCCGCGTCTCCCCGATTGGCTCTTTCCAGAACGTCGACAACGGTCCGAACGAAGAAGCGGACGCGCTGTATCTGATTGAAGAGCTGGCGAAACGTGGTATTGCTTATCTGCACATGTCCGAGCCCGACTGGGCCGGTGGTCAGCCTTACACTGAGGCTTTCCGTCAGAAAGTACGCGAGCGTTTCCATGGCGTGATCATCGGTGCGGGAGCCTATACTCCTGAGAAAGCCGAAGATCTGATCAATAAAGGTCTGATCGACGCCGTCGCATTTGGCCGCGACTACATCGCCAACCCGGATCTGGTTGCCCGCCTGCAGCAGAAAGCGGCACTGAACCCACAGCGTCCGGAAAGCTTCTACGGCGGTGGTGCAGAAGGCTACACCGACTACCCTTCTCTGTAATCCCTCCAATGAGCATTGATAGCGGCGACAATTCGCCGCTATACTAAAACATCGTTTCTGTTCAAAAACATATTCTATTCCATAGGTTAATGAGGAAATTATGCGCCTACTTCACACCATGCTGCGCGTTGGCGACCTGCAACGTTCTATTGATTTCTACACTAACGTACTGGGTATGAAACTGCTGCGCACCAGTGAAAACCCGGAATACAAATACTCGCTGGCGTTCGTGGGTTACGGCCCGGAAACGGATGAAGCGGTGATCGAGCTGACCTACAACTGGGGCGTAGACAGCTATGAGCTGGGCACGGCCTACGGCCACATCGCGCTGGAAGTGGACAACGCGGCCGAAGCGTGTGAGCGCATTCGCAGCAACGGCGGTAACGTGACGCGCGAAGCGGGCCCGGTCAAAGGTGGCACTACCGTGATTGCGTTTGTGGAAGATCCGGACGGTTACAAAATCGAGCTGATTGAAGCCAAAGACGCCGGTCGCGGTCTGGGCAACTGATCCCTCAGGGCGCAATATGCGCCCGTAGTTTTACTGCATACCCTTCCAAAATTTGCCATAATGCGCTCTGCTTTTTCCCCATGTAAGAGACCCTGATGTCCGATAACGCTCAATTTAGCGGTCTGTGCGACCGTTTTCGTGGTTTTTATCCCGTTGTCATTGATGTAGAAACAGCCGGATTTAACGCTAAAACCGATGCGCTGCTCGAAATTGCCGCCATCACGCTGAAGATGGATGAACAGGGCTGGCTTACACCGGACACCACGCTGCATTTCCACGTTGATCCTTTTGAAGGGGCAAACTTACAGCCGGAAGCACTGGCGTTTAACGGTATCGACCCGCATAACCCGTTACGTGGTGCAGTCAGTGAATATGATGCGCTGCACGCCATTTTTAAGATGGTGCGTAAAGGTATGAAAGAGAGCAACTGCAGCCGCGCGATCATGGTGGCCCATAACGCCACGTTCGATCACAGCTTTACCATGGCCGCCGCAGAGCGTGCCTCGCTCAAACGAAATCCCTTCCACCCATTTGTCACCTTCGATACTGCCGCCCTGAGTGGCCTGGCGCTTGGACAAACAGTGCTATCAAAGGCCTGTATCACGGCAGGTATTGAGTTTGACGGTACGCAGGCGCACTCTGCCCTGTATGACACGGAACGCACTGCAGAGCTGTTCTGTGAGATCGTCAACCGCTGGAAACGTCTGGGCGGCTGGCCGCTACCGATGGGCGACAGCGAAGAGTAAAAAAAAGCGACCTGAAGAGGTCGCTTTTTTATTTCGGCAGAAAGTTACTCTGCGTCCGGCTCTTCAGTTTTGTACTTAGCCGCCGTCTCTTTGATCAGCTGCTGCAGTTCACCGCGCTGATACATCTCAATCAGGATATCACAACCGCCAACCAGTTCACCGTCTACCCACAGCTGTGGGAACGTCGGCCAGTTAGCGTACTTAGGCAGCTCAGCGCGGATGTCCGGGTTTTGCAGGATATCAACGTAAGCAAAACGCTCACCACAGGCAGACAGTGCCTGAACGGCTTGCGCGGAGAAGCCGCAGCTTGGCAGCTTCGGAGAACCTTTCATATACAGCAGAATCGGGTTTTCAGCGATCTGGCGCTGGATTTTTTCAATAGTGGTGCTCATGTCTTGCTTCCTTTAACTTCTGTTACGGCATTAGTCTGACATTGTAGCGGTTCAGACTGGCATCGGAAAATAACATTTTTGTCACGTTTATTTATTTTACCGCGACTCATGAAAAGTTGCATTGCAAATGGTGTTTAACCCTGCTGCACTGAGGGTTTTGCTTAGGGAGTGAACAAATGTGCGACAGAACGATGAATTTTTTTGCACTTGCTAACGAAACACGATTGTAGATTGAAAAATGCTATTAACTTCTCGGGTTTTTATGGATTAGAATCGACGGGCTTTGTAAATCATACGCAGGTACTATAGATGGCCTGCATTTATCAGGGGACTGCCCAGTGGCGCGGATAAATAAAATCTCGATCACGCTCTGTGCTTTACTGTTTACATCACTCACTTTCACGCCAGTGGCAAACGCCTCTCAGCAGGCGCGGCATTCTGCTGTGCAAAAGAACCATCTGGTGAAAGCCACAGAACGTAAGAAAAAAACCACCAGTAAGAACGACAAGAAAAAAACAACTGCTCAGACTAAACAAACCGCTTCCAGCAAGACAAAAACAAAATCTTCCCGCACTGCTCACACATCCAAAAGTAAAGCCTCGCAGACTGCCGCCAACCTCGTGACTGAAAAATGCATCACGCGTAAAGGCCACAAGGCGAAATGCACGAAGGTCACGAAAATAGCGGAAGTGCATAAAGTGCGGGTACAGAAAGCGCAAAAAACCGCGATGAACAAACTGATGGGGCAAATTGGCAAACCTTATCACTGGGGTGGCAGTTCACCGCGTACCGGTTTTGACTGCAGTGGTCTCGTCTATTACGCCTATAAAGATCTGGTGAAGTTCCGCATTCCACGTACTGCCAATGAAATGTACCACCTGCGCGATGCTTCTCCGGTTGACCGTGGTGAGCTGGAAAACGGCGATCTGGTCTTCTTCCGTACACAGGGTCGCGGCACGGCTGACCACGTCGGTGTCTATGTCGGTAACGGGAAATTCATTCAGTCACCACGCAGCGGTCAGGATATTCAGATCACCTCGCTGAGTGAAGACTACTGGGTTCGTCACTATGTCGGCGCGCGTCGCGTCATGACGCCTAAAACCATTCGCTAATCCCTGCCCTGCCGCATCGCGGCAGGGTAAGTTCCTCTTTTGCATACCCTTTCAATTTGCTATTCTCTCCTCGTTGTCTGTGTGGTTATTGGCAACACAAAATACAATAAGGAGAGAAGCAATGTCGTTCGAATTACCTGCACTACCGTATGCTAAAGACGCCCTGGCACCGCACATTTCTGCGGAAACCCTGGAATATCACTACGGCAAGCATCACCAGACGTACGTCACCAACCTGAACAACCTGATCAAGGGCACCGATTTCGAAGGCAAAACGCTGGAAGAGATCGTCCGCAGCTCTGAGGGGGGCGTATTCAACAACGCAGCTCAGGTGTGGAATCACACCTTCTACTGGCACTGCCTGGCGCCAAACGCCGGTGGCGAACCTGCCGGTGAACTGGCTACCGCCATCAACGCCGCCTTTGGCAGCTTCGCGGATTTCAAAGCGAAATTTACCGATGCAGCTATCAAAAACTTCGGTTCTGGCTGGACGTGGCTGGTAAAAGAAGCCGATGGCAAACTGGCTATCGTTTCCACCTCTAACGCGGGTACCCCACTGACCACCAGCGCTAAGCCACTGATGACCGTGGACGTTTGGGAACACGCTTACTACATTGATTACCGTAACGCGCGCCCGAACTACCTGGAGCACTTCTGGGCACTGGTAAACTGGGAGTTTGTGGCGAAGAACTTCGCCGCATAAGAGACACGCAGAAGGGTTCGCCCTTCTGCGTTTTTTGCTTATTCAGCAGCGCAGGCTGTTTCTGGCTGCTTACGACCTGACATCATCACCAACAGCAGACAAAGCGCGGCAATAATCGCCCCCATCACCGGTACAAAACTGTATCCCAGCCCCCCGGAAATAACCGCGCCACCGGCGGCTGCACCGAGCGCATTACCGAGATTGAACGCGCCAATATTCACTGAAGACGAAAGACCCGGCGCCTCATGGGCGACACGCATCACGCGCATCTGCAGCGGTGGAACCACAGCAAAGGTGGCAGCTCCCCAGACGACCATCGCAATGGCTGCTCCGAACTCATTACGTGCCAGCCACGGAATAGCAATCATGATGACAATCAGCAGGGTTAAGAAGCCCTTCAACGTCCCGCTCACGGAACGGTCGGCAAATTTCCCACCCAGATAGTTACCAATCGAGAAGCCCACGCCAATCAGCACCAGCATCGCAGTGATAAAGATCGGCGTTGCGTGAGTGATGTCGTGAAGCACAGGAGAAATGTAGGTATAGAAGGTAAACATCGCCCCTGCCCCCAACACGGTCGTCAGCAGCGCCGAGAGCACCTGCGGGCGTACCAGCACAGACAACTCTTTGCGCACGTCAGGACGTTCCCCCGCGCTGCCTTTCGGCAGGGAGAAGAACAGTGCCACCATGGCGATCACACCGAGACCGGCCGTCGCCAGGAAAGACATACGCCAGCCGATCGCTTCACCCAGCCAGGTTGCCGCAGGCACCCCGCCGATGTTGGCAATCGTTAGTCCCATAAACATGGTTGCCACGGCACTCGCCTGCTTGTGTTTTGGCACCACGCTTGCGGCAACGACCGACCCCAGCCCAAAGAACGCGCCGTGATTAAGGCTGGTCAGAATGCGGGACAGCATCAATGTGGTGTAGTCCGGCGAAATGGCGGAAAGCACGTTGCCCAGGGTGAAAATCGCCATCAGGAAAATCAGCGCATTGCGGCGCGCGCGATGCGAAAGCAGAAGCGTCATCAGCGGCGCCCCGACCATCACGCCGATAGCGTACGCGCTGATTAACATCCCTGCGGCAGGGATCGAGACATCCACGCCTCTGGCAATAACAGGCAGTAAACCCATCGGGGAGAATTCAGTGGTGCCAATCCCAAAAGCGCCAATCGCCAGGGCCAGCAGGGGAAAATTGATTTTCATACGTCAACTCCGGATGCCGTGTCATGTGGTGACACAGAACAAAGAAGCGGAAAGCATGACATCAATCACAAAAAATGAGAAGTTAACAAATTGGCAAAAGATTTTTGCCAGAGAAGTAACAATCCGGGGAATCGGGAGGGAGAAGGCTCTCCCTCCGCGTAAATCAGTGCAGTGCGGCCGTCAGACCCGCTGCGACAATCAAAGCCAGCACAATAACGGTGGTGAACAGCGAAAACTTCAGATCGGAACTCATCAATTTTTCTCCTTTTAATCCCCCCACGGAAAGTGAGCTTGCTCATTTTTGCACAATTTACGTCAAAAATCTTCCTGGATTTAAACGGATAACCACTTTACCTCTTCCCCTTTTCATCAAGATAGGACAAAATTCCACGCTAAATTTATTAGCGTACCGGCCATTGACCCCCTCCTGACGTCCTGTGTCGTTTTCCCGGCGTGTCGCAATTCAAAATTGCGTGATAAGGGTGAGAGAAGGCAAACGTTTACCTTCAAGTTTTTCAGGAGTTTAGGATATGGTCTGGAGTGACATTTAATGGCAACAATTAAAGATGTAGCAAAACGCGCAAACGTTTCCACTACAACCGTATCACATGTAATTAACAAAACCCGCTTTGTGGCGGAAGAGACGCGCAACGCCGTCTGGGCAGCGATCAAAGAACTGCACTATTCGCCAAGTGCGGTTGCGCGTAGCCTCAAGGTTAATCACACCAAGTCTATTGGTTTGCTGGCGACCAGCAGTGAAGCGGCCTATTTTGCCGAGATCATTGAAGCGGTTGAGAAAAACTGTTTTCAAAAAGGCTATACCCTGATTCTGGGCAACGCGTGGAACAGCATTGAAAAACAGCGCGCCTACCTGTCGATGATGGCGCAAAAGCGCGTTGATGGCCTGCTGGTGATGTGTTCCGAGTATCCGGAAACTGTGCTGTCCATGCTCGAAGAGTATCGCCATATCCCAATGGTAGTGATGGACTGGGGTGAAGCCCGCGCGGACTTCACCGATTCCGTTATCGATAACGCCTTTGAAGGCGGTTATATGGCGGGTCGTTATCTGATAGAACGCGGTCACCGCGAGATCGGTGTGATCCCGGGTCCACTGGAACGCAATACCGGTGCAGGTCGTCTGGCTGGGTTTATGAAAGCGATGGAAGAAGCGCTGATCACCGTGCCGGAAAACTGGATCGTGCAGGGCGACTTCGAACCGGAGTCGGGCTACCGCGCGATGCAGCAGATCGTCTCCCAGCAGCATCGTCCGACCGCCGTTTTCTGCGGGGGCGACATCATGGCAATGGGTGCCCTCTGTGCTGCCGATGAGCTGGGTCTGCGTGTACCGCAGGATATTTCTGTGATCGGGTATGACAACGTGCGTAACGCGCGCTTCTTTACGCCGGCATTAACGACCATTCACCAGCCGAAAGACTCACTGGGTGAAACCGCCTTTAATATGCTGATGGACAGGATCGTCAACAAACGAGAAGAGTCACAGTCCATTGAAGTTCACCCGCGTCTTATTGAACGCCGCTCCGTTGCGGATGGTCCGTTCCGCGACTACCGCCGGTAATCTCTTCACGGGGGCCAGTTAAGCTGGCTCCCGTAACCATTCCCGGTTTAGCGTTTCGCTGTCTCCCAGATAATCCAGCAGCCAGGCCATCGCTGGCGAGACATCATTTTGTTGCCAGGTGAGGCAACAGGCCGCATCCGGGAACGGGTTCTCTAGCGTCAACTCAACCCACTCTCCGGTGTCAATTCGCGGCCGCGCAAAATGAACGGGCACCATCGCAACGCACAAGCCAGCACTGAGGCACGTCGCCGACGATTCCCAGTCGGGTGCAACCACCCGCCGCTGGTTATCCAGAAGCCATGTGATACGCTTGGGTAATGAACGGGACGTATCCTCCAGCACCAGCGATGGCCAGTTGCGTAGCGTATCGTCGCTCAAGGGGCCTTCCAGAGCCGCCAGCGGATGATCGCTTGCCACCACGCATTTCCAGCTCAGCATCCCCATATCGCGAAACGCATAACGTCCCCCAACCGGAATCGCCTGCGTGGCCCCGATCGCCATCTCTGCCCTGCCGTCCGCCAGCGCATCCCAGACGCCGTTAAACACTTCCTGCGACACCCGCAATTCGACGTCAGAAAAATGACGATAGAAATCGACAATCATTTGCCGGGTACGCTCAGGTTTGACGATATTATCCACCGCGATGGAAAGATGCCCCCGCCAGCCGTTAGCGATCTGCTGACACTGTTCGCGGGTGATCTGCATTTTTTTGATGACAGAACGTCCTTCTTTCAAAAACCACGCGCCGGCGGGCGTTAATTCCACATCACGATGTCGCCGTTCAAACAGAGGAACCGCCAGCCACTCCTCCAGCTGACGTACTGTATAGCTGATAGCTGAAGGCACGCGGTGTAACTCCTGCGCCGCTCCACTGAAACTGCCGTTACGCGCGACAGCATCGACCACTTCAAGAGAATAATCTGACCACATTTTCTGCCTGCAAAAAATTTGAATGCACACGCCAAATATTAGCGTTTCACAAGCGGCTTTGCACTCCCTACACTCAGCGCCAATGTATACCTGCCTCCTCAGGAGAATAAAACAATGCAACCCAGGAAAGGTTTTTTAGTCTGGCTCGGCGGCTTAAGCGTGCTGGGCTTTTTGGCCACTGATATGTACCTGCCGGCTTTCGCCGCCATGCAGGAAGATTTGCAAACCCCTGCAGCGGCCATCAGCGCCAGCCTGAGTTTGTTCCTCGCCGGTTTCGCCTTCGCGCAGCTACTTTGGGGGCCGCTATCAGATCGTTTTGGCCGTAAACCAGTACTGTTGCTGGGCCTGGGCATTTTTGCCGTCGGCTGTCTGGGTATGTTATGGGTACGCGATGCGACCTGGCTGCTGGTGCTGCGCTTTGTGCAGGCCGTCGGCGTCTGTGCAGCAGCGGTGACCTGGCAGGCTCTTGTTACCGACTACTACCCAGCCAACCGCACCAACCGGATTTTCGCCACCATTATGCCGCTGGTAGGGCTTTCACCTGCCCTCGCCCCGCTGCTGGGCAGCTGGATCCTGGTGCATTTCGAGTGGCAGGCTATCTTTGCCACGTTGTTTGCCATCACACTGGTACTCATGCTGCCGGCATTCGCGCTCAAACCAGCGCATAAAAAAGAGGCACATGCGGATGCGAAGCCCATTACCTTTACCTCTTTGCTGAGTGCCAAAGCGTATCGCGGTAATGTCCTGATTTATGCCGCCTGCTCGGCGAGCTTCTTCGCGTGGCTGACCGGTTCGCCATTTATTCTGCACGATATGGGGTACAGCCCGGCGGCGATCGGCCTGAGCTACGTTCCGCAAACCATCGCATTCCTGGTGGGCGGGTACGGCTGTCGTGCGGCGCTGCAGAAATGGGAAGGTCAGCAGATGCTGCCGTGGCTGCTGGTGCTGTATGCATTGAGCGTTATCGGGACATGGGCCGTCGGGTTTATCCCTGGCACCGGTCTGGTAGAAATTTTAATGCCATTCTGCGTGATGGCTGTTGCTAACGGGGCAATCTACCCTATCGTTGTGGCGCAGGCATTACGTCCGTTCCCGCAGGCGACGGGTCGCGCGGCTGCGCTGCAGAACACCCTGCAGTTGGGTCTGTGCTTCCTGGCAAGCCTGGTGGTCTCTGCGCTGATTGCCACACCGCTCCTGACCACCACTACCGTGATGCTGGTGACCGTTGTGCTGGCCTTTGTGGGCTACCGTATGCAGGCTTCCGCACAGCGTGAGCTGAATGACAGCACGCCGGTTGAAACATCGCATGCGTAATCGCGCCGGAAATTATGTTAACTTCCAGTGATTAGGTTGCTAAGAATTTTTTATTGAATCACCAAATTTTGAGGCCTATACTAAATTTGGTTCGATTAAATACGATAAATATTAAGTGTTAACGGGAGCCGGAGTGCTCCCGTTTTACCATGGAAGGCATTTCGGCAAGGGTTATCTCCCTTCCTCTGTTCTACGTCGGATATTAGCCTCGCGGTATTTACCGTGAGATTTCTCACAAACCAAAAAAAGCGTCTACGCTGTTTGAAGGTTCTGATCACACAGGGTGATGGAGAAGCTATGAGTTCATCGTGTATAGAAGAAGTCAGCGTTCCGGACGATAACTGGTCCCGGATCGTCAGTGAACTGTTAGGTCGAGCAGGCATCACTATCAATGGATCGTCGCCAGCCGATCCCCAGGTTAAACATCCCGACTTTTTTAAGCGCGTGTTGCGGGAGGGTTCGTTAGGCCTGGGGGAAAGCTATATGGACGGCTGGTGGGAGTGCGAACGGCTGGATATCTTCTTCTCCAGCGTGTTGCGTGCCGGTCTGGAAAATCAACTCCCCCGCAATCTGAAAGACACACTGCGCGTCGCCTCTGCCCGGCTGTTTAATCTGCAAAGTAAAAAACGCGCGTGGATCGTCGGCAAAGAGCATTACGATCTCGGCAACGACCTGTTCAACCGTATGCTTGACCCCTTCATGCAATATTCCTGCGCTTACTGGAAAGAGGCTTCGACGCTGGAAGAGGCTCAACAGGCTAAGCTGCAGTTGATTAGCGAGAAACTGAAGTTAGAACCCGGAATGCGCGTGCTGGATATCGGCTGCGGCTGGGGTGGACTGGCCTGGTTTATGGCGAAGCATTACGGCGTCAGCGTGGTGGGTGTCACTATTTCAGCTGAACAGCAAAAGTTGGCGCGGGAACGCTGCCAGGATCTCGATGTGGATATCCGGCTACAGGATTATCGCGATCTTAACGAACAGTTTGACCGTATCGTTTCGGTGGGCATGTTCGAGCACGTGGGGCCGAAGAACTACAACACCTACTTTAACGTGGTGGATCGTAATTTGAAACCGGACGGCATCTTCCTGCTGCATACCATCGGCTCTAAGCGGACCGACAACAACGTTGACCCGTGGATCAATAAATACATCTTTCCGAATGGCTGTTTACCGTCCGTTCGCCATATTGCCAACGCCAGTGAACCCCATTTCGTGATGGAAGACTGGCATAACTTCGGTGCGGATTACGACACCACGTTGATGGCATGGCATGCTCGTTTTCAGGAAGCCTGGCCTGAGATTGCGGACAACTATTCTGAACGATTCAAGCGGATGTTTAGCTATTATCTGAATGCCTGCGCGGGGGCGTTTCGCGCGCGGGATATTCAGCTCTGGCAGGTGGTCTTCAGCCGTGGCATTGAACACGGTTTGCGGGTCGCCCGCTAAAAAAATAACCCCGGTTACCCGGGGTTATTTTTTATTCTTCTTCTGCTGTTTTAATTATTGCAGCTTCTTTTGCCGCCAGCACACGCTCAACGGTATCCACCACCGCCTGAGTTTGCGGATCGATTTCGATATTTACGCGATGCCCCAGTTTTTTCGCCCCCAGCGTGGTGCGCTGCAGCGTTTCAGGAATTAAATGCACACAAAAACGCGTCGGCGTTACTTCACCTACCGTCAGGCTAATCCCATCAATGCCAATAAATCCTTTATAGAGGATGTATTTCATTAATGAAGGATCCTGCATTTTAAACCAGATTTGACGGTTATTTTCCGAGGTCACAATTTTTGCCACCTCAGCGGTGGTCATGATGTGCCCCGACATCAGATGCCCGCCAATCTCATCGCTGAACTTCGCCGCCCGTTCTACGTTGACGGTATCCCCAACCGCCAGCTCACCCAGGTTGGTGATACGCAGCGTCTCTTTCATTAAATCAAAGCTAATCTGGTTGCCGTTAATTTCGGTCACGGTCAGGCAGCAGCCGTTATGCGCAATCGAGGCACCGGTTTCAATGCCCTCAAGCATATATTCCGGCAGCTCAACAACATGAGTACGGAAATTAGGTTTTTCATCAATGGACACCACTTTGGCGGTGCCCTGCACAATACCAGTAAACATGCTTACAACTCCTGTTTTTTCCGGACGGTGGTGACACCGTTTAATCCCATCACAATAACAGTTGGAAAAACAGGTTGCCAGCGGAGCGCATTTTCTGGCGATTTTTTCACTAGATAAATAGCTAAAGCCCGCTACAATAGCTGGCACCCCCCTGCATTTTCTTCTTGCTGCCCGTTTCGGCGGCTTTTTTAGTCTCTCAAATAACTACAAAATAAAGGTGTTCACGTGCAGAAGTACATGAATGAAGCGCGCCAGTTATTGGCACTGGCTATACCAGTGATCGTCGCGCAAGTGGCCCAGACCGCAATGGGATTTGTGGATACGGTAATGGCGGGTGGCTACAGCGCCACCGATATGGCGGCCGTTGCTATCGGCACGTCAATCTGGCTTCCGGCCATCCTGTTCGGCCACGGTCTGCTGCTCGCGCTCACGCCTGTTATCGCCCAGCTCAATGGCTCGGGTCGTCGCGAGCGCATTGCCCACCAGGTCCGTCAGGGTTTCTGGCTGGCGGGGTTTGTCTCCGTGCTGATTATGGTGGTGCTCTGGAACGCGGGCCATATTATTCGCGCCATGCATAACATTGACCCGGCACTGGCTGACAAAGCCGTGGGTTATCTGCGCGCCCTGCTCTGGGGGACTCCAGGCTACCTCTTTTTCCAGGTGGCGCGTAACCAGTGTGAAGGTCTGGCGAAAACTAAGCCTGGGATGGTGATGGGCTTTATTGGTTTGCTGGTCAATATTCCGGTGAACTATGTCTTTATTTACGGTCATTTCGGAATGCCGGAACTGGGTGGCGTCGGCTGCGGCGTGGCGACGGCAGCCGTTTACTGGGTGATGTTCTTCTCGATGATCGCCTTTGTAAAACGCGCCCGTTCCATGCGCGATATCCGCAACGAGAACAGATTTAGCACGCCAGACTGGAGCATCATGACGCGTCTGGTGCAGCTAGGTTTGCCGATTGCCCTCGCGCTGTTCTTCGAGGTGACGCTTTTCGCCGTGGTCGCCCTGCTGGTCTCCCCGTTGGGCATTGTGAACGTAGCCGGGCACCAGATTGCGCTGAACTTCAGCTCGCTGATGTTCGTCCTGCCGTTGTCGCTGGCGGCGTCGGTGACTATCCGTGTCGGCTTCCGTTTGGGGCAAGGTTCGACGATAGACGCGCAAACCGCCGCGCGAACCGGGCTGGGTGTCGGTGTCTGCATGGCTGTCTGTACGGCGCTCTTTACCGTCACGCTACGCGAACAAATCGCCCTGCTCTACAATGACAACCCCGAAGTCGTGGCTCTGGCGTCGCATCTGATGCTGCTGGCAGCGGTCTACCAGATATCTGATTCCATTCAGGTGATTGGCAGCGGTGTGCTGCGTGGATATAAAGACACGCGTTCCATCTTCTTTATCACCTTCATCGCCTATTGGGTATTGGGTCTGCCGTGTGGTTACATTCTGGCCCTGACCGACCTGGTGGTTGACCGCATGGGTCCGGCCGGATTCTGGATGGGCTTTATCATCGGTCTGACCTCTGCGGCAATTATGATGATGATGCGAATGCGCTTCCTGCAACGTCAGCCATCAACGGTCATTTTGCAACGCGCAGCACGTTAATTACGCAGTAGCCGCCAGCCGGCGGCTACTTTATCTTCACTTTGCGCGGTAATACAGCAATCGCGTGAAATCAGAGAGAAAAATGCATTTTCCCTCTTGCCTCATTGGTGCTGTGCCGCTAATATTCGTCCCCGTTGTCACCGACAACACGTTGCGTTCATAGCTCAGTTGGTTAGAGCACCACCTTGACATGGTGGGGGTCGTTGGTTCGAGTCCAATTGAACGCACCATTCTGCGTCCGTAGCTCAGTTGGTTAGAGCACCACCTTGACATGGTGGGGGTCGGTGGTTCGAGTCCACTCGGACGCACCATTTCAGTCCTGAAATGGTGCAAATTCTCCTCTGATTTCCTGAATTATCCTAATCCCTTATTTTCATCACTGTTCTCCTGCTACGCTTTTCTCATGGAAAAAAAGAGGAATACCGTCGATGAAGAAAATCGCCATTATCGGTTCCGGCCCTACAGGGATTTATACCTTTTACGCACTTCTTAAAAATCCGCAGCCGCTTTCGGTTTACGTCTTTGAGCAAGCTGATAACGCGGGCGTGGGTATGCCCTATAACGACGACGATAATTCTCGTCTGATGTTGGCGAACATTGCGAGCATTGAAATCCCGCCACTGTTCATGTCCTACCTCGACTGGCTTAATGACCAGAGCGAAACCCATCTGGCACGCTTTAAGGTGGATAAATCCCGTTTGCATGACCGGCAGTTCCTGCCCCGGCTCCTGCTGGGTGAGTATTTCTGCGACAGCTTTTGGTCAATCGTAAAAGAGGCGAAAAAACGCGGGTTCCATGTTGAAATCCATGAGTCTGCCCGGGTCACCGACATCGTGCCCACGAATGACGGCGTCACGCTTTCCGTCAACGACAGCAGTTTTCCTGAACGCTTTGACCTTGCGGTTATCGCCACCGGCCACGTCTGGCCTGCAGACGACGAAGCCTCTCGTACGTATTTCCCAAGCCCGTGGTCCGGTCTGATGGATGCCAAAATTCCGCCCTGCCGTGTTGGTGTTATGGGAACATCGTTAAGCGGTCTTGACGCGGCAATGGCGGTAGTGATGCAGCACGGCGCGTTTCGCGACGGTAAATTCGTTCTGGATACAGGCAGCGAGGCGTTAAAGATTGTCCTGATGTCCCGAACGGGCATTCTCCCGGAAGCCGATTTTTACTGCCCTATTCCTTACGAACCGTTGTCAGTGTTGACTGAGCTCGCGGTTGAACGCGAAATTGCCAAAGGGCCGGATGGCCTGCTTGATCGCATTTTTGCCCTGATGGTGAGAGAGCTTGAACATGCTGACCCGGCATGGTGTAAGAAAGTTGCTCTGCATAAGCAGACGGCAGACAGCATGCGTGAGGCCTGGTTTGAAGATCGCAAACGACACGACCCGTTCACCTGGGCCGAAGAAAACCTCGACGAGGTTGAGAGAAACAAACAGGAACACCGCACCGTGGCCTGGCGCTACACCGTGCTTCGGCTCCATGAAGTGGTTCAGACGATCGTACCGCATCTCGACGATCGCGACAGTAAGCGCTTCAAACAAGGGCTGGCCCGGGTCTTTATCGACAACTATGCGGCTATCCCTCCACAGTCTATTCGCAGGCTGCTCGCGCTTCGCGAAGCCGGCATTATTAGCGTGGCTGCGCTCGGTGATAATTACACGCTGGATATTGGCAGCGATAGCGCAGCAATCGCCACAAAAGAGACCGTCTACCGTTTCGACGTTTTTATTGATGCACGCGGGCAAAAGCCGCTCAAAACGAAAGATCTGCCCTTCCCGACGCTGCGCAAGCAGCTGGAAGCAACGGGTGAAGAGATACCCGACATCGGCGAAGATTACACCTTAAAAGCGCCTGACACCGTTCGCGGGCGCATCGCCTTCGGCGCGATACCGTGGCTAATGCACGATCGTCCCTTCGTTCAGGGGCTGGCGGAGTGTGCAGAGATTGCAGAGGCGATGGCGAAAGCGGCAGAAAAAACCGCGTCTGGGTTACGGCGGAAATTACCGTATAGTGAGGACTGACAGGGCATCCATGCCCTGCTGTAATGGATTACTCGAAATACACTTCCGGGTTTTCAGACAGCGAAACGAAGGTTTTCGTCGCTTTATCCAGCGCGCGAATTTCGCCGCTTTCAATGTCATACACCCAGCCGTGCAGTCGGATAGAGTTGTTACGCAGGCCCACCGCCACGGATGGATGGGTCTTAATGTTGCTCAGCTGCGCAAATACGTTTTCCTGCACCATCGCGTTGACTTTATCGATCGGCTTATCCCAGATTTTCTTCTCAACCACCGCTTTTGCCGCATCGGAATAGCGCAACCAGTGCGACACAGCAGGCATCGGCTCCAGGTTCGCGTTATCGGCAATCGCCTTCATCGCACCACAGTTGGAGTGACCGCAAATCACGATATCCGTCACACCCAGCGCCACAACAGCGTATTCGATGGTTGCGGACACACCGCCAGGCTCAGGTCCGAACGGCGGCACAATGTTGCCAGCATTACGAATGACAAAGAGTTGTCCTGGCTCCTGCTGGGTGACCAGTTCCGGGACCAGACGGCTGTCGGAGCATGAGATGAACAGCGCTTTGGGATTCTGGCTGGACGCTAAACTGCGGAAGAGTTCTTTACGTTGCGGGAAAATCTCTTTTTGAAAGCTGAGAAAACCTTCAATGATATGTTGCATAGCAATGTCTCTTTTATCTGTTTTAGTTTAGGCATGATCGAGATCACACTCGTAAAGTTTACCCATCGTGGTTTACTTCAGACAAGCAATATATTTCTGGCCCGACCGCTGCACAATTTCGTCCGCGAAGGCCTGGATGTTCTGCCCTTCGAAAGCACCGTACAGACGTGCAAACGTTCTGCCTTTCAGATGACTCACTACCGATGCTACGGTCCGGGCCGGCAGCGGAAGATAATTTGGGTAACTCCACATAAACGAGACAGCGTCTTTCCCCGGCGTGACCTGCAGAATATCGCCCACCAGCAATACCCCCGCACCTTCCTGCCAGTGCAGCACTGTCCCGCCAGCAAAATGACCGCCGAGGCGCAGCAAAGTAACCGACGGGAAAATTTCCAGCGCATCGTCCTGCCAGAAGTGGATTGCCGGGCTATCGCGCATGACCCATTCTCTGTCGCTGGCGTGCAGATACAATGGTGCATCAAACGCCGCAGCCCATTCCTGCATCGTGGTGTAATAGTGCGGATGCGAAATCGCAATCGCGCTGATACCGCCGAGCGCAGTGATGAGCGTTTTAGTTGCCGGGTCGAGGTTAGCAATACAGTCCCAGAGAATATTGCCGTGCGGGGTACGCAGGAGCAATGCCCGCTGGTTGATAGCAAATGCGGGCACCGTTTTGATACTGAACAATTGCGGCTCCAGCTGCTGCCATTTGTTGCTGTGTGTGGCGGTTACGGTATCGAAATCTGTCCACACCTGGCCCGTGACGGGCACATACTGACGGTCATCCTCGCAGATCGGGCATCTGTCAGGCTGTGCATCATAGGCGGTTCCGCAGGTTTTACAGAGGGTAATCATGTGTTCTCCTCAGCGATAAAGCACTGAGTATGGCAGGGATTATCCTTATGTGCTGCGAGGTACATTGCTGGCTTTTTTTGCCCTATACTGTGCCAGTATCAAAAACTGAACAGAGCAGGTGCAACATGGAAATTGATCTCGATAACTTAGTGTTTAACGGTCTGGATGAAGCAGAAGAGCGTAATGCGGAACGTCTGGACGACGCGGATAAAAAAGCGCAGGCGATTGTCGCCGACGATGACTGCGGCGACGCCTGCAAGATCTAATAAAAAAGCACCGGGAAACCGGTGCTTTTTTATTTCACTCGTTAAACGTCGCGCACACCTCGTTCCAGTACGTTTCGCGCGTGCGGCGCAGTTCAGCGTGGCGTTTTATCATGGAACCACTCCGGGTCAATGTTGGCAACGTCTACGCCATACAGGCTGGCGACAGGCAGTATCGACTCAAGAACACGTTGCGCGCTGTTCTCCGCATTCGCTGGCCGGGCCGCAAAAAACCGCCGTAACGTGCTGATCCATTTTTTCATCGTCTTACCCTCTCTCGCCGTATCTGCCTTCAGTTAAGCACCCAAATCCCGTGGAGGGGAAATACCAAAATCCACTGTCGATGTGCAGGACCTGCAAATAGCCCCCCGTCCTTTTCACTCTTCATTAACACCTTGTTCACTAATGCTTTTTTGCTCATAGCAAAGAACGATTTCTTATTTGGCGATAGCTTTCCCTTATGGGAGCGTAACGGGGTAAAACAAAAACAACGGGATGGCGTATGACTATGGCAGCAAAAATGAAAGGGTTTAAAAAACGGACGCTGGTTCTGGGATTAGTGGCAGCCTGGGGCCTGTTTTCAGCGCAGGCGCAGGCCGATCAGCTGGCGGATATCAAGGCAGCAGGGGTGGTGAAAGTGGCCACATTTGATGCCAACCCGCCGTTTGGCTCGATTGATGCCAAAACGCATGAGATCGTGGGTTACGACGTGGACTTCGCCAAAGCGCTGGCTAAATCACTCGGCGTGAAGCTTGAACTGGTTGCCACCAATCCGGCCAACCGCATTCCGCTGCTGCAGTCCGGCAAAGCCGACCTGATCGTGGCGGATATCACCATCACCCCGGAACGCGCACAGGTCATTGATTTCTCGACGCCTTACTTCGTCACCGGCCAGCAGTTCCTGGTTCCGGCGAAATCACCGGACAAGCTTGATGACTACAGCCGGGCGCGTATTGGCGCGGTCAAAGGAACCACGGGCGAGCAGGCGCTGCACCAGCGTTTCCCGCAGCCACGCGTGCTCTCTTATGACGATATTCCACTGGCGCTGACGGCACTGCGCAATGGCAACGTGCAGGCAATCACCCAGGACAGCACCATTCTGGCCGGTCTGCTGGCGCAGGCGCCGGATAAAGCCAACTTTAAAATCCTGCCCGACCTGCTCAGTAAAGAAGAGATTGGCGTGGGGGTGAAGAAAGGTGAAACCGCGCTTCTGAAGGCCGTTAACGACGAGCTGGTTAATCTCGAGAAGAACGGCCAGGCGGCAAAAATCTACGACGTCTGGTTTGGTCCAGGCACTCCAGCTCCACAGCCTCGCGCCTTTAAAATAGAAGCTAAGTAATATGCTCTCAGGTTTATTTTCACACTCCGCGGCCGGTGCCGCGGATTTTTCACATCTGGAACAGGCCAGCGTCGAGTTTCGTCATGTGGACAAACGTTACGGTGACCATCAGGTTTTAAACGACATTAACCTCACCATCACGCCCGGAGAAGTGGTCGCCATCCTCGGCCCTTCGGGTTCCGGTAAATCCACCCTGATTCGTCTCATCAACCAGCTTGAAACCCTGAGCGGCGGGGAGATCCTTGTCGACAACAAACCGACCGGCAAGCTGTCTGGTATCGGGCTGCGTCAACTGCGCAGCCGCGTGGGGTTTGTGTTTCAGCAATTCAATCTTTATGCCCATCTTACCGCCAGCCAGAACATCACCCTGGCGCTGGAGCAGGTTCACGGCTGGAAGCCGCAACCTGCCCAGGAGCGCGCGCTGTCGCTGCTGGAGAAAGTCGGAATGCTGGAAAAAGCCTACCATTTCCCGGCAGAACTTTCTGGTGGTCAACAGCAGCGCGTGGCGATAGCCCGTGCTCTGGCCTCTTCGCCGCAAATCATTCTCTTCGACGAGCCGACATCGGCTCTCGATCCTGAGATGATTGGCGAAGTGCTGTTTGTGATGAAAGCCCTCGCCCACAGCGGGATCACCATGATCGTCGTGACCCACGAGATGCAGTTTGCCCGGGAGATTGCCGACCGGATCGTCTTTATCGACGGCGGGCAAATTCTCGAGATTGCGCCGCCGGCGCAGTTTTTTAGTCAGCCCTCACATCCGCGCGCGCAGCGTTTCCTGCAAAAGGTGCTTAACCCACTGCATCAGGAGCATCTGTAATGCCCGCGCTCGACTGGCACGGGGTACTGACCGGACAGCCCCTGCAGTGGATATTCTCCGGATTTCTCACCACCCTGTGGGTCACGATTATGGGGGTCATGCTGGCAAGCCTGCTGGCATTACTTTTTATGCTCCTGCGCCTTTCCGGCGGACGCCTCGGGAGCGCCATCGTCAGTGGCTGGGTATCGCTGTTTCGCAATACGCCGCTGCTGGTGCAGCTGCTGTTCTGGTATTTTGCCGCCTGGAACGGATTACCACAGGCGTTTCGCGACGTGGTTAACGCGGATCACAGCTGGTCAATTCTGCCCGGCGACGTCTGGTGGTTTACACCCGAGTTTTTATGTTCCGCCTGGGGGTTGGGCGTCTTTACCTCGGCGTTTTTAATCGAAGAGGTGGAGTCAGGGTTACGTTCTGTGCCTGCCGGACAACGGGAGGCCGCGCTGGCTCAGGGTTTCTCTTCGTGGCGTTTGTTTCGTCACATCCTTCTGCCGCAGGGCCTGGCCAACGCCTGGCAGCCCGTTGTGGGGCAGTACCTTAATCTGATGAAGCTCTCCTCGCTCGCCAGCGGGATTGGCTTTGCCGAACTCACCTACCAGGTCAGGCAGATTGAAAGCTACAACGCGCATGCGCTGGAGGCATTTACTGTTGGTACCGCACTCTATCTCCTGACCGGTCTGGTCATGGGAATGGTGCTGGTTCGTATTGGACCTCAGGCGAAACGTAAACGCCCCATCGTTGTCACCGCAGGGAGTGAAAAACATGATTGCCGGACTTAATGTCATCACCGATAACCTCGATTATCTGTTGTGGGGACGCGCGGCAAGCGGCGAACCGGGCGGCGTATTGCTCTCGTTGATGATGGCGGCTGGAGCCGCCGCCATCGCTCTGCCCGGCGGGGTTGCTCTCGCGTGTCTGGCCTGGCGCTTTACCGGGCTCGTACGCAAACTGCTTTTTTTGTGGGCAGAACTGATCCGCGGTATCCCACTCATCTTTGTGATTTTCTGGATGTGGTATCTGCTGCCGCTCATCACCGGGGGCGATCTGCCGGGGGCGCTGACCGTCACGCTGGCCCTGGCCTGGTTTACGGCGGCAACCGTGATGCACTCGGTGCTGGCCGGACTTAACGCGCTACCCTCCGGGCAATATGAGGCTGCCCTGTCTCAGGGATTCAGCACGCAACAAACGTTGTTGCGCGTGCTGCTGCCGCAGGCGCTGAGGAATATTCTGCCGTCGCTGGTGGGAATTTTTATCAGTCTGCTGAAGGATACGTCGCTGGCGTTTATCGTGAACGTACCGGAACTGACCACAGTCGCGGGACAGGTCAACAACCGGGTGCAAATCTACCCGGCGGCCATTTTTATCTTTACGGGTGTGGTCTACTACCTGCTCTGCTGCTCGCTGGAGCAGCTTGCGAAACGCTGGCGCATCACCCGGCCAGCGCTTTAACCACCGTTTCCATCGCTTCGGTTGTTAATTCACTGCGTTTAACGCGCTGGTTCGCCAGCGCGGTACGCAGTACTCCGGCAATGACAATATGCTTTGGCTCCTGCCCTAAATCACGCATCTCAAGCACCACCTTACCGACTACCCGGCACATCTCCTGATACAGCGCTTCATCTTTAGTCACATTACCCATCGTCATCACTCCATTGCCTGTTAAACGTTGAGCTTAAATGATTCTCCTGCCGGATACAAAAAAGAAGCCCGGCGAGAAACTCGCCGGGCTTCATCTGTAAAATCAGCTAATTAGTTGTTTACTGGAATGACTGCGCCTTTGTACTTGGTGCGGATCCAGTCCTGAATCTCTTTCGAGTGCAGCACGTTCACCAGCGCAACGATATCTTTCTTCTTCTCGTCACCGCGATGCACGGTGATGATGTTGGCGTACGGGTTGTTTTCACCGCTCTCAACCGCAATCGGGTCGTGAACCGGATCCAGACCGGCGTCAATCGCGTAGTTGGCGTTGATCACCACAGCAGCGCCTTCATCATTGTTGTACATCTGCGGCAGCAGAGAGGCTTCAACGTTAGGGGTGAACTGCAGCTTTTTCGGGTTTTCTACGATGTCGCTGATGCGCGCGGTCACTTTGTCGATGCCCGGATTCAGCTTGATCACGCCCTCTTTTTCAAAGATAGAGAGGATACGACCCTCTTCAGAAACAGCGTCACGCATGATGATTTTTCCGCCTTCCGGCAGATCTTTCAGCGACTTATATTTTTTAGAGTAAATGCCGATTGGCTCAATGTGGATCGCGCCTGCACTGACAAAATCATAATCCTTGTCGCCCGCATGATCTTTCAGAACGCTGTTCAGGTAAGGGATGTGCTGGAAATAGTTCGCGTCGATATCATGACCCGCCAGCGCGGTGTTGGGCAGAATGTAGTCCTGGAACGGTTTAATCTCCAGGTCGATCCCCTGCTTCGCCAGAATCGGTTTTGCCTGCTCCAGAATTTCAGCGTGTGGCGTGTTGGACGCGCCCACGGTCAGGGTATCTGCCCACGAGGCAAAGCTCAGGGCGCTCAGGGTTGCAGCGGCGATCAGTGTCAGTGTCTTTTTCATGATGTGGTTCCTGTGTGTATTTATTAGCGTTTATCTAACAGTGAAGTAATGACATCGCCGCAGAACTGGATGATGAAAACGATGATTAAAATGGTCACCGTTGCCACCAGCGTGACGTCACCATGGTTGCGCTGGAATCCTTCCAGATAAGCCAGATTTCCCAAGCCACCGGCGCCAATCACCCCCGCCATCGCGCTGTAACTTACCAGCGCAATCAGCGTCACCGTAATACCTGATACCAGTGCAGGTGATGATTCCGGCAGTAAAACCCGAAACACTAACGTGCTCAGTCGTGCGCCCATCGAGCGGGTTGCTTCGATGACGCCTTTGTCCACTTCACGCAGGGCGATCTCCACCAGGCGCGCGTAGAAAGGAGCGGCACCCACGATCAGCGCCGGCAGTGCCGCGTTGGCGCCAAGAATGGTGCCGACAACGGTCTTGGTAAACGGGATCAGCAGCACAATCAAAATGATGAACGGAATCGAGCGGAACACGTTCACCACAATCGAAATGACGCTATACACCGTGCGGTTGTGGAACAGCCCGCCGCGCGCGGTTAAAAACAGCGCCAGACCCAGCACGATGCCCAGGACAAAGGTCGCCACGCCGGAAAGCGCCGTCATGTACAGCGTCTCCAGCGTCGCCGCCCAAAGCTGATCCCACTTGAGATGCGGAAAGAGATTTTCAGCCATGTTTAATCACCTCGCCTTCAATATCGCTGTGCTGCAGGTCGGCGAGGATATTGTTCAGTTGTTCATCGGATGCCACCACGTGCACCCAGAGCTGGCCAAACACGCCGTGGGCGGTTTGCGTCATCTTCCCGTGCAGGATGTTAAACGGCAGGCCGTAGCGCAGCGTCAGTTCGCCCACGATCGGCTTATGGGTACTGTGCCCGGTAAAGGTCAGCCTGATGACCGTGCCTTCCAGATCGTTTGCCAGCTCGCTATTAAACGTTTCCTCTTCCGCGTACTGGCTCACCTGACGGACAAACTGCTGGGTAATCGGCTGCTGCGGATGGGTAAAGACGCTCAGCACGTCCCCCTCTTCCACCACTTTACCGTTCTCCATCACCGCCACGCGGTCGCAGATTTTGCGCACCACGTGCATCTCGTGCGTGATCAACACGATGGTCAGCTTGAAGCGGCGGTTAATATCCAGCAGCAGATCGAGGATCTGATCGGTAGTCTGCGGGTCGAGCGCTGACGTAGCTTCATCACAGAGCAGCACGTCGGGGCTGTTAGCCAGCGCACGCGCAATGCCCACACGCTGCTTTTGCCCGCCGCTCAACTGCGACGGGTAGGCATTTTCACGCCCTTTTAGCCCAACGAGTTCGACAAGTTCGGCCACGCGGGCCTTGATTTTCGCTTTTGGCACGCCAGCAATTTGCATGGAAAACGCGATGTTTTCTGAGACCGTGCGCGACCACAGCAGGTTGAAATGCTGGAACACCATACTGATTTTCAGGCGCGCCTGGCGCAGCGCTTCGCCGCTGGCGGCAGAGATATCCTGTCCGTTAATGGTAACGCTTCCGGCGCTGGGTTTTTCCAGACCATTCAGCAGACGAATCAGCGTGCTTTTCCCGGCCCCACTGTAACCAATAATTCCGTAAATCTGTCCCTGAGCTACCGTCAAATTGACGTTATCAACGGCAGTCAGTGCCACCTTTCCGTTGCCAAAAACCTTCGAAATATTACTCAGTACAATCATTCTTATTCGTTATCCGTCCCGCGCATGGCGGTTTAGCAGTATGGATGTCCAAATGAGTGTAAACAGGCGTTATCAGCTTTTAAATGAACAAAAAAGAATGTGTTATAACCGTGGGAAATAAACGGCGGATTTACCGGGTGGGAAGCATTTAGACCAATTTCAGCAATGATTATCTGCCAGATGTATATCTGCTGGCTGACACCCTTAAAAATCGGTCATTTTTGCAGCATTTCTCACTGGTATAGCCATCCTCACATCCAGACAACTTTACGTCTTGCTATCCTGACATCCAAAAACGGCATTTATATTCCTTTCAGTTCTAAACGGCAGTGAATGGTTCTTTATTGCGAAAATTACACCGCCCTATCATCCCGTCATGACATCCAGAAAGGAAAACATCATGGCGATTTATCACTCCGTCACCGAACTCATTGGTCGTACCCCGCTTATCCAGCTGCATAAGCTTGATACCGGTCCCTGCTCGCTGTTCCTGAAGCTGGAAAACCAGAACCCGGGCGGTTCTATTAAGGATCGCGTTGCGCTGTCGATGATTAATGAAGCGGAGCGTACCGGGCAGCTGCAGCCGGGCGGTACGATCATTGAGGCGACGGCGGGAAATACCGGTCTCGGCCTGGCTCTGATCGCCGCTCAGAAAGGCTACTCGCTGATCCTGGTGGTACCGGACAAAATGAGCCGCGAGAAAATTTTCCACCTGCGCGCGCTGGGTGCCCAGGTGGTACTGACCCGCTCCGACGTTAATAAGGGCCATCCCGCCTATTACCAGGATTACGCGCAGCGCCTGGCTAATGAACTGCCCGGCGCGTTTTACATCGACCAGTTCAATAACGAAGCCAATCCGCTGGCACACCGCACCACCACAGCCCCGGAACTGTATGAGCAGTTGGACGGCAAGATCGACGCTATCGTAGTGGGTGTGGGTTCAGGCGGGACGCTGGGCGGCCTGCAGGCGTGGTTCGCCGAGCACTCTCCGCACACGGAGTTTGTGCTGGCAGACCCGGCAGGATCCGTTCTGGCAGACCAGGTAGAAACCGGGAAATATCACGATGCCGGCTCCTGGCTGGTTGAGGGAATTGGCGAAGACTTTATTCCTCCGCTGGCCCACATCGAAGGCGTGAATCGCGCCTGGCGCATCACCGACCGGGAAGCCTTCACCACCGCGCGCGAGCTGCTGAAAACGGAAGGTATTCTGCCAGGCTCCTCCAGCGGCACGCTGCTGGCGGCGGCGCTGAAATACTGCCAGGCGCAGACCACGCCGAAGCGCGTGGTGACTTTCGCCTGCGACAGCGGCAATAAATACCTCTCGAAGATGTTCAACGATGACTGGATGCATCAGCAAGGCCTGATCACGCGCCCGCAGGCAGGCGATCTCTCCGACTATATCGCCCTGCGCCACGATGAAGGGGCTACCGTCACCGCCGCCCCGGACGACACGCTTTCCACCGTCC
The DNA here is from genome assembly GCF_046521465.1 of Enterobacter sp. CPE_E863. Lineage (NCBI taxonomy): Bacteria > Pseudomonadati > Pseudomonadota > Gammaproteobacteria > Enterobacterales > Enterobacteriaceae > Enterobacter > Enterobacter sp. CPE_E863. The sequence goes on along the minus strand of NZ_JBKFZX010000001.1, from coordinate 1,785,060 downwards.
TGGCACGCATGCGTCTGTATGACATCTCCCAGTTGCCGGTACTGGAGAACGGCAAGGTCGTCGGCATTATCGACGAGTGGGATCTCCTGCGGAATATCGACGGCGATGGCGATCGCTTCGCACTTCCCGTAACTGAGGCCATGACCCGTCAGGTGGAGTTCCTCGATAAACGCGCCCCGGAAAGCGACCTGAATACCATTTTCGACCGCGGTCTGGTGGCCGTGATCAATGACAACGACCGTTTTCTGGGTCTGATTACGCGCAGCGACGTTCTGACCGCCTGGCGCAACCGTCTTCAGCAATAAAGGAATAGATGATGAAAAACCTGGCTACCTTGAGCGTCCACAGCGGCGAGTTTAACGATCAACATGGCGCCGTTATGCCACCGATTTATGCCACCTCGACGTTTGCGCAACCGTCTCCCGGAGAACATACCGGCTATGAATATTCCCGGAGCGGCAACCCGACTCGCCACGCGCTGGAGACCGCCATCGCCGAACTGGAAGGCGGCACGCGCGGCTACGCTTTTGCCTCCGGTCTGGCGGCTATTTCCACGGTGCTCGAACTGCTGGATAAAGACAGCCATATTGTCGCCATTGATGACGTCTACGGTGGGACGTATCGCCTGATCGAGAACGTGCGCAAGCACAGCACCGGCCTGCAGGTCAGCTGGGTTAAACCGGACGACTTAGCCGGGCTGGAGGCCGCCATTCGCCCGGATACGCGTATGGTCTGGGTCGAAACGCCCACCAACCCACTGCTTAAGCTGGCGGACCTGGCGGCCATTGCAGCTATCGCCCGTCGTCATAACGTCATCAGCGTGGCGGATAACACCTTCGCGTCGCCGGTGATCCACCGTCCGCTGGAATCGGGTTTCGATATCGTGGTGCACTCCGCGACCAAATACCTTAACGGCCACTCTGACGTCGTCGCCGGACTGGCGGTGGTAGGAGATAACCAGGCGCTGGCGGACAAACTTGGCTACCTGCAAAACGCGGTCGGTGGCGTACTGGATCCGTTCAGCAGTTTCCTGACGCTGCGCGGTATTCGCACGCTGGCTTTGAGGGTAGAAAAGCACAGCACCAACGCGCTGGCGATTGCGCAATGGCTGGAGCAACACCCGCAGGTTGAAAAGGTGTTCTATCCCGGCCTGGAATCGCACCCGCAATATTCGCTTGCCCGCACGCAGATGGCATTGCCCGGCGGAATGATTTCTGTTGTCGTAAAAGGCGATGCGCAACGTGCAGCAGAAGTGATTCGCAACCTGAAGTTGTTCACCCTTGCGGAAAGCCTGGGCGGCGTTGAGAGCCTTGTGAGCCAGCCTTACAGCATGACGCACGCCTCGATTCCGCTGGAGCAACGCCTGGCAAACGGCATTGTGCCGCAGCTGATCCGCCTGTCAGTGGGAATTGAAGATCCAAAAGACTTGATTGCCGACCTCAGCCAGGCGCTGAAAAAATAAGCAAAATGCGGCAGGTTAATCCCCTGCCGCCATAAGTTGTCATTATGGCTTAACGCCTTGATAACAATATTATGTGAAACTTCACAGATTATTTCTGAAACACCGTTTCCATTTTCCTTTTAGCTAAAAATCAGCGTATAATGCGCTCCTAATCCCTGGTGAATGGTTTCAGCGCTTGGAATACAAAAAACAACGTACAACTTCTCCTCTCCTTCGTTGGGCTGTCACTCAGGCACACTTTCTTCTGCACGCTCATTTGATGTCTCCTATCCTTAGTGCGTGTCATATACTCTTTTGCAACACAGGTTTGACTCCGCGGCGGTGCGCCCCAGGAGCGAGATTTCCATATCCTTCCCAACTTAAAGACTAAGACTGTCATGAAAAAGACGAAAATTGTTTGTACTATCGGCCCGAAAACCGAATCTGAAGAGATGCTGAGCAAAATGCTGGATGCCGGCATGAACGTGATGCGTCTGAACTTCTCCCATGGTGACTACGCGGAACACGGTCAGCGTATCCAGAATTTGCGCAACGTGATGAGCAAGACCGGTAAAAAAGCCGCGATCCTGCTGGATACTAAAGGTCCTGAAATCCGCACCATCAAACTGGAAGGCGGTAACGACGTCTCTCTGAAAGCGGGCCAGACTTTCACCTTCACTACTGACAAATCCGTTGTCGGCAACAGCGAAATCGTTGCTGTGACCTATGAAGGCTTCACCAGCGACCTGTCCGTCGGTAACACCGTACTGGTAGACGATGGTCTGATCGGTATGGAAGTCACCGCTATCGAAGGTAACAAAGTTATCTGTAAAGTGCTGAACAACGGCGACCTGGGCGAAAACAAAGGCGTTAACCTGCCGGGCGTTTCCATCGCGCTGCCAGCACTGGCTGAAAAAGACAAACAAGACCTGATCTTCGGCTGCGAGCAAGGCGTTGACTTCGTTGCTGCCTCTTTCATCCGCAAACGTTCTGACGTGGTTGAAATCCGTGAGCACCTGAAAGCGCACGGCGGCGAGAAGATCCAGATCATCTCCAAAATTGAAAACCAGGAAGGCCTGAACAACTTCGACGAAATCCTCGAAGCGTCTGACGGCATCATGGTTGCACGTGGCGACCTGGGCGTTGAAATCCCGGTTGAAGAAGTGATCTTCGCGCAGAAGATGATGATCGAGAAATGTGTTCGCGCGCGTAAAGTGGTTATCACTGCAACGCAGATGCTGGACTCCATGATCAAAAACCCACGCCCAACCCGCGCAGAAGCAGGCGACGTGGCAAACGCCATCCTCGACGGTACTGATGCAGTTATGCTGTCTGGCGAATCCGCGAAGGGTAAATATCCGCTGGAAGCGGTGACCATCATGGCCACCATCTGCGAACGTACCGACCGCGTGATGAAAAGCCGTCTGGATTACAATAACGACAGCCGTAAACTGCGCATCACTGAAGCGGTGTGCCGTGGTGCAGTTGAAACTGCAGAGAAACTGGAAGCGCCACTGATCGTGGTTGCCACCCAGGGCGGTAAATCTGCTCGCGCTGTGCGTAAATACTTCCCGGATGCGACCATCCTGGCACTGACCACCAATGAAACCACTGCTCGTCAGCTGGTACTGAGCAAAGGCGTTGTGCCTCACCTGGTGAAAGAAATTGCCTCTACCGATGATTTCTATCGCCTGGGTAAAGAAGTGGCTCTGGAGCTGGTTGATCGTGGCCTGGCTCAGAAAGGTGACGTTGTGGTTATGGTTTCTGGTGCACTGGTACCAAGCGGAACTACCAATACAGCATCTGTTCACGTGCTGTAATAATTCCCGAACGAATTAATTTTGGTAAAAAGCGCCCCTCGGGGCGCTTTTTTTATTCCTGGCATTAGCCAAAGTCATTCAAAATGCAAATCGGGTTTTTCTATTTAATTGCGAATTATCTAAGATGAATCCGATGATAAATGCCTTTTTTTACATAGATTTTTGCCCGAAAAGGGCTGATTCGATGCTTCTTTGAGCGAACGATCAAAAATAGGGGTATTCCCATCAAAAAATATTCTCAACCCAAAAACTTTGTGTAATACTTGTAACGCTACATGGAGATTAACTCAATCTAGAGGGTATTAATAATGAATCGTACTAAACTGGTACTGGGCGCGGTAATCCTGGGTTCTACTCTGCTGGCTGGTTGCTCCAGCAACGCTAAAATCGATCAGCTGTCTTCTGACGTTCAGACTCTGAACGCTAAAGTTGACCAGCTGAGCAACGACGTGAACGCAATGCGTTCCGACGTTCAGGCTGCTAAAGACGACGCAGCTCGCGCTAACCAGCGTCTGGACAACCAGGCTACTAAATACCGTAAGTAATAGTACCTGTTAATAAAATGGCGCACATTGTGCGCCATTTTTTTTGCCTGCATCAAACTGCTACTGCGTCACCTTCTCCCCTTCATCTTCCGCTACGGCAGCAGACGCCTGACTGTTCTGCACCGACAACACGTTATTACTGGCTGATGGCGCGCTACCCGACGATACAACAACCGGGATCCCGGCACGGCGTGACAGGGCCTTATTGATAAGCGTTTTATCACTTCCCGCCTGAGAAACAAATGTCGCAAAGTCTGCGGAGTGCGTGATTGGCGAAACCTGCGGGTTTTCCCCCTCAACCTGCGCCAGCGGACGGTGGACTTCGATATAGCGTTTACCATCCGGTTCGACGGAAAACTTCACGGGCTCATTGATAATCTGTACCCGCGTGCCAACCCGTACCTGTTCAAACAGAGCTTTAATATCCGGGGCGTTCATCCGCATACAGCCAGAGCTGACCCGAAGGCCGACGCTGTCCGGCGCACTGGTGCCGTGGATCAGGTATTCCCCATTACCCACGCCTAAACGCAGTGCAAAGCGTCCTAGCGGGTTATTCGGCCCGGCGGGTACAACCGGAGGTAATTTAATCCCCTGCTCCAGAGAGCGTGCTCTGATGCCCGGTGTTGGTGTCCAGGTAGGATTAGGGATTTTCTGGCTCACCCGCGTGGTCGTAACGGGTGTTTCCAGCCCCAGTTGTCCGATGCCGAGCGGAAAGACCTGAACAATGTTTTCTCCCGGCGGGAAGTAGTAGAGCCGAAGCTCAGCGAGATTCACCACAATCCCCTCGCGGGGCGTATCCGGCAACAGCATTTGCGACGGAATGGTAATAACGGTTCCCGGGGCAGGGTTTATCGGCGCAATAGTATTGTTGGTTTCCAGGATCACCTGGGCTGCAGTATTAAACCGGCGGGCAATAGTCTGCAGCTTATTATCCCCTTCCTGTATGGTGTAGGTTTGATTTTGCCCAATCAGACGACTGCCTGCGGGCGGCAATGGGTAGTCCATCGCGCGGGCCGAATTAAGGGCACCGAGCGAACTGAGGAGTAATAGAGTTATGAGAGACGCGCGCTTCATGCTGAGATTCCTTATTCACTGACAGAACGTCAGAAAGCTGAAAAACCAGCGAGGCGGGAACCACCTCGCGAAACAGAATGAATGCTGTTTTATAAGTCTAGCTAAGGATTGCAGCTTTAGCGCGAATGGCGCGAATCATCGCTTCGAGTCCCTGGGAACGGGAGGGGGTGAGGTGTTGAGTCAGAGCCATTTTTTCAAACCACGGGCGGACATCAAACGCAACAATGTCCTGCGCCGACATCTGGTGATAAAGAATAAACACCACGGCGATAAGCCCTTTTACAATCGCTGCATCGCTGTCGCCGTGCAACTGGATTGTGCCGTCGTGAGTTTGCTCCATCACAATCCACACCTGGCTCTGGCAGCCCTGAATAGTATTCTCCGGGTTATGCGCCTCTTCACTGAGCGGGGGTAAACGCTGTCCCAGCTCAATAATATAGAGATACTTCTCTTCCCAGTTCGCGCAACGCCCGAAGTTACGCAGCAATTTATCTTTATCCGGCAACTCTGCCATATTTTGCCTCTCCGTTAGCCCAGCAGCTGGTGAATACGTTTTAGCCCTGCCACCAGTCTGTCGACCTCTTCCATTGTGTTGTACATCACCAGCGACGCGCGGCACATTGCCGGCACCTGGTAAAACGCCATCAGCGGCATGGCGCAGTGGTGTCCGGTACGGACCGCCACGCCGTAGTTATCGAGAAAACTGCCCACGTCATAGGCGTGGTGTTTCCCGAGATTAAACGCGATCACCCCTTGCCGGTCGGCAGGTCCATAGAGGGTCAGATCCGGCACGCTGGCAAGCTCCGCAAGCGCATAGTGCATCAGCAGCTGTTCGTACTCCTGAATACTATCAAGGCCGATCGCGGAGACATAAGAGACCGCCGCCCCCAGCCCGATAATCCCGCCTGTGTTAGGTGTCCCCGCCTCAAAACGCCACGGCGCACGGGCGTAGGTAGTCCCTTCCGACAGGCTGACGGTGGCGATCATCGACCCGCCTCCTTCCCACGGCGGCATCGCCTGCAGGATGTCCTCTTTCACATACAACACGCCAATCCCCGTTGGGCCATACAGCTTATGCCCGGAGAAGACGTAGAAATCACAGTCCAGCGCCTGAACATCAACCGCGTGGTGCATTACCGCCTGAGCACCGTCAATCAGCACCTTCGCGCCGGTCTGATGGGCTTTCCCGACAATCTCTGCGACCGGGTTTTCCGTCCCCAGTACGTTGGAGACCTGAGTGACCGCCACCAGCCGGGTTTTATCGTCGAGTAATGCGTCAAGCTGCTCGAGCTGCAGCGTCCCGTCTTCATTCAACGGAATGACCCGCAATTGCGCCCCCACACGCTCACAGAGCATCTGCCACGGCACAATATTGGCGTGGTGCTCCATCTGGGTGATGATGATGTTGTCACCTGCGTGGACCTGCGCATTGCCCCAGCTGTTGGCAACAAGGTTGATCCCCTCCGTGGTACCCCGCACAAACACCAGCTCTTCCGGTGACCGTGCATTGAGAAAGGCGGCTATTTGCGTACGCACATTCTCCATGCGTTGAGTCGCTTCAGCACTCAGCGTGTGGATCCCCCGATGCACGGCGGCGTAGCCATGACGGTAGAACTCGGCTTCCGCATCCACCACCTGATTCGGCTTCTGTGCGCTGGCCGCACTGTCCAGGTAGGCCAGAGGAAGACCGTTCACTTCACGGGTCAGAACCGGAAAATCTGCCCGCACTTTCTCTACGGGAAAACTCATACTTCGCCTCCAGGCAGACGCTGACCAATACGGGCCAGCACCTGCTGTTTTAACAGGCCATCGTGCAACGCTTCCGTCAGTTCGGCGGCAAACGCATAGATAATCATTTTCTGCGCCGCCTGCTGGTCGATACCGCGGGAACGCAGGTAGAACATCTGCTCATCATCAATCCGCCCGACCGTCGCACCATGGCTGCATTTCACGTCGTCGGCATAGATCTCCAGTTGCGGCTTGGTATCCACTTCCGCCAGTCGCCCCAGCAGCAGATTGTTATTGGTCATCTGCCCGTCAGTTTTAATCGCGTGTTGCGCCACGTTAATCAGGCCATTAAACACCGCACGCCCTTTGTCGCTGACAATGGTTTTGTGCAACTGACGGCTGTTGCAGTAGCCCTTGTTGTGTTCAAGCCAGGTGCGCGTGTCGCACACTTCCGCTTTGACCGGCATCGCCAGGCTGTTGATGCGCAGCGTGGTGTTTTCACCGTTAAGCTGCGTGCTGGTGTTATGGCGCAGCACGGCGCCACCGAGTAGAAAACTGTGGCTGTAGGCTGCGGCATCCTGACCGAGCAAAATATCGTTATGGGCGAAGTGGTGACTCTGCGCATTCTCAAACGCCAGCTTGATATGGTGAAGATGGGCATTGGCGGCAACGTTCATCGTCAGACGCGATCCGGTAAAGTGTCGGATATCGTTGAGACTGACGTAATGCTCAATCACCGTGGCTTCCGCCCCCTCAGCCAGTTCAAGATGATGGCGGTAGTGAGCCGTGTTGATCTCGTCGCCGTCCAGCCCCTGGGTGATATGCATCAGCAACAGCGGTTTGGCCGGGCGCTGGTTACGCTTCACATGAATATGCGTCACCGACTGCGCCAGACTTTCAGTGAGATGCAGAAACACTTCCGGCTGAACTGCTGTCGTCAGGCTCTGACGATCGTCGTTAATCGCGATGCCGAACCCGCTCTCCTGCGTGTCATCGCTCAGTTCCGGGCGGAACTGACCATCGACAAACACCAGACGCACGGCATCCACACTCAGTGCCAGCGCATCGCGCTGCACCGGGGTGATATCCGCCAGACGGGTGACAAACTCGCCGTTCATCAGGCCATCAAGCGGGGTGTATTTCCAGTTCTCATGCTTTCGCGAAGGCAGGCCGAGACGCAGCATCTGCTGTAAATGTTGCTGCGCTTGCTCAGATCGTGTCTCCCCCTGGGCTTCAAACAGTCTGTGCCACTGCTGGAGCACATTACTGCTGTTCGGTAAGCCAGCCATAACCCTGCTCCTCCAGTTGTTTAACCAGCGTAAAATCACCCGATTTCACAATGCGCCCCTGGTAAAGCACGTGGACGTAGTCCGGCTTGATGTAGTCGAGAATACGCTGATAGTGGGTGACGATAATGAACGAACGCTTACCATCGCGAAGGGAGTTAACGCCGTCAGCGACAATCTTCAGGGCGTCAATATCCAGACCGGAGTCGGTCTCATCCAGAATGCACAACGCGGGTTCCAGAACCGCCATCTGCAGGATGTCGTTGCGTTTTTTTTCACCCCCAGAGAAACCAACGTTAACCGAGCGGGTGAGCAGATCCTCCGGCATTTTCAGCAGTTTGATCTTCTCTTCCATCAAATCCTGGAAATCGAAGCGGTCCAGCGCCTCCAGGCCGCGATACTTGCGCACCGCATTCAGCGCCGTTTGCAGGAAGAACTGGTTACTGACGCCAGGGATTTCTACCGGGTACTGGAAGGCCATAAAGATGCCCTCTCCCGCACGATCTTCCGGGGACATTTCTAGCAGATCTTTGCCGTTAAATTCGACCGAGCCGTGGGTCACTTCGTAATCTTCACGGCCTGCCAGCGTCGCTGAAAGCGTACTTTTCCCGGAACCATTCGGCCCCATGATGGCGTGAACTTCACCCGGTTTGACATCAAAATTGAGGCCACGCAGGATCGCTTTGTCTTCCACGCTAACCTGTAAATCTTTAATACGTAACATGTGCTTTCCTTAACCGACGCTGTGTTCAAGACTAATGGCGAGGAGTTTCTGGGCTTCAACGGCAAATTCCAGCGGCAGTTCAGAGAACACGTCCTTACAGAAGCCGTTCACAATCATCGAAATAGCATCTTCTTCGCTGATCCCGCGTTGCAGGCAGTAGAAGAGCTGATCTTCCCCAATACGCGACGTCGTCGCCTCGTGCTCAAGCTGGGCGGTATTGTTACGACACTCAACGTACGGGAAGGTATGCGCCCCGCATTCCGCGCCAATCAACATCGAGTCGCACTGGGTAAAGTTACGCGCATTGGTGGCCGTCGGCATGATTTTCACCAGACCACGATAGCTGTTCTGGCTGTGTCCGGCGGAGATGCCTTTCGAGATGATGGTCGACCGGGTATTTTTCCCGATGTGGATCATCTTGGTCCCGGTATCGGCCTGCTGATGGCCACTGGTCAGCGCCACAGAGTAGAACTCACCGATGGAGTTATCCCCACGCAGAATGCAGCTCGGGTATTTCCAGGTGATAGCCGAGCCCGTTTCTGACTGGGTCCACGACATCTTGCTGTTTTCACCTTCGCACAGCGCACGTTTGGTCACGAAGTTCAGGATGCCACCGGTATTGCCGTCACCCGGGAACCAGTTTTGTACCGTTGAGTATTTCACCTCGGCATCTTTATGGATGATGACCTCCACTACCGCCGCGTGCAGTTGGTAGCTGTCACGCACCGGGGCGGAACACCCTTCGATGTAACTGACATAGCTGCCCTCATCGGCCACCAAAATGGTCCGTTCAAACTGACCGGTTTTTTCGGCGTTGATGCGGAAATATGTCGAGAGTTCCATCGGACAGCGCACGCCTTTCGGCACATAGATAAAGGTACCGTCAGAGGCCACCGCCGCGTTGAGCGCCGCAAAGAAGTTGTCGTTAGAGGGCACCACGGTCCCAATGTACTTTTTCACCAGTTCCGGGTGCTCGTGAATGGCTTCACCGAAGGAGCAGAAAATGATCCCCTGCTCTGCCAGCTTTTCACGGTAGGTGGTTGCCACTGAGACGGAGTCAAAAATGGCGTCTACCGCCACCTCTTTGCCCTCACGTACGGGCACGCCCAGCTGGTTGAAGGCTTCTTCCACCTCTTTGCTGAGGAAGCTGTTTTCAGCGCCAGTCTGCTGTACTGCGCCAGGCTGAGAGGCACAGGTATCGTCGCAACTGCCGCAGGATGGCGCTGAGTAGTAGCTGTAGTCCTGATAATTCAGCTTGTCATAATGCGCTTTCAGCCAGTGCGGCTCTTCCATCTCCAGCCACGCGCGGTAAGCGCTCAGGCGAAACTCCAGCATCCACTCTGGCTCATTACGTTTCGCCGAGATCGCCCGCACGACATCTTCGTTAATGCCTTTCGCCAGCTCGTCGGTCTGCAGCTGGGTGAAGAACCCCTCTTTATAGTTGAGGTGCCCCCCGCTCCAGGTATTTACTTCACTCGTTGCTTCAGTATTACGAGACATAGTTCCGCCTATACCCCAAAGCTTTCGCCACAGCCGCATTCGTTCTGGGCTTTCGGGTTGTGAAATTTGAACAGCTGGTTTAAACCTTCCCGTACGTAGTCCACTTCTGTACCGTCGATAAAGGGCATGGCCTGCAGCGCGACGTACAATTTTGCGCCGTCGGTCTCGAAGACCAGATCATCTTTCTCGGGTTCGGTGACGGTATCAAGCACGTAGCCGAAGCCTGCGCATCCCGTCTGTTTGACTCCAAGGCGCACGCCGAGGATCTCGGGCTTTTTCGCCACCAGCTCGTGAATATGTGCCGCCGCCGCTGGCGTGAGCGTTAAACCGCGCCAGGTAAAATCGGCAGGATTGAAGGTTTCTGAATGCAGTTCCATAGGTCCACCTCATCTGATTAGCCATCAGGGCATAACACCATGTTAGTGATAACGATTATCACTTCAACCCTCTGGCAGCAGGGGCATTCGGCTAAACCGCCCTTTTTGGCTACTTTTATTAAGCATAGACCCTGTTGCGACAGGCCGGAGGGATGGATTTAATTGTTCAATACATTGATAAATAATGCATTATTCATCCAAAAACACGAAGGAAGAGGAAAAAATAAAATATGCATCGGAAATGCCTATTTTTAAGATAGATTTTTGTCTTGCAGTGAACAACGGGCAGGCAGCATATGTAAGCACCACCCTGGAGATGGCGCTTATTCAATCATACCGAATGGCCTGGCCTGGAAGATTTACACTATATATCGGCAAAATAAAACGTGTTTACACTTCACTATATGCGGGAGGTGCAGAATCAAACAATAAACCCAGTGTATCATAGGCAGGGGGTAAATTTAGATTTTCAACGGCAATGCGCGGACCTTGTCGGCGTGGTCTAAAGAGTTGAGAGGCCTCGGCATAATCTGGTAGGGCATGCAGAAAACGGCTTCGCACCGAACGTTCAAAATGATTGATAAAGGTTTTATGCACAGTGGAATCAAGATAATATTTAGCCACCGTCTGGCTTGGTCTCCTAAATATAACACCCGAACTTCCCCCCAACTTAAGCGATATGCTCTTCTTTTCGTAAGCTTAATTCTAGCTGTAAACCCACCTTCCTTGTTGAGCACAAGTTTTATTGTGCCTTTCAATTTACGGCTATCACTATTATAGAACGCGCTAAATTTGTTATTACTTTGCCAGCCATCTACTAAAATATCTTGTTGGCGCAAAAAATCTTCGAAAAATCCCTTTTGCGCGTTTAAGGCATCTCCTGGAGTAAATGAAGAACCGTCTGTGGCAACTGCTGAAACAACATTTCTACCAACCTCCAAATCCATCATCCCTTCGACTCTGTTCATTGCCTGTCCGGCAACTTCCATTTCTTCAGAGGCTCTGCGAACATTACGCCCAACAAAACCTGCAAAGATGAAAATAAAATCCAGCAATGGACCATGCCCGGATGCATCAGTGTTATTAATGCTATCACCACTGCAATAGGCAAAACCGTTCCCCCCCCCGGCGTCAAATGGGCTCATGTATCCTGGCCAGTAAAACGTTTCAGAATGGGGTTAAAACCACGGTAACCATTTCCCAGAAGATAACTATTGCTTACATCAGAACGCCGCTGGCCTGAATAAAAAATGCTATTTTTCCTCATCCTATATAACCTCATAATTTAATTTATACTCAACCTTAGGAAAAATACTTTGAAAAATACAAACTATCCCCCAAGGATTCCGCCCTGAGAAAAAGCAATCAAAAATACTTACGGTACTGAAGATAAATCCGTGATAGCTAATCGCAGGCTAATGACATTATTTTCCGAAAAAAAGTAGAGTATTGTGCTTAATGAACATCAATTATTCTATTTTTTGTACGCTATTGTATTATGGCATTCGAAATCAACGAACCGACGCCGCTCGATTGACGAAACAGGTCAGGTGATGACGAAATCTAAAGCAAAAAGGCCCTTCCGGACCCCTTAGTTTAAATATGAAACGACACAGAGAAACCCTGTTCACGCCAGTGATCGAGCTGTTCCTGCTGGCGAGGCGTTGGGGATTTCCCCGTCCAGACGAAGATTTTTTGCCCCGGGAAAAGTTCCGGACGCGGTGAGTCAATAGGTTCCGCCAGCACATCAATATGCCAGCCTTTCTGCGATAAGCGTGCGGCCTCAAGCCACAAATGAGTACGGTCCTCGCATTCCCAGCCAATAAGCAGCGCGTCTTTACCCGCTTTCTTGCGGGACTCCGCCAGGCTTGCAATCGCGAATTCAATCAGGACGCCGTCAAGCAGGCTTGCCATGTGACGCACGGTGTTCTGGTCCTGATTCATTCGCTGGCGGACGGGAGAGATGATGTTATCAATCAGTGCATCCAGCGCGTGATCGCGGCGATACTCACCAATTTTGGCGCGCAGCTTTGCCGGGCTGGCATAACGCAGAACGGTCATCATCTCTTCCTGGAATGAAACCCAGTTACCCTGAGTCAGTACGTCCTTGTTTTCCAGTAAGGCTTTGACTTTTCCGACCGAGACGCCGCTTTTCATCAGGCGCTTGATCTCTTCAATACGCAGGATATCTTCATCGTCAAACTGACGATGACCCCCTTCGCTGCGCTGCGGCTTCAACAATCCATAACGGCGCTGCCAGGCACGCAGCGTAACGGGGTTGATACCGCATCGTTCGGCCACTTCGCCGATACTGTAATAGGCCATTAACTCCCTCACGCACAGTACTTCCATACCTAACTACACCAACCTTATCAGATTGTACAACCCATTTGTATAACTAAGACCTCGTTTTAAGCAGGTGAATACGTTACAAGCCATTTACCTGTTAATACATTGTTGTATAAATTTTACCGTTAGTACAGTCACGTCAGTCAAACTGTGTACAGTTTTTTCAGAACTCGTACTTTTTCTCTGGCCACGCAATAGCCGGAATTCCGCCATGTCGCGGGCTGGCAAAAAGGTGTCCCTGAAACTGAGAAATTCCTGCAGACTCCAGCCACATCCACTCTTCAGCCTTCTCCACACCGACCGCACAGAACTGAATTTCAAGGGAAGTACAGCACTTGATGATCGCCTGAATGATGGCCTGTCTGGGGCCGCTTTTGTGCACGTTTGCGACCAGGTCGCGATTAATTTTAATTCTGTCCGGCTGGAACTGTGCCAGTAACTGTAGCCCGGCAAAACCGGCACCAAAGTGATCGATCGTCACACTGATACCCGCACTTTTTAACTGCCTGACCGAATGGGTAAATTCATCGAAACGGGAAATGGCTTCGCTCTCCGTAAATTCCACCACAATTTGCTCGGGCACAAAGCCATTTGCATCAATCGTGGTGAGCAGGAAGTCCACGGCGTTCGGTACGTTAACCAGCGTCATAGGCAGCAGGTTGAGGGATAATGTCTGGTCCTGTAGCCCCAGCGCGCTGGCCATTGAGAGCGCCACCTGCTTGCTGTGCAAATCAGACGCATACATTTCCTCACGCGGTCGGTTAGCGAAGTAGACCCCAGGAGCATTGCCGTCAGGGGTGCGGAGAAGCGCCTCCCAGGAGACGACCTGCTGCATGAACGGATCGACGATGGGTTGAAACGCAAAACTGCAGTCCGCTCCTTTTGCCACCACCTCAGGTTGCGCGGATAGCGGTGTTTCTTCGGGGATAAAATCCCATGAATCCGCCGGAGGCAATTCAAAATAGTTGGCTTTCTCAGTGGCCTCGACAAAGGTGCGGAAAAACTGCAAAGGACGGTCATTGTACGTCAACTGATAACGCGTGGTGCCTTTGTTAAGCACCTGCTGAAGTACCTCCTCCCTGTCGAACTGGCGCAAATCAAACAGCTCCATACCCACGTTGCCAAAACGTCGGGTCGGCCCGTGATCGCGCATCAACTCCACCACGTTATGGTGACGTGCGTCCTTACAGATCTGCTCATAGATTGACGAAACGTGTTCCACTGGCCCTTCGAGCAATTGAAAAAAATGTGTGCCGTTAAACAGCAAGATCCCCGTGACATTGGATTGCCGATTTTTACTATTTGCAGCAGCGACCATTTTTTCCAGCGCTTTCACTGGAACGTCCTCGCAGATATGACTGCGGTAAATGATGGTTGTAAGCATGCTATTCCTGGGGGGTTAGGGTTATGACCACAAAAACATGTGGATAAGGATCTGTTATAGCACATTAATTGCCTGACAAATAATTTACACCTCAATCATTTACGCCATTTAATGACTCCATTTTCTGCTCTGTACAACTTAACAGTGCCGCTCTGATTTGTACAATATATCTTGTAGAGTTACCATTTTGTGGCATGCAAACAACCCATTGAAATAGTTATAATTAATAAAAAATATCACAAATAAATCCAAAATCTGTACATTTTTAATGTACAGATTTGAGAATTGTGTATACCTTAAATGTAACGTTACTGATTACGAATTTTTACAGGAGTGAAACATGCAACAGAACGGTTATGTCGCAGATTCGGCAGCAGCGATTGCACAGTACTTCGAAAAAGCCGCACTTCCTACTCAGCAGGAAACATTGGGTCAGGTCGTGGTTGAAATTCTTAGCGACGGGCGAAACCTCAATCGCAAAGCGCTCTGTACCAAACTGTTAAGCCGCCTCGAAAGAGCCGATGGCCCGGAAGGGGAACAACATTATCACATGCTGCTTGGTCTCCTCTTCGAGCGGTAATGCCATGAACAGCAGTGACGCAGATCGACTGATAGACCAGCTTATCGGTGAAGCCGCCCTTTCTCTTCTGAAAGAGCGGGGGCCAGTCACAACCGAAGGATTGCTGCAGCGTCTGCGGGTCATGAAAGAACATGAAAAGGATCCCCGGCGGCGGGAGACACTTGCGGTGGTGATTGCCGAGATCGGCTCAAACAGCATCGCCTTTACACGTCGCAGAACCGCGCAAGGACGAACGAACAGAGAGGGATCTCTCAACGATAACAGAGACAATGTTGTGCCGTTATTTGGAAGTGGAAAACCGTCCGATCCCAAAAAAATACATTGACTGTCATTTAACAGCTACGGTGAGAACAAATGAGACAAAATATTCAGCTTCAACCCGAATACCATTCTGCTTTTTTAGACAGTGCGCTGTCGGAATATTTCCGTCACGCAGGCGATCGTTTTGCTGAAGAGTCCGCTGTTTTTTCTACTGCAGTACGCTGTGTTCTGGCCTCCGAAGGGCATCTCTCCAACAAAGCGATCATCCTCTGGCTTATTCAGACGCTGGAATCGACCAACGACGTTGTCCAGGCGGATGTTATTCGCAAGACGCTGGAAATCGTCGTTGGCTACACCATGGACGACCTGTAATATCACAGCCACTCAGCCTGCTCTCGTGTCATCGTCAAAACTGACGAATGTTCTGACGATGACACGCGCCCTCCCCGCTTAACCCCTGTAAAGCCAGCAAAGCCAACCTGGCACGGTTCCTGCTTACCTCCGTTTACGGGGCTGGGTCTTCCAGCCAACTTTGCTTCATTTCTTAACAGGTCTGTTATTGATGAAAAAGATCGCCAGCGTCTGCCCCTACTGCGGTGCAGGCTGTAAATTAAACCTTGTCGTTGAAAATAACCGTATTATCCGTGCCGAAGCGGCAGAGGGCGTCACAAACCAGGGCTCCCTGTGTCTGAAAGGCTTTTACGGCTGGGATTTCCTCAACGATACCCGTCTCCTCACCCCACGCCTGACCCAACCGATGATCCGCTACCACAAAGGAGAGGCATTTACTCCCGTCACCTGGGAAGAGGCAATCCGCTATACCGCCCACAAACTCAGCAGCATTAAAGAGCAGTACGGCCCACGGTCGATCATGACCACCGGCTCCTCACGTGGTACCGGGAATGAAACAAATTATGTGATGCAGAAATTTGCCCGTGCTGTGCTGAACACCAACAACGTTGACTGCTGTGCGCGCGTCTGTCACGGCCCTTCCGTTGCCGGCTTACAGGAAACGTTGGGCAATGGCGCAATGAGCAACTCGATCAGCGATATTGAAAACTCAAAATGCCTGCTGGTATTCGGCTATAACTGCGCGGACTCCCACCCTATCGTCGCCAGACGTGTGCTGAAGGCGCGTGAGAACGGCGCAACAATTATCGTCTGCGATCCGCGTCGCATTGAAACGGCGCGCATTGCCGACCAGCATCTGCAGCTGAAAAACGGCAGCAACATGGCGCTGGTGAACGCCTTTGGTTATGTGCTGCTGGAAGAAGAACTCTATGACAAAAACTACGTTGCGCGTTTTACAGAAGGGCTTGAGGCCTATCGTCAGACGGTAAAAGACTACGCACCAGAGAATGTCGAACATCTTACCGGCATTCCCGCCCGCGATGTTCGACAGGCGATGCGCACTTTTGCGGCGGCACCGTCAGCCACCGTGATGTGGGGCATGGGTGTAACGCAGTTTGGTCAGGCTGTCGATGTGGTCAAAGGACTTTCCAGCCTGGCGCTGCTGACCGGCAACCTTGGACGACCTGCCGTCGGCGTTGGCCCTGTACGCGGCCAAAATAATGTACAGGGCGCCTGCGATATGGGGGTTCTACCCAATATGTTCCCGGGTTACCAGGACGTCACGGACCCGGCAATCAGGCAGAAGTTCGCTGATGCGTGGGGGATTGACGTCAACAAAATGGACGATCGTGTCGGAACACGCATAACTGAAGTGCCACACCTGGCACTGGAAGGTAAGGTCAAAGCCTATTACATCATGGGGGAAGATCCGCTTCAGACCGAGGCCGATCTCGGCCTGGTTCGCAGCGGTTTTGAGGCCCTCGACTTTGTGGTAGTTCAGGACATCTTTATGACCAAAACAGCGGAAGTGGCGGATGTTCTTCTCCCCGCCACCTCCTGGGGCGAACACGGCGGCGTATTTACCTGTGCCGACCGGGGGTTCCAGCGTTTTGGCAAAGCCATCGAAGCCAGCGGCAACGTGAAGCGCGACTGGGAGATCATCAGCCTGCTCGCAAGCGAAATGGGCTACCCGATGCATTACGAGTCTAACCAGCAGATCTGGGACGAGATGCGCGAGCTGTGCCCGCTGTTCTTCGGCGTGACGTATGAAAAAATGGGTGAGATGGGTCATGTCCAGTGGCCGTGCCCGACGCTGGATCATCCGGGAACCCCGTACCTGTACAAAGGCAATCAGTTCGACACCGCATCCGGTAAAGGGCAGCTCTTTGCCGCCCCGTGGCGCGCGCCGGCGGAAACCCCGGATGCGGATTTCCCGCTGGTGCTCTGTACGGTACGCGAGGTGGGGCACTACTCCTGCCGCTCCATGACCGGGAACTGCGCCGCGCTGCAAAGCCTGGCCGACGAGCCTGGCCGCGTGCAAATGAACCCTGCCGATGCAGCTAAGCTGGGCATTACAGACGGGCAACTGGTCTGGGTGCGTTCGCGTCGTGGTAAAGTGATTACCCGCGCCAGCATTAGCGAGCGTATCAACGCCGGGGCGGTCTATATGACCTATCAGTGGTGGATTGGGGCCTGTAACGAACTGACGCAGGACAACCTCGATCCCATCTCCAAAACGCCGGAGACGAAATACTGCGCGGTGCAGTTGGAGGCGATTGAGGATCAGCGCTGGGCGGAGGACTATGCGACCACGGCCTATCAAAGCATGAAGACGCGGCTAATCACTGCCCTCAACGTCTGAGAATATGCCGGGAAGCGGCGACGCCTGACCCTGCCAACACCTGAGATTTTGTAGGCAGGGTCAGCGAAGCGCCACCCGGTGTGAAAAATCAGGGAGGGCTATGCATAGAGAACTGCACCATCAGACCCGCGTCATCTCCTACCTGGAATCTGCCAGCGGCCAGCCCTGCTGATACAGACCGCCGTGATATGACCTGCCCGTAAAGGGCGATAGGCATCTCCCCTGGCGGGATCTGGAGATCGATGCCGCCCAACTGGTCGCCCGGGTCGCGTTTCTGGCTTCCCGTATTATCCCGGCCAAGAAAAGCCATCACGAAACGCTGTCAACGTCTGAGGGCGTCCTCTTCCGCCCCACCACTGCGGGATCTCGCCAAAGCTCAACCATTGATTCGCAACGCTTACCGCAGCATAGCTACCGTTCGGGTTCAGATGTGAGGCATCGGAAACCCACTGTGTTTCGTCTACGTTCCCCTGAAGCGTGACATCCCAGTACTCACCGTTGGTGTTTAGCATCGTACTCAACGACTGTTCTGCCCGCTGAATATGCCTGGTCCCTGCGGCAGCGGGTCCCGACCGGTTGCCACGTCACCCCACGGCACGATGAGCGTTTTTATCTGCGCAAGGCGCATCTGAACCCGGCGAACAACCTGCTCGCTCACCGGATCGCGAGCGTCATACCGCGCCACCATCGTACGGCTGATTTCCGACTCACTTAGCGGCCGGGTTGATAGCGATAATGCGAACAGATGACGCCCGGCTAACCACGCCAGATCGTCCCGCAGCTGGCGGTCATTCTCAATTAATCCGGCTCCTCTAACGTTGAACGCGACCGCGCTGGCTAAAAATACGGCATATTTAACGGGCAGACGACGCGGCAACCTCATAGTTCTTGATATCCATGGTTAGATAGTCCCGAAAAAAATTGGGAGCGCTATTTTTCTCGGCCAGTCTGTTAAGCAACACGATTAATTCATAATCATTTCGCAGATCGAATTTTTGCATCAGCATATATTTATGGCTGAATACCGTCTTATCACTGATATTCAACTCGTGCGCAATCTCCATGACCGACAGTCCTTTATAAAAACTCGCCATAATGCGGATCTGCTGTGGAGAAAGTTTTTTATGATGGCAGTCAAGACAGACATTTTTATTCCAGCGATAGCCGGGCGACTGCGTTTTATACCAGGCAAAATAGATTATCTCTCTGATCTTCAAAACCGACGCTCTTCGCGAAATTAAAATAATATCTTCAAAACATGACGGGGTCGTTGCTTCACGACACTCGTCATCCACCAGGCCTATCACGATCCCCTTTTTACGCGACTGTAACTCCGGTATGCAGGTGAAAACCTCGCCGACACACAGCGAGAGCACCACAATATCGGCGACACTTACGCCGTCATGGGTAAAATGAGATGAAAACTGGACCTCTTCTCTGAAACCTCGCTGAAATAAATCAGCGAGAAAGACCTGTAAGCCATACTGAAACAGTAAATCAGACTCTTTTATCAGAATGTTCAGCATAGGTTAATCCGCTGCCATGAGTGAATTGAAATGGCAACCTACCACCACCTCTGAATCGCTATTTCGCTCCATACTGCTGTTATTAAATGAGGGGGAGTCAATAAAGGCCCATATAATTGAAAAAATAAGAACCAACACCGTCATCCCTTTCAATAAAAAGTGAATGGCATGCACATTTACCTCCAGAACGTCTGCTTAACTAATTATATTGCATGGTCATAACGACAACTGCACTGATGCTTCCGGGCGTTGCACCGCCTGAAGCGGATTTTACCCAGGCCTGCATAGGCATCGTGGCAGTGCTGTCTGCCGCAATGGCCTTTGTGATACTGGAGCCAGTCCCTTTAAGCGAGCCGGTTGCGGCGTCACTCATAGCGACGGCAACGCCAGTGGCCGAGCCGCTGTTCATGTAGTAGTCCGCCCCTGCTGCGGGATCCGAGTTACCTGTGAACGTCACCGTGATGCTACGGGTTCCCAGCGGACAACTTGTAAAGAGCAAATTGAACGCAACCGGGTCAGACGTGGATCCCGGCGTCACCATATTTGATGCCTGAATATTGCCAAGATTAATATCCAGATTCGTATTTCCGCCATTAAATATGCAGGGTGACGCAACGATATTCCCCGTTACGCCAATATTGACCGTATCGGCTGAAAACACCTTCCAGCTCAACAGGGCAAGCAGGAGCGTTTTTTTGTGCGATATTTTCATCTTCTCACCTGCTACTGGTAGGTTATATTAAGCGTGGCCGAGGCGTTGGCCGTTCCCGACTGAACGGTCCCCTGCGTTTGATAATAACGGGCCGTTAACGGGAGCGTTTCGACTCCACCCGTCGACTGTTTTAATAACAGGCGGCTATTCATGGCCAGTGGAGTACCGTTATAGATGAGTTGAACGCCCACTCCTTTTGCCGTTCCGGTATTACCTTGACCCGTTAAGGCCATTACGCTGGTATTGCTGATATCCGGATTTTGAATACCGCTTAAAGTGACGTTAATATTGGTTCCGGTGCTGCAGTTTAATCCGAGATTCTGCGTATTTTGCGCCCCTGCCGGCGACGTTCCCACGCCTGCGTTAAAAGATGAGGTGGGTATATTTCCAATGGCGAAGGTTAGTTGTGGCGTATTAATTGTGCATGCCAGGGCATTGATCGTTCCGCTGCTTAACTGCGTTGTCAGACCATCGCGATAAATAGCGTCGCTGCCCTGAAGGGTTACCACACCGATTACGCCTGGCGTGAGTGCCCCAGATGAAACCAGCCCGGTCACCACCAGTTCAATTTTTCCGCCATACCAGTCGACGTATGAGGTTTGTGCGTTATATGAGAAGGTATTGCTCGGGTTTTCGAAATAATTGTTCGATGAAAATCGAATCCCAATCCCGCTGACGTTGGTATTGTAAACATGATTCCCATAGGTACTGAGCGTGGCGCCGTTATAACGCATGCTAAAACCCAGCATTAATGGATTGGTGCAACCGGTCAGATACGATCCGGTGCCCGACGCAGCACCGGAGAATATCACCGTTCCAACAGGCGCATCGCGCTGCACGGTGAGGGTGCCCACCGACAGCGTAGACGTCTGCGGAACGATCGTCATGCACGTCCCGGCGTGGGCATAATTCCAGCCCACAAAAAAACACAGCAACAGCAAAAATTTCATCGTTTTCATCTTAATGTCCCTGACGGCAAAGAGCGTTAACGAGGGTGACGCCACCGTAGGTGGCCTGTTTCGGCAGGGTGAAATCCGCACGACACTGCTGGGCGGATTGATTTCCCCACGCGACGACCAGCGTCCCCTGCTCGCTCATGCCGGTTAAATAGACCTGTCCTCGATCGCCGACGATAAAGCTACCGTGACCGTCTCCAGCGAGCGTCACTACCGCCCCAAAAGGAACGAAGCGGCCGTTGTCCATCAAGGTCATCAACACCTTGCGCCCCACTTTGGAAAGGTAATCAGCCCTGACTACCGCGCCTCGCGTCGGCGTGACCGTACGCGTACTGATCTCCAGCTCAACGTCATCAGGCATATTTTCCGGATCGAGCGTGAGGTCGTTTTTGCGGTACACGGAGAGGTTGCTAACCACCGTATAGCCTCTGTAGTCCGTTCGCATGCCGGACTGGTTTCGAATATCCACCCCATGGGCGCCGGGTGCCTTAATCAGGGCATTGGTTTCCCCCAGCGGCTGGGAAAAGGTGATGCCGTCCGCGTGGGCCAGAATCCCCCCCTGCAGGCCGTAGTTCAGACGCTCGCTGCTCCTGTCGTAGCCATAGCCCGCCGTCACTTCGCCGTAGGTCCCTTTGTAGTCACCGTTAATGTTGCCGGTATATCCGACGCCGTCCGTGCCGAAGCCCTGCTGCACGTTCCAGTTCAGGGCATTGTTTTCCAGGGCCACGCCGTTCATACCCAGGTTGTGCGTGGTGCCGTTATTCTTGCTGGCGTTCATGCCATAGTTCGTCCACGTCTGCGGGAGGAATTTCTCCAGCGGCACGCTGACGTTAAATGCCAGAAGCTGATCGTGGTCGTACGTTTTGCTGCTCCCGGTGCCATAAGAGGCTGCACTGGCGTTTTTGCTGTATGTCCAGGTCACGCCATAGCTGATGTTATGCCAGTAGTTGTTATACCCGACGCTCCAGGATGCCATCGATTTGCCCGAATTCCAGTAGTCTTCCCGCGCGGCGCTGAGGGTCAGGGAACCCATATCCCCGCCCAGCGTCTGGCTCATGGTCAATTCGGCGCGGTTACGCCGCCTGTCCTGCAGCGAGGTACTGTCCCCCCAGGAATCCAGCACTTCCTGCATCCCGTAGTAGCCGCTGGTCGAATAGCGATACCCCGCAATAGAGAAGTTCGTTCCGGTATCGATAAAGTTCTTGCTGTACCGCGCGCGCCAGGACTGCCCGTTGGTTTTTGCCGTTTTATCCGGTGTAGACCAGGCCTGGGTAACGTCGGTAGAGAGCGCACCAAAATCCCCCATGTTTTTACCCACCCCAACGGCGAGCGACCGGTACTTGCCTGACCCCTGAACGCCACCGTATAGCGTCAGGCCATACGGGAGACCATAAATACCGGTCAGTTGCCCGAAAGGCGTCTTTTCCACCCTGCTGTTATAGGCACGATAATGGCCGCCCGTGATGGCATACTTCAGACGCCCTTCGCGCTGCAGCACCGGCAGTGAGGCGTAAGGCAGGGTGAAATGTTGTTCACTTCCATCAGCCTCTTTGATCGTCACGTCAAGGTCCCCGGCACCGCCCGTCGGGTACATGTCGGTTATCTCAAACGCCCCCGGGGCGACATAACTCTGGTAGATCTGATAGCCATTCTGGCGCACCACCACCTGCGCATTCGTGCGCGCAATACCGCGAACCACGGGCGCGTAACCCTTCAGGGAATCCGGCAGCATGTCATCGTCGGATGCCAGTTGGCCGCCGCGAAAAGGCATACTGTCAAACACGTCAGCCGGAGAAGAGCTGTCGCCTAGCGTCAGCTGCGCTTTCAGGGGAATAACGGCCCGCTGCGCATAGGTATAAACGGTGTCCCATTTATCCTGACCCGACGCATCCCGGGACCAGGTGGTGTAGTTGCGCAGACGCCACGGCCCAATGTTGATCCCCGGACGCAGGTTGGCATACAGGCTGTCGGTTCTGGCAGCCTCATCGGTTTTCGCCCAGGTGTTGGCCCCGCTCAGGCTGTAATTGAGCATGGCGGCATTGATACCTTCGTCCCACATCTCCGGCGGCACATAGCCACGCGCCGGTATATCGATAGCAGCCTGCGGAATACTGATAACCAGACGCTGCGCGTTGAACTGGAAATCCGTCGAGGACAGCGGAATGGCTTTAAGATCGGCACAGGCGCTTTTCGCTGAGCCCAACAGAGGAAAAAGCGCAGTCTTAACCCCCCACTGTTTTAATTGTTCAATGCTCAGGCATGGCTGTAATACGTCATTTCCATCGGGCGATTTCGCTGCGGCAAAGGTAATATCCCGGGTCTCAATGAGCTGATCGTCAAGAATAATATCAACATGGTACGTCCCCGGTGCCTGAGAGCCTGTTTCAAACGCGGATAAATCTGCTTTCCCTATTCCCGGGTTATCCAGCTCAACCAGTTCGGTATTAAACGTTTCGCTGGCATAAAGCGTGGGTGAAGAACCCGTCATCACCAGGGCGATGAGTGTCGCCAGACGTCGAGGTCGTACTTTATAATGCTGTATTTTCATTGCTGATGACCTGAGTAATGCAGGTATTACCGTTTTTCAAAATCACAAACTGGCTTGATGTAAAGCGCCGGGACTTCCATAATCGTTGATAACTTTAAACGTCAGCGTATTTCCGTTGGTTCCATGAGATAACGGGAACCGGGCCGACGCGCCGGGTAATACATACGAAACATCATCCAGTTTTTTTCCGCCTACGGATATTTCATTAAAATTGATTACATAGGGAGTCGGATTCGTTACCTGAATTTCATTCCCGTTGCGTTGCCATGCTAATTTTTCAACCTGTTCTTCAGGCGTTGACGCGTGAAGATTTGCCGGGCGATAAATCAACTTGATACGCGTTTTCACCGCAATTTGCAGTGAGTTAGCCTGTTTCGTTGCAGAAGGAATAGCTTTTATATTGAGCCAGAATAAACTTTCTTGTTCCTGAGGGAGTGAACCCGCCATGACAATGCGTTCGATATTTTTCTGGCCGCCATCAAGTCGATAAAGCGGAGGCGTAATGATAAAAGGCGCTTTATCTGCTTTTCCCTCCGGTGTATCAATCCACGACTGAATTAAAAAGGAAGCGCTATCGGCATTATCTACGCTAATTGATGCTTCTTTTTTTGCACCGTCGAAAATAACGCGCGTGCCGCCAATAATGACGCCGGCATTGGCCATTGAAAATGTCAGCGGTAACGCTGTCGCGGCCAGGCCGATTGTTTTGATAAAACGCATTGAATACCTCATAAAACAAAGGGGCCGGGTGGCCCCATACTGATTACTGCAAAAGACTTAGTTATAAACCACAGAGAAGTTAGCAACCGAATTAGCCGGGCCCGCGGTCACTGATTCCGCAGTCGAAATATACTGAGCATAGAAATTGAGCGTATTATCAGTTGTGCTGCTCAGAGCATAGGAATAGCTGTTGCTACCATGCAGCGGTAAATCGGCCTTATCAGCCGTCATCAGGTTGATGGCCACGCCCGTTGCTGCACCCACAACGGAGGAATCAATCGCCAGCAGGCTTGCGTTGGTTAAATCTGGCGTTCCGTCAAAACGCACCTTCGCGGAGGTAACGGTCACCGGGCAGTTTTTCAGTACGATATCGAACTGCGTCGCCGCGGTTCTGGAACCCGTTGTCGGGAATTCCGTTTTGTAGTAATCACCGAGGACCACAACCTGATTCTGGGATGCCACATCTACATCGCAGGCATTATCCAAAATATTACCGTTAAAATTAACCGTACCTGCCGCAGCGAAAGCCTGAGTCATTGTCAATGCAGAGCCTGCCGCAAACATGGCAGCAATAATTTTCTTTTTCATAAAGCCATTTCCTGTATTACTTTATTTATTACTGATATTCAGGCAAAACAGACAATCCTCATTCTGCCATTATTTTTAGGTGCCATCAGAAACAAAATAAAACTCTCATCATGGCGAGCGTTTCAGATTGGCATTTCTGTCGGCGAGTCAAAACTTATACAACTCTTTTCCGCGAAACAATCTATTTTCAGGTCTAGCTGTAGACTGGGGCTTAACAAAAAATAAACATTTAAACTGTGCGCTTTATCGTCAGTCTATTTTTAGACCTTCACCTTATAACGATAAAATTCATAGCGTTAAGATGCCTACTCCTCCTGGTCTATTATTAGACTTTTGACTGTTATTCCCTGCTTCGCTGATTTTTAAGATAATTCTCCACGCTGATTGAAAAACGATCACACCTGTTGAAGTGAGGTATATTATGAACACGCGAATTGCAACCGAATTAGACAATGAGAAATCATCGGTGCTGGGATTAAAACCCTTAAAGCACATAGAGCGCTTAATTGATAATGTCCTTCCTGTCGCAGAGAAAATCATTCTTTCGAAAAGTGAAGTCGTACAATATTACCGAAATGACGAACGCCACTGTTTTATGCTATTACACGGCAGCGTGGCGCTGCACCGCCGCGGCGACGGCATTGTGTTAAATTCGGAATCAGCCCCCTTTATACTGGGTGTTAGGGAAGGTGCGAATAAGCAGGTCATTTCTTCCCAAGCTGACTCGCTGATTAAAATTTCGCGGATCTGGGCCGATTTTTTTCCCGCAAACACATCGAATCAGCCTATTTAGGCTATTTTTTCCACCATTTCTGGCGTTATTTCCGGTTTTTACTGAGATCTCTCCCACTGACGTATCATTTGGTCCACCCGAAACAGGTTGGCCAGGGTGAATAACATCGCCAGTTGGTTATCGTTTTTCAGCAGCCCCTTGTATCTGGCTTTCACGAAGCCGAACTGCCGCTTGATGATGCGAAACGGGTGCTCCACCCTGGCACGGATGCTGGCTTTCATGTATTCGATGTTGATGGCCGTTTTGTTCTTGCGCGGATGCTGCTTCAAGGTTTTTACCTTGCCGGGACGCTCGGCGATCAGCCAGTCCACATCCACCTCGGCCAGCTCCTCGCGCTGTGGCGCTCCCTGGTAGCCGGCATCGGCTGAGACAAATTGCTCCTCTCCATGAAGCAGATTACCCAGCTGATTGAGGTCATGCTCGTTGGCCGCGGTGGTGACCAGGCTGTGGGTCAGGCCACTCTTGGCATCGACACCAATGTGGGCCTTCATGCCAAAGTGCCACTGATTGCCTTTCTTGGTCTGATGCATCTCCGGATCGCGTTGCTGCTCTTTGTTCTTGGTAGAGCTGGGTGCCTCAATGATGGTGGCATCCACCAAAGTGCCTTGGGTCATCATGACGCCTGCTTCGGCCAGCCAGCGATTGATGGTCTTGAACAATTGACGGGCCAGTTGATGCTGCTCGAGCAGGTGGCGGAAATTCATGATGGTGGTGCGATCCGGCAGGGCGCTATCCAGGGATAATCGGGCAAACAGGCGCATGGAGGCGATTTCGTACAGGGCATCTTCCATGGCACCGTCGCTCAGGTTGTACCAATGCTGCATGCAGTGAATACGCAGCATGGTCTCCAGCGGATAGGGCCGTCGGCCATTGCCCGCCTTGGGATAAAACGGCTCGATGACAGCGGTCATATTCTGCCATGGCAGAATCTGCTCCATGCGGGAGAGGAAAATCTCTTTTCGGGTCTGACGGCGCTTAGTGCTGAATTCACTATCGGCGAAGGTGAGTTGATGGCTCATGATGTCCCTCTGGGATGCGCTCCGGATGAATATGATGATCTCATATCAGGAACTTGTTCGCACCTTCCTTAGCAGTCAGTTTTCATCGGAACATCTTTACGTCAGGGCACTGGAGACATCCGAATTAGCGTGCATGTCGCTGGATGCGTTTAACAACGTGGTTGCACAGCACGATCTCTGGGAACATTTTTCTAAATTGCTGATCTATACAGCATCACGGGTGTATGAGCACTGTGCACAAATTTCACAGATGTCCGCATACGATATCATCCGCTTTCAGCTGGTTGAATTAATGCAGGAGCCTGAGGCAATTAGACAAAACATCACCGCAGCGGCCTACATTAAGAGCCGTACCTACCTTTCCCGCAGCGGTATAATGCGGATTCTGGCAGAACTGCGTACGGGGAAATACATCACCATGGAACGTGGCGTGCTGATAGAGGTTAACCATTTACCCCGGAAGTACTGAAAGCACAATAATATCTGGAGATAGCGCGAGAGAAGAGCGAAACTATAAGCATAAGGTCATCTTCCAGGTTTACGGCTATGTCCTCTACAGATAAATCGTCTCGCGGCTCCCCTTACGCCCAGGAACTGATCGCGCATCTGGAGCCCTATTGCACCGTGCGTCGAACGGGCCGCGGCGAACGACTTAACCTTGAGGTTAACGGTCAGGGGATCTGTTATTTAATCCTGGAGGGGACGATTGCACTCTACCGCAGCAGCGATAACATGATGCTTTCCACCGCTCGCAGCCCTGCCCTGTTTGGTCTTGCTAACCTGACAGACATCTATTTCAATGATTACCTCATCACGGTGAGCCCTTGCCTGATTGGTAGTATCCCTACTGAACAGGTGGCTGATATTATTAAAGAAAAAGGGCTATGGGGTCTGCTCTCCAGACAGCTGATGTTTGTCTATAGCCGACTTTATAACAACGTGATGCCCCAGGGTGCCCCCACTGCGTATGAGATGATTCGCCAGCAGCTCGTTAAGCTAATGGAGGAAGACGAAGGCTATCGACGCAGCGTGACGGCGGAGCGATACATTCGGGAGAAAACCCAGCTCTCCCGCAGCGGCGTGATGCGTATTCTGGCGGATTTAAAAACCGGTGGATTTATCGAGATGGAAGAAGGCAGGCTCATTAGAATCAATAAACTCCCCGCCAGATACTAAATTCCGGGTACAAAAAAGGCCGCAAGCGCGGCCCTTTCATTACATACACTCAATGGACGTGAACGCCCAACCGCCAGGCAAAGTAAATCTCTTCTTTCAGCTCATTCGAAGAGAGCGCCAGCAAATCTGCAAATTCCAGCTCAAGCTGTTTCAGCTTTTTCAGGTACTGCGCCGGAGACAGGTTGCTCTTATCGCGACGTAAATATTCAATTGCCAGCTGTGTTGGGGTTATTTCAGTATCCATGATGTCCTCACTTATGTACAAAACATGACCACTATATCACAACACAGTGGCTAACTTTTGACCAAAGGCAAAACATCTGAAAACTTTACACAACTGCCGTCGTCAGCCGCGACGAGCAGCACAAACGATCCTGCTCATCGAGAATGTCAATTTGCCACACCTGATGGCGACTTCCGGCGTGCAGCGCGCGGCAAACACCGCGCACACGACCGCTACGCACCGAGCGAATATGGTTAGCATTCACCTCCAGCCCGACGACCTTCTGCTCCCCTTCGGTACAGAGATACCCTGCCACAGAGCCCAGCGTTTCAGCCAGCACGACGGACGCGCCGCCGTGCAATAAACCAAACGGCTGATGAGTACGGTGATCGACAGGCATGGTCGCCTCAATCTCATCGTCACCGATGCGGGTGAACTGGATATCCAGCAGTCCCACCATATTGCCCTCGCCCATGGCGTTCAGCGCCTGCAGCGTCACTGCACGTTTCCAGATCATCCAATTATCTCCAGTAAAGCCTGCAATGGGTGACGAACACCGTTACCTTCTACCCGTTTAACCTGGCTTCGGCAGGAGTAGCCCGTCGCCAGACAGCGGTTTCGCGGCAAACGCTGCATCGCCTGATGCCAGGACAACTCGTAGATGCCGAGCGAGTTCGCGTGATTCTTCACTTCATGTCCGTAGGTTCCGGCCATGCCGCAGCAGCCCACATTCACACTCTCCAGCTTTGCGCCAAACCGGGCAAAGATAGAGGCCCACTGTGCAGGCGCGCCCGGCAGTGCAGTCACTTCCGTACAGTGACCGAACAGATACCACGGTTCCCCGCTGATATCCTGAATCGCTTTTTGATCCAGTGCGAGCGGCAACCACTCGTGCACCAGCATGACGTGGAAATCCCCCCGTTTATCCCCAAGCGTCTGCTTGTATTCATCGCGATAGCAAAGCACCAGCGCCGGATCGACACCAACCATCGGGATCCCCAGCGTGGCAACACGGTTGAGGAAGTCCGACGTTTTCTGTGCCGTTTTCGCAAAGCGGTTCAGGAAGCCTTTAATGTGCTGCGCCTTGCCGTTCGGTGAGAACGGCAGAACCACCGGTTGATAACCCAGTTTTTCTGACAGGCGGATAAAATCCGCCACCACCTGTGCATCGTAGTAGCTGGTGAACGGATCCTGCACCACCAGCACCACATTCGCTTTTTGCTCAGGGGCTAACGCCTCAAGCTGTTCAAGGGTCATGTTCGCTGAGCGGTGTCCGACGAGCTGTCGTTGCAGCGACGGTACCGACAGCAGCGGCAGATCGACCATTCCGATATGTTTTTCGGAGAGCTTGCGCACCAGCGGTTGATTAATAAAGAAGTTAAAGGTCTTTGGCGCACGCGCCATCAGCGGCGCATAACTTTCAACTGTCGCCACCAGATGGTCACGTACCGGACGCAGGTATCGGGTGTGATAAAGCTGCAGAAAACGCGAACGGAACTCCGGCACATCTATCTTAACCGGGCATTGGGTTGAGCAGGCTTTGCAGGCCAGACAGCCAGACATCGCCTCTTTCACCTCATGGGAGAAATCATACTCGCCTTTATTTGCATGCCAGCTATTCCGTGTGCGCTCAATCAGCGAACGCAGGCTGGCGCGTTTTTCCGGTAGCTCCTGCTCAAGCTTGAGCGGATCCACTCCTCGGTCGGCCAGCAGACGCAGCCATTCGCGCACCAGCGTTGCACGCCCTTTCGGAGAATGGATACGGTTACTGGTGATTTTCATCGACGGACACATCGGGCTTTTCACATCAAAGTTAAAGCACAGGCCGTTGCCGTTGCACTCCATCGCGCCGCGCCATGAGGAGCGTACCGCGATAGGGATCTGTCGGTCATAGGTGCCGCGTTTAACGGCATCCACCCGCAGCATCGGCGCATCCATACCTTCAGGCGGACAGATTTTCCCCGGATTGAGGCGGTTATCCGGGTCAAAAGCCGCTTTAACTTTGCGCAACTCCGCGTAGAGCTGCTCGCCGAAAAATGCCGGACTGTATTCAGCGCGGAAGCCTTTACCGTGCTCGCCCCACAGCAGGCCGCCATATTTCGCGGTTAACGCAACGACGTCATCGGAGATCTGTTTCATCAGGATCTCCTGCTGCGGGTCGCACATATCCAGCGCCGGACGCACGTGCAGCACCCCGGCGTCGACGTGACCAAACATGCCATAGCTCAGGCCGTGGCTGTCCAGCAGGGCGCGAAACTCGACGATATAATCCGCCAGATGCTCAGGCGGAACGCAGGTATCTTCGGCAAACGGAATGGGCTTGGCCGCCCCTTTCGCGTTGCCAAGTAGCCCTACGGCTTTTTTCCGCATCGCGTAGATACGTTCAATGCCGGCCAGATCGTTACAGAGCTGCCAGCCAATCACCCCGCCTTCACCTTGCGCGATAAGTTCATCCAGCCGCTGACAGAGCGTCATCACCTGGTTTTCAATCAGCGCCGCGTCATCGCCGGCAAATTCAACGATATTAAGGCCAAGCATTACTTTATCTGGCACATCGGTAATCAGCTCACTGACGGAGTGCCAGACGATGTCTTCCCGGGCCAGATTTAATACTTTGGAGTCGACGGTTTCAACAGACAGCGCTTGTGCTTCAACCATAAAAGGTGCATTACGCAGCGCAGAGTCGAAAGAGTCATATTTGACGTTCACCAGGCGACGTACCTTCGGCAACCGGGTGATATCCAGCCGCGCCTCGGTAATAAACGCCAGCGTTCCCTCGGAGCCCGTCAGTATGCGGGTTAAATCAAATTGCGTCAGATCATCGTTAAACACATGACGCAGATCGTATCCGGTCAGAAAACGGTTCAGTTTGGGGAATTTGTCAAGGATCAGCTGACGGTTGTCGCGGCAGCGCTCCAGCACGGTACGATAGATGCGTCCTCTGGCGGTGTTATCTTTACCCAGGGTTTCCGCCAGTTTGACCGGCATCGGCTGCGTATCAAGAATATCACCGCCCAGCAGAACGGCACGCACGCCCAGCACGTGATCGGAGGTTTTACCGTAGACCAGCGAGCCCTGACCGGAGGCATCCGTGTTGATCATCCCGCCGAGGGTCGCGCGGTTACTGGTGGAAAGCTCCGGGGCAAAAAAGTAGCCGTAAGGCTTGAGATACTGATTTAGCTGATCTTTGATAACGCCCGCTTCGACCCGCACCCACCCCTCTTCAGGGTTGATTTCAATAATGCGGTTCATATAGCGAGACATATCAACAATGATGCCCTGGTTCAGCGCCTGGCCATTGGTTCCGGTGCCACCGCCACGTGGGGTAAAGACCAGAGAAGCAAACCGCTCCTGCGTTGCCAGCCGGGCGATAAGCGCGACATCGGCCGTTGAACGAGGGAAAACAACGGCATCGGGAAGAAGCTGGTAGATACTGTTATCAGTCGCCATCGTCAGCCTGTCGGCATAATTCGTGGCGGTATCACCTGTAAAACCCTGTTGCTCCAGTGCCTGCAAAAAATTAAGCACCAGCTGAACGACGCCAGGTGCCTGAGAAATCTGTGGGATCATGACTGTCGACCCTAATTAGAGTAATTTGAAATCGTTTGCGTTGTGTCTGGAAAGTTTTATCACATTTTTTTCTTATGTGCTTCGTAGAATTACGGGCAAAATCCGCCTGTCAAAAATCGCCGAGATCACTAATGATTAGAGAGACGCGGTTTTCCGTTCCCGCCAGCCACGCTGGTGTTCATTAAAGGAAGTTTCAAATATGGTCAATCTTCGCCAGCCCAGGGATGTTGCGCAAATCTTGTTGTCGGTGCTGTTCCTGGCTCTCATGATTATTGCGTGTCTGTGGATTGTTCAACCCTTTATTCTCGGCTTCGCCTGGGCTGCGACCGTTGTCGTTGCCACGTGGCCTTTACTGTTGCGTTTGCAGAAGCTGCTGTTTGGCCGCCGCGGGTTAGCGGTGCTGGTTATGACACTCTTGTTGTTCCTGCTGTTTATTATTCCCATTGCTTTACTGGTGAATAGCCTGGTGGATTCCAGTGGTCCGATAATTCGAGCCATTACCAGTGGTGAGCTGACGCTACCGGATCTCGCCTGGCTAAACAGTATTCCAGTGGTGGGTGCCAAACTCTATAGCGGCTGGCATAGCCTGCTGGAGATGGGCGGCAGCGCGTTGATGGCGAAAGTGCGTCCTTATATTGGTACCACCACCACCTGGTTTGTGGGACAGGCGGCGCATATTGGTCGCTTTATGATGCACTGTACCCTGATGCTGGTCTTCAGTGCCCTGCTCTACTGGCGTGGTGAGCAAGTTGCTTTGGGTGTTCGTCATTTTGCTACCCGTCTGGCGGGCAAACGGGGTGACGCAGCGGTACTGCTGGCTGCACAGGCTGTGCGCGCGGTTGCGCTTGGCGTTGTGGTAACGGCGCTGGTGCAGGCGATACTGGGCGGTATCGGTCTGGCAATTTCCGGTGTGCCGTACGCCACCGTCTTTACCGTTGTGATGTTGATGACCTGTCTTGCGCAACTGGGACCGTTGCTGGTGCTGATACCCAGCATCATCTGGCTTTACTGGACAGGTGATACCACGTGGGGAACGGTTCTGCTGGTGTGGAGCTGCGTGGTTGGTACGATGGACAACGTCATTCGTCCAATACTCATCCGCATGGGTGCTGACCTGCCGCTGATCCTGATCCTCTCAGGCGTTATTGGTGGATTGATTGCCTTTGGCATGATTGGCCTGTTTATTGGCCCGGTGCTTCTCGCCGTGACATGGCGTCTGTTCTCCGCCTGGGTGCATGAAGTGCCGCCACCGGGTACTGACCCGGACCTCATCCTGAATGAGCTGGAAGAGCTGGAAGATAAGAACAGTCAGTAACCGCAGTGCCGGGTAAGATATGCTTACCCGGCCCCTTAATACTTAAGTAATACTTAAGTATTTATTCATTGAGCACTGGTCAGACCCACCTTCCCTGCACTAAATCTGCTGCTAACCTCAAGAAATCTTTACGTCTCTTTAACTATTGAGACGAATCTGATCGACGCTAAATAACACAATGCCTAGTATTAGCACACGGTTATAAATCAACACCTTGGTTTATAAGCATGGAAATCCCCTGAGTGAAACAACGAATTGCTGTGTGTAGTCTTTGCCCATCTCCCACGATGGGCTTTTTTTTCGCTTAAAAACAGTGAGTTACAAAGTACGGTGAAATTTAAGTGTACTACTGGTGTGCTAAACGTGTAATTAGCAGTAAATGCTACCCCCTGTACGCCTCTTAAAATTCCCCTAAAAATCAGAAGGTTGTTTTTGTGTATTACCCTTTTAAAAATTGTTCCATCCCGTGTAATCCGCTACACTATCGCCCCCGTTTTACTTCCCGTTTAGCGGGGCTATTTGCCGCAATTCCGGTAAAGCCTTTGCCGCTCATTGGTAGGGGCTTTTCTTTCCTCTCAGTGATATTTCTCCTTTATTCATTCATTATCTAAATAATTGATCCTGCTAATCATGGTGCTAACATAACCCTTTTCAATGGAGGGTTAAAAATGGCTATACCTGTTTATTTATGGCTGATTGATGATGCAGGAAATCAAGTAAAAGGGTCTGTAGATGTTCACGGTAGGGAAGGTTCTATAGAGATTGTAGAGTTAATGCATAACGTAGAACTACCTACTGATAACTTAACAGGGAAAATCACTTCTAAGAGACTGCACGGAGACTATTTTTTAATTAAAGAAGTAGACAGTTCATCTCCTTACATCTATCAAGGTGTTTCATCTGGTAAGCGGTTTAAGCAAGCTATATTAAAATTCTATCGCATTAATCATAACGGACAAGAGGAAGAGTATTTTAGGGTGACGTTAGATAATGTCAGAATCAATGAAGTAGAGCCTTTCATGTTTGATATTAAAAATCCTACATATGAAAAGCATAACCATCTTGAAGCATTCTATTTAGCTTATGAAAAAATCACATGGCACTATTTAGATGGTAATATTATTCATTCTGACTCTTGGAATGGTAACAAGGAGGTAGCGTAATGACTTGGGTATATAAAGTAAGTGCTCATAGTTTTTATCTTAACGGTACATACCAGTTTGATGCAATGTATGCAGGTAAACCGGGTTTTAAGAATGATTCAGCTAATGAGTGTGTAAAGGATAAAGGCCCACTTCCTAGAGGCACTTATACTATTGGACCGGCCTTCTATCACAAGAGGACAAAAGCCTACACTATGAGGCTGACACCTTATCCAGAAAATCAAATGTGCGGGCGTGATGGTTTTCTGATTCACGGCAACAGTGGAGCACATCCTTCAAGTGCCTCAAATGGTTGCATTATATTAGGTTTAAAGGGGCGTATCACGATCAATAAAAGCACAGATAAGATACTGGTAGTTGAGGATTAATATGAAGAGATTATTATTTCTACTATTTAATATTCCTGTTATATCTTATGCACAATCGGGGTGTGAATTACCTAATGCAGCGATGGAATCATCCTTATTTGATGCACTTTCTAAAGATTTAAAAATTGACACTTCAACTGTAGACGAGATGAAAGCAAAAGTAAAAATCCTCGATGTTACACCTATATCTAGATTCTATGCAGAGGAGTTAGCAAAGATAGATTATGAAGAGGATAAGGCCAGAAATAACAATAAACCGCTATTAGATGAAAAGTCATATTTTGACAGCTTCTATGATAACGATGTTAAATCTATAACTGCAAAATATACATATACAAACAAAGCAGGGAAGAAGTCTGTTTTCATTGCCACAAGCCTTATGAATAAAGATGAATGCTCTATAAGGTTCAACGGGTACATTACTCTTTCAAGAGAGTTTTAAACATAAAAGCCCCATCAGGGGCTTGTTCTAACATTCTTTCCTTCAGGAACAAAGGTAACCGATCTGATCCCGATTGATTAACACACCGCAATGCCTTCATTTGCGCGCTTAACCTGACAGCTACTGAGCATCCGCCACTCCGCAGACAGCACCCGCGTTTCACCTGTCACATTAACCGTCACCACCTCGCGGATATCCGTCGACGATGCGCCAATCTGCAACTCAAACTCACCCGGCTCAACAATGCGTTTTCCGTCCCGACGGGTGAAGTTGAACATCTCAACTGGCAGCATAAAGGTGAGCGTGGCGGTTTCGCCCGGCGAGAGCGTGACGCGCTGGAATGCCTTTAGCTCCTGAAGTGGCCGTACCTGCATGGCAACCTTATCCCTGACGTAAACCTGCACCACCTCGCTGCCACTGCGTTCTCCGGTATTGGTAATATCCACACTCAGCGTCACCTCACCGTCAACCGGCACGCTGGATGCCACCACTTTCGCCGTTCCCCAGTTAAACTGCGTCCAGCCAAGGCCGAAACCAAACGGATAACGAGATCCGAAATGGAACGCAAACGGCGTACCGCCACTTTTGAGCTTGTGATTGTAGTAATACGGCATTGCCCCGGCACTTTTCGGCACGCTCACTACCAGACGCCCTTGCGGTTCCGCACGCCCTGTCAGTACGTCCGCAATCGCCCAGCCCCCTTCCTGCCCTGGAGCCCAGGCCATAATGAGTGCCGCTACTTTGTCTTCCAGTCCCTGCAGGTTGTATGGCCGCCCTCCGGTCATCACGACAATCACCGGTTTGCCGTTGGCTACCAGCGCCTCCAGAAGTTGCTGCTGCACACCCGGCAGATTCAGAGAATCGGTATCAGACCCTTCCCCTACCGTGCCGCTCTGGAACAATCCGGCGAGGTCGCCAACGCAAGCCACTACAACATCACTCTCTTGCGCAGCGTTAACAGCCTCGGGGATCAAATCAGTACATTGAGAAACCGGCGACTGCTGCATCGGTTTGCCGCCGCTGTCGCCCGGGAAGACCGGCGCGCCCGCCATCCGTTTTTCGATAATGTGACACCCTTTGGCGTAGCGGACCTGCGAGGCACCAAGATAATGCTCCAGCGCCGCACGCGGGGTCGTGACCTGCGAGGTCTCTTCTACCATATCGCTGATGATCAAATGCACCGGGAAACTGTAGCCGCTGAGCAGCGCGAGCGGGTCGTCCGCCGTCGGCCCCACCACCGCCACGCGGGGTTTACCCCCGAGCGGTAAAATGCCGTTGTTTTCCAGCAGCGTGAGCGATTTCGTCGCCACTTCCCGAGCGGCCTGGCGGGCCATATCGTTTTGCAGATCGATACCATTTTCATCCGCGTACGGGTTTTCAAACAGGCCAAGGCGGAATTTTTCCGTCAGCGTACGCGCCACAATCTCATCGACCTTCGCCATAGAGATCAGCCCGCGCTCTACCGCTTCCGCCAGATGCCGCGCGCAGTCATCTTTCGGCAGTTCGACATCCAGCCCGGCGTTGAACGCCAGCGCAGCGGATTCGGCCGCGTCGTGGGAAATCCCGTGGTGCTGGTGCAGCAGGCTGACGCCGCCGTAGTCCGCGACAATAATCCCGTCGAACCCCCACTGCTCGCGCAGGACGGTGGTCAGCAGGAAGCTGTCGCTGTGCCCCGGCTGGTTATCAATATCGTGGTACGCGGGCATAACCGAACCGGCGTTTGCCAGCTTGACCGCCATTTCAAACGGCAGCAGGAAGGTGTCGTTCAGCTCGCTGAATCCGAGGTGGACCGGCGCATGGTTGCGTGCGCCTTCGCTGAACGAGTGACCCACGTAATGTTTCAGGGTCGCCAGCAGATCGCGTTTATCGCCCTGTAAGCCCTTCACGTAGGCGGTGGTCATCACCCCCACCAGCCACGGATCTTCACCAAAGGTCTCTTCGGTACGCCCCCAGCGGACATCGCGAGAGACATCCAGCACCGGCGCCAGCCCCTGCTGACAGCCAACGGACCGCGCCTCTTTACCGATCTGCTCTGCCGCGCGCTGTACCAGTTCAGGATCCCAGGTAGAGCCGTAGTTCAGCGACGACGGGAACAGCGTAGCGTCTTTGCACAGCAGCCCCACCAGGCACTCTTCATGGAACAGCGCCGGTATGCCGAGACGCGTCTCCTCCATCATCATGTGCTGCAGGCGGTTAGCGGCACGCACCCCAGTTTTCGCGTCGACGATATGGGTACCCAGCGGACGGGTGATCTGCCCGACGCCCAGCTTTAGCCGTTCGCTCAGCGCAGCCTGCTCGCTCACGCCGGAGAATTCGTCACTCAGATCGCTGCGCTCACGATGGTTACCGTTTTCATCGAGGATCAGCCAGTACGCATGCATCTGGGCAAACTTCTCTTCCGGGGTCATACGTGCCAGTAAGTCGGCGACGCGCTCGTGCACGGGACGTCCCGCGTCCTTATAGATAGCTGTCATGTTTTACTCCTGTAGTGCGGAAGGGGTTGCCGGGCTGAGTTGCCCCAGGTCAGGTCTCACCTCACGTTTGCTGGCCAGCTCCCGGGCAATGGAATCCACCAGCCGGCTGTTAAGTTTGTAGATAGCAAGCAGCGCGACCATGCAGAGGAACAACGCGCAAGGGATAAGGGTGAACAGTGCATTAATGGTAGAGAGAACATGCGGTGCCTGAGTTGCCTGTCCCGGGGCGTAATCCACCATACCAAGGACCCAGCCGACGACCGCCCCACCCAGCGCCAGGCCAAATTTGATGGCAAACAGCGCGGTGGAAAAAACCAGCCCGTCCAGGCGACGACCGCTGCGGTGCTCTTCGTAGTCGACCACATCGGAGAACATGGTCCACTGGAGCGGTGTGGTGAGGTTTTGCACAAAGCTAAAGACAATATTGAGGCCAAAGATCAGCCAGACCTGCGAAGGGGGAAGGAAGAAAATCAGCGCGCCGAAGATGACGAAGGAAATAATGGTCCACTGGTAGGCCCGGACGCGGTCAAATTTGCCCAGCAACCGTTCGGATAATAATGCGCCGCTTAAGGAGGCCACCATTCCGGAAACAATAAAGGCAAAAACCAGCTCCGGACGCAACAGCACATAGTTGACGTAATACATGGTGGCGGAACCGCGCGTCACCACCGCCGTTAACAGCAAAATATTAAACACGAACACAATACGCCACTGGCTGTTTCCGGCCAGCAGTTTTAAATCGGTGAGCATGGAGCCGGAGGTATCATTGCGCGGAGAATAACGCTCGCGAGTCATCAGGAAGCAGCAGAAGAACAGTACAATCCCGAGTAGTCCCATCAGGCTCATGGCATAGAAATAGCCTTTCTGCACGTTGCCCTGTCCAAACAATGAGACCAGCGGCAGGGCAATAACCGTAACAATCAACCCACCGATAAACGACAGGCCAAAGCGCCATGACTGCAGAGAGTGACGCTCGCGCGGATCCAGCGTCAGCGCGCCGGGCATGGCGCAGTAAGGTACGTTAATCGCGGAATAAATCAGGCTTAAGATCGCGTAGGTCACGCAGGCATACGCAATTTTCGCCGTAGGTCCCACGTCCGGAACATAGAAGGTGATGAGGCAGCTCACGCCAAACGGAATGGCGAACCACAGCAACCATGGACGGAAACGGCCATGACGCGTTTGCGTACGGTCGACCAGTGCACCAATGCACGGGTCGACAAACGCATCGACCACGCGTACCACTAAAAACATGGTGCCCATAATCGCGGCGGGCAACCCAAAAACGTCCGTATAGAAATAAGCAAGAAATAACGTAGCCGTTTGCCAGACCAGCGCGCTGGCCATATCACCTAAGCCGTAACCTATTTTATCTTTGGTACGCAATACAGAGGAAAGTGTCATTGTTATTTGCCTTTTTATCAGGTTAAAACGTATTTCAACCAGTTGCGCATCATCGGTAGGGAAATGCGCAGTAAGGCTCAAGTATTAGCAACGGTTTGCGCGCTAACAATTGTCTAAATTAACAGACAAATTATGATATTTGGTTTTTTACTTTATTTGTGATGGGGAGCAAATAAGAAGAGAAATAAAAAAGGCGAGGAATAATCTCCTCGCCTTTTCGGGTTATGATGGTGTTACTTGTTCAGTTCTGCCAGGCTCAGCCAGGTTTGCACCACGGTGTCCGGGTTCAGGGAGAGACTATCAATCCCCTCTTCCATCAGCCATGCGGCAAAGTCCTCATGGTCGGATGGACCCTGACCACAAATCCCGACGTATTTACCCTGTTTCTTCGCCGCACGAATGGACATCGACAGCAGCGCTTTCACCGCCTCGTTCCGCTCATCGAACAGCTCAGAGACCACGCCGGAGTCACGGTCCAGGCCCAGCGTCAGCTGCGTCATGTCGTTCGAGCCGATAGAGAAGCCGTCGAAGTGCTCCAGGAACTGCTCGGCCAGCAGGGCGTTGGACGGGATTTCGCACATCATGATGATCTTCAGCCCGTTCTCGCCGCGCTTCAGCCCCTGACGCGCCAGCTCGTCCACGACGGCTTTCGCCTGATCTACGGTGCGCACAAACGGGATCATGATTTCGACGTTGGTCAGTCCCATGTCGTTGCGCACGCGTTTCACCGCTTCACACTCCAGCGCGAAGCAGTCGCGGAAGCTCTCGGACACGTAGCGTCCGGCACCACGGAAGCCCAGCATCGGGTTCTCTTCTTCCGGCTCGTAGCGCTCGCCACCCACCAGGTTGGCATATTCATTAGACTTAAAGTCAGACAGACGCACGATCACGCGTTTCGGGTAGAAGGCAGCACCCAGGGTGGCAATCCCTTCGGTCAGACGGCCGACGTAGAACTCTTTCGGCGAGTCGTAGCCTTTCATCATCTCGCGGATTTCGTTCTGCAGCTTCGGATCCTGGTCGTCAAACTCCAGCAGCGCACGCGGGTGAACGCCGATCATACGGTTGATGATAAACTCCAGGCGCGCCAGGCCCACGCCTTCGTTCGGAAGGCAAGCGAAGTCAAACGCGCGGTCCGGGTTACCCACGTTCATCATGATCTTCAGCGGCAGATCCGGCATGGTATCCACGCTGGAGCTCTTCACGCTGAAGTCGAGGATATCGGCATACACATAGCCGGTATCGCCTTCGGCACAGGAGACGGTCACGTTCTGTCCGTCTTTCATGCGCTCGGTGGCGTCACCGCAGCCGACAACCGCAGGAATACCCAGCTCGCGGGCAATGATCGCCGCGTGACAGGTACGGCCGCCGCGGTTGGTGACGATAGCCGCCGCTTTCTTCATGATCGGTTCCCAGTCCGGGTCGGTCATGTCGGTCACCAGCACGTCGCCAGGCTCAATGCGGTTCATCTCGCTGATGTCGTGGATCACTTTCACCGGGCCGGCACCGATACGGTGACCGATGGCACGGCCTTCCGCCACGATTTTGCCCTGCGCGTGAAGCGTGTAGCGCTCCATCACCTGACCGCGAGAGCGGACGGTTTCCGGACGCGCCTGGACAATAAACAGCTTGCCGGTGTTCCCGTCTTTCGCCCATTCGATGTCCATTGGACGACCGTAGTGTTTTTCAATCTGTACCGCCTGCTTCGCCAGCTCCTGCACTTCGGCGTCGGTCAGGGAGAAGCGGTCACGCTGCTCCTGCGGTACATCTTCAATTTTAACCTGCTTGCCATGCTCCTGGGTTGGGGCATAGATCATGCGGATTTTTTTCGAGCCCATGGTGCGGCGCACCACCGCCGGACGGCCCGCGGCCAGAGTAGGCTTGTGGACGTAGAATTCGTCAGGGTTGACCGCCCCCTGTACCACCATCTCACCCAGACCCCACGCGGAGGTGATAAACACCACCTGGTCGAAGCCGGACTCGGTATCAATGGAGAACATCACGCCGGAAGAGCCCACGTCCGAGCGCACCATGCGCTGTACACCTGCGGAAAGTGCTACGCCGCGATGGTCATAGCCCTGGTGCACGCGATAAGAGATGGCACGGTCGTTGAACAGGGAAGCGAACACGTGCTTCACCGCCACCAGCACGGCATCGTATCCCTGCACGTTCAGGAAGGTTTCCTGCTGCCCGGCAAACGAGGCGTCTGGCATATCTTCTGCGGTTGCAGAAGAACGCACGGCAAAGGAGGCCTGCGCATCGTCAGCAGAGAGCTGGTTGTACGCATCGTGAATGGCTTTTTCCAGTTCCGGCTGGAAAGGTGTGTCGATAATCCACTGGCGGATTTGTGACCCGGCTTTGGCAAGCTCGGTAACGTCATCAATATCCGTTTTATCCAGCAGGTCGTAAATGCGCTGGTTCACGCCGCTCTGGTCTAAAAACAGGTTAAACGCATCGGCAGTTGTGGCAAACCCGTTTGGTACGGAGACACCCATACCCGACAGATTTGTAATCATTTCACCCAGGGAGGCATTTTTGCCCCCAACTCTGTCTACATCATTCATACCGAGTTGGTTATACCAAAGCACCAGCGGTGACGAGCCATTGTTGGACATCGAAACAATCCTTTTGTGATATTTGATCGGAGTAAGTAACACCTGACTACGTATTTATAGTGGCATATTTATTAGCGCTAAAAAAACGGTGAATCGTGTAAGCAATTTAAATTTTCAACTTTTCGGATACTTTCCCATCACCCACGAACCCGATGATTCCTATATATTCAGCCAGAAACCACAAAAATAAAGTCGCTATTTGAAAAATGAAATCCACTTTTCAGGAAAATCAAAAACATCGTTTCATTTATAATTAAGATAAGTTCTTTGCTGTGTAATTTACTTTTTTAATTTATGCTTTCAGGCAATTAGGTATGATATTCAGGGTGAGTAAAATGGATAATGCTGTCGATCGCCACGTTTTTTATATTTCTGATGGTACGGCGATCACCGCCGAGGTGCTGGGCCATGCGGTGATGTCGCAGTTTCCCGTTTCGATTAACAGCATCACGCTGCCGTTTGTCGAAAATGAGAGCCGCGCCAAAGCGGTGAAGGACCAGATTGATGCCATCTACCAGCAGACCGGCGTCCGCCCGCTGGTATTCTACTCGATCGTGATCCCCGAGATTCGCTCCATCATTCTGCAAAGTGAAGGCTTCTGTCAGGATATCGTCCAGGCACTGGTGGCTCCGCTGCAAAGCGAGCTTAAGCTTGATCCGACCCCGATCGCTCATCGTACCCACGGGCTAAACCCCGGCAATCTGACCAAGTACGATGCGCGTATCGCTGCCATTGATTACACCCTGGCACATGACGACGGTATCTCGCTGCGTAATCTTGACCAGGCGCAGGTGATCCTGCTTGGCGTATCGCGCTGCGGCAAAACGCCAACCAGCCTCTATCTGGCGATGCAGTTTGGTATTCGTGCCGCAAACTACCCCTTTATTGCTGACGACATGGATAACCTGGTGCTACCTGCCGCCCTTAAGCCTCTGCAACATAAGTTGTTCGGCCTGACGATCAACCCGGAACGCCTTGCCGCCATCCGCGAAGAACGCCGCGAGAACAGCCGCTACGCCTCCATGCGCCAGTGCCGGATGGAGGTCTCCGAAGTGGAAGCGCTGTACCGCAAAAACCAGATCCCGTGGCTGAACAGCACCAACTATTCGGTTGAAGAAATTGCCACCAAAATTCTCGACATCATGGGGCTTAATCGCCGCATGTACTAATATGCTAGTACATTAGCTCAGATTCAGGTATCATCATCGGCAACCACGGGGCGGTGTCGCCCCGAACTTGAAATCAGCAGGGATTGGTTTAAGGTGATGCCCATCACTTCCCGGTAGTCTGCCGATGAAGCAAAAATTTTCTGAGACATTCCATGAATAAAACCGACGAACTCCGCACTGCGCGCATCGACAGCCTGGTTACCCCAGCTGAACTGGCACTGCGGCATCCTGTTTCCGCCACCGTTGCGGAACATGTCACGGCTTCCCGCCGGCGCATTGAAAAAATCCTGAATGGTGAAGACAAACGTCTTCTGGTAGTGATTGGGCCTTGCTCCATCCACGATCTGGATGCCGCAATGGATTATGCCAAACGACTTCAGGGGCTGCGGGACAAATACCAGCATCGCCTTGAGATCGTGATGCGAACCTACTTTGAAAAACCGCGGACCGTAGTGGGCTGGAAAGGCCTGATTTCCGATCCTGATCTGAACGGTAGCTACCGCGTGAACCACGGTATTGAGCTGGCGCGCAAACTGCTCCTGCAGGTCAATGAACTGGGCGTACCAACGGCGACCGAATTTCTCGATATGGTGACCGGGCAGTTTATCGCCGATCTCATCAGCTGGGGCGCAATTGGCGCACGTACCACCGAAAGCCAAATCCACCGCGAGATGGCCTCCGCCCTCTCCTGTCCGGTCGGCTTTAAAAACGGAACTGACGGTAACACCCGTATCGCGGTAGATGCGATCCGCGCTGCCCGTGCCAGCCATATGTTCCTGTCGCCGGATAAGAGCGGTCACATGACCATCTACCA
Organism: Enterobacter sp. CPE_E863; assembly: GCF_046521465.1. Classification (NCBI taxonomy): domain Bacteria; kingdom Pseudomonadati; phylum Pseudomonadota; class Gammaproteobacteria; order Enterobacterales; family Enterobacteriaceae; genus Enterobacter; species Enterobacter sp. CPE_E863. Next base: position 1,741,686 of record NZ_JBKFZX010000001.1, on the reverse strand, counting down.
GACCAGCGGTAACCCGTACGGGCATATAATTATGCGCGGTGGGAAGAAACCCAATTACCATGCACAAGATATTGCGGCCGCCTGTGAAACACTGGCAGAGTTCGACCTTCCGGAACATCTGGTGGTGGATTTCAGCCACGGTAACTGTCAGAAACAGCATCGCCGCCAGCTGGATGTGTGCGATGAAATTTGCCAGCAGATCCGCAGCGGCTCAACCGCCATCGCGGGGATTATGGCCGAAAGTTTCATCAAGGAAGGCACGCAGAAGATCGTTGCCGGACAGCCAATAGTGTACGGTCAATCAATTACCGACCCGTGCCTGAGCTGGGAAGACAGCGAACTGCTGCTGGAGAAACTGGCTTCTGCGGTAGATACGCGCTTCTAAAATCCAGTCCTTCTCCCTCTCCCTGTGGGAGAGGGGCGGGGTGAGGGCATCAAGCCGCACTTCACCCCCAAATTTGATCCTCTCACCCTTTTTTCACAAAAACGCTTGCTGTGAATTTACAGTTTATTGATAATGATTATCATTGTTACATTGGTTGTCATTTATAAACATTATGTCACGTACGGATAACAACGCGGTAACGCCAGAAAAAACACACACAGCCCCTGCCTCCACCGAGCGTCGGATTGACAGCAAAGCCCTGCTCGGCGATGAGGGGCGGGTGATTATCGAGCATGACGGTCAGTATTACCTGCTACGCCAGACCCATGCCGGAAAACTGATCCTGACTAAATAAACAACACGATAACTTCGCCAGCCACCCAGGTGTTCCCCAGGCAGCCAGCGCTTTCGATTCTTAATGGAGAGTTGCTATGCCATACCTGCATTCCGCGTCTTTACGCCCGTCAATTTTGGCTCTGGCAGTCGTCAGTACCCTGCCGGGCGTCGCGTTTGCTGCCGCAGATGATATTACCGTCACCGCCACGGGCAACGCCCGCAGCGCCTTTGAAGCTCCGATGATGGTGAGCGTGATTGACGCCAGCGCGCCTGAGAAACAAACCGCCAGCTCTGCTGCCGACCTGCTGCGTAACGTTCCTGGTCTCACACTGGACGGCACCGGGCGCACCAACGGGCAGGACGTGAACCTGCGCGGTTATGACCGCCGCGGCGTGCTGGTGCTGGTTGACGGCGTGCGCCAGGGAACCGATACCGGCCACCTGAACAGCACCTTCCTCGATCCGTCGCTGATTAAACGTGTTGAAGTGGTTCGTGGACCATCCGCCCTGCTCTACGGAAGTGGCGCGCTGGGCGGCGTGATCTCCTATGATACTGCCGACGCCAAAGACCTGCTGGAGCCGGGAAAAAACAGCGGCTACCGCGTATTTGCTACGGGTGCAACGGGCGATCATAGCCTCGGAATGGGGGCCAGCGCGTTTGGCCGCACCGACACGCTGGACGGTCTGGTCTCCTGGTCGAGCCGTGACCGGGGTGACATTCGTCAGAGCAACGGTACAGCAGCACCAAATGATGAATCCATTAACAACATGCTGGCAAAAGGTCGATGGAAAATCGACCCGGCGCAGACCCTGAGCGGCTCCCTGCGCTACTATAACAACGACGCACAGGAACCCAAAAATCCGCAAACCATTAAAGCGGATGCCTCCAGCAACCCCATGACTGACCGTTCCACCATCCAGCGTGACGCTCAGCTGGGCTACAACATCGCGCCGGAAGGCAATGACTGGCTGAACGCCGATGCCAAAATCTACTGGTCTGAAGCGCGCATTAACGCCCAGAACATCAACGGCAGCGGTGAATTCCGCAAGCAAACCACGAAAGGTGGGAAGGTGGAAAACCGCACCCGACTGTTTAGCGACTCCTTTGCCTCACACCTCCTGACCTACGGCGGAGAATATTACCGCCAGGAGCAAAGCCCGGGCGGTGCGACGACCGGTTTCCCGGACGCAAAAATCGACTTCAGCTCCGGTTGGCTGCAGGATGAAATTACCCTGCGCGATCTGCCCATCACCCTTCTGGGGGGGACGCGTTATGACAACTATCGCGGCAGCAGTGATGGTTATGACGATGTGGATGCCGATAAGTGGTCATCCCGCGCCGGGTTAACCGTCAGCCCAGCCGACTGGCTAATGCTGTTCGGCTCTTACGCGCAGGCCTTCCGCGCGCCGACCATGGGTGAAATGTATAACGATGCGAAGCACTTCTCGATCGGCCGCTTCTATACCAACTACTGGGTGCCAAACCCGAACCTGCGTCCGGAGACCAATGAAACTCAGGAGTTCGGTTTTGGTCTGCGCTTTGACGATCTGATGCTGGCGAACGATGCGCTGGAGTTCAAAGCGAGCTATTTCGATACGAAAGCCAAAGACTACATCTCCACTACCGTCGATTTCGCAGCGGCGACCACCATGTCCTATAACGTTCCCAATGCCAAAATCTGGGGCTGGGACGTAATGGCGAAATACTCCGCCGAGATCTTCAACCTTGACCTGGCCTATAACCGCACGCGCGGGAAAGATACCGACACGGGAGAGTACATCTCCAGCATTAACCCGGACACCGTCACCAGCAAGCTGGATATCCCGGTAGCGCAAAGCGGTTTCTCCGTGGGCTGGATAGGTACCTTTGTTGACCGTTCAACGCACATCAGCAGCAGTTACAAAAAGCAGCCTGGCTACGCGGTCAACGATTTCTACGTCAGCTATCAGGGTCAGGCACAACTGAAAGGCATCACAACGACGGTGGTGCTGGGTAACGCCTTCGACAAAGAATACTGGTCACCGCAGGGTATTCCGCAGGACGGTCGCAACGGCAAGATTTTCGTAAGCTATCAGTGGTAACCCCCTCGCCCCGGTTCACCGGGGCATCCATGAAGAAGGACGAGACAATGAATCACTACACACGCTGGCTTGAGCTAAAAGAAGAAAACCCGGGTAAGTACGCGCGTGACATCGCAGGTTTAATGAACATCAGTGAAGCTGAACTGACCTTTGCCCGCGTCGGCCACGATGCCTGGCGCCTGAACGGTGAGATCCGCGATATCCTTGGCGCGCTGGAAGCCGTGGGCGAAACCAAATGCATTTGCCGCAATGACCATGCCGTTCACGAGCAGGTAGGGACCTTCACCAATCAGCATCTCCACGGTCACGCCGGGCTGGTACTGAACCCACGCGGACTGGATCTGCGTCTGTTCCTCAATCAGTGGGCGAGCGTTTTTCACATCAGTGAAGCTACCGCGCGCGGCGAGCGTCAGAGCATCCAGTTCTTCGACCATCATGGTGATGCGCTGCTGAAGGTCTACGCCACCGATAGCACCGACGTATCCGCCTGGAGCGACGTACTGAGCCGCTTTATCTTTGCCGATAATCCACCGCTGGCGTTAAAGGTGGCCGATGTCCCGGTTCACGCAGAAAACGCGCAAGCCGCGCTCGTGGACACAGAGTGGCGCGCCATGACCGACGTGCACCAGTTCTTCGGCCTGCTGAAGCGCCACAATCTCAGCCGCCAGCAGGCGTTTAACCTGGTGGGTGACGATCTGGCCTGCAGGGTAGAGAACTCCGCGCTGGCGCAGCTGCTGGAGACGGCGCGCCAGGACGGCAACGAAATTATGGTGTTTGTCGGCAACCGCGGCTGCGTGCAGATCTTCACCGGCGCGGTGGAAAAGCTGGTGCCGATGAAAGGCTGGCTCAACATCTTTAACCCGACCTTTACCCTGCATCTGCTTGAAGAAGCCATTGCGGAAACGTGGGTCACGCGCAAACCGACGGCTGACGGGCATGTCACTAGCCTGGAGCTGTTTGCCGCCGACGGCACGCAAATCGCTCAGCTGTATGGTCAGCGTACCGAAGGCGAGCCGGAACAGAGCCAATGGCGTAGCCAGATTGACGCCTTAACGGCGAAAGGGTTGGCCGCATGAAAAAATGGATCGCCGTTCTCAGCGCCCTGCCCCTGATGGCGTTTGCCGCCACGCAGGAGAAAATCGTTACGCTTGGCGGCGACGTGACGGAAATTGTCTTTGCCCTTGGCGCACAGTCGTCTCTGGTGGCTCGCGACAGTACCAGTCAGTGGCCACAGGCAGCAAACGATCTGCCTGACGTGGGATATTTGCGCCAGCTGAATGCGGAAGGCATTTTGTCCATGCGTCCCACCCTGGTGCTGGCAAGCGCCCAGGCGCAACCGTCTCTGGCATTAAAACAGGTTGAGCAAAGCCATATCAGGGTCATCACCGTTCCGGCAAGTAACGCGCTGGGCGTCATTGATGAAAAGGTGCGGGTCATCGCGCAAGCGACACATCGCGAGGTTGAGGGAGAAATCCTGCGTAACACGTTACGTCAGGCCCTGACCGCCCTGCCCGCCTCGCCACTCAACAAGCGGGTGCTGTTTATCCTCAACCATGGAGGGATGACCGCAATGGCTGCCGGACAACAGACCGCAGCGGATGCCGCCATTCAGGCGGCGGGGCTTAGAAATGCGATGCAAGGTTTTACCCGCTATCAACCGCTGTCACAGGAGGGCGTGATTGCCAGCCAGCCCGACCTGGTGGTGATTTCTCAGGAAGGTATCAACGCGCTGGGCGGTGAAGACAATCTCTGGAAACTGCCGGGTCTGGCGCAAACGCCGGCGGGACGCAACAAGCAGCTGCTGGCAATTGATGATATGGCGCTTCTGGGGTTTGGCGTGCGAACGCCGCAGGCAATTCAGCAGTTGCGCGTCAGAGCGGAGCAACTACCCTGATGTCCCGACGGATCACCTTGTCACTGTGGATACTGACCGCACTCCTCACGACGATGACGATCGTGGCGACCGGTTTTGGCGCGTTGCATCTACCGGTCAGCCTGCTGTGGAACGGCAGCGATGATGCGCTGCGTCAGATCTGGCTGACCATACGCCTGCCCCGAGTGCTGTTGGCGCTGGTTATTGGGGGTTCACTGGCGCTGGCAGGCTGTGTAATGCAGGGGTTATTTCGTAACCCGCTGGCAGATCCGGGCCTGCTCGGGATCAGCAGCGGTGCGGCGCTTGCCGTTGCGTTATGGGTGGTTATTCCGCTCTCGTTACCTGCACTGGTCATGCTTTATGCCCCGATGATCGCGGCCTTTTTCGGCGCGCTGTCTGCCACTTTCGTGATTTTCCTTCTCAGCCAGCAGCGTAACAGCTCGCTCTCCCGGTTGTTGCTAGTAGGTATCGCCATTAATGCCCTGTGCGGGGCAGCCGTCGGTGTGCTGTCATGGCTCAGTAATGATGCACAGCTTCGCCAGCTTTCACTTTGGGGTATGGGCAGCCTCGGCCAGGCACAATGGTCAACATTGCTGGCCGTCACCTCGCTGATGATGCCCACTCTTCTGGTGATATGGCGTCTTGCCAGCGCGCTCAATTTACTGCAATTAGGTGAAGAAGAAGCGCACTATCTCGGTGTGGAGGTTGCGGTTGTGCAGCGGATCCTGCTGCTGTGTAGCGCCTTGCTGGTCGCCGCTGCGGTAGCGGTCAGTGGCGTTATCGGTTTTGTCGGTCTTGTGGTCCCCCACCTGATGCGCATGTGGCTCGGGGCAGATCACCGGGCGGTGATCCCCGGATCTGTACTCGCCGGCGCGGCACTGCTGCTGATTGCGGATACGGTGGCTCGTACCCTGGTCGCCCCGGCGGAAATGCCGGTTGGTTTGCTGACCAGCCTTCTCGGCGCGCCGTGGTTTCTGTGGCTGATCTTTCGTCGTGGAGGCGAGCATGGCTGAACGCTATTGTGCAGAAAAAATAGATTTCCACACCGGACACCGGACGCTTATAAACGAGGTATCCCTGGATTTATCCATGGGTGAAATGGTGGCGTTGATTGGCCCGAATGGCGCCGGAAAATCGACGTTACTGCGGCTGCTCACGGGCTATTTAAACCCTACTGGCGGGCAGTGCAACCTGGCAGATATCCCCCTCAATGCCTGGCAGCCGGAAAGACTCGCTCGCCGCCGGGCGGTGATGCGCCAGAACACGCAGCTCGGCTTCGACTGGCCTGTGGAGGCGGTAGTCGGCATGGGCCGCGCTCCCTGGACTCGCTACCCCGAACCCGCAGTTGTTCAGGAGGTGATGCAGATTACCGGATGTTTACCGCTGGCGGGCAGGCAGTTTGCCGCACTCTCCGGTGGGGAACAGCAGCGGATCCAGCTTGCGCGGGCGCTGGCGCAGCTGTGGCACGAGGGTGCGCCGCGCGGCTGGCTGTTCCTTGATGAACCCACGTCTGCGCTGGATCTCTATCACCAGCAACATCTGCTGCGCCTGCTGAAATCCCTGACCCATCAGGGAGATCTCCACGTCTGCGTCGTGCTGCACGATCTTAATCTGGCGGCGCTGTGGGCGGATCGGATCCTGCTGTTACACAATGGCAGATTGGTCTGCGAAGGCGTACCTGAAGCTGTTTTGCAGGCTGATGCGCTGGCACACTGGTACGGGGCAGAAGTGCTCGTCGGCAGACATCCAGATTACGCCACGCCGCAGGTGTTTCTCGCCCCCTGACCAGGCTGATAAAAATCCTTCAGTGTTTCCAGCAGGGCACGCGCCGCTTTTGAAAGCTGTGTGTGCCCTGGATGGATCACGCCAATGCATTTCTCAATAAGCGGGTTATCCAGTGGAATACAGACCGCGCCTAACGCAGCCATCTGTGTTTCGCACAATGCCGGAACAGCGCTGCCGCCCAATCCACTGGCGACCATCCGCCCCACCGTCACCAGTTGATGACTCTCCAGCGCCACATCCAGTTTTCTGCCGCTTCGGGCCAGTTCCTCTTCCATCATCAGACGTACCGCTGAGGGTCGCTGCAGGGTGATGAAATCCAGCGTCAGCAGCTCTTCCCATGACAAGCGTTTTTTACCGGCAAGAGAGGAATCTTTCGGCACAATGGCGACAAATCTGTCGAGACCCAGGGGCGTAAACAGCAGGTTATGCGTGGGTGCCGGCTCAAACGCGATCCCCATCTCCACCCGCCCTTCCCGAACCATCTCGATCACGTGTTCGTTGATGACATCATGCACGGTGACGTTGATCCCGGCGTGGCGATCGCGAAAGGCTTTGAGTACCTCCGGTAAGACATTCGCGGCAAACGACGGCATGGCCGCGACCGAGATTTTGCCACGCTGTAGCGTAAAACACTGATGCATCGCCTCTTCGACGTTATCCCAGTCGGCAAGCAGTTGCCGCGCCATGGGCAAAAACGTCTCCCCTTCCTGTGTCAACGCCACTTTACGCGTGCTCCGCTGCAGCAGCGGCCCTCCCAGCACATCCTCAAGACCTTTAATCGTCAGGCTCAGTGCTGGCTGAGAGAGATTTAGCCGTTCGCTGGCGTGCGCGAAATTCAGAGTGTGAGCTACCGCTAAAAACGCGCGTAACTGTTTGACACTCATTCTCATTTTTCATCCTGTTAACTAATTGAAAAAATTTAGTTAACAGTAAATTAATAAAAAAACCAAATGAGTGAGTCACAAATTCAAAATTAACAAATGAGTCACCGCCCCTAATGATACCGGCACGGACAACGGGAGAGATGACGATGGCGGGACTGGATAAACGCGTCAGTAGCTATGCGCAAGCGCTGGATGGGCTGACGAACGGAATGACCTTGCTGGCAGGCGGTTTCGGCTTGTGTGGCATCCCAGAGAACCTGATTGCAGAAGTCAGACGCCGTCAGGTGAACGATCTGACGGTGGTTTCAAACAACTGCGGCGTGGATGGTTTCGGCCTCGGAATACTGCTTGAGACGCGGCAGGTACGCAAGGTGGTGGCGTCTTACGTGGGTGAGAACGCGCTATTCGAGCAACAGGTATTGAGCGGTGAGCTGGAGATTGAACTCACGCCTCAGGGCTCGCTGGCAGAAAAAGTGCGCGCGGGTGGAGCCGGTATTCCGGCATTTTACACCGCCACCGGTTATGGCACTCCCGTGGCGACTGGCAAGGAAATTCGTCAGTTTGCGGGGAAACACTACGTCCTCGAAGAGGCCATTACGGGTGATTTCGCGCTTATCAAAGGCTGGAAAGCAGACTGGTACGGCAACGTTATCTATCGCCATACCGCGCAAAACTTTAATCCGCTGATGGCCACGGCGGGCCGGATAACCGTTGTGGAGGTGGAAGAAATTGTTCCTCCGGGCGAACTGCCTCCGTCCGCTATTCACACCCCAGGAATTTACGTCGACAGAGTGATTGTCGGCCAGTTTGAAAAACGCATTGAACAGCGCACGCTGCGCGCGGAAGGAGTCTGACAATGTTGACCCGTGAACAGATGGCAATGCGCGTCGCTCGCGAGCTGCGCGACGGTTACTACGTCAACCTGGGGATCGGCATCCCTACCCTGGTGGCGAACTACATTCCACCGGGGATGGATGTGATGCTCCAGTCGGAAAACGGTCTGCTGGGAATGGGGGAATTCCCGGATGAACGGAACCTCGACGCCGACATGATTAACGCCGGTAAACAGACGGTGACCGCGCGGATCGGTGCTGCCATTTTCGACTCGGCTCAGTCATTCGCCATGATCCGTGGCGGTCATGTCGATCTGACCGTATTGGGTGCGTTTGAAGTGGACGTCGAAGGGAATATCGCCTCGTGGATGATCCCCGGGAAGATGGTGAAAGGGATGGGAGGAGCAATGGATCTCGTTGCCGGGGCACAGAACATCATAGTGGTAATGACCCACGCGTCAAAAAGCGGTGAGTCAAAGCTACTCCCCCGCTGCACGCTGCCACTCACGGGCGTGGGCTGCATCCGTCGGGTCTTAACCGACCTCGCGTTACTGGAGATCAAGGACGGCACGTTCATTCTTCGGGAATACGCTCCGGGGGTGAGTATCGACGAGATCGTGGCGAAAACGGCCGGGAAAATAACAGTGGCGGACGACGTTCGCGAGATGCGCTTCAGCTGAGGACTCAACATGAAAAACGTCATGATTGTCGGGGCAGCGCGAACCCCTGTGGGTGGTTTTCGCGGCTCGCTCGCCTCCCTTTCTGCAGTTGAACTGGGTGCAGTAGCGGTACAACACCTGCTTGCGACCAGCGGTTTGCATGCAGATCAAATAGACGAGTTGCTCTTCGGTCAGGTGCTGACGGCAGGCTGTGGACAAAACCCCGCGCGCCAGACGGCAATCCGCGCCGGGTTACCTGTCAAAACGCCCGCGACAACGGTCAATCTGGTGTGTGGTGCGGGCTTAAAAGCGGTGCAACTGGCCGCGCAGGCGATCCGCTGTGGCGATGCCGACGTGGTTATCGCGGGCGGTCAGGAGAGCATGAGCAACGCGCCTTATCTGCTGGACGGTGCGCGATCAGGGTTGCGTTTTGGTCATACAGACCTGCAGGACAGCATGATTACCGACGGGCTATGGGATGCGTTCAACGATTACCACATGGGGATCACCGCAGAAAACATCGCCCGGCAGTACGGCATTTCGCGCGAGCAGCAGGACGCCTTTGCCGCCCGGTCGCAGCAAAAAGCTGCATCCGCGGCTGAATCCGGTCGATTCGACGCCGAAATAGTGCCAGTGACGGTGAAACAGGGTAAAAAGCCGCCCCTGATCATCAGCCGTGATGAACAGCCCCGGCCGGGAACCACCGCAGAACAGCTCGCGCAACTGCGCCCCGCGTTTTTACACGAGGAAGGCACGGTCACGGCGGGTAATGCCTCAACGCTCAATGATGGTGCCGCTGCGGTACTGTTGATGAGCGAGGAAAAAGCACGGGAAAGCGGTTTGCCGATCCTGGGCCGCATCGTGAGTTACGCCGTGACGGGCGTTGACCCATCCGTGATGGGAATTGGTCCGGTCAGTGCCTGTCAGACGGCTCTGGCGCGGGCTGGCTGGACGCTCGATGACGTGGATCTCATTGAAGCCAATGAAGCCTTTGCGGCGCAAGCGCTGGCGGTGGGCAAGCTGCTCGGCTGGGATGAGTCAAAGGTGAACGTCAACGGTGGCGCGATTGCGCTGGGTCATCCGATTGGTGCTTCCGGCTGCCGCATTCTCGTCACGCTGCTGTACGAAATGCAGCGTCAGGGGGCTAAAAAAGGACTCGTCACCCTGTGCGTAGGCGGCGGACAAGGCATCGCTCTGACCGTCGAGCGTTAAACATCTCGTTGGTACCCGAATATAACAATGATAGTGAGGAGTCGTAATGAGTGTGTTAATTGCCCTGGCGGCACTGGCATTGCTGATGCTGGCGGCCTATCGCGGATATAGCGTTATTTTGTTTGCGCCGATTGCGGCGCTGGGTGCAGTGTTGCTGACCGACCCGGGGGCTGTTGGCCCGACGTTTACCGGTCTGTTTATGGAAAAAATGGTGGGCTTCGTCAAGCTCTACTTCCCGGTGTTTCTGCTGGGTGCCGTTTTTGGCAAGCTGATTGAGCTTTCCGGTTTCTCACGATCGATCGTCGCCTCCGCTATTCGGATCCTCGGTCGTCGCCACGCGATACCGGTCATTGTTCTGGTCTGTGCGCTGTTAACCTATGGCGGCGTTTCGCTGTTCGTGGTGGCGTTTGCGGTCTACCCGTTTGCCGCCGAACTGTTCCGCCAGAGCGGCATCCCTAAACGTCTGATCCCAGCCACCGTGGCACTGGGCGCGTTTTCGTTTACCATGGACGCCTTGCCCGGCACGCCGCAGATCCAGAATATCATCCCCACCAGCTTCTTTGGCACGAACGCCTGGGCCGCACCGTGGCTGGGGCTGATAGGCTCCCTGTTTATTATCGTATTTGGCCTGCTCTGGCTGGAGCGCCAGCGTCGTAAGGCGTTCAATAACAATGAAGGCTACGGCACGGATCTGAAAAATGAACCTGAGACGCCGGATAACATTAATCTGCCGCATCCGCTGATTGCCCTCTCCCCGCTGCTGGTGGTGGGCATCCTGAATCTGCTGTTTACCCGCTGGATCCCTGGCTGGTACGGTACTAGCCATGAGCTTACCCTACCCGGCCTGGCGAAGCCGATTGTGACCGAGGTGAGCAAGATCACCGCCATCTGGGCCGTTGAGGCGGCGCTGATCTCCGGCATCATGCTGGTGCTGATTTTTGGTTTTCGCAATATCCGCGGGCGTCTGGCTGAAGGCAGCCGGACGGCGGTTAGCGGCGCCATTCTGGCAGCGATGAATACGGCCTCTGAATATGGTTTCGGGGCCGTTATTGCTGCACTGCCTGGTTTTCTGGTGCTGTCAAAAGGGCTGGCCGCAATCCCAAACCCGCTGTTAAACGAAGCGATCAGCGTGACCGTCCTCGCCGGGATCACCGGTTCCGCCTCCGGGGGGATGAGCATTGCACTCGCGGCAATGTCTGACAGCTTTATTGCCGCTGCGCACGCCGCCAATATTCCTCTGGAAGTACTGCACCGCGTGGCCTCGATGGCAAGCGGTGGTATGGACACGCTTCCCCACAATGGCGCGGTGATTACCTTGCTGGCAATCACCGGCCTGAGTCATCGTCAGGCCTATGGCGGTATTTTCGCCATCACCCTCATAAAAAGTCTGGCAGTGCTTTTTGTCATTGCCGTGTTCTATCTGACCGGCATTGTTTAAGGAGAGAAAAATGAATCTGAAGGGTAAAACCGCTCTGGTGACCGGTTCGACAAGCGGTATTGGACTTGGGATCGCCCGCGTGCTGGCGAAGGCCGGGGCGCAGCTGATCCTCAACGGTTTCGGCGACAGCGAATCAGCAAGAGAAGAGATTGCGCAACTCGGCCAAAAGCCGGGCTATCACGATGCAGACCTGCGTGACGTACTGCAAATTGAAGCCATGATGCGCTACGCCGAATCGCAGTTTGGTAGTGTGGATATTCTGATTAACAATGCCGGAATACAGCATGTGGCCCCTGTTGAGGTATTTCCGGTAGAGAAATGGAACGACATTATCGCGCTGAATCTCTCTTCCGTGTTTCACACCAGCCGGCTGGCACTGCCTGCCATGCGTGAGAAAAACTGGGGCCGTATCATTAACATTGCCTCCGTTCATGGGCTAGTCGCGTCAAAAGAAAAGTCGGCCTATGTCGCCGCCAAGCATGGCGTGGTGGGCTTTACGAAATCCCTGGCGCTCGAAACCGCCCGCACGGGGATTACCGCCAATACGATCTGCCCGGGCTGGGTACTGACTCCTCTGGTACAACAGCAAATCGACAAACGCATTGCCGATGGCGTCGCACCAGACCAGGCACGAGACCAGCTTCTGGCGGAGAAACAGCCTTCAGGTGAGTTTGTCACCCCGGAACAGTTGGGCGAACTGGCGCTATTTTTGTGCAGCGACAGCGCCGTAAATGTCCGGGGCGTCGCATGGAACATGGATGGTGGGTGGGTCGCACAGTGACGGGTAAGCCGGGTGAGCGTCGCGTCACCCGGCAAAATGACTAACTTGAGCAGCTTACCTCCAGCCGCTTGCCCCAGTCAGGCGGGCGGCTGACGTAATCGTCATCCCTGTCGGCAAACGGCGTGCGTAACGCCACATGCAGACGGTGTAACTCGTCATACTCACCCTGCTCTGCCTGCTCAATCGCCCGTTGGGCCAGCCAGTTGCGTAACACCATCGCCGGGTTCGCCGCGTTCATCTGCGCATGCCGGGTGGTATCGTCAACCTGCTCTTGCTGCAACCGCGTGCGGTACCGGGCAAACCAGTCGTCAAACGCCTGCCTGTCGATAAACTCGTCCCGCAACGGTGAGGCGGCACTGTGCTGCTCCGTCTGGCCCAGCATCCGGAAAGTACGGGTATAATCACTGCCTTCACGCGCCATCAGGGCAAACAGGTCATTGAGGATCTCGTTATCCCCCCTTTCCTGGGTCATCAGCCCCAGCTTATTGCGCATCAGCATGCCGTATTCACGCAGCAAAATATCCTGATAGCTATCGAGCGCGTCATTCAAGGCATCAACGTCGATAAACGGTGACAGCGTTTGCGCAAGACGTTGCAGGTTCCACAATCCAACCGCAGGCTGATTGTCAAAGCTGTAACGGCCCTGATAATCGGAGTGATTACAGATATATCCCGGCTGATAATCATCAAGGAACCCAAACGGACCGTAATCAAAGGTCAACCCCAGGAGCGACATGTTGTCCGTATTCATGACGCCGTGGGCGAATCCTACCGTTTGCCAGCGCGCGATCATTGATGCAGTACGGGCAATCACATCCCGGAACCAGAGAACGTATTTATCATCCTCATCCTGCAAATGTGGCCAGTGATGAGCGATAGCGTAGTCTGCAAGCTGACGCACCTTTTCCGTCTCGCGGCGATAGTAAAAGTGCTCAAAATGGCCAAAGCGCAAATGACTTTGCGCAATGCGCATCAGCAACGCCCCTTTTTCCATCGTTTCGCGCGCAACCGGCGTGTCGCTGGTGACAATCGACAGCGCACGAGTGGTCGGGATCCCCAGCGCATGCATCGCTTCAGATGCCAGGCATTCACGAATCGTTGAACGTAATACCGCACGCCCATCCCCCATCCGCGAGTAAGGGGTAAGGCCTGCGCCTTTCAGGTGCCAGTCAACCGTCTCCCCGGTGGGAAGCTGTTGTTCACCAAGCAGGATCCCCCTGCCGTCGCCCAGTTGCCCCGCCCAGACGCCAAACTGGTGTCCACTATAGACCTGAGCCAGGGGTTTCATGCCTGTGAGGAGCTTTTCGCCCCCCCAGACGCCAGCGCCGTCTGAAGGCTGAAACATGGCAGGTGGAATCGCCAGCTCCTCTGCCAGCCGATCGTTGTGCCAGATAAGACGCGAATTTTGTAAGGGTGTTGGTTTGAGTGCTGTGTAAAAACCAGGCAACTCGTCATGCCAGTGAGCAGTAAAAGACAGGGTCATAAGTCCTCCTGCTTTTAGTGTAGAGGGTTTACCCGCACTTAAACACGGGCGAAAGAAAGGGTTATCGCTGAACCAGCGTGGTGACGTGCTCTGCACTGACCGCTGGCCAGAGCGCTCCCTGCATCGCGCCGACGTTAAAGGACAAGACACGTTGCAACAGGTTGTGATCGTCGATTCCGGCTACGATGACAGACTGGCAATGGGGTGTTATCTGCCAGAGAATTGCACGCATAAAAGGTTCAAAAGAAAGCTCCGATGCACGCTGCTGAATGAACCCTTTGTCGATGATCACCCGTTTAAATAATCCATCATAGACGGCTTTGAGGGATGCTGCGCCTGCACCAAAGTTTGCCAGAACCAACGGGAAATGAATCGCCATTCTTGCCAACTGGAGATCGTCTTTTCCGTTATTTAAACCTGGATAGTTCTCATTAACAGTAAACTCAATAAACGGATAACGCTCAAGGATTGAAACAGCGTTTCCATTGCTTAATAAAAACTCAACAATAACAGGTGTAATATTGATCCATGCAATTAACTGATGCTGAATAAAAAACAGTTTGCAGGTATCAAGCAATTGCAGTTTCTCGTTAAACAACGCTAACTCTTCTGTCGCTGTAAGACGAGGGATAACGAGGTCAGTGGGGATCCTTACATCAGTGCCGACGCCAGTAAAGTTAACCAGAACCTCTAAACCTTTAAGCTCACCTGCACTATTACGGGCAGGCATGAACAATAGTTCAGACTGGTAAGCATTATCTAGCGTAATTATCATTGCACTCGCCCCGCATTAAAGATGAGAGAGGACATCCTGGAGCAATTGCCGACACAATTCCACTGTCTTGATTTTAATAAGATTAATTTCATTAGTTCCGTATTAATTTTCAGATTTATCCCTGAATCTAAAATAATCTTATCCTGGTTACTGAATAATAGCCAGTTTTAGATAAAACAGACACATGCGGGCTTAGCTAATTTTAGGTAAATTTAACTTTAATCATCTTATTTGCGAAAAAACGACATGATTTATTCGCTACCATGCCGTCATAAAGACACATCCGGGGCAGACTAAATACGTCGTGCTTGCCAGAAGTTTTTACGCCAGTACACATTATCGAGAGAAGATCGCATCACTCCGCGGCTGGTCGAGGCGTGAATAAACTGATTGTCTGTATCATAAATTCCAACGTGAAGACCGCTTTCACCCGACCCGGTTTTGAAAAACACCAGGTCTCCAGGCAGAAGCTCATCTTTATCAATTTCAGTCCCTATTTCTGCCTGCTTGCGCGTTTCGCGCGGAAGCTGTAAGTCAAACTTGTCGCGGAACGTCATCAGGACAAAACCAGAACAATCTACACCGCCACGGCTCATGCCGCCATAGCGATAAGGCGTACCGCGCCAGTTGCTCAGCTGATCGTTGAGACTGGCAATGACGGTAATTGAATCTGAAAGCCGTGGGTTAGGTGGCGGCGCACGATGGCTACTGCATCCCGCGAGAAATAACGCTGCCATCAGGAGAAACCAGAATCGCATTTTCAGACGAATCCTCTGCTTTTTTTGTTCTTTTCGTAATTTAGCGTGCAACTGTGCTAACAGGCAAGAAACGGTTACTCCTGCCCGGTAGAAATCAGCATCTTATGTCCCTCTATATCCAACCTGCGGAACGACATATTGTACGCAAGAGCAAGATTTGGCGGCGTAAGAACCTGATCCCGCATCCCGCTGGCGATCATCTTTCCACGTGACAGCAACCACACCCGGTGGGCATGCCGCAAGGTATGGTTGAGGTCATGACTGCTCATTACCACGGCGATACCCTTTCGGCTCAGACTACTTAACAGCGAATCCAGCGCCGCCTGCTGCGCCACATCCAGACCGCTCATCGGCTCATCCAGAAGCAGCATCCGCCCGTGAGGGTTACCTGCCGGGTGAATCTGAACAATGACCGCCGCCAGGCGCACCCGCTGCCATTCTCCGCCGGAAAGCTGGCTGGCGTGTCGGGACAGTTTATCTTCTAGCCCCAGGGCCGCAGCCACTTCAGTCAGCAGTGCCGTATGTTGTTTGTCGTGCAAATGCAGCATCAGATAATGCCAGACAGGCATCGCAAAAGGGGGCATTTGTTGCTGCACAAGGTAACTGCGCCGGTGCGCCAGCGAGACCGGCGACCAGTCGGTTAGAGTATGCTCCAGCAGCGATATCTGCCCTTGCCCGGAGGTTAGCCCCGCCATACGGGCCAACAACGTGCTCTTCCCTGCGCCGTTGGGCCCAACAAGATGCAGGATCTCTCCCGCATTGAGGGTACCGGTTATCGGCTCCAGACGTCCCTTCTCGGCAACGTCCGTGAGCTGCATCAGCAACGACATTATTTCGCCAGCGCCAGCTTGATAGATTCCATGACAATCGGATCTTCAGGCGTCATATCCGGCGAAAAACGCTGAATCACCTGGCCATCACGACCAATCAGGAATTTTTCAAAGTTCCACAGAATATCATCCGGGTAGAGCGGTGCCCGACCTTTGCTCGCCATACGTTCATAAAAGCCGCTGCCTTCTGGCGCAACGGCTGTCGGCGCGGCAGCAATCAGCTTCGCATACAGCGGATGGCGATCTTCGCCGTTAACATCAATTTTGCTGAACAGCGGGAACGTCACACCGTAGGTCGTACTACAAAACGTTTTGATCTCTTCTTCGCTTCCCGGCTCCTGGCCCAGGAACTGGTTGCAGGGGAAACCCAGCACGGTGAAACCGTCTTTCTCCCACGCTTTCTGAATGTTCTCCAGCTGCTCGTACTGTGGCGTCAGGCCACATTTGGATGCCACGTTGACGATCAGCAATACATTGCCTTTGTAGCCTTCCAGCGTGGTGTTATCGCCATCAATGGTGGTCACTTTGGTGTTCAGGATATCTGACTGCATAGCATTCCCTCTGGTTGTCTTACGGATCGTGATTTAACGTCCGGCTTTTAATAGTAGCCAGATAAATACCGGCGCGCCCAGCGTGGCGGTCACTACACCAATGGGCAGTTCCGCGGCTGTCAGGGCAAGCCGGGCGATGATATCGGCCACCAGCAGTGTTACCGCCCCGGCGACTGCCGAGGCCGGAAGTAAGGTTCGATGGTCGGTGAGGCCACACAGGCGAAGCATATGCGGAATAACCAACCCGATAAAACCAATCGCCCCCGCCAGCGCCACGCTGACCCCCACCAGCCAGCCAATGGCAATAACCAGCACATTACGCCAGAACACCAGTGGCATCCCGAGCTGGCGAGCGGATGTTTCACCCAGCGCGAGCATGTTGAGTGGTTGTGCCTGCATGGTCGCCCACAATATGACCGGGATCAGAAGAACCATCAGCCAGCCCTGGTGCCAGTCCACGCCCCCAAAACCGCCCATCATCCAGTACATCAGCTGACGCAGGTCAAAAGAGGTCGAGAAGTAGACCGCCCAGGTCATCAGCGCGCTACAGATGATACCCAGCGCTACCCCGGCAAGCAGCAGACGGCTGGTCGACAAGTGCCGTCTGGCGAAACGCAGGAGAATGAGCGTTATCAGCAATGCGCCAGTAATGGCGCTCAGGCTGATACTCCACCCGGAGAGTGCTCCCCCGCCAAGCATGACGGCCGCTATCAGCCCCACGCCTGCGCCGTTCGATACGCCGAGCAGCCCGGGTTCCGCCAGCGGGTTGTCGAACAATGCCTGCATAATGGTGCCGCAGAGCGCCAGTGCAGCCCCCACCAGGATCACCGCCACGGTGCGCGGCAGACGTATTTGCCAGATGAAGATCTGCCCGTCAGGGCTCATCCAGCTTTCAGGCCCTATCCATCTGTCGCCCGCACACAGGCTTATGCCGGCGGCGACAACGAGCAGTAGCACCAGCAAAAACAGGCGACGTTGATCGGAACGGTGCTGGCGATAGGCGTAATCAAGCATGTGTACAGTTTTATTGACGTAAGATGTAATTGATTTTACGGCGGGTTTGCCAAAGAGCGCAAAGAAAAAAGGCCGCGTGAGCGGCCTTTTTAGTTAGTTCATATTACTCTGCTTTGGGCGTTGCGTTTTCGACACGGCTTTTTAACTTCTGGCCGGGTCTGAAGGTCACCACGCGGCGAGCTGTAATGGGAATATCTTCCCCCGTCTTCGGGTTGCGGCCCGGACGTTGGTTTTTGTCTCGCAAATCAAAATTGCCAAAACCGGAGAGTTTTACCTGTTCACCATTTTCCAGAGCACGACGGATCTCTTCGAAAAACAGCTCTACCAGCTCTTTGACATCCCGTTTGCTAAGCCCAAGCTTATCAAACAGATATTCTGACATTTCAGCTTTTGTAAGCGCCATAGGTTCAATCCCTCAATGATGCCTGGAATCGCTCTTTTAATGCCTCTACACATTTGGCGACGGTAGCGGCAATCTCCTCTTCTTCGAGTGTACGGCTGGTATCCTGAAGGATAAGGCTGATAGCAAGGCTCTTGAAACCTTCTGCTACGCCCTTGCCGCGGTACACGTCAAATAAGTTTACGCCAACTACCTGATTTACGCCAACTTTCTTACATTCGGCCAAAATATCTGCTGCGGGCACATTTTCCGCGACCACAACCGCGATATCACGGCGATTCGCCGGGAAGCGTGACACGTCCTGCGCCTGAGGAATGACGCGGTCTGCAACCGGGTTCCACTCCAGCTCGAACACGATGGTACGGCCATTCAGATCCAGTTTACGCTCCAGCTCAGGGTGAACAACACCAATGAAACCAACACGTTTGCCGTCTAAATAAATGGCTGCACTTTGCCCCGGATGCAGTGCCGGAATGGCTTCTGCACGGAATTCAATTTCAGATAATTTACCGGTCAGATCGAGAATTGCTTCCAGATCGCCCTTCATATCGTAGAAATCAACCGTCCCTTTCGCCAGATCCCAATGCTCTTCATAGCGGTTACCGCTGATGGCACCAGCCAGCATAAGATCCTGACGGATGCCTAAATTTGCCTGATTATCCGGTACAAAGCGCAAACCGCTTTCGAAAATTCGCACACGGTTTTGCTGGCGATTCTGGTTGTAAACAATCGTACCCAGCAGCCCCGTCCACAGAGACAGACGCATCGCGGACATTTCGCTGGAGATTGGGCTTGGCAGGATCAGCGCTTCCTGGCCCGGATGGATCAACTGTTGCAGCTTCGGATCAACAAAGCTGTAGGTGATCACTTCCTGGTAACCTTTATCATTGAGCATGGTTTTCACACGCTTCAGAGACAGGTCAGCTTCACGGTGGGTGCCCATCACCAGACCCGCCTGTACAGGCTCATCAGGGATGTTGTTGTAGCCGTATACGCGAGCCACTTCTTCCACCAGGTCTTCTTCGATCTCCATGTCGAAACGCCATGATGGCGCAACAGCCTTCCATTCGTCCTGACCTTCGGTGACTTCACAGCCCAGGCGCTTCAGAATGTCGGTGACCTGCGCATCGGCAACGTGGTGCCCAATCAAACGATCCAGCTTGCTGCGACGCAGAGTGATGGTTGCGCGTTTTGGCAGAGTGTCTTCGTTTGTCACATCAATAACCGGGCCAGCTTCGCCGCCGCAGATATCGATCAGCAGGCGGGTCGCGCGTTCCATCGCTTTGTACTGCAGCGCCGGGTCAACGCCGCGCTCGTAGCGGTGGGAGGCATCGGTATGCAGGCCGTGACGGCGTGCGCGACCGGTGATGGAGAGCGGGCTGAAGAAGGCGCATTCCAGCAGGACGTTTTGCGTCTCGTCGTTCACGCCTGAGTGCTCGCCCCCGAAGATACCGCCCATCGCCAGCGCTTTACCATGATCTGCAATCACCAGGGTATCAGCGTTCAGTTTTGCTTCGCTGCCGTCCAGCAGAACCAGGGTTTCACCCTCTTTCGCCATACGTACAACAATTCCGCCTTCGATACGATCTTTATCGAACGCGTGCATTGGCTGGCCAAGCTCCAGCAGAACGTAGTTAGTGACGTCAACAACCGCATCAATGGAGCGAATACCACAGCGACGCAGTTTCTCTTTCATCCACAGAGGGGTTGGCGCTTTAACGTTAATGCCTTTCACAACACGCCCCAGGTAACGCGGGCACGCATCGGCGGCTTCAACCTGAATTGGCAGAGTGTCGGTAATGGTTGCAGCTACTGGCGTGATGTCTGGTACGTTCAGCTCAACCTGGTTCAGCACCGCAACATCGCGCGCTACGCCGATGATACCTAAGCAATCAGCACGGTTTGGCGTGACGCTGATTTCAATGGTGTTGTCATCAAGCTTCAGGTATTCACGGATATCGGTGCCAATTGGCGCATCCAGCGGCAGCTCAATGATGCCATTGTGATCGTCGGAAATACCCAGTTCGGAGAACGAGCACAGCATGCCTTCAGACGGCTCACCGCGCAGTTTCGCGGCTTTAATTTTGAAATCACCCGGCAGTACCGCACCAACAGTTGCCACAGCAACTTTCAGCCCCTGACGGCAGTTTGGCGCACCGCAGACGATATCCAGCAGGCGCTCGCCGCCCACATTCACTTTTGTTACGCGCAGTTTGTCTGCATTAGGATGCTGGCCGCATTCAACTACTTCACCTACGACCACGCCATTAAAGGCACCTGAAACCGGCTCAACGCCGTCAACTTCCAGGCCAGCCATGGTGATCTGGTTAGAAAGCGCTTCGCTGTCCAGCGTGGTGTTCACCCATTCGCGTAACCACAGTTCACTGAATTTCATTGTTCTGTCCTGCCCTTATTTAAACTGTTTGAGGAAACGCAGATCGTTTTCGAAGAATGCACGCAGATCGGTCACGCCGTAACGCAGCATGGTCAGACGCTCCATGCCCATACCGAACGCAAAGCCGGAGTAAACTTCCGGATCGATACCTACGTTGCGCAGTACGTTTGGATGCACCATGCCGCAACCCAGCACTTCCAGCCACTTGCCATTTTTACCCATCACGTCAACTTCCGCAGACGGTTCAGTGAACGGGAAGTAGGACGGACGGAAACGAACCTGCAGATCTTCTTCAAAGAAGTTATTCAGGAAATCATGCAGCGTGCCTTTCAGGTTGGTGAAGCTGATGTTTTTATCAACAATCAGGCCTTCCATCTGGTGGAACATTGGCGTGTGGGTCTGATCGTAATCGTTACGATATACACGGCCCGGCGCGATAATACGGATTGGCGGTTCCTGATCCTTCATGGTACGGATCTGAACGCCGGAAGTTTGGGTGCGCAGCAGACGCGTGGCGTCGAACCAGAAAGTATCGTGGTCAGCACGTGCCGGATGATGGCCAGGAATGTTCAGGGCATCGAAGTTGTGATAATCATCTTCAATTTCCGGGCCAGTCGCCACGGTAAAGCCGAGCTCACCGAAGAAACTTTCAATGCGATCGATGGTGCGGGTAACCGGGTGCAGACCGCCGTTTTCGATGCGGCGACCCGGCAGAGAAACGTCGATAGTCTCTGCAGCCAGGCGCGCATTCAGCACTGCACTTTCCAGCTCAGCTTTGCGTGCATTCAGCGCCTGCTGTACCTGCTCTTTGGCTTCGTTAATTACCGCCCCCGCTGCCGGGCGTTCTTCTGGCGGCAGTTCACGCAGGGTTGTCATTTGAAGGGTCAGGTGCCCTTTCTTACCAAGATATTCGACGCGGACATTGTCTAACGCGGCAACATCTGAGGCCTGATTAATGGCGGCTGTTGCACTGGCAACCAGCTCTGCGAGATGTGACATGATTTTCCTCATTATGTCGGTGCAGACACCGATTTGGTGGAGTTATTCTCTCAAATTCAGGCACAAAAAAAGCCTCCATCGGGAGGCTTATCTGGCGCTGTTTTTCGTTTCATCTTTCACGCGCTAGCCTCCTGAATTCAGGTGCTAAAGTAAAAGAAGAAGCGGAAAATAGCAGCATTCATGCTTGCGTTACCTTGTGTGGTAAATACCGTTAAGACCTTATTGAAAAGGTTGCACCGGTAAAAGTCAATCTTCTGATGGTGTTAAATGAAAAGAGGGAGCTAAGCCCCCTCTCTCAACTGGCTTATGCCAGTGCTGCTTTCGCTTTTTCGACCAGAGCGGTGAACGCTACTTTGTCGAATACTGCGATGTCAGCCAGGATCTTACGGTCGATTTCAACAGAGGCTTTTTTCAGGCCGTTGATGAATTTGCTGTAAGAAATACCGTTCTGACGTGCTGCTGCGTTGATACGCGCAATCCACAGTTGACGGAACTGACGCTTACGCTGACGACGGTCACGGTAAGCGTACTGACCTGCTTTGATAACAGCCTGGAAGGCAACGCGGTATACGCGTGAACGCGCACCATAGTAGCCTTTAGCTTGTTTCAAAATTTTCTTGTGACGTGCACGTGCAATTACACCACGTTTTACGCGAGCCATGTGTGCTCTCCTGTATCTATTCTAAGTTAAAAAAGTTAAACGTTAACGACTTATGCGTACGGCAGGCACGCGATTACCAGGCCCAGATCGCCTTTAGAAACCATGGCTTTTGGACGCAGGTGACGTTTACGCTTGGTAGCTTTCTTAGTCAGAATGTGACGCAGGTTAGCGTGCTTGTGCTTAAAACCACCTTTACCGGTTTTTTTGAAGCGCTTAGCAGCACCGCGTACGGTCTTAATTTTTGGCATCTTAATAACTTCCACTTCGCATTGTTAAATAAACGAAACATAGGCGAACAAAACCTATGAAACCCGAAGGCTCCACAGATTTTGCTGCTTGAAGGCCTTACTGTTTCTTCTTAGGAGCGAGCACCATGATCATCTGGCGGCCTTCGATCTTCGTAGGGAAGGATTCGACTACTGCCAGTTCACTCAGATCGTCACGGACGCGGTTAAGCACTTCCATACCAATCTGTTGGTGGGCCATCTCACGACCGCGGAAACGCAGCGTGATCTTGGCCTTATCGCCATCTTCCAGAAAGCGAATCAGGCTGCGGAGTTTTACCTGATAATCGCCATCGTCGGTACCAGGACGGAATTTGATTTCCTTAACCTGGATAACTTTTTGCTTTTTCTTCTGTTCCTTAGAAGACTTACTCTTTTCATAAAGGAACTTGCCGTAGTCCATGATACGACAAACTGGCGGTTCGGCGTTAGGGCTGATTTCAACTAAATCTACTCCAGCTTCTTCAGCCTTTTCGATTGCTTCTCTCAGACTCACAATCCCCAGCTGCTCGCCTTCCAGACCTGTTAAGCGAACTTCCTGGGCGCGAATCTCGCCATTGATACGATTCGGACGTGCCGTTTGAACTCGTTTTCCGCCTTTAATACCTTATTCCTCCAGTTGTTGAAGACTGCGGCTGCGAATCTCTTGTTGCAGCTTCTCAATCACTTCACTTACGTCCAGGCTGCCCAGGTCTTTACCACGGCGGGTGCGAACGGCAACTTTGCCTGCTTCCACCTCTTTATCACCACAGACCAACATATACGGGACACGACGTAAAGTGTGCTCGCGGATTTTAAAGCCAATCTTCTCATTTCTCAAGTCTGCTTTTACGCGAATGCCCGCATTTTGTAGTTTCTGCGTCAATTCTTTAACGTAATCCGCCTGAGAATCGGTAATGTTCATCACCACGACCTGCACTGGCGCAAGCCAGGTTGGGAAGAAGCCAGCGAACTCTTCAGTCAGGATGCCGATGAAGCGCTCCAGAGAACCGAGAATTGCACGGTGAATCATTACCGGAACCTGACGCTCGTTGTCTTCGCCAACATAAGAGGCGCTTAAACGCTGCGGCAGGGAGAAGTCCAGCTGTACAGTACCGCACTGCCATGCGCGATCGAGGCAGTCATACAGGGTAAATTCAATTTTCGGACCGTAGAATGCGCCCTCGCCCAGTTGGTATTCGAACGGAATCCCGTTCTCTTCCAACGCCACGGCGAGATCCGCTTCTGCACGATCCCAGGTCTCATCGCTGCCGATACGTTTTTCCGGACGCGTTGAGAGTTTGACCACGATCTTCTCGAAGCCAAAGGTGCTGTACATATCGTAGACCATACGAATACAGGCGTTAACTTCGTCACGTACCTGATCTTCCGTACAGAAGATATGCGCATCATCCTGAGTAAAACCACGAACACGCATCAGACCATGCAGCGCACCTGATGGCTCGTTACGGTGGCAGCTACCGAACTCTGCCATACGCAGCGGCAGGTCGCGGTAGGACTTCAGACCCTGGTTGAAGATCTGAACGTGCCCCGGGCAGTTCATTGGCTTGATGCAGTATTCACGGTTCTCGGAAGAGGTAGTGAACATCGCATCTTTGTAGTTGTCCCAGTGGCCGGTTTTTTCCCACAGCACACGGTCCATCATGAACGGGCCTTTTACTTCCTGGTACTGGTACTCTTTCAGCTTGGAACGAACGAAGGTTTCCAGTTCACGGAAAATGGTCCAGCCGTCGTTGTGCCAGAACACCATACCCGGCGCTTCTTCCTGCATGTGGTACAGGTCAAGTTGCTTACCAATTTTACGGTGGTCACGCTTCGCGGCTTCTTCCAGACGCTGCAGATAAGCATTCAGCGCTTTTTTATCGGCCCATGCGGTCCCGTAGATACGCTGCAACATCTTGTTGTTGCTGTCGCCACGCCAGTAGGCGCCTGCGATTTTCATCAGCTTGAAATGATGACAGAAGCGCATATTCGGCACGTGCGGTCCACGGCACATGTCGACGTATTCTTCGTGATGGTACAAGCCAGGCTTGTCATCATGGGAGATGTTTTCATCAAGAATAGAGACTTTATAGCTCTCGCCACGCTTCACGAAGGTTTCACGCGCTTCGTGCCAGCTGACTTTCTTCTTGATGACGTCATAGTTCGTTTCGGCGAGCTCGTGCATACGTTTTTCGAGCGCGTCGATATCTTCCTGAGTCAGGGTGTGGTCAAGGTCAACGTCGTAGTAAAAACCGTTGTCGATTACCGGACCGATCGCCATTTTGGTGTTTGGCCACAGCTGTTTGATGGCATGACCTAACAGGTGTGCGCAGGAGTGGCGAATGATCTCCAGACCTTCTTCGTCTTTCGCTGTAATGATTGCAAGCGTTGCATCATTTTCGATCAGATCGGAAGCATCCACCAGCTCACCGTTAACACGGCCAGCAATGGTCGCTTTCGCAAGACCAGGACCAATGTCCAGGGCAACATCCATTGGGCTAACAGCGTGGTCGTAATGGCGTTGGCTGCCATCAGGAAGAGTAATTACAGGCATTTTATATCCTTATTTGCAGTGATGCCCCACACATAAGAGCATATACAAAGAAAATAATCGTGATTTGACAATAGATTACGACACCATCTGACCAACAATCGTCAAATTGGTTCGTCATCATTCACCCGCAGGAAAATCAGACAACGTCCGATTTACGGCAAGCCTTGCAATGTTAACACTAACAAAAGGGAGATTGCACCCTCTGCTGGCAGATTGGTGTGCTGGCACTTTTGCATGAATTTGCCGGTTGCATATCCCCGGAGCTCGCATTCCAGAGATGATGGGCTACTCTTGAACAGGTCATTAAACCCAAAGGTGCATACCATGAACGTATCTAGTAGAACGGTTGTGATATTGAACATCCTTTCAGCCACAGGTTTATTGTTGATTCTCGCCGAACGATTCCACTGGTTCTGAGCCTCACCTAAGCGGGTATAACCTAATCGCGCCCTGCGATGGGGCATTTTTCTGCCCTGTTTGATAGACTATGCGTATCAAGGAACAAGGATTAGGTTATGCCAACAAAACGATTTGCCGTAAAACACTGGAAAATGGTGCTGGTGCTGATAGCCATCTGCGGCGCTATGCTGTTACTGCGTTGGGCGGCAATGATTTGGGGCTAGAGGCGAATAGTCGTCATCAGAAAGTACGTCAACAGGCCTAAGATGTAAAACGGGCCGACATCTTCATCGGCCCGCCATTATTACATTCTATAACCCAGTGAAACAGTGGTTCTGCGATCGGTATGATCCGGTGCAGTTTCTGGCGGTGAAGAGTTCCAGGTCACGTTGTAAGCCACTTTCAGACCAAAGTGTTCGTTGATAGCCACGTTCAGCGCTGTCTCGGAGTTCAGCGTCGTATCGTCGGCACCAAATACTGAAACACCCTGGGTAAATTTGGTGTTGTCGGTCATCTGCCAGGCATAGGTGCCGGAAGCGTAGCCAAGAGGTTGGGTTTTGGTATCGCCATCGGTGTACTCGTCATAACGAACACCAGGACCGAATTCAAAACGGAAGCTGTGTACCGGGCCATTCAGGAACTGACGACCATAACCCGCAGTGAACACATCACGCTGACGATAACCGTTGTAGCGGTCAGTCAACCAGCTTGCCTGACCAAACAGGTAGTCATAGTCAGTCATGTTGTAGCGGCTACGTCCGCCTACCGCATATTTCTCGGAAGAGCGTTCATCGTTAGCGGAAGTGTTGCTGGCATTTCCCCACAGAGACCATGCGGTGGTGTTACCGTACCAGGTGAGCGTACTGTCCGCTGTCAGAGAGGAGCTTTTCGTGTTACCGGATTGTGCCAGGTACCCGGCGTTCAGGTTACCTTCAAACGGTTTTTTCGCGGTGGTGGGATCGTCCATGACAGTAAAAACGGTATCATCGGCGCTCGCGTTCATTGCCACAAACACGCCACCCGCCAGCATCAGTGCAGCGGGTACTGTCTTCAAAAGCTTCATTTTATTAAGGAGTCCGTACAACAAAAAAAGAGACCACACGGTCCCGGAATCTTTCTTGAGGATCAATGACAAGGCGTCCAGAGAAAGGTAACAAATTATAAAAAGCCGCAAATAACATAGCAATGTTTTCTTATTTCATTTTTTGAATAAGAACGATCTCAAATTGCGTTTTATTTTATATATCCCCAAAATGTTATTTCATCCCTATTCATATTTAAAATCATACTGTTATTTACATTGCCTTCCTGATAAATGGTGCCAGACT
Organism: Enterobacter sp. CPE_E863; assembly: GCF_046521465.1. Taxonomy (NCBI): domain Bacteria; kingdom Pseudomonadati; phylum Pseudomonadota; class Gammaproteobacteria; order Enterobacterales; family Enterobacteriaceae; genus Enterobacter; species Enterobacter sp. CPE_E863. Next base: position 1,715,006 of record NZ_JBKFZX010000001.1, on the reverse strand, counting down.
AATAAGAACCCATACTAAAAGGAGGTAATGATGGTTTCTATCTACACTCTGACGCTCTCCCCTTCCCTTGATTCCGCCACCCTGACGCCCCAGATTTACCCGGAAGGTAAATTGCGTTGCACGCCCCCTGTCTTTGAGCCAGGCGGCGGTGGTATCAACGTGGCGCGCGCGATTACGCACCTCGGCGGTAAAGCGACAGCAATATTCCCCGCAGGCGGAGCCACCGGTGAACACCTGATCTCTTTGCTGGCAGATGAGCATGTTGCCGTAGAGACAGTCGATGCCAAAGACTGGACACGACAAAACCTGCATGTACACGTGGAGTCAAGCGGAGAGCAATACCGTTTTGTCATGCCTGGCGCAAAGCTCAGTGATGATGAATTTCGTCAACTGGAAGAGAAAGTGCTGGCGATAGAAAGCGGTGCACTGCTGGTAGTGAGCGGCAGCCTGCCACCCGGCGTGAGCACGGAAAAATTAACAGCGCTCATCCGGGCTGCACAACAACGCGGGATCCGCTGCATTGTCGACAGCAGCGGCGATGCCCTGCAGGCTGCATTAGTGCCTGGCAATCTTGAGCTGGTTAAACCCAACCAGAAAGAGTTGAGTGCACTGGTCAACCGCGAACTGACACAACCAGATGATGTTCGCACCGCCGCACAGGAGTTGGTGCGCAGCGGTAAAGCGCGACGCGTTGTGGTCTCCCTTGGTCCTCAGGGGGCGCTGGCAGTCGATGAATCGTCGTCCGTTCAGGTTGTGCCACCCCCAATGAAAAGTCAGAGTACAGTGGGTGCCGGTGACAGCATGGTCGGTGCAATGACGCTGAAACTGGCACAGGGCGCATCACTGCTGGAAATGACACGCTACGGTGTGGCGGCGGGGAGTGCTGCAACCATCAACCAGGGCACGCGTCTCTGTTCACTGGCCGATACGCAAAAAATCGTTGATTACCTGTCACGCAATTAACACCCGTTCCCCTTCTTTATGGAGGGGAAATTCACATCGTAGTCGCCAAACACAGACTATCGACTATGCTAAGAAAACTTTCATGATAACAATGAGGTGAATTATGAGCAGTGGTGACATCACCCGCTACGTTGTAACCGTCAACCTTCATGAAGCATCGCTCACCGAGCTGAATGAGCTCAACAACGCGTTCACCCGGGCTAATTTTCTCCTCACGCTCACGGATGACGAGGGCAATGTTCATGATTTAGGCACGCTGACATTCGGCATAATCAGTCCCCTGAGCCAGGAAGAGGTACATGCGCTGGGCACCAGTCTGGTGGAAAGCGTGACTGACAAGCCTGCCGAAATTGACGTGGAAACCTGGGAAAGCTGGAAGAAAAAAGAACAATAAGTGCCCTGCATGAATTTAAACCGCTCAGGTGTGCGTTAGTTCGTATTTTTTTACCGCAATTATGCGCTAACTTTATGATCTGGCAGACAACATGGGAGAGACAACATGTGGCAGGCTATCAGTCATCTTTTAAGTGAGCAACTGGGTGAAGGTGAAATTGAACTGCGTAACGAACTGCCAGGCGGAGAGATCCACGCCGCGTGGCATTTACGCTACGCTGGACGCGACCTTTTCGTTAAATGTGATGAGCGGGAACTGCTTCCGATCTTTACCGCCGAAGCTGACCAGCTGGAACTGTTGTCGCGCAGTAAAACGGTGACGGTCCCACAAGTTCTGGCCGTGGGGAGTGACCGAGACTACAGCTTTCTGGTGATGGAATATCTCCCAGCCCGTCCGTTAGATGCCCATAATGCTTTCATTCTCGGCCAACAGTTAGCGCGCCTGCATCAATGGAGCGACCAGCCGCAGTTTGGTCTCGATTTCGACAACGATCTCTCCACTACCCCACAACCTAATGCCTGGCAGCGTCGCTGGTCGACGTTTTTTGCTGAGCAACGCATTGGCTGGCAACTTGAGCTGGCCGCAGAAAAAGGGCTGGAATTTGGCAATATAGATGCCATCGTTGAGCACGTTCAGCAGCGTCTGGCATCCCACCAGCCTCAGCCTTCTTTGCTACACGGCGATTTGTGGTCAAATAATTGCGCGCTAGGCCCCAACGGCCCTTATATTTTTGACCCGGCCTGCTACTGGGGTGACAGAGAATGCGATCTGGCCATGTTGCCGCTGCATCCGGAACAGCCACCGCAAATATACGATGGGTACCAGTCGGTTTCCCCCCTGCCGCCCGGTTTCCTCGATCGCCAGCCGGTGTATCAGCTTTATACGCTGATGAACCGAGCCATCCTGTTTGGCGGGGAGCACCTGGTCAACGCGCAGCGGGCCCTTGAACGTATACTTGCCGCGTGAAGGCAGATAAGGGTGGCTATTTCGCCACCCTTATCTGTTACAGAAAACCGAGCAGCGAGAAGAAGAAGTATCCCGCCACAATGATGATCACCGGGAGGATATAGAGCGGGAAAATTTGCAGAAAAATGGTATGACGCGGCACAACAATGCGGGATTCAATCTGCTCCCGACTCATCCCTTCCGGGCCTTTAGCCTGCTCCAGAATTAACTGATCCTCAACCCCTTCGCGTAGAAAGCGCGTCTGACGACTCATTCGTGCGCCAGAGGCCTGCAATGCGAGGGCGATAAAGATCAGTGCGTAAATGACCCAAAAGCCGATATTCAGTTGCTGATGAAAATCCGGGGTGGGTGAGTTGAACCAGAAGACATTCAAGAATGGTGTGTTAAAACGCATCATCTCAATCATGACATGCGCAAAATCAAGCATTACCGCATTAATACCCGGCTGTTTTTCGCTGTGATCGTACATAAATTTCAGTACAGAGATCAGCGTAGAAATGACAGCTGGAATAAAAATCACCCAGCCAGCAATACGTTTTAAGACCGCGATGCGTCCAGCTTGTTGATACGTCATCAGTTCCTCTTCATAAAGACGCGTTATTTGAGCCTAAGTCTACCTGCTGGTCATCAATTTCGCCCGATCTTTAAAGGCAATATGCTAAATTGCAGGTTGTGCTTAGCACTTATCGTCTGTCGAACACCCTGGATAAGGAGACGTTGTGATGTCGACACCGCGCCAAATTCTTGCCGCAATTTTTGACATGGATGGATTACTGATCGATTCCGAACCGTTGTGGGATCGCGCCGAACTGGACGTCATCGCCAGTCTTGGCGTAGATATCAGCCGCCGTAATGAACTTCCAGACACGCTTGGCCTGCGCATTGATATGGTCGTCGATCTGTGGTTTGCCCAACAGCCGTGGGTTGGCCCGGATCGTGATGAAGTGACCGCGCGCATTATCAGCCGCGCCATCTCGCTGGTCGAAGAGAACAAGCCGCTGTTGCCTGGCGTACGCGAAGCCGTCGCGCTGTGTAAAGCTCAGGGACTGAAGGTCGGCTTGGCCTCGGCGTCACCGCTGCATATGCTGGAAAAAGTGCTCATCATGTTTGAACTGCGCGACAGTTTCGACGCGATGGCATCAGCAGAAAAATTGCCTTACAGCAAGCCGCACCCGCAGGTCTATCTGGACTGTGCCGCTAAGCTGGGTATTGATCCGCTCAACTGCGTTGCGCTGGAAGACTCCGTAAACGGTATGGTGGCATCGAAAGCCGCACGGATGCGCTCCATTGTGGTTCCAGCCGAAGAAACCCGCCACGATCCCCGGTTTGCCCTTGCCGATGTGAAGCTTACTTCACTGGTCGGGTTGACGACGCATCACCTGCAGGGCGGTTAATGCCTGCGTTGGGTTTGTGACAAACAGTTACACCGTCACCTCTTCCGCCTACTGTATAAAAACCCTATACTGTATGAATTGACAGTTTTGTGGGTTTTATCATGACGGCGGAAGGCCACCTGCTTTTTTCTATTGCGTGCGCAGTATTTGCCAAAAACGCTGAACTTACCCCCGTGCTGGCGCAGGGGGACTGGTGGCATATTGTCCCTTCCGCCGTATTGACCTGTTTGCTGCCCGACATTGACCATCCCAAATCCTTCCTTGGTCAACGCCTTAAGTGGGTATCAAAACCTATCGCTCGCGCGTTTGGCCACCGGGGATTTACGCATAGTCTGCTGGCCGTATTTGGCCTGCTGACGCTCTTCTACTTAAAAGTGCCCGAAAGCTGGATTGTCCCCGCGGATGCCATCCAGGGGATGGTGCTGGGCTATTTAAGCCATATTCTCGCCGATATGCTAACGCCTGCGGGCGTGCCGCTGCTTTGGCCCTGCCGCTGGCGTTTCCGTTTTCCCATCCTTGCACCGCAGAAAGGTAACCAGCTTGAGCGCGTATTGTGCATGGCGCTGTTTGCCTATGCTGTCTGGATGCCGCAAACATTGCCCGAAAACAGTGCAGTCCGCTGGTCTTCCCAGATGATTAATTCGCTGCAATTTCAGTTCAATCGTTTTATTCATCACCAGATTGAACGGTAAACAGACAAAACTATCTCATTTGTCATAACCCATTCCATTTGGATATAAGCGCTATATCACACTTCTGCTAACCTTCCGCCAACAGGATCGGTAAAAACCGACCCCATAATAAATCAGGAGAACGGGGATGAATTTTCCACTCATCGCGAACGTCATTGTGTTCGTTGTATTGCTATTGCTTCTCGCGCAGGCGCGCCACAAACAGTGGAGTCTGGCGAAAAAAGTACTGGTTGGTCTGGTCATGGGTGTTGTATTTGGTCTGGCATTACAGGCAATTTATGGCTCCGACAATCCAGTTCTGAAAGATTCCATTCAGTGGTTCAACATTGTCGGTAACGGCTATGTTCAGCTGCTGCAGATGATCGTTATGCCACTGGTGTTTGCCTCTATTCTGAGTGCCGTTGCCCGACTGCATAACGCGACCCAACTGGGGAAAATCAGCTTCCTGACCATTGGTACGCTGCTGTTTACCACGCTGATTGCGGCGCTGGTAGGTGTACTGGTCACCAACCTGTTCGGCCTGACTGCCGAAGGGCTGGTTCAGGGCAGTGCTGAAACAGCGCGTCTGACCGCGATTCAAACCAACTACGTGGGTAAAGTGGCGGACCTGACCGTTCCGCAAATGGTGCTCTCCTTCATTCCGAAGAACCCGTTTGCTGACCTGACCGGCGCCAACCCAACCTCCATCATCAGCGTGGTCATTTTCGCCGCGTTCCTGGGTGTGGCGGCACTTAAACTGCTGAAAGACGATGCACCAAAAGGTGAACGCGTGCTGACCGCTATCGATACCCTGCAAAGCTGGGTGATGAAGCTGGTTCGTCTGGTGATGCAGTTAACCCCTTATGGTGTTCTGGCGCTGATGACCAAAGTGGTTGCGGGCTCTAACCTGCAGGACATCATCAAGCTGGGTAGTTTTGTGATTGCCTCTTATCTGGGCCTGGGCATTATGTTTGTGGTGCACGGTATCCTGCTGGGTGTGAACGGCGTTAGCCCGCTGAAATACTTCCGCAAAGTCTGGCCGGTGCTAACCTTCGCCTTCACCAGCCGTTCCAGCGCCGCGTCTATTCCGCTGAACGTTGAAGCACAGACCCGCCGTCTGGGCGTGCCTGAGTCTATCGCCAGCTTCTCTGCCTCTTTTGGTGCCACCATCGGTCAGAACGGTTGTGCAGGTCTTTATCCGGCGATGCTGGCGGTGATGGTTGCTCCAACCGTGGGTATCAACCCGCTTGACCCAGTCTGGATTGCTACACTGGTAGGGATTGTGACCATAAGTTCCGCAGGCGTTGCAGGTGTCGGTGGTGGCGCAACCTTCGCCGCGCTGATCGTGCTGCCTGCTCTGGGTCTGCCGGTGACGCTGGTTGCGCTGCTGATCTCCGTTGAACCGCTGATCGACATGGGGCGTACCGCGCTGAACGTAAGCGGCTCAATGACGGCCGGTACGCTGACCAGCCAGTGGCTGAAGCAGACTGACAAAGCGATTCTGGAAAGTGAAGACGACGTCGAACTGGCGCACCGTTAAACACTGACAATTAAAAAAAACCGCCTGATGGCGGTTTTTTTATGGCTGTTACTCTTCAACCTCTTCATCCTGGCGGATCTGCATCGCCCACCGTTGCGCGGATTCCGGTACTGTAAAAGTCGGGGAACGACGGAAATGTTCACCGATCAGCACAAACGCCACATATTTACCGCGTAACAGCCAGACATCACGAAAACCCTCCACTTTCAGGGCATGATCCGGCGGCGCGGGTTCAACGCGGGGCACATAGCTAATAACCTGGCGGTTTTGTTGGCGAAGAGGTTTCATAAGCGACTGGTTCACTAAAGCAAATTCTTGAAGCAGGAAAATTCTATGATAGCCGATCCTGCTACCTTCCGTCGCGCCCCGAGTGGGTGAGATGGCTTCTTTCGCTAATGACGGCATGTGAAAACTCTTAGTTAGCAAACCATCTTGCGACATTGTCCTATCCTTAAAAGGTTTTTTAGCAATGAATCAAGGAGCATCGTGCAATGTCGAACAAAGATAAAACACATCAATCGCCGATTCATGGCACTGAAGAGTCTCAACCGGGAATGGACTCCCTCGCCCCTGCTGACGGCTCTCACCGCCCCTCTCCCGGCCCTTCTGCCCCAGGCGAACAACCTACCGCACCGGGAAGCGTGAAATCAACGGACATGGGAAATGAAAAACTGAAATCTCTAGCGCCACACCGTAAAGGCGGCGAAGGTTTTGCGCTCACCACCAATCAGGGCGTGCGCATTGCTGACGATCAGAACTCCCTTCGCGCGCGCGCGCGCGGGCCGACCCTGCTGGAAGATTTTATCCTGCGGGAAAAAATCACCCATTTTGACCACGAACGGATACCGGAACGCATCGTCCACGCCCGCGGTTCCGCGGCCCACGGCTACTTTCAGCCCTATAAGAGTCTGAAAGCGATCACCAAAGCGGATTTCCTCTCCGACCCGGATAAAATCACACCGGTGTTTGTGCGTTTCTCCACCGTGCAGGGCGGCGCGGGTTCGGCAGACACCGTCCGGGATATCCGCGGCTTTGCCACCAAATTTTATACCGAAGAGGGAATTTTCGATCTGGTGGGCAACAACACTCCCGTGTTTTTCATTCAGGATGCGCATAAATTTCCTGACTTTGTCCATGCGGTAAAACCAGAGCCTCACTGGGCCATACCGCAGGGACAAAGTGCGCACGACACCTTCTGGGACTATGTCTCCCAGCAGCCTGAAACCTTACACAACGTGATGTGGGCGATGTCAGACAGGGGCATTCCGCGCAGTTATCGTACAATGGAAGGATTTGGCATCCATACCTTCCGTCTGATCAACGCCGAGGGAAAAGCCACGTTTGTCCGCTTCCACTGGAAGCCTGTGGCGGGTAAAGCCTCGCTGGTGTGGGACGAAGCGCAGAAGCTCACCGGACGCGATCCGGACTTCCATCGCCGCGAGCTGTGGGAGTCCATTGAAGCGGGCGAATTCCCGGAATACGAACTGGGCCTGCAGCTCATTCCGGAAGAGGACGAATGCAAGTTCGATTTCGATCTCCTTGACCCGACCAAACTGATCCCGGAGGAGCTGGTGCCGGTTCAGCTGGTGGGTAAAATGGTGCTCAACCGTAACCCGGATAATTTCTTCGCCGAAAACGAACAGGTCGCGTTCCACCCGGGGCATATCGTGCCGGGGCTGGATTTCACCAACGATCCTCTCTTACAGGGACGTTTATTCTCGTATACCGATACGCAGATCAGCCGTCTAGGTGGGCCGAATTTCCACGAGATCCCGATTAACCGTCCAACCTGTCCGTACCACAACTTCCAGCGGGACGGGATGCACCGTCAGGATATTGATACCAACCCGGCGAACTATGAACCGAACTCCATCAACGATAACTGGCCGCGCGAAACCCCACCCGGGCCGAAACGCGGTGGATTCGAATCGTATCAGGAGCGTATTGATGGCAACAAAATTCGCGAGCGCAGCCCGTCATTTGGCGAGTATTACGCCCATCCTCGCCTGTTCTGGAACAGCCAGACGCCGATTGAGCAGCAGCACATTATCGGCGGCTTCAGCTTTGAGCTCAGCAAAGTGGTGCGCACCTATATCCGCGAGGGCGTGGTCGATCAGCTGGCGCATATTGATATTCAGCTTGCTCAGAGCGTAGCCGATAACCTGGGTATTATGCTCACCGATGAGCAACGCAACCTGGCACCGCCAAAAGCGGTTAATGGTGTGAAAAAAGATCCGTCACTGAGTCTGTACGCAGTGCCGGGTGGCTCAATTAAAGGCCGCGTGGTCGCCATTCTGCTGAATGATAAAACCCGCGCCAGTGATGTGCTGGGAATTATGCAGGCGCTGAAAAAGCAAGGCGTGCACGCCAAACTGCTTTATTCCCGCATGGGCGAAGTGACCGCCGATGACGGCTCCGTGCTGCCGGTGGCGGCGACTTTTGCCGGCGCGCCATCGCTAACCGTCGATGCGGTAATTGTGCCGTGCGGGGATATTAACAGTCTGCTGACCAACGGCGACGCCGTCTATTACTTGCTGGAAGCCTATAAACACCTTAAACCGATCGCGCTATCCGGCGATGCGCGACAGTTTAAAGCGCAGTTGAAGGTTGCGGATCAGGGTGAGGATGGCATTGTGGAGGGCGATAACGTCAATGACGCGTTTATGACGAAACTGTTTGATTTGCTCGCTGTTCATCGCGTCTGGTCGCGCAGCAGTAAGATTGACCAGATACCGGCGTAAAAAAATGCCGGGTAAGGCGAAACCGCCCCCCGGCACTTCTTACAGATCCCTGAACGTTCCCAACCGATATCCGCGCTCGGCAATCGCATACTTGAGCGATGCCGACGTCAGCACATCCAGTTCCGCCAGTCGAGGCCAGCAGTAGGCGCTTTTACGCACGGTGTTATCAACAAAAGCGGGGTGCGCCATCACCTCCACCGACCGTTCGCCTCGGGCGGCGGAATCATCCAGCACTTTCAGGAACAGTGCTTCATCGATCCCTTCGCCATAAAACGCGCTGCTGAATCCGTCCGTTGTGGGCACAGAGAAGAATGACAGACCGTGCAGCGCCTGCACGTCACGATCCACGCGCATTGCAACCCCTTTACGTCGCGCAAATTCCGCAACAAGCGGGAAAATCGCCGGGATCATATGGACGTGATGGTGACTGTCAATGTGCGTCGGCTCCTTGCCAAACACATCAACAAAGCGGTTGAACTGACAGTCCAGCTCACGGGTAATCTCTTCGAGCGGCAGAGCATCCTGCTCCGCCAGTTCCCAAATCCACTTACCCAGCTGTCCGTCGCGAGTCAGACCTGGCATCTGCGAAAGCGGCATCCCAAGCGTCAACACAAAGTGCATGCCGACGCCCAGCGCCGGAACGTCGCGGCTCAACTGCGCCGCGTGTTCAACCGCTTCACCATTAACCAGTGCCGTTGTGGAGGTCACGATCCCCCGACGGCAGGCTTCAATAATGCCGTAGTTTTGACCTCTGGAGAGACCAAAATCATCAGCATTGACGATCAGCAGGTTTTCCATTGCGCATCCCCTTAACGGTGTTTGAACTTCAGCTTCTCTATTGTTGCAGCAAAGTTCGGCAACCATTTTTCATGTGCCAGAATCATTTCACTGGCCAGTTGCTCCGCATCGCGATCAGAATGGACCAGCGGGCTGAGGTTCAGCGCCAGCAGCACGTCATTAAGCTCACCGCTTAACGCCGCATGACTGGCAGCCACTTCAAATCCTTTGATGGTGTGAATCAGGCCCATGACTTTGTCATCAAAATGGGTGATGCGTGGATGTGGTTTCGCCCCATCACGCCCCAGAATACAGGTCATCTCGATGGCCCAGTCAGCCGGAATGTTGTCGATATGACCATGATGCGGCACATTAACGTAATGCTCCGCTTGCTTATCGTTGTAAATGGCATTGATAACTTCACATGCTGCATCGGAGTAATATGCCCCGCCGCGCTGCTCCAGCTCTTTCGGTTTGACGTTCAGGTTCGGATCTTTATACAAATCGAACAGCTGCTTCTCAACCTTCTGAACGATCTGCGCACGCGCGCCGCCCTTATAGTACTCGCCCATTTCGATAGCCAGCATCTCTTTCTGCTTAAAGTAGTAAAGCAGGTACGAGCATGGCAGCAGATTCAGCGAGCGGATCAGCCCTTCGCTGAACGGCAGGTCAAAGATGTTTTTCACTGACGCCGCCGTCAGGCGACCGGAGGCCACGCCGTCGAGCAGTTCGGCAAAGCGCGATTTTCCGTTCACAATGACATCTTTGATGAACACCATGTGGTTCAGGCCGAACAGATCGATGGAGAGATCGTCGTTGTCGGTCAGTTCCAGAACGTCGCGGATAAACATCTTCATGCCAATCGGAATATTACAGACGCCGATAAAGCGTTTGAAACCCGTATGGCGGTAGACCGCCTCGGTCACCATCCCGGCCGGGTTAGTAAAGTTAATCACCCATGCGTTCGGGCAAATCTCTTCGACATCTTTGATAATGTCGAAAATGACTGGGATGGTACGCAAACCTTTGAACAGGCCGCCCGCGCCGTTGGTCTCTTGTCCCAGATAACCGTGACTCAGTGGAATGCGTTCGTCCAGTTCACGCGCCTTTAACTGACCCACGCGTAGCTGGGTGGTAACGAAATCCGCATCTTTCAGCGCCAGTCGACGATCCAGGGTTTTATGCACGGTTAAAGGCACACCGGCTTTCTCAACCATGCGCTTGCACAGGTCGAAAATAATATTCAGTTTCTCCTGACCTTCCTCAACGTCAACCAGCCATAACTCGCTAACCGGTAATTCATGATAACGTTTCAGGAAACCTTCAAGTAATTCCGGGGTATAACTGCTGCCGCCACCAATGGTTACGACTTTTAATTTCTTTTGCATAATATCTCCCTTAGCGTATCAGGTTAATCGCCTGCAAGGTATAGCGTACTCTTCCCGCTATTTGGGCAAGCAATCAAGGCAATATTCGCGGCGGGTAAAGCCGCCTAAAGTTAATTAATTACCGTCAAGTTTTTCCGGTAACTGTTCGGGGTGAACGATGTCAATTTCTTAAAGGTTTTAATAAACAGACTGGGGCTACTGTATCCGGATTCGTAAGCAATATCGGTGACAGAATAGTTGGTAATTTCCAGCTGTTTTTTTGCAAAATTAATGCGGATTTCATTAATAATTTGCACAGGTGTTTTACGATAATAACGCTGTGTCGCGCGAGTCAGATATTCCTGCGATTTTCCCGACAGTGAAACCATATTCTCCAGCGCATTTTCACTGAACTGCCCTTTATCGTGCATCAGTTCCACAGTACCGCGCAGCCATTGCGGAACATCATCCGTCACCTGCTGCTCTTCGCGATGATGGCGCAGCCGGTTCATCACATAGAATGTCACCGTTTCAATAAACTCATCAAATTCATTGTCGCGGAAGTTAAGCGAGGCGATAACCGTTTCAATCCAGGTCATAAACTCGTTTTTGACACGATAGACCTGCGATGCCACAAAGCAGAACGGTACCAGCGGCAGATAGTGCTTCTCAAAGAAGCGTCTGCTGACGCCCACATTCAGAATGCGTGTGGCACCAAATTCGTAAAAGCTCTGGTGATAGGATCCCATCGGTAAGAAGACAAAATCGCCCCGTTCAAGCAGGACGCGCTTACCGTTAATTTCCTGGTAGTAGCGGCCGGTCAGAACAATCGTGAACTCATAGTAGTCATGCTGGTGCAGACCGCTGGCGCTCTCCGTTTTGTTGTAAATGACCACGTGAAAATTCTTGCCATTAAACAGTTGCTGCTCAAGTGCGGTTTTAATTTCCATCGTGCTGACCTCCTGCTGCCTGACCTGACTTATTGCATTTTCTCGTGAAGCTCAATTAACTCCGCCACCAGCTCGCGTGCCAGCATCGACGTCATCAGGTGATCCTGGGCGTGTACCAGCACCAGGCTAACCTTCATCTTCCCTTCCCCCTGGTCACCTTCGATGAGCTTCGTCTGCACCAGGTGTGCTTCATTCAGCGCCGTACGGGACTGATCCATCATGGTTTTCGCGGCGGCGAAATCCCCCTGCTTGGCCTGCTTGAGGGCGGCATAGGCCAGGCTACGGGCTTGTCCGGAATTGATGATGAGCCCCATCACCACTTCTTCGAGATCGTTCTCTGCGCTTTCTTCTGCAACAATACTATCCAAATCTAACATTTTAAGCTCCTTGTGGCTGGCGCGGGTTTCCCCGCGCCGGTCAATCTTAGAATTTCAGTGAGAGGGCAATATCCTCTTCGCTCTCTTCTTCATCAATGATGGTTGCTGCTTTGTTCGCAATCGCCACGAATGGCATGTAAAGCAGTGTTGCAATCCCGAGGTTGAATATCGCCAGCAGGAAGGCCGCCACGCTGCCGTTGGTGTTGAAGAACGCGCCCAGACCCGCCGGCATTGTCCATGGTGCAATGTTGGTGATTGGTGGAATGATCCCCATGTAATAGGCCGTCAGGGTAATGGCTGCCAGCAGCGGCTGAATCAGAATGAACGGGATGAACATCACCGGGTTCATGATAATTGGCAGACCAAACAGGATCGGTTCGTTAATCTGGAAGATACCTGAAGGCAGCGCCAGTTTCGCCACCTGACGATAGTCAGCACGACGAGAGACAATAAAGACCGCGATGATCAGACCCAAGGTCGCCCCGGTACCGCCCAGGAAGATATAGGAGTCAAGCATCGGCTTCGCCCACACATGGAAGGTTTTACCCGCTGCCAGCGCCGCGTCAACAGAGCCGTACTGCTGGTAAAGTGCTACGTTTTCCAGTGCCCATGGGGTCATAATCCCGCTGTCCAGCGCTGCCAGTGCCAGTGAACCATGCACGCCAAAGAACCACAGCAGAGAAGTGAAAATCACATACGCCCAACCGACCACTCCACCCATTGACGCCAGCGGCGTAGAGATAGAGTCCATGATGATCTGATGGAAGTTAGTGCCCCAGTGAGAAAGCGCCCAGGCGATAATCCCCATGATGGAAAGAATAATGAAGCCTGGAATCAACGCGGAAAATGAACGAGAAACCGAAGCTGGAACGCTATCTGGCAAACGGATAACCCAGTTTCGACGAATAATAAAGGTGAACATCTCCGCCACCACCAGCCCGATAACAATACCGGAGATGATGTTAGCTCCGCCCAGCCAGTTGGCGCCTACTGCATACGCTTCACCGACACTGTAAGGCGTCACGGTCATAAATGCGGCAACGGATAATAAACCAGCGGCCAGTGGATCCACTTTCCGCTCTTCTGCCAGCGCCATCCCTATAAAGAAAGGCGCCATCAGCGACATAATACCTAACGTCCCGTTATAGACGTTGCCGCCGATGGCTTTAAAACCGTTAAGGGTTTCAATAGTCGAAGCGTCTAACCGAATTCCTAATGAATAAAAGAAGGAACCTTCACCAAAGCTCAGAAAAACGTTGTTAATTAAAACGAACATTGCCCCGGCCAGCGTCAACGGCATTAATTTAATAAAACCGTTTTTGATGGCATTAACGTGAGGCTGCTTTCCTATTTTAACAGCAAAAGGAAGGAGTACCTTTTCAAGTGAAGCGATGACTTTACTCATAGGAAAATACCCTTAAATGCCGCAACACAAGTTACGGCGTATTGTGTGTGAAATAACTCTTTGACGGGAAAAATAAAAATTAATTAGCAGCTTTTTTAATGGCTGCAACAGCAGCTTTCAATACACCTAAACCATCAATCTTGCCGTACAGCCCTGAGTCGATCACCTCGACCGGTTTATTCGGTAACAGTCGTTGAATTTCGGGTAACATATAGGCGATTTGCGGTCCCAGTAAAACGACGTCGGCTTTCTGGCCTTTTTCGCCCGCCAGCGTCTCAGGAAACGCTTCAATCACCACAGGGACTTCATACTTTTCAGCCTGCGCACGCATCTTTGACACCAGAAGCGAGGTTGACATGCCCGCTGAGCAGAACAGGTAAATATGTTTCTTTTCCATCATAATTTCCCTCTTGTATGACTACCTGCCATCTTGCTATCACTCGACTCGCTGTCCCGGCAGACAGGTAGCTTGTGTATTGTTGTTTGTCGTTGGAGTGAGTATACGCAATGGTACAGACAGGGGATAATTCTGAACAGACTCAAATTGTCTCTCATTGACCTGGCTTGTTGACTCCCTTCACATTTCGAGCAAATAATTCGCGCAAAGAAATAAGATTTTTGTATGCATAAAAAAACCGACCCACTGGTCGGTTTGTTAACATCCTCAGATACGCAGGGTTACTACGCCTTAGGTGCCTGCGGATCGGTGTCGTATTCAGCACAGGTCTGATAGCCGGAGTTAATAACATGGCCGGTATCATCCAGGGCGACAAAGTAGGTCTCTGCCTTACCATCACGTTGACCCAGGATATAGGTCTGGCAGGTTCCTTTCGCATGGATCATGGTCACTTCAGAAGAAGGTTTACCGGCAATCGCAGCCACCTGCGAACGGGTCATGCCTTTTTTGACATCTTTAACCACTGGCTGTGTGAACTGATCTTTGGTGCGATCGTAAGCTGTACACCCTGCCAGCATAGTCAGTACTGCCGCTGCGCTAAGAATTCCTGCTACGTTCTTGTTCATATTCCGTCCTCTTGTTTATCAGCGTGTTATCTAAGCATGGAATAAAAAGTACGATTGTTCAACTTTGTGAATTACGCCAGACGAATTTCGGAAAATTCTAATAAAACAATGATAACCTGCTAAATCGCCGCAAATTAGCGCACTCAAAACTGTGATCCTTGTCGTTTCTCGCCCAAAGGGTTAGTTTTAGCAGTAAATACATTCGGTTTATGTTCTGCATATGGAGGGCATGATGGCTCTGCAACAAGAGATTATTCAGGCGCTGGGCGCGAAGCCTGCGGTAGATGCACATGAAGAGATCCGCCGCAGCGTGGATTTTTTAAAATCTTATTTAAAAACGAACCCTTTCCTGAAATCCCTGGTGCTGGGCATCAGCGGGGGCCAGGACTCGACGCTGACCGGTAAACTCTGCCAGATGGCCATTTCAGAGCTTCGCGAAGCGACCGGTGATGAGACACTGCAGTTTATCGCCGTGCGTCTTCCGTATGGCGTGCAGGCCGACGAGCAGGATTGCCAGGATGCCATTTCGTTCATTCAGCCTGACCGCGTACTGACCGTCAATATTAAAGGTTCGGTCCTGGCAAGCGAGCAGGCGCTCCGCGAAGCCGGCATAGAATTGAGTGATTTTGTCCGTGGGAACGAGAAAGCCCGTGAGCGCATGAAAGCGCAGTACAGCATCGCCGGGATGACCAAAGGTGTAGTTGTTGGAACCGACCATGCAGCAGAAGCGATCACCGGTTTCTTCACCAAATATGGCGACGGCGGCACCGACATCAACCCCATTTTCCGTCTGAACAAGCGTCAGGGTAAGCAACTGCTGGCCACGCTGGGTTGCCCTGAGCATCTTTACAAGAAAGCGCCGACAGCGGATCTTGAAGACGATCGCCCTTCCCTGCCAGATGAAGCGGCGCTTGGCGTCACCTATGACAATATTGATGATTATCTGGAAGGTAAAAAACTGGATGAAGGTACCGCGAAAATCATCGAAGGCTGGTATCTGAAAACCGAGCACAAGCGCCACACGCCTATCACGGTGTTTGACGACTTCTGGAAGAAATAGAGCAAAACGGTAACCCGCATAATCTAGGCCGGGTAAGGCGCAGCCGCCACCCGGCTCTTTTTTAACCACCACACTCCTGCTACACTGTATACCTGAACAGTATAGGGAGTGGTATGTGAGCAGGCGTCAATCCGCCCCGCGTCTTGAGTTTGAAGCGGCGGCTATCTACGAATATCCCGAGCACCTTCGCCCATGGCTGGAGGCGCTGCCTAAACAGCCTGGCGTGTACATCTTTCACGGTGAGAGTAACACCCTGCCACTCTATATCGGTAAAAGCGTCAATATTCGCAGCCGGGTATTATCCCATCTCCGTACGCCGGACGAGGCCGCCATGCTGCGCCAGTCACGACGCATTACCTGGGTTCAGACCGCAGGAGAAATGGGCGCGCTGTTGCTTGAAGCCCGACTTATCAAAGAGCAACAACCGCTGTTCAATAAGCGCTTGCGCCGCAATCGTCAGCTTTGCTCCCTGCAGATAACCGCGGGCAAACCGCAGATTGTCTACGCACGTGAAGTCGATTTTTCACATGCCCCAAATCTGTATGGGTTATTCGCGAATAAACGTGCGGCACTCCAGGCCCTGCAAACGCTGGCGGATGATTTACAGCTTTGTTACAGCCTGTTGGGTCTGGAGGCAACCACCCGTGGGCGCGCCTGTTTCCGATCCGCTCTGAAGCGCTGCGCAGGTGCTTGTTGTGGGAAAGAAAGTGTTGAGGAACATCATGCCCGGCTTCTCAACGGGCTGGCGGCCATCAGTGTCGCCTGCTGGCCGTGGGAAAATGCCGTTGCCCTAAAGGAAGTGGGTGAAGCGATGACCCAGTATCACATCATCAATAACTGGCTTTGGCTGGGCGCCGTTGACAATGTAAACGACGCGGCAACCTTGCTACGCACACCCGCCGGATTCGATCATGACGGCTACAAAATACTCTGTAAGCCGGTATTAACCGGCAAATATGAGATCATTGTGCTGAGTGACCCGCCAGCCAGTTAATTTCACTGAACAATAAGGTGCCTTCAGACTCCAGCAGACGGAGAGTGTGGGTGCCCTCTTCCCAGAATGCCCCCTGATCGGCGGTCAACAATTTATCCCCCAACTGCCACGCGCCACCTAACACGAACACCACGCCGCCCCGGGAACCAAAGGTGGTAAAGGTACGATCGGCAACGCGTACTTTTGCCTTGCAGCAATCGCGCCGGGTCATGATGTTGAAATCCATTGCCATCCTTCCATCCGCCAGCAGTGCTTTTACCGGTAGATCGCCAGAAAAGCTGTAAGGCTGATGCTGTTTCAGGGTATGACAGAATGCCTGACCGGCATCCAGCGTCACCTCTCCTCCCTCCAGTAACGTTATGACCCGATCAACACCGGGAAAAGAGGAGAATTCACCGTTACTGGCAATAGTCGCAATACTGGCACGCCAGTAAAAATCCCGCGTCGCGGGAGGAAAACAACAAATCTCTCGCGTTTCGCCAGCACCATTGCGCCAGAGACTGACCGGCATCTTACGGATATCAAAGAACTCCATCACCACTCCTGAATGGCACAACCTGTGCCAAGGCAAGGATATTGCTATCGTTGCTGTCTTGTTTGTTATCGTTAGGGTTTCACAGACACAGTATCGGCAGCAGAGCGGGCAGGCATTAACTGAACGTTAATAAAAATTCTAACGCCATGACTCTACGAACATTCTCTGAAGCGACTACAGGAGCATACCGCGCTCGCGGTGGCAGACAAGAGGGAAGGAAAGAAAAACCGCCGGTCCTGTCCACAGCGATAGCGCTTTTGTGGACAGGATCCCGGCGGTCTTAAGATGTTGAACCGATTATTCGGTTGGTGCTGGCATTTTACCTTCCATCGCCGGACGTTCTGTCAGACGCTTCTCAAAATTCGCATTAAATTGTTTTTTCTGTTCCGGAGTCAGAATGTTGTAGATCTTATTCTGGGTTTCCATGTGAGCCAGCATGCGGGCTTTGTGCTGCTCAGCCATTTTGTCGATCTGCGCTTCAGCTTTCGCCTTATCGAAACTATCGCTGGCGATGATGTCATGCATTGCGCGACGCTCTTCAAGCGGAGGACGTTTCATCTGGTCGCGTTCGCCTTTCCTGATATCGCGGATCTGCTGCTTCTGCGCATCCGTCAGATTCAGATCTTTAAACATCATCATCTCGTTGTGCATACCCGGCTTGCCTTTATGATGCATCATCATTTTGCCTTCAGTTGGCGCGGCAGCGGTGGTGGTCGTATCTGCGGCGAACGCCATGCTGGTAGCGCCCAGAGCAAGGGTAGAAGCAACAAACAGTGCAGTAAGTTTACGCATAATTTATTTCCTTTCTTTCAGTTATTCTTCGGCGCTATGCCGTGTTGACGAGATTAACTTTACGGGCTTTATCGTCAATTAGTCAGAGCAACGGTAAAACAATGAAAGTGTAAAAAACAAATTTTCGCCAAATGTGGAGGAAATAAGGATAAAGCGTGGAGAGTTGCAACAAAAAATAAACAACACGATGATTTTAAAGAAATTAAGCATGAGTATAGCGAAGTGAAGATTAATAATAAAGCAATTCACCAGGAATATTCTGCAAAAGAAGTGCGAACGCTTTAATCGTTAAGAAAAGGTTTTTGCTTCCCCCCTCAGAGGACGAGAGGGGAAATACTCAGGAGATTTTTTCCAGCATCAATCCGGCTCGCAAACCAAACGCCACCGACGGGTTAGGAAACAACACATATTCGGTTGTCTTCTGTACTTCATAACGATCCTCACCATCTTCGGCCAACAGGACGCCTTTACGGAACGGGGTAAAGTTGAGCGTATGTGCAGCCATATGAAGCAGGAAGGCATCGCTGCGGCGAGTGATCTGCTGCACGACCCGATACCGTTCAACGGGCTGATGCGCGTGCTCAGGAACCGTTCCTCCCAGCAGCGCCCGAAGAGCGAGATGCGTAGGTGCAAAGCGAGTCAGATCGTTCTGGCCGAACGGGAGTGCTTTTCCCAGCTCCAGAGTACACGACAGCGCAGCGAAACGTTCGCAGGTAAAGTGAGTAAACGTTCCCCCCGGTGACTGATGAAAGACCAGCGCCTCCAGCCCGGCATCGCCCAGCCAGCTCAGGAACGCTTCATCCCACGGCTGATGACGCTGCGGCAGAACGCCAAAGCGAACATGATAAGACGCCCGGATCGCCGTATGCAGATCCAGATGCCAGCGCGCAGGCCCCGCAGCCGCAAAAAACGCGCTCACGACGTTCTCCAGCCACTCTGCCCGCACCGTTTCGTCACTCTGTGGAAACTGCGACCAGCGCCCACCGAACATGCGGTTAATATCGCTCACCAGATACCGTTTGTTTTGTGCCAGCGCAGGCGGGTTGCCGAGCACTACCAGCACACGACACTTAAGGGTGATATCTCCACGATACAACGCGCGCAACAGCAGATCGACAATCTCAACGGGTGCCGTTTCATTCCCATGAATCCCCGTTGAAAGCAGCAGCGACAGATCGCTTTTTGCGGTCGGCGTCAGCTCAAGCACTCCGCGCCCCAACCAGCGCCAGTGGAATGAGGGCCCCTCCCCCTCACTCCGTTCAGGTGTTTTATCAGCCAGGGTCAGCGCCAGTAGATTTTCCATACTCACTCCTTTAGCGCTGGAACGGATAAACCGACCCCAGCTGCAGGATGGATGTCAACGCGTCCAGCGCCTCACGACCTTCGCGCAGCAGTTGAGGGTCGACCAGGTCGGCCTGCGTTAATCGGTCACGATAGTAACGATCCACCCAGTCGTTCAGGGTGTTAAACAGCGTTTCGTTCATCATCACTGCCGGGTTAACGGCCTGCATTTCATTGTGCGTCAGTACCACGCGCAGGCGCAGACAGGCTGGACCACCGCCGTTGGCCATACTTTCACGCAGGTCAAAGACGCGCAGTTCGTCAATTGGGTTATCGGCCTTAACCAGGTCTGACAGATAACGCCACACCCCTTTATGATCCCGGGACTCTTGCGGCAGCACCAGCATCATGCTGCCATCGTCACGGCTCAACAGCTGGCTGTTGAAGAGATAGGTTTCCACTGCATCCTGCACGCTGACCGCCTGCGTCGGCACCTGAATCGGCATAAAACCCGGCACGCGTTCATGTAACGTAGCGAGCAGCTTCTCCTGATGGGCAAACGCCTGCTCATGGCAGAACAGTACCTGGCGGTTGGAGACGGCAATCACGTCGTTGTGGAACACGCCCTGGTCAATCACCTGTGGATTCTGCTGGGCAAAAATCACCTGGGAAGGATTGACCTGATTCAGGCGGGCAACGGCCTGACTCGCCGCCAGCGTCTGACGGGCCGGATAGCGGACGGGTTCGGAATGACCGCCCTCCTCACGCCCGTAAATAAACAACTGCACACCAGGGTCGCCATAATCACCTCCCAGCCGGTTATGGTTGGCAGCCCCTTCGTCGCCAAACATCGCCACCTGTGGCAGAGCCTGATGCACCGCAAAATGGTCGTCATGACTGAAAATGGCGCGCAACACGCGCTCGGTGGTTTCCGCTTCGGTGGCGCGGTGGAATTTGTTGTTCAGGTTCGCCACCGTCAAATGGACTTTTCCATCCAGCGTATCGGCTGACGGTGCGACGGTTGCCGCGTTGGCCACCCACATTGATGAGGCAGAGCTTGCCGCAGAGAGCAGATGCGGTGTCTGTGTACCCGCTTTTTCAACCACCTGCTCATCGCTGCCGGTGAAGCCAAGTTGACGCAACACTGCCACGTTTGGGCGCTCTTGCGGCGGAATAACCGCCTGCGGGAAACCGGCATCCGCCAGCGCTTTCATTTTTAGCAGCCCCTGTTTCGCCGCCAGTTTCGGGTTGGAGACCTGAAAACGATGCTTCGTCGAGGCTTCATTACCAAAAGAGAGACCCGCATAGTGGTGCGTCAGCCCCACCAGCCCGTCAAAGTTGACTTCACGCGCTTTCATGACTATCCCCTCCGGTAAAGTCCAGACCCGGATTGAGCGTTTCCGGCAGCGTCAGCGCCGGGGTTTCCAGGCTTGCCATCGGCCACGCGCAGTAATCCGCGGCGTACCACGCGCTGGCGCGATGGTTGCCCGATGCCCCCACGCCGCCGAACGGCGCGGTGCTCGCTGCACCGGTCAGCGGTTTATTCCAGTTCACAATCCCGGCGCGCGCTTCCAGCAGCAGCCGATCAAACTTCTCGCGATGCGGCGAAATCAGCCCGCTCGACAGGCCGTAACGGGTGTTATTGGCCATTGCAATCGCCTCATCAAAATCGTCGTAACGCCAGACGCACAGCAGCGGACCAAAGACCTCTTCGTCCGGCACGTTGCTCGCCCCGCTCATCTCAACGATGCCCGGCGTAAGCAGCGAGGCACCCGGCTGAACCTGCTTCGGTTCGAGCAGCGTTTTCGCGCCGCGCGCGACGTGATCCTGCCAGGCCTTCAGCACATTCAACGCCGCCTGCTCGGAAATCAGACCGCCCAAAAACGGCTGCGGGTCGGCATCCCACGTTGCAGGTACCAGACGCGCGCTCACTTCAACCAGCCGTTTCAGGAAGGCATCCCCCTGCGCACCACGTTTTACCAGTAAGCGACGGGAACAGGTACAGCGCTGTCCGGCGGTAATAAAGGCGGACTGAATGGTCAGATGCACGGCAGCGTCAATATCGTCAGGATCTTCCACGATCAGTGGATTGTTACCGCCCATCTCCAGCGCCAGAATTTTTTCCGGCTGCCCCGCCAGCTGGCGATGCAACTGATAGCCCGTTCCGGCGCTGCCGGTAAACAACAGACCGTCAATATCGCTCAACGCACTCAGCGCCTGACCGGTTTCACGCCCACCCTGTACCAGATTCAGCACGCCAGGCGGCAGGCCAGCCTGTTCCCAGAGTTTCACCACCGCCTCGCCGGTTAATGGCGTTAACTCGCTCGGTTTGAAAATCACGGTATTGCCCGCCAGCAGCGCGGGCACAATGTGACCATTCGGCAGATGCCCCGGGAAGTTGTACGGACCAAACACCGCCAGCACGCCGTGCGGACGGTGGCGCAGCGTGGCCGCGCCGTCAGGCATCTCGGTGTGCTGTTCACCGGTACGGGTGTGGTAAGCCTTCACCGAAATGGCAATTTTGTTGATCATCGCCGTCACTTCGGTTGTTGCTTCCCAGCGCGGTTTACTGGTCTCAGAGGCGATGATGCGCGTCAGTTCGGCTTTGTTCGCCTCCAGCAAACCGGCAAACTTTTCAACAATGGCCTGACGCACGGCGAAAGGCTGTTTTGCCCAAGCCGGAAACGCGCGGCGCGCGGCATGACAGGCTTGTTCAACCTGCGCGGCGCTGGCGTCATTCCCTTTCCAGAGCACCTCTTTTCCTACCGGATTGGTCTTTACGCGCTGTTCGCCTTCGCCCGTGACCCAGTCACCGTTAATCCATAATGTCATGCTGTTTTCTCCTCAGGGCAGAGACGCACCAGGCGAACCGTATCGCCGGCGTTACATTTCAGGGCATCCAGTTCTGCAGCCGTCAGCACCAGACGTTCACATTTCGGGTTGGTACGCACCAGCATGGCACGGAAGTTGGTGTAATTCTCATTCGACACCAGACATGCCGGCCAGTCACCCGGCGCAGGCTGACCTTCAGCGACCTCAACCAGCCGGCTTTTACGAATCGCACGCACGCGGTCGATATCGCACTCAAGCGTTGGCCCGCCGTCAAAGATGTCGACATAGTTACGGTAGCGGAAGCCCTCTTTCTCCAGCACCGCGCGGGCGGGCGCGGTTTGCGGATGCACTTCGCCAATCACCGCCTGCGCTTCCGGGGTTAAGAAATGGGTATAGATAGGATGCTTCGGCATCAGTTCGGCAATAAACGCTTTCTGACCGGTACCGCAGAGATAGTCCGCCCGGCTGAACTCCATCGAGAAGAAGCGCTCGCCCAGGCTCTCCCAGAACGGTGAGTAGCCGGTGTCGTCGATCACGCCGCGCATCTCGGCGACCACCTTTTCGTTAAAGCGGTCGCGGAAGGCGGCCATAAACATAAAGCGTGATTTGGAGAGCAGGTAACCGTTGCCCTCTTTACGCCACGCCGGGTCGAGGAACAGCGTGCAGAGCTCGCTGGCACCCGTGTGGTCATTACAAAGAAACAGCGTCGGCAGCGCGTTATAGACGTTCAGCTCTTTCGAAGCATGAACCATCGTGCCGACGCGATAGTTGTACCACGGGTCGTTTAACCCAACAGCCACCTCGATGGCGCAAATCCCGGCTACAGTACCGGTGTCGGTATCTTCAAGAACGAACACATAACCCTGTTCGCTTTTTGGCAACGTCCCCTGCCAGGTGTGCAGGGCGCGCTCAATGCGCGCCGACAGTGTTTTTTCATCGGCGGGAAGTGAGGTCAACCCACCTCCCGTCTTACCGGCAAGCTGCATGAGCCCGGCGAGATCGCCGCGCTCAACGGGACGGATGACCATCATGATGACACCCCGGATTTCACATGTTCGCAGGCCAGCGCAAAGCGATCTAAACCAGTTTGCACCTCTTCCTGGCTGACAATCAGCGCAGGAGCAAAACGCACCACGTTGGCACCGGCAATCAGCACCATTACGCCCACTTTTGCCGCTTCCTGTGAAATAAGTTTAGCTTTTCCGGCAAACTCGGCGGTGAGCTCGCAGCCGATTAACAGCCCCAGACCGCGAATTTCTTTGAACAGGCCGGTCTTACTGTTGATGGCATTCAGGCGTTCAACAAACCAGTCGTGACGCTGCTTAACGCCTTTCAACACCTCAGGGGTGTTAATGATGTCGAGAACCTGTCCGGCAACGGCGGTTGCCAGCGGGTTGCCGCCATAGGTGGTGCCATGGGTCCCCACGGTCATCACGCTGGCGAATTTATCGGTGGTCAGCATTGCCCCAATCGGGAAGCCGCCGCCCAGCGCTTTGGCAGTCGAAAGGACGTCCGGCGTCACACCGTAGTGCATGTAGGCATACAGTTCACCGGTACGGCCCACCCCCGTTTGCACTTCATCAAAAATCAGTACCGCATTATGACGATCGCACAGTTCGCGCAGCCCCTGCAGGAACGCCTTTTGCGCCGGAAGCACGCCGCCCTCGCCCTGCATCGGCTCAACAATTACCGCGCAGGTGGTGTCGTTGATCAGCTCGCTGGCTGACTGGAGATCGTTATAGATACCGTGACGAATATCGGGTGGCAGCGGTGCAAAATCCTGCGAATAAGAAGGCTGACCGCCCGCGCTGACGGTAAAGAGCGTGCGACCGTGGAAGGCGTTCTTAAACGCGACAATACCGCTTTTGTGCGTGCCAAACTTGTCGTGTGCATATTTGCGCGCCAGCTTCAGCGCCGCTTCGTTCGCTTCTGCCCCCGAGTTACAGAAAAAGACTTTTTCGGCAAATGTTGCGTCGATCAGTTTTTTCGCCAGACGCAGAGCGGGCTCGTTGGTAAACCCGTTGCCGGTATGCCAGAACTTCGCCGCCTGGTCATTCAGTGCCTGACGCAGTGCCGGATGAGCATGGCCCAGCGCGTTCACCGCAATCCCACCTGCAAAGTCGATATACTCTTTACCCTGCTGGTCCCACAGGCGTGAGCCTTCCCCACGAACCGGAATAAAAGCCGCCGGAGCGTATACTGGCATCATCCATTCATCGAAATTTTCACGCGTAATTGACAGAGACATAGCGACCTCATCCGGTAAATAAAAAGTTATTTTAATGTTAAATAATTGAGTGTTTGCACTGTGAATGTAGATTGCAGCCTTCGTGCCAGCCAGCGATAAAAATGCATAAACGGGTTGGGCCAACAGAATATCAATAAGTTACAATATGAAGTTATTCACTGTTAGTGCATAAAAAGTGAATATTTTTACGACAAGCGGCGCTTTGCCGCATGAAAATAAGAAAGAGTATGCAGAGGCCAAATATAATTCTGGAATTGTGATCGCTCGCGAAATTTATCTGTCATTTATGCCCTGTTTGAGGGCGATACGCGTCAGAATGGTGCAAATATTGCACCACTGGCATTATCTGTCGCAGTTATTGGTCAATCCCCGTAACAGTTGACGCAAATTCTGCTACCATCCATGCACTATTCACCTTGCACTGGCAGCGACTATGAAATTTGTCTCTTTTAATATCAACGGCCTGCGTGCCCGTCCTCATCAGCTTGAAGCTATCGTTGAGCAACATCAGCCAGATGTGATCGGCCTGCAGGAGACAAAAGTTCACGACGACATGTTCCCCCTCGAAGAGGTGGCGAAACTCGGCTACAACGTCTTCTATCACGGACAGAAAGGCCACTATGGCGTAGCGCTGCTCACTAAAGCGCCACCGGTATCCGTCCGCCGCGGCTTCCCTGGCGATGGTGAAGAAGCACAGCGTCGCATTATCATGGCGGAAGTGCCTTCTGCACTCGGGAATATCACGGTCATTAACGGTTACTTCCCGCAGGGTGAGAGCCGTGACCACGAGACAAAATTCCCGGCCAAAGCAAAGTTCTACCAGGATCTGCAGGACTACCTGACCACCGAACTGAAAAAAGAGAATCCGGTGCTGATCATGGGCGATATGAATATCAGCCCGACGGATCTCGATATCGGTATTGGCGAAGACAACCGCAAGCGCTGGCTGCGTACCGGCAAATGTTCTTTCCTGCCGGAAGAGCGTGAGTGGATGGCGCGTCTGCTTGACTGGGGTCTGGTGGATACGTTCCGCAGTGCCAACCCGGAAACGCAGGATCGCTTCTCCTGGTTTGACTACCGCTCAAAAGGCTTTGATGACAACCGCGGCCTGCGTATCGATCTGCTGCTGGCCAGCTCGCCGCTGGCAGAGCGCTGCATTGAAACCGGTATCGACTACGATATCCGCAGCATGGAAAAACCGTCCGATCACGCGCCGGTCTGGGCAAAATTCAAGCTGTAATCACGTGTGAACATTCGAAAAAGACTCTTCCTGTGCGCCCTTCTGGGCGCATTTATTCTGACATTTATCGCGCTTCCTCCGGGCACACTCTCCCTGGATGGGATTAAAACTCACCAGCAGGCGCTACTCTCTCATGTTGAACACGCGCCGCTACAAAGTGCGCTGATCTTTTTTGCGCTCTATGTGGTGGTTTCCGCCCTGTCGATACCCGGCGCGGCGATACTGACCCTGCTGGGTGGTGCGCTGTTTCCTCTGTGGGAAGGCACCATACTGGTCTCGTTTGCCTCCACGCTCGGTGCCACGCTGGCGATGCTCGCCAGCCGTTATCTGCTGCGCGACTGGGTCCAGCGAAGGTTTGCTCAGCAGATGAAAACGGTGAACGCCGGGATGGCGCATGACGGCGCGGGCTATCTTTTTGCTCTGCGTCTGATGCCGCTGTTCCCGTTTTTTCTGGTGAATTTGCTGATGGGGCTTACCCGCATTGGGCTACGTCGTTACTGGTGGGTCAGCCAGCTCGCCATGCTGCCCGCCACTGTTGTCTTTCTGAACGCCGGGCGCGAGCTGGGAAAAGTGTCAACGCTGCGCGATATTTTGTCGCCGGGTATGATATTCGCCTTTACACTACTGGGGTTATTACCGCTGGTCACACGCCGGCTATTTACCCGTTATACCCCTTCGTCTAAAAAGTGAGGCATTATGCGCCGTGTGCGTTTTTGCACGTTTCTGACCAGCCTGCTGCTGGCAACCCCTTTGTATGCCGCAGACAGCTGGCAATCCATCCAACAACAAGCCAAAGGCCAGACGGTCTGGTTTAACGCCTGGGGCGGCGATCCGGCGGTAAACCGCTACCTTGAGTGGGTAAGCGGTGAGATGAAAACGCACTACGCCATTACCCTCAAAATTGTCCCACTGGCAGATGCCGCCGATGCGGTAAAACGTATTCAGACGGAAGCCAGCGCTGGACGTAAGACCAACGGCTCAGTCGACCTGCTGTGGGTTAATGGCGAAAATTTCCGCACATTAAAAGAGACTAACCTGCTGCAAACCGGATGGGCACAGTTGCTGCCAAACTGGCGCTATGTCGATACCCGCAAACCCGTAACGGAAGATTTTGCTGTTCCCACTGACGGGGCGGAATCGCCGTGGGGCGGCGCGCAGCTGACCTTTATCTCACGCACAAAGAGCATGCCGACGCCGCCGGAGGATCCGCAGGCATTGCTGGCTTACGCGCGGCAGCATCCGGGTAAAGTCAGCTATCCTCGCCCGCCCGATTTTACCGGGACGGCGTTTCTTGAGCAGTTGCTCCTGACACTTACCACACAGCCGGATGCGCTGCAAAAGGCACCCGATAACACCTTTGCCCAGGTAACAGCCCCGCTTTGGGATTACCTCGACAAACTCCACCCACTCCTGTGGCGCGAAGGCAAAGACTTTCCCCCTTCGCCTGCACGTATGGATGCCCTGCTTGCCAGCGGCAGTCTGAACCTGTCGCTGACCTTTAACCCGGCACATGCGCAACAAAAAGTCGCCAGTGGTGAACTGCCAGCCGACAGCTACAGCTTTGGTTTTCACACCGGGATGATCGGTAACGTCCATTTTGTCGCCATTCCGGCTAATGCCAGCGCGAGCGCAGGTGCGAAAGTGGTCGCCAATTTCCTGCTTTCACCGCAGGCGCAAATTCGCAAGGCTGACCCGGCTATCTGGGGAGACCCGAGCGTACTGGATGTAAAATTACTCCCCGAAGGTGAAGCGAAACAGTTGCAAGCCCGCACCCCTGAAGGGCTGCCGAAGATACTGGCTGAGCCGCAATCGGCCTGGGTTAACGCGCTGGAGCAGGAATGGCTGCGTCGTTACGGCACCCGTTGAGTTGGCTTGTCTGGCTGGCAATGGCGGCCATCTATCTGCCGATCCTGCCCGCTGGTGCGATGCTGCTCGCCCCGGCATTTTCGGTGACTCACTGGGAGTCGCTGCTTAACGACCCGCAACTGCCTCAGGCGACCGTCGCCACGCTGGTCTCAACGCTCATCGCGACGCTGGGTTCCTTGCTAATCGCCCTTTCCCTGCTGGCGCTTCTCTGGCCCGGCAAACGCTGGCGGCGTCTCAACACGCGCCTGCCGTGGGTGTTAGCCATTCCCCACATGGCGTTCGCCACCAGCGCTTTACTGCTGTTTGCGGAAGGCGGTCTTTTTTACCAGGTCTGTACCGTCTGTACGCCTGCACTGGACCGATACGGTGCAGGGCTGGGCCTTACGCTCGCCGTCAAAGAGAGTGCGTTTGTGCTGTGGGCCATCTACGCCGTACTGCCGGAAAAACGTCTTGCACAGCAAAAAGTTGTGCTGCAAACCTTCGGTTATGGACGTTTTCAGATACTCAACTGGCTGCTCCTTCCGGCTATCGCCCCAGTCCTCGGGGCGGTGATGCTGGCCGTTCTTGCATGGTCAATTTCGGTCGTGGATGTGGCAATCGTTCTTGGGCCAGGCAACCCTCCCACGCTGGCCGTGCTGGCCTGGCAGTGGCTCAGCCAGGGCGACGCACAGCAACAAACAAAAGGGATGCTGCTATGCCTGCTCATCCTCCTGCTGTTGGCTGCACTTGCCGCGCTGGGTTACGGTGCCTGGAAGGTATGGCGTCGCACGCTTTCGGATCTGCCGGGGACGCGTCGCACGTCTCTTGTCCCACTGCCTGAGCGGTCGATAAGCAGGCTGTTACCCGCGTGCGGCGTACTTTGCGTAGCAGTACTGCTGATGCTGGCACAGCGGGACGAGATGGGCTTCGTGGGTACCAGCCTTTCCTTCGGCCTGCTTTCCAGCCTGATGGCCCTGGTCCTCATTTTTCTCTGGCTTGAATGGGGGCCGCAGCGAGGTACGCTGTGGGTATGGTTACCCCTCGCCCTTCCGGCGCTACCGCTCGTCACCGGGCAATATTTTATTGCGTTGCGACTGGGTATAGACGGGCAGTATGTCGCCGTGCTCTGGAGCCATCTGCTGTGGGTGTTACCGTGGGTGCTGCTGGTGCTGCAACCCGCCTGGCACAGGATCGATCCCCGGCTTATCCTTACCGCCAGAACGCTCGGCTGGCGACGGGTAAAAATCTTCTGCCTGCTGAAATGTCCCCTGCTGGTGCGCCCGGCTCTGCTGGCTTTTGCCACCGGTTTTTCCGTCAGCATGGCGCAATATATGCCAACGCTCTGGCTGGGCGCGGGCCGTTTCACCACGCTCACCACGGAGACCGTCGCACTCAGCAGCGGGGGCAGTATCCCGGTTCTGGCTAACCGGGCGCTGGGGTTATTGCTGGTCACGGGCATGGTGTTCGGCCTTGCCGCACTGCTATCACGGCTCGCAGGCCGCTATCGTCAGGGATTACGTTAATGCTGAAGGTAAAAGATCTCACCATCAAACCGCTTTTCCGCGAGGTCAATTTCTGTGTGCCTCGCGGAGAGATTGTCACCCTGATGGGACCATCTGGTAGTGGGAAATCGACCCTTTTTGCCTGGATGGTGGGCGCGCTGTCCGACGATTTCCAGGCCCAGGGCGAGTTATGGTTAGACGAGCGCCGCTGCGACAGGCTTCCTGTAGAATCCCGCGGGCTGGGTATTCTCTTTCAGGATGCCCTGCTGTTTGACCACTTCACTGTTGGTCAAAATTTGTTGCTGGCATTACCCGAGCGGATTGTCGGACGCGCACGGCGGGATGCGGTCGAGCAGGCACTGAGTTCCGCCGGGCTTAAAAACCACTACGCCAGCGATCCGGCGACTCTCTCCGGCGGGGAGCGCGCCAGGGTCAGTCTGTTGCGGGCCCTGCTCGCTGAGCCGCAGGCGTTACTGCTCGATGAACCGTTCGGGCGCCTCGACAAAACGCTACGCGCGACGTTTCGGACATGGGTGTTTGACGTTGTCCGGGCACGCGGCATACCGGTTATTCTGGTCACGCATGATGAGGAAGACATTCCACCCAGCGGTGAGGTGATTGCGATTTCTCGCTGGCAATAATGTGCTAACGCAATGTTTTACATTTCGGGAGAGACGACAATGCCCCCCTCTTTTACTGACGTCAGGTTATACGATGAAACGTGTTTCTCAACTGACCGCGCTGGCTCTGTTTTGCAGCCTCGCTTCCCTTTCCTCTCTGGCGGCTGAAATGCCTGACACAATGACGCTGTCTCAGCTTCAGGAACAGCACGGTGCGGTGATCGACACCCGTGCCAGCGCCTTTTATAACGGCTGGCCACAGTCGCTAAGCGGCACCTCCGGCCATGAACCTGCCGCGCTCAATCTTTCAGCCTCCTGGCTTGACGCAATGAGCGACGAGCAGATTGCTATCTGGGCAAAACAGCATCACCTTACGCCCGCAACCTCCCTCGCACTCTACGGCGGCGATAACACAAACCAGGCCGTGAAAGCCCGTCTGGAGAAAGCCGGATACACTCATGTTTCGCTTCTCAGCGATGCCCTGCAAACGCCTGCTCGTCTACAGCGCCTGCCTCACTTCGAGCAACTCGTCTACCCGCAGTGGATACACCAGCTCCAGCAGGGTACACCCGTCACTGCCGCTCCGGCGGGAGGCTGGAAAGTGATCGAAGCTGCCTGGGGTGCGCCGAAGTTTTATCTGCTGAATCACATTCCCGGTGCGGGCTACATCGACACCAACGAAGTGGAAAGCGAGCCGCTGTGGAACAAAGTCTCTGACGACAAGCTAAAAGCGATGCTGGCAAAGCACGGTATCCGTCATGACACCACGGTCATTTTGTATGGCCGTGATGTGTATGCTGCCGCGCGCGTGGCGCAGATTATGCTGTATGCAGGTGTGAAGGATGTCCGTATTCTCGATGGTGGCTGGAAAGCGTGGTCAGATGCGGGTCTGCCCGTCGAACGCGGTATGCCTGCAGAGGTGAAACCTGCCGCTGATTTTGGTGCGCCGATCCCCGGTCAGCCGCAGCTGATGGTGGATATGGAGCAGGCGCGCGGGATGTTGCATCGCAAGGATGCCTCGCTGGTCAGCATTCGCTCGTGGCCGGAGTTTATTGGCGAAACCAGCGGCTATAGCTACATCAAACCGAAAGGTGAAATTGCCGGTGCCCGCTGGGGTCATGGCGGAAGCGACGCCACTCACATGGAGGATTTCCATAACCCGGATGGCACCATGCGTAGCGCCGACGACATCGCCAGCATGTGGAAAAGCTGGAATATCCTGCCGGAACAGCATGTCGCATTTTACTGCGGTACCGGCTGGCGAGCCTCTGAGACCTTTATGTACGCCCGGGCGATGGGCTGGAAGAACGTCGCCGTCTATGACGGCGGCTGGTACGAATGGAGCAGCCACCCGCAAAACCCGGTCTCAACCGGCGAGCGCGGGCCCGAGAGTTCCCTCTAAGAATTGAGTGACTTCAACGTCACATAACCGCTCCAGATGCGCGTTGTGGTGGTCAGCCAGCACAACGCGCCGAATACCCACGCGAAAAGCGTAAAGTGCGCCGGAAACAGGCAGCACAGTACAAACAGCGCAATGGTCTCTGTCCCTTCTGTTAAACCACCGATGTAATAAAACGATTTGTGCGCGTAGCCCGGGTTGTCGATATCGTGTTTCGCCGCCAGCGCGGCAAAGGCCAGAAAGCTGCTGCCGGTGCCGATAAAGGCGAACAGCAGCCAGGCGGCGGCCAGCGCATTCTCTTCGGGAGCTGCCAGTGCAAAGCCAAACGGCACCAGGGCATAGAACAGAAAATCGAGAGCGATATCGAGAAAGCCTCCAGCATCCGTCAGCCCTCTCCTCCGTGCCAGCGCGCCGTCCAGACCATCCAGCAGGCGGTTAAATACGATGGCGACAAGCGCGGCAAGATACCAACCGAGGGCCAGAAACGGTAGCGCCAGCACGCCCACGACAAACCCGGCCACGGTTAATCCGTCGGGCGTAATACCGGGTTTATCCAGCCAGGCCGCCAGCCGGTTAAGGGCGGGCTTTACCCGTGGATGGATATGTCGATCAAGCATGCGGCTTTCCTTTTAGCGTGTCGCACAGTCCCTGCGCCGGGATATCGAGAGCGGCGTTGAAGCGGGCGGAGAGATTTTGAAACGCAACCAGTGCCGTCATTTCGGTAATCGTCTCATCGGTGAAAAGACGTTTGAGGTCGCGTTTGAGCGTCTCATCCACCTGCGGCGGCGTGGCGGTAACAGCCTCAGCGTAGGCCAGCGCCGCGCGCTCCTGCTCATTGAAAAGCGCGGAGTCACGCCAGTGGCTGACGGCCTGGACTTTATCCAGCGCGCCCACGCGTTCGGCAAGGCGCAGACTGTTGGCATCAATACAAAAAGCACAGTGGCATATCTGCGACACCCGCGTCATCAGCAGCGAGCGCAGCACGGGCGTCAGGCGTGCATGACGCCGTTCGAGGAAACCGACAAACAGCGCCACCAGCCAGAAAAGACGCGGCATACGCCCCCACCATCGCGTGGGGTTAAGCACGACACCGAAGTGTTTTTTCTGCATGGCGGCAATCGGTTTTAAACTCGCCGGAAGGGTTGAGATGGGCGCTACCCAGGTGGAGGTTTCTTTCACCTGATTCTCCTGATGACTGGACTCTGACAAAGGGCAAGATAATATGGTGGTTTTCGCTTTCAAGTATTGACGACCATGCTTAAAACAGTCGATGTCGTTGCGGCAATCATCGAAAAAGACCATAAAATTTTACTCGCGCAGCGCCCGGCCCATGCTGACCAACCCGGTATGTGGGAATTCGCTGGTGGAAAAGTTGAAGCCGGAGAGACGCAACCCGAGGCGCTTGTCCGTGAGTTGTGGGAGGAGCTCGGTATTCAGGCCCAGCCGGGGCAGTATGTGGCAAGCCATCAGCGGGAAGTTTCGCAGCGGTTAATCAACCTTCATGCCTGGCACGTTCCCGCGTTTAGCGGTGAGCTGACGGCGCACTACCACAGCGCGCTGGTGTGGTGTACGCCTGAAGAGGCGTTCGGCTACGCCCTGGCCCCCGCGGATATTCCCCTGCTGGAAGCCTTTATTGTTTTACGCGACGCCAGACCAGCGGGTTCGTGCTAATCGTGCGCTCATCGCGCTGGCACTGCAACAGGACGCCATCCGCCTTCACCACAGCCCCTTCCGAATAGTTCTGATCCTGATAGATGCAGCACTGATTACAGGGCTGGGAACTTTGGCCGCTGGAGCTAAAGACCTCCGGCGGCACATTGACCTGGACATCCGGGCGAATGCGGTCAGCCTGAGCGCCTGCGGTAAACATCAAACATAACGCGATCGTCACATAACGGTTCATAGACTTGTCTTCCTGTTGTGTCCTGTTAACAACTATAACGGTTAACCGAAGCAGAACCTTTAATTTATCTCGTCATCGCTTTTTGTTATGACGCGCTGCGTATGATTAATTTCCCTTTCCGCATGAATTTCTGCTTGCCTGACAAACCAGTGCGGGTGGTATAGTCAAAAAAACAACACAAATCGCATAAGCAATAATCATAAAATGCCATAAGGGGTTCTTATATCTATGGATCAGACACGCTCTCTGGAAAGTTTCCTTACCCATGTTCAACAGCGCGACCCGCATCAGAGTGAGTTTGCGCAGGCCGTACGTGAAGTGATGACCACTCTGTGGCCCTTCCTTGAAGAAAACCCGCGTTATCGTCAGATGTCTCTGCTTGAGCGCCTCGTAGAGCCAGAGCGCGTGATCCAGTTCCGCGTGACCTGGGTGGATGACCGCAATCAGGTCCAGGTCAACCGCGCGTGGCGCGTGCAGTTCAACTCTGCCATCGGCCCGTTCAAAGGTGGGATGCGCTTCCATCCTTCGGTGAACCTGTCGATCCTGAAATTCCTTGGCTTTGAGCAGACGTTTAAAAATGCGCTGACCACCCTGCCAATGGGCGGAGGTAAAGGCGGAAGTGATTTCGACCCGAAAGGCAAAAGCGAAGGCGAAGTGATGCGTTTCTGTCAGGCGCTGATGACCGAACTCTATCGCCATCTTGGTCCGGACACCGACGTCCCGGCGGGAGATATCGGCGTGGGTGGCCGAGAAGTGGGCTTTATGGCCGGAATGATGAAAAAACTCTCCAACAACAGCGCCTGCGTCTTTACCGGCAAAGGTCTGTCGTTTGGCGGAAGTCTGATCCGCCCGGAAGCGACCGGGTACGGCCTGGTTTACTTCACCGAAGCCATGCTCAAGCGTCACGGCTTAGGCTTCGAAGGCATGCGCGTCGCGGTATCGGGCTCCGGCAACGTGGCGCAGTACGCAATTGAGAAAGCAATGCAGTTTGGCGCTCGCGTGGTGACCGCCTCTGACTCCGGCGGTACGGTGGTGGATGACGCGGGCTTTACGGCTGAGAAGCTGGCGCGCCTGTGTGAGATCAAAGCCAGCCGCGACGGGCGCTTGGCGGACTATGCCCGGGAATTTGGCCTGACCTGGCTGGAAGGC
This sequence comes from Enterobacter sp. CPE_E863, assembly GCF_046521465.1. Taxonomy (NCBI): domain Bacteria; kingdom Pseudomonadati; phylum Pseudomonadota; class Gammaproteobacteria; order Enterobacterales; family Enterobacteriaceae; genus Enterobacter; species Enterobacter sp. CPE_E863. Next base: position 1,681,038 of record NZ_JBKFZX010000001.1, on the reverse strand, counting down.
AAGCAGCCGTGGGGCGTGCCGGTGGATATCGCCCTGCCGTGTGCCACGCAAAACGAACTGGACGTCGACGCCGCACGCACGCTGATTAGCAACGGCGTGAAGGCGGTGGCTGAAGGCGCGAATATGCCGACCACCATCGAAGCGACCGATCTGTTCCTGGAAGCAGGCGTTTTGTTTGCACCGGGTAAGGCCGCGAACGCGGGTGGCGTGGCGACATCAGGCCTTGAGATGGCGCAAAACGCCGCACGTCTCGGCTGGAAAGCAGAGAAAGTGGATGCGCGTCTGCACCATATCATGCTGGATATTCACCATGCGTGTGTGGAGTACGGCGGTGAGGCATCGCAAACCAACTACGTGCGCGGCGCGAATATTGCCGGATTCGTTAAGGTGGCGGATGCAATGATTGGGCAGGGTGTGATTTAAGCTTTATATCGTGCGGCCGGGTGCCCTCACCCCGGCCCTCTCCCACAGGTTGAACAGTCAAATAAATTGAAGTTAATACGAGAGAGCTTAACTCTTAATTCATTGATTAACAACGACTTTAATCGCTTGCTTAAATAAAAATGGTCAATACACCCTTGTTTAAGAAACAGTTTATTTGAACTAATTTTTGAACTCTGAACGTATAGCACAACTTATGCAAGGAACTGAATAAGATGAATCCCACATTTATCTCGAAAAAGTCCGATCCCATCTCTCCACTCTTTTTGGCTATGGTATGCGCTGTGACAAATCTATTGAGTGCGAAACAGTTAACTTAAAATTTGATATACCGTTTAAGCCCGTAACGCCGATCCCTGTGATGGAGTGTGAGGCATATATAGGGAATCGCTTTCTTGATTTTGACGAACCAGGCAAGCTAATGAAAGATGCTCGCTCAGGAAACCACTTCACCTCCGATTTGAGCGTTTTTATAGAGCTGGCTTTCTTCTGCTGCGGTCAGCGTCCGTATGAGCTTATGGGCGCGGAGAAGCAGTATTACGACCGTGGGGCCCGGAAAACTAAGGGAAGGTGCGAACAAGTTCCTGATATGAGATCATCATATTCATCCGGAGCGCATCCCAGAGGGACATCATGAGCCATCAACTCACCTTCGCCGATAGTGAATTCAGCACTAAGCGCCGTCAGACCCGAAAAGAGATTTTCCTCTCCCGCATGGAGCAGATTCTGCCATGGCAGAATATGACCGCTGTCATCGAGCCGTTTTATCCCAAGGCGGGCAATGGCCGACGGCCCTATCCGCTGGAGACCATGCTGCGTATTCACTGCATGCAGCATTGGTACAACCTGAGCGACGGTGCCATGGAAGATGCCCTGTACGAAATCGCCTCCATGCGCCTGTTTGCCGATTATCCCTGGATAGCGCCCTGCCGGATCGCACCACCATCATGAATTTCCGCCACCTGCTCGAGCAGCATCAACTGGCCCGTCAATTGTTCAAGACCATCAATCGCTGGCTGGCCGAAGCAGGCGTCATGATGACCCAAGGCACTTTGGTGGATGCCACCATCATTGAGGCACCCAGCTCTACCAAGAACAAAGAGCAGCAACGCGATCCGGAGATGCATCAGACCAAGAAAGGCAATCAGTGGCACTTTGGCATGAAGGCCCACATTGGTGTCGATGCCAAGAGTGGCCTGACCCACAGCCTGGTCACCACCGCGGCCAACGAGCATGACCTCAATCAGCTGGGTAATCTGCTTCATGGAGAGGAGCAATTTGTCTCAGCCGATGCCGGCTACCAGGGCGCGCCACAGCGCGAGGAGCTGGCCGAGGTGGATGTGGACTGGCTGATCGCCGAGCGTCCCGGCAAGGTAAAAACCTTGAAGCAGCATCCGCGCAAGAACAAAACGGCCATCAACATCGAATACATGAAAGCCAGCATCCGTGCCAGGGTGGAGCACCCGTTTCGCATCATCAAGCGGCAGTTCGGCTTCGTGAAAGCCAGATACAAGGGGCTGCTGAAAAACGATAACCAACTGGCGATGTTATTCACCCTGGCCAACCTGTTTCGGGTGGACCAAATGATACGTCAGTGGGAGAGATCTCAGTAAAAACCGGAAATAACGCCAGAAATGGTGGAAAAAATAGCCTAAATAGGCTGATTCGATGTGTTTGCGGGAAAAAAATCGGCCCAGATCCGCGAAATTTTAATCAGCGAGTCAGCTTGGGAAGAAATGACCTGCTTATTCGCACCTTCCCTAAGGAGTGGTATCACCTCGCTTTATGTGATTCGGCTATCGCGCTGATAGATGAAATGTGTAAGCGTTATCCTGACAGCTCTTATATTTTCCCTGATATCTGGTATGAGCAGAAAAAAGCACGGTATCTTGAGAAAGAAAAAAATGGAACATAAAGAAATCCGTGATCGTATTCAGAACCATTGTAAAAATGACATATCCTCAAAGCATTATGACCGCTATGACTATTTTGAAGAAAAATGGAGGCCGTGATGGTTTGGGACGCCAAGCTAATTCCTTTAATTAAATAGCAGCAATGAATAAACTCCTCTTTTTTATAATTACAGCGAATAGGAAAGAGGGGTAAAAATGCGCATTTGAACTTTTATCCATAAAAATACGATATCTGTCACAGAACTGATAACACAGTAATTTTTATGTTCTCCGCTTCATTCTAAAAGGCAGGTATCATGGAAAAATATTGCTTTATAAACCAGATGGTAAACTCAAGTATTTAAATAAGATTCATTTATGGGTCGCTGCTGAGTTAGGGAAGGTGCGAACAAGTTCCTGATATGAGATCATCATATTCATCCGGAGCGCATCCCAGAGGGACATCATGAGCCATCAACTCACCTTCGCCGATAGTGAATTCAGCACTAAGCGCCGTCAGACCCGAAAAGAGATTTTCCTCTCCCGCATGGAGCAGATTCTGCCATGGCAGAATATGACCGCTGTCATCGAGCCGTTTTATCCCAAGGCGGGCAATGGCCGACGGCCCTATCCGCTGGAGACCATGCTGCGTATTCACTGCATGCAGCATTGGTACAACCTGAGCGACGGTGCCATGGAAGATGCCCTGTACGAAATCGCCTCCATGCGCCTGTTTGCCCGATTATCCCTGGATAGCGCCCTGCCGGATCGCACCACCATCATGAATTTCCGCCACCTGCTCGAGCAGCATCAACTGGCCCGTCAATTGTTCAAGACCATCAATCGCTGGCTGGCCGAAGCAGGCGTCATGATGACCAAGGCACTTTGGTGGATGCCACCATCATTGAGGCACCCAGCTCTACCAAGAACAAAGAGCAGCAACGCGATCCGGAGATGCATCAGACCAAGAAAGGCAATCAGTGGCACTTTGGCATGAAGGCCCACATTGGTGTCGATGCCAAGAGTGGCCTGACCCACAGCCTGGTCACCACCGCGGCCAACGAGCATGACCTCAATCAGCTGGGTAATCTGCTTCATGGAGAGGAGCAATTTGTCTCAGCCGATGCCGGCTACCAGGGAGCGCCACAGCGCGAGGAGCTGGCCGAGGTGGATGTGGACTGGCTGATCGCCGAGCGTCCCGGCAAGGTAAAACCTTGAAGCAGCATCCGCGCAAGAACAAAACGGCCATCAACATCGAATACATGAAAGCCAGCATCCGTGCCAGGGTGGAGCACCCGTTTCGCATCATCAAGCGGCAGTTCGGCTTCGTGAAAGCCAGATACAAGGGGCTGCTGAAAAACGATAACCAACTGGCGATGTTATTCACCCTGGCCAACCTGTTTCGGGTGGACCAAATGATACGTCAGTGGGAGAGATCTCAGTAAAAACCGGAAATAACGCCAGAAATGGTGGAAAAAATAGCCTAAATAGGCTGATTCGATGTGTTTGCGGGAAAAAAATCGGCCCAGATCCGCGAAATTTTAATCAGCGAGTCAGCTTGGGAAGAAATGACCTGCTTATTCGCACCTTCCTTAGTTGAAATCGTAGATGAACAAAGGAATATTAAGAAGTGGATGCGTCCATTGTGGGCCAGCGCCGAAGGCAATGAAGGGATTGTCGTCTATGTCTCTCGCCTTGATGCTGAAATTAGTATCAAACATATGAACAAACATGGTGCTGACTGGAAAGTGTATCCATTAAATGATTTCAATATCGAAGAAATGATGCTGGATAGCAAAGCAATTACAGAAAAGGAGAAATATCATTTTAATTTTTCATTTGGCTTTTGGGTGAGTAATGAAAAACAATTAATAAATAAAAATGGCTGGCTTTCACAATCATTCTTCTCAGAAGCATTTGATGTCAATTCATTAATTGAAAAGGAAGATAATGTGATATTTAGATTTAGTGAGGATTTGCAAAACAGTTTTTTGAAATGTTGGGATGAAAAAATAATAATCGAACCAAAGTATGTTGATTATCTTGAGACGATAAATAATAACGACGATAAATATATAGAAGAACAAGCGTTCAATGCATTAAATGCGACTAAAACAGTAGACAAGTAAAATGTATTGGGTGAGCTATTGAATGTATCATCAATATGGTCACCTACAGATAATAAATGGTTATATACAATTCTTAATGTAAATAAATAGTTGAGGTATAAAATGGCTACAGGATACTTTTTGGTGATTGGTGATAAAACCACTTGCGGTGGACACATTATCTCAGGGTGTGAAAACCATACGTTCTATGGCCGAGCAACGGCAAGGAATGGGGATAAGTATATATGCGGTGCTGATGGTAAGGTCTATCACATCGCAGGTGGGATTCCTAATTACACGATTCATGGTGTAGCTGCGGCGGGTACGCTTCACAGCAGGGGAACTTGCTCATGTCGTTGTCGCTTCATACTTTCAAACTGGAATGATACATACGATTTTGATTCACAACCTAAACTAGCCGCTGCACCTGTCGCGGTACCTAAACCTGCTCCAGCACCACAAGCGCCTAAACCAGCACCAGCAACCATTCCAGTGGTGCCAAAAGAGGAACCACGCGTTCCTGTTGATGCTGGCTTCTGTGTTCTCAAGTTTGGTGCTACACCATCCTCATATGAGCCGTGGTTTTTCGTTAAACCACCAGCGGGTACAACAGAGCTGTTCAGGAAGTTGAATCCAGAACGCAAGAAACAGCCTGGTTCAATACTGCTTGTCGTTGACCCTGAAAAGCAGGATGCAGAACAGATAAAAACAATGGAAAAGGCCAGGGATCGAATTGATGCCGCACTTGGACCTCTCACCCTTGATGAAGCCAGGTTATTGCATGATAACAGGGCCGCTGTTGACATTTTTTCATCACAAATATTTAACTCAGCATTAGGAGTATCGAGCAATACACTAGGCTATGCCAGTGAATTAGGTGGTGCCTATTATGAAGAAATAAATAACACATTAAAAGAAATACAAAAACTTTACCAGGACACATACAGCTCTAATCACGGAATAATTTCCGGGCAGGAGTTTTTGGGTCAGCGTCAGCGGTTGTTTAATAAATTGGATGTAATATTGAATCGCTATACTAAATCACATTTAGGATTGGCTCAATATGACAGCATTAAAAAATCATTAGGTTTGTCCACTAGCTCCATTATGCATAAGTGGGATCAAACTGGCATTGATGATATAGAAGGATATGCAACATATATAGAAAATTCTGCAAAACTGATAAAGGTAATGCGTAATGTTGGTTATGTTGGAATTGGTTTGGACTTTGCCAGCTATTCATCAAACGTTTATGATGCATGTTCCAAAGGCCGCAAAGATGCATGTAAGAAAGCGGCATTAGTAGAGTACGGAAAGTTTGGAGGTAAGCAGGTTGTTTCTTATGCAGCAGGAGGAATTGCTGGTTGGGCGGCCCGCAGCGTCTGCCTGTGGGCTTTAGGACTTGTTACAGCGGAAGCTGGGGGCATAGGCGCAGGATTGTGCCTGGTTACTGGTATTGGAGCCTCCATCGCGGGAGGGGATTTTGCACAGGATTCAGGGGAAAAAGCAGGGGAATTTTTAGGAGGAGAAATAATATATGAAAAATTATTTGATGGAAAATAGTAAAGAAATAGCTGGGTATATGTTTGGTATTGGTATGATTTTATTAATATTAACATTGCTGTTAGCTATATATAACGAAAGACAATATAAAAAAATAGTGACACTCTATACTGCGAAATTTGGAACACTACCTGTTACTGCTGCAATGTCAAAACATGCGAGCCTAATTGCTACGCCGGGTGCATATTTTGCAAAGATAGGTTTTATTTTCGAGAGTCTGATCTCCCCTTACAATCGAATATCAAATCATGATATGTCAAGAGATGCATATGATTTCATAAGGGGATTACCGTTCAAGTATACAATAGGATTTAAGTTATTTATTGCCTTATTTATATTGGGGTTTCTATTTATGATCCCTTCATTTGTTATTTTTAACTAAAACCCGATGAAAAGCCATGCTTGCATCAACAAGCAGTCTGACGCCACTCATAGAGTGGCGTAGACCGTCGTGATAGATTCGGGTGACATAAATCTTCCTTGGATGTGTTAGCACAACTAATAAACAATTTTTGTGTAGATGAAGTTAAACGCGGAATGCTGTTTATGCAATAATCTGCATAAATCAGAAAAGGAGGGTGTTTGTCCTTTTGGAATTTGAACTTTTCTTTGAACGTAAAAAAACTGACCAAAGAAATTACTCTCTAATCAGTTATTTTATAATAATTTTAAATAGGGTATTTATTCTACCCCAGCCCTCTCCCACCGGAAGAGGGAGAAAAACCGTGTGTCAGGCCGCACTCTTCTTCTTTTTAAAGGGTTTCTTCGCGCCAGCACCTGGCGCAACCATCCCTCGGAACCGCTTCACCGGCGTGCTGCGCGCCTGATCGATCAGCTGATAAAGCGTCCCCACCAGCGGCTGCATAAAGTCCTGATAGCGGCACTGCTTTTCGCTGATTTGCGTCAGCACGGACTCCCAGTGCGCCGTCATGTCTGGCCTTGCCGCCAGCTCAGGCAGCGAATGAATCAGTGCGCGTCCGGGTTCCGTTGAATGGATGTAACGCCCTTTTTTCTCCAGAAAACCGCGCTTAAACAGCAGTTCTATAATACCTGCACGCGTTGCTTCGGTACCCAATCCATCGGTTGCGCGCAGGATCTTCTTCAGATCTTTATCCTGCACAAAACGGGCTATTCCCGTCATGGCTGAAAGCAGCGTCGCATCCGTGAAATGGCGTGGCGGCTGGGTTTGACGTTCATCCACTTCGCCCTTCTCACACAGCAGTTCGTCATCTTTGGCGACGACAGGCAGCGGCGTGCCGTCGTTCTCTTCATCACGCTCTTTGTTCCCCAACAGCGTACGCCAGCCTGCTTCTGCAAGGAAACGCGCTTTGGCGACAAACTTGCCTTTGACAATCTCCAGCTCAATAACGCACTTGCGGAACACCGCGTCCGGGCAGAACTGCATCAGGTACTGACGGGCAATCAGGTTATAAACCTTCGCTTCGTTATCGGTCAGATTGACGTTGCTGGCGCGCGCCGTCGGGATAATCGCATGGTGAGCATCCACCTTTTTATCGTCCCAGCAGCGGTTATGGGTATCCGGGTTCACCGCCGGTTGCGGCAGCAGATCCGGCGCGTGGACGCTAATGGCGTTCATCACCGAATGACGTACGGCAAAATGCTCTTCCGGCAAATAACGACTATCCGAACGCGGATAGGTGATCAGCTTGTGGGTTTCGTAGAGCTTCTGGCAGATGTCCAGCACGTTCTGCGCGCTGAGGCCAAAGCGCTTCGCGGCCTCAATCTGCAGGGCTGATAGCGAGAACGGCAATGGTGCCGGTTCTGATTCCCGTTTATCGTTATAGCTGGTAACGATAGCCGGCTGACCTGTAATGCGGTTAACCACATGATCCGCCAGCGGACGGTGCAGCAGTCGCCCCTCTTCGTCCTGATACGACTCACAGGCATCGCTCGGCTGCCAGACAGCGGTAAAGCGTTCGTCTTTAGGCGTGACGATATGCGCTTTCACTTCAAAGAAATCTTTGGCGACAAAGTTCTCAATCTCCTCGTCGCGACGCACAACAAGCCCCAACACCGGCGTTTGCACACGGCCCACAGAGAGCACGCCCTGATAACCCGCGTTACGCCCAAGAATGGTATACGCACGGGTCATGTTAATCCCGTACAGCCAGTCCGCACGGGCGCGGGCCAGCGCGGAGACGCACAGTGGGATAAACTCGCTGTTGGCGCGCAGACGGGAGATCGCTCGTTCAACGGCCTGTGGGTTGAGGTCGTTAATCAGGCAACGCTGCACCTGCTGACGCTTTTCCGGTGCCAGTTCCAGATAGTCCAGCACTTCATCGACCAACAGTTGCCCTTCTCTGTCCGGGTCACCCGCGTGGACGATTTCAGTGGCCTCATGCAGGAAGCGCTTGATCACGTTGAGCTGTTTGGTGACCGAAGGCCGGGGTTGCAGGCGCCATTTATCTGGCACAATGGGCAGATCGTTCAGATTCCAGCGGGCATAGCGGCTGTCGTAGACATCCGGCTGCGCCTGCTCAAGCAGGTGACCAATACACCAGGTGACCACCTGCCCGTTGCCACATTCGATAAAGCCATCGCCTTTGCGATGCGGTTTAGGTAGCACATCGGCGATGGCTCGCGCCAGACTCGGCTTTTCGGCAATAAACAACCGCATCGAATTAACGGATCTCAATCATCGGTCGACCACCGCGCGCGGTCACCAGCTCACCGATCGCCGTCAGGGTAATACCAAACTCGGCGGCAGTCGCCTGTACCTCTGCTTCGGATTCCGGTGTGACCGCCAGCAGCAGGCCGCCAGAGGTTTGCGGATCGCACAGCAGGTTACGCCATTCTTCAGGCATCTCGCCCATCAAATGACCATAGCTGGCGAAGTTGCGCTGCGTACCGCCCGGAACCGCGCCCTGAGCAATATACTCTTCCACGCCCGGCAGCTTCGGCACATCCTGATACCAGACCTGCGCCTGCACGCCCGCCCCCTGACAGACCTCGGAAAGATGTCCCAACAGACCAAAGCCGGTCACGTCAGTCATCGCCTTCACGCCGTCAATGTTGGCGAAAGCCGCACCGGCGAGGTTCATCTGGCACATGACTTCCGTTGCCAGCCCTTTGTGCTCCGGTTTGAGCAGGGATTTTTTCTCAGCGGTAGTGAGTACGCCAATGCCCAGCGGCTTGGTAAGGAACAGTTTGCAGCCTGCCTGCGCAGTGCTGTTGCGCTTCACGCGTTCAGTAGGAACCACGCCAGTGACGGCGAGGCCAAAAATAGGCTCAGGCGCATCAATCGAGTGACCGCCGGCCAGCGCAATCCCCGCCTGCTGGCAGGCAAAACGCCCACCCTCGATCACCTCGCGGGCAACTTCCGGCGGGATGGTGTTGATCGGCCAGCCCAGAATGGCAATCGCCATAATCGGCTTACCGCCCATGGCGAAAATATCGCTGATGGCGTTGGTGGCCGCAATGCGCCCAAAATCGAACGGATTGTCGACAATCGGCATAAAGAAGTCGGTGGTACTGATAATGCTGGTGCCGTTACCTAAGTCATAAACTGCAGCATCGTCGCGCGTTTCATTGCCAACAAGCAGGTTCGGGTCGACAAACTTCGCCTGTTCACTGTGCAGGATGGTCTCCAGCACTTTCGGGGAAATTTTACAACCGCAACCGGCTCCGTGGCTGTACTGCGTTAAACGAATGGTTTGCTCGCTCATGGACGTCTCCTGTCATCTCAATCGCGCTATGGTAGCGCTCATTCCATAAAGAGGTAAGTATGACTGTCTGAATTCTGCGGCAGATGCTCAGAATCCAGACAGTTTAGCGTGCGTTATCAGAAACGGCTGACGAAAGGCGTGGTGTCCGGCACGCTGATGGTGCTGGAGGCTTTAAGCTGTGGAGTGCCGAGGTAGAGGAAACCGACAATTTTGTCATGCTCACCGCAATCAAAACCGTCACGAACCACCGGGCTTTCGGTTAATGCACCGGTGCGCCAGATACCGTTAAACCCTTGCGCGACGGCAGCCATTTGCATCGCCATCACCGCACAGCCTGCGGACATTTCCTGTTCCCAGACCGGCACTTTATGGTCTGGCTGGCATTTTGCCACGACGGCGATGATCATCGGTGCGCGGAACGGGGCACTGCGCGCCTTGTCGATACCTTTCTCATCCTGTCCGGCGGCAATCGCGCCCTGCTCCAGCAGCTGACTGAAACGATCGCGGCCTTCGCCTTCAATCACAAAGAAGTGCCACGGCTGCAGCGTGCCATGATCCGGGGCACGCATGCCGGCACGCAGAATGTTCTCCAGCTGCTCGCCTGCCGGGGCAGGTTCGGCCAGACGGGAGGCGCTACGGCGGTTAACAAGCAGTTCGAGTGCGTCCATTGGTTAACTCCTTTCTTGAAATTTACTCACAAAATTAACACGACGGCAGATTTTGTTACAGCCTGGCAGGCGATTCCTGCTGACAAGTGGCGGTTGGGTCATTACGATAACCCAACATTACCGTCCAGTGGCGACGGAAACAGTCATTTTCTGGTTAGGGAGAATACATGCGAACCCTTTGGCGAATCTTTGCCGGTTTCTTTAAATGGACGTGGAGACTGCTCAACTTCGTCCGCAACCTGGTGATGAATATCTTCTTCATCTTCCTGGTTCTGGTTTGCGCGGGCATCTGGATGCACATCAGCAGTGCAAATCAGGCTCAGCATTCAACGCGCGGCGCGCTATTACTCGATATCACCGGCGTGATTGTTGATAAGCCGTCCACAAGCAGTCGCCTGAGCGTGATTGGTCGCCAGCTGTTTGGCGCAACCTCAGACCGCCTGCAGGAAAACTCCCTTTTTGATATTGTCGATACCATTCGTCAGGCGAAAGACGACCGTAACATCACGGGGATCGTGCTGGATCTGAAAGATTTTGCCGGAGGCGATCAGCCATCCATGCAGTACATCGGTAAAGCCCTGCGCGAATTCCGCGACAGCGGCAAGCCGGTGATTGCCGTAGGGGACAGCTACAGCCAGGGGCAGTATTACCTGGCGAGCTTTGCTAATAAAATCTGGCTCTCCCCGCAGGGCACGGTGGATCTGCACGGCTTTGCCACCAATGGTCTGTACTACAAATCCCTTCTCGACAAGCTGAAAGTCACCACCCACGTCTTCCGCGTCGGTACCTATAAATCTGCCGTTGAGCCATTTATTCGCGATGATATGTCCCCTGCCGCCCGTGAAGCCGACAGCCGCTGGATTGGCGAGCTGTGGCAGAACTATCTGGGCACCGTTGCCGCTAACCGCCAGATTACGCCTGAGCAGGTGTTCCCTGGCGCGCAGGGTGTGCTGGACGGCCTGCGCAAGGTTGACGGTGATACCGCGAAATATGCGCTTGATAACAAACTGGTTGATGCTCTGGGCACGAGTGCCGAGATTGAAAAATCCCTGAGCAAGCAGTTTGGCTGGAGCAAAGAGGATAAAAATTACAGCGCCATCAGCATGTATGATTACTCAACGAAAAAGCCGGATGACAGCGGTGACAGCGTCGCCGTGGTGTTTGCCAACGGAGCCATCATGGACGGTCAGGAGACCCCGGGTAACGTGGGCGGTGATACTACCGCGTCACAAATCCGCGATGCTCGCCTGGATCCGAAAGTGAAAGCGATCGTCCTGCGGGTGAACAGCCCTGGGGGCAGCGTCAGTGCTTCAGAGGTGATCCGCGCTGAACTGGCAGCAGTGCGTGCCGCTGGCAAGCCGGTCGTCGTATCAATGGGTGGAATGGCCGCCTCTGGTGGTTACTGGATCTCAACGCCAGCCAACTACATCGTGGCCAACCCAAGCACGCTGACCGGCTCGATTGGCATCTTCGGGGTGATCAACACCGTGGAAAACAGCCTTGATTCGTTGGGTGTGCACACCGATGGCGTTGCCACCTCTCCGCTGGCGGATGTGTCGGTGACCAAATCCCTGCCGCCGGAAGTTTCTGAGATGATGCAGCTCAGTATTGAGAATGGCTACAAACGCTTTATCACTCTGGTGGCAGATTCCCGTAAAAAGACGCCGGACCAGATAGACCAGATTGCACAGGGTCACGTCTGGACCGGTCAGGATGCGAAGAGCAACGGCCTGGTCGACAGCCTGGGCGACTTCGATGACGCGGTGAAGAAAGCCGCTGAGCTGGCGAAGCTCAAGCAGTGGCATGTTGAGTATTACCAGGATGAACCGTCGTTCTTTGATCTGGTGATGAACAGTATGTCCGGTTCGGTTCGCGCCATGTTGCCTGAGGCATTGCAGGCGTACCTGCCTGCGCCAGTGGTGACTGCCGCCAAAGCGATGAAAGCAGAGAGCGATAAGCTCGCGGCCTTTAACGATCCACAGAGTCGTTACGCGTTTTGCCTGACCTGCGCGAACGTCCGTTAAAAACCGTCCCCTCTTCCTGCGAAGAGGGGATTTTTTTCTTTTGAAGAACAAGAACTCACTACCATGCAGAAGAAATCGATTTATGTAGCCTACACTGGCGGTACCATCGGTATGCAGCGCTCTGAAAACGGCTATATCCCTATCTCCGGCCACCTTCAGCGTCAGCTTGCGTTGATGCCAGAATTCCACCGTCCGGAAATGCCTGACTTTACTATCCACGAATACGAGCCGCTGATGGACTCCTCCGACATGACGCCGGAAGACTGGCAGCACATCGCGGATGACATTAAAGCCCATTACGACCAGTACGACGGTTTCGTGATCCTGCATGGTACAGACACCATGGCCTTTACCGCCTCGGCGCTCTCCTTCATGCTGGAGAACCTGAGCAAGCCGGTTATCGTCACCGGGTCGCAAATCCCGTTGGCGGAGCTTCGCTCTGACGGGCAGATCAACCTGCTTAACTCCCTGTACGTGGCGGCGAATTACCCGATTAACGAAGTGTCGCTGTTCTTTAATAACCGTCTGTATCGCGGCAACCGCACAACTAAAGCCCACGCCGACGGTTTTGACGCCTTCGCCTCCCCTAACCTGCAGCCGCTGCTGGAAGCCGGTATTCATATCCGTCGTCTGGGAACGCCTCCGGCACCGAACACCGCCGGCGAGCTGATTGTGCATCCGATTACTCCGCAACCGATTGGCGTGGTCACCATTTACCCGGGTATCTCCGCCGACGTGGTGCGCAACTTCCTGCGTCAGCCAGTAAAAGCGCTAATTTTACGCTCCTATGGCGTGGGCAATGCGCCGCAGAACGGCGAGTTCCTGAAAGAGTTGCAGGAAGCGAGCGAACGCGGAATTGTGGTCGTGAACCTGACCCAGTGTATGTCCGGAAAGGTCAACATGGGCGGCTATGCCACCGGTAACGCGCTGGCGCATGCTGGGGTGATCAGCGGCTTCGATATGACCGTTGAGGCAACGCTGACTAAACTTCACTATTTACTGAGTCAGGATCTGGACATTCAGTCCATTCGCAGCGCGATGATGCAAAACCTGCGCGGCGAACTGACCCCGGACGAATAAGGAGTGCTCATGAAGCAACGCGCCCTGCTACTGGTCGATTTGCAAAATGATTTCTGCGCGGGCGGTGCGCTGGCCGTCGCCGAAGGTGACAGCACCGTTGACGTGGCAAATACGCTGATTGACTGGTGCAAAGCTCGCGGTGAAGCGGTTCTCGCAAGCCAGGACTGGCACCCGGCGAATCACGGTAGTTTTGCCAGTCAGCACAACGTAGAGCCGTTCAGCCAGGGTGAACTTGACGGCCTGGCGCAAACCTTCTGGCCGGATCACTGCGTGCAGCAGACGGAAGGTGCGGCGTTGCATCCGCTCCTGAATCAGAAGGCCATCGACGCGGTGTTCCATAAAGGGGAAAACTCGGCTATCGACAGCTATAGCGCGTTTTTCGATAACGGGCATCGCCAGAAAACAGCGCTGGACGCGTGGTTACGTCACCACGAAATCACGGAGCTGATCGTGCTGGGTCTGGCAACGGATTACTGCGTGAAGTTCACCGTGCTGGATGCGCTCCAGTTAGGTTATACCGTCAGCGTCATCACCGACGGCTGCCGAGGGGTGAACATTCAGCCGCATGACAGCGCCCAGGCGTTTATGGATATGGCCGCTGAAGGCGCGACGCTGTATACGCTCGAAGACTGGCTCGAGACGCAGGCGTAGTCTTTTAAGCCGGGTGGCGCTGCGCTTACCCGGCCTACAAAACCACAGAAAGTAGGCCGGGTAAGGCGAAGCCGCCACCCGGCATTTCTTCCCCAATCCCCATAAAGTGAACTCCCTCGCATCCTCAGCGAAGCGGCAATGCTATTCTCCTCAGGTTGTTTTTTCGCCACGCCTTTTCCGTGGCGTGGTTAATTTTATTAAGTCAAAGAGGAACTTGTATGAAACGTTTGCCCTTGCTGGCAGCATTACCCTTGCTTTGCGCGTCACTTGCTTCCGCCGCACCCCTGATGTCCGTGGGCTACTTTAACGGGGGTGGCGATGTCACCGCCGGACCGGGTGGTGATATCAATAAACTGGACGTTCGCCAGATCACCCACCTCAACTACTCGTTCGGTCTGGTCTATAACGACGAAAAAGACGAAACCAACGCCGCGCTGAAAGATCCGGCGAAATTGCATCAGATCTGGCTATCGCCAAAAGTTGCTTCCGATCTGGCCCTGATCCCTGCCCTGCGAAAACAAAATCCAAACCTTAAAGTGCTACTCTCCGTTGGCGGCTGGGGGGCGCGTGGCTTCTCCGGCGCCGCGGCAACCAAAGAAACGCGCGCGGTATTTATCCGCTCCGCACAGGAGATTGTCGACAAATACGGTCTGGACGGGATCGATCTCGACTGGGAGTATCCGGTCAACGGCGCCTGGGGGCTGGTTGCCAGTACGCCTGCCGACAGGGATAATTTCACCGCCCTGCTGAAAGAGATGCGCAATGCCTTCGGGCACAAAAAGCTGGTTACCATCGCGGTAGGCGCCAATGCGGAAAGTCCGAAAAACTGGGTGGATGTCAAAGCCATCGCTCCCCTGCTCGACTACATCAACCTGATGACCTATGACATGGCGTACGGTACACAGTACTTCAACGCCAATCTGTATGATTCCAGCGCCTGGCCGACGGTGGCTGCCGCAGACAAGTACAGCGTCGATTTTGTGGTGAACAACTATCTTGCCGCCGGGTTAAAGCCACAGCAAATGAACCTTGGGATCGGCTTCTATGGCCGCGTGCCGAAACGCTCTGTTGAACCGGGTATTGACTGGAGCAAACCGGATGCGCAAAAAAATCCTGTCACCCAGCCGTACTTTGGGACTCAGGAGATCGGGTTATTTAAGTCTCTCGGCTACGACCTGACCAAAGATACTTACGTGAAGTACAACGATATCGTGAAGAAGCTGTTGAACGATCCGCAGAAGCGTTTTACCGAGCACTGGGACGATCAGGCGAAAGTGCCGTGGCTTTCGGTGAAGGGTGCCGATGGCAACGCGCTGTTTGCGATTTACTATGAGAACCCGCGTTCCGTTGCAATCAAAGCGGACTACATCAAAGAGAAAGGTCTCGCCGGGGCGATGTTCTGGGAGTACGGGGCTGACGACGAAAACCTGCTAGCGAAACAGCTGGCGGAGTCGCTCGGGATCCCACACAAGTAGTGAGTCAATCAAGCCCTCTCCCACAGGGAGAGGGCTGGGTGAGGCGCACCGTTATTGCATTTTCATTGTCGCAATCGGCTTCGGCGTGATACCAAAGTCTTCTTTCAATTCGCGCTTACTCTTCATCACCATCTGACCCTGGGTGTCGATAGTCATGTGCTGCGCATCCGTGTTATTGCGCGCCTGCCACAACATCACCAGTTGCAAACTGTTCTCTTTTTGATCCGGGGTAAGCGCGACGCCATCAGGCCATTTTCCAAGTTCTACGGCGGTAACCAGACGCTGATAAATTTCCGGCGTCATACCGTTAATCATGTCATCAATATTCACGATCTCTCCTTTTCAAAGGAATAATTTGCTGAATCGTTTTTTCAACCTTTGATCTGGTCGCCGTTTTCGTCATCGGTGAAGCTCATAGAGGCCGAGTTCACACAGAAACGTTCACCCGTTGGCTGAGGGCCATCCGGGAAGACATGACCAAGGTGCGCGTCGCAGTTTCCACAACGAATTTCGGTACGCACCATGCCGTGTGAGGAATCTGTCAGATAGCGGATTGCGTCATCGCTTACCGGCTCATAAAAGCTCGGCCAGCCGCAGCCGGAATCAAATTTCGTTTGGGAATTGAACAGTGGGGCATCACAGACCAGACAGTGGTAGACGCCGTCTCGCTTGTTGTGCAGTAAACGCCCGGTGAATGGCGGTTCTGTTCCGTGATTCTGGGTCACGTAAAACTGCATTTCTGTGAGGTTTTTTTTCAAATCGTCAGGGTTACGTTGGTTCGACATATGCTTACATCTCGCTGTAGAAACAGACATCTTTTAACCCGGATTCTAACAAAACATTAACACCCTTGCGTGCACTTTTGTTCTAAACTTAAGTGTCGCGAAAAAGCGGTCAGGCAATTGTGATCTTGTTCACATTTTTATCCTGTGAGGACTTTAAAATCCCGGGCGCAGCCCCCATTGGTTGCAAGCTCAAAGGGAAAGTGAGGCGAGTCAGTCGCACAAAAGTTAGTCACAGGATTGATTTGTCGCAATGATTGACACGATTCCGCTTGACGCTGCGTAAGGTTTTTGTAATTTTACAGGCAACCTTTTATTCACTAACAAATAGCTGGTGGAATATATGACTATCAAAGTAGGTATCAACGGTTTTGGCCGTATCGGCCGTATTGTTTTCCGTGCTGCTCAGAAACGTTCTGACATCGAAATCGTTGGTATCAACGATCTCCTGGACGCTGAATACATGGCGTACATGCTGAAGTACGACTCAACTCACGGTCGTTTCGACGGCACCGTTGAAGTGAAAGACGGCCACCTGGTTGTTAACGGCAAAACCATCCGCGTTACTGCTGAGAAAGACCCAGCTAACCTGAAATGGAACGAAATCGGTGTTGACGTTGTTGCTGAAGCAACCGGTATCTTCCTGACCGACGAAACTGCGCGTAAACACATTACCGCGGGTGCGAAGAAAGTTGTTCTGACTGGTCCTTCCAAAGACAACACCCCAATGTTCGTTCGTGGTGCAAACTTCGAAACTTACGCTGGCCAGGATATCGTGTCTAACGCATCCTGCACCACCAACTGCCTGGCACCGCTGGCTAAAGTTATCAACGACAACTTCGGCATCATCGAAGGTCTGATGACTACTGTTCACGCGACCACCGCTACTCAGAAAACCGTTGATGGCCCGTCTCACAAAGACTGGCGTGGTGGCCGTGGCGCGGCTCAGAACATCATCCCATCCTCTACCGGTGCTGCTAAAGCGGTAGGTAAAGTACTGCCAGAACTGAATGGCAAACTGACTGGTATGGCGTTCCGCGTTCCAACTCCTAACGTATCCGTTGTTGACCTGACCGTTCGTCTGGAAAAAGCTGCTTCTTATGAAGAAATTAAGAAAGCAATCAAAGCTGCTTCCGAAGGCGCAATGAAAGGCGTTCTGGGCTACACAGAAGACGACGTTGTATCTACCGATTTCAACGGCGAAGTGTGCACTTCTGTGTTCGATGCTAAAGCTGGTATCGCACTGAACGACAACTTCGTTAAACTGGTATCCTGGTACGACAACGAAACCGGCTACTCTAACAAAGTACTGGACCTGATCGCTCACATCTCCAAATAAGTTGAGATGAGTGCTTGATCCAAAAAGGCGACTACGGTCGCCTTTTTTATTGCTTTAAAGACAGAGGATTGCGTAATGATTAATAAAATTTTTGCACTTCCGGTAGTCGAACAACTTACCCCTGTGCTCTCCCGCCGTCAGATCGACGGTGCCGATATTATCGTCGTTGACCATCCGCGCGTAAAAGCCTCCGTAGCGCTGAACGGCGCCCACCTCCTCTCCTGGAAACCTGAAGGAGAAGTTGAAGGTTTGTGGCTGAGTGATGCAACCTCTTTCAAAAAAGGGGCCGCGATCCGAGGTGGCGTGCCGATCTGCTGGCCGTGGTTCGGCCCGTCCGCGCAACAGGGTTTGCCTTCTCACGGTTTTGCCCGTAACCAGCAGTGGACGCTGAAAGCGCATAATGAAGATGACAACGGCGCAGTGCTGACCTTTGAGCTGCAGGCTAATGATGAAACCCGCGCCCTCTGGCCGCACGATTTCACCCTTTACGCCCGCTTTAAGCTGGCTAAAACCTGTGAAATTGAACTGGAAGCCCATGGCGAGTTCGAAACCACCTCTGCCCTGCACACCTATTTCAACGTGGGTGATATCAACGCAGTGAAGGTGAGCGGTCTTGGCGATACCTTTATCGACAAAGTGGACAACGCCAAAGAAGGCAAGCTCAGCGACGGGGTACAAACGTTCCCTGATCGTACCGACCGCGTATATCAGCATCCGGAAGCGTGCAGCGTGATCCACGACGGAGCCCTGAACCGCGGAATTGAAGTGGTTCACCACCATCACAGCGACGTGGTGGGCTGGAACCCAGGTCCGGCTGTTTCTATTAGCATGGCAGACGTACCTGACGATGGTTACAAAACCTTCGTCTGCGTAGAAACGGCTTGCGTGACGACGCCGCAGAAAGCCAGCGAAGAAAAACCATCTCGTTTAGGGCAAACCATTCGCATTGTTAAGCGCTAATCCCGCTGCACCGCTATAAAGCAAACGGGGCGCTCGCGCCCCGTTTTGATGCACTGACTGCACCGTATTAATGCACAATCAGAACTTGTAGGTCACACCAACAGAGAAAATGCCCGCCCAGGACTTGTCGACCATTGGGCTATCTTTCACTTCGTCGCTCAGACGCTCGTAACGACCAGTACCGTATACGTTCCAGTCACCGAGGAAGTTGTAGCTCGCGGTCAGCTCCAGGTACGGATCCCAACCATCATCTGCGCTGTAGCTTTTCAGACCGCTACGACGGGACTCGTTTTTAGAGACGCCATAGTAGTAGTCGTTGTAGTTCTCACTGTTGTACTGCACACCAATACCTGGCGTCAGGGTCAGCGCACCGTTGGTGTAGCGATAAAGCCACGCCAGATCCCAGATAAAGCCGTTGCTGTTATCCAGCGTATCTCCCGCCAGCGCGATACGCAGGAAGCCATACTGGGTGTTATGCACATAAGAGAGACCGGCCATCATGGTGCTCTTACGCTTGTCGAGCTGACGCAAGGCGTGACTGTCACTGTCACCTGGTTTGAAGTGCGTCGGATCGTAGTAGGCCATGATGGAGAGCTTATCGGCCGTATCGTTCCACAGATAATAGCCGCCGCCCAGACCGCGGAACCAGAAATTATCGCCTTCATAGGTGACAACCGGAACGGGGTAAAGATCACGGTCATACTGTTTGTATGGGCTGTTAATGACGCCAACGCCCGCCCCAACCGTCCACTGACTTTCCGCCTGTGCGGTGCTAACTGCGGTTACGGCGAGTACGCCTAATGCCAGAAGTTTGAGTTTGGTCACAATCCATTCTTTCCTGTAGTCAAATAATCAGCGGGTGAAGTGTAACCGCCAGACCCGTACTTCCCCAAATTTTTTGCCTGCTAATCACTTTGATTAACCCGTTATTTTTCATTTTTCAGATGACAGGCCGTTTTCATTTATATGACCACCATGTGAAGAATGCCCTTATGACTTATATCGGCAATGGAAATTTTTGGATGAGTTATTGATATGTCATTGAAATTAGATTTTATCGGCATGCAAGTTTTGCAAATGCCATCTACGCTTTAATTTAAGAAGAGTTTTCCTGAACACCCTGCGGTTCTTAGCGTCTGACCTGGCACACAGGTTGCTGCTCTGGCAGTGAGGTGCGAGAGATTCTCTTCCGGGAGCCTCCACTACTCATACGAACGGCTCTTATCCTGTGCTAAAAAACGAAAGGACGGCATGCCATGAATATATTCGATCACTATCGCCAGCGCTATGAAGCTGCCAAGGACGAAGAGTTCACACTGCAGGAGTTTCTTACCATCTGTCGGCAAGATCGCAGTGCCTATGCCAATGCGGCAGAACGGCTATTAATGGCTATTGGTGAGCCAAACATGGTTGATACTGCCCTGGAACCCCGGCTTTCCCGTCTCTTTTCGAATCGGGTGGTCGCCCGATATCCGGCGTTTGAAGAGTTCTATGGTATGGAAGATGCCATCGAACAGATTGTCTCGTATCTGAAGCATGCCGCCCAGGGTCTGGAAGAGAAGAAACAGATCCTCTATTTACTGGGTCCAGTGGGGGGTGGTAAATCATCTCTGGCTGAACGCCTGAAATCACTGATGCAGCGCGTCCCTATTTATGTGCTGAGTGCGAACGGAGAACGCAGCCCGGTAAACGACCATCCGCTGTGTCTGTTTAACCCGCAGGAAGATGCGCAAATTCTGGATAAAGAATTTGGCATCCCGCGTCGTTATCTTGGCACTATTATGTCGCCGTGGGCGGCAAAACGTCTGCATGAGTTTGGTGGCGACATTACCAAATTCCGCGTAGTGAAAGTGTGGCCATCCATTCTGGAACAGATTGCCATCGCCAAAACGGAACCCGGCGATGAGAACAACCAGGACATCTCAGCCCTGGTGGGGAAAGTCGATATTCGTAAGCTGGAAAACTTTGCGCAAAACGACCCGGATGCCTATGGCTATTCTGGCGCACTGTGCCGGTCAAACCAGGGGATCATGGAATTCGTAGAGATGTTTAAAGCACCGATTAAAGTGCTGCATCCTCTGCTGACGGCCACCCAGGAAGGTAACTACAACGGGACGGAAGGTATCTCCGCCCTGCCGTTTAACGGCATCATTCTGGCACACTCAAACGAATCAGAATGGGTGACCTTCCGTAACAACAAAAATAATGAGGCGTTCCTTGACCGTGTTTATATCGTCAAAGTGCCTTATTGCCTGCGGATCTCTGAAGAGATCAAAATTTACGAGAAACTGCTTAACCACAGTGAGCTGGTACATGCCCCTTGCGCGCCCGGTACTCTGGAGACCCTCTCACGCTTCTCCATCCTGTCGCGCCTGAAAGAGCCGGAAAACTCCAGCATCTACTCGAAAATGCGCGTTTACGATGGTGAAAGCCTGAAAGACACCGACCCGAAAGCGAAGTCGTATCAGGAATACCGTGATTACGCCGGGGTCGACGAAGGGATGAACGGTCTGTCTACGCGTTTCGCGTTTAAGATCCTCTCCCGCGTCTTTAACTTCGACCATGCGGAAGTGGCCGCTAACCCGGTTCATCTGTTCTATGTACTGGAACAGCAAATCGAACGTGAGCAGTTCCCGCAGGAACAGGCTGAACGCTACCTTGAGTTCCTGAAAGGCTACCTGATCCCGAAATACGCCGAGTTCATTGGCAAAGAGATCCAGACGGCCTACCTGGAATCCTATTCAGAATACGGGCAGAACATTTTCGACCGTTATGTCACCTATGCTGACTTCTGGATCCAGGATCAGGAGTACCGCGACCCGGATACCGGCCAGTTGTTTGACCGTGAATCCCTGAACGCAGAGCTGGAAAAAATCGAGAAACCTGCCGGGATCAGCAACCCGAAAGACTTCCGCAACGAGATTGTGAACTTCGTGCTGCGCGCCAGAGCGCATAACAGCGGACGTAACCCGAACTGGACCAGCTACGAAAAACTGCGCACGGTTATTGAGAAGAAAATGTTCTCCAATACCGAAGAGCTGTTGCCGGTTATTTCGTTTAACGCCAAAACCTCAACCGATGAGCAGAAAAAGCACGACGACTTTGTCGACCGTATGATGGAAAAAGGCTACACCCGCAAGCAGGTTCGCCTGCTCTGCGAATGGTATCTGCGTGTGCGTAAATCGTCTTAAAACAAGTGCCCGGTAGGCACTCGCGCTTACCGGGCCTACAAAATGCAAGTTGGCAAATGCAGTACGGGGGGTATATGACCTGGTTTATTGACCGGCGTCTTAACGGCAAAAACAAGAGCACGGTGAACCGCCAGCGCTTCTTGCGCCGTTATAAAGCGCAAATTAAACAGTCTATCTCCGAGGCCATCAACAAACGCTCGGTGACTGACGTCGACAGCGGCGAATCTGTCTCCATCCCTACCGATGACATCAGCGAACCGATGTTTCATCAGGGGCGTGGCGGACTGCGCCATCGCGTACACCCAGGTAATGACCACTTCGTTCAGAACGACAGAATTGAGCGTCCTCAGGGCGGCGGCGGTGGTTCAGGAAGCGGTCAGGGACAGGCCAGCCAGGATGGTGAAGGTCAGGACGAGTTTGTCTTCCAGATTTCGAAAGATGAATATCTCGACCTGCTGTTTGAGGATCTGGCGCTGCCGAATCTGAGAAAGAATCAGCATCGTCAGCTTAACGAGTACAAAACCCATCGCGCGGGCTATACCGCCAATGGCGTACCCGCCAATATCAGCGTCGTGCGTTCATTGCAGAATTCACTGGCGCGACGCACGGCCATGACGGCAGGTAAACGTCGCGAACTACGCGAACTCGAAAGCAACCTGAAAGTCGTGGAAAACACGGAACCGGCACAACTGCTGGAAGAGGAGCGCCTGCGTAAAGAGATTGCTGAGTTGAGGGCGAAGATCGATCGGGTGCCGTTTATCGACACCTTCGACCTGCGCTACAAGAACTACGAAAAACGTCCGGAGCCGTCCAGCCAGGCCGTGATGTTCTGTCTGATGGACGTCTCCGGTTCAATGGACCAGGCCACCAAAGATATGGCGAAGCGTTTTTATATTCTGCTCTACCTGTTCCTGAGCAGAACCTATAAGAACGTGGAGGTGGTCTATATTCGCCACCACACGCAGGCCAAAGAGGTGGATGAGCATGAGTTCTTCTACTCCCAGGAGACCGGGGGAACCATTGTATCAAGCGCACTGAAGCTAATGGATGAAGTGGTAAAAGAGCGTTACGACCCGGCGCAGTGGAACATTTATGCCGCGCAGGCCTCGGATGGCGATAACTGGGCAGATGACTCGCCGCTGTGTCATGAAATTCTGGCGAAGAAAATTCTGCCCGTCGTGCGTTACTACAGCTATATCGAAATTACCCGTCGTGCGCACCAGACCCTGTGGCGGGAATATGAACATCTGCAATCTATGTTCGATAACTTTGCCATGCAGCATATCCGTGACCAGGATGACATCTATCCGGTGTTCAGGGAGCTGTTTCATAAGCAATCGAGCACCAGCAATGCCTGACCCAACAGCCAGCGAATTCGCTGGCTGTTTTCTTTCGACCCCGTTCATCCCGTGCTAATGTAGAAATCTGCATACTAAATTATCACCGGGAAAATCGTTATGTCTGAAGACGTTATTGGGACAGGGACTCACCAGCAGCTGATCGCTTTACTCACCGAGCAGGGCGCACGGTTTCGCGTCATGGAGCACGAGGCGGTGGGGAAATGTGAGGCGGTGAGTGAAATTCGCGGGACCGATCTCAGGCAAGGCGCTAAAGCTCTGGTCTGCAAAGTGAAGGGAAACGGTGTAAAAAAACACGTTCTGGCGATCCTGGCCGCCGATCTGCAGGCCGACCTGAGCCAGCTTGCCAGCCATTTTGGCGGATTAAAAGCGTCTCTCGCCAGCCCGGCCGAAGTCGATACTCTGACCGCCTGCGTTTTTGGCGCTATCCCGCCTTTCAGCTTCCATCCCGACCTGACGCTGGTTGCCGACCCGCTGCTGTTCGAGCGTTTTGACGAAATCGCGTTCAACGCCGGTCTGCTGGAGAAATCCGTGATTATGAGTACCCAGGATTACCTGCGTATCGCTCGTCCTGAGCTGGTGACCTTCCATAAAGCGTAGCTGCGATGGCTGACGATCCGGTCAGCCTCTTCTTTCCAAAAACAGAACAGAGGCAACGAGAATAACGGCAATAGCGAAAAACGACGAGGAGATAATTAGCGTCTCAACAAACATGTGATCGTTCATGATGGCGATCCCTTTTGCGATATCTGTCTCCGTTTTAATCCGCGTAAATGACAAGGTTATGACAGCAAGAAAATCTTTTTAAAACTGTCCTGCGCCGCGTTTGCGCGTACTGTAAGCAAGTTAATTATTTTGGCAAGGATTCCCTATGTTTGACCCGACTCTGCTCATTCTTCTGGCGCTCGCCGCGCTCGGCTTTATCAGCCATAACACCACCGTCGCCATCTCGATTCTGGTGCTTATCATCGTGCGCGTGACCCCGTTAAACACCTTTTTCCCGTGGATAGAAAAACAAGGCCTCACTATCGGGATAATCATACTCACCATCGGGGTGATGGCCCCCATCGCCAGCGGCACGCTGCCTGCATCAACGCTGCTGCACTCGTTTGTAAACTGGAAATCGCTGGTGGCGATTGCGGTCGGTATTTTTGTTTCGTGGTTGGGCGGTCGCGGCGTCACGCTGATGAGCAGTCAGCCCTCGCTGGTGGCGGGTCTGCTGGTGGGAACCGTGCTGGGTGTAGCGCTTTTTCGCGGCGTGCCAGTGGGCCCACTGATTGCAGCGGGGTTGGTCTCACTGTTTATTGGGAAGTCGTAGTCAGGTTAGCCATATAACGTGCCGGTGTCTGGCCAAGCCCCTTCCTGAACATGGTGATAAATGCGGTGGTAGAGTCATAGCCCAGTGTCTGTGCCACCTGCTGTACCGACTTCCCGCTAATCAAATGCTGTAGCGCCACAATTAACTGCAGCTGATGACGCCAGCGGCGAAAGCTTAAACCGGTTTCTTTCACCACCAGCCGCGCCAGATTGCGTTCGCTCATGGCAAAGTGGCTCGCCCACTGTGCCAGCGTCTGCCAGGCGGCAGGTTCTTCCGCCATCTTTTCACTCATCAGCCGAATTTTGGGGTGAGGTGAAACGGGTAACTGCAAATGCTCCTGACGCTGCAGCGGCAGTTCATCAAATAAGACATCCACCAGGCGTGACGTAGCCGCAAGATGAAGCTGTTCACGCGACTTTTCTGCCAGAGATAAAATCAGTTCCCGTACCAGGGGAGAGATTTTCAGGGTGCAGCAGCGATCGGGCAAACTGGCAGCACCGGGTTCAATGAATAAAAAACAGAGCTGTGCTCCCGGCGTAGCCCTGTTACTGTGCGGCATCTGGCCGGGGATCCAGACAGCATACTGAGGCGGTACCATCAGCATGGCATTTTCTACTTCGCAGGTGATAGCACCACCAAGGGCCAGAATCAGCTGCCCCTTACGGTGATGATGCAATGGAATATATTGTTCCTCCGCCACCACGCGGATGCGGAACGCGATGGCCGCATCGTGCTGGCTATCAGGATCGTAGCCATCCAGTCCCAGACCGATCATCATGTTGTCCGATATTAGCGATAAACTGTCATTTTAGCCTGATTTCAACCACTGAGAAAATCGGTATTGTGTGCCCTCGCTTGAACGTATGAGAACACAATGACAACTGCTATTCGCATCTCTGGAAAACAAAGCGCGCTGTTGATCGCAGGCATCCTGATGATTGCCACTACACTGCGCGTTACCTTCACCGGGGCAGCCCCCCTGCTCGACGCTATTCGCCTTGATTATGGCTTAAGCACGGCACAAACCGGTCTGCTGACCACCCTGCCTCTGCTGGCTTTTGCGCTTGTCTCCCCGCTCGCCGCAGGTGTCGCCCGGCGTATCGGCATGGAGCGAAGCCTGTTTATCGCCCTGCTGCTGATTTGCGCCGGGATTGCGGTTCGCTCCCTGCCCTCGGCAACGTTGCTTTTCATGGGTACGGCGGTAATTGGCTGCGGTATTGCGCTGGGGAATGTTCTGCTGCCGGGATTAATTAAACGTGATTTTCCAGGTCAGGTAGCCCGTCTCACCGGGGCCTATTCCCTGACGATGGGGGTCTCTGCGGCGTTAGGCTCTGCGCTGATTGTTCCTCTGGCACAAGGTGACGCTGGCTGGCATGGCGCACTGCTGATGCTGATGGTGTTTCCCCTGATTGCACTGCTGCTCTGGCTGCCACAGTGGCGTCAGAAACACGTCGCGACGGTAACGGGCGCTGGGGCGTTGCATAATCGCGCGATCTGGCGCTCTGCTCTTGCCTGGCAGGTGACGCTGTTTTTGGGGATTAACTCGCTGATTTACTATGTCATCATCGGCTGGCTGCCGGCGATATTACTCAGCCACGGATACAGCGAAGCACAGGCCGGCTCGGTGCATGGTCTGTTACAGCTCGCCACCGCCGTACCAGGTCTTGTTGTGCCGTTGATCCTCCATCGTCTGAAGGATCAGCGGATAATCGCCGGGGTTGTGGCTCTGATGTGTGCAGTCAGCGCGGCAGGATTGTGGTTCGTACCTGAGATGGCAGTCCTGTGGACACTGGTGTTCGGTTTTGGCACCGGCGCAACGATGATCCTCGGCCTGACGTTCATCGGCCTGCGCGCCAGCTCTGCACACCAGGCTGCGGCGTTATCCGGTATGGCGCAGTCAATTGGCTATCTGCTCGCTGCCTGCGGTCCACCGTTGATGGGAAAAATTCACGATACTGCGGGAGACTGGCGCATCCCACTTCTGGGCTGCGCGTTGGCTGCGGTGGTCATGGCCATCTGCGGTATGCTCGCCGGGCGTGACCGGGAGATCACGCCCCGTTAAACATTGTGGCGGGCCGTCGGGTCTGCCTTTTTTAGCCGCGCGCCGCGCGCAGCATCGCCTGTACCAGTACCACCGGGCGACCTTCCAGTGCCGCACGCTCATGCTGGAATAAGGTGATCACAAAG
This sequence comes from Enterobacter sp. CPE_E863, assembly GCF_046521465.1. Classification (NCBI taxonomy): domain Bacteria; kingdom Pseudomonadati; phylum Pseudomonadota; class Gammaproteobacteria; order Enterobacterales; family Enterobacteriaceae; genus Enterobacter; species Enterobacter sp. CPE_E863. Next base: position 1,654,315 of record NZ_JBKFZX010000001.1, on the reverse strand, counting down.
AAGGGGTGGGTAACCAACTCTGCAGCGCGGATCTCACCCTGCTCATCCCAGCCAGTCACGCGCATATCACCGTTTTCAAGCGCCTGTGCAAACGCCGGCGATACGCCATAGTTACAATGATAGCCCTCTTCAATTTCCGGCTTACCATAGGCTTTCGCGATCAGCGTGTTATTACGCAGCTCAATGGCATCGGTTTTTTCCACCAGCGAACAGGCCAACGGTGCAATCACCATGGTGCCTTCGGTATCCGTTTCGGCATGTGCCGCATCGCTCCAGCCCAATACGTTACGGGCATACTCAATCAACGCATGCTGGAACCCACCGCAGGTACCGAGGAACGGAATGCTGTTTTCACGGGCATAGCGTGCAGCGATAAAGGCAGCTTCCGTGTTTTTATAGGGGCTTGCAGGAACCAGCCAGATGGCATCGTACCCTACCAGATCTTCAGGACTGGTCAGTTCGGTCGTGGCAAGCCAGTCGTAATCGGCGGTGAGGTCGAGGACTGCTGCGGCGTCGTCAATGGCCAGCGGAATCGCCTGATGTGCAATAACATTAGGATTGTAATCGCCAACCAGCGCAATGCGCAGCGTCGTTTTTACCGGGAGGTGTTCCATGAAAGGTTCCTTATGCCAGGGAATTATCAGATAACATAAGGAACCTCAGACTACCGATCTTCTGCAATTATCACAATACCTTAAATTAGGAGGGTGGAAATATGATTCAATGCAAACGCGTCTATGAGCAGGCAAGCCCGGACGATGGTTATCGGGTTCTGGTTGACAGGCTCTGGCCGCGAGGAGTTAAAAAAACGGACCTCGCGTATGATGAATGGTGTAAAACCCTCACGCCGTCAAATGAATTACGCAAGGCCTTTCACGGAGAAGCCATTGATTTCGCAGCCTTCAGTGAAGCCTATCGTGAAGAGCTGGCGCAGCACAAAGAGGAAGGAATGCGCCTGGCGAAGCTGGCAAAAAAGCAGACCGTCACCCTGCTCTACGGCGCAAAAGATAAGACACAAAATCATGCCCTGGTATTAGCCGACTGGCTGCGCCATCTATAATCAGTCGATCATCAGCTCATCAAGGGTTTGCGGTGTTTCATCCGGGGTAAGCGGCATCAGGTGTTCAGGGCGAACAAATGCAAAGCCGTGCTGATTGTCAAAGGCGTAGACATCTCCCGTTACCAGCCAAAGCGCGCGATCCGCCGTTGCGGGCAGTTCCGTCATAACACCATTGACCGGGTTAACGAAACGTAAGCCAGGCTGGCAAAGACCAAATAACTCAACGGATTTACCAATATTGCGACGACCAGAGGCAGTGCGGGCACCGATGATCATCGCCATGCTGCCCGGTTTAAGCTGAAACATACTTCTCTCACGGTAAAGGTGGCCAGAAACTGGCTAAGAATAATCCTAAAGAGAAGTGTATCGCAGTCAATATGTCATTGTCACCTGGTGGGTTGCGGATGATCGCGACGATAAAGCGTCCATTCATCGATCACTTCGCCACCCGGTAACTTGCACTCCGTGCGGACACCCTGTGGGCTTTGAACAGGGATCTGTTCCCCGCCTTTCTCCAGACAATAAACGGAGGCCGGGTTTGCCATACCGACAGCGTGTGGTGGTTTCGGCGCATCAGGTGGCGTTGTTTTTGTGGTGCAGGCGATCAGAGGGAACGCCAGCGCCAGAAGCAGAAATCTCATCTTGTTGATCCTTTTGAACTCATCAATAGTTTAAGGGTAACGGGTCACTCGCGCTTTCTCCATGGTTTCTCCATTTTAACTGCACTTTTCAACACTATAGTATGACGTGTTCTCGATATGACCAGAGAACATCATTCCGTAATCAAGATGTCTTTGCCCCGGTCTCAACAACGGGGCTTTTTTTCACCAGCGCCTCTCCCTCTGCATATATTAAATTTTCTATATTCATGTTTTACTATGCCAGAAGTCTAAAAATTCAGCATAACATGCAGATGCAGACGTCTTCTGCATGGGAGTCATTCTACGCCATGTCGGATATCATCCTTGCCCGTGTTTCAGAAACCCTCGCCACTGAACAATCCCTTGAAAGTCTCGTTCGTCAGCTGCTGGAGATGCTGGAAATTGTGACCGATATGGAGTCGACTTATCTGACGAAGGTCGATATCAAAGCACGACTGCAGCATATTCTCTATGCCCGCAACAGCAAGCAGATGGAGATCCCGGAGGGACTGAGTGTTCCATGGGATGAAACACTGTGTAAGCGCGCACTGGATAGCAATACGCTATTCAGCAATGATGTTCCTGAACGTTGGCCTGATTGCGAGGCTGCGAAAGCGCTTGGCATTACCACCTACATGAGTATTCCTGTTCATCTTGCTGATGGTTCACTTTACGGAACGCTCTGCGCCACCAGCACGGCAAAGAAACCGCTCAGCGAGCGCGGCGAACAGGTTCTGAAATTGTTCGCCGGGTTGATTGCCCAGTACATTCAGAAAGAGTCTCTGGTGGCCCAGCTTCGGGAAGCCAATGCCGCGCTCATCGCGCACTCTTATACCGATGCCCTTACCCGCTTACCCAACCGTCGAGCCATTTTTGAGGATCTGACGACCCTGTTTTCTCTGGCGCGACACCTTAAACGTAATGCCATCATCGCGTTTATTGACCTGAATGATTTCAAACTGATTAACGATCGTTACGGGCATGAAGCTGGCGACCAGTTCCTGGTTGAAGTGGGCAAGCGTTTGACGGAAGAAAAACTGCAGGACGATATCATTGGCCGGTTGGGCGGCGATGAGTTCCTGGTGGCTTCTCTGAGCAAAACGGGCAATGAAGGTGATAGCACGCAGATAAACCTGCTAAAAACACGCCTCAGCGCCTGCATTGCGGGTGAATACTGGTTGGGCAGTGTCCATATCATTTACCCGGGAGCCAGCATTGGCGTTATCGAAGTTGATCCTGACGTAACCGATCCGGACAGTGCGTTACACGCCGCTGATATCGCGATGTATCAGGATAAGAAAGGAAAAAGCAAAACACGCTTTCTCACTATGGATTAACCCCGTACACTCTACGGCGTTATAGAAACCGAAACAGGTGATGATATGAGAATAGGGATCCTCTTCCCGGTCGTTATTTTTATAACGGCTGTGGTTTTTCTGGCGTGGTTTTTTGTCGGTGGTTACGCAGCACCGGGGGCATAAATGAGAAAAACAACCCTCATTATGTTGATCGTTGCCATTGGGGCTTTTGCCGGTACACAGCTCGGCTGGTGGTAAACCCGCTACGTAAAAAAGGCTGCCCTCTGGCAGCCTTTTTCAACGCGTTCAGATTTAGCTTTTGATTTTTCTGTAGACAAACAGAACAACCAGCGCACCAATCACTGCAACGACAAAGCTGCCGAAGTTAAAGCCATCGACCTTGCCAAAACCGAACAGCGTACTGATCCAGCCGCCGACGACCGCGCCGACAATCCCCAGTATTACGGTAACAATAAACCCACCGCCATCTTTGCCCGGCATGATCCACTTCGCCAGAATACCCGCAATAAGCCCAAAGATAATCCAGGATAAAATTCCCATAACTTTCCTCTCTGTATGGTTTTTGTCATTAAATCAACGACACAAAAAGAATAGCACAGGATCAGAGAAAGAAAATTTGTGATAAGCATCACAGTGAGAGAGCGTCTGTTTATTCACCAACAAAAAAGAGCGTTTCACATAAATTGTGGGGTTGCATCTTTTGTTGAGAAAGATTATCTTTCTCAACACTGAGTGGTTGAGTAAAAGACTCAAGTATTCAGTACGACATTGCTCACATTGCTTCCAGTATTTCTTGCCCACTCTTGAGTGGGCTTTTTTTTCTGCTCATACCCCAACAAAAGCGTACTGGTTACGGCCGGCGCGTTTTGCCTGATAAAGCGCCTGGTCTGCAGCAATGATAATACTCTGCTGGCTACCGGCTATTTCTACAGCACGTGCAGTGGAGACCCCTACGCTTACCGTTACCCGCCCAAAAGGACTAAAAGCATGTTCAATTTGTAAAGAGAAGACATTACGAATAATCGTCTGAGCAATACGCCGCGCCTCCTGGATATCTGCATCAGGTAAGATCAGCGCAAACTCCTCCCCGCCATACCGCGCCACAATCTGGTTATCACGGGTAAGACTTTTCCTGAGAGTGTCTCCCAGTAGAGCCAGGCAACGATCCCCTTCAGGATGGCCATAGTTATCATTGTATTTTTTGAAGTAATCCACATCCACGATCAGCACCGAAATCGGCGCACCGCGCGCTATGCAACCCGCAATTTCCGAGAGTATTTTTTCATCAAAACTGCGGCGGTTGAAAAGGCCTGTCAGCGCATCCTCAGAGGCAATAATCTTCAGCTCTTTGTTATCTCTGGTTTTTCGTGATAAATCCGAATACAGGAAATACGACGCCACAATGAGTATTACGGTAAAAACGAAAATAAGAACGGCAAGCTGAATAGCCTGCTTGCGCCAGGGAGAGAGTGCTTCATCGGTGCTGACGGCCACCGTGGTGACCAGTCCGTAACGTGTGTTTTTCTCATAGGCATAAATGCGTTCGATTTTATCAAACCGGGAAATAGAACTGGCGATCCCGGTATTTTGTACCTTGAGATATTTTCTGAAGAGAGGCGAATCAGAGACAATCGCGCCAATATAGTTATTTTTAAAGGGATAACGGACCAGCAAGACGCCTGACTGTGTCGTTAAGCCAATGACGCCAGAATGACCAATATTAATCTGCCCGTAGAGCGCCAGAAAGTTTTCGATGCCCAGTGTCACAACGACGACACCATTAAACGCTCCGGTATGGGTTTCAAGGCGTCGGCTAATGGTGATAACCCATTTACCATTAGTTCTGCTTACCACAGGCTCACCAATAAAAATCTGCTGACTCTTATTATTCTTGTGGTAGATAAAAAAAGCCCTGTCCACTCCTTTCCGGGGGCCAGAAAAAGTTTCGTGCAATGCGGTAAAGAGTTCGCCCCGGACATCGTAAACAGCCACATTATTAATCTGGGTAAGGAGATTATCCTGGTTGCTTATCATCCGCTGGATATTGGTCGCCTGTTGTGGGGTCATGCCATAAATTTCGATTATGTCGGAAACCGTCGTAATCAGCATTTCGCTTTGGCGCATGATCCCCTCAGTATACACATCCAGGGTATGACTCAGGTTGGCAACGCTGGTATTAATTTGCTGGATTGACTGCTGTCTGGATGTGCTAATTTGGACAGCAAGCGAAAGCGAGATGATCAATGAGACAATGATGACGGTAATGGTTGTTGTGTAGAAAGTATTTTTTACATGCACGAGCTTTTCCACCTTATCACGCCTGACATCCCTGGCTGACAACTCTTGTCACTGTAACAAAGCTCAGGATAAGAGGAAAATGAATTGCACTTAAGCATACAACAGAAGCTGGCCTTAATTGCATTTTACAAACTCATAGTCTCCCTGGGCTTAGATAAAATGACTTTAATAAAGTCAATATAGGAGACGGGCTTACCAAAATAGTATCCCTGCAAAAGGGTAATCTCATTACGGTTGAGATACTCCAGTTGCTCCCTCGTTTCTACGCCTTCAGCCACAATGCGCAATGACAGTTTTTTAGCCAGATCAATGACGCAGTCCAGCAGAATCGTTGAATCCTTCTCCTCAGAGACCCGGTTTACAAAGCTCTTATCAATTTTAATATAATCAATAGCCAGTGCATTAAGGCACGAAAGCCCTGAATAGCCCGTCCCAAAATCATCCAGTGCAATGACAAAGCCAGCGTTATGTAGCGTGTTGAGATTTTCCACAAGATGAGGATTATCGATCAACGGTTCACGCTCCGTTACCTCGAGGACCAGTTTAACTTCTTTCCCCTGAAACCCCTTTCCGAAGACACGACAGTCACCAATGAAAGAAGGTGCATTGATATGTCTGGCGCTGATGTTAACTCCGATGTGAAACCCGTCTGGTAGCTTAGGCAGAAGCGGCTTTAGCTGGTTGACCACCTTCGCCATTAACCCTTTGGTCAGAGGAATAATCAAACCGCTCCGTTCCGCAATCGGAATGAAAACATCCGGCGGGATAAAACCCGATTTTGGATGCTTCCATCTTGCTAATACCTCAACACCGTACAGCCCACCGGTATCACCATTGACGATCGGCTGATAATAAGGAACGATCTCTCCGTGCAAAATGGCTTTCCGCAGATCGTCTTCAAATGAGGAGCTTTTCCCCTTGTAACGACGGATCAAAAATCCAACCGTAACGGACAATGCGAGAATGAGCAGTATCAGGCTCCATCCTTGTTGCAGTAATCGCGTCAGACTGAAAAAAGCGGGTGGCTGCCAGACCACGCTAAACGGGAAATGCGCCGATGCCGTTAACGCCCCTGCCCATGAGGCGGCTTTCCAGTCCCTCACATCACCGGTGCGCGCAAGCATTCTTTCACCTACAACCAACGCCATGTCAGCGCTATTTGTTGCGCTTGCAATCACATCCCGCAAATGTGCGTCACTTACGCTGACAATCACGCGCCCATCCGCGATCGACATCTGGAAAATGAGAACCGGAATACCATTCACCAGTCGATTACCCGGTAACAGCATCAATGTTTCGTTGGGTAACGTTTGAGGACGAACAATTAATACGCCATTTCCCGGCAGTGAGGTACAAATGATTTGGCCTTGCTGCTGGATCATCACGGCACGCAGATGCGGTTTCAGTGCGGCTTCTGTCCCCAGCTCCAGCTGTCCGTCACGGGTACATCCCTGTGCAGCAACATGCTTAGCGGTATTGGCGGCACTGACAGCTTCAGCAAGAATATTATCTATTTTTTGAGTGCTTGCGGCGGCGGTCTGGGTGTAACTGAGTGTAGCCATATGCCATAACTGCCAGTTAATAATTAACATGCCACTCAGAAAGAGAAATAAAGCGCAGAGGATGGGCATCATAAGGTTGCGCATGATTTTTCCTTACCAGAAAAACAAGTAGGGTTCCTGAAAAAGGCGCTATGTTTAACTCAGCGTTGCATATAGCATTAAAAATAGCTTAGTCAAAAGCTATCTTAAAAAACTGATGCTTTTGCATGAGTTATCGTTCTGAATGTGATCAACGGGCGTGACTATCAGGCTTGTGCCTGGTCCTGTCTGTGTTAGGATTTGTAAAATGAGGGAGCAGACAGGATAACGGGAAAATGAAAAAGATCATTGCTGTTGCTATCATTTCAACACTTCTGGTCGTCCTGTCTCTTTATGCGGTCAATGCGGTTATCGTTAGCCAGCAGAAGAGCAAACAGCTTGAGATTTCCCATACGCTTTTACAATATTCAGAAGACCTGTCCCAAAACGTGGCGCTGGCTCTCAAAAGCATCACTACACAGGGATGTGATAAAACCAGTCTTGATAGTTACAGGCAAATAAAACTCGACAGTCTCTATTTTGGTGACGTCGGATTCATAGAGAAAGGAAAAATAGTCTGTACTGCTTTTTGGGGTAAACTCGCTACTCCTGTTGCACTTCCTGCAGAACTGCATAAAACCCCAAGGGGCTTTCTTCTGGCCCAGTTTGACAAAAAAGAGTTTTTTACAGGTAACGCGGCAATTTATCATAACATTATTATCTTCACCTCCCGCTACGCTTACGATAAATTCTCTCCGGTTACAGCGAGTTACTCTCTGGTAATGACTCCAACTTACTGATAGTGTTTTATGTTCAGATAATGCCCGATGACTTTGTCATGCAGCTCCACCGATTTTGAGAACGACAGTGACTTCCTGCCCAGCCTTGCCAGATGCTGCCTCAGATTCAGGTTATGCCGCTCAATGCGCTGCGTATATCGCTTGCTGATAACGTGCAGTTCTCCCTTCAGGCGTGATTCATACAGCGGCCAGCCATCCGTCATCCATACCACGACCTCAAAGGCCGACAGCAGGCCCAGAAGACGCTCCAGCGTGGCCAACGTGCGTTCACCGAATACGTGCGCCACAACCGTCCTCCGTATCCTGTCATACGCGTAAAACAACCAGCGCTGGCGTGATTTAGCGCCGACGTAACCCCACTGTTCGTCCATTTCCGCGCAAACAATGACGTCACTGCCCGGTTGTATGCGTGAGTTTACCGACTGCGGCCTGAGTTTTTAAGTGTCGTAAAATCGTGTTGAGGCCAACGCCCATAATGCGTGCACTGGCGCGACATCCGACGCCATTCATGGCCATATCAATGATTTTCTGATGCGTACCGGGTTGAGAAGCGGTGTAAGTGAACTGTAGCTGCCATGTTTTACGGCAGTGAGAGCAGAGATAGCGCTGATGTCCGGCAGTACTTTTACCGTTACGCACCACGCCTTCAGTAGCTGAACAGGAGGGACAGCTGATAGAAACAGAAGCCACTGGAGCACCTCAAAAACACCATCATACACTAAATCAGTAAGTTGGCACCATTACCTACTCTCTGAGTGCAACCACCAAAGACTTTGGCAGAACATTCTTTTCGACCACCCCTGCGTTTAAGCAACAGGACTTGCTGCATTCGACATTGTTTACCATCACCCTCACGCAGTGCAGCGCTTTCTGGGATTTATGCGTCATTGTGAAACATCACAACGCAGGGCTTGCTTCGCTATCTCCCGTTGTGTTTACGTTTCTTGTGGTCATTTTGTATTTTATCTGGGTAGCGATAACGTTCTTTTTCTTCCGCATTTATGAAGACCGTTTTTCTCTCGAACGAACGCTGGTCAAGGCTGTCATCACCAATACCATCAGTGTTAAATATCAGCCAATCATTCGAATTCAGGATAAAAAAATAGTGGGCATTGAGGTTCTGTCGAGATGGCACGATCAAAAACACGGTGATGTCTCCCCGGAGCTTTTTATTCCATTAATCAAGAAGATTGGCCTGTATAGAAAATATTACATTAATATTATCGAAAAATCCCTTTTAGAAATTGCACCACTTGCAACAAAACATCAACTGGTCGTCTCACTCAACGTTGGCCGAACGGAAATCGAAGACGGGCAATTCATTGCTATCTTACGTCGCGCGTGTTTAATTCATCGCATTCCACTCTCCTTGATAAAAATCGAACTCTCTGAAAAGGCCGTTTCCACTGTAGATATTCTTGAAGAATTCTGTCGGGAATTAAAATCTCTTGGCATAAAGGTATCAATAGATGATTTTGGTGTGCAAAATTCAAATCTGGCCAGACTGTCACTTCTGGAATATGATGAAATCAAAATCGACAAATCGCTGGTCGATGGCATCAGTGAACATTATAAGCAGAACATCTTTGTTATTTTTAGTGATGCCCTTGCCCGACTGAACAAATCCCTTGTTTTTGAAGGGGTAGAGAATGAAATACAATATCGTTTTATTGCCGACAGATATCCCGATGCCCTGGTTCAGGGATGGTATTTCTCAAAATCACTGACCCGCAGTGAGCTGGCGCAGAAACTTGTCGGAGTCGCGCGGTAGCCACTGATGTCTGGCGTGCCCATGTTTTTTCGGATCAGGCATTTTCATTCCTCGCCCAAAAACATATAGTTGTAACAATCAGACGGTAGATTACCCTGAAGCACACTCTTATTTTGGTTAAAAACGTGAAATTATCCTTACTATTACCAGTGGTACTTTTCTGTCTGACCGTTATTTTCGCGTTGTTTATCGACGCCCCCGCTTCACATATTCTGCGTAAAAAATGCATGTGGTCTGATAGCGTGATGCTGAGCTGCATAGCAAAGCATCAGCATAATGGCTTTTGAGGAAGACTATTCATTCCCCCACTGATTGAGGAAATTCGCAATATCATCAATGCGGGAAGCACGGATCCCGGCCTCAGTGGCCATCTCCTGCTGGGCTTCCTCGCTGATCTCCTCGTTATTTGATAAACGGGTGAGCAGCAGCTGGAAATAATGTGCCAGCGCATCGAGCTCTGATTCAGCGACCTGCTCTGCGGCTTCCGTCGCGTACTCATCGGCAATATCATAATATTTCAGTGGGATATCGTTATTCATAACTATCTCGTTGCTAACCTGTAAGGGTAAAGCCATCAGTATATCGGACGCCTTACCTCAACCAAAGCATTGCTTCAGATGAGTAACGCAAGCAGCGCAGCGAGAGCGGGCACGGCCTGTACATACAAAATTTTTCGGCTGGCGGTGGCTGCGCCAAAGAGCCCGGCGATCAACACGCAGGTCAGGAAGAAGATGGCCACATGAACGCCCTTTTCACCGAGCCAGAGGCTCCAGAGCAGACCAGCCGCCAGAAAACCGTTATACAGCCCCTGATTTGCGGCCAGCACGCGGGTGTCGCGCGCAAAATCGGGACGCAGATTAAAAGCCTTGTGCCCTGTTTCGGTGTTCCACAGAAACATTTCCAGCACAAGAATGTAGAGATGGATGAATGCAACGACAGCGATAAGGACAGTGGCTAACATCGTGTTGTCTCCTGCAGGCAGAGGTAAAAAAAACGGGAACCCTCAGGCCCCCGCTCTTGTTTAACCCAGAATCTGGATTACATGTTCGCGATAATCGCGTCACCAAACTCTGAACATTTCAGCAGCTTAGCGCCGTCCATCAGACGTTCGAAATCATAGGTCACGGTCTTGGCAGCGATAGCGCCTTCCATGCCTTTAACGATCAGGTCTGCGGCTTCGAACCATTCCATATGGCGCAGCATCATTTCTGCGGACAGGATGATAGAACCTGGGTTCACTTTGTCCTGGCCTGCATATTTTGGTGCAGTACCGTGGGTCGCTTCGAACAGGGCGCACTCGTCACCGATGTTCGCGCCCGGGGCAATACCGATACCGCCAACCTGTGCCGCCAGGGCATCAGAAATGTAGTCACCGTTCAGGTTCATACAGGCGATCACGTCGTATTCAGCAGGACGCAGCAGGATTTGCTGCAGGAACGCATCGGCGATCACATCTTTAATGATGATCTCTTTGCCAGTGTTCGGGTTCTTGATTTTCTGCCACGGGCCGCCGTCAATCAGCTCACCACCGAACTCTTCTTTCGCCAACTGGTAACCCCAGTCTTTGAACGCGCCTTCGGTGAACTTCATGATGTTGCCTTTGTGAACCAGGGTCACAGAGTCACGGTCGTTGGTGATGGCGTACTCGATGGCCGCACGTACCAGACGCTTGGTGCCTTCTTCGGAGCACGGCTTGATGCCGATACCGCAATGTTCAGGGAAGCGAATTTTCTTCACGCCCATCTCATCGCGCAGGAATTTAATCACTTTTTCTGCGTCTGCAGAGTCAGCTTTCCATTCGATACCTGCGTAGATGTCTTCTGCGTTTTCGCGGAAGATAACCATGTCGGTCAGTTCAGGGTGCTTAACCGGGCTTGGGGTGCCCTGGTAGTAACGAACCGGACGCAGACACACGTACAGGTCCAGCTCCTGACGCAGTGCAACGTTCAGAGAACGGATACCGCCACCGACAGGTGTAGTCAGTGGGCCTTTAATAGCAACGCGGTAGTCGCGGATCAGGTCCAGCGTCTCCGCTGGCAGCCAGACGTCCTGGCCATAAACTTGAGTAGATTTTTCACCGGTGTAAATTTCCATCCAGGAAATTTTACGCTCGCCTTTGTAGGCTTTCTCAACAGCGGCATCAACCACTTTCAGCATTGCCGGGGTAACGTCTACACCGATACCGTCACCTTCGATGAACGGGATAATCGGATTGTGAGGAACGTTAATCTTGCCGTTTTGCAGGGTGATCTTTTTACCTTCCGCCGGAACAACTACTTTGCTTTCCATTAACCTCTCCTTCGAGCGCTTCTGGTTGTTACTGATCTTATGTTAATAAATTGTAATGAGCCCTTCGATAGTACCTGATTGTCCGACGCCATGAAAGGTCTTCGTTATTAGGCTATAATGCGGCAATTGATAGAGCCTGAAAATACCATGAAGAAAACTTCTTTTACAAAACACCGGGTTGAGCGATTCAGCTCGCGACAAGCCGCCAGAAGACCGCAAGAAAGCCAGCCGAAGCGGGTTATTTTGTTCAATAAACCCTACGATGTTTTGCCGCAATTCACTGATGAAGCCGGGCGCAGCACGCTTAAGGATTACATTCCAGTCCAGGGCGTTTATGCTGCCGGGCGTCTGGACCGTGACAGCGAAGGCCTACTGGTCTTAACTAACGACGGAGCCCTACAGGCGAAGCTTACGCAGCCGGGGAAGCGCACGGGTAAAATTTACTTCGTACAGGTAGAAGGTGAACCGGATGAAGAGACGCTGGCAACATTACGCAGCGGCGTCACGCTGAATGACGGTCCAACTTTGCCGGCAGGTATTGAACGCGTGAATGAACCGGAGTGGCTGTGGCCGCGTAACCCGCCCATCCGCGAACGCAAATCCATTCCGACAAGCTGGCTCAAAATTACCCTTTATGAAGGCCGAAACCGTCAGGTTCGGCGCATGACCGCACACGTTGGCTTCCCTACCCTGCGCCTGATTCGCTACGCCATGGGCAACTACACGCTGGAGAGCCTGGCTAACGGTGAATGGCGGGACGCTACCTCCTAAGGAGTCACTATGTTCAAACCTCATGTCACTGTCGCCTGTGTCGTTCACGCGCAAGGTAAATTCCTGGTCGTCGAAGAGACGATTGGCGGCAAAGCCTTATGGAACCAACCCGCAGGACACCTCGAAGAAAACGAAACGCTGCTGCAGGCCGCAAAACGCGAGCTGTGGGAAGAGACGGGGGTCCATGCCGAACCTCAGCACTTCATCCGCCTGCACCAGTGGATAGCGCCTGACCACACGCCTTTCCTGCGCTTTTTATTCGCCGTTGAGCTTAACGAAATGTGCGCCACAGAGCCGCAGGATGATGATATCGACCGCTGCCTGTGGGTCACTGCTGACGAGATCCTGAACGCGCCAAACCTGCGCTCGCCGCTGGTTGCGGAAAGCATTCGCTGCTGGCAGTCTTCTGGCCGCTTACCGCTGGATGTTATCGGAGAATTTAACTGGCCGTTTACAGAGGGTGTCAATGGTGGGGGGGCGTGATAGAATACGCCGCCTTGAAGTTCAATGTCGTGAGTATTCCATGTCAGATAACAGCCAGAAAAAAGTAATCGTCGGCATGTCCGGCGGTGTCGATTCCTCCGTTTCCGCCTACCTGTTACAACAACAGGGCTATAAGGTGGAGGGCCTGTTCATGAAGAACTGGGAGGAAGATGATGGCGAGGAATACTGCACTGCCGCTGCGGATCTCGCCGATGCGCAGGCCGTATGCGACAAGCTCGGCATTGAACTGCACACCGTTAACTTTGCCGCAGAATACTGGGACAACGTTTTTGAACTGTTCCTGGAAGAGTACAAAGCAGGCCGTACGCCAAACCCGGATATTCTGTGCAACAAAGAGATCAAATTTAAAGCCTTCCTGGAATTCGCGGCGGAAGATCTGGGCGCAGACTTCATTGCGACCGGTCACTACGTGCGTCGTGCCGATGTGAATGGCAAAAGCCAGCTGCTGCGCGGCCTGGACGGTAACAAAGATCAAAGTTACTTCCTCTATACGCTGAGCCACGAGCAAATCGCCCAGAGCCTGTTCCCGGTCGGCGAGCTGGAAAAGCCGCAGGTGCGTAAAATCGCCGAAGAGCTGGACCTGATCACCGCGAAGAAAAAAGACTCTACCGGTATCTGCTTCATCGGCGAGCGCAAATTCCGCGATTTCCTGGGGCGTTACCTGCCTGCGCAGCCAGGTAAAATTGTTACCGTCGACGGGGAAGAGATTGGCCAGCATCAGGGGCTGATGTACCACACCTTAGGCCAACGTAAAGGCCTGGGTATCGGCGGGACGAAAGAAGGTAGCGAAGATCCGTGGTACGTGGTCGACAAAGATGTCGAAAACAATATTCTGGTTGTCGCTCAGGGTCACGACCACCCGCGTCTGATGTCCGTTGGCCTGATCGCGCAACAGCTGCACTGGGTCGATCGCGAACCGCTGAAAGGCACGCTGCGCTGCACGGTGAAAACGCGCTACCGTCAGACCGATATTCCTTGCACTGTTACTGCGCTCGATGACGATCGCATTGACGTGCGATTCGACGAGCCTGTTGCTGCTGTCACCCCGGGTCAGTCTGCTGTTTTCTATAGCGGCGAAATCTGCCTGGGTGGCGGGATCATTGAACAGCGCCTGCCGCTGACCGCTGTTTAACACGATTGCACACATAAAGGAGACCGTGTGGCGAAGAACTACTATGACATCACCCTGGCACTGGCGGGAATTTGCCAGTCTGCCCGTCTGGTGCAACAGCTGGCGCATCAGGGTCATTGCGACGCTGATGCGCTGCACGTTTCACTCAACAGCGTTATCGACCTCAACCCCGGCTCAACCCTGGGTGTCTTCGGTGGGAGTGAAACTAATCTTCGTCTCGGTCTTGAAACCCTGCTTGGCGTGCTGAACGCCAGTAGCCGTCAGGGATTAAACGCAGAGTTGACCCGCTACACGTTAAGCCTGATGGTGCTTGAGCGTAAGCTGAGCGCAGCGAAAGGTGCGCTCAATACGCTTGGTGACCGCATTGCCGGGTTGCAACGTCAGCTCGACCATTTTGATCTGCAGTCCGAAACGCTGCTGAGTGCCATGGCTGCCATTTATGTTGACGTCATTAGCCCACTTGGCCCGCGTATTCAGGTCACCGGTTCCCCTGCTGTTCTGCAAAGCCCTCAGGTCCAGGCAAAAGTGCGTGCCTCCCTGCTGGCCGGGATCCGCGCCGCTGTGCTGTGGCATCAGGTTGGCGGCGGCCGCCTGCAGTTAATGTTTTCTCGTAATCGCCTGACTACTCAGGCAAAACAAATTCTTGCTCATTGTTAACCTCCCGGAGTTGCGAATTATGGAATTATCCTCACTGACCGCCGTATCCCCTGTCGATGGACGCTATGGCGATAAAGTCAGCGCGCTGCGCGGGATCTTCAGCGAATATGGTTTGCTGAAGTTCCGTGTTCAGGTTGAAGTACGCTGGCTGCAAAAGCTAGCCGCCCAGGCAGCAATCAAGGAAGTTCCTGCTTTTGACGCCCAGGCAAACGATTACCTTGATAAAATCGTTGCTGACTTCAACGAAGAAGATGCCGCGCGTATCAAAACCATCGAGCGCACCACCAACCATGACGTGAAAGCGGTTGAGTACTTCCTGAAAGAGAAAGTGGCTGCTGTGCCTGCTCTGCATGCCGTATCTGAATTCATTCATTTCGCCTGCACATCAGAAGATATCAACAACCTGTCTCACGCGCTGATGCTCTCTACCGCACGCAAAGATGTGGTACTGCCTTACTGGCGTAAAATCATCGACGCGGTAAAAGCGCTGTCCGTGGAATACCGCGACATTCCGCTGCTCTCCCGTACCCACGGCCAGCCAGCTACCCCATCCACGATGGGTAAAGAGATGGCGAACGTCGCGTACCGTATGGAGCGCCAGTATCGTCAGCTGGAACAGGTTGAAATTCTGGGTAAAATCAACGGTGCGGTCGGTAACTATAACGCCCACATCGCCGCTTACCCGGAAGTGGACTGGCACCAGTTCAGCGAAGAGTTCGTCACCTCTCTGGGTATTCAGTGGAACCCGTACACTACCCAGATTGAGCCGCATGACTACATCGCCGAACTGTTTGACTGCATCGCGCGCTTCAACACCATCCTGATCGACTTCGATCGTGACGTGTGGGGCTACATCGCGCTGAACCACTTCAAGCAGAAAACCATCGCCGGTGAAATTGGTTCTTCTACCATGCCGCACAAAGTGAACCCAATCGACTTCGAAAACTCTGAAGGCAACCTGGGTCTGGCGAACGCCGTGCTGCAGCATATGGCAAGCAAACTGCCTGTTTCCCGCTGGCAGCGTGACCTGACAGACTCCACCGTTCTGCGTAACCTGGGTGTGGGCATTGGCTACGCGCTGATTGCTTACCAGTCCACCCTGAAAGGTGTGAGCAAACTGGAAGTGAACCGTGACCGTCTGCTGGACGAA
This sequence comes from Enterobacter sp. CPE_E863, assembly GCF_046521465.1. NCBI lineage: Bacteria > Pseudomonadati > Pseudomonadota > Gammaproteobacteria > Enterobacterales > Enterobacteriaceae > Enterobacter > Enterobacter sp. CPE_E863. Next base: position 1,638,343 of record NZ_JBKFZX010000001.1, on the reverse strand, counting down.
CTGGATCACAACTGGGAAGTTCTGGCTGAGCCAATCCAGACCGTGATGCGTCGTTACGGTATCGAAAAACCGTACGAGAAACTGAAAGAGTTGACTCGCGGTAAACGCGTTGACGCTGAAGGCATGAAACAGTTTATCGACAGTCTGGCATTGCCAGAAGAAGAGAAAACCCGCCTGAAAGCGATGACCCCGGCGAATTACATTGGTCGCGCCATCACCATGGTTGATGAACTGAAGTAAAGGCCCTCTACCCTCTTTCCGCCCGGAAAGAGGGTTGCTTTCCCCCGGTTTACTAAATGTTTATCCCCACAACAACATAATCAGCGTTAGACTACTTAGCGAAAAACACAACCAACATTAAAACAACAACTTATATATTAATCAGTAGCTTATAGCTATTACAGTGCGGACATTATCGGACAATAATGGTCATTTTATCGCCCCAAATCATGCCCCTGGCACGATTTTGCCCCCAAAATCCCCCTCTTTTGCGTAGCTCCTTCCAATTTCGTAACACACCGCTTTACGCACTCCATGCTCATCAGCATAATCGCCCCGAATCCGTTTGTAAGACTTAACCAGCGCGCTACTTTTTCTAGCTGCCTTATACTTTCAGTCTGACTGACTGGAGGTTTCTATGTGTGGACGTTTTGCACAAGCCCAAACTCGTGAAGAATATCTGGCTTACCTGGCCGATGAAGCCGATCGTGACATTGCGTATGATCCGGAACCTATTGGCCGGTACAACGTGGCGCCTGGTACCAAAGTTCTGCTGCTGAGCGAACGCGACGAGCAGCTGCATCTTGATCCGGTTCTGTGGTCTTACGCGCCAGGGTGGTGGGATAAAGCACCATTGATAAACGCGCGGGTCGAGACGGCGGCCACCAGCAGGATGTTCAAGCCTCTCTGGCAGTATGGCCGAGCAATCTGCTTTGCTGATGGATGGTTCGAGTGGAAGAAGGAAGGCGAAAAGAAGCAGCCATATTTTATTCACCGAGCAGACGGCCAGCCGATTTTTATGGCGGCGATCGGCAGCACACCGTTTGAACGCGGCGATGATGCGGAAGGTTTTCTCATTGTGACATCGGCAGCAGATAAAGGTCTGGTAGATATTCACGACCGTCGGCCACTTGTTTTGTCTCCAGAAGCCGCCCGGGAGTGGATGCGCCAAGATATAGGCGGGAAAGAAGCTGAGGAGATAGCAGCAGACGGTGCTGTGCCAGCTGACAAATTTATCTGGCACGCCGTGACGCGCGCCGTGGGTAATGTGAAGAACCAGGGGCCGGAGCTAATCGAGGCGGTACAATGAAAAGTAAAAGAGACCAGACGCGTCTGAAATGAGCGAGGAGCAGACGTTATATTTGACACCTACCCGCTCTGTGCCTCAGGTGTTCCCTGATGGAATACCAATTTCCATTGCCCGTTCTCAGATGTTTCCCAGCATGAAGAACGAAGGGATGCACGACTACCATCTGGATTGATAGTTCTGTAGTGCAATATTGCGAAATTATCTCCAGCGCTGATAAGCCGGAAATCACCACTAATAATAGCTGGGACGCTATCTTCACTCAGAAGGGCTTCAATAGTCTGTGCACGATCAACTAATACGCCTGAACGCGTTATTTCGCTAAATCTCTCATGGAGTATCTGTTCAAGCCATTCCCGATTTTTCCGCCTGCTGCCATGAAGAGAACATTCGAGTCTTTTTAACGTATCCAGTAGCATAGCTTTTGCCCTCATCACAATCGAACATTAACTCTTAAGGCAATATTCGCAGGAATGCAACGTCCGTTACCGGCACAGATCCAGTGCGAACTGCGGCGCTGAGGTTCTGCTATGAGCGAGAAGCGGAAATTCATGGTAATTTACATCCAGATGCAAGCTTCATTAACTGTTTGTCAATAAAGTGGGAGCTGGTCACGTTGTACCTTACGGAAAAGCCCGCAGGCGCAAAAAAGCCAGAACCCACAGCTGGTTAACGTCGCAAGTGAAGTAGTTTTCATAAAATCATATGACTATCATTTTTTATGCGTATGGCCCGGATGAAAGAAACATTTCCGGAAGTAACATTGCAACCGGAAGGATGAAGAATCTCCGGCTAACACAGGTTATACGGTATACAAATGCGAACAAGCAAACCAGTATCAAAACGCGCGGAAGTTTTGAGTGCTATGCTTCCCCCCAGCCGTTGAACGCAGGTTTTTACAATCGATAACCCCAGCCCTGAACCCGGCTGTGAAGTTCCCTCTGCGCGATAAAATGCTCCGAAAACCTTATCTCTTTCTGATTCTGAAATCCCGGGCCCGCTGTCTTCGACCTCAATAACTAAAAAATCGCATTCCCGTCCTGCTGACAAATCAATACGTCCCCGTGGAGGGGTAAACCGTACCGCGTTCTCCGTAACGTTTTTAATGGCGGTATAAAGGGCATTTTTGTCAGTAACAATAACCGGAAGGGCTTCAGTTTCTGAGGACTGCAGAATACCAATGTCGATATATTTTTCCGTCGCAAGAGGCAGGATTGTCTCAATTACGCTGCGAAACAGTGAAACAACATCAACGGAGTCGTGATGAGCTTTGTTCTCATTTTGTTGTTCGCGGGCCAGCGAAAGCAGTTGTTCAAGCAGTCTTTTTTCACGCGAGATACCTGTCTGAAGGACCGTGAGCCGCTGACGTGCCTCCTCAGACATCTCTGACGCAGAAAGTCGTTCTGCCTGAAGCGAAAGTGCAGTTAAAGGCGTTCGTAACTCATGTGCCGCATCGGCTATAAAACGTTTTTGCGTCTGAATGGCCGCATCAACTCTGCTCAGCAGATCGTTTATACTAATAATAAATGGTTGTATTTCATCGGGAATGTTTTTGTCTCTGACGGGTGTAAGGTCGTTGTCATTACGGGAGCAAACAGCTTCGGCTACACGTTGAAGCGGTATAAAGGCTTTTCTGACGACGAACCAGGCCACTAACATAAACACCGGAAACAGAATGAGGAATGGGATCAAAGAACGCAAAGCGCTGCCAATTGCAATATCGTCCCGGACATCGGATTGCTGTCCGACCACGACTTTTGCTTCGGGAGAATACTGGGTGATCAGTATACGGTAGCGTTTATTCCCTGACTCCACATCCAGGAATCCGTCGCTCACTGTGGAGGATAATTCAAAATGCATCGTTGAGGCGGGTACATGAGCGGCATTATGCGGAAGATATTCAACCAAAATTTTTTCCTCGTTATCCCCTTCCATGCTCCGGCCGATCTGTTCAGGAATCCGCTCATTCCCTGACGAGTATTTCAGCACCACGGCAATCTGTTTCAGCGTATTGTCCTGTAATTCATGGGATTCATCGAGCGCCAGAAAAAACGTGAGTGCACCTGAAATCGTCCCGGTGAACAGAATGGCGATAAAAAGTGACAGCGAAAGCCGATATTTAACTGATTTCATCATTTGCTTTTAGGGACCAGCCAGCCCACACCTCTCACGTTCCTGATAGCGTCTCGGCCAATTTTTTTTCTCAGTGAGTGGATTAAAAATTCTATCGCATTACTCTCCACCTCTTCACCCCAGCCATAGATACGATCTTCAAGGTCAGAGCGGGATAAGATCCCCCCCGGTCTGATGAGAAGCGCCTCCAGCACTGCAAACTCGCGGTTTGATAACAGAAAGGACAAGCCGGAAGTGGTGACCTGCACTTCATGGCTGTCAGGATCCAGCATCAGCTCGCCGTTGGTCAGAACAGGAGAGCCACTGCCGCCATTTCTGCGCAAAACAGCATGAATTCGAGCCACCAGCTCGCTCAAATCAAAGGGTTTAATAATATAATCATCGGCCCCGCCATTCAGTCCCCTGAGACGATCCTCCAGTGCATCACGTGCGGTTATTATCAGAACCGAAACCGTTGCGCTGTGTTTACGCATTCCGGCCATAACACTGAAGCCATCCTTGCCTGGCAGGCCAAGATCAAGCAGAACAAGATCATAATGTTGAGTAACAAAGGTTGAGAGGGCATCATTGCCATTTTTGACCCAGTCCACTGCAAATGAAGCTTCTCTCAGAGACTCCGCAACAATCTCCCCAATCATGGCATCATCTTCAACGAGCAATATTCGCATTTTAAGGGATCCCGCACTAACAAATGCCTCAACATCCGGCAGATAGTCTGAACCGGCAACGGCGATAAACCAGTACGTTTCGTTTATCCTGCCAGACAGTAACCGATGAACCTTAACGTTTTATCATATAAAAGCAGCAGGGTTGTAATTTTACAACCCTGCATATGGTTTACGGATTAATATGATCATGACCAATTGTGAATGGAGCTTCACAGCTATGGTATAAAGGATTACAGTAATTTTTTTCCGCACCATTTTTTTGCGAAATCTTGTCCTTCCCGACAGTAAACGGGGCTTCACACTTATGCTGACCGGGATTACAGTCAGCGTTACCGGCATACGCCTCTGATGTCAGAACTGCCATTGTCAGCCCGGAGCAAAAGAGCATCATTGCTGCCGGCAATAATTTCTGTGTCTTTTTCATGTCAGTCACCTTATTTATACATATCGGCTTCGATGGTTTTATGCTCCTGATGACCCTGTTCACCGATAATCACGTAATATTTACCGCCATGTTTTGCCACTGCATCTTTAAGATCCTGATTGTCCATGGTAAATCCATCCTGAGTTACAGCGATATTTCCGATTTTATCCAGACCTGCGGCCTGGCTGCGGGTGAGTTCCTGAGGGTGAAGCGGTGACATGGCAGAATTTGTCACGCTGGCATATACGCTGCCCGTTGCTGTAGCCATTAACAGTGCGATTACAGGCATCAATGTTGTACGTTTCATGATAAACCTCCTGCTGGGTGCCATTATTGTTCAGGCTTTGTGGCCTGAAAAAAAATTACAGGAGAAAACTTAGGGCATACTGAGCATTTCAACATTTTTATAAAAAAATCGGGGAAACGGTACCAATAGTGATTAATGTCTGACGACAGGGCATAACACCACCTCTTCAATACCTGCACAGGACTGCGTGGCACAGATGAAATAAAAAAGAATTGCCCTGAGACATAAAAGAAGGGAAGTCGCTCCGGATGATAACATCAGGAGCGGAGAAGATTCAGATTGATTGCAAGGTTAAAAGCACTCAGACAGTGCTATTCAGCTCTCGCAGCTACATAGTAGCTTAACGCCATATGTAGGAGCCCCATGGCCCCGTGTGCAAAAAAATAGACCTCAATAAATCCGGTCAGAAATTTATGCAAGCTGATAATTTGTTCTGGGTTAACGGACGTGGTTACTGCAAAATAATCAAGGAGAAACCACAATGCCCCGCTGAGTGCGACAGCGAGTAATGCAAGTACACCGAGTCCCTGGATAGTACTGGCAATTCCGCCCGGGTGAGCATCAGGGAGGCGAAACTGGCGGAGGGTAAGGATATCTTGCTTAATTCCGCTGAAATCCATAAAAATCCAGCTAAAATAATAACGGAAACCTCTTCTCACCAGCATCCAGACAAGCATTACAAGGCCAAGAACGATAAGTCCGGCACCAGAGAAGATATGAAGCCAGGTCATGAGATTACTGATACCTGTCTGCCCGATGGCATCCCTGCTGATCACATTAGAGTTAATGATCTGAAAAAGGATGAGTACCGCGATAACAATGTGCAGTAGCCGGAACCCGGGAAATTCACGGTGGGGAAGTTGAAGCCATAGTTTTTTTAGCATACTGAATATCCTTTAATCACAATTTATCAAACGGGAAATCTATAACTTCTGGATTAAGATAACCTTACGTAAGTTCTTCTACGAACGATCATCTCACCCTTGAGGCAGGCTCCTGAATGCAGCGAACTACAGAAAAGTATAGAATGGCAGCAGAGGAAAGTGTTACCGTCCCCGCGAGTTTTTTATTCTGGCGCACCATAAGAGTGGTGTTAATCATTTCCTGAGAGCGCAGATCATACAGGATAAAATTGACAGTTTGTGGTGATGGCAACGTCGCGAATTTAGAGAACTGAGCTAAGGTTAAATACGGTTTTACCATAGAGTAATACATACGACTGACGTCCTGTTTCTCGGGATCTTTATATATGGATCAACCATAATGGAAATGGATAGAGATTCATGAAAAAAAAGGGATGATAATGATCAAACTGACTGTTTGGTATGTAAAAGTGCGGAAGAAGTGAAACTACTCAGACTGTAAATTTGCCTGATAAATTTTGCCAACCTTTATGACTATACACTGAACTAATTGGGTCGTACAGATGTTGAAAACGTCCGCTCCTGGCACAAAGCGGACCAAGACATCAGGAATACTTATCGGACTCTTAGCAGATCTGAATATCTCGTCGTATATCGAGGCGACAGCATTTCTCGCTTCATTTGCCACTGTTGCTGAATGCCCTGCCCGGCAAAGTAGAGCGTTCCTTTGCCGTCTCTGGCATTGAGTTGATCAAGAACCTCCATCAGTTTATCACTACCGGGCCGCGGCGCGTTTTCATCGAACAAGTTGAGCTGGGCTACCCCCTGACTGAAGAAATCACCCAGCATAATGCCGGCTTTCTGGTACCTGTGGCCATCCTTCCAGATTTTATCCAGGCACTTTACCGCGGCGTTAATGATGTCGCGAGAATCCTGTGTAGGAGTGAGAAGTTTCATTGACGCACTGTTGCCGTAATATGGCTCATTAAGCGCAAAGGGAGAGGTTTTCACGAATGCAGAAATAAAGCGGCAATACTGATGCTCACCACGTAGTTTTTCAGCGCCTCGGGCGGCATAAGAGCAAATGGCTTGCCTCATTTGTTCGTACTCAGTAACGCGTTCACCGAACGACCTGCTGCAGACAATTTCCTGCTTTGCTGGTGCAAACTCTTCCAGATCGAGGCATGGTTCGCCGCGCAGCTCCCTGACCGTTCGCTCAAGTACCACGTTAAAGTGTTTACGGATAATCCAGGTGCTTTGTTCTGAGAGGTCCAGAGCTGTTTTGATGCCCATGGCGTTCAACTTCTTACTGATGCGCCTGCCTACGCCCCATACATCTTCTACAGGCACGATAGCCAACAACCGCCGTTGGCGATCGATATTGGACAAATCGACCACCCCGCCGGTCTGGCGCTGCCATTTCTTGGCTGCGTGATTGGCGAGCTTCGCCAGTGTCTTTGTCTGGGCAATGCCAACCCCGACAGTCAGGTGCGTACGCTTCAGAACCGTCGCGCGGATCTCTTTGCCGAACTCAGTCAGATTCCGGCAGTTGCGAACACCTGTCAGGTCACAAAAAGCTTCATCGATACTGTAGATTTCGACGCGAGGGCTCATTTCCTCCAGCGTTGTCATCACCCTGTTGGACATGTCTGCGTACAGCTCGTAATTGCTGCTGAAGCAAACAACACCAGCGCGCCGGAACAACTCTTTTTGCTTGAAGAACGGCTCACCCATGGTAATTCCAGCGGCCTTGGCCTCGGCGCTGCGTGCAATTACACAGCCATCGTTATTCGAGAGCACGACCACCGGCCGCCCCCTCAGATCAGGTCTGAACACCGTCTCGCATGATGCGTAGAACGAATTCACATCACAGAGCGCAAACATGTTCAGCTCGCAGATTTAACGATGAAAGTCACGACACCAAACACATCGAGAGTGTCCTCGCTACCGACGATGATCGGTGAGTAGGCGCTGTTCATTGGAATGAGCTGGACGGTCGGGCGCAGCTGCAGGCGTTTAACAGTGAACTCCCCTTCCACCGCAGCGATGACAATGTCACCGTGCTCAGCAGTCCTGGAGCTGTCCACCACCAGCAGGTCGCCGTCGCTGATCCCGGCTTCGATCATTGAATCACCTGCGGCTTTGACGAAATAGGTGGAACTCGGATGAGCGACAAGTAGCTCATTGAGATCGATACGCTGTTCAACGTAATCAGCTGCGGGGCTTGGGAAACCACACTGTACTAAGTCACTGAAAAGCGGAAGAGCGATAATTTCTCGCAGTTCTGTTGGCCTGATGAATTCCATTGCACACACCTCAAATACTGTTTTTATATACAGTAGTTTTATTTGTAAGTGTCCGCAAGATGCAGGCTCAGCAGCGGCTGCTTAAAGCTTCGCCGTTTCGTTTCTAAGTTTCTCACGCGCTTCGAGTTATGAGTTTTGTAAATTTTATGGCAGTAACTCTTAATGAGCAGATTTTAGCCGCCGACCATTCCTGCATGCGATGGGCGGCGGTTTACTCAACTTCCGGACTGCAACGCCTCTACCTGTTTCTTTAAATCTTCAATTTGATCCATTAAGGCAAGAATAGCTTCGTGATGAAGCGCGGACGAGAGGCCGAACGTATCTACCGTTTTCGCGTCCTCTACAATGGATCCATCATTCAGCTTAATATCCCCCGCCACTGTCACAGCTTGCGGGAATGAGTCCTCAACTTCCTGAGCTATGAAACCATATCCATGCAATCCATTATCAAGGCAGTCCCATTCACATCCTGATAATGAACGCATTGCAGTTAACGGATCGGCAATACGTTTAATATTGTGTTTAATTCTGCGATCGGAAGGTGGTTGCCAGTTACCCACGGCTTGTCCATTGCGGTTGAAAATCCATGAGACGCTTCCACTTGGCGCATCAATTCCGATAGCTACAGATGCCACCTCGTAATCAGTGGTTGTATATTGGCTTGAAATATAACCCTGAGAGTTTGGCCTTTTCATTATCATCCCGCCGAAATGAGTGCCAGCGGTACCGGGGTTATACGTCATAAGTTGCGTGGTGTGCCCGTAATTATTATCAAGCACAATGTAATCACCTTTAACAGACCCGCCCGTCTTTCCGTTAATGGTGTTTAGTCGCGAATCATCCCCGGCCGCCACAGCTCCCGCAGTTGTTCCGACGTTCCTGGTGGCACTGTTTCCTAAACCGACCTTTATTCAACTTTATCGGCAGTGAGGGCCTGCTCTGCAGCTCTGTGTTTTTTGTTGTATAAGGAATCAGCAGGCATTTCGACACGAACGGACACAAACTGGTCGCGCGGAATGTCGACAGGATCGCCATTACTCACTCCGTCCTTTTCATTTCTGGCAAATGATGGTGCGTCTGGATGCGTGCGGTGATAGGTTTTCACTAACACTGAACCGGCAGCATTAACCTCATAATCCAGCCAGATCAGGGGCTGTTTGTTGCGGTCTGTGGGGATATCAAAACCACCATCAATGCCGCCCCAGGCAGCATCAGAATTGAGTGCTTCGCACCCATCAATGAGATATTGGCCTACATCCAGACGAGTGACCGTGACGCCTTCTGTTTCATCGTTAGTATCATATCGTCCGTCACCGTAAATCTTCACGATTGGTGACGCGATTTTGATAAACCCGTTGCTATCTACGGTTGTGTTGCTTGTATCACGCACTACGGCGAGATTGTACCAGGACTGAGAGTTGGGGTTATAGACCTTGTAACCGAACCCACGTTTACCATTATTGTCGCCATAAAAACCTATTAGCTGCATTCGGGCGGCTTCATCGGCAGAGGTAATATCAATCCATGCCCCTACGGCTCCACCTTCAACCTGGCCAGTAATGAAACCGGTACTGTTTTTCCAGTAAATGTTCGTAGGTGTATCACCAGGCGCAAACCGTGCTGTCTTTTGTCTAATGGCTCCAATGTTAGTACAGGCTCCCCAGTAATCTCCGGTGGTTGCACCCGTTCCACCATAACGGGTTCCGAGTGGTACCGGATTACCATTATCCGAAACAACGACGCCCCATTCGTCTTTTCGTACGACAAGCGCATGATCCTGCGACGGACCATAGACGATGCTCTGATCTTCTTGGGTAACGAATGTGCCTAAACCGAGGTTTGTGCGAGCGCCTGATGCGGTTGTCGATCCGGTACCGCCCTGATTAACAGGTACGGCCCCGCCGCTCTTAGTCGCCATATTGTCAGACAGATATTTCCATGACGGGCCGGTGAAGGTAGTGCCGTCTGGCAGCTTCACTGTGATGTTTCCGGCGGCGCTGTAAACCTGCTGCCAGTTCTGTTTGTCGTAATTCAGTCCACGCAGTGCTTCAGCACTTTGCGCCACCAGCGCGGCAGTTACCATGTTCAGCGCCACGCGGGGAACTGCTGACCAGGCCGCACCGGATTGCGTTGGCCCGGTAAAGTTGCTGACCAGCGTCAGCTGGGTATTGCTCTCGACCGATTTCACCGGCAGCGTATAAGGTACACCACCCACAGTTGAGACAATAAAGTCACCTGCGGCAAGTTCGGTTGCGAATGAGATTCCTGAACCGCCAACAATAGCGGACCCGTTTGTCAGGGTGATAGTTCCTGCAGACATATGCGCTCCTTTCGGGCAATAAAAAACCCCGCCGGAGCGAGGTCAAATTTTTGAGGATAAAAACCCTTTTGTGTTTGAGAAAAAACACATCATTAGATTAAAATTCACCCATAACAACAAAAGGGAATTATATGAAAACTCGTCTTTTACTCACAGCCATTACATTTTTTATGTTTGGCTGCTCTGGCCATGAAAAAGAATATAATTTCAAAATGGATTACCCAGTAGATGCAGCGCGCTTATCACTTGGTGGTGATATTCACGTCAACATCGACTGTGTAAAAAGGAAAGTTAACGTTATTTCTGATAGCAGCAATGGTATTTTTAGCCGTCATGTGGCTTTGTTGAATAAATCGAACTTTTGCTGAGTTGAAGGATCAGATCACGCATCTTCCCGACAACGCAGACCGTTCCGTGGCAAAGCAAAAGTTCAAAATCACCAACTGGCCCACCTACAATAAAGCCCTCATCAACCGTGGCTCCATAACTTTCTGGCTGGATGATGAAGCTATTCAGGCCTGGTATGAGTCAGCAACACCTTCTTCACGAGGCAGACCTCAGCGCTATTCTGACCTTGCCATCACGACTGTGCTGGTCATTAAACGCGTATTCAGGCTGACCCTGCGCGCTGCGCAGGGCTTTATTGATTCCATTTTTTCTCTGATGAACGTTCCGCTACGCTGCCCGGATTACAGCTGTGTCAGCAGGCGGGCAAAGTCGGTTAATGTCAGTTTCAAAACGCCCACCCGGGGTGAAATCGCACACCTGGTAATTGATTCCACCGGGCTGAAGGTCTTCGGTGAAGGCGAGTGGAAAGTCAAAAAGCATGGCCAGGAACGCCGCCGTATCTGGCGTAAGCTGCATCTCGCCGTTGACAGTAAAACACATGAAATCATCTGCGCTGACCTGTCGCTGAACAACGTTACGGACTCAGAGGCCTTCCCCGGGTTAATCCGGCAAACCCACCGGAAAATCGGGGCAGCATCGGCAGACGGCGCTTACGACACCCGGCTCTGTCACGATGAACTGCGGCGTAAGAAAATCAGCGCGCTTATCCCGCCCCGAAAAGGCGCGGGTTACTGGCCCGGTGAATATGCAGACCGTAACCGTGCTGTTGCGAATCAGCGAATGACCGGGAGTAATGCGCGGTGGAAATGGACAACAGATTACAACCGTCGCTCGATAGCGGAAACGGCGATGTACCGGGTAAAACAGCAGTTCGGGGGTTCACTGACGCTGCGTGACTACGATGGTCAGGTTGCGGAGGCTATGGCCCTGGTACGAGCGCTGAACAAAATGACGAAAGCAGGTATGCCTGAAAGCGTGCGTATTGCCTGAAAACACAACCCCCTACGGGGGAGACTTACCCGAAATCTGATTTATTCAACAAAGCCACCTCAACTGTGAAAGTGAATGCAGGGCTACCAGTGGTTGGTAAATAGAATGCAGTGAAGCCGCCATTAAAAGCGCGGCAGTAATATTCATTCGCAGTGACCCCCGTCGTTACAATCGTTATAAATGAGCCATCCTGAGTTATACCCGAAAAGTAAACGTCTTTTACTGTTTCTCCAGCAGCAAACGTTACAGATGTGCTCCCTATATATCTGATTGCATAATCAGTTAGATCTACAGCAATACGCCCTGCACTATCCCAGCATTGTAAACCCTGCGGCATTACCATAACCCCATTCTGACGCGCAGCACGTTGTTGCTGTCGTAAATCTGAATAAGAGTGCTGGTTATCAGCATTCTCCCCCCTCCAGCTACGCCGTTAATTTCGAACGTCCCGTTTTTATCAATTCGCCATCCCTGCGACCCTGCAACATAATTATTTGACTGGATGAAATTGCCGATTTTGGCATTGGTGATCGTGCCATCCTGAATAAACGCCGAGCTGATAAATACCTGGCCATTTATCACCGCGAACGGTGAATACTGGGTATCACCACTGCCACTCATCAGCACGAACTGGTTAGCGTTGAAACCAACGCGGGTAACGATCGGCTGCCCTGCCTGCGCCAGAACGGCAATCGACATCCCGGCGTTATACATGATGCCGTTTATCCTAACGCCAGCTTTGAGGGTATAGATCGCCGAAGCGCCTGAGGCATCAACGACGGCGGTAAGCTTATCCTCCAGCGCTGAAGTTACGTCCTCAATCTGCGCCTGTACCTGCGTTGATAGTTCGGCCATTGCCTTATCCACCTCAGCAATCGTCGTTTTAACAACAAGGATATCGGCACGCACTTCCCCGTATTGTGCCCACTGATGCTCGACTGTTCCGTGGTTCGCGAGGGCGTTCTGAAGAATTCCTTCAATGTTGGTATCGATGTCACCAGTGAGGCGCTCCCCATCAGCAGAGGTAAGGAAATCGTCTGCAATATCACCCAAATAATCATCGGCGTTATCGTTAGACATCCCCCTGATCCAGTCGGTATAACCGGACTCGTTACCCGTTCTGTCTACCAGTTGCGCGCGGTACCAGAATTCCTGCCCTGCTTTAAGGCCGAGCTGGATGTATTCCGCAGATGGATAAGGCACATCTGAGAGCAAGAGTGGATCTGAAAAGTCACTGTTGGCAGTGTACTGAATTTCCGTTTTTAGCGTATCGCCGGTGTTTGCCGGAAAACCCCAGTTCAGACGGATCCCCCAGTTAATGCCCGTGGCCGTGAATCCTACTGGCTTAGGCGGATTACCTACTTTGCCGGTCAGGGTCTTCTCTTCTGAATATCCCCATCCTGAGGAAATTTCAGCGGCATTAATTGCGCGCACGCGCACCAGGTAGCGCCCGGAATAAATCCCCGGGACGTCAAATGACGTGGTGGAGCTGCGCGGCATGTTCACCCAGTTTCCGTCATTGCGGCGCCACTGTCCCTCATAGGCGATAGCGTTCTGCGCCTGGTCCCAGCTGACGCGCATCGTTTCGACGCTGATATTCTGCTGAACCACAGAAAACGAGCTGATCACGATGTTAGCTGGCGGTGACTGATTACCAGGCGGTATTACACTTATTGGCCGCTGGTCGATAATTGCGCCTGTATCGATACGGGCATATTTATCCGGATCGTGCCATGCAGCGGTGATCGAGAAGGTGCCATTATCGTTATCGCTTACGCTGACAACGCGGTACTGCTGAGCGTAAAGCTCGTCAGATTCCACCACCCAAACAGCTTCGGCCTGTGGCGTCTCACTGTATGCCGTGGTGACTGTGACTGATTCACCGTTCACGGCCTGAATGGTCCTGCTCTGCGACGCTCCGGAAGGTAGGTTGAGAATAAGGCGATCACCTGCTGCCGCATCTGCCACGCGGTCAAGTTTGATAACGCGACCGTTAACGGAGCTGATGCGGCCGCCCATAACCTTTCCGGAAAGCAGTTCGTCAGCCACGGCGATGATGTAGCCCGGCTGTGGTATGTTTCCATCCAGGCCGACATCGAACGAAACAACACGGTCTTTATTGTTGGTGAGGATGCCCCAGCGGCCTTTTCTGTTTGCTTCTGATTGCCGGGTGCATCCGATAGCCGTCATCTCCAGTTGATTAAAGCCGTAACGTGCCACCAGCGCCTGCTCAAAAACGGGCTCCATCGCGTCAGCGTAGGCGTTATCCGGATCGGACCAGGATACCAGCGCTGTGGTGTATCGGGTTTTAGTGGTGCTGCTCGAATAGGTGAAGCGACCGTCAATAACGTTCGCGCGCGTATAGCTGTAATCAACATCACGTGGCATGTCAGCCAGGGCAACGATCTGATCCCCGCCCCAGTAAGTCATGCCGCGGAAGATAGCGGCAAAATCACGCAACACAGTGTAAGCGTCGTTACGGTCCTGGATATAGACGTTGCAGGTATACCGTGGTTCGGTACCGCTTCCGCCTTTGCCGTCCGGTACCTGCTGATCGCAATACTGAGCCACCTGATACAACGTCCATTTATCGATGTTAGCCGCAGTAAGCCGGTTACCAAGACCGAAACGATCTGTAACCACCAGATCGTAAAAAATCCACGCCGGGTTATCTGTCCATGCCCATTTAAACGCCCCGGTCCATGTACCGCTATAGGTTCGGGTTTCAGGGTCATAAGTATCAGGAACACGGATAACACGTCCGCGGGGCTCACACGAGATCTGCGGGATTGAGCCGTTAAACTGGCTAGAGTCGAATTCAATGTACAGCAGCGCGGTGTTCGGATAGCGCAACTTGGCGTCGATCACCTCAGTGAAGCTCTGCAGTGTCATCGTGTCGCCAATCTTCGCGCTGTTAGCATCGGCTGTAATTTTACGCAGTCTGATGGTCCAGGTACTGCCAGCCTGAGGTAAATCAATTCGTTGGCTACGCTCGTAACCAGAGGTTGTTTTCCCGGTCACGCTGGTATTGAGTACCGTCTGCCATGTTCCGCCGTCAGTCTGCAGGTCAATCGCATAGTTGATCGAATAGCCGACCAAATCCCCGTCATCTTCCTGTTTAAACAGAGACGGCCATTTCAGACGCAGGCGTACTGCCGATAGCTGGGTGTTAGTGAAAGTGCGTGTCCATGCGGTAACACTGGAAACTTCAGTACCCACGCTGATTTCGTTTTCGGTACCGGGAATGCCCTGAATGTAATTTTGTGCCTGCGTTCCCGCGCGAAACTCCCACGTCACGCCGCTGAAGTTTTGTGAGCCGTCGGAGTTCTCCAGCGCCGTTCCGTCCAGGTAGATATCTTTGCCGGTTAGCTGCCCTGCAAACTCCCCTTCCCCAAGCGCAACGAGGATTTTAGCCTTCGCTACAGATTGAAGATCATCTGGCTGTTCAGTAGGGGTTCGGGAACTGGAGCTGCCGCCCTTGCGGCCCTTTAACACTTTTTCTGTAGCCATATTGCGCCCATAAAAAAGCCACCCGAAGGTGGCCTGAAAAAAGGTTTGTTATCTACTGCTGATCTTCGACATAAATTCCGGCTGAAATAATCGCTCCGCCGATTCGCCGGCGACCATAAAGTAGCGGTACCGGGTAGCCCTGAGCAGCAGTATTTGTCACTCCACCGAATGCGTATGAGGCGCGATTATCCGAGCTTTGTTTGCTGGCCAATCCCGTTGGTTGAGGTGATAGCATTTGAACAACACCTCCAAGCATCATTGCGGCACCTAATTTTGCAGCACCATACCCCACAGCTGATAATGTGCCACCGGAGAGATAACCTACTGCAACCCCAACAACTACAAGCACAGCACCGAGAATTGTCTGTAATACCCCCGCTTTTTTACTTCCAATCACCAGGGGAACAATTCGAATAACTTCACCAGTCACGGGAAAACCAAAATCGTCTTTTCCGATATTTTTCTTATCCTTAAAGACGGCATAAGTTAGCCCTCTGGCTTTACTTGTTATTAAAAACTTCTCCAACCCGTTTATTGTTTTTGTGAGAGAGTTGATTGCCTCTGCGGTAGTACGAATTAGTCGGTGGTGGACCTTTCCATAGGTTTTACCCAAAACACCGCCGAGTTCAATGCGGGTCATGTGACCTGCTCCCCGTTGATTAGTACACCCCGATGTTAGTAATGTCTTCATAAGCCACATGAGGACATCCCCATGAAGAAGCGTTTTTCCGACGAACAGATCATCAGTATTCTCCGCGAAGCCGAAGCTGGGGTACCCGCCCGTGAACTCTGCCGCAAGCATGCCATTTCCGATGCCACGTTTTACACCTGGCGTAAGAAGTATGGCGGTATGGCGGTGCCTGAAGTTAAGCGCCTGAAGTCGCTTGAGGAAGAGAACGCCAGACTCAAGAAGCTGCTTGCCGAAGCCATGCTGGATAAAGAGGCGCTTCAGGTGGCTCTTGGGCGAAAGTACTGACGACAGACCAGAAGCGGGAAGCCGTGATGTTGATGTGTGATGCGACCGGTCTGTCGCAACGTCGTGCCTGCAGGCTTACAGGTTTATCCCTGTCGACCTGCCGCTATGAGGCTCACCGTCCGGCTGCTGATGCGCATTTATCAGGGCGCATCACTGAGCTGGCACTGGAGCGCAGGCGTTTTGGCTACCGTCGTATTTGGCAGTTGCTGCGCCGTGAAGGGCTTCATGTTAATCATAAGCGCGTGTACCGGCTTTATCACCTCAGTGGCCTGGGCGTAAAACGCAGAAGACGTCGTAAAGGGCTGGCAACAGAACGTCTGCCGCTGCTCCGTCCGGCGGCGCCCAATCTGACCTGGTCGATGGATTTCGTCATGGACGCACTTTCCACCGGTCGCAGGATCAAGTGTCTTACCTGCGTCGATGATTTCACAAAGGAATGCCTGACGGTCACTGTTGCCTTTGGGATTTCAGGCGTTCAGGTCACGCGTATTCTGGACAGCATTGCACTGTTTCGAGGCTATCCGGCGACGATAAGAACTGACCAGGGGCCGGAGTTCACTTGCCGTGCACTGGATCAATGGGCCTTTGAGCATGGTGTTGAGTTGCGCTTAATCCAGCCGGGCAAGCCAACGCAGAACGGATTTATTGAGAGCTTTAACGGACGATTTCGCGATGAATGTTTGAATGAGCACTGGTTCAGCGATATCGTTCATGCCAGGAAAATTATTAATGACTGGCGGCAGGATTATAACGAATGCCGCCCGCACTCCACGCTGAATTATCAGACACCGTCTGAATTTGCAGCGGGCTGGAGAAAGGGTCATTCTGAGAATGAAGATTCCGACGTTACTAACTGAGTGTTGTATCTAATCGTGGGGGCAGGTCACATGACCTCACACATTTTCTTTCTCCATAAAAAAAGCCACCCTTAGGTGGCTTGTCTTATTTATGTCTTATCAAAGGCATGATCTGGCGGCCATAGCCCAGTGATCGTTCCATCCTTTTGCGACGGCATAAACTTTAATATCACTTCCGCCGTTTTGTGATTTATCGATATTTACAACTGAAAGAGCACCGAATATATCGTCTGATGCTGTTATTTTGTAACCTGACTCAGTGGGTATGCTGGAGCTTGAAGAACGAAGTTCCACCCATTTAGGGGCTAGGCATCTGTTAACCTGATCGGTGCTCTTGGATGTATGCTCAGAGAAAATAGGCTTTTGAGATTCGAGGGAATTTACAGAGCAGCCAGCCAATGCAATGACCAGCGCAAAGAGTAGATTTTTCATTTTCATGCTCCTTTGAAATTTTGTAAAGGTTAGCATAGAGATTTGTAACGTAGAATCTTCATCGTCCGTTCCTGCCAGTAACCACCATACGGTACTCGCTGGCTCAGATGTCCGTAGAGATGGTGCAGAAGCATGTTTCCTTCAAGCAAGATCCCCGCGTGATTCCACTTTTCGGCCTGGACCTGCATGATCACCATATCGCCTGGCCTCGGTGGTCCGTCGAACTCTCTGAAACCGCACTCGTACCAGCAATCCTGATAGAAGTTGTCCGAAAAGCCCTTTTCCCACCATGGATAGTCAACCCGATAGTCGTGTAGCTCGATACCGTGGGTTTGCCGGAAATAGCTCATGACCAGACCCCAGCAGTCAAAGTGACCAAGCACAAAGGGACGCTCCAGCAGCGGCAGTTCTCCGCGCGGCTGAATGGTACGTAAATCCCCCTCCGGCCAGCTCACGATGTGCCAGGGTAAAAGCGTTGCATCGCATTGCGCTTTATCCAGTTCGCTTGGTTGCGTCGTGGCATCAGGGTGACTGTGAGCGATGGCGATCACAGTTCCCCAGTCTTCAGCTGCTGCGTAATCTTCCGGACAAAGGACAAAATTGTCCTCTGGCGCCGCTGCAAGATTACGGCACGGAAAATAACGTTCAACGCGGCTTTTCTGCACCACGACGCCACAGCACTCACGAGGATATTCAGCTGTAGCATGCGCCATAATGGCATCAATGGTTTTCTGTCGCATATCAGCTCCTGATCAAAGACGTCCCCGGGAAGCCTCCAAACGAGAGTTCGTTATTTTCGCCGAACCGAAGTTTGCAGGCCGTCAGAGTGCCGCTGCATTCATCCAGGGACGGAACGCTGACCGGGTTATTGTTTTTGTCGAAATAGTTGGTACCGGCATAGTCGCAGCCGTCGCCGGTGCGATACTTGTTCCGGATGCACCAGGTACAGAGCGAATGCAGCTGACGCGTCGGAATCATCAGTCCCTGCAGGTCCATCGGACTTGAAAGTGTGAATTCCACGGCCTCGTTTGTCTCTGCGCTTTTGGCATCAATGTAAAATACTTTCACCTTTTCCTGCGTAGGGTCTGCCGTGGGGTTCCCGCCTGGAAAATTTCGGGCATCAAGGTAGCTGGCCAACGTATCATGGATCGTGACCTTCGCCTGCAGCAGATCATCATAGGCTAGACAGAGCGCAGTGATAGAGCTGTCGAGGTTAGCAACCGATAATTTAGGCTGCGCGCTGCTCCCACTGGTGGAAACCTCAATCCCCTCAATCTGACAGGGCCACGCTTTATATTCCTGCCCCTGCCACCAGATGGATTTCGCAGGCAGTTTACTTTCATCCCCACCAGCAGCATCAATCTCTTCTGGTGTATGCGCGATATTATGCGCATGGAAGAAAAGCACATCTGACATTCCGAAGGCCGTACCATCGACAGAAAAAAGCCGGACTTCATTGCCCGGCTCGAGTTTTTGATAATCAGCATTAAGGCTCATGGTGTAAATGCCTGTTCAAACGTTGCGGTTACGGTTTCCACTTTTTTATTCAGGGTGACTCGCTGAAGGCTGTCAGCCTCAACACGCCAGAGGGCTAAATCACCACCAGGTGGAGTGAATGTGAAAGACTTGGTTTTATGCCTCCGCAGAAATGAATGAATCTCTCTGGCTATTACCGGATCGCCAGTAAAAGAAAAGGCATAATTTAGAACCTCATCGTTCAGGCCAGAACCACTTACCTGCTTGTACCCATCACCGAACTGCGCCGTTCTGACTGTATCTTTGCTGCTCAGAGTGGGCTGGCTTGCTGCCTGAATCTTCCATGCAAAATGCTCTATGGCCATCATTTACCTCTGTTTAGTGGCATTCCAGATGATTCCCCCAGGCCTTGTTTCGCGCGCGATGCCCTCGCGGACCGAACGATCAACCACTTTCTGATAAGCCTGAGCAAGTGCACCATCGCCACTCTGTTGCTGCTTCGTATCGTTAGACTGCGCTGTAGTCACTGAAACGGGTGCGTAAACGTTAATCCCACCGATACCAGAAGCTGCTGCGCTCCCCCCGCCGACCAGACCACCGGAGGCATACCCTCGCATCAGCCGATAAAGATTGGCCACGCCGATGCGGCTGGTTGACTCTTTGGTGAAGACGAACTCCCCGCGGTGAACGATACCGGCTGGCTCGTACTTGCCGCCGTGCCCGGTAAAGCCGCCTGCGTCAAAGCCCGCAGGGCGGAAAGACGGTACCGAAAATGACTGACCTGCAGATACTGTATTGGTACCGCCACTCACCCAGCCCATTGCGCTCTGGATGGTGTAGGCCACCAGCAGCTGGTTGATAACGGAGACAATCATTTTAAGGATCGAGCTGGTGAAGTCCCTGAAGCTCGCCTTCCCGGTTGTCGTCAGGCTGGTAAGCTGGCCCGCCAGCCCGCTGAACGTAGCCTGCGAAATCTGCTGAACAGAGCTGAAAACGTTTGTCGCTGAATCCTGATATTCGGCCCAGCCCTGTTTCGCACCGGCCAGCCAGTTTGCGCGCAGGGCATCTTCAGCCTCGAACGTCGCCCTTTGCTCTTCGAGAACCTTTTGCTGCGCCTGAGGGTTGTACGAATAGCTTTCGCTGAGACGCTGCAGCGTAGTTTGTCGCCCGGCTTCCCGGGTGGATACCCCCTCAGACTGAGCCTGCAGGCCCGCCCTGGCGGCTTTTTGCTGCTGCTCAAACTTCACGGCCTGATCGGCCAGCTGGTTGAGCTTTTGCTGGCTGGCAACCTTATCTCCCAGATCGGCCAGCTGCCGCTTGTACTCGAGCGTTTCTTCCTTGTGCGCCAGCAGGGATTTTTCCTGCGCCGTAAGCTGACGACGCCCCGCGGCCTCCTGCAGAACGGTGAACTGATTTTCAGTCTGCCAGAGATCCTGACGCTGTTTGCTTATGACGTCGTTAACGCTGGTATGCTGCTCAAGCGTTTTAAGCTGGGCCTGAAGGGTGAGAAGTTCGGCCTGCGCCTTTTCCTCGGCTTTATCCCCGGCGGGCGTTGAGTAGCTTTTGCCTTTCGGCGTTTTTGGATCCTTCCACTGCTTTTCAATCCCGGCGCGGGCAGCGGCAATGTCCTTTTCAGTCCACAGCGTGGCGACACCGTCTTTCGCATCCTGGCGGTTTTTCTCAATAAGCTGACTGAGCTTTTTCTCTGCTGAAGCCCGCTTTTCTGCCGCCGTCGCGCCGGACTCCACCAGCTGGTTAAACTGCTGCTGGTTGCGGATTGCCTGAGCCTGCTGGTCCGTCCGCATTTTTTCCCGCGCGGCTGCCAGCCCTTCCTGGGCATATTGCTGATCGGCAAGATCGTAAGCCTGCTTTTTCAGCTCCACCTGCTGGCGCGCGTTTCTCAGCCTTTCCGCATCCGCTTTCTGCAGAACGTTGTTACCGGCATAATCCGGGTCGACCTTAAGATTGCTGGAAAGCGCGCGGTACTCCTTCTCTGCTGCCTGCCATTCAGCAAAAGAGTCCTGGCGCTTCATCGCGGTGTCAGGATTACGCCCTATGCCAAGCATCGCATCCCACGCACCGGAGGCGGCATTCTTCACCCAGTTCCAGGCTTTTTCGAGGGTTCCGAGATTATCCTCGACCGCACCGGCGCGCTGAATGACCGCGTCGGAATATGCCCGCATGGCCAGCTCGGCGGCCTTCTGAGAATCCCCCAGCGCCTGAGCAGAAGCTATCTGTTCATACTGGGTGGCTGTCAGAAAATGAAGGGAATCGTTGAGCGTCGCGACCGCGTTAACCGGATCATCCTTCAGGCGCTTAAACTGATTTATGGTTTCGTCGACGGCCTGTCCGGTAGCCTGCTGCAGCCTGGCGGCAACATTGCTGACCATGCTGACGTCATTCCCGCTGAACGCGCCGCTGCCAACGACCTGCGCCAGCACGCCTGCAGCGGCATGCTGCGTGATGCCATTACCTGCCAGCGAGCGCGCCAGCGCCTGCAGCTGCCCTGACGTTTTCCCCGCGTAGTTCCCGGTCAGGATCAGCTGCCTGTTAAATTCCTCAGACTCTTTGCTGCCGTCATACCAGGCCTTACCCAGTCCGAATACCGCCGCGGCAATCCCACCAACCAGGCCGGCGATCCCAAGCCCGCGCAGCGACAGCAGCTGGTCTATCCATCCTGCCCTGTTTGCCAGCGTGATCCCGGAGCCGCGCAGCGCACCGAAGTTACCGCGCATGACCTCGCCGATAAGTACCCCCAGCTCTTGCCGGGCAGCAGCACTTTGCAGCCCCAGACCGTGCGTGGCCACTTTGGCAGCTTCAAGCTTGCGGATATAAACTTCAGCCGCATCGCTGGCACCGACCTGCGCCGCCTTCATGCGCAGCAGCTCGGTACCGGAGAGCTTTTGCTCTGCAACCTGTTGCTTCAGTTGGCTGAGGAATCGCGTGCGCGCTGCGGCCGATTTTTCCTCCACGATCTGCAGTTCTTTTTGCCGGGCCGTGGTGCGGGAAATAAGGGCGAGATAATCCTGCTGGGTTATGTTGCCCTGTGCCCTCGCTGCGCGAAAGCGCGCCTGCACGTTCGCAAGCGACTGTGTTTCACCATTGAGCTGGCGAACGCCGTCAATCTGGCGGAAAAATGATGCCGCCAGTTCATCCTGTCGGCGGGCAAGCGCTGCAGCCTGCCCGTCATTCTCACGCATGCGTTGGTTAAGTTCGGTCACGCGGCGATGAGTTTCATCAACGGACCTGGAAACGTTCTGCCAGTCTTTTGTCAGCCCTTCCGTTGCGGCTGACTGACGGGCTTTCATGTCTGCGGCGGCCGCCGCGCCAGCGTCGCCCACGCTCTTTAGTGCAGCGCTCTGACGGTCCGCAGCACGCTGCATTCGCGCCTGAACTTTATCAGACTCATCCGCCATTCCTGTCAGTTGCCCTTTGATTCGGGCGACCTGCTCGCTGAAGGTTGCGCGGTCAACATCCAGCTTAATAACCAGATCGCTAATCTGCTGGGCCATATCGGATACCTCCTGTTATCCCCTCAGCGGCGGTCATCAGCGTGTCATCATCCGGCTCTTCATCGCTGATGACGACATCCGAAGGAGAAAGCAGGCTGAAATGTGCGGGGGTAAGTTCCGGGTCGCGGAAGAAAAGAGTGGAGATGGAATAAAGCAGCTCTGAGAAATGCGCATCGAGCTGCGCGTCCTGAAAATAATGCTCCCGGTAGAACTGGTGCCAGTCGCCCAGCTCACTGGAAGTCATTCCAGCCAGCATGGCGCGCCAGTCGGGTCGCCCGAACTCGCGCGCCAGATTCAGGACAAACTTCAGCTCGCTGGCAAGGGCTTTTCCGCCGTAACGGGTTCAGCGCTTTCGGCCTCCACAGAGGCATCCGGATCGGCAACGTTGTCATCATCAACCGGAACGAGCATGCCGGAGAGCAGCTTTATTTCCATTTCTGCTTTACCGATCGCCTCCGGCGGCCAGCCGCTAAGCACCTGCTGATAAAGCGTCTCCACATCCGTGCCAGCCGGATCGTTATGCCACAAAGACATCGCGATCAAACGCGCACCGCAGCGAATATTTGAGCCAATCAGCCTGGCCGTCATTTCCTGATCGCTGATGCCGTCGCTGTCAGCGCTGACGGCCTTTTCCTCTGCGGCCATAAACGTGATGTACTCAATACGCTGCAGCGCCGACAGCTCGAAGATGGTCATGGATTCTGTTTGCCAGGTGAACTTCTCTTTTTTCAGAAACATGCGTCCTTCCTTACGCTGCAGTTACGGTGACTTTGCAGACCGCTACGAAATTACCATCGCTGGTCATAACAATAACGTCAGCGGTACCTGCCGCCACGCCGGTGACGGTGATCGCGTTGCCGCTAACGGTGACCGTTGCTTTTGCCCCGTCGGAGGTTGCCACGCGGAACGAGGTATCTGAGGCACTGGCAGGGTTAACCGTCACATTGAGCGTTGTGGTTGCGCCAACGACCACGCTTGCCGTGGCTTTATCGAGCGTAACGCCGGTCACGGGGATATTCGGGGTCCCGCTTTCTTCAGCCAGCTCCGGCTTGCCGGTATTGGTGATTTTCGCTGTACGGGTAATGACCTCTTTTGCCGGAATGGCTTTACCCAGACTGCTGCACCAGCCGCGGAAAACGTCGACGGTACCGTTCGGGTATTTAATTTTGTAATAGCGTACTGAGCCATCAATAAACCATGCGACCAGGTCTTTTTGCCCTTCTTCGCCCGGCTTCCAGGCGAGGGTGAACGAGGTATCGCCAGCAGATTTTGCCCCCTGGGCCGTCGCGTTCCAGTCGGCATCCTCGTCGTCGAGGTAAGTGTCGTCATACGATTCGGCGGTCATTTCGCCCGGCGTAAGTTCTTTGATTTTCGCCAGGCGATTCCAGTCGATATCAGAGAGTGGGTTAGCGAAAGCGTTGCCCGTTCCGGTGTAAAGCCAGAGGGTGGTACCGGCGCCTTTTACAGGAGCAAGTGGATTTGGTGTTGGCATGTTTTCCTCACATTTCGTAAGTGATTGAATATTTCATATCGGCGGAGGTCCACAGCCCCATCGCATCATCGCGCTGGTAATCGAAGCCTTGTGGAACCATGAGCGTTAACAGTGAATCGAGGCCGGGAACATCAGCGAGGGCCGGATAGATATGGCTTTCCATCCATTCATCCAGTTCGGAATCTGGTACCTGCGATGACAGGAAGACCTCGATATGTAACGTTGCCGCCCATATATCGGCATCAAGTTCTTCGCCGGTATACTCCGCATCGGTCAGATAAACCGCGACGGCAGGAAAATCCTCCTCCTCAATGACAGCCGGACGCCCGTCAAAAAACATGACGTCGATCCCGATGGCCTCTTCAAGCACATCAATAATTTTCTGGCGAATGAGAGTGTGTTTCATCGTGTCAGATGCAACCTCAGTTGTTGCCTGAGGGCATAGCCAAGTTGTTTTGGCATTTCCTCTTCAAGCATGCGTTTCTTCTCTGCTTCGAAAGCAGTAGTGAGGGGCGCGGACAATGGGATTTTGACCACGTCGATGGGATAACGACTTTTTCCTGCAATGCGCTTCATGACGTGCCAGCGGCCGTTCGCCAGGCGCTGGATAAAGGCGTCGCGAAAAACATAACGGCCAATTCTCAGCACGCTACTTTTTCGAACCAGCGGGCCTTTTCGGTTCGTAGCCCTGACCTGCGCGGCACCGAGTTTGATGGCGGGAAGGTTGCCCCGGTTAACCTTAATTCGGGCCGCTGAGTGCCCTGACGCCGAGGCTTTGTTGATTCTCACCCTTTGTCTGACCAGCTTTACAGGTATCCCCGAAACGCGGTTATCACCGGCTACCGTTTCTTTCGCCACTCTTCGGACGGCAACCGAGACGCCATTAGCAGCAACCCGGTTCACAGCCCATGCGCTGGCATTGGGAACCATATTTCTGTCCAGGCTATCCAGGTTAGCAATCGCCTGCTCAAGACCTTTTATCGACATGAATGCTCCTTAACGACGCCGCGATCCGCCGGGAGGTGATCCACTACCCAGCCATACATGGCAGGAACCGCAATCATCCGGGCCCACGCGATCAACCCAAAATTCACGCCCGTTTACCTTCAGCGTGTCCAGACGTTCCAGCCCGCTTACATCCGATGAGTTCACAAAAAACGTCGGCCTGGTTCCGTCAATTCTGATCCCCGCTTCTGCGAAACCGATGTTCTCTGGATCGTCAAAGACCCCGCGGAGCGTGACGCCGGATAAAGATCCAGAGGTTATCCTTGCCTCTGTTCCCATCACTCCACGTATAGTGGTATCCGCGCGCGCCATCGCTTCATCAAAAAGATTATCGAAATCAGCCATTAAGCCCCCTGTCAGACTTCCCGGGCCAGCCCCTGAGAAATCAGTTCGGTAGCCTCCGCGTCGGTCACGCGAATAACGACACCAGGCTCAACAATAGAGAGGGACTCGTTGCGTGTGGCGTGAAGTGCATCAATGTGCAAGGTCACCAGTGTCTCAACCGCCACCAGTTCGCCGGGTTCATTTGACGCAGGATTCTCGGTAATAGAGCCAGAGGTGTTCTCTGGGCCGGGCTGGCCCGAGGTGCTGCCAGCAGTAGTGCTGGCAACGGACACCTCGGCGCCGTCTTCGTCGAGTTCCTCTTCGAGCTCAGAAATACGTAACGTAAGCTCCTGGATGGTGCCTGTGACGTTGACCTCACGATCAAGCTTTACGCCCAGCTCTTTCAGTCGGGCGATAAGGGTTTCTTTTTCTGTCATGGGAAATACTCCAGAAATGTGGCCCAACAGGGCCACTGGGGAAAGTTATGCCAGCTTGACTGAAACGAACGCGTCCGGATCTGGCAGCAGCATCAGCGGAGCTGACTGAATCATGGTGAACTCGCGAGCCGGGTCGCCCGTTTGCACCCAGTTTTTCGGATAGCGCGTTGAAGCATTAATGCCTTCGCGCTGTGCATCTGCATCCAGAATGCAGCCATAGGTACGCAGACCGCGCGCCTGGGTATTTCCCAGCACCATTGTCAGATCCGGCAGGTAGTTTTTTTTGACATCATCCTCGATGTACTGACCGGAGTACACAACGATGGCAACGTCGCCATACATCCCCTTATATGAGACGGCCATTCCCAGGTCTTTTACGGCGGTTTCGAGCTCAGAGCTTGAACCGCGACGCGTATCCAGCTTTTCCTTCACCGCGTCAAAGGAGCGGAACAGCGCCCAGCCCTTTGGATCGAAGACGATAATGTTGACCACACCGCTGGCGTTAAGCGCGTACGCTTCAATATCATCGGTCGGGTCGTACGTTTTTTTGTCGCGAGAAGACCAGGCAGCTGCACCCGCCTGGGTGATGTTGTTACCGGCACTGCGTCCCATATCAACTTCAACCGGCTCAAACGCTTCCCCGGTCATGGTGTATTTACCACTGAGGACTGCAGCAACGGCCTGCTTTTCTTCTACCTGCGCAATTGCAAGCTCTTCATCTTTCATGTTCTGAAGAATGATGCGTCGGCGGCGATAGGCAGGGTCGGCCAGATTCTGTGGATCTTCATCAGGCAGGCGGCGGAGGGTCATCAGCGGATTCACTTCGTGTTTTGGCTTCACATACCCCGGCGTAAATTCCGACGTGCTGCCGCCACGGGAACGAATCACTTTCCCGGAGACAATCGGCGATACGTACAGCGCCATATTGACCATGCCCGGAATTTGCGACAGGTAGACTTTTTCTGTACTGAAGGGATAAGTTTCGCGAAAGAAGATACGCAGGAAGAGCGGATCGAACTTGAATTTCTTCTCATTGACCGCCAGAAGCTGGGCTGTTGTGTAAACTGACATAGATTTTTCCCGTAAAAAAAGCCGCATAAGCGGCTTTTATGAAAGTTGAGGGTGATTAAACGATGCTGATCGCAGTACCGGCGAACGCGTTACGCTTGATATTTTCGTCGGTAACGGCAGAGGGCCAGAGCACATCTTCGATGCGGAAAGAACCGGATTTATAAAATGCCAGTTCAGCACTGCTCTGGTCAGCGGTAACCGCCAGAATGCCGGTTGCTGCACCTGCATGCTCGCCGTCCCAGACGGTTAGCTTGCCGGACGTAACATCAAGCATGAGCGGGGTCATTGCCGGGGTGGATGCTGTCAGTTCGCCCGGTGCATACGCGGTGTGTGCCGGATCGCTGTTACCGAGCGGCTGGGTATGAGTAAATACTTCGGTGATTGCCATGTTAGCCTCTTAAACGGGGGTGTTTAATAAATCGTCGCCGGCTTCAGCAGAGGCATTCCCTGCTGAAAGAGCGCCTGGCGCGGTTTCCATCAGGCGATCCAGCGCCGTATCGGTACGCGCCTGGGCGCTTTGCGGCGCCGCGGCCAGAATGCGCTGTGCATTCTCGACCGTCATGCCCGGCGTTTCGGCCAGCGCACGGGCCTGTGATTCGCGACCTTTTGCCTCTTCGCAGTTCAGAATACCCATGATGCGACCATTCTCGGCAGCTACGGCTGCCGATACCTGAGCGCTGAGGTCTGCCGGGTCCGTTAAGGCAGCAGTTGTTGTGTCAACGGTGGTGACCTGCTCAGCCGGTGCAGTCGTCTGTGTTGCTGCCTGGCCAGCTGGCTGATTGGTCGCTGCAGATGCAGAAGGTGATGGCATAGTTCCTCCAGTGGTTGTTTTTTTGCGTCTGTCGAGTGCTTCACGCATCACGCTGAGCGCGTCGGTATTGTTAACAAGTTCATCCGCCAGACCGTTATCCACGGACTCCTGGCCGTAGAAGACGGCCGCTTCGGTGTCCAGTACGGCCTGCACTGACATTCCGGTATAAGCGGAAACCTTTTCGGCAAACATCTGACGAGTGGCATCGATACGCGTCTGAAAATCAGCGCGAACGTCCTTTGGTAGTTTTTCGTAGGGATTTCCGTCGACTTTATGATCGCCGCTGTAAATCAGCGTGACCTCAACGCCGTTAGTTTTCAGCGCAGCGCCATAATTACTGTGCGCCATCATGACGCCGATGGAGCCGGTTCTGGCCGTTTGCGTGACAAGCCGTCGCGATGCAGAACTGGCAATCAGCTGCCCTGCGCTGCAGTTCATATCATTTGCCAGCGCCCAAACGGGCTTGATATCCCGCATCCGGGCAATAATGTCGGCACAATCGAAAGCCCCGGACACCATCCCGCCCGGCGTGTCCATATCCAGCAGAATACCGTCTACGCCGGGATCACTCATTGCCTGCTGCAGTCGGGCAATGACCCCGTTATAGCCCGTCATACCGGAATAAGGCTGCAGTGACCGGGTTTTGCTGACCAGCGTCCCGGAAACGGGCAGCACCGCGATCCCGTTTGTTACCTGATAGCTCCGCGCTGGCCGGGGCCCCATTTCCTCGTCATCGCCAAACAGCGCCAGCGGCTCTGCAATTTGTTCAGCGCCGAGCGAGACGCCAGAAGCGGAATCAGTCAGTCGGGTGATACCCAGCTGGCCTGCCAGCGCGCAAAGAAAACCCGCGCGTAGGCGGGTTCAAGCATCAGCGGCTCATTGAAGGCCATGCTGGCAATATGCGGGAGATTACGCAGCTCTGGCGTCATCTTTTACCTCCTCATTTGATTTTTTCAGCCCGGATTCAAATGCAGCTGCCGCCCATGCCGGAGGTTTAAGTCCCGCGCTCCGGCGCTCCATAGTTTCACGTACCTGCTGAGAAAATATTTCCTGATAGTCATCTCCGCGTTTGGCACACTCCTTCTCATATGTGCTGAGACCAGCCTCAATCAGCATCACGGCCTCCTGCACCTCCTTCAGCCCATCAATAGCCATGCGCCCCGAGCCAATCCAGTTGGCGTTACCCCAGGCAGTTCTCGCCTCCTGGAAGCTAAACCTGGCTTTGGACGGGAGCGTGACAACCCGGCGCGCAATCGCCTCTTCGAGCCAGCAGACGAACATCTGGCAGGCTTGCCGGGCCGCGACAAACTTGCGACGCCCCATAAAGAACGCCCAGGATTCATTGGCGCTGGCGCGCGCCGTCGAATAGCTCATCTGAGAGTAGTTACGGGAAAGCTGCTCATACGAAACACCAAGACCGGCCGAAATATAGCGCAGGAGTGATTGTTCAAAGGTGGAATAACCGTTATCGGTATCCTGTGCTGACTGAAGGTTCAGGGAATCGCCCGGCATAAGATGAGGCACTTTCGCGCCACCGAGGCGAACCGGCGCTGCAGCGTAGTATGCTGCCATTTCGCCAAGCCAGCCCGTCAGCTTATTTTGCTGCTTACTATCCGCGCCGAGGATAAAGTCCATCGCCGTATCGGTATCAAGCTCGCTCTCGATTGTCGCCGCATACATAGCTTTTATAATTGCGCTCTGGAGCTGAGTATTTTGCAGGGTGTCGAGCATTTTCATCTGCTCCATCACGCTGTAAAACACGTTTTGCGCCGCGGGTCTGTCCATCCTCAAGCGGTTCAAAAATATGGATGAATGATGGCCTTCCGCCCGGCAGTTCCCGTGGTATATAGGTCCATTTTTGCGACATCCAGCCAGGGTAGCTGTCTTCACTGACGTAGTACCCCAGCGCTGCGCCGCTATCACTGATTTTGACACCCGCGCGACAGTTACGCGTGTCACCTGTATTACCGGGATTACTCACGCGTTTTGGACTAACCATTTTAAATTGCGTGCGAAAAAGTCGCGATGAATCACTGTCCCAGGTGGGCTGGACGCACAGTTCACCGTTAAATGCGTGCGTCGCAACGCCTTCACGGATCATCATCGTAAAGGTACGCTTGCGCTCGGCATCAATCCCGCAAAAGTCATCCTCCGCATATTCATACCAGGCGGCCTCCACCTCCCTGGCAAATGCCCGGCTTTCCTCTTCTTTAATGCCGAGATAACGCCAGCTCGGGCAGTAACTCAGTCTGAAAAAGACCCGACGATGTGATCCTGGTGAAGCTGAACGGCGTTTGCCGCATAACCATTGTTACGGACCAGATCATCAGCACGGGCATTCCCCCGGGCGAAGTTCGGCAGAAGTGCGGCGTCGGCACTTTCACTCTGGGGATTCCAGGCATTTAGCTGCCCACCGAATCCGCCGCCACCGGCGTGATAGCCTGCATATTCCCTCAGGGAGGTTTTCCCGTCGGGACCAACTAAAGAAGGAATTTTCATGCGTAGAACCTTGCCGGCCCGCGGCGTCGTGAAGTGGTACCGACCTGTGACTCTAGATCGGCGATGTACTTTTTCAGATCGCTGACTGACGTCGCCGTAAATTCCACCCTTCGACCGTCTTTCTGTACCGTCGCAACCCGTTTTCCCATCATCAGATCATGTAACGCTGCGCGCGCGGCATCCAGTTCAGCCTGTGTTGCCATTATTCATCTCCCGCTAATGCCCTGGCATAATCCGCCAGAGATTTATTATTTTTACGGCCAGTGTCTTCTTCCCGTAAGCTGGCCAGAAGAGAATCCAGATCCAGCTGCCAGCGGGAGATACTTATCCGCAGAGCTGCAAGTGCATAGACAAAACAGTCAAGCGCCTCATTTCGTCGTTTTTACTGTCCCAGACGATTTTTTTCTTCCCGTCTACCCACTTCTCAACCTGCTCTTCAGCCGTAAGCTGCTGAGCCTCAGCTAAATCATATATTTCAGGGTTATTAGGGAAGTGAACCGCTCCCGCCAGCGGTTCGTCGCCTTCTGCCACCAGCGTGAAACGGTTATAAATTTGCTCTTTCGCGGTGTCTGTTCCTACCTCAGTGAGATAAACGCCGTTCTTGTTACGCTTACGAGGCATATTCGCCACGGGCTTACCGTAGACAGATGCGCCTTTAACGGGGATGACACGAAACAGACCATGCTTTTTCGAGCGGTTATAAACAATCGTTGGGTCTATGCCACCGATATCCCAGCAGATGCGGGAAATAAGCATCTCAACACCGTTAGGCCTCGGATAGGTTTTGTTGATCGCCTCATCCAACCTCAGAAGCGTGGATTCATCATCATGTCGCCCCATAATGATAATTTTGTCGATAAGCCAGCTTTCCTCACCAGGCCCCCAGCCCCAGACACGCATTTCGTAACGGTCAAGCTGTGAGTCAATACCGGCAGTAAGATAGGCCACGCGCTCCGGCACCCTGGCACCGAAGTGCTCAATACGTTCGGCCATCACCTCAGCATCAGGACGCTCACCAATTTTAGGCTCCCACGTTTCACCAAGCGTTGTGTTGACGAACGTCTTACGCTTTCCCGTGTCCCCTTTGGTCTTGATCCAGTCCTTGACGATTTGCACCCAGGTTGTGAAGGGGCTATAGGCCGTCCAGATATGAAAGGTTACGCTGTCAGGCGGATCAATTTCGGCACCCGATGATGAAAACCAGCAAAGTCCGTCTCGCGTCCAGATCCCGGTTTCATCACATATGTACCGCGCCTGCGAAAAATCGAGCTCCTGCTGTTTAATTACGCAGGCATTGTGTTCACACAGATATATAACGCTGGCAGGATCGCCCGGCGCCCATTTGAACCCGAATGGCGTCTCTTTATCGCCGAATTTAAGGAACTGCTCCTCCCTACAATGTGGGCAGGGAACATAGAAGCGCAAGAAATGCTCTGACTCCTTGGCGGCACGTTCAATCTGGCATGTCCCTTTAATTTTGGGTGTGGATCCTCGTATCGATTTAGGCCAGACCGACCCTTCAATACGTTTATCCCCAGGAACGTTGGAGAGCCCTCTTTCTCGATATCATCGTCAAATGCCGCCAGCTCGTCATAACCCGCCACATCAACAGATTTTTCACGGTAGTTTTTTGCAGCTTTACCACCGAGGCACCAGAAACCTCGCCCATTCGAGAAACGTTTCATACTCAACGTGTTGTCCCGGTGCTTTTTACCGTACCAGGGCGCCAGCGCCAGCAGTGAGGGGATGTCCCGGATTGTCGGTTCGACATGGGATTTCATGAAGTTTTCTGCATCACCGTCGGTAGGTAACCAGATAAGCGAGTTACGTTGTTTATGCTGGATGAAATACGCATACACGCCGAGCAGCATTTTTGAATAGCCTACTCGGGCAGACTTAACGACATTTACCTCGCGGATATAGTCATTACCCATCGCATTCATTATCGCACGCTGAAACGGCAGCGTTTCCCAGCGCCCTTCCTGATAAGCAGACTCTTTTGGAAGGTAATAATTTTCGTCTGCCCACTCAACCGCCGTTTGCGGTTCTGGTCGGTACAACGAACGGAGCCCCGAGCGCGCGGAGTGCTGTAGCCCCTTAACCTGACTGTTCGATATATTCACTCAGCAACCCCGGTATCATTTCATCCAGCGCAGCTGCTTTGTTCATGGCTTTTATGATGTCCTTCTTGAGGAAATCAATATGTCGATTTTCCAGTTCCGGAAAGCGCCGCTGAACCGACAGAGGTATTCCATCAAGGATACTGGCAATTTCTCCGGCTATCCGCGACAGCACGAACGTGCAGAATGCGGTCTCCACCACCTCAGCGGACTCTTTTGCATTTTTTAGTTCCTGAGCATCAGCCTGGGCTCGGGTAAGCCTATGGCGCTCATAATCAATCGTGCCAGGCACAAGGTCTGATTCTGAATCAACTCTCAGCTGTTCAACCTCTTTGCGCAGCTTTTCGTTTTCTATCGCTGCGTCACGGGCGGAATACCATTCGATTACGGCGGCAGAGTCATAAAGCACTTCATTACCTTTTCCACCACCGCGCGCAACTGGCATTCCCTGATCCTGCCAGTTCTGGATCGTGCGGATGCTGACACCAAAAATCTCGGAAAGGCGTTTTTTATTGACCTCCATGACGAACTCCAGGCGAAACACAGGGTAAGGAAACCATGCCGGGTAAAATGACTACTACCAGGCTTTAACACTTCCTTTCTTGTGGTGGGTTATACCCAGCAAAGACAGATACTTAGCAAGAAGAAGAACGGAAAAGGCAAAATCCTGAAAATTTTCATAAATAGCGAGAACCTGCGAGGTCGCCGCCCCGTAACATGTCAGATAGCCGAAAAGGACCCGGAAAGCTTAGGGCAATCTCATGTTCGGGCTTCGATGCTACCTTCATATCAACCCGCTAGGCTTCAGCACGTTGCTCGTTCGATAAAAATACTAAAGCCCAACTTTGGCGAGGCATATTTGGAATATTAATTAAACATACATTTTTTGGAGTTTATAATTGCCCTACATCAAATTAACAGATAAAGCGTTTGTCAATATCAAATATGACACAACCAAAACAACAGATAAAATCATCAATGTTATAGCCAGGGTCTTATACCCCAAATTAAACATGTAAACCGACTCAGCAAATAATATAAGGCAGAGAACAGGCGACAGACCAACAAAAAAAGTTGCTAAGGTCGAACCTTTTACCACTGACAACACTTTTCCCATCCTTGTAACAGGGGTTAACGATTCAAAAATGCATTACAGCAGCAACACTTGAGATCATCAATAGAAAAGCACACAAGATCGTTAACCTTCTCATTTGAAGCCCATATAAAATCAGCATCGAGCTCAAAAAAACGATAGCCGATAAAAGGCTGAGAAAAAAAACATCATTGAGGTTTTCATTAAAG
Source organism: Enterobacter sp. CPE_E863 (assembly GCF_046521465.1). Taxonomy (NCBI): domain Bacteria; kingdom Pseudomonadati; phylum Pseudomonadota; class Gammaproteobacteria; order Enterobacterales; family Enterobacteriaceae; genus Enterobacter; species Enterobacter sp. CPE_E863. Next base: position 1,604,854 of record NZ_JBKFZX010000001.1, on the reverse strand, counting down.
ATGAACATTCGAATTACACTCTTTTATTGGGTTATACACCAATTATAGCGTTTACCCACAACATTTTTATACCGTTCTAACTTTAAACTTCTGCTGTTCAATATTTTCAAATTGGATGTTCGTTTAACCTGTATCGCTCAGTGGCTTCTCCCATGAAGAGCTTGCTTCTTTTGTTCTGTCATTCTAATGCCTGCAGTCGGCTTTACGTGATGCACACATAGCATTGCGGGCCTAAGAAAGTTCTCAATCGTTTCCGCTTACGCTTGTTGATCCTAAGTTAAGTGCCAGGCTATTCAAGACTCTGATGTGGAGTTTGCCATTCTAGGGAAGCATCTATAAAAAGAGCAAGTGAAACTGAGACTCTGGTAGCCCTCCATGCGGGGGCTTTTTTTTTACAATGCTGCGCTTCGCTTGTTAAATATTGAGTCTTTTCTACAATTTAATAGTGCTTTGCTATGTCAGGTAAAGCCGTCGTTCAGGAATACCCGTGTGCTCAAGGACGAGCCATCCCTAGTGCTTTCTTTCCAACTCGATTTGCCTTATGCCAGCCAGGTTATTGTTGCCCTTCTCAATCAAGGCCAATAGTGGTTTTATCCAGAGCACTGCCTGGCAATATGTCATTGAGCTGGTGGCAACGGCACGATCATCGGCTGCGTCAGGTCTGCTGGTATCGGTGTGCAAGGCGCTGGCACGTAAACGGTGCGCGTATTCGAGCAACCCGCCAGCAATGTCAGCAGGAACAGGCAGATCACAGGTTTTTTCACGGCGGAGAATCTCCCGGTATTCGATTACGGTTTCTTCGGTGCTGATGTCGATCAGGGAGTTAAGCCTGTTGGCTTGTTCTGCAACCTGATTGAATCGATTGAAATTGAACGCCTGTATGGCAATCACCTGCCCCTGCAAAGCGTTGTCACTTCGCAGAACGTCATTATCGCTCTGAAGGCTACTGGCGTTTGAGCAACTCTTAGCGAGAGCGACCGAAAGGCCAGCAATAACAACAACGCAGATAAGACCCGGATTAATTTTCATTGGTCCAGCCCCCAGCACGCCAGCGAGCTTTCCTGTTCACGCCGCTCAACCTGTCCATAGCAGCCATTTTTCTGGCCTTTGGTCAGGCGGCAATCACGTCCACCGTCTTTAATCCACCAGCGGATCGCTTCGCATGCTCCTTTACGGTCACCTTCGTTGATTCGCTTATAGAAGGTCGAAGGGAAACATTTACCCGGGCCAATGTTGTACGGGCAGAAGGATGCTATACCTACCTTCTGCGGCTCTGTCAGAGGCACTTTGATATTGCGATCAACCCAGGTTAATGCCTTATCGCGTTCAATAGCGTTAAGCTTCCGGCATTGTTCCTCAGTGGCCGTCATGCCCTTAACAACACGCCTGCCATCGATAACGGTCACGCCGTGACATAAAGACCAGACCCCACCCGGATCAACAACGGCCACCAGCGCATTGCCTTCTTTCTCGCTGATGAACTGGTCAAAAATGAGTGGAGCAGATGCACCTGATGCGATTAGTGCCAGCACTACTGCGCTGAGTTTTGATTTATTAGACATCATTCACCTCGCGCAGCTCTTCGACGGTCTGCTTTGATTTGGAAATAGAGGTTGGTGAGAAAGGTGAGCAAGCCGAACAGTAAACTACCGATCACACCTATAGCCGCCCACTGCTCAGGGGAGTAACCATCAAGAAGTCTTCTAAACCAGTAAATGGCACTACCTCCCGATGCGCCGTAGGAAATGCCAGTAGTTATTTTGTCCATTCGATACATGCTCTCACCTCGCTCTATGCGGGTGCTGTCGTGAGAATAAAAAAAGCCCGCTTTTGAAGGCGGGCTAATGAGTTGACTATTTGTAAGGTAGGTGTGAGTAAGGCCTATGCTCAGGAGTGAAGCTGTATCGGCTGATTCACTATCGGTCCAGGAGAACCACAGGGCATTCAGTTACTTCCCACAACTCAAAGAGTAGCAGCAGTTTGCAAAACCATAAAAAAAGGCCTGCTTTTTATGGCAGGCTCTCAAGGAATTTGAAGCTTGTATTATTGTAGTCATGGTGCCGGGTGCCTCCCGGTGACTCTACCCCAGTCAGCAAAGCCGCGCGCATACCTGCAGATAGCAGTTGACTGGAACGCCCTTTCGCTTAGAAAGGATTCACCACGCAAATAAAATACGTCTCATTCATTCCCACAGTCAATGATTGCCTGTCGCGAGACCTATCAGAACTATGGGAAACAAAAAGGCCGCCTACTGGCAGCCTTGTGAAAATTATTTTAGTCACTTACATCTGAACGCTTCAGGGATAGATGGGTTTTCCCCAGATCGGCAAGAAGGACACCACGACTGAACAATGTGCCTACCATCGCCCATATCCCTGAACCCAAAGTCTTCAGTTTTATAAAACACATGCACACCTGCATCTGCCGAGCACTTTGGGCAAGACTTATAGTCAACACCATTATGCACAGCATCTTGTGAATCGTTTAAAGAACATTCACAGACAGCACAAATACCCATACAGCTTCTCCTTGCGTTAACTGAAGGACAGCAATAGCAAAGCACTGTGGATATATCTTTGATAAAGATCGCTTTTTTGGAGTTGCAAGAGGTGCTTAAGCAGATTTCGAAGAGACTACTCTTAACAGCTTACGATAGTTTTTGCGTACGCGTTAGTTTTTTCTTATGATGGTAGCAAACCAATTTCCCTGGATTAGCGATGAGCTTCAAAGACATCTTCCCATTTCTGACGTTCATTCTTGGCATTTTTTTTACAGGTCATATTGAAGGGAGAAAAGAAAAAGCAAGAATAAAAACACTTAAGAAAAATGTTCTTCTTGAACTTGAAGATGAGCTTTCTATTCTGGAAAGGTCGATCAAAGTAACAAGTGAAAGCATTTATACTAGAATGATGAAACCGAACAATTTTCAGCATATCTCTCTCGGTAAAAGATTCAACCCTATCCTTTTGGAAAAAAACATTAATGATGTTTACTCTCATTTCAACAGGGATACAAGAATAGCTTTGAAAAATTGTTTACTACTAATGAATCAAATAAAAGAAAAATATAATTACGTCTGTGACAGCTGGAAAACTGATAATATAAAATGCCGCGCCAAAGAAGAATCTATGCTTTACAGCATGTTGAGTCTTTACTATCTCTTAAACAAACTTAAAAATGAAAGGGATAGGTTCAGTCTCCCTGACATTCCTAACGATGAAATCGTAGATAGAGCAGCGGAGGCTTTACAAGTCCTCCGCCCGTTGAAGAAGAAGTAATTTATGCTTGTTCAACTAAGGACAATACTCCATTAATAAACCCCAAGGCCGTGTGGGTAATGTGACCTGCCCCCACGATTAGATACAACACTCAGTTAGTAACGTCGGAATCTTCATTCTCAGAATGACCCTTTCTCCAGCCCGCTGCAAATTCAGACGGTGTCTGATAATTCAGCGTGGAGTGCGGGCGGCATTCGTTATAATCCTGCCGCCAGTCATTAATAATTTTCCTGGCATGAACGATATCGCTGAACCAGTGCTCATTCAAACATTCATCGCGAAATCGTCCGTTAAAGCTCTCAATAAATCCGTTCTGCGTTGGCTTGCCCGGCTGGATTAAGCGCAACTCAACACCATGCTCAAAGGCCCATTGATCCAGTGCACGGCAAGTGAACTCCGGCCCCTGGTCAGTTCTTATCGTCGCCGGATAGCCTCGAAACAGTGCAATGCTGTCCAGAATACGCGTGACCTGAACGCCTGAAATCCCAAAGGCAACAGTGACCGTCAGGCATTCCTTTGTGAAATCATCGACGCAGGTAAGACACTTGATCCTGCGACCGGTGGAAAGTGCGTCCATGACGAAATCCATCGACCAGGTCAGATTGGGCGCCGCCGGACGGAGCAGCGGCAGACGTTCTGTTGCCAGCCCTTTACGACGTCTTCTGCGTTTTACGCCCAGGCCACTGAGGTGATAAAGCCGGTACACGCGCTTATGATTAACATGAAGCCCTTCACGGCGCAGCAACTGCCAAATACGACGGTAGCCAAAACGCCTGCGCTCCAGTGCCAGCTCAGTGATGCGCCCTGATAAATGCGCATCAGCAGCCGGACGGTGAGCCTCATAGCGGCAGGTCGACAGGGATAAACCTGTAAGCCTGCAGGCACGACGTTGCGACAGACCGGTCGCATCACACATCAACATCACGGCTTCCCGCTTCTGGTCTGTCGTCAGTACTTTCGCCCAAGAGCCACCTGAAGCGCCTCTTTATCCAGCATGGCTTCGGCAAGCAGCTTCTTGAGTCTGGCGTTCTCTTCCTCAAGCGACTTCAGGCGCTTAACTTCAGGCACCGCCATACCGCCATACTTCTTACGCCAGGTGTAAAACGTGGCATCGGAAATGGCATGCTTGCGGCAGAGTTCACGGGCGGGTACCCCAGCTTCGGCTTCGCGGAGAATACTGATGATCTGTTCGTCGGAAAAACGCTTCTTCATGGGGATGTCCTCATGTGGCTTATGAACATTACTAACATCGGGGTGTACTAATCAACGGGGAGCAGGTCAAATGGTGCCAACTTACTGATTTAGTGTATGATGGTGTTTTTGAGGTGCTCCAGTGGCTTCTGTTTCTATCAGCTGTCCCTCCTGTTCAGCTACTGAAGGCGTGGTGCGTAACGGTAAAAGTACTGCCGGACATCAGCGCTATCTCTGCTCTCACTGCCGTAAAACATGGCAGCTACAGTTCACTTACACCGCTTCTCAACCCGGTACGCATCAGAAAATCATTGATATGGCCATGAATGGCGTCGGATGTCGCGCCAGTGCACGCATTATGGGCGTTGGCCTCAACACGATTTTACGACACTTAAAAACTCAGGCCGCAGTCGGTAAACTCACGCATACAACCGGGCAGTGACGTCATTGTTTGCGCGGAAATGGACGAACAGTGGGGTTACGTCGGCGCTAAATCACGCCAGCGCTGGTTGTTTTACGCGTATGACAGGATACGGAGGACGGTTGTGGCGCACGTATTCGGTGAACGCACGTTGGCCACGCTGGAGCGTCTTCTGGGCCTGCTGTCGGCCTTTGAGGTCGTGGTATGGATGACGGATGGCTGGCCGCTGTATGAATCACGCCTGAAGGGAGAACTGCACGTTATCAGCAAGCGATATACGCAGCGCATTGAGCGGCATAACCTGAATCTGAGGCAGCATCTGGCAAGGCTGGGCAGGAAGTCACTGTCGTTCTCAAAATCGGTGGAGCTGCATGACAAAGTCATCGGGCATTATCTGAACATAAAACACTATCAGTAAGTTGGAGTCATTACCGGCCGTGTGGAGGTCTTTTCTTACTGTTCCGTCTGAGCATTTCCTTTTCTTGGCGATTGCTCTTAAAGAAATTCCGGCTACAAAGTGAACGATTATTAACTCGTATTCGTCAGGCTTATACTTCTTAAGACGCGCGACACAACTATCAATCATTATCCCTTCATCGTCATCACATTGCAGGCGTGACTTTTTACCGTGCGGCAGTAATCCTTTAAAACCAGCAGCTATGGGTTGCCAGTCGACTCCACTGCTATCAGCTGCAGCCCAGGCACCCCAGCGGTCCATTACCTCGTACATGTCACGCATTTTTCTCTCCAATGTCTTCGATAATTATCATTCCGGTTTCGCCCCATATTTTTGATGTCCGGGTGCCCCAGATATGGGAATCATCCTCAAACAAGGCGTCCAACAGAGATTTTTTTAAGTTGTCCAGATCGGGCTTTTGCTGATGGGGCTGGCCGTCCATAGCTTCGCGCTTTTTCTTGCTCCAGCTCGGCGGCATCGGCAAAACGAAGGTGATATGGGCACCGCTCTCCGGCACCCGGATTCCATGCAGGCGGGCTTCATCGCAAAACATGCGATAGCGCATCACTGGCGGGCGCTGTTTCCATTTATCGCGGCGAGTCATGCGGGGTTTACCGACAGGAGTGATGATGTATTTAGGCATAGAACACTCCCAGCTCTAACTGGACCTGCTCCAGCAGCTGCAACTCGGTACCGAAGTTTTTCTCCCATTGCTTACGGCCAGCATGAATGGCCACACCATAACCGCCGTTGCGATGGTGGGTATGACAAAGGGGAATTGATTTCCGATGGTCAGCACGTAGACTTGTGCCCTGCCCGGTTCGGATATGGTGAATTTCAGCAGGCGTTTCGCCCAACTGCAGATTTCTGCACACAATGCAGCCCAGTGCGGCCACACGTGAAAGATGGAGGCTATCTGCTTTCTTCATGCTGGACCACCAGCATAAGCAGGAACACCGCACATAGACGGGCGGTGAGAGTTGTTTAGAGTAATGCTCTGCGCCATTTTGATTCCTAAGGTTGGCGCAGTAATCAGTGGGTGTTCAGCCCGCTTGATTATTATAAATCAACACTTACGGCTTGAGAACCTTAAGTGCTTCTGGCAAAGAGTTTAAGTTTATTATCCGATCTTCTTCGTCCAGAATCTGGGCTGAAAGCCCACCCTCTTCCTGGCGAATCAGTGTGCGCAATGCCTTTCTGGTCACCAAGTAATCTGTTATTTCACCATCATTAAGACATAAAACAAGTATTCCGTCTTTGGTGAGACCGGCTGCAAATTCGTTCAATTTCATGGGCACATCCCTAAAAATGGATTTCCCCTTGCGGGGGCGGTCCTTTTCTCCCTGTGAACTGATTTCATTAAGGTTTCCGCTAACCAGATTTCTAATAGGTTAGAAAGATCAATTAACTGTAATTGACCTGTCTAACCGATCTGCTTTCAAGACTCATGAATCAGATCCAGCCTTTTAAATCACAGGCCGATTATCGGTATCGGTCACACGATTCAGGAGGTGAGTTACCACGCCCATTACGGTTGTATCGTCCAGCGCATCGCCCTCGATAGCCTCTCCATCCTGAGTGATCAGCGCTTTCCCCTGGACTTTTGCGAAGTCCAGACTGCCACAGAACGAAACCAGGACTGTGTCTCCCACTTCCGGCTTTCTGGCGACGCTTATGATCGCGTACCCGGCTGATGTTTCGATGGTTCGGCAGTTGCCGTCATACCCGCAAAGGCTGGTGATAGTGAGCATCTGTTCTGCGTAGTCTGCTGCTGGTGATGGAAAACCCATGATAACCCCCTGCGACAAGTACTGTGTATTTATACAGTACACCTGAGAGCCAGATTGATCAACGCTTTAAGAGCACGAATTGTTAAATTCATGTCGACCGAGGGTATAAAAAAACCCGCTAGCAGCGGGCTCTGTAAGAATGATTCACACAAGTTGGAGAAAATTTTTAGGATTCGAAATCGGTCGATTAACGGAGAACAATTCTCTAATTAGTTCTTGGCTCAACCCAGTTTTCATAAGTATTTTAATCCATGTTGCATCGTCCAACATATCGATCGCTTCTGCAAACATACTTGGCTCTTCGGGTCGTAAGAGTTCATCACCTGGTTCAACTTTTGTAAACCCTTTAGAGTTCAGATGCATATAGCCTGTTCTTGCTTGCTCTTGGGTTAGTAATCCCAAAGCACTGGCTCGATAAATGCACATTTTAAGGCTAATTTTCCACCTTAATTTGAATTGGACCAAGGCGTTCCAATCAAATTGCTTCCCTCTGATCCGCGGAAACTCCTTAATGAAGGACAACCGCGGAACTAGCAAAGCACTAGAGAATCGATCAGCTTGAGATTCAGTCAGCTTATCACCTGTAGTTATACCTTCATGCATAACCAAGTGGCCTAATTCATGCCCTAAATCCGAACGAAATCTGCAGATGCTTTTTTTGACATTGTTTCTAATGATAACTGGCCGATTATTATGGACAGTGAAAGCATCAACACGGTCATCTACTCCTGTAACATGGGCTACGATAACGCCCAAACTCTCTGCCAATTTAACCATAGATGAGATTGGACCCAGACCTAAATTCCAGGCGCGGCGGCAATCCTCAGCCACACGTTCTATATCATTAGGAGTCAGCAGATCAGCTCCAGGATGTTCCGGGATACTGACTTCAGGGAACTCTATTTCTCCTTCAACCGCAGAAATTATAATGTTAAGTATCTCAGCCCTAGCTAGAACACTATTAGTCAGCGTTTGAGTTCGAGATTTCTTACTACGAAAATGGCATACATCACTTTCTAATGCATACTTCCGTTCAGTAAAAAGAAAATCGGGTTTAATCATTAGAGCGGCAGATATTAACTCTAACATTTGCTCTGATGGTCTAAACCCTTTCTCGAGCTTGCTAACGAATTGTTTTGTTTTGCCAATTTTCTCTGCTAACTCTTCGCAAGAAAGCCCAACAGCCATCCTAGCTAGCTTGAGCTTATCCCCACGATAATCAGTGAAGTCAATCACCTGATGTTCCATTGCTGCTCACATCCAAATCTTGATCTTTGTTACGACGACGAAGATGCGCCTTACCAATCTCAGCTTCGTCTGGGAAGGTATTGGAATCAAGAGGCATAAGTGGTACTGAAGCAGTAGATTGATGTGAAATCATACTTATCTGAGCACCATATGCATTAAATCCAACAAGCGCCACCTCCCAACGAGGCAGTGTTGATTCCAGCTCACCATCTTCCTCTACGGATATAAATGGCTCTGCTAAAATTCGCCATGTAATATCTTGCTCGGCTTCTACATCACCGAATAAAGAAAGTTGCTCGCACTCGACTTTGTTTCTAAGGAGGCGATGTCGCTTCTTGGGATTGTTGATACAGTCTTTGGAGAATTGCAATGGTACTTTATTTAAAGCAACTACATAGTCCAGACCCTTCGATACCATTTCAAGACCTGGAATCGTTCCTTCACTTTGAATGAGATGATTTCTGACCCAATCATAAGCTCTCACACCCTCAGACCAATTGCTGTCTAAGGTGTGCTTGTGGTAATACAATTGCTCAAGTACGTTAGCGATTTCTGCCAACAGTTGACGGACATTTTTTTCAGCGAGATAGGGCTGAAATTCCCAACAAGGTGCTAGCTGATGATCACTCATTTCAAGTTTCGCTTTTTTTGGAATTCGTAAACCATATATTTTCGCACTTTCTCGATTTTGTCAACCAACCGAAATGAAAAAAGGTATTGTCGCCACCTTTCGTTTTGTAGATCACTTTTCAACAAAGCACGCCCTAGTTAAAGAGGTCAGGCAGTACCGCCTTCGATTGGCTTAATGCTGCTCAGAATCAGTCGGCGCGATGTCAGCGGCGCGCCGCTACGGCGGCCATCTGTTTTCCGGTAGGTTTCAGTGCGGCCAACACACCGGGTTGTTGGAGTCTCGCGCAACTGCACGGTTTTCTCGCCATCTTTGGTGATGATGGTTCCGGTATGGGTTTTGATATTGCTCATACTGCCGCCTTACTGTGCGAAAATCGCTTCAGGTCAAATTCGATGATTGCGCGATCGTCACGAAAAATACCGCAGCGACCGTAGCGGATAAGCTCTCCACGTTGCACGGCGATCCGGATGTACTTCTCTGCCGTGGTTCGGTGCAGGTTAAACATCGCGACGACGTCCTTCGTCGTGATACGGCCCTGCTCTTTCACCAGTTCGATAATCCGGTTAATCATCACCGTGCGCTCTTCATGAGTTTTTGGTCGTGGCATCGTTGATTCCTCCCACAAGCTCTTTCCATTTATCCTGAAGCAACTGCCGGGCCGCTGCCTCACCATCAGGCGGGAACGAAAATCCCGCTCGGATGCCAGGGCAACCGTTCGAACAGCGGACCTCTGCTGAACCCCAGTTAATTCCCCGGCTGCGAACCCTCAGTGAAGGGGCCATGCCGCATTGAGGACATTTCGGTAAATTATTCATTCCCCAGCCCCTCCAGCAGATGCTTATGGCGGCGCAGTTCCCGAACAGCCCCCTGCAGACGCTGCAGGTTTGACAGCTTCGCTTTTGTTCGGCGGATTTCACTGGAGATATAACGGGATAACGGAATAATCAGGTCATCCGGACGGGAAGCAAATGCCGGGATGGTCTCAATAATTTCTGCAGTTGTTTTTTCTGGCTGCGCAGCTTCGGCTGTAGCGCCTGCGGCCTCACCGGCTCCAGGCAGAGACCATGTCACGCCCTTCCCCTTCCCATTTTTGATAACCACGCCCTGGCGCTCAAAAGACAGCATTACAGAGACCATGCCGCGGGCATTACGATTTACAGCTGCAGCCAGCGCCGCGGTGGTCATAGCGCCGCTCGTTCCAAGCAGCTGGCGGATGGTCACAGCATCAACCGGTGCTGGTTCATCACCTTTCAGGCGCGGATCCTGATATGCTGACGCCGCTACCTGCGGTTTGGTCGGTTGCCTGGCCTGCTCTTGCATGGTACCAAGAGACCATGCCCCATCGTAAAAATCACATAACCCCTGTTCTTTCTGCTCGCGCAGCATGTTCAGCGCTTCAACAGGCTCGATATCCAGACGGGCAGCAACTTCGCGATATGTCGCTTTTTTCATGGCTTTCAGTGCATCAAGTACGGTTTCCATAAATATTCTCCTGATAAAATTCAGTTAGATCAGACCCTGAAGCCCGCTTTTGCCGCGGCCTCAATGTCGTTTTTGTAATATTCATCGTCAAAAGAACTGCGCATCACTCCGCTATGAGCGACAGGTGCCAGTTTCAGTACAAGGTCATCCCATTTTTCACGCAACTTCGCGGGGCTTAGCACGTTTCGGCACCAGAACGGGTCGCTCTGGACTCGCTTGAACATGTCGCAAATCTGGCGGTGCGTGCGCCCGTCGATAGTGCGCATCAGCCGGATCTCGTTTGCCCATGCGTTCCAGTTTGGTTCTCTTGGGCGAGCAACTTCACCATCGGTTTCGGCTGCTTGTTCATACAGGGTTCGGATCCTGGAAAATATCCAGCTTGCGCATTGATGATCTTCTGGTGTGCCCCATTTTTTCGTGGCAGGTATTTTTTTGGCTGAATCTTCGCCGTCTGGAGATTCGCCAGAATTTCCGGACGAAGAGATCTGTTTTAATGATGGATCTGTAGTTACTGACGGATCGTGTCCAGATTCTGAACCCTGAGAACCCTGTTTATTCGCGTTTTCTGAACGTTCGGGATTTGAACGTTCAGAACCTGAATGTTCAGAATCTGAATCATCAGGGTTGGCTAACCCCTTGTTTAATGGGTGTCCAGATTTTGAACGTTCAGAATCTGAACCCTGAAAATATGCTGCCGCCGTGCGTAATTTTTCAGCATTCAGCGTGTATAAATTAGTGCCGCTGCGCTGGCCGTTTCGACGTTCGGTACGGGTTAACCATCCGTCTGCCTCAAGCTGGGTTATCGCAGTTATCACAGTGCTGCGCCCGGCCCCAAGCTGGCGGGCAATGGTGGCAACAGACGGCCAGCACACTCCCTCATCCGAGCTAAAATCGGCCAGGCGAGCCATAACCAGCAGTTTTATGCCCTTGACACCCTGTGCGGCACAACCGTCCCACACCCAGGAAGATAATTTCACGCTCACGACTTCACCTCAGTGAACTTAATTTCAAACTCTCGGCGCCCTGTTTCACTGACGCCGGTGTGCCCCTCCCGGCGATATGACACGCGGAGCTGGGATGCACGTAAAACAGTCACCATGCGCCCGCGTTCGTCGCGGTACCGCTTCCCTGGAATGATTTCACCGCGGCGATCCACTGGCTCCTGAGCGGGTCGGTTATTCATCGCGTTTTTCATGCGCTCTGCCAGTGCGCTCGCTAATTCCTGAGAAGTACGCATAGTTGCCTCCAGAACGTTATGCAGCCCGATGGCTGTTCATGATTTGAACCTTTACGCCCACCAGCTGCGCCAGCGCGTCTATCGCTTCCAGAGTTTCACGCCTGATTACCGGTTGCGGTTTCCCGGTGAATACCGCGTTGGTAGCTTCGATACATTCTTTGTTCACTCTGGCGGCCCGGTAGAGCATGCAGTCCTTCTGCTCCAGCTCGTTATCAATCGCGGCGCGCACCGCATAGCTCAGCGCCTCTGCCTGCTTGAGATAATTCGGCGTATCGTTTCTGAAGGCGCGCTGAATAACCTGCTTGTTGTTGTGCAGTCGGCGCGCGTACTCGTCAGGGTCGGTAACGTCATTGAGTGTCAGCAGCAAATCACCAAAGTGATGCGGGGTTATCAGCTGCGTGACCGTCTTCCAACCCTTTTCCTGCGCCCAGGACTCCAGTTCGCATGCCAGCTTTTTGATTTCCATCAGTCAGACTCCTTTGAATCTTTTGGGTTATCTTTGTGCTCATACAAAACTGAGTCGTACTTCAATGCACCACCCGTTATCTTTTCCAGTCGCGCGGCTCGTCGTTCGGGGACCAACTCCCCCCATTCACTGACAGAGGATCGAGCGATGTTGAGAGCTCTCGCCACATTGGCTTTTTTCCCAAAGTGTTTTATTACATCTTCGGTTTTCATTGGGTTCTCCTTGGTAAGTTTTCCTAACTTTATATGTTAAGGAAAAAAGAGTCAATGCGCGTTAGGATTTCCGAACTATGAAAACGATCGGTCAGCGTATAAAAGAGCGACGCTCTGCCTTGAAATATACCCAGCGCAGCCTAGGTAAACAGGCTGGGGTTGCCCATGTCACAATCTCTCAGTGGGAACGTGATGAAACCTCACCGAGGGGCGATAACCTATTCAAACTAGCTGCAGCACTGAACGTGGAGCCAGGCTGGATCATTAAGGGGGATGAGGGGTATGAACCACCATCAGCCGAATCCTACAGATTGTTATCCCCACAGCAGCATCAGCTTCTAGAGCTCTTCGATAAGCTTCCTAATGCAGAGAAAGAGCAACACATCATCAATTTGCGGGATAAGGTCAAGGACTATGATGAAACGTTCAATGACCTCATAAAAACCAAAAGCAAAGAAGAAATCCTGCAGATCCTCAAAAACCTCGACATCAAATAATTTTCCACCCCATAGGCCGCTCCAGCAGCGGCCTTTTTGTGTTTTCCATACCCCTTCCGTTAGGTTTTGCGAAATTTAAACTTGACGATTTGTTAGGTTTAAATAACAATCAGCGTTATCAAAACTTAACAGCAGTAATCAGTAAACGTTCCGCCTACCCGGCGATAAGGGTGATTAGCCAAGCAAAGTAGCAAACAGGGGTTCGAGATGGAAAAAGCATACGAAGAGTATTTCAACAGTCTGGCTGAGGGTGAAGAAGCACTGAGCTTTTCCGAGTTCGTCCAGGCAGTTTCTTGAATGTGGCGTAAGCCAAAGTCTTGAAGGCGGTTTTCTCAGGTTGCGCGCTAAAGCATAGCGGGGAGAACCTGGGGCGGAGAGCAAACCCCGCGATGCAGGACTTGAAATACCTGCACAGACCAATAAGCCGCATGGCAGCGTAACTGCCCTTTACATCTGCCCTGGCGAGGTGGCGCCGCCGAACCAGGGCAGATGAATCGTCCACAACATGTAAGCGCATTCTTCTTTTCACTGATGGGGATCGGTTTGTTAACTGGCGGAATGCGCTTCCAGTTGTGGGCAATCGCAACATGAGGCTACGTGTAGTTTTGGTGGTATATGCGTTTCCCGTGGTCCATGCATATACCACCCTTTTTAAAGCTGGTTTCATAGTGGAGTGTTCATATATGGATAAGACACAATTAACACCGGAACAACAAATTGCCTGGGCACAGGGAAAACTCGTCACTTCAGTATTTCTTCGTGATGTTGCCGGATGCCATGCCGCCTGGAAAGTATTACGGAAATACAGAAATTTCGTTGTGCATCGCCAACCTCATCAGGAATGGCGAAATAATTTGAAAGTAATTTAATTTTACCAATCTAAAACCTATGCCTTAAACGGCAGGGATTTTCACACCCTGAACTCTGGAGTTTAAAATGAAAGTAAGCATTACAACCGTTGAGCTGAATCTCGTTATCGTAAATAAAGAGATTGCTACCTTTAATATTAACGGTGCCATTTCAGGCGTAGTTCATTTGCCATCATCAGGCCCTGTAACAGTCGTGCTTGACGGTGGCTACGTGCTCGGTGAGTTTCATTGCCCTGTTTGCGCTGTTGAGCACATTAGCTTGCTGTCTGTGAACTTCGCAGAAGCGCAGAACGCTTGTGGCATGTCTTATTATGATCACAAACGCCAACAACTTAACTGATATGGATGACATCATTTGTCATTGCGCTGTTTGCTGCCATAAATATAAAAAATCGGAAATGCACGAAAGGAAAACAGACATATACCCCTTTAAGCGCACGATTTATTTATGTGAGCAATGCAATGAAAAAAGAGAAAAGCGTAACGCGTTAAAAAATGTAAAGCGCGTTATTCGAAAACCATATCGCTAAACATCATTCACCAAAAAATTAATTGAGGTAATTATGTCTGTTGAATTAAAAGTTTTCGGCGGTGCTTATTTCCCAAAAGATAAAGCATTGAAAAAATACCCAGACTTAAAACCGCTTGCTACAGCAGTAAACTCGGCCACAAAAGCTATTGCTGAAGCTGTTATTTTCGGCAAGCTGGCGTCTGAACACCCTGAACATATTGATGATTATTTTAAGGTGAAAATCTGGGAGCACCGTGAGGATTTACCCTGCCCTGAGCTGGATGTTTTCTCGTCTGATTTTTTCGATACCGTGGCTATCTGGAATGTGAATGCAGGTGAACCTGCTGCTGCACCGCAACCAGAAACCGATACTATCGAAACTGGCCGTACCGCGGGCATGAAGATTGTACGCAACCTCGATCACGACTCCCGCGCGGCATGCCTTGCCCTATTCGGCGCAGTGGAGGAAATCACCGATTCGCAGTACGGCCAGGTTGTGGATTTAAATAATGATGACGATGGATGCTTCCAGCGTGAACTGGCCCAGGCCTTTGTGAAGGAGCCACGAGTGTTTGCCCTTAGCGGTGAGCGGCAGGAAGAATTACTGGCGTGGGTGCGCAAAACCATGAAGGTTTCAACGCAATGGCCTGATATCAAAAAAGGGATCACTAAGTGGATTGATACTCCGGCCGCCAAACGTGAGCCCGTATCCCCTGACATCCAGCCAGACACATCAGCCAACCTTGGCGGCAGTAACCCTACCGATCGCAGCCCTGACCTGGTGCATAATCTCGCTACTCTCCGTCTGGAAACCGCGCTTGGTATTCTCTCGGTTGCTATGGATTTCGATATCTACGCCATACCATCCGAAATTATGCGCCGCGCCAAAGAAATCGAAAGTGCAGGAACAGACCCTCGCTTTTCTGCATGGTGGAATAAATTACGTGGCACGCCTGGAATTCTGGATTTCTCCCGCGCAGCCATTATCGCGCTGATTAAAACCGCTCCGGAAGACCTGTATCTTAGGCCGGTTGATCTGCGTGCTTACATTAACCGCAACCTCGTCGAATCTAACCACGCTAAACCGGATCAAAAAACTGTTGATATCGCATGCGGCAACATCAAGCAGGAGAAAAACAATGCTGAAACCAAACCGCCTATACCTAGCGAAACTCAGCCGCCAGCAGTTTGCCCTGCCAAAGCTGCGCAGCTCGACAAAGAACTCAATGAGGCATTCGCTCAGAGCTCATCGCCAGTGCAGCAGCCCACGGACCAGCCGAAGGTGGAGAACCTGGGAGGAGGTGTCTTCTCTGTCGATGCACTGATAAAGACCACCTCCTCAAATGAAGTCACAAAACAGGAAGTACCACCAGCACCAGGCGAACGCGAAATTTCAATTTTGCATGCACTGAATGACCTGATTTCTGGCCGCACCGACATCATGGGGAAAGAAGAGGCAGAGAGAGCGGTGGCATGCACCGGCCAGCTCGTTTCCGATGTTATCCCGCTACTGATGGAAGATATCACCGCCACAGAATTTTGCTTGTCTCCTGATTTCACCGACGAGGAGATCCACGACGTGGCCACCACCATGCTGGATAGCTGGTCCGATGAAATTAGCGTTCGTCAGAAAATCGCTCTTGATGCGATCGTGGAATACCGACGACCGGAACCACCAAAATCTGTCGTGCTCGATCCGCTGGCAGTTACTGCAAAGCCGAAAGCAGAGCCCGAACCAGCATCTGAAACAAACGCTCCGCTTCTTTCTGTGACCTACCTGCAGCAGCTGACCATTGCAGCGCTGCAGGGCTTATGTTCCAACCCGGCTTATTGCAATCAGTATGAGGAATTACCGGCTATGGCCGCCGGGCTTGCCCGCAGCGTGATCAACCATCAGGAAGGTCCCAGTGCGTCTGATTAACCGTAGCAAGGGAGACAGCATCGGCGGGCCAGCATGCGCCGCCGCGCTCAAATGCCATTTTGAGAAATATGGCGAGCATGGTCGCAGCGACAAACAGACATTTTACACCATCAGGATCCAGGGGAGAAAAATTACGGTTGAGGTTGTAAACCGCCCACGTAGTTACGTGGCCACGGCAATGACCCGCGCCAGGAGCCTCCAATGTCTGCCCGGGCTTGATCGGTGATTTCTGACAATCAAATTACTATCTGCCGCTGCGGTATCGTGGCGGCGTCATGGAGTTAAGCATGGCGCAAATCATTTTTGATGAAGAGTGGATGGTGGCGGGAAAGCTCACTGAGAAAACGGGGCTGGATGACAGGCAAATAAAAGCTTATCGCCTCGGATGCTGGATTGAAGGGATTCATTTTAAGCGAGTACCCGCGGTACCCGGTGGAGAAAGCAAACGCGCTTTGGTCTGGTACAACTTTCCGCTGATTAATAGATTTATTCAGGAAGCATGATGAACTTTCCAACCGGCGTTGAACTTCATAACGGAAAAATAAGGATCACGTTTACCTATCGCGGCATTCGCTGCCGCGAAGTTCTCCGTGGCTGGGTGGTTAACAGCAGCAACATCAAGAAGGCGGGAAACCTTCGCGCCGTCATCGTGAGTGAGATCCAGTTCGGCCAGTTCGACTACGCAGCGCGCTTTCCTGAATCGAAGGCTCTTAAAAAATTCTCATCAACTAAGCGGATCACGACGTTTAAAGAGCTGAGCGATTTTTTCATTGATACAAAAGCGCTGGAGGTGTCAGGGGCAACACTGCAGTCTCTCACATCTGCAGTTAACACCCTGAAGCGCGTTGTGGGAGAAAATACTCCTCTGGCTGATATTCAGCATGCCGATATCCTGAATTACCGTAAAGAGCTGCTGACCGGCAGCGTATTAAACCCATCAATGCCTAATCTGGTTAAAAAGGGACGCGCGCCCTCAACAGTCAATAAACAGATGGCGGTTTTATCAGAAATGCTGAAGCTTGCGAATCGCAGTCAGTTTATATTACACGCTCCTTATGAGGGCGTATCCAGGCTCAAGCTATCTAAGGCAGACCCCGATCCGCTTCTACTTCATGAGTATCAGGCACTGATTGCCGCCCTTCCCCGAAAACTGGCTTTGATCATCATTGTAGCCGTCCACACGGGGATGAGGCCCGGCGAGATTTGTGCTCTGGCGTGGGAGGATATCGATCTGAGAAAAGGTGAGATTCACGTATCAAGAAGCCTGACAAACAAACGGGTATTTGTGCCGCCGAAAACAGATGCTGGCATCAGAACGATTACACTGCTTAAGCCTGCTCATGATGCGCTGCTAGAGCAGTTCGAAATCACCGGCAATAACCCAAGGCAGCAGATCATTTTCCATCACCGGGAAATCGGCAAAACAGAGCCGCAAAATCTGCGTTTTGTGTTTTCTCCTGAAAAGAAATCGTCAGTGAATGAGAGCTTTTTTTCCAAAAACTCGATTTCGTATGGATGGAAACGGGGCACTAAACTTTCGGGAATACGTGAGAGAAATCCTTATCAGTCCCGACACACATACGCCTGCTGGACGCTTATGGCTGGTGCTAACCCTTCCTTTATCGCCAGCCAGATGGGTCATGAGGATGCGCGTATGGTGTACGAGGTGTATTCGAAGTGGATCGGAGATATGAACCAGGATCAGGTCAACATGCTGAACAATCAGATGCCGACAGCTTTGCCCCCAGGACGCCCCCAAGGGATTGGAAGTATTAAAAAAGTCATTTAATTTCATGACGCTGGTTCCAAACTCCATAATCAGCGTTAAACTATTCATACCATTAATTTAGGGAGAAGAGATGATGCGCGTATTGGTTGTTGAGGATAATGCATTGCTACGCCATCACCTGAAAGTACAGCTTCAGGAGATGGGACATCAGGTGGACGATGCCGAAGATGCAAAAGAAGCCGATTATTATCTCAATGAACACCTGCCGGATATCGCCATCGTCGATTTAGGGTTACCTGATGAAGACGGTTTGTCGTTAATTCGTCGCTGGCGCAGCCATGATGTTTCTCTCCCGGTTCTGGTTCTGACTGCCCGTGAAGGCTGGCAGGACAAGGTCGAAGTGCTCAGTGCGGGTGCAGATGATTACGTCACCAAGCCGTTTCATATTGAAGAGGTGGCGGCGCGCATGCAGGCGCTGTTACGCCGCAACAGCGGGCTGGCCTCGCAGGTCATTTCTATCCCTCCATTCCAGGTTGATCTCTCCCGGCGGGAATTAGCCATCAACGATGAAGTGATCAAGCTGACCGCCTTCGAATACACCATTATGGAAACGCTGATCCGTAACAACGGCAAAGTGGTGAGCAAAGATTCTTTAATGCTCCAGCTTTATCCAGATGCTGAACTGCGCGAGAGCCATACCATTGACGTACTAATGGGACGTTTGCGTAAGAAAATTCAGGCGCAGTACTCACAGGACGTGATCACCACCGTTCGTGGTCAGGGCTACCTGTTCGAATTACGCTAAATGAGACGGATTTTGCGCCACATACTGCCCCTCTCGCTACGGGTTCGTTTTTTACTGGCAACGGCCGCCGTTGTCCTGGTCTTGTCGCTTTCGTACGGTATGGTGGCGCTGGTGGGCTACAGCGTCAGCTTCGATAAAACGACCTTCCGGCTGTTGCGCGGTGAAAGTAATCTGTTTTATACCCTGGCAAAGTGGGAAAACAACAAAATCACCGTTGAAATGCCGGAAAACCTCAACCAGCAGAGTCCAACGCTGGCCCTGATTTATAACGAAAAGGGAAAATTGCTTTGGGCACAGCGCGATATCCCCTGGCTGGTCAACAGCATTCGTCCGGAGTGGCTTAAAACCAACGGGTTTCATGAAATTGAAGCCGATCTCAATACCACCAGCTCGCTGATTCGTGAAGATCGCTCTCTGCAACAGAAACTGAATGAGATCCGCGCCGATGATGCCGAAACGGAAATGACTCACTCAGTTGCAATCAATCTTTATCCGGCGACGTTGAACATGCCGCAGTTGACCATCGTAGTGATCGACACCATTCCTGTGGAACTGAAACGTTCTTATATGGTCTGGAGCTGGTTCATCTATGTTCTGGCCGCGAATCTGCTGCTGGTGATCCCACTGCTGTGGGTGGCGGCGTGGTGGAGCTTGCGCCCCATCGAATCACTGGCGAAAGAGGTTCGCGAACTGGAAGAACACCACCGTGAAAAGCTCAACCCTGCAACCACGCGTGAACTGACAAGCCTTGTGCGGAACCTCAACCGCCTGCTGAAAAGCGAGCGCGAACGCTATGACAAATACCGCACCACACTTACCGACCTGACGCACAGCCTCAAGACACCGCTTGCGGTAATGCAAAGCACATTGCGTTCAATGCGCAGTTCAAAACTCAGCGTCGATGATGCTGAACCGGTGATGCTTGAACAAATCAGCCGTATCTCTCAGCAAATTGGCTACTATCTGCATCGCGCCAGTATGCGCTCGGGTAGCGCGTTATTAAGCCGCGAATTACATCCTGTAGCGCCACTGCTGGACAACCTCACGTCTGCGCTGAACAAGGTTTACCAGCGAAAAGGGGTAAATATCAGCCTCGATATCTCGCCAGAGATCAGCTTCGTCGGCGAGAAAAATGATTTTATGGAAGCGATGGGGAACCTGCTCGACAACGCCTGCAAGTACTGCCTGGAGTTTGTAGAAGTGTCGGCGCGTCAGACAGAGAACGAACTGCACATTATTGTTGAAGATGATGGCCCGGGCATTCCACTTAATAAACGTGAAATGGTGTTCGATCGCGGCCAGCGTGCCGACACACTGCGTCCCGGCCAGGGAGTGGGATTATCCGTCGCACGTGAGATTGTCGACCAGTACGATGGCAACATCGAAACCGGTGATAGCTTACTGGGCGGCGCCAGAATGGAAGTGATTTTTGGTCGTCAGCAGCCCATATTGAACGATAGTTAACCCGTTATGTGAAAAATGCGAGGATCTCGCACCCAGGCTCCTGAGCTTCCGTTATAATCCGAGTCAGTAAGAGCCTGCGGAATAAAAAAATATGGACTATCACTTAACACTTAACTGGCCTGAGTTTATCGAACGTTACTGGCAAAAACGCCCGGTGGTTCTGAAACGCGGGTTCAGTAATTTTATCGACCCCATCTCTCCAGACGAACTGGCCGGTCTGTCCATGGAAAACGAAGTCGACAGCCGCCTGGTCAGCCACCAGGACGGGAAATGGCAGGTCAGCCACGGTCCTTTCGAAAGCTATGATCATCTCGGTGAAAACAACTGGTCACTGCTGGTGCAGGCGGTCAACCACTGGCACGAGCCGACTGCCGCATTAATGCGTCCGTTCCGTGCCCTGCCTGACTGGCGAATGGACGATCTGATGATCTCCTTCTCCGTACCTGGCGGCGGTGTGGGTCCGCATCTGGATCAGTACGACGTATTTATCATTCAGGGAACTGGCCGCCGCCGCTGGCGCGTGGGCGAAAAAGTGCCGATGAAACAGCACTGCCCACATCCGGACCTGCTGCAGGTAGACCCTTTTGAAGGGATCATCGACGAAGAGCTGGAGCCGGGGGATATTCTCTACATTCCGCCTGGATTCCCGCACGAAGGTTATTCACTGGAAAATTCGCTGAACTACTCTGTCGGGTTCCGTGCACCAAGCGGTCGCGAGATGATCAGCGGTTTTGCCGACTATGTTCTGCAACGCGAGCTGGGCAGTTATCGTTACAGCGATCCCGATGTCCCAGCGCGCGAGCACCCGGCTGATATTCTGCCAGAAGAGCTGGATAAACTGCGCGGCATGATGCTGGATTTGATCAACGAGCCCGAACATTTCCGTCAGTGGTTTGGTGAGTTTATCAGCCAGTCGCGTCATGAGCTGGACGTTGCGCCGCCAGAACCTCCGTATCAGGCCGATGAAATTTATGATGCGTTGCAACAGGGCGACAAGCTGGTTCGTCTGGGCGGGTTGCGCGTTCTGCGGATTGGCGAAGAGGTGTTCGTCAATGGCGAGAAGCTGGATTCACCACACCGTCCTGCCCTCGACGCCATCGCCAGCCATCTGGTGCTGACTGCTGATACCTTCGGCGATGCGCTGGAAGATCCCTCTTTCCTCGCGATGCTCTCTGCGCTTGTAAACAGCGGGTACTGGTTCTTTGAGGACTGAGTTGTAAACATTTTCCGGGTGGCGGCTGCGCCTTACCCGGCCTACAAAAGCTCGATCCCGTAGGCCCGGTAAGCGCAGCGCCACCGGGCATTATTATTTGCGCTCACCCGCTGCAAAATCCTCAATCTCTCCAGCCCAATCCACCGGATACAACCCTTCCCGTACTTCACGATGAAACGTTGAATACGGCCAGTCGATAACTTTGCTAACATAACCATGCTTCATCGGGTTGATGTAGATATAATCCATATGCCGCCGATAGTCTTCTTCGTTACGGATGGTGTGTTCCCAGAAGCGCGACTGCCAGATGTGACGCATTTCAATGTTACGACTGAACGTTTTTTTGATATCCCGCCAGCGAGCCGAAAAATCACAGTCTCCTTCCGGTAAGGTCCAGATACAGTGCATATGTTCAGGAAGGATAACCCAGGCGTTGATGGTGAAGGGTTTAGCTCGTTTAACCGTTGAAGTGGCGGAACGCAGGCTATTGATATGGCGGGTAAGCAAATCACTCTGGCGGTTTTGCAGGTTGACGGCGAAAAACCAGGTTCCACCGGGGATGTAGAGGCGACGATAGTTTGACATGGGCATTCCTTGCCTTAACGCCGGGTGGCGGCTGCGCCTTACCCGGCCTACATTCTGATCGTAGGCCCGGTAAGCGTAGCGACACCGGGCAATGTCTTACTGCTTCGCGGTTAACTCCGCTATCCGCACAATCACCTTCACTGCTTTTTCCATCCCTTCCAGCGTCACAAATTCGTGTTTGCCATGGTAGTTGTAGCCACCGGTAAACAGGTTCGGGCAAGGCAACCCCATAAATGACAGCTGGGATCCATCAGTGCCGCCACGAATCGGTTTTAAGATCGGTTCAATGTCGCAATCGCGCATCGCCTGCTGGGCGATATCAATAATATGCGGATGCGCCATCACCTTCTCACGCATATTGTAATAGCTGTCTTCGATGATCAGCTCGATATAGCAGTCAGGGTGCAAGCCCTTCCCAACCTTCTTCGCGATCTCCATCATTTTACGCTTGCGCGCTTCAAACGCTTTGCGGTCAAAATCGCGGATGATGTAGTGCATCTGCGCGCTATCTACGGTGCCTTTGATGCTGGTCAGGTGATAGAAACCTTCATAGCCTTCCGTCTGCTCCGGGCTTTCTTCTACAGGTACTTCCGCATGAATGCGTGATGCCAGCGACAACGCATTCACCATCACTCCTTTGGCGGAGCCTGGATGAACATTGTTCCCGACAATCTTGATCGTCACCGATGCGGCATTGAAGTTTTCATACTCCAGCTCACCTACACCACCACCATCGACGGTATAAGCCCACTTCGCGTTGAAGGCCTCCACATCGAAATGTTTCGCCCCCTTTCCGACCTCTTCATCAGGCGTGAATGCCACGCGGATATCACCGTGTGGAATATTTTTACCCTTCAGTACCGCCAGCGCGGTCATGATTTCCGCGATCCCCGCCTTGTCATCTGCCCCCAGCAGCGTTTTCCCGTCGGTGGTGATCAACGTCTGGCCGAGTAACTGGTGCAGCACCGGAAACATCACAGGAGAGAGCACTTCATCACCAATGCCCAGCGCAATATCACCGCCGCGGTAGTTTTCAACAATCTGCGGGTTCACGTGTTTGCCGCTAAAGTCCGGAGAGGTGTCGACATGGGAGATAAAACCAACCGCCGGAATATCGCCCGGGACATTTGCAGGCAGCGTTCCCATCACAGTGCCTTTATCGCTTAACGTGACGTTAACCAGCCCCATGGCGTCAAGCTGCTCTTTAAGCAGGTTTAATAACTTCCACTGGCCTTCGGTGCTCGGCACCTGGCGGACACCCGGTTTAGATTGGGTATCCAGCGAAACGTACTGTAAAAAACGCTCAAGTAATTTATCCATGCAGTCACCCTCACTTTTTGTGACAACATTATCAATAAGCATCAAAACGCAAATATTGCGTCAGGTCACTTTTATCCCGCAAACGAGAATATTTAATGAGATGGTCACTCCCTCCTTCCCAGTACTATGCTGAGGACAGGCTTTCATTCGGAGAACCATCATGGAAAACATTGCGCTTATTGGTATCGATCTGGGTAAGAACTCTTTCCATATTCATTGTCAGGATCATCGTGGGAAGGCCGTTTACCGTAAAAAATTCACCCGACCAAAGCTAATCGAATTTCTGGCGACATGCCCAGCAACAACCATCGCGATGGAAGCCTGTGGCGGTTCTCACTTTATGGCACGCAAGCTGGCAGAGTTAGGGCATTTTCCAAAGCTGATATCACCGCAATTTGTCCGCCCATTCGTTAAAAGCAACAAAAATGACTTCGTTGATGCTGAAGCTATCTGTGAAGCAGCATCACGTCCATCTATGCGTTTCGTGCAGCCCAGAACCGAATCTCAGCAGGCAATGCGAGCTCTGCATCGTGTCCGTGAATCCCTGGTTCAGGATAAGGTGAAAACAACTAATCAGATGCATGCTTTTCTGCTGGAATTTGGTATCAGCGTTCCGCGAGGTGCTGCCGTTATTAGTCGACTGAGTACCCTTCTTGAGGACAGTAGTTTGCCTCTTTATCTCAGCCAGTTACTGCTGAAATTACAACAGCATTATCACTATCTTGTTGAGCAGATTAAAGATCTGGAATCTCAGTTGAAACGAAAGTTGGACGAAGATGAGGTTGGACAGCGCTTGCTGAGTATTCCCTGCGTTGGAACGCTGACTGCCAGTACTATTTCAACTGAGATTGGCGACGGGAAGCAGTACGCCAGCAGCCGTGACTTTGCGGCGGCAACAGGGCTGGTACCCCGACAGTACAGCACGGGAGGTCGGACGACATTGTTAGGGATTAGCAAGCGGGGCAACAAAAAGATCCGAACTTTGTTGGTTCAGTGTGCCAGGGTATTCATACAAAAACTGGAACACCAGTCTGGCAAGTTGGCCGACTGGGTCAGGGAGTTGTTGTGTCGGAAAAGCAACTTTGTCGTCACCTGTGCTCTGGCAAACAAGCTGGCCAGAATAGCCTGGGCACTGACGGCGCGACAGCAAACTTACGAAGCATAAAGGCAGAAATACACCAGTTTAAACAATCATTCATCTGGTTTTGCGAATACTGATATTGATGATACAAACGGCCCACCGGCCTGTTGAGGAACCTGTAAAACGGAAAGGCTCGCTGAAGCCGTATATTTTCTGGAGGTTCATCAGGCGCGGAACTCATCGAGGCGCGGGAATAAAATCCCATTCAGACGCCGGATAGATTCAAGCAAGCCAACTTATCGTCAAAATCGGTGTTGCAAAAACGGGAGTGACCATAGATTCCGTTTATATCGTTATACGCTAGTAAATGTAGCTTATGAATCAGTGACAAGGATTGGCGATTCCAGTGGTTTACCGTAGAATGTCCGCCCTCATTACGAGTCACCAAGGTGGTTACACACAAACCCCGCTTCAGTCTGCTGCCTGAGGCGTCTATATGGGACAGCGCAAAAATTGAATACACAATCCCGTTCACGTTCACCGCTGGTGCAACTGGAACGAATTCGTAAGAGTTTTGATGGTAAAGAGGTCATTTCAGAGCTCAACCTGACCATCAATGACGGTGAGTTCCTCACGCTGCTGGGCCCCTCTGGCTGCGGCAAGACAACCGTACTACGCCTTATTGCCGGGCTGGAAAATGTCGATAGCGGCACAATCCATCTTGAAAACCAGGATATTACCCAGGTCCCCGCTGAAGATCGTCACGTTAACACCGTCTTTCAGAGCTATGCGCTTTTCCCGCATATGACCGTGTTCGAGAACGTGGCATTTGGTTTGCGCATGCAAAAAACGCCGGCCGGCGAAATCCCTCAGCGTGTCACTGACGCGCTGCGTATGGTGCAACTGGAAGAGTTCGCACAGCGTAAGCCCCATCAACTTTCCGGCGGTCAGCAGCAGCGTGTGGCCATCGCCCGCGCCGTGGTGAATAAACCGCGTCTGCTCCTGCTGGATGAGTCTCTTTCAGCACTGGATTACAAATTACGCAAGCAGATGCAGAACGAGCTTAAAGCCCTGCAGCGCAAGCTTGGCATTACCTTTGTGTTCGTGACCCACGACCAGGAAGAGGCGCTGACCATGTCGGACCGTATCGTGGTCATGCGCGACGGCAAAATCGAACAGGACGGTACCCCACGCGAAATCTACGAAGAGCCGAAAAATCTGTTTGTCGCCAGCTTCATTGGTGAGATCAATATCTTCAATGCCACGGTGATTGAACGTCTGGACGACCAGCGCGTGCGCGCCAGTGTTGAAGGTCGCGAGTGCAATATCACGGTGAATTTCCCCGTCGAAAAGGGACAAAAACTCAACGTTCTGCTGCGGCCGGAAGATCTGCGTGTCGATGAAATTCACGGTAATACGGAGGCTGAGGGGCTTATCGGCTATATCCGCGAGCGGAACTATAAAGGGATGACGCTGGAATCCGTCGTCGAACTGGAGAACGGCAAAATGGTGATGGTCAGCGAGTTCTTTAATGAGGATGATCCTGACTTCGACCACTCTCTCGACCAGAAAATGGTTATCAACTGGGTAGAAAGCTGGGAGGTTGTACTGGCTGATGAAGAACACAAGTAAATTCCAGAATGTGGTGATTGCCACTATCGTCGGTTGGCTTGTGTTATTTGTCTTTTTACCCAACCTGATGATCATTGCCACCAGCTTCCTGACCCGTGACGATACAAACTTCGTTTCGCTGGTCTTTACGCTGGAAAACTACGCGCGCCTGCTCGATCCGCTCTATTTTGACGTGCTTCTTCATTCACTCAATATGGCGCTGTTCGCCACCGTTGCCTGTCTGGTGCTCGGTTATCCATTTGCGTGGTTTCTGGCGCATCTGCCGCAAAAGGTCCGCCCGGTGCTGCTATTTTTACTGATAGTGCCTTTCTGGACCAACTCGCTCATTCGCATCTACGGGCTGAAAATCTTCCTGAGTACTAAAGGCTATCTCAACGAGTTTCTGTTGTGGCTGGGGGTGATTGATACGCCAATGCGCATCATGTTTACGCCGGGCGCGGTGATCGTTGGACTGGTCTATATCCTGCTGCCGTTTATGGTCATGCCGCTCTACTCCAGCATTGAAAAGCTGGATAAACCCCTGCTTGAAGCGGCTAAAGATTTGGGTGCCAATAAACTGCAGACCTTTACCCGCATTATCATCCCGCTGACCATGCCCGGTATTATCGCGGGCAGTCTGCTGGTGATGTTGCCGGCGATGGGGCTATTTTACGTTTCTGACCTGATGGGCGGAGCGAAAAACCTGCTGATTGGTAACGTCATTAAAAGCCAGTTCCTCAACATCCGTGACTGGCCGTTCGGCTCGGCCACCAGCATTACCCTGACGGTGGTAATGGGCCTGATGCTGCTGATTTACTGGCGCGCTTCAAGGCTGCTGAACAAGAAGGTAGAACTCGAATGATCGGTCGACTGCTTCGCGGCGGTTTTATGACCGCCATTTACGCTTACCTTTATATCCCGATTATCATTTTGATCGTGAACTCGTTTAACAGTTCGCGCTTCGGGATTAACTGGCAGGGGTTTACCACCAACTGGTACAGCCTGCTGATGAACAACGACAGCCTGCTGCAGGCCGCTCAGCACTCGCTGACGATGGCGATTTTCTCCGCCACCTTCGCGACGCTGATTGGCTCCCTTACCGCCGTGGCGCTCTACCGCTATCGCTTTCGCGGCAAACCGTTCGTCAGCGGCATGCTATTTGTGGTGATGATGTCACCCGATATCGTCATGGCGATTTCGCTACTGGTGCTGTTTATGCTGCTGGGCGTTCAGCTTGGCTTCTGGTCACTGCTGTTTTCCCATATCACCTTCTGCCTGCCGTTTGTGGTGGTGACCGTCTTTGCGCGCCTGAAAGGTTTTGACGTGCGCATGCTGGAGGCGGCGAAAGATCTGGGCGCCAGCGAGATGACCATCCTGCGCAAAATCATCCTGCCGCTGGCGATGCCCGCCGTGGCTGCTGGATGGCTGCTCAGCTTTACCCTGTCGATGGATGATGTTGTCGTCTCCTCCTTTGTGACCGGGCCGAGCTATGAAATTCTGCCGTTGAAAATCTATTCGATGGTAAAAGTCGGCGTTTCACCTGAGGTGAACGCGCTGGCGACCATTCTGCTGGTGTTTTCGCTGGTTCTGGTGATCGCCAGCCAGGTTATTGCTCGTGATAAAACAAAATCTCAGGGGACAATGAAATGAAAAAAATGCTCGCCGCTGCGGCGCTGGTGCTTGGCATGGGTGCGGCACACGCTGATGACAGCAAAACGCTCTACTTCTATAACTGGACCGAATATGTGCCGCCGGGCCTGCTGGAACAGTTCACCAAAGAGACGGGCATCAAGGTTATCTACTCGACCTACGAATCGAATGAAACCATGTACGCCAAGCTCAAAACCTACAAAGACGGCGCGTACGATCTGGTGGTTCCTTCCACCTACTTTGTCGATAAAATGCGCAAAGAGGGCATGATCCAGAAGATCGATAAAACGAAGCTAACCAATTTTTCAAACCTCGATCCTGAGATGCTCAACAAGCCGTTCGACCCAAATAACGACTACTCCATTCCATATATCTGGGGAGCAACTGCGATTGGCGTTAACAGCGAGGCCGTCGATCCGAAATCGGTGACTAGCTGGGCCGATCTGTGGAAACCGGAGTATAAAGGTAGCCTGTTGTTAACCGACGACGCACGCGAGGTATTCCAGGTTGCGCTCCGCAAGCTGGGCTACTCTGGCAACACGACGGATCCAAAAGAGATTGAAGCGGCGTATACCGAGCTGAAAAAGCTGATGCCTAACGTGGCGGCCTTCAACTCTGATAACCCGGCAAACCCGTATATGGAAGGTGAAGTGAACCTGGGCATGGTCTGGAACGGCTCAGCGTATGTCGCCCGCCAGGCCGGTACGCCGCTTGAGGTGGTCTGGCCGAAAGAAGGCGGTATCTTCTGGATGGATAGTCTCGCAATTCCTGCCAATGCGAAAAACGTGGATGGTGCTCTGAAGCTGATTAACTTCCTGCTGCGCCCGGACGTGGCTAAACAGGTTGCTGAGACGATTGGCTATCCGACGCCCAACCTGGCCGCACGCAAGCTGCTGAAGCCTGAAGTGGCTAATGATAAGTCGCTCTACCCGGATGCCGAAACCATCAGCAAAGGTGAATGGCAAAACGATGTCGGTGACGCCAGCCGCCTTTACGAGGAGTACTACCAGAGATTGAAAGCGGGCAGATAAACACACCGCGTTCTTCCTCACGCCGTCTGTACGGCGTGAGGAAGCGTTTAACTCACGGCATTCTCCCCCGCCCAGAGTGTTGCCCTTCGCATTGCCTCGACCACATCCTCATCTGACAGCCCAAGCGCCTGACGAACTCTGGTCGCATCGTCCCACCGCTGCTGCTCATAATAACGGCAAAGCGTAACCATATCCGATAACTGCCCTTCATGATGGCACAGCGCATTGCTCACACTCTGTGGCACCGCGATTTGCTTCATCAGCTCAGCCATCGGCAGTTCAAGGAGAGTATCAAGCAGTGAAAACAGACCGCACATGAAGGCATTTTCAGCCAGCGTCGGTTCGTTCATCTTCTCTGCAATCAGTTCACAGAACTTTCCGCGCATCATGCTCAACGGGTAAAGCTCGCTGACGGTATCATTCCCCGCACTCGCCAGGAGCACGACGGCAACAAACCGCCTGAGCTGGTTTTCCCCGAGATATCTGAGCACTTCACTCAGGGTTAACTTACTGAAATTACAGGCGCCGACATGTTTAAATGCGGTGTGCTTCATATAGCGCATGATTTTATACGACAAGGTGAGATCGGTTTTTATCAACGACTCGATGATCCGAAAATCAGGTTTATTGCGTCCCACTTCCATTTGCAGACGGAAAATAGCCAGCTGATTTTGCGATAATCTTTTATATTTAATCACCTCCGGACGGCAGAAAAAATATCCCTGAAAAAGAGAAAAACCTTCATCCCGGTATAGTTTGAATTCCTCTTTAGTCTCAATTTTTTCAGCGAGATATTTAATATGTCCGGTCAGGTGTTTACGTTCATTCAGATACTGTTTAATTTGCGCTAAGGAATAATTTCTGACATCGAATTTCAGTATTGAAATATAGGGTAAAAAAGCATCCCACTCCGGAGCAAGGGTGAAATCATCAAGTGCGAAGTGGTATCCGTGCGCATGCATTTCCCTGACAGCCAGCAATAGATCTTCCCCTGGAACAGCATCTTCCAGGATCTCAATGACCACTTTCTCTTTATCAAGCGCCTCTCCACTGCGGTCAATGACCATCCTGGAAGGAAAATTAATAAACGACACATGCGCCCCGGCGATGCGCTGAGAGGGCACACATAAAAACTGGTCGGATATCATTCTGGAGGTGGCATATTCCGCCGACACATCCGGAAAACGGTTTGTCATCCCATCTCTGAAAAGCAGCTCATAAGCTACCGTATTCATATCAGGATTAAAAATGGGTTGTCGCGCGATAAATCCGTACATATCCCATCCTCCTCTACAACTTTATATTTATTAGCATCCTCTTTCTACACGACGATAACGAGCATTATCGAGTACTATTTTGATTGAATGCACAAAATAAAAGCATCCACACTAACTAACAGGATTTGAAATCCTGAAATTTAAATTAAATATACCTGGTACTCTACAGAAAGGAGGCGATATATCCGATAAGTAATGTGTGCCTGCCCGACATGCACAACATTACGGGAGATGAGAATGAAAGACGCCATGGTCCGAAAACAAAAAATGAGAGTCAAGACGTTGATGCTATTGTCCATTTTCCTCACGGTGACGGTGGGCTTTACCGCAACGATCGGGTTTATGATGTGGCAGTGGATGGCACAGCAAGACATTCTCGCCAAAAAACATATCCGGCAAATTGCCGAAGTGCAGTCTTTGCAGGTCAGCAAACAGCTGGATTCCGCCCTGTCAGCCGCCCGGGATATGGGCAACAGCGCTCTGGCGCTGCACGAGGCGGGCGTAACCGATCGTCAGAGCCTCAATCAGTTGCTCACCCATTATCTCTCGGCTCACCCACAGTTTCTCTCCATGTCGATGGCCTTTGAACCCAACGCTTTCGACGACAAAGACGCCACTTTTGCCGGGCAGAGCGGTGAAGACCCTGCCGGGCGTTACGCCCGCTACGTCGACCGCGACGCCACCGGCAAACCCGCATTGCACTTGCTGACGGATTTCGAATCGCCGGGCAGCGGCGATTATTATTTGCTGCCGAAGCAACGGCATAAAGATGTGATCATCGAACCTTATATTTATCCCTACAACGGCGTGGACGTGATGCTTACCTCGATTGCCGCGCCCATCATGCGTGATGGTCAGTTCCTGGGATCAGTCACCTCTGACTTCTCGCTTGCCACGCTGCAGTCGATGATCGGGGCGATTAAACCGTGGAACGGCACTGGTTATGCCCTGCTCCTCTCCGCGGGTAATAACGTGGTTTCCAGTCCGGACAAACGTGCCACAGGCAAGCCTTACGCGGGCAAGATTGCCGGTAATGACGTCATCCGGGCGGACGATCCGCTACTGAAAGAAGAAGTGTTTATCACCTAGCAGGACATTGTTATCGGCAACAGTCAGACACCGTGGAAACTGGCTATTGTCACACCGGTCAGCGAAGTGATGGCCGAAGCAAGGGCATTTTTACTGAAAGCTATCATCCTGATGGTGTTAAGCATCGTTGCCGTCAGTCTGGTGATGGCACAGATATTTACCCGTAAAGTTGACCGTCCGGTTGGAGGCGAACCGGCAGATGCCGCGGGGATCGCCCTGGCTGTTGCCCGAGGGGATCTGAACAATACCATCCCGGTTCGTCCCGGGGATACCAGCAGTATTTTTTACGCGCTGCACACTATGCAGATGCAGCTCAAGCGCATCGTCGACAATATCAGCGAAGCCAGCCATTCCGTACACGGCGGCACCAGCGAAATTTCGGCGGGTAATCTTGATCTCGCTTCACGTACCGAAGAACAGGCGGCAGCGATTGTTGAAACAGCCGCCAGCATGGAAGAGATTTCGGTCACGGTGAAGAACAATGCCGATAATGCGCATAAGGCGACAACGTTGACCGACCGCGCCGCCACGCTCGCCGGGCACGGGGAAACACTGGTGAACGACGTGGTCGTTGTGATTGGAGAGATTGATGAGAGCGCACGTAAGATCGGCGAGATTAACAGCATCGTCGATGGCATTGCTTTCCAGACCAATATCCTGGCGCTGAATGCTGCCGTTGAAGCGGCCCGGGCTGGCGAACAGGGACGCGGTTTTGCGGTAGTGGCAGGTGAAGTCCGCAATCTTGCCCAGCGCAGCGCTAACGCGGCTAAAGAGATCTCTCAGCTGATCGCCGAGTCGTCAGGTCGCGTCAGCAAAGGCGTTGAGCTGGTCAATGAGACGGGGGTCATGATGAAACAGGTCATTGAGGCCGTATCGCATGTCCATCTGGTGATCAACGATATGGTTCAGGCCCTGGACGAGCAGAATCGGGGAATTAGCCAGGTGAGCACTGCCGTCAATCAAATGGACAGTACGACCCAGCAGAATGCTTCTCTGGTTCAGCAAATCTCTGCGGCTGCCCTCTCGCTGGACGAACAGGCTAAGTCGCTGGAGAAAACGCTGGCGTTCTTTAATTCATAACAAAAAGGCACCCGGAAACGGGTGCCTTTTTGGATTACAGCCCTTTCAGCAGCTTGTCGACAAATTCCGGTACGACCGTACTTGCCAGGCCATAGTGCTTCTCTTCAAACTCGCTTCCCACCTGGCTTGGCTCCAGGTTCAGTTCGACCGTATGCGCACCATGCAGCCGCGCCTCGTGAACAAACCCCGCCGCCGGGTAGACATGGCCTGACGTGCCAATAGCGATAAACACATCTGCCATCGCCAGCGCACTGTAGATCTCATCCATCCCCAGCGGCATCTCACCAAACCAGACCACATGCGGACGCAGCCGCGCGGGGAACTGACAGCAGTGGCATTTATCCTCTGGCAGCACGTCCTCTTTCCAGTCCAGCACCTGACCGCTCCAGGCACAGCGAACTTTCAGCAGCTCACCGTGCATATGGATGATGTTGTGGTTACCGGCCCGCTCATGCAGGTTGTCGATATTCTGCGTAATCAGCAGAAAGCGATCGCCCAACGCCTCTTCCAGCTTCGCCAGCGCCAAATGCGCCGCGTTCGGCGCAATCTCAGGCTGCTGAAGCTGGCGACGGCGGGCGTTGTAAAACGCCTGCACGAGATCCGGGTCGCGGGCAAAGCCTTCCGGTGTGGCCACATCCTCCACGCGGTGCTCTTCCCACAGCCCGTCCGCCGCGCGGAAGGTTCGAATTCCTGACTCGGCGGAGATCCCCGCCCCGGTCAGCACCACCACTCTGGGTTTATCCATCGCTTCTGGCATCATTCTGTCTCTGAAAAAGATCCGCTGGCGCAAGCGCTCACGTAAGCGGCGTTTGTTTTTGCGAAAACGGCTGAGTCGACCCTGGCGACGCGACAGCATAGAAACCTCGTAAACTAATCGGTGAGATGAAGGAATGCGGCTCCGCGCATGCCTCCTGCGTCCCCGTGTCGCGCGCGTTCAATACGCGGCACGCGGGCAACCGGCAATAAATGTCGGGGCAAACGCCCGGACAACCGTTCCGTAATCGCGGTAAAGTTTGAAAGCCCTCCCCCGATCACCAGCAGGTCCGGGTCGACGATGGTGAGAATGTTTCCCAGACACACCGCCAGCAGATCCAGATAGCACTCAACGTGCTCACGCGCCTGCGCATCCCCTTGCTCCCACAGGGTAATGATTTGAGGAGCTTCAAGTTTCTGATGATAGAAGTGTTCGTAAAGCCATGCAAACCCGCGGCCTGACAGGTAGTTCTCAATACAGCCGTGCTGACCGCAGCCGCAGCGGGTCAGCGGGAAATCACGCCCCACCACATCAAGCGCATCCACCGGCAGACGGATATGGCCAAACTCGCCTGTGATGTAGCTGCGCCCGGTGATGGGCTTACCGTTGAAAATGATCCCACCACCAACGCCGGTGCCGAGGATCAGCCCCATCACCAGGGGATACTGTGTAAATTCTTCGTCCCAGGCTTCCGAGAGCGCAAAGCAGTTGGCATCGTTGTCTAAACGCACGTCGCGTTCAAGGAGAGCTGAGAGATCTGCGCGCAGCGGTTTACCGCTGGCGGCAGGCACGTTGGCCGCGTAAAGCGTACCGTCGTCGGTTTCGGGCATGCCCGGAATACCAATGCCGACGCTGCCTTTCACGCCGAAACGTTCATCCGCCTGCGCCACCAGCGTGGCAATGGCGGTTAAAAATTCGTCGTAGCTTTCGCGCGGCGTGGGAACGCGGGTTTCCCACTGCAGTTTGAGATCTTTATCAAACACGCCGAGCGCCATCTTGGTGCCGCCAATATCAAATCCATAATACATAATGCATTCCTCTTTCTGACATAGCGGCCTCAAAACCGCTACATCATGACGTAATTACTGGCCACTTAGTACCCTCGCCGGATCAATTCGGCTTGCGCGACGCGCCGGATACCAGCTTGCCAGCAGACTCAGTAAAAGTGCTGTCACCAGCACATAAAAAACGTCCAGCCAGTGCAGTTCAGACGGCAGGAAGTCAATAAAATAGATATCACCCGACAGGAACTGGTGACCAATAAGTTTTTCAATGCCGTTGATAATCGGCGTAAGTTGCAGAGAAACCACCACACCAATCACCACGCCGCACAGGCTACCGAATAGTCCCGCCAGCAAACCGTACCAGACAAAGATGGCGCGGATAAGACCGTCTTTTGCGCCTAAGGTGCGCAGCACAGCAATATCGCCACTCTTGTCTTTGACCGCCATCACCAGCGTCGAGACAATGTTAAAGCACGCGACACCAATCACCAGCACCATCGCCAGGTACATAATGGCGCGGATCATCTGGATATCACGGTACATATACCCGTAAGTGCCGATCCAGCTTTTGATGTAGACATAGTTATTGGTCACACCGCCCGCGTCGCGTACCAGTTTGTTGGCGTTAAAGACGTCGTTAACCTTAATGGCAATCCCCGTCACGCTGTCGCCCATGTCCAGATACTGACGGGCATCCTCCATCGGCACCATCGCAAAGCTGTGGTCGAGCTGGCCGCTCAGCTGAAGAATACCGGTGACATGAAGACGCACGCGTTTAGGCTGCTGCAGTTTGTGGTCAGCACTGGCGTTCGGGATCATGATTGACACCCAGTCGCCCTGCTTCACTTTCAGAGCATCGGCAACGCCTTTACCCATGATGATCTGCTGCTCACCGGCCTTAAAGTTCGCCCATGCGCCGTTCTGTACATACTTCGGCAGTGCGCTCAGACGCTCCTCCTGCGCCGGGTTTACCCCTTTTACCTGAATGGCGCGCAGGTTTACCCCGCTCTCCACCAGCCCGGTAAAGTTAATGTAGGGGGCGGCGGCGGCAATGCCCGGCACTTTTTCCACTTTGGTCAGGGCATCGCTCCAGTTGTTCCACGGCTGGTTAACCGGCTCGATCTCCCCGTGCGGTACCACCGCCAGAATGCGGTTGTTGAGTTCGCGCTCAAAGCCGTTCATGGCGCTCAGCCCCACAATCAGCACGGCGACACCCAGCGCAATGCCCACGGTGGAAATCACCGAAATAAGCGATACCATGCCACCGCGACGGCGACCGCGGCTAAAACGTAGCCCAATGAGTAACGATAACGGTGAAGCCATTACTCCGCTCCCATCAGGGTCAGCTCGGCGTTCAGATGACCGTCACGCATCTCAAGCTGGCGTCCCATGCGTTTTGCCAGCTGCAGGTCGTGGGTCACCACCAGAAATGCGGTGCCCTGCGAGGCGTTCAGCTCGCCCAGAAGCTGGAATATACTGTCCGCATTGCGGGCATCCAGGTTACCGGTAGGCTCATCCGCCAGCACCAGACGCGGGTTGTTGACCAGCGCGCGGGCAATCGCCACGCGCTGACGTTCACCACCCGACAGCTCTGAAGGACGGTGATTACCACGATGCCCCAGCCCTACCGCTTTCAGCATATCGCTGGCGCGGGCGTTAATTTCTGCCGGTTTCTTTTTGCCAATCAGCAGCGGCATCGCCACGTTTTCCAGCGCCGTGAAGTCCGGCAGCAGGTGATGGAACTGGTAGATAAAACCGAGCTCACGGTTACGTAACTCGGCCTTCGCCGCTGAGGACATTTTGCTCATCGGCTTGCCGGAGAAAATCACGTCTCCGCTGGTTGGGGTATCCAGCCCGCCCAGCAGGTGTAATAAGGTACTTTTGCCGGAACCAGAACTACCGACAATCGCCATCATCTCGCCTTCTCCCACGCTAAAGCTCACATTGTGCAGCACGTCAGTCTGCACAGTGCCTTCCTGATAGCGTTTGGACAGGTTGTCGCATTGCAACAGGATCTTATTCATAACGTAAAGCCTCAGCGGGTTGAGTGGCGGCAGCGCGCCAGGAAGGATAAAGCGTAGAAAGCAGCGCAATCGCCATCGCGGCCAGCGCAATTCCGATCACCTGCAGCGGCTCAATCGCCACAGGCAGCGCCGCACCATCGAGCAACGCACCGATGATCGGCATTAAGTTGTTAAGCTGGCTGGCAAGCAGTGCACCCAGCACTGCCCCAAGCAGCGCGCCGATAATCCCGGCGCTAGCACCCTGTACCATAAAGACCGCCATGATCTGGCGCGGCGTGAGTCCCTGGGTTTGCAGAATAGCGACTTCACCCTGTTTCTCCATCACCATCAGTCCCAGTGAGGTAATGATGTTAAACGCGGCAACGGCCACGATCAGGCTCAGCAGCAGCCCCATCATATTTTTTTCCATGCGTACGGCCTGGAACAGTTCGCCTTTACGCTCACGCCAGTCCTGCCATTTGGTCCCTTCCGGCAGTTTTTGCTGGCTGAGGGTATCAACTTTCAACGGTGCGTCGAGCCACAGGCGCCAGCCGGTAATATTCCCTGCCGGGTAGCGCATCAGGCGCGAAGCGTCCTGGATATTAACCAGCATCTGGTAACCATCGACTTCGCTGTTGGCGGCAAAGGTACCAATCACGTTGAACAGGCGCTGGCTTGGCAAGCGCCCCATTGGCGTGAACTGGCTGGCAGACGGCACCATCACACGCAGCTGATCGCCGCGGTTGACGCCAAGCTGCCCGGCAAGCTGTTCGCCCAGAATCACGTTGTATTTACCCGCTTCCAGATCGGTCTGTTTTACGTTAACCAGATACGGCGTCAGCGGATCGTTTTGCGCCGGGTCAATCCCCAGCATCACGCCGACCGCCACGCTGCGGGCGCTTTGCAGCACCACATCGCCTGTGGTTAACGGCGCAACGCGCGTGACACCCTGTAACTTCGCCGCACTTTCCGGCAGCTGTTGCGGGTTAACCGAACCGTTGGTTGATGAGAGAACGGCCTGCGGCATCAGCCCCAGGATGTTGTTTTGCAGCTCGCGTTCAAAGCCATTCATGACGGACAGTACCGTCACCAGAGCCATCACGCCAAGCGTAATGCCAATAGTCGAAAGCCAGGAGACAAAGCGACCGAAGCGGTCCGCGGCGCGCCCACGCATATAACGTAAGCCTATGAAGAGTGCGACAGGTTGGTACATGAAATCCGTCTGTTTGCTGATAGCAGACCCACGAGTATATAAGCGAATCCGTTAAGCGTAAATGACTGAAACAGTAAGCTTTGGTAATCATTTTTCCGAAAAATTCAGATAAATCAGAGTGCTATTGTCTGAATACTCGCCTTGCAACCTCCACCTTTTCCGAAAAAGCTCCTGATACAGACTGTTACCCGTTACATCCAGGCGTCGTTTAACAACAATTGCTCGTTCGTTTATGGCAATAAGGTAGTGGCGAACAATGAAGCAAAAAGCATTATGGATTAACCAGATAAAAGGGCTGTGTATCTGCCTGGTGGTTATTTACCATTCGGTTATCACGTTTTATCCGCATCTGATCGGGCTGCAACACCCGCTCTCCGGCCTTCTCGCCAAATGCTGGGTCTATTTTAACCTCTATCTCGCTCCGTTCCGAATGCCGGTCTTCTTCTTTATCTCCGGCTATCTGATCCGTCGTTATATTGCTGAGGTGGACTGGCGAACCAGTCTCGACAAACGGATCTGGAGCATTGTCTGGGTCCTGGCGCTGTGGGGCATCCTGCAATGGCAGGCGCTGACCCATATGAATGCCTGGTTGGCACCCGAGCGTGAACTCGCCACATCATCGAATGCGGCCTACGCCGACTCGCTCTCAGGATTTGTGCTGGGGATGCTCACCGCCAGCACCAGCCTCTGGTATCTGTATGCTCTGGTGGTGTACTTCACGCTGTGTAAACTGCTGAGTCGATGGAAGCTGCCGGTACTGGGGCTGCTGGCGCTGGCAAGCATCGCGATCAACTTCCTGCCGCTACCGTGGTGGGGGATGAACAGCGTGGTACGCAACATGATCTACTACAGCCTCGGGGCGTGGTATGGCGCAGAGCTGATGGCGTGGATGAAAAGCGTCAACCTTCGCCGACTCTGGCTGGCAACTGGCGCTTTCGCCGCCGTCTCCGTGGTCCTGTGGTTTGCTAACGTCCCGCTACTGCTCTCTGTGTTGTCGATTGTGTTGATCATGAAGCTTTTTTATAACCTTGAGCAGCGTTATGCCGTGCATCCTGACAACCTGCTGAACGTGATTGGCTCAAACACGATCGCGATTTATACCACCCACCGCATCTTAATCGAGGCCTTTAGCCTGTTCCTGATTGGCGAGATGAATAGTGCCTTGTGGCCAGTCTGGGCGGAGTTGGGTCTACTTCTGATCTACCCGTTTGCCAGCCTGCTTATCTGTACCCTTGCAGGGCTCGGGCTGCGTAAACTCTCCACCGCGCTGTTCGGGGACGTTTTCTTCTCCCCTCCGTCAACGCTGAGCCTGTCGCCATCCTCCCGTTGATGGCACTCTTCGCCCCAGCCGGGGCGAATTTTCCCCCTGTGCGGTTCTGGTTTGCTTATACAAAACGATCGAGGATAATAAAGACATTGCGTATCAGTGATATGCCCCAATACTGTTGGTATATCCATAAGAGACTCTGACATAGCCATGCCTGAACACTATCGTTATTCCTTGCCTGTCAAAGCGGGTGACCAGCGCCAGCTGGGTGAACTCACGGGCGCGGCGTGCGCCACGCTGGTAGCGGAAATCGCTGAGCGTCATCCTGGCCCGGTAATTCTGGTTGCCCCGGACATGCAAAACGCCCTGCGTCTGCACGACGAAATTCGCCAGTTCACCGATAGCCTGGTGTTCAGCCTGGCCGACTGGGAAACGCTGCCCTATGACAGCTTCTCCCCACATCAGGAGATCATCTCCTCGCGTTTGTCGACGCTGTATCAACTCCCGACCATGCAGCGTGGCGTGCTGATTGTACCGGTGAATACCCTGATGCAGCGCGTCTGTCCGCACAGCTATCTGCACGGTCACGCGCTGGTGATGAAAAAAGGTCAGCGTCTGTCCCGCGACACCCTGCGCGTGCAGCTGGACAGCGCCGGATATCGCCATGTTGATCAGGTGATGGAACACGGAGAATACGCCACGCGCGGTGCGTTACTCGATCTCTATCCAATGGGGAGTGACCAACCGTATCGCCTGGACTTTTTCGATGATGAAATCGACAGCCTGCGCGTGTTTGACGCTGACACGCAGCGTACGCTGGAAGAAGTGGAATCTATCAATTTACTGCCCGCGCACGAGTTCCCGACGGACAAAACCGCTATCGAACTGTTCCGCAGCCAGTGGCGCGATAAATTCGACGTCAAACGCGATGCCGAACATATTTATCAGCAGGTCAGCAAAGGTACGCTGCCCGCAGGTATTGAGTACTGGCAACCGCTGTTCTTCAATGAACCCCTGCCTCCGCTGTTTAGCTACTTCCCGGCAAATACGCTGATTGTTAACACCGGAGATATCGACGCCAGCGCCAGCCGCTTTGAAAACGAAACCCGCACCCGCTTTGAAAGCCGCGGCGTTGACCCGATGCGCCCGCTGTTGCCCCCGGAGGCGCTCTGGCTGCGAACCGATGAACTCAACGCCGAGCTGAAGCGTTGGCCGCGTATGCAGCTTAAAACCGATTCGCTTGCCGCTAAAGCCGCCAATACCAACCTCGCGTTTCAGACGTTGCCAGATCTGGCCGTTCAGGCGCAGCAGAAATCACCGCTGGATAATCTGCGGAAGTTTCTGGAATCCTTTACCGGCCCGGTGGTGTTCTCAGTTGAAAGTGAAGGCCGTCGCGAAGCACTCGGGGAGCTGCTGGGGCGCATTAAAGTGGCGCCGAAGCGCATCCTGCGTCTGAGCGAAGCCACCGGAAACGGTCGTTATCTGATGATTGGCGCCGCCGAACATGGGTTTATTGATACGCTCAATAACCTGGCGCTGATTTGCGAAAGTGACCTGCTGGGTGAGCGCGTCGCACGTCGCCGTCAGGACAGCCGTCGTACCATCAACCCGGACACGCTGATCCGCAACCTGGCCGAGCTACACCCGGGCCAGCCGATTGTTCACCTGGAGCACGGCGTCGGGCGTTACCAGGGAATGACCACGCTAGAAGCAGGCGGTATCAAAGGTGAATACCTGATGCTGACCTACGCGAACGACGCCAAACTGTATGTTCCGGTCTCTTCCCTGCATCTGATCAGCCGCTACGCGGGTGGCGCAGAAGAGAATGCGCCATTGCATAAGCTGGGTGGCGATGCTTGGGCGCGCGCGCGTCAGAAGGCAGCGGAAAAAGTGCGTGACGTGGCGGCTGAGCTGCTGGATATCTATGCACAACGCGCGGCCAAAGAGGGCTTCGCCTTTAAACATGATAAAGAACAGTATCAACTGTTCTGCGACAGTTTCCCGTTTGAAACCACACCAGATCAGGCCCAGGCCATTAACGCCGTGCTGAGCGACATGTGTCAGCCACTGGCAATGGACCGCTTAGTCTGTGGCGACGTAGGCTTCGGCAAAACCGAAGTGGCGATGCGCGCCGCCTTCCTTGCGGTTGAAAACAACAAGCAGGTAGCGGTGCTGGTGCCAACCACCCTGCTCGCTCAGCAGCACTTCGACAACTTCCGCGACCGCTTCGCCAACTGGCCGGTACGTATTGAGATGCTCTCGCGTTTTCGCAGCACCAAAGAACAGACGCAGATCCTCGAACAGGCAAGTGAAGGCAAAATCGATATTCTGATCGGCACCCACAAGCTGCTGCAAAGCGACGTGAAGTGGAAAGATCTTGGGCTGCTGATCGTCGATGAAGAGCACCGCTTCGGGGTGCGTCATAAAGAGCGCATCAAAGCGATGCGTGCCGATGTCGATATCCTCACCCTGACCGCAACGCCAATCCCGCGAACCCTGAACATGGCGATGAGCGGCATGCGCGACCTGTCGATTATTGCCACCCCACCGGCGCGTCGTCTGGCGGTGAAAACCTTTGTCCGCGAGTACGATAATCTGGTGGTACGTGAGGCGATTCTGCGTGAAGTACTGCGCGGAGGTCAGGTCTATTACTTATACAATGATGTGGAAAATATCCAGAAAGCCGCGGACAGGCTGGCGGAGCTGGTACCGGAAGCGCGCATTGCTATCGGTCACGGGCAGATGCGTGAGCGCGAGCTGGAAAGGGTGATGAACGACTTCCACCACCAGCGCTTTAACGTCCTGGTGTGTACCACCATCATTGAAACCGGGATCGATATTCCGACGGCGAATACCATCATCATCGAACGAGCCGATCACTTTGGTCTGGCGCAACTCCACCAGCTGCGCGGCCGCGTCGGGCGTTCACACCATCAGGCCTACGCCTGGTTGTTAACGCCGCATCCGAAAGCGATGACCACCGATGCCCAAAAGCGTCTGGAAGCGATCGCCTCCCTGG
Organism: Enterobacter sp. CPE_E863; assembly: GCF_046521465.1. Lineage (NCBI taxonomy): Bacteria > Pseudomonadati > Pseudomonadota > Gammaproteobacteria > Enterobacterales > Enterobacteriaceae > Enterobacter > Enterobacter sp. CPE_E863. Next base: position 1,563,448 of record NZ_JBKFZX010000001.1, on the reverse strand, counting down.
AAGATCTTGGCGCAGGCTTTGCGCTGGCAACACACGACCTGGAGATCCGTGGTGCCGGCGAACTGCTGGGTGAAGACCAGAGCGGCTCCATGGAGACCATCGGCTTCTCCCTGTATATGGAATTGCTGGAAAACGCGGTCGATGCCCTGAAGGCCGGACGCGAGCCGTCGCTGGAAGATCTCACCAGCCAGCAGACCGAGGTTGAATTGCGTATGCCTTCCCTGCTGCCGGATGATTTCATTCCGGATGTAAATACCCGGCTGTCGTTCTATAAACGCATCGCCAGTGCGAAGAGTGAGAACGAACTGGAAGAGATTAAGGTTGAGCTGATCGACCGCTTCGGCCTGCTGCCAGACCCTGCGAGAAATCTGCTGGATATCGCACGCCTGCGTCAGCAGGCGCAGAAGCTCGGTATTCGGAAGCTCGAAGGGAATGAAAAAGGTGGCGTGATTGAATTTGCCGAGAAGAACCACGTCAACCCGATGTGGCTGATCGGTCTGCTGCAAAAGCAGCCGCAACATTTCCGTCTGGATGGTCCAACGCGCCTGAAATTTACCCAGGAGCTAACGGAACGCAAAACCCGCATGGATTGGGTGCGTCACTTTATGCGTCAACTGGAAGAGAACGCGATCGCTTAACCCATTCTCCCCCTCTAGCGGGGGGAGAATTTACAAACACTTTGCACTTCACCCGATCTTCCCGACACACCCATTCGCCATAATTATCATTAACGCCTTATAAAACAATAACCTTAATATTTATATGGACTATGGTAATGATGACCTCTTCGCGTTTTACTCGCTGGATAACATTGTTTGCGCTGGCAGCCACCGTCGCGGTTGCGCTTCCTGCCCGTGCAAACACCTGGCCACTTCCACCACCGGGCAGCAAGGTCGTGGGGGAAAACCGCTTTCATGTGGTTGAAAACAATGGTGGCTCACTGGAAGCGATTGCTAAAAAATATAACGTCGGTTTTCTGGCGCTTCTTCAGGCGAACCCTGGCGTGGACCCTTATGTACCGCGTGCGGGCAGCGTACTCACCATCCCGTTGCAAACAATCCTGCCGGACGCCCCGCGCGAGGGGATCGTCATAAATCTGGCAGAGTTACGTCTCTACTATTACCCACCGGGTAAGAATGAAGTTACTGTCTACCCTATCGGTATTGGTCAGTTGGGCGGTGATACCCTGACGCCAACGATGGTTACCACAGTATCAGATAAGCGCGCTAACCCAACCTGGACACCCACGGCTAATATTCGTGCCCGTTATAAAGCACAGGGCATCGACCTTCCGGTTGTTGTCCCGGCAGGACCTGACAACCCAATGGGTCACCACGCGATTCGCCTGGCGGCTTACGGTGGTGTCTATCTGTTGCATGGAACGAATGCAGACTTTGGCATCGGCATGCGCGTCAGCTCCGGCTGTATTCGTCTGCGTGATGACGATATCAAGACGCTTTTCAACGTCATCACACCGGGAACCAAGGTGAATATTATCAATACGCCGATTAAAGTCTCGGAAGAGCCGGGTGGCGTGCGACTGGTAGAAGTTCACCAGCCATTATCGAAAAACATCGGCGATGACCCGCAGACATTGCCCATTAACCTGAATGCCGCAATGGTAAGTTTTAAAACGAATACCAGCACCGATGGCGTAGTCATGGAGCGCGCAATGGAGGCCCGGTCGGGAATGCCAACCGATGTCACCCGACATCACAACGTCGCTTCACAGGCGATGTAAACGCACAGATAAGAAAAACGCCCTGCTCATGCAGGGCGTTTTTTTATTGCAGTGGCATAAATGAGGGTTCAGCCGGGCTTATTTGTAGATAACAGCAGTGCCGTGCAGCGTGTTAGGACCGGTAACAGAGGTGATGCGGTAAGATTTTGCACCCATCTCTTGTGCTTTTTGCGCCAGCTGATCTTCCAGGGAGCCCAGGTTAGTACCGGCAGACGCAGAGATAGTGCCAACTTTATGCTGATCTACAGGGGTGGATTGCACCTGTACAGCTGCAAAGCTTGCGAATGAAAGTGAACTCAGGACTGCAGCAGCGATGAGGGTTTTTACGTTTTTCATGATGTTTACCTTTAGCAGATGAATTTGGAGGTCGTTAATCATTTAGTTAACGATCGATAGGTAAATAATAAATGTGATCCAAGTCACGCGTCAACATAATTTTATAACAAGCATTAACTTATTTTTAAAGTCGTTATTTTTCATACGCATATGATTAATTTATTTTTAAGCATTCTGCACTGGTGGTGGGTTGCGTTTATTTTTATAATGGTCATTCACCAAACCAACAGAGGACCAACGGCAAATGACAACCGATGTCACGAGTTGTGCGAAGAAAAGCCGTGGCCGACCAAAAGTGTTTGACAGGGATGCAGCGCTTGATAAGGCCATGACTCTCTTCTGGCAACATGGGTATGAAGCAACTTCGCTTTCCGATCTGGTAGAAGCTACCGGAGCCAAAGCGCCAACGCTGTATGCCGAATTTACCAATAAAGAGGGGCTGTTCAGGGCAGTGCTGGACAGATACATTTCGCGCTTTGCAGCGAAGCACGAAGCCCAACTTTTTTGTGAAGAGAAAAGCGTTGAACAGGCGCTACGGGACTTTTTCACTACCGTCGCCACTTGCTTCACCAGTAAAGATACGCCTGCGGGCTGCTTTATGATTAACACCTCTGCCACCCTTGCGGCGTCCTCTAAAGAGATCGCTAAAACGGTGAAGTCGCGTCATGCCATGCAGGAGGAGACGCTAAGTGCGTTTCTGGCACAGCGTCAGCAGCGTGGTGAAATTCCCGCGCATTGCAATCCACAGATACTGGCGCAATACCTGAGCTGTATTTTGCAGGGGATGTCGATAAGCGCACGTGAAGGCGCAACGCTGGAAAAACTGCAGAGTATTACCGACACCACCCTACGACTGTGGCCTGAACTACTCAAAATCTGAAGCAAAAAAAAAGCTCCTCAGCCTGAGCGCATGAGGAGCTAAATTCAGAGAACATCTTTTTTACACTTTGTTATTCAGAACCAGCTGGCCATTTCCATCCAGTGGAATTTGTGTGCCAGGATCTTTATCCATGCGGATTTTGCCCTGCTGATCGCCAATTTTGTACGTCACGTCATAACCCAGCATTTTTTCCGACTTGTCATAGACGGTTTTACAGCGTTGCTGAGTCGTAGTGTAGGTATCATTATCCTGCATCGCGCCTTGCACCTGGTTACCGGCATAGCCGCCGCCCAGCGCGCCGACCACGGTCGCCACATCTTTACCCCGACCACCACCAAACTGGTGACCAATCACGCCCCCCGCTACCGCACCCAGAACAGAACCGGCAATGCGGTTTTCATCCTGTACCGGACGACGGTGCGTCACGGAGACGTTGCGGCACTCCTGACGAGGGGTTTTCACGGTTTCTTTAATCGGTGTAGCAGAAACCACCTGTGCATACTGCGGGCCGCGATCTAATACGTTGAGACTGGCAACGGCAGCCACACCTAACGCAGCCGCGACGCCAATCCCTATACCCGCCAACATTGATTTATTCACGGGACTTCCTCCTTTGTTGCTATTGGTAACAATTTTGCAATGGAGACAAGGCTTCGCCAATAAGATAAAGGATCAAAAAAGGGGCGTTGAGAGGAGATATATTGTATTTAGGAGAACTCTTAAGCACTCAATCTATGATGAGCAGCATGATATGCTAAAAACTCCCTCCGGAGGACCCGGAGGGAGTGAAAGATTAGTGCAGCTTAAGACGCGGACGGATCACACGGTTGATTCTGCCCACCAGCATCATCAGCCCGGTTTTGAAGTAGCCGTGCAGCGCAATCTGGTGCATACGGTACAGGGAGATATACACGAAGCGGGCAATGCGCCCTTCTACCATCATTGAGCCACGCATCAGGTTGCCCATCAGGCTGCCGACGGTAGAGAAGTTTGACAGCGATACCAGAGAACCGTGGTCTTTATAGACATAGCCTTTCAATGGCTTGCCTTTGTACTGCGCCAGAATGTTGTGCAGCACCAGGCTTGCCATCTGGTGAGCAGCCTGGGCGCGCGGCGGCACGAATCCACCTTCAGGACGCGCGCAGGAAGCACAGTCACCGATAGCAAAAATTTCAGGATCACGTGTAGTTTGCAGCGTCGGCTCCGTCACCAGCTGGTTAATGCGGTTCGTTTCCAGGCCGCCGATATCTTTCATAAAGTCAGGTGCTTTGATACCCGCTGCCCAGACCATCAGATCCGCTTTGATGTATTCGCCGTCCTTGGTGTGCAAGCCACCTTCGTCTGCGCTGGTCACCATCGTCTGCGTCAGCACCCGCACGCCCAGTTTGGTGAGCTCATTGTGCGCCGCACCGGAAATACGTGGCGGCAGCGCAGGCAGAATGCGCTCACCGGCTTCAACCAGCGTGACGTTCAGCGCTTCGTTGGTTAACCCTTTGTAACCGTAGCTGTGCAGCTGTTTCACCGCATTGTGCAGTTCCGCAGACAGCTCTACGCCCGTCGCACCACCGCCGACAATGGCGATATTAACTTTACCGTTCGTACCCAAATTGCTGGTGTACTTCAGGAACAGGTTTAGCATTTCCTGATGGAAACGACGTGCCTGGTGCGGGTTATCGAGGAAAATACAGTGCTCTTTCACGCCTGGCGTGTTGAAGTCGTTGGAGGTACTACCCAGCGCCATGACCAGCGTGTCATACGCCAATTTACGCTCAGGAACCAGCAGCTCCCCTTTTTCATCGCGCAGCTCTGCCAGGGTGATGGTTTTGCTTTCACGGTTGATATCCACCACCGAGCCCAGCTGGAACTGGAAATGATGGTTGCGCGCGTGCGCCAGATAGCTGAGCGCATCCACACCCTCATCCAGAGAACCGGTTGCCACTTCGTGCAGCAACGGTTTCCACAGGTGGCTGTGGTTACGATCTACCAGCGTAATTTTGGCTTTTTTACCGCGACCCAGCTTCTTGCCCAGCTGTGTAGCCAGCTCCAGCCCGCCAGCACCACCGCCTACAATCACTATCTTTTTCAATGGCGTAGTCAACGTGACCCCCTCAAATTATTAACCAATTGTTAATTAAAAGTTATAAAAATAACCCTTAATTAACAACAGGTTACAGCACTGAAACCATTCAGGTGCATTGAGAATACCACGTCAGGCGCATTGGTCATACCAAAATTGATATGCATCAAGTTTTGATGGCTTAAAAGTAGACAATTCTAGTCAAAAAGAAAGCCCGGTACGCTTTCGCGGCCGGGCTTTGGTGCCTGCGGATAAGAGGTTAACCCAGCGTTTTAAACGCTTTGATACGCTGCAGGTGCGGTGAGATGTTTTTGAATTTGTGCGTCTGTTCTTCGTCCCAGACAATTTCATAGTAATGATGCAGCAGTTCAGCAGCCCGATGGCTGTTGAGCGCCTCATCTTTACGTGAAAGGATCACCAGACAGCGGTCGCGGTTTTTCTCACGAAAATTGCTGACGCACTTGGTCGCAATATCGACGTACTCTTCCGGACGGTCAATTTTGCCTTCCATATTCTCGTTCGGGAAAAGGTTAGGATTGAACACCACCTGGCGGATGTCGCACAGGAAGCCAATGCGTTCCGCCCAGTAGCCGCCCAGTCCTACACCGCAAATCAACGGACGGTCATCGACGTTGAGCTGCAACATCTTGTCCACTTCTTTGAGAAGATGTTGCATATCATGCTTCGGATGGCGCGTGCTGTAACTGATCAGCCGAACATCCGGATCAATAAACTGCAGTTGCAACACCTTCTCATGATTACCTGGGCTGTTTGAGTCAAAACCGTGTAAATAGATGATCATTGTCTTCTCACCACGCTACGCCTTCCGGGAGGGTTTACAGGCTGGCTTTATGTGCCTGCCAGCGCTCATTCAGGTCTTCAAGCCGGGCGTTGACCGCCTTCCAGCGGGCCGAATCCATCAACTCCTGACGGCTAAATGAACCTTTATGATACAATTGTGTAACACGCTGTGCATTGATCGGCGACAGGTTATCCAGCACGCTAACGGCACCTTTACGATTATTGCAGACCAGGATCATATCGCAACCTGCATCCAGCGACGCCTGACTGCGTTCCGCATAGCTGCCCATAATCGCGGCCCCTTCCATCGACAAGTCGTCTGAGAAAATCACGCCATTGAACCCCAACTCCTGACGCAGAACGGTTTTCAGCCAGTGCGAAGAGCCGCTGGCAGGACGCGGGTCGACGTCGCTGTAAATCACGTGCGCTGGCATAATGGCGTCCAGCTTGTTATCGGTGATAAGCGAGCGGAACACCGACATATCTTTGGCTCGAATTTCCGCTTCCGGGCGCGGATCGCGCGGAGTTTCTTTGTGCGAGTCCGCGGTCACTGCACCGTGGCCCGGGAAGTGTTTCCCGGTGGTTTTCATTCCCGCATCGTGCATGCCGTCGATAAACCGGGTCGCCATCGCCAGCGCAATACGTGGATCTTCATGATATGAGCGTTCACCAATGGCAGCGCTGATATGTCCCACGTCCAGAACCGGGGCAAAACTAATGTCGATATCCATGGCAATCATTTCACTGGCCATCAGCCAGCCAGCTTCCTGCGCCAGTTTTCCCCCCTCATCTGTACCCAGCAGCGCAGCAAAAGACTGGGCTGCTGGCAGACGGGTAAAACCTTCGCGAAAACGCTGCACGCGTCCACCTTCCTGATCGACGGCCACCACCAGATGATTGCGCGATGCGTCGCGGATCTGGCGCACCAGTTCACGCAGCTGTGCCGGATCGTGATAGTTGCGGGTAAACAGGATCAGACCACCCACCTGCGGATGCGCCAGAATCTCACGCTCTTCCGCATCCAGTTCAAACCCTTCTACATCCAACATGACTGGACCCACACCAACCTCTCTTATCCTTTAGTTTGTAACTGACGCCAGGCATCGTCTGCCAGCGCAATAAATTGTTTGTCTCTGGACTGCTGCAAACGCATTTCAAACCAGCCAGCCATCAGCATCACGACCCATGGTCGCCACCGCCTGACCTGACGCGCAAGCGCTTCAACATCAAAATGTGCCATCCTGGCGTAGTCTCGGACGAGGTTTTGCCGCGCGGCTTCACTCTCTGTCCAGACTGCCGCCAGCTCAAGCGCAACATCGCCGTCTCCGGCATATTCCCAGTCGATAAGCCTGGCTCCTGCTGACGTATGAACAATGTTCCCGATATGAACATCCATATGCAACGGAGAGAGCCGCATAGGCTGTGGCTCACCCGCTTTACGCAGCCGTTTAAGATGTGCAAGCCACATTGGAGTACGTCTGTCTGGCAGGGCTTGCTGCCAGTAGTGCTCAAGCAATGGAAGCAGTGCGATTCGCCACCCCAGACGCGGCTGCTGGTGCAAATGATACAACATAGCCGCAAGCACAGGGGTGTCCGGGAGCTCGCTTTTGACCTCACCCGCCAGATACGCAACAGCCATCCAGCCCTGCCGGAAAAAACAGGGTTCAGGCACAAGATCCGACGGAAGACGCTTCAGGGCACGAAACTGACGACGAAAATGGGAAGCAGGAGCGAAAGGATCATGATTCTGCCGCAGCACCAGTCGTTGTTCACCATGCTCTATAATGCAACTCGCGCCGCCAAGCCCGGAATGGGCCTGCGGCGCGATAAGGCAATACTGGGGAAAATAACGCGTCAGGATCTCTTCACGCGTAAATTCACTGTTGCGTAACGGCACCTTTACCTGACCAGATAATTTCGCCTGTCTGTACCAGCATCAATTGCATCTGCAGAGCTGGTGTATTCACATTCCCGGTGGCGTTAGAGTACAACACGTACTGTGCACCTACGTTACGGGCAATACCGATCGCCTTGCTACGGGTACCGAGACTATCCTGTGGTGACAGGCCCAGTTGCTGTTTAGCCACCGCGAGCTGCTGAGCCGAGACCAGCGTAAACTTACCGTTGTTTGCCAGAGCATTGCGCAGCGTCTCTGTCGCTTCACCCGCGTTCAGTGAACCATTGGTACGGTTGTTCACGCTATCCACCAGCAACACACTGCCTGCCGTCACGCCTTGAGCCTGCAGCATTTTTCCCACCATCGGCTGCATCGCACCGTTCCAGTCATAATGACGCACGCGTGGCGCTGGTTGTGACGTCTGATCCGGATGTTCAATCGGGCCCGGCTGCGACGGGATTGACGGTACAGACGGCACGGTTGGCTCCGGCTGCGTGGGTTGTGTCGGCTGCTCAGTCCCGGGTTTAGCTTCTTCCACAGGCGCAGGCTGCTCAGTACGGGTCACACACCCTGCGAGGAATAAAGCAAAAGCTGTCACGAGCGCATAACGGCTCATATTTTTAATCAAGGTTCACCCCTTACAGATAAAGATAAAGTCTCACCTTATGTGCACCCAGATAGTTGGCGCTGCCATAGAGCGTTACCGACGACCTTGGCGGAATCGTGACGCTGCGCGGCGCCTCCAGCGGGTGCATTTCAAGACCTCTTACGTCATACCAGAAAAAACGGTAATGAACCGTCACAGGCTCATGTCTTTCATTAAAGAGCGTAGAGGAAGCAGAAGAGTTGATTTCACTGATGGTCAACGCAGGTTGTTGCGCCGTGATGCCCGCAGCAAGCACAGAAGATTCCATCACCAGCGTCTGTTCATCACTCACGGGGATCGCCGGACGCGAGCTGCACCCCGCAATCATCACCATCAGTATCAGCGCTGCAATACGCCCTTTAAGCATGTCAAAGACCTTTATGTGCCAGCATCGGTCCCAGAGGACGTCCACCCAGCAGATGCATGTGAATATGATAAACTTCCTGGCCGCCATGACGATTACAGTTCATGATCAGGCGGTAGCCGTCTTCAGCAATCCCTTCCTGTTCAGCAATTTTCGCGGCCACCGTCAGCATACGACCTAACGCCAGTTCGTGCTCGGCTTTTACGTCGTTTACGGTTGGAATCAGAATATTAGGAATGATGAGGATGTGAGTCGGTGCCTGAGGGGAAATGTCCCGGAAAGCCGTCACCAGTTCATCCTGATAGACGATATCCGAAGGAATTTCGCGACGGATAATTTTACTGAAAATCGTTTCTTCAGCCATGACCTTTTCCTTTTGTGTTTAGTCTGACGTGGTGCATCCGCTGTTAACACACTCTCTCAAGGATCGTGTGGCATAACGCAAGAGTATGAGCGAGTTTCTCCTGTCCTTTCAACCTTCTCCCCCGATTTCTTTCCCGAATGTTCATCTGCTGTATGAAGAGTGACCGCTTGCGCGCATTAGAGACGTTTTTTAAGACATATTCCGCACCAATAAAAAAGGCAGCCATTCGGCTGCCTTAGTCTCCCCTGGTCACAACTTAGTGGCCGCGGATGTACTCATCCATTTCGGTTTTCAGGTTATCGGATTTAGTACCGAAGATTGCCTGAACACCAGAACCAGCCACAACAACACCTGCTGCACCCAGTTTTTTCAGGCCAGGCTGGTCTACTTTCGCGACGTCGGCAACGCTCACACGCAGACGGGTGATGCACGCGTCCAGGTTAGTGATGTTCTCTTTACCGCCGAACGCGGCAACCAGTGCCGGAGCCATTTCGCTGGTTGCACCTGCTTTGCTGTCTTCTGTTGCATCTTCACGACCTGGAGTTTTCAGGTCCAGTGCTTTGATCAGCACACGGAAGATGGTGTAGTAAACAACGGCATAGCACGCACCAACGATTGGGAACAGCCACAGTTTGCTGCTGTTACCGGACAGAACGATGAAGTCGATCAGGCCGTGAGAGAAGGACGTACCGTCACGCATACCCAGCAGGATACAGATTGGGAACGCCAGACCCGCCAGAATCGCGTGGATAACGTACAGGATCGGCGCAACGAACATGAAGGAGAACTCGATCGGCTCGGTGATACCGGTCAGGAACGAGGTCAACGCTGCGGAGATCATGATACCGCCCACTTTTGCACGGTTTTCTGGCTTAGCAGAGTGCCAGATAGCAATCGCAGCAGCCGGCAGACCGTACATTTTGAACAGGAAGCCACCTGACAGTTTACCTGCAGTTGGGTCACCCGCCATGTAGCGTGGGATATCACCGTGGAATACCTGGCCTGCCGCGTTGGTGTATTCACCAATCTGCATCTGGAAAGGTACGTTCCAGATGTGGTGCAGACCGAATGGTACCAGGCAGCGTTCAACGAAGCCGTAGATACCGAACGCAACAACTGGGTTCTGGTAGGCCGCCCACTGAGAGAATGCCTGAATCGCGGAACCAATTGGTGGCCAGATGAAGGACAAGATCACGCCAGTGAAAATCGCTGCCAGACCAGAGATGATCGGAACGAAACGCTTGCCCGCGAAGAAGCCCAGATACTCAGGCAGCTTGATGCGATAGAAGCGGTTAAACATATAGGCCGCAATCGCACCGGAGATGATACCGCCCAGAACACCGGTATCAGCCAGGTGTTTCGCAGCGATCTCTTCTGCAGGTAAGTGCAGAACCAGTGGTGCAACCACAGCCATGGTTTTCACCATGATGCCGTAGGCCACAACTGCTGCCAGCGCAGAAACGCCGTCGTTATTAGTGAAGCCCAGAGCCACACCGATCGCGAAGATCAGAGGCATGTTAGCAAAGACAGAACCGCCTGCTTCGGCCATCACATGGGATACTACGGCTGGCAGCCAGCTGAAGTTTGCAGAACCGACACCCAGCAGGATACCTGCGATAGGCAGTACGGATACTGGCAGCATCAGCGATTTACCGACCTTTTGCAGGTTAGCAAATGCATTCTTAAACATAATTGAGAGTGCTCCTGAGTATTTGTGCTTTTTTTACGCTTTCACGCATTGGCCCGGGGGGAGTACCGTGCCGTGGACGGGACATCTAAGCGCCCTTTATTTATTACACAGAGTAAAATAATTCCCTCTGGGTTTGTTTGACGGCTATCACGTTTCAGCTTAAGGCGGTCGAAAAACTTTCAGTTATTTACAAAAAGCATGTCTGGATGTGTCTAAAAACACCCTCACCGCCCCAAATGAGGCGGTGAACTTTACTCGTTTTATTTATTAATTACGAGCCTAAAAAAAACAGGTGTATCAAACAGATTGCAGGCGGGCTGGGTCGATATGGAACAGCGTAGAGAAGTTTTCGGTCGTGATGCGGGCCAGCTCTTCAATACTGACACCTTTAAGCACGGCCATGTACTCAGCTACATCTCTCGTCATGGCTGGCTGGTTCTCTTTACCGCGATGCGGTACCGGTGCCAGATAAGGAGAGTCTGTTTCCACCAGAATGCGATCGAGCGGAACATAACGCGCAGCATCACGGAGCTGCTCTGCATTACGGAACGTCACGATCCCAGAAAACGAAATATAAAACCCCAAATCAAGCAGTTTACCCGCCGTTTCTCTGTCTTCTGTGAAACAGTGTAGTACGCCACCACAATCCGTCACGTTTTCTTCCCGGAGGATCGCCAGCGTATCGGCACGCGCATCGCGGGTATGAACAATGACCGGCTTGTTAAGTTCGCGGCCAATGCGGATATGATGGCGGAAGGACTCCTGCTGGCGAGATTTAGTTTCAGGTGTGTAGAAATAGTCCAGCCCTGTCTCACCCATCGCAACGACACCCTCTTCCGCCGCCAGACGACGTAAGTCCTCAACGTCGTACGCCTCGTCCTGATTCAACGGATGCACGCCGCAGGAGAACACCACGTTATCGCGAACGCCCACCAGCTCACGCATGGAGCGGTAGCCCGGCAGCGTGGTTGCTACCGCAAGACAGAATTTCACATCGCGGGCGGCGGCTTTCGCCAGCACGTCATCCACGTTTTTATGCAGAGATTGATAATCCAGGCCATCAAGATGGCAGTGTGAGTCGACTAAAAACATAATGTCTCTCTCAGAGATGGGAAACAGGCGGTGTGATGCATGGTTGCAGGTAATGTTCAATACGCAGTAACTGGTCGGTCAGTAACAGCTCGCGATTAAGACCAGTGACTGTCAAAAGCTGTTCACGGCTCTGGCAAACCTCATGAAGGATAGCGTGCAGAACCGTACCTGAGAGGCCGTTTGCCAGTGTGTTCACCAGCGGCCACACATCCAGGTTGGTCAGCAGCGTTGCACCTTGCTGGATCTTAAGTGCATCCAGAAGTAAGGAGGCCAGCCAGTGCAGACGTTCAACGGCCTGATCGCTATTCAGTGCAGGCAGTAAACTTAGCCAGTCATGGGTGTTGAGTGAAGCGTCGACTGCCTTACAGAGCGTCTCTCGCTGCGACCAGACATCAGGTTGCAGCAGTGCCAGAGCTGCAGCAGGCGCACCGCTGCTCAGACGCAATGCGGCCAGCGCACCATTTTGTGACATTGTCACCTCTCGCTCCAGCCAGCTTAACGCCCACGATTCCTGAGGCACTGCAAGGTGATGAAGCCGACAACGACTGCGCAGCGTCGCCAGTAATCGTCCCGGGTCACGGCAAGAGAGGAAGAACCACGTTTTTTCCGGCGGCTCTTCCAGGGTTTTCAAGAGTGCGTTCGCTGCCGCCTCAGTAAGCAGTGTGGCGTCTTTAAGCCAGACCACTTTTGCGCCGCCCAGTCGCGCGTGTTCGTACAATTTTTCACTGACTTCACGCACGGCATCAATACCCAGCGTGTTTTTGCCCTTCTCAGGCTCAAGCGTGTAGTAGTCAGGATGCGTGCCCGCCTGCATCAGCTGACAGCCACGGCATTTACCACAGCTCTTGTGCCCTTCCGGTTGCTGGCACATCAGAAAACGGGTGATGGCATAAATCAACGCATCATCCCCCATCCCTGGCAACGCCTGAATCAGTAACGCATGATGCCCCCGACCCGCCTGATAGCTGCCGATCAGCTGTTCAAAGTGTGGGCGCAACCATGGATACCATTTCATGCCTGCTGCTCCCGAAGCCACTGCGTCACGGTTTGCTGAATAGAGCGGGTAACCTCTTCCAGAGATTGGGTCGCATCAATAGTGCGAATAGAACTATCCTGCGCTGCCAGCTCCAGATAACGCGCACGAGTGCGGTTAAAGAAGTCGAGAGATTCCTGCTCAATACGGTCCAGTTCACCGCGCGCACGGGCACGTTTCAGACCCACTTCCGGGGTCACATCCAGATAGAGCGTCAAATCGGGACGAAAATCACCGAGCACGGCATTACGCAGCGTGGCCAGCATCGTCTGGTCAATACCACGCCCACCCCCCTGATACGCCTGAGTCGACAGATCGTGACGGTCGCCGATGACCCACTTGTCCTCGGCCAGGGCGGGTTTGATCACCGTCTCAACCAGCTGAACGCGCGCCGCGTAAAACATCAAAACTTCAGCTTTGTCCGTGATAACTTCATCGCCAACGGATTTAATATCCAGCACCAGGCTACGCAACTTCTCAGCCAGTTGCGTACCGCCCGGCTCGCGGGTAAAGACCATGTCCGCAACCCCGAGCGCGTTGAGTGTATCAACCACCACGTTGCGAGCGGTGGTTTTACCCGCCCCTTCGAGTCCCTCAATGACAATGTATTTACTGCGCATTTTTTTCCTTAAGTGCCTTCAGATAGTCCTGAACAGAGCGATTATGGCTGGCAAGGTTGGTGTTAAAGGTATGCCCCCCTTTTCCATCAGCCACAAAATAGAGATACGGTGTTTTAGCCGGATGTGCGGCCGCACGCAGAGAAGCTTCACTTGGTGTGGCAATCGGGCCTGGCGGTAACCCGCTAATCACGTAGGTATTATACGCCGTTGGCGTCTCAAGATCTTTTCTCGAGATCTTACCCGCATAACTCTCTCCCATGCCGTAGATGACAGTAGGGTCGGTTTGCAGACGCATACCGATGCGCAGACGGTTGATAAACACCGATGCAACCCGATCGCGCTCGGCCGCGACGGCCGTCTCTTTCTCTATGATTGAGGCCATCGTGACAAACTGGTTTTGATCTTTATATGGCAGCCCTTCCATTCGCCCTTCCCAGGCGGAATCCACCGCGGTGACCATTTTTTTATGTGCCCGCTTCAAAATCGCCACATCGGTCGTGCCTGCCGTGTACATCCAGGTGTCTGGCCAGAACCAGCCTTCCACCCATTCCGGGTGTTCAAACTTCAGCGCGTCAGCCACCGTCTGATAGCTATCGTCTTTTAACGTATGTTTGATATACGGCGCGTCACGCAGCTGTTTGAGATAATCGCTCAGGCGCATCCCTTCCACAAAACGCAGAGGGAATTGAGCCTCTTTACCGCTTTCCAGCAGTTGCAGCATGTCTCTGACGGTCATGCCAGGTGTAAAACGATAGGTACCGGCTTTGAAATGCGACAGCTCAGGTTCGATACGCAATAACCACTGGAAGACACGCGGACGGTTAATGATTTTATCGCTGTAAAGCTGTTCACCCAGCGCCAGACGTCCGGTTCCTGCTTTAAGGGTAAATATTGTCTCTTCTTTGATCAGAAGCTTGCTGTCCGCCAGCTGACGAACCTTCCACACTCCGACTCCGCCAGCAATAGCCAGCACAACAACCAGGAGCAGGATAAAGCGCAACATTTTCTTCATGACGTTCTGGTTTGCTCACATAACGGGGCTAAAAAATGATACAGCTCGCGTGATGACCAGCGATGTTGGCCGCAGGCGCGAACAGGTACAACTGGCATTAACGCATTACAGACAACGACCTCTTCTGCTGTTATCAGCGCATTCTCAGCTGCGTTAACTTCGACAACGCGAAAACCAGAGTGTGCCAGTTGCTGTAGACAAAACTGGCGCATAATGCCATTTACGCCAGCCTGATCAAGCTTCGGCGTAAAGACATCGCTGCCCTGCCGCCAGAATAAATTAGCCGCACAGCATTCAGTAATGAACCCTTCGCTGTCAAGGACCAGGGCCTCGTCTGCGTCTGACTGGTCAAGATGAGCACGAATCAAGACCTGCTCAAGACGGTTAAGATGTTTTATTCCGGCTAACGCAGGGTTTCGCCCAAGGCGTACCGGGCTTAATTCAAGCGTGATACCGTCATGACGCCAACGTTCATAATGTGAAGGATATGCAGAAACGGAGAGGATCCGCACCGGATGCTGGCAGCTCGCGCCACTGTAGCCCCGGCCACCACTACCACGGCTGATGATCACTTTCAGCACGCCGCTGGAGTGCCCTTTTGCCCATTGAGCCATCTCGCCGGCAAGGGTGTCCCAGTCCGTGAAAGGGATCAGCAGTTTTTCACAGGCACCCCGCAATCGTCGGATATGCTCTGCAAGTAAACAGACATCGCCATGATGAATGCGCGCCGTGGTGAAGCAGCCGTCACCAAACTGAGTCGCCCTGTCGCTTGCAGGCAGCGTGTCCTGCTCAAGGCCATTGATTAGAAACATACTGGCTCCTTATGCGTGGTCGTACAGTCTGGCAAGGTGAATAACATCGGACAAGGGGATAAAACCGAATAAAAAAGGTCCGACAAGCGGACCTTTTTATCGCCATCAGGCAGTCAGGCTCAGACCTTTTTAAAAATCAGGGAACCATTCGTACCACCAAAGCCGAAGGAGTTACACAGGGTGTACTCCATGCCACTGACCTGGCGCGCTTCGTGAGGAACGAAGTCCAGATCGCAACCTTCATCCGGGTTATCCAGGTTGATGGTTGGCGGAACAGCCTGATCGCGCAGGGCAAGAATGGAGTAGATAGACTCTACTGCACCCGCCGCGCCCAACAGGTGGCCGGTCATGGACTTCGTGGAGCTCACCAGTACGCGGCTGGCAGACTCGCCGAAGATAGACTTAACAGCCTGAGCTTCCGCTTTATCGCCTGCTGGCGTAGAAGTGCCGTGCGCGTTAACGTAGCCAATCTGTGCCGGGGTAATACCCGCGTCACGAATCGCGTTCTCCATAGCCAGCGCAGCACCTGCGCCGTTCTCTGGAGGCGACGTCATGTGGTAAGCATCGCTACTCATACCAAAGCCAACGACTTCAGCATAAATTTTCGCGCCGCGTTTTTTAGCATGTTCGTACTCTTCCAGCACGAGCATACCCGCACCATCACCCAGTACGAAACCATCACGGTCTTTATCCCACGGACGGCTTGCCGCCTGAGGGTTATCGTTGCGGGTAGACAGCGCACGCGCGGCACCGAAACCACCCACACCCAGCGGGGTACTGGCTTTTTCAGCACCACCCGCAACCATAGCATCTGCATCGCCGTACGCAATGATACGCGCGGCCTGGCCGATGTTATGCACGCCGGACGTACATGCGGTCGCGATAGAAATGCTTGGCCCACGCAGGCCAAACATGATGGTCAGATGACCCGCCACCATGTTAACAATCGTGGACGGAACAAAGAACGGGCTGATCTTACGCGGGCCACCATTCATCAGAGATGTATGGTTTTCCTCAATCAGGCCAAGACCGCCAATTCCGGAGCCAATAGCGGCACCGATACGGGTTGCGTTCTCTTCCGTAATTTCAAGACCAGAATCCTGCATGGCCTGAACGCCAGCGACAATTCCATATTGAATGAAGGCATCCATCTTGCGCTGTTCTTTACGCGAGATGATCTCTTCACAGTTAAAATCCTTTACTAAGCCAGCAAATTTCGTTGCATAGGCGCTAGTATCGAAATGGTCGATTAGGCTGATGCCGCTCTGACCGGCAAGGAGAGCTTTCCAGGTGGACTCTACGGTATTGCCGACAGGAGACAACATGCCAAGTCCGGTCACAACTACACGACGCTTAGACACGTTTGTCCTCCAGGGAGGGATAAAAAAGGGATTCGTGGGACAAAAAAGATAAAACTCAGGCGGTCGAATGACCGCCTGGAGATGTTCACTTACGCCTGGTGACCGTTGATGTAATCAATGGCAGCCTGAACGGTGGTGATTTTCTCAGCTTCTTCGTCCGGAATCTCAGTATCAAACTCTTCTTCCAGAGCCATTACCAGCTCAACGGTGTCAAGAGAATCTGCGCCCAGGTCTTCAACGAAGGAAGCGGAGTTCACAACTTCTTCCTGCTTAACGCCCAGCTGTTCGCCGATAATTTTCTTAACGCGTTCTTCGATAGTGCTCATACTCTTAAATTTCCTATCAAAACTCGCTTTCGCGATGGTTTTCGTAGTGTATAAAATGTTGAAAAATTTGCAACTAAATCCCGGCAGTTCTTACCACGATTTTACGTTATTTTGAGGCCAATCCCTACAATAACGCAAATATTTTTCATCGTGATTAAACCATGTACATCCCGCCGTTGACGTGGAGGGTCTCACCAGTGATGTAACCCGCTTCGTCAGAGGCTAAAAATGCAACCGCACTGGCAATTTCTTTAGGGTCACCTAAGCGACCTGCAGGAACTGCTGCCAGTGTACCCGCACGCTGTTCTTCAGTCAGCGCACGCGTCATGTCCGTTTCAATAAAGCCCGGAGCAACAACGTTCACAGTAATACCGCGAGACGCGACTTCACGCGCCAGCGACTTACTGAAACCAATCAGACCTGCTTTCGCCGCAGCGTAGTTAGCCTGACCAGCATTTCCCATGGTACCAACCACAGAACCGACAGTGATAATACGACCATGACGCTTTTTCATCATAGCGCGCATTACCGCTTTTGACAGACGGAATACAGATGACAGGTTGGTTTCGATAATATCGTTCCACTCGTCGTCTTTCATTCGCATTAACAGGTTATCACGAGTGATCCCGGCATTGTTTACCAGAATATCCACTTCGCCGAACTCTGCGCGAATATTTTCCAGAACAGATTCGATGGATGCAGGTTCAGTCACATTCAGTACCAGACCTTTACCGTTTGCACCCAGATATTCGCTGATGGCCTGAGCGCCATTCTCGCTGGTTGCTGTACCAATCACTTTCGCGCCGCGCGCAACCAGTGTTTCAGCAATTGCACGCCCGATACCGCGGCTTGCACCCGTCACCAGGGCGATTTTTCCTTCAAAACTCATGGTATTCCTCTTTTATTGCGAGAGTGCCGCTGACATCGCTTCTGGCTCGTTAATCGCCGAAGCTGTCAGGGTGTCAACAATACGTTTTGTCAGACCGGTGAGGACTTTACCTGGACCGACTTCATACAGATGCTCAACGCCCTGTGACGCCATAAACTCAACGGTTTTGGTCCACTGTACCGGGCTGTAGAGCTGGCGAATCAACGCGTCACGGATAGCGTCCGGCGCTGTTTCGCATTTCACATCGACGTTATTCACAACGGAAATTGTCGGTGCGTTAAACGTAATTTTTTTCAGCTCAACCGCCAGTTTGTCGGCAGCAGGCTTCATCAGCGCACAGTGTGACGGCACGCTCACTGGCAATGGCAGAGCACGCTTCGCGCCCGCGGCTTTACAGGCAGCACCCGCACGTTCAACCGCTTCTTTATGACCGGCGATAACCACCTGGCCCGGCGAGTTGAAGTTAACCGGAGAAACGACCTGACCTTCGGCTGATTCTTCACAGGCTTTCGCAATGGCGGCATCATCAAGGCCGATGATGGCAGACATGCCACCCGTGCCTTCTGGTACGGCTTCCTGCATGAATTTACCGCGCAGTTCCACCAGACGTACCGCATCAGCAAACGCGATCACACCGGCACACACCAGCGCAGAGTATTCACCCAGGCTGTGACCCGCGAGCAGCGCTGGCGCTTTACCGCCCTGCTGCTGCCAGACACGCCACAGCGCAACGGATGCAGTCAGCAGCGCTGGCTGAGTCTGCCAGGTTTTGTTCAGTTCTTCAGCCGGCCCCTGTTGAGTCAGTGCCCACAGATCATAACCCAGTGCATCTGAAGCTTCACGGAAAGTCTCTTCAATTACCGGATAATTTGCTGCCATTTCAGACAACATCCCTACGGTTTGAGATCCCTGGCCCGGGAATACAAAAGCAAATTGCGTCATTTTTTATTCCTTATCCTAGAAACGAACCAGCGCGGAACCCCAGGTGAACCCACCACCGAAGGCTTCAAGCAAGACCAGTTGGCCCCGTTTAATTCGTCCATCACGTACCGCTTCATCAAATGCGCACGGTACCGATGCCGCAGAGGTGTTGCCGTGACGATCCAGCGTCACCACAACGTTATCCATCGACATGCCCAGCTTTTTAGCGGTCGCGCTGATGATTCGCAGGTTCGCCTGATGCGGCACCAGCCAGTCGAGTGCGGTGCGTTCAAGGTTATTGGCTTCCAGCGTCTCGTCGACAATGTGCGCAAGCTCAGTCACCGCTACCTTGAAGACTTCATTACCCGCCATTGTCAGGTAAATGGAGTTATCCGGGTTAACGCGATCGGCGTTAGGCAGCGTCAGCAATTCACCGTAGCTTCCATCGGCATGCAGATGCGTGGAGATGATGCCCGGCTCTTCGGACTGGCCCAGCAGTACCGCACCCGCACCATCACCAAAAATAATGATCGTACCGCGATCGGTTGGATCGCAGGTACGCGCCAGAACGTCAGCACCAATGACCAGCGCATATTTCACGGCACCGGATTTTACATACTGATCGGCAACGCTCAGCGCATAGGTGAAACCTGCACACGCAGCAGCGACGTCAAACGCCGGACAGCCCTTAATGCCGAGCATGTTTTGCACCTGGCACGCCGCGCTTGGGAAAGCATGCGTGGCTGACGTCGTGGCGACCACGATCAGGCCAATCTCTTCTTTATCGATGCCCGCCATTTCGATAGCACGCTGTGCGGCTTCGTAACCCATGGTGGACACGGTTTCGTCTGGCGCGGCGATACGACGTTCACGGATACCTGTGCGCGTGACAATCCACTCGTCAGACGTATCTACCATTTTTTCCAGATCGGCGTTGGTACGCACTTGTTTTGGCAGGTAGCTGCCGGTACCTAAAATCTTCGTATACATGTACGCTCAGTCACTTTTAGCTAATACAGATTCCAGGCGAGCGGCAATCCGCTGAGGGACTTGTCGCTGCACCGCCTGCACTGCCTGTTCAATCGCGACAGCAAATGCTCGCTGATTGGCGGCGCCATGACTCTTAATCACGATGCCGCGCAATCCTAACAGACAGGCGCCATTATACTGGTCGGGGTTGAGGTGACTGAATCGCCGCGTCAGACTTTTTTGTAACCAACGCTTCAATAAAATCAACCACCAGGCGCTTTTTTTGCCTTCTCCTTGAGATTTCAGCAGAGAAAGAAACATGCGCACGACCCCTTCCATGGTTTTTAACGTTACGTTTCCGGTGAAGCCATCGCACACCAGAACATCCGTTTTACCCGTCAGCAACTCATTGGCTTCGAGATAACCAATATAGTTGATGGAAGGAACCTGTTTGAGCAATTCTGCAGCTTCGCGAATGCTGTCCAGGCCTTTGGTCTCTTCTTCACCAATGTTCAGTAACGCAACACGGGGATTGTTGATCCCGACCACTTCTTCTGCCAGCACCGAACCCATCACGGCAAACTGAGCCAGCATTGTACTATCACAGTCGACATTAGCGCCCAAATCGAGCACCACTGTCTTGCCCTTCTGTTGATGCGGTAATACCGTCACCAGCGCCGGGCGCTCAATACCCTCAATAGGCTTGAGCAACAATTTCGACAGCCCCATCAGCGCACCGGTATTTCCCGCACTGACGCAAGCCTGCGCTCGCCCTTCTTTCACCAGCTCAAGCGCCATCCGCATTGAGCTACCACGGCTATTGCGAATCGCCTGCGAGGGCCGGGCATCACTGGCAATAACTGACTGCGCAGGAATAATCTGCAGACGCGAACGTTGTTCAAAGTCAGCTTTTGCAAGTAATGGCGTGATTGTGTCGGGATTGCCGACTAAAAGAAGTGTGAGTTGCGAATTAGAATTCAGTGCCTGCAATGCTGCAGGCACTGTCACAGAAGGGCCAAAATCTCCCCCCATGACATCTAACGCCAGGGTTAGACGTGTCAAGGTATCGTCGCAGCCTGGTTCGGTAAATTCCCCGTTTGCACGGGGAAATCCTCACTAAGCTTCATCACGCTTGCGCGTGATTACTTAGTGATAACCTTGCGGCCGCGGTAGAAACCGTCAGCGGTGATGTGGTGACGCAGGTGTTTCTCACCAGAAGTCTTGTCTACAGACAGGCTGGTAACTGCAGTCAGCGCGTCATGGGAACGACGCATGCCACGTTTGGAACGGGTTGGTTTATTCTGTTGTACGGCCATGGACCTTACTCCTCAATTACTTACGCTTTAAGCTGGCTAATACGGCAAATGGGTTTGGTTTTTGCGCTTCATCAGGCAGTTCCCCAAAGACCATGTCCGCCTCGGACACTTCACAGTGTTCAGAATCATGCACCGGAACCACTGGCAAGGTGAGGATGATTTCATCTTCAACCAGAGCCAGAAGATCGATTTCACCGAATTCGTTAACCTCAATCGGCTCATACGCTTCCGGGAGTGCTTCAGCCTGTTCGTCAGAACGAACCGGACTGAAACAATACGTTGTGTGAACATGCTGTACAAACGGTTTCCCGCAACGCTGACACTCGAGCGTTACCGTTACCTTTGCATCACCGGTTAAAACGGCGAGACGCTGGTTATCGATAGCGAACGACATGGAGCATTCTACATCACTGTCCACACTGACTACGGATTCGGCAATACGCTCGGCCTGATCGGAAGTATAGATACCTTCGTAATCGAGGCGTTTTTGAGCCGTACGAACCGGATCAAGAGTCAGGGGTAATTTTACCTTTTGCATAGGGCGCGCATATTAACTTTGTAACGTCATATAGTCAAAGAAAAAGGCAACCTGGGCTGCCTTTTGCCAATTATTCGCACACATTGCGGCCTGTAGTTTAAAATGGCTGGCATCGATACGCTATATCTGGTGATAAAAATATGCCAAATCTCGTACTTGCTTCCACTTCTCCCTACCGCCGAATGCTGCTGGAAAAGCTCGGGATCCCGTTTGAATGTGCTGCACCAGACGTTGATGAGACGCCACAGCCTGGCGAATCACCGCGTCATCTGGTGACGCGTCTTGCTAAGGAGAAAGCACAATCGCTCGCCGCATATTATCCTTCGCATTTGATTATAGGCTCCGATCAGGTTTGCGTGCTTGACGGCGTTATCACCGGGAAACCTCATACCGAAGAGAATGCCATTCAGCAGTTGATGAGCGCACGCGGTAATATCGTCACCTTTTATACGGGCCTGGCGCTGTACAACTCTGCCTCTGGCCATCTGCAAACGGAGTGCGAGCCTTTCGATGTGCACTTCCGCCATCTCAGCGAGCAAGAGATTGTGGATTATGTGCGTCGTGAGCGACCGCTGAACTGTGCGGGGAGCTTTAAAAGTGAAGGATTGGGGATTGCGCTGTTCGACAAACTCGAAGGTCGAGACCCGAACACGCTGGTTGGGTTACCGCTGATTGCCTTGTGTCAGATGTTAAGGCGAGAAGCGTGTAATCCGCTGACGTCGTGATAAAACCGTTGCGTCCTGGTGCCCCTCACAGAGAGAGGGCACCAGGCAAAATCAGCCGCGCAGAACTTTCAAACAGCGTTTCAACTGCTCATCCAGCGGTGCTTCAATACGGATGGTTTCGCCCGTATTTGGATGAGTAAACTTCAGCGCTGCCGCATGCAGGAACAGACGAGACAGCCCCGTGCCCGCCAGCTGCTTATCGAACTCCCGATCGCCATAGCGATCATCAAACGCGATAGGATGGCCTGCAAACTGGGTATGCACGCGGATCTGGTGGGTACGACCGGTCACCGGACTGCAGCGCACCAGTGTGGCAAACTCATAGCGCTCTTCAACTTTGAAACGCGTCTCTGACGGTTTCCCTTCCTGGCTCACGCGGACAATACGCTCGCCGCTTTGCAGAATGTTTTTCAGCAATGGCGCCTGCACCACTTTCACATGGGACTGCCACTGACCGCGAACCAGCGCCAGATAATCTTTCTGCATCCCTTTTTCACGCAATTGCTCATGTAAAGAACGCAGTGCAGAGCGTTTTTTCGCCACCAGCAGTACGCCGGACGTGTCACGGTCAAGGCGGTGCACCAGTTCGAGGAAACGCGCCTCCGGACGCAGGGCTCGCAGCCCTTCAATCACGCCGAAGCTCAGACCGCTACCACCATGAACAGCAGTACCTGACGGTTTATTTAGCACCAGAATGTAGTCATCCTCATAAAGGATCACATCGCTCAGGGCCGCGACTTTTTGTAGCTTAGGTGAAACGACCTCTTCTTCACGTTCTGCAACGCGCACTGGCGGAATACGCACTTCATCGCCAGCTTCGAGCTTATACTCAGGTTTCACGCGCTTTTTATTAACCCGCACTTCACCCTTACGCAAGATACGGTAGATCATACTCTTTGGCACACCTTTCAGTTGAGTGCGCAAAAAGTTGTCGATACGTTGCCCCGCTTCATCTTCGGCGATGACAACCATTTTTACGGCTGGAGTCTCTGTTTTCATGGTTGGCGATTCTAAATATCGTCAGCCATTAGCGCCACTCATTTTTCTATGCTTATATTTACTTTTATCCGGCCTGTCCCCCCGTTTCACGCAACCGATTTGGTGGTTATTAAACCAATCACCATTCAGAAGTGAAGAAACTGTGAGTAACCGGGTGATAATTGGTAAAAGTCATCTTGCTATAACCCGGCGAGCAGTGGAATAATGAATCCGTTTTCCGTGTTTAATCCAGGTTTTGTAAGGATGTTGACGGAATGACCAATTTTGTCTGACCGATCATCCACGCAGCAATGGCGTAAGACGTATTGATCTTTCAGGCAGTTAGCGGGCTGCGGGTTGCAGTACTTCCCGGTATAAGGATTGTTCTCTGGAGAGTTCTACCCAGGCAATTCCCCTGATAATTGCGCTGTGTTTCCGTATGAAATACAGGCAACCGACACTCTGCGCCTCTTAAGCGAGCGACAACCGTGAGGTTGGCGACGTGAATAGACACGAGGCCATCGGTTCATACCCCGGAAAGCGTCACCTTGCCCGCAGCTTTGTCGTCAATGTAAGAATAACGAGTAAGTTACGATGAAAAGAATGTTAATCAACGCAACTCAGCAAGAAGAGTTGCGTGTCGCCCTTGTGGATGGGCAGCGCCTGTACGATCTGGATATCGAAAGTCCTGGACACGAACAGAAAAAAGCGAACATTTACAAAGGTAAAATCACCCGCATTGAACCAAGCCTTGAAGCTGCATTTGTCGATTACGGTGCTGAGCGTCACGGTTTTCTCCCTCTGAAAGAAATCGCCCGCGAATATTTCCCTGCAAACTACAACTCCCATGGCCGTCCAAACATCAAAGATGTTCTGCGTGAAGGTCAGGAAGTTATCGTTCAGATTGATAAAGAAGAGCGTGGCAATAAAGGCGCCGCACTGACTACCTTTATCAGCCTGGCAGGGAGCTATCTGGTTCTGATGCCAAACAACCCGCGCGCGGGTGGTATCTCTCGCCGTATCGAAGGTGATGACCGTACCGAGCTGAAAGAAGCGCTGGCTAGTCTCGAATTGCCTGATGGCATGGGGCTTATCGTGCGTACTGCAGGCGTAGGTAAATCAGCCGAAGCATTGCAGTGGGACCTGAGTTTCCGTCTGAAGCACTGGGAAGCCATCCAGAAAGCAGCGGAAAGCCGCCCTGCTCCATTCCTGATCCACCAGGAAAGCAACGTTATCGTGCGTGCCTTCCGTGATTACCTGCGTCAGGACATCGGTGAGATTCTGATCGATAACCCGAAAGTGCTTGAGCTGGCGCGCCAGCACATTGCCGCATTGGGTCGTCCGGATTTCACCAGCAAAATCAAACTGTACACCGGTGAAATCCCGCTGTTCAGCCACTATCAGATTGAATCCCAGATTGAGTCAGCGTTCCAGCGTGAAGTGCGTCTGCCATCCGGTGGTTCTATCGTTATTGATACCACTGAAGCGCTGACAGCTATCGATATCAACTCCGCGCGTGCAACACGCGGCGGCGACATCGAAGAGACTGCCTTCAATACCAACCTTGAAGCCGCTGATGAAATCGCCCGCCAGCTCCGCCTGCGCGACCTGGGTGGTCTGATCGTTATCGACTTCATCGACATGACCCCGGTTCGTCACCAGCGCGCGGTTGAAAACCGTCTGCGTGAGGCGGTGCGTCAGGACCGTGCGCGCATCCAGATTAGCCATATCTCGCGTTTCGGTTTGCTGGAGATGTCCCGTCAGCGTCTGAGCCCGTCACTGGGTGAATCCAGCCATCACGTCTGCCCGCGTTGCTCCGGCACCGGTACCGTGCGTGATAACGAATCTCTGTCCCTCTCTATCCTGCGTCTGATCGAAGAAGAAGCACTGAAAGAGAACACCAAAGAGGTTCACGCCATTGTTCCTGTGCCAATTGCGTCCTACCTGCTGAACGAAAAACGTGCAGCGGTAAGTGCCATCGAAGCACGCCAGGGTGGCGTTCGCTGCATTATCGTGCCAAACGATCAGATGGAAACCCCGCACTATCACGTGCTGCGCGTCCGTAAAGGCGAAGAGACAACCACGCTCAGCTACCTGCTGCCGAAGCTGCATGAAGAAGAGATGGCTCTGCCTTCCGATGAAGAGCCTGCCGAGCGTAAACTGCCAGAGCAGCCTGCGTTAGCGACCTTTATCATGCCTGAAGCACCACCTGAAACGGCGCTGGAAAAACCTGCTGCAAAACCTGCGGCACAGAAATCAGCAGTCACAGTGGAAAAAACCCAACCGGATCAACCAGGTCTTCTGAGCCGCTTCTTTGGCGCATTGAAGAAAATGTTTGCCGGCGAGGAAGCACAGCCAGAGCAGCCGAAAGAAGAGCCAAAAGCGGCCAAGCCTGAGCGTCAGCAGGACCGTCGTAAGCGTCAGAACAATCGCCGCGATCGTAATGACCGCAACGACCGTAATGACCGCAGCGAGCGTCGTGACAACCGTTCAGACAACGGTGAAGGCCGTGAACAACGTGAAGACAACCGTCGCAACCGTCGCGAGAAACAACAGCAAAATGTTGAAGATCGTGAAATTCGCCAGCAGGCGGGCGATGAGTCTGAGAAGAGCAAACAGCGTGACGACCAGCAGCCACGTCGCGAGCGTAACCGTCGTCGTAACGACGAGAAACGTCAGGCGCAGCAGGAAGTCAAAAACCTGAACCGCGAAGAGCCTGTTGAACAGCAGGACGGTGAGCAGGAAGAACGGACTCAGGTTATGCCGCGTCGTAAGCAGCGTCAGCTTGCGCAGAAAGTACGCTTCACCTCCGAAGCTACCGAAGAGTCAACCATTGTCACCGCTGAAACAAGCGAGAACACAACCGGTACCCAACTGGCAAAAGTTGATCTGCCGGCTGTGGTAGAAAACACGGTTGAGCAGGATGAGAACGGTGAAAACCGCGATAATGCCGGTATGCCGCGTCGTTCACGTCGTTCTCCACGCCATCTGCGCGTCAGTGGTCAGCGTCGCCGTCGTTATCGTGATGAGCGTTACCCTGCCCAGTCGCCAATGCCATTAGCCGTGGCATGCGCATCACCTGAAATGGCATCCGGTAAAGTCTGGATCCGCTACCCGGTCGCTCGTCCGGAGCAGGTTGTGGAACAACAGGTGGTGACAGAAGAGTTGATTGCGCCAGTCGCAGCAGTGGAAGAAGCCGTAGCTGAAGCAGCCATCGTGGTTGAACCGCAAGCTATTGAGGTAGAAACCCCGCATGCCGTGACGGTAGAAACCACGCATCCGGAAGTGATTGCCACCCCGGTTGATGCTGCACCGCAGCTGATTGCTGAAGAAGATACCGTAGTGGCAGAAGAGGTCGCGGAAGAAGTACAGCCTGCTGCTGCTGTTGAAGATACCGCTGAAATCGTGGCCGAAACCGTCACTGAAAATGTGGTTCAGGATGTTGAGATTGTCGCTGAACCTGTTCGTGCAGCCGAAGAAGTGAAAGCACCTGAGGTGAAACCGGAGCCGGTTGTGTCTACGCCAGCTTCTGCCCACGTGGCGACAGCTCCTATGACGCGCGCTCCGGCACCTGAGTACGTGCCTGAAACCCCGCGTCACAGTGACTGGGTACGCCCTGCTTTCAATTTCGAAGGCAAAGGCTCAGCAGGTGGTCATAGTGCAACGCATCAGGCGACTGCACCGGCGACTCGCCCGCGCTCTGTCGAGTAACGGCATCAAGTAAAAAGCCGACCTCCGGGTCGGCTTTTTTATTGCTTGTTTACAGGCTTTCTCATTCCGGCAATGTCCGGCATCACTTGCTTCATCATCTCAAGAAAATGACGTAAACGCGCCGGATAGTAACGCGACCAGGGATAAACCAGATGGACTGGCAGAGCCGCAGGTTGCCACTCAGGAAGAAGATGAATCAGGCGCCCTTCCTCAATATCCTCTTTCACCGTCCAGCTGGAGACCATCGCGACACCCAGCCCGGTTAATACCGTATTGCGCGCCACGTACAAACTGTCAGTACTGAGACGCGGCGTAATGGCGATACGCGTTGGTTGTGCCGAGCCGTCAAATAACTCTATATGCCGCTGATAAAAGGTACTGATGGCGATCCAGGGAAGTGCCTGCAAATCCTCTGGCGTTTTGACCTCCGGAAAACGCGCCAGCAGTACCGGGGATGCCACGACGGAGCGCGGCACCTCTGCCAGTTGCACTGATACCGTCGCCGGATCGACCTCAGCACCCACGCGGATCGCGCAATCAATGTTGTCACTCAGGAAATCTACCGACCTGTCATGCAACATCCACTCAACGGACAACTGCGGATAACGATGCAAAAATTCGGTTAATGGCTTCAGAAACTGATCCTGCCCGAAAGCGTGCGGTGCACGCACCCGTAATACCCCCACCGGTTCATCTTCAGCCTGTCCGACTTCATCCTCAAGTGCCAGCCAGCTGTCAATCACGCGCCGGGCGTGTTGATAGCAGCGCTCACCATCGTCAGTAAGTCGGGTCGCATGGGTTGTACGCAGCAGCAAGCGAGCCCCCAGCAGGGTCTCCAGAGACTGCAAACGTCGGCTAACCGTGGCCTGAGTGGTTGAAAGCTGCCTTGCCGCTGCTGATAACGACCCGGTTTCAACGATACGAACAAACGTTCGCATCAATTCCACTCTGTCTAAACGCTCAACTCGTTTCATACACCTCCCTGACATACGTTTAACGTATAAGCGTTTTACCACCAGGCTGGCTACCCTCGCAAGGCAGACTGATAAAAAATAGCCCCACACGACGAATGAGGAACATCTTATGAACACAACGACTTCCCCCCACGCAGCCAGCCGCTGGGTAATTTTCATGCTGGCGCTGGGTGCTGGCTTTAGCGTGGCATCCATCTATTACGCCCAGCCCCTTCTTCCGCTCATGGGTGCCGATCTTCATCTGAGCATTGAAGGCATGGGGTTAGTACCAACCTTAACTCAGGCAGGTTATGCGCTCGGCATTCTGTTCCTGCTTCCACTGGGCGATCGTCATGACCGCAGGACGTTAATTCTGATAAAAAGCGCGGCGCTCGCCCTGTTCCTGCTGGGCTGTAGCCTGACCGGGCAACTCCATTCCCTGTTGCTGGCAAGTTTGCTTATCGGCATGGCCGCCACCATGGCACAAGATATCGTTCCGGCGGCGGCTATTCTCGCGCCGGAAGGGAAGCTGGGGAAAACCGTGGGTACGGTAATGACGGGGCTGCTGATGGGCATCTTGTTGTCGAGAACTGTTAGCGGCGTGGTGGGAGAAGCCTTTGGCTGGCGCGTCATGTACCAACTGGCTGCGGTGAGCATTGCGTTTATCGGGGTGATGATGTGGATTGTACTTCCCCGTTTCGCCATTCACTCCACGCTGAGCTACCCCGCGCTGATGCGTTCTATGGAACATCTGTGGCGTCGTTATCCGGCATTGCGCCGTGCAGCGCTGGCACAGGGTTTTCTCTCGATTGCCTTTAGCGCCTTCTGGTCCACGCTGGCGGTTATGCTTCTGGAGCGTTATCACCTGGGTAGTGCCGTAGCCGGTGGTTTTGGTATTGCGGGTGCAGCAGGTGCATTAGCCGCCCCGCTGGCGGGTGGGCTGGCAGATAAACTGGGAGCCGGAAAAGTCACACAGCTTGGCGCATTACTTGTGACCGTCTCGTTTGCCCTGATGTTCCTGATGCCTGCTTTGGGAATTCACGGGCAGCTGATTCTGATTGCCGTCTCTGCCGTTGGGTTCGATCTGGGTCTGCAGTCCAGTCTGGTGGCCCATCAGAATCTGGTCTACAGCCTTGAACCACAGGCCCGGGGCCGCCTTAATGCTCTGCTCTTTACCGTTATCTTTATCGGCATGGCACTGGGCTCAGCCATAGGCAGTAATATTTACTCGCTGGCGGGCTGGACGGGCGTGGTCGCTCTGGCAACCGTCTGTGGCGTCATTGCGCTGGGGATCCGTCTGGTTGAAAGCGCCCGAGTCGCCTCCACACCAGCAGAAGTTGCATAAAAAAATGCCCAATCCAGACGGATTGGGCAGTAAAACATGCCCAGTTTCAAGACATGTTCTAAGAGGTCAAGATGTTATTTGTTCAGCTGGAACAGAGACATGCCCTGCATATCGCTAAACGCTTTATAAGACGCCTGCAAGGCCGCCTGCTGCATGGTGTAAGAGGAAATCGCTTCGTTCCAGTCTACATCAACCAGGTCACTCATCTGCTTAGTCTGCCCAAGCGCACGATCGTCACCCAGCGTATCGAGTTTTTCCAGCTCGTTCATCTTGGTGCCCACGTCCGCAACAACGGTAAGGATATTGTTCTGGGAGTTTTTGATACCGATTTGCGCATTGGCAATCACCTGGCTTTGCGCAGTGGCAGCAGCCGGATCGTTTTCAATCGGTGTCTTCAACGATGCAATAGCAGAATCAAGGATCTTGAACATATTGGTTTCGCCATATCCACCGCCCGGCAGCTGTTCCGCATTACTGGTAATGCTTTCGAAAATCTGCTGACCTGTATGGCTTATCGCCATATTCCGCGCCGTATCGACCTGCTGAGTGATCGCCTCAGCACCACCGTTGTAATTCCCGGTCGCGGCATCAAACGGTGCGCTTTCGGTTTTGTATCCCGCGAAGATAAAGCGACCATTACCATCCGTCGTGTTGGCCAGGTTCATGAGCTGATCGCGGATCCCCTGAATATCGGTCGCCAGAGAAAGACGGTCATCATCGCTTAATGTCCCGTTCGACGCGTAGACTAATTTCTCACGCACGCTGGATATCGCGGTATTCACCTGGGTTAACACATTATCTTCCAGCGAAACCTTTTGCGTGGCAAAGGTACGCGCTAACGCGAACTGGCTATTTTGTGACTGCGATTGTGACAGAACAATGGCCTGAGAAGCCGCGATAGGATCATCCGACGGACGATTGACGCGCTTACCGGTGGACATTTGCTCACCGTAGTTCAGCCACCTGCTCTGGGAATCAGTGATCCCACGCATGTTCTGCTCATACATCATCTGGGTGCTAATACGCATTGTTCACCTCAACCTTAACGAATGTTGATAATTGCATCGAAGAGCGTACTGGCAGTCTGGAGAACCTGCGCATTAGCCAGGTAATACTGCTGATAACGCTGCAAATTGCCATACTCTTCGTCGAGGTTTACCCCAGAGATGGTCTGCTGTTGTTTAACTAACTGTGTTTCCACATTCGCTTTCGTCTGGCTGCTCACTTTCAGTGACGCCGTTGAGCTACCGACGGTACTGACGAGAGAAGCATACGCATCGTTGAAGGTTTTGTTTCCCCCCACCACTTTGGCATTTTGCAAATCAAGCAGTTTTTGACCGTTACGGTTGTCACTCTCACCGCCGTTCTGCACCGACGCCATCGCCAGTTTAGACTCGTCACTGATTGCCAGATCCATGTTCATGATGACATTGGAAACAGGCTTCACGGTGAAACTGTCTTTGGTGTTTGCTGTGCCGCTCACATTGACGTTAAGACCGTCAAACGACAGATTGCCGCTTGCATCCGGGCTCATCGTAAAGCTGGTTTTATCGGAGGTACGGGTGACCGTCCAGTCGGTGCCATTAAATTGCAGCTTATAGTCTGTCGCCTGGACTTGTTTGCTGTCCGTTACAGAAGCCGTAACAACGGCCGAACCGCCATTCTTGCTATTGGACAGAACCGCCGGAGAACCGAAGTCGAACAGCTTACCGCCCGCATCACCGTTTGCATCAAAACCGGCTTCATGCTGCGTGTTCATTGCATCGGCAAAGGCCAGTGCCATTTGGTTCAGGGTGTTACGGGCTTTATCCAGATCTTCATTACGGAATGTCAGCAAACCGCCTAAAGAGCCGGTCGTAATCATTTTTTCCGGGATCTCAATATTACCCGCAACGTTGTCGACGTAGGCTACGGTCGTACGAGCCGGATCAGCGCTGGACTTAACTGCCGCCAGCTGGTTGGCTTTGCTGCCCTGCACCAGGCTGTAACCGTTGCCGAAAGAGATGTTAAACGTACCGCTATCCTGAACAGAAACTTCCACACCTACGATTTTGTTCAGCTCATTGACGAGCTGATCGCGCTGGTCGAGCAGATCGTTTGGCGATGCACCCGCACCGACACCGGTCAGACGGGAAATCTGATCGTTCAGATTCGCAATCTGTTTGGCGTAGTTGTTGATCTGAGAAACGCTGGTCGAAATCGCGGTATTTACCTGCGTATCCTGATCGCGGAGATACTGATCGTTGGTTTTAAACTGATTGACCAGACCGCCCGCTTTTCCCAGCACCGTCTGGCGTGCAGCGGGATCTTCCGCGTTGCTTACCAGCGTTTGCAGACTCTTGAAGAAGTCCTGCAACGTCGTAGAGAGCGAGTTGGTCGTATCGGACAGCACATCGTCGATTTTTGACATCTGCTGATAGCGCGTCGTCAGGCCGCTGCTCTGCGTTTGCGCGGCACGCAACTGGTTGGTGATGAAAGCGTCATACTCACGCTGGACACCGGAGACATAAACCCCGTTACCCACCCAGCCACCGCCGGTCAGCGTGCTGTTAGACGCGCCCAGCACCGTGGTCTGGCGGGTGTAACCTGCCACGTTATAGCTTGAAATATTATTACTGACGGTATTGAGTGCCGACTGCGCAGCACTGAGGCCACTCATGGCGCTGTTAATCAAACTGGACATGGGGGTTCCTTTTATACGTTCAGACACGAGTCCTGATGAAGGTTATCGGCAACCTCCACCGGGACTTGAGAACTTTCAGAACAGATTTTCAATATCTGTGCTATAGGCTTTGCTGACCTTCTCGCCCATGGATTTCAGCTGCTGGATCATGCTGGTGAGCTTACGCGCATAGTTCGGATCGGTCGCATAACCTGCATTTTGCAGAGCCTGAGCCCCCTGCTCCGCCGTCGCCGCCTGGGTAACGGCGGTATAACGCGGATTTCGGCTCAGCAGGCCGACATAATCGGACAACGCTTCCAGATAAGAGCTGTAAACGCGGAATTTTGCTTTGACCTTCACCGCCGCACCGTTCTCGTATTCGGTGGTCGTGATCTCCGTGGTTGGTCCCTTCCAGCCGGAAGTCGCCTTCACGCCGAAGATGTTAAAGCTCGGCTCGCCGTTTTCCTTGCGGACCTGTCGCTGACCCCAGCCCGATTCCAGCGCGGCCTGTGCCAGAATCAGGTGGTGTGGAACACCGCTCTGTTCACTGGCAAGTCGCGCAGGCAGAGAAAGCTGCGCCAGGAAGTCTTTGCTGTCGCCGGAGAGGGGTTCATCACCGCCCCCCGTTGTTTTCGGGATCGCCTTACGCACCATCTGCGTCAGCGCCTGGTTCTGATAACTGGTCACCGTTTCCAGGTCGAACTTCATCGGCACTTGCTGCGTCTGCTCTTGCGGCTGAATACCTTGCGCGGCGTCGGTCTGTTTCACAATCATGTCAGCCAGACCGAGACCTTTACCGGCAGTCATCTGCTGCGCAATCTGCTGGTCATACATGCTGGTGTACAAACGCGTTGAATCGCTGCTGAACATCCCATCTTTCGGCAGGGTTTCACGCATGCTTTTCAACATCATCTGTACAAACATCCCTTCCACCTGGCGGGCAACCGGGCGGATATTCGCCGCCGGGTCTTTACCTGCTTTGGTTTTCAGTTCGTTGAGCGACTGGGCGTCCCAGGCGGCACTGGTCAACAGTTTGCTATCGGTCAGCATTAGATGATTTCCAGTTTGGCACGCAAACAGCCCGCGCTTTGCATGGATTGCAGGATGGACATCAGATCCATCGGCGTTGCACCCAGGGCGTTCAGAGCACGCACCACGCTGTTCAGGTTGGCGCTGGAGCGAACGCTCTGCAACGACCCGCCGCTCTGGCGCAGATCAATCTGCGTTTGCGGTGTCACCACCGTCTGGCCACCACCAAATGGCGTATTTGGCTGACTCACGTTCGCGGAGCGGTTCACCGTCACGGAGAGGTTACCCTGCGCCACGGCACAACTGTCCAGAGAAACTTCCCGGTTCATCACCACCGAGCCCGTACGGGAGTTAATGATCACCTTCGCATCCTGCACTGGAACATTCACTTCCATATTCTGGATATCTGCCAGCATGCGCACCTGGTTGCTGCTACCCGTTGAGGTACGGATCTGCACGGTGCGCGCATCCAGTGCCGTTGCATTACCGTAACCGCGGCTGCGGTTGATGGTATCGGCAATTTGCTGTGCCATGGTGAAGTCTTCATTATTGAGCTGCAGATTGATGGTGTTGCCTGCGCCAAACTGGGTCGGCAACTCACGCTCAATGATGGCGCCGTTAGTGATACGTCCACCGTTCAACTGGTTCACCTGCACGCTGCTTCCGCCTGCGGATGCACCCGCACCGCCAACCAGAATGTTCCCCTGCGCCAGCGCATAGACCTGGCTGTCAACGCCTTTCAGCGGAGTCATCAGCAGCGTACCGCCGCGCAGGCTTTTGGCGTTACCCATTGAGGAGACCACCACGTCAATGGTCTGCCCCTGACGCGCAAACGCCGGGTAGGACGCGGTAACCATAACGGCGGCCACGTTTTTCAGCTGCATGTTGGTTCCCGCCGGGACCGTAATGCCGAGCTGGGAAAGCATGTTGTTTAAACTCTGAGTGGTGAAAGGCGTCTGGGTGGTCTGGTCACCGGTGCCATCCAGACCGACCACCAGGCCATAGCCAATCAGGGAGTTTTCGCGTACGCCCTGAACGCTGGTGAGATCGCGAATACGGTCAGCCTGGGCAAACGTTGCCACCAGCGCCAGCGCCACGGCGAAGATCGATTTAAACATGGGTCACCTCGCTTACATCGGCGATAAATTAAGGAAGAAGCGCTGCAGCCAACCCATATTTTGCGCTTCGTTGATGTAGCCGTTACCGACGTACTCAATGCGCGCATCCGCCACCTGGGTGGACGGAACGGTGTTGGTGCCGCTGATCGTGCGAGGGTTAACCACGCCCGAGAAACGAATGAATTCAGTGCCCTGGTTGATGGCGATCTGTTTTTCACCCACAACGTGCAAGTTGCCGTTAACCAGAACCTGGTCAACCGTGACCGTCAGCGTGCCGCTGAAGGTGTTGCTGGCGTTCGCGCCGCCTTTACCGTTAAAGGTATTGCCGCCGGACGCGTTCACATCCGCACGCGCGTTGCCGAACAACCCTTCGAGATAGCGTGGCACGGTATCGAAGCCAAAATTAGTTTTGCCATCGCGGCTGGCGTTCGCCGACGAGCTCTTGCTCGCGCTGACGTTTTCCTGCAGCACAATGGTCAATGTATCGCCGACGTTACGCGGGCGGCGATCTTCAAACAGCGGCTGATAGCCGTAATTAATCGGCTGCGCGGTCTGGAAAATGGAGCCGTTTACCACTGGCGCGGGGCCAGGAACGGGTTGGGCAGTCGTCGCACCCTGGACCAAAGGTTTAGACGGGATCCAAGCACACCCGCTGAGGGTGACAGCCAGAACAGTCAGTATCGGATAACGAAACGCCGCGTTTTTTTGCATTGCCTTCATCTTCGAAAACAGGGAGCCGGCGCGGCGTTTACCGCACCGGGCTACACCTTAGAGTTGCGTCAGTTTCTGCAGCATCTGGTCGGTCGTCGACACTGCTTTACTGTTAATTTCATACGCGCGCTGGACCTGGATCATATTCACCAGCTCTTCCGCCACGTTCACGTT
The DNA here is from genome assembly GCF_046521465.1 of Enterobacter sp. CPE_E863. Lineage (NCBI taxonomy): Bacteria > Pseudomonadati > Pseudomonadota > Gammaproteobacteria > Enterobacterales > Enterobacteriaceae > Enterobacter > Enterobacter sp. CPE_E863. The sequence goes on along the minus strand of NZ_JBKFZX010000001.1, from coordinate 1,528,357 downwards.
GGAGGTTTCAACATAGCCCTGATACAGCAGGCCCGCGCCGTTCAGGCCCGGGGTGCTCTCATTTGGCGTACCGGAGGATTGCGTTTCGGTGTAGAGGTTCTCACCAATGCTTTCCAGACCAGTATCGTTCATGAAGGTGGTCAGGTTGAGCTGCCCGACCTGAACCGGCGCGGCCTGTCCCTGCTGGGTCACGCTGACGACACCGTCACGTCCGATGGTGATGCTCAGGGCGTTCGCCGGGATGGTAATCGCAGGCTGAACCTGGAAACCGCCCGCCGTTACCAGTTGGCCGTTCTGATCGACCTGGAACGAACCGTCGCGGGTATAGGCAGAGGTACCGTCAGGCAGCTGCACCTGGAAGAAGCCCTGGCCTTTGATCGCCACGTCTTTGCTGTTGTTGGTCTGAGACAGATTGCCCTGGCTGTGCAGACGCTCGGTGGCTACCGGACGAACGCCGGTACCGATCTGTAAACCCGACGGCAGCGTCGTCTGTTCAGAAGACTGTGCACCCGGCTGGCGGATGGTTTGATAAAGCAAATCTTCGAAAACGGCGCGCTGACGCTTGAAACCATTGGTGCTCACGTTTGCCAGGTTGTTGGCAATCACGTCCATATTGGTTTGCTGGGCGTCCAGGCCAGTTTTCGCGATCCATAAAGAACTGATCATAAGGAGTCCTGTTAACTCATAGCCAGAAGTTGGTTAGCCTTGCCCGCGTTTTCATCCACGCTGCTGATGATCTTCATCTGCATTTCAAAACGGCGGGCGCTGGCAATCATGTCGCTCATGGCGGCTACCGGCTTAACGTTGCTGCCTTCCAGAACGCCGGACATCACGCGGATGCTCGGATCGGCCTGTAACGTGGCACCACGCGTCGCCTGAGCCGCCTGGGTCAGACGAAACATGCCGTCGTCGCCGCGCTGTACCTCTTTACCTTCCGCCTTAACCAGCTTCAGACGACCGACGGGCGCAACGGTATTAGCCGGATCACCCGGGTTCAGCGCCGAAATGGTGCCGTCCGCGGCGATAGTCAGCTCAGAGCCTTCCGGCACGGTCAGCGGACCCGCTTCCCCCATTACCGGGTGCCCCTGAATCGTTAACTGGCCCGTCGCGCTCACCTGGATATTGCCGTTACGGGTATAACCTTCCCCACCGTCAGCGGTTTGCACCGCCAGCCAGCCGTCCTGCTGCAGGGCAACATCCAGCGGGCGTGACGTGTAATCCATCTGCCCTGGCGTCATATCTGCGCCAGGGGTTGATGCCGTCACCAGCGTACGGGTTGGCAGGGAAAGCCCTTCAACCGGCACCGCGCGCAGCGCATTAAGCTGGGCACGAAAACCCGGTGTCGAGGCGTTTGCCAGGTTACTGGCCGTAACGGCCTGCTGGTTGAGCGTCTGACTTGCCGCGCCCATCGCGGTATATATTGCGTGATCCATTGCGCTTTCCTGTTAGCCGCTTAACGCAGGTTAACCAGCGTGTTGAGGATCTGGTCCTGGGTTTTGATGGTCTGCGCGTTCGACTGATAGTTACGCTGCGCGACGATCATGTTCACCAGTTCTTTACTCATATCCACGTTGGAGGCTTCCAGCGCGCCGTTGGTCAGCTTGCCGAAGTTACCGGTACCCGCGGTACCCAGCAGCGCCACGCCGGAGGACTGGCTGGCAGACCAGACGTTATCGCCTTCCGATTTCAGACCTTCGTTGTTGGCAAAGTTTGCCAGTACGATCTGACCCAGAACCTGAGACTGTTCGTTAGAGTAGCTTCCCACCACGGTGCCATCGCCGTTGATCTGGTAGCTCACCAGGTCGCCAGGCTTGTAGCCGTTCTGATTGGTTGCCACCACGCTGTTCGCACCGGTGTTCTGCTGCATGGAGTTCAGGAAGCTCAGGGAGAAAGTCGCCGCCGTCGCACCGCTGACAGAACCGGTGGTGATGTTGATTGCAGGGGTTGCGTTTGGCGTTGCGCTCAGCACACCCGCAGCGTCGTAGTTATAGACACCCGCCAGGTTACCGTTCGCATCAAAGTTCATCTGCGCCGCTTTCGCTGCTGTAGAACCCGCAACGCTGCCGTCCTGAGTGTAAAGATCCCATTTATTGTTGGCTGTCTTAACGTAGTAGACATACATGTTATGGGCGTTACCCTGGCTGTCGAATACGGTCACGGTCCCTTTTTTGTTGTAGGTATCCGGGTTAGTCGCATCGAACGGGGCAGTTTGAACAGGATCGGTTGAGTTCAGGTTGATCTGCTGCGTCGCGGTGGTGGTCGATTTCGCCGCCATCAGGGTATTCGGGATAGTAATCGCCTGTGGGTTCGCACCGGTCTGAACGGTCGGAGGCGATCCGGCTACCGGATAGCCCGTCAGCTGCATGCCCTGCATGTTAACCAGCGTGCGGTTTTCGTCCAGCTTGAACTGGCCGTTACGGCTGTAGAACACAGAGCCGTTGGAATCAACCATACGGAAGAAACCGTTCTGGCTGATGGCGACGTCCAGACCACGACCGGTGTTGGTGGTGGTGCCGTCGGTAAAGTCCTGAGTGATGCCCGCAACTTTCACGCCCAGGCCAACTTTAGAACCGGCAAACATGTCTGCAAAGGAAGCAGAACCGGATTTAAAACCATAGGTCGCGGAGTTGGCGATGTTGTTGCCAATGACGTCCAGGTTGGTGGCCGCAGCATTCAGGCCGCTGACCGCTTGAGAAAAGGCCATGACTTACTCCTGATAAGTGTTAAGGCTTAGATAATCTGCCGAACTTCGTCGAGTGTGGTGGTACCTGAGGTACCCAAATCCAGTTTGTTGCCGTCGCTTCCTTTAATTACGCCCTGGACCAGCGCGAACTGCAGCGGCTGCGCCACCAGCTGGGTTGTCCCGTTGCTGGCGCTGATTGCCACTTTGTAGGAACCGTTTGGTGCTTTAGTACCGTCGGTCAGGCTGCCATCCCACGTAAAGGTGTGAACGCCCGCCTTCAGCTCGCCAATATCAATGGTACGGACAACTGCGCCAGTGGAATCCGTGATCGTTGCAGTCACCTTCTCAGCCGGCTGCTGGAGCTCAACGCCAAACGGCGTGGTGCTCGTTGTGGTGTTGCCTTCGGTAGTGCTGGTGCCTGCCAGAATCGTGGTTCCCGGGATCATCACCCCGTGGCCAATCAGGCTTGCCGCCTGCAGAGACTGGCTGCTACCAATCTGTCCAGAGACGGAACCGAGGGTGGTGTTCAGTTTCTCAATGCCGCTAACGGTGCTGATCTGCGCAAGCTGCGTGGTCAGTTCGTTGTTCTGCATCGGGTTAGTGGGATCCTGGTTCTTAAGCTGCGCCACCAGCAGCGTCAGAAAGCTGCCCTGAAGATCGGCGGCATTGCTCCCGGTGAGGGAGTTAGAACCCGTCGTACTCTTTGTGTTGTTAACACCCGAGTTCGTAGGATCATTCACATTTACGGCGATGGACATGCATGTCTCCTTTACTGGCCGAGAGTGAGTGTTTTGAGCATCATGCTCTTCACGGTATTAAGCACTTCGACGTTGGCCTGGTAACTACGGGAAGCCGACATGGAGTTCACTATCTCACCCACCACATCCACATTAGGCATTTTCACGTATCCGTTAGCATCCGCGAGTGGGTTGCCAGGCTCATACACCAGCTTATCCGGTGCCTGGCTCTCTACCACATCAGACACTTTCACGCCGCCCGTTGCCGCGCCAGGCGCCGCATCAACCTGGAAGACAACCTGTTTGGCACGATAAGGCTGGCCGTCTGGTCCAGTCACGCTGTCGGCGTTCGCCAGGTTACTGGCAGCCACGTTCAGACGTTTGGACTGCGCGGTTAACGCCGAACCGGCGATATCAAAAATATTCAGCAAGGCCATCTATCAGTTGCCCCCCTGCAGGACGTTCATCATGCCTTTGATTTGTCCGCCGAGTAGGGTCAGTCCCGTCTGGTATTTCAGGCTGTTATCGGCAAACTGCGTACGCTCCCGGTCCATATCCACGGTGTTGCCGTCGAGTGAAGGCTGATCGGGAATGCGATAGAGTAAATCGGTCGTTGGCGCGGTCATCGCCTGAGCAGGAATATGGCGCGAGGATGTCATGGCGAGTGCAACACCCGTTTCTTCGGCACGTCCACGCTCCATCACCTTTTTGAGTTCACTGGAAAAATCAATATCGCGCGCCTGATACCCTGGGGTATCGGCGTTGGCGATGTTGGCGGCTAAAATCTCCTGCCGCTGGGCGCGTAAATTGAGCGCTTCCTGCTGAAAACGTAACGCGGCGTCGAGTTTATCGAGCATGTCTCCTCCGCTGATGGCAAAATTTCAGTTCACAGCTTAAATCTCACCCGGTCTCCCCTATCGACGGAATAAGCGCAAAATGCGTCGCTATTTATTCCGTTGATGCAAAACCACTGCAGGTAGAATTCACTCAATTCTGGAAACGGTGGAACTTGCGATGCAAACGTTAAAACGTGGTCTGGTGGCAACTTTCTTGCTGTTTAGCCCTCTGGTGCAGGCTGAAGGCTTACAGGATCAACTGACGGCTTTTTTCGCTGAAAAGCTGGCGGGTTTTAGCGATGACGTCACTGTTACCGTACGCACGCCACCGAATCTCTACCCTACGTGTGATCAGCCTTCATTCAGCGTGGTGGGGTTCACAAAGCTCTGGGGGAATGTGAACGTGCTGGCACGCTGCGCCAACGAAAAACGCTATTTACAGGTTGCAGTTCAGGCGACGGGCAATTATGTTGTCGCCGCCGTGCCCATTGCGCGCGGCAGCGTGCTGCAGACAAACAGCGTGACGTTAAAACGCGGCCGTCTGGATCAGTTGCCGCCACGCACGATGCTGGAAATTAACCAGGCGCAGGACGCTGTCAGTCTGCGCGACGTCGCCCCAGGCCAGCCGATACAGCTCTCAATGTTGCGCCAGGCATGGCGGATAAAAGCAGGTCAGCAGGTGATGGTGGTGGCCAACGGAGATGGCTTTAGTATCAACAGCGAAGGGAAAGCGTTAAACAATGCTGCGGTGGCACAAAACGTCCGCGTCAGAATGACCTCAGGCCAGGTGGTTAGCGGAACCGTCGATTCTGATGGGAATATTCTGATTAACCTATAATCTTTTTAAAGATTTCGCGCCGCTTGCCGATAAATATTCAACTAATGATGATGTCAGGCGCAAACGCCGCGAACCCTCGATGAGGACAACACTATGAGCATTGATCGTACATCAGCCCTGAAGCCGGTAAGCGCTGTACAACCTCGCGAAACGAATGACACGCCAGCGCAGAAAGCGCGTCTGGAAAAACCGTCAACGTCCAACAGCACCAGCGTGACCCTGAGCGACGCGCAGGCAAAACTGATGCAGCCAGGCAGCAACGATATCAATATGGAACGTGTTGAAGCGCTGAAAACGGCTATTCGTAACGGTGAGCTGAAAATGGATACCAGCAAAATTGCTGATGCCCTGATTCAGGAAGCACAGAGTTTCTTACAGAGTAACTAACCGTATGAGTCGACTGTCAGAAATACTGGATCAAATGACGGTTGTCCTGAACGACCTGAAAACGGTAATGGACGCAGAGCAACAGCATCTCTCTTCCGGTCACATTAACGGTAGCGCGTTGCAGCGTATTACTGAAGATAAAAGTTCGCTTCTGGCAACGCTGGATTATCTGGAGCAACAACGCCGCGCTGAGCAAGATCCTAAGCGCAGTGCAAATGACGATATTGTTGAGCGTTGGCAGACCATTACTGAAAAAACGCGACACCTGCGCGATCTTAACCAGCATAACGGCTGGCTGCTTGAAGGTCAGATAGAGCGTAATCAGCAAGCGCTTGAGGTGTTGAAACCGCATAAAGAAACCGGACTGTACGGTGCGGATGGTCAGACTGCTACTGCACGTATTGCGGGTGTAAAAAAGATTTCGATTTGAAGCAGCAGCAACAAATCATGCAGTGGGGAGCACCATAAGGTGAACTCCCCTTTTGGCGTTTATGCCGTACGACGGGTGAACTCTTTCACCTTGAACCCCAACACGGCGAGCGTGGCAAAGTAAGCCACCACGCCAACCACTACCACGGCCATCAGCCGCATCAGACGGTATGGCATGGTTCCCTGGGACCATTCCGGCATCACGTACATCATGCCGAGCAGCGCGGCAGACATCACCAGCACCGCGACGATCAGACGGACAAGGAAGCGGGACCAGCCCGGCTGCGGCGTGAAAATATCCTGCTTACGCAACTGCCAGTACAACAACCCGGCATTCAGACAGGCGGCCAGACCGATAGACAACGACAAGCCCGCATGCTTCAGCGGACCAATAAACGCGAGGTTCATTAGCTGGGTCATAATCAGCGTCACAATCGCAATTTTCACCGGCGTTTTGATGTCCTGACGCGAATAGAAGCCCGGGGCCAGCACCTTGACGACGATCAGCCCCATCAATCCAACCGAGTAGGCAATCAGGGCACGCTGCGTCATGGCGGCATCAAAGGCGGTGAATTTTCCGTACTGGAAGAGCGAGACCGTCAGCGGTTTGGCCAGAATACCCAGCGCCACCGCGCTTGGCAGCGCCAGCAGGAAGCAGAGACGCAACCCCCAGTCCATCAGCCGGCAGTACTCATCGTGATTGCCGCTGGCAAAGCTCTTCGACAGCGACGGCAGCAGGATTGTCCCCAGCGCCACCCCCAGCACCCCGGACGGAAACTCCATCAGACGGTCGGCGTAGTACATCCAGGAGACCGAGCCGGACACCAGGAAGGAAGCAAAAATGGTATTGATGATAAGCGAGATCTGGCTGACGGAGACGCCAAGGATCGCAGGTCCCATCTGCTTAATAACACGCATTGCACCGGCATCTTTGAGATTGATACGCGGCAGCACCAGCATGCCTATTTTTTTCAGATGCGGCAGCTGATAAGCCAGCTGCAGCACGCCACCCACGGTCACCGCCCATGCCAGCGCCAGTACCGGCGGATTGAAATGCGGTGCGGCAAACAGGGCAAAGCCGATCATGCTGACGTTAAGAAACGTCGGCGCAAATGCCGGAACGGAAAAGCGGTTCCAGGTGTTCAGTATCGCCCCCACCAGCGAGGCCAGCGAGATCAACAGAATATAAGGGAAGGTAATGCGCAGAAGCTGTGAGGTCAGGGCAAATTTATCTGCCGTATCGGCAAAACCAGGCGCAGTCACCATAATCACCCAGGGCGCTGCCAGCATCCCGACGACAGTCACCACAGCCAGGGCCAGCGTCAACAACCCTGAGACATAAGAGACAAATACGCGCGTCGCGTCCTCACCCTGCTTACTTTTATATTCCGCCAGGATCGGAACAAAAGCCTGAGAAAATGCCCCTTCCGCAAAAATACGACGCAACAGGTTTGGCAATTTGAACGCGACGAAAAAGGCGTCCGTAGCCATCCCTGCACCAAAGACCCTTGCCACAATTGCATCGCGCGCAAAACCGAGTACGCGGGAAAACATGGTCATCGAGCTGACGGCTGCCAGCGATTTTAATAAGTTCATTAATGTGAATTTCCACAACCCTACGGATTTGTAAGCCGGGTAAGCGTAAGCGCCACCCGGCGAAACCAACAACCGGCGCTTAGTCTACCCGGATTTCAACGAATTACTATCCGCAGATGTTACAGCGAATTATTCACTCATCGCCTCTCGCCAGAGCCGCTCCACAATGCGTTGCGCCATAATGGCCTGCTCGCCGGAGGTTTCAGGAACCGTCTGATTTTGCACGCAGGTGATAAAGTGGCGGGCACATCCTGCGAACCCGCGCTGCTCCAGGGTGCTCTGCCAGCCAGGCGCCGGAAGCGTCACCACGCCGTTGCCCTTCTCTTCCCGCCACTCACGCATATCGGTGATTTCGTAAAGCGCACCGTCAGTCACCGCCTGAACGGACTCACGCTGACTGCCCGCACGACGATGCATGCTGGTCGTTACCTGCAGATGGTCAATCGCGAAGTGATGTTCGGCATAGACCATCTCACCCTGCTCATTCGTCAGGAGCGTCCCGCTTTGCAGCTGCGCATTACCGTTACTGAGCCACAGCGCCGTGTCCACGACGTGCAGATAGTCATCCAGCAGCGTGAAGCGTAAATCGTTGGGTCCGATACTGTCGGTACGGTGTTTATCCATACGGAGCGAGGCCAGACTGCCGGACTGCGCTTTCAGCTGTTGGTAAAGTGGCGCGAAGCGGCGGTTGAAACCCACCATCAGCGTCAGTTTTTTACGCGCCGCCAGCTCAATCAGCCGTTCCGCGTCCTGGACATTTTCAGCCAGCGGCTTATCCACACATACATGAACCCCTGCATGGAGTAGCTCACTCACCACCTGATAGTGGGTTGCCGTTGAGGTATGAACAAAAACCGCATCGCACTCGTGGGCTAAATCCTGAAGAGAATTGGCATAAGGGATGCGCCACGTTTCGCAGATCCGCTCGGCCTTCTCGCGATTCGGTGACCACGCCCCCTGAAGCGTCCAGTCCGTCGCCGCACCCAATACCGGTAGCCAGGCTTTTTGCGCGATGCCGCCCAGACCCACCACGCCTACGCGTAATTTTTTCATCCTTAGTCTCCCAGGTGTGCCAGCAACGCATCCAGACGCTGTTTCAGTCCTGCGACCTCGTCTTCCAGCGCTGCCACGCGCGTAACCAAATCATCTTGTTCAACACTTACATCGGTTACCAGAGACTTTACTGAAATATCAACTTCGCCGCTGAACAGATGCATATAGCGGCTTTCACGTTTACCTGGCTCGCGCGCCAGACGCACCACATAAGGCCCCTCTTCACGCGAGGCCAGCCCTTCCAGAACCTGCTCTACTTCCTGCATATCCGCAAACTCATGCATGCGGGAAGCACGAGTACGCAGCTCACCCGGCGTTTGCGCCCCGCGCAGCAACAGCGTGGTAATCACCGCGACTTCTGCGGCGCTCAACTTCAGATTGCCAAATTCGGAATTACAGAAACGCTGCTCATATTTCGTCACACGGTTACCGAAGCCGCTGACGGTCCGCAGGTAGTGCCGTTTGACCAACTCATCCAGCACATCCTGAACTTCGTGTTCACTCAGGTTCATGACTGGCTCACGGTTGGTTTTCTGATTGCAGGCCATCGTCACGGCATTGACAGAGAGCGGGTACTGCTCTGGCGTGGTGACCTGTTTTTCGAGTAAGCACCCAATCACGCGCGCTTCGGTACCGCTTAGCTGATATTTCATCTTTTCTCCTTAACGACCTGCAGTCCAGTCCCGGGTGGTTAATGCTGTCAGAATGTGGTCACGCCATTCTCCGTCTATCAACAGATAATCTTTGGCGTAGCCCTCTTTCTCGAACCCTAATCGCGCCAGCAAATTACCGCTACGCTGATTATGCGGCATGTAGTTCGCCATAATGCGATGGATATGTTGCGTGCGCTGCATATAGCGAATAGCCACCGTTAGCGCCTCGTACATTAGCCCCTGTCCCTGCCATTTCTGGCCGATGGAGTAGCCAAGGTAACAGGCGTGAAACGATCCCCGCACCACGTTGGAAAAATTGGCAATCCCAATGATCTCTTTCTCCTCGGGATCCAGCAGCGCAAAATAGAAAGCACTTCCCTGCTTGTGAAATTCCGCAATCATGCTGAGACGAGCCTGCCAGCCAGAAGGGTAACAATGGCTCTCATCCCGAACGGGTTCCCAGGGTTTTAAAAACTGGCGATTCTCGGCGTAATAGTCCGCCAGACGCCAGGCATCACGCTCATGCACCAGACGAACGACCAGCCTGTCCGTTGTCAGACGCACTTTTGGCACATTACTGCGATAGCCAAACATCGATCCCACTCCTTCCCGTCACTTCTGTTTACCCATTAGCTTTACTATACCTGCGCCTGCGCCGTCTGTGAAAACAGTGACATACCATTTTGCCCTCTTTTCACCATTTTCGATGAGAACTCTCTATCAAAGCACCCTTTTGATAAAAAAATATTGTCACGTACAGGGGTGGGAAAAAGCGGAATGACACCGCAGAATGTTAGCGTGCTCACCTTCTTATTTTCCCCGGAGGGAAAATGTCCCGCGTATCACAGGCCAGGAGCCTGGGTAAATATTTCCTGCTCGTCGATAACATGCTGGTCGTGCTCGGCTTTTTTGTCGTATTCCCCCTTATCTCGATTCGTTTTGTCGATCAAATGGGCTGGGCGGCATTGATGGTTGGCATTGCCCTGGGGTTACGCCAGTTTGTCCAGCAGGGTCTCGGTGTCTTTGGTGGCGCCATCGCTGACCGTTTTGGCGCGAAACCAATGATCGTTACCGGTATGCTGCTTCGCGCGGCAGGTTTTGCCACGATGGCGGTCGCTCAGGAGCCCTGGCTGCTGTGGTTCTCCTGCTTCCTTTCCGGTATCGGGGGCACGCTGTTTGATCCGCCACGCACTGCGCTGGTGGTGAAGCTCATTCGTCCGCAGCACAGAGGGCGTTTCTTCTCGATTCTGATGATGCAGGACAGTGCGGGTGCGGTTATCGGCGCGCTGCTGGGAAGCTGGCTGCTGCAGTATGACTTCCGTCTGGTGTGCGCCGCTGGTGCGGTGCTCTTTATTCTGTGCGCGCTGTTTAATGGCCTGTTCCTGCCTGCCTGGAAACTGTCGACGGTCAAAGCCCCCGTCCGGGAAGGCCTCGGTCGTGTGCTGCGCGACAAGCGTTTCGTCACGTACGTGTTAACCCTGACGGGTTACTACATGCTCGCCGTACAGGTGATGCTGATGCTGCCGATCATGGTTAACGACATTGCGGGAACCCCAGCTGCCGTCAAATGGATGTATGCCATCGAAGCCTGCCTGTCGTTGACGCTGCTGTATCCGATTGCCCGCTGGAGCGAACGGCGTTTTCGTCTGGAGCATCGCCTGATGGCCGGGCTGTTCCTGATGACGCTGAGCATGATGCCGATCGGCCTGGTGAACTCCCTTCAGCAACTGTTTACGCTGATTTGCACGTTCTATATTGGTTCTATCATCGCCGAGCCCGCCCGTGAAACGCTGAGCGCTTCGCTTGCGGATGCGCGGGCGCGTGGCAGCTATATGGGGTTCAGCCGGCTGGGGCTGGCGCTTGGCGGCGCATTAGGTTACACCGGCGGCGGTTGGTTATTTGATGCCGGTAAAGCCCTGAATCAACCCGAACTGCCCTGGATGATGCTCGGCGTGGTGGGTTTAATCACACTGCTGGCCCTGTGGTGGCAGTTCAGCCAGAAACGCAGCGCGAGCGGCATGCTCGAGCCTGGCGCGTAGCACTTCCCTTGAGCGGGAGTACACTCCCGCTCCCATTTCTCAGTTTTTTCTGCTGGTTTCTGCAATTTCACACTGACATACTGACGTCACAGGACAGAAGCGCCGATTTTTCGTTGAGGAACACTATGAAGAAAATTGTTTTCGCCGCAGCATTGATTGTCAGCGGTCTGCTGGTTGGCTGTAACCAGCTAACGCAATATACCGTCAGTGAACAGGAAATTAATCAGGCGCTGGAAAAACATAACAATTTCTCTAAAGACATTGGCGTGCCAGGGCTTGCCGACGCACATATCGTCCTTTCCAATCTCACCAGCCAGATTGGACGTGAAGAGCCAAACAAAGTCACTCTGGCAGGAGATGCAGATCTTGATATGTCTTCTCTCTTTGGCAACCAGAAAGCTAACATTAAGCTCAAACTGAAGGCCCTTCCCGTTTTCAATAAAGAGAAAGGCGCGATTTTCCTGCAGGAGATGGAAGTGGTCGATGCTCAGGTTTCCCCGGATAAGATGGCTCCGGTTCTGCAAACTCTGATGCCCTATCTGAACCAGTCGCTGCGTAATTATTTTAATCAGCAGCCTGCGTATGTCTTAAGTGAAGACAAGAGCAAGGGTGAAGCTCTTGCGAAAAAATATGCAAAAGGGATAGAGGTGAAACCGGGAGAAATTGTCATTCCTTTCACCGATTAACCTGAAGGGCGCTGAGGCGCCCTTTTTTTTACGGAAAAGTGTGCAAACGAAAACGTTTCCGCTTATGATTTGTGTCCGGCAAAAACAGCCATCCTAATGACTGATTCCTGACAAGCCGGAGCTTCCATGACTGCACAACCCCAGGTTCTTAAAATCCGCCGCCCAGACGACTGGCATATCCATCTGCGTGATGGCGATATGCTGAAAACCGTCGTGCCCTATACCAGCGAAATTTATGGTCGCGCGATTGTCATGCCTAACCTGGTTCCGCCAGTCACCACCGTCGATGCCGCAATCGCATATCGCCAGCGCATCCTTGATGCCGTTCCCGCAGGGCATGATTTTACCCCATTGATGACCTGCTACCTGACCGACTCACTGGATCCGAACGAAGTAGAGCGCGGTTTTAACGAAGGTGTATTCACTGCGGCAAAACTCTACCCGGCGAATGCCACCACTAACTCCAGCCACGGTGTCACCAGTATTGATGCCATCATGCCGGTGCTGGAACGCATGCAGAAACTGGGCATGCCGCTGCTGGTACATGGTGAAGTCACCCACGCCGAGATTGACATCTTTGACCGTGAAGCCCGCTTTATTGAGACCGTGATGGAACCGCTGCGCCAGCGACTGCCTGCGCTTAAAGTCGTGTTCGAACACATCACCACCAAAGACGCGGCAGAGTATGTGCGTGACGGCAACGATCTTATTGCCGCCACCATCACCCCTCAGCATCTGATGTTTAACCGTAACCACATGCTCGTGGGCGGTGTACGTCCGCACCTGTACTGCCTGCCGATCCTCAAGCGCAACATTCACCAGCAGGCCCTGCGCGAGCTGGTAGCCAGCGGGTTCTCTCGCGCGTTCCTCGGTACCGATTCCGCGCCTCACGCCCGCCATCGTAAAGAGGCAAGCTGCGGCTGCGCGGGCTGCTTCAACGCCCCAACCGCCCTCGCAAGCTACGCGACCGTGTTTGAAGAGATGAACGCACTGCAGCATTTTGAAGCGTTCTGCTCCCTCAACGGCCCGCGCTTCTATGGTCTGCCGGTCAATGACACCTTCATCGAACTGGAGCGTAAAGCAAGCCAGGTTGAGGAATCCATTGCCCTGACGGATGACACTCTGGTCCCATTCCTGGCGGGCGAAACCGTTCACTGGACAGTAAAACGCTAAATATTCAGTGCCCCTTGTTGTCAAATCGATAATATACCTGTATAAATAAACAGTATATTACACAGGGGGCATTTATGCGTATTGAAGTCACCATAGCCAAAACCACCGTCCTGCCTGTTGGCGCGCTGGATGCGCTGGCAGGGGAATTATCCCGTCGAATTAACAACACCTTTCCCGACAATACCGGTGCCGTAACGGTTCGTTATGCGACAGCAAACAACCTCTCCGTCATTGGTGCTGCGAAAGAAGATAAAGATCGCATCAGCGAAATTCTGCAAGAAACATGGGAAAGCGCTGACGACTGGTTCATCACAGATTAATACTGCTCCCTCATTGTGTTTTTTTGCCGGGTCGCCCCGGCTTTTTTTTCGCCTGAAAATTCTGAAAGTTCAAATTATTCCGATATCTTCTTTAAAAATCGTGAACGAGATGGTGTTTTATTGTTCGAACAATCCTAAAAAGCAGAAAAATGTGTTGCTACCTGTTTATTTTTACCGTCGAAACCCTTATTACTTGGTATACTGAAAAAGCTTCAGAAAAACATGCATTGAACCTCAGAGCCGTTGTCTTCTAACACGCATTAAGGGGGTTATAATGGAAAAGAATAGTGAAGTCATCCAGACCCATCCGCTTGTAGGCTGGGATATCAGTACCGTAGATAGCTACGATGCACTGATGCTGCGTTTGCACTACCAAACCCCGAATCAACTCAACCGTGAAGAAGCGGAAGTTGGACAGACGCTGTGGCTAACAACAGACGTCGCTCGTCAGTTTATTTCTATTTTAGAGGCAGGTATTGCAAAAATAGAATCTGGCGACTATCAGGAAAATGAGTATAAGCGGCACTAAACGAATGCCAACCTTTCACTCAACAGGCACCCTTGCGGTGCCTTATTTATTTCACCCTTGTCTAACCCCGCGTTGTTAATTACTCTGCTCACATAACGTGAGTTTACGAGATGCATATGAGATACGACTTAATCATTATTGGTAGCGGCTCCGTAGGTTCTGCCGCCGGATATTATGCGACACAGGCAGGGCTGAACGTCCTGATGATTGATGCCCACCGCCCTCCTCATACAGAGGGTAGCCATCATGGCGACACCCGACTCATACGCCATGCGTATGGTGAAGGTGAGCGCTATGTTCCGCTGGTGCTCCGCGCACAGGCGCTGTGGGATGACCTGGCGAAACAGACTGAAGATCGCATTTTCGAGCGCACAGGGGTGATCAACCTCGGCCCGGCTAGTTCTGATTTTCTCGCCAACGTCGAACGCAGCGCAAAAGCTTTTAATCTGGACGTTGAGAAGCTGGACGCGACGGGTATTACCGCGCGCTGGCCCGAAATTACCGTCCCGGAAGATTATATCGGCCTCTTTGAAGCCCACTCCGGGGTGCTGCATTGCGAAACGGCGATCAAGACCTGGATCGAGCTTGCCGCGAAGGCAGGCTGCGCGCAGCTGTTCAACTGTCCGGTAGACGCCATCACCCATGACGATAATGGCGTCACGGTAGCGACCCTTGACGGTGAATATTCCGCGGATCGCCTGCTGGTCAGCGCGGGAACCTGGGTTACCCGCCTGCTGCCCGCTCTGCCGATCCAGCCGGTGCGCAAGGTCTTCTCCTGGTTCCAGTCGGATGGTCGTTACAGCGCCCAGAATAAATTCCCGGCCTTCACCGGCGAATTACCCAACGGCGACCAGTTCTACGGCTTCCCGTCAGAAAAAGACGCACTGAAAATCGGTAAACACAACGGGGGCCAGGCTATCTCCTCCCCTGAGGAGCGTAAACCCTTCGGCGCTTACCCACAGGATGGGTCAGAGGCCTTCTCGTTCCTGCGCAATATTCTTCCAGGCATCGGCGGCTTGCTGTATGGCGCGGCCTGTACCTACGACAACACGCCAGATGAAGACTTTATCATTGATACGCTGCCGGGGCATGACAACACTCTGCTCATCACAGGACTGAGCGGCCACGGCTTTAAGTTTGCTTCCGTGCTGGGCGAAATCGCCGCGCAGTTTGCTCAGGGTATCACGCCACAGTTTGATCTGAGCCCCTTCTCACTCTCGCGTTTTAACAGATAATCCCTAACGGGCTCCGGACATTCCTGAGCCCGTTTCATTCATACTGCATTGCGGAGCGTTATGCGCAGGATCGTTAACTTTCTTATGAATAATATTCGCGAGCATTTTATGCTCTATATCTTATTGTGGACATTGTTGGCCATTATTGATTTTGTTTACATTGTATTTTATTGAAAAGCCACGCTGACAATAATTGACATTAATTTAGTTATATTGAAAGTCTCAATTTCATCTTGCACGAAGAGATTGAATTACCTTTTCATTTCTTTTCAAAATCGCTGAAATAAATAAAATAAAAATCAATATACATTTATTTCAGTTGCAATATCACACCTTCCCGTTCATTTTTACCCTTCGGTTAATTTGAAAATGGACATTCTGATGCAATTACGTAACTCACCCCGGCGCTATGGAATAATATCCATAGCTTTGCACTGGATATTTGCTATTGCCGTCTACGCTATGTTCGGACTGGGGCTCTGGATGGTGACACTCAGCTATTATGATGGCTGGTATCATCAGGCACCGGAGTTACATAAAAGCATTGGCGTTCTGTTGATGCTGGGGCTGATAATTCGCGTGATTTGGCGACATATTTCTCCACCGCCCAGCGCACCGAAGACCCACAGTAAATTGACTCGCATTAGTGCCGTTGCCGCGCACGTTGCACTCTACGCGCTGCTCTTCGCCATCCTCATTAGCGGCTATCTCATCTCGACGGCAGACGGCAAACCGATTAGCGTCTTTGGCATTTTTGACGTCCCGGCGACGCTTAGCGACGCGGGCTCTCAGGCTGACACTGCCGGAGTCATTCACCTCTGGCTGGCATGGAGCGTCGTGATCCTGTCTGTACTGCACGGGCTTGCCGCCCTTAAACACCACTTTATTGATAAAGACGATACGCTAAAGCGCATGCTTGGCCGCTCGTCAGTTGACTCTGGAGTATAAAATGAAAAAACACCTGCTGGGTATCGCACTGGGTTCTCTGTTATTTACCACCGGTTCCGCCGTGGCGGCTGATTATAAAATTGATAAAGAGGGCCAACATGCTTTCGTCAATTTCCGTATTCAGCATCTTGGATATAGCTGGCTGTACGGTACCTTTAAGGATTTTGACGGCACGTTCACCTTTGACGAAAAAAATCCCGCGGCCGATAAAGTCAAAGTGACGATTAATACGAACAGCGTCGACACGAACCACGCGGAGCGCGATAAACACCTGCGCAGTGGAGAGTTCCTCAACGTCGCGAAATTCCCGCAGGCGACCTTCACTTCTACTGAGGTGAAGAAAGACGGCGATAAGCTGAATATTACCGGCAACCTGACGCTTAACGGCGTAACCAAACCGGTCACGCTTGATGCTAAATTAATTGGTCAGGGTGACGATCCGTGGGGCGGTAAACGTGCAGGTTTTGAAGCAACGGGTAAAATTCATCTGAAAGATTTCAATATCACAACGGATTTAGGCCCGGCATCTCAGGATGTCGAGCTGGTTATTTCTGTCGAAGGGGTTCAGCAGAAATAATAAATTCGCCCGGCAGGTTTTCACCTTGCCGGGCGTTACCATTATTCCGGGTCGGGGATACCCAGTTTGGTATTCAGGCGACCGCGAGATTTATTGAAAATCTTATTGCCATTTTCCCGTCCAGCCCGACGGCGACGCTGCTCTTCTTCCGGCAGAATGCTCTCTTCACTGCACAGTTCGCTACAGCAGCCGTTAAACTTCTCAGCACAGGTCGGACACTGAATGAACAGCAGATGACAACCGTCATTTTTACAGTTGGTATGGGTATCGCACGGTGCGCCGCACTGGTGGCACTGAGCAATCACGTCCTCAGAAATACGCTCACCCATTCGCTCGTCAAAAACAAAGTTTTTACCGATAAAGCGCACCGGCAAACCCTGCTCACGGGCACGGCGGGCGTACTCGATAATGCCGCCTTCAATGTGCCAGACCTTATTAAACCCGTTGTGTTTCATCCACGCGCTGGCCTTCTCGCAGCGGATGCCACCGGTGCAGTACATAACGATTTTTTTATCTTTATGTTCCTGCATCATCTCAACCGCTTTGGGCAGTTGCTCGCGGAAAGTATCAGCCGGGATTTCCATCGCATTTTCGAAATGCCCCACTTCGTACTCGTAGTGGTTACGCATATCAATGAACACGGCCTCCGGATCGTCCAGCATTGCGTTCACTTCTGCGGCCTTCAGGTAATCACCGACATCCGCCGGATTAAACTCAGGATCGTCAATGCCATCGGCCACGATGCGTTCACGCACCTTCATGCGCAGCACCCAAAACGATTTCCCGTCATCGTCCAGGGCAATGTTCAGGCGTAAGCCATCAAGTGCAGGATCGAAGCGGTAAAGGAAATCACGGAAAGCATTTACTTTACTTTCCGGTACGCTAATCTGCGCGTTGATCCCTTCGTGAGCAAGGTAGACGCGTCCAAAGACATTCAGCGTGGTGAATGCCTGGTAAAGTTCATCGCGAGTCGCTTGCGGATCGTTGATCGTGAAATATTTGTAGAATGAGATGGTTGTGCGCGGTTCGGTTTCAGCCAACATACGCGCTTTTAACATCTCATTCGAAACGCGGTTGTGTAACACTGGCATGGTGTACAAGTCCTGGGATCGTTAGAGAGAATGAAAAATCGGTCGGCATGATATAGCAAACAAAGTTAATTT
This sequence comes from Enterobacter sp. CPE_E863, assembly GCF_046521465.1. Lineage (NCBI taxonomy): Bacteria > Pseudomonadati > Pseudomonadota > Gammaproteobacteria > Enterobacterales > Enterobacteriaceae > Enterobacter > Enterobacter sp. CPE_E863. The sequence continues at coordinate 1,510,475 of NZ_JBKFZX010000001.1, read as the reverse complement.
ACATCCACACAATTTACGCTACATTTCACTCGCCCTGGTTAATCAGGCTTAACAATTGCTGTATTCGTGCACGTTTCGAACGCAGATATTTTGGCTATGTCTCAAAAAATGAGACAATAGCGAAACAGGACGTTAGAACACAGGAAAGACATGACCCAGTTACCCAAATTTACCGTCGCCCTTTTGCATCCCCGCTATTGGTTGACCTGGCTTGGCATTGGCTTTTTATGGCTTCTGGTGCAACTTCCCTACCCTGTTATTTTCTGGTTGGGTAAATCTCTGGGCCATATCGCGCAAAAGTTGATGAAGCGTCGTGCCACAATTGCGTACCGCAACCTTGAGTTGTGCTTTCCGCAGATGAGCGAGTCAGAACGACATGACATGGTCTCGAAAAATTTCGAATCTGTCGGTATGGGGCTTATGGAAACCGGTATGGCGTGGTTTTGGCCGGACAAACGTATGGCGCGCTGGAGCGAAGTGACAGGAACCGGCATGGAGCCAGTGCATACGCTGCAGGCGAATCAGACAGGTGTCCTGCTGATTGGCGTGCATTTTCTGACGCTGGAAATCGGGGCGCGAATGTTTGGCATGCAGGCACCGGGTATTGGCGTTTATCGCCCCAACGATAACCCGGTCATCGATTTAATCCAGACCAACGGCCGTATGCGTTCCAACAAAAGCATGATCGACCGTAAAGATCTGAAGGGCATGATACGCGCGCTTAAATCCGGTGAAGTGGTCTGGTACGCCCCTGACCACGACTATGGTCCGCAATCCAGCGTATTTGTCCCCTTCTTTGCTGTTGAAGAAGCCGCCACAACAACCGGCACCTGGATGCTGGCGCGGATGTCTAAAGCCGCGATCGTGCCCTTTGTTCCCCGTCGTAAACCGGATGGGTCTGGTTACGAGCTGATTATGCTGGAACCTGAACTCGCGCCGCCGCTGGATGATGCAGAGACCACTGCTCGCTGGATGAACGGCGTTGTGGAGAAGTGCATCATGCTCGCGCCGGAACAGTATATGTGGTTGCACCGTCGCTTTAAAACGCGGCCACAGGGCACGCCTTCCCGGTATTAACTCGCATGCGGTCTTCATGGCCGCATGCTGTTTTAGCATTTAAAGCTCCTCCTCATTGCAGCAATCATAACCCAGGCGCATAATTAGCAGGCTTATTACTTCATGCCTCAGGTGTTCTGCACCTCATTATGCGGATTGTTATGTCACCCTCAGATGCCCCCATAAACTGGAAACGTAACCTCACAGTTGCATGGTTTGGTTGTTTTCTTACCGGTGCGGCGTTTAGCCTGGTCATGCCTTTCCTGCCTCTCTACGTCGAGCAACTGGGCGTAACGGGCCATAGCGCGCTCAATATGTGGTCTGGCCTGGTGTTCAGCGTCACGTTTCTCTTTTCCGCGATTGCCTCACCCTTCTGGGGCGGCCTTGCCGACCGTAAGGGGCGTAAAATTATGCTGCTACGTTCGGCGCTGGGGATGGCCATCATCATGGCTTTGATGGGTATTGCGCAAAACGTCTGGCAGTTCCTGATTTTACGCGCATTACTGGGCTTGCTCGGTGGATTTATTCCCAATGCGAATGCCCTGATAGCCACCCAAATTCCGCGTCGCAAGAGCGGCTGGGCACTGGGAACGCTTTCAACGGGTGGCGTGAGTGGTGCCTTGCTGGGGCCACTGGCCGGCGGATTGCTGGCGGATAATTACGGCTTGCGGCCCGTCTTTTTCATCACCGCCAGCGTGCTTTTCCTGTGCTTTGTCGTCACGTTGATCTGTATTCGGGAAAACTTCACGCCTGTCGCCAAAAAAGAGATGCTTCACGCAAGGGATGTTCTTACCTCACTTAAAAACCCCAGACTGGTGCTGAGCCTGTTCGTGACGACCCTGATTATTCAGGTAGCTACCGGTTCGATTGCCCCCATTCTGACGCTGTACGTTCGCGACCTGGCCGGTAACGTCAACAATATTGCGTTCATCAGCGGGCTAATTGCTTCCGTTCCCGGCGTGGCGGCGCTACTTAGCGCCCCGAGACTAGGCAAACTGGGGGACCGGGTGGGTCCGGAAAAGATCCTGATCTGCGCGCTGGTGATTTCCGTTCTGCTGCTTATCCCTATGTCGATGGTGCAATCCCCGTGGCAGCTGGGCGTTCTGCGCTTTTTGCTGGGCGCTGCCGACGGGGCGTTACTCCCCGCCGTTCAGACCCTGCTGGTCTACAACTCCACGAATCAGATAGCCGGGCGTATCTTTAGCTATAACCAGTCATTTCGTGACATCGGTAACGTGACCGGGCCGCTTATCGGGGCAGGCATTTCTGCAAGCTTCGGTTTTCGCGCCGTCTTTATCGTGACGGCGGGCGTGGTGCTGTTCAATGCAATTTACTCGTGGTTCAGTTTATCCCGTGCGTTACGACCGGTGGCTGAATAACACGAACGCCTGACAGCTTATTTTCGCATTCATACTTGCAGGATCTTATATTCAGCTATTATTTCCCTGAAACCTTCTGGAAAACAGGGAGACACCAATGACCATGTACGCCACGCTGGAAGAAGCTATTGATGCCGCTCGTGAAGAGTTCCTCGCCGATAACCCCGGCGTTGAAGAAGAAGATGCTGACGTGCAACAACTTAATATCCAAAAATACGTTCTGCAGGATGGGGATATTATGTGGCAGGCCGAATTCTTTGCCGATGAAGGGGAAGAAGGAGAATGTTTGCCGATATTAAGTGGTGAAGGTGCGCAGGCCGTTTTTGACGGCGACTATGATGAAATCGAACTGCAGCAGGAATGGCTGGAGGAGAACACCCTGCACGAGTGGGATGAGGGCGAGTTTCAGCTCGAGCCACCGCTGGATACGGAAGAGGGTCAAACCGCAGCTGATGAGTGGGACGAGCGTTAATTTACGCTATTCGTAAGGGCCGTGGCTGGCATCGATCGGCAGCAGCAGCGTGTCGAAAATCAGCGAAAACGGTAAATCAAGCACGGTAAGATAGCGCCACGCGGAATCACGAACATCCCATTTCACACCCGGGTAGTACTGATTACCGTGGCCCTGCCCTGGAATGGTGCGACTGATGATGCTGCCGCAGCCGCTAAGCAGGCATGCCATCATGACGACGATGATAATTTTCATCTCAAACCTCTAAAAAAATACCGGCGATTAAGCCGGTATTTTATTTGGCGGGTGGCGCTTCGCTACCCACTCTACTTAACAACTTACTTCGCCTTCAACGCCAGCGGGTTCAGTTTCAGTTCTTTATAGTAATTTACCCACGAAGAGTATCTCTCCGGAGCGGACCACACGCGGTAGTGAAGACGCGCCATCGTGACAGGGTCGCTCAACAGGACCAGACGGCGGTCGCGATTGAGTTTTTCCGGGGTCTCGTTCAGCGCCTGCTCAACGTGACGATCGCGGGCAATCTCCAGCACCTGGCTGGCACGATGGCGTGCTGTCGCCATCGCCGTTGCCAGCGCGTTGAACGACGGGTTAAACACGGCGTGCATAAAACCATCATCCAGCGTGCGATTGCGGTTCTGCTCCAGATATTTGTCGGTGTCGACCAGTACCTGCGGCGGGGAATACTCTTCCGGGATCAGGAACAGCTTCCAGCGTTTGGTACGCAGGCCAACCGTTGAGCGGCTGGAGATGACCGATACAAACGGAGACAGAATCAACGAGAAGACAATCGGCGCCAGCCAGAACAGGAAGCGCAGATCCAGCCACGCCATCCCCGCCGCCCACACCAGGCCCAGCAGCAGCTGAGAACCGTGGCGCATAAAGGCTTCACTCCACGGCGTGGAGTCGTCATCACGCTGCGGTGAATTCCAGACCACTTCCCAGCCCAGGAACGCACTGACCACAAACACGGTATGGAACAGCATACGCACCGGCGCCAGCAGTACGGAGAACAGCACTTCCAGCAGGAGTGAAAGGGTCACGCGGCAGAAACCGCCGTACTCTTTCGAGCCTTTGCACCATATCAGGATGATGCTGAGCAGCTTAGGCAGGAACAGCAGCACCATGGTGGAGGCAAACAGCGCAATCGCCAGTTCCGGACGCCACTGCGGCCACACCGGGAACAGCTGGCGCGGTTGCAGGAAGTATTGTGGCTCAGTCAGGGCATGCACCACCTGCAGCGCAGTGGAGAGCGCAAGGAACATAAACCACAGCGGTGCGGAGAGATAAGACATCACGCCCGTCAGGAACACCGCACGGTGAACCGGGTGCATCCCTTTTACCAGGAACAGGCGGAAGTTCATCAGGTTACCATGACACCAGCGGCGGTCACGTTTAAGCTCATCCAGCAGGTTCGGCGGTAGCTCTTCGTACGATCCCGGCAGGTCGTAGGCAATCCAGACGCCCCAGCCAGCACGACGCATCAGCGCCGCTTCTACGAAGTCATGCGACAGAATAGAGCCGGCAAACGAACCTTCACCCGGCAACGGTGCCAGCGCACAGTGTTCAATGAACGGCTTCACGCGGATAATGGCGTTGTGGCCCCAGTAGTGCGATTCGCCCAACTGCCAGAAATGCAGACCCGCAGTAAACAGCGGCCCGTAAACACGGGTGGCGAACTGCTGACAGCGCGCATAGAGCGTGTCCATACCGGATGCTTTCGGCGATGACTGAATAATACCGGCGTTCGGGTTGGCTTCCATCAGACGCACCAGACCGCTCAGGCAGTCACCGCTCATGACGGAGTCAGCATCCAGCACCACCATGTAGCTGTACTGGTTACCCCAGCGACGGCAGAAGTCATCAATGTTGCCGCTTTTACGCTTCACACGACGACGACGGCGGCGGTAGAAGATCTGGCCTTCGCCCTGCACTTCCGCAATCAGTTCCATCCAGGCTTTTTGCTCTGCAACGCAGATATCCGGGTTGTAGCTGTCGCTCAGGATGTAAACGTCGAAATGCTCCGCGTTTCCGGTCGCCTTAACGGACTCCCAGGTCGCACGCAGCCCCGCAAATACGCGGTCAACGTCTTCGTTACAGATAGGCATAATCAGCGCAGTACGGTGCTCAGGATTAAGGGGTTCATCCCCAACCGTTGACGCGGAAATGCTGTATTTGTCACGCCCCATCAGCAGCTGCAGGAAGCCCATCAGTGCGGTCCAGAAACCGGCCGATACCCAGCAGAACAGGACAGCGAACAGCAGGAGGATGCCGCTCTGAAGGATATACGGCAGCAACTGCATAAAGGAGACCCAGAGATCCTGGCCCATCATGTCAGTCGGGTTGATGAACGCCCAGCCCTGGTAAGGCAGAATGGTTTTCATATACCAGGTCGCGACAACCGTCTGTGCCAGCGTCAGAAGCAGCAGGATGTAACGACGGATTGTCCCCACGGTACGCCATTTCTGTTCAGAAGCCTGCTCTTCTTTCGTCAGGCGAGACAGATAGCGCGGCGTTACATCACGTCCACGCAGACGATCCCAGAAGCGGCCAACCGGGTTGGTACGCCACGGATCGGGGAACATCGAGGAACGCGTAGCCTTCGGCATTGCCTGAAGCTGATCGCGTCCTTCGTCGTCTTTAATCAACTGCCCTTCTGCCAGCGAGTCCGGCCATGCCTGCTCCAGACGAGCCTTAACTGACCCCAGCGGCGTATCATCATCCCGGGAAAACTGATGATGTTCACCATCCAGCGCGGTATGAACCGCGCGGATGTCGCTCTTAGGCAGTGCCGCTTTTTCGATATCCGTCAGCGGCATGGCATCAATATATTCAGATGTATTATTCATTGGCAGGTAGCTGGTAGCTCCAGGTTTCACTCAGCGGCTGATCGTCACTGACCAGCGCAGCACGCATTTCAGTGGTCTGCTTCGGATCTTTCACTTTCACACGCAGAGTCAGACGCCAGCCCTTCGTTATCGGGTTGTAACGCACGGTATTCTCAACGATTTCACCGTTATCCCCAATGCTGGCCTGAGCAGCAACGGCGGTATCCGGTGACAGTTTCTTCATATCCTGGCCTGTGAAGTCCACAACAAAGGCCACAGTGCCGTCAGGCTGACGGATAAGATTAGACTGTTTCACATCCCCCGTTGAGCGGCGAGTCTGCACAACATACGCGCTATCAGGCGCATGCAGCTTATCTTCGTCGCGGCTGAAGGTAATGGTGTACTTGAAGTTCATCTCTTTACCGGCTTCCGGCAGCTGATCCGGTGTCCAGTAAGCCACGATGTTATCGTTAGTTTCATCGTTGGTTGGAATTTCAACCAGCTCAACCTTCCCTTTACCCCAGTCACCTTTCGGCGTGACCCAGGCACTTGGACGCAGGTCATAACGATCGTCCAGATCTTCAAAGCGGGAGAACTGACGACCACGTTGCAGGAGGCCAAAACCTTGCGGATTTTCCATCGCAAAACTACTTACGGCCAGATGTTTCGGGTTATTCAGCGGACGCCAGATCCACTCACCGTTACCGGCATGAATAGACAGGCCATTGGAATCGTGCAGTTCCGGGCGGAAGTTCGTTGCCGGTGACGGCTGGTTTGGCCCAAACAGGAACATACTGGTCAGCGGTGCAACACCCAGTTTGCCCACTTTGTCACGCAGGTAAACTTTAGACTGCACGTCAACCACCGTGTCACGACCCGGCATAATCACAAAGCGATAAGCACCGGTTGCACGTGGGGAATCCAGCAGCGCGTAAATGGTCAGACGTTTGTCCGTTGGTTTTGGACGTTCAATCCAGAACTCGCGAAAACGTGGAAACTCTTCACCTGATGGCAGCGCGGTATCAATAGCCAGACCGCGCGCAGAAAGCCCGTATACCTGCCCCGCGCCGATCACACGGAAGTAGCTGGCACCAAGCATACTGACGATTTCATCGTTTTTATCTTTGCTGTTGATCGGGTAAAGCACCTTGAAGCCTGCGAAGCCCAGGTCTTTCACCGTATCTTTGTCGTGTTGCACATCGCCGAAATTAAAATAATCCGGGCTGTACTTGATCTTACGTACAGCCGTTGCCGTCACTTCATTGATGGCAACAGGCGTGTCGAAGTACATACCCTGATGATAAAACTCAAGCTTGAACGGGGTCTTAATAGTGTTCCAGTACGCTTTGTCGTGATTGAACTGGATCTGCTGATAGTCCGCATACTTCATGTCGCGGAAAACGGAGGGCAAGTTACTTTTCGGCGCTTCGTAGCTCTTGCCTGCCATCGATTTTGCCTGTTTTGCGACATCATCGATGTTAAAGGCCAGTGCCGATGAGGTATACAGTGATAACACGACTGCAGCACCTAACCAACGCATTTTCATCATCTGTGGTTTATGTTTCATAATAAGTAAGCACTTCCCCCTTTGTGTGCTTATATCGATCCGATCCATTTTAATGGAAACTCAGGCAATCCGACAACATTATCACTGCTTTGTTCAGCTGCTGGCTCATGGATTAAGCAAATGAAAGAACCCGCGATTCACTTTACGTGCTTATCCTGGAGACAGGGTGTCGGTCTTGGTGTAGGGTTGGCTTCGAATGTAACCATTATGAGTCTTAGGGATAAGACGAAAAGTCTGAGAATGCACAAAGTTATATGAGCTCAACACCAACAGAACGTGAATATTTCCTCGACTCGATCCGGGCATGGCTGATGCTATTGGGGATCCCCTTTCACATCTCACTGATTTACTCCAGCCACACCTGGCATGTTAATAGCCAGATGCCCTCCTGGTGGCTGACGTTGTTTAATGACTTTATTCACGCCTTCCGTATGCAGGTGTTTTTTGTCATATCCGGCTATTTCTCTTACATGCTGTTTCTGCGTTACCCGCTGAAGCGCTGGTGGAAAGTGCGCGTGGAACGCGTAGGTATCCCGATGTTGACCGCCATTCCGCTGTTGACGCTGCCGCAGTTCATTATGTTGCAATACGTCAAAGGCAAGGCGGAGAACTGGCCAAATCTGACGCTGTATGAAAAGTACAACACGCTGGTCTGGGAGCTGGTGTCCCACCTGTGGTTCCTGCTGGTTCTGGTGGTGCTTACGACGGTCAGCGTGTTGATTTTTAGCCGCCTGCGCCGCCATTTGAGTCATAAAGCCGGTACCTTTTTCGCCAATATTACGATGGGCAAACTGACGGTACTCTTTTTGCTGTTAGGGATCGCCTATGCCGCCCTGAGACGTATCCTGTTTATCGTCTATCCGCCGATTTTAAGCGATGGGTTATTTAATTTCGTGGTGATGCAGTCGCTGTTCTACATTCCGTTCTTTTTAATCGGCGCGCTGGCCTTTATTCATCCGAAACTTAAATCACTGTTTACCACTCCATCGCCATGGTGCGCGCTGGGGGCTACCCTCGCGTTTGCGGCTTATCTGCTGAATCAGCGCTACGGTAGCGGCGACGCCTGGATGTATGAAACGGAGAGTGTGATCACCATGCTGCTGGGCTTGTGGATGGTCAATGTGGTATTCGCGCTCGGCCACCGCCTGCTGAACTTTAAGTCCACTCGCGTGACTTACTTCGTTAATGCATCGCTGTTTATTTATCTTGTGCATCATCCCCTGACGCTGTTTTTCGGGGCTTACATCACGCCGCATATTGCATCCAACACGCTGGGTTTCTTTACCGGCCTGGTGTTTGTCGTTGGTGTTGCCATCGTACTCTATGAAATCCATTTGCGGATCCCACTCCTGCGCTTCCTCTTTTCAGGAAAACCAGCCGCGAAAGCGTCATAAAAAACGGCGGCGCACTGAGTGCGCCACCGTTTTTTCAGGCTTCTGATTCCTGCCCACGCTGGGTCAGAAGCCGTTGATAGAGGTGGGTGGTTTCTTCGTCAAAACAGACAAAGATAACTTTCTCCGGCATCGGTTTTAACGACAGATAACGGTAAACGGTTTCGACGGCGATCGTTGCGGCGGCCGCTTTAGGGTAGCCATACACGCCAGTGCTGATGGCCGGAAACGCCATGGTTTTGTAACCGTTGTCGGCGGCAAGCCGCAGACAGTTTCGGTAAGCCTCTTCCAGAAGACTCGCTTCATGCTGGTCGCCACCTTGCCAGACGGGACCTACAGCATGAATAACCGCTTTGGCAGAAAGATTGCCTGCAAGCGTAATCACCGCATGACCAGGAGGGCATTCTCCCTGCTGTTGACGCACGACTTTGCAGGCCTCCAGCAACTGCGGTCCCGCAGCCCGGTGGATAGCACCGTCCACACCACCGCCCCCCATCAAAGATGGATTGGCCGCATTGACGATAACGTCGACGTGCATGGTCGTAATATCGCCATGAATGATTTCAATTTGCGGTTTCATAAAGCCCCTCTGCAACCCGCCTTTTTCTTAAGTGTATCGCAGAGGAGCCAGGGAGAAAAAACTATCAGACAACATCCTCTTCCGCCGCGGAGCGGAAGAGTGAATTAGCGGTACTGGATCTGGACAATCGCGAGCGTTTTTTCAGGATTAAGGTATTTCATGCTGAGAGTGGCGAGGCTGGAATCGGTCACCGTGCCATTAAGTGCCTCTTCATAACTGACCATTCGCGTTTGCATACGGTTATTATCCGGGCATGACATGGCAAACTGTCGCTGTTGCGGCGTGACTTCACAGGGGTCTGCAACAATGGCACCACGAAAATGAATTACCCCACCATTTGCAAGGGTGGCTGAATAAGCGGGGAGAATGAAAGCAGAAGCGATCAAACCCAAGCCTGTAGCAAGCTGAGCTAAATATTTGGTCATTATATACACTCCTCAATGAAAATCGTCCTTGAGGGGTAAACGCGCTTCATTAGAGCAAACGAAGTCTCACGTTGCGGAACATCACTTCTCAGTTCCTGATATCAGCATAGCTCAACGCCACTGGCCCGCCACATTCATAACATATTGATTTTATGAATGATTAAAGCGCTTTCTCAGCTGGCGACCACTGTTGTGATAAATGGAGCGACTTTCCATCAGTAATGGTGACAACGATTTTTACCGTATCCCCCGCGTCAATATTTAAACTCAACCGCATTAAATCAATCGTCTGATTAGCGGGTATAAAAAGTGTATTTTGCTGTCGAGAAGAGCTTTGCCCTCCCTGCCCTTCCCGCACAGAGACAATCTGAACCTGGCAATCGCACGGCTCCGTCAGAGTAACCTGCGGAATAATGGTGGTCATATTTTCCTGCTGTGACGTTTTAAACGTGATTTGGCTGGAAAGCGCGGCGAGGAGAATTAAGGTATTCATGATGAACTCCCGAAAAAAAACAGGGCAGATGCCCTGTTTTTTTGTAGCACAGATTTCAGTATCAGTACTGATGAGCTGTCGCGTGGTTACCAAAACCAATCTGGGTAACGTTGACAGTTGAGTTAGAAGCAGTCTGGTCGACCAATGCACCGTTAAGGCCACCGTACTGGCTAACATTCATAGTAGAATTTTTACTGTTCCACTGATCAAGTGTTGCACTGTTGCCGAAACCGTTCTGGGTCAGGTTAATTTTACTGTCATCAGACCCCTGACCAACATCAGCACCGTTACCGCCACCGGTCTGGCTAATATTCAGAACTGAATTTCTGGCATCTGTCTGCAATGCTACAGCAGAGTTACCGCCACCGTTCTGGTAAATGTTCAGGGTTGAATTTGGACCACCGTATCCGCCATGGCCATGACCCCATTCGCCCTGATCAATCAGACCAGCCATTGCACTACCAGAAACTACGATTGCTGCGAGTGCTGCCACTTTGATAAATTTCATGGTAAACCCCCATCGGATTGATTAAAGTCGTCGCGAAATAGTTAGCGCTGGATGACGCTAATTGCCATTTGCGACTGTTTCTGCACTACAACTGCGGTTTTCTGTGTACCGTACTGCGTAATATTTGCTCTGTTACCCGACCCTTGCTGGATAATTTTCGCACTATTACCATATCCATCTTGCGTAATACCTGCATCGTTCCCGTTGCCGCTTTGATCGATCCAGGCAATATTGTAACTCCCTGATTGATCAACTCTCGCTCTGTTACCTGCCCCATCCTGGGAAACTATTGATAATAGTTTTGAACCGCCCTGGTTGACCTGAGCATCATTAAGAATGCCCCGTTGACCAATAATGGCTGCCTGATTTAAAGATGAAAGACTTAATTCGTTAACCGCGAAATTATATTCAGCATTCGCCATATCTGAATTAGCCGCGGTTACAAATCCAGGCGCACCCAGCAATGTAAACATCATAAATAACGATATGTTTTTCATGTTGTCACCCTGGACCTGGCTATTTAAGAACTCCATAACCATGTAACAATGATATTGTTAAAACGACTCGTGATGTGTTAACGCGTCGTTACGGTGAAGAGTATGTCCGCTGAAACATTTTAAATATCTCACCCACGCGGCTTATTTTTATTTGTCGGATCACCACAAAGTCGTAATTTAAGGAAAAAATTGCTTTAAACAGGACAGCTTATTTTTTTATTAAACATTTCTTTCCGCCAGCTTGTACAACATCGCGAGGGCTGTCCATGCTTGATCCCGCCTTGTTTCAACGGAACGGCAGGATGCCATTTTTCTCATCGCGTGACACGAGGCGAGTTTTCTTAAGACAGAAATTTGTTCATTCCATGACTTAGAAAAAATCGGGAACTCATACCTATCCACAATCAGATAAAAACACAAAATAAGCATTAAAATCAATTTATTATAAATATTTGTATGATTTTTAAAATCTGTGCACACATATTTACATGTACAACTTTCTTATCAAAATGGGGCATTCAATATCGTCAATTATCACAAATTAATATTGATTTTTACATTTAGTTACATGATTAACACTTGCTTTAAACTTCGTAAAAGCTAGATTGAAATTAGATGTACGAAATTGGTTTTATATTTACCTCCCTGTGGGGGTTATGGTCTGATTCTACACACAGCAGTGAAACATCTGTCAGTACTTCTGGTGTCCTCTTTTTACAGGAGGACAGCTGCCAGGTGCCAAAAAAAGTGGGGTTTCATCATGTATAATGAAGTCCATAGTTTACATGGTCATACATTACTGTTGATCACAAAACCTTCTTTGCAAGCGACAGCGTTATTACAACATTTAAAGCAATCTTTATCACTGAACGGGAAATTGCATAATATTCAACGTTCTTTTGATGATATTGCACCTGGCAGCATTATTCTTCTCGATATGATGGAAGCTGATAAAAAGCTTATCCATTACTGGCAGGATATTTTAAGCAGGAAAAACAATAATATCCGCGTGCTATTGTTGAATACGCCTGATGAGTATCCTTTCAGGGATATTGAGAGCTGGCCGCATATCAATGGCGTGTTCTACGTCACGGAAGAAGAGGACCGGGTAGTAGAGGGGCTGCAAGGTATATTGCGCGGAGAGTGTTATTTTTCGCAAAAACTTGCCAGCTACCTCATCACACACTCCGGAAATTATCGCTATAACAGTTCAGAGTCAGCACTGCTAACGCACCGTGAGAAAGAGATCCTGAACAAGTTACGCATTGGTGCTTCAAATATTGAAATCGCCCGTTCGTTATTTATCAGCGAAAATACGGTAAAGACGCACCTTTATAATCTTTTCAAGAAGATAGCTGTGAAAAACCGAACTCAGGCGGTTTCGTGGGCAAACGATAACCTCAGGCGTTAATCACATGAAGCGCACGTTGAGTTGGATCGCCGCAGCGAGTTTCCTGCTCGCAGCCGGGAATCTGCAGGCCGTCGAGGTCGAAGTTCCCGGATTGTTAACAGACCACACTGTCTCATCGATCGGGCACAGTTTTTACCGTGCCTTCAGTGATAAATGGGACAGCACATACACTGGAAATATAACAATCAACGAGCGGCCCAGTGCACGATGGGGAAGCTGGATAACAATAACGGCTAATCAGTCCGTTATTTATCAAACGTTTTTATTCCCGACCAAAATGGATTTCGACAAAAACGTATCCTTAGCACTGGCACAATCAGAAGACGCTATTAATCGCCTGCAAATAGATAAAGCCCTATTAAGCACCAGCGATTTAGCAAAAGACGAGTTCTAACGAACCGATATGCGGAGGCTGTCATGCGTATTGCATATGCAGTTGTTTCGATAATGCTGATCACCCCCATAAGTTGGGCCGGGAACATGACGTTCCAGTTCCGTAACCCTAACTTTGGCGGTAACCCTAACAACGGCGCGTTCCTGCTGAATGAAGCTCAGGCGCAAAACTCCTATAAAGATCCCAGCTTAAAGAATTTTAGCGTTGATACCCCGTCTGCTCTGGACAACTTCACACAGGCTATTCAGTCGCAGATTTTAGGTGGGTTACTGACCAACATTAATACCGGTAAACCTGGTCGAATGGTCACCAACGACTTTATTGTCGATATTGCCAACACGGACGGACAGCTCCAGTTGAATGTTACCGATCGTAAAACTGGAAAAACATCAACAATCCAGGTTTCCGGTTTACAAAGTAATTCAACTAATTTTTAAACAACAGCTAAATAAGGACAATGATCATGCAGCGCTTCCTGATATTTGTTGCAGTGTGCTTATTGAGCGGTTGTTTAACTGCTCCACCTAAAGAAGCTGCAAAACCTACTTTAATGCCTCGGGCCCAAAGTTATCGTGATTTAACACATTTACCGTCACCAACCGGTAAGATATTTGTCTCTGTTTACAACATTCAGGATGAAACCGGGCAATTTAAACCTTACCCGGCAAGTAACTTCTCCACGGCGGTGCCGCAAAGCGCCACTGCCATGCTGGTTACCGCACTCAAGGATTCACACTGGTTTATTCCTCTGGAACGCCAGGGGCTACAGAACCTGTTGAATGAGCGAAAAATTATTCGTGCAGCACAGGAAAATGGCACCGTCGCGGACAATAACCGGACGCCTCTGCAATCTCTGGCAGCCGCGAATGTCATGATTGAAGGTTCGATTATCGGTTACGAAAGTAACGTTAAATCGGGTGGTGTAGGAGCACGTTACTTCGGTATCGGCGCTGATACCCAGTATCAGCTCGACCAAATCGCCGTTAACCTGCGTGTGGTTAACGTCAGTACCGGCGAAGTGCTCTCTTCGGTGAACACCAGCAAAACCATTTTGTCTTATGAAGTACAGGCTGGGGTATTCCGCTTCATCGACTACCAGCGTTTGCTGGAGGGTGAAATTGGCTACACCTCTAACGAACCGGTCATGATGTGCCTGATGTCTGCCATTGAAACCGGCGTTATCTTCTTAATTAACGATGGTATCGATCGCGGGTTGTGGGATTTGCAAAACAAAGCAGATGTGCAGAACCCGATACTGGTGAAATACCGCGATATGTCAGTTCCTCCGGAATCCTGACAGGAAGCGCATAAAAAAGGCGAGATGATTATCTCGCCTTTTTTTATTCACTCACCGCAGTGATGCTTTGCGCTTTTTCCCGCCGCGCCGCCAGCCAAAGACCGCTGTTCTTCATGGCGTAGCCAAACAGCAACCCCAGCGCCAACGAGGGGACAACCAGTTTCCAGTCACCCTGCCCTGCAAAGGTCGCACACGCCCCCATAAAAGTTCCCGGCACGAACGAAAGCAACAGATGTTTTGCCTGGATGCACATCAAAAAAGCAACCACGCCCGTCATGACATACCCCAGCATCTCCAGATGCGGGGCCAGCGCGCTGCCTTTCATAATCACCAGCGCCCAGATAACACCGCTCATCAGGGTGCAGCCTGAAATAAAGAGACCTTTAACCCCCCCCTGCGGGCAGGCGAAATAGGCCGTGCAGCCAAGAAACCCAGCCCAGCTGAGCAGCCCGAGAGACACAGCTACCCATCCCCAAAGCCCTGAGAGAATACCAGTGGTTAATGCGATACAAAGTAATATGTTCATGGTGCGCATCTTAGCAGAAGCGCACCATAGAAATGAGATCACTAGCACATTACGTGCAAGTTGAAATGTATAGTTGCAGAGTTAATGTGATCTAAATCACTCTTCGTGTTCTTCTTCCAGCTCATCCCACATTGCCGCGATGGCGTCTCGAGTCAGCGGAGCCAGCGTTCTCCAGAATGGCGAAGTCGCATGTGCTTCGACTTTGCCAAGAAACGTTCCGACCCATGGCAACAGATACGTTTCGAACAAGGTTTCGATAGCTTCATTCTCATCATCACCTGCGTTGTCTTCGATCCAGGATGCAGCCAACAGCAGCGTACCAATATGGTCGGCTGGTGTATCGCTCAACGGCATACCGCGAGTGGAGAGGAAAGCACGGACTTCCGCTTCTGTCGCCCCTTCCTGCCAGGCAGAACGGTATGGCGAAACGCGGCATTCATCACCCACGAACAGCGCATTGTAGTCGGTCGCTACCTGCTGCATATCGCAGCTTTTTTGCAGACGCTCCAGTAACTCATCCTGTTCCAGCGGCCAGTTCTGCGCCAGTTTACCTTCACGAATTAACGTAAAGAGCGGAACCAACAGCGGGTCTTGCGGCTGGCGATAATAGAGCGTACCCAGCACGCGACAAAGGATGGAGAACTCGTTCATTTTTATTATTCCATTACACAATTAAAGATCGGCAAATTCGTCAATCGGTTCCATGCCGCGCGACTCGAGGAAATCGAGCAGCCGGCGTGGGGTCACGTTCAGGATTTGCGCTTCCGGGAAGTTAACGTCATTAAGCACCTTCAGGCACTCACTAAAATCACCCAGCGTAAACGCGGTATGGGAGTCAGAGCCCAGCGCCACCATACCTCCGGCATCTCGCACGGCAGCGGCCACTTCACGGCAGTTTGCTTCACTGCCCTTACGCGAGTGAACAAAGGAGGAGTTGTTAATCTCCAGCGCCACGCGGTGTTTCGCTGCCGCCTGGGCGACAGCCTGAATATCAATCGGATATTTTGGATTACCCGGGTGGCTAATAATATGCACATTGCCGCTGGCAATGGTGGCAATCATCGCCGCGGTGTTGGTCTCTTTATCCTGGGGAGGGAAAACCGGCTCATGGAAACCGGCGAGGATAAGGTCAAGAGACGTCAGCATCGGACCGGTGCAGTCGATCTCACCGTCGGTATTTTTAATGTTCGCCTCAATACCGCGCAGTATCCCAATGCTGTCCACCAGACGTGGCCAAATCCGCATATTCACAAAATGCCAGTAGTGCGGCGCATCCGCCATGTCCGGGCCATGATCGGTTATCGCGAACAGCTTGATGCCTTTAAGCTTGGCCTGGGCGATATAATCATGGAGATTGCTATACGCGTGGGTGCTGGCGACGGTGTGCATATGCAGGTCAACGGGATACATCTCTCTCTCCTCTGCGGTTTTTCCAAAGGATAGCAGTTATCAGCGGCGAATATTAGCAAAAACCCGGCGAACGCCGGGTTTCTCTCAGTAGCCGCGCTGCCTGTCGACCTGTCCGGTGACTGCATTACCCTTTTCCATTTCGCTGATGGTATGGGATATATACGCCACCGCCTCTGCCGGACGCGTCACGGCAGCCACGTGTGGGGTCATCGCCACGCGCGGATGCGCCCACAGAGGGCTTTCCGCAGGCAGCGGCTCGCGGCTGTAGACATCCAGCATGGCGCCTTTTAGCTTTCCGCTGTCCAGGGCCTTCAGCAGATCGGGCTCGACCAGATGCACCCCGCGCGCCAGGTTCATCAGGTAGCTCTCATCGGCTAACAGGTTGAGCAACGCTTCATTGATGATGCCGACCGTTTCCGCCGTGTTGGGCAGCAGGTTGATGAGCACGCGCGTGCCGTTGAGAAAGTCCGGCAGTTCATCCGTGCCGGCAAAGCTCTTAACGCCTGGATAATCCTTACGGCTGCGGCTCCAGCAGCGCAGCGGAAAGCCCCACGGTGCAAGCGCTTCCGCCACTTTTGAACCCAGCACACCAGCACCGAGGATACCAATGGTAAAATCTTCGCGCTGATAATCAGGCAGCGGTTCCCAGTGGGATTGCTGTTTTAATGCCTGATAGTCATCAAAGCGGCGGAACCAGTGCAGAACCTGGCTCACGGCATACTCCTGCATTTGCTGGCCCATACCGGTGTCTTCGAGGCGGAAAAGAGGAATATCTTCCGGCAGCATTTCCGGGTGAGCCTTCAGCTTGCTCAGAATGGAGTCCACACCGGCGCCCAGGGCAAAGACAGCTTTCAGTTTACGCCCCTGCAGCATTTCTACCGGCGGATGCCAGACCAGCGCGTAGTCAGCATGTTCGTTGTCACCCCGCTTCCACTCGCGAACGCGTGCGCCGGGTAACGCCGCGGTAAGCGCCTTGATCCAGTATGCCGCATCAAACGTGGGGTGATAGAAGAGTATATCCATAGTCATTCCTGCCTTTTATTGCGCTGAATTATTTTGATTTTCAACTGGATTGCCAGCATAACAAATTTATTGCGCGACTGTGCTGCTGATAAAAAAGACGCTTTCAGCACATTTAAGAATCAGGTTGCCTGAAGTTTGTCTAAACACGCTAAATTACTGAAAAAGTGAGTTGACGGCAGTTCGGCTTTTCCTTACATTAGCGCCCGTCCCGACAACAACGGGATGACAATATGGTGAGGTGTCCGAGTGGCTGAAGGAGCACGCCTGGAAAGTGTGTATACGGCAACGTATCGGGGGTTCGAATCCCCCCCTCACCGCCATATTTAAAGAAGAGCTCGCATGAAAATGCGGGCTTTTTTTTCGCATATTGCACGCTGCGGGGGGATGAGAAGCCCCGACCGGGGTTCGACAACTGGCGACAGCCAGTTGGACAGACTGAGAGCGCAGCGAACAGGCTGCCCGCAGGGCGAGCAAAGCGAGTCAATCCCCCCCGGTGCCAAAGGCAACACGGTGCGGTCTGAGCCCTTCACTCTGACCCCCTCCCCAAGGGAGAGGGATAAACTATTCTTCCACCATCTTCGCATATTCTTCGGTCAGAAAATCCACCAGCGTCCTGACAGAAGGTAACAACCCGCGTCTTGATGGATAAACAGCGTGAATCACTTCCCGTCGGGGTTCCCAGGCCTCAAGTACCCGAATCAGTTCACCTGACGCCAGCTGATCCTTCACCATCAAAATCGGCAGCTGCACCACGCCGATGCCAGCCATGGCAGCTTCACGTAGCGCAAGCATATCGGTGGTGATCAATCGAGGGTGATAATGGATCTCCGCTTTAGCACCTCCAGGCCCGGACAGCGCCCATTTATGAATATGTTTCCCCTCGTTCATGCTTAGCCCGGGCCAGGCACTGAGTTCAGACGGGGCTATCGGTTCTCCCATGCGTTGAATCAACGCTGGACTCGCGACCAGACAATGCCCCCTGTCAGCCAGCACCCTTAACACCAGATCGCTGTCATCAAACGGGCGAGGGCGGACGCGGATCGCGATATCCACGCCCTCTCCCACCAGGTCTACCCGTCGATTGGTCGCCTCAAGCTGAAGATTGATGCCGGGATAACGCGCCATAAATCTTGCCAGCATCGGACCAACATGGACATGCAACAGGGTTATCGGGCAGGTGATCCTGACAATGCCGCGCGGTTCTGCCTGCAGTGCCGCCACGGCCTCTTCTGCCGCCTCCGCCTCCACCATCATCGCTTTACAGTGCTGATAGAAGGTCTGCCCGACCTCAGTCACCGTAAATTGCCGGGTTGTTCGGTGGATGAGCCGCACGCCAAGGCGCTCTTCCAACTGCGCGATCCGGCGGCTTAGCCTGGACTTTGGCAGGTCAAGCGCCCTTCCCGCCGCCGCAAAGCCACCGTAATCCACCACCTTCACAAACCAGACGAAGTCATTGAGATCCTGCATAAATCCTCATCGTTCCATTATTAGAACAGTGAATGCCATTTTCACTATCTACCGGGATATTAAACCTGAATATAAGCTAATTGCATCAACAGAACATCAGGAGTTCATCATGAAAAACGTAACAGGTGTTTATACCGCTCCCCGACAGCACTGGGTGGGCGACGGTTTCCCGGTCCGTTCAATGTTCTCTTATCAGACGCACGGGGAGCCTCTCAGCCCGTTCCTGCTGCTGGACTACGCGGGCCCATACACCTTTCCGGCAGATGGTTCGAAACGCGGCGTAGGCCAACATCCTCACCGGGGTTTCGAAACGGTCACTATCGTCTATTCCGGTGAAGTCGAGCATCGTGACTCCACGGGCAAAGGCGGTGTAATTGGCCCCGGCGACGTGCAGTGGATGACGGCAGGTGCAGGCATTTTGCACGAGGAGTTCCACTCCAGCGCGTTCTCGCAGAAAGGAGGAGAACTCAAAATGATGCAGCTTTGGGTCAACCTTCCGGCGAAAGACAAGATGGCGGCACCGGGCTACCAGAGCATCACCAAAAGCGACATTCCAGTCGTAACGCTTTTGGATAACAGCGGCACGCTGAGGGTTATTGCCGGTCGCTACCAGGATGTGACCGGCCCGGCTCACACCTTTTCACCGCTGAATGTCTGGGATATTGCGCTGAATCAGGGAAGCCATTTGACGCTCAATCAGCCAGAAGGCTGGAGCACCGCGCTGGTGGTACTGGAAGGCAACGTCACGGTAAACGGCACGGCTGAAGCGGGTGAAGCGCAACTGGTCGTCTTAAGCCAGCAAGGCGACAAAGTGCATCTGGAAGCCAGTAG
This sequence comes from Enterobacter sp. CPE_E863, assembly GCF_046521465.1. Taxonomy (NCBI): domain Bacteria; kingdom Pseudomonadati; phylum Pseudomonadota; class Gammaproteobacteria; order Enterobacterales; family Enterobacteriaceae; genus Enterobacter; species Enterobacter sp. CPE_E863. The sequence continues at coordinate 1,490,923 of NZ_JBKFZX010000001.1, read as the reverse complement.
CGATGCAAAAGTGCTGCTGATGGCCGGTGAGCCACTGAACGAACCCATTGTGGGCTACGGCCCGTTTGTCATGAACAGTAAAAGCGAAATCAACGAAGCCATTCGTGATTTCAACTCCGGCCGCTTCGGCCAGATCTGAACGTAATAAAGGAGAAGAAAATGTCCACACCTGCAAATTTCAACGGAGCGCGTCCGGTTATTGATGTGAACGATGCGGTGATGTTGCTTATCGATCACCAGAGCGGTCTGTTCCAGACCGTTGGGGATATGCCAATGCCGGAACTGCGTGCCCGTGCGGCAGCGCTGGCAAAGATCGCTACCCTGGCGAAGATCCCGGTGATCACGACAGCGTCCGTTCCCCAGGGGCCGAACGGCCCGCTTATCCCGGAAATCCACGCCAACGCGCCGCATGCGCAGTACGTACCACGTAAAGGAGAGATTAACGCCTGGGATAACCCGGAATTTGTGGCAGCGGTAAAAGCCACCGGTCGCAACACGCTGATTATCGCGGGTACCATCACCAGCGTTTGCATGGCTTTCCCGTCAATTAGTGCGGTTGCTGATGGTTATAAAGTCTTTGCGGTGATCGATGCGTCTGGTACCTACAGCAAAATGGCGCAAGAGATCACCCTGGCTCGTGTCGTCCAGGCTGGCGTAGTGCCAATGGATACAGCGGCAGTCGCCTCAGAAATCCAGCGAACCTGGAACCGTGAAGACGCGGCCAAGTGGGCCGAGGTGTATACCCACATCTTCCCGGCTTATCAGCTGTTGATCGAAAGCTACGGCAAAGCACAGGACGTGGTTAAAAACAGCGAAGTGCTCGATTCACAGCGTTAATCCGGCTCTAAGCGACATGAGCTGATTAAGGCTTAACCGAACAGGCACTAAAGCAGAAAATCTGCTTGACCGTTTTAGCGCAACTCCCTATAGTAGCGCCCCGTTGCCCCCCAAGCGGTCAGGCAGCAAAACAATATGGTGAGGTGTCCGAGTGGCTGAAGGAGCACGCCTGGAAAGTGTGTATACGGCAACGTATCGGGGGTTCGAATCCCCCCCTCACCGCCATATTTAAAGAAGAGCTCGTACGAAAGTACGGGCTTTTTTTTCGCATGTTGCACTCATGCAGGGGGGGATGAGAATCCCCGACCGAGGTTCGACAACTGGCGACAGCCAGTTGGACAGACTGAGAGCGCAGCGAACAGGCTGCCCGCAGGGCGAGCAAAGCGAGTCAATCCCCCCCTCACCGCCATCTTTAAAGAAGAGCTCGTACGAAAGTACGGGCTTTTTTTTCGCATGTTGCACTCATGCAGGGGGGATGAGAATCCCCGACCGGGGTTCGACAACTGGCGACAGCCAGTTGGACAGACTGAGAGCGCAGCGAACAGGCTGCCCGCAGGGCGAGCAAAGCGAGTCAATCCCCCCCTCACCGCCATATTTAAAGAAGAGCTCGCATGAAAATGCGGGCTTTTTTTTAGCCCCAAAAACAGAGCGAGTTTCAGCTAACTTGCAACCAATCTTAAACAAACATTTCACTCGCCAGACACAGTTTATCACCGCTGATAAACTAGGCGGTATCCCCCCTGGAGAGCGGAAGGTTATTGTCATGCAATATGAAGAACAGCAGCTAATCAACGGCCTTTTCGAACGTCTGAAACAGACCGAACAACAAAACAGCCAACGGGATGCAGATGCAGAGCGTCAGATCGCGGAATTCGTCAGACAGCAGCCTGCGGCCCCCTACTATATGGCGCAATCGATTTTGATTCAGGAAGCGGCGCTGAAACGCCTGCAGGCCCGGGTTCAGGAGCTTGAAAGCGAATTAGCCGCGCAAAAAAGCAAACCCTCGACGGGCGGCAGTTTCCTCGGCGGCCTGTTTGGTGGCGGAAAAAGCAACCCGCAGCCGGACAACAGCTGGAATGCCCAGCAGCAACAGCCACAGGCGCAGGATTATTCACGGGCGACAGCGCCGGCTTCGGCTCCTCGCGGCGGCAGTTTTATGGCAGGCGCGCTGCAAACAGCCGCTGGCGTGGCCGGTGGCGTCGTGCTGGCCGAGATGCTGACCAGTATGTTCCATCAGTCGCGGCCGGAAGAGATCGTGAACATCATCGAAGAACCGACAACGCCCGCCGGTAATGAGTCGTTTATCGGTAATCAATACGGCGACTTTAATAATGTCTCTGACACCCGCTTCCTCAACCAGGACGATCCGTTCGGCAATAATAACGACACCTGGCAGAACAATGATGCAGATGACGACTACAGCGATGATGACGACAGCTTTATTTAACAACGTTAGCTAAAGTGACTTTAAACATATAAGGGAATAGAAAGCACAAAAAACAAAGCCCGGTTTCCCCGGGCTTTGAACACAACAGCAAACTCAGTAGTACGCTTTCAACGTGCGCTGACACAGCGCCGATCGCACGCAGTCCTCTTTGGTGAAGCGGACCACCCCAATCATCTCATCTTCCTCAAAACGTGACATCGCGTCGCTTAGTCCGGATTTCACGCCGGATGGCAGGTCACACTGGGTAATATCGCCGTTAACGATAACCGTCACGTTCTCCCCGAGGCGCGTCAAAAACATCTTCATTTGCGCAGCGGTCACGTTCTGAGCCTCGTCAAGAATGACGACCGCATTTTCAAATGTACGTCCGCGCATATAGGCGAACGGCGCGATTTCCACCTTGCCAATCTCTGGCCGCAGGCAGTACTGCATAAAGGAAGCCCCCAGTCGTTTCACCAGCACGTCATAGACAGGCCTGAAGTATGGGGCAAACTTCTCCGAAATGTCTCCGGGCAAGAAGCCGAGATCTTCATCAGCTTGCAGTACCGGACGGGTGACAATAATCCTCTCCACGTCCTTATGGATCAGCGCTTCCGCCGCTTTGGCTGCACTGATCCAGGTTTTCCCGCATCCGGCTTCACCGGTTGCAAAGATGAGCTGTTTACTCTCGATAGCATTCAGGTAGTGCGCCTGAGCCTCATTGCGCGCCACAATTGGAGAATTGTCACGGCTGTCCCGCGCCATGCCAATTGCTTCTACGCCACTCATCTGCACAAGCGAGGTGACCGATTCTTCTTCACGCTGTTTATGGCTACGTGAATCCCGTCTCAGCACACGTTTTGCTTCGCGACGAGCTTTGATCACTGCTTTTTGTCTTCCCATGGATAGCACCTTGAGTTGTTGGTATTCATCACACGCGCCAGTTTCAGCACGATTATGCGCACGAACATCAGAGGGTTGGCTTCCTTGTAAGCCATTGCTTGCTTTATCGGATGACGATACGGAACAGCTACGCGCACCATTCTGCACGTCGGTCGAACGAGATTCTTGAGGAAGGGGGGAGAATTTAGTGGTGAGGAAATCGCTGCCGGAGTCTGAGCCTCCGCGCCGGGTGCTGCGGTTGTTGTGTTTACCATGTCCAGTACAGGACGCAACCATTCGCGATCTCCATAGTGATTCAGCATCACTGCCGGGAACTACCGCTGTCTTATCTTAATTACATCAGGTGTTATCATAAATGCAACATTTATTTTACCTGATTGCAACTTTTAAGACTGTCCCTACAGTTGAAATCAGTCTCATACAGAAATACTACAGAAATATAACAACAGAATCGTCATATGAAAAAATAATGTCCCTGCGAACGTGGCGCAGGGACAGCGATCAGGCCTCAATCAGCCCTTGAGCGAGATACGCGTGTTGATCGCGTACGCCTGGCAGGGCAAAGAAATAGCCGCCGCCGATAGGTTTAATGTACTCTTCCAGCGCTTCTCCATTTAGCCGCTTCTGCACGGTCAGGAAGCCTTTTTCCAGATCGTGCTGATAGCAGACGAACAGCAGCCCCATATCAAGCTGACCGGAGTTGGTTACGCCCAGAGAGTAGCTGTAGCCACGGCGCATCATCAGGCTGGACTGCGTCTCTTTGGTGCGCGGATTAGCCAGACGAATATGGCTGTCCAGCGCAATCACATCGCCATTCGGATCGCCGGCGTAGTCGGGCACATCATGCTCATTCTTCATGCCCAGCGGTGCCCCACTCTGCTTATCACGACCAAAAATCGTCTGCTGCTCTTTGAGCGGTGTGCGGTCCCAGAACTCCACGTGGAACTGAATAATCCGCACGGCCTGATAACTTCCCCCAACGGCCCATGTCGGTTCGCCCTGATCGGCAGTGACCCACACCACCTCCTTCATGAGCGCACCATCGTGGCTGTCCGGGTTGGCCGTACCGTCCTTAAAGCCCAGCAGGTTAACCGGCGTCTCTTTCCCTTTACTGCGGGCAGCATGGTCCGAGATAAACCCTTCCCGCTTCCAGCGCACGCTCAACAGATCCGGCGTGTGCTTGATAATATCCCGAAGGGCGTGGATCACCGTGTCCTGGGTATTGGCGCAAATCTGCAGAAGCAGGTCACCGTGACAAAGAGCAGCGTCCAGCGAGTCATTCGGGAAACGCGTCATTTTCTGCAGCGCTTTTGGCTTCTGTTTTGCCAGTCCATAGCGCGCATCAAACAGCGATTCACCGAGCGAAACGGTCATCGTCAGGTTATCCGGGGCGATAAACGGCCCCAGGATACCGGAGTCCATGGGCGGAAGACGCGGATTTGGCGTTTCCGGTGCCGGCCCGCCTGCGGTGAGAAACGCGATACGTGTCGTCAGCAGACGGAACAGACGCTCCAGATCAGCTTTATCACTCGCCAGTGAGTCAAATGCCACCAGCATCATCGACGCCTGCTGCGGTGTCAGAATGCCCGACTGATGTTCACCGTAAAACGGCTGCGTCTCCATGCGAGCATTAGGGGACAGCGTGCCGGGTGCGCTTTGCGGTTTCGCCGCATGCGCCACCGGACACCCACCAGCCAGCGCAAGAGCGCCCCCCAGCGCCCCGACCCCTTTTAGCAACCGACGACGTGAAGGCTCAACCACCTCGCTTTCGTTATGCTTATTCATCGTGCTTAGTCCAGACCCAGTACGCCACGCAGCAGGGAGAGATCTTCCGCCAGGGCGGTAATCGGGCCTTTAAGCGCGTTGCGGTCGGCATCGGTCAGCTTATCGTAGGTTTCAAAGCCGTCTTTGGTTCGGTACTTCGCCAGAATGGCGTCGACTTTTTTGAAGTTAGCATCCACTTTAGCCAGCAGTTCGCTGTTCTCTTTCTGCAGTTGAGGACGCAGCAGATCGACAATTTTTTGTGAACCGTCAACGTTAGCCTGGAAATCCCACAGATCGGTATGGCTGTAGCGATCTTCTTCACCGCTGATTTTGCTCGCGGCCACTTCTTCAATCAGCCCTGCGGCACCGCCCACCACTTTTGACGGTGGGAAAGCCAGCTCGCTGATGCGCTTTTGCAACTCCAGCACGTCACCGTTCAGTTGCTCAGCGTATTTCTCCATCCCTTTGGTGGAGTTGTCGCCAAACAGGGCTTTCTCCAGACGGTGGAAACCGGTGAATTTCGGATCGGCCGCTTTCTGCTCGAAATCGTCTTCGCGGGCATCAATGCTGCCATCAAGGTCAGAGAACAACTCGGCAATCGGCTCGATACGCTCGTAGTGCTGACGGGTTGGCGCATAGAGGGATTTCGCTTTTTCGATATCACCTGCTTTCACCGCATCGGTAAAGGCTTTGGTACCCGCAACCAGGTCGGCCGTCTCTTTGGAGACATACGCTTTATAGGCGGTAATCGCCTCACCCAGGCTCAGCACCGCCGCACCTTTCGTCGCATCGGCCGTTGCTTCACCTTTGACGATCAGCTTACCTTTAGGGTTAGTCAGCAGACCGCAGGTCATCTCATACTCGCCCGGCTGCAGGTTGGCGGTCATCTTCTGGCTGAAGCCAGGAGCGATATTTTCGCGCTCTTCCACCACCAGTACACCCTTCAGAATTTCCCACTCCAGCGCCTTCTGGCTGTGGTTCTGGATAATAAACTGGGTCTTGCCGCTGTTAACCGTGAGGGTCATCGGCTCACACTGCTTGTCATTGACGGTGACTTTAACCTGAGGAACATCCGCACCCCAGGCGGAGAATGCAGAAGCGAACAGCGCGGCGATGCCTGCGCATAATGCACTACGACGGAACTGAATTGCCATGGCTCTTCCCTTTTAAAGTATGTTGTAACTAAAGCAAATATTATGGTGTAACGCGCGACGCCTGCGTGCCGGAACGCGGCGGCATTGCGAACAGCACCAGCGCCGGAATGAGATAGATAAAGTACATCGCCACTTCGCTGACGCTCGGGGTTTCCTGATAGCCGAAGATGCCTTCGAGCAGGGTGCCGGTCAGTGAATGAGTGGAAAGAACGTTGCTGAGATCAAACGCCACGTCCTGGAAATGGTTCCACAGGCCCGCTTCATGGAAGGCGCGAATCGCCCCTGCCGCCAGCCCTGCCGCCACCAGCAGAATAAACAGACTCGTCCACTTGAAGAAGGCCCCCAGGTTAAGGCGAATGCCGCCCCAGTAGAGCAGGAAACCCAGCACCACAGCCGTAGCAAGGCCCAGCATCGCACCTAACGGCGGCCAAATGCCGACATCCTGCTGAAACGCCGCCAGCAGGAAGAAAACGGACTCCAGGCCTTCACGCGCGACGGCGAAAAAGACCATCATGATCAGCGCCCAGCCGTGGTTATTGCTCTTTTGCAGGGCGTTATCCACCGCCTGCTCCAGCTGTACCTTTACGTTACGGGAGACTTTACGCATCCAGAACACCATCCAGGTGAGGATCACCACCGCGATCACCGCAACGATGCCTTCAAACAGCTCCTGCTCTTTCTGCGGGAATTCACCGGTGGTTTCATTGATCAGGATGCCCAGGCCCAGACAGAGCGCCGCGGCAAGGAACACCCCCACCCACATGACGCCAATCCAGCGTCCACGCCGGGTTCGCTTCAGATAACTGGCGATGAGACTGACGATGAGGGCAGCTTCGAGCCCTTCACGCAACATAATGAGAAATGGAACAAACATGCCGACACCTTAAATGTTTATCGCAGTCAACTGATGCAAAGAAAGGTAAATTCTTGTGATAGTGATTATCATTACGGCGAAGAGAAAAACAAGCGAAATGTGTGTTGTTTTGATGACGAGTTGTAAACGCAAAGTCTGGTAATAGTTGCCGTCGTTATCGTTAAGTTTATAAGTTATAACGAAAATGCCCATTTACGGTTAATCAGGGCTGTGGCTAAATACCTGCCTCAAACACCTGGTGAAAATTAATTATGTTTAAGATTGTCCATTTCCTGCTGGCGCTGGTGATTATTCTTGCGCTGGCCTGGCTGGTGAGTTTCGACCGCCGAAAAGTTCGCATTCGTTTTGTTTTACAGCTGATTGTCATTGAGATTGCTCTGGCGTTCTTTTTCCTGCACGCCGAAAGCGGGTTATTCCTGATTAAATACGTCTCAGGGTTCTTTGAATCACTGCTGAAATTTGCTGCCGAAGGCACCAATTTTGTCTTTGGCGGAATGGGTGAAAAAGGGCTGGCGTTCATTTTCCTCGGCGTACTTTGCCCGATTATTTTTATTTCCGCGCTGATCGGTATTCTGCAACACTGGCGAATTCTGCCGATATTTATTCGGGTGATCGGCACGCTGCTGTCAAAACTGAACGGTATGGGCAAGCTGGAATCCTTTAATGCGGTGAGTTCATTGATCCTCGGCCAGTCTGAAAACTTCATTGCCTACAAAGGCGTGCTGGGCGATCTCTCCTCACGTCGTCTCTTCACGATGGCGGCTACAGCCATGTCGACGGTCTCTTTGTCGATTGTTGGCGCCTATATGACCATGCTCGATGCCAAATTTGTGGTGGCGGCGCTGATTCTGAACATGTTCAGCACTTTTATTATTCTCTCCGTCATCAACCCGGCGCGCCCGGAAGCGGAGCCGGATATCAAACTTGAAAAACTGCATGAATCCCAGAGCTTCTTCGAAATGCTCGGCGAGTATATTCTGGCCGGTTTTAAAGTGGCGATGATTATTCTGGCGATGCTGATTGGCTTTATTGCCCTTATTAGCGCCGTTAACGCCCTCTTCTCCAGCCTGTTTGGCATGAGCTTCCAGCAAATCCTGGGTTATGTATTTTATCCCCTGGCGTGGCTGGTGGGCATTCCTCTGAGCGATGCCTTAAATGCGGGCAGTATTATGGCAACCAAACTGGTGGCGAATGAATTTGTGGCGATGATTGAGCTGCAAAAAATCGCTCATGCGATGTCACCGCGCGGGCTGGGTATTTTGTCCATCTTCCTGGTGTCGTTCGCGAACTTTGCATCCATCGGCATTGTGGCCGGGGCGATTAAAGGCCTGAACGAGCAGCAGGGGAACGTGGTGTCACGTTTTGGTTTGCGTCTGGTGTATGGCGCGACGCTGGTGAGTCTGCTGTCAGCGAGTTTTGCGGGTTTAGTGTTGTAAATGAGAACGGCGGGATATCCCGCCGTTGCGATTAAAACTGCACGCAAACCGGCTGGTCGACACGCATCACCGATTCCTGCGCGAAGCGGGATTTATAAATCCCGCGTAACGCTTCGATGTTCTTTTCACTCTGCGCATCTTTACCGTGGATCAGCATCAATGCTTTACTCGGTTCACGCGCCACTTTCCCGTCGTTCCCTAACCACTGCCCACGCGCATCAAATACCGTCAGACCGTCACGAAAACGCGGTGTAACGTCCTGATCAACAAACTGCTGCCACTCGTTACTGGTGATCTGCGCCCCAGCCGGACGGTTCAGTCCGAAATAGAGCGTTGTTTGCTGCATCTGGTTATCCGCTTTGCAGGTCTCTACCGCCGCGTGTTGCGATGGCGCAGTGCAGCCAGCCAGCATCAGTAATGCCGCTGCCATTACCCCTGTTTTGATTGTCATGCTTCGCTATCCTCATTGTTATAAGCACATGGATATCACAGGAAATTACGGATTTTGGCAAGAAAAAAGCCGGGCAGCGCTAGCGCTTGCCCGGCCTTCAGTGTTCCGAGGAAAAAATTATTCCGGCTGCAGCTTCGTCGGTGGTGCAGAGCGGTAATGCGCATCTGCTTCAGCAAAGCGTTTCTGCATGGAGGCTGACGGCGCTTTACCCAGCAGGCTGAAGACCACAATACCAATGCTACCGAAAATGAAGCCCGGAATGATTTCATACAGGCCCAGCCACGCGAACTGTTTCCAGACGATAACGGTCAGCGCACCGATAATCATTCCCGCCAGCGCGCCGTTACGGGTCATACGTGACCACATGACGGAGAACAGCACGACCGGACCAAATGCCGCACCAAAGCCCGCCCATGCGTAGCTCACGAGGCCCAGCACGCGGTTTTCCGGGTTGGCCGCCAGTGCAATCGCCACCAGCGCCACCAGCAGAACCATAAAGCGCCCTACCCACACCAGCTCTTTCTGGCTTGCACCTTTGCGCAGGAAAGCTTTGTACAGGTCTTCGGTGATGGCACTGGAGCAGACCAGCAGCTGACAGCTCAGGGTAGACATCACCGCCGCCAGGATCGCGGAGAGCAGAATACCGGCAATCCACGGGTTAAACAGAATCTGCGCCAGCTCGATAAACACACGTTCGGCGTTCTGGTTCACCGCGCCCGCCTGTGCCGGGTTATTGTTGAAGTACGCGATACCAAAGAAACCTACCGCACACGCACCCGCCAGACACAGGATCATCCACGTCATACTGATACGACGCGCATGCACGATGGTGTGGTGAGAGTCCGCGGCCATAAAGCGCGCCAGAATATGCGGCTGACCGAAGTAACCCAGACCCCAGCCCATCAGCGACACGATGGCAACGAAGTTCAGCCCTTTCAGCATGTCGACGTTTTCAATGCTCTTCTGTTTGATCACTTCCAGCGAATCGGCAAAGCCGCCAACGGTGAAAATCACAATCACCGGGGTCAGGATCAGGGCGAAGATCATCAGGCTCGCCTGCACGGTGTCTGTCCAGCTTACGGCCAGGAAACCGCCCACGAAGGTATACAGGATGGTCGCCGCAGCACCGGCCCAGAGGGCGGTTTCGTAGCTCATGCCGAAGGTGCTTTCGAACAGACGCGCGCCCGCCACAATGCCGGAGGCACAGTAGATGGTGAAGAACAGCAGAATAACCACCGCAGAGATAATGCGCAGGATGCGGCTGTTATCTTCAAAGCGTCCGGTGAAGTAATCCGGCAGCGTCAGGGCGTTATTATTGGCCTCGGTATGCACACGCAGACGGCCTGCCACCAGTTTCCAGTTGATCCATGCCCCGACAGTCAGGCCGATGGCAATCCAGCTTTCTGAAATACCGGAGATGAAAATCGCGCCTGGTAACCCCATCAGCAGCCAGCCGCTCATGTCTGATGCCCCCGCAGATAACGCGGTCACCATCGGGCCTAAACTACGTCCGCCCAGAATGTAGTCGTCAAAGTTCTTTGTTGAACGCCATGCCAAAAACCCTATAAGGATCATGCCAAAAATATAAACGAGAAATGTCACCAGCATCGGTGTGCTAATAGCCATTCAAATTCTCCAAAAAGTCGAGCGACAACCGTCCGGGCTGCCTTGTTATATGATCACCGGAACGTGGTGAATGTATCTTGTGTTTCCGTTGGGCGCGCTATCCTGCCGTATGCGCACCCCGCTGACAAACGATTTAACACTGCATTTACATCAAATTCATCCCTGGCTTGATACAACTTTCCTATAGGTTGCACTCGCTCACACTTATACGGGTTGCACCTTTTAAAAATGTTAAGCGCCGCATAAAAACAGGCCTGCGATGCAGAAGCCAGCTCTTTTTTCCAGCTAACCATTCATTAACAATCCATTCATTTTCTGGGTTGCAAACCAGGTCACATTTAACACGGTTGCACAAAGTTGCAACATGGTGGATATTTCACGCTAACGACAGAACACTATTAAAGAACAACAGGAGTTTTGGCATGGGTATGACCACCATGGGGGTTAAGCTGGATGACGCAACGCGCGAACGGATTAAGTCCGCAGCCACCCGCATTGACCGCACACCACACTGGCTAATCAAGCAGGCAATTTTTAACTATCTGGAAAGACTGGAGAGTGAAGACGGTCTGCCAGAGCTGCCTGCCCTGCTGGCTGGCGCGGCGAATGAAAGTGAGGAAGCCCCGATCGCGGGCGAAGACAGTCATCAGCCGTTCCTTGAATTTGCCGAGCAGATCCTGCCGCAATCCGTCAGCCGTGCCGCCATCACCGGCGCCTGGCGCCGTGCCGAAACCGACGCCGTTCCGATGCTGCTGGAGCAGGCCCGCCTGCCGGAAGCGATTGCCGCGCAGGCACACAGCCTGGCATATCAATTAGCCGACAAGCTGCGTAACCAGAAAACCGCCACCGGCCGCGCCGGAATGGTTCAGGGTCTGCTGCAGGAATTTTCCCTCTCGTCACAGGAAGGCGTGGCGCTGATGTGCCTCGCGGAAGCGCTGCTGCGTATTCCGGATAAAGCCACCCGTGACGCGCTGATCCGCGACAAGATCAGCAACGGTAACTGGCAGTCACACATTGGCCGCAGCCCGTCGCTGTTCGTTAACGCCGCCACCTGGGGTCTGCTGTTTACCGGCAAGCTGGTCTCGACCCATAACGAAGCCAACCTCTCCCGTTCCCTGAACCGCATCATCGGCAAGAGCGGCGAACCGCTGATCCGCAAGGGCGTGGATATGGCGATGCGCCTGATGGGAGAGCAGTTTGTCACGGGTGAAACCATTGCCGAAGCGCTGGCAAACGCCCGCAAGCTGGAAGATAAAGGTTTCCGCTACTCGTACGACATGCTGGGTGAAGCAGCGCTGACCGCCGCCGACGCGCAGGCCTATATGGTTTCTTACCAGCAGGCGATCCACGCCATTGGTAAAGCGTCAAACGGTCGCGGGATTTATGAAGGCCCGGGCATCTCCATTAAGCTGTCCGCGCTGCACCCGCGCTACAGCCGCGCGCAGTACGACCGGGTGATGGAAGAACTCTACCCACGACTGAAATCGCTGACCCTGCTGGCGCGCCAGTATGATATTGGTATTAACATCGATGCCGAAGAGGCCGACCGTCTGGAGATCTCTCTCGATCTGCTGGAAAAACTGTGCTTCGAGCCAGAGCTGGCGGGCTGGAACGGGATTGGTTTCGTTATTCAGGCCTACCAGAAGCGCTGTCCGTTCGTCATTGATTATCTGATTGACCTGGCAAGCCGCAGCCGTCGCCGCCTGATGATCCGTCTTGTGAAAGGCGCCTACTGGGACAGCGAAATCAAACGCGCCCAGATGGACGGTCTGGAAGGCTATCCGGTCTATACCCGCAAGGTGTACACCGACGTCTCTTATCTCGCCTGTGCGAAAAAGCTGCTCGGCGTGCCGAACCTGATCTATCCGCAGTTCGCTACCCACAATGCCCACACCCTGGCGGCGATCTACAGCCTGGCCGGACAGAACTACTACCCGGGCCAGTATGAATTCCAGTGCCTGCACGGCATGGGTGAACCGCTGTACGAGCAGGTCACCGGTAAAGTGGCGGACGGCAAGTTGAACCGTCCGTGCCGTATCTATGCCCCGGTGGGCACCCACGAAACCCTGCTGGCGTACCTGGTGCGTCGTCTGCTGGAAAACGGCGCGAACACCTCCTTCGTTAACCGCATCGCCGATACCACCCTGCCGCTGGACGAGCTGGTGGCCGACCCGGTACAGGCGGTGGAGAAGATGGCTGCGCAGGAAGGCCAGATTGGCCTGCCGCATCCGAAGATTGCCCTGCCGCGCGAGTTGTACGGCAAAGGCCGCGTGAACTCGGCAGGTCTGGATCTCGCCAACGAACACCGTCTGGCGTCCCTCTCCTCTGCCCTGCTCAACAGCGCGCTGCAGAAATGGCAGGCTAAACCAATGCTGGAGCAACCTGTCGCTGATGGAGAAATGCAGCCAGTGATTAACCCGGCGGAGCCAAAAGATATCGTCGGCTACGTGCGTGAAGCGACTGACGCGGAAGTGGATCAGGCGCTGGACAGCGCAGTGAATAACGCCCCTATCTGGTTCGCCACCCCTCCTGAGGAACGTGCCGCCATTCTCGAACGTGCTGCGGTGCTGATGGAAGATCAGATGCAACAGCTCATCGGCATTCTGGTGCGCGAAGCGGGTAAAACCTTCAGCAACGCCATTGCCGAAGTGCGCGAGGCCGTCGACTTCCTGCACTACTACGCCGGCCAGGTGCGTGATGATTTCGATAATGAAACCCACCGTCCGCTTGGCCCGGTCGTGTGTATTAGCCCGTGGAACTTCCCACTGGCGATCTTCACCGGCCAGATTGCCGCGGCGCTTGCGGCGGGTAACAGCGTGCTGGCAAAACCGGCAGAACAAACCCCGCTGATTGCCGCCCAGGGCATCAACATTCTTCTGGAAGCCGGCGTTCCGGCGGGCGTGGTTCAGCTGCTGCCTGGCCGTGGTGAAACGGTCGGTGCGAAGCTCACCGCCGATAACCGCGTGCGCGGCGTGATGTTCACCGGCTCGACCGAAGTGGCCTCCCTGCTGCAGCGCAACATCGCCACCCGTCTTGACGCGCAGGGTCGTCCGACGCCGCTCATCGCGGAAACCGGCGGCATGAACGCCATGATCGTTGACTCCTCCGCGCTCACCGAGCAGGTGGTGGTTGACGTTCTGGCTTCCGCCTTCGACAGCGCCGGCCAGCGCTGCTCCGCCCTGCGCGTGCTGTGCCTGCAGGATGACGTGGCCGACCACACGCTGAAGATGCTGCGCGGTGCAATGTCCGAATGCCGTATGGGCAATCCGGGCCGTCTCACCACCGATATCGGCCCGGTGATCGACGCAGAAGCCAAAGCCAACATCGAAAACCACATTCAGACCATGCGTGCCAAAGGCCGTCCGGTGTTCCAGGCCGTACGTGAAACCAGCGAAGATGCCCGCGAATGGCGCACCGGTACCTTTGTGCCGCCAACGCTGATTGAACTGGCGAGCTTCGACGAACTGAAAAAAGAGGTCTTCGGTCCGGTGCTCCACGTGGTGCGCTACAACCGTAACAACCTTAACGCGCTGATTGAGCAGATCAACGATTCCGGCTATGGCCTGACGCTGGGTGTCCATACCCGTATTGACGAAACCATCGCCCAGGTGACCGGTAGCGCCAAAGTGGGCAACCTGTACGTGAACCGTAACATGGTTGGCGCGGTCGTGGGCGTGCAGCCGTTCGGCGGCGAAGGCTTGTCCGGTACGGGTCCAAAAGCGGGTGGTCCGCTCTATCTGTACCGTCTGCTGGCGAACCGTCCGGAGAACGCGCTGGGCGTCACCCTGGCACGTCAGGACGCAGACTATCCGGTGGATGCGCAGCTGAAAACCGTGCTGACGCAGCCGCTGGAAGCGCTTATCACGTGGGCGGAAAAACGTCCTGAACTGCGTGCTCTCGCGCAGCAGTATGGCGAGCTGGCGCAGGCAGGTACGCAGCGTCTGCTGCCGGGTCCAACCGGCGAGCGCAACACCTGGACGCTGATGCCGCGTGAGCGCGTGCTGTGCGTGGCGGATAACGAGCAGGATGCGCTGGTGCAGCTGGCTGCTGCCGCGGCGACCGGTTGTGAAGTGCTGTGGCCGGAAGATGCACTGCATCGTGACCTGGCTAAACAGCTGCCGAAAGCAGTCTCGTCCCGCATTCACTTCGCGAAAGCGGATGCATTGCTGACGCAGCCGTTTGACGCCGTTATCTACCACGGTGATTCTGACCAGCTCCGTGAACTGTGCGAGCAGGTTGCAGCCCGCAGCGGGGCGATTGTTTCGGTGCAGGGCTTCGCTCGCGGTGAAACCAACCTGTTGCTGGAGCGTCTGTACGTTGAGCGCTCACTCAGCGTCAACACCGCCGCCGCAGGGGGTAACGCCAGCCTGATGACAATCGGCTAACGCTGTGCTAATAAGGCTCCGGAGACGGAGCCTTATTTTATTGGGGAGTGTATGAAACGAATTCTTATTGCGGGCGCAGTAATGCTGATGAGCGCCAGCGCATTGGCCGATGAGTGCGACAAAGCGACCACTCAGCTTGAACTAAACACCTGTAGCGCGCAGCAGTATCAGGCTGCCGATAAAAAACTCAACCAGACGTACCAGGCCGTCATCAAACGCGCGGCAGCCCCCCAGCGAGATCTGCTGAAAAAGGCGCAGCAGGCCTGGATTGCCCTGCGCGATGCGGACTGCACATTTATCGGTTCGGGTACAGAAGGAGGCAGCGTTCAGCCCATGATCGTTAATCAGTGTCTGGCGGAAAAAACCGTGGAGCGTGAAGCGTTTCTGGCCTCGCTGATGCAGTGTGAAGAGGGCGACTTAAGCTGCCCTCTCCCGCCGGGAAACTAACGCACGCGGATCCCTTCAATGATCATCTGCTGCACATTTTCCAGCGTGCTCTGGAAAAACGCCTCATCCTGGAGCGTTTTTCCGGTCACCGCCTCAACCTGGGCCGCAAAGTCAGCGTAATGCTGAGTGGAGGCCCAAATCATAAAGATCAGATGATGCGGATCGACCGGTGCCAGTTTCCCGCTGGCGACCCATCCGGCAATAATGGCCGATTTATCATCAACCAGCTGCTTTAAATCCCCCGTCAGTTCCGCCTGCAACAGCGGCGCGCCCTGCAGCATCTCCAGACAGAACAGCCTTGATGCCTGCGGGTAATCACGCGACACCTCAAGTTTCAGGCGGATGTACTCCTTAATAGCCACCAGCGGAGCCAGCTCTTCACGGAATGCTTTGAGGGGTGCCAACCAGATATCAAGGATCTGCTGCATCACCGCCACATAGAGCGCCTCTTTCGACGGATAGTAGTAGAGCAGATTGGTTTTGGACACCCCGGACTGCTCCGCCACCTGCTCCAGGCGCGTGCCGTGAATACCAAACTGTGAAAAAGTCTCCAGCGCCGCGCTGAGGATCGCCTGCTTCTTGGCGCTCACGGCCTGCGAACGTTTACCGGGTGTTTTCACTGCGCCTTGTGTCATTCCTGCTCTCCATTTTCTGCATTGCCCTCAGCATAGCAAAACCCCTGTCTCGCCACGACATTCTGCACTCCGATCGCGCATGAGTGCCTGTTTTCTGTGCAATGTTTTTGACCATTTAGTCCACATTTTATCGCATCAAACCACCAACTTCTGGTTAACACATTAATAACACTGCCATTTTCAAAACTGGCACTGCCTTTGCAAAAACACCGTTACACCTGCGACGTAATGAAGAGAGGTTCGTGATGAAAATTGGCGTATTCGTCCCTATCGGCAACAACGGCTGGCTTATCTCGACCACCGCACCGCAATACATGCCGACCTTCGAGCTGAATAAAGCCATCGTGCAGAAAGCGGAGCACTACCATTTCGATTTTGCGCTTTCGATGATCAAGCTGCGCGGCTTTGGCGGCAAAACCGAATTCTGGGATCACAACCTGGAGTCCTTCACTCTGATGGCCGGGCTGGCCGCGGTAACCTCGCGTATTCAGATCTACGCCACCGCCGCCACCCTCACTCTGCCACCTGCAATTGTGGCGCGTATGGCCTCCACCATCGACTCCATCTCCGGCGGGCGCTTTGGCGTCAATCTGGTGACCGGCTGGCAAAAACCAGAGTATGAACAGATGGGACTCTGGCCGGGTGACGATTACTTCTCTCGCCGCTACGACTACCTCACCGAGTATGTGCAGGTGCTGCGCGATCTGTGGGGCACCGGCAAAAGCGATTTCAAAGGTGACTTCTTCACCATGAATGACTGTCGCGTCAGCCCGCAGCCTTCTGTCCCTATGAAAGTCATTTGCGCCGGACAGAGCGACGCGGGGATGGAATTCTCTGCTAAATACGCTGACTTCAACTTCTGCTTCGGAAAAGGCGTAAACACGCCTGCCGCCTTCGCCCCGACCGCCGCACGGATGAAAGAGGCCGCCGACAAAACCGGGCGCGACGTAGGTTCCTACGTGCTGTTTATGGTGATTGCCGACGAGACCGACGACGCCGCTCGCGCCAGATGGGAGCGTTACAAAGATGGCGCAGACGAGGAGGCGCTAAGCTGGCTCACCGAACAGAGCCAGAAGGATACCCGTTCCGGCTCAGATACCAACGTGCGCCAGATGGCCGACCCGACCTCCGCCGTCAATATCAATATGGGTACGCTGGTTGGCTCGTACGCCAGCGTCGCCAGAATGCTGGATGAAGTGGCCGCAGTGCCTGGCGCTGAAGGCGTCCTGCTGACCTTCGATGATTTCCTCACCGGCGTGGAAACCTTCGGCGAGCGCATCCAGCCGCTGATGCAGTGCCGCGCCCATATTCCCGCTATCACAAAGGAGGTCGCGTAATGACAACACTTGCTGCACGTCCGGAAACCATCACGTTTGATGCACAGCAGAGCGCCCTGATTGTGGTGGATATGCAAAACGCCTACGCCAGTCAGGGCGGCTATCTGGATTTGGCGGGGTTCGACGTTTCCGCTACTAAACCGGTGATTGAGAACATTAAAACTGCCGTAGCCGCCGCCCGCGCCGCCGGGATGCTCATCATCTGGTTTCAGAACGGCTGGGACGATCAATACGTGGAGGCTGGAGGCCCTGGCTCGCCCAACTTCCACAAATCGAACGCCCTGAAAACCATGCGCAAACAACCCGAGTTACAGGGCAAGCTGCTGGCAAAAGGCGGATGGGATTACCAGCTGGTGGATGAACTGGTTCCTGAGCCAGGCGATATCGTGCTGCCCAAACCGCGCTACAGCGGCTTTTTCAACACCCCACTCGACAGCCTGCTGCGCAGCCGGGGTATTCGTCACCTGGTCTTCACCGGTATTGCCACCAACGTATGTGTGGAATCCACGCTGCGTGACGGCTTTTTCCTTGAGTATTTCGGTGTCGTGCTGGAAGACGCGACGCATCAGGCCGGGCCAGAATTCGCCCAGAAAGCGGCTCTGTTCAATATCGAAACCTTTTTTGGCTGGGTGAGTAATGTGGCTGATTTCTGCGACGCCCTGAATCCCCCACTCGCCCGTATTGCCTGAGGAGACACATGATGCCGAAATCCGTAATCATCCCCGCTGGCACCAGCACGCCGATTGCTCCGTTTGTTCCCGGCACCCTTGCCGATGGCGTGGTGTATGTCTCCGGCACGCTGCCATTTGATAAAGACAATAACGTGGTGTTTATCAACGACCCAAAGGCGCAAACGCGCCACGTGCTGGAGACGATCAAAAATGTGATCGAAACAGCGGGTGGCACCATGGAGGATGTGACCTTCAACAGCATCTTTATCACCGACTGGAAAAACTACGCCGCGATTAACGAAATCTACGCGGAGTTCTTCCCCGGTGATAAACCGGCCCGGTTCTGCATTCAGTGCGGGCTGGTGAAGCCGGAGGCGCTCGTTGAGATTGCGTCCGTTGCACACATCGCGAAGTGAGGCCGCCATGAAACTCTCTGTCTCACAGCCCCCGTATGAGGGGGCACCCGTGGTGGTGCTGATTGCCGGACTCGGCGGCAGCGGCAGCTACTGGCTGCCCCAGTTGGCCACACTGGAGAAGGAGTATCAGGTGGTGTGCTATGACCAGCGCGGTACGGGCAATAATCCCACCACCCTGCCGGAAGGTTATAGCCTTGCTGAGATGGCCGACGAGCTGGCGCAGGCGCTGAATGATGCCGGGATCACGCGCTACTGCGTGGTGGGCCATGCGCTGGGAGCGCTGGTGGGTCTGCAGCTGGCGCTCGATAAACCAGAATCGTTGACTGCGCTGGTGTGCGTCAACGGCTGGCTGACCCTGAACGCCCATACCCGCCGCTGCTTTCAGATCCGCGAGCGTCTGCTGCATGCGGGTGGTGCGCAGGCGTGGGTAGAGGCACAGCCGCTGTTCCTCTACCCGGCTGACTGGATGGCCGCCCGCGCGCCGCGTCTTGAGGCAGAAGACGCTCTGGCGCTGGCCCACTTTCAGGGTAAAGCCAACCTGTTGCGCAGGCTGGACGCACTGAAAAAGGCCGACTTCAGCCGCCACGCCGCACGCATTCGCTGCCCGGTACACATTATCTGTTCCGTTGACGACATGCTGGTGCCCTCGGTGTGCTCCACGGAACTGCAGGTAGCGATCCCACACAGCCACAAGGCGGTGATGCGCCAGGGCGGCCATGCCTGCAACGTCACCGAACCTGACATCTTTAACACCCTGCTGCTGAACGGGCTTGCCAGCCTGCTGCACAGCCCTGAACCCGCTTTATAAGGAGTTTTGATGAGCGAAGCCATTAACCCCACCGCGCTGGAGACGTTATTTACTGGCGCGCGCACTCACAACGGCTGGCAGGACATTCCGGTCAGCGACGAGACGCTGCGCGAGATCTACAACCTGATGAAATGGGGACCCACGTCCGCCAATTGCTCCCCGGCGCGGATTGTGTTTGTAAGAAGTGCAGAGGGAAAAGAGAAGCTGCGCCCGGCCCTCTCCAGCGGCAACCTGGAGAAAACCCTCACCGCCCCGGTTACAGCCATTGTGGCCTGGGACGGGGAATTCTACGAGCGCCTGCCCGAACTGTTCCCGCATGGCGATGCCAGAAGCTGGTTTACCTCAAGCCCGGCACTTGCCGAAGAGACCGCCTTTCGCAACAGCTCAATGCAGGCCGCATACCTTATTTTTGCCTGTCGTGCCCTGGGGCTGGATACCGGCCCAATGTCCGGCTTTGACCGACAAAAAGTCGATGAGGCCTTTTTCACCGGCACAACGCTTAAAAGCAATCTGCTGATCAACATTGGCTATGGTGATACGAACAAACTTTACGGACGCCTGCCGCGCCTGGACTTCGACGATGCCTGCGGGCTGGCGTAAGGAGAGATGATGACAACACCGGATAAACAGACCTTTCGCGACGCCATGGCCTGCGTTGGCGCGGCGGTCAACATCATCACCACCGACGGCCCGGCGGGGATGGCAGGCTTCACCGCCAGCGCCGTGTGCAGCGTCACGGATTCACCGCCCACTTTGCTGGTGTGCCTGAACCGTGGCGCATCGGTCTGGCCGACCTTTAGCGCAAACCGCACGCTTTGCGTGAATACCCTGAGCGCCGGGCAAGAGCCGCTATCCAACCTGTTTGGTGGTAAAACCCCCATGGAGGAACGTTTTGCCGCCGCCCGCTGGCAGACGGGCGACACGGGTTGTCCGCGTCTGGAAGCGGCGCTGGCCTCGTTTGACTGCCGTATCAGCCAGGTGGTCAGCGTGGGTACCCACGACATCCTGTTTTGCGACATTGTTTCGATTATTCGCCACCCCGCACCGCAAGGGCTGGTGTGGTTCGACCGCGGCTACCACGCGCTTATGCGACCCGCCTGTTAACCCTCCTTAAGGAGATAGCTCATGGCAATGTTCGGATTTCCCCACTGGCAGTTGAAATCGACCTCCACAGAACCTGGCGTGGTCGCGCCGGATGAAAGGCTCCCTCTCGGGCAAACCCTGGTGATGGGCGTCCAGCACGCGGTCGCGATGTTTGGCGCCACGGTGCTGATGCCGATGCTAATGGGGCTTGACCCCAATCTCTCCATTTTGATGTCAGGTATCGGTACGCTGTTGTTCTTTTTTGTCACCGGCGGGCGCGTCCCCAGCTATCTGGGCTCTAGCGCCGCTTTTGTGGGGGTGCTCATCGCCACTACCGGATTTAACGGCCAGGGGATCAACCCTAACCTGAGCGTGGCCCTCGGCGGCATCATCGCCTGCGGTCTGGTCTACACCCTGATCGGTCTGGTGGTGATGAAGATCGGAACACGCTGGATCGAACGCATGATGCCTCCGGTTGTGACCGGGGCGGTAGTGATGGCGATTGGTCTGAACCTCGCGCCAATTGCGGTCAGAAGTGTTTCCGGCTCGCCGTTTGAAAGCTGGATGGCGGTGATCACCGTGCTCTGTATCGGTCTGGTAGCGGTGTTCACCCGGGGGATGATCCAGCGGCTGCTGATTCTGGTCGGGCTGATTGTCGCCTGCCTGGTCTATGCCCTGCTGGCGAACGTTTTTGGCCTTGGCAAACCGGTCGATTTTACCCAGCTTCATCAGGCTGCCTGGTTCGGCATGCCGCAGATCACCTCTCCCACCTTTAACACCCAGGCGATGATGCTCATCGCGCCCGTGGCGGTGATCCTGGTGGCAGAGAACTTAGGCCACCTGAAAGCAGTGGCGGGGATGACCGGGCGCAGTATGGACCCGTATATGGGCCGCGCATTTGTCGGTGACGGGCTGGCGACTATGCTCTCCGGCTCGGTGGGCGGCAGTGGCGTGACCACCTATGCCGAGAATATCGGCGTGATGGCGGTGACTAAAGTCTATTCGACACTGGTCTTTGTGGCGGCAGCGGTGATGGCCATGCTGCTCGGTTTCTCACCGAAATTCGGGGCTTTGATCCATACCATTCCGTCGCCGGTGATTGGCGGGGCATCCATTGTGGTGTTTGGGCTTATCGCTGTGGCCGGCGCGCGTATCTGGGTACAGCATCGCGTCGATCTCAGCCAGAACAGCAACCTGATTATGGTGGCGGTCACGCTGGTACTGGGCGCGGGCGATTTTGCCCTGACGCTGGGCGGGTTTACGATTGGCGGAATTGGTACGGCAACCTTTGGCGCGATTCTGCTTAACGCCCTGCTGAGCCGCCGGAAAGCGACTGCACCGCAGTGCGAGGTCGTGCATCAGGAGTCGTGAAACCTGTATGTCGGGTAATGGCGATGCCTTACCCGACCTGCATGTTCAGTAAGAACAACAGGATGTAGCGTAATCACTCTTGCTCAAACAGTCGTTCGATAGATTTTGTAGGGAAGAACAGAGAATTGCTGTTATCCCCTTGCAGCGGAATAAAACCTTGCTTCAGATAGAACTTTTTTGCCTGCTCATTAAGCGCATCAACAAAAAGGCCATGCACACCCACAGCCTGTGAAGCCAGGTAAACAACCCGCATAGCATGCGTGACGAGTGTTGTCCCCCATTCATTTCCCTGTAGTGTTTTATGAACAGCTAAACGTCCCAAAGTCACACTGGGTACGTTGATATAGGGGATCCTGCGCTGCTGGGTCTTAGAAGGGAGCATCGCTTTTTCAAAGCAACTTCCAGACAACGTGTAGTAGCCCAGCACGTGTGGATGGTCACGATCTTTTAGCAGATAGCCGCGCAGAATGCGCCCATTGTGCTGGCGCACCAGATGCTCTCTCAGGAAGGCATTTAGCGAGGGCTCACCACAATCGAAATCCTCGAAAGCGTATTCGGTTCCCTCTGAAAACATTTCGATCGTGAGATTTTCCACGACGCTTCACTCCATGTTTTTTAGACGCTTTGCGGCTCGCTTCAGGCGTTCATTCGGCTCGGGTGGATTGTCGATGGCATCCATTACGGCATTCCACGATGCTTCGTTTAATACGAGACGTCGATGCTGATCGATGACTTCTGCAGCACGTTCCGAAGCACTGTTCACCATAAACTGGGTGATCGTTTGATTCGTCATCGCCGCCGCTTCTTCAATCATTGTTTTGTCTTCGTCGGTTAAGCGAAGATCGATACGCTGTTTTTTAAGTGCTGGCATGATTTACTTTTCTATGTACGGTATTTGTCCGTACATATCCTGGAGAAATCTGTGCATTTTTTCAATCAAAACCTTTTTCAACCGTCAAATCACTCACCTCTCTTTGGCGCTTGCGGAGCTTTAGCTCACTCACCAACACCCCAACGACGATAAACGCCGCACCAACCAGCGCCAGCAGCGGTAAACGTTCTCCAGCGAGACGCCCGAAAATCCCGGCCCAGACGGGTTCTCCTGTGTAGATCACCGTCGCCCGCGTCGGGGATACGCTGCGCTGCGCCCAGTTCATGGTGACCTGAATAATGGCGCTAAAGATGCCCAACCCCAGCGCGACCACAATCAACCCGGTGGACATCGGCGGCACAGACTCCCCTGCCGGAACCATCGCCGCAAACGCCACCAGCGATGCCGTAGCGAGCTGCACCACCGTCACGCGCTTAACGTCAACCTTGCCCGCCCAGGCGCTGATCAGAATAATTTCCGCGGCAATGGCAATGGCTCCCACCAGGGTGATGATCTCCCCCGGCCCCAGTGCCAGCAGGTTGTTTTCCGGCCCGGCAAGTAAAATCAGACCAATAAACGCCAGTACGATACCAATACAGGACATCAATCCCGGTAGTCGCCCAAGACACAGCCACTGCAGTAACGGCACCAGCGGTACATACATGGCGGTGATAAACGCCGATTTACTGCTGGATATCGTCTGTAACCCCCACGTTTGCAGGCTGTAGCCCATCGCAATTGCCACCCCGATTGCGATGCCCGCCTTAAGCTCTTTAAGCGTCAGTCCACGCAGCGTTTTAAGCGATATCAGCCCCACGGCAATCGCTGCCGTCGCAAAGCGCAGACCAACAAAAAAGAACGGATCGCTGAGGGTCACCGCGTACTGGACGGCCAGAAAGGTCCCGCCCCAAAACATGGTGATAAGAATGAGGATGGCTTCCTGCGGTTTAACGGAGAATTTGAAGCGTGAGACAGACATGCGGCACCAGAAATTAAACTCAATTCTGTAGTGTGCGTTGCCTTTGGTTACAGTTCAATGTTGCAGAAATAAAAAAACCGCCGGGAAACCCCGGCGGCAGGGGTCCAGCCCGGCATATTACTTGTTACTGCCATGGCTGTTTTTACCCCCTTTTTTGCCAGCCTCTGATGCGCGCTGAGGGTCATTTTTGAAGTTACCCCCGCTGGACTGGCCACCTTTACGACCTGCTTCTGATGCTCTTTCACGGTCTTCAGCGAAATTACCTGAACCACCACGATGGTTTGCCATCTCTAACCTCCAGGATGTGAAACATTAGACATCATATTGCATTCAGTAAAAGAGGATTCTTTCACCTCGCGACACCAGGTGAGTACCTTTATCTGTGTCACGTGAGACTAAGCTTAGTGGAGTGAGGCGATCAGGCAAGTCACAGGTAATATCCTGCAACATGATCTCAGCCTTTCGTATGAGATTGCGTAACGGCCATTAATAAGCCTTTCTTATCGTTTCAAAAATCGACCGCCAAAAAGTTGTTTCATTTTGCTACAAAGCGTTTTCTCATCCATTTTGTTATAAATCAAAGAAATGCCGTTCATTTTTGCAGTATGGCTGTGATGGCATATCTTTAAATGAACGCAGCGATCCGCTGCCAGAAAAAACAAACGAGGAGTGATGCAAAATGGCAAAAGTTCTGGTGCTCTATTATTCCATGTATGGACACATCGAAACCATGGCTCACGCGGTAGCAGAAGGTGCAAACAGGGTGGATGGCGTTGAGGTTGTGGTGAAGCGCGTACCGGAAACCATGCAGGCAGAAGCCTTCGCGAAGGCCGGGGGGAAAACACAAAATGCCCCGGTCGCCACGCCTCAGGAGCTGGCAGATTACGATGCCATTATCTTCGGGACACCTACCCGCTTTGGCAATATGTCCGGCCAGATGCGCACCTTCCTCGATCAAACCGGCGGGTTATGGGCCTCAGGCGCATTGTACGGCAAGCTTGCCAGCGTCTTCAGCTCCACCGGAACCGGTGGCGGCCAGGAACAAACCATCACCTCAACCTGGACGACCCTTGCTCATCACGGAATGGTCATTGTGCCAATTGGCTACGGCGCACAGGAGTTATTTGATGTTTCTCAGGTACGTGGCGGAACACCTTACGGTGCAACCACCATTGCCGGTGGCGATGGCTCCCGACAGCCGAGCAATGAAGAGCTCACTATCGCCCGCTATCAGGGTGAATATGTCGCAGGTCTCGCCAAAAAACTGAACGGCTAACCCAACAGGAGGACAAGTATGCCTACTCAAGAATCAAAAGCCCACCGCGTGGGTGAATGGGCAAGTTTACGCAATACCTCTCCGGAGATTGCCGAAGCCATTTTTGAAGTCGCAAAATATGACGAGAAGCTGGCAGAGCAGATTTGGGAAGAAGGCAGCGATGAAGTGCTAATGCGCGCCTTCGAAAAGACGGACAAAGACGCGCTCTTCTGGGGTGAGCAAACCATCGAACGTAAAAACGTCTGAAACAATCCCCCCGCCAGGGCGGGGGGTATCTTCTATTTCGCCGCGTTGTTGATTACCGCATTGAATTTATCGACCGGACAGAAACCGTTGGCATCAACCGGACATCCCTTCAGTTCCAGCGTCACGCGCTGCGCCGGAGACTGCAGCGACAGCACGCTGGCGTTTCGCAGCTGCTCCGAACTCTGATAGACATACTCAATTTTCATCAGCTCCTGATTGGCATTTTTGTCATGCCAGCGCTGGAAGACAATCTTGCCGCCAATCGGGGTACGTTCGTGCTGGTCGTGCAGTTGATACGGTTTGAAATCCAGCGCGGTGAGCAGCGAAGCAATGTTCGAATCATGCCCCACCAGCACGGTGATTTTTGGCGCTTTGGCCTGATCGGTCACCAGGGCTTTGTCGATATATTTCACCAGCGGTTTCGCCACGTTTTGCGCCACTTCGGTGGAGGTAAACAGCGAATCCTGATAGCCGTTCTTCAGCTTCGACAACACGCGCCACTGCTGGTCGGTTTTGATTTCTCCCCAGGCCACCTTATCGGCCGGGAAACCTTCGTAATACTGCAGCGTAAACGCATCGACCAGCGAGTTACCCACTTTCAACGGTCCGGATACGCCGGGCTCTTTTTCATAGTCTGCGCTGAAGGTATCTTTCGCGTCCGCCAGAGAGCATATTTTCTTCTCTTTGCAGGACGGCGAATCAGCATAATTGGTCATCTGCTCCAGCAGCTTATAGCTTTCTCCGAGCTGCATTTTCTGCCGTTCCGCTTCCATCGCCTTCAGCGCTTTTTCTCGGAACTCAGGCGAGTTATCGGTAATCACCGGATTAAAGGTCGGATCCATGGTGCCCATTTTTTCCTGGTGATGCACAGGGATATCGCATCCAGGGAAGGCCCCCGTGATGAAGAACTGCGCGGTGGCAACGGTACGTTGCAGGCTGTTGGCATAGGCGTAGACGCTATCCGCTGGCGGACATTCTCCCGTCTTCACCATCCCCTGCTCAGCCAGCCATTCCCGCATGTAATGGCCCATGTAGACTTCAAGCACGCCACCTTTGGTGGTGAGCTGACCGCCTGGTACCTCCCATTCCGGCCACTGCTTCGGCGTCGATTGTTCCAGTACGCTGCCGTTATTGGCGAGCGGCGCGCGTAGGTTATGACGACTCATAATTAAAACTTGCTCCAGCTGATACCCTTCCGGCGTCTCTTGCGCCTGCACGCCAAATGTCGCTGAAATGGAACCGGCGATTGCCAGCGCGAGTAGTGCTTTTCTCATCCCTAATTCCTCACTCGTTTTAAATGTCGCGTTTAGTGTGACAGATTCGTGACACTTTTCCGGGAAGCATTTCTCAAACTGATGAATAACAGACTTACCCGGTAGACAGATTAGTTTTATAATAAAACCATACCCCACCGGAGAATTGACTGTGAAACGTACCCGTCTTGAAGAGAGCACCTGCCCTGTAGCCCGTTCGCTGGATATCATCGGCGACTGGTGGTCATTGCTGATTGTTCGCGACGCGTTGCGGGGGATTACGCGCTTCGGTGAGTTCCAGAAAAGCCTCGGTATCGCGAAAAACATGCTGACCACGCGTCTGAAACTGCTGGTCGACGAAGGTATCCTCACGCTCCAGCCGGCATCCGACGGCAGCGCCTGGCAGGAGTATGTCCTGACCGATAAAGGGCGCGCCCTGCAGACGGTACTGGTTGCTCTGTCGCAGTGGGGCAATGAATTTTTGTTTGCTGAAGACGAATTCGGCACCGTGCTGGTCGATACCGAACAGCGTAAACCTCTGCGTAAACTGGCACTTATCGCCGACGATGGCCGCGAATTGACACCTGAAGAGATCGTGCCAAAACTTCCTTCCTGACCCGCTTCGCCAGGCAAAAACAAAAAATCGCCAGCAAAATGGTTGCATTATAAAACCAAATGACAGAGAGTAAATTAAGTTTCATATTGAAACCAAATAACCCACTTTGCTCAGAGGTAACACACGATGACTACGCAACTCACTACCGCCCTGATTACGGGCGCCTCTTCCGGAATTGGCGCTGTTTATGCCGATCGTCTTGCTGCACGTGGTACCAACCTGGTGCTGGTCGCCCGACGTGAAGCACGTCTGCAAACGCTGGCCGCGGATCTTCGTAAGCGCTATGGCGTATCAGTTGATATTCTGGTCGCCGATCTGACCGAGGAAACCGGGATCCGCGCCGTGGAAGAGGAATTGCGCAGCAATACCGCTATCGACACGCTGATTAACAACGCAGGCACGGCGCAGATGGCGCCCTTCCTCTCGGGCGATGTGGCGCAGCATCAGGCGATTAATACCCTTAACACCACGGCATTGATGCGTTTGACGTATGCGATCCTGCCGCGTCTGGCGCAAAACAATCGCGGTACGCTGATCAATATCGCCTCGGTATTGTCCCTGCATGTGCGGGCGGGTAGCGCGCTGTACAGTGCCACCAAGGCGTGGGTGCTTAGCTTTACCCGCGGGCTACAGGAAGAGTTTGCCGACAGCAATGTGCGTATTCAGGCTGTTTTACCTGCCGCCACGGCTACAGAGATCTGGAGTCATTCTGGCGTGACGGTTAACGATCTGCCGGAAGGCTCGGTGATGACGACCGACGATATGGTCGACGCATCGCTGGCGGGTCTGGATCAGGGCGAACTGATCACCATTCCACCGATGCATGACGTCAGCCTGTGGGAACGCTACGAAGTCGCACGTCTTGAGCTGTTTAACAGCGCGCGCACCGGTATTCCTGCACCGCGCTATGTCAAACAGTAGTCTATCGTTTGAGCTGGTCGCCGTATTCACGCATCCAGGCGGCCAGCGGCGAGAGCGCGCCCTGTAGGGTTAACCCCAGTTCAGTTATCTGATACTCCACACGCGGCGGGATCTCCGGGTAAATCGTGCGCGACACCAGCCCGCGCTGCTCGAACAAACGCAATTGTTTCGTTAGCTCTTTTTGCGTAATGGGAGCGGCGGCGCGCAGCAGATCGCCAAAGCGAACCGGTGTATTCAACACAATCAGGCGATAGAGGATCGGGATCGCCCATTTACCCGAAATCAGGTTCACAAACTGGGTCATCGGACACAGATAAACGTCAGATTTTTTTTCGCCGGGAACATCGAGTAATTCCGCCATCGCACACCTCTTGCCTCATTAGTATCCAAACGGTACCTGGTTTCCTTTCGATACTAACGTTTCTATAGTGCTTTCTCCAGAGTCATTTCAGGAGAAGAACATGGGTCGTTTAGCAGGTAAATATACGCTGATTACCGGCGGGACCAGCGGCATAGGCCTTGCCACCGCGCAGGAGTTTATCGCCGAAGGGGCGCACGTGGCCGTCACCGGACGTCATCCGGAAACCCTTGCGGAAGCGCAACGCATTCTGGGCGACAAAGCCTGGGTGATCCCCTCTGATGCGGGAGATATCGCCGCACAAAAAGCGCTAACGGAGACGCTCGCCTCGCGTTGGCCGCGGCTGGATGCCGTCTTTATCAACGCCGGAGACGTGACGCACGGTCTGCTGGAAGAGTGGCAGGAAGATGCCTGGGATCGTCTGATGCGCATCAACCTGAAAGGGCCGTTTTTTTTGATTCAGGCCCTGCTACCGCTGCTCAATAATCCTTCCTCGGTGATCCTTTGTGGGTCCGTGAGCGCGCGTATCGGTCTGCCTACCAGCAGCGTTTATGCGGCAAGCAAGGCGGGCTTACTGTCGCTGGCCCGAACGCTATCAGCAGAGCTGCTGTCGCGCGGCATTCGCGTCAACGGTTTAAGCCCGGGTCCGGTAGAAACCCCGGCGCTCAACAAGCTGGGGTTAAGCGCCGAAGCGCAGAAAGCCTTACAGGGGGATATTGCAAACCTGGTCCCGCTGGGAAGAATGGGGACGCCGAAAGAGCTGGCGAAAGCCGCACTCTATCTGGCCTCCGACGAATCGAGCTACACGCTAGGTACGGAACTGCTGGTCGACGGCGGAACAGGAAACCTGTAGTTCAAAAGGCGCTGATGCCGGTAACAATGCCGACGTACAGCGCCGCCCATACGGCCGCAGAGAACAGACTGACGACGTATACCTTCGCCACGTTAAGCCTGAGCATACCCGCTGCCAGCGGCACGATATAGCGCAGCACCGCCAGAAAACGCGCAGTGAACAGCACCAGCACGCCGTTTTTCTGTAGCTGATGTTGCACCCGTAAAAATTTGCCGGCATGTTTTGCGGTGAAGCGTGCCACCCACCGCGTGTTCCCCATCAACTGACCGATATGGTAATTCAGCACCGAACCCACCGTTGCGCCCATCACCACGGCCAGCCATGCCAGCGCAGGATGCATGCTAGCCTGGCTGACGGTAATGCCCGCCAATAGCATCACCGAGGCAGGCGGCAGCACGGAAGAGATCAGCACCGTCGATTTACTCAGTGCCATGATAAACAACACCGCAAAAAGGTGTGCCGGATAAAGCGCAAAATGATTCAGCAGATTGTCGAGCCATGTCATTTTCCCCTCCTCCATTTTTCTTTTCACTCTCCATTTAAAATGAACAACCTTAAATAAACCTTCAACATTCCATTAATAAGATTCTCCTAAACCATTCTTAAACATTATTTAAAATCCTGAGCGGTAAAATAAAATAAGCGTATTATTTCTTTCGTTTTACAACGATCTCGTTATGGCGAGGCTCCTGTACAAATACACGTTATCGCTCTGGTGGGTTCGAGAGAACCGGCACAGGGTAAAACAGGCACTGTCGAATCAAGGCTTTGTCAGTATAACTTCCCTCGCGGGATACGGTGTACAGTGCTGAAACCAGGACGTGGGGATCTCCTCTTCGACATGCCCTGTCTTGCTCGCCCCTGAGAGATTTTATTATTCAAAGGGAATTCACTATGTCTTACGCTATTCACAACCAAAACCTGGCATTCAATGACAGCGCCATCGCGCAATATATGAATACCGATTTTATTGTCCTCGATATTTCATTATGCGTGGCGCTGGCACGCGAGCAATTCTTTGAGAAATTAAAAGATGATGATATTCCGTCGCATATTTTTATCGAAGATAATGGTCGCCTGGCGGGCATGATTGCGGTGCGCAAATTACTGCAGACCACCGATACGGTACAACCGGTGAGAGCGCTGATGATCTCGCAGTTTCTGCAGGTCAAACCGGAGGATGAACGCGCCGATGTCGCAGGCCTGCTGGCACACGGTGGTGCGGATGTCGTGCCCGTGGTCACCCATGGAAAGCTGGTTGGCTGCCTCACCGAACGCGAAATTGCGCATCTGCTGGAAGATGACGTCACCGAAGATGCTCAGCTTCAGGGGGCGACGCTGCCGCTGGAGAAACCCTATCTGGAAACCAGCGCCTTCAGTCTGTGGAAGAAACGCTCCGTCTGGCTGCTGCTGTTGTTTGTCGCAGAAGCTTATACCAGCTCGGTGATCCAGCATTTTGAAGAGGCGCTGGAATCCGCCATCGCACTGGCGTTCTTTATCCCGCTGCTGATTGGTACCGGTGGTAACAGCGGAACGCAGATCACCTCCACGCTGGTGCGCGCCATGGCGCTGGGGGAAGTGCATCTGCGTGATGTTGGCCGCGTGCTGCGTAAAGAGATGAGCACCTCGCTGATGATAGCCGCCACGCTCGGCCTGGCCGGGTGTATTCGTGCCTGGATGATGGGCATTGGGATGGAAATCACGCTCATCGTCAGTCTGACCCTGGTCTGCATTACGCTGTGGAGTGCGATTGTCTCGTCCGTCATTCCGATGGTGCTTAAGCGCTGTGGCATTGATCCGGCCGTCGTCTCCGCGCCGTTTATCGCCACGCTGATCGACGGTACCGGGCTGATTATCTACTTCAAGATCGCGCAATATACGCTGGGGCTGGAGTAATTTAACGCGCCTTGTCGTCCAGGCTAAGACCGTTAATGTCTGCTTAAGTTATTTCTTCTATAACTCACCTTATAACCCTGTAAGGTGAGTTAAAAATGAAAAACAGCTACGCACGAAGCCAGATAATCATTCACTGGCTGGTCCTACTGGTGATTATCGTCGCCTATGCCACCATGAACCTGAAAGGGTTCGCACCGAAGGGAACACCCGCGCGAACCACTATGGGGCTGATCCACTACACGGCAGGGCTAAGCGTTCTGCTGCTGATGATCCTCAGAGTGGTGCTGAAGCTGCGAAACAGCGATCCGGATATTGTTCCTGCCCCGCCACGCTGGCAGGAGATTGCCTCAAAATCCCTTCACGGATTGATCTACCTGATGTTCATTTCACTTCCTCTGCTGGGCATGGCCTCTCTTTACTTCGGTCAGATTGAGTGGTCGTTTTTCGGGATCGCACTGCCCGTCGCGGCCACACCAGACGTGAACCTGCAACACGGGCTGAAAGAGGTCCATGAGATCGTCGCCAATGCCGGTTATTACCTGATTGGTCTGCACGCTGCCGCTGCGCTGTTTCACCATTACGTCATGCATGACAACACCCTGGAAAGGATGCTGCCCGCATTACGAACCCGGAAAAACACTAAATAGACGCCAGCGATGTGACCGCGAGCCCAAACGCCTCAATCGCCAGCGCGACATCTTCAGCCATCACCGACTCCGCCGGATGGTGGCTGATCCCCCCCTTGCAACGCACGAACAGCATCCCGACCGGCCAGCGCTCCGCCAGGGCGATGGTGTCATGCCCGGCACCGCTGGGCAGGGATAACGAGCGCCCTTGTACCGACTCAACGGCCTCCCCCAGCAGACGCTGCAAACGCGTATCGCACGGCGTGGCGGCGATGCGGTAAAACTCTTCGGCAGCAAAATGCATCCCGCGTCGGGCCGCTATCGACTGCGCCTGCAACAGCAGTTCACCGAGCAGCGCATCAAGCGGCGCATCCTGCGGGCCACGAATATCCAGCGAAAGCGCAACCTCGCCGGGGATCACGTTCACCGCACCGGGAAAACAGCGCAGCTCACCGACCGTCGCGACCAGATTACCGCCGTGTTGCAGAGTGGCGTTTTCAACCTGCATCATCCATTCAGCGGCCGCCGCCAGTGCGTCTTTGCGATGATTCATGGGTACGGTCCCGGCATGGCCGGCTTCACCGATGAAGCGACAATTGAGGCGGCGTGCGCCGTTAATGGCTTCCACCACCCCCAGCGCCAGACCTTCCTGCTCCAGACACGGCCCCTGTTCGATATGCAACTCGAGACATGCGCTGAAATCGTCCTGATGTCGCGCCGCCATTGCCACGCGTGAAGGATCGAGTCCTGCCTGCACCATCGCCTGCGCCACGCTGATGCCACCGGCATCGCACGTCTCCAGCCAGCCCTGCGGCCAGGTTCCCGTCAGACCACGGCTACCTAATAGCGTGATGCCAAAGCGGGTGCCTTCTTCGTCGCCAAAGCCAACAATCTCGATAGCCTGCGCCAGGCGAATCCCCTGCTGATGCAGACTGTCCACCACTTCGATGGCGGTGAGCACCCCAAGCATGCCGTCGTAGCGCCCGGCATTGCGCACGGTGTCCAGGTGCGAACCCAGCAACACCGCCCGGGCGCCCTCTCGCTCGCCTTCGTAACGTCCGCAAATATTACCCACGCTGTCCTGCCAGACGGTCATCCCCGCCTGGCTCATCCACAGCCCAACCAGCTGGTTGGCCTGTAAATGCTGCGCGGAGAGATACACCCGTGTCAGCGCATCCGGGCTTTCGCTGATGGCGGCCAGCGCGTCGGCGCGCGCCATCACCCGTTCTGCCGCCGGGCTCATTCTGGGGTCTCACTGCGATAGTGGTCCCACGCGGCCTGCATCGCCGCGCCCTGCGTAGTGGTAAATTTCAGGTAATTGAGTACCGACTCCAGCGCACTCAGGGTGGTCATCACGCAGTCTTTACGCGCGTTGTAGCCCATAGTGCCAATGCGCCACACTTTGCCGTGCAGCGGGCCAAACGACGTGCCGATTTCAATCCCGAAATCCTCCAGCATCAGCTTGCGCACCCGATCGCCATTCACGCCCTGAGGGATCACCACCCCCAGCACGTTGTTCATCTTGTGCTGCAGGTCGCCGAAGGTTTCCAGCCCCATCGCCTGAATGCCTTTCAGCAGCGCATCGCCGTGCAGCTTGTGGCGAGCGATGCCGTTATCCAGCCCTTCCTGCAGGATCAGACGCGCACATTCGCGGGCGCCAAACAGCGCGGTGGTCGCTTCGGTGTGGTGGTTGAGACGCTCTGGCCCCCAGTAGTCCATCACCATACCGAGATCGAAGTAGTTGGAGTAGATCATCTCCTCGTCGCCGTCGCGGTGGGCGTCGGTACGAATGCCCTCCTCAACGCACTTGCGGCGGCGGATCGCCTCCTCCATTCGCGCGCTAAGGGTGATCGGCGATGTGCCCGACGGACCGCCGAGGCACTTCTGCATCCCTGCCGAGACCGCGTCCAGCCCCCAGGCGTCAGTCTCCAGCGCGTTACCGCCGAGCGATGCGGTGGCATCGGTATAAAACAGCACGTCGTAACGGCGGCAGATGGCACCCAGCTCCGCGAGCGGCTGCAGCATGGTGGTGGATGTATCGCCCTGCACGGTCAGCAGCAGGCGCGGGCGAATGCGTTTGATGGCATCTTCAACCTGGTCTGGGGTGAACACCTCGCCCCAGGGGACTTCGATGGTGTGCACCTCCGCGCGGCAGCGGCGGGCAATTTCGCACAGCAGATGACCGAAGCGGCCAAAGACCGGTACCAGCACTTTGTCCCCTGGACGAATGGCTGACACCAGAATCGCTTCTATCCCCGCGCGGGATGTGCCGTCCACCAGCATCGTCCAGCGGTTTTCGGTGCGGAATACACCGCGATAGAGCGCCATCACCTCGTTCATGTAGTGGGTCATGGCCGGATCGTACTGGCCGATCAGCTGGCTCGACATGGCGCGCAGCACGCGCGGGTCGGCGTTGATCGGGCCTGGACCCATCAGCAGGCGCTGCGGCGGGTTGATTTGCGGAAAGTGTGCGATGTCCATTTTGATGTCCTTCATTAGTTGAGACCGCGTACGGAGGAGATAAATTGCTTCAGTTCTGTGGTCTGCGGGTTGGCGAACAGCGTTTTGCTGTCGCCCTGCTCCCAGACTTTCCCCTGGTGCATAAACACCACGCGGTCGCCCACTTCGCGGGCAAAATTCATTTCATGGGTAACAAGTATCAGCGTCATCCCCTCGGCCGCCAGCTGCTCCAGCACCTTGAGCACTTCGCCCACCAGCTCCGGGTCAAGCGCGGAGGTGATCTCGTCACAGAGTAAAACTTTAGGCGACATCGCCAGGGCGCGGGCAATCGCCACGCGCTGCTGCTGGCCCCCGGAGAGGCTCGACGGGTAGTAATCCAGACGGTCACCCAACCCGACTTTCTCCAGCATGCGCTGCGCCAGCTCCCGACATTCGGCGGCGCTTTTCTTCAGCACCCGACGCGGAGCGAGCATCACGTTTTCCAGCGCCGTCATGTGCGGGAACAGGTTGAAGCTCTGGAACACCATACCGACCGAGCGGCTGATTTCACGCGCCTGGGAATCCCGGTCGGTAATGGTCATGCCGCCGAGTTTAATGCTGCCGTCCTGATACCCTTCCAGACCGTTGATGCAGCGCAGCAACGTGCTTTTCCCCGACCCGCTGCGTCCGATAATCGAAATGACCTGGCCCATGTCGATATCCAGATCGACCCCCTTGAGCACGTGGTTTTCGCCGTAGTACTTCTGCACCTGATTAATGGTGATGAGAGGCATTGAATTTCGTCTCCAGATAGCGGCTGTAGCGGGACAGCGGATAACACAGAATAAAGTAGCCCAGCGCCACCAGCGCAAAGACCTTAAACGGCTGGTACGTGACGTTAGTCAGCATCGTCCCGGCCTTGGTCAGCTCGATAAAGCCGATAATCGACGCCAGCGCAGTACCTTTGATCACCTGCACGGCAAAACCGACCGTTGGGGCGATGCCGATACGTAGCGCCTGCGGGGCGACCACGCGAAACAACGTCTGGCCAAACGTCAGCCCGAGACAGCGCGACGCTTCCCACTGTCCTTTTGGCAGGGCACGAATACTGCCAAACCAGATATCGAGCAAAAACGCGCTGGTGTAAAACGTCAGCGCCAGCGAGGCGGCGGTCCACGGCGAAACGTCGATGCCGAACAGCGCCACGCCAAAGAAGGCCAGGAATAGCTGCATTAGCAGCGGCGTGCCCTGAAACAGCTCGATATAGCCGCGGATGATGCGCCTGACCGTGCGTCCACCCGTGAGGCGCAGCAGCAGGAGCGGCAGCGTCACCACCGCCCCGCCGACAAACGCCACCAGCGACAGCAGCACCGTCCAGCGCCCGGCCAGCAGCAGGTTGCGAATAATGTCCCAGTCGGTAAAGGTGGTCATCATGCCTGCACCCCCAGCCATTTCCGTCCTGCCGCCATCATCAGCTGGCGCAGGGTAATCGACAGCGCTAAGTAAATGCCGGTTGTCACCAGGTAAACCTCAAAGCTCAAAAACGTTCGGGACTGGATGAGGTTGGCGGCGAAGGTCAGCTCTTCATACGAGACCTGCGACACCACCGACGAGCCGAGCATTACGATAATGCACTGGCTCACCAGCGCCGGGTAAATGCGCTGCAGCGAAGGCGGCAACACCACGCGAATAAAGGTCTGCAGGCGGGTGAGCCCCAGCACGCGTCCGGCCTCCCACTGCCCTTTCGGCGTGACCTGAATGCCTGCCCGGATAATCTCGGTGCTGTACGCCCCCAGATTCACCACCATCGCCAGCAGTGCCGCTTCCCCGGCGGTCATTTTCAGCCCCAGATTAGGCAGGCCGAAAACGATAAAAAACAGCTGTACCACAAACGGCGTGTTACGAATAATCTCCACGTAACCGCCCCAGATCCGGCTGAACCACGTCGCCCGCCCGCTGCGAATGGCCGCCCCAAAAATACCGATTGCCAGGCCGCCGAAAGTTGCCATAACGGTCAGTTGAATGGTGACCCACAACCCCGCCAGCAACTCCGGCCAGTGTGGCCAGAGTTCGGAGAAATGAAGTTGCTCTGTCATCGGCCTAGACGCCAAGGTTTGCCGGCAGCGGAGCTTTCAGCCATTGCTCAGACAGGCCGTTCAGCGTGCCGTCTTTGATGCCTTGCTCAATCAACGCATCCACTTTTGCTTTCAGCGCCGGTTCATTCTTTTTCAGCCCAATAAAGCACGGTGAGTCCTTCAGCATAAAGCTCGGTACCGGGGCTTTAGCCGCGTTCTGGCGGGAAATGGCCGCCACCACCAGGTTGCCGGTGGCCACATACTGCACCTGCCCGGAAAGGTAGGCAGACAGCGTGGTGTTGTTGTCTTCATAGCGTTTCACGTCAGCGTCTTTCGGTGCCAGGCTGGTCAGCACCATGTCCTCCACCGCCCCGCGCGTCACGCCGATGGTTTTTCCGCTCAGCGCGGCGGCATCTTTCAGCTCTGCCCCTTTCGGGCCAAACACGCCGAGGAAGAACGGTGCGTAGGCGCGGCTAAAATCGATCACCTTCTCGCGCTCCGGGTTTTTACCGAGGCTTGAAATGACCAGATCCACCTTATCGGTTTGCAGGTACGGCACGCGGTTGGCGCTGGTCACGGGCACCAGCTGTAGCTTGAGCTTCATCTGTTTAGCCAGATAACGCGCCATGTCGATGTCATACCCCTGCGGCTGCAGATCGGTCCCCACCGAGCCAAACGGTGGGAAATCCTGCGGAACGGCGATGCGGATGGTGCCGCGTTTCTCAATATCCTGAAGCTGGTCCGCCTTTGCG
The DNA here is from genome assembly GCF_046521465.1 of Enterobacter sp. CPE_E863. NCBI lineage: Bacteria > Pseudomonadati > Pseudomonadota > Gammaproteobacteria > Enterobacterales > Enterobacteriaceae > Enterobacter > Enterobacter sp. CPE_E863. Next base: position 1,454,138 of record NZ_JBKFZX010000001.1, on the reverse strand, counting down.
GGCAGTTGTGTGAAGAGACATACGGCCCCGGTCAGTGCAATCAACAGTTTTTTCATGGTGCTTCCCCGTAACGTTAGCATGAAACAAAAGATTCTTTGAATGTGATTTTGCAACTAATGTGCCAGATAAAGCGAAGCGGGAAATATTCTTGTAAAGCCTGATAAAACGCAGGCGGGTCGAAAAAACGCGTGTTTTCCCGACCCGCCAGATGCACCATTTAGATGCAAAGCACCAGCCTGATGCCCCATTATCGTTGTTCGAGTTCGTCCAGTTGCTGGTAGAGGGAGGCAATCTCGTGAATGCGCGGACGGCCTTTATCGAGAATCTCATGCAGGAAGGCATTCGCCAGCAGGTTGATCAGGCTGTTGACCGAGGAATAGCTGTCATAGGCCGAAACGCTGTCCAGCGGGGCGCAAAGCTGCCAGCTTGCCAGCGGAAACAGGCTGTGCGCCTGCGGCTCGCACATCAGCAGCACCGGAATTCCGCTTTGCTGAAGCTGCTGCATCAGCGGGCGGACAATACGCGGGCGACGGCGAAAAGCCATCATGATAACCAGGTCGTCAGCGGTTAAATCTACCAGCTCCTCGCTCAGGCTCTGCCCGGGCTGCGGCAGCACCAGCACCTGTCCGCGCGCCTGCAGCAGCTGCTGGCGGAGATGCAAGGCTGCCGGATAGGCGTTACGCATACCAATAATGATAATGCGCCGCGCTTTCACCATGCAGGCCATCGCCTCGGCAAACTGCTGCGCGTCGAGGGCATTGACCCACTGGGTCAGGTTCGCCATCTCCTGTTTATAGTGACGTGCCAGCAGCGTATTACCCTGCACCGCGTCACGGTTATCGGTAAGCGGCATCCCGCTCTGGCGCAGCGTGCGCAGTTCGTCGCGCATGTCCTTATATTTCTCATAGCCCAGACGCTTAAACAGGCGGCTCACGGTGGCTTTCGACACCCCGCTGAGCTGCGCCAGCTCAGCGCTGTTGTAGCTAATCAGGTCGTCAAAGTGATCGAAAATAAAATCCGCCACCCGCTGCTCCTGCGGCGACAGTGACGGGTATTGTGCTTTCAGACGTTCATCCAGTTGTTCCATAGCGCCTCTGTAACTTTTGTTTCATCACTTTTTACCTTTGATTCTACCTTTCATTATACGTGCCAGTTTACTGAAACTTTTCTTTCATAACTGGAACAGCTTTTGCAGCACCTTGTGACTTTCAGAGTTACGAGGACGCTTCATGCAAAGTAATGTCTCCACGCACGGCATGGCCGTTGCGCCCCACCATCTTGCCAGCCAGAGCGCGCTGGCTGTACTGCGCGAAGGCGGCAGCGCGATAGAAGCGATGGTCGCAGCGGCAGCCACCGTTGCCGTGGTTTACCCGCACATGAACGGGCTGGGTGGCGATGGCTTCTGGCTTATCGTGCCGCCGGAAGGCGATCCGATCGCCATTGACGCCAGCGGTGCGGCGGGTTCGCTGGCAACGCTCGCCGCCTACGACGGGCTGGCGCATATTCCCCATCGCGGACCTCAGGCGGCGCTGACCGTCGCCGGAACGGTCAGCGGCTGGGACGAGGCGCTTAAGGTCTCGCGCGAGATGACCGGCAAGGCGCTGCCGCTGGCTCGCCTGCTGGCCGACGCCATTGATTACGCGCAGAATGGCACGCCGGTCACTGCCTCTCAGGCCAGCGCCACGGCCAGTAAATACGAGGAACTGAAAGAGATCCCAGGATTCGCGGAAACCTGGCTGGTGGACGGCAAACCGCCGCAGGTCGGGAGCCGTTTTTACCAGCCCGCCATGGCCTCAACGCTCAAACGCCTGGTAGAGGACGGTCTGGACAGCTTTTACCGCGGCCCGCTGGCAGAGTGCCTGGCGCGGGGAATGGCGAAACTGGGTCTGCCCGTTACGCTGGCCGATTTACACGCGCATGCCGCCCGGCGCACCACGCCGCTGCGCTTGCAGCATCATCAGGGGGAGATCTTTAACCACGCCCCGCCGACGCAGGGGCTGGTCTCGCTGGCGATACTCGGCATCACCGATCGCCTGAATATGGCGAAGGCCGACGACGCCGAAACCATTCACCGCATCGTTGAAGCCACCAAGCTGGCCTTTGGCCTGCGCGATGCCCACATCACCGACCCGCGCGAGCTGAAAACCGATATCCAGAGCCTGCTGGAACCCGCTGCCCTTCAGACGCTTGCCGGACAAATTGACGACAGCCGCGCCGCACCGTGGGGCACCGGAAAAGGCCCCGGCGATACGGTGTGGATGGGCGTGATGGATAACAGCGGGCTTGCCGTGTCGTTTATCCAGAGTATTTATCACGAGTTTGGCAGCGGCGTGGTGCTACCCGATACCGGCATCGTCTGGCAGAACCGGGGCGCCTCTTTCAGCCTCGACCCCGATCATCTTCTGTCGCTTGCCCCTGGCAAACAGCCCTTCCATACCCTCAACCCGGCGGCGGCACGGCTGAACGACGGGCGCGTGATGGTCTACGGTTCGATGGGCGGAGACGGGCAACCACAAACCCAGGCCACGCTCTTTACCCGCTACGTCGTTCAGGGCGTTCCGCTGCAGGAGAGCATCTCCCGCCCGCGCTGGCTGTTGGGACGCACCTGGGGACAAACCTCGGACACGTTAAAACTGGAAGGTCGCTTTACCGCTGAGACGGTTTCTCAGCTCCGGACGCTGGGTCATGAGGTGGAAATATTCCCTGACTTCAGTGAAGCCATGGGCCACGCGGGCGCGATTGTCCGCCACCCGAACGGCCTGTTCGAAGGGGCATTTGACCCGCGCAGCAACGGCGCGGCTGCCGGATTCTGAGGAGAAAACAATGACAACACAACAACCCGACTGGCACGCGTATCTGGCGCAAATGGAAACCGTGCTCGGCGTGACGCTGGACGCCCCCCGTCGCGCCGAGCTGCAATTACAGTTCAGCCGCATTGCCGCCATGGCCGCCCCGCTTATGGCGCTGCCGCTCGACGACCGTCTGGAGATTGCAGGAGTGTATAAAGCATGACGCTACACGAAATGAGTATCAGCGCGATCCAGCAGGCCCTGAGCGCGGGCGAGCTGAGCGCGAGCGAGATTGCCCGCCAGACGCTGGAGGCGATTGCCCGCGTTAACCCGCAGATCAACGCCTGGACCGCCGTAACGGAAGAACGCATGCTGGCCGAGGCCGAAAATATCGACACCCTGCGCCGGGAAAAACGCCCGCTACCGCCGCTGGCAGGCGTGCCCTACGCGGTGAAAAACCTGTTTGACGTTGCCGGACACACCACGCTTGCAGGGGCGGAACTGTTCAGCCAGCGCCCTGCCGCTGCCGCAGACAGCTTTGCGGTGCGTCAGTTGCGCAGTGCCGGCGGGTTGCTGACCGGGATGGTTAATATGGATGCCTACGCCTACGGCTTTACCACTGAAAATAGCCACTACGGCGCGACGCATAACCCGCACGATCTGGCGCGCATTGCGGGGGGATCGTCCGGCGGATCTGCCGCCGCCGTTGCCGCCGGGCTGGTGCACTTTTCGCTCGGAACCGACACCAACGGCTCCATTCGCGTTCCGGCTTCCCTGTGCGGGATATATGGCCTGAAGCCCACTTTTGGCCGCTTATCGCGCTCCGGTAGCCATCCTTTTGTGGCAAGTCTGGACCATATCGGCCCGTTTGCCCGCCGCGTGAGCGATCTGGCGTCGGTATACGACGCGCTGCAAGGGCGGGATACCAGCGACGGTTTTCAGGCAGAAAGCTCGCGCGAACAGACGCGTCCCTTGCTCGATCGCGGGCTTGATGGTCTGCGCTGCGCCGTGCTTGGCGGCTATTTCACCACCTGGTGCGACGCGGACGCCCGCGACGCCGTAGCGCGGGTGGCAAAAGCGCTCGACGTGCAGGATGAACTGCATTTCCCGGATGCCGAACTGGCACGTTCCGCAGCGTTTATCATCAGCGCCTCCGAAGGAGGAAATCAGTACCTGCCCGCGCTTCGCGGCGAGCCTGAACGATTCGAACCACACTCTCGTGAGCGGCTGCTGGCCGGGGCGATGATCCCCTCCGCCTGGTACATCCAGGCCCAGCGTTTTCGCGCGCACGCCCGGCAGGCGTTCAAAACCCTATTCGCCCAGGCTGATATCCTTATCGCCCCGGCAACGCCACGCAGCGCCACGCTGATTGGCGAGCAATTCATGGAAATCAACGGTCAGCAGCTACCCGTTCGCGCCAGCATGGGGATGCTGACGCAGCCGATTTCGTTTCTGGGTTTGCCCGTCACCACCGTTCCGCTACGCACCGCCGTAGGTGCGCCGATTGGCCTGCAGCTGATCGCCGCACCGTTTAACGAGCAGGCCTGCCTGCGCGTGGCGCGGGTTCTGGAAGAGAGAGGAATAACCGATGCCCGTCCGGCGGAGAGTGCAGCATGATGAATCACGATGACATTAACCTCCCGTGGGTGGTTACAGAGGTGACAGCCGCGTTTTACCGCTATGAAGACGCGCTGGTGAGCAACAACATTGCGGTGCTGGATGAGCTGTTCTGGCACGATAAAAACACCGTGCGGCTGGGCGCCGGAGAAAACCTGTACGGCATTGAGGAAATCCGCGCCTTTCGTGCGGCACGTCCGTCCGCCGGGTTGCAGCGGACGTTGCGTCACACGGTGATCACCACCTTTGGTGAGGATTACGCCGTGTGCAGCACCGAGTTTACCCGCGAGGGCACAGAACGCACTGGACGCCAGCAGCAGACGTGGGTGCGGTTTGCCTGTGGGTGGCGGATCGTGGCGGCACAGGTGAGTGTGATGGCGTAAAATAGCTGGCCGGGTAAGGCGTAACCGCCACCCGGCTAAACACGACACATTACTTCTGAAACGGATGCACTTCCCGCCAGTGGTCGGCAATCTGCTGACGGGTACAGACCCACACCCGCTCATGCTGCTGCACATAATCAAGAAAGCGCTGCAACGCGCGAAAACGCCCCGGACGCCCAAGCAGGCGGCAGTGCATTCCGATGGACATCATCTTCGGCGCGCTTTCCCCCTCTTCATACAGCACATCAAAGCTGTCCTTCAGATACGTATAAAACTGCTCGGCGGTGTTAAACCCCTGCGCGGTCGCAAAGCGCATGTCGTTCGCATCCAGCGTGTATGGTACAATCAGGTGTGGTTTACGGGTACCGTCGCCGCACGCCACTTCCGTCCAGAAGGGTAAATCATCGCCATAGTAGTCGCTGTCGTAGTCAAAACCACCGTGCTCCACCACCAGCTGACGCGTGTTAGGGCTGTCGCGTCCGGTGTACCAGCCGGTCGGTGGCTTGCCAAACAGATCGGTCAGCACATGCACCGCTTTCTGCAGATGTTCGCGCTCCTGGCTGATGTCCATATTCTGATAATGGATCCAGCGCCAGCCGTGACTGACCACGTCGTAATCCGCCGCTTTGATCGCCTCAACGATCTCCGGGTGACGCGCCAGCGCCATCGCCACGCCAAAGACCGTCAGCGGCAGAGCGCGCTTTTGAAATTCATTGTGGATCCGCCAGAACCCGGCGCGGCTGCCGTATTCGTAGAGGGAGTCCATGGACATATGTTTATCGGGGTAGCTGGCTGCACCGATGATATCCGACAGGAATTGCTCTGAACCGGCATCCCCGTGCAGAACGTGGTTTTCCGCCCCTTCTTCATAATTGAGCACAAACTGCACGGCGATGCGCGCCTGATTCGGCCACTGCGCGTGCGGCGGAGTACCTGCGTAGCCACGCAGATCCCGCGGGTAATCTTGTTCAAAAAGCGCCATTACGTCTCCCCTCATCTTCAAAATGGATTCAGTGCCTGAAACTGTCCGCTTAACGCTTTTTTCTCCGGGAACGCCAGGTCCCCATGCTTGCTGGTCGATAACCCCAGCGCCACCAGCGACTCCACCATTTTCACCGCCGCGCTGACGCCGTCGATGACCGGCACACGCAGCTCGCGCGTCAGCTCCTGCGCCAGCGTCGCCATACCTCCGCAGCCCAGCACAATGGCCCCGCAGCCATCTTCTTTCAGTGCCTGTATACAACGCGCGCGCACTTTTTCCTGCGCCAGACCGCTGCCGTCTTCCAGCGCCAGCACCGGGAGCTCGATGGCGTGCAGCGCCGCGCAGTGATCCTGAAAGCCATACTGATGCAGCAGGTGACGGGCGATGATCAGCGTGCGCGGCAGCGTGGTGACCACCGAAAAGCGTGTCGCCACCAGCGTGGCCATATGCATGGCGGCTTCAGCAATGCCAACAACTGGCCCCTGCGCCAGCTCGCGCGCCGCCAGCAGGCCCGGATCGCCAAAGCAGGCAATCACGTGACCCGATACGCCCTGCTCTCTGCCTTTTTTGATCTGCTCAAGGACACCAACGGCGGCAATGGCCTCATCAAAATGGCCTTCTATCGACGGCACGCCTGCAGTCGGACAGACCGCGAGGATCTCCGTACCCGGCGAAGCCACCGCCCGGGCCGCCGCGCCGATGGTTTCCGTCATCGCGAGGCTGGTGTTGGGGTTGATCACTTGTATACAGACAGACATTACGACTCCTTGTGACCGGCAAACAGCCGGGCAAAATCAGGCAGGCACTCGCCCGCCCGCTCGAAGCAGAGGCTGGCGACGATATGTTCAAAATGGTGCATCAGGGCATCGCTTAGCGGCTGGAGCGCTTTCTGGCGCAGCAGCTCCACAAGCTGTTCGTGATCGTTACAGCGGCAACCCTGACGCCACGGCGCGCCCCAGGTGGCAATCACCAGCGACGAGCGCTGGCTCAGGCTGGTCACCATCTCCGTCAGCACCTGGTTGCCGGAGATGGCCTGCAGCTGAATGTGAAAATTGGCGGAATGGCGGATTGCCGCCGGGCCGTCGTACGCCTCGTGCGCCTGCTGCTCCTGACGAATAATGGCTTCCAGTGCCGCCAGATGTGGCGGCTGGCAGTGGGCCAGCACGTCCGGCAGGTTGGCGACCTCCAGCAGAGCACGTGTGCGAAAGATATGTTGCGCCTCTTCTACTGTCGGGCTGGAGACATGTGCACCACGTTTGGGCGTTAACGTGACCATTTGCACAGCCGCGAGTCGTTGCAGCACCTTGCGGATGCCCGTGCGGCTCACGCCGAAGACCTCGGCCAGCGCTTCTTCCGGCAACTTACTCCCCGGCAGCAGCTGATGTTCGACAATCGCAGTCATCAACGCCTGAAAGATGGATTCGTCTTTGTCTTGCAGGTCTGGCGCGGCGTGCAGACTGTTTACGTTGTTCATTACCCACTCCACTTTTTACTTTCCGATATCGAATCGTATACATAAAAATAAAATATTGCATACAAGATTTATTATTTTGGCCTGGATCCTGCAACACCCGTTGCACTCCCACTTAACGGGTTTTCATTCACAGGAGCAGGTTTCATGCCAAACAGACAAAATACGCAGCAAGGTACGGCCGCTGATTCCGGTGCGGTTTACAGCCCACGGCTTTGCAATGAGGATCTGGCACCGACGCGTGACCAGAACTGGAGCTGGTACAACATCTTTTCTTTCTGGATGTCGGACGTTCACAGCATGGGGGGCTATGTAGTCGCCGCGAGCTTCTTTACGCTCGGGCTGGCAAGCTGGCAGGTGTTGCTCTGCCTGCTGGTGGGGATTTGCATTGTGCAGCTGTGCGCCAACCTGGTGGCCAAACCGAGCCAGATGGCGGGTGTGCCCTATGCGGTGATCAGCCGTCAGGCATTTGGCGTCTTCGGGGCGAACATTCCGGCGGTGATCCGCGGGCTTATCGCCTTCGCGTGGTACGGCATTCAAACCTATCTGGCCGCCAACGCCCTGATGCTGGTGGCGCTGAAGTTCTGGCCATCGCTCTCTTCGCTCACCGCCGACGCGTTCCTGGGGTTGTCGCACCTGGGCTGGATCTGCTTTGCCATCATGTGGGTATTGCAGGCGATGGTCTTCTGGCACGGCATGAGCGCCATCAAGCGCTTTATTGATATCGCCGGTCCGGCGGTGTACGTGGTGATGCTGGCGCTGGCAGGCTGGATTGTATACAAGACCGGATTGGACGGGATCTCCTTTACCCTTGCCAGCAAATCCCTGAGCGCGGGTGAGCAGACCTGGCAGATGATCACGGCGACCGCGCTGGTGGTCTCTTACTTCTCCGGCCCGCTGCTCAACTTTGGTGATTTCTCGCGTTACGGCAAAAGCATGGGTGAAATTCGCCGTGGAAACCGCTGGGGACTGCCGTTTAACTTCCTGCTGTTCTCCATCGTTACCGTGGTGATTGTCTCCGGCACCCAGTCGCTGTTTGGCCGCATGATCACCGACCCAATTGAAACCGTCAGCCGCGTGGGCAACGATCTGGCCGTGGCAATTGGTCTGCTGACGATGATCACCGCCACCATCGGGATCAACATCGTGGCGAACTTTGTCTCCCCGGCGTTTGATTTCTCTAACTGTTCGCCGCAGAAAATCAGCTTCCGCACCGGAGGGATGATCGCCGCCGTTGGTTCGATCCTGCTCACCCCGTGGAACCTGTTCAACTCTCCGGAGCTTATCCACTACACCCTGGACGTGCTCGGGGCATTTATCGGCCCGCTGTTCGGTATTCTGATTGCGGATTTCTACCTGATTAAGCGCGGGAAAGTCTCTGTGGACGATCTGTTCGACGACACGCCAAAAGGCAAATACTGGTATCGCAACGGCTTTAACCCGAAAGCCATCGCTGCGCTGCTTCCGTCCGTTGGCATAGGGCTGGTGATAAGCTTCATCCCGGCCCTGCACGAAGTGGCGAACTTTAGCTGGTTCATCGGCGTCTTCCTCGGCGGCGTGACCTACCGCTGGCTGGCGCGGGAAGAGCGCGAAGTGGCTGCTGCCCCGCAATTTAACTCCCGCGTGGCGACGCAAAAAGAGTAACCCTTCCTTCTGGCCGCAGGTTTCCTGCGGCCTTCCTCAAGCTGGCACCCTTTTTGCTCATTCTCATGACTCCGCTACGCAAACATAAAGGCAGGAACCATGATGGAATACCAGACAGCGATCCGCGGTGCATTTTTTGATATTGCCCAGGTCTGCGACAGTGCAGACGCTATCGCCCAACACGCACGCTATCTTGAGGACGGACTGCTGTTCATACAGAACGGTAAAATTCTGGCGCAGATGGCGTGGCAGGATGGCGAGCAGTATCTTGATCCTCACAAAGGCTACACCGACCTGCGCGGCAAACTGCTGATGCCCGGTTTTGTCGATACCCACGTCCATTATCCGCAAACGGAGATGATCGGTGCGTTTGGCGAGCAGCTACTGGAGTGGCTGACCACCTATACGTTCCCGGTGGAGAGCCAGTTTTCCGATGAGGTGTATGCGAAAGAGATTGCCGAATTTTTCATTAACCAGCTGGTGAGCCATGGCACCACTACCGCACTGGTGTTTTGTACGCTGCATCCCGAATCGGTCGAGGCGCTGTTTACCGAAGCCCTGCGCCTCAACATGCGCCTTATCGCCGGCAAGGTGATGATGGACAGGAACACCCCGGACTATCTCAGCGAAGACGCGAAACAGAGCTACCGGCAGACGCGTGAGCTGATCCAGCGCTGGCACCACCGGGGACGGTTGGGGTATGCCATTACCCCGCGTTTTGCACCGACGTCTTCACCCGAGCTGCTCGCGGCGGTGAGTTTACTCAGAGAAGAGTTTCCGGATACGTGGATGCAGACCCATCTGAGCGAAAACCCGAATGAAGTAGCCTGGGTGAGCGATCTCTGGCCAGAGCACGAACGTTATCTGGACGTGTATCACCACTACGGCCTGACCGGCGAGCGCAGCGTGTTTGCCCACGGGATCCATCTGCATGAGAGCGAATGGCGCTGCCTGCATGATACCGGCTCCGCTGTCGCATTTTGCCCCACCTCCAATCTGTTTCTCGGTAGCGGGCTGTTTCGCCTGCCCGCCTGCTGGCAGCACAAGGTGCGGATGGGCATCGGCACTGACGTCGGCGCAGGCACCACCTTCAGCATGCTGCGCACCCTGGGGGAAGCCTACAAAGTCGGTCAATTGCAGAGCTACCGACTGCGCGCCAGCGAAGCGTTTTATCACGCCACGCTGGGTGGCGCGCACGCGCTCAGGCTGGACGACAAAATTGGCAACTTCACACCGGGTAAAGAAGCCGATTTCATCGTGATCGACCCTGACGTGACGCCGTTACAACGCCTGCGCAATCGTCGCTGCAAAGATATCTACGAGCAGCTTTTCGTGCTGATGACTCTGGGCGACGAGCGCAATATCAGCGAGACCTGGGTCAACGGCGAGCGGGTCTGGTCAACTGCCCCGGTAGGTTGACCACCCACCAGGCGCAATCACAAACGGCAGATGGAAGTGCTCCTCTGCCGTTCCTCCCGTCACAAAATCAATTTGCGCGCAGGGATAGAGGGTGTCGCGGCCAGTTTCGCGAAACCATTCACCGATCTCCGCCACCAGCCGATAACGGCCTGCGGGCAGAAAGGGAACGAACGTGGTAATGCGCCCCTGCGCGTTGGTCACGTCCGTAGCCAGCGTTTTTCCTTCCTGTTGCAGATAAACCGTCACCCCCTGGGCCGGTTTTCCCGTCGAAATATCCAGAATATGCGTACTTAAGGTGCTCATTCGTTTATGACTCCTTCCAGCCGTAGTAGCGTGATTTCCCGCAGTTGTTCCAGCGCGACACGGACTTCCTGCGCATCGCTGTTCTCCAACCGCGCGTGCAGCGCCTGTAAAATGTCCTCTCCGCTGCGGCCTTTGGCGCGGATCAGAAATACGCGTCCGAAACGGGCTTCATAACGGGCATTACCTTCGCGCAATGCCTGCGCAAGGGCTGCGTCGCGGTCATTCACCGCCCCTTGCTCCTGACGGGACAGCGCTGCCTCGGCCTGCGAACCGGTTAGTTTTTCCCCGATGCGCGGATGCGCGCTCAGGGCTTGCGCTAACGCCGCATCATCCCAGGTTTGCGCCTGTGCCGTGGCCGCGTTGAACAATGCCTCCCGGCTCGGGTAAGGCCGACCGCGAACCAGCGCCTCGGCCCAGGCAGGAATGGCTACGCAGGGGCGTAGCAGCGCAAGTGCATCTTTGTCAGGAAGATGATTGAAGTCGTGCAGTGCGATCATAGTGGCTCCTTTATCACAATCCTTCTGGCTGTTGCACAAATCGCGCCACTTTTACCGCGCCAGCGCACCTTAGCAGTGCAACGTCACCTCTCACAATGCCCTTTTCGCCGCTCTGCAGCCTGGTACGCAAATTGCTCACTCTCATTACACCCTGCAAAAGGAGAGAAGCATGAGAGCAATCGTCATTGGCGCGGGTATTGGCGGCCTGAGCGCCGCCGTCGCGCTGAAGAAAGCGGGCATCGACTGTACCGTGTTTGAAGCCGTAAAAGAGATCAGGCCCGTCGGGGCGGCCATCTCCATCTGGCCTAATGGGGTGAAATGTATGCAGCACCTCGGCATGGGCGACATCATCGAGACCTACGGCGGTCCGATGCGTTTTATGGCCTACAAGGATTACCGACGCGGCGAGACCCTGACCCGCTTTAGCCTTGCCCCGCTGGTTGAGCGTACCGGAGGGCGTCCCTGCCCCGTCTCGCGTACGGAACTTCAACGCGAAATGCTGGACTTCTGGGGGCGCGACAAGGTTCAGTTTGGCAAGCGCGTCGAACATGTCAGTGAAGATGACGCTGGCGTCACGGTGACCTTCACCGATGGCACTACCGCAACCGGGGATTTCCTGATTGCCGCCGACGGCAGCCACTCGGCGGTTCGTCCGTACGTGCTGGGATATACGCCCGAGCGCCGCTATGCGGGCTACGTTAACTGGAACGGGCTGGTGAAGATTGATGAAGAGATAGCTCCCGCTCACCAGTGGACAACCTTCGTGGGCGAAGGCAAACGCGTGTCGCTGATGCCCGTCTCCGGCGGTCGTTTCTACTTCTTTTTTGATGTTCCGCTTCCCCTCGGGCTGGCAGAAGATCGCACGACGGTGCGGGCCGATCTCACCGGTTACTTCCGCGGCTGGGCGCCGCCGGTGCAGAAGCTCATCGCGGCGCTGGATCCTGAAACGACCAACCGCATCGAAATTCACGATATCGAACCGTTCGACAGCCTGGTACGCGGCAAGGTGGCGCTGCTCGGCGATGCCGGGCACAGCACCACGCCGGATATCGGCCAGGGCGGTTGCGCCGCCATGGAGGATGCGGTGGTGCTCGGGGACTGTCTGCGTGAAAACCATAACATCATGCTGGCACTGCGACAGTACGAAGCGCTGCGCTGCGACCGGGTTCGCGACCTGGTGCTAAAAGCCCGCAAACGCTGCGACGTCACCCACGGGAAAGATATGGCGCTGACGCAGGCCTGGTATCAGGAGCTCAAAGAGGAGACCGGAGAGCGCATCATCAAGGGTCTGTGCGACACCATTCAGGGCGGACCATTAGGCTGAACACAAGAGGGATAACGATGAAAAGAGAACCGACTCCACCCGCCCATTGTACCTTTGAGCCAGAGGACTGGCTGCGCCTGGCGAAATGCTGGCATCCGGTCGCCCGAGCCTACGACGTCGGCCCGGCACCGGTCAAAGCGACCCTGCTCGATGAACAGCTGGTGATTTACAGGATTAACGATCGGGTCGTGGTCGCCCGTGACGTTTGTCCTCACCGTGGCGTACCGCTGACGCTCGGCTTTCACGACGAGCACGGGATCATCTGCCCTTACCACGGTTTACGCTTTGGGGAAGACGGGCGCTGTAACCGCATTCCGTCAAGCCCGGACCAACCCGTTCCGGCGAAGCTGAACCTGATTAACTACGCCGTGGAGGAGCGCTTTGGGTTGATCTGGACCTGCCTGGCGTTTGACCCGGACAATCCTGCGCCGCTGCCCACCATGCCGCACTGGGATGACGACGGATTTCAGCAGATCAACTGCCCGGCATTTGAGGTGAACGGTTTCGCCGGTCGCCAGGTGGAGGGCTTTCTGGACGTGGCGCACTTTGCGTGGATCCACACCGATACCTTTGCCGATCCCAATAATCAGCTTGTACCCACCTATCAGCCGCAGGAGACGCCGTTCGGCTTCGTGGCGGATTACTGGAGTTCTGTGAGTAACTATCCCGCCAGCTCGGACGTGCAGGCGCCGGAAGGGTTTCAGTGGCTACGCCATTTTGAAATGCATCTGCCGTTTACCGCCACCCTGACGATTCATTTTCCGGGAGAATCGAGGCTGGTGATCATGAATGCCGCGTCGCCCGTGTCATCACGCGTCACCCGCATGTTCGCCCCTATCGCGCGTAATTTTGACCTGCATATTCCGGTGGAAGATGTGCATGCCTTCAATCTGCGCATTTTTGAAGAGGATCGTTTGATGGTCGAAACCCAGCGCCCGGAAAGCCTGCCGCTGGACCTGACCCTTGAAGCCCATATTCCGGCGGATAAAAGCTCGATTGCCTACCGCCGGGGACTGAAAAAAATGGGTTTTGGCGAGTTTTTCCTGGTCTGATGGAGGCCGATATGTTGAGCGTGATTGTTGACGGGATATGGCGTGAAGGGGATAAAAGTCTCGCCGTCCGGCTGATCGCTGAAAACGGTGAAGCGCTGCCGGAATGGCAGCCGGGGGCGCACATAGACGTGCACCTGTCCTGCGGGGTGGTGCGCCAGTATTCCCTGACCGGGTCATGTCAGGACGAGAGCTATCTTATCTGCGTGGGCCGGGAAACCGCCTCGCGCGGCGGGTCGCGCTATGTGCACGATACGCTGCGTCCCGGACAGAAATTATTGATCTCTGCCCCACGCAACCTGTTTCCGCTTCTTCCGGCAGAACGGGTTTTGCTGCTGGCGGCGGGCATTGGCATTACGCCGCTGTATGCGATGGCCCTGCAGCTGAAGGCGGCCGGAACACCGTTTACGCTGCACTATTACGTCAGAAACCGCGAAAGCGCGGCGTTTGCGCGCGAACTCTCGCCGTTTGCTGAGTGCATCATTCATACCGCCAGCCCGCGCACAGCGCTGGCAGAGCATCTCCCGGCGGCTGAGGAGGGACTTCACGCCTGGATCTGCGGTCCGGCAGGATTCATGGAAAAAGTGCGGGAGGTCGCGACGGCGAAGGGTTGGGAGGACGCCCAACTTCACAGCGAGGCGTTCCAGCCTGTTGCCCCTCTCTCCTGCGGTGAAACGGGTGAGATTTTTACGGTCAAACTGGCCTCCACCGGCGAGCGCTGGCCGGTGCCAGCGGATAAAACTATCGCCCAGGTGTTACAGGCAAACGGCGTGGACGTGCCGCTGTCCTGCGAAATGGGGATCTGCGGCGCCTGCCTGACGCCGGTGATTGACGGCGTGGTGGATCACCGGGATAGCGTGCAGTCGGAAGCGGAAAAAAGCGCGGTAAATCAGCATGTGGCGCTATGCTGTTCGCGGAGTCATTCCGGGGAGCTGGTGATCGGGCTGTAAAACGAAATAAATAGCCTCCGGCATAGCCGGAGGGTTTTCAAACAAGTCGTCCGGATAAGGGGTAATTAATATGACTGGCCTGCTCGCGCGCCAATGTCTCATCGCCCTGTAATCGCGCCGCCAGGGTAAAGGCGAAATCAAATACGTTACCCAGCCCACGGCCACTCAGCAGATTGCCGTCTTCCACCACGTCGGCATCGACGTAAATGCCATCGCTGACGGTTTTCCATAAATCGCCGGAACAGACATAGCGACGCCCCTTGAGCAGTCCGTTGCCGCTCAGCACGCGGGCGGCGGCGGAGCAAATCGGGCAGATATATTTGCCCGCTTCATCATGCCGCCGAATGAAGGCGATCGCCTCCGCACTTTTCCTCATGTTAACGCCGCCTTCCGGGCCGCCCGGTAACACCACGGCGTCAAAGGTCTGATCAACGCTGGCCTTCAGGGTGCTATCCGCCACCATCGAGATGGCGTGATAACTCACCACTTCGCAACTCTCGCCGCAGGCAATCGTCTGAACCGTAATATTCAGGCGGCGCAGGATATCGATAGTGACAATCGCTTCCCCCTCTTCAAAACCGGGGGCTAATAGCACGGCTACGCTTTTCATCTTGCTCTCCATGGCTTAAGGGTTACCAGTACGGATGCCAAATCTGTCGCAGCCGCGCCAGCAGCTCAAGATAGAAATAGTCCCCCCAGCTACAGCACTGATCGACGCCCTTACCGCTGCCCATATGATAAACCGAGTGCTGCAGCAGCCCTTCGGTCGGATCGTCGTCACGAGCAAGGTAGTTATCGGTCAGCGACTGCGCAATGCGCAGCGCCATCTCTTCATAATACGCACGGTTTGCGTCGAGCGTCGGCAGCGCCTTGACCAGCTCCAGCAGGCCGCAGGCGGCAATCGCCGCCGCTGAACTGTCGCGCACGGCGTCGGTACCGAGCAGGGCCAGATCCCAGTGGCAAACATCATCTTCCGGCAGACGGTTGAGGAAGTAATGCGCCAGGCTGCGTGACAGCTCAACCATCTGCTTATCGCCAGTATGCTGATAGCTGAGCAGGAAGCCGTAAATGCCCCACGCCTGGCCGCGCGACCAGCACGAGGTATCGCTGTAGCCCTGATGGGTATTACCAAAGCGCGGCGCACCCGTCTGCACATCCATATACCAGGTGTGATACGTCGAGGCATCTTCACGCACGATATAGTTCGCGGCCTGTCCGGCGTGAGCCGTCGCCGCTTGCGCGTAACGTGGGTCGCCGGTCTGTTCGCTGGCCCAGTACAGCAGCGGCAGGTTCATATTACAGTCGATGATCATTCGCCCCTGCTGCTCCGGATCGTTTAAATCGCCCCATGCCTGAATAATGTTGGCCGTCGGGTTAAAACGCTCCATCAGACGCTCGGCAGCCAGCAGCGCCGACTGGCGAGCGGCTTCGTTGCCGGTGAGCCGCCAGGCGCTGATGCAGGAGAGCGAATAGAGGAACCCGAGATCGTGCGTTGCGGTGTCGATACGCTGCTCAATGCGCCTGGCGAACGACGGTAAATAGCGCTCGGCAGCTTCGCGATAATGCGCTTTGCCGGTCATCTCCCAGGCCAGCCACAGCTGGCCAGACCAAAAGCTGGTGGTCCACTCCACGTTATCGGTACGCGGCCAGACCCCATTCTCACAGGCTTCGCCGGGGAACTTATCGCCGAAGGCGACAATATTGTTGTCGATCTTGCGCGTTACGCGGGTTAAGGCCGCTTCCAGCTTCTGGCTCAGCGCCAGGCGATCGACCTGATGCAGTTCGATTGGCCGCAGCGCTTCGGTGATAACAGATTTGGTCATAACAACTCCTGAATTAATGTTTGGCCGGTTCAACCGGGGCGGTCTCTAAAGCCGGAGCAAAGGGGCGTGAGGAATCGCGCGTCGACTGGCAGCGCGACAGCGTAAAGGCGGAAATCAGCGTAAATATCAGGGCGCAGCAGCCCATCAGCAGATAGGTATGCTCAAAGCCTATCCTGTCGTACAGGTAGCCGGCAGGCGGAGCGACCACAATCGAGCCAACGTAAATCATCGCCTGGTAGCCCAGCAGGTACATCGTGGCGTTAACCCGACGATGGAAATGTTCGGCAATGTATTTGAAGACCGATATCAGCAGCAGCGCGATCTCGACGCCATAAAACGGTTTGATGATGGAGATAACAATCGGGTCGCTGGTCAGTCCGGAGGCGATCAGCCGTGCTCCTACCACGCAGCCGCAGAACAGCAGGCCGCGCTTAGCGCCGTAGTGGTTCACCAGCCACGGGATAAACATCATCATCACGAACTCCATCCCCGACTGGACGGTGCTCAGGTAGCCGTACCAGGCATTTCCCTGCTCTTTGGTAGCGAAGAATGATACGAAGTAGCGCGGGAACTGCTGTTCGGCGATAAACATCATCCACGCCACCCCGGCGACGTAGAGGCTGAACATCCAGAATTTGCGGTTTTTCAGCAGCATCAACACATCGGCAAAAACGATCTTATTGGCGGAGATGACGCTGTTATTGCGCAGTTGCTCATCGCCGATTTTGAGGCTAATCAGCACCAGCAGCATCAGTACCGAGGTACCGCTGCTGAGCAGAAAGTTGGCCAGCGGCGTGAAGTTAAACAACAGCCCGGAGACCGAAGCCGCCATCGCCCAGCCCAGCGAACCCCACATTCTGATGCGGCCAAACTCCAGCCCGTACAGGCGGCTAAAGCGGTCGGCGTAAGATTCAGACGCCGCCACGCCGGCGTACCAGCCCAGGCTCAGATACAGCGCGCCGATGATAATCCCCGCCATCGCATGGCTTTGCAGCAGCGGCTGATACACCAGCGCAAAGAACGGCACCATCAGCGCAGAAATGGTGCAGACAAAATAGAGCAGCCACTTGCTCATGCCGATTTTGTCCATGATGTAGCCGTACACCGGCTTCAGGACCACCGCGAAGACGCCATTGATGGCGAACACGCTGCCGATGGTGATGCTATCTAGGCCCACTTTCTGGCTCAGCCATAAGGCGTACAGGCCAAAGCTGGATGACCACGTGAAGAAGTAAAGGAAAACAAAGGTACTCATTTTGTACTGTGCGGCGCGTACGGACGATGATGTGCTCATAGCGATGCCTCCTGGGCCAGAACGAGCGTCATTTCTTGTCGTGCCGTCACGAAGCGTACCGCATCATCGCTAATGATGGCCTGTGGACAGCGTTGCGGATCGAAGTCGGCGGCATTTCCCGCCCACACCGCGCTTATCAACACATGCTTACCGGGGTCGAGTTCGCCGCGCAGCAGCGGCACCGCCGCGCGCTCGGCGAACAATAGATTACTGTTTGGCGGCGTCAACACCGTCTCGCCGCGGCGGGCGTGCGGATGCAGACAGAAAATGGCTGATACATCCTGGGGATTGCGTAACCAGCAGGCGCTGTCGCTCTCATGTACCTGCGGCTGCGGGCGGTTCGCCAGGCTAAAGCCACCCTCCGCGCAATCCAGCGCGCGCCGGGTATTGATACGATGGACGCGCAGTTGCCAGTCGCCCAGCGCCAGCAGCCAGCTCTCAATCACCACATCGCGCCACGGCAGCCAGATGCTGTAAATGGTGCCGTCTGCGGTGACCACGTGCTGGCATTCGCGGCGGCCACGCCAGTAGTTATCCTTTTCGGCCAGCAGCAGCATCGAATCGGGCGCGGCGTGGTTCAGGCCGTAGCGCCCGCGTTCGATGGTGAAGCCAAAGCGGGTGGAATAGGCAAATTTGCAGTATTTCGCTTCGGTATTGACGAAGTTGTTTAGCTCCAGCTGGCCGGAAGTCAGCATCCACAAGTGATCGGCCTGACGCACCACCACCTGATCCGCGTGGGCTATCGTGTGCTGTACGGGCAGCGACGGCAGCGGCAGCTCTGCCGCCTGCCAGAAGGCATCGCCCTCATCTAATGCCAGCACCAGCAGGGTCTTCAGGCCCCAGTACGGCGAACCCGGTGCGTTGTAGTCTTCCGCCATCGCCAGGTTCGGGTAGCTGTAACCGACACTCAGTACGCCGTCGCGGTCGAACATCGGCTGCTTCAGCCACCAGCGCAGATGACGCAGAACGATGCCCTTTATGACCCCAGGCGAAAAGACCTCCAGCCCGGCGAAGGCCGCCGCACTCCAGAACGCCGCCTCGGCAAAGCGGTAGGTCAGGCTCCGGCCAAACGGGATCGCCGCGCCGTCTTCGGCGAAGAAATGGATGAAGTCAGAGGAGAAACGCGCGGCCCGGTGACGCAGCGTTGCACAACGCTTTGGATCGACATCGACCATGAGCTTCGCGTAAATCAGGCCATAGAAATGAAAGCCCATTGAGATGTAATAGTCGCGCGGCCGCCCCGGACCATCGGCGTACCAGCCATCGCCGAGATAGTAGTGCTCCATGGCAGCAAAATGATTTTCAAGCACCTGCGAGTTGGCCGGCATGCCGCAATAATGGAAGCCGACCTGCACCAGAATAGGAAAGAAGTGCCAGTTGTTATCGGGGATATCCTGGGTCTCGCACTGCTTTAGCCAGCGCCATAAATTCTCTTTCTCGGTCTCAGAGAAGTGTGCCAGTACGGTATCGCCCGCCAGCGCCAGCAGCAGCCCGTAGGCCGCCATCTCGACGATTCGCTGATCGTAAGGCGCAACGTCGCCCCAGTAATCGGCATGCTGCGGATTGGTACCGTTTTTTATCGCCTGTAAATAAAAGGAGAAGTGTTGCGGCTCACTGCCGCCAGCCAACAACGGCGTTACGCCCCACAGGAGACGGGAAAACGTTTCCATGCTCGCGACCTGCTGGCCGTAGTGAGCGGTAAAGTTCGCTAAATCAATGCGGCTGGCGTCGTTTTTAAAGTAAGGCGCCACTGCGTTTAGCATATCGTTAACCAGCCGTAGCACCTCTTCACGACTTGTCAGTGGATTATCCAGATTAATATTTTCAGGTTGCACAGGGTCCTCCCGCATTACACGAGGGTAGAGATAACTTATTGTTATTAGGCTTTTTAAAGCCACGAGTGCGACGTCCGGATGAAGAGTAACTGCTTTTATTCCCGGCACTGAGTGAGCAGACTCACAAAATTGAACCACCATTTCATTTTTGCTGGATTTTATCGATCGTGAGGAGGATAAATTACAAATGATGGCCTAAAAATTTAAATCTGTTGTCCTGGAGGTAAAATGGGTGAAACGCAGCTGCTGGAACGCATTACGCTCGATCGGCAGGCCATTTCTTTTAACCGCCTGTACGCCAGCAGCGCGATTTACTACCACTGGCATCAATGCGTTGAATTGCTCTACATTTCCAGCGGCTACGGCATCGTGGTGGTGGATAATCAGCACTACACCGCCCGTCCGGGGCGATTATTTATCTTCCCGCCCTTCCGTTTGCACAAAGTGCAGGTCGATCATAGCGATAAAAACCCCTATCACCGCACCACTATGCACATTGAGCAAGCAGTCGTCGAAAGTGCGCTTAGCGACTTCCCGCGCCATCAGGCCAGGTTCGCCGCGCTGGCCGCCAGCAATCTGCCCGCGCAAATCTACGATCTCAGCGAGCACGCGGCGTTTATCGAGAGGATCCTTGAGCAGTTCCAGCGCCTGGAGGGCAACGAGCAGACCGAGGCCTGCGAGGTGGCATTTCTGGTGATGCAGCTCATGGCATTTCTTCCCGAGCAACCTCAGCCCTACCCGCCGCGCCAGCAGACCGTCGCCTCGCGGATTATGAGCTGGATAGAAGCCCACTATACCAGCAAGTTTTCGCTCGACCAGCTAGCGCACGACCTGGGGCTTTCGCGCAGCTATACCTCACGCATTTTCCGCCAGCAGACCGGGGGCAGCATCCACGAATATTTGCTGACCCGGCGGATAAAAAGCAGCTGCGATCTGTTACGGTACAGCGATGAGAGTATTGACACTATTGCCCTGGCCGTCGGGTTTAGCGAGGTGACCTATTTCATCACCTGCTTTAAAAAGATGATGCGTCAGACGCCGCTGCAGTATCGACGTCGTATCCTCAGCACCAGAATGCCCTGTTAAGGGGGGTTGACCGCTGGCCCAAAGCTGGACGCTTTCCGGCTACCTGCCGGGCTGGGGTTTCCTGTACACAAAAAAACCTGCGATACTGCTATCGCAGGTTTTTACTTTTCCGTCATGCCGGAACCGGCAACTCAATGCCGCTTTGCGCCAGTTGCCCCATCTCGCAGTACATTGCGCAGGCCGCACTGACGATAGACATTGCCAGCGCGGCACCGCTCCCTTCGCCAAGACGCATATCAAGATGGATAAACGGCGCCAGCCCAAGGTGCTCCAGCGCACGTCTGGCACCTTTTTCGGCGGAAAAATGAGAGGGAATACAGTAGCTCTTAACTTCTGGTGCAATCTGACAGGCGGCGATGGCCGCGGCATAAGAGAGAAAACCGTCTAACACCACTGGCAATCCGCATGCGCCAGCGCCCAATATCACCCCGGTCATGCCCACCAGGTCATAGCCGCCGACTTTGGCCAGAACATCAACCGCATCGCGCGCATCCGGCTGGTTAATGCGTATCGCCTGACGGACAACGGTTTCCTTATGCTGCACCCGATCCTGCGGCAAATTGGCCCCAATCCCCACCACATCATGCGGATCGCTGTCGGTCAGCACGCTGATGATTGCCGAGGCCGGTGTCGTGTTGGCAATACCCAGCTCGCCAACGCCAAAGATGGAGATCCCCTCCTGAGCGCGTTGTTTAACGAGGCTGGCGCTCGCCAGCAGCAGGTGCTCGGCATCCTGGCGGCTCATCGCCGGCCCCTGGGCGATATTACCGCTGCCACGCGAGAGTTTAAGGCTGAGCATATTGTCGATAGGCTCACCGTCAATACCGATGTCAACGGGCAGCACCGACGTCTGGCTATTGCGGGCCAGCACGCACACCCCGGTCACCCCCTTTTGCATATTGACGGCCTGAAGCCAGGTCACCACTTTCGGCGTCACGGCCACACCTTCATCAAATACGCCATGGTCGGCGCACATGACGATAATCTCTTTTTGCAGATTATCGAGCCTGTCGATTCCCCACATTCCCGAAAGCTGTATAGCCAGGCTCTCCAGCCGACCGAGGCTGTTTGTCGGCTTTATTAAGCCATCAACATGCCGTGAGGCCGCCTGAATCTTCTGTTTATCAAGCGGTCTGATGGCCGCCGCCAGCTCCTTCACTGTCCCCATCCTCACACCCTCATTCCTCAGTTTGCCAAACGTTTCTGCCATTAAATACGCGTAACACCCAATGCCCGGCCCGATTTTCAACGACCGTGTAGGCATCGTGACTGAACGGGAAATGCCACATTGCCGCCACGGGCATCCCTAACCAGGTTGCCAGCAGCAGGCTCAGCACGCCCTGATGCGCCACAATAAGCGTGTCTTCGCGCTGCTGTAGTTGACTCATCTCATCCGCCGCCGCCCTGACGCGCGCGGCGAAATGCGGGAAGGCCTCGCCGCCGTCGGGCGTGGCGTTTTGCCAGTCATCCATCCAGCTCTGCCACGACGCGGGATGTTCTTTTTCGATGTCGCTGAAGTGCCGCATCTCCCATTCACCAAAATCCAGCTCATTAAGACGCGCATCAACATGGATATCATGGGCTGTCGGCACGATAAGCCGCGCCGTTTGCTGCGAACGCTGGAGCGCGCTGACGCGCGTTTGCCCGAACGCGACCCCGGACAGGTACCCGGCAACACGCTGGCTTTGCGCAATGCCCTGCGGCGAGAGCGACAGATCGGTGCTCCCGTAAAACACGCCGCTGATGTTAGCGGTTGTTTGACCGTGTCGGACCAGAAAAATACGCATACATCAGAACCACAGAAGCGCCAGAAGGAAGGCCATTTCGCCGATCTCCTCCATCGCGCCCAGGGTATCCCCCGTCAGCCCGTTCAGTCGGCGGCTTAAAAAGATCTTTACCGCGTTGACGACAATCCAGGTGATGACGCTGGCGACAAGCCCCTGCATCCCCGCCAGCAGCCCCACGAGCGCCACGCCGATGCAGAGGGTGATGACCGTCTCTTTGCCGCTGATATGGCCGAGATAGGCGTTTGCCATCCCTGCACCTTCGCGCGCATAGTGCTGCCGATACATGACCAACACCATTCCCGTTCGCCCGACGATCGGCGCGCACACCAGCAGCGCAAACAGGGTATGAACCGGAAGGTGAGCCAGGGAGATCGCCGCTGCGACCTTGATAAGGATGCAGAATACGATAGCCAGACCGCCGTAGGTCCCCAACCGGCTATCGCGCATAATCTCCAGCATCCGTTCGCGGGTACGGGCAGAAAACACGCCATCACAAGTGTCCGCCAGACCGTCCAGATGAAACCCACCGGTCAGCAGCACCAGCGCCAGTACCCAGGCGACGGCACCGATATAAATCCCCCCGCCGGTCTGGCTCACCGCCAGATAGCCTAAGGCGGCCAAAACCCCAACGATCAGGCCCACCACGGGGAACCAGGGTACGCCACGGCCATACTGTGAAAATTCAACGCCGTCGCTCCACTTTTGCGGCACCGGAATGCGGGTAATAAATCCCAGCGTCGCCCACAACATTTTTAACGGCATTTAATCTTTACCCCAATTCCCGAGACAACCAGCCACACTTCCTGTGCCGCTTGCGCCAGCCTTTGGTTCGCGCGACCGGCAATATCAACAAAATGACGCGCCAGCCGATTCTCGGGCGTGATGCTCATGCCCAGCTCATTGGTCACAATATAAACCGGCGCCGCCGACTGCTGGCAGGCCGCAATCAGGTCGTCCACCTGCTGTTGCAGCACCGCCTCAAGCGCGGAAAAATCGAGGGTCTCCGGCGAAGCGCCGCCGCTGGCGTCATAGAGCAGGTTCGACAACAGAGTGGTGACGCATTCCAGAACCACGCCTTCGCCCGGCTGCACCTGATGGCGAATCACGTCGCCCAGATCGCGATACCCTTCCCAGGTTCGCCAGTGCGCAGGACGCTGTGCGCGGTGCTTGTCAACGCGCAGCGCCATCTCTTCATCGGTAATCACCGACGTCGCGATATACAGCACACGCTCGCACTGCGCCGCCGCCAGCTGTTCGACGTGCGCACTTTTCCCGCTGCGCGCGCCTCCGGTGACTAAAATCATGCCCCCACCTCCTGATGCTCCTGCATTATTTGATAGATCTTTTTAATATCAATGTGTTCTCTCATCGCGCTGGCTAAGAGATCAAACTGTTGCGCTTTGTAGCCCGCGTAATCTACCGCAACGTCTAATGGTGCCAATCCTTTGCGCTGGCGTAAGCCATCCACCATCGCGCGCGTGAAGGCATCGTTATCGAACAACCCGTGGAGATACGTCCCTATCACCTGCCCGTCCGCGCTGATGGCGCCGTCCGCTATGCGCTCGCCCTCTTTTTCCAGAAACAGTGCCGGATAATCGTCGGCTGTCAGACGGGTCTCTCCCATATGAATCTCATAACCCTGCACCTTAATGCCCGCCGCCGACTTAAGCCACGCCGGGAGCGCCGACGCCATCTGCGCCGAAACCTGCGTCGTGGTTTTTCGCTGCGCGAAGCGGGTCACGGTATGGAGCAGACCCAGCCCTGGCTGGGTTCCCATACCAGATTCCACCTCATCGATGATGGTGTCGCCAAGCATCTGGTAGCCGCCGCAAATGCCCATGACGGGTACGTTCTGCTGGTGTGACTGGAGCACAGCGTGCGCCATACCGCTTTCCCGCAGCCAGGCCAGATCCCCCAGCGTATTTTTACTGCCGGGTAGAATCACGAGGTCAGCCCCCGCCAGCTCCTGGGGATAACGGACATAGCGCACGCGAACATCGGGCTGCGCCGCCAGCGCGTTAAAATCGGTGAAATTGGAGATATGCGGTACCTGCACCACGGCGATGTCGATATCGCGCCGCGCGGTTCGCAGGTATTTTCCCTTTTGCAGCGCCACGCCGTCTTCGTCTTCCAGATCGACATCCAGCCACGGCATAACGCCCAGTACCGGCACGCCGGTCAGGTTTTCAATCTGCTCAATACCCGAGTAAAGCAGCGCAACATCGCCACGAAATTTATTGATGATGACCCCTTTCACGCGCGCCCGCTCGTGGTCGTGCAGAAGCGCCAGCGTACCGTAGATGGCGGCAAATACGCCGCCTCTGTCAATATCCGCCACGAGGATCACCGAGCACTGCGCCATTTCGGCCATGCCCATGTTGACGATATCGCGATCGCGCAGGTTGATCTCCGCCGGGCTGCCCGCACCTTCCAGCACCAGCACGTCATACTCCCCGGCCAGGCTGTTATAGACATCGCGGATCTGCTCCCGCAGGCGCGGTTTGTACTCGTGGTAGCTGACCGCGTCCATATCGGTTGCCACCTGCCCCATCAGCACCACCTGCGCTTTACGGTCGCTGGTTGGTTTTAACAATACCGGATTCATCCGTACGTCCGGCGTAATCCCCGCCGCCTGCGCCTGAAGAATCTGCGCGCGCCCCATCTCTTTTCCCTCCGGCGTGATACCGGAATTGAGCGCCATATTCTGCGACTTAAACGGCGCGGTACGCAGGCCATCCTGATAAAAAATCCGGCACAGCCCCGCCACCAGGACGCTTTTGCCGACGTCAGAAGCGGTGCCCTGCAACATAATTGCCTGCGTCATGAGGCCTCCTTCATTGCGTTTTGTTTTCGCATGCGGCTGAAAAATTCATCTTCGGTTTTACACAACGGCAGGCCAAGCTGCGCGTGCAGTTTAACGAGCCAGGGCTGCGTTAATCCGACCCGTTCCATCAGCTCGCCGCGAGCGAAGACCTCACCCGGCGCGCCGTGCGCCAGCACTTCTCCCCGGCGCAGCACGTAAACGGCATCGCTGACTTCGTAAATCAGGTCAATATCATGGCTGGAGATCACCACGTGGTTCCCCTGCGCCACAATGCGCCTGATGATCTCGATCATCTGCGAGCGTCCTGAAGGATCAAGCCCGGCCGTGGGCTCGTCCAGCAGAAGATAGCGTGCCCCCAGCACCAGCGCCCCGGCAATGGCGACCCGCTTCTTTTGCCCATGGCTCAGGCACTGGATCGGCTGCTGGCGAAAACGCTGCGCGTCGACCAGCGTCAGCGCATCGTCGACGCGCCGCGCAATCTCCGGTTCCGCTACGCCCAGGTTACGCAGGCTGAAGGCGATGTCGCTATCGATATCGGTATAGAAGATCTGCTGATCGGGGTCCTGAAACACCGTTGTGACCTGTTGACGGAGCGCCAGCAGTCCGCGCTTGCTGTAGTCCAGCGGCTTCCCCTGCCACAGCACCTCCCCCTGCTGCGGCTTCAGCAGACCGCTCAGGTTCATAAATAACGTCGACTTTCCGCAGCCATTAGCTCCCACTAGCCCGGTGACGGCATGCGTCGAAAAATCCAGCGTCAGCCCTTTGAGTACATGCGTCTCCTGATAGCGAAACCAGAGATCGGCGGTGGTCAGCATGGTGCGATTCCTTACAGGGGAAAATCACCCTGGTAGAGTTTAATATCCAGCGTGGTCGCCATCTGCTGATAGCGAATCAGCACC
Source organism: Enterobacter sp. CPE_E863 (assembly GCF_046521465.1). NCBI lineage: Bacteria > Pseudomonadati > Pseudomonadota > Gammaproteobacteria > Enterobacterales > Enterobacteriaceae > Enterobacter > Enterobacter sp. CPE_E863. The sequence continues at coordinate 1,428,162 of NZ_JBKFZX010000001.1, read as the reverse complement.
CGGGTAAACAGCAAACCGACCAGCATCGCCAGCGAGCGATAACTTTTTGGCAGGCTACGATAGCCAAAACGCAGCGTCTGCGCGCGGTGAATCGCCAGCGCTTCGTCTAACAGAATAAAAATAAAGCGCCAGGTCAGCAGAATCTGCTCGGTAAGCAGGCGCGGCACGCGCGCCCGCTTAAGCAGCACAATCAGCTGCGGAAAGGGCAGGTTCAGCACCAGCCAGAAGGTTGCCGCCAGCGCGGTAAGGCTGCGCCAGAAGGTTTCGTTAGCGGCGGTCAGCCCGGAAGCAGTTATCCCCAGCCAGTAGTGCCCCACCGGAACGCTCACCGCCAGCGTATGCGGATCACGGGTGACGCTAAAGAGGATCGTCAGTACCCCGACCAGCAGAAAGCCAAACGGCAGCGACATCCAGCGACACCAGCGCCAGAAGGTCATCCGCAGCAGCCAGCAGGTCAGTCCCGCCGTCAGCGCCAGGACGATCCCCTGCCCCAGCGGCGGCAGCGCAAACGCCAGAGTCATCAGCGCCAGCCAGAGCAGAAACTTGCGTTCCGGCGCAACCTGAGCCCAGCGGCTCTGGTAGCTCAGCCTGTCAAGCCCGGTCATCACGGCGCTGTCTGCCTTTGGTGTAGCCCAAAATATAGAAAATCACCGCTGCGCCAATGGACCCCTGGAGCGTAAACAGCAGACTTTCAATTTCGCCGCTGGCGGGTTCATAGAGTGGCGTGAACCATGGCGTGTAATGCGGTGCCACAACCTGGATTTGATTTTCGGCTTCACCATCCGAGCCACCAAATTCGCCACCGTGATCGATAAAAAATGGCATTACGATCAGGGCGAGCACCATCGCCAACAGCATCAGTGTCTTTTTCATCTCAGTATCCTTGTGCGGTAATCAGCCGACGTTTGGTCAACTGGTCATAAATCATGACGGTTAACAAGCCCTCCGCGATGGCGATGGGGATTTGCGTCAGGCAGAAAATGCCCATGAATTTCACCATCGAGCCCGCAGCACCCGTCGTCGGGTCCGGGAACGCCGCGCCAAGCTGGACCGAGGTGACAAAATAGGTCACCAGATCCGCCAGCATGGCGCACAAAAATACCCCAACGTCACGGCGAAGCCCGGCACGGCAGGCCATCTTCCACACCATGTACCCGACAACCGGCCCAATCACCGCCATCGACATGCCGTTCGCGCCAAGCGTGGTTAACCCGCCGTGCGCCAGCAACAGCGCCTGAAACAGCAGCACGATGGCACCGAGGATGGCGACGACGCCCGGCCCGAACAGAATCACGGCGAGCCCCACGCCGGTCGGATGCGAGCAACTGCCGGTTACCGATGGGATCTTCAGCGCCGACAGCACGAAAATAAACGCCCCGCACAGAGCCAGCAGGATTTTCTGGTGGTTATCCTCCTGCACGATACGACGCAGGCGCACCAGCCCGTACCACAGGCACGGTAAGAAGAGCAGCCACCACGCCAGCGCCCACATCGGCGGTAAAAACCCTTCCATGATATGCATCGCGAACGCCTGCTCCGGCACCACCATCAGCAATAGCGCCGCCGCCAGGCCACTTAATGACAGCTGTTTAAGCTGTTGTTCCAGTTTCATTGCGCATACTCCCACTGTTTGTTGACCAGAATGGTCGAGAAATAGGGTAACGGCTGGTCATCAGCAACCTCATCCAGATGCCGCCAGCACAGCTCGCCGGGGAGCGTGGCCTCTGACATCATCAGTGCACAGTCCAGCAGTCCGGCCTGCGTCAGCAGCGCTTTGATGCGCGCAAACCGGCCATAGACCTTCATCAGCACCAGGCTGTCGTGTTGCTGCAGCGCGTGCGCAATCTCCGCTTCCGGCACGGTACAGGAAATCACCGCCAGCGACTGCTGTTCCATCGCCAGCGGCATTTTTGAACGCGCGGCAATCGCGGCAAACGACGTCACGCCGGGCACAATCTCCAGCCAGTCCGGGCTGCCGATGCGCTGAAGTAAAAACACCCACGTGCTGAACAGCATGGCATCGCCCAGGGTGATAAAACCAACCTGTTTCCCGTCGTTCACCTCACGCACTAACGCGTCGGCCACCTCATCCCACACCGCCTCCTTTTCAGCACTGTCGGCGCTCATGGGAAAGTGACAGCAGCGGATTTCGGTCTGTTCGCCGATAAACGCCCGGACGATAGAAAGCGCCAGGCTATCGCCGCCTTTGCGGCCCGCCGGGGCGTAGAGAATATCCAGCGAACCAAGGATCCGTGAGGCACGCACGGTGATAAGATCCGGCGCGCCCGGTCCGGTACTCAGGGCGTACAGTTTGCCGCTCATGCCGCCTCCTCCAGCGCCATACTCAGCGCCTGCTGTAAATGGGCGACGAACATTGCGCGTACCGCCGGGTTTTCACCCAGCCCGCTCAGCCACGGCGTCGCCGGGATCCCGGCGGCGTTAAACAACGTCTTCCAGGAGTCTTCGTCATCAGAGGCCATATCGTTGATGGCGTGATCGCCGGCCACCAGCATCAGCGGCATCAAATGCACGCCGGTGACGCCTTCTTTACCGAGGCTCTCAATCAGGATGTCGACTTCCGGATAGCTCTCCACCGCGCCGACGCGGGCCGGGAAGCTCTGGGCCATCATCATGTGGTCGAGGCAGGCATAGGCCGCAAAGGCGTGATGGCTGGCACCGTGGCCCATAAACACCACTTTTTCCGTGGCCCCAAGCGTCGGCATTTGCTGTTGCAATGCGCGCATCAGCTGCGCGTAATCGTCGTGGCTGCTCAGTAGCGGTGCCCCCAGCGTCAGGCGGGTAAACAGCGGGCGCAGGCTCTGCACTTCACGGACAATTTTCTCGTACTCATCGCCGTTGATGATGTGCAGAGACTGGATCGCCACGTCCTGATATCCCTGAGCCGCAAGCTTTTTCAGCGCCTGCAGCGGCGTGTCGATCTCAATGCCGTCACGCTGTTTGAGCTTGCGAATGATCATCCCGGAGGTGAATGCCCGAAACAGCTCGCGGTCAGGGCAGCTTTCCGCCAGCGCATGCTCGCACGCCACAATATTCTTCTCGCAGGTATCGTGGTAGCTGGTACCAAAGCTGACCACCAGAAGCGCCTTTTTCATCTCTAACTCCTTAAGCAGCGGCCAGCCAGCGCGCTAAACGCCCGGCGAATGCGGCCTGACTTTCCAGTAATTCCTCTCCCGTCACCAGCGGTGCCGGGCGTGTAATCACGATGCAGGGGATGCCCGCATCCAGACAGGGTTGAACCTTCTCCTGATAGCCACCTTCTGCGCCGGAGGCTTTGGTTATCATCACGTCAGCCCGGCACTGGCGATAAAACGCCGCGTTAAATTCAGCGCTGAAGGGCCCGCACATAGCAAAGATCTCGGTAACGCCAAAGCCAAGTCCGGCGCATTGCTCGATGACCTCGGGCACTGGCAAAACCCGGGCCATCAGCGTTTTCTCCGGCAGACCTGCGCGCCAGCGCGCCAGATCTTTACTGCCGGTGGTCAACAGCACCCGTTCGCCCAGCCGCCGCGCGATGTAGCAGGCCTCTTCAATTCCCGGCACGCTGTAGAGCAGCGGATGCGTCAGCTCGCTGAGCTGTTCGGGGCGCTGATAGCGGCTAAGCAACACCCCCACCGTTTCACAGGCCGTCAGGATGTTGCGGCTGACCACCTCAGCGTAGGGATGCGAAGCGTCAATCACCCAGCGGGTCCTGTTTTCCGCCAGCCAGTCAACCATCTGTTGTGGCTCCAGGCGGCCACAGCGCACCTGACCGTTAATATCGCCCGCCAGCCGCTGCCCGGTGGGTGTTGCCACCGACAGGGTGTAGGCCACGCCCGCCGCATCCAGTTGCTGGCAGATCGCGCGGGCATCGCTGGTGCCGCCCATGACCAGCACGTCGCCATAGTTCACAGCACATAGCCCCGGGGGGTGATCATCAGCCCCTCCTGAACGAAGGTGGCTTTATTTCCGACGATCACCAGGCTTGTCATATCGACCGGTTCAAAGTCCATGTCGCCCAGCGTGGTTAACCACTTCTCCTGCTTTTTACGCCCGGCAGACTTCACTACCCCTACCGGCGTTTGCGGGCTTTTGCTGGCGGACAGCAGCTCAAACGCCCGTGCCAGATGGCCCTCGCGCCCCCGGCTGCGCGGGTTATAGAAACAGATGACGAAGTCCGCTTCTCCCGCGGCGACAATACGTTTTTCGATGACCGGCCACGGCGTCAGCAGATCGCTTAAGCTGATGTGGCAAAAATCGTGCATCAGCGGTGCGCCAAGCAGAGATGCGGCGGCGATACTGGCCGTCATTCCGGGGATCAGGCGAACCTCAACGTCCAGTTTCTGTTTGCTGACCAACTCCAGCACCAGCCCCGCCATCCCATAAATACCGGCGTCGCCGCTGCTGATAAGCGCGACGTTATGCCCGGCCTGCGCCAGCTCGATCGCCGCCTGACAGCGTTCAATCTCTTTGCACATACCGGTTTTGATCACCTGTTTGTCGCCGGTGAAGGCCTTCACCAGATGGGTATAGGTTTTGTAGCCAACGATGATTTCTGCCGCCTGCAGCGCGTCTACAGCTTCCATGGTCATCATGGCCTGCGAGCCAGGGCCGATTCCAATTACGGTTAACATCAGTGTGAAACTCCCAAAGTGATAGTGACGCCCTGTTCGCGCAGGGTTTCTCCTCGTAGTTGCCCATGGCTCAGCAGCCACGCTGCCGGACCCGAGACGCTTCCCACGCCTACCGTCTGGCGTACAAACGATGAGGCCGGAAAGCGATGTTCGTGCTCACGCAGCGCGTCAGCGGTAAAGGTTTCAAACGGCACACCCCAGCAAGCGGCAAGCTGGAGCAAGCCCGCTTCGTCTTTTTTAAGGGAGACGCTGCCAATCGCTTTTAGGGCCAGCGGGTCGAGCCGTTGCGCCTCGAACTGACGCGCCAGCAGGGTTGCCAGCAGCGGAAACGGTGTGTCGCGTCGACAGCCGATACCCGCCACGACCCGCTGAGGGACCAGCTTCCAGTGCGGCAATGGCAGTTCCGGCAGCGTGTTTCGCAGCGTAATACACACCAGCGCATCCAGTTCCGGCAGGTAATGCAGGTCGCTCACGGTGATAAACCCGCGCCGATCGCACCGGCTGACGTCGTCGTCGAGTTCCGCATCCCACCACAGCCCTACCCGCTGGTGGCTCACCAGCATCTGGTTGACGATTTTTACCGTCGTTCGGAAATCGCTCATTCGGGCATTCAGCTGGAAGGCAAGGGTATCCAGCGCGGCCATCTCGTTGACGTCCGTGGCGGTGGTAATCACCGGGTCAGCCCCCAGTATTCCCGCCAGGTAGTGGGTCAGTGCATTCGCCCCGCCAGCATGGCCGGAAAGCAGGCTAATCACGTGCTGCCCGCGTTCATCGATCACCACCACCGCCGGGTCGATCAGTTTGTCGTGGATTAACGGTGCCAGGACGCGCACCGCAATGCCGGTTGCGCCGATAAAAATCAGCGACGGGTAGTGCATGAACGCCTCGCGAACCGCCGGGGCAAAGCCGCCGTCGAAGGGAACAAAGCCCTCTTCCTGCAAACGCTCGCTGGTAAAGCAGGTTACCGGCAGCATCGCCGCCAGCCGCTTCGCCAGCCGCACGCCGCCCGGGGTCAGGCAAAAAAGCGCGATGGACTCAGGCTTTACGGTATTCATGGCTAAAATCCGCGGCATAGAGTTTTGAGTAGTGATACTCCTCGCCCAGGAATTTCCCGACCAGAATGAGCGCCGTTTTGCGGATCCCCGCCTCGCGTACCTTGTCGGCGATGTCCGCCAGCGTGCCGCGTACGGTCTGGCTTTCCGGCCAGGTCGCTTTATAAATGACGGCAACGGGCGTGGTGTCTGGATAACCGCCTTCAATCAGGCGTTCCGCCACCCGATGAATACGCTGGACCGAAAGATAAATCGCCATTGAGGTCTGATGGCTGGCAAATGACTCCAGCTGTTCACGCGCCGGCACCGGCGTACGACCTTCGAGGCGGGTAATAATCAGGCTCTGCGAGACTTCAGGCACGGTGTACTCCACCCCAAGCTCCGCCGCAGCGCCGAGGAAGGCGCTGACGCCGGGCACCACCTGCCAGGCGATTCCGCGTTTGGTCAACTCTTCACCCTGTTCCCGGACGGAGCCGTAGAGGGAGACATCACCGGTCTGTAAACGCACCACCGTCTTTCCGGCCTTCACGCCCGCCGCCATCAGGTCAATGATCTGTTCTAAATGGAGTTCCGCGCTGTCGTGGCATTCCGCCCCCTGCGGGCAGTATGCCAACAGTTCGGTATTGATCAGCGAACCGGCATAGATGACCACCTGCGCCTGCTGCAGCAGCTTGTATCCCTTGAGCGTAATGAGCTCTCGATCGCCGGGACCAGCACCGACAAACCACACGCAACGGGAATCAAACGTCTCAGACATGGTGTTCTTCCTTCTGACAGGCGATAACAAAAACGGGATTGTTCGGTTTGAAATAGTGGCCGCTGCCAAGCGGGGCCAGTGCGGAGACCTGCATTTGCAGGCAATCAATGTCCTGCGCGCCGATCTCCTGCAGATGGGCCAGCGCGGTATTGAGGTTTTCCATCAGGATAAACGTCATCACCAGACGTCCGCCTGGATGTAGCTGGCGCAGGGACCAGTCAATAAGCGAGGTCAGATGGCCACCGCTGCCGCCCATAAATACCGCATCGGCCTTATCCGCCACCGGCAACGGCGCTACGCCCGGCAAAATAGCGATATTGTGACAGGCAAAATGCTGGCGATTTTCTGCAAGCAGCTGCAGAGCTGCAGGGTTACGTTCAATGGCCGTCACGCGCAGCGAGGGAAACTGCAGCGCCGCCTCTATCGACACACTTCCGGTCCCCGCGCCGACATCAATCAGGTGGCTGGCGCGGTGCAGCGCAAGCTTTGCGATGGCAAGGGCGCGTACCGCCTCTTTGGTCATCGGCACCGTTTCGCCGCGCAAAAACAGTTCATCTTTCATCGAGGATCACCACTGCATTCATTTCATAGTCGGCACTAACCACACTGACGGGCAGCCAGTGGATCCGTTCGTTTTCCATCGCCAGGTTTTCACCAATCACCATCCAGCGATGGCCCTTACCGCGTGCCACCAGCTGCGCGGCAATCTCTTTCGGCCCGCACTGGCTATCGGTGACCATCGCCACTTTGCGATGCCGTGCAAGCTCATCAACATTTACGCTGCGACCATGGCTGCTGGTGAGCCACATCTCATTCATATCAATGCCCGCCTGCGCGCACAGGTACTGCACCGCGCTGATACCGGGAATAATGCGCACGCGCGCCATACCGAAATGCGCCACCATCCGCGATCCGATGCCGTAAAACAGCGGATCGCCGGAGGCGACAATCACCACCTTTTTCTCCTGACGCGCCTCAACCCAGGCCAGCAGCGCCGGAATGTTGGCGCCCAGGACAAACGTCTCGCCGCAAAACGCCGGGAACTGCAGCAGATGACGTTTTCCGCCGACCAGCGCATCGGCACACTCAATGGCTTCACGCGCAGCGGGCGTCATCAGATGCAATCCCGCAGGCCCCATTCCCACGACCGTTAACATTGCAGCTCCCGGGCAATCGCCTCGACCGGACGGTTGCTACCCAGCACCTGGTTATCAAAGGAAAACAGAATGGCGTCACAGGTCGGCGGAGTTTTGGTAAAGCGCAACATCTGCATCACGCGCAGGCAGATACGTTTGGCGAGGTGGCCGTAAATAGGCTGAAAACCCCAGGTTTCGATATGCTCCATCGCCGCCTCGGTGGTATCGCAATCGCTGACAAGGGTCAGTAACTCCAGCGGCGCGCCGAGCAGCGCCAGATGCGCCACCAGCGTTTCCATGCGCGCATCGGCGATATGGCTGTGGGTGTGGAATATCCCGGCGGCAATTTTGATGAGCTTGCCGGGATGGCCGACCAGCACTATCTGGCGAAACCCCACCCGCACCGCCTCTTCGATCATGTAGCCGACAAAGTTGCTCATGGTGACCACGACATCTTGATCAATGCCCATCTGCTCGCGCACAAAACGCTCGCCATGATTGCCCGGCACCAGCACGACCCGCTCCAGCCCCGCCGCGCGTTTAATCTCCAGCTCCAGAGAGAGCGAGCGTTTCCAGCTCTCCTCTGACATCGGTGTGACAATACCGGTGGTGCCGATGATCGAAATCCCGCCCAGGATCCCGAGGCGTGAGTTGTAGGTTTTCTGCGCCCGCGCTTCGCCTTCAGGGGCGAAGATTTCCACGTTGGCCCCGCGCGTCGGGCCAATCGCCTCGCGCACTGCGGACTCAATGGTGTGACGCGGCGTGCGGTTGATCGCCGCGCTGCCGATGGGCAGGCCGATGCCTTTGCGCGTCACGGTCCCCACGCCCTCGCCGCCCGAAAGCGTAATCTCGCCGCTGTCGTTGAGCATCACGCGGGCGAAAATCAGCATGCCGTGTGTGGCGTCGACGTCATCCCCCCCGTCTTTGCGGATGGCCGCAATCGCCTGCTGCCCTTCAATGTGCGGCGATTCCACGTTCAGACACAGCGTGACGCCGGAGGGGGTCACAATGGAGATCTGATGAATAAGATGCTGGCGCAGCACCATCAGTGCGGCGACTTTCGCTGCCGCGGTCGCGCAGGAACCGGTGGTGAAGCCTTTACGTAACGCCTTCCCGTTATGCCATACCGGGGCATCGAAGGTTGAATCGCTCATCGCGCCCCCTGCAGGTAATAGAGCATGGCGTTCACAATCGCCGCAGCCACATTGCTGCCGCCTTTGCGCCCAAGGGCCGCAATCGCGGGCAAATTGCTGTGCGTCAGCGCCTCTTTCGATTCCGCCGCCCCCACAAAACCCACCGGAACACCCACCACGCCGCTGACGGCAACATCATGCTCAAGCAGGCGAAACAGCGCCGTGGGCGCATTGCCAAAGACGAAGATCTTCTCGCTCTCTTCCGTCACGGCGATATCCACGGCCGCCATCGAGCGGGTGATTCCCTGGGCCTTTGCCTGCGCCACCACCCGCGGGTCGCTGATATAGCAGCGACATTCGCCCCCGAACGTGGCCAGCAGCGTTTTGTTGATCCCGGAGAGCGCCATCGTGGTATCGGTATAGATAACGGACGGGCGACGGAGCGCCGCGCAAAGTTGCTCCAGCGCGTCATCTGAAAACCAGAGAATATCCAGCCAGTCGAAATCTGCGGTGGTATGGATCACCCGCTTGACGATCGCCTCATGCAGCGGGCTGGCAAACCGGTATTCCGGCCGCGTTTCGCGAATGATTTCGCCAATGATGTCGAAACTTTTGGCTTCAATCGCCTGGGGTTGCTGGATGTATTGCATTGTCTCTTGTCCTCAGGCCGCGCCAGCCATCAGCCAGCGTGCTGCGATACACAGCGCCAGCGCCAGGGTGGAGGAAACCCACATCAGTCGAATCGTTCGGGAAATGTCGTCTACCGCAATCGGGCGCAGCGCGTCGCCAATCCACGGCTTTTCTACGCGCTGACCAAAATAGTCGTTGGGTCCGCCAAGCCGGATGCCCAGCGCGCCGGCGACCGTCGCTTCTGCCCACGCGCAGTTGGGGCTGCTGTGGTTGTAGCGGTCGCGCCAGCCGACGCGCAGCGCGCGGGAGAAATCGTCACGGCATAGCCACGCCGCGATGCTCAGCAGAAGCCAGCTCAGACGAGCGGGGATATAGTTCGCCAGGTCATCCATACGGGCGCTGACCATGCCGATCGCACGGTATTTTTCGTGCTTGTAGCCCACCATTGAATCGAGGGTATTCACCGCCTTATAGGCCATCGCCAGTGGCGCACCGCCCAGCATGAGGAAAAACAGTGGGGCGATAACGCCATCGACTGTGTTCTCCGCGACGGTCTCCACCACCGCCCGGTTGATCTGTTCCGGCTGAAGTTGAGACGTATCGCGTCCCACTATCCAGGAGAGTTTTTCGCGGCTTTCATCAAGGTCGCCCGCTCGCAGAGGGCGTTCAACGTCCCGTGCAGCATTTGCCAGGCAGCGCCCGGCCAGCACGGTAAACATCATCCACACTTCAATCGCCCAGCCCAGCCAGGGATGAACCATCCGTCCGAGCGCCAGTACGCCCCAGGATATGCCCCAGGTCAGCCCCACTACCGCCAGCCACATGACGCCGCCGCCAACGCGTAGCGCCGTATCGCTATGACAGCAGCGGCGAATACTCCGCTGCATCGCATTGATCAGGTTGCCTATCCAGCGCACCGGATGCGGCCAGTTTTGCGGGTCGCCGATGATGACGTCGAGCAGCCACGCGACGCACCAGGCCAGCAGGGTCATAGCGCCCCCCTCGCCGCCGTCAGCCAGCGGTTGAGCATCATGGGGCGTTGGGCAAAGTGGAGGTGCAGATAGCTTGCGAACGTGTTGCCAACCTGCCAGCCGCCCGCCCACTCCTGCATCGTTACGCCATCGCGTACTTTGCGACACGCCAGTACCGCGGGGGTTTGGGGAGAGAAGTCGGAATAGTGAAATTCATGCCCACGCAGCACCTCTCCGCTATCGGCCAGCAGCGTGGGCTGGCGCGCCTGCGCCTCACAATAGCCAAAACGGGTCAGCCGTTTACCCATCCTGCTGTGGCCGGGGATAACATTGGCCATCCGGTGGGTGCCCCCCTCGCTATCTTCGAGCGTGCTGCCGAGATACATCAGCCCACCACATTCGGCGTAAATCGCCACGCCTCGCCGGTGCGCCTCCCGCAGGCTGGCCAGCATCGTGGTGTTTTCCGCAAGCCGTGCCGCGTACAGCTCCGGGTAACCGCCCCCAAGCCAGACCATCTGGCAGTCAGGTAAATGGGTATCGCGCAGCGGGCTAAAGCGGATAATGTCGACCCCGGTACGTTCGAGCAGCGTGATGTTATCCGCGTAATAGAAGTTGAAGGCCTCGTCATCGGCCATCGCGAGCGTCAACCCGCGCCCGGCGTCCCCGTCAGGGAGCGCGGGCCAGGAGCCCTGCGGCAGCGACGCCATCTGGCTGAGCGAGAGAAGTTGCCCGATGTCCAGCGTACGTTCGAGAATGGCGGAAAAATTCTGCCAGGTCTGCAGGTCCGCGACCGACTCCCGGGCGGTGACCAGTCCCAGATGGCGCTCGGGCAAACCGACGCCTTCAACGCGGGGGACATAACCCAGGACGGGTGCCGTGCAGTAGTGTTCAATTGCCGTTTTGAGCAACTGATAATGTGATTCGCTGTTGACGCGATTGACAATCACCCCGGCAATATTGAGGGTGGGATCAAATCGCTGAAAGCCCATTACCGTGGCGGCAATTGAAGTCGAGACCGCCTTGCCATCCACCAGCAGAATCACCGGGCAGCCCAGCTGTTTTGCCATCGCGGCGGTGCTGCAATAGTTCGGGTCGGTGCCGTAGCCGTCATACAGCCCCATCACACCTTCAATCACCGCGATATCCGCCTGCTGCATATGCTCGCAGAACAGCGCGTTGAGTATCGGCTCAGGAAGCATGAAGCTGTCGAGGTTGCGGGAGGATGTACCGCTGACTTTGGTATGCCAGCCGGTATCAAGATAGTCAGGGCCCACTTTATATGGCTGGACGCTTAACCCACGCTGTTTTAACAGACTCAACAGGCCTAGCGTCACCGTGGTTTTACCACACCCGCTTCCGGTACCTGCAAGAACAAACGTGTACTGCTTTGCCGCCATGGCCCTGATCCTGTCCAGGGTGGTCGGGAGGTATAGATACACGTAACCCCAGTCTTTCGACTGTATGATGCATCAGTACAACCCACTTCCCACCGAAGTTGTTGAACGTTCCCGACAGGCAGGTCTTCTGGCTTAGCGTCCTCCTCGCCCGTCCTTCCCAATCTCACGATCAGTGGTCATTACGGGGTCGTCAGCATCACAGCAGCGGGGGCTGCGGGGGATTATCACCCCCTTCCCTACCACAAATGTGGCAAACCGGTCGGCTTACATAATGAGAAAATAGCGCGTTATAAAACAGCAATGCTATTTACGGCGTTTCACTTCATCTTAGGCAAATACTTAACCGTAATGAAATACACGCTGAGTCAAACGTGGCGCCAGAATAATTGACGCCTTCCTCAATAACTCAACGTTTTATCACAAAAAATTAAAAGCAAAGATAATTACGCTTAAAATCTCAATATTTATTGCGCTATGACAAGTTATTGCACCACTTGATATTTTTTCATTTTATCGTGATCAAAATTCATTAAGGCATTAAAACCTTGCTATCACATAATATTGCTATTCAACGTAAGTTCGTGTGGCTTTATTGATGCGTTTCGTATTCAGCAGAATCGCAGAATAATATGTAGATTATCCAGACGGGAATTTGCGGTATATCAAGGTACGAGGGAGATCCTCATGACACTATGCTTCAGAATTTGCAGACCAGAAAGGTGGAAACGTGGCTGTTGCGCAATGCCCCGCGTCGTGCGGTGAGCTTATCCAGGGCTGGATTTTGGGTAGTGAGAAACTGGTCTCCTGCCCTGTCGAATGGTACAGCACGGTTGAGGTGAGCTACGGCTCAGCCCTGGCGGATGAACGCCCGCTGTCGCGCGCGATGGTCGAGCGGTTATTGCAGCACTGGCACTACCCGGCGCAGTTGAGCCAGGATATCCGCATTGATGTGCATTCGACCATCCCGATTGCCAAAGGGATGGCCAGCAGCACCGCAGATATTGCCGCCACCGCCGTCGCCACCGCCCACCATCTGGGGCATCAGCTTGACGAAAGCACGCTGGCAACGCTTTGCGTTTCGCTCGAACCCACCGACAGTACCGTGTTTCGCCAGTTGACCCTTTTTGATCATAACGACGCTTCCACGCAGATTTCATGTGACGCCCAGCCCAATCTCGATCTGCTTGTTCTCGAAAGTCCGCAAACGCTGCGCACGGCAGATTACCACCGCATCCCGCGTCAGGCGGGGTTACATGCCGGTGCGCCAGCGCTGAAACGCGCATGGGAAAAAGTACAGGAATCCTGTATGACGCAAAACCCTTACCGGATGGGAGAAGCGGCAACCCTCAGCGCCATCGCCAGCCAGACGCTGTTGCCTAAACCGGATTTTGACGCACTGCTCTCACTGGTGGAGGAGTGCGGTATCTACGGGGTGAACGTGGCGCACAGCGGCAGCGTCGTGGGGCTGATGCTGGACAGAAATAAAGACGATGTCGATTATGTGAAATGGCTGTTAGCGAAAAAACAGCTCACCCGCCACTGGCCTGAACAACACCTGCTGCGGATGGTAAAAGGCGGCGTGACGCTACTCTGACAGCAACTTGTGCTGAATGAACCACTCGACCTGCTGCTTAACCTCTTGCTCGTGTTCCTGCGCTAAAGCCTGTTGCAGCGGAACATGCCGGAAAAACGCGTCCCAAAATGCACGCTTGCGCTCCCGGTCACTGCACGCGCTATTTACCCTTTCACGCAGCACCCCCGCCAGCCGCACGCTTTCCCGCATGCCAGGGGGAAGATGGGCTGCGACATGCGCTTTGAGGATCTTGCTGTACACCGGCGCATTGCCCCCGCAGCTCAGCGCAATAATGATCGGCGAATGGTCAATAATAGCCGGCGAGATAAAGGTGGCAGCAGAAGGGTCGTCTGCGACATTGCAAAACAGACGCTCCGCGCTGGCGGCCCTGGCAACCTGACGGTTCACCTGCGGATCGCTGGTTGCGGCAATGACCAGCCAGCATGACTGCAGATACTGCGGCGCAAACGTCGCCGGGACCCACTCGATGTCACCGCACGCGTGCAGGCTGGCGAGTTCCGGCGTCAGGGAGGGCGCAACCAGACGCAGCTCAGCCCCGGCAGCCAGCAGCCCCTTTGCCTTATGCGTCGCCACCTGCCCGCCACCGACGATCAGGCAGAGCTTACCCTTCAGATTGCAAAAAATCGGGAAATAGTCCATCGCCTAGCCTTGTAAAACGTCAGTCAGCGCGGCAATAAACCGACGGTTCTCCGCTTCAGTACGCACGGCAATCCGATAGTAGTCGCGATCGAGCCCTGGATAGTTTTCGCAGTGGCGAATAAGGATATGGTGACCAAGCAGTGCCGCTTTCAGGTCGAAACCCTGACGCAGGCAGCGGAAGAAAATAAAGTTGGCCTGCGGCTCCCAGACCACCAGCGATGAAAAACGCGTCATCGCCTGCCACAGGAAATCCCGCTCCCGGGCGATAAAGGCGTGGCTGCGAGCAATATAGTCTTCATCCAACAGCAAATGTTGCCCCACAAGCGCCGAGAAGGCATTCACGGACCAGGGCTCGCGGGTGCGTTTCAGCTGGCGAATAGTCTGCGTATTTCCGCTCAGCAGATACCCAAGGCGCAGTCCGGGAATAGCAAAAAATTTGGTCAGAGAACGCAGCAGGTAAAGATAACGTGACTCAGCCAGCCGTGGCGCCAGCGTGGAGCCTTGCGGCAGAAAATCGATGAACGCTTCATCCACAATCAGCGAAATCTCCAGCGTTTCGCACAGCGAGGCCAGCCGATCGAGAAGACCGGTATCAGGCATGAGTCCGGTAGGGTTATTCGGCGTTGCGATGAACAGGCAATCGGGCCTGTGCGCGCGAACGGCGTCCAGTATGGAGAAATCCACCTGGAACCCGTTCTGCTCACTCAGCGCATAGTCGATTATCTCGCAACCCTGCTGCTGTAATGCCCGGCGATATTCGGCAAACCCCGGCACCAGCAGCATCGCCCGGCGAGGGGCAAGCGTTCGCACCAGGCCATAGATCAGCTCCGTTTCGCCATTCCCGGCAATCGTCTGGTCGTAGTCACACCGACTGGCGCTGGCCAGCGCCTGATGAAGATGGCGGTATTCAACGTCCGGGTACTGCGTGATGATATCCAGATGGGACACAATGAGCGACCTGACGCGCTCGGGCAGGCCTAACGGATTGATGTTCGCGCTAAAATCCAACAGCAACTCGGGAGCGATCCCCAACTGCAGCCCCGTTTCCAGGACATTACCACCATGCTCACTCATTCGTTTCACTCGGCCATTTCGAAAATGTCAGGATAACATCAGACAACAACCTGATTCAGCGCGATATGCGATGCAGAAAACGCCAGTATCTCCTGCAGGTTGACCACCTCACCGACGACAATCAGCGCAGGAGCATGCAGTTTTTGACGCTCAACCTCGAGGTGGATATCGGTCAGCGTACCTTTGGCAATCTGCTGACGAGACTGGCTGGCATACATCACTACCGCCACCGGCGTCTCAGCGGACATGCCTCCCTCAATGAGCTGCTGGCAGATTTCCGTCAGCCGGGTCATTCCCATCAGAACGATCAGCGTTCCGTTGATTTGCGCCAGCGCATGCCAGTTTTGCGGGTCGTTCCCCTGGCACATATGACCGGTCACAATATGAAAACTGGAGGCGTAATGACGGTGCGTGACCGGGATCCCGGCATAGGCCAATCCGCCAATCGCGGAGCTGATCCCCGGCACGACTTCGAACGCCAGGCCGTCTTTTGCCAGCTGCTCGGCCTCTTCCCCCCCGCGGCCAAAAACGTAGGGGTCACCGCCTTTCAGACGCACCACCTGCCGCCCTTCCCCGGCGTGCTTGACCAGCAAGGCATTGATTTGTTCCTGAGGTACCGGATGATGACTTGGGGTTTTACCGACATCAATAATCAGACAGCTTGCCGGAGCCTGAGCCAGAAGCTCAGGGTTAACCAGGCGATCGTGAACAATCACCTCCGCATGGCGGATACAGTGCAGACCTTTTACCGTAATTAAAGACGCATCGCCAGGCCCTGCCCCTACAAGCCAAACCTTCCCTTTACTCATCGTTATATCCTCAGATTAAATATTCAAAGACGTAAGAAAGCGGGTAATTAAAATTAGCGCTGAATTATACCCACCTCCAGATGCCAAAAATTTGATGTATTTATCACTCTCCCTTAATTGTATGAATGGCGTTTATGACCAATATCAATAAAACAGTAAATACCTTCTCACCAATGTCTGCATGGCAATAGACCTCCACTTATAAAAGTCAAAAAAAATATATTTACCACCCACAACAATAAAACAGGCGCTCGATCACAAATATTACAATGTTTTTGTTATCAACGTTTACAGATAAATATCAAACCCAAAACCAACAACATCCAATAGATTGAATTTCAATGACTTTCCATGACACATCATAACCATCATCATTTTTGGAAGGATTTTTTGAAAATAGATCAATTGCTTCCTTTTCGTCTTCAAAAGACACTCCAACACCATTAACAGACCGAATATCCATTAACTATTTTTAATACCCATAATATTTTTACAATCAGCCCTACAGAGGATTACCCATGAAGAAATCAACACTTGTCATTGGCGTCATTGGTGCTGACTGCCATGCGGTAGGCAATAAAGTTCTGGACCGTGTTTTTACTTCCCATAATTTTCACGTAATCAATCTTGGTGTGATGGTGAGCCAGGATGAATATATTGATGCGGCCATCGAAACCGGGGCTGATGCTATTGTCGTTTCATCCATCTACGGCCATGGCGATATCGACTGTCTGGGGCTGCGTGAGCGCTGCATCGAACGCGGTATCGGCGACATCCTGCTTTTTGTGGGCGGTAATCTGGTCGTGGGTAAGCACGATTTTGCCGACGTCGAAGCCAAATTCAAAGAGATGGGTTTCAACCGCGTTTTCGCCCCAAGCCACGACCTGGAAGACGTCTGTCAGCTGATGGCGAACGATATACAGCAGCGTCAGCGCGTTGAAGAGCTTTGTCTCGAAGAGGGCTTCTGATGCAAATCGTCTCAGTCGACATTGGTTCGACGTGGACCAAAGCAGCACTCTTCACGCCGGAGGGTGATGCGCTAACGTTGGTCAACCATGTTCTGACCCCGACGACGACCCACCACCTGGCGGAAGGGTTCTTTACCAGCCTGAACCAGGTGCTAAACGTTGCCGATGCGCGACCTTTGCTGAACAGCGGGGACGTTACGCTGAAATACTCCTCGTCGGCAAAAGGTGGGCTCGCCGTTGCCGCAATGGGTCTGGTGCCGTCGATCACCCTGGAATCGGCCAAAGTCACCGCCCATTCAGCAGGTGCCAAAATCGCCCAGTACTACTCCTACAAACTGAACCGCCACGATATTCGGGCGCTGGAGGATTCTCCACCGGACATTCTGCTGTTCACAGGCGGTACGGATGGCGGAGAAGAGAGCTACGGTCTTGCCAATGCCCGCGCGCTGGCCGCATCAACGCTGGATTGCGCCATTATCTACGCTGGAAACCGCGATATTCAGGACGACGTGCAGGCTATTCTTGGCCACAAAGATCTGATTACGGTCGACAACGTTTTGCCTGACCTCGATCACCCGAATCCGTATGCCGCCCGCAAGGCCATCTGCGATGTCTTTCTGTCCCGCATTGTGAAGGGAAAAGGGCTGGACGTTATCGTCGGGGAAACCGGCGAAGAGCCGATGCCAACACCGTGGACCGTCTACGAGCTGGTGAAAGCGATCAGCGACGTCGACAGCGCGTGGAAAGAATTCATGCTGATCGACATGGGCGGTGCCACCACCGACGTCTATTCCGCCAGCGCCAACATGCTCTCCCCGGATACCGTTCTGCACGGCGTGCCTGAGCCGTTTGTGAAACGCACCGTCGAGGGAGACCTCGGTATGCGCGTCTCGGCGGTGGTGGTCGGCGAAAGTACACACGAACTGGTGAACGCGGTGTTTGCCCATCAGCCTCAGCGCAAGGAAGCGTTTTATCGCTATCTGCGCCATCTGGTCGCACATCCGGATTATCTGCCTGTCACCGAAGAAGAAAAACATTTCGACACGCTGCTGGCCGGGCTATGCGTTGGGTACGCCAGCGAGCGCCACGCTGGCACCAAAAAACAGGTCTGTACCTGCGTAGGTAACGTCGATTTGCAGGTGGGGCGCGATCTGACCACCGTGCGCAAAGTGGTCGGCTCCGGGGGATGGCTCTCCCGCGCCAGTCAGTTTGATGTTCACCGCTGGCTGAAGTACCGCGAGCTGGACGACAGCAGCAGACGCGTGCTTTTACCCGGGCAGTTTGATTATTACCGCGATGCAAAAGGTCTGCTTCCTCTGCTGGCGAATGTCGCCAGGCTGGACCCGCAGGCGGCGGCTCGCACCAGTATTCATTGTTTAACCCTATAAAACCTAAGGCAGCAACGAATGGAACTTCGAAATAAAAAGCTAACCCATGACGAATTCATGACTGAGCGGCGACAGGTCTTACAAACCTGGCATACCGGCAAGGACGTTGAGAACTTCGAAGATGGCGTGAAGTACCAGCAAACCATTCCTGAGCAAAAACGCTTTTCTCACGCACTACTGAAGGCCGACCAGGAAGGTAAAACCCTGAGCCAGCCGCGCGCAGGCGTAGCGCTCATGGATGAACATATCGCCCTGCTCAAAACGCTGCAGGAAGATTGCGATTTGCTGCCCAGCACCATTGATGCCTACACCCGTCTGAATCGCTATGAAGAGGCAGCGGTAGGTATCCAAAAATCCATCGAAGCGGGCACCTCCAAACTTAACGGCTTACCGGTCGTTAACCACGGCGTCGCCGCCTGCCGTCGCATGACTGAAGCGCTGGAGAAACCGATTCAGGTACGTCACGGCACGCCAGATGCGCGCCTGCTGGCGGAGATCGCAATGGCCAGCGGCTTTACCAGCTACGAAGGCGGCGGTATCTCGTACAACATCCCGTACGCTAAGCGCGTCACTCTGGAAAAATCCATCCGCGACTGGCAGTACTGCGACCGCCTGATGGGCCTGTACGAAGAGAACGGCATCCGTATCAACCGCGAACCGTTTGGCCCGCTGACCGGCACCCTGATCCCGCCGTTTGTGTCCCACTCGGTGGCGATTATCGAAGGTCTGCTGGCGCTGGAACAGGGCGTGAAGTCAATCACCGTCGGCTACGGCCAGGTCGGTAGCCTGACGCAGGATATCGCCGCCATTCAGGCTCTACGCGAACTCTCCCACGAATATTTCCATAACCACGGCTTTGACGATTACGAGCTGAGTACCGTCTTCCACCAGTGGATGGGCGGCTTCCCGGAAGATGAGTCAAAAGCGTTTGCCATTATCTCCTGGGGTGCAGCGGTTGCCGGTATGTCCGGAGCGACCAAAGTGATCACCAAGAGCCCGCACGAAGCGTTCGGTATTCCGACCGCTGCCGCAAACGCCCAGGGGCTGAAGGCCTCGCGTCAGATGCTCAACATGGTCAGCGATCAGAAATTCCCACCGTGCGCCGCCGTTGAGCAGGAAGTCGAGCTCATTAAGAGCGAAGTCCGCGCCGTGCTGAAAAAAGTCTTCGAGCTGGGCAACGGCGATGTCGCGCGCGGAACGGTGCTGGCGTTTGAAGCTGGCGTGCTGGACGTACCGTTTGCTCCCGCCTCCTGCAACGCGGGCAAAATCCTGCCGGTGCGTGATAACGCCGGTGCGATTCGCGTGCTGGAAGCCGGCGCGGTTCCGCTGCCGAAAGATATTCTCGCCCTGCATCACGATTACGTCGCCGAGCGCGCGCGTTTTGAAGGACGTAAGCCCTCATTCCAGATGGTTGTTGATGACATCAACGCGGTATCCCACAGTAAATTAATAGGAAGACCATAATGAAAATTAAACAGGCCCTTTTCACCGCAGGCTACTCCTCATTCTATTTCGACGATCAGCAGGCCATCAAAAACGGTGCCGGGCATGACGGGTTTATCTATACCGGCGCTCCGGTAACGCCTGGATTTACGTCTGTTCGTCAGGCGGGTGAATGCGTATCCGTACAGCTGATTCTGGAAAACGGCGCGGTGGCGGTGGGCGATTGTGCAGCGGTGCAATATTCAGGTGCAGGCGGTCGCGATCCGCTGTTCCTGGCTGAACACTTCATTCCATTCCTTAACGATCACATCAAACCGCTGCTGGAAGGCCGTGACGTTGACAGGTTCCTGACGAACGCCCGCTTCTTTGACGAACTGCGTATAGATGGCCATCTGCTGCATACCGCCGTGCGTTATGGCCTGTCGCAGGCGCTGCTCGACGCGGCAGCCCTGGCGACCGGTCGTCTGAAAACGGAAGTCGTTTGTGACGAGTGGCAACTGCCGTGCGTCCCGGAAGCCATCCCATTATTTGGTCAGAGCGGTGACGACCGCTATATCGCCGTCGACAAAATGATCCTCAAAGGCGTTGATGTACTGCCGCATGCGCTTATCAACAACGTGGAAGAGAAGCTGGGCCTGAAAGGGGAAAAACTGCGTGAGTATGTACGCTGGTTATCCGACCGCATCTTAAGCCTGCGCACCAGCCCGCGCTATCGCCCGACGCTGCACATTGACGTGTACGGCACTATCGGTCTGATTTTCGATATGGACCCGGTCCGTTGCGCCGCGTATATCGCCAGCCTCGAAAAAGAGGCCCAGGGCCTGCCGTTGTACATTGAGGGGCCGGTGGATGCGGGTAACAAGCCGGACCAAATCCGCCTGCTGACCGCCATCACCCACGAGCTGATGCACCTGGGTTCCGGCGTGAAAATCGTTGCCGATGAGTGGTGTAACACCTATCAGGACATTGTGGATTTCACCGATGCGGGCAGCTGCCACATGGTGCAGATCAAAACCCCGGACCTTGGCGGTATTCACAACATCGTTGATGCGGTGCTGTATTGCAACAAACACGGCATGGAAGCCTATCAGGGCGGTACCTGTAACGAAACGGAAATCAGCGCCCGCACCTGCGTGCACGTGGCCCTCGCCGCTCGCCCGATGCGCATGCTGATCAAACCGGGCATGGGCTTCGATGAAGGTCTTAACATCGTGTTTAACGAAATGAACCGCACCATCGCACTGTTGCAAACTAAGGATTAAAAGATGGCACGTACATTTAAGATCTTATCGCCAACGGCAATCCTGGGCTATGGCTTCCCGGAAGAGAGTTTTCGTAAAGCTATGGAAGAATCGCCGGATCTTATTGCGGTTGACGCGGGCTCTTCCGACCCTGGCCCCCACTACCTGGGGGCAGGTAAACCTTTCACCGACCGGGCGGGGGTAAAACGCGATCTGCGCTATATGATCGTGGCTGGCGTTAAGCACAATATTCCGGTGGTGATCGGTACCGCAGGTGGCTCCGGTGCCGCGCCGCATCTGGAGTGGTGCCGGCAGATAATCCTCGAAATTGCTCAGGAAGAGAAACTCTCATTCTCTATGGCGCTGATCCCCTCGGATGTCGATAAAGCCACTGTGCATCAGGCGCTGGACAACGGGAAAATCACTGCCCTGGATTTCGTCCCGGAGCTGACCCACGAGGCCATCGAGGAGAGCACCTATATTGTCGCGCAGATGGGTATCGAGCCTTTCCAGCGGGCTCTTGCGGCCGGGGCGCAGGTGGTGCTGGGCGGACGGGCATACGATCCGGCCTGCTTTGCCGCACTGCCTATCATGCAGGGCTTCGATGAAGGTCTGGCGCTGCATTGCGGTAAGATCCTTGAGTGCGCGGCGATTGCTGCTACGCCGGGATCTGGCTCCGACTGCGCGATGGGCATCATTGACGATAACGGCTTTACGCTGAAAACGTTTAATCCGAAGCGTAAATTCACCGAAACGTCGGCCGCGGCGCACACCCTGTATGAGAAATCCGACCCGTATTTCCTGCCGGGACCGGGCGGCGTTCTGAACCTGAAAGGGTGCAGCTTCAAAGCGGTCAACGAGGGCGAAGTGTACGTCAGCGGTTCCCGCCACGAAGAAACGCCGTATGCGCTGAAGCTGGAAGGCGCCCGCCGGGTTGGCTTCCGCTGCCTGACCATTGCCGGTACGCGCGACCCGATCATGATTGCCGGGATCGATAACATCCTCGAAGAGGTGCAGGTCAGCGTGAAGCGCAACCTCTCGCTGAATGACGACAGCATCCGCATGACGTTCCACCTGTACGGAAAGAACGGCGTGATGGGCAACCATGAGCCGATGCAGTCCGCCGGGCACGAGCTGGGTATTTTGCTGGACGTGGTGGCCCCCACCCAGGATATCGCCAACAGCGTCTGTTCGCTGGTGCGCTCTACCCTGCTGCACTACGGCTATGAAAACCGGATCGCCACAGCGGGCAACCTCGCGTTCCCGTTCTCCCCTTCCGATATTCAGAGCGGCCCGGTGTATGAGTTCTCAATCTACCACCTGATCGAAGCGAGCGACGCGCTGCGTTTTGATTTCCACCTCGAACAGGTCACGCCAGAAGGAGTTCAGTTATGAAACACAGTATTTGCTCACTGGCGCAGGTCATTCGTTCTAAAAATGCGGGGCCGTATGAGCTGGTTCTGGATATTTTATTTAAAACGCGTGAAGACTATCAGCGGGTAAAAGCCTCGGAGCAATTAACGCCACAGCTTATTGCCCGTTTATATAACGTTAAGCCTGACTTTATACATCGCATTATCTGGTTCGACCCGGCCAATGCGGTCAAAATTGTCATGCCTCGCGATATTATCTCCGGCAACGTCGGTGACAATGATGTTTATGGTGCCCAGCAGCATGCGCCGTTATTAAGTATTGAGTTTGAGCTGTAACACTACAAATACAACAACGTCCATTGGGATATAGATATTTGCTGTATCACTGTATTCCAGATAATTCATGCGGTTGGTCACAACAAACGTGCGTCTGAGCGGTTCGTCATGGCTCAGACGCACGCGACCCTACACATTAACCAACCTTTATCCGATGGAGTAAACATGAAAAAAATAAGCTTAACGAAAATGATCATATTAGGTTTGATACTCGGCATGATAGCCGGGGTGGTCATTAATAATATGGCATCAGCAGATACAGCAAAATCGTATTCACAAGATATTTCTATTTTCACCACTATATTCTTACGTATGGTGAAAATGATTATCGCCCCACTGGTCATTTCAACCCTGGTGGTCGGCATAGCCAAAATGGGTGATGCTAAAACACTCGGCCGTATATTCTCCAAAACCTTTTTCCTTTTTATTTGTGCCTCGCTGCTGTCGATCGCGCTGGGGCTGGTTATCGTCAATATCTTCCAGCCTGGCGCAGGCATTAACTTTGTCGCCCATGACGCCGGGGCCGTTGCGGCCGTTCAGTCCGAGCCGTTCACGCTGAAAGTGTTTATCTCTCACGCGGTACCGACCAGCATCGTTGATGCTATGGCCCGCAACGAGATCCTGCAAATCGTGGTGTTCTCGATTTTCCTCGGCTGCAGCCTGGCGGCCATTGGCGAGAAAGCCGAGCCCATCATTAAGGTGCTCGACTCTCTGGTGCATGTGATGCTGAAGCTGACGGGCTACGTCATGCTGTTTGCACCGCTGACCGTGTTTGCCGCGATCTCCGGACTGATTGCCGAACGCGGTCTGGGTGTGATGGTCAGCGCAGGTATTTTCATGGGCGAGTTCTACATGACGCTCGGCCTGCTGTGGGCGATTCTGATTGGCCTGTCCACGATGATTGTCGGTCCGTGCATCAGTCGTCTGACAAAAGCGATCCTCGAACCTGCGCTGCTGGCCTTTACGACCTCAAGTTCAGAAGCGGCTTTCCCGGGCACGCTGAACAAACTGGAAAAATTCGGCGTCTCCTCCAGGATTGCCAGCTTTGTCCTGCCCATCGGCTACTCCTTTAACCTGGTCGGCTCAATGGCCTACTGTTCGTTTGCTACCGTGTTTATCGCCCAGGCGTGCAACATCGAACTGAGCATTGGCGAGCAGATTACCATGCTGCTGATCCTGATGCTGACCTCGAAAGGGATGGCGGGCGTGCCGCGTGCATCGATGGTGGTTATTGCCGCCACGCTCAACCAGTTCAACATTCCGGAAGCGGGCCTGATTTTGCTGATGGGCGTCGATCCGTTCCTCGACATGGGCCGTTCCGCCACCAACGTAATGAGTAACGCGATGGGTGCCGCCATCGTCGGGCGCTGGGAAGGCGAACACTTCGGCGTCGGCTGCCGCGGCAAGGTTCCGGCCAAAGAAAGTACCACTTCAGATACAGAAATCGCCATGTATTGATTACAAAGGCCAACCGTCGTTGGCCTTTTATCTTCCGATTTACAGGATAGCCCCATGAAGATAAATATTTTCGGCGTCAGCCTCTTATCCTTCAGCCTGTTATTTAGCGCCGCCGCGCTGGCGCAACCCGCCCCGGACTACGCGCAGCTGCTTGAGCAGGCTCACCAAAAATTTAAAGGTAATCATGAGGGGAAAGTCGCCGATTACATCCCTGCCCTGGCGACCTATAGCCCCAACAATTTCGCCATCACACTTGCCACGGTCGACGGCAACATTTACCAGGTTGGCGATGTAAAAAAAGCGTTCCCAATGGAGTCGCTGAGTAAAGTGTTCACCCTGGCGCTGGCGATGGAGCAGCGTGGTCCGCAGGAGGTGCTGGATAAACTCGGTGCCAGTGCGACCGGTCTGCCCTTCAACTCCGGCTTAGCGGTTGAGCTGACCAAAGGTGCGCCGGAAAACCCGCTGGTAAATGCGGGGGCGATGAGCACGGTAAGCCTGATCGAGGCGAAAGATAAGACCGACCGCTGGAACAAAATTCTCAATAACCTGAATTCGTGGGCCGATGCCTCGCTGACCGTCAACGAACCGGTGTTCAAATCAGAAATGGAGACCAATCAGCATAACCAGGCGCTGGCGATGCTGATGGCGTCCTACAACAGCTTTTATGGCGATACCCGGGAAGCTGTCGAAATCTATACCCGCCAGTGTTCCGTAGATATCACCGTTGAGCAGCTCGCCAAAATGGGCGCAGTGCTGGCGAACAAAGGCAAATCACCTTT
Source organism: Enterobacter sp. CPE_E863 (assembly GCF_046521465.1). Classification (NCBI taxonomy): domain Bacteria; kingdom Pseudomonadati; phylum Pseudomonadota; class Gammaproteobacteria; order Enterobacterales; family Enterobacteriaceae; genus Enterobacter; species Enterobacter sp. CPE_E863. The sequence continues at coordinate 1,403,353 of NZ_JBKFZX010000001.1, read as the reverse complement.
CAACGGTAAGCAATTGCTGAATGAACGCTACGTACCGCAGGTTCTGGCGGAAATGGCGATTGCCGGGCTGTACGACGGTAGTGGCAAATGGCTGTACACCGTTGGGATCCCGGCGAAGAGCGGTGTCGGCGGCGGCATGGTTGCCATCGTGCCCGGGCAATACGCCATCGCGGTCTATTCGCCACCGCTGGATGCCGCCGGGAATAGCGTCCGCGCCCAGCAGACGATTGCGTACGTCGCTGAGGCGACGCAGGCCAATCTCTTTTTAGCCCATTGACCCAACCGGCTGTGATTTTGTAAGCCGGGCGTGGCAGCTGCGCCAGCGCCCGGCAAAAACGACCACAAAGAGAGAAGTATTATGTCTAAACCATTTGTCTGGCAGGAATTGTTTGTTCAAAGTAACGATACGACGGAATATGAACTCCTCAGCACGCAACACGTTACGGTGACGGAGTTAGAGGGCGAGGAGGTCATTAAGATGGCGCCTGAGGCATTGACCCTGCTGGCCCAGCAGGCCTTTTATGAAGCCTCATTTTTCCTGCGCGCCGGACATTTAACGCAGATAGCCAGCATCCTGCACGACCCGCAGGCCAGCAGTAACGATAAGTATGTCGCCCTGCAGCTGCTGCGTAACGCCGAGGTATCGGCAAAAGGCGTTCTGCCAAACTGTCAGGATACCGGCACGGCCACCGTCGTGGCGAGCAAAGGCCAGCACGTCTGGACCGGCGGTGATGATGCCGAAGCGCTGAGCAAGGGAATTTACGCCACCTTTAGCGAGTGTAACCTGCGCTACTCGCAAAACGCACCGCTGGACATGTATACCGAGGTCAACACCCAAACCAACCTGCCGGCGCAGATAGACATCAGCGCCACGCCGGGGAGCGAATATCGCTTCCTGTTTGTCAATAAAGGCGGCGGTTCGGCTAACAAAGCCGCGCTGTTCCAGGAAACGAAATCCATTCTGCAGCCGGAGAAGCTCACCGCGTTCCTGATCGAGAAGATGAAGTCGCTCGGTACCGCGGCCTGTCCACCGTATCACATTGCCTTTGTGGTCGGCGGTCTCTCTGCAGACCAGGCGCTGAAGGTGGCGAAGCTGGCTTCAACAAAATATTATGACAACCTGCCCACCAGCGGGAACGAGCTGGGCCAGGCGTTCCGCGATACGGCGCTGGAAGCTACGCTGCTCAACGCCAGCCGCGAATTCGGCATCGGCGCCCAGTTTGGCGGCAAGTACTTCGCGCACGATATCCGCGTCATCCGTCTGCCGCGCCACGGCGGTTCCTGTCCTGTCGCCATGGCACTCTCCTGCTCAGCCGACCGCAATATCAAAGCGAAAATCAACAAACACGGTATCTGGCTGGAGAAGCTGGAACATAACCCAGGGAAATATATCCCGGAGGCCAGCCGTGATGAAAACGACGCCCGAGCCGTACAGATTAACCTGAACCGCCCGCTGCGTGAGATCCTGCGCGATATGTCCGCCCTGCCGATCGGCACCCGGCTGTCGTTAAGCGGCCCGATTGTGGTCGCCCGCGACATCGCCCACGCAAAAATCAAAGCGCGGCTGGATAACGGCGAGCCGATGCCTGAGTACATGAAAAACCATATCGTCTATTACGCCGGGCCGGCGAAAACACCGGAGAATCAGGCCTGCGGCTCCCTCGGCCCAACCACCGGCGGGCGCATGGACGGCTATGTCGATGCGTTCCAGGCCGCGGGCGGAAGCCTGATCATGCTTTCCAAAGGTAACCGCAGCCAGCAGGTCACCGATGCCTGCCATAAACACGGTGGCTTCAACCTCGGCAGTATCGGGGGTGCGGCGGCTCTGCTGGCACAGCAGTTCGTGAAAAGCCTGCGCTGCCTGGAGTATCCCGAACTGGGCATGGAGGCGGTATGGATGATGGAGGTCGAAAATCTGCCCGCCTTTGTGCTGGTGGACGACAAAGGGAATAATTTCTTCAGCCAGTTTGAGCAGCAGCATCGCTGCGCATCCTGCCCTGCCGGACATTAAGGAGCCATTATGGAAGCGCGAGCTAACGCAGACAGACACCGCCAACGGCAGCAAAAGCGTAAAGAGCAGGTTGATACCCGCGTAGCGGCGGCGACAGAGAAGAGAGGAATTCTGATCGTCTTCACAGGTAACGGAAAAGGCAAGTCCACTGCTGCCTTCGGCACGGCAACGCGTGCCGTCGGACACGGTAAAACCGTTGGCGTCGCGCAGTTTATTAAAGGTCAGTGGGATAATGGCGAATACAACACCCTGCATCCGCTCGGCGTCGAGTTTCACATTATGGGCACCGGCTTTACCTGGGAGACACAAAACCGGGAGACGGATATTGAAGCCGCAACGGCAGTGTGGCAGGAGAGCAAACGCATGCTGGCTGACCCGAGTTACGACCTGGTGGTTCTGGATGAACTCACCTATATGCTGGCTTATCACTATCTGGATACTCAGGAGGTGATCGCGGCGGTTGAGAATCGTCCGGTGCAGCAGACCGTGATCGTCACCGGACGCGGCTGCCACTCGCAATTACTGGCGCTTGCCGACACAGTTAGCGAAATGCGCCCGGTAAAACACGCATTTGACAGCGGTATTCAGGCACAGGAAGGCATTGACTGGTAAGCATGTCGGTACCGGATGGCGCGCTATGCTGTCGCCATCCGGTATTTTTACTCCACCGGAGACACTACTGATTTTTGAAGTAGCCACTCGCGGAAGGTCTGTAACGGCAGGGATTGAGCCTTTTCCTCCCGCCACGTCATGATGAAGCGGTTACCGGTGCGGATGGGAACATCACAGGGGATAACCATCTCGCCACAGTCCAGGTCATGCTGGATGGCGAAGCGGGGAAGCAGCGCGACACCAAGATTCGATCGCACTGCGGCAATCAGCATCGAGAGGAGGTCAAAACGCGGGCCAAGATTCACATCCGGACTGGTAATACCGGAAAGCGCAAACCACTCCTGCCAGCCATTGATGCGAGTGCTTTGGTGTAACAGTGGAAATTCCCTTAGCAGCTCCTCAACCCCCAGTTTCTGCTCCGCACTGGGGAGCAAGCTTCGGCTGCAGACCGGCAGGATCTCCTCTTCAAATAAATAATCGACCTCCGACCACGGAGGACAAAAATCTGCGCGCATAATAGCCGCATCGTATTCACGATTTAAAAAATCGCCGATATTAGCCAGCGAGTGAATGTTGACAATAATATCAGGATTTAATTTATTAAACTCCCATAAATTGGGGATCAGCCAGTGCGTACTGAAGGTAGGATTTACCGCTAACTCCACCACCTGAACGGCAGGCTGCCAGCTCATTATCATATTTGTATCGCGCTCCAGCCTATTAAGCGTCTCTTTCACGATATTCAGATAATGCTTTCCAGCTGCATTTAGAAAAATCCGTTTTTTGGCATGGTTAAATAATGAGGTGTGTAAAAACTCCTCCAGGGCCGTCACCTGTCTGAACACTGCACTCTGCGTTAACGCCAGCTCTTCTGCCGCGCGGGTATAGCTTTCGTGACGCGCCACAACTTCGAACGTCACCAGCAACTCGCTCTTGGGGATTTTTCCTCTCATCATGTCTTCCATTCATGGTGGATAATAGTAATTTTTTGAAGCGAATAAACCCTGCTTCAGAACGATACCGCCATTATATTTTAGTTATGTTCTGTCGGCAGTGATCCACACCATGATTTAATCAGTTTTGCGCGTCAGGCCAAACTATTTGCAGAAAATTAAATGAAACATGAAAAATTATTAAGAACCTGTTCACTTTTATGTCTCACGTAATGGAGACAGCGTCTTATTATACGAAAAACCGTATGGGCATTAAAAATAGTAATAGCCAGGTCTGGACGTTAAAAAAATATAAAACAAAACATTATGCTAAAAATTGAGCAGGTTTTTTGTCCTGTTGACAACACGCTGCGCGCCCTGCAGCTGATACACACTGTGTATGGAAGAACACCGTTCCAGCGCCACATCAGCATGACTGAATCGCATGCTGAAACCGGCTAAAACAAAAAACCCAGGTCGCATAACGACCTGGGTTTCGAATTTGGCGGAAGCGTAGAGATTCGAACTCTAGAACCCTTTCGGGTCGCCGGTTTTCAAGACCGGTGCCTTCAACCGCTCGGCCACGCTTCCAAAGTGAGGCGCACTATAAACATCTATTAGCGCCTTGTAAAGCAGGAATTTTTCTATTTTTACCCGCAGGCGTTTAACTGCGCAAAAAGTCACCCAGGTGCTTACCTCACATCAGTCTCTGCGCCCTTGTACATACCGTAACACAGCAACGCTCATCCGTTTAAATCGCTCTGGTATAGAATGCCACATAAACAGACGGCCTTTTGTTGTGTAATTGTTATAAATCGAAATGACAACAGACTTCAAAAAATTACTGTCATGTAATCTTACTGGTTGATGATGAAAATCAAAAATACGCTTTGCTTACACATCCTGATGGCGACACTGGCCATTTTGTTCCTGTGTGTTCACCCGTTGGTGACAAGCTTCGATCCGCCCCTCGCCTTTCAGCCACTGATTAAATCAATGGCGGGCACACCTAAAGAACAAGCGGAAAAAATAGCCACCATTTCCCATGCCTTAGAAGGGAATGCTATTTTCTTCATCGGTGCATCAGAGGTCGCCACCTCTGAAGATGAACATTACGCTGTATATAATTACTTTAATAAGCAATTGCACAAGCCCGTCGTGGCGTATGGCGATGCGTTTGTCGATGACGAAACGCAATTCTTACTGTTCTCACGTTTTAAAAATAGCCTTAACGCAAACAGTAAAGTTGTTATGCTTCTGGCGCCTGACAGTTTTTACTCAAAAGGTCTGCCTCCTGCTATCTATGCCGATAATTTCCCCGGTTCTATTTTTAATCCGCTGATGAAAGATCCGCAGGCGCGACCGCTGCTGGTTAATTATTTAAAGCATATTGATAGTAAAGACATAAGCCATTTAACCTTTGGCCAAATGCGTGTCTTTGGCTGGCACCCCGATCTGATGTGGGACGAGCTGAGCTTCCAGTTTGCGAACGTCTGCACCCTGATAAAAAACGACTGGCTGGCGCTGCTCAACATCACGCCCCAGACGGTACAGCCCTGGCCGCAGCAGCCAACCACCCACATCGCCCCAGACTGGGATAAAGAACTGGCGAACGCGCGCGAGTTAAATAAAAAACGCCAGCAGAGCGCGGCCACGCTGTGGATGGACAAAACGATTTACGAAGAGGACGGTAAACCGCAACAGTGGGATGACACGCCGGTCGTGCCTGCGCAAATCGCCGCGTTCAGTAAAACCGTTCAGCTGCTGAAAGAACGTCACGTGCAGGTGATTGCTATCGTCGACCCGGTTAATCCCTGGGCACTTTACAATACCGATACCTTCCGCCCGGTTGATAAGCAAATTAAAACCATTCTGGAAAAGAACCAGATCCCTTATTTAGATATGTACGCCATGCCTTATCAGAATGGCTGGAACTGGGATCGTTTGCACCCTTCCGAACTGGCCTGGGTTCCTATGATTCGCTTTATTGCACAGAGTTTTAAATGATGAAAATCGCGATCCGTCTTTTTTTCCTTTATCTCCTGTTGGCAATCACCGTTGTCGCATGGACCTCTGTTGATGACAGCATGAGCATGCAGCTGCATTTTGAATATCAAAAGTTCTGAGGCCGAATGATGTATAGCTCAGGAATGTTTTTTGTCTATTTGTTTTCATCCGCCCTGGTGTTTGCGGCGGTTAACCGCGTATTACGCCATCGTCTGACCTGGTTATCAGCATTCTCCATACTGACAGCATTAGGTTGGGGCTATATTTTTCAGGGTGATTACCTTGTTCCCGTAGCCGTTTTTTTCAGTTTTTACGTTTTCGCCACGTTAAAAGCCAAAGGATGGTTAAAAACGTGGCAGGCGGTCGTTTTAACATTATTGCCGTTGTTCCTGGTGAAATTACACTTAAATAATCACTGGGGCATGATTGGCCTCTCTTTTATGACGTTCCGCGCAATTGATGTATTGCTCTATCGCAGTAAAAAAGAAGGCCAGAATTTCCTGCATTATTTCTGCTATCTCTTTATGCCTTTTATTATCCTGGCTGGCCCTATGTACCGCTGGCGGACATGGATGAATGATGTCAGCAAGCCCGTGTTTGCACTTAACCGTGAACAGTTTTTAGTCGCGTTAGAGCAAATCATTACCGGCATTATCCAGAAGTTCCTGTTTGCCATGCTGATCGATTCGCTTGTCGTGCAGCCCTGGAGCCATAAGCCATTTACGCTGACCGTGGGCGTGGTGATGTCGATTGCCTATAGCGCCTACCTCTACTTTGATTTTGCAGGTTACAGCAATATGGCCATCGGCGCAGGCCGCCTGTTCGGGCTGAATATTCCGGCAAACTTCAATATGCCGCTTCTTGCGAAAAACCCGCAGGATTTCTGGCGTCGCTTCCACATCAGCCTGTCTGAATGGCTGCGTGATGTGGTCTTTATGCCCGTCTATATGAACCTGATGAAGGTCAATTTTTTCCGCCAGAACAAAACGCTGGCGCAAAATATCGGTATTTTTTGCACCCTGTTCTGTATGGGGGCATGGAATGGCCTGGAACGCCATTACGTCATTAGCGGCGCGCTGTTTGGCGCAATTTCTGTTGCTCATAACATGCTGCTGTGGTCAGCCAAACGCAGCCCGGCATTGAACCGCGGCTTGCAGTATCCGGCTGTTGCGTTTTTGGGGCGAATTCTGACGCTGGGAAGCGCCGCGGGCTCCCTTTACATCTTTAGTGGAATGTCACCTCTATGAAAAATCACTCTGATCTTCAGGAACTGCAGGATTTCTTACGTGCAGCATTGTTCGATCCTGCCTCTCCGCAGCAGCTGGCCATCACCGGCAGCGACGAAGCCTTAAGCTGGTTGCAACTTTCCTCCGCCGTGGCGGACTGGGCGCAGCGTTATCGACGCTGCCAGCCTGGCGACGGCACACCGGTGGTACTGTACGGTCATCAGCAGGCTGAGTTCGCGGTGGCTATTTATAGCTGCCTGCTGCACAACATTCCGTACATCCCGGTGGACTGTATTTATCCGCAGGAACGACTGCGTGAGATCTGCCATCTGGCCAGTGCCCCTTACTACTATGACGTGGCAACAAAGCAGTTCATTGCCACCGGCGAGGCGGGCAAGGTTCTGGAGGAGCAGGATCTGGCCTATATCATGTTTACCTCAGGCAGCACCGGCAAGCCTAAAGGGGTGCAGATTGGGCGTGAAAGCGTGTGGCACTTCATGAAGTGGGTCAGCCAGGACTTTTCACTGCCGGAAAAACCGGTCCTGATGAACCACGCGGTGTTCAGCTTTGATCTCTCCCTGATCCCTTTGCTGGCAAATCTGGCAATGGGCGGACATATCGTGCTGAATGCCAAAGACGATATTCAGAAAGAGAACTGGCTGGAGCGACTGAAAATCAACGCCGTTTCAGCCTGGGTTTCCACCCCCTCTTTTGCATACCAGCAGCTGCTTTCACCGCAGTTCAACAGCGAATATTTGCCTGCACTGAACGTCTTTATCTTTATTGGTGAAGTGTTAAATAAAGCGCTGGTTAAACAGTTACGCCGCCGTTTCCCGCAGGCCAAAATCATTAACTCCTATGGCCCAACGGAAGCGACCATCGCGACAACCGTGGTCGAGATAACGGATGAGATCCTCAACAGCGACAGAGCCGTGCTGCCGGTTGGGGTCATAATGCCCGACAGCAGAATGGAAATTTCCGCCGAGGGCGAGCTGATTATCTGGGGTAAAAACGTCATGCGCGGCTACCTCGGTCTCCCTCAGGAGAACGCAGCAAAATTATTGCGTCGGGAGAGTGAAATGTTCCGCGGTTACCGGACAGGCGATCTGGGCTATGAAGATGGGCTCATCTATTGCCAGGGCCGCAACGATAGCCAGGTCAAGCTGAATGGCTACCGTATTGAAATCAACGAGATTGAAAACCGCCTGCTGGCTATGTCCGGCATCAACGAAGCCGTGGTACTGCCGCTGATGAAATCCTGCGGCAGCGTGCTGCGCATTGCCGCATTCTGCGTGACGGATATGGCGCCGGAGGCGATCAAAACCTCGCTGTCGAAGGTAGTTCCACCCTATATGGTGCCTTCACAAATTATCGTAAAAGACGCTTTGCCGCTGAATCCTAACGGCAAAATTGACCGCAAGTTGCTGGACGCTTACGCCCGCACAAATTAATAACTCCAGGAAAAATTATGGAACAAGAAATTCTCGCCCTGTTCGAAAAAGTGTTATCCCGCAAGGTGGGCTTTCACGATGAACTGATTGAATCCGACATTCTCGACTCCATTCTGGCGGTCGACATGGTACTGGAAGTGCAGGACGTTTACGGCTGTATGATCCCTCCAACAGACGTCGCAACGGTGCTGAAAACCCCGGCGGATCTGGCCCGCTATATTGAAGAAAACCGCTAAACGCCCCTGACGTTAACGTTGTTCTGAAGGCTCTGGAGGGTTGCTCCAGGGCCATCATTCGCTCCCTCCTCTGGCCTCCAGGCAAAATGAATGCCTTTCACAGAAATGAAACCTACTGCTTTTATTTTCTCCTACACTTTAGGAGTACTGTCGGTACGGAAAACATAAAAAGCCAACTTAATTAAGACATTATGATTCGCTTTGCACTCGGCATGCGATCGTGTTGTCTATAACAGAGGAGTCTGCTGTATGGCATTCGTAACCACGAAAGACGGCGTCAACATTTACTACAAAGACTGGGGCCCAAAAGAGGCTCAACCCATTGTTTTCCACCACGGCTGGCCGTTGAGTGCCGATGACTGGGATAACCAGATGCTCTTCTTCCTTGCAGAAGGCTATCGCGTTATCGCTATCGATCGTCGTGGTCATGGGCGTTCGGACCAGGTGAGTGAAGGTCACGATATGGATCATTATGCGGCAGATGCGTCAGCCGTGGTTGAAAGCCTGGATCTGCACAATGCCGTGCACGTCGGTCACTCCACCGGCGGCGGCCAGGTCGCCCGCTATGTCGCCCGGTACGGTCAACCGCAGGGCCGCGTCGCCAAAGCGGTACTCGTCAGCGCCGTGCCACCTCTGATGGTAAAAACGGAGACGAACCCCGGCGGAACGCCCATCGAGGTTTTCGACGGCTTCCGCAAAGCGCTGGCGGCTAACCGCGCTCAGTTTTACCTCGACGTCGCCAGCGGTCCTTTCTACGGTTTTAATCGGGACGGGGCAGACGTTTCGCAGGGTACGATCCAGAACTGGTGGCGTCAGGGAATGATCGGAAGCGCCAGGGCCCACTATGAGGGAATTAAGGCGTTTTCTGAGACCGACCAGACGGAAGATTTAAAAACCATCACGGTCCCCGTTCTGGTGATGCAGGGCGACGACGATCAGGTCGTGCCCTATAAAAATGCAGCCCTTCTGCAGGACAAGCTGCTGGCGAACAGCGTGCTGAAAATTTATCCGGGCTTCCCGCACGGGATGCATACCACCCATGCGGACACCATCAACGCTGATATTCTGGCCTTTATTCGCTCTTAAACGTCACGTTCAACGCCCCCCAAAGGTGGCGTTGTTTATTTCGCTTAGCGATTATCCAACTCGGCCCGGACGTTGTTCAGCCCGGTGGTATTGATGCGGTAAGGCTGCCCGTTCACGGAACGGATCAGCTTTTTAGTGCGAAGTTTTTTAAAGACGTTAAGCGTGCAGTCGCTCAGCACCAGTCCTTCACGGGTATAGCACTCAACGGAAGTAACGCGGCCTGAACTGTCGCGGACGTGCACAATACGTCCACCTTTGGCGAGAACGTGTAAGGTACGTTGTTCCTGACGGGATAAATTCATACTGGAAAACCTGTGTAATCATCATGCGTAAAAACGAGCCCACACCCACAGGTGCGTGCGTAAGGTTTAAGCGCAGCGATAATCAGTCCGTCCTGAGAAGGGCGGGAAACTGATTATCTGATGAACACATTCTCCAGCATCAAAGCCTCGGTAAGAGATGAAAAAATATTTACGAGATGAATGATAACGTCTGGTTTTTACCGGGAAATAACGAGGTTTTAAAAGTGTGAGCAGGATCGTTCAATCAAAAAGAAAAACCCCAGGTCAACGAGTAACCTGGGGTTTATATCTGGCGGAAGCGCAGAGATTCGAACTCTGGAACCCTTTCGGGTCGCCGGTTTTCAAGACCGGTGCCTTCAACCGCTCGGCCACACTTCCTAAGTGAGGCGAACTATAAACACCTCACCGTGTGCTGTAAAGAGTACAGCCATTCGTTCGCTGTAAAAATAGTCAAAATGTGTTTAATCGGTTGAACTGACGACACATCGACGATTTTATCAGCACTGGCTTAATGTTTTTTGATGTACATGTCTTTAGTGAAATAGTACCCCAGCTTATCCGGCGTAAATCCCCCTACCCAGGGTTTCACCAGGTGCGTACGGACGTAGTGATAAACCGGAATAGCCGGCACATCGCGTCCCAGTAAATCTTCCGCCTGCTGGTAGAATTTGCCGCGCTCAGCCGTGGTTTTGGCTTTTGCAGCGTTAACCAGGGCCTGATCGTATTCCGGGTTGCTGTACTGACTGGTGTTTTCGCTGTCACCGGTACGGAAGTTGTTCAGGAACGTCGCCGCATCGTCGTAATCGGCAATCCACGCGTAGCGCACCGCATCAAAGTTGTGGGTGTGCATGGTATCCAGCATGGTTTTCCACTCCTGATTTTGCAGCTTCGCGTCCACGCCGAGATTTTTCTTCCACATGGAGCTGGCCGCAATGGCGATGCGCTGGTGCGATTCAGAGGTGTTGTAGAGCAGGTTGAAGCTCAGCGGATGGCTGGCGTTATACCCGGCCTCGTTCAGCAGCTTTTTCGCCTCAGCGATGCGCTTGTCCAGCGGCCAACTGGCGTAATCCGGATTCTGTAGCTTAACACCGCCAATATCGGGCTGGCTGATGAGCCACGCCGGGCGCTGCCCCTGCCCTAATACTTTCCCGGCAATAATGTCTTTATCCAGCGCCATGTTCAGCGCCTTACGCACGCGTGCGTCGTTGAACGGCGGCCGGGTGGTATTGAATTCATAGTAATAGGTCGCCAACTGCGGAGAGACATCCAGTTGAGTGCCCAGGGTTTTCTTGAGCTGAGCGAACTGGTTGATCGGCACCGTATATACAATATCAATTTCGCCCGCTTTATAGCGGTTTACATCCGAGGCCTCAGACGTGATGGGCAGATAGGTTACTTTGTTGATGACAGTGTGTGCGTTATCCCAGTAGCGCGGGTTGCGCTCCGCCACGATGCGTTCATTGACCACCCACTGCGACAGCTTATACGCCCCGCTGCTGACGAAATGCTCCGGTTTGGTCCACTTGTCGCCGAACTGACCAATCAGCACTTTATCCACTGGCACCAGCGACGGGTGCGCCAGCATCGCGAGGAAAGCCGCGTTTGGCTGCGTGAGCGTCACCTCCAGCGTCGTGTCATTGATTGCTTTTACGCCCAGCGTATCCGGCGCTTTTTTTCCCTGGGCGATATCGGCCGCGTTAGCGATATGCATGTTCCCCGGGTAACTGGCATACGGTGAAGCGGTTTTCGGGTCGATCAGGCGCTGCCAGCTCCAGACCACATCATCTGCGGTAATGGCCGTGCCGTCGCTCCAGGTGATGCCCGGGCGCAAATGGAACGTCCAGACGGTATTGTCCTTGTTCTCCCATTTTTCCGCCAGTCGGGGCTGGACTTCGCCTGTCGGGGAGACGCTTACCAGTCCTTCGAATAAATCACTGATAATATTGAATTCGACATCGCTTTCGACTTTATGCGGGTCGAGCGAAGCCGGTTCACTGCCATTATTCCTGACCAGTTCCTGTTTCTCTGCCAGTTGGGTTCCTGCTGGCACGTTAGCCGCCCAGGATGCCGTGCTGGCGCACAGAATCCCGGCGGTTAGCAAAGAGAGCGTAAAGTGAGTGCGTGTTTGTGGTTTCATGTCCTTCGCCTTATTGTCTGTTTATGACGATCCGGAGATAACTCTTAGCGTTCTAATGGTAATAACGCAATATTTTTCAGTAACCTATAAGAGGTTGATCTGATAAATACTTGCAAACCGCTGTTCATACTGGTGAAACGGACTTCTGCAGATGAAATAACCACCTCAAGCGCTAACGTACTGAGTAAAGATGGGTAAAACCACTTTGAGAGTGGCGCGCCGTTTCCTATTCTTTCCGTTAATTACATCTGTCATAAGAGAGTGACTCATGGATCGTATAATTACTTCCTCACGCGACCGCACATCGCTACTCAGTACCCACAAGGTGCTGCGCAATACCTATTTCATGCTTAGCCTGACGCTGGCGTTTTCAGCGATCACTGCAACCGCCAGCACCGTGCTGATGCTGCCGTCTCCGGGGCTGATCCTGACGCTGGTGGGCATGTATGGTCTGATGTTCCTGACCTACAAAACCGCTGACAAACCCGTCGGTATTCTGTCCGCGTTTGCCTTCACCGGCTTCCTGGGCTACATCCTGGGGCCGATGCTGAACGCGTATCTGTCTGCCGGAATGGGTGACCTTATCGGCATGGCGCTGGGCGGTACCGCGCTGGTGTTCTTCTGCTGCTCAGCCTACGTGCTGACCACCCGTAAGGACATGTCCTTCCTCGGCGGCATGCTGATGGCGGGTGTCGTGGTGGTGCTGGTGGGTATGGTGGCAAACATCTTCCTGCAGCTGCCGGCCCTGCATCTGGCGATTAGCGCCGTGTTTATTCTGATTTCTTCAGGCGCGATCCTGTTTGAAACCAGCAACATCATTCGCGGCGGTGAGACAAACTACATCCGCGCTACCGTGAGCCTGTATGTGTCGCTGTACAACATCTTCGTCAGCCTGCTGAGCATCCTGGGCTTCGCCAGCCGCGATTAAGCCACAGCGCTGTGAACCTGGCCCCGCTTATGCGGGGCTTTGTTTTTTGGTACACTGTTGCGGTTTTTGACTGACGTGTGAATGATTATGCTGAGTTTTGAAGGCAAAGAGATTGAGACCGATAACGACGGTTATCTGAAAGAGAGCAGCCAGTGGAGCGAAGCGCTGGCGGAAGTGATTGCAGAGAAAGAAGCCATCACCCTCTCCCCCGAACACTGGGAAGTGGTGCGTTTTGTCCGCGAGTTCTATCTTGAATTCAACACCTCTCCGGCTATCCGCATGCTGGTCAAAGCCATGGCCAATAAGTTCGGCGAAGAGAAAGGCAACAGCCGCTATCTCTATCGCCTGTTCCCTAAAGGCCCGGCAAAGCAGGCCACCAAAATTGCCGGCCTGCCAAAACCGGTGAAGTGTATTTAGTAGCGAATACCGAAATTAACGTATTCCCGACCGGGTTGATGCGGTTCTGTTAACACCTTATCAACCCGCGCGCTGCGCGGACCGCCCGCTTTCAGCCACGCCACCAGCTTATCGACCTGCTCCGCTTCGCCGCAGGCCACCACCTCAACGCTGCCGTCATCCATGTTTCGCGCGTATCCCGTTAGCCCAAGCTCAATCGCTTCGCGCTGGGTGCTGTAGCGGAAGCCGACGCCCTGAACGACACCGTGAACCCAGGCGATGGTGCAGACTTTTGCCATTTTGCTTCTCCTTAACGTAGCGTTTTCGGTAAACAGCCATAGTGTTGCCGGAAACGGGCGGTGAAACGAGAACTGGAAAGATACCCACATTGTAATGCGATTTCGCCAATCGGTAATCGGGTTGACTGTAACTGTGACAGCGCAACGGCCATCCTCACCTCCTCCACAATCTGGCGAAAGCTCTGCGACTCTTCACGTAACCGTCTGCGAAGCGTCGGCACGCTCAAGGCCAGACGGCTGGCGATGTCCTGCGCGGTCCAGGCTCTGGCGGGCGACAGCATAATGAACTGCCGCACCTGTTCGGTCAGGTTAATATTTCGCTCAATAAGCAGCGGACCTGCCACGCCATCATGCAGCAAGGCAAGTAAAAGACCAAAGGCCTGATGCTTTTGTAGCGCCTCTGGTAAATCCTGACGCACGGCATGCAGCAGGTTATCCCACATAAACGCCAGCCCCTCGCTCAGTGGGGCACAGAGCGAATGTAGCGTCGTGCGCGGCCAGGATTTCAGATAATGCGCTTTAAACTCGGCAACGATCTCCGGAGACAACATCAGCAAGTCCGATCGAAACATGCCGTTCGCGGGCTGATTGATAATCTCCATCACCGTATTAGCAGGGATAATGATGAGCTCATCCCGTGTCGCCACCAGCCGGTTGTCATCCTGAACAATTACCTTACTGCCGTGCGTAATATGACAAATAGCCGGAAAAAAGAGTTTGACCTGATGCAGGCGATGCATTTTGCTGGCACTCACTTCACCCGCCGTGAGATGTTTATGTCGAAAATGGAACTCCTGCACTCCGCCATCCTTATCTACTGTAGGTCGCTGTTAACTCAGCCTTTGCCAGCACGTGACTATTGATCATAAAGCCGACCAGCGCGCCGCTGGCATTTTTGTCGACGGGCAGTTTATCCACGTCCAGGGCCCAGACGGTAATCTGATAGCGATGAGGCTTATCCCCTGCGGGTGGACATGCACCGCCGAAACCAGAATAGCCGAAATCATTACGTCCCTGCACAACGCCGGCAGGTAATTTCTCGCCGTTCGGGTTACCGGCATCAGCGGGCAGCGTCATTGTCTTCGCCGGGATATTGGCTACGGTCCAGTGCCACCAGCCGCTACCGGTGGGCGCATCCGGATCATATACCGTGACGGCAAAGCTTTTCGTCGCGGCGGGCGGATTTTTCCATGCCAGCTGTGGAGAGCTATTTCCACCGTGGCAGCCAAATCCCTCAAACACCTGCTGTTGCGCCAACCGGCGTTCGCCAGAGATATCCTGGCTGGTAATGCGGAAAGGCGTTGCTGCTAAAACCTGAAAACTCATTGCCGCCAGAGCGGTTATTGCGATTGCACTGCGCTTTTTCATGGGGGTTTCCTTTGCTGAACCGGAAGCCCTAAGGTAAAGCATGCGACAATGCCGTAATGTGCTTAAGCGATTTGATTTTGTGCCGAAACGCTCAACGGTATCCGCAGATGATTGCGCCTTGCTGAATGTGCTACTCTACGCGCCATTTCCTGAAATCGACAGAACAGCAAATTATGAGCGTACGTTTAGTGTTAGCCAAAGGGCGCGAGAAGTCATTACTGCGCCGTCATCCCTGGGTCTTTTCCGGCGCGGTTGCCCGTATGGAAGGTAAAGCCAGCCTCGGTGAAACCATTGATATCGTTGACCATCAGGGGAAATGGTTAGCGCGAGGTGCTTACTCGCCTGCGTCCCAGATCCGTGCCCGCGTCTGGACCTTCGATAAAGATGAAACCATCGACATCGACTTCTTCGTTCGCCGTCTGCAGCAGGCGCAGCAGTGGCGCGACTGGCTGGCAAAACGCGACGGACTGGACAGCTACCGCCTGATTGCCGGTGAGTCCGACGGCCTGCCGGGCGTCACCATTGACCGCTTTGGTCACTTCCTGGTGCTACAACTTCTGAGTGCTGGTGCTGAATATCAACGTGCGGCGTTGATTAGCGCGCTGCAAACGCTGTTCCCGGAATGCGCCATTTACGACCGCAGCGATGTGGCGGTGCGCAAAAAAGAGGGCATGGAGCTGACCCAGGGTCCAGTGACAGGCGAGCTGCCGCCTGCCCTGCTGCCGATTGAAGAGCACGGCATGAAGCTGCTGGTGGATATTCAGGGCGGCCACAAAACGGGTTACTACCTCGACCAGCGCGACAGCCGTCTGGCGACGCGTCAGTACGTTGCCAATAAACGCGTGCTGAACTGCTTCTCCTATACCGGTGGTTTTGCCGTTTCAGCGCTGATGGGTGGCTGTGCTCAGGTGGTGAGCGTGGACACTTCGCAGGAAGCGCTGGACGTGGCAAAGCAGAACGTTGAGCTGAACAAGCTGGATGTGAGCAAAGCTGAATTTATTCGCGATGATGTCTTCAAACTGCTGCGTAAGTATCGCGATCAGGGCGAGAAATTCGACGTTATCGTCATGGACCCCCCTAAGTTTGTGGAAAACAAAAGCCAGCTGATGGGCGCATGCCGCGGGTATAAAGATATCAACATGCTGGCCATTCAGCTGCTGAACCCGGGCGGCGTGCTGCTTACGTTCTCCTGCTCTGGCTTGATGACCACAGATTTATTTCAGAAAATCATCGCCGATGCCGCAATAGATGCTGGCCGTGATGTACAATTTATAGAGCAGTTCCGTCAGGCAGCCGATCACCCGGTGATTGCTACCTACCCGGAAGGGCTCTATCTGAAAGGGTTTGCCTGTCGCGTCATGTAACTTGAAAAGAGAAATATTGCCCGCACATAACGTGTAAGTCGTATTTCCCGGGAGGTGACTATGATTGCCAGCAAATTCGGTATCGGCCAGCAGGTCCGCCACACTTTGCTAGGGTATTTGGGTGTGGTCGTGGATATCGACCCGGAGTATTCTCTTGATGAACCGTCTGCAGACGAGCTGGCGGTAAACGCCGAGCTTCGCGCTGCGCCCTGGTATCATGTGGTGATGGAAGGTGACGATGGACAACCCGTTCACACCTATCTTGCTGAAGCGCAGCTGAGTAGCGAACTACAGGAAGAACATCCGGAGCAACCCACGATGGATGAACTTGCTCAGACTATCCGCAAACAGTTACAGGCTCCACGCCTGCGGAACTAAGCGTGTAAGAAAGCCCGATTATCGGGCTTTTTTTTATTACTTCGCCAGCCCCAGACGGGGGATTTCAATCGCCGGGCAGCAGTCCATCACCACGTTCAAACCAGCCTCGCGAGCCAGCACAGCAGCCTGCTCGTTAATAACCCCTAACTGCATCCACAGCGTTTTCGCGCCGATAGCGATGGCCTCTTGCGCCACTTCCCACGCCGCCTCAGAATTGCGGAAAACATCAACCATATCCACTTTCTCAGGTACGTCGTTTAGGGTGGCGTATCCTTGCTGGCCCAGTAAGCTTTTACCGGCCACCTTCGGTGACACCGGGATAACGTGATAACCCTGATCGAGAAGGTATTTCATGACCCGATAGCTTGGACGATCCGGTTTATCGCTCGCGCCCACCAGCGCAATGGTGCGCGTGGAGGTCAAAATCTCGGCAATATCGTTCTCTCTCATGGTTTGTCTCCTGGTTTTTTTCAAAGTGTACGCCAAAGCGCACATCTCAACCATCCATCCCATACAGATGTATGAGGGCAAAACCGTGAAATATGTCTATATGTTAGTAAAGATGATTTTCGAAAGATTTAGATACATTAATGCAACATCAGTATTTCTGACAGGAGCCTTCTATGAAAACCGGAATTGCCACTGCTGTGATTGCATTAGTGATGCCGGTTTGCGTCTTTGCGACCACGCTCCGGCTCTCTACCGACATTGATCTGCTGGTTCTGGACGGAAAAAAAGTCTCCAGCTCATTATTACGCGGCGCAGACAGCATCGAGCTAGATAACGGGCCTCATCAGCTGGTCTTCCGGGTAGAAAAGTCGATCGGCCTTGCTAATCATGAACAACGGATGTACATCTCCCCGCCGCTGATCGTCAGTTTTAATACCCGTCAAATCAGTCAGGTGAACATCACCCTGCCCCGCCTTGAAACGGAGAAAGAGTCTGCGGCCTTTGACACCTCGCCACGCGTTGAGCTGCTGGATGGCGATGCGATGCCCATTCCGGTGAAGCTTGATATTCTGGCGTTGACAACATCCCCTAAAGGGCCGGATTATGAGGCCGCAACCCAGACCTATAACAAAGCAGGTAAACGCGCATCGCTTCCCCAGTTTGCCACTATGATGGCAGACGACAGTACGCTGTTATCCGGTGTATCTGAACTGGATGTCATTCCTCCTCAGTCCCAAACCCTGACGGAACAACGCCTTAAATTCTGGTTCCAGCAGGCCGATCCGGATACGCGAGCCCGCTTTTTACAATGGGCGAAGCAACAACCTTCATCATAAGCCACATTTTTTTCGCCTTTCTCTTGCAGCGTCAGACAGTTCCCGTCATCGTGTAGCCAGTTAACCTGATGGATACGATTATGGAACTGACAACACGCACGCTACCTGAACGCAAACACATTGCGCTGGTTGCGCACGACCACTGTAAACAAATGCTGCTTAACTGGGTTCGCCGCCATCAGTCTTTGCTGGAAAAGCACACCCTCTCGGCGACCGGTACAACCGGTAACCTGATCCAGCGCGAAACGGGTCTTGAGGTCAATGCCATGCTGAGCGGCCCGATGGGTGGCGATCAGCAGGTAGGTGCCCAGATTTCTGAGGGGAAAATTGATGTGCTGATTTTCTTCTGGGATCCGCTGAATGCGGTTCCGCATGACCCGGACGTGAAGGCACTGCTGCGCCTTGCCACCGTCTGGAATATTCCAGTGGCGACTAACCTTTCAACGGCGGATTTTATCATCGAATCGCCGCAGTTTAACTCGCCGGTTGATATCCTTATTCCGGACTATCAGCGTTATCTGTCTGAAAGATTAAAGTAAATTTTAAGCCGGGTGGCGGCTACGCCTTACCCGGCTCACAAAAACAAGCCTGGCGACGTTACGGCTTGCGCACCACCGGCACATCAATATTCTTCAGAATATCAACAAACACCGACGGCTCTTCTTTATTGAACAGCAGCCACACGCGGTGACGCGCGCGGGTGATGGCCACATACAGCAAACGCCGCTCTTCGGCATCCGGAAAATCTTCCGGCATCGGCAGTAAAGCCTGCTCCATGACTGACTCACGAGCCGGAGCCGGAAAACCGTCGCTACCGTCTTTCAGCCCTATAACAATCACATAGTCGGCCTGCTGGCCTTTACTGGCGTGGATCGTCATAAATTCAAGCTGCAGTTTCGGCCAGCGCGTGGCCGCTTTCTCCAGCGCTGCGGGTTTCAGATGATGGTAGCGGGCCAGCACCAGAATACGTTCATCGGGCTTCGCATAGCCGCTGAGCTTGTCCAGTAGCGGTTCAAGTTGGTCATCCGCCAGCAGGGTGACCGCTTTTTTATCTCCTGGCCGCAGGCTATTAAGCGGCTTGGCCAGCTGATGCGGGTTCTGCTGGATAAAGCGATTGGCGATTTCACCAATACGGGAATTGAAGCGGTAGGTGGTATCCAGATCGCTACGATCGCCTTCGCCAAAATAGTGATGAAACGCGGTGGTTAGCGAAAGCTGCGCGCCGCTAAAGCGGTAGATGGCTTGCCAGTCATCCCCTACGGCAAACAGAGAGGTATGTTTATTTTGCGCCCGTAACGCCGAAAGCAATGCTGCGCGTTGCGGTGAGATATCCTGGAATTCATCCACCAGAATATGTTTCCACGGGCTGACAAAGCGCCCCTTCTGAAGAAGGATAATGGCCTGATGGATAAGGCCAGAGAAATCGACAGCATTTTCCGCCTTCAGAGCAGTTTTCCAGGCTTTTAGCATCGGAGCCATCAGTTTAACCCGCTTTGAAAACAGATCGCGGATCTCCTCCGGCGCACTTTCAATCATTTCAGCCTGCGATCCGCCGTGCATTCGCATCAGGCTTACCCAGCGGTCAAGTCTCGAGCCCAGTCGACGCGCCAGTTTTTCATCCTGCCAGAAACTGCCCTCAGGCACCTCCCAGTTGAGTTCTTCCTCCAGCCACTGACGCCATCCTTTCGCCTGCGCCTTTTTCTCACTGCACTGCTGGCGCCATGTTTTGATAAACAAAGCCTGACGCGCCTGCGTGTCGTTTTCGAGTTTACTCACTGCAGGCACTTTTTTGCTGCCCTGCTGAATGATGTACAACGCCAGAGCATGGAAGGTTCTGGCCGTAATATCCCGGGTGTGCAGGCGCTCCTGGATACGCTCGTCCATCTCCTCGGCAGCTTTGCGGCCAAAAGCCAGAAGCAGAATTTGTTCAGCGACGGCTTCCCCGGTTGTCAGCAGCCAGCCCGCGCGCGCCACCAGCACCGATGTTTTACCGCTCCCGGCCCCTGCGAGCACCAGCAAGGACTGCTCACCATTAACCACCGCGCGCGCCTGGGCCGGGTTGAGCGGAGAAGACTCCACCGTACTGAAAAAGTCGGCGTATTGGGTGAGCATGGCGTCCGTCCAGGCCTGATTATGGGCGAGCCGGCTTTTATCCTTATCATTCAGCCAGGCCTGGCACTGACGCCAGGCATCGCGGCAATTGTCGAACTCATCGAGACGCGTCACGGATACCGGCAGCGCGGAGAGCGCCTGCCTGATTTTTTGCTGTAACCCGGCGGTCTGCTGGCGGGTAAGCCATGTTTGCTGCGCGTTGCTTTGCGCAATATCATCCAGCACCTGCTGCAGTACCTGGGCGGCAATCACGCTCATGTCCTGGCTCCACTGCTGCCAGAGCGCGTTCAGATGATGATGGAAACGCTGGGTCTCCACCCACTCGGTGCCGTGAAGACGCACGACTTTATCGTCAGGCAGAACGAACTCCAGTTCCCCCCACACCAGCCCACGTTTGCAGTGGATAGCCAGAAGTTGATTAAACGGAATAAGGTATTCATGGCGTTCTCCGGAGACTTTCACCCCGGCATTGAGGAGAACAACCCTGTCATAGGGGTGTTGCGCCAGGCGTTTGCCTAATGAAGTTGCTTTCAGTTCCATGTCCCGCCAAATCCACAAAGAGATAATTTACCTGACAGTTTAACTGCCAGTTTTAAGGTGCTCCAGCCTAAAAAAACGTTACAATCATTAGGCGTTAATTTTATCGAAAGGAAGTGAGGATTTATGCGTACCGTTCTGAATGTGTTGAATTTTGTACTGGGGGGTTTTGCCACCACCCTTTCCTGGCTTTTTGCCACGCTGGTGAGCATCGTCCTGATTTTCACACTCCCTCTGACCCGCTCATGCTGGGAAATCACCAAACTATCCTTCATCCCGTATGGAAATGAAGCCATCCACGTTGACGAGCTGAATCCCGAGAGCAAAAACGCGTTGATGAATACGGGCGGCACCCTGCTCAACATTCTGTGGCTGATATTCTTCGGCTGGTGGCTGTGCATCATGCATATTTTTGCGGGTATTGCCCAGTGCATCACGATTATTGGTATTCCGGTCGGGATCGCGAACTTTAAAATCGCCGCGATCGCCCTTTGGCCCGTCGGGCGCAGGGTTGTTCCGGTTGAAGTGGCTCAGGCAGCACGTGAAGCAAACGCTCGTCGTCGTTTTCAGTAAATAAGGACTGGCCGCGCTTATGCTAAGCCCACTGCTTCGCCGTTATACCTGGAACAGCACCTGGCTTTATAACGTCAGGATTTTTATCGCGCTTTGCGGCACGGTAGCTCTGCCGTGGTGGTTGAATGATGTCAAGCTCACCATTCCGCTCACGCTGGGGGTGGTTGCGGGGGCGCTGGCGGATCTGGACGATCGTCTGGCCGGACGTTTGCGTAACCTGGTGATTACGCTGGTCTGTTTTTTTATTGCGTCCGCTTCCGTTGAGTTGCTCTTTCCGTGGCCCTGGCTGTTTGCCCTGGGTCTTACGCTCTCAACCAGTGGCTTTATTTTGCTGGGCGGCCTTGGGCAGCGCTATGCCACCATCGCGTTTGGTGCATTGCTGATCGCCATTTACACCATGCTGGGCGTTTCCCTGTACGACCAGTGGTACCAGCAGCCGGTTCTGCTGTTGCTGGGTGCCATCTGGTATAACCTGCTAACGCTAACCGGTCATCTGATCTTCCCGGTACGCCCTCTGCAGGATAACCTTGCCCGCAGCTATGAACAGTTAGCTCACTATCTGGAGCTAAAATCCCGGCTTTTCGACCCGGATATCGAGGAAGAAAGCCAGGCCCCGCTCTACGATCTGGCTCTGGCAAACGGCCAACTGGTTGCCACCCTTAACCAGACCAAAGCGTCACTGCTTACCCGTCTGCGCGGCGATCGCGGCCAGCGTGGGACGCGAAGAACCTTACACTACTACTTTGCCGCCCAGGATATACATGAGCGTGCCAGCTCCTCGCATGTTCAGTATGCCGCCCTGCGAGAAAAGTTTCGGTACAGCGACGTGATGTTCCGCTTCCAGCGTCTGCTGTCCATGCAGTCCCAGGCATGCCAGCAGCTCGCACGCTCTATTCTGCTGCGCACGCCTTATCAACATGACCCCCGTTTTGAACGTGTGTTTAGCCATCTTGATGCGGCAATTGACCGCGTTCAGGCCAGCGGGACGTCACCGGAACATATTAAAGCGCTGGGATATCTGCTGAATAACCTGCGGGCGATAGATGCTCAACTGGCGACCATTGAGTCAGAACAGGCGATGGCGCTACCCGGGAGTGATGCGGAAAATCAGCTTGCGGATGACAGCGTCCACAGCTTTAGCGATATGTGGCTGCGGCTGAGCCGAAACTTTACCCCAGAGTCGGCTCTCTTCCGTCACGCGGTGAGAATGTCGCTGGTATTGTGCGTCGGTTATGCCTTTATCCAGATAACCGGGTTGCAACATGGCTACTGGATCCTGCTGACCAGCCTGTTCGTTTGCCAGCCGAACTACAATGCCACCCGGCACCGCCTTGCGCTGCGTATTCTCGGCACGCTGGTCGGCGTCGCCATTGGGCTGCCGGTCCTCTATTTCGTGCCGTCCATTGAAGGCCAACTGATCCTGATCGTGATCACCGGTGTGTTGTTCTTCGCCTTTCGCAATGTGCAGTACGCCCATGCCACCATGTTCATCACGCTGCTGGTTCTGCTCTGCTTTAACCTGCTGGGTGAAGGGTTTGAAGTCGCGCTGCCCCGCGTGATTGACACCCTGATTGGCTGTGCGATCGCCTGGGCGGCTGTCAGCTTTATCTGGCCAGACTGGCGTTTCCGTAATTTGCCACGCGTGTTAGACAGGGCTATGAATGCCAACTGCCGGTATCTTGATGCCATCCTTGAACAATACCATCAGGGCCGCGATAACCGTCTGGCTTACCGGATCGCACGCCGGGATGCGCACAACAGCGATGCTGAACTAGCCTCGGTTGTCTCTAATATGTCAACAGAGCCTCGTGCCACCGCAGAGATTCGTGAGACAGCGTTCCGCCTGCTCTGTCTGAATCATACCTTTACCAGCTATATTTCTACGCTGGGTGCCCACCGTGAGAAACTCACCAACCCGGGTATCCTCGCCTTGCTGGATGACGCAGTCTGTTATGTCGACGACGCACTTCATCACCGGCCAGCGGATGAACCCCGTGTTCAACAGGCTCTGGATGAACTGGCTCAACGTATTGCCCATCTGGATCCCGGAAACGACAGCAAAGCGCCACTGGTTCTTCAGCAAATTGGTCTGCTTATCGCTCTGCTGCCAGAAATTTGCCGACTGCAACAGCAAATCGCTACCTGGAGGAGTGATTCTCCTGTGGCTCAGGCAGCGCATTAAACCACTCCGTCAGCTCCCGGCGTATTCCCGCCGGGAGTGCCGCTTCATGAAGTCCCTCAATGGCACCTTCCAGCGCGAAAAGCACTTTAATACTGAGTGCTTTATTTTTTGCCCGCATCTTCAGCCAGCTCGCTTTCGCACCCAGCGTCCGAAGCGTTTCTTCATCGGTAATACCCGCTTCAAAAAGCAAGACTTCAAGCTGAAACGTCAGGTTCGGGAGATCCTTAAGCCGATTTCGTTGATGACGCTGAGAGCGTTCTTTTCTTGCCGCTCTCAGTGCGAACGAGGAGAGCTGAAGCAGCCGCTCTCTGTCCTGCCACAATCCGTCATCCACGCGATAATAGTTCAGAAGCACCGGACGCCCCCGTTTCATGAGTGTCAAAAACGAGGCGGCATTCTTTACACAGTATTTCGCACTTTCCTCACAGGCGCGGAGGTAGAGTTCTCCCTCTGACACCATGGCAAAGACCGCATCATCCACTGCCAGGGTATAGCCTCCAAACAGTGCCCGATGTTGAATGTCCCCCAGCGGAGACAGATATTCCTGGGATTTATAGATCCGTTCATAAGATATCTTTTTCATGATATTTCCTTATAAATCAAAAATTAACAACGATGTTTCTTACTAGCGGATCCGTTAGCAGGAAAATAGGCAACTTATCGCTGTTGGGCAAGATGATTTTTCAAGGGGCATCAATATTGAATGAATTTTGCGAGTCGCTTTCCGAAAATGAGGTTGATCTTTATGCATACAGGGGTTACTGTATATCCATACAGTAACTACAGGGCTGGAATGAATATGCACACTTCAGGCTATGCAAATCGCTCAACCTTTCTCTCTTCTACCGCTGGCAACGTTGCGCAGAGCACCGTCGGCAGTGCTTCGACAGGGCTTATTAGCGAAGTGGTTTATCGTGAGGACCAGCCTCTGTTAACTCAACTGCTGCTGCTGCCGTTATTACAACAGCTTGGACAGCAGTCCCGCTGGCAGCTTTGGCTGACGCCACAGCAAAAACTGAGCCGGGAATGGGTTCAGTCCGCTGGCCTTCCGCTGGCAAAGGTCATGCAAATTAATCAACTCTCGCCGTGTGATACCGTTGAGTCGATGATCCGCGCATTACGCACGGGAAATTACAGTGTGGTGATTGGATGGTTACCGGAAGAATTGACGGAAGAGGAACATTTTCGTCTGACTGAAGCGGCTGAAGAAGGTAATGCGATCGGGTTTATCATGCGCCCGGTTCATCCAGATTCTTATCGCAGAGGACAACTTTCTGGGCTAAAAATTCACTCAAATTTGTATCATTGAGTGAAATTAAGATTTTTCCTGGAATTTTTTTTGACCACAAGATGTGCTTTTAGTTCCCGGCCTCAAAATTGCGGCAAGGCTTGTCTGGTGCGGTTCTCCTTAATTTTATTGCACAAAATTCGCGCAAAAAATGTTAAATAATAGGTATACGGAACTTTTTTTTTCATATGCCTGACGGACTTCACACTTGTAAGTTTTCAGCTACGTTGTAGACTTTACATCGCCAGGGTGCTCGGCCTAAGCCGAAGATATCGGTAGATTTATATTTGACCACGCCCCCGGTGAAGGATTTAACCGTGATTCTCTCCAGAGACTTTCATGGCGAATTTTGGATGATAACGAGGCGCAAAAATGAAAAAGACAGCTATCGCGATTGCAGTGGCACTGGCTGGCTTCGCTACCGTAGCGCAGGCCGCTCCGAAAGATAATACCTGGTATGCAGGTGGTAAACTGGGTTGGTCTCAGTTCCACGACACCGGCTGGTACAACAGCAAACTGAACAACGATGGCCCGACTCACGAGAGCCAGCTTGGTGCAGGTGCGTTCGGTGGCTATCAGGTTAACCCGTATGTTGGTTTTGAAATGGGTTACGACTGGTTAGGTCGTATGCCATACAAAGGCGACACCGTAAACGGCGCTTTCAAAGCACAGGGCGTTCAGCTGACCGCTAAACTGGGTTACCCAGTAACTGACGATCTGGACGTGTACACCCGTCTGGGCGGCATGGTATGGCGCGCTGACTCCAGCAACAACCAGATTGGCAGCGACCATGACACCGGTGTTTCCCCAGTATTCGCTGGTGGCGTTGAGTGGGCTATGACCCGTGACATCGCTACCCGTCTGGAATATCAGTGGGTTAACAACATCGGCGACGCTGGCACCGTTGGTGTTCGTCCAGACAACGGCATGCTGAGCGTAGGTGTTTCCTACCGTTTCGGCCAGCAGGAAGAAGCAGCACCAGTTGTTGCTCCAGCGCCGGCTCCAGCTCCAGAAGTACAGACCAAACACTTCACTCTGAAGTCTGACGTTCTGTTCAACTTCAACAAAGCAACTCTGAAACCAGAAGGCCAGCAGGCACTGGATCAGCTGTACTCTCAGCTGAGCAACCTGGATCCTAAAGATGGTTCTGTAGTGGTTCTGGGCTTCACCGACCGTATCGGTTCTGACGCTTACAACCAGAAACTGTCTGAGAAACGTGCTCAGTCTGTTGTTGATTACCTGATCTCTAAAGGTATCCCAGCTAACAAGATCTCCCCACGTGGTATGGGCAAATCTAACCCAGTTACTGGCAACACCTGTGACAACGTGAAAGCTCGCCCTGCACTGATCGACTGCCTGGCTCCAGATCGTCGCGTTGAGATCGAAGTTAAAGGCATCAAAGACGTTGTAACTCAGCCAGCGGCATAAGTTATCGTCTTATAAAAAAACCCCGCAATGCGGGGTTTTTTATTATCTGAAGAAAACAAAAGTCTATTTTTTGCCCAACAATGCCTGAAGGTCGTTCTTCAACGTCGACATCTGGTTGGCGTACTTCTCTTTATGCTCCGCATCCTCAATCAATTGCACAATCGTTTCCGACAGCGTTTTACCACGCCGTTGTGCCAGCCCCGCCAGGCGCTGCCAGACCACGAACTCAAGGTCGATTGATTTTTTGCGAGTGTGTTGATGCTCCGCATTAAAATGTCGTTTGCGTCGCGCGCGGATAGTTTGCTTCATTCGGTTCAACAACGCAGGATTGATGTGCTTCTCAATCCAGCCGTTAACCTGTACCGGTTCATTTTCGAGGGTCAGCAAAATATCCACGGCTTCTTGCGCAGCGCTGGCTTCGATGTAGCAGGTGATCAACTCCCCTTCACGGTGCTTTTTGACCAGGTACTTCCATTTCCAGCCGCTTTCGAGATTTTCCAGTTGTTGATATTTCATTGCGATCTCAGTGTTACCACGTAACTCTGTTCAGAATATCAGTTTTTTAGCAATCTGCTGAAAAGAAATCATATATGTGAGTGAATGCAGGCAATCCCCCTGTCGAAATCCCCAATCCTGCTTGGGTAGTCCCCCTCGCTTACGGTATACTCCACGCTTTTACATCTGACTAAAAAACATCAACTTTGACCATTACGAAACTTGCATGGCGTGACCTTGTTCCGGATACCGAGAGCTATCAGGAACTGTTTGCACAGCCAGATCTCGCAAAAGAACACGAATTCATCCTTAGCGATACGCAACCACGTTTGCATTATGCGCTGGAGCAGGTGTTAAGCCCATGGGCAACGGCGCCTTTCATGTTGCTTAAAGCCCCGGAAGAAGCGGAGTACCTGACGCTTGTCGGGGACGCCATGCGCCAGTTGCAGTCGGAAACGAATGCCCTCTTTGGCGGCGAATATCGTATCGCGGGACATGATGTCACTTTCGAACCGGCAGTTCAGGCGGATGGCCGTTTTGCCGCTAAAGGCGAAGTGATTACCGCTAACTGGGTCGAGGCGGAACAACTCTTTGGTTGTCTGCGCCAGTTTAATGGTGAACTTTCGCTGCAACCGGGGTTGGTACATCGCGCAAATGGCGGTGTACTTATCATCTCACTGCGTACCCTACTCTCGCAGCCGCTGTTGTGGATGCGTCTGAAAACGATTGTGAACCAGCAACGTTTTGACTGGGTCGGCTACGATGAGTCCCGTCCTCTGCCTGTCTCTGTTCCCTCTATGCCTCTGTCGTTGACCGTCGTGCTGACGGGTGACCGCGAATCTCTGGCAGACTTCCAGGAGATGGAACCGGAACTGGCTGAGCAGGCGGTCTACAGCGAGTACGAAGACAACATCCAGATTGCCGATGCCGACGATATGGCGCAGTGGTGCCAGTGGGTAATGGCTGTAGCTGAACGCTTTTCGCTGCCAACACCTGCGGCTGACGCGTGGCCAGGCTTGATTCGCGAAGCGGTGCGATATACCGGTGACCAGGAAACGCTGCCCCTCTGTCCGCTCTGGATCGGCAAACAGCTGCGTGAAGTGGGGGTGATCAGCGGTAACGGTGCGTTCACCGGAGAACAGCTCACACAGATGCTGGCTCAGCGTGAGTGGCGAGAAGGCTATCTTGCTGACCGTATGCAGGATGAAATTCTGCTGGAACAAATTCTGGTCGAGACAGAAGGCGAACGCGTCGGACAGATTAACGCCCTGTCGGTGATTGAATTTCCGGGCCATCCTCGCGCAATCGGCGAACCGTCCCGTATCAGCTGCGTTGTCCATATTGGCGATGGTGAGTTCACCGATATCGAACGGAAAGCCGAGCTGGGCGGAAACATTCACGCGAAAGGCATGATGATCATGCAGGCGTTTTTGATGTCAGAGCTGCAGCTCGAGCAACAGATCCCCTTCTCCGCCTCGCTGACGTTTGAGCAGTCCTACAGCGAAGTCGATGGTGATAGCGCCTCTATGGCAGAACTGTGCGCCCTAATCAGCGCCCTGGCCGAAGTGCCCATCAATCAGAACATCGCGATCACCGGCTCGGTGGACCAATTCGGTCGTGCCCAGCCAGTGGGAGGCCTCAATGAAAAAATTGAAGGCTTCTTCTCTATCTGTCAGCAGCGCGGTTTAAATGGCAAACAGGGTGTGATTATTCCTGCTCCCAATGCACGCCATTTGAGCCTCAGTCAGGATATTCTGGATGCGGTGGAGCAAGAGCAATTCGCCATCTGGGCCATCGAAGGGATTGAGGATGCACTACCCTTACTGACAAACCTGATATGGGATGGCGAAGGGCAAACCAACCTGATGCAGACTATTCAGGAGCGTATTGCTCAGGCGACACAGCAGGATGCTCGTCATCGTTATCCATGGCCGTTACGCTGGTTAGGCTGGTTTGGTTCGAACTGATCGGACTTGTTCAGCGTACACGTGTTAGCTATCCTGCGTCCTTCACTAAAATAAGGCTTACTGAGAACATGGTAGATAAACGCGAATCCTATACAAAAGAAGATCTTCTTGCCTCTGGTCGCGGTGAACTGTTTGGTGCGAAAGGCCCACAGTTACCGGCCCCGAACATGCTGATGATGGACCGTGTCGTGAAAATGACCGAAACCGGCGGCAACTTCGATAAGGGTTACGTAGAAGCAGAACTCGATATCAACCCGGATCTGTGGTTCTTCGGTTGCCACTTTATTGGCGATCCGGTAATGCCTGGCTGTCTGGGCCTGGATGCAATGTGGCAGCTGGTTGGCTTCTATCTGGGCTGGCTGGGTGGCGAAGGTAAAGGCCGCGCACTGGGTGTTGGCGAAGTGAAATTCACCGGTCAGGTTCTGCCTACTGCGAAGAAAGTGACCTATCGTATTCACTTCAAACGCATTGTTAACCGTCGCCTGATTATGGGCCTGGCGGATGGCGAAGTGCTGGTCGATGGTCGCCTGATCTATAGCGCGAGCGACCTGAAAGTGGGTCTGTTCCAGGACACTTCCGCGTTCTGATATTGCTTTTCGCAATCTCAAAAAGGCGAAACCTCCGCATTGCGGAGGTTTCTTTTTTTAAAGAGACGTTATCAGGCTATGAGTGCCCTGTCGCCGATGGCTTCTCGCCAGCCTCCAAGCCATTGTGACCTTTGGTTTATCGTCTGATAAGGACACATTTCTTTAGAACGTCCAGCGATGCCGGCCTGATAACCACGTTGATGAGCCCGTTCCAGGCGATCTCGTTTCTGTCTCTTCATGCCTCGTTTCCCTCATTCTTTTGTCTGGTGGAAAGAAAACAGTGTCTGCACAAATGCACAGGCACAGATAACGAATACCCCGAATTAGTCGCAGCGTCAATGTTCAAAATTCATACGGGTGTCATATTTGTGAGCTAGCTGGAAGATCATTTGTACAAAAATTGTGACCCGGCACAAGTAACAACCTGAAGTGAAAACGAAAAAAAAACCGCAATCAGTGGCAGACCGATTGCGGTTTTTGACGATGAATTTTACTTATGGCAGCCGGGAAATTTCCCTGGCGATACTGGCCGACTCCTGTGCCCAACCCTGAGCCAGGACTTTCACCATTTCGTCATAGCCATCTTTCTGCTGCTTCAGCTCCAGATGGAAAGGACGCTTAATCAGCTGCCCCTGATGATTCAGCAGCCACTCACCGCTGATCACCACCGCACCGTCATAACGGCCGTGGAAGCCTGTTACGGTGACGTTCAGCGTATCTTGATCGTTACCCAGCGGCTGCGAAGCGACAACCCAGCCCGGAAGCTGGCTGCCCAGATTGGCCACCAGCGTGTTGCGCAGTTGCTGATCCAGCGGGCTGGCCCACAGGTTGTTTGTCGCAATCACGTATTTCACATCGCTGGTTTGGTAGACCACACCGTTACCTGCCAGATAATCTGGCACGGCAACCTGCTCAACCCAGAGCTGACGATTTCCCTGACTGGCCGTACTTTGCCCGCTATTCTGCGTACTAACAGGCAACTGGTAGTAGCTTTTATTCTCTACACCTGAACTGCACGCCGTTAATAGCAGAGCGCCAACCATCAATAGCCACTTATTCATTCTTTTGCCCTCTTAGGCTCAGGATCCTTTTTATCTTTCGCTTCGAACACCAGCGCGTTGCTCTTCTCATTGAGCGTCTTCAGAACAGGCTGCAGTTCACGTAAGACCTGATCAAGGCGCTGCATATCAGCCACCATCTTGTTGTAAGCCGCAGAACCAGGCTGGAAGCCCTGCATACTGCGGTTCAGCTCACGCAACGTTTTCTGCATATCCTGCGGCAGTTGCTGCATGCTCTGGCTCGCTGTGATCTTGTTGATGTTATCCAGCGTGGTTTGCAGACGGCGCATCGTTGCCTGGCTCTCGCTCAGAGAGTTTGTCGCGGCTTCAATCATCGGATTCAGTGGCAGATTGTTAATCTTATCCAGCGTTTCCATCAGGCGCTGCTGGATCTGCGCCAGGCCGCTGCTCACCGTTGGGATAATCTTGTAGCCACCGAATTCACGGATACCGGTAATCGGCGGAGCTTTCGGGTAGAAGTCCATATCCACATACAGAGCACCTGTCACCAGGTTACCGGTTTTCAGCGACCCGCGCAGACCGCGTTCCATCAGTTGAGAGATGTGCGTGCCAATATCCTGATTTTCGCCAATCTGATTGACCAGACGCTCTGGCTCAATGCGGATCAGCACCGGGATGCGGTAATCATCATCCAGCACCTGCTGAAGTCCCGGAACGAAGAACGGAACTTGCCCAACCGTACCAAGACGAATGCCGCGGAACTCAACCGGTGCACCCGGCTGCAGGCCGCGGACGGAATCTTTGAAGAACATCAGGAAATCAACGTGGCTGGTATACAGCGCATCCTGGATGCTTTTTTGATCGTCAAAGAGTCTGAAAGCCGTGTTTTCTGTAACCGGCTGCCCCAAATCCAGGCCTTCCGGTACGTCAAAACTCACGCCACCGCCAAACAGCGTGGTCAGAGACCCCATTTCAACGCGCATACCCGCAGAGGTCAGATCCACCGCGATCCCGCTGTCTTTCCAGAAACGGACGTTACTGGTGACCAGCCGATCGTTCGGTGCATTGATAAACAGTTGATAGCTGATCGCGCGTTTCTGCGGATCAAAGGTACTTTTCTCAACCGACCCGACGCGATAACCGCGGAACAGCACGGGATCGCCCGCCGTAAGCTGACCCGCTTTTTTACTGTCGAGGATCACGCGGATACCCTTGGCATCAGGCGGCGCAAGCGGTGGTGAATCCAGAAGCTGGTATTTTCCCGGCTGGCTACCCTTCGTACCGGGCTGCAGTTCAATATAGGCCCCGGAGAGCAGCGTCCCTAAACCGCTAATCCCTTCACGTCCTACCTGAGGCTTAACCACCCAGAAAACGGAATCGCCATGCAGCAGTTTTTCCATGCCAGCATTAAGGCGCGCCTTAATTTCCACATGGGTTAAATCATCGGTCAGGGTTGCGCTTTCAACCACACCCACATCCACGCTGCGGCTCTTGATGGTCGTTTTACCGCCCTCAATCCCCTCGGCATTGGTGGTAATCAGCGTCACTTCCGGCCCCTGATGGCTGTAGTGATAAAACAGGATCCATGCCCCGATCAGCGCCGTCACGATGGGGAAAATCCACACCGGTGACCAGTTCTTGACCTTCTGCACTTTCGCCTCTCCACTCTTATTTTCCATGCTCTTACTCTTCCTCATGGCTTGATTCAGGCTCACGATCCCACGATAAACGAGGGTCGAAGGTCATGGCCGCAAACATAGTCATAATCACGACCAGTGCAAACATTAAAGCCCCCATCGCGGGATAAATACTCATCAATCCGCCCATCCGCACCAGTGCAGAGAGAACGGCAATAACAAACACGTCAATCATTGACCAGCGTCCGACAAACTCGACCACTTCATAAATCAGGTGCATGCGTTCGCTGTCGCGTTTACCGTGACCTTTCGCATCCCAACAGAGCCAGGCGATCGCGATCATTTTCAGGGTTGGCACCATAATACTGGCGATAAAGATTACACCGGCAACCGGATACGAACCTTCACCCCACAGCAATATCACCCCGGCCAGGATCGTCGAGGGCATTTTGTCGCCCAGCAGATCGGTGATCATAATCGGCAAGATATTAGCTGGCAGATACAGCATGACAGAGGTCACCAGTAGTGCCATCGTCCACTGCAGGCTGTTTTTACGCCGCACGTGCCCTTTGGTTTCGCAGCGCGGACAAACGTCGAGATCGGCGGGCAGCACGGCGGTACAGCACGGACACGAACGTAGCCCCTGACGAATACCGGGCACCCCGACCTTTACCGTCTGCGCAAGCGTCGGCGCTGGTGCGATATCGTCCCACGCCCAGCGCCTGTCCACACACTGGAAGGCGCGCAGCTGCAGGACGCAGTACAGACACCAGGGGATAAAGCTGCTGCCAATCCCCACGTCGCCATACGCCATCAGCTTCACGAAACTGACCAGAATCCCCGCCAGAAAGATCTCGGCCATCCCCCAGCTTTTAAGCTGAAAAAGGATACGCGCGAGTTTGATTTTCAGTGACGACGGCATCCTGACACGGTTCACCAGCAGCAGGATAACGACCAGGCAAAAAGCCGGGACTATCTGGACGAAGAGCAGAAAAAAGGTGCCGAGGCTGGCGTAATCTTCTGAGAACATCACGCCCGGGATTTCGAGCAAATCGACCTGGCTGGTAATTCCGCCCACCTTCATATAGATGAACGGGAAGAGATTGGAGAGCAGCAGCATGAATAATGCTGCCAGAGCGTAAGCAGTGGGACGCTGCCGCGGTGCGTCCCACTCGGTTGTCAACGTTGCGCCGCAACGTGGACACAGCGCTTTATGTCCGTGACCAAGCTCTGGCAACGCCACGAGCATGTCGCATTGCGAGCATAATATATGCCTGTCGGCATGGTGCTGGTCACACATATGTTATCCCTGTTTATGCGCCGTTTTTCAGAGACTCAAGGTACTCCCAGCGCTCAAATGCTTCTTCCAGGGCCTTTTCAGCCGCGGACAGTTCAGCCAGTATTTTCTGAGTATAGTCGTGCGATTGGGTAAAGAATGTCGCATCAGCAACCTGAGCTTGCAGATTTTCAAGCGCGGCCTCCAGCTCTTCCAGACGCTGAGGTAGCCCCTCCAGTTCGCGCTGCAGGTTATAGCTTAGTTTAGCCGAGCTTTTCTTGACAGTTTCTGCTTTTGTTACAGCAGGTTCAGAACTTATTTTGGACTTTGACTGTTTCTGCGCCAGAGACTGCGACTGCTGCCCTTTTGCATCGTGATAACCGCCGACATACTGACCAATTCGCCCTTCACCTTCGAAGATCCAGCACTCGGTCACGGTGTTATCCACGAATTGACGATCGTGGCTAACCAGCATCACCGTCCCCTGATAACCGTCGATCAGTTCCTCCAGCAATTCCAGGGTTTCGACATCCAGGTCGTTCGTAGGTTCATCGAGAATCAACAGGTTACTTGGCTTCAGGAACAGACGTGCCAGCAGAAGACGATTGCGCTCACCGCCTGACAGCGCGCGTACCGGCGTCATCGCACGTTTCGGATGGAACAGGAAGTCCTGCAGGTAGCCCAGCACATGGCGCGGCTTGCCGTTTACCATCACCTCTTGCTTACCTTCAGCGAGGTTATCCATCACCGTTCTGTCCGGATCCAGCTCTGCGCGGTGCTGATCGAAGTAGGCCACTTCAAGCTTGGTGCCGCAGTGGATACGACCGCTGTCAGCCTGCAATTGACCCAGCATCAGTTTCAACAGCGTGGTTTTGCCGCAACCGTTCGGACCAATCAGTGCAATTTTGTCCCCACGCTGAACCTGTGCCGAGAAGTCTTTCACCAGCACTTTACCGTCGACCTGATAGTTAACGTTTTCCATTTCGAAGACAATCTTGCCGGAACGGGACGCCTCTTCCACCTGCATTTTGGCGCTGCCCATCACTTCTCGGCGCTCGCTACGCTCACGGCGCATCGCCTTCAGCGCACGAACGCGACCTTCGTTACGTGTACGACGGGCTTTGATGCCCTGACGGATCCAGACTTCTTCCTGTGCCAGCTTGCGGTCGAACTCCGCATTCTGCAGCTCTTCCACGCGCAGGTTTTCTTCTTTTTCCAGCAGATAGGTATCGTAATCGCCAGGATAGGTCACCAGCTTACCGCGATCGAGATCGACAATGCGCGTCGCCATATTGCGAATAAACGAACGGTCGTGAGAGATAAAGATGATGGTGCCGCTGAAGGTTTTCAGGAACCCTTCCAGCCAGTCAATCGCTTCGATATCCAGGTGGTTCGTCGGTTCGTCCAGCAGCAGCACCTTCGGTCCGCTGACCAGCGCACGACCCAGTGCCGCTTTACGCAGCCAGCCGCCGGAGAGCGCTGACAGCTCCATATCGGCTTCCAGACCGAGCTGTGCCAGCACTTCATTAATACGGTTTTCCAGCTGCCACAGACCGTGGTGATCGAGCATCTCCTGCACTTTCGCCAGTTCGTTGAGGTTCTTATCGCTCGGGTCAGTCATCACCAGATGTGAAATCTCGTGATAACGCTTCAGGTATTCAGCCTGCTCAGAAATACCTTCAGCCACGAAATCGTAAACGCTGCCGGTCACATGACGCGGCGGGTCCTGCTGCAGGCGAGAAACGATAAGATCCTGCTCGTAAACAATACGCCCGTCATCCAGACCCTGTTCACGGTTGAGGATTTTCATCAACGTGGATTTGCCCGCGCCATTACGGCCCACCAGACAGACACGCTCGTTATCTTCGATGTGCAGTTCTGCATTATCGAGAAGCGGTGAGTCGCTGAAAGAGAGCCACGCGCCGTGCATACTAATTAAAGACATTTATTTTTCCTTTCAGGCCGCGGTAATCAACCAGCAGTTATGGATTTGACGGTTACGGGCGAAATCCTGAGACAGCGTTTTTTGGCTGATTTCTTGTGCTTTCAGTCCCAGGGCTGCTAAGCCGTCATGATCCATACGGAAGCCGCGTTTGTTGTTCGAGAACATAATCGTGCCGCCTCTACGCAGCAGGCGCTTCAGGTCGGTCATCAGGCGCAGGTGATCGCGCTGCACATCAAAGCTATCTTCCATACGCTTGGAGTTAGAGAAGGTCGGCGGATCGATAAAGATCAGATCGAACTGCTCGTCGGTATCACGCAGCCAACCCAGCACGTCGGCCTGCATCAGGCGATGCTGACGCCCAGTTAAACCGTTAAGGCGCAGGTTGCGCTCCGCCCACTCCAGATAGGTGCGGGACATATCCACCGTGGTCGTGCTCCGCGCGCCGCCCAGACCCGCATGCACGCTGGCGCTGCCGGTATAGGAGAACAGGTTGAGGAAATCTTTGCCCTT
The DNA here is from genome assembly GCF_046521465.1 of Enterobacter sp. CPE_E863. Lineage (NCBI taxonomy): Bacteria > Pseudomonadati > Pseudomonadota > Gammaproteobacteria > Enterobacterales > Enterobacteriaceae > Enterobacter > Enterobacter sp. CPE_E863. Next base: position 1,367,778 of record NZ_JBKFZX010000001.1, on the reverse strand, counting down.
GCTCATCTGTCCGAGCATGCGGCGGGCGATACGGTGGTCAAGGAACAGACCGGTATCAAGGTAGTCAGTCAGGTTAACCCACAGACGAGCGTTGTACTCGCCCACTTCAATGAAGTCGCCCTTTTCACCCATTTTCTGATACTGGTTTTTGCCTTTCTGACGTTCGCGGGTTTTCAGCACCAGCTTGTTTGGCGCAATACCCAGCACGGCGATGGTTGCCGCAATGACGTCCAGCATACGCTGACGCGCTTTTTGCGCATCAATGGTTTTCGGTGGCGCGTATTCCTGAATCACCACCCAGTCCGCATAGCGGTCTACCGCCACGTTGTATTCCGGCAGATCGGCATCGTACAGGCGGTAGCATTCAATACCTTCCTGCTTCGCCCATTTCTCGAATTTCTTCAGATTCTTGCGCAGACGGTTGGCGTAATCTTCCGCCACGCCCGACGGTTTGCTGTCCGCCGCTTTCTCAGCCAGATGGTAGTTCTTCTGCACGCAGTCCAGCGGGCCGTTTTTCGCCTTAAACTGGCGATCGGCACGCAGCTGCAGGCAACTCAGCAATTCAGGTGAAGCACTGAACAGGGAGAGATTCCAGCCGCCAAAGTAATCTTTCATATTGCGGCCCAACAGGCTGTGCAGGGCAATCAGCGCCGGTTCGCTGTCCAGACGCTCACCGTATGGCGGGTTACTGATAACGGTACCGTACGGACCTTTTGGCAACGGGTTGGTCAGGTTCGCCACGTCTTTCACCTCGAAGGTGACCAGCTCGCCGATACCGGCGCGACGGGCGTTGCTGCGGGCACGTTCAATGACGCGCGGGTCGCTGTCCGAACCATAGAAATGGGAGGTATATTCCGCCAGGCCCTTACGCGCACGGGTCTGCGCATCATCTTTGACCTCTTTCCACAGTGCTTCATCGTGCTGTGCCCAGCCCTTGAAGCCCCAGTGACCACGGTGCAGGCCTGGGGCACGGTCGGTGGCCAGCATGGCAGCTTCAATCAGCAATGTACCAGAACCACACATCGGGTCCAGCAGCGGGGTACCCGGCAGCCAGCCAGAGCGCATCACAATGGCTGCGGCAAGGGTTTCTTTGATTGGTGCCATACCGGTACGATCGCGGTAGCCGCGCAGGTGGAGGCCTGCGCCGCTCAGATCCAGAGAGATGCTCGCGGTGTCGCCGTTCAGCCAGACGTTAATACGCAGATCCGGATTTTCGCGATCGACGTTTGGACGTTCCTTATTTTTACGGGTGAAGCAATCAACAATGGCGTCTTTAACGCGCAGGGCACCGTACTGGCTGTTGCGGATCTCATCATTCACGCCGTTGAAATGCACCGCAAAGGTGGCATTCGGAGTGAAGATCTCTGTCCAGTCGATCATCTGTACGCCGGTATAGAGGTCAAGGTCGCTATAGACCTTGCACTCTTTCATCGGCAGCATGATGCGCGACGCCAGACGGCTCCACATCAGGCTCTGGTAAATAAGCCGCGTGTCGCCCTCAAAATGGACACCACCCTGAACTACCTGGCACTCTTGCGCGCCCAGGGCTTCCAGTTCAGTTTTTAACAGCTCTTCCAGCCCACGGGCCGTACTGGCAAACAGAGAATTCATATCGTCACTTTTACTCTTAGAAAATTGTCGCGCATTATAGCTAATATGGCGTGTATGTCATAAAGTTGAAGGCTTATTTTCATTCGAGGGAGTGTGCAGTGGCGACGTTATCCAGGCTTTTTATTCATCCGGTGAAATCCATGCGCGGCATCGGCATTTCTCACGCACTTGCCGACATGAGCGGATTTGCCTTCGATCGTATCTTTATGATCACCGAGCCTGACGGTACGTTCATTACTGCACGCCAGTTCCCGCAGATGGTTCGCTTTATCCCTTCCCCCCTTCATGACGGTTTGCATCTTACCGCGCCGGATGGTTCCAGCGTGGTGATCCGCTTTGCTGATTTTGCGCCTGTGGATGCGCCAACAGAAGTGTGGGGCAATCATTTTACCGCGCGTATTGCCGCTGACGAGATTAACCGCTGGCTTAGCGGCTTCTTCTCGCGCGATGTGCAGTTACGTTGGGTAGGCCCGTCGCTGACGCGCCGCGTGAAGCGTCATGACGCAGTTCCGCTCTCATTTGCGGATGGGTTTCCTTTCCTGCTGACCAGTGAAGCCTCCCTGCGCGACCTGCAGCACCGTTGTAAAGCCAGCGTTCAGATGGAGCAGTTTCGCCCCAATCTGGTGGTAACCGGTACAAAAGCCTGGGAAGAAGACACCTGGAAAGTGATTCGCATCGGCAGTGTGATTTTCGATGTCGCTAAGCCATGCAGTCGTTGTATCTTCACCACCGTAAGCCCTGAGAAAGGCCAGAAGCACCCTTCCGGTGAGCCGCTGAAAACCCTGCAATCCTTCCGCACTGCACAGGACAATGGCGACGTGGATTTTGGCCTGAACCTGATCCCCCGTTCCAGCGGCGTGATCCGTGTCGGTGACGAGGTAGAAATTCTTGCCCGTGGACCCGCAAGAGTTTATGGCTCCGGTCAGGAAGACGAGTTTGTCGAGGTCGAGACGCAGGTCAGTTCATCAGTGGATATTCACTGGCAGGGCAACATCATCCGGGGAAATAATCAGCAGGTTTTACTTGAACAGCTGGAACAAGCAGGGATCCGCATACCGTATTCCTGCCGCGCGGGGATCTGTGGCTGCTGTCGAATCAAGCTGGTTGAGGGTGAAGTCAGTGCGCTGAAAAAATCCGCAATAGCCGACGACGGGACAATTCTGTGCTGTAGCTGCATCCCGACAACTTCAGTACAACTGGAAGCTTAAACAGCCTGTTCCAGGCTGAAAGAATCCACTCGAAGTTGGGGTTTCAGCCTGTCGTTCATGACCTTGATGGCATCCCCAAGTTGCATCGTCCGCCCGGCAATTGTCACGCCGGGCTGAGCCAGCAGACAGAGCGCGGCATTTTCGCCCGGCTCAACCACCAGCAGACTCACCTCTTCGGCGCTATCACTCAGGTTGACGCTGGCCGCGTCGCCCGTCGCCGGTGTCCAGCTCATACCATGCGGCAGGAAATGCCAGCTTTTTGGCATTTGTGGTTTCAGGAAACGGATAGCCACCAGCGCATTTAATACCAGTTCGGCACGCTGCTCTTTAGAGAGCACCAGATCGCGACATTTTTCTTCAAAGGAGAAATAAAGCGCAGCATCGTCAACACAGAATCCTGACGGAGAAAAAGCGTCCGGGGTTAACATTCGGCGGGCAAAACGAGAACGAAACAACATACCATTGGCTAAATCGAGCATCATACGGTCATGCTCGTCGCAAAAATACCAGCGCCAGTTATCGTCAGGTTTAATTCGCATGTTTCTCTCCCGTCCCAAACGTCCTGTACTAAAAATGTCCTGCTCGTCGCTTCGTTTTTAACACCATTTAATAAAAGACTATAATGTCTAAATAAGCAACAATGACGGAATATAAAACAACCAGGGCCGGAAATAAAGCCCTGGTTGTCTGATTAAGAGAAAAGATTAGATATGAGTGACGATTTCTTTAATCAGCGGTGGTCCTTTAAAAATAAAGCCGGAATAGATTTGCACCAGTGACGCACCTGCTGCCATCTTCTCGCGTGCAGCAATCACAGAGTCGATACCACCGACGCCGATAATCGGTAAACGACCTTTTAATTCCGCTGACAATGCACGAATAATTTCGGTGCTTTTTAATTGTACCGGACGTCCACTTAACCCACCCGCTTCGTCACAGTTTTTCATTCCCTGAACCAGGGAGCGATCGAGTGTGGTATTGGTCGCAATCACACCATCAATATTATGGCGAACTAAACTGTCGGCAACCTGGATCAATTCTTCGACAGAAAGATCCGGAGCGATCTTAACCGCGACGGGAACATATTTATGGTGGATCGACTGCAGCTCATTTTGTTTATTTTTAATGGCACTCAGAAGATCGTCCAGCGCTTCACCATATTGCAAAGAACGCAGTCCCGGGGTATTGGGTGAGGAAATATTCACCGCAATATAACCAGCATAGGCGTAGACTTTTTCCATACAAATCAGATAGTCATCTTTACCTTGCTCTACCGGCGTGTCTTTATTTTTGCCAATATTGATACCTAATACGCCATCAAAATGGGCTTTTTTTACATTCTCAACGAGGTGATCGACACCGAGGTTATTAAAGCCCATGCGGTTGATCAAGCCTTCAGCTTCGACCAGGCGGAACAGACGCGGCTTGTCATTTCCCGGTTGTGGGCGCGGCGTGACGGTACCGATTTCGATAGAGCCAAAGCCCATCGCGCCCAGGGCATCAATGCACTCGCCATTTTTGTCCAGACCTGCCGCAAGACCCAGCGGGTTTTTAAAGGTCAATCCCATGCATTGCACAGGTTTTTCCGGCACATTTTGACGCACCAGAGCGACCAGCGGCGTTCCTGTAATACGACGTAATTGCTGGAATGTAAATTCATGAGCGCGCTCAGGGTCGAGCTGGAAAAGGGCTTTACGAACGAAGGGGTAGTACATGAACTCTCCTGGATTCCCGGTGTGCAAACCGGGAGGGGATTATGGGCGATCCGACGCCGAAAGGGAATTGACCTGCGGCAAAAAATCAGCGTAAAACGCAATCGTTTACCTCCCGGCTCATTTCTTATTCACTTTTTCGCATTTAAATTGCAGATAAATCATTTAGTGGAATAACCGCTTAGTGTCACACTCCTGAAAATTGTTATGAATGTTAGATAAAAGCAAACAATTGGTTATAAGGAGAACGTATGCGCGTCATTACTCTGGCCGGAAGTCCACGATTCCCTTCACGCTCCAGCGCCCTGCTGGAATATGCCCGTGAAAAACTTAATGCCCTGGATGTGGAAGTGTGCCACTGGAACCTGCATAACTTCGAACCTGAAGATTTGCTCTATGCCCGTTTTGACAGCCCGGCGCTTCACACCCTGACGGAGCAGCTTAAAGGCGCTGATGGGTTAATCGTGGCGACCCCCATTTATAAAGCCTCTTTTTCCGGGGCACTGAAAACCCTGCTTGACCTGCTCCCTGAACGTGCGCTGGATGGCAAAGTGGTGCTGCCTCTGGCAACGGGCGGTACGGTGGCGCATTTACTGGCGGTGGATTATGCCCTGAAGCCGGTGCTGAACGCCCTGAAAGCACAGGAGATCCTCCACGGTGTGTTCGCGGACGACTCCCAGGTCATCGACTATCAACATAAACCGCACTTTACACCGAATCTGCAAACCCGCCTCGATAACGCCCTGGAAACCTTCTGGCATGCCCTGCATCGCAGGGATATCCAGGCACCTGCTTTTGGTCATCCGCAAGGAGTTGCACATGTTTAAAACCTTAACCCATATTGGACTAGCCGGACTGATGGCGCTGACGTCGCTGGCCCATGCCGGACAAACGGCACCTGAAAGCTTACGCATTGGCTACCAGAAAGGCAGCGTCAGCATGGTGCTGGCAAAAAGCCACCAGCTTCTGGAAAAACGCTTCCCGGACACAAAATTCTCCTGGGTTGAGTTCCCGGCTGGTCCTCAGATGCTGGAAGCGCTGAACGTGGGCAGTATTGATCTGGGCAGTACAGGCGATATCCCGCCGATATTCGCCCAGGCCGCGGGAGCAGACCTGCTCTATGTAGGTGTTGAACCGCCCAAACCGAAGGCCGAAGTGATTCTGGTACCTGAAAATAGCGACATTAAAAACGTCGCCGACCTTAAAGGGCATAAAGTTGCTTTCCAGAAAGGCTCCAGCTCACACAACCTGCTGCTGCGTGCTCTGCAAGAGGCCGGACTCAAGTTTACCGACATTCAGCCCGTTTACCTGACGCCTGCCGACGCGCGCGCCGCGTTCCAGCAGAAGAACGTTGATGCCTGGGCCATCTGGGATCCGTACTATTCCGCCGCATTACTGCAGGGCGGTGTACGGGTGCTAAAAGATGGCACCACGCTTAAACAGACCGGCTCGTTCTATCTGGCTGCTCGCCCTTATGCGGAAAAGAACGGCGCCTTTGTGCAAGAGGTTCTTGATACCTTTACTCAGGCGGATGCACTGACTCAAAGCCAGCGTCAGGAGAGCATTGCCCTGCTGGCGAAAACCATGGGCTTACCTGAGCCGGTGATCGCGAGCTATCTCAACCACCGTCCACCGACCACCATCACGCCCGTAGACGCGCACGTCGCCGCACTTCAGCAACAAACGGCTGACCTCTTCTATCAAAACCACCTGGTGCCAAAACAGGTCACTATTCGCGAACGTATCTGGCAGCCCGCCGGTAAAGAAGGAACAAAATCATGAGTCTGAATCTTTTCTGGTTTTTACCCACCCATGGTGATGGCCACTATCTTGGTACGGAAGAGGGGTCACGCCCGGTTGACCATGGCTACCTGCAGCAGATTGCACAGGCAGCGGACAGAATTGGTTTCACTGGCGTACTGATCCCGACCGGACGCTCGTGTGAAGATGCCTGGCTGGTCGCCGCGTCGATGATCCCGGTCACCCAGCGTCTGAAGTTTCTGGTGGCCTTGCGTCCGAGCGTGGTCTCCCCCACCGTGGCGGCGCGTCAGGCGGCAACCCTGGACAGACTGTCCAATGGCCGCGCCCTGTTTAACCTTGTTACGGGCAGCGATCCGCAGGAGCTGGCGGGCGACGGCGTGTTCCTCGATCACACTGAGCGCTATGAAGCCTCCGCCGAATTCACCCGCGTCTGGCGACGTCTGCTGGAAGGTGAAACCGTGACGTTCGAAGGTAAACATATTCATGTTCGCGACGCGAAACTCTACTTCCCGTCCGTCCAACAGCCACGCCCTCCTCTCTATTTTGGCGGGTCATCGGACGTGGCGCAGGACCTGGCGGCAGAGCAGGTTGATCTCTATCTGACCTGGGGCGAACCACCAGAGCTGGTGAAAGAAAAAATAGCCCAGGTACGCGCTAAAGCGGCCGCCTATGGCCGCAAGGTACGCTTCGGTATTCGCCTGCATGTCATTGTGCGCGAGACCAACCAGGAAGCCTGGCAGGCAGCCGACCGTCTGATTTCCCATCTGGACGATGAGACCATCGAGAAAGCACAGGCTGCGTTTGCCAAAACCGACTCCGTCGGGCAGCACCGAATGGCGTCCCTGCACAACGGCAAGCGCGAGAATCTTGAGATCAGCCCAAACCTGTGGGCAGGCGTTGGCCTGGTACGCGGCGGTGCGGGCACGGCGCTGGTCGGCGACGGTGCGACCGTGGCAGCCCGTATTAATGAATACGCTGACCTGGGCATCGACAGCTTTATTCTCTCCGGTTATCCGCATCTCGAAGAGGCGTACAAAGTGGGCGAGCTGTTGTTCCCGCATCTGGATGTCGCCATCCCGGAAATTCCTCAGCCGCAACCGCTCCAGCTTCAGGGCGAAGCCGTGGCGAATGAATTTATTCCACGAAAAGCCGCACAAAGCTAAGGAGTGACCATGTCTGCCATCTCACAAAAATGGCTCCTGCGCGCCGCGCCGTGGTTTTTGCCCGTCGGTATCGTGGCCGTCTGGCAGCTCGCGTCGTCCACCGGCTGGCTGTCGAGCCGCATTCTGCCCGCACCTATGGGCGTTATCGAAGCGTTCTGGTCGCTGAGCGTCAGCGGAGAGCTGTGGCAACATCTGGCGATCAGCTCCTGGCGCGCCGTGATTGGGTTTTCCATCGGCGGCAGCATCGGCCTGATTCTGGGTTTGATCAGCGGTCTTTCACGCTGGGGCGAGCGGCTGCTGGATACCTCCATTCAGATGCTGCGCAACGTGCCGCATCTGGCGCTGATCCCGCTGGTGATTTTGTGGTTTGGTATTGATGAGAGCGCCAAAATATTTCTCGTCGCGCTGGGCACCCTGTTCCCGATTTACATCAATACCTGGCACGGGATCCGTAACATCGATCGCGGTCTGGTCGAGATGGCGCGCAGCTATGGTTTATCGGGTTTCGCCCTCTTTACCCACGTGATTCTGCCTGGCGCTTTGCCCTCCATTATGGTGGGGGTGCGTTTTGCGCTCGGCTTGATGTGGCTAACGCTGATTGTGGCAGAGACCATTTCGGCCAACTCCGGCATTGGCTATCTGGCGATGAACGCTCGCGAATTCCTGCAAACGGACGTGGTGGTAGTCGCGATCATCCTTTATGCCCTGCTCGGCAAACTCGCCGACGTCAGCGCCCAGTGTCTGGAACGCAGCTGGCTGCGCTGGAACCCGGCCTATACCCTTCAGGAGTCGAAAGCATGAATACAGCACGACTGAACCAGGGGACGCCGTTACTGCTGAACGGCGTGACCAAACGCTACGGCGAAAACACCATTCTGAATGCGCTGGATCTGCACATTCCTGCCGGACAATTCGTAGCCGTTGTCGGGCGCAGCGGCGGCGGTAAGAGCACGCTGTTGCGCCTGTTAGCCGGACTGGAGGCCCCCAACGATGGAGAAATTCTTGCTGGTACAACGCCGCTGGCGAATATTCAGAACGATACCCGCATGATGTTTCAGGATGCACGCCTGCTCCCCTGGAAAACGGTAATTGATAACGTCGGGCTGGGGCTTAAAGGCAACTGGCGAGATGAGGCCCGCCAGGCACTTGCCGCCGTAGGGCTGGAAAATCGTGCGGATGAATGGCCTGCGGCGCTGTCAGGTGGGCAGAAGCAGCGCGTAGCGCTGGCGCGGGCGTTAATCCATCGTCCGGGCCTGTTGTTGCTTGATGAGCCACTCGGCGCACTCGACGCCCTGACGCGGATCGAAATGCAGGATTTGATTGGAGCCCTGTGGCAGAAGCACTGCTTTACGGTGCTGCTGGTGACGCATGACGTGTCTGAAGCGGTAGCGATGGCCGATCGCGTGCTGTTAATAGAAGAAGGGAAAATGGGTCTGGATCTGACGGTGGATATTGCGCGCCCTCGTCGCGTAGGTTCGGCAAGACTGGCGGAGCTGGAGGCAGAAGTGCTGGATCGGGTGATGAAGCGCGGGGGCACGGAGTTACAGCGAGCTAAGGCTAATGCCTGATGCCCTCACCCTGACCCTCTCCCGCAGGGAGAGGGAGGGTTATCTTTTATTACGCTAACGCTTTAGCAATCTTCTCGTACAGATCGCCAGACAGGTTTTCCAGTCCTTTCAGCTGCTCAAGCGCGGCACGCATTTTCGCCTGGCGCTTAGCATCGTAGCGCTTCAGACGGATAAGCGGCTCGATCAGACGTGATGCCACCTGCGGGTTACGGCTGTTCAGCTCGGTCAGCATTTCAACCATGAACTCATAACCGCTGCCGTCTTCGGCGTGGAACGCGGCCGGGTTGCTGCTGGCAAACGCGCCAATCAGGGAACGTACGCGGTTCGGGTTGCTCATGGTAAACGAACGGTGCTTCAGCAGGCTGCGTACTTTGCTGAGCGCGTCTTGCGCCGGGCTGGTCGCCTGCAGGATGAACCATTTGTCCATCACCAGGCCATCCTGATGCCACTTGTCGTCATACTCCTGCATCAGCGCATCACGGCACGGCAGTTCGGCGGCGACGCTTGCAGCCAGGGCAGCCAGCGCGTCAGTCATGTTATCCGCTTCATGATACTGCTTGCTTACCAGCGTGTTCGCCAACTCAGCCTCACCAAACGCCAGATAGCGCAGGCAGGTATTACGCAGAGAACGCTTACCGATGTCCGCGTGCTCTACGCGATAAGTATCAAGTTTATTGGCGTTATAAATCGCCAGGAACTCATCGGCCAGTTCTGCAGCCAGCGTACGGGTCAACGCTTCACGCACCGCGACGATGGCAATTGGGTCGATGATGTCAAACAACTCGGCGATTTCAGTCACTGACGGCAGGGTCAGAATTTCAGCCGCCAGCGCCGGGTCAATCTTCTCATCCAGCAGGACCGCGCGGAACGCGTCAGCCACATGGGCAGGCAGCGACAGCGGCTGGCCCTGCTGATGACGGTTTACGTTGAGCTTAATGTAGGTCGCCAGCAGACTTTGCGCGGCATCCCAACGGGAGAAGTCGTTGCGCGCGTGACGCATCAGGAACGTCAACTGCTGATCGCTCCATTTATACTCCAGTTTCACTGGTGCAGAGAACTCACACAGCAGCGCAGGGACCGGCTGGAAGTAAACGTTGTCGAAGATGAAGGTCTGCTCTGCCTGGGTCACATTCAGCACGTGGTGTACCGGGTGGCCGCCCTTCTGGAGAGGAATGACTTTGCCTTCGTTATCATACAGTTCAATGCTGAACGGAATGTGAAGCGGATGTTTCTCTTCCTGCTCCGCTGTCGGCGGCGTGCGCTGGCTGATGGTCAGGGTGTACTGCTCGGTTTCCGGGTTGTAATCGTCTTTGACGGTGACAATCGGCGTACCGGCCTGGCTGTACCAGAGGCGGAAGTGAGAGAGATCCACATTGGAAGCATCTTCCATCGCCTGCACAAAATCGTCGCAAGTGGCCGCGCTGCCGTCATGACGCTCGAAGTAGAGCTGCATGCCTTTCTGGAAGTTCTCTTCACCCAGCAGAGTGTGGATCATGCGGATAATTTCAGAACCTTTTTCATACACCGTCAGGGTGTAGAAGTTGTTCATCTCAATGACTTTATCCGGGCGGATCGGGTGCGCCATTGGGCTGGCATCTTCCGCAAACTGCAGGCCGCGCATCGTACGCACGTTGTTGATGCGGTTAACCGCACGAGAACCCAGATCGGAGCTTAACTCCTGGTCACGGAAGACGGTCAGTCCCTCTTTCAGACTCAACTGGAACCAGTCGCGGCAGGTGACGCGGTTACCCGTCCAGTTGTGGAAATATTCGTGACCGATAACGCGTTCAATATCGAGATAATCTTTATCGGTAGCGGTATCGGTGCGCGCCAGCACGTATTTGGAGTTAAAGATGTTAAGACCCTTATTCTCCATCGCGCCCATGTTGAAGAAATCGACAGCCACGATCATATAGATGTCGAGATCATATTCGAGACCAAAGCGCTCTTCGTCCCACTTCATGGAGTTGATAAGCGACGTCATCGCCCACGGTGCACGGTCCAGGTTGCCACGGTCAACAAACAGCTCTAGTGCCACTTCGCGGCCGGAGCGTGTTTTAAAGGTATCACGCAACACGTCGAAATCACCCGCCACCAGCGCAAACAGATAGCATGGTTTCGGGAACGGATCCTGCCATTGCACCCAGTGACGGCCGTTCTCCAGTTCGCCTTCGCCCACACGGTTACCGTTGGAGAGCAGGAATGGGTAGAGCGTTTTATCGGCGATAATTTTCGTTGTGAAGCGTGCCAGCACATCCGGGCGATCGAGATACCAGGTGATGTGACGGAAACCTTCCGCTTCACACTGAGTGCACAGCGCCACACCAGACTGGTAAAGTCCTTCCAGCGCCGTGTTGGCGGCAGGGCTGATTTCATTCACGATGCGCAGCGTAAAGTGTTCCGGCAGGTTGTCGATCACCAGCTGGTTGTTTTCTTCTTTATAGTCAGACCAGGCTTCATCATTAATATGCAGGGAGACCAGCGTCAGGTCTTCACCATCAAGACGCAGTGGCACGGCAGTCGCACTGTGGCGCGTCACCTGGCTTACCGCCGTCACAACGGTTTTAGTGGCATCCAGGTCAAAAGTCAGATCGATATCGCTAATCAGGTATTCCGGCGCACGGTAGTCGTGGCGGTATTTGGCTTGTGGCTGTTGTGTCATAGAAAACCTTATGCATCGTTTGTCGAGTAACGTTTCAATATATTCCTGTTGTGTAAAACGCGCTACGCAGAATGTTCATCTTTTCAGGTACAAAACCCTTTTTTGCTACATTTATATAACACGGGGCACAAAATGCCCTCGACCATAAAACGCGCTTATGTTGTGATCGGGGTTCAATAAATCACTAAACAAGGTATACTCCGGAGTTGTTTATTGTACTAAACGCTCCTGTGAGAGGATGCTACTGCGCACCTATGACTCAATTCGTTTCTCCTGTTCTGCATACGTTGCTGGATACTGACGCGTATAAACTGCATATGCAGCAAGCCGTTTTCCACCATTACTATGACGTTCATGTCGCGGCCGAATTCCGCTGCCGTGGCGACGACTTGCTCGGTATCTACGCAGACGCTATTCGTGAACAGGTCGATGCTATGCAGCATCTGACGTTGCAGGACGATGAATATCAGTGGCTTTCAGGCCTGCCTTTCTTCAAAGCTGACTACCTGAACTGGCTGCGCGACTTCCGCTATAAGCCAGAGCAGGTCACTGTACTTAACGATAATGGTAAGCTGGATATTCGTCTCGAAGGCCCGTGGCGTGAAGTGATCATGTGGGAAGTGCCGCTTCTGGCGGTGATCAGTGAACTGGCCCACCGCAATCGCTCGCCGGAAACCGGTGTTGAACAGGCGGTCGCAGCGCTGGAAACCAAGCTCGCGGGCTTCACCACGCTGACGGAAGGGCTGGATATGTCCCGCTTCCGCCTGATGGACTTTGGCACCCGTCGCCGTTTCTCTCGCGACGTTCAGGAGGCCATCGTTAAGCGTCTGCAGCAGGAACCGTGGTTTGTGGGCACCAGCAACTACGATCTGGCCCGTCGCCTTAATCTCACGCCTATGGGCACCCAGGCACATGAATGGTTCCAGGCGCATCAGCAGATAAGCCCAGACCTGGCGAACAGCCAGCGCGCGGCGCTGGCCGCATGGCTAGAGGAGTACCCAAATCAACTGGGGATCGCCCTCACCGACTGTATTACGATGGATGCCTTCCTGCGCGATTTTGGTCCCGAGTTCGCTGAGCGTTACCAGGGGTTACGCCATGATTCCGGTGATCCGGTTGAATGGGGTGAGAAAGCCATTGCCCACTATGAAAAGCTGGGTATTGATCCAATGAGCAAGGTTCTGGTCTTCTCCGATAATCTTGACCTGCCGAAAGCGGTTGAGCTCTATCGCCAGTTCAACACCCGGGTTAACCTGAGCTTCGGGATTGGTACCCGTTTGACCTGTGACATCCCTCAGGTGAAACCACTGAACATCGTCATAAAATTGGTGGAATGTAACGGCAAGCCGGTGGCGAAGCTCTCCGATAGCCCGGGTAAAACCATCTGCCATGACAAAGCGTTTGTCCGCGCATTGCGCAAAGCGTTCGATCTCCCGCAGATTAAAAAAGCCAGCTAAACGCTTACGGGAGCCTTCATGGCTCCCGACTTCTTATTTATTTCTCAATTCTTCCCTTTTGACTGCGAAATTTACTTGTCTGATGGCAGATGGCAGGTAACATAGATATCCCCCCATAAGGGTGGACAAGTGTCTATTTTTTCCGACTATTAACAGAGAGAATATTATGAGCGTTGTGCCTGTAGCCGACGTACTCCAGGGCCGTGTCGCCGTTGACCAGGAAGTCACCGTGCGCGGATGGGTGCGTACCCGCCGAGATTCTAAAGCTGGCATCTCCTTCCTTGCCGTCTATGACGGTTCCTGCTTTGATCCTGTACAGGCCGTCATTAATAATTCTCTGCCCAATTACAATGATGACGTTCTGCATCTGACGACGGGTTGTTCCGTTATCGTTACCGGCGTGGTTGTGGCATCACCGGGCCAGGGCCAGAGTTTCGAAATTCAGGCTTCTGCCATTGAAGTCACCGGCTGGGTTGAAGATCCGGATACCTATCCGATGGCGGCTAAACGTCACAGCATTGAGTATCTGCGCGAAGTCGCTCACCTGCGCCCACGTACCAACCTGATTGGTGCAGTGGCGCGTGTGCGTCATACGCTGGCGCAGGCGCTGCATCGTTTCTTCGATGAGCAGGGTTATTTCTGGGTGTCTACCCCGCTGATTACTGCTTCTGACACAGAAGGTGCAGGTGAAATGTTCCGTGTTTCGACGCTGGACATGGAAAACCTGCCGCGTACGCCAGAAGGTAAAGTGGACTATGACAAAGACTTCTTCGGCAAAGAGGCTTTCCTGACCGTATCCGGTCAGCTCAACGGCGAAACCTACGCCTGCGCGCTGTCTAAAATCTACACCTTTGGCCCAACCTTCCGCGCCGAAAACTCCAACACCAGCCGTCACCTGGCAGAATTCTGGATGCTGGAGCCTGAAGTGGCGTTCGCCAACCTGGACGATGTTGCCGGCCTGGCGGAAGCGATGCTGAAGTATGTCTTCAAAGCGGTGCTGGAAGAGCGTCCTGACGACATGAAATTCTTCGCCGAGCGCGTAGACAGCGATGCTGTAGCGCGTCTGGAGCGTTTCGTTTCCGCTGACTTTGCACAGGTGGATTACACCGACGCGGTAGCAATCCTTGAGAAATGCGGCGAGAAGTTCGAGAACCCGGTTTACTGGGGCGTTGACCTGGCGTCTGAGCATGAACGCTATCTGGCCGAGAAACATTTCAAAGCACCGGTTGTCGTGAAAAACTACCCGAAAGACATTAAGGCCTTCTATATGCGCCTTAACGAAGACGGTAAAACCGTTGCAGCGATGGACGTACTGGCGCCGGGCATTGGTGAAATCATCGGCGGTTCTCAGCGTGAAGAGCGTCTCGACGTACTTGACGCACGCATGGAAGAGATGGGTCTCAATCCGGCTGACTACAGCTGGTACCGCGATCTGCGTCGTTACGGTACCGTACCGCACGCTGGTTTTGGTCTGGGCTTCGAGCGTCTGATTGCCTACGTGACCGGTGTTCAGAACGTACGTGACGTGATTCCTTTCCCACGTACTCCACGTAACGCCAGCTTCTAATCGATAAAAGACTAAAATGGCCAGCGAATGCTGGCCATTATTTTATTCTGCATTGTCAGTTTACGTCAGCGTAAAGTCAGCATTTTTAAACCATCACCCCGTCACAACCGCTACCTGTTACGTATTGTTTCCGTGAAATATCCAGCCACAAAAAACAAACTCCATTCTTATTGCGATTATTACATCCTCAAGCAATAGCACAAATTTCAACCATTTTTTTAGCCATCCGGATGTCTTTTTTGCATCATAAGAAAAAACAAGTCGTTTAGCCTCTGTTTATATGAATTGCCTTTATCCAAATTAATCATAAGGAATTCATATATATAGGATAAACACTGCCGCTTAATTCGCCAGGGAGTTCTGAAGTTTGAGATGGTTCACAAAGTTCCGAAAAATACATATTTAGTTACACATATTTTCTTTCGGTTACTTAATCTTGAGAATTGTAGCACTTTCAGGCTAGCGAAACGCTTCGGTGAATGGAAAGATGCCTGTCAGATACATAAAGACACCAAACTCTCATCAATAGTTCCGGAAATATTTATTGACAGAATTTATTGACGGCAGTGGCGAGTGTCATAAAAAAACCAATGAGGGTAATAAATAATGATGAAGCGCAATATTCTGGCAGTGGTTATCCCTGCTCTGCTGGTAGCTGGTGCAGCTAACGCTGCAGAAATCTACAACAAAAACGCTAACAAGCTGGACTTCTACGGTAAAGCTGTAGGTGAACACATCTGGACCACCAACGGTGACACCAGCAACGAAGATACCACCTACGCCCGTATCGGCTTCAAAGGTGAAACCCAGATCAACGATCAGATCACTGGTTACGGTCAGTGGGAATACAACATGGACGCGTCCAACGCAGAAGGTTCTCAGGGTACTAAAACCCGTCTGGCATTTGCTGGTCTGAACTTCGGTGACGCGGGCTCTCTGGACTACGGCCGTAACTATGGCGCTATCTATGACGCGGCAGCATATACCGATATGCTGGTTGAATGGGGTGGCGACTCTTGGGTTGCGACTGATAACTTCATGAACGGTCGTGCTTCTGGCCTGCTGACCTACCGTAACAAGAACTTCTTCGGTCTGGTTGATGGCCTGAGCTTCGCCCTTCAGTATCAGGGTAAAAACGAGCGCAGCAACGCTGTCGCTGCAACTTACACCGCCGATGGTCAGTTGATCAACGTGGGTCGTGGTGGTAACGGCGCTAAAGGTAACGGTGATGGCTTCAGCTCCTCTGTTCAGTACGAACTGGGCGAAGGCTTCGCACTGGCAGCGGGTTATGAAACTGCTGACCGCACCAACGAGCAGGTTGCTGCTGGCAACTCCGCTGATTGGGCAAGCGCCGGCGGCGATCTCGTGCAGAAGCATGGTCTACTGCAGCGAAATACGATGCGAACAACATCTACGCAGCAGTTCAGTATGCTGAAACCACTAACATGACTCGTGAAGCTGATAACAACTTCGCTAACAAAACCCAGAACATCGAAGCTGTTGTTCAGTACCAATTCGACTTCGGTCTGCGTCCATCCCTGGGCTACGTCCAGTCTAAAGGTAAGGACCTGAAAGCACGTGGAACCTTCAACGGTGGCGATGCTGACCTGGTGAAATACATCGAACTCGGTACCTGGTACTACTTCAACAAGAACATGAACGTGTACGCTGCGTACAAATTCAACCTGCTGAACGACAACGATTACTCTGAATCTGCCAAACTGGCAACAGACGATCAGGCAGCAGTTGGTATCGTTTACCAGTTCTAATCAGTACACCACTTTGTTATATGCTTAATGAACAGGGCTTCGGCCCTGTTTTTTTATGCCTGACAGAAAATAATGGCGACTTTTGAAAAGCCGCACGCTTTTCGTCGCAAACGGTTGGCATTTTGTAAATCTACCGTTAACCTGATAGCGGATTTCACTTCTGTAATCACAATGGAACTTCGTCATGTTTGAGAACATTACCGCCGCTCCTGCCGACCCTATTCTGGGCCTGGCCGATCTGTTTCGTGCCGACGACCGCCCTGGCAAAATCAACCTGGGTATTGGTGTATATAAAGATGAAACCGGCAAAACTCCGGTACTGACCAGCGTTAAGAAAGCTGAGCAGTATCTGCTGGAAAACGAAACCACCAAAAACTACCTCGGTATTGATGGTATCCCTGAATTTGGTCGCTGCACCCAGGAGCTGCTGTTCGGTAAAGGTAGCGCAATTGTGAGTGACAAACGTGCCCGTACAGCACAGACCCCTGGCGGTACCGGTGCGCTGCGCGTGGCGGCGGATTTCCTTGCGAAAAACACCTCTGTTAAGCGTGTCTGGGTAAGCAACCCAAGCTGGCCGAACCACAAGAGCGTCTTTAACTCTGCGGGTCTGGAAGTGCGTGAATACGCTTACTACGACGCAGCAAACCACTCTCTCGACTTTGACGGTCTGCTGGCGAGCCTGAGCGAAGCACAGGCAGGTGACGTGGTGCTGTTCCACGGTTGCTGCCATAACCCAACCGGTATCGATCCGACGCTTGAGCAGTGGGAACACCTGGCGAAGCTGTCCGTTGAAAAAGGCTGGCTACCGCTGTTTGACTTTGCCTACCAGGGCTTCGCCCGTGGTCTGGAAGAAGATGCAGAAGGCCTGCGCGCGTTCGCAGCCGTGCATCAGGAGCTGATTGTCGCAAGCTCTTATTCCAAGAACTTCGGTCTGTACAATGAGCGTGTGGGTGCTTGTACGCTGGTCGCGGCAAACGACGAGACCGTCGATCGTGCGTTCAGCCAGATGAAATCGGTTATTCGCGCGAACTACTCTAACCCACCAGCACACGGTGCGTCTGTTGTTGCCACTATCCTGAGCAACGATGCGCTGCGCGCCATCTGGGAACAAGAACTGAATGACATGCGTCAGCGTATTCAGCGCATGCGCCTGCTGTTTGTGAACACCCTGGCTGAGAAAGGCGCGGACCGCGACTTCAGCTTTATCATCAAACAGAACGGCATGTTCTCGTTCAGCGGCCTGACCAAAGAGCAGGTTCTGCGTCTGCGTGAAGAGTTTGGCGTGTACGCCGTGGCGTCTGGCCGCGTGAACGTTGCAGGCATGACGCCTGACAACATGGCGCCACTGTGCGAAGCGATTGTCGCCGTACTGTAATTTGCGCCCATAAAAAAGCCTGCGTTATGCAGGCTTTTTTTATTCTGGTTACCAGACAGGCATTTCATCCTGAAGGAACGGGTTATGGAGTCGTTCATAGCCCAGCGTTGACATCGGACCGTGTCCAGGGATAAACGTAACGTCATCACCCAGCGGCAATAACTTTTGTTTAATCGACTGAATCAGTTGCCCATGGTCACCACGCGGAAAATCGCTGCGTCCTACGCCACCTTTGAAAATCACATCGCCGGAAATCAGCAGACGAGACTGGTCATCAAAGAAGACGATATGGCCTGGCGTATGCCCAGGACAATGCAACACCTGTAAAGTCACATTCCCTACGTTAACGCGCTCTCCCTCGTTCAGCCAGCGATCGGGCGTCAGAGGTTGACACTCATCAAGGCCAAACATGCGACTTTGGGCTGGCAAACCCTGCAGCCAGAACTCATCTTCTTTTTCCGGACCGATCACCGGCACACCATAGTGCTGTGCCAGTTCCGCCGCTGCGCCGACATGGTCAAGGTGACCATGCGTCAGTAATATCTGCATCAGCGTCACACCGCTATCTGCAACTTCCTGTTTGATCTTCTCAGCGTCGCCGCCGGGATCGACAAGCGCGGCCAGTTTGGTTTGTTCACACCAGATTAATGAACAATTCTGGGAGAACGCCGTAACCGGAATAATACGATAGTTCATACTGCTCCTGTGTTTCGTTATTACCAGTGCCGAACCGGACCGGTATCAATATGTACAAAGTTGCTGCTGGGGTAATATCCTACACCACCTGCGCGCATAGATAACGCAGCTTTGCGAATATTGGCTAACGAAACGCCCTCAATATGGAAATCCATTGCCTGTCCCTTCGTGTGATAGCTTTTTTTGGCTACCCCGCGACTGTGGGCACGCAGTTCATTATTGGTATCAATAGAGCGATAACCAGAAATAAGCTGCACCGGCTTGCTGGTACCCAGCAGGCCCTGAAGGCGGAAAAGCTGATCAAACAGTCCTGGATCGATGGCTTTTATTTTATTCGCGCGGTAATCACGGAAAAAGTGGTTAAGTCTTGCTAATTCATCCTGAATATAGCCTCTGCCATCGAAGAATTCCGCTTTTAACGACTCACCGGTATGGAGATTGTTGAGCGTTAAAACTCGCGGACGAGGTGTCGAGAGGGTGGCAAATGCTGGCGTCGGCAAGATGGCCGCTGCGCCGAGCGCAACACCACCTAACGCCAGCAGTTTGCGGCGATTAGCGTCAAATTTGTCCATGATAATCAGGTCTACAGGTCAATGTTTATCGTAATATGCTTAGCGCACGAAGGGCACCTTAACTGGCAAAACAGGGTACGTCAAGGCGCCCAACCCCAGTGAATACGCGGCTTACAGCGATATTGCCCCTTATTCACCATAACTTACGACAATCATTTCTCCCGAACTACTTCATTTACCTGATTAATTGTTCAGCTTTTGGCAAAATTTGTGCGCCGGATCGCGCGGTGAGATCATAATTGTAAATATCTGTACGATACTGAGTACGCCCGTCTTCGCCAACAAACGCGGTCAGATAGTAAAGATTGACCGGAATATTGTGTCGAATATTAACGTACCGCGTATCCCCCTGTTTCAGGGCGTCAGAAATACGCGTATCGTTCCAGCCCGCATCCTGCAACAGCATATTGGCAAGCTCTGAGGCTTTGTTCACGCGCACACAGCCAGAACTCAGGGCGCGAGTATCTTTCTGGAACAGGTTGTGGTTCGGCGTATCGTGCAGATAGATAGCTTCTGAACTCGGCATATTGAATTTGTAGCGTCCCAACGAGTTATGCGCCCCTGGAGCCTGCTGGAAGCGGAACGGCAGATTTGAAGCCGTGATCGTCGACCAGTCGACCATATACGGATCGATGGCCTCTTTGCTGTTCCATCCCCGCATGACCGTATAGCCATGACGTTCCAGATAACCCGGATCGTTCCAGACTTTAGGCAGAATATCTTTGCGTGCCAGGGTCGGCGGTACGTTCCACGGTGGGTTAACCACCACGTTATTCAGCGCACTGCTCATCATCGGTGTTTTACGATCGGGACGTCCGACAATCACGCGCGACGCCAGTACTTCACTACCGTTCTGATAATAGACCAGCGAATACGCAGGAATGTTAACCATGATCCCGGTAGAGAGCGTTCCCGGCAGTAAGCGCAAACGCTGGATATTCAGCGCCAGCACCCCTGCCCGCTGCGCAGGTGATACGTTCAGCCAGTCACGCGTCGTCTGGCCGATGACGCCATCGGCCCCCAGCCCCTGAGCGGCCTGGAATTGTTTAACTGCCGCAACCAGTTCGCGATCGTAAACCGCCGGTTTGTCGCTCACGACCACCGCTTTCTTCTCTTTCACAGAAGCTGATGGACTGACCACGACGTTTTGCGGATCATCGCCGGGCAGTGCAATCTTTGGCCCACCGTCCAGAATACCGGAACGCTTTAAGATCTCACGCAGGGCAGGAACATCGCTGCTCCACTGCCCCGGACGCAGTGTCGCACTGCCACGCATTTGCGGCCACGGACGTGATTCGCCCACCAGTTCAAGAAGCGACTGGTGCAGGGTGGCATATTGCGGATGCGCTGGCGCAAGACTGGCTATAAAGCGGGGTAGATCGCCATTATCGAGGGCTAACTGCCACTGATTAATCACCGACAGCGCCGGCGTCGCCAGCTTATAAGGCTTATCACTGTACAACCAGCGGTTGCCATTGACCGGAATACCTGCCACAAACTGCAGGTAGCCCATCATTGCATCAGAAAGCACCACGTCCCGCGCTTGCCCGGTAACGGCAGGATCGGTTAACAGCTCAACCCACGCAGTAAACTGCGGCTGGAACCCGGCAATGGCCACTTCCGCAAGCTGTTGCTGAAAGGCGCGTACTGCGTCACGGTTGTCCCACATCGGTTTCATATCGCGGGCAGCATAGAGCAGCGTGAGCTGATTGATATAGATAGGTGTGTACCCTGAAGGCAGCCCAGCGTGTAGCTGCTGGCGGAGAGAGTCGACGTCAATGCCTTCGGGCAACGGCTTAATACCGGCCATAATAGCCGTTGCAGGTGACTGTTCCAGCGGTTGAGACAACGACGTTGGCTGTGCGCCTGTCGTTGCGGAGCTGTCAGTCGGCACAATTTCAGGCTCATCGGCCTGAGCGGTTAACAGCGGAGCAAACATCACTGCCAGGCATAAGCTGAGCGCAGACAGCTGACGACCACATTTTTTCTTTAGCAACATCCCTTGCCCCCTGTTTTCACGACATGCCCATCACGGTGGGGCTTTCTTCTATTATAGGTAGACGGCAAATCAGTTGCCTTACCTTATGTAAAGAAGTTTAAAGATAACGCAGCCCTAAGCACAAGTTAAGTTTAAAAAAAAAGCGGCGCCAATGCGCCGCTCCCGATCAGAAGACGCTTCAGGAAGCGTCCGCCGTGGTTTCCGGTAATGACTCTGGCGGCTGAGGGGCGAAGCCTCGCAGCCCAACAACGTGAACGTGTTCGCTGTTCTGGAACACCTTACGCACCAGCTTATAGGTGGTCCCTTTTTCAGGACTGATGTTTTCCGGTGCCGCAATGATGAGCTGCATATCAAGACGCTCGCAAAGCTCAAACAGCGTAGCAATAGAGCGGGCATCAAGGCGCGCCGCTTCATCCAGGAACAGCAGTCGACATGGGGAGATGTCTTTGCCGCGCAGGCGGCGTGCTTCATCTTCCCAGCTCTGTACCACCATCACCAGAATGGACATCCCGGTACCGATCGCTTCACCCGTAGAGAGCGCCCCCGATTCCGCACGCAGCCAGCCGTCGGAACCACGGTTAACCTCAACTTCCATTTCCAGATAGTTACGGTAATCCAGCAGCTCTTCACCGATGGTTTGCGGCGTGCGTTGTCCCATATCAATCTGCGGGTTCAGACGCTGATACAGCTTCGCCAGGGCTTCAGAGAAGGTCAGACGGTTGCTATTGAACAGATCCTGATGCTGTTCGTGCTGCTCTGAGAGCACTTCCAGCAGCGTCGAGTGGGCTTCACGCACATTGACGTTAAGACGCACGCTGTTTACCTGGCCAAACGACACGCTCTGCAGGCCCTGGTTCAACTGACGAATACGGTTCTGCTCACGCTGAATGGTTTTGCGGATGATATTCGCCACGCTGCGAGAGCTGATCGCCAGCTTCTGCTCACGTGAGGTCAGTTCTTCCGTCAGACGACCCAGCTCAATTTCCATCTGTTCGATGGCTTCGACCGGATCGTCGGTACGAATGATATCCTGACGAATACGTTCACGCAGGTGCTGATAAACGGCCACAAAGAACTGAATTTTACGCTCAGGACGTTTCGGATCCTCTGACATGCGCAGTACATCGCGCAGGTGCTCGTTGTCCGCGACCGCCAGACGCAGCGCACCCAACGCCTTATCCGACATAGAGCGCAGTTCATCGGCAGAGAGATACGCCAGCTCGCGACGGTGCAGACGTCGCTCAACGTTGTTGTCTTTCACCATCCGCATTACTGCGCACCAGCCCGCCTTCGCGGTCACGACCTGCTCGCGCATTTCATGGTAGTCACGTTCCAGTTTACGCAGGCGACGCGTCAGGTTATCCATTTCTGCTTCGCAGAAGGTCAGCGCTTTTTCCAGCTGATTGCGGCGTGCGCGGTTATTACTGAGCTGGGAATGCAGTTCGTCACGGCGTATACGCGCCCGCTCTTCTGCCCCGCTGTCGGCACGAACGCCGATGTCCTGAAGCTCTTTCTGCAGGTCGTTTAACAGCTCTTTCTTGGTGTCGAAGGAGCTTTTCAGCGAGGCCAGCACCTGGTTGTACTGGTTCAGCTGTGCCGAGTGGCTGCGCATCGCTTCGCGAGCACGCGTACGTTCCGCTTCAGCCTGCTCAAGACGCTGACGCAGCTTTTCATTCAGGTCGCTGTTGCCGCTCAGCATTTCAGCCGAGTCGGAGTAGCCGAAATGTGCACGACGCTGCACGACTTCCGTCAGGGCAAATGCCTGCTGACGCGCTTCGCGCTGCACCTGTTGCGACCAGGCATAGTCTTCTTTTAACTGCTCAAACTGTTCCGGGTCACTCTGCAGAACAGAGACAACCGACTCCAGCTTCGCCAGTTGATTACCATGCTGCTGAATGAAACGCGCAGCTTCCTGGGCTTCATCCAGACGTTCCTGGATCTCATCCACACGGTCGGCCAGGGTTTCATCCGCCAGCAGATTCAGGCGTGGCAAAATGCGGTTAAGAGCAGCAACGCCCTCTTTCGCTTGTTCGAACTGAACACGGCTCTGCTGGTTGTCATTTTCATGACTGGCAATGGCGCGTTCCAGTTCACCACGACGGGTATTGAGCTTACGGATTTCCGCTTCCGGGTCAGCATCAAACGCCACGCCCAGGTGGCTGCCGATAAAGCGGCTAAATGCCTGGTGCAGGCGCTGGGTTTTCTGCACGTCAAACGACAACGTCGCAAAACGTTCAGACAACGTTTCTCGCTCGGCGTGCAAACTTTCAATGCGGCTTTCACGTGCAGCGCGACCAAACAGAGGCAGCTCAGGGAAGCGGGAATAACGCCACTGACGGTCAGCGATTTTCACCACCACCGCTTTTTCCAGCTCGTCGACACTGAATACGCTGTCATCGAACGACTGCGGATCCCCTTCGATCAGGTAGAGATCTTCCGGGCAATCTTCCAGACCAGCAAGCTGCTCGGAAACCAGCGACAAATCCGGCACCACAATCGCGTTACGCGATGGGCCATAAAGTGCTGAGAAGTACGGGGCATCGTCCAGTCCGACATCGTCATAAATTTCGGACAACAGCACACCGCCGAAACGTTCAGCCAGGGTATTCAGACGCGGATCTTCCGCACCACCCGGCTGGCTTAAACGTTCAATCTCTTCATCAACGTCACGCTTACGCGCGCCCACTTCATCACGCTCAACAATGGCCTCGCGCTCGCGCTCCAGCAGTTGCTGCAGGTATTCGGTCACTTCCTGGCTGGATGTAAACTCTTCGCCGCACTGCTCGCTGAGCTGGTTCAGGCTGCTTTGCGCCGCCAGCCAGACAGGCGCACGCTGCAACAGAGTTTGAGAACGAGACTGAAGCTGCTCCATCTCCTGACGCAGGGTCATACGCTGTTCGCTGGCGCTGGAGACGGTGTCGGAGAGTGCGGCGATACGCGCTTCCAGCTCCTGATGCAGAGCCTCGAGATCGTCGATATCGTAATTTTTACCCTGACGCTTGCAGAACTCCGCCAGCAGACGCTCCGCTTCCTGTTGCTCGCGCAAGCGCTGTTCCAGCTCGTTCAGACGCATACGCAGTGGCTGCATCTGCTCGGCCAGATGTCGCTGGTTCACGCCGTCGCGCAGCAATTCGCGGGCGATGTCCCATGCTTCATTGCGCGCCAGCGGACCGTTAATCGCCACCACCAACTGATAAGCTTGTTCAAACTGGCTGTGTGCCGTTTGCGCGACGCTCATTTTCTGTTCGAGAGAGAGCAGCTTCTCGGTTGCTTCCTGCTCTTTAGCCTGGAAGGTATCCAGCCACTCATCAGCGCTTTCTGGTGTCAGATCAGGCAGGTGGCACAGCTCTTTTGCACGCTGTAACGCCTGCAATGCCTGGGTGTATTGAATTGCACGCGTCTGCTGCACATCCAGCGCCTGCTGATAATCAGCAAGCTGGCTTTTCAGCTCATCGACTTCCAGTTCGGCGGCTTCAGCGCGGGCTTCATTCTCTTCCTGCATGTCGGCAGCTTCAGCCACCACTTCATTCTGTTCTTCGAGACGAATTTGCAGCTCATCGAGGTCCGCTTCGTAGCGTTCGATTTTCTCCTGCTGGCGCAGTGCGGTCTGCACCAGATTCAGGTGATCGCTGGCGGCCTGGTAATCCGCTTCCAGATCGCCCTCAGCACCGGTGTGCTCGCCCAGCTCGCGCGCCATTTCGACGTGCTTGTACTGCTCGGCCACCAGCTGTTTACGGGAGGTAAACAGCTCGCGACGGTACTCTAATGCCTGATCGAGATGCACGCGGCGCTCGTTGGCGTGACGCATGTAGTCCGCAGCCACGTAGTTAGTAGCTTCGCTGATCAGGTGTTTAAACAGGTCGCGGTCAGACTGGGTAACGCGAATCGCTTCCAGCGTCATGCGGTTTTCACGCAGCGCGGCTTCCATATCCTGGAAGGCTTTACGCACGCCGCTGTTTTCCGGCAGCAGGTAGTCACGCAGGGAGCGGGTAATGGCGCTGGAGATACCGCCGTACAGCGACGCTTCGATCAGGCGATAGTATTTGCTACGGTCTGACGCCGTGCGCAGACGACGCGCCACCACGCCCAGATCGAACATCAGCGAGTGGTAGTCGGTAATCGAGTTGAACTGCTTGAACTGCACGCCTTCGATGGCTTCGAGCTTGTCTTTCAGCTCCTGCAGCGTCAGCACGCGCGCCTGGCGCTCGTTCAGGGTTTCCGTTAGCAGCGCCGTCGGCTGCATAGATGTTGGCAGCCCCTGGATCGCAAATGGTTTGATATCCACTTTACGGTCGCGACCCGCGACCTGCTGCAGACGTACGCCCACCACCACACGCTGATGACGGGAGTTAATGACGTCCAGCACCGAATAGCAGACGCCAGCCTTCAGCTTACCGTGCAGACCTTTATCACGGGAGCCGCTTGTTGCCCCCGCTTCGGTGGTGTTACGGAAGTGAAGCAGCGTCAGATCGGGAATCAGCGCCGTAACAAACGCCGCCATGGTGGTGGATTTACCCGCACCGTTACCGCCGGAGAGCGTCGTGACCAACTCATCCAGATCGAACGTTCGGGCGAAGAAGCCGTTCCAGTTAATCAGCGTTAGTGAGCGAAATTTACCGCGTTCAATCATTACTCTTCCTCCCCGCTATCCGGCAGATTCTCTTCATGCTCATCATTGAGCTGCAAATGGTTTTCCACCGGCATCGCTTCACCATCGCGGATCATGCGAAGCTGCGCCTCACGCGCGTCATCGCCCGCACGCACATCGGCGCCGAAGCGGAAGACAGATTCCGTGATGCGGAATTTGCTACTGTCGTGGCCCATAAACCAGACCATACCCAGACGACGCAGACGGTTCAGGGAAGAACGAACCTTTTCCTGTAATTTCTGACGATCGAGATCCGAACCCGTGGAGCGGTTGTTCACCAGCTTAAGCAGCTTGCTCTCATCTGCCAGCGTCAACAGCTCGTCGTAAAGTTCCTGCTGGGTGAAGATCCCTTCATTCGCCAGACGTTCCGGGCTGAGATAGAGATAGCAAAGAATTTTGCCGACCATCATATCCAGCTCGGAGAGCACGGAGCGCGGAATCAGCGTCGTGGAGCGTGGACGCAGGTAGAAAAACCCTTCCGGTGCGCGGATAAGCTCCACGTTATAGCGTGCATAAAACTCTTCCAGGTACTCCTGGAAGTCCATCAAAAAGGCGTGATTATCCAGCTCGTCTAAGCCAATGTGACGACCGGCACGCAGCTGGCTGTCCAGCGCCGGAAATAACGGATTCGCCAGCGCCTGTGCCAGCTTAACTGGCATCACTTGTTCAATATTTGTCAATGACATGCGCCTGTACCTTGGCTCCGTAATCGTTAATTGGCTGCCACTTCGGCGGCAGTCCGGTGAAATCTGCTTGTGCGACACCCAGGCGCACCGCCTGGTCTACCACAATGCGGGCAACATCGAAGTGGCGTGCACGAGGATATTGCGCCAGATAGTCGCGCACCACGAGACCAAGATCCAGCGGCACTTGTCTGGTTTTGTAGACAGCGAGCTGTTCTTCGATCATGGCCGCAAGTTGCTCACGAATTTCGTTGAATTCTTCGTATTCCAGATCCGGTGGCAGTTCACCGGTCACCTCTTCGTCACGCAGCGCCATCTCTTCGTCGCGCATATCCAGCAGACGATCGGCATTGGCGTAGGTCAGCGCCCACGGCGCATCGAAATAGGTTTGCACAGACTGACGCAGACGCTGGGCAAAGACGCGGTTTTTATCCATATCAATCGCGGTACGGATAAATTTATGCACATGGCGGTCGTAGCCGATCCACAGGTCGATCGACTGCTGTCCCCAGCTAATAATGCGATCGAGTTTACTCTGCAAATCAAAGACCAGACGGTCGACAAAATGCAGATCGTCATGTGCCATGGTCGCATCCTGAATGCGTAGCAGGTTGGCCTGGAGCTTATCCCCTGCGGCCTCCAGCGTATCCTGCAGTTCACGCAGCGTGCCGGAGGTTTCCGACAGCAACAGTTCGCAGCTGGAGATAGCCGCGCGCCAGTCTTTGTTCAGCAACTGCGCAATATCGTCTTTCACCTGCTGCTGCTGTTCGTCCATCAGACGCTGAGTCAGATCGATACTGTCGAAAATCTCCGCTACCGAGTATTTCAGCGGTGCGTAAACATTGCGGTGCCAGTGGAATTCGTCACCGTTTTCATCCGCCGCGTCGGCAGCACGCTTAAGTTCACCCGCAACAATCGAGAGCTGCATGGAAAGACGCAGCGTGGAAAATTCACGCTGGCGAATGTAGTAATCGGTGATGCCGATGCCCAGTGGCGTCAGGCGATAGATGGCGTTTCCTTCCGCCTGCTCGCTGGTAAAGCGGTTCAGCAGACGTTGACGCACCATATCGTTGATTGCGTTGTTGGCACGCACGCTAATGGTTTCGCTGGTTTGCTCAAACGCATCACTGACATGGCGGAACGCATCCACCAGTTCACCCTCGCTCACTTCACCATCCAGCCGTTCGCCGTTCAGCGTGGCAACCGCCAGCAGGAAAGAGAGTCTGTCTACCGGCAGCGAGATGGAGAAATCGTTTTTCCTGGCCCAGGCAACCAGTTCGGGGACTGTCTGGGAAAATTCACTCATAGGTTATCCTTGCATCTGCGGCTTGTGCGCGGTGACGTGAATATAGCGGCCAAGGCTGATAAAAGGCTCCTGACGGCAATACCGCGTTTCTAATTCTGTTAAGGTGTCAAAACAGTCACGCTGTTTGTGTTTTTCACGCAGATAATCATGAAACACCCTGACGCCCGTCTTCCCAACGATCTGCCAGCCAATCTCTTCCAGCCAGCCGTACACCTGCTGTGGATCGCGCGGATAGTCCGGGGAAAGCGTGCGCTTTTTCTTTTTCGGCATCCCGACCTGAACATAGTCGAAATTACCTGCAACCATGTTATGCATCAGGAAGCCGTTAGCATTGTAGAACATCAGCGACAGCGTGCCGCCCGGGCGTAACATCGACCACAGGGTTTGTAATACGCTTTGCGGATCGGCAACCCACTCCAGCACCGCATGAAACAATATCAGATCAACCTGGGTTTCCAAATGCTGTGAGATATCCTGAGCGGCGCATTGTATAAAATGCATGTTGTCGCTCACACCTTTCTCTTCTGCTGCACGCGTCGCACGGGCGACCATTTCAGCAGAAAGATCGCAAAGCGTGACGTGATGACCGCGCTCGGCCATTTTTATCGCCGTCTGCCCTTCACCGCCTCCGGCGTCCAGCACACGCAACGTTTGACCGCCAAAGGTGGCAAGAATGTTGTCCAGATCCTGCCAGAGGATCGTCTGACGTAACTGCCCTTTCGTGGTGCCATAAATGTTGCGCGAAAACTTTTCCGCGATGTCATCAAAATTGCGATCCCGCATTGGGAGAGTTCCACTCGCTAACTGCAAAACCGCTATTTTGTCACACCCGCGCGGAGAATGAACCTCTCTGGTGTAATATCACGGGTAATCACCTGCTATATGGTCAAAAAAGGAACCAAAAAGGATGCTTTTTACCCTTAAGAAATACATTGGAGGGATGATGCTTCCCCTTCCTCTGTTGCTCATCATCATCGCGCTGGGGCTGGCGCTGGTGTGGTTCAGTCGCTTTCAGAGAAGCGGCAAAACGCTTATCACGCTTGGCTGGTTTGTCTTGCTGCTGTTGAGCCTGCAGCCGATCGCGGATGGCCTGTTACGCCCAATCGAAAATAAGTACCCGACATGGCAGGGAAATCAGAAAGTAGCGTACATCGTGGTGCTGGGTGGCGGATATACCTGGGACCCTGACTGGGCACCCAGCTCAAACCTGATCAACAATAGCTTGCCACGGTTAAACGAAGGTATTCGCCTGTGGCTTGCGAACCCGGGATCAAAAATGATCTTCACCGGCGCGGCGGCCAAAACAAACCCGGTGAGTACGGCTGAAGCAGGTGCCAGAGTCGCGGAATCACTCGGCGTGCCACGATCCGCTATCATCACTCTGGACAGCCCAAAAGATACCGAAGAAGAGGCGGCAGCAGTGAAGCAGGCGATTGGCGATGTCCCGTTCTTACTGGTGACCTCCGCCTCACACCTGCCACGAGCGATGATTTTCTTTGAAAAACAAGGTCTGCACCCGCTTCCCGCACCGGCAAACCAGATGGCCATTGATGCGCCGCTCAACCCATGGGAACGGGCAATCCCGTCCCCGGCGTGGCTGATGCATAGCGATCGCGTCGGCTATGAGACGCTCGGTCGCCTCTGGCAGTGGCTGAAAGGTTCCTCAGGCAAGCCAGGGCAAGAGTGATTTTGTCGCCAGATCGAAGTTTGCGCGATTAAAACGCCCGGTATTGACCAATTGCGCGACTTCGTCCCAAAGCAGATAAAGCCAGCGTCGCCAGAGAAACGCTTCTGCAACGGGCGCGCGTTGAAGGTAGTGCCAAAGTAAACCTTCCGCCGCCCCGCTGTCGCTGAGCCTGAATAACTCATATTCGCGCGGAGCCCAGAGCATGATCCCCGGCCCGACCATCGCCAGAAGCTGATCGCTGCGGGAATCTTTCAGCATGCTGCGCAGGGTAAAATTACCGTGGATCAGCACGCAGTTATCATTAAAGCCTTCAAACAGCGCCGGTAAGCACTCGCGGGTGCGAAACAGAATACGTTTATCCTGCATCGTTAAACCGGTGTTATTGAACTGGTTAAGCGTCCCCCACAGCACTTCAACCCGCTGGCGATACCACAGCGGCCACAGGTTTTCCTGGGTGCTGTCGACCGGACCGACAAGACCGCGGCTATCCTGACGGTGCCAGGCCAGCAGTCCCTCGACAATCTGGTCCTTCAGCTGTTCCCAGCGCTCCGGCGTACGCGCCGGTGCTTCAACAGGCACGCCCCGCAAACGCTCGATCAGCAATACATCCGGGCCGGGATGTTCCTCATGGGTCATCACGCCGTACACCGTTGGCATACGGACGGTCCCCTCCCGTGCCAGCATCGACATTTTCCACGCAAGCTGCCTGGCAACCCCGGGCGAGGTAAAACTTCTGGCCATCAGTGGCATTGGGTTACCCTGACTGTCATATAACGACCAGAGCGCGGTATCGGCCTTTTCACTCACGCACTCAACCCGGCTTAACTTCTCGCCCAGCAGATGGCTAAGTTCGGCACGCAGCTGTTCCATATGAGATTACCCCCATCAAGACTACTGCTTTTATAATGAGCGCGCAGAATGAAGATGTCACCCGGAAGAGATCAATTATGGAAAAGAAAGGGAAAAAATAGCAGGGAGAGAACATCCCCCCGAAAGGAGGGATGAAGGCAATATTAACGCAGTTCGGCGCGAACGCGCTCAAGATCTTCCGGTGTATCAACGCCCGTTCCAGGCACTTCCATGGCAACAGCAACGTGGATTTTTTCACCGTACCAGAGCACACGAAGCTGCTCCAGCATTTCAATATGTTCCAACGGGCTGGGTGCCCAGGTGACATATCGACGAATAAAGCCGGCGCGATAGCCGTAAATCCCCAGATGGCGCAGGAATGAATCACCGATAGTCTCTTTAGAGAGCGCAAAGCGATCGCGATCCCACGGAATCGTGGCGCGGGAGAAATAGAGCGCATAACCTTCGGTATCCATCACCACCTTCACCGCATTCGGGTTGAATGCTTCTTCAGCGTGGTGAATGGGTACTGCGAGTGTGGCCATACCGACCTGACGTTGTGCCAGGTTTTCCGCCACCTGACGGATAATAACCGCCGGGATCATCGGCTCGTCGCCCTGGACGTTAACGATGACCGTATCGTCACTAAAACCGCATTTTTCAACCACTTCCGCCAGACGTTCAGTGCCGGACTGGTGATCGGCACGGGTCATGCACACCTCTCCGCCGACTGCCTCGACCGCGCGGGCGACGTCCGGATGATCGGTAGCAACGATAACGCGATCGGCACCCGATTCACGTGCACGCTCCAGGACATGCACAATCATCGGCTTGCCGTTGATATCCACCAGTGGTTTACCCGGCAGTCGCGTTGACGCATAACGCGCAGGAATAATGACAACAAAACTCATGGCTTGCTCTCTTCTGCCACCAGGGAGCGGGCTTCGTTTTCCAGCAAAACCGGAATGCCGTCACGCAGCGGGAAAGCCAGGCTGTCCAGCTTGCAAATCAGCTCTTGTTTGTCCTGGCTATAGTAGAGTTTGCCGTTGCACACCGGGCAGGCAATAATTTCAAGTAAACGGTGATCCATAGTTCCTCCGTATGGGTAATCATTAAAGCTTACCACATTCCCTTTTCAGAGAGTGCCTGTTTCCCAGCCACTTCGGCAGGTTGTAAACAGTCCGTCAGGTACCCGCCCCAGCGTCACGTTGCTGGCCCCCTGCCAGCGAGCAAAATCGCTTATAGCGGACGCTAACCCTTTTTCCAGACTCGCTGACACTCTGATCCCCTCTTCCAGATAGAGCGCGATGACCTCAAGCGTATCGGTTTTACGGTGCATTTTGGCGTCCATGCGCCCGACAAGCTGCCCCTTGTGCAGCAGAGGCAGAACAAAGTAACCATACTGGCGCTTCGGGGCTGGAGTGTAGCACTCCAGTCGGTAAGTAAAACCGAACAGTTGCTCGGCTCTTTTTCTGTCCCAAACCACCGGATCGAAAGGAGACAGCACCGCGCTATGTGTTGCCTGAAGTTTTCCTTCCTGAGCCTGAGGCAGAAGCGGAAGTAGCTCCGAATGCAGCCACATTTCTCCCAGTGTTTCCACTGTGACTGGAACGACTCGCTGTTCGCGCTGCCATATTTCCAGCAATGGTTTCAGCGCGGGCTGGCGCAGGCGGTAATAATCTGCCAGCCACTGTGGGCGGAAAATACCCAGACTGCGGGCACTGTTTTCCAGCATGACATCCTCAGCCGCTTCCTGAGTCAATAAGTCACGCTCATCGTCCCAGTGAGGCATCACACGATGGGTCAGGTCGTATACACGCTGAAAATTACGCCGTTCAATCACCATGACCTGGCCTGACGTAAACAGTCCTTCAAGATGGCGTTTGTGCGGCTTCCACTCCCACCAGCCGCTCGTACCTTTTCGCGGATGCTCAAAATCGGCAGAACGTACAGGTCCGTTTTCCTGAATGTGGCGGATGAGTTGCTCAATCTCAGTTGCATGTTCCAGCATCCACTCTTGCCGGTACTTCCAGCCCATCTTCTCCGGAGCAAGCATCCGGTGACGAACCAGGGCAAAATCACTGCGAGGCAGGAAACAGGCTTCGTGCGCCCAGTACTCCATTAACTCCCCTTTGCTGAGAGCCTCATCCAGCCATTGCGAGGGATAATTCCCCAGACGGCTAAACAGCACCAGATAAGGGCTACGGGCCACGATGTTAATGGTGTCGATTTGAAGTAGCGACATGCGCTGGATGGTAGAGAGGATATCGGCAGATTGCGCGCGGCGACGGGGTTTTTTGAGTAACCCCTGCGCAGCAAGGTGCAAATTACGTGCGGCTGAAAGCGAGAGTTGCGGTAAAGACATGCGTTTTCCTGTCAGTCAAAGCGCCACCAGAACCGCGTAAGCCTTCACTTCACCAACGCGATCAGTTCCTTGAGTAATTGTTCCGGCTGCTCGCCGCTGAGTTCAGCGTCAACCGGCAGGTACCACCAGTTTTCTTTTGCAAAGGCACGGCATTTCACCGCATCTTTTTCGGTCATGATCAGCGTCTGTCCCGGCATAGTCAGGGCATCGACCTGCTCTTCCACCAGCGCCTGGTGGTCCGCCAGCGGCACACATTTTTCAAGCTGTGCGCCACACTGTTCCAGCGTCGTGAAGAAACGTGGAGGATGGCCAATACCGGCCATCGCCACCAGGGCGGGAAGTTGTGCAACTTCCCGGCGTTCCCCGGTCTGCAAATTCACCGCCAGACCAGGATGGAGATGCATAGGGATTTCACCCGCTTTTGCCACACCACCATTCACAATGACCGCATCTACGGATTTCAGACGTGAAGCGCGTTCGCGCATCGGCCCGGCCGGCAGCCACCAGCCATTGCCAAAACGACGAACGCCATCAATAACCACAATCTCTTTGTCACGCGCCAGAGCATAATGCTGCATACCATCATCAGTGATGATGATTTGTACCGCATGTTCTGCAAGCAGTGCCTGTACGGCGTCGCTGCGCACAGGAGAAACCGCAACCGGAGTGCCGGTACGCTGGTAAATTAAAACCGGTTCATCACCCGCTTCAGCAGTCGATGTTTCATCCGTCAGCAGCAGTGGGTAATGCGTTGCCTTGCCGCCATACCCGCGCGACACTACGCCGGGGCGTATACCGCGTTTTTGCAACTGTTCCACCAGCCAGATAACGACCGGTGTTTTACCGTTGCCACCCGCGGTGAGGTTACCGACAACCACTACCGGAACCGGCGCGCGCCATGCGCGTTTGAGCCCCAGACGATAAAGAAGACGAATGACACCGCTCACCAGGCCATAAAGCCAGGAGAACGGCAGAAGCAGTAGCCACAGCGGCGATTCACCGGACCAGATGCGTGCAATCATGCGCCAAACTGCATCTTATGAAGCTGGGCGTAAACACCACGGTGCTCCAGCAAATCAGTATGGCTTCCGCGTTCAACAATGACGCCATCTTCAACCACCACGATTTCATCAGCCTGCTCGATAGTCGACAGACGGTGTGCAATCACCAGCGATGTACGGTTCTTTTGCAGTTCATCCAGGGCTGACTGAATCGCGCGTTCCGATTCCGTATCCAGCGCCGAGGTCGCTTCATCAAGGATCAGAATTGGGCTATCGCGCAGCAGCGCACGCGCAATGGCGATACGTTGACGCTGCCCACCGGAGAGTAGCACCCCGTTCTCACCGATTATGGTATCCAGTCCGTTATCCATCTTGTTGATAAAGTCCATTGCGTACGCCATACGCGCGGCGTTTTCAATCTGCTCGCGGCTGTATTCATCAGTGCGTGCATAAGCAATGTTGTTTGCAACAGTATCGTTGAACAGATGCACGTTCTGTGAGACCAGCGCAACCTGGTTACGCAGCGACTGCAGGGTGTACTCTCGCAGGTCATGGCCATCCAACAGAATCTCACCTTCGTTAATATCGTAGAAACGGGTGATCAGGCTGGCAATGGTCGATTTACCTGAACCGGAACGACCAACCAGTGCAACGGTTTTCCCCGCCGGAATGGTCAGGTTGATGTTGCGCAGGGCCGGAGTTTCACGGCCAGGATAGGCGAAAGTGACATTGCGGAATTCGACATCGCCACGGGCGCGCTCAATCACGCGTGTACCTTCATCTTTCTCCTGCTCGGAATCCAGAATGCTGAAGAGAGTCTGACAAGCAGCCATCCCACGCTGGAACTGGGCATTGACGTTTGTCAGCGATTTCAGTGGACGCATCAGAGCAATCATCGAGGAGAAGACCACGGTGATAGTACCCGCCGTCAGCGTCTCCATCACGCTAGGGAAACTTGCCGCATACAGGACGAATGCCAGTGCCAGAGAGGCAATCAGCTGAATAACAGGGTCAGAGATTGAAGAGGCCGAAACCATTTTCATCCCCTGCAGGCGCATTTTGTTGCTGACTTTGTCAAAGCGGTGGGTTTCGACTTCCTGACCGCCGAAAATCAACACCTCTTTATGTCCTTTCAGCATCTGTTCTGCACTGGTCGTCACCTGCCCCATGGTGTTCTGCATATTCTTACTGATATTGCGGAAACGTTTTGAGACGACGCGAATCGCAATAGAAACCACCGGTGCCAGAACGATAAGGATGATCGACAGCTGCCAGCTATAATAGAACATCATCGCGAACAGGCCGATAATCGACGCGCCCTCACGCACAACGGTAATCAGTGCACTTGATGACGAGGAAGCAACCTGTTCTGAGTCGTAGGTAATGCGGGACAGCAGCGTCCCGGTCGACTGCTTGTCAAAGAACGAGACCGGCATGCCCATCATGTGACTGAACAGGCGGCGACGCATAGTCATAACCACTTTTCCCGATACCCAGGAAATACAGTAGCTGGAGATATAGCTGGTGATGCCGCGTAAGATCATCAGTCCGATAACCACCAGAGGCATCCATAGCAACACTGAGCGATCCGTTTTACCAAAACCGTCGTCCAGTAACGGTTTGAGAAGCGATAGCATAAAAGTATCGCTGGCTGCGTTGAGGATTAACGCTACACCCGCCACGATCAAGCCTGGTTTAAAGGGCGCAATCATCGGCCAGAGTCGGCGGAAGGTTTGCCACGTGGAGAGATCTTTGTCGTTATGCATTCAAAAAACCAGCATTTGTTGAAATAGCCGCATATTCTACCCGTTATCTACGGGCGCGCCAAACCACTGATGATACCAACGTGGTAAAAATTGCTCTCGCAAGCGCAGGATTTGCCAGCGATGTTGCGAAAATGTCACCGATATTTGTCCAGAATGGGGGGTATCGTGCCAGATATATCCCTCTTTTCGATAACGTCGAACCACTTTCGCCGACGGAAATCGCCATGCGTTATAGCGTGCCGCCGAATCCAGGGCAATTTGCCCTTCTACCCGTTGAACCAGTGGCAATGAAGAAGACGTCTTACTGCCATGATGAGGTACCTGTATGAGTGTAGACGTCACATTACGCCAGTAATGGCTGAGCATTGCCTGTTCCGCTTGCGCTTCAATGTCCCCTGTCAGCAGAACACTCTGCTCGCCGTCGTCAATTTTTACCACACAGGAGTGGTTGTTTCCTTGAGCAGGATAATTTTCAGGTGGCCAATGGACGGCGAAGGTCAACCCCTGCCAAATCCATCTCTGCCCACGAAAACAGGGATGATGTCCCGCCCGGCGTAATGGACTTCTTATCCACAAATCAGGCCATGTTTTTTGCAGCGATATCAGCCCTCCCGCATGGTCAAGATGCTCGTGACTGAGAATTACGCCTTCTGGTCGCAGGTGATGCCAGCGGAGCCACGGAATAATTAACCGCTGCGCACTATCGCCACCTGGCCAGGCGAGCCCGGTATCATAGAGAATCGCTTTTCCCTGTCTTTCAATAACCATTGCCAGGCCCTGCCCCACATCCAGCATATGTAACGTCCAGCTATCGCTTTTTGCCGTTCGCCAGAGGGGAAATGTGAGTATGACACTTCCAGCCAGGCAAACGGCAGGAACACTGTTCCAGGCACGAAACCGCCAGCCAAAAATGATAAGCCAGGGGAGTAATGTGAGGAACTGCCAGCGTTGATCCACATTTTGCCAGCCATAAGGCAGGCGCATCAGCAGCCAGAACAATACCGCCAGAGACTTTTCGGCTGCAAACCAGATGGTACTTTCCAGGGCCGTCAGTGGAAGCAGATGAAGCAGCATACCGAGCAGGATCAGCGGGACAGAGACCAATGTCACCAGGGGAACGGCAAAGAGATTCGCAACCAGGGAAGAGATGCTGAAGCCATGGAAAATCAGGACCTGCAAAGGCATGAGCAACAGCAGCATTCCTATCTGAAGATAAAGCAGATTCAGTAGTGGCCGCATCCAGTGAGCCCTGTGTCCGTGAGGAAGAGGCAACCACTGAAACCAGAAAATCAGTGCGGTAACCGCAAAGGCTGACAAAAGCAGACTCTGTGAAAGCACAGCTAATGGATCGATTAGCAGGATTGCCGCAACACAGCAAAACCAGATCTCCCAGGGGGACCATTGACGGGCGGCGATCCGCAACGCCGCCAGCATAGTAATGGCGGTAACCGTTCGCAATGCCGGGGGTTGCAGACCAGTAAGCCAGGCATAGAAGGCAGCAAAAACCACCCCAGCCAGCAGAGGCATCTGCCAGCGGATCCAGTGGCAGGGTAATAAAAACTGGAACCCACGTGCGAGTAGCCAGGCGATGGATGCTGCCATCGCGATATGCAGTCCTGAAATTGCCATCAGATGGAGTGTGCCGGTTTCCCGCATCAGGTCTTTTATTTCCTGGGGTACGTCCAGACGTTCTCCCATCCCCAATCCAAGGATAACAGCCCCCCATTGATAAGAAGAAAGCCGGTTTTGCAGTGACATCAGGTATTGAGCACGCAGGCTACAGCGTCCATCGACGAGTTCCGCATGGGTGAAGCGCCCACTCAGTGTTTGATGTTGGGCAAACGAGCTTCGCTGAAGATCGTAGCCCCCGTCATTTAATTCTCCATGTACAGGCCTAAGTCTGAGCGTCATGGCCCAGCGCTGGCCGGCACAAACCTTTTGCGGCAGTGCATTGCCATACAATGTTACGCCAGCCGATGTCCACCCGCGTTGGCCATCGACGCTGATAATCTTTCCCTGATGCATTGTTGAACCATCAGTGGCGGTGATCTCTACCTCAGCATGTACAGCATCTGACGTTAAATGTTGCATTGGCCAGACGCTCTCTTGAGCGGAAAGAATTCCCCATACGCAAAATAATAAACCGATCCCCACATATTTCAGTCGTACGCGCCGCTGCGCGGCCAGCCCTATTCCGCCAACAATCATTATCCACACGAAATAGCGTGGTGGCAGTTCAGGTAACCAGAGTAACGGAGTTATCGCCAGAATGGCACAGACGCTAATAGCGGGAATTCTCATGACTACCTCCCTGTCTCAGGAAAGGCAGTATGCAGGCAGGCAGGGTGAGCCGTCAGTTGAGAAAAATGCGTTTTACAGCAAGCGCTGTATTGATTTTATTGGTTTGCAGAAAGCGAAATGAAAAATGCGCGGTTTCTTCAGAATTGAAACGATAAAGACAAAAAAAGCACCCGCAGGTGCTTTCTTTCGAACCCAGTTTAACCCGATGGCTAAACTCAGTTACCGTAAATATTGGCGCGGTCGCGCAGTTCTTTACCCGGCTTAAAGTGTGGAACGTACTTACCTTCCAGCTCGACTTTATCACCCGTTTTCGGGTTACGCCCGGTGCGTGGAGCACGATAGTGCAGAGAAAAACTACCGAAACCGCGGATTTCAATGCGCTCGCCCTGGGCAAGAGTGGAGGCCATATGCTCCAGCATCTCTTTTACGGCATCTTCCACTGCCTTGGCAGGGATATGCGGTTGCTGACTGGCAAGTCTTTCAATCAATTCTGACTTGGTCATGATTCCTCCGGTTCCTTTCAAACCAATTAGCTGAACAGCTCATTAAACAAGGGCGGCCGTAGCCGCCCTTTGTTATTGATTACAGGACGAATCCTGCAATCTGTCAAGTTTGCTCCTCATCCTTCACGCTGTAAATGCGTTACAGCTCAAATGATGCTGAGAACTTGATATTACTCGCCTTTAGCTGCTTTGAAAGCTTCAGCCATTGCGTTGTTAGAGAAGTTTGCATCTTCCTGTTTGTTAACAGTTGCGATTGCATCTTTCTCATCAGCTTCGTCTTTAGCACGAACAGACAGGCTGATTGCACGGTTCTTACGGTCAACACCGGTGAACTTAGCTTCAACGTCGTCGCCTACGTTCAGAACCAGAGTGGCATCTTCAACGCGGTCACGGGAAGCTTCAGAAGCGCGCAGGTAACCTTCAACGCCGTCAGCCAGTTCTACGGTTGCGCCTTTAGCGTCAACTGCAGTCACTTTACCGTTTACGATTGCGCCTTTCTTGTTCAGTGCAACCCAGTTGTTGAACGGATCTTCTGCGAGCTGTTTAACGCCCAGGGAGATACGCTCACGCTCTGCGTCAACCTGCAGAACAACTGCAGCGATTTCGTCGCCTTTTTTGTATTCACGAACTGCTTCTTCGCCTGCAACGTTCCAGGAGATGTCAGACAGGTGAACCAGGCCATCGATGCCGCCGTCCAGGCCGATGAAGATACCGAAGTCAGTGATAGACTTGATTTTACCTTCAACACGGTCACCCTTGTTGTGGGTTTCCGCGAACTGCTGCCATGGGTTGTTTTTGCACTGTTTCAGGCCCAGGGAGATACGACGACGTTCTTCGTCGATATCCAGAACCATCACTTCCACTACATCACCAACGTTAACAACTTTGGATGGGTGGATGTTTTTGTTGGTCCAGTCCATTTCGGAAACGTGCACCAGACCTTCAACGCCTTCTTCGATTTCAACGAAGCAGCCGTAGTCAGTCAGGTTAGTAACACGACCAGTCAGTTTAGTACCTTCTGGGTAACGCTTAGCGATAGCTACCCATGGATCTTCGCCCAGCTGTTTCAGGCCGAGGGATACACGAGTACGCTCGCGGTCGAACTTCAGCACTTTAACAGTGATTTCGTCGCCCACGTTCACGATTTCG
Organism: Enterobacter sp. CPE_E863; assembly: GCF_046521465.1. Lineage (NCBI taxonomy): Bacteria > Pseudomonadati > Pseudomonadota > Gammaproteobacteria > Enterobacterales > Enterobacteriaceae > Enterobacter > Enterobacter sp. CPE_E863. The sequence goes on along the minus strand of NZ_JBKFZX010000001.1, from coordinate 1,328,400 downwards.
CTTGGGTGCTTAACGCGTTTCCACGCCATGTCGGTGATGTGCAGCAGGCCATCAACGCCGCCCAGGTCAACGAATGCGCCGTAGTCAGTGAGGTTCTTAACGATACCTTTGACTTCCATGCCTTCCTGCAGGTTTTCCAGCAGCTGATCGCGTTCTGCGCTGTTTTCGGACTCGATAACAGCACGACGGGAAACAACAACGTTGTTACGCTTCTGGTCCAGCTTGATTACTTTGAACTCAAGCTCTTTGCCTTCCAGGTGCAGGGTGTCACGGACTGGACGAACGTCTACCAGAGAACCTGGCAGGAACGCACGAATACCATTCAGCTCAACAGTGAAGCCGCCTTTAACTTTGCCGTTGATAACACCGACCACAGTTTCAGCTTCTTCGTAAGCTTTTTCCAGCGTGATCCATGCTTCGTGACGTTTAGCTTTCTCACGAGAGAGCAGGGTTTCACCGAAGCCGTCTTCTACTGCGTCCAGAGCAACGTCAACTTCGTCACCAACCTGGATTTCCAGCTCGCCCTGGGCGTTTTTGAACTGCTCTGCCGGAATGGCGGACTCAGATTTCAGACCGGCGTCAACCAGTACTACGTCTTTGTCGATAGCAACAACAACACCGCGAACGATGGAACCCGGACGGGTTTCGATTTCTTTTAAGGATTCTTCAAACAGTTGAGCAAAAGATTCAGTCATGTTTAATCTTCAGGTTAATATTAACGTCCACCTGGCTCCGTGCCGGATGGGGTTGTTTCACATACCCGCCGTCAATCCATTGCAGCGGGGGTACTGCTAAATCGGTCGCGATTACGCGAGTGCCAGTTTTTGGCGCGCATATTGTAGCGCTTTTTCAATCACTTGCTCAATAGTTAAACTGGTTGAATCCAGAACTAATGCATCTTCTGCAGGAACAAGTGGGGCGACGGCGCGGTTACGATCGCGGTCATCACGCTCTTTTATCTCGGATAAAAGGCGATCAAAGTTAACACTAAACCCCTTCTCCTGCAACTGAAGCATGCGGCGTTGAGCGCGTTCTTCAGAAGAGGCGTCAAGGAAAATTTTCACGGGTGCATCAGGGAATACCACGGTTCCCATATCGCGTCCGTCGGCGATCAGACCCGGGGCTTCACGGAAAGCGCGCTGACGGCGCAACAACGCCTCGCGAACGCGCGGAAATGCTGCAACCTGAGAGGCCGCATTCGCGACTTCCTGAGTACGAATTTCGCCACTTACGTCTTCCCCTTCCAGGATGACTTCCAGGTTGCCATCGGTCGAAATAAAACGTACATCAAGATGCGCAGCCAGCGGTACCAGCGCTTCTTCAGACGCAACATCCACATGGTGATGCAGCGCTGCCAGAGCCAGCACGCGATAGATTGCTCCCGAATCTAAAAGATGCCATTGCAATGCTTCCGCCATCGCTTTGCACAGAGTACCTTTCCCTGCACCACTCGGCCCATCAATGGTGATTACCGGGGCAACTGCCGTCATCTTTTTCTCCTTAAATAAGGCATACCGTTTACATGAACGCCGCGCATTATACGCGCCAACGTGCGCAACTGTTACCTTTGCGTGCAAATTACGGAATGATTGAAGCAGAGTGTAGAAGAAATGAACGGAAGTGTTCGTCAGGAAACGTAAGGAAATGCCGCATCAGATGATGCGGCAAAACGTTATCAGGCCAGCGTGCTAATGCGCGCCAGTTGCTCAAAGTAGTCCGGGAAGGTTTTCGCGGTACATTTCGGGTCAAGAATGGTGACAGGCGTATCTGACAGCGCCACCAGCGAGAAGCACATCGCCATACGGTGATCGTTGTAGGTTCCGATTTCCGCAAACTGCAGTTTTGCCGGAGGGGTCACGCGAATATAGTCTTCGCCCTCTTCCACCTCGGCACCGACTTTTCGCAACTCTGTCGCCATTGCGAACAGGCGGTCCGTCTCTTTTACGCGCCAGTTGTAGATGTTACGCAGCGTGGTGGTTCCTTTGGCAAACAGCGCCGCCGTGGCAATGGTCATCGCCGCATCCGGGATATGGTTCATGTCCATGTCGATGGCGTTCAGCTCGCCGTGGGTACAGGAGATGAAGTCCTCGCCCCAGGTGACAATAGCGCCCATTTTTTCCAGCACGTCCGCAAAACGGATATCGCCCTGCACGCTGTTTCGGCCAATACCGGTCACTTTTACGGTGCCGCCTTTAATTGCTCCAGCGGCCAGGAAATAGGATGCAGAGGAAGCATCACCTTCAACAAGGTAGCTACCCGGGGATTGATATTGCTGTGCTCCACGCACCACGAAGCGCTGATAAGACTGGTTCTCCACCTCAACACCGAAGGTTTTCATCAGGTGCAGAGTGATATCAATATACGGTTTGGAAACCAGATCGCCCTTAATGGTGATAACCGTGTCCTGCGGTGCCAGCGGTGCAGTCATCAGCAGTGCCGTCAGGAACTGGCTGGAGACGCTGCCGTCAACCTCAACGCTTCCGCCGGTAAAACCTCCGCGCAGACGCAGCGGTGGGTAGTTTTCCTGCTCCAGATACTCAATCTGCGCGCCGCCCTGACGCAGCGCATCCACCAGATGACCAATCGGGCGCTCTTTCATGCGCGGCTCGCCGGTCAGCACAATATTGTTGCTGCCCAGACACAGGGCTGCCGCCAGCGGACGCATTGCGGTACCGGCGTTCCCCAGAAACAGCTCCAGCTCTTCACCAGAGCGCAGTGCACAGCCGTTGCCAGTCACTTCACAACGCGTGCGGTCGTCAGACAACGTGTATTGAACTCCCAACGCTTTCAGCGCATTGAGCATGTGGCGTACGTCATCGCTATCCAGCAGATTTGTGAGGACAGTGGTGCCGTTTGCCAGAGCTGCCAGCAGCAGAGCGCGGTTCGAGACACTTTTTGAACCAGGCAGATTAATGGTGCCATCTACCCGCGCGATAGGTTGTAACGTCAGGGATTCCATGAAAACTTAACTCTCAAATCAACATAATAAAAACCCCGCAGCAGGGCTACGGGGGTGAAAACAGCGTAATTAACCGTGGCGACGTTCGAAGTCGATCATGAAATCGGTTAGAGCTTTAACGCCTTCCAGCGGCATCGCGTTATAGATGGAGGCACGCATACCACCAACAACACGGTGTCCCTTCAGCGCATGCAGGCCGGCCGCGAAGGACTCTTCCAGGAAGACTTTATCCAGGTTGCTGTCAGCCAGCTGGAACGGCACGTTCATGCGGGAACGATTGGTTTTCGCGACATCGTTACGGTAGAAATCGCTCTTGTCGATGACGCCATACAGCAGTTCAGCTTTCTGCTGGTTAACCTTGTCCATCTGCGCCACACCGCCGTTTTGCTTCAGCCATTTGAACACCAGACCGGAGAGGTACCACGCAAACGTAGGTGGGGTGTTGAACATAGAATCGTTATCGTTCAGCACGGTGTAATCGAGAATCGACGGGCACGATTTATGCGCTTTCCCCAGTAGGTCTTCACGCACGACGACGATAGTCAAACCGGCCGGACCGATATTTTTCTGCGCGCCCGCATAGATAACACCGTAGCGGCTGACATCAATCGGTGCAGACAAAATGGTGGAGGAGAAATCCGCGGCAACCACGACATCGCTGCCGAAGTTTGGCGTCTCGTCGATGGCAATCCCGTCAATGGTTTCGTTCGGGCAGTAGTGCAGATACGCTGCGTTATCAGAAAGCTGCCACTCGCTCATTGGCTTAACAGCGCGCAGACCGTCAACAGTCACTTTGGCGTCGATAACATTTGGCGTGCAGTATTTATGCGCTTCTTTAACGGCACTTGCCGCCCAGTAACCCGCGTCAACATAGTCAGCCGTCGTTTTGTTACCGAGGATATTCAGCGGTACACCTGCAAACTGACCGCGTCCGCCGCCGTGACAGAACAATACTTTGTAGTTCGAGGGAATATTCAGCAGATCGCGAAAATCCTTTTCTGCCTCTTCCGCCACCTGAATAAACTCTTTACCCCGGTGGCTGATTTCCATCACCGACGTACCGAGACCGTTCCAGTCACAAAGTTCCTGTTGGGCCTGTTTAAGCACGTCTGCCGGTAACATTGCCGGACCTGAACTGAAATTAAAGACTTGAGCCATTTCCCCTCACCACGCTAAAAGCCATAAGTTATAACTGTGGATATCGGTTTTATCATTCAGTGACACGCGCCGCAATGTCTAAAACTTATGGCCGGCGAAATGTGTCCCGCGTCACACAAAACAATCTACCGCCTCGCCAGGACAAAACCGACAAAATGGCTGTCAGGTAAGCCGTTTGGCCCGGCTAACCTTCGACCATTCCGGATTTGCGCAGCGGGGGCATAATTGACGATCGCCCGGCTGCATCGCAACCACGTGGCTGCATCGTATGCAAGCATAGTCGCCAGCTTCAGGAACCGTTCTGAAACGTTCGATCAGCATGTCCGGTAAAATACAGAGACCGGGCTTGACGTCCTCGTCAGAATAGTAATAAACGCTGATCTGCCCGTTGGTTTCCATTATTGCCAGACGTACCTGCCCGAGCTGTTCCACGCTATTCAGGCGTAGCTCCATAAAGAATTCAAACTCGGTCATATTGGCACTTTTTACATTTTCCCAGGCCAGCTGGCCGTCCTCGACGATAACAACCGGCTTCCCTTCAAGCAGGTCTTCCAGCTTTTCGCTTTTCGACATCAGCCACATGACAAGACGGTAAATAAGCGCCAGTGAGACAAAGACAATAAACACCGGCACCATCGGCACATCATCATAGAAGGCAACGTCACCCGCCGCTGATCCCAGCGTCAGGATAATCAATACCTCAAAGAGCGACATCTGCCGGACACCACGACGGCCCGTAATCTTGAGAAACAGAAAGACCAGGACGAAGGTATACAGACTGCGCAGAGCGACTTCGCCTAAAAACTCAGGAGGGACTTTATCAAACGCCATCCGATGGAGATCGAAAGCTTTCATTTTTCTATGCCTTACAGTAGGTTACTGGCTATAAGCATAGCTCAGGCATTTATTTTCGCCGAAGATAGCACCTGTCACGCAAAACCCGTATCATTGCGCGCTTTACGTACGATAAAAGTGAACGCCATGACTCAAACATTTATCCCCGGCAAAGACGCCGCCCTGGAAGATTCCATCGCTCGCTTCCAGCAGAAACTGACCGACCTGGGCTTTAACATCGAAGAAGCCTCCTGGCTCAATCCGGTGCCTCATGTCTGGTCCGTGCATATTCGCGATAAAGACTGTGCCCTGTGCTTTACCAACGGTAAAGGTGCGACAAAAAAAGCGGCACTGGCCTCTGCGCTGGGTGAGTATTTTGAGCGTCTGTCCACCAACTATTTCTTCGCTGACTTCTGGCTGGGCGAAACCATCGCTAACGGCCCGTTTGTTCACTATCCAAACGAAAAATGGTTCCCACTGACCGAAGGTGACGAACTGCCGGAAGGTATTCTCGACGCCCGCCTGCGTGCCTTCTACGATCCGGAAAACGAACTGACTGCCAGCATGCTGATCGATCTGCAGTCCGGTAACGACGAGCGCGGGATCTGTGCCCTGCCGTTTACCCGTCAGTCAGATGAGCAAACCGTCTATATTCCGATGAACATCGTCGGCAACCTGTATGTCTCCAACGGTATGTCCGCCGGTAACACTCGCAATGAAGCGCGCGTGCAGGGTCTTTCCGAAGTCTTCGAACGTCACATCAAAAACCGCATTATTGCCGAATCTATCAGCCTGCCTGAAATTCCGGCAGACGTGCTGGCGCGCTACCCGGGTGTGGTGGAATCCATCGCCAAACTGGAAGCAGAAGGTTTCCCAATCTTTGCGTATGACGGCTCGCTGGGCGGTAAATACCCGGTTATCTGCGTCGTGCTGTTTAACCCGACCAACGGCACCTGTTTCGCCTCCTTCGGCGCGCACCCTGACTTCGGCGTGGCGCTAGAACGTACCGTCACCGAACTGCTGCAGGGCCGTAGTCTGAAAGATCTCGACGTGTTCACCCCGCCAACGTTTGACGATGAAGAAGTGGCCGAGCATACCAACCTCGAAACCCACTTCATCGACTCCAGCGGTTTGATCTCCTGGGATATGTTTAAACAAGACGCGGATTATCCGTTCGTGGACTGGAGCTTTGCCGGTACCACTGAAGAAGAGTTCGCCACGCTGATGGCGATCTTCGACGCGGAAGATCAGGAAGTCTATATTGCCGACTACGAACACCTTGGCGTCTACGCCTGCCGTATTCTGGTGTCAGGTATGTCCGACATCTACCCGGCTGAAGATCTGTGGCTGGCGAATAACAGCATGGGCGCGCATCTGCGCGAGACGCTGCTGGCTCTGCCGGGCAGCGAATGGGAGAAAGAAGATTATCTGAACCTGATCGCCCAACTGGACGAAGAAGGTCACGATGACTTCACCCGCGTACGCGAACTCCTGGGTCTGGCTACCGGTAAAGACAACGGCTGGTATACCCTGCGCATCGGTGAGCTGAAAGCCATGCTGGCCCTGGCGGGTGGCGATTTGGATCAGGCCCTGGCCTGGACCGAGTGGACCATGGAATTCAACCAGTCGGTCTTCTCTGCCGAGCGCACCAACTATTACCGCTGCCTGCAAACGCTGTTGTTGCTTGCACAGGAAGAAGATCGCGAGCCGCTGCAATATCTGAATGCCTTCGTACGGATGTACGGTGCTGAGGCGGTAGAAGCGGCCAGTGCGGCCCTGAGTGGCGAAGCGCCGTTCTATGGCCTGCAGGCTGTTGACAGCGATCTGAAAGCCTTCCCGGCGCACCAGTCGCTGCTGAACGCCTATGAAAAACTGCAGAAAGCAAAAGCCGCTTACTGGTCAAAATAAGCGCACATAACATTAGCAGCAGTAGGCGTATTCAATCGTCTGGGCTATATTACGGGGCAATTTCATTGCCCCGTTTTTTATTTTCTTCGGCAATGATTGTTGATTGTAATAATAAAGTTAAACATGGGTAAATATAATAATATTAACCCGGGCTTTACTGTTACTTTTTATGGTAAATACTCCATATTAATTAACTGTTTTAGAGGTGGCCGAACGAAAAAATTCAACTCTTTTCATAACTTTTAAAATTTATTTTTATACGGATAATCAAATACTTACTCCGCATTTGTTGTAAAACCATACACACTGCGGGCCTATAAGCCAGGCGAGATATGATCTATATCAATTTCTCTTCTATAATGCTTTGTTAGTATCTCGTCGCCGACTTAATAAAGAGAGAGTTAGTGTGAAAGCTGACAACCCTTTTGATCTTTTACTCCCTGCTGCGATGGCCAAAGTTGCCGAAGAAGCGGGTGTCTATAAAGCAACGAAACACCCGATGAAGACGTTCTATCTGGCGATCACGGCTGGTGTGTTCATCTCTATCGCTTTCGTCTTCTACATCACTGCCACCACCGGTACTGCTGGAATGCCTTTCGGCATGGCCAAACTGATTGGCGGTATTTGCTTCTCACTGGGTCTGATTCTTTGCGTTATCTGCGGTGCCGACCTCTTCACCTCAACGGTGCTGATTGTCGTAGCGAAAGCCAGCGGAAGAATTACTTGGGGTCAGCTGGCGCGTAACTGGCTTAACGTCTACGTGGGTAACCTGGTTGGCTGTCTGCTCTTTGTTTTGTTGATGTGGCTTTCTGGCGAGTACATGACCGCCAACGGTGGCTGGGGGCTCAACGTCCTGCAAACTGCCGACCACAAAATGCACCACACATTTATCGAAGCCGTTGCTCTTGGCATCCTCGCTAACCTGATGGTCTGCCTGGCTGTATGGATGAGCTATTCGGGTCGCAGCCTGATGGACAAAGCCTTAATAATGGTTCTGCCAGTTGCGATGTTTGTTGCCAGCGGCTTTGAGCACAGTATCGCGAATATGTTCATGATCCCAATGGGCATTGTCATCCGCGACTTTGCAAGCCCGGAGTTCTGGACCGCAGTTGGTTCATCCCCGGAAAGTTTCTCTCACCTGACTATTATGAATTTCATTACTGATAACCTGATCCCTGTCACTATCGGGAACATTATCGGTGGGGGTCTGTTAGTTGGGTTGACATACTGGGTCATTTACCTGCGTGGCGACGATCATCATTGATGGTTTTCTCAGGCAGTAAATAAAAAATCCACTTAAGAAGGTAGGTGTTACATGTCCGAGCTTAATGAAAAGTTAGCCACAGCCTGGGAAGGTTTTGCGAAAGGTGACTGGCAGAATGAAGTAAACGTACGTGACTTCATTCAGAAAAACTATACCCCGTATGAAGGTGACGAATCCTTCCTGGCTGGCGCAACTGACGCGACCACCAAGCTGTGGGACAGCGTAATGGAAGGCGTTAAACTGGAAAACCGCACTCACGCGCCAGTTGATTTCGACACCTCCGTTGCTTCCACCATCACTTCTCACGATGCTGGCTATATCAACAAAGCCCTTGAGAAAATCGTTGGTCTGCAGACTGAAGCACCACTGAAACGTGCAATCATCCCGTTCGGTGGTATTAAAATGGTTGAAGGTTCCTGCAAAGCGTATAACCGCGAGCTGGACCCAATGCTGAAAAAAATCTTCACCGAATACCGTAAAACCCACAACCAGGGCGTATTCGATGTTTACACCAAAGACATTCTGAACTGCCGTAAATCTGGCGTTCTGACCGGTCTGCCAGATGCGTATGGCCGTGGCCGTATCATCGGTGATTACCGTCGCGTTGCGCTGTACGGTATCGACTTCCTGATGAAAGACAAGTACGCACAGTTCGTTTCCCTGCAGTCTGACCTGGAAAACGGCGTAAACCTGGAAGCGACTATCCGTCTGCGTGAAGAAATTGCTGAACAGCACCGCGCGCTGGGTCAGATCAAAGAAATGGCAGCTAAATATGGCTGCGATATCTCTGGTCCTGCGACCAACGCTCAGGAAGCTATCCAGTGGACTTACTTCGGCTACCTGGCCGCGGTTAAGTCTCAGAACGGTGCAGCGATGTCCTTCGGTCGTGTATCCACCTTCCTGGATGCTTACATCGAACGCGACATCAAAGCAGGCAAAATCACCGAGCAAGACGCTCAGGAAATGATTGACCACCTGGTCATGAAACTGCGTATGGTTCGCTTCCTGCGTACCCCAGAATACGATGAGCTGTTCTCCGGTGACCCAATCTGGGCAACTGAATCTATCGGTGGTATGGGCGTTGATGGCCGTACTCTGGTAACCAAAAACAGCTTCCGCTTCCTGAACACCCTGTACACCATGGGTCCTTCTCCGGAGCCGAACATTACTGTTCTGTGGTCTGAAAAACTGCCTCTGAACTTCAAGAAATTCGCCGCTAAAGTGTCTATCGACACCTCTTCTCTGCAGTACGAGAACGATGACCTGATGCGTCCGGACTTCAACAACGACGATTACGCTATCGCTTGCTGCGTAAGCCCAATGGTTGTTGGTAAACAAATGCAGTTCTTCGGTGCGCGTGCAAACCTGGCGAAAACCATGCTGTACGCAATCAACGGCGGCGTTGATGAAAAACTGAAAATGCAGGTTGGTCCTAAGTCTGAGCCAATCAAAGGCGACGTTCTGAACTTCGACGAAGTGATGGACCGCATGGATCACTTCATGGACTGGCTGGCTAAACAGTACGTCACTGCACTGAACGTTATCCACTACATGCACGACAAGTACAGCTACGAAGCCTCTCTGATGGCGCTGCACGACCGTGACGTTATCCGCACCATGGCGTGTGGTATCGCAGGTCTGTCCGTTGCGGCTGACTCCCTGTCTGCAATCAAATATGCGAAAGTTAAACCAATTCGTGACGAAGACGGCCTGGCTGTAGACTTCGAAATCGAAGGCGAATACCCGCAGTTTGGTAACAACGATTCTCGCGTTGATGACATGGCGGTTGACCTGGTAGAACGTTTCATGAAGAAAATTCAGAAACTGACTACTTACCGTAACGCTATCCCGACTCAGTCTGTTCTGACCATCACCTCTAACGTTGTGTATGGTAAGAAAACCGGTAATACCCCAGACGGACGTCGTGCTGGCGCGCCATTCGGCCCAGGTGCTAACCCAATGCACGGTCGTGACCAGAAAGGTGCTGTTGCCTCTCTGACTTCCGTTGCTAAACTGCCGTTTGCTTACGCTAAAGATGGTATCTCTTACACCTTCTCTATCGTTCCAAATGCGCTGGGTAAAGACGACGAAGTGCGTAAAACTAACCTCGCGGGTCTGATGGATGGTTACTTCCACCACGAAGCGTCCATCGAAGGTGGTCAGCACCTGAACGTGAACGTAATGAACCGTGAAATGCTGCTCGACGCGATGGAACACCCTGAGAAATATCCTCAGCTGACCATCCGCGTATCCGGCTACGCAGTACGTTTTAACTCCCTGACTAAAGAACAGCAGCAGGACGTTATCACCCGTACTTTCACTCAGTCCATGTAAGTGGAATTGACTGAAATCACGCGTTAAAAAGCGTACAATAAAGGCTCCACGCAAGTGGGGCCTTTTTAGCACCCTCTCCACCTCAGTCTCTTTTGTCCGCTATCTATACTTAATGGATAACAGCCAAAACAGACTTAACACAGCCGGTTTTGAGCTGTGCATACACAGGCCCCGGACGGGCCGATGCTGGAGATATCACCGCAATGTCAATTATTGGTCGCATTCACTCCTTTGAATCCTGTGGCACTGTCGATGGCCCAGGTATCCGCTTTATCACCTTTTTCCAGGGCTGCCTGATGCGCTGCCTGTACTGCCATAACCGTGACACCTGGGATACACACGGCGGCAAAGAAGTGACCGTTGAAGATTTAATGAAAGAGGTGGTGACCTACCGTCACTTTATGAACGCGTCTGGCGGTGGTGTAACCGCATCCGGCGGTGAAGCCATTCTTCAGGCTGAGTTTGTACGCGACTGGTTCCGTGCCTGCCGCAAGGAAGGTATTCATACCTGTCTCGATACCAACGGCTTTGTACGCCGCTACGATCCGGTTATCGACGAGCTGCTCGAAGTGACCGATCTGGTGATGCTCGATCTCAAACAGATGAACGATGAGATCCACCAGAACCTCGTTGGTGTCTCAAACCACCGGACGCTGGAATTTGCCAAATACATTGCCGATAAAGGCATCAAAACCTGGATCCGCTACGTGGTTGTGCCTGGCTGGTCAGATGATGACGACTCCGCGCATCGTCTCGGGGAATTTACCCGCGACATGGGCAACGTCGAGAAAATCGAGCTTCTGCCTTATCACGAGCTGGGTAAACACAAATGGGTGGCAATGGGCGAAGAGTACAAACTCGATGGCGTGAAGCCGCCGAAGAAAGAGACGATGGAACGCGTCAAAGGCATTCTTGAGCAGTACGGCCATAAGGTGATGTATTAAAGAAAAGCCCGGTGAAAACCGGGTTTTTTTATATTCTATTTAAAGACGCCGTTAATCACGGACGTCACAATGGCTGTACTCAGCGCAATTAAGACCAGATCGTCACCCACTACCCGCCATTCATAGCCAGGATAGGAAGGAAGCTGGCCCAGCATAGAGGCCGGCACGGTTTTCTTCGCAATGCCCGGAGGCAACGGCTTACCGCGCGCCAGGTTTTTCGCGATACCCGGAGGCAGAGACTTATAGCCCGTTAGGCCATAATTCAGCGCCAGATGGCGGGCATGATCGAAACTCACGCGAGCGTCGACATCGTTACCGACATCTTTACTGCTCTTAACGCTCTTATCCGATTTTCCAGGGTTATCCTGACCGTTATTTTGCTTATTGCCATGGTTACCAGAATTTCCATTACCATGACTGCCGCTGTTACCCTGTCCGCCGCCGTTTCCGTGACCATTGCCATTCCCGTTTCCAGGATTAGCCATGACCGGAGCCGTTGCAAACGTTAAAGACAACACTACGGCAAGTGCGGTAGTGGCAAAACGACGAATAGACATGATTGATGCCTTATAGTGGTAGAACTCACATGAATTATCGTCTGACGCAATAAACAAACAATAAGTAAAACTCTTAGTTGTGACAGGGACAAAAAAGCCTGTCATCGACAGGCTTTTAATTAATCAGGCATGAGCCACAGGCGTTGGGTGTTCGCCCGCTTTGCGCAGCAGCATTAAGAGATAAATAAACGATACGCTGGCGATCATGATAAACAATAAATTATCAGAGTAATTCTGCATCAACATCGCGGTAAACGTCGGCCCTAATAAACTGCCGATGGTATAGCTCAGTAACAGCGCCTGGTTCATTGCCACCAGCTGGTGATGTTCTACTTTCTCACAGGCCCAGGCCATCGCGACCGGATAGAGCGTAAAGCCAGCGGCCCCGAGAATAAACAGCGCAGGCGCCATCGCGGCGTTGCTGAGCATGGCTAGACATCCCAGGATCACCACGAAGACCTGAACGCGCAGTACCAGCAGACGACCGAAACGGTCCGCCAGACGGCCAATCGGCCACTGCCCGACGATCCCTGCACTCACCATAACCGCCATCCAGAAGCCAATTCCGGAATCGCTGACGCCCTGATGATTTAGATAGAGCGGCATCAGGCCATAGAGTGAGCCCAGTACAATCCCCGAGATAATGCAGCCGTTAACGCCCAGCCGCGCCTGACGGAGTCTCAGCATCGGCCAGACGTGGGTTGCTTCCTGGTGTTCGCTGTTCTGGTTCACAATGCGCGTAAAGAGCAGCGGCAGGATCGCGGCAAGCACCATACCCGTTACCCACGGCAGAACGCTCATCAGGTCGGTTGGCAGTTTGCTGACCATCAGTTGACCCAGCACGGTGCCCACGTAGTAAACCATCATATAGGCTGCCAGCAGGCGTCCGCGGTTGCGCGACGTACCGCTGCACATCAGCGCACTTTCAACCACCACCCAAATCATCGCGCAGCCTACGCCAGCGATAAAACGCCATGCCATCCAGCTCCAGAAGCCGACCATAAGGCCTAAACCGGCACATCCGGCGGCGAAAATCAGCGAAGCCAGATAATAGCTGCGATTAAAGCCAAAGCGCTTAATCAGGCTCCCGGTGACCAGCGTCCCCAACAGGTTGCCGGTAAAAAAGGACGAGCTGACCATACCCACCTGCCAGGTCGGTAAGTTTTCATGGGCGAGCCACAGCGGGACGAGCGTATTTAACACTGCGATCGCCAGGGTCAACAGAAGTAGGCCACAGAGCAACAGAAGCACTGGCCGGGTATAGGTGGTCATGGGTTAAAAACCGTGAGGAAGTTCAGATTTCGTGCGCATCATGCCACTGGCAAAAACAAAGTCAATCCGCTGATTTCGCCATCACGCACAATATGTTCCCTGTCGATTTAAAAAACTTATCCTGCTAATGCAACGCCTGCTATAGATATTAATTATGTATCTGTTTTTATTTATTAATGAACGAAATTAAAACAAAACGACAGTCGAAAAATTTCATGATCGAAAAAAGAAAAAGCCGGGCACTCAGGCCCGGCTTGATATAACTAAATGCAACGTTAACTGGCAATAGCCATACCCACGGTCATATGCAATCCGTAGAACACACCACGGCCAATCAGTTCACCCGCCAGTACCAGCACAAAAGCCAGCGACAGCAGCGGCAGCGCGGGCTGATATCCTTTAAGCTGAGGAGCGATCCAGAATACCAACGCCGCGACCAGCAGAACGATGCGCCAGGCCATCAGTGAACCGTAGTCCGGCACCAGGGCAGAGGCCTGCTGAATCGAGCTGTGAATGGTTGCCAGTTCGGTTCCCTGCATCAGGGCAACCATTGCACTCACCACCAGCGCCAGCAGCGAAACAGCGGGGAGCAAACGCATTGCCCACCCATCTACGCCCGCTACGCGCAGCAGCAGGTAGCCCAACAGCGGACCACCGATAAACATCGTCAGGAAGAAACTCATCGGCGTCCAGACGCTGTACCAGGTGGGAACGGTATCAATGGTGTTGTACACGCGCACCATCATCCATACGAATACCACGCCCAGCACCATGGTCACGATCAGCCACAGGCTGCGTAGACCCGCAGGCAATTTTTTCAGCGCTGCCAGCAGCCATCCCAGACCACCGACGGCGAAGAAAATCGCCCCGCTGGCAATCTCATTACTGAGTGATGAGGCCCCCACGCGGTTCAGGGAGTTAAACGCACGCATCGGTGAGCCCAGATGCAGCGTTGAGGCAATAAAGCCAATTCCCATCAGTACCCACAGACCAAACATACTCAACACGAGACGCTGCTGCTGTTCAGCACTGAGGTTGCCTTTTAACAGCGCCAGGGCGAGCACGATAAACCCACCGGCAACACATTGCCCAAAGACCGTGAAGATCATCAGCGGCCATTCATGCCATCCACTTCCCATCTCACACCTCCTTCGGATTTGCCAGGTAGCCGGTGGTGTCACCTGTCGGACGGCTGTTGGCGTTAGGTTTAATCACAATACTCGGCTTCGTGAAGTGCGCTGACGGTAGTGGCGCTACCGCCGCAAGCTGACCGTGTTTTTTACGCAGCTCTTCAATTGGGCCAAAGTCCAGCGCGCGCAGCGGACAGGACTCGACGCAAATCGGTTTTTTGCCATCCGCCACGCGTGAGTGGCAGCCGTCGCACTTGGTCATATGACCTTTAGCGGCATTGTACTGCGGCGCACCATACGGGCAGGCCATGTGGCAGTAGCGACAGCCGATGCAGACATCTTCATCCACGACGACAAAACCGTCATCGCGCTTGTGCATCGCCCCACTCGGACAGACCTTAGTACAGGCCGGATCTTCACAGTGGTTGCAGGCAATCGACAGGTAGTAGGCGAACACGTTTTGATGCCAGACGCCGTTATCTTCCTGCCAGTCACCCCCGGCGTATTCGTAGATTCGGCGGAAGCTGACGTCCGGGGTCAGATCTTTGTAATCTTTACAGGCCAGCTCGCAAGTTTTGCACCCGGTGCAACGGCTGGAATCAATAAAAAATCCATACTGGGTTGTCATCGGTTACTCCTTAAACCTTTTCAACCTGAACAAGGTTTGTGTGAGATGGGTTACCTTTCGCCAGTGGCGATGGGCGCTGTGTAGTCAGTACGTTAATACTGCCTGCCTGGTCGATGCGGTTGGCATCCGGGTTATACCAGGCCCCTTCCCCCAGCGCGACAACGCCAGGCATCATGCGCGGTGTAACCTTGGCTTCGATATGTACCTCACCACGCCCGTTGAAAATGCGTACGCGATCGCCATTGTTGATGCCACGCGCTTTGGCATCCATCGGGTTGATCCACATCTCCTGACGGCAGGCGGCTTTCAGTACGTCGACGTTACCGTACGTGGAGTGAACTCGCGCTTTGTAGTGGAAACCGGTCAACTGCAGCGGGAATTTCGCCGTCAGCGGATCGTTATAGTTTTCAAAGCCCGGTGTGTAGATCGGCAGCGGATCGATAACGTCCCCTTCCGGCAACTCCCAGGTTGAGGCAATTTTTGCCAGCTCTTCGGAGTAGATTTCGATTTTACCCGACGGTGTGGTTAGCGGGTTCGCCTGCGGGTCTTCACGGAACGTTTTGTACGCCACGTGGTGCCCTTCCGGATCGCGCTGTTTGTACATCCCTTGCTTACGGAAGGTGTCGAAATCTGGCAGGTCAGGGATCGTTTTACGGGAAAGTTCATGCAGATGACGCATCCACCCTTCCTGAGTACGCCCCTCAGTAAACTGCTGCTCAACGCCAAGACGTTTCGCCAGATCAGAGGTCATCTCATAGATGGTTTTGCACTCAAAGCGAGGTTTGATGGCCTGATCGGTGAAGATCACATAGGACATGTTGCCGCAGGAGGCGTCCAGCGCAAAATCCATCTGCTCAGATGCAGTACAGTCCGGCAGCAGGATATCGGCATATTTTGCCGAGGAGGTCATGTGGCAGTCGATGACCACAATCATCTCGCACTTCTTGTCATCCTGCAGGATTTCGTGGGTACGGTTAATTTCAGAATGCTGGTTGATCAGACAGTTGCCGGCATAGTTCCAGATCATCTTGATCGGCACATCCAGCTTGTCCTTGCCGCGCACACCGTCGCGCAAAGCGGTCATTTCCGGACCACGTTCGATCGCATCGGTCCACATAAACATCGAGATGCTGGTCTGAACCGGGTTATCCAGTGTCGGCATACGTTCGAACGGCACTTCATACGAGCCTTCACGCGCACCGGTATTGCCGCCATGAATACCGACGTTGCCGGTCAGGATGGAGAGCATAGAAATGGCGCGGGTCGCGATTTCACCGTTTGCATGACGTTGCGGGCCCCAGCCCTGGCTGATATAGGCCGGTTTGGCTGAGCCAATCTCACGCGCCAGCTGGACGATGCGTTCGACCGGAATACCGGTGATCGTGGACGCCCACTCTGGCGTTTTCGCCACGCCATCGCTGCCCTGGCCAAGAATGTACGCTTTGTAATGCCCGTTTGCCGGCGCGCTGGCTGGCAGGGTTTTCTCGTCGTAACCGACGCAGTATTTATCCAGGAAAGGCTGATCGACGAGGTTTTCGGTGATCATCACCCACGCCAGCGCTGAGACCAGCGCCGCATCGGTACCTGGACGGATTGGGATCCACTCATCTTCTCGCCCGGCACCGGTATCGGTATAGCGCGGATCGATGATGATCATGCGGGCATTGGACTTAGCGCGAGCCTGTTCGAGGTAATATGTCACCCCGCCACCGCTCATGCGGGTTTCACCCGGGTTGTTACCGAACAGCACAACCAGCTTGCTGTTTTCGATATCGGACGGACTGTTGCCGTCCGCCCAGCCACCGTAGGTGTAGTTCAGGCCAGCAGCGATCTGAGCAGAGGAGTAGTCACCATAGTGATTAAGATAACCGCCGCAGCAGTTCATCAGGCGCGCCACCAGTGTTTTACCCGGTGGCCAGGAACGGGTCATGGTGCCGCCGAGCGTCCCGGTACCGTAGTTCAGGTAGATGGATTCGTTGCCATACTCGTTGATCAAACGCTGCATGTTGGTGGCGATGATATCGTAGGCTTCATCCCAGCTAATGCGCTCGAACTTCCCTTCCCCACGCTTACCAACGCGCTTCATTGGGTACTTCAGACGGTCCGGATTATACACACGACGACGCATGGAACGGCCACGCAGACAAGCGCGTACCTGATGTAATCCTTCGTAGTTATCGTCCCCGGTATTGTCGGTTTCAACATATTTAATTTCGCCATCCACCACATGCATACGCAGTGGACAACGACTACCACAGTTTACGGTACAGGCGCTCCACACCACTTTTTCCGGAGCTGTCGCCGGGGACAATGCATCTGCCGCCGACGCCAGCCGGGTAAAAGGAAGCGTGAGGGCGCTACTGGCCATAGCCAGGCCGCCTATTGCCGTGGTTTTCATCAACCCACGGCGAGTGACCTCAGCTGCCATTAATGCTTCAGGCGCGTTGATTTTCATAGAGACTCACTTGGTTGCTCACAAAGAAAAGAGAGGCGGCACATACCGCTATATAGTTTTATATATAACGAAACTCTTCGTTATCAGTCATTTATGCTAACTTTCATTCGGAGGAGTATTACTACTTTAGAGGGAGGGGGTATTGCGTAGTATCAATTCAGAGGCATAAAAAAAGCGCCCGAAGGCGCTTTTTTGTTGTGAGGCAAAGAATTAGCCGATGTACTGCTGGCCTTTCATGTATGGGCGCAGTACTTCAGGGATCTCGATACGACCATCTGCCTGCTGATAGTTTTCCAGCACGGCAACCAGCGTACGGCCGACAGCCAGACCAGAGCCGTTCAGGGTATGAACCAGACGGGTTTTCTTGTCAGATTTGCTGCGGCAACGTGCCTGCATGCGACGCGCCTGGAAATCCCAGACGTTAGAGCAGGAGGAGATCTCACGGTAGGTGTTCTGCGCAGGCACCCACACTTCCAGATCGAAGGTTTTGCAGGCGCCAAAGCCCATATCACCGGTGCACAGGGCCATACGACGGTACGGAAGACCCAGCAGCTCCAGCACTTTCTCAGCGTGGCCGGTCATCTCTTCCAGCGCGTCCATGGATTCTTCAGGACGGACGATCTGCACCATCTCAACTTTGTCGAACTGGTGCATACGAATCAGACCGCGCGTGTCGCGACCGTAAGATCCTGCTTCAGAACGGAAGCACGGAGAATGTGCCGTCAGCTTAATTGGCAGGTCGTCTTCGTCGATGATCTCATCGCGCACGAGGTTAGTCAGCGGCACTTCAGCAGTTGGGATCAGCGCGTAGTTGCTGCTATCCGCTTCCTCGTCCAGCGGACGGGTGTGGAACAGATCGCCGGCAAATTTCGGCAACTGGCCCGTACCGTACAGCGTATCGTGGTTAACCAGATACGGGACGTAGGTCTCGCTGTAGCCGTGCTGCTCAGTGTGCAAGTCCAGCATGAACTGCGCCAGCGCGCGGTGCAGATGGGCAATCTGGCCTTTCATCACCACGAAGCGAGAGCCAGTCAGCTTAACCGCCGCCGCAAAGTCCAGGCCCGCGTGCATTTCGCCCAGCGTCACGTGATCGCGCACTTCGAAGTCAAATTCACGAGGTGTACCCCAGCGTTTCACTTCAACGTTGTCGTTTTCATCTTTGCCGACAGGCACGCTATCGTCAGGAATGTTCGGGATAGCCAGGGCAATATCACGAATTTCGGTCTGAAGAACATCCAGCTCAGCTTTCGCCTGATCCAGCTCTTCACCCAGTTTGTTCACTTCCAGGCGTAATGGCTCAATATCTTCCCCGCGCGCTTTCGCCTGGCCAATGGATTTCGATCGAGAGTTACGCTCTGCCTGCAGATTTTCAGTTTGTACCTGCAAAACTTTACGACGCTCTTCAAGAGCGCGCAGCTTATCTACATCCAGCTTAAAGCCTCGGCGTGCCAGTTTTTCAGCGACTGCGTCTGGCTCGTTACGCAGCAGATTGGGATCGAGCATGCTTATCCTGTGCTTATCGAATTAAAATAGGAAAATGTGACCACAGCCTGCGGTCACAGGGATACATTGCCAACATTACCGCAACGATAGCGCTAACGGTAGCGTTTTATAGGGCTATTTTGATCCTGTCCGGCGAGCCAGGTGAGCTTTTCACCAATCTTGCCTTCAAGACCTCTGTTTGTGGGATGATAATAGCGCGTTTGTGCCATCTCTTGCGGGAAATATTCCTCTCCGGCAGCGTAGGCATTGGGTTCATCATGGGCGTAACGGTACTCCTGACCATACCCCATCTCTTTCATCAGTTTGGTCGGTGCATTACGCAGATGAACCGGCACATCGTAGTCCGGACGTTCACGCGCATCAGACATTGCCGCTTTAAAGGCGGTATAGACCGCATTACTCTTCGGCGCACAGGCCAGATAGACAATCGCCTGCGCAATGGCGCGCTCCCCTTCAGCGGGACCGACGCGGGTAAAACAGTCCCATGCTGAGAGCGCCACCTGCATCGCCCGTGGATCAGCATTGCCGACATCTTCCGAGGCAATAGCCAGGCAACGTCGTGCAACATACAGCGGATCGCCACCGGCAGTGATAATGCGTGCATACCAGTAAAGTGCCGCATCCGGCGCGCTGCCTCGCACGGACTTATGTAGCACCGAGATCAGATCGTAAAAACGGTCGCCCTTGTTATCGAAACGCGCGCTGCGTTCACCAGCAATCTCGGTGAGCAGTTCCGGTTTAAGCACTCTCTTGCCGGAGTCATCAATTTCGGCCATATCGGCCATCATCTCCAGCGTATTCAGTGCCCGACGCGCATCACCGTTGACCAACTCAGCAATCGCACGACGCGTCTCGTCAGGTAAAACGATATCCTGCCCACCGTAGCCGCGTGCTTTGTCGTCCATTGCCTGGGTGAGAACCTTTTCGATATCCTCGGTGGTCAGCGATTTGAGCAGGTAAACGCGCGCACGCGAAAGCAGCGCCGAGTTCAGTTCAAACGACGGGTTTTCAGTGGTTGCACCGATGAAGAAAATCGTGCCGTCTTCAATATGCGGCAGGAAAGCATCCTGCTGGCTCTTGTTGAAGCGGTGGACTTCGTCCACAAAGAGGATGGTACGCCGCCCGGCATTGCGGTTCTGCCGCGCACGCTCGATCGCCTCGCGGATCTCTTTCACGCCGGAGGTGACCGCCGAAAGACGTTCAACGTCCGCGTTGGCATAGCGGGCAATAACTTCTGCAAGGGTGGTTTTGCCAGTGCCGGGTGGCCCCCAGAGGATCATGGAATGGAGATGCCCGGCTTCAATAGCACGCGGCAAAGGCTTTCCGGCAGCCAGCAGATGCTGCTGGCCGATGTACTGCGCTAAATTTTCTGGCCGCATACGAGCGGCCAGAGGTTGAAACGCGTTATCTGAAAAATCGAGCGACAGATTGCCCACTCACGCCTCTTACTTATTGCGTTGGTCGTCCACCGTTACGCCCTTCGGCGGGGTAAAGGTGAATTTCGATGCATCAACGGCGCCGTTCTGCTGAGACTTAAGCTGGTAGCTGCTGCGCTGATCGTCCTGCTCAACCGCGCCGAACTGATTAATGGTTCCGTTGGTGCTTACGTTAATGGTGAACTGCTTCAGGTTGCCGTTGCTGCCTTTCGGCGTCAGGATAAACTCGTCACCCGTCTGTTTGATATTGTACTGCTGCCAGTCGCTGGACTGGTTGCGGGCAATCAGCATAAACGGCGTATTGCTGGTGGCATCTTTCAGCCAGGTCGCCGTTGCCTGCTCAACGAACGGGTTGAAGAACCATAAGGTTTTACCGTCAGACACCAGGATGCTCTCATCCGGCTGGGTCATGTGCCAGTTAAACAGATTGGGGCGCTTTACCCACAAATCGCCCTGGCCTTCCTGTACCGCGTTGCCGCTGCCGTCAGTCACTTTTTGCGTGAAGCTGGCGTGGAAGCTGCTCACTTTATCCAGTCGGCTTTTAAGGTCGCTGGCTGCATCAGCCCAGACGCTGCTGGCGACAAAACTGGTCAGTAATGCACAGGCGATGGCGATTTTTTTCATTGTTATTCCTTAAAATACGTCTTCCCGAAATGGGGTTTCCGTCTTCTATTCTGGACCTGCCCGAAGGCAGGCGACAGAAGAAAATGCTTAATTTTTTGCTGATTTACCCTTCTTTGCAATCGCTGAAGGTTAGTCAAACGGCGGCGGAGCAAGCACCTCGCGGTTACCGTTATGCCCCTGCTCGCTCACGATGCCCTGCGCTTCCATCTGCTCTATGATACGCGCTGCGCGGTTATAGCCGATGCGGAACTGACGCTGAACGCCAGAGATGGACGCTTTGCGTTTTTCGGTAACGAAGTTAACCGCCTGATCAAATAATGGATCCAGCTCTTCTCCACCGTCAAAACCGCCACCGCCGCCTTCGCTTTCTACATCGCTGGTAATACCATCAACATACTGCGGACGACCGCGCGCTTTCCAGTCCTGCACCACGGCGTGAACTTCCTCATCGCGGACAAACGCGCCGTGGACACGCACCGGAGAGGTGGAGTTCGGGCCGGAATAGAGCATGTCACCCATACCCAGCAGCGACTCTGCGCCGCCCTGATCAAGAATGGTACGGGAGTCAATTTTACTTGATACCGTAAACGCAATACGCGTCGGAATGTTCGCTTTAATAAGACCAGTGATAACGTCCACGGAAGGACGCTGGGTCGCGAGAACAAGGTGAATACCGGCCGCACGCGCTTTCTGCGCCAGACGGGCAATCAACTCTTCCACTTTCTTACCGACGGTCATCATCAGGTCAGCGAACTCATCCACCAGAACGACGATATAAGGCAGTTTTTCCAGCACCGGATGCTGGGCATCCATGCTGTCACCCGGCTTCCAGTAAGGATCCGGGATCGGACGTCCCATGCGCACAGCCTGGGCAATTTTCTCGTTATAACCGGCCAGGTTTCGCACGCCCAGCGCAGACATCAGCTTGTAGCGGCGTTCCATCTCATTGACGCTCCAGCGCAGGGCATTGGCGGCGTCTTTCATGTCGGTGACCACTTCGGTCAGCAGATGCGGAATGCCTTCGTAGACCGACAGTTCGAGCATTTTCGGGTCGATCATGATGAAACGCACGTCTTCCGGCTGCGCTTTATAAAGCATGCTGAGGATCATGGCGTTCACGCCGACGGACTTACCGGAACCGGTGGTCCCCGCTACAAGCAGGTGAGGCATTTTGGCGAGATCAGCCACCACCGGATCGCCCGCGATATCTTTACCCAGCACCACGGTCAGCGGGGATGGGTTATCGCGGAATTTGGTGTTATCCAGCACTTCGCGCAGGTAAACGGTTTGACGTTTTTTGTTCGGCAGCTCAAGGCCAACGTAAGGTTTGCCGGGAATCACTTCCACCACACGTACCGCAACGGTCGACAGCGAACGTGCCAGGTCGCGGGACAGGTTCGAAATACGCGCGGCTTTAACACCCGGCGCCAGATTCAGTTCAAAACGGGTAATAACCGGGCCAGGAGAGTAGTTCACCACGTCCGCCTTGATACGGAAGTCGGCCAGACGAGCTTCCACCAGACGGGCCATCTGCTCCAGCGCAAACGTATCGACCGGCTCAACTTCAGACGGCGGCGGCGTTAACAGGTCCAGCGACGGCAGCGGCGTACTTGGACGTTGCAATGGACGGCTGTCACCATTACGCATCAGCAGCGGGTGAATCAGGCTTTCCTGCGCCTGAGGCGCAGGTTGCTGGAATTGCGGAGGCTGTTGCGCCTGTTGCGGCTGTTGCGGCTGCATATAAACCTGCGGAGCTGGCTGCTGACGCACTGGCTCGGCTTCCGGCATCACGCTCGGGGTGAATAAAGGCTCGCTCGGACCATCATCCACCAGATCCTTCATTGGCGAGAATTCAAAATCAGACAGCGAGAACGGGTTCGCACCAGCAGGTTGTTCACCGGAATAGCGTTGCTGCTGCGTTGCGGCAAACTGGCGCGCTAATTCGGCTTCCGCCGCGTCATCTTCATCTTCCAGAATCGGTTCATCGTGCTGGTATTCCTCACCGTAACGTTGATTCTGTTGCGCTGCGAACTGGCGGGCCAGCTCGTCCTGCTGCATCTCATCGGCGTCATCTTCGTACTCTGGTTCACGCGCTTTTTCTTCGGCCATACGCTGGGAAGGCAGCTTGATACCGTAAGAAGCAAGCTCACGACGAGTAGGCACACGGACACGATTTGGACGAGGCAATTGTGGGCCAATACCCTCTTTCACCTGAGGACGTGGTGTCCCACCGGTTGCCAGACTGAAGACAGGTGCAGCCACGGCCGCCGCCGCAGTTGCCTGCTTAACGCTTTCCGTAACAGGAGCAACAGCAGGTGTTGGGTCAACCGGCGGAACAGAGAAAGAAGGTGCTTTGGTAACCGGCTCCTGCACCGGTTCAGGCACAGGCTGATACCAGGCTGCCAGCTGCTCGCGTTCACGAGCACGACGCTCTTCAACCTCTTCAAAATAATACATTGGTGGACGAGAGGGTTTCACCTCTTCCACCACTTCAGGTTCAGGCTGTGGCGCTACATAAGGCTGCACAGATTCAACCGGCACAGGCACATACTCCTGATACGGCTGGGCCACAGGCTGTTCATATTGCTGCGGTTCATATTCAGGTTGCGGCGGCTGATAAGGCTCCTGCCACTGCTCCTGATGCACAGGGATATAGCTTTCCGGTTCAGGGGCGATAACGGGCTCCGGTGTGTGAACACCGGGTGCTGTCTGCCAGTCAACCTGAGGCTGCTGAATAACGGATTCCGGCGGCGAAACCGGCGCAGATGGCATCACGGCTTCGACAGGTGCAGCATACGCCTGCGCAGCGGTCGTTGCTGCTGCGGCAGCCGCAACCGGCGCGGTAACGGTTTGGCCATTTAGCAGCGGATCGTATTCGTCAAAGTCACCCGGCGTGGCACGGCTCCCGGAGAAAAGCACATCATCAGGATCGACGGCGTTACCTGCTGCGCGATACTCAACCTGCTCGTCTTCATCCATGCGTTTGCCGGAGAAGAGTGCCGCATCGGTTTTACGTCCAAGCGGGTTGGCAAATTTTTCAGCTACGCGCTGGCGACGCGCCAATGCCCCACGCAGGATACGGGCGCGACGGGATTCGCGACGTTGCACAGGCGCTTCATCCTCATCTTCGTCTTCATCTTCATACTCGTCTTCATCCACCCACGTATCGTCACGACGGGTACGGTTGCTGGCGAAGGTCAGAATGGTGAGGATAAAACTGCCGATTTTCTCGGCAATGCTCACCCAGGACCAGCCGGTAAACAACGTCAGCCCGGCAGCCCAGATGCACAGCAGCGCCAGCGTGCCGCCGCTGCTGTGGAGCATCGGTTGCAGTGCAGAACTCAACAAACTGCCGATCACTCCGCCAGAGGCAAAGTACCAGATATCATCGGCATTAATGGCCGCCAGACCGCATGAGGTCAGGATCAGTGCCAGCGCGCCGATCAGGCGCAGCGAAACCGCGAAATAGTCGATGTAATCATCGTTCTGACGATGACGCCACGCAAACCAGCATCCGCCAATGATAATGACGGGAAGGGTGTAGGCCATCACACCGAAAATGAAAAACAGCGTGTCCGCAAGCCAGGCTCCGGGGACACCGCCTAAATTATGGATAGGCTCATGCCATGCAGTTTGTGACCAGCTGGGATCTGAGGGGTTGAAACTGAGTAAGGCTGCCATCAGCCAGACGGCAAAAAGGGCAATAACAATCAGCAAAGCCTCGAGGAGACGACGTCCGCTGCTTAGCTTCGATAGTGTGACTTCTTTGTCTTCAGTGTATTCCTGGCTCAAGAAAGGCTCTCCAGGTATCAGGCATATCCTGCCTGTTTGCTAAAACGGACAACAGCGCCGGGACTCCCCAGCACTGTTGCTGTATGGATTAACAGGAGTGTAATCAAACTACGCTGATTTTGCACCTGTTCCGTGTTAGCGCGTCTTAATAACCAGACGATTGCTCTGTTTGACCTCTTCCATCACCACATAAGTACGGGTGTCGTTCACGCCCGGCAGACGCAGCAGGGTCTCACCCAGCAGCTTACGGTAGGCGGACATATCCGGCACACGGGTTTTCAACAGGTAGTCGAAATCACCGGACACCAGGTGACACTCTTGAATTTCTTCAAGTTTTTGTACAGCAGCGTTAAATTGCTCAAACACATCCGGCGCACCACGATTCAGAGTAATCTCAACAAATACCAGAAGTGAGGCATCCAGATAATGCGGGTTCAGCAGAGCAGTATAGCCCTGAATGAAACCCTGTCTTTCCAGTCGGCGCACACGCTCAAGGCATGGCGTCGGGGAAAGTCCCACACGTTTTGAAAGCTCGACGTTGGAAATACGCCCATCCTTTTGCAATTCATTAAGAATGTTACGATCGATACGGTCGAGATCTTTGCCAGGGCGCTTCTTGCTATCTACCATTATTATTGTCTCTCTGTATTCCTTCCCTACTCCTGCCTGGACCCTGTGCACATCACTGTTCAGAGCCTGTACCCGTTAGTCATCACATCGCCTGGTTTTGTATTAGACGCGATGCGGATTCGGGTTCTGTTGGTAAGAAGACCGTTGCCCGAAGGCAGTCACCGACATCACGTATGGCGTCTGTCCACGCCATGCGTAGATTTCACTGACCCGGTAAAAATGGCATTTACATGCATGCCTATGCGGCACACGGTTAACGCGGTTTTTTTTCTTCCTTGAATGTTTTCGCAAAAGCGCAGGGGATTGTCAAAGCAAAACATCGTTTTTTAGTACAACATGCCGGATATTCATTACGGCAGGGTATGAATCCTCATTTTATTGCCTTACAAACGACCGTTTTTCAAGGGAAAGCGCGATGTTATCGCGCGCCATTCATCGTCAGCGGCTATTACACAGATTGATATCAAAATTGCTGCGCTCTTTTTTTACGGCAACAAATTCCCTACAATCCTGCCAAATGTCTGCCAACAACAATGGGGATCTCATGGGCACGGCTAAACACAGTAAGCTGCTAATCCTTGGTTCTGGACCTGCGGGATATACCGCGGCGGTCTATGCTGCACGCGCTAACCTGCAACCGGTGTTAATTACCGGCATGGAAAAAGGCGGTCAGCTGACCACCACCACCGAAGTGGAAAACTGGCCAGGCGACCCGCACGACCTGACCGGGCCGCTGCTGATGGAGCGTATGCACGAGCATGCCGCTAAATTCGAAACCGAAATTCTGTTCGACCACATCAATAAGGTCGATCTGCAGAACCGTCCGTTCCGCCTGACGGGCGACAGCGGCGAATACACCTGTGACGCGCTGATCATCGCCACCGGTGCCTCTGCCCGTTACCTCGGTCTGCCATCCGAAGAAACGTTCAAAGGCCGCGGCGTTTCTGCATGCGCTACCTGCGACGGTTTCTTCTACCGCAATCAGAAAGTCGCGGTCATTGGCGGCGGTAACACCGCAGTGGAAGAAGCGCTCTACCTGGCGAACATTGCCTCTGAGGTGCATCTGATCCACCGTCGCGACACCTTCCGCGCAGAAAAAATCCTGATCAAACGTCTGATGGATAAAGTGGCAAGCGGCAACATCGTGCTGCATACCAACCGCACCCTGGAAGAGGTGACGGGCGATCAGATGGGCGTTGCGGGTCTGCGTATCCGTGATACCCAGAACACCGATAATGTTGAAACGCTGGAAGTGGCGGGTCTGTTTGTGGCTATCGGCCACAGCCCGAACACCGCGATCTTTGACGGTCAACTAGAGCTGGAAAACGGCTACATCAAAGTGCAGTCTGGTATTCACGGCAACGCAACCCAGACCAGCATCCCGGGCGTGTTCGCCGCTGGTGACGTGATGGACCATATTTATCGTCAGGCGATTACCTCAGCGGGCACCGGCTGTATGGCCGCGCTGGACGCTGAACGCTACCTCGATGGACTGGCTGAACAAGGTAAATAATCTTTACAAGTCAGTAACAAACGTAAATAAAGGCGGCGATAAGTCGCCTTTATTGTCTCACCGTTGTAACATTGCGCTGCCCAATTTCTAATAACGTCACCTGCAAAGTACGCAATGGAAAAAACCCGTCAACAAGAGTTAACACGCTGGCTGAAACAGCAAAGCGTTCTTTCCCGCCGCTGGCTTACGATCTCCCGTATTCTTGGGTTCGTCAGTGGTCTGTTGATTGTTGCCCAGGCATGGCTGCTGGCCCGCATTCTTAATCATATGATCATGGAGAACATTCCACGCGAAGCGCTCCTGCTGCCCTTTATTGTTCTGATCCTGATTTTTATCCTGCGAGCCTGGGTGGTATGGCTACGTGAGCGTGTCGGGTTTCACGCCGGACAGCATATCCGCTACGAGATCCGCCGTCAGGTGCTCGATCGCCTTCAGGAAGCCGGACCCGCGTGGATCCAGGGTAAACCGGCCGGTAGCTGGGCGACGCTGATTCTTGAGCAGATTGACGATATGCACGACTACTATGCGCGCTACCTGCCGCAAATGGCTCTTGCCGTCTTTGTTCCGCTGCTTATTGTGCTCGCCATCTTCCCGGTGAACTGGATGGCCGCGCTGATTCTGATGGGCACCGCCCCGCTGATCCCGCTGTTTATGGCGCTGGTCGGCATGGGGGCTGCGGACGCTAACCGTCGTAACTTCCTGGCATTGGGTCGCTTAAGCGGCCATTTCCTCGACCGTCTGCGCGGCATGGAAACATTGCGCATTTTTGGCCGCGGTGAAGCGGAAACCGAAAACATTCGCCAGGCATCGCAGGACTTCCGTCAGCGCACCATGGAAGTGTTACGTCTGGCGTTCCTGTCCTCAGGCGTACTGGAATTCTTCACCTCGCTGTCGATTGCCCTCGTGGCGGTCTATTTCGGCTTCTCCTACCTCGGCGCGTTGGATTTTGGCCATTACGGCACGGTGGTGACCCTTTCTGCCGGTTTCCTGGCACTGATCCTGGCCCCGGAGTTTTTCCAGCCGCTTCGCGACCTGGGGACCTTCTATCACGCTAAAGCACAGGCGGTTGGCGCGGCCGACAGCCTGAAAACATTCCTGGAAACGCCGCTGGCGCACCCGGAACGGGGTGACATTACGCTGAATGCTAAAGATCCCGTGACCATTGAAGCGCAGGACTTTTCCATTTTGTCACCCGAAGGCAAAGTGCTCGCGGGTCCGCTGAACTTTACCTTACCTGCCGGACAACGCGTAGTGCTCGTCGGCACCAGCGGTTCCGGGAAAAGTTCGTTGCTGAATGCGCTATCCGGTTTTATGGCCTACACAGGTTCACTGCGGATCAACAAAACGGAACTGCGCAACCTCGATCCTGACGCCTGGCGTAAACAGCTGAGTTGGGTAGGCCAAAATCCGCAGCTTCCAGCCTCTACGCTGCGTGAAAACGTGCTGCTGGCGCGCCCGGATGCCCGAGAAGACGAGCTGCAATCGGTTCTCGACCGCGCCTGGGTCAGCGAATTTCTGCCGCAACTTCCGCAGGGAGTTGATACCGTGGTCGGCGACCAGTCTGCCGGGCTGTCCGTCGGACAGGCGCAGCGTGTGGCGGTTGCCCGTGCGCTGCTTAACCCGTGCCAGCTGATGCTGCTTGATGAGCCCGCAGCCAGTCTGGATACACACAGCGAGCAGCGCGTAATGGATGCTCTGAATGACGCCTCTCTGCAGCAAACCACCCTGATGGTCACCCATCAGCTGGAAGGCATTGCCGACTGGGACCAGATCTGGGTTATGGAGAACGGCCGTATTGTTGAGCAAGGCGATTACGCCTCTCTCGTTACCGCGCAGGGACCGTTTGCCGCCCTGCTGGCGAATCGTCAGGAGGACATCTGATGCGTGCTCTGCTGCCTTATCTTGCGCTCTATAAACGCCACAAATGGATGCTGACACTGGGGATTGTGCTGGCGATTGTGACGCTGCTCGCCAGTATCGGCCTGCTCACCCTTTCCGGCTGGTTCCTGTCGGCCTCTGCCGTTGCGGGCGTTGCCGGGTTGTACAGCTTCAACTATATGCTTCCGGCGGCCGGTGTTCGCGGTACCGCCATCACCCGTACTGCCGGACGCTATTTCGAGCGGCTGGTCAGCCACGACGCCACTTTCCGCGTGCTGCAGCACCTGCGTATCTACACCTTCAGAAAACTACTGCCCCTCTCCCCTGCCGGGCTGGCGCGTTTTCGTCAGGGTGAGTTACTTAACCGTGTCGTAGCGGATGTCGACACGCTGGATCACCTGTACCTGCGCGTGATATCCCCGATCGTGGGCGCGTTTGTGGTGATTGTAGTGGTCACGCTGGGACTGTCCGTTCTGGATGTTCCCGTTGCGCTGACACTGGGTGGGATCATGTTGCTCACGCTCATTATATTGCCACCGCTGTTTTACCGCGCCGGGAAATCCACCGGGGAAAACCTGACGCGCCTGCGCGGGGACTACCGTCAGCAACTGACCTCCTGGCTTCAGGGGCAGGCCGAGTTGACCATTTTTGGTGCCAGCAAGCGCTACCGCGCCCGAATGGAAAGTACGGAACTGAACTGGCATGAAGCCCAGCGCCGCCAGTCGGAACTGACGGCCTTCTCTCAGGCGCTGATGATGTTAATCGGCGGCGTGGCAGTAATCGCTATGCTATGGCTGGCATCCGGTGGTATCGGCGGTAATACGCAGCCAGGTCCTCTGATCGCCCTCTTCGTGTTCTGTGCTCTGGCCGCATTTGAAGCGCTGGCACCGGTGACAGGCGCTTTCCAGCATTTGGGACAGGTAATCGCCTCCGCCCTGCGCATCACCCAGATCGCCGAGCAAGAACCTGAAGTCACATTCAGTGCCGCACAGACCGCGGTGCCAGAGAACGTTGCGCTCACGCTTGATAATGTCACTTTCGCTTACGACAAGCAGGCGCAGAACGCACTGGAAGGTGTGAATCTCGCGGTAAACGCTGGCCAGCGCATTGCCATACTCGGCCGTACCGGCTGTGGCAAATCGACGCTGTTACAGTTGCTGACCCGCGCCTGGGACCCGCAGCACGGTCAGATTCGTTTCAATGATACGTTGCTGACAGATTTCAGCGAACAGTCTCTGCGCAAAACTGTCAGTGTGGTTCCGCAGCGCGTGCATCTGTTTAGCGCCACACTGCGCGATAACCTGCTGCTGGCAGCACCAGAGGCCTCTGATGATGAACTGAGCGCCATGCTGGAACAGGTTGGACTGCATAAGTTGCTTGAAGATGCAGGGCTAAACAGCTGGCTGGGTGAAGGTGGCCGTCAGCTCTCCGGCGGTGAGCTGCGCCGTCTGGCGATTGCCCGCGCGCTGCTGCACGATGCGCCGCTGATGTTGCTGGACGAACCGACGGAAGGTCTGGACGCCACAACCGAGAGCCAAATCCTTGATTTGCTGGCCAATGTCATGACCGGTAAAACCGTGCTGATGGTCACGCACCGCCTGCGCGGACTGGCGAGTTTTGATCAGATAATTGTGATGGACAACGGACACATTATTGAGCAAGGTAGTCACACAGAACTGTTGGCGAAACAGGGTCGCTACTACCAGTTTAAACAGCGTCTGTAGACTATATTTGTACCGATCCTCACTCGCGTATTGGAGTTCTGCTGTCATGCGCCTGGTCCAGCTTTCTCGTCATAATATTGCGTTCCCTTCTCCGGAGGGGGCGCTACGTGAACCCAATGGGTTGCTGGCTCTTGGTGGCGATCTCAGTCCTGCACGACTATTGATGGCCTACCAGCGAGGTATTTTTCCCTGGTTTTCCCCCGGTGATCCGATTTTATGGTGGTCTCCCGATCCGCGTGCCGTACTGTGGCCTGCGCAGTTTCACCTGAGCCGCAGCATGAAGCGTTTCCACGCTAAATCACCGTATCGGGTGACCCTGAATCACGCCTTTGGTCAGGTGATTGAAGGCTGTGCTGAAGACCGCTACGAAGGGACATGGATAACGCGCGATATCATTACCGCTTACCACCAGCTCCATGAGCTGGGTTACGCCCACTCCATCGAGGTATGGGAAGGTAGTGAGCTCGTCGGCGGCATGTATGGCGTCGCGCAAGGGACGCTTTTTTGCGGCGAATCCATGTTCTCCCGCGCGGTGAATGCCTCGAAAACGGCGCTGCTGGTCTTCTGCCAGGCGTTTGCCCAACGCGGCGGACGCCTGATCGATTGTCAGGTACTCAACGAGCATACGGCCTCGCTGGGTGCTGTTGAAATTCCGCGACGCCAGTACATCGAACAACTGGATGCCAGCCGTCAGGAGAAGCTCCCGCGCGACTTCTGGATACCGAGAACGCTCTTTCTGCCCAATGCCTAAATGTTTTCCGCATATTTTTTGTGAGGGTGTTATAATTATGCCGCAGAGTAGCTTCTGCCTGTTGCCCCGCCGCCGTTTGGGACCCTCGCTTCAGATAACGTCCTGACGTTTATCCTGTCGTCTCCCCTTTACGAATGCGCTTCCTGTTCGGTTGTACCGTGACGCTTGGGCAATGCGCCGAAACTGTTTTGCTGCGTTTTAATCGCGCAATTCTTTACTTAATTGATGAATTTCGGCATTATCTTGCCGGTTCAAAACTTGGTAGTGATACCCCAGAGGATTAGATGGCCAAAGAAGACAATATTGAAATGCAGGGTACCGTACTTGATACGTTGCCTAATACCATGTTTCGCGTAGAGCTGGAAAACGGTCACGTGGTAACTGCGCACATCTCCGGTAAAATGCGCAAAAACTACATCCGCATTTTGACGGGCGACAAAGTGACTGTTGAACTGACCCCGTACGACCTGAGCAAAGGCCGCATTGTCTTCCGTAGTCGCTAATTGTTTTCGCCTGTAATGGCAGATGAATATTAAATAAGGCCGGGTTTTTCCCGGCCTTATTTTTTTGTGGTGTAGTTGATTATTTGAACAATTATTTGGGCTTTGTTTCTGCTTCAAGGCTGTCTGTTCGATAGTGCAAAGAGTAAGGGGGAGACCTTATTTTCTATTTTGCTAAGCTGCATGTGCAGCAGTGAGCTTTCTCCTGTGATTATGGTTGTCCATCACTCTTCTCTAAGCTGCCTGTACGGCAGTGCACTACAGTTTCATACTGTTATGGTGATAGCTTTCTTTCTAAGCTGCCCGTACGGCAGTGCACAAATCGCAGGTGCATTTCTGCATCTGTGACAATTTCTAAGCTACCTGTACGGCAGTGCACCTTAGTTGTTGTTCAATCGTGTTCATTATCAATTTCTAAGCTGCCTGTACGGCAGTGCACGAACATTCGCGGCACACCTTGTTGATAGGTGATTTCTAAGCTGCCTGTACGGCAGTGCACGGTTGATTACACGTTCAACGCCAACGGTTCAATTTCTAAGCTGCCTGTACGGCAGTGCACTGGAAGCCCGCCGCGCCGCGCTGGCTGAAGAATTTCTAAGCTGCCTGTACGGCAGTGCACTTCGATGCTGTCCAGGCTGGCCGGGTCTTTGTTTTCTAAGCTGCCTGTACGGCAGTGCACATGCGCAATCGCAGAAACTGAAAGGTTATACATTTCTAAGCTGCCTGTACGGCAGTGCACCCATTGTCGCTGGTGATCCAATTTCTATTTACTTTCTAAGCTGCCTGTACGGCAGTGCACTCACAAAGTTTTCGGCGCTGGTGGCGCTGTGATTTCTAAGCTGCCTGTACGGCAGTGCACTCGTGGTATTGTCGAAGAAACCAATCGTTCCTTTTCTAAGCTGCCTGTACGGCAGTGCACTACGTGAAGGTGAGTCTGGTAGATGGCCTGTTTTTCTAAGCTGCCTGTACGGCAGTGCACCCTTTTCAATCTCGATTTCGAGGATAAGAGGCTTTTCTAAGCTGCCTGTACGGCAGTGCACCTCAAAGCTTACAGCTTTCATCGGTAGCAATCCTTTCTAAGCTGCCTGTACGGCAGTGAACATAACGAGCGGCTGAGAGGGTTCAGCGCATCATTTCTAAGCTGCCTGTACGGCAGTGAACATGCAGGCGCTGGACTATGACGCGAAGCGGAGGTTTCTAAGCTGCCTGTACGGCAGTGAACTGAAGGGAAACCACGCCATCTTATTGTTAGAAAAGAAAATAATCAACTTCTGCACATTAAACCCTTTTTTCTGCACCGTGAAACCATGCTTGATAAATCAATGCGTTACGTAAGCTGCAAAAAAAAGGGTTACACATCTGGAGTCAGAAGAACCCTCCAGGCTTCGAACCATCGTCAGGAAATAATATGGATTACCTTTTCTGCACCTCGAGATGCGACCAAATCTGCCGCCATTGAATGCGCTATGTCATGCAATAACCCCGTGAGGTGCGGCAACATATCGTGGTCAAAATGCGAAATCAGCAACACGTGATTTAACGCCCGACAGTAATCACACTGTGCTTCGGTGCCTTCAAGCAGCCACTCTTTTTGTCTCGGTTGTTCCGCTTCGTCCTCAAATTCCACCACCTGAAAATCACGCATTGACTCTGTGAGGCCGGATTTCATTTCTTCCAGATACGCCCCAAGGCAGCGACAGATGGGCTGCGTTTGTGGGAGTGATGTGCAATCGAGGAGGATTTCGGTGAGCAATTTGCAGCGCTCTGCAAGGGTTGGGAGATCGGGGTTGAGGGAGAGTTCGCTGTAGAGTTGGGAGATAGACTGGTTTTCCATATTCATAATTTCCATATTAAGAGCTGAAAACTACCACCAGAAACGCCAACTTCGGGTGGCAGACTGAACCGGTTTGGCGTACCGACCATATGGAAAATCGGCGCTTCAAAAGAAGCCCCGGTTCAGCCCACCATATTTGAAGATACGGATTATACCGCAGCTAAAAAAAGAGTGAACGAAACCAGTGACGTTGCGTTAGCAACATCTTTCCATATGTGTGTAATCAGGACGCCAATCCCAGCACCTGATTTTGCAGGTGCGACGCCATTTTATTACTGTGGTTTTATCCAGCAACTGACTTCGAAGGAAACTGGAAAGCGCCTCGCAAAATTCCTCTGCGGTCTGTTGCCCTCACCCCAACCCTCTCCCACAGGGAGAGGGAGAAAACACTAAAAACGACAACACTGTTGTCGTTTTGCTTTTACCTTGGCAGGCATAAAAAAACCGGGCAAAAGCCCGGTTTTTAACATTAACGTTCAACTCACTCAGTGAGCCGCTTCAGGCTTGTGTTTCTGCGCACTCTGGAAATCATACGTCAGCTCATTCTTCGCCTGATCCAGCGCCACCGTCACCTGGCCGCCATCCACCAGCGAGCCAAACAGCAGTTCGTTCGCCAGCGGTTTCTTCAGGTTGTCCTGAATCACACGCGCCATTGGACGGGCACCCATCGCACGGTCATAGCCTTTCTCAGCCAGCCAGTTGCGGGCCTCCTGGCTCACTTCCAGCGACACGCCTTTCTGATCCAGCTGAACCTGCAGTTCGACGATGAACTTGTCCACAACCTGATGGATCACCTCGGTAGACAGGTGATCGAACCAGATAATGTTGTCCAGACGGTTACGGAATTCCGGCGTGAAGATTTTCTTGATCTCCTCCATCGCATCGGTGCTGTTGTCCTGGTGGATCAGGCCGATGGATTTACGCTCGGTTTCACGCACGCCGGCGTTGGTGGTCATCACCAGCACCACGTTGCGGAAGTCCGCCTTGCGCCCGTTGTTGTCGGTTAGCGTCCCGTTGTCCATCACCTGCAGCAGGATGTTGAACACGTCCGGGTGCGCTTTCTCGATTTCATCGAGCAGCAGTACCGCGTGCGGATGCTTGATCACCGCGTCGGTCAGCAGACCGCCCTGGTCAAAGCCCACATAGCCCGGAGGCGCACCAATCAAACGGCTGACGGTGTGACGCTCCATATACTCGGACATATCAAAACGCAGCAGCTCAATGCCCAGGGCTTTGGAGAGCTGTACCGTCACCTCGGTTTTCCCGACACCGGTTGGACCGGCGAACAGGAAGGAACCGACTGGCTTGTGGTCATGTCCCAGCCCAGCGCGTGCCATCTTGATCGCTTCGGTTAAGGCCTCAATGGCTTTATCCTGACCAAAGACCAGCATTTTCAGGCGATTGCCGAGGGTGCGCAGCGTGTCGCGGTCGCTCTGAGAAACGCTCTTCTCAGGGATACGCGCGATACGAGCCACCACGGACTCAATATCCGCCACGTTAACGGTTTTCTTACGCTTGCTGGCCGGCATCAGGCGCGCACGCGCCCCTGCCTCATCAATCACGTCAATCGCCTTATCCGGCAGATGACGGTCGTTGATGTATTTCACCGCCAGCTCCACAGCCGCACGTACCGCTTTCGCGGTGTAACGCACGTCGTGGTGCGCTTCGTACTTCGGCTTCAGGCCATTGATGATCTGCACCGTCTCCTCGACGGACGGTTCGGTCACGTCGATTTTCTGGAAGCGGCGCGCCAGCGCACGGTCTTTCTCAAAGATGTTGCTGAACTCCTGGTAGGTGGTGGAGCCAATCACGCGGATCTTGCCGCTGGAGAGCAGCGGTTTGATCAGGTTCGCGGCATCCACCTGGCCACCGGAGGCCGCACCTGCACCGATGATGGTATGGATTTCATCGATAAACAGGATGCTGTTGGTGTCCTGCTCCAGCTGTTTTAACAGCGCCTTGAAGCGTTTTTCAAAATCACCGCGGTATTTGGTGCCAGCCAGCAGCGAGCCGATATCCAGCGAATAGATGGTGCAATCGGCAATCACTTCCGGCACGTCGCCCTGCACGATACGCCAGGCCAGGCCTTCGGCAATCGCGGTTTTACCCACGCCAGATTCCCCCACCAGCAGCGGGTTGTTCTTGCGACGACGGCACAGCACCTGGATCGCGCGCTCCAGCTCTTTATCGCGGCCAATCAGCGGGTCGATACCGCCAACGCGAGCAAGCTGGTTAAGGTTGGTGGTGAAGTTTTCCATACGATCCTCCCCGCCTGCTTGCTCTTCATTATTGTTATTGACCTGATTGCTGGAATCCGATGCCTGGTTAGGCTCGTCTTTGCGCGTTCCGTGAGAAATAAAGTTAACCACATCGAGGCGGCTGACTTCGTGTTTGCGCAGCAGGTAGGCAGCCTGTGACTCCTGCTCACTGAAGATGGCGACTAAGACGTTTGCGCCAGTCACTTCGCTACGTCCGGAAGACTGGACGTGGAAAACCGCGCGCTGCAATACACG
Organism: Enterobacter sp. CPE_E863; assembly: GCF_046521465.1. NCBI lineage: Bacteria > Pseudomonadati > Pseudomonadota > Gammaproteobacteria > Enterobacterales > Enterobacteriaceae > Enterobacter > Enterobacter sp. CPE_E863. Next base: position 1,292,259 of record NZ_JBKFZX010000001.1, on the reverse strand, counting down.
CTGGAAGCTGAGCGTCGGCTGCGTGTCGCGCTCTTCTTCACTGGCTGGCAGCACCGGTGTGGTTTGTTCGATGAAGGCTTCGAGTTCCTGACGTAGCGCCACCAGATCCACGGAGCAGGCTTCCAGCGCTTCGCGGGCAGATGGGTTGCTAAGCAGTGCGAGCAGTAAATGCTCGACGGTCATAAACTCATGTCGGTGCTCACGCGCTCTGGCGAAAGCCATGTTTAAACTGAGTTCCAGTTCTTGATTGAGCATAGGCACCTCCCCCAATTTTATGCCTTATCAGGCCTTTTCCAGCGTACACAGCAACGGATGCTCGTTCTCCCTCGCGTAGTCGTTCACCATCGCCACTTTGGTTTCCGCGACTTCAGCAGTAAAGATGCCGCAGATCGCTTTACCACGATAATGAACGGTAAGCATCAGTTGCGTTGCACGTTCTACATCATAAGAAAAGAACTTTTGTAGCACGTCAATAACAAATTCCATCGGCGTGTAATCATCGTTCATTAACATAACTTTATACATAGATGGCGGTTTTAGCGCGTCGCGCACTTTGTCTTCCGCCAGCTGGTCAAAATCCAGCCAATCGTTGGTCTTACCCATTATGCATAACCACTTTGAATCTACCTCAGATGTTAGATAACAATCATCTATTACTGTCATCCGCGATGTCTGTCACAAACTGTTGCAATAGCGTTAACTGCTTCAAACTTTGGTTGATTATTGTCCCATCTCCAGCCCCAAACGCTTGACGACTTCTTTCGTTTCTCTAAATTGTACAAGCGTGAGATGGCGAGGTTTTGAACAGCCCCCACTCCACCACCGGTTCATTCCATCTTAATTTATAAGATTTACGAAGGATGTCGAAGCATGGAAATGGGTACTGTTAAGTGGTTCAACAACGCCAAAGGGTTTGGATTCATCTGCCCCGAAGGCGGCGGCGAGGATATCTTCGCTCACTATTCCACCATTCAGATGGATGGTTACAGAACGCTCAAAGCCGGGCAGTCCGTCCGGTTCGATGTACACCAGGGACCAAAAGGCAATCATGCAAGCCTTATCGTACCCATTGAAGCAGAGACGGTTGCATAGCTCTCTGTTTTATTGTGTACATCCCGCAGTCAAAATGCCAGCCCGATCGGCTGGCATTTTTATTTTCAGCCTATTCGCGGGCCAGCGCATCAACCGGATCCAGCCGCGCCGCGTTGCGGGCCGGCAACCAGCCAAACAAAATGCCGGTAAATGTCGAACACAAAAATGCGGTAAGAATAGCCAGAGGTGAGAAACCAATCTCCCAGCCGGGTAAAAAGAGCTGGAGCGCAAACGCGATCATCATCGAGAGCGCAATGCCCATTGCACCGCCGACCAGACACACCAGCACCGCTTCAATCAAAAACTGCTGTAGCACGTCGCTGGCCCGGGCCCCGACCGCCATACGGATGCCAATCTCCCGCGTGCGTTCGGTCACCGACACCAGCATGATATTCATCACCCCAATGCCACCCACCACCAGCGAGATCACTGCCACCAGCGTCAGGAACAGCTGAAGAGTACGTGTGGTCTTTTCAGCCGTTTTCAAGAGGCCGTCCATATTCCAGGTGAAGAAATCTTTCTTTCCGTGACGTAACGTGAGCAGTTGTTCCAGCTGCTGCTCGGCCCGGGCACTGTCGTAGCCTTCCTTCACGCGCACGGTGATGGAGTTGAGCCAGGATTGCCCCATGATCCGCCCTGAGATGGTGGTATAGGGCAGCCAGACGCGCAGGATCTTACTGCTGCCAAACATCGACTGCTTCTCTTCCGCTACGCCAATGACGGTGGCAGGCATATTCCCTACCAGGATCACCTCACCCACCACGTTGGTTTTATTGGGGAAGAGTTGCCTGCGTGAGTTCGCGTCCAGCACCACCACCTGTGCCCTGCCCGCCAGCTGCTCGGCGTTGAAGGTAGCGCCTTCACTGAAGGTCATGCCGTAGACGTTGAAATAGTCTCCACTCACGCCATTCGCGCTGGCGGCCACGTCAACGTTGCCCACGCGCAGACGCAGGTTTTGCGAAACCGCAGGCGTGGCGGAGTTCACCCACGGCTGCTTCTGAATAGCCTCCAGATCGTTATATTTCAGCGCCTGCTGATACTGTGGCTCGTCGTCGCCAAAGTCTTTGCCGGGATAGACGTCAATAGTATTGGTGCCGATGGCGCGAATATCGGCCAGCACCAGCTGCTTGGCGGCATCGCCCACCACCACAATCGACACCACCGAGGCGATACCAATGATAATGCCGAGCATTGTCAGCAAGGTGCGCATTTTGTTGGCCGCCATCGCCAGCCAGGCCATGGTCAGCGCTTCGCGAAAGCCACTGGAAAATTGCCCCCAACCGGTTGACGCAGGCAAGGCTTCTTTCGGTGCTGCCGCTCTGGTCTGTCGCGGTGGCGGGTTGCTGACCAGCTCGCCGTCGTGGATCTCAACGATCCGCTCCGCCTGCGCCGCGACCTGTGGGTCATGCGTCACGATAATCACCGTGTGCCCCTGATCGCGCAACTGATGGAGGATCGCCATGACCTCTTCACCCGAATGGCTGTCGAGCGCGCCGGTCGGCTCATCCGCGAGGATCACCTGTCCACCGTTCATCAGCGCACGGGCAATACTGACTCGCTGCTGCTGACCGCCGGAAAGCTGAGACGGTTGATATTCCACCCGTTCTGCCAGCCCCAAACGCGTTAATAACGCTTGCGCCCGCTCCAGACGCTTTTTACGATCCACGCCCGCATAGACCGCGGGCACTTCCACGTTCTGTGCCGCACTTAAATGAGAAAGCAGGTGATAACGCTGGAAGATAAAACCAAAGTGTTCGCGCCGCAGTTTTGCCAGCGCGTCACCATCAAGCGTGGAGACATCCGTCCCGGCCACGCGATAGGTACCGCTGGTGGGTTTATCCAGGCAACCGAGAATATTCATCAGCGTCGATTTACCGGAACCGGACGCCCCGACAATCGCCACCATCTCGCCAGCCTCGACGCGTAACGAGATCCCCTTCAGCACCTCCACCGGACCGTCGCCCGATGGGTAGCTGCGACGAATGTCGTTCAGCTCGAGCAGCGCCGTCATTTAGGCGCTCCTGGCAGGCTTTCGCTGGTGACAACCTCCTCACCCTCTTCCAGCCCTTTCGTCACCACCACGTCAGTATCGTTACGCGCGCCGATCACCACTTCTCGATCGCGAGTTTCGCCATTGCGCAGTACCTTCACCTTATAACGGCCCTCGCCAGTGGATTCACCCAGCGCGGAGAGTGGAATGGTCAGCACGTTTTTCACGCCGGTGAGCTGAATATGCACCTGTGCGGTCATGTCCAGACGCAGAACGCCTTGCGGGTTGGGCACCTCAAAACGGGCATAGTAGAAAATGGCGTCGTTGACCTTTTCCGGCGTCGGCAGAATATCTTTTAGCACGCCTTCATAACGCGTCTGCGGATCGCCAAGCACCGTAAACCAGGCATTCTGCCCCGGTTTAAGATGGATCACATCCGCTTCTGAGACCTGGGCTTTCACCAGCATGGTGCTCATGTCTGCCAGGGTCAGAATGTTTGGCGCCTGCTGTGCCGCAATGACCGTCTGGCCCTGAAGCGTCGTGATCTGGGTGACTTCCCCGGCCATCGGGGCAACAATTTGCGTGTAATCGAGGTTGGTTTTCGCCGTATCCAGCGAGGCCTGATTGCGCTTGATTTGTGCATCAATCGTGCCAATCTGCGCCTGCTTGACCGCCAGTTCTGTGGTGGCAGTATCTAAATCTTGTTTCGAAATAGCCTGAGTTTTGGCAAGCGCCTGCTGGCGGGTGAGCGTCACCTGGGCGAGGTTACGCTCTGCCAGTGCCTGTGCACGCTGCGCCCGCAGTTCCATCAGCGTCGCTTCCACCTCACGGATCTGGTTCTCAGCCTGTTCAGGGTCGATTACCCCAAGCAACTGACCTTTTTTCACCTTGTCGCCAATCTCTACCGACAACGTTTTCAACTGGCCGCTGACCTGAGCGCCGACATCAACCTTGCGCAGGGCGTCAAGTTTGCCCGTTGCGAGGACGTTTTGCTGCAGTTCACCCGGACGAACAATCAGTGTCTGATACTGCGGCACCGGCGCATTAAGCACCTGCCAGAGCCAGTATCCGCCGACCAAAACCACGACCGCCAGCAGCAGAAACAGCGTTCTGCGTTTTCCCTTGAGGTTCATAAATATTCCAAATAAATGTTCTGGCAATTATCAGTGTTGATTTTATCTAAACGATACCTCAACGAAACCCCTGTTTCTCGAAATCGTCACAATTTGTTTACGAGATGTTGAACGTTTGCCTGTTGAAATGAGGTTCTTCAACAAGAAGCAGGATCTATCATGTCTTCCATCGTCGATACACCTTTTTCAAACCTGCCGCAGCCTAAATCAGGCTGGCAGCTCTTCAAAAATCTGGCTTTTGGTCAGCTCACACCTGGGCTTGCGTGGAAGAATCCCTCCTATCGACGTAAATTCATGTTACGTTCGCTGGCGTCACCTGTTAGCACAGCGCGCCTGTTAACGAGTCTTGCAAAACAACCGCGGCTGATGCAGATGCTGCAGGTACAGCCTGGGCTGCCATGCCGGCTGCATCGTCCCTGGTTAACGGTGAACATGGATAGTCAGCACGCGCTGGAATCCCTCAACTGGCACTATCAGACGATGAGCCGCCAGCTACCTGCGACGCTGCTGAATGGTTATCTTTCTAAACAGGGCTTCACGCTGCTGACCTTAACCGGCAAAGATGAGCAGCAATTTACCGTTCGTCTGTGCGCAGATGCATTCCTGGATAAAGAGGGAGAAGCCACCCTCGCTTTCTGTGACGGCCAGAATACGGTGCTGGCAGAAATGACCTTTACGTTGTGCCAGTTTGAAGGAAAATCGACGCTGTTTATCGGCGGTTTGCAGGGCGCAAAAGCACACGTTCCGCACGAGCTTATCCAGGGGGCAACGAAAGCCTGTCACGGCCTGTTCCCGAAACGTCTGCTCGTTGAAGCCGCAATGACCCTCGGCACCGCTTTCCCGGTAGAACAGATTGTTGCCGTCAGTAACGCCACCCATATTTATCGCAGCTGGCGTTATCGCAAGAAAAAAGAGGGGAAACTGTTGGCCGATTACGACAGTTTCTGGGTTTCCATCGGCGGTGAAAAACAGGATAACGGTAACTTTAGGCTGCCGCTTGTCATGCCACGTAAGCCGATGGAAGAGATCGCGAGCAAAAAACGTTCCGAATATCGCCGCCGCTACGAACTGCTGGATAGCCTGATTCAGCAAGTGAGCCAGGCAACCCAATCTTAATCCGCTTTCCCGCGTGCCAGCCACAGCACGCGGGAGAACATCTTGCGCAGCAGCGTCGGTACCGACTCCACGCCCCGTTTCCCCGCCTCCGTCGCCACTTCAATGGCTAAATCCGGTTTTGACGAACGATGAATGGCTTTGGCAATCACGCGCCGCATGTTCATCGGGACATCTACAGGTACCATCGCAATTCTGTGGAATACGTCATCAAAACCTTGACGATACATAAAATGCTCCATGTCCATCGCAGGGAGCATGGTTAAATGGTCGCGCTCTTCTTCTCGCTCGTTATTCAGCAGGCTACGCACGGTTGAGGCGTATTTTTTACCCGCTTCGTCACCGTCTACCAGGACATGCCACTCGATCCCCATCCGGCGGGCAAATTTTATCAACGGTTTTAATCCCGACTGGGCAAACTCAATCACCTTAATGCCTTCGGCATCAAAATGGTGGCCGCACTGGCGCGCCAGTTCGTTGATGACCCAGGTTTCCGTTTCCCCCTCCACCAGCAGCCAACAGCGGGCAAAAAGCGACGATGCTCGATTAAAGCGAATATGAAACGCAATACGACGCCCGTCTTCCGCGTTCAGACCGCCAGGCCCGAGCCGGTAAGCAGAAACGCGCGAAGATTCACGCACCAGACGGCAGACGTGTTCAACCGGCGTCAGCGATAATAACTCGCCGGAATTGGTGGTGGTAATGCGCTGGAGCGGCAGCAGATTCAGCAGATGCCATGCCACGGAGAGCATAATGGGATGCAGACGGGTCTCAGGATCTTCTACCAGCAGCAGCGGGCGGGCGTCCCGGTCAAGACGAACGGTCCCTTTGGCCTGCAAAAGGGTTGAAAATAGCCCCAGCAAAATCACCCGATGGGTACGGCCTCCAGGCCGGTCGATCATCCGGTTAATAATATCGAGGTAACGCCAGCTTCGCTGCTCATCATGAGAGCGTCGGCGCATCAGACGATGGCGCGACTCCGACGTGCCCTGTTCGGAAAAATAGTGCTCCAGAAGTTGCACCATTGCGGACAATCCCTGACGGATTTGCCCATCGGTCAGATTTTGCGGACGCGAAACCAGCTCTCTGGCCAGGAAATCCAGCTCCCGGGCCGTGACTTCCGCTTCCGGCATATGCGGTACAGTACCGTTACGGATACGCCGCATAAAGCGCGCATCACGCAGGCGTAGTACCGGCGTCAGGCGGGTCAGGTGGCGCGCCAGATCGTCGATATTCTCCAGGGGGATCGGGTTGGCTTTCTCATCGAGAAAATCACGCAGGGTCAGTACCCCTTCGTTTTCCGACATCTCGCCTTCAAGCCGATAGAAAATACGATGGAAATCGTCATCGCACGGCACCCAGCAAGGTGATAACGGGCGGAAGCGACGCACGCGATGACGTCCTGGCTCAGATTCCCGGAACGTCAAAATGATATGCAGATGCTTCTCGCGGCCCGTGATGTCACCCGGTGGGAACCAGAAATCATCGTGGACGAAGTGATACAAATCATCTTCGGGCGAAAGCAACAACGTTAGCGCATCCAGCAGGCTGGACTTACCCCAGGCGTTCTCGCCGATCAGGACGTTGTTCTGTTCCAGCTGCAGCGACAGGCGGTTAATCCCGCGAAACCCGACAATTTCCACACGTTCGAGAAGCATAAATCCCCCGCGAAATGACCACTTTTTCCTTTAAGTTATCAGCAGTATAGCGGGCGGCGTTCTGTCACGACAGCATAACATTCGTCCTTGCGAGAATTGGTCTATGCTCTGTTTACCGCTTATTTGAACAAGGATTGACATCACATTGCCTTAAATCAAATTAATCGAATTTATTTAAGTGGCGAAGGGGTGTTGTTGGTTTTTAGAATAACGGCTCTTTGAGTCGTCATCCCTTTATGGCGATATATCCCGTACGCGGGAAAGCGTGCGGAAATTTATTATTGAGGTGGTTATGTTTAGAAAATTGGCAGCAGAATGCTTTGGTACATTCTGGCTGGTATTTGGTGGCTGCGGTAGCGCCGTTCTGGCTGCGGCATTCCCGGAATTAGGCATTGGTTTTGTCGGCGTCGCACTGGCGTTTGGTTTAACCGTATTAACCATGGCCTTTGCCGTAGGGCATATTTCGGGTGGCCATTTTAACCCGGCGGTGACATTGGGTTTATGGGCGGGAGGCCGTTTCCCTGCGAAAGAAGTCGTTGGCTACATCGTCGCTCAGGTAGTGGGCGGTATTATTGCGGCAGCTGTGCTTTACGTGATTGCTAGCGGTAAAGCCGGCTTCGACGCTGCAGCCAGCGGGTTTGCCTCTAACGGCTTCGGTGAACACTCCCCAGGCGGCTACTCCATGCTGTCTGCTATCGTGATTGAAATTGTGCTGACCGCAGGCTTCCTGCTGGTGATCCACGGCGCAACCGACAAACACGCACCAGCAGGCTTTGCCCCTATTGCCATTGGTCTCGCGCTGACGCTTATCCACCTGATTTCTATTCCGGTCACTAACACCTCCGTCAACCCGGCACGCAGTACCGCCGTCGCCATTTTCCAGGGCGGTTGGGCGCTTGAGCAGCTGTGGCTATTCTGGGTGATGCCAATCATCGGCGGTATTCTGGGCGGTGTGCTGTATCGCACCCTGCTGGAAAAACGCGATTAATGATTTTCTCCCTCTCCCGTGGGAGAGGGTTGGGGTGAGGGCATCAGGCCGCATAACCCCACATACACTCAAGCCGGGTAAGGCGCAGTCGCCACCCGGCTTTCTTTTTGCCGCTTTACTGAACAGCCTTTATTGGGTAGTGTCACTGGCGCTTAACAGATACTCAAAAGGACCAGCTGTTCATGTTTTCAGGACTCCTCATCATTCTGCTGCCCCTGATTGCGGGCTACCTTATCCCGCTGCATCAGGAATCCGCATTACGTCTTATCAACCGTTTTCTCAGCTGGATTGTATACGTCATTCTTTTCTTTATGGGGATCAGCCTGGCCTTCCTGGATAATCTGGCGACCAATCTGCTTTCTATCCTGCATTATTCAGTGGTCACCGTGGTGGTTATTTTACTGTGTAATATTGCCGCACTCTTCTGGCTTGAACGTACCGTTCCCTGGAAAAACCATCATCATCAGGAAAAGCTGCCTTCCCGAATTGCGATGGCTCTGGAATCATTAAAACTGTGCGGCGTCGTGGTGCTCGGGTTTCTTCTTGGGCTGACCGGCTGGGCATTTTTACAGCACGCAACAGAGGCCAGTGAATATACGCTGATCTTCCTGCTGTTCCTGATCGGTATTCAGCTGCGAAATAATGGCATGACGCTTAGGCAAATTGTTCTGAACCGTCGGGGAATGATGGTCGCGGTCATTGTTGTCGCCAGCTCCATGGTGGCGGGCGTGATTAACGCTTTTATTCTCGACCTGCCGCTGAAAACAGGCCTCGCGATGGCCTCAGGTTTCGGCTGGTATTCCCTCTCCGGGATTCTGCTGACCGAATCGTTCGGCCCGGTGATTGGTAGCGCCGCCTTCTTTAACGACCTGGCACGGGAGTTAATTGCCATTATGCTGATCCCGGGTCTGGTGCGCCGAAGTCGCTCTACGGCGCTGGGTCTGTGCGGCGCGACTTCAATGGACTTTACCCTGCCGGTATTACAACGCTCTGGCGGACTGGAGATGGTGCCCGCCGCCATCGTGCACGGCTTTATTTTAAGCCTGCTGGTTCCGGTTCTGATGGCAGTCTTCTCGGCCTGATACTTCTTTGGCGGTAGGGTTCCTGCCGCCAAAATTGCGCTAAATCAATCTCCCTTTATTTTGTAGCAAAAAGCCCTTTTCACCGTTCTGGCACAGGCATAACCTTAAACATGTATATCAAATATAACTTTAACAGGTGTGATTATGTTTTGTGTGCAATGTGAACAAACCATCCGTACCCCGGCAGGCAATGGCTGCTCTTACGCACAGGGTATGTGCGGCAAAACCGCAGAAACATCTGACCTGCAGGACCTGCTGATTGCGGCCCTGCAAGGCCTTTCCGCATGGGCGTGCAAAGCGCGTGAATATGGCATCATCGACCACTACGTCGACAGCTTCGCACCGCGCGCCTTCTTCTCCACGCTAACCAACGTTAACTTCGACTCTCCGCGCATTGTCGGCTACGCCCGCGAAGCCATTGCCCTTCGTGAAGCGCTGAAAGCGCAGTGTCTGAAGGCGGACGCTAACGCCCGCGTGGAAAATCCGATGTCAGAACTTCAGCTGGTGAGCGACGATCTGGGCGAGTTGCAGCGTCAGGCGGCTGAGTTCACCCCAAACAAAGACAAGGCGACCATTGGCGAGAATATCCTTGGCTTGCGTCTGCTGTGCCTGTACGGTCTGAAAGGCGCCGCGGCCTATATGGAGCACGCGCATGTGCTCGGTCAATACGACAACGACATCTACGCCCAGTACCACAACATCATGGCGTGGCTCGGCACCTGGCCTGCAGATATGAACGCGCTGCTTGAGTGCTCAATGGAAATCGGCCAGATGAACTTCAAAGTGATGAGCATTCTGGACGCCGGTGAAACCAGCACCTACGGCCACCCAACGCCCACCCAGGTCAATGTCAAAGCAACCGAAGGCAAATGCATCCTGATTTCCGGTCATGACCTGAAAGATCTCTACAACCTGCTGAAGCAAACCGAAGGTACGGGCGTTAACGTTTATACCCACGGTGAAATGCTGCCGGCTCACGGGTATCCAGAGCTGCGTAAATTCAAACATCTGATCGGTAACTACGGCAGCGGCTGGCAGAACCAGCAGGTTGAGTTTGCCCGTTTCCCGGGCCCAATCGTGATGACCTCTAACTGCATCATCGACCCAACCGTGGGCGCATATGACGACCGCATCTGGACCCGCAGCATCGTCGGCTGGCCGGGTGTAAGCCACCTTGAGGGCGATGACTTCGGTCCGGTCATCAAGCAAGCGCAGCAGATGGCGGGCTTCCCGTACAGTGAAATTCCGCACCTGATTACCGTCGGTTTTGGCCGTGAAACACTGCTCGGGGCTGCAGATACGCTGATCGATCTCGTCAGCCGTGAAAAACTGCGCCATATCTTCCTCGTCGGCGGCTGTGACGGCGCGCGTGGCGAGCGTAACTACTTCACCGATTTCGCCACCCGCGTACCGGAAGACTGTCTGATCCTGACGCTGGCCTGCGGTAAATACCGCTTCAACAAACTGGACTTCGGTAACATCGAAGGTCTGCCGCGCCTGGTGGATGCCGGACAGTGTAATGATGCCTACTCTGCGATCATCCTGGCGGTCACTCTGGCGGAGAAACTAGGCTGCAGCGTGAACGATCTGCCGCTGTCGCTGGTGCTGTCATGGTTTGAGCAGAAAGCGATTGTCATCCTGCTGACCCTGCTCTCTCTGGGCGTAACCAACATCGTGACCGGCCCAACCGCGCCGGGCTTCCTTACGCCGGACCTGCTGGCCGTGCTGAACGAGAAATTCGGCCTGCGTTCCGTGACCAACGTTGAAGACGATATGAAGCAGCTGCTGAGCGCGTAAGGAGTTATTCATGACCATGCCAACCTCACAATGTCCGTGGCGGATGCAGATTCATCACATCCATCAGGAGACGCCGGATGTATGGACACTGTCACTGCTGTGCCATGACTACTATCCGTACCGTGCAGGGCAGTATGCGCTGGTCAGCGTTCGCAATTCGGCGGACACCCTGCGCGCCTATACCCTATCCTCAACGCCGGGTGTGAGCGAATACATTACGCTCACCGTCCGCCGCATTGACGACGGCGCGGGCTCCCAGTGGCTGACGCGTGACGTCAAGCGCGGGGATTACATCTGGCTGTCTGACGCGCAGGGGGATTTCACCTGTGACGACAAAACAGACGATAAATTCCTGCTGCTGGCAGCGGGTTGTGGCGTGACGCCGATTATGTCGATGCGCCGCTGGCTGGCGAAGAACCGCCCGCAGGCCGACGTGCAGGCGATCTTCAGCGTCCGTTCCCCGGACGATGTGATTTTTGCCGAGGAGTGGCGTGATTATCCGGTGACGCTGGTGGCGGAACATAACGCAACCCATGGTTTTGTGCCCGGTCGTCTGAGCCGCGAGCTGCTGCAAAGCGTGCCTGATATCGTGAATCGTACCGTGATGACCTGCGGCCCGGCGCCGTATATGGATATCGTGGAAGCGGAAGCGAAGACCCTGGGTGTGACCCGCTTTTTCAAAGAGCAGTTCTTCACCCCCGTGGCAGAAGCGGCAACCAGCGGGATTAAATTCAGCAAACTGCAACCTGCACAGACTTTCTTTGGCCGTGTGGGCACGACACTGCTGGAGGCGCTGGAAAGCAATAAGATCCCCGTGGTGGCGGCCTGTCGTGCAGGTGTGTGCGGTTGCTGCAAAACCAAAGTGGTGGATGGCAACTACACGGTTACCAGCACCATGACGCTGACCGACGCGGAAATTGCAGAAGGTTACGTGTTGGCCTGCTCGTGTCATCCGCAGGGTGATCTCGTCCTCGCATAAACGTTAAACGTTCGATCACAGGCCCGGCAAGCGCTAGCGCCACCGGGCTTTTGTTTTCCTCACTGCCACTCAGGACCTTTCCCTACCGCAAACCGCCCAGCCCCTAAAAACGCGACTGCCAGCGAGCCGATAAAGAAATACACCAGGCTTTCAATTCCCCATGCTCCGACAGCGTCAAGGGTGAACGTTTCACCGATGCCCACCATTAACCACGCCACAATCATCGTAAATGCCAGCACCAGCGCGGCCGGGCGCGTAAAGAGCCCAATGATAATCAGGATCGGTGCCACGACTTCGCCAATCAAAACGCCATAGGCGATAAACCCCGGCAACCCTTTTTCCACCAGCATGCCGCTGATGAATCCCACACCACCAAACAACTTATGCAAGCCGTGAAACAGCATTAGCCCACCCACGGCAAGTCGTAACAAGAGTTTGCCAAGATCGTCGCACGATAGCTTTTCATTAACAGCAATTAACAATGATTTAACCATTTGAAATGATTCCTGTTTTCACTGAGGTATCACCAGATTATGCCGAATAATTGCGCGTGAACAGCACCTTTTAATTGGGGGGATGCGGCGGGCAATACGGAGACTTTCTTCTAAGCTTGTAAGCGATATCACAAAAAGGAGACGGACAACCATGAAACAAACTGTGGCTGCATACATAGCGAAAACCCTGGAACAAGCAGGCGTAAAACGCATCTGGGGTGTCACCGGCGATTCACTTAACGGACTGAGCGACAGTCTCAACAAGATGAAAACCATTGAATGGATGCCGACCCGTCATGAGGAGGTCGCCGCCTTTGCCGCCGGTGCCGAAGCCCAGCTCACGGGGGAACTGGCCGTCTGCGCCGGATCGTGTGGGCCGGGAAACCTGCATTTAATCAACGGTCTGTTTGATTGCCACCGTAACCACGTGCCGGTGCTGGCGATTGCCGCTCATATTCCGTCTACAGAGATCGGCAGCGGCTATTTTCAGGAGACGCATCCGCAGGAGCTGTTCCGTGAATGTAGCCACTATTGCGAGCTTGTTTCGACACCCGAGCAGATCCCTCAGGTCCTGGCGATTGCCATGCGCAAAGCTGTGCTGAATCGGGGTGTTTCCGTGGTCGTGTTACCTGGCGACGTCGCGCTCAAGGCCGCACCAGAAACCGCCAGCAGCCACTGGTATCATGCGCCACAGCCAGTGGTGACGCCAGCCGAAGAAGAGCTGAAAAAACTGGCGCAACTGCTGCGCTATTCCAGCAATATTGCCCTGATGTGCGGCAGCGGCTGTGCAGGCGCACATAAAGAATTACTTGAGTTCGCCGGTAAGCTCAAAGCGCCGATCGTCCACGCCCTGCGCGGCAAAGAGCATGTTGAGTACGATAACCCCTATGATGTGGGTATGACCGGCTTAATCGGCTTTTCCAGCGGTTTCCACACGATGATGAATGCCGACACGCTCATTTTGCTCGGCACGCAGTTCCCGTATCGCGCGTTTTACCCAACGGATGCCAAAATCATTCAGATTGATATCAACCCCGCCAGTATCGGCGCGCACAGCAAGGTCGATATGGCGCTGGTGGGCGATATTAAATCCACCCTTGCCGCCCTGCTGCCGCTGCTGGAAGAAAAAACGGACCGCAGGTTCCTCGATAAGGCGTTGAGCGACTATCACGATGCGCGCAAGGGGCTGGACGACCTCGCTAAACCGAGCGACAAAGCCATTCACCCGCAGTATCTGGCGCAGCAGATCAGCCATTTTGCCGACGACGACGCCATCTTTACCTGCGACGTGGGCACGCCAACCGTGTGGGCAGCGCGCTATCTGAAAATGAACGGGAAACGTCGCCTGCTCGGCTCGTTCAACCACGGTTCGATGGCCAACGCCATGCCGCAGGCGCTGGGGGCGAAAGCCACGGCACCGGAACGTCAGGTCGTGGCGATGTGCGGCGACGGCGGGTTCAGCATGCTGATGGGGGATTTCCTGTCGGTGGTGCAGATGAAGCTCCCGCTGAAAATCGTGGTCTTTAACAACAGCGTGCTGGGCTTCGTGGCCATGGAGATGAAGGCCGGCGGCTACCTGACGGACGGCACCGAACTGCACGACACTAACTTCGCGCGTATCGCCGAGGCCTGCGGCATCACCGGTATTCGCGTGGAAAAAGCGTCAGAGGTGGATGAAGCCCTGCAGCGCGCCTTTTCCATTGACGGCCCGGTACTGGTGGACGTGGTGGTCGCCAAAGAAGAGCTGGCGATCCCACCGCAAATCAAACTGGAACAGGCCAAAGGCTTTAGCCTCTACATGCTGCGCGCCATCATCAGCGGCCGCGGCGATGAGGTGATCGAACTGGCAAAAACGAACTGGCTCAGGTAAAACATCTGGCATCGCCTTTTAAATATAAGGACATGCCATGATTGATTTACGCAGTGATACCGTAACCCGTCCGAGCCGCGCCATGCTCGAAGAGATGATGGCCGCTCCGGTCGGGGACGACGTCTATGGTGACGATCCGACGGTTAACGAGCTGCAGCGCTATGCCGCAGAGCTCAGCGGGAAAGAGGCCGCTCTGTTCCTGCCCACCGGTACGCAGGCCAACCTGGTGGCGCTGCTCAGCCACTGCGAGCGCGGCGAAGAGTACATCGTGGGCCAGGGCGCGCATAACTATCTGTATGAAGCAGGCGGTGCGGCGGTGCTCGGCAGCATTCAGCCACAGCCAATTGACGCCGCGCCGGACGGCACCCTGCCGCTCGATAAAGTCGCGGCGAAAATCAAAGCTGACGATATTCACTTTGCTCGCACAAAACTGCTCAGTCTGGAAAATACCCACAACGGCAAAGTGCTGCCTCGCGAATACCTGAAAGCCGCGTGGGAATTCACTCGCGAGCGCAAACTTGGCCTGCACGTGGATGGCGCACGCATCTTTAACGCCGTGGTGGCGTACGGTTGCGAGCTAAAAGAGATCGCGCAATATTGCGATTCGTTCACCATTTGCCTCTCTAAAGGGCTGGGCACGCCTGTAGGCTCCCTGCTGGTGGGCAATGCGGACTACATCAAGCGTGCCAACCGCTGGCGCAAAATGACCGGCGGCGGCATGCGTCAGGCGGGTATTCTGGCGGCGGCCGGGCTGTATGCCCTGAAAAACAACGTGGCGCGCCTGAAGGACGATCACGACAACGCCGCGTGGATGGCGGCGCAGCTGCGCGAGATTGGCGCCGACGTAATGCGCCACGACACCAACATGCTGTTCGTTCGCGTGGGTGACGAACACGCTGCCGTGCTGGGTGAATTTATGAAAGCCCGTGGCGTGCTGATCAACGCCTCACCTGTCGTGCGTCTGGTCATGCATCTCGACGTGAGCCGCGAACAGCTGTCAGAGGTGGTGAAACACTGGCAGGCGTTTTTACAGCGATAAGGAGCCTCACGTGCCGCAACGCATTCTGGTGCTCGGCGCCAGCGGGTATATCGGTCAGCATCTCACCACTGTATTAAGCCAGCAGGGGCATCAGGTGCTGGCCGCGGCACGCAACACCGAACGTCTGCAAAAACTCAGTTTGCCTGGCGTCACCTGCCATAATGTTGACTTCAACTGGCCGAAGGAACTTCCCGCGCTGCTGGAAGGGGTCGACACGCTTTACTACCTGGTGCATAGCATGGGTGAAGGCGGAGATTTTATCGCCCACGAGCGTCAGGTGGCGATGAACGTCCGCGATGCCCTGCTGCAAACGCCGGTGAAGCAGGTCATTTTTTTAAGCTCGCTCCAGGCGCCCGAACATGAGCAATCCGATCATCTGCGTGCCCGCCAGCTGACGGCGGAAACCCTGCGCGGCGCCACTATCCCTGTTACCGAACTGCGCGCCGGAATTATCGTCGGCGCGGGCTCCGCCGCCTTCGAAGTGATGCGCGATATGGTCTACAACCTGCCGGTACTCACGCCGCCGCGCTGGGTCCGTTCGCGCACCACGCCGATTGCGCTGGAAAATTTACTGCATTATCTGGTGGCGCTGCTGGACCACCCGGCGGAGCAACACCGCGTGCTGGAGGCGGCAGGCCCGGAAGTGCTGAGCTATCAGGAGCAGTTTGAACATTTCATGCGCGTCAGCGGCCGTAAACGCTGGCTGATCCCCATCCCCTTTCCAACCCGCTGGATTTCGGTGTGGTTTTTGAATGTGATTACCTCTGTGCCGCCGACGACCGCCAAAGCGCTGATCCAGGGACTCAAACATGATTTACTGGCGGACGATCGCGAGCTGCGGGCACTCATTCCCCAGAACCTGATCCGCTTTGATGATGCCGTGCGCAATACGCTGAAAGAAGAAGAGCAACTGGTAAACTCCAGCGACTGGGGTTACGACGCCCAGGCGTTTGCCCGCTGGCGACCGGAGTATGGTTATTATCCCAAACAGGCCGGCTGCACGGTAAAAACGCAGGCAAGTCTGGCGGCGCTGTGGGACGTGGTGAACCAGATTGGCGGCAAAGAACGTTATTTCTTCGGCAATATTCTCTGGCAAACGCGTGGAGCAATGGATCTGCTGGTGGGACACAGGCTGGCAAAAGGCCGCCCTGCTCGTCCTTACCTTGAAGTGGGCGATGCGGTCGACAGCTGGAAGGTCATCATCGTCGAGCCGGAAAAGCAGCTGGCACTGCTGTTCGGTATGAAAGCTCCGGGGCTGGGTCGACTCTGCTTTACGCTGAAAGACAAAGGCGACCATCGCGAACTGGATGTCCGCGCCTGGTGGCATCCGCACGGGATGCCGGGTCTGTTCTACTGGTTGTTCATGATCCCCGCACATCTGTTTATCTTCCGGGGAATGGCGAAGCGGATTGCGCAACTGGCAGAACAAAAGACGGAAAAGTTCTAAATAAAACTCTCTTTCTTTCACCTTTCCCATTGCAACCCGCCGTAATTCACGAAAGAATGCGCACGAAATTCTTTTTCAACACAGTGGATTGATATGAAGGTACTGGTTACCGGGGCGACCAGCGGCTTAGGCCGAAATGCGGTCGAATTTCTGCGCAACAAAGGCATCAGCGTCAGGGCTACCGGTCGCAACGAAGCGATGGGAAAACTGCTGCAAAAAATGGGCGCAGAGTTTGTCCATGCTGACCTGACGGAGCTGGTCTCCTCTCAGGCGAAAGTGATGCTCGCCGGTATCGACACGCTGTGGCACTGCTCCAGTTTCACCTCTCCGTGGGGAACCCAGGAAGCCTTTGACCTCGCTAACGTGCGGGCAACCCGCCGTCTGGGCGAATGGGCCGTTGCCTGGGGCGTGCGTAACTTTATCCATATCTCCTCCCCATCGCTCTATTTCGATTATCACCACCATCGTGACGTGCAGGAAGATTTCCGCCCCGCACGTTTTGCCTGTGAGTTTGCCCGCAGCAAGGCGGCCAGCGAAGAGGTGATTGACCTGCTGGCGCAGTCAAACCCGCATACCCGTTTTACGGTACTGCGTCCGCAGAGCCTGTTCGGGCCGCACGACAAGGTGTTTATTCCGCGTCTGGCGCAGATGATGCACCACTACGGCAGCGTGCTGCTGCCGCGCGGCGGCGATGCGCTGGTGGATATGACCTACTATGAAAATGCGGTTCACGCCATGTGGCTGGCAAGTCAGCCGGACTGCGATAAGCTGATTTCCGGCCGTGCCTACAACATCACCAACGGCGAGCCGTGTTCGTTACGCAGCATTGTGCAACGGCTGATTGATGAACTGCAGATCAACTGCCGTATCCGTTCCGTGCCCTACCCGATGCTGGACATGATCGCCCGCAGCATGGAGCGTTTTGGCAGTAAATCGGCCAAAGAGCCCGCGCTGACGCACTATGGGGTATCCAAGCTCAACTTTGATTTCACGCTGGATATTACCCGCGCAGAGAACGAGCTGGGGTATAAACCGATCGTGACGCTGGATGAAGGGATTGTGCGCACGGCGGCGTGGTTGCGGGACCACGGGAAGCTTCATCGCTAGCCTTTTTGCCCGGTGGCGGCTTCGCCTTACCGGGCCTACAACAGCAAGGTGCGAACACGAAAACGGCAACCCTTCGGTTGCCGTTTGCTTTTACAGCGCCGTCCAGGCGTCAGACCATGCCAGACCTGCGCCGGGTTCATAGTACGCCGGAGCCGTGTTACACCAGCCGCTGTACGGGAACGGTTTGCACTGGAAGAGTTTACCGTGGTTGTTCACGATATCACCTGCTTTGTACTTACTGTTCGCACTCCACGCGGCGTAAGAGTCGGATGTCCCTTCGTCCTGAGAAGGAACCGCTTTCGCCTTCACGTTCAGCAGATAAGAGGTTGTGCTGCTCAGTTCACCGTCGCTAACCGTGAGGCTAATTTCAACCTGCTGCGCCGTCGCCGCTTCTGGGGCTCTGAAGGTCACAACCGCTTTATCCTGACCCGTCACAGTCTGACCATCCTGAGAGCGCCAGGTATAAGTCAGTTTGTTACCATCAGCATCTGTCGAACCTTCGGCGCTCAGAGAAACCTGTGCACCTGCGTCAACCGCACCGATTGGGCCGGCAATATGCGCGACCGGTGCGTGATTGACAGCCGTCGGTTCTGCAGGCGTTTCATCCGGAACGGGCGCCGGAGCCGGGGTTTCCTCTTCCGATGGCGCTGGTGCTACCGGGGTTTCATCCGGCGTGGTTGTTGAGCCGTCATCGTTAACGATATTCACGTTAAAGAAGTGCTGTACGCATTTGCTGTAGTCGCCCTCTTTGAACGCGCTGTATGGCGTCTGGTAGCCCACCAGCTGGCAAGAGTACGTCTGACCGCTTGGTGTATCCGCGCTCCATCCCCAGTCCTGCTCCCAGTAAATCTTCAGCGCGCCAGCACCTCCTTCATCGAACTGCTTCATGTTGGCGCAGCCCAGCACTTCATTCGCCGGAACCGGAACCTTCAGGTAGTTCGCGAACTCTTTGTAGTACTTGATACGGTTTTGCGACTGGGCAATTTCAGTCGGACCGCCGCATTCTACGCCGCCGTTGATGATCTGGGTGGTCACGCCGAAGCCCGGTACCAGACCGTTGGCTTTATCGCGATCGTTCGGCTGCCATGTGCCGTCAATAACCTGCAGCATGCTGGGTTTTGGTGGCTGTGGATAGGCGAAGAAGAAGATCGCACTCGCCAGGTTCAGCCAGGTATCCGCCACCAGCTCAGGTTTATCGAGCAGCGTACGCACGTCACCGTACATCGCTTCAGAGAACGGGCCATAGTTGTAGTTGTAAGACAACTGTTTCGCGCCGCGACCGAAGTAGCTCAGGAAATCGCCGTCTTTATCTTTACCGCACGGCCAGGTCTGACCCTGCCAGACGTCCGGGTTACATTCGCCGTTATAGCCCCCCTTCTGCCCTTCGCTCCAGCCCATTTCACGTACGTGAACCAGCGCCTGACGCCATTCGGCTTCCGGACGCCAGCTTTCATGGCCGCCAGTCTCCTGAGCGAAGTGAGCAAACATGGTTGCCAGCTCTTTACGGCAGATGGCGTCGCTGTCGCGACCATCCTTATAGGTCTTACACAGCGCCGGGAATTTACCGACCGCTTTCAGGAAGTTGCTATAGGTGTACGCCTGCGCACGCAGCGGGAAGAGATATTCCCAGTCGCTGGCCTTAACAATGCCTTCAACGCGCTTCACGTTTTCCGGGTTCGCTGCACGGCCTGGCTCAATCAGTTCAACCTGCGCATTATCCAGCGTCTGAATGGTCTCTTTCACTGAGGCCATCAGCGGGAAACTGGTCAGCTCTTTTTCTTTCTTCGCCAGATCGCTGGCTTTCATGGTGTATGGCTCACTGGTGGTCGCTTGCAGCGAGGCAGCCTGTGCCATAAAGGGAGCTACGCATGCTCCGGCAACGAGCACACTTAGTAACGTCCTTTTGTTCATTTCCGATTCCTGTTAATTGAAGTTAAAATTAAAATCCCGGTTTATGTATTAATCCATTAATACATAAACCACAGACAGCTGTTTTTTCTTTTCGAAGAACACCCTGAGGAATTCTTCAAAAATAAAAAACATTAATATTGTGCAGCTAATTTTAATTGCTGATATTTTTTCCAGACTTTATGGGCATAGATCATACGCTGCGGATAATTCTCTTTTTTTAAACCTGCGTTATACGCGCCGACAGCCTCCCAGTTATAGCCATAGACCTTAATCATTCCGGACAAAATGGAAGCACCGACCATGATGGAGGTACAGGGCTCGGTCATCAGTCTGCGTTCATCAATACCTCTGGTCTCCAGTTCCGTAAAATGTGAGCTGTTAATTTGCATCAACCCAACATCACGCGTGCCATCATGATTTTGTCCCACCGCATACGGATTCATACCGGATTCGACATTGGCTATGGCATACAATAAATACGGGTCGACATGATAATAACGTGCCGCATTATCCCAACAGTTTGCCAGTGCGCTTTGGCTTATTATTAATAACAACAAAATGATCTTTTTCATTTTTACCTGCTGACAGTTTCTGTTATTTCTCCCTACCAACATCCTGTAAAATGAATTTTTCATCACTCCCCCTTCGTGAGGGGGAGTGATTATCGGGTTAGATTATTTGCAATCTGTTGATGCGCCTTCTTTCACCCATACGTCGCTATTAGCCGGGTTATCGCCACGGGTCCACCATTTGGCACGGTAAACGTTACCCTGGTAAGTGGTGGTTTCACCGCCGTTGTAGACCAGGTCAGAACGCCAGTTCATCTTCACGTTGCTCACCAGTTCCCAGGCATCCACACCGAAGCCAGGTTTGTTACCTTGCGTCCAGTATTTCGCTTTCCACACCAGGTGGTCGGCACTCACGGTGTCGCCATTGTTGTATATTTTGCTGGCATCCCATGCGGCATATTTGCTGGCGTTAGCATCGACTGGCGCGTCGCAGCTACCGGTTGCCGTGCCTTCATCCGAAGGAGGTGTCACTTCATCAGACGGAGGGGTCACTTCATCAGCAGGCGGGGTGACGTCAGCAGGTTTAGGATTCACCGTGACCTGCACGTTAGACTGCACGCTGGTTTTACCATCGCTTACGACGACACTCAGGGTGTAAGTCGAGGCGGAGGTCACATCTGGCGCAGTGATATTCACGTTCGCCGTATCAGTCCCGGTCGCGTGCATATCCGCCGGAACGCTCCAGGCGTAGGTCAGTGCATCACCGTCTGGATCCGCGGCCTGCGCGTGCAGCGCATAGGTTTCACCTGCCTGCAGCGTCACTGCTTCCATTGGGTTCACAACCGGTGCCTGGTTCGCTTTTGGCGCTTTGTTTACAACCTGCACATCAATCGCGTTGCTCAGTCCTTTCGCGTCAGTCACGGTCAGGCGGAATGCCATCGTCTGATCGCTGGTCACCGCAGCCACGTTGAAGGTGGCTTTCGCTTTGGTGCTGTTGGTGAGCGTCACCGATGGGCCAGAAATCTGGGTCCACTTATAGGTGATTGCATCGCCATCCGGATCGCTGGAAGCAGACCCGTCGAGCGTTACGGTCGCCGGGCCAGAGACGTTAAGATCGGTCGAGGAGGCAATCGGCGCATGGTTGGTGACAACAGGTTCAACCGGGGTTGAACTACCGCCCAGCAGGCTTTCATTCATGGCGTTCAGAATGTCGCCGTTATCTGAGTCAATGGACCAGGAGAACAGACCGCCCAGCTGATTCGCCATAACATACTTGCCTTTTGCGGCAGCAGAACGCGCATCTTCATAAGTGATCAGGTCGCCAGTGGATTTATTGAAGACGTACGGTGCTTCAGCGTCTGCGTCGTAACCGTATTCCCAACCCGGCTTGCCTTTGTACTCATTCACAATCTGACGGTAGTCAACCACGCCCGGTTCCCAGGTCCCTTTCACCTTGCCGGTGGCGGTGCCAGTGAACGGATTGTTGCCGGTGTAACCATGAACCCCCGTCCAGCCGCGGCCGTACATGGCGGTTCCCACCACAATCTTGCCAGGCTGTACGCCCTGCTGCAGCAGCGCGTTAACGCCGTTTTCGGTGGTGTAGTTTGTGTCCGGACGCCATGCAGGTGCTTTCAGCGCAGCCTGGTGACCCAACTCTGTATTGCTCCAGCCGCCGTAGAAGTCATAGCTCATCAGGAAGATGTGATCGAGATACTGCTGTGTGGTGGTGTAATCCACGTCTTCGATCTTATCTTTGCCGGAACCGATCGCGGTGGTCAGTTCATAAGTACGGCCAGTTTCGCTGGAGAGTTCGTTCAGCATCGTGCGCAAATCATGCATCAGCGCGGTATACGTCGCTTTATCCTGCTGCGGATTACCCAGTGCCGTGTTCTCACCGCCGCCGCCCGGGAATTCCCAGTCGATATCCACACCGTCAAAGAATTTCCAGGTTTGCAGGAACTCTTTCACCGATGCCACGAAGCGGGAGCGAATAGCAGGGTTGTTCATCTGGAAGAACGGATCGGAGAGAGTCCAGCCACCGATAGATGGCAGTACTTTCAGCCCTGGATGTGCTTTTTTCAGCGCCATCAACTGACCAAAGTTACCTTTGTAGGGGTCATCCCAGCCAGAAACGCCGGCCTGTGGTTTTTGCAGCGCCGCCCACGGATCGTGAATGGCAACGGTATAATCCGGACGACCGTTACAGGCACGTTGCAACGCCTGGAAGCTGTTACCCCCTTCGATGGTTTTCAGGCTGTCGTTGATGCCGTCACCGCCACAGATTGGAATGAAGCCATACAGAATATGGTTCAGGTTAGCCGCCGGGATTTTATCGACCTGGAAGTTACGGTCATAGACGCCCCATTCCGGGAAGTAAGCCCCCACCACTTTGTCAGTATGCTGAGCAAAGGTCTTGTTGTTTTCCTTCATGGTAGTATTGAGAGGAAGCAAGTGGCTACCGTCGGTATCCGCGACAATAATCAGCTTGCTGGCGCTTTTGCTACAACCACTGGTGTTACAAAGCTCTACCTGCTCCTGGTAACGTCCGCCTTTTTTCACCTTGAAGGTGGCAGAACCTGATGCGCTGCCCGCACCGGTCCAGACGGTTTGGCCGTCCAGCAGCACCTTCGCGGACGTCGGTGCATCACCGCTCCAGACGTTCCACTCCACTTTTACATCCACGCCGTCTTTATGTACTTTGACAAGGCTGTTGTAATCCTGTGCTGCCTGATCGACTTCAACAAGGGCAAATTTGTCATTACCGTAGCCGATCGTCGGTGTACCCGGTGCTGCAGCAAATGCGGAGCTGGTTGCCGCCGCAATAAAGAGCGCCAGATATTTAGGCTTCATAAATTTCATTTTTATTTCCTGATAAATTTATTCGTAACGTTAATCATCCATGTCTTCCTTGAGAACATGGAGCTTTTTGCGTAATGCGTATTTAACCAATCTGAAAACCGAGAAAAAAAAACGTTTTTGCTGCGTTGTATTCCTCCATAAAAAGATACAAGCCCCAATTCCGTGTAGCTTATATCCCTTACGATACACTGGGCGCAAAGAGACGTCCTTCTCTTCCACCGTCAAAAAAATTTATAAAAAAACTTGACCTGAATATTTAAAAAATGAAAGCAAACTGCTGACTAATAAACACCACTATTCCAGCAAATGAGAGATACGGCCCGAAAGAAATCGTGAGGTTATTTTTATTTAAATTAAATAACGTGAAATAGCCGACAATACCGCTCAACGCTGCCACTAATTCAAGTACAGGCAACGACTGCCAGCCGCACCAGGCCCCTAAGGCCGCCAGCAGCTTAAAATCGCCGTACCCCAGACCTTCCCGCCCGGTTGTCAGGCGAAACGCCCAATAAAGTAACCAGAGCGACAGGTAACCCGCCACGGCACCGAACAGCGCATCCCGTAAGGGCAACCGGTGGTCAAAAGCATGGAGCAGCAATCCCGCCCAGAGCAGCGGCTGGGTCAGGCAATCCGGCAGCAGTTGATACCGCCAGTCGATCATGGTCAGCGGCAATAAAAAAGCGGCCAGCAGCCAAAGGGAAAACAATGCCTGTACGTCCGGCATACACCAGGCTGTAATACCAAAAAAAAGTGCAGAAAAAAGTTCGATTAAAAATATCCGCAATGGGATGGCGGTGTGGCAGCTTCGACAGCGTCCGCGTAAAACAAGCCAGCTGACCAGCGGGATATTCTCCCAGGCGGCAAGCGTGTGCTGGCATACCGGGCAGTGCGAGGCTGGGAACAGCAAATTGCTACTGCCTTCCTCTTCCATCACCATGCCAGGTACGCGCTCGGCGACGACGCCAAGAAAACTCCCCACAATGCTGCCCAATATCGCACTCATTGCCGGGAACCCCACAGGCCAGGTGTCCCGCATCAGCGCGAAAGTATTCATGCGGTTTTGCTCCAGGTGAGCTGTATTTCTGCTTTCACATCGCTGAGATGATCGACCGGTGTGAGGTTCATTTTTTGCAGTCTGACACCGGATGTCTGGTTAATTTCCCGCAGCCAGCTTTTTAATTCGTAGACGTTAACGCGACTAACCACGAACGATAATGTTTGTCCATCCTGACGCACATCGGTCAGAGAGAGATTAATTTCATGTGCGCTGTTTTCCACCACCGTGCGCGGATTGTTTGTTTTAACAACCTGAACCGGAAGGTGGTTTTTATTTATTTCGCTGCGCATCCAGTTCAGCGTCTCTTTTTGTCTGGTGAGCGTGGCTTTACTATTTTGAATCATATTATCCAGAGGAATAACACCTGCATAATATATAGCGCCCCCCAATACGGTAATAGCACATATTTTCAGGATGTTTTTTTCTCTGGCGCTGTAATGCTGGTAACGAGACTTGAGCTGTGCGATTCGCGCTTTCATTTATATTTCCCGGCGATCATAGCGGTATAAGGAGCAGACGTAGAAACAGGCTGCAGGGTGAAATCAAAATTTTCACCCGCCTGATTCACAAACGTCTGCAATGCAGTTTGGCTTTGCGAACTGACGCTCAGCGTCAGCGAGTTTTGCCGGGCATCGTATTCGAGCAGAGAGATCTCCATTCCTGGTACCGCCTGTCTGGCTTTTTCCAGATCGTCCAGTTGCAGAAATATCCCTTTACTCTGCTTTTTCATGTTTTGACCAAAGTGATATTTGATATTGGTCTGCTGACGCATACTGGGGAAGTGATGCTGATAAACCTGAAGGATCTCCTGCTGAACCTGATTTTCCTGTTGCACCAGCATCCAGGCCATGGCGATCCGCGGGCCCAGTAACAGGCCAAGAGAGAGCAGGCCCGCTGCGGCCATCGCCGCTTTGATGCTCTTCGCGGCTTTACCCGTGCTCGCTTTCGCGCTGAACTGACCATGCAGGAGCGTGACGCGGCAGGTTTGCCACTGCGGCTGGATCAACACCAGTGGATGCTGCCAGGGTTGCACGGTATCGACGTCAACATCGGCAGGCGTTTCCCCGTAACAGCACACCTCCCCCTCTCCCGCTTTCTGCAGTAAAAGGGGCAACAGGCCCGGCGCTATTTCGCAGGCGGCATGCGGCGATGAACGCAGCCAGTAACCATTGTCCATGGCGACAAGCGTGTTTCCGCCTGCCGTTGCGGGCAGCAGCCAGGCATCCGGCAGCGCCTGTATGACCTTCAAACCGGCCTCCTGGCAGCGGGTTAACCACCCGCGCAGACAATCGGCGTCGATGGCTACGGCGTCAACCTCGGCACCCTTTTTGTTAAGCACCGTCCAGTGAAGGTTGTCCACATCACCCATCAGCGTCTCTTCTGCCATCCACGAGAACGCCGTCGCCTGCGAGGCGACTTTCTTCGGCAGCGTAAAATGGCGGAAGATCATGTTGCTCGCGGGCAGCAGCAGACAAACACGGGCTGCCAGAGGATGCTCCACCAGTGCGTCCAGGCTATCCACTACCTCAACCTGTTCGCAGCCGGAGAGACACCACATTATTTTCCCGTCCTCGCGGCTGTCGGGACGAACAAAAAGTACCTGTTTCATAGCGTTCAACTTTTCTTATTCAATCATTCGGTAACGACGTTGCCACGTCACGATCTCGCCAGCCTCACTGTTGACCTGAAGCTGGCTCACCACGCGAAGCGTTAATTCATCAGTATTGCCGGTATAATTGACGCGGAAATACCGGCTATTGGTTGAGAAGAACTCAGCCACCTGCGGGAGATCGTCTTTTAGCTGTGGGAAGGCCCGTTCCAGCGCTTTGCTGAACGCTTCCATATTTTCCCAGCCAGTTTCAGGGCGCGATTCAATCAGGCGCAGGGCGTCATCTTCGGTTATTTTTCCGGGGAACATTGCGGCCAGTAAGGCCGCCTGCGCCGGTTTCAGCGTGTTCACATCCACCTTGCTGGCGGAGTCCGGTAATGCGCATAACAGCTTGTTCACCTTCGGGTATGCCGTTGCCGGAAATGCCGGCAGCATTGCGATCTCCGCAATCGTGCGCATCATCTGGTTCGCCGGTTGTCGGGCGGGCACCACGCCAGCCCAGGCATCGGTCTCGCTACCCTCTTTGGCCGTCGTCGTATCGCCATCGAGATAGTCCACCAGCTGTTGATACACCTCTTCTGCCGTGTTGTGGCTCAGGCCACTCTCTGTCAGAAGCTGTTCAACAATCTGCTCTTTACGCGATTTTTCCGGTGTGACAGGCACATTTTGCCCCTGGGCAATTTTCTCAGCGGCCAGCAGGTTGTTGACGTTAAAACAGTCCTGCGCGTCTTCTACCTGGCTGACGACCGTATAGTCTTCCCCGCGTGTTTCCAGCGGTTGATGCCAGTCGCCCTCAAGCGTGAGGGCTTTACTCTCACCGCTGGCGTCGGCTTGCAGCCGGTCTTTCACCACCTTCTCCTGCGCCTGCATCGCCCAGCGCAGCTGCTGCTGGCTCACCTGGTAATGCGTTTTTTGCAGGTTGCGGCAAAATTGCTGGCTGATTTTAGCGGCCAGCGCCGACATCATGACCAGCAGGATCAACACCACCAGCAGGGCCACCCCTTTCTGTTTGCGTAATACACTCATGATGTTGCTTCCGGTGCCGCTGGCGACACAGGCGACGCAGCTTCCGGCAGATCGCCCGGGGTCGTAAACACCCAGCGCCAGGTATCACCGTTTTCCATGGTCAGCGTCAGTTCTACGCCGTCCGGCAGATGCGCCGGGTCGCTCCAGCTTTTCAGCCAGCCCTGATGGTAAAAACGCCACTGCAGGGATTTCACCTCGCTGACAATCGGCACCTCGTCGGGTTTGGCGTCCGCCGGGCCGTCAATCACCGGCCAGACGTCGCGATACAGGCGCCCCTCTTCCAGCCGCCAGCGCACGCGCTCCAGTTGTACCGTTCCGCTCACGCCGTTCAGGGTGGTCAGTTCAAGCACATCACCAACCTGACGAAACCGATCCGGCTCATTACGCGGGGCGCGCGCCTGAAGCTGGTAGAAATCACGCTCCATCAGGTTCCAGGCCCGCTGAAGCTGATTGAGCTTCGCCGCGCTGGCATCGGTGGCCGAGCTGGTACGCATCGCGCCGTCCAGAATTTGCCAGGCCAGGGTGCTGATCACCGCAAAGATGGTCAGCGCAATCATGATCTCCAGCAGGGTAAATCCGCGCTGGCGTCGGGTTTTCTTCACTTGCTCTCTCCCGGCCCAATGATTTGCAGTGAGATTACCGGCTGGCTGTCGTCGCCTTCCGCATACACGCGGATGGCGTTAGCCCAGCTGTTGTCGGCGGTTTTGACCCGCTGCTTGCGCCAGTTCCAGCTGCGTCCGCCCATGATTTCCGTTCCCTGCTGCTCAGCATCCGGGAAGTCGGTTTTCGCGAGCTGCGCTTCCGCCAGCTGGTTCTCGGCAACCCAGCTCGCCTGCAATGTGTCGGCCAGACCATGGGTGAAACGCACGTTCAGGGAGACCGAGTTCATCAGCGCCAGTGCGGCAGTCGAGAAGATGACCAGCGCGACCATCACCTCCAGCAGCGTCATGCCCTTTTGCTTAGCGTTGCCTTTAGTCATCGTTTTCTACCGATACCGGGGCCGCACCTTGCGACACCACGCGAAAATGGTGCTGTTTGTCGTAGCTTTGCAGCGTCAGCGTGAAGCGGCTGATTTCACCATCCGGCAAAAAGAGCACCTGCGGCTCGGAGGCGACCGTGGCGGCCAGGCGCTGCGGCGAGAGCGAAACGTGCATCTCCTCAGGGAAATCGCCTTTGGTGGTAATACGACCTGCGGATAACGGTACCCAGTGCCGCTCGCCGTTTTTATCGTCGAGCGTCACCAACTGATAGTTATCCGTGGTTAGCACCAGCCCGACGATATTTCCGTCCATCACCGCACGGTCTGAACCATAATCAACGAGGGCTTTTAATTGCTGGCCAAATATATCCGCACCGCTGCGCGAAGGTATTGTTGACACCACCATCATGGCGCAACTGGCAAATATCACCAGCGCCAGAATAATTTCCAGCAACGTAAAGCCGCGTTGATTTTTCATCATTTCTCTTTTTTATCCAGAGACCAGTTCGTAATATCATCGGCGGTATTAGCTTCACCATCAGGCCCTGCCGAGAAGACATCGACCGCACCGTGTTCGCCCGGGCTCACCAGAATATACTCTCCGCCCCATGGGTCCTGAGGCAGTCGACGAATATAGCCGTCAGCACGGTAGCCGTTCGGGATGGGTGCGATTTCAGGTTTAGTCACCAGCGCCTGCAAACCCTGTTCCGTCGTCGGATAACGGTGGTTATCCAGCTTATACATATCCAGGGAGCCTTCGAGCGCGACAATATCGCTGGTCGCTTTTTGGGTATCGGCCTTTTCTTTATTTCCCATTAAGTTTGGCACCACCATACTCGCTAACACGCCGAGAATAACAATAACCACCATTAATTCGAGCAAAGTAAACCCCGCCTGGCGTGCCAGGTGTTTTCTTTTCATAGCCATGTTTTAACCTACCATATTATTAAGTTGCAGAAGCGGTTGTAATATTGACAGCACGATGAATAAAACAATCGTTGCCATGGATACCACCAGTGCCGGTTCAAATACCGACAGCGTTAACGTAATTCGATGCTGTAATGCCGATTCCTGGTTTTCCGCCGCGCGATCCATTAAATTGCCTAATTCGCCGCTCTCTTCGCCGGAGGCAATCATATACAGCATGGTCGGCGGGAATAATTTCGCCTGTTCCAGCGCGGCATACAGTGACGCCCCCTGGCGCACAGTATCTGCTGCCTGCTCCAGCACCTGCCGGGCATAGAGGTTTTCAATGCCGTCCATCGCGATATACATCCCTTCCAGTAACGGCACGCTGCTGGCCTGAAGGATACTTAAGGTACGGATATAACGGGCGCTGTTAATGGCGCACACCAGCTTTTTAACTGGCGATCCGTTGACCAGCCAGTGGTTCCATTTGAAACGGTTTTTGGTATGTCTGAGCCAGGCCTTAAAGCTGACGAATCCACCGCCCAGCACGCCGACAATGTAGATGCCGTAGGCCTGCAGGAAATCACTCACCGCAATCAGCGTCCGGGTGGTGATCGGCAGTTGCTGCTTCATGTGGGTGAACTGTTCAATCACCTGCGGCACCACCGCCACCAGCAGAATGCTGATGACCGCGATGGCCACCACCGTCAGGGTGATGGGGTAGACCATCGCCTGCGTCAGCTTGCTTTTCATCTTCTGACGCTG
The DNA here is from genome assembly GCF_046521465.1 of Enterobacter sp. CPE_E863. Taxonomy (NCBI): domain Bacteria; kingdom Pseudomonadati; phylum Pseudomonadota; class Gammaproteobacteria; order Enterobacterales; family Enterobacteriaceae; genus Enterobacter; species Enterobacter sp. CPE_E863. Next base: position 1,262,846 of record NZ_JBKFZX010000001.1, on the reverse strand, counting down.
CTCGTTGTACTCGGCCAGCTTCTCCAGCACATCGCCCAGGTGGCCGGTCTTTTCACCAGCCATCACCAGCGTGCAGTAGAGTTTGTCGAAGGTGCGCGGAAACTGGCTGAAGGCGTCAAAGAGCGTGTGTCCCTCCACTACCTTCTCGCGGATCTCCACCACCATCGCCGCCAGCTTTTTGTCTTCCGTCTGCTTCGAGATTGCTTTCAGCGCGCTCTCCAGCGGCAGCGCGGCGTTGACCAGCGTGGAGAGCTGGCGGGTAAACATCGACAGCACCGGGGTGGAGAGCTTTGTCCCCGTTTTCGTTTTTCCGGCTGACGCTGCTTCACGGGTCTCGGTAATGCTGACGGGCATCAGCTTTTGCTCGCGCAACATCTGGCGAACCTGCTTCTGCCCTTCGGCCTGCAACGCGCCACGCACGGTTTTGCCCGCGACATCCGTTGCCGTCCAGGCGTAGAAGGCCATTACGCATCCCCTCCACGCTCGGCGGTCACCCGCATCACCTCTTCGAGAGACGTTACGCCGCCGATCACTTTCAACAGCCCGTTTTCACGCAGGCTGTAGGCCTGCTTAAAGAGCTGTGTCTCGATGGACATTTCATCTTTATCTTCATGAATGGCGCGGCGCATAGTGCTGTCCACCACCAGGAATTCATGAATACCGGCCCGGCCCTGATAGCCGCTCTGGCGGCAGTGCTCGCACCCTACCGCGCGATAGATCGTTTTGGGTGGCGTCTCCATAAAACTGAACAACGCCTTTTCATTGTCATCCAGCGGACTGGTGGTTCGGCAGTGAGAACACAACCGACGCACCAGACGCTGGGCAATGACACCGAGTAACGATGAACCGATTAAAAAGGACTCCAGCCCCATATCCCGCAGACGGGTAATCGCCCCTGCGGCACTGTTGGTGTGCAGCGTAGACATGACCAGGTGACCGGTCAGCGACGCCTGCACCGCAATTTGCGCGGTCTCACCATCACGAATTTCCCCAATCATCACCACGTCCGGGTCCTGACGCAGAATTGCGCGCAGTCCGCGGGCAAAGGTCATGTCCACGCGCGGGTTAACCTGCGTCTGCCCCACCCCTTCCAGCTCGTATTCAATCGGATCTTCAACGGTCAGAATATTGCGTTCATGGCCGTTCAGCGCCGACAGAATGGCGTACAGGGTGGTACTTTTACCGGAACCCGTTGGCCCGGTGACCAGGATAATGCCGTGCGGACGGTCAATCAGCCCTTTTAACTTCTCCAGCTCTTCATCAATCAGCCCCAGCTTGTTGATGTCGGGCTTGAGATTGCTTTTATCGAGCAGACGCATTACCACGCGCTCGCCATACTGAGATGGAATGGTCGACACACGCACGTCAATCGCCTTACGACCAATGCGCAGGGAGATACGGCCATCCTGCGGCAGGCGCTTCTCGGCGATATCCAGTTTTGACATGACTTTAATACGCGACACCAGCAGCGGCGCGAGTTTACGCGCAGGCTGCAACACCGGGCGCAGTACGCCGTCGACGCGGAAGCGAATACTCAGCGTGCGCTCAAAGGTTTCGATATGAATATCTGACGCACCATCCTTGACCGCCTCGCCGAGAATGGCGTTGATCAGGCGGATCACCGGGGAGTTTTCGTCGTTATCGAGCAGATCTTCGTTATCCGGGATCTCCTCGGTTAACGCCATCAGATCGATATCTGCATCCATATCGTCCACCAGCTGCTGAGACACGCCGCTGCTCTGCTGCCAGATTTTGGCCAGCATCTCATCGAAAGCGTCAGACGTCAGGGTTACCGGAACGAACGCGCGCCCCAGCACCCGGTGTACCTCCAGCAGGGCAAACGCCGGGGTGTCATCACGGATATAGACAGCATTGTTGTAAAATAAAACGCCATTATCTTTCGCGTAGCTGCTGCTACACAGAGTTTTCCCCAGCTCGTCCACGTTATGCCTCCCTTACTCTTTAAACGGGTTGCGGGAGGCAGAGGGCAATGCAGGCAACACCGCATTATCGGTTGGCTCAACGATACCGAGCTTTTTCTCCTCCACGCGCTGCTGCTGACGAGCGCGGATTTGGTCATACTTCTCTTTCGACGCCGCACTGTAGTTATCGTCATCACGCAGGACGGTGGTATGGATGAATACCATCAGGTTGCGTTTGGACGTATCCTGCGAGGTGTAGCGGAACAGCTGACCGACCAGCGGGATATCGCCGAGCAGCGGCACTTTGGAAACCGACTGTTTGGTGACGTTTTCCATCAGTCCGCCAAGCACCACCGTCTGCCCACTGTGCACCATCACTTCGTTGTTGATGGTACGGGTGTTGAAGGTTGGGCCGAGGCTGGCGTCTTCCGTTGCACTGTTGTCGACACTGGACACTTCTTGCTCGATCTTCAGATGGATCATGTCCCCGTCGTTGATTTGCGGCACAATCTTCAGCTTGGTACCGACCGTCTTACGCTCAACAGAGTTAAAGACGTTGTCACCACTGGTGGTCTGCGAACCGGAAAGCACCGGCACATCCTGACCCACGTTGAACGACGCTTCTTTGTTATCCAGCGTGACCACGCTTGGGGTCGAAAGAATGTCATTTTTGCCATCGGTTGAGAGCGCGGTCATCAGGGCCCCGAAATCACCGTTAAAGAATCCTGTCGCCAGGCCAGTGAAACTCGCCCCTTTCATCACGCCATTTTTCACCTGGCTGATGGGCAGCCCGGTGGAGCCGAACTGCACACCACCATGTTTACTGGTCCACTGCACGCCGAGGTCCAGTCCGTTACCGTCCTGCACCTCAGCAATGATCGCTTCTACCAGTACCTGCGGACGGCGGATGTCGAGCTTGTCGATCACCTTCTCCAGAGAGTTCATCACGTTAGGCTGCGCGGTGATCACCAGCGAGTTGGTTGCTTCATCAGCGGTAATATTCAGATCGCTTGTCGCAGTAGCGGTTTTCGCCTTAGGCGTGCCCGCTTTATCTTTCAGCTGCTCGCCAATACCGGTAAGCACCGGAACCACTTTCGTGGCACTGGCATATTTGAGATAGAAGACGCGGGTGTTGCCCTCGTTGTTCTGCTCGCGATCCAGTTGATGAATGAGGGAACGGGTACGCATCCGCGCATCTTCCGAACCGCTGATCACCAGACTATTCGTTTCGTCATCCGCCACCACTTTGGTAGCCAGTTGCGGCGCGTTTTGCCCTTTCTGCTCTTCGTTGTTGAGATTGTTCAACATGTCTGAGAGCTCCTTCGCGGACGCAAAGCGCAGCGGCACAATCTCACGACGCTGAACCCCGTCTTTATCCACGCGCTGAACCAGATCCACCAGACGGTTCACCACTGAGGCTTTACCGGTTAACAGCAGCACGTTGGAGGGCTCGAAATGGACCACGTTGCCGATGCCGGTGGCATCGTTGAGCTGACGCAGCAGCGGAGCCAGTTCACGTACTGGCACATTTTCCATGCGCACGACGCGAGTGATGATCTCATCACCCTTGCCCGGATTTTTGCTGTCTGCCAGCGGTGCGCCGGCGGTGCGGGCTACGCTTGAGCGCACCACTTTGACCATACCGTTGTCCATCGGGATCACCGACAGCCCGTACAAATCCAGCACGCTCAGAAAGAACTGGTAATACTCATCTTCCGTCAGCACGTTGTAGGTTCTGACCGACACCGTGCCCTGAACGGACGGGTCGACGAGAATGGTTTTATTAAGATTGCGGCCAACCGTATCAATAAACTCGCGGATATCGGTATTTTTAAAGCTCGCGCTAAAGTTGGCTGCAAGCAGCGAACTCGAATATAACGACAATGCGGTCAGCGCCACGCACGCCCAGGGAAATTTCTTCATGTCTGTACACTTGTTAATTGTTTAGAACATTAACCCGAATATTTTCAAGGTGAGCGTGACGTCTGACGACGACCTCCGCTTCTTTCATTTTCGACCAACTGGCAATAATACTTTTTGCCTTTGCTTGATCGGTCATATCGACTGAGTTCACTTCTACTGCCACATCCCCTTTTTTCAACCCTGAATGGCTGTAGAAGGTGGAAGCGTCCTTTGGATTAATGTTATAGCCTTCCAGTTGCCCCTTTTCGATTATTGGTTTTAACACCAGATAATCATCCAGATGCACATTGTCCGCACCTGCATCTTTCGTCGAATGGGTTACCGGGCCGTTGTCAACGCCGCCCTTAAAATAATCAGGTTTATTTAAAGCCAGTACCTGCGTAGCACCTTCGTAATTAACCACCACATTATCTTTGTTAATTTCCTGAATATAGGCATCGTTAAATCCGGCCAGTGGCTCACCTTCGCGGTAACTCTTTTGACCACCGGGTGTTTTGATGACGGCGAAGGAAAGCCAGGTATCATCACTGCGTACGATGCCTTCAATTTCCGCAGCCAGAGGGGCTTTGACTGCCGCAGGTAAGTTATCCTGACGTACAGCAGCGGCGAAAAGTGTGAATGTCTTTTCTTCACGAGGATTTTTCGCTGGCTGCACATCAGAATTAACCAACTTATTCGTCACTTTTTTATAATCTTTAAACGTCCGATACCCTTGCTGGCCGCAAAAAATTAACAGCACAAACATAATGCAAGGCGTTATCCACCGAGACAGATATGAGAACCTCATTTTTCATCTGGCCTTTAGCAAAGCGAAAATAAGCAGCATCACGCTGCACTAATATGTGTGGAAAGCGTAATCCCTCGCGATAAATACGACCACTGGCTTTGCCGCTAACTTTCATGAAAAAACATATTGACCGTATAAAATTCAGATGTTAGGTATCGACAGCAGGATATTTTTACCCTGTGTATAAATTGCCCCCTCGGTGGCGTTGCTTTACTTTCTCGTCCTGTTGCTATTCAATCAGAGACGGTAAGTCGTTATGTATCAGAGCCACTTTAATTTTAAAAATCCGCCCTTTCGGAAGATCACTCGTTTATCCGGGGATTTTCTGGTGCCTTATCATCAGGACGTTTTCAACCTGCTGAAAGAGAAAACCCAGCTGGCGGGAATTACGGGGCTCTTTTCTGACGATCTCCCGCTGCTGGGCCAGTTCAGCGATGCCCTGAAATCTGCTAACCCTAATGTTCTTGCCATCAACGCGTTCCCAAAACTGAGTGCCAGTAGCCTGCTGTATAAGCTCAACCCGGGAACGAAAGAGAACAAGAACAGGGTTCAGGCGGTGGATGCGGTGTTGCACCAGTGGCAAGGCGGTAAAACCAGGTCGAAAGTGCTGGTGCTCACCCACACCGAAGCCATGAAAGACACCTGCCGGGAGGTGCTGGCTCTGTTGCTCACGCGCGCCCAGGAGCTGGAGTTTGCTCTTTCCATCGTGCTGATGGGCGCAGCAGCTCAGGAAGCCGTCCTGATGCAGCAATCTGTGTTGCGGGAATATACGCACACCCATCACACGTTGCGCTCGCTCACCTGCCGGGAATATCTCAACTACGTGCAGGCGCAGTGTGACGAACAGGGATGCGAGAACTCACCGTTAACCCCGGCCCGCGTGCGTAAAATGCATGCCCTGACCAAAGGGAATATCAGCAAGCTAAATGAACTGGCGCACCTCGCGATGCTTGCCGCCTGGACCGAGCGTGCAAGCCAGGTCAGCCCACGTCATTTACGCCTGGCCGCGGGAGAAGTCCTGCCCGGGAAAAAATACGGTAAGCGCCTGGCTACCGTGGGGTTATTCGCGTCTGTGCTGTTCGCTGCCTGCGGCTGGTATTTCAGCTCAGCGATGACGGCACGCCTTCCGGTTCAGCTGCCGGTTCCGGTAAGCTGGCGGCATCAGACGCCAAAAGTTCAGGCGCCTGTTGTGCCGGTTATCGATAACGAAATGATCACCCCGTCAGATGCCATGCATCAGCTCTATCTGATGTGGGGTTATGACGCCTCGGCGGACGATGCTCTGTGTCAAAACGCCGCGAAGGTGAATCTGATGTGCAAACAGGGAAATGCCTCACCGGAAGCGCTGACACAGGAGGGCTATCCGTGGATCAGTGAACTGAAAACGGGTAACCACCTTAACTATGCTGTGGTCGCCCGCGTCGGAGAGACCTCAATCGACCTGCTGATGAACAACCGCACCTGGCAGGTGAGCCGCAACTGGTTTAAGCAACACGCGACCGGAAACTACACCCAACTGCACAGCCTGACGCCGGAAGGTAAAGACGCGATCGGCGCCGCCAGCGACAGTAAAGATATGACCTGGCTTGACCAGCAGTTGAGTCAGGCCCTTGCCCAACCGGAAACCCACTCTCAAACCTGGACGGCGGAAATGATGAAACGCACCCGCGAGTTCCAGCAAAAAATGCATCTGCATGTGGATGGTATTCCCGGGGAAGAGACGTTGATGCAGTTAATGCGCGTAACCAATACCACGCCGAGCGTATTGATTCAGACCACTCAAACGCAGGAGGGGCGTTCCTGATGTCTACCATCTGTCTTGCGGCTCAGCGCAGCTACACAACCGGGGAGGCGGTCTGGTTTTCGTATCGTTTCCCCCACCTGAGAACAATATTCACCTACACCGTCGTATGGATGGTGAGTCTGTGTGCCATGCTGATGGCGGGACTGTACACGCATACCTACTGGAACCTGCGTCATCCCGCACCGGAACTGGCAAAAAAGGTCAGCGTCGTAAAACCCGAGACGCAGATTTCAGATATGCACTATGTGTATGTGAGTAAACCGTTCCCGCATCCGGAGCCGAAACCTGCGCCAGTACACCATGATATTCCTGCCATGCAGGATCTTCCCATTAACAGCGATGATGCCGACTGGCAGCAGGCACCTCAGGGTACGGAACCGCACGATACGTCGCGGGATACGTTACCCGGAACTGAAGCTCACGATGTTTCGCCCGCCAGCACAGACACAAATAATTCATCGTTAACCGAGTTGTTTAAGCAGGCATTAAAAGAACAAGAACAGGATTACTCGCACGGAAAAATTCCCGCGCCGCCAGTTGACGAAACGCAGGAGAATTCACAGTCTGGTGTATTACATAAAGCAGACACCCGATCGCCTTTGAGTCAGAAAGGCGATCGGCTGGAATAATTAATATTTCTCAGGCAATGTTGCCATATTAAGGAGACGCCCCTTTTCCACGACAATATACTGACCTTTTTTCAGGTCGGAGAGAATTTTAATGATGGTACTACGCGCCAGATTGGTGTACTCCTGAATATAATCATAGACATTAATATCACGTTGATGATGAATAATCAGTTCATTAATTTCGTACAGGAATTCGCGTACGACTGAATAGGCACTGCGGGCAACCAACACATCGTCTCGTTTGCTCAGCATACAAATGTACCAGGAGAGGACTTTAGTCAGTTCCGGCCATAAGTTGTTTTCAGTCATTAGCTGGGCGAAAACCTCTTTTTTAATTGAGCGCACCACGGTATTGGCACGAACGAGGCCATACATGTGCGTTGCGTTGTAGTACATGGCAGAGAGACCAAAAATGCACTGGCCCGTCACAGTGAACATACACAGCTCGTCGGATTCACGGCGGAACTCAACTTCGCCGCTGACGATAATATGAATATACTGTGAATCAGAGGTCGATATTTTTTGCCATTTCTTTAAGGTTCTTTCTTCAAAACCTGACGTTGCAGAGATAATGGTTTCCATTTCATGCTGCGGACGTAATTTTTTCGCATAGATGCTTAACATTATTATACCCGATTTAAGATGTGAAATTTAAAAAGTAAGACTAAGGTATAAAACCTTAACCTTTTAATATTTTCCTGATGATATTCTCAAGGAGAAAATAAAGGGCGAGTACGTTATATTTATTTGCCGCATTACTTAGCAAGCTATGTGTCTATCTTAAATCCGGATAATTTTAAGTCAATTAACTAAAAATGAATTAAGTTTGTACTTAAGATTAATCTCAAGCAATTCAGCATAAACAGGCGCATTCGGGGGCAATCCGAAGGATTACCCCTGCCCGTATTTCTCTAGAAGTGCTTCTGCAATGGCCATCGTTTCGATATCCGCGACTCCGTTCCACAGATCGGGCCGGAAATGCATCTGGAAGACCATGATGATGCGTTTTTGCTGCGCCGGCGTACTGTCTGCCGGTACTTCATAGCCATAACGCGCAAGGAGATCGAGTAACGCGGGAGTATCCACCTGTTGATAGCGCGGACGCCCGTTCATATAGAACGCAACACGTGAGGGATCGGGCCATGCGCCGATGCCTTGCTGAGCCAGCTGTCGCCACGGAAACAACGGACCGGGGTCATCTTTACGCTGCGGCGCGATATCCGAATGGGCCACGACATTTTCAGGTCTGATGTTGTAGCGGGCAATAATGTCTTTGGCGAGCGGCACCAGCGCCGCGATCTGCGCAGGTTCAAAAGGAGTAAAGTGCTTAACGCCAGACGTCTTTTGCCAGCCACGGTTTTCCAGCTCAATGCCGACAGATGTATCATTGATACGATTAGTACCCCGCCAGAAGCTAATGCCTGCATGCCAGGCCAGCTCGCTCTCGGGCACCAGTTGCCAGATGCGCGGTTTTCCTTCCGGTGCCGGTGGCTTTGCAGGGATCAAATAGTGAGAGCTGACGTTTTTATCCGTTAGCGTGGCGAGCGAGCTGTCAAAATCATCCGCGGTGTAGTGGATCACCAGCACCTTGATGCGCGGGTAAGCCGCCTGCGCCTGATGCCGGGTATCCAGCTCGTAGGCACCTTTATCAATAATCCCTTTTTCAGCGGTGCACCCTGCCAGCAACAGCGCCAGCAGGAGCGCCGTAAGCGAACGCGTCATCGAAGAGTTTTCACCGCCGTACCGCTTACGCTCACCATCAGCATGCTGGCATCTTTCCCGACCGTTTCGTAGTCGATATCAATCCCCACGACCGCATCCGCGCCGAGCGCTTCCGCCTGCTCGCCGAGCTCTTTAAAGGCAATCTCGCGCGCTTTGCGCAGCTCTTTTTCGTATGCGCCAGAGCGTCCACCCACGATATCGCGGATGCCGGCAAAAAAGTCACGGAAGATGTTGGCACCGAGAATCGCTTCACCGGTGACCACACCGCAGTACTCGGTAATGGTCTGCCCTTCCAGGGTTGGCGTCGTTGAAAACTGCATATTTTATCTCCTTCTTTAGCGTTCAATGCCTTAGGCACAGCATTATCGGTTCGTTACGCTATGATTGAAAGGATAGTTAATAAATAAGGAAATCAACATGCGCTATTCTGCTTTAACACTTTTCGTGCCCTGCGCGCTGGTGCTCAGCGCCTGTACTACCACGGTCACGCCAGCCTTTAAGGATATCGGTACCCGCAGCGGCCCCTGTATTGATGGCGGCCCGGACACCGTGGCGCAGCAGTTCTATGATTATCGCATTCAGCACCGCAGCAACGATCTCACCGGCCTGCGCCCGTATCTCAGCGATGGACTGGCAAAATTGCTGAACGACGCCACCCGCGATCCGCAGCACAACGCGCTGTTGAAATCCGATCCGTTCTCCAGCCGCGCCACGCTGCCTGACAGCGCCGAAGTGGCCAGCGCGTCAACTATCCCGAACACGGATGCGAGAAACATTCCGCTGCGTGTGAAGCTAACTCAGGGTACTCAGACCTGGCAGGATGAAGTGCTGATGATCCGTGAGGGTCAATGCTGGGCGGTGGACGACGTACGCTACGTCGGCGGCAGCGTTCATGCCCCGGCAGGCACGCTGCGTCAGTCGATTGAAAACCGTTAAACCATCCGATACAAAATTGTAACCCCCGAAAAATGTGCGGCATTTCATTCGGAATGCCGACATTTATACTCGCCGACCTTGCCGTTCGCTATTTTGTGCTATGTTTAAGAGGAAATACGGGTTATATTTAACTTTTAACGCAGAAATATTGCATAACTATTCTGTCAACGGTACTATCTGCGGCCTCAATTGCTATAGATTGCCTGGATGAGTAAAGACTGCCCCGATGAGTATTAAACTAAACGGCATTAACTGCTTCTACGGCGCACACCAGGCGCTGTTTGACATCACGCTGAACTGCCCGGAAGGCGAAACGCTGGTTTTGCTTGGCCCAAGCGGTGCAGGTAAAAGCTCCCTTCTGCGTGTCCTTAATCTGCTTGAAATGCCACGTTCAGGTACGCTGGCAATCGCCGGTAACCATTTTGATTTCGCGAAAACCCCGTCTGATAAAGCGATTCGCGAACTGCGTCAAAACGTCGGCATGGTCTTCCAGCAATACAATCTCTGGCCGCATCTGACCGTGCTGCAAAACCTGATTGAAGCCCCGTGCCGCGTGCTGGGGTTAAGCAAAGATCAGGCGATTGCGCGTGCCGAAAAACTGCTGGAACGTCTGCGTCTTAAGCCTTACAGCGACCGCTATCCGCTGCACCTTTCTGGTGGACAACAACAGCGTGTGGCGATTGCCCGTGCGTTGATGATGGAGCCTGCGGTACTGCTGTTTGATGAACCGACGGCGGCGCTGGACCCGGAAATCACCGCCCAGATCGTCAGCATCATTCGTGAACTGGCGGAAACCAATATTACTCAGGTCATCGTAACCCACGAAGTGGAAGTGGCGCGCAAAACCGCCAGCCGCGTGGTTTACATGGAAAACGGTTATATCGTCGAGCAAGGTGATGCGAGCTGCTTCTCCAACCCGCAAACCGATGCCTTCAAAAACTATTTATCTCATTGATTGTGTCAGGGGAAATATAATGAAAAAAGTATTACTTGCCGTGCTGCTTGCTGGCGTTACCCTTTCCGCTACCGCAGCCCAGACCATTCGTTTCGCCACGGAAGCGTCTTACCCTCCGTTTGAGTCCATGGATGCCAGCAACAAGATTGTGGGCTTCGATGTGGATCTGGCAAACGCCCTGTGTAAAGAGATCGACGCAACCTGTACCTTCAGCAACCAGGCGTTCGACAGCCTGATTCCAAGCCTGAAGTTCCGCCGTATCGACGCCGTGATGGCCGGTATGGACATCACGCCTGAGCGCGAAAAACAGGTGCTGTTTACCACCCCTTACTACGACAACTCCGCCCTGTTCATTGGTCAGAAAGGGAAATTCACCTCTGTTGATCAGCTGAAAGGCAAGAAAGTCGGTGTACAGAACGGCACCACGCACCAGAAATTCATCATGGATAAACATCCGGAGATCACCACTGTTCCGTATGACAGCTACCAGAACGCGAAGCTGGATCTGCAGAATGGCCGTATTGACGGCGTCTTCGGTGATACCGCTGTCGTGACCGAGTGGCTGAAAGCCAACGACAAGCTGGCACCAGTGGGTGACAAAGTGACCGATAAGGATTACTTCGGCACCGGTCTGGGGATTGCCGTTCGTCAGGGCAACACTGAGCTGCAGCAGAAATTTAACGCTGCGCTGGAAAAAGTGAAGAAAGACGGCACCTACGAAACCATCTACAAAAAATGGTTCCAGAAGTAATTCCTGATGAATGAAATTTTTCCTTTAGCAAGCGCCGCCGGGATGACCGTCGGCCTTGCCGTTTGCGCACTGATTATCGGCCTTGTGCTGGCGATGTTCTTCGCGGTGTGGGAATCAGCAAAATGGTTCCCCGTCGCCTGGGCAGGCTCCGCGTTGGTCACCGTGCTGCGTGGACTACCGGAAATCCTGGTGGTCCTCTTTATCTATTTCGGTTCCTCACAGCTGCTGTTAATGCTGTCGGACGGCTTCACCATTAATCTTGGCGTTGCGCAGATCCCGGTGCAGATGCAAATTGAGAATTTTGACGTTAGCCCGTTCCTGTGCGGCGTCATTGCCCTCTCTCTGCTCTACTCCGCCTACGCGTCGCAAACGCTGCGCGGTGCGCTGAAAGCGGTACCGCAGGGGCAATGGGAATCCGGTCAGGCGTTAGGCTTGTCGAAGTCAGCCATCTTCTTCCGTCTGGTGATGCCGCAAATGTGGCGTCATGCCCTGCCGGGGCTCGGTAACCAGTGGCTGGTGCTGCTGAAAGATACCGCTCTGGTGAGCCTGATAAGCGTAAATGATTTGATGCTGCAAACCAAAAGCATCGCCACCCGTACTCAGGAGCCGTTTACCTGGTACATTGTGGCGGCAGCTATCTACCTGGTGATTACGTTGCTCAGTCAGTACATCCTCAAGCGTATTGACCTGCGTGCGACGCGCTTTGAACGGAGACCAGGCTGATGCTTGAATATTTTCCCGAGTTGATGAAAGGGCTGCACACCAGCCTGACGCTGACCGTGGCGTCCATCATCGTGGCGCTGATCCTGGCCCTTATCTTCACCATCATTCTGACGCTAAAAACGCCGGTGCTGGTGTGGATTGTGCGCGGCTACATCACCCTGTTTACCGGTACGCCGCTGCTGGTGCAGATCTTCCTGATTTACTACGGGCCCGGCCAGTTCCCGTCGCTGCAGAACTACCCGGTTATCTGGCACCTGCTCTCTGAGCCGTGGCTGTGTGCCCTGATTGCTCTTTCGCTGAACAGTGCTGCCTACACCACCCAACTGTTCTACGGGGCTATCCGCGCTATTCCTGAAGGGCAATGGCAGTCGTGCGGGGCGCTGGGCATGAGCAAGAAAGACACGCTGGCGATTTTGCTGCCGTACGCCTTTAAGCGCGCGCTCTCCTCGTACTCCAACGAAGTGGTGCTGGTGTTCAAGAGTACCTCTCTGGCCTACACCATCACCCTGATGGAAGTGATGGGTCACGGACAGTTGTTGTACGGACGCACCTATGACGTGATGGTATTTGGTGCCGCAGGCGTGGTGTATCTGGTGGTTAACGGTCTGTTGACGCTGATGATGCGCCTGATTGAGCGTAAAGCGCTGGCATTTGAGCGCAGAAATTAACCACGCGAATGCATAAAACGGTATTCATGGAGCGGGTAACCTGATGGGTTATCCGCTTTTTTTTACAACAGACATAATATTTAATCATTTTTATTGCATACAAATTCATTAACTGGCATTGTACATCCAGGCCGCAGACACGGCGCATAAATAAGACAGACGGGAGCATTACAATGAAAAAGTTAGTTCTGGCCGCATTACTCGCAACCTTCGCCGCTGGCGCATCCGCTGCGGATAAAATCAATTTCGGCGTGTCCGCCACCTATCCGCCGTTTGAATCGCTGGATGCCAGCAACCAGATCGTCGGTTTCGATATCGATCTGGCAAAAGCGCTGTGCAAACAAATGCAGGCCGACTGCACCTTTACTAACCATGCTTTTGACAGCCTGATCCCGTCGCTGAAGTTCAAAAAATACGACGCGGTGATCTCCGGGATGGACATCACGCCTGAACGCAGCAAGCAGGTCGCGTTCACCGACCCGTACTACGCCAACTCGGCGGTGGTGATTGCGAAGAAAGGGGCTTATAAATCCTTTGACGAGCTGAAAGGCAAACGCATTGGGATGGAAAACGGCACCACGCACCAGAAATACCTGCAGGACAAACATCCTGAAGTGAAAACCGTGGCCTACGACAGCTACCAGAACGCGATTATCGACCTGAAAAATGGCCGTATTGATGGCGTGTTTGGTGACACTGCCGTGGTGAACGAGTGGCTGAAAACGAACCCGCAGCTGGGTACCGCAACCGAGAAAGTGACCGATCCACAGTACTTCGGTACCGGTCTGGGCATTGCAGTACGTCCGGATAACAAAGCGTTGCTGGAAAAACTGAACGGCGCCCTGAAAGCAATTAAAGCGGACGGCACCTATCAGAAAATCAGCGATCAGTGGTTCCCGCAGTAAGTATTTTTGCCGGGTGATGGTTTCGCCTTACCCGGCAATTTCTTACAACGGCACAAAGAACCGGAAACGTGCCCCGCTCACCGAATCCATCAGCCTGATCCCTCCCCCATGCAGCTCCAGCATTCGCTTCACAATCAGCAAGCCTAATCCGCCGCGATTCTCCCGCGATGCCTGCGGGTTTAACGCAGAAGGACGCTGAAACAGATCGTCACGCAATGCACGCTCGATACCTGAGCCACTGTCCGCCACCTCAACCTGCAGAAGCCCATTCTCCTGCCAGACCTTAAGCAAAATCTCGCCTCCTGCCGGGGTATGGCGAACGGCATTATCCAGCAAATTCGTGACCACCCGCTCAATCATCGACACATCGGCATACACCAGCGGCAGCGGGCCAGGGACGTCTATATGCATTCGCAACTGCCTTGTCTGTGTGGTCAGTTCGAATTTTTGCGCCACATCTGAAATCAATTCAGCCATGGCAAAACGTTCGCGCTGTGGTTTAATCCCCCCATGCTCAAGGCGCGCCAGTTCAAACAGCTGTTGAGAGAGATGGCGCACTTTCTGTCCCTGACGCAGTGCGATAGCCAGGTATTGATTCTGCTCCTCGGCACTCAACGTGGCGGACTTAAGCGAGAGGGTTTCGAGATACCCCAGCAGCGAAGTCAGCGGCGTGCGAAGATCGTGAGAGATATTGGCGATAAACTCCCTGCGCTGGCGGTCACCGTCAGCCAGTTGATCCCATTGTGAGGCAATCTTGCGCGATAATTCGATAAACGTGTTACGAAGCAGTTCAACTTCGTTTTCAGGAGCCAGATTGACCGGCCGGGCGGCCAGACTTTTTATGGCGCTGATGCTGTCCTGCTCAAGGTCATTTACCTCGCTGGTTAACTGTTCCACTGGACGGGTAACCCATTTTTTGACCAACCACCAGGCCAGTGCGCCAAAGAGTAATGCCAGTAAAAGCGATCCTACGATAGCGTCGGTCAGGGCCTTGTGCCACGCGGTGTTCGCCAGTGCATTCAGGTCTTCGCCCTGGAGAATAATATACAAGTAGGAGTGCAGATTGCCGTTAAGGAGGATCGGCGCCACGCTGAACACCTTACGTTGATCCAGACTTCGTGGATCATCGCCATACACAGGGAAAGCAGCCCCGGATAAATAGTTGTTTAACGGGGTAAGGTCAATCGTTTGACGCTTCATGTGCCCGACCGGGGCCGCGTCTGCCACAATATGTCCCTGAGGCGACACCACATAGAGTTCAACGCTGGGATTAAGCGTCATCAGACGATCGAACAGCGATTTGAGATTCTCAGCGTTTGCTTTACCCTGGTTATCAAGAAGCGGTTCACTGTTCACTATCTGCTGCGCCAACCCCGCTGACAGACGTTGCACCATGGCATCGCCGTACTGCTTACTGCTATAAAGCTGCACGCCACATGCCACAAACATGCATAAAACAAGCGTGGCGCTAAAAAGAAGTGACAGGCGCTGGCTCAAGGTTAAGTGGCTTATCATGCGTGGGGCTCCGCTTTTTCGACGGCAAATTTGTACCCTTTCCCCCACACCGTCAGGATGATATCTGGCTCTGCAGCATCTTTTTCAATTTTGACGCGCAGACGGTTAATGTGCGTATTTACCGTGTGCTCGTACCCTTCATGCTGGTAGCCCCAGACATGATCCAGCAACGATAAACGGGAGAACACCTCGCCCGGATGACGGGCAAACCAGTAGAGCAAATCAAACTCACGCGGGGTCAAGTCAATGGTTTCCCCCCGCAGGCGAACCTCTCGTGCCAGGGGGTCAATTTCCATGCCGTGACAGCGAATAATACCCGCCTCCAGACGAAGATTTTGCCCCATCGCTTCCTGACGTCGAAAGAGCGCCTTGACGCGAGCAATCAGCTCCAGAACGGAAAACGGTTTAGGCAGGTAGTCGTCAGCCCCCATCTCGAGCCCCAGCACCCGGTGCGTCTCGCTGGTGCGTGCGCTGATGATAATGACAGGCAGATAGCGGGTCATCTGGCGGATACGGCGACAGATCTCCAGCCCGTCCACGCCAGGCAGCATCAGATCGAGGATCACGGCATCCCAGTGCTGTTTTTCCAGTTGGAGCAGCGCACGTTCGCCATCGGCTTCGTGCACAATCTCAAAACCTTCATCTTTTAAGTTCAGGCTCAGGAAGGCGGCGATATCGCTATCGTCCTCCACCAGCAATATTTTCTTTGCGTTACTCATGACCCACATCCACGCCGTTTCATTACAGTTGAGCTTACCTAATAACGCCCGCCGGAGTTATCACATTTTATTTAAACTTCCGTGAGGATGTGGTGACCGAATTTATCTTAGGATTTGACCACGCAATGGAATAACGAGGTCACCATGTCTCTGCCAACAGCTGTTATTCATCCCCTTTGGGTCAGGGTGTGTCACTGGATTAATGCCCTCGCCATGGCTGGCATGGTATTCAGCGGATGGCGAATTTATAACGCCTCGCCGTTGTTCCCATTCACTTTTCCGTCCTCTTTCACGCTGGGAGGCTGGCTGGGCGGCGCGCTGCAGTGGCACTTCGCCATGATGTGGGTTTTAGGTATTAACGGCCTGATCTACTGCACGTTAGGTATTGTCACCGGGCGCTTTGCTCGCACCTTTTTCCCTTTGTCTGTTAAGGGGTTACTCAAGGATATGGCGCTGGCCCTGCGGGGAAAACTGCAGCATGCCGATCTCAGCCACTACAACATGGTGCAAAAACTGGCCTACTTGCTGGCCATATTAACCGGCGTAATGCTTGTGCTTTCCGGGCTGGTTATCTGGAAATCCGTTCAGTTTCCGCTTTTACGTGAACTGCTGGGAGGCTATGACACCGCACGTTACATCCACTTCTTTTGTATGTCCTTCATTGTTGTGTTTGTCGTGATCCACCTGCTTATGGTGCTGCTCGTTCCTAAAACATTACTGGCAATGCTACGCGGTCGCTAAGGGTATCTCATGAAAAAACCAACCTTTCTCTCTTCCCGCGACGCGGAATATCTGGTCAAGGACGCCGAAAAATCCGTAAATGCACAGCGACGTCACTTTCTTAAACAGGGGCTGACGTTAGGCGGGATTATGCTGCTTACAGGCTGTGACCTGAGCGACAACGCCAGTGTTGAAACTGCACTTTCACGAATGTCGCGCTTTAACGATCGTGTCCAGGGTTTCCTGTTCAGCGACCGTCATCTGGCACCTGAATATACCGAAAGCGACATCACCCGCCCTTTCCCGTTTAACGCCTTTTACGATCGCGACCAAATTCCGCAGGTCGACGGCCGGGATTATCAACTCGCCATTCGCGGCCTGGTGCGAGACACCCGCAGCTGGTCCCTGCCTGAGTTGTATCGTATGCAGCAGGTAAACCAGATCACGCGCCATATTTGCGTGGAAGGATGGAGCGCGATTGGCCGTTGGGGTGGAATCCCCTTCCGCCATTTTCTGCAGGCGATCGGTGCCGACACCCGCGCCAAATACATCAGCTTCCGCTGTGCGGATGATTACTACACCAGCATTGATATGGCGACCGCGTTGCACCCGCAAACGCTGCTCGCCCTAACCTGGGATAACCAAATCCTCCCTCCTGAGTACGGTTATCCCATGAAACTCCGTATCCCGACCAAGCTGGGGTACAAAAACCCGAAGCATATTCAGGTCATTGAAATCACCAATCGCTTCCCCGGCGGTTACTGGGAAGACCAGGGTTACAACTGGTTTGGTGGCAGTTAATACAACAACGTAAACGACGAGGAATACCATGAAAAAAATGATCATTGCAGCAACCGTGCTTTCAGCTCTGTTTATGGCAAATGTGCAGGCGGCAGACTCCATGAACAAAGAGACGATGGCAAAAGACACCATGTCCCAGCCACACGATAAAATGTGTAAGGGCGACATGTGCAAAGACGCCATGAAGAAGGATCACATGGGGAAAGACAAAATGGGCAAAATGGACAACATGAAAAAGGATGAGATGGGTAAAAAAGACGCCATGAGCCAGTAAGTCTCATCGCAGCCGGAGGCACCCGCCCTCCGGCTGCTTCACTTATTGTTTAACGAGTAGCGTCAACACTTCATAGTGCGCAGTGTGCGGGAACATATCGAAAAGCTGAACGCGCTCAATGCGATAATCCGGCAAATGCGCAATATCTTTCGCCATCGTCTGCGCGTTGCAGCTTGAATAGACGATGTAATCCGGTGCCATCTGGCTCAGGTAATCGCATAGCGCTTGTCCGATGCCACGGCGCGGCGGGTTTACCAGTACCAGCTCTGGCACATTACCCTGCCCGGTCGCGAACTGCGTAGAGTCCAGCGCCTGGAAGTGCAGATTCGTTAACCCCAGCTCAGCGGCGGACTGTCTGGCGCAGGCAATCGCCTCAGCAGAGATCTCAATCCCGGTAAGCTGCATCTCAGGCGTGGCGCAGTGCAGGCCAAATCCCCCCACGCCGCAGAACAGATCCCACATATGATGGATGTTTAACGCCCGAACCCAGTCGCGCGCGGTGGCGTACAGCGCACTGGCGACAGTCGGGTTGGTCTGGAAGAAGCTTTGCGGGCGGATCCACAGCGGCACACCGTTGAAATTCTCCGCCAGCGCGTGCTGTTCGGTGAAGAAGACCTCTTTTTCCCCTTCCATGATCGCCATATGCACCGGCTGAATATTTGCCGTAATGACCTTAAGCTGCGGAAGCTGTTCCTGCAACCACGGCAACGCCGCGCGAAGCTGTTCCAGCTTGGTTTCAGAACGCAGAACGAAACGCAGCATCATACCGCCGTCAATCTGGCTTTCCGTCAGCAGAAGGTATTTCAGCTCACCGCGCTTGCGGGCGACGTTGTAAGGCGTTAACCCGGCCCGCGCAATAAACGGTTTGAGTGCCGCAAAGACGGGCTCAAATGAGGTGGGGTAAAGCGGGCAATCAGTTAAGTCTTCTGGTGCGCCATCACGATGCAACATTCCCAGCAGCGGTTTTTCAACGCTGCCGCTGACCACCATTTTGGCTTTGTTGCGAAAGCCCTGCTCCGGGCCGCTGACGGGTGCGCACCACTCGCCCACCGCATGTTCAGCCAGCAGCTGTTGCAGGTCGGCCATTTTGGCGGTGAGTTGTTGAGAGACCGGCTGTTCTATCCACTGACAGGAGCGGCAGCGACCGGCGTCATAGAGTGCGCACTGCATATGAAGACCTTAAAAATCACGAGGGCTGCGATTATATACACAAAATCATTCAAGTTGTATCAAGGCGGCAAGTCTGAGAATCCCCAGGAGCTTACTCAAGTAAGTGACTGGGGTGAACAGACGCGGCCAACGCAGAGACGGCTTGAAGGATGACGTGTATACACATTATTGCAGGCGGAAGAATCTCCGACTGGAGGCCGGAACGAAGAGTAAAAAGAGCACCAGTATGTCCGGCAGTTTTTGCATAAACAGCGCGCGCAGGATTTCGCGTTTGGATTCACCGGCAATGCTGAACAGCTCCGGGTAGCCATATCCCAGCGAGGCGGCCCACAGATAGCTGGCGGCGGTAATTTGCGTCAGCAGATAGACCCAGCGCGCCCAGTTGCGCCCTTTCACCAGCGAAAAGGCGCAGTAGATCTCGATAAACACCAGCACCAGGCTGCTCAGAAAGACCAGCGTCAGATTCCACGTCTGCACGCTGCGGTGAATAAATTCACCAATGCCGCGCGCGCCCAGGGTGTTCAGAATCATCAGCACATCCAGGCAGCGGATCATAATAATGGCGAGCGCCGCCACCTGAACCAGCGCAGGAACATTTGGACGAGCGTGCGTAGGACGTGATTTCTTTAATAATCCCAATGTTTTACTTCCCTGAAAAACAGTGCCGCGTCGTACGCGGCACATCACTGGAAATTTTAAATCCTTCAGCCGCGTCTTGCACGCTGGATATCACGCACACGCTGTTTTTCCGCGCGCGCCATCAAATACCAGGCGATAAATCCGACAATTCCGACCACGCCAAGAATAATCGAGGCCAGGGCGTTGATTTCCGGGTTCACCCCCATGCGCACGCTGGAGAAGACCAGCATCGGCAGCGTCGTCGCCCCCGGGCCAGAAACAAAGCTGGCGATAACCAGATCGTCGAGCGACAGGGTAAACGCCAGCAGCCAGCCCGAGATCACCGCTGGCATAATCATCGGCAGGGTGATGATGAAAAAGACCTTCAGCGGCGTCGCACCAAGATCCATCGCCGCCTCTTCAATGGAGCGATCCAGCTCGCGCAGACGCGAGGAGATCACCACCGCCACGTATGCGGTACAGAAAGTGACGTGTGCCAGCCAGATGGTGAGCATCCCGCGATCCGCCGGCCAGCCGATGGCATGCGCCAGCGCCACGAACAGCAGCAGCAACGCCAGACCGGTGATCACGTCCGGCATAACCAGCGGGGCGGTGATCATAAAAGCAAAGCCGTTCGAACCGCGAAAACGCCCGAAGCGCACCATCACCAGTGCAGCGATGGTCCCCAGCACCGACGCCATGGTTGCGGCCAGCGCAGCAATCGTCAGGCTCAGCCCCACCGCGCTCATCATCGCATCATCGTGGAATAACTCGCTGTACCAGCGCGTCGACCAGCCAGCCCAGACCGTCACCAGTTTGGAGCTGTTGAAGGAGTAGATCACCAGCATCAGCATCGGCGCATACAGGAAGGTAAAGCCAATCACCAGGATCGCAATTCGCCACGGGGAGCGCACTACCGGTAAGTTGTTCATCCGTGGTCTCCCATCTGTTTCTGCTGATGCTTGTGGAACCACATGATCGGCACGATCAGCAGGAGTAACATCACTATTGCCACCGCAGACGCCACCGGCCAGTCGCGGTTATTAAAGAACTCTTGCCACAGCACGCGACCAATCATGATGCTGTCCGGCCCGCCGAGCAGTTCCGGGATCACAAACTCCCCCACCGCCGGAATAAAGACCAGCATCGACCCGGCAATAATCCCGCCTTTGGTCAGCGGGACGATCACACTGAAGAAGGTCTTCAACGGGCGCGCGCCGAGATCGAGCGACGCTTCCACCAGCGAGTAATCAATACGCGTCAGCGCCGTATAAATCGGCAGCACCATAAACGGCAGATAGGCGTAAACAATGCCGATGTAGACAGCGAGGTTGGTGTGCAGGATCGTCAGCGGCTGATCGATAACTCCGAGCCACATCAGGAAGTTATTCAGTACACCGTTATTTTTCAGGATCCCCATCCAGGCGTAAACGCGGATCAGGAACGAGGTCCACGACGGCAGGATCACCAGCAACAGCAAAATGTTACGCGTCGACGGCTTACTGTGCGCCACGGCCCAGGCCAGCGGGTAGCCCATCACCAGACAGCAGATCGTCGAAATCGCCGCCACCTGTAACGACTGTAAATACGCTTCGAAATAGAGCGGATCGTCCGTCAGCTGCAGGAAGTTGCCGAGATTAAGCGTCAGCGTGAGCTGTCCGTCGGCCCAGTCCAGCAGGTTGGTATAAGGCGGGATCGCCCGCGCCATTTCTGCGAGGCTTATCTTGAAAACAATCAGGAACGGCAGCAGGAACAGCAGGATCAGCCACACGTATGGCATGGCGATCACCAGCTTGCGACCGTGGTTCATCTGCATACGCGCCAGCCAGTTCGCAAAACCACCCGTTTTTTCTGTGCGGGCTGGAGGTTCTAGTGTACTCATGGGCCGCTCCTTATACCGTCAGCACAACGCAACTGTCAGCATCCCAGCACAGGCGCACTTCGTCACCCCAGGTCGGCTGCCCCTTGCGATAGCGATGTTCGTTCTGCAACTGAGCGCTGAGCATCTGTCCGCTTTTCAGACGCACATGGTAGATGGAAAGATCGCCCAGGTAGGCAATATGTACCACTTCACCGACGGCAAAGTTATAGCCATCGGCAGGGGGATCCTCACAGAGCATGATTTTCTCCGGGCGCAGCGCGACGTAGACGGGCACGTTATCCACCACCGAGTTATCCGGATCGACCTTAAGCGGATGTTGCAGCCCCGGTGATTCAATGACCAGGCCATCTTCCTGGCGGTCTTTCAGCAGCCCTTCGAAGACGTTGACCGAGCCAATGAACTCCGCGCTGTAGCGGGTAGTCGGGTGCTCATAAATCTCTTCCGGTTCGCCAATCTGCACGAACTTCCCACGGTTCATGATGGCGATACGCCCGGCCATGGTCATTGCCTCTTCCTGGTCGTGAGTCACCATCACGCAGGTCACCCCCACACGTTCGAGGATATCCACCACTTCGAGCTGCATACGGTCGCGCAGTTTTTTATCCAGCGCCCCCATCGGCTCGTCGAGCAGCAACAGTTTTGGACGTTTTGCCAGACTGCGGGCCAGGGCGACACGCTGACGCTGACCGCCAGAGAGCTGGTGCGGTTTACGCTTCGCGAACTCCTGCATGTGAACCAGGCTCAGCATCTCGGCCACACGCGCGGTAATTTCGGCTTTCGGCAGTTTGTCCTGCTTCAGACCAAAGGCGATGTTCTGCTCCACCGTCATGTGCGGAAACAGCGCGTAGGACTGGAACATCATGTTAATCGGGCGCTGATACGGCGGTACGCTGGAGAGATCCACGCCATCCAGCACAATCTGCCCGGCAGTGGGCTGTTCAAAACCGGCCAGCATACGCAGCAGGGTCGACTTACCGCAGCCTGATGCTCCCAGGAGGGCAAAAATTTCACCTTTGTAGATCGTCAAATTGACGTCGTCCACGGCATGCTGGCCATCGAAAGATTTGGTGAGGTTACGAATTTCAAGAAGCGGGGTCAGCGCTTTACGGACTTTCGCCTGCGGGCGGGGGATCGCGTCATTCACGGGGTGCTCTCCGGCAGAAATCAAATCATGGTGCAGGCGCACCATAACGGTGCGCCTGTTGCCGGGGGCGCTGTGCTTGCCCGGCCTACAACTCACGGGTAATTACTTACCGCTTTTCACCTTGGTCCACGCACGGGTACGTACGCGGTCAATTTTTGGATCCTGAACTTTCAGGGTGAACAGCTTGGCGAACACATCCGCAGGCGGATAGATAGCCGGATTATTGCGGATCTCTTCACTGACCAGCGGCACGGAAGCCTTGTTACCGTTCGCGTAGTAGACGTGGTCACTGATATGGGCGATGACGTCAGGACGCATCAGGTAATTGAGGAACTGATAGGCTTCATCTTTGTTTTTCGCATCGGCAGGCATCGCGAAGACGTCAAAGAACGCCAGCGCCCCCTCTTTCGGAATGAAATAGGAAACGTTCACGCCGTTTTTCGCTTCTTTCGCGCGGTTCGCCGCCTGCCACACATCGCCCGCCCAGCCAATCGCGACGCAGATGTCGCCGTTTGCCAGGTCGTTGATGTACTGGGACGAGTGGAAGTAGCGAATGTTTGGACGCAGCTTCAGCAGCAGATCGGTCGCCG
Source organism: Enterobacter sp. CPE_E863 (assembly GCF_046521465.1). Lineage (NCBI taxonomy): Bacteria > Pseudomonadati > Pseudomonadota > Gammaproteobacteria > Enterobacterales > Enterobacteriaceae > Enterobacter > Enterobacter sp. CPE_E863. The sequence goes on along the minus strand of NZ_JBKFZX010000001.1, from coordinate 1,239,688 downwards.
GGCCGGTGTAATCGTCAGCCTTGTTGCTGTTTGGATCTTTGCCCAGATAGTTCAGCACGGTGGCGAAAATCTCTTCCGGCGCATCGAGGAAGGAGACGCCGCAGCTTTTCAGCTTCTCAAGGTTTTCCGGCTTCAGCACCACGTCCCAGCTGTCCAGCTTGACGTCCGGGCCCAGCACCGCTTTGACTTTATCGACGTTGTAGCCGATACCGGTAGTCGCCCACAGATAAGGCATGGCGTATTTATTATCAGGGTCGTGCTTCGCAACCAGCTTAAGGACGTCCGGGTCAAGGTTTTTCCAGTTTGGTAACTTGCTCTTATCCAGCGGCTGGAAGACGCCTGCGGTAAGTTGACGCTCCAGGAAGCTTGCGGAAGGCACCACGAGATCAAACCCGGTGCTGCCCGCCATCAGTTTTCCTTCCAGCACTTCGTTGGAATCGAAAACGTCGTAGACCACTTTAATCCCGGTCTCTTTTTCAAAATTGGCGACCGTGTCCGGCGCAATATAATCAGACCAGTTGTAAACGTGCAGCGTTTTTTGTTCCGCAGCGAGCGTGCCGGCAGAGACGGCCATCAGAGCACCCGCAACCAGACCCGATAACCATTTTTTATTCAAGGCGATCATATCTTTATTCCTTCTGAAAGCTCGTTAACAAACGAACTAAAACTGTGCAATCTGAAGATATGCAATAATCATGCATAGTTTGTCGCTCTGCCTAAAATAAAAAGAAACCTCTTTACCCGGCAGCTTCCGCTCGCTTTTTTAAGCATCGCAAGAATAACTGTAGCCCGTGTCTCCGGCTATAGCCCAGACGAAAAAACGCCTTTTATCAATTTTTTATGCAGGTTATGTCTACGTGATAAGCCGAAACGGCCTTGAGGGAGGTGAAAAATTCTTTAAAGAAAGGTTAAAAGCAGCAGAAAAAATGGTCTTCTGCAGCCGCTATGGCAGCGACTGCGCAAAAGTCAGACAGGCTTAGTGAAGAAAATTGGGAGATGCATCATTATTCTCTGCATCATCTTCCGCGCTATACAGCAGATGATGTGCATTGGCTTCCATCATTACCATGGAAATTTGCTCTTCACTCAAGCGCATAAACCATGAGAACTGTTTGAACGACAGCCCGGCACCGGAGAATAAAGACTGGCAAACGACCAGTTTTGGCAGATTATCATCCTGTATGTCGAGAAATGCCTTCACGGTCAAAGAACTGGCATTGATGGCCGACAGGTCGGAGGCCAGCGCCAGCAGCGCAGACGGCTTCACTTCAGCCAGCGCAGAGAAAAGAATCACGTCGTTAATGAGATCGATTTTGGCATCAAAAATGCCATCGAAATTCTGCATATGAGGCAGATGCAGCGCCTGGCAGGAATCGCATTCGAAGAACGTAATCCCGGCATCATCAAGCCATTGACGTAACGTATCCAGTGTTGGAACGACCTGTAAATCCATCGCTGTGCAGCCTCTTTAATAAATACTTCGCATAGATTACGCAAAAAGTGGGTTCAATTCCATTTAACCGCCCGTTTTCAGACAGTAGCCGGGCGTCGCATGACGCTCGATCCATGCGATCATTTTACCCGCAATATCGACCCCTGTGGTTTTTTCCACGCCTTCCAGCCCCGGCGAGGCATTCACTTCCATGACCAGCGGTCCACGCGTTGCCCGCAGAAGGTCTACCCCCGCCACGTCCAGCCCCAGGGTTTGCGCGGCTTTTACCGCAATTTCCCGCTCACGCTCACTGATATCCGCCACCCGCGCAACGCCGCCACGGTGCAGGTTGGAGCGGAAGTCGCCCTCTTTTGCCTGGCGCTCTATGGCCGCTACCACCTCGTTCCCCACCACGAAGCAACGAATGTCGCGCCCTTTGGCCTCTTCGATGTACTCCTGCACCAGGATGTGGGCATTCAGCCCCCGGAAAGCATCAATGACGCTTTCTGCCGCCTGGCGTGTTTCCGCCAGCACCACACCAATGCCCTGCGTGCCTTCCACCAGCTTGATCACCAAAGGTGCGCCGCCCACCATATCGATGAGATCGCTGGTGTCGTCCGGTGAGTGGGCAATCCCCGTAACGGGGAGATCGATCCCCTGCCGGGCGAGCAGCTGTAACGAGCGCAGCTTATCGCGGGCGCGGGAGATGGCGACGGATTCATTGAGCGGATAACTGCCCAGCATCTCGAACTGGCGCAGCGCGGCGGTGCCGTAATAGGTTATCTGGGAGCCGATGCGGGGGATCACCGCATCAAAATGCGGCAGCTTGCGGCCTTTGTAGTGAATCGACGAGGCGGCCGGATCAATGTTCATATAGCAGGACATTGGGTCGAGGATCTCAACCTGATGTCCGCGTTTCGCCGCCGCTTCTCGCAGACGTTTACATGAATAGAGCGTTCCATCCCGGGACAAAATGGCAATTTTCACCCTGCACCTCTCTAAAGACATGGAAAAAGCCTGCATATCATATACGCAGGCAGGCGCAGGAGGAATGGACTATCGCGTCGCCCAGCCCTGTTTATGCAGATAATCGAGAATAAACGGACGGTTTTCTTTGATGATGGTGCGACGAATATGGTCACTCCAGGTGTCGCGGCGGTTATTGCTGCCGCGCGTCATATAGTAGTTCGCCAGTTCTTCATCGTATTGCGCGAGGACATCCTGATCGACAGGTTGATAGTGATTTTCATGCACCAGCATGGCGGCAGGAATACGCGGCTTCAGATCCGGGTTATCCGCTGGCCATCCGAGGCACAGGCCAAACAGCGGCAGAACGTGTTTTGGCAGCTTCAGCAGTTCGGTGACGCTTTCGATGTTATTACGCAGGCCGCCGATGTAGACACCGCCTAACCCCAGCGATTCCGCCGCCGTAAAAGCGTTTTGCGCCATCAGCGCGGTATCCACCACGCCCAGCAGCAGCTGTTCTGCCAGCCCCAGCTCGGCCTCAGGGCAGATCTGCAGGTGACGGTTAAAGTCGGCGCAGAACACCCAGAACTCCGCCGCCTGGGCCACATGCTTCTGTCCGCCCGTAAGCGTGACCAGTTGTTCCCGCATGGCCGGATCGGTAATGCGGATAATAGAGCTGCACTGCAGGAAGCTGGAGCTGGAGGTCGCCCTTGCGCTGTTAATAATGACTTCGCGCTGCGCCTCGGTAATCGGCTCATCGGTAAAATGGCGAATGGAACGGTGGGATGTGAGCAGGTCTATGGTTGGCGTCATTTTGTCTCTCTTTGTCTTGCTTAATTCGCATGGCAGCCAGTATAGGCAATGATTGTCACAGTGTAATTGGCGAAACATAGCCTGACTGTATCAAAGCGACAGGCGAAACCTTCTTTAATGGCGGCAGGTTATCGGGCACTATATATGTTATTCGCCGTCAGGCTTGTTTTTTGAGGAGAGAGAAATGTTTGCAGTAATTTTTGGTCGTCCAGGGTGCCCTTACTGTGTGCGCGCGAAAGAGCTGGCTGAGAAACTGACCGCAGAGCGCGATGATTTCAACTTCCGCTACGTTGATATTCACGCGGAAGGCATCACGAAAGCCGATCTGGAAAAAACCGTCGGTAAGCCGGTTGAAACTGTCCCGCAGATCTTCCTCGATCAGAAACACATCGGCGGTTGCACAGATTTTGAAGCTTACGCCAAAGAGCATCTTGGCCTGTTTGCTGAGCAGTAATACCCAAGCGCCCTCACCTTGAGGGCGTTTTTATTTCGGGTGCCGCCGGTGTATCAGGCTGCGCACAAACAAGTAGCACAATGCGCCAAGAGCGCACCAGAACACACCGCTCAGCAACCACGCCAGCTCCTGCCAGAAACTTCTCACTGGAATAAACAGCAAGCGCATCAGCAGCAGACACAGTGGTGCTGCAAGCATTGCACCCAATAGCGGTTTCACCACCTCCCCTTTACGGGAGAGAAAGCTGGCGGCCGCGCCCGGCAGAGTGAAAAAGAGTAAACCCAGCTCCGGATGACCCGACGCCCTGAATGCCCCTTTCACATTAAAAGCAAGCGACATGCACACGACCGTGAACAGCAAAAAGCAGCTGATCACCCCCGCCCAGTTTCGTTTAATGTTCAAACAATCCTCCTGACTTATCTCTATCAAATACACATTCGTCGGGTAGACGCCCAGTCAGATAAAGCAATGCGGCAATCCTTGCCAAAGTACGCACAGGGTGATGCGATAATCAGTAGCTGTCAGTAGCTAATACGATTAAACTACACGCCAGCTAATGTTTTAGGGAATAAAGCAGGAAACAGGGAGCGTTAACGCCTTTCCCTGACCCAGAAAACAGTAGCCCAAAAAGCCCTTTCATTCAACAACTTACTGGTAAACAAGAAGTTAGCCTCCGTGAATATAAACGTCGCAGACTTGTTAAATGGGAATTACATCCTGTTATTATTTGTTGTACTCGCGCTGGGCCTTTGCCTGGGTAAATTGCGCCTGGGGTCGGTTCAACTTGGTAATTCCATTGGCGTTTTAGTCGTATCATTAATATTAGGTCAGCAGCATTTCAGCATTAACACGGACGCGCTCAACTTAGGTTTTATGCTGTTTATTTTTTGTGTTGGTGTGGAAGCGGGTCCCAACTTTTTTTCAATTTTCTTCCGCGACGGCAAAAATTATCTGATGCTGGCGCTGGTCATGGTCGGTAGCGCACTGCTGATCGCGTTAGGGCTGGGTAAACTGTTTGGCTGGGATATCGGGTTAACGGCCGGTATGCTGGCAGGTTCGATGACATCTACGCCAGTGCTTGTCGGTGCAGGTGATACCCTGCGCCATTCCGGCATGGCTGGAGCACAACTCTCTACCGCCCTCGACCACCTGAGCCTGGGCTATGCCCTGACTTATCTGATCGGTCTTGTGAGCCTGATTGTGGGCGCGCGCTACCTGCCGAAACTGCAACACCAGGATCTACAGACCAGCGCCCAGCAAATCGCCCGCGAGCGCGGCCTGGATACCGATTCCAAACGTAAAGTCTATCTCCCGGTGATCCGTGCCTACCGCGTCGGGCCAGAACTTGTGGCATGGGCAGACGGGAAAAATCTTCGCGAGCTGGGCATTTACCGCCAAACCGGTTGCTATATCGAACGCATTCGACGTAACGGCATTCTGGCGAACCCGGACGGCGATGCGGTGCTGCAGATGGGCGACGATATCGCACTGGTGGGTTACCCGGATGCTCACGCCCGTCTTGACCCAAGCTTCCGTAACGGTAAAGAGGTATTCGACCGCGATCTGCTCGACATGCGTATCGTCACCGAAGAGATTGTGGTGAAAAACCATAATGCCGTTGGCCGCCGTCTGGCGCAGCTGAAGCTGACCGACCACGGCTGCTTCCTCAACCGCGTGATCCGCAGCCAGATTGAGATGCCTATCGACGACAACGTCGTACTCAATAAAGGCGACGTGCTCCAGGTCAGCGGCGACGCCCGCCGCGTGAAAACCGTTGCCGACCGTATCGGCTTTATCTCCATTCACAGCCAGGTCACCGACCTGCTGGCCTTCTGCGCCTTCTTTATCGTAGGCCTGATGATTGGGATGATCACCTTCCAGTTCAGCAACTTTAGCTTCGGCATCGGTAACGCCGCCGGTTTGCTGTTCGCCGGGATCATGCTGGGCTTCCTGCGAGCGAACCATCCGACCTTTGGCTACATTCCGCAGGGCGCGCTGAATATGGTGAAAGAGTTCGGCCTGATGGTCTTTATGGCGGGTGTCGGGTTAAGCGCGGGTAGCGGCATTGGCCACAGCCTGGGTGCCGTCGGCTGGCAAATGTTAGTTTCCGGACTGATCGTCAGCCTGGTACCGGTTGTCATCTGTTTCCTGTTCGGCGCCTACGTGCTGCGCATGAACCGCGCCCTGCTCTTCGGAGCAATGATGGGTGCTCGTACCTGTGCGCCAGCCATGGAAATTATCAGTGACACCGCACGCAGTAACATCCCGGCGCTGGGCTATGCGGGCACTTACGCTATCGCTAACGTACTGCTGACGCTGGCAGGTACGCTGATCATTATCATCTGGCCTGGACTCGGATAACTCCTAAGTTTGCGCATAAAGAAAAAATTTTCGTTATGCGCAGAACTTTTTGATCAGGGGGCAGTCATAACTAGTGCCACTGCTTTTCTTTGATGTCCCCAATTTGTGGAGCCCATCAACCCCGCCGTTTTGGTTCAAGGTTGATGGGTTTTTTGTTGCCTGCTATATTACCCCCTGAAAATCAAAAACTTACAACCTTTCACTAAAGCCAAATGGCGGCGGCGCGTAAGCACGTTGATGGAGTCTATATGGGACGACAAATTCCACAGCCAGTTATTTCGGTTTTATCTGACCATATGGGCTCAGTCGAAACTCACGCAACCATGAACAGTTTGTTCATGTACGCTGATGCACCTGGCGATGCTCCTGATTTAGCGAAAGCGGCGAAAGCACAGGAATGGCTGAGAAGAATCAACAAAGAATGTGACGACCCATTAGCAATCCTTGGCAGATTGATAGAAGGCTACATGGAAGCAGATCAGCCTAAAGGCAGCATATTCGGTTGGGAACAACCCAAGGTTGACTTTGCCGAAAAAATGACTGATTTGCTTGGTCGATATGGATTGCGATATCTGACTGGCGGACATATTTCTGATGGAGCATCGATAACCTCTGTCACCCTAAAAGAGGCAATTGGAAAACGCAACATTCCCGCTGTAGAGATGGAGTTTTCCAGGGTACTTGAGAATATCCACACTGATCCGAGAGAAGCAGTATCCGCAGCCTGTAACATTATGGAATCGACCTTCAAAGTATATATTGACGATGAAAAACTTCAGATTCCAGCCAAGCAAGATCTACAGGGACTATGGAAAGTTGTTCGAGAGTCTTTAGGGCTTGATACTAAAGCAGTTGAAGATGAAGACCTCAAACGCATTCTTAGTGGCCTCTATTCGTTGACTGATGGGATTGGTGCCCTACGAACTCACGCAAGTTCAGCTCACGGAGCCGGAAGAAAAATCTATAACTTAAAGCCTCGCCACGCCAGATTAGCTATAAATGCTGCACATACTTTGACTATGTTCATTCTCGAATCTTGGGATGAACAGAAACAAAAAAGCCCGTGATACTTTGAATAAACCTACGCATTCAAGTAAGTTTTTGATGGCTAAGAAATGAGTGACACAAAAGTGTTGCACACGGTTTATCCGTTTGTGATGTATGACACTCTGTGCGCCATAGCCCTGATGCTTAATAATTCTTGTTACAAACTGAGGAGGACTCAATGGCTGACCCTTTAGCAACGGTTCTTACGCACTTAACAAACCTTGTTTCATTTAGATCGTCACTCAGGCTGCTGATAATCTCTGGTTCGATTATTTACTGTTGGGTTTTTATTGCACCAATGCTGACCCCATTTAAGCTACCCAGCGAATTATCATTAGGATTAATTACAGTAATTGGTTTTTCAATTGGTGCTTTGACATCTTCCATTCTGTTCAACTCAGTAGACTTCATTTACAGTTCTACCAAAAACAGAATACAACTCAGAAAGAATAAATTAGACCGTCAAAAACAATCGGCAGAAAAAGAGATAAGCGATCGCAAGAAACTAGAATTATTTGAAAGTAGCTTTAATGACTATTCATTTCAAGCCAAAAATATAATGTTAAAGCTTAATAAAAGTGATTGCACAATTGTTCTGGAGCCATATAGTGATTCTGAACACAATAAGGCATTCATGGGCCTTCTTGAAAGCAATATTATATTACCACTTCACCGACTAGATAAAAAAAACACTTTCTGCACTATTAACCCATCATATAAAAAAGTAATCAGCCAATTATTTGAATTCAAACATCGAAAAGAAGTTGATGACTTATTTGATTTCAACCCTGATGGGCTTAAAATGTTGATGAAGAATTTTCAAGATCGCACCTTTGATGAAGAGCATATATTCAACATTCCTTTTGTTAGTTATCAAAACAGGTACAACTATCAACCTGTCATTAAAAATGAAATATACGAACCAGGTGAATTCATTGATAACTGCAATATACAATTTTATATTGACGAGCATCATTACCCCTACGTTCATGAGAAATTTGGCGCAGAGATTAGAAGTTACATACTCGGTAATTTTAATGAAGAGCGGGCTTTGAAACGTCTTGGCCAGCTACATTCCTAACATGCCACCATAAAATCATGTGTATTCTGACACTGTTAATCTTTTCAGTTTTTCATAAGTTCTTGTCCAATCGAAAACCCGCGCCAGTTCTCACCCTGCGGGTTCTCCATGAGCTTCTCACCTCATAAATTTGATCTTCTTTTTTCACATAAAACATAAAAATACCTTTATTATCATATTATTACGCATTTTATTAGATCCAGCACAGATCCATAAATGTGAAAAACACTGAAATTCTTTTCAATCTTTTCAGTTTCGGTTTACCGGGATGCTTACAAACATCCCTAGCGGCGACCGGGACGCGATCAAGTTTATTGGGATGGGGGATATTTCGGCCAAAGATGAGTTTGCGAGCGTGAAAAACATCAGCGCCTAGGACATTCTGAACGCACACCGTTTTCCGGCCGGACTGGCAGGTATAGTTCCGCAGAACACTGCCGGACTGGGCGACCCGGAGAAGGTTGAGCGAACCTACAAAAAGAATGAAGTGCTGCACATTCAACGCCGCCTTGCGATGGCCATCAACAGCGATCCGGAAATCTCGCCCAACCTGCATCTGTATTTTGCAATGGAAACAACGGAGAAGGGTGCAGCATGAGACAAAAAAGGCTAAAATCCAGGCATTATTTAACAGCTGGAGAGCGAAATATGAGAGTCCTGAAAATTGAATGCCTGAATGTGACTCAAAGGCTGTGATTCGCAAGACTAACCGGAAGCACCGACAGATTGCTGATATTTACTGTGCCTGTGCAGATGTGGAGTGTGGGCGCGCTTTTGTTATGAATTTGACGTTTTCCCATACCCTCAGCCCCAGCGCTAAAACTGGAGATGTGATAGTTCAGCCTCTTCTGAATCATCCCTCACCCGCACAAAAACAAATGGCGCTAGACTTACTGAAAGCACCAGCGGTATAGTGCTTCGACTTCCATTTTATCAGCCAGTTAATTTGATAAATGAGTCAATATCATATCACTGGCTTGCATATTTTCTTTTATCAATCTTTCAGCTGCTGCAATGCTTGAAGCCTTAGATAGCGCTAAAAAACCTATAATTAAAAACTCACCAGTCACTAAGCAAAGAGCAATAAATAACTTCGCATCCATTCCTTTAATAAGTTTCGTCACAAGCTCAGACTCAAAGTTAATCAAATAAACAACTAACATCGGGATTGTCATTATAAAAACAAAATAGATTGCAATACATATTGTTTTTAAAAATTTCCTGTACGCAACATTTCTATATCGCTTCGTCTTCCATTCAAATAATGAAATGCCCTTTTCATTAACTTCTACAAATCGTCTGCATTTTTTGAACGATTCAATAGCCCTAACAGGATCAGAAACCTCAAGAACTCTGTCCCGCTGAGATGGCTTAAGGTTCGTATTTCCCAGAAATGCAATAACCCCAAAATCATAACCTAATCTCTCAAATTTTTTGCGGCCTGTCTTTGCAAACAGTTCATATGCAAACAAGCTTCGTTTTGAGAAATTATTAAATGGTTTATTAAACTCAAAATCTCGCCATTTGATAACATTGATTATAATAATAACAGTCCCCAAAACCGATACTATCGCTTTCAGATTATTTAAAAAATCCATTTCATCCCTCATAACCAACATAGTTATTGGATAATATCTACCCCAATAACAATTTAATTGCAACAACTTCAGTTTGGGGGAAATGTTCCCCCTATCAATTATTTATTAGCAAAAGCGACACCCGGCACGGGAGATCGCTGCGCGTGATTTTGCCCAGACGTTGCATAAATAACGCTGCGTGTCCCGTGGGCTTAATCCGTTCCACTGAGACACAAAGCCGCCCTTACTGTGTACAGCGTGATAACGTGAAAGCGCAGTGATTGTGTAAAACTCGCCAGCCAGCCCCTGTTCATTGGCGATATCTTTAAACCCACGCATACGTACAATCAGTTCGCAACAACGAATGGCCGGGTTTTAGAATGCATCACTCTAAATTGAACTCATCTATTCTCACTTTAAACTCCCGATAAATCCTATTTAGGTTAAAAAATATCAAGTCATTATCCTAAAAATCCCGTGTTTTTCATAAACATGATCTGTTTTGAACTTCCATACAAGCGACGAGAATAATCTGGAGCGGATAGAAACCTACTATGGAGGGGATAGGGATGCGATTTTCAAGCTCGGTAATGGAAATGCCGGTATTAGGGAATGCAGCAAAAGATCGCTCAATTGAGCTTAAGCGCGAGGCCGGTAGGCATGTACCATTCTGAAGAGATCATCCGCCAGCTTCAGAGCCAAAAAGTACTGGCCATGAAGCTGGACCAGGCGGTACGCGCGGTAGGTGAAGAGGTAAAGAGCAACCTGAGTAATATAGGGGCCGGTGCCCAACGCCTGCTGTACTACACTTCCTGCTTTACTGATGAATATTACGATGTATGCACCAGACAAAACCTGGAGGACGCTCGCTTTCGAAAAGGCATATTCCACCTCGTTTCTCGCTGGAACATCGTCTTTGACCTAATCAACACGTACGTTGAGGAGCTGGTTAAGAATTATTCACCGGAAGAATTATCAGCGATAAAGCATGCTCTAATGCGCGCGAACGTTCACATATCCACCAGCACGCTAACCTCGTATTCATTCTCTGCAGGCGTTGCATCGACTATTTGCCTCTATGTGACCCTCCCACCTTCAGGGTTAAAGGTCGTTTCAGGATTAACGGGCGCGGCTATTGGCGGGTTGGGGATATACGGGATTGTGCAAAAGGCCGTTGACAGCGCTCACCGCTTGCAAGTGATGCATCCCGCCTACTATCAAGCGTTGTACCTGCGAGAACTGGAAATGATGTATTTCCTGGTGGAACCTGCGTTTATGCGAGCAGGCGTACTAACCCAGCAATGGGCTGACAGTCAAAGCCCTTATGATGCTGCTGACACGATCCTTAAGCTCATGGGCAGGCACTAATGAGCTTTCTAAGACGCTGGTTCAAATCTCAGGCCCAGTTTTTCTTCTGGACCTATATACCCATCATCCTCACGTTCATTTTTGGCTATGTCCTTGACGTTTATTTCCCTGAGGTTAGCCAAGGATTCATCCTCCTGTTTTACCTGGTCACACTGGGGCTGGCTTACTGGATATGGCATTGAGGACCATAAAAGCTTCACGTTTACTAATAAGGAAATGACATGTCTACACCCGCACATCTCTGGCTTGAGGACGAGAACGGCTCGCCAATTGTCGGTAGCTGCATGATGCCCACCCGTCTTGGTTCCATAGAACTGAAATCGTTCTCCCACGGCGTAACCATTCCGGTTGACCCAAGCTGGGGCAAGCTCACCGGCACGCGCGTCCATCACCCAATTACGATAGTCAAAGAATTTGATCAGACTACCCCACTTCTTTACCGTGCCGTGTGTGAAGGGCGAGTTATGAAGAAGGGGGTTATTAAGATGTACCGTATTCTGACGTCCGGTATCGAAGTCGAATATTTCAATATCGTGATGGAAAACGTTAAGTTCACGACTGTGGCACCCTTCCTAACCCCTAACGGGATGAGCAGCACCCATCTTGAAACGCTCGAATTGCGTTATGAAGCCATTTCCTGGAAGTACACTGAGGGGAATATCATCTTCCGTGACACCTGGAACGATCGCTGCTGCGCCTGAGCACAGAAGTACGTTGAAAGTGAGCAGATAAAAAGGAACCGTTCCAGGGGACGGTTTCTTTCCCATGACTGTCAGGGGTGGTCCAGGCAAGCCATAAAGACTATTTTGGTCTTCTACAAGCCCCCCGGATTTTTTTCTATCCTTCCTGCTTTTCCCTCTTCTCTCTCCAGCCATAGACATATATGATTTAATGCATATGATAAAAAACATTCAGGATGGCCGAATGCTCCACCCGCTCCAACTCTTCAAAACCCTCTCCGACGAAACACGGCTCTCCATCATCATGCTGCTCCGCGAAGCGGGCGAGCTGTGCGTCTGCGATCTCTGCTCCGCGACCACCGAGTCGCAGCCGAAAGTCTCCCGCCACATGGCGCTGCTGCGAGAGTCCGGGCTGGTTATCGATCGCCGGGAAGGGAAATGGATCCATTACCGTTTATCCCCCCACATGCCTGCATGGGCGGCAACCATTATCGACAACAGCTGGAACTGCCTGCGGGAAGAGACGCGTGAGAAGCTGAAAAACAGACTTCCGGGTTCGTGCTAATCAATACACATTCACAAAAACAGATATGATGGAGTAAGCAATGTTTCTGGCAGGGGCAATTTTTCTGTTTACGCTGGTACTGGTTATCTGGCAGCCAAGGGGACTGAGTATCGGCTGGAGCGCGACCATTGGTGCCGTGCTGGCGCTGGTCAGCGGTGTGATCCACATTAATGATATTCCGGTGGTCTGGAATATCGTCTGGAACGCGACGGCCACGTTTATCGCCGTCATTATCATCAGCCTGCTGCTGGATGAGTCTGGCTTTTTCGAATGGGCTGCGCTACACGTCGCCCGCTGGGGGAACGGCCGGGGGAGATTGCTTTTTACGTATATCGTGCTGCTCGGCGCGGCGGTTGCGGCGCTGTTTGCCAATGACGGTGCGGCGCTGATCCTGACGCCTATCGTGATTGCTATGCTGCTGGCGCTGGGGTTCAGCAAGCAGGCAACGCTGGCGTTTGTGATGGCGGCAGGGTTTATCGCCGATACCGCCAGCCTGCCGCTGATTGTCTCTAACCTGGTCAACATTGTGTCAGCCGATTTCTTCACGCTGGGGTTCAGCGAATATGCCTCGGTGATGATCCCGGTTGATATCGCCGCGATTGCCGCCACGCTGGTGATGCTGCATCTGTTCTTTCGCAAGGAAATTCCCCCGGAATATGACCTGTCGAAACTTCGGGAGCCAGCGCGCGCTATTACCGATCTCCCGACGTTCAGAACGGGCTGGATCGTCCTGCTCCTTCTTCTGGTCGGCTTCTTTGTGCTCGAACCTCTCGGTATTCCGGTCAGCGCCATTGCGACCGTCGGTGCGCTGATTTTATTCGCTGTCGCAAAACGCGGACATGCGATAAACACCGGAAAAGTGCTGCGCGGCGCACCGTGGCAGATCGTCATCTTCTCGCTGGGGATGTATCTGGTGGTGTATGGCCTGCGCAATGCCGGGCTGACGGACTCTCTCACAGGCGTACTGAATAGCCTGGCCGGATACGGATTATGGGCGACTACGCTGGGAACCGGGTTCATCACCGCGTTCCTGTCATCCATAATGAACAATATGCCCACGGTGCTGATTGGCGCGCTCTCTATTGACGGCAGCACGGCAACTGGGTTGATCGAGGACGCGATGATTTACGCCAACGTGATTGGATGCGATCTGGGGCCGAAAATCACACCTATCGGCAGCCTGGCGACACTGCTCTGGCTTCATGTACTGGCGCAGAAAAACATGACGATTACCTGGGGTTACTATTTCCGGACGGGTATCATTATGACGCTGCCGGTCCTGTTTGTGACGCTCGCCGCGCTGGCGCTACGTCTCTCCTTCACACTGTAATGAGCCACTGATATGACCCACATCACCATTTACCACAACCCCGCCTGCGGTACCTCGCGCAACACGCTGGAGATGATCCGCAACAGCGGCACGGAGCCAGAGATTATCCTCTATCTGGAAACCCCACCGTCCCGCGAGAAGTTGACCACTCTGATTGCCGATATGGGGATTTCTGTTCGGGATCTGCTGCGTAAAAACGTGGAGCCCTATGAACAGCTCGGCCTGGCCGAAGATAAATTCACCGACGAACAGCTGCTCGACTTCATGCTGCAATACCCGATCCTGATTAACCGTCCGATCGTCGTGACGCCGCTGGGCACTCGCCTGTGTCGCCCTTCTGAAGTCGTCCTCGACATCCTGCCTGACGCGCAAAAAGGGGCATTTACGAAAGAGGATGGCGAAGCCGTCGTTGATGCCAGCGGGAAAAAAATCTCACAAAAGTAACCCATTGATAATGGCGCAGTAAGGCTTGCATGCGGCATACCCCACCTACCGGCTGAGTTGCATCAGCCGAAACCCGGCACATACTTTTGAGGGTTAAGTCTGGTGAGGGTATGCGGATATGGGCTTTAAAAACAAAATCGCGGTCATCTTCGGCGGCAGTGGCGCCATCGGCAGCGCTGTGGCACATGCTCTGGCGCGTGAGGGGGCTGAAGTGCACCTCGCTGCACGCACCTCTACCAGGCTGGAACACGTTGCCAACAGCATTCGCAACGCAGGCGGGTCTGCCAGCACATTTATTTTCGATGCGCTGGATGAGTTCGCGCAGCTTCCTGAGTTTGCCCACATTGATATTGTCGTCAACGCCACGGGCTTTATGCACGATCAGGGAAAACGCCTTGACGCATTAGCCCTTAGCGAATTCAGGCAGGGTTTTGATCCCTTCCTGACCGCGTACTTTAACATCGCCAAAGCTGTTTCACCCCGCATGGGCGGCGAACATGGCGGAACCCTGATTACCGTCGTCGCGCCCGCCGCGAATATGGCGATCTCCGGGCACCTGGGACATATCGTTGGCTGCGCGGGAACAGAAGCGTTTACCCGGGCGCTTGCCGCAGAACTGGGCGTTAAAAATATTCGCGTCGTGTGCGTGCGTTCGCACGCGATTGCCGACGCGGTGCAGGCAGGTTCGTATGTCGGTGCCATTTTCGCCGCTAAGGCGCAGGAGATGGGAATTACGGTCGAGCAGTTTCTCGGTGGTGCCGCGCAAAGTACCCTGACACATCACCTGCCCACGCTGGCACAGGTAGCAGACACGATTACGTTTCTGGCCTCAGATGCGGCAAGCGCCATCACGGGAACTACCGTCAATATGACCGCGGGCGCAACCTAGCAGCCGCCCTCGCCCGCAATTCTGCCCACCATAACCCGGATCTCCTCCCGGGTTAATGGTGCCCGGTCGGTGACATAGTGCAGCGTCATCCCTTCAATAAACGCATCCAGCGCACGGGTGGTAACCGGGTCAAACCACTGCTCCAGCGTGGTCTGGCTCATCTTCATCCAGTCCTGCATCACCGTTTTGAGCGCCGCGCTGCGGTGCATAAAGGCGTAGAGCTGATACATCAGCGCCATGTTGTGCGGCGTCGTCACCTGTGAGCTGTGGATCAGCGTGGTGATGGATTCACACGCCATTTCCGGCCCGGTGACGCCCGCGAAGAAATCCCGGTACTGTTGCGACATCTGCCGGGTAAACCACGTGAAAGCTTCCTCCAGCAGCGGCTCCATACCGTCGAAATAGTAGGTCATCGAACCTAGCGGCACACCTGCACAGGTGGCGATTTTACGGTGCGTGACGGCGTGAATCCCGTGCTCGGCAATAGTATCGAGCGTTGCCTTCAGGATCTTCTCCCGTCGATGCGGATCGTTCGGTGGTCTGCTCATAAATTCCTCACGTGGTTTGTGTACAAATGTACACAAACTTGCTAGTGTTGTCGCTATTGTTGTACTTCTGGTGCTACACCAATGACGCTGACCTCTCCCCGCAAAGCCCTGCAGCTGCGCCTGTGGGCGCTGTTTATGTTCTTCTTCATTCCCGGCCTGCTGATGGCCTCCTGGGCCACGCGTACCCCCGCCATTCGCGATATTTTGTCCGTTTCTACTGCCGAGATGGGTATTGTGCTGTTCGGTCTGTCGATAGGCTCTATGAGCGGCATTCTTTGCTCAGCGTGGCTGGTGAAGCGCTTTGGTACACGGGCGGTGATCCGCACCACCATGTGCTTTGCCGTGTTCGGGATGGGGGTACTGAGCGTTGCGCTATGGTTTGCCTCACCGGTTCTGTTTGCCCTGGGGCTGACAATATTTGGCGGCAGCTTCGGCTCGGCGGAAGTGGCGATAAACGTTGAAGGGGCGGCGGTCGAGCGCGAGATGAACAAAACCGTGCTGCCGATGATGCATGGCTTTTACAGCCTTGGCACGCTGGCCGGTGCGGGCGTGGGGATGGCGCTGACGGCCTTTGGCGTCACTGCGAATCTGCATATCCTGCTGGCAGCACTGGTTTGTATCATTCCGATTTTGACCGGCATCCGGGCAATCCCTGACGGCACTGGTAAGAACTCCTCTGATGAACAACATTCTGCGGAAAAAGGGCTGCCTTTCTACCGCGATATTCAACTGATGCTGATCGGCGTGGTGGTGCTGGCAATGGCTTTCGCAGAAGGTTCCGCCAACGACTGGCTGCCGCTGCTGATGGTGGACGGCCACGGCTTTAGCCCGACCTCCGGCTCGCTGATCTACGCCGGGTTTACGCTGGGGATGACCGTAGGGCGCTTTACCGGCGGCTGGTTTATCGATCGCTACAGCCGCGTGGCGGTGGTTCGCGCCAGTGCTCTGCTCGGAGGGCTGGGAATTGCGATGATCATCTTTGTGGATGTGGACTGGATTGCCGGCGTGTCGGTCATCCTCTGGGGGCTGGGTGCATCACTCGGCTTCCCGCTGACCATTTCGGCCGCCAGCGATACCGGCCCGGATGCCCCAACGCGCGTCAGCGTGGTGGCGACCACGGGCTACCTCGCTTTCCTGGTCGGGCCGCCACTGCTCGGTTTCCTCGGCGAGCACTACGGGCTGCGCAGCGCCATGCTGGTGGTGTTAGGACTGGTCATCATCGCAGCGCTGGTGGCACGCGCGGTGGCAAAGCCGGAAACGAATCAAACGACACTGGAGAAGGGATATGAGCGTTAAACTGATCGCCGTCGACATGGATGGCACTTTCCTGAGCGATGCAAAAACCTACAATCGCCCGCGTTTTCTGGCCCAGTATGCGCGCATGAAGGCGCAAGGCATTCGCTTCGCCGTCGCCAGCGGCAACCAGTAATACCAGCTGATCTCCTTTTTCCCGGAGATCGCGCATGAAATTGCATTTGTCGCCGAAAATGGTGGCTGGGTCGTGAGCGAAGGGGAAGATGTCTTTAACGGTGAACTGTCGAAAGCCCATTTCGAGACCGTCGCAAACGTCTTAAACGACGTTCCGGGCATTGAGATCATCGCCTGCGGGAAAAGTAGCGCGTATACGCTGAAATGCTATGACGAGGGCTTTAAGGAGATCGCGGCGAAATACTACCACCGCCTCGAAATGGTGAGTGATTTCGACAACCTGAACGATATTTTCTTCAAGTTTGGGCTTAACGTGTCTGACGATGAAATCCCGCGTATACAGGCGCTGCTGCATGAAAAACTGTGTGACATCATGGTGCCCGTCACGACCGGGCACGGCAGCATAGACCTGATCATCCCAGGCGTACATAAAGCCAATGGTCTGCGGATACTGCAAAAGCGCTGGGGCATAGACGACAGTGAAGTGCTGGCCTTTGGTGATAGCGGTAATGACGTGGAGATGTTGCGCCAGTCCGGGTTCAGCTTTGCGATGGCAAATGCCAGACCGCATATTAAAGCGGTGGCGCGCTTTGAAGCACCGCATAATAACGAGGAAGGGGTTTTAAACGTGATTGAGAAGGTGTTGAACGGAGAGGCGCCGTTTAATTGATAGCGTGCGGTCTGGTGTCCTCTCTACCCCTCTCCCATACGGGAGAGGGAATAAACAGATTACGGTTGCAGGGCGTTTCCGACGCGTTTGTCTTTCAGGAACACCACCATCAGTCCAACCCATAGCACGCCGTTGGCGAGGTTAAACAGGCTGAACAGTCCGTTGCCGCCCATCGCGTAAGCATGCTTGCTTACTTCGATACCGATGGTAAAAATTAGCATCTGCAACATTCCCATTGCCGCGGACACCGTACCTTTACTCATCTCGCTGGCAAACAGCGTCAGGCGTACCAGCCCGGCATTCGCCACACCAATCCCGAACGCATAAATGCTTAACCCTGCGGTCATCCACAGATACGCATGTGATGACACCACGGTCGCGACCGCCGCGACAATCAGCCCCACCGCAATCGGCCAGCCGCCCATAATAATCAGCGAACGCACGGTGCGGCGTGACGTCAGACGTGCCAGCACCAGGTTGCCGATAATCAACGCGCCGAAAATCGGCACCTGCAGCAGGCCATACTCGTAGCTGCTGAGCTTTTCACCGCTGATGATAATGACCGGAGACTGCGCAATCCACGCCAGCAGCGGCAGGCTAACGAACCCA
The DNA here is from genome assembly GCF_046521465.1 of Enterobacter sp. CPE_E863. NCBI lineage: Bacteria > Pseudomonadati > Pseudomonadota > Gammaproteobacteria > Enterobacterales > Enterobacteriaceae > Enterobacter > Enterobacter sp. CPE_E863. The sequence goes on along the minus strand of NZ_JBKFZX010000001.1, from coordinate 1,221,426 downwards.
GTCGCCAGTGCCCCCGCAACAAAGCGGCCATTCCTGAGCACTTCTTTGTAATCCCGGCCCAGCTCTTTGAGCGAAAGTTTCTCGCCGATGCGGGTGGCCGTTTCCGGCATCGCACGGTGCAGACCAAAGAACGCGATGGCGGCGAAAACAGCAAAGAGCACAAACATCCCTTCCCATGGCGCAACGTGCACCCACGCGGCACCCACCAGCGGGCCGAGCAACGGGGCGATCAGCGCCACATTCGCCATCAGAGCGGTGATCTTGATACACACCGCCTCTTCAAACGACTCCTGAATGGCGGCATACCCCACGGCACCGATAAAGCACAGGCTCACCCCCTGCAGGAAGCGCAGCAGGGTAAATTGTTCAATATTTTGCGCCAGCAGCGTGGCAAGACAGGTGACGATAAACCACACCACGCCGGTCAGCATCACCGGACGGCGGCCAATACGATCCGACAGCGGGCCTAACAGCCACTGTAAAAACATGCCGCCGGCCAGATAGGCGGTCATGGAGGTCGGCACCCACTCAATTCCCGCGTTGTACTGTTCCACAACGGCCAGCATACCGGGCTGGATCATATCGTTGCCGATATAGGTAGAGAATTCGTAGAGCACCAGACACAGAGGAAAAAGCAACGCCTGACGACCCAGACGCGCTCCAGAAGAAGAACGGTTTAACATGCAATCTCTTTTTAATGACAAAATCGCGACGAGTGTAATGAAATGCCCCAGCCCGAGATAGTGATTTATCGAGGATAAACAGAAATAAGGCACATATCGTCTTCGTTTAAGGTTTCCTTAAGTTGACAGATTTATGATAGCCCCATTATTCGTCAACGACCCCAGATTATGGCACTCACTTCCAGCCGTTCAGAATTATCTAACTTACAGACAAATAAGACAAAACAACTTTACCGCTTACCGGCCCGCTTTTATGGTTACCAGCTTCTGGTCCTGATAGCCCTTGCCGTGCTGTTTACGTGGTTATCCCGCGATGAAACGCTCGACAAATGGGTGACCGGCTTTTGGTACGACGCGGCGACACAGAGTTTCCCGCTGCAGAAAGACCATCTGCTGGATCTGCTGAACCACCGCATGGCGAAGTATATCGCCATCGCCTTAGGTGCCGTGGCGCTGTTTTACGGCGCTTACAAGCGTAATGCAAGACTGGTTACGGCTGCGTTGTTGATGGGACTTGGCGCGCTGGTGGTTGGCGTACTGAAAAGCGTAAGCCATCACAGCTGCCCGTGGGATCTGGTGGAATATGGCGGTAAGGCTATTTCTTATCCCCTGTTCAGTTCCGTCCCTGCAGACAGCGGTCCCGGGCGTTGTTTCCCCGGTGGTCACGCGTCCAGCGGTTTTATGGTCATGGGCCTGTTTTTTGCCTTCTGGCGCGAGCGTCCACGTCTGGCATGGTCCTTTGTCTTACTTGGCGTGGTGTTAGGCCTGGTGATGGGTTATGGCCAGGTGATGCGCGGCGCACATTTCTTATCTCACAACCTGTGGGCTGGGTGGTGGGTTTGGTTTTCCCAGGTGGTGGTCTATGGCCTTATTTCCACCCGATTTGCTAAAGAGTAACGACATTATGTTAGAACAATTGAACTACGGGCTGTTTTATCTGATTAACGCTACCCCGGCATCGCCGGAGTGGATGATTGATATCGCCACCTTTTTTGCCAAAGATCTGATCAGTATCGTTCCTGTGCTGGCCGTGATCCTCTGGTTATGGGGCCCGCGCAATCAGGTCATCGCGCAGCGTCAGCTGGTTATCAAAGTCGCGATGGCCCTTGCGGTAAGCGTACTGATGAGTTTTGCACTGGGGCATCTGTTCCCGCACGATCGTCCTTTTGTTGCCCACGCTGGCTATACCTTCCTGCATCATGCACCTGATGACTCCTTCCCGAGCGACCACGGCACGGTGATTTTCACCTTTGCACTGGCATTCTTGTTCTGGCATCGCCTGTGGTCTGGTGCACTGCTGATGGTGGTGGCGGCAGCTATCGCCTGGTCGCGTGTTTACCTGGGCGTGCACTGGCCGCTGGATATGGTCGGCGGTTTCCTGGTGGGGCTGATGGGTTGCGTGAGTGCAGCTATCCTGTGGAGCCTCTTTGGTCAGGCGCTCTACCGCGGGATCTCCCACCTCTATCGTATCCTCTTTGCGATCCCGATCCGCAAAGGCTGGGTGCGTGACTAACCCTGGCTCAACAGGTTACACTTGAACCCCCGCCCTGCGGGGGTTCACTTTTTCCACGACGAGGTTCTATGGAAACACGACGCGATGACCGCATAGCTCAGCTGCTACAGGCGCTGAAGCGCAGCGATAAGCTGCATCTGAAAGAGGCTGCCACGCTGCTTGGCGTCTCCGAGATGACTATTCGTCGTGACCTGAACAGCGATAGCGCGCCCGTCGTGCTGCTGGGTGGGTATATTGTGCTGGAGCCACGCAGTGCCAGCCACTACCTGATTAGCGATCAAAAAACGCGCCTGGTTGAAGAAAAACGTAAAGCCGCACGGCTGGCGGCTTCGCTGGTACAGCCGCATCAGACGCTGTTTTTTGACTGCGGCACGACGACACCGTGGATAATCGAAGCCATCGACAGCAGTATTCCTTTCACTGCTGTGTGTTATTCGCTGAACACCTTTCTGGCGCTTCAGGAGAAACCCGAGTGTCGGGTGATCCTCTGCGGTGGTGAGTTCCACGCCAGTAACGCCATTTTTAAGCCGCTCAATCTTCAGGATACGCTCAGCAATTTGTGCCCGGATATCGCGTTTTACTCCGCAGCGGGCGTCAGTACCCGTCAGGGGGCGACCTGTTTTAACCTGGAAGAGCTGCCGGTGAAACACTGGGCATTAAGCGCCGCGCAGTATCATGTGCTGGTGGTCGATCACAGCAAGTTTGGCAAGGTGCGTTCGGCAAGAATGGGGGAGCTGGCGCAGTTTGATGCCATCGTCAGCGATTGCCGTCCGGATGATGAGATAGTCGCCCATGCGAAGGCGCAGCAGGTGAAGTTGATGTATTGAGGTTGTGCCGGGTAAGCGCAGCGCCACCCGGCAAAAAACTTAGCTAAACCAGCTGCCAAACCAGCTATGGAATTTCATTAATACAAAATCCCACATCCGGCTGAAGAAGCCGCCCTCTTCGACCGCCTCCATCACAATCAGCGGACGCTGTTCAATCGACTTGCCGTTAAGCTGGAAATCAATCGTCCCCACCACCTGGCCTTTTTTCAGCGGCGCGGTGAGCTGCGGTTCGGTCAGGGTATAACTGGCTTTCAGGTTTTTAAGCTGACCGCGCGGAATGGTCACCGAACCAGCCTCACCGGCCCCCAGATTCACTTCGTTCTTGTCACCAAACCAGACGCGCTGGCTGACGAACGTGGCATCCGGTTTAATCGGCGTCACGGTTTCAAAGAAGCGGAATCCCCAGGTCAGTAATTTTTCTGATTCGTTAAAACGGATACGGTCGGTTTTGGTCCCCAGTACCACCGAAATCAGGCGCATGTCGCCCTGCGTTGCAGAAGCCACCAGGTTGTATCCCGCCCCGGCCGTGGTACCGGTTTTCATCCCGTCCACGTTGACGTTGCTGCTCCACAGAAGGCGGTTGCGGTTCGGCTGACGAATTTTATTGAAGGTAAACTCTTTCTCTTTGTGGATAGCGTATTCATCCGGCACGTCGTGGATCAGCGCTTTACCCAACAGCGCCATATCACGGGCGGTGCTGAACTGGCCCGGCGCATCAAGACCGTGAACGGTTTTAAAGGTGGTGTTGGTCAGGCCCAGCTTTTGCGCATAGCCATTCATCAGGCCGATAAATGAATCCTGACTGCCGGCGACATAATCCGCCAGCGCGATACAGGCGTCGTTACCGGACTGGATAATCACCCCTTTATTCAAATCAGAAACGGAAACCTGATCGCCTGGTTTGAGGAACATCACTGATGAGCCCCTCAGCGCCGGGTTGCCGGTCGCCCAGGCGTCCTTCCCGATGGTAACCATATCATCAAGCTTGATCTTGCCTGCTTTTAACGCCTGGCCGACCACATAGCTGGTCATTATTTTAGTCAGACTGGCTGGATCGAGTTTCTCATCCGCATTGCCTTCCGCCAGCACTTTACCGCTGGAGTAGTCCATCAGGATCCAGGCGCGCGCGTCCACCGGCGGCGCTTCGGGCGCAGCCTGCTCAGCTGCGTAAAGAGTTGGTGCAAACAGGAAAAGGAGCGCAGAGCCTGTCGCAAGGCTGCGCAGAGAAGTCATTTTTCGCGTCATAAATGCCACCCGAGTGTCCATTCAAAAATTACGTCACATCACCGTGTCGCAAGAAGCGATGAGTAATAGCGCACTAAAACCGTTAAAGAAACCCAACGAGGGTAAAGTTATTAAAGTTTATGCAATAACATTCAGATACGCTTTGATTAAGGCGATTTTTTTGTCTTCTGTTGCGTAATTGTTAGGTTTATCTCACCATGGCAAAAAGCTGACTCGGATTCACATCTCATCGGGAGTAAATATGATTACGCTGTGGGGCAGGAACAATTCGACCAACGTTAAGAAAGTGCTCTGGACACTGGAGGAGCTTGATTTACCGTTCAATCAAATCATGGCTGGGTTATCGTTTGGTGTGAACAAAGAGGCCGACTATCTGGCCATGAACCCGAACGGCCTGGTGCCGCTGCTGCGCGATGATGAAACAGACGCAACGCTTTGGGAGTCCAACACGATTGTGCGTTACCTTGCGGCTCAGTACGGCCAGGGTCGCCTGTGGGTAGAAAATCCGGCTCGTCGTGCTCAGGGTGAAAAGTGGATGGACTGGGCGAATCAGACGCTTTCGCCAACCCATCGCGTGATCCTGATGGGACTGATCAGAACACCAGAAGCCGAACGTGATTATCCCGCCATCCATGCCGCACAGGATGCCTGTGAAAACCTGTTTGCCATGATGGATGACGAACTGGCGAAGCACAAATGGTTCTCCGGTGACGCATTTGGTACAGGCGATATCGCCGTCGCGCCGTTCGTCTGGAACCTGACCAACATGGGTCTGAAGTGGACGCCGCGCCCTCACCTCGAGCGCTGGTTAAAGCAGCTTAGCGATCGTCCGGCATACCGTAACGTTGTGATGATCCCGGTAACCTGATTACGTTCCGGACGGGCTGACTCTCAGCAGTTGCCCGTCCGTCTCATCGGTCAGGACATACAGATACCCATCCGGTCCCACCCTCACATCACGGATACGCTGCTCCCGGTCGCCCAAAATCCGCCCGTCTTCAGTCACTTTATTGCCACTCACGCTCAGCACAATAACGTCCTTTTCCTTCAGTGCGCCGATAAACAGTTTGTTTTTCCACTGTGGAAAGACGTCGCTGTTGTAGAACGCCATACCGCTCACGGCGGGCGAAACTTTCCAGACAAACAGCGGTTTTTCGGTTCCCTCAACGTGCTCACCTTTGGCTTCCGGAATTTTCAACCCGCTGTAATTAATGCCGTGCGTTGCCAGTGGCCAGCCGTAGTTTTTTCCTCTCTCCGGGATATTGATTTCATCTCCGCCGCGCGGACCATGCTCGTTAAGCCACAGCGTGTCGCTCCAGGGATTCATCGCCATCCCCTGCGGGTTACGAATGCCATAGGACCAGATTTCAGGCCGCGCGCCAGAGGTGTTCACGAACGGGTTATCCGCAGGCACTTTGCCGTCTTCGGTGAGGCGCACCACTTTGCCCTGCAGTTTATCCAGTTCCTGCGCCGTCGGTCGCTGGTTGTTCTCGCCGAGCCCAATAAAGAGATAGCCTTTACCATCGAACACCAGTCGTCCACCAAAATGGTTCCCGGTAGAGAGTTTCGGCATCTGGCGGAACACCACCTGGAAGGCTTCAATGCGCGTCAGATCGTCGCTCAATCGGCCATAGCCCACCGCAGTTCCGGCTTTGCCGTCACTCCCTGCTTCGGCGAAGCTCAGCCAGATGCGGCGCGATTTTTCAAAATCCGGGGCGAGAGCCACGTCCAGCAATCCTCCCTGACCGTTTGCCCATACCTTCGGCACGCCGACAATCGGAGCGGAAAGCCCGCTCCCGGCCTGCCAGTGTTTGAGTTGACCTCCCCTGAGGGTCACCAGCAGCCCTTTATTATCCGGCAGAAACGCCAGAGACCAGGGATGATCGAGTCTGTTTTGTAACACCTCGACGTTGACCGCGACCGGTGCAGCAAGAAGAGAAAATGAAAATAACAACGTAGGCAGGAAAATCAACGAGGATCGAGGCATAACGCGCTCCTTTAACGGCATATGGCTTAAAGGTTAGCCATAACGCCCGGGCACGTTATCACTTTTACAAAAGCTTAATCAGAAGGGGGAGTTGCCTCCCCCGGATTCAGTACTGTTCGAGCTTGTCGTGCTCGTTCAGACACATGATGCAAAGAGAGAGCGTTGTCAGGCAGTTTTCAAGCTTCTCCGCGTTAACAGCGATAAAATTCGGGCAGTCGTGGCGTCCGTTCATCAGGCACACCCCTGCAATGGAGAGCACCTCAGCGGCGCGACGGAGCGCTATCAGCTCACTTTCGCAGTATTCCGCTTTCAGGGTCGGTGCTTTTTCACGCATAAAATTACACAGTTCAAACAGATTATCACGCAGATGTTCGCTTTCGCTGACTGACATATACCCTTTTGCCTTCCTCAACTGCAGGTACGCGGCCAGGTCGATTCGGGCGTTGATCAGCTTGTTCAGCAGATCGCGTTTCAGTCTGTCAACGGACATTCTCTTTCCTCCTCTGTCAGCCATTTTGCATATTCAGAGTAAGGTTATTTTTTGTACAATTTAATGCCTCAGATCAATAAAACATAACTGATTAACATCATTTACAATGTTACAACACCAGCCAACCGCATCCACCTTGCAAAGAGTGTATAAATCCCCCGCGATACGCTGTAAAATCCCGCCCTGATAACTCCATAATTGATGAATTTTTAACCTATGAGCAATGTTACGCACCAGCCGAAAATCGGCTTTGTCTCCCTGGGCTGCCCAAAAAACCTGGTGGATTCCGAACGTATCCTGACCGAACTGCGCACCGAGGGCTATGACGTGGTGCCAAGCTACGACAACGCCGATATGGTGATCGTTAACACCTGTGGGTTTATCGACAGCGCGGTTCAGGAGTCGCTGGAAGCCATCGGTGAAGCCCTGACTGAAAACGGCAAAGTGATTGTAACCGGCTGCCTGGGCGCGAAAGAGGATCAGATCCGCGAAGTGCACCCGAAAGTGCTGGAGATCACCGGCCCGCACAGCTACGAGCAGGTGCTGGAACATGTTCATCACTACGTGCCAAAACCAAAGCACAACCCGTTCCTGAGCCTGGTGCCGGAGCAGGGTGTGAAGCTGACCCCACGCCACTACGCGTACCTGAAAATTTCTGAAGGCTGCAACCACCGCTGCACCTTCTGCATTATCCCGTCCATGCGTGGCGATCTGGTGAGCCGTCCAATTGGCGAAGTGCTGGCGGAAGCGAAACGTCTGGCCGACGCGGGCGTGAAGGAGCTGCTGGTCATATCCCAGGATACCTCGGCCTACGGCGTGGACGTTAAGCACCGCTCCGGTTTCCACAACGGCGAGCCGGTGAAAACCAGCATGGTCGGCCTGTGCGAGCAGCTGTCTAAACTAGGTATCTGGACGCGTCTGCATTACGTCTACCCTTACCCGCACGTTGACGACGTGATCCCGCTGATGGCGGAAGGCAAAATTCTGCCGTACCTGGACATCCCGCTGCAGCACGCCAGCCCGCGTATTCTGAAGCTGATGAAACGTCCAGGCTCCGTTGATCGCCAGCTGGCACGCATCAAGCAGTGGCGTGAAATCTGCCCGGAACTGACCCTGCGTTCCACCTTTATCGTCGGCTTCCCGGGTGAAACCGAAGAAGACTTCCAGATGCTGCTCGACTTCCTGAAAGAAGCGCGTCTGGACCGCGTTGGCTGCTTCAAGTACAGCCCGGTAGAAGGCGCAACCGCCAACGAGCTGGCGGACCAGGTGCCGGAAGAGGTGAAAGAAGAGCGCTGGAACCGCTTCATGCAGCTGCAGCAGCAGATCTCTGCCGAGCGTCTGCAGGAAAAAGTGGGTCGCGAGATCATGGTCATCATCGACGAAGTTGATGAAGAAGGCGCGATTGGCCGCAGCATGGCGGATGCCCCTGAAATCGACGGAGCGGTGTACCTCAACGGTGAAACCAGCGTTAAGCCGGGTGATATTATTCGCGTGAAGGTTGAAAACGCGGACGAGTATGACCTGTGGGGTAGCCGGGTTTAATCTCCCCACTCCGCTTTTGTATGCCGGGTAAGGCGTAGCCGCCGCCCGGCACATTTCACTGCACTACCCCTTAATCCTCGGATCCAGCGCGTCGCGCAGCCCGTCACCCAGCAGGTTAAACGCCAGCACGGTCAGAAAAATAGCCAGGCTCGGGAAGATCGCCACGTGCGGTGCAATCACCATATCTGCCCTCGCCTCGTTCAGCATTGCGCCCCACTCCGGCGTCGGAGGCTGCGCGCCTAATCCCAGAAACGACAGGCTGGCCGCCGAGATAATCGACACGCCAATACGCATGGTGAAATAGACCACGATGGACGACACCGTACCCGGCAGAATATGGCTGAACAGGATGGTGGCGTCGCTGGCCCCCATGCTGCGGGCCGACTCGATAAACGTCTGCTGTTTCAGCACCAGCGTGTTGCCGCGCACCAGACGGGCAAAGGCCGGAATGGAAAAGACCGCCACCGCAACGATCACGTTCGCCATGCCGCTGCCCATGATTGCAACCACCGCAATCGCCAGCAGAATACCCGGGAAGGCAAACAATACATCGCAGATACGCATGATGATGCGGTCCCACCAGCCTTCATAATACCCGGCAACGAGACCCAGCACGGTACCGATGGCCGCGCCAATCAGCACCGCGAACACCCCGGCGGCGAGCGAGATCTGCGCCCCCACCAGCACGCGACTAAAAATATCGCGCCCCAGCGAATCCACCCCAAACCAGTGCATCATGGAGGGACCGTCATTCAGCCGGTCGTAATCAAAATAATTTTCCGCATCAAACGGCGCTATCCACGGGGCAACGATCGCCAGAATGATGAGCAGTAGCACAAATAACCCCGCCGTCATGGCAACCGGCTGACGGCGAAAGCGCCGCCAGAATTCGGACCACGGCGTGCGGATATGTTCCGGTTTGAGACCCGGCATAGCGTTTAAAACAGCCTGACGTCGCCAGTTTAACAATCGCATCTTACTTATACCTGATGGCCGGGTTAATGGCGGCGTAGAGTACGTCCACCACTAAGTTGATAAGAATAAACTCCAGCGAGAAAAGCAGGACTTCCGCCTGAATCACCGGGTAGTCGCGCATCTCGACGGAATCGACCAGCAGACGCCCCAGCCCCGGCCAGTTGAAGACCTTTTCCACCACAATAGAGCCGCCCAACAGGAAGCCAAACTGTAGCCCCATCATCGTTACCACCGGGATCATCGCATTGCGAAACCCGTGCTTGAGAACGACCCACTTCTCGCTAACCCCCTTCGCCCGCGCGGTGCGGATATAATCTTCGCTAAGTACGTCAACGAACGAAGCGCGGGTAAAGCGGGCCATCACCGCCGCAACGGCAGCCCCCAGCGTCATGGAAGGCAGGATGTAATGCTTCCAGGTATCGGCGCCGACCGTCGGCAGCCAGCCCAGTTCGACGGAGAAGATCTGCATCAGCAGCATCCCCAGCGCGAACGCCGGGAAAGAGATACCGGTCACCGCCAGCGCCATACCGAGCTTATCCGGCCAGCGGTTGCGCCAGACGGCCGCGACAATTCCGGCCCCCAGCCCAAACAGCACCGCCCAGCTCATACTGGCTATCGTTAACCAGAACGTCGGCATAAAGCGGCTGGCAATCTCTTCTGATACGGGACGACGCGACACCATCGAGGTACCAAAATCCCCCTGCAAAACGTTGCAGATATAATGGAGAAACTGCATATACAAAGGTTGATCGAGCCCAAGTTGTTTTCGCACCAGCTCAATGACGGCGGCATCCGCTTCAGGCCCCGCAACCAGACGCGCCGGATCGCCCGGCAGCATATGGACAAACAAAAACACCAGCACCGCCACAATCAGCAGCGTCGGGATAAGCCCCAGCAGGCGTTTACAAACATAATTCAGCATGAGTGTTATTTTATATCCGCATCGTCAAAGCTAAAGCCGGTGTCCGGCATGATGTAGAAACCGGTCAACGCTTTGTTATGGGCTGACACCAGTTTCTCGACCACCAGCGGCACCCACGGTGACTCTTTCCAGATGATATCCTGCGCGTCTTTGTAGAGGCGGGCCTTCTCTTCCGGTTTGGTGGTTTTCAGCGCATCGGCCAGATCTTTGTCCACCTGCGGGTTACTGTAGAACGCGGTATTGAACAGGGTTGGCGGCCAGTTCTGCGAAGCAAACAACGGTGATAACGCCCAGTCGGCTTCACCGGTCGAGGCCGTCCAGCCGGTGTAGAACATCCGCACGCCGCTCTCTTTTTGCCCTTTACCTTCCACTTCAGCCGCACGCTGTCCGGCATCCATCGCGGTGACCTGCACCTTAATCCCGACCTGTGCCAGCTGCTGCTGGGTGAACTGCAGCACCTTCTGTGCGGTACTGTGATTGTGCGACGACCACAGCGTGGTGCTAAACCCGTTCGGGAAACCCGCCTCTTTCAGCAGCTCGCGCGCTTTGGCCGGATCGTACGGCCACGGCTGATAGTTTTGCGCATACGCGATAGCCGGTGGCAGCACGCCGGTCGCCGGAATGGCATAGCCGGCAAAAGCGACTTTCACCAGCGCCTGACGGTTAATGGCATAGTTGATGGCCTCCCGCACCTTCGGGTTATCGAACGGCTTTTGCGTCACGTTCATGCTGATGTAGCGCTGCATGATGGACGGGCTGGCCACCAGCTCCAGCTTGCTGTTTTTCTGCAAAATGGCGGCCTGCTCATACGGGATCGGGAAAGCAAACTGCGCCTCGCCGGTTTGCAGCATCGCCGCGCGGGTGTTGTTGTCCACCACCGGGCGCCAGGTAATGGTGTCCAGCTTCGGCAGCCCCTGCTGCCAGTATCCGGCGAATTTCTTCACCTTCACAAAATCGGTCTGGTTCCAGGTCAGCAGTTCGTAAGGGCCGGTGCCAACAGGGTGGAAGCCGATCTCCTTGCCGTATTTCTTCAGCGCGGCAGGGGAAATCATTGCCGTCGCCGGATGCGCCAGAATATTGATAAACGCGGAGAACGGCTCTTTCAGGGTGATTTTTACCGTCGTCGGGTTGACCACCTCGGTGCTGGCGATGTTTTTATACAGGTTATAGCGCTTGAGGCTATTTTCCGGATTACTGGCGCGGTCGAGGTTAACCTTTACCGCCTCCGCATTGAAATCTGTACCATCCTGGAATTTCACGCCGGTTCTGAGCGTGATGGTATACACCAGCCCGTCGTCGGACACGGTGTACCCCTCAGCCAGCACGTTTTTGAGCTTCATCTCTTTATCCAGGCCGAAGAGTCCCTGATAGAACGATTTCGCCACCGCCTGAGAGAGCGTGTCGTTGGCGTCATACGGATCCAGCGTGGTGAAATTGGAGCCGACGGCCACCACCACATCTTTGGCAGCGAACGCGGGGCTAGCGGCCAGGGCTGCCGTCACGCTCACCGCTAACACCCATCTACGCGCGACAAATTTAACCATTGTGTTCTCCTGCCTGTTGTAAGTTATAGCCGCGAAAAGGCGTTGTCCTGACGCGGGGGGGCCACAAAATGGCCCGGACCGACTTCACGCAGCGTGACTCGCTCTACGACCTCGCCGCGTTTACGAATATTGCCCGGCATTTCATCCTGCAGCAGCACGCGCTGGCCGTGACGATGCGCCGGATCGGCAACCGGTACAGCAGCGATAAGCTTGCGCGTGTACGGATGCTGTGGGTTCTCAAACACCGCCCTTCGCGGACCAATCTCCACGATTTGCCCCATCAACATAACTGCCACGCGATGGCTGATACGTTCTACCACCGCCATATCGTGAGAGATAAACAGGAAGGCGATGCCCATATCCCGCTGTAAATCGAGCAATAAATTGATGATTTGCGCGCGGATAGAGACATCCAGCGCCGAGACGGACTCATCGGCAATCACCACTTTCGGGTTTAACGCCAGCGCACGGGCAATGCAAATACGTTGCCGCTGACCGCCGGAAAACTCGTGCGGATAACGCCAGGCATGTTCCGGCTTCAGGCCGACGCGTTCCAGCAGCCAGGCCACGCGACGCTGTGCCGCGTCGCCATCGAGCAGGTTATGTACCCGCAGCGGCTCCATAATCGAGTATCCCACCGTATGGCGTGGATCGAGGGAGGCGTACGGATCCTGAAATATAAACTGGATATCCCGCCTTATCGCCTGCAGCTTACTGTCTGGCAACGTATCAATACGTTCTCCGTTAAAGGTAATGCTACCTTCCTGAGATTCCACCAGCCGGAGCAACGCGCGCCCGGTAGTGGATTTCCCACAGCCTGACTCCCCCACCAGCGCCAGCGTTTCGCCTGGCCATAAATCAAAACTGACGTTTTCCACTGCATGCACTTCGCGCTTCACGCGATTAAGAATGCCGCTGCGCAGTGGAAAACGGGTGACCAGATCGCGCACCTCCAGAATAGGCTTGCCTGGCACCACCGTGTCCTGCTCGCGTTCCTCCACTTCCGGCCCTGTTGCTTCAGGGGAAATCAACGGGAAGCGGCGCGGTAAATCACTGCCGTTCATGGCCCCAAGACGCGGGACCGCCGCCAGCAGCGCTTTGGTGTAAGGGTGAACGGGCGCGTGGAAGATTTGCTCAACCGTACCGGTTTCCACCGCATTGCCCTTGTGCATCACCAGAACGCGATCGGCAATATCGGCGACCACGCCCATATCATGGGTGATGAAAATCACCCCCATTTCCATCTCCTGTTGCAGCACCTTGATGAGCTGCAGGATCTGCGCCTGGATCGTCACGTCCAGCGCCGTGGTCGGTTCATCGGCGATCAGCACTGCCGGGCGACAGGAGAGCGCCATCGCAATCATCACCCGCTGGCGCATGCCGCCAGAAAGTTGATGCGGATAACGTGCCAGAATGGTCTGTGCCTCCGGAATGCGCACCAGCTCAAGCATCCGTCTGGCTTCTTTGAGTGCTTCATCGCCGCTCAAGCCCTGATGTAACCGGATGGATTCGGCAATCTGTTCCCCGACCGGGAAGACCGGGTTCAGGGAGGTCATCGGCTCCTGGAAGATCATCGCAATATCCGCCCCGCGCACGCCCTGCATCTGGGCGCCGCTCAGCGTGTTTAAATCAATCACCTGGCGGTTGCGACGGCGCAGGAGTATTTTCTCGCTGCTGATTTGCCCACCGGTCTGTTCCAGCAGGCGCATCAATGCCAGCGCGGTGACCGATTTTCCGGAACCGGATTCACCGACAATGGCCAGCGTTTCGCCGCGCCTGAGCGCGAACGATAAATTCTGTACTGCGGGGATGAACTGCCGCTCTTCCTGAAACGCAATATTCAGTTGATGGACAGCCAGCACTTCGCGGTTGTCCAGCTCTTCACTGTGCGGCACGTGTTGCCCCCTTATTCACGATAGATCCCGGTACTGGGTTCATCACCGGCATATCCCCATGCGCGGTACATGCCTTCGCTGTTGAACGGCAATGCCACATTGCCCTCACGATCCACCGCAATGAGCCCGCCGACGCCGCCGAGCGCAGGCAGTTTTTCCATGACTACCCGCTCGCAGGCCTCAGCCAGACTTAAACCACCGTAATCCATCAGCGCGGTGATGTCATAGGCCGCGAGCGCGCGAATAAACACTTCCCCGGTTCCGGTACACGATACGGCCGCCGTCGCGTTATTGGCATAGCAGCCGGCACCGGGCAATGGACTGTCGCCGACACGTCCCGGCAGTTTGTTGGTCATTCCACCCGTGGAGGTGGCTGCCGCGAGGTTCCCGGCTTTATCGAGTGCCACCGCGCCAACCGTGCCCATTTTGGTGGTTTCATCGAGCGGTGTAGTGTGGTCAAGCTGCGTCATGCCCGCCGAACGGGCTTCCAGAAGCTGCTGGTAACGCTCCGGCGTTGAAAACAGGTCAGGAGAAACAGATTCCATCCCATGTTCAATGGCAAATTTTTCCGCGCCTGCGCCCGTCAGCAGCACATGCGGACTCTCTTCCATGACCAGACGCGCAGCCAGCACCGGGTTCCGTAGATGGCTGACACCTGCCACGGCCCCTGCTTTCAGGGTAATACCGTCCATCACGCAGGCATCCAGTTCGTGCGTTTCATCCCGGGTAAAGACCGAACCGATCCCCGCGTTAAATAACGGGCACTCTTCCAGCAGACGAACCGCCTCGGTGACCACATCCAGCGCGCTTTCGCCCGCTGCCAGCATTTTCTGGCCTGTTTCCACAATGGCATACAGCGCGTCTATATAGCGCTTTTCCTGTTCGGGACTAAGCTGTGCACGGGTGATTGCCCCGGCGCCGCCATGAATTGCGATTACCGCATTACCCATTCGCATCACCCGTTAGCCTGATTCGCGGCTTTTTCTATAAATATCATTATCGTCGATGAAACTTCAGATGATTTTTGAATATAGAAAGACGCAACTGTGATGTAAAGCGTACACCCATCGGGTCATACAGTTAGCCGCACTTTTCTGCCATAATGAGCGCTTTCGTTGTTACTGTGCAGGAGCCCACCATGGATTTTACCGCCGGACTGATGCCGCTTGAGACGGCACTCACGCAGATGCTTGACCGAATTTCCCCGCTGCATGACGTTGAGACGCTGCCTCTCGTGCGCTGTTTTGGCCGTATTGCCGCGCGCGATATCGTATCTCCGCTTAACGTGCCGGGATTCGATAACTCCGCGATGGACGGTTACGCGGTACGCCTGGTGGATCTCCAGACGGGTAACGCCCTGCCGGTGGCAGGTAAAGCCTTTGCGGGTCAGCCGTTTAGCGGTGAATGGCCCGCGGGCACCTGCGTGCGCATCATGACTGGAGCACCCGTTCCGGCAGGCTGCGACGCGGTCGTGATGCAGGAAGAGACTGAACAGACGGACGACGGCGTGCGCTTTATCGCTGGCGTTAAAGCGGGTCAGAATATCCGCCGCACGGGCGAAGACATCACCCTCGGTGCGACCGTTTTTGCCGCCGGGCAAAAGCTGACGGTGGCGGAGCTGCCGGTGCTGGCCTCGCTCGGCATCGCGGACATCGACGTCGTTCGCAAGGTGCGCGTCGCTGTATTCTCCACCGGCGACGAGCTGCAGCTTCCGGGCCAGCCGCTGCGGGACGGCCAGATTTATGACACCAATCGTCTGGCGGTACACCTGATGCTGGAGCAGCTGGGCTGTGAAGTGATTAATCTCGGGATTATTCCAGACGATCCGGAACAACTTCGCGCGGCGTTTATCGAGGCGGATAAATCTGCCGACGTGGTCATCAGTTCCGGCGGCGTCTCCGTGGGCGAAGCGGATTACACCAAAACCATTCTTGAAGAGCTGGGCGAGATCGCCTTCTGGAAGCTGGCTATCAAGCCAGGCAAACCGTTCGCGTTTGGCAAGCTCACGCACAGCTGGTTCTGCGGCCTGCCGGGTAACCCGGTCTCTGCCGCGTTGACCTTCTACCAGCTGGTGATCCCGCTGCTGGCAAAACTTTCGGGCAACCACGCCAGCCCGCTGCCGATGCGCCAGCGCGTACGTGCCGCCACGCGCCTGAAAAAATCACCGGGTCGTCTCGATTTCCAGCGCGGTATTCTGGCGCGCAACGCGGACGGTGAACTGGAAGTGAGCACCACCGGACACCAGGGTTCGCACATCTTCAGTTCCTTCAGCCAGGGCAACTGCTTTATCGTGCTGGAGCGCGAACGTGGCAACGTGGAAGCCGGTGAATGGGTTGAGGTTGAGCGCTTTAACCACCTGTTCGGAGGCTAAGATGACGGGGGAACTGACTGACCAGGAGATGATGCGCTACAACCGCCAGATTGTGCTGCGTGGTTTTGATTTCGAGGGCCAGGAAGCGCTCAAGGCGGCCAGCGTGCTGGTCGTCGGTCTTGGCGGTCTGGGCTGCGCCGCCGCGCAGTACCTTGCCGCAGCGGGCGTGGGCAGGATGACGCTGCTGGATTTTGATACCGTGTCAGTGTCTAACCTGCAGCGCCAGACGCTGCACAGCGATGCGACAATTGGCCAGCCGAAAGTGGACTCTGCCCGCACGGCGCTGGCTCGCATCAACCCCAACGTTCAGTTCACCCTGATTAACGCGATACTGGATGACGACGCGTTGCGCGCCCAGATTGCGCAGCACGATTTAGTACTCGACTGCACCGATAACGTGGCTATCCGTAATCAGCTAAATGCAGGCTGTTTTGTCCATAAAACCCCGCTGGTGTCCGGCGCGGCGATCCGCATGGAGGGGCAAATCAGCGTCTTCACTTACGCTGAGGGAGAACCCTGCTACCGCTGCCTGAGCCGTCTGTTTGGCGAGAACGCGCTGACCTGCGTCGAAGCGGGCGTGATGGCGCCATTAGTCGGCGTGATCGGCTCATTGCAGGCGATGGAAGCGATCAAAGTGCTGACGCACTACGGCACGTCTGCAGCAGGGAAAATCGTGATGTATGACGCGATGACCTGTCAGTTTCGCGAGATGAAGCTGACGCGTAACCCGGGGTGTGAGGTTTGCGGAGGTTAAAGCAAACGGCAACCTTCAGGTTGCCGTTTTAGTGTTTGCTCCCTCTCCCTGTGGGAGAGGGTTGGGGTGAGGGCATCAGGCCGCCCCTGTCAGATAGACGTCCGCCCAAACGCCCCCTGCCAGTCCTGCTCAAACTTCACAATCGCCGCATCCACTGCCGGAGAGGTAATAAACTGCTGCGCCACGTCCAGCGGCAGAGTAATAGACTCACAGCCCGCCAGCAGGCAGTCCAGCGCCTGACGCGGGGTTTTAAAACTCGCGGCCAGCACTTTTGACTGCGGGGCATGCAGCGTCAGCAGCTGCTGCAGTTCAACCACGGTCTGGATCCCGTCCCCGCCCTGCGCGTCCACGCGGTTAACGTAAGGGGCAACATACTCTGCGCCCGCCAGCGCCGACAGCATCCCCTGTGCAGCGCCGTAGACCGCCGTACCCAGCGTCGGGATCCCTTCCGCTTTCAGCATTTTGATTGCCGCCAGCCCTTCCGCCGTTACTGGCACTTTCACGACCAGATCGTGAATAATCGCACGTAGCTTACGTGCATCCTCAACCATCCCGTCTGCGGTCGTTGCCATGACTTGTGCAAACAGACGCCCCTTCCCACCCAGTGCGTCATGTAGTTCCGGGAGCAAAACATCCAGCGGCGTTTTACCCGCAGCAACAATACTTGGGTTGGTGGTCACGCCCGCCAGCGGGAAGATACGCGCCAGCTTTTTAACTGCCGCAACGTCAGATGTGTCGAGATAAAGTTCCATGATGTCACCCTCAAAATTAGCCTGCATTTACCCTATCACAGCAAAACCTGCTCAGGAGTTGACCTGCATCAAGATAACTTTCATTCGAAAGTAATTTAATCTTCATATGCAATAAAAGAGGCGAAAACATGATCTTCAATATTCAGCGTTACTCCACCCACGATGGCCCCGGTATTCGGACCGTGGTGTTCCTGAAAGGCTGCTCGCTGGGCTGTCGCTGGTGCCAGAACCCGGAAAGCCGCTCCCGCAGCCGGGACGTGCTGTTTGATGCGCGCCTTTGCCTGGACGGCTGCGACCTATGTCAGCAGGCGGCACCGGGCTGTATCGAGCGTGCGCTGAATGGCCTGGTCATCCACCGTGAGAAGCTTGATGAAGCCACGATCAACGCCCTTACCAACTGCTGCCCGACGCAGGCACTTACCGTCTGCGGTGAAGAGAAGCAGGTGGAAGAAATTATGGCAACCGTGCTGCGCGACAAACCCTTTTATGATCGCAGCGGCGGCGGGATCACGCTTTCCGGCGGCGAGCCGTTTATGAACCCTGAGCTGGCTCAGGCTCTGTTTAAAGCTAGCCACGAACAGGGGATCCACACCGCCGTTGAAACCTGCCTTCACGTGCCGTGGCACTATATCGAGCCCTCATTACCGTATGTTGATCTGTTTCTGGCCGACCTGAAGCATGTGGATGGCGAGGTATTCAAACAGTGGACGGACGGCTCGGCCAAACGGATCCTGAACAACCTGAAACGCCTGGCCACTGCCGGGAAAAAAATCACCATTCGCGTGCCGCTGATTCAGGGCTTCAACGCCGATGAAGCTTCTATTACCGCCATTACCAACTTTGCCGCCGACGAACTCGGCGTCGACGATATTCATTTTCTGCCATACCACACGCTGGGCATGAACAAATACACCCTGCTCGGCCAACCCTATTCTGCCCCTGACAAACCGCTTGATAACCCTGCGCTACTGGTCTTCGCTCAGCAGTATGCCTGCCAGAAAGGGTTAACCGCGACCTTACGAGGATAAACCTATGACGACCCTGAATCTCAACACCCTTAGCGAGCGCATTAAAGCGCACAAAAATGCCCTCGTACATATCGTTAAGCCGCCGGTCTGTACCGAGCGCGCCCAGCATTACACCGAAATGTACCAGCAGCATATGGACAAACCGACCCCGGTGCGCCGTGCTCTTGCGCTGGCACATCACCTGGCGGAACGTACTATCTGGATCAAACACGATGAGCTGATCATCGGTAACCAGGCAAGCGAAGTGCGCGCCGCGCCGATTTTCCCGGAATACACCGTCTCGTGGATTGAGAAAGAGATCGACGATCTGGCAGACCGCCCGGGCGCGGGCTTTGCGGTAAGCGAAGAGAACAAACGCGTGCTGCATGAAATCTGCCCATGGTGGCGCGGGCAGACAGTACAAGATCGCTGCTACGGCATGTTCACCGACGAGCAGAAAGGCCTGCTGGAAACCGGCATTATTAAGGCAGAAGGCAACATGACGTCAGGTGATGCACACCTGGCCGTTAACTTCCCGCTGGTGCTGGAGAAAGGTCTCGACGGCCTGCGCGCCAAAGTGGCCGAACGCCGCTCGCGCATCAACCTGACGGTGCTGGAAGACCTGCACGGCGATCAGTTCCTGAAGGCGATTGATATCGTGCTGGAAGCGGTAAGCCTGCACATCAAACGCTTCGCCGATCTGGCGCTCGAGATGGCCTCTACCGAGACCCGCGAAAGCCGCCGCGACGAGCTGCTGGCGATGGCAGAAAACTGTGACGTGATTGCTCACGAGCCGCCAAAAACCTTCTGGCAGGCGCTGCAGCTGTGCTACTTCATTCAGCTGATCCTGCAGATCGAGTCCAACGGCCACTCCGTCTCCTTCGCGCGTATGGATCAGTATCTCTATCCGTACTACCGTCGCGACGTGGAGCTGAACCAGAGTCTTGACCGCGAGCACGCGATCGAACTGCTCCACAGCTGCTGGCTGAAATTGCTCGAAGTGAACAAGATCCGCTCCGGCTCGCACTCTAAAGCCTCTGCCGGCAGCCCGCTTTACCAGAACGTCACTATCGGCGGCCAGAAGCTGGTGAACGGTGAGCCGATGGACGCGGTGAACCCGCTCTCCTATGCCATTCTGGAATCCTGCGGTCGTCTGCGCTCCACCCAGCCGAACCTAAGCGTGCGTTACCACGCGGGCATGAGCAACGACTTCCTCGACGCCTGCGTGCAGGTGATCCGCTGCGGCTTCGGTATGCCCGCGTTCAACAACGATGAAATCGTGATCCCGGAATTCATCAAGCTCGGCGTTGAACGAGACGATGCTTACGACTATGCGGCAATCGGCTGTATCGAAACAGCGGTGGGCGGCAAGTGGGGTTATCGCTGCACCGGCATGAGTTTCATTAACTTTGCCCGCGTGATGCTCGCCGCGCTGGAAGGCGGTCGCGATGCCACCAGCGGCAAAGTCTTCCTGCCGCAGGAGAAAGCGCTCTCTGCCGGTAATTTCGATAACTTCGACGAAGTGATGGCGGCATGGGATAGCCAGATCCGCTACTACACCCGTAAATCTATTGAGATTGAGTATGTGGTGGATACGATGCTGGAAGAAAATGTTCACGACATTCTCTGCTCGGCTCTGGTGGACGACTGCATCGAGCGCGCGAAAAGCATCAAGCAGGGCGGCGCAAAGTATGACTGGGTTTCCGGCCTGCAGGTGGGGATCGCCAACCTCGGCAACAGCCTGGCGGCGGTGAAGAAGCTGGTCTTCGAGCAAGGAACAATTGGTCAGCAGCAGCTTGCCGCTGCCCTGGCAGATGATTTCGACGGGCTGACCCACGAGCAGCTGCGCCAGCGCCTGATCAACGGTGCGCCGAAGTACGGCAACGACGATGACAGCGTGGATATGCTGCTTACCCGCGCCTACGAAACCTATATCGAAGAGCTGAAGCAGTACCACAACCCGCGCTATGGTCGCGGCCCGATTGGCGGTAACTACTACGCGGGTACCTCGTCCATCTCCGCAAACGTGCCGTTTGGTGCAGCAACGATGGCGACCCCGGACGGACGTAAGGCGCACACTCCGCTGGCGGAAGGGGCAAGCCCGGCCTCCGGTACGGACCACCTTGGCCCGACTGCGGTGATCGGCTCCGTGGGTAAACTGCCGACGGAAGCGATTCTCGGTGGTGTACTGTTAAACCAGAAGCTGAACCCGTCGACGCTGGAAAACGACAGCGATCGCCAGAAGCTAATGGTGCTGCTGCGCACCTTCTTTGAGGTGCATAAAGGCTGGCATATTCAGTACAACATCGTCTCGCGCGAAACGCTGCTGGAAGCGAAGAAACATCCTGACCAGTATCGTGACCTGGTGGTACGCGTGGCGGGCTACTCGGCGTTCTTCACCGCCCTGTCGCCGGATGCGCAGGACGATATTATTGCGCGTACTGAACATACGCTGTAACGGTGCATCCTCTAAGGGGAAATGCGCAGGCTGATGCCCTCACCCCGCCCTCTCCCACGGGGAGAGGGAGAAAACACTAAAAACGGCAGCCCTGGTTGCCGTTTTGCTTTTACTTTCGAATGAAATTAAATTTGTGCTCTCCGTCACCTTGTTATTAGAATGTTTCAAACGCAGTGATCCAGGAGCGCAATGTATGACCGTAAAAGTTATCGTCACCGATATGGACGGAACTTTCCTTAATGATGCCAAGCAGTACGATCGTGACCGCTTCCAGGCGCAGTTTGAACAGCTTAAAGCCCGTGATATTGAATTCGTTGTCGCCAGCGGCAACCAGTATTACCAGCTCATCTCCTTCTTTCCGGAGCTGAAAGATCGGATATCCTTCGTGGCCGAAAACGGTGCACTGGTGTTCGACCACGGCGAGCAGATTTTCCACGGCGAGCTGACGCGTCATGAATCGCAAATCGTGATTGGCGAACTGCTGAAAGACAAAGGGCTGAACTTTGTGGCCTGCGGGCTGGAGAGTGCTTACGTTAGCGACAAAGCTCCGGACGCGTTCGTGGCGCTAATGTCAAAGCACTATCACCGTTTAAAACGCATCAGTGACTACCACGAAATCGACGACGTGCTGTTTAAGTTCTCCCTGAACCTGCCGGACAGCGATATCCCGAATCTTATCGACAAACTGCATGTGTCGCTGGATGGCATTATGAAGCCCGTCACCAGCGGCTTTGGTTTTGTCGATTTGATTATCCCCGGCCTGCACAAGGCCAACGGCATTAGCCGTCTGCTGAAGCGCTGGAAGATCTCCCCGCAGGAGTGCGTGGCTATTGGCGACAGCGGCAACGATGCCGAGATGCTGAAGCTGGTGAAATATTCCTTTGCGATGGGCAACGCGGCAGAAAGCATCAAAGAGATCAGCCGCTACAGCACCGACGATAACAATCATCAGGGTGCGCTGAATGTCATTCAGGCAGTGCTCGACGACCATTCTCCTTTCGACGCGTAATCCTCTCCTTGCCGGGGCTTTGCTCCGGCTTTTCCCTTCTTTTCCATCCTGTGGCACACGTCAAGTTTTTAAACTTGCATTAACTTATTTTTAACTTAAAGTATCACTTGTAGATATTTTTACTTTCGAATGAAAGATGCGAGGCGATTATGACGTTTACCAGTGAAATTTTGCCAGCAGATCACAAAGCAGCAATTCGCCAGATGAAGCGTGAATTACGCGCCCAGATTGGCGACGTTCAGGCAGTATTCAACAAGCTCAGCGATAAAATCGCCACTCGCGTGGCGGAAATCAACGCGCTGAAGAACAAAGGCGAAACCGTCTGGCCGGTGATCCCATTTGCCGATGTAAAAAACGGCACGATTGGTGCGGAACAGCGTGAAGCCGTTAAACGTCGTGGCTGTGCGGTCATCAAGAATCACTTCCCGCGCGAGCAGGCGCTGGCGTGGGATCAGTCGATGCTCGACTACCTCGATTTGAACAAGTTTGACGAGGTATATAAAGGACCAGGCGATAACTTCTTCGGCACCTTGACGGCTTCTCGCCCGGAAATTTACCCGATCTACTGGTCGCAGGCACAAATGCAGGCGCGCCAGAGCGAAAAGATGGCGCAGGTGCAGTCGTTCCTGAACCGTTTATGGACATTCGAGAGCAACGGCAAACAGTGGTTCGACCCGGACGTGAGTGTGATTTACCCGGACCGCATCCGCCGCCGCCCGCCGGGAACCACCTCGAAAGGACTGGGCGCGCATACTGACTCCGGCGCGCTGGAGCGCTGGCTGTTACCGGCCTATCAGCAGGTGTTTGCCCGAGTCTTCGACGGCAACGTCGATAAATACGATCCTTGGAACGCCGCGCACCGTACCGAAGTGGAAGAGTACACAGTCGATAACACCACCAAATGTTCGGTGTTCCGTACCTTCCAGGGCTGGACGGCGCTGTCGGACATGATTCCGGGTCAGGGGTTGCTGCACGTTGTGCCGATCCCGGAAGCGATGGCTTATATTCTGCTGCGTCCGCTGCTGGATGACGTGCCGGAAGATGAGCTGTGCGGCGTGGCTCCGGGGCGCGTGCTGCCGGTTTCCGAGAAATGGCACCCGCTGCTGATCGAGGCGCTGACCAGCATCCCGGCACTCGAAGCGGGCGATTCCGTATGGTGGCACTGCGATGTTATCCACTCCGTCGCACCGGTGGAAAACCAGCAGGGCTGGGGCAACGTGATGTACATTCCTGCCGCACCGATGTGCGAGAAAAACCTCGCCTATGCGAAGAAGGTCAAGGAAGCGCTGGAAACCGGCGCGTCACCGGGCGATTTCCCGCGTGAAGATTATGAAAAAAGCTGGCAGGACCGCTTTACCGTGAACGATCTCAACATCCACGGCAAGCGCGCGCTGGGCATGGTTTAACTGTCGTATAGCCCTTCCCGCTCAACGGCGGTGCGTCGTTTCCCCTGACGTATCCGCCGTACCGATTCCCGCACGGTCAGCGTGCCGTTGAGCAGCAATGTTCCTACAGGCGCGTCCGGTCGCATCAGCCGCTGCTGAAGCATATGTACCGCTTCCGTTCCCAGTTCATCACGCGGAACATGCACGGCCGTCAGAGGCACATCCTGAATCGCCGCCAGATTAAACCCGTCGATACTCATCACCGACACGTCCTGCGGCACGCGAAGACCGTGGTTTTGCAGCGCGCTGATGGTGCCCGCCGCCATAAAGTCGCCCCCCACCAAAAACGCGGTAGGTAAATCCTTCCCCTGCATGTCGTCGAGCCAGCTGCTGACCAGCTGTTCCGTTTCGCGTGCACTGAAGCTGGGTACCACCAGCAGATCATGTTTATCGCTGAACTTCAGGTTATGGGACAGCCACGCATCGCGGATCCCCGACAGACGCTGCTCCATAGTGTAGCGTCGCAGACACAGCACGTTCATCACCTCACGGTGTCCCATCTCGAACAGATATTCCGCCGCCCGCTCGCCAATGGCGCGATGATCCGGCGCGACGGCTGGCAGACGCATATGGCGGTCACGACAGTTAATCAGCATGCAGGGTTTACCCACATCCACCGCCAGATCGTGGATATGCGGATCGTCAATGCCGAGCAGAATGGCTGCCTGGGTATCCGGTTCGTTCATGCGTGCCAGAAAAAGTTGCGCGTCGCTGTCGTTCTCTTCCAGCGCGCAGTAGCGTAACCGCACTTCATGGGATGCCAGCCCTTTACCTACACTCTGGATCACACGGTAGTAAAAGATGTCGGACCGCTCGTCAAACGCCCTCTGGGGGGCAAAAACCACCAGGCTGTTAAGCAGCAGACGCCCTGCCGCCATGCCGTCCATTACCCCCAGCTCGCGCGCGCACGCCAGCACCTTTGTACGCGCTTTTTCGCTGGTATTCGCTTTTCCCGCCAGCACACGCGATACGGTGCTGATTGAGAGCTGCGTTCGGGCGGCGATTTCGGTGATTTTTAGCCTTTTGTCCATTTTGTGATCTGGCTCCATTTGCGAAATGAAAAAATTTTCATAGCGTATCTATCCGGCAGTAACTGACATAAAAGCCATCATGCCAGAGGGTTCAGGTCAGTTATGAGAAATTTTGCACAAAATCCACTATTGCCCACTCATTTTCTCCCTTAAGGTGAACTTGTCACACAACTTCCATACTAGTTGTATACCAATTAAGGCAGTATAACCGGATAGAAATCAAAGCCATAAAAAACTGTGTGACACCTGAACCTCCGTCCCCTTACCGTCCGTCTTGTGGAGAGTAAAATGAGTCAGGACATCAATAACACTGTTGCGGCAAGCAAAACCCGTCGCATCATCAAGAACCTGCGCTGGTACGTGCTGGTGCTGTTCTTACTTGGCGTCACCGTTAACTACATCACCCGAAACTCATTAGGGATCCTCGCCCCGGAACTGAAAGAGAGCCTCGGGATCACCACCGAGCAATACTCCTGGATCGTGGGAGCATTCCAGATCGCCTACACCATTTTCCAGCCTCTGTGCGGCTGGTTGATTGACGTCATCGGCCTGAAGATTGGCTTTATGGTCTGCGCCGGGATCTGGGCGCTGATGTGTATTTTCCATGCAGGTGCCGGAAGCTGGCTGCACCTGGCTATTCTGCGCTTCTTTATGGGTGCCTCTGAAGCCGCAGCTACCCCGGCGAACGCCAAAACCATCGGTGAATGGTTCCCGAAATCAGAGCGACCTGTTGCCGCCGGCTGGGCGGGTGTGGGCTTCTCCATCGGCGCGATGCTGGCTCCGCCTATCATCTACTTTGCTCACGCCTCGTTCGGCTGGCAGGGCGCGTTTATGTTCACCGGCGTGCTGGCGCTGCTGTGGGTGATCCTGTGGTGGGCGTTCTACCATAACCCGGAGCAGCACCCGAACCTGAGCAAAGACGAGCTGGCGTTTATCAAGCAGGATAACGAACCGCCTGCGGTGAAACTGCCCTTCCTGACCGCGCTGAAAACCGTCTCGAAGAACAAACGTTTCTACGGCATCGCCATTCCGGCCTTTATGGCGGAACCCGCCTGGGCGGTACTGAGCTTCTGGGTGCCGCTGTACCTCGCCAAAGAGCACGGCATGGATCTGAAGCAGATTGCGATGTTTGCCTGGCTGCCGTTCCTCGCCGCGGATCTCGGTAGCGTGGCGAGCGGCTACCTGACGCGTCTGTACACCCGTCTGTTCGGCTGCTCCCGCGTTAACTCGGTGGTCGCAAGCTCCGTGACGGGCGCGTTCCTGATGATCTCTCTGGGCATCGTCGCCATTACCCGCGACCCGTATATCACCATCGTGCTGATCTCCATCGGCGGCTTCGGGCACCAGATTATCTCCTGCATGCTCAGCGCCCTGGTCGTTGAGTCGTTCGACAAAGGCCAGATGGCGACCGTCAACGGCATGCGCGGCTCGGCGGCGTGGATCGCCAGCTTCCTGTTCTCGCTGTTAATCGGTGTAACCGCCGACAAAATCGGCTTTAACCCGCTCTTTATTGCCATGGGCTTCTTTGACCTGATTGGCGCTGTCTTCCTGGTAGCATTTATTGCTGAACGTCGCGCCAAGCGCGCCTGATAGTGGATGTAGTGATTATGAAAACCCTGAAAAACTGGACCATTGATACGCAGTCGGCAAACCATCTGGAACTGCTGGTCGATAACCAGCACCACTTGTGCCTGTATGTGCTGGAAGAGAATCTGTTCCGTGTACTGATCAAACGCAAAGGCGAACTGGCGCTGGACCGTACCTGGAGCATTGCCCCGGAGCATGACGTGCCGTGGGAAGGTCGCCGTCGCGATGATTTAAGCGGTTTCACTTGTCCTGTCTGGACGCTGACGCAGCAGGATGAGACGTTAACCGTGGCAACCGAACAGCTGCGCGTGACCGTACACCAGCCGCTGTGGCTCGAATGGCACTACCGTAACGATGCAGGTGAATGGCAACCGCTGGTGAATGACCGTCCGACCAGCGCTTACCTGCTGAACGCCCACGGCGACGGCGTGGCGCACTACCTCAGCCGCCGCAAGGACGAGCGTTTCTACGGCCTGGGCGAAAAAGCGGGCGATCTGCAGCGCAACGGCAAGCGCTACGAGATGCGCAACCTCGACGCAATGGGTTATAACGCAGCAAGCACCGACCCGCTGTACAAGCATATTCCCTTCACTATCACCCGTCGCGATGACGTGAGTTACGGCCTGTTCTACGACAACCTGAGCAGCTGCTGGCTGGATCTGGGTAACGAAATCGACAACTACCACACCGCCTATCGTCGCTGGCAGGCGGAAGCGGGTGATATTGATTACTACATCTTCACCGGTAAACGCGTTCTGGACGTTACCAAAGCGTTTGTGCGCCTGACCGGGAAAACGCTGTTCGGGCCAAAATGGAGCCTCGGGTACAGCGGCTCGACCATGCACTACACCGACGCGCCGGACGCGCAAAACCAGCTGATGAATTTCATTCGCCTGTGTGAAGAGCACGCCATTCCATGCGACTCGTTCCAGCTCTCGTCGGGCTATACCTCGATCAACGGCAAACGTTACGTCTTTAACTGGAACTACGACAAGGTGCCCCAGCCGAAGGTGATGAGCCAGGCATTCCACGACGCGGGGCTGAAACTTGCCGCGAACATCAAGCCGTGCTTGCTGCAGGATCATCCGCGCTATAACGAAGTGGCAGAAAGCGGCCTGTTCATTCGTGATTCAGAAACCGATGCACCTGAACGTTCCAGCTTCTGGGATGACGAAGGCTCGCACCTCGATTTTACCAACCCGCAGACGGTGCAATGGTGGCAGGAAGGCGTGACCACGCAACTGCTGGAAATGGGCATCGACTCCACCTGGAACGACAATAACGAGTATGAGGTATGGGATGGTGAAGCCCGCTGTTATGGTTTCGGTAAAGAGATCGCCATCAAGCATATTCGCCCGGTGATGCCGCTTTTGATGATGCGCGCCTCGCTGGAAGCGCAGCAGCGTTTCGCGCCGGAAAAACGTCCGTATCTGATCTCCCGCTCCGGCTGCGCCGGGATGCAGCGCTACGTTCAGACCTGGAGCGGCGACAACCGCACCAACTGGGACACCCTGCGCTATAACATCCGCATGGGGCTTGGCATGAGCCTGTCCGGGCTGTTCAACGTCGGTCACGACGTGGGCGGTTTCTCCGGCGACAAGCCGGACGCCGAGCTGTTCGTGCGCTGGGTGCAGAACGGCGTGATGCATCCGCGCTTTACCATTCACTCGTGGAATGACGATCACACGGTGAACGAGCCGTGGATGTACCCTGGCGTCACGCCAGCCATTCGTAGCGCCATTGAGCTGCGCTATCGTCTGCTGCCGTATCTCTACACCCTGCTCTGGCAGGCGCACGCTGACGACGAGCCGATGCTGCGCCCGACGTTCCTCGACCACGAACACGATGCGCAAACCTTCGAAGAGTGCGATGAGTTCCTGCTGGGCCGCGACCTGCTGGTGGCCAGCGTGGTCGAAGCCGGTCAACGCGAGCGCCGTGTCTGGCTGCCGGATAACGACACCGGCTGGTATGATTTTTACACCCACGCGTGGTTTGCTGGCGGCCAGTCGATCGTCCTCGACGCACCGCTGGAAAAACTGCCGATGCTGGTGCGCGCCGGTGCCGGTCTGCCGCTCAGCGAACGCATTACCCACGTGTCCGCTGAAAAAGACGATACCCGCGAGCTGAAGCTGTTCCCGGTGAAGGGCGTCGGGACCACCTCGGGCATGCTGTTTGAAGACGACGGCGAAAGCTGGGGCTACCAGAACGGCAATGCACTGTGGGTGGAATGGGAAATGGTGTGCGATGGCGCATCCATCAACCTGAAGGTAAACGCGCGCGGGGATTATCGTCCGGCGTGGAAAGCGCTGAAGGTGTCGCTGCCTGTAGGGGAAAAACGTACGCTGCTGGTGAACGGGGTTGAAGGGGGTGAGTGGGTGCTTTGAGCATTGCCGGGTGGCGGCTTCGCCTTACCCGGCCTACAAACTGACTCGTAGGCCCGGTAAGCGTAGCGCCACCGGGCTTTTTTTAGTTCTCGATACCTTTACTGCGCAGGTAATCTTCGTAGTTACCGGTGAAGTCCACCACGCGTTCTGGCGTAATTTCGATCACGCGGGTCGCCAGCGAGCTGACGAATTCACGGTCATGAGAGACGAAGATCAGAGTACCCTGGTACATCTCCAGCGCCATGTTCAGCGATTCGATAGATTCCATATCCAGGTGGTTGGTTGGTTCGTCCATCACCAGGATATTTGGTTTTTCCATCATGAGCTTGCCAAACAGCATACGCCCCTTCTCACCACCGGAGAGCACTTTGGCTGGTTTTTTGATGTCGTCCTGGCTGAACAGCAGACGGCCCAGAATACTGCGTACCGCCTGCTCGTCGTCGCCTTCCTGCTTCCACTGGCTCATCCAGTCAAAGACGGTCAGGTCGTTTTCGAACTCGTATTCGTGATCCTGCGCGTAATAACCAATCTGCGCGTTTTCAGACCACTTCACGGTGCCATTGTCCGGCTGCAGTTCGCCGACCAGGGTTTTGAGCATGGTGGATTTACCCACGCCGTTGGCACCGAGGATGGCAATCTTCTCACCCACTTCCAGCAGTAAATTGAAGTTTTTGAACAGCGGACCTTCATCGAAACCTTTAGTAAGGGCTTCCACTTCCAGTGCGTTACGGAACAGTTTCTTATCCTGCTCGAAACGAATGAACGGGTTCTGACGGCTGGACGCTTTGACTTCTTCCAGCTTGATTTTATCGATCTGGCGCGCACGCGAGGTCGCCTGACGGGATTTAGAGGCGTTAGCGCTAAAGCGGCTGACGAAGGACTGCAGGTCAGCAATTTGCGCTTTCTTCTTGGCGTTATCGGCCAGCAGACGTTCACGCGCCTGGGTTGCAGCCGTCATGTACTCATCGTAGTTGCCCGGATAAACGCGCAGCTCGCCGTAATCCAGATCCGCCATGTGCGTACACACCATATTCAGGAAGTGACGGTCGTGCGAAATGATGATCATGGTGCTGTCGCGATCGTTCAGCGTCTGCTCAAGCCAGCGGATGGTATCGATGTCCAGGTTGTTCGTCGGTTCATCGAGCAACAGGATGTCCGGGTTGGAGAACAGGGCCTGCGCCAGCAGCACACGCAGTTTCCAGCCTGGCGCGACTTCGCTCATCGGGCCGTAGTGTTGTTCTACCGGAATGCCAACGCCCAGCAGCAGTTCACCTGCACGCGCTTCCGCAGAATAACCGTCCATCTCACCGTATTGCGTTTCCAGTTCGGCCACTTTATAGCCGTCTTCTTCGCTCATCTCGGCCAGCGCGTAAATACGATCGCGCTCTTGTTTTACTTCCCACAGCTCCGCGTGTCCCATGATCACCGTGTCGAGCACGGTGAATTCTTCGAAGGCGAACTGATCCTGACGCAGCTTACCGATACGCTCGTTGGGATCGAGCGATACGTTGCCGAGCGTCGGCTCCAGGTCACCGCCGAGGATCTTCATAAAGGTGGATTTACCGCTACCGTTGGCACCAATCAGGCCGTAACGGTTGCCGCCGCCAAATTTGACGGAAATGTTTTCGAACAGCGGCTTACTGCCAAACTGCATAGTGACGTTGCTGGTAACTAACACGGAGAGATTCCTGCGAAAAGTGTGATAAACACGGCATTATGCCACAATTCCGAATTGAGATCCCGCGTTGCCGCAATCCACTAAACTTTAACAAAATCGAAAAAAGTGTGATTTCGTACACATCTGAATTCCCTGTTAGCGGGAATGCACATATAATGCGCTCCCATCACAGATTCAGACTTATCAACTCATCGCCAGAATGGCTTAGATACCTCGCACAACATGAACATGAAATTAACAACGCTTTTTGCGGCGGCGTTAGCCGTAGTAGGTTTTTGTAAGACCGCGTCTGCGGTGACGTATCCCCTGCCAACAGACGGTAGCCGTCTGGTAGGCCAGAACCAGGTGGTGACGGTACCAGAAGGTAACTCTCAGCCACTGGAGTATTTCGCTGCACAGTACCAGCTGGGCCTGTCTAACATGCTGGAAGCGAACCCGGGCGTTGACCCGTATCTGCCGAAAGCGGGTACCGTGCTGAATATTCCACAGCAGCTGATCCTGCCGGATACCGTTCACGAAGGTATCGTCATTAACAGCGCGGAAATGCGTCTGTATTACTACCCGAAAGGCACCAACACCGTTATTGTGCTGCCAATCGGTATCGGCCAGTTGGGCAAAGACACGCCAATGAACTGGACCACTAAAGTTGAGCGTAAGAAAGCAGGCCCAACCTGGACGCCGACGGCCAAAATGCACGCGGAATACATCGCTGCGGGCGAACCGCTGCCAGCCGTTGTACCGGCAGGCCCGGATAACCCGATGGGTCTGTACGCGCTGTACATTGGCCGTCTATATGCGATCCACGGTACCAACGCTAACTTCGGTATTGGCCTGCGCGTTAGCCACGGTTGTGTGCGCCTGCGTAACGAAGACATCAAATTCCTGTTCGAAAACGTACCTGTCGGCACGCGCGTGCAGTTCATCAACGAACCGGTGAAAGCCACGTCTGAGCCTGATGGCAGCCGTTATATTGAAGTGCACAACCCGCTGTCCACCAGCGAAGATCAGATCAACAATAACGAAATCGTACCGGTTACGCTGAACAGCGCAGTGCAGTCAGTAACCTCTCAACCGGACGTAGAGACGACGATTGTTGACCAGGCCGTGCAGAACCGCTCCGGTATGCCGGTGCGTTTGAACTAATCAACCTGCTCCACATAAGTCTCTTAAAAAGACCCCGAGTTATCGGGGTCTTTTTGCTTTCCGAAACCGAACACTCTCATCATGTCTTAATAGCAATTTTGCCATAAGTCCCATTCTTGCCATTTTCTGCTAACCCGGCGGGGTTACATCCGCCCCTCTAAATGTTATGATGCGCGTACTTGTAAAATCAGTTTAATCTGTATTTATCAGGTTTTTTTATTTCCTGGAGCCCGCTCAGTTTGATGATCAGTATTAACTTAACAACGACAAAATCGCGTCTTTATCTCTGTTCGCAAACAGTGTGGTCACTGGCGAACCAGAGTAAAAAGGTCGATCAAATTGTTGTGTGGGTCTCCAGTACACCTTATCTCAGTGACGAAGGCATCACTGAAGAGCCTGAATGGGCGCAGAAAATTCGCCAGACGGGCACCAATCTGGTCTTTAAATGGGTTAAAAATACCGGACCATATCGGAAATTGTTTCCGGCGCTACAAGCAGCAACGGAAGACGATATTCTGATTTATGCTGACGATGACGCTATTTACAACGAAATTTGGGCGGAAACACTGCTGGATGATTTTTACCGCCACAATCAGGAATTTGTGGTGGCTGCGCGTGTGCGAGAAACGGTAAAAAAGAAGAAAGATCTTCTTGATACCTATCGTAATTTCCCGCTTATCACGGTCCCAAAAGTCGTTGAACAGAACTATATCATCACAGGTCTCGGGGGCGTTGTACTCAAGAAGAGAATGATCCCGGAATATTTCCATTATAACGAGGACTTCATTAAGGTTTGTCCTCGAGCGGATGATATTTGGATCAGCAAACTGATTCAGCTAACCAAAACACCTGTCTATGTTTCTGCACAAAGCATTCGTTTTGTTCATGAGATAATCCATGACTACGGATTATCACGTGACAATACCAGCAAAATAAAACGTTCCTGGCTTCAAAAAGTCCGTTTTACATTTAAGCCAGGTCAAATCCAGCATCTGTGCCAGAACGATCTTTATATACAAGACACCGACAGCTATTTCGAATCGTGCGCCTGACAGTGTAGCTAGCCGTTATTGACGATCACAATCCCGCCGTGATCGTAACGATAGTGACAGTGGGCATACTCCAGTGGTGTGCCATCTTCCAGATAAATAACCTGCTCCACTTCCAGTACGGGATCGGTCTGCTCGCAGACAAGATGTTGTCTGTCCAGCGTATTGGGTTTTAACGCCCGTACAATCCGGTACGACCCCATAATTTTCAGCCCCAGCGTCTCCTGGACGTACTGAAATACCGAACCCTCGAGATGGCTTTTCGTCAGGCCGGGGACCAGGTTCATTGGCATCACCGTTGAATCCAGCGACATAGGTTCACCGTTGAGCAAACGTAAACGAATAAAGTCATAGACAGGCGCATCGGCGTTAATCATCAGCGATACCTGCTCTTTCTCGTTCGGGAAACGCAGCTCAAAGTGCACCACCTGGCTGGTCACCGTTCCCAAATGTTCCCACGTTTTAGTCGCCCCAAAGTAATCACTGCCGGAGAGATCCCACTGTGAAAGCTGGAGGAAATTTTTGCGGATGAATGTCCCCTGCCCCTGGCGGGTATAAACCAGTCCTTCCACAATCAGCTGCCGCATTGCCTGCTGGATGGTCATCCGGCTGGAGTTGAACTCCGCCGCCAGCGCAAACTGATCCGGCAGCGGTTCATTGGCGGCATACTGCTGACTGATAATGCGTTTCTTAATTTCCCGCGCTATGGTGATGTACTTCGCCGCCATCGTCCTTCCTTTCTGCTAGTTTTCTATCCCGCTGTTTTTCAACGCCACTCTCTCGGCAATTTTGAGGAAAGGCAGGTAGAAGAATACACCAAAAACAATGATTGCCAACTGCACCACCACCGCTCGCCAGTCTCCTGCTGTCGCCAGCCAGGCACTCAGGATGGGTGGCGTTGTCCAGGGAATCATCACTACACAACGCGACATTAATCCCAGCGTGGTACAGAGCCAGGCAAAGTAGATGCCAATGGCAGGCAAAAGTACAAAGGGGATCATCAACGGCAGGTTAAACACTATCGGCAAGCCAAAAATGACCGGCTCGTTGATGTTAAACAGGCCTGGCGCCAGCGACAGGCGCGCCACCTGTTTCGCCGATTTTTGGCGCGAGAAGATAAAAATAGCTATCAACAGGGAAATAGTGCTGCCCGTGCCACCCACCATGCCAAACGTCGGCACGAAGATGTTGTTGATGATGTGCGGGATCGGCTGGCCGTTGGCGAAGGCCAGCATGTTCTCATTGGTGTTGATCAGCAGGAACGGCTCCAGCACCACGCTATTGACCACCGACTGATGAATACCGAGCGTAAACAGGAAATTACCAAAACTGTAGATAAAGATCGTGCCCGGCAGACTGGTGTTGATGAGTCGAAGTGGCTGCTGAATAAAGGTAGTGATCAGATGGATCAAATCCGTATGCAGCACGCTTGCCAGCAGAGCCGCCAGTACCGCAAACAGAGAGAGCGTGAAAATAGTTGGGATCAGCGCAGTAAACGATTTACTCACCGCAGGTGGCACATTCTCTCCGAGCGAAATATGCAGTGCTTTCAGGCGCGAAATAGCAATAAACAACTCCGTTGAAAGCAAACCAATCAACACCCCGGCGAAAATCCCGGTGGAGCCGATATTGGCAAACGTCAGCACCTGGGTGACGTTCACCGTGGTATCGCTGCCGACGGGCGTGAGCTGTAAGCGCATCGGCATCATGATGATAAAACTGCTGACGGCGATAACCACTGCCGAGACCGGATTGTCGAAATCTTTGTTGCGCGCCAGCGACCAGGCAATCATTGGAGCCAATAGCAGCGCAGCGATATTCAGCGTGCCGTTGATTATCGCCTCCCCCCACAGCTTACATTGTGCCAGCGTGTCGCCTTCAAAGATCCACGGAAAGACCACGTTATTCACCAGCACCGCCAGACCCGCGAGGATGAAAATCGGCATTACCGTGGCGAAAGCATCGCGCAGGGAACGCAGGTGCACCTGGTTTGCCAGACGCGCCGAGAACTCTACAAATTTATCGACAAAGGACTGCATATGCGGTGTTATTTTTGTTTCAGACATAGCGGATATTTCCCATCAATCAGTCACAAAAACGGCCCGGCAGCGTACAACTTACATCTCGCGTCCGTTGGTATGAATAACCTGTTTTAACCACGCGTAACTTTTCTTGGGCACACGTTTCAGGTCTTTCAGGTCATGGTTTTCACGGTTGACGTAAACCACACCGTAGCGTTTACGCATGTCCCCCTGAGAGCTGAGAATGTCGATGAGGCCCCAGCCGAGATAGCCGATCACTTCCGCCCCGTCCTCGAACATCGCCTCCTTCATGGCCTCGATATGCGCCCGGTGATAGTCGATACGGTAGGTGTCATCAATCGGGTTCACGCCGTCCCAGGACTCAATCACCCCAATGCCGTTCTCGATCGGGAACACCGGCAGGCGCCAGTCGTTGGCGTAGCGGGTGATGATGGTGCGGAAGCCCAGCGGATCGATCTGCCAGTTCCACTCGGTGGCCTTCAGGTACGGGTTGTTTTTCTCGCCGTGCAGCAGGTAATAGTTCACCGGTGTGCCTTCGGGGATTGCATCACTGTCCAGGGTTTTACTGGCGTAGTAGCTGAACGCCATGAAGTCGTTTTTAGTGCGCGCCAGAAGCTGGAGATCGTCGGCACGGTAGATGTCACTAAAGCCTTCCTGCTCCACCACTGCCAACACCGCCGGGCTGTAGCCCTGACCGGCAAACACTCGCAGCAGGTTTTGGTTGAGGAATTCATCGTATTGTTGTGCACAGAATATATCGCGCGGTTTGCAGGTGGCCGGATAGATCAGCTGATGCGCCAGCATGCCGCCCATCAATTTCCCCGGTTTGGTCTGGTGCAGATACTCAGTCAACGCCATGTGCGCCACCATTGTATGGTGCTGTAGCTCGTACAGCTCGCGCAGGGTTTTCTCCCCTTTCATGTAGCCGGATATCCGGAAGGCTTCCGGCATATGGAAGATGTTCTGCTCGTTGAAGGTCAGCCAGTACTTCACGCGATCGCCGAAGCAGTCGATCATCTTTTTGCCATAGCGAATAAAGGCATCCATCACATGGCGATCGTTAAAACCGTTGTACTCCTGCGCCAGCGCCAGCGGCATATCGAAGTGGTAGAGACAAATCATCGGCTCAATACCACGGGCAATCAGATCGTCAATAAAGCGGTCATAAAAGGCGATACCTTCGTCATTAAAGTCACCATCACCCTGCGGGCAGACGCGGCTCCAGGCGATCTGAAAGCGATAGCAATTCATGCCCAGGTCCTGCATCAGGTCGAAATCTTCCCGATAACGGTGGTAAGAGTCCGTTGCGACTTTCCAGTCGGAGACGTTTTCTCCGGCCTCACGAATGTCATATACCGACATCCCCTTCCCGCCCTCGTTCCATGCGCCTTCCGTCTGCATGCTCGACACCGAGTTACCCCATAAAAAGTTGGCTGGCAGTAATTGATTCATCGTCCCCTCCCTTATGACTAGTCATTTAAAATTTCATGACTAGTCATATAGGCGAAGATGAAAAATCAATCAAAGAGGAGGATCGTTTTTTGTGAGCAATGCAGGAAAAAAAACCGGTGAGCAAACTGTCACCGGGATAAGAAAGGTTACTGTTGCATTAACTGATTGCGGCGATATTCTCCCTGCCGCTCCAGCATCCAGCCAGGATACTCGCGTGGCAACGCGCTTACGGCATCGAGCTGTTTTAGCTCTGGTTCGCTCAGGCTGATCCCGGTCGCGGCAATATTATCGTCCAGTTGCTCAACACGTTTGGCACCAATTATCACGCTGGTCACGGCTTTTTGATGCAGCAGCCACGCCAGCGCGATTTGCGCGACGGAGACGCCCTTGCTTTCGGCGATAGTGCGCATCACGTCCACGCAGTCGAAGGCGCGCTCTTTATTCACCGGCGGGAAGTCGAACTCCAGACGACGGCCACCTGCTTCGCTCTGCCCGTCGCGGCCATATTTTCCGCTCAGCAGGCCGCCAGCCAGCGGGCTCCAGACCATCAGCCCGACCCCTTCGCTCTGCATCATCGGTACCAGCTCACGTTCAAGATCGCGTCCGGCAATGGTGTAATACGCCTGCAGTGACGCGAAACGCGCCAGCCCAAGACGTTCAGACATACCGAGCGCTTTGGTAATTTGCCACGCCGCCCAGTTCGAGACGCCGATATAACGTACATGGCCTTGCTGCACCAGATTATCCAGCGCATAGAGCGTCTCTTCGATGGGTGTTGCAGGGTCGAAACCGTGTAGCTGATAGAGATCGATATGTTCGAGCTGGAGGCGGCGCAGGCTCTCTTTTACGCTGCTGATGATGTGATAGCGGGAACTGCCGCGTGAGTTCACCCCTGCCGTGCCCGTTTCACCGAACACTTTGGTGGCAACCACCACGTTCTCGCGCGGTACTTTCAGGTTTTTCAGCGCCTGACCGGTGATCTCCTCTGACCGCCCTTCAGAGTAAACGTCCGCGGTGTCGATAAAGTTGATCCCGGCATCCAGCGCGCGGCCTACAAGCTGCTCGGCGTCGCGTTGCTGCAGTTGACCAATTTTGCCCCACATCCCCCCTTCTCCACCGAAGGTCATGGTGCCGAGGCACAGTTCGGAAACAAACAGACCGGTATTGCCCAGTTTTTGATAACGCATACGACACACCTCTCAATGTTCATCCAATGGCGACCAGAGAGTTATACCTCTCTGGTTCTCATTGCGAATGTGTCGTTTCTGTCTATTTCTTGCCCATTTCTCTAAAGCAGTAAAAAGCCTGCCAGTGCCGCCCAAATCAGCATTGGGATCGACCAGACATGGAAGCGCCACCAGATACGGCGATCGTTAGCCATACGCAAGGCAATCAAATTGGCCAGCGAACCGGGCAGGAGCCCAAATCCGCCGATGTTAACTGCCCAGGCCAGGAGCGTGTCAGGTGGCACATAGTTGAGCAGCAGGATGGTAGCAGGCACATTACTGATAAACTGAGACAGGCCAATCGCCGTCAGCCACAATCCAGGCTGGGAAAGCGTGCTGACACTGTGAAGAACATTTTGCAGTACCGGAAGCTGGATAAGGAGATGCACATCAATAAACATCGCCATGAAGACCAGCAGCAACGTCCAGTCCACGCTCACCAGAACGCGCCGCGCCAGGACGACAAACCCCGCGGCCACGAGCAGGACGCCAACCAGCTCATATTTCAGCTCCAGCGCGAACAGAAAGACGATATACAGTCCCAGGCAGCTCCAGACCAGACGAGGCTGCCACTGCGGGCCCGTGGTTCCGCTGTGGTATTGCAGTTTTTTATCAGGAAAAGCAAACCAGCAAACCGCCAGTAGCGACAGCATCATCGCCAGCGCCAGTGGGGTCATCTGCCAGGTAAAGGCGGCGAACGACAGACCGGAACGTCCCCAGAGAAGGATATTTTGTGGGTTACCAATGGGGGTCAAAAGAGAACCGGCATTCACGGCCAGCGCTTCAAAGATGATCAACCTGCTTACCGGGATCTCACAAAGCTTTCGCAGCGTGAGCGTGAGGGGCACGATGATAAACAGTGCTACGTCGTTGGTCAAAAAGGTCGACAGCACCGCGGCGGAGAAGACCATAAACAGTGACAACTTACGCTCGGTAGCAAAGCGGCGCACCATTTTGCGTCCCAGTACGTCAAAATAGCCGCTCAGCTCAACACCTTTGGTGAGCATCATTAAACCGCTCAGGGTAATGATGGTTCGCCAGTCAATCGCCGCAGGCCAGGCATGTGGCGCAAAAGGGACAAAGAGACTTAACCCTGCGCCAACAATTAATAAGAGATGAAAGAAACGGTCGCGTGCCAGGGCCTGTAATCCAGGAATGTTCATTCAGCGGAGGAACCATATTTAAGAGTAAATTCACGGAACTTAACCAGCGTCTCTTCGCTAACGTGGTGTTCCATTCCTTCCGCATCCCGGCGGGCGATCTCCGGGCTAACGCCCAGCACCAGTAAAAAGTTCTCAACGAGCTGGTGACGCTCGCGGCTCTCCTGCGCAAGCTTCTCCCCCTCCGGCGTCAGAAAAACACCGCGCCAGGGAATCATTTCAATGAGCCCCACAGAAGCCAGTCGCTTTAACATTTTAGCAACGGTAGGTTGCGAAACCCCCAGTCTGGCAGCCATATCAACCTGACGCGCTTCCCCGACCTCACGGATCAGATCGGAAATCAGTTCCACATAATCATCAATCAGTTCACGCCGGTGCGCTTCACGTACCTGGCGGAACCCTTCAACGTGCTCTTCAACATTCACCAGTTGCGTCGTTTTTCTCATCGTTGGCTTACCTGCGCGACGGTTCATTGTACTTCCTCAGTGGGGTGACGCTTCCAGCGCCCGGTATCGAGAGCGCACATTGTAAACCATCACTCTGTAAGCACAAAAAATTAACGAAATAGCCATAGATATACAATATAGCCTGTGCTATATCTGTATGTAATGCAGTCACCCTTCACGGATCGAAGGGATCTAAAATCAGGAGGTCTTATGAACGAATTCAAGAGGTGTATGACCGTGTTTACTCACTCCCCCTTCAAAGTGCGCTTAATGCTGTTGAACATGCTGTGCGATATGTTTAACAACAAGCCGCAACAGGACGACAAACCTTCTCACTAAGCGGCGTTGCGGTACGCCGCTTCATTTTTCCGTCACAATCCCCCTGTACAATGGCGTTTAGCCGCCTTATTCCCGATCTTTTTTACGGATTTGCAATCCCCTTCGCAAAACATCTGCTTAGCAACTGTTGATATTATTTACTACTCGCACTATCTTCTTGCAGCCCTGCACAATTTGCGGCTCGCTGAAGCGGACCCTCATTCCCTCTCCACGCACTGTCAGGCAGGTTATGACCCTTGACGCCAGGGTGAGCACATGGCGTTTTTATCCATGATAGTGACCTATGAATTTAACCCTGATAGATACCGTTGTTACCCGCAGCCGGGCCTTAAGCCCGTGGACGGGGTTTTACTTTTTGCAGTCATTGCTGATTAACTTTGCGCTTGGCTATCCCTTTAGTCTGCTCTATGCGGTCGCTTTCACCTGCATTTTGCATTTGCTGTGGCGAGCCGCACCGCGCGCGCAAAAAACGGTAATCGGGATCTGTTCCCTGGTCGCTGCGCTCTATTTCCCGTTTGGTCAGGCTTACGGCTCACCAAACTTTAATACCCTGCTGGCGCTGCACTCGACCAACATGGAAGAGTCGACGGAGATCCTGACGATCTTCCCGTGGTACAGCTATGTGGTAGGGCTCTTTATCTTCGCGTTGGGCGTTATCGCCATCCGCCGTCAGTCGGGCGAAAAAAAATCCTGGGGTAAGATCGAAATACTCTGTCTGGTGTTCAGCATTGCCGTGGCGTTTGTCGCCCCCATCCAGAATATTCCCTGGGACGGTAAGCTAAGGCTCATCAATATCGGGTATCCGGTTTTCCGCTTCGTGAAAGACGTCGTTGTAAATAATAAAGAGGTTCTCGACGAGCAGGCCCGCATGGCTGAACTCTCCAATATGAAAGACACCTGGAACGTGCTGGCCGTTAAGCCGAAA
This sequence comes from Enterobacter sp. CPE_E863, assembly GCF_046521465.1. Lineage (NCBI taxonomy): Bacteria > Pseudomonadati > Pseudomonadota > Gammaproteobacteria > Enterobacterales > Enterobacteriaceae > Enterobacter > Enterobacter sp. CPE_E863. The sequence goes on along the minus strand of NZ_JBKFZX010000001.1, from coordinate 1,181,545 downwards.
TATCACACCTATGTGGTGGTGATTGGCGAAAGTGCACGTCGGGATGCCATGGGGGCGTTTGGAGGACACTGGGATAACACGCCGTTTGCCAGTTCGGTTAATGGCACACTGTTTACCGATTATGTCGCGGCCAGCGGTTCAACGCAGAAATCGCTCGGCCTGACGCTCAACCGTGTGGTTGATGGCAAGCCACAATATCAGGATAACTTTGTCACCCTGGCAAACCGCGCGGGTTTTCAGACATGGTGGTTCTCCAATCAGGGGCAAATTGGTGAATACGATACGGCCATTGCCAGTATCGCTAAGCGTGCTGATGAAGTGCAGTTCCTGAAAAGCGGCGACTTTGAAGCCGACAAAAATACGAAAGACGAAGCGCTGCTGAAAATGACGTCGCAGGTCTTTGCCACCCCGCGTACTCAGCCTCAGTTGATTGTCCTGCACCTGATGGGATCGCATCCTCAGGCCTGCGATCGCACTGGAGGGAAGTACGCCGAGTTCGTGCAGTCCAAAGAGACCTCTTGTTATCTCTATACCATGACGCAAACCGACGACTTGCTCAGCAAGCTGTATGAGCAGTTACGCAATACGGGTGACAGCTTCTCGCTGGTCTATTTCTCAGATCACGGGCTGGCGTTTAAAGAACGTGGAAAAGAGGTGCAGTATCTGGCGCACGATGACAAGTTCCAGCAGAACTTCCAGGTACCCTTTATGGTGTTGTCGAGTGACGATAAAACGCATCGCGTCATTAAAGCCCGACGTTCGGCTAATGATTTTCTGCAGTTCTTCTCGCAGTGGACGGGGATCTCTGCTGAGCAGATAAAAACGGGGTACCCCTTTGTCTCAGGTAAGAAGGCCCCCCCAGTTTACGTTACCAACTTCAAGTTACAGAAAGTTGACTACAACCATCTGGGTACGGATATCTTCGATATTAAGAGTAAGTAAGCTGAGCGGTAATGCCCTCATCCTGACCCTCTTCCACAAGAATAGGGAACGAAGATAAAAAAAATCCGCCACATTGGGCGGATTTTTTATTAGCTCACCGGAGTGATTAGAAACGGTAACCTACGCCCGCGATCCAGGTGCCAACGTCAACGTTGCGGATACGGCTCTGCTCATAAGAGAAGTCCAGAGCAACGTCCTGGATTGGGTTGAACTGCAGGCCTGCGCCATAGGAGAAGCCGTAGTCGCTGTTGCTTGCAGTGCGGTTCGCACCCTGGTTTTCGGTCTGCTGGAATTTACCGTAGCCAACACCTACAACACCGTAGATGCTTGCCCAGTCGTTCAGACGGTAAGCTGGACCAGCAGTGATGCCGTAGTACTGGCTTTTATTGTACGCGCCGTTGTCAGAACGATCTTTCTCGGTGTAGGTGAAAGAACCGATCACGCCCAGTGGGTTGTTGTCCTGCTCGTAGCGGTACTTCAGGTTGAAACCGTTAGCTTTGTTCATCACGCCCTGATAGTCGCTCTGAGCGTAACCACCGGTAACGGTAGAAGTCGCAGCTACAGCGGTACCTGCGGAAACAGCCAGTACAGCGGCCAGTGCTGAAAGACATGCAATTTTTTTCATAACCACCTCAAATGTGCTTCAAGTAAGTCCGTAAGTTTTAAATATATCAAAAAAATTTGCGAAACTCTTTGTGATTCGTGATGTCTAAAGGTTCCTTTCCTGTAACAGAACGTTTCCAGCTTCAGCTATCTCTTTCAAATCACATGTAATTTTCACTACAAAACGCCCATAGTGCGCGCCTGTGCTGTTACATTCATCCAGATTATTCCTAATCTGACAGGCGATAAATCCAACAACGCTTAACCATTTTACGGATTTCACATGGTTTTTTTTCAACAGCGCCTCAACCGTTGCAGCATATTTCCTTTACACTGCAACCTTTGCTTCATTTGACATAAGCTGACAGGAGAAAGGATGCCTGGGTTATCCCGCACATCGTCGGTCTGGTTGCCGGTCGCAGTCATACTCGTTGCCATGTTGTCCATTCAAAGTGGCGCCTCACTGGCAAAATCACTTTTTCCGCTGGTGGGTGCCCCTGGGGTCACTGCCCTGCGCATCGTGTTGGGAACGGCGATACTGGTGGTTATTTTCAAACCCTGGCGTTTACGCTTCAAAAAAGAGCAGCGTTTACCCTTGCTGTTTTATGGGCTTTCCCTGGGAGCGATGAACTACCTGTTCTATCTCTCCATCCAGACGATCCCGCTGGGGATTGCCGTTGCGCTGGAGTTTACCGGCCCGCTGGCCGTGGCGCTCTTCTCCTCGCGCCGCCCTGTTGATTTTATCTGGGTCGTATTAGCCGTTCTGGGGCTATGGTTCTTGCTGCCGTTGGGTCAGAATGTTTCTGAGATTGATCTGACAGGTGCGGCGCTGGCCTTAGGCGCCGGTGCCTGCTGGGCTATCTATATACTCACCGGTCAGCGCGCTGGGGAAGAGCATGGCCCGGCGACCGTCGCATTGGGTTCATTGATTGCAGCCATCGTGTTTGTGCCCATCGGTATGGCCCAGGCAACGGAATCTATCTGGCAATGGTCAGTCATGCCGATTGGTCTGGCGGTCGCTATTCTCTCGACCGCTCTCCCCTATTCTCTGGAAATGATCGCCCTTACGCGCCTGCCGACGCGTATTTTCGGCACCCTGATGAGTATGGAGCCTGCGCTTGCCGCAATCTCCGGGATGGTGTTTCTTGGCGAAACCCTGACATTGACCCAGACGCTGGCGCTCTGCTCGATTATAGCGGCCTCAATGGGTTCGACGCTGACCATGCGTTCTGAACCTAAAGTTGAAAAGGTCGATATCAACTAAGGCCATATATTCTGCATGGCTTCCGCGCCATGCAGAATAAAGCTCAACTCGCCAGGATTTATAATTTCGTTCACAGTTTGTCATATTATCGAAATATCTTTCCACACTCTTACACCCCAGTCAAAATTAAGAACAACCTGTATTGAATGGAATATTTCTATTTAATTTCAATACATTAAATACTCAACCTTCTTCTTGCTATTAAACTGATAGGTATAGCCAAACCGCAGACAAAAAACCGGTGCTATACTTAGTTCCGTAATTACCTGGGACATAAACATCAAGAGGATATGAGATTATGAGTACCGCTAAACTGGTGAAAACGAAAGCGTCTAATCTGCTTTATACCCGTAACGATGTATCGGATAGCGACAAAAAAGCGACCATTGAGTTGTTGAATCGCCAGGTGATCCAGTTCATCGATCTTTCGCTGATCACCAAACAGGCCCACTGGAATATGCGCGGTGCAAACTTTATTGCCGTTCATGAAATGCTGGATGGCTTCCGCACAGCACTGGTCACCCACCTTGACACGATGGCGGAACGTGCGGTTCAGCTAGGCGGCGTGGCGCTGGGCACCACGCAGGTGATCAACAGTAAAACCCCGCTGAAAAGTTACCCGCTGGATATCCATACCGTTCAGGATCACCTGAAAGAGCTGGCAGACCGCTACGCGATAGTCGCAAACGATGTCCGTAAAGCGATTGGCGAAGCGAAAGACGAAGATACCGCGGACATTTTCACCGCCGCGTCGCGCGATTTGGATCAGTTCCTGTGGTTCATCGAATCTAACATCGAATAATTCATACGAATTTTCTATCCAACCCTCGCCCTATGGTGAGGGTTTTGCACATCTGTGGTGCACGTTTTTGGCCTGAGAACGTGCAAAAGTGAAGAAATTGTAATAATCACCTCACACAACCGTTAACGGAAGATTGTTTTTTCGTCAGAATTTACGCTAAATATCTCCCCGTCAGTTGAGCCAAACGAGACGCACCAAAACGGTGCTTCACTTTGGTGCAATCAGCCATCATTGCCTCATTTATTGTGCAATGCATGACATCATCCCCTTTGCAAAACAATAGCTTGTAAAGTTGGCACGATTTTTTCATTGTGCCACCTGTTCTCGCAGGGGATCGCCCCGTGGATATAAAAGGAAATGCTATGAAGTCTGTATTAAAAGTTTCACTGGCTGCACTTACCCTGGCTTTTGCGGTGTCCTCTCAGGCTGCCGACAAACTGGTTGTGGCGACCGACACGGCGTTCGTTCCGTTTGAATTCAAACAGGGTGATAAATACGTTGGTTTTGATGTGGATCTGTGGGCCGCTGTCGCAAAAGAACTCAAACTGGATTACACCCTGAAGCCAATGGACTTCAGCGGCATCATCCCGGCACTGCAAACCAAAAACGTTGATCTGGCGCTGGCAGGCATCACCATTACCGATGAACGTAAAAAAGCGATCGACTTCTCTGACGGCTACTACAAAAGCGGCCTGCTGGTGATGGTCAAAGCTGACAATAACGACGTAAAAAGCGTGAAAGATCTCGACGGTAAAGTGGTGGCAGTGAAGAGCGGCACCGGTTCTGTTGATTACGCAAAAGCAAATATTAAAACCAAAGACCTGCGTCAGTTCCCGAACATCGACAACGCATACATGGAACTCGGCACCAACCGTGCTGACGCAGTTCTGCATGATACGCCAAACATCCTTTACTTCATCAAAACAGCGGGCAACGGCAAGTTCAAAGCTGTCGGTGAATCACTGGAAGCGCAGCAGTACGGTATCGCGTTCCCTAAAGGCAGCGATGACCTGCGTACAAAAGTTAACGGCGCGCTGAAAACGCTGAAAGAGAACGGCACCTACAACGAAATCTACAAAAAATGGTTCGGTACTGAGCCTAAATAATAATACGTAACAATGACGTTCACTCGGGGGCGACCTTTCGCCCCTGATATTTTTGAAACACGGTAACAGTAACAGGAAAATATCATGCAGTTTGACTGGAGCGCCATCTGGCCTGCCATTCCACTCTTGCTTGAAGGCGCCAAGATGACCCTGTGGATTTCGGTCCTGGGTCTGGTTGGTGGGTTGATTATCGGTCTTGTCGCCGGTTTCGCCCGCACCTACGGTGGCTGGATTGCAAACCACATCGCACTGGTTTTCATCGAAGTGATCCGCGGCACCCCTATTGTCGTGCAGGTCATGTTCATCTACTTCGCCCTGCCCATGGCCTTCACCGATCTGCGTATCGATCCGTTCAGCGCGGCCGTCGTGACCATTATGATCAACTCAGGCGCCTACATTGCGGAAATCACCCGCGGTGCGGTGCTGTCGATTCATAAAGGTTTCAGCGAAGCCGGTCTGGCGCTAGGCCTCTCACGTCGCGAAACGATTCGCCACGTGATTTTGCCGCTGGCGCTGCGTCGCATGCTGCCACCGCTCGGTAACCAGTGGATCATCAGCATTAAAGATACGTCGCTGTTCATCGTTATCGGCGTAGCTGAGCTGACCCGTCAGGGTCAGGAGATCATCGCTGGCAACTTCCGCGCGCTGGAAATCTGGAGTGCGGTGGCCGTTGTCTACCTGATCATTACTCTGGTTCTCAGCTTCGTTCTGCGTCGTCTTGAAAGAAGGATGAAAATCCTGTGATTGAATTTAAAAACGTTTCCAAGCACTTTGGCCCAACCCAGGTGCTGCACAATATTGATTTGAACATTAAGCAGGGTGAAGTGGTGGTCATTATCGGGCCATCCGGTTCCGGTAAATCAACGCTGCTGCGCTGCATCAACAAGCTGGAAGAGATCACCAGCGGCGATCTGATCGTCGATGGTCTGAAGGTGAATGACCCGAAAGTGGACGACCGCCTGATTCGTCAGGAAGCGGGCATGGTGTTTCAGCAGTTCTACCTGTTCCCGCACCTGACGGCGCTGGAGAACGTGATGTTTGGCCCACTTCGCGTGCGCGGTGCCAACAAAGCGGCGGCGGAAGCGCTGGCAAAAGATCTGCTCGCTAAAGTCGGCCTGGCCGAACGTGCGCATCACTATCCTTCCGAGCTTTCCGGCGGTCAACAGCAGCGTGTGGCTATCGCCCGCGCGCTGGCGGTTAAACCGAAAATGATGCTGTTTGATGAGCCAACCTCTGCGCTTGACCCGGAGCTTCGCCACGAAGTGCTGAAAGTCATGCAGGATCTGGCAGAAGAGGGGATGACGATGGTTATCGTGACCCACGAAATCGGCTTTGCTGAGAAAGTGGCGTCCCGCCTGATCTTTATTGATAAAGGCCGTATCGCGGAAGACGGTAACCCGCAGGAATTGATTGCGAACCCGCCAAGCCAGCGTTTGCAGGAGTTCCTGCAGCACGTCTCCTGATCTCTCGCTTTATACGTAAGCCGGGCATGCCCGGCTTTTTTACGCCAGATTGTTCCCAAAAAATCCCCTCTGCTCTCCGCACTCTATACTTATCATTTTGCACGATATTTTCACCGGAGGACGCCGTGCCGTGGTTCCTGCTGCTGTTGATAAGCCTGTTTAGTGCGCCATCTCTCGCCGTGGCGATCCCCGGAGTCACCTCCGGGACCACGGCTACCCAGCAAAATGCGCCGCCGGCGGAACCGGATGTTGAACAAAAAAAAGCGGCTTACGGCGCGCTTGCTGACGTCCTTGAGAACGACGCCTCCCGGCAGGAACTCATTGGTCAGTTGCGGAAAGCCGCCGCCACGCCGCCGCAGGCGTCGGTGCCAACCCTCACACCTCCGCAAGTGGAGGAGCAAAAAACGGTGCTGGAAAACGTCACCGACGTGAGCCGCCACTACGGGGAAGCACTCTCCTCGCGCTTCGCTCAGCTTTACCGCAACCTGATTGGCTCGCCGCATAAGCCCTTTAACCCACAAACGTTTACCGCCGCTGCGACACAGTTCCTGATGCTGGCGGGCGCGGTATTCCTTTTTTACTGGCTGGTGCGCCTGTGCGCGTGGCCGCTGTACCGCAAAATGGGGCAATGGGGACGCAGGAAGAATCAGCAGAAAAGCAGCTGGTTGCACCTGCCGTTGATGATAGCCTCAGCGTTTATCATTGATTTACTGCTGCTGGCGTTGACGCTGTTTTTAGGCCAGATGCTGGCCGATAAGCTGAATGCAGGCAACAAAACCATCGCCTTCCAGCAATCACTTTTCCTGAATGCCTTTGCCCTGATCGAATTTTTTAAAGCTCTGCTGCGGTTATTATTTTGTCCGCGCGTACCGGCGCTGCGACCTTTCACCATCGGGGATGTGAGCGCAAAATACTGGGCGCTGCGTCTCAGCGTGCTCAGCGGGTTGATTGGCTATGGTCTGCTGGTTGCCGTGCCGATCATCTCCAACCAGGTGAACGTCCAGTTTGGCGCGCTGGCAAACGTGCTGATTATGCTTTGTATTACCGTCTGGTCGCTGTACCTTATCTTCCATAACAAAAAGGCCATTACTGAGAGCCTGCTGCACCTGGCCGATCGTTCCCTCTCGTTCTTTAGCCTCTTTATTCGCGCTTTTGCGCTGGTGTGGCACTGGCTGGCAAGCGCTTATTTCATCGTACTGTGCTTCTTCTCGCTGTTCGATCCCGGCAACAGCCTGAAATTTATGATGGGGGCGACGTTCAAAAGTCTGGCCATTATCGGCATCGCGGCATTTGTGTCGGGATTGTTGTCCCGCTGGATCTCGAAAACCATCACCCTCTCGCCGCAGGTCCAGCGTAATTACCCGGAACTGCAAAAACGGGTTAACGGCTGGATGTCGGTATCGCTCAAAGTAGCGCGTATTCTTACCGTCTGCGTGGCGATTATGCTGCTCCTGAATGCGTGGAGCCTGTTTGATTTCTGGAACTGGCTGCACAACGGTGCGGGTGAAAAAACGGTCGATATCCTGATTCGCATCGCGTTGATTTTGTTCTTCTCCGCCGTCGGCTGGACGCTGCTGGCGAGCCTTATTGAGAACCGTCTGGTTTCGGATATACACGGCAGACCGCTGCCCAGCGCGCGAGCAAGAACGCTGTTAACCCTGTTCCGCAACGCGCTGGCGGTCATTATCAGCACCATCACCATCATGATTGTGCTCTCGGAAATCGGCGTGAATATCGCCCCGCTGCTGGCGGGTGCGGGTGCCCTGGGGCTGGCCATCTCCTTCGGTTCGCAAACGCTGGTGAAGGATATTATTACCGGCATCTTTATTCAGTTTGAGAACGGGATGAATACGGGCGATCTGGTCACGATTGGGCCATTAACCGGCACGGTAGAGCGGATGTCCATTCGCTCTGTCGGCGTGCGTCAGGACACCGGTGCATACCATATTATCCCCTGGTCTTCGATCACCACCTTCGCCAACTTTGTACGCGGCATTGGTTCCGTCGTGGCGAACTACGATGTGGACCGTCATGAAGATGCAGACAAAGCTAAACAGGCGCTGCGCGATGCGGTGGAAGAACTGATGCAGATGGAGGATATTCGCGGGCTGGTGATCGGGGAGCCGTCATTTGCCGGCATCGTCGGGCTGACAAACACGGCATTTACCCTGCGCGTGTCGTTCACCACCCAGCCGCTGAAGCAGTGGACGGTGCGCTTTGCCCTCGACAGCATGGTGAAAAAACACTTTGACCTGGCGAATGTGCGGATGCCGGTACAGACCTATCAGGTACTGCCGCCCCCCTCATCGCCGCTCCCACCGCAGGAGCCGACGCTGTAATCTGGTTGCCGGGTGGCGGCTTCGCCTGACCCGGACTGCGAGACATATTATTTGCGGCGCTTGTTATCGTCCATGAATGACCAGGCAATAAAGCGGCTCTGTTTCTGACCTTGCGCCATCTCTTTTTTCACCACTTTTACGGCCCCCGCTTCTGTGAGAGCGCGGTAGAGTGGCGGCAGGTTATCCCCCCGGGAAACCAGCGTCGTGAACCACTTCACCTGACGACCAAACTGCTTGCTTTCCTCAATCATGCGCAGGATAAAGGCGACTTCACCGCCCTCACACCACAACTCCTGCTGCTGTCCGCCAAAGTTCAGTGCAGCATCTTCCGCCTGACCCAGATTGCGGCGCTTGCGTTCGCTGCCCGCACGAGCCGCTGCCGCTGAATCATGGAACGGGGGGTTGCACATCGTGGCATCGTAGCTTTCGTTTTTGTGAATAATGCCGTTGAAGATCGAGGCCGCCTCTTTCTGACGACGCAGGCGAATGGCGCGGCTTAACCCAGGGTTGGCGCTGATAATCGCCTGCGCGCTGGCAAAGGCCTCAGCGCCGATTTCACTCCCGGTAAAACGCCAGTGGTACTCATGAGCGCCAATCAACGGATAGATCAGGTTTGCCCCGGTACCGATATCCAGGATAGTGGCTTGCTGCGGAACTACACCGCCACGGTCGTCAGCAAGAAGATCGGCCAGATGGTGAATGTAATCAGCACGCCCCGGTACAGGAGGACAGAGAAAGCCTTCCGGAATATCCCAGTGAGCCACACCGTAAAAATGCGCCAGCAGGGCTTTATTCAGCATTTTAACTGCCCGGGGGTCAGCAAAGTTCACCGAAGGCTCGCCCGCAGGCGTCTGGACAATATAGTCCTGCAGTGGAGGGCAGCTCTGGCATAACGCATTCATGTCGTAGCGGCTGCGATGGCGATTTCGTGGGTGCAATCCCGGCTTTTGGGAAGTCATGGCATTCTCCTTTAAACAGCGGCGTAAGATACCCTTTGCAGGCCCAACGGTAAATCTTTCTCTGCGACGCGCAAAAACTTGCCATTTATCAGACACCTTTATGTCTATGATCCGTCAGCGAATTGTCAATTTAGATCGTTCAAAAAATAAGCAGATCATCATCAAATATTTGCGCTAAGTCACATTCGTCAGGCTTCTAAACTTAAAGGGAAATCACCTGTTGTTTCCTCATGAGGATGTGATTATGAAAAAGTACCTGACCCTTGCTGTAATCGCAGCCGCCCTGGCGACCGCGTCATTCTCCGCTATGGCCGTTCAGTCACTGACCCAAAGTACCGATACTAGCCAGCTACGTCCTGCGGGCACCGTTTCGGTTAGCCGGGCGAGTAACCTTGACGATTTGCAGGATAAATTGGCCGAAAAAGCGCGCCAGGAAGGTGCCAAAGGATATGAGATTAATTCTGCGAGCGGCAATAACCATCTGTTTGGCACTGCGACCATCTATAAATAATCCGACGTCCACGCAACACACTGCATCTGCAACACAGATGCAGTTTTCCCTCCCCCATACCTTGATTGTTCATTTTTTAACCCCATATTGAGCGTATCACTTCAAAAGACTCCAGGAGGAGTTCATGGCTTCCGGTTGGGCGAATGACGACGCCGTTAACGAACAGATCAACAGTACGATTGAAGATGCCGTTGCCCGTGCTCGCGGCGAAATTCCGCGCGGCGAAAGTTTATCGGAATGCGAAGAATGCGGAGAACCCATTCCGGAGGCACGACGTAAAGCCATGCCGGGCGTGCGGTTATGCATAACCTGCCAGCAGGATAAAGATTCAAAAGCGTCATTAAATTCGGGATATAATCGCAGAGGTTCGAAAGACAGCCAGTTACGTTGACTCTCCTTTACGTAAGCTAACCACCCAAGCGCATTCCTTTACTCTCACGATTTTTAGCGGAACGCGTAGCAAAATGTGCCCTTCTCAACGCGACTGTAAAGCACTTCAACAAGAAGTGTAAAGCGGCACTTTGAATTTATTAATATTCAATAAGTTATTTGTCATTCAATTTTTTTGAGCAACCACGTCAATTCTCTTCGATTTTATCCTCCACAAAAAAGCGTGATACTTATCACATCGACGGAACATCGTCCCCTTAACAGAATAACCTGCGAGAGATTAACTATGAAAACCATCAAATATGCTGTTGCTGCTGTTGCCCTGTCCGCTCTGTCTTTTGGCGCATTTGCTGCAGAGCCTGTCTCTTCTACTCAGGCCCAGGGCATGAATAAAATCGGTGTGGTAAGTGCAGAAGGCGCGACCACGCTGGACGGTCTGGAAGCCAAACTGGCTGAGAAAGCCGCAGCTGCCGGTGCAAGCGGGTACACCATCACCTCCGCTAACACCAACAACAAGCTGAGCGGTACTGCGGTTATTTACAAATAATCGAACGAATTGTGCTCCACCCTCACCGTACCCTCTTGGTGAGCTGCTCCAACCCTCATTGACCTGTTGTTACCCTTGCTTGCCCGTCCGCCACTGGACGGGCTTTTTTTTTGCTTAAAACGTCTCTTCAACGCGTTTCAGCCCTGCTTCGATCGTTTCAACTTCCCCGGTAGCCAGCAAACAACAGGCCATCTGTAGCTTGAGGGAATGCGGAACGGGCACATTTCCGGCAAGGCACTGCTCAATCCAGTGCGCGGTGGTGTGCGGATCTTTTGCCTCAGGCAATATCACGCCGCTATTTTCGTCCCCACGCTCCAGAATGGCGCGCGTACCGACGGAATCAATCAGCACCACCTGAGGGCAGCGCTGCGGGTTAGCATAAACTTCGCCCTCTGTACCCTGCGTCAACAATGCCCTGCCCCCAATGTCCTCGAAAAATTTACCCACACGCGCAACATATTCCGGGTGAGAAACGCTGGAAAGACGCAGAGCGGCATCTTCACCAAAAGGTGTCGCCAGTTTCGCCAGGGTGTGTGCGCTGTTACGCACCCCCATGCGCCAGCGCATATCAAGCTGCTTTTCCAGCGGTGGGCAAAGTGCACCGACAGGGATGTAAACCGGTTGATGGCCATCCAGTTTCGCCTGTGCCTGGCCAGCATGTCGTGTTGGCGCGATCCCCAGCATCCCGAAAATAGTCTCCGTCAGTACGCGCGTAGGATCTTCGCTCACGCCGTGAACCACCACCGGAAACCCGAGTTTGTGTAATAAGATAGCCAGCAGTGGAGTGAGGTTTGCCTGCTTGCGCGCACCGTTATAGCTCGGGATCACAATCGGCATCGGTTTTGCCACCGGCGGCGTTAAGCGCAGCGTATGCGCCTGCATGGCTTCATAGAAGCCGCGCATCTCCGCTTCACCTTCACCCTTGATACGCAGCGCAATCAGAATGCCCCCCATCTCCAGGTCAGGAACCTCACCATTGAGCATATGGGTGTAAAGCGCACGAGCGGTTTCATGGTCCAGATCGCGGGCATGATTTTTTCCGCGCCCTACTTCTTTGATAATTTTGCGATAATCCACGACATCTCTCCTGAAAACATCATCTTGTTAACAATATAGCCCTGAAGAACCTACAGACGTTAGTTTTTTTCAACCGGATCAACCTTCTGTTTTTATGATGAAAAGTGAAACTCAAGCACTATTTCAATTATTTGTAATTCCGCCAGAAGATTCTTAATACGTCATTATTTGCTTAAATAGTCAGCGGAAAGTCATTAAGGGTCACCGGTGAAAACGTCCAGGCAGCGTTCTCACCAGAAACATACCAGGATTTGTTATGAACAAGGTTGCTTTAGGTTTATTCATCGCCGCAACAGTGGGATGTTCTGCATCTGCATTAGCGGCAACAAACGGTGAAGGTCAGATAAACTTCACCGGGGAAATAATTGATTCTGCGTGTCAGGTGGTTAATGGGTTAAGTAATCCATTAAATGTTCAGCTAGGTAAAGTGTCTAAAACGGTATTTACCGGTGCGGGCTCTACCAGCACGTTAACGAAGTTCGATATTCAGCTAAAAGATTGTCCGGAAACCGTTACCTCCGCAGCGATTAACTTCGGCGGAACGCCGGATGCGAATAATAACGCCACGCTGGCATTAACGCCGGATGTGGATGCTGCAACAGGTGTGGCTATTCAACTGGTTGATGCTTCTGAACAACCCGTGAGTCTGTATACGCCGTCTCAGCAATATCCTTTAGCCTCCGGCACGACGGTCAACGACCTGATATTCGGCGCACGGTATATTCAAACCGGGGCCGCAATTACCGCAGGTCCGGCTAACTCTGTATCGACCTTCACCGTTATCTATAACTGATATTATCCATCCTGAGATATTAACGTTTTTATCGGCGTTAATATCTCTTCTTTTTTTGAGAAATAGTTATGCGCCACGGTTATTTACTGAGCACTCTTTTACTGGCAGCCGCCACTGCGCATGCAGGTGTTATTATTAATGGCACCCGTCTGGTCTACCATGGAGATAAAAAGGAGTCCTCTCTTGGCGTTTCAAACCCAGATACCACGGATTATCTGGTACAGTCCTGGGTCGATTCTGGCGGTAAAACCCCGGGCAAAGCGCCCTTTCTGATTACACCACCGCTTTTTCGTCTTGATGCAAAAGAGGATAACGTGCTGCGCGTGGTACGTACCGGTGGCAATCTACCGGAAGATCGTGAATCGCTGTACTGGTTAAATATCAAAGCCATTCCCTCCTCAAAACATGTTGAAGGGATGAATACCCTGCAAATTGCCATTAATACGCGCATAAAATTGTTGTATCGCCCTACTTCAGTTAAAGGCAAACCTGAAGATGTCGCAAATAAACTTGAGTGGCATCGTGAAGGCAACGATCTGGTCGTCAATAACCCAACGCCATTCTATATGAATTTCCAGAAGGTGACGCTGAACGGCCATAAAGTGGATAAAGCCACGTGGGCAATACCTGAAACGGAAACACATTTTGCCTTACCTGGCAACGTCAGCGGTTCCACTGTCGCGTATTCCATTATTACGGATTACGGCAGTATCAGCCAGACATGGTCGAAATCAGTCCACTAATATTATGTGCAGACAATTACTATAATCATGTACAGCCATAAAAAGCCGTTCACCTGCCGAATTTCATCACTGCTGGTCATTTTATGTGGCCTGGCGCTGGCGATCTTTGCACAGCAGGTTATGGCTGATGATTATTTTAACCCGGCATTACTGGATATTGATAATCCTCAACAGGGAAAGACCGACCTGTCCGTTTACGAAAAAGGGCCAGGGCAGGCACCGGGAAAATATCAGGTCGCCATTTTTATTAATAACAATAAAATTGATACACGCGACGTCACGTTCAAATTACAAAAAGATCCGCAAGGTAATAACTCTCTTCAGCCCTGCTTTAGTCTGAGCGACTTAAAAAGCCTGGGTATCAAAACCCAAAAATATCCAGAGCTGATGGCAAAAGGCCAGTGCGCTGATTTAAACACCATCCCGGCAGCCTCCACGTCGTTCCACGTTCGCAATCAACAGCTGCTGCTCAGTGTTCCGCAACTGGCACTAGGCCAGGTTCCACGGGGCTATATCGACCCAAAAGAGTTCGATGAAGGGATCACGGCTGGTCTGCTCAATTACAGTGCGACCGCGAGCCAAAGCCACGCGCTGCAACAGGGTGAACAGGATACCAGCAGCCAGTACGTCAATCTCCGGCCTGGCCTTAACATTGGCGCATGGCGGTTGAGAAACTACTCGACATGGAACCGCAGCACCACGGGTAAAGAACAACAGCAGACGTTTTCATCCATTTATACCTACGCCCAGCGCGATATTGTGGCGATGAAAAGCAGCCTGACGGTCGGACAAAGTTCTTCCCCTGCCGACGTGTTTGATAGCGTGCCTTATACCGGCGTACAGCTTAACTCCGACAGCGACATGCTCCCGGACAGCGAGAAAGGGTATGCCCCGATTATTCGCGGTACAGCACACAGTAACGCTCTGGTGATGGTGCGACAGAACGGTTACGTCATTTATCAAAATACCGTTGCGCCCGGTGCGTTTGAGATCAACGACCTCTACCCGACGGGCAGCAGCGGCGATCTTCAGGTGACGGTAAAAGAAACCGACGGCAGCGAAAGCCATTTCGTGGTGCCCTACGCTTCAGTACCGGTACTCCAGCGTGAACATAACCTGCGCTATAGCGTCACTGCTGGCCGTTATCGATCATATGACAGCGATGTAGAGAAAACGCCGTTTGCCCAGGGCAGCGCAATTTATGGTTTACCGTATGGTTTCACCGCCTATGGCGGCGTACAACAGAGCAGCCATTATCAATCTCAGGCGCTGGGCGCGGGAAAAAACATGGGTGATTTAGGCGCCTTTTCCATCGACGTGACCCGCGCGAAAGCACTGCTTAAAAAGCAACAGGCCAGCAAAGGCCAGTCCTGGCGTGTACGTTACAGCAAAGATTTTGCCGGCTCCGGTACCAACTTCTCTCTCGCGGGGTATCGCTACAACAGCAAAGGGTTTTACACCATGGAAGACACCATGGAGTCCTGGACCCGCTCGGACGACTGGTCGGCCCCACAGCAGCGTCGCGCGCGGGCTGAAGCCACCGTCGACCAGACGCTGCCCAAAGGGTGGGGTTCCGTCACCCTGAGCATGGTGAAAGAGACCTACTGGAGCCAGAGTCAGGACATGACCTCCATGAGCGTCAGCTACAACAACAGCTGGCACGGCGTGAGCTACAGCCTGAGCTACAGCATGAACAAAAATACTGACGACAGCGACGAGAACGGGGAGTCAGTTACCAACGACAACCAGTTCTCTCTGAGTGTCTCCGTTCCGCTTGACCGCTGGATGCACAACACGTGGGCTACGTACAATCTGAATAACACTAAAGAGGGTACCACGCAGAATATTGGCCTGAACGGCACGGCGCTAAAAGAAGAGAACCTCAACTGGAATATTCAGGAAGGTCTGAGCACAACCGGCAGCGGCAATTCCACCAGCGTGAATGCCGACTATAAGGCGACCTATGGCGAAGTGAGCGGCGGTATTAGTCAGGATAAATATCAGCGCACGGTGAATATGGGCCTGCAGGGTGGCGTCGTGGCGCATGCTAACGGCATCACGTTAAGTCAGCCGCTAGGGGAAACCATCGCTCTGGTAAAAGCGCCGGGGACCCATGGCACACATATCACCAACCAGACGGGAGTCGAGACCGATTTCCGTGGCTATACCGTTGTGCCATTTGTCACTGCCTATCGCCATAACACCATTTCGCTGGACACCGAAACGCTACCAGAGGATGCCGACGTGACCCACGCCGCGCAGATTGTCACCCCGACACGTGGGGCAGTCGTTCGGGCGAGCTTCAACACCCGTGTGGGACGTCGGGTATTGATGACGTTGACACAAAACGGTAAACCGCTTCCCTTTGGCGCAACCGTCACCACCGACGATAAGGACAGCGAGTTCATTGTGGGCAGCGACGGCCAGACCTATCTCTCCGGTTTACCTCAGCACGGGAAACTCTCTGTCAGCTGGGGGCCAGATGTCAGCGAGCATTGCAGCGCTGCATACGCGCTAACGGATGAGAAAGATAAATCCACCATCATTCATGCTGGCGCGCAGTGTCAGTGATCCACCGCTCAGGTTCAATATTATGCAATTGATTAAACACTGCTTTTTTCTACTGATTCTGGGAGCCGCTGCATTATTTATGCCGCATGCTAAAGCGACCTGTACCACCCCGGACCTGCCAAAAATGATCAACATCGCGTCGGTCTCGGTTTCCACAACGCTGGCCGTTGGGGCGACCATTCCCGGCTCGGAAAATACCGTTCATGTTGCAGGAAACTGCGATCAAAGCATTGATAGTGGCCTGGAGATCGTGTCCTGCTATTACGGTACGGGGGCTGAAATACCGGGCATGACTGGCGTCTATGACTCCGGCGTGCCCGGGGTTGGTATCGCATTGATGAACGACAAAGGCCAGCGTATTAGCGGAGCTGGCGGCGTACAGTGCGATTCGCGCAGCACCCCCATAGGGTATGTCTCCACCGATGGACAACAATCATTCAGTTTTGACGTCACGCTGGAGCTGGTAAAAACCAGCAATGCGATCTCTTCAGGTACTCTGGTTCAGGCCCAAACCCGGTTTGGCATTGGCGTATTTGGTCATGAAGGGATTGGCGACCCCAATAATATTTCTTACGCGGGAAATATCACGGTGCACGAGGTGACCTGCTCCGTATCCCCAAAAAGCCTGACAATCAAATTAGGGGATTTTCCGGTCAGCGCATTTACCGGTGCGGGTTCAATAGCTCCCTACAGGACGTTTGACGTGGACGTGAATTGTACCGACACCGTGCAGCCGGAGGTCATGATAACAAGTGCAAATGGCTATGATACGAACTTCCCGGGCGTCATCAACCTGACTCAGGAAACCGGCGTCGCAACGGGTATAGGGGTTCAAATGCTGTTTGACGGAGAAGTCCCTGATTTTGGTACCTACAGGAGTACTGCCGCAGTTGCGCAAGCGAATGAAACGCTGGCGATTCCTTTTCAGGTACGTTACGAGCAAACCGCAGCCGACGTCACACCCGGCAGCGCCAACAGCATTGCCACCATCACGCTGGGGTATAAATGACAAAATATCTTCCTGTTTTGCTGCTTGCTTTGACACCTCACGCCTTTGCAGAGGAAATACAGGTGCTCATGCAGGGCAATATTTTTGCCAATACCTGTTCCGTCGACAGCGCCAGCCAGAATTTGACTGTCGATCTCGGTCAGGCATCGTCAGGTGATTTTAAAGACATCGGCGACACGGGGGTATGGAAAAACGTAGATCTGACACTCTCAAAATGCCCTGCCACCACAACCCTTGCCACCGCCACGTTTCACGGACAGGCGGATGGCGCACATCCGACAAAATTTGCGAATAACGGCACGGCTGGCGGCCTGGCTCTCGAACTTGCCGATCGTCAGGATCACATCCTTATCGCTCCTCAGGCCAGCTTTAGCGTACTGATCAATCAAAGCGATCATACGGCAGACTTCCCCTTAGCTGCGCGTTACTACGCCACCTCAATGCCCGTCACCGCCGGCACGTTCAACAGCGTCGTGCAGGTGACCTTCACTTACCAGTAGGACCGCGCCCCTTAGCACGGAGGCTTTTCTTGCGCCCGACAGGCAATTTGGCCGGGCGTTTTATTACCTCAGGCACTTCCGGTTGTTCGATGGGGAAAACGGGCAAAGCATTCAACAGCCGCTGACCGTAATTTTTGGTGAGCAAGCGTTTGTCGTAAATCACCACCTCACCCCAACAACCATGGCTACGGATCAGACGCCCCACCTGCTGGATCAGGTTAAACGATGCCGCGGGTAAGCTCTGCACCTCAAACGGATAGCGGTTAAGGCTTTTCAGCCATTCCCCTTCGGTGATCACTACCGGGCTGTCGATCGGCGGGAAGGCGATTTTATGGATATGCACCTGCGTCAGGTAGTCCCCTTTCAAATCCAGACCTTCAGCAAACGACTGCAAACCTACCAGCACGCTGCGCTCACCGTTATCAATGCGTTTACGGTGCGTCTCCACCAGCCGATAGCGCGGCTGATCGCCCTGCACCAGTAACAGTAAACGCAGATCGGTAACGTGCTCCAGGAAACGCAGCATCGCCCGCCCACTGGCAAATAACACCAGCATCCCGGGGTACTTTTTGCTTTCAACCTGCTCGCGGAAGTAGGCTGCCATCTCGGCAATATGCTGCTCTTCGTTGTCGATAAGCGGCTCATACTTCATGCGCGGGATCACCAACTTGCCCTGCTCACAGTGGTTAAACGGTGAGTCCAGCGCCACAAAGCGATCGCCCGCTTTCTCTTTCAGGCCGCTCATCTCCTGCAAACGCGAAAAACTGTTCAGGGAACGCAGTGTGGCCGATGTGACCACCACATGCGGCACGCTTCGCCAGATAAGTTTTTCCAGCTGATCGGCCACGCGAATACCTACGCAGTGGAAAAAGAGGTGCACTTGTCCGTCACGCACTTCACGGGTGGCCCATTTGGTGACCGGTGCGCCCGAAGCCTGTGCCATCGAGGCCAGCCGCCACAGCTTGCTTTGCGCTTCAAACATACCGAGTGCACGGTTCATCTGGAGCAATATGCGGTGCAATCGCACCACATCGTGTGAACCGGTTTTCTCACTGAGATCGTTTAAAAACATCTCCGCCAGCCCGCGTAGCTTTTCAAGATGCTTCGCCAGTTGCTGACAAATCTCCATCACTTCATCCGGGAGTTCGCCCATCGCAAAGCGGTGTTCAGCCTCCTGCGTTGCCGGAAGCCAGAGATTGAGGATGTTATTGAGTGAGGCAATAAGGCTATACACCTCTTCGCAGTGTTCGCTAAGACGCTCAGGCACCGCCAGCGGTGGCGTGGTTTTCGGGCGGAACTGCTCCATGCAGGTCGCCACCAGCTTGCAAAAGAGATCCAGCTGCAGGCGGAACCACGGTGCGGTAATTTCGGCACTCATTTCCAGCGCGTCCCGCGCCACGTCCGGCAGATGGTGACCTTCATCAAGCACCAGAAGCAGGTTTTTGGGCTCCGGCAGCACCGCTTCGCTCTCGAGCGCCGCCATCACCAGCGCATGGTTGGCGACCACCACTTCCGCTTCCTGAATCTCACGTCGGGCGACAAAGAACGGGCACTCCCGATAGTAGTGGCAGTTGCGGTTCAGACAACTCGCTTTATCGGTGCTGAGCCTGCGCCATAAGTCATCGCTAATTGCCTGGCTGGTGTGATCGCGCAGACCATCCCATTTGTAGCCATCGAGATCGGCTTTTAGCTTTGCACACTGCTCCTGCTCGGCCTTGTTGTTCGGCGTCAGTTCGTCATCGAGAAACGCCAGCAAATCTTGCTGATTAGGCTCGCTGCTGGCAAGTGCCGCCAGGTTACGCGGGCAGACGTAGCGCCCGCGTCCGAAAGCGGCCGTAAAACGCAGATCGGGGATGATTTTGCGCAGCAGCGGTAAATCTTTGCTGAAGATCTGATCCTGCAGCGCCACGTTGGCGGTGCTGACCACCAGCGTTTTGTCCTCTTCCCGCGCAATCGCGATGCCGGGAATGAGATACGACAAGGTTTTCCCGACGCCGGTTGGGGCTTCAATCGCCAGATGTCGCCCGTCGTCCCCGGCGAGCGTTTTTGCCACGTCAGCAATCATCTGCCGCTGCGGCGCTCGGGGGATAAAGTCGGGTATCTGCTGCTGTAGCGCCTTATACCATGCGCCAATTTGCGCCTTGAGCGCAGCGGTTAAAGCCATTGGAAAACCTGAAATACTGTATAAACAGCCACTATTGTGGCACTTTCTCTTTGCTGTCGCAAAAAGAAAAGCCCGGCTTTACGACCGGGCTTCCAGATTACTGCGGGTTAGCAGGTTTACGCGGGCGGCGTCGGCGCTGCCCTTCCCCTGCTGGCTTGCCTTCGCCGCTGCGCCACGGGTTTTCACCGGCGGGTTTGGCTTCGTTGCTACGACGCGGCGGTTTGCCTGCTGATTTCGGTGCACCACCGTCGGCACGACGCGGCTGCTGACCGCGGCCACCGCCGCCCTGACCACGTCCCCCCTGACGACCGTTCTGAATTGGCTCAGCTTTAATCGACGGGTCAACTTCATAGCCCGGCGTTTCAATGCGCGGGATCTCTTTCTTCAGCAGGCGTTCGATATCACGCAGCAGCTTGTGCTCATCCACGCAAACCAGAGAAAGCGCTTCACCGGTTGCCGCCGCACGACCGGTACGGCCGATACGGTGGACATAATCTTCCGGCACGTTTGGCAGCTCGTAGTTCACCACGTGCGGCAGCTCTTCAATATCGAGACCACGGGCGGCAATGTCGGTCGCCACCAGCACGCGGATGTCGCCAGATTTGAAGTCCGCCAGCGCGCGGGTACGTGCGCCCTGGCTCTTGTTACCGTGAATGGCGGCACTGCGGATGCCATCTTTATTCAGCTGTTCCGCCAGGTGGTTCGCGCCGTGCTTGGTGCGGGTAAAGACCAGCACCTGCTGCCAGTTGCCCTGGCCGATCATCTGGGAGAGCAGTTCCCGCTTACGCTTTTTGTCAACGAAGTGAACGTGCTGGGTGACCTGCTCAGAGGCGGTGTTGCGACGCGCCACTTCCACTTCCAGCGGGTTATGCAGCAGCTTTTCTGCTAGCGCCTTGATCTCGTCGGAGAAGGTCGCGGAGAAGAGCAGATTCTGACGACGCGGTGGCAGTTTAGCCAGCACGCGGCGAATGTCGTGAATAAAGCCCATGTCGAGCATGCGGTCGGCTTCGTCCAGCACCAGAATTTCGACGTTATCCAGTTTCACCGCGTTCTGGTGTTCCAGATCCAGCAGACGACCCGGCGTTGCCACCAGCACGTCCACACCGCCGCGCAACTTCATCATCTGCGGGTTAATGCTTACACCGCCGAAAACGACCAGCGAGCGAATGTTGAGATAGCGGCTGTAGTCACGCACGTTCTCGCCAATCTGGGCTGCCAGCTCACGAGTTGGGGTGAGGATCAGCGCACGAACCGGACGACGGCCTTTGGCGTGCGGCTGGTTTTTTACCAGCAGCTCTAACAGCGGCAGCGTAAAGCCCGCGGTTTTACCGGTACCGGTCTGGGCGCTGGCCATCAGATCGCGGCCCTGCAAGACGGCGGGGATAGCCTGCTGCTGGATTGGGGTTGGCTCAACGTAGCCCTGCTCTGCGATCGCGCGCAGAATTTCCGGGTTCAGGCCAAGGGAATCAAAAGACATAAAAACTCCGAACCGCCCCGACCATCACAGGTGTAGTTTTCAGGGAGATATA
The DNA here is from genome assembly GCF_046521465.1 of Enterobacter sp. CPE_E863. Classification (NCBI taxonomy): domain Bacteria; kingdom Pseudomonadati; phylum Pseudomonadota; class Gammaproteobacteria; order Enterobacterales; family Enterobacteriaceae; genus Enterobacter; species Enterobacter sp. CPE_E863. Next base: position 1,160,233 of record NZ_JBKFZX010000001.1, on the reverse strand, counting down.
ACGAATAGGCGAGGACAAAAACCACAATGTCGCGAAGGGGCGGAGTGTAGCAGCTTTTGTGACGTAGCGCATAAAATATCCCTCGGTTCCCTCGACGAGGGCGTGAATCAGGCATAGTCTTAATCAATCGATTGATTAATTTTTAATGCCGCTATGAATACGACCCCGACGACATCAAAAGGTGAACAGGCCAAAAGCCAGCTTATTGCCGCGGCGCTGGCGCAGTTTGGCGAGTACGGACTGCATGCCACGACGCGCGATATTGCGGCACTGGCCGGGCAGAACATTGCAGCCATACCCTACTATTTTGGCTCAAAAGAGGATTTATACCTCGCCTGTGCCGAGTGGATCGCCGATTTTATCGGCACGCAATTTCGCCCGCACGTTGAGGAAGCCACCGCGCTGCTCGGCCAGCCGTCGCCCGATCGCGCCGCCATTCGGCAGCTGATCCTCAACGCCTGCCACAATATGATCCGCCTGCTGACGCACGACGATACGCTCAACCTGAGTAAATTTATCTCCCGCGAGCAGCTCTCCCCTTCTGCCGCGTACCAGCTCGTGCACGATCGGGTGATTGCCCCGATGCATACTCACCTGACCCGGCTGATCGCCGCCTATACCGGGCGGGATGCCAACGATACCGAGACAATTTTGCATACCCATGCCCTGCTGGGTGAAATCCTCGCCTTCCGTCTGGGGCGGGAGACTATCCTTTTACGCACCGGCTGGACACAATTTGATGAGGATAAAGCCGCGCAGATTATTCAGGTCATCACCTGTCATCTCGATCTGATCCTGCAAGGTTTAACGCAAAGGAGCCTGAAGTCATGAAAAAACCTGTCGCCATCGTTCTGGTGGTTGTTGTTTTGCTTACTGCGGGAGTCGGTGGCTGGCTGTGGTATCAGAGTCATCAGGATAAAGCCCTGACGCTGTACGGTAACGTTGATATTCGCACGGTGAATATGAGCTTCCGCGTGGGGGGGCGTCTGGCATCGCTTAACGTTGATGAAGGCGACACAATTACGCGCGGTCAGACGCTGGGTATGCTGGATAAATCCCCTTACGAGAACGCGCTGATGCAGGCAAAGGCAGGCGTATCTGTCGCCCAGGCACAATATGACCTGATGCTGGCGGGTTATCGCGATGAAGAGATTGCCCAGGCCGCCGCAGCGGTCAAACAGGCGCAGGCGGCTTACGACTACGCGCAGAATTTCTATGCCCGCCAGCAGGGGCTGTGGAAAAGCCGCACCATTTCAGCCAACGATCTGGAAAACGCCCGTTCATCACGCGATCAGGCCCAGGCCACGCTGAAATCCGCTCAGGACAAACTAAGCCAGTACCACACCGGTAATCGCCCGCAGGATATTGCCCAGGCGAAAGCCAGCCTTGAACAGGCTCAGGCGCAACTTGCCCAGGCCAAACTGGATCTTCACGATACCACTCTGGTTGCACCGTCTGACGGTACGCTGATGACCCGCGCCGTGGAGCCAGGCAGCATACTCAGCGCGGGCAGCACCGTTTTAACGCTCTCCCTGACCCGCCCTGTGTGGGTGCGCGCGTACATCGACGAGCCGAATCTCGGCCAGATGCAGCCAGGACGCGAGCTGTTGCTCTATACCGATGGTCGACCGGACAAGCCGTATCACGGCAAGGTGGGCTTCGTTTCCCCAACCGCCGAATTCACACCGAAAACCGTTGAAACGCCGGACCTGCGTACCGACCTGGTCTATCGCCTGCGTATCATCGTGACTGATGCGGACGACGCGCTGCGTCAAGGCATGCCTGTCACCGTAAAAGTAAACAACGGGGAACGACATGAATGACGCGGTTATTGAGCTCAGCAATCTGGTCAAACGCTTCCCGGGAATGGACAAACCGGCCGTCGCACCGCTGAATTGCACCATTCAGAAGGGCTATGTCACCGGACTGGTCGGTCCGGACGGTGCCGGCAAAACCACGCTAATGCGAATGCTGGCGGGGTTGCTTAAGCCGGATGACGGAACCGCCAGCGTGCTCGGGCTCGACCCGATCAAGGATGACAGCGCGCTCCATGCCATGCTCGGCTATATGCCGCAGAAGTTTGGTCTGTATGAAGATCTGACGGTAATGGAAAACCTGAATCTGTATGCCGACCTGCGCAGCGTGACCGGCGACATTCGCCAGAAGACCTTTGCTCGTTTGCTGGAGTTTACTTCACTCGGTCCGTTCACTGGCCGGCTGGCGGGTAAGCTCTCCGGCGGCATGAAACAGAAACTGGGGCTGGCCTGTACGCTGGTCGGTGAACCGAAAGTTCTGCTTCTGGATGAACCGGGTGTCGGCGTTGACCCCATCTCTCGCCGTGAATTGTGGCAGATGGTGCACGAACTGGCAGGCGACGGGATGCTGATCCTCTGGAGCACCTCCTACCTTGACGAAGCGGAGCAGTGCCGGGATGTGCTGCTGATGAACGAAGGTGAACTGCTTTATCAGGGCGAGCCGACGACACTGACACAAAGTATGGCCGGACGCAGTTTTCTGTTGCACAGCCCGCAGGAATCCAACCGCAAGCTGTTACAGCGGGTGCTGAAATTGCCGCAGGTCAGTGACGGGATGATTCAGGGCCGTTCGGTACGCGTGATCCTCAAGAAAGAGGCAACCGTCGACGACATTCGCCGTGCGCAAGGTATGCCTGAGATCGAGATGGAAGAGACCGCACCGCGCTTCGAAGATGCGTTTATCGATCTGCTGGGCGGCGCGGGAACGTCAGAATCTCCCCTCGGGGCGATCCTGCACACGGTTGAAGGTACGCCGGGCGAAACGGTGATTGAAGCCAAATCCCTCACTAAAAAGTTTGGTGATTTCGCCGCCACCGATAACGTGAATTTCGCGGTGAAGCGCGGTGAGATTTTTGGCCTGCTCGGGCCGAATGGCGCCGGGAAATCCACCACCTTTAAGATGATGTGCGGTTTGCTGGTCCCCACTGCCGGTAAAGCGCTGGTACTGGATATGGACCTGAAGGTCAGTTCCGGCAAAGCGCGTCAGCATCTGGGCTATATGGCGCAGAAGTTCTCCCTCTATGGCAACCTGACGGTCGAACAGAATCTGCGCTTTTTCTCCGGCGTGTACGGCCTGCGCGGGCGGGCACAGAACGAGAAAATCCGCCGTATGAGCGACGCCTTCGGGCTAACCAGCATTGCCTCTCACGCAACGGATGAACTGCCGCTCGGCTTCAAACAGCGGCTGGCGCTGGCCTGCTCGCTGATGCATGAGCCCGATATTCTGTTTCTTGATGAGCCTACGTCCGGCGTTGACCCCCTCACCCGTCGCGAGTTCTGGCTGCACATCAACAGCATGGTTGAAAAAGGGGTTACCGTGATGGTGACAACCCACTTTATGGATGAGGCTGAGTACTGCGACCGTATCGGGCTGGTCTATCGCGGCAAGCTGATTGCCCACGGAACGCCAGATGACCTGAAAGCACAGGCCGCCGACGATGAAGTCCCGGACCCGACGATGGAGCAGGCGTTTATCACCCTCATCCACGACTGGGATAAGGAGAATGCCCATGCACAATAACGCCATTTCCTGGCGCAGGGTGCGCGCGCTGTGCATCAAAGAGACACGCCAGATCGTGCGTGACCCCAGCAGCTGGCTGATTGCGGTAGTGATCCCCCTGCTATTGCTGTTTATCTTTGGCTACGGTATTAACCTCGACTCCAGCAAGCTCAGAGTCGGTATTTTGCTGGAACAGCAGAGCAAAGAGGCGCTGGATTTCACCCACGCGATGACCGGCTCACCCTACATTGACGCCACCATCAGCGACAATCGTCAGGAACTGATCCAGAAGATGCAGGCCGGGAAGATTCGCGGTCTGATCGTCATTCCGGTGGATTTTGCCGCCAATATGGCGCGGGCAAATACCGATGCACCGATCCAGGTGATCACCGACGGCAGCGAGCCAAACACCGCGAACTTTGTGCAGGGTTACGTGGAGGGGATCTGGCAGCTGTGGCAGATGCAGCGCGCTGAAGACCGGGGGGAAACGTTCGACCCTCTGATCGACGTGCAGACCCGCTACTGGTTTAACCCCGCCGCAATCAGTCAGCACTTTATTATTCCTGGCGCGGTGACGATTATCATGACGGTCATTGGCGCGATCCTGACCTCGCTGGTGATCGCCCGCGAGTGGGAGCGCGGCACCATGGAGGCGCTGCTTTCTACCGAAGTGACGCGTGTCGAGCTGCTGCTGTGCAAACTTATCCCCTACTACTTCCTCGGCATGCTGGCGATGCTGCTCTGTATGCTTGTGTCGGTATTTATTCTCGGTGTGCCGTACCGCGGCTCGCTGGTCGTGCTGTTCTTTATCACCAGCCTGTTTCTGCTCAGCACGCTCGGCATGGGGCTGCTTATCTCCACCGTCACCCGCAACCAGTTTAACGCCGCCCAGGTGGCGCTCAACGCCGCTTTTTTACCGTCGATTATGCTGTCCGGGTTTATTTTCCAGATCGACAGCATGCCCGCCGTGATCCGCGCCGTGACCTACATTATTCCGGCGCGCTACTTCGTGAGCACGCTGCAAAGCCTGTTCCTCGCGGGAAATATTCCGGTGGTGCTGATTATCAACACGCTGTTCCTGATGGCGTCGGCAACGATGTTTATTGGCCTGACGTGGATAAAAACCAAACGGCGGCTGGATTAAGGAGCGAACATGTTTCACCGTTTATGGACATTGATCCGCAAAGAGCTGCAATCGCTGCTGCGCGAGCCGCAAACCCGTGCCATTCTGGTGTTGCCGGTACTTATTCAGGTTTTACTGTTTCCGTTTGCCGCCACGCTTGAGGTGACGAACGCCACCATTGCCATCTACAACGAAGACAACGGTAAACACGCCGTTGAGCTGACGCAGCGTTTTGCACGCGCAAAAGCCTTTACCCATATTCTGCTGCTGAAAAGCCCGCAGGAAATCCAGCCCACTATCGACACGCAAAAAGCGCTGCTGCTGGTGAGATTCCCGGCAGATTTTTCCCGTAACCTGGACACTTTCCAGACCGCCCCCATGCAGTTGATCCTCGACGGACGTAACTCCAACAGCGCCCAGATCGCGGCCAACTACCTGCAACAGGTGGTCAAGAATTACCAGCAGGAGCTGATGGAGGGCAAACCCAAACCCAATAACAGCGAGCTGGTGGTGCGTAACTGGTATAACCCGAATCTGGATTACAAATGGTTTGTGGTACCGTCGCTGATCGCCATGATCACCACCATTGGGGTGATGATCGTCACCTCTCTGTCCGTCGCCCGCGAGCGCGAACAAGGGACACTGGATCAGCTGCTGGTTTCTCCGCTCGCCACCTGGCAAATTTTCGTCGGTAAAGCGGTTCCGGCCCTGATTGTTGCCACCTTTCAGGCCACCATTGTACTGGGCGTGGGTATTTGGGCGTACCAGATCCCCTTCGCCGGATCGCTGGCGCTGTTTTACTTCACGATGGTGATTTATGGTCTGTCACTGGTGGGATTTGGACTGCTGATTTCAGCGCTCTGCTCCACGCAACAGCAGGCGTTCATCGGGGTGTTCGTCTTTATGATGCCAGCGATTTTGCTTTCGGGGTATGTTTCCCCTGTCGAGAACATGCCGGTGTGGTTGCAGGATTTAACGTGGATAAACCCGATTCGACACTTTACGGATATCACCAAGCAAATTTATCTGAAGGATGCGAGTCTGGATATTGTGTGGGGAAGTTTGTGGCCGCTACTGGTCATAGCGGCCACAACGGGCTCAGTGGCGTACGCGATGTTTAGACGCAACATTGCGTAGCTTTTTCTCTTTGGTCAGTAACGAGACCACCGCAGGCCCTGCGAGGATTGCCAGACCGGCCAGGGCCAGCAGCAGGTTGTTTTGCAGCACACGGGACAACAACCAAAGCACAATCATCGCGGCACCAAAGTACCAGGTGGTGGTGAGCTCTTCGAGCACATCACCCACCTCACGCCAGCGTGCTTCATGGTGGCGCTGTAAGAACAACATCGACAGTACGGTGACGCCGTAGAGGACGCACAGTCCCAGGCCAACACGCACCAGCGTGCCGCTCATCCAGCCCATCACCAGTACGGCCACGACCAGTAAATGCAACATTATCTGCCAGCAACTGAGGCCAGTTGCGACACGAACACGTTGTTGCCACTTCATGGCTTCTCTCCTGAAGGATTTTTCTCTGCTTATTCAGACTACCGCACTTTACGGAAAATTCCGTAACACCGCATCTTTTTGTGACGCCGACTACACTTTATTTTCATCGGGATAGACACTCAGGAAGGAGCTTATGACGCCAAAAATGCAGCATTTCTCGCTTAACGTGCTGACAATAAACATTCATAAAGGCTTCACAGCATTTAACCGCCGCTTCATTTTACCGGAGCTGCGCGACGCGGTACGCACCGTCAATGCGGACATTGTTTGCCTGCAGGAGGTAATGGGCGCACACGAAGTGCATCCGCTTCACGTTGAGAACTGGCCCGACACGCCCCACTACGAATTTCTGGCCGACACCATGTGGAGTGATTACGCTTACGGACGCAACGCGGTCTATCCGGAAGGCCATCACGGCAACGCGGTGCTGTCACGTTTCCCGATTGAATATTACGAGAACCGCGATGTTTCCGTAGGGGAAAGCGAAAAACGCGGCCTGCTTTACTGCCGTATCACTCCGCCCGACCTTGAGCTTCCCCTCCATGTCGGCTGTGTTCATCTCGGTCTGCGCGAAGCCCATCGCCAGGCGCAGCTGAACATGCTGGCAGAGTGGGCTAATGCACTTCCCGAAGGTGAACCGGTGATCGTGGCCGGTGATTTCAACGACTGGCGACAGCGGGCGAACCATCCGTTGAAAGTGAATGCCGGGCTGGAGGAAATTTTCACCCGCGCGAACGGCAGACCCGCGCGCACCTTTCCGGTACGTTTCCCCTTGCTGCGTCTTGACCGGATCTACGTGAAAAATGCTCACGCCAGCAGTCCTACCGCCCTGGCGCTACTCAACTGGCGACATCTCTCCGACCATGCCCCGCTCAGTGCGGAGATCCACTTATGAAATGTTCCTGGCAAGATGGCAACCGGATCACGCTGCTGGTTAATGGGGACGAGTATTACCCGGCCGTGTTCAAAGCGATTGACCATGCAAAGCAGAAAGTGATCCTCGAAACCTTTATCTGGTTCGAAGATGACGTCGGTAAACAATTGCACAGCGTGCTGCTGCGCGCCGCCCGGCGTGGCGTCAATATTGAAGTCCTCCTCGATGGCTATGGTTCACCGGATCTCAGCGACGCCTTCGTCAATGAACTCACTTCAGCGGGTGTGATCTTCCGCTACTACGATCCCGGCACTCGCCTGTTCGGCATGCGTACCAACCTTTTCCGCCGGATGCACCGCAAAATTGTGGTGGTGGATGAGACGGTGGCGTTTGTTGGCGGCATTAACTACTCCGCTGAACATATGTCCGATTACGGCCCGGAAGCGAAACAGGATTATGCGATCCGCATCGAAGGGCCTGTAGTTCAGGATATCCTGTTGTTCGAACTGGAAAACTTGCCCGGTAAAGAGGTTGCACGTCGCTGGTGGAAACGCCGCCATCGTCCGGAAGAGAACCGGAATCCCGGAGAAGCGCAGGCGCTGTTCGTCTGGCGGGATAACGCCGAGCACAGAAACGACATTGAGCGTCATTATCTGAAGATGCTCGCCAACGCGAAGCGCGAGGTCATCATCGCCAACGCCTACTTTTTCCCGGGCTATCGTCTGCTGCATGCCATGCGCAATGCGGCCCGACGGGGTGTGCGTGTGAAGCTGATTGTGCAGGGCGAGCCGGATATGCCGATAGTCAAAGTCGGCGCGCGGCTGCTGTATCACTATCTGGTGAAAGGCGGCGTGCAGATTTACGAATACCGCCGTCGCCCGCTGCACGGCAAAGTTGCGCTGATGGACGATCACTGGGCAACCGTGGGCTCCAGTAACCTTGATCCGCTAAGTTTATCGCTCAATCTTGAAGCGAACCTGATCATTTACGATCGCCAGTTTAACCAGACCCTTCGGGATAACCTGCAGGCGTTGATCGTCAACGACTGCGTGCGCGTGGATGAATCCATGGTACCCAAACGCACCTGGTGGAACCTGGGCATCAGCGTGCTGGTGTTCCACTTCCTGCGCCATTTCCCGGCGATGGTCGGCTGGCTGCCGGCACATACACCAAAACTGGCGCTCGTGGAGCCGCCTGTGCAACCTGAAATGGAAACCCAGGATCGCGTTGAAGCGCAAGACGGAGGGAAAACCTGATGTCAAAATCGCATCCGCGCTGGCGGCTGGCAAAAAAAATCCTCACCTGGATCTTCTTTATTGCAGTCGCCGTGTTGCTGGTGATTTACGCGCAGAAAGTTGACTGGGAAGAGGTGTGGAAAGTTATCCGCAACTACAATCGGCTGGTGCTGCTGGGTGCTGTTGGGTTGGTTATTATCAGCTATCTGATGTACGGCTGCTATGACCTGCTGGGGCGCGCCTATTGCGGCCACAAACTGGCTAAACGCCAGGTTATGCTGGTGTCGTTCATCTGCTATGCGTTTAACCTGACATTAAGCACCTGGGTCGGCGGGATTGGAATGCGCTATCGCCTCTACTCGCGGCTGGGACTACCGGGCGGAACCATCACGCGCATTTTCTCGCTCAGCATTACCACCAACTGGCTGGGGTACATTCTGCTCGGTGGGGTGATTTTTACCCTCGGCGTGGTGCAGTTGCCCGCGCACTGGTATATCGATGAGACCACGCTGCGTATTCTCGGCATCGTGTTGCTGCTGATTATCGCTTTTTATCTGTGGGCCTGCGCCTTCGCTAAACGCCGTCATATGACCATTAAAGGGCAAGAACTGGTATTACCTTCATGGCGCTTCGCGGTGTTGCAGATGGCGGTATCCAGCGCCAACTGGATGGCGATGGGGGCGATTATCTGGCTGTTGACTGGCGAAGATGTGAACTACTTCTTCGTGCTGGGCGTTCTGCTGGTGAGCAGTATTGCCGGGGTGATTGTCCATATTCCGGCAGGGATCGGCGTGCTGGAGGCGGTGTTTATCGCGCTGCTGGCCGGGGAACATGTCTCTCAGGGGACGATTATCGCTGCGCTGCTGGCCTACCGCATGCTGTATTACTTCCTGCCGCTGGCGCTGGCAACGGTCTGTTATCTGATGCTGGAGAGTCGGGCGAAAAAGCTGAGAGCGAAGAACGAGAAGGCGTTGGCAAAATAAAAGCAAAACGGCAACCAGGTTGCCGTTTTTAGTTTCGTATACCGGGTAAGGCGCAGCCGCCACCCGGCAAAACAACCTTAACGACGGTTGCCGAGGATACGCAGCAGCATCAGGAACAGGTTGATAAAGTCCAGATACAGCGTCAGCGCGCCCAGGATCGCGTATTTGCGCAGGTTCGAACTGTCGCGTACGTCGATCTGCTCACCGATGTTTTTCAGCTTCTGGGTGTCATAAGCCGTCAACCCAACAAAGATCACCACCCCGATATAGGTCACCGCCCACATCAGCGCTTCACTTTTCAGCCACAGGTTCACCAGAGACGCCAGCACAATCCCAATCAGCCCCATAAACAGCATACTGCCAAAACCGCTCAAATCGCGTTTGGTGGTGTAACCATAGAGGCTCATCGCCCCAAACATCCCGCCGGTCACCACAAAGGTACTGGCGATGGAAGAGTAAGTGTAAACGATGAAAATGCTGGAAAGCGTCAGCCCGGTCAGCGCCGAGTAGAGCATAAACAGCGTAGTCGCCATGCCGGCGCTGAGCTTTTGCACCAGGCCTGAAAGGACGAACACCAACGCTAGCTGGGCAATAATCAGCCCAAAGAAGGTGATTTTGCTGGAGAAGATAAACATCATCAGCTCCGGCGTATTGGCCGCATACCACGCGATAAACGCGGTCAGCAACAGGCCAACCGTCATCCAGCCATACACCTGAGCCATATACGTCTGCAGCCCACTACGGGTCTGCTGTACTATTGAATCGGAACGCGGAAATCGGTCCATGATTCACTCCTGATTAAGTTTAAGTAGACACACACGTTAAGATTAACACATCCACGTAAACCGACTACCAACGGCTGGCGGCGTGTTTGTCGCTATCACGAGATTCAACCCAGCGGTCACCTTCCGGGGTGGCTTCACGCTTCCAGAACGGCGCTCTGGTTTTGAGGTAGTCCATAATGAACTCCCCTGCCGCAAACGCGCTGCCGCGGTGTGCGCTGGTCACCCCGACGAAGACAATCTCCTCGCCAGGCCACATTTCGCCAATACGGTGGATAACTGTCACTCGTCCGAGCGGCCAGCGCCCGCGTGCTTCTTCCACAATCGCCGCCAGCGATTTTTCCGTCATGCCCGGATAGTGCTCCAGGGTCAGTGCTTTCACGCTGTCACCCAGGTTGTGGTTACGCACTTTGCCGGTGAAGGTCACCACCGCACCGTCTTCATCACGCTCCGCCAGCCAGCTATATTCTGTACCCACGCTGAAGCGCTCAGGACCTACCAGAATTCGTGTTTCCGCCATTTTAGCCCCCGGTCACCGGTGGGAAGAACGCCACTTCATCCCCTGCGTTCAGCGGATGGGTGAATTCAACCAGCGTCTGATTCACGGCGGCCAGCAGCTTGCCTTCGTCCAGCGCCAGCGCCCAGCGGTCGCTTTGTGCGGCAAGATGCGCGCGCAGGGCGGCAACGTTTTCGAAGGACGCATCCAGCGTCAGGCTGTCGGTATTCACCAGCTCGCGCACCTGGGCAAAAAAGAGCACCTTAATCATGGCTGTCCACCTTAAAATCGCCGGATTTGCCGCCGCTTTTCGCCAGCAGGCGAACCGGGCCAATCACCATATCTTTTTGCACCGCTTTGCACATGTCGTAGATGGTCAGCGCGGCAACGGAGGCCGCCGTCAGGGCTTCCATCTCCACGCCCGTTTTGCCGGTTAAGCGGCAGAGTGATTCAATGCGCACGCGGCTGTGCTCTGGCTGCGCCTGCAGATTCACTTCCACCTTGCTCAGCATCAGCGGATGGCACAGCGGGATAAGATCCCAGGTCCGTTTGGCGGCCTGAATCCCGGCGATGCGGGCGGTGGCAAAGACGTCGCCCTTATGGTGGCTACCGTCGATAATCATCGCCAGGGTCTCCGGCAGCATGGTGACGAACGCTTCCGCGCGCGCCTCGCGCACCGTTTCCGCTTTGGCGGAGACGTCGACCATATGCGCTTCGCCAGCGGCGTTAATGTGGGTCAGTTGTGACATAGCTTATTTCTTTAAATGAGGATGGAAATTACACGGACGGGTTCGGGCATCCAGCTGCGGGGCGATGATGTTTTCCCACGCGGTGCGGCAGGCTTTCGTCGAGCCGGGCATGGCGAAAATCAGGGTGTTGTTCGCGACACCCGCTACCGCGCGCGACTGCAGCGTGGAGGTACCAATCTCTTCAAACGAGAGCATACGGAACACTTCACCGAAGCCTTCCACTTCGCGATCGAACAGTGGGACCAGCGCCTCGGGGGCTTGATCGCCCGCCGTGAAACCCGTACCGCCGGTAACCAACACCACCTGCACGTCATCGCTGGCGATCCACTGAGAAACCTGCGCGCGAATGGCGTAGCGGTTCTCTTTCACAATCGCTTTATCAACAATCTTATGGCCCGCTTCGTGGGCTGCATCACGCAACCAGTGGCCGGAGGTATCATCCTCTTCGCCACGGCGGTCGGAAACGGTAAGAATGGCAATACGTGTCGGGATAAATTCTGCGCTAACCTGACTCATCTTCTTATTCCCTCTTAAGCCTGATTACCCGCCAATATAGGACAGGTTTTGAGTAATACCGGTGTTGCCCTGGTGCAGGAAGTGGGTCTGTTTTTTATGCGTCAGGGCTTCAGAGATGCGTGCTTCAAGCGCATCCTGCTGCGCATCGTCTTCCAGCAGATCGCGAAGGTCCACGCCGCCATCGCCGAACAGGCAGAGATGGAGTTTGCCCACGGAGGAGACGCGAAGACGGTTGCAGCTGGCGCAGAAGTCTTTCTCATAGGGCATGATAAGCCCAATCTCCCCTTCGTAATCCGGGTGACAGAAGACCTGCGCCGGGCCGTCGCTGCGCTGGCGGATCTGATGGAGCCAGCCGCGTTTCAGCAGCTCGTCGCGCAGCACCATGCCGGAGATGTGATGGCGACGGAACAGCTCGCTGCCCTCGCCGGTTTCCATCAGCTCGATAAAGCGCAGTTGAATGGGACGGGATTTGATCCACGCCAGGAAGGTGTCCAGCTGATGATGGTTTACATCGCGCATCAGCACCGTGTTGACTTTGACTTTTTCAAAGCCGGCCGTGAACGCGGCGTCGATACCGTCCATTACCTGCTGGAATTTATCCTGCCCGGTAATGGCGTGGAACTGACGGGCGTCCAGGCTATCGACGCTGACGTTAATTGCCGTCAGGCCAGCATCACGCCAGTTCGCCACATCGCGGGCCATGCGGTAGCCGTTGGTGGTGACTGCAATCTGGCGGATACGTTCGTTTTCACGCACGGCGGCAATGATGTCGGGGAAGTCGCGACGCAGCGAGGGCTCGCCCCCGGTCAGACGCACTTTTTCCGTGCCGAGTTCAGAGAATGCACGCGTCACGCGCCGCACTTCATCCACGGAAAGAAAGCCGTTATTGGTGACGCTGCCCGGTTTGTAGCCATCGGGCAGACAGTAGGTGCAACGGAAGTTGCACACGTCGGTAATCGACAGACGTAAGTAATAAAACTTACGCGCGAAAGCATCAGTAAGTTGTGAAGCCATGTACACCTTTCCAGATACGGGAGGCACAGTCATTTCTTTCTGTACCCTGGTGGCAAATTCGCCACGGCCAGAGCGCCATATCTTTCGACACAGGCACAAGGGCTAGAGTGTATGTTTTCAATTTTGAAAACGTGGTTATGGCGATAGTAGCGCGGAAATTCTGACTGCGCCATTATCGCTTTTCGCTATATAATCATCTATATAACGAATCAATCCTGCATTTTCACTACAGAATACCTAAAAACCGCACTTTCACATTGATATACGTCATTTTGCATCGGCTGAGGCATCGTCTTTTAGGGGTAGTTAGGTTACTGTTACGCGATCAAACGTGATAAGGAATACGTATGCGCAATCGCACTTTTGCGGATCTTGACCGGGTAGTCGCTCTTGGCGGAGGCCACGGTCTGGGTCGGGTGATGTCCTCTTTGTCGTCACTCGGCTCAAGGTTGACAGGGATAGTAACCACCACCGATAACGGTGGCTCAACCGGACGCATCCGTCGTGCCGAAGGCGGCATTGCCTGGGGAGACATGCGCAACTGTCTGAACCAGTTAATTACTGAACCGAGCGTTGCTTCGGCGATGTTTGAGTACCGTTTTGGCGGTAATGGCGAACTTTCCGGGCATAACCTCGGAAACTTAATGTTAAAGGCGCTTGATCACCTGAGCGTACGGCCTCTGGAAGCCATCAATTTAATCCGTAATCTGCTTAAAGTGGATGCATTCCTGATCCCTATGTCTGAACAACCGGTTGACTTGATGGCAATCGATGCCGAAGGACATGAAGTTTACGGCGAGGTGAATATTGACCAACTCGTCCTGCCGCCAACAGAGTTAATGACCTACCCGAGCGTACCCGCCACGCGAGAAGCGGTGGAGGCAATCGGAGAAGCGGATCTTATCCTGATCGGTCCGGGCAGTTTTTATACCAGCCTGATGCCAATTCTGCTGGTGAAAGAGCTGGCACAGGCGCTGCGACGCACCCCTGCCCCGATGGTTTACATCGGTAACCTGGGCCGTGAGCTGAGCCCGGCAGCGGCGAGCTTATCACTGCCGGACAAACTGAATTTAATGGAGCATTACGTCGGGAAGAAGATCATTGACGGCGTGGTGGTCGGGCCGAAGGTTGATGTATCCGGTATCGGCGATCGTCTGGTAGTGCAGGAGCCGCTGGAGGCCACAGACATCAAATACCGCCATGACCGCCACCTGCTGCGTGAGGCGCTGGAGAAAGCGATTCAGGCGCTGGGATAGATTCGTTTTGTGCGGCCTGATGCCCTCACCCCGGCCCTCTCCCACGGGGAGAGGGAGAAAACAACGCTTTACTCACGATGCCGCGATAAACAGATCCCGCAACTGATGCAACTGGTCGCGGATCTGCGCCGCCTCTTCGAACTCAAGATTCTGCGCGTGCTGCATCATCTGGCCTTCCAGCTCGTGGATTTTCTGCTGCAACGCTTTTGGCGTCAGCACGACGGTATCCTCTTCCACCACTGAACGCGCCTTGCCGCGACCTTTCGTTTTGGTCTTCGCAATGTTCTGACCCAGCGCCAGGATATCCACCACCTTCTTGTTCAGCCCCTGAGGGATGATGCCGTGCTCTTCGTTGTAGCGCTGCTGCTTCTCGCGGCGGCGCTCCGTTTCACCAATCGCTTTCGCCATCGACGGAGTAATTTTGTCGCCGTACAGAATCGCTTTACCGTTAACGTTACGCGCGGCGCGGCCAATCGTCTGGATCAGGGAGCGTTCAGAACGCAGGAAGCCTTCTTTGTCTGCATCCAGAATCGCCACCAGCGAGACTTCCGGCATGTCCAGACCTTCTCGCAACAGGTTGATCCCCACCAGCACGTCGAACTCACCCAGACGCAGATCGCGGATAATCTCCATACGCTCAACCGTATCAATATCCGAGTGCAGATAACGCACCTTCTCGCCGTGCTCTTCCAGATACTCGGTCAGGTCTTCTGCCATGCGCTTGGTGAGCGTGGTCACCAGCACGCGCTCATTAATGGCGGAACGGGCGCGGATCTCAGAAAGCAGGTCATCCACCTGCGTCGCCACCGGCCGGACTTCAATGACAGGATCCAGCAGCCCTGTTGGACGCACCACCTGATCAACCACCTCGTCGCCTGATTTCTCCAGCTCGTAGTTGCCTGGCGTTGCCGACACGTAAATGGTTTGCGGCGCTAGCGCCTCGAACTCTTCAAACTTCATCGGACGGTTATCCAGCGCCGATGGCAGTCGGAAACCATACTCCACCAGCGTCTCTTTACGCGCGCGATCACCGCGATACATCCCGCCGATCTGTGGGATAGTGACGTGGGATTCGTCGATCACCAGCAAACCGTCTGCCGGGAGGTAATCAAACAGCGTCGGCGGCGGCTCGCCCGGCCCGCGCCCGGAGAGGAAGCGCGAGTAGTTTTCAATGCCGGAGCAGTAGCCCAGCTCGTTCATCATCTCCAGATCAAACTGGGTTCGCTGGCTCAGACGTTGCTCTTCCAGCAGCTTATTGTTCGCCAGCAGCACCTTACGGCGCTCGGCCAGCTCCACTTTGATCTCCTCCATCGCCTGCACGATACGCTCGCGTGGCGTGACGTAGTGCGTTTTCGGGTAGATGGTGAAGCGCTGGATCACCGACTCGATGTGGCCGGTCAGCGGGTCAAATAGCGACAGGCGTTCAACCTCTTCGTCAAACAGCTCGACGCGCAGCGCCATGTCGTCCGATTCTGCCGGGAAGATGTCGATCACCTCGCCGCGTACGCGGAAGGTGCCACGCTGGAACGCCTGGTCGTTGCGGGTGTACTGCAGCTCTGCGAGACGGCGTAAAATCGCACGCTGATCGATGATCATCCCCTGCGTCAGGTGCAGCATCATCTTGAGATACAGATCCGGATCGCCCAGACCGTAGATCGCAGAAACAGACGCCACCACCACCACATCACGACGCTCAAGCAGCGCCTTCGTTGCGGAAAGACGCATCTGCTCAATGTGTTCGTTTACCGAGGCATCTTTCTCAATGAAGGTGTCAGAACTCGGCACATAGGCTTCAGGCTGGTAGTAATCGTAGTAGGAGACAAAATATTCCACCGCGTTGTCCGGGAAGAACTCTTTCATCTCGCCATAAAGCTGCGCGGCCAGGGTTTTGTTGGGGGCAAGCACCATTGTGGGACGCTGGAGGTCCGCGATAACGTTGGCAATGGTAAACGTTTTGCCCGAGCCGGTTACCCCCAGCAGCGTCTGGTGCGCCAGCCCATCTTCCAGCCCCTCCTCCAGACGACGGATCGCCTCAGGCTGATCGCCAGATGGACGGAAAGCAGAATTCAATTTGAACGGTTTACTCATGGGCGACAACCTGATGACGTTATAAGCGGCAGGTGAGTAATTTTACTCCTTGTTGCCAGGAATGCCAGTAAAAAACACTGGATGAAAAACCAGTAGCATGTCAGGATATTTAGAGTAGCGTCTGAATGATTAGCGCAATAGCGGTCAAAGTTTGGACTCTGACAACATAAAACACCACCCGGGCCAGGTTATCCCCAGAACTTTTTCTTTTTTAACATTTGTCAAGCCGGGTAATGATAGTTTTATGGCAACCGGTGACACTTTCATTACGGGAATTGCTTTTATCTAACCAATTAAATAATAAGCGATATTTCCTAAAGCCGCGTTTCGCGCCAATTTGGGCGTAAGCCGCGTCTTCTCTCGCTTATCGCGTGTTTTCTAACTCTAATGCACATGGTTATCCACAGGAATAGTGGATAACTGCTTCCAGCCCGTGCAGACTGCCGCTCAGCAAATTCCCGGATTTTCCCATGAGACAGCAACAAAAAATTTTTATAGCTATTTTTTGATGATTAACAGTTGCGTCATTCATAACCAACCGATGGGATCTTGCTCACATTTCCGTCATTTCCTGCCTTGCACCACAACTCAACATCTCCGGCACCGTCGATGTGCAAGTCGTCAATTTGTCATCCCGCAACGTTGAGGCTTACTCCTAAAAAAGCTCTTTTTTTAATCACTTTCAGGTTTCTGGCAGGAGTTTTGCACAATCAAAAACGAGCCTCACCTACACACATTTTTAAGGAGAGAAAGATGTTGAGTCTGCGTGCAGTGAATCAGTTTTACGGAAGCCAACATACGCTATGGAACGTGGATTTAGATTTTCCGCAGGGGATGTGTACAGGCGTAGTTGGCCTGCCGGGAATGGGAAAAACCACGCTCATGAATTGCATCGCCGGCAAATTGCCCGTCGAGAGCGGCACGATTATCTGGCATGAAGCAGGGGCCCCGCCATGTGATTTACTCAACCCGCCATCAGAACAACGTTCAGACCCGAAAATAGGCTATGTCCCGCAGGACAGGCGGATTTTCTCCCAGTTAACGATCGAGGAGAATCTGCATATTGCCATGCGGGCAACGGGAAAACCCGACCCGGAAGCAAAAAGCGATGTTTACGACCTTTTCCCGGAGCTCTACGCGCTGCGACAGACCCGTGCCAACACGCTCTCACCCGACGACCAGTATCAGTTGGCTCTGGCCAATGCGCTGGTGAATCGCCCTCAAATGCTGATTCTGGATGAACCCATGCATGGTGCAGGTCACGGCTTTGCACAGAAGCTGGGGCAGCTGCTGGCGCGCTTAAACCGGGAGTTAGGTATGACGGTGTTATTAGCTGAACAGCAGCTGTCGTTTATCCGCCGGGTTGCGGACCGTTTCTGTATGCTCTATCGCGGGCGTAACGTGGCGCAGGGCCACGTTAAGGAACTGGATGACGAGCTCATCGCTCACTGGATGTCGCGGGAAGCAAGACGCTGAGATCGAGATAATGACCCGTTTTGGCATTTTCCGCGCCGTCAGCAAGCCAGGGAATTTCCCCGAGGCACGGCGCGGGAAGGACACGCCTGAGCGTCGTCAGATACTCCTGGTGCCGTTTACCCGGTTCAACCACGTCGTTGGCAATCCAGCCCGCCAGACGCAGTCCAGCCTGCTGTACGGCCTGTGCGGTCAACATAGCGTGATTGATGCAGCCCAGCTTGACGCCGACAACAAGAATGACCGGAAGCTGCTCGGCCCGTACCCAGTCAGCAAACGTCTGTGTATCCGAGAGCGGCGTAAACCAGCCGCCTGCCCCCTCCACCAGCACCCAGTTTGCCTGATTTTCCAGTGTCCGCAATCCGGCAGACAGCACGGCGAAATCAATCGGCCGGCCTTCGTCGGCGCTGGTAATGTGCGGCGACGTCGGCTCGGCGAAGGTGTAGGGATTCACCGCTGAATAGTCGAGTTTAAGGGTGCTGTTACGCTGCAGCGCCAGCGCGTCGGTGTTGCGTAACCCTTCCGCAGTCATCTCGCTGCCGGAGGCAACAGGCTTATAGCCAGCAGTTGTTTTTCCCCTCTGACGCGCCGCCTGTAACAGTGCAGAACTGGCAACTGTTTTGCCCACTTCCGTATCCGTTCCGGTGACAAAATAACGTTCACTCACGTTCGATAATCCCATGAAAAAGTTGATAAGAGAGCGGGAAATGCCCCCGCTGCTGTGGCCAGGCCAGCTCCAGGTGTTGCAACTGCCCACGAGTGAGAGGCTTTTTCTCGCGTCCGGCATGCAGGTGCGTGGCACCAATGCCCTTGAGCGAGCGCATGGCACTGACGGCATCGCTGAAATTGAGGGTGATGACCTGCACCGTGCTTCGATAGCGCCAGCCTGCCAGCGCCTGCGTGACCTGATCATGCGATAAAAATCGGTTGGCATGCGGCTGTTCATCCACCGCTCGCCACGCCTGATCCAGCTCCGGTAGCGAGCTTTCCAGCAGCGTGGTAAAGGCCACCTTGCCACCCGGACGGGCCACGCGGTAAAGCTCGCTTAACGCCAGTGGCAGGCTGTTACACCATTGCACTGCCAGATGGCTCCAGACCAGATCAAATTGTGCCTCAGCCAACGGAATGGCCTCGATATCCGCCACCAGATAGTGATGCGCAGCCTGCTGATGACGCGCCTCATCAAGCATGTCTGATGACAGGTCAATGGCCGTAACGTGGCTTCCCGACTCGCGCCAGTATCGACTATTCCCGCCGGGACCACATCCGGCATCCAGCACCTGCGCAAAACGGTTCTCGCCGAGTAAAGCCAGTAACCCCCGTGCACTCTGGCGCTGGAGTTCATCATGCTGCGAATAGCTGCGTGCCGCCCGGCCAAACGCTGCCGCAATGGCCTGTTTATTGACTGGCGACATACAGAGCCTCCAGAAGTGCCGAAATGTCCTCTGCTTCGTGCGCCGCCGTCAGGGTCAGACGCAAACGCGCCGTGCCCGGTGGCACGGTGGGTGGACGAATGGCAGTGACCCACATTCCCTTCTCGCGCAGCGTCTCTGCCAGCGTGAGCGCCAGACTGTTTTCACCCACGATCACCGGCTGGATGGCGCTTTGCGAATCGGTACTGCGGAAAGGAAGATGGCACAACCCCTGACGAAAACGCTGAATATGCTCCGCCAGACGCGCACGACGTTCTTTGCCTTCCTGGCTGCGGATCACCGCCATTGACGCAGATAACGCCACGGCCTGGGCGGGTGGCATGCTGGTGCTGTAGATCAAATGCCGGGCGAACTGCAACAGATAGTCAGCAACGGACTCACTGCACAATACAGCGGCTCCGCTCACGCCAAAGCCTTTGCCGAAGGTCACAATCAGCAGTTCCGGCTTCACGCCTTGCTGGTGCGCGCTGCCGCGCCCTTCATCCCCCATCACACCAATACCGTGGGCATCGTCGACCAACAGCCAGGCGTTTTGCCTTTTTGCTGCCTCGTGCAGCGCGGCAAGCGGCGCACTGTCACCGTCCATGCTGAATACCCCTTCCGTGATCGCCAGCTGTTGCCCGTCGCAGGGTTTATCCAGCAGCATAGCAAGCTGTCCCGCATCGTTATGGGCAAAACGGCGCAGCTGAGCCGGGCTCAAATTTGCCGCCTCCAGCAGCGAGGCGTGGCTTAAACGGTCGGCGACAATGCGGTCATCTTTTCCCATCAGGGCAGCGATAACCGCCTGATTCGCGGCAAAACCCGAGATAAACAGCAATGCACGCGGGTAACCCAGCCAGTCCGCAAGCTCCTCCTCCAGCGCCTGATGAGCGGTAGTGTATCCGCTGACATGTCCCGAACCGCCGCTGCCCACGCCAAATCGCTCCGCCCCCTGCTGCCAGGCGCGGACGATGGCCGGATGCTGGCTCAGCCCGAGATAATCATTGCTGGAGAAATTACAAAACTGCCGGTTATCACGGGTAAGAAAACGGCCTGCACCGTTTTCAACCACCCTGCGGACGCGAAACGCCTCTGCCGCCCGGCGCTCTTCCAGCGCGGAATGGATACGTGCCTGCCAGGTCATACGGCTGCCGCGTTATAGAACTGGTCGGTGTCGGCGTTGAATATCTGCTGCTCCAGCTGCTGCTGTTGCTCGTTATCACCCGTCAGCACCTCGGTCTGATGCGGGTTAAGCCCCAGCTTACGGAACAGCTGAACGTCTTTATCCTCTTCCGGGTTCGGTGTGGTCAGCAGCTTGCAGCCGTAGAAGATGGAGTTGGCCCCGGCCATAAAGCACATCGCCTGGGTCTGTTCGTTCATCTGCTCGCGACCTGCGGAGAGGCGAACGAAAGAGGTCGGCATCATGATACGCGCCACCGCAATGGTGCGGATAAAGTCAAATGCATCCACGTCTTCGTTATCCGCCAGCGGCGTGCCTTTGACCTTCACCAGCATGTTGATCGGCACGCTTTCCGGCGGGGTCGGCAGGTTCGCCAGCTGCAGCAGCAGGCCCGCGCGGTCTTTCACCGTTTCGCCTAAGCCCACAATACCGCCTGAACAGACCTTAATACCGGCATCACGGACTTTATCCAGCGTGTCCAGACGCTCCTGGTAGGTTCGCGTGGTGATGATATTGCCGTAAAACTCTGGCGACGTGTCGAGGTTGTGGTTGTAGTAATCCAGCCCTGCCGCAGAGAGGCGCTGCGCCTGCTCTTCATTCAGCGTGCCAAGGGTCATACAGGCTTCGAGTCCCATCTCCTTAACGCCCTTTACCATCTGCTCCAGATACGGCATGTCGCGATCGTGCGGGTTTTTCCACGCGGCGCCCATGCAGAAGCGGGTCGAGCCAGCGTTTTTCGCCTTACGGGCGGAGTCGAGCACCTGCTCGACTTCCATCAGCCGTTCAGATTCCAGACCGGTTTTATAACGCGCGCTCTGTGGGCAATATTTGCAATCTTCAGGGCAGGCACCGGTCTTGATCGACAGCAGCGTACTGACCTGTACATGGCGGGGGTCGAAGTGCTGACGATGTACCTGCTGGGCTTCAAACATCAGCTCAAGGAAAGGCTTGTTAAATAATTCAGTGACTTGCGACATCGTCCAGCGTGCGTGGTGAGCCATTGGGCTTCTCCAAAGGGTTTTGTTAATTTTCGGTTCGGTTTATACTCGTAAACCTAAAACTTTTCAAAATGGTTTACAAGTCGATTATGACCCAGGACGATCTCGCCTTCGACAAGCAGCATATCTGGCACCCTTACACCTCCACCACCCGCCCCCTTCCCGTTTATCCGGTGGCTTCTGCTCACGGTTGCGAGCTACACCTCGCCAGCGGTGAGCCGCTGGTTGACGGGATGTCTTCCTGGTGGGCGGCCATTCACGGGTACAACCACCCGCGCCTGAATGCGGCGATGAAAGCGCAGATTGACCAGATGTCGCACGTGATGTTTGGCGGGATCACCCAT
The DNA here is from genome assembly GCF_046521465.1 of Enterobacter sp. CPE_E863. Classification (NCBI taxonomy): domain Bacteria; kingdom Pseudomonadati; phylum Pseudomonadota; class Gammaproteobacteria; order Enterobacterales; family Enterobacteriaceae; genus Enterobacter; species Enterobacter sp. CPE_E863. The sequence goes on along the minus strand of NZ_JBKFZX010000001.1, from coordinate 1,138,667 downwards.
CAGCCCGCGGTGGATTTATGCCGTCGCCTGGTGGCAATGACGCCTGAAGCCCTGGAGTGCGTGTTCCTGGCGGACTCCGGTTCTGTGGCGGTGGAAGTGGCGATGAAAATGGCGCTGCAGTACTGGCATGCCAGTGGGGAATCCCGTCAGCGGTTCCTGACCTTCCGCAACGGCTATCACGGCGATACCTTCGGGGCGATGTCGGTGTGTGATCCGGATAACTCTATGCACAGCCTGTGGAAGGGGTATCTGCCGGAAAACCTGTTTGCTCCGGCCCCGCAGAGCCGCTTCGACGGCGAGTGGAACGAGATGGATATGGTCGGTTTCGCCCGCCTGATGGCGGCGCATCGTCATGAAATCGCCGCGGTGATCCTGGAGCCTATTGTGCAGGGCGCCGGCGGGATGCGGATGTACCACCCGGAGTGGCTGAGGCGTATCCGCAAGATGTGCGATCGCGAGGGCATTCTGCTGATTGCCGATGAGATCGCCACCGGTTTTGGCCGTACGGGTAAGCTGTTTGCCTGTGAACATGCGGGCATCGCGCCAGATATTCTGTGTCTGGGTAAAGCGCTCACCGGCGGTACGATGACGCTTTCCGCCACACTCACCACCCGTCACGTTGCCGACACCATAAGCGACGGTGAAGCGGGCTGCTTTATGCACGGCCCGACGTTTATGGGTAATCCGCTGGCCTGCGCGGTGGCGAGCGAAAGCCTTGCCATTCTGGAAAGCGGCGAGTGGAAAACGCAGGTTGCGGCGATAGAGACGCAGTTGAAAGAAGAGCTGAGCGCCGCCTCGGGTGCGAATTTTGTGGCGGACGTACGCGTGCTGGGCGCGATTGGTGTGATTGAAACCACCCATCCGGTGAATATGGCCGCACTACAGCGCTTCTTTGTCGAACGTGGCGTCTGGGTTCGCCCCTTCGGTAAGCTTATCTACCTGATGCCGCCGTATATCATTACGCCCGTTCAGTTGCGGAAGCTCACCGACGCGGTCGTCGAAGCCGTTAACATTCCCGCGCATTTCGCGATTTAACCCTATGCATTACACTTTCTGCACGAGTGATTAACGAGGGTAAATCGTATGAAAATCATCAGTAAAGATCTGCGCGACGGTGAAAAACTGCCGGAGCGTCATGTTTTCAACGGCATGGGGTACCAGGGGGATAATATCTCCCCGCACCTTGCGTGGGACGAGGTTCCGGCCGGAACCAAAAGTTTTGTGGTCACCTGTTACGACCCGGATGCACCGACAGGCTCAGGCTGGTGGCACTGGATTGTGGCGAACCTGCCCGCCGACACACGCGTACTGCCACAGGGTTCCGGCTCAGGCCTGGTTGCTCTGCCTGAAGGCGCGATTCAGACCCGTACCGATTTTGGTAAAGCGGGTTACGGTGGCGCAGCGCCGCCAAAAGGGGAAACCCACCGCTATATCTTCACGGTGCATGCGCTGGATGTGGACAAGATTGAGGTGGATGAAGGGGCGAGCGGCGCGATGGTGGGGTTTAACGTACATTTCCATACGCTTGGCAGCGCGTCGATTACGGCGATGTATTCATAAAAAAAGCCGGGTGGCGGCTACGCCTTACCCGGCCTGGATTTCGCACTCGTAGGCCCGGTAAGCGCAGCGCCACCGGGCAAAAAATCACAGCACCGAAGGCAACAGCCCCACCAGCCGCCCTTCTTCCAGAAGCTGCATCGCTTTATCAATATCCGGCGCAAAGAAGCGGTCGTCGTCATAATGCGATACATGCTCGCGCAGCGTATGACGCGCCTGCTCCAGCAGCGGACTGGACTTCAGCCCTTCGCGCAGATCGATTCCCTGACACGCCGCCAGCCATTCCACCGCCAGCACGCCACGGGTGTTGGATGCCATCTCCCACAAACGACGCCCGGCAGCCGGAGCCATAGAAACGTGATCTTCCTGGTTTGCCGATGTTGGCAGGCTATCCACGCTATGCGGATGCGACAGGGCTTTGTTCTCGCTCGCCAGCGCCGCCGCCGTCACCTGGGCAATCATAAAGCCCGAGTTAACCCCGCCGTTACGTACCAGGAACGGTGGCAGCTGAGACATGTGCTTATCCATCATCAACGCAATGCGACGTTCAGACAACGCACCGACTTCAGCAATCGCCAGGGCAATGTTATCCGCCGCCATTGCCACCGGCTCGGCGTGGAAGTTGCCCCCGGACACCACTTCATTTTCTTGAGCGAATACCAGTGGGTTATCGGACACCGCGTTGGCTTCCACCAGCAATACCTCTGCCGCCTGGCGCAGTTGCGTCAGGCACGCGCCCATTACCTGCGGCTGGCAACGCAGGGAATATGGATCCTGCACCTTTTCACAGTTGTGGTGTGAATCTGCAATACCACTGGTTTCGGTGAGAACATGACGGTACATCGCGGCGGCATCAATTTGCCCACGCTGGCCGCGCACCTCGTGAATACGCGCGTCAAACGGGCGACGCGAGCCCAGTACGGCTTCAGTCGTCAGGGCACCGCACACCACTGCTGAGGCGAACAGATCTTCAGCCTCAAACAGGCCGCGTAAAGCGAATGCCGTCGACGCCTGAGTACCGTTCAGCAGCGCCAGCCCCTCTTTTGCCGCCAGGGTGATCGGGTTCAACCCGGCTTTTTTCAGCGCCTCTTTCGCAGGAAGCCACGCACCCTGCCAGCGCGCCTGCCCTTCACCGAGCAGCAGCAGCGACATGTGCGCCAGCGGCGCGAGATCGCCGGATGCACCGACAGAACCTTTTGCCGGGATCCACGGATAGACTTCTGCGTTCACCAGCGCCATCAACGCCTGGATCACGCTCAGGCGAATGCCCGAGAAACCGCGCGCCAGGCTGTTGATTTTTAGCACCATCATCAGGCGGACAATCTCATCATCCAGCGGCTGACCAACCCCCGCCGCGTGTGAAAGCACCAGCGAACGCTGTAAGTTCTCCAGATCGTGTGTCGCAATACGTGTCTGCGCCAGCAGCCCAAAACCAGTGTTAATCCCGTAGGCGGTGCGCCCTTCGGCAACAATGGCTTCGACGCAGGCAACGCTGTCGTTGATCGCGGCGTGGGCACTTTCATCAAGCGAGAGCGTGACCGGTTGACGCCAGACGCTACGCAGTTGTTTGAGCGTCAGTGAGCCGGGGGTGAGTGTTAAGGCGTTCATTCATGATTTCCTTGTGTGGCAGCGATCATCGGCAGGTTTAGCCCCTGCTCTTTGGCACATTCAATGGCAATCTCGTAACCAGCGTCTGCGTGACGCATCACGCCGGTTGCCGGGTCGTTGTGCAGCACGCGAGCGATACGCGCAGCAGCTTCATCCGTTCCATCACAGACAATGACCATCCCGGAATGCTGGGAGAAGCCCATCCCCACGCCGCCACCGTGGTGCAGCGATACCCAGGTCGCGCCGCTGGCGGTATTCAGTAAGGCGTTCAGCAAAGGCCAGTCGGAGACTGCATCCGAACCGTCGCGCATGGCTTCGGTTTCACGGTTAGGGCTGGCAACGGAACCGGAGTCCAGATGGTCACGACCAATCACAATCGGCGCGGAGACTTCGCCGCTGCGCACCATTTCGTTAAAGGCCAGACCCAGTTTTTGCCGCCACTCCAGCCCTACCCAGCAGATGCGCGCCGGTAAGCCCTGGAAGTTGATGCGCTCGCGGGCCATATCCAGCCAGTGGTGCAGGTGTTCGTCATCCGCGACAATCTCTTTCACTTTGGCGTCGGTTTTGTAGATATCCTCCGGGTCACCGGACAGGGCAACCCAGCGGAACGGACCGATACCGCGGCAGAACAGCGGGCGAATATAAGCAGGAACGAACCCCGGGAAGTCGAAGGCATTATTCACGCCCATCTCTTTCGCCATCTGACGGATGTTGTTGCCGTAATCAAAGGTAGGAATGCCCATCTTACTAAAGGCCAGCATGGCGGAGACGTGTTCTGCCATGGAACGTTTGGCAGCAAGAACCGTACCTTCCGGGTCGGTTTCCGCTTTTTGCTGGTAGGCTTCCCACGTCCAGCCTTTTGGCAGGTAACCGTGCAAAGGATCATGGGCGCTGGTCTGGTCGGTAACCAGATCCGGACGGACGCCGCGGGCGACGAGTTCAGGAAGAATATCTGCCGCGTTGCCGCACAGGGCAATCGACACCGCTTTGCCTTCAGACGTGTATTTTTTGATACGCGCCAGCGCATCGTCCAGGCTGGTTGCCTGTTCGTCGACGTAACGGGTACGCAGACGGAAATCAATGCGGCTCTGCTGGCACTCAATGTTGAGCGAGCACGCGCCGGCAAGCGTGGCGGCCAGCGGCTGCGCGCCGCCCATACCGCCCAGACCTGCGGTCAGCACCCAGCGGCCTTTCAGCGAGCCGTTATAGTGCTGGCGACCGGCTTCCACGAAGGTCTCGTAGGTACCCTGGACAATTCCCTGGCTGCCGATGTAGATCCAGCTCCCGGCGGTCATCTGGCCATACATCGCCAGCCCTTTAGCGTCCAGTTCGTTGAAGTGTTCCCAGGTGGCCCAGTGCGGCACGAGGTTAGAGTTAGCAATCAGCACGCGCGGCGCGTTCTTGTGCGTTTTGAATACGCCAACCGGTTTGCCGGACTGCACCAGCAGGGTTTCGTCGTGTTCGAGGTGAGTCAGAGATTTTACAATTGCGTCATAGCACTCCCAGTTGCGCGCGGCACGGCCTATGCCGCCGTAGACCACCAGCTCGTGGGGGTTCTCCGCGACCTCAGGATCAAGGTTGTTCATCAACATGCGCAGCGGGGCTTCGGTGAGCCAGCTTTTTGCGGTAAGGGTGGTGCCGCGCGGAGCGCGGACATCCTGCTGGCGGTATTTACCTGACGACATTGTGTGCTCCTCATACGGGACAGATGATGCATTTAGATATACTTGTATAGACAAGCACACACAAGGTCAGTTTTAACAAAAAAGATACAATTTTGTTATATTGCGTTAGCTATCACGCTTTTAAAACTTATGACATAAAGTGGCCCTGCAGCCGGTAACGGTTACCCGGGAAAAGCAGCCGGGCATGCGACACAATTTGCGATGACGACCATGTACGACGACGGATCAGCAGGCATGGATCGTGCTCTTTAATGCGCAGCCGTTCACACTCCTGCGGCGTGGCGCGCACGGCCTCCACAATATGCTCCCCTTCCGTCAGCGGTGCGACGAGCGAGAGATAGGCGTGCGGCGTGGTGTGGGTGTAATCCTGGTTCAGGTAGTCCGGTATCCGTTCGGCGTTAACGCAGCGATCTTCAATCTGCACCGGAATGTCGTTTTCGAAATGCACCATCACGGAGTGGAAGATCCGGCTCCCCTCTTTGACATTCAGCTCTACGGCCTGCTCGGCGCTGGCCTGGGTCTCTTCGAGCACCAGCACCTCACAGCGGTGCTGATGGTTACGCGCGGTGATCTCATCGGCAATACTGCGGATTTCAAACAGGGCAGATTGCCCTTTCGGTTCCGCCACAAACGTTCCGACCCCCTGCAAGCGCACCAGAAGACCGTCGTCGGTCAGTTCGCGCAGCGCCCGGTTGACGGTCATCCGGCTAAAACCAAACTGCGCCACCAGCTCGGCTTCCGAGGGAATACGGTCGTGCGGCCGCCAGACGCCGGTGGCGATTTTTTCGCTTATCGCCTGCTTCACCTTTTCGTAGAAAGGTGCGGGAGGGCTCGACTGCGGCAGAGGTGAGCGTGAAAACATCGTGACTCCTTGAATAGTGTTATGCCCACCAGTGAGCAATTTGCCAGGCCAGACGGGCGGCAAGCTTTGCGCCCTGTCCGTCCCGATCGTACTGCGGGTTAAACTCTACCAGATCGGCGGCCTGTAGCTTACCGCTGCGGCAGATTTGTTCGATAACCGGCAGAAGATCCAGCACCGGTATGCCTAACGCGGCCGGTGCGGACACGGCAGGCATTTCGCTCGCGGGGAGGACGTCCAGATCGATCGTCAGATAGATACGATCGGCCTGCGCCAGCACCTTTTCCAGTGCGGGTAGCGCATCGCGCCTGAAATGGAGATCATCCACCAGCGTGACGTTCAGGCGTTCGGCCTCATCCCACAGCGCCAGCGTGTTCGCCGCCCGGCTCACGCCAAAGCAGGCGTACTGAAACTCCCGCCCGCGCTCATCGCAGTAATGCGCCAGCTGGCGAAACGGGGTGCCGGACGTCGCCCGGTCGGCCTTGCGCAGGTCAAGATGGGCATCAAGATTGATCACCACCACGCGCTCGTTCGGGAACGCATCCAGAATGCCCCGACCGTGCGCCCACGCGGTCTCATGACCGCCGCCAAAGACCAGCGTGCGCATCCCGGACTGCTGGCAGGCCGTGACGGCATCGCTTAACGCCTGCTGGGCCGCTTCCAGCTCGTCGCCTTCAACGTAAAACGAGCCCATATCCGCCAGCCGTTCGTGCCCCTGATGGCTTGCCATATTCGCCAGCGCTTTCCGCAGAATATCCGGTGCCTGCACGGCGCCGGGCCTGCCATGATTGCGTTTAACCCCTTCATCACATTCAAAGCCTATCAGCGCGATGCCGGATGGAAGCGGCGTGAACTGCCCCTGCTGCTTTATCGTCTGGAAAATGCGCGTTGCATTGCTGGCCTCGGCGCTGTCGTCGCGCCCCTGCCAGACCGTTTCGGCTACCGGCCGCCATAACCTCATACTGCCTCCCCACGGAAAACACGCTGATACAGCGGATTGCGTCCCGGCTCGTAGACCATCTCAACCGGATGGCGAGCATCCCAGACGATAAAATCGGCGACAAACCCTGCCCGCAGCTGTCCGTGGGTTGCGCCACGACCCAGCGCCTGCGCGGCATTCCGCGTGACGCCAGCCCAGGCTTCTTCAGGGGTCAGACCAAACTGGACGCAGGCCATATTCATCGCCAGGTGCAGGCTGGCAAACGGGCTGGTGCCGGGGTTATAGTCGGTCGCGACCGCCATCGGTATCCCCTGTTTTCTGAGCTGTTCAACCGGCGGACGCTGGCGCTCCTGAAGAAAATAGAACGCGCCAGGCAGCAATACGGCAACGGTCCCGCTTTGTGCCATCGCCTGAACGCCTGCATCATCCAGGTATTCGATATGATCGGCCGACAGCCCCTTATATCGGCTGACCAGCGCCGCACCGCCCTGATTCGACAGCTGCTCGACATGCCCTTTTACCGGGATACCCAGCGCAGCGGCGGCCTTAAAGAGGCGCTCGGTTTGCGACGGGGTAAAGCCGACGTTTTCGCAAAATACGTCGACAGCTTCAAACAATTCTTTTTGCCACAGCACGGGCAATATCTGCTCACAGACCAGCGTGAGGTACGCATCCGGATCCTGTCGGAATTCCGGCGGAACCGCATGAGCCGCCAGCAGCGTTGGGCTTATATCAACCGGATTATTGAGGCTCAGTTGGCGTGCAACCTGCAGCATCTTCTCTTCGGCATCGGCGTTTAGCCCGTATCCGGACTTGATTTCAACCGTGGTGACACCTTCATTCATCAAACGCTGCAGCCGCTGTTGCGCCAGTTTCAGCAGGGTTTCCGGTGAACTGCTGCGCGTCGCCGTCACGGTAGCGTTAATCCCGCCTCCCTGGGCGCTGATTGTTTGATAAGAGACACCGTTCAGACGCTGCTCCCATTCTGCCGCGCGATCGCCGTCAAACACCAGGTGGGTATGGCAGTCAATCAGGCCTGGTGTAACCAGACGTCCCTGAAGATCGACGCTGTGACGGTGTCCTGAAGGTATTTCAGATTCAGGGATCACGGCCTGAATGGTTTGGCCGCGCACCACCAGAGCGTGTTGCTCTTTCAGGCCATACGGAGCGGTGCCTTCCGGATCCATCGTTGCCAGTCGCGCATTTCGCCATATTACATCGTCGGGATGAAGCTGCTGCATGGGTATTCCACTTGTCATGGGTTGTATAGACATTTATTTTCATCCACTGCCCGCTGTCAACCGTCCTGATGGAAAATGTTATTTATTTGTGATGACTTTCCCGCCCCCCGAGGGCAAAAAATGCAACTTTTACCCTTTTTAACTTCCCGTTTCGCTCAACTTAGTATAAAAAAGCAGGCTATTTCGTCTATCCCGTTAAGACTTGCATACCCAGGAGCTTTACCTTGAACATTTCCAGGATTTCCCGTCTGGCGTTAGCACTCGCCTTTGGCGTGACATTATCCGCATGCAGTTCAACACCACCGGATCAGCTGCCTTCTGAGCAGGTAGCACCGGGTACCGCCTCCCGCCCGATTTTGTCCGCTGATGAAGCGAAGAACTTCGACCGTGCACACTACTTCTCGGCGATGGAACCCAACGCTGCGCCGTGGACACCGTCTTCTATTAACCTGCCAAAACAGCCTGACTTCGTCGTTGGGCCGGCAGGTACGCAGGGTGTAACGCATACCTCTATTCAGGCTGCGGTTGATGCGGCCATCACGAAGCACAGCGCTTCTCGTCAGTACATCGCGATCCTGCCAGGCGAATATGAAGGCACCGTTTACGTTCCGGCGGCACCAGGCAGCATTACCCTTTACGGTCTGGGCGAAAAAGCGATCGATGTAAAAATTGGCCTGGCGATTGATTCAGAAATCGACAGCAACGCCTGGCGTCGCCTGGTGAACCCAGCCGGTAAATATATGCCGGGCAAACCTGCGTGGTACATGTTTGATAACTGCCAGAGCAAGCGTTCTGCCACCATTGGGGTGATGTGCTCAGCGGTATTCTGGTCTCAGAATAATGGCTTGCAGCTGCAAAACCTGACCATTCAGAACACCCTGGGTGACAGCGTCGATGCAGGTAACCATCAGGCCGTCGCGCTGCGTAGCGATGGTGATAAAGTACAGATCAACAACGTTAACATTCTCGGCCGTCAGAACACCTTCTTCGTGACCAACAGCGGTGTACAGAACACCCTGCAGAACAACCGCCTGACCCGTACGCTGGTGACTAACAGCTACGTCGAAGGTGATGTTGACCTGGTATCCGGTCGTGGCGCGGTGGTGTTTGATAACACCGACTTCCGCGTGGTGAACTCGCGTACTCAGCAGGAAGGCTATGTCTTTGCACCAGCGACGCAGTCTAACCTGTTCTTCGGTTTCCTGGCCGTAAACAGCCGCTTTAATGCTGCCGGTGACGGCGTGGCACAGCTGGGCCGCTCACTGGATGTGGACTCTGCAACCAACGGTCAGGTGGTGATCCGCGACAGCGTGATCAACGAAGGCTTTAACATGGCGAAGCCGTGGGCGGATGCCGCGATCTCCAAACGTCCGTTCTCCGGCAATACCGGTGCGGTGGACGATAAAGGAAACGTGCAGCGCAACCTGAACGACGCTAACTTCAACCGCATGTGGGAATACAACAACCGCGGTCTGGGTAGCAAAGTGGTTGCTGAGCCGAAGCAGTAAGATGTTTTGCCGGGTGGCGGCTTCGCCTTACCCGGCTTACAGAGATAAAAAAACCTCGCATTCGCGAGGTTTTTTGTTTTAAGCCGCTTAGTGGGCGTTAACCACCACCCACATAGGCCCCTGGCCTACCGCATAGCGCCCTTTCTCTTCCAGCAGGCCCTGCTCGCCTTTGATTTCATACAGCGCAATGTGGTGGGATTTCTGCCCTGCTGCGATCAGATATTTACCACTGTGGTCGATATTAAAACCGCGCGGCTGAGTTTCCGTTGGCTGGAAGCCTTCAATCGCCAGCACCCTGCCATCTTCCGAGACGCTAAACACGGTAATCAGGCTGGAGGTACGGTCACAGGCGTACAGATGGCGGCCATTTGGCGTAATGTGAATATCCGCAGCCCAACGGGTGTCAGAGAAGTCAGACGGCATCATATCCAGCGTCTGCACGCACTCAATCTGGCCGTTAGGATCTTTCAGTTCCCAGACGTCCACCGAGCTGTTCAGTTCATTGACCACATAGGCGTACTGCTGGTTCGGATGGAAAACCATATGACGGGGGCCCGCGCCTTCAACGGTAGTGACTTCAGCAGGAGTCTGCGCCACCAGGTGACCATCGTCGCTCAGGGTGAACAGGCAGATACGATCTTGCTTCAATGCAGGTACCCACAGTGTACGGTTATCCGGCGTGATATTCGCCGAGTGGCAACCTTCCAGCCCTTCCACCACATCGACAGTTTCAACCGGAATACCGTTTTCCAGACGCGTTACGCTGACACAGCCTGCGTTATACGAGCCACTAAAGACAAAATTGCCTTTACGATCGGTAGAGATATGGGTTGGGCTGCCCGGCAATGGCGCTTCGGCAGTGTAAGTCAGCGCGCCGTCGTCCGGAGAGATGCGGTAGGCCAGCACGCGAAACTCCGGGCGCACACCCACGTACAAGAAACGTTTATCCGGACTGATGACCATCGGCTGCACCTGCCCTGGGACATCAACAACCTGCACCAGCGTGAGTGACCCTTCGGTATTTAAACGCCAGACATGGATCTGCTGGCTCTCAGGACTGGCGGTATAAACGGTTTGTTTCATGAATATTCACTCCTCACTGCGCATGAAAGTAGTTAACTTTTGACGGTGAATGCTGAATTGTCGACAGGAATTTTGAAGCGTCCGCCTCTCGGTGTACCATCCCATCAATACGTAAATTCAATATTAACCCGGAAAAAAAAATGACCTCGCGTGTGATTGCTCTGGATTTAGACGGTACCTTACTGACGCCGCAAAAAACCCTCCTCCCCGCCTCCCTTGAAGCGCTTAAACGCGCGCAGGAAGTGGGATATCAACTCCTTATCGTAACGGGTCGACATCACGTTGCCATTCACCCTTTTTATCAGGCACTGGCGTTAGATACACCTGCAATTTGTTGTAATGGCACTTATTTGTATGATTATCAGGCGAAAAAGGTTCTGGCATCCGACCCGCTGCCGGTTCCTCAGGCGCTGCAATTAATTGATCTGCTGGATGAACACGCCGTACACGGCCTGATGTATGTGGATAACGCGATGGTCTATGAACGCCCGACCGGCCATGTGATCCGCACCAGCAACTGGGCGCAGTCCCTGCCTGAAGCCCAGCGTCCGGTCTTTACCCAGGTATCCTCCCTGCGCCAGGCAGCGCAGGATGTTGATGCTATCTGGAAATTCGCGCTGACGGATGAAGACACCACCAAACTGAATACCTTCGCAAAACACGTGGAAGAAACGCTGGGCCTGGAGTGTGAATGGTCCTGGCATGACCAGGTTGATATCGCCCGCAAAGGTAACAGCAAAGGCAAGCGTCTGACACAGTATGTGGAATCTCAGGGGTGGTCGATGCGTGACGTGATCGCCTTCGGCGATAACTACAACGACATCAGCATGCTGGAAGCCGCCGGTACCGGCGTGGCGATGGGCAATGCCGATGATGCAGTAAAAGCGCGCGCTAACGTGGTGATTGGCGATAACACCACTGACAGCATCGCGCAGTACATTTATACCCACCTGCTGTAATCAGGCGGTGATCGAGACGCTCTTAATTTGCGCGTAAAGCCACAGGCCGGGTTTGATCCCTAATTCATCTCTGGCCCACGGGCTGATACGCGCCCAGAGCGTCCTGCTGCCGACCTCAAGCTTTACTTCTACCTGGCCGTTATCATCAAAACACTCCGCCACTTTTGCACGCAGAATATTTCGGATACTGGTCTGCAACGGCGGTTGCAGCACCAGCGAGACATCCGACGCCTGAATGCGAATACGTAGCGCAGACTGCAGCGGTTTGTCGATTTTGTTGACCCACAGATGCTGATCGCCCAGTGCCAGCGCGGTCATTGCGTAATGCGGATGGTGTTCCAGCACGCTGACTTTGAGAATGCTGCTCTGCTGCTCCCGAGGTAACCAGGGGTGCATCACGCTGCTGCCCCACACCTCTTCAAGGTTGCCGAAGGCCTTAACACAACCCTCTTCCAGCACCAGCACTTTATCAGCCAGATGCAGGATCTCATCCAGCGAGTGGCTGACGTAGAGCATCGGAATATTAATTTCGCGCGTCAGGCGCTGCAGATACGGCAGGAGTTCACGTTTACGCGGAATATCCAGCGAGGCCAGCGGTTCATCGAGCAACAGCAACTCTGGCGCGGTCAGTAACGCGCGGCCAATCGCCACACGCTGTTTCTCACCGCCGGAAAGCGAGGATGGCAGCCTGTCGAGCAGCTGTTCAATCCCTAAAAGGGTCACCAGCTTATCAAACTGCCCGGCCATGCTTTTCGCCATGCCGTAACGCAGATTCCCGCGCACGCTGTAGTGCGGGAATAATCGTGCATCCTGAAAAACATAGCCGATACGGCGTTTATCCGGCGAAAGATATACCTTATTTTCCACGTCATTTAAGACGCGGTTATTTAATACAATGCGCCCTGATTGAGGGCGGGTCAGGCCGCTGATCGCATTAATCAACGACGTTTTCCCCGCGCCAGACACGCCAAAGATGGCGGTAATGCCGCTGGCTGGCAGCGTCTCGTTAATCGTCAGGGTATGATTTCCCAGCGTCTGGGTAAATTGAAGCTCCAGCATGACTATTTCCCCATCCGCTCACGGCTGAGTCGCGCTAGCCATTCCGACACCAGCAATGATACCAGCGCTAATACGATTGAGATGATGCACAGTCGCGCTGCGGCGTTTTCTCCACCTGGCGTCTGAATCAGGGTATACATGGCCGAGGGAATGGTTCGCGTCTCGCCGGGGATGTTCGACACAAACGTGATCGTCGCGCCAAACTCGCCCAGCGAGCGGGCAAAGGCCAGCACCGTACCGACAATAATACCGGGTAATGTTAGCGGCAGCGTAATGGTAAAGAAGACGCGCCAGCGCCCGGCGCCCAGCGTGCGGGCCGCCTGTTCCAGTTTGAGATCCACCCCCTCCAGCGCCAGACGGATAGCCCTGACCATCAGAGGGAATGACATCACAGCCGCCGCCAGCACCGCTCCGCGCCAGCTAAAAGCGAACGTCAGCCCAAACCAGTCATAGAGTTTCTCACCGATAAAACCGCGACGTCCCATTGAAATCAGTAACAGATAACCGACCACCACGGGCGGCAACACGAGGGGAAGATGAAGCACACTGTCCAGCAGGGCTTTGCCTGGAAACTTACAGCGGACCAGTAACCAGGCAAAGAAGATCCCAAAGGGCAAACTCAGCACGACTGCCAGGGAAGAGACTTTAAGGCTCAGCAGCACGGCCTGCCATTCAGGATCGGTCAATATCATCAGTGAGTTGTAAATCCATAACGTTTAAAGATTGCAGAGGCTTCTGGTCCTTTCAGATAATCATAAAAGGCAGAAACCGTCGCATTTTTATGTCCATCAACAATCGCAACAGGGTATTCCACTTTCTTGTGGGAGTCTTCCGGGAAGGTACCTACCACTTTGACACCTTTGCCGGCAACGGCATCGGAACCGTAGACAATACCCAGTGGAGCTTCGTTGCGTTCTACCAGCGCCAGCGCACCGCGGACATCTTCAGCCGGGGCCAGTTTCGGTGACAATGTCTCCCATGCGCCCAGTTTTTGCAGTGCTTCTTTGGCGTAGATCCCGGCCGGTACGTGCTCAGGATCCCCCACCGCCAGGCGGCCACCGTTTAGCAGGCTGATCCAGTTGGTCTCTTTGTTGATGGTGATGTCAGCCTGCGCGCTGGCTTTTGGCGCCACCACTACCAGGCTATTCCCCAGCAGCGTTTCGCGGGTCGCCGCATCAATCGCTTTCTTCTCCACCGCGTAATCCATCCACTTCTGGTCAGCCGAGATGAACAGATCCGCCGGCGCACCCGCTTCTATCTGACGTGCCAGCGTCGAGGAAGACGCAAAAGAGGAGACTACATCAACGTTCTTCTCTTTTTTATATGCCGCCGCGATATCCTGCAGCGCGTTGGTCAGCGACGCCGCCGCAAAGACCGTAATTTTACCGTCGTCCGCCAGCGCGTGGCCGGTAAGTGAAAGCGTCAGCGTTGCCCCTGCGAAAAGGCGTACCCAGGTACGTGCCATTTTTAACTCCTGTGAGTAGCGTTATATACACATTAATATAACGATAACGTCAGGGAGATCCCAGCGTTAAATCGTACCGCTGAAGAGGTAAACCAGTGTGATACGTTAAATATTATCGGCGAAAACGGGAAAATCTTGAGAGCAAAACGCCCGGACTAGCCGGGCGTTTTGTAGGGAATCAATGCTGCTTTTTAGCCTGGTCTCGGTGACCAATGTTCGAGAAGACGTTGAACACTTCACCCAGGCCGTAGATGGCACCGAGGATGATGGCCATCACTACTGGTACCATGATCACGGCGAATACCAGACTTTTTAACAACTCTAACATGGTTTTCTCCAGAGATTGTGAATAGCTTATTCTACCCTTTCAAGTGAGAAAAACATCCCCTTTTGTGCGGTACCCTTTGCGCCCTGCACCATTTGGGTCACAATACTCTTTTTGCCAGGATACTGTTATGCAGGCCGAAATTCTCCTCACCCTCCGACTTCAGCAAAAGCTTTTCGCCGATCCGCGTCGTATCACCCTGCTTAAACAGATAGAACAAACAGGCTCGATTAGCCAGGGGGCAAAAAACGCCAGTATCAGTTACAAAAGTGCCTGGGATGCCATCAACGAGATGAACACCCTGAGCGAGCAACCGCTGGTGGACAGAGCTACAGGCGGCAAAGGCGGCGGCGGTGCAGTGGTTACGCGTTTTGGGCAGCGTCTGATTCAACTTTACGATCTCCTGGCCCAGATCCAGCAAAAAGCGTTTGATGTGTTGAGTGATGACGACAATCTCCCGCTGGACAGTTTGCTGGCTGCCATATCCCGTTTCTCGTTACAAACCAGCGCCCGTAACCAGTGGTTTGGTACGGTAACGGCACGCGATAATCTCCAGGTGCAGCAGCATATCGAGATCCTGCTTGCCGATGGGACTACCCGCCTGAAAGCCGCAATAACGGCGCAGAGTGCAAAACGTCTTGAGCTGGATGAAGGTAAAGAGGTGCTGGTGTTACTGAAAGCGCCGTGGGTCAATATCACGAGCAATCCCGATACAGCTAAGGCAGCCGATAACCAGCTTCACGGTGCAATCACCCATATTGAACGCGGTGAGGAACAGTGTGAAGTGCTGATGACCCTGGCGGACGGACAAATGCTCTGCGCGACGGTACCGCTCAACGAGGCTGACGGATTAGAGGAAGGTGCTGTAGTCACCGCATATTTCAACGCAGACCGGGTGATTATCGCCACATTGTGCTGAGCACATTGACAATCGTACCGACAGTGAGTATCCCTGACATCTGTTGCTGCAAAAAATGGGATAAATCATGTCATCATTGCATATTTCGCAAGGCACGTTTCGTCTTAGCGATACCCGAACACTGACAATTGCCGATTTGGCAATTCGCGCAGGTGAAAGCTGGGCATTTGTCGGCACGAACGGGAGCGGTAAATCAGCCCTTGCCCGCGCGTTGGCCGGCGAGCTCCCTCTCCTCAAGGGTGAATATCAGCGCCATTTTACGCGCCTGACACGTCTGTCATTTGAACAACTTCAAAAGCTGGTCAGTGACGAATGGCAGCGTAACAACACCGATTTACTCAGCCCTGGCGAAGAAGATACCGGCCGTACGACGGCGGAAATTATTCAGGATGAGGTGAACGATCCCGCCCGTTGCCAGCACCTGGCAGAACAGTTCGGCATCACCGCCCTGCTGGACCGGCGCTTTAAATACCTTTCAACCGGCGAGACGCGGAAAACGCTGCTTTGTCAGGCTTTGATGAGCGAACCAGAGTTGTTGATCCTTGACGAACCGTTCGATGGTCTTGACGTGCAGTCTCGCGCCCAGCTGGCAACGCTGCTGGCTTCGCTTAACCAGCAGGGGTATACCGTTGTGCTGGTGCTTAACCGCTTCGATGAAATTCCGGATTTCATCCAGAATGCAGGTGTGCTGGCCGACTGTAATTTGACTGAAACAGGCGAAAAATCAGTGCTGCTTAAGCAGGCATTAATTGCGCAACTCGCACACAGTGAACAGCTTGATGGAATCACGCTTCCGGAACCCGACGCCCCTTCAGCTCGTCATGCGCTTGATCCCCACCAGCCGCGCATCGTGCTGTGTGATGGCCTTGTCTCTTATGACGATCGCCCGATCCTTAACCATCTCAGCTGGACGGTCAATCCAGGCGAGCACTGGCAGATTGTTGGCCCTAATGGTGCGGGTAAATCAACGCTACTGAGCCTGATCACCGGGGATCACCCGCAGGGTTACAGTAACGATCTCACGCTGTTTGGCCGGCGTCGCGGCAGCGGCGAAACCATCTGGGATATCAAAAAGCATATCGGGTATGTCAGCAGCAGCCTGCATCTCGATTACCGGGTCAGCACAACGGTGCGCAATGTGATCCTCTCCGGGTATTTTGATTCCATCGGCATTTATCAGGCGGTATCGGACAAACAGCACAAGCTGGCTCAGCAATGGCTGGATATTCTTGGAATGGATACCCGGGTCGCTGACGCGCCGTTTCATAGCCTGTCGTGGGGGCAGCAGCGGCTGGCGCTGATCGTTCGCGCCCTGGTGAAACATCCTACGCTTCTGATCCTCGATGAACCCCTGCAGGGACTGGACCCGCTGAACCGACAGTTAATCCGCCGCTTTGTGGATGTCCTCATTAGTGAAGGCGAAACGCAACTGCTGTTTGTTTCACACCATGCCGAAGATGCCCCCTCCTGCATCACACACCGCCTGGAGTTTGTGCCGGACGGTGAACGCTATGATTATCTGCTAAGCAAAATCGACTAAACTCCGGAGGGCGCCGCCCTCCGTTTTTCAGATAACCTGCACTAAGACATCGCTATCCCTTTGATCTACAATGCCACACGACATCAGAAAATCGGTATTTAAAAACAGTGTAAACGATTCCACTATTTTATCCCATGTCACACTTTTAGCGACTCTGTTATGCTATGGTTATTACATACCATAAGCCCAATGGAGCGAAATATGCGAGTTCTGGTAACAGGTGGTAGCGGTTACATAGGAAGTCATACCTGTGTGCAACTGCTGCAAAATGGTCATGATGTCATCATCCTCGACAACCTGTGCAATAGTAAGCGCAGCGTGCTGCCTGTGATTGAACGTCTTGGCGGGAAACAGCCAACGTTCGTGGAAGGCGACATCCGCAATGAAGCGCTGATGACCGAGATCCTTCACGACCACGCCATTGAAACGGTGATCCACTTCGCCGGTCTGAAAGCGGTCGGTGAATCCGTTGCGAAACCGCTGGAGTATTACGACAACAACGTCAACGGAACCTTGCGTCTCATCTCCGCCATGCGCGCGGCAAACGTTAAAAACTTTATCTTCAGCTCATCCGCCACCGTTTATGGTGACCAGCCAAAAATCCCTTACGTTGAAAGCTTCCCAACCGGTACGCCGCAAAGTCCGTATGGCAAAAGCAAACTGATGGTGGAACAGATCCTGACCGATCTGCAAAAAGCGCAGCCGGAATGGAGCATCGCGTTGCTGCGCTACTTCAATCCGGTCGGCGCCCATCCGTCAGGCGATATGGGTGAAGATCCACAGGGCATTCCGAATAACCTGATGCCGTATATCGCGCAGGTAGCGGTGGGCCGTCGTGACTCACTGGCGATTTTTGGTAACGACTATCCAACCGAAGATGGCACCGGCGTGCGTGATTACATCCACGTTATGGATCTGGCCGACGGGCACGTGGCGGCCATGCAGCAACTGGCAAATAAGCCAGGCGTGCATATTTACAACCTCGGCGCCGGTATTGGCAGCAGCGTGCTGGATGTGGTTAACGCCTTCAGCAAAGCCTGCGGTAAGCCGGTCAATTATCACTTCGCACCGCGTCGTGAGGGTGACCTCCCTGCTTACTGGGCCGATGCCACCAAAGCCGATAAAGAGCTTAACTGGCGTGTGACCCGCACGCTGGATGAAATGGCACAGGATACCTGGCACTGGCAGTCCCGCCACCCACAAGGTTATCCGGACTAAGGATCCGTCATGACTTCATTTAATCCCGTCGATCATCCGCATCGTCGTTTTAACCCGTTAAGCGGGCAATGGATTTTAGTTTCTCCGCATCGCGCCAAGCGCCCCTGGCAGGGGGCGCAAGAGACGCCTGCGAAACAGACGCTGCCGCAGCATGACCCGGACTGCTTCCTGTGTCCGGGCAACACCCGCGTCACCGGAGATAAAAACCCGGACTACAAAGGCACCTTCGTCTTTACCAACGATTTTGCCGCCCTGATGACCGACACGCCGGACGCGCCGGAAAGCCACGATCCGCTGATGCGCTGTGAAAGCGCTCGCGGAACCAGCCGCGTGATCTGCTTCTCGCCCGATCACAGCAAAACGCTGCCAGAACTGAGCGTGGACGCGCTGAAAGAGGTCGTCAGCACCTGGCAGGCGCAAACCGCCGAGCTGGGGCAGAGCTATCCGTGGGTGCAGGTGTTCGAAAATAAAGGCGCGGCCATGGGCTGCTCGAACCCCCATCCGCACGGCCAGGTCTGGGCGAACAGCTTCCTGCCTAACGAAGCCGAGCGTGAAGACCGCCTGCAAAAAGCCTATTACGCGGAAAACGGTTCCCCGATGCTGCTGGACTACACCCAACGTGAGTTGGCCGATGGCAGCCGCACCGTGGTGGAAACCGAACACTGGCTGGCCGTGGTGCCTTACTGGGCTGCCTGGCCCTTCGAAACGCTCTTGCTGCCAAAAGCTCACGTGCGGCGCATTACGGATCTTAGCGACGTGCAGCGCGACGACCTTGCCCTGGCGCTGAAAAAGCTGACCAGCCGTTATGACAATCTGTTCCAGTGCTCCTTCCCGTACTCCATGGGCTGGCACGGCGCACCGTTTAACGGAGAAGAGAATCAACACTGGCAGTTGCATGCCCATTTCTATCCGCCGCTGCTGCGTTCTGCGACGGTACGTAAATTTATGGTGGGCTATGAAATGCTGGCGGAAACGCAGCGTGACCTGGCGGCGGAACAGGCGGCAGAACGTCTGCGTGCCGTTAGCGACGTCCACTATCGCGAATCAGGAGTCTAAAAAAATGAGTCTGAAAGATAAAACACAATCCCTGTTTGCTGAGAAATTTGGCTACCCTGCCACCCACGTTATCCAGGCACCTGGCCGCGTTAACCTGATCGGTGAACACACCGACTATAACGACGGTTTCGTGCTGCCGTGCGCCATCGATTACCAGACCGTCATCAGCTGTGCAAAGCGTAACGACCGCAACGTCCGCGTGATTGCGGCGGATTATGGTAATGAGACGGACGAGTTTTCCCTCGATGCCCCGATTGTGACGACACGACAGCCAGCAATGGTCTAACTACGTGCGCGGCGTGGTAAAGCACCTGCAGAAACGTAACAAGAACTTTGGCGGCGCCGATCTCGTTATCAGTGGCAACGTACCACAGGGGGCAGGCTTAAGCTCCTCTGCCTCTCTGGAAGTCGCCGTGGGAACCGTGTTCCAGCAGCTTTATCATCTGCCGCTGGATGGCGCGCAAATCGCTCTGAACGGTCAGGAAGCAGAAAACCAGTTCGTGGGCTGCAACTGCGGCATTATGGATCAGTTGATCTCCGCGTTGGGCAAAAAAGAGCACGCGCTGCTGATCGACTGCCGCTCGCTTGGCACCAAAGCCGTTCCGCTGCCAAAAGGCGCCGCGGTCATTATTATCAATAGCAACTTTAAACGCACGCTGGTGGGGAGCGAGTACAATACCCGCCGCCAGCAGTGCGAAACCGGTGCGCGCTTCTTCCAGCAACCCGCCCTGCGCGACGTGACGCTTAATGAATTCAATAAGGTGGCCCACGAGCTGGATCCGGTCGTCACCAAACGCGTTCGTCACGTGCTGACGGAGAACGCCCGAACCGTCGAAGCCGCGTCCGCGCTGGCGAAGGCGATCTGAAACGTATGGGTGAGTTGATGGCGGAATCGCACGCCTCCATGCGCGATGATTTCGAGATCACCGTTCCGCAAATTGACACCCTGGTGGACATCGTCAAAGCCACCATCGGCGAGAAAGGTGGCGTGCGTATGACCGGCGGTGGCTTCGGTGGCTGCATTGTTGCCCTGGTGCCGGAAGAACTGGTTCCTGCCGTCCAGCAGGCGGTAGAGAAACAATACGAAGCGAAAACAGGTATTAAAGAAACGTTCTACGTGTGTAAAGCATCACAAGGAGCCGGACAGTGCTAAAAACGAAACACCTACCCTTGCACCGGATGGTCTGCCGTATCGCCTGTTAACCCTGCGCAACAGCGCGGGGATGGTGGTTACGCTGATGGACTGGGGTGCAACCCTTCTTTCTGCCCGCGTACCGATGCCGGACGGCAGCGTGCGCGAAACCCTGCTCGGCTGTGCCTCGCCTGAACAGTATGTCAATCAGTCCGCCTATCTGGGCGCGTCTGTAGGGCGCTACGCTAACCGCATCGCGAAGAGCCATTTTGAACTCGACGGCGTGGAGTATTCTCTGCTTCCAAGCCAGGGTGAGAACCAGCTGCACGGCGGTCCGGACGGGTTTGACAAACGCCGCTGGAAGATTGTTCGTCAAAACGATGGGGAAGTGTTGTTCTCACTGGATTCGCTTGATGGCGATCAGGGCTTCCCGGGGACCCTTATCGCCTCCGCGCGCTTTACGCTGACCGACGACAACCGTATCGCCATTGAATACCGTGCGACGGTCGACAAGCCGTGTCCGGTCAACCTGACCAATCACGCGTACTTTAATCTGGACGGTAACCAGTGCGACGTGCGTAACCACAAGCTGCAGATCCTGGCGGATGCGTATTTGCCGGTTGACGAGATGGGAATTCCTTATCAGGGCCTCAAAGACGTGAGCGGAACCAGCTTTGACTTCCGCAGCGCGAAGACTATCGCCCAGGATTTCCTGAGCGATGACGATCAGCGCAAGGTGAAAGGTTACGACCACGCTTTCCTGCTGCAGGCAAAAAGTGATATCAGCCAGCCTGCAGCACAAGTCTGGTCTGCGGATGAGAAGCTGCAGATGACGGTGTATACCACAGCCCCTGCACTGCAATTCTACTCAGGCAACTACCTTGGCGGCACGACGGCGCGCGAACACGATGAGTATAGCGACTGGCAAGGCCTGGCGCTGGAGAGCGAGTTCCTGCCGGACAGCCCCAATCATCCGGAATGGCCGCAGCCAGACTGTGTGCTGCGCCCGGGAGAAGAGTACGTCAGCGTGACGGAATACCATTTTATCCCGCATTGATTTCCAGCCCTCCTGTCGGAGGGCTTTTTTCTGCTCGCCTTGCTGAAAATAGCGCCGATCGCAGACAAAATCATAACCCTGGATTCACAAGCATCTTACACTCAGAGACTATTTTCGCTATGGTTAGGGTTAAGCGTTGCTGGTGGCACCGCCACGGCAATATAATGAGAATTGTTATCATTCTAAAAATGCTTGAGGAGTAAGAGATGGCTATTACTAAGCTGGTTCTGGTGCGTCACGGCGAAAGCCAGTGGAACAACGAAAACCGCTTTACCGGTTGGTACGACGTTGATCTGTCTGAGAAAGGCGTAAGCGAAGCAAAAGCAGCAGGTAAACTGCTGAAGGAAGAAGGCTTCAGCTTTGATTTTGCTTACACCTCTGTGCTGAAACGTGCCATCCACACCCTGTGGAACGTGCTGGACGAACTGGATCAGGCCTGGCTGCCGGTTGAGAAATCCTGGAAACTGAACGAGCGTCACTACGGTGCGCTGCAGGGCCTGAACAAAGCGGAAACCGCTGAGAAATATGGCGACGAGCAGGTTAAACAGTGGCGTCGTGGCTTCGCAATCACCCCACCAGAGCTGAGCAAAGATGACGAGCGTTACCCGGGTCACGACCCGCGTTATGCGAAACTGACCGACGCTGAGCTGCCAACCACCGAGAGCCTGGCGCTGACCATCGATCGCGTTGTGCCTTACTGGAACGAAACAATTCTGCCACGCCTGAAAAGCGGCGAGCGCGTGATCATCGCAGCTCACGGTAACTCCCTGCGTGCGCTGGTGAAATACCTGGATAACATGGGTGAAGACGAAATCCTCGAACTGAACATCCCGACTGGCGTACCGCTGGTGTATGAGTTCGACGAAAACTTCAAGCCAATCAAACACTACTATCTGGGTAACGCAGAAGAGATCGCGGCGAAAGCAGCGGCCGTTGCGAACCAGGGTAAAGCGAAGTAATTTTCGCCGGATATAAAAAAAGCGCGGAACCTTCCGCGCTTTTTTATTTGTGCCTGATTATTCAGCCGCGACGGGCTTTTACCGCATTCGCCAGCTGACGCAGGATCGTGTCGGTATCTTCCCAGCCGATGCAGGCATCCGTCACGCTCTTGCCATAGACAAGCGGCTCGCTGCCTTCCAGATTCTGGTTACCTTCAACCAGATGGCTTTCGATCATCACCCCAATCACCGCCTTCTCACCGCCAGCAATCTGCTGGCAGACATCTGCCCCCACTTCCATCTGCTTTTTAAACTGCTTGCTGGAGTTGGCGTGGCTGAAGTCGATCATCACCTGCGGTGGCAGCCCGGCTTTGTCCAGACCGACTTTCACTTCCGCCACATGTTTTGCACTGTAGTTTGGCTCTTTGCCGCCGCGCAGAATGATATGGCAATCACCGTTACCGCTGGTGTTAACGATGGCGGAGTGACCCCATTTGGTCACGGACAGGAAGCAGTGCGGCGCGCCCGCTGCGTTGATGGCGTCAATAGCTACCTTGATAGTGCCATCAGTCCCGTTTTTAAAGCCAACCGGGCAAGAGAGACCGGACGCCAGTTCGCGGTGAACCTGCGATTCCGTGGTACGTGCGCCAATTGCGCCCCAGCTCATCAGGTCTGCCAGGTATTGCGGCGTGATCATGTCCAGAAACTCACCGGCTGCCGGCAGGCCACTGTCGTTGATCTCCAGCAGCAGCTTGCGCGCAATGCGCAGACCGTCGTTAATCTGGAAGCTGTTGTCCATGTGCGGATCGTTAATCAGCCCTTTCCATCCCACGGTGGTACGCGGTTTTTCAAAGTAAACGCGCATGACGATTTCCAGCTCGTCTTTCAACTCTTCTCGCAAGGTGAGCAGACGGGCCGCGTACTCTTTCGCGGCTGCCGGGTCGTGAATAGAACAAGGACCAATCACCACCAGAAGACGATCGTCATTACCTTTCAGGATCTTATGGATCGCTTTACGAGCATGAGAAACCGTGTTTGCGGCATTTTCAGTGGCGGGGAATTTCTCAAGGAGTGCTACAGGAGGTAATAACTCGTTGATCTCTTTGATACGTAAATCGTCATTCTGATAATTCATTTTCTTTCCAGCTCTGCCAT
Source organism: Enterobacter sp. CPE_E863 (assembly GCF_046521465.1). Classification (NCBI taxonomy): domain Bacteria; kingdom Pseudomonadati; phylum Pseudomonadota; class Gammaproteobacteria; order Enterobacterales; family Enterobacteriaceae; genus Enterobacter; species Enterobacter sp. CPE_E863. The sequence continues at coordinate 1,115,363 of NZ_JBKFZX010000001.1, read as the reverse complement.
AACTCTAGTAGTGAATGCAATCCTTTCAATCTAACTTGCTCGCCGCTTAGTGTAAACCGCCTTTTACACTCTCTCCCGGATTTGCAGAAACAGACCCAAAAATAGGTTTGTCTAACACATTAAAAACTCTACACTTAACCTAAAATGAACCAGGAAAATAGATATGGCGCACTCTCATTCGCACGCTTCCGGGGACGAAAACGCTAAACGACTGATGCTAGCCTTTGGCGTCACCGCAACCTTCATGATTATCGAGGTCATTGGCGGCCTGGTTTCCGGCTCTCTGGCGCTTCTGGCCGATGCCGGACATATGCTGACCGATGCCGCCGCCCTGCTCTTCGCCCTGCTGGCCGTGCAGTTTGCTCGTCGTCCACCGAATGCGCGCCATACCTTCGGCTGGCTGAGGCTGACCACCCTCGCCGCGTTTGTTAACGCCATTGCACTGGTGGTCATTACCGTTCTTATCGTCTGGGAGGCCTTCCAGCGTTTCAGACACCCGCAACCCGTTGCGGGGATGACAATGATGGTCATCGCCGTGGCAGGGCTGTTGGCTAATATTCTGGCTTTCTGGATTTTGCACCGAGGAAGTACGGAAAAGAACCTCAACGTGCGTGCGGCGGCCCTGCATGTGCTGGGTGATTTGCTCGGTTCAGTGGGCGCGATTGTGGCCGCGCTGGTAATCCTCTATACCGGCTGGACGCCTGCCGACCCGATTCTTTCAGTGCTGGTGTCGTGTCTGGTGCTGCGTAGCGCCTGGCGACTGCTGAAGGAGAGCGTCAATGAACTGCTTGAAGGTGCACCAACATCAATAGATATTGCTGAGTTGAAACGTAACCTGCACCGCTCTGTCCCGGAAGTCCGCAATGTGCATCACGTGCACGTCTGGCTGGTGGGAGAGAAACCGGTTATGACATTGCACGTTCAGGTGATCCCACCTCATGACCATGATGCGCTGCTTGAACGGATCCAGCACTTTCTTGAACATCACTATGAGATTGGTCATGCGACCATCCAGATGGAGTATCAGCCATGTAACGGGCCGGACTGCCACCTGAATGAGGCGCAGTCCGGCCATTCACATCATCAACATTAGCTGGAAAGCGCGTGAGAGCCTCGCTCACGCGCGCTGTTAATCCACATCCGGCTACCGTTCAACGCAATGAAGGTCAGCAGCAGATATTCCAGTGACATCGCATAGACGCCCTGCAGGGCGAAGATCACCACGCTGATGACATTGATGATGACCCACAGCAGCCAGTTCTCAACGTATTTACGGGTCATCAGGATCATCGCGGCAATCGACAACACCATCATGCAGGAATCCCAGAACGGGAAAGCATCTGGCTGAAGCGAAGGCATAGCCACATTCAACCCCATACCAGACATCACCGACACCGCTATGCGGGTCAGGAAAGCAAATACCGGGTTGATATAGACAGTCATTAAACCAATGGCGACCACGCAGGCGACAAACCAGGCGATAGCTTTCGGCAGAGGCAGCCAGCGGATTTGCAGCTCGGCCTCCTGCTGGCTGTTTTGACGCGACCACGCGTACCAGCCGTAAATATTGGCAGCGAAGAAGAACAGCTGCAAAAGCAGGCTGGCGTATAGCTGGATCTGGAAGAAGATAATCGCAAACAGCGTAACGTTAATCAGCCCAAACGCGTAATTGCTGATCTTCTCAAGGCTCGCCAGCCAGATACAGAGTAAACCAGCCAGCGTGCCTACGGCCTCAATCCATGACAGGTCATAGCCACCTGCACCAATCGGTATATGAACCAGAATGTTCTGCGTGCTAAAAAAATCCATCTTTTCCCCAGGGCATTTTGAATTAAGTACGTAGTGTAGCCGCAAAATCCAGCATGCGGTTAAGCGGAATTAACGCACCTTCACGCAGAGCGGCATCCACATGGATTTCATGTGCAGCACCGCCTGTCTCGAGCCCTTCAGCAATCGCCTTCAGGCCATTCATCGCCATCCACGGGCAATGCGCGCAGCTGCGACACGTTGCCCCCTCACCCGCTGTAGGCGCTTCCAGAAGCTCTTTCTCCGGCACGGCCTGCTGCATCTTATAGAAGATACCGCGATCGGTTGCCACGATGAGCTGTTTATTGGGTAGCGTCCTGGCCGCGTTGATAAGCTGGCTGGTTGAGCCCACGGCATCCGCCATGTCGACAATAGACTGCGGTGATTCAGGGTGAACAAGAATGGCGGCGTCAGGATAAAGCGCCTTCATGCGCGCCAGTGCCTGGGTCTTGAATTCATCGTGCACAATGCAGGCGCCCTGCCAGCAAAGAACGTCTGCCCCCGTCTGCTTCTGGACATAATTTCCGAGATGGCGATCGGGCGCCCAGATAATTTTTTCGCCCAGACTGTCCAGATGTTCAATCAGCTCAACGGCGATACTTGACGTGACCACCCAGTCAGCCCGCGCTTTTACCGCCGCAGAGGTATTAGCGTAGACCACCACGGTCCGGTCAGGATGGGCGTCACAGAAGGCCGAGAATTCGTCAATCGGGCAGCCAAGATCGAGTGAGCACTCAGCATTAAGCGTCGGCATCAGAATGGTTTTTTCAGGGCTCAGGATCTTCGCCGTTTCGCCCATAAAACGTACGCCAGCAACCAGTAACGTCGAAGCGGGATGTTTTGCACCGAAGCGTGCCATTTCCAGTGAGTCAGAAATACAGCCTCCGGTCTCTTCCGCCAGCTGCTGAATTTCCGGGTCGGTGTAGTAATGCGCCACCATCACCGCGTCTCGCTCTTTGAGAAGTCGCTTGATCTTCTCACGGTAGAATTGCTTTTCATCCAGGCTCAGCGGGACAGGCTTTGGCGGAAACGGATAGATTGCGGCTTCAGGATCAAACATCACACTCATTATGGCTTCTCGTTTTACTGGCTTAACAATATTGCCTTTCTTTTGCATGACATAGCAAAACGGACGGCAATTGTGTTTTGTATACTAAACAAGATAGCGAATTTGAGAGGAAATGTCATCGGAATGGATAGCAAAAAGGCGCCTTTAGGGCGCCTTTTTACACTGGTGGGTCGTGCAGGATTCGAACCTGCGACCAATTGATTAAAAGTCAACTGCTCTACCAACTGAGCTAACGACCCCTTGCGGGAATTTTTTCTTCGAAGTGGTGGGTCGTGCAGGATTCGAACCTGCGACCAATTGATTAAAAGTCAACTGCTCTACCAACTGAGCTAACGACCCATTCGGGTGCTGACTTCGAAGATTTTTACTCGGTGCCACTTTAAAGTGGTGGGTCGTGCAGGATTCGAACCTGCGACCAATTGATTAAAAGTCAACTGCTCTACCAACTGAGCTAACGACCCGAGTGGTGGGTGATGACGGGCTCGAACCGCCGACCCCCTCCGTGTAAAGGAGATGCTCTACCAACTGAGCTAATCACCCACTCTGTACTGCCGGTAATGCGTTAAGTGGTGGGTCGTGCAGGATTCGAACCTGCGACCAATTGATTAAAAGTCAACTGCTCTACCAACTGAGCTAACGACCCACTTTTACGCTGTTTTCACGTTGTTTGATATCCCGTGGCAACGGCGGCATATATTACTGATTTAAGAATTCAGCGCAACAAAAATTTCGATGAAGATCACTTAACTGCTTAGTAATCATGCTGCACGACCAGAAATAACGCGATTTCTGGTCATGCGATAATCATCCCATCGAATTCAGACGTTTTTGCGCCTGCTTAGCACCTTCGGTACCCGGGAATTTTGAGACCACCTGCTGATAAACCGCTTTGGCTTTCGCAGTGTCGCCTTTGTCCTGCATGATCACGCCGACCTTATACATCGCATCTGGCGCTTTTGGCGATTTCGGGTAATTTTTCACCACAGAGGCAAAATAAAACGCCGCATCGTCCTTTTTACCCTTGTTGTAATTCAGCTGACCAAGCCAGTAGTTCGCATTTGGCTGATAAGTGGAATCAGGGTATTTCTTAACAAAGTTCTGAAACGCCGCAATCGCGTCATCCTGACGAGATTGATCCTGTACCAGGGCAATGGCCGCGTTATAGTCTGTATTCGCGTCACCGCTTTGTACAGGCGCTCCTGTTGAAGCAGAAGCATCAGCCGCCGGGGCTGGCGCAGAAGTCGCCGCTCCGCTCTGATCGCCTGCTGCCGGCTGTGCTTGTGCACCACCACCACTGCTCAGGCTATCAATCTGCAACAAGATTTGCTTCTGGCGTTCCACAACCTGATTAAGCTGATACTGGCTTTCCTGAATTTGGCCACGGAGAGAGTCAATATCGTTTTGGTTATCGGAAAGTTGTTGCTGGAGTTGGGTTAAAAGCTGGCTGTGAGCGTTAGAAATACGCTCGAGTTGAGTGACCCGGTCTTCTACCGAGCCTGAGCCGACACTACTGATTGGTGCCTGAGCAAAAGCGGCCCAGGGGGCCGCTATTCCAACCAGTAACGACAGACTCAACAGATGATGTCTGAAGTTACTGCTCATGCAATTCTCTTAGTAAACCAGTACGGCACGACGGTTTTTGGAGTAAGCCGCTTCGTCGTGACCCAGTACTGCAGGTTTTTCTTTACCGTAAGAAACGATGGAGATCTGGTCAGCAGAAACGCCTTTACCCTGCAGGTACATTTTAACAGCGTTAGCACGACGTTCACCCAGGGAGATGTTGTACTCAGGAGTACCACGTTCGTCCGCGTGACCTTCTACGGTGACTTTGTAAGATGGGTTGCTACGCAGGAAGTTAGCGTGCGCATCCAGCATCGCAGCGAAGTCAGAACGGATGTCGTATTTATCCAGATCGAAGTAAACGATGTTGTTCTGCTGCAGCTGCTGCATCTGAAGACGCGCTTGCTCTTCAGAAGACATGTTGCCATTGCCGTTCGCGTCCATACCGGTGCCGGCACCCATCATGCCTTCGCCGCTCTGGTCATTGCTTGCGTTCTTGTTGGAAGAACACGCTGCGATTGCCATTACAGGCAGAGCGATCATCAGCCCCTTCAGCACTTTGTTCAGTTGCATTTCTATGATTCCTTTAGTAATCAATTAATTATTATTTACAGATACGGCGACCAGGCAGGTGATTTTACCTGTCCATCAGTTGCCGGAATACGCGCTTTGAAACGCCCATCTGTAGAAACCAGATTCAGCACAGATCCCATCCCCTGAGAAGAGCTGTAGATTACCATCGTGCCGTTAGGTGCCAGACTTGGCGTTTCATCCAGGAACGTTGACGACAGAACTTGCACGCCACCCGCTACCAGATCTTGTTTGGCAATGTGCTGCTGCCCACCGTTGGAGCTCACCATTACCATAAACTTACCGTCGCTGCTCACGTCTGCGTTCTGGTTCTGTGTACCTTCCCAGGAAATACGCTGCGGAGCACCGCCGTTGACATTCACTTTATAGATTTGCGGACGGCCTGCCTGGTCAGAGGTAAATGCCAGATTTTGGCTGTCCGGGAACCATGAAGGTTCGGTATTGTTGCTACGACCATCAGTCACCTGGCGAATCTGGCCAGAACCAATGTCCATCACGTACAGGTTCAGGCTACCGGTTTTAGACAGCGCAAACGCCAGTTTAGACCCATCCGGAGAGAATGAAGGTGCACCGTTGTGACGTGGGAACGACGCCACCTGACGAACAGCACCGTTTGCCAGTGTCTGGATAACCAGCGCTGAACGGCCGCTTTCGAAGGTTACATACGCCAGCTTAGAACCGTCCGGAGACCATGCTGGAGACATCAGAGGCTGGGAAGAACGTTTCACCAGGAACTGGTTGTAACCGTCGTAGTCAGATACACGCAGTTCGTAAGGGAACTGACCACCGTTGGTCTGAACCACATAGGCAATACGGGTACGGAATGCACCTTTAATGCCTGTCAGTTTTTCGAATACCGCATCACTGGCAGCGTGAGCCGCGTAGCGCAGGTACTGCTTAGTGACCTTGTAGGAGTTCTGTGCCAGAACGGTACCCGGCGCACCACCGGTATCAACCAGTTGCCAGGCCACGTTGTAAGAGCCGTCCGGGTTAGGCGTAACCTGACCCACAACCACGGCATCAATTCCCAGAGCAGACCATGCAGCAGGCTGTACTTCCTGCGCACTGCCCGGCTGCTGAGGCAGACGAGAACGGTCTAACGGGTTGAATTTACCACTGTTACGCAGGTCAGCCGCCACGATGCCACCAGCATCTTCAGGCGCAGCGCCAGGACCGGCCCACTGGAACGGAACAACCCCGATTGGGCGTGCCGAGTCCACCCCCTGGGTGATCTCGATACGTACTTCTGCGTGCAGTACTGCTGCCCACAGCATTAAAAAACCAAATGCTACACGTAATGCCTGCTTCATCATATCTCCCTTATCCGGGTAACCTTACCCACGATAATTTAGCAGAATGTTAACAAACCCAAATAGACAAAACTACCTGAACCCTGTGACTAAACCTGGTCTATTTTTCCCCGTTTGCACGGGGAAAATGTAACTTAAGGTTTGAAGTCCAGCGGTGCATTTTTGAAGACTTCATAGACTGCCTGAGACGGCGGTTTAGGCATCTTCGCCTGACGCGCTGCAGCCAGGGCCGCAGTACATAAAGCCGGGTCGCCACCTTCAGACTTAATATCTAACAGCATGCCGTCTGGAGCCAGTTTTATACGCAACGTACAGGTTTTACCGGCATAAGACGACGCATCATAGAATCGGCTTTCAATAGCGGATTTAATCTGCGAGGCATAACCGTTGATTTCAGCTCCTGACGCGCCGTTACTCTTAGTGTTACCACTTCCCGTCGGTGCTGCGTTGTTTCCTTTCGCCCCACCACCAGTTTTCGGCGCATTCTTACCAGAACTGAGATCGCCCAGCAGGTCGTCAACGCCCGCAGCGGCAGCGGCTTTCTCCGCAGCAGCAGCCTTTTTCGCAGCCGCTTTTTCAGCCGCGGCTTTCTTATCGGCAGCAGCCTTCTCAGCTGCAGCTTTTTTGTCAGCTGCAGCCTTTTCAGCGGCTGCCGCTTTCTCTGCAGCGGCTTTCTCTGCGGCAGCGGCTTTCTTCGCGGCGTCAGCAGCAGCTTTTTTCTCTGCTTCCTGAGCAGCTTTCTTAGCGGCTTCGGCTTCAGCTTTCTTCTGAGCATCAGCAGCGGCTTTTTTCGCGGCTTCTGCTTCAGCTTTCTTCTGAGCATCAGCGGCGGCTTTCTTCGCGGCTTCCGCTTCAGCTTTCTTCTGGGCATCAGCGGCGGCTTTCTTCGCGGCTTCCGCTTCAGCTTTCTTCTGAGCATCAGCAGCGGCTTTCTTCGCCGCTTCGGCCGCTAATTTGGCCTGGGCATCAGCCTGCGCTTTGGCGTCCGCTGCGGCTTTTGCTGCCGCTTCTTCTGCCTGCTTTTGCTGTTCCTGGGCTTTCTTCGCAGCCTCTTCAGCTTGTTTCTGCTGCTGTGCCTGCTCTTTCGCCGCTTCCTGCGCCTGCAAACGTTCTTTCTCAAGCTGCTTCAAACGCTCCTGCTCTGCGGCCTGCTTTTCACGCAGTTCTTCCGCCTGCTGTTGCGCCTGTTTTTCACGCTGCTCTTCAGCCCGTTTGGCACTCGCCTTCTGCTGTTGTTGGCGATTATAGTTCTGTACTACCGCACCGGGATCCACCATCACGGCGTCAATGGAAGAGCCTCCACCGCCGCCGGCTGATGCATCAATATGCTCGTCGAACGAACTCCAGATCAGCGCTGCAAAGAGAATAACGTGCAGCACTGCGGAGACGATTATCGCTCGCTTAAGCTTGTCGTTCTGTTCGGTTGCCTTTGACACTATCGGTTCCCAAAAACTACGCGGATGATCAAATAGGTTGAGTCATTAAGCCAACTGACTTAACACCCGCACTATGTAGCAAGTTCAGCGCTTTAATAATTTCATCGTATGGTACGTCTTTCGCGCCACCGATTAAGAAGACCGTTTTCGGATTTGACTCCAGGCGACGCTGTGCTTCAGCAATAACCTGCTCAGGAGGTAACTGATCCATACGATCTTTTTCTACCACCACGCTGTATTGCCCTACGCCGGAAACCTCAATGATGACCGGAGGATCGTCATTGGTGCTCACCGCCTGTGATTCTGTCGCATCCGGCAGATCCACTTCCACGCTCTGGGTAATGATTGGCGCTGTCGCCATGAAGATCAGCAGCAGAACCAACAGCACGTCCAGCAATGGAACGATATTGATTTCGGACTTGAGCTCGCGACGACCTCGTCCACGCGATCTGGCCATGGTTTACCCCTTGTTACTCTCGGTGCTGGTAAACGCCTGACGGTGCAGAATCGCAGTGAACTCTTCCATAAAGTTGTCGTAGTTCAGTTCCAGTTTGTTCACGCGCTGGTTCAGACGGTTGTACGCCATAACCGCTGGGATTGCCGCAAACAGACCGATAGCGGTCGCAATCAGTGCTTCTGCAATACCCGGGGCAACCATCTGCAATGTCGCCTGCTTCACCGCACCGAGTGCGATGAAGGCGTGCATGATCCCCCACACCGTACCAAACAGACCGATATACGGGCTGATAGAACCTACAGTCCCCAGGAAAGGAATGTGCGTTTCAAGGTTTTCCAGTTCACGGTTCATGGAGATACGCATCGCACGCGAGGCACCTTCTACAACCGCTTCCGGCGCATGATTGTTTGCACGATGCAGACGCGCAAACTCTTTGAAACCGCTATAGAAAATTTGCTCGGAGCCTGTAAGGTTTTCACGGCGTCCCTGGCTTTCCTGGTACAGACGAGAAAGCTCGATACCCGACCAGAACTTATCTTCAAACGCTTCAGCTTCACGGCCAGCGGCATTGAGGATACGCGTTCTCTGGATAATGATGGCCCAGGATGCGATTGAAAAACCAATCAAAATCAACATGATAAGTTTAACCAGAAGGCTTGCCTTCAGGAACAAATCAAGGATATTCATGTCAGTCACTGCTTAAACTCCGCGACAATAGACTTAGGAAGCGCACGAGGCTTCATTATGGTTGGATCAACACAGACAATCAGTACCTCAGCTGAGTTCAGTACGGTGTTCTCTGCATTGACTATCCGCTGCGTGAAAACCAGTGAGGTCCCGCGCATTGATGTAATTTCAGTTTGGACTTCGAGCATATCGTCGAGTCTGGCAGGCGCAAAATACTCAAGCGTCATCTTGCGTACCACGAAGGCAACTCGCTCAGCCAACAGCACCTGTTGACTAAAGTGATGATGGCGCAGCATCTCTGTGCGTGCCCGTTCATAAAAAGCAACGTAGCTGGCGTGGTAAACCACACCACCGGCATCGGTATCTTCGTAGTAGACACGAACCGGCCATCGAAACAGCGTTGTATTCACTTTACATCCCGGTAATGCAATAAAAGTTAACTCTTTTAAACTTCGCTACTATACGCGCGGGAAAGGTGGTTTGGAATGGGAGAAAGTAAACGGAGAGTAAATTTTTATGGGCTCGGGTAAGCCCATATCGTTAACGGACATTTCTTATTCAGAAGAAGAAGAAAATCAATCCAGCAAGCAGAACGAGATCGGCAATCAGCGGACAGAAGATGCCCTGCCAGTGAACAGCTTTCGGACGAAAGCCCACGCCGTGAATCACACCTGCGCACACCGCCCACATAATGAGGAAACCGTGCCAGATTTCAAGCTCACTGGTTTTCGCTGCAAAGCGCGAAGGGTCCCAGAAAATACAACCTGCCAGCAGTAATGCCATCACTAAAGAAAGCGCCCGTAACGGGCGCTTATCCATTACCGCATATAACCTTGCGATAATGTTCATTAGTGTTTTTCTTCACCCGCTTTAGTCGCTTCAACGTGCTCAAGCGCCAGGGCAGTGATGACACCAAAAGCACAGGCAAGAAGCGTCCCTAAAATCCATGCGAAATACCACATATTCAGCTCCTTACTTAGTACATAGAGTGGGTGTTGCTTTCGATATGTTCTTTAGTAATACGTCCGAACATTTTCCAGTAACACCAGATGGTGTAGGCCAGAACAATCGGCACGAATACGCAAGCAACATAGGTCATTAAGTTCAGCGTCATATGGCTGGAAGTCGCATCCCACATGGTCAAGCTAGCATTCAGCATGGTGCTGGATGGCATGACGAATGGGAACATTGCAATACCTGCAGTCAGGATGATGCACGCCAGGGTCAGTGAAGAGAACACAAACGCCAGGGCACCTTTTTCCAGACGAGACGTCAGAACCGTCAGCAGCGGCAGCAGCACGCCCAGAGCCGGGATAGCCCACAGTGCAGGCGTCGTGTTGAAGTTCACCAGCCATGCACCGGCCTGACGCGCCACTTCTTTGGTCAGCGGGTTAGACGGTGCAGTATGGTTAATGGCAGATGTCACCACGTAACCATCAATACCGTATACTACCCACACACCAGCCAGTGCGAAGCAGACCAGCGTGACCAGCGCAGCAACCTGAGCCGTCGCGCGAGAACGCAGGTGCAATTCACCGACAGTACGCATCTGCAGATAGGTTGCCCCCTGAGTGATGATCATCGCTACGCTCACCACACCTGCCAGCAGACCAAACGGATTCAGCAGCTGGAAGAAGTTACCGGTGTAGTAAAGACGCATGTATTCGTCCAGGTGGAACGGTACGCCCTGCAACAGGTTACCGAACGCCACGCCGATCACCAGCGGTGGAACGAAGCTACCAATGAAGATGCCCCAGTCCCACATGTTGCGCCAGCGGGTGTCTTCAATCTTGGAACGGTAGTCGAAACCAACCGGACGGAAGAATAAAGATGCCAGCACCAGAATCATCGCCACATAGAAACCGGAGAACGCAGCCGCGTAGACCATCGGCCAGGCAGCGAACAGCGCGCCGCCTGCGGTGATCAGCCACACCTGGTTACCGTCCCAGTGCGGGGCGATGGAGTTGATCATGATTCGACGCTCGGTGTCATTACGACCGAGGAAACGGGTGAGCATCCCCACCCCCATGTCGAAACCATCCGTGACAGCGAAACCGATCAGCAGAACGCCGATCAACAGCCACCAGATAAAACGCAATACTTCATAATCGATCATTTGATGACTCCTGTCTTAGCGTGCCGGCTGAGTAGTCGCAGTGGACTGCTCGTAGTGATAGCGACCGGTTTTCAGGCTGCTTGGGCCAAGGCGCGCGAACTTGAACATCAGGAACAGTTCAGCCACCAGGAACAGGGTGTACAGACCACAAATCAGCAGCATGGAGAAGATCAGGTCGCCTGCTGTCAGGGAGGAGTTCGCTACCGCCGTTGGCAGCACCTCACCAATCGCCCATGGCTGACGGCCATATTCTGCAACGAACCAACCGGACTCAATTGCGATCCACGGCAGTGGAATACCGTACAGCGCGGTACGCAGCAGCCATTTCTTCTCGCCGATGCGGTTGCGGATAACAGACCAGAAGGACGCCGCGATGATCAGCAGCATGATGATGCCGCAGCCCACCATGATACGGAATGCGAAGTACAGCGGTGCAACACGCGGAATGGAGTCTTTGGTTGCCATCTGGATCTGTGCTTCCGTCGCATCAGACACGTTCGGGGTATAGCGCTTCAGCAGCAAACCGTAACCCAGATCTTTCTTCACGTCGTTGAACTGGTCACGGACGGCCTGATCGGTCGAGCCAGCACGCAGCTGTTCCAGCAGCGCGTAAGCTTTCATACCGTTACGGATACGGCCTTCATGCTGCACCATCAGCTCTTTCAGACCCGTCACCTGTTTGTCAACAGAACGGGTGGCGATGATACCCAGCGCGTAAGGAATTTGAATGGCGAAGTGGTTTTGCTGCGCATCCTGATCCGGGATACCGAACAGGGTAAAGGCAGCAGGGGCCGGTTGCGTTTCCCACTCAGCTTCGATAGCAGCCAGTTTGGTTTTCTGCACGTCACCCATTTCGTAACCGGATTCATCACCCAGGACGATAACAGAGAGGATTGCAGCCATACCGAAACTTGCAGCGATAGCGAAAGAGCGCTTTGCAAATGCAAAGTCACGACCACGCAGCATGTAGTAAGAACTGATACCCAGGATAAACATCGCGCCGCACACATAGCCAGATGCCACGGTGTGAACGAATTTAACCTGCGCAACCGGGTTCAGGACCAGCTCGGCAAAGCTGACCATCTCCATACGCATAGTTTCGAAGTTGAAATCAGACGCGATTGGGTTTTGCATCCAGCCGTTCGCCACCAGGATCCACAGCGCGGACAGGTTCGAACCTAATGCCACCAGCCAGGTCACTGCCATGTGCTGGACTTTACCCAGACGGTCCCAACCGAAGAAGAACAGACCTACAAAGGTGGATTCGAGGAAGAAGGCCATCAAACCTTCAATGGCCAGCGGCGCACCGAAGATATCCCCTACATAGTGGGAATAGTAAGACCAGTTAGTCCCGAACTGGAACTCCATGGTCAGACCGGTTGCCACGCCCAGTGCGAAGTTGATACCAAACAACTTGCCCCAGAACTTGGTCATATCTTTATAAATCTGTTTGCCGGAGAGAACGTATACCGTTTCCATGATGGCCAGCAGGAACGCCATACCAAGCGTCAGTGGCACAAACAGGAAGTGGTACATCGCGGTCAAGGCAAACTGTAAGCGCGACAGTTCGACTATATCTAACATCATGACTCCTTGCTCATCGCATGAAGACTCCGAGAGTGAACCCCGTCAGAGAGAGATCCACACGCATGCCCCAATACAAATTATTCGCATCCCTGTCGTCGTTATTACCCTGAGGAAGGATAAAAACGATGACGTCAGGTTACAAATACGTTAATAAAAAACTCAAATTGATCCCGCAAATATAATACGCTGCAAAACCCTTACAATAAACAGGTTTTTATTGAATCACATTTACGTTTTTCGACGGTGATCAATTTATAGCAAAATTACCACTTTTCGGCCATTTTGATCGGGGACAATTTAGCGCTTTTCATCGTCTTTTTCCAAGGATTAAACTTTGATTTAAATCAAAAACAAACCTCAATGTTAACCATGTTTAATCATGGTAAGAATGGTGAAATTCTTGTTAATGACATGTGCATTCAAAAGTGTAATTGGTTATCGAAGACGGGAAAAATATGAACAGAAGTGATTTTAATTAACGCAGCGGAACAATGCCATTTCACAAAGAGGCAAACACTAAAGGATAGTCTTCCCTAATTATTTTTCCATTTTTCTTCTGCAATACCGCAAAATTACATTTAATTCACTTTTATTACCCCATAAGTTAACACCGCACCGTAACTATTTAGTGTAAAAGGCCACATTACCTGTGGCCTTTTCAGGCATCACCGCTATCGGTCGACAAGGAAGCTAAAAGTGCGCGACTCTCCGGGTCTAAACGCCCCTACAATGCCCTGCTCCTCTTCCCTGCCCGTTATCCGTTCATTCATATCCGTCTCGCAGCACCGTTTCACCGTCGGGTTCACGGATAACGTCGTGTCACATGCGCTGAACGCCGAGGGGTTGAACAGGCGAAGAATAAGCTCGTCCCGATCTTCCGCCTTCTTGAGGGCACTGAGCACGCATCCCGTGGGCGAAAGAGCTAACAGACTGTAACTTTCCGGCGTGGTAAACGACGAACAATTCAGTTTCATCGCATCCCAGGGAATTTTGTTGTAGCACTGCACGGGCGTTAACCACGATTTGGCCTGCTGCGCGACACCCGCGTTTTCCGGCGTTCCACTGAAACTGAACAGGCTAAAACGACAGGTTAACCGGCCGCGCACCTGAGAGTCAGGAACGGGCAGTTTGATACCCGACGGCCTGCCTGGCCGCAACAACAGATCCTCCTTGCCGAGTAATCCCACGCCGCGCAGTAGGGTCAAGGCAAAGGCTTTTTTGTTCTCACCCACTACCTCAAATTCGCGCAGACCCTCAGTGAACAGCGCAAGTCCGTTTCGCCTTTCCCGAAGAACGGCGTAGTTCAGTAGATTCCAGACGGGCACCGGCGCTTCTTTCCAGCCCTCTTCCTGCCAGTTTTCCATCGCCGGGTCCTGTACCGGGCGGGTGATCGAACCAAACTGCGTATCAGACAGCACCTCTTGCGTGGTAAATGGCGTAGGGATGAGCACCCGTACACGGTGATCATCTGCCTGATTATCCAGACGCACGTCAACATCAATGCGCCTGCTGTTGTGCGTGAGAGTGACTTCAAACGCTACGTCAAGAGACCCCTTTCGCTGACGCGCCGAACGCTCGGCCAGATTTGCCGGAACGGCGAGCCGATGATGGATTATCGCCCTGCTCCGCCAACCCTCATGCACCACCTCAACTTCGTGCTCGCCCTGTGCTGAAGTGAGTCTCCACTCTTCCCGAGAAGGCGAGTAGTCGTATTCATCGCCATCATCAGAGCTCTCTTCGATTTCCAGTACGCGGTCATAAATAAGCCCGGTTTCTTTGTCGCGCAGGCGCAGCGTACCGTCGTCATTTAAGTCAATCTGCCAGAAGGCGTTTTCAAGCAGGGATTCGGTGTTTTCCATCGGAGAGAGCACCTTCCCCGCCACGTTAGGTTCGATAAACAGCGTACGGTAGCCCATCGACGGCAGTATCTGGCTAAGCTGAATATCAAACTCCATAAACGGTTCGTAATTGCCATAATGGACAATCTGCCGGTCAATAAGACCCGGGTCGAGCTCGCACGCGCTGCGGATGAAATAAGGGATCTCATTGCCTTTCTCATCAAGCAGACGGAACTGGCTGGCGCGCAGACGTATCATAGTGTTCATCACCTCTTCACGCGGCCAGGGCATCAGGTTGAACATGACCAGCTTATCGGTATCACTTTGCGGCATGTTGTCGACAATCTTGCGCATATAGAAACGCGACAGGTTATCGGCCATGTCTTCGGCCAGTTCGAACCGGGAGACAATCTCTCGATGCACCTTGTCGCTGCAGCAGCAGCCGATGCTATCGTGAGCGTGGTTTTTGAGGATCTCTTTCCACATTTTTTCCAGTAAACCGTGGTGATAGTCGAAGCCCAGCGCCCAGGCGAGCGTCGCCAGCGGCTCAAGGATGTTGACGATTTTGTTCTCAATGCGCGCATGGGCGATTTTGATGTCCATGCGTGTCGAGCCGATTGTCCGGTGCACGCGCATGTATTTCCCGTCAATAAACTCCCCTTTCAGCGTCGCCAACTCCCCACGGCGTGCCTCAATATGTTCAAAGACGTCCTCAAACCGACTCATTACAAATTGACGCTGCGGATAGATTTCACGAAGCTTATCCATCACCGCAAAAATATTCTGCTGTAATGGCATCTGGTCGTGACCGTTAGGCAGCAAAATCTCTTTGGTGACGGAGGCGTTTTCCAGCACCTCAAAATAGCTGTCGAGCCGTTTTCGCAGCCCGGCTTCGTCCTCCGGTAAGTACTTACCAATCGCGTAGCCCAACGGCAGCACCTGTGTCGTCACTTCACTGCCGTCTGTACTCTGCCATAAAAACTCGGTTTTATCGGTTCCGTGACGTTCAGAACACCCACGCCAGAACAGGGCACGGGTGATGCCAAACCCGTTGTAGATATGCGGAAGTTGCCCGGACATACCAAACGAGTCCGGCAGATAACCGATTTTCATCGGCTCGCCGAACGCCATACAGTCGCGAATGCCGTACATCAGGTTACGGACAATCGACTCACCGCTGACAATCGTGGTATCGGTCTGGGTATACCACGGACCGATAATCAGCTTTCCACGCTCGACCAGCGCCTTCACCCGTGGCCGGTTTTCAGGCACCACGGCGAAGTAATCCTCCAGTACCGCCGTCTGTCCATCAAGGACATAATATTTATATTCGTCATCCTGTTCGAGGCGGGTCAGGATCTCTTCCATATTATTGACCAGAAGAATACGCGACTCCTCGGTGGTGAAGTACCACTCACGGTCCCAGTGCATATGCGGCGTAATATGAACGCGAGATACAGCTTTCATCTTCGTTTCCTGTTAGTGAGTTTTAAGGCGTAACGTCTTCTGTTATGTATTTGCCCTTTCTGACGGCCTGACGTCGCCAGAACAGCAAAACGAGCGTAGAGAGGGTGGTACCTGCCAATGCCGCAGCGAACCAGCCTGCCGCAGCGGCCACACCACCCAGCCCTGCGTCATGAAGTAAAAAGAGGGAGAAAATACCCGCCCCTGGCGTAGACAACCCGATCCCCATCGCACCCACTATTGCGCCCGTTGCCATCGATCCAAGCACAAACGAACCAATAACCCGGACAGGATCTTCAATCGCCATTGGGATCGCCCCTTCTGTGATACCCGCCAGCCCGAGAAGCCACGTTGATTTACCGGTTTCGATTTCAAACTGTTTGAAGAGGTGCGGGGCCAGCATCGTTGACGCCGTGACGGTAAAGGCCGATACCATTTTTACAGAGGCAAAAATGGCGTAAGGGCCATATACACCGTTGGTCATTGCCCCCAGACAGAATGCGTACGCTGCTTTATTGACAGGCCCGCCCAGATCGAACGAACACATAAAACCGAGGAGCGTACCGAGCAATAGCGCATTGGCGCCGGATAGACCGTTAAGCCAGGCCGTCAGAGAGTTGTTCAGCCATGCCACCGGCTCGCCAATCACAAACAGCATCAGGCTGCCCGCGCCCAGCACACCGAGAACCGGGTAGAGGTAATAGGTTAAGAAACCGTTGTAGCGATTATTGAGACGAATATGGTTCTTCACCCAACGCATCAGATAACCCGCAATCAAACCACCTGCAATCGCCCCCAAAAAACCTGAACCGATCATGTTGGCAGCAAGACCGGCAGCGAAGCCTGGAGCCAGCGCGGGTTTATCCGCAAGCGAGTACGCGGTGTAGGCTGCCAGCACAGGCACCATCAAAATGCCGAGCATGCCGCCGCCGAGTTTGCGGTACATCCACAGCCACGAATTTTCCTGATCGAACAGATGCTGCAGTCCAAAGATCTGCGCCAGTAACACTGCGACGGCCAGCACAGTGCCCCCGGCGACAATAAGCGGCACTGCAAAGGAGATCCCGCTGAGAAGCGCCTGCTTGAGTTCCGTTTTAACGCTCTTTCTCGCCTCAGTTTCTGTTTGCACAGGGCGCGCCACCGGTGAGGGCTGTAATGCGAGCGCGCGCTCAATCAACGCCTCAGCATGTCGCAGCGGTTCCGCGACAGGCACTGATAGCGAGGGAATCCCCTGAAAACGCTCACTTTCCTTGATAGCCACCTCTGTCGCAAAAATACAGGCGCGAGCCTCCTGCAGTTGCTCAGGGGTAAGGCGTCCTTCAATGCCGTTCGCCCCCTGTTTTTCAACCACCACGTTCACGCCGAGTTTGCGCCCGGCTTTTTCAAGGTACTCAGCAGCCATGTAGGTGTGCGCAATCCCGGCCGGACACGCCGTCACACAGACAACAGTGGGCGCATCTTCTGACGCGATAACGTCTTCATCCTGTGGCGCATCATTTAACGCGGCAAGCAGCGCTTCTGCCGTGGTTGCCGCCATCACCCGCGCCCGGAGGGCATCATCCGCCAGGCGAGACGTCAGCTCGGTTAACACCTGAATATGCGTTGAGCTCGCCTCAGCCGGGGGAATGGCGAGCAGGACAATCAGCTCGACGTTTTCCGGGCCATCAACGCCTTCCCAGGCCAGCGGCTCCCGTAATGTTGCCACCGCAAAAGCGGCGTCTTTCACTGCGCCAGATTTGCCATGCGGTACCGCCAGGCCTTCTCCCAGCGCGGTAGGGCCAAGTGATTCCCGATGAAAGACGTCGGTCAAAAATGTCTCGCCGTCCGCAATTTTGCCCAGTGCCACCAGCCGCTGAGTGAGCTGGCGTATTGCCTCATCACGGCTGGTATACCGCGCCAGCACGCAGACTGCGCTGGGGTGGGTCAGGGTCGTCAGGTCCATAAAGATCCTCACACTCAATGGTTATTGTTCGGGATCGAGTGTGGCAGACAAAATAATACATTTATGTGATCACTTTCACCTAAAAAACATTATTTGTATTTAATTTGTATTGTTTACAAATTTTAGTCTGAGGGCATAATTCCGTTAAAAGGTATTAGAAAGGCAGATGATATGGGCAACAAACCGATGTACCGACAGATAGCCGATGCGCTTCGCGAGCAAATCAACGCCGGTGAGTTAAAACCTGGTGATGCGTTACCAACGGAATCCAGTCTGCAGGACGCCTTTAGCGTGAGTCGGGTAACGGTGAGACAGGCGCTGAAACTGCTCACCGAAGAGCACATTATCGAGAGCATTCAGGGCAGCGGCTCCTACGTCAAAGAGGAGCGCGTTAATTACGACATTTATCAACTCACCGGATTTTACGAAAAACTGGCGGATCGAAATGTTGATACCCATAGCGACGTAAAAACATTCGAAGTGATCAAAGCGGATGAGAAACTCGCGGAAAAGCTGAACATTCGCCCTGATGACAACGTCTGGCATATCAAACGCGTGCGTTTTATTAAGCAAAAACCTGTGAATCTGGAAGAGACATGGATGCCGCTGGCGATGTTCGACGACCTCACCTGGGCCGTGATGGAAAACTCCAAATATCATTACATCGAACAGATTAAAAAGATGGTTATCGACCGCAGTGAGCAGGAGGTCATTCCCGTGATGCCCTCTGCCGAGGTCGTGAATGCACTGGGGATCGATGCGGCAAAACCTGTCCTCGAAAAAATCTCCCGCGGCTATCTCAGTGATGGACGCGTATTTGAATACAGCCGTAATACCTTCAAAAGTGATGACTACAAATTTACGCTAGTAGCGAAACGTAGACACTAAACGTACATGAATGACAAAAACCCGGTGCTAAACCGGGTTTTCAGGGTAATAATCGCGTTTAAAGCGTAAACGTCATACCAATGCGATAGCGCGACTCAGAGACATTATCCTCACCTTCGTAGTAGCCCTGCTGATCTAAATAGTCGTATTCAACATAGGGACTAAACCATTCGTTCCACTTATACCGCAGTGTAAATGCATTCTCAGTTGCCCAGGTTTTATTATTTTTATAGGTGTAATCCTCATTGGCATGCTTATATGCTGTGCCCTGATATAAGAAACTCCATTCGCGATTAAATTTATAACCCACAAAGATGTCGAGACGATTAACGCTGTCGCGATGTGACTCTCCCTCATCGTTAACAGTCTCATAAGTATTATAATCGTATCGGTAACGCAAACCGAGACTCCAGTCAGCTCCGGGTAGATAGTTGACCCTGATATAGGGACGAATCTGAGTGCCTTTACTGCTCCAGTGGTAAATCCCCCCGGGTTGTAGATTCCACTTATCGGCAAACCGCCAGGTATAATTAGTCTCTATCTCGTTATAGTCAGTTGTGCTGTCACCAAAAGAGTGAGCACTGTCGGACTTATCGGAACCATTTGTACCCTTTCCGTTATTTTTATTGTTTTTATTATCCATCTCCGCGCTTGCCCACCAGCCGTTAGCCCAGCTCTCACTGATCTTATACCGCGACTCATAGGAGTGGCTCCCGGTTTTATAGCCGCCCCGGACATCAAACGTTAGCGCATGGCTCGCCAGCGGCAGCCCGGCAGCGAAGAGAATCAGAAAACGTAATGGATTTTTTTGCATAACAGACCTTCATCCTTTTAAGAAAAGAAAACTCATTGCCATAAACAAATAAAATCAACAGCCATCAACCCGCAATTTTCGAGAATCATATTTATCTACAAATTAAAATCACGAACATTTTTTCATAAACAAGATCGTGATCGTAAAAATTATCAAAACATAGTTTTAATAATTGAAATTGTAAAATAAAAACCTCCCATGAATTATTCATCACATAAATTTAAGATTTATTTACTTATAAAACAGTTAATAAAAACAAACAGAATCCTCTTCCAATCACCTAAACCAAACAAAATGAAATATTGTTTCAAAACTGAGATCAAGATCATAAACACCTCCATCACCAGTCCATAAAATGAAATGAAACATTGTTTTATTTTAACCAAAGCTAATTATCAACGGACAAGGTGAATGTTGTGAAGATCAAAAAACTGCGCTGGTACATTATCTCACTCGTCATGTTAGGTACGATTATCAACTACTTAGCCAGGAGCACGCTCGGCGTCGCAGCACCAGAAATGATGAAAACGCTGAATCTCTCCAGCGAGCAATACTCATGGATTGTGTCGGTCTTTCCATTCACCTATGCCATCGGCGGGATCGCCTGCGGTTTTGTGATCGATAAATTCGGCTTGCGAGTCAGTTTTGCTGTACTGGCCGCGCTGTGGTCTTTGTGCAACATGCTGACGGCATTATTTAGCACATGGTTCCCCATTGCCGCATTGCGCGGGGGCCTGGGCCTGACCGAAGCCGCCTTCAACCCTGCGGGTATGAAAGTCACCGCCGAGTGGTTTCCGGCAAAGGAGCGCGGCTTAGCCTGCGGCGTTTACAGCCTCGGTACCTCCGTCGGTGCCATGCTGGCCCCGCCACTGGTTGTCTGGGCGATTGTTAACTACAACTGGGAAATGTCTTTTGTTGTCACCGGCGCCATCGGCGTTGTTTGGGCCATTCTGTGGGCGGTGTTTTATCGCTCCCCGGAGTCGCATCCTGCGCTGCTGAAAGAAGAGCACGAAGAGGTCATGGCCGATCAAATAGAAGTGGTTAAAGAGAAAGCCTCCCTGATGTCCATGATCAAGGATAAAAGCTTGTGGGCCATCTCCTTACCGCGTTTTATGGCCGATCCGGCATGGGGGACGCTGCACTACTGGATGCCGCTCTACCTGGTGACGGTGCGCCACATGAACATGAAAGAAATCGCCATGTTTGCCTGGCTCCCCTTCCTGACCGCTGACCTGGGTTGCCTGGCTGCGGGTTACATTTCGAAGTTTCTGAATAACCGCGGCGTGCATATTGTTAACGCCAAACGCATCACTTTTACGTTTGCCGCCCTGCTGATGCTGTCGATGGCTGGCGTTGGTTTCGTCAGTAATGTCTATGTGGCCATTGCGCTGTTCTGTATTGCCGGGTTCGCCCATCAGTGTCTGTCCGTAACGGTGATCAGCATGTCATCCGACCTGTTCCCAAGACAAAAAGTCGCCACCGCGACCGGTTTCGCCGCCTTCACCGGCAGCATGGGGAACTTCCTGTTCAGTATTTTCCTTGGCGCGATGGTCGCTGTTGTGGGTTACGACATCTTCTTTATCGGTCTGGGCGTCTTCGATTTGATTGGCGCCCTGTTCCTGTGGATGCTGATTAAGCTCCCTTCTGAAAAAGTCACACCGGTAATCGCCTGAATGACGGGTATAAATGTAAGGAATATACCGATGAATTATCGCAACATTGCGTTTATCAGCGCGCTGTTCTCAACCTCCGCGTTAGCAGCGAGTGGGAATACACAGCCTCAGGGCTCGAATGACGACTGCCTGACGTACGATTGCAGGCAGATGCTTGAGATAAAAGAAAGTATTCAGCGCGGAGATCAAACCTACGCTCCCGCCTGGAAAAATCTGCTGCAGAAAGCAGACCAGGCGCTGGAACATAAACCCTGGAGTGTGACCGATAAAAAATTGTTACCGGCGTCCGGGAATAAGCATGACTATTACAGTTTTGGTCCCTACTGGTGGCCAAACCCGGATACCAAAGACCATCTTCCCTGGATTCGTAAAGACGGCCAGATAAACCCGTCATCTAAGACAGACGATACGGACAGCAAACGCCTGGTGCAGTTCTCTGACGACGTCCGAGCGCTCTCACTGGCCGCATTTTATAGCGCAGACGCCCGCTATGCGCAAAAAGCGGAAATCATGTTGGACACCTGGTTTCTGAACAAGCAAACCCGAATGAATCCTGACCTCAGTTACGCCCAGGCAATTCCGGGCATAGTGAATGGCCGGGGGATTGGCATTATTGATACGCGCGTGTTGATCGACGTCGCTGACAGCATCATCCTGCTGCAACATGCGGGCTTCCTCTCGGATAAAGCGGTTCAGGGTTACAAAAGCTGGTATTCGGACTATGCCACATGGCTGTTATCCAGTGCTAACGGCCAGGAAGAGGGAAACTGGTATAACAATCACGGCGCCTGGTATGACGCGCAGGTTACCGCCTTTTCGTTGTTCTCCGGTGACGTCAAACAGGCTCGTCGGCAAATCGATATTTTCAAAAATCGCCACCTTGCTGCTCAGGTGAACGTCAAAGGCGAACTACCGGCCGAGCTTGAACGAACTCGCTCCTTCCATTACACCAATTTTGCTCTGGCAGCCTACGCCAGAATGGGGCGCTACGGTGAAATAACCGGTGATGATGTCTGGAATTATGCACTGGATGGGCGAACCATGAAAAAAGCCTTTTCCTTCGTCAGCCAGCAAACCGGCAAAGACGCCAGCGACTGGCCGTATCAGGAAATAAAATACAACCCTGAAGAGGCTACTGGTCCGTTACTCGCCGCAGCGAGAGTCTGGAAAGACAATGACTTCAGCAAAAATGCCGCGCTATTGACGCAGGCAAATGACACCGATATCAACATCCTGACCCCGGGCTCTGTATTGGTGAAGTAAGCGCCACGTCAACGCATACAGGTAGATAATGAAACAGTTTACAGAAGCACAGATTGCCGCTGCAAAAGCCCGGGTAACGCCGGAGATCCTTCGCCGCCTGGAGGAAAACAACCGCGACGTCCTTAACCACGACACGCTGGTTCCGCAAACGGGCTGCGCCACCTGGAACCACTATTTTTACTGCCCGGAACACAGCGTGCGGCTGTTCTGGGACCGGAAATCGCCCAATAAGCACCGTTGCCCGGTTGATGGAGCCGTCTTTACCGGTGAACCTTACTATGGTGCCTGGTGGCGCTGGCTTAACGGGCTCAATGCTAAAGCGTGCTATGAGCTGGGCATCCTCTGGCTGCTAACGGACGATAATAAATACCTCAATAAAATTACCGATATCCTGATGCAGTACGCAAAATACTACCCTGACTACGAAGAACACGGCGGTATTCCTTATAACGGTCCCGGTAAAGCCAACGCGCAGACGCTGTGTGAAGCCAACTGTCATGCCGATTTTGCCCGTGGATTCGATATCGTCAGCGCCGCGCTGACGACAGAACAGTATGAGTATATTTCCCGACGCCTGCTGCGCAGCGGAGCCGATTTTCTGATGCAGCACCGTAGCAATCAAATCCACAACCACGAGGTGAAGATCAGCGCGACCATCGGCATTATCGGCGCGATTCTCGACGACGATCGCTATCTGACGTTTGCCGTTAACAGCCCTTACGGCCTGCGGTATCAGCTGGAACATGCCCTGCTGCCCGGCGGCTTATGGTTCGAAGGTTCGCTGCATTACCACTATTACGCGCTTGAGGCGTTCATGGGCTTTGAGAAATTCGCCCAACATGGTCCGTTCAGCCTGCTGGATAAGCCCTGGTATACGAACATGCTGTCGCTGCCATTGGCGCTGCTGATGCCGAATATGACCCTGCCTAAAGTAAACGACTGCGTGAACGGCCAGGAGAGACTCGGCCACGCCGATATCTATGAATTTGCGTTCAACTATTATGGCAACCCGCAATATGGCGAGCTGTTAGCCTGGCTATACACCGCTGGACCGCGCGACAACATTGATGCCCTTTTCTATGGGCAACCGCTGCCGGCGCAGGCGTTAAGCGCCCCGGAGGGTAATGAGCATAATCCTGACGCCGGATTTACGATAATCCGCAACGCGCCAGGCCGCGCCGTATGCATTAAACATGGCCCTTATGGCGGCGAGCACGATCACTACGACAGACTCAACCTTATCGTCTTCAATAACTACAGCGCGCTGTTCCCCGATCTGGGCACAACCGGCTATGGCGCACCGCTGCACTATGGCTACTACAAAAATACGTTTTCGCACAATACGCTGTGCGTCAACGGACTCAACCAGCCCCCTGCACTACCCAAGGTTCTCGATTACCAGCAGCAGGAGGGAGAATCGCGGCTGATCGCCGAAGTGGACTGGTGCAGCGCCGCTGTGTTACCCGACAGCAAAACTCACGTGGAGTGGGATGATGAGTCCTACCGGGATATCGTTTTTCGCCGTAGCATCGTCGTGACGGAAAACCTGCTGATTGATAAATGGGACGTCGATAATCCTCACTACCAGTGCGTCGATGCGGTTTACCACATCAACGCCTCAACAACACCGACGGCGCCACAGAATGGCGTCCGGATCTGCTACCCCTACGTTAAGCAGGCAACTGAACAGCCGCTGAAGGGTAAAATGGAGGTTCACTTCCAGGCCGACGCCCCGGTTTCTGTCACCTGCTTTTCGACCAACAATACGGCGTTAATCAAAGCTCAGGGACCGAATAACCCTTCGACATCGATGATCGACTACCTGCTATTACGCAGCCGAGATAAGCGCATTTCCTTCGTGTTTGTCACAGATTTCACGGGCACCGGGAAAGTCGATATCGTGAAGAGCGACGATACAATAACCGTGATTGACATGACGTTAAACCGCACATACCGCCTCTGACAGCTCGGTCAGAAGTCACTCATTCACTATACAACTGAGGTAATACGATGTTTGTTTTTCACAATCAGACCCAGCTGGAAGAGGCTGGGAATGGCGTAACCCGCCGGATCCTCGCCCATGCCGGCAATATGATGGCGGTTGAAGTACATTTCGCGCAGGGTGCCATCGGCCCCATGCACAGCCATCCCCACGAGCAGTTGACGTATGTTCTCTCCGGTGAGTTTGAATTTACCATTGGCGACGAAACGCATATCGTCAGAGCAGGCGATACGCTGTACAAACAACCCAATGTTATGCACGGCTGCGTCTGTCACAAGGCGGGAACCCTGCTGGATACCTTTACGCCGATACGTGAGGATTTTCTGCAATAAAAAAAGGCCGCTTTACAGCGGCCAACCATGTCGAAACGGACATTTTTTTATTTCAACGCTCTCCTTGCAGAGAGCAGAGAGGATTTACTTAATGATGGATTTCAGTGCTTCGCCGATATCCGCCAGGCTGCGAACGGTTTTCACGCCTGCGGCTTCCAGCGCTGCGAATTTCTCATCAGCCGTACCTTTACCACCCGCGATAATCGCACCTGCGTGACCCATACGCTTGCCTTTCGGCGCAGTCACACCCGCGATGTAACCGACAACCGGCTTGGTCACGTGTTCTTTGATGTAAGCAGCCGCTTCTTCTTCAGCGCTACCACCGATCTCACCGATCATCACGATCGCTTCGGTCTGTGGATCTTCCTGGAACAGCTTCAGGATGTCGATGAAGTTAGAGCCCGGGATCGGGTCACCGCCGATGCCCACACAGGTGGACTGGCCGAAGCCGTAATCGGTGGTCTGTTTGACCGCTTCATAGGTCAGCGTACCGGAGCGGGAAACGATACCCACTTTGCCCGGCTTGTGAATGTGGCCTGGCATGATACCGATTTTGCATTCGCCTGGAGTGATAACGCCTGGGCAGTTCGGGCCGATCATACGCACGCCAGCTTCATCCAGCTTAACCTTCACGGTCAGCATATCCAGCGTCGGGATGCCTTCAGTGATGGTGATGATCAGTTTAATACCTGCATCGATCGCTTCCAGAATGGAGTCTTTGCAGAACGGTGCCGGAACGTAGATGACGGTCGCGGTTGCGCCAGTGGCTTCTACGGCTTCACGCACGGTGTTAAACACCGGCAGACCCAGGTGCGTAGTACCGCCTTTACCTGGCGTTACGCCGCCAACCATTTGCGTACCGTAGGCAATCGCCTGTTCGGAGTGGAAAGTCCCCTGGCTACCGGTGAAGCCCTGGCAGATAACCTTGGTATCTTTATTAATTAAAACGGACATTATTTCCCCTCCACTGCGGCAACAACCTGCTGAGCTGCATCCGTCAGACTTTTCGCTGCAATAATATTCAGGCCGCTGTCAGCCAGTTTTTTCGCGCCGAGTTCAGCGTTGTTACCTTCCAGACGCACAACCACCGGAACGTTAACACCCACTTCTTCCACTGCACCGATGATACCGTCGGCGATCAGGTCACAACGCACGATACCGCCGAAGATGTTAACCAGAACGGCCTTCACGTTGTCGTCAGACAGGATGATTTTGAACGCTTCGGTTACGCGCTCTTTGGTTGCGCCACCGCCTACGTCGAGGAAGTTTGCTGGCTCACCGCCGTGCAGCTTAACGATGTCCATGGTACCCATTGCCAGGCCCGCACCGTTAACCATGCAGCCGATGTTGCCATCCAGCGCCACATAGTTCAGTTCCCACTGTGCAGCCTGCGCTTCACGCGGGTCTTCCTGAGACTGGTCACGCATTTCGCGCAGATCCGGCTGGCGGAACAGTGCGTTGCCGTCAGCGCCCAGTTTACCGTCGAGGCAGATCAGATCGCCCTGAGTGGTGATCACCAGCGGGTTGATCTCGATCAGCGCCAGGTCACGCTCCAGGAAGATGGTCGCCAGACCCATGAAGATCTTGGTGAACTGTTGAACCAGTTTACCTTCCAGACCCAGTTTGAACGCCAGCTCACGACCCTGGTAAGGCATTGGGCCTGCCAGCGGATCGATAGCCACTTTGTGGATCAGATGAGGGGTTTCTTCTGCCACTTTTTCGATTTCCACGCCGCCTTCGGTAGACGCCATGAACACCACGCGACGGGAACTACGGTCAACAACCGCACCCAGGTACAGTTCTTTCGCGATGTCGGTCGCGGCTTCTACCAGGATCTGGTTAACCGGCTGGCCGTTCGCATCTGTCTGGTAGGTCACCAGACGCTTGCCGAGCCAATGTTCAGCAAACGCACGAATCTCTTCTTTGCTCTTAACAACCTTCACACCGCCCGCTTTACCACGGCCACCAGCGTGAACCTGACACTTAACTACCCAAGGGCCGGAACCGATTTTAGATGCGGCTTCTTCTGCTTCACGCGGGGTAGTACAGGCATAACCCACCGGAGCCGGTAAGCCATACCGGGCAAACAGCTGTTTGGCCTGATATTCATGTAAGTTCATGTGTTCTATCCATCCTTCAGGTAATCGTTAGGTCGTGCTTTTATAGGCCCGGCAGCTATATGCCGCCGGGCAAGACTGCAAACTAGACGTCGAGCAGCAGACGCGTTGGATCTTCCAGCAGCTCTTTAATCGCCACCAGGAAGCCAACGGACTCGCGGCCATCGATCAGACGGTGATCGTAAGACAGTGCCAGGTACATCATCGGCAGGATCTCAACTTTACCGTCTACCGCCATAGGACGATCTTTAATGGCATGCATACCCAGGATCGCGCTCTGCGGCGGGTTAATGATTGGGGTAGACATCAGCGAACCGAATACGCCGCCGTTGGTAATGGTGAAGTTACCGCCGGTCAGGTCATCTACGGTCAGCTTGCCGTCGCGGCCTTTCACAGCCAGCTCTTTAATATTTTTCTCGATATCAGCCATACCCAGGGTATCCACGTCACGCAGTACTGGGGTCACCAGGCCACGCGGAGTAGATACCGCCATGCTGACGTCGAAGTAGTTGTGGTAAACCACGTCATCACCGTCGATGGACGCGTTCACTTCCGGGTAGCGTTTCAGCGCTTCAACCACCGCTTTCACGTAGAAGGACATAAAGCCCAGACGGATACCGTGACGTTTTTCAAACGCGTCACCGTACTGCTTACGCAGGTCCATGATTGGCTTCATGTTCACTTCGTTGAAGGTGGTCAGCATCGCGGTGGAGTTTTTCGCTTCCAGCAGACGCTCAGCCACACGCTTACGCAGGCGAGTCATTGGCACACGTTTTTCGCTGCGGGCACCCAGAGCAGGCTGCGCTGCTGGCGCTGCCGCAGGGGCTTTTGCTTCTGCTTTCGCAGGCGCTTTCGCCAGGTGCTTCTCGATATCTTCGCGGGTCAGACGACCACCCACACCGGTGCCTTTAATAGCAGCCGCATCCAGGTTGTGCTCAGCCAGCAGGCGACGAATCGCCGGGCTGAGCGCATCGTTGGTCTGCTCTTCCAGAGAAGCCTGCTGGCGTTGAGCCGGCGTAGAGGCTTTCTCTTCAGATTTCGCGCTGGACTCTTTGCCCGCGCTGTTGCCTTCGCGCAGGCGACCCAGGATCTGACGAGAGGTTACGGTTGTGCCTTCATCTTCCAGCACAGCATCCAGAACACCATCCGCCGAAGCCGGTACTTCCAGTACCACTTTGTCAGTTTCGATTTCTACCAGCACTTCATCGCGCTTAACGGCATCGCCTGGTTTTTTGTGCCAGGTAGCGACGGTCGCATCTGCTACAGATTCAGGCAGGTCGGGAACAAGAATATCTACGCTACTCATTATGTATCCTTTAATTAATCGACGTTCAGCGCGTCATTGACCAGATCTTGTTGCTGCTTCTGGTGAACGGACATATACCCTACCGCCGGTGAGGCGGAGGCCGGGCGACCTGCATAACGCAGGGCTGACCCAAATGGAATCACTTCACGGAAATGATGCTGGCTGCAGTACCATGCGCCCTGGTTGAGCGGCTCTTCCTGGCACCAGACAAAATCATGTACGTGAGCGTAAGGTTTCAGCGCTTCCTGCACCGCCTGGTGCGGGAACGGATAAAGCTGTTCGATACGCACGATGGCGACATCTTTCTGATCGTTCTTACGGCGCTGTTCCAGCAGGTCGTAATAAACCTTACCAGAACACATCACCACACGCTTCACAGCCTGCGGATCCAGTTCATCAATCTCACCGATGGCTGGCAGGAAGGTGCCATTCGCCAGTTCGTCCAGGCTGGACACGGCCAGCGGATGACGCAGCAGGGATTTCGGCGACATCACCACCAGCGGACGGCGCATACCGCGCAGCGCCTGACGACGCAGCATGTGGTACACCTGAGCCGGGGTGGACGGCACGCAGACCTGCATATTCTGCTCAGCGCAGAGCTGCAGATAACGTTCCAGACGCGCGGAGGAGTGCTCCGGCCCCTGGCCTTCATAGCCGTGCGGCAGCAGCATCACCAGGCCACACATACGGCCCCATTTCTGCTCGCCGGAGGAGATGAACTGGTCGATCACAACCTGCGCACCGTTGGCGAAGTCACCGAACTGCGCTTCCCAGATAGTCAGGGGGCGAGGTTCTGCGGTGGCGTAACCGTATTCGAATGCCAGCACCGCTTCTTCAGACAGCACGGAGTCCCAGACCTTGAACTGGCCCTGACCGTTGTGCACGTGCTGCAGCGGAGTGTAGGTTGAACCGTTGGACTGGTTGTGAACAACTGCGTGACGGTGGAAGAAGGTGCCACGGCCCGCATCTTCACCGGACAGACGAACAGGAATACCCTCGTCAACCAGCGTTGCGTAAGCCAGGGTTTCCGCGCCACCCCAGTCAAACAGCTTCTCGCCTGCTGCCATGGACTGACGGTCAGCGTAGATTTTCTGCACGCGAGACTGCATCTCAATGGCGTCAGGCACAGTGCTGATGCGTTTAGCCAGCTCCTGCAGGCGCTTCATTTCGACCTTGTTCGGGTAGCTCTCATCCCACTCGTGGTTGAGGTACGGCGACCAGGTAAAGGAGTGCATGTTCATTGGGCGCAGCTCTTTCACCACGCATTCACCCGCATCCAGCGCGTCGCGGTAGAGGTTGACCATTTCGGTCGCATCTTCCAGCGTCGCCACTTTGTCGCTCTCCAGCTTGTCAGCATAGATTTTGCGCGGGGTCGGGTGTTTTTTGATTTTCTGGTACATCAGCGGCTGGGTTGCACTTGGCTCATCCGCTTCGTTGTGGCCGTGACGACGGTAGCAGAAGAGGTCAATGAACACATCGCGCTTGAAGGTGTTACGGAAGTCCAGCGCCAGACGGGTAACAAAAGCAACGGCTTCCGGGTCATCCGCGTTAACGTGGAAGATCGGCGCCTGTACCATTTTACCGATGTCGGTGCAGTACGGGGTAGAACGTGCATCCAGCGGGTTAGAGGTGGTGAAGCCCACCTGGTTGTTAATCACGATGCGAACGGTACCGCCCACTTCGTAACCACGCGCTTTGGACATGTTCAGGGTTTCCTGAACCACGCCCTGCCCTGTTACCGCCGCATCACCGTGGATGGTGATTGGCAGTACTTTATTGCTGCTAGGCTCGTCCAGACGATCCAGACGCGCACGCACGGAACCGATAACCACCGGGCTGACGATTTCCAGGTGCGACGGGTTAAACGCCAGCGCCAGGTGAACCAGACCACCTTCGGTTTCGATATCAGACGAGAAGCCCATGTGGTACTTCACGTCGCCGGTGCCGAGGTGTTCTTTATGTTTGCCCGCGAATTCGTCGAACAGATCCTGCGGTTTTTTACCCAGCACGTTGACCAGTACGTTCAGACGACCACGGTGCGCCATGCCCAGCACCACTTCACGGGTGCCGCTCTTGCCGGCGTGACGAATCAGCTCTTTCAGCATCGGCACCAGCGCATCACCGCCTTCCAGCGAGAAGCGTTTTGCGCCCGGGAATTTCGCGCCAAGATAGCGCTCAAGACCCTCGGCAGCGGTCAGTTCGTTCAGGAAGCGTTTTTTCTCGTCAGCCGAGAAGGTCGCGTGGCCCGCTACGGATTCGATACGCTGCTGGATCCAGCGTTTCTCTTCGGTAGAGGTAATGTGCATGTATTCCGCGCCGATGGAGCCGCAGTAGGTTTGCTTGAGCGCGTCAATCAGATCGCCCAGCTTCATCGTGTCTTTGCCGATGGCAAAGGAACCTACGTTAAAGCTTTCCTGGAAATCGGCCTCGGTCAGATCGTGATACGCCGGATCGAGATCCGCCACACGGTCTTGCTGCCACAGTCCCAGCGGATCGAGATTCGCATGCTGGTGACCACGGAAGCGATAAGCGTTGATAAGCTGCAGGACTTTAACCTGCTTCGCATTGGTGTCAGGGTCGGAAATCGCAGAAGAGTAACGTGAGGCATCCTTCGCCAGACGACGGAAATAATCACGTGTTTTGGAATGGAATTGATCCGGTTTGACTCCCGTGCCAGGCAACTGCTGGAACATGGAACGCCAGTTTGCGTCCACTGAGTCAGGATCGGTTAAGAAGTCTTCATAGAGCTGTTCTATCCAGCTCTGGTTGGCACCAGAGAGGTAAGAAGAGTCCAGCCAGGCTTTCATTGCGCCGTTCTGCATCGTGATCCCTTAAGCATTTTTATGCTTACTTTCGCCGTAGAAACTACCACGCACACCACGTGTACGTGCCGGGGTTCACCTGCGAGCTCTTTTCATTTGGCCCGCGAAGGAACCTTTAGAAACTGTCTGGACTTCAGGGTAGTACAGGGCAGTTTTTAAAGGTTTCTGCAATCTGTCCCCTCTCCCACGGGGAGAGGGTCAGGGTGAGGGGAACAGCGCTCCCCTCTCACTACTTACGCACTGCGCTGCAACAACATCGACTTAATATGGCCGATGGCGCGCGTCGGGTTCAGCCCCTTCGGACACACACTGACGCAGTTCATGATGCTATGGCAGCGGAATACGCTGAAAGCGTCACTCAGTCCTTCCAGACGGCTATCGGTTTCGGTGTCGCGGCTATCGATCAGGAAGCGATAGGCAGCCAGCAGACCCGCCGGGCCGATAAACTTGTCCGGGTTCCACCAGAACGATGGGCAGGACGTCGAACAACATGCACAGAGAATACACTCGTACAGCCCATCGAGTTTTTCACGCTGCTCAGGAGACTGTAAGTGCTCGCGAGCGGGCGGATTTTGCCCATTATTCAACAAGTAAGGCTTAATCTTCTCATATTGTGCATAGAATTGCCCCATGTCCACCACCAAATCACGCACGACCGGCAGGCCAGGCAGAGGACGGATAACAATTTTCTGACCTGGACGCTGCAACGCGGAAATTGGCGTGATGCAGGCCAGGCCATTTTTGCCGTTCATGTTCACGCCGTCAGAGCCACACACCCCTTCACGGCAGGAACGACGAAACGACAGCGTCGGATCTTTTTCTTTCAGCTGGATTAAGGCATCCAGCAGCATCATGTCACGACCTTCTTCCGCTTCCAGGGTGTAATCCTGCATACGCGGAGCATCATCAACATCCGGGTTATAACGATAAACTGAGAATTCGAGTTTCATTATCCTGTCTCCGCATTAGTAAGTACGAATCTTCGGCGGGAACGCCGGACGCAGTTTCGGTTCCATGTTCACCTGACGGCGCGTCATGGTTTCCGATTCTGGCAGATACAGGGAATGGCACAGCCAGTTTTCATCGTCACGCTCCGGGAAGTCGAAGCGGCTATGCGCGCCACGGCTTTCGGTACGGAAGTTTGCCGACATCGCGGTGGCAAATGCAGTTTCCATCAGGTTATCCAGCTCCAGGCACTCAACGCGCTGGGTGTTGAACTCGCTGGAAGTGTCGTCCAAACGGGCATTTTTCAGACGCTCGCGGATCGCTTTCAGCTGCTCAAGACCTTTGGCCATCGCGTCACCTTCACGGAATACCGAGAAGTTGTGCTGCATACATTCCTGAAGCGCTTTACGGATTTCCACCGGATCTTCGCCGTTACGGTTGCCGTTCCAGCGGTTGAGGCGCTCAAGAGAGGCACCAATTTCGTCGTCGGTCGCGTCACGCAGGTCGCCCTGCTCGGCAATGGATTCCTGCAGATGCAGACCCACCGCACGACCAAACACCACCAGGTCCAGCAGGGAGTTGCCGCCCAGACGGTTGGCACCGTGTACGGATACGCAGGCGATTTCACCTACTGCGAACAGGCCAGGGATGACCACGTCTTCGCCCTGCTCGTTCACGGTCAGCGCCTGACCGGTCACTTTGGTCGGAATACCGCCCATCATATAGTGGCAGGTTGGGATTACCGGAATTGGCTCTTTTACAGGGTCAACGTGAGCGAAGGTACGGGACAGTTCCAGGATGCCTGGCAGACGGGACTCCAGTACTTCTTTACCCAGATGGTCGAGTTTCAGCTTGGCGTGTGGACCCCATGGGCCGTCGCAGCCGCGGCCTTCACGGATTTCGATCATGATGGAGCGCGCCACCACGTCACGACCCGCCAGGTCTTTCGCATTCGGGGCGTAACGCTCCATGAAGCGCTCGCCGTGTTTATTCAGCAGATAACCACCTTCACCGCGGCAGCCTTCTGTTACCAGAACGCCCGCACCAGCGATACCGGTTGGGTGGAACTGCCACATCTCCATATCCTGCACCGGCACGCCCGCGCGGATAGCCATACCGACGCCGTCACCGGTGTTGATGTGGGCGTTAGTGGTGGACTGATAGATACGGCCTGCACCGCCGGTTGCCAGCACGGTTGCACGTGCTTTGAAGTAGACCACTTCACCGGTTTCGATGCACAGCGCGGTACAACCCACAATTGCGCCATCGGCGTTTTTCACCAGATCCAGCGCGTACCACTCGGAGAAGATGGTGGTGTGGTTTTTCAGGTTCTGCTGGTACAGGGTGTGCAGCAGCGCGTGGCCGGTACGGTCAGCCGCCGCCGCAGTACGTGCCGCCTGCTCGCCGCCGAAGTTTTTCGACTGGCCGCCAAACGGACGCTGATAGATGGTGCCATTTTCCAGACGGGAGAACGGCAGACCCATATGGTCCAGCTCCAGAATCGCTTCCGGGCCAGTCTTACACATATATTCGATGGCATCCTGGTCGCCGATGTAGTCGGAACCTTTTACCGTGTCGTACATGTGCCATTCCCAGTTATCTTCATGGGAGTTACCCAGCGCAACGGTGATACCGCCCTGCGCAGACACAGTGTGGGAACGGGTTGGGAATACTTTTGAGAGCAGCGCACAGGTCTGGCCGCTCTGGGAAATTTGCAGTGCGGCACGCATACCTGCGCCACCCGCACCAATCACGACAGCATCAAATTCTCTGACTGGCAGTTTCATTACACACCCCACACCACAACGAATCCATAAATAACGTAAACCACCAGAGCAACGACGATTGCCAGCTGCAGAGGAAGGCGAATAGCCAGTGGTTTAACGTAATCGGTCAACACCTGCCACATGCCAATCCAGGCATGAATAAGGATGGAGAACAGCGCCAGCAGGGTGAACACTTTGGTGAAGGCAGATCCGAAAAACCCACTCCAGATTTCCCACGTCAGCGTGCCGCTGGTCGCGAAGAAACCGATCATATAGATAATGTAAAGGGTGAGAACGATAGCGGTAGCACGGACCAGAATGAAGTCATGTACGCCGTTGCGTCCTAATGCGGAGGCGTTGCTTACCATACGAGAACTCCTGCGAGAAGTGAAAGCACGACTGTAATCACAAATGAAATGTTAGCGGAGCGTTTCCCGGCTTCGAAGGTTTCTTCCAGGTAGCCAAAGTCCATCAGCATATGGCGAACACCCACCACAACGTGGTACGCCAGCGCGGTCAGAATGCCCCACATGATAAATTTCACGAAGAAGCTGTTCATGATGGCAGAGGCCTGGAGGAATCCTTCAGGAGAAGAGAGGCTGGTGCCCAGTAACCACAGCAGAATACCGACCGCCACAAACGTAATCACACCAGAAACGCGGTGCAAAATGGACGCTATTGCTGTTACAGGGAACCGGATCGTT
This sequence comes from Enterobacter sp. CPE_E863, assembly GCF_046521465.1. Classification (NCBI taxonomy): domain Bacteria; kingdom Pseudomonadati; phylum Pseudomonadota; class Gammaproteobacteria; order Enterobacterales; family Enterobacteriaceae; genus Enterobacter; species Enterobacter sp. CPE_E863. The sequence goes on along the minus strand of NZ_JBKFZX010000001.1, from coordinate 1,080,868 downwards.
TTGAGATCCAGATTGACAGGTCTTTGTTTTTTCACATTTCTTATCATGAATAACGCCCACATGCTGTTCTTATTGTTTCCTTCCTCCGGACTGCGATGCGGGTCAAGCAGCGTTCCTTTTCTATAACTGCGCGTCATGCAAAACATTGCTTCCAGATGCTTAAACGACACGTTACAACGCTGGGTGGCTCGGGATTGCAGGGTGTTCCGGAGACCTGGCGGCAGTATAGGCCGTTCACAAAATCATTACAATTAACCTACATACAGTTTGTCGGGTTTTCTCTGGAACAGTGATCAGGGTCACGATAACAACATCTTTTTAAATTTTAATCATCTGATTTGACAAATGTTAAACAATATTGTTACAAACGTCAGCAGAAAAGGCATATAATGCGCAAAAGTTATGAGGTCTCTCTTTCACCTGACAAATAGTTATGTAACAGTGTGATGGTATTGACCGAAGTTATCAGGACAGTTATTAGTGATATACAGGTTTGAATAATTCGGACTGCAAAAACGCTGATTTGCTGTTGTTTCACTGATATTTCATTCGTTTACCTGCAAGGCGCCATAGCTCTGTACCCTGGTTTGTCCTCGTGAGCTGAGCGGTAAGCCAAATAACAATCTGGTAACGGTGATTAACAGCTGAAAGCAAATCCGGTAAAGCGCAGTCTTAAGCATAAGGCGCTAAGGAGACCGTAAATGGCTGATACGAAGGCAACGCTCACCCTAAATGGTGACACTGCTATTGAACTGGATGTGCTAAAAGGCACGCTCGGTCAGGATGTTATTGATATCCGTACGCTGGGTTCTAAAGGAGTTTTCACCTTTGACCCTGGATTCACCTCTACCGCATCTTGCGAATCCAAAATCACCTACATTGACGGTGACGAAGGTATCCTGCTCCATCGCGGCTTCCCCATCGATCAATTAGCCACTGAATCCAACTACCTGGAAGTGTGCTACATCCTGCTGAACGGCGAAAAACCGACGCAGGCACAATACGATGAATTCAAAACCACCGTGACCCGTCACACCATGATCCATGAACAGATTACTCGTCTGTTCCATGCGTTCCGTCGTGACTCTCACCCGATGGCGGTGATGTGCGGGATTACCGGTGCGCTGGCGGCGTTCTACCACGATTCTCTGGACGTGAATAACCCACGCCACCGTGATATCGCGGCGTTCCGTCTGCTGTCCAAAATGCCAACCATGGCAGCGATGTGCTACAAATACTCCATCGGTCAGCCGTTTGTGTATCCACGTAACGACCTCTCCTATGCCGGCAACTTCCTGCGCATGATGTTCTCCACGCCGTGCGAAGAGTACGAAGTGAACCCGGTTCTGGAACGCGCGATGGACCGTATTCTGATCCTGCACGCTGACCACGAACAGAACGCCTCTACCTCCACCGTACGTACCGCAGGCTCTTCAGGCGCGAACCCGTTTGCCTGTATCGCTGCGGGCATCGCCTCCCTGTGGGGACCGGCGCACGGCGGCGCGAACGAAGCGGCGCTGAAGATGCTGGAAGAGATCAGCTCTGTGGAACACATTCCTGAGTTCGTGCGTCGCGCGAAAGACAAGAATGACTCCTTCCGCCTGATGGGCTTTGGTCACCGTGTTTACAAAAACTACGACCCACGCGCCACCGTGATGCGTGAGACCTGCCACGAAGTGCTTAAAGAGCTGGGCACCAAAGATGATCTGCTGGAAGTGGCGATGGAGCTGGAACACATCGCGCTGAACGACCCGTACTTCATCGAGAAGAAACTCTACCCGAACGTCGATTTCTACTCCGGTATCATCCTGAAAGCGATGGGTATTCCGTCTTCCATGTTCACCGTGATCTTCGCTATGGCGCGTACCGTCGGCTGGATTGCGCACTGGAACGAAATGCACAGCGAAGGCATGAAAATCGCCCGTCCTCGTCAGCTGTATACCGGCTACGAGCAGCGTGATTTTAAGTCCGATCTGAAGCGCTAAAAGACAAGCCCGGTGGCGCTAACGCTTACCGGGCATACAAGTGCGAAACGTAGGCCGGGTAAGGCGTAGCCACCACCCGGCTTTTTTATTTCTGACAGTGTGGACACCAGTAAAACGGTCTTGAAGAAAGCATCATCCTGTCGATAATCCCGCCGCACCGCTCGCACTTCTGCCCCGCCCGATGAAACACCTTGAACCGGAACAGCGCCCCGTGATGCTTATTGTCATCCACCACTCCGCGCGTGTTGTACGACAGTCGCGGGATGTCCAGCAGCGCGTGGGACAGCGCCTCCAGCCGTTCATCGCTCAGCTGAGAGGCTTTATGCTGCGGCGCCAGCCCGACTTCCCAGAGGATTTCCACCCGCAGGTAGTTGCCAAGCCCGGCCAGAAACGCCTGGTCAAGGAACAGGCCGGAAAACTGCCGGTTACGGAATTTGGGCGATAACAGTCGGGCCTTCACATCGCTCGCCGTCAGACGCATATCCAGTACGTCCGGTCCCACTCGCTGTAGAAACTGGTGTGCGAGCAGTTGCTCCGGCGTTAACATTTCGATATCAGAGGCGCTATAGAGCAGGATCGCCTTATCGGCAGTTTGCAGCCTGACGCGCAGCACGCGGGTAGTCTGCGGCTGTTCACCCGCCTCCACCACTCGCCAGACGCCGTAAAGCTGGTTATGGCTATATAACGTCAGGTTATGGGAAAAATGCGTGAGCAACGCTTTGCCGCGCGTTTCAATATGGGTTACCGTCTGCCCCACCAGCTGTGATTCAAACGGTTTCAGTTGAGGAAAAGCAAACCAGACCTCCGTCAGATGTTTGCCCTTTATCGCCGCCTCGAGGCTATCCGCCGCGCGGCGGATCTCCGGGCCTTCTGGCATTTTTCTGTCCTTTCATGATTAGTCTGCGCTGACAAGGATGCCCTCCTCAGAGAACGCTGCCCGCAAGCGGCGCGCGAACTGGAGCGCATGCTCGCCATCACCATGTAAACATACCGTATCAGCCTGAACGTGCGCCGATGTGCCATCCACGGCGGTGACCCGCCCGGCGCGCACCATCTCCAGCGTCTGGGCCAACGCTTTACCTTCGTCCGTTATCAGCGCACCGGCTTGCGTACGCGGTACAAGACTGCCGTCGGGTTGATAACCCCGGTCGGCAAAGACCTCCTGCCGCGTGGTTAACCCCAGACGCTCGCCGGCGCGAATAAGCTCGCTGCCTGCCAGACCCACCAGGATCAGCTGTGAATTGCAGTCTCTTACCGCACGGGCAATAGCATCTGCCAGCGCCGGATCTTTTGCCGCCTGGTTATAGAGCATGCCGTGCGGCTTCACGTGGCGCAGCGCGCCCTTCTCGGCGCGAACCATCGCCTCCAGCGCGCCAATCTGGTAGAGCACCTGAGCGTAGACCGTCTCAGGTGGCAGGCTCATCGCGGTGCGACCAAAGTTCTCCCGGTCAGGGAAGCTCGGGTGAGCGCCAATCGCCACGCCATTTTTGATGGCTCGACGCACGCTTGCGAGCATGATTTGCGCATCGCCCGCATGAAAGCCGCAGGCGATATTGACCGAAGAGACCAGTGTCATCAGCTCCGCGTCGGCACTCCCGCCCTCGCCCAGATCGGCGTTTAAATCAATCTTTGCCATCAAGCCTCCACGCCAGTTGTTCCAGATAACGCTGCTGATCCTGACGCGCTTTTAGCGCTTCCTCCAGCGAACATTGCACAAAATGAATCGGCTGCCCGAGAGGGATTTGTGCCAGATGGTAGCGATCGGCTTCAATAATGCAGGCAATTCGCGGGTATCCCCCCGTCGTCTGCGCATCGTTCATCAGTACGATGGGTTGACCGTTACCCGGTACCTGAATGACACCGGGCAATAAACCGTGGGAAAGCAATTCCCGGTCGGTGGTACGGGTCAGCGGTTGCCCCTGAAGACGATAGCCCATGCGGTTACTTTGCGGACTTATTTTCCACGGTGAACGCCAGAAAGACTCCTGAGAAACCTCATCAAACTCCTGATATTCCGGTCCGGGCAACGCGCGGATTTGATTTCCCCACAACAGCTGTTTTACGCCCAGCGTCGTAGAGAAATGGCGGGCTGAAGGTTTAATCGCAAGACGATCTCCGTCGCGCAACAAACGTCCTTCGTGCCCACCGATACCCGCTTTTTGATCGGTACTGGAAGACCCCATGACCTCCGGTACATCAATGCCGCCCGCGACCGCAAGATAGCTCCGGACGCCGTGCAGAGGTCGTTTAAGCGTCAAACGCTGCCCGGCTTTCGCCCGCAGTCTCCAGCCCGTCCAGACGGCTTTGCCATCCAGCGTAGCGTCACACCCCGCTCCGGTTAAGGCAAACCATGTCTCCTGAGCAAACTCAATGACACATTGACCGAGCGTAATTTCAAGCGCAGCCGTATTGCCGGGGTTGCCCACCAGCACGTTAGCAATCTCCAGTGCAGGCCTGTCCAGCGCACCACAATAGCTGACGCCAGACTGGCGCAAACCAAAGCGGCCTGCATCCTGAACGGAGGTGTAAAGCCCGGCGCGAATAAGCGTTAACATACCCCCTCCTTCTGCGGGATAAAGCGAAGGGTATCGCCTGGACGCAAGAGAACCGGCGATTCCTGCCCGGGTTCAAATAACGGCGTGGACGTGTGTCCAATAAGCTGCCAGCCACCCGGTGATGCCAGTGGATAAATGCCGGTCTGCTCACCGCCAATCGCAACAGTACCTGCTGGCACACTCAGGCGAGGCTCGGCGCGACGCGGCGTATACAGCCTTGAAGAGAGCCCTCCCAGATACGGAAAGCCCGGTTGAAATCCTAAAAACCAGACAACGTAATCAACGGAGGCGTGCAGCTCAACGACCTGCTTTTCCGTTAAGCCGCAGTGTTCAGCCACCACAGAGAGATCGGGCCCCTGCGCACCACCATAAACGACCGGGATCTCAATCGTTCTGGAGTCAGGCTCCAGCGCCTCACTCTCTTCCCACCAGCGCTGCAAACGTTCGATGGCATCGAGGGCCAGAGTATGCGGATTACGCAGTACCACGGTGATGTTATTCATACCTGGAATGGTTTCCACCACTTCAGGGATCTCGGCCAGACGCTGCGTCAGCCGCCAGATACGCTTTTGTGTGGCTAGCGTGATCGGGGGTTCAAGCTCCAGTACGACTGCGGTTTCCCCCAGAAGATAACAACGCGCTCGCTGCACTTAATCACCTCTCATCAGGCCGGGTTGGGGATATCAATAAAGGACACATCCAGCTCGGTATTTTCCGTCAGCCATTCACTGAGGGCACGAATGCCACCGCGCTCAGTGGCATGGTGGCCTGCCGCGTAAAAGTGCAGACCCTGCTCACGAGCAGAGTGAACCGTCTGCTCTGAGACTTCGCCGGTGATGAACGCATCGACGCCGAAGCGGGCAGCGCTGTCGATAAAGCCCTGTCCGCCACCGGTACACCAGGCAACACGTTTAACCAGATCCGGTCCGGTATCACCGCACCACAATGGGCGACGCCCCAGACGCGCTTCAATCCAGGAGGCCAGCTCCAGACCCGGAACCGGCATCGCCAGTTCGCCCCACGGCACCAGAGGTTCAATCTCACCCATCACGGTAATTCCCAGAAGCTGTGCGAGCTGGACGTTGTTTCCCAGTTCCGGGTGTGCATCCAGTGGCAGGTGATAGCCGTACAGGTTGATGTCATTTGCCAGCAGCGTTTTCAGGCGGTTGCGCTTCATTCCGCGAATAATCGGCGATTCGTTTTTCCAGAAATAACCGTGATGGACAATCACCGCGTCTGCGTCCTGACGGACAGCTTCATCCAGCAGCGCCTGGCTTGCCGTCACACCGGTGATAATTTTCTGTACCGTTTCACGTCCTTCAACCTGAAGCCCATTCGGGCCATAATCGCTGAAGGAGGCACTGTTCAGTTTTTCGTTAATCAGGCTTTCCAGTTCGCTATTTTTCATCATGATTCTCTTAAGCTTTACGGGCGGCTTCGTACGCCGCCAGCGTGGCGACGCGCGCCTGTTTATGGTCAACAATCGGACGAGGATAATCCAGCGTGACGCGCTGTTTATCCGCCCAGACCCACGGTTCGTGAATCGCTTTGGCGGGAACATCCTTCAGTTCAGGTACCCAGGCGCGAATAAACGCACCTTCAGCATCAAATTTTTGCCCCTGGGTGGTTGGATTAAAAATCCGGAAATAGGGAGCCGCATCGGTGCCGGTAGAGGCCGCCCACTGCCAGCCACCGTTGTTCGCCGCCAGATCGCCATCGATCAACTGAGAGATAAAATAGCGCTCCCCGATACGCCAGTCGATAAGCAGATCTTTCACCAGGAAGCTGGCGGCGATCATCCGCAGACGGTTGTGCATCCACCCGGTTTCATTCAGTTGGCGCATCGCGGCATCAACAATTGGGTAGCCCGTTTCTCCCTTCTGCCAGGCCTGTAAAAGCGTCTCGCTATACTGCCATTTTACGTTATCGGTCCAGGGAATGAATGGCCGATGCTTACATAAATCAGGGTGATACGTCATCAAATGGCGATAGAATTCGCGCCAGATAAGTTCGTTAAGCCAGACCGAGCCCACGCCTCCGTCCAGCGCCTGAGGTTGTTCGGCCAGAAGGCGGTGCAAACACTGGCGCGGAGAAAGGACACCCAGCGCTAAACAGGCCGATAAACGGCTGGTTCCTTCAATAGCGGGAAAATCCCTGCGCGTGTCATATTCGCCCGCGCCCTGTTTGCAAAACTGGCGCAGTTTCGCGATAGCAGATTTCTCGTTTTCGGGGATCAGAAGTGCATTGAACGCCTGCTGGGGATAGTTAAATGTCAGCTCAGGCAGATCCGCTATCACGTCGCCCCGGACAGCAGGAGCGACCACGCACTCCGGCAGTGCCTCTTTAAGACGTTTAACAAAGGCATTTTTAAAGGGCGTAAACACTTTATACATTTCATGACCACCGGTCATGACGCTGCCCGGTGCCAGCATCACGCTGTCATCAAATCCCTGGCACTGAACATCCTTCAGGATTGACTCCAGCTGGCGATCTCGCTGACGTTCGTTCAGCTCGTACTGATAGTTATAAAAAAGATGTGTGACTTCGTTCTGCTGACAGATCTCCTGTACCGTCTGAAGCTGTGCGGCAAAGTCACTCACCTCTCTATAAATCAGGGGAATGCCTTTTTCGGCCAGCGAGTGCTGCAGATCGTTCAGCCAGGCACGGAGCAAGGCCGCCTGGCGGGGAGCCATATCATGCTGCCGCCACTGCTCGGGCGTGGCAATAAACAGAGCCAGTACGTTAGCGTCTTTGGCGCGACAGGCCGCCGCGAGTGCGATGTTGTCATGTACGCGCAGGTCCGCGCGAAACCAAACCAGATGGGTGGGCATAAAACTCCAGGCAAATATCCATTATGTCCGTAAGGCCATGCCACCAAAGAGAAAATGGTGCAGGCTTTTATGTACTTTGCCATGAAGTGTAGACGCGATGAAATAAAAAAGGCCGCCCGGGGCGGCCTTAACGCTACTTGTCCTGCGCTATGGAGGAAAATGCAATAAACCCGTTCGGTTCATCACTTTTTACAACGAGTACGCTGGCGACAATGAACGCGATGCAAAAATAGCGTTTCATTATGCGGTCCCTGCTGCTAACCGCTCCACCGTTCACCACCGGTGATAAGTCGGTGGACACAAGCTCTGACGAAAGCCTGACTTACGGTTGTGGTGACGCCTTTCCCGGGACCGGTGCCCATGTGCAAGATGGCGGAAAGGGACGCTGCATACTAGTTGGCCGTGGCGTAAAACGTAACCCATGGAAGTGATTTCTAAGAATATATTTAGGGAGTTGCAGTTTGATTACATAAGGACCTGAGATATTCTTGTAAGCCTCTGACGAGAGCTTGAAAACCACCCAACGGACCGCGAATCCCGAGGGACAAAAAAACCGCCACATTGCTGTTGGCGGTTTTTTTATTGCTGTGTGGAATCTTTGTATCAGTAGAAATCGCAGGTCGCTTTCTCGGCCTGATCCATCCACACCGGCTTCTCGCTGGTTTTCGCCCAGACGCGGTGCAGATAGCTGTAAAAACGTGCACGATCTTTCCAGAACAGCATCACCGGCAGCGCCAGCACACCAGCCACTACGGCGAAAGTGCGACGCATGAAAACGATATGAGCCGGAAACTCTTTATAAAGATCCATATTTTTCTCCCCTATAGTTGGCCGGAAACGTCATCCGGAAAATTCAAAATCTGTGACCTGGCTAAAATAATATCGCTTTGTTTGTAATTTTACTACTCATCCGACCACTTATTTTTGTCCGTTTAGTGAAAATTTACACTCGCGCCGTAATTAAGTTACAAAAAAGTTAACAGTTTACTTATCAATAGTTAAATTGTGGGCTTTGTCATTTTTATACTTTTTTTACACCCGCCCTCCCCATTTTTGCGAAATCTTTGCGCCAGAAATCCTACCGTTAACACAACAACAAAAGTCACCCGGAGGTGGATTGTGAGTGCAGGTCTTATTGCCGGCATCGTGCTGGTGTTCCTGTTATTGGGTTATCTGGTCTATGCCCTGATTAATGCGGAGGCATTCTGATGGCTGCTCAGGCGTTTTTGCTTATTGCCAGCTTCTTAGTGGTATTGTTCGTTCTGGCAAGGCCACTGGGAACAGGACTGGCACGGCTGATCAACAACGTACCTTTGCCGGGCACGGGAAGCGTTGAAAAAGGGATCTGGCGTGTACTGGGAGTTCGTGATCAGGAAATGAACTGGCGTCAATATCTGACAGCCATTCTGCTGCTGAATATCGTTGGCCTTATTGCGCTTTTTGCCATGTTGATGTTGCAGGGTATTCTGCCGCTCAATCCACAGCAGTTACCGGGTCTGTCCTGGCACCTTGCGTTGAACACGGCAGTCAGCTTTGTCACCAACACCAACTGGCAGTCCTATTCCGGTGAAACCACGCTCAGCTACTTCAGCCAGATGGTCGGTTTAACCGTGCAGAACTTCCTCTCGGCCGCCACTGGTATCGCCGTTATCTTCGCGCTGACGCGTGCTTTTGCACGCCAAAAAATCAGTACGCTGGGAAATGCCTGGGTGGATCTGACGCGCATCACGCTGTGGATCCTGCTGCCCATTGCGCTGCTGATCGCGCTGTTCTTTATTCAGCAAGGCACCCTGCAAAACCTGCTGCCTTATGCATCTTATACCTCGCTGGAAGGTGCAAAACAGCTCCTGCCGATGGGTCCGGTGGCATCACAGGAAGCCATCAAGATGCTCGGAACGAACGGTGGTGGCTTCTTTAACGCCAACTCGTCTCATCCGTTTGAAAACCCTACCACCTTGACCAATTACGTGCAGATGCTGGCAATCTTCCTGATTCCTGCCGCACTCTGCTTTGCCTTTGGCGACGTGGTCAACGATCGCCGTCAGGGACGCACACTGCTGTGGACTATGTCGCTGATCTTCGTGGTCTGCGTTGCGCTGGTCATGTGGGCAGAATGGCAGGGTAATCCGCATTTCCTCTCACTGGGTGCTGATAGCGCAATCAACATGGAAGGTAAAGAGAGCCGCTTTGGCATTCTCGCCAGCAGCCTGTATGCCGTCGTCACCACGGCGGCATCCTGCGGGGCGGTAAATGCTATGCATGACTCCTTTACGGCACTGGGTGGCATGATCCCAATGTGGCTGATGCAGATTGGCGAAGTGGTGTTTGGTGGCGTGGGCTCAGGTCTTTACGGCATGCTGCTGTTTGTGCTGCTGGCGGTGTTTATTGCCGGTCTGATGATTGGCCGCACCCCGGAATACCTCGGTAAAAAAATCGACGTTCGCGAGATGAAATTAACCGCGCTGGCGATTCTGGTCACCCCTGCCCTCGTGCTGCTCGGCACCGCGCTGGCGCTGATGACCGAAGCCGGACGCAGCGGCATCTTTAACCCGGGTATCCATGGCTTCAGTGAAGTGCTGTATGCCGTCTCGTCTGCGGCTAACAACAACGGTAGCGCCTTTGCCGGCTTAAGCGCCAACTCGCCTTTCTGGAACTGCCTGCTGGCGTTCTGCATGTTCTTTGGTCGCTTTGGCGTCATTGTGCCGGTCATGGCCATTGCCGGATCGCTGGTGAGTAAAAAAATTCAACCGACCACCACTGGCACATTACCGACCCACGGCGCGCTGTTTATCGGCCTGTTGACAGGCACCGTGTTGCTGGTCGGCGCCCTGACCTTTATCCCCGCCCTCGCGTTAGGCCCGGTCGCGGAATTCCTCTCTTTACGCTGATTTTGCGGAGAAATTGTCATGAGTCGTAAACAACTGGCCCTGCTCGAACCGTCATTAGTTCGCCAGGCGCTTATGGATGCGGTGAAAAAGTTGAGTCCGCGCGTCCAGTGGCACAACCCGGTGATGTTTATTGTCTGGGCGGGCAGTGTTCTGACCACCGCCCTGGCGATTGCCATGGGAACGGGCCACATGCCGGGAAATACGATGTTTACCGGCGCCATCAGCCTGTGGCTGTGGTTTACCGTGCTGTTTGCCAACTTTGCAGAAGCACTGGCAGAAGGCCGGAGTAAAGCCCAGGCCAACAGCCTGAAAGGGGTAAAAAAGACTGCCTTCGCGCGCAAGTTGCGTGAACCGAGATACGGTGCGCAGATGGATCACGTTCCGGCGGATGAACTGCGTAAGGGCGATGTGGTACTGGTGGAAGCCGGCGACATTATCCCTTGTGATGGTGAAGTGATTGAAGGCGGCGCATCGGTGGATGAAAGCGCCATCACCGGTGAATCCGCGCCGGTGATCCGTGAGTCCGGCGGCGATTTCGCCTCCGTGACGGGCGGGACGCGCATTCTCTCCGACTGGCTGGTGATCCAGTGTAGCGTTAACCCGGGGGAAACGTTCCTCGACCGGATGATCGCCATGGTGGAAGGCGCGCAGCGTCGTAAAACACCTAACGAAATCGCACTGACCATTCTGCTCGTGGCCTTGACGATCGTCTTCCTGCTGGCAACCGCGACGCTGTGGCCATTCTCCGCCTACGGTGGCACTGCAGTGACCATTACCGTTCTGGTGGCGTTGCTGGTCTGCTTGATCCCAACCACGATTGGCGGCCTGTTGTCGGCTATCGGCGTGGCCGGCATGAGCCGTATGCTCGGTGCCAACGTCATCGCTACCAGTGGACGTGCCGTTGAAGCCGCCGGCGACGTGGATGTGTTGCTGCTGGATAAAACCGGGACCATCACCCTCGGCAACCGCCAGGCGTCAGATTTCTTACCCGCTCCAGGCGTGGATGAAAAAACGCTGGCAGATGCCGCGCAACTCTCTTCCCTTGCCGATGAAACGCCGGAAGGCCGCAGTATTGTGATTCTTGCTAAGCAGCGCTTTAACCTGCGCCAGCGCGACGTTCAGAACCTGCATGCCACTTTCGTGCCCTTCACGGCGCAAACCCGCATGAGTGGGATTAACATTCAGGATCGCATGATCCGTAAAGGTTCCGTTGATGCGATTCGTCGCCACATTGAAGCCAACAACGGTCATTTCCCACCGGAAGTAGACAACCTGGTTGAGAGCGTTGCCCGTCAGGGTGCCACACCGCTGGTGGTAGCTGAGGGGGCTCATGTTCTGGGGGTGATTGCCCTGAAGGACATCGTCAAAGGCGGCATCAAAGAACGTTTTGCCCAGTTGCGTAAAATGGGGATCAAAACGGTGATGATCACCGGGGACAACCGTCTTACTGCCGCGGCGATTGCCGCCGAAGCGGGCGTCGATGATTTTCTTTCCGAAGCCACACCGGAAGCCAAACTGGCGTTGATCCGCCAGTATCAGGCGGAAGGTCGTCTGGTGGCGATGACCGGGGACGGTACCAACGATGCCCCTGCCCTGGCGCAGGCCGACGTGGCAGTGGCGATGAACTCCGGTACCCAGGCAGCCAAAGAGGCGGGCAACATGGTTGATCTCGACTCTAACCCGACCAAGCTGATTGAAGTGGTGCACATCGGCAAACAGATGCTAATGACGCGCGGTTCGCTAACCACGTTCAGTATCGCCAATGACGTGGCAAAGTATTTCGCCATTATTCCGGCCGCGTTTGCCGCGACCTATCCACAACTGAATGCACTTAATGTGATGCACCTGCACTCTCCGGCCTCGGCCATTCTGAGCGCAGTGATCTTTAACGCCCTGATTATTGTCTTCCTGATCCCGCTGGCGCTGAAAGGCGTGATCTATAAACCACTCACTGCGGCCGCCATGCTGCGCCGCAACCTGTGGATTTACGGCCTGGGTGGACTTGTGGTGCCCTTCATCGGCATCAAGGTTATCGACTTGCTGTTGACGCTGTTCGGCCTGGTTTAAAAGGTGAATCAAATGACGATGTTACGCCCCGCTATACTTCTGTTTATTCTGCTGTCTCTGATTACTGGCGGGCTGTATCCGCTGGTGACCACCGCGCTGGGCCAGTGGTGGTTTAAGGATCAGGCCAATGGCTCGCTGATTATGCAAAACGGTGAAAACCGCGGTTCGCGCCTGATTGGACAGAACTTTACGGATGCCCGTTACTTCCAGGGACGCCCTTCCGCCACTGCCGAAAGCCCGTATAATCCGATGGCTTCCGGTGGCAGCAACCTGGCAGGCAGCAACCCAGAGCTGGACAAAGCCGTCGCTGAACGCGTGGCAGCTCTGCGCAGCGCCAATCCTCAGGCCAGCCGCGAGGTTCCCGTGGAACTGGTGACGGCCTCTGCCAGCGGGCTGGACTACAGCCTGACGCCAGCAGCAGTGGCATGGCAGATCCCGCGCGTCGCCGCCGCCCGTCAGTTGACCGTCGAGCAGGTCAGCCAGCTGGTTGCAGAGCACACGCAAAAGCCGCTGGTCGGCTTCATCGGCATGCCTGTGGTAAATATTGTTGAGCTGAATCTGGCGCTGGACGCGCTAAGGAAAAACTAAATGACCGACGAGCCCATGCGCCCGGATCCGGACAGGCTGCTAGAACAGACGGCTGAAGCCCATCGTGGCAAATTGAAAATCTTCTTCGGCGCCTGCGCGGGCGTCGGGAAAACCTTCGCCATGCTGACAGAAGCCCAGCGGCTTCGGGCGCAGGGGCTCGATATACTGATCGGCGTGGTAGAAACCCACGGACGTAAAGAGACGGCGTCGCTGCTGAAGGGGCTGGCCACGCAGCCGCCCCGACGCATCAGCCATCGTGGTCGGTTAGTCACCGAATTCGATCTCGATGCCGCCCTCGCCCGTCGTCCCGCGCTTATCCTGATGGACGAACTGGCGCACAGCAATGCGCCAGGCTCACGCCATCCAAAACGCTGGCAGGACGTTGAAGAGTTACTTGAAGCCGGTATTGACGTTTTCACGACGGTTAACGTTCAGCATCTCGAAAGCCTGAACGACGTAGTGAGCGGCGTGACCGGCATTCAGGTGCGCGAGACGGTGCCTGACCCCTTCTTCGATTCCGCGGACGAGGTGGTGCTGGTCGACCTTCCGCCTGATGATTTGCGCCAGCGTCTGCACGAAGGCAAAGTCTATATCGCCGGCCAGGCCGAGCGCGCCATCGAACATTTCTTTCGCAAAGGCAACCTGATTGCCCTGCGCGAACTGGCTTTACGCCGAACTGCTGACCGTGTTGACGATCAGATGCGTGCCTGGCGTGATCTGCAAGGCCAGGAACGCGTCTGGCATACGCGGGATGCCATCCTCCTGTGTATTGGTCACGGCAGCGGCAATGAAAAACTTGTCCGCACCGCCGCTCGCCTTGCGGCCAAATTTGGCAGCGTCTGGCATGCGGTGTATGTCGAAACGCCGCAGCTACACGCGCTACCAGAAAACCAACGCCGGGCAATTCTGAGTTCGCTGCGCCTGGCCCAGGAGCTGGGCGCGGAAACGGCGACCCTTTCCGATCCTCAGGAAGATAAAGCTATTCTGCGCTACGCGCGCGAACATAACCTGGGGAAGATTGTGATTGGTCGTCGCCAGCACCGTCGCTGGTTTAGCCGCGAATCTTTTGCTGACAAACTGGCTCGCCGCGCGCCTGATTTGGATCTGGTGATCGTTGCACTGGATGACAAACCCACCCCCTTACCGACTCGCGCGCCAGACAGCCGCACCTTTAGCGATAAATGGCGCATTCAGCTTCGCGGTTGCTTTGTCGCCGTCGTGCTTTGCGCCCTGATTACCGTGATTGCCAGCCAGTGGCTGATTGCGTTTGATGCCGCCAACCTGGTGATGGTCTACCTCCTTGGCGTGGTGGTTGTGGCACTCTTTTACGGACGCTGGCCGTCGGTACTGGCGACGGTTATCAACGTTATCAGCTTCGATCTGTTCTTTATTGCCCCCCGCGGAACGCTTGCCGTTTCGGACGTACAGTACATACTCACCTTCGCCGTGATGCTCACCGTCGGGCTGGTGATCGGTAATCTGACGGCGGGCGTGCGCTATCAGGCGCGTATTGCCCGTTATCGCGAACAACGCACGCGTCATCTCTATGAGATGTCGAAATCGCTGGCGGTGGGTCGCACGCCGCTGGATATCGTGCAGACCAGCGAGCAGTTTATCCGCTCGACGTTTCATGCCAGCAACCTGATTTTACTCCCGGACGAACACGGCAAGCTGCGCCCACTGACGTCGGCCACAGGCATGACGCCCTGGGACGAAGCCATCGCGCGCTGGAGCTTTGACAAGGGTTTACCGGCGGGCGCGGGGACAGACACCCTGCCCGGCGTGCCTTATCAAATTTTGCCGCTGCGCAGTGCAGATAAAAACCAGGGGCTGGTTATCGTTGAGCCGTCAAATCTGCGTCAACTGATGATCCCTGAGCAGCAACGACTGCTGGAAACCTTTACGCTGCTGGTTGCCAGCGCGCTCGAACGGCTGGCGCTGACTGCCAGCGAAGAACAGGCGCGTCTGGCAAGCGAGCGTGAGAGTATTCGTAACTCATTGCTTGCGGCGCTCTCTCACGATCTGCGGACCCCACTCACCGTCCTGTTTGGTCAGTCAGAAATCCTGACCCTGGATTTGGCGGCAGAAGGCTCTAAACATGCTCTTCAGGCCAGCGAGATCCGCCAGCATGTACTGAATACCACGCGCCTGGTGAATAATCTGCTTGATATGGCGCGTATTCAGTCAGGCGGATTTAACCTCAAAAAAGAGTGGCTCACGCTCGAAGAGGTAGTTGGCAGCGCGCTGAAAATGCTGGAGCCAGGCCTTGGCGGGCGCCATATTGCGTTGAACATGCCTGAACCGCTTACCTTAATTCACGTTGATGGTCCGCTGTTTGAACGGGTGCTGATCAACCTGCTGGAAAATGCCGGTAAGTATGCAGGATCCAGCGCCCAGATTGGGGTCGATGCAACGGTGGAAGATCAGACGCTTCGCCTTGAAGTCTGGGATACCGGGCCAGGTATTCCTGCCGGACAAGAGCTGGCCATTTTCGAAAAATTCGCGCGTGGCAATAAGGAGTCGGCCATTCCGGGGGTTGGGCTGGGTCTGGCCATTTGCCAGGCGATTATTGATGTCCATGGCGGGACCATTTCCGCAGAGAACCGTCCGGATGGAGGCGCGCGTTTTTGTGTTACACTTCCTCTGGAAACCCCGCCGGAACTTAATGAATTACCAGAGGATTTGTGATCAACGTTCTGATTGTTGAAGATGAGATCGCCATTAGCCGCTTTCTGCGCGCTGCGCTGGAAGGAGATGGCCTGCGCGTTCATGATGCGGGTACGCTCCAACGGGGTTTAATTGAAGCCGCCACACGCAAGCCGGACCTGGTGATCCTCGACCTTGGTCTGCCGGATGGTGACGGTATTGATTTTATCCGTGAAGTCCGCCAGTGGAGCCAGATGCCGATTCTGGTGCTTTCAGCACGTACTGAAGAGACGGATAAAATCGCGGCGCTGGACGCCGGAGCGGATGACTATCTGATTAAACCTTTCGGCATTGGCGAGCTACAGGCTCGCCTTCGCGTGGCGCTGCGTCGTCACAGCGCCACCACGCCCGCCGATCCCACGTACACGTTTGGTGATATCCAGGTTGACCTTGCCGCCCGGCGCATTGTGCGTGGTGAGGAGGAGATCCATCTCACCCCAATAGAATTTCGACTGCTTGCCGTGTTGCTCAATAACCACGGGAAGGTGCTCACCCAACGCCAGCTACTGAACCAGGTATGGGGGCCAAATGCCGTGGAGCATAGTCACTATTTACGCATATATATGGGACACCTTCGTCAGAAACTCGAAGTCGACCCCGCTCGCCCTCGTCATTTATTAACTGAAACCGGTATCGGTTATCGGTTTATGCTTTGAATAACTATTCATTTTTATTTATAAATAAAACTAAGCTCACTTATTAAATATTCTGAAAATAACCCGATGGTTATTTTTCCGTCTTATTTTTGCCCATTCAAAACATTAATAACACAACCCATTAACGCATCACCAACAAATCAGCATTTTGATCTGCGATATTCATCAAAAACGAATATTTATTTCTGATTTGATCGGTTAATGGTGATCTTCTTCACAGTTCATAGCCCTTTCCTGGATAAAATGACCATGCTTTCAATTACTGAAAGGAAAATGAAACATGGAAAACAACAATCGTTTAATGCCCCATATAAGGCGGACAACACATATCATGATGTTTGCCCACCGAAACTGCTTTGACTTTCATCTCTTTAATGCCCGGTAGTCCTTCGACTTCTGGCGCACCCGCTTACAGGTCATCCTGAAACTCATTTATTTACAGGCAATTGCCTGTGAACCCGTGCGCTTATTCATCTTAATTCAGACGCATCTGCAACCGGGCAGACTGAATTTCAATCATCAAAAAGCAACTCACTGATTTTAATCAGCGGTCACCCTTTGCTTTTTTTCCGGGAAATTATCGATTTCTTTTTTACAAAGAATCGAGGGACTTCTATTACCTAAAATAAAGAGATAAAGATGAAAAATTTAAAAATCGCAGCCAGCCGTGCATGCCCTGATTGCTTTACCACTCAGCGTGAACTCGTGGATGTCAGAGCCTCTGATTATATTGATGTTGCCGCTATTGTTCTGGCGGTCAGCGATATTTCCAGCGGCATTCTGGAAGAAATAGAAGCCACCGGGTTTGGCATTCCTGTTTTTGTCGCAACGCACAAAGAAGAGATCATCCCGGCAGACTACTTATCGCGCATTCACGGCGTTTTCGAACACTCAGACACCAGCAACGACTTTTATGGACGTCAACTGGAAGCGGCGGCCCAGAAGTATGAAACCCAGTTGCGACCGCCGTTTTTCCGCGCCCTGGTCGACTACGTGAAACAGGGTAACAGCGCCTTTGACTGCCCGGGGCATCAGGGCGGCCAGTTCTTCCGCCGCCATCCTGCCGGTAATCAGTTTGTCGATTTCTTTGGTGAAACGCTCTTCCGTTCCGATCTGTGCAACGCCGACGTGGCGATGGGCGATCTGCTGATCCATGAAGGTGCGCCGTGCATTGCGCAGCAACATGCGGCGAAAGTCTTTAATGCCGATAAGACCTACTTCGTGCTGAATGGAACGTCATCATCCAACAAAGTAGTGCTTAACGCCCTGCTCACTCCTGGCGACCTGGTCCTGTTTGACCGTAACAACCATAAATCGAACCATCACGGTGCCCTCCTCCAGGCAGGTGCAACACCGGTCTATCTGGAAACCGCGCGTAACCCGTACGGCTTTATCGGGGGTATTGACGCCCACTGCTTTGAAGAGAGTTATCTGCGCGAGCTGGTATCAGAAGTCGCACCAGGCAGAGCGCGTGATGCACGTCCGTTCCGCCTGGCGGTAATCCAGCTAGGTACTTACGATGGCACCATTTATAACGCTCGTCAGGTGGTAGATAAGATTGGCCCTCTGTGTGACTACATCCTGTTTGACTCAGCCTGGGTAGGTTACGAGCAGTTTATTCCGATGATGGCCGACTGCTCTCCACTGCTGCTGGAACTGAACGAAAACGACCCGGGCATTCTGGTGACCCAGTCCGTGCATAAACAACAGGCTGGCTTCTCGCAAACCTCGCAGATCCACAAGAAAGACAGCCACATTAAAGGTCAACAGCGCTATGTGCCCCACAAGCGTCTGAATAATGCCTTTATGATGCACGCCTCCACCAGCCCGTTCTATCCGCTGTTTGCCGCACTGGATATCAACGCCCGCATGCATGAAGGCCAGAGTGGCCGCAACATGTGGATGGACTGCGTGGTCACCGGTATCGAAGCGCGTAAGCTGATCCTGCAGAATTGCCAGTATCTGCGTCCATTCGTGCCAGATATGGTGGATGGTCGTCCGTGGGAAAGCTGGGAGACGTCGGAAATCGCTACCGATCTGCGCTTCTTCCATTTTGTTCCCGGTGAGAACTGGCATGCTTTTGAGGGCTACGCCGAACATCAATATTTTATCGACCCGTGCAAACTGCTGCTGACCACGCCAGGCATTAACGCGCGTACCGGCGAGTATGAGGATTTCGGGGTACCTGCCACAATCCTTGCCAACTTCCTGCGTGAAAACGGCATTGTGCCGGAGAAATGTGACCTCAACTCGATCCTGTTCCTGCTCACCCCAGCAGAGGATATGGGCAAACTGCAACAACTGGTGGCACAGCTGGTGCGCTTCGAAAAACTGCTCGAGAGCGATGTTCCGCTGAAAGACGTCCTGCCTTCTCTTTACAAACAACATCCTGAGCGTTACGCAGATTACACCCTGCGCCAGATTTGCCAGGAGATGCATGACCTGTATGCCCGTCACAACGTGAAACAGCTGCAAAAAGAGATGTTCCGCAAATCCCACTTCCCACGCGTGATGATGAATCCACAAGATGCGAACTACGCCTATCTGCGCGGTGAAGTTGAACTGGTGTCCCTGCGCGACGCGGAAGGTCGCATCGCTGCCGAAGGCGCACTCCCTTATCCACCAGGAGTGTTGTGTGTTGTCCCAGGGGAAGTCTGGGGCGGTTCCGTACTGCGCTACTTTGCCGCACTGGAAGAAGGCATCAACCTTCTGCCTGGCTTCGCACCGGAACTGCAGGGCGTGTATGTCGAGGAGTGTGAAGGGCGCAAAGAGGTTCGCTGCAACGTCATCAAACAACCCACCGCTCAGCCTGCACTGCTGAAAGGAGAGAAATTATGAGTAAATCCAACAAAATGGGCGTGGTGCAGCTGACCATCCTCACCATGGTTAACATGATGGGGTCAGGGATCATCATGCTGCCGACCAAGCTTGCAGAAGTGGGAACCATTTCGATTATCTCCTGGCTGGTGACCGCCGTAGGGTCAATGGCCCTGGCATGGGCCTTTGCCAAATGCGGGATGTTCAGCCGCAAGTCAGGCGGGATGGGGGGCTATGCAGAATACGCCTTTGGTAAGTCAGGCAACTTTATGGCCAACTATACCTATGGTGTGTCATTGCTGATCGCTAACGTGGCGATTGCCATTTCCGCCGTGGGTTACGGTACGGAGCTGTTTGGTGCCACGCTGAGCCCGGTACAAATTGGGCTGGCGACCATCGGTGTGCTGTGGATCTGCACCGTGGCTAACTTTGGCGGCGCGCGTATCACCGGACAGCTCAGCAGCATCACCGTCTGGGGCGTGATTATCCCGGTTGTTGGCCTGTGCATCATCGGCTGGTTCTGGTTCAGCCCGACCTTGTACGCGAACTCCTGGAACCCTCACCATGTACCGTTCTTTACCGCAGTGGGTTCTTCCATTGCCATGACGCTTTGGGCCTTCCTCGGTCTGGAATCTGCCTGCGCGAATGCGGAAGTGGTTGAGAACCCTGAGAAAAACGTCCCGATTGCGGTCCTCGGCGGAACGCTGGGCGCGGCGGTGATCTATATCGTCTCGACTAACGTGATTGCCGGGATTGTGCCAAACATGGATCTGGCTAACTCTACGGCGCCGTTTGGTCTGGCCTTTGCGCAGATGTTCACCCCGGAAGTCGGGAAAGTGATCATGGGCCTGATGGTGATGTCCTGCTGCGGTTCACTCCTCGGCTGGCAGTTCACCATCGCTCAGGTCTTTAAATCCTCGGCTGACGAAGGGTACTTCCCGAAAATCTTCTCCCGCGTCACCAAAGCGGATGCACCGGTGCAGGGCATGCTGGCGATTGTCATCTTCCAGAGTGGATTATCGCTGATGACCATTAGCCCGTCGCTGAACAGCCAGTTCAACGTGCTGGTTAACCTGGCGGTCGTGACGAACATCATTCCGTATATTCTGTCGATGGCGGCGCTGGTGATTATTCAGAAGGTGGCGAAGGTGGACCCACGCAAAGCGCGGGCGGCCAATATCGTGGCGCTGATTGGGGCAATCTACAGCTTCTATGCGCTCTACTCATCCGGCCAGGAAGCGATGCTTTACGGCGCAATGGTCACCTTTATGGGCTGGACGCTGTACGGTCTGGTGTCACCACGGTTCGAGTTAAAGAATAAGCACAGCTAAAAAAAAGGAGCCATTCGGCTCCCTTTTTCATTCTTACGCGTTTTTCAACACTTCACTGACAATCTCTACCGCTTCTTTCTCAATCTGCTGACGATGTTCAGCGCCGAGGAAGCTTTCGCAATAGATCTTGTACGCATCTTCGGTACCGGATGGACGCGCGGCGAACCAGCCGTTTTCAGTCATCACTTTCAGGCCGCCAATAGAGGCTCCATTACCCGGTGCAGCCGTCAGGCGTGCAGTGATCGGGTCGCCAGCCAGCGTGCTCGCACTGACCATCTCCGGAGAGAGTTTGGACAGGGCGGCTTTCTGAGCTGAAGTCGCCGATGCCTGAATACGGTTATAGCTTGGTGCACCAAAGCGTGCAGCCAGCTCATTGTAGTGTTCCTGCGGGTTTTTACCGGTGACAGCGGTAATTTCCGCCGCCAGCAGGCACATAATGATGCCGTCTTTATCGGTTGACCATGGCGTGCCGTCGAAACGCAGGAAAGATGCCCCGGCGCTCTCTTCACCGCCAAAACCGAAGCTGCCGTCGTGCAGACCGTCAACGAACCATTTGAAGCCCACCGGCACTTCCACCAGCTTGCGGCCCAGCGCGTCGACCACACGGTCGATCATCGCAGAGGAGACCAGCGTTTTGCCCACAGCAACCTCTTTGCCCCACTGCGGACGGTGCTGGAACAGGTAGTTAATCGCTACCGCCAGGTAATGGTTCGGGTTCATCAGCCCTGCCGGGGTGACGATACCATGACGGTCGTAATCCGGGTCGTTGGCAAATGCCAGATCGAATTTGTCGCGCAGCGCCAGCAGGCCCGCCATCGCACATTCAGAGGAGCAGTCCATACGGATTGCGCCGTCTTTATCCAGGTGCATGAAGCGGAAGGTCTGATCGACGTGATCGTTCACGATGGTCAGATCCAGCTTGTAATGCTCAGCAATGCGTTTCCAGTATTCAATACCGGAGCCACCGAGCGGATCCACACCCAGCTTCAGACCGGCTTTCTGAATCGCCGCCATGTCGACGATATCCGCCAGCCCTTCAATAAACGGCTGCACCAGATCCAGCTCTTTCACATGACCAGATGCCATCGCAGCATCCAGAGAAATACGTTTCACACCTTTCAGGCCATCGGCTAACAGGGCGTTAGCACGATCTTCCACCACTTTGGTGACGTTAGTATCAGCCGGGCCGCCATTAGGCGGGTTGTATTTGATACCACCATCTTCCGGCGGGTTGTGGGATGGCGTGATAACGATCCCGTCAGCCAGCGCGCCCCCTTTCTTGTTGTGCACAAGAATGGCGTTAGACACCGCAGGCGTTGGCGTGAATCCGTTATTCTCCTGAATAATCACATCAACGCCGTTTGCGGCCAGCACTTCCAGGACAGAAATGAATGCCGGCTCAGACAAAGCATGGGTATCTTTTCCCACATAGCATAGACCAGTAACGCCATTTTTGGCGCGCTCTTCCGCAATGGCCTGAGCAATGGCCAGAATGTGCGGTTCGTTAAAGCTATGGCGCGCCGCGCTACCGCGGTGACCAGATGTACCAAACTTCACGGCGTGTTCTGCATTGCCCACAACCGGCTTCAGAACGTAATACTGCGCGGTCAGCTGAGCGACATTAATCAAATCGCTTTGTTGTGCAGGTTGGCCTGCACGGCTGTGATTTGCCATTACCGGGTCCTTCTGATGCAAGGGTTAAATTGTACCGCAAACCTTTTCAATCAATTCCGCCGGGAACTGCATAGACTGCATGATGTGTTCAATCATGCTGCACTTGCGGCCCGTATTGGTATTGGTGATCACCCAGTACGGAGTGCCAGGGACATGTTTGGGTTTGGTTTGATTGCCATTTTGCAGCAGCGTTTGCTCGTCACCCGCGAAATAGACGCGAGTACGACCGTGCAGCGACTCGGTCGCTTCAGCAAACGCTTTGTTATCCAGTGAGTAGAGTGTAGACAGCACCAGCATAAAGCGGTTAACCGCCTTTTTTTGCTCCGCATATTCATCGGACAGCAGCAGCTCGCGCATCGCCCGTACTTTATCTTTTGCCGGTGTCACGGCAGGTTTTGCTTGTGCAACAACGCTCTGCTGAGACACGACATCTTTGGTAACTGGGGTGACAGGCTGTGAAGCGGCGGAAATTTTAAGCATGCGCCGTAAAATGTCGGACGCACTCTCCCCGATATGCCGCGTCTGGCTGGCAATATACTGATAGAGTTCGTCATCAACTTCGATTGTTTTCATCTTAATCCAGTGCGATATCTTATCTGAATACAAGTCATTGGGATTATAAGGTCAAATCCCAACAGCGGATAGCGTCAAACCAGGTTGGCGGCAAAAGTCAGATTAAACTGGAACCTTGCAGCCGGGCGGCAGAATGGTCAACATGATACCCTAACCTGACATACGTAAAAAAAGAACTTTGCCATGAAATTGAATACCCGAGCGCAAACTGCACAATCGACGAACAATAATTCTCCCATCGTACTGGTTCACGGACTTTTTGGCAGCCTG
Source organism: Enterobacter sp. CPE_E863 (assembly GCF_046521465.1). NCBI lineage: Bacteria > Pseudomonadati > Pseudomonadota > Gammaproteobacteria > Enterobacterales > Enterobacteriaceae > Enterobacter > Enterobacter sp. CPE_E863. Next base: position 1,057,927 of record NZ_JBKFZX010000001.1, on the reverse strand, counting down.
GATAACCTGGGCGTGCTGGCGCGCGATCTGGTTATCGATCACGACATTTTGCAAGTCGACATGCGCAATCACGGTCTTTCAGGGCGCTCAGAAGAGATGACCTACGCGGCAATGGCGCAGGATCTGCTGGATACGCTGGATGCCAACAACCTGCAAAAGGTCACCCTCATCGGGCATTCAATGGGCGGCAAAGCGGTAATGGCCCTGACGGCGCTGGCACCTGAGAGAATTCAGGGTCTGGTGGTAATCGATGTTGCTCCGGTGGATTACGACGTTCGACGCCATGACGAAATTTTCGCGGCGATCAACGCGGTAACAAAGGCAAGAGCCACGACTCGTCAACAAGCGGCTGCCGTCATGCGTGAGCATCTTGATGAAGAAGGTGTCGTGCAGTTCCTGCTGAAGTCATTCGTTGACGGACAATGGCGTTTTAACGTGCCGGTGCTCTGGGAGCAGTACAACAATATCGTAGGCTGGGAAACGGTACCTGCCTGGCCACACCCTACCCTCTTTATTCGTGGCGTCAACTCGCCTTACGTCACCGACGCGTACCGCGACGCATTGCTGGCGCAATTCCCGCAGGCTCGTGCTCATGTTATCGCCGGGGCCGGACACTGGGTTCACGCGGAAAAACCTGACGCCGTATTGCGCGCCATTCACCGCTATCTTGCTGATACTGCAAATTGATTAAAAAGAGAGCGACTGGAAGGCTGCAGGCTTCCAGTCGTTGGCGTGCCGTTTTTGGTGATGTATGATGGCGCGCTTATCGCCCGGGCATTAGCAGGGCGGCGTGTTTCCCCCGAAGTCTCAGAATCATGGCCAAAGAACAAACGGACCGTACGACACTAGATCTGTTCGCGAATGAGCGTCGCCCGGGACGACCGAAAACGAATCCGCTTTCGCGCGATGAACAGCTGCGTATCAATAAACGCAATCAGCTTAAACGCGATAAAAATCGTGGGCTTAAGCGTGTCGAACTGAAGCTCAACGCCGACGCCGTCGATGCGCTTAACGAGCTGGCTGACGCGCGAAATATTAGCCGCAGCGAACTCATTGAAGAGATGTTGCTCGTCCAGCTTGAGACGTTACGCAGCCAGGCATAAGTCTGAAAATCCCCTTTATCGCCCTTTTCATGTAGCACAGAGTGCAGTCCTGCGCGATAGCTGTTTCCGCAGGGTTGCCAGTTCTGCTATTATTGCCCTTATCCGTGGCCGAATTGCGCCACCATACTATTAAGTTTCAAGAGGTTATTTTACTCATGGCAATCATCGGCATTTTCTTCGGCAGTGATACCGGCAATACCGAAAATATCGCAAAAAACATTCAAAAACAGCTCGGTAAAGACGTTGCTGATGTGCATGACATCGCCAAGAGCAGCAAAGAAGATCTCGAAGGCTATGACATTCTGCTGCTAGGTATTCCAACCTGGTACTACGGTGAAGCCCAGTGTGACTGGGATGATTTCTTCCCGACGCTGGAAGAAGTTGATTTCAACGGCAAGCTGGTTGCCCTTTTTGGCTGTGGCGATCAGGAAGACTACGCAGAATATTTCTGTGATGCGCTGGGTACCATCCGCGACATCATTGAGCCAAATGGCGCGGTTATCGTAGGCCACTGGCCAACGGCGGGTTACCACTTCGAAGCCTCTAAAGGCCTGGCTGATGACGATCACTTCGTGGGTCTGGCCATCGACGAAGACCGCCAGCCTGAACTGACCGCAGAGCGTGTTGAGAAGTGGGTTAAGCAGATCCGTGAAGAACTGCACCTGGATGATATTCTGAACGCCTGATTTTTATCGTGGCGCAACTGCGGTTGCGCCACGCCCCAGGTCAAACCGATTAAATTAATTGCTACAATCTTTTAACTTTTTCGCCCAGACCTGTACAATGTCTCCCTGAAAAATGTGGTTTCCATTGAGCAAGTTTGTTGGTGATACCCCATTTTTATAAGCATATTTTGCCTGAGACTTGCTGTTTTCATTTAGACATGGCAGTTCTATAATGAGACGCATTATCCAAGGTGCATTTTCTGTCACTTCCTACAGAAGTGAATCGTTTAGCAACAGGACAGATTCCGCATGACTGACAACAATACCGCATTAAAGAAGGCTGGCCTGAAAGTTACGCTTCCTCGGTTAAAAATCCTTGAAGTGCTTCAGGGTCCAGACAATCACCATGTCAGTGCGGAAGACCTTTATAAACGTCTTATTGACATGGGCGAAGAAATTGGGCTCGCTACCGTCTATCGCGTGCTGAACCAGTTTGATGACGCGGGCATTGTTACCCGTCATAATTTCGAAGGCGGTAAATCTGTATTCGAACTGACCCAGCAACAGCACCACGATCACCTGATCTGCCTCGACTGTGGCAAGGTCATTGAATTTAGCGATGACTCCATCGAAGCGCGCCAGCGTGAAATCGCGGCTCGTCATGGCATCCGCCTGACCAACCACAGCCTGTACCTGTATGGTCACTGTGCTGAAGGTGATTGCCGCGAAGACGATCACGCGCACGACGCTAAATAACTCAAGCTTTCATACTCTGAGCCAGCCGCGAGGTTGGCTTTTTTTTGCCTGTTATTTGACGCAAAAAAGCCCGGTAGCGCTGTGCTACCGGGCATGATGACAGAGAATTATTTGCTGTTGTTACTGCGAATCTCTTTCCAGATCTGGTCGCAACGCTTCGCCACTTCCTGATCGTTTCCGGTTTTACGTGCCTGAATACAGGCCTGGTAATCCATCACGCGAACGTTTTCCTGTGTGGCGAACTGCTCATGTGCCTTCTCTTTCTTCAGCACATTCAGCACGCTCTGACAGGCTTCGATCTTCTCCGGTGAACCTTCCGCTGTGTTAATGCAGGCGCTATACGCCTCTTTAAGACGCGAGTCCTCTTTCGGTGCCAGCTCCTGCGCACACCCCGCCAGCCCCGCAGCCAGCAACGCGACGATTACGATGTTTTTCATCATGTTCTGTCTCCATTAGAAGATAGTGAATGGAGCGATAACCATGAATTTCACGTCACGCTCATCCTGGAAGATGTTGCCGTAACCGCCTGCGTAGCTCGGAATGTCGGAGTGGTTGTCATACTGGGTGAAGTGCAGTTTGAACATCGTGCCTTTCGCGCGGCCGTCCTGCAGGGTGTAGATAGCATCCAGGCTGTAAGAAGACTCTTTCAGGCGATAGTTTGGATCGTAGTAAGCGTCCGGTGTAGCCATATCTGCAGGTTTTGCATCCCAGGCATAAGCGTAAGATGCACCCACCGCCCAGCCAGGCAGGTTCCAGTTTTTCAGGTCATACATCGCGCCGAAGAACACCGCTTTTTCGCCGTCGGCGTTGAAGTCAGAGCGGTTATCCCACCAGATATCAAGACGACCGTTAGACGATGCATAGGTTGGGGTCATACGCTGCAGGAAGTACCCCTGCTGCCCTTCCGCCTTCACCCATGTGCCTTCCAGACGCAAATCAACCTGTCCGACTTTGTAGCCGAAGGTGAGAGCCTGCAACCACGCGGTGCCGTCATAGATATCGTTGACGCCACCATTACTGACTTTGTCGCGCGTACCGTAGAACTGGTAGCTGGTGCTCAACGGACTGCCCGCGATATCAAATTTATAGCTGGCCTTGGCAAAGTACTGATCGACGTAACCTTGAGCCTGGCCAAATGCCGCCTCAAGTACCAGGTCGTTTTTAAAGTCGTATTTAGCACCCAGTGAATGGAGATAATCTACTTTGGTTTTCTTATCGTTCTGGTAGAACTTGTCCATTTCAATGTGCCATGGTGCTTTGTACTCGTTGGTCCACATATAGGAGAAGCTCAACGCACCTGCATCACCGTAATCAAAGTTGGCACCCGCTTCCGCGCCCTGGTAAGTACCCGGCATAAAGCTCCAGTGTGGTGCTAACAGAGTCTGACCGGTTGGCTGAATATAACCGCCGCGCGCCCATACCGGACCGTATTTGAATTTCGCTGCTGCCTTGTACAGGCTGATACCGCTTTTATCTCCGGACCAGTCTTCTTTATAGGCTTTATTACTGGAGGAGAATGCGATTTCGTTCGGGTGGGCGCTGTCGCCGTTTTCCGCCATTTCAATTGCCGTGAATGCCGCAATATCCAGACCGAACATATCGGCAGCATAACCAGACTGGAAATCCAGATTGGCGTTCCAGGTGGAGTGAGAAAGGTTGGTTTTGTATTTGTCTTCAGTGACGTCTTTACGGTCACGTTCACGCTGCCAGTAGTAAATCCCCCCCGTGAGGGTTGAATCATCAATAAAACCTGCTGCCTTCGCCTCTGGTGCAATCACCAGGCCCGACATTGCTGTCACACCGGCAATAGCCAGCGCCAGCGCACTACGTTTGCCACTGAACGTACGCATAGATTATTCCTCTTTGACGAATTAAAACGCCTTAAACGGCGAAAAATATAAAAGACCTAATGGTCAGGGGTAGTTAGAAATACCCTCGAATTAACTACCGCCTTTAGGTTATTTTTCGCGACGCGAATTATCAATGCTTTTCAGCGAGCAAAAGTCAGGATTATGACGAAGTGCACATAATTGGTAGTGATTTGTAACATCTGTGCCAATGCGAGGATTTACAGGGAATAACGCGTATTTTGAGGGAGTACCGACCGTTTATTCTGCGTATTTTTTGTCCTTAAGGTTATTAGTAAATATTGAAACTTTTTTTGAGTAAAATAAGTAGCACCTCATTGACCTCAATTTCACGAACATCTTATTTGTGCTGTGCCTTAATAGTCTGATCGTTAAATAAAAAAACGCCGCTTATCGCGGCGTTTGTCTCTCATTGACCAGAATGGCAATATTATTCGCCGATCTTAGCCCAGGTGTCACGCAGACCAACGGTACGGTTAAACACCGGTTTTTCCGCCGTGCTGTAACGGCTATCCAGGCAGAAGTAACCTTCGCGTTCGAACTGGAACGCTTTACCCGCTTCGGCCGCTTTTAAAGACGGCTCGGCATAACCCTGTTTAATTACCAGAGATTCCGGGTTGATCGTCGCCAGGAAGTCTTCGGCAGCACCAGGGTTAGGGACACTGAACAGACGATCGTACAGGCGAATTTCAACAGGCAGCGCGTGTGCAGCACTTACCCAATGGATAACGCCTTTCACTTTACGGCCATCAGCCGGATCTTTGCTCAGGGTTTCAGCATCATAAGAACAGAAGATGGTGGTGATATTGCCTTCAGCATCTTTCTCTACGCGCTCAGCCTTGATGACGTAAGCATTACGCAGACGCACCTCTTTACCCAATACCAGACGCTTGTACTGCTTGTTCGCTTCTTCGCGGAAGTCAGCACGATCGATCCAGATTTCAGCGCTGAACGGTACGTCGCGGCTACCCATTTCCGGTTTATTCGGATGGTTAGGCATGGACACCAGCTCGCTTTCACCCTGCGGGTAGTTTTCGATAACCAGTTTCACTGGATCGATGACTGCCATTGCGCGCGGTGCGTTTTCGTTGAGATCTTCACGAATGCAGGATTCCAGAGACGCCATTTCAATGGTGTTATCCTGCTTAGTCACACCGATGCGTTTGCAGAACTCACGAATAGAAGCGGCGGTGTAACCACGACGACGCAGACCAGAGATAGTCGGCATACGCGGATCGTCCCAGCCTTCAACGTGCTTGTCGGTCACCAGCAGGTTCAGCTTACGCTTGGACATCACGGTGTATTCCAGATTCAGACGAGAGAACTCGTACTGACGTGGATGCACAGGGATAGTGATGTTATCCAGTACCCAGTCGTACAGACGACGGTTGTCCTGGAACTCCAGCGTACACAGAGAGTGAGTAATGCCTTCCAGCGCATCGCTGATGCAGTGGGTGAAGTCGTACATCGGGTAGATGCACCACTTGTTACCCGTCTGGTGGTGTTCCGCAAACTTAATGCGGTACAGCACCGGGTCACGCATCACGATGAACGGAGATGCCATGTCAATTTTGGCACGCAGACAGGCTTTGCCTTCTTCGAAGCCACCGGCACGCATTTTTTCAAACAGCGCCAGGTTCTCTTCCACGCTGCGATCGCGGTACGGGCTGTTTTTACCAGGCGCGGTCAGCGAGCCGCGGTATTCACGGATCTCATCGGCAGACAGCTCGTCGACGTACGCCAGACCTTTGTTAATCAGCTCTACCGCATAGGCATACAGCTGATCAAAATAGTCAGAGGAGTAGCAGATGTCGCCAGACCAGTTAAAGCCCAGCCATTGCACGTCGTTCTTGATGGACTCAACGTATTCGATGTCTTCTTTTACTGGGTTGGTGTCATCGAAACGCAGGTTGCACTGCCCCTGGTAGTCCTGGGCAATGCCAAAGTTCAGGCAGATAGATTTCGCGTGACCAATATGCAGGTAACCATTCGGCTCCGGCGGGAAACGCGTATGAATTGTGGTGTGCTTACCACTGGCCAGATCTTCATCGATGATCTGACGAATAAAGTTACTCGGGCGGGCTTCTGCCTCACTCATCGTGGATTCCTCAAAGCGTAAACAACGTATAACGGCATATGATCTTATAAGCCGGACGTAGTGACAACCCTTAAAACGGCTCTGAAGAAAATAATGGGGGCATTTGCTGCAAAAAAAAGCGGCGAGGGATATCCCCCGCCGCTTAAGGCATGACTCTACTCAGGAGCGATTACTTGCCTTTAATCTCATACAGTGGCGTTTGACCCGCAACCACTTGACCTTTCGCCTGAATGACCAGGCCACTAAAGTCATCAATGTTGCTGCAAACGACCGGACTAATCATTGAGCGCGCGTTGGCGTTCAGGAAGTCCAGATCCATTTCCAGGATTGGCTGCCCTGCGACCACTTCAGCACCCTCTTCCACCAGGCGAGTAAAGCCCTGGCCGTTCAGCGCAACGGTATCAATACCCATGTGGACAACGATCTCAGCACCATTCTCGGTTTCGAGGCAGAACGCATGGTTGGTATTGAAGATTTTTACGATGGTACCGGCTGCTGGTGACACCACGGTTTTTTCCGTTGGTTTTACCGCGACACCGTCACCGACCGCTTTGCTGGCGAAGGCTTCGTCAGGCACCTGCTCAATGGCAACGACTTCACCCGTCACTGGGGAAACCAGTGCGGCAATCGTTTTAGCATTTGGTACTGCCTGCGGTTTTGCGGCAGCTGGCGCAGCGGCTGGAGCTGCAGACGTTTCCGCTGCGGCTACCGGACCTGTCGTTTTCATGGCATTGGCAATTTTTTCTGCCACGAACCCAACGATAATCTGCACGCTGGTTTTGTTCAGACGGATAACACCGGATGCACCCAGGCGTTTAGCCAGCGCTTCGTTCACCAGAGAAGAGTCTTTTACGTTCAGACGCAGACGGGTGATACATGCGTCGATACCGGTCAGGTTGTCAGAACCGCCGACAGCGGCGATGTACTGACGCGCCAGACCTGCAACATCCTGGTCTTTGTCCGCGCTCACATTCACGTCCTGACCATCCGCTTCGCTACCGGCAACAGCCAGTTCACGACCTGGGGTCATCAGGTTGAATTTGGTGATAGTGAAACGGAACACCACGTAGTAGATAGCAAAGAACACCAGACCCTGTGGGATCAGCATCCACCAGTGGGTTGCCAGCGGGTTACGGGAAGAAAGCACCATATCCACCAGACCCGCACTGAAGCCGAAACCGGCAATCCACTGCATACTTGCGGCGATGAACACAGAGATACCGGTCAGCACAGCGTGGATCACATACAGCACAGGAGCCACGAACATGAAGGAGAATTCCAGCGGTTCAGTGATACCGGTGAAGAAGGCTGCAAATGCACCCGCCATCATGATACCCAGGACTTTCGCTTTGTTCTCTGGACGTGCGCAGTGGTAGATAGCCAGCGCTGCACCTGGCAGGCCGAACATCATGATTGGGAAGAAGCCCGCCTGGTAACGACCAGTGATACCGACAACCGCTTTACCTGCTTCGATGGACTGTGCGCCACCCAGGAAGTTAGGAATATCGTTAATACCGGCAACATCGAACCAGAATACGGAGTTCAGCGCGTGGTGCAAACCGACCGGGATCAACAGACGGTTGAAGAACGCGTATACGCCCGCACCGACGGAACCCAGCTTCTGAATGTGCTCACCGAAGTTCACCAGACCGTCAAAGATAACCGGCCAGATGTACATCATGATGAATGCAACAACGATCATCAGGAAGGAAGTCAGAATAGGCACCAGACGACGACCGCTGAAGAAGGACAGCGCTTTTGGCAGCTCTACGCCGCTGAAGCGGTTGTACAGTTCAGCAGAGATGATACCGACGAGGATACCAACGAACTGGTTTTCAATTTTCCCGAATGCGGCAGGAACTTGATCCGCTGGGATTTTTTGAATCATAGACACCGCTGCTGGGGAGCAGAGGGTAGTTAATACCAGGAAACCGACAAAGCCGGTCAGCGCCGCTGCGCCGTCTTTATCTTTGGACATACCATAAGCCACACCAATCGCGAACAGGACTGACATGTGATCGATAATGGCGGAGCCCGATTTAATAAACAGTGCCGCCAGAGCGTTATCGCCGCCCCAACTTACCGGGTCAATCCAGTAACCGACACCCATTAATATCGCTGCGGCTGGCAGCGTGGCGACCGGCACCATAAGTGCGCGACCAACCTTTTGTAAATAACCTAGAATACTCACTTTCTTCCCCCTATGAGACCCCGTTTAAGGCATGTTCTCAGCTCTGTTTTTTATTGTGTCACGAACTATAAATACAGTTGATGATTCACTGGCATTGTGAGTGTGTGAAAAATTAATTCGTATCGCAAATTAAACACGTATTTTTTGTGATTTTTGTCACCAAATATCGTTATTAACCCTCCCTTATGCTGGCTAACTGCGAAAACTTATTTTATCATTCAAAAAATCAAGACGGATTGATCCGGCCTGAAAGATTCCAGGTTACGCTTAATTCAGGTTCCGATAGCCATCCGCCCACTCTTCTACTTTAACTCTTGAGGTGAACAATGAGACTGATTCCCCTGGCAACTGCTGAACAAGTTGGTAAATGGGCCGCTCGCCATATCGTTAACCGTATTAACGCATTTAAACCTACTGCCGATCGTCCTTTCGTTCTTGGTCTTCCAACAGGCGGCACACCCCTAACCGCGTATAAGGCACTGGTTGAGATGCATAAAGCAGGCCAGGTTAGCTTTAAACATGTTGTGACCTTCAATATGGACGAATATGTTGGCTTACCGAAGGATCACCCGGAAAGCTACCATAGCTTTATGCACCGCAACTTCTTTGATCACGTTGATATTCCATCTGAAAATATTAACCTGCTGAATGGAAACGCGCCTGATATTGACGCAGAATGTCGTCAGTATGAAGAAAAAATCCGTTCCTACGGTAAAATCCACCTGTTTATGGGTGGTGTAGGTAATGATGGTCATATCGCGTTTAACGAACCGGCGTCTTCTCTGGCTTCCCGTACCCGTATTAAAACGCTGACCCATGACACACGCGTGGCAAACTCCCGCTTCTTTGACGGTGACGTTAACCAGGTTCCAAAATACGCCCTGACCGTAGGTGTAGGCACCCTTTTGGATGCCGAAGAAGTGATGATTCTGGTCCTGGGCGGCGTGAAAGCGCAGGCGCTCCAGGCTGCCGTTGAAGGCAACGTTAACCACATGTGGACCATCAGCTGCCTGCAGCTGCATCCGAAATCAGTCATCGTTTGTGACGAACCGTCCACGATGGAGCTGAAAGTGAAAACGCTGAAATACTTCAACGAATTAGAAGCAGAGAACATCAAAGGTCTGTAATTGAATAACCGCCTCTTCATCAAGAGGCGGCCGCTTTTTTTAACCGGGGGTCGTTATGTACGCTTTAACCCACGGTCGGATTTATACCGGCCATGATATTCTGGATGACCATGCGATTGTTATCGCTAATGGCCTGATTGAACGTGTTTGCCCGCTGGCAGAACTGCCGCCGGAGATTGAACAGCGCTCACTCAATGGAGCAGTAATCTCCCCCGGTTTCATCGACGTACAGCTCAACGGCTGTGGCGGTGTGCAATTCAATGACACTGCGGATGCGGTGACGGTAGAAACGCTGGAGATCATGCAAAAAGCCAACGAGAAATCGGGCTGCACCAGCTATCTGCCAACGCTCATCACCAGCAGTGATGACCTTATGAAACAGGGCATCCGCGTGATGCGTGAATACCTGGCAAAACACCCGAATCAGGCGCTGGGTCTGCACCTTGAAGGGCCATGGCTGAATATGGTCAAAAAAGGGACGCATAACCCGAATTACGTGCGTAAACCTGATGCGGAGCTGGTTGACTACATGTGTGCTAACGCCGATGTGATCACCAAAGTGACGCTGGCGCCTGAAATGACAGGTACGGATGTCATCAGCAAACTGGCTGCCGCAGGGATTATCGTTTCAGCGGGTCATTCAAACGCGACGCTGAAAGAAGCCAAAGCGGGTTTCCGCGCAGGCATTACCTTCGCCACGCACCTCTACAACGCAATGCCGTATATAACCGGTCGTGAACCGGGTCTGGTCGGAGCGATTCTGGATGAGCCAGACGTCTACTGCGGTATTATTGCTGACGGCTTACATGTCGATTACACCAACATTCGTAATGCCAAGCGGCTGAAAGGTGACAAGCTTTGTCTGGTCACCGATGCCACCGCGCCAGCAGGTGCAAATATTGAGCAGTTCATTTTTGCCGGTAAAACAATATACTACCGCAATGGACTGTGTGTGGATGAGAACGGCACGCTGAGTGGTTCTGCCCTGACCATGATTGAAGGGGTACGCAACCTGGTTGAGCATTGCGGTATTGCCCTCGATGAAGTGCTGCGTATGGCGACGCTTTATCCGGCGCGCGCAATGGGCGTCGATAAACAGCTTGGCGGAATTGCACCAGGTATGGTTGCAAACCTGACGGCATTCACACACGATTATAAAATTATTAAGACCATCGTTAATGGTAACGAGGTCGTCACTGAGTAAGTAAAAGTATGACACCAGGCGGACAAGCTCAAATAGGTAATGTCGATCTCGTTAAACAACTTAACAGTGCGGCGGTTTATCGTCTGATTGACCAGCACGGGCCTATCTCGCGAATTCAGATAGCCGAACAAAGCCAGCTTGCTCCCGCCAGCGTGACAAAAATTACCCGCCAGCTCATCGAGCGCGGTTTGATCAAAGAAGTCGATCAACAGGCCTCCACCGGAGGCCGCCGCGCTATCTCTATTATTACCGAAACCCGTAATTTTCAGGCCATTGGCGTCCGCCTTGGCCGTCATGACACCACGCTTACGCTCTACGATCTGAGCAGCAAAGCCATTGCGGAAGAGCACTACCCCCTTCCTGAACGCACTCAGGAGACCCTGGAACACGCGCTGCTGAATACCATCGCGCAGTTTATTGAAAGCTGTCAGCGTAAAATCCGTGAACTCATCGCCATCTCCGTGATTCTGCCTGGTCTGGTCGACCCGGAAAGCGGCGTGATCCGCTATATGCCGCACATCCAGGTTGAAAACTGGGGGCTGGTCGATGCGCTGGAAAAGCGCTTTAAAGTGACCTGTTTTGTAGGCCATGACATTCGCTCTCTGGCGCTGGCGGAGCACTATTTTGGTGCCAGTCAGGACTGCGAAGACTCTATTCTGGTGCGCGTTCACCGCGGTACAGGTGCAGGCATTATCTCTAATGGGCGTATTTTTATTGGTCGCAACGGTAATGTCGGTGAGATCGGCCATATTCAGGTCGAGCCGCTTGGCGAACGTTGCCACTGCGGAAACTTTGGTTGTCTTGAGACCATTGCCGCCAACACGGCCATTGAGCAGCGTGTTCGCCATTTGCTTGAACAGGGTTATCAAAGCCGCGTCACGCTGGACGATTGCAAGATAGGAACTATCTGTAAAGCCGCCAATAAAGGCGACGCGCTGGCCTGTGAGGTGATCGAGCAGGTTGGACGCCACCTGGGTAAAACCATTGCTATCGCGATTAACCTGTTTAACCCGCAAAAAGTGGTGATCGCCGGTGAAATTGTTGAGGCGGAAAAGGTACTGCTGCCCGCCATTGAAGGCTGTATTAATACCCAGGCGCTGAAAGCATTCCGCCAGAATCTCCCGGTTGTTCGTTCAAAGCTTGACCATCGTTCAGCGATTGGCGCATTCGCGCTGGTAAAACGTGCGATGCTCAACGGCATTCTGTTGCAGCATTTGCTGGAAAGTTGATCGAACCTTATAGTAACGCCTTCTTTTTTTGATGTCGGACTGTCCATGACCATTAAGAATGTAATTTGTGATATCGACGGCGTGCTGATGCACGACAACGTTGCTGTGCCGGGTGCTGCGGAGTTTCTTCACCGCATCATCGACAAAGGAATGCCTCTGGTTCTTCTCACGAACTACCCTTCTCAGACCGGTCAGGATCTGGCGAACCGTTTTGCCACAGCCGGTGTCGACGTGCCGGACAGCGTGTTTTATACCTCGGCGATGGCAACGGCTGATTTTCTGAAACGTCAGGAAGGGAAAAAAGCCTATGTGGTGGGTGAAGGTGCGCTGATCCATGAGCTGTACAAAGCCGGTTTTACCATCACCGATGTGAACCCGGACTTTGTGATCGTGGGTGAAACGCGCTCCTTTAACTGGGAGATGATGCATAAAGCGGCATACTTTGTCGCCAGCGGCGCGCGTTTTATCGCCACCAACCCGGATACGCACGGCCGTGGCTTTTATCCGGCATGTGGTGCGCTCTGCGCCGGTATCGAGAAAATCTCTTGTCGTAAGCCGTTTGTGGTCGGGAAACCTAGCCCGTGGATCATCCGTGCCGCACTGAACAAAATGCAGGCTCACTCTGAAGAAACCGTCATTGTCGGCGACAACCTCCGCACCGATATTCTGGCCGGTTTCCAGGCGGGTCTTGAAACTATTCTGGTGCTCTCTGGCGTCTCTCAGCTTGATGACATTGATTCGATGCCGTTCCGGCCGAGCTGGATTTACCCCTCCGTTGATGAAATTGACATTATCTGATACCAAACCACGCCTCAGGGCGTGGTTTTTCATTTTCAGCCCAGCCAAATAAAAGCCCATCTAACAAAAACCACGTTTTATTGAATAATCATCAATAAAAGCATGCATGACATACTCGTTTTTCACTATTCAGCAATTACCATTGCACTATTTCCGTTTTAGCCCGTAAAACGCTTGCGCACCCTGTCCCTTTGCGGCATTTTCATAAGCAAGCAACATCACAATGCAACAGGGTTAACGGAGAAGGTTATGTGTTCTATTTTTGGCGTACTGGATATTAAAACTGACGCGGGCGAACTGCGTAAAAAAGCACTCGAATTGTCCCGCCTGATGCGCCATCGCGGCCCGGACTGGTCCGGCGTTTACGCCAGCGATAAAGCTATTCTGGCTCACGAACGTCTGTCGATCGTAGACGTCAACGCTGGTGCTCAGCCGCTGTATAACGAGAAAAAAACGCACGCGCTGGCTGTCAACGGTGAAATCTACAACCATCAGGCACTGCGTGCCGAGTACGGCGACCGCTACGCATTCCAGACCGGTTCTGACTGTGAAGTGATCCTCGCGCTGTATCAGGAGAAAGGCCCGGCGTTCCTGGACGACCTGCAGGGCATGTTTGCCTTCGCACTGTACGACAGCGAAAAAGACGCCTACCTGATCGGCCGTGACCACATCGGCATTATCCCGCTGTATATGGGTCACGATGAACACGGCAACTTCTATGTTGCCTCTGAAATGAAAGCCCTGGTACCGGTTTGCCGCACCATTAAAGAGTTCCCTGCAGGCAGCTACCTGTGGAGCAAAGACGGCGAGATCCGTCAGTATTATCAGCGCGATTGGTTCGACTATGATGCGGTAAAAGACAACGTCACGGACAAAGCCGAGCTGCGTCAGGCGCTGGAAGACTCCGTTAAAAGCCACCTGATGTCAGACGTGCCATACGGCGTGCTGCTCTCCGGCGGTCTGGATTCCTCCGTGATCTCCGCGATCACCAAGAAATTTGCCGCCCGTCGCGTGGAAGATCAGGAACGCTCTGAAGCCTGGTGGCCACAGTTACACTCCTTTGCCGTGGGCCTGGAAGGCGCGCCGGATCTGAAAGCCGCACAGGAAGTGGCAAACCATCTTGGTACCGTGCACCACGAAATTCATTTCACCGTGCAGGAAGGTCTGGATGCGATCCGCGATGTTATCTATCACATCGAAACTTATGATGTGACGACCATCCGCGCCTCTACGCCTATGTATCTGATGTCCCGTAAGATCAAAGCGATGGGCATTAAGATGGTACTGTCTGGCGAAGGTTCTGACGAAGTATTCGGTGGCTACCTGTATTTCCACAAAGCGCCGAATGCCAAAGAGTTGCATGAAGAGACAGTGCGCAAACTTCAGGCGCTGCATATGTTTGACTGTGCGCGTGCCAACAAAGCGATGTCGGCCTGGGGTGTGGAAGCGCGTGTCCCGTTCCTGGATAAGAAATTCCTCGACGTCGCGATGCGTATCAACCCGCAGGACAAGATGTGCGGCAACGGCAAAATGGAAAAACATATCCTGCGCGAATGTTTTGAATCCTACCTGCCGGCAAGCGTGGCATGGCGTCAGAAAGAGCAGTTCTCTGACGGTGTAGGTTACAGCTGGATCGACACCCTGAAAGAGGTGGCGGCAAAACAGGTTTCCGACCAACAACTGGAAACAGCGAGCTTCCGCTTCCCGTACAACACGCCAGGTTCCAAAGAAGCCTATCTGTACCGTGAAATTTTTGAAGAACTGTTCCCGGTTCCAAGTGCTGCGGAATGTGTGCCGGGTGGCCCGTCCGTCGCCTGCTCTTCAGCAAAAGCGATTGAATGGGATGAATCTTTCAAATCCATGAACGATCCATCAGGACGCGCGGTAGGCGTTCACCAGTCAGCCTACAAATAAACGCTCAGATCGCAATCAGGCCCCTCAGGGGCCTGATTTTTTTGCCTCACATTTCACCACCTAAATCTGATTAATAACCAATAATTGCCGAATATTCGGTCACGCTGTTCGCAACCTAACCAAACAGTCACATTCCGGCCATTTTCGTTGAAAAAGGTGTTGACGCTGCAAGGGTCTATACGCATAATGCGCCCCGCAACGCCGATAAGGTAACGCGAAAAAAAGATGGCTACGTAGCTCAGTTGGTTAGAGCACATCACTCATAATGATGGGGTCACAGGTTCGAATCCCGTCGTAGCCACCATCTTTTTTTGCGGGAGTGGCGAAATTGGTAGACGCACCAGATTTAGGTTCTGGCGCCGCAAGGTGTGCGAGTTCAAGTCTCGCCTCCCGCACCATTCCCAGGTAAGCGTTGCACGGATGGGGTATCGCCAAGCGGTAAGGCACCGGTTTTTGATACCGGCATTCCCTGGTTCGAATCCAGGTACCCCAGCCATATTTCTTCGATTTTGCGGTTCTCCGCGGTATTGGGGTATCGCCAAGCGGTAAGGCACCGGTTTTTGATACCGGCATTCCCTGGTTCGAATCCAGGTACCCCAGCCATCGAAGATTGCAGTACTGGCTACGTAGCTCAGTTGGTTAGAGCACATCACTCATAATGATGGGGTCACAGGTTCGAATCCCGTCGTAGCCACCATATTTAGATTGTCGATTTTTCGGTAATCAAGACAAATTGTTGGGGTATCGCCAAGCGGTAAGGCACCGGATTCTGATTCCGGCATTCCGAGGTTCGAATCCTCGTACCCCAGCCAATTTAAAAAAGTCGTTAAACACTGTTTAACGCAATTGGGGTGTCGCCAAGCGGTAAGGCTCTGGTTTCTGATACCAGCATTCCGGGGTTCGAATCCCTGCACCCCAGCCACTTAGTAACAAAAAAGCCCGCTCTGCGGGCTTTTTTGTTTTTGTTGCTAGTATTGTGCGGCCTGATGCCCTCACCCTGGCCCTCTCCCACCGGGAGAGGGAATAAAGTTTAGAGTCCGAGGGCGTATTTCAACGCCTGACGCTTCAGACCTCCGGCACGCTCAGCCGCCATCAATCCAATATTACGCAGAATACGCACCGGCCCTACGTCATTGCTGAACCCGGCATAGAACAGATCCATCCCTGACTGCATGATGAAGTTATCCGCCATACGCCGCGTCTGGTAACGCTTAAGTACCTGATGGCTTGACCAGTCCTCCGCATGCCCGCGTGCACTACCCAGCACATCCAGTAATGCATCAACATCACGATACCCCAGGTTTACCCCCTGCCCTGCCAGCGGGTGAATGGTATGTGCCGCATCTCCTACCAGAGCCAGCCCTTCGCGGGCATATTGCAACGCGTGTCGACGAGTCAGCGGGAATGCTCCTGCCGCAACCGGCGTCACATATCCCAGTCGGCTCGGGAAGTGGCGCATAATTTCGTCTTGCAGTTGCGCCATCGAAAGCCCCTGTAACTGACGAATACGCGCCGGTTTGTCGTACCACACCAGCGATGCCCAGTTATCGAACAACGGTAAAAACGCGTGCGGACCATTCGGCGTAAAGTGCTGCCAGGTGCTCTCTCCTGGCGCATTCTCACACTGGACAGTAATCAACATACAAGACTGTTGATACTGCCAGGCATGAACCCCAATCCCCGCCATCTCTCTGACCTGAGAGTTGGCGCCATCAGCGCCCACCACCAGCTTCACGGCTAATTCATCATCATTATCAAGCGTCAGGCGATATCCGTTGTCATGACGATGCAAGGCTTTGAGTGACGATGGGACACGCAGCGTCACCTTCGGGTGTGCCTCCAGCGCCTGCCAGAGCGCCTGCTGGAGGACGTTGTTTTCCACCATATAGCCCAGACGGGGCAGCTTGAGTTCAGCGGCATCAAACGCGACGTGGGCATTTTCCCACTCCCACGTTTCGAGGCGGCTGTAAGGGTGAGCACGCATCGTCAGCACCGCGTCCCAAACGCCCAGCCCGCGCAGTAGATCAACTGAGGCGGCACCGATCGCGGAAATACGCACATCCGGCTTTGCCGTCGGGTCAAACGTAGCAGGAGCAGCCTGCTCGATAACCGTCACCTCAAATCCCTGCTGCGCCAGCCCCAGCGCCAGTGCGCCGCCGACCATACCGCCGCCGACAACGGCGATTTCGGTTTGTTGGAGTGTCATGGTCAATTTTCCTTATTGCAGAATCCCTTAAGTTTACCGGATTTTTGGGGTCAGGAGGTTGACAACCTTCATACTGGTCACAACCGCACCAAAGCATTACAATACGCGGCTTGCAATCCTGAGCTGAGCAAGTCGATGACTAAAAAACTCCATATAAAAACCTGGGGCTGTCAGATGAACGAATACGATTCATCCAAGATGGCCGATCTGCTGGATACAACCCACGGATACCAGCTGACTGAAAATGCGAAAGAAGCCGATGTGCTGCTGCTAAACACCTGTTCTATTCGTGAAAAAGCGCAGGAAAAAGTCTTTCATGTGTTAGGTCGCTGGAAACTTCTCAAACGAAAAAATCCGGACTTGATCATTGGTGTTGGCGGTTGTGTTGCGTCGCAGGAAGGGAAACTGATCCGCCAGAGAGCCCCGTATGTGGATATTGTCTTTGGCCCTCAGACCCTGCACCGCCTGCCTGAGATGATCAATCAGGTTCGCGGTAATCGTAGCCCGGTTGTTGACGTCAGCTTCCCGGAGATTGAAAAATTTGACCGTCTGCCAGAGCCGCGCGCGGATGGCCCGACCGCTTTTGTCTCTATCATGGAAGGCTGCAACAAATACTGCACTTACTGCGTGGTGCCTTACACGCGCGGTGAAGAGGTCAGCCGTCCGGCGGATGACATTCTGTTTGAAATCGCCCAGCTTGCCGCGCAGGGCGTACGCGAAGTGAACCTGCTGGGCCAGAACGTTAACGCCTGGCGCGGCGAGAACTATGACGGCAGCACCGGCAGCTTTGCTGAACTGCTGCGTCTGGTCGCAGCCATTGACGGTATCGACCGCATTCGCTTCACCACCAGCCACCCGATGGAATTTACCGATGACATCATCGATGTTTATCGCGACACGCCGGAACTGGTGAGCTTCCTGCACCTGCCGATTCAGTGTGGTTCTGACCGTGTGCTGAACCTGATGGGGCGCCCGCATACGGTGCTGGAGTACAAATCCACCATCCGTAAACTGCGTGAAGCCCGTCCTGATATCCAGATTAGCTCGGACTTTATCGTCGGCTTCCCAGGCGAAACTGCCGACGACTTTGAGCGCACCATGAAGCTCATCGGCGACGTGAATTTTGACGTTAGCTACAGCTTCATCTTCTCTGCACGTCCTGGAACCCCTGCGGCAGATATGGTTGACGATGTGCCGGAAGAAGAGAAAAAGCAGCGTCTGTATATTCTGCAGGAGCGTATCAACCAGCAGGCCAATGCCTGGAGCCGTCGTATGCTTGGTACTGTCCAGCGTATTCTGGTTGAAGGCACCTCGCGCAAGAGCATTATGGAACTCTCCGGTCGTACCGAAAATAACCGCGTGGTGAACTTCGAAGGCACCCCGGATATGATCGGTAAATTCGTGGACGTCGAGATTGTGGAAGTGTTGACCAACTCGCTGCGAGCGAAGGTGGTACGTACCGAGGATGAAATGGGTCTGCGCATTGCAGAATCTCCGGAATCCGTCATTTCCCGAACCCGAAAAGAAAACGATTCTGGTGTGGGTATCTATCAGCCGTAATGCGTCCAGGCCTGCCTTTCTGGCAGGCCTTGTAATTCCCCTCTTCGCCCCCAATATCCATCGCAATGCTTGCGCCTTTATTCTGTGGCGTGAATAATTTCGGTAATGACAGTTTTATGATACCAGCCCTACTAAACACTCAAAGAGGAACGGTTTGAATATAGACACGCGTGAAATTAGCCTTGAGCCAGCAGACAACGCTCGCCTGCTGAGCCTGTGCGGGCCGTTTGATGACAACATCAAGCAACTGGAGCGACGTCTGGGTATCGAAATCAATCGTCGCGATAATCATTTCAAACTGACCGGACGCCCTATCTGCGTCAACGCCGCTGCAGATATTCTGCGTAGCCTGTATGTGGATACCTCCCCAATGCGTGGCGAAATTCAGGATATCGAGCCAGAACAGATCCACCTCGCCATTAAAGAAGCGCGAGTGCTCGAGCAGAGCGCGGAAAGTGTGCCTGACTACGGCAAGGCAATTAACATCAAAACCAAACGTGGCGTGATTAAACCGCGTACGCCAAACCAGGCACAGTACATCGCGAATATCCTCGACCATGACATCACCTTCGGCGTCGGACCGGCCGGTACCGGTAAAACCTATCTGGCGGTAGCAGCAGCAGTGGATGCGCTGGAGCGTCAGGAGATCCGCCGTATTCTGCTGACTCGCCCAGCGGTTGAAGCGGGCGAGAAACTGGGCTTCTTGCCAGGCGACCTGAGCCAGAAAGTCGACCCATACCTGCGTCCCTTATACGACGCGCTGTTTGAAATGCTCGGTTTTGAAAAAGTTGAGAAACTTATTGAGCGTAACGTTATCGAAGTTGCTCCGCTCGCTTATATGCGAGGCCGTACGCTGAACGATGCGTTTATCATTCTCGATGAAAGTCAGAACACCACCATCGAACAGATGAAGATGTTCCTGACGCGTATCGGCTTTAACTCGAAAGCGGTCATTACCGGTGACGTCACCCAGATCGACCTGCCGCGCAGCACCAAATCTGGCCTGCGTCACGCCATTGAGGTGCTGGCCGAGGTCGAAGAAATCAGTTTTAACTTCTTCCACAGTGAAGACGTGGTACGCCACCCGGTCGTCGCGCGTATTGTTAACGCCTACGAGGCCTGGGAAGAAGCCGATCAGAAGCGTAAGGCCGAACTGGCAGCAGAACGTAAGCGCGAAGCGCAGGAGCAAGAACAGAAATGAGTCAGGTGATCCTCGATTTACAGCTGGCCTGTGAAGATAATTCCGGTATGCCAGAAGAGGCGCAGTTTCAGAAATGGCTGGATGCCGTTATCCCCCAGTTTCAGGAAGAATCAGAAGTCACGATTCGCCTGGTGGATGAAGCTGAAAGCCATGAGCTTAACCTGACCTATCGCGGGAAAGATAAGCCTACCAATGTGCTCTCTTTCCCGTTCGAAGCCCCACCGGGCATCGAGATGCCGCTGCTGGGCGATCTGATCATCTGTCGCCAGGTGGTTGAGCAGGAAGCCAAAGAGCAGCAAAAACCCCTTGAAGCCCACTGGGCGCATATGGTGGTACATGGCAGCCTGCATCTGCTCGGCTACGATCATATAGAAGATGACGAAGCAGAAGAGATGGAGTCCCTCGAGACAGAGATAATGCTTGCTCTGGGCTATGAGGATCCGTACATTGCCGAGAAAGAATAGTCAGTCTCCCCACTGACTAACATGCCGCCACGAAAGGAAATCGCGTGGCGGTAAACATTGAACTAACAAGAGAACCCTTAACAAACGCCATGAGCGACGACAATTCACACAGTAGCGACACGACAAACGGTAAAAAGGGATTTTTCTCCCTCATTCTGAACCAGCTTTTCCACGGCGAACCGAAAAACCGTGATGAACTGCTGGAGCTGATTCGTGATTCCGGGCAAAACGACCTTATCGATGAAGATACGCGCGAAATGCTCGAAGGGGTCATGGACATCGCCGACCAGCGTGTTCGCGATATCATGATCCCCCGTTCGCAAATGATCACCCTGAAACGTAACCAGACACTGGACGAGTGCCTCGATGTGATTATCGAATCCGCTCACTCACGTTTCCCGGTCATCAGCGAAGACAAAGATCACATTGAAGGGATTTTGATGGCGAAAGATCTGCTGCCGTTTATGCGCAGCGATTCTGACGCTTTCAGCATGGAAAAAGTGTTACGCCAGGCCGTGGTTGTGCCGGAAAGTAAACGTGTGGATCGGATGCTGAAAGAGTTTCGCTCTCAGCGTTACCACATGGCGATTGTTATTGATGAATTTGGCGGTGTGTCGGGTCTTGTCACGATCGAAGATATTCTTGAGCTGATCGTGGGAGAAATCGAAGATGAGTATGACGAAGAAGAAGATATCGACTTCCGTCAACTGAGCCGCCACACCTGGACTGTGCGTGCGCTGGCCTCGATTGAAGACTTTAACGACGCTTTCGGCACCCACTTCAGCGATGAAGAGGTTGATACCATTGGCGGTCTGGTGATGCAGGCCTTTGGCCACCTCCCGGCGCGCGGTGAAACCGTTGACATCGACGGTTACCAGTTCAAGGTAGCGATGGCCGACAGCCGACGTATTATACAGGTTCATGTCAGAACGCCGGATGACTCACCGGTGCCAAAACTGGAAGATTAATGTAAATGGCATTTGCCCCACTGCTTGAACGCCAGCGCGTCCGTTTGCTGCTGGCGCTGTTACTCGGAGCCAGCGGTACGCTGGCTTTTTCTCCTTACGATATCTGGCCCGCCGCCATTCTCTCCCTGATGGGGCTTCAGGGCCTGACCCTGAATCGTCGTCCGGTACAGGCTGCGGCTATCGGTTACTTCTGGGGACTGGGGCTGTTTGGCTCAGGCATCAACTGGGTCTATGTTAGCATCGCCCAGTTTGGCGGAATGCCTGGCCCGGTTAACGTCTTCCTGGTGGTATTGCTCGCCGCGTATCTCTCGCTCTATACCGGTCTGTTCGCCGGCATCCTTTCTCGCCTGTGGCCAAAAACCACCTGGCTGCGCGTCGCCATTGCGGCGCCGGTTGTCTGGCAAATTACCGAGTTCCTGCGTGGCTGGGTATTGACCGGTTTTCCATGGTTGCAGTTCGGCTACAGCCAGATTGACGGGCCGCTGAAAGGCCTGGCACCGGTGATGGGCGTTGAGGCGATTAACTTCCTGCTGATGGTTGTCAGCGGCCTGCTGGTACTGGCGTTGGCCAAGCGCTGCTGGAAGCCGCTGGTTGCGGCACTGGTATTGTTCGCACTGCCCTTCCCGCTGCGCTATATCCAGTGGTATACCCTGGAGCCAGAACGCGCTACGCAGGTTTCCATGGTGCAGGGTGATATCCCGCAGGCCATGAAGTGGGATGAAAAGCAGCTTCTGAATACGCTGAAGATCTACGCCAACGCGACCGAAGAGGTCATGGGCAAATCACAGCTGATTATCTGGCCGGAATCTGCGATCCCGGACCTGGAAATAAACCAGCAGCCGTTCCTGAACATGATGAACGATCTGCTGCTCGCGCGCGGCAGCACGCTGATTACCGGTATTGTTGATGCGCGTCTGAATCAGCAGAACCGTTATGACACCTATAACACCATCATTACCCTCGGCAAAGATAGCGAATACAGCTACAACTCCACTGACAGGTACAACAAAAATCACCTGGTTCCGTTTGGTGAATTTGTCCCGCTGGAGTCCATTCTGCGCCCGCTGGCACCGTTCTTTGACCTGCCGATGTCCTCTTTCAGCCGCGGCCCATACGTTCAGCCGCAGCTGCATGCGCACGGTTTTGCCCTGACCGCAGCCATTTGCTACGAAATTATCCTCGGCGAGCAGGTACGCGATAACTTCCGCCCGGACACGGACTTCCTTCTGACCATCTCCAATGACGCGTGGTTTGGTAAGTCGATTGGCCCATGGCAACACTTCCAGATGGCGCGAATGCGTTCCCTGGAGTTGGCGCGTCCACTGCTGCGTAGCACCAACAACGGCATCACCGCCGTAATTGGCCCACAGGGTGAAATTCAGGCCATGATCCCGCAGTTTACCCGTGAGGTGCTGACCACCAACGTCACGCCAACCACGGGACTGACGCCGTACGCCCGCACCGGCAACTGGCCGCTGTGGATCCTGACCGCGCTGTTTGGTTTTGGTGCGGTGTTGATGAGTCTTCGTCAGCGTCGTAAATAACCTTACCTTATGTTGCCGGGTGGCGTTGACGCTTACCCGGTCAACTTTTCCATACTGTTGCTACCATCCTACCATTCCCTCCAGACTCCAATTCTGGCACGCCTATTGCTTTGTTTATTCAGGTAAACGCAGTTTGGCTTAACGCGCAACCTGGTCGCACCAGCGTAGATCATCGGTAGCACCGAAACGGTGCAACGAGAGATTTTTGCCTCTGAATGGTGCGGCGCACTTCGCAAAAATAAACAATAACGCAGCAAAATCTTTACATTAAGCCAGACTAAATGTTAACAAGCTTGCATAACACTGCACTCGCATAGCGCGAGATATAACAACATCACAATGGGTATCAATGCGTCTCTGGCGCTGATAAAAAAGGAGTTGGGTATGCAATTACGTAAACTGGCCACAGCAATGCTGGTTATGGGGATGTCTGCAGGCGTGGTTCACGCTGAAGACGCTCCGGCTGCCGGAAGCACTCTCGACAAGATTGCCAAAAACGGCGTGATCGTGGTCGGCCACCGTGAATCTTCTGTTCCGTTCTCTTACTACGACAACACGCAAAAAGTCGTGGGTTATTCACAGGATTACTCCAACGCCATCGTTGAAGCCGTGAAGAAAAAGCTGAACAAACCTGACCTGCAGGTGAAGCTGATCCCAATCACTTCACAAAACCGTATTCCACTGCTGCAAAACGGCACCTTTGATTTTGAGTGTGGCTCCACCACCAACAACCTTGAGCGTCAGAAACAGGCTGCTTTCTCTGACACCATCTTCGTGGTAGGTACCCGCCTGCTGACCAAAAAAGGCGGCGAGATTAAAGATTTTGCTGACCTGAAAGGCAAAGCGGTCGTTGTCACCTCCGGTACCACCTCAGAAGTGCTGCTGCACAAACTGAATGATGAGAAGAAAATGGATATGCGCATCATCAGCGCGAAAGACCATGGCGACTCCTTCCGTACCCTGGAAAGTGGCCGTGCCGTCGCGTTTATGATGGATGACGCCCTGCTGGCGGGCGAACGCGCGAAAGCGAAGAAACCGGACAACTGGGAAATCGTCGGAACTGCACAGTCAAAAGAAGCTTATGGCTGCATGCTGCGTAAAGACGACGCTGAGTTCAAAAAACTGATCGATGACACCATCGCCCAGGCACAAACTTCCGGCGAAGCGGAAAAATGGTTCGACAAGTGGTTCAAGAACCCAATTCCACCAAAAAACCTGAACATGAACTTTGAACTGTCTGACGACATGAAAGCGCTGTTCAAATCACCAAATGACAAGGCTCTTAACTAATTAGAACAACAGGGGCGGGATCTCCTGCCCTCTCGATTGTCGGGAAGCATGGACAGACTATACGTTGAGTGGTCGTTCCCCACTCAGCGCGAAAAATGAGCTTCTCACCAATCTTCGAGGGTAGCGCTGCTACCCTTTTTTTTCTGGAGTTTATTATGTCAATAGACTGGAACTGGGGCATCTTTCTGCAACAAGCCCCGTTCGGCAACACCACCTATCTTGGCTGGTTATGGAGCGGCTTTCAGGTCACTGTCGCTTTATCCATAACGGCATGGATCATCGCATTTCTTGTCGGCTCGCTGTTCGGTATTTTGCGTACCGTCCCTAACCGCTTTCTTTCAACCCTCGGCACCTTGTACGTTGAACTGTTTCGTAACGTTCCGCTGATTGTGCAGTTCTTTACCTGGTATCTGGTGATTCCTGAACTGCTGCCGGAAAATATTGGCATGTGGTTCAAGTCGGAACTGGATCCTAACGTTCAGTTCTTTGTCTCCTCGATGCTCTGTCTGGGGCTGTTTACCGCTGCGCGCGTGTGCGAGCAGGTGCGAGCCGCCATTCAGTCATTGCCACGTGGACAAAAAAATGCAGGTCTGGCGATGGGATTAACGCTGCCACAAACCTACCGTTATGTTCTGCTGCCTAACGCCTACCGCGTTATCGTTCCACCGATGACCTCTGAGATGATGAACCTGGTGAAAAACTCGGCCATCGCCTCGACCATCGGCCTGGTGGATATGGCTGCGCAGGCGGGCAAGCTGCTGGATTATTCCGCTCATGCGTGGGAATCCTTCACCGCAATCACGCTCGCCTATGTTCTGATTAACGCTTTCATCATGCTGGTGATGAACCTGGTTGAACGCAAAATTCGCCTGCCGGGCAATCTGGGAGGTAAATAATGTACGATTTTGACTGGAGTTCTATCGTCCCATCCATGCCTTACCTGCTTGATGGCCTGGTGATTACCTTAAAAATCACCGTTATTGCCATCATCATTGGTATCGTCTGGGGAACCCTGCTTGCGGTCATGCGCCTGTCGAGCTTTAAGCCGCTCGCCTGGTTCGCAACGGCCTACGTTAACGTTTTCCGTTCCATTCCGCTGGTGATGGTGCTGCTGTGGTTTTACCTGATTGTTCCCGGTTTCCTGCAAAACGTACTGGGGCTGTCACCGAAAACCGATATCCGCCTGATCTCGGCGATGGTGGCGTTCTCCATGTTCGAGGCTGCTTATTACTCTGAGATTATCCGTGCGGGTATCCAGAGTATTTCTCGTGGACAATCCAGTGCCGCCCTGGCGCTGGGGATGACACACTGGCAGTCCATGCAGCTCATCATTCTGCCGCAGGCGTTTCGCGCCATGGTTCCACTCCTGCTGACTCAGGGTATCGTGCTGTTCCAGGATACCTCTCTGGTATATGTACTCAGCCTGGCAGACTTCTTCCGTACCGCCTCCACCATCGGTGAGCGTGATGGTACGCAGGTCGAGATGGTGCTCTTTGCGGGTGCGGTCTATTTTGTGATTAGTTTAAGCGCGTCGCTGTTGGTCAGTTGGCTGAAGAAAAGGACGGTATAATGATTTCCCTGAAAAATGTTTCTAAATGGTATGGGCACTTTCAGGTGCTGACCGACTGCTCCACCGAAGTGAAAAAAGGCGATGTGGTGGTAGTGTGCGGACCGTCAGGTTCCGGTAAATCCACACTGATCAAAACCGTCAACGGACTAGAGCCGGTGCAGCAGGGTGAGATCGTCGTCAATGGCACTAAAGTCAATGACAAAAAAACCAATCTCGCCCAGCTTCGCTCTCACGTTGGCATGGTGTTCCAGCATTTTGAGCTGTTCCCTCACCTCTCCATTATTGAGAACCTGACGCTGGCGCAGGTAAAAGTGCTTAAGCGCGATAAAAAAGCGTCGCGCGAGAAAGGGCTGAAACTCCTGGAACGCGTTGGGCTCTCTGCGCATGCCGATAAGTTTCCGGCACAGCTATCTGGCGGCCAACAGCAGCGTGTGGCGATCGCCCGCGCGCTGTGCATGGATCCGGTGGCGATGCTGTTTGATGAGCCAACGTCGGCGCTCGATCCAGAGATGATCAACGAAGTGCTGGACGTGATGGTCGAGCTGGCGCACGAAGGGATGACCATGATGGTGGTGACCCACGAAATGGGCTTCGCCCGCAAAGTAGCAAACCGCGTGATCTTTATGGACGAAGGGAAGATCGTGGAAGACTCACCGAAAGAAGAGTTTTTCGCTAACCCGAAATCAGAACGTGCAAAAGACTTCCTTGCCAAAATTCTGCATTAATCTTCTCAGTGCGCAATCTGCGGATTGCGCACTGCTTCACGCTTTCACTCACTTCCTCTCGTCGGCGTCACATTGCAGCGTTAACCTTGTCACAAAATAACGCTACGTATGGAGAACGCTATGGCACAGCCTATTATTCTCGATTGCGATCCGGGTCATGATGACGCGATCGCGCTCGTCCTCGCTCTTGCCTCCCCTGAACTTGACGTGAAAGCCGTCACCTCGTCCGCCGGAAACCAGACGCCTGAAAAAACCTTGCGTAACGTCCTGCGCATGCTAACACTGCTCAGACGCACTGATATTCCTGTCGCTGGCGGGGCCGTGAAACCGCTGATGCGGGAGCTGATCATTGCCGACAACGTTCACGGTGAGAGCGGGCTGGACGGCCCGGCACTGCCGGAGCCGGGTTTCGCACCGCAACACTGCACTGCCGTGGAGCTGATGGCGAAGGTGCTGCGTGAAAGTGCCGAGCCGGTAACGCTGGTGGCAACCGGTCCGCAAACCAACGTTGCGTTGCTGCTTAACAGTCATCCGGAGCTGCACAGTAAAATTTCCCGTATCGTGATAATGGGTGGCGCAATGGGGCTGGGTAACTGGACGCCTGCGGCGGAGTTCAACATCTTTGTCGACCCGGAAGCCGCTGAGATTGTCTTCCAGTCCGGCTTGCCGGTTGTGATGGCGGGACTGGACGTTACCCATCGAGCGCAGATTATGGCGGACGATATTGAGCGTTTCCGCTCGGTGGGCAACCCGGTTGCGACAACTGTGGCCGAACTGCTCGACTTCTTTATGGAATATCACAAAGCCGAGAAGTGGGGCTTCCACGGCGCGCCCCTGCATGATCCATGCACCATTGCCTGGCTACTGAAGCCGGAGATGTTTACCACAGTGGAACGCTGGGTCGGTGTGGAGACGCAGGGGAAATATACCCAGGGGATGACTGTAGTGGATTACTACTCACTGACGGGGAATGCGCCGAATACCACGGTGATGGTGGATATCGATCGGCAGGCGTTTGTGGATTTGCTGGCGAAGAGGCTCAAGTACTACGCTGCGGCCTGATGCCCTCACCCTACACCTCTCCCAAGGTGAGAGGGGGCAGACACTAAAAACGGCAACATAGTTGCCGTTTTACTTTTATTTATGGCTCAAACGGTCGACGCTGAAACTGATCGTGCCCACATTTCGGACATAACGGCAGCACTTCCGGCGTATACACTGCAATATGGTGATGGCATTTCTCGCAGACCAGATTCCCCAGGCCAACCACTTCGCCGCTGTGGTAGACACCATGATGGTTCAGATCCTGAAACACCTCGCGCCACTCCAGCTGCGTTTTATCGGTGATATCCACCAGTTCCTGCCACAGGCTCTCTTTAATCACCCGCATAAATACGCTGTCAGTGACCTCATCCTGGCTCTCCTGGTAGCTGCGCGCGAATTCTTCCAGGTCACGGCGTACCGCGCGGGTGACCTCTTCCACTTCGGTACGCGTTAACTCACCCGTTTGCGTCACGCGGGCACGAGCCTGCTCCACCAGCGCGTCAATATCGCGCTCGCCGTTACGCAGCCGTTCCGTCAGTGTCGCCACCAGTTCGCGGTAAAATTGAGCAACCTTGTTCATCATTTTGCCTCCCGGGTAAGTAACTATTTCTAATAATAGACCTTATTTCGTCGCCGCTTTGTCAGGTGAAGCACAGACCCGGTAAATTCCTGCAATGTGCATTTGTGCGAAAGGCTGTTTTGACGCGGACGTTTGGGCTATGCTATGCGGATCTGAAATACCACATCCATTGGCTACATTTGTAGCTGTATTGAAAACAGGACCACTGGCTGCCATGCAAGAGCAATACCGCCCGGAAGAGATAGAATCAAAAGTCCAGCAACACTGGGACGAGAAGCGCACCTTTGAAGTAACCGAAGACGAGAGCAAAGAGAAGTATTACTGCCTGTCGATGCTTCCCTATCCTTCTGGTCGACTACACATGGGCCACGTGCGTAACTACACCATTGGTGATGTGATCGCCCGCTACCAGCGTATGCTGGGCAAAAACGTTCTGCAGCCAATCGGCTGGGATGCGTTCGGTCTGCCTGCTGAAGGCGCTGCGGTAAAAAACAACACCGCACCTGCCCCATGGACGTATGACAACATCGCGTACATGAAAAACCAGCTTAAAATGCTGGGCTTTGGCTATGACTGGAGCCGCGAGCTGGCAACCTGCACCCCGGAATACTATCGCTGGGAACAGAAATTCTTCACCGAGCTGTACAAAAAAGGCCTGGTGTATAAGAAGACCTCTGCTGTTAACTGGTGTCCAAATGACCAGACTGTTCTCGCGAACGAACAGGTTATTGATGGCTGCTGCTGGCGTTGTGATACCAAAGTTGAGCGTAAAGAGATCCCACAGTGGTTTATCAAAATCACAGCCTATGCTGACGAACTGCTGAACGATCTGGATACGCTGGATCACTGGCCAGATACCGTTAAAACCATGCAGCGCAACTGGATCGGCCGTTCTGAAGGCGTGGAGATCACCTTCAACGTTGAGAACTACGACCAGACCCTGACCGTCTACACCACCCGTCCAGACACCTTCATGGGCGCGACCTACCTGGCCGTGGCTGCGGGTCACCCTCTGGCGCAGAAAGCGGCGGAGAACAATCCAGAACTGGCCACCTTCATCGACGAATGCCGCAACACCAAAGTGGCCGAAGCCGACATGGCGACGATGGAGAAAAAAGGTGTAGCGACAGGCTTCTATGCTAAGCACCCACTGACAGGCGAAGCGATCCCTGTCTGGGCCGCAAACTTCGTTCTGATGGAATACGGTACAGGTGCAGTCATGGCTGTTCCAGGCCACGATCAGCGCGACTACGAGTTTGCGACCAAATACAACCTGCCGATTAAAGCCGTTATCCTGGCCGCCGATGGTTCTGAACCAGACCTGTCCGCGCAAGCGCTGACTGAAAAAGGCACCCTGTTTAACTCCGGTGAATTCAGCGGCCTGAGCTTCGAAGACGGTTTTAATGCCATTGCAGACAAACTGGCCTCTCTGGGCATGGGCGAGCGTAAAGTTAACTTCCGTCTGCGCGACTGGGGCGTTTCCCGCCAGCGTTACTGGGGTGCTCCAATTCCAATGGTGACGCTGGAAGACGGCACCGTGATGCCAACGCCGGAAGATCAACTGCCGGTGATCCTGCCTGAAGACGTGGTTATGGACGGCATTACCAGCCCGATCAAAGCCGATCCTGAGTGGGCAAAAACCACCGTCAACGGCCAGCCTGCGCTGCGTGAAACCGACACCTTCGACACCTTTATGGAGTCCTCCTGGTACTATGCGCGTTACACCTGCCCGCAGTATAAAGAGGGTATGCTGGACTCTGATGCAGCGAACTACTGGCTGCCGGTAGACATTTACATCGGTGGTATCGAACATGCCATCATGCACCTGCTCTACTTCCGCTTCTTCCACAAACTGATGCGTGATGCCGGCATGGTGAACTCTGACGAACCGGCAAAACAGCTGCTGTGTCAGGGTATGGTACTGGCTGATGCCTTCTACTACGTGGGTGCTAACGGCGAGCGTAACTGGGTGTCTCCGGTTGATGCTATCGTTGAGCGTGACGAGAAAGGCCGCATTGTGAAGGCGAAAGACGCCGAAGGTCATGAACTGGTCTATACCGGCATGAGCAAGATGTCTAAATCCAAAAACAACGGCATCGACCCACAGGTGATGGTTGAACGTTACGGCGCGGATACCGTGCGTCTGTTCATGATGTTTGCTTCTCCGGCGGACATGACCCTGGAGTGGCAGGAATCGGGTGTGGAAGGTGCAAACCGCTTCCTGAAACGCGTCTGGAAACTGGTTTACGAACACACTGCACAGGGTGATGCTCCGGCACTGAACGCCGCGGCACTGACTGAAGATCAGCAAGCGCTGCGTCGTGATGTTCATAAAACGATTGCGAAAGTGACCGATGATATTGGTCGTCGTCAGACCTTTAACACTGCAATTGCAGCTATTATGGAACTGATGAATAAGCTGGCGAAAGCCCCGCAGGACGGCGAGCAGGATCGTGCCTTAATGCGTGAAGCATTGCTGGCCGTCGTTCGCATGCTGAACCCGTTCACTCCGCACGTTAGCTTCACCCTGTGGCAGGAGCTGAAAGGCGAAGGCGATATCGACAATGCGCCATGGCCACAGGCCGACGAAGCCGCGATGGTGGAAAACACTACGCTGGTTGTCGTTCAGGTAAACGGCAAAGTACGCGGTAAAATTACCGTGGCGGTCGATGCAACCGAAGAACAGGTTCGCGAACGCGCGGGCCAGGAACCTCTGGTCGCAAAATATCTTGAGGGCGTTACCGTACGTAAAGTGATCTACGTACCGGGTAAATTGCTGAATCTGGTCGTTGGCTAAGCGCGGGAGGAAACGTGCGACAACTGGCAACAATACTCTTATCTCTGGCGGTGCTTGTCACCGCTGGCTGTGGCTGGCACCTGCGCAATACCACGGCGGTGCCTGCTCAGATGAAAACGATGATCTTTGATTCCGGGGATCCGAATGGCCCACTCAGCCGGGCAATTCGTAACCAGCTGCGTCTGAACGGTGTTGAAATTGTTGAGAAACAAACGCTTCGCCAGGATGTACCGTCTCTGCGTGTGATAGGAGGCGGTCTGTCGAGAGATACAGCCTCTATCTTCCAGGATGGCCGCACCGCAGAGTATCAGATGGTGTTAACGGTCGATGCGGCAGTTCTGATCCCGGGTAAAGATATTTATCCGATCAGCACGAAAGTGTACCGTTCGTTCTTCGATAATCCGCAGACGGCGCTGGCAAAAGATGCCGAACAGCAGATTATTATCAACGAAATGTACGACAAGGCAGCGGAACAGCTGATCCGTAAACTGCCAAGTGTTGCAGCGTCAACCAAGCAAGGTTCTGACATTGTTGAAAAACCGGTTGCTGGCACGCTTCCCGCTGCTAACTCTCTGGGTAAATGATGATCAGGCTGTATCCTGAACAACTTCGCGCGCAGCTCAATGAAGGGCTGCGCGCGGCGTATTTGCTTCTTGGAAACGATCCGCTATTACTTCAGGAAAGCCTGGATGCCGTGCGCCATGCGGCGGCGGCTCAGGGATTTGATGAACATCACACCGTTCAACTGGATAACAACACCGACTGGAACGCCCTCTTCTCGCTTTGCCAGGCGATGAGTCTTTTCGCGTCGCGCCAGACTATCCAGATCCTGCTGCCGGAAAATGGTCCTAACGCGGCCATGAATGAACAACTCGCTACGCTGGTTAGCCTGTTGCACAGCGATCTGCTCTTCATCGTGCGCGGCAACAAGCTCACTAAAGCACAGGAAAATGCAGCCTGGTTTACCCAGCTCGCAACTCACGCAGTGCTGGTCACCTGTCAGACGCCTGAGCAAACGCATCTACCCAAATGGGTGGCGGCGAGAGCGAAGCAAAACAACCTTCAACTGGATGACGCCGCGAATCAACTGCTTTGCTACTGCTATGAAGGAAATCTGCTGGCCCTGGCTCAGGCGCTTGACAGACTCTCCCTGCTCTGGCCGGATGGTAAACTCACCCTACCGCGTGTCGAACAGGCCGTTAACGATGCCGCGCACTTCACGCCATTCCACTGGGTGGATGCGTTGTTGGCGGCGAAAAGCAAACGCGCCCTGCATATTCTGCAACAACTGCGCCTCGAAGGGAGCGAACCCGTTATTCTGCTACGTACTCTGCAGCGCGAATTACTGCTGCTGATTACGCTAAAGCGTCAGTCTGCCCATACGCCGTTGCGTTCGCTGTTTGATAAACACCGCGTATGGCAAAATCGCCGGGCTATGACGACAGAGGCCATTAACCGCCTGAGTCATGAACAGCTGCGACAGGCTGTTCAGCTGCTGATGCGCGCTGAGCTCACGTTAAAACAAGATTACGGCCAGTCGGTCTGGGCAGAGCTGGAAAGCCTTTCTCTGCTGCTCTGCCACAAGGCGCTCGCAGACGTATTTATTGATGGATAGCATGCATTCTTTACAGGCCCTGTATGGTGGCACCTTCGACCCGGTACATTACGGGCATCTGAAGCCAGTCGAAATTCTGGCGAATCTGATCGGGCTTCAGTGCGTCACCATTATGCCCAATAATGTTCCGCCACACCGTCCCCAGCCTGAGGCGACCAGCGAGCAACGCAAAGAGATGCTGGCCCTGGCCATTGCGGATAAACCGCTTTTCAAACTTGATGAACGGGAGCTACGTCGCGATACTCCCTCCTGGACGTCACAGACGCTGCAGGAGTGGCGGACTGAACAAGGCCCTGACAAGCCGCTGGCCTTCATTATTGGCCAGGATTCACTGCTAAATCTCCCCACATGGCATCAGTATGAAACCATTCTGGAGAACAGCCACCTGCTTGTCTGCCGCCGTCCGGGTTATCCGCTGACGATGCGCGAAGAGCAGTATCAGCAATGGCTGGAAGACCATCTCACCGATAATGTTGAAGATCTCCACAATCAGCCTGCCGGGAAAATTTATCTGGCAGAAACACCGTGGTTCGATATCTCTGCGACCCTCATTCGTGAGCGCCTGCAACAGGGCTTAGCGTGTGACGATCTGCTGCCCGCATCGGTACTGGCGTATATTCACGCACACGGGTTGTATCAGAAAAGTGCAGATGCCTGACCCGGGACCATAAAAAGTGGCTTATTGATTATCCTGCCTTGACAGAGTAAGCCATACTGTTATCCTCCGCTGCCAGACTTTCCCGCCGATCATTGCTTTACAGAAATTGTTTTACAAAAATGGCGATGCAATCTCAGGCGGAGGGTGGGATGATACCCGCCTTCAAAAGCCCGGCCGGAGACATTTGTCCCGACACAGGCGCTAGTTCAGGTATACTGTCTGGCCACGAATTCATAGTTATACAATCTCGTTCACCCCAGGGGGAAAACTTGCAGGGTAAAGCACTCCAGGATTTTGTTATTGACAAAATTGATGACCTGAAAGGTCAGGACATCATCGCTATCGACGTTAAGGGTAAATCCAGTATTACCGACTGCATGATTATCTGCACCGGTACTTCTACGCGTCATGTTGTTTCGATTGCCGATCACGTGGTTCAGGAATCACGTGCAGCAGGGCTGTTGCCGCTTGGTGTTGAAGGTGAAGCGACGGCTGACTGGGTGGTTGTCGACCTCGGCGATGTGATTGTCCATGTCATGCAGGAAGAGAGCCGTCGCCTGTATGAGCTGGAAAAACTCTGGGGTTAATGCGTGAAGTTGCAACTGGTCGCCGTCGGCACCAAAATGCCGGACTGGGTACAAACCGGTTTTACTGAGTATCTGCGTCGTTTCCCAAAAGACATGCCGTTCGAACTGGTGGAGATCCCCGCCGGAAAGCGCGGCAAGAACGCCGATATCAAACGTATTCTTGATAAAGAGGGCGAACTGATGCTGGCTGCCGCAGGCAAAAACCGCATCGTCACCCTCGATATTCCAGGAAAACCCTGGGATACGCCGCAGCTGGCGCACGAACTGGAGCGCTGGAAGCAGGATGGCCGTGACGTCAGTCTGTTGATTGGCGGGCCAGAAGGGTTATCCCCTGCCTGCAAAGCGGCAGCAGAACAAAGTTGGTCTCTCTCCGCGCTGACGCTTCCCCATCCGCTCGTTCGGGTACTGGTGGCAGAAAGCCTGTATCGCGCGTGGAGCATTACGACCAACCACCCCTATCACCGCGAATAGTGACTTGACCAGGGTAGATTAAGCAGCGGATGAAACTACAGAATTCTTTTCGCGACTATACGGCTGAGTCCGCGCTGTTTGTGCGCCGGGCGCTGGTCGCCTTTACGGGGATTTTGCTGCTTACCGGCGTGCTGATCGCCAACCTTTATAATCTGCAAATTGTCCGCTTTACCGATTACCAGACGCGTTCAAACGAAAACCGTATTAAGCTGGTGCCAATCGCCCCCAGCCGCGGCATCATCTACGACCGTAACGGCACACCGCTGGCGTTAAACCGCACCATCTATCAAATAGAGATGATGCCGGAAAAGGTCGATAATGTTCAGGATACGCTGGAAGCGCTGAGAAGCGTTGTCGATCTTAACGATGACGATATCGCCGCTTTCAAAAAAGAACGGGCCCGCTCTCACCGTTTCACCTCCATTCCGGTAAAAACCAATCTGACGGAAGTCCAGGTTGCCCGCTTTGCGGTAAACCAGTACCGTTTCCCCGGCGTGGAAGTGAAGGGTTACAAACGTCGCTACTACCCTTATGGCTCTGCGCTGACGCATGTGATTGGCTACGTTTCCAAAATTAACGATAAAGACGTCGATCGTCTCGATAAAGACGGCAAACTGGCGAACTACGCCGCGACGCACGATATCGGTAAGCTGGGGATTGAACGTTATTACGAAGATGTTCTGCACGGACAGACTGGCTATGAAGAGGTTGAGGTTAACAACCGTGGCCGCGTTATTCGCCAGCTTAAAGAAGTGCCGCCTCAGGCGGGACATGATGTGTATCTGACGCTCGATCTTAAGCTTCAGCAGTATATTGAAACCCTGCTGGCAGGCAGCCGAGCAGCCGTTGTGGTCACCGATCCGCGTACCGGTGGCATTCTGGCAATGGTTTCAATGCCAAGTTATGACCCGAACCTGTTTGTCGATGGCATCTCCAGTAAGGACTATTCCGGTCTGCTGAATGACCCTAATACGCCGCTGGTGAACCGCGCGACACAGGGTGTTTACCCGCCAGCGTCAACGGTTAAACCGTACGTGGCGGTTTCTGCATTGAGTGCCGGTGTTATCAACCGTAATACCAGCCTGTTTGACCCGGGCTGGTGGCAGTTGCCTGGTTCTGAAAAACGCTACCGTGACTGGAAAAAATGGGGCCACGGTCATCTGAACGTCACCAAATCGCTGGAGGAGTCTGCGGATACCTTCTTCTATCAGGTGGCGTATGACATGGGGATTGACCGCCTCTCAGAGTGGATGAGCAAATTCGGTTATGGGCACTACACCGGCGTTGACCTTGCAGAAGAACGTTCCGGTAATATGCCAACGCGTGAATGGAAGCTGAAACGCTTTAAAAAACCATGGTATCAGGGCGATACCATTCCGGTGGGTATCGGACAGGGTTACTGGACAGCAACACCGCTTCAGATGAACAAAGCCATGATGATCCTCATCAATGACGGTGTCGTGAAAGTTCCACACCTGCTACTAAGTACGGTTGAAGACGGTAAAAAAGTGCCCTGGAACCAGCCGCATGAAGCGCCTGTGGGGGATATTCACTCCGGCTTCTGGGAAATCGCTAAAGACGGTATGTACGGCGTAGCAAACCGTCCTAACGGTACCGCGCATAAGTATTTCGCTGGTACG
Source organism: Enterobacter sp. CPE_E863 (assembly GCF_046521465.1). Classification (NCBI taxonomy): domain Bacteria; kingdom Pseudomonadati; phylum Pseudomonadota; class Gammaproteobacteria; order Enterobacterales; family Enterobacteriaceae; genus Enterobacter; species Enterobacter sp. CPE_E863. The sequence goes on along the minus strand of NZ_JBKFZX010000001.1, from coordinate 1,022,054 downwards.
CCGTATAAAGTGGCCGCGAAATCAGGTACTGCGCAGGTGTTTGGTCTGAAAGCCAATGAAACCTATAACGCGCACCGCATTGCCGAAAGACTGCGTGACCATAAACTGATGACGGCATTTGCCCCTTATGATAACCCGCAGGTGGCGGTGGCAATGATTCTGGAGAACGGCGGTGCCGGACCAGCAGTCGGGACCATCATGCGCCAGATCCTTGACCACATTATGCTGGGTGATAACAACACCGAACTGCCGGCTGAAAACCCGGCCGCCGCTGCGGCGGAGGACCAATAATCATGACGGATAATCCAAATAAGAAATCGCTGTGGGATAAAATCCACATCGACCCAGCCATGCTGCTGATCCTGCTGGCTCTGCTGGTTTACAGCGCCCTGGTTATCTGGAGCGCCAGTGGCCAGGACATCGGCATGATGGAGCGCAAAATCGGCCAGATCGCGATGGGGCTGGTCATTATGGTGGTCATGGCGCAGATCCCGCCGCGCGTCTATGAAGGCTGGGCACCGTACCTGTATATATTCTGTATTGTGTTGCTGGTTGCGGTTGACGCCTTCGGCGCTATCTCTAAAGGCGCACAGCGCTGGCTGGATCTGGGTGTGGTTCGCTTCCAGCCTTCTGAAATTGCCAAAATTGCCGTTCCATTGATGGTCGCGCGCTTTATCAACCGTGACGTCTGCCCGCCGTCGCTAAAAAATACCGCCATCGCGCTGGTGCTGATTTTCCTGCCGACACTGCTGGTTGCCGCGCAGCCTGACCTTGGCACCTCAATCTTAATCGCCCTCTCCGGCCTGTTTGTTCTCTTCCTGTCGGGCTTAAGCTGGCGTCTGATTGGTATCGCGGTGGTGCTGATTGCGGCTTTCATCCCCATTCTCTGGTTCTTCCTGATGCATGATTACCAGCGCCAGCGCGTAATGATGTTGCTCGATCCAGAAACCGATCCGCTTGGTGCGGGCTATCATATTATTCAGTCCAAGATTGCGATTGGCTCTGGTGGGCTACGCGGTAAAGGCTGGCTACACGGCACCCAGTCTCAGCTGGAATTTTTACCGGAACGCCACACTGACTTTATCTTTGCGGTACTGGCGGAAGAGCTGGGACTGGTTGGCATCTTGATATTGCTGGCGCTCTACGTGCTGCTAATCATGCGCGGATTGTGGATTGCCGCTCGTGCGCAAACCACCTTTGGTCGCGTCATGGCTGGCGGGTTAATGTTGATTTTATTCGTTTATGTCTTCGTAAATATTGGTATGGTGAGTGGTATTCTGCCTGTAGTAGGCGTACCGCTACCGCTGGTGAGTTACGGAGGCTCGGCACTGATCGTGTTGATGGCCGGGTTTGGTATCGTAATGTCGATCCATACCCACAGAAAAATGTTGTCAAAAAGCGTATAAAAATAAGGGGATCGGAATGCGTAAGCAGTGGCTGGGGATCTGCATCGCGGCAAGTTTACTTGCGGCCTGCACAAGTGATGATGGTCAGCAACAGGCAACCGTCGCGCCACCGCAGCCTGCGGTTTGTAATGGCCCGATCGTTGAAATCAGCGGTGCCGATCCCGTTTATGAACCGCTAAATGCCAGCGCGAATCAGGATTACGAGCGCGACGGCAAAAGCTACAAAATTGTTCAGGATCCTTCTCGTTTCAGTCAGGCAGGCTTTGCCGCCATTTATGATGCTGAACCCGGTAGTAACCTGACTGCATCAGGCGAAGCCTTTGACCCAATGCAGCTTACCGCAGCGCACCCAACGCTGCCGATCCCAAGCTATGCTCGTATAACGAACCTGGCGAATGGGCGAATGATCGTCGTGAAAATTAACGATCGCGGCCCGTACGGTAATGACCGGGTGATCTCTCTGTCCCGCGCATCCGCTGACCGCCTGAACACCTCAAACAATACCAAAGTCCGTATTGATCCGATTATTGTAGCGCAGGATGGTTCGCTGTCCGGCCCAGGCACAGCATGTACCACGGTGGCTAAACAGACTTATGCCCTTCCTGACCGCCCAAATCTTGACGGTGGAATGGGGAGCGCCTCTTCACCGGCAGAGCCTGCTCAGCCAGGTGGGGAGATCCGCGCCATCAGCAATGATACCCTGCAAAGCGATGACTCGACCGGCGCGCCGGTAAAGAGTAGCGGCTTCCTTGGCGCACCAACGACCTTAGCCGCAGGCGTGCTGGAAGGCAGTGAACCTACACCAGCACCCGCTCCTGTTACCGCTCCGGCTACCCAGCCAGCTCCTGTAACAGCCCCAGCCGTGACGCAAAGTGCGCCAGTTGCTGCTCCAGCAGCGGCCAGTGGCAGTTATGTGGTTCAGGTAGGCGCAGTGAGCGATCAGGCCCGAGCCAAACAGTATCAGCAGCGTCTGAGCCAGCAGTTTGGCGTACCAGGACGCGTTGAGCAGAATGGCGCGGTCTGGCGTATTCAAATGGGGCCGTTTGCCAGCAAATCGCAGGCAGCGTCCTTGCAGCAGCGTCTGCAGAATGAAGCTCAACTTCAGTCATTTATCGCTGTTGCGAAATAATGAACCGGCGGTATCCGAATTGTCAGTTTGTGTAAAACACATTCACAAACTCATGCTTAAAGTCGGATGCCTGCCTGAATAGCATTTGCTATAGTAGGGCACTTTTTTTAATTCCATCACGGATGTCGTAGTTCTGACCATGAAGACCACTTTTTCCGCTCGTTTTGTGCAGCGCATGGCGCTGACCACGGCCCTTTGCGCTACTGCACTCTCTGCAGCTCACGCCGATGACCTGAATATCAAGACCATGATCCCTGGCGTTCCGCAAATTGATGCTGAATCCTACATCCTGATCGACTACAACTCTGGCAAAGTGCTGGCGGAACAGAACGCCGATGCTCGCCGTGACCCGGCTAGCCTGACCAAAATGATGACCAGCTACGTTATCGGCCAGGCGATGAAAGCAGGTAAATTCAAAGAATCAGACCTGGTCACCATCGGTAACGATGCGTGGGCAACCGGGAACCCTGTTTTCAAAGGTTCCTCGCTGATGTTCCTGAAACCAGGTATGCAGGTTCCTGTTTCTCAGTTGATCCGTGGTATCAACCTGCAGTCTGGTAACGATGCCTGCGTAGCCATGGCCGATTTCGCCGCCGGTAGTCAGGATGCCTTCGTAGGTCTGATGAACAGCTATGTTACCGCGCTGGGTCTGAAAAACAGCCATTTCCAGACCGTGCATGGCCTGGACGCCGATGGCCAGTACAGCTCCGCACGTGATATGGCGCTGATTGGTCAGGCACTGATCCGCGACGTACCTAATGAGTACTCCATCTATAAAGAGAAAGAGTTCACCTTCAACGGTATTCGTCAGACCAACCGTAACGGCTTGCTGTGGGATAACAGCCTGAACGTTGACGGCATCAAAACCGGTCACACCGACAAAGCCGGCTACAACCTGGTGGCCTCTGCGACAGAAGGCCAGATGCGTCTGATCTCCGCCGTGATGGGCGGTCGCACCTTTAAAGGCCGTGAAACAGAAAGCAAAAAACTGCTGACCTGGGGCTTCCGTTTCTTCGAAACCGTAAACCCACTGAAAGCAGGTAAAGAGTTTGCTTCTGAACCTGTCTGGTTCGGCGATAACGACCGTGCTTCCCTCGGCGTTGATAAAGACCTGTACCTGACCATTCCACGCGGTCGAATGAAAGATCTGAAAGCCAGCTATGTACTGAACAGCACCGAACTGCATGCGCCACTGCAGAAAAACCAGGTGGTGGGCACGATCAACTTCCAGCTGGATGGCAAGACTATCGATCAGCGTCCACTGGTTGTCCTGCAAGAAATTCCTGAAGGCAATTTCTTCGGCAAAATCATTGATTACATTAAATTGATGTTCCATCACTGGTTTGGTTAAAAATCGAACACTTGAAAGTGTGATTTTGATCCCCATATACTAAGTATCCTGATAACTCCCACCTGACGTGGGAGTTATTCTTTTTGACGTTACGCCGGAGCTGACATGAAAACCAAACTTAACGAACTGCTTGAATTCCCTACCCCGTTTACCTACAAAGTAATGGGTCTGGCGAAACCTGAGCTGGTTGATCAGGTGGTTGAAGTGGTACAGCGCCATGCGCCGGGTGACTACTCTCCGTCAGTAAAACCAAGCAGCAAGGGCAACTACCACTCGGTTTCTATTACCATCACTGCGACTCACATTGAGCAGGTTGAGACGCTGTACGAAGAACTCGGCAATATCGAAATTGTTCGTATGGTGCTGTAGTCCCTTTGAGGTTACCCGCTTTGCCGGGTAACCCCTCTCCCCGCTGTGATATACTCCCTCTCATCTTATGTCCTTCGTCTTCGGAGACGCAGTTTTGTATCAGGATAAAATTCTGGTCCGTCACCTCGGGCTGCAACCTTATGAGCCTGTCTCCCAGGCTATGCATGACTTCACCGATTCACGCGATGACAGCACCCCTGATGAAATCTGGCTGGTCGAACACCTGCCGGTATTTACACAGGGCCAGGCGGGAAAAGCAGAACACTTATTAATGACGGGTGATATCCCGGTTATTCAGAGCGACCGCGGCGGACAGGTAACGTATCACGGGCCGGGGCAGCAGGTGATGTACGTCCTGCTGAATCTGAAGCGCAGAAAGCTGGGTGTGCGTGAACTGGTGACCTTACTGGAACACACTGTCGTCAATACGCTGGCGGAATACGGTATTGACGCTCACCCGCGTGCCGATGCACCTGGTGTCTACGTCGGCGAAATGAAGATCTGCTCTCTGGGACTGCGTATTCGAAAAGGTTGTTCATTTCACGGTCTGGCGTTGAATATTAATATGGATCTTACGCCTTTCCAGCGCATAAACCCCTGTGGCTACGCCGGTATGGAAATGACACAAATGTGCCAGTGGGTCGACACGGCTGCGCCAGAAAATATTCGTCCTGTCCTTTTGAAGCACATGTTAGCGCTACTTAACAATCCTCCGCACGAATATATCCCTGCTTAATATATTATACAACATGGCTCGATAATTTGACGGGCCAGTGTTTATTTACCGCTTTTACGCTTTACAATAAACCATAGATTCTATATTTTCGAAGCGCCCGAATATTACCGTTACATATTATTTAGCCTCCAGCAAGCGCGATACGCAGGATCTAAGTAACTTGAGTGATAATCACACAACTGTTTGTTTTTGATAGACAAGTAAAACAAAACCAACACTTTACGAATCTCTACAGGCATAATAAATAAATTCAACTATCATTCATAATGTGAATGTATACGGAGTAAAAGCGTGGAGTCTACTAATTTACCAGCTAAACGCCTGAATGAACCTGGTGGCGAAGACAAGCCGCAAATTTTTCGGACTTTACGTAATATTGATCTCAATTTACTGACTATTTTTGAGGCAGTATATGTCCATAAGGGTATCGTTAATGCTGCGAAAATTCTTAATCTCACGCCATCAGCAATAAGTCAGTCAATCCAAAAGCTACGCGCTATATTTCCCGACCCGTTATTTATCCGTAAGGGTCAGGGGGTGACGCCAACGGCTTACGCCACACACCTCCACGAGTACATCAGCCAGGGGCTGGAGTCGATCCTGGGCGCACTGGATTTAACCGGGAGCTACGATAAGCAGAGAACCATCACCATCGGCTGCTCCCCTTCTGTGGGTGTACTGGTGATGCCTGCGATCTTCCAGGCCGTGAAAGAGCAAGTGCCGCAGCTCCTGCTTCGCAATGTGCCTCTCAATGAACCTGATATTCAGCTTGCTCAGTTTCAGACAGACCTGATTATTGATAGCGGCAGCTTTAGCGCCAGAGCACTCGGGCAAAATGTGCTTTATGCAGATAACCTGGTTCTGGTGTGCCGCCAACATCATCCTGCTCTTAGCGAGCCATTGGCCATCGAAAACTTGCGTAACTATGATCATTCATCATTCATGACCGATGGGCAGTCTAATCATGCCCTGCGCCAGCGGATTGATGAAATCTTCCCGGAACGTCAGATCAGTTTCAGCAGTTACAATATGTTTACCACCGCATCCCTGATTGGCAGCAGTGACATGCTCTGTATCATGCCTTCACGCCTGTACAGCCTGCTCCGAAAATGCTGGCCGCTGGAGAGTATTCCTCTCAGTCAACTTAATGCGGAATCTATCGAGATTTCACTGCATTACAACAAACTGAGTTTGCGCGATCCGGTACTGGAAAACGTCATCCGCATTATCCGCCAGGCCTTCTGACAGGCTCAGACAGCACAAGCCCCTGCTACAGGCAGGGCAAAAGGCACAAAACAACAACTATTTTACAAATTGGCGACCTGGCAGGCTGCTTTAACGACCGTTTCAATGATATACTGCCTGTCGTTCGTTCAAAAATAGTTGATAAATACAACATTCCCTTGAATTGAAACGCTTTCCTTCGATATTCGCAACTGGAACACGCACGCTATGAGTAAACCCATTGTGATGGAACGCGGTGTTAAATACCGCGATGCCGATAAAATGGCCCTTATCCCGGTTAAAAACGTGGCTACAGAGCGCGAGGCGCTGTTAAGAAAACCGGAATGGATGAAAATCAAACTTCCGGCCGACTCTTCGCGTATCCAGGGGATCAAAGCGGCGATGCGCAAGAATGGCCTTCACTCCGTCTGTGAAGAAGCCTCTTGTCCGAACCTTGCTGAATGTTTCAATCACGGCACCGCGACGTTTATGATTCTGGGTGCCATCTGTACCCGCCGCTGCCCGTTCTGCGATGTTGCCCATGGCCGTCCGGTAGCGCCCGACGCTAACGAGCCTCAAAAACTGGCACAGACCATCGCCGACATGGCGCTGCGTTATGTCGTCATCACATCTGTTGACCGTGACGACCTGCGTGATGGGGGTGCTCAGCACTTTGCTGACTGTATTACTGCCATTCGTGAGAAAAGCCCGAACATCAAAATCGAGACGCTGGTTCCTGACTTCCGCGGCCGTATGGACCGTGCGCTGGACATCCTGACCGCGACGCCGCCAGATGTGTTTAACCACAATCTGGAGAACGTACCACGTATCTACCGCCAGGTACGTCCAGGTGCAGATTATAACTGGTCCCTGAAGCTGCTGGAGCGCTTCAAAGAGGCGCATCCGCATATTCCAACCAAGTCTGGCCTGATGGTTGGCCTGGGTGAAACCAATGATGAAATCATTGAGGTAATGCGCGATCTGCGTCGCCACGGCGTCACTATGCTGACGTTGGGACAATATCTGCAACCAAGCCGCCACCACCTTCCGGTACAGCGCTACGTAAGCCCGGACGAGTTTGATGAGATGAAAGCCGAAGCGATGGCGATGGGCTTTACCCACGCAGCATGCGGCCCATTTGTTCGCTCCTCATACCATGCCGATATGCAGGCGAAAGGCGAAGAAGTTAAATAATTCTGTAATATTCATTTACAGTAATACGAAAAAACCGGCCTCATGAGCCGGTTTTTTTTCGCAAGCCCTCAGGCATTGCTATCACTCTTTGTGAGAAAGCTTGTCTGCCGGGACGTCATCCTCAGCGCTTTTCTTGGCCGCCGCATCATCGTCGTTCATTGCTTTTTTAAAGCCTTTGATGGCAGCCCCCAGGTCACCACCCAGCGTGCGTAACTTCTTGGTACCAAACAGCAGGACGACCAGTGCGGCAACCACCAGCAGTTTGGTAATACTAATCTCACCCATAGATACCTTCTTTACTTAAAACAGGCTGCATTCAGCGCCAAAACCTGATTGTATTAACGGTCATTTGACGCGTGCACACAATAGCAATCTGTAACAAGGTGAATCAAGCATTGTTGAAAAAAACATCACAATAATTGCGGTGGCGCAAACCGACGGTTATGAAGAACAGGTAATTGCTGACGTGCAAGCGCAATCCGTTCTAAATTAATCTCCGCGACCAGCAACACAGGGGTTTCCGCTGCAGCAGCAATCGTCACCCCCAGCGGATCGACCACCCTGCTTTGCCCGATGTTTTTATTACCGCACTCCCCTGCGGCAACGACATAACAAGTGGTATCAAGTGCGCGCGCCGCAAGCAATGTTCCCCAATGATGCTCTTTTAACGGCCCTTTCACCCAAGCCGCAGGCAATACCAGAATGTCCGCCCCTTGTAGCGCCAAATTGAGCGCCAGCTCCGGAAAACGTAAATCGTAGCACGTCATCAACCCAACCTTAAACCCGTCAATATCCAGTAGCGGCGGAACACAGTCACCGGGATCAACAAGCCGTGACTCCTGAATGCTGAACGCATCATAGAGATGAAGTTTGGCGTAACGTGCGACAATGGCGCCGCCACGGATAGCCACAAGCGTATTGACTGCTCGACCCGGCGTTGAGGGAACATGGATCGTTAATATCGTCGTCATCGTATTACCCGCGCTCTGGGCGAGCAATTGCTGTAAAAATTCACCGTCCAGCAACTGCGCGGACTTCACGGATAAATCCGGGTCATTATCATCCCTGGCCAGCAGCGCCTCAGGGAGCACCAGCAACGACGCGCCTTTCTGCCAGGCCTGCTTCATCAGGTTGACGCACGTGAGCGCATTTTTGTGCCAGTCTGGCGTGACCGCAAACTGTCCAACTGCAACATACATATTTGTCCCCTCATCATAAACAGCGTTAAACTCGCTACTCTTACACATCAAATAGCAGGTATTTAGCGTGTTACAACTACTTTTAGCCGTTTTTATTGGTGGGGGAACGGGTAGCGTTGCTCGATGGTTTCTGAGTATGCGGTTTAACCCCCTTCATCAGGCTATACCCATGGGAACACTTGCCGCAAACCTGATTGGTGCTTTCATTATTGGTATGGGGCTGGCCTGGTTTAACCGAATGACACACATCGACCCGATGTGGAAAGTCCTGATTACGACAGGTTTCTGCGGCGGGTTAACCACCTTCTCGACGTTCTCTGCAGAAGTGGTGTTTCTCTTTCAGGAAGGCCGTATCGGCTGGGCGCTGACGAATATCGCGATTAACATGCTCGGCTCCTTTGCGATGACGGGGATCGCATTCTGGCTATTTTCCTCTGCAAGTACGCATTAACTGTCGAACCGTTAATGTTGCCTTAATTTTTCTCTGTCACTCTGGCTCCAGTGCTGAACGAGGGTGACAGAATGAAACAGAGTCTGATGAGCGCAGGAATGGTGTTGTTAAGCGTGCTGATCGTTGCCAGCTTCCTGAAAATGTATCTGATTGGCTGATTCAAAACGAAAAAAACCCGCTCTGTGAGCGGGTTTTGAAATTCTTGCTGACGCGTCTGAATTACAGAGCGATTACGTTAGCAGCAGAAGGGCCTTTGGCACCGTTAGTGATTTCGAACTCTACACGCTGACCTTCAGCCAGAGTTTTGAAACCATTAGACTGGATTGCAGAGAAGTGTACGAACACGTCTTTGCTGCCATCTTCAGGAGTAATGAAACCGAATCCTTTGGACTCATTAAACCACTTAACGTTACCTTTAATCTTAGACATCAAAATTACCTTTACATTAAAAAACGACACAAATGCTGTGTCGGTTACCAGTACATCAATTGTGAGACCTTTTGTCCAGCGGATCTTTGATAAAAAGTGACTAAAGTCGCGTTAATTTTCACTGACAGATTTTTATCGTTTATGAATCAACGTCTGCGCGTTTTTTCACCATCATGTAACGTTTTGTCAGTTAAAACTGAAAACGCATCCAGGCGAAGTAAACGTTTCCGTTGTTGTAAGTCCCCGGGATGTAGGTCATCTGGAACGTTGCGGGGCCATAGCCAATAGAGGCAAGTGGAAGCAGCACCGGGATCGGGATGTAGTTCCAGTTGTCACGTGCAGTGACGCCGGCGGTATAACCTAAACCAACGTGGAAGTTCTCGTCCGCTAACGGACGCCAGGTTTTCTCCCAGCCATAACCCCCAATCGGTTCCCATTTATTAAACGAATCTTTAAAGGCCATCAGATAGATGCCATGCCAGTTGCCCTTTTCATCCCAGCGCGACTGACCAAAACCAGCCCCCCACGGGCGCTCGTTGTATTTATCTGTCTTCTCTTTGTCATAAGCAAAACGTGCATGCCACGTTATTGCCGGAACATAGAGATCATAATGTTCAGGCGCGGTCCAGGTCTGAGAAACATTATCCGTGAAGGTAGAGAACCAGCCTTTATCCTTTGCGTTGTCCTCTGCCTGTGCAACGGAGGAGAACGTTAACTGCCCAAAAATAAACAACAAAATAGAGAAAAATGTATTACGTACGATCACAATGCAATTACCATTCTTAGTATTCGAGGCAAAGTTTACCATAAATTAGTTTAATCAACGCTTAACAGCATCAGTATTATTCCTAATTATTCGCACTTCTGAGGGAATATTCTTAAAATAGTCCACCTGCAAGCGCGAATAATCACACTAAGGGTGTGCCATTAGCGAATTTATTCCCTGGCAATACAAACACTCAGCAACTTACAAAAAATTAACATTTCATTATCATTGTAAAGACAATTTGCGGTGTTACTACTGGTCAAGCCCCTCATGATATAAATGTATAAGCCGTGGCAAAAACACTGTCTGACTGCTCTTTAGTCATCTATTTATTGATTTTAATCAGCAAGAACAGGCCATTAATTCGGCACATTTTCATCCTTCTTTTTTTTGATTATTTGTGCTCAAGGGCAGCAGAGATACAGGGGAAATCATGCTTACGTTAATCGAACTCCTTATTGGGGTCGTCGTCATTGTCGGTGTAGCTCGCTACATCATTAAGGGATACTCGGCAACAGGCGTATTATTTGTCGGTGGTTTAATACTGCTGATTATCAGCGCCATAATGGGTCATCAGGTGTTACCGGCCAGCGCAAGCAGCACGGGTTACACTGCTACCGATATTGTTGAATACATTAAAATATTACTCATGAGCCGCGGCGGCGACCTGGGTATGATGATCATGATGCTGTGCGGGTTTGCGGCCTACATGACCCATATCGGCGCCAACGACATGGTCGTTAAGCTTGCCTCTAAACCCCTGCAATATATTAACTCTCCGTATCTGCTGATGGTCGCAGCCTATTTCCTCGCCTGCCTGATGTCACTGGCCGTTTCGTCGGCAACCGGACTTGGCGTCCTGCTAATGGCCACGCTGTTCCCGGTGATGGTGAATGTCGGTATTAGCCGTGGTGCGGCGGCGGCAATTTGCGCGTCTCCGGCAGCTATTATTCTCTCCCCTACTTCTGGCGACGTCGTGCTGGCGGCAAAGGCAGCGGAAATGTCGCTCATCGACTTCGCCTTTAAAACCACGCTACCGATCTCGATAGTTGCAATTGTGGGAATGGGTATCGCGCATTTCTTCTGGCAACGCTATCTCGATAAGAAAGAAAACATCAGCCATGAAATGATGGATGTAAGTGAAATCACCACGACAGCGCCAGCGTTTTACGCCATTCTGCCGTTCACGCCGATTATAGGTGTATTGATTTTTGACGGTAAATGGGGCCCTCAGCTACATATCATTACCATTCTGGTCATCTGTATGCTGCTGGCTGCAGTGCTGGAATTTGTACGCGGCTTTAACACACAAAAAGTCTTCTCTGGCCTGGAAGTTGCGTATCGCGGTATGGCAGATGCGTTTGCTGGCGTTGTCATGCTGTTGGTTGCAGCAGGCGTCTTTGCTCAGGGGCTGAGCACTATCGGCTTTATCCAGAGCCTGATCTCCATCGCGACCTCATTCGGCTCCGCCAGTATTATCCTGATGCTGGTGCTGGTGGTGCTCACCATGCTGGCGGCCATGACAACGGGTTCCGGTAACGCGCCTTTCTACGCCTTCGTTGAGATGATCCCGAAACTGGCTCACTCTTCCGGGATTAATCCAGCGTATCTTTCCATTCCGATGCTGCAGGCGTCGAACCTGGGTCGTACCATTTCCCCTGTATCCGGCGTCGTCGTCGCCGTTGCCGGGATGGCAAAAATTTCGCCATTCGAAGTGGTAAAACGTACCTCCGTACCGGTTATTGTTGGCCTGATTATCGTGATTATTGCCACGGAGGTGCTGGTTCCCGGTGCCGCTTAAGTTAAATTACTGATATCCAGAAAGCGCCTGCGGGCGCTTTTTGGGTAATGGTGCCAACTTACTGATTTAGTGTATGATGGTGTTTTTGAGGTGCTCCAGTGGCTTCTGTTTCTATCAGCTGTCCCTCCTGTTCAGCTACTGAAGGCGTGGTGCGTAACGGTAAAAGTACTGCCGGACATCGCGCTATCTCTGCTCTCACTGCCGTAAAACATGGCAGCTACAGTTCACTTACACCGCTTCTCAACCCGGTACGCATCAGAAAATCATTGATATGGCCATGAATGGCGTCGGATGTCGCGCCAGTGCACGCATTATGGGCGTTGGCCTCAACACGATTTTACGACACTTAAAAACTCAGGCCGCAGTCGGTAAACTCACGCATACAACCGGGCAGTGACGTCATTGTTTGCGCGGAAATGGACGAACAGTGGGGTTACGTCGGCGCTAAATCACGCCAGCGCTGGTTGTTTTACGCGTATGACGGGATACGGAGGACGGTTGTGGCGCACGTATTCGGTGAACGCACGTTGGCCACGCTGGAGCGTCTTCTGGGCCTGCTGTCGGCCTTTGAGGTCGTGGTATGGATGACGGATGGCTGGCCGCTGTATGAATCACGCCTGAAGGGAGAACTGCACGTTATCAGCAAGCGATATACGCAGCGCATTGAGCGGCATAACCTGAATCTGAGGCAGCATCTGGCAAGGCTGGGCAGGAAGTCACTGTCGTTCTCAAAATCGGTGGAGCTGCATGACAAAGTCATCGGGCATTATCTGAACATAAAACACTATCAGTAAGTTGGAGTCATTACCCGGATAACTACGGTAAAACCGTTACTCGCAGCGATTTTGACAATGCCGTTGCTAAAAGCTGGAGCAAGGAGAATATCAAAGCGTTCAAGCTGACCTGCAATGGTAATCCGGCTTATCTGACCGAAATGCAGGTTTCGCTGAAGGCTGACACCATTAATAATCCACTTTCTGCGACATCATTTGCACCGCAGCCACATCCTGGTAACTGCGGAACACAGTTCATCATTGATAAAGCGGGTTACTGACTTACTACCGGTCGCACCATATCAAACCGGTTTTCATCACTGATGCCATAGTACGCCGTCGGCCCACCCGCACGCAGGATGGGCTGCGCTTTCGCCGTCTGGTATATCCCCTCTTCCAGCAGCGTCTCGTCAATATGGACGCCGACCACTTCTCCTAACACCAGCCAGGTATCTACAGGTGTGCCGTCAGCCCCGGTAAGCTGAATGCATTGCGACAGGCGGCATTCAAAGTTCACAGGGCTCTGCGCGACACGCGGGGCGTTAACCAGCTGGCTGGCCGCAGGCGTCAACCCGGCAAAGGTAAATTCATCTTCCCCATGAGGAAGTGTGGCGGAGGTTTCATTCATTGCTTCGGCTAAATCGCGCGTCGCCAGGTTCCAGACAAACTCTTTTGTTTCAGTAATATTACGTACGCTGTCCTTCCAGCCATTGCTGGAAAACCCGATGATCGGCGGGCGATAGTTAAAACAGTTAAAGAAGCTATAGGGTGCGAGGTTCAACTGACCAGCATGGTCGCAGGAGGAGATCCAGCCAATCGGACGTGGGCCAATAATGGCGTTCAGCGGGTCATGCGGCAAGCCGTGCCCCTGAGACGGTTGGTAGAAGTACATAGTTCTCTCTCAATGGAGGGCAGACACGAATTACGTTTCGCTCAATGCCCTGGTTCAGGACGCTCAGCGTAACGCAATCCGCCAGGAATTAAGACTGAATAAATTTCAGCAAATCTTCATTGATCTGGTGCTTATGCGTGGTGCAAATACCGTGAGAGCCACCGGCATAGACTTTCAGCTCTGCATTCGGCAGGATCTCCGCCGCTACCCGACCACAGGTATCAATGGGGACAATCTGGTCATCATCACCGTGGATCACCAGCGTCGGAATGGTCATCCTTTTCAGATCTTCACGCAGGTCCGTTTCCGAAAACGCTTTCACACAGTCGTAAAGCGCCTTGATTGACCCCTGAAGCCCCTGTTCAACAAAACTTTCACACACCGCTTTGGACTCTTTCGCGCCCGGGCGGTTGTAGCCATAAAACGCGGCGGTCAGCTCATAGAAGAATGCCGCCCGATCGTTGACGACACCTTCCCGAATACCATCAAACACCTCTTTCGGCACCCCGTTCGGGTTGAAATCGGTTTTGATCATAATCGGCGTTACGGCGCCAATCAGCACCGCTTTGACCACGCGCTGCGTACCGTGACGCCCAATGTAGCGCGCCACTTCGCCTCCCCCTGTGGAATGCCCCACGTGAACAGCATCTTTCAGGTTAAGATGCGCCGTCAGTTGTGCCAGGTCATCAGCGTACTGATCCATATTATGGCCGTCCCACGGCTGCGCGGAACGACCATGTCCGCGGCGGTCGTGCGCAATTACGCGAAATCCTTTTGACCCCAGGTATAACATCTGATCTTCAAAGGCATCTGCCGTCAGCGGCCAGCCGTGGCTGAAAACCACCGGTTGCCCGCTTCCCCAGTCTTTAAAATGCAAATAGCTACCGTCTTTCAAGGTAATTTTATCGTAATCGCTCATGAGATCTCCTGCTAAGGAACACTGAATGCGGATAGTCGCCTGCAAGGGGCGCTTAAAAAGGATAATGCAAATTTGCGAGGGATCACGTTTTTCGCCGAAAATTCATATGGACCATGAATGTGACTTTCATCACTTCAAACTTGCACGTTCAGCCAGTATCATCGGGAGAGTTAAACCCTCGCTGCCAGACGGCGAGGGTTTTCTTTTGGATTGGTTTCTGCGTTACACGCAGTATTAACGACATGGAGTAAAAAATGTCCAGACCTACAATTATCATCAATGAACTCGACGCAGAACGTATCGACAGACTGCTGGAAAAAGCAGAATTCGCCTCACTTCCGGTGGCCGACGCCCTGAATGAGGAGCTCGACCGGGCGCAGATGTGCACCCCTGAGTCGATGCCGCATGACGTCGTCACCATGAACAGCCAGGTAAAATTCCGCAATCTGACTACTGGTGAAGAGTTGACCCGTACGCTGGTTTACCCGGCGCAGATGACAGACAGCAGCACTCAGCTTTCCGTTCTGGCACCGGTGGGTGCCGCACTGTTGGGGCTACGCACAGGGGATACCATCCACTGGGAGTTACCGGGAGGTACCTCTACCCACCTGGAAGTGCTGGCATTGATCTACCAGCCAGAAGCCGCTGGTGATTACCTGCGTTAACCCCTTCTGAACAAGCGCCCACCGCTTTGCACAGAGGATGCAGCCGCATCCTCTTTCCGCAAATTCACCCGAAATGCTTATATCGCGCGAAAAGGCCTTAATCCACGCTTAATCTGTTTTGGTGCCGTGGGGACGGTCATGAGTGAGATACTGGCTATCACACTTATTTTTCTGATTTTTGTGGCGATCATTGTCACGGCAGTGCTCTATCTTGAGCGCTACTGGTAACGTGTTTTTCTCCTGCTTCTCAACAGTAAAATGTTCCATGGCATGAAAAAGTGCCAGACAGCTATCAGAAACCGGAATCATTTTGTGCTTGAATGGTTTTAGCGTTTATAAACAAGGAGAAACGGGTATGTATCAGAGAATCATTATGCCGGTTGATGTTTTTGAGATGGAGCTGAGCGACAAAGCGGTACGCCATGCGGAGTTTCTGGCGCAAGAGGACGGTGTTATCCATCTTTTGCACGTATTGCCGGGTTCCGCCAGCCTGAGCTTGCATCGCTTTGCAGCTGATGTGCGTCGCTTCGAAGAGCATCTGCAGCACGAAGCTGAAAATCGCCTGCAAACCATGGTCAGCCATTTCAGCATCGATCCTTCGCGCATCAAAACGCATGTCAGGTTCGGCAGCGTGCGTGATGCCGTTAACGAACTGGCGAACGAACTGAAAGCAGACGTGGTGGTCATCGGTTCGCGCAATCCTTCCATCACCACGCATTTGCTGGGATCAAACGCCTCCAGCGTGATTCGTCACACGCATATTCCGGTGATGGTGGTGAGATAAAAAAAAGAGGCCACCTTTGGGTGGCCTCTTGCTATTGCAGGTGTAATCTTACTTTCTTTTGTTATGCGGTTTTGGTGCGGATCAGATAGTCAAACGAACTCAGCGACGCCTTCGCCCCTTCGCCAGTGGCGATGATGATCTGTTTGTACGGTACGGTCGTACAGTCACCCGCCGCAAACACGCCTTTTACGCTGGTTTCACACTTCGCATCAATGATGATTTCACCCATGCGGTTGCGCTCAATCGCACCTTCCAGCCAGGTGGTGTTCGGCAGCAGACCAATCTGTACGAAGATCCCGGAAAGCTGAACGTTATGCACATCGCCACTCACACGGTCACGGTATTCCAGGCCGGTCACTTTACTGCCGTCACCCTTCACTTCCGTGGTCTGAGCATTCAGTACGATGTCGACGTTTTTCAGGCTGCGCACTTTATCCTGCAGCACCTGGTCCGCTTTCATTTCTGGCGCGAACTCAAGCAGAGTCACATGTTCAACAATACCGGCCAGGTCAATAGCCGCTTCCACACCCGAGTTCCCGCCGCCGATCACCGCCACGCGTTTACCTTTGAACAGTGGGCCGTCGCAGTGAGGACAATAGGTCACGCCTTTGGTGCGATACTGATCTTCTCCCGGGACGTTCATATTGCGCCATTTTGCACCGGTGGCAATGATGATGCTGCGTGCCTTCAATACCGCGCCGGAGGCCGTTTCAATCTGGTGTAAACCGCCTTCTATTGCAGACGGCACCAGTTTGCTGGCGCTCTGGCTGTCGATAACGTCAACCTCATAATCGCTAACGTGCGCCTTCAGAGCACCGGCCAGCTTCTGGCCTTCAGTTTTCGGTACGGAGATGTAGTTTTCGATGTCCACAGTATCCAGTACCTGGCCGCCAAAGCGCTCGCCCATCAGACCGGTACGAATCCCTTTACGGGCAGAGTAAACCGCCGCTGCCGCGCCCGCCGGACCGGAACCGACGATCAGCACGTCGTAAGCATCGCGTTTGTTCAGCTCTTCCGCCGCACGTTTTTCAGCGCCAGTGTCCACTTTGGCAACGATTTCGGTGAGCGTCATGCGGCCCTGGCCAAATTCTTTACCGTTCATGTATACAGCCGGAACCCCCATCACGTTGCGATCGGTGATTTCGTTCTGGAACGTACCACCGTCAATCGCCGTGTGTTTGATGCGCGGGTTCAAAACCGACATCAGGTTCAGCGCCTGCACCACATCCGGGCAGTTGTGGCAGGAGAGTGAATAATAAGTTTCAAACTCAAAATCACCGTCGATATCACGGATCTGTTCCAGCAGCGCCTGCGCTTCTTTTGACGGATGACCGCCAGTCCACAGCAGTGCCAGCACCAGCGACGTAAATTCATGCCCCAGCGGAGAACCGGCAAAGCGCGGCCCCTGGTCAGAACCCGGGTTGGTAATCAGGAAAGACGGCTTGCGGACGGCACGCGCATTATCTTCTTTGAAGGTCACTTTCGGTGACAGTTCAGCGATCTCTGTCAGCAGTTCCTTGATCTCTGCCGATTTCGCGCTGTCATCCAGCGTGGCAATCAGCTCAACAGGTTTAGTCAGTTTCTCAAGATAGGCCTTGAGCTGGGTTTTCATGTTAGTGTCGAGCATTCTTCTTCCCTCTCTTAAAACGTCATCATGCAAGCTGCCTTATACAGGCGGCCTGAACGCAACTTGCATCATGGTGCTGGAATGAAATGGGCGCGGATGCGCCCATTGGGTGGACAAGACTTAGATTTTACCGACCAGGTCCAGGGATGGAGCCAGCGTCGCTTCGCCTTCTTTCCATTTTGCCGGGCACACTTCGCCTGGGTGAGACGCTACGTACTGAGCAGCTTTCACTTTACGCAGCAGGTCAGAAGCATCACGGCCGATACCTTCAGCGGTAACTTCGATAGCCTGAATAATGCCCTGCGGGTCAACGACGAAGGTCGCACGATCAGCCAGGCCTTCATCTTCACGCATGTTGTCGAAGTTACGGGTCAGGGCGCCAGTCGGGTCGCCGATCATCGCGTATTTGATTTTCGCGATGGTTTCAGAGCTGCTGTGCCATGCTTTGTGGGTGAAGTGAGTGTCGGTAGAGACAGAGTAAACGTCTACGCCCAGCTTCTGCAGTTCGTCGTAATGGTCTGCCACGTCACCCAGTTCGGTCGGGCAAACGAAGGTAAAATCTGCCGGATAGAAGAAGAACACGCTCCAGCGACCTTCGGTATCTTTCTCAGTGACTTCAATGAATTCACCGTTTTTGAACGCCTGGTTTTTGAAAGGTTTAATTTTGGTATTAATCAAAGACATCTGTACTTCCTCCGTGTTTTCGTTGAGAAGTAAGGTAACCAACTTTGCTCATCGGGGCTAATGCGTTTGCGTTATCAAATCAATCAGCGATACCTAACAACACCAACAAGACAATAAGGTGAACCTTTTAAAGGAAACGCCAAAAGTAAAAAGGCCGCCTCAACGGGCGGCCCTGATACCTGAATTCCCCGCGGGTACATTCAGTGCCAGCCGAAACTGGCGTTGCGTTGCGCTCTACAACCCTTTATATCAAGGCAGTGACAGCGGTTTGATTACACCACCCGTGCAGGTATTGGGCAATCCATAAGAGCGACATTCCTGTCTATGGCTGCAATAGGTTACGCCTAACACCATTCCGGCGCGCTATACATTTATTTTCGTGATAAAAATACCATCATATATAAATGACAATTGGGTAATGACTCCAACTTACTGATAGTGTTTTATGTTCAGATAATGCCCGATGACTTTGTCATGCAGCTCCACCGATTTTGAGAACGACAGTGACTTCCTGCCCAGCCTTGCCAGATGCTGCCTCAGATTCAGGTTATGCCGCTCAATGCGCTGCGTATATCGCTTGCTGATAACGTGCAGTTCTCCCTTCAGGCGTGATTCATACAGCGGCCAGCCATCCGTCATCCATACCACGACCTCAAAGGCCGACAGCAGGCCCAGAAGACGCTCCAGCGTGGCCAACGTGCGTTCACCGAATACGTGCGCCACAACCGTCCTCCGTATCCCTGTCATACGCGTAAAACAACCAGCGCTGGCGTGATTTAGCGCCGACGTAACCCCACTGTTCGTCCATTTCCGCGCAAACAATGACGTCACTGCCCGGTTGTATGCGTGAGTTTACCGACTGCGGCCTGAGTTTTTAAGTGTCGTAAAATCGTGTTGAGGCCAACGCCCATAATGCGTGCACTGGCGCGACATCCGACGCCATTCATGGCCATATCAATGATTTTCTGATGCGTACCGGGTTGAGAAGCGGTGTAAGTGAACTGTAGCTGCCATGTTTTACGGCAGTGAGAGCAGAGATAGCGCTGATGTCCGGCAGTACTTTTACCGTTACGCACCACGCCTTCAGTAGCTGAACAGGAGGGACAGCTGATAGAAACAGAAGCCACTGGAGCACCTCAAAAACACCATCATACACTAAATCAGTAAGTTGGCACCATTACCCGATGCTCAGCTAGACATCAAACATCCGGGAACATCACGCTATTCCCCGGCGCTTCCCTGTGCAGATGGATAAAGTTCAGGTGCCGTTCATACTGGTCCAGAATGTCCGTGATCACCTGCTCCTTGCTGTAATCCATCAAATCATTCCCCTGGCTACCCTCCAGTAAGAAGGTTTCCAGCCGGTAGTAGGTCGACTTCCCGCTGCGCGCCCGGTAGGTAAAACCGGGCACCGAGTACTGCTGCGGCCAGATCTGGTAGACAAAGTTCTGCTCGTCGCCCATATGCACCAGCAGATTCAGATGCCCTAACGTCTCTCCCTCCTCCGGCGGCAGGTTTTTCAGCTCCACGTAGGCACCACGCAGCTTCAGTTCCTGCGCCACCTCTTCCATCGCCGGGAAGCAGACCGTCTCCATCATCTGTTTGGTGTAGCGCGTGCCCGGGTAGTTCATCAGGCGCGACAGGCGTTTCTTCCAGCTCAGCCTATCCTGTGCGCCCATCGGGCGCGGCGCGGTGTCACGGCTGGCGCTTTCGCGGCGGTAATCTTCCACCTTGAGGGACTTATAGAGCCCGGCCATCACGAAGAAGATAACGAAGCTGAACGGCAGCCCCATGATCACCGTGGTGTTCTGCAGCGCCGAGATGCCGTTGGTCATCAACATGCCGAGCGTCAGCAGGCCGATGGCGACGGACCAGAAGATGCGCAGCCAGTTCGGCGCATCGCTGTTGATATCTTTCAGCTTCGAAGTGAAGTTGCCCAGCACCAGCGCACCGGAATCCGCAGAGGTAACGTAGAACAGCAGGCCGGTAATGGTTGCCACGGAGGCGCTAAAGGTGAACGCAGGGTACTGCGCCAGCAGGCTGTAGAAGCCGCGCTCCGGGTGCGCCATCGCTTCCTGCGCGAAGGTTGCATTGCCGTGGATGATCTCATGGAGCGCGCTGTTGCCGAACACCGACAGCCACAGCAGGGTAAAGGTGAACGGGATAATCAGCGTGCCCATCACAAACTGGCGGATGGTGCGGCCACGTGAAATACGTGCCAGGAACAGGCCAACAAACGGCGACCACGCCACCCACCACGCCCAGAAGAACAGCGTCCAGTTGTTCATCCATTCGACCGGGCGATCAAAGGCGAAACTGTTCAGAGTCATCCCCATAAAACGGTTCACGTAGTCGCCGACGTTAAGCACTAACGCATTGAGCAGGAATGAAGTGTCCCCCATAAACAGCACGAACAGAATTAGGCCAAGCGCCAGGGCCACGTTCAGCTCGGAGAGCACGCGAATGCCTTTATCTACCCCCGACGTCACCGAAATGGTGGCGATAATCACCGACAGCGCAATCAACGCCGCCTTGGCAGCCATCGAATCCGGAATATCAAACAGCACGCTCAGGCCGTAGTTGAGTTGCACCACACCGATCCCGAGCGTCGTCGCGATACCAAAGATGGTACCAATCACCGCCGCAATGTCGACGCTGTGACCAATCGGCCCATTTATCTTTTTCCCGAAAATTGGGTACAGCGCAGAGCGGATGGTGAGGGGTAAATTATAACGATAGCTAAAGTATCCGAGCGCCATCCCCATCAGGGCGTACATCGACCAGCCGGTTAAGCCGTAGTGGAACAGCGTCCAGACCATCGCCTGACGCGCGGCCTCCATCGTCTGCCCAGCCCCTTCCGGCGGCTGCATATATTGCGTGACCGGTTCCGCCACGGAGAAGAACATCAGGTCGATGCCAATGCCCGCGGCAAACAGCATCGCGGCCCAACTCAGCAGACTGAACTCGGGTTTTGACTGCTCTGGCCCAAGCTTCACCGAACCGAAGCGCGAGCAGGCAATACAGACGACAAAGACAATATAGAGCGTCGCCGCCAGTAAGTAGTACCAGCCGAAGGTCTTCGACACCCAGTCAAGAGTGCGCCCAATCCACTCGGCAGAAAAACCGCTAAAGAAGATCGTCATCAGGGAAAACAACAAAATCAGCCCGGCGGAAGTATAAAAAACGACCGGGTTGATTTTGTCTTTTTCTCTGTCTTGTGAAAGGTCTGTCATCCAGTATCCTCACTGTTTTTGTAACTATTAAAATCCAAATCCGCAACAATTAAGACACATTTTATATTGAACGTCCAATCAAAAACCGCTTTAATGTATAACCAACGCTGATGAATGGAGTGGCAAAAATGCCCAAAGTGGGGATGCAGCCGATCCGGCGCAGGCAGCTTATCGACGCCACGCTGGAAGCAATAAATGAAGTGGGAATGCATGACGCGACCATCGCGCAGATCGCCCGTCGGGCGGGCGTGTCCACGGGGATCATCAGTCACTATTTCAAAGATAAAAATGGTCTGCTGGAAGCGACCATGCGCGACATCACCGGCCAGCTTCGCGACGCGGTTTTAAGCCGTTTACGCGCTCTGCCGGACGGCAGCGCGGAGCAGCGCCTGCAGGCCATTGTCGGCGGCAATTTTGATGAAACACAGACCAGCAGCGCAGCAATGAAGGCCTGGCTGGCCTTTTGGGCGAGCAGCATGCATCAGCCGATGCTCTACCGCCTGCAGCAGGTGAGTAGCCGCCGTCTGCTTTCGAACCTGGTGTACGAGTTCCGCCGCGAACTGCCGCGCGAGCAGGCCCAGGAGGCGGGCTATGGCCTGGCGGCGCTGATCGACGGGCTGTGGCTGCGCGCCGCGCTGAGCGGCAAGCCTCTGGATAAGACCCTGGCGCAATCGCTCACCAGCCACTTTATCAGCCAGCATTTACCGACCGAATAACCGAGGAGAATTTATGTCCCGAATGGCAGAACAGCAGCTTTATATCAATGGTGGTTATACATCCGCCACCAGCGGTCGCACCTTCGAGACCATCAACCCGGCCAACGGTGAAGTCCTGGCAAGCGTTCAGGCGGCCGGGCGTGAAGATGTCGACCGCGCCGTGGAAAGCGCAAAACGCGGGCAAAAAATCTGGGCAGCGATGACCGCAATGGCGCGCTCGCGCATTCTGCGCCGAGCTGTCGACATCCTCCGCGAACGTAATGACGAACTGGCGAAGCTGGAAACCCTCGACACCGGTAAAGCGTATTCCGAAACCTCAACCGTCGACATCGTCACCGGCGCGGACGTGCTGGAGTACTACGCGGGGCTGATCCCGGCGCTGGAAGGCAGCCAGATCCCCCTGCGTGACAGTTCGTTCGTCTACACCCGTCGCGAACCTCTGGGCGTGGTGGCGGGCATCGGCGCGTGGAACTACCCGATCCAGATCGCCCTGTGGAAATCTGCTCCGGCGCTGGCGGCAGGCAATGCGATGATCTTCAAGCCGAGCGAAGTGACGCCGCTTACCGCGCTCAAGCTTGCCGAGATCTACACCGAAGCGGGCCTGCCGGACGGTGTGTTTAACGTCCTGCCGGGCGTGGGTGCGGAGACCGGTCAGTACCTGACCGAGCATCCGGGCATCGCGAAAGTCTCCTTTACCGGGGGCGTCGCCAGCGGCAAAAAAGTGATGGCCAACTCGGCGGCCTCGTCCCTGAAAGAGGTGACGATGGAGCTGGGCGGCAAATCCCCGCTGATTATTTTTGACGACGCGGATCTCGATCTCGCGGCAGACATCGCCATGATGGCCAACTTCTTCAGCTCCGGCCAGGTATGTACCAACGGCACCCGCGTGTTCGTGCCTGCGAAGTTTAAAGCCGCGTTTGAGCAGAAAATCGTTGAACGCGTGGGCCGTATCCGCGCGGGCGATCTGTTCGATGAACGCACCAACTTTGGCCCGATGGTCAGCTTTCCGCACCGCGACAGCGTGCTGCGCTACATCGCCAAAGGCAAAGAGGAAGGCGCGCGCGTGCTGTGCGGCGGCGACGTGCTGAAGGGTGAAGGCTTCGATAACGGCGCGTGGGTTGCCCCGACCGTGTTCACCAACTGCACCGACGAGATGACCATCGTGCGCGAAGAGATCTTCGGCCCGGTGATGTCCATCCTCACCTATGAAAGCGAAGAAGAAGCGATCCGCCGCGCCAACGATACCGACTACGGGCTGGCGGCAGGCATCGTCACGGCCGACCTGAACCGCGCGCACGGCGCCATTCATCAGCTCGAAGCGGGCATCTGCTGGATCAACACCTGGGGTGAATCCGCCGCAGAGATGCCGGTCGGCGGCTACAAACACTCCGGCATTGGCCGTGAGAACGGCGTGATGACGCTGCAGAGCTACACCCAGGTGAAGTCCATCCAGGTTGAGATGGGTAAATTCCAGTCCATATTTTAACCGGGAGGTTTATTTGCAATTTGACTACATCATTATCGGGGCCGGCTCTGCCGGCAACGTACTGGCAACGCGACTGACCGAAGATCCAAACACCACCGTGCTGCTGCTTGAGGCGGGCGGGCCGGATTACCGCTTTGACTTCCGCACCCAGATGCCCGCCGCGCTGGCGTTTCCGCTGCAGGGCAAGCGCTACAACTGGGCGTACGAAACCGAGCCAGAACCCTTCATGAACAACCGCCGCATGGAGTGCGGGCGCGGCAAAGGGCTGGGCGGCTCGTCGCTGATCAACGGTATGTGCTACATCCGCGGTAACGCGATGGATCTGGACAACTGGGCTAAAGAGCCGGGCCTTGAGCACTGGAGCTACCTCAACTGCCTGCCCTACTACCGTAAAGCAGAAACCCGCGACGTAGGGCCGAACGACTATCACGGCGGCGACGGTCCTGTCAGCGTCACCACTTCCAAACCTGGCGTGAACCCGCTGTTTGAGGCGATGGTGGAAGCGGGCGTGCAGGCGGGCTACCCGCGCACGGACGATCTCAACGGCTATCAGCAGGAAGGCTTCGGCCCGATGGACCGCACGGTGACGCCGCAGGGCCGACGCGCCAGCACCGCGCGTGGTTATCTGGATCAGGCAAAACCGCGTCCGAACCTGACCATCCGCACCCACGCCATGACCGATCGCATCCTCTTTGAGGGCAAGCGAGCGGTGGGCGTCGAATGGCTGGAGGGCGAAAGCACCATCCCGTCGAAAGCCACCGCTAACAGGGAAGTGCTGCTGTGCGCCGGAGCCATTGCTTCTCCGCAGATCCTCCAGCGCTCCGGCGTGGGCAACGCGGAGCTGCTGAAACAGTTCGATATCCCGCTGGTGCATGATTTACCCGGCGTGGGTGAAAACCTGCAGGATCACCTGGAGATGTACCTGCAGTATGAATGCAAAGAGCCCGTTTCCCTCTACCCTGCCCTGCAGTGGTGGAACCAGCCGAAGATTGGTGCCGAGTGGCTGTTTAACGGCACCGGCGTGGGCGCGAGCAACCACTTCGAGGCGGGCGGGTTTATCCGCAGCCGCGAAGAGTTTGAGTGGCCGAACATTCAGTACCACTTCCTGCCGGTGGCGATTAACTACAACGGTTCGAACGCAGTAAAAGAGCACGGCTTCCAGTGCCACGTTGGCTCCATGCGCTCACCGAGCCGTGGGCACGTGCGCATCAAATCGCGCGATCCGCACCAGCATCCGGCGATCCTGTTCAACTATATGTCCCACGAGCAGGACTGGCAGGAGTTCCGCGACGCGATCCGCATCACCCGCGAGATCATGCACCAGCCGGCGCTGGACAAATACCGTGGCCGCGAAATCAGCCCGGGTATCGAATGCCAGACCGATGAACAGCTGGACGAGTTCGTGCGCAACCACGCCGAAACTGCCTTCCATCCGTGCGGCACCTGCAAGATGGGCTATGACGAGATGGCGGTGGTCGACGGTGAAGGCCGCGTTCACGGCCTGGAAGGGTTACGCGTGATAGATGCGTCGATTATGCCGCAGATCATCACCGGCAACCTGAACGCCACCACCATTATGATTGGCGAGAAGGTTGCCGATGCCATTCGCGGTCGCGAGCCGCTGGCGAAGAGCACGGCGGCGTATTATGTGGCGAACGAGGCGCCGGTTCGCCGCTGAGAATATTTCCCCTCACTCTAACCCTCTCCCATACGGGCTGAGGGATCCCCACAAAATAATACCAGCACGGACGACCCCCTCTCCCTTGAGGGAGAGGGCGGGGTGAGGGGGAACATACGGCAGCGGAGGTTATTCCGTTCACTTTATGTACTTTGCTACTCTGTAAGGACAGCACCTGTGAACGTGCCATGGCGGCTCAATCGCCGCCGCCCTGGCGACCCGGGCTCCCGGCGGTAAATCGCCGCTTCGCGGTACCTTCGGCTTATTCCTTCCGGCTTGTCGGGGACGGGCGGAGGAAACATCCATGTAAAGCCCGCCCTCTCGGCGCATCCCTGCGCCTCGCCCCGGCCTGCAGGAAACACCTCAGCGATTTACAGCCGGACCAGGGCATCGCTGTAAGCCATTAATTTTCCTGAAGCAATATTCTTCGCTTTTGGTTAAAAAATTACTGGGGATCCCTCACCCCATACGGGAGAGGGAAAATTACTTCCGAAACGCCTCAAGCCGCTTAATCTGCCGCCCTTCCCCGTCAAAATTCTCCGCCGCCAGCCAGGCGCGCAGCTCCGCGTCTCTCTGCGGCCATTCGCCGTCAATAATAGAAAGCATATCGCTGTCGCGGTTGCGCCCTTTGCGCACCAGCTTCTGGCGCAGGCGTCCTTCCCAGACAAAACCCAGCCGCTCCGCCGCCCTGCGCGACGCCACGTTCATGGAATCGCACTTCCACTCCAGCCGCCGGTAGCGGTGCTCAAACGCATTTTTCAGCAGCAGCCACACCGCTTCCGTGCCGATGCGCGTACCTTTCATTTTGCGCGACCAGGTCACGTGACCGATTTCGACCGACCCCAGCAGCCGCTCGTTAGCCATATAGCTCACCAGCCCCACCGCTCGCTCAGTGCGTAAATCAATGACGGCAAACGGTACTAGCTCGTCATCCAGCACCTTTCCCAGCACCCAGTGTGCGGTGGCTTCCACGCTTTCAGGCTGCGTGCTGGCAAGCCATGTCCAGTCGCTGTCATCTCCCAGCGCGTAGGCTTCATAGAGATCGGCTGCATGGCGATCGACATCCAGCGGCTCAAGACGGCAGTACTGGCCGAACAGCGGCGTGCGGGTTAATACGCGCGCGCCTTTCCAGTCCGGGACGATATCGTTAACGGTTTGACCATGTTGGTTGATTTCGGGCACGGCGGTGACTCCCTGAAAGGTAAGGAGTTTGTTATAGCAGGTTAAAAAGTGGACGAAAAGAGAGGATTAGCAGGCCGGGTAGCGCAGAACCACCCGGCACAAAATTACTTCAGCAGCTTAACCGTAGCGTCGATGTCGATCTCATCTTCGGTGAAGATCAGCGTCGTGTTCTGGAAGGTGGTGATCGCCAGCTTCTTCACCGTGCGCATTTCGCCCGGCTTTTTCTCGGACTTCGGCTTAATGCTGTTCATCAGCAGCCCCACCGACAGCACCGCGTTCTCTTTGTCGATTTTAGTATCAACCGGTTCTTCTTCGTTAAACACCACGAAGGATTTGATCGAGGTGAGCTTCACGCGCTCGCCGGCAATATAGAGGTGTTTACTTTCCGGGATCACCTTCACCGCATAGGCGGAAAGGCCTTTGTTGTTGGTGGTTGGCTCGAAGGTCACCGCCGCATCTTTCTTAATCAGATCAGGGTTCGCGACCTTAATCACATGAAAATAGCGGTTGTCGCCGTTTTCATCTTTGATAAATCCAAAGCCTTTATCTTTAAACCACGTTGTGATTGTACCGTTCATCGCTGTTACCGCCTGTCAGATCGTAATGACTAAAGTTTTGCAGCGCGCAGTGTAATGCACAATGGCGGAGGAGACAAAAAAAAGCCCCTGCACGGGTGCAGGGGAAAACTCATGTCAGAGCTTATTAGTATTTAGTTAAACACCATCCCACCATCAATTAAGAGCGACTGGCCGGTCATATAGTCGGAATCTGGCCCGGCGAGGTATGAAACGCAGGCAGCGACGTCTTCTGGTTCAGACAAACGGCCAAGCGTAATGCGTTTGGCAAAGGTTTCAGTCCCGTAGCCGAGCGGTTTACCCGCCGCCTCGGACACCTGACGGTCGATCTCCGCCCACATTGGCGTTTTAACGATCCCCGGACAATAGGCATTAACGGTGATCCCCAGCGGCGCGAGATCCCGTGCTGCCGTCTGGGTTAAGCCGCGCACCGCGAACTTGCTGGAACTGTACACCGCCAGTTCCGGGTTGCCGGTATGGCCCGCCTGAGAGCAGGCGTTGATGATCTTGCCACCGTGCCCCTCTTTACGGAAAGCATCGATCGCGGCCTGGATGCCCCAGATCACCCCTTTCACGTTAATGTTGTAAACCTTGTCGACAATCTCCGGTGTAATCGACTCGATTGGCGTGGAAGGCGCGATCCCGGCGTTATTCACGATCACATTGAAACCGCCCAGTGCGGTACGCGCTTTCTCCACCGCCGCAAACACCTGATCGCGGTTCGAAACATCCACCTTCACGGCGACAGCACGACCGCCGTTACGGGTAATTTCATCGGCAACCGCTTTCGCCGTTTCCTCGTTGTAATCCGCAATGGCGACGGCAAAGCCATCTTTCACCAGGCGCAGCGCAATCGCTTTACCAATCCCCTGGCCTGAGCCTGTTACGAGAGCAACTTTTTGCATTTCTCTGTCCTTATATTGAGTCACAAAATCTGGCTGAGATGGAGCTGGCCCATCAGCAGCGGGTTATCGCTATAGTCAACGGGAATGGCCACCACGGCGGGGCCATCGACATCCATTGCTGCACGCAGCGTCGGTTCAAGCGCATCGGCGCTCTCCACGGCAAAACCTTTCGCACCAAAGGCGTCGGCATACACTTTGAAATCGACCGGGCCAAACTCCACGCCGGAAAGACGCTGGTATTTTTTCTCTTCCTGAATGGCGACCATGTTGTAGCCGTTATCCACCCAGATGATGTGCAGCACGTTGGCGTTGAGGCGCACCGCGGTTTCCAGCTCCATGCTCGACTGCAGGAAACCGCCGTCACCGGAGACCGAAACCACTTTGCGCCCCGGGTTCACCAGCCATGCGCCAATGGCCCACGGCAGCGCGACGCCCATGGTCTGTTGACCGTTGGAGATCATCACCTGACGCGCCCGGAAGCTGTAGAGATAACGGGCGATCCAGATGTGGAAGCTGCCCATGTCGACGGTGAGCGTTACGTCGCTGTTTACGATGTCCTGCATGGCACGCACGATGCGCAGCGGATGCAGGGCAAACTGGTTAAGCGATGCGCCACGACGATCGAGCAGATCGCGCTGATGCTGACGATCGACCAGGATTTCAGAGGCGCGTGGACTCAGCTCCAGCTTATGATCGATCCGGCTGGAGAGCAGATTGAGCGTTTCGGCGATGTCTCCCACCAGCTCAAGATCCGGCACATAGTTACGTTCTTCATAGGCAGGCAGCACATCAATGTGCACCAGCGTGGCGTCGCCGCTGTTCCACATAGACGGCTCGTACTCCACCGGGCTGTAGCCGATGCAGATGATCAGATCCGCCAGATGGAGCAGCCTGTCGCCCGCCTGGTTATTGAACAGACCGACGCGTCCGGCAAAGCGGGTGAAGTGCTCCTGGTTAACCGCCCCGGCAGCCTGATAGGTGCTGGTGACCGGAATGCGACTTTTCTCCAGCAGCTTACGTAGTGCGTCACTGTTAGCGGGCTGGCTGGCCATCAGGCCAAGCAGGATGACCGGGTTTTTGGCTTTTTCAATTAGCTTTGCCACGTCGTTAACCGCTGACTCCGGTGCCGGGCCCATTCGTGCCGCGCCGCTGGCGGGTAAAATTGCGCCCGTCGCGGGCTGGTCGACAATATCCTGCGGCAGGCTGACGAACGCGCCCCCCGGTCTGCCGTGCTCGGCGGCACGGAATGCATTCGATACCACTTCGGCAATCGCATCCGGAGAGCTGACTTCCACCGAATATTTGGTGACAGGGCTGAACATGGCGACCGTGTCCATGCTCTGGTGCACCAGCTTAGCTTTATCCGCTCGCTTGACCGCCCCGCCTAGCGCTACCACCGGGTCGCCTTCGCTGTTGGCGGTGGCAATGCCGGTGATCAGGTTGGAACAACCCGGCCCGGAGGTGACCAGCGCTACCCCGGCTTTGCCGGTCAGGCGCCCTACCGCCGCCGCCATAAACGCCGCATTCGCTTCGTGACGCACCGGAATAATCTCGATGGAAGAATCCAGCAGGGAATCAAAGACTTTGTCGATTTTCGCCCCCGGAATACCGAACACCTGCTTCACGCCCTGCGCTTCCAGCTGGCCGACAACCATATCGGCGCCATGCGCCCACTGACGTGACTGTTTCTCACTGTTCACGGTAGTTCTCCTGTTAGTTTTCGACGGAACGGATCGCTGCATCAAGATCGCTGGGGTGCAGGTTGGCCTGCAAAAACGCACTGTCGGCGGGCAGGTCAATCATCAGCTTGTGAATTTCACCGAAGGTCAGCACGCCGCTCTCCAGCTGGTAGTCGAGCAGATGGCCCCCACCCTGACGGTCGTCGGTGATGAAATGTTCGTGGTAGCCCGCCACGTTAATACCCTGCATATGCTGTGGCGTGCGGAACCCGACCAGTACACCTTTCCGCTGGTTGAAGCGGAACACTGGCTGGTCGTCCAGCACGTCTGTCATCGCCCGGTACGGCGGCTTCTGACGTGGTACCGTGCGGGTATGGGCATGGCGGAAGTTACCGTCGATACGCAGCGCGCAGAACAGGTTATCGGAGGGGATTTGCTGGTCGATCGCGTCGTGGATCTGCTGACGGCTGACCGGGCCATTGAAGGTTATCCGGTACTGCGGCTGGAACCAGGTCATCACCGCGAACGGCGTTTTCTGCTCTGGCTTCGCGGCCCGGGCGCTGCCGTCGGCGCGCAGCTGGTACACCTTGCTGCTGAAGGCAATCATTTCGCCGTCCAGCTCGTTGAAGGTGCCCAGCCCAAAATCACCGTGCGCCAGCAGATCGGCGATGGTGGTCTCCCCCTCGTACACGCCGCTTAGCAGGGCGCTCATTAGCGATGTTTGATAGATCACGCTGTCAGGATGCTGAGCAGAGAACCCGCGCAGGGTCTCGCACAGGCTGGCTTCACAGTCGCAGGCAGATGAATGCATCATCGTGCTCGTCCTCTTCAACTTTATTTAGAAAGGTTAAATAAATGTTGACCCGATTCAGCAGAGAGTTCCAATATAGAATCCATGGTGGTTTGAGACGTTTTTGATATGGAACTTCGTTATCTGCGGTATTTTGTCGCGGTTGCACGCGAGCGACACTTCACCAGGGCGGCCGAAGCGCTGGGTATTTCACAGCCTCCTCTGAGTCAGCAGATCAAACGGCTCGAAGAGGAAGTAGGCACGCCGCTGTTCAGGCGTCTGACGCGGGGCGTGGAGCTGACCGAGGCGGGAGAAGCCTTCTATGAGGACGCCTGCAAGATCCTGGCGCTGAGCGACGCCGCGCTGGAGAAAGCCCGCGGCATCGCGCGCGGGCTGAACGGCAGCCTGTCGATTGGCATCACCAGCTCCGACGCTTTTCATCCCAAAATTTTCGCGCTGATCCGTCAGTACCAAGTGCAGAACATGGCGGTACAGGTTCACCAGGTGGAAGCCAATATGTCTTCGCTGACGACGATGCTGGCGGAGGGTGAGCTGGATATCGCCTTCGTGCGTCTGCCGTGCGAGAGCAGCAAGGCATTCGAGTTAAAAATCCTCGACCGGGAGCCGATGGTGGTGGCACTGCATCGCGACCATTCGCTGGCGGCGTGCGGCGATCTGGCGCTGGATCAACTCCGGGATACGCCAGTGGTGCTGTTCCCGCAGGAGGTCGCGCCCGGCCTGTACGACCGGGTTTACGGCTGCTGCGAACGGGCCGGGATCGACGTGCAGCACGCGCTGCAGTCATCACAGCTTTCGTCCTCTCTGAGCATGGTTTCCGCCGGCGGCGGCTTCGCGCTGGTACCGAAATCCATGGCGGCCATTTCTCCGCCGAATGTTACCTACCACGTACTGAGATCACCGGCGCTTTACACCGATATCGCGCTCTGCTGGCGACGCTTTGAACGCTCGCGAACGGTGAAGCGGTTTCTGGCGATGATGAGTGAGGGGTAGCAGCCGGTTTGGTTGGTGGCTTTTGTAGGCCGGGTAAGGCGCAGCCGCCACCCGGCAATGCCCTTCTGGAAGCCGCCTCGCAAACCTGCAAGCAACCTTATGTAATTCAGGGGCATCCCTTTTCATCCCTTCTTCACGGTCGTAAAGTGCCTGCGTTGCGGTACATCCGTAACCGGGCGTAGGAACCCGTTAGCATAAAGCGATATTTTTTGTCGCGACAGCGCATATCCCGTTAGAATCACGGTGGCGCTGACGGAGCAGTCGAAAGGCTGGCCGTTTTTCTTTATGCACGGTATTCCTACCTCCGTCAGCGCTACCCCCTCTGAGCGTAGGAACTCATCGGGCGGTTAACATTTTTTGCATAAAGAGGATGCCTTATGGCTACTATCCCTGGATTTTCTTACGCGCTTACTGAAGAAAGTGCTGTTTATCACCTTCTCCACGTACAACTTCCCGATTCTGCGGATCTCTTTGAACTGGCTGACGCCTGCACTGCGTATGTGAGCGTATTGGTGGAAACTGATGACGCGGTGACGTTTGCCACGCTCTGCAAGCGATTGCTGGCTGCGCTGAAGCGGCTGCGTGAGTGCTGCGATGATGAACTTCCGCAGTATCTGGTTGAACAGCTGATTGCGGGGGAAAAGATTACTTCCTGCGTGCCGGACTGCTGGCAGGAGACGACGCTGCAAGTGGATTATGCTGTGGCGTTAACGCTGGCGGTGATGGGTGGGACACTGCCTACAAGCGTGGCGAAAGAACTCACCGGGCTACTGCATGATATGGTCTGGCTGCTGGCGGAGTTTGTGAAGGAGCCTTATATAACGGCGCACTGAGGCTGGTAATGGGAGGCCGGAGTTCTGCTAGGTAAGAAGCAGGATTTCGGCCTTACGCAAAGTACAATGCTGTCTGTTGAATGTCCGTTAAGAGCGACCAGGGGACATTGATTACAGCATTCTGTGTGAATAAACAGGGGCTGGTCACAATGACCGCCTGAGCGATCACCTTTCATACGGTGTCAGCTATACAGAATTATTCTAACGCGTTATGAGAACAGCCCTTAACAAGAAGGGCTTTTATCTGATACTTTCTAGTCTAGTCTCTGTGGAAAGAGCGCAAGATGTAGTTCACCATACTTATCAGGATTTGAATTTATATGCGTCAGTAAAACATCCAACTGATTTGTTAAATATATATTCCTTTCTCTTTTTTCTTTATCCTTAATCTCCTTGAGCTTTTTCTTTTCTTCGTTTTCAAGGTCTTCCCTCTCCTTTTCAGCTTTTTTCTTAACGTTTTCATCTGCCAGTTTTTTAGCTTTATCTGTTCTGACCTTAATTAAATCATCAACAACACTCTTGACATATTGTTTACCAGAAAGTATTCGCTTCGCTTCTTCGATAATAGTAATACTATAATCAACGCACTCATTCCCATATTTAAAAGCGTACTCTGGGGATAATTCTTTTATAGCTGAGGTGACCTGCCCCCACGATTAGATACAACACTCAGTTAGTAACGTCGGAATCTTCATTCTCAGAATGACCCTTTCTCCAGCCCGCTGCAAATTCAGACGGTGTCTGATAATTCAGCGTGGAGTGCGGGCGGCATTCGTTATAATCCTGCCGCCAGTCATTAATAATTTTCCTGGCATGAACGATATCGCTGAACCAGTGCTCATTCAAACATTCATCGCGAAATCGTCCGTTAAAGCTCTCAATAAATCCGTTCTGCGTTGGCTTGCCCGGCTGGATTAAGCGCAACTCAACACCATGCTCAAAGGCCCATTGATCCAGTGCACGGCAAGTGAACTCCGGCCCCTGGTCAGTTCTTATCGTCGCCGGATAGCCTCGAAACAGTGCAATGCTGTCCAGAATACGCGTGACCTGAACGCCTGAAATCCCAAAGGCAACAGTGACCGTCAGGCATTCCTTTGTGAAATCATCGACGCAGGTAAGACACTTGATCCTGCGACCGGTGGAAAGTGCGTCCATGACGAAATCCATCGACCAGGTCAGATTGGGCGCCGCCGGACGGAGCAGCGGCAGACGTTCTGTTGCCAGCCCTTTACGACGTCTTCTGCGTTTTACGCCCAGGCCACTGAGGTGATAAAGCCGGTACACGCGCTTATGATTAACATGAAGCCCTTCACGGCGCAGCAACTGCCAAATACGACGGTAGCCAAAACGCCTGCGCTCCAGTGCCAGCTCAGTGATGCGCCCTGATAAATGCGCATCAGCAGCCGGACGGTGAGCCTCATAGCGGCAGGTCGACAGGGATAAACCTGTAAGCCTGCAGGCACGACGTTGCGACAGACCGGTCGCATCACACATCAACATCACGGCTTCCCGCTTCTGGTCTGTCGTCAGTACTTTCGC
Source organism: Enterobacter sp. CPE_E863 (assembly GCF_046521465.1). Taxonomy (NCBI): domain Bacteria; kingdom Pseudomonadati; phylum Pseudomonadota; class Gammaproteobacteria; order Enterobacterales; family Enterobacteriaceae; genus Enterobacter; species Enterobacter sp. CPE_E863. The sequence goes on along the minus strand of NZ_JBKFZX010000001.1, from coordinate 988,028 downwards.
CCAAGAGCCACCTGAAGCGCCTCTTTATCCAGCATGGCTTCGGCAAGCAGCTTCTTGAGTCTGGCGTTCTCTTCCTCAAGCGACTTCAGGCGCTTAACTTCAGGCACCGCCATACCGCCATACTTCTTACGCCAGGTGTAAAACGTGGCATCGGAAATGGCATGCTTGCGGCAGAGTTCACGGGCGGGTACCCCAGCTTCGGCTTCGCGGAGAATACTGATGATCTGTTCGTCGGAAAAACGCTTCTTCATGGGGATGTCCTCATGTGGCTTATGAAGACATTACTAACATCGGGGTGTACTAATCAACGGGGAGCAGGTCAGAGGAACTAGAATCATCAGACAGATACGGCTCACTCAAATGAGCGAAAGATCCCCTATACGAGGAGAAATTTTTCCATGACGAAAAGTTTGCATCTTCCACATCACAATGAATACCTACAGATTGAAGAACAGAATTTAAATGCTTTGTTTTTATTCCATGATTGGAAGTGATGACATTCTTCCATTTCATGATAGTCTTCATTTCACAATCAACAATGAACTCAACAACATGTTGTTTTATATGATAACTATCATCATCGCTGTCATCAGCATCGCCCTTAGTAACAAATCTGTCATCATAACTTTTCGTCCCATTTAATAAAAACATCAGTGGTATAGTGACTTCCCCACATTCCTTGAACAGGAAAAACGAATAGTTAGCGACAAAAAGGCTGACATCCTCAACAAAATTTTCAAGAGCCGCATGTAATAGAACGCAATAACTTCTTGTATCTAATTTAAATTCTTCAACACTACCAGTACCGTTCATGTGTTTTTTAAGAAAGCGCTCATACAAGGCATCATTTGCGGTATACAGAGTGTAATACATATCATCTAATAAGGTGATCTCCATTTTTTCACCTTAAGGTTGATGGGATCTCATTACTCAATCCCATTGAAGAATTTAATCTTTCGTAAGCCAGTCTAAATCTTCTTACATGCTGTTCTTTACCTGTTGTAGTTGACTCAATTGCCACAACAAACTCAGCATTATCAAAAAGAGATTTTATAGAATCAATAAATTCGTATTTTTTCCCTATTAAGTCATCTACCTTGTTATTCTGTACCGTACTAGCAATATAGTTAACTAAAACCTCAAAAAATGTACGGTTAAATCTTGATTCCCATCGTTCCTCAATCGGAAGCCATTTTCTACCTACTTTTGTTTCTTCACCATCAAAAAGGTTGACCAGTACCTCACATGATTCATTAAAAAGGTTAAGATAGTTACATACACCTGCTTCTTTGGATGCAAAATTATCATTCATGAATTTAGTGAAGTTATCTAAGTAGACCCTAAGAGAACCATTGTATTTTTCTGGGTTAAGGTTTAATGCTAGAAACTTCAATAAAATCTCAACATCCCGATACCTTTTATCAGATGATTTAAGCTTCATTATTTTATGCAGATGCAAATCGTTATCTGTATGCCTTGTAATGAAATTACTAAAATCCCCCTTGTAAATCGAGTTCCTCAGCTCCTGCATAGACAATGGTGAAGATCCAGTATTTAGTCTGTAAAATATATCATATAGGACACTGTAATCCTTAAAACCTGAAAGTATAGTGCAGCGTAGATCAGCATTGAGTAAGAATCTAGCATCGTCTTTAGAAAATTCTGAAAATTTCAATCCTTCAATCGATTTTTTAATTGTTAGATTTCTTAACTTAGCATTACCATCCCATGTATTAAAACCAGGATCGATGAAACCATTTATAGCTAACAGTCTCTGTTTCCCATCGATGACCATGTATTTTTTCTTTTCGCCTATAACTTCAGCTAATACTACTTCGGGCACCGGGTACCCCACAAGCAACGACTCTATAAGCTTTGATCTTTTATCGTTGTCCCATACATTTCGTCGTTGAAAGTCGGGATTCAAATCAATGTTCCCTTCCTCAATTTGATGAAGAATTGTCTGAACCGTCCAGTCTCTGGAATAAACAACAAGCTCACCGACGTCTATATCGTTACCAGCGCTTTCGACTTGTTCTTTATTACTTTCAATAATCAAATCATCTAATTCATCAATCATTGCATTCACCTTGTTTACTATGTTAAGTAGAAAGAGTAATAGCAAGACTCAACTATAACTCATCTTAAACTTTAGCCTTCCTTTCTTTGTCTAGCACGGAAAGACTAATGCCTCACAGTAATTTTTTACTGTACTCTCGTCTCGAAAACTAAAAGTAGTTAGCTTTGCCATTCTACTGCTAGGTTCAAGGACAATTATCTGGGTCCACTTTTGCAACATCTACTCTATTTTTGTGACGACTTACTGTATAAGCTACAGCTATATAGCTGAAGCACACTTTATAACGCTATCTTCCCTTTTCGTCTATGGTTCGAACCTGATAAACATTGAATTTACTGTTATAAGGTGTTTTTTTGCCACGTCCGCTCCTGACACAAAGCGGACATTTCTTTCACAGTCACCTCATAAAGTGTTCGCACACATTAAATGAGCGCTTTCATCACGAGCATATGAACACTGCACTCCATCAATGTTTCCACATTGTCAACCCACCAACCATCACCTATAATGTTTCCTGTCTGGGAACAAGGAGCAAGGATGCACGTAGTATCAAGAGCGCCTTTCGACGCGGCCACCAGACAATTTCCAAATCAAGCACTTGCCCTAGACGAGCTTTACCGGGTACTAAAAAAAGAGCACTACCCATCACCAGACGACGTGCGAAAGTGCTTCCCCAGCCGGGACAGGATGAAATACCGGGAAAATGGTGAGTCATTGATGTGGGTGGCGGGCATTTAAAAGTGATGTTTCTTGCAGATTTAGAGCGTGGAAAGATCTTCATCAAACACATCAGCACTCACGCAGAGTATGACAAGCTCACGGACCTCTACCGGAGAACGAAAGAATGAACTATGCAGCAGCCATCAAAGCGGCAAACGATCTAACAAGCGAGCTCCCTTTCTTGGGCTCAAGCCCGTCGCGACAAGATTACGAGGATGCTCTGGGGTTGGTGGAGTATCTGATTGAATATGACCCCGATAGCCCGCTGGTAGAGATGCTCACTACGAAGATCGATAAATACGAAAACGAGTCTCAGGAGTTTGCAGAATTCAACGCGCGTGTTGCCAGCATTCCGTCAGGCGTTGCGTTATTGCGAACGCTTATGGACCAGTACCATCTCACTCAGAGCGATTTCGAGAACGAGATAGGCAAGAAGTCTCTGGTGAGTCGGATCCTTAACGGACAGCGCACGTTAACGCTGGATCATATGCGCGCGCTGGCGAAGCGTTTTGGCGTGCCGGTGAGTGCATTTGTGGGGAATTGATGAGGATAATTTTTTTATATTAAGAAAAAGTAACGCAGCCAAGCTGGCCATGTCGCGGCTAAAACTCCTATGGTAATTGTAGAGGCACGTCACTGCCTTCAAACACTTCTCTCAAACACTTTCCAAGCGATTTAGAGTCTTTTGCTGCAGGAATGACCACATGATATTCCCTGATACCAATCATTTTTACAGCATTTTCATTAAGCACGATCACAAGTTTGTCTTCAGTGAGCTGAACAGAACGAATAGAGTCTGTTAACTCATATTCCGTTGACTCACTCTGGAATCCAATACATTCATTAACGGGTAATTCATCTTCGTCGAATCGTCCGATAATGATAAAATTTTTTGGATCATGATTGTAATCCCCTATTCCGATGATGAAGACATCATTTTCTTCATAGCAGTTAATACACGCTGCAATAAGATTTTTAACATTACTCATCACTTCTCCTTATCTTGCGCCATTTTGCTCCTGACAGATTTTATCGGAAGTCTAGCGTTCATTAAGATGGCTTGTATCCTAAGAGGATACCTAAGATAGTACCCGCTCCAATTTTTTATAGATTGCTATTTTTAAAAGGTAAAGTATATATTTCCGGCATAGCGAAGCGGCTGTTGATGCTGTAATCTGCTGCACCAGCTACACCCACCTTACAGCAATAGATGGGCTTCGCCAGGATCACCGCAAGTACACTTTTATTAAAAATCAAGATCGACTTTAACTACCCCTGATGCATCTATTTTATCATCCTGAGCAGTAAGCATATCAACAAACTCATCGAAGGAGTTTGCTATTTTCGTCAGCCCGGAGGTCACTACTGAATCATTGAATATTGGATCAGATTCGTGATCCCAAAACCAGATCTCTCCCGACATACCTCCCTTGAGGCAAAGACAGATTTGATTATCACCAGACGAGGCTCCTATCGGTAACCATTGATCGCGAAAATCATTCCGGTATGTATCAGCCATTTCAAAGACAGTATATTCTTTACCCGATTCTGCAAGGCCGTACAAAGACTCAAGCGTATCGTTTCCTTGCTCATCAGACCACGGAGATGGTTGTAACGCCTTGAAAACAACATTTACATCAAAAAGAACAGAAACGCCAAAATGAAGTAAATAGGCACGATAACTTTCAGGAATTGGCCCTATTGATGTTTCTAATGTATTTAAACTCTTTTTCAGTTCATCTAATGGTAATGGTGTCGGTTTCGCTCCAAAGCGCTCTAATTTTTTCAACATTTTCCTTTCCTCCTCATATCTGATGCGGAGCCAATATGTGGCACATTGCCATGAAGATCTCTTGGGACAAGAATTATAGTATTCGCACTCAGATGATGTGGAGTAAGCATTTTTTCCCTTAACAAATTCTGAGCCGCTTTCTGTGTAATGCCTTTTTTCTCTGCAATGGCACTATATACTTTTGAAAAATCTTTATCCGTCCCATTCAGCACACCATCTTCGAAAGTAAGTGTACCTTTTGACCACGCAGAAAAATCAGGCCTTCCTTCACTGAAAGGTATAGGCTGGTTCGATGTAACTGCATTAACTTTGTCATTATATGAATACCAGTTACTTTCTCCTGGTATTCCGTCCCAATGGCCATTATTTCTTGGGAGCCTGACACCTGCTAACCCCCACGGATCAATCCACCCCAACGGGTTCGGCGCATACTGATAAAGGTTCCACCCACCGTTCAACCCAATCGGATCCTGCACAATAAACCGCCCGACCTGCGGGTCGTAGTAGCGGAACAGGTTATAGTGCAGCCCCGTTTCACCGTCAGCGTACTGCCCGGCATAGCGAAGCGGCTGGTGTGCCATCGCCGAGCGATTCACAAGCCGTGAGAACCCTTCGCTCTGATGGCGCACTTCGCCAAAGCTGCCGTACTGGCCGCTCCAGCGCACCGCGCCGCGCTCGTCAGTGACCTCCAGCGGCGCGCCGTTCAGATCGGTGTTGAACCAGTAAATCTCACCGCTGCTCTGGTCACGTAGGTGATCCACACGCGCCAGCGGGCTCCAGGCTTCATTCGGGTCGTAAATATAGGTGCTGCACTGCCCGGCGTTCTGCTGTTCCTGCAGCAGGCGATAGCCCTGCCACAGGAAGCGGGTGTCGGTGGTGCCATGCGCGGTGGTGACGATTTTGCGCGTGCGGCGACCCAGCGCGTCATAGTGATAGCGCGCCTCAAAGCGCCCTTCCGGCCCGGTTCCGCGGGCGGATACCAGACGGTTCTCGGCGTCATAGACATAATGCTGCTCATACAGCCCGTTGCGGCGGCTGACCAGGTTGCCCCAGTGGTCGTATTTCATAAACAGCGCCTGCCAGTGCTGCAGGCGGTTATCCGTGACCGGTACCGCGTCGTCATTGGCGGCGAGGTTATCCGCGGCATCATAGCTGAACTGCGCACGGCTGTGCCCCAGCCGGGCCTCGTAGTGCTTCAGCAGACGCCCTTCGGCATCGTAACCGTAATCCACCTCTCCGCGCAGGGTGTCGCTGACGCCGGAAAGCTCGCCGCGCGCGGTGTAGCGATACAGGCGTTCCAGTAGCGTCTGCTCCGGCAGGGTCACGTTCGTGCTCAGTTCGCTGCGCTGCAGGGTGCGTCTGCCGAGGCTGTCATACTGGCGGAGCTGCTCGCGCGCGCCCTGAGTGCGGCGAACCTCACGGTGCAGGCGGTCGCGGGTGAACTCGGTCACCAGCTGCTGTCCGAAGCGGATAGCGCTGACGTGGCCGGAGCCGTAGTGCAGCCAGGCCAGCTTTTGCTCGCCGGGCAGCGTCAGGCCGGTCAGGTTGCTCAGGGCATCCCATTCGTAACCGACCGCGCCGTTAATGCCGGATTCGCTCAGCACGCGCCCGGCGGTATCGTGGCGGTAAACGATCTCATCGCTTTCGATACCCAGGGCAACGCCCTCAGCTGTCGGCGTACGGCGGATGCGGGTGATCTGGCCGCTCAGGTCGCGGAAGTAGCGGTACTCAGCATGGCGCTGAGTGCGTCCAATCAGCAGCCCGCTGTCGTCATAGCTGAACTGCTGGACGCGACGAGCGATACCACCGTCGGCGGCAGGCCGTCCGTTTTCTTCGAGCGCGCAGAGGAACCCTCGCGCGTCCCATTCCATATGGCGCACGGTCTCGTCCGGGCGCGTTTCGCTGAGCGGGCGACCCACGGCGTCGTAGGTGAAGCGGTATTCCGCCCCGTTGCCGTTATCGAGTCGCAGCAGGTTACCACGCGGGTCGTAGCGCCACTGGCGCACGCGGCCAATACGGTCGGTAAGGCTGACCGGGAGACCGAGGGCGTTGTAGGCCCAGCTCACCTCGCTTTCCAGCGGGTCGCGCCAGCCCGTGAGCTGGCCGCGCTCGTTCCACACCAGCGACTCGCGGCTGCCGTCCGGGTGGATCACGGCGCTCAGCAGCCCGGCACGGCTCCACTCCCGGCGCGTGGTATTCCCTTCGGCATCCTCGCTGGCAATCAGCTGCCCGAAGCGGTCGTAGGTGAAGCGGGTGACGCTGCCGGAGCAGTCGGTGCGCTGCGTCAGCAGCCCCTGGTGGTTCCAGACCAGGCGCACCACGCCGCCAATGGCGTCGGTAATGCTCTCCGGCAGGTTTTCTTCATCGTCGGGATAGCGATACGCGGTGGTGTTACCGGCCGGATCCGTTTCCGACAGCAGGCGACCGCGAAGGTCGTACATGGCCTGCGATGACGTGCCGTCCGGGTACACCGTGCGGGTGATGCGGTCGGTCAGACGATGCCAGTGATACTCCGTATGGCGGCCAGCCGGGTCCGTCTCGCTGGTCATACGGCCGTATTTGTCCCACGTGCTGCGGCGCATCGCCCCGCCGGGAAGTATGACGTCGCAGAGCTCGCCGTCGCGGTAAACAAACGTCGTCTGGCGACCGTCGTAATCCGTGAAGCGCGCGACGTTGTCATCGTCGTCCACCAGCCAGTGCGCCTGCGCGCCGTCTTCGCGGGTCGCGCGGCGGGTGCCGTTATCAAAATCGTATTCGAACGTCAGCTGTTCGCCGCCGCTGTGGCGGAACCCGACCACGCGAGGCAGGCCGTCAATCTCGCGCCAGCGGTATTCACTCAGCAGGCCATTGGCGTCCTCGTGGGCGCTCATTAGCCCGTCCTGCCAGCTGAAGCGTCGGCGCACGCTACCGCCCCGGCCGGTCACACAGACCAGCCGGCGCTGTTCATCATAAGCGTAACTGACCAGGCAGATCTCGTCATCCAGCCAGGCGCTGGCGAGTCTGTCACGGTCGTAGCGGCAGACAACGCGCTGACCCGCGCTTTCGGTCAGGGCATGCAGGGTATTATCCGCATTCCACTCGAAGAGAATATCGTTGCCGCAGGGTTCAGAGAGGCGCTGGAGCAGTGACGGAGCATCATCCTGCAGCGGTGCATAATGCCAACGCTCGCCGCTGACGTCATACACCGACCAGCTGTCGTCAGAGTGATGTTCAAGCCATTTTTTTTCGCTTTCACAGTAGGTGCGCAGCCCTTTCGGGACCTTCGGGAAGGCGACGTAATCGCCAGACGGTGCGCGCCACACCAGGCCGTCCTGATAAGGTTCAAGGCGGCTTTCCCAGAACAGGCTCCAGCCGCGGCCCAGTGCGCTGTCGCCGGGGTTGCCGCTGCGCCAGTAGCGCTGCCAGCGCACCGGCAGACGGGAAGGCAGGACGAAATCCAGCTCGTCATCCCCGCTGAGAAACTTCTGTCCGCTGACAATATCCACCGGGCGGGCAATGATCCCCGCCGCCGCCACGCCGGTCATCAGCGTGCCGGCGCGGCAGGCGATACGGGCCAGCTTATTAATGCCAGGGATTTTGCCCAGCAGCTTAGACAGCGCCCCGACTTTGCCGGCCGCACCGCCCCAGCCGCCGATAAGCCCGGCGAACAGCAGGGTAAGATCGGAGACTTTGTAGAGCCACTCCGGGACTTCAGACTGAATGGGCAGGGTTTGCTGCGGATCGCCGCCGATGATGACGTTGTCCGAACCGGTCATCACCTTCGCGTCGCAGGTGGTTCGATCCCCGATGCGAGCCGCAGGCAGACCGTTAATAGAGACCCGCGAGGAGCCTTCGGCCATCTGCTGCGAGCCGTCGTCAGAGCACTTCACCGCGCTGTCCGTGGCCATGGCGGCAGGTTTACCGTTGATAAACACATTGGGCGAGCCGGAGGTGATGACGCCTTTCTTCGTCATGCTGGATGCCCCGGCGTCTGCGATGCTGTCCCGGGCGGCGGTCGCCAGCTCCCCGGTGTAATACCCCACGGCCAGGCTGGCGCCGACGAGCAGAACGCCCACACCAAGACAGGATGCGCCAAGGCCGGCAATAAACATGGCCCCCGCCAGAATCCCCCCGGCGGCGGCAATCAGACCACCGACAATCGTTCCGGCAATCATCCCGGCCAGCGCACCGGAGTGGCCGATATCATCACCAACGCGTGCTGCTTCAAACATAACAACGGTCCCTGAAGTTACTGGTGGAAGCGGAAGCTCCTGAGAAGTTCGCCAAACAGCGCGCTGTCGGCATCGTCCAGCACGCGAGTGCAGGTCATGGTGAACACCAGAATTTTATGGCTGTCGACAGTAAACACGGCCTGCTGCTGCCAGACGCGTTTCCCGTCGCGCAGGTAGCTGGCATGGACAATTTCACCCTGCAAAAGGCTGTCGCCAAGCGTCGCGTCGCTACGCTCACCCTGCTTCCAGCCTTTGATGTGTTTTTCCATCAGGGCGAGCTGGCGATCGATATACGCGGCAAGCGTTTCGCCGGGGTTGAGGGCATCGCGGGAGATATTAAACGCTGGTGCATCCGCCGCGGGCGGCGCGAATACGTTTACGGTACGATCCTGATAGCCATCAGGAAAGTTGATCAGTCCTTCACTGAAAAGGCACTGCGAAGATGGTTCTGACATTGAGCGGGTCCCACCACATTTTTTCAGAAGCGGTAAGTTTCGCATATGTGTTTAAGGCTGAAAAGATGCTGGTCCGGCGATCTCTCTGCTGACCGAAGGTCATTTCTGGCTTCACCGCAAATACAACTCTATTTTCCTGGTAATTGCCTGTGGTAAGCCATCTGTTACTCTGGCTGTGCTTAAGGGATGACAAGGAAAAGAGATGCTGAATCCAGGATTCGTTACCCGCCCTGACGCTATTCTGCCGTTAATTGCCAGTTTTGATATCCAGCAAGATGCCGTTATTCGGCGCTTAATGGCATTAAGGAAAATTCCACTAAAAATCCTGCGCAATCAGCAGGCTCAGGCAGCCGGTGATTTTGGCTTGCACAGTTTTATCCTGTTGAAAAGCTCGGCATCAGAGCTCTGCTATGGCTTAAGAGGACAATTCTGGCGGGCAGATTTCGGTTTGGAAAACGTGCCGGATGCCAGTGCATATCAGGCGCCAGTTTCGCCGGGCAGCAGAGCGGATATGCTCTGACATCTCCTTTCTTCCCGTATAAGGATGCGCTACTCTCACCAGTGCGTTCTCGACCAGCACGGTTCGGAACCTGTCGGCTTGCCAGCAAAAGGATAAAAAATGAAAAAAATAATTCCAGAATATACACCCGTTGATTTATCGCGTTGGGCAAGAAAAGAGCATTTTGAGGTATTTCAGGGATTTGCTCAAAGTACATTTAACCAAACGGTTCTGATAGACATTACCGCGCTGCTGAAACATATAAAAGAGGTTGGCTGGAAATTCTACCCTACGATGATTTTCCTCCTTGCTAAAATTGTCAACAGGCATACGGAGTTTCGTATGGCCATAAAGCACAATGAGCTTGTCATTTGGAATGAAATTCATCCCAACTATACTATTTTCCATAATGAAACAGAGACCTTTTCATCAATGTGGAGCCATTACGATGGCAATATTCAACACTTCCAGAATACTTATTCAGAAGACGTTGCACGCTATGGTAATAACCTTGCATATTGGCCTAAGGAAGAGTCTCGGGAAAATATATTTTTCGTATCGGCTATTCCCTGGGTGAGTTTTACCAGTTTTAATGTCAACGTTGCTAATATGCAGAACTTTTTTGCTCCGATGTTCACTCTCGCAAAATATTACGAACAAGATGGGAAAGTACTGTTACCTCTCGCCGTTCAGGTACACCATTCCGTGTGCGACGGTTTCCATGTGGCAAGACTGTTCAATGAATTACAAGAACTCTGTAATGACTTGCCACATCAATAGAAGGAAATAGGGGGCATATTAATCAGACATCAACGATCGATTCTGAATGTCCCGCAATGGATGCCAGCGCTCCCCTCTCTCGAAGACCGCTTTCTCCTTTATCCCGGGCCTTCACTCCCTGCCGCCAGCAGTGGCACTACCACGTCGCTAATGGGAACCGGGATACCGTGCGCGCGACCATAACGTTGAATAACACCGTTACGAATATCCCACTCCAGGGGCCGGTTGGCCTGACGATCTGCGAGGATCGATGTGCCTAAATCGGCAGGTGCATGCTGGAAGTTTGTCAGGATCTCTTGTGCCACCTCATCGTCCAGGTTTGCCCCCTCGGCACGAGCGACGGCCAGCCCTTCACGCAAATACGCAAGCGCCAGCTCGCTAATATCCTCGCGAGAGAACATCCCGGCGCGACGATTGGCCAGCACCATCAGGCCAGCCACCGCATTTTGCAGCAGTTTGCGCCATGCCACACTGGAGAAATCTGCCGACAGTTCAACCGCACAGCGTGTGCCACGCAGGGCATCGACCACTCGTTGTGCCTGCGGGACATCCGGCAATGTCAGACGCGGTTTGGCGCGCAGCCATACTGAAGCATCCGGCTCACGCTGCGCCGGGAACCAGACCACCGACGGCAGTACCGTTGCGCCGTTGACCCACGGCGCAAGCTGGGCTTTTTGCTCAACGCCATTTTGCAGGGCGCAGACCACGGTGTTTTCGTCACACAGCACGCGCAGCCATCCGGCGCTGTCGGCATTTTGCGTCGTTTTTACCGCCACAAAAACGAGATCAACGGGGCGCGTGATGATACTCGGATCCGTTAATACCGGACCGGGCACCACCGTTTCTCCCTCATCGTGACGCAAACGCAATTCCGGGTGCGCGGTGCGTCCGCACAACAACGGCGTGCGGCCAGCGTCATGCAGCACTGCGGCAATGGTGGTCCCAATCGCACCGGGTCCAATCAGCGCAATGGTTGGATAGTCAGACATGAGTCACTCCCCTTTTGCTAAGCCTGCTAACAGTTATACCACCCTGAGACGAGCGCGCCACCCTCGTTGTCTATACTCAACACATAACAGACAACGGAGTGCGCCATGCCTTTACCCGATTTCCATTCCTCCGAACCTTTCACTCTTGGCATCGAACTCGAACTGCAGGTGGTGAACCCGCCTGGATACGATCTCAGCCAGGACTCCTCAGCCCTTATCGCCGCCGTTAAAAACGACATCAAAGGCGGTGAAGTCAAACACGACATCACCGAAAGCATGCTCGAAATCGCTACTGGGGTGTGTCAGAACATCGACCAGGCGGCAGCACAGCTCTCTGTGATTCAGCAAAGCATCCTGCGAGCGGCAGCGGATCAGCATATTCAGATTTGCGGCGGCGGAACGCATCCGTTCCAGAAATGGCAGCGTCAGGAAGTGTGCGACGACGAGCGCTATAACATCACGCTGGAGCGCTTTGGCTACCTGATTTTGCAGGCGACGGTGTTCGGCCAGCATGTGCATATCGGTTGCCGGACCGGGGATGACGCCATTTATCTGCTGCACGGCCTGTCACGTTTTGTGCCGCACTTCATTGCCCTGGCGGCGGCATCGCCGTACATGCAGGGTACAGACACGAAGTTTGCCTCGTCGCGGCTTAATATCTTTTCCGGATTCCCGGATAACGGCCAAATGCCGTGGGTTAACAACTGGCAGGAGTTTGAAGGGCTGTTCCGCCGTTTGAGTGCCACCAGCATGGTCGACAGCATTAAAGATCTGCACTGGGATATTCGTCCCAGCCCACATTTTGGCACCGTGGAGGTGCGGGTGATGGATACCCCGCTGACGCTCGGCCACGCGATCAATATTGCCGGGTTAATTCAGGCTACGTCACACTGGCTATTGACCGCGCGGCCCTATAAGCATCAGGAGCGGGATTTTCTGCTGTATCGTTTTAACCGTTTTCAGGCATGCCGTTACGGATTAGAGGGCATTCTGACGGACGTTTACACCGGCGAGCAGAAGACTGTTGCAGAAGAGATCGACTGGCTGCTGGAGCAGGTTGCACCGTCGGCCGAGAAACTCGGCGCGACAAGTGCGATAACGGAAATTGCCCTGCTGTTAAAGCAGGGCAAGAGCGAGGCGCAACGCATGCGGGACTTTATTGCCGACGGCGGCTCGCTTATTTCTCTGGTGCAAAAACATTGTGAACTATGGGCAACCGCTCCGTAATCCTCTCCCCACCTGGGGAGAGGTGTTTTCGCTATGCAGACTTACGGAACCTGCGGGTCAGCCGCTTCTCGATTTCGACGACGAAGAACATCACGCCTGCAACGGCCAGGGTCACAAACCAGTAGCGCAGCGGAAGGGCTTCCGTACCAAACAGCATCTGCATAAATGGCAGGTAGATAATCGCCGCCTGAAGCAGGAACAGCACACCCGTCACCAGCCAGATCCCTTTGTTCGCCAGCAGGCCGCTGTTCAGGGAGAATGATTCCGTGTTGCGGCAGTTAATCATGTAGACCCACTGGGCACAGACCAGCATCTGTAGCAGCACGGTGCGGATGAACTCCGCGCTGTGGCCGCGCGGGGCCAGCCAGGCTTCAAGTGCAAAGGCCGCAATGGCAATCATGGTGCCGACGAAGGCCACGCGCCACACGGCGTAGGCATCCATCACGTGCTGTCCGGTCTTACGTGGTGGACGACGCATGATGTTGCGTTCGGCGGCCTCAAAGGCCAGGCCGAAGGAGAGCGTGGCGGAAGTGGCCATGTTCATCCACAAAATCAGCACCGGGGTCAGCGGAATGATATTTCCTGCCAGCAGCGCAATGACAATCAGCAACCCCTGCGCGAGGTTGGTCGGCATAATGAAGAGGATGGTCTTCTTCAGGTTGTCGTAAACGCGACGCCCCTCTTTCACCGCGCTGGCGATGGTGGCGAAGTTATCGTCCGTCAGGACCATGTCCGCAGCCTCTTTGGTCACTTCCGTGCCTTTGATGCCCATCGCGATGCCCACATCCGCCTGACGCAGCGCCGGGGCATCATTAACACCGTCACCGGTCATGCCGACGATTTCACCTTTGTCCTGCAACGCTTTCACCAGGCGCAGCTTATGCTCCGGGCTGGTACGGGCGAAGATGTCATACTTCACCGCGGCTTCAGCCAGCCCGGCGTCGTCCATTTTCTCCAGCTGATAACCCGTTACGGCCTGCTCGCTGTTACTGATCCCCAACATCTGGCCGATGCTCATTGCCGTCTGCGGGTGATCGCCGGTGATCATCTTCACGCGGATCCCCGCCTGCTGACAGGCGTTTATCGCCGCAATGGCTTCCGGACGCGGTGGGTCCATCATCCCGGCAATACCGAGGAAGATTAGACCGTGCTTCAGCGCATCGTGGGTTAACGCCTGCTCGCCGCTCGTCGGTTTGAACGCTGCTGCCACCATACGCAGCCCCTGGCGCGCATAGCGCTCCATCTCGGTTTCCCAGTACGCGCGGTCGAAATCTTGTGTACCGTTACGGCTCTGCTGCTGCGCGCACAGGGCGAAAATCACATCTGGCGCGCCGGTAATTAAAATCTGCTCCTCACTGCCGACCTGGTAGTGGGTGCTCATGTACTTATACTGCGAGTCAAACGGGATCTTGTTAACCAGCGTGGTCATGACCGGCTCAAGATGAGCTTTCGCTGCCAGTACCTTTAGCGCGCCTTCGGTCGGCCCGCCGGTAATCCCCCACAGACCGCGCTCGTCCTGAATCAGCTGGCTGTCATTACACAGGTCAATGGTCCGCAGGTACTGCTCCAGCATGGTGCCAGGCTGGATTTGTATGGGCTCGTCGCTCCCCTCCAGGTAAATATTGCCCACCGGCTCGTAGCTGTTACCATCTACACGATAGCAGCTGTCAGCGGTGATGATGGCTTTTACCGTCATCTCGTTCATGGTCAGGGTGCCGGTTTTGTCCGAGCAGACCACGGTCATTGCTCCCAGAGTTTCCACCGTCGGCAGTTTGCGGATAATGGCCCGCTTACGCGCCATCGCCTGCACGCCCAGAGAAAGGATGATGGAGATAATCGCCGGCAGGCCTTCCGGTACGGATGCTACCGCCAGGCTAATCAGGGAGAGCAGTAACTCGCCCATCGGGATCTCACGAAATACCAGGCTGAAAACAAACAGCGCAGCCATCATTGCCAGAATAATGACGAAGATCGCTTTACCCAGCTTGTCCATTTGTACCAGCAGCGGCGTGCGGTGCTTTTCGATGCCCGCCATCATCTGGTTGATGTGGCCGAGTTCCGTATCCTTACCGGTCGCGGTGACCACGCCAACGCCGCCGCCCGCACTTACGGTCGTTCCGGAGAAGACCATGTTGGTACGATCGCCCAACGGTAATTCACCGTTCAGCGGATAAATGTGTTTATCCACAACCGTGGATTCACCGGTCAAAATCGCTTCTTCTACCCGTAAATTATGCGCTTCGATGAGACGCATATCCGCCGGAATACGATCTCCCGCACGTAATACGATAATATCGCCCGGGACTATTTCAGTTGTCCGTATAGTTTCATGATTGCCGTTGCGAATAACGCGCGCCTCGCTGGAGAGCATATTACGAATACTCTTCAGGGATTTTTCCGCATTACTTTCCTGAACATGACCAATTAACGCATTAATGACTGCGACACCCAAAATAACCAGCGTATCGACCCAGTGGCCCATCACTGCCGTTAATACGGCGGCGGCCAGCAGGACATAAATCAGCACATCATTAAAATGGGCCAAAAAACGCAGCCAGGCGGGTTTACCTTTTTTCTCCGGCAGCGCGTTCGGACCAGATTTTTGCAGACGCGCCTGCGCCTCTGCACGGTCCAGACCGCTGGCCTGGCTCTGCGTGTGGGTAAGCACCTGCTCGACGGTCTGCTGATATGCCAGCCCGCCGGAAGGCGGCACGTTTGGGGACAATTTTTTTTCAGTCATCGTATTTTTCCTTCAATATCCGGTGAAGAGAAGCCTGAATTCCTTTCTGGCTTAAATAAATTCATTTTAAAGTCTTGCGGGTAAAATTGATCTACCGCAATATAATTGCGTCTCGGTTATTCAAAACTGCTTAAAACTATTTCGATGAGCTAATTTTTACAAAATGTTTCTAAACCAAATCTAAACGAGGAGGATCCATGTTTGGTATTTATCGCGGGCGCCGCCTGGCGTTATATATTATCGCAGCCATTGTTATTGCCACGTTAATTGGTTTTAGCACCTATACATTTGTAAAATTATTTTCGTAACGCAGACATTTATTGACATAACGCGATATTAATTTAATTATCTGCCGGGTAATATTTTATTCCTGTGATTGACACACAGATTACGGCGATTATTTTCTTGAAATCGAGTAGGCGGGTTTATATTGCTTTACGTTCCGGGATGCCGGACAATGACATTTTTAACTGACGATTAACATTAAGATGAAACACCCGTTAGAATCGCTGCTCACAGCAGGAGGCATTTTATTGCTGGCCCTGCTTTCGTGCCTGCTGCTTCCTGCGCCCTCGCCTGGGCTGGTGCTGGCGGAGAAACTGGTTACCACCTTCCATATGGTCGATCTTAACCAGCTTTACACCATTTTGTTCTGCCTGTGGTTTTTACTGCTTGGGGTTATCGAATTCTTCGTGTTGCGTTTCGTCTGGCGTCGCTGGTTTTCGCTGGCGTCGTAAGCCATAAAAAAGCCGGGTAATGGCTACGCCTTACCCGGCCTGAATTTCGATATGTTCAATGCGCCTGGCTATGATTCTCTTTGCGGTATGCTCCGGGCGGCTGGTTGAACGTGCGGGTAAAGATGCGCGTAAACGTCTGCTGCGAGTCATACCCGTAGCGCAGGCAGATTTCATAGACGCGCTCGTCTGATTCGCGCAAATCGCGCGCCGCCAGCAGCAGCTTGCGTTCACGGATATAACGTCCCAGACTCTCCCCTTTGTACTGCATAAAGAGTCTCTGCAGGTGCCATTTCGAGTAACCCGCGTGGCGAGCAATCTCGTCAATACGTAATGGCTGATGCAGGTTGTCGTCGATCCACTCGACGATGGTATCAATGACTTGAGCGGAAATGGTCATACTGCTCTCCCCTTCAGCTTCTCGCTTAAACATTATTCCCACCACTCGCGAAATGTTTGCGTGGTATCGCTCACCCGAACAGGCTCACCCAACTCCGGTGTCAGCAGCCGATAGTTTTTGTCCTTGCTGGCTTTTGCCAGCTGGATCAGCGGGTCGTTCCATGTGTGCTTCGCCAGTACGAAGCGCCCGTTATGCCCGGGCACGACGGCTTTTGCATTAAGATCGGCTGAAGCCTGCGCCGTTTCATCCGGCAGCATGTGGATGTACTTCCAGTCCTGGTCGTACTGGCCGTTTTCCATAATGGCTAAATCCACCTCGCCAAACTGTTCGCCGATAGCCCTGAAGTGCGGGCCGTACCCGGAGTCACCGCTGTAGTAAACCTTCTGCTCTGGCGTAACGAACATAAAACTGCCCCACAAGGTTTGATCGCGTTTGATACCGCGTCCGGAGAAGTGACGCGCCGGCAGTACATGCACCGTCAATTCATCACTGATGTGCACCGACTGGTTCCAGTCTCGCTCGTCGATAATCTCTGGTTTCATCCCCCAGTAACGCAGGTGAGATCCGACACCCAGCGGTGTCACCACACGCTTCACCTTCGGCAGTAATGCCCTGATGGTGGCGTAATCAAGATGATCGTAGTGATCGTGCGAGATAATCAGCAGGTCGATTTCCGGCATGCTCTCAGCGCGCCATGGATACTCGCCGACGAAGGCTTTATTCAGGAACGAGAACGGCGCGGCATAGTTACCCAGCACCGGATCGATCAGAATGCGTTTGCCCGCCAGCTGGAGATACCAGGAAGAGTGACCAAGCCACACCAGGGTGTCCTGCTCCAGCGGCAGGCTCGCAAGATCGGTTTTCACCATCGGCAGCGGCTGAGCCGGGCGTGCGTTTTCCGTTTTTTGGGTCAGAAACTCCCACATCGCCACCAGCATATTCTTGTCACCGTTATAACCCGGTGTCGGCAACGTATTGTGGAATTTCCCGTCACGATGCTGTGGGGAAGCCTCGACTTCCGTGAGCTGAGCCCCCTGCGGGGACTGGCCAAATCCGGCATTCAGGACAAACGGTAAACTTGCAGCTGAAGCAATAATCATGACAAACACCACGCAGATGAATTGAGGCTTTTTCATATCCTGACCCGAAAACGCGCCCCATCCGATGGTTTGCGCGGGGTAAACTTGATTATGAGTGAGTAAGCACACATTATAGATGTGATGATAAAGTCGTCAAGACGTTTTCGATCTTTGACATTCCGCGTTGCAGCGTGTCAAAGCACGTGTTTCAATCAGGGTTTTTATAATTGACAGGGGGAAAAATTTAGTGGCACGTCCGAAGAGTGAAGATAAAAAACAGGCCTTGCTGGAAGCCGCAACGGTGGCGTTTGCACAGTCAGGTATTGCCGCCTCAACGGCACTCATCGCCCGAAACGCGGGCGTCGCCGAAGGGACTCTGTTTCGCTACTTTGCTACCAAAGACGATCTGCTGAATGCCCTCTATTTGCACCTGAAGCAGGATCTCTGTCAGGCAATGCTGTCCAACCTGGATCGCAGCCTTACCACGCCAAAAGAGCACACGCGAAACATCTGGAACAGCTACGTTGACTGGGGGATCAAAAACCCTCTCGCTCACGCCGCGATTCGCCAGCTTGGCGTGAGTGAAAAGATCAACGCTGAAACTGAGCAGGCTGTGAAAGAGATGTTCCCCGAGCTGCATGAACTCTGCCGCCGCTCGGTGCGTCATGTATTTATGTCTGATGAATTTAAAACGTTCGGCGATGCGCTGTTTTTATCGCTGGCCGAAGCGACGATGGAATTTGCCACCCGCGATCCTTCCCGCGCCGTTGATTTTAAAGCGCTCGGCTTTGAGGTGATGTGGCGCGGGCTTGCCCAGGAGGAGAGCGATGGAGAGTAAGGCATTGCAGGAGCACGCAAAACGCGTGGCGCTGGAGCTGCCGTTCACCGAACACTGCTGGCCGTTTGGGCCGGGGTTTGACGTGTTTAAAGTAGGCGGAAAAATTTTCATGATTGTGGCGGTTGCCCACAGGCGCCCGCACGTTAGCCTGAAATCAGACCCGGAGAAATCCCTGCTTAATCAGCAGATCTATCGCGGGATAGAGCCGGGCTACCATCTGAGTAAAAAGCACTGGATTTCCCTTTACGGCACTGACGATGTGACACCGGAACTGGTTACCGACCTCATCAATGATTCCTGGCATCTGGTGGTGGATAAGCTACCGAAAAAAGACCAGAAGTGGATCCGTCCGGCTTGATTGTTCGTCTGAGACGAACAGATTAAGCGCTCGAATTGCACTTATCTTTTTCCGCGTCGCGCTGTAATCTGCTCACCTTTCGCGCCCGCACACGGGCGAATTTCATCACCAGGAGTTGTTATGGATATCATTTCTGTCGCCCTGAAACGCCACTCCACCAAGGCGTTCGACGCAAGCAAAAAACTGACCGCTGAAGAAGCGGAAAAAATCAAAACCCTGCTGCAGTACAGCCCGTCCAGCACCAACTCCCAGCCGTGGCACTTTATTGTTGCCAGCACCGAGGAAGGTAAAGCACGCGTGGCGAAGTCTGCTGCGGGCACCTATGTCTTCAACGAACGCAAAATGCTGGATGCTTCTCACGTGGTAGTGTTCTGCGCGAAAACGGCGATGGATGATGCCTGGCTGGAACGCGTCGTGGATCAGGAAGAAGCTGATGGCCGCTTTGCGACACCAGAAGCGAAAGCCGCGAACCACAAAGGCCGCACCTATTTTGCTGACATGCACCGCGTGGATCTGAAAGATGACGACCAGTGGATGGCGAAACAGGTTTATCTGAACGTCGGTAACTTCCTGCTGGGTGTGGGGGCGATGGGTCTGGATGCGGTACCGATTGAAGGTTTCGACGCCGCGATCCTCGACGAAGAATTTGGTCTGAAAGAGAAAGGCTTTACCAGCCTGGTGGTGGTGCCTGTTGGCCACCACAGCGTGGAAGATTTCAATGCCACGCTGCCGAAATCTCGCCTGCCGCTGAGCACGGTTGTGACCGAGTGCTAAACAAAACGGGCCGCTCAGTGCGGCCCGTTACGTTTTACCGGCCGCCAGCATGCCAAATTCTCTCCGCATACCGCCCTATCACCGCCAGCGACGCCGCCAGAATCAGGAAGAACACCACCTTATTCATGCCGTCCCAGAAGTACTCGAAATAGCGGGTATAAAGGTTGATGGCAAGAAACGTCAGGCCAAAGCCGCGTAGCATACCGTCGTCGGTTTTCAGGCTGATATAAATACAGATTACCGCAGCCACCGCAAACAGCAGCGCCCACGGCAGAAGCGATGCCTGCGTCACGCTGTACCAGTTATCAATATCGTAATTGCCAAATATCGACATGATCCACAGGGCAACAAACAGGTACGTTAACCCCATCGCTTTGCTGGTCGTGTAGAGCTGTCGCGCCTGCAATAACGCCCGCAGAACCCAGCACAACGCCAGCAGCCCGCCGCCAAAGAAGATAAACCGTACCGGGTAGTTCATCCCCAGCCAGTACGCGCCCCAGCCGGATACATAGCCCGTCTCAGCACCAAACCAGTTGCCAAGTGAGAGCAGGAAAAACAGCCACACCAGCCCCGAGCGACCAAAAAAGCCCACCAGTCCGTAAATCACACAGCCTGCCAGGAACAACGGCGCCACGTGGCCGCTGCCGTTATCGAGCCGTTCACCAAGCTGCCAGAGCGCGATGGCGGTAAAGAAGACCCCGAGGAACAGGATCGCCTCAGTACTGTAGTGCCACTGGGTTTCCCGCCGCTGTCGGCTGAATCCCCACAGATAAAACAGCACCGCAATCACCGCCGGTAACCCGATGCGGGCGAAAGAAGAGAAAGCGAAGAATTCGATAATACGCGCCATCAACTCACTGTCGGAGAACAGGCTGCCAATGGCGATGATCACGCAGGCGAGTGCCGTCCAGAAGGCGTAGCGGCTGAGGCGCTGCCAGTCCATGGTGACGCGTTTCAGGGTCCCGGTTAGCCGTTGATGTTCCTCGGGGGTTAATACGCCGTCCTGTTGCCACTCATCGAGTGCGCGACGTAAAAGCCGCTCCTGTTTTCGGGTAACGTTCATTTTGCCTGCTCCGCCAGCCATTCCATTGCTTTCTCCCCCGCGTCATCCACTGGCAGATAAACCAGCAGTCGCGAACCGTTGCGAGGAGCAGAGTACCAGTACATTTGTTGCAGGGTAAACTCCCCAAGTTCAGGATGGGTGAATAGCTTGAGCTGGTTTTCCACGCCGCGCACGTCGTTGCGCTGGTGCCACAGGGTTTTAAACTCGTCAGATACCGCGAAGAAGCGTGCCAGTTTAGCTTCCCAGAGCGGGTCACCCCGGTGCTCGGCCATCGCCGCCCGGAAATAGGAGACAAATATCGGCAGCACATCGTCGCGCCGGCCAAGACGAGCACGCCACGCAGGATGCGTGAGGAACAGATAAATACAGTTGCGATCTTCCGGTGGGATAGCATTGAAATCGACCCCCATCAGATGACCAAAGCTGTCGTTCCACGCCACGATGTCGAAATTCGGTTTCTGAATACTGGCCGGTTTTGGCATCAGCGTATCCAGCAGGCGGCGCGTACCTTCGCTGATCCCCTCGCAGCAGGTCGCCTGCGGTGCTTCACCCGGCGGTAATCCGGCCAACACAAACAGGTGCCGTGCTTCAGTCGGGGTACATTGCAGTGCTTTTGCGACGGCGGCCATGACCGCGCTGGAAGGATTAACATCCCGGCCCTGCTCAAGCCAGGTGTACCAGGTCACACCCACGTCAGCCAACAGAGCGACCTCTTCCCGGCGCAACCCTGGCGTGCGTCGACGACCACTGCGCGGAAGGCCGAGACGCTGCGGATCAAGGCTTTCGCGACGGGCACGCAGAAATGCCCCCAGCTGTTTTCGGGTGTCATCCTGAAGTGAGACGACAGGTTCAGACATCAGCGCCATAAATCCCCCTGCATGGTAGTGCCAGTACCAGTATAAGCAAGAACTGGTACCCGTTTATCAGATAGTTGATGCTACGACCATCTGATGAATGACGCAATGGAGTTACCATGAATACGTCAGTTGTTTCACCGGGTCGCGCAGGCCTGATATTGCTGTTAACCGGCCAGATGCTGCCCATGATTGATACCTCAATCACCAACGTGGCGCTGGACGCCATCACCCATTCTCTGCATGCCACCGCCACCGAGCTGGAGCTGATTGTCGCCCTATACGGCGTGGCCTTCGCCGTCTGTCTCGCGCTCGGCAGCAAGCTGGGGGACAACCTTGGCCGTCGTCGTCTGTTTATGTGGGGAGTGGCAATCTTTGGCCTGGCCTCGCTGCTGTGCGGGATTTCGGGGAATATTGAACAACTGCTTGCCGCGCGCATTGTGCAGGGTGCTGGCGCGGCGTTGATCATGCCGCAAATACTCGCCACGCTGCATATCACCTTAAAAGGTACGGCCCACGCCAAAGCGATAAGCCTCTTTGGCGGGATCGGCGGGATCGCGTTTATCGTCGGGCAGATGGGTGGCGGCTGGCTGGTATCGGCGGATATCGCCGGGCTGGGCTGGCGTAACGCGTTCTTTATCAACGTGCCAATCTGTCTGGTGGTTCTGGCGTTGAGCCGTCGCTATGTGCCGGAAACCCGTCGCGAAACGCCGTCGCGCATTGACTGGGCGGGCACCGTCCTGCTGGCAGTGATCCTCTGCTGTCTGCTGTTCCCGATGGCCCTCGGCCCGCAGTGGCACTGGTCATGGCCGCTGAAGGCCGCGCTGATTGCGATTATCCCGCTGGGATATCTGATGGTATTGAATGCCCGTAAAAAAGAGCGTGAGGATGCCCATCCGCTGATCCCACCGCGTCTGATACAGCTTCGCAGCATTCGCTTTGGCGTGCTGATTGCGATGCTCTTTTTCAGCGTCTGGTCCGGGTTTATGTTCTGTATGGCGCTGACCATGCAAACCGGTCTCGGGATGGCGCCGTGGCAATCGGGGAACAGTTTTATCGCCCTGGGTGTGACCTACTTTATTTCAGCATGGTTTGCCCCGCGTATGATCGCCCGCTACAGCACCAGCACGATCCTGCTGACCGGGCTGGCGATCCAGATTATCGGCCTGCTGGCGTTGATCGCCACATTCCGCCTCTGGGGCATGAACAACACAACGCTGACCCTGGTTCCGGCGACCGGCCTGGTTGGCTATGGACAGGCGCTGATCGTCAACAGCTTCTACCGCATCGGGATGCGCGACATCCAGCCTGATGATGCCGGTGCCGCGAGTGCGATCCTGAGTACGCTTCAGCAGGCGGCACTCGGTCTTGGTCCGGCCATTTTCGGCGCAATTTTGCTGCACGGGCTGAGGAATCATCACGGGGATTATACTCAGGCGATAAACCTCTTCCTGGCCGTCGAAACAGGTTTGATGCTTATCCTTGCGCTGGCGACATTACGTATGCGTCATCGTCTGTGTCTGCCCGTGGTGAAGACCTGCCACGTCACTAAATAAGCCAGGCAGATTTGCATAACAGGTTTGCAGCCGCCATTATGGGGCTGCATCAATACAGGAGACGTTATGCAGGAATTAATTGCTCAGGTTGAAGAGTTAGGCATTGAAATTAATCACACCACTTCTTTAGTGATTATCTTTGGTATTATTTTTCTTACTGCCCTTATCGTTCATTTTATTCTGCACAAAGGGGTACTGCGTGTTTTTGAGAAACGCGCGCAGGCCAGTAGCCATTTGTGGTTACAGATCATTACCCAGAATAAGTTATTTCACCGTCTGGCCTTTACCCTTCAGGGGATAATCGTTAACGTTCAGGCGGTTTTGTGGCTGCAAAAAGGCAGCGAAGCGGCTGAAATACTCACCACCTGCGCGAAGCTGTGGGTAATGGTCTATGCGCTTCTCTCCTTCTTCTCCCTGCTGGATGTGATTTTCAATCTGTCGCAGAAAATGGCCACCGCGTCACAGCTGCCGCTAAAGGGGATATTCCAGGGAATCAAGCTGGTGAGTGCGATTCTGGTTGGCATCTTAATTATCTCCCTGCTGATTGGACAATCCCCCGCCATTCTGATTAGCGGGCTGGGTGCGATGGCCGCAGTCCTCATGCTGGTATTTAAAGATCCGATTCTGGGGCTGGTCGCCGGAATACAGCTGTCCGCCAACGATATGCTCAAGCTGGGCGACTGGCTGGAAATGCCTAAATTCGGCGCGAACGGCACGGTGACGGATATTGGCCTGACCACCGTGAAAGTAAGAAACTTCGATAACACCATCACAACGATCCCAACATGGGCGCTGGTGTCCGATGCCTTTATCAACTGGAGCGGAATGTCGGCTTCAGGCGGGCGACGTATTAAGCGCAGTCTGAATATTGATACCACCAGCATTCATTTTCTCAACGAGCAGGAACAGCAGCACCTGATTCAGGCGAAGCTGCTTAAGCCCTATATGGCCGCGCGGCACGAGGAAATAAACCTGTGGAATCAGGAGAACGGTGAAGGGGAGTCGGTATTAAACCTGCGTAAGATGACCAATATTGGCACCTTCCGCGCCTACCTGAATGAATATCTGCGCAATCACCCGCGTATTCGCAAAGATATGACGCTGATGGTGCGCCAGTTAGCGCCTGACGCGAATGGTCTGCCGATTGAAATATATGCCTTCACCAACACGGTGATCTGGGCAGAATATGAGGAGATTCAGGCCGACATCTTCGACCATATTTTCGCGGTGGTGGATGAATTTGGGCTGCGTATTCACCAGTCCCCCACCGGAAACGACATTCGATCTCTGGCAGGTGTTATCGCGAAATAAGCATTTAAGCCCGGTAAGCGCAACGCTACCGGGCGAAAACTGCACTATTTCTTGCGGGAAAGCTTAAACGCCGCAAACAGGAAAATCACCCACACTGGCAGCAGCATCGCCGACAGGCGCATCTCATCCATCGTGCACATCAGCACCAGAATCAGCCCCAGGAAAGCGATACAGAGATAGTTACCTGCCGGATAGAGCAGCGCCTTAAACTGTGTTTCACGCCCCTTGCGGCGCATCGCCGCGCGAAAACGCAGGTGCGCCAGGCAGATCATGATCCAGTTCAGGAGCAACGTGGCAACCACCAGCGCCATCAGCAGGCCAAAGGCCTCTTTCGGTAACAGATAGTTAATCAACACCACCAGCGACGTGATAGCGCCAGAAAGCAACAGCGAATTCACCGGCACGCCACGACGGCTGACGCGGGTTAGAAACCTCGGCGCGTTGCCCTGCACAGAGAGGCCAAACAGCATGCGACTGTTGGAGTAGACACCGCTGTTATAGACCGAGAGTGATGCAACCAGAATGACGAAGTTCAGCGCAGAGGCCACCACGTTGCTGTTCAAATCGTGGAAAATCATCACAAATGGACTGCTGTCAGACTTCACCTCAACCCACGGGTAGAGCGCAAGCAGCACCACCAGCGAACCGATATAGAACAGCAGAATACGGTACACCACCTGGTTGACCGCTTTAGGAATGCTTTTATGCGGATCGCGCGCTTCAGCAGCGGTGATGCCAATCAACTCCAGGCCGCCAAAGGAGAACATAATCACGGCAAGAGAGAGAATAAGCCCCTTCCAGCCCGTTGCCAGGAAACCGCCGTGTTGCCACAGGTTGTCGATAGTGGCACGCTCGCCACCGTGACCTGAGAACAGCAGCCAGAGGCCAAAGCCGATCATACCGATAATCGCCAGCACTTTAATCAGCGCGAACCAGAACTCGGTTTCACCATACAGGCGCACATTCACGAGGTTAACGGCGTTAATGATAATGAAGAAGGCCGCCGCCCAAATCCACGTCGGAACGTCCGGCAGCCAGTACTGCATATAGATGCCAGCCGCCGTCAGCTCAGCCATCCCCACCAGCACGAACATCACCCAGTAGTTCCAGCCGGACAGGAAGCCTGCAAACGGGCCCCAGTATTTATAAGCAAAGTGTGCGAAGGAGCCTGAAACCGGCTCTTCAACGACCATCTCACCGAGCTGGCGCATGATCAGGAAGGCGATAACCCCGGCGATACCGTAGCCCAGCAGAACCGCCGGGCCAGCCATCTGAATCGCAGGACCGATACCGAGAAACAACCCGGTACCAATTGCGCCGCCGAGGGCAATTAACTGAATATGTCGATTTTGCAAACCACGTTGCAGCGTCGGATTCTGTTCCGACGAAGCTTCAGTACTACCGTTGCCTGAAGCGGATGACGCGTCTTTCACGTCCTACCCCTGTCTCTTTTTTAGAAGGGGCACGTTTTAACACTTCATGCTGGAGGTAGCAAGGGATTGGGTGGCACCTCGGGCAGCCACCCCGATACCGGAGTGGCTGTGGTGTCATTATTTTTTCTTGTAAATATTCGCCGTACCGTGAATTTTATTGTTGGTGTTACCTGAAGTGAGCACCAGCACATCCGCGCCTTTCTTATCCGCTTTTTCAATCAGCTCTTTTTTTGCGTCATCCACCGATACTTCATTCGAGGTGCTTACCGTACCGATTTTTTGATACTGAGACGCAACTTTCTTGAACTCATTTTTTGTCAGCAGTTGGGCAGCAAACGCATTGGTCGTAAACAGTAACGCAGTTCCCAACAAAATAGCTGTTGTCTTTTTCATAACCTTTTTCCTTGAGATTAATCAGCAACTACGAAAAACCTCACACATTATGGTGAGGTTTTATGAGCATGGTAGAGAATCTCAGGAAATGCCATACGTCCTGGAAAATTCTTTTATAACAACCCGTTGCATGAAATTACTAACGACTATTAAGAATATTCAAAAACACGCGCCGTGCCAGCAATATCAATGCGTACCGACGTCCCAGGGTTCCACCCAGGCTGGCTTACCGTCTTCAGAATCACAGGCTGCTGTTGCCCGGCTAATCCCAGGGTGAGCGTCGACAGCTGACCGGTGAAATCCACATCAAGAATCGAGATCGGGCTTTCATGCGCTGCACATGCCGTTACGCGCAGCTGTTCGGGGCGCATCATTACCCTGCCCTCTCCTGTCGCATGCGCGTTGTCCGTCGGCACCTCACCCAGCGCGCACAGGGCACTCCCGGCATTGAGCTGAGCTGGCAGGATCACCGCATCTCCAAGAAACAGCGCCGTTTCTTCGTCAACAGGCTGCGTGTAGACTTCATAAGGCGTACCAACCTGGGTAAAACGTCCGGCACGCATGACGGCAACCTGGGTGGCAAACGACAACGCTTCGTTCTGATCGTGGGTGACCAGAATGGAGGCAACGCCCGCTTCGGCCAGCAGATCGGCCGTTGCTTTGCGCGTCATCGCGCGCAGGCCCGTATCCAGAGCCGAGAAAGGTTCATCCAGCAGCATCAATGAAGGACGTTGGGCCAGCGCACGGGCCAGCGCCACACGCTGCTGCTGCCCACCGGAAATCTCATGCGGCCAGTGTGTCGCAAGCTGCCTGTCCAGCGAAACCATATCCATCAGCGCTTCAATACGCTGACGCTTCTCATGACGGGTACCGTCCAGCCCCCAGGCAATGTTATCTGCCACATTAAGATGCGGGAACAATGCGCCCTCCTGAGGAACAAAACCGATCCCGCGCAGGTGGGCGGGGACAAAACTGTTCTCATCGAACAGCGTTCGCCCCTGCATGACAATACGCCCGGTGTCCGGTGTTTCAAACCCGGCAAGAATTCGCAGCAGCGTGGTTTTACCTGACCCGGATGGCCCGACAATTGCCGTCCGGCTCCCGGGGGCAACGCTCAGGTTTAAGCTGTCGAGCACCTGCACATCAGAGAATGTTTTAGAAATGGAGGTTAATTCAAGCATGTCAAAGCCCTGCAATTTTTTTCGACTGCATATAGAGAATGGCGGTCAGCGGGAGTGAAATCAGGATCATCAGCATTGCGTAAGGCGCTGCGGCCACATAGTCAATTTCACTGGTCAGCGCCCAGAACCCGGTGGAGAGCGTGCGCGTGCCCAGCGGAGAGAGCAGCAGAGTCGCAGTCAGCTCGTTGCTGACACCGAGGAAAACAAGTGCCGCCCCCGCTGCCGCACCTGGCGCAGCCAGCCGCATCGTGACGCTCCATAGTGCCTTCGCCGGCGTACTGCCAAGACTGCGCGCCACGTTTTCCAGTTCCACCGGTGCCTGTGCTATCCCGGCACGCAGGTTAATGAGCGCGCGGGGCATAAACATCAGCAGATAGGCAAGGAACAGGGTAATTTCCGTCTGGTAAATGGGACGGGCGTAATGAATGGTGACAGTGACCAGCGCAAGCGCGGTGACAATCCCCGGCAGCGAACTGGTGATGTAGATGCAGCCTTCCAGCATACGAAAAACGCGGTGGGGGTAGCGAATTCCGAGCCAGGCGATGGGGATCACACACGCTGTCGTCAACAGAGCACCACCCACACCAAGCATCAGCGTCTGGCGCAGTGAGTGCCAGAGATCGGCGCTCATCCAGTTTTGCACACCGCCGAGCCAAATCCAGCGACACAGAACAATTAATGGCACGCCCAGTGCCAGAACAATCAGCACGATGAAAAACAGCTGACCCAGCGCAGCCGCAGCGGGTTTCAGCGGCCAGCGCTTCTGTTCACGTGCGGCACCAGCACCAATGCGCGCGTAGCGTGCTTTTCCGCGCGTCACGCCTTCCAGCACTAAGATAGCCAGACAGCACAGGGCCAGTACACCCGCCAGCATGTTTGCGGCAGGACCGCTGAAGGTAGACTGAAACTGGTCATAAATCGCCGTGGTGAAGGTATCAAAACGGATCATCACGTACAGGCCATATTCCGCCAGCAGGTGCAGCGCCACCAGCAGCGCGCCGCCGCAGATAGCCAGCTTGAGTTGTGGCAGCACCACGCGGAAAAAGACCCGCCACGGCGGCGTGCCGAGCGAAGCGGCCACATCTTCCAGCGTCGGGTCAAGGCGGCGCAGCACCGCCGCTACCGGCATATAGATAAAGGGATAGTAGGCAAGCACGGAGAGGAACACGCCTGCAGAAAGTCCATGCATCGACGGGACAACACTTACCCACGCATAACTTTGTACAAACGCGGGGATAGCCAGCGGAGCCACCGCCAGCGCAGACCAGATCCCTCGTCCGGCAAGCTGCGTGCGCTCTGTGAGCCAGGCGATTGCTACGCCTGTCACAATACAAAGCGGAACCGCTAACGCCGTCAGCCACAGCGTGTTGCTGAGCAACTCAGCAACACGCGGGCGGAACACCAGCGCCTTAATCGTCTCCCAGCCCGTCTCAATGCCAATGGCAATGATAAAACCTAAAGGCAGAAGCGCCATTAATGAAAACAGGACAGCTAACGCAACCATCGGCAGTGCAGGACGCCTGCGAGCAGGCTCCTGCACTCTGTTTTTGCCGATGTCGAGACTTAGACCAGACATAAGACGTTCACTTTACTCTCAGGATCACAGCAGACCGGCTTGTGTCATCAGCTCGATAACTTTTTTACTGTTGAGCGTTGAAGGTTCAACTTTCGGCGCATCGAGATCTTTCAGCGGAACAAGTTTCGGGTTAGAGGCAGCATTTACACCCACAGCATATTCAAAGGCATTGTTGGTACGCAGGCTTTCCTGGCCTTCTTTACCCGTGATGTATTTGATGAACGCCTGTGCTTGCTCTTTGTGTTTGCTGGATGCCAGTACACCACCGCCGGAGAGGCTCACAAACGCGCCCGGATCCTGGTGTTTGAAGTAGTAGAGCTGGGTGTTTTTGCTGTTTTCACCCGTTTTGGACTGGTCGACAAAACGGTAGTAGTGATAAATCACGCCGCCATCAATCTGACCGGCATTGACGGCCTTCATGACGGTGCTGTTACCTTTGTAGGCAACAAAATTGGTTTTCATCGCTTTAAGCCATTCCAGAGTCGCCTTCTCGCCTTTCAGGGCCAGCATTGCGCTCACGATGGCCTGGAAATCTGCGCCTGACGGTGATGCCGCCCAACGGCCTTTCCACTCAGGTTTCGCCAGATCCATCAGCGATTTTGGCAGCTGCTGTTCGGTCAGTTTTTCCGGGTTATACACGAACACCGTGCTGCGGGCAGCAATCCCGATCCAGCGACCGTGCGCCGGACGATATTCTGCTGGTACCTGCTTCAGGGTATCTGCATTCAGCGGCGCGAACAGGTTGGCATTATCCACCAGAACCATGGACGGCGAGTTTTCCGTCAGGAATACGTCTGCTGGCGATGCGCTGCCTTCCTGAACCAGCTGGTTACCCAGCTCGCTGTCATCACCGTTACGCAGAGTCACTTTAATACCGGTTTCTTTAGTAAAACCGTCAACCCACGACTTAACCAGGTTTTCGTGCTGCGCGTTGTAGACAACGATACCCTCGTTGTTATCGGCCGCAACTGATTGTGTAGAAAGTAAAAGTGATGAAGACAACAAGGCAAGGGAGAAACATGACAGCAGACGAGAATTCATGAACATATCCTTAATTGACCAACGTGATTAACAACGCATAGCTTTGTGGGACAGGATTAAAGCATACAAAAACGCTAATGATAATTAGTATCAATCCAGTTTTAGCGTAAAAGTGTAAAATTTCATTATAGAGGTGTTTAAAGTGATAAAAATCCAGATTTAAGAATGGAGAAAAATAAAGATTAAGAAATCCTTAAGGACTGCCCTAATAAAAGATAATTAGCACTCTATTTATTAAGCCGTTATTTAACCGAAAAGAAAAGAATAAAAATTCGACCACAGGGCATTAGAAAAAAATGACTCCCTTCATGTCATTGTCCTGTTATCGCATTAGTCGATCTTAAGCGGAAGTGTCTCCAGCGTTCTCAGGATCAGACTTCGATTCGACCATTTCGCCTCACCGTCCAAAGCGGTAATCCCTCGCTTGCTCAGGGCCGTCGCCAGATTTTCAGCCTGAAACTGCGCCAGCAACTGCCCGATGCACTGGTGCACACCTGCTCCAAACCCTAGCTGTCGCTGTGCATTCTTTCTGCCCGGAATAAAGCGCGACGCCTCTTCAAAAACGCGTTCATCCCGGTTAGCGGAGCCAAGGCACAGTAACACGTTATCGCCAGCCTTCAGTTCACGCCCCAGAAAATGCACAGGAGCCGCAACATTCCGCCTACCCATCTGAAGCGGGGATTCAAAGCGCATCGTTTCGCTTACTATCTCTTTCATCCGCAGCGTGTTATTTCTGACCCCATCCTGCAATTCCGGATGCAATGCCAGCATATAGAGCAGATTTCCGGTTAGCGCTTCGCTGGTTTCACTGCCGCCAATAAGCATCGTGATGCAGTCCGTGCTAAACCGCTCATAAAGCGCATTCCCATCTCCGCCATATCCTTTCAGCAGGCTGCGATAAAACAGCGAATCGTAACCTTCTCTGTGCGCCTGTGCGAGCTGGAGAAAGCTATCATCCAGACGGGAGAGCGCTTTTATCAGCCTCTGAAGCCCCTCACGGTCAATGGCGCTGGGATCCAGCAATAGCCTGATGGCACTTTTCTCTTGCTCCACCACCTCCTGTTGCGCCTGCGGCAGGTTAAGCCATACGGTGAAAAGCTTCCCCCATAGCGGCGCTGCAATCTGCCGAACTCCGTCAAACGGGCGAGCTGTGGGTAAAGCGGCTACCACTGAATGTGATTCGTGTGAGATGAGATGGGTTAATGCCCTCCAGGATTCGCCGGTAAACAGAGCTTGCAGAGCCTGACGGTGAGCGCGATGAACACTTCCCTCCTCAAAAAGGACAATGCCGTAGAGAAGATCCCGCAGCCGGGGCGGAAGGTTAAAACACTCTTTTTCCAGTACAGCATGCACGTCTTCAGGGATACCTGAAGAGACGAATGCACGCTCTTTCATTGCCTGATACACGTCCTGATAGCGGGTAAGCACCCATGTTTTCCCGATTCGCGTCACCGGCTGATGGTTTCGCATATGGTGATAGACGTCGTGAAGATTCTCCTGAAAGACAGGAGAGGCAGGATTAAACCGAAGCGCTTTGTCGACATATGCCATGGCTGAGTCCTCATCACAGGATTAATCACCATTGAGTTAAGCAGGGATATGTTTCAGTTCAAGTATGGCGATGGAGTCTGGGGGATTACGGGGATCAAATGGCACGCCCTGTAGGATTCGAACCTACGACCTACGGCTTAGAAGAACGTAGAGTACTATGTAACGCACTGTAATGTCATTAGTTTTTCCGCGCTCGCGCCGGATTTGTGTCATTACGTGTCGTTGTATGCTTCAGCGTTTCGTTATGTGGCATCCATGTATGACACATCTGTGACACAGAGAATGCACAGCCATGCCTGAGGGCATAGCTATGCCTTTTCCCCATCAGATCACCGGACAATCATCAAACTCGCCAGAACGTGCATCGTTGATGCTGTAGGTGATCACACCAAACACCGGCCGCGACGTATCCGATACCTCATCCTTCGAGGGTAATGTCTCCCTCCTTCCATTTTCAGGGTTTTCCAGATAAGGCTGAGGATGCGTCCTGTAGCGCATTATCCTGAACTCGCCATCAAGTGTGCACACCAGAAGAGAACCGTCTTTCGGCGTCAGCGACGAGTCGACAATAAGCATAGCGCCCTTCATGATCCCGGCGCGCAGATATGTCGCGCCAGAAATCATCATGTACGTGGCTGCCGGATGCGCGATAAGGCGCTTGTCGAGCGATATGCGCTCTTCAACGTAGTCTGCTGCAGGACTCGGGAACCCCATAATGCACCTCCGATAGTTACTGTATATGTATACAGTATTATCGATCGGTGGTGTCGATCAAGAGCAACTAGTGAGAAAAGGCTTAAGTGAATATAAATGCTGCAAATTTAATCCTCAAAATCCCTAGCTATGCTGAATGCTACGCTTGTCTGAGCATTTACCCCAACAATCCATCGTCCACTCCGCAGTGGGGGGTTGCTCCCGAATCTTGATAGCGTGTGCTCTATACACTAGGTTCTTTCAGAACGGTAATTTACAAAAACCAGCTTTATGGACTAATTGTCAATAGCAAAGCTATAATGTATCTTTATGATTTCACAGGGCAGTCTAATGGTTGAGCACCAATATTTATACATTTTCGGCATAACCATAATTATAGGCGTTGTTTTTTCTTTGCCTATATTCAAATATCTTGATGATGAAGTACACGCCAAGAGAAACACTGGCATGGATGGGTTGAGATATTTTCTTGCTTCATTTGTTGCTATTTTTCATTCTGACTATTTCGTAAGGTATATCACTACCGGAAAGTGGGAAACAATATACAACGACATAAGCTACATAGCTCAGTTTGCGGTATCGATATTCTTTATGATAACTGCATTTTTATTCTGGGGAAAAATTTCTAAAAAGGAAGACGTTGACTGGGTCAACCTATACAAAGATCGATTATTTAGGATAGCCCCAGCTACAATATTCACCGCACTGATTTCTATAGTCATAATATTGTATTTAACAAACTACCCAACCCCATCAAATTACCTACATGCAAAGGACGTATTTAGATGGATGGATATGGGTTTATTCTATAATTATCCACCAATGAACTACTTCAAGGACTCTTGGATTTTTCTTGGTGTCTTTTGGACGCTGCAATGGGAATGGGGATTCTATTTTTCTCTGCCGTTACTATATCTTTTCAGAAAAAATGGAACAGCTTTTGTTCTGGCTCTGATGTTTATATTTGTTTACTTAATTGGATTCATACCTGCACTTAACAATATCAAAGCAGGAATATGCATATTATTTGTTGCTGGGATGTTGTGTTATGAACTGATTGGTAAGATTAGGCTAAACAAGATAACATGCGAGATTATTCTATTGGTCAGTTTAGTTGGGATCTTCACTTATCAACCAGAGCTATACTCGACCACTATGCTTCCATGGTATTTTTGCATGCTATTTGCAATCTGCAAAGGAGCCAATTTATTTGGTGTACTATCATTTAATGGTTTCGTAAGGCTTGGAAATGCCAGCTTTAGCATTTATGTTTTGCACAGTGTTATACTGTACACGCTTTTCACCTGGATGCATACGAACAATATAATAAATGAGCCTGCAGATTTTAAGTTAGTTTATTTACTTGGTGGGTTTGGCGTGGTTTGTGTGATTTCATCTTTGTGTTACGCGATGATAGAAAGACCATTCATCAATTTAGGCAGGAAAATAAAACTATAAAAAAGGGGCTGAATGCCCCTTCTTTTTGATGAATAATGGCAACCATAATATCTGTGGCTACCATAACAAGTTAACAGTTACACAGGTTCATCAAAGTCACACTCTGGGCAAATCCAGCACAGGAATCCATAGCGCATCCCTTGATACATTTGCGTCCCGCAGATGGGGCAGAATCTTACTGCAGAAGAATCTGTAGAGGCCTGGTCTTCGTTTGATTGTGTCGTGTCTTTATCTGACATGTTGCTCTCCGTCAATCAGGATATTGGGCGATAATTGCTGCCCTATCAATTGCATATTGTGTTTTGCGGTTATTAATCTGAGCCAGAACTACATCTTTTTTAGCTATTTCATTGACTCCGTCATTAACACCGGCGGCAACCCATGCCATATTTAAATTAAATATATCATCTTGATATATCTTACTAAGGGAGGTCAGTGCTGCCTTTCTTAGCTCAGAGTTGGGTGGCAATGGCTTCTCAACCCATGCTGGCATTCCATTAACGACACCTAGTTGCTTACCTTCTGGTGGTGCTGATGTGAATGTCTGAAATACCAGATCATCAATTTCTGTGATATCCGAGAGATCCCATCCAGCATTTTCATAATCATTAAGCATAACCTTTGGGAAAAAAGCTAAATGCATTGTTGACCAAACATAATTAGACATATCAACTCCCCATCGCTACCCAAAAAATACCATAAGTGCCGATTGTAAGGTTTGTGTATACATTTACTGCCGAGTTACCAACAAAGTCACCCATCAGAATGGGTACGTTAGTCGTTACCTGACTTCCATTTCGATATGTCAAGGAGATAGAGTAGCCAGAGCTAGGGAATGGAATTGGCAGGTTTATTCTAGTTCCCGATACCCCACCAGAAAGATTCGTTGAGCCGAATTGAAGTATATCCCCACCGGGGAGCTTGAACCAACCAGTTCCACTACCATATGAATTTGGGAAAAAAGACATGTCTGGTATTTGAGGGCTCGGAGTACCGAAACCTCCATTCCCCACGTTTCTTGCCGATGCCGTTCCAAGGCTTAGTGCTGTAATAGCAGCCCTTACAAAGGCAGTTGTTGCAAGTTGCGTTGTGTTTGTGCCAGGGGCAGGTGTAGGTCCAGCTGGCGTACCTGTAAATGATGGGCTCTCCAGTTGAGCCAACAACTGGATTGTTCCTGCGGTAAGCATATTGGCGGCAATGTCGTTAGCAGACCATGCCCGAGCGGATGTGCCCTCCTGGCCGCGAACTATCGTAAGCACATCACCTGACTTTGCTGTTACGTGAACAATTTCATTGAGCTGTCCTGTTGCAGCATCAATCAACGTCAACTTAAAAAAGCTTGTGCCGGATACCGGAGAAGGGAAAAGAGCCCCCGTTCCGGTATTAAGTGTCAATGATGTTGCTGAGGCGCTTATGCCCGCCGCCAGAACGCTCTGGGCATTGTTAGCAGC
The DNA here is from genome assembly GCF_046521465.1 of Enterobacter sp. CPE_E863. Taxonomy (NCBI): domain Bacteria; kingdom Pseudomonadati; phylum Pseudomonadota; class Gammaproteobacteria; order Enterobacterales; family Enterobacteriaceae; genus Enterobacter; species Enterobacter sp. CPE_E863. The sequence continues at coordinate 952,770 of NZ_JBKFZX010000001.1, read as the reverse complement.
TAAAAGTTGAAGTGCCATTTATCCTCCGGGATTCGGGCAATAAAAAACCCGCCGAAGCGGGTTTGGTTAACGATTTTTAGTTAATTACGAATTCTGCTTTAGCGCCGCGGAAGGAGATAGTTTTATTTCCTGCCCGACGGCAAGCATCAGAAATAGCTTTCATACCATATTCAACATTTGCCAGGTGACTGCGCATGCCTACAATTTCAGCCTTAGGTGCCGACACGTCAAATCCGGCCTCCTCAAGGATATTGATCAAGCGAATGGCTGGCGATGTTGAATTGTCGCCACAGAGCATAGGCATAGTGACGTCCAGGGCAGGTGCACACATTGACTTTCCGAATGACAGGTTGCCGCTGCGTACCACTGGATTATTGTCGATCCACCACTGGAGGGGCAGGTTAACGTCAAGATTCGGTGTAGGGATCGCCTCTTGCTTTCCAAGAAACTCGCCTTCAATCGGTACGCGCGCCGCAATAGAGAGCGCTTCGGTAAACTGGTCGTCACTGATTTCTTTGTAACTGCAACCAAAGTGGGATTTCAGTGATGACCACATAGTGATCATTGCCTTGGCCTGACAATCTTTCGGCAGTGCTTTACCACGGGTCATTACCAGTTGTTTGATCGCCTCCTGCTGCTCGGGAGTGATTTTACCTGGTAATGCCTTTTTCGCCTTGCGTGGGTTTTTGACCTCGCCTTTAGTCCAGTATTCGTAAAGCACATCGTCGCACTCCTCCTGATAGCGAATGACGTTATCGCGAATTCCTGGCCGTACTTTGTTAGGGCTGATGGTTTGGAGCCAGCCATTCAGTTTGCGTAACGCAAGGCAAAGCATGGTTTGTTTACCCCCTTTCGTAGGGATCATGATTTCCATGACCCCTTTAGCAAACCGTGATTTCAGCTTATCGACCTGACCTTGATAGGTTAATCCCATGCCATCAATAATTGGGCGCATTGGGGTATAAGCCTCACCGTTGTGCTCTACCACGAAAAGAGAATTTCCATAGAAAGGCACGTTGATTGTACGATCTGCAATTGCTAAACTATTCATTGTTAGTTCCTTGGTAGTTACTGACAAATTTGAAGCCCTGACTGTTGCTGCAGTTGGGGCTTCGTCGTTTCTATGCCTTAATAAATCCATCTTCTTTCAAGCTCCTTTCTATACGTTTAATCACCTCACTGTTTACCGAGCGCCCCTCTTCTTTTGCTGCTTTCTTCAGGATTTCCTTCAGTGCATCAGGGAACCGAATGCCTGTTGGCGGGATGTTTCTTGCGTTGTGCATATCATTCTCCTACTCAAAAAAACTACATTATGTAGATTTATAATTACAGCATGTGTCTATTGCGTCAAGCACTTTTCGACTACATTATGTAGATTGTTGATTCTGAGGATGTAGCATGAAAGGTGCCAGCTTGATAGCCCCGCTCGGGGTGAGGATCCCTGAAGATTTAAAGGAAAAAATCCAAGCCCAAGCAAAGGAAAACGGACGGTCGACTAACGCTGAAATCGTTCAAATACTCGAAAGTTCGTTTTCAAAGCTTGATGAAGGTGAAAACAATCGTTCGAATGAAACTTCAGGCCATTATCAATACTTACTGAGTATGAAGGATGAAATTATTGAGGCACAAAAGGAAACTATATCTCACATGGAAAACACTATAAATAGCCTCAGCGAGCACATTAACATTCTGAAAGATCATGTTGAGTTTTTGAAGAATAAGTACAAATAGCAAAAAGCCCACTGAAGTGGGCTTTGCGATTTACTACCATTGTTTTTTTAAATCGTCTTCTGTCATTTTTAATCTAAAAATATCTTTATATTTTTTATGTAAACTTCAGGGGATGCCCTGCACTTCATTTGAAAGTTTTTATCAAAATACTCCGTATTTCTTTTTATTCCTTCAACGGCGTCATTTTTTATCAACTCTTTAACAATCATTCTGTATTCATCATGTGGGATAAGTAATATGTCACCAATCATATGGTCTCCTGAATACTGACCACTTACAGCATCATTTGCTGCATTGATGATAAGCAAGGATGATGCAAAGCACATATTGTAAATATTTAGATCCGTTGGTTTCAACCCTGATTTTTTAATTTCATTTAACATCATTGAGTATTCTTCTTGATCATTGGTTGGTAATGGAGCCGCCAACCCAACATGAACAGTTGAGAAAAAACACAAAAAACATGTTATTCCTATTTTTTTTATCATGCCCACTAACCCAGGTTATAAATGACTCGGAAGATAAGCATAACAATTCAACCAATGATAGTCACGCTCACTGGTTGATAAAACGGCATGTGTAGCAACCCGCTGTCAAAGGCCTGCTTGAATAGAGCGGCATATTCATAATTGTCGCTCTTTATAAGCAGGCTATTCTTCTGATTGTATGACCGTGTATTGAAAGAAAATCCATTAAAAAGGGTTGCGTCGGTTAGTTTTCTGTACCCCTTGATTATTGATATGCTCGCGCCAGCCCCAGAGAATAGAACTGAAATACTCCACCGCTGATCGTTAACGACATCTACACCATCAATTCCGGTCAAGAATCTCATGATTCGGCGCTTTAACCAGGGGATGGTGAAATAATACCCATCACCCTTGTAAAAATTCCATGTCATTATACGTTTGAACAGGTCATCGGAAACGACGACCTGCTCGGACTGATTGACAACCCTGCGCCCATTGAATGGAAGCTGGTTAAACAGGACGGAGTTGTAAGGTCCGAACACGCTTCGCTTCCCACTTATAAGCACTGGCGGCTTTACGCCATAAATCCCTCTGGCTATCCATTTTAGCTGATCGCCAGCGTTATACCCTCCAACAAATATTGGAAGATTGGCGTTAATCATCCATGAATAAATTTCCTGCGCCATGGTGTTATACGCAGTGACGAACGCCTGAAGATCATCATCGTCGTTATACTGCGTATACAGGTATGATTTAATGATATCTTCCAGCATGTTATATCCCGTCGACAATCACCCCATCTGAGGCAATGTACCAGTAGCTGTATGGGTCACCGCTGATGATATTCGTCCCGGCGTCCACGTTTGTGATAATTCCATTCACAGTAACAATAACGTTCAAAGTCGAGATTAGGCTCATATCCAGCGTGCTGTTAATCGCCTGAAGAAAGACATCTTTGACGTTATTTATATTCATTGGCTTTCCAGCGAATATTCCGTTTACATAATTGATAACCGGTTGCGTCACCAGAGAGGCTATTGTCGCGTCTGTCAGGTAGTTCGCGCTTTCGGTTGCCCACTGAAACTTGATAGTCACCAGTTGCTGAAATGGTATAACAAACGGTATCAGGTAGTTATCTGGCCAGTCGTTGACCGTAACCACATTATTCCTCAGGTTCGGCGTAACTATTCCGCCACCAGTCCATGCGCCTGACGAGGTGGTATTGATGCCTATTGAGAAAGTGTGTGGACTTAACACGGTTATCGTGAGAGGGAAGTTATTAATCCCGCTCATGCCGGTAACACCTGCGATGTTAATTACCTGGCCCGAGCTGAATCCGTGCGTGATGTCGGTCGTTACTACTCCTGGGTTCGCATTGGTGATCCCGGTGACGTTCAGGTCAGTCCCTTTTAGCCTACTGATGTCGCCGGCTGACTTATAAATGGCCCCGGCCATCTCATAGATATCGCCGCCGCCACACATAACAATCCAGGCATTACCGCTCTGAACAACGGAAACCAGACGAGCCTGGACATTACTCAGGTCTGTCAATTTCTGGCGGATAAAGCCGGGATACCCCTGAACAGTCGACATCTGAGATTCCCAGACGCGCTCGCGAAATTCGAAGTTAGTTTCAGGCGCACCACCTGGGGTACCGGCAACCGGGTTGGTGCAGGTCAGAGTAATGCCAGAAGGCAGGCTGGTCAGTATCTGGTTAACCGATCCTACCGGTACAGCCCACGAGCCGGTGTTTGTTGCAATGGCTGTTACCATCGCGCTGACCCCTGAAGACAGAATTACTGTAGCGTCGGCGATCTGGTAGGTATAAGTGCCGTCGCTGACCAGAAAACCCTGCGGGATAACGAATCCAGCCGGGCCAGAAAACGTAACCGGAACGGTAGTTTCTCCTTGAGTTTTTTGTGGGCTGATACCTGACTGCTGAGCCAGAAGGTTCAGCATGTACATATTCGCCTTCAGCGGACCTACGGAGTTGATTAGGTCAACGCGGATCTGATCGGCAATGAGCAGCGCGCCAACGTCGGTACCAACGATATCCTCAATCAGAGAGCCAGGGAGATCTGTCGTGATGCCTGGTGATAATTCTGTGGCTCTTGAAACTAAGTCGGCGCGCAGCTCTTCGGATGTTTTCGGCACTGGCCCGGCTGCGTCATAGCTAACGGACAAATCACTCATACGTTCACCGTTGTGATAATTTTAGAACCGGCGTTCGTAATCGCCGAAATGTTGTATACAGGCGGGTCATCACTCACAAGGGAAATCTGCAGCGATGAAAAATACGGACTAAATTGCCGCTGAAGCCTGTCAACGTAGTAGGTTGGCAGCACCTGCTGAATGACCGAGCTCTGGGATGGTATGCCGTTGTTTGCAAAAAATGGTGATTCCTGCGGCGCCAGCTTGAGGTTCTGGATCAGCGTCGTCAGATAGATAGAGTCGTTGAAGCCATTTTCATCCGGTACCACCAGCACCCACTTGCCATTTGCATCTCTCCCGTAGGTTCTCATTGCGTGATATTCCCGTTGAAAGTAGTTGTCGGCGCGCCGGTGTTTGAACCGCCATTACCGTTTGTATGAGCATGCGCATTTAGCCATGCCACCAGGGCGGCCCAGCCAGTGTGCATAATCGCCGGGCTGGTGCTGGCGGTTGAGTCCTGCAACTTCCCGGCAGTCCCCGTGATGCTCCACATGCCCTGTGTAAGGGTTAGCACCGTGCTGCCGACTGTTACCTTAAACAAATCGACGGCCGCAATCGTCACGCTTTCAGGCGTTAACAGAAACGTCGTGTTGCTTCCCTGATCCCGGATGGTTACGCCCTCGGGCCCGTAGATGGTGACAACGTTCCCGTCGACAGCCTCCCATTCCGTATTGCTGATCGGCAGGTACACCAGGGCGCTCAGGTTGGCGGGAGGGGTTAGGTCGGCCACGCCCCCGCCCTGCCCGCTGACGCCGCCGAGATAGGTGTCGGCAGGAATAACAATGCCTTTATCACCCGGCTGCATCGGATAGCGGATGTACTGTGGACCAAAAAGCGGTATGGTGACATTCGGGAAAACATATGGGGTGTCGTGCAACTCGAAGGCCACGGTGACCATATTGCCATTCTGCTCAACAATGCTGGCGGGCAGGATTTTCCCGGCAGCCTGGAACGCCTCATTAAATTTCTGCTCCGCGAACCGGTTCATGTTCCGGCCGAAATTAAGCTTCTGGTCAACACTCATTTTGTCTTAACCGCCTCCGCCGGGTATGCCTCAATCACCGTGATCCACGCCTCTGCTGTCGGCTGCCTGCTGTTACCCAGCAACCTCACCGACTGAACGACAAATTCGCCGTTAAACGCTGAGTCATCGCGAAACTGCGAGTAAGAGGATGCCTGAATCATCGGCCTGGCCTTCTCCGGCATCAGGATGTGGTCGCCAGTCTGCAGGTCAGCGCGCATAACGCAGATGACGCTGACGACACCAAAGCTGATCCACGTTGGCTGGCCGATCAGGTCATTGAACTTAATCTTGACAGGGTTTTTGCTTCTTTCTGTAGCGCTTGTTTTCGAATTCTGGTCTGGATGGTTGGCGTAATCGTTATCCCATACCCGTATTTCGTTGCCGTTGACCACGGCAATTTCCACGCCCGTGTAGCCTGGGTCTTTGATGCGTGACAGCGAAAACGCCCTCAGGTTCTTTGCCAACTCAGTGAGGGAGCCACAGAATATTGGGCGATCGTAATTCAGGATTAGCCTGTCGCTGATGCTGATGTTCGGCCTAAACCCGCCCATCGTCATGACGCATTGTGTCAGCGCAACGGAGAGTTTCTGCCCCATGGACCATGGCATGGTAACCTGTAGCGGGACCATCTCACCTCTGGCCGTTGTGTTAACTGGGCCAGAAACAATGATGAAGTCCAGTCGTAATTCTGTGCCCTGCCAGTTGCCGAACACCTGAAAAATATAACCTTCAATAGCTAGCTTTTTATCCCATACGCCCGCAAGCGGCAGGCCTTTCGACATACCGGCAAAGATTTGAATTCGCTTACCGTAGAGGTTCTGTCTGGCCTGCTGCATGTCTTTAGGGCCTATACCCCATACAGTGAGATGGGTTTCCCCTGCTGGCGTGGATTCGCCAAATCGCATAATGTCGAACTCGACCATCAGCGCGCCAGGGTTATAGACTCCATTCTTCAGGCTGGAATATTGCTGGATTAAGGTGTCGCCATCAAGAATGTTAATTTCGTAATAGCGCATCAGCTCGTTACCTCAATCTGCCCGTTCTTTTCATGCCAGATCATGGTTGTCGATGTGAATACCCCATTCAGAAGGTTTATCCCTCCGGTAGACGTCGAGCCTACAACGGCAGTATTCAGTACCGGATTGCCGGCACTGTTGGTGATCAAGAGATACCAGCGCTGTGCGGCTATGTTCCATTTCATCTGGCAGGTATAGACCGTCCCGTCGAGAACCGGCGAGAACGTCATGCTCTTCATTTCAAGCCCGGTAAATGGGTAATTGACGGTGCTCATATGCCAAATACCCCCTGAAGCTTGCCGATCACGCCAGTTATCGCTTCAGTCACCGATCCACCAAGCGATGTATTGCCGAGTGCACTGACTGTGTTCGTCCAGGCGCTGCTTGGATTCTTATGTCCTGCATCAATTTTACTGAGGAAGCTGTTAACGGCCTGGTCAGCAGCGGTTTCGGTAATCAGTGGCTGCTCGAAATCCCATAGCCACGACCGCTGAGGAAGCGGATCATTACCGGATGAGCTGTCCTTAACCGTTTTCAGGATGCAGTTATTGTAGATGATGGACGGAGTGGCCACGATGTAAGTCCCGCCCAGGTTGGCATGCGCCTGAAGCACCGCCTGCAGCGCGCTCAGCGTTACCAGCTTGGTCATGGCTCCGGTATTCTCGTTCACTGGCGCATCCATCATCAGGCTGACCCTCAGTGGCTGTGCAAGAAGCGCGTTAGCTGCGACAGTCTGGTTAGCGAACGGATAGCGAGCGATGTCATAGTCAACCATCGTTGCGCCCTGAACAGGCCGCCAGTGACAGAAATATTTATCAAGATCGGTAAGGTTGATTGCCCCACCAATCAGCCCGGTCACAAAGCTGGCGCTCTGGGTGAGCGCGACTATCGGCAGCATGCCGCCGGGTATAGCATCCGCAACTCCATTGCAGAGGATAACTGGGGATATTTCAAAGCCAAGACGGTACAGCTCGCGAGTAAATGCCATTATTATCGAACTCCGAGTTGAGAGCTGGAAACAACGGCATTTCCGCCAGTGTTGTTATAAACGACCATCCCAGAGCCGTTCCCAGTAAGCCCTCTGTCAACAATCTGTTGCAGCAGTTGGTTGGTCTTGTTCGTGTTTTTGGCAACCTCTGAATTGTCGCTGCCGTTTTCTATTGCTGGGGTTTTACGTGAACCCTGCATTTCCGCGTACTGCTCTTTAGCGCTTAGCGCAGGAACTCCGTAAATCTGCTGGTATTTTTCATTAACCCTTCCTGGATATGCGATGTTCTCGGCACTACCACGCCTGACTCCGCCGTTGTAATACCGCAATGCTTCCTCCAGATCACCACCAGCATTTTTGTTAGCCCAGTTCATCCCGTCACGCAGAACTCTTGCCCCAGCCATGATGTTATCGTGAGGATCGAATGGCTTTTCTCCCGGCTTGAAGTTGTCTGGCATAACTTGCATTAACCCTTGCGCGCCAGCCTTGGAAACTGCGTTTTGGTCCCATGATGACTCAGCCGCAGCCAGGGCCTTTAATAGCTTCGGATCAACGTTGTATTTTTTAGCCGCCTCTTCGAAATACTCATCGTATTGAACCGGAGCAACTCCCGAAGCCAGTTTTAACTTTTTCAACCAACCGGGAACGTTCGGATCGCTCTCACTTCCAGGAACATAATCAGGGCCGCCGTTCGGGTCGTGGACAGTCTGGTTGTTAAGCATTGGCGAGGAGGCCGCCATAAACTCACTCACGCTGGCTTTGCCAGTGAATAGGTCAATTACTCTACCTATCGACTGACCTAGCCTACGCAGGCCATCCATAAAATCATCAACATCTTTGGCGAAATCAGGGGATGCGAGATAATTTCCAAATTTCTCAATCCCCACCGCCAGGCTATCAATCCATTTACCCAGTTCAGGTGACTGCAACACGGTATCAATGGCGCCAGCCAGCGCATCAGAGAGTTTGCTCAGCTGCGGGGTGAGCGGGCCGAGCCCGCGCACAAACGCATTTCGAATACTCTGGCTACTGTAATCCAGTTGGACGTTGAAATCCTGCCACTGCCGCGCCTGCTGATCGGTGATCTGCAGTAACTTCGCATCCTTCTGCGCCCGGCGTTCCATCGCATCGATTTCTTCATCGCTCATGTTTTTAAAGCGATTCAGGTCATCCAGGCTGAAAAAGTTCGTCAGCCCGTAAGCGTTAGCTCCCTGCAGGGTGCTGCCGTTTTTGACAAAAATGTCTCGCGCATTGCGAATCATCTGCGGCAGGAGTTTGGCCGGGTCCTGGTCTGGGTTGTTGATGCCCATAGCCTGGAATGTCCAGCGCTTTGACAGATCCATCTGGCTGTCACGGATAGCGCCCAGCGTTGCTGTCGGGTTACCGAGTGCCTTCTGGTAGTTAATGGCTGTGGAGTCCAGCGCGCCGATACTCGTCCCGATCCCGAGAGAGGTGAAGCGCTGTGAACCGGTTGTGGCCGCCAGGCGGTTAAGCCCGAAAAGACCGCCTACGCCCAGCACGCCGGTGAACAGGCCGACGATACCACCCCACGACAGCAGGCTTGTGGTTGCATCCCTGATGTGCCCGGCCAGCGATTTCGCATCCTTCGAGGCGTCACTCAAAAACCCCTTTGATGAACGAGTTTTCTTGTTGAAGTCTTCCTGACTTTTATTCGCACGGTCGAGGCTGTCGGTAAGCCGCTCAAGCCCGCTATTTATCGACAGAATCGCGCTTGCCCCCTCAGAAAAAGCCTTAGCCAGAAGGTCACCCTCTGTTTTTGCTTTCGCCGTCTCTTTAGTGGCATCCGTGGCGCCATGCGCCAGCACGCGCCATGCTTCAGGGAGTTCCTCTAATGCGGCCTGATATTCTTTAAACTTCTCCAGAAACGCGACAAACTTGTCGTCATTTACGTCAATATCGACAATAGACTTAGCCACCATTGAAGGAACCCCTGTCTTTTAGCGCGGAAATAATGTAACGCTGGCGGTACTGCGCCGGGCTGGCGAACTCTTCGCCGGTAATTTCCCTGATCACCCGCCAGAAACCCTCGTTAGACGCCCAGTCTAGGAGGGTATGTATGACGTTTCCGGCTGGGCACTCGGGGTCTGGATATCGGTAGGCGGATTCGACGTCAGCAACGAATCGCGGAACGCCGTAACGCTCAATGATTCGAGTTGCCCACCGAACATGCCGATCACTGATCCCACTGTCGGCGCTATCAGCTGTGCTTTCTGAATGGCAGAGGAAACCATAAAAAAAACCACCTCACCTTCAACTTCGCGATATTCGTCAGGTGAGATGATCCCCTGCTTCATCGCGGCGTCGAATGATGTTGTTTTCCAGGTGCCGCTGTCATTCCAGACCACCGAAGTAAGGCGCTGGATCTCGTCAACGATGGTTGGAGCCTGCTGGGTCTGCTGGTTAGCTTCGTCCCTTAGTTCCTGCTCGCGCTGGAGCTTTTTACGGAGCATCATCGCGGCGACACGCGCCGCGCCCAGGCCGCCCACCTGTGAGATGAAGTTGGTGAACAGGTTGCCCAGCAGCAGACAGTGCTCTTCCACCACCTCATATGGGAACGGGGTCACATGCAGGTACACGATTGACCCGTCGTCCCGGGTGATGTTTGTTACCAGGTTGAGCTTTTTGTCTATTTTCACAATCAGACCCACATGTTGTCGTTAGCCAGGATATAACCGCTGATGGTCACCACGTACCCGGCATCCATACCGGTAAAAGGCAGCTCGTTGAAGTTCACCAGGTAAGCGTTAAGCACGGTGAAATTGCTGAGCGTGTTCGCATCCGGGGTGATCACCACCTCGCCCAGTGCCGTATCGGTGGCGAAGCGGTTTTTGTAGCTGTCGCTCAGGCCCTGCGTGCGCAGCAGATGGACGGTGACAGTCACCTGCTGATATGGCGCCTGACTGCCTACGGTGCCGGTCAGCGTCGGGATAATGTCCGTCGCCGGGCCATCAGGACGCATGCTGATGGCGTCCTTGCCAAGGTAAGAGGCGGTGATGTTCAGCGCCGGAACGTCAGTTACTGACACCGCGCCGCGTACACGATTGAGGAATCCCTGCGGTACTAATGGGTTTGCCATTTTTTACGCCCCTACAAAGTTGGTTACGTTCACGTTAAACGTGATGGATTCGAAGCCGCGGCGCGGCGTCATTACGGCGCTCAGGCCAGCGTATTTGCCAGCGGCGTAATCGGACGGATTCAGGCTGGTGTAATTCGCGAACGGAACGGCGTTAATCACCGCGTTACCGGCATACGTGCCTTTCTCGTATTCGGTGTTGAAGTCCTGCTGCGTCAGTGCGGTACCAATCACGCGGCCGAGGATCAGACCGTAACTGATGCCGTTGCGCAGCGTCTTCAGCGCGCGACGCTGCAGGCGGTCGATGCCGTTCTGCTCGTAGTACAGCGGGTTAACAGTTGTGTTTGACCCGTTGATGATTTCGTTGGCCAGGTCGAGCTCGAGGTTGATTGCAGTCCACGCCACGGAATACCAGTAGTTGAACGGATTGCCGTCCAGCATGTGGCCTGCCACCAGCATTTTGTTGCTCAGCCCACCTTCCGCGGCGGTGCCGACATAGTTGATGCTGTTGTCCTGGAGCTGCTTCAGCAGCGTGCCATTGCCTTCTACCGGGTACTCGGTTACGCCGTAGCCAAAGCGGTACGCCATTGGCGGTACCATGTTTGATGAGCCAGGATCGTTTGCCAGAGATGACTGGAACGGGAACGCCATGGAAAACTCACCAGCGGGGATGTTTGTTGACTCCACGCCTGCAAGAACAGATTTGTTTTTGGTGGCGACCCACGCCGGATAGGTGGCAATCGTGGTGGTAACGAAGAAATAAACCAGTGACGCCGGACTGGTATACAGACCTGTCAGGGTTTTAAACGTCGGCTCGCCATCCCACTCGCGCGGCACCAGGTACGAGAAGAATTTCTGGTAAGTGTTACCCAGAGAGATATCCTCATCGATGAAGTCGGCCAGTGCAGCCACAGCAGCAGCGACGGACACATCACCCAGCTCCAGCACGTAGACCGAACGGGTTGTGCCCTGCGCCCAGAACGTGGTGTTCATCTCGATGATTTCGTTTGCTGCTACGGTTTTCACCGTACCCATAACTGTTGCCGTGCCCGGGTCTGTTGCCAGTGGGTAAGTGAAGGCGGTAGAAGTGGTCACAGTGGCTGTTACGGCGCGGTTATACGATGCCGGGGTAACGCCAGAGACAACCAGCGGGATAGTATCGCCAACGTTCCATCCATGCGCCGCCGAGAGGGTCACCGTAACCACGCCAGTTGCCCAGGTGATCGTTGAAATGGTTTTTGCTGGTGAGGTAATGGCCTTCAGATCGTCTTTGGTCGTCAGGAGCTGATACTCACCTGCTGCCAGGGTTGTTCCGCCCATTGAGATCATCGCGCCGGATTTAAGCAGCTGAGAGGGCTTCGGTGGGTTGGTCACCGAGACGTTAATGTTAACAATTGCCATTTATTTATTTCTCCGGGTAAATGGACGGAATCGCTGACGTGATCAGCTTGCGCGCGACGTTCCGCATGCGCTGCTGGTAATAGTTGACTTTGAATTTGATGGTTTTTCTCATGGCGATGATGTTCAGCTCGTTCTGCGTTACGCGCTCGTCCTGAACGACAGGGATATTCATCACACCCATTTCCGCGTCATCGCCGAGCGTGTACTGCTGCACGTACCTGAGGAAATCCTCAACCCCGGCATTACGCAGGCCAGTGACGGAGATCGTCACATCCTCGGAAACCAGCTGATACTGATTTTGCTGCTCATCGAGGTAAAAGGCCCCGGCGATCGGCGCGGTGTTGCTGCACTTCACCGTTGCATACGGCGGTGACAGGTTCTGCGTCGACAGCATGGCCGGGAACATCGGCATGTACTGGCTCAGCGCCAGCCATACCGGCAATGAGCTCGAAACCACCACATCAGACAGGTCGATATCGTCGGCAGAGTTGATGATCTGCGATCGCATGTAGGGGAAGATTGCCTCCCCTGTGTAGTGGTAGAGGTTGGCCGGTTCGTTCAGCCCGGTGCGCCGGGAGAAGGAAAACTGGATACCGAAGAACTCGCCGATATACAGGACATCAGATCCGATATCGTTGAACGGGTCGATATCCGCCTGAGCGGTAAACGTCACGACGTTCCGGTCATAGAGCTGCTCATCGTCCTGGATGGTTTCGGTCGTCAGGTGCAGATAGCCCTTAACGTCAACCGTATCCGGCTCGCTGCTGGGGTCGTCCGACAGAACAGACGCTTTCACCCAGAAGACGAAACCATCGAGGGGCAGCACCTTGCGGATATACTTCGTGAACGTGACCACCTGAAAGCGGCTCAGGTCATCAAGACCCTGCGTCAGGGTGGCGTTAAGCTCTGTTTTTGCAGTTTGCTGCAACTCACTCAGGGAAGGCATTCAGCACCCCGCTTACCCAGGCGCGCATCGCGGCCTGATAGGTTCCGGTATCGATGAATGACGGGCGCGGTGGGCCCTTTTTGTTCTTGAATCGCCGGGAGATACCGTCCAGCGCGCGGCGCGTAGGCACTCCCGGCAATCCGTTCATTTCGGTGTTGTCGAGGAATCCGACGAACAGGTCATGGATCTGTGACATTGATTGTCGAAAAGGGTCACTCTGTGGCGGGAAGCCTGCAATCAAGTTTTCCAGTTGTTCCGCCATGTCCTTTGCCATCAAATCAGCGATGTCGTTGCTGTACCTGTCGAAAAACGTCTGCATGATCTGGTACTTTTCCTCCAGATACTCGGCGACGTCTCCTGTTGTGGTGTTCTCGTCCTCATACGGGACGTCAATCACTCCAAGGTGGAAGGTGATCATGACAGCCCCCACAGGCTGCCGAACTGCTGGGCAATCATCAGGTACCGGCGGCCCCATGGGTCCTGCAACATCTGCAGGTCAGCCAGCGACAGGTCTTTGAAGAAGTCCGGAACCAGGCGCTGAGCGCTGGTTGAGTTATCCCCTGCACCAGTAATCACGCCAGCCTTGAAATCGTTCAGGCCATACGTTTTCCTGAACTCGGCGAATACCGATTCCGTGCCATAGTTGACCAGGAAAGACGCGCCCAGGTTGTACACCGCAACGGTGTACAGGTTCGGCGTGACGCACGCGATATCAGGGTTTACCCACTCAACCGCGCCGCCATATGCCAGGTTGAAAGACGGCGAGTCGTCGGGAACCTGCTCGGCGGTCACGCCCATGTCAGTTCGAACGAATTCGATGAATCCCGACAGGCTCGTTGTCATTTTTTCTTGCTCCCGGATTTTTCAGTCACGATTGTTTCGTTAACCGTTGGGGTGTCTTCGCTGTCTTCGCGGCCTTTCGCCTGCTCAGCGCTGACTTCCATTTCGCCGGAATAGCCGGTACCGCTTTCGCGCAGAGAACTATCCAGAGCCGCTACGGATGCCTGGCGGCGGCCGTGGGCGCCACGGGTCAGGTGAATATCGTTATCGCGGATTGCTTTTTCGATTACCGACGCTGATACAGGCTTGTTCAGGCTGTAGCACAAGCCGACAAACGCCTGGCTCTGGTCGATTTTCGTCGAGTCAACCAGACCGTAAACCTGGTGATGCTGCACCACTGCGTCAACTTCTTCAGTTGAGCCATCCAGCACCATCATCTGATCGCCGTGGTTAATCGGGATCTGAATAAGGCGGCCGGTCTCCAGCTTGCGATAGGCGAAAATCTGGCGCTGCTTGGTGGTGTTAGCGATATAGAGTTTCATTGGTTACCCTCGTAAAAAAGCCCCTGCTGAGTTTCCCCGGCAGAGGCTTAACCACTTCAAAGAATGAATCAGGCGCTGTACGCCATGGACAGGATGGTGATTGCTTCCGGACGAACTGCCCAGCCTGCGGTAGAACGCATTTCGGACAGAACATCGATGGCACCACCAGCGATCGGCGTCGGAATCTCACGCGGCGCGGCCATGTCGGTAAACATCAGCGCGTTCGCGGCAAGAGACGGGGTCAGCTTGGCGAATTCGTTGGTGTTCACAGTCGAGTTGACCATTGGCACTTCGACCTCAGGGATGGTGATTACCACCGCGTCGGTACCGCCAGCGCCTGCGCCGATAAGGGTATCGTCATACACCCAGTCAACCTGGACGTTTGCGCCTTTCAGCACTTCTTTCACCGTGCCGCCGACGGTGTCAGTACCACCACCAGGACGCTGGTAAGAAGTCAGTTGAACGATCTGCTGAATCTCCATAGCACCGAGGACGCGCTGCGGCCCCAGGATAACGACACGCTGCTGGCGGCCCAGTTGCATGGTACGGGTCAGTGCTGCCTGTACGTGGCCCAGCAGATATACCGCCATCTGGCCGTGGTCATAGGTCAGCACAGTGGTGTTGCCGTTGCTGTCCGGAGGCAGGGACTCGGTCGTCGCGCCAGCAGTGTTCAGCAGGCCTTCACCGCCAGCTGGGTTCATGCCGTACAGCAGAGCAGAACGCAGCTGTTGGAAAATGCCCTGACGCATGCCCAGGCGCTGAGCTTCCGGCAGTGCAAAGTTCCAGTTACCGGCAGCGGCCATGTCATGGTGATCGTAGATACCACGGCAGCGGAACAGGTAGGTTGGGGTTGAAATCATCTTCGCATCCAGCGCCACGCTCGGCAGCTGGTTACCGTTACCGGACTGGCTGGAAGTGGTCTGGGTGCGAATATCCAGGCGGCGCATGTAGACGTACTGGTCGCCCACGCCGAGACGGACTTGCGGGTTACCGCTGGCGATGGTTTCAAACGCACCTGACGCCTGCTGATAACCAATGATCATCTCCGGCGCGATGTACGACGGATTGACGATGGTGTAGCTGGGGGTAATTGCAGCCATTTAATTCAGCTCCCGATTAAAGTAAGACCAGCGCGCAGCTGTCGGTGTTATTCCAGGTCAGGAAACCAGTCGCGCTGTCATAGCTGACAGTCTTGGAGTTGCCTGATTCGATGGCGAGCACTTTTACCGGCAGCGTGATGTCGGAAAGCGTAACTGCGCCGATGGTGCCCTGCGTGGTTGCAGCGCCGCCTGGTGCAGTTGCCGGGGCATAGGTGAAGGTCGTTGTGTTCACGACTGAAAGCACGACCACAGTGCCGTTGTACGCCGCAGGGGCGACGCCGCTGATTTTCACGTACTGACCAGCAGTCAGGCCATGAGCTGAAGCGGTTACCGCTGTCGCCACGCCATTGGCATAGGTCACTGCAGTTGTCTCAATATCAGAACCGGAGAAACCGGCCGCCGCCGCGGTGGTGATCTGGTTGTTCACAAAATCCCAGGCCAGCGGCGTTTTCACCGACGCACCGGAAGTGCCCAGCGCAACAACCTGTGCAGAGGCTTTCAGCGGCACGCGCATGTTGGATCCCAGACGATAGTACGAAACGCTCATGCCTGATGCGTACAGCGGTACCGGTGACTGAGGAGTGGTCAGGCCGTTGTGAGCCTGATTGAAGACAGTGAAGCCTTCCAGCTCGGCAACAGACACAGCGCGACGGATGTAAGAACCGCGTGGGCTTGAACTGGTGCCAGGCAGAAGCTCAGCAACCGGCAGACCGCCCCACAGTGGTTTGGTTTCCGTTGCCGCCACGGTGCCCGCTGCCAGGTTGAAGCGGTTGGCCGGGTCATCCAGCGCCACGCCCTGAATATAACCGTCGGACTGCACACCGAAGGAGCCCAGCGCGTTCGTGGTTGCCATCGGGTTAAGAGATAAGTTAGCCATGCTTGAGAGCTCCCGTTAAGCCTGGTTGTTGAAACTGGTGACCTGACGCTTGCCGGACTGGAACGGAGCCCAGGTGGCAGCAGGATCGCCTTCGAAGGTGCTGATCTGGCGACCGGTCGCATCAGCGCGTTTAATTTCGCGCAGCATGCCAGGGCCAACAGACAGGCTTGCCGATTTCTGCGCGTCGGCGTAGATCGTCTTCTCGGCTACGCTCAGCAGGGCTGAGTCAGCGATAGAAGACAGGTCGACGGATTTGAAGTCAGGCGAATGCTCCTGCAACTGGATCATCAGGCGGCGGCGATATGCCAGCGGCTTTTCACCAGACAGCGGCACCGGCGCGCGCTTGCCGAAGCAGGAGAACACGCTATCGGCCTTCACCTGTGCGTCGGCGACTTCGTTGCGCTCTTCATCGCTCAACTCGGTTGGGATGCGGGAGCGCAGGTCGGCGATCTGCTGACGCAGTTCAGAATCAGCCTTTTCTTTCGCCATACATTCCGCCTCTTCCGCGTCGGCCTTCTCTTTGGCTTCAGCGTCTGATTTTTCTTTCGCGGCTTTCTCTTCCGCGTCAGCTTTGGCTTTCGCCTCTTCGGCCTCTTTTGCCTCAGCATCAGCCTTTTCTTTCTTGGCTGCTTCTTCGGCATCGGCCTTGGCTTTCAGGTCTGCTGCTTCTGAGTCAGCCTTAGCCATGCGTGCGTCAATCGCCTTATTGATTAGCGCTACGATTTTTTCCTCGTCCATCTTTTCAGCCTCGTTTGGAATGGAATCAGATTTAACACCAGTAGGGGCAAGGAGCTTGTCCCATACGCCCTGTTCACAAATTGCAACGTGGTCGAGCAATACCGGGGAACCTTCCACCAATAGAGGCTGACCGTCGATTTTGATGATTGAGTCCTGCGCTTCGCTGTAGGTGACGGTTGGCGAGGTACTCAGCTGCCGTGTCGCCATAATTTCGGCGGCTTCAGCGTCGTACACCCGGCCAATAGCCCAGACCTCGCCATTATCAGCAACCCAACTGTTCGTCAGGGTGCCGATAACACGCTTCGCAAATTCATCGCTATCGAGCTTGTTTTTCTCCGGGTGCAGCCAGATAAGCGGTACACCGGCAACTCTCTGGAGAAACTCTGGGGTGAGATAGTCGTCCGGGTTACGGAAGGCCATCTGTTGATCTGCAGAGCGCCAGGTAACCCCTGTTCCGGTTACCCGGATGGCGAACATCCACATGTTGATAAAGAATTGCGGGCTGCTTAGCGTCCCGTCAGCGATGAGCGCGGCCACCTCGGTTTCATTGAGCGCCTGCTGCGCCAGCATCTCAGCGAATGGCTGATGAAGCGGTTTGGGCAGATCGTCAATGTGAAACCATCCAGCGGCCAGCGATTCGTCGTTAAGCTTCGCCTCGAACCTCTCCGGCACCTCGGCGCGAAACGTCAGATAATCGCCGTATACGCTGTGCGGAGTCAGCGGGCCATCGTACTGATAGCCCACCTCTTCCAGCACCTCGCGGCGCGCGGTATCAATAGCCAGCTCGCCCGGCTCTACCGTTCCGCCAGGCTGGCACCACGTGCCATCATCCGAGCGCTGGATCAGGAAGACAAACTTACCCTGACGGAACATTATCCCGCTGCCAAAAATAGCCACGTTTTAATGCTCCTATGCTGCTTTCTTCATCGACTCCATGAACTTCTGCCCCTTCTGGGTCAGCATGTATTCAGGAATGCTTCGGAGGTTGTAGATGTATGTCACGTAGCACTGGCAAAAAACCTCTTCGCCAGGCTGAGTGATTTCATCCAGGTAACCGGCTGGCCCGGCTTTCACGTACCCGTTTTTTTGCGCCCAGTTCCCGCGAATCAGGTAATACAGCTGATCGCGTTCCTTGTGGTCTTCCCGGAAGTCATAACCCGGCCGCCGCCAGTGGCTGTGCCATATCGCTGCAATCGCGTTATTGCTGGTTGCGATCACGTTGTCGATGTTGGCTATCAGCTTATGGTTCTGGTCGATCATCACCCGGCGCGCTTCATAGTCGACCTTCTCGGCGGCCTTCTGAATGTGCGCTGCCGTCTCCCGCATCGTTCCCTGAATGCCGGTCAGCGCAATGCTGTCTGCTGAGGGAATGCTGCTGGCCCAGCCGCTAAACCGCGACAACGTGGTGTCGATGGCTTTTTTGCGGTTGAGCTGGATTAGGTCAGCGCTGGCGAGGATCCGCCTGTCGAGCTCCGTCCTCAGCTTCGGCTCAAGGTAGTTGAGCGTGAACCGGGATATGCCCTGATGGCGCTTCAGCGCGCCAGCGCGGCCCACCTGCAGGTCGTATGCCTTCGTCAGGTTGCGGGTGACCATCGCCATGTAGTCATCGGCGGTTTCGCTTTCGGCGGCCTGGCGGATAATCGCCTGCCAGCGCTCCAGCTCTTCACGGGATGAGTAGCCGTTGCGGAGAAAGAACTTCACCGCGTCTCTCACTGTTCTGGTGAAAGTGTTCATAGCATCATCCCGCCGCCAGGCTCTTCAGCTTTCGGCGGCTCTGGCGGTGGGTTTTCCTTCAGCGAGTCGTAATCGAGATTAAGCCGCTGAGGGAATAGGTTCTCGTTGGCGTTGGCGTTTTCACACGCCCACTCGATCAGCGTCGCGCGGTTTTCCGGGTCAGCCGTGAGCTGCGGCAGCACCACTTCCAGCATGCTGACGATAGCCTTAAAGCGCGTTTCGTCGACCTTCACCTTCTCGCTTTCCGGCTCTTTCAGGGAGGACGGCCAGCGATATTCGAAGTTGTTTATCCAGCTCGCGAAATAGACGCTGTAGGTGTTTTTCAGCTCCGGGAAGTCAGCGCGCAGCGACTGGAAGAACTCAATGCTCCAGGCGCGGTACTGGCAAACGCGAATGAAGAACGCATAAAGCGGGTCCAGCCACTCGCGGATGTTGTCGATGTATACCGCCACGGCGCGGGCATCTTCTGTTCCTTCACCAAATCCCTGAGCGAACGTCTCAGAGTTGAGGATGATCGCCGGCATGTCTGCGGCGGCGGCCACGTTCTCCAGGATGTGTTTACGCGCAGAGTCGAGAGGTTTTTCCAGGTTGCTCAGGTCGATTGACTCGATGTTGTCGCTCTCGCCGATCTGCAGGACCTCTCCCGTCTTCCCGCGCTTCAGCATCATGCGCTTGATTCCGCTGAGCTTCTGCATCATGTTGTTGACGACGGAGCTTGGCCCCTTAATTTTCGTCACCAGCAGGCCGCCTTTCACCGCAACCATATCGTCTGTGCGCATGGTCTGGATGAAAGACTTCAGCGGGTAGAGCGCGCGCTGGTACACGCTGCGACCGGTGAAGCCGAACGCCGCAGGGTTGTAAGCGAGGTAAATTGGATCCTCGTTCTGCACGACGACACAGCGCGATTTGTGATACGGCTTGCCAGCAACCCGGATGCCGTCGACTTTCTGGAAGTCTTGGGCGTTCGGGTCCTGATTCAGCACGATACTGCCGGCGGTGTTCAGCGGGTCCAGGATGTTAAAGCTGACGTTGTGCTTGTACAGCGTGCGGTAGTCCAGAGATTCGTTCGGCTCCTGGTTATCCACCAGCATGGCGATCGCTGATACGCCGTAAATTCGGGCGATGCGCGCGGCGTTGGCGATGTGCTGGTTCGCACCCATCGCTTTCCATTCGCGCTCGAACGCGTCACGAAGGCGCTGCTCAAGTCCATAGGACTGGGCAACATGCACGGTGCGCGGCTCATTCATCGCCATTTTAATCGGGCGATCCACCATCTTCCCGCCCAGCGGGTGGTAGAGGTAAACCGTTTTGCAGGTCTGATAGCCAGCCGTGGAACCTGGCTGGATGTCGTCGCTGTCCAGCAATGCCATCAACTCTGAGTGAGAGCAGCTGCCGATTTCGAAATCGTCTTCGTTCATTGGTTCTCTCGTCAGATTGCGTCGCCGCTGCCGAAGGCGATGATCAGCCCGTAGGTGTAATCATCGAGCAGGTCATCGGCGCGCTTATGCGCTTTCTTGTCGGCAAGGTGGAATCGGGAAACCTGCTTGTGCAGATGGTTTGCTGTCTCGCCCTTGAAGACGGCTGTCTTCTCGTAAGCGTGTCTGGATATTTTCGCCAGGCCGCGGTAGTGATAACCGGAGGCCATAATGGCGCGCTCGTCCTTTCCTTTGCTGGTCAGGGCGGATTCGATTTTGTTTACCGGCCATCCCAGGCTTTCGCCTTTCTGCAGGAGGATGCTGCCCATGCTGGCGTCTTCGATGAACACGCCGAGGCTGCCGTTGATGGCTACACACTGGCCGGAAAGCTCGTTGAGGCGGTCGAACACCGACGGCATCCACGTTTCCAGCAGCGCGCCGTCAATCTGCACGACGTCCCAGTCCAGAATGGTGAGGCGCTGAATGCCGGGCCGGGTGTCGACGGCGTAATACACCACCGCCGTACCATCATGCTCGGATCCGCCTTTTACGGCGGTGTCCATGACAGCGAAGACGGCCTGGCACATTTCAGGGTAATCGACAGGCTGATCCTGATTCTCACCCTCAAACCATTTGCGGACGTCGAACAGCGAAGCGGCTGACCAGTCGACGAACTCGGCCAGAAACTCCTGGCGGAACACGCGCGGGTCGTTGTTGGCCTTCTCCTTCTCCAGTTCTTCCGGCGGAACGAACGGGTTGGAGGATGTCGGCGCGTGATGCTCGATAAAGCCAAGGTTCTTGTCGTGGCAGATGGCGTAGAAGAAGTTCTCTTCGTCCACCCCGTCCGGCGTTGAAAATACGTAGGCACGGCCTTTCGTCGTCAGCAGAGTTGGCTTAATCGACTTCGGCCAGATCTCCCTCAGCATCTCCGGCGACTTGGTAAATGCCGCCTCGTCTATCAGGATGATTTCGTACTCACGGCCACGGCCAGCCAGTTTGTTGTCGTTGGTGACCCAGAAGTCGATCTTCCCGCCGTTCTTCAGCAGCAGGCGCTTCTCCTGGCGGCTGAAGCTTTTCTTCAGCGGCAGCAGGATTTCTTCGAGCTTGTCGTAGATCTCCTGATACTGGCGATACTCAGCTGTAAAGATACCGACGCGGCCGCCGAGCTCAATGTCCATGCCAGGGCGCTTAAAAGGCGCTGTTGCGTAAGTAACCGCGGCGCTGGACAGCATGAAAGTCTTACCCCAGCGTCGGCCACACCGGACAGCATGCAGCTGACCTTCCCAGGAATCGGACCAGACCTTTAACTGCCCGTCATGCAGCGTCGGGAGGTAAATGTCGGCCATATCATCTTCCAGGTATCGGCAGGGTATTGTGTACGACGATCGCGTTGTCGCTGTCGCCGTCCTTCATGATGTCGATTTCCATTTCCACTTTTTCAGTGGCGCGTTCGCGGTAGGCAGCATCGACCCGGAGCTTCTCTATCGAGCCTTTGGTGTACTCCAGCGACTCGATACGCTGCGTGTTCCGGTGCATAGCCTTTTCAGCAGAGGAAATCAGCGAGTGGAGTTCCTTCGCCTTCTCGTCCGTTGCCAGCTCCAGCTCAGCCTGCCAGCGCCCGATGTTCTCCGCCGCCGTCAGATTCGCCGCGCGCAGCCAGAACAACTCATCGTCTAGCGTGAGCAGCTTCGCGTCTTCGGTGATTGCGTCAGAGAGAAGCATCCTGCGACCGTAGCCGCCGTGCTTCAGTGCATTCTGGTTGCCAGGCTGGAAGGCGTTCGTGGGCGGCGCTGTGCGTGACCCGCGTATCGGTTTCGCGTCTCGGGAATTTTTGGTGCTGCCTGTTTCACGGGTGGATTTTTTCACCTCCCCGGATTTACTTGCCTCGCCCCTTCCCTTTTGCGAATTCGCATTTTTTTTCGCAGACTCTTTCTGCGATTTCGCACCATACGAAGTTACTTTGATGTAGCGTTTCGCAGATGCGTAATTCAGTCCCTGAGCCTGGCACCAGTCTTTAGGGGAAATACCTGTTTTGGCATGCTCGGCGAGGAACTGGTCTTGCAGTGCTCCCCAGTCCGGTTTTGCCATAATACTTACCTCACGTTGACATTATCGAAGCCCCTCAGTGAAGAGCTTCTGTAATGCCGAGATCAGCCAATAAGTAATTCCGGCTGCGTTACCTGCATGATGTGCTCATGTTCGAGCTCCAGGACGCGCTTCTCTTTCTTCCGCTCGTTCATCAAACGGCTTCCGATCGTGCCTTTCAGCTTTGAGCGCGTTTCTTTGATCGCGTAGCGATGCTGCAATTCCTCACCCATCGCCATGCGCCGGTTTAGCTGCTCGGCCATCCAGTTGAAGGCATTGATGTAACACTCCTTCACTGCGGCAGCTGTTTTGCCAGTGAATCCCATCACTAGCATCATGCATCCGTCGCGGGTGATGTTATACATAGGCTGAACATCGCCATTTTTATCAATGAAATCAATGGGCGCAAAATTGCGCTGGGTGAAGTCATCGGAGCATTTCAGGTTACGTATGGCACGCAAAACGTCTTTGTGTCGCTTGCCAAAGTAATCCGCCACCTTGAGTGATGTGGTGATTATCTTGTTGTCGAGGGTCGTGACCATTTCGCGGAAGTCGAAGGCCGGAATAACTGACGGATTATTCATAGCGTGTACCTTTCTTTGAGATGAACCTTTGCCGCATAGGAAATCAGCCCGTCGAGGCTCGCCAGCACTAACTGACTTCCTCAAAGGCTCATTTCAAAGGGTATGGTTCGACGTGGGTTGAATGCGCTGCGGTGCGCGGTGAAATTCGGGCATAAAAAAGCCCGACCGAAGTCAGGCTCTGTTATTTGGGTGACGAATCACTTAAGACACTGCTCTTTGATGTAGTCCTGCATGCCGCGAATCATTTTGTCAGCGGTTGCGATTCCGTCCCGGTGATCGAAATAATTCCGTCGAGCGTCTGGAGTAAGTTCGGGGGCTCCTGCATCATCCACGCCGGGGGCGGAGGTGGCTTTTGACACTCCAGGGCAGGTTGCGGCGATGCGCAGCCGTTTAGCGCCAGAATCGACATCCCGACGCAAATCGTTAATGGTTTTTTTCGCATCGGACAGTTCCTTCGTGTATTTGGCATCCAGTGCAGCAACATCGCTCTGGCGGGTCTGCATGTCTTTGATGGTGGCGTTTGCCAGGCTGAGTTTACGAGTCGCCTTATCGCGCTGGTCTTTGTAGGTGATGGCATTGTCGCGGTAGTGGTTCACGAGGAGCGCCAGCACGCCGATTAACACCAGCACCAGCAGCTGTAACCAGTAACGCTTAACCAGCGCGCCAATCATGACAGGAACAGAGCCCGCTCTGCCTCCCGGCGACGGGTCAGCCCGTTCAGGACTTTGCCTCCAGCTTTATTCCAGCGCAGGAACTCATCGGATGCACCAGCGTAATCACCGGCGTTGAGTTTTCGCAGAAGGGTCGATGTCGACAGTGACCGGGCGCCGAGGTTGTAAGTGAACGACACCAGAGCATCGAATTGCCCCTGAGTCAGGTCAACTTTGACCAGGCGGGACACGTCGTTTTCATAGCTGACCAGCCCGGTCTTCAGCAGGCGTTCTGCAGTTTCCTGCTTAATCGTCATCCCGGCTCGGATCGGTTTGCCGTCGACAGGCTTGGTCCAGCCATAGCCGATCGTCCACACTCCGACGCTGTCCTGGTACGCGGTGAGTTTGCAGCCTTCGAATTGCTTGATCAGGGCAATGCCTTTATCACTGATTTGCATCACCGCCTCCAAAGCGAGAATTAAACACCCGGGAAGCCATAACCTTAACCTGCTCTACGCCAACAAACCCTAGCGCGCCGCCGATAGCTATCGACAGAGACTGTGGAAGGTTAAAGTAATCAAGAGCTGACACAGCAGTAAGGGTCAGAGCCCCACAGATTGCCCCCTCAAGGAGCATTTTCTTCCAGCCGCCACCGCCGTAAGCGATTCGCAATGCGGCCATGGCAACCGATAGCAAGACGGCACCCATCGGCGTTTCGCCACGCCACCAGCTGTGGAGTAGTTCGATAAACTCCGTCCAGGAGTGGGGATCGTTATGCATTTTCATAGTCTCTAACCTCCGGCTTAAAAGCGGGGGCTGTGTGTTTAAAAGGGGTCAGGCCCTCGGGACGATTTAACAAGAAGGCATGTCGAGGATGGTTCCCGGAGCCTGAAAATAAAAAAGCCCGCGACAGGCGGGCAATATGGGGGTAAGGCAATGCCGGCTCTATGGCCGAAGGGTCCCAGGCAGTGGGTTCTGTGTGCGGCGTACCGCAAATAAAAAAGCCCAAGGCGTTAACCTCGGGCTTGAATTTTTTTGCTTCGGAACGACTGAACGGATTCCCAGCGTTAGAGATGAATCTATCCAGTTTTTCCGCGAAATGCAATACCCTTTTCCTATATATTTTCAATATTAGGGAAAAATATTTTCATCTCGTTACTTTTGAGAGAATGGAATCAGCCATAGACTCCTGCCTGTGGCATTCGGCGACGAGATCCTCAAAGAGCGGCTGAAGTTGGTCATAGGCCGCCGTTTTCTTTATCTCCGCAACAGTATTAATTCCCTCTATCACCGTTGAGAACTTCAGTCTGGCGTAACCTCTTCCACCGCAGCGGTCACAGGCTTTCATCACCGGAACGCCCTGGCGTTCGCTTTCTGCTTTGTCCAGCACCTTGCCTTTGCCATGGCAGCGACACGAATTGCTGATAACGCCTTTTCCGTTACACGGCTTGCATTTAACTCGCACCACCTCACGCGCCTGTGTCCAGCTCTCCCAGTCGCTTGGGCGAACGGCACGCGACATTTTCGACCAGTAAGGCGGTTTCCCCCATGGGTATGAGACCTTGTTGGTAAACACTTGCGCCTCTGTAAATCCGCCACCATCACAGCAATCACATTTTCGAGTGCTGGCAGCACTTCTTGAATAATCCTGGTATGCAAAAGCGCAGAGAACCTTAAGCACGCCTGACCGAGCTGATTCATCGAGTTCAGACAGTGCTCTGAATTTACCTGATAACTTACGTGCCTGCTCATAGAGTCTCTCCAGTGCTATATCTGGGCTGCTAATGCCGATTTTCGAGAGGTAAAGATCGAAACCAAACCCGCACTTGTGACCAGCAAGGCCAAGCGCCGCCATAACGTCAGTGCCGGTGAGACTGTCTGATGCGGTTGCGCGAGGAGAGTCACTGAACATCGGTGATTTAGGCGCAAAGTATTTAGCGATTGATTCGAGGTTCATTATGCGGCTTCCTTCTGTGGCTGGTTGGTTTTGTTCTGGCTGTGCTTTGCTACTGGCGGCATGCTGGCGCGCTTAACGCTTTCTACCTGGTATCGGATAATCTGGTCACGCGTCATTCGTCCACCCTCTCGTTCTGCCACAGAGGAAGTGGAGACTTATCACCGGCGCGGCGAATGCGGGACTTGGCGTTCTTCTCAATCTGAATGAGCTTCTCGATGTTCTGGCGACGCTGTTTTTCCTCGCGGCGAAGATACTTAACGTTTTCCCAGTAGCGAGACTCCTGGTCGCAGAGCGTCATCAGGTAGTCGAATGGATCGATTAGCGTTTCGCATTTCCGGCAGCGTAGCGTTCGCTCTTTTCCGTTTATCGATACAGCCGAGTGCAGACACATGACCTTTTGGCCTTCTCGCTGAATGACCAGCCCATCCTGCATGTCTTTATTCTTTGACGGGAAAGCGACAACCTTGCCCAGTTCAATTTCGGTTTCTGTGCTCATGCGGCCTCCTGCTGTTTCAGTGCTTTGAGCTTGGCGCGGTACTCATCGCGGATCCGGATGAAGTCTTCCCGGCGGTAGTTGGTCATTTCGTGGGGGCCGTTGAGCCAGTCGACGTATTCCTGCCCGTAACGAGCGACCAGGCCCGCTTCGTAGCGCTGCGCGACAGTGGCCTCCTTGGCGGTGTACTTGCCAGCTCCGGCATTACAGGATTTGCACTGCTTATGGGCGTTGCGTTCTTCAAAGCGCAGTTCAGGGTAAGCACCTACTGTCTTGAAATGGCCGCAATCCCACTGTCCGCCGTGTAGATCGGGTGGATTGAGCTCTCCGCAGCTGATGCATGGCAAATCGGCGTCTCGCGCACGGATAAAGGCGTTGAAAGCTTTCTGAGCCTGAGCCTTGTAGTATCCGTCAGGCCTGAGTTCTGCCAGCCTTGCCTTTCGGCGCTGACGCCCAGCCTTCTCTTCGGTGCGCTGACGCTGCGCTTCCTTCTGCTTAGCGGCTTCGCGGGCTTTTGCGGTCTGTTCTTTGCCGATCGCGCTGGCGCACTCGAATGAGCAAACTACCTGCCCGTCGCGGACCGGGTGGAACCACTGGCGACAAGCTTTATGGTCGCACTTGCGGCGCGGTAACTTAGCCATGCGACCTCCGTGCCGCGAGACGCAGCCATTTCTGATCCACCAGACTGGCGGTGTAGTCTTTCAGGGTCGGGATGTCGGACGGCTTAACCGCGGGCTTACGCTGGCGGCGCGCCGGGACGCGGAAGATTTCGTTTGTGATGACGCGTGCGAGAGGGTTATTCATGCAAGCCTCCCAAAGTAATCGCCACGATAACGGACATCGCGAAGTTGGATGTTCTGGCTGACGGCGAAAGCCTGGGTGTACTCAATCAGGCTGTTCATCCGTTTGATCCCCATCGATGAGGTGCTTTCGCGAATTGCCACCAATTCGCCCTCAAGCCCGGCGATAACCTTCCCCTGCCCGCCAGTGGCAATGGAGTGACCGGAAACCAGAATTGACTTCCATGACGGAAGCGACCACGCAGAGCCAGCCCACTGAATGCGATGCTTTGCCAGGTCGCCGCAAAGCGCGTGGAACAGTGAATTCTGAGGAAGGGTGCGCTTAGGGTCGGCAAAACTCACAACAAGGGGGAACTCTGCGTTTACAGGCTGCTTGTTGATGTAGTCGATGAGGTTGCGGCGAACCTGCTCGTCGCGGAGGTAGAATTTGATACTCATACGCCACCTCCGAGAGGTAACGCAGAATGCAGGAAATCGCAGGTGCATTTCTGCATCTGTGACAAGGTGAGGAGTTCAGATTGTGGTCGCATTTAAGTCCCCTTAAATGCGCAGAAGTCACCGGAGTTGTTCAGGCTCCGATGACTTAATTATGGCTGGGTGATAATGAATAATCAAACGTTGCTTGACGTTTAGTTATGCGTCGAATGGGTCAGGCATTATGCGATACCACTGATGGCGAACTTAGTGGGCAGGCGACACCGATAGGATGCTTACCATTGCAGATAAAGCACCGCATCTCACTAAGCACCTGAGGATGGGTAGTGATCGTCTGCGTAGGATTACCCTCGCTCAATGCATCCCGGAACGCGACCGCTACAACCTTCCCGCCCAAAGCTTCCATATGGGCATGTACTGGCGGCTCCTTGCCGTCTTCGAACTCAATGACGAAAGTAAACTTGCCCATCACTTCACCTCCTGCTGCGGCGCTGCTGGTGCGGCGGCGAGCATTTTCGAGTAGCAATGCACT
Source organism: Enterobacter sp. CPE_E863 (assembly GCF_046521465.1). Taxonomy (NCBI): domain Bacteria; kingdom Pseudomonadati; phylum Pseudomonadota; class Gammaproteobacteria; order Enterobacterales; family Enterobacteriaceae; genus Enterobacter; species Enterobacter sp. CPE_E863. The sequence continues at coordinate 925,170 of NZ_JBKFZX010000001.1, read as the reverse complement.
GTATTCAGCCAGAACCCAACCACCGATTGTCCAGCACGCAACATATCTTTTGTTGGGTCAATCGGAACAAGTTTCCAACCATCCGGAATAACCGGAGAGTTGAGAGCATCACGCTCTGCAAATATTTTCTCATCGTCGATTGCTATGCCAGAGTTGCGAATTGCTGCCACCCCTTCGCGTAACGTGCAAGGCTGGCTTACAGGCTCGGCACCCTGAAGCATGGCGGCGCGGCAGGCGTTCCAGCCAGCAGCTTTTCCGTGTTCAAACGCGCTGTCAAAGTCATCATCCATTTCCATCTCATCAGGCACAGATACCGGCGCTGGCGGGGCGGTGTAAAACTTCGTGCCAAGCGGCAACCGCTTCATCTTGCTCGCTCCCTTAATAATTCGGTGAGTTGATGCTCCACCGAGGTCTACCGTGCCGTCCATAACCAGTCCATCACGCTGCTCGGAAACCTCACCCACAGGCACCGCTTCGAGCGATGCCAGCGCGATACGCGCCAGCTCTGCAATTTCTTCGCCGAGAATAGCCCCGACATTTTCACGTCTGGATAATTCCGTCAGTCTCTCTTTGGTAATTGTGCTCATGATGCCTCTCCTTTACCGGCTGCGGCGGCCGTTAGTTTGGTATTCACGTCGCCTTCAAAAATAGGCAGCACACCAATGGCTGCAGCCCAGTTTTTAGCTAACTCAGGATCAGATGTCTCGTCGGTGTAATCTGAAGCCCGCCAACCAATAAGCCGCTTCTGCCCCTGGACGTCAGAATTTCTCTTCTCTGATGCTCGCTCTAACGTATTAAGAAGCATTCGTATTTCATGCTGCTGAGTGGCTATGGTTGAGTCCTTGGCATCCAGCTCATCCAGCAGCGCCAGCACGGTTTCTGGAGTTGAGCAGCGCAGATAGTGGAACCATTCATCCTGGGTATGGTTATCTGTGCTGGCCTTCTCCGCCGCTTCCCGTAATGCCTGTTTGTCGATGTTGCTCATTGGGCGGCCTCCTGCATAGCTGGGTCTGCTGGTAAAGTCATGTGCGGCACTTCAATCAGTTCTGCTCGAGCATCAGCCGTGTTCAGCGCCATCAATGCGATGATCCGCTTCTGCTCAGCATCCATTCGTAACGCTACTGTCTTGCCGTCCAAATTGAAGAACACCGCTACGTTTTTGATATCTTCGATTTTCATACCCCTACCCTCCCCCAAACCATCAATACCCTTCTCATCGCCGCGCTGTTACGGCATTACTGAAATATTCCGTTGGTGCAACTGCGCGCGGTGCCGTCCTGCTCTTACGGCGTCGCCAGGCGATAAGTCACCGTTCGCCAGACCTTGCTTACCCGGACAATCTTGCGGGCCCGCTCCAGATCGATAGCGTTCTTCGTGATGCAGTTGATGGTCATGCCGCACTCTGTGGCCACATCCTTCGCGGTAAAGGTCCTGTGCGTTTCGAGATAACGCAGAATTGCCTGTTTGCCTTTCATCAGAATCCACCTCGCTGTGCAGGCTTCGCTTCTTTCTCGCGACGGCGCTGACTAGCAGCTTCCTGGTCGCAGTCATAAATCGCGCCGTGGCGCTGTTGGCAGTACACAACACCAGTTTCGCCATGACGGTTCAGGCGCAGAAGAAGCTCTGTTTCGCTCTGGTTTGCTGTTTCGTCGTAGGCGCCTTCCCGGTAGATGGCCAGCCAGTAATCGCAGTCTTGTTCGATCTGCCCGGTATCGCGGGAGTCGCTCGGGAGCGGGCGCTTGTTGGTGCGCTTTTCCAGATCTCGGTTAAGCTGGGTCAGCAGCACGACAACGCAGTCCAGCTCCTTGGCCAGCATCTTCAGGCCTTTGGTGATCAGCCCATACGCCAGGTCGTTACGCTCAGCCTTATCGGCGGTCATCAGTGTCAGGTAGTCGACCAGCACCATGCCAACCTTGCCTCGCTCGCGCTTAATACGGCGTGCCTCAGCCACGATGTGTGCCAGCCCAATGCCGGGAGTGTCGTCAATCATCAGGTTGTTGGTGTCAATCAGTGCGCTCATCACTCCGGTCGCTTTCTGGATGTCCCCATCCCAGTCGCCGAGGTAACCGAAATCTTCTTTGGTCATGTCCGGGTAGAACAGGTTTGGCGTAAGGCGGCTCTGCTGGGCTGTGATCTTCTCGACCATCTGCCCTTCAGGCATTTCCAGCGAAAACATCAATGCTGGCTCGTTCTCCACGGTGGCGCAGTTAACGGCCATCTGCGTGTACAGCGTGGTTTTCCCCATCTTCGGGCGCGCACCGATAACAAACAGACTGCCCCGCACGATGCGCTTTACGCCCAGCAAATCGTCAAGTGACGGAAGCCCGGAGGACAGGCCCCGGCTTCGGCCGTTCGGCTTGCAGCGCTCGTCGAATTCTTCAGTCCAGTCCGATACCGCGTCATGGAATGAGCGGAGCCCGGTCTTTCTGCCGGTTCGCGCGTAATCGCTGATCTCGGTGAACAGACTCTGGATAGCTTCGAACTTCTCGGCGGTAGTCATTCCGTTGCGCGCATACAGCAGTTCGGTTGCCTTAGTGGTCATGTCGATGCCGTAGCGCTCCATGGCCTTCTCGCGAACCACTATGGCGTAGTGAACGATGTTCGCTGCGCTCGGCGTGTTCTTCGACAGCTCAGCCATGTAGGCAAAACCGCCAGCCATCTCTTCAAGGCCTTTAGCCTCCAGCGACTCAATCAGGGTTATCAGGTCTACCGGTCGCTGTTTTGCCACCAGCTCACGCATCTCTGCAAAGATCACCTGGTGGGCTCGGAGGTAAAACGATTCGGGCTTCAGCATGGCAAGGGCTTTCTGGCAACGTTCGCTGCCGGTATCCAACATGATGCCACCCAGCACGCTCTGCTCTGCTTCGAGGTTATGAGGTACGGTCAGGAATTCATTGCTCACAGTGAACCCTCCCGCGTTTTAACCAGTGTTTCTGAACGCAGCAGGTAGTCAAAGCTGGCACGCCAGCCGGTGTCGTTGTCACCAAAATAAAACGGCTTTGCAGTACGGGAGAACGCTGAAAAATAGTTCTCAATTGCTTCTACCGTTGGTTCTTTCAGCTCAGACAACAGACGCTTGATATTACGGCGACGTTTGTCATTAAGGGCCTCTGCCTGCGGCAATCTGTCTCCCAAGGTTGAGTTGTATGCTGACATCACAGCTTGATAGTCGATTGCTGGTTTTTTCTGTGAAACCGGTTTTTCTTCCTGCCCGCCACATTCCCCCTTGGGGGATTTAGGGGGATCTTTTCTTTCTTTCTTTTGAATAGTTTCTTTTGTGTTTAGCTGAGTTGGCTTATGGGTATTAGCTGAGTTGGCTAATGTTTCATTAGCTGTTTCGGCTAATGTTTTGCCATGTTGGCTAATGCTGAAATTCCAGTCAGAAATCACCTTATTCACCCCGATCGCCAGACCATTGGTAACGATGATGTTCATTGCAATCATCTCGTTCTTGGCCTTGCAGACATGCGTGTGGTGAATGCCGGTCATCGCCGAAATCTGGGTATTGGTAATGCGGTCAAACTTTTTCCCGAACCCGTAGGTTTTGCGGATCACCGCCAGAACGACCTTCAGCTGGCGAGCCGTTAAATCAGCAGCCATAACCGCTTCCAGCAGCTCGTTAGCGATGCGGGTATACCCATCATCGATATCTGCCACCTGACGCTCCACGACCGATACAGACGGTCTGAAAGGTATTACTTTTGCGAGGTTATCCACGACCACTCTCCTTGCGTTTCAGTTCTTCCAGGATGGCGCGCATCTTTTCGGCCACTTCCGGGTTAACGGAACGGACAAAGCGGTCACGGGTAATGTTTTTATGTACAGCGGTATGGAAATAGCGTGGTTTTTTTGCCATTATTCCTCCTGCAACTACTGTCGTTTTTGCACCAGAAAGCCGTTGGTGTTCCAGCACCGCGGCTTTTCCCCTTTCTGCGTTCATGCTTCAAAATCTCCCTTCACTCCATCCCTGCTAGAAATCAGGATGGCGAGCAGCAGCGACATGTTCGGAACCAGGTTCTCCCGCCACCGGCTTACGGTTGATTTGTTCACGCCAGCTACTTCGGCGATCCTGGTGGTCCCAAGATCTGCGATTTGCCGCTGTACCCAGCTCTCAATTCGTCGCGCCTCCGCTTTGTTGCGTGTTGTTAAGGTCTCCATTTGCGATACTTCCTCTGAATTAATTGGTTATGGCCGCCGGTCAGGCGGCTGTTGAATTTGATTGCTCACCGAAAAGTAACCAGCGCGGTTCGCACTGCAGCGCGGTCGCCAGTTCGATCAATTTTCTTGGGCGCTTTGTAAGACCTGACTCAACCTGCTGGATGGTTTGCTGTTTTGTGCCAACCAGTTCGGCCAGGCTTGCTTGAGTAAGGTTTAACTCGTTACGACGTTTTTTTACGCGTTCTGAAAGAGATTCCATGATTCCTCCTTTACAAGGTTATTTGTATTTTATTGTCAAACAAACTTGTTTGTCAAATACCTTGTTTCTTGTAAGCATTGGAATGCTATCTATGAGGTGAATATGACTATTGCGGAGAGAGTTAAGTTAAGAAGAGCTGAGTTATCACTTACTCAGGCTGAGTTGGCGGTTTTGGCAAAAACGTCTCAACAGGCCATTCAGCAACTTGAGGACGGAAAGACAAAGCGACCGCGATATCTTCCAGAGCTGGCATCAGCCTTAAAGTGCTCTGTTAAGTGGCTTCTTACTGGTGAGCACGACAAAAACGATGAGCTTCCTCCAGAAGCCGAATGGGGCACAATTGATGCCTGGGATAAAAACACTCCATTGCCTGTCGACGAGGTCGAAGTGCCGTTTCTTAAGGATATTGAATTCGCATGCGGTAACGGCCGAATTCAGAGCGAGGATCACAACGGTTTTAAGTTAAGATTTTCAAAGGCAACGCTCAGGCGTGTCGGGGCAAATAGTGATGGCTCTGGAGTTCTTTGCTTCCCAGCGTCTGGTGACAGCATGGAACCTGTCATCCCTGATGGAACTACCGTAGCGGTAGACACAAACAATAAAAGAATTGTGGACGGGAAATTATATGCGATTGCTCAACCTGGAGCTGGAGAAGAAAAACTAAAACGCATAAAGCAACTTTACCGAAAGCCGGGCGGAATACTGATAATACGCAGCTTTAACCGTGAGGATGAAGAAGCTATGGAGCAAGATGTTGAAATCATAGGCCGAGTCTTCTGGTACTCAGTTTTGCTATAGCCAACCAAGGAAAGCGGCGCTCATGGATATCCTATCTTTTCTTTTAGGTTTACTTGCTGCACTAGCGATTATCGGTATTGCATTTTATTGGCTGAAAAAAATACACACAAAAAGAAAACTGAAGCAATATCGATCAAATGGTCTTGATTCCTCATTAAAGGATGCCAAGACGCTGCTGAATGCTGCTGATCATCTGAACGCCATTGATAACAATGCTATCGGGGCGATTTGGAGGGCCAGACAATGCTCTGAACACGCCAGCAAAAATGGTGAAGTTTATGCCATCAAAGGCTCTTGGGCATTAAAGAAAAAAATGATGAAAGTAGGTCCGAACGGCTATCTAAACGACAACCCTCTCCCGCGTTCCTGCGGATGCTACTTAACCTACATTTACAACCTGCGAAGCCTTCCAGACAATATGCTCACGGCGAACGCCAATAAAATCCTCAAAAAATAACCGCCCCTTATTAAGAAAGCCTGCTATGCGGGCTTTTTTTTCGTCTTTTACAAAATATGACGCCCCCACTCACATTTACAACAAACTAAATTACAAGCAAAAACATCTACATACCCAATAAAGACAAGAAAATACAAATTTATGTGTTTACAAGATTGATTGTATTCTTGTATCTTTACCCCATCGAAACGAAACATCGACAGCTGAGCGAAGTTAGCCAGCGGCGGACAGCAAGTCGCCTGCTTTTTAACAACATGCAGATTTACAGCGTCAATGACCTGTTAAGACCCCTACACGTAAACGTGCTGTATCACCGGGTGCGATCCGGTCGGTGAGAGAGTATCCCCGCGCGAGAGCGATAACGGCGTGAGAACGGGCAACACTGGCAAGGAGTTGGCGCTGATTCAACTTAGAGGAGTGATTCCAATGAAGCACTAAAGCGGACAGACCGCACTTTCAAGCCGCAGTAATGATGCGGCCCCGAGTCTCAGTGAGAGAGCCAGACGCAGGTCCGAACTGCGACATACCGCTGGTCAGGGTTAAACGAGGAAAAGGGTATGCCGGTAAAGCAGCGCGAACGCCAGCCGCGCACCGGTTATGAGCGGCGATGAGCGACAAGGACTCAAGGGCATGAGCGCGGCCACTGCGAGAGTGTGGCGAAGTACCACAGGAGTGTTTTGGGGTGTGGCAAGCAAGAATGGGTAAACGTGAAGAAGCCCTGACTTGTGCGGCTGGTTACCGCCCACACCACCAAAGCATTTCTATTCATCAACCCACGCAACAAAGGAGATTCTATGCGACGGCAAAGCTATATCGTTCACAAATAATCGGTACCACAAATGATTTCGGAAACCCCGACAATGTCGGGGTTTTTGGTGAGTGCTTTGGGCTGGCAGACGGTTATCAGCTTGTTGGTGAGGTAATGGCTCACCAAGGTGACGACGGCCTTCCCTGCTGCTTGAAAGTGGGGAGCCAGCACCAAAGCATTTCTCCTGCATCAGCGGGTAACGACAGAGGGTAAGACGATGAAAAGCAGTTTATTAACAAGTGAGATTGAAAAAGATAAGGCTAATGAGATTAGCGAAATCATCTTCCAGGCATTGCAGGAAATCGATCCAGCAGAGTTTAAAGATGAGGACTCAGGTGGCCCAGAGCGGGCATCAGGCCTTGCCGATCAAATTTCAGAACGCCTTGTACTCAAGGGCGCATCTATCAACTAACCCGCTCCGGCGGGTTTTTTCATACCTCACCGTTCTCGATGAGTGCGGTTAGTTATGACAATCGGCGGCCATCCACCGCCCATTGAAACACTGAATAAATGCGTTGAAGTCTTGTATTAACCGTTCCGTTCGCCGCGATAAGGCCAAGAGGATTTATGAGCAACAAAACTGGAGGGCGCGCTTTCCCGTGTGATTCTATCGTGGAGCGCGACGAAGTTGGTCACTTACATGGTTTTGAAGTCAGCTCAGGCGGCATGACGCTGCGCGATTACTTCGCGGCTAAGGCTATGCAGGGTCGACTAGCTAATCCTGACTGGTTGTGTAGCGATGACCGCACGGCAACCGAAGCATACCAGATAGCTGACGCAATGCTCCGCGCCCGGGAGGAATCATGACAGTCACCCACAACGGCAAGCAGTACACCGCCAAAAAGCTCAACGATAACGAGTGGCAGCTGACGTCGGTATCGAACCCGCGTGAAAAGATGACGCTTAACCGCTGGCAGATGCATATGGCTGGCCTCCTGGTACAGGTTGAGGTGAAGGTATGATGCGAAAGCACAAGTTGCCAAGTGCTGAAGAGATAGATTCCTTGCTGGATTACAACCCTGAAACCGGAGTATTTACGTGGAAAGTGACGAAATCAGGATGGGTTGTAAAGGGGCGGCCTGCTGGTTCAAAAAACAATAATGGCTATCTCCGAGTTGGTATTGGAAGAAGGCACTACTTCCTTTCTCGAATCGCATTTTTCTTATGCACCGGGGAATCACCTGAAGAAGTAGACCATATCAATGGTGACAGAACAGATAACAGGGCGTGCAACTTAAGAGCCGCAAGCCGTCATGAAAACTGCCTCAATAAGTCGGTAAGAAGCGACAGCAGGACTGGTGTAAAGGGCGTCTCATGGCGACCGGATGTTAAAAAATGGTCTGCACGATCAACTGATTCATCGGGGAAGAGAGTGTTTTTAGGTTACTACCGCACCATCAGAGATGCGGTGGCTGTCCTTAATGATTTTCGGAGAGAACAGCATGGTGAGTTTGCAAAAAATTAGCAGCAACTTGCACTACGGCACCACCCCGCTCATTCGCCAGTGTGTAACGCCCGGCATGATGGCAATGCATGAGGGGCGCACCTATCGCGTCTCAGCAGTCATTCAGGAGCGCAAATGGGTGTACCTGCACACCGATGCAGAAATCATCCGCCTCAGTGACTGCGTGATTGACGTCCTTCTGGACGGTCACGGCAACCCTATCCAGCACTAACTACCCTATTCAACCGATCGGCCTGGCATTGCGCGGGCGGCCTTCGCACGCACTTTTTAAGGAGTCTTTATGCAACCTTACGAGCGATTAACCTCTGAACGTCTGGCAAGTTTGCCAGAAGGATCCCGACTAAAACTCGGCGGGCAAATTATCAAACTTACCGGGCGCGGGTCATTTACCAACAGCGCCGGGCGCACCGAGAACATGATCGAGTATGTCGATTCTAGTGGTGTGCCCGGCAGTTTTGCGGAAAGCATCATTCTCGACTCGGCTACCGAGTACCTCAGCTCTGTAATGTGTGCTTACTGCGGCGCGCAGCGCCATAAGAGCGATTGCACTGTTCAGACGGTATCGACCTACATGTCGACGTCACAAAAGCATTTCTGCACCGACAAAGGCTGCGCTGAGAAGTTCTTCCGCCAGAACCCTTCCCGCACCAAGACATCACGGAGAACGCGATGGTAACTCAGCAGACCGGATTGCTGATGGTTGCCATGCTCTGCCTGCTGTATGACCTGCAGCCGGCAGACCTCGAATCACTGGCCCACCAGCTCGCAGAATTTGACGCAGTTAACGACCACCTTACGGAGATTAAGCATGTTACGAGTTATTGATACCGAAACTACCAGCCTGGAAGGCAGTGTGCTGGAGATTGCCAGCGTTGATATTGTCGACGGTGTTATCTGCAATCCCATGAGCGACTTTGTGAAGCCCACTGAAGCGATCAGCTTCGAGGCTATGGCTATCCACCATATCACTGAAGATATGGTCGCTGACGCCCCGCTGATTGGCGAGGTTATCGGTCGTTACCTTGGCGCTCAGGCTTACGTCGCGCACAACGCAAAGTTCGATAAATCGAAGTTGCCACAAATCGACGCACCATGGATTTGCACCGCTAAGCTGGCCCGCGCCCTTCTCCCCGATCACCCAAGCCACAGTAACCAGTACCTGCGTTACAGCCTGGGCCTGAAACCTGAACTGCCAGAAGGTCTTTATGCGCACCGCGCGCTGTATGACTGCTACGTCACTGCTGAATTGCTTCTGTACATGGGCCGCCTGGCGAAATGGACGTTTGGCGAAATGCGCGCCATTTCAAACAGCCCGTCACTGATTAAGGCTATCCGGTTCGGCAAGCACAAGGGCCTGACATTCGAAGAGATCGCGAAGGTCGACCCTGGCTATCTCCGCTGGTTGTCCAGCAACAGCGACGACGAAGACATTCTCTTCACCATCAAACACTGGCTTAAGGGGTGATTTATGGCGGTGATGACTCTCATCCTTGCCGACTCCGGGTATGGCAAGACGTACAGCATCCGCAACGTTAACCCGGAAAATGCCATTCTCGCTCGTTGTATTCGTAAGGCCCTCCCGTTTCGCAATACCGGCTGGAAACTCCACGGTAAACGTCTGCCGGATAACTCCATCCAGCGCGGGAACGTGGTTGATATCCGCAATGGCCGGCATCTTCTTGACGTGATCCGTAAAGCTGCGATGAGTGGCCGAAAGATTCTGATTATTGATGATTTTCAGGCCGTCATGCAGCACGAGAACATGGACCGGGCCCACGAGACTGGCTACACCAAGTTTACCGAAATGGCGGAACACGCCTGGCGCATCATCGAAGCTGCCACACAGCTTCCTGACGACTTCCGCGTCTATTTTCTCGCTCACACCGAAGAGAGCGAAGGAAAAATCAGGATGAAGACCGTCGGCAAGATGCTTAACGAAAAGCTCACTCCTGAAGGCTACTTCCCTATCGTTCTGCGCATCATCAAGCGCGACGGCAAACACCTTTTCCTGTTGAAGGGCGACGACAACGACACCGTGAAATGTCCTCCTGACCTGTTCGGGCCAGAAGTGACTGACATGGATAACGACCTGGCGGCGTTCGACAACGCAATTTCTGAATTCACTGACTTATAAGAGAGATAACGATGAACCAACCAATCAGCTTTACCTGGAATCAGCAGTCGGCAGAAGCAGCACTCAAAGCAGGATCCTCCGCTGGCATTTCTGAAACCGGCGCATACGAAGGGGTGATCACCTCCGCTGTGTATGAGTTCGGCAAGGACGGATCACAGTCGCAGGCACTTGTTCTTTCGCTTGACGCTGACGGCCAGAAAGCAAACTTCCTGCGTATCAATTTCCTCGGTCGCGACGGCAGCCAGACATTCGGTATGGGCCTGATTGCCGCCATTATGTGGGTTGCTCAGGTTAAAAATGCTCAGGCACAACAGCGCCAGGGGCAAAATGGCCCTGAATGGTTCCTCCCGGCACTGGAAGGTAAGCGTGTCGGCTTGTTCCTGCAAAAAATCCTCACCACCAAGACAGATGGCAGTGACAGCTACAAATTCGAAGTCCGGCATGTTTTCCAGCCGGGAAGTCGTCTGACCTATAAAGAGTTCACCGACAAAACGCCAGCAGAAGCGATCGCCACACTCGAACGCACCATGAAAGACAAAGACGACCGTAAACCTCACGACTCTTCTCGCGGGGGCTGGGGTGCACCATCACATAGCGGTGGTGGATGGGGTGGTAATCAGCAGGATCCGAATGCGGTACCTGAATCGCGCCTGCAGCAGGCCAACCGTCAGGTATCGCAGAGCAATCAACATCCTCAGTTCGACGATGATATCCCCTTCTGAAAGGCATCGCTATGACTCACGCTCACGACGACATCAGGGTTAGCACACTGTGCCTTCCCTTCATTGGTAACGGCTGGCTAATGCCATGGGGTGAAGTGGTCAGCAATCCATTAAAGGCGCAGCGGCTCGCTGAGGAATATCGGGAAAGGCAGGAGGCGGCATGAAATACGGAAGCGTGTGCAGCGGTATCGAAGCCGCCAGTAAAGCGTGGGAACCTCTCGGCTGGAAACCTGCCTGGTTCTCTGAAATCGAACTATTCCCTTCCGCAGTCCTCGCCCATCACTGGCCGGAAGTAACCAACCTCGGCGACATGACCAAAATCGCGGACGCGGTGCGCGCTGGTGATGTCGAAGCGCCTGATGTTCTGGTCGGCGGTACGCCTTGCCAGGCATTCAGCATCGCCGGATTACGTGAAGGCCTGTCTGATGACCGCGGCCAGTTAACTCTTTCTTACGTGGAATTAGCCAATGCAATCGACGCAAAGCGCCGCGAACGCGGTGAACCAGAAGCAATTATCGTCTGGGAAAACGTCCCCGGCGTGCTCAGTAGCAAAGACAATGCCTTCGGGTGCTTTCTGGCAGGACTTGCCGGAGAAAGCAGTGAGTTGCAGCCAGCAGGGGGAAAATGGACGCACGCAGGTTGTGTGTCTGGACCACAAAGGATTATCGCCTGGCGCGTCCTTGATGCTCAATTTTTCGGAGTGGCCCAACGACGCCGCCGTGTGTTCGTTGTCGCAAGTGCTCGAAAAGGATTCGATCCCGCAGCGGTACTTTTTGAGCTCGACAGCGTGCGCCGGGATTCTGCGCCGCGCCGAGAAACGCAAAAGGCTGTTGCCGCCCTTACTGCACGAGGCGTTGGAACGTGTGGCGCAGATGACAATCAGGCACAAGCTGGACACCTGATTGCTTTTGGCGGTGGCAATACTGCCGGTCATATTGATGTGGCGACCGCCTGCACCGCGCATGGAATGAGGCTGGATTTTGATACTGAGACTTTCGCAGTGCACGGCACGCAGGATCCAGATACCAATTGCGAACTGGCGCACACACTTGGCCGCAACAACGGACAAGAAAACGCCTGCATCGCATTTAGCTACAAAGATAATGGTGCTGATGCGACATCGGATCTATCGCCAACGATTCGCGCAGGAAACCACGATAAAAGCCATGCTAACAGCGGACAGCCTCCAGCTATTGCGTATGCATTCAAGGCCGGACAGGGTGCTAAAGCCGGTGGAATTGGTTACGCGGAAGAGCAATCACCGACATTAACCAGCGCCAGCAGCGGAACCAATCTTGCACCAGCGGTAATGCATGGCGTGGCAGTTCGACGACTTACGCCGATTGAGTGCGAGCGCCTTCAGGGCTTTCCTGATAATCACACTCTGATCGGCTGGCGCGGGAAGGATGCTGATGAATGCCCGGACGGGCCACGCTATAAAGCCATCGGCAATAGCATGGCAGTGCCGGTAATGCGCTGGATCGGTGAGCGTATCGCCGCTGCGCTTCCAGTCGAAGCGCCTGCACCGCGCAACTGGCAGCGTCCGTTCCTTAAATGGGCTGGCGGCAAATATTCGCTGCTGCCGGAACTGGATCGCCTGATCCCCGCAGGAAAGCGACTCATTGAGCCTTTTGTGGGTGGCGGATCGGTGTTCCTTAACTCAGACAAGCACGAACGCTTCCTTCTGGCTGACGTCAACGCTGACCTGATTAACCTGTATCAGATGCTGGCGGTGGTCCCCGATTCAGTGATCTATGAGGCAATGAAGGCATTCAGGCATCTGAATGATGCCGAAAACTACACGGTAATTCGTGAAGCATTCAACGCGCAGCGGCTGGATGCGGTTGAGCGCGCAGCAGCATTCCTTTACCTCAACCGGCACTGCTTCAACGGCCTGATCCGTTACAACCTGGACGGTTTTTTTAACGTCGGCTTTGGGAAATATAAAGCGCCATATTTCCCGGAAGAAGAGATCAAGGCATTTAAGCGGAAGGCTCATGCATGCGTATTCATGAATGCAGGCTTCAGGCGCACGCTCGCGCTGGCAGGTGCTGGTGACGTCGTTTACTGCGATCCGCCTTATGAACCGCTGCCCGGCACCGCTGGTTTCACTAACTACGCGGCTGGTGGGTTCTCATGGGATAGCCAGGTGGAGCTTGCGGAAAGCTGTGTGGCAGCCCACCAGCGGGGGGCAAAAGTGGTAATCAGTAATTCTACCGCTCCGCGCGTAATTGAACTTTACGAACAGCACGGCTTCACGCTGCACCGCGTCAGTGCTCGCCGGGCTATATCCAGCAAAGGCAGCACCCGCGAAACAGCGAGTGATGTCGTAGCCACTTTGGGAGTGCAGTGATGATGAAGCTGATTAATCGCAGTAAGCAATCACCTATTGGTCGCCGCGCTTGCGATGTTGCGCTGGCGGCGCATCACGCAAAATATGGCGATTACGGCAGGCAGAAGCACCAGACAAATTACACCGTTGAGGTGGATGGCATGAAGGTCACCGTCGAAGTCGTCAACCGGGCCACCAGCTATGTCGCCACAGCAATGATCGGCGTTCGTAAACTTCGAAGCCTGCCAGCACAGGCACACTGATTAACAATGACGGCCCCGGCTGGGGCCACTGGAGAACATCGATGGACGAAGAAGTATTTACCAGAGATGAGGCCGCCGCCTTCCTTAAAGTGGATAAAGGCACGATTGCCCAGTGGATAAAGTCCGGTCGCCTGGCTGCTACCCGAAAAAATCCACATAAGAAAAAAAGCCCATATCTGATCTGCAAAACAGACTGTATTGCGGCAGTGAAGAACCCGATCCACAATCAACCCGTGAATGCGGTTGATGTGCAGGAGGATAAAGCATGTCAATCAAACAACGTGCCGGTACGTGGCACTGCGACTTCGTTACGCCTGGTGGAAGTCGAATTAGACTGTCTCTTGGGACAACGGACAAAAGGCAAGCGCAGGAGCTCTATGATCAGCTGAAAGCTGAAGCATGGCGAGTTGATAAGATGGGGGAGTTTAAGCCGCGAACGTTTGATGAAGCGTGCGTTCGCTGGCTTAACGAAAAGCAGCACAAGAAAAGCCTGGACGATGACAAAAGCCGGATCGGATTCTGGAGGATGCACTTCAAAGGAATGGACCTGTCAGCAATCACGGAAGACAGGATCTTGTCGGCGGTGAGTTCGATGGTTAATCGCAAACATCGAATGAACTGGGAGGCTAAGCGGGACAGCCTGCTGCGAAGAGGTAAGCCGGTTCCTGAATTTAAGGATAAACCAGCGTCGCTGGCGACGAAGGCAACGCACCTTGCTTTCATCCGGGCGCTGTTACGATGCGCGGCCAACGAATGGCGATGGATAGCCAAAGCGCCGAACATCAAATGCCCGGTGCCGAAAAATAAGCGTATTCGCTGGCTAACCAAAGAGGAAGCGGCGAACCTGATCCGGGAGCTGCCCGAGCATATGAAACCAGTTGTTATTTTTGCACTGGCGACGGGGCTGCGCAGGTCGAACATCACAGATCTGGAGTGGTCGCAAATTGATATGCAGAGGAAGGTCGCATGGATTCATCCCGAGGACGCGAAAGCAGGAAGGGCGATTGGGGTCGCCCTGAACGAATCGGCCTGTAAGGTGCTGCGGGAGCAGCTGGGGAAACATAACCGGTGGGTCTTTGTTCACACTGAATCATCCGTTCGCCCGGATGGAACGAGAACAAAGGCAGTGCGCAAAATGCGGTCTGATGCTAACACGGCATGGCGCGCAGCGTTAAGGCGGGCGGGAATAGAAAATTTCCGCTTCCATGACCTGCGGCACACCTGGGCGAGCTGGCTTGTTCAGTCCGGCGTACCACTCAGTGCGCTACAGGAAATGGGCGGTTGGGAAAGTATCGAGATGGTACAGCGTTATGCACATCTGGCACCGAATCACCTGACGCAGCATGCCATGCAAATCGACTCATTCCTGGCGGGGAATGGCACAAATATGGCACAAGGCGCTTTTGCTGAACTGGTGAATATCGCGTGAACCCGCGTGGTTAGTGGTGCCGATAATAGGAGTCGAACCTACGACCTTCGCATTACGAATGCGCTGCTCTACCAACTGAGCTATATCGGCCCTGAGAGGCCGGTTACGAATGTAACCACGGGGCAAAAGGTTAGATCTATCCGGGTGATGCGTCAATGCCCTTTTGAATCAAACGGCTATTTTTGCATCACCCGTGATTATTTACGCACGAATCGTATCGTCACCAAAGCCGATCCACTTGTAAGTGGTCAGTGCTTCAAGGCCCATCGGGCCGCGCGCGTGCAATTTCTGCGTGCTGACAGCCACTTCGGCGCCCAGCCCGAACTGACCGCCATCGGTGAAGCGCGTCGAGGCATTAACATATACCGCAGAGGAATCCACTTCGTTCACGAAGCGATCGGCATTGCGCAGGGTGCGCGTCAGGATCGCGTCAGAGTGCTGCGTACCGTGTTCACGAATGTGCGCAATCGCGTCGTCGAGATCGGCAACAATCTTCACATTCAGATCCAGAGACAGGAATTCATCGTCATACTGCTCAGCTTTTACTGGAACCGCAGTCGCCGGGCCATCCTTCAACAGCGCCAGAGCACTGGCATCAGCGTGCAGCGTCACGCCGCTTTGCGCCATCTGTTTGCTTAGTGCTGGCAGGAAAGTGCTCGCAATGCCCTGATGCACCAGCAGCGTTTCCACGGTGTTACAGGTGCTTGGACGCTGGGTTTTCGCATTGACGATAATCTTCAGCGCCGGCTCAATCTCAGCACTGTCGTCCACGACGATATGGCACACGCCAATACCACCGGTAATTACTGGAATGGTCGACTGCTCGCGGCAGAGCTTGTGCAAGCCCGCACCCCCACGTGGGATCAGCATGTCGATGTATTTATCCATGCGCAGCATTTCGTTCACCAGTGCGCGGTCCGGGCTCTCGATAGCCTGGACGGCACCCGCCGGTAAACCACACTCTTCCAGCGCCTGCTGAATAACGTTTACCGTCGCAGCATTGGTACGCCAGGTCTCTTTTCCGCCGCGCAGAATGGCGGCGTTGCCGGTCTTCAAACACAGGGAGGCGACATCAACGGTGACGTTTGGGCGAGCTTCATAAATCACGCCGATTACGCCAAGCGGCACACGGCGACGCTCAAGACGTAAACCGCTGTCGAGCAGGCCACCGTCAATCACCTGCCCAACCGGGTCGGCGAGATTGCAAACCTGACGGACATCATCAGCGATGCCTTTCAGACGCGCCGGCGTCAGCGCCAGGCGGTCAAGCATGGCCTCGCTCAGACCGTTTACACGTGCCTCAGCCAGATCCTGTTCATTAGCTCGCAAAATCTCAGCGGATTGCGATTCCAGATAATCAGCGATTTTTTCCAGCACGCGATTTTTCTCGCGGCTGGAAAGGAGCGCCAGTTTGTAAGAGGCGGCTTTCGCAGCTGCGCCCATTTGTTCCAGCATGTTCTGGCTCCTTAACGAATAATCATGTCATCACGATGCACAGCAACCGGGCCATACTCATAGCCGAGGATGGCGTCGATCTGCTGCGAGTGGTGACCGGCAATGCGGCGTAAGGCATCGCTGTTATAGCGGCTTACGCCGTGGGCAATATCGCGACCTTCGAGGTTACGGATGCGGATCACTTCACCACGGGAGAAGTTGCCTGTCACGCTTTTAATTCCTTTAGGAAGTAATGAACTCCCTCGTTCCAGAATCGCGGCTGTCGCCCCTTCATCAACGACGAGTTCGCCAGCAGGAGGCGCGCCAAATATCCAGCGTTTACGGTTTTCCAGCGGGGATTCCTGCGCGTGGAAACGGGTGCCGACGGAGAGGCCTTCCATCACGTCGCCAATCACACCTGGGCGGCTGCCCGCCGCAATAATGGTGTCGATACCGGCGCGGCACGCTACATCAGCGGCCTGCAGCTTGGTACCCATGCCGCCGGTTCCCAGGCCAGACACGCTGTCGCCCGCGATGGCGCGAAGCGCATCGTCAATGCCGTGTACATCGGTAATCAGTTCGGCTTCAGGGTTAGAGCGCGGGTCGGCAGTAAACAGACCCTGCTGATCGGTCAGGAGCAGTAATTTATCGGCACCGGCCAGAATCGCGGCCAGCGCTGAGAGGTTGTCGTTATCACCCACTTTGATTTCAGCGGTGGCAACGGCATCGTTTTCGTTAATGACGGGAACAATATTATTGTCCAGCAACGCACGCAGGGTATCGCGGGCGTTCAGGAAACGCTCCCTATCTTCCATATCCGCACGCGTCAGCAGCATCTGCCCGACGTGGATACCGTAGATAGAGAACAGCTGTTCCCAGAGTTGAATCAGTCGGCTTTGTCCCACGGCGGCCAGCAGCTGTTTAGAGGCGATCGTCGCGGGGAGTTCGGGGTAGCCAAGGTGTTCACGCCCGGCGGCAATCGCCCCGGAGGTTACAATCACAATACGATGCCCTGCGGCATGTAACTGAGCGCACTGACGTACAAGCTCAACAATGTGGGCGCGATTTAGGCGGCGCGATCCGCCTGTTAAAACACTGGTACCGAGTTTTACCACCAGCGTCTGGCTGTCACTCATGATTCTCTGCCGTTCAACGATAAGGGAAAGTAATGTCAAACGAACGTTTTAACAGGAGTCAGCCCCGTTGCCAACTGCCATAGCACATCACGAAACACTTTATTGCTCGGGATCAGGAAGCGTAGCGGCAAAGTTTGACAATTTTATTACTGAAATAATAAATCACAGTTTTTTAAAATTATTCTTAGTTTGTCATAAAAGTTTCACTCCAGAACGATAAAACCCTTCCTGTTTTTTCACGGGACTTAAGCATGAGCTTATCGTCCAGCGAATTTTTTAGCGCGTTTATAAGACAGGATCGAAAATGAAAAAGAGCACTCTGGCATTAGTGGTTATGGGCGTCGTGGCTTCTGCATCTGTTCACGCAGCTGAAGTTTATAATAAAGATGGTAATAAACTGGACGTGTACGGCAAAGTTAAAGCCATGCACTACATCAGTGATGATGCCACCAAAGATGGTGACCAGACTTACGTGCGTTTCGGTTTTAAAGGCGAAACGCAGATCAACGATCAGCTGACAGGCTATGGCCGCTGGGAATCTGAATTTGCGGGTAACAAAGCAGAAAGTGATTCCTCACAGAAAACACGTCTGGCCTTCGCCGGTCTGAAACTGAAAAACTTCGGTTCCCTGGATTATGGTCGTAACCTGGGTGCACTGTACGACGTCGAAGCATGGACCGATATGTTCCCTGAGTTCGGCGGTGACTCTTCCGCGCAGACCGACAACTTCATGACCAAGCGTGCCACCGGCCTTGCCACGTACCGTAACACCGACTTCTTCGGTGCGATTGACGGTCTGGATATGACGCTGCAATACCAGGGTAAAAACGAAAACCGTGACGCCAAGAAGCAGAACGGTGACGGCTTTGGTACTTCTCTGACGTATGACTTCGGTGGCAGCGATTTCGCCATCAGCGGCGCCTACACCAACTCTGACCGTACCAATGCTCAGAACCTGCTGACTCGCGGCCAGGGCGACAAAGCAGAAGCGTGGGCAACCGGTCTGAAATATGATGCTAACGATATTTATCTGGCAGCAATGTATTCAGAAACTCGCAATATGACGCCAATTTCTGGTGGTTTTGCGAATAAAGCTCAGAACTTTGAAGTTGTCGCACAATATCAGTTCGACTTTGGTCTGCGTCCGTCCCTGGGTTATGTCCAGTCTAAGGGCAAAGATATCGAGGGTATTGGTGACGAAGATCTGGTGAAATACATTGATGTTGGCGCAACCTATTACTTCAACAAAAATATGTCTGCGTTTGTTGATTATAAAATCAACCAGATTGACGACAAAAATAAACTGGGCGTGAGCAGCGATGACATCGTTGCCCTGGGGATGACTTACCAGTTCTGATTATGAGAAATAAAAAAACCGGCTTGATGCCGGTTTTTTTTGGTCGAGATTAATGCAGTCTGATGCCCTCTCACACAGGAAGAGGGAGAAAACCATCAGGCAGTCAGCTTCACCGCTTCGCTGGAGAAGTCATCCGCTGGCTCGAACTTGAGATCCAAAGTAGCCAGCAGCGCGCTTGCCTTGTCCTGGAACTCTTTCAGGGTATATTCCAGGCGGTCAATGACTTCCTGATCTTTAATGGAGGTGGCCTGCCATTTGCCGTCTTTATTAAACAGGCCAAACTGGTAGCTATATGTAAAGCGTTTTTCCTCTGCTTCCATTTCCATCCACCAGCCCCAGAATTCACGTTTTTCGGGTGCAGGCTTCACGTTGACGCATACAGCCAGACAGTCGAAAAAAAAGCGATTCTCTTCACACTGCTCTTCTCGAATATACGGGCCAAGAGCCATAAATTTCTTAATCAGTCTACTTTTCGGGTGTCCACTCGGTAACGTCATTGCGATCTCCTTTTGTGAAGCCACTGTTTTACCAAACCAGCAAAATTTAGCAATCTATTAACACAATCTCTGAGCGATCCAGCGCGTGATCTCTTTCAAGGCTTTGTCAAAATTCTGATAAACCGGGCTGAACGGCACCTCAAGCAATTTACCATCCGCAGATGACGAAGTGATTAAGCGGGACTCTTCTTCCGGACTAAACGGATCGTTTTTCCAGAAACCTGATAGCATCGGTGTTGGACACCGACGTCCCAGCAGACCTTGCGTTTTTAACGAGTAACGATTGAGTTCAACGCGTAGCGCTTCGTCTGATGCATCATGCATGCCAAGACGGCTGGCCAGCACATCCAGATACATTTCGGGTACGCTGCCCTGACGTTCGGGATCGCTTAGCAACGCGTGAACGACCGGGCCAAGACAGGCGACGGCTTTCAGGCGGGATGATTCAATGTAAGCCAGACGCACCGCGACGTTCGCCCCGAAACGGAAACCAAATGCGGCAACACGGGTGTGATCTACCCAGGGAATATTCTCCAGCGCTTTTAGCGCATGCTGGTGCAGTAAACTGGAATCCTGAGTCAGTTTCCACTTGGATGAGAAGCCAATTGACGGCATATCAAGCGTTAGCATCGCGATCCCTTTTGGTGCGAAGTAACGCTCATAAAGGCTGTAATAGTCGATCTGTAGTGAATCCAGCCCGCCACACATGAGGACGGTTGGGAACGGACCTTCCCCTTCAGGCATATGCAGGAATCCGGTAACGGACGCCCCGCCAGGAATGGTGAATTCCAGCTCGCGCATCCGCCCCGGTAAGCGTTGAGCAGCCTCTTCATAGGCACGATTCGCCAGCGCCTGAGCCTGCTCAGCCAGTTCATCCCCTTTTAAATGCGGATACGCGGCAATGCCATAGAGGTTTGCAGCATGCAGCCAGTGCTTGCCGCTGATCGTGGCGTCCTCTTCCTGGCTGGCTTTTTGCTGCCAGAGCATCGCCTGTTTAGACCACTCGTAGATCCAGTTACCACCGCGGTATCCCACGACGGTATCGTAGAGTTCACTGTCGGTGCGCTCGGCGTCACTCATGACGATCCGAGCCTGCACGTCGAGAATTTCACGGGGGTCTATACCCCGCCAGATCCACATCAGGCGGTTAATCATGCGATACCAGTGGGGCACGTTTTTACCGTCTAATGCAGACTGGATGGCAGGCATGGTCCCCGGATTAAAGCGGCGCACCAGCGTCGACGTTTCGGGGTGTTTGAAACGGGGTTTGAAGAGAGTCTCGGTGAGATTCGCCTGCGTCATTACGTTGCCTCCATGAATCGTCATATAGAGACTATTGTAACGCGCGCCAGACTAAAAAAAACAACGCCCGGTATCACCGGGCGTTAAAATAATGACGGTTCGGAATTAACGACCAGAGATAGGTGGTACAAAGACCACGCCCATATCCCACGGCTGTTCAATCCAGGTGTCCTGTGGAATATCAATCACATAATCGTCAACCAGAGGGCGGCCTGCAGGCTTGGCGAAAATAGTGACGAAGTGGGCTTTTGGATACATTTCGCGAATGGCCACAGCGGTACCACCGGTATCCACCAGGTCATCAATAACGATGAAACCTTCACCGTCACCTTCCGCGCGTTTCAGCACTTTCAGCTCACGCTGGTTGTCATGGTCATAGCTGGAGATGCAGACGGTATCGACATGACGAATACCCAGCTCACGAGCCAGCAGCGCCCCCGGTACCAGACCGCCGCGGCTAACGGCAATAATGCCTTTCCACTGTTCGGAAGGCATCAGACGCGCAGCCAGTTTGCGGGCGTGAATCTGCAACATGTCCCAGGTGACGACGTATTTTTCGCTCATGTGAAGTGTCCCAGCCTGTTTTTATACGGCTTAAAAAGTGTTCGAGGGGGAAATAGGTTGCGCGAGATTATAGAGATCTGACGCACTAAAAACCAGTGTTTAGCGCCCTGAGCCCGAGTTTTTACATGCTTTATGCTACCAGCCAGCGGAGAAAGTGGTATTCTCGGTTTCATCTCGCAAGTCTGACTTGTGGTAACTATTAACCTGCTAACCCTGTGACCTGCAACCCTGTTTGCAGTGCATCGACAAGGAGACTTATCGTGTCTGAACTGTCTCAATTATCTCCGCAGCCACTGTGGGATATTTTTGCCAAAATCTGTTCCATTCCACACCCTTCCTACCATGAAGAACAGCTTGCCGAACACATTATGGGTTGGGCGAAGGAAAAAGGCCTGCATGCTGAACGTGACCAGGTTGGTAACATTCTGATCCGCAAACCAGCAACTGCTGGCATGGAGAACCGCAAACCGGTTGTACTGCAGGCGCACCTGGACATGGTGCCACAGAAGAACAACGACACCGTTCACGACTTCACCAAAGACCCGATTCAACCGTACATCGACGGCGACTGGGTGAAAGCACGCGGCACCACGCTGGGCGCGGATAACGGCATTGGTATGGCCTCTGCGCTGGCCGTGCTGGCGGACGACAGCGTTGAACATGGTCCGCTGGAAGTGCTGCTGACCATGACCGAAGAAGCGGGTATGGACGGTGCATTCGGTCTGCAGGCGAACTGGCTGCAGGCAGATATTCTGATCAACACCGACTCAGAAGAAGAAGGCGAGATCTACATGGGCTGCGCGGGCGGAATTGATTTCATCTCTACCCTGCCGCTGTCACGCGAAGCGATTCCTGCTGGCTTCCAGACCTTCAAGCTGACGCTGAAAGGGCTAAAAGGCGGTCACTCCGGCGGTGATATTCATCTGGGTCTCGGCAACGCCAACAAACTGCTGGCACGCTTCCTGGCTGGCCATGCGGCTGAGCTGGATCTACGTCTGGTAGACTTCAACGGCGGTACCCTGCGTAACGCGATCCCACGTGAAGCATTCACCACCGTGGCCGTACCAGCGGCAAAAGCGGACGAGTTGAAAAAACTCTCCAGCGTGTATCTGGATATCCTGAAAAACGAATTGTCGGCGAAAGAGAAAAATCTGACCGTGGTGCTGGAACCCGTCTCCACGGATAAAGCCGCGCTGACCGCGCAGTCCCGCGACACCTTCGTTCAGTTGCTGAACGCGACGCCAAACGGCGTGATCCGCAACTCTGACGTGGCCAAAGGCGTGGTTGAAACCTCTCTGAACGTGGGCGTGGTGACCATGAGTGACGACAGCGCAGAGATCATCTGCCTGATCCGTTCACTTATCGACACAGGCAAAGAGTACGTGGTGAGCATGCTGGAATCTCTGGGCACGCTGGCCGGTGCGAAAACATCTGCTAAAGGCAGTTACCCTGGCTGGCAGCCGGATGCAAGTTCTCCGGTGATGGCTCTGGTCCGTGAAACCTATCAGCGTCTGTTCGACAGCACGCCGAACATTCAGGTGATCCACGCGGGTCTGGAATGTGGTCTGTTCAAGAAACCGTATCCGAATATGGACATGGTCTCTATCGGGCCAACTATTACCGGGCCACACTCTCCGGATGAGCAGGTTCATATCGAAAGCGTGGGTCATTACTGGACGCTGCTGACTGAGCTGCTGAAAGCGATTCCTGTTAAGTAACTCCCTCCCCCAGCCCTCACCAAAAGGGAGAGGGTGAAAAACATAGGCCCGGTAAGTACTTCCGGGCTTTTTTACAATCCCAAAACCAGCTGCCGCTCTAACTGCGGGTCCAGCAGCGTGACGTGCAATCCCACCAGCCTCACCCCTCGCCCTCCTCTTCGTTCTTCCCATGCCTTTTTCGCCGTCGCAATGAGATCCTCTTTATTCAGACGCGGCCAAACGTGTTCCTGCGTGGTCTGCTGGAAATCGTTGAATTTTAATTTGATACCCTGACGGGCAATGAGCAGATCCGGTTTCACCTTGAGCAAGCGTCGCTCCAGCTCAGGATAGAGCTGTTCCGTAATGATGGTTTCGCATTCAGACCAGTCATGAATGTCTTCAATCAGCGTTCGCTCAACCCCAACGGATTTCCGTAGCCGTTCGCTGTTCACATCACGATCGTCAATCCCCTGGCTGCGTTCCCACAGTACGCGCCCAAATTTTCCAAAACGCTTAAGCAACATTGCCAGATCGCTTCGCTGCACATCTTCACAGGTCCGTAATCCCATACTTTCCAGCTTTGCAGCAGATACTTTTCCCACACCAGGGATTTTGCCAAGTGGCAGCGTTTTTAAGAACGCAGGCACCTCTTCCGGCGTGATGACGTACTGACCGTTGGGCTTATTTAAATCGGAGGCGATCTTGGCCAGAAATTTCACCGGAGCGACTCCTGCCGACGCGGTCAGATTTAACTCTTTGAAGATGGTCTGGCGGATTTCCTGTGCCATCAGGGTTGCTGAGCCGTGGCAGTGTACGCTGTCGGTCACATCAAGATAGGCTTCGTCCAGCGACAGCGGTTCTATCCGAGAGGTGTAGCGGGAGAAGATTTCCCGAATATGAATTGAGGCCTCTTTGTAAGCGTCAAAGCGACCGGGTAAAAGAGTGAGATGAGGGCAAAGCTTCAGGGCCATTGCGGTAGGCATGGCGCTGCGCACGCCAAATTTACGCGCAGGGTAGTTGGCGGTGCTGATAACACCACGCTGAACGCGGCTGCCGCCAATGGCGATGGGAATATCCCGCAGCGCCGGGTTGTCACGCATCTCCACTGCGGCAAAAAAGCAGTCCATATCAACATGGATTATTTTGCGCATAGTAAGCCCTCACTCATTACTGGATAAGTATACAGTAAATAAATGAGGGTTGAGAAGTGTGCGTGAGAATTGTCGGGTGGCGGTTTCGCCTTACCCAACCTACCAGATTAAATGATGCGCTGCTGCTCGCGCGCCATGCGTTTTTTACGGGCATCGCACGGTTCCGGGCAGTCGCACACCTTCTTCATCCCAATGGAAGAGATGCCGCCGCAGCTGCCCTGAAGGCTTTTCCGCTTAACGATCCAGCCTAACGACATGCCGAAGATGACAAGCACAAAAACCGCAAAGGTTGCCAGAAACGTCAGCATCATCAGCCTCCAAAGTCATCAAGCATGATGTTCTCATCTTCCACGCCAAGATCTTTCAGCATCTTAATGACTGCGGCGTTCATTACTGGCGGGCCACACATATAAAACTCGCAGTCTTCCGGCGCAGGATGCTGTTTGAGGTAGTTTTCATACAGCACGTTGTGGATGAACCCCGTATAGCCCGTCCAGTTATCTTCTGGCTGCGGATCGGAAAGCGCCACGTGGAAGGTAAAGTTCGGGTTTTCACGCGCCAGCTGTTCGAACTCATCGTCGTAGAACATCTCACGCAGCGAACGGGCCCCGTACCAGAAGCTGATTTTTCGCTGGCTACCCAGTCGTTTGAGCTGATCAAAGATGTGCGAGCGCATCGGGGCCATGCCGGCACCGCCGCCGATAAACACCATTTCCGCGTCGGTATCTTTGGCAAAGAACTCACCGAACGGACCGGAGATCGTCACTTTGTCACCAGGCTTGAGAGACCAGATGTACGAAGACATGACACCCGGCGGTGCATCCGGCACATTCGGTGGCGGCGTGGCGATACGCACGTTGAGCATGATGATGCCCTTCTCTTCCGGGTAGTTAGCCATCGAGTAGGCGCGTAGCGTTGGCTCTTTTACCTCCGATACAAAGCGGAAGAGATTGAATTTATCCCAGTCGGCGCGGTACTCATCCGGCACGTCGAAGTCAGCATACGCCACAGCGTGTTCCGGGCACTCAATCTGAATGTATCCTCCGGCGCGGAACGGAACATCTTCCCCTTCCGGCACCCGCAGCTTCAACTCTTTGATAAACGTGGCTTTGTTATCATTAGAGATAACCTCACATTCCCATTTTTTAACGCCAAATATCTCTTCCGGCAGCTCTATTTTCATGTTCTGACGTACGGCGACCTGGCAGGCCAGACGACAGCCCTCTTTTGCCTCACGCTTTGTGATATGCGCCAGTTCGGTTGGCAGGATATCTCCTCCGCCCTCTTTCACCGTAACGCGGCACTGCCCGCAGGAGCCACCGCCGCCACAGGCCGAAGAGACAAAGATCCCGTTGCCGGAGAGCGTATTCAACAGTTTATCTCCGGCGGGCGTGCGGATCTGGTTCTGCGGCTCGTCGTTAATATCAATCACCACGTCGCCGGAATTCACCAGCTTCGCACGTGCCACCAGAATAAGCCCTGACAACACCAGTACAATCAGCGTGAACATCGCCACGCCAAGCATAATTTCCATCAGTTAGCCCTTATAGCTGCACACCGGAGAAGGACATAAACCCCAATGCCATCAGTCCGGTGGTGATAAAGGTGATCCCTAAGCCACGCAGGCCTGCAGGCACGTTGGCATATTTCATTTTTTCGCGGATCCCCGCCATGGTGACAATCGCCAGCATCCAGCCAATGCCAGAACCGAAACCGTACACCACGGATTCACTGAAGTTGTAATCACGCTGAACCATAAACGAGAC
Organism: Enterobacter sp. CPE_E863; assembly: GCF_046521465.1. Taxonomy (NCBI): domain Bacteria; kingdom Pseudomonadati; phylum Pseudomonadota; class Gammaproteobacteria; order Enterobacterales; family Enterobacteriaceae; genus Enterobacter; species Enterobacter sp. CPE_E863. The sequence continues at coordinate 899,441 of NZ_JBKFZX010000001.1, read as the reverse complement.
GCCGCCGAAGATGGCGCAGTTCACCGCGATCAACGGCAGGAAGATCCCCAGCGCGTTGTATAGCGACGGGAAATACTTATCGAGGATCATCTCAAGGATTTGCACCAGCGCCGCAATCACACCGATAAAGGTGATGAAGTTCAGGAAGCTGAGATCAACGCCTTCCACCAGCGCGCCGTCCCGCAGTACAAAGTTGTATACCAGGTTGTTGATCGGCACCGATAAGCCGAGCACCACGGTAACCGCTACGCCCAGGCCAAATGCCGTCGAGACCTTCTTGGACACGGCAAGGAACGTACACATGCCGAGGAAGAACGCGAGCGCCATGTTTTCAACAAACACCGCACGCACAAATAAACTCAGGTAATGAGCCATTGTCGGTTACTCCTTTTCCTGCTGTTCTGGTCTCAAAGTACGAATAAGCCAGATCAACAAACCGATAATGAAAAATGCGCTAGGAGCCAGCAGGAACAGGCCGTTTGGCAGATACCAGCCGCCGTTCTGCACCGTTTCCAGCACCGTGATGCCAAACAGCTTGCCGCTGCCAATGAGTTCACGCAGGAACCCCACGGTCAGCAGGATCACACCGTAGCCGAGGCCGTTACCTATACCGTCCATAAAGCTCGCCAGCGGCGGCATTTTCATAGCGTAGGCTTCCGCACGCCCCATCACGATACAGTTGGTGATAATCAGGCCGACAAACACCGACAGCTGTTTGGAGGTTTCATAGGCGAAGGCGCGCAATAGCTGATCGACCACGATCACCAGCGAGGCGATGATCGCCATCTGCACAATGATCCTCACGCTGTTGGGAATGTGATGACGGATCATGGAGATAAACATGCTGGAAAACGCGGTAACCAGCGTGACTGCCAACGTCATCACTACCGCTGTTTCCAGCTTGGTCGTCACCGCCAGAGCTGAACAGACACCCAGTACCTGCAGCGTGATCGGGTTATTGGCGATCAACGGGCCAATGAGCACCTTTTTGACTTCTTTCAGTTCACCGGTATCAGCCATTGTTCAGCGCTCCTTCACGTACGTTTTTCAGGAAAGGACCAAAGCCCAGCTCGCCCATCCAGAAATCAAAACTGTGCTGCACACCTTTTGAGGTGAGCGTGGCACCGGAGAGCCCGTCGACGGCGTAGTCGTCACCGGGACGAGCAGCCCCTTTCATTACCTTCAGCGCAGGCAGACCGTTATCGTCGAGCACTTTCTTGCCGACAAACTGTGCCCGCCAGTTAGGGTTCTCCACTTCACCGCCGAGCCCCGGCGTTTCGCCCTGGTCATAGTACGTAATGCCTTTCACAGTGCGACCATCCGTATCAAGCGCCACAAAGGCGTACATCATCGACCACAGACCGTTGCCGTAGATAGGCACTACCACTTCCTGCACCCGTTTTTGTTCATCGCGCACGAGATAGATTTCGGCAAGATTACTGCGACGCTTGATGCCAGCCGGATCCTGTGAGGCGTCCAGCGTCAGGCTCATCTGCGGGTCTTTTAATGCCAGCGACTGGTTGTATTTCGCCGGATCTTTATCCAGCAGTTGCCCGGTTTTTAAATCCACCAGACGCGCGGTAATACGCTCAGAAAAGACTGCAGAGACGTCGTCGGCATTCATACCTTCCTGCATCAGCCCGGCAACAGCCAGGATATTGCGCTGTTTATCCAGCGCGCGCTGCTCCTGCTGTCGCGGCTTTAACCCCACGGCAGAACCGGCCACCACAATGGAACAGACAAGGCAGAGCACCAGCACCACCAGCAGCGTTTTGCTGATGCTGTCGTTATTTTTAACTTCAGCCACGCGCCTTCCTCCGCTGAATATTGGCACGCACCACCAGATAATCGAAAAGTGGCGCAAACAGGTTGGCAAACAGAATGGCCAACATCATCCCTTCCGGATACGCCGGGTTGACCACACGAATCAGGACACACATCGCACCAATGAGCACGCCATAGCTCCATTTACCTTTATCGGTAAACGAGGCAGAAACGGGATCGGTCGCCATGAACATCATGCCGAATGCGAAGCCCCCCAACACCAGATGCCAGTACCAGGGCATGGAGAACATCGGATTGGTAGTCGAACCGATCACATTGAACATCGTGGCGGTCAGCACCATGCCGATCATCACACCGGCAACAATCCGCCAGGAGGCTACGCGACCGAAAAGAATGATCGCACCACCCAGCAAAATCATCAGCGTAGAGACTTCTCCAATGGAGCCCGGTATGTTGCCAATAAAGGCATCAAACCAGGTAACAGGCTGGCCTGTCGCGTTGTTAACCAGCGTTTCGCCCCCGTGTGCCGCCCACTGAGAAAGAGGTGTCGCACCGGAGAAACCATCCGCCGCTGTCCATACCAGATCGCCTGAGATTTGCGCAGGATAGGCAAAGAACAGGAACGCACGTCCCGCCAGCGCAGGGTTGAGGAAGTTACGCCCGGTCCCGCCGAAGATCTCTTTCGCAATCACCACACCAAAGCTAATCCCCAGCGCAGCCTGCCAGAGCGGTAATGTTGGCGGAACAATCAGGGCAAAAAGAATGGAAGTAACAAAGAAGCCTTCGTTGATCTCATGTTTACGGATGATGGCAAAAAGCACTTCCCAGAAGCCACCCACGATAAATACCGTGATGTAGATCGGCAGGAAGAACACCGCCCCCAGCGTCATCATGCTGACCCAGCCCGCGTCTGACGCAAAGCTCACGCCCAATGACTGCGCCAGACGGTAGTGCCAGTCAGACTGGATCACCTGCGCCAGCTGCTGAGCATCGTACAGATGATGCAGTGCAGGAATGGTCTGCAGCCCCACGTTGTACATGCCCCAGAACATGGCCGGGAAGACCGCAAACCACACCAGAATCATCATTCGCTTCAGATCGATGGCATCGCGAACGTGTGCCGCGCCTTTCGTCACCAGGCCTGGCGTGTAAAAAATGGTGGTCGTCGCTTCATACAGCGGGTAATACTTTTTGAGCTTCCCTTCGGTAAAGTGCGGCTCAATTTTTTCAAAGAGGTGTTTTAAGCCCATCGGTTATCCTTCCTGCTCAATGCGGGTTAACACCTCGCGCAATACGGGTCCGTATTCGTATTTTCCCGGACAAACATAGGTACAAAGCGCCAGATCTTCTTCGTCCAGCTCCAGGCAACCCAATGCCTGAGCGCTGTCGGTATCGCCGGCGAGCAGATCGCGCAGCAGCATGGTCGGCAGAATATCCAGCGGCATGACGCGCTCGTAGTTGCCAATGGGTACCATCGCGCGCTCTCCGCCATGCGTGCTGGTCGAGAAGTTAAAGAGTTTATGGCGCAGGAAATGGCCCAGCGTGGTCCGGGTGACGGAGTATTTTTCCGCACCGGGCAGAACCCAGCCAAACAGCTCTTTCTCGCGCCCTTCCTGCACAATGCTGACCTGCAAATGGAAACGCCCCAGATAAGCGTGCGCATTCACGGCATGGCGTCCGCTGAGAACCGAGCCGGAGATCAGGCGGTTTTCGCCCTCTTTTATTTCACCCACCAGCAGTTCATTAATGTCAGCGCCCAGCAGCGTTTTCACCAGACGCGGGTTGGCCGCTTGCGGCCCGCCGATGGCGATTACCCGTTCAGCCCTGAGTTCACCCGTGGTAAACAGCGTACCGATGGCAATAACATCCTGATAATTCAGGTGCCAGACCTGTTTCGTCAGGCTCACGGGTTCAAGAAAGTGAATATGCGTCCCGACCAGACCTGCGGGATGAGGGCCTGCAAACTCATTAAATGTCACCTGCCCCTGCGGGTGCCCACCGAGCTTACCGCCACCAGCCTGACAGACGTGGACCTTTCCTGAGGTCAGGCGGGTTAAAATAGTCAGCCCGGCATCAAAGGCTTTTCGCTGAGACAGAATAACCGGTTGCGGGTCTGCGCTGAGCGGGTTGGTGTCGATTGCCGTAACAAAAATAGCGGCCGGTTCCGTACCCGGAACAGGTGATTTGCTAAAAGGACGCGTGCGAAGCGCGGTCCATAAACCAGACGCCAGAAGCTGAGCCTGAACCGCGTCACGGCTCAGCGATGCGAGGTCTGCGGCGTCATAATGCGCAAATTCACACTGCTCATCGCCTTCAATACGGATAACCACCGACTGCAGAACGCGGCGTTCGCCGCGGTTGATCGCGACAACAGTGCCGCTTGCGGGTGCCGTGAACATGACGCCGGGATTTTTTTTGTCCTCAAAGAGCGCCTGCCCTTTAATCACGCGATCGCCCTCCTGCACCAGCATAGAAGGACGCATTCCCAGATAATCATCACCTAAAATGGCAACATGACGGACACTTGCGCCTGACGAGACGAGCTGCTCAGGCACGCCTGCAATCGGCAAATTAAGTCCTTTTTTTATTTTAAACATGTGGTTAGCAGGTTTCCATAAACAACAATCCAGTGGACGCGGAGTGTACCATTTTCACCTTCTGACGGGCAGGTAATCCGCCGTCGGGGGCGCCAAATTGCGAGCTATTGCGCAAAGTTCCTGGCGCAAACGCGATTGTGATGGTTTATAAAGTAAAACTAATTTGTAAACTCACCGCCCGGCTCTTGCGAAAATCTCTGGCGGTGCTAATGTGAGCGCTCCTAACAGAATAATCTGATTTCGGGTCTCTTTTGCCGTCCTGGCAAGTTGGTCATGGTTTTATCAAGGAACTAGTAGTATGCGTAAAATCGCATTGTTCATTGCGATGCTTCTGATTCCGTGCATGTCGTTTGCCGGGCTGCTCAGCAGTAATAGCTCAACGACGCCGATCAGCAAAGAATATAAACAGCAGTTAATGGGATCGCCGGTTTATATTCAGATCTTCAAGGAAGAGCGCACTCTCGATCTGTTTGTAAAAATGGGCGAGACTTATCAGCTGCTTGATAGCTACAAAATTTGTAACTACTCCGGCGGGCTGGGGCCAAAACAGCGTCAGGGCGATTTCAAAAGTCCGGAAGGGTTTTACAGCGTTCAGCGTAACCAGCTCAAACCTGACAGCCGCTTCTATAAAGCCATTAACATCGGCTTCCCGAATGCCTATGACCGTGCTCACGGTTATGAAGGTAAATACCTGATGATCCACGGTGCCTGCGTGTCTATAGGCTGTTATGCGATGACCGATTCCGGCATTGATGAGATTTTCCAGTTCGTGACGGGCGCGCTGGTCTTTGGGCAACCTAACGTTCAGGTCAGCATCTATCCGTTCCGCATGACCGATGCCAACATGGCACGCCACAAGTACTCTTACTACGCGGATTTCTGGAAACAGCTGAAACCTGGTTACGACTACTTTGAGCAGACCCGCAAGCCACCAGTGGTCTCTATCGTAGATGGCCGTTACGTGGTCAGCAAACCGCTGAGCCACGAAGTCGTCCATCCACAACTGGCGTCAAATTACACGGTCCCCGAGACAAAATAGCACCCACTCGCCTGGCATAATCTTTTGCCAGGTTTCGTTGCCCGTCAGCGGCTGCGTTGCAATGACAGTGACCACATCGTTCGGTGTGGTCTCCTTCTGAAAATCAATCTCCACATCCTGATCGAGCAAGGTCGCAACGCCAAACGGTGCGCGACGGGTGATCCAGAACAGATTTGTCGAGCAGAACGCCATCACATATCGCCCGTCAGAGAGCAGCATGTTAAACACGCCTTTTTCGCGTAGCTCCGACGCCAGCGTCGCGATGTATTTAAACACGGCGGCCATGTTACCTGGCGTGCGGGGATAGCGCTCCGTCAGCTTGTGCAGTAACCAGCAGAAGGCTTTTTCACTGTCGGTTTCGCCAACCGGGCGGAAATTGCCCGTCTCCAGAGATTTATAACCCGTGAGTTGCCCATTGTGTGCATAGGTCCAGTTACGGCCCCACAGTTCACGGGTAAACGGATGGGTATTTTCCAGCGCCACTTCGCCACGGTTTGCCTGGCGGATGTGGGCAATCACCGAACAGGATTTAATGGGATAGTCCTGCACCAGTTTAGCGATCGGTGAGTTAAAGCTGGGTTGTGGATCTTTGAACGTGCGACACCCTTTGCCTTCGTAGAAAGTGATGCCCCAGCCGTCTTTATGAGGCCCGGTTCCTCCACCACGCTGAACCAGCCCGGTGAAACTAAAGCAGATATCGGTTGGCACATTGGCGCTCATCCCGAGCAATTCGCACATACATCACCTCCACAACAGCGGGGGCAATTCAGCCCCCAGCGAAGTCTTACTTAACCATCTCTTTTTCGATCAGCTGGATCAGGATATGGATCACTTTGATGTGAATTTCCTGAATGCGGTCAGCATAACCGAAGTGCGGAACGCGAATTTCAATATCCGCCGTACCCGCCATTTTACCGCCATCTTTACCGGTCAGGGTGATAACCTTCATACCCTTCTCACGCGCTGCGGCAATCGCTTTGATCACGTTGCCAGAGTTACCAGAGGTAGAGATACCCAGCAGCACGTCACCTTCACGTCCGACCGCTTCAACATAGCGGGAGAAGACGTAGTCGTAACCAAAATCGTTGCTCACGCAGGAGATATGGCTCACATCAGAGATCGCAATCGCGGGATAGCCCGGACGGTTTTCGCGATAACGCCCGGTCAGCTCTTCTGCGAAGTGCATAGCGTCGCAGTGGGAACCGCCGTTACCGCAAGAGAGCACTTTGCCCCCGGCTTTGAAACTGTCGGCCAGCAGGACCGCCGCGCGCTGAATAGCGTGAATATTGGCATCATCTTTCAGAAAGTTAGCCAGCGTTTCCGCCGCTTCGTTCAGTTCGTTACGAATAAGATCCTGGTACATGAGGATAATCCTTCAGTATTGATGAAATAACACAGTGGAGTGTACCGGATAGCGGGAAAAGCGAGAAGCTAAAGCCATACGAATCGCTCGGCGTTTTGATTTTTTGTGCCGGCTAAAACACGAACAATGTGAACCAGGTTGTAATTATTTTGTAAACACATTGCTAAAAGAATTCACATCAACTACAACCATATCATCACAAGTGGTCAGACCTCCTACAAGCAAGGGAGCTTTTCTTTATGATGATTTTGAGCATTCTCGCAACCGTTGTTCTGCTCGGTGTGTTGTTCTATCACCGTGTAAGTTTATTCCTGAGCAGCCTGATTCTTCTGGCCTGGACGGCTGCACTTGGCGTCGCAGGTCTCTGGAATATCTGGCTTTTAGTCCCACTCGCTATCATTCTTCTGCCGTTTAACTTTGCCCCGATGCGTAAATCCATGATTTCTGCCCCGGTGTTCAAAGGTTTCCGCAAAGTGATGCCGCCAATGTCGCGTACTGAAAAAGAAGCGATTGATGCGGGCACCACCTGGTGGGAAGGCGACCTGTTCCAGGGTAACCCGGACTGGAAAAAGCTGCATAACTACCCACAGCCACGTCTGACTGCTGAAGAACAGGCCTTTATTGACGGCCCTGTGGAAGAAGCGTGCCGTATGGCAAATGATTTCGCCATCACCCATGAAATGGCCGATCTGCCGCCAGAACTGTGGGCGTACCTGAAAGAACATCGCTTCTTCGCGATGATCATCAAGAAAGAGTACGGTGGTCTGGAATTCTCCGCTTACGCTCAGGCCCGTGTCCTGCAAAAACTGGCTGGCGTCTCTGGGATCCTGGCCATCACTGTCGGCGTACCTAACTCCTTAGGCCCGGGCGAACTGCTGCAACATTACGGTACGGAAGAGCAGAAAGATCACTACCTGCCGCGCCTGGCACGCGGTCTGGAAATCCCTTGCTTCGCGCTGACCAGCCCGGAAGCGGGCTCCGATGCGGGTGCGATCCCGGATACTGGCGTGGTTTGCATGGGTGAATGGCAGGGTGAGCAGGTGCTCGGGATGCGCCTGACCTGGAACAAGCGCTACATCACGCTGGCACCTATCGCCACCGTGCTCGGTCTGGCGTTTAAACTCTCTGACCCGCAGAAACTGCTGGGTGGAGAAGAAGATCTGGGCATTACCTGTGCGCTGATCCCAACTTCTACCCCAGGCGTTGAAATTGGTCGTCGTCACTTCCCACTGAACGTGCCGTTCCAGAACGGTCCAACGCGTGGCCAGGATATCTTTGTACCGATTGATTACATCATCGGTGGCCCGAAAATGGCCGGTCAGGGCTGGCGTATGCTGGTGGAATGTCTGTCTGTAGGTCGCGGTATTACCCTGCCGTCAAACTCCACTGGTGGTCTGAAATCTGTGGCGATGGGGATTGGTGCGTACGCTCACATCCGCCGTCAGTTCAAAATCTCCATCGGCAAGATGGAAGGTATTGAAGAACCGCTGGCACGTATCGCGGGTAACGCCTATGTGATGGATGCCGCAGCTTCCCTGATTACCTACGGCATTATGCTGGGCGAGAAACCAGCTGTACTGTCCGCAATCGTGAAGTACCACTGTACTCACCGTGCGCAGCAGTCGATCATTGACGCGATGGATATCGCGGGCGGTAAAGGCATTATGCTCGGCGAAGGTAACTTCCTCGCCCGTGGTTATCAGGGCGCGCCTATCGCAATCACCGTTGAAGGGGCGAATATTCTGACCCGCAGCATGATGATCTTCGGTCAGGGCGCCATTCGCTGCCATCCATACGTGCTGGAAGAGATGGCCGCTGCGCAGAACAACGACGTAGATGCCTTCGATAAGCTGCTGTTCAAACATATTGGTCATGTGGGTAGCAATAAGATGCGCAGCTTCTGGCTCGGTCTGACGAATGGCCGTACCAGCGCTACGCCAACCGGTGATGCGACGAAACGTTACTATCAACAGTTGAACCGTCTGAGCGCCAACCTGGCTCTGCTGTCTGACGTTTCTATGGCAGTGCTGGGCGGTAGCCTGAAGCGTCGCGAACGTATCTCTGCACGTCTGGGAGACGTGCTGAGTCAGGTGTTCCTGGCCTCTGCGGTCCTGAAACGCTACGACGATGAAGGTCGTCAGGAAGCGGATCTGCCGCTGGTCCACTGGGGCGTACAGGATGCGATGTATCAGGCAGAACAGGCCATTGACGATCTGCTGGCGAACTTCCCGAACCGTTTTGTGGCCGGAGCCCTGCGCGTGGTGATCTTCCCGACCGGTCGTCATCACCAGGCACCATCCGACAAGCTGGATCACAAAGTAGCGAAGATCCTGCAGGTTCCGAGCGCAACCCGTTCACGTATCGGTCGTGGTCAGTATCTGGCTCCAACCCCGCATAACCCGGTGGGTCTGCTGGAAGAGGCGCTGCTGGACGTGATGGCTGCCGATCCGATTCATCAGAAGATCTGCAAACAGCTGGGCAAAAACCTGCCGTTTACCCGTTTGGACGAACTGGCAAAACAGGCCCTGGCGGGCGGTATCATCGATAAGGATGAAGCTGCAATCCTGGTGAAAGCTGAAGAGAGCCGTCTGCGCAGTATCAACGTGGATGATTTCGAACCGGATGAGCTGGCGACGCAGCCGGTAAAGCTACCGGAGAAACACCGCAAATCTGAAGCTGCATAAGGCGTTTCGCTTGCACAAACCCCGCCATGCGCGGGGTTTTTTATTGCCACATTTTCTCGTTATGTCGTGCTACAGTGTCAAAAAGTGGTCGTTTGAGGAGTCTGAATTGTGCCTGGTCTGAAGATTTCGATTTTGCAGCAACCGTTAGTGTGGATGGATGGCCCCGCCAACCTGCGTCACTTTGATCGTCAACTGGAAGGTATTACCGGGCGTGATGTGATTGTCCTGCCGGAGATGTTCACCACCGGCTTCGCAATGGAAGCGGCTAAACAGTCTATGCCGCAGGAAGAGGTAGTTGCCTGGATGCATGCCAAAGCGCAGCAGACCAACGCGCTGATCGCGGGCAGCGCCGCCCTGCAAACCGAGCGCGGGCCGGTGAACCGCTTCCTGCTGGTTGAGCCAGAAGGGAAAGTGCATTTTTACGACAAACGCCACCTGTTCCGTATGGCGGATGAACATCATCACTATGAAGCCGGAAACGAGCGCGTGGTGTTCGAATGGCGCGGCTGGCGAATTCTGCCGCTGGTCTGCTATGACCTGCGCTTCCCGGTGTGGTCACGCAACCGCAACGATTACGACGTAGCGCTGTATGTCGCCAACTGGCCTGCGCCACGCTCCCTCCACTGGCAGTCGCTGCTGGTGGCGCGTGCGATTGAGAACCAGGCATACGTGGTGGGCTGTAACCGCGTGGGGACTGACGGCAACGGACATCACTATCGTGGCGACAGCCGGGTGGTGAACCCGCAGGGCGAGATCATTGCCACCGCCGAGCCACATCAGGCGACGCGCATTGATGCCGAGCTGTCGCTGACGGCACTGAAGGAGTATCGGGAGAAGTTTCCGGCGTGGCAGGATGCGGATCCGTTTAGTATTGGGTGAAATTTTCCTCTCACCACCGCCCTCTCCCATTGGGAGAGGGCGGATAAAACATTAACTCACTAATGCCTGCCCGTCTTTGCGGCTTTCCGTCGCGGCAACGTAATGCCCTTCCGGCAGACGGTAAATCACCTGCGCACCGCCAAAGTTGTAATCCTGAAGCGGATCTTCTACCACGATCTGATGCCCGCGTTCGCGTAGCGCCGCAATCGTGTTGCGATCGAACGTCGACTCAACGATCACCTCTCTCCCCTGCACCACGCGCCAGCGCGGCGCGTCGATAGCTGCCTGCGGGTTTTGTCCGTGCAGCATAATGCGCAGCGCCATCTGCATGTGCCCCTGCGCCTGCATTGGCCCGCCCATCACGCCGAATGACATCAGCGGTTTTCCCTTACCGTCCATCGCAAAGCCAGGAATGATGGTGTGGAACGGACGCTTGCCGCCCGCCAGCGCGTTCGGGTGATTCGGATCCAGCGAAAAACCACAGCCGCGATTTTGCAGGCTGATCCCCGTGTCCGGCACCACAATCCCGGAGCCAAAGCCCATATAGTTAGACTGAATAAACGAAACCATCATGCCGTTGGCATCCGCTGTGCTGATGTAGACCGTCCCGCTTTGCGTCGGCGAACCATAGACGAAATCAGAGGCGTTATTCTGATCGATAAGCGCTGCACGCGATTTCAGATAGCTATCGCTCAGCAGCGCTTTGGCAGCGAATTCCATGTGCTCTTCATCCGCCACGTAGCGATCAAGATCGGCCAGCGCCAGTTTCATTGCTTCAATAGACAAGTGCAGCGCCTGAACGGAATCCGGGTGGTGTTTTTCGATACCGCACTGCTCCAGAATGCCGAGCGCAATCAGCGTGGCGATCCCCTGCCCGTTTGGCGGCAACTCCTGCACCGAACCGCCCGCAAAATCACGTGACAACAGTTCAACCCAGTCTACACGATGGTTTGCCAGATCGTCGGCGGTAAGATGTGCGCCATGTTCTTTGGCAAAGCCGGCAATTTTCTGCGCCAGCTCGCCGTGATAAAACGCTTCGCCGTTGGTTTTGGCAATCAGCTCCAGCGAGTTTGCCTGCGCCGGGTTACGGAATATTTCGCCAATGCGCGGGGCGCGTCCCTCAGGGGCAAAACACGCACTAAAGCCCGGCTGGTCTTTCAGCTTGTTGTAGCCCCGTTGCCACAGATGACCAATCAGCGGAGAGACCGGAAAACCGTTGCGCGCGTAATCAATCGCAGGCTGTGCCAGGGTGGTCAGCGGCAGCGTGCCAAAGCGTTCCGCCAGTGCGACCCAGCCGGATACCGCGCCCGGCACGGTCACTGCGTCCCAGCCAATTTCCGGCACCGCGGTTTTGCCAGCAAACAGATCGGCATGCCAGCTGGCAGGTGAGCGGCCCGATGCATTAAGGCCGTGGAGCTTTTCCCCATCCCAGACAATGGCAAAGGCATCGCTACCAATACCATTCCCTGTGGGCTCGACTACCGTCAGCGCCATCGCCGTAGCAACGGCCGCGTCGACGGCATTACCGCCCAGTTGTAACATGCGCATCCCCGCCTGTGCCGCCAGCGGCTGCGAGGTAGCAACGGCATTATGCCCCATCATCGGTGGGCGTCGTGAATCATAACCGGATGTGAAATCAAGCGCTTTGGTCATCATGACTCCTTAGTCGTGGCGCGGCTCGAGCGCATCGCGCAGCCCGTCGCCGAGTAAATTAAAGCCCTGCACGGCAAGGAAAATCGCCACGCCGGGGAAAACGGACATCCACGGAGCCTGCTCCAGGAAACCTTTCGCGGTATTGAGCATCGAGCCCCAGGACGGATTTGGCGGCTGCTGTCCCAGCCCCAAAAACGAGAGGCTGGCTTCGGCGATAATCGCCGAGGCAATCGCCAGCGTGGCCTGCACCAGGATCGGTGACATTACATTCGGCAGGATGTATTTGATGATGATCCAGCGGTCCGGCAGGCCAATCGCCCGCGCACCGTCGATGTACTCTTCGTTGCGGATGGCGATCACCTGCCCGCGCGTCAGGCGGGCGAAGATCGGCATCGCCGAAAGACCGATGGCGATCATGGCGTTGGTCAGGCTCGGGCCCAAAAACGCCCCCAGCGCGATCGCCATGATCAGGAACGGACAGGCCAGTAGCGCCTCGATAACGCGCGAGATCACCCCATCCCACATCTTCTGGAAGTAACCCGCAACCAGCCCCAGCGGAACGCCGATGACAACAGCAATCACCACCGACATACAGCCTGCCATCAGCGAGGTGCGTGCTCCCCAGATAATGCGGGATAAAATGTCGCGCCCCAGCTCGTCGGTGCCGAACCAGTACATCGCCGAAGGCGCTTTGCGCACCGCCAGGAAGTTGGCTTTGACCGGGTCGAACGGCGCAATCCACGGCGCCAGCAGCGCGAGCAATACAAAGAAGCCCACAATCACCGCACCAATCACCGCACTTTTGTTCGCGAGGAATTTCTTCAGCACCCGGTTCTGCGCGCGCGGCAGTGCAGGCACAACGGTTTGAGTCGACAGTTCCGCCATGGTTAACCTCGCATTTTCGGGTTGATAAGAACGTAGAGCACGTCGGCCAGCAGGTTGAGCATCAGGAAGCCAATCGCCACGATCAGCACCACACCCTGCACCACCGCGTAGTCACGGTTAAATACCGAGTCGACGATCATCTTGCCGAAGCCCGGAATGGTGAAGACCTGCTCGGTCAGCACCGCGCCGCCCAGCAGCTCGCCGAACAGCAGCGTGGTGAGGGTAATTACCGGCACCAGCGCGTTGCGAAACGCGTGCTTCAGGATCACCGCCTTAGGCAGCAGCCCCTTAGCCCGCGCGGTACGGATGTAATCTGCTTTCAGGACCGCAATCATCGAGGCGCGGGTGTGGCGCATCAGCGTCGCCGCCAGGCCGGTTCCGAGCACGGACGCGGGCAGCAGCAGCGTGCGTAGGTTCTGGAGAGGATCTTCACTGAACGGTACGTAGCCAGACGCGGGCAGCCACTGCAGGTTTACCGAGAAGACCAGAATCAGCAGGATCCCCAGCCAGAAGTGCGGGATCGAGATCCCCGATATCGCCACAAAGTTCGCCCCATGATCGACCCAGCTGTTTTTGTTCACCGCCGCGAGGATCCCCATGCTGATGCCAAACACCAGCGCGATAATCATCGCCAGTAGCGACAGCTCCAGCGTGACCGGCAGCTTGCTGGCGATCAGCTGCATCACCGGTTCGTGCGTGCGTAAGGAGACGCCCAGATCGCCCTGCAGCGCCCGCGTCAGCCAGTGGAAATACTGCACGGGGATCGGCGCATCGAGATTCAGCTCCGCGCGCAGCTGAGCAATGATCGCCGGGTCGCGCTCCTCGCCGGCCATGGCAATCAGCGGGTCGCCGGGCAACAGCTTTTGCAGTCCGAAGACCATCATGCTCACCAGCAGCAGGGTTGGTATAGCCAGCAGCAGACGTTTGCAAATCAGTTCCAGCATGGGTTCTCCTCAGGACGTTTATTTCGCCAGCGTCAAACCGGCCAGACGCACGATGCCGTCCGGGTACGGCTTAAAGCCCTGCACGCTTTTGTTCAGGCCAAAAATGCGCGGCTCGAAGTAGAGGTAGGCAATCGGCATATCGGTCTGGAGCTGCTTCACCACCTTGTCGTACAGCGGCTGGCGTGCGGCCTGGTCGGTGCTCTGGCGCGCCTGGGTCAGCCACTCATCGACCTGCGCGTTGCTGTAGCGGCCGTCATTCAGGGTGCCTTTGCTGTTGATAAAGCCGTAGATGCTGCCGTCCGGATCCGGGCGACCGGACCAGCCGGAGAAGCTCAGCTGATAGTCCCCGCTCTGCTGGCGGTCGAGCAGGGTAGCGAACTCCGTCATTTGCAGATTAAGGTTAAAGCCCGCCTCCGCCACCATCGCCTGCAGCACCTGACCGACCTGCTGCGATGTCGGGTTGTTCGGCACCAGCAGGTTGACGGTCAGCGGTGCGGTGACGCCTGCCGCTTTCAGCAGCGCTTTGGCTTTATCGACGTCACGCGGTGGTACCGGCAGGTTGACGTGATACGGGCTGACCGGCGAAAACGCCTGATTGGCCGGGGTGTACAACCCCTCAAAGACCACCTGGTTTAACGCATCGCGGTCGATGGCCTGAGAAAACGCCTCGCGCACGCGCGCGTCTTTGAACGGATCGTTGGCCGGCACCTTGCCGTTGTTGATGTTGAAGGTGATGCCCTGATAACCCAGACCGGTGACCTTCGCCAGCGCCAGCTTGCTGTCAGCCTCCACCGTCTTCACGTCGCTGGCGGCGATGCCTTCAGTCAGGTCGAGATCGCCCGCGCGCAGGTTCGCGAGGCGCACGGAGGCATCGGGGATCGGCAGATAGATAATTTTGTCGAAGTGGTAAGCGCCTTTGTTCCAGTAGTTGTCGAAGCGGGTCAGAACGATGCGGTCCTGGGACACGCGGCTGTCGAATTTATACGGACCGGAACAGACGGGATGCGCGGCAAAATCCGGTTTTTTTGCCGCTTCGGGTGCCATCATCGCGCCCGCGCGGTCGGTGAGTTGCATCAGCAGCGCGGCGTCCGGCGTTTTCAGGTGCAGGGCAATCTGCATCGGGCCAGTGACTTCAACGGACTCCACGGAGGAAATCTCGCTTTTACGCAGGGAGCCTTTTAAGGTCAAGGCACGGTCGAGGTTGTATTTTGCGGCGGCAGCATCGAATTTCTCACCGTCGTGGAAGGTGACGCCCTCGCGCAAATTCAGGGTGAGGGTTTTACCGTCGTCGCTCCACGCCCAGTCTTTCGCCAGACCGGGGATAACCTTCAGGTTTTCATCCACGTCCACCAGCCTGTCGCACAGGGAGGCAAACACGAAGCGGCCATAGTAGGTGCGCGCCAGATGCGGGTCGAGCATGTCCGGGTCAGCGCCCAGACCAATCCGCAGGACACTTTCAGAATGGGCGGGCAGCGCCGCGCCGAGCAGCATTACACTTCCCAGTACGGTCAAAAGAGAATTACGCATTGTCATTATCATGAGTTCCTTGAAGGAAGGGAGGAGTGAGATGCCGCGTGTTCAAACAGCGCGCGGCGGCGCAGAAAGGCAGCAGATGGCGGAGCAATCTGGATAACGCTGCGATCGCGGTTGATCTCCTGCCAGCGGTGGCAGGCAACCTGACGCCCGCCGTCGAGCACCTGATTGATCGGCTCAACCTGGCGGCATTCGTCGGTGACGTACGGGCAGCGGGTGTGGAAACGACAGCCGGACGGCGGGCTGGCAGGGTTCGGTAAGTCCCCCTGCAGCAGCGGCGCGTCACGTTCAACGCCTGGCTGCATCTGCGGCGCAGAGGCGATAAGTGCCTGGGTATAGGGGTGCAGCGGCGCATCAAAAATTTCGTCAACAGTCGCAAGCTCGACGATTTGCCCAAGATACATCACCGCCACCCGGTCGCTCATGTGGCGGATAACCGCCAGGCCGTGAGCGACAATCACCATCGTCAGCCCCAGCTGGTGCTTCAGGCTTTCCAGCAGGTTCACCACCTGCGCCTGAACGGACACATCCAGCGCGGATACCGGCTCATCACCCAGCAGCAGCTTCGGTCCCGAGGCCAGCGCGCGCGCGATGCCGATACGCTGGCGCTGCCCGCCGGAAAACTCGTGCGGGTAACGCCCAGCCCAGGCCGCAGGCAGGCCAACGGTTTTAAGCAGCTCGGCAACGCGGTACTGGCGGTCCGCTTTTTTCATATTCTGATGCAGCCACAGCGGCTCACCGACAATCTGCTCCACCGTCATGCGCGGGTTCAGCGAGGCAAAGGGATCCTGGAAGATAATCTGCAGCTCGCGCCGGAGCTGGTTCAGACGCGCTCCTGATGCATAGGTGATCTCCTCCCCCTGGTAAAACACGCGCCCTTCGCTGGCGGCCAGCAGGCGCAGCAGCAGACGACCGAGAGTGGATTTTCCGGAACCGGACTCGCCAACAATCGCCAGCGTTTCGCCCGGCATCACGGCAAGCGAAACGCGATCGACCGCCGTGACGAACCGTGCCGGGGTAAACAGTTTTTTCGGGCCGGGGAAGAGCTTGCTCAGGTCACGGGCTTCAAGAATGGGCGTAGTCATGCAATTTCTCCCAGGGCAATGTGTTGCTCCAGCGGCACGCGGAAGCAGGCAACCTGATGACCCGCGCCGAGCGTATTGAGCAAAGGTTTTTCATCATGGCAGCGTGACTGCGCAAACGGGCAACGGGTAGCGAAACGGCAGCCTTTCGGCATAAATTCTGGCAGTGGCACCGAGCCTGGAATGGTGGAGAGCTGCCCCTTACGTGCCCCAAGAGAAGGAATCGACCCCATCAGGCCGATAGTGTACGGGTGCTGCGGATCGGCAAAGATGGCCTCAACGCTCCCCTGCTCTACCACCTGACCGGCATACATCACCGCCACCTGCTGGGCGACTTCTGCCACCACGCCTAAATCGTGAGTGATCATCAGGACCGCCGTGCCGGTCTCTTCTTTGAGGGTGTTCAGCAAGGTGAGAATTTGCGCCTGGATCGTCACGTCAAGGGCTGTGGTCGGTTCATCGGCAATCAGCAGTTTCGGGTGGTTAATCAGCGCCATCGCAATCATCACGCGCTGGCGCATTCCGCCGGAAAGCTGGTGGGGATATGCTTTCAGGCGCATCTCTGCCGCCGGGATCTGTACCTTCTCGAGGATCTGCAGCGCGACATTCATCGCCTCTGCGCGCGAGACACTCTGGTGTCGCATGACCGCTTCGCTAAGCTGGTCCCCCAGCGTAAACGCCGGATTGAGCGAGGTCATCGGCTCCTGGAAAATCATCGCCAGCTCGCTGCCACGCAGGTCAGCGTATTCCCGAGGCGAAAGCTTGCGGAGATTGTGACGGCGAAACTGCATCTCCCCGCTGACGATCTGCGCGCTGGCGGGCAGTAACCCCATTAACGCCAGTGAGGTGATACTTTTTCCGCATCCAGACTCTCCCACCAGCGCCAGCGTTTCGCCCGCTTTAATTATCAGTGAAATACCATCAAGGACGCTCACAGGCGAGCCGGCGAATTTAACGTTGAGATTATGCAGGTTCAGTACAGGCGCAGTGTCCTTAAACGGGATCGTCGTCATAGCGTGAAGTCGTCCTCAAGGTGGATAGCATGGATCAGGGCGGTTTGCAGGCTGAGCAGGTGTTCGCGCATGGCGGCCGCGGCCTCATTAGGCTGGCGATGGATAATCGCAGACATGATCTTGTGATGGTGGTCGTTGTAGCTGTCGACACGTTCGGGGGTGCGGGCTAATTCGCGCAGATGCTGCCAGCCCGGTTCACGCCGCACGGCATCAATGGCATCAAACAGGCCGAGCATCAGGCGATTACCCGCAGCTTCCGCAATCGCCCGGTGAAATGCGCTGTCCCACAGTTCGTTGAGATCGCGGTCATCCGGGCTGACCTTATCAATGCGTTCCAGCATGCGCTGCATCAGCGCGAGGTTTTCCCTGGTGGCACGCAGTGCCGCAAGCCGGGCTAAGCCGGGTTCGAGCTGCAGACGAGCTTCCATCACTTCCAGAAGGTTGGTTTGCTGAACCAATCCCTGAAGGGCCAGCGGTTCAACCGGGGCAGCCGGACCGATAAAAGTCCCTTTGCCCTGTTTACGCCAGATGCGCCCCTCTTCTTCCAGCACATCCAGCGCACGACGCACTTCACGTCGTCCTACGCCGAGAGTTTCCGATAGCTCACGTTCTGTGGGCAGCGGAGTGCCTGGTGTTGACTCGTGCTGGTTGATTAACCCGCGCAGTTGTTCAAGCGCGGTGCTGGAATTTGCCAGAAACCGTGACGGTTTTTCCATATTGGTTCGCTCGCTTTCATCATTACTTTATTTTTATTAACGATAAGTTATTGATATGAAATGAAGCTTATCGTGCTAATGATTAAGCAATAACCAAACCAATTCACAATTGGTTCGGTTATTTTTTGGAAAGCGGGAGATAACCAAATGATTCTGCGTGAATTATTTTTACAGAAAGACACATTCTGTCTGAGATCTGGAGAGAGGGAGGGTGGCGAAATGCACAACATCAGTGCAAATAACGCACTAAATCTGTGCAAATGTTAATTAATTGCACTATAAAAATTAACGTTTTGTTAACGATAAGTGAGGGAACGGAATTGCAGAATGCTGAAACGACGAAGGCCTGAATCATTTCTGATTCAGGCCTTCTGAATAGTGGCGGAACGGACGGGACTCGAACCCGCGACCCCCTGCGTGACAGGCAGGTATTCTAACCGACTGAACTACCGCTCCACTGTTCCCGTTTGGGGAACGAGGCGCATATTACGGTGTGCCTCCGATCTCGTCAACGCTTTTTCTCACGTTTTGAATCGTTTGCTGCAAAAATCGCCCAAACGATGTTTTTACAAGCATTCCGGCGCTTTTCAGGCGCGCCACAGACAGCTTCCACCCTTCTTCTGTACCAGATCAAGTCGGGATTCGTGGTTAAGAAGCTCTTCATCACTGGCTAAAACAACCCGCAACCGACTGGCCTGACGGACAACGCGCTGAATTCCCGCCTCACCCTGCGTTTGCTGAGATTCATTTTCCATGCTGAACTTCATTGACGTCTGCCCGCCGGTCATCGTCAGATAGACATCGGCCAGGATCTGGGCATCGAGTAATGCCCCGTGCAGCGTTCGCTTGGTATTGTCTATTTCGTAGCGGGAACAGAGCGCATCAAGGCTGTTACGCTTGCCGGGGAACATTTTCCTCGCCAGCGCCAGACTGTCTGTTACCTTACAGAAGGTGTTTGTCTTCGGGATATCACGATTAAGCTTGCTGAATTCATAATCCATAAAGCCGATATCGAACGAGGCGTTATGGATGACAAGCTCGGCACCCTTGATATATTCCAGGAACTCGTCAGCGACATCCGCAAAAGTTGGCTTATCCAGCAAGAACTCATCGGCAATACCGTGAACGCCGAACGCTTCTGGGTCCACCAGCCGATCAGGTTTGAGGTAGACGTGGAAGTTGTTCCCCGTAAGACGACGGTTCACCACTTCAACGGCACCAATCTCGATGATCTTGTGCCCTTCGTAGTGCGCGCCAATCTGGTTCATACCGGTGGTTTCGGTATCGAGGACAATCTGGCGAGTAATTGCAGTGCTCATAGCGGTCATTTATGTCAGACTTATCGTTTAACTGAACGTTTCAATTACAGGAAGTCTACCAGAGATGCGTAAACAGGTAGAAATTTTCACCGATGGATCTTGTCTCGGCAACCCAGGGCCTGGCGGCTATGGCGCCATTATGCGCTATCGCCAGCACGAAAAAACTTTTAGCGAAGGCTATTTTCTGACCACCAACAACCGAATGGAATTGATGGCGGCCATAGTGGCACTGGAGGCGTTAAAAGAGCATTGTGACGTGGTGTTAAGCACCGATAGCCAGTACGTACGTCAGGGGATAACCCAGTGGATCCATAACTGGAAAAAACGCGGCTGGAAGACCGCTGATAAGAAGCCGGTTAAGAACGTCGATCTTTGGAAACGTCTTGATGCGGCGCTGGGCCAGCACGAGATTAAATGGGAATGGGTTAAAGGCCACGCCGGTCACCCGGAAAACGAACGCTGCGACGAACTGGCGCGCGCTGCGGCATCCAATCCTGCACATGAAGATGCAGGGTATCAGCCCGACGTTTAATCGGTTTTTTTGTATTGCCGCGTTGCACCAACAGTTTGACGGATATGCGTTTTCGTTTTGCTCTGCTTCATTGGATTAAGCGTAAGAGGGATTGTGCGCTTACGTGCAACGATGAACTGCATGCAGCCTAAAGCGGGCAAATGCGTGCTCAACAGTACCCCTCCCTGCCGCGCCCAGGGGAGCACCTGAAAACCGCCGTAGCAGAGCACCTCAAAGTTTAGCAGTGAAAGCCAGTCGAGCTGGCGCATCATCGTAAACATCCGGCTGTTGTAAGGTGGCGTCCTGCGCAGCACGGGTACCAGCTTACGCAGACCCATTAAACTCAGTGGATTGAACCCGCTGAGTACCAGCCAGCCATCGTCAATCAGAACACGGTCGGCCTCACGCAGCAAGCGATGGGGATCGCTACACCAGGGCAACGTGTGTGCAAGCAAACACGCATCAACGGACTTTTCCGCAAATGGCAGATGCAATGGGTCTGCTTTCACCTGAACCGGCAATCCGCCGAGCGAGACATTGACCTGATGTGAGATAGCGCAGCTTTCGGTATTGATTTCCGCGCTGAGATTGCCAATCTTAAGCAGGTGAAAGCCATACATTTTCGCAAGCCAGGGCTTCAGTTGTTGCTCTAAGGCCTCGCGATAGTATTCACCCCAGGGCAATTCCGCCCAACGCTCCGGTGCTGCGACAGTCTGAGGTATCCTTGCCGGTTTCATCAAAACACCTGCCACGTTATTAGAGGTAATGTATGAATCTTATCAGTATTCCTGCTTTTGAGGACAATTACATCTGGGTTTTGGTTGACGATGATCGTCGATGCGTCATTGTTGATCCCGGAGAAGCCGCCCCTGTATTACGTGCCATAGAAGAGAATAACTGGCAGCCAGAAGCCATTCTCTTGACGCATCATCATCACGATCACACTGGCGGCGTTCCCGAGCTGCGGGCCCATTTTCCCCATCTTGTGGTTTACGGACCGGCAGAGACACAAGATAAGGGAACAACCCGGATAGTCCAGGAAGGCGAAAAGATCCTCATACACCAGTGGGAATTTTCCGTATTTGCCACACCAGGTCACACTTTGGGACATCTGTGTTTCTACAGCAAACCTTATCTTTTTTGTGGCGACACACTGTTCTCTGGAGGCTGTGGAAGACTTTTCGAAGGCACAGCGACCCAGATGTATCAGTCCTTACAGAAAATTAATGCCCTACCCGATGACACGCTTATTTGTTGCGCACATGAATATACATTAGGAAATATGAAGTTTTCCGTTAACCTCTTACCCGAGGATCGCGCGATCCAGGATTATTATCACAAAGTGAAGGAGTTACGTGCAAAAAACCAAAACACACTCCCCGTAATTCTGAAAAATGAGCGCAAGATTAATTTATTTTTACGAACAGATGATATTGATTTAATTAACAAAATTAACCAAGAAACAAATTTGCAACAACCAGAGCATCGTTTTGCATGGTTAAGGTCAAAGAAAGATAACTTCAGATAATTGCGGGTTGCCTTTTCAAAATTTCGCCGTTATCATCGCTCGTCTTTTAAGCAACTATTGACACACACATGAAGGCAAAAGCGATATTACTCGCCTCTGTCCTGCTTGTAGGTTGCCAGTCGCAGAACGGCAGCAACGTACAACAGCACGCACAGAGCCTTTCTGCAGCTGGTCAAGGGGAAGCAGGGAAGTTTGCAAGTTCGGCGCGATGGATGGACGATGGAACATCATTCGCGCAGGATCAAGACTTGTGGACCTCTATTGGCGACGAGCTAAAGATGGGAATTCCGGAAAACAGCCGGATTCGCGAACAGAAACAGAAGTACTTAAGAAATAAGAGCTATCTCCACGATGTAACGTTACGGGCAGAGCCGTATATGTACTGGATAGCCGGGCAAGTTAAGAAACGTAACATGCCTATGGAGCTGGTACTCCTACCCATAGTGGAGAGCGCTTTTGACCCACACGCAACGTCTGGCGCCAATGCCGCAGGCATTTGGCAGATCATTCCGAGCACCGGGCGAAACTATGGTCTGAAACAGACTCGCAGCTATGATGCGCGTCGTGACGTTGTCGCTTCAACGACAGCCGCTCTCGACATGATGCAACGTCTGAACAAGATGTTTGATGGCGACTGGCTGTTAACGGTCGCAGCGTACAATAGCGGCGAAGGTCGTGTACTGAAGGCAATGAAAGCGAATAAAGCACGGGGTAAATCCACCGATTTTTGGTCGCTCTCACTGCCACAGGAAACAAAGATTTACGTACCGAAGATGCTGGCATTGAGCGATATTCTCAAGAACAGCAAGCGTTACGGTGTACAACTGCCAACACCAGACGAAAGTCGTGCACTGGCGCGCGTTCGCCTCAGCAATCCAGTTGATATTCAACAGGTTGCAGATATGACGGGTATGTCGGTAAGTAAATTGAAAACCTTTAATGCTGGCGTTAAAGGCTCAACGCTGGGGGCGAGTGGCCCGCAGTACGTAATGGTTCCGCAGAAACATGCCGATCAGTTACGCGAGTCTTTAGCATCGGGTGAAATTGCCGCCGTTCAGTCAACGCTGATCGCGGACGCTTCATCAGTCAACAGCCGCAGTTATAAGGTTCGTTCAGGTGATACGCTTTCGGGTATTGCATCACGTCTTGGCGTGACAGCAAGCGATCTGCAGCAGTGGAATAACCTGCGCAGTTCAGGCCTTAAAGTGGGTCAAACTCTGACAGTGGGTGCAGGTAGCAGCGCACAGCGTCTCGCCAGCAACAGCGATAGCATCACCTATCGCGTGCGTAAAGGCGATTCCCTGTCCAGTATCGCAAAACGACACGGCGTGAACATCAAAGATGTGATGCGCTGGAATAATGATACTGACAATCTGAAACCAGGCGACCAGTTGACGCTGTTTGTGAAGAACAGCGCCACGCCAGACTCCTGAGAACACGATGGAAAGATAAAAAGGCACCGATTCCCCTCGGTGCCTTTTTTGTTTATCCCGCTTTTTGCGCTTCAGCCATGATGGTATCGCTGGTAAACGAACCATCCTCCTGTAATTCAAAGTAAGCCTTCACCTCTGCGGACGCACTCTGCTGATACAACCGAATAGCGTGACTTAATGCCTCCGGAGTGCGCATACGGGCGATCCATGAGCTGAATTCCAGCGGTAAGCGATCGGTTATTAATGAGCGCGAAATCAATCCCGCCTCGGTAATGAACGATAACCACTCTCCACTGGAGTAGTTTTGCACATGCGAGGTATCGCGCAGTGCTTCCACCGTCTGCAGCCAGATATTGCGCACCGGGTGTCCCGGAGACATCACATCCATAATGATAAGAACACCACCCGGCTTCAGGACACGTTTTACTTCACGTAATGCCTGGCCAACATCATGCCAGTGATGTGCGGAATAACGGCTGATAACCACCTCAAACGAAGCATCTTCAAAAGGTAAAGATTCGGCATAGCCCTGGTGCGTATCAATGTTTTCCAACCCCTTCGCTTTCGCCGCCTCGGCAACCACCGCCAGCATCTGGCTGGATAAGTCATACGCGGTAACGTGCGCGACCTGTTGCGCAGCCTTAAAGCTGGCATGCCCTGCCCCGCAGCCTAAATCCAGCACGTGCGCCTGCGGGAACGCCGCCAGACGTTCACCGAGACGCACCAGATCGCGGCCAGATGCGTGCACGGCGCTGCTCAGATACGCACTTGCCTGAGAGCCAAACTGTTTTTCTACGTTGTCATGATGGGAGCGTGTTGTTGTCATCGTACTGTCCTTTGTGGGTGAAAAATAAAGGGCAGCACCCGAACAGGCCTGCCCCACGGCAGACCTGACACACCATTATTTATCAGGTTTGCCGGGACTGAATTCAACGAGTAGAGGATTGTGATCGGAGGCGCGCGTCACCAGAACGGAGGCGTCGTGCACGCTCAAACCGCGATAGAAGACAAAATCGAGAGGACGACCAAAGGCTTTCTTGCGTTGGTCATCGCTAAAACGAACTTCACGCAGCGACATCTCGCGCGCAAAGCGATACAAGGCATTCATGCGCGGACGGCTCCAGGCATTGAAATCGCCTGCCATAATGATGGGGCCGCTGTGATGGGCAATCTGATCGCCAATTGGAAGTAACTGCTTACTGTAGACATCCACGCCCAGGCTGAAGTTTACCGCATGGATATTCACGACCATCAACATTCGGGTGTCCGGCAACGGGTAGACCGTGACCAGCGCCGATTTCGCCAGACGCAGAATGGGTTCACGTTCGCGCAGAGGACAGCAATAGACCGGATGCGCTGAAGAGAGTGTCATCACACCTGAGGGATGTTGCGGCAGGACAAACGCGGGAACCTGATCGGCGGCAAGATAGTTCGTGGTGGCAAACCGCACCAGCTCAGGGGTGGTTTGCGCCTCCTGGAGCAGAACCAGATGGGCATCTTTTCCAAAATTCTTAAGTACCGATAACCATTCCGCACGCTGCTGCTTAAAGATATTCCACACCAGTACACGGATTTTCTCATCGCTGCTTAACGGTGTGCCGGCAGGTAATGCCTGGCTTATGCTCGCAAACGACCCCGGAGGCAAGATCCTCTCCGCTGGCATTCCGGCAACATAACGCATGGCATAGGTATTTTTTCGCACTTTTGGAAACAGCCTCTGTAACATGAACCAGCCCTGAAAACGGTCTGGTTCTAATGTTATAGGGACTTTAGGTTACACTTTCAACGCAATTTCTGAGAAACCGCTTTCCAGTTTTGTAAGCAAGCACTTACTGATGTTACCCCAGTGCTACCCGAGTTGGTCTATCAAGGCGTCCACTCAGACCAATCAACAGGAAGGCTACAAGCACGATCGCAGCACCAATCCATGGCGTTTGCGCCAGTCCAAAATGTTCAACCGTCTGCCCACCCACAATGGAGCCAATAGCAATGCCGATATTAAAAGCGGCAATGTTCAGGCCGGATGCCACATCCACCGCGTTGGGCGTATACAGTTCTGCTTTCTGTACCACATAAACCTGAAGGCCCGGCACGTTACCGAAGGCAAAGATCCCCATGACCAGGACCGTGGCCAGTGCGGCGTATTGCATTGATGCAGTGAACTGGAACACCAGCAGCAAAACAACCAATGCTGCAAAGATGAATTTGAGAGCGGGAACCGCACCATGTTTATCTGCCAGTTTGCCGCCCCAGATATTACCTATTGCGACGGAAATACCGTAGCCCAGCAGAATCCAGCTCACCGCATTCGGGGAGAAGCCTGCGAGATCCTGCATCATCGGCGCCAGGAAAGTAAAAGCAGTGAATACACCACCATAGCCCAGTGCGGTCACGGCATAAATGATCAACAGGCGCGGATGCGTCAGAACCTTTAGCTGGTCGCGCAGGCTGGCGCTCGCACGACCAGGTATATTCGATGGCACTAACAGAAAACTGGCTACCAGAGCAATCACACCCAGTAAAGAAACCGCCAGGAAGGTTTCACGCCAGCCGAAGTGTTGGCCGATAAATGTCCCCAGCGGTACGCCTGTAACAAGCGCGACAGTCAGTCCACCAAACATAATCGCAATCGCTGATGCCGCTTTCTCTTTGGGTACCAGACTTGTGGCAATGGTAGAACCAATTGAGAAAAAGACACCATGAGCAAGGCCGGTCAGCAGGCGGGCAATCACCAGTGTGGTGTAATCCGGGGATTGCCAGGCCAGAACGTTACCCGCTGTGAACAACACCATTAGCGCCACCAACAGTTGCTTGCGAGGGAATCGACCGGTGAGTGCCGTCAATACAGGCGCACCGACAGCAACACCCAGTGCATAAATAGATACCAGCAGCCCGGCAGATGGCAGCGAAATCGCAAGCTGGTCGGCGATGGTAGGAACCAGTCCTACGATAACAAATTCGGTCGTGCCAATTGCAAAGGCACTGATCGTGAGGGCAAGTAGCGCCAGTGGCATAAAATACTCCGTCTCTTCAGGATTAAGATGACAGGCAGTATGCGCCAGTGCTTAAATAACAAAAATGGTCAAAATATCAATTGAATTTTGCAGGTGGTGCAACAATGAAAGCAACGTCGGAAGAGCTGACAATCTTTGTCGCCGTCGTCGAAAGCGGCAGTTTTAGCCGTGCGGCTGAACAGTTAGGGCAGGCTAACTCGGCCATCAGTCGCTCGGTGAAAAAGCTGGAGATGAAGCTTGGAGTCAGTCTGCTCAACCGTACGACGCGGCAGCTCAGCCTGACGGAAGAAGGAGAGCGCTATTTCCGCCGCGTGCAGTCCATCCTGCAAGAAATGGCCGCTGCAGAGACGGAGATTATGGAAACCCGCAGCACACCACGTGGATTGCTGCGCATTGATGCGGCCACGCCGGTTGTGCTTCACTTTCTGATGCCGCTGATCAAACCTTTCCGCGAACGCTATCCGGAGATGACGCTCTCTCTGGTCTCCTCAGAGACGTTTATCAATCTTATCGAACGGAAAGTGGATGTGGCCATCCGGGCAGGAACCCTCACAGATTCAAGCTTGCGTGCCCGTCCACTGTTTGCGAGCTACCGCAAAATTATCGCCTCACCGCAGTATATTGCAGAGCATGGAAAACCTGAGACGGTTGAAGAGTTAAAGCAGCATCTGTGCCTGGGCTTTACGGAACCTGTGTCGCTGAACACCTGGCCTGTCGCCTGCCCTGACGGTCAGTTACATGAGATCACCTGCGGGTTGTCGTCTAACAGCGGGGAGACGCTGAAGCAATTGTGCCTTGAAGGTAACGGGATCGCCTGTCTGTCTGACTACATGATTGATAAAGAGATTGCGCGTGGCGAACTGGTGGAACTGATGGCAGATAAACGTCTGCCGGTCGAAATGCCGTTTAGTGCGGTGTATTACAGTGACAGAGCGGTAAGCACGCGCATTCGTGCCTTTATTGACTTCCTGAGCGAGCATATAAAAACAGCTCCCGAAGGAGCTGTATGAGGGTTTCAGGATACAAAGGGTGGGGTCAAACTTAATCCCAGTGAGGGGCTAACCCTTCCGGGCTGACCTGGCGATCGTTGCAATCCAGTGCGGCGATCGCCTTTTTGTCTTCGTCGTCGAGCTGGAGATCCTGTGCTAACAGGTTGCTGGCCAGGTTTTCACGTTTAGTTGAAGATGGGATCACGGCATAACCTTCACCCATTGCCCACGCCAGGATGACCTGAGCTGCAGTCACATTATGTTTTGCTGCGATGCGTGCAATCACTTCATCTTTCAATGCTTTGCCATAAGCCAGCGTCATATAAGACGTAATATGAATGCCATGCTGTTTTGCCCAGTCAACAACTTTGCGGTTTTGCAGGTAAGGTGACAGTTCAATCTGGTTAGTCGCAATATTTTCTGCACCAACGGCCGCAATTGCTTTTTCCATCAGCGGAATAGTGAAGTTAGAAATACCAATTTCACGGGTTAAGCCCTGTTTTTTCGCCTCCAGCAATGCCTGCATGAATTCTTCCACTGAAACAGCATCATTCGGTGAAGGCCAGTGGATTAGAGTCAGATCGACGTAATCAGTACGCAGTTTTTTCAGACTCTCTTTCAGGCTGGGGATTAGCTTGTCTTTGCTGAGGTTTTCAATCCAGATTTTCGTGGTGATAAACAGTTCGTTACGCGGTACACCACTCTCTTCGATAGCCTGACCAACAGCAGCTTCATTTTCATAAATTTGTGCCGTATCGACGGCACGATAGCCAAGTTCAAGAGCAGTTTTTACAGATGCGATAACAACGTCGTCTTTCAGGCGGAAAGTGCCGAGACCAAATGCAGGGATAATCATGTAATTCCTCGTTAATCATAGTTTTCGTTAACTGAGGAAGATTATCGCTATTGTCGTTGTTCAGAAAAAGAGCGTAAAAAGCAGAGGATTTTTGCTAATTAAGCAATAATTATACGACAGATAAGAAAAAAGCCCTGAGCGTTAACTCAGGGCTTTTAATAAGTGGCGGAACGGACGGGACTCGAACCCGCGACCCCCTGCGTGACAGGCAGGTATTCTAACCGACTGAACTACCGCTCCACCGAAGACTACTGTAACCACCGGATTTATGCACCGGCTTACTACTTAATTTGATGCCTGGCAGTTCCCTACTCTCACATGGGGAGACCCCACACTACCATCGGCGCTACGGCGTTTCACTTCTGAGTTCGGCATGGGGTCAGGTGGGACCACCGCGCTAAAGCCGCCAGGCAAATTCTGTTAATCTGTATCAAAGCTGAAAATCTTCTGTCTCTCTTCGCCGAAACAGCTTCGGCGTTGTAAGGTTAAGCCTCACGGTTCATTAGTATCGGTTAGCTCAACGCATCGCTGCGCTTACACACCCGACCTATCAACGTCGTAGTCTTCAACGTTCCTTCAGGACTCTCAAGGAGTCAGGGAGAACTCATCTCGGGGCAAGTTTCGTGCTTAGATGCTTTCAGCACTTATCTCTTCCGCATTTAGCTACCGGGCAGTGCCATTGGCATGACAACCCGAACACCAGTGATGCGTCCACTCCGGTCCTCTCGTACTAGGAGCAGCCCCCCTCAATTCTCCAGCGCCCACGGCAGATAGGGACCGAACTGTCTCACGACGTTCTAAACCCAGCTCGCGTACCACTTTAAATGGCGAACAGCCATACCCTTGGGACCTACTTCAGCCCCAGGATGTGATGAGCCGACATCGAGGTGCCAAACACCGCCGTCGATATGAACTCTTGGGCGGTATCAGCCTGTTATCCCCGGAGTACCTTTTATCCGTTGAGCGATGGCCCTTCCATTCAGAACCACCGGATCACTATGACCTGCTTTCGCACCTGCTCGAGCCGTCACTCTCGCAGTCAAGCTAGCTTATGCCATTGCACTAACCTCCTGATGTCCGACCAGGATTAGCTAACCTTCGTGCTCCTCCGTTACTCTTTGGGAGGAGACCGCCCCAGTCAAACTACCCACCAGACACTGTCCGCAACCCGGATTACGGGTCTACGTTAGAACACCAGCCATTAAAGGGTGGTATTTCAAGGGCGGCTCCACGCAGACTGGCGTCCACGCTTCAAAGCCTCCCACCTATCCTACACATCAAGGACCAGTGTTCAGTGTCAAGCTATAGTAAAGGTTCACGGGGTCTTTCCGTCTTGCCGCGGGTACACTGCATCTTCACAGCGAGTTCAATTTCACTGAGTCTCGGGTGGAGACAGCCTGGCCATCATTACGCCATTCGTGCAGGTCGGAACTTACCCGACAAGGAATTTCGCTACCTTAGGACCGTTATAGTTACGGCCGCGTTTACCGGGGCTTCGATCAAGAGCTTCGCGTTGCCGCTAACCCCATCAATTAACCTTCCGGCACCGGGCAGGCGTCACACCGTATACGTCCACTTTCGTGTTTGCACAGTGCTGTGTTTTTAATAAACAGTTGCAGCCAGCTGGTATCTTCGACTGATTTCAGCTCCACCCGCAGGGGCTTCACCTACATATCAGCGTGCCTTCTCCCGAAGTTACGGCACCATTTTGCCTAGTTCCTTCACCCGAGTTCTCTCAAGCGCCTTGGTATTCTCTACCTGACCACCTGTGTCGGTTTGGGGTACGATTTGATGTTACCTGATGCTTAGAGGCTTTTCCTGGAAGCAGGGCATTTGTTACTTCAGCACCGTAGTGCCTCGTCATCACACCTCAGCGTTAATAAACGACCGGATTTACCTAATCGTTCCGCCTACATGCTTAAACCGGGACAACCGTCGCCCGGCTAACATAGCCTTCTCCGTCCCCCCTTCGCAGTAACACCAAGTACAGGAATATTAACCTGTTTCCCATCGACTACGCCTTTCGGCCTCGCCTTAGGGGTCGACTCACCCTGCCCCGATTAACGTTGGACAGGAACCCTTGGTCTTCCGGCGTGCGGGCTTTTCACCCGCATTATCGTTACTTATGTCAGCATTCGCACTTCTGATACCTCCAGCATCCCTCACAGGACACCTTCAACGGCTTACAGAACGCTCCCCTACCCAACAACGCATAAGCGTCGCTGCCGCAGCTTCGGTGCATGGTTTAGCCCCGTTACATCTTCCGCGCAGGCCGACTCGACCAGTGAGCTATTACGCTTTCTTTAAATGATGGCTGCTTCTAAGCCAACATCCTGGCTGTCTGTGCCTTCCCACATCGTTTCCCACTTAACCATGACTTTGGGACCTTAGCTGGCGGTCTGGGTTGTTTCCCTCTTCACGACGGACGTTAGCACCCGCCGTGTGTCTCCCGTGATAACATTCTTCGGTATTCGTAGTTTGCATCGGGTTGGTAAGCCGGGATGGCCCCCTAGCCGAAACAGTGCTCTACCCCCGAAGATGAGTTCACGAGGCGCTACCTAAATAGCTTTCGGGGAGAACCAGCTATCTCCCGGTTTGATTGGCCTTTCACCCCCAGCCACAAGTCATCCGCTAATTTTTCAACATTAGTCGGTTCGGTCCTCCAGTTAGTGTTACCCAACCTTCAACCTGCCCATGGCTAGATCACCGGGTTTCGGGTCTATACCCTGCAACTTAACGCCCAGTTAAGACTCGGTTTCCCTTCGGCTCCCCTATACGGTTAACCTTGCTACAGAATATAAGTCGCTGACCCATTATACAAAAGGTACGCAGTCACACCACGAAGGTGCTCCCACTGCTTGTACGTACACGGTTTCAGGTTCTTTTTCACTCCCCTCGCCGGGGTTCTTTTCGCCTTTCCCTCACGGTACTGGTTCACTATCGGTCAGTCAGGAGTATTTAGCCTTGGAGGATGGTCCCCCCATATTCAGACAGGATACCACGTGTCCCGCCCTACTCTTCGAGTTCACAGCCTGTGCATTTTCGTGTACGGGACTATCACCCTGTACCGTCGGACTTTCCAGACCGTTCCACTAACACACAAGCTGATTCAGACTCTGGGCTGCTCCCCGTTCGCTCGCCGCTACTGGGGAATCTCGGTTGATTTCTTTTCCTCGGGGTACTTAGATGTTTCAGTTCCCCGGTTCGCCTCGTTAACCTATGTATTCAGTTAACGATAGTGTGACGAATCACACTGGGTTTCCCCATTCGGACATCGCCGGGTCAAAGGTTCATATCACCTCGCCGGCGCTTTTCGCAGATTAGCACGTCCTTCATCGCCTCTGACTGCCAGGGCATCCACCGTGTACGCTTAGTCGCTTAACCTCACAACCCGAAGATGTTTCTTTCGATTCACCATCGACTTGCGAAAATTTGAGAGACTCGAACACACATAACATGTGTGTCGTTTCAATTTTCAGCTTGATCCAGATTTTTAAAGAGCAAAACTTCGCAGTGCACCTTTTCAGGTACACTCTGAAGTTTTCTTGGGTTCGCAGTAAAGGATGGTGGAGCTATGCGGGATCGAACCGCAGACCTCCTGCGTGCAAAGCAGGCGCTCTCCCAGCTGAGCTATAGCCCCATCGTTTGCAATCTCTGTACCGCTCATCCTTTAAAAGGAGTTTGGTAGGCCTGAGTGGACTTGAACCACCGACCTCACCCTTATCAGGGGTGCGCTCTAACCACCTGAGCTACAAGCCTGCAGAGATTTTTACTGCTGTTTTTCATCAGACAATCTGTGTGAGCACTACAAAGGCAGGTTCTTTAAGGTAAGGAGGTGATCCAACCGCAGGTTCCCCTACGGTTACCTTGTTACGACTTCACCCCAGTCATGAATCACAAAGTGGTAAGCGCCCTCCCGAAGGTTAAGCTACCTACTTCTTTTGCAACCCACTCCCATGGTGTGACGGGCGGTGTGTACAAGGCCCGGGAACGTATTCACCGTAGCATTCTGATCTACGATTACTAGCGATTCCGACTTCATGGAGTCGAGTTGCAGACTCCAATCCGGACTACGACGCACTTTATGAGGTCCGCTTGCTCTCGCGAGGTCGCTTCTCTTTGTATGCGCCATTGTAGCACGTGTGTAGCCCTACTCGTAAGGGCCATGATGACTTGACGTCATCCCCACCTTCCTCCAGTTTATCACTGGCAGTCTCCTTTGAGTTCCCGGCCGGACCGCTGGCAACAAAGGATAAGGGTTGCGCTCGTTGCGGGACTTAACCCAACATTTCACAACACGAGCTGACGACAGCCATGCAGCACCTGTCTCAGAGTTCCCGAAGGCACCAATCCATCTCTGGAAAGTTCTCTGGATGTCAAGAGTAGGTAAGGTTCTTCGCGTTGCATCGAATTAAACCACATGCTCCACCGCTTGTGCGGGCCCCCGTCAATTCATTTGAGTTTTAACCTTGCGGCCGTACTCCCCAGGCGGTCGATTTAACGCGTTAGCTCCGGAAGCCACTCCTCAAGGGAACAACCTCCAAATCGACATCGTTTACGGCGTGGACTACCAGGGTATCTAATCCTGTTTGCTCCCCACGCTTTCGCACCTGAGCGTCAGTCTTTGTCCAGGGGGCCGCCTTCGCCACCGGTATTCCTCCAGATCTCTACGCATTTCACCGCTACACCTGGAATTCCACCCCCTCTACAAGAGACTCTAGCCTGCCAGTTTCGAATGCAGTTCCCAGGTTGAGCCCGGGGATTTCACATCCGACTTGACAGACCGCCTGCGTGCGCTTTACGCCCAGTAATTCCGATTAACGCTTGCACCCTCCGTATTACCGCGGCTGCTGGCACGGAGTTAGCCGGTGCTTCTTCTGCGGGTAACGTCAATTGCTGAGGTTATTAACCTCAGCACCTTCCTCCCCGCTGAAAGTACTTTACAACCCGAAGGCCTTCTTCATACACGCGGCATGGCTGCATCAGGCTTGCGCCCATTGTGCAATATCCCCACTGCTGCCTCCCGTAGGAGTCTGGACCGTGTCTCAGTTCCAGTGTGGCTGGTCATCCTCTCAGACCAGCTAGGGATCGTCGCCTAGGTGAGCCGTTACCCCACCTACTAGCTAATCCCATCTGGGCACATCTGATGGCAAGAGGCCCGAAGGTCCCCTCTTTGGTCTTGCGACGTTATGCGGTATTAGCTACCGTTTCCAGTAGTTATCCCCCTCCATCAGGCAGTTTCCCAGACATTACTCACCCGTCCGCCGCTCGTCACCCGAGAGCAAGCTCTCTGTGCTACCGCTCGACTTGCATGTGTTAGGCCTGCCGCCAGCGTTCAATCTGAGCCATGATCAAACTCTTCAATTTAAAAGTTTGATGCTCAATGTTTCTTTATTTCTAAAGAAAAGAACTTCGTAATGAATTACGTGTTCACTCGTTGAGACTTGGTATTCATTTATCGTCCGAGGACGTTAAGAATCCATGTCACTTTGAGTGCCCACACAGATTGTCTGATAAATTGTTAAAGAGCAGTGCAACGTGGCTTTCAGCTCACCGTTGCGAGGTGGCGTATATTACGCTTTCCTCTTTCAGAGTCAACCCGTTATTTCAGGATTTTTTCTCTTCAACCGACCGGGTTGTTTGTGAAGTGATTCACATCCGCCGTGTCGATGGAGGCGCATTATAGGGGGCCGCCGAGGAATGACAAGCGGAAAAATGCATTTTTATTTCAACCGCTCACCTTTTCACCAAAAAGGTTATTTTTGGTGCTTTTTGATCTCTTTTGGCAGTTCAGCCAGACTATTAATCACCCAATCCGCTGCATTCTCTGCTTCTGGCGTCACTGGCTTACCGGTGCGTACTAATATTTTGGTGCCTACGCCAGCTGCGGTTGCCGCCTGCATGTCTTCAAGTTTATCGCCCACCATATAAGAAGCAGCCATATCAATGTGCAAAAATTCCTGCGCAGAGATAAACATGCCTGGATGAGGCTTACGGCAGTCGCAGGTCTGCCGATACTCTTCGACTGTTCCTTGCGGATGATGCGGACAATAATAGATACCGTCGAGATCAACACCGCGATCGGCCAGCGACCAGTCCATCCATTCTGTCAGCGTTTCGAACTGCGCTTCGGTAAATTTACCGCGAGCAATACCAGACTGGTTGGTGACAACCACCAATGCATAGCCCATCTCTTTCAGCTGACGCATTGCATCTATTACGCCTTCGATAAACTCGAACTCATCAATCTCATGGACATAACCGTGATCCACATTAATAGTGCCATCACGATCGAGAAAAATTGCGGGTACTGATTTTGCCACCGGTTTGCTCCTGAAAAAGGCATGTCCGGCTAGTATCTCATGAATCGCAGCGCAATAAAGTGCTCATCGTACAGAGTTGGATTGATTTAGACGTCTGGATGCCTTAACATCCGTTTTGTTTACGGTCATCACCCGTATATGGCAGAAGAAAATGCCACGGCTAACTTACATACGATAAAAATAATCTAATGATTAAACTTTCCAATATCACCAAAGTGTTCCAGCAGGGGAACCGAACCATTCAGGCGCTGAACAACGTCAGCCTGCATGTCCCTGCTGGTCAAATTTATGGCGTCATTGGCGCATCGGGTGCAGGTAAAAGCACGCTGATTCGTTGTGTTAACCTGCTTGAGCGCCCAACCCAGGGCAGCGTAGAAGTTGGCGGCCAGGAACTTACCGCCCTCTCAGAGAAAGAACTCACCAAAGCGCGTCGTCAGATTGGAATGATCTTCCAGCACTTTAACCTGCTGGCCTCCCGCACCGTTTTCGGCAACGTCGCCCTGCCGCTTGAGCTGGATAACACGCCAAAAGAAGAAGTGAAGCGTCGCGTCATCGAACTGCTCGACCTCGTGGGTCTGGGAGACAAACATGATAGCTACCCGGCCAATCTGTCCGGTGGGCAAAAACAGCGTGTGGCCATTGCCCGCGCGCTGGCCAGTAATCCAAAAGTACTGCTGTGTGATGAAGCCACCAGCGCATTGGATCCCGCCACTACACGTTCAATTCTGGAACTGCTGAAAGACATTAACCGTCGTCTGGGCCTGACAATTCTCCTTATTACGCATGAAATGGACGTGGTGAAACGCATCTGTGACTGCGTCGCAGTGATCAGCAACGGCGAACTGATTGAGCAGGATACGGTAAGTGAAGTGTTCTCTCATCCGAAGACACCGCTGGCACAGCAGTTCATTCAGTCCACGCTGCATTTGGATATCCCGGAAGATTATCTGGAGCGTTTGAAAACTGAACCCACTGCAGACAGCGTCCCGATGCTGCGCATGGAGTTCACGGGCCAATCTGTCGATGCTCCCCTGCTTTCCGAAACCGCGCGTCGCTTTAACGTGAACAACAACATCATCAGCGCGCAGATGGATTACGCCGGTGGCGTGAAGTTCGGCATCATGCTGACAGAAATGCACGGCACACAAGAAGAAACCCAGGCCGCGATTGCCTGGCTGCAAGAACACCACGTAAAAGTAGAGGTACTGGGTTATGTCTGAGCCGATGATGTGGCTGCTGGTTCGCGGCGTTTGGGAAACGCTGGCAATGACCTTTGTATCTGGCTTCTTTGGGTTTGTGATTGGTCTCCCGGTCGGCGTGCTGCTGTATGTGACACGTCCGGGGCAAATCATTGAGAACGCGAAACTATACCGCACGCTCTCTGCGCTGGTGAATATCTTCCGTTCTATCCCGTTCATTATTCTGCTGGTATGGATGATTCCATTCACCCGCGTGATTGTCGGTACCTCTATCGGTCTGCAGGCTGCCATCGTTCCCCTGACTGTCGGCGCTGCGCCGTTTATCGCACGTATGGTTGAAAACGCCCTGCTGGAAATCCCGACAGGTTTGATTGAAGCCTCCCGCGCAATGGGTGCCACACCGATGCAGATCGTACGCAAGGTGCTGCTGCCGGAAGCACTGCCAGGGCTGGTCAACGCGGCTACCATTACGCTTATCACCCTGGTGGGTTATTCCGCGATGGGGGGTGCAGTTGGCGCTGGCGGTTTAGGCCAAATTGGTTACCAGTACGGCTATATTGGATATAACGCTACCGTGATGAATACCGTTCTGGTATTGCTGGTTGTGTTGGTTTACTTAATCCAGTTCTCTGGCGATCGCATCGTCCGGGCTGTTACGCACAAATAACGTTACACACAACACAAACTCTACGAGTTAAGGATAAAACATGGCGTTTAAATTAAAGACCTTTGCAGCAGTAGGCGCGCTAATCGGCTCTCTGGCACTGGTGGGTTGCGGTCAGGACGAAAAAGATCCAAACCACATTAAAGTGGGCGTTATCGTGGGTGCAGAACAACAGGTTGCTGAAGTCGCTCAGAAAGTCGCAAAAGAGAAATATGGTCTGGACGTTGAACTGGTCACCTTCAACGATTACGTTCTGCCGAACGAAGCGCTGAGCAAAGGCGATATCGATGCTAACGCCTTCCAGCATAAACCGTACCTGGATCAGCAGATCAAAGATCGTGGCTATAAACTGGTTGGTGTGGGTAACACCTTCGTTTACCCAATTGCGGGTTACTCCAAGAAAATTAAATCTTTGGACGAACTGCAGCCAGGTTCTCAGGTTGCCGTGCCTAACGACCCAACCAACCTTGGACGCTCTCTCCTGCTGTTGCAGAAAGTGGGTCTGATCAAACTGAAAGACGGTGTTGGCCTGCTGCCAACCGTTCTGGATGTCACTGAAAACCCGAAAAATCTGAAAATTGTTGAGCTGGAAGCACCACAGCTGCCACGTTCTCTTGACGATGCGCAGATTGCCCTGGCCGTTATCAACACCACTTACGCCAGCCAGATTGGCCTGACGCCAGCCAAAGACGGTATCTTCGTTGAAGATAAAGACTCCCCGTACGTTAACCTGATCGTGACTCGCGAAGACAATAAAGACGCGGAAAACGTGAAGAAGTTCGTTCAGGCCTATCAGTCTGATGAAGTTTACCAGGAAGCGAACAAAGTGTTTAACGGTGGCGCTGTTAAAGGCTGGTAATCTCACCTCAGTGTAATATCATCAGGACGGGCTTATGCCCGTCTTGTCATTTGTGCAGTCAACTGATTCAATATCTGACGTTTTGATTATCCATTGAGGAACTATTATGCGTGCTTTACCGATCTGTCTTTTAGCACTCATGTTGAGCGGCTGTTCTATGCTAAGCAGATCTCCCGTTGAACCTGTTCAAAGCACGGCAACCCCG
Organism: Enterobacter sp. CPE_E863; assembly: GCF_046521465.1. NCBI lineage: Bacteria > Pseudomonadati > Pseudomonadota > Gammaproteobacteria > Enterobacterales > Enterobacteriaceae > Enterobacter > Enterobacter sp. CPE_E863. The sequence continues at coordinate 862,368 of NZ_JBKFZX010000001.1, read as the reverse complement.
CCAAAAACAGAGCCTGCGAAACCGAAAGTGGTTCGTCCTGCACCGGTTCGCATTATCACTAAGGCTGATGAGCTCGTCGGTAAACCGTTCCGTGAACTGGGTGAAGTGAGCGGTGAGTCCTGCCAGGCGACCAACCAGGACTCTCCACCGAATATCCCGACAGCGCGTAAACGCATGCAGATCAATGCCGCAAAAATGAAAGCTAACGCTGTTCTGCTGCACAGCTGCGAAGTGACCAGCGGTACACCGGGCTGCTACCGTCAGGCAGTATGCATCGGTTCTGCGCTGAATATTACGGCGAAATGAGTGCATTTCAGTTCGAGCAAATAGGCGTTATCCGCTCGCCCTATAAAGAGAAGTTCGCCGTACCTCGCCAGCCCGGTCTTGTCACCAGCGGAAGCGGTGAACTTCACCTGATTGCACCTTACAATCAGGCCGATGCGGTACGCGGACTCGACGCTTTCAGCCATTTATGGGTGGTATTTGTGTTTCACCAGACGATGGAAGGTGGCTGGCGTCCAACCGTACGCCCACCCCGGCTTGGTGGAAATGCGAGAATGGGGGTGTTTGCGACGCGTTCGACCTTCCGTCCAAACCCGGTTGGAATGTCGCTGGTCGAACTGAAGGGTATACGTTGCCAGAAGGATCAGGTGATACTCGAGTTAGGCAGTCTTGATCTTGTGGATGGCACACCGGTTATCGACATCAAACCCTATTTGCCTTTCGCCGAAGCTCTCCCGGACGCGCGCGCAAGTTATGCTCAGGATGCCCCCCAGGCGGACATGCCTGTATATTTTACGCCTGAGATAGCAACTCAGCTGAGTCAACTGGAGAAACACTATCCTCGTTTGCAGAATTTCATCACCGAAGTTCTGGCGCAGGACCCCCGTCCCGCTTATCGCAAAGAAGAGGAAGCCGGGAAAACCTACGCTGTCTGGCTGCTGGATTTTAACGTTCGCTGGCGCGTCACACAGGCAGGTTTTGAAGTGTTTGCCCTGGAACCCAGGTAATTTTAATCTCCTCTCTTTTGGCATCTTTGCCACACTGGTAAACTAAACCACTTTTTTTGTGTCAGGTTGACCTTTCAGCCTGTCTCACTAGTCGAAACGGAACCGTAACAACATGCGTACTAGCCAATATCTGCTCTCCACTCTGAAGGAGACGCCTGCCGACGCCGAAGTGATCAGCCATCAGCTGATGCTGCGCGCCGGGATGATCCGCAAGCTGGCCTCCGGGTTATACACCTGGCTGCCGACCGGCGTGCGCGTCCTGAAAAAAGTCGAAAACATCGTGCGTGAAGAGATGAACAACGCCGGTGCTATCGAGGTGTTAATGCCGGTTGTTCAGCCCTCTGAGCTGTGGCAGGAGAGTGGTCGCTGGGAGCAGTACGGTCCGGAACTGCTGCGAATTGCCGATCGAGGCGATCGTCCGTTTGTCCTCGGCCCAACGCATGAAGAAGTCATTACCGACCTGATTCGTAATGAGCTGAGCTCTTACAAACAGCTGCCGCTGAACTTCTTCCAGATCCAGACCAAATTCCGTGACGAAGTTCGCCCACGTTTCGGCGTCATGCGCTCTCGCGAATTCCTGATGAAAGATGCTTACTCTTTCCATACCTCTCAGGAATCCCTGCAAGAGACCTACGACAAAATGTACGAGGCATACAGCAAAATCTTCTCCCGCATGGGTCTGGATTTCCGTGCTGTGCAGGCTGATACCGGCTCCATCGGTGGTAGCGCATCCCATGAGTTCCAGGTACTGGCGCAGAGCGGTGAAGACGATGTGGTCTTCTCTGACTCCTCAGATTACGCGGCAAACATCGAATTTGCAGAAGCGCTGGCACCAAAAGAGCCACGTGCAGCTGCAACACAAGAGATGACGCTGGTTGATACGCCAAATGCAAAAACCATTGCCGAGCTGGTTGAGCAGTTCAACCTGCCTGTCGAAAAAACCGTTAAAACGCTGCTGGTGAAATCCACCGAAGGCAGCGCTTATCCGCTGGTTGCCCTGCTGGTACGTGGCGATCATGAGCTTAACGAAGTGAAAGCAGAGAAGCTGCCGCAGGTTGCCAGCCCGCTGACGTTCGCGACGGAAGCTGAAATCCGCGCTGTGGTCAATGCTGGTCCAGGCTCTCTGGGTCCGGTAAACATGCCTGTGCCTGTTGTTATTGACCGTACGGTAGCGGCAATGAGCGACTTCTCTGCAGGTGCCAACATCGACGGTAAACATTACTTCGGCATCAACTGGGATCGCGATGTGGCGACACCTGAAGTGGCTGACATCCGTAACGTCGTTGCTGGCGACCCAAGCCCGGACGGACAGGGTACGCTGATGATCAAACGCGGCATCGAAGTCGGTCACATCTTCCAGTTGGGTGATAAATACTCTCGTGCGATGAACGCTGCCGTTCAGGGCGAAGATGGTCGTAACCAGATCCTGACCATGGGTTGCTACGGTATTGGGGTAACACGTGTTGTGGCCGCAGCGATTGAGCAGAACTATGACGAGCGTGGTATCGTCTGGCCGGACAACATCGCACCGTTCCAGGTCACGATTCTGCCAATGAACATGCACAAGTCTTACCGCGTGCAGGAACTGGCTGAGAAGCTGTACGCTGAGCTGCGCGCTCAGGGTATCGAAGTGCTGATGGATGACCGTAAAGAGCGTCCAGGTGTGATGTTTGCTGATATGGAACTGATCGGTATCCCACATACCATCGTCATCGGCGACCGTAACCTCGACAGCGACGAAATTGAATACAAATACCGTCGTAACGGCGAGAAACAGATGATCAAGACCGGCGACATTCTTGATTACCTGGTGAAAGCCATTAAAGGTTAAGAAACAAAAACCCCGCTCCGGCGGGGTTTTTAATGGGGCTATGTCGGCTTACTTGCTGTTGCAGTCTTTACCCGCGACAAACTTCGCGTCTTTATCTGCCACCAGCGTTTTCACCATCTCTCCGCTATCCGGGTTTGGCTCCAGCGTAAAGTGACCGTCGACCGTCAGCAATACCGGCTTACTGTCATTTCCGCGCGCAACAGCGTAATCACGCTCAAGCTGTGCGTTGTTCGCCACGCTGACTTTCCTGCCGGTTGCACAGTCGGTAAAGATCGCCGCATCAGCCATATAGAAATACATGCCCCGCATTGCCATCGGCGTGGCAGGCAGGGCCGCCTTTACCGGTGCCAGCGTGTAATTGAACTGGGACTCAATCGGATTACCTTCGCGGTCGAGCATCTCCATCCCCTCGCCTTTAGCGCGGAAATAGGTTTTCTCACCTGTGGTATCCGTCAGGACCAACTTCTCAGCCGTACGCGCCCATGTCCCGTAAGTCGCAAAAGAAGACGGTTCTTTAGCGCCCTGATACCTCTGATTCATGACCCAGGTACCGTCTTTTTGCAGGAACAGAGACGTTTCAATACCCTCACAGTCTGCGCAAGGCAATACGCCGCGCCAGCTCTGCTGCATGGGCTTTAACTCTTCATTCTGCGCGGGCTGCAAAACCTGCGTTTCAGAACGGTTGTTACACCCGAAAAGCGCAAACAGCGTACTCACTGCCAGCGCTGATAATAATGCTTTTTTCACAATGAATTCCTTCTGAAAATTGTGTTCCCTTTCGTCACTCTGTCGGGCGACGAACTTTACCGCGTAGTGCTTTCACTGTGGATTTTTGGGCCTTCGACGACAGCCGACGCTCTTTCGATGCGCGAGTGGGCCGTGTTGCCCGACGGCTCTTTTGTACCGCGGTTAATTCTTTGATTACCGCCACTAGCCTGGCGATGGCCGCTTCCCGGTTGAGCTCCTGGCTGCGGTATTCCTGAGCTTTGATCACCATCACGCCATCGCTGGTGATCAGGTGATGGCTGGCAGCAAGCAGGCTTTCTTTATAATACTCTGGCAGGCTTGAGGCCCGAATGTCAAAACGCAAGTGGATAGCCGTAGAAGCCTTATTGACGTGCTGCCCCCCTGCCCCCTGAGCACGAATGGCGGTGATCTCCAGCTCATTGTCAGGAATGTTGACGTTTCGGGATAAGACGATCATGAGGCGGGTTGCCACGCCGTCAAATGAATTTCCAGATTATTCTGAGAATCAGAGAGCCAGATTGCGCCATCCTGAATCGTCGCCTGCAGGATCATGGTCCGGCTGGCAAAGGCACTCAACTGCGCCAGTTGCTCATCATCCAGATACCAGACGGTAAGATTGGCAAACTGCCTGCATTTGCTTTTATTTTGCTGCCACCAGATCTCCGCAGCACGCTGATTATACGCAAATAACGCGACTTCAGCGGACTGGGTGCAGGCCTTTTTAATACGACGTTCATCCGGCAGGCCAAGTTCAATCCACAGATCGATACCCAGATGATCGTTGCGCAGCCAGGCTTCTGGCTCGTCCTCTGCGCTTAAGCCTCGGGTAAATTGCAGTCGCTCGTCAGCATACTTAATCCACGCCAGCAGGCGCAGCATCATGCGTTCCTGAGTTTCTGAGGGGTGGCGTGCCAGAGTAAGCGACGCATCCAGGAACTGGTTGCGATCAAGATCGGCCACATTGACCACTGCTTTATAAATTGTCGCTTTCAGCGCCATGAGAGAACTCCATTCGAATCAGGCGCACATTGTAGCGAAAACAGCGGCAAAAGGCTGTTACTGGGTGATAAATACACCACTATCAAGGCTCTGATATTGCTTAAATGAGTATGGTATAGTCACCTTGCTAAACCGAGTTTATCTTCGTAGGCTTAATGATATCTCACAGTAAGTCAGTGCGCTGGCGGGAGGGGATGTGAATAATTATTGTGAGTTAATTCGCAAACGGTATGCGGAAATCGCCAGCGGGGATCTGGGGTATGTCCCGGACGCGCTGGGCTGTGTATTGAAAGTGCTTAATGAAGTGGCCTCTGATGAGAGCCTTTCAGAGTCGGTCAGGGAGAAAGCAGCGTATGCTGCGGCGAATTTACTGGTGAGCGATTATGTCGATGAATGATACTTATCAACCCATCAATTGTGATGACTATGACAACCTCGAACTCGCCTGCCAGCATCATTTATTACTGACGCTGGAGCTAAAAGATGGCGAAGTGTTGAAGGCGAAAGCCAGCGATCTGGTTTCGCGTAAGAATGTGGAATATCTGATCGTGGAAGATGCCGGTGCGACGCGTGAGCTGCGTCTGGACAAAATAGCCAGCTTCAGCCACCCGCAAATCGGCACCGTCGTGGTGAGCGAATCCTGATGACACTAACGGGCAGCCAGGCTGCCCGTTACGCTTTCTGCCATGCAAAACTAACACCCTCTTCTGCCCATCCCTCTTCCGTGATGAAAACCCCTGCAGCAGCAATCAGCGTTTCGCCGTAGAAAAGGAGTGGCGTTGTATCGCGCAGCCACGGTGGCACGTTACACTCCTGCCATATTTTCTTCAGCTTCCGCCCCCCGTTGCGCCCGACGATATGCAGCATGCCGCCAGCCTTAAAGCGCACGGTAACCTGTTCACCGCCATTCGGTAGGCGTACATGGCCAGACGATACCAGAGAGACTCGTCCTGCATCACAGGGCAATATCAGCGGTAATTCGGGTGACGCCCAGTTGAGTACGACATCGCTAAAAGAGGGGGTAGATTTTATCCACCAGAGCTTCCCTTTATAGCGCCTTACGTCATAACCATTCAAATGTACGCACGGGGACGCATCCTCCCGCGACCGAGCAACTTCGTCCCAGATACGGCTCAGCATTGCCCGCGATGGCATTGCGGCGCGATGAGTGGCCAGCCAGCGTCGTAACAGTGCCGCCCGACGCACCGGGCTCATCGCTTCCAGCGGTGCGATCGCCAGCGATCCGTCTTCAGAGATCAGTTGAGCCAGCTCTTCACTCAACAACTCATCCAGCAATGCTTCCTGTTCGGCGCACAGCATGGCGCTTCTTGCTGTGGCGTCAGCAAAATGCGGCCAGCGCTCGCTCAAAAGCGGGAGGACATGCAGACGCAGAAAATTACGGTCGTAGCTGTCATCCTGATTGCTCTCATCTTCAATCCAGTTCAGCTGATATTCCCGTGCCCAGGCTTCCAGCGACGCACGTGTCTCACCCAACAGCGGACGAAGTAATGTCGTCCCGGCAAATTCAGCACGTTCGGGCATGGCAGAAAGCCCCGCCGGCCCGCTGCCCCGCTTTAGCGCCAGCAAAAAGGTTTCGCACTGGTCATCCAGATGCTGCGCCGTAACCAGCGCTTCGCCTGGCTGTATTACGCTGGCAAAAGCGGCATAACGCGCTTTACGTGCTTGTGCCTCAATCCCCAGCCCTTCGTCCTGAAGCGTGACGCGCTCAGCAATGAACGGGATCGCCCACGCGGCACACAGCGCCTCACAGTGCGCCACCCAGGCATCGGCATGAGAACTCAATCCGTGGTGGATATGTATCGCCCGAAGCTGAACATCAGGCTCCCGATCGCGCCAGAGCTTCAAACGATGAAGCAGAACGGTAGAATCCAGGCCACCGCTAAACCCCACCAGCAGCTGGCGGTACGGTGAAACGGCTTTGGCGATAGCGGGTAAGGTCATAGGAAATTACACATAAAAAATGCCCGAACTGAGCGGGCATTATCACACAGGAAAATCATTACTGCTGATAAAGCTCCAGCGGCAGGCCGTCCGGGTCGCTGAAAAAGGTGAAACGCTTGTCGGTGAACGGATCGACGCGTATCGCTTCGCACGCCACACCGTGCGCTTCCAGATGTTTTACTGCGCTGTCCAGGTCATCAACGCTAAAGGCAAGATGGCGCAGACCACAGGCTTCCGGGCGTGACGGGCGTGCAGGTGGGAAGGGAAAGGAGAACAGTTCAATCACATATTGCCCGTTTAACGCGAGATCCCCCTTCCAGGAATCACGTTCCTCACGATAGGCCTCGCTCAACAGCGTAAAGCCCAGGATATCGCAGTAGAAGGCCTTACTTTTCGCGTAATCGGTCGCAATGATCGCAATATGATGAACAGCTTTTAAACCCAGCATAGCTTCTCCTTTTTATGATCCCTGAACGTTACAACCGAAAACCCGCACCTGGCAAGTGGCCATCTTTATTTTAGGACTCGCACCCAGTAAACGCCGTTCTCATCGCGCTTCGCACCGTGGATATCCGTCTCAAATCCTGGATAGTGACGCCCTACCGAGCAAAGCATCAACAGGAAATCGAGCACGGCCCGGCTTTCCTCGGTAATCATCTCTCCCGGCATCAGGAGCGGTACGCCCGGCGGGTAAGGCAGGATCATGTTGGCCGATACGCGCCCGACAAGATTTTCCAGCTCAACGGTTTCGACCTCCCCTTTCACCTGCCGCTGCCATGCCTTGTGCGGGGTAAGCTTCATTTCTGGCAAAACATCGAACGCCTGCAGCATCAGACGCGGCAGATCGTGCTGCCGAATAAGCCGATGGATCCCCTGAGCGAGATCCTGAATACGCATATTGCGATAGAAGTCAGGATCCTCTGCATAGAGATCCGGCAGCATGTTTTTCACCCGCAAGTTGAGATCATAAGCGCGCTTAAACTCCATCAGGCCGCGCAATAGCCCCATCGCCCGGGTTTTATCAATACCAATACTGAACAGGAACAGCAGGTTATAAGGACCCGTTTTTTCAACCACCACACCCCGTTCATCAAGAAATTTCGCCACCAGCGCGGCGGGGATCCCTTCGTCGCTCATCTTACCCTGCTCATCCATGCCCGGCGTCAGGATCGTGACTTTTACCGGGTCGAGGAACATATGGTCGCGATCAGCTTCGCGGAAACCATGCCAGTTTTCACCGGGTGAGACGGGCCAGCATGCTGCTTCATCAATCTCTTCCGGTTGCCAGATATCGAAGAACCAGCCGTCAGCTTCATCTTTAAGTCGCTGAACCTCTTTACGAAAATGCAGTGCTCGTTCAACCGAGCGGTTAATCAAACGCTTACCAGGATTACCGCGCAGCATTGCCGCGGCCGTTTCAATGGAGGCAACCAGCGGATAGCTCGGCGAGGTCGTGGTATGCATCATAAAGGCTTCGTTAAACGTCTCTTCGTCGTACTCGCCTTTAATGTGAATTAGCGAAGCCTGGGAAAAGGCGGCCAGCATTTTGTGCGTCGACTGCGTTTCGAAGAACACTTTACCCGGCACGCGTTCACCGCTCATGCCGCTTTTACCCGCGTAAATCGGGTGGAAGTTGGTGTACGGCACCCACGCGGAATCGAAGTGGATCGACGGCACGTCCAGCGTTTTTTTAATCCAGTTAGTGTTGTACAGCAGACCGTCATAGGTCGAGTTGGTGATCACCGCATGGACAGGCCAGCTTGCGCCGGGCACTGCCGCGACCTTGCTTTCAATGGCTTCATGCGTAAACTCCCGGCGCGGAATGCCGCCAAGAATACCGAGCGCGTTACGCGTGGGTGACAGCCAGAGCGGTACGACGTCGCTCATCATGAGCAAGTGCGCCAGCGATTTATGACAGTTCCGGTCAATCAGCAAGGTGCTACCAGCGGGGGCGGCGTACATCCCGACAATTTTGTTCGAGGTCGAGGTGCCGTTGGTCACCATATAGCTTTGCTCAGCGCCGAACGTGCGGGCGATATACTCTTCAGCTTCCAGATGTGGGCCTGTATGGTCGAGCAGAGATCCCAGCTCAGTGACCGAAATCGACACGTCCGCTTTTAGCGTATTGCCACCAAAGAAATCATAGAACAGACAGCCCACCGGACTTTTTTGATACGCCGTTCCCGCCATATGTCCGGGCGTACAGAAGGTATATTTACCTTCTTTCACATAGGTGAACAGCGCGCGGGTAAACGGTGGCGTGATGTTATCGAGATATTCACGCGTGTACTGCTGAATACGGGTCGCAATATCGTCCGCGACGCCAAGCGAATATTCAAAGAACCACAGCGCCATACGCATATCATGGGCGCTGACATCCATCGTCGAGTGGGTATTGATAAACGCGTACAGCGGGAGATATTCGTTCAGCTTGTTGATATCGCTGCACAGCTCGAGGTCGTACTCATCCCAGTCGAAGATTACCCCGCAGATACGCGGGTTGTGCTCAATAAATTTCAGCAGATCGGCGCTATTGTGTGGCCAGATCAGCTGGTACCCGCGCGACTGCAGGGTTTGTTCCAGCTCCTTGATGGGCTCGTCTTTATAAAAGACGCCGTGCGGCCCCATAATGGCAATAATGTTCACGGTTTACCTCCTTGAAAAATATTAGCTAAGCATAGTTAAGGTAAACGGCAGGTATAAAAAAAGCCGCAACATTGTGCGGCTTTTCAGACAATTGTGAATCTTAGGCGTAACCGTAGGTCATCAGACGCTGATAACGACGGTTCAGCAAATCTTCTTTACTCAGCACGTCGAGGTCTGCCAGGTCTGCCAGCAGCTGTGCTTTCAGGGAAGCCGCCATCACTTCAGGCTTGCGATGCGCGCCACCCAGAGGTTCCGGGATAACGGTATCGATCAGCTTCAGCTCTTTCAGACGTGGAGCAATAATGCCCATCGCCTCTGCGGCCAGCGGCGCTTTGTCGGCGCTTTTCCACAGAATGGACGCACAGCCTTCCGGAGAGATAACGGAATAGGTGCTGTATTGCAGCATGTTAACTTTATCGCCAACGCCAATCGCCAGCGCACCACCGGAACCACCTTCACCGATAACGGTACAGATGACCGGCACGCTCAGGCGAGACATCTCACGCAGGTTGCGTGCGATAGCTTCAGACTGGCCACGTTCTTCCGCGCCCACACCCGGGTATGCACCCGGCGTGTCGATAAAGGTGATGATTGGCATGTTGAAACGCTCAGCCATCTCCATCAAACGCAGAGCTTTACGGTAGCCTTCTGGTGCAGGCATACCAAAGTTACGACGGATTTTCTCTTTGGTTTCACGACCTTTCTGATGACCAATGATCATCACCGGGCGTCCATCCAGACGAGCAATACCACCGACGATAGCTTTATCGTCAGCGTATGCGCGATCGCCGGCCAGTTCGTCAAATTCATCAAACGCCAGGCGGACATAATCCAGGGTGTACGGACGCTGTGGGTGACGCGCCAGCTGGGCAATCTGCCATGCGCCGAGATCGGCAAAGATTTTGCGCGTCAGTTCTACGCTTTTTTCGCGCAGACGATGCACTTCTTCGTCGATGTTAATATCCAGTTTTTCATCCTGACGGCTTACCGCTGTCAGAGAATCGATTTTCGCTTCCAGCTCAGCAATCGGCTGTTCGAAATCAAGGAAATTCAGACTCATAGTATTCCTGTATTAGTCAAACTCCAGTTCCACCTGCTCCGAACCAATGAGGCCACGGAGATCGTTAAGTAAACGATCGCTCGGAGAGACACGCCACGTTGCACCAAAGCGCAACCGCGCACGTGCATCCGCCCTCTGATAGTAGAGATGTACTGGAATTGTCCCCGAGCGGTGGGGTTCCAGAGACTGACGGAGTCGGTTTAAAAGCTGGTCATCAATTTGCCTGTCCGTCAGCGAGATAGCAAGCCCGCGAGCATATTTTTCCCGGGCTTCGTCAATGTCCATCACTTCGCGGGCGGTCATTTTAAGCCCCCCGCTGAAGTCATCAAAGCTGACCTGTCCGCTGACGATAAGTATGCGGTCTTTTTCCAGCAATTGCTGGTATTTATCCAGCGCGTCGGTGAACAACATCACCTCCAGACGCCCGGAACGGTCATCCAGCGTACAGATGCCGATACGATTGCCGCGCTTGGTGACCATTACCCTTGCAGCAATCACGAGCCCCGCAGCCGTGGTGATTTTACCACGTTCTGTCGGATGCATGTCTTTCAGCCTGTAGCCTCCGACATAGCGCTCAATTTCTTTGATGTACTGGTTGATCGGGTGTCCTGTCAGGTACAAACCTAACGTTTCACGCTCGCCATCCAGCACCACCTGTTCTGGCCACGGCAGGCAGCTGGCGTATGACTGCTCGATCTGCTCTGGCTCTTCTGCCAACACACCGAACATATCCGCCTGGCCAATGGCTTCCGCTTTCGCATGTTGATCAGCTGCTTTCAGCGCATCGCCGAGCGAGTTCATCAGTGCGGCACGGTGCGGCCCCAGCCTGTCGAACGCGCCAGACATGATCAGTTTTTCCAGCACGCGGCGGTTCAGTTTTTTGGTATCCGTACGGGCGCAAAGATCGAACAGCTCACGGAAATAACCACCGTTGTTACGGGCTTCGATGATCGCTTCGATCGGCCCCTCACCTACGCCTTTGATCGCACCGATCCCGTAGACAATTTCCCCGTGCTCGTTGACGTGGAAATGGTAAAGACCTGAGTTGATATCCGGCGGCAGGATCTTCAGCCCCATGCGCCAGCACTCATCCACCAGACCAACCACCTTCTCGGTGTTGTCCATATCGGCGGTCATAACCGCCGCCATAAACTCAGCCGGATAGTGCGCTTTCAGCCACAGCGTCTGATACGAAACCAAAGCATAGGCGGCAGAGTGAGATTTGTTAAATCCGTACCCGGCGAATTTCTCCACCAGGTCGAAAATTTTCATCGCCAGTTCGCCGTCAACGCCGTTCTTTTTCGCCCCTTCTTCGAAGGTGCCACGCTGCTTGGCCATCTCTTCCGGCTTTTTCTTACCCATCGCACGACGCAGCATGTCCGCACCGCCAAGGGTATAACCAGAGAGCACCTGGGCAATCTGCATAACCTGTTCCTGGTACAGAATGATGCCGTAGGTCGGTTCCAGTACTGGTTTCAGGCTTTCATGCTGCCACTGAACGTCCGGGTAGGAAATCTCTTCGCGCCCGTGCTTACGGTCGATAAAGTTATCTACCATCCCTGACTGAAGGGGCCCCGGACGGAACAGCGCCACCAGTGCGATCATATCTTCGAAACAGTCAGGTTGCAGACGTTTAATCAGGTCTTTCATGCCGCGGGATTCAAGCTGGAAGACCGCGGTGGTCTCCGAGCGCTGCAGCATGTCGAAACTTTTCTTGTCATCCAGCGGGATAGCGGCAATATCCAGCGGCGGCTCGCCGTTCTTCTCACGGCGGGCGTTGATCATCTCCAGCGCCCAGTTGATGATGGTCAAAGTACGCAGACCGAGGAAGTCGAACTTCACCAGCCCGGCGTATTCCACATCGTTCTTGTCAAACTGGGTAACCGGATGCTGACCTGCTTCATCACAGTAAAGCGGCGCAAAATCGGTAATTTTGGTTGGAGCAATAACCACCCCACCCGCATGTTTTCCGGCGTTACGCGTGACCCCTTCCAGCTTACGCGCCATGTCGATCAGCGCTTTGACTTCTTCGTCAGCTTCGTAAATTTCCGGCAGTTGCGGCTCGGCTTCGAACGCTTTCGCCAGCGTCATGCCCGGATCGGGCGGGACCAGTTTCGAGATACGATCAACAAAGCCGTACGGATGTCCCAGCACGCGGCCTACGTCGCGGATAACCGCTTTTGCCGCCATCGTACCGAAAGTAATAATCTGCGATACCGCATCACGACCGTACATATCCGCCACGTGCTCGATAACCTGGTCGCGTTTCTCCATGCAGAAGTCGACGTCGAAGTCGGGCATGGAGACACGTTCCGGGTTAAGGAAACGTTCGAACAGCAGGTCGAATTCCAGCGGATCGAGGTCGGTAATTTTGAGTGCGTAAGCAACCAGTGAACCCGCACCGGAACCACGTCCCGGACCTACCGGCACGCCGTTATCCTTCGACCACTGGATAAACTCCATAACGATCAGGAAGTAGCCTGGGAAGCCCATCTGGTTGATCACCTGGAGTTCTATATCCAGGCGTTCGTCATATTCAGGACGACGTTTTTTGCGTTCTTCTTCATCCGGGAACAGGAATTCCAGACGCTCTTCCAGACCCTCTTTGGATTTCACGACCAGGAAATCTTCCGTGGTCATATCTCCCGTCGGGAACTGCGGAAGGAAGTATTCTCCGAGGCGCACGGTAACGTTGCAGCGTTTTGCTATCTCGACGCTGTTTTCCAGCGCTTCCGGAATATCGGAGAAGAGTTCGCACATTTCCTCTTCGCTGCGCATATATTGCTGCGAGGAGTAATTACGCGGACGCTTTGGATCGTCGAGGGTGAAGCCATCGTGGATAGCGACGCGGATTTCGTGCGCGTCAAAATCACCGGACTCCAGGAAACGCACGTCATTCGTTGCCACCACGGGCAAGCCGCGCTCTTCAGCCAACGCGACAGCAGCGTGCAGATAATTCTCTTCGTCAGGGCGGCCAGTACGAATCAACTCCAGATAATAGCGATCCGGGAAGTACTCTTCATAAAACGAGATGCACTGATCCACCAATGCGCTGTTGCCACGCAGCAGGCATTTACCGACATCACCCATACGGCCGCCAGAGATGAGCAGCAGCCCTTCATTTAGCTCAGCCAGCCAGTCGCGGTCGATCCACGGCCCCAGCGCGCCATAGCCGCGTTGATAGGCTTTTGAGATAAGCAGTGTGAGGTTTTGATAACCCGTGTTGTTCATCGCTAACACGGAAATTTGCGTCATTTCATCGCCGATGAGATCGCTCTGCACATGAAAATCTGCACCGACGATAGGCTTCATCCCCGCGCCATGCGCCGTTCCGTAGAACTTCACCAGGCCACACAGGTTGGTAAAATCGGTGATCGCCAGTGCAGGCATGCCAAGAGAGGCCGCCTTTTTAACCAGCGGTCCGGTCTTCGCCAGCCCATCGATCATGGAGTAGTCACTATGCACCCGCAGGTGTACGAAACGTGGTTCAGCCATCTTCAGATTCCGCGTTACTTAATTGCTTGCGTATTGATTCAGGACACCAGTCCCAGCGCGCGTTTCACCGGGCCAAAGCTGCGCCGGTGATGTTCGGTTGCGCCATGTTCAGCCAGCTTTTCCAGATGGAAAGCTGTTGGATACCCCTTGTGCTGGGCGAAACCATACTGAGGGTAAGTGAGATCCAGCGCGGCCATTTCGGCATCGCGTGTCACTTTGGCAATAATAGAAGCGGCACTGATTTCTGCGACGCGGCTATCGCCTTTGACCACGGCCATCGAAGGCATAGGCAATGACGGACAACGGTTACCGTCAATCAGGACGTATTCCGGGGGTATTTTCAGACCCGCCACCGCACGCTGCATCGCCAGCATCGTGGCATGCAAAATATTCAGCTCGTCGATTTCATGCGGTTCAGCGCGCCCCAGGCTCCAGGCCAGCGCCTTCTCCTGAATCTCACTAAACAGCGCCAGTCGACGCTTTTCGGACAATTTTTTAGAGTCGTTCAGTCCAATAATCGGGCGGGTCGGATCGAGGATCACCGCTGCGGTCACTACAGCCCCCACTAACGGCCCACGCCCCACTTCATCCACACCCGCCACAAGGTGGGTATGAGGATATACAAATTCCATCATCTAGCTAACTCCAGCACCGCATCAGCCGCTTGCTCATCGGCATTACAGCGGATCTGCTGATGCAGTTCACGGAACGTATCATGCATCTGGTGGCTGGTCTTGCCGTCGGCGAGCAGCGGCAGCAACGCATCGGCAAGCGCCTGTGGCTGGCACTCATCCTGCAACAGCTCTTTCACCAGCTCGCGCCCGGCAAGCAGGTTTGGCAGGGAGACATAATCCGTTTTCACCAGACGTTTTGCCAGCCAGAAGGTGAACGGCTTCATGCGATAGCCGACCACCATCGGGCATTTCGCCAGCATACATTCCAGCGCCGCCGTGCCGGAGGCCAGCAGCGCGGCATCGCTCGCATACATCGCTTCCCGCCCTTTCCCGTCCAGAAGACGAACGTGAAGATCCGGGGCGACTTCCGCTTTGATGCGCTCAAACTGCTCGCGGCGTTTGGCATTCACCAGCGGAACAACGACTTCCAGATCGGGGTATGTCTGGCGAAGAATTTGCGCCGTTTTGAGGAAATCGGCGCTCAGCATCTCAACTTCTGCGCCACGGCTGCCTGGCAGCAATGCCAGACAGTGCGCATCATGCGGGATGCCGAGCACGTCGCGCGCCGCTTTTTTATCCGGATCCAATGGCATCGCATCCGCCATGGTATGACCGATAAAACGGCACGGAACATTAAATCTGTCGTAAAACGCTTTTTCGAAAGGCAGGAAAGCCAGCACCAGGTTGGTGGACCGTCCGATTTTGAAAACACGTTTTTGTCGCCACGCCCAGACGGACGGACTGACGTAATGAATGGTTTTTATGCCCTGCTTTTTCAGATTCCCTTCGAGGGTAATGTTGAAATCAGGTGCATCGATACCGACAAACACATCGGGTTTCAGTTCGGTAAAGCGGCGAGTAAGATCGGCACGAATATGCAGTAAACGGCGTAGCCGCCCCAGCACCTCAACGATGCCCATCACAGCCAGCTCTTCCATTTCATACCAGGCTTCACAGCCTTCGGCCTGCATCAGCGGGCCAGCAACGCCAACAAATCGTGCATTGGGTACACGCGCCTTAAGCGCACGGATAAGACCTGCACCAAGAATATCGCCGGAGGTTTCTCCGGCGACCAGGGCTATCGTAAGCGGACGACTGTCGACCATTAACGAATCAGACCCCTTGTTGAACGGTCAAAGAATTCCATGAACGCGTTCACCTCCGGGTACTTATTCGCCAGCTCGGCAATTTCCGGCTTCGCCTCTTCCAGCGTTTTGCCGCTACGGTACAGCAGTTTGTACGCGTTGCGGATGGCAGTAATCGCTTCGCGGCTAAAGCCACGACGCTTGAGGCCTTCGATGTTCACGCCAAACGGCGTGGCATGGTTGCCCTGCGCAATCACATACGGTGGGACGTCCTGCGCCACACCGGAGCATCCGCCGACCATCACGTGTGCACCAATAATGCAGAACTGATGGACTGCGGTCATGCCGCCAATAATTGCGAAGTCATCAACCGATACGTGTCCTGCCAGCGTTGCGTTGTTGGCAAGAATACAGCGGTCACCCACGGTACAGTCGTGCGCGATATGCGCATTAACCATAAACAGGTTATCGCTGCCCACCTTCGTCAACCCACCACCCTGTACTGTTCCACGATGAATGGTGACGCTTTCGCGAATACGGTTACGATCGCCAATTTCCAGACGGGTCGACTCACCAGCATATTTAAGATCCTGGTTAACTTCGCCGATGGAGGCGAACTGATAGATCTCGTTATTGCAGCCAATGGTCGTGTGACCATTCACGACAACGTGAGATTTCAGTACTGTACCCTCACCAATTTCGACATGCGGTCCAACAATACAAAACGGGCCAATGTGGACGTTAGCGCCAATGATGGCACCGGTTTCCACAATCGCGGTAGGATGAATAAAGGCGGATTTATCAATCACGTATCAGGACTCCCGGCTACGAGCACACATCATCGTCGCTTCGCAAACAACTTTGCCGTCAACCAGCGCTACGCCTTTGAAGCGAGTCAGGCCACGACGCGTTTTTTCAAAAGTGACTTCCATGATCATCTGATCACCAGGCACGACAGGGCGCTTAAAGCGCGCTTCATCAATACCCGCGAAGTAATACAGCTCACCTGGCTCCAGTTTGCCAACGCTTTTAAACGCCAGAATACCGGTAGCCTGAGCCATCGCTTCCAGAATCAACACACCCGGGAAGATAGGCTTACCAGGGAAGTGCCCCTGGAAGAACGGCTCGTTCACGGAAACATTTTTCACTGCGCGCAGAAAACGACCTTCTTCAAAATCCAGCACACGGTCTACCAGCAGAAACGGGTAGCGGTGCGGCAGAAGTTCTAAAATCTCTTCAATATGCAGAGTATGAGTGTCAGTAGTCAAAATACTCTTCCTGTCAAAATGTACTGATAACAATAATAACACGGCCTGCCGGTTTATTAGAAAGCCGACAGGCCGGGAAAAATAGCGTTAAACGGATGACGTTTAGTCTTGTTGATCGATCTTGCGCTCAAGAGACTTGAGACGCTTGCTCATATCATCAATGTTCATCACCAGAGCTGCTGTTTTACGCCATACCTTGTTGGGTTGCAGCGGGATGCCGGAGGAATAGACGCCAGGTTCAGTGATAGGGCGCATTACCATGCCCATTCCCGTCACTGTGACTTTGTCGCATATTTCCATATGGCCATTAATCACGCTCGCGCCGCCAATCATGCAGTAACGGCCAATTTTCAGGCTGCCAGCCATGATGACGCCCCCCGCTACCGCGGTATTGTCGCCAATCACAACGTTATGCGCAATCTGGCACTGGTTATCAATGATAACACCATTGCCAATGATCGTGTCGTCAAGCGC
Organism: Enterobacter sp. CPE_E863; assembly: GCF_046521465.1. Taxonomy (NCBI): domain Bacteria; kingdom Pseudomonadati; phylum Pseudomonadota; class Gammaproteobacteria; order Enterobacterales; family Enterobacteriaceae; genus Enterobacter; species Enterobacter sp. CPE_E863. Next base: position 845,117 of record NZ_JBKFZX010000001.1, on the reverse strand, counting down.
GCCACGGTCAATAGTGGTACAGGCCCCGATCTCCACACGATCGCCAATGATCACGCGACCAAGCTGTGGGATTTTAACCCAATTACCACGATCGTTAGCGTAACCAAAGCCATCCGATCCAATCACTGTACTGGACTGGACGAGGCAATTTTCGCCAATTTCAACTTCATGGTAAATGGACACATTGGCCCATAAACGGGTCCCGGCGCCGATTTTCGTATTTTTCCCAACGAAGCAACCCGGTCCGATAACGACGTTATCGCCCAACACTACGCCAGACTCGATAACGGCATTCGCACCAACCGCTACGTTGTTACCCAACTGAGCCGTCGGATCAATCGCTGCACTGGCAGCAATGTTCTGGGCCGGCTGCGGCGTGGTGTCAAGAATTTGTGCCATGCGTGCATAAGTCAGGTAGGGGTTTTTCACTACCAGTGCGCTTACAGTGGCATATGGAAGATCGTCCTGCGTCAGAACAACAGCTGACGCCTGGCATTGAGCCAGTTGCTCACGGTACTTAGGGCTTACCATGAAGGTAATCGTGCCAGCTTTAGCAGATTGCATGGACGCAACAGCGGTGATGACGATATCGCCATCACCGTGTAATTCTGCATCCAACTGCTGAGCTAAATCAGCCAGTCGAATTGAAGGCATTACTTATTTAACCTGTTTCAGAACATCAGCGGTGATGTCTTTAACATCTTTGCTGTTGAAAGCGACGGCGTTCGCATCAACAACCAGATCGATGCTCTGATCGGCAGCCACTGCTTTAACAGCAGTCTGAATGCGAGTTACCAGCTTGCCACGTTCTTCGTTAGAACGACGCTGACGATCCTGCTCGAAAGCCTGCGCTTTCTGAGAGAACGCCTGGCGCTGAGCCATTACGTCTTTTTCCAGCTTGCTGCGATCGCTTGCTTTCATGGTAGAACCATCACGCTGCAGACGCTGCATTTTGGACTGAAGATCGTTTTCCATACCCTGCAGTTCGCTTGCACGGCCTTTGAATTCGTTTTCCAGAGTCGCAGAAACGCCAGTTTTCTGTGCAACCTGCTGGAACAAATTACCCATGTTGACGATTGCAATTTTGTCTGCTGCCTGAGCAGAAGTTGCCATCGCTAAACCGAGACCTGCAGCTAATAACCACTTTTTCACAATTAACTCCTTACCATCCCATTGGCACCAGAAGGTACCGTTCTTTGCGTGGCAAGGCGACCGTGTTACCGATCGCCAGTTGTCAGCGCTACACTGCCAACGCATTCCTTTGCAGCGGATTATTACCAGGTTTTACCAATGTTAAACTGGAATTGCTCCGACTTATCTCCATCATATTTCTTAAACGGCTGGGCGTAAGAGAAGACCAACGGCCCCAGCGGTGACATCCATTGTAATGCGATACCGGCAGACATGCGAATATTGCTCGGATCGCTGTAGTCAGGAATACCTTCTGCACGCATCTGAGCAGTATTCTGCCAGTTGGTATCCCACACAGTACCGGCATCCCAGAAGAAGGACGTACGGACTGAGTTCGCATATTTATCACTGATAAACGGCGTTGGTGTGATGAACTCCAGGCTGGCAACGGCCATGGCGTTACCGCCCACAGCATCATTGGAGCTACAAACGTCGGAAGTCGAGGACTTATTACAATTATCTTTGTCGTTTCCGCCGTAGTAGACCGCTTTCGGACCAATGTTGTTGGACTGGAAGCCACGAACGGTGCTGGAACCACCGGCATAGAAGTTCTCATAGAATGGCAGTTCCTTGCCACCCAGACCATCACCATAGCCCCAACGGGTACGACCCAGAACCACCCACTTGTGGTCGTCATCAATTGGGAAGTAAGACGCGGTATCCAGCGTGACCTTATAGAACTCGTTATCGGAACCCGGTACGGTCACTTTACCGTTCAGGTTGACACGAGAACCTTCCGTCGGGAAGTAACCACGGTCAAGACGGTTATAGGTCCAGCCGTAGTTAAAGGTGAAGTCATCCGCGGCAAAGCCGTTGTCATGACCGCTTTTGCTGGTTGGCTGGCCAATAGAGTCCAGATAACGCCACATCGCCACCTGCGGTTGCATGTTGGACAGGTCGTTATGCACGTAACCTAAGCCCGCACGCAGCGTGTTGTATTCGTTGACAGGGAAGCCAAGCGTACCATCTGCACCGTAACTCTTGTTGGTGTAAGAGGACAGATCCGCGTTGTCAGCTTTAAAGTCGTTATAGAAGATACGACCGCCCAGGCTCACACCGTCTACGGTGAAGTATGGGTTAGTGACAGAGAACTCAGAGTAGGTCTGGTAGTCGTTTTTGGTACCATTAATACCAACAGAGTAACCCGTACCCAGCCAGTTATCCTGCTGTACACCAACCTGGAAGCTCACGCCGCTTTCAGTACCGTAGCCCACACCAAAGTTGAAGCTACCGGTGTTACGCTCTTTCACTTTATAGACGACATCAACCTGATCCGGGCTACCTGGCACGCGCTGGGTATCCGTATCTACGGTTTCAAAATAACCCAGACGGTTCAGACGCTCTTTCCCCTGATCAACGAGGTCGCTACCCAGCCATGCGCCTTCCATCTGACGCATTTCGCGGCGCAGAACGGAATCTTTAGAGGTGTCGTTACCAACGAAGCGGATCTTACGCACGTAGAAACGGTTACCCGCATCAACATTCACGTGCAGCTTAACGGTTTTATCCGCGTCGTTAATTTCCGGCTGTGTTTGTACGCGAGGATAGGCATAACCATAGCGGCCGAGCAGCTTCTTAATGCTGTCTTCCATTTTGGTGACCTTGGAACCACTGTACAGATCGCCTGGCTGAATTTTGGTCAGCGATTCGATCTCAGCAGAATGCCCTGCCAGGTTACCACTTACTTCAACACCAGAAAGCTTGTACTGATCGCCTTCAGTGATGTTAATCGTAATGTAGATCCCTTTCTTGTCCGGCGTCAGACTGACCTGGGTTGAGTCAATGTTGAAACGGGCATAACCACGATCCAGATAGTAGCTGCGCAGGGTCTCAAGGTCGCCCGCCAGTTTCTGTTTCTGGTATTTACGATCGCCCACCACGTTCCACCACGGCACTTCATCGCGCAGTTGGAAGGTCGAGATCAGTTCGTCGGTGCTAAACGCGTGGTTGCCGACAATGTTGATCTGTTGGATCTTCGCAGAAACACCTTCCTGGAAGACCAACTTCAGGTCAACACGGTTACGTGGCAGAGGTGTTACCACTGCTTTCACGCTGGCACTGTATTTACCCACGCTGTAGTAGAAGTCTTCCAGACCTTTCTCAATGTCTGAAAGGGTTGTGCGGTCCAGAGACTCGCCCACACGAACACCCGATGCTTCAAGGTTTTGCTTGAGCATGTCATCTTTCACCGACTTGTTACCGGAGAAAGTGATACTGGCAATCGTTGGACGTTCTTTTACCTGTACCAGCAGCGTATCACCATCGCGCAGGACGCGGACATCCTCGAAGTTGCCGGTGGCAAACAGAGCACGGATGGTGTTACTGATATCATCATCATTGACCGTATCGCCGGGGCGTACAGGCATACTGAGGAGGGCCGCACCAACGGCGACACGCTGGAGGCCTTCGAAATGAATGTCTTTCACTACGAACCCGTCAGCACCGTATACGGTGGCGCTGCTAAACAGCAGCGACGCTATGAGCAACTTTTTCATCGCCATCGTTATTATGCGTTCTTCCTAACACTCTCTTACAACCGAGAGAAATCATTGAAAAGTGCAAGCCCCATTAACAGCACCAGCAAAATCGAGCCAATGCGATAACTAAAGTCTTGAACTCGCTCGGATACCGGTCCGCCTTTTAGCTTTTCAATCGCTAAAAACAGCAGATGACCCCCGTCTAAAACGGGAAGCGGGAACAGGTTGATTATCCCAAGGTTCACGCTAATCAGCGCGAGGAACATGAGATAGTAAATCACCCCGAATTCCGCTGACATCCCAGCCCCCTGAGCAATCGAAATTGGCCCACTGAGGTTGTTCAGTTTCACATCACCGGTTATCAATTTCCCCAACATGTTGACCGTCAGCTTCATCAGTTGCCATGTTTTATCCGTGGCTTCAAGGATGGCGCTGAACGGCCCATACTGGCGTATTGTCTTGTACTCATCTGGCAGCGGGATCACTTTTGGCACAACGCCTGCAAACCCTTCTGCCTTTTTGCCGACCGACTTCGTATCCGGGATCAGCGTCAGCGAAAGCGGACTACCTTTCCTCTCAACTTCCAGTGCGAGGGACGTTCCCGGATTATCGCGCACCAGAGTAACAAAGGTCATCCACTCTGTTAATGGTTGACCATCGACTTTAACGATCCTGTCGCCCGCTTGCAAACCCGCTTTGCTCGCCGCCGAATTTGCCTGTACTTCGGCTAACACCGGCTCAATCTGAGCGCCACGTGGACGAATGCCCAGTGCAGCGACGGGATCTTCTTTGTCTGGCTCGAAACGCCAGTGACGTAAATCGAGCACTTTGTCCTGACGCGTGTCGGAACCAAACGGTGATACGCTGATGGTTGTCTGCTGATCACCAATTTTGGCTACCAGTTGCAGTCGCACGGCATCCCAATCAGGGGTTTCGATGCCATCAATCGCTTTAAGTTCCATCCCTGACGTAATTTGCGCACTCGCCGCGATGGAATTGGGGGCAATTTCACCTACCACAGGGCGCACGCCGGGGACGCCAATGATAAACACCAGCCAGTAAGCGAAAATAGCAAAGATGAAATTGGCTACCGGTCCGGCAGCGATGATGGCGGCGCGTTGTCCAACCGTTTTGTTGTTGAATGCGCTGTGTCGTAATTCAGGTGCGACAGGCTCAACGCGCTCGTCGAGCATTTTAACGTAGCCGCCCAGCGGGATAAGGGCGATGACAAATTCCGTACCGTGACGGTCGGTGCGCGTCCAGAGTGATTTACCGAAACCGATGGAAAATCGCTCTACCCGCACACCACAACGGCGAGCAACCCAGAAATGGCCAAATTCATGCACGGTAATCAGTACACCCAGTGCAACAATGAACGCCGCCAGATTCCAGAGAATGCTCAGCATAAAACCTTCCGTTAAATCGTCCCAAATACCAGTAAAAGCAAGCAAGCAAATACCGGAACAGCCGCTGTCAGGCTATCAATGCGATCCAGTATACCGCCATGCCCTGGAATCAGGTGTCCGCTGTCCTTAATCCCTGCTTCACGCTTAAACATACTCTCGGTTAAATCACCGAGCACTGAGGCAAGCGCAGCAAAAATCGAGCACACCAGCAGTATTGACGGTGCCACTTCCAGATTCGCCCAGACGCCGTAGCCCCAGGAGATAATCGCTGCCGTAAACAAGCCACCGATGAAGCCTTGCCAGGTTTTACCCGGGGAAACCTTCGGCGCCAGTTTATGTTTGCCAAACAGTTTACCAAACATATAGGCCCCGGAGTCAGCCCCCCAAACGAGAATCATCACATAAAGCAGCCAGATCGCGCCGCTGTAGTGGTTTTCGTCATAGTGCCAGGCACGCAGTGCGACCATACCCCAGAAAAATGGAACAATCGTGAGCAAACCAAAAATAAGCCGCAGCACTTTTGAATTACGCCAGATTGCCGCAGAGCCGGGGTAGAAAAGCACCAGCAGCAGAGCAGCAACCCACCAGGCCAGCGATACCCACAGGGAACCAGCAACCAGCGGTTGATGAATATCATGATGATATTCAGGCAACGTAAACAGCATTATGGCCAGGATAAAGCCACAGAGTACCGCAAGCCATACTCGCTGACTGCGTGAGGTAAAGCCGCTAAACTGTCCCCATTCCCACGCGGCGAGCATACAGACCACCAGCGTAACAATAGCGAATCCCACTGGGGGCAGTAAAAACAGCGCCGCAATGACAATGGGTATTAATACAAAAGCGGAAATCAGGCGATACTTCAGCAAAAGCTACCCCCATCAGGCTTTGTCGCCACCAGGCTCGGTGCCGCCGAAACGACGCTCTCGATTGGCAAAGGCATGCAGCGCACCTTCAAAGTCTTGTTCATCAAAATCGGGCCAAAGAACATCCGTAAAGTAAAGTTCGGCATAGGCAATTTGCCATATCAAAAAGTTACTTATGCGATGTTCCCCCCCTGTCCTAATTACCAAATCCACAGGTGCCTGTTCATTCATGCAGATTTGCTTGTTCAGCGCCTCTTCATCAATTTGGTCGGGTCTCAACAGCCCTTCCTGAACCTGTTCGGCAAGATGCCGAACGCCCTGGATAATATCCCAGCGTCCGCCGTAATTCGCCGCAATATTGAGCGTCAGACCCGTATTATTCTCAGTCAGCGCTTCTGCTTTACGAATCCGTTCCTGCAAACGTGAGTTAAAACGACTGGTATCGCCAATGATACGCAGGCGGACGTTGTGGCGGTGCAGGCTTTTTACTTCGCTGTCGAGCGCCCACACAAACAATTCCATCAACGCGGTTACTTCCTGCGGAGGTCGATTCCAGTTTTCACTGCTAAAAGCATAGAGCGTTAACGCATCAATGCCGTTATTGGCGGCAAAAGAAACGGCGCGGCGAACAGATTTCGCCCCAGCTTTATGCCCAAAGGCTCGTATCTTCCCTTGTCTTTTCGCCCAGCGGCCGTTGCCATCCATAATGATTGCTACATGACGACAGCCATGAGCTGGCAAGTTTTCGCTTATTGGTTGATTCGCAGACAACATAACGCGTTTTTTGTCCCTGAAAAGGATTTAACGGTACTCAGGAATACTGAAGCCTATACATAAAAAAGCCGTGTCAAACCACGGCTTACCTGACCACATTAAGTCAAATACCTGCGATCAGGTGGCGCAGACTATATCACTGAAGCCCAACGCTAACAAATAGCACGACGACTAGTGCTTGCTTTATCACCAGCTTGCGGGACGTGTCACTTGTTTACGCGCAATATCACGAGCCGCTGTATCTACCGCCTGCACCTCTTCCACACTTTGTGGTTCACGCAAATCCATCATTTCCAGTACCGATAAATTCAACACTGCAATATCGGTAAAACGGATCTGCTGATTCAAAAATGCCTCAACGGTAATTTCATTAGCTGCATTCAGTGCCGTCGTCGCCGCCTGCCCCTGGTCAAAGGCATGCATCGCAAGCTTCAGACACGGATAGCGATCGTAATCTGGTTCGCTAAATGTCAAAGAACTTAACTTGCAGAAATCAAGCGGCTTCACGCCAGATTTCACTCGATTTGGCCACGCCATTGAATGGGCAATTGGCGTACGCATATCCGGCTCGCCCAACTGTGCCAGCACACTGCCATCCTGATAGCGCACCATCGAGTGAATCACCGATTGCGGGTGGATCAGTACTTCCATCTGTTTCGCTGACGCATTAAACAGCCAGCGCGCTTCAATGTATTCCAGACCTTTATTCATCATGGTGGCAGAGTCAACGGAGATTTTACGCCCCATTGACCAGTTCGGATGACGGCACGCCTGATCCGGCGTCATTGCGCTCAGTTCAGACAGTGGCGTTTCGCGGAACGGGCCACCAGACCCGGTAAGCAGAATAGACACCACACCATTCTGCTCAAGGTCAGCGTACCCCAGGTTCTGTTGAAAAGGTTGCGGTAAACTCTGAAAAATCGCGTTGTGCTCGCTATCGACCGGTAAAAGACGCGCCCCGCGCTGCTTCACCGCTTCCATAAACAAACGTCCGCAGGTAACCAGAGACTCTTTATTGGCTAGCAGAACATCCTTACCGGCATCAATTGCGGCAAGTGTTGGCAACAGCCCAGCCGCCCCGACGATGGCCGCCATAACCTGGTCAACCTCATCCAGCGCAGTCATCTCACAAGCTGCCTGTTGTCCACTCAGAACCTCAGTTCGACAGCCCTTTTCACGCAGTTGCACTTTCAGCAGACGCGCACTCTCTTCGTCATCCATCACCGCATAGCGGGGTGAAAACTCCAGGCACTGCTCGACCATTCGCTGCACATTCTTACCGGCCACCAGCGCTGTCACGGTGTAAAGTTCAGGATTATGGCGAACGACGTCGAGAGTACTGCAACCGATAGAGCCGGTTGAGCCGAGGAGTGTTAAATGCTTCATGAGATGCCCGAAAAAAGTTAGACCAGATAAAAGCAAAACGCCGCCAGCAAGACCCGAAGTCCCTCTGAACGGCGTTTATCAGTGTACGACAGAAATCAGAACTGCATCAGTTCCGCTTCTTTATCTGCCAGCGCCGCATCAATTTTCTTGATGGCAGCATCAGTCATTTTCTGAACATCGTCCTGTGAACGACGATCGTCATCTTCACTGATCTCTTTTTCTTTCAGCAGCGCTTTGACTTTATCGTTCGCGTCGCGACGTACGTTACGAACGGAAACGCGACCCTGCTCAGCTTCGCCACGAACGACTTTGATCAGGTCTTTACGACGCTCTTCCGTCAGCGGAGGAAGTGGAACGCGGATATCAGCGCCCGCAGAGCTTGGGTTCAGACCGAGGTCAGACGCCATGATCGCTTTCTCAACGGCCGGGCCCATAGAACGATCGAATACGTTGATTTTCAGCGTACGGGTATCTTCAACCGTCACGCTTGCCAGCTGACGCAGAGGGGTTGGCGTACCGTAGTATTCTACGATGATGCCATCCAGCAGGCTTGGGGAAGCACGGCCAGTACGGATTTTGCTGATTTGGGTTTTGAACGCTTCTACGCATTTTTCCATGCGTACTTCAGCATCTTTTCTGATGTCGTTAATCACGTTACGAATCCTTGAAAACTTGTCTCAGGCAGACTATCCGCCAGCACAGCGCTACAGGTGTGCTAAGTATAGTCGCGTTTAATTCATGACAACGCCAAAGGCGCGCCCGGGTAAGATACCACTACAAAATAAAGCGGAATCTTACCTGTATTTAGCGTCAACGGAAATTATTCCGTGATCAAAGTGCCTTCTTTTTCACCCATGACCACGCGACGCAGTGCGCCTGGCTTGTTCATGTTGAAGACACGGATCGGCAGTTTGTGGTCGCGAGCCAGCGTGAAGGCGGCAAGATCCATCACTTTCAGCTCTTTATCCAGCACTTCGCTGTAGCTCAGCTGATCGTACATGGTGGCAGAAGGATCTTTTGCCGGGTCGGCAGTAAACACGCCGTCTACTTTGGTCGCTTTCAGTACCACATCGGCTTCGATCTCGATACCGCGCAGGCAGGCAGCGGAATCGGTTGTAAAGAACGGGTTACCCGTACCGGCGGAGAGGATCACCACGCGGTTGTTGCGCAGCAGGCTAATCGCTTCTGCCCAGCTGTAATTATCGCATACGCCATTCAGTGGAATCGCGGACATCAGGCGGGCATTCACATAGGCGCGATGCAGTGCATCACGCATTGCCAGGCCATTCATGACGGTTGCCAGCATACCCATGTGGTCGCCCACAACGCGGTTCATCCCCGCTTTCGCCAGACCAGCACCACGGAAAAGGTTGCCACCGCCAATGACCACGCCAACCTGGATACCCAGTTCGACCAGTTCTTTGATTTCCTGTGCCATGCGATCAAGGATGCTTGCGTCAATACCGAAGCCTTCCGATCCCTGCAGCGCTTCGCCACTCAGCTTAAGCAGAATGCGTTTGTACACGGGTTTTGCATTGGTAGCCATGTTTCTTTCCTGAGACTGTCAACGATTAAGATGGGGGTTAATTCTGGCGACATGATATGCCGCAAATCAGCACAGCGATACTGGAGCCTGTCTGATTTCCTGTGACGGGTGACAAAAAGAAGCCGCCCTCAGGCGGCTCCTTTTCAATCATTAAGACTGCTTGGACATTGCAGCAACTTCTGCTGCGAAGTCAGTCTCAACTTTCTCGATGCCTTCGCCCACTTCGAAGCGGATGAAGCCAGTTACGTCAGCGTTGTGCTCTTTCAGCAGCTGAGCAACAGACTTGCTTGGATCCATTACGAATGGCTGGCCAGTCAGAGAAACTTCGCCGGTGAATTTCTTCATGCGGCCTTCAACCATTTTCTCTGCGATTTCTTTTGGTTTACCAGACTGCATCGCGATGTCCAGCTGAACCTGGTACTCTTTCTCTACCACTTCAGCAGACACGTCTTCTGGCTTAACGAATTCTGGTTTGCTTGCAGCGATGTGCATAGCCAGCTGTTTAACCAGCTCTTCGTCAGCACCTTTAGCAGCAACCAGAACGCCGATACGCGCACCGTGCTGGTAAGAGCCCAGAACGTCACCTTCCAGAGAAGCAACACGACGGATGTTGATGTTCTCACCGATTTTAGCAACCAGCGCAACACGTTCTTCTTCGAACTGTGCTTTCAGAACTTCAACGTCAGTGATTTTGCCAGCAACTGCAGCGTCCAGAACTTTGTTAGCAAATGCCTGGAAACCACCATCTTTAGCAACGAAGTCAGTCTGGCAGTTAACTTCCAGAATGATGCCGTAAGTGCCGTCGATTTTAGTGATGATCACGCCGTCAGCAGCAACGTTGCCTGCTTTTTTAGCTGCTTTGATCGCACCGGATTTACGCATGTTTTCGATTGCCAGCTCGATGTCGCCGTTCGCTTCAGTCAGCGCTTTTTTGCAATCCATCATGCCTGCGCCAGTACGCTCGCGCAGCTCTTTTACCAGGGATGCGGTAATTTCAGCCATTCTTAAATCCTCGGGAGATGTGAACTGCCCGGCCTGCGGCCAAACAGTGTAAATTGAAAAAAGGGGCCGATAATGGGCCCCTATTCATACACGGTACTAATAAGGGGTGAAACCTTATTATTCAGCTTCTACGAAGCTTTCTTCCGCCTGAGAAGCCAGATCCTGGGAACGGCCTTCACGAACGGTAGCAGCTACAGCGCTCAGGTACAGGCTAACAGCACGGATTGCGTCGTCGTTACCCGGGATAACGAAGTCAACACCGTCCGGATCGGAGTTGGTATCAACGATAGCGAATACCGGGATACCCAGGTTGTTAGCTTCTTTGATTGCGATGTGCTCGTGGTCTGCATCGATTACGAACAGCGCGTCTGGCAGGCCGCCCATATCTTTGATACCGCCCAGGCTGTTTTCCAGCTTGTCCAGCTCACGAGTGCGCATCAGCGCTTCTTTCTTAGTCAGCTTGTCGAAAGTACCGTCCTGAGACTGGGTTTCCAGATCTTTCAGGCGTTTGATTGACTGACGAACAGTTTTCCAGTTAGTCAGCATGCCGCCCAACCAGCGATGGTTCACGAAGAACTGGTCGCAGCTGTTAGCAGCATCTTTCACAGCTTCGCTTGCAGCGCGCTTAGTACCAACGAACAGAATCTTACCTTTACGGGAAGAGATCTTGTTCAGCTCAGCCAGGGCTTCGTTGAACATTGGTACAGTTTTCTCAAGGTTGATGATGTGAACTTTGTTACGTGCGCCGAAGATGAAAGGCTTCATTTTCGGGTTCCAGTAACGGGTCTGGTGACCAAAGTGAACACCAGCCTTGAGCATGTCGCGCATGGAAACAGTTGCCATGTTTAAAACCTCTATATTGAAAGTTGGGGTTATGCCTCCACGTATCCCATATTACCGACCCCGAAGGGCACCCCGGAATATGTGCCGATACGTGTGTGTTGTTACACAAAGTGAGATTTGTCGCTTCCGTCCAGCTTGTGTATCTGAGATGGATCGGAAGTCCGGCGCGCTTTATACCACAAAACACGACCAGAAACCAACAGTTGTTGGCGGAGTGTGCTGTTAATGATTCTCAATTTGGCACGAGGTGTGCCTGACTGATACCATTGGCGACACTTAGACTAGTATTGTCGAAAAAATCGACACCGATGGACAGATTACATGGCTATCTCTATTAAGACACCTGAAGAAATTGAAAAGATGCGCGTCGCCGGTCGTCTGGCCGCGGAAGTGCTGGAAATGATCGAGCCGTTCGTGAAGCCGGGCGTCAGCACCGGTGAACTGGACCGCATCTGTAACGACTATATTGTGAACGAGCAGCATGCGGTATCCGCCTGCCTCGGCTACCACGGTTTCCCGAAATCCGTCTGCATTTCTATTAATGAAGTGGTTTGCCACGGTATTCCGGACAACGAAAAACTGCTCAAAGATGGCGACATCGTCAACATCGACGTGACGGTCATTAAAGATGACTACCACGGTGACACCTCTAAGATGTTCATCGTTGGCAAGCCAACCATTCTGGGCGAGCGTCTGTGTAAAGTGACGCAAGAGAGCCTCTACCTGGCGCTGAAAATGGTGAAACCGGGTATTCGCCTGCGTACCATTGGTGCCGCGATTCAGAAGTTCGTGGAAGCGGAAGGGTTCTCCGTCGTTCGCGAATACTGCGGTCACGGCATTGGCCGTGTGTTCCACGAAGAACCGCAGGTTCTGCACTATGATGCAGATGATGGCGGCGTAGTGCTGCAAAAAGGCATGACCTTCACCATCGAGCCGATGGTCAACGCCGGTGACTACCGCATCCGCACCATGAAAGATGGCTGGACGGTGAAAACCAAAGACAGAAGCTTGTCTGCGCAGTACGAGCATACTATTGTGGTAACAGACAACGGCTGCGAAATTATGACGTTGCGCAAGGATGACACTATCCCGGCGATACTGACGCACGATGAATGATAAAAAAGCCGGCAAATGCCGGCTTTTTTAATGGCTATAGCTTTTTCTTATGGGTGGCGCACGATGAGTAATCTTTTACCCGAACAGTATGCTAACACAGCACTTCCCACCCTCCCCGATCAGCCCGATAACCCGGGCGTATGGCCGTCGCACGAGCTGACCTGCGCGCATATTAAAGCCCATATGGATGTTTTCCATCGCTGGCTGGGTAGTGCGTTCGACGCAGGCGTATCAGCCGAGCAGCTCATTGAAGCGCGCACCGAATTTATCGACCAGTTGCTGCAGCGCCTGTGGATCGATTACGGTTTTGGGCAAATCAGTGACGTTGCACTGGTTGCCGTTGGGGGCTATGGCCGCGGTGAGCTGCATCCGCTTTCCGACATTGATTTACTGATCTTAAGTCGCAAAAAACTGCCGGACGAACAGGCTCAAAAAATTGGCGAACTACTGACCCTGCTCTGGGATGTGAAGCTGGAAGTCGGCCACAGCGTACGCACTCTTGAAGAGTGCCTGCTGGAAGGGTTATCTGACCTGACCGTCGCCACCAACCTGATTGAAACCCGCCTGTTGATAGGCGACGTGGCGCTGTTTCTGGAGCTACAAAAACATATTTTCAGTGACGGTTTCTGGCCGTCAGAAAAGTTCTTCGCCGCGAAGGTTGAGGAACAAAACCAGCGCCACCAGCGCTACCACGGCACCAGCTATAATCTGGAGCCTGATATCAAAAGCAGCCCCGGCGGTCTGCGCGACATCCACACCCTGCAGTGGGTGGCCCGTCGCCACTTCGGCGCGACCTCGCTGGATGAGATGGTGGGCTTTGGCTTTTTAACCGAAGCCGAGCGTAACGAATTAAATGAGTGTCTGCACCTGCTGTGGCGCATTCGCTTTGCCCTGCATCTGGAGCTTAATCGCTACGATAACCGCTTGCTGTTTGACCGTCAGCTCAGCGTAGCTCAACGTCTGAATTACCAGGGCGAAGGCAACGAGCCGGTTGAACACATGATGAAGGATTTCTTCCGCGTCACCCGCCGCGTTACCGAACTGAACCAGATGCTGTTGCAGCTATTCGATGAGGCAATTCTGGCCCTGACGGCAGATGAAAAGCCCCGCCCTATCGACGACGAGTTCCAGCTGCGCGGCACCCTTATCGACCTGCGCGACGAAACGTTATTTATCCGCGAACCGGAAGCGATCCTGCGCATGTTTTACACCATGGTGCGTAACAGCGCGATCACCGGGATCTACTCCACCACTCTGCGCCATCTGCGCCATGCGCGCCGCCATTTGACGCAGCCGCTGTGCTATATCCCGGAAGCGCGTTCGCTGTTCCTGAGCATGCTCCGCCACCCGGGGGCCGTCAGCCGCGGCTTGCTGCCGATGCACCGCCACAGCGTGCTGTGGGCCTATATGCCGCAGTGGTCACACATTGTCGGGCAGATGCAGTTCGATCTGTTCCACGCCTACACGGTAGATGAACACACGATCCGCGTGATGCTCAAGCTGGAGAGCTTTGCCAGCGAAGAGACGCGATCTCGCCATCCGCTGTGCGTGGAATTGTGGCCGCGCCTTACTCATCCGGAATTGATCCTGATTGCTGCCCTGTTCCACGATATTGCCAAAGGTCGCGGCGGTGACCATTCGGTGCTGGGTGCCCAGGACGTGCTCAAATTTGCTGAACTGCACGGTCTGAACTCACGTGAAACACAGCTGGTCGCCTGGCTGGTACGCCATCACCTGCTGATGTCGGTCACCGCACAGCGTCGTGATATTCAGGATCCTGAAGTGATCAAGCAGTTCGCGGAAGAGGTGCAAACGGAAAACCGTCTGCGTTATCTGGTCTGCCTGACGGTGGCGGATATTTGTGCCACCAACGAGACGTTGTGGAACAGCTGGAAGCAAAGCCTGCTTCGCGAGCTGTACTTTGCCACCGAAAAACAGCTGCGCCGCGGGATGCAAAATACCCCGGACATGCGCGAGCGTGTGCGCCACCACCAGTTGCAGGCACTGGCTCTGCTGCGGATGGATAACATTGATGAAGAGGCACTGCATCAAATTTGGGCGCGCTGCCGTGCTAACTATTTTGTTCGCCACAGCCCAAATCAGCTTGCCTGGCATGCGCGGCATCTGCTGCAACATGATTTGTCGCAGCCGATGATCCTCCTCAGTCCGCAAGCCACGCGCGGTGGCACGGAGATTTTCATCTGGAGCCCGGACCGACCTTATCTGTTTGCCGCCGTCTGCGCCGAACTGGACAGGCGTAATCTGAGCGTTCACGACGCACAGATTTTTACCACCCGCGACGGCATGGCGATGGATACCTTCATTGTGCTGGAACCGGACGGCAGCCCGCTGTCGTCGGACAGGCACGAAGGAATACGCTTCGGTCTGGAACAGGCCATCACCCAGCGCAGCTGGCAACCTCCTCAGCCGCGTCGTCAACCTGCAAAATTACGCCACTTTACCGTCGATACCGAGGTCAATTTCCTGCCGACCCACACCGACCGTAAATCGTTCCTGGAGCTGATCGCGCTCGACCAGCCAGGGCTGCTCGCCCGTGTCGGCCAGGTTTTTGCCGATCTGGGAATTTCGCTTCACGGGGCCAGAATTACAACCATTGGCGAGCGAGTAGAAGATTTATTTATAATCGCCACCGCAGACCGGCGTGCCCTTAATAATGACCTGCAACTTGAAGTGCAACAACGGTTGACAGCAGCCCTCAATCCAAACGATAAAGGGTGACGTGTTTTTTAGTGAAATGGAAAGAGTAAACAATGCAGCAGTTACAGAACGTTATTGAGTCCGCTTTTGAGCGTCGCGCCGAGATCACCCCGGCCAATGTGGATACCGTGACCCGTGAAGCGGTAAACCAGGTTATTTCCCTGCTGGATTCCGGCGCATTGCGTGTGGCAGAAAAAATCGACGGTCAGTGGGTCACTCATCAATGGCTGAAGAAAGCCGTGCTGCTCTCTTTCCGTATCAACGATAACCAGGTTATCGACGGAGCTGAAAGCCGCTACTTCGATAAAGTGCCAATGAAATTCGCTGACTATGACGAAGCGCGTTTCCAGAAAGAAGGTTTCCGCGTGGTTCCACCAGCGGCAGTTCGTCAGGGTGCTTTTATCGCGCGCAACACCGTGCTGATGCCATCCTACGTGAACATCGGTGCCTACGTTGACGAAGGTACCATGGTGGATACCTGGGCTACCGTTGGCTCCTGCGCGCAGATCGGTAAGAACGTTCACCTGTCCGGCGGCGTCGGTATCGGTGGCGTCCTGGAGCCACTGCAGGCTAACCCAACCATCATCGAAGACAACTGCTTCATCGGCGCACGCTCAGAAGTGGTTGAAGGTGTGATCGTGGAAGAAGGCTCTGTGATCTCCATGGGCGTTTACATCGGCCAAAGCACCCGTATCTACGACCGTGAAACCGGTGAAGTGCATTACGGTCGCGTTCCGGCGGGCTCCGTGGTGGTTTCCGGCAACCTGCCGTCAAAAGATGGCAAATACAGCCTGTACTGTGCGGTTATCGTGAAGAAAGTCGATGCGAAAACTCGTGGCAAAGTTGGCATCAACGAACTGCTGCGCACCATCGATTAATCGGGTATAACAAAAAGCGGGGGCAACCCCGCTTTTTTTATATCTGAGGGTGGCGAAAATAGATTTTTTCGTTAATTATTCAAAGGTTATGTTGAGATCAAGGGTACCGCTATGTACGATAATCTGAAAAGTCTGGGCATTACCAATCCTGATGAAATTGATCGTTACAGCCTCCGTCAGGAAGCCAATAACGATATTCTGAAAATCTATTTTCACAAGGACAAAGGAGAGTTTTTCGCCAAGAGCGTGAAGTTTAAATATCCACGCCAGCGTAAAACCGTCGTCGCTGACGGTGTAGGACAAGGGTACAAAGAAGTTCAGGAAATCAGCCCTAACCTGCGCTACGTGATCGATGAACTCGATCAGATCTGCCAGCGCGACCGCACTGAAGTCGATCTCAAGCGTAAGATCCTCGACGATTTGCGTCACCTTGAAAGCGTTGTGACGAATAAGATCAGCGAGATTGAAGCAGATCTTGAGAAATTAACGCGGAATAAATAAGTCAGGTGCGGCCTGTTGCCCTCACCCCAGCCCTCTCCCACAGGGAGAGGGTGAAACTCTTATCTCTGCTCATCCAGCTGCAGCGCCACATACAGCAGCAGTCTGTCGTCAAAACTCCCCAAATCCAGCCCCGTCAGCTCCGAAATCCGGTTAAGCCGATATTCAAGAGTATTGCGATGAATAAACAGCGCTTTCGAGGTCGCCAGCGGCTGCACATTATGACGAAACCACGCCTGTAGCGTCCGGCGCAGTAAGCCATTGCTGTCCATGGCCTTCAGGCGCGCTAATGGCCGTGCCAGCTCATTAGCCTGCCAGCCCCCGCGCAGGCTGTCGAGCAGCACCGGCAGCATCAGATCCTGATAAAAATAACTGCGGCTTTCCGGCATCCGCTGCTTGCCCACCATCATGGTGGTGCGTGCAGTACGCCAGGAGCGGGCAATGCTGCCCGGTCCGGTAAAGTAATTGCCCAGCGCAACGCGAAAACGCAGTTGACCATTTTCCTTCATCCGGGAGATCAGCAGCTCCACGCGACGACGATGATCGTCCGCATCCCAGCGGCCGAATGCATTGAGCGCCGGTTTGAGCACCACCATTTCCGTCAGAGACACAATTGCCACCAGGTTATCGCGCTCCGGCGTCGCCAGCGCATTTTGTAGCTGCTGCAGCTCAACCATCGCACTGTCGACCCCAAGCTGGCCGCTATCGACCTCAATCACCGCCACCACACGCGGCTGGTTCAGATCAATCCCCAGACGCTGCGCCCATTCGCTCAGTGCCGGCGTGTGTTCTTCCGCCTGGATCAGATTCATCACCAGCTCTTCACGCAGGCGGCTGTCCTGGGCGAGCAGGTGCATCAGGCGCGACTGTTCCAGCATCATCTCTGCCGTCATGCAGACCAGCTCGCCGTATTTACGCAGGGACTCCGGCTCGCCTGTCAGGCCAATTACCCCCACAATCTCGCCTTCAAGGCGCAGCGGCAAATTAATGCCCTGACGGACGCCGTGCAGGTGTTTCGCTACCGCATCGTCGATATCCACGACCCGCCCCTGGGAGAGCACCAGCAACGCACCTTCGTGCAATTCACCAATACGCTCACGATCGCCGCTACCAATAATGCGCCCACGAGCATCCATTACGTTGATATTGGTATCAATGATTCGCATGGTGCGCGCCACAATATCCTGCGCCATTTTGGTATCAAGGTGCCAGCCAGCCATGTAACCCTCCTCTGAGCAGAGCTCAAGCATAGGGAAGTTCAGCGGCGGCTGCATTGTGCGAATGCACAAAGAGAGAGGAAGATATATGGAGTTGTGGTAAGAGTCACAGAAACGAGAAAGCCCCTGCGTACAGGGGCTTTAGAGGATTACTGCATCAGCAGGTAGAGAGAGGTATCCCCACGCTGGATATTCAGCGCCAGCACGGAAGGCTTGCTGTCGAGAATTTTGCGCAGTTCAGCAATGTTTTTCACCGGCTGCTGGTTAGCACCCATGATGACATCACCTTTTTTCAGGCCGATACGTGCAGCCGGTGAATTCGCTTTCACGTTGTTCACCACCACACCTTTATCCGCACCTTTATTGCTCATCTCGGCACCTTCAATACCGCTGAAGATGGTGCTGGAATCCACCTGATTCTGGCTGCTCTGCTGCAGTTCCAGGCTCACATTAACCGGCTTACCGTCACGCAGCAGGCCAAGGGTCACTTTGCTGCCAATCGGCATAGAGCCCACTTCCGCACGCAGGGCGGCAAAGCTGCTGATCGGTTTACCGTTCAGAGAGGTGATCACATCCCCCGCTTTAATACCCGCTTTTGCCGCAGAGGAGTTCGGCATCACCTGGCTGACGAATGCCCCACGCTGAGCGTCAACTTTCATCGCCTTAGCCAGTTCGGAGTTCAGTTCCGTACCGAGGATACCGAGCTCACCGCGTTTCACCTGGCCGTACTGCACCATCTGCGCGGTCAGGTTTTTCACCATGTTACTTGGAATAGCAAAGCCGATGCCGATGTTGCCACCGTCCGGGGCCAGGATCGCGGTGTTGATCCCGATCAGTTCACCGTTCAGGTTAACCAGCGCACCGCCGGAATTACCGCGGTTGATCGCCGCATCCGTCTGGATGAAGTTTTCGTAGTTTTCCGCATTCAGACCGCTGCGACCAAGAGCGGAGACGATACCCGAGGTGACGGTTTCACCCAAACCGAACGGGTTACCGATCGCCACAGTGTAGTCACCCACGCGCAGCGCGTCGGAGTCGGCAATTTTAATCGCCGTCAGGTTTTTCGGATCCTGAATCTGGATCAGCGCGATATCAGAGCGCGGATCTTTACCCACGACTTTTGCATCGAATTTACGGCCGTCGCTCAGCTGAACTTTAATGGTGCTGGCGTTATCAACAACGTGGTTGTTCGTCACCACGTAGCCTTTCGCCGCATCAATAATCACCCCAGAACCAAGCGCCATGAATTTCTGCTGCTGGCCGCCGCCCTGGCTGTCATCCCCAGCGCCACCGCCCTGACAGAACGGAGAACTCTGGAATGGCGAACCGTCCTGGCAGAATGGTGAGTTGTCACCAAAGAACTGCTGGAAGTTACGCGGCATACGCGGCGTGTTGACGGTCGTGCTGCCCTCAACGTTAATACTCACCACCGATGGCATCACTTTTTCGAGCATCGGTGCCAGGCTTGGCATCTGCTGCGCGGTTGCTGACGACGACGCGGTCTCGGCTGCCGTAGCCGTCAGAGGAGACAGCGCTAAACCTAAACTCAGAGCCAGTGCACTCATTGCTAATGTGGTTTTTTTCATGTTTCTCAATCTCGATTTACAGGTAACGCATAATTGCTGTGTAACTCAGATTCGTTTTATACCGCTTAGTTCCGGCGATAAGTTTATGGAAAAGGTAAAAATTTATTGGCCGTCTTTACAAAACTCAGCGTTTATTCCACAGCCATGAGCTTGCGGTATTCATCCCAGGCATACAAATCTGTCATACCGCTGATATAGTCCTGGATAAGACGACAGCGATAATAATATTCCATCACTGGCCATTGGGGAGAATGGCGATCCAGCTTACCGACCGCTTCAACATACGCCAGCCGATGACGGGTTGAGAGTTTCTGATAAAGGCGGGATTCGATGGGTATTCCACGCACGCGTTCTTTTTCCACCAGTTCACTGAACTCATCGACCGATAACTGAAGCAATGGAGAGTAAATTTCCAGTAACCCACTGATCACCCGGTATCCCTGTAGCTCTAGCTGTTCGACATCCGGATGGCTAAATACATGTCGCATTGCCACATGCTTATAAAGCTCAAGGAGTTGACTGAAACTGCTGTCATCTTCCAGCAGCGCGTGATTGAATTCCCCGCTGAAAATTAGCGGCAAATTATCAATAAAACGCGACGCGGCATACGGCACCAGTTTATTTAGTGTATTGACCCGTAAATACATAAAGAACTGATCTTCCGTGCTGCGGCTTAACGTATTTGAGCGCGATTTCTCCCAGGCATTTTCGACAACCTGAGCAAACAGCGACCCTTTTTCATGCTTTCCCCAGGCAGTATAAAGATGCTGATAAAGCTCCTCGACGCTGAATATTCTTTTCTCAACGGCATCTTCCAGGTCGGCAACACAATAGGAAATATCGTCTGCGGCTTCCATAATCCAGGTTAATGGAAAACGGCCGTTTGGCGTCAATGAAAGTTCTTTACGTAGCCGTTCAATATAGGCTTCTTCAGAAAGGTAATAGCCCGGCTTTTTCATCAAATAGCTGTGGGATGCGGGCGTCTCTCCCATCCACCAGGCAGGACGCGTATATTTCAGGATACAGCCGACCTGTGCCCAGGTCAGGTTCATACGCATCAGGGAATGGACCAGTCTGATCCCCTGCGCATTACCTTCGAAGTGACACAGATCCTGGCGCACTTTGCGACGCAGATCGTTCAGCCCCTCTTCGCCTTCGCGCAGGCGTAGATCGCGTACGATGCAGCGGTCATCACTAAGCGGCTGGCTTACCGCATCCGAAGGGTAAAGTCGTTGTTTAAACCAGTCATTGATTGCCGCTTCACCAAAGTGACCAAACGGCGGGTTGCCGATGTCATGCATCAGGCAGGCCATCTCAACGATGCTCTCAAAGGGGCCTGTCAGTTCGTCCAGCCCATAGGTTTCCAGCAAACGTTGCTCTTTGAGACGGCTCAAAATCTCTTTGGCAATGTAACGGCCAACCTGCTGCACTTCCATTGAGTGGGTTAAGCGAGTGCGCACTGCAGCGTTACGTTCAAGCGGAAATACCTGAGTCTTTTGCTGCAGACGACGGATGGCGGGCGAGTTAATGATCCGCCCGCGATCGCTTTCGAAGATACGCAGTATCTCATGTTCGGTCTTGTCGCCCTGCGGCGAACGGAAACGTCGGTGCCAGTTAATTTTGGTGCGAAAATCGATCTGCGCCATGTGCTCCCCCGCGTGAGAAATGCGCTTCCACTAAAGCCCATGATAGACTATGCATCTTAACAAGGCACATCGCGAGTAAATCTATGAAAATCGGCATTATTGGTGCAATGGAAGAAGAAGTTACGCTGCTGCGTGACAAAATTGAGAACCGTCAGACGCTCTCTCTGGGGGGTTGTGAGATCTACACCGGCCAACTGAACGGTGTTGACGTGGCTCTGCTGAAATCAGGCATCGGTAAAGTGGCTGCTGCACTGGGTGCAACCCTGTTGCTTGAGCGCTGCAAGCCAGACGTGATCGTTAATACCGGCTCTGCGGGCGGTCTGGCACCGTCGCTGAAAGTAGGTGATATCGTCGTCTCCGACGAAGCACGTTACCACGATGCTGACGTCACCGCATTCGGCTATGAGTACGGCCAGCTCCCGGGTTGCCCGGCAGGGTTTAAAGCTGACGATAAACTGATTGCGGCGGCAGAAACCTGCATTGCCGAGCTGAACCTCAACGCTGTGCGTGGTCTGATTGTGAGCGGTGATGCCTTCATCAATGGTTCTGTTGGCCTGGCAAAAATCCGCCATAACTTCCCGCAGGCCGTTGCCGTTGAGATGGAAGCGACCGCGATCGCTCACGTTTGCCATAACTTCAACGTACCGTTCGTGGTGGTTCGCGCCATCTCTGACGTGGCAGATCAGCAGTCTCACATCAGCTTCGACGAGTTCCTGACCGTTGCGGCAAAACAGTCCACCGTGATGGTGGAACGCCTGGTGCAGAAACTGGCACGTGGCTAAACATACCGTCAGGGCGCTGGCCGCCCTGCTTCTGCTTACGCCGGTATGGCTCTATGCTGTGCCGCGCGTGATTACACTCTCTCCCGCCAACACCGAACTGGCATTTGCCGCCGGGATCACGCCCGTTGGCGTAAGTAGCTTTTCAGATTACCCCCCGCAAGCGGCAGGTATTGAACAGGTTGCGACCTGGCAGGGAATGAACCTTGAGCGCATCGTCGCACTTAAACCGGATCTGGTGCTGGCGTGGCGTGGCGGTAATGCCGAGCGGCAGGTCAACCAGCTCACCTCGCTTGGGATCAACGTCATGTGGATTGATGCCGTGAGCATTGAACAAGTCGCTCAGGCGCTACGCTCTCTCGCCCCTTATAGCCCAACGCCCAAAAAAGCCGAGAGCGCGGCGAAACAGATGCTCAGCGACTATGCCGCGCTAAAATCGCGATACGACACTCCAGTTAAAAAGCGCATCTTCCTGCAGTTTGGTAGCCAGCCGCTGTTCACCACCGGTAAAGGCTCAATTCAGAATCAGGTGTTGGAAGTTTGCGGCGGTGAAAATATCTTTGCTGCCAGCCGGGTACCGTGGCCTCAGGTCAGCCGAGAACAGGTACTGGCACGCCAGCCACAGGCGATTGTCGTGGTCGGAAATGCGAGCGAGATTCCTAAAATTGAACAATTCTGGCGAAACCAGCTAAAAATTCCGGTGATCCCACTCAACAGTGACTGGTTTGAACGCGCCAGCCCGCGTATTATCCTCGCCGCAAAACAGCTCTGTGCCGCGCTGGCAGAGAGTCACTAACATAAGACCCTGTTCGAGGATTTAACGATGCTCGTCTATTGGCTGGATATTCTTGGCACAGCCGTTTTTGCTATCTCCGGTGTCCTGCTGGCCGGGAAACTACGCATGGATCCGTTTGGCGTGCTGGTACTGGGCGTTGTGACCGCCGTTGGCGGCGGGACTATCCGCGATATGGCGCTGGCGAATGGCCCCGTGTTTTGGGTAAAAGATCCCACCGACCTGGTGGTGGCGATGGTTACCTGCCTGTTAACCATCGTCCTGGTGCGTCAGCCCCGCAGATTACCAAAATGGATACTTCCGGTGCTGGACGCCGTCGGCCTGGCCGTGTTTGTGGGTATTGGGGTCAATAAAGCCTTCAATGCGGGAACAGGCCCGATGGTGGCAATCTGCATGGGGGTCTTAACCGGCGTCGGCGGCGGGATCATTCGCGATATTCTGGCGCGTGAAGTGCCGATGATTCTGCGTACCGAAATCTATGCTACGGCCTGCATTATTGGCGGGATTGTTCACGCCACGGCGTACTACACCTTTGCTGTTCCGCTGGAAAACGCTGCTATGCTGGGCATGGTGGTGACGTTGGGAATACGTTTAGCGGCGATACGCTGGCATCTGAAGCTGCCGACGTTTGCGCTGGATGATAACGGAAGGTAAAAGCAAAACGGTAACCGCCAGGTTACCGTTTTTTGGTCATCAGATGCTGAACGACGAACCACATCCGCAGGTGCTGGTTGCGTTCGGGTTGGTCACAACAAAGCGTGAACCTTCCAGACCTTCAGTGTAATCCACCGAACCGCCTACCAGATATTGCAGGCTCATCGGGTCAACCACCAGCGCAACGCCCTGCTTCTCGATAGTCATATCGCCATCGTTAACCTGGTCGTCAAAGGTAAAACCATACTGGAAGCCGCTGCAGCCGCCACCGGTAATATAGACACGCAGTTTCAGATCCGGATTGTCTTCATCGGCAATCAGGGTTTTCACTTTGTTGGCTGCTGCTTCGGTAAATTCCAGCGGCAGCGCTACGTCATCACTCATCTTATGCTCCCATGAATACTGCTATTGGGCAAAATTCACCCAATTCTTTATGTCATTATCTAATACCCTGGTATTTCATTCAAGTATTCTGCGTGGCCGCCCGTTCAGCCTCTTGTTTTGCCAGGGTACGTGCAAGGATGGTGGAGTATAGCGGTTTTCCACCCAGGAATTGGGCTAATAGTGTCGCGCCGAGGCAGGTAATGATCATTGGCAAAATGAGCTGGTAATTATCCGTCATTTCCAGCACCAGCACGATGCCGGTCAACGGCGCGCGCAAGGACGCGGCCAGCAGCGCCCCCATTCCGGCCACCGCAAACGTCCCGGCGTCCAGATGATAAGCCGGGAAACCCACTTCAGCCGCCATCCCAAACGCGGTCCCCAGCAGCGTGCCCAATGCCAGCATTGGCGCGAAAATCCCGCCGGGTGCACCGGAGGAGAAACACAACACCGTTGTGATGACGCGTGAAATAAACATAAACAGCAGCAGACCCACGCTGAAATTGCCCGCCGCCGCGATGGGAATCAGCCCGAAGCCACCGCCAGCGGCATTGGGCTCAATAAAACCGAGTAGACCACACATCCCACCCAGCAGGCCGCCCATCAGCACCCATTTGGTGGTATTTCCGCCGTGAATGCGCTGGAACATATCCTGAGCACGCAAAATAGAGGTGTTAAATAGCGGGCCAACCACGCCAAAAATCATACCGAGGATCAGGTAAAGCCACAGGGTATTCACCGGGGCATTGGTGAGTTTGCCGACCTCAATCACCGCGCCCTCGCCATTGAAGATGCGAAAAACGATGCTCGACATAATGACGCCAGTAAACACCGCTTTAATCGAAATCAGGTTGTAGCGAAACTGCGCGCGCATCTCTTCGATGATAAACAGGATCCCCGCCAGCGGCGCGTTAAACGCTGCCGAAAGCCCCGCCGCCGCGCCGGTTGCCAGCAGCGTATGGCGCGCTTCGGCGCTACGCATCCGAAACAGATCGCCCACCATGCGGCCGACGTTCCCGCCCAGTTGTACGGTTGGCCCTTCTCGCCCCAGAACCATGCCCGCCCCGAGCGTTCCCATACCCCCGATAAATTTTACCGGGATGACGCGCCACCAGCGCACCGGGCGTAACTCTTCCAGCGCACCTTCAATTTCCGGGATCCCTGAACCGCCAGCTTCAGGAGCAAATTTGCGCACCAGAAAGTAACCCACCATGGCAAACAGCGCCGACAGTCCGAACGCCCATACCCAAACCAGCCACCGACTATCGGCGAAACCGGCTACGGTGCCAACTCGCCAGTTCAGTACCGCATTGACCGCTTTTTCAAATAGTACACCCACCAGCCCGGCGACTGTACCGACCACGGCAGCAGCCAGCAGAATAGCCAGCGGGGTTTTATCGCGATTGAGCAAACGTCGAATGCTAATACGGTGCTGTATGCGTCTGAACTGTTGTTCTTCAAATGTGGGGATGTCTGCTTTCATTACCGTTTCTTATCGTCATACAAATAGCCCCAGGGATTCTACCAGAGTGCGCCATGTCATCCCGTGAAAAATACTTAACAATTGTTTAGGAATGAAAGAGGCAAAAATTTCATTACCTTCCGCGGATCACTTAGAATAGTGTGCTTAATCATTTTATACGAACCAGGAACGACGCCATGAGCAAGTCTGAAAACCTCTACAGTGCAGCCCGCGAGCTTATTCCGGGTGGCGTGAACTCACCTGTACGCGCCTTTACCGGCGTTGGCGGCACGCCGCTGTTTATCGAACGTGCTGACGGCGCGTATCTGTATGATGTCGATGGCAAAGCCTACATTGATTATGTCGGTTCCTGGGGACCGATGGTACTGGGGCATAACCACCCTGCTATTCGTAACGCGGTGATTGAAGCGGCTCAGCGTGGCCTGAGCTTCGGCGCGCCAACCGAGATGGAAGTGAGAATGGCGGAGCTGGTGACTGAACTGGTGCCCACCATGGACATGGTGCGCATGGTGAACTCCGGTACCGAAGCCACCATGAGCGCCATCCGTCTGGCGCGTGGTTTTACTGGCCGCGACAAAATCATCAAATTTGAAGGCTGCTACCACGGCCACGCGGACTGCCTGTTGGTGAAAGCGGGCTCCGGCGCGCTGACCCTCGGCCAGCCAAACTCTCCGGGTGTACCGGCTGATTTCGCAAAGCACACGCTAACCTGTACCTATAACGATCTGGATACCGTTCGCGCAGCGTTCGAGCAATATCCACAGGAGATCGCCTGCATTATCGTTGAGCCCGTTGCGGGCAACATGAACTGCATCCCACCGCAACCTGATTTCCTGCCGGGCCTGCGCGCACTGTGTGATGAATTCGGCGCGCTGCTGATCATTGACGAAGTGATGACCGGCTTCCGCGTAGCGCTGGCGGGTGCCCAGTCCTATTATGGCGTTGAGCCTGATCTGACTTGCCTCGGCAAAATCATCGGCGGCGGTATGCCAGTCGGTGCATTCGGTGGCCGTAAGGATGTGATGGAAGCCCTGGCACCAACAGGCCCGGTTTACCAGGCGGGAACGCTCTCCGGTAACCCAATCGCGATGGCTGCGGGCTTCGCCTGCCTGACCGAAGTGGCTCAGCCTGGTATTCATGAGACCCTGACTGACCTCACCACTCAGCTGGCAAACGGTCTGCTGGAAGCCGCCGAAGAAGCGGGTATCCCGCTGGTGGTGAACCATGTGGGAGGGATGTTCGGAATTTTCTTCACCGATGCGAAAACCGTCACCTGCTATCAGGATGTGGTGAAATGTGACGTCGAACGCTTCAAGCGTTTCTTCCACCTGATGCTGGAAGAAGGGGTGTACCTGGCTCCGTCAGCGTTCGAAGCGGGCTTTATGTCCGTGGCGCACAGCGAAGACGATATCAATAACACCATCGACGCGGCGCGTAAGGTGTTCGCGAAGCTCTAAGGGCATTGCCGGGTGGCGCTAACGCTTACCCGGCCTACCTGCTCTGCTTTCTTAACAGATAAATAAAGTACGGCGCGCCAATAAAGGTCGACAGCAGACCTGCCGGGACCTGATAGGGAAACAGCACCATTCTTCCGCACCAGTCCGCAAACACCAGCATTATCCCGCCCGTTAGCGCCGACATCACAATATGCGGCATGGTCCGGCGAAAACCCATCATTCTGGCGATATGCGGAGCCATCAACCCCACAAAGCTTAGCGGTCCTATCGTCATGGTGGCCGTCGCCGTCAGACACGCAGCCAGCAGAAGAAGCGCCACGCGCGTTGGCGTTAGCGCTAACCCGACCGCACGTGCAGTTTCGCCCCCCAGCGGCAGGATGGTCATCCAGCGACGACACAGCGGCACAACCGCCAGCAACACGATCATCACGATCCCGGTGTAAACAACCTGGCTGCCGGTAGCACTGTACGTTGAGCCGGAAATCCAGGTCAGAATCTTCGCCATACGCGGATCGCCACTCGCCTGAAGCAGCATCAGCAACATGGTAAATGCCGTGCTGAGCGCCATCCCGGCCAGCAGCATTCGGTGCGGGGAAAAACCGCCGCGACCAGAAGCAATCAGGATGATTAACAGCGTCACCGCCGCACCAATACTCCCCGCAGGCATCAACCAGCCGAATGCATTTCCCGGCACGAGGAACAACATCAGCACCACGCCGAACGCCGCGCCAGAGCTAATCCCCAGCACTTCCGG
Organism: Enterobacter sp. CPE_E863; assembly: GCF_046521465.1. NCBI lineage: Bacteria > Pseudomonadati > Pseudomonadota > Gammaproteobacteria > Enterobacterales > Enterobacteriaceae > Enterobacter > Enterobacter sp. CPE_E863. The sequence continues at coordinate 817,666 of NZ_JBKFZX010000001.1, read as the reverse complement.
GCTGGCCATCGGATTGCCGGTCAGGCGCTGGATAATACAGCCCGCGACGGCCAACATGACCCCGGCAATTAACGCGGAAAGCACCCGCGGCCAGCGCCACTGCAGCAGTTCATGGAATAAATCGCCCGTTGCCCAGTGCCAGCCCGCCGCATCACGCCCAAAAGCGAATGCGGCAAACAAAGCAATAATCAGCACCGCCAGACCGGCAAGGCTAAACCACAGCACTGACTGACGTTCAGCATGAACCTTATCGCCAACATCCATCGCCGGCGCGCTAATACTGCGCAGACGCGGGAGTAGCCACAGCAGCAGCGGCGCACCTATAAGCGCGGTCACCGAGCCCGTCGACACTTCCCTCCAGACATGCGCCAGCCAGAGAATGATCTGATCGGAAAGCCAGAGGATCAGCGCGCCAATCAGAGGAGCCAGCATCAGGCGCGCCAGAAGACGCCGTGCGCCGAGCATTTTTGCCAGCAGCGGAGCAAAGAGGCCAATAAACCCGATGATGCCAACGGCGTTTACCAGCAAAGCGCTCAATACAATTGCCAGCGTCAGCGCCGCCAGACGAGCCAGCGACAACGCCAACCCCAGGTTACGCGCCACACCATCATCCAGCCCCATTAACGTTAACGGACGCAGGAGCAGCAGGGTCAGCAGTACACCGCCAATTAGCTGCGGCCACAGACGCTCAACACCACTCCAGTCAGTCTGGGTAAGGGTTCCGGTACTCCACAGGAACATGCTTTGCAGCTGATCGTGATGGAACAGCACCAGCAGTTGATTAATCGCGCCACAATAGAGACTGACCACCAGCCCGGCCAGGATTAGCGTCACGGGGGACAGGCGTTTACCCCAGGCCACGCCAAAGACCAGCGCCCCCACCACACATGCCCCCGCGAGAGCCGCAAACTGCGTGGTTAACGCGCCGGGCAGCGCCCACAGCGTGGTAATGGTGATCCCAAGCTGCGCACCTGTTGCAACACCCAGCGTCGTCGGCTCTGCCAGAGGGTTACGCAGTACCTGCTGGAACAAAACGCCCACCAGGCCTAACCCGGCCCCGACCAGCAGCGAGATCGCCAGACGCGGTAGCAGGCTGTAGTGGAACACCATCTGCTGAATGTTGTTGATATCCGGGGCTGTCAGAGCGGTGCCCCACTCCCCGCGCGGCAATGCCGTCGACAGGTTGAACCAGGTTAAAACCAGCGCAGCAAGGAAGAGTAAGGACAACAGCAGTGCCGGGAAGCGTGCAATACGCGTACTCATGCTTTACCTCCCAGCGCATTATCCAGCACGCGGGCAAAATGCATGGCCGACAGCGTCGCGCCGTAGAACCATACCGCTGGCACGCGCTGGAAACGCTGCTCACGCACAAACGGCATCGCCTGCCAGAGCGGAGTGGCCATCAGCGTTTGCATGCCACGTTCGTTGCCGTGGTCGAAACACAGCACGTCGACATCACGAAATGCCGCCAGGCGGTCAATACCTACGGTCGTACTGCCCCAGAAGTTCATCTCACCTTCCCAGGCATTGCGAATACCAACACTGTCGAGCACGTCCTGGAACAGACAGTTTTTGCCAAAGACCAGCATATGGCGGGCATCCAGTAACGTCATCATCAACAGCGGGCGATCGCCCCGATGGGCAAAGCGCGGCTTCAGGGAATCAATCAGGGCGTCGAATTCGTCGAGATGCTTTTTAGCCTCCGCCTCACGGTTGAGGATATGCGCCATCTCGTTAATAGAGTGTTTCGCCATGGTCAACGGTTTTTTACCGTCACTGAAGGAGAAACCTCGACCGGGCGCAATACGCGCCATTGTCTCTTCTGACGGACCGTACCCCGCAGACCAGAACAGGAATGACGGCTTCATCTGAGTGAGCAGTTCAAGGTTTGGCTCAGTACGCAGGCCGACGTCGATCACCGAGTCCGGCAGCTTCGGCTCGTTCACCCAGAGGTTATAGTTGGGAATGTCCGCCACGCCATAAGGCGTGACGCCGAGCGCCATCATCAGCTCGACTGGCAGCCACTCAAGAGCCACGATACGGTGCGGATCGACGGCAGCGGCATGCGCCGTATTCATTTTTAATAACAACGGTGATAGCGCCATTGCCGTCAGCAGGCGACGGCGGCTCATTTGCATTGAATCCAGCATCAGTATACAAAGCTCACCGGTGCTGCCCCGGCCGGGTGAGGCAGAATACCCATTGGAATTCCGTAAATGTGTTCCAGCGTTTCGCTGCGCATCAGTTCGGATGGTGTGCCCTGCGCAATCATTTCCCCGCCACGCAGCGCGACGAGGTAGTCACAATAACGCGCGGCCATGTTGATATCGTGCAGGACCGCAATCACCGTCAACCCACGCTGCTGGCTTAAGCGATGTACCAGCGCCAGAACGTCAACCTGATGGGCAATATCCAGCGCAGAGGTGGGTTCATCCAGCAGCAGGCAACGGCTGTCCTGAGCCACCAGCATCGCAATCCACGCGCGCTGACGTTCGCCCCCGGACAGGCTATCCACCAGACGGTGTGCCAGCGGTTTTAATCCCACCAGCGAAATCGCCTCTTCCACTTTTTCTCTGTCGGCGACACCGAAACGCCCAAGCGCCCCGTGCCACGGATAACGCCCAATCGCTACCAGTTCACGCACCGTCATCCCCTCCGCCTGCGGCAGCTGCTGCGGCAAATACGCGACTTTGCGGGCAAAGGCTTTACTGCTCCAGCTCTCCAGCGGTTGGTCATCAAGCAGAATATCGCCTTCCGAAGGCGGCTGATGGCGGCCCAGCATCTTAAGCAAAGTCGATTTACCGGAACCGTTGTGACCAATCAGGCCAGTGACTTTACCAGCAGGGAATGCCAAAGAGAGCGGATGCAGCAAGGTGCGCCCGGGTACGCGAAAGGAGAGATTGTTGAGCGTAAAAGTGGTGTCGGATTGCGTTTTATTATCCTGCATGTCAGCCAACTTAAATAAAAAGGGCACGGCGAACCGTGCCCAAAGAGAGATTAGAAGCGGAAGGTCGCAGTGGCTACAACCTGACGTTCAGCACCCCAGAAGCAACCGTAGGTGTTGAAGCAGCTGGCAACATATTCACGATCGAACAGGTTGTTCACGTGAAGCGCGACGTTTGAGCCGGCCATCCCTACACGCGCCAGATCGTATCTGACAAGTGCATCAACCACGGTATAGCTGCCCACTTTGAAGGAGTTCGCCGGATCGCCGAAGCTGGAACCGGTATAACGAACGCCAGTACCCAACGTCAGGCCAGACAGCGGGCCATCAAACATGGTGTAATCCCCCCATACGGAGGCCATGTGTTTCGGCACCTGCGCTGGCGTGTTGCCTTTGTAGTTAGTGTCGGTAGTGTACTCGGCATTGGTATAGGTGTAAGAACCGACAACGTTAACGCTCGCAGACAATGCCGCTTTCGCTTCCAGCTCTACGCCACGGGAACGGATCTCACCGCCTTCAACGGAGAAGAATGAGCCCGCTGGATCAGCCATCAGGTTGTTGGTTTTCGTCAGCTGGTATACCGCACCGGTAATCACGATCGGACGATCGTTCGGCACGTATTTCACACCCGCTTCGTATTGCTTCCCTTTAGACGGAGCAAAAATGTTGCCACTCGCACCAGTCTGGGAAGCAGGTTCAAAGGATTCGCTATAGCTGAAGTAAGGCGTTACGCCATTGTCGAACAGATAGTTAACGCCACCGCGCCAGGTGAACTGCGTGTCATCGCGTTTAGCTGTCGTGTTCGTTACGCGGTTATAAGACTCTTGATCGGCCCAGTCATAACGGCCACCAAGGGTTACCAGCACTTTATCCCACTGCGCCTGATCCTGAACGTACAGACCTGTCTGTTTCTGGCGGTTGAGAATTTGATAAGGGCCTGAAGTTGCAGGATCTTTTGAGCCGAAATCAAAATCGCTGTTCACCGGATGGTAGAGATCCAGCAGCGGTACAGAATCGTCATAACCAAACCAGGAGTTGATGTCATTACGCATACGCATAAAGTCAACGCCGGTCAGCAGAATGTGGTCCACCTCACCGGTAGAGAATTTGCTCTGCAGTTGAGTATCAACGGTGAAGTTCTGCAGTTTTTCATGATCGACAACGTATTTACGCGCCAGGTAATGGCCTTTGTCTGCCGGGGCTAACGCTGCACACTGTTTGTTGCCGCTATTCGCAGGATCGGTACAGACGCCATAGCCGTAAACGCTGTTTTGCGAAGTTTTATTCTCGGCAAAACGCAGGTTCTGACGCACGGTAAAGGTATCGTTGAATGCGTGATCGAAGCTATACCCCACCATTTTCTGGTTACGGGAATAGGTGTTGTTCTTCGCGCCTTCGTTGAAGTCAGTCGGCAGACGATCGCCGTTTGGCAGCGGATCAACCGTTCCCTCTTTTGGCAGCCAGCCGTAGTAGCCCGTTTCAGGCTCGTTCTGGAAATAGGAGAGGAACGTGAAGGTGGTTTTATCATCCGGACGCCAGGAGAACGATGGCGCGATAGCATAACGCTGTTCTTCCGCACGCTCCTGCTGGGCATTGTTAGAACGCGCCACGCCGGTTAAACGGTAGGAGTAAACGCCGTCGTCGTCGATCGCATCGCTAAAGTCAAAGCCAGTCTGGAACAGGCTGTCAGTACCCACTTTGAACTGGATCTCTTTCAGCGGCTCAGTGGTTGGGCGCTTACTCACCATATTCAGCAAGCCACCAGGGCTGCTTTTTCCGTACAGAACAGAAACCGGACCACGCATGATTTCAGCGCGTTCCAGCATATAAGGGTCAATCACCGCGTCGTTATAGAAGTTGCCCTGCATCTTCATACCGTCGAGGTAGTTATTCTGGCTCTGACCATCGGCCGCGAAACCGCGAATGAGCAGGTAGTCATAGGTATTGGACGCACCACGCGTGCCGACCGCAACGCCTGGGGTATAACTCAGCGCTTCTTTAACAGAGCGTGGCTGATGCAATGCCATCTCTTCAGCAGTCACGACCGAAATGGACTGTGGGACCTTTTGAATCGGGGTGTCCGTTTTCGTTCCGGTCGCGGATTGCCTTGCAGCGATAGTCGCAGCGGGTCCCCAGGCACTTTCCTGTGCCGCAGGCGCTGCGGTTACCGTAATGTTTTCTTCTTTTTTAGGGGTTTCGGCAGCATGTGCATAAGTCGACATGCCGGCAACCGCTGTGGCGACGACGACCGCGAGTTTACGCAGCGACGTGTTCATTGGCTGAGCAGTATTGGAAAGCGCCATGTTGAATCTCTGATGTGAAAGTGAATGATAACGTAAACGAGAATTATTATTATGAGCGCCAGAATAATATGCGAAACGCTGGTTGCATAGCAAGCAGTAAGCGGCCCTATGAGAATTAAGGGTTTAAGAAATCATCAAGAGAAAACGAAGGGTTAATCAGAGTTAAAGCGAGGGTTAACGAAATGAGGTCTACGGGTAAAAAAAGCCCCCTTCCAGGGAAGAGGGCTTTAAAAGGCTAGTTACCGCCGAACATATCTTTAATCCAGCCGGCGACACCGTCGCTGTCTTTCTTCTCATTCTGCTGCTGCGGCTGTTGCTGCTGCGGCTGCTGTGGCTGAGAAGACGAATCAAACGGATTGCCCGATGGTTGTTCTGGCTGACTTTGCTGACACAGCGCGTCCGGGTTGGTCGTCCAGACCGGCAAGGTACGCATCCCGCCGCCGCAGACAAAGTTACCGGAACCATCCACGCCCATATCAACAATGTCTTCCGGAGCGACCAGATTCAGCGGCACCGGGGACTGATTCGCCAGATAACGCTGGTAAATCGACATTGCCCCGCTTGCGCCGTACAGTTTGGTCGGCTGGTTGTTGTCGCGACCGACCCAGGTGATCACCACTTCACGGCCATCAATACCGGCAAACCAGGTATCGACGTTGTTGTTGGTGGTCCCGGTTTTACCCGCCAGATGCAGACCCGGATACTTCGCTCCCAGTTGACGCCCGGTACCACGCTGCACAACCTGTTGCATCGTCCACAGCGTCATATAGGCGGCCTGAGCGGGCACCGCACGTTCAGCCTGCGGGAAGCTCTGATACAGCACGGAACCATCTTCAGCTATTACTGAACGCAGCGCAGACAGCTGTGCGCGGTTCCCCCCGCTGGCAATGGTCTGGAACGCCTGTGCGACTTCGATTGGCGTCAGGTTAAGCGCACCCAGAATCATCGCCGGTACCGGATTTAGCTGATCTTTCGAAATACCCAGTTTCTGCCAGGTATCAACAATCGCTGGCAGGCCCAGTGACATGCCCAGATTAACCGTTGGTACGTTCATGGAGCGGGTTAACGCATCCACCAGCATCACCTGGCCGCTGAACTGTTTATCATCGTTCTGCGGTGACCATACCTGGCCGTTAGGCTGACGCAGGGAAATTGGCGCATCCGCAATCCAGGTATTCAGGCGGTACTGGTTTGGCTGACTCAGCGCAGTGAGATAGGTTGCTGGTTTTGCCAGAGAGCCGATCGAACGACGCGCCTGCATGGCGCGGTTGTAACCTGCAAACTGTGGCTCAGCCCCGCCCACCATCGCGCGAACTTCACCGGTGTTACGGTCAACCACCACCATCGCGGTTTCAAGATCGGAGAGCTTGCGCTGTTTCTTCAGCGCCGGAATGCCTTCCACCGCCGCTTTTTCCGCGGCATCCTGCGCTACGGAGTCAAAGGTAGTGAAGATCTTCACGCCGGAGAGATCTTTAACCTTATCACCGAGCTTACTTTGCAGCTCCTGACGCACCAGCTGCATAAACGCAGGTTGAGGCGAGATCACGCCACCGCGCGGCTGCACGCCGAGTGGACGAGCGCTCAGCATCTCGTACAACTCCTGATCGATCACCTGCTGTTGCTGCAGCAAACGCAGCACCAGGTTACGACGCTCAAGCGCCAGTTTTGGGTTACGCCACGGGTTATAAATTGACGCCCCTTTCACCATGCCGACCAGCAGCGCCTGCTGGTCAAGGCTCAGCTCTTCAACCGGACGGCCAAAGTAGTACAGACTCGCCAGCGGGAAACCTCGGATTTCGTTATCACCGCTTTGGCCGAGGTACACTTCGTTCATGTACAGCTCAAGGATACGATCCTTGCTGTAACGCGCGTCCATCAGCACGGCCATGTACGCTTCGTTGGCCTTACGCCAGTAAGAGCGTTCGCTGGAGAGGAACAGGTTCTTCACCAGCTGCTGGGTGAGTGTACTCGCCCCCTGCACCGTGCGCCCTGCTGTCAGGTTCGCCAGCACCGCACGCCCTATGGAGTAAAGGCTGATGCCATCGTGCTCGTAGAAGTGACGGTCTTCGGTTGCCAGCAGCGTATCCACCAGCAGATCCGGGAAACCGTTACGGGCCACAAACAGACGCTGTTCACCGTTTGCTGACGAAAGCATGGTGATCAGGCGAGGATCAAGACGGAAGAAACCGAACTGGCGGTTGTTATCCATGTTCTCTATGGTATCCAGACGATCGCCGTCAAAGGTCAGACGCGCCCGCACCTGTCCCTCTTTGCTGTCCGGGAAATCAAACGGACGGCGGATCATCTCGATGCTCTTCGCCTGCACGGTGAATTCACCCGGGCGCGTCATCTTAGACACCTGACGATACTGGGTCGCTTCCAGCAGTTTCACCATCTCGTTCTTACTGATGGACATATCTGGCTCAAGGTTCACCATGCGGCCATAGACTGCCGCAGGCAACTGCCAGACTTTACCGTCGATGCGGCTGCGGATCTTCTGATCCAGATAGACGCCGTAAATCGCCATCAGCACAACAAAAATAATGAACAGCTTCAGCAGCAGCCAGAACCAGCCGCGTTTACCCCGAGGCTTACGCCCTTTGCCTTTCCCTTTACGCGGCATCGGTTCTTCATCCTCATAATCGTCTTCATAGTCATCGTCATAGTCCTCATCTCTGAGGCGACGACGGCTTACCTTTTCTTTCGCCGGACGCGTTGGTTTTCCCTTACGTCCTATTGGCTCGCGGTCATTCCCCGCCATGCTTTTTCTCCGCAACTTTCAGGCGCAAAGGCCCGATTCTCTTTTCTTCCACATCACCGTGAAAGAAGAAATCTCTCAATTAAGAATATTTCTTCGTACGCCGTGTCGGCGCGGTATTCGCCGGATCGTCCGGCCAAACGTGTTTGGGATATCGCCCTTTCATCTCTTTTTGCACTTCCCGGTAGCTTCCCGCCCAGAACGCCCCCAGATCGCGGGTGATCTGTAGAGGACGATGAGCAGGCGACAACAGTTCAAGCACCACCGGCACACGCCCTTCCGCGATAGACGGCGTGGTCGCCTCACCAAACATTTCCTGCATCCGAACCGCCAGCGCTGGCGGATTATCCTCGTGATAACGAATGGCAATTCGGCTTCCGGTCGGCACAGTGTAATGCCCTGGCAGTTCACTATCCAGACGTTGACGTAATGACCAGTCCAGTAAATTCTGTAACGCGACCTTAACATCAAGGGCTTTTAGTGCCCGCAGCGAGTGTACACCGCGCATTTGCGGCAGCAGCCAGCTCTCCAGAGAGGCAAGCAGCGTCTCATCATCCACCGCGGGCCAGGCATATTCTGGCAGCCAGCGCGCGGCACAGTGCAGACGAATACGGTATTGCTCCGCCTCTGGCGTCCAGTTCAGTACGTTCAACCCTTTTTCCCGAATGCCGTTTAGCATCGCCTGATGCATCTCTTCTTCTGACGGCTTCGTCAGTGGCTTCGTGCCGAGGGTCAGTTTGCCAATCTGGCTACGCCGAAACGCTTTCAGGGTGCCCTGGGTGTCATCCCATTCGACAATATCAGATTGCTGAAGCAGTTGCGGACATGCACGCGTCAGGGCCTCAATATCGACAGCTATCGCCAGTAATATCCGCGCATCCGGCGACTGGCTGCCCTGAAGCAGAAGCGGCGCAATCAGCCACTCATGGCGCGTCATAGCATCGTCGCTGTCCAGCATCGCGCCCATGCCATTTGCCAGCTGATATCGACCGTCCAGCCCGCGTCGGCGCGCAATTCGGTCCGGAAATGCTTGTGCCAGCAACTGTGCGATAATATCGCTGTCTGGCAAGCCGCCACGGCTGTTTAGCCGTTTGCTGAGCTGCTGCGCCCGTTGCTGCCAGTTCCCCTGATTACGTGAAAATGCCTGCGCCAGATCGCTGCTGCCACCGCGCGGCGGCTCCTCAAGAATAGCTGCCAGTTTCGCCGCCGTGGCAATTTCATCTTCCCCTTGCGCGGCCACCAGCATTGCGGCCAGACGCGGATCGTTGCCCAGCGCGGCCATTTTTTGACCGCGCGCCGTCAGACGCTCCCCTTCCAGCGCGCCAAGCTGGGCCAGCAGTGTACGCGCTGCGGTGAGGTTTACGACAGGAGGCGGATTAAGCCAGGTCAGTTTTCCCGGATCCGGACAGCCCCATTGCAGCAGATCCATCACCAGACCTGATAAATCACTTTGTAAAATTTCCGGGGGACTTTGTTGTGCCGCGCGTTCAGCCTGCTCTGCGCTGGTCAAATGCAGGCAGATACCCGGCTCAAGACGCCCGGCACGGCCTGCGCGCTGTACCATCGACGCCTGGCTTATACGTTGCGTCAGGAGTTTCGTCAGCCCGGTACGCGGGTCAAAGCTTGCCACTCTCTCCTGCGCGCTATCCACAACCAGGCGAATACCTTCGATGGTCAAACTGGTTTCCGCAATATTGGTTGCCAGTACCACTTTGCGCTGCCCCGCAGGCGCCGGGAGAATCGCTTTACGCTGGTCGGCCAGCGACAGCGCGCCGTAGAGCGGACACAACAGTACATCGCTGCTGACACGGGAGGCCAGGTGCTCCTGCACGCGCTGGATTTCGCCCACGCCGGGTAAAAACAGCAGCAGCGAACCGGGTTCCTGACGCAGCAGTTCTGCGGTTGCGATGGCGACCGCTTCATCAAAACGCTGATGGGCAGGCAGCGGTTGATAACGGCGCTCTACGGGAAACGCTCGCCCTTGCGAGGCTATCACTGGTGCATCAGGCAGCGTCTGCTGCAGCCGTTCGTTATCCAGCGTCGCCGACATGATGAGCAGCCGAAGGTCGTCACGCAGCCCCTGTTGAACATCCAGTAACAGTGCCAGAGCCAGATCCGCCTGCAGGCTGCGTTCGTGGAATTCATCCAGAATCACCAGCCCGACGCCGGTCAGTTCAGGATCGTTTTGCAGCATGCGGGTGAGTATTCCCTCGGTCACCACTTCAAGCCGCGTGGTTGGGCCGATACAGGTTTCAGCGCGCATACGGTAGCCCACCGTCTCGCCCGGTTTTTCGTTAAGCAATTCCGCCAGGCGTTGTGCTACGTTGCGCGCGGCCAGCCTGCGCGGCTCCAGCAGGATAATTTTCCCGCTGATATTCCCGTCTTTCAGGATCTGCAGCGGCAGCCAGGTGGATTTACCGGCCCCTGTCGGGGCATTCAGCAAAACCTGCGGGGCATGTTGTAAGGCAGCGAGAAGCTCGGGAAGGACGACGGCGACCGGCAATGAGGACACTAACAGCTCCAGAGGGTTAACATTAGTCGGCGTACATTGTAGCATCGGCGCATATCATTACCGAGTCCCCCGTATGTCTGAGTCGAAACGGCTGTTTTTTGCCATTGAATTACCCGCCCCGATACAGCGGCAAATCGTTCGCTGGCGCGCTGAGCACTTCCCGCCGGAAGCGGGTCGCCCTGTTGCCGCGGCTAACCTGCACCTGACGCTGGCCTTTTTGGGTGATGTGAGCGCCGATAAGCAGCGAGCCCTGGCATCAATGGCCGGACGGATCTCTCAACCGGGGTTTACGCTACACCTTGATGATGCCGGGCAGTGGTTGCGCTCGCGGGTGGTCTGGCTGGGTACGCGCCAGCCGCCTCGTGGGATATTACAGCTTGCAAATATGCTGCGCGCCCAGGCGGCACGCAGCGGCTGTTACCAGAGCCCGCAGCCGTTTCATCCGCATATCACGTTGCTGCGCGATGCAGGTCAGGCCGTTGCCATCCCACCACCAGGTTTTCACTGGGCCTTTCCGGTTAATGAATTCGCACTTTATGAATCCGTCTTTGCACAAGGACGCACCCGCTACACGCCGCTACAGCGCTGGACGCTGGGCAACACCGTTAAGGACGCCTGATGAAGTTTAGCCCTCCCCTGCAGCACGCCACGCTGATTCAACGCTACAAACGCTTCCTCGCAGACGTAGTCACGCCTGAAGGAACACAGCTCACCCTGCACTGCCCCAATACCGGTGCTATGACGGGGTGTGCGACACCGGGTGACCGGGTCTGGTATTCCACATCAGAGAATATGAAACGCAAATATGCCCATACCTGGGAAATGACCGAAACACAAAGCGGGGCATTTATTTGTGTTAACACCCTGCGTGCCAATCAGCTGGTTAAAGAAGCGCTAATGAATAATGCCCTTCCCGAACTGGTGGGTTATGACACGCATAAAAGCGAAGTGAAATATGGCGATGAAGGCAGCAGAATCGACTTCATGTTACAGGCGCAAGACAGGCCTGAGTGCTATATTGAAGTAAAATCAGTGACGTTAGCGGAACAGGAAAATGGCTACTTCCCGGATGCGGTAACGCTACGCGGGCAGAAGCATCTGCGAGAGCTAATGAGTGTTGCGGCGGCGGGCAAACGCGCCGTGTTGCTGTTTGCGGTTTTGCATTCAGCCATTGAACGATTCTCTCCTGCCCGCCATATTGATCCTAAATACGCGCAATTGTTGAATGAGGCACAAAAGCAGGGGGTAGAGGTTTTGGCTTATAAAGCGGAACTTTCTGCCGATAATATGACTCTGAGATCCTCTCTTCCCATTGTCTTATAAGGGATTAGACGATTGATGATTAAGTGTTCTGGCCGCGTGCGCAAATACGCTTTTCCTCACAGGCTTGTCAAGTGTTACGTTTAGATAATTGCCATCCGGAAAAGCATCTGCTATTTATAGCGACCTGATTTTTCCCCCGACACGGGGATCGATAGTGCGTGTTAAGGAGAAGCAACATGCAAGAAGGGCAAAACCGTAAAACATCGTCCCTGAGTATTCTCGCCATCGCTGGGGTGGAGCCGTATCAAGAGAAACCGGGCGAAGAGTATATGAACGAAGCCCAGCTGTCGCACTTCAAGCGTATTCTTGAAGCATGGCGTAATCAACTCAGGGATGAAGTCGATCGCACCGTTACTCATATGCAGGATGAAGCTGCTAACTTCCCGGATCCGGTCGACCGCGCCGCTCAGGAAGAAGAGTTCAGCCTCGAACTGCGTAACCGTGACCGCGAACGCAAACTGATCAAAAAGATCGAGAAAACGCTGAAAAAAGTCGAAGACGAAGATTTTGGCTACTGCGAATCCTGTGGTGTTGAAATCGGTATTCGTCGCCTGGAAGCGCGTCCAACCGCCGACCTGTGCATCGACTGTAAAACACTGGCTGAAATCCGCGAAAAACAGATGGCCGGTTAATACCAGCGCTGTTTACACACTCCAAAGGCGGGAGTCACTCCCGCCTTGTTACTGTTGATATGTCTGAATCACACTATATTGGGCGCTTCGCGCCATCTCCTTCCGGTGAATTACACTTCGGCTCATTAATTGCCGCGCTCGGCAGCTACCTGCAGGCTCGTGCCAGCCAGGGTAAATGGCTTGTTCGCATTGAAGATATTGACCCTCCGCGTGAAGTTCCCGGTGCAGCAGACACCATTCTGCGTCAGCTGGAACATTACGGTCTTCACTGGGATGACGACGTTCTCTGGCAATCAAAACGTCACGATGCGTATCGGGAACGGCTGGCCTGGCTTCGCGCTCAGGGGCTTTCCTATAACTGCACCTGTACCCGCGCACGCATCCAGAGCGTGGGAGGGGTTTATGACGGTCATTGTCGTACGCTTAATCTTCCCCCGGAAAATGCCGCCGTGCGCATCAAGCAGCGCTCCCCGGTGACGCACTTTAACGATTTACTCTCCGGCAAGATCCACGCCGATGAACGTCTGGCATGTGAAGATTTTATTATCCACCGCCGTGACGGTCTGTTCGCCTACAACCTGGCCGTTGTCGTGGATGACCATTTCCAGGGCGTCACGGAAATCGTTCGTGGCGCAGATCTTGTTGAACCTACCGTGCGGCAAATATCGCTCTATCACCAGTTTGGCTGGAAAGCGCCGGATTACATTCATCTGCCGCTGGCAGTCAATGAACATGGCTGTAAGCTGTCGAAGCAAAACCATGCGCCAGCCCTGCCACACGGCGATCCACGCCCGGTTTTGATCGACGCGCTGCGATTTCTCAACCAGAATGTAACCAACGAATGGCAGGATCTGCGTATTGACGAACTGCTGAAAATGGCGATCGCCCACTGGACGCTCACGGCGGTGCAAAAAATCCAGCATTCTCAAATGCGTTGCGCTGAGCTATGATTAGCCGCTTTTTTCATAACAAAACACACTACGAGGTGTACCATTTTTACCCGAGTCGCTAATTTTTGCCGTAAAGTGCTAAGCCGCGAAGAGAGCATGGCGAATGATGCTATTGCACAGCCACACATGTCGGTTATTCCGCGTGAGCAGCACAATATTTCCCGCAAAGATATCAGTGAAAATGCCCTCAAGGTGCTCTATCGTCTGAATAAAGCGGGCTACGAGGCCTATCTCGTGGGCGGTGGAGTGCGTGATTTACTGCTGGGCAAAAAGCCAAAAGATTTCGACGTGACGACCAGCGCCACGCCTGAGCAGGTGCGTAAATTATTCCGTAACTGCCGTCTTGTTGGCCGCCGTTTCCGTCTGGCTCACGTGATGTTTGGACCGGAGATCATCGAAGTGGCGACCTTCCGCGGCCACCACGAAGCGGGCGCATCGGATCGCACCACGTCGCAGCGCGGCCAGAACGGTATGCTGCTGCGCGATAATATCTTCGGTTCTATCGAAGAAGATGCCCAGCGTCGTGACTTCACGATCAATAGCCTTTACTACAGCGTGGCGGATTTCACCGTGCGTGATTACGTCGGCGGCATGCAGGATCTGAAAGAAGGCCTGATTCGTCTGATCGGCACGCCGGAAACGCGCTACCGTGAAGATCCCGTGCGTATGCTGCGCGCCGTGCGTTTCGCCGCCAAGCTGAATATGCGCATTAGCCCGGAAACAGCCGAGCCTATTCCCCGTCTGGCGACGCTGATCAACGACGTGCCCCCTGCCCGTCTGTTTGAGGAAGCCCTGAAACTGCTGCAGGCCGGCCACGGCTTTGAAACTTATAATCTGCTGCGCGAATACAACCTGTTCCAGCCGCTGTTCCCGACCATTACCCGCTACTTCACCGAAAGCGGTGACAGCCCGATGGAGCGCATGATTGCGCAGGTGCTGAAAAATACCGATACCCGTATTCGCAACGATATGCGCGTGAATCCGGCGTTTCTGTTTGCGGCGATGTTCTGGTATCCACTGCTGGAAACGGCTCAGCGAATCACTCAGGAGAGCGGTCTCGCCTATTACGATGCCTTCGCACTGGCCGCGAACGACGTGCTGGACGAAGGGTGCCGTACGCTGGCGATCCCGAAACGTATTACCACGCTGGTGCGTGATATCTGGCAGCTTCAGTTGCGTATGTCCCGTCGTCAGGGCAAACGTGCCTGGAAGTTGATGGAGCATCCTAAGTTCCGCGCGGCATTCGATCTGCTGTCACTGCGGGCTGAAATTGAAAGGAATCAGGAGCTGCAGCGTCTGGCGCAATGGTGGGCCGAGTTCCAGGTTTCCGCCCCGCCTGAACAGAAAGATATGCTCACCGGGCTGGATGAAGAGCCGGAACCACGTCGCCGTCATCGTCGTCCGCGCAAACGTGCGCCTCGTCGTGAAGGTGCTTCATGACCCTCGCGTATATCGCCATCGGCAGCAATTTAGCCTCTCCGCTGGAGCAGGTTAACGCTGCCGTACAGGCGCTGGGCGAAATTCCGCAAAGCCGGATCGTGGCCGTCTCTTCGTTTTACCGTACCCCACCGTTGGGCCCGCAGGATCAGCCTGATTATCTCAATGCCGCCGTCGTGCTGGAGACCACTCTGGATGCCGAAACGCTGCTGGATAATACTCAGCGCATCGAACTGCAACAGGGTCGCGTACGCAAAGCCGAACGCTGGGGGCCACGCACTCTCGATCTCGATATTATGTTGTATGGTCATGAGGTCATAAACACCGATCGCCTCACTGTTCCGCACTACGACATGAAAAACCGGGGTTTTATGCTCTGGCCGCTGTTCGAAGTTGCACCCGACCTCACCTTTCCGGATGGTATCTCGCTGAAAGCCATTCTGGACACTCTCAAGGCGGAAAGACCCGCTCGCTGGTAATCCTGCATCTTACCGATTAACCCTGAAATATTTGCCGTTAATCGGTTAGCTAAAATCATTGTTCCCCCGAATGTTACTGTTAAAATGCGCAAAGATTCGCTTTTGGGCTATCAGGAAACAGTATGAAACCAACCACCATCTCCTTACTGCAGAAATGCAAACAGGAAAAAAAACGCTTCGCCACCATCACCGCGTATGACTACAGCTTCGCCAAACTCTTTGCCGAAGAGGGTATCAACGTCATGTTGGTCGGAGATTCGTTAGGGATGACGGTACAAGGACATGATTCCACCCTGCCGGTTACGGTTGAGGATATTGCTTACCATACCCGTGCCGTGCGCCGTGGTGCGCCAGCCTGCCTGCTGCTTTCCGACCTGCCGTTTATGGCATACGCCACGCCAGAGCAAGCCTTTGAAAATGCAGCAGTCGTGATGCGTGCCGGGGCCAACATGGTCAAAATCGAAGGTGGCGCCTGGCTCGTTGATACGGTGAAAATGCTCACCGAGCGCGCCGTGCCGGTGTGCGGTCATTTGGGCCTGACGCCGCAATCCGTGAACATCTTTGGCGGTTATAAAGTGCAGGGCCGTGGCGATGCCGCACAAACGCTGTTCGATGATGCCCTCGCCCTTGAAGCCGCAGGCGCACAACTGCTGGTGCTGGAGTGCGTTCCGGTTGAGCTGGCAAAACGCATCACTGACGCGCTGTCGATTCCGGTGATAGGTATTGGCGCAGGTAACGTGACGGATGGCCAGATCCTGGTGATGCACGACGCTTTTGGCATTACTGGCGGACATATCCCGAAATTTGCCAAAAATTTCCTCACGGAAGCGGGCGACATGCGCGCTGCGGTCAGGCAGTATATTGCCGAGGTTGAGTCCGGCGTTTACCCGGGCGAAGAACACAGTTTCCATTAAGGAGTCTCGTTGTGCTAATCATTGAAACCCTGCCGCTGCTGCGCCAGCACATCCGTCGTGCACGTCAGGAAGGTAAACGCATCGCACTGGTCCCGACCATGGGCAACCTGCATGACGGCCATATGAAGCTGGTCGATGAGGCGAGAGCCCGGGCAGACATCGTGGTGGTCAGTATCTTCGTTAACCCAATGCAGTTTGACCGCGCCGACGACCTGGCACGCTACCCGCGCACCCTGCAGGAAGATTGCGAGAAGATCAAAAAACGCCATGCGGATATTGTTTTCTCCCCAGCTTCCGCCGATGTCTACCCTCAGGGTACCGATGAGGCGACCTACGTTGACGTTCCGGGCATTTCCACCATGCTGGAAGGCGCGAGCCGTCCGGGTCATTTCCGCGGTGTGTCCACCATCGTCAGCAAACTGTTCAATCTGGTGCAGCCAGACGTTGCCTGCTTCGGCGAGAAAGATTTCCAGCAGCTGGCATTGATCCGCAAGATGGTTGCCGATATGGGTTACGATATCGAGATCGTCGGCGTGCCGATTGTGCGTGCCAAAGACGGTCTGGCGCTCAGCTCCCGTAACGGCTATCTGACGGCCGATCAGCGCAAAATCGCGCCGGGCTTAAGCAAGGTCATGAATACCATGGCTGAGCAACTTCTGGCTAAAGAGCTGAGTGCAGAAGAGATTATCGCCCTGGCCGAACAAGCGCTGAACGAAAAAGGTTTCCGCGCTGACGACGTTCAAATTCGCGATGCCGATACGCTGCTGGAGCTTGCAGAGACCAGCAAACGTGCGGTGATCCTGGTGGCGGCATGGCTCGGTCAGGCCCGCCTTATTGACAATAAAGTGGTTGAGCTGGCGTAGTTTTTTCTACCCGGACGATTAAAGGTAAACGTAATGATTCGCAAAATGCTGCAAGGTAAGCTTCACCGTGTGAAAGTCACCCAGGCCGACCTGCACTATGAAGGCTCCTGCGCAATCGACCAGGATTTTCTGGACGCGGCTGGCATCCTTGAAAATGAAGCGATTGATATCTGGAACGTGAACAACGGCAAACGCTTTTCTACCTACGCGATTGCCGCCGAGCGCGGCTCAAAAATTATCTCCGTCAACGGCGCGGCAGCACACTGCGCTGACGTGGGTGACATCGTAATCATCGCCAGCTTCGTCATGATGTCCGACGAAGAAGCGCGCCGCTGGCAGCCGAAAGTGGCCTACTTCGAAGGCGACAACGACATGAAACGCACCGCAAAGGCAATTCCTGTTCAGGTTGCCTGATAAAAAGGCCCGAATTATATCGCCAGATAAATAATTCGGGCCGGCAGATATAATCATCACCAAGAAATATTATTCTTCAAAAAGAAATATTCCGCCAGTCCTTTCCATTTTTTTAAGATTTTATTTAATCTTTTTACAATACCACTATTAACCAACTGGTTTATTTGAAAAAACAGAATAGCTAAAGCCCATTTTAAGTAAATTTAAAATTACTTTTTTTAGTGTGCACTCTATTATCCGTCCGCCAAAAACAATGTTTGGCTTTTTAATCTTTTACATGGATATTGTTATGTCACTGAAAAAAATTAGCATGGCAGCTGCTACCGTAGTTCTGGCACTGGGTTCCTCTTCATCTTTCGCTGCTACCGATCTTGGCCTGATCACATTTGACGGTGCAGTTACCGATACCACCTGTACTATTACCACCAACAATGGTGAAGGTACTAACAACATCACTATCGCATTGCCGGTCGTAAAAAAATCTGATGTTGAAGCCACTACGCTGGACAAAGGTGTTGGTGCGAAAAACTTTGAACTGCTGCTGACAAACTGCCCTGATACTGTGTCTAAAGCTTCCGCAAACTTTATGTCCAAAAACATGGGTTCCGTGGCTAACGGTACCGTGGATCCAGACTCTAACGTTGCAGGTTCAGCAACCAACGTTAGCCTGGCGATGTATAACAACTCCAGCAGCAATACCGATCGTATTATGGTTGGCCAGCCTGCCAATAATACGCAGGTTGCGACTGTCACCAGTGGTTCCGGCAAACTGTATTACCGCGTGGCGTATGTTCCGGGTTCTGCCTGGGTGAAAGACACCAACCCAGTCACTGCGGGTAAAGTCTCTGCTAATGCCTACTTCACTATGAGCTACGAATAATCGTCGATTATTTATTTAATAATGCGCCCGCTTAGCCGTGGGCGCTTGTTTATCTCAATTATCCTGGAGTGGATATGCGACAGCTTAATGCAAAAATGATCAAAGGAATGAAAGCACTCTCTTTTGTGCTGACCAGCATAATGGCATGTCATGCCCACGCTGATATTGTTATCTCCGGAACCCGTATTATTTATCCTGAAAAAGCAAAAGATGTTGTGGTGAATCTGGAAAACAGAGGCTCACACCCTTTACTCGTTCAGTCATGGCTGGATGATGGCCGTGACACGACCGACCCTCAGGAGCTTAAGTTACCGTTCGTCATTACGCCGCCGGTCACTCGCGTAGACGCGCAAAAAGGCCAGTCTATCCGCATTACCTCACTCGGCCAGTCATTACCCAAAGACCGTGAATCACTGTTCTGGTTTAATGTGCTGGAAGTACCACCCAAAGCCAAAAACAATGGCGATCAGAATATGCTGCAACTGGCTTTCCGCACGCGTATCAAACTCTTTTTCCGCCCAACAGGACTCAAAGGTTCACCCGATGAATCTGCAAAGCACCTGATCTGGTCGCAGAAAAAGGTTGCTAACGATGTTGTGCTGGTTGCGAAGAATGATTCTGCATACAACGTATCAATTGCCTCCGCTTCTCTGACCGTTAATGGCAAAAAATATGAAGTGGAGAGTAGTTCTGTGAAACCGTTCTCCAGCGAAACAATGAAAGTGAAAGGGCTGACTGGCATTAGCAACGGCAAAGTTAACTATGCATCCATTAATGACTTTGGTGGCATGCAAGAGCACGAAGCAACACTCAACTAATAATAATCATAGTACATGGCTATGCCGAGCACGTTATCGGCAACTCACGGATCGGGATAATAATGTTTTTTCGACGTTCATTTCTGTGCCTTTCTATTAGTGCGGCAATACCTCTGAATGCCATAGCGGATGATATTCAATCCACTGTCAGTTCTGCAGCGGATGATATCGAGTTTAACGACCAGTTTTTATTTAATACGGGCAATAAAATTGACGTAGGTCGTTTTTCACAAGGCAACCCTATTTTACCAGGGAAATATCAGACAAAAATAACGGTTAATGGTAAAGAAAAAATAACAGCCGAAGTCGAGTTTAAAGATAACGGCACGCCGCGTGCAACGCCGTGCATGACATTAACAATACTGAAGCAGGTCGGTATTAATACTGAATCGCTCGAAAAAAATGATTCGGGTGATGCGGCAGCGTGTATTGATATTGCGAAAGCCTTCCCTGGTGCGACGGCGAATTTTAACACATCAACACAAGAGCTGGATCTGACCGTTCCCCAGCTGTACGTGCTTAAACTTCCTCAGGGTTATGTCGATCCTTCACTCTGGGAAGAAGGTATTCCTGTCGCGATGGCATCTTACGACCTCAACGCCTGGCATAGTGAAGGTACGGGCAGCAACAGTGACAGTGCCTATGCGGGCTTACGTTACGGTGCCAATTTAGGCCCGTGGCGTTTCCGCTCACGCGGGAGTCTGAACTGGAATGAAAAAGACGGCAGTGATTACTCAAACCAGGATATTTATCTGCAGCGAGATATCAGGTAATGACTCCAACTTACTGATAGTGTTTTATGTTCAGATAATGCCCGATGACTTTGTCATGCAGCTCCACCGATTTTGAGAACGACAGTGACTTCCTGCCCAGCCTTGCCAGATGCTGCCTCAGATTCAGGTTATGCCGCTCAATGCGCTGCGTATATCGCTTGCTGATAACGTGCAGTTCTCCCTTCAGGCGTGATTCATACAGCGGCCAGCCATCCGTCATCCATACCACGACCTCAAAGGCCGACAGCAGGCCCAGAAGACGCTCCAGCGTGGCCAACGTGCGTTCACCGAATACGTGCGCCACAACCGTCCTCCGTATCCTGTCATACGCGTAAAACAACCAGCGCTGGCGTGATTTAGCGCCGACGTAACCCCACTGTTCGTCCATTTCCGCGCAAACAATGACGTCACTGCCCGGTTGTATGCGTGAGTTTACCGACTGCGGCCTGAGTTTTTAAGTGTCGTAAAATCGTGTTGAGGCCAACGCCCATAATGCGTGCACTGGCGCGACATCCGACGCCATTCATGGCCATATCAATGATTTTCTGATGCGTACCGGGTTGAGAAGCGGTGTAAGTGAACTGTAGCTGCCATGTTTTACGGCAGTGAGAGCAGAGATAGCGCTGATGTCCGGCAGTACTTTTACCGTTACGCACCACGCCTTCAGTAGCTGAACAGGAGGGACAGCTGATAGAAACAGAAGCCACTGGAGCACCTCAAAAACACCATCATACACTAAATCAGTAAGTTGGCACCATTACCAGATATCACGCCGCTTAAAGCCCAAATGCTGATTGGCGACTCTTATACTCGCGGTGACGCATTCGACTCGATCGGCCTGCGCGGTTTACGTCTTTATAACGATGATCGCATGCTGCCGAACGGGCTATCTAACTATGCGCCTGTCATCCGTGGTGTAGCAAACAGCAACGCCCGTGTCTCTGTGACGCAAAGCGGGAACAAGATTTATGAAACCACCGTGCCACCGGGTGCATTTGAGATTTCCGATCTCAGCACCACAGGCTACGGCAACGACCTGCTGGTGACTATCGAGGAAGCCGATGGCAGCAAGCGATCTTTCTCGGTCCCGTATTCATCCGTGACTCAAATGTTACGTCCGGGCTTCGCACGTTGGGATGTTGGTGCCGGCGAATTGCATGACGATTCATTGCATGACTCACCAAAAGTGGCTTATGCCACCCTCTATTACGGGCTGAACAATACCTTCACCGGGTATACCGGCCTGCAATATATGGACACCGGTTTTTACGCGGGCCTCGCAGGTCTTGCCATGAACACTGAGATCGGTGCATTTGCACTGGATGTTACCCACTCCAGCGCAGATATCGACGGGCTTCGTACGCTGACAGGCCAGAGTTATCGACTCTCCTTCAGTAAGATGCTCTCGGCAACGGATACGTCATTAAACGTGGCAGCCTACCGCTTCTCCACGGAAGACTACCTCAGCTTGCACGATGCGGCCTCACTGGCCGATCGCGTGAAGTATCGCGATCAGCAACTGAAACCCGGCAGTAATAGCGAGGATGTGTATAGCACCTTCCAGCGTATGAAAAACCAAATTCAGGTCAACATCAGCCAGCCGCTACGCACTGGCAAAGTGGATTATGGTTCGATGTACATCAACGGTAGCTGGCAGGATTACTGGGATGGCAGCCGTTCAAGCTCTAACTATACCGTGGGTTATAGCAACGCCTTTACCTATGGCAGTTACAGCGTCTCCTTGCAGCGTACTTATGATGAATTTGGTGAACAGGAAGACAGCGTTTACCTCAACGTCAGCCTGCCGTTCGATGCGCTGTTTGGTACGGGTAAACGCCCTGCCGGTTTCAACAGCGTTAACGTGGGTCTGAACTCTGATTTCAAAGGCAGTACGAGTCTCAATACCACCGCAAACGGCAATACCGAGGACAACCGCTTCAACTACAGCGTGACGAGCAGCAATAGCCGCACGGATGAGAGTACGCTCAATCAGATCAGCGGCTACGGCAGTTATAACAGCCCTTATGGTTCGCTAAGCCTTTCTGCCTCAGCGAGCGATGACAACCAGCAACAATATTCTGCCAGCTACAGCGGCGGCATGTTGTTGCATTCCGGTGGGATCACTCTGGCGCCAGGCAGTATCAGTGATACCGATTCGCTGGCACTGATTAAAGCCAGTGGCGCAAAAGGAGCACGTCTGAGCAACGGCGACGGTGAGATCGGTAATTCAGGTTACGCCATCATGCCTTATCTTTCCGCCTACCGTGAAAACCGTATCGGTCTCGATACCAGCACCATGAGTGCCGACGTTGAAGTGAAAAATACCAGTACGGTTGCCGTACCGCGTAGCGGTGCCGTGGTGCTGGTGAATTTCGAAACCGACGAAGGTCGTTCGGCAGTACTTGAACTCCAGCGTTCTGATAACGGCTTCATCCCTCTCGGCGCCGACGTGCTGAGCGAGAAAGGAGAGATTGTCGGCAGCGTGGGCCAGGCAGGACAAGCCTATGTTCGCGGTATCGAAGACAAAGGCACGCTCAGGGTTGTCTGGGGAAACGGGCAGCAAAGTGCCTGTAATGTGCATTATCAGATTCAACCCAATGCACAGAAAGCGGGTCTGACCACGCTTTTAACTCATCAACTTTGCCGGATGTAATTCATCTATAACAGGGAGTTTTCACTCATGACGTTCACTTTGAATCATTTCGTTCGCTGCATTTATGCAGCAACGCTCTTGTCTGTTACCTGTGGCTATGCCCAGGCTGCGGATAATCTCGACGTAACCTTCACGGCCAATATCCGGGAAACGACCTGTGATATGGCCATCAGTGGCGGAACCGGTAACGGCAAAAACAACACGATTACGCTCGGAACCAGCGGAAAAACCCGTATTGATACGATTGCGGCAGGTACAGCAACAACTGATTTCAAACTGGTGCTGACGGAGTGTCCATCCAGCCTCACTTCACTGAAAACAACTGTAAGCGGCTCAGTGTCAAATCTAATGAAAACGGCCATTGCCAACGGCATTACCGCGACATCTGGCGGAGCCAGTTATGTTGGGGTATCGATTGCACGCAGTTCGGCACCGACCACGCCTTTTGAGATCAACTCGACAGATGACAGCAAACGTATTGTCTGGACCCCGGGTGAAATCACCGCAAAAGAAGTGCCTTTAACCGCCAAACTGGTAGAAACCCAGGCAGATAGTGCAACGACAGGTCAGTTCAGCGCCGTCGCCACTTTTAACTTCTATTACGAATAACCAGACAGAAAACGGAGAACCTATAATGGAATTTAAACCTACGATCTTTGCCCTCTCTGTTCTGGGATTCGTATCCACAGCCGCGTCTGCAACCATTACCGGGACGAGCAGTGTTTCAGCCACCTTTAACACCACCATTGAAGCGGGAACCTGTAGCGCTCAGGTGCAGGATGCCTCTGGCTCGCCAACATCGCAGATTAGTTTTGGTGACGTCTTCAAATCCGACCTGGCCAATAAAACCCGCGAAGAGGCGTTCAAAATCGCCTTCACCGGTTGTGCAGGTGTGAGAACGGCAGCAATCAGAGCAACCA
The DNA here is from genome assembly GCF_046521465.1 of Enterobacter sp. CPE_E863. Classification (NCBI taxonomy): domain Bacteria; kingdom Pseudomonadati; phylum Pseudomonadota; class Gammaproteobacteria; order Enterobacterales; family Enterobacteriaceae; genus Enterobacter; species Enterobacter sp. CPE_E863. The sequence continues at coordinate 794,093 of NZ_JBKFZX010000001.1, read as the reverse complement.
CTGGCGCAGGTGGCAGTTGTTCTTCCGCGTCTAGCCTGAACTTTGGCGCAAATAACAATACGGCATTTGAACTGTGGAATGGGGATTCAGCGACGGGTACCCAGTTGAGCTGTAAATCACCGCAAACCGAAACCGTGACTATTTCGTCTGGCACCGCGACCTATAATTTGAGTTCGCGCATTGTGGTCGCTGACGGTAAGACCGTTGCCGATGTCACTACAGGGTCGGTTACTTCGCCTGTCACGTTTCTGGTCACCTATCAATAAGTCATAAAGAACAGGCGGTAGCTTGACGATGCGAAATACACCGTTATTTATAAAAAAATACAGGCTGCTGCTGGCCGTTATTTCAGGTTTGCTGATCCCTGCCTCATCCCATGCGGATGGGGCATGGATGGACGTTAATATCAGAGCCAATATTGTCGCCAATACCTGCAAAATTAACGTGTCTGACGGCGGCCAGGTTCAGTTGCCGGTGGTTCCCCGCAGCTGGTTTTTCAATACCGATGGCAGTAATAAATACAATGCAACCCAGGATGCGGGTGGAACGCGCTTCACTGTGCAAGTGACAGATTGTGATGATATTGCCAGTGGTGCAGCAAGCAAATTGCATTTCAATTTTTCACCGCAATCAGGTTCTCTGGCTCAGGGGAATAAACAGGTATTTGCTAATGATAAAGAGCAAGAGAGTGATGGCGCGAAAAATGTCGGTATTGTCATCTTTTCAGACGCATTCCATCAGAATGTTTTAAGTCAGGATGGCAGTTCTGATGTCATCTTTGACGTTACCTCAAAGCAAAATAGTTTCGCGTACTTAACCGATTACGCCTTTTATGCTCGTTACCAGAATATTGGTCAGGTGACGTCAGGACGCGTCACCAGCAATGTACTGGTGAGTGTGATTTACGAATAATCCCCGGACCAGCGTTAAACCGCAGAGTTCTGGTATTGCCCATCACAGGAAGAGAATATTCAGGTTTATGACCATGACAGGATGTTTAAATAAAAAATCAATAATCACGATGTCGCTTTTCGGCGTGCTGTTTTCTGCCACCTCAGCCTGGGGAGCGACCGAATGCCGTTTTGGAAATGGCTATGGTGGGACAACAACATTAGTAAATGGCCCTACCAGTGGCCCAGCTCGCGCGGCCCCACGCCCAAGCACGGGAGGGACATTTTTAATGCAATTTACTACAGATATTTCGCCAGGTATCCAGATTGGCTGTAGTTTAGGTAACGACGGCACCAGTGAATGGGGGATGACCGATCCTTCCGTCTATGCTGGTTCTCTGTATCAGGACGGAACGTTTCAAACCAATATCCCGGGCATTGTCTACACGGTGAATATCGAAACAGTGGATGGCATTGGCCACGTTTTTGGCACCAATACAACGGCCTATAAAGAGCTCTATGTGAATAACGTCCCCAGCAACTGGGATGGCAAATGGGTTAATGCCAAAATTCAACTGTGGCAAACATCTGCTTACAACGGCAACCCGAATAAAGTTAGCGTCATCAAACCCGTTGCCGGAACATTAGGGCTAATGGGGCTCGGGGATCCAAACGACTCTAATAACCGCCCATGGTATTTTAAAGTTACCGAAGATACTTTTCAGATCCCGCTCGTTCTGCCAACTTGTGATGTTGTCACCTTGGCAGATGGGGGAAATACCGTAGAACTGGGTGACTATTTTGTTTCCGATATTCAAAAGAACCAGACACGCGATGTCCCGTTTGCCGTGCAGGTCAGTAACTGCACCAGCGTGGCGAAATTCACGACGAAACTGTCGACATCAAAGATCACTGGCGGTGCAAAAAAGCTGCTTGCCAATACATTGTCCAGTAACGCTGCGGCAGGGGCTGGAGTGAAAATTATCGACGCGAATAACCAACAGCTTATTCCTAACGATTCGAATTCAGCTTTTGTACAGACAGACGCTAACTTACCTGCGGTAAGGAATTTTAATTTTATCGCCAGACTAGAAGCAGACGGAAATACCATTAAATCCGGTGCGTTCAGTGCTGTGGGCACGTTCACCCTGACGTACGAATAATCACCCCTGCGGCTGATTACTGATCAGCCGCGACATCGTCTCCAGCGAATCGGTTCTTAAGATGTACAGGCGTTTCAGTAAGAACGGATTATCTCCCGGTTTCACCTTTCCCCTTACCGTCGTCACTGCCAGGTGGAACCCTGCATCGTTCGCCGCTTTTATCGCCTTCTCGTCGTAGCCACCAAACGGATATGAGAGGTAAAGCACGTGCGGGTTAAACTGCGCCAGGTCGCGTCGTGAGCGCTTAAAATCAAACAAAATATTGTGGTAGCTGCGGCTCAGTAAAATGGGCTGATGGTTGACGTCAACGCGGTGCAGAAAATGCGTGTGAGACTGATAGTCGAACACGTCATGCATCTGATCCAGCTCCGACACGCTCATAAACTGCAGGAATTTTGGCGCCCATTTCTGCGGCTGGCGCTTAATGCGTGACGAAATGATAAATGCAGTCGCCTTAAATCCATACTCTTTCAGGATCGGGTAAGCATAGCGGTTCACGGACTTCAGCCCGTCATCGAAGGTGATCACCACGGCCTTTGCGGGTAGGTTCATTTTATTTCGTACGTACCCTTCCAGCTGGTACATGGTCAGGGTGGTGTAGCCCTGGTCGCGAAGCCAGGTCATCTGGTTGTTAAAGGCACGCACGCTGGTGGTTGTGGAGGTATGACGAAAACGGGTGTTCTCTTCATCACGCAAAATATGGTGGTAAGTAATAACCGGAATACCGTTGTCTTCCTGTGCATCCAGGCTGCTGACCCATGCCAGACGGTTGCCGATGCGGATCTGGAACCAGGTCTGGTTCAGACGGTCCTTAAGCTTGTTCAGTATAGGGTAGCGAAGATTGGCGCTTAACGTCCCGAACGGCGCGCTACCACTGGAGGGCGCGTTATAGATCGGCGTGTCTTTCCAGGTAATGAGGTTCTGATTGCTCAGCGGTTTATTCAGATCGCCAAGGCTGTCCTCAACGCGCTGTTTCCCCTGAACCGGCTCAAGGTGCCCCTTGTCGATAAAACCCGTGCCAAAACCGAAGCGAAATTCGTAGTAATCCGCCGCCGCAGGTACGACGGCCAGGATTTGCCCCGCGCGCACATTGCCAACATTAATGACGCTGTTCCCCACCTGCGCCCAGATCGCCGCATCTTCGGTGGTTTGCATATATTGAGCAGGCAGGCTTTGCTGACTGAGTAAACTGGCAGAAGAAATGCCAGACACGAACATCAATAACAGGAAAACAATACGCGTGAACATGAGGGTCTTATTCGAAGCGGAAATACTTATGCCATTGTAGCAAAAGCGACATCAATACCAACGTTTAATTCTTATACAGGTCATGAAGCAGGACGAAAGGAGGATTTTTTTGCTGCTGATGCCACAAGCTGCTGACTTCCGGTGCGCCCTGCACAACAATAGCGTCACGGAATCCGGCACTGGTTAACGTTTCACGCTGCGGATACATCATTTTCAGTAATGGAAGGCTGATGCCCGAGATCACCTCACAGCAATCATGCTTATGGCTCAGCAATGCGGCTGCGCGGTAAGGCGCCGCGCCCGATTTATCGGTCAAAAAAATCACGCCATCACCGGTGTCGGTTTCATGCAGGGCATCGCACATCATGCGGCTGAGCATGTTGGTGCTCAATCCACGCCAGTAATTTACCGCCCGGCATTGCGCCAGCGGGCCAAATTTGGCTTCAAGCTTATCCAGCATGTCCTGCGCCCGTTCATCGTGGCAGGTAATCACCCATCCCAACATAACTCTCTCCTTAGCAGGCAAGTAGTTTAGCGGAGTGAAGGTTCGCTTTGGGTGATAACTGTCAAAGAAAGTGCCCGGCAAACAGAATGTCGCCGGGCAGACGGTTAGCTGCGAAGACCGCGCCCGCGCTGGATCAAATACCAGCACAGCAGATAGAAGAAGAGGATAAACACCACCAGCACCGCCACCGTGGTAAACAGCGGCACATCGGTAATGCCAAGGAAGCCAAAGCGGAAGCCGCTGATCATGTACACAATCGGGTTCAGGTGCGACAGTGCCTGCCAGAACGGAGGCAGCAGCGTGAGGGAGTAGAATACCCCACCCAGATAAGTCAGTGGCGTCAGCACGAACGTCGGGATCAGGCTAATATCGTCAAACGTTTTGGCGAACACGGCGTTCAGCAGACCAGCCAGCGAGAACAGGATCGCCGTCAGGAGCAGCGTCAGCGCGACAAACAGCCACGAGTGGACCTGGAACGGCACAAAGAACAGCGAGATCGCCGTGACCAGAATCCCCACGCAGAGGCCACGCGCCACGCCGCCACCGACATAACCGGCGATAATGACGTGCGTTGGCACAGGCGCGACCAGCAGCTCTTCAATATTACGCTGGAACTTGGCGCTAAAGAATGACGACGCCACGTTGGCATAGGCGTTAGTGATCACCGCCATCATGATCAGACCCGGCACGATAAACTGCATATAGGTAAAACCGTGCATCTCACCAATACGGGAGCCAATCAGGTTGCCGAAGATGATGAAATAGAGCGTCATGGTGATCACCGGCGGCACCAGGGTTTGCACCCAGATGCGCATAAAGCGGTTAATCTCTTTCGCCCAGATACTTTTCAGCGCGACCCAGTAAAGATGCGTCATGCCTTGTCTCCTTGTTTATCCTGCACCAGAGAGACAAACAGCTCTTCCAGTCGGTTCGCTTTGTTACGCATACTTAAGACCTGAACACCCTGTGCGCTTAGCTGAGAGAACACGCTGTTAATCCCCTGCTCACGCAACACTTCCACTTCCAGCGTCGAGGTATCCACCAGACGATACTGATACCCTTCCAGTTTTGGCAGCGGGCTTTTCGCCGCCAGGTCGAGGATAAAGGTTTCTGATTTCAGCTTGGAGAGCAGGTCTTTCATCGAGGTGTTTTCCACCAGCTCGCCATTCTGAATGATACCGATGTTGCGGCAGAGCATTTCGGCTTCTTCGAGGTAATGGGTTGTCAGAATAATGGTGGTGCCTTTGTCGTTAAGATCTTTCAGGAAGCCCCACATGGAACGACGAAGTTCGATGTCCACACCAGCGGTGGGCTCATCGAGGATCAACAGTTTTGGTTCATGCATCAGCGCACGCGCAATCATCAAACGGCGCTTCATCCCACCGGATAACATCCGCGCACGTTCGTTACGCTTTTCCCACAAATCGAGCTGTTTTAGATACTTTTCGCTGCGCTCAAGCGCCTCTTTGCGCTCAACGCCGTAGTAACCTGCCTGGTTCACTACAATCTGTTGTACGGTTTCAAAGGGGTTAAAGTTGAACTCCTGCGGAACCAGCCCCAGTTGGCGCTTGGCGTTCACCACGTCTTTTTGCAGGTCATAACCAAAGACGCTGACCCGACCGGACGTTTTATTAACCAGCGAGCTGATAATACCGATCGTGGTGGATTTCCCCGCGCCGTTCGGTCCCAGAAGCGCGTAAAAATCACCGGCCTCTACTTTTAGATCTATCCCGCGTAGCGCCTGAACGCCACCTGGATAGGTTTTTTTAAGCTGCTCAAGCTCCAGTGCAATAGCCATGAATTTAACTTACCTTCAGTTCTTACACACGTTGTGTGGTTTCATTAAAAGTCGGGTTACCCTATAGTAGCGCAACGCAATAACTCGGTTACAGGTCGCTAACCTCCATGAACAACATAGATACACTCATCAGCAACAATGCACTATGGTCAAAAATGCTGGTGGAGGAAGACCCAGGATTTTTTGGAAAACTGGCGCAAGCCCAGAATCCACGCTTTCTGTGGATTGGGTGTTCCGACAGCCGCGTCCCGGCCGAACGCCTGACCGGCCTCGAGCCCGGCGAACTGTTTGTTCACCGTAATGTCGCCAACCTGGTGATCCATACCGACCTCAACTGTCTTTCTGTGGTTCAGTATGCCGTTGACGTTCTGGAAGTCGAGCACATCATTATTTGCGGCCACTATGGCTGCGGCGGCGTACAGGCGGCGGTCGAGAACCCGGAGCTGGGGCTCATTGATAACTGGCTGCTGCACATCCGCGATATCTGGTTCAAACATAGCTCACTGCTCGGCGAAATGCCGCAGGAGCGTCGCATGGATACCCTTTGCGAACTGAACGTGATGGAGCAGGTCTATAACCTGGGCCACTCAACGATTATGCAATCGGCGTGGAAACGCGGGCAGAAGGTCTCTATCCACGGCTGGGCGTATGGTATCCATGACGGCCTGCTGCGCAATCTGGAAGTGACTGCAACAAACCGCGAAACGCTGGAACAGCGTTACCGTTCGGGAATTGCCAACCTCAAGCTTAAGCATGTGAACCATAAATAAAGCCGGGGATTGTCTCCCTCTCCCCATGGGAGAGGGCCGGGGTGAGGGCATCAGCCCGCAGTTACTCGTCCAGCAATACCACCTTCCCCACATACGGCAGATGACGGTAACGCTGCGCGTAGTCAATGCCGTAACCGACGACGAATTCGTCAGGAATCGAGAAACCCACGAACTCTACCGGCACCTGCACTTCACGGCGGTCAGGTTTATCCAGTAGCGTACAAATCGCCAGAGATTTTGGTTCACGCAGGCTCAGGATCTCGCGCACTTTAGACAGCGTGTTGCCGGAGTCGATGATGTCCTCAACGATCAACACATCTTTGCCACGAATATCTTCATCCAGGTCTTTCAGGATTTTCACATCACGGGTTGTGGACATGCCGCTGCCGTAGCTGGAGGCGGTCATAAAATCGACCTCATGTGGCACATGCACTTCACGGCACAGGTCTGCCATGAACATGAAAGAGCCACGCAACAGACCGACCAGCACCATTTCGCTGCCGCTGTCCTTGTAATGTTCGGTGATTTGACGACCCAGTTCGGCGATACGCGCTTTGATCTCGGCTTCCGGGATCATCACTTCAACAGTATGTTTCATATTACTAACCATATGATTTTAATGAAAATCTCTCAATGCGGATGAATTAATCTCCGGCATCGATACGCAAGCCAGCCATTATATCAGCAAATGGATAACCCTGGCGTATGAGTTGTAAAAAGCAAATATTGTGATTCCGATCACATTTGTTAATGCCTATAATTAATTGCTAGCAAATAATTAACAAAACTGACGAGTACTTTTCTATGGCTGAAACAAAATCTCAACAGCCGCGTCTACTGGTGACATTAACAGCGGCCTTCGCAGCTTTCTGCGCGCTGTATTTGTTAATCGGTGGCGTCTGGCTGGTCGCGCTTGGCGGCTCCTGGTACTACCCAATTGCAGGTTTGGTTATGGTTGGTGTAACCATCCTGCTATTGCGTAGAAAACAATCCGCGCTGTGGCTGTATGCTGCATTACTCCTCGCCACCATGATCTGGGGCGTCTGGGAAGTCGGGTTCGACTTCTGGGCACTGACGCCACGTAGCGACATCCTCGTGTTCTTTGGTATCTGGCTGATCCTGCCCTTCGTGTGGCGTCGCCTGATTGTGCCTTCCAGTGGTGCCGTTGCAGCGCTGGTGGTAGCCCTGTTAATCAGCGGTGGCATCCTGACCTGGGCCGGTTTTAACGACCCGCAGGAGATCAACGGTACGCTAAACGCGGAATCCACGCCTGCTGCGGCTATCTCGCAGGTGGCGGACGGTGACTGGCCTGCGTATGGTCGTAATCAGGAAGGTCAACGCTACTCCCCGCTGAAGCAGATCAACGCGGATAACGTTAAAAACCTGAAAGAAGCCTGGGTATTCCGTACTGGCGATCTGAAGATGCCAAACGATCCGGGCGAACTGACCAACGAAGTGACGCCAATTAAAGTGGGCGATATGCTTTATCTGTGTACGGCGCACCAGCGTCTGTTCGCGCTTGATGCGGCCACGGGTAAAGAGAAATGGCACTTCGACCCACAGCTCAATTCCAACCCGTCGTTCCAGCATGTCACCTGCCGTGGCGTCTCTTACCACGAAGCGCGTGCCGATAATGCCAGCCCGGAAGTCATTGCCGACTGTCCTCGCCGCATTATGCTACCGGTGAACGATGGCCGCCTGTTCGCCATCAACGCCGAAACGGGCAAGCTGTGCGAAACCTTTGCCAACAAAGGTATCCTTAATCTGCAGACCAATATGCCGGATACCACGCCGGGTCTGTATGAGCCAACCTCTCCGCCGATCATCACCGATAAAACCATCGTGATTGCTGGTTCGGTAACGGATAACTTCTCCACGCGTGAAACCTCCGGCGTCATCCGTGGTTTCGACGTGAACACCGGTAAACTGCTGTGGGCCTTCGACCCGGGCGCGAAAGATCCCAATGCGATCCCGTCAGATGAACACACCTTTACCTTTAACTCGCCAAACTCCTGGGCGCCAGCGGCGTATGACGCGAAGCTGGACCTGGTCTACCTGCCAATGGGTGTAACCACACCCGATATCTGGGGTGGTAACCGCACGCCGGAGCAGGAACGCTACGCGAGCGCTATCGTGGCGCTGAATGCGACCACCGGCAAGCTGGCCTGGAGCTACCAGACCGTTCACCACGATCTGTGGGATATGGACATGCCATCCCAGCCGACACTGGCGGACATTACCGTTAACGGCAAAACCGTTCCGGTGATTTACGCTCCGGCGAAAACCGGCAACATCTTCGTACTGGATCGCAGCAACGGTAAACTGGTTGTGCCTGCGCCAGAAAAACCAGTGCCGCAGGGTGCGGCAAAAGGCGATTACGTCAGCAAGACGCAGCCATTCTCTGACCTGAGCTTCCGTCCGAAGAAAGATCTGAGCGGTGCAGACATGTGGGGTGCCACCATGTTTGACCAGCTGGTGTGCCGCGTGATGTTCCACCAGTTGCGCTACGAAGGTATCTTCACCCCACCTTCTGAGCAGGGCACGCTGGTCTTCCCGGGTAACCTGGGAATGTTCGAATGGGGCGGGATCTCCGTTGACCCGAACCGTCAGGTGGCCATTGCCAACCCGATGGCGCTGCCGTTCGTTTCCCGTCTGATCCCACGTGGCCCAGGTAACCCAATGGAGCCACCGAAAGACGCGAAAGGCACAGGAACCGAATCCGGCATTCAGCCGCAGTATGGCGTGCCGTTTGGCGTGACGCTGAACCCGTTCCTGTCTCCGTTTGGTCTGCCGTGTAAACAGCCTGCCTGGGGTTATATCTCCGGTCTGGACCTGAAAACTAACCAGATTGTGTGGAAAAAACGTATTGGTACGCCACAGGACAGCATGCCGTTCCCAATGCCGGTTCCGGTGCCGTTCAATATGGGTATGCCAATGCTGGGTGGCCCAATCTCCACCGCCGGTAACGTGCTGTTCATCGCGGCAACCGCAGATAACTACCTGCGCGCGTACAACATGACCAACGGTGAGAAACTGTGGCAAGGCCGTCTGCCAGCCGGTGGACAGGCAACGCCGATGACCTATGAAGTGAATGGCAAGCAGTACGTTGTCATCTCTGCGGGTGGTCACGGTTCGTTTGGCACGAAGATGGGCGACTATATTGTCGCGTATGCACTGCCTGATGAAAGTAAGTAACTAAAAAGGCCCGGTGGCGCTACGCTTACCGGGCCTACGGTTCGAGATGTAAGCCGGGTAAGGCGACGCCGCCACCCGGCTTTTTTATACCGTGAACCCCAACATCATCCCCGTATCTTCATGCTCCAGCAGATGACAGTGCGCCATATAGGCAAACTCTTTCGGCGCGGCATGGTCAAATTTCACCAGCACCTCGCTGACCCCTCCTTCAACCCTGACGGTATCTTTCCAGCCCGCGCGATGCACATCAGGCGCTTTGCCGTTCTCTGAAAGAATGCGGAACTGGGTACCGTGGATATGGAACGGATGCAGCATCATGTCGCCTTCGCCAGAAATCACCCAACGCTCAAACTGCCCTTTTGTGGCAGCAAACATTGGCGTGTTCATGTCGAACGCCTGGCCGTTGATCATGTTGGCGTTGTGGAAGTCAAAACCATGGTCACCATGATTCATGTTGCCCATGCCGCCCATTTTGCCGTGGTCCATATTCATATGCCCCATCATCTGCCCGTGGTGCATCCCCGCCATCGCCCGATCGCCATATTTCGCCATCAGCGCCTGCATACCCATCATATCGAGCATCGGGTTCATGGAAAGCTGCAGCTTGCGTTGGGTTAAACCTTCAAGGGAAGGTAACGCCGGGAGCGACGTCAGCGTATCCTGCAGCGTGCCCGATGCTGTAACCTGCAGTGGCTGGATCCGCAACACCGGGTGCGGCTTGTCAAAGGGCGCAACCGCCATACCCATCTGACTGACCGGCAACGTGACCAGGTCAAACGCTTTGCCGTCGCTGATATCCACCAGCACCTCAAAGCGCTCACCCATCAGCATAGGAAGTTCATTCAGTTTGACCGGCTCAGGCAGCAGTCCACCGTCGCTTGCCACCACGTAAAGAGGGCGTTTATCGCTGGTGGCGAAATTCAGCGAGCGCGCATTACATCCGTTGAGCAGACGTAACCGCAGCCAGCCTTTTGGCGCGGCGTGCTGGGGGTAGATCGCGCCATTGGTGAGCAGCGTGTCGCCGAACCAACCAACCGCCGCGGTCATCACATCCAACTGATAATCAATCTGCCCGTCAGCAGTGAATTTTTTGTCCTGGACAATCACCGGTACATCGTCGATCCCCCACTGTTTAGGCAGACGCAGCAGGCGGCTTTCGTCATCTTCAATCAGCACCAGGCCCGCCAACCCCATTGCCACCTGATGGCCCGTTTTGCCGTGCTGATGGGGGTGGAACCAGCAGGTCGCGGCGCGCTGGTCAGGCGTAAAGGTAACGCTGCGCGTACCACCCGCTTTAATAATCCCTTGCGGACCGCCGTCGACCTCGCCCGGTACCTCCAGCCCGTGCCAGTGCAGCGTCGTCTCTTCTGCCAGCGTGTTGTGAATATCAACGGTGACGGCTTTCCCTTTACGTAGCTGAAGCGCCGGACCAAGCAGATTGCCGTTATAACCCCACGTTGTAGCGTTGTGTCCACCGAAGGCCGTTTTACCGGACTGAACAACAAGCTGGATACGACTACGGGCGTCAGCAGTCAGTAAGTCCGGGATGGGTAAGGCAGGTCTGTCAGCCGCGAAAACCGTGCGGCTCCACAGTGGTAATGCGCTGGCAACCCCCAGCGCAACGGAATATTTTAAAAAATCACGACGTTGCATGTTCATTTCCTTATTTCCAGCCGGCGATCTTTTGAGCATAAACCCTCCCCTTACCGGAAGGTCAAGTAAAGCGGTAATAATAAAGATCGTCGCACTGGCACCAAGTATGCTAACGTTATTTTTCCGTGAAGAAGTGGTAGAAGCAATGAAGACGTTTTTCAGGACAATTTTGTTCACCAGCCTGATGGCAATGTGTGCGAACAGCTATGCGCTAAGTGAAAATGAAGCGGAAGATATGGCCGATCTGACGGCGGTTTTTGTATTCCTGAAAAATGATTGTGGCTACCAGAATTTACCCAACGGGCAAATTCGCCGCGCGCTGGTCTTTTTTGCTCAGCAGAACCAATGGGACCTCAGCAATTACGACAGCTTCGACATGAAATCTCTTGGTGAAGACAGCTACCGTGACCTGAGCGGTATTGGTATCCCTACTGCCAAAAAATGCAAAGCGCTGGCTCGCGATTCACTCAGCCTGCTCGCCTACGTGAAATAAGCTTCCCGACGCTCCTTGTTGAGCCTGTAGCCGTGCAACCACGGTGAGAGTTAGCTATCATGTTTCGCTCACTTTTTGTGAATGTAACGGATGTTAACAAAGGAGGAGTCTGCGTATGGCCGACCACACGTTGTGGCATGAAACACTGCATGACCAGTTTGGTCAGTACTTTGCCGTTGATAACGTGCTCTATCATGAGAAAACCGATCACCAGGATCTGATCATCTTCGAGAATGCCGCCTTTGGCCGCGTCATGGCGCTGGACGGCGTCGTGCAAACGACCGAGCGAGATGAGTTTATCTATCATGAAATGATGACCCACGTCCCGCTGCTGGCGCACGGGCATGCGAAGCATGTCCTGATTATCGGCGGTGGCGACGGGGCTATGCTGCGCGAAGTTTCCCGCCATCGCTCTATTGAAACCATCACCATGGTGGAGATCGATGCGGGCGTGGTCTCTTTCTGCCGTCAGTACCTGCCCAACCACAATGCTGGTAGCTATGACGATCCGCGTTTTAATCTGGTGATTGACGACGGGGTTAACTTCGTTAATCAGACCACGCAGACCTTTGATGTCATTATCTCGGACTGTACCGACCCCATCGGCCCAGGCGCGTCGCTGTTTACTTCCTCCTTCTACGAAGGCTGCAAGCGCTGCCTGAATCCTGGTGGGATCTTTGTCGCGCAAAATGGCGTCTGCTTCCTGCAGCAGGATGAAGCTCTCGATAGCCATCGCAAACTGAGCACCTACTTTGGCGACGTCAGCTTCTACCAGGCCGCCATTCCGACCTACTACGGCGGGATCATGACCTTTGCCTGGGCGACGGATAACGACGTGCTGCGCCATCTCTCCACCGAAATTATCCAGGCCCGTTTCCATCAGGCGGGTCTTCAGTGCCGATACTACAATCCTGCTGTTCATACCGCAGCGTTTGCGCTGCCACAGTATCTTCAGGACGCCTTATCCACTAAGGGGGTGAGCTAATTGAAAAAGCTTAAACTACATGGCTTTAACAACCTGACCAAAAGCCTGAGTTTTTGTATTTACGATATCTGCTATGCCAAAACAGCGGAAGAACGCGATGGTTACATCGCCTATATCGATGAACTCTACAACGCCAACCGTCTGACCGAGATCCTGTCAGAAACCTGCTCGATTATCGGGGCAAACATCCTGAATATCGCCAGACAGGATTATGAACCTCAGGGTGCCAGCGTAACCATTCTGGTGAGCGAAGAACCCGTCGATCCTAAGCTTATCGACAAAACCGAACATCCGGGCCCGCTGCCGGAAGTGGTTGTTGCTCACCTTGATAAAAGCCATATCTGCGTTCATACCTATCCGGAGAGCCATCCGGAAGGTGGGCTGTGTACGTTCCGCGCCGATATAGAAGTGTCGACCTGCGGCGTGATCTCCCCGCTGAACGCGCTGAACTATTTAATCCACCAGTTGGAATCCGACATCGTCACCATTGATTACCGCGTGCGCGGTTTCACCCGTGATATCAACGGCATGAAGCACTTCATTGACCACGAGATCAACTCGATTCAGAACTTTATGTCTGAGGATATGAAGGCGCTGTACGACATGATGGACGTGAACGTATATCAGGAGAACATCTTCCATACCAAGATGTTACTGAAGGAATTCGACCTTAAGCACTACATGTTCCACACGAAGCCAGAAGATCTGAGCGAAGAAGAGCGTAAGGCCATCACTGACCTGCTCTGGAAAGAAATGCGCGAAATCTACTACGGCCGCAATATTCCGGCCGTGTAGGTGTTGCCCGGAGCAAGGATGCTTCGGGAAATTATCTCTGTTTCATAAACTCGCGGTATGCATTCACCACCTTCAGGAAGTCTTCAACGCCGCACAGCGACAGACTCTCTTCATCGTAGTAGCTCATCCCCTCTTCCATCTCGTCACCCGAGAATTCAAGCTGGTTGGCTCGCACCATCACCTCTTCACCGTCCATCCACAGCGTGTATTCGTGTCCGGCACGTTGCCAGGAGCGTTCACTGCCTTTCACCGTATTCGCCGCCTGTTCAACTTCATCAAGAAGTGCGAGATTCTCTTTCACCTCTTCGTTAAACCAGTGTCCAACGGCTTCGTGGCCCATCGACATACGCACTTTCACCACTCCGGTGATGTCGCGCAGAAATTCGTAATCCATAGTGTTTTCCTCTGCAAAGCCATTAGGGTAATTATCGCAGCAGAGAGGCAGAAAAAAAGCGTGGGAGGTGGGAGGAATGAAAATAAAAAGGTGAGAGCGAGGCCTTGTAGCCTGATGCTCTCACCCCGTCCCTCTCCCACGGGAGAGGGTGCAAACACTAAAAACCGTCTCGTGGAGACGGTTTTGCTGTTTATACTGCCGTCTGGAAGATAACGCCGTCAGCTTTCTCAGTGTACTGGGACAACTGATCGAAGTTCAGATAGCGGTAGGTATCCACCGCCGTCTTATCAACCTGAGCGACAAAGGTCTGGTACTCTTCCGGCGTTGGCAGTTTGCCAATCAGCGCCGCAACTGCCGCCAGTTCCGCAGAGGCCAGATAGACGTTCGCACCAGTACCTAAACGGTTAGGGAAGTTACGGGTAGAGGTAGACACTACCGTCGCACCGTCAGCTACGCGCGCCTGGTTACCCATACACAGGGAACAGCCAGGGATTTCAATACGCGCCCCGCTCTTACCAAATACGCTGTAGTAGCCCTCTTCGGTCAGCTGAGCCGCGTCCATACGGGTTGGCGGTGCCACCCACAGACGGGTTGGCAGCTGGCCTTTATGGGTATCCAGCAATTTACCTGCCGCGCGGAAGTGACCGATGTTGGTCATACAAGAACCGATGAACACTTCATCGATCTTCTCGCCCTGAACATCAGAGAGCAGACGCGCATCGTCCGGATCGTTCGGTGCACACAGAATTGGCTCTTTGATATCCGCCAGATCGATGTCGATCACTGCCGCGTAGTCTGCGTCAGCATCAGCTTCCAGCAGCTGCGGATCGGCCAGCCATTTTTCCATGCCCTGGATACGACGCTCCAGCGTACGACGGTCGCCGTAGCCTTCTGCAATCATCCACTTCAGCAGCACGATGTTAGAGTTCAGATACTCAATAATCGGCTCTTTGTTCAGCTTGATGGTACAGCCCGCAGCAGAACGTTCAGCGGAGGCATCGGTCAGTTCGAACGCCTGCTCAACTTTCAGATCTGGCAGACCTTCAATTTCCAGGATACGGCCAGAGAAGATGTTTTTCTTCCCTTTCTTCTCAACGGTCAGCAGGCCCTGTTTAATCGCATACAGCGGGATCGCGTGAACCAGGTCACGCAGGGTGATACCCGGCTGCATTTTGCCTTTGAAGCGCACCAGAACAGATTCCGGCATATCCAGCGGCATAACGCCAGTTGCCGCAGCAAACGCCACCAGACCAGAACCCGCCGGGAAGGAGATACCAATCGGGAAACGGGTATGAGAGTCACCGCCGGTACCCACGGTATCTGGCAGCAGCATACGGTTCAACCAGGAGTGGATAACACCATCACCCGGACGCAGGGAAACCCCGCCACGGTTCATGATGAAGTCAGGCAGCGTGTGGTGCGTCGTCACATCAACCGGCTTCGGATACGCCGCAGTGTGGCAGAAGGACTGCATCACCAGATCGGAAGAGAAGCCCAGGCACGCCAGGTCTTTCAGTTCGTCACGGGTCATTGGGCCAGTGGTATCCTGGGAGCCCACAGAGGTCATCTTCGGCTCGCAGTATGCACCAGGACGGATACCGGCGACGCCGCATGCACGACCAACCATTTTCTGCGCCAGTGAGTAACCGCGATTGCTTTCCGCAACGTCTTTCGCGTGACGGAATACATCGCTGTGTGGCAGACCCAGCGCTTCACGCGCTTTGGTTGTCAGGCCACGGCCAATAATCAGAGGAATACGGCCACCTGCACGCACTTCGTCGATCAGCACGTCGGTTTTCAGCTCGAAGCTTGCCAGCAGTTCGTTGGTTTCGTGGTTACGTACTTCGCCTTTGAACGGATAAACGTCAATCACGTCGCCCATGTTCAGGTTAGAAACATCCACTTCGATCGGCAGTGCGCCCGCATCTTCCATGGTGTTGAAGAAGATTGGAGCAATTTTTCCGCCGAGGCACAGACCGCCACCGCGCTTATTCGGCACGTGTGGAATGTCGTCGCCCATGAACCACAGCACGGAGTTGGTTGCAGACTTACGGGAAGAACCGGTACCCACAACGTCACCCACGTAGGCCAGCGGGAAACCTTTTTTCTGCAGAGCTTCGATCTGTTTGATCGGGCCGACGCTGCCCGGCTGATCCGGCTCAATGCCTTCGCGGGCGTTTTTCAGCATCGCCAGAGCATGCAGAGGAATATCAGGACGAGACCACGCATCCGGCGCCGGAGAGAGGTCATCGGTGTTGGTTTCGCCGGTCACTTTAAAGACGGTAACGGTAATTTTTTCAGCCAGAGCAGGACGGTTCAGGAACCATTCGGCATCAGCCCAGGATTGCATCACCTGCTTCGCATAGACATTGCCCGCTTTCGCTTTTTCTTCCACATCGTAGAAGTTATCGAACATCAGCAGCGTTGAGGAGAGCGCTTTAGCGGCAATCGGTGCCAGCTTGTCGTTATCCAGCGCGTCAATCAGCGGATGAATGTTGTAGCCGCCCTGCATAGTGCCGAGCAGTTCAATGGCTTTTTCAGGAGTAACCAGTGGGGAGGTGGCTTCGCCTTTGGCGATAGCAGCAAGGAATCCGGCTTTTACGTAGGCAGCTTCATCTACGCCAGGCGGTACGCGGTTGATCAGCAGATCTAACAGGAATTCTTCTTCGCCCTTAGGCGGGTTCTTCAGCAGCTCGACGAGCGCGGCCATTTGGGTTGCATCTAAAGGTTTGGGTACAATTCCCTCGGCGGCACGTTCTGCTACGTGCTTACGGTATTCTTCTAGCACGACGGTTCTCCTCGCTCTCATTGTCATATGCGGCGGGCGTTCTCTTCACGCTCCTGTGAGACAGCAGTTTGTAGGGTAAATGCCCGATACCGCGTCGGGCAGCATAGCAGGATTTCTGCACAGTGTTAATCCGTTTACAAAAAAGCAACATTAAAAAATTTGCTGAATCGTTAAGCATGGTGTAGCGAGAATTTAGGGCATCATTTTGCGACATCTTCTGCACCGTGACGCTTCAGTTTTTTCTCCATCAGATATAATTGTGTAATAAATGCTCACACTCTTTATCCGGATACCCCGGATGGTTTCCCAAGAAAAGTCAAAACAGTAAAAGACGGGTGAATAATACTCACGCCAACCGTAACGCCTCACGGCACAGCGCTTGTCTCGTTGGAGTCATTTTATGAAGTTGTCTTTTAAGCCACATCTGCTTGTTCTTCTTTGCAGTACCGGGCTGCTTGCTGCCTCTGGCGTCATGTTCGTCAACAGTCGTGCAACGGAGCCTGCTGCTCCGGCACCGGCCGTACAGCAACCCGTCGCACCGGTAGCCCAACCAGCCCCTGCTCCTGCCGCGGCACCTACGTACTCTGCCGCGCAAATCGATCAGTGGGTTGCCCCTATCGCGCTCTACCCGGATGCATTGCTGTCGCAAATTTTGATGGCATCAACCTACCCGGCCAACGTCATCCAGGCTGCACAGTGGTCGAAAGACAACCCTAAAATGGAAGGTGATGCCGCTATTCAGGCCGTTGCCAGCCAACCCTGGGATCCCAGCGTAAAATCGCTGGTCGCCTTTCCTCAGTTGATGTCACTGATGGGAGAGAACCCACCGTGGGTACAAAATCTGGGCGATGCGTTCCTCGCGCAACCCAAAGATGTGATGGATTCCGTTCAACGCCTGCGCGTGCTGGCTCAGAAGACCGGAGCCTTACAGTCGACACCTCAACAAACGGTCACCACGGTGACAAAAGCGGCGCCGTCTAAAACGAGCACCAGCGAGTCAACCACGACAAACACAACGTCCGCACCGGCTCCAACGGTGATCAAAATTGAATCTGCCGATCCACAAGTCGTGTACGTTCCCACCTACAACCCTAATACGGTTTACGGAACCTGGCCAAACACCGCTTATCCCCCCACCTATCTCCCGCCTTCACCCGGCGAGCAGTTTGGCAACAGCTTCGTTAACGGTTTAGGCTTCAGCCTGGGCGTCGCGACAACCTATGCCATCTTCAGCAGCATCGACTGGGATGATGACGATGACTGGGATCATCACCATGACGACTGGGATAATCACGGCGGCTATAACCGCAACGGTGATAACAACATCAATATCAACGTTGAGAACTTCAATAAAATCAGCGGGCAGCGCCTGACGGATGCCAACCGCACCTGGCAGCACAACCCGGCTTATCGGGAAGGCGTACCCTATCCGACGAGCCAGCTCAACAACCGCTTCCACTCCACCAACGCGGCCGCAGGGTTAAGTTCAACGCAGCAAAAACCGGTTAATCGCGATAGCCAGCGTCAGGCCGCCCTCAGCCAGATGGAGAAATCAACGGGTAAAACCTTCCCTCAAACGGCACGTCCGGGAACCAAAGATGTCCAGCGCAAGGCCTCAAATGAGCAGCTGAAGCAGATTTCCCAGCGCAACAACTACCGTGGCTATGACACCAAACCGCAGACGACAAAGCGGACGACTACACAGCAGCGTGATAATCGTCAGACCACAGCGCAAAGAAATGAAAAACGGGTTTCGCAACCTGCGCAGCAACGCACAACCCAGCAGCGAATCAGTCAACCCCGGGCTAATGCTCTGAGTGGCAACGACAGCCGCTCCGCCAACTGGCAGGCACAGCAGCAGCGAGGGGCGCAAAGCCGACAGATCGCTCGTCAACAACAACCGCACCAGGCAGCTGGCGGACGCGCTGAACGCCGTGAAATTCGACATCGTTAAGGGAGCCGACATGAAAAGTAAACTACTCAGTGGAATGGTGTTGTTCATGCTTTCGGCCTCGGCGATGGCGCAACAATCTTTTAGCACGCCTGACCAGGCGACCGACGCACTGGCAAATGCCATTCGTGATCAGAATGAAAGTGCAATGAATAACCTGCTTGGAGAGAACTGGCGCGATTTCCTGCCCCCTGAAGGGGTTGATCCTGATGCCGTCGATCGCTTCCTGCGCGACTGGAAAGTCCGTCATAACACCGTGGTTGAAGGTAATACGGCGCATCTTGTTGTCGGAGAGACTGACTGGCAGCTCCCTATTCCGGTCATCAAGACCAATTCCGGCTGGCAATTTGATATCAAAGAAGGTGCTGAGGAGATCCTGACCCGCGAAATTGGGCGTAACGAGCTCGCAGCGATTGAAGCATTACATGCTTACGTGGATGCACAGCAGAGCTATTATGCGATGAACCAGAAGTATGCCCAGAAGATCGTCAGCACCACAGGGAAAAAGGACGGTTTGTACTGGCCTGCATCACCCGGTGAAGCGCCCAGCCCGCTCGGTCCGGCATTCAGTCCAAAAGAACCGGGTACTGGGTATCACGGCTATCGCTTCAGAATTTTGCCGGATAACCACGGTTTCGCAATGGTTGCCTGGCCGGTCAGCTACGGCCAGACGGGCGTAATGAGCTTTTTGATAAATCAGGACGACAAGGTGTTTCAGTCGGATCTCGGCAGCGATTCGGAGCATAAGGCGCGGGCGCTGGCCTCATATGCTCCTGATAAAACCTGGCAGCCCGTCGAGCCCTGAATGTGCGGTAGCTCTTCTCCAGCGAGGCCTGTAGGCCGGGTAAGGCGAAGTCGCCGCCCGGCTTTTTAACTTACAGAATATTTGCGACCGATTTTGCCAGTTGCGCTTCCAGAACCGGTTTCGCTTCTTCGAATTTCAGGTTCACTTTATTAGCATTAGACACGACACGTGTCTGATACTTAGCACGATCGCCCTGCTCGGAACTGGTCTGCAGTTTCACGCCCGATGTGCCCTGGCGCAGTGCCGCGATGTTATCGGTGGTGACTTTTGCTTTGCTACGCTCAGAGATCTGCAGGTCGGTCACCATGGTATAGTTCACATCTTCTACCATCGCATCCGCCGCCATACCGATCAGACCTGCCGCCAGACCCACACCCAACGCCGCACCAGAAGAGTTGCTGTTGTAGGCCGTAATACCGGCACCCAGCGCAGCACCAACAGCGGCACCTTCATAGCCGGTTTTCAGATAGCCCTGAGATTCTCGCAGGTCCATTTTGTCTGCTTTCAGAACGTTAGCCTGCACCCAATAGTATGCGCTGTCAGGAGAGCTGGTGACCTTGTATCCCTTGGCACTCAGATCGTTTGCCAGCAGCGTCTGCAGGTTGCTCATGTCTTTATCAGAGGTGTTTTTAACCTGAATGTAGACTGTTTTTTCGTTAGATGGCTCCAGCCAGATGGTTTCGCTCATCTGAGTTTTCACTTCCAGATTACGTTTTTTCACCGCAGTGGTCATAGCACCACACCCGGTCAGCGTCATCGCTGCTGCCACTAAGCCAATCACCGCAACTTTCTTCAAAGACATGTTATTTCCTTTTTTCGTGTAATCAAAAGTCCAGAACCCCTAAACCGTGCGGCCAGTAGCTACACAATGGTGAAAAAGGTATCGGCAGATGAGAGAAATTTTTTAGCGGAAATATCAATAAGATACCTACCATAATGGGTAGGCTTTAGACAAAAAAAACGCCTCCGAAGAGGCGTTTAGCAATCGTGAAGAAACTTATTTCTTCTTCGCTTTCGCGTTTGGCAGGTCGGTGATGCTGCCTTCAAACACTTCTGCCGCCAGGCCCACAGACTCGTGCAGAGTTGGGTGAGCGTGGATAGTCAGCGCGATGTCTTCAGCGTCACAACCCATTTCGATAGCCAGACCGATTTCACCCAGCAGCTCACCGCCGTTGGTACCGACAATCGCACCACCGATAACGCGGTGAGTCTCTTTGTCGAAGATCAGTTTGGTCATACCGTCTGCGCAGTCGGAAGCAATAGCACGGCCAGAAGCAGCCCACGGGAAGGTGGCGGTTTCGTAGCTGATGCCTTTCTCTTTCGCTTCTTTCTCAGTCAGACCAACCCATGCAACTTCTGGCTCGGTGTACGCGATGGATGGGATCACTTTCGGATCGAAGTAGTGTTTCATGCCGGCGATAACTTCAGCGGCAACGTGACCTTCGTGAACACCTTTGTGTGCCAGCATTGGCTGACCGACGATATCGCCGATAGCAAAGATGTGCGGCACGTTGGTACGCAGCTGTTTGTCAACGCGGATGAAGCCACGGTCGTCCACTTCCACGCCAGCTTTGCCCGCGTCGAGGTTTTTACCGTTCGGCACACGGCCGATAGCCACCAGCACCGCGTCGTAACGCTGTGGTTCGGATGGGGCTTTTTTGCCTTCCATGGAAACGTAAATACCGTCTTCTTTCGCTTCAACGGCAGTGACTTTGGTTTCCAGCATCAGGTTGAATTTCTTGCTGATGCGTTTGGTGAAGACTTTAACGATGTCTTTGTCAGCAGCCGGGATAACCTGGTCGAACATTTCAACCACGTCAATATCTGAACCCAGCGCATGGTACACGGTACCCATTTCCAGACCGATGATACCGCCACCCATAACCAGCAGGCGTTTTGGAACGGTTTTCAGTTCCAGCGCATCGGTGGAATCCCAAACACGTGGATCTTCGTGTGGAATGAATGGCAGTTCGATTGGGCGAGAGCCTGCCGCGATGATCGCGTTGTCGAAGTTAATCACGGTTTTACCGTTTTCGCCTTCCACTTCCAGGGTGTTCGCACCGGTGAATTTACCCAGACCGTTTACCACTTTCACTTTACGGCCTTTGGCCATACCTGCCAGACCGCCGGTCAGCTGAGTGATAACTTTCTCTTTCCAGGTACGAATTTTGTCGATATCGGTTTTCGGCTCGCCGAAGACGATACCGTGTTCAGCCAGCGCTTTGGCTTCTTCGATAACTTTGGCTACGTGCAGCAGCGCTTTAGAAGGGATACAGCCGACGTTCAGACAAACACCACCGAGGGTGCTGTAACGTTCTACGATGACGGTTTCCAGACCTAAATCCGCGGCGCGGAATGCTGCGGAGTAACCTGCCGGGCCTGCCCCAAGTACTACGACCTGAGTTTTGATTTCTGTGCTCATCATGACCTCTTAATTTATACCCGTCGTCCACCGGGTCGTTCTATCCGCCCGCAGTTTACAAAATTGTTAACAATTTTGAAACAACAAACGGCTCACGAATTATCGCTTTCGCCAATAACCTCACAAACACCATGAGATTACCAGAAAAAAGCCGGCCGTCAGGCCGGCTTTTCGATTACATCACCAGGCGGCGAATGTCGCTCAGGGTGTTGTTGATGATGGTGATGAAACGCGCACCATCAGCACCGTCGATCACGCGGTGGTCGAAGGACAGAGAGATTGGCATCATCAGACGCGGTACGAACTCTTTGCCATTCCACACCGGCTCCATCGCGGACTTGGACACACCAAGGATCGCAACTTCAGGCGCGTTCACAATCGGTGCGAAGTGGGTTGTACCCAGGCCACCGATGCTGGAGATAGTGAAGCAACCGCCCTGCATTTCGCCAGCAGTCAGCTTACCATCACGCGCTTTTTTGGAGATCACGGTCAGTTCACGGGACAGCTCAGTGATGCTCTTCTTGTTCACGTCTTTGAAGACCGGAACAACCAGACCATTTGGCGTATCAACCGCAACACCGATGTTGATGTATTTCTTCAGCGTCAGCTTCTGGCCATCTTCGGACAGGGAGCTGTTGAAGCGTGGCATCTGCTCAAGAGCAGCGGCAACGGCTTTCATGATGAAGACCACTGGGGTGAATTTCACGTCCAGTTTACGCTTCTCAGCTTCGGCGTTCTGCTGTTTACGGAACGCTTCCAGATCGGTGATATCGGTTTTGTCGAAGTGCGTAACGTGCGGGATCATCACCCAGTTACGGCTCAGGTTAGCACCAGAGATTTTCTGGATACGGCCCAGTTCCACTTCTTCGATTTCGCCGAACTTGCTGAAGTCCACTTTCGGCCATGGCAGCATGCCCGGGATGCCGCCGCCTGCCGCTGCAGCTGGTGCAGCTTCAGCGCGTTTCACCGCGTCTTTCACGTAAGTCTGAACGTCTTCGCGCAGGATACGACCTTTACGGCCAGTCCCTTTCACTTTCGCCAGGTTAACACCGAATTCGCGCGCCAGGCGACGAATCAGCGGAGTCGCGTGGACGTAAGCGTCGTTTTCAGCGAACTCAGATTTGCCTTCCGCTTTTGCAGCAGGGGCAGCAGCTGGTTTAGCAGCCTGAGCCGGTGCAGCAGTTGGTGCTGGAGCAGCCGCGGCCGCCGGAGCAGCAGCAGGCGCAGCGCCTTCTACTTCGAAGACCATGATCAGAGAGCCGGTAGACACTTTGTCGCCAGTGCTGATTTTGATCTCTTTAACGGTACCCGCGAATGGCGCAGGGACTTCCATGGAAGCCTTGTCGCCTTCAACGGTGATCAGTGACTGTTCAGCGGCAACTTTGTCGCCCACTTTAACCATCACTTCGGTCACTTCAACTTCGTCACCGCCGATATCTGGTACATTAACGTCTTTCGCGCCACCAGCAACCGCTGGAGCCGCGGCCGCCGGAGCAGCTGCCTGTGCAGGCGCAGCAGCAGGTGCAGCACCCGCCACTTCGAAGATCATGATCAGAGAGCCAGTAGACACTTTGTCACCGGTGTTGATCTTGATCTCTTTAACGGTACCCGCGAACGGCGCTGGCACTTCCATAGAGGCTTTGTCGCCTTCTACGGTGATCAGTGACTGCTCAGCCGCAACGGTATCGCCCACTTTCACGAGGATTTCAGTGACTTCAACTTCGTCACCGCCGATGTCAGGCACGTTAACTTCTTTCGCGCTCGCGGCAGCTGCTGGAGCAGCGGCGGCCGGAGCGGCTTTCTTCTCTTCCTGCGCAGGTGCAGCAGTTGCTGCACCGTCGGCGGAATCGAAAATCATGATCAGTTTGCCAGTCTCGGTTTTATCGCCAACAGAGACTTTGATCTCTTTAACGATGCCAGCCTGAGGAGACGGGACTTCCATAGAGGCTTTGTCGCCTTCTACGGTGATCAGCGACTGTTCAGCTTCAACTTTGTCGCCTACTTTGACCAGGATCTCGGTGATTTCAACTTCATCAGCCCCGATGTCCGGTACATTGATTTCGATAGCCATTATTCTTTTACCTCTTACGCCAGACGCGGGTTAACTTTTTCTGCATCGATGTTGAATTTGGTAATTGCTTCCGCAACCACTTTCTTATCGATTTCGCCACGTTTAGCCAGTTCGCCCAGTGCTGCTACAACCACGTAAGAAGCATCAACTTCGAAGTGGTGACGCAGGTTTTCGCGGCTGTCAGAACGACCGAAGCCGTCAGTACCCAGTACGCGATAATCATCAGCAGGTACGTAAGTACGAACCTGCTCAGCGAACAGTTTCATATAGTCAGTAGACGCCACCGCTGGTGCATCGTTCATCACCTGAGCGATGTACGGAACGCGTGGGGTTTCCATTGGGTGCAGCATGTTCCAGCGCTCACAATCCTGGCCATCACGCGCCAGTTCAGTGAAGGAGGTCACAGAGTACACATCGGAACCGACACCGTAGTCTTTCGCCAGGATCTGTGCTGCTTCACGTACGTGACGCAGGATAGAACCGGAGCCCAGCAGCTGAACTTTACCTTTGCTACCTTCGAGGGTTTCGAGTTTATAGATACCTTTACGGATACCTTCCTCGGCACCTGCTGGCATTGCCGGCATGTGGTAGTTTTCGTTCAGGGTGGTGATGTAGTAGTAAACGTTCTCTTGTGCTTCACCGTACATGCGCTGCAGACCGTCATGCATGATGACTGCCACTTCGTACGCGTAAGACGGGTCGTAAGAGATACAGTTAGGGATAGTCAGAGACTGAATGTGGCTGTGACCATCTTCGTGCTGCAGACCTTCACCGTTCAGGGTCGTACGACCGGAAGTACCGCCTACCAGGAAGCCGCGAGCCTGTTGGTCGCCAGCCTGCCAGCACAGGTCACCGATACGCTGGAACCCGAACATGGAGTAGTAGATGTAGAACGGGATCATTGGCAGGTTGTTGGTGCTGTAAGAGGTCGCAGCAGCCAGCCAGGATGCGCCAGCACCCAGTTCGTTGATACCTTCCTGCAGGATCTGACCTTTCTCGTCTTCTTTGTAGTATGCAACCTGCTCACGGTCCTGCGGGGTGTACTGCTGGCCGTTCGGGCTGTAGATACCGATCTGACGGAACAGACCTTCCATACCGAAAGTACGCGCTTCGTCGGCGATGATTGGAACCAGACGATCTTTGATCGATTTGTTCTTCAGCATCACGTTCAGGGCACGAACGAAAGCGATGGTGGTAGAGATTTCTTTGTTCTGCTCTTCCAGCAGCTGAGAGAAGTCTTCCAGCGCTGGCAGTTCCAGTTTCTCGGTGAAGTTAGGCTGACGAGCTGGCAGGTAGCCTTTCAGCGCCTGACGACGTTCGTGCAGGTACTTGTGCTCTTCAGAGCCTTCCGGGAAGGTGATGTAAGACAGGTTTTCTACCTGCTCATCAGTCACTGGAACGTTGAAACGGTCGCGGATATAACGCACGCCGTCCATGTTCATTTTCTTAACCTGGTGAGCGATGTTTTTACCTTCTGCGGTATCACCCATGCCGTAACCTTTGATGGTGTGGGCCAGGATTACAGTCGCTTTACCTTTGGTTTCCTGCGCTTTTTTCAGTGCAGCGTAGACTTTCTTCGGATCGTGACCACCACGGTTCAGGGCCCAGATCTGCTCGTCAGTCCAGTCTGCAACCAGGGCTGCGGTTTCAGGATATTTACCGAAGAAGTGCTCACGAACGTAGGCACCGTCTTTGGATTTGAAGGTCTGGTAGTCACCGTCAACGGTTTCGTTCATCAGCTGGATCAGTTTACCGCTGGTGTCTTTACGCAGCAGCTCATCCCAACGACCGCCCCACATGACTTTAATCACGTTCCAGCCAGCACCGGCGAAGATGCCTTCCAGTTCGTTGATGATCTTACCGTTACCGGTGACCGGACCATCCAGACGCTGCAGGTTACAGTTGATGATGAAGCACAGGTTGTCCAGCTTCTCACGGGTCGCGATGGTGATCGCACCTTTAGATTCTGGCTCATCCATTTCACCGTCGCCCAGGAAGGCGTATACGGTCTGCTCAGAGGTGTCTTTCAGACCACGGTGTTCCAGATATTTCAGGAATTTAGCCTGGTAGATCGCACCGATTGGGCCCAGACCCATAGAAACGGTCGGGAACTGCCAGAAGGTTGGCATCAGTTTAGGGTGCGGATAAGAAGACAGACCTTTACCGTGAACTTCCTGACGGAAGTTGTTCATCTGCTCTTCAGTCAGACGACCTTCCAGGAATGCACGTGCATAGATGCCCGGAGAGATGTGGCCCTGGAAGTACACCAGATCGCCGCCGTCTTTCTCGTTCGCTGCACGGAAGAAGTGGTTGAAGCACACTTCGTAAACGGTTGCAGAAGACTGGAAGGACGCCATGTGGCCACCCAGTTCCAGGTCTTTCTTAGATGCGCGCAGAACGGTCATGATGGCGTTCCAGCGGATTGCAGAACGGATACGACGTTCCAGATCCAGATTGCCCGGGTATTCCGGTTCGTCTTCGACGGCAATCGTGTTTACGTAGTTGCTAGCCCCTGCACCTGAAGCAACCTTCACACCGCCTTTGCGGGCTTCAGAAAGCAGCTGATCAATCAGATACTGAGCGCGCTCAACACCTTCTTCACGGATGACCGATTCGATCGCCTGTAGCCAGTCGCGAGTTTCGATCGGATCCACGTCATTTTGGAGACGTTCTGACATGGGGGTATTCCTTATCTATCTAATACGTTGATTTGTCTGGAACCTGTCCCATTGTGCTCTTGGGCAAGAACACAATAAGACAGGTTCTGCGTTTAGTTGCCGCGCTCTAAAAGTACCTGGCGCTTAATCCTTTCGTTGCTGTATGCGGCGTAATGAACGTTCGCGACGCGATTGTTCACGGCTGCGGTCCAGCAAGATTTCCTCAATGAAAGCCAGATGTCGGTGCGACGCTTCGCGCGCCTGCTCCGGTTCCCCGGCCATTATCGCCTCGAATACTCGGGTGCGATGGTTGCTTACCAGTGGGAGCATGTCCCGACGGGCATACAACAATTCAAAATTCTGACGAACGTTCTGGGCCAGCATGGGCTCCATGCAGCGTAGCAGATGGAGGAGCACCACATTGTGGGCCGCTTCGGTGACGGCAATTTGATACTGGACGACGGCGCTGGACTCGGCGTCTAAATCGCCGGACTGCTGTGCCCGTTCAATGGCCTGATGCAGTTCGCGGATACGCACGCGATCTTCATCAGTGCTGCGAAGAGCGGCGTAATAGGCCGCAATACCTTCAAGCGCGTGACGGGTCTCAAGCAGGTCAAACTGGGATTCTGGGTGGTCAGAGAGAAGTTCTACCAGCGGATCGCTGAAGCTCTGCCACAGGCTGTTTTGCACAAAGGTTCCGCCGCCCTGGCGACGAAGCAGCAAGCCCTTTGCTTCGAGACGTTGAATCGCCTCACGCAGAGAGGGACGCGAAACGTCGAACTGTTTTGCCAGCTCGCGTTCTGGCGGAAGTTTCTCACCCGGGCGCAGAGTCCCTTCGAGGATTAAAAACTCCAGCTGCTGCTCAATCACATCAGATAGTTTTGGTTGGCGAATTTTGCTGTAGGCCATATTCCCTGTCTTACGCCTTTTTGCCCGGAGTCAATTGGTCTTACCAATTTCTATTTCGTATCGCTAAAGTAACAAAGTATTCACCTTCTGTCCATATTGGTTTTGATTGAAATCAGTAAACGCTGCACATTTTAACAACCTTACAGAAATAACGTTTCAGAAATGTAACTTTGCACAAATGAGTTGATTACTACTAAAGAGGGCGTTTTAACCATAATGAAACGAGGGTTTTTGCAATCTGAAGCGATTCAACAAAGCAAATAATGAAATTTCGCCCACTTATGGCGCATTTCTATTCTATAGGTTGGGATACGAAGGGTGAGCGGAGCGATTTACAAATGCTTTCTTTTTATTCAACTCGTCATCCGTACGTCATAAAGCAGGTGCATTCGCAGGCACTTACCACTATTCTGGCGATTACGGAAGTCATCTACGATTTTTTCGGTATCATTAACCGTAAAGAAATAAATACAGAAAACGGACATTCATAATTACACACGCCCAGCGTGAACATAACAACCACACACGAGGTTTCAAATGGAAGCTCAACAGCACGGCGATCAGCTAAAGCGCGGCCTGAAAAACCGCCACATTCAGCTCATCGCATTGGGTGGTGCTATCGGTACCGGCCTGTTTCTGGGAAGCGCATCCGTTATCCAGTCTGCCGGCCCTGGCATTATTTTGGGTTACGCTATCGCAGGTTTTATTGCTTTTCTGATCATGCGTCAGTTAGGTGAAATGGTCGTTGAAGAACCCGTTGCCGGTTCTTTCAGTCACTTTGCCTATAAGTACTGGGGGAGCTTCGCGGGCTTCGCCTCTGGCTGGAATTACTGGGTGCTGTACGTACTCGTTGCCATGGCTGAACTTACCGCTGTCGGTAAGTACATTCAGTTCTGGTACCCGGAGATCCCAACCTGGGCCTCTGCTGCGGCCTTCTTCGTCATCATTAACGCCATCAACCTGACCAACGTCAAAGTGTTCGGCGAGATGGAGTTCTGGTTCGCCATCATCAAAGTTATCGCCGTTGTGGCCATGATCATCTTCGGTGGCTGGCTGCTGTTCAGCGGTAACGGTGGCCCGCAGGCGACCGTACGTAACCTGTGGGAACAGGGCGGATTCCTGCCACACGGCATGAGCGGCCTGGTAATGATGATGGCAATCATCATGTTCTCCTTCGGGGGGCTGGAGCTGGTGGGTATTACCGCCGCTGAAGCCGACAACCCGGAGCAGAGCATCCCGAAAGCCACTAACCAGGTTATCTACCGTATTCTGATCTTCTATGTGGGTTCACTGGCCGTACTGCTCTCTCTGCTGCCATGGACGCGCGTGACCGCGGATACCAGCCCGTTTGTGCTGATCTTCCACGAGCTGGGCGATACCTTCGTGGCAAACGCCCTGAACATCGTGGTGCTGACTGCAGCGCTGTCCGTTTACAACAGCTGCGTATACTGCAACAGCCGTATGCTGTTTGGTCTGGCTCAGCAAGGTAACGCCCCGAAAGCCCTGCTCAACGTCGACAAACGTGGTGTGCCGGTAAACACCATTATCGTATCGGCCATTGTGACGGCGCTGTGTGTACTGATTAACTATCTGGCCCCGGAATCCGCCTTCGGACTGCTGATGGCACTGGTGGTTTCGGCTCTGGTTATCAACTGGGCGATGATCAGCCTGGCGCACATCAAGTTCCGCCGCGCCAAACAGCAGCAAGGTGTGACTACGCGTTTCCCGGCTCTGCTTTATCCGCTGGGTAACTGGGTGTGTCTGCTGTTCATGGCCGCAGTGCTGGTCATCATGCTGATCACCCCGGGAATGGCGATTTCCGTGTACCTGATCCCGGTCTGGATAGCGATCCTCGGCGTGGGTTATCTGGTTAAACAGAAAAACGGCAACGCGGTGAAAGCACACTAATCTGCCCTTCCACTCTGCACGCCTTTTCCGGTGTGCAGAGTGTTGTTACCTTCCTCACAAATTCCCGCCAACAGCAATTTTATCCATATCACCGACGCGATACTGCAACGCATAAATTCCTTTGCCAGCAAATAATTCTCTCCATACCGCAATCTGGAGAGCAGTTAATGGATAACAGCAAACTGTCAGTAAAAGAAAAGATCGGCTATGGGATGGGAGACGCGGGATGCAACATCATCTTCGGCGCCATCATGTTGTTTGTTAACTATTTCTATACGGATATTTTTGGTCTGGCACCTGCACTGGTCGGCGTATTGCTGTTGTCTGTTCGTGTCATTGATGCCGTAACAGATCCTATTATGGGTGCTATCGCTGACCGTACCCGCAGTAAATATGGGCGGTTTCGTCCATGGCTGCTGTGGATCGCCGTCCCCTATGCACTGTTCAGTATCCTGATGTTCACCACGCCAGAGTGGAGCTATAACAGCAAAGTTATCTATGCCTTTGCCACCTACTTCCTGCTGTCGCTGACCTACACCGCCATCAACATTCCGTACTGCTCGCTGGGTGGCGTGATTACTAACGACCCTAAAGAGCGCGTCGCCTGTCAGTCTTATCGCTTCGTGATGGTCGGTATTGCGACGCTGCTGCTGTCACTCACCTTGCTGCCGATGGCCGACTGGTTTGGTGGGGATAACAAAGCCAAAGGTTACCAGATGGCGATGACCGTACTGGCGCTGATTGGTACCTGTATGTTCCTGTTCTGCTTCGCCACCGTCCGCGAGCGTGTACGCCCGGCGGTACAGACGCATGACGAATTGAAAAACGACCTGAAAGACGTGTGGAAGAACGATCAATGGGTGCGCATTCTGCTGTTAACCCTGTGCAACGTCTGTCCGGGTTTTATCCGCATGGCGGCGACCATGTATTACGTCACCTGGGTTATGGGCCAGAGCACCCACTTCGCCACCCTGTTTATCAGCCTCGGGGTGGTCGGCATGATGCTCGGCAGTATGCTGGCGAAAGTATTAACTGACCGCTGGTGTAAGCTGAAGGTGTTCTTCTGGACCAACATCGCGCTGGCAATTTTCTCCTGTGCATTCTATTTCTTCGACCCGAAAGCCACCGTCACCATCGTCGTGCTCTACTTCCTGCTGAATATCCTGCATCAAATCCCGTCGCCGCTGCACTGGTCGCTGATGGCTGATGTCGATGACTATGGCGAGTGGAAGACCGGAAAACGCATCACGGGTATCAGTTTCTCCGGCAACATCTTCTTCCTCAAGCTGGGGCTGGCGGTTGCCGGTGCAATGGTGGGCTTCCTGCTCTCCTGGTACGGTTACGATGCCGGTGCGAAAGCGCAGAGCGCGGACGCCATCAACGGTATTGTGCTGCTGTTCACGGTGATTCCGGGCGTTGGATATCTGATTACCGCGGGAGTGGTGCGTCTGCTGAAAGTGGACCGTGAAACCATGAAGCAGATCCAGTCCGATCTGCAAAAGCGTCGTAACAACTATCGCGAGCTGAACGATTATCCGGAACTCAAAGCCGCTGAGACAAAATAAGGAAAGCCTAATGCAAACCTGGCCAAACCCGTTTATTGAGCAACGCGCCGATCCGTACATTTTGTACCACGCGGGGCAATACTATTTTATTGCCTCCGTGCCGCAGTATGACAGGCTGGCGATCCGCCGCGCAGATTCGCTGGAAGGGCTGCGCAGCGCCGACGAAGTGGTGGTGTGGCGTAAACCCGACACCGGCCCTATGAGCGAGTTAATATGGGCGCCGGAGCTGCATCATATTGACGGTAAGTGGTACATCTACTTTGCAGCGGCACACACTCAGGCGCTCGACAGGCTCGGCATGTTCCAGCACCGCATGTTTGTGCTGGAATGTACTGACCGCGATCCGCTCGCGGGCACGTGGGAGGAGAAAGGTCAGGTCATCACGCCATTTGACACCTTTGCGCTGGATGCCACCACTTTTATGCACCAGGGGAAACGCTGGTATCTGTGGGCGCAAAAAGCCCCGGATATCTCCGGTAACTCCAACCTCTATCTGTGTGAAATGGAAAATCCGTGGACGCTAAAAGGCGAGCCGGTGATGCTCAGCAAGCCGGAGTATGACTGGGAGTGCCGTGGATTTTGGGTTAACGAAGGCCCGGCAGTACTGTTTCACGGCGACAAACTCTTCATCAGCTATTCCGCCAGCGCGACCGATGAGAACTACTGCATGGGTCTATTGTGGATCGATATGATCGCCGATCCGCAAAACCCGGCGAACTGGCAGAAATCTCCTCGCCCGGTATTCACCACCAGCGATGAAAATCGCCAGTATGGCCCAGGGCACAACAGCTTTACGCAGACGCCGGATGGGGAAGATGTGCTGGTGTATCACGCACGTAACTACACCGAAATTGAAGGCGATCCGCTTTACGATCCGAACCGTCATACCCGCCTTAAGCTTGTCCGCTGGGAAGAAAACGGGATGCCTGATTTCGGCATCCCGCCCGCGGATACGCTTTAGTCTTTGCGGCGCGCTGGCTTACACCAGCGTGCCGTAAATGGTCAGCAGCGCCACGACCACCACCACCACAAATGACGTTTTCTTCGCCATCGACACTGCAGCTTTTGGCGTTTCAATCTTATCGGTATGCGGCTCGCGCGCCAGAGAGAACTGAGCCAGACGCGTTAACACCTGGTACTGCGACGTATGGCGATCGGCAAGAGAAGCGAACCACGCAGGCAACGCTTTTTCACCGTGACCAATCAACGCATATACCACCCCCACGAACCGCACCGGGAGCCAGTCAAGCACGTGCAGGATGGCATCAATCCCGGACTGCAAGCGTTCATGCGGCGTCAGATAGCGGGCAAGCCAGGTTTGCCACGCCCGAAGAAAAGCATACCCCATCAGCAATACCGGTCCCCACGGGCCCCCCACCACAAACCAGAACAGCGGTGCCAGGTAGTAGCGGAAGTTAATCCACAGCAGTGCGTTTTGCAGCTCACGTAAAAAATCACGTTCATCGCAATCCGGTGGTACCCCATGGATCAGGGTCAGTTCGCTCGCCATCGCACTACGTGCATGGGCATCATCACGAGATGCCGCTTTAAGATAAGCGTGATAATGCAAACGTACCTTCCCCGCACCAATGCACAACACACCCAGCAGGATCCACACAACAAGTAGCGGCACGTTGAAAAAGAGTCCGTGCAGCGAGCGCAGCAGCAGAAACGTAATCACCATCACACCTGCCAGCATCAGCAGCGTGCGCAGCATGGAAAAGTGCTTAATCCGGCGGAAAAGCACCTCCAGCCGGTGATCCAGATGCCAGTGCTCGCCGAGTTTGAACAGGCGTTCGGCGATGATGACCAGCAGCATGGTAAACAACGTCATGTTATCTCCTTATTCTGACGGCGCAGTAAGCATGGCGCGAAACCGGGACCAGTCAAAGGCCGGGCCGGGATCGGTTTTTCTCGCCGGAGCGATATCACTGTGTCCCGTGATATTTTCGGCGATGGCCGGGTAGAGTCCAATAAGCGTTTTGGTTACAGTCACGAGCTGTTGATACTGTGAATCGGTATAAGGCACGGTATCAGTGCCTTCCAGCTCGATTCCTATAGAAAAATCGTTGCATCGTTCGCGCCCCTGGTACATCGACACCCCGGCATGCCAGGCGCGTTTATCAAAGGGAACATACTGAACGACTTCACCATCGCGACGAATCAGACAATGAGCCGACACGCGCAGATGTGCAATCTCAGCAAAGAAAGGATGGGCATCGGGATCTATCGTTCCTGTGAATAATGCATCGATCCACGGACCGCCAAACTCACCCGGCGGGAGACTAATATTATGAACAACCAGCAGTGTGGGCTTTTCATCCTCCGGGCGGCAGTCGTGGTGCGGCGAGGGCACATGCCGCGCATCCACCAGCCATCCGTTTTCTAACAACATGCTGGAACTCCTTATGTATGGTGCTGTTACTCGGTTCAGAGTAGCATGTTTCAATATTATGATTCGTTACCAATTTGGAGTTTTATCATGCCGCCTCGCCGCTACAACCCCGACCACCGACGTGAAGCGCTTCTGGAACGTATTAATATGGATATTCCGGCAAGCGTTGCCCATGCTTTGAAAGAAGATCTGGGCGGTGACATCAATGCCGAAAAGGATATTACTGCCCAATTATTGCCAAAAGAAGCACGTTCGCACGCGGTCATTATCACTCGTGAAGATGGCGTTTTTTGCGGCAAGCGCTGGGTTGAAGAGGTCTTTACCCAACTGGCGGGGGATGATGTGCAGATCACCTGGCATGTTGAAGACGGCGATGCGATTACGGCAAACCAGCCGCTGTTTGAGCTGAATGGTCCTTCACGCGTTTTGCTCACCGGTGAACGAACCGCGCTTAACTTCGTCCAGACCTTATCCGGGGTGGCAAGTGAAGTACGCCGCTACGTTGACCTGCTTGTCGGCACCCGTACGCAGTTACTGGATACCCGCAAAACACTGCCGGGCCTGCGTACGGCGCTGAAATACGCGGTGCTCTGTGGCGGCGGCGCAAACCATCGGCTGGGGTTGTCAGACGCGTTCCTGATTAAAGAGAACCATATTATTGCCTCGGGTTCGGTGCGTCAGGCGGTTGAAAAAGCCTTCTGGCTGCATCCGGATGTCCCTGTCGAAGTGGAAGTGGAAAACCTGGACGAGCTGGAGCAGGCAATTAAGGCCGGGGCCGATATCATCATGCTCGATAACTTCGAAACCGAGCAGATGCGTGAAGCAGTAAAACTGACTAACGGCCAGGCTCAGCTTGAGGTATCCGGCAACGTGACGTTCGATACTATCCGTGAATTCGCCGAGACCGGTGTTGATTACATCTCCGTCGGGGCGCTGACCAAACACGTGCGTGCTCTCGACCTCTCGATGCGCTTTAAATAGTGTCTTCTCCCCTCTCCGCCTGGAGAGGGGAATTTCAGCTCCGCTCGCAAATCCGTTGTCCTTCCCTGCAACATCAAATGAATTCTCTGAAGCCCCCTCCCCGTTCCCTTTTTTGTGCCTCGTACCTGCCCTTTTGCGCTGCCAGAGTAGCGCCATTCAACATAAGGAGCAGACATGGACAGACAACAGGGATTTACACTCATTGAGCTGATGGTGGTCATTGGCATTATTGCCATTCTGAGCGCCATCGGCGTACCCGCATACCAGAATTACCTGCGAAAAGCCGCGCTGACCGATATGCTGCAAACCTTCGTTCCCTACCGCACCGCCATTGAGCTTTGCGCACTGGATCATGGTGGGTTGGAACGTTGTGACGCGGGCAGTAACGGTATCCCTTCCCCTACCACAACGCGTTACGTCTCAGGAATGAGCGTGGCGAAAGGGATTGTGATCTTAACGGGACAAGAGAGTCTCAACGGGCTGGAGGTGGTCATGACGCCACAGTGGAACGACGGCAACGGCATGACGGGCTGGATGCGTGACTGCAACATCAGTGCTGACAGTACGCTTAAACAAGCTTGTGAAGATGTTTTCCGCTTCGACACTAACTGAGGAGCAGAGAATGAATACGGATCAACTCGTGGCACTCTGTCTGCGCCATCACGCTCTGCTGCTAACCAGTGATAGTGACATGATTAGCATCGCCGTCGTGGGAAACCCTGGCAGTGAGTTAATGGAAGCCCTGCGTTTCGCGACCCAAAAACGGATTGATATCGAATGCTGGAGCACTGAGCGTATGGAAAAACACCGGCAGTTAACGTCACAATCACATCTGCCTGTCGTTTCTCCTTCACATTCAGCAGTAGATATCCTCAACCACACGCTGCAACAGGCGATAAACCAACGCGCATCAGACATTCATATTGAACCGATGGAGCACGCATGTCAGATCCGCTTACGTATTGACGGCGTACTGTGCCCGCAACCTCCGCTTTCTGCAGCACTGGCAACCCAGTTCAGCGCGCGTTTAAAAGTGTTAAGTAACCTGGATATTGCCGAGCGCCGTTTACCGCAGGACGGTCAGTTTACGATTGAGCTGGCAAATGAGCCGATCTCATTTCGAATCGCCACGCTTCCCTGCAGCGGTGGCGAGAAAATTGTGCTGCGCCTGTTGCATCAGGTTCAGCAGGCTCTTGAGCCGAAAGCACTTGGTATGAGTACTGAACAACTGACCTGCTTTAACGACGCTCTTCATCAGCCACAGGGGCTGATTCTGGTCACGGGTCCCACAGGCAGCGGCAAAACGGTGACGCTTTACAGTGCGTTGCAAGCGCGCAACACGCCGGATGTTAACATCTGTAGCGTGGAGGATCCCATTGAGATCCCCCTTGCGGGATTAAACCAGACGCAGATTAATCCCCGCGCGGGCTTAACATTTCAGAGCGTGCTGAGAGCGCTGCTACGTCAGGATCCTGACATCATTATGGTCGGCGAAATTCGTGATGGTGAAACGGCTGAGATTGCCATTAATGCCGCCCAGACCGGGCATCTGGTGTTATCGACGCTGCACACTAACTCAACAACAGAAGCCCTGACTCGCCTGGAGCAGATGGGCGTGGCGCGCTGGATGATATCTTCCGCACTCTCGATGGTGATAGCTCAACGCCTGGTTCGTCGTCTGTGCCCACATTGTCGCCGGGAAGCCAGCGAAAACGCTGAATTACCTCGCTCAGTCTGGTGCAGACCGCTTCCACGCTGGCAACCCACAGGTTGCGATCGTTGCTATCACGGTTTCTATGGCCGCGTGGCCATTTTTGAAGTTCTTGCGATCGATAGTTTCCTGCGGCAGGCCATTGCCAGCGGCGCAGGAACCGAAGTGATAGAAGCAAGTGCCCGACAGGCAGGAATGCTTTCCCTGTTCGAACACGGCTGTATCGCGGTTGAACAGGGGCTGACCACGCTCGAAGAGTTGCTGCGCGTTCTGGGAATGCCCGATGGTTGCTAATCAACTCTGGCGCTGGCGAGCGCTTTCCATTGAAGGAGAGCCCCGGAGTGGAACACTCTGGGCGACAGACCGTAATGCGGCTTTCACCAGACTGATGCGTAACGAGTTGCATCCGCTGTCAGTGACCCGATGCTCACAGAAATACCGCTGGCGGCCACATCACTGCTACGAGATGTTTCGCCAGCTCGCGACTCTTATGCAGGCTGGGCTGACATTGTCCCATAGTCTGCAAATGCTGGCGGACCAGCATCCATTAAAGCCCTGGCAGGCACTCCTGCAAAGCATTGCCGATGAACTTGGTGAAGGATGCCCTTTTTCTGAGGCACTAAAGCGATGGCCTGCGGTCTTTAGCCCATTGCATGTCTCGATGGTGAAAACCGGTGAACTAACAGGAAAACTGGAGGAGTGCTGCCGCCGGCTAGCACAGCAACAAAAGTCTCAGCAGCAGCTCAGTGCAAAAGTGAAAAAGGCACTGCGCTATCCGGTGATAATCCTGATGCTGGCTGTAATCGTCGTGCTGGCGATGGTCACTCTGGTCTTACCTGAATTTGCCGCTATCTACAGGACGTTTAATACCCCGCTTCCGAAACTGACACAGATTGTCATGGGGATGGCCGCCTTTATGCAGTCATATTTCCTCGCACTGTTCTCGGGACTGCTTGTACCTGTGGCTGCCGCCTGGATTCTGCGAAATGACCCTCGCTGGCAATGCATCTTGCTGCATACTCCCGTCATGGGCGCACTGGCAAAAGGCCAAAAACTGGGACAGATCTTTACCGTGCTGTCGCTTACACAACAGGCGGGTATTCCCTTTTTACAGGGGCTGGAGAGCGCGGAGGAAACCGTTGAAAGTTGTTACTGGCGGGGGATACTCCGCTGCGTTCGGGAGGACATTGAAAAAGGTCTCCCCATATGGTCATCCTTCCAGAAGACGGCAATCTTTACCCCGCTGTGTATTCAGCTTTTACGAACCGGTGAAATGTCAGGTGCGTTGGACGTCATGCTGAAGAACCTTGCCCACCATCACACGGAGCAAACCTTCCAGCAGGCAGATAACCTGGCGGCACTTCTGGAGCCTTTGCTTCTGATTGTGACGGGAGTCATCATCGGTACACTGGTGGTGGCAATGTACCTGCCTATTTTCCATCTGGGGGATGCGATGAGTGCAGGATAATGCTGGCGCACGGGCATGCGCCAGCTGAAGCTATTACAGACTGTTGAACACGCGGTTTTCCTGCTCCTGAACGCGGATAAACGTAGTACGTTTCGTCAGCTCTTTCAGACGGGATGCCCCAACATAGGTGCAGGCTGAGCGTAAGCCGCCAAGGATATCGCGCGCAGTGTTTTCGACCGGGCCACGCAGTGGCAGCTTCACGGTTTTGCCTTCAGCCGCGCGGTATTTTGCTACGCCACCGACGTGACGGGTCATCGCAGATTCAGAGCTCATCCCGTAGAACAGCATAAATTTCTCGCCATTCTCTTCAACCACTGTGCCACCACTCTCTTCGTGGCCTGCCAGCATACCGCCGAGCATCACGAAGTCTGCGCCGCCGCCAAAGGCCTTCGCAACATCACCCGGCATGGTGCAACCGCCGTCGCTGATGATTTGGCCGCCCAGACCATGCGCAGCATCAGCGCACTCAATCACGGCGGAAAGCTGCGGATAACCGACACCGGTTTTAACGCGCGTGGTGCATACGGAACCCGGGCCAATGCCTACTTTCACAATGTCGGCACCGGAAAGGATCAGCTCTTCACACATTTCGCCGGTCACCACGTTACCCGCGATGATGGTTTTGGTCGGCCAGGCTTCGCGAGCCTTGCTGACAAACTGCACGAAGTGCTCGGAATAGCCGTTCGCCACATCAATACAGACGAAGTTTAGTGCTGGATTCGCATTCAGGATCTGTTTGGTCTTCTCAAAATCCGCATCGGATGTACCGGTAGAAACCATGACATGCTTAACCACATCGTCTGAAGCTGACGCAACAAATGCATTCCACTCTTCAGGAGAGTAGTGCTTATGCACAGCGGTGAGGACATCAAATTTTGCCAGCGCCGTTGCCATTTCAAATGTGCCCACAGTGTCCATGTTGGCAGCAATGATTGGCACACCAGACCAGGTCTGACCGGAATGTTTAAAGGTGAATTGACGTTCAAGTTCAACGTCTGAGCGACTTTTCAGTGTAGAGCGTTTAGGGCGGATAAGAACGTCTTTGAAACCTAACTTCAGATCTTCTTCAATACGCATGTGCGGATTCCTGGGGTTAGAGGCAAATATGTTAAAAGCACAACTCCAGTGACGTTATCATACGCACTAATACCTGCTCCGCAAGACTGCGAAATTCTCTTTTTTTACGCTACAATCCTATAAATTTACCTGGTAAAAAGCCGGTAAACGGGGCTAAACAGTTGCTGGGGCACCTAAGAGTTTTAATCAACTGATTTTAATAATGAATAATTCCCAGGATTTGATTTAATGGGGTATATCGTTGCATTAACCGGCGGCATCGGTAGTGGCAAAAGTACCGTTGCGGACGCTTTCTCTCGTCTGGGTATCACGATTATTGATGCCGATATCATTGCCCGCCAGGTGGTAGAGCCTAATACACCCGCGCTAAAGGCCATCGCAGAACATTTTGGTCAGGCAATCATCAATGCCGATGGCACTCTGAATCGCCGTCAGCTTCGCGAATGCATTTTTTCTGATTCTGCGGAAAAAGTCTGGCTTAATGCCTTGCTCCACCCCATTATCCACCAGGAAACCCAGCGTCAGATTGCCGCAGCCAGCTCACCCTATGTATTGTGGGTAGTTCCGTTACTGGTGGAAAATCAGTTGCAGAAAAAAGCCGACCGGGTGCTGGTGATTGATGTCTCTCCCGAAACGCAAATCCAGCGCACCATGATGCGCGACCGCGTCTCGCGTGAACATGCTGAACAAATTCTTGCCGCTCAGGCCACGCGCGATCAGCGCCTTGCCGTGGCGGATGATGTTATTGATAATAACGGCGCACCAGATGCCATTGCATCGGATGTTGCCCGTCTGCACGCGCAGTATCTGACGTTTGCCGCGCAGACCGTTGCACAGGAAAAACCATAATGTCGACTCACATCCTTTTTGAGCATCCGCTCAACGAAAAAATGCGTACCTGGTTACGTATCGAATTTCTCATTCAACAGCTTTCACAGCATCTCCCTGTCAACGATCATGCCACGGCGTTACACTTCTTCCGTAACGTGGGCGATCTACTGGATGTGATTGAACGCGGAGATGTCCGCACAGAATTGCTCAAAGAGCTGGAGCGCCAGCAACGTAAATTGCAGGCCTGGACTGAGGTCCCCGGTGTCGACCAAAGCCGTATCGACGATCTCCGCCAGCAGTTGAAAGCCAGCAGCACCCTTCTGATGGCCGCGCCACGCGTTGGACAATTTTTGCGTGAAGACCGCCTGATTGGCCTGGTCCGCCAGCGTCTGAGTATCCCTGGCGGTTGCTGTAGTTTCGATCTCCCGACGCTTCATATGTGGCTGCATATGCCGCAAGCTCAACGTGATGCACAGGTGAATAGCTGGCTGGCGAGTCTGGAGCCGATGCACCAGACGCTGTCGCTTATCCTCGATCTGATCCGTAACTCAGCCCCATTCCGTAAGCAAACCAGCCTGAACGGTTTCTACCAGGATAACGGTGATGATGCCGATCTTCTACGCCTGAACTTATCGCTTGGCGAACAGCTTTACCCACAAATTTCCGGACATAAAAGTCGTTTCGCCATTCGCTTTATGCCGCTGGACAGTGAAAATGGCACCGTGCCAGAACGTCTCGATTTTGAACTGGCCTGTTGTTGAGGAGTACCGATGTCTGACGTAACCACCGTAAACTGCCCGACCTGTGGCAAAACCGTTGTCTGGGGCGAAATGAGCCCATTCCGCCCATTCTGCTGTAAACGCTGTCAGTTGATTGATCTGGGAGAATGGGCAGCGGAGGAGAAACGCATTCCGAGTGAAGGCGATCTCACGGATAGCGATGACTGGAGCGAGAACCAGCAGTAACGTATAAAGCCTGCTGGCGCTTCGCTTAGCAGGCCTACCTGTTTGCCACTAATCGGCGAATCACAGGCTCATTAGCCGGTGGGAATTTTTCGGCATCACTTACCTGAAGTTCAACCCAATTACCCGGTTGTCCCTCTTTCCCCCAGGGTTCACCTTCCCAGCTTTCTACCAGCCAGAACCATAGCGTGATGTGCCTGTCCGGAAACTGGTATTCGAGCTTATCAAACAGCGTTGCGCCAAGTGGAGTAATCCCCACCTCTTCCTGCAGTTCGCGAACCAGCGCCTCTTCCGGCGTTTCACCTGATTCGATTTTCCCCCCCGGAAACTCCCATTTGTTCGCCATATGGGCGTCAGCCGCGCGCTGGGTAATGAAGATTTGGTTTTGCGGGTTGCGAATAATCCCGACGGCAATTTGCAGTATTTTCATAGTGTCACTTCCATAAAAAAGGCGCAGATGTCTGCGCCTTTTTGCTTTTTCATGAACTTAGTTCAGACGGCCGTGGCACGCCTTGTATTTTTTACCGGAACCACATGGGCACGGATCGTTACGGCCCACTTTACGATCGCCCGTCTGCGCTGCGATCGCCGCTGCGGCTTCACTGTCATCAGTCTGGTGGCTCAGCTGTTGCATCTGCGCCAGACGCTCAGCTTCTTCGCGACGCTGCTGCTCCATCGCTTCCACTTCTTCCGGCATACGCACCTGAACCTTGCTCAGGGTGCTGATCACTTCATATTTCAGCGACTCCAGCATCGACGCAAACATCGAGAAGGATTCACGCTTATATTCCTGCTTCGGATCTTTCTGTGCATAGCCACGCAGGTGGATACCCTGACGCAGGTAGTCCATCGCCGCCAGGTGCTCTTTCCACAGTGAGTCCAGGGTCTGCAGCATTACACCTTTTTCGAAGTGACGCATCATCTCGGCGCCAACAACCTCTTCCTTACGCTTGTAGACATCCAGCGCAGTTTCGTAAATACGTTCGCGCAGCGTCTCTTCATGCAGCTCAGGCTCTTTGTCCAGCCACTCTTTGATTGGCAGATCGAGGTCAAAGTCGTTTTTCAGACGTTCCTGGAGACCTTCGATATCCCACATCTCTTCCAGAGACTGCGGTGGAATATGCGCGTCGATAGTCGCTTTGAATACGTCTTCGCGAATGCTGTTAATGGTTTCGCTCACGTCAGACACGTCCAGCAGTTCGTTACGCTGGGTGTAGATCGCACGACGCTGATCGTTAGCCACATCATCATATTCCAGCAGCTGCTTACGAATATCAAAGTTGCGGCTTTCCACTTTACGCTGCGCGTTTGCAATCGCTTTAGTGACCCACGGGTGCTCGATGGCTTCGCCTGGTTTCATGCCCAGCTTACGCATCATGCCGGATACACGGTCAGAGGCGAAAATACGCATCAGCGCATCTTCCATAGACAGGTAGAAGCGGGAAGAACCGGCATCACCCTGACGACCCGCACGACCACGCAGCTGGTTATCAATACGACGAGATTCGTGACGCTCGGTACCGATAATGTGCAAACCACCGGATGCCAGAACCGCGTCATGACGAACCTGCCAGTCGGCTTTGATCTGCGCAATCTGTTCTGGCGTTGGGTTTTCCAGTTCAGCCACTTCAGCCTGCCAGCTACCGCCAAGCATAATATCGGTACCACGGCCCGCCATGTTGGTGGCAATGGTCACCGCAGCCGGATAACCCGCCTGCGCAACGATATCTGCTTCTTTAGCGTGGAATTTAGCGTTCAGAACGTTGTGTTTGATACCCGCTTTAGTCAGCTCGTGAGAAACCACTTCGGATTTCTCGATGGAGATGGTCCCTACCAGAACCGGCTGACCATTCGCAGTACGATCGCGAATATCTTCGATGATCGCCTGAATTTTTTCCGCTTCGGTCATGTACACCAGGTCCGGCATATCCTTACGGATCATTGGACGGTTGGTTGGCACCACCACGGTATCCAGCTTATAGATGGAGCTGAATTCAAACGCTTCGGTATCGGCAGTACCGGTCATGCCCGCCAGCTTCTCGTACAGACGGAAGTAGTTCTGGAAGGTGATAGACGCCAGCGTCTGGTTTTCATTCTGAATATCCACACCTTCTTTGGCTTCCACAGCCTGGTGCAGGCCATCAGACCAGCGACGCCCCTGCATGGTACGGCCGGTGTGTTCATCGACGATGATCACTTCGCCGTCTTTTACGATGTAGTCGACGTCGCGGGTAAACAGGGCATGGGCACGCAGGGCTGCGGTCACGTGGTGCATCAGCATGATGTTGCTCGGAGAGTACAGAGACTCTCCCTCTTCCATGATGCCTTCAGCGACCAGCAGTTCTTCAATTTTCACCAGACCACGCTCGGTCAGGTTCACCTGGCGCGCTTTTTCATCAACGGAGAAGTGGCCTTCACCCTGGAAGGTATCGGAGTCTTCTTTCTCCTGACGCAGCAGGTGTGGAATGATTTTGTCGACTTTACGGTACATCTCAGAGCTGTCTTCAGCCGGGCCGGAGATAATCAGCGGAGTACGCGCTTCATCGATCAGGATGGAGTCCACCTCATCCACCAGCGCATAGTGCAGCTTACGCTGTACGCGCTCTTCCGGGCTGAACGCCATGTTGTCACGCAGGTAGTCGAAACCGTATTCGTTGTTCGTACCGTAGGTAATATCCGCGTTATACGCGTCACGCTTGGCTGGCGCAGGCAGACCAGACATGTTGATGCCGACAGTCATACCGAGGAATTCGAACAGTGGACGGTTGTTTTCGGCGTCACGCTGTGCCAGATAGTCGTTGACGGTGACGACGTGAACGCCTTTACCGGTCAGCGCGTTCAGGTATGCCGGCAGCGTTGCGGTCAGGGTTTTACCTTCACCGGTACGCATTTCCGCGATGCAGCGTTCGTTGAGCACCATACCCCCCAGCAGCTGAACATCGAAGTGGCGCATGCCGAACACACGCTTGCTCGCTTCACGGACCACGGCAAAAGCTTCCGGGATCAGGCTTTCTAAGGTTTCACCTTTTTCCAGACGCGCACGGAATTCTGCCGTTTTGGCTTTCAGCTCGTCATCAGAGAGCTTCTCCATCGCCGGTTCCATACCGTTGATGACTGCGACGGCTTTGCGCATACGGCGCAGGGTACGATCGTTACGACTACCGAAAACTTTGGTTAATAATTTGATTAGCATAATAAATTCTCAAACGCCCCATCGTGGGCAGATAAATTAAGGTATTGAAAAAGTTAATTTAGCTGAGGCGTTGCGGCCCGGCGCGAATACCGTGAACCTGGCTAATCCATGTTGAAACGGAGAATGAGGCAGGAGAAACGAACGCGAATCGCGCCGTCTGACGCACCATGACCGGTGGCTGGCTATCCTGAGTGAGCAGCGCATTGAGCGTATCGAGCAGGGCAAGATGCTGAGCCTGCTCCGGCCGCGCCGTTTCAGCAACAGGCATTGCCTGCGGTGCCATCGCAAATGACAAATGGCGGATAACCGTGCGAATGGCGTGCTGGTGCCAGTAATCTACTGA
The DNA here is from genome assembly GCF_046521465.1 of Enterobacter sp. CPE_E863. Lineage (NCBI taxonomy): Bacteria > Pseudomonadati > Pseudomonadota > Gammaproteobacteria > Enterobacterales > Enterobacteriaceae > Enterobacter > Enterobacter sp. CPE_E863. The sequence goes on along the minus strand of NZ_JBKFZX010000001.1, from coordinate 750,167 downwards.
GAAATTCGGGCGGCGACTGGCTTCAAGCCACGCGAGGTTCGTAAAGTTAACCCGCGTATTGAGATCGTGTTTGGTTGTGGAGGTTTTCGGCGGTGTCGCTGCTTCAGCACTGTTACTGAGCGCAGGCAAGCCGAGACTCGCCGCGACCATCCCTAATAAGAGATGCGGCCAGAAGTAACGTCTGCCAAATTGTCGCCAGCGCGTCAGTATTCCGCTCACTTGCTCCACCACATAAGTCAGCCTTTACAAGCTGAAGTCAGTTATTCTTTTAAGCGCCCAGATATTACCACTAAAGCCAATACACAGCAGCAGGAATGACATGCTACTGCGGGGAAAAACGGTCAAGAATGCAGCTAACGCACAGATTTTCAACGTATGGCAACGGATTGAGGGACTGAGGGCAAAAATGAAGATAGGTATAAATAAAAATGACTGGTTCCCCTGGTCGGAGAGAGTACCAGGTTAACCAGTCGATTTTTTACGAAACGGCTTGTACCGTTACGCCAGAACCGTGCTTGGTGCTTTGAACGCCAGAGGCAGCTCTGCTTCGTCTTCGAAGGTCACATATTCCCAGGCTTCCTGTTTTGCCAGGACGGCCTGCAACAGTTTGTTGTTCAGCGCATGACCGGATTTGAACGCGGTAAATGCACCAATGATGTTGTGACCACACATGAACAGGTCGCCAATAGCGTCCAGCATTTTGTGACGAACGAATTCATCTTCGAAACGCAGGCCGTCTTCGTTCAGTACGCGATAATCGTCAACAACGATGGCACAATCGAAGCTGCCGCCCAGGCACAGGCCGCGGGACTGCAGATATTCGATATCACGCATGAAGCCAAATGTACGGGCACGGCTGATCTGGCGCATGAATGCATCAGCAGAGAAGTTCATCGCATAGCGTTGGGTGCTGGAATCAATCGCCGGATGGTTAAAGTCGATGGTAAAGTCCAACGAGAAACCATTGTACGGTTTGAATTCAGCCCACTTGTCGCCATCTTCGACACGAACGGTCTCTTTGATGCGAACAAATTTCTTCGCGCAGTTCAGTTCTTCGATGCCGGCATCCAGCAACAGATAAACGAACGGAGCAGCACTGCCATCCATAATCGGGATTTCTGGCGCATCAACTTCAACAATAATGTTGTCGATACCCAGACCCGCCAGGGCGGCGTTCAGGTGCTCTACGGTAGAAATCCGCACGTCATGCTCGTTCACCAGACAAGTACAGAGCATAGTATCACGCACAGATTTGGCATCGGCCGGAAAATCTACCGGTGGATTCAAGTCGGTGCGACGATAGATGACCCCGGTATTGGCCGGCGCAGGGCGTAACGTCAGTGTGACTTTTTTGCCGGTATGTAAACCGACGCCAGTCGCCTGAACGATACGTTTAAGTGTCCTTTGTTTGATCATCGTATAATCTCGCCAAATTAACTATCCGACCGAGAGTGTATATCACTAACGGTGGGCCAGTTTAGCACAAAGAGCGCAAATCCCCAAATTCCAGCCAATTCTTAGTCAGCTTGCTTACGCAGGAACGCCGGGATATCCAGATAATCTGGCTCTTTCGCGGTTTGCGGTGTTGGGTCATTAACCACTTTCGCGGCCGGTTTCTGCTCCTGAGTCAAAGGAGACATACCGTGCTGCTGGTAACGGTCCATTACCGGTTGCTGAGTCTGTTTGTTAGTCACCAGCGTGATTTCAGGACGCTTGTCCATACCGATACCGGTGGCAACCACAGTCACGCGGAGTTCGTCGTTCATTTCCGGATCAAGGGAAGTACCGATTACCACAGTCGCATTGTCAGAGGCGAACGCACGAATGGTGTTACCCACGGTTTCGAACTCATCCAGACGCAGGTCAAAGCCAGCGGTAATGTTGACCAGCACGCCGCGCGCACCAGACAAGTCGATATCTTCCAGCAGTGGAGAAGAGATAGCCATTTCAGCCGCTTCTTCTGCACGGTCTTCACCGCTCGCCACGCCAGAGCCCATCATCGCGTAGCCCATTTCGGACATCACGGTGCGAACGTCTGCAAAGTCAACGTTCATCAGGCCAGGACGGGTGATCAGTTCGGCGATACCCTGAACCGCGCCTTTCAGCACGTCGTTTGCTGCGCCAAAGGCGTCCAGCAGGGAGATACCGCGGCCCAGAACTTTCAACAGCTTGTCGTTCGGGATGGTGATCAGAGAGTCCACATGTTTGGACAGCTCGGTGATACCCTGCTCCGCAAAGGCCATGCGCTTCTTGCCTTCAAAGTTGAAAGGCTTGGTCACAACAGCAACGGTCAGGATACCTAAATCTTTCGCAACTTCAGCCACAACAGGTGCAGCACCAGTACCGGTACCGCCGCCCATGCCTGCTGCGATGAAGACCATGTCCGCACCTTCCAGTGCAGCACGCAGGGCTTCACGATCTTCTTCAGCCGCATTGCGACCGACTTCCGGGTTAGCCCCAGCGCCCAGCCCTTTGGTGATACCACCGCCGATCTGGATAGTCTGGCCAACAGCCGTTTTACGCAGTGCCTGCGCATCGGTGTTAACCGCAAAGAATTCAACGCCTTCAATGCGCTCGCGCACCATATGCTCTACGGCGTTACCGCCGCCGCCACCGACGCCGATGACTTTAATCACCGCGTCGTTGGTCAGTTCCATAGGTTCAAACATAATTTCTCTCTCCGTTGTGCCTGTCGCCCGAGACCGCTAATTCTCTCCGGTCTCTTAAAAAAATTAAAACTCTTTTCGCAACCAGTTGTTCAGTCGTTTGACCCACGACCCCACTGAGACGCGTTTTTCCACTTCTGCTTCGCCACTGAGATGAGATTCTTTCCCATAGTGAAGCAGGCCCACAGCCGTTGAATAATAAGGCTCCTGAGCATAATCCGTTAAACCGGTGATATTCAGTGGCGCACCAATACGCACCTGCGTATGGAACACGCGCTGAGCACAGGCTGCAAGACCTTCAATTTGCGCTGCACCGCCGGTTAATACAATCCCCGCCGCGAGATGATGCTTAACACCCTGCTGACGAAGCTGTTCCTGTAACTGTAAAATCTCTTCGTTGACGAGATTGAGCAGCTCGGTATAGCGCGGCTCGATCACCTCTGCCAGCGTCTGGCGTTGCAGACTGCGCGGTGGACGACCACCTACGCTTGGCACTTCAACGCTCTCATCTTTCCCAACGATAGACCCCAGCGCACAACCATGGCGCACTTTAATCGCTTCTGCATCGCTCGGTGGCGTACCAAAAGCGTAAGCAATATCGCTGGTCACAACATTCCCTGCGTAAGGGATCACTTTGGTGTGGCGCAGAGCACCGCCGGTATATACGGCCATGTCCATTGTACCACCACCAATATCGACCACACAGACGCCCAGTTCACGTTCATCTTCGGTCAGCACGGAATAACTTGCCGCCAGACCGGCGAAAATAAGTTGGTCAACTTTCAGGCCACAACGTTCAACAGCTTTTACAATGTTCTTCGCCATATCGTTGTGACATGTGATCAGGTGCACTTTTGCCTGCATACGCACGCCAGAAAGACCTACCGGGTTCTTGATACCCTCCTGGTAGTCGATGGCATATTCCTGCGGGATCACATGCAGTACGCGATGCTCATCGCGGACACGCACGGATTTCGCCGTATGCACAACGTTTTCAACGTCTTCCTGTGTTACTTCTTCTTCAGAAATCGGCACCATACCGATTTCGTTCTGGCAGCTAATATGCTTACCAGAAAGGGCCAGATAGACAGAAGAAATCTGGCAATCTGCCATCAATTCAGCCTGATCGATAGCGCGCTGTACGCATTTCACCACCGATTCAAGATCGTTTACCCCACCTTTATCCATACCACGGGACGGGCAACTGCCCACGCCAATGATATTGACCATACCGTCGGGCAGAACTTCCCCTACTAAAGCGGCAACCTTCGCGGTGCCAATCTCCAGTCCAACTACCAGTTTTCTGTCCGTCGCCTTGATCATTGTTGTTCTGCCTGTACCTGTGCCTGATTCTGTTGCTGATTAGGTTCCTCGACCGGAGCCGGTACCCAACCGACTGCTGCGCCTGAGTCATAGCGCAAATCAACGTAGCTTATCCGTTTGCCGTCAGTCTGTGCCTGCTGCTGTAAAACCGGGTAAAGTTCTACAAAACGCGCCAGACGCTTCATTGTGTCGCCGCGCCCCAGGTTAAGCTTTATGCCGTTCGTTAACGTCAACTGCCAGGAGCGGCGTGCCGTCATGGCAGCATCTTTTAACGTGAACCTGTCTTTTGCCAGCACCTGTCCCATTTCGCGAAAACCCTGTAACACTTCATTTTCGCTACCTTCAGGGCCATACAACATCGGTAGATTTTGCTTGTTGACACGATCGGTCGGGACGCTGAAGGAATTTCCGTCTACGTCAACCATGTGCTGATCATTCCAACGCGCAATGGGCACATATTCAACCAGATGAATCTTCAATTCATCAGGCCATTGCTTTCTTACACTCGCCTGTTTTATCCACGGCAGACGTTCAATCTGGCTCTGGATAATATTGACGTCCTGAGTCATAAAGGTGCCAGGCGATCCCAGCGCCAGAATTGACTGGCGAATATCATCGTTTCGCGTGTAGTGACGTTCACCGGTGACCACCAGCTTAGAAAGCGGTAACCGTTGTGCGTCTTCCATCCAGCCCAGGACCATCCAGCCGCTGATAAACACGGTGCACAGCACCCCGAGCAGGAAAATAATCCCTGCAAGACGCGTTCCATTACTCCGGCGTGAAGAAGTGTATTCTTCTTCGTCATCGCGGTTGCGTGTGTTCAATGCAGCCTGAGACATATCAGCCCGCCTGGTCCAGAATACGTACGACTAACTGCGAGAAACTCATTCCCGCCTGACGCGCAGCCATAGGCACAAGGCTGTGGCTGGTCATGCCTGGCGAAGTATTGGCTTCCAGCAGATAAAATTGGCCATCACTGTCGAGCATGACATCAATGCGTCCCCAGCCGCGGCATCCTAGAACATTCCAGGCTTTAAGCACCAGGGACTGTAAATCTGCTTCACGTTCTGCTTCAAGACCACTTGGGCAGAAATATTGCGTCTCATCAGAGAGATACTTCGCCTCATAATCATAGAAGACTCCAGCGGGTTGGATACGAATTGACGGTAAAATTTCTTCGCCAAGCATCGCAACGGTAAATTCCGGTCCGCTGAGCCATTTCTCAATCAGAACTTCTTCATCATGTTGAAATGCCAGTTCTAAAGCGGCTGATAAATCTTCAGCTTTATCAACTTTGGACATCCCAACACTTGAACCTTCCCGACTCGGCTTAACAATAACCGGTAAGCCCAGTTCAGCAATGCGTGTATTAACGCTATCCGACAGGCCCAATTCAAATTCGCGACGAGTCAGTGCAACCCATGGCGCGACAGGCAAGCCTGCCCCCTGCCACAGCAATTTGCTGCGCAGTTTATCCATAGAGATCGCGGAAGCCATCACGCCGCTGCCGGTGTACGGCATGCCGATTAAATCCAGCAACCCTTGCAGGGTACCGTCTTCGCCACCACGACCGTGCAGCGCGATAAAGACCTTATCGAAACCCATCGCTTTCAGTTGCGTCACATCCGTCTCTTTCGGATCGACCGGATGGGCATTGACGCCACCTTCACGCAGACCCGCCAGCACCGCCGCACCGGAATTCAGGGAAACCTCGCGCTCTGCGGAGGTACCACCAGACAGGACAGCAATCTTATCAGCCATGATGCTCATCCTCCTGGGTTTGCGGCTTCAGTTTGATTTCGGCTAAGGTACGGGCGATTTTGCCGATATTTCCGGCACCCTGAATCAGAATTAAATCGTTACCTGTCAGTACTGGTGCCAGAATTTCTGCCACCTGCGCCGGGTCAGAAACCAGAATAGGGTCAACTTTCCCGCGGCCACGAATGGTACGACATAATGAACGGCTGTCTGCACCTGGAATCGCGGTTTCGCCTGCAGAATAAACATCCAGCATTAACAGGGTATCGACCTGTGAAAGCACGCTGGCGAAGTCGTCATACAGATCGCGGGTACGCGTGAAGCGGTGCGGCTGGAAGATCATGACCAGATTCTTGTCAGGCCAGCCAGCGCGCGCGGCTTTGATGGTCGCGTCCACTTCGGTCGGATGGTGGCCGTAGTCGTCCACCAGCATCGCGGTACCGGCTTTACCATTCACGGCGTCCAGCGGGAATTCACCGAGGAAGTCGAAACGACGGCCAGTCCCCTGGAAGCTCTCCAGCGCCCTCAGAATCGCCTCATCATCAATACCTTCTTCCGTTGCAACAGCAACGGCCGCTGCCGCATTCAGGGCGTTATGACGGCCTGGAGCATTCAGCGTCACGTGCAGCAGTTCTTTGTCCTGACGCGCGAGGGTGAAATGCCCCTGCGCACCAATCTGTTTGTAATCTTCCACACGGACATCAGCATCTTCGCTGAAACCATAAGTGGTGATTTGACGCCCGACACGCGGCAGCAGCTCGCGGATCACGGGATCGTCCACGCACATCACCGCGCGTCCATAGAACGGCAGGTTATGCAGGAAGTTGATGAAAGTCTGTTTTAAGTTCTCGAAGTCACCCTGGTAGGTATCCATATGGTCAGCTTCGATGTTAGTGACAATCGCCACCATCGGCTGCAGGTGCAGGAACGACGCGTCGCTCTCATCTGCTTCCGCAATCAAATAACGACTGTGTCCCAGACGCGCATGTACGCCTGCGGCTTTGACCAGACCACCATTGACGAACGTCGGGTCGAGACCCGCTTCCGCATAAATACTGGAGACCATCGCCGTGGTCGTGGTTTTACCGTGGGTACCGGCAATGGCGATACCGTGGCGGAAACGCATCAGTTCCGCCAGCATTTCTGCACGGCGGATCACCGGAATTCGCGCTTCATGGGCGGCAACAATTTCCGGGTTGTCAGAGGAGATGGCGCTCGATACCACCACCACGCTCGCATCGCGCACGTTTTCCGGGCGATGGTTGAAATAGATAGTCGCCCCAAGCGACGCCAGTTGCTGCGTAACAGGGTTTGGCGCGAGGTCAGACCCGCTGATCTGATAACCTTCGTTAGCTAACACTTCGGCAATACCGCCCATGCCAGCACCACCGATGCCAACAAAGTGAATGTGCCGGACGCGACGCATCTCGGGCACGATTGAACGCAGTTTTGCCAGTTGTTGTGTATTCATTCTCTAAACGCCATCGACTACTTAAAATTCGTGCAGCGCAACACGCGCTGCGAGGGTTAAGCCTGGGCAGCCAGGCTCACTTCTTTTGCCACCCGTTCCGTCGCATCAGGAATAGCGGTCGCGCGCGCGCGTTCTGCCATCTCCAGTAATACGTCTCTGTTCCAGCCCGCCAGGGTGGTGGCGACCGCATCGGCGGTAAATTGTGGCTGCTCAAATATTTTTGCGGCACCCGCTTTCTCAAGCGGCAGCGCATTCCAGTACTGCTGTCTGTCTTTGTGCTGGAACGGCACAAACAGCGCGGGTAAACCGGCGGCGGCGATCTCGCTCACCGTCAGCGCGCCTGAGCGACAAACGACGACATCGGCCCAGGCGTATGCTGCTGCCATGTCATCAATAAACTCCGTAACGTTATGCTGCGACTGCCCCGCTTCGGCGTAAGCCTGCTCAACGGTCTGCTGAGCACCTTTTCCGCTCTGGTGCCAGATGGTAACGGCATCCCCCAGCTTTGCAGCAACCTGCGGCATCGTCTGGTTTAAGATGCGCGCGCCCTGAGAACCGCCGACGACCAGCACACGAACCGGCCCTTCACGGCCCGTCAGGCGAGCATCCGGCAGCGGCAGTGCCAGCACATCCACACGAACCGGGTTACCCACGACGTCCGCTTTCGGGAACGCGCCGGGAAACGCCTGCATGACTTTGGTGGCAATTTTCGCCAGCCATTTGTTAGTCAGGCCGGCAATTCCGTTCTGCTCATGCAATACGACAGGGATACCTAACGACCATGCAGCCAGCCCGCCAGGACCAGACACATAACCGCCCATGCCCAGTACCACATCCGGCTTAAAGCGCTTCATGATGGTACGCGCCTGACGCCAGGCGTTAAAAATCCGCACCGGCGCCAGGAGTAGCGCCTTTATACCTTTGCCACGCAGGCCAGAAATACGAATAAAGTCGATCTCGATCCCGTGCTTCGGCACCAGATCGGCTTCCATGCGGTCTGCGGTTCCAAGCCAGCGAACCTGCCAGCCCTGATCCATTAAATGGTGCGCAACCGCCAGCCCCGGGAACACATGCCCCCCGGTACCGCCTGCCATCACCATTAACCGCTTCGGTTGATTCATCGTGAACCTCGTGTAAACGCCTGGGCTTTCTCCAGACGCGTCTCATAATCTATGCGTAACAAAAACATGATGGCTGTCGACATGATCAACAGACTCGAACCACCATAACTGATCAACGGCAACGTCAGGCCTTTGGTCGGCAGCATACCTGCTGCGGCCCCGACGTTAACCAATGCCTGGAAACTAAACCAGATACCAATTGAGCAGGCTAAGAAACCTGAGAAACGGTGATCGATTTCCAGCGCTTTTCGGCCAATAGACATGGCGCGGAAAGCGACGAAGAATACCATTAATAGCGCTAATACCACACCGATATAACCCAGTTCTTCCGCAATAATGGAGAAGATGAAGTCAGTATGCGCTTCCGGTAAATACTCCAGCTTTTGAACGGAATTGCCCAGGCCTTGCCCCCAGACCTCACCACGTCCAAAGGCCATCAACGACTGAGTCAGCTGATAACCGCTGCCGAACGGGTCTTCCCACGGGTTCCAGAAGGATGTCACACGGCGGATACGATAAGGCTCGGCGAGGATCAGCAGCACGACCGCCGAAATACCCATGCCGATGATGGCGATGAACTGCCACAGCTTTGCGCCCGCCAGGAACAGCATGGCGAGGGTGGTAACAAACAGTACAACAACGGTACCCAGGTCAGGCTGCGCCAGCAGTAATACCGCCAGCACCAGAATCACGCCCATCGGTTTTAAGAAGCCGCGCAGATTGTTACGCACTTCATCCACTTTACGCACCAGGTAGTTAGCCAGGTAGCAGAACAGGGAGAGCTTGGTAAATTCCGCAGGCTGAATACGCAGCGGGCCAAAGGCAATCCAGCGCGATGCCCCGTTTACGGAGCTCCCCACCACCAGAACGATCAGCAGCATGATGATCGAAGCAATCAGCATTGCCGTACTGTGCCGCTGCCAGAACTCCATCGGCAGACGTAAAGTCACCAACGCCAGGCAGAATGCCAGGATGATGTACAGACCATCACGCTTGGCAAACAGGAAAGGATCGTTCGCCAGACGCTGTCCAACAGGCATTGAGGCCGATGTCACCATAATAAAACCGACAGCTGCCAGCCCCAGCGTGAGCCAGAACAGCGTGCGATCGTACATGATCAGGCTGTCGTTATCTTTTTGACGAGAGCCCATCACCCAGCCTTTCAGTGCCGCAAACAACCACACCAGGATCCCAAATCCTGGCAGGCGCGGCATTCTCAGGCGAGGGAGAGATAAACGCATCAGCCTAACTCCTTCGCCAGGCGGGTAAAGACATCACCACGCTGTTCGAAATTCTTGAATTGGTCGAGACTGGCGCACGCCGGAGAGAGCAGTACCATATCGCCAGGCTTCACACGTGGGGCAATAAGATGCATAGCCTGTTCCATGGTTTCGGTTTGCTCGGCTACCTCAGGGCGCAGTTCAGCCAGTTCACTGCCGTCACGACCAAAGCAGTAGAGACGAATGTTATCGCCAGTAACATACTGCTTCAGGGAGGAGAAATCGGCTGACTTACCGTCGCCGCCCAACAGCAGATGCAGCGTGCCGTCAACGTGCAGGCCGTTCAGCGCAGCCTCAGTGCTGCCCACATTGGTAGCTTTGGAGTCGTTAATCCAGCGAACGCCGTTATGCTCCAGCGCCAGCTGGAAACGATGCGCCAGACCGGAAAACGTGGTCAACGCTTTCAGGCTGGAAGAGCGCGGTAAACCTACCGCATCCGCCAGCGCCAGTGCTGCCAGGGCATTGGTATAGTTATGCTGACCGGAGAGTTTCATCTCTTTGACGTTCAGCACTTTCTCACCTTTTACCCGCAGCCAGGTTTCCCCTTGCTGACGGTTCAGGTGGTAATCACCCATGGTAATACCGAAGCTAATGCAGCGTTCATCCGCCCCACGCACTGGCATGGTCAGCGCGTCATCCGCATTGACCACACAAACTTTGGCATTTTCATACACGCGCAGCTTGGCGGCACGGTACTGCTGCAGACCAAATGGATATCTGTCCATATGATCTTCGGTCACGTTAAGGATCGTCGCAGCGGCAGCGTGCAGGCTGGAGGTCGTTTCCAGCTGGAAGCTGGAAAGCTCGAGGACATATAGTTCACAGCCTTTGTCCAGCAGCATCAGCGCTGGCAGGCCGATATTACCGCCTACCCCTACGTTCATGCCTGCAGCTTTCGCCATCTCACCCACCAGCGTGGTTACGGTGCTTTTGCCGTTAGAACCGGTAATGGCAATAACCGGTGCCTGTGCTTCGCGGCAGAACAGTTCGATATCGCCGACAATCTCAACGCCCGCATCAGCAGCAGCGCTCAGTGACGGATGCGCCAGGGCCATACCCGGGCTGGCGACAATAAGATCGGCTGCCAGCAACCAGTCATCATTCAGACCACCAAGGTGGCGTTCAACCTGTTCCGGCAGCTTGTCCAGACCCGGCGGGGAGACACGCGTATCCATCACCCGTGGCGTCACGCCGCGTGCGAGGAAAAAGTCCACGCAGGAAAGGCCGGTAAGGCCCAACCCGATGATAACGACTTTTTTGCCCTGGTAATCTGCCATGATTAACGTACCTTCAGCGTTGCCAGGCCAATCAGCACCAGCATCAGCGAAATAATCCAGAAGCGCACAATGACGCGCGGTTCCGGCCAGCCTTTCAGTTCATAGTGGTGGTGGATCGGTGCCATACGGAAGATGCGCTGACCACGCAGCTTGAAGGAACCGACCTGCAAAATCACCGACAGGGTTTCAACCACAAACACCCCCCCCATGATCACCAGCAGGAACTCCTGACGCAGCAGAACGGCAATGATGCCGAGCGCACCGCCCAAAGCCAGGGAACCAACATCACCCATAAAGACCTGCGCCGGGTAGGTGTTGAACCACAGGAAGCCCAGTCCCGCACCGACGATCGCCGTACAGACGATCACCAGCTCACCCGCGTGTCGCAGATAAGGAATGTGCAAATAGTTGGCAAAGTTCATGTTACCGGTCGCCCACGCTACCAGCGCAAAACCCGCGGCCACGAAGACGGTTGGCATAATCGCCAGACCATCCAGTCCATCGGTCAGGTTGACGGCGTTACCGGTGCCAACAATGACGAAATACGCCAGCAGGATGTAGAACAACCCAAGTTGCGGCATCACGTCTTTAAAGAACGGTACCACCAGCTCGGTGGCCGGTGTGTCTTTTCCAGCCAGGTACAGCGCAAAGGCTACGCCCAGCGCAATCACCGACATCCAGAAGTACTTCCAGCGGGCGATCAGGCCCTTGGTGTCTTTACGCACCACTTTGCGGTAGTCATCGACAAAGCCAATAATGCCGTAGCCAATCAGGACGGTCAGCACACACCAGACGTACGGGTTTGACGGGTACGCCCACAGCAATACTGATACCACGATGGCAGTCAGGATCATGATCCCACCCATGGTAGGGGTACCACGTTTGCTGAAGTGCGACTCCGGACCATCGTTACGCACAACCTGGCCAAAAGAGAGTTTTTGCAGACGGGCAATCATGCGCGGACCCATCCACAACGAGATGAACAGCGCAGTCAGCAGGCTGACAATGGCGCGAAACGTCAGATAGGAAAAGACGTTAAAGCCTGAGTAATATTTGACCAAATGCTCGGCCAGCCAAACTAACATGTCCCGTTCTCCTGTAATGCGTGCACAACCTCTTCCATGGCGGCACTACGTGAACCTTTCACAAGTACTGTCACAATTTGTTTTTCTGCAATCAACGCGTTGAGGCGTTTAATCAACGCAGCTTTATCGGCAAAATGCTCACCAACGCCGCTGGCCTGGCTAATCGCCTGGCTCAGTTTTCCTGCGCTCAATACGCAGTCCAGTCCCGCCGCTTTCGCCGCTTCACCGACCTGGGTGTGGCAGGCTTCGCTTTCGTCGCCCAGCTCAGCCATATCACCCACTACCATGATGCGGTAGCCCGGCATCTCAGACAGCACCTGCACCGCAGCCGTCATCGAACCGACGTTCGCGTTGTAGGAGTCATCCAGCAGCAGTTTGTTGTCAGCAAGCTGGATAGGGAACAAGCGTCCCGGTACGGCTTTTAAATTTGCCAGCCCGGTTTTAATCGCCTCATGCGAGGCACCTACCGCCGTCGACAACGCCGCCGCCGCAAGTGCATTGGCGATATTATGGCGACCCGGCAGTGGCAGCAGCACATCGACGCCCCCGGTTGGGGTAGTGAGCGTGAATTCCGTGCCATGCGACGCCACATGAATATTGGTTGCGGTAAAATCACTGTTGGCCGCATTCGGCGAAAAGCGCCAGGTTTTACGCGAGCCAATAATGCTCTGCCAGTTCAGCCAGTCATTGTTGTCGGCATTCATAATGGCAATGCCGTCAACAGGCAGGCCGGTATAGATCTCACCTTTCGCTTTCGCCACACCTTCCAGCGAGCCAAAGCCTTCCAGATGCGCAGCCGCCAGGTTATTCACCAGCGCCGCTTCCGGGCGAGTCAAACTCACGGTCCAGGCAATTTCACCCTGGTGGTTTGCCCCCAGCTCGATAACAGCAAATTCGTGCTCTTTGGTCAGGCGAAGTAATGTCATCGGCACGCCGACGTCATTATTGAGGTTGCCTGCGGTATAAAGCGTATTTCCGCACTGACTTAGAATGGCTGCGGTCATTTCTTTCACGGACGTTTTGCCAGAGGACCCGGTCAGGGCCACGACACGAGTAGGGACTTGCTGTCGCACCCATGCCGCCAGCTCGCCAAAAGCGAGACGCGTATCCTTCACCACAATCTGCGGCAGATCGACAGCCAGTTTACGGCTAACCAGCAGCGCACCAGCGCCATTTTCTTTGGCCTGCTGTGCAAAATCATGCGCGTCAAAACGCTCACCTTTTAGCGCCACAAACAGACAACCTGCAGTGACTTTGCGGGTGTCGGTCGTCACGGCGTCAATGGTCAGATCCTGACCCAGCAATTCGCCGTGCAGTACCGTAGCAGCCTGACTTAACGTGATGCTAATCATGCCACCACTCCCAGCAGACGTGCTGCCGTTACGCGGTCCGAGTAGTCCAGACGACGATTGCCAACAATCTGATAATCTTCATGGCCTTTACCGGCCAGCAGCACCACGTCATTTTCCTGCGCCTGCATGATGGTGTTCGTTACCGCTTCGGCACGACCTTCAACAACACGCGCACGACCTGCGTCCAGCATACCAGCCAGAATATCGTTGATAATGGCGCGCGGCTCTTCGGTACGCGGGTTGTCATCGGTTACGACAGGAATATCCGCGAATTGCTCAGCAATGGCACCCATCAACGGACGTTTGCCTTTGTCGCGATCGCCGCCGCAGCCAAACACGCACCAGAGTTTACCGGCACAGTGCAGGCGCGCCGCTTCCAGCGCTTTTTCCAGCGCATCCGGCGTGTGGGCATAATCAACGACCACGGTCGGTTTACCTGGCGCGCTAAACACTTCCATGCGGCCACAAACCGGCTGCAGACGTTCGGCAGTTTTCAGCAGTTCAGCCATCGGATAGCCCAGCGCCAGTAATGTTGCCAGGGCCAGCAGCAGGTTGCTGACGTTAAACGCCCCCATCAGACGGCTTTCAATTTCCCCTTCCCCCCAGGAAGAGGTAAAGAGGATGGTGGCACCGCTATCGTGGTAGTTCACCTTAACGGCCTTCAACCAGCGACCATGGCAGTTAGGGTTAATATGATCTTCCATTGACACCGCAACCGCGTCTGGCAGCTTAGCCAGCCAGCGACGCCCCACTTCGTCATCGGCGTTGATGATGGCCTGTCCGCAGTGGTGCGTGGAGTAGAGCAGCCATTTTGCGGCTTCGTAATGCTCCATATCACCATGATAATCGAGGTGATCGCGGCTCAGGTTAGTGAACACAGAGGCTGCAAATTTCAACGCCGCCACACGGTGCTGTACCAGTCCATGCGAAGAAACTTCCATTGCAGCAAAGGTTGCCCCCTGCTCTGCCAGACCAGCAAGGACATGCTGTACATCAACCGCTGATCCGGTGGTATTTTCCGTCGGGCTCACTTTACCCAGCAGGCCGTTACCTACGGTACCCATCACCGCACCGGTTTCACCCAGCAGTTGCGCCCATTGCGCCATGAGTTGTGTGGTGGTGGTTTTTCCGTTTGTTCCCGTCACGCCAACCAGACGTAATTGGTCGGAAGGTTCGTGGTAGAAACGCCCCGCCAGCGCGGAAAGACGCTCATTTAACTGGCTGAGATAGATAACCGGCACCCCGTGCATCTCACGGATCTCACCGTCGGTTGCCTCATCTTTGGCCTCAGCAATAATGGCAGCAACACCTTGCGCAATCGCCTGCGGGATATAACGACGCCCGTCCGCCTGATGACCGACCACCGCCACAAAAAGATCGCCAGATGCAGCCACGCGGCTGTCCAGTACCATTTCTCGCAGTGCTCGCTCCGGTGCATTTGGCACCCACGGAGCGAGAAGGTCGCGCAAATTACGATCTGCCACCTGTACCCTCGCCTTGATTAATTACAAATTCACTTTTTTCGCCCGTCGCCAGCGCATCCGGTTCAATATTCATGGTGCGCAATACGCCGCCCATGATGGCCCCGAACACAGGCGCGGAGACGGCGCCGCCGTAGTATTTACCCGCCTGTGGATCGTTAATGACGACCACCAGCGCAAAACGCGGATTGCTTGCAGGCGCAACGCCTGCGGTGTAGGCAATGTATTTGTTGATATAGCGGCCGTCTGGCCCCACTTTTTTCGCCGTACCGGTTTTTATGGCGATACGATAGCCTTTGATCGCCGCTTTTACGCCACCGCCACCAGGCAGTGCCACGCTTTCCATCATATGCACAACGGTACGAACGATAGATTCCGGGAAGATTCTCTCTCCAGGAACCGGTGGATCAACTTTGGTAATCGACAGCGGACGATAAACGCCGTAGCTGCCAATCGTTGCGTAGACTCGCGCTAACTGTAACGGGGTTACCATTAGCCCGTAGCCGAAAGAGAAGGTGGCCCTCTCTATGTCAGACCACCGTTGTTTTTGAGGATATAAGCCACTGCGTTCTCCGACCAACCCCAAATTGGTCGCCTTTCCCAGTCCAAAACGTGAGTAAGTCTCTACTAACGCTGAGGACGGCATCGCTAACGCCAGTTTTGAAACACCGACGTTACTCGACTTCTGTAACACCCCGGTCAGGGTTAATTCGCTGTAGCGTGCCACGTCTTTAATCTCGTGGCCGTTAATACGGTAAGGGATCGTGTTCAGAACCGTGTTTTCATTGACGATGCCTCGCTGCAGCGCCGTCATCACCACCATCGGTTTCACCGTCGAGCCCGGCTCGAACACGTCGGTGATCGCCCGGTTACGCATCGCGTCTTTTGCGGTGCCGGTAAAGTTGTTCGGGTTGTAGGATGGACTGTTGGCCATCGCCAGCACTTCGCCCGTGCTGACATCCACCAGCACGGCGCTACCTGACTCCGCTTTGTTGAAAGCCACAGCATTGTTCAGCTCGCGGTAGACCAGCGCCTGCAAGCGCTCATCAATACTCAGCGCCAGGTTGTGTGCCGCCTGGCTGTCCGTGGACGAGATATCTTCGATCACGCGACCATAGCGGTCTTTACGCACGATTCGCTCGCCCGGCTGGCCGGTGAGCCACTTATCGAAACTTTTTTCAACGCCCTCAATCCCCTGGCTATCGACGTTAGTGAAGCCAATGAGGTGAGCAGTTACTTCGCCGGAAGGGTAATAACGGCGGGATTCCTCACGAAGATGAATGCCCGGCAGCTTCAGTTTGCGAATGTAGTCAGCCATGTCAGGGTTCACCTGACGCGCCAGATAGATAAAACGCCCTTTCGGGTTAGCGTTGACGCGGGAGGCAAGCTGGTCCAGCGGCATTTTCAGAGCATCGGAGAGCGCTTTCCAGCGGTTATCGAGGGTGATCCCCCCAGCATCGTGCAGCTCTTTCGGGTCAGCCCAGATCGCTTTGACCGGCACACTCACCGCCAACGGACGGCCTGAGCGGTCAGTGATCATCCCGCGGGAAGTCGAGACCTCCTGGACACGCAGAGAGCGCATATCGCCCTGACGTACCAGCATGTCAGGCGCGACGATTTGTAACCATGCCACGCGTCCCAGCAGAAAACCCAGTGCCAGTAAAATGCAGCCGCAAAGCAACGCAAAACGCCAACTGACAAAGTTGGCCTGTTCTTCCTGACGTTTTGGTTTTAGCGTTTTTGCCGCTGCTTTCATGCGTCGCGTTTTCCCTTATTTTTGTACTACGATATTTTCCTGGGAAGGATCAACATGCTGCAGTTGCAGCTTTTCCGTTGCGATCCGTTCAACCCGGCTGTGATCGCCGAGCGCGTTTTCTTCAAGGATCAGATTTCGCCATTCAATATCCAGCGCATCGCGTTCCAGTACCATCTGCTCGCGCTGCGCAGTTAATAAACGAGTGTGGTGGGCTGTGGTGACCACCGTTACTGCCGTCACAATGATGCAAATGAACAAGCAGAGTGGCAGCTTCCCAAACCGCAAAAGATCGTCGCCGATCACGCCAGGCAAGGCATGGCGCTCGTTGCTTCCTAACGAATCCTTAACTTTGCTTAGGGTCTCTGTCACTCTGCTGATCATGCGTTCGTCCTCTCTGCAACACGCAGCACTGAACTACGGGCACGTGGATTCTCTGCCACCTCTTCTTCGCCCGGCATCAACTTGCCTAATGCTCGCAACTGACGGCCACCCAGCTTCCTGAGTTGTTCTTCCGTCATCGGCAGCCCCGCTGGGACTTGTGGACCGCGGCTTTGTTCACGCATAAAGCGTTTCACAATACGGTCTTCCAGCGAATGGAAGCTGATGATGGATAACCGCCCACCCGGGGCCAGCACGTCGAGCGAGCTTTTTAGCGCCAGCTCTATTTCCTCCAGTTCACTGTTTACCCAGATGCGAACCGCCTGGAAGGTACGGGTCGCGGGATGTTTGTGTTTATCCTTCACCGGTGTCGCCGCCGCGATCACCTCGGCCAGCTCTTTAGTGCGGGTCATTGGCTCAATGCGGTTACGCTCAACAATGGCGCGCGCAATACGTTTGCCAAAGCGCTCCTCGCCGAAGGTTTTGATTACCCATGCAATATCGGCTTCGTCAGCAGTCTGTAACCACTCAGCAGCAGATTGGCCACGAGTCGGGTCCATACGCATGTCCAGCGGACCATCACGCATAAAGGAAAAGCCACGTTCAGCGTCATCAAGCTGTGGTGAAGAGACGCCAAGATCGAGAAGAATCCCGTCGATCTTGCCCGTCAGGCCGCGCTCAGCAACATATTCCGCGAGCGCAGAGAAAGGTCCATGCACGATGGAAAAGCGTGGGTCATCGATGGTTTGCGCCACAGCAATCGCCTGCGGATCGCGATCGATTGCCAGCAGACGTCCTTCCGCTCCAAGTTGGGAGAGGATCAAACGCGAATGGCCACCGCGACCAAAAGTGCCATCAATGTAGATGCCATCCGGACGAATATTCAGGCCGTTAACGGCCTCGTCCAGTAACACCGTTGTATGTTTATAATTTTCCATCATATTTATAGAGACAAGTCCTGCAGCCGTTCCGATAATGTTGCAGAATCAGACTGCTCAGCGTCGATATCTTCCTTGACCTGTTGATACCAGGTCGTTTCGTCCCACAGTTCAAACTTGTTGAACTGCCCGACCAGCATCACTTCTTTGGTCAGACCGGCATGTTGCCGCAACACAGGTGCAATCAGTAATCGCCCTGCGTTATCCATCTGACACTCACTCGCATGTCCCAATAACAACCGCTGCACGCGGCGTTCCTGCGGGTTCATGCTCGACAGTCGCGACAGCTTTTGCTCAATAATTTCCCATTCAGGCAAGGGGTAAAGCAGCAGGCAGGGGGAGTTAATGTCAATGGTGCAAACCATTTGACCCGCAGCGTTCTCAATCAGCTGGTCGCGGTATCGGGTTGGTACCGATAAACGCCCTTTGCTGTCGAGATTGACTAACGTAGCTCCACGGAACATGCCAGTCTCACCCCTCCTCACCACTTTAACCCACAAATTCCCACCTAAAGGAGTTTACGGAGCGAGGGAAAAGCTTGTCAAGCCAGGACTCTCCCTGTAAGGACTCAAATGCCCTCTATTTACAGAGTTAAACAGTCCTGGTTAATAACTGCACAACTGGCGAGGCAAAATTAACGTTATGAATATTTGTAAGAAAAAAACCGAATATGCACACGAGCGTTAAGACTCACTCAATATCATCGCAGATAAATATAAAGTGTCAGTTTGCGACGCGGGCAGCATTTTATGACAGATTCTCAGGGGATAACAGCGCCAGATTCATCACCGCGCTCAATAAGCACGGCGGCTGGCATGCAAGCGGACACAGGAGAAGGAAAAACGTCTGAATATTCATCGACCGAATAGGCTTTGTAACAAAACAATACAAAAATAGGTGCTTAAACCCGCTTAAAAGTTCTTTGACGCTCATTTTAAAAGTCAAAATGAATTAAGAGAAATAGCCGATTATGATTCCTAAGGAATTATCCTAATTTCTGTCAGGGAATTATCTATGCGAATTATTACAACAAAATGGGGCAGATTTCGCCGCCCCAGTCATTTCATTTGTTGCGGCTTAAAATTCCGCGATGGTAGAGATTACGTTTGATACGAGTCAGGCCCGGCTTCGGTTTCCGCGGCTCATCCAGGCTCGCCAGCACAATCTCCAGTACACGTTCAGCCACATCACGATGACGTTGCGCCACCGCCAGCACCGGGCACTGGAGGAAATCGAGCAGTTCGTTATCACCGAAAGTGGCAATGGCCAGGTCTGATGGCAGCTTACCTTCCCGACGTAAGGTCACATCCATTACACCTTGCAGAAGAGCAAACGAGGTGGTGAACAATGCCTGAGGCATCGGGTGCGTCTCCAGCCATTTCTCGAACAGCTGCGCGGCTGCTTCACGTTCATAGCTGTTAGCATAGAGATAGTGAACCTCACGCGGATCGTCTTTCCAGGCGGTCCTGAATCCCTGTTCACGGAGGAAGCTCACAGACAGCTCCGGCAGCGCGCCAAGATAAAGCACGGTTTCAGCCGGAAAGGTTCTTAGCTCTGCAGCCAGCATTTCCGCATCATCCTGATCGGCTCCCACAACACTGGTGAAGTGTTCGCGATCCAGGGCGCGATCCAGCGCAACAATCGGGAACGAATCGTTAGCCCAGCGCTGATAAAACGGATGCTCTGGCGGCAAAGAGGTCGAAACGATGATGGCATCCACCTGACGCTGGAGCAGGTGCTCAATGCAGCGCATCTCGTTGTCGGGCTGGTCTTCCGAGCAGGCAATCAGCAATTGATAGCCACGCTGGCGAGCCTGACGTTCAAGATAGTTAGCGATACGGGTGTAGCTGGTGTTTTCCAGATCCGGGATCACCAGACCAATAGAGCGGGTGCGCCCGGCACGCAAACCGGCTGCGACAGCATTCGGATGGTAGTTATGTTCACGAACCACCGCCATAACTTTTTCAACGGTCTTATCGCTGACACGGTACTGCTTTGCTTTACCGTTAATCACATAGCTGGCCGTTGTTCGTGACACGCCGGCTAGCCGGGCGATTTCATCCAGTTTCACAATTGCCCCTTAAAAAAAGAAAAGAGTCCATGGCCCTGTCAAGGTTATGGTTAAATCTTTTAACATCTAAACGCAGAAAAGCCTTCGCGGCAACCGCTTTTATCTGCGTTGTCGGCTGATTACGCAAAAAAAAGCCCGGCTTTGGTGACCGGGCTGAAAGAGGCGAACCTTTTTGACAACTAACGCATGATTTTCTCGCCGCGTGACAGGCCAACCACGCCCGATCTCGCGACCTCAACAATTTTTGCTACATCCCGCACGGACGCCAGGAAAGCATCCAGCTTGTCACTTGTACCGACCAGTTGAACCGTATAGAGGGAAGGCGTGACGTCGATAATCTGCCCACGGAAGATATCCGCACTGCGTTTGACCTCCTCACGTCCGTAGCCGGTGGCCTGGATTTTCACCAGCATGACCTCACGCTCAACATAGGCCCCCTGCCCCAGCTCGCTCACGCGCAGTACATCAACCAGCTTATGCAGTTGCTTCTCAATTTGCTCAAGCACTTTGGCATCGCCGACGGTTTGAATGGTCATCCGCGACAGCGTCGGATCGTCCGTCGGTGCAACGGTCAGGCTTTCAATGTTATAGCCGCGCTGCGCAAATAGCCCAATGACGCGCGACAGTGCGCCAGACTCGTTTTCCAGTAACACAGATAATATCCGGCGCATATCAGGTTCTCTCCGTTTTGCTTAACCACATTTCATCCATACCACCACCGCGAATATGCATCGGATAAACGTGCTCGGTCCCATCAACAATCACATCCATAAAGACGAGGCGGTTGTTTTTAACGTGTTCAAGCGCTTCAGCGAGCTTCGTTTCCAGCTCAGCTGGATCTGTCACCCGCATGCCAACGTGACCGTAAGCTTCAGCAAGACGAACAAAATCCGGCAGCGATTTCATATATGACTGTGAATGGCGGCCTGAATAGATCATATCCTGCCACTGTTTGACCATACCCAGGTAGCCGTTATTCAGGTTCAGCACGAGAACCGGCAGTTCATACTGCAGCGCGGTAGACAACTCCTGAATGTTCATCTGGATACTGCCGTCCCCGGTTACGCAGACGACGGTTTCATTCGGCAGTGCCAGCTTCACGCCCAGCGCCGCAGGTAGACCAAAGCCCATCGTTCCTAAGCCGCCCGAGTTGATCCAGTGTCGCGGTTTATCAAACGGGTAATACAGGGCGGCAAACATCTGGTGCTGCCCCACGTCTGAGGTCACGTAAGCCTCACCTTTCGTCAGTCGCCACACCGCTTCGATAACCGCCTGCGGCTTAATGTTTTCGCTTTGCGTGTCATATTTCAGACACTGGCGCGCACGCCACCGATCAATCTGCTGCCACCAGTCACGGATCTCATCCAGCGGCTGGGTAGCGTTCTCCTGGGCCAGCAGATCCAGCATTTGCTCCAGAACCTGACGAGCATCACCGACGATCGGCACATCCGCCGACACCGTTTTTGAAATTGACGTCGGATCGATATCAATATGCAGCACGGTGGCGTTCGGACAATACTTCGCCAGATTGTTGGTAGTACGATCGTCAAAGCGCACCCCGACCGCAAAGATCACGTCAGAATGATGCATAGTCATGTTGGCTTCATAGGTACCGTGCATACCCAGCATTCCCAGCGCCTGAGGGTGGGTGGCCGGGAATGCCCCAAGCCCCATCAACGATGACGCTACAGGAAGGTTAAGCTTCTCAATCAGTTCACGAAGCTGTACTTCGCAGGCAGAATTGATCGCCCCGCCGCCGACATAAACCACCGGTTTTTTGGCCGCCAGAAGCGTTTGCAACGCTCGCTTGATCTGACCTTTATGCCCCTGCGTTGTTGGGTTATAAGAGCGCATGCTGACCGATTCTGGCCAGACATAAGGCAGTTTGTTTGCCGGGTTCAGGATATCTTTAGGCAGATCGACCACCACCGGTCCCGGACGCCCGCTTGCCGCCAGCCAGAAGGCCTTTTTCAGGATGCCAGGAATGTCTTCGGTTTGCTTTACCAGGAAGCTGTGCTTCACAACGGGACGCGAAATCCCCACCATGTCGCACTCCTGAAACGCATCGTAGCCGATCAGTGAGGTCGCCACCTGCCCTGAGAGGATCACCAGCGGGATAGAGTCCATATACGCCGTTGCAATACCGGTGATGGCGTTAGTTGCACCAGGACCTGACGTGACCAAGACCACGCCCACTTCACCCGTTGCACGTGCCAGGCCGTCAGCCATATGAACTGCCGCCTGCTCGTGGCGTACCAGAACATGGTCAATGCCACCTACCGTATGCAGCGCATCATAGATATCAAGGACTGCGCCGCCAGGGTAGCCGAACACTTGCTTCACGCCCTGATCGATAAGCGATCGCACGACCATTTCCGCGCCAGACAACATCTCCATGCTTTGCCTCCAGGCATTTTGTTATAGACGGACTGCCGAATTCATTTCCGCACCGTCTTACGATTGGGATAAACCAATCTTATATTTTGCAGAGTGATCCTTACCTTAACCGCTCGTTATGAGGCAGGCAATTAGCAAACCGGCAGAGAGAAGAGGTACTTAAAGCAGAAAAAACAGACATTGGGAGGCGATGTGGTCAATTCATCTGGCATTAGAGGATGCGATGATAAATCATCGCTAAAAAGCGCGATGATTCAGTAATTCATCTATTTTTGCGAGCCTGATAGCAGCCAAAAAAAATCACAACAGAATAAAATATCAATAATCAAAATGAAGTCAGGATAAATCACATATATCGATGCAATTTACCCTGATGCGTTTACCGGCGGCAAATGGTAATAAGCAACTCTTCCATCCACTGATGTCCTTTGTCACGCCCCGCAGCTTCATGCCAGGAAAGATAACAGGTACGGCTATTCAGCTTGAGCGGCAGTGGCAATATTTGCAGATTTAACGGGTCGGAAAACTCTTCTGCCAGCCAACGCGGCGCAATAGCGACCAGCTGAGTCTGTGAGACAACGTTTAATACGCTAACCATTGCCATCCCCTGATAAGCCACGCTGGCCTGTTTATCCACGGAGTCATACCACGGCAGGCTAAAGGAAGCATATCTGTCGAGTGCTACAACGGCGTGCTGTTCACTATAAACATCACTTTCTCGTAGTGGAGAATTCAGCCGTGGGTGTTTTTTACTGGCAACTAAAACCATTTCATCCTTAAACAGCGGCACGCAGGAGAATTCAGGTCGACGGAATTCTTCATATCCCAGAACAAACTCCGTCTCCTGATAGCGTAACTGATGTTCTGTGTTTTGATTTAAGGATGACTTAAAAACAAGGTTGATATTCGGCGCAATTTCTTCAACCTTATTATAAATAATCGAGGTTAAATAATTATCTAATGGGCTACAGACACAAAGATGGAATACTCGCTCACTGCTTAAGGGTTCAAAGCCGGACCCCGGCAACTCATTTTGAACCAGCTGTAATGCCTGCCGGATAGAACCGAATAACTGGAATGCGCGCGCCGTGGGTTGGATCCCGCGCCCATAACGAACAAATAATTCGTCGTTAAACATGACCTTAAGTCTGGCAACGGCATTACTCACGGCAGGTTGTGACATCCCCAGCGCTTGTGCCGCGCGGGTAATATTCTGTTCCTGCATGACAGCATCAAACACCGTCAGAAGATTAAGATCCACCGTGCGTAATTGCGGTTTAATCCCATCAGAAGTTTGAGGTTGTTTAATATTATTTTCTGGCACTTCAGACTCCACTGTCACGCTACACTCCCTTTGCCAAGGTACGATAATAATCCCGGAAAATATGATTTATCATGCAAATACGATTAGCAAAAGAGAATTATTTAAAATTCGGAATATATAAAGATGATGCAAAGACTAAAAAAACAAAAGATCGCAAAAATGATACACTTAACTTTATGCCAGGAATGAAACCATAAACCAAACCAATATACAATCACCATAAAGTTAATGATGACTTAAGTATTATTAAACTGTTAACGCCATTCATCTACAGTTGGTTAACAACCTGTTATCTCCATTGGCATTTAAACGACATCAAAAACATTCACCAAACCCATAACTTAATGATATTAAAATAATTTAAGCATAATGCATTCACTGCGACGTGTTTTACTCAATTTATACCAATTATATTTATTTGTTTCAGCAATCTGTTTTTCAAGTCCAAAATTAGACAATTAGTCGGGTCATGAAAGTAAAATCCAGCACAATTAGCTAATGCAGGCATCTTGCCTGTTACGCCCTTCAGGTCCGTTTTTATCGTCAGGGGTTGACATGAAAGGCCGTATCCAGTACCACTAAAAGCATATTGAATTTAACGGAGCACGATTCATGATTCGCACCATTCGTTTCACCGGTCTACTACTACTAAACGCATCCACTGTGCGCGGTAGACTGGCGGGCGAAATTCAGCGTTGAATCGTCACCAGTAAGACTAAAAACCCGCGCCACTGCGCGGGTTTTTTTATGCTCGTAGCAAGGCGCCCTAAGACTGACAAGGACCTAACCCATGAGCCAGCAAGTCATTATTTTCGATACCACATTACGTGACGGTGAACAGGCGTTGCAGGCAAGCCTGAGTGTAAAAGAGAAACTGCAGATCGCGTTGGCTCTCGAACGTATGGGCGTCGACGTGATGGAGGTAGGTTTCCCTGTCTCGTCTCCGGGTGATTTCGAATCCGTCCAGACCATTGCGCGTACCATTAAAAACAGCCGCGTATGTGGTCTGGCGCGCTGCGTAGAGAAAGATATCGACGTCGCGGCTGAGTCACTGAAAGTTGCCGAAGCCTTCCGCATTCATACCTTTATTGCTACTTCACCGATGCATATCGCAACCAAATTGCGCAGCACCCTGGATGAAGTGATTGAACGCGCGGTGTACATGGTGAAGCGCGCACGCAACTACACCGATGACGTTGAATTCTCCTGTGAGGATGCAGGCCGTACGCCGATTGAAGACCTGGCGCGTGTGGTTGAAGCCGCAATCAACGCCGGTGCCAAAACCATCAACATCCCGGACACCGTCGGTTACACCATGCCTTTTGAGTTCTCCAACATCATCACTGGCCTGTATGAGCGCGTACCGAATATTGATAAAGCTATTATCTCTGTTCATACCCATGATGATTTGGGTCTGGCCGTTGGCAATGCTATAGCCGCGGTACACGCCGGCGCGCGTCAGGTTGAAGGCGCGATGAACGGTATCGGTGAACGTGCCGGTAACTGCTCGCTGGAAGAAGTGATCATGGCGATTAAAGTGCGCAAAGACATTATGGACGTGCACACCCGCATCAATCACAACGAAATCTGGCGCACCAGCCAGACCGTCAGCCAGATTTGCAACATGCCTATTCCGGCCAACAAAGCGATCGTCGGCACTGGCGCCTTCGCGCACTCCTCCGGTATACACCAGGATGGCGTGCTGAAGAACCGTGAAAACTACGAAATCATGACTCCGGAATCGATCGGTCTGAACCAGGTGCAGTTGAACCTGACTTCGCGTTCCGGTCGTGCCGCAGTAAAACACCGTATGGAAGAGATGGGTTATCAGGACAGCGATTACAACATGGATCAGTTGTACGACGCGTTCCTGAAACTGGCCGACAAAAAAGGTCAGGTGTTCGACTATGACCTGGAAGCGCTGGCCTTTATTAACAAGCAGCAGGAAGAACCAGAGCACTTCCGTCTGGATTACTTCAACGTGCAGTCAGGCTCCAGCGATATCGCAACCGCCTCAGTCAAACTGGCCTGTGGTGATGAAATTAAAGCGGAAGCCGCGAACGGCAATGGTCCTGTCGATGCCATCTATCAGGCGATTAACCGTGTTACTGAATACGATGTTGAGCTGGTGAAATATGACCTGACGGCAAAAGGTCATGGCAAAGATGCGCTGGGCCAGGTCGACATTGTTGTCACTCACAATGGCCGCCGTTTCCATGGTGTAGGTCTGGCAACCGATATTGTTGAATCCTCCGCGAAAGCGATGGTGCATGTTCTGAACAACATCTGGCGCGCCGCTGAAGTCGAAAAAGAGTTGCAACGCAAGGCTCAGAATAAAGAGAACAAAAAGGAAACCGTGTAATGTCGAAGAATTACCATATTGCTGTGTTGCCGGGTGACGGTATTGGCCCGGAAGTGATGGCACAGGCGCTGAAAGTACTGGAAGCCGTTCGTTCGCGTTTTGCGATGAAAATCACCACCAGCCACTACGATGTAGGCGGCATTGCGATTGATAATCACGGGACGCCGTTGCCAAAAGCGACCGTCGAAGGCTGCGAAAATGCCGATGCCGTGCTGTTTGGTTCAGTCGGTGGTCCAAAATGGGAACACCTGCCACCGGCAGAGCAACCAGAGCGTGGCGCACTGCTGCCGCTGCGTAAGCATTTCAAGCTGTTCAGCAACCTGCGTCCGGCGAAGCTGTATCAGGGCCTGGAAGAGTTCTGCCCGCTTCGTGCCGATATCGCAGCTAACGGTTTCGACATTCTGTGCGTGCGTGAGCTGACCGGCGGCATCTATTTTGGTCAGCCAAAAGGCCGCGAAGGCAGCGGCCAGCATGAAAAAGCGTTTGATACCGAGGTGTATCACCGTTTTGAAATCGAACGTATCGCCCACATTGCTTTTGAGTCTGCGCGCAAACGCCGCCATAAAGTGACCTCCATTGATAAAGCGAACGTGCTGCAGTCATCCATTCTGTGGCGTGAGATCGTCGGCGAAGTCGCTAAGCAGTACCCGGACGTCGCGCTGTCGCATATGTACATCGACAACGCGACCATGCAGCTGATTAAAGATCCGTCCCAGTTTGACGTGCTGCTGTGCTCCAACCTGTTCGGCGACATTCTTTCTGACGAGTGCGCGATGATCACCGGCTCCATGGGCATGCTGCCATCCGCAAGCCTGAATGAAGAAGGTTTTGGTCTGTACGAACCGGCGGGCGGTTCCGCACCGGATATTGCAGGCAAAAACATTGCTAACCCGATTGCGCAGATCCTCTCCCTGGCCCTGCTGCTGCGCTACAGCCTGGATGCAGGCGATGCAGCAACCGCAATTGAAAACGCCATTAACCGGGCGTTAGAAGAAGGCGTCCGTACCGGTGATTTAGCACGCGGCACGGCGGCAGTCAGTACCGATGAAATGGGCGACATCATTGCCCGCTATGTCGCTGAAGGGGTGTAATCATGGCGAAGACCTTATATGAAAAGTTGTTTGATGCGCACGTTGTTTACGAAGCACCAAACGAAACCCCGCTGCTGTACATCGACCGTCATCTGGTGCACGAAGTGACCTCTCCTCAGGCATTCGACGGGCTGCGCGCGCACAAGCGTCCAGTGCGTCAGCCGGGTAAGACCTTCGCGACCATGGATCACAACGTCTCCACGCAGACCAAAGACATCAACGCGTCAGGTGAGATGGCGCGTATCCAGATGCAGGAATTGATTAAGAACTGCAACGAGTTTGGCGTTGAGCTGTACGACCTGAACCATCCGTATCAGGGCATCGTCCACGTAATGGGGCCTGAGCAAGGGATTACCCTGCCGGGGATGACCATCGTCTGCGGTGACTCCCATACCGCGACCCACGGCGCGTTCGGCGCACTGGCCTTCGGTATCGGTACCTCTGAAGTTGAACACGTACTGGCCACGCAGACCCTGAAACAGGGTCGTGCCAAAACCATGAAGATTGAAGTGAAGGGTAAAGCCGCTCCGGGTATCACGGCAAAAGACATCGTGCTGGCGATTATTGGCAAAACCGGCAGTGCAGGCGGCACCGGTCATGTAGTGGAATTCTGCGGCGAGGCCATCCAGGCGCTGAGCATGGAAGGCCGTATGACCCTGTGCAATATGGCCATTGAGATGGGTGCCAAAGCCGGTCTGGTTGCGCCAGACGAAACCACCTTCAACTATGTCAAAGGTCGTCTGCATGCCCCGAAAGGAGATGATTTTGACGAAGCCGTCGCGTACTGGAAAACCCTGAAAACTGACGACGGGGCAACCTTTGATACGGTTGTCACGCTGCAGGCAGAGGAGATTGCCCCTCAGGTGACCTGGGGAACCAACCCGGGCCAGGTGATTTCTGTCAACGACAACATTCCCGATCCGGCCTCTTTCGCTGACCCGGTCGAGCGCGCCAGTGCGGAAAAAGCGCTGGCTTACATGGGGCTGAAACCTGGCGTTCCGTTGACCGACGTAACCATTGATAAAGTATTTATTGGCTCCTGCACCAACTCCCGTATCGAAGACTTGCGCGCTGCCGCAGAGATTGCCAAAGGTCGTAAAGTGGCACCAGGCGTACAGGCACTGGTGGTTCCGGGTTCCGGCCCGGTAAAAGCCCAGGCCGAAGCCGAAGGTCTGGATAAGATCTTTA
This sequence comes from Enterobacter sp. CPE_E863, assembly GCF_046521465.1. Classification (NCBI taxonomy): domain Bacteria; kingdom Pseudomonadati; phylum Pseudomonadota; class Gammaproteobacteria; order Enterobacterales; family Enterobacteriaceae; genus Enterobacter; species Enterobacter sp. CPE_E863. The sequence goes on along the minus strand of NZ_JBKFZX010000001.1, from coordinate 721,848 downwards.
TCGAAGCAGGTTTCGAGTGGCGCCTGCCGGGTTGCTCCATGTGTCTGGCCATGAACAATGACCGCCTGAATCCAGGCGAGCGCTGTGCCTCCACCAGCAACCGTAACTTTGAAGGCCGTCAGGGCCGCGGTGGGCGTACCCATCTGGTCAGCCCGGCAATGGCCGCCGCTGCGGCAGTCACCGGCCATTTCGCCGACATTCGCAGCCTGAAATAAGGAGACAATCATGGCAGAGAAATTTACCCAACATACGGGCCTGGTTGTCCCTCTGGACGCCGCTAACGTCGATACCGACGCGATCATTCCTAAGCAGTTTTTGCAGAAGGTCACCCGCACTGGATTTGGCGCCCATCTGTTTAACGACTGGCGTTTCCTGGATGACAAAGGCGAAGTCCCTAACCCGGAATTCGTTCTGAACTTCCCGGAATATAAAGGCGCATCGATCCTGCTGGCGCGGGAAAACTTTGGCTGCGGATCATCACGTGAGCACGCTCCGTGGGCCCTGACCGACTACGGGTTTAAAGTGGTTATCGCCCCAAGTTTCGCGGATATCTTTTACGGCAACAGTTTCAACAACCAGCTTTTGCCGGTCACACTGAAGGACGAGCAGGTCGACGAGTTATTCGCTCTGGTTCAGGCAAATCCAGGTATTTCGTTTGAGGTGGATCTGGAAGCAGAAGTCGTGAAAGCCGGGGATAAGACCTACAGCTTCAGCATTGATGCGTTCCGTCGTCACTGCATGCTGAACGGTCTCGACAGCATTGGTTTAACACTCCAGCACGAAGCAGCAATTGCAACTTACGAACACAAACAGCCTGCGTTTATGAAGTAAACCTCCGGCCTGCAGTTTATTCTGCAGGCCTCGCTTTATTCCCTTACCCACCACTCCTGACACGCCGTTTTCGAAAAAATATCCGCTAATGACATTATATTTAATGTCAATTTAATAATGCCTGCGCAAGATAATCTAAAAGTTGGCTTACAGCGGAAATCTAAATGGAAAAGCAAAATAGCAATGATTCTCACCTCCGTTCTCAAGAAATACATAAATGCACATTGGTTAGCGTGGTAATAAATATATTACTCACTGGTTTTCAAATCGTTGCAGGACTATTTTCCGGCTCGCAAGGGTTAATTGCTGATGGGATTCATTCTCTTTCCGATTTATCTTCTGATTTTGTCGTTCTGATTGCGAACAAGAAAAGCCAGAAAGCCTCAGATATCGATCATCATTACGGTCACCTTCGCTTCGAAAACGGAGCAAAGCTCATTATTGGTGCTATTTTGCTGCTTGTGGGCATTGGAATGCTCTGGTCGGCGGGCAATAAACTGCTCCACCCTGAGACGCATCAGACAGTGAAAGGAGCCGCGCTATGGGTAGCGATACTGGCTTTAGTGATTAAGGAAAGTCTGTTCAGATACATGCTTGCAACGGGAAAACGCATCCAGTCCTCACTACTGATAGCTAATGCCTGGCATGCCCGTTCTGACGCGGCTTCATCCGTGGTTGTCGCCATTGGTATAGCCGGGAATTTAATGGGCTTTCACTCTATGGACCTGGTTGCAGCCCTGATTGTCGGGATGTTCATCGCTCATATGGGATACAAATTCTCTGCTGACGCGCTGCACGACCTGATGGATCGTTCGCTTGAACCTGACCTTGAGCGCGACATCAAAACGTGTTTGCTCGAAACCGAAGGTGTCGCCGGGATCCATGACTTAAAAACCCGCAAGATGGGCGACTTAGCCCTTGTCGATGTTCATCTTGAAGTCGACGGAGAATTAAGCGTAAAAGAAGGACATGAAATTGCCGTGAAGGCCAGAAACAACGTGATGCAAAAATTTAATGTGCTTAATGTTATGACGCATATTGATCCGGCACACTAAAATAGTGTAGATGGTTACGGTGTGATGCATTTTATTTATCGTTAAGGTTTCGTTAATTAATCTGCGTCACACTCCATCGCATCAGCTCTCTCATCATTGAGGTAAAAAGCGATGAATCCAACAATACGCGATACGCTTCCCCATAAAGAAACCCCTTTTCTTCGCATACTGCACATTCTTGTTGCAGTACTGGTGCTGGCCCAGATTATTAATTCCAACTTTACTGAAAGCGAAGCACTTGGTGAATCGGGTCTGAACGCGATTGTCACCTGGGTTCATGTTATTTCAGGCTTTGGTTTAATTTTTTGCGGTATTGCCATGATGGCATGGATGTTAACCCAGCGCGGATTTAAGTATTACTTCGCGTGGCTGGCACTGGACTTCAGCGGAATCGTTGATGATATTCGCACTCTCTTGCAACGTCAGCTTCCTGATGCTCACGCTGGCGGTATGGCGGCAACGGTGCAAGGCTTAGGTGTACTGGCTCTGCTCGGCGTTGCACTCTGCGGAGCGGTATGGTTCGTGCTGAACGCCACGCTCGGACCGGTTTCATCCGTCACGGAATCCGTATTAGATTTGCATAAATTCCTGACGGTCTTTATTGAGACCTACTTCTGGGCACACGGATTTATGGGTCTCGTGCATATGTACCTGACTTTACGCGCACAGCGTAAATATCAGTATTCGGAATAGAAAGGTTTGCGGAGCCCGGAGACCCGGGCTCCGCTCATTCATCCGATCACACGTCTTTTACGCGGCAGGTCAGCCCAAGCGTAACCAACGAAATCGCCGCAATCATCCAGTAGACCGACGCATGTCCATAGCTTTGCGACAGCGCCCCCTGAATCACCCCCGCCAGAATCACCCCGGTGGAAATACTGTTGGTAAAAAGCGTGGTCGCCGAGCCCGCACGGCCAGGCATTAAATCCTGGAACCAGAGCATGCCTATTCCGGCAACAATCCCAATAAACACAGCGTTAAATAGCTGTAGCGCCAGCAGCGCTTCCCGCGAGTGGAAGAAGATCAGCCCCACGTAGAACATCACCCCGGCAGCCACCGCAATGACCATCATCCTGCGTTTACCAAAACGCTTCACGTAATACCCGGCCAGAATCATCGCCGGAATTTCCAGCCCGGCCGCGGTTCCCATTAAGATCCCCGCGAGCTTATCCGGCAGCCCCAGGGAGCTGCTGATCCACAGCGGCATGTCGATGATATACATCGTGTTGCAGGTCCACATCAGCGTGGAGGCGATAAATAGCATGCGGACATTTTTGTCCTGCCAGCCGCTCACCTGAGTAATGGGTTTGTCCGTTGTCTGCTCGACGCGCGCCACAGACGGCAGCGCGAAAGCAATCAACACCAGGCTTATCGCAAAAATGCCTGCCGCAATGGAGAACATGGCGGTAAAGCCGTAATTCAATGCCAGCATGAAGGCCAGAGGCGGGCCAATAACCCATGCCAGGGAAAGCTGAGCACGCATCACCGAACTGAACATCACCACTTCCCGCGCGGAATTGTCAGCATACTCACGCGCCAGTGCGAACAGCTGCGGCATGGCGGTATTGGCCAGTGACGCCAGCAGCACGCCGCAGGTGATGAGCGTCAGATAATGACGATTAAAGGCAAAGAGTAACGCATTGCCAACGGCCATCGCACAGCAAAAGAGGATCAGTTTACGGCGATCGCCCTGGCTATCCGATCGTTTCGCCAGCCCCAGGCTGACCAGAATCCCGGCAATGGCGTTGACGGTATAAAACAGGCCAACCCAGAACGGCTGCGCCCCTACCTCCCGGCTGAGAAACAGACTCAGCGTCGGCGCCTGTAGCGCCCCCGCAACGCCCATCATAAAGGACACCAGCATAAAAGCGGCGTAGACGCCATTCAGGCGTCGCCCCATTGTCATCAACCAGAGCATGCGCAAATCCTTGTGAAAGCGAATCGAAATCGGGTGAAAGAATAAACGAAAAAAGCCAGCAAAAACATTTTGCTGGCGGGTGATAAGCACCAATACTCAGTCACACATGATCGAGGCGAGTTAGCGGGAAGAGGTCGGTGTTGTAACGTCCCACTGCATCAATTCTTCTAACGTTTTCAGCCGTTGCTCTGCACACCGGCGGGCCAGCCAGGACGTTCCTTTTGTCGCTGAAAAATAGTGCTGATAAAACTGACGTGCGGTAGACCTCTTCATAATTTACCTCCTCACTTCATCGGGAACTATTATTGGCTTAATATAGGGATTAATAAATTGCTGATTATTTGTCAGGAGTTCCTCTTTTATGCCTTCCGGTCGACTGCAACAACAATTTATCCGCCTCTGGCAGTGCTGTGAGGGGCAATCGAAGGAGACCACGCTGAACGAGCTGGCTGACCTGCTCAGCTGTTCTCGCCGTCATATGCGTACCCTGCTTAACACCATGCAACAGCAAGGCTGGTTGAGCTGGGAAGCAGAGGCGGGTCGCGGCAAACGCTCGCGTCTTACCTTTCTCTATACCGGGTTAGCGCTACAGCAGCAGCGTGCAGAAGATTTGCTGGAGCAGGATCGCATCGATCAGCTGGTGCAACTGGTCGGCGACAAAGCGGCCGTACGCCAGATGCTGGTTTCACATCTCGGGCGCAGTTTTCGTCAGGGCCGACACATCCTGCGGGTGCTCTACTATCGGCCAATGAAAAATCTGTTACCCGGCACGGCGTTGCGTCGCTCTGAAACCCATATGGCCCGACAAATCTTCAGCGGCCTGACGCGCATAAATGAGGAAAATGGGGAACTGGAAGCAGATATTGCGCACCACTGGCAGCAACTTTCCCCGCTTCACTGGCGCTTTTTTTTACGCCCTGGCATCCACTTTCACCACGGCCGCGAGCTGGAGATGAGCGACGTCATTGACTCTCTTCAGCGCGCGCGCGCACTTCCTCTGTATGCCCATGTCTCGCGGATCCACTCCCCGACAGCATGGACCGTTGACATCGAACTGTCCGAGCCAGACCAGTGGTTGCCGTGGCTAATGGGCTATGTTCCGTCGATGATCCTGCCGCGCGAATGGGCATCTCTGCCTCATTTTGCCAGCCAGCCCGTAGGGACAGGCCCTTACGCAGTGACGCGCAATACCAGCAACCAGCTTAAAATTCGCGCCTTTGACGACTACTTTGGCTATCGCGCGCTGATCGATGAAGTCAACGTCTGGGTTCTGCCTGACATCAGCGAAGAGCTGAGCTGCGGCTTAACGCTGGAAGGGCCAACCGAGGGGGAAAAAGCGGTTGAAAGCCGTCTTGAAGAAGGCTGCTATTACCTGCTGTTTGACGCTCGCAGCCATCGTGGCGCCAGTCGCGAGGTGCGCAGGTGGGTTAGCCACATTCTCTCTCCGGCTAACCTTATCTATCAGGCGGAAGAGCAATACCAGACATACTGGTTCCCGGCCTACGGCCTGCTCCCACGCTGGCACCACGCCCGACCGGTTCACGGTGAAAAGCCTGCCGGGCTGGAGTTGATCACGTTGACCTATTACCGTGACCATGTGGAGCACCGCTTTATCGCCCGGATCATGAGCAAACTGCTGGCTGCTGAAGGCGTTCATCTCGACATTCAGGAGGTCGATTATGATGAATGGCACCGCGGAGATATCGTCAGTGATATCTGGCTGAACAGCGCCAACTTCACCCTACCGCTCGATTTCTCGCTGTTCTCTCACCTGTATGAAGTGCCGCTGATCCAGCACTGCATCGAACGCGACTGGCAGCAGGATGCCGCCCGGTGGCGAGCAGGTGAGATGAACCTGGCCTCGTGGTGTCAGCAACTGCTCGCGCAGCAGGCGATTGTGCCGCTGATCCATCACTGGCTGATGATTCAGGGTCAGCGCAGTATGCGCGGCCTGCGGATGAACACCTTAGGCTGGTTTGATTTTAAATCCGCCTGGTTTGCCCCGCCGGAGCCATAACGCTTTCGCAATATTCACCAAATCATTACAATAGCGCCGTTCTCAACGGGGTGCTGCATCACTGATGTGCGCTGAGATAATACCCGTCGAACCTGATCCGGATAACGCCGGCGAAGGGATTTGAGGCTGTTGCTCAAAATCCTTTGCCACTCAACCCTGAGGTGCAAAGTGTTAAAAAAAGTTCTCCCCCTGCTGGCGCTGTTCGCGCTGCCTGCTATTGCGAAGCCCGTTCTGACGGTCTACACCTACGACTCCTTCTCTGCTGACTGGGGCCCAGGCCCGGTGGTGAAAAAAGCCTTTGAAGCGGACTGTAACTGTGAATTGAAATTCGTGGCGCTGGAAGATGGCGTCTCACTGCTCAACCGCCTGCGTATGGAAGGGAAAAACAGTAAAGCCGATGTGGTGCTCGGGCTGGATAACAACCTGCTGGAGGCCGCCTCGCAGACCAAACTGTTTGCCAAAAGTGGCGTAGCTGCAGATGCCGTCAACGTTCCGGGCGGCTGGAAAAATGACACTTTCGTTCCGTTCGACTACGGCTACTTTGCCTTTGTTTACGACAAAAACAAGCTGAAAAACCCGCCGAAAAGCCTGAAAGAGCTGGTGGAAGGCGATCAGAAATGGCGCGTCATTTATGAAGACCCTCGCACCAGCACTCCGGGTCTGGGTCTGCTGCTGTGGATGCAGAAAGTCTATGGGGATAAAGCGCCGGAAGCATGGCAGAAACTGGCCGCCAAAACCGTCACTGTCACTAAAGGCTGGAGTGAAGCCTACGGTCTGTTCCTGAAAGGGGAAAGCGACCTGGTACTGAGTTATACCACCTCCCCGGCCTACCACATCATCGCTGAGAAAAAAGACAACTATGCCGCGGCCAATTTCGCTGAAGGTCATTACCTGCAGGTGGAAGTGGCTGCGCGTACCGCGGCCAGCAAACAGCCAGAACTTGCCGAGAAGTTCCTGAAATTTATGGTTTCACCGGCATTCCAGAATGCCATTCCGGCGGGTAACTGGATGTATCCTGTGACCAACGTAGCATTGCCAGCAGGTTTCGAGCAGCTGACCAAACCGCAAACGTCTCTGGAGTTTACGCCGCAACAGGTCGCTTCACAGCGTGCAGCATGGGTAAGTGAATGGCAACGCGCCGTCAGCCGCTAATTCCCGGCTGGTTAATTCCTGGGCTGCTCGCCGCCATGCTGATGGTGGCGGTCAGCCTGGGCGCTTTTCTTGCATTGTGGTTGAACGCGCCAGAGAGTGACCTGCTCTCCCTCTGGCACGACAGCTATCTCTGGCACGTTATCCGCTTTTCTTTCTGGCAGGCGTTTCTCTCTGCCCTGCTGTCGGTGACCCCCGCCATTTTCCTTGCTCGTGCGCTTTATCGCAGGCGTTTCCCCGGCAGGCAGGCGCTGCTGCGCCTGTGCGCCATGACGCTGATCCTGCCCGTGCTGGTAGCCGTGTTTGGCATCCTGAGCGTTTATGGTCGTCAGGGCTGGCTGTCTTCACTGTTCGGCCTGCTCGGTCTGGAGTGGCATTTCTCGCCATACGGGCTTCAGGGCATCCTGCTGGCGCACGTCTTTTTCAATATGCCGATGGCGACACGGCTCTTTTTACAGGCGCTGGAAAATATCCCCGGCGAGCAGCGCCAGCTTGCGGCACAGCTGGGCATGCGCGGCTGGTCTTTCTTCCGCTTTGTTGAATGGCCGTGGCTGTGCCGCCAAATCCCGCCAGTTGCCGCGCTGATCTTCATGCTCTGCTTTGCCAGCTTTGCTACCGTGCTTTCACTGGGTGGTGGACCGCAGGCAACAACCATTGAGCTGGCAATCTATCAGGCGCTGAGTTACGACTACGATCCTGGTCGGGCTGCGCTGCTGGCGATAGTTCAGATGGTGTGCTGTCTTGTACTGGTGCTGCTGAGCCAGCGTCTGAGTAAAGCCATTTCGCCGGGCAGTAACCAGATAACAGGCTGGCGCGATCCCCAGGATAGCCTGCGTAGCCGTATCACCGATATTTCGCTTATTACGCTGGCGCTGCTGCTGATGCTGCCGCCGCTGATGGCCGTTATCATCGATGGCCTGAACCTCAATCTCCTGTCCGTGTTGCAGCAGTCTGTGCTCTGGCAAACGACCTGGACTTCACTGCGCATTGCGCTGGCCGCCGGGTTGCTGTGCGTCATACTGACCATGATGCTGCTGTGGAGCAGTCGCGAGCTTTATGCCTGCCATGCCCGTAAAGCCGGACAGGCGCTGGAGCTAACGGGTATGCTGATCCTGGCCATGCCAGGCATTGTACTGGCGACGGGATTCTTTTTACTTTTCAACAGTACCGTGGGTCTGCCGGAAAGTGCCGACGGCATTGTGATATTTACCAATGCCCTGATGGCGATCCCTTATGCTCTGAAGGTACTGGAAAACCCGATGCGCGACGTTAATAGCCGCTACGCACTGCTGTGTCAGTCACTTGGCATTCAGGGCTGGCAACGGCTGAGAGTCGTCGAACTGCGGGCACTAAAACGCCCTCTGGCACAGGCGCTGGCTTTCGCCTGCGTGCTCTCAATCGGTGATTTTGGCGTGGTCGCGCTCTTCGGCAATGAAGATTTCCGCACGCTGCCATACTGGCTGTACCAGCAGATCGGCTCTTACCGTAGCCAGGATGGCGCCGTCACGGCACTCTTGCTGCTGTTACTCTGCTTTGCCTTATTTACCGTTATCGAAAAACTTCCGGGGCGTGATGTTAAAACTGATTGATGTAACCTGGCTCTACCAGCACCTGCCAATGCGCTTCACGCTTTCTGCCCGCCAGGGAGAGATGATTGCGGTTCTGGGCCCAAGTGGAGCAGGAAAAAGCACGTTGCTCAATCTGATAGCCGGGTTTCTGCAACCGGCAAGCGGGTCAATAATGATTGAAAACCACGATCATACCCGCACGCCACCCGCCCGGCGTCCGGTGTCGATGCTGTTTCAGGAAAATAATCTTTTCACCCATCTTACCGTACGGCAGAACATCGCCCTGGGGATGGATCCGGGGTTAAAACTGAACGATACCCAGCGCCAGAAGCTGGAGATTATTGCCGGGCAGATGGGGATCACCGGGTTTATCGACCGTCTGCCAGGGGAGCTTTCCGGCGGTCAACGCCAGCGTGTCGCGCTGGCGCGTTGTCTGGTACGCGAGCAGCCTGTTCTGTTGCTGGACGAGCCCTTCTCTGCACTCGACCCGGCGCTGCGCCAGGAAATGCTGGCTCTGGTACAGGAGGTCTGCCAGCGTCAGAAGCTCACCATGTTGATGGTATCGCACAGCATTGAGGATGCCGCGAGGATTGCTCCGCGATCGGTGGTGATCGCGGAGGGTCGCATTCTATGGGATGGCGAAACGGAAGCACTGGTAAGTGGGAAAGCGAGCGCATCACAGCTTCTGGGTATTGGTTAACGGCTGACGACCTTCAATAAAATCTCGCCATACACCGGCATCAGCGGGTGGCGGATCAACGCCACCAGCGCCACTACGGCTATGCCGAGCGTCAACGGCGCAAGCCACAAAAGGCGCGAGCGAGGCAGGTAGCGCGTCAGACGATCAATATTCGCTTTCGCGCTGCGCCACAGCCGCCAGCACAGCCATGCGGCGATCCACAGCAGCAGAGCGGTCGCCAGCAATAGCCACTTAAACTCACCGCTTTGCATACCATCAGGAATATCAATAGCCGCCCCCGCGAGGATCCCCGGCAGGAAGTAAAACGGCGGCCAGAAGACACAGCCGATAATATTCGGCACAACAAATTTTGTGACTGGCAGATCCAGCATCCCGGCGACCATGGGCACCAGCGGACGCGTCGGCCCGACAAAGCGGCCGACCAGGATGGTGAACATGCTGTGCTGGTGCAGCGCATGTTCGGTTTTATCCAGCAGGGCTTTGTTCTTTTTCATGAACGACCAGCGGTGCAGCGGCTTCTTAAAGCGCCAGCCCAGCCAGAAGGAGATCCAGTCGCCCAGCAGGCAGCCGATAATCCCGGCCAGCCACGCCTGCCAGAAGTTGACCTCGCCGCTGCCAATCAGCGCGCCAAGCCCGGCCATCATCACGGTGCCGGGCAGAATTAACCCGACCAGCGCCAGCGATTCCAGAAACGCCACCAGCGCAACGGCGATGAGCGAGTACATAACGGACTGGGTAATAAAGTGTTCCAGCAAAGCCTGCATAACTATTCCGGTCAGAAAACGAATCAGCGATTCTGCTTAGCGCCCCGCACCGCGTCAAGGCATCAATTGTCTGAATAGTTTACAGGTTGCTTCCACAGTTCACCTGTTTGTTTATCTTTTTTTACCGTTTATTCACAACCCGCGCGGAATTCACTGGGGCTGGCACCCGTGCATTTTTTGAAAACACGAGAGAAATAAAGTTGATCCTCAAAGCCCACGTTACGCCCCACGGTGGCAATCGGCATCCGGGTGGTGCTGAGTAACAGCTTCGCCTGACTGATACGCTGGTCCTCACGCCAGCTTAGCACGCTGACGCCAAGCTGCTGGCGAAAGAGATGCGACAGCCGCGACGGAGACAGACAGACGTGCTGAGCGACGCTGGCGATATCAAACTGACTATCTGCCAGATGGTCACTGATGTACTGGCAGGCGTCGCGCACGCGGTTATCCAGTGGAGGATTAAGCGATTCGTTAATGGCCTCCATACGCCGCAGCAGCAGTTGTTCAAGCAGGTTAATCGCCAGCAGTTCGGCATAACGTCCTCCCGCCTGCCCCGCCTCAATGATCTGCGCAAAAAGCTCGCGAAACTGAGCAAGATGGAGATCATCCGGTCGATAAAAACCGGTATGCGCAAAAATCGCCGGCCACGAAAGCCACTCCTGCCAGTAGGCGCGCGGACGGAAGTAGACCCACTGGTGATACCACTCTTTTGCATCCGGGTGACGCCCGTAGTGGTGGATCTCCCCCGGCGGGAACAACAGGATATCGCCGGGGCGGCAGACAAACTGCTGGTCACCGTTCTTGATGATCCCCTCCCCGCGCACGGTCAGGTTGAGGATATACCCTTTCATCCCGAGTGGGCGGTCAATGTAAAAGTCGAGGTATCCCTCAGCCTCGATAGGGGTCAGTCCCGCCACAAGGTGCGCGTTAAACGAGTATCCCGGCAGCAAAGGATCGTTTTGCGTTTCGGCCATAGATTCAGTTCTCCCAAGGGTCCTGAAGGAAACCAATTGTCCATATCGTAAAAAGCAGGTTAAAAATGGCCCGCGAAAAGATCCAAAAAGCATCACGCCTCTTTTACGTCCGCCATGTTTCAGCCTTTCCCCCTGATTTATCCGCCAGGTCAGGCAAATAAGCAGTAACAAAAGTGTCTATAAGTGCGGCAGAAATGTCCACATTGAATATTTGCACGGCGTCACACTTTCCATCGCAACAGCAATTTAGTCCATAAGATTAGCGAATCCTGCCTGACGATTTTCGCCCCCAGTCTCTAATGTTCTTCCATACCTGTTTTTTTGATGGAGCAACACCATGGCAATTGCGATTGGCCTCGATTTTGGCAGCGACTCGGTTCGCGCGCTGGCAGTGGACTGTACGTCCGGCCAGGAGATAGCAACCAGCGTTGAGTGGTACCCGCGCTGGCAAGAGGGGCGCTACTGCGATGCGCCAAATAACCAGTTCCGTCACCACCCGCGTGACTACATCGAGTCAATGGAAGCGGCAATCAAAACCGTTCTCGCTGAACTGACTGACGCTCAGCGGGCAGAGATTGTCGGGATTGGCGTCGACAGTACCGGTTCTACACCAGCCCCTGTGGATGCGGAAGGCCGCGTGCTGGCGCTGCGCCCTGAGTTTGCCGACAACCCGAACGCCATGTTCGTGCTGTGGAAAGACCATACCGCCGTGGAAGAGGCCGAAGCCATCACCCGCCTGTGCCATCAAACGGGTAAAACAGACTACTCGCGCTACATCGGCGGCATTTACTCCAGCGAATGGTTCTGGGCCAAGATCCTGCACGTTACCCGTGCAGACGCATCGGTTGCCCAGGCGGCCGTCTCCTGGATTGAACTGTGCGACTGGGTTCCCGCTCTGCTCTCCGGCACCACCCGCCCGCAGGATATCCGTCGTGGTCGCTGCAGCGCCGGGCATAAATCCCTGTGGCACGAAAGCTGGGGCGGCCTGCCTCCGGCTGCGTTCTTCGATGAACTCGACCCGATCATCAACAAGAGCCTGACATATCCGCTGTTTACCGACACCTTCACCGCTGATATCCCTGCCGGCACGCTCTGCGAAGAGTGGGCGAAGCGTCTTGGGCTTCCGCAGAATGTGGCCATCTCCGGCGGCGCGTTTGACTGCCATATGGGCGCAGTCGGAGCAGGTGCACAACCCAATACGCTGGTGAAAGTGATCGGCACCTCGACCTGCGACATTCTGACGGCAGATAAATCCACCGTTGGCAACCGCGCGGTAAAAGGTATCTGCGGCCAGGTTGACGGTAGCGTGGTGCCGGACTTTATCGGCCTTGAAGCCGGTCAGTCTGCGTTTGGTGATATCTACGCCTGGTTTGGCCGCGTGCTCGGCTGGCCGCTGGACCAGCTGGCGGCGGCGCATCCTGAACTGAAAACCCAGATCGCCGAGAGCAAAAAGCAGCTCCTGCCACAGCTCACTGACGCCTGGGCAAAAAATCCGTCTCTCGATCATCTCCCGGTGGTGCTGGACTGGTTCAACGGCCGCCGTACGCCGTTTGCTAACCAGCGCCTGAAAGGGGTGATTACCGATCTCAACCTGGCAACCGACGCACCTGCGCTGTTTGGCGGTTTGATTGCCGCCACCGCGTTTGGCGCACGCGCCATTATGGAGTGCTTCACCGAACAGGGCATCGACGTGAACAACGTGATGGCGCTGGGCGGTATCGCCCGTAAAAACCCGGTGATCATGCAGGCCTGCTGCGACGTGCTGAACCGTCCGCTGCAGATTGTGGCCTCCGATCAGTGCTGCGCGCTGGGCGCGGCAATTTTCGCCGCCGTCGCCGCAGGTGTTCACGCGGATATCCCGACGGCTCAGCAGCATATGGCGAGCGCCGTCGAAAACACCCTGCAGCCGCGCGCCTCGCAGGCGCAGCGCTTTGAACAGCTTTATCAGCGCTACCAGCAATGGGCAAAAAGCGCCGAACTCCACTATCTCCCTGTCGCCGCCCCGGCCAAAAGCACCGCGGACACTACGGCAACCCTGACCCATTAAGGACACGACGATGACCATTTTTAATAATTATGAAGTGTGGTTTGTGATTGGCAGCCAGCATCTGTACGGGCCGGAAGCACTGAAACAGGTGACGAAACACGCGGAGCATGTCGTTAACGCGCTGAATGCAGAAGCTAAACTGCCGTGCAAACTGGTGCTGAAACCGCTGGGCACCACGCCGGACGAAATCACTCACATTTGCCGGGACGCCAACTACGACGATAAATGCGCCGGGATGGTGGTGTGGCTGCATACCTTCTCGCCCGCCAAAATGTGGATCAATGGCCTGTCCATCCTCAATAAACCTTTACTTCAGTTCCATACCCAGTTCAACGCCTCCCTGCCGTGGGACAGCATCGACATGGACTTTATGAACCTGAACCAGACCGCGCACGGCGGCCGTGAGTTTGGCTTCATCGGCGCGCGTATGCGTCAGCAGCACGCCGTCGTGACTGGCCACTGGCAGGATCAGCACGCGCAAAAACGTATCGGCTCCTGGATGCGTCAGGCGGTCTCTAAGCAGGACACCCGCCACCTGAAAGTGGTGCGTTTTGGTGACAACATGCGTGAAGTTGCGGTCACCGACGGCGATAAAGTCGCCGCGCAGATCAAGTTCGGTTTCTCCGTGAATACCTGGGCCGTGGGCGACCTGGTTCAGGTGGTGAATGAAATCAGCGATGGCGACGTGAGCGCGCTGGTGGATGAGTACGAAAGCAGCTATCGCCTGACGCCAGCGGCACAGATCAACGGCGACAAGCGCCAGAACGTGCTGGACGCGGCGCGCATTGAGCTGGGCATGAAGCGTTTCCTGGAACAGGGCGGCTTCCACGCTTTCACCACCACGTTTGAAGATCTCCACGGTCTGAAACAACTGCCAGGCCTGGCAGTACAACGTCTGATGCAGCAGGGCTACGGCTTTGCGGGCGAAGGCGACTGGAAAACTGCCGCTCTGCTTCGCATCATGAAAGTGATGTCAACCGGTCTGCAGGGCGGCACCTCCTTTATGGAGGATTACACCTACCACTTCGAGAACGGCAACGACCTGGTGCTCGGCTCTCACATGCTGGAAGTGTGCCCTTCTATCGCCGTCGAAGAGAAACCGATCCTCGACGTGCAATACCTTGGTATCGGCGGCAAAGCCGATCCGGCGCGTCTGATCTTCAACACGCGTACTGGCCCGGCTATCAACGCCAGCCTGATCGATCTGGGCGATCGTTTCCGCCTGCTGGTCAACTGCGTCGACGCGGTTGAAACGCCGCACTCCCTGCCTAAACTGCCGGTCGCCAACGCCCTGTGGAAAGCACAGCCTGATCTGCCAACCGCGTCAGAGGCCTGGATCCTGGCCGGTGGAGCGCACCACACGGTCTTCAGCCACGCACTGGATCTCAATGACATGCGTCAGTTTGCCGAACTGCACGATATCGAGCTGACCGTGATTGATAACGATACCCGCCTGCCAGCCTTCAAAGACGCGCTGCGCTGGAACGAAGTCTATTACGGTTCAAAACGTTAACAGGGGAATCTTTGGCCTGCCGCAGGGCGGGCCTCTTTTCCTGGAGGATTGCATGCTAGAAGAACTCAAACGTCAGGTACTCGAAGCCAACCTGGCGCTGCCGAAACACAATCTCGTCACCCTGACCTGGGGTAACGTTAGCGCCGTTGATCGGGAAAAAGGCGTGTTTGTGATCAAGCCTTCCGGCGTCGATTACAGCGTAATGACGGCGGAAGATATGGTCGTGGTCAGTATCGCCACGGGCGAAGTAGTGGAAGGAACGAAAAAGCCCTCCTCTGATACGCCAACTCACCGTCTGCTGTACCAGTCATTCCCGACGGTCGGCGGCATTGTCCACACCCATTCACGCCATGCGACCATCTGGGCGCAGGCTGGCCAGTCCATCCCGGCCACTGGCACCACGCACGCGGACTACTTTTACGGCACCATTCCCTGTACCCGTTTAATGACCGATGCAGAGATCAACGGTGAATATGAGTGGGAAACCGGCAACGTGATTGTCGAAACCTTTGAAAAGCAGGGAATCGACGCGGCTCAGATGCCGGGGGTTCTGGTGCACTCCCACGGCCCGTTTGCCTGGGGGAAAAACGCGGAAGATGCAGTGCATAACGCGATAGTGCTCGAAGAAATTGCCTATATGGGGATCTTCTGTCGCCAGCTGGCGCCGCAGCTACCGGATATGCAGCAAACCCTGCTGGATAAACATTATCTGCGCAAGCACGGTGCGAAAGCCTATTACGGGCAATAAACTGTATATATACCCAGCATAAACTATTCAACCAGGCTATAATCATGCCTGGTTTTGTTTTATGGGATAACGGCGTGGCGCAGGCGCAAGAAGGCTTTTTACTGACCCGACACTGGCGGGATACCCCTCAAGGTACTGAGGTTGCATTCTGGCTGGCAACGGACAACGGCCCGCTGAATGTTACGCTGCCGCCACAGGAATCCGTGGCCTTTATTCCTGAGGCACACGTCGAAAAAGCGAAGCAGTTGCTGCGCGGCGAAAATAACTGGCGCATCACGCCGCTTGAACTGAAGGATTTTCACCGTCAGCCGGTTTACGGACTTTACTGTCGCGCCCACCGGCAATTAATGCGCTATGAAAAACTGCTGCGTGAAGCGGGTGTCACGCTTTATGAAGCGGATATCCGTCCACCGGAGCGTTTTCTGATGGAGCGGTTTATTACCGCACCGGTTTGGGTCGATGGCACCGAGCAAAACGGCCGAATTGTCGATGCACGCCTGAAGCCCAACCCGCACTATCGCCCGCCGCTGAAATGGGTGTCGCTGGATATCGAAACCACCCGCCACGGGGAACTGTACTGCATTGGTCTGGAAGGCTGCGGCGATCGGGTTGTCTATATGCTCGGACCGCCGAATGGCGATGCCTCCGCGCTGGATTTCCGGCTGGAGTATGTCAACAGCCGTCCTCATCTGCTGGAAAAACTGAATCAGTGGTTTGCCGAGTACGACCCCGATGTGCTGATTGGCTGGAACGTGGTGCAGTTTGACCTGCGGGTGTTGCAAAAACACGCCGAGCGGTACCGAATTCCGCTGATGCTGGGACGTGGCAATACGGAAATAGAATGGCGCGAACATGGTTTTAAAAACGGCGTATTCTTCGCCCAGGCTAACGGCCGCCTGATTATCGACGGCATTGAGGCACTGAAATCCGCCTTCTGGAACTTCTCTTCGTTCTCTCTGGAAGCCGTCGCGCAGGAGCTGCTTGGCGAAGGCAAATCTATCGACAACCCCTGGGACAGAATGGATGAAATAGACCGCCGCTTTAACGAAGATAAACCGGCGCTTGCCACCTATAACCTGAAAGACTGCGAGCTGGTCACGCAGATTTTCCACAAAACCGAGATTATGCCGTTCCTGCTGGAGCGTGCGACGGTAAACGGTCTCGCAGCCGATCGACACGGCGGCTCCGTGGCGGCCTTTAGTCATCTCTACTTCCCCCGTATGCACCGTGCGGGGTATGTCGCCCCGAATCTCGGAGAGGTACCACCGCAGGCCAGCCCCGGCGGTTATGTCATGGATTCCCGGCCAGGGTTGTATGACTCCGTGCTGGTGCTGGACTACAAAAGCCTCTACCCGTCGATAATCCGCACCTTCCTGATCGATCCCGTCGGGCTGGTTGAGGGCATGGCCCAACCGGATGATGAGCACAGCACCGAAGGCTTTCTCGGGGCTCGCTTCTCACGCGAAAAACACTGTCTGCCGGAGATCGTCGGAAGCATCTGGCACGGTCGCGACGAAGCCAAGCGCCACGGCAATAAGCCGCTCTCGCAGGCGCTAAAAATCATCATGAATGCCTTTTATGGCGTGCTGGGTACCAGCGCCTGCCGTTTCTTCGACCCACGGCTGGCCTCCTCGATCACCATGCGCGGTCACGAGATCATGCGACAGACCAAAGCGCTGATTGAATCCAGGGGCTATGACGTCATCTACGGCGACACGGACTCCACCTTTGTGTGGCTTAAGGGTGGACATTCGGAAGACGATGCCGCGCAAATCGGCAAAGCACTGGTTGCCTACGTAAACGACTGGTGGCGGGTGCATTTGCAAAAAGAGCGGTTAAACAGCGCGTTAGAACTGGAATATGAAACCCATTTTGCCCGCTTTTTAATGCCCACCATTCGCGGTACCGATCAGGGTAGCAAGAAGCGCTACGCCGGGCTGATTCAGGAAGGCGACGCGCAGAGGATGGTCTTTAAAGGGCTGGAGACGGTACGCACCGACTGGACTCCTCTGGCGCAACAGTTCCAGCAAACGCTCTATCTGCGAGTCTTTCGCAATGAGCCTTATCAGGATTACGTGCGCGAAACCATTGCCAGCCTGATGGCCGGTGAGCTGGACGATCAACTGGTATATCGCAAACGCCTGCGCCGCCCGCTGGCTGAATACCAGCGCAACGTACCGCCACACGTGCGCGCCGCCCGTCTGGCGGATGAAGAGAATGTGCGACGGGGTCGCTCGCCGCAGTATCAAAACCGGGGGACAATCAAATATGTCTGGACCACCAGCGGCCCGGAACCTGTTGATTATCAACAGTCGCCACTCGATTACGATCACTACCTGACGCGCCAGCTCCAGCCCGTTGCAGAGGGAATTTTACCCTTCATCGACGATGATTTTGCTACACTAGTGACAGGGCAACTTGGCCTATTTTGACACGTGACGAAATGGCTGCCATCCAGTACCATAGCGCCCTTTCCATTCCCGGACCCATTTTTCGATGACCGTCTTTTTTGACGGGGTCGAACTATTGCCTGCAATTAAAGATTAGAGCCGAACAACTATGCCTTTTACACTTGGTCAACGCTGGATCAGCGATACAGAAAGCGAACTCGGATTAGGAACTGTCGTTGCCGTCGATGCGCGCATGGTTACCCTCCTCTTCCCTGCCACTGGTGAAAACCGCCTGTACGCTCGCAATGACTCCCCTGTGACCCGCGTGATGTTTAATCCGGGTGACACCGTGACCAGCCATGACGGCTGGCAGCTCAAGGTTGAAGACGTAAAAGAAGAGAATGGACTGCTCGCCTACATTGGCACTCGCCTGGACACTGACGAGACCAATGTCATCCTGCGTGAAGTGCTGCTCGACAGCAAACTGGTTTTCAGTAAGCCGCAGGACCGCCTGTTTGCCGGGCAAATCGACCGCATGGATCGTTTCTCTCTGCGCTATCGCGCCCGTAAGTTCCAGAGTGAACAGTACCGTATGCCGTGGAGCGGCCTGCGTGGTCAACGCACCAGCCTGATCCCTCACCAGTTGAATATCGCCCATGACGTCGGCCGTCGTCATGCACCTCGCGTACTGCTGGCAGACGAAGTGGGTCTGGGTAAGACTATTGAAGCCGGTATGATCCTGCATCAACAGCTGCTTTCTGGCGCAGCCGAGCGCGTGCTGATTGTGGTTCCTGAAACCCTGCAGCATCAGTGGCTGGTCGAAATGCTGCGCCGCTTTAACCTGCGCTTCTCGCTGTTTGACGACGAACGCTACGCAGAAGCCCAGCACGATGCGGACAACCCGTTTGAAACTGAACAGCTGGTAATTTGCTCGCTGGACTTCGTGCGCCGCAGCAAGCAGCGTCTTGAACACCTGTGCGATGCCGAATGGGATCTGATGGTCGTCGATGAAGCGCATCATCTGGTCTGGAGCGAAGATGCGCCGAGCCGCGAATATATGGCGATCGAACAGCTTGCCGAACGTGTACCTGGCGTCCTGCTGCTGACCGCAACGCCGGAACAGCTGGGGCTGCAAAGCCACTTTGCACGTCTTCGCCTGCTCGACCCAAACCGTTTTCATGATTTTGAGCAGTTTGTTGAAGAGCAGAAAAACTACCGCCCGGTTGCCGACGCTGTCGCCCTTTTACTGGCGGGCAAGCGTCTGTCCAATGACGAACTCAATACCCTGAGCGATCTGATTGGCGAGCAGGATATTGAACCGCTGCTGCAGGCAGCCAACAGCGAAGGTGACAACGCGGAATCAGCACGTAAAGAACTGATCGATATGCTGATGGACCGCCACGGCACCAGCCGTGTTCTGTTCCGTAACACCCGTAACGGCGTGAAAGGTTTCCCGAAACGCGAACTGCACACCATCAAACTGCCACTGCCAACGCAGTACCAGACGGCGATTAAAGTGTCCGGCATCATGGGGGCGCGTAAAACCGCCGAAGAACGTGCGCGTGACATGCTCTATCCGGAACAAATTTACCAGGAATTCGAAGGTGATACCGGCACCTGGTGGAACTTTGACCCACGCGTAGAGTGGCTGATGGGCTACCTGACCGCACACCGTTCTCAGAAAGTGCTGGTGATCTGCGCCAAAGCCGCCACTGCACTGCAGCTGGAGCAGGTTCTGCGTGAGCGTGAAGGTATTCGTGCAGCCGTGTTCCACGAAGGCATGTCTATTGTTGAACGTGACCGTGCGGCAGCCTGGTTTGGTGAAGAAGACAGCGGCGCACAAGTTCTGCTGTGTTCTGAGATCGGCTCTGAAGGTCGTAACTTCCAGTTCGCCAGCAATCTCGTGATGTTCGATCTGCCGTTTAATCCGGATCTGCTGGAGCAGCGTATCGGTCGTCTGGATCGTATCGGTCAGGCGCACGATATTCAGATCCACGTTCCGTATCTGGAAAAAACCGCTCAGTCCGTTCTGGTGCGCTGGTTCCATGAAGGTCTGGATGCATTCGAGCATACCTGCCCAACAGGCCGTACCATTTACGATCAGGTTCATAGCGACCTGATCGGTTACCTGGCAGCGCCAGAAACAACCGACGGTTTTGATGAGCTGATCAAATCTTGCCGCGAGAAGCACGACGCGCTGAAAACTCAGCTGGAGCAGGGACGTGACCGTCTGCTGGAGATCCACTCCAACGGTGGCGAAAAGGCACAAGCGCTGGCTGAAAGCATTGAAGAGCAGGATGACGACACCAGCCTGATCAGCTTCTCCATGAACCTGTTCGACATCGTCGGGATCAACCAGGACGATCGCGGTGAGAATATGATCGTTCTGACCCCGTCCGATCACATGCTGGTCCCTGATTTCCCGGGCCTGCCGGAAGATGGCTGCACCATCACCTTCGAGCGCGATCTGGCCCTCTCTCGCGAAGATGCCCAGTTCATTACCTGGGAGCACCCGCTGATCCGCAACGGTCTGGATCTGATCCTCTCTGGTGATACAGGCAGCAGCACCATCTCCCTGTTGAAAAACAAGGCGCTGCCGGTCGGTACCCTGTTGGTCGAGCTGATCTACGTTGTGGAAGCCCAGGCGCCGAAACAGCTGCAGCTCACCCGCTTCCTGCCGCCGACGCCAGTGCGTCTGCTGCTGGACAAAAACGGCACCAACCTGGCCGCACAGGTCGAGTTCGAGAACTTCAACCGTCAGCTAAGCGCGGTAAACCGTCATACGGGCAGCAAGCTGGTCAACGCAGTTCAGCAGGACGTGCATGCCATTCTGCAACTGGGTGAAACCCAGGTTGAAAAAGCGGCCAGGGCGCTGATTGATGCCGCGCGCAGTGAAGCGGACGAGAAGTTATCTGCTGAACTTTCCCGTCTGGAAGCGCTGAAAGCGGTGAACCCGAACATCCGTGACGACGAGCTGGCGGCGATTGAAAGCAACCGCCAGCAGGTGCTGGAAAGCCTGGACCAGGCGAGCTGGCGTCTGGATGCCCTGCGTCTCATCGTTGTGACGCATCAGTAAACGGAGCGCGAAATGGTAATGGAGCCCTACAATCCACCGACGGATCCCTGGCTGGTCATTCTGTATCAGGATGAGCACATTATGGTCGTCAACAAGCCAAGCGGCTTGTTGTCCGTGCCGGGACGTCTGGATGAACACAAAGACAGCGTGATGACGCGTATTCAGCGTGATTATCCGCAGGCTGAGTCCGTCCATCGTCTGGACATGGCAACCAGCGGCGTGATTGTAGTGGCTCTGAATAAAGCGGCGGAGCGGGAGCTTAAACGCCAGTTCCGCGAGCGCGAGCCGAAAAAACAGTACGTGGCGCGCGTATGGGGTCACCCGGCGCAGGAGGAAGGGCTGGTGGATTTACCGCTGATTTGCGACTGGCCGAACCGGCCAAAGCAGAAAGTGTGTTATGAAACCGGCAAGGCGGCGCAAACCGAGTATGAAGTGCTGGAGTACTCGCCGGATAACACCGCGCGCGTATTGTTAAAGCCAATTACCGGACGCTCTCACCAGCTGCGCGTACATATGCTCGCTATGGGGCATCCGATTCTGGGCGACCGCTTCTACGCACCGCCTGAAGCGCTGGCCTTAGCGCCACGTCTGCAGTTGCACGCGCAGACGCTCACCATCACTCACCCGGCCTTCGGTAACGCGATGACGTTTAAAGCCCCGGTGGACTTCTAAAAAAAGCCCGACACCGTCGGGCTTTGTTTATTTGAAACCTTTCTTCTCTTTAATGAGCTCGTACGCCTTCTGGATTTCCTGCGCTTTTTGCTTCGCCATCTCCATCATTTCTGGTGGCAGGCCTTTCGCGACCAGTTTGTCCGGATGATGCTCGCTCATGAGCTTACGATAGGCACGTTTAATCGTGGTCTGATCGTCAGAGGGCTTTACGCCAAGCACATTGCAGGCGTCCTCCAGCGTCGGGCCACGCTGCGCCTGCTGCCAGGCACCGCCAGACGACTGCTGGTGATAGCCGCCGCCAAATTGCGCACCGCCCTGCATCATCCGCAGGAACTGGTCGAACTGCATACGGGAAATCCCCAGTTCCTCCGCAATGACGTATAAAACATCACGTTCATTAGGATGAAGCGAGCCGTCGGCGAATGCCGCCTGAATTTGAATCTCCAGAAACATCCGAATTAAATCGAAACGACCGAAGCAGATGCTGCGGAACTGACGCATTTTTTCGCGCAATGGATAGTTATCAGATTTACCGATGCGGAACGCATTTTGCGCCTCCAGACGGGAGTCTCCATGCAGATTCATACGATCCATAAAGACGCTGGCAATCTGAATATCGGCTTCTGTCACGCGTCCTTTGGATTTGGTTAAGTGCCCCATGACCTCAAAGGTGGTTGAGAAAAAGAGGGACTGGCGCTCGCGCTGGTTGGCAAACCAGGCCATTTTGCGGCTGCGCGCCTTATCAAACATATGGCCGATAATAAGCCCAAGCACAATTCCCCAGAACCCGGCACCCATGATGATGGCGAACGCAACGCCGATTATTTTACCCCAATACTGCATATACTCCCCGGATAGTCATATTCCTGTACGACGCAACGCCATCATCACAGTGTTTAAGCCACGGTCAATTGAAGGACATCGCCTATAATTTGCTTTATCATACTCGTCATTCGATAGCGAGCCTAACACTCTGGCACGCAAACGGCAGGATTAACGCTGGTACTGCGCTGATGAGTAAGATAGTCTCTGAGCGTTTGTAAGCCGTAGCCACTGATGACGGAACAATAAAATACAACGTATGAAAAAACGTATCCCCACCCTCCTGGCCACAATGATTGGCACAGCCCTGTACAGTCAACAGGGGCTGGCGGCCGATCTCGCCTCGCAGTGTATGCTTGGCGTCCCAAGTTATAATCGTCCTCTGGTGAGTGGCGATACAAATAACTTACCGGTAACCATTACTGCCGACAGTTCCAAAGGTACCTATCCTGACAATGCCACGTTTACGGGTAATGTGGATATTAACCAGGGTAACAGCCGCCTGCAGGCAGATGAAGTGCAGTTGCACCAGAAGCAGCCGGAAGGTGCGGCCGAGCCGGTACGAACGGTGGATGCGCTGGGTAATGTGCACTATGACGACAATCAGGTCATCCTGAAAGGTCCGAAAGCCTGGTCAAACCTGAATACTAAAGATACTAACGTCTGGAAAGGTGATTACCAGATGGTGGGTCGCCAGGGGCGCGGTGACGCAGACCTGATGAAACAGCGCGGTGAAAACCGCTATACCATTCTGGAAAATGGTACCTTTACCTCCTGTCTGCCAGGTTCGAATACCTGGAGCGTGGTCGGGAGCGAAGTCATCCATGACCGTGAAGAACAGGTTGCCGAGATCTGGAACGCGCGCTTCAAGCTGGGTCCGGTTCCAGTGTTCTACAGCCCTTACCTGCAACTTCCCGTGGGTGACAAACGTCGCTCCGGCTTCTTGATCCCTAATGCCAAATACAGCACCACGAACTACTTTGAGTTCTACCTGCCGTATTACTGGAACATTGCGCCCAACATGGACGCCACGATCACGCCGCACTATATCCATAAGCGCGGCAACATCATGTGGGAAAACGAGTTCCGTTATCTGACTCACGCCGGTGCGGGTCTGATGGAGCTGGATTATCTGCCGTCGGATAAAGTCTTCCAGGACGAGCATCCAACGGAAGGTAACAAGCACCGCTGGATGTATTTCTGGCAGCATTCCGGGGTGATGGATCAGGTCTGGCGTTTCAACGTCAACTACACCAAGGTCAGTGACCCGAACTACTTCAACGATTTCTCGTCAAAATACGGTTCAAGTACCGATGGCTATGCCACACAGATCTTTAGCGTTGGCTATGCGGTGCAGAACTTTGATGCAACGGTCACAAGCAAGCAGTTCCAGGTCTTCTCCAGCCAAACGGCAAGTACCTATGGTGCTGAGCCACAGCTGGACGTCAACTGGTACCAGAATGACGTAGGTCCATTCGATACCCGTATTTATGGTCAGGCGGTGCATTTTGTAAACACAAACGCCAATATGCCGGAAGCCACGCGTGTTCACCTGGAGCCGACCATCAACCTGCCATGGTCGAACGACTGGGCAAGTCTGAACACAGAAGCCAAGCTGATGGCGACCCACTATCAGCAGAAAAATATTGATGATTACAATACCACCAACAATGCCCATCTTGAGGAATCCGTAAACCGTACGCTTCCTCAGTTCAAAATGGACGGTAAGCTAATCTTCGAACGCAATATGGGCCTGCTGGCGGATGGCTATACCCAGACGCTTGAGCCACGTATGCAGTACCTGTACGTGCCTTATCGCGACCAGAGCAACATCAATAACTACGACTCCTCTTTACTGCAATCTGACTATAGCGGCCTGTTCCGCGACCGTACCTACGGTGGCCTTGACCGCATTGCATCTGCGAACCAGTTAACGACCGGCGTCACATCGCGTGTTTATGATGATGCTGCCGTTGAACGTTTTAACGTTTCTGTTGGTCAAATCTACTATTTCACCGAGTCACGAACCGGTGATGACAACATTAACTGGGAGAAAGACAACAAAACGGGTTCACTGGTTTGGGCTGGTGATACTTACTGGCGTATGACTGAGCGCTGGGGCCTGCGTGGCGGAGTGCAATATGACACTCGCCTGGACAATATCGCCAACAGTACTGCGGCCATTGAATATCGCCGTGATGAAGACCGTATGGTGCAGTTGACCTATCGTTACGCCAGTCCGGAATATATTCAGGCCACATTGCCAAACTATGGTACTGGGGCACAGTATAAAGACGGCATCTCGCAGGTGGGTGGCGCAGCAAGTTGGCCAATCGCCGATCGCTGGTCAATCGTCGGGGCTTACTACTTTGACACCAACACCAGTAAATCAGCTGACCAGATGGTGGGTCTGCAATATAACTCTTGCTGTTACGCGCTGCGCGTCGGTTACGAGCGCAAACTTAACGGCTGGGATACTAAAAACAATCAAAGCGAATACGATAACGTGATTGGCTTTAACTTCGAGTTACGCGGTTTGAGTTCCAATTACGGTCTGGGTACGCAGAAAATGCTTCGTTCGAACATTCTGCCGTACCGTAGCTCTTTGTAATGTGCTTGATTTGCAACGTAATCCGCTTTGCGGTTAATTGAAATGGAAAAAGTATGAAGAACTGGAAAACGCTGCTGCTCGGTGTCGCTATGGTTGCGAATACCAGCTTCGCGGCCCCCCAGGTTGTTGATAAGGTCGCTGCTGTGGTTAACAACGGCGTCGTGCTTGAAAGTGACGTTGACGGTCTGATGAAATCTGTGAAGCTCAATTCGGGCGAAGCAGGCCAGCAACTTCCGGATGATGCAACGTTGCGCCACCAGATCCTGGAGCGTCTGATCATGGATCAGATCGTTCTGCAGATGGGTCAAAAAATGGGTGTGAAGGTCACTGACGAGCAGCTCGATCAGGCGATTGCTAACATCGCGAAACAGAACAATATGTCCATGGATCAGATGCGCAGCCGTCTGGCCTACGACGGTATCAGCTACGCCACCTACCGCAACCAGATCCGTAAAGAGATGCTGATTTCGGAAGTGCGTAACAATGAAGTGCGTCGCCGTGTCACGATCCTGCCTCAGGAAGTGGACGCGCTGGCAAAACAGGTCGGTAACCAGAATGATGCCAGCACTGAGCTGAATCTGAGCCACATTCTGATCCCACTGCCAGAGAATCCAACCTCCGATCAGGCTGCTGAAGCAGAAAGCCAGGCACGTTCTATTGTCGAACAAGCGCGTAATGGCGGTGACTTTGGCAAGCTGGCGATCACCTACTCCGCAGACCAACAGGCGCTTAAAGGCGGCCAGATGGGTTGGGGACGTATTCAGGAGCTGCCATCCATCTTTGCCCAGGCACTGAGCACAGCGAAGAAAGGCGATATCGTCGGTCCAATCCGTTCAGGTGTGGGTTTCCACATTCTGAAAGTGAACGATCTCCGTGGGCAGAGCCAGAATATTTCCGTTACGGAAGTCCATGCTCGTCATATCCTGCTGAATGTCTCTCCGATCATGAATGATGATCAGGCACGTGCGAAACTGGAACAAATTGCTGCTGACATTAAGAGCGGTAAAACATCCTTCGCAAATGCTGCAAAAGAGTTCTCTCAGGATCCAGGCTCTGCTAACCAGGGCGGCGATCTGGGCTGGGCGGCTGCGGATATTTATGATCCTGCATTCCGCGATGCACTGATGAAGCTGAACAAGGGCCAGATCAGTGCTCCGGTTCACTCTTCGTTTGGCTGGCATCTGATCGAGCTGATGGATACCCGTAACGTTGATAAAACGGACGCGGCGCAGAAAGACAGAGCCTACCGGATGCTGTTTAACCGTAAGTTCTCTGAAGAAGCGGCAACCTGGATGCAGGAACAACGCGCCAGTGCTTACGTGAAAATTCTGAGTAACTAATGAAACAGCATCGTGTTGTTATCACTCCCGGCGAACCCGCCGGGATTGGGCCTGACCTCGTTGTCCAGCTCGCCCAGCGCAGCTGGCCGGAAGAACTGGTTGTCTGCGCTGATGCAACACTGTTACAAGACCGGGCAACACTGCTCGGTCTGCCTTTAACGCTTATCCCTTACGTTGAAGGTCAACAGCCAGCACCGCAACAAGCCGGTACGCTCACGCTGCTTTCTGTTCCCCTTCGTACGCCTGTTGTCCCAGGCCAGCTCAGCACGGAAAACGGCCACTATGTCGTTGAAACCCTTGCACGCGCCTGCGACGGTTGTCTGAAAGGTGAATTTGCCGCGCTTATCACCGGCCCCGTGCACAAAGGCGTCATCAACGAAGCGGGTATCCCGTTTACCGGCCATACCGAGTTCTTTGAAGAACGCTCGCACAGCCCGAAAGTGGTGATGATGCTGGCGACGGAGGAGATGCGCGTTGCTCTGGTGACAACCCACCTGCCCATTAAGGCCATCCCTGATGCCATCACTCCGGAACTGCTGCGGGAGATCATCGGGATCCTGCATCATGACCTGCAAACCAAATTCGGCATCAAACAGCCACACGTTCTGGTCTGCGGCCTGAATCCACACGCTGGTGAAGGTGGGCACATGGGCACCGAAGAGATCGACACCATTATTCCGGTACTTGAAGAAATGCGTGCAAAAGGGATGAATTTAAGCGGGCCACTGCCTGCTGATACCCTTTTCCAGCCGAAATACCTGGATAATGCCGACGCCGTACTTGCGATGTACCACGATCAGGGCCTGCCCGTGCTAAAATACCAGGGCTTTGGCCGCGGGGTGAATATCACCCTCGGCTTACCTTTTATTCGAACGTCCGTTGACCACGGTACTGCGCTGGATCTGGCAGGCCAGGGGAAAGCGGATGTCGGCAGTTTTATTACGGCGCTTAATCTCGCCATCAAAATGATTGTTAATACTCAATGACTAATCGAGTCCATCAGGGCCACTTAGCCCGAAAACGCTTCGGGCAAAACTTCCTCAACGATCAGTTCGTGATCGACAGCATCGTCTCTGCCATTAATCCGCAGAAAGGTCAGGCTATGGTCGAAATCGGCCCAGGTCTTGCCGCACTGACCGAGCCAGTAGGTGAACGCCTCGACGAACTGACCGTTATCGAACTGGACCGCGATCTGGCCGCACGCCTGCAAACGCACCCGTTCCTGGGGCCAAAGCTGACCATCTATCAGCAGGATGCCATGACCATGAACTTTGGCGAACTGTCAGAAAAAATGGGACAGCCTCTGCGCGTATTCGGCAACCTGCCGTATAACATCTCCACACCGCTAATGTTCCATCTCTTTAGCTATACTGATGCCATTGCTGATATGCACTTCATGTTGCAAAAAGAGGTTGTTAACCGACTGGTTGCAGGGCCGAACAGTAAAGCGTATGGTCGTTTAAGCGTGATGGCGCAATATTTCTGCAACGTGATCCCGGTCCTCGAAGTTCCGCCATCTGCCTTTACGCCGCCACCGAAAGTAGACTCTGCGGTTGTGCGCCTGGTGCCGCATAAAACGATGCCGTACCCGGTCAAGGATCTGCGCGTACTGAGCCGTATCACTACGGAAGCCTTTAACCAGCGCCGTAAAACAATCCGTAATAGCCTGGGTAATCTGTTTACGGTTGACGTGCTGGCTGAGTTGGGTATCGACCCGGCAATGCGTGCAGAGAACATCTCCGTAGAGCAGTACTGCAAGCTGGCTAATTACATCAGTGAAAATGCGCCTCCGAAGGAGAGTTAAGCCATGATTGATTCGCCCCGCGTCTGTGTCCATGTACAAAGCGTCTATGTTGAATCTCAATCCTCACCGGATGAAGAACGCTATGTCTTCGCTTACACCGTGACCATTCGCAATCTGGGGCGGATGCCTGTGCAACTGCGCGGGCGCTACTGGCTTATCACCAACGGTAATGGCCGTGAAATCGAAGTTCAGGGTGAAGGTGTGGTCGGTGAACAACCCCATATCGATCCTGGCGAAGAGTATCAGTACACCAGCGGCGCGGTGATTGAAACGCCGCTGGGTACCATGCAAGGCCATTACGAAATGGTCGACGTTGATGGCAATGTGTTCCGCGTTGCTATTCCTGTGTTCCGTCTCGCCGTTACAACACTCATTCATTAATCTAATGTCTACATATCTGATTGGCGACGTTCACGGTTGCTACGATGAACTGATCGCATTATTAAAACAGGTCGACTTTACGCCCGGACAGGACACACTCTGGCTAACGGGAGATTTAGTTGCGCGTGGCCCCGGCTCTCTTGATGTTTTACGTTTCGTCAAATCGCTGGGAGACAACGTGCGCATGGTGCTGGGCAATCACGATCTGCATTTACTGGCTGTCTTCGCCGGGATCAGTCGCAACAAACCCAAAGACCGGCTCACGCCATTGCTGGATGCACCGGACGCGGACGAGCTGATCAACTGGCTACGCCGTCAGCCCTTGCTGCAGGTCGACGAAGAGAAAAAGCTGGTCATGGCCCATGCCGGGATCACGCCGCAATGGGATCTTGAAACGGCGAAAACCTGTGCGCGTGATGTTGAAGCGGTTCTGGCAAGCGACTCATATCCTTTCTTCCTCGATGCCATGTACGGCGATATGCCGAACCACTGGAGCGAAGATCTCAGCGGTCTGGCCCGCCTGCGCTTTATCACCAACGCTTTTACCCGAATGCGTTTTTGTTTCCCGAACGGGCAGCTGGACATGTATTCAAAAGAGACACCGGAAAGTGCGCCCGCCCCGCTCAAACCGTGGTTTGCCATTCCGGGGCCTGTGACAAACGAATACAGCGTGGTGTTCGGTCACTGGGCTGCGCTGGAAGGTAAAGGCACGCCTGAAGGGATCTACGGTCTTGATACCGGATGCTGCTGGGGTGGAGAGTTAACCTGCTTGCGCTGGGAAGATAAAGCTTACTTTGTCCAGCCATCCAACCGACAGCTGGACTTAGGTGAAGACGAGGCCGTTGCCTCCTGAGGTTTATTCCCTCTCCCGGACGGGAGAGGGAAAATCACTTAACGACGTTCCAGAATCTCGAAGCAGTAGCTGTGGGAGTTCTGT
Organism: Enterobacter sp. CPE_E863; assembly: GCF_046521465.1. Lineage (NCBI taxonomy): Bacteria > Pseudomonadati > Pseudomonadota > Gammaproteobacteria > Enterobacterales > Enterobacteriaceae > Enterobacter > Enterobacter sp. CPE_E863. The sequence goes on along the minus strand of NZ_JBKFZX010000001.1, from coordinate 692,531 downwards.
GCATCCGCATCGTGAAACTCACTGAAGACAGACTCCCACTCATCCGGATCGTAATCCGGGAAATGGGTATCCCCTTCCACTTCTGCATCAATGTGCGTCAGATACAGCTTCTGCGCTTTTGGCAGGAACTGCTCGTACACGCGCCCGCCACCAATCACCATGATCTCTTCGGCGTTACCGCATGCGGCAATCGCCTCGTCCACGGATTTCACCCATTCAACGCGATCGTCAGTGCCAGGCTGGCTACTGATAACGATATTCTTACGGCCCGGCAATGGACGACCAATCGACTCCCAGGTCAGGCGGCCCATCACTACCGGCTTGTTTAACGTCGTACGTTTAAACCATGCGAGATCGGCAGGCAGGTTCCACGGCATGGCATTTTCCATACCGATAACACGGTCCACCGCCAGCGCTGCAATCAGACTGATCATTGAAAATTTCCCGGATGCAAAAAATTGCCGCCACTATACGGAAAGCTTAATCTTTCGTCGACTGGCGGCAGGGTAAAGAAACAGAAATTTTTTATTATTGCTGGCAACACCTCTTCACACTGAGGGTTTACTCTCTGGTTCGTCTTCCGGGTTACCCGTGTGCTTGCCCTCTTCCGTGCCCTGCCAGCCATGACGCTGGATCAGCGACAGATGATTACGATCTTCATTGATGATCTCTGTCAGCATCGCACTGGTACGTTTAAACACTGCAGCACGCTCAGTGGCCGTACTACCCGCCATCGCCGCCATCTCTTCTACCATATCGGTATTGAAGCGGCGGAACAGGTCTGCACGCTCTCGCGCTTCATACGCGCCAAGCCCCAGATTTTCCAGCGCCATACGGCCAGATTTCAGCGCACCTTCAAACGTCTCACGCTCAGGTGCGTCGACGCCCGCCTGCCGCAAGCGGATATAATGATCCACATCGCGTGCACGGGAGATAATGGTCAGCTCCGGGAAATGTTCTTTTACCAGTTCCACCATCTGCATGCTGGTCTCTGGATCGTCGATGGCGTTAATCAGCACCTCGGCTTTTGCCGCCCCGGCAGACTCTAGCAGATCAACACGGGTCGCATCCCCGTAAAAGACTTTCATATCAAATTTACGCAGGGTATCGACATGGTCAGGATCGTGATCGAGGATGACCATTTTAACCCCGCTCGACAGCAGTAAACGACCAACGATCTGCCCATAGCGACCGAATCCGGCGATAATCACCCGCGGCTGTTCTTCATCAATTTCATCGGCCTCCCGCTCCTGCTCACTGCCCGATTTTTCCAGACGCGTCAGCACCACCAGCAGAACAGGCGTCGCCGCCATCGACAGCGCCACGGCAAGCGTCAGCGCTTTCGCCCACTCAGGCTCGAGTACGTTTGCCATCTGCGCCGCACCAAAGACCACGAACGCAAATTCGCTTCCCTGCCCCAGCAGCACGGCAAACCAGCGACGCTGTTTGCCCGGCACCTTCAGCGGACGGGCAATCAACCACAACATCGCCATTTTAATGACCAGGAAACCGACCAGCAGGATGATGATCCGCAGCGGATGTGTCACCAGCGTGCCGAAGTCGACCGACATCCCCACACCGATGAAAAACAGTCCCAGCAGTAGCCCTTTGAACGGCTCAATATCGCTTTCCAGCGCGTGACGATATTCAGAACTCGCCAGCAGAACGCCTGCGAGGAACGCTCCCATCGCCATCGACAGGCCGGCCTCTTCCAGCAGCAGACCAAAACCGAACACCAGGAACAGTGCCACCGCACTGAAGACTTCACGCAGTCCTGAGCGGGCAACAAACCGCAGCAGCGGACGAGTCACGTAGCGGCCAAGCAGGACCACCAGCGCCAGCGCCCCTACCACCTTCAATGCCGACAGCGCGAAAGCGCCAAGCGTCGTAGAGGAACCACTTGCCGCCAGCAGCGGGATCATTGCCACCAGCGGAATAGCAGCAATATCCTGGAACAACAGCACCGAAAACGCACTGCGCCCCATCTGAGAGACCGTCAGATTTCGCTCGTTCATGGCCTGCATAGCAATGGCCGTCGAGGAGAGCGCCAGCGTCATGCCGATAAGCTCAGCCACTTTCCAGTCCATTCCCAACAGAATGCAGAACCCAGCCAGCAGCAGGCCGCAGGCCACCATTTGCAGCGCGCCACCGCCAAATACCGAGGCACGAAGTTTCCACAAACGCTGCGGGTCGAGCTCAAGGCCAATCACAAACAACATCAAGACGACGCCAATTTCAGCGAAATGGAGAATCGCCTCTGCATCCGTGACCAGACGAAAGCCCCACGGCCCAATGACGCAACCCGCAATCAGGTAGCCGAGGACAGACCCCAGCCCCAGACGTACTGCCACGGGCACAATCAGCGCCGCCGCGCCGAGGTAAATCAGCGCCTGTATCAGCGTATGGCTATCCATGGTGCGCCTCCTGCCACTCAAGTAAGCGTTGTTTATAATGACGAGCCTGCGCCTGCAACGTTTCATCGTCGCATACAAAAGTACAGTGCATCGCAAAAGGCGGAAGCCAGTTCATCCCGCAATAGAGCGCGGTGGCCTGCAGCGGCTGTGCCAGGACGTCAAAACCCGGGAAGGAGCCAATATCAAAGTGGCTTTCCCCACCGCCGGTCGTGACCGCCCACATCAGGTTTTTGCCCTTCAGTGCATGGCCGTTATGACCATATGCCCAGCCATGGGAGAAGACTTTATCAATCCACAGTTTCAGAAGCGGAGGGGTGCTGTACCACTGCATAGGATGCTGCCAGATAATCAGATCAGCGCGCGAAACCGCTTCCTGCTCAGCGGCGATGTCGATATTAAAATCGGGATAAAGTTGATAGAGGGAACGTACCTCTACGTTATCAAGCGTCCTTACCTGCTCAAGCATCCGCTTATTCGCATGCGAGTGCTGCGGATAGGGATGTGCATAAATTATCAGAATCATTGATTAGCCTGTTGTTACTGCTTTCTTTTAACAAAAGAGTGTAGTCAGTAATTCAGCAGGCTAATAGTGAATATTATTGACGGGCTAACGGCAGAATTCTGAATTAGTTATCCAGCTCGCCCATAGATTTTACCTGGTCACGGTTAATCTGCTCGTTTTGACCGGTTTCGGCGTTTTTATACGACACCAGCCCGGTATCGTCATCCACCTGCGGTTTGCCGTCGGTGACAATGGTTTTGCCATCAGTGGTTTTTACGGCCTGATTAGACGAACAGCCCGCAACGGTAAACATTGTCGTGGCAGCCAGAACGGAAGCGATCAGTAATTTATTTTGCATGGTGTTTTCCCCTGCATTCAGTTGGATTTCGTTATCGACCTAACCATTTTAGGCTAACTGACTGAATGTGGATGGAAAACCAGAAGGTTCTGAAGGTGGGGATAATGCCCGGCAACAGAGTGCTGCCGGGCATTTTTACTTACTTGTTAATCTGCGCGTGCATTTCCTGCACCGAAATCACCTTCTCGGTGGCATCCGCGTTCAGCGCCATGGCTGTTGCGAAACCGCCGTTCAGGGTGGTGTCGTAGTGCACTTTGTACTGCAGCGCGCTGCGGCGAATCAGCTTGGAGTCTTCAATCGCCTGACGGCCCGCCGTGGTGTTGATGATGTAGGTGTATTCGCCATTCTTGATACGGTCCTGAATGTGCGGACGGCCTTCATGCACCTTGTTCACCAGACGTGGATTGATACCTGCTTCACCCAGCACAATCGCCGTACCGTGGGTCGCATCCAGCTCGAAGCCCTGTTTCAGCAGCTTGGCAGCCAGGTCAACCACGCGCTCTTTATCGCCTTCGCGAACAGAGAGCAGCGCACGGCCTGATTTTCTCATGGTGGAGCTGCTGCCCAGCTGCGCTTTCGCAAAGGCTTCTGCGAAGGTGCGGCCTACGCCCATCACTTCCCCGGTGGAGCGCATTTCTGGCCCTAACAGTGGGTCAACGCCCGGGAATTTGTTGAACGGCAGTACCACTTCTTTCACCGAGTAGTACGGTGGGATGATCTCTTTGGTTACGCCCTGCTGAGCCAGCGTCTGGCCTGCCATCACGCGCGCCGCCACTTTCGCCAGTGGAACACCGGTCGCTTTGGAGACGAACGGTACGGTACGTGCCGCACGGGGGTTCACTTCAATCAGGTACACTTCGTTGTCTTTAACGGCGAACTGGACGTTCATCAGACCACGAACCTGCAGCTCGAAGGCCAGCTTCTGCACCTGCTGACGCATCACGTCCTGAATCTCCTGGCTCAGGGTGTACGCAGGCAGAGAACAGGCAGAGTCACCGGAGTGAACGCCCGCCTGCTCGATGTGCTCCATGATGCCGCCAATCAGCACCATTTCGCCGTCGCAGATAGCGTCAACGTCCACTTCTACTGCATCGTCCAGGAAGCGGTCGAGCAGCACTGGCGCATCGTTAGAGACGCTTACCGCAGTCTGGAAGTAGCGACGCAGGTCTGCTTCGTCATAAACGATTTCCATCGCCCGGCCGCCCAGTACGTAAGAAGGACGCACCACCAGTGGGTAGCCAATCTCTTTCGCCTTCTCAACAGCCTGTTCAATCGCAGTTACGGTGGCGTTTGCCGGCTGTTTCAGTTTCAGACGGTCAACCGCCTGCTGGAAACGCTCACGGTCTTCTGCACGGTCAATCGCATCCGGGCTGGTACCGATAACCGGTACGCCAGCCGCTTCCAGCGCGCGCGCCAACTTCAACGGGGTCTGGCCGCCGTACTGCACGATAACGCCTTTTGGCTTCTCGATACGCACGATTTCCAGCACGTCTTCCAGTGTTACCGGCTCAAAGTACAGACGGTCAGAGGTGTCGTAGTCAGTGGATACGGTTTCCGGGTTACAGTTAACCATAATGGTTTCGTAACCGTCTTCACGCAGCGCCAGAGAGGCGTGAACGCAGCAGTAATCGAACTCAATGCCCTGGCCGATACGGTTTGGACCACCGCCCAGTACCATAATTTTGTCGCGGTCGACTGACGGGTTCGCTTCGCACTCATCTTCATACGTGGAGTACATGTACGCGGTATCGGTCGAGAATTCTGCCGCACAGGTGTCCACACGCTTGTAGACCGGGTGCAGGTTGAACTGGTCACGCAGCTTGCGGATTTCCGCTTCGCGCACGCCTGCCAGCTTAGCCAGACGCGCATCGGCGAAGCCTTTACGCTTCAGCACGCGCAGGAAGTCAGCGTCCAGACCGTTGATGCCCAGATCCGCCACTTTCTCTTCCAGACGCACCAGCTCTTCAATCTGCACCAGGAACCAGCGGTCAATGTTGGTCAGGTTGAAGACGCCGTCCACAGACAGGCCTGCGCGGAAGGCATCGGCGATATACCAGATACGCTCTGCGCCCGCGTCTTTCAGCTCGCGGCGAATTTTTGTCAGTGCTTCCGGGTCGTCCAGGCTCACTTTCGGGTCAAAACCGGTCGCGCCTACTTCCAGGCCACGCAGCGCTTTCTGCAGGGATTCCTGCTGGGTGCGGCCAATTGCCATCACTTCGCCGACAGATTTCATCTGGGTAGTCAGACGGTCGTTCGCGCCAGCGAATTTCTCGAAGTTGAAGCGAGGTATTTTCGTCACAACGTAGTCGATAGACGGTTCGAAGGACGCAGGGGTGCGGCCGCCGGTGATGTCGTTCATCAGCTCGTCGAGGGTGTAACCCACCGCCAGTTTCGCTGCTACTTTGGCAATCGGGAAGCCGGTGGCTTTAGAGGCCAGCGCCGAGGAACGGGATACACGCGGGTTCATTTCGATAACAATCAGGCGTCCGGTTTTCGGGTTCACCGAGAACTGTACGTTAGAACCGCCGGTTTCCACGCCGATTTCACGCAGTACCGCCATCGAGGCGTTACGCATGATTTGATACTCTTTGTCGGTCAGGGTCTGGGCAGGTGCCACGGTGATGGAGTCACCGGTGTGGATCCCCATCGCATCAAAGTTTTCAATGGAACAGACGATGATGCAGTTGTCGTTTTTATCACGCACCACTTCCATCTCGTACTCTTTCCAGCCAATCAGCGATTCGTCAATCAGCAGCTCTTTGGTTGGGGAAAGATCCAGACCGCGTTCGCAAATCTCTTCGAACTCTTCGCGGTTGTAAGCGATACCGCCACCGGTGCCGCCCATGGTGAAGGAAGGACGGATGATACATGGATAACCCACGTCAGCCGCGACGGCCAGCGCTTCTTCCATGTTGTGTGCAATACCGGAACGCGCGGTGTCGAGGCCGATTTTTTTCATCGCCACGTCGAAGCGACGACGGTCTTCTGCTTTATCAATCGCGTCGGCGGTCGCACCAATCATGGTTACGCCGAATTCGGCAAGCACGCCCTGACGCTCCAGCTCCAGCGCACAGTTCAGCGCCGTCTGGCCGCCCATCGTTGGCAGTACCGCATCCGGGCGCTCTTTTTCGATGATTTTGCGCACTACTTCCCAGTGAATTGGCTCGATGTAGGTTGCATCAGCCATTTCCGGGTCGGTCATGATGGTTGCCGGGTTAGAGTTCACCAGAATGACGCGGTAGCCCTCTTCACGCAGAGCTTTACACGCCTGCGCACCGGAGTAGTCAAATTCACAGGCCTGGCCGATAACAATCGGGCCAGCGCCAAGGATCAGGATGCTTTTTATGTCTGTACGTTTTGGCATTGTCTTCTCAGCTCCTGATTATTTAGCGGTCTTACGGTATTGCTCGATAAGTTCGATGAAGTGATCGAACAGCGGTGCGGCATCGTGCGGGCCCGGGCTGGCTTCAGGGTGACCCTGGAAGCTGAACGCTGGCTTGTCGGTACGGTGGATACCCTGCAGGGTGCCATCGAACAGTGATTTATGCGTCACGCGCAGGTTAGCCGGCATTGAGGCTTCATCGACAGCAAAACCGTGGTTCTGCGCGGTGATCATCACCGTGTTGTTGTCGATATCTTTCACCGGGTGGTTACCACCGTGGTGACCGAATTTCATCTTAACGGTGTTCGCACCGCTCGCCAGCGCCAGCAACTGATGGCCGAGACAGATGCCGAAGACCGGGATATCGGTTTCCAGGAAAGATTTAATGGCGTTGATAGCGTAATCGCACGGAGCCGGGTCACCCGGACCGTTAGAGAGGAAGATACCGTCCGGGTTCATCTTCAGGACTTCTTCCGCAGAGGTTTGTGCAGGCACAACGGTCAGACGGCAACCGCGGTCAACCAGCATGCGCAGGATATTGCGCTTGGCACCGAAATCGTAGGCCACCACGTGGAATGGCAGTTCGCTCTCTTTTTTCGCTTCTGGCAGGTCGCCTTCCAGCGTCCAGCTACCCTGCGTCCAGTTGTAGGCTTCAGCGGTAGTCACCTCTTTCGCCAGGTCCATGCCGTTCAGACCCGGGAAGGCTTTCGCTTTTTCCAGCGCCAGGGCCGCATCCAGGTTATCACCCGCAATGATGCAGCCGTTTTGTGCACCTTTCTCGCGCAGCAGACGCGTTAACTTACGGGTATCAATATCGGCAATCGCCACAATGTTATGGCGCTTCAGGTAAGAAGAGAGGTCTTCGGTGTTGCGGAAGTTGCTGGCAATCAGCGGCAGGTCGCGAATGACCAGACCTTGCGCATGTACCTGAGAGGATTCTTCGTCAGCCGCATTGGTGCCGACATTGCCGATATGAGGATAAGTAAGAGTAACGATTTGGCGAGAATAGGAAGGATCAGTGAGGATTTCTTGATAACCGGTCATTGAAGTATTGAAAACGACTTCCCCAACCGCCGAACCTGTTGCCCCTATGGCCCGACCGATAAACTGGGTTCCGTCTTCCAGAACCAATAGCGCTGACTTAATCAAAACACCCTCCAGAGAATATTCACTCACTTTATTTGCATATTAATTCATAACCATGTCATGGATCAATGCAAATGTGTTGCCAGCGGATTTTTGGCAAACGGCGGCATTCTGGAGATTTGGTAGGTAAAAGTCAACTTAAAACGGAGATTTTGTTTGTTCTTTTGCAAGCCTGGAGACCCAAAGGCGGCTTAACCGACAAAAAGATCAGGTAAATCACCGCAGAAAACGCTTGCGCGGCAAGTTTAATGAGAAATCTGGGGTGAGAACTATAAAAAGTAGACCAGATGGTCAAAATTTACATTTCAGCAACGAAAAAAGAGATTTAAAAGCGTGTTTTTGTATGAAAAATAGAGAATAGACAATGAAACAGGTAAAATAAAAGGGCAATAAATTATTGCCCTATGCAATCAAGTAATTACGACTGCAATAACCACATCACGATGGGTAATAAGCTCTACAAATTGTTGAGATCAAGCACATCCCGCATATCAAAAAGACCATTTCTTTTGCCTTTTAACCACAAAGCAGATCGTACGGCACCGTTTGCAAAGGTCATACGGCTGGAGGCTTTATGCGTAATTTCAACACGCTCGCCAATATCGGCGAACATCGCGGTATGTTCGCCGACGATGTCACCCGCTCGCACGGTTGCGAAGCCAATGGTTCCCGGCACGCGTTCGCCGGTGTAACCTTCGCGGGTATAGACCGCGCAGTCTTTTAAATCTTTATCAAGTGCATGAGCAATCGCTTCACCCATTGCCAGCGCCGTACCTGATGGCGCATCAACTTTGTAACGGTGGTGCGCTTCAACAATCTCAATGTCGGTATAGTTGCCCATCACCTTCGCCGCTTTCTCCAGCAGCTTGAGCATGACGTTTACGCCCACGCTAAAGTTCGCAGCAAAGACAATCGCAATTTCTTTTGATGCGTCCTGAATGGCCTGCTTACCTGCGTCGTCAAAACCGGTAGTACCGATGACCATTCCTTTGCCGTGCTGGCGGCAAAACGCCAGATGCGTCAGCGTCCCTTCCGGGCGGGTAAAGTCGATGAACACATCGAAGTCATTTTTAACCGCGTCAAGGCTGCTCTGGACGGTAACGCCCGTCTTTCCCGCCCCCGCCAGTTCACCTGCGTCGGCACCAAGAAGTGAGGAACCTTCACGCTCCAGGGCCGCACCCAGCGCCACACCATCCATCTGTAGCGCCGCCTGAATCAGCTGACGGCCCATACGTCCACCCGCGCCCGCAATCGCGACACGGATCTGTGCATCATGCATAGTTATTCTCTTACGTTAAAATGATGTAAACCGTTTTCAGATTAACCAGCCTTGCTCTGTGCTGCCAACTGAAAACACCAATAATTAGAATTTAATGATAAACAGGAAGAAATATCAGTAAAAAGCATAACGATCAGCGAAAACCGCAGGATTCCCGCACCACGAGGGCGGGGGGAAGGATAATCCGTTTTGCCGGTTCATCATTTCCTTGCATGCGGCTATACAGCAACTCTCCTGCCTTGCGCCCAATCTCTTTCGCGGCGACAGATACCGTCGTTAGTGCAGGCTGAACCAGCGCCGCTTCGGTGATGTCATCGAATCCCACCAGGGCAAAATCACGTCCGGGTTCCCGGTTCAATTTGCGTAAACACTGCATAACCCCGAGGGCCACAATATCCTGATAACAAATCGCGGCGGTGATTTCCGGATTATCGGTCAGCAAACTCTCTGCCACCCGTGCACCATCGCTTTGGCTGGCCTGTGAAGTCACAATCCAGGCCGGATTCGGCGTAATACCGTATTCCAGAAGTTTACTGGTAAATCCGCCAATACGCTGCGCCCGTGACCCCGAATTCTGGCTACCGCCGATAAATGCGATCCGCCGGTGTCCCATTTTTAAAAGATGTTCGGTCGCCATTTGGGTGCCAAGAAAGTTATCTGTTCCAACAAAATCGAACCCCGGATCGCTAAGCGGTCGTACAACCATAATCGCCGGAATATTGCGTCGCTTCAGGCTATCAAAAAATGATTGGGGCGTTTCGCGGGCGGCACAGAGCACCATGCCACCCACGTTGTTACGCATCAGCGAATCAACAAACTTTTGCTGTCGCTCGGCGGATTCTTCGCTATTTGCCAGAAACAGCATCAGCTCATGGCGCTCCATCTCATGGCTTAAGCCGGCGGTCATCTCGCCGTAGAAAGGGTTGGTGATGTCATGCAACAGCAGCCCCACCTGATTACTGCTGCGGTTTCGCAGGTTTGCCGCCGTCTGGTTATAGACATAGCCCGATTCATCCAGCGCCTTCAGTACCCTTTCGCGTGTGCTTTGCGAAATGCGCCCTTTATTGCACAGCACCATTGATACCGTTGCCGTAGATACCCCTGCGTACTTCGCAACATCTGCCAGCGTGATTCCTGTCATGTTGTCTCCTTAGTCTTCACTACAGATTAATCGAATAACCTTTTTTTTGCATTTTTCCCTGTGAGTCTCTTCACATTACGGCTATCAATCAGGATCCCATTCGTATTTATGGCGGGTTAATCGCGTTAACCACTCTTCTCAAATGCGGTTAATCGAATAACCTTAAATAACGATTACGGAGGATAAGATGACAACTTACGACAAATTCCCCACGGTGATGATTCAGGGTTATGACGACAGCGCCTGGCAAGGTTGGGAGGCGATTATCAGCAGCCTTGATGCAAAAACCCGACAGTGCAGCCGCACCGTACTGGTGATTGATTGCTATCCAGGCGTGCGCATGACCGAACTTGAGAACGCTTTGCTGCCGCAATTGCGTCCGACACTCACAATCAATGTCGAACAAGCGCGACAGGATGAGCGCACCATTCATGAAATGCTGGCACGCAACCTCACCGACGATCGCGTCTTTGGCGTACTCTCCTGCCACCAGCTCGGTGAGTTTTTCGATCCCACTCGTCTGGAAACATTGCAGGCTCAGGTGAGCCAATGCTCTGAAGGGCTGATTGTGATTTACGGCCCCGGTGCGGCGCTCGTCCATCCGGGTGATGTGCTGGTGTATGCCGATCTTCCTCGATGGGAGATCCAGCAGCGTATGCGCAGCGGTGAGATGGGGAACTGGGGCGTAGAGAATCAGCATGAAGATATCCTTCGTCGCTACAAACGCGCCTTTTTTATCGAATGGAGAGTCTTCGATCGCCACAAAACGCCGCTTCTCAAACGCGCCGATTTTTTACTGGATACAACCCGGGCAAACCAGCCCGCGATGGTCAGCGGCGAAGCCCTGCGTGCCGGGCTTGAACAAACGACCTCGCAGCCTTTCCGCGTAGTCCCCTTTTTCGACCCCGGAATCTGGGGCGGCCAGTGGATGAAACAACAATTCGATCTCGATCCCTCTGCACCCAATTACGCATGGTGTTTTGACTGTGTGCCCGAGGAAAACAGCCTGTTACTGCGTTTTGGCGCAGTGCGGATCGAGATCCCCTCTCAGGATCTGGTTCTGCTTGAGCCTCGCGCTCTGCTGGGTGAGAAAGTTCACGCACGTTTCGGCGCGGAGTTCCCGATTCGCTTTGACTTTCTCGATACCGTTGGCGGCCAAAACCTAAGCTTCCAGGTCCACCCCGTTACCGAGTACATCCAGCAACAGTTCGGGATGCATTACACCCAGGATGAGAGCTATTACATCCTGGACGCCAGGCCAGATGCCGTTGTTTATCTGGGCACCAAAACCGGTATAGATCCTAAGGACATGATGGACGATCTCAGGCGTGCGGGGCGCGGTGACAAACCGTTTGATGATGCCCGTTTCGTTAATCAAATCCCGGCCAAAAAACACGACCATTTCCTGATCCCTGCAGGCACAGTGCACTGCTCCGGCGCCGGGACCATGGTACTGGAGATCAGCGCTACGCCGTATATCTTCACCTTCAAACTATGGGACTGGGGCCGCCTTGGGCTGGACGGTCTGCCGCGCCCGGTACACCTGGACCACGGTGAAAAGGTGATCGACTGGCAGCGCGACACGCAGTGGGTGCATCAGCATCTGGTGAATCAGTTTGAACCTATCGCAGAAGGAAATTACTGGCGCGAAGAACGAACGGGGCTGCACGAGCGAGAATTTATCGAAACCCGTCGTCACTGGTTTAGCGAACCCGTGTTGCATCATACCGGTGGCGGTGTGAATGTGCTGAATCTCGTGGAGGGAGACGAAGCCATTGTCGATAGCCCAACCGGTGCGTTTGCACCTTTCACCGTCCATTACGCCGAAACCTTCATCATTCCGGCAAGCGTCGGTGAATATCGCATTTCACCGCCCGCCAATTCCTCCAGCCAACCACTGGCGACTATCAAAGCCTGGGTAAGGAGTTAACGATGATTCATTTTATTGTCGCCACCCACGGTCCGCTTGCCAGCGCTCTGCTGGAGAGCGGCCGGATGGTTTATGGCGATCTGCCCGGCGTGCACGCCGTTTGTCTGACCGAACAGGCAGGGATAGAGGGCTTCCGCCGTGACTTTTGCGCCACTCTGGAAGCAGCAAGCATAAATGCTGATGGCGTGCTGGTGCTGTGTGATATGCAAAGCGGCACGCCCTGGAATGTGGCTTGCGAGGTCGCGTTTAACCAGCATACACATCCACCTGTCGCCGTGGTCGCGGGGGTCAACTTCCCGATGCTGCTGCAAACCGACGAGGTGATGATGGCACGCGATGTTCATCATGCTGCCGCGCAAATAATCCAACTCACTCTGCCGACGCTGGTACAGGCGAAACAGATAGATTCTGAACCGACAGACGATTTTTAAGGAGCTGCATATGAGTATTTCTTTTGTTCGCATCGACGATCGCGTGATCCATGGGCAGCTCATCACACGCTGGGCCAAAGAGCTGCCCTGTGACGGCATCGTTGCCATTGATGATGCCGTTGCGGCCGATCCGCTGCTGTCGTCGGTCATGAAAGGCGCCGTCTCTGACACCAAAGTGTGGCTGTTCGATACCGCAACGGCGATTGAAAAACTGCCCAAAGTGATTGCCAGCGAGAAGCGGTATTTTGTGATAGGCAAATCGCCGCTTACGCTGCAGCGAATTGAACAGGCAGGCATTAGCCTGAAAAACAGCAACGGGAAAATCAACGTGGGGCCGATGAGCGCTCGCGCTAACACGATCACCATCGGCCCGAATCAATCGGTCACGAAAGATGAAGCGGCGGCGTTCGAGTGGCTCACCGTCCAGGGACACGCGATTGAATTCCGCCTGGTTCCAGATGCCAGTTTTTATACCTGGCAGGACGCCAGACAAAAGCTGAAATAAGGAGCGGATCATGTTTATCGAAGCGTCATTAATTGGCCTGCTGTGTTATCTGGGTGCACTCAGCAGTCCGTGGCTTTTAGGGTTGACTGGCGGTTGGTATCTCATCTCCCGACCGCTTATTTCCGGGATGCTGGTTGGCCTGATCCTGGGCGATATCAAAACCGGAATTATGATTGGCGTAGCGGTGCAGGCAGTGTATATCGCGATGGTGACCCCCGGCGGCTCGATGCCAGCAGATTTAAACTTTGTGGCTTATCCAGCCATTGCGCTGGGGATCCTTTCCGGCAAAGGACCTGAGGTTGCCGTCGCACTGGCAGCAACTATCGGTATCGCCGGAACCATTCTCTTCAATGCGATGATGGTGCTCAATTCATTCTGGAATCATCGGGCGGATGTCGCGCTGGAAAATGGCGATGAGCGAGGAATCTACCTCAACAGCGCCATATGGCCACAGGTGATGAATTTTGTGCTGCGCTTTGTCCCCACGTTTATCGCCGTCTTTTTTGGCGCGCAATACATTAGCGGCTTTATGGACAGCCTGCCGCAGATCGTACTCTCGACCATGAACGTGCTGGGCGGTATTTTGCCCGCCGTCGGTATTGCCATCCTGCTTAAGCAGATCATCAAAAGCTACACCATGCTCATCTATTTCCTGGTGGGCTTCGTCTGCATCGTTTTCCTGAAACTCAATATGGTTGCGCTGGTGATCGTGGGCGCCCTGCTGGCGCTGATTCATTACAACTACAAACCTGAGACGCCGCAGGCCGTGGCCTCTGCACCAGTCCCTGACGACGAGGATGAATTCTGATGGAAGAACGTAAACTGACCCGCAAAGATCTGCGCCGCTGCTGGCGGGCGTGGATGATGCACAACCTCTCTTCAATGAGCTTTGAACGGCTGGAATCTTTCGGCTTCTGCCTGAGCATGCTGCCGGTGGCAAAAAAACTCTATCCCGATGCAGCACAACGCACCGAGATGCTGCGTCGTCACGCGTCGTTCTACAACACAGAGCCGCAAATTGGCGCGATTGTTAACGGTATGGCGCTGGGTCTGGAAGAGAAGAAAGCCAACGGCGAGCCGATTGATGGTGAAACCATCAACACTCTGAAGGTGGGCCTGATGGGGCCGATAGCAGGGATCGGCGATTCGATGATCCCCGGAATGCTAATCCCCATCCTCCTCAGCATCGGGATGGCGCTGGCGGCAGGAGGGAACATACTTGGCCCGCTGTTTTATACCGTTGCCTGGCTGGCCATTATTATCCCGGGCTCATGGTTCCTGTTTCTTAAAGGCTACCAGATGGGATCAGGCTCTGTGGAGATGCTGGTCAGCAGCAAATCCACCCGCCTACGGGAAGCGCTCTCCCTGCTGGGCGTATTCGTCATGGGCGGCGTGGCGGCCAGCTATGTGAAGCTCGGTACCGGGCTGGAGTTCATCACCCGCGACGGCGTTAACATTCACGTGCAGCAGATGCTGGACGGTATTTTCCCGCAACTGCTTCCGCTGGTGGTGGTGCTGGGTACCTGGTACCTGATGGCAAAACGCGGCGTGTCGCCAGTCAAAGCCATGGTTCTACTGCTGGTACTCGCAGCGCTTGGCGTGGCAACCGGGGTGTTTGCAGGATAAAAAAGCCGGGGCTCTGCCCCGGCTTTTTTTATGGATGGAAATGGTGCCACAGCTCTGCCGTTCTGTCCGGGCGCGAGATAAACTGAAACCGAGCCGGATCGTCAATAAACTGCTGATAAATAGGCTCGTCCGTAATACCAAACTCACTGTAACGACGCGGTGTGATCATCTGTAACCGCCCTGCCATATAGTGGCTATTATGCTGCCATATAATATTTTTTCCCTGAACCAGCGGATACCAGGCCAGCCCCTTGCGCGCGCGAACCGCGTCATATTCAAAGCCGTACTCACGATCGCACCAGGCACCAAAAGTCAGCGGAGTATCAGGCGAGGCCGAAATAGTCGCATGACCCCAGCCAGGTGGCACCAGCACCTTTTCTCCTGGCCCCGCTAAAACGGCAAAACAGCGTCCGGGATCGTCCTCGACGTACTCCTGCATGTAAATAATCGCTTTACCTTGCCAGATCTCATAAAGCTCCGGCGGTGACCATCCGCTATGCTGGCTGATGCGGTGAATATGCCCCTGGCTGCGAATTGGCTCATCGCCGAGCGTACCTGCGGCGTAGGTAACCACACCAAAGAGCAACATCCGTTTTTCCAGCTCCGGCCTGTCCATCAGTCGCGCGACATCCATGGCGATGGCATACACCAGATCCGGCCCCTGACAGTCAGGATCGCGCAGTGACGGGCGAATCTGATCCAGACTACGGATTTCCGGCATCGGCCCGGTGACATCATCACCATAGCTAAAACCCAGCGGTTGATGGGTAATGGTCATATCAAGGCCATAGTCAGACATGACGCACCTCGACACCTTGCCCGGCGGCAAAGACTCGCAGAGCGAAACCCTCTGCCAGCGCCGCGTAGTCGTGCCCCGCGACGCTTGGCCAGACGGCCAGCGAGGAGAGCGTCTCATTACCGGTGTTGATCAAACGGTGCGCCGTAAAAGGAGGAATAATGTGTACCGACCCTGTTGCTACCTGCTCAATACGCGCATCGCCCGCCTCCGTTTGCAACAACAGTAAGCCGCTGCCACGCAGGCCAAAATAGACTTCCCCCTGTTCACGGCGCTCATGAAAATGACCGCGCGTCATAAAGAACTCATCACCAACTTTACCTGCATGAAGGTGCGTGACACCAACGTAGAGCGCCCCCTCAGCCATGGGGGATTCCAGTACCTCAACGTCGTATACGCTTTGTTGGGGGTCGCGACACCTCCACTCCTCGCGGTTAGCGAAGATGCAGGGAAGATCGGCAAGGCGGGTTGTCTTGCGAACAAGCGGGCCTCTGGCTAGCGCCCCAGTAGCCCATGCCACCTGAGGTGGCAGAATAATTTCTGGTTCCATAGTCATCTCCGGCCCAAGGAGAACAGCAACATCAGCCTATCAGATTAAACGATTAACCTGTCGATGAAGGCACCAATCTTGATGGTGAATCACAGTTAACCAGAAACAAAAATGCCGGTAGCTTTCGCCACCGGCATTTTTCAGGCAGAGAGTAAACTATTCCACTTCGCGGGCGTCGATACGCAGTTCTTTCGGGACTTCGAAAACGATGTTCTCTTCGCGTCCTTCCAGCGGTATCGCTTCGCCACCGCCCAGCTCCTGCAGACGGACAATCACGTTCTGCACCAGAATATCCGGCGCGGAAGCGCCTGCGGTAACGCCGACGCAGGCCACATTTTTCACCCACGCTTCCTGAATGTCCGTTGCATCGTCAATCAGGAATGCCGCTTTCCCCATACGCTGCGCAAGCTCGGCCAGGCGGTTGGAGTTAGAGGAGTTCTTCGAGCCAACAACCAGCACCACATCCGCCTGTTCAGCCAGTGCACGCACCGCTTCCTGGCGGTTAGTGGTCGCGTAGCAGATGTCATCTTTACGCGGCCCGACGATTTTCGGGAAACGCTGACGCAGGGCATCAATCACGTCAGAGGTATCGTCCACGGAGAGCGTCGTCTGGGTCATAAACGACAGACGGGCTTCGTTTTTCACATTCAGCGTCAGGACATCTTCCGGTGACTCAACCAGATACATGCCCCCTTCCGGGTTGCTGTACTGGCCCATGGTGCCTTCAACTTCCGGATGACCCGCGTGGCCAATCAGAATCGACTCTTCACCACGACGGCTGGCACGCGCCACTTCCATATGCACCTTTGTCACTAAAGGACAGGTGGCATCAAACACCGTCAAATCGCGGCTTTTCGCTTCGTTACGCACTGCCTGAGAAACGCCATGCGCGGAGAAAATCAGGATCGCACCATCCGGCACTTCGCTAATCTGCTCGATAAAGATGGCACCGCGCTCGCGCAGGCTGTCGACCACATAGCGGTTATGCACTACTTCGTGACGCACATAAATCGGCGCGCCGTAGATCTCCAGCGCGTTTTCAACAATGCTGATAGCGCGGTCTACACCGGCGCAGAAGCCGCGCGGGTTAGCCAACAGGATCTGCATTTCAGGCCTCCAGTACTGGGTCAATCTCCAGCACTTCAATATCAAAATGGACGGTGCGCCCGGCAAGTGGATGGTTGAAGTCAACGGTGATGGAGTCGCCGTTGATTTCGCGGATCACGCCAGGCATTTCGCTGCCATCCATAGCGGTAAAGAGCATAATCGCCCCGATTTCCGGCTCGCCCGCATCCATAAACTCGCGGCGCGAGAAATACTGGATCAGATCCGGGCTTGGCACGCCAAACGCGGCATCCGGCTCCAGTGAAAACGCCTTTTTCTCACCCTCTTTCAGACCAAGAAGCTGTTGTTCAAGACCTTCAGACAGGGAGGTATCGCCAAGACGAAACAGGGCTGGTTTGCCGTTATTGCGGGTGGATTCAGCGGTAGAGCCATCATCCAGTTTCAGCGTGAAGTGAACGAGAACCGCGCTGTTGCTCTGTACGGATTTAGACATGCAAATTGCTCGCTTGTTTTGCCCGGTGGCACTACACCACCGGGCGAGTGTGTTACGCCTGCTCTTTCGCGGCCGAGTTAGGCAAGAAGCCTTCCAGCACGATTAACGCCGCACCGATGCAAATTGCGCTATCGGCGAGGTTAAAGGTCGCGAAGTGCCAGTCGCCGACGTAGAAGTCGATCATATCGACCACAAAGCCGTGCCACAGGCGGTCAAACAGGTTGCCCAGTGCGCCGCCAATGATCAGTGCGTAGGCAATGTTATTCAGCTTTTGCGTTGCCTTCGAACGGTACATCAGCACCGCCAGCACCACACAGATACCGATCGCGATACCTGCAAAGAACCAGCGCTGCCAGCCACCGCTGTCAGCAAGGAAACTAAACGCCGCACCGTAGTTGCGTGCATAGTGCAGGTTAAGCGACGGGAACAGTGAAACCGTCTCCCCCAGAGCAAAATTCTGGAGGATCAGGAACTTGCTGCCCAGATCAATAATCAGCACCACCACAACCAGCCACAGCCAGCGCAGTCCTGTTGAACAGAGAGTTTTACTCATCAGGCAAACTTACGTTTTTCGCCGTCTCCGGCGACGTTGCTTACACAGCGTCCGCAGATATCTGCGTGATCCGCCACCTTGCCGACATCAGTGGTGTAGTGCCAGCAGCGCGGGCATTTCTCACCTTCGGCTTTGCTCAGCGCGACTTTCAGTCCTTTGAGCAACTCGCTCTGCTGAGCATCAGCAGAAGCGTCGGCATAATCTGCAACTTTCGCACCGGAGGTCAACAGGACAAATCGCAATTCATCGCCCAGCGCCGTCAGTTTTGCCGCCAGCTCAGGTTCTGCGTACAGAGTCACTGTCGCTTCCAGAGAGCCACCGACTTTCTTATCCGCACGTGCCTGCTCGATAACCTTGTTCACTTCGCCACGCACTTTCAGCAGCTCGTCCCAGAAAGCGTCATTCATCGCTTCGGTGCTGGAGAGATCGAACAGACCTTCGTACCACTCGCCCGTGAAGACATATTTCTCACGGTTGCCTGGCAGGTAGCCCCAGATTTCATCCGCGGTGAAGGACATGATCGGCGCCATCCAGCGCACCAGCGCTTCTGCGATGTGGAACAGCGCGGTCTGGCAGCTACGACGCGCCACGCTGTCCGCTTTCGCGGTGTACTGGCGGTCTTTGATGATGTCGAGGTAGAACGAGCCCATCTCGATGGAGCAGAAGCGCATCAGGCGCTGCACCACTTCGTGGAAGTCGTAAGACTCATAGGCTTTCAGGATATCTTCCTGCGCCGCTTTCGCACAGCCTACCGCCCAGCGATCCAGAACCACCATCTCTTCCGGTTTCACCATGTCTTTCACCGGATCGAAACCGTTCAGGTTCGCCAGCAGGAAGCGCGCGGTGTTACGGATACGACGATAGCTGTCGGCAGCACGTTTCAGGATCTCATCAGACACCGCCATTTCGCCGGTGTAGTCGGTCGAAGCCACCCACAGACGCAGAATGTCTGCGCCCAGCTTATTCATCACGTCCTGCGGAGAAACGGTGTTACCGATAGACTTGGACATCTTACGGCCCTGACCATCCACGGTGAAACCGTGGGTCAGTACCTGGCGGTAAGGGGCTTTGCCTTTCATAGCGGTAGAGATCATCAGAGATGACATGAACCAGCCACGGTGTTGGTCAGATCCTTCCAGATACATGTCGGCAGCGTGACCGGCAAATTCCGGGCGTACGTCAACGACTGAGGAGTGGGTAGACCCGGAGTCGAACCACACGTCCAGGGTATCCGGCACTTTCTCGTAGTTGTCTGCATCAGCGCCCAGGATGTCGCGGGAATCGAGATCCCACCACGCCTGAATACCGTCAACTTCGACGCGCTTCGCCACTTCTTCCATCAGTTCCAGGGTGTTCGGGTGCAGTTCCTGCGTCTCTTTATGCACGAACAGAGACATTGGCACGCCCCAGGTACGCTGACGGGAGATACACCAGTCAGGACGGTTCGCCACCATGGATTCGATACGCGCCTGGCCCCAGTCAGGGATCCACTGCACGCCTTTGATCTCTTTCAGAGACTGCGCGCGCAGGCCTTTCTGATCCATGCTGACGAACCACTGCGGGGTCGCACGGAAGATGATCGGCGTCTTGTGACGCCAGCAGCACGGGTAGCTGTGCTGCATTTTCTCAACGTGCAGCAGTGCGCCGCTGGTGCGCAGCATATCGACGATGATGTCGTTCGCCTTAAAGACGTTGATACCGTCCAGCGCCGGGTAGGTGCCAGGCAGGTATGAACCGTCCGGGCCAACCGGGTTGGCGATTTCCAGACCGTATTTCAGGCTGATGTTGTAGTCGTCAGGACCGTGGCCACCGGCGGTATGTACCGCACCGGTACCCGCGTCCAGCGTGACGTGGTCGCCCAGGATCGCCGGAACATCGAAGTCCAGGAACGGGTGTTTGAAGCGCATCAGCTCCAGCGCGTCGCCTTTCACGGTGCCCAGCACGGTATAGTTGGCGATATGCGCGCGTTTCAGCACGCTTTCAACCAGGTCTTTCGCCAGGATAACCGCCTGACCGTCAATCTGCACCAGTGCGTATTCGAACTCACCTGACAGGGAGATCGCGCGGTTGGCAGGCAGCGTCCACGGCGTGGTGGTCCAGATAACCAGAGAGACCGGACCGTTAACGGACGACACGCCAAATTTAGCTTTCACCGCATCCTGATCTACCGCGTGGAACGCCACGTCGATAGACGGAGAGGTTTTGTCGTAATACTCAACTTCCGCTTCTGCCAGCGCAGAACGGCAGTCCACGCACCAGTGCACCGGCTTCGCGCCTTTGTGCAGGTGGCCGTTACCGATGATTTTGCCCAGCGCACGGATGATGTTGGCTTCAGTTTTGAAGTCCATGGTCAGGTAAGGGTGTGACCAGTCGCCCAGCACGCCCAGACGGATGAAATCAGCACGCTGACCGTCAACCTGAGTGGCTGCAAATTCGCGGCATTTCGCGCGGAACTCTGCGGCGGTGAACTTCTCACCTGGCTTGCCAAACTCTTGCTCAACTTTCAGCTCGATTGGCAGACCGTGGCAGTCCCAGCCCGGAACGTAAGGCGAGTCATATCCCGCGAGTCCTTTGGACTTCACGATAATGTCTTTCAGAATCTTGTTTACAGAGTGACCAATATGAATGCTGCCATTCGCATATGGAGGGCCATCATGCAGAATGAAGGTTTTTTTGCCTTTTTTGGCTGCACGAATGATGCCGTACAGGTCATCATCAGTCCAACGCGCCAGCATTCCCGGTTCACGCTTGGCGAGATCGCCGCGCATCGGGAACCCTGTTTCCGGCAAATTCAGGGTTGATTTATAGTCACTCATCAGATTCTCGGTTCCGTATTTATCACGTAGGCATTTAAGCCGGGTTCAAAGCCCAAAAAACTCGCGGGCCGTCAATTCATCTCGCGCAATCTGCGCTTTTAGTTCATCCAGCGAAGCAAATCGCTGCTCGTTGCGTATTTTTTTACGCAGTATCACATCTATATGGCGACCATAAAGGTCCATTACAACATCCAGCAGGTGCACTTCTAACTGTTGACGCACACCCGCGACAGTTGGACGCGTGCCAATGTTAGCGACGCCGTAAAACGGCTTATCGCCCAGTCCAGCCACTTCCACCGCATAGACCCCTTTAACCGGGGAAACCTGACGACGCAGCGGTATATTCGCCGTCGGGAAACCAATAGTGCGGCCGAGCGCATCGCCATGAACGACGCGACCTGAGATGGTGAACGGATGTCCCAGCAGGGTTTCTGCCGTATCCAGTTCATCATCTGCCAGTGCCTGGCGTACCGCCGTGCTGCTGACGCGAATGCCACCTTCACAGAAGGTCATCGCGCTCGTGACGTCAAAACCGTACTCCAGACCAGCCTTCTGTAATAGCAAGAAATCGCCCTGACGACTAGCGCCAAAGCGGAAATCATCCCCCACAGCAAGAAACTGCACGCCAAGACGCTCAACCAGCAGGTCACTGACGAAACTTTGTGCTGTCAGTGCGGCAAAGCGACGATCGAAACGTACACACAATACGTAGTCCACACCGGACTCCGCCAGGTAGCGCAACTTCTCGCGCAGGCGAGTGAGACGGGCGGGAGATTTATCGCCCGCAAACAGCTCCAGCGGCTGCGGTTCGAAAATCATCACTACGACAGGTAGGCCACGGGTCTCCCCTTCTTTACGCAATCCCTGCAACAGCGCCTGATGACCACGATGCACGCCGTCGAAATTACCAATGGTCAGCACGCACCCGTGTGGTGCTCTGCTGAGATTATGTATGCCGCGTATCAGCTTCATGTCTGGCTCAAAACAGTGAAAATCGCCAAAGTATACCTTGTACGGCGGTTAAGGTTAACCGGCGATTGTTCGCGCAAAACAGAAAGCCGTAATGATTTCATCAGGCTGACCTTTCGCAGCGAAAAAATCTGCTCGTGAACTGCGATTTTTATGCCGAAAGGCTGTATTCAGGGAACACAAGCTGGTAGAATCCTGCGCCATCACTACGTAACGTAGCGTCGCTAATTAACGGCGCTTATTTGCACAAATCCATTGACAAAAGAAGGCAAAGAGGGCATATTCCTCGGCCTTTGAATTGTCCACATAGATCATATTTGGGAGTTGGACTTGGCTAATATCAAATCAGCTAAGAAACGTGCCGTTCAGTCTGAAAAGGCTCGTAAGCACAACGCAAGCCGTCGCTCTATGATGCGTACTTTCATCAAGAAAGTATACGCAGCAATCGAAGCAGGCGACAAAGCTGCAGCGCAGAACGCATTTAACGAAATGCAACCAATCGTGGATCGTCAGGCTGCTAAAGGTCTGATCCACAAAAACAAAGCAGCGCGTCATAAAGCAAACCTGACCGCGCAGATCAACAAACTGGCTTAATCGCTACTTGTTGTTGCTTGTTTAAAGAACCCGCTTAACGCGGGTTTTTTTATGCCTTCAGATTGCCGGTGGCGTAAACAGCGCCGAGTAGTCGCGGTTACAGATTCGCTGTACCGCCGGGTGCTGAATCATCCTTTCAGCAAATATGGCGTGATACTCCTCCATCACATTATCCACTCTGCCTATCTCCGTAATCTTGTCGTCCGAATAGAGATCGTGCGCGTACAGCGTTGGTGCAACGAAGATCGCATTGTGGGCTTCGCCAAAGGCTTTCATCAGAGCCGCATCATCGAACTCGCCGAGGATTTCTACCTTTAGCCCCTGCGAGTTAAACCAGTTCAGCAGCTTGCGCCCGAGCATTGAGCGCCTTCCCGGCACCAGCAGGCGGCGCTCTTCAAGGCACGCGGGGAACGGTTTTTCCGGCGGCGGGTTAATGCACCAGAAGCTGACGCCGCATTCGCCAATTTTCACTGAGAACAGCCCTTCCTGCTGGGTAGAGTCGATTGGGCAATCCGAGATAATCATGTCCAGCTTATGCTGGCTTAACTGCTCCAGCAGCATCTCGTGAGTAGATTCAAAGCAGCGCAGGTGGATTTGCTCATCTTCAACCACAGCCGCATCCAGCACGCCGCTCACCAGCCGTTTTGACAGCGCATCGGCCACACCGACATCAAAGAGCAGGTTAGACTCTTTGCGGTAGTTAACGATATCCAGCATCTCCTGGCTCAGGGTAAACATTTTGTCTGCGTAACGGAACACCAGCTCGCCCAGTTCGCTGGGCTCAATCCCACGGCCCTTACGCTTGAACAGCTTGCCCTGCAGTCGTTCTTCCAGCGCCTTGATTTGCCCGGTGATGGTTTGTGGTGTCAGGTAGAGCGCCTCTGCGGCCCCCACGACCGAGCCCTGTTTATAGACGTGCCAGAAGTAGTAAAGATGGTTGTAATTCAAATGAGACATTGCGTTTTCGCTCCCTGATAGTGTGTCGGGAGAAGGCTCCCCTCCTCCCGGTTTTCCGTTATGCCTGGACGGCCTGTCCGGACAACTTCACCTTCAACAAGGTATAACCGATCACTGCGGCCAGCAATGACCCGATAAGAATGCCCAGTTTAGCCCAGACGATAAGCTCCGGCGCATGCGTACCAAATGCCAGCGTCGAGATAAAAATCGACATCGTAAACCCGATTCCGCACAGCACACCTACGGCCATTATCTGCTTAAACGTGGTGCCGTGTGGCAATGATGCCATCCTCAGCTTTAGCGCCAGCCAGCAGAAGAGGCTAATCCCCAGCGGCTTACCGATAAACAGCCCGGCAATAATGCCCAAAGGCAGCACGGACGTCAGCCCGTCAAGCGTCACTCCGCCCAGGGAAACGCCCGCGTTGGCAAATGCGAACAGTGGCAGGATCATAAAGGCTACCCACGGGTGCAGCACATGTTCCAGCTGTTTGGCAGGCGACTTGCCGTCCTGCGGCTTAAGCGGCACGAAGAAGCCGACGATCACACCTGCCAGCGTGGCATGCACGCCCGATTTCAGCACTGCCGTCCACAGCACCATCCCCACGAGGATGTAGATGCCGATGCGACGCACATTGAAAATGTTCAGCAGCGCCAGCACTGCAATTGCCCCAGCCGCCACGCTCAGCGACAGGATCGACAGCTCGCTGGTATAGAACAGCGCGATAATCACAATAGCGCCCAAATCATCAATAATTGCCAGCGCCATCAGGAAGATCTTCAGTGCCACCGGCACACGACTTCCCAACAAGGCCAGCACCCCGAGCGCAAACGCGATATCCGTTGCCGCCGGGATCGCCCAGCCATGACGCGCAAGGGGGTCCTGCCAGGTAAATGCCAGGAAGAGTAACGCCGGAACCACCATCCCACCGATGGCGGCAATTACCGGAAACGCTGCACGCTGGCGGCTGGCAAGTGAACCCAGCACCAGCTCGCGTTTAACTTCAAGCCCCACCAGGAGGAAGAACACAGCCATCAGTGCATCGTTGATCCACAGCAACATGTTCTTGTTAATTTCCAGCGCCCCGACCTTCAGCTCGACGGGCGTTTCCAGAAATGCGTGGTATAGATCGCGGGTAACCCCCAGGTTAGCCAGCACCATCGCAGCCGCAGCGGCAATAATCAGGATCACGCCACCGGACGCTTCACTGCTAAAGAAACGGTGTAGTAATTTCACTTTAACTCTCTCTTTTACAACAATACCTCGATAAAACCATAATACCAAGCCACATAGCTCGGCAAAAACAGATTAATATTGAGTATAGATTCAGTTTTACCGAACTATCCTTACAAAAAGAAAAAGCCCGGAATTGCTTCCAGGCTTTTGCAGATTAAGGCCAGCTAACGAATTAGCGGGTCAAATCATCGAAGAATTTTTTGACGCCATCGAAGAAGCTTTTGGAACGCGGGCTGTTCTTCTCACCCGTCGGGCCGCCAAAGCTCTCCTGAAGCTCTTTCAGCAATTGTTTCTGCTTGTCGTTCAGGCCAACCGGCGTTTCCACGACGACGCGGCACAGCAGGTCGCCCTGAGCACCGCCACGAACGGATTTAACGCCTTTCCCGCGCATGCGGAACAGCTTACCGGTCTGGGTTTCACCTGGGATCTTCAGATTGACGCGACCATCCAGCGTCGGGACTTCGATTTCACCACCGAGTGCCGCCATAGCGAAGTTGATCGGCACTTCGCAATACAGGTTGTTACCTTCACGCTCGAAGATGGCGTGCTGTTTAACCTGCACCTGAACATACAGATCGCCTGCCGGTGCGCCGTGTTCCCCAGCTTCACCTTCACCCGCCAGACGAATGCGGTCGCCCGTATCGACGCCAGCCGGAATTTTAACGGACAGGGTCTTGGTTTTCTCAACGCGACCGTGGCCGTGGCATTTGGTGCACGGATCTTTAATCAGCGTACCGCGACCGTGACAGTGAGGACAGGCCTGCTGTACCGCGAAGAAGCCCTGTCGCATCTGTACCTGGCCTGAACCGTGACAGGTTGGACAGGTCTGCGGTTGGGTCCCCGCTTTTGCGCCACTTCCGTGGCAAACGTCACACTCTTCCAGCGTCGGGATACGGATCTCTTTGGTGACACCGCGAACGGCCTCTTCCAGCGTCAGTTCCATGTTGTAGCGCAGGTCCGCGCCGCGCGTTGCGCGCTGACGACCACGGCCACCACCGAAGATGTCGCCGAATACATCACCAAAGATATCGCTGAAGTCAGCACCACCGCCAAAGCCGCCACCACCGAATCCACCGCCGCCCATGCCGCCCTGTTCAAAGGCTGCGTGACCATACTGGTCATAGGCTGCACGTTTTTGTGCATCGGTCAGGACTTCGTAGGCTTCTTTGATCTCTTTAAATTTGGCTTCAGCCTCTTTGTCACCCTGGTTACGGTCCGGGTGGAATTTCATGGCCAGGCGCTTGTATGCCTTTTTGATTTCACGCTCTTCCGCAGTTTTCGGAACGCCTAAAATCTCGTAATAGTCTTGCTTTGCCATTGTTTTTTTAAGCCCCTTAACATGCGAGCACGGGCGTGGAGAGTTCTCCTACGCCCGTGCCGATTAATTACCCTGCATCAGGGCGATTATTTTTTGTCTTTAACTTCTTCGAACTCAGCGTCAACAACATCGTCGTCTTTCGCGTTGTTCTGGGAAGCGTCAGCGCCTGCCTGCTGTTGAGCGTGCTGCTGCTGAGCGATTTCCATCAGCTTCTGGGAAGCCTGTGCAAGTTCCTGCATCTTCGCTTCGATGTCCGCTTTATCTTCACCTTTCAGTGAGGATTCCAGCGCGCTCAGTGCAGCTTCGATAGCAGTCTTGTCTTCCGCTGGCAGTTTATCGCCTGCTTCTTCAACCTGCTTACGGGTGCTGTGCAGCAGATGGTCACCCTGGTTACGGGTCTGAACCAGCTCTTCGAACTTACGGTCGGATTCCGCGTTAGCTTCGGCATCGCGAACCATTTTTTCGATTTCCGCTTCGTTCAGGCCAGAAGATGCCTTGATGGTGATCTTCTGCTCTTTACCGCTGTTTTTGTCTTTCGCAGACACGTGCAGGATACCGTCAGCATCAATATCGAAGGTGACTTCGATCTGTGGCATGCCGCGTGGTGCCGGGTTGATACCATCCAGGTTGAACTGACCCAGAGACTTGTTATCCGCCGCACGTTTACGCTCACCCTGAATCACATGGATGGTTACCGCAGACTGGTTGTCTTCAGCGGTAGAGAACACCTGGCTGTGTTTCGTCGGGATGGTGGTGTTTTTGTTGATGAGCGCAGTCATCACACCACCCATGGTTTCGATACCCAGAGACAGCGGGGTAACGTCCAGCAGCAGTACGTCTTTCACTTCACCAGTCAGTACACCACCCTGAACCGCTGCACCGATAGCAACAGCTTCGTCCGGGTTCACGTCTTTACGTGGCTCTTTACCAAAGAACTCAGCCACTTTCTTCTGAACCATTGGCATACGCGTCTGACCACCCACCAGGATAACGTCCTGGATGTCAGATACAGACAGGCCAGCGTCCTGCAGAGCAACTTTCAGTGGCTCGATGGAACGGTTCACCAGGTCTTCTACCAGGCTTTCCAGTTTCGCACGGGTCACTTTGATGTTCATATGTTTAGGACCGGTCGCGTCTGCAGTGATGTACGGCAGGTTCACGTCGGTCTGCTGAGCGGAAGACAGTTCAATCTTCGCTTTCTCAGCGGCTTCTTTCAGGCGCTGCATGGCCAGCGGGTCGTTACGCAGGTCAATGCCCTGATCTTTCTTGAACTCGTCAACGAGGTAGTTGATCAGACGGGTATCGAAGTCTTCACCACCCAGGTGGGTATCACCGTTGGTTGCCAGAACTTCGAAGGTTTTTTCGCCGTCAACTTCGTCGATTTCGATAATAGAGATATCGAAGGTACCACCACCCAGGTCGTAAACCGCGATAGTACGGTTGCCAACTTCTTTATCCAGACCGTAAGCCAGTGCAGCCGCGGTTGGTTCGTTGATGATACGTTTTACTTCCAGACCTGCAATACGGCCAGCATCTTTGGTTGCCTGACGCTGAGCATCGTTGAAGTATGCAGGAACGGTGATAACAGCTTCAGTTACCGGCTCACCCAGGTAATCTTCCGCGGTTTTCTTCATTTTTTTCAGCACTTCAGCAGAGATCTGCGGTGGTGCCGTTTTGGTGCCTTTCACATCAAGCCATGCATCGCCGTTATCTGCTGCGATGATTTTGTAAGGCATGATAGAAACGTCACGCTGAACTTCTTCGTCCTGGAAGCGGCGGCCAATCAGGCGTTTAATCGCAAACAGGGTGTTTTGCGGGTTTGTCACTGCCTGACGTTTAGCCGGCTGACCAACCAGAGTTTCACCATCCTGGGTATAAGCAATGATAGAAGGCGTGGTGCGATCGCCCTCGGCGTTCTCCAGCACACGTGCAGTAGTGCCATCCATAATCGCTACACAAGAGTTGGTAGTACCCAGGTCGATACCAATAATTTTACCCATCTAAACGTCTCCACTAAAAATTCAGTCAACATGTGGTTGTGTACCTGTAATAAGGGCAGAACGTGCTTTTTCAACTGCCCAGATTTGATTTTTTTCAGGTCCACACACTGCGGTTGACTACAAGATGGGGTCGCCACAGCATCCATCAAGGGGGAAGGATAAAAAAATTTTTAATTTCACCCTGATGAGATCATAGACGCCATCGATTGCGCCCATTATGATGCCGCGCCCCGTCAGGGAGTATTGACGCGGGATTCACCATTTCACCATATTAATGATGATTTTTTTGAGGACTTATGGGCAACACTAAGTTGGCTAATCCGGCTCCGCTGGGCCTGATGGGTTTTGGCATGACCACTATCCTGCTGAACCTGCACAATATCGGGATGTTCCCGATGGATGGCATCATCCTGGCGATGGGCATTTTTTACGGCGGCATCGCGCAAATTTTCGCGGGCCTGCTGGAATATAAGAAAGGTAATACCTTCGGCTTAACCGCCTTCACCTCTTACGGCTCTTTCTGGCTGACCCTGGTTGCCATTCTGCTGATGCCTAAAATGGGTCTGGCAGATGCGGCAAACGCCCACTTCCTGGGCGTTTACCTGGGTCTGTGGGGTGTCTTCACCCTGTTCATGTTCTTCGGCACCCTGAAAGGTAACCGCGCGCTGCAGTTCGTCTTCCTGAGCCTGACCGTACTGTTCGCTCTGCTGGCGATCGGTCACCTGGTGGATAACGAAGGCATCGTTCACGTTGCCGGCTGGATTGGCCTGGTATGTGGCGCGAGCGCTATCTACCTGGCAATGGGCGAAGTGCTGAACGAGCAGTTTGACCGCACCATTCTACCGATTGGTGAAAAACACTGATCCCTCTGTCGTGCCTGCCTCGCGGGCACGACACTCCCACCCTTTGCGAAGCCAGACCCCTAACACCAGCCCCATCAGTGAGAGCGCGAGGACGTACCAGGCTGGAGCCATCGGCGATATCCCCATCAGCATGGTGACGGCAATCGGTGTTAGCCCACCAAAAATGGCATACGACACATTGTAAGAGAAAGAGATACCGGTGAAACGAACCTCTGGCGGGAACGCACGCACCATCACATACGGCACCGCCCCCACAACACCGACGCACAGCCCGACTACGCCGTACAGCAGGAACAGTTGCTCCGGGTGGCTACCCGCCAGATGGTAGAACGCCCAGCTTGATGCTGCCAGCAGCAGACTGCCGACGATAAAGGTCCGGCTCGCGCCAAAACGATCAACAGCAAGGCCAGCCGCCAGACAGCCAAAACAGAGCATAATGGTCGCAATACTGTTTGCCTGCAGGGTGACCGCTGGGGCGAAACCGTACTGTTTTTGCAGCCAGACCGGCGACATCAGGATCACGACGACGATACCCGCCGACAGCAGCCAGGTCAGCAGCATCGACACCACCACCGCACTTCTGTGACGGACCACCACCGCCTTCACCGGTAACTCCTGCGCCAGTGCCTTGCGCTGCTGCATCTCAAGGAAGATCGGCGTCTCCTGTAGCCAGCGGCGCAAGTACATCGCCACCAGACCAAAGGCCCCGCCCAGCAGGAACGGAAGACGCCAGCCCCAGTCGTGCACGGCCTGTTGCGTCATATGGGTATTCACGAGAGTTGCAACGACCGAGCCCAGCAGAATGCCGATGGTCAGGCCCGCCGTTAAGGTTCCACAGGCGATACCAATGCGACGCGCCGGAACATGCTCCGCCACAAACACCCACGCGCCAGGTACTTCACCGCCAATTGCGGCCCCCTGAAGAACGCGCATAAGCAACAGCAATAGCGGGGCAACAAGGCCCATTGAGGCATAGGTAGGCAGCAGGCCTATGGCAAGCGTAGGTACAGCCATCAGCAAAATACTGAGGGTAAACATCTTCTTACGCCCAACCAGATCGCCAAAGTGCGCCATAACAATGCCACCCAACGGACGAGCCAGATACCCGGCGGCAAAAATGCCGAAGGTTTGTACCTGGCGCAGCCATTCCGGGATATCTGCCGGGAAGAAGAGCTCCCCCACCACGGCGGCGAAGAAGACGAAGATGATGAAGTCGTAAAACTCCAGCGCGCCCCCCAGAGCAGCGAGCGTGAGGGTTTTGTAGTCCTGTCGATTCAGAGGTCGGGTGTTATGTGACATAGCGAACCATTATGCGTGTGTTGTGGATTTATTTTTACAGCAAACGTAAAGAAAAAATTACTATACCGTAAAACCTTTACCACGCCATCGCCGCTTCAGCTAATGTCACATAATCATTATTTTCAGGATATTGTCTCGCGGCGCGCGCTTTTAGGCCGAAAAGCTGCTACGACTTTCTCATCGGTTTCCACATACGGACCGTCCAGCAGCTGTATACAATACGGTACACTTGCAAAGATCCCGTGTACGATCACGCTGCCATCGTCGGATTTAAGCCCTTCCAGCGTCTCTTTGATCGACTTCGGCTGGCCCGGCAGGTTCAGGATCAACGCCTGTTTGCGGATCACGCCCACCTGGCGAGAGAGGATGGCGGTTGGAACAAAGTGTAGGCTGATCTGGCGCATTTGCTCACCGAAGCCCGGCATTTCACGGTCGGCGACTGCCAGCGTCGCATCTGGCGTGACATCGCGACGTGCAGGCCCGGTTCCACCCGTGGTCAACACCAGATGGCAGCTCATCTCATCCACCAGCTCGCACAGCGTCTGCTCAATGATCGGCTGTTCGTCTGGGATCAGGCGGGTCTGGATTTCAAAAGGGGTAGTCAGCGCGCTGCCCAGCCACTCTTCCAGAGCCGGGATGCCTTTATCCTGGTAAACACCGCTGGAGGCGCGGTCAGAAATCGACACTAAGCCGATGCGTAAGGTATTCATAGCCATTCCATCTAAAAAGTACTGATTAAAGGGAATGATACACGCAGAGAGGAAATTCAGACAGGGTACGAAAGAAGTCGCGTGACCGGGAACCCGGTCACGCAGAAATGATTACAGCAGGTCGCCGATCATTTTTTCCAGTTTGCCCTGGTCAACAGCAAACTTACGGATACCGTCCGCCAGTTTGTCTACTGCCATTGGATCCTGGTTGTGCTGCCACAGGAACTCGGACTCAGTGATGCGCTCTGGGCGCGCTTTCACTTCACCGGTGTAAGACAGCTTACGCTCGATCGCGCCTTCGCTTTCTGCCAGCTCTTTCAGCAGTGCAGGGGCGATGGTCAGGCGGTCACAGCCAGCCAGCTCGATGATTTCACCGACGTTACGGAAGCTTGCGCCCATAACAACAGT
Organism: Enterobacter sp. CPE_E863; assembly: GCF_046521465.1. Lineage (NCBI taxonomy): Bacteria > Pseudomonadati > Pseudomonadota > Gammaproteobacteria > Enterobacterales > Enterobacteriaceae > Enterobacter > Enterobacter sp. CPE_E863. The sequence continues at coordinate 661,192 of NZ_JBKFZX010000001.1, read as the reverse complement.
CTCATAGCCGTGCTGTTTGTAGTATTCGTAGATTTCAGTAACGGAAACCACGCCTGGATCTTCAGCAGGTGCGTACTCTTTCTTATCGGTGTTGGCTTTGTACCAGTCCAGAATACGGCCTACGAACGGAGAAATCAGGTAGACACCGGCTTCTGCACATGCACGCGCCTGCGCGAAGGAGAACAGCAGAGTCAGGTTACAGTTGATGCCGTCTTTTTCCAGCTGCTCAGCCGCGCGAATGCCCTGCCAGGTAGAGGCCAGTTTGATCAGGATGCGGTCGTTGCTGATACCCGCATCGTTGTACATTTTGATCAGGCGTTTTGCTTTGGCGATTGACGCTTCGGTGTCGTAGGAGAGGCGTGCATCCACTTCGGTAGAGATGCGGCCAGGAACCAGTTTCAGGATTTCCAGACCGATGTTCACTGCCAGTTTGTCAGTGGCATCAACGATCTGCTGCGCGCGGTCATTGCTCTGCGCTTTCGCCCAGGTCACAGCGTCGTCAATCAGTTTGCGATACTCAGGGATCTGTGCAGCGTTCAGGATCAGAGAAGGGTTAGTTGTGGCATCCTGCGGCTGGTACAACTTCATTGCCGCGATATCTCCGGTGTCAGCTACGACAGTGGTGAACTGACGAAGGGAGGTCAATTTATCCGTCATGATAGTGTTTCTCTTTTAACGTGCCCTGGATAATTCACGCTACCGACAGCATGCCTGCAGCGGAAAAATGACAGGTTTACTTGTTAGGGGGATGTAACCGGTCTGCCCAGATGATAACACGAGTGAGAGGTAGCGCAACCGCAGACAGTGCGCTTAGACAGAGTATGATAAACTCAGAATATTAACAGGCTGCTAAGTAACAGCATGCTCAATCAGTGGTAGCGCTTACATATTCATATTGGCATCAACAAGAGGGACGTTAATGCCTGATTTCCTTTTCTTTATCAACGAAATCCTCTGGGGTTCGATAATGATATATCTGCTATTAGGGGCAGGTATATGGTTCACACTGCGCAGTGGTTTTATCCAGTTTAGATATATACGCAAGTTTGGCAGAAGTCTGAAAAACAGCATTACGCCGCAGCCAGGCGGACTCACCTCGTTTCAGGCGCTTTGTACCAGTCTCGCCGCACGCGTCGGTAGCGGTAACCTGGCGGGTGTAGCGCTGGCCATCAGCGCCGGTGGTCCTGGCGCCGTCTTCTGGATGTGGGTCACCGCGATCGTTGGCATGGCCACCTCGTTTGCCGAATGCTCTCTCGCACAGCTGTACAAGGAGAAGGACAAACACGGTCAGTTTCGCGGCGGTCCGGCCTGGTATATGGCGCGTGGGTTAGGGATGCGCTGGATGGGCGTTCTGTTCTCGCTTTTTTTACTGCTCGCTTATGGCCTTATTTTTAATACGGTTCAGGCTAATTCTGTCGCCAATGCTCTGCGCTATGCCTTCGCCTGCCCGGAGTGGATCACAGGCATCGTTTTATCCCTCTTCGTTCTGTTCACCATTTCTGCTGGTCTCAAAGGCATCGCCCGCCTGATGCAGTGGATGGTTCCCGTGATGGCGCTGCTCTGGGTTGGCGCGAGCCTGTTTGTCGCCGCACTGCATGCCGACCAGGTTCCAGGAATCATTACCACTATCTTCAAAAGCGCTTTTGGCTGGCGTGAGGCGGCATCAGGTGCGCTGGGCTACACCTTCAGCCAGGCGCTGATGGCGGGTTTTCAGCGAGGAATGTTTTCCAATGAAGCGGGTATGGGGTCAACCCCCAACGCGGCGGCAGCCGCCTCTTCCTGGCCGCCACACCCTGCCGCACAAGGCATTGTGCAAATGATTGGCGTCTTTACCGATACCATTATTATCTGCTCCGCCAGCGCCATGATTTTGCTACTGGCAGGCCCCGTACCGCATTCGTCGGGAAACGCCGGGATACAGCTTCTTCAGCAGGCTCTGGTGAACCTTACTGGCAGCTGGGGGGCCGGTTTTGTCGCGATCATACTGATATTGTTCGCCTTCAGCTCAATTGTGGTGAATTACCTTTACGCCGAAAATAACCTTATCTTCCTGAAACTCGACTCCCGCGCCGCAATCAGTGCGTTGCGCCTGGGAGTGATACTGATGGTCATTGCAGGATCCCTGCTCAGCATGCCGTTGGTCTGGCAACTGGCTGACGTCATCATGGCACTGATGGCCATCACCAACCTTACGGCGATCCTGCTGCTCTCCCCCATTGTTAGCCTGATTGCCCGGGACTATCTTCGTCAACGCAAACTGGGTGTTCCACCGGTATTTGATCCCACACGCTATCCTGAAGTTGACGCGCAACTGGCCCCCGGCACATGGGATGATTTGCCCCGGCGATAACAGCTATCGATCAATTCAGGGCGATTTTTTGCTAAAGTCGCTCTAAATTTCCTGCAAGGACTGGATATGCTGATTCTTATTTCACCTGCAAAAACGCTCGACTACCAGAGCCCGCTCGCCACCGAGCGCTATACGCAACCTGAACTGCTGGACTATTCGCAACAGCTGATCCGCGAAGCGCGTAAACTCTCTGCACCACAAATCGCCTCGCTGATGAGCATCAGCGATAAGCTCGCAGATCTTAACGCCACCCGCTTCCACGAGTGGCACCCGGATTTCACGCCAGCCAACGCTCGCCAGGCGCTGCTGGCGTTTAAAGGTGATGTGTATACCGGCCTGCAGGCGGAAGAGTTCTGCGAAGCCGATTTCGATTTTGCCCAGCAGCACCTGCGCATGCTCTCAGGCCTGTACGGCGTTCTGCGTCCGCTGGATTTGATGCAACCTTACCGTCTTGAGATGGGTATCCGATTAGAGAATGCAAAAGGCAAAGATCTGTACCATTTCTGGGGTGACATCATCACCGACAAGCTAAACGCAGCGCTACATGCCCAGGGCGATAACGTGGTGATTAACCTGGCCTCTGACGAATACTACAAGTCCGTGAAGCCAAAGAAACTGGATGCGGAAATCATCAAGCCGGTCTTCCTTGATGAGAAAAACGGTAAGTTCAAAGTGATCAGTTTCTACGCCAAAAAAGCGCGTGGTCTGATGAGCCGCTACATCATTCAGAACCGACTGACGAAGCTGGAGCAGTTGACCGGATTTAACAGCGAAGGGTATTTCTTTGACGAAGCGTCGTCAGGGAAAGGTGAACTGGTGTTTAAGCGCCACGAGCAGTAAAACAAAACCCCGCCAGCTGGCGGGGTTTGCATTAATGGTGCTTCCAGTCCGGACCTGGACGATGATCGTCGTGACGGTGGTCTGGATGGTCGTCACGATCGCGATGTTCGTCATGAGGACGCCAGTGATTATCGCGCCAGTCATAATGGGCCTTCCACCAGTCATGGTCGCGCCAGCGACCGCCATCCCAGTAGTGTCCGTGGTTATCCTGGTCACCAATCTGCAGTTTTACCGCAGGCACGAGTGTGATTTCAGATGCCTGTACCGCCATAGGAGCGACCAGCATCAGTGAAAGTGCGATGAGGACAGGTTTCAACGTAGACATAGGTGACTCCTTATTCTTCTTGCCCAACGTGGGCCGATGTAAGGAGGTTACGTGAGGGGAACCGGGGTTGTTATTCTCTGCAATCCTAATCTCTAAGTTACCGCATTTATTGGGAATTTCTGCATTTTCCCTTCTTTTTTTCTCCTTAATTTCTCCATAAAAAAGCCGGGGGGCGCCGTCGCCTTACCCGGCCTACGTTCTGAGCCGTTGTAGGTCGGGTAAGGCGTAGCCGTCACCCGACAAAAATCACGCTCGAGCCATCATCAACTTACGCAGCGCGGCAAAATCCGCAGGTAGTTCATGAGACAGCAGCGGCAGGTCGGCACGTTCGGCCAGCTCTTTCGGCAGCGGCAGCGTTTCACCCAGAATCTCTTCCACGCTCTCTTTGAATTTTGCCGGATGCGCCGTCCCCAGGAACAGGCCATATTCACCTGGATTAAGCTGATCGCGCAAAGCACGGTAAGCAATTGCGGCGTGCGGTTCGGAGGTATACCCCACCGCTTTCAGCTCACGCATGGTCTCTTTGGTGGTTTCATCCGTCACCGCTGCGTAACCCAGATCGCCAAGACGCCAGATTTTGCGGCGGAACAGTTCTTCCACTCGCGGCCAGTTATTCGGCTGCGACACATCCATCGCATTGGAGAGCGTTGCCTGCGTCGCGTTCGGCGCCCATTTGCCGTCTTTCAGGAAACGCGGCACGGTGTCGTTAGCGTTGGTGGCAGCGATAAAGCGTTTCACCGGCAGACCCAGGGATTTTGCCAGCAGGCCAGCCGTCAGGTCACCAAAGTTACCGCTTGGCACAGAGACAACAAGCTGATTACGCGCTTCCTGCGGGAGCTGTGCAACCGCTTCGAAATAGTAGCAAATCTGCGCCAGCAGACGGCTGATGTTGATGGAGTTCGCCGAGTTCAGACCCAGCGCCGCCTTCAGCTCTTCATCATCGAAGGCCTGTTTGACCAGTGCCTGGCAGGCGTCGAAATCACCGTCGATAGCCACGGTCTCAATGTTGCCGCCGAGGGTACAGAACAGTTTTTCCTGCAGCGGGCTGATTTTGCCTTTCGGGTAGAGGATCACCACACGAACGTTTTTCAGGCCGTAGAACGCATGCGCAACCGCCGCACCGGTATCACCGGAGGTAGCCGTCAGAATGGTTACCGGTTTGTCGCCGCTGATGTGGGTCAGCATCTGCGCCATAAAGCGGCCACCGAAATCTTTGAACGCCAGGGTCGGGCCGTGAAACAGTTCCAGACAGCCAACGTCAGGCTCCACCTGCTGAACCGGAGCCGGGAAAGCGAACGCCGACCGCACGCGTTCTTCCAGCAGATCCTGCGGGATTTCGTCGCCGATAAACGCAGACAGAATTTTGGTACTGCGGGTGACAAAATCCAGCTTCAGCAGTTCATCAATCTCGGTCAGCTGAAATTCCGGCAGGTCATGGGGGAAGAATAACCCCTGATTTTTGCCCAGTCCCTGAGTCACCGCCTGCGCGAAGCTGACCTGCTCGTTATGATCTTTAAGATTGTAGAGTTTCATTCGTTATCCCAGTACTCGTGCGCCAGCCGTGTCCAGACGGCAAATATGAACAAAGCCTTCCTGATTTTGCAGGTAGTGTTTAGAGAGCCAGTCCGCTACGCGTTGCGCAGTGTCTGGTTTATCGCATAAGGCGAACAGCGTCGGGCCGGAGCCGGAGATGCCGCATGCCTGCGCGCCAATATCCAAAGATGCCTGTCGTGCCTCGTTAAAACCAGGCAGCAGTTTGGTACGGTATGGCTCGGCAATAACATCTTTCATCAATTTCGCCGCCAGCTGCGGCTGACGGGTATAGCAGGCGTGAATAAAGCCGGCCAGATGACGTCCGTGCGCGATACAGTCCTGGCGACGATACTGCGCGGGCAGGATCGCACGCGCTTCAGCGGTGGAAACCTTAATACCCGGATAGGCCAGCACCCACAGCCACTCATCAAACCCTGGCACCTGCTGGCTGATGATGCCATTTTCTTCGATCATCAACTGCATGCCGCCAAGGAAGCACGGCGCGACGTTGTCATAATGAATGCTGCCAGAGATCCGCCCTTCCAGCTCGCCCATTAACCCCAGCAGGCGGTTATTGTTCAGCGGTTTGCCGCAGTGTTCATTCATGGCCACCAGCGCAGCGACCACCGAGCAGGCGCTGGAGCCCAGCCCTGAGCCAATCGGCATACTTTTTTCCAGCGTCATGGTGACCGGCACATTTTTGCCAATCTCCTGACAGAAGCGCTCCCAGCACTGATAGACGATATTCTCGCGCGGGTCCGACGGCAGTTTGCTGGCAAAGCGGCCCACGTTATTCAGGCTGAAGCTATTTGCCGCTTCAACCGTGACCGTATCGCCCAGCAGAGAACCATCAACCGGCGTGACCGCCGCACCCAGCACATCAAATCCGACGCTCATATTGGCGCTGGAAGCCGGGGCATAAACTTTGACCATGTTAAACTCCTAACTTCCATGACAGGGTACGCAGCAGATCGGCAAACACACCCGCCGCTGTAACATCGTTCCCTGCGCCATAACCGCGAAGCACCAGCGGCAATGGCTGATAATAGTGGCTGTAAAACGCAAGGGCGTTTTCGCCGTTTTTGACTTTGTACAGCGGATCGTTGCCATCCACTTCGGCAATCTTCACCCGGCACACACCATCTTCTTCAATATTGCCAACATAGCGCAATACCTTACCTTCATCACGGGCTTTCGCAACGCGTGCGGCAAACGCATCGTCAAGCTGCGGCAAATTAGCCATAAAGGCACCGACATCACCGGAGCTATCAAATTCTGCTGGCAGAACCGGTTCAATCACGATATCGGAAAGCTCCAGCTCACGACCTGTTTCACGCGCCAGGATCAGCAGCTTACGCGCCACATCCATCCCGGAGAGATCGTCACGCGGATCCGGCTCGGTATAACCCAGTTCACGCGCAGCGCGGGTCGCTTCTGAAAGGCTCATGCCTTCATCCAGTTTGCCGAAAATAAACGACAGCGATCCGGAGAGGATACCGGAGAAACGCTGCAGTTCATCCCCCGCGTTCAGCAGGTTTTGCAGGTTCTCGATAACCGGCAAACCAGCACCCACGTTGGTGTCATACAGGAATTTGCGACGCGATTTGCTCGCCGCCAGGCGCAACTGGTGGTAGTAGTTCATCGACGAGGTGTTGGCCTTTTTGTTCGGCGTCACCACGTGGAAGCCTTCACGCAGGAAGTCAGCGTACTGATCGGCAACCGCCTGGTTCGACGTACAGTCGACAATCACCGGGTTGAGCAGGTGATACTCTTTCACCAGTCGGATCAGGCGTCCCAGATTAAACGGCTCTTTCGCCTCGTTCATTTCCGCCTGCCAGTTTTCCAGATTCAGGCCATGCACGTTGGTCAGCAACGCTTTTGAGTTGGCGATCCCGCAGACGCGCAGATCAATATGTTTCTTCTTCAGCCACGCCTGCTGGCGCTTCACCTGCTCCAGCAGCGCGCCGCCAACGCCGCCCACGCCAATCAGGAACAGTTCGATGACCTGATCGGTGTTGAACAGCATCTGGTGAACCACGCGAACGCCAGTGGTGGCGTCATCGTTGTCCACAACAACAGAGATTGAACGCTCTGACGAGCCCTGGGCAATCGCAACGATATTGATATTGGCGCGTGCCAGCGCAGCGAAGAACTTGGCGGAGATACCACGAAGCGTGCGCATGCCATCGCCCACCACCGAGATGATCGCCAGACGTTCCTGAATGTACAGCGGCTCAAGCAGTTCTTCTTTCAGCTCAAGATAGAATTCTTCTTCCAGCGCGCGGCGGGCGCGCAGGCAGTCGGCCTGCGGCACGCAGAAGCTGATGCTGTATTCGGAAGAAGACTGGGTGATCAACACCACGGAGATGCCGTTGCGGGACATGGCTGCAAACACGCGCGCCGCCATACCGACCATCCCTTTCATCCCCGGACCGGAGACGCTGAACATCGCCATGTTGTTGAGGTTAGAGATGCCTTTCACCGGCAGGCCGTCTTCATCGTTACTCGCGCCAATCAGCGTACCGGGTGCCTGCGGGTTACCGGTGTTTTTAATCAGGCAAGGGATCTGGAACTGGGCAATCGGGGAGATGGTACGCGGGTGAAGGACTTTAGCGCCGAAGTAGGAAAGCTCCATCGCTTCCTGGTACGACATCGACTTCAACAGCCTGGCGTCCGGTACCTGGCGCGGGTCGCAGGTATAAACACCATCAACGTCAGTCCAGATCTCACAACAGTCCGCGCGTAAACAGGCGGCCAGCACGGCGGCGGAGTAGTCGGAGCCGTTACGGCCCAGCACCACCAGCTCACCCTTCTCGTTACCGGCGGTGAAGCCTGCCATCAGGATCATGTGGTCAGACGGAATTTTGCTTGCAGCGATGCGGCGAGTTGATTCGGCAATATCAACAGTGGATTCGAGGTAGTGGCCCACCGCCAGCAGTTTTTCAACCGGATCGATCACAGTCACGTGATGACCGCGCGCTTCAAGCACGCCCGCCATGATAGCGATAGAGAGTTTTTCGCCGCGGCAGATCAGTGCCGCGTTGATGCTGTCCGGACACTGGCCGAGAAGGCTGATGCCGTGCAGAACATGTTTAATTTGCGCGAATTCCTGCTCAACGAAGGACTTCAGTTGAGCGTGCGGAAAGCCTGGCTGCGCCTCTGCCAGCCCTTGCAGTAAGTCAGCGAAGATGCGCTCTGCGTCGCTGATGTTCGGGAGTGCATCCTGACCACCGATGGTTTTTTCAATCATCGCCACCAGATGGTTCGTGATTTTTGCCGGGGCAGAGAGCACGGTCGCAACCTGCCCCTGCCTGGCGTTGCTTTCCAGGATATCGGCTACGCGCAGAAAACGTTCTGCATTTGCCACTGATGTACCGCCGAACTTCAACACTCGCATGGTTCTACCTCGTTTCCTTTAGCCGAAAAAAAAGCCCGCACTGTTCAGGTGCGGGCTTTTTTTTGTTTTTCCTGTACGCGTCAGCCCGCATCGTTACCTGTGGTAATGATGATGGTTGTGGTAATGGTGGTGATGCTGATGCGTTTCATGGATGTTGTGTACTCTGTCATTATTATCTGTCTGTGCTGTATTCTTTTAGGGTTAAATGATCGGGCACCTTAAGTCAATGGATTTTTAATTTGATCACATTTCGGGAGACTCTCACGTCCCGCTGCGTGCAGATTTATTTTCATCCGATTCCCCCAAGTGCAACCCATCCAGACAGACTTATTCGCCATAGTAAAAACTTATGGCAGTATTTTACTCGGCCAATTTTTTTTCAATATCGTGCAGCAAACGGTGCAGCATGGCGGTGTCCCGCTGCTCAAGACGCCCCAAACGCTGCTGCAGCCAGTCAGCCATTTTTTGATCGTCCGCTACCCCCAATTGAGATAACAGTTGCTCAACACGAGCGCGCAGTGCGGCCAGCTGGTTTTCGTTTGCCCCCTCAGCCTGTGGCTGAGAGATTTGCATTAGGGAAGCTAATTGATAGCAGTAGACCATGACCGCCTGGCCTAAATTCAGGGACGGATAATCGGCCACCATCGGTGCCCCCGTGAGCACGTCAGCGAGTTCCAGCTCTTCGTTTGTTAACCCGGAATCTTCACGGCCAAACACCAGCGCGGCTTTCTCCAGCCACTGGCTTTTCTCTTTCAGCATGGGCACCAGTTCAGCAGGGGTGGCGTAGTAGTGGAATTTCGCACGGCTGCGCGCGGTGGTCGCAACGGTAAACGAAATGTCGTGCAACGCGGCGGCTAGTGTGTCGTAAGTAGTTATATTATCGAGAATATCTCCCGACCCGTGCGCCACCCACCGGGCGGCAGGCTCCAGATGGGCCGCGCTGTCCACAATACGTAAATCGGTAAAACCCATGGTCTTCATGGCACGCGCCGCTGCGCCTATATTTTCGGCTCTGGCTGGGGCAACCAGTACAATCGACAGATGCATTTATGCTCTCTTTTTAATCAGTTAGCGGGTAAAAATGTGATGCACATCAACATATTACGCAGCGCGAATTTACAAAATTGCAACACAAATCACCGAAATAGCGTTTCATAACAAATTAAAAACGCTAAACTATTTTGTGTCTGAACAATCAGTTAGAATGTTAACAGAAGACTATTATCCTTATGTTTTATAATGATAATAGCGACATGAATACCCTATTCTGATTGGATTCACTTCGTTTATAAATCAAGGTCCGCAACTAGTTGGTTTATTGAAAAATTGTGATAAAGGCTAGCATTCAGCTACGATGATTTCATCAAACTGTTAACGTGCTACAATTGAACTTGATATATGTCAACGAAGCGTAGTTTTATTGGGTGTCTGGTGTCACTTAGCCTGTTATGTTGCTGTTAAAATGGTTAGGATGACAGCCGTTTTTGACACTGTCGGGTCCAAAGGGAAAGTACCCAAGACCAAGCTAATGATGTTGTTGACGTTGATGGAAAGTGCATCAAGAACGCAATTACGTACTTTAGTCACGTTAGGCCGGTCATGTTAATTTGCGACATGTATCAGGCAGGTCAGGGACTTTTGTACTTCCTGTTTCGATTTAGTTGGCAATTTAGGTAGCAAACATGCAGACCCCGCACATTCTTATCGTTGAAGACGAGTTGGTAACACGCAACACGTTAAAGAGCATTTTCGAAGCAGAAGGCTACGATGTCTTTGAAGCGACCGATGGCGCAGAGATGCATCAGATCCTTTCTGAAAATGATATCAACCTGGTGATCATGGATATTAACCTTCCGGGCAAAAACGGTCTTCTTCTGGCGCGCGAACTGCGTGAACAGGCGAACGTCGCGTTGATGTTCCTGACAGGCCGTGACAACGAAGTTGATAAAATTCTTGGCCTGGAAATCGGTGCGGATGACTACATCACCAAGCCGTTCAACCCTCGCGAGTTAACCATTCGTGCACGCAACCTGCTGTCTCGCACCATGAACCTGGGTACGGTCAGCGAAGAGCGTCGTAGCGTCGATAGCTACAAATTCAACGGCTGGGAACTTGATATCAATAGCCGTTCACTGATTAGCCCGAACGGTGAGCAGTATAAACTGCCGCGCAGTGAATTCCGCGCCATGCTGCACTTCTGCGAAAACCCGGGCAAAATTCAGTCCCGTGCAGAATTGCTGAAGAAAATGACCGGCCGTGAGCTGAAACCGCACGACCGTACCGTAGACGTAACGATCCGTCGTATTCGTAAACATTTCGAATCTACGCCGGATACCCCGGAAATCATCGCCACGATCCACGGCGAAGGGTACCGTTTCTGCGGTGATCTGCAGGAGTAATCCCGCAGTTAACGCATTAAAAAACGGCGCATTTGCGCCGTTTTTTTATTTCCAAATCCGCATCGTATCGTCATCCGGTGCTGCAGGTGGCTGAGGTCGCTTCGGCTGAGAGAGCGAGTACCAGTCGAAATGCCGGGTCAGGTACATCACCGCAAACAGCGCCAGCGCGAGAACCGCTGACCCCAACAGCAGCGCGCTGTCCTCCGAACGCAGCAGGAACCACATCACCACGTCCAGCCCGAGTAGCGCCAGCACAAACAGCCCGCTGCGCTTCCAGCTTTTCAGCACGGCCTGCAGGTACATTCCGTTCATCGCTGCGCCAACCAGACTTGCAACAACCCAGGCGGGCGTAAACCCGACGTGTTCAGACAGCGCCAGCAGCACCAGATAGAACAGGACCAGCGACAGCCCCACCAGCAGATACTGCATCGGGTGAAGGCGTAATCCGGTTAAGGTTTCGAAGACAAAGAAGGCCATAAACGTCAGCGCAATCAGCAAAATAGCGTACTTGATCGCACGGTCAGTCAGCTGATACTGGTCGGCTGGCGTCGCTACCGTGATGCTGAAGGCCGGGAGCGCCTCCCACTCCGGCGACTCCTTGTCGTAGAACCAGCTCTCAAGGTTATTTGCAAACCAGCTGCTCTGCCAGTTCGCCTGGAAACCGGACTCGCCTATCTGATGCTTAACGGGGAGATAATCGCCCATAAAACCCGGATGCGGCCAGTTGCTGGTGAGCGTCATTTCGCTATTACGCCCTACCGGTACCACCGCAAAACTGCCCGTTCCCGCCAGGCTGAGGGACATCTCAAGCGCAAACGTTTTGGCTTCCAGCGCTTTGTCGGTCAGCGGGATGTGGATCCCAGCAAGCGCCCCGTAGACGCCTGAACCGGGTTCCACGCTTAGCGTCTCACCGTTGATTTTAGAGATACTGACCGTGCCAATGCCCCGCGCGTCGCCAACGCCCGTTACGATAAACGGTTGCCCTGTTGTTATCGTTTCCCCTCTCAGTTGTTTTAGCTCTTCGGTATTAAACTGTGCTTTTATCTTCAGGTCAGCGTTCCAGATTTGCCCGTCGTAGATGCCAATATTTCGGGACTCCACGCGCTGGTTACCTTCCACAACCAGAGATTCCGGCAGAATGAAATGCATATAGCTTTTCTTGTATTCGACCTTCTTCTCGTCCTCTATCTTGTAAAAGATCTCCGTCATCGGAATCGCAATCATCGGACCGACCAGCTTTTGCGGTCCGCTGGTGCTCTGACGAAGCGTATTTTCAACATCGTTGCGGTAGTTTTCACGCTCTGAAATCAGGTTACTGACCATAAAAAGCGGGACTAACAACAGCAGGATGCACCCCAGCAGAGTGCTTACTTTCCAGAACAGGGGGGATTTCATCATTACGTCTCCTTTGTGATGAGGAGAGCGTAACCGGGCTATGTGGGGCCAGTTTGAAGTTATGTGAAGGGACGGTGAAGTATCAGCGTGGCCATCACGCCACCTTCATCACGATTACGCAATGTGATCTCCCCCTGGTGCAGACGCGCCACCTCCTGTACAAAGGCCAGCCCAAGGCCGCTGCTTTTCAATCCGTTGTCACGAGGAAGAGAGTAAAAACGTGCGAAAATTCGCGTCAGGGCATAATCCGGGATCCCGCTGCCGCTGTCGGTGACGGTAAAGTGTATCTGCTTGTCCCCTTCATGGGCTGCAAGCTGAACAGCCCCGCCCTCCGGCGTGAAGTCGATGGCGTTATCCAGTAAATTACCCAATGCCTGTTCAAGCAGCTCCGCATCACCTTCCACACACAGCGCGGTGCTTTTACAGGTCAGGGTGATATTTTTAGCGGTCAGTAGCGTCGAGCGGGCGTCAGCTAGCCGCGCAAACAGCGCATCGACATCAACGCTTGTGGGGACAATCTCCACCCGATTTTCAAGCCGGGCCTGGGCAAGCAACTTTTCGACCAACGATTGCATACGCGCGTTTTGCACCAGGATGTTGTCGATAAACCGCCTGGCGACCTGCGGTGAGGGCTGCTCAGCAAGAATTTCCGCCGCGCCCCGGATTGCGGCCAGCGGGCTTTTCAGCTCGTGGGTGAGCGAGTGGACATAGTGTTCAATGTAATTTTTCCCTTCCAGGCGAATACGCATATTCTCCAGCGCCTGCGCCAGCTTGCGCAGTTCACTGCTGCCGGGATTCGGTAATGGCAGAGGGGAATCGGTGGTAACCGCGTCAGCGTAGCGCGACAACGTACCGATAGAACGATTGATCCACCACGCCACAACAAGGCCAATCAGCAAAGCAATGCCAAGCAATGCACCACCCGCCCACAGGATCCGTCGCTCGCTGCGATGGATAACCGGGGCCATCGCGCTGTTGGGTTTCCCGACCGACAGCACGCCAATAATCTTACCGTTGTCCACAACCGGAGCCGCAACATACATCACCGTGCTCTCTGGATCGTCAGGATTGCTCTGGGTGCTCCGCGCGCCGTATTCGCCACGAAGGGTCAGCCAGACATCGTTCCAGCGGGAGTAATCTTTCCCCACAGCCAGACTCGCGGAATCAAACACCACTCTGCCCTGCGCATCGGTCATGTAGACGTGGTATTCGTTGCGCACTTTATGAATGCCGCCGATATTGGCGCGGAAAGGCCGCTGATGAAGTTGTGAAAAGGCCTGCGCCAGTTTGCCCTGCTGCGCATTGCCCGAAAGGAGATCCTCGCGCCCGACTTCGGCTAGCAAGGTCGCGGTATCGATCAACGTCCCTTCAGTTGCCCTGCGCACGCCGGGCTTCACTTCCTGAACAAAGATCGACAGCACAAACCACGCGGCGATACCCACGATCAGGAAGTACCCCAGCAGCAGCCGCATCCCAATGCGCATTAATAAAGCCCCAGGCTGTAGCCCATACCACGATGGGTGCTGATGGGTGAAAGCTCCTCGTTCACCGCCCGCAGCTTGGCGCGCAGGGTTTTGATATGGGTGTCCACGGTACGATCGAAACTGTCCCCGTCTTCGCCCCACACCTTGTCCATTAGCTGCTGGCGGGAGTACACACGTCCGGGAGCCTGTAACAATGTTTTAAGTAACAAAAACTCGTAGCGCGTGAGGGGTAACACCTCACCGCACCAGCTGATTCGTGCCGCAGGTTCGTTCAGTTCAAACTGGCCGATACGCACAACATCCGAAGGCGCGGCTGATTTTTGCATCCGCCGTAAAATTGTCCGCACCCGGGCACACACTTCGCGCGGTGAGAAAGGTTTAGCGACGTAGTCATCAGCCCCCATCTCCAGACCGAGCAGTTTATCCACCTCGTCGCTTCGCGCCGTTAGAAACAGCACCGGCAACGCCGGATGCAGCGCCAGCAGTTGACGGCACAGCTCAAAGCCGCTGATGTCCGGCAACCCGACATCAAGAATTGCCAGCGCGGGTAACTGCCGCCGCGCCTCTTCCAGCACGGGCAGACCGCGTTCAAACGCCTTCACCGCGAATCCTTCCTGCTGAAGCATGTAGATAAGTGTGTCAGCGATGCTGATTTCGTCTTCAACCAGCCAGACCACAGGTAGTTGCATGGTTCGTCCCTGAATTAACGCCACGGCATGATTGGCACCGCGCTAATCGCATTTTTCGGTGAGCCTTCCACCACTTTGTCGGAATAGGCCAGGTAAGCCAGGGTGTTGCGTTTCGCATCATAGAAACGTACTACCTGCAGCTTTTTAAACACCAGCGAGGTGCGTTTCTGGAACACCACGTCGCCCTGCGCTTTACCGTTCTTAATTTTATCGCTTAACTCAACCGGACCCACCTGCTGGCAAGAGATTGCCGCATCGGAGGTATCTTCCGCCAGTCCCAGGCCACCTTTGATACCGCCGGTTTTCGCCCGGCTGACATAGCAGGTGACATTTTTCACGTCCGGATCGTCAAACGCCTCGACCACAATTTTGTGGTCCGGGCCAAACATTTTGAACACGGTATCGACGGAACCAATCTGTTCTGCCTGCGCCACGCGCCCGACCATCAGCATCAACGCGGTGAAGATCAAAGTCTTGTATTTCATATTGTTACCATTCTTTAAAATTACACTGGGCGATTATTCAACACTTTAGACAAAAATGTAGCAAGATCACAGGATTAGAATATATTTGCCCACAATGTGCTCCAAAAAGCATGAATGCGCAAAAAAAACACTGAATGCTAAAACATCAAAAAATGCTATTATCCGCTAACCTGTTATCAGGCACCTGCTGTTTTAAGGATGAGGATAGTATATGGATCAGGCTGGAATTATTCGCGACCTGCTCACCTGGCTGGAAGGTCATCTCGACCAGCCTTTGTCACTGGATAATGTGGCGGCTAAAGCAGGCTATTCCAAGTGGCATCTGCAAAGGATGTTCAAGGATGTCACCGGTCATGCTATCGGGGCCTATATTCGCGCGCGTCGTCTGTCTAAGTCTGCTGTGGCATTGCGCCTTACGGCACGGCCGATTCTGGATATTGCCCTGCAATATCGTTTCGATTCGCAGCAAACCTTCACCCGAGCCTTTAAAAAACAGTTCTCGTTAACGCCAGCGCTTTATCGTCGCTCGCCTGACTGGAGCTCGTTTGGTATGCGTCCACCGCTGCGTCTGGGCGAGTTCGCGATGCCAAAATACGAAATTGTCACGTTGCCTGAAACCCATCTGATCGGTACGACGCAGAGCTATTCCTGTTCTCTGGAGCAGATTTCTGAGTTCCGTCATCAGATGCGCGTACAGTTCTGGCGCGACTTCCTGAGCCACGCCCCGGCGATCCCGCCGATTCTGTATGGCCTCAACGAAACGCATCCAAGTCAGGAAAAAGACGACGAGCAGGAGGTGTTCTACACCACCGCGCTGACCCCAGAGATGGCCAATGGCTATATTCAGGGTTCGAAGCCTGTCGTGCTCGAAGGCGGCGAATACGTGATGTTCGCCTATGAAGGGCTGGGAACGGGCGTTCAGGAGTTTATCCTGACTGTTTACGGAACCTGCATGCCTATGCTGAATCTGAATCGCCGTAAAGGTCAGGACATTGAGCGCTACTACCCGGCGCAGGATGCCAAACCGGAAGAAGGCCCAATCAATCTGCGTATGGAATTCTTAATTCCGATTCGTCGTTAACGCTGCAGTTCGTCAAGTGCAGGGGCATCGAGATGCGAAATGTCCCCTGCCATCTCCACCACCCACCCCGACGCCAGCCATGCGCTTTCCTGGTAATCAATCCGGGAAATGGAGCAGTTGCGCAGACGCAAACGGCGTTCAGCGTAAGCCGGTAACCCCAGGATGGTGCTCACCAGGCAACCCAACGCAATCCCGTGACTCACCAGCAGCGGACGGCTTCCCGCCGGAAGCTTCAGGCATTCCGCGAGTGCGGCATGCATACGAACGCTCAGCTCTTGCATGGATTCGCCTTCAGGAATACGGCCATCTTCGGTACCGTTAACCAGCGTACGACGCCAGCCCTCCTCCTTCTCCGTCAGCGTATCAATATGGCGTTTTTCCAGCACGCCCATATCCAGCTCGCGCAGGCGCGGCTCAAGCATGACGTCACAGCCACAGGCGTCCGCGATGATGCGTGCCGTCTGCTGTGTGCGACCGAGATCGCTGGTGATAACGTGGGTAATGCCCAGCGTTCGGGCGCGTTCCGCCACCTGCCACGCTTGCTGTACCCCCTTTTCAGTGAGGGGACTGTCTGACTGGCCTTGAATACGTCGCTCGGCGTTCCACTGCGTTTCACCGTGGCGAACAAGGTATACCTGTAACATGCTTTTTTTCCGTTATACTGCGATGAGTTTTTTTTCGAATCGAGCTTAATTATGCACCATGTTGTCTCTGCTACCACTAATCCTGCCAAAATTCAGGCAATTCTAAGGGCATTTGAAGAGATCTTCGGCGAAGGATCCTGCCATATTGATGCTATCGGCGTCGAGAGTGGTGTTCCTGAACAGCCGTTTGGCAGCGAGGAAACGCGGGCTGGCGCACGAAATCGCGTGGCAAATGCCAAAGTTGCGGCACCTGAGGCTGACTTCTGGGTGGCGATCGAAGCGGGTATCGACGAAGGCGCAACCTTTAGCTGGGTGGTGATTGAAAGCCGCGAACAGCGTGGAGAGGCGCGTTCAGCCACCCTGCCGCTGCCAGAGATCATTCTGGAAAAAGTCCGTGCGGGTGACGCGCTGGGGCCGGTGATGTCACAGTACACCGGCATTGATGAGATTGGTCGTAAAGAAGGGGCTATTGGCGTCTTTACTGCAGGCGCACTGACGCGTTCAGGCGTTTACCACCAGGCGGTGATCCTGGCCTTAAGCCCGTTCCATAACGCGATTTATCGCTGATCGCCCAGCAGCACAGACTCCAGCCACTGACGCAGCTCAACCGGTGCCGATTTCAGGCTGTTCGATCCGCGGGTAATCGTTGCGATACCCGCGCCGAGCTCATTTTTGAGTTCACGCTGGCTCATTTCGCCGCGCAACAGCTCTTCAATGATCCGCACGCGCGTGCCCAGCGCTTCACGCTCATCTGGCGTGAGCATCAGCTGCATAAGGGGCAAATGCAAATCCTGATCGTAAGACTGGCGGAGCAACTCCACAAAACGAAGCCACTCCTGATGACGTTGTTCGGCCATTGCCGAGGAATACGGGGAATGCTGGGTCATGTTATGCTGCCTCTTGTACTCTTTAGCGAGTACAGCATAACACAACCCGCGCCGATCAGTAACGTCTCTGCCACTCGGCATCGCTCATCAGGGTATCTTTCTGCCCCATGAAGTAGCGATAGTATGCGTCATACGCCAGCACGTTCTTCACGTAGCCACGCGTTTCCGAAAACGGAATACTCTCGACAAACGCCACGGCATCGATACGTCCGGCGCTGTTGCCAAGCCAGGTGCGCACGCGACCAGGGCCCGCGTTATACGCCGCAGACGAGAAGATACGGTTGTTACCGAACTGCTGATAAACATACTGCAGGTAGCTGGTACCGATATTGATGTTGGTATCCGGATCGAGAAGCTGTGACGGGCTGCTGTACCCCGGGATATTAAACATCTTCACCGTGTGCGTTGCCGTGCCCGGCATGATCTGCATCAGACCGCTGGCACCCACCGGAGAACGAACTTTCGGGTTCCAGGCACTCTCCTGACGGGCAATCGCCATCGCATAGCTTTGCGGGATATCTTTACCGCTGGTATAGCGATCGAACAGATCTTTGTAAGCCAGCGGGAAACGCTCTTCGAGATGATCCCACAGCTTACCGGCGATCGTGGCCTGCACGCTCAGATCCCACCAGTGGTTATCAAACGCATAGCGGGCAAGCTGAGCTTTCTCGTCAGTACTACGGCTGGTGACCAGATTCGCCCACTCGCTGCGCGCGGTGTTATCCATATTCCAGTACATTAGCTCGCGAACGCGCGCCATTTCAGGCCCCTGCGTCAATGCAGGGTTCGCATTGGCTGGCGCTTTATCAATGCGGAAGGTGTACTCTTCCCCCAGGCGTTGCGCGGCCGCCATCGGGTAGAACCCGCGCTGCTGCATCAGAGTATGGAGGATCTCTTTCGCTTCCTCATCACGTCCTCTCTCCATCAGCAGATCGGCCTGCCAGTAGCGCCATTCGTCTTTCTCTTTCGCTTCCATCGGCAGGCGCGCAAGCCAGGTATTGAGCCCACGACGATCGCCTGAGCCCAGCGCCATTCGCACGCGACGTTCCACCAGCGACATGGAGTTCGAACGCATAATGGCATCGTCTCGCCAGCGCGCCTGTTCATCAGTCACATCCGTGCCCATCAGTCGCCACGCCACAATATCGCGCAACTCCTGGGTTTGCTCTTCGTTAAGCTGCTGCGTCTGCACCAGCTGCGGGATCATCAGCCGCGCGTTTTCCACATCGTCACGCGCCACGCTGGCAAAGGCTACCGCTGCCATCTGGCGGGTAAAATCGGTCGCGCCTGTGCTGCGGGCGAAGGTCAGCACCGAGTTGGGATCGTTGGCCAGCCCAATCACCGCAGAGGAAATGGTTTGATAATCCGATGGCATCTGCCCCGCCAGCGCGGTGACCAGACGCGTGTTTCCGGCCTTCATCGCCAGGCGAATACGCTCCAGATAGGCCAGCGGATCTTGCTTGCCAGAAGCGCGCCAGGCTCCAAAGAGAGAGTCGCAGGCATTGGGCTGATTTTTACCGGTTAACCACAGGTCTTTGGCGCCGCTCCACGCCTCTTCCTGCTGCCCCGTGGCCCATTTTGCGTAGTAATAGTTACACTGCGCTTCCGTGGTGTTCGGCTTTTCAGGGCTAAACGCCAACAGCCCGCGCCAGTCTTCACGACGAGCCAGTTCATTCACAAAACGAGACTGTAGCGTCCGCGCGGGAGGCAGGGTTGGGTTAGCCTGAATGAAATTATTCACCGCGACGGTCGGTTGATTCATGAGATCGTCAGTTAGCTGGCGATACTCCAGATACGGATACAGAGGGTAATCCTTCAGTGTCGGCATCAGCGCCTGCACGGTATCCATCTGCTTGTTGTCCCACGCCTGTTTGATCTGGGCGTAGCGATTACGTTGTTCATCCAGTGAATCGGCATGCACCGCCTGGCTTACCGCCATTACGCATACGCTGGCAGCGAGCAGACGCCAGACCACCTGTTTGGCTTTTTCCACAAGCTCTTCCTCTTTGTTTTTCGTCAATTGCAGCGTCTTGCCACGTCAAAGTCTAATCAACTTATGCTAACCAGGCATCCTGCAACGCGCCACGTCATGGACACTTTTTTACCTTTCTTGCGCGTTTTAACACTCCCGACGTTCCTGGCTGGGATTAGGTCGTGAAAAAGGCTACACTTCGAGGCTGAAATTCCTTCTCATTACGATAAAAGAGGCGAAGTCCAACGTGGCTCAATTCGTTTATACCATGCATCGTGTCGGCAAAGTTGTCCCGCCGAAACGTCATATTCTTAAAAATATCTCGCTGAGCTTCTTCCCGGGCGCAAAAATCGGTGTTCTGGGTCTCAACGGTGCCGGTAAGTCCACCCTGCTGCGCATCATGGCCGGCATCGATACAGACATCGAAGGTGAAGCCCGTCCGCAGCCTGGCATCAAGATTGGTTACCTGCCGCAGGAACCTCAGCTGAACCCGGAACACACCGTCCGCGAATCCGTTGAAGAAGCGGTGTCCGAAGTGGTTAACGCCCTGAAAGGTCTGGATGAAGTGTATGCCAAGTATGCCGAGCCGGATGCTGACTTCGATAAACTGGCTGCTCAGCAAGGCAAGTTTGAAGAAATTATCCAGGCGCACGACGGTCATAACCTGAACGTGCAGCTGGAGCGCGCCGCTGACGCCCTGCGTCTGCCGGACTGGGATGCAAAAATCGCTAATCTGTCCGGTGGTGAACGCCGCCGTGTAGCGCTGTGCCGCCTGCTGCTGGAAAAACCAGACATGCTGCTGCTCGACGAACCAACCAACCACCTGGATGCAGAATCCGTGGCGTGGCTGGAGCGTTTCCTGCACGACTTCGAAGGCACCGTTGTGGCGATTACCCACGACCGTTACTTCCTCGACAACGTTGCAGGCTGGATCCTGGAGCTGGACCGTGGTGAAGGTATTCCATGGGAAGGTAACTACTCCTCCTGGCTGGAGCAGAAAGATCAGCGTCTGGCGCAGGAAGCCTCTCAGGAAGCGGCGCGTCGCAAGTCTATTGAGAAAGAGCTGGAGTGGGTTCGTCAAGGCGCGAAAGGCCGTCAGTCTAAGGGCAAAGCCCGTCTGGCACGCTTCGAAGAGCTGAACAACACCGAATACCAGAAACGTAACGAAACCAACGAACTGTTTATTCCACCTGGAGCACGTCTGGGGGATAAAGTGGTTGAAGTCAGCAATCTGCGTAAGTCTTACGGCGATCGCCTGCTGATCGACGAACTGAGCTTCTCTGTGCCGAAGGGCGCGATTGTCGGGATCATCGGTCCGAACGGCGCGGGTAAATCCACCCTGTTCCGCATGATGTCCGGTCAGGAACAACCTGACAGCGGCTCTATCACCCTGGGTGAAACCGTGAAGCTGGCGTCCGTTGACCAGTTCCGTGACGCGATGGATAACAGCAAAACCGTGTGGGAAGAAGTGTCCGGCGGTCTGGATATCATGCGTATCGGCAACACCGAGATGCCAAGCCGCGCCTACGTTGGCCGCTTTAACTTCAAAGGCACCGACCAGGGCAAACGCGTGGGCGAGCTGTCCGGCGGTGAGCGCGGTCGTCTGCACCTGGCGAAGCTGCTGCAGGTGGGCGGTAACGTGCTGCTGCTCGATGAACCAACCAACGACCTGGACATCGAAACCCTGCGCGCGCTGGAAAACGCCCTGCTGGAGTTCCCGGGCTGCGCGATGGTGATCTCGCACGACCGTTGGTTCCTGGACCGTATCGCGACCCACATCCTGGACTACCAGGACGAAGGTAAGGTGGAGTTCTTCGAGGGTAACTTCACCGAATACGAAGAGTACAAGAAACGCACGCTGGGCGCAGACGCGCTGGAGCCGAAGCGTATTAAGTACAAGCGTATTGCGAAATAAAAGCAAAACGGCAACTTCGGTTGCCGTTTTTTATGTTTGTTCCCTCTCCCGGTGGGAGAGGGACAGGGTGAGGGCATCAGGCCGCACAAAATCACCCGCCCACGTAATACCGCTTCACCTCATCGAACTGCATCGCAAACTCGATATAGCTCATCAGCGCAGGCGAATTCAGCTTCCGGCTTGGATAGGCCAGCCACAGGTCATTCCCCTCGACATTCCACTCTGGCAGCACTTTTACCAACGCCCCCTTCTCCACCTTATCTTCCAGCAGAAATGCGGGTAAGAGCGTAATCCCGGCACCGGCAATGGCGCACTCACGTGCGTATACCAGGTTATCCGTCATATGGGCGTTATCCGGCAGATAGCGGTAATCCTCACTCTCGCTGCGTAGCAACCACTCAGACCAGGCTTTGTGCGTAATGCAGCGGTGCTCCACCAGTTGGCGGGGATGCGTCAGCGGCTCCCGACGTGCAAGATATTCGGGCGAGGCCAGCATATAGCGCGGGCAGTGGCCAATCATCCGGCCTATCAGGGAGGAGTCCTGCGGCTTGCCAGTACGCAACGCCACGTCAAAGCCAGACTCGACCAGATCCACCACGTCATCAGAGATCGACACATCCAGCGACACGTCAGGAAAGTTCAACTGGAACTCGGCGTTCATATGCGCCAGCAGCGTCGCGCCAATCCCTGCCGGGCAGGTGATCCTTAGCCGACCACTCGGGTTTTCGCGCAGCCGCTGAATGGCGTACTCTGCACGCTCGCTGGCTGCCAGCATCTCGCGGCAGTGTACCAGATAGTGCTCGCCCGCAAACGTCAGGTTCAGCCTGCGCGTGGTACGGTTAAGCAGACGGATCCCCACCTGCTGCTCAAGCTGGCTAATGCGCTGGCTGACGCTGGATTTCGGCAGTTCGGCCTTCTGCGCCGCAGCGGTAAAACTTCCCATCTCTGCCACCAGCGCAAACAGCGCCATATCCTGCAGCTGTTTAAACATGATTGTTCACCCTGTACGAACGCTGAGTTCTCGATTGTCCATCTTATCATGCAGCTGTCCACTTAATAGACTAGCCTCAACAAAACGCATTCCATTGAGGAGCACACCATGTCCGTTAAAGCCATTGCCGTTGACCCATCGAACCCTTCAGCCTTTATTGAGATTGCTCAACCGATGCCGCAACCCGGCGAGCACGACCTGCTGGTCGAGGTGAAGGCCGTTTCCATCAACCCGGTCGATACCAAAGTGCATGCCAGTATTGCCAGAAACGGTCTGCAGGAGCCGCGTATTCTCGGCTGGGATGCCAGCGGTATCGTTAAATCCGTTGGCGCTGGCGTTAGCGGATTTAAACCGGGCGATGCGGTGTGGTATGCAGGGGATATCACCCGCCCTGGCAGTAACACTACCCACCAGCTGATCGATGCGCGTATCGTCGGGCACAAACCAGCCAGCCTCGGTTGGGCCGCCGCAGCCGCATTGCCACTAACCGCCCTGACAGCCTGGGAAGGATTATTCGAGCGGCTGAACATTCAGAATGCCGACGCGGATAAAACGCTGTTGATTATCGGCGGTGCGGGTGGCGTAGGATCGCTGGCGATCCCGTTTGCGAAGCACAACAGCAAGGTGAAGATCATCGCGACGGCGTCAAGAGAGGATTCTGCCCAGTGGTGCCGCGATCGCGGTGCTGATGTGGTGGTGAACTACCGCGACCTGAAAGGTGAGCTGGCAAAACAGGGGATCACCTTTGTGGATTACATTTTCATTCTCAACGACACCGATGGCCACTGGGATGCGGTCAGTGAGCTGATTGCACCACAGGGGCATATCTGCTCCATCGTTGAGAACGCGCATCCGCTGAACCAGGATAAGCTGAAATCAAAATCTGCCGCCCTGCACTGGGAATTTATGTACACCCGCAGCATGTACCAGACTGCCGATATGGCACGTCAGGGGGAGATCCTCAATGAGGTGGCGAAACTGGTAGATAACGGTGTGGTAGAGAGTTCGCTGAGTGAGACACTGCACGGGCTGAGCGTGGAAAGCATTACCGAGGCGCACCGTAAAGTGCTGGACGGGCATATGCGCGGGAAAGTGGTGGTTGAGTTCTGAGTGGTCTGATTCCCTCACCCTGGCCCTCTCCCGTTGGGAGAGGGCGGTTAACGTTTACCCCTGCTCCCCCATCATCTCCTTCACCAGCTCGACGCAGCGCAGGAAACGGGAGTCGTAGTCTGACTCTTCAACATGCACAAACTCAACGTTGTTCTCATTGAGCATATCCACCAGCATGGTCTGGAATTCCCGCCTGTCCACGGAGCTGCCGAGGCTGCGCATCCCGTCGGCCACCCACGGGGTGTTGTTTTCCAGCAGGATCACCAGGTCAAAGCGGTATTCATCGATCAGCGCCTGCACGAACGGGTGCTCGCGCCCTTCGTACTTTTTACAAAACGCCTGGGTGGTGACGAAATCAGTATCAATGAATGCCACTTTATTGGCATATTTCACCGCGAAATCAATGTACTGGGCATGACCGAGCGCTATTTTGTCGTAGTCGGAATACTGCAGCGCCATCTCGTCGCCGCCCAGATGGGAAAAGACATAGTCACGCCCGTACTCCCACGCGCTGGTGGTATTGAAGATATTCGCCAGCTTGTTGACCAGCGTTGATTTCCCGCTCGACTCACCGCCCAGAATGGCGACGGTACGCACAAAGAACGGTTTCACTTCAGTTGGGATGTAATCCCAGTAGCGGAACGGGTTTTCGCGGATTTGCGCCCCACTGATGTTCATAAACGTTCGTTTCGGATCAATCAGCACCGTTTCAATACCCAGATGCTCGCGGAACTGCGGCGCGTCTGACTCTTCAGAGGTGTAGATCCAGTTAGGCGCAATACCCTTATCTTCCATGAACGCTTTGACGCCGTTGCTCCACACGTCCCAGCCGTGTGGATACGGCTCCATGCCTTCTTCATTAAAGGCATGGATGCGGATATTTTTCTGATACTTGAAGGTCTGGAGCAGCCAGCGCAGACGGTCCGGCACGGTTGGCTGCTGCGACATGGCGCTGTCTTCAAACAGTTGGCGATCGCGGGTTTCGTCATACCCCATGATGATGTGCAGCTCATCCACCTGGCTACAGGCGCGCTGAATCAGATAGATGTGCCCGGTATGCAGCGGGTAAAACTTGCCGAATACCACGCCGATATTCTTTTGCATACGCGGGAATTCAAGCCCCAGAAAGCGATGTAACGCCTCAAGCTTTTGCGCGCTGGGACTTTTGATTTTGGCGTTCAGCAGTTGGCTCAGGTAGCCTTTGGTCATTCCGCTGGCGTCCGCCACCTGCTGTAACGTGCAGCCCTTCTGGCGGATTGCGGTCTTAATGTAGTCAAATGATGACATAAATTACGGTGCCTCCTGCAAAATCGAATACGTAATTATAAGTCGTCAAAGACATTTAACGCATCTGCGAGTTTCTTAACGCCAAAAACCTGCATCCCTTCCGGGATTTTTTTCGGCACGTTAGCGGCGGGTACAATCGCCCGGCGGAAGCCGTGTTTTGCCGCCTCGGAGATACGCTCCTGGCCGCTTGGCACCGGACGGATCTCTCCAGCCAGACCGACCTCACCAAATACCACCAGATCCTGCGGCAGCGGCCTGTCTCGCAGGCTGGAGACCATCGCCAGCAGCAATGCGAGGTCTGCACTGGTCTCAGTGACTTTAACGCCGCCCACCACGTTAACGAAGACGTCCTGATCCGCCATCTGCAGCCCGCCGTGACGGTGCAGCACCGCCAGCAGGATCGCCAGGCGGTTCTGTTCCAGACCGACCGCCACGCGCCGTGGGTTGCCCATCATCGACACGTCCACCAGCGCCTGAATTTCAACGAGCAGCGGGCGCGTCCCTTCCCACAGCACCATCACCGAGCTGCCGGAGGTTATTTCATCGCCGCGACTCAGGAAGATGGCCGACGGGTTGCTAACTTCGCGTAGCCCCTGCTCGGTCATGGCAAATACGCCCAGTTCGTTCACCGCCCCGAAGCGGTTTTTATGGCTACGCAGGGTACGGAAGCGGGAATCTGCGTCGCCGTCGAGCATCACGGAGCAGTCGATACAGTGTTCGAGCACCTTCGGCCCCGCCAGCGAGCCGTCTTTGGTGACGTGGCCGACCATCACAATCGCCACGCCGCGCGTTTTAGCAAAGCGCGTCAGATAGGCCGCGGTTTCACGCACCTGCGCCACGCTGCCTGGCGAGGACTGAATGTCCGCCATGTGCATCACCTGGATGGAGTCGATAACCATCAGCTTCGGCTGCTCTTCTTCGGCAATCATGCAGATCTGCTCGATGCTGGTTTCGGAGAGCATGTTCAGATTGCCGGTTGGCAGGCCAAGGCGGTGCGCGCGCATTGCTACCTGCTGCAGGGACTCTTCCCCCGTGACGTACAGGGTTTTCATCTGCTCGGCGAGCTTACAGAGCGTTTGCAGCAGCAGGGTTGATTTACCCGCGCCCGGGTTACCGCCGATCAGGATGGCGCTGCCCGGCACCACGCCGCCGCCGAGCACGCGGTCAAACTCTTTGAACCCGGTGGAGAAGCGCGGCAGCTCTTCGAGGCTGATATCCGAGAGCTTTTGCACCTTCGCCACGCCCGCGTTACCGGCGTAACCGCTCAGGCGCTCGTTGCGCGCCACGCTCGGCGAAGCCGCCACACCACGCACTTCGGTGATGGTGTTCCAGGCATGACAGGCGCTGCATTGCCCCTGCCAGCGCGGATAATCCGCACCACATTCATTACAGACAAATGCGCGTTTTGGAGCTTTCGCCACGGTTTACCTCGTTATTTCTGATTAAGGCTGCCAGAGAGAATGCAGAACACCCCCATCAGGTCAGCATGACGGATAGTAACTTCCGTCTTTTCGTTCACTTTCGGCTTAGCATGATAGGCAATGCCAAGCCCGGCTGCTTTGATCATCGGCAGATCGTTCGCGCCATCGCCGATGGCGACAGTCTGGACGTGCGGAATTTCATATTTTTCCGCCAGACGGGTAAGGGTGTTAGCTTTGTACTGCGCGTCCACGATATCGCCGATCACCTGGCCGGTCAGCTTGCCATCCATGATCTCCAGCTCGTTGGCCACAACGGTGGTCAGATGCAGTTTTTCCCGCAAATAATCCGCGAAGAAGGTGAAGCCACCGGAGGCGATCGCGACTTTCCAGCCTAACGACTGCAGCTTCAGTACCAGCTGCGTCAGCCCTGGCATCAGCGGCAGCACGTCGCGTACCTGACGCAGAATGTTGGCATCGGCCCCTTTCAGGGTCGCCACGCGCTGTCTCAGGCTGGCGGTGAAGTCCAGTTCTCCGCGCATCGCACGCTCGGTGACTTCTGCCACCAGATCGCCGCTGCCTGCCAGTTTCGCAATCTCGTCAATACACTCGATCTGAATGGCGGTAGAGTCCATATCCATCACCAGCAGGCCCGGCGTTTTCAGGTGAGGAATTTTACCCAGCGGGGCAACGTCCAGCCCGGCGTCATGCGCCAGGCGTGTCGCACGTTGCGTCAGGGAGCCTGCCAGACGAATGACCTGATAATCCTCGACACACCAGGCGGCGACAATGACCATCGCGGCACCCAGTTTGGTTTGATATTGGGTAAGGCGTTGCTTATCCAGGCCGCGTCCGTACAGCAGCCAGCCGCTACGGCCAGCGTGGTAATCCAGAGGCATCACCTCATCGCCACTAAGAGAGAGCGGCAATCCTGGCCATAAAGAGACATCCGTTGGCAGGTCACACCAGGTAATGTTCGGCATTAAAGCTCCTGTAATTTCGTTCGCGCCGGAAGGTTCCAGAGGGAAAATAACGCATGAGGCTACCTTGTAACCATCACTTCTGGCAACATTAAGCCCTAAATTTTCAGCAGGTGGAATATGGCTCGCGCAAAACTGAAATTCCGGCTTCATCGCGCCGTGATTGTCCTTTTCTGTCTCGCACTCCTCGTGGTGCTGATGCAGGGGGCGTCGTGGTTTAGCCAGAATCATCAACGGCAACGTAACCCACAGTTTGAAGAGCTGGCCCGCACGCTGGCGCGTCAGGTGACACTCAACGTCGCACCCTATATGCGTACCGAGACGCCGGACGATAAACGAATCGGTCAGGTCTTACGTCAACTCACTGAAAACAGTCGTATTCTGGATGCGGGCGTTTATGACGAGCAAGGTGACCTGATTGCCCGCGCCGGCGAACATGTCGACGTGCGCGACAGGCTGGCGCTGGACGGCAAAAAAGCCGGAGGCTATTTCAACCAGCAGATTGTCGAACCTGTCCAGGGTAAAAATGGCCCACTGGGGTATCTACGTATGACGCTCGACACTCACACCCTGCCAACCGAAGCTAAACAGGTGGATAACACCACCAATATTCTCCGCCTGATGCTGCTGCTCTCTCTGGCAATTGGCGTCGTGCTGGCGCGCACGCTGCTTCAGGGCAAACGCACCCGCTGGCAACAGTCGCCGTTCCTGCTGACCGCAAGCAAGTCTATCCCCGAAGAGGAAGAGAGCGAGAAGAAAGATTAATGATAAAGTAGGCGGACGACCCGGAAAAGGAACTCTGCCATGACGACTTTACGCCTGCTTATCTCTGACTCTTACGATCCCTGGTTTAATCTCGCGGTAGAAGAGTGCATCTTCCGCCAGATGCCCGCCACCCAACGTGTACTATTTCTCTGGCGCAACGCGGATACGGTGGTCATCGGTCGTGCGCAAAACCCGTGGAAAGAGTGCAATACGCGGCGTATGGAAGAGGACAACGTCCGCCTGGCGCGCAGAAGCAGCGGCGGCGGCGCGGTGTTTCACGATCTGGGCAATACCTGCTTTACCTTTATGGCGGGCAAACCGGAGTACGACAAAACCATCTCAACATCCATCGTCCTGAACGCCCTCAATGCGCTCGGCGTGACGGCAGAGGCCTCCGGGCGTAACGACCTGGTGGTGAAAACCGTTGAAGGCGACCGGAAAGTCTCGGGTTCGGCTTACCGCGAAACGATGGATCGCGGGTTCCACCACGGTACCCTTCTTCTGAACGCCGATCTCAGCCGTCTGGCGAACTATCTGAATCCCGATAAGAAAAAGCTGCAGGCCAAAGGGATTACCTCCGTTCGCGGACGCGTGGCAAATCTGGTGGAACTGCTGCCGGGGATTACTCACGAGCAGATTTGCGATGCGATCCGTGACGCTTTCTTTGAACATTACGGCGAGCGCGTGGAAGCAGAAGTGATCTCCCCAGACAAAACCCCGGATCTGCCCAACTTTGCCGAGACGTTTGCCCGTCAGAGCAGTTGGGAGTGGAACTTCGGTCAGGCTCCTGCATTTTCTCACCTGCTGGATGAGCGTTTTACCTGGGGCGGCGTGGAGCTGCATTTTGACGTGGAGAAAGGCCATATCACCCGCACGCAGGTGTTTACCGATAGCCTGAATCCGGCACCGCTGGAAGCACTTGCGGCACGTGTACAGGGCTGTTTGTATCGGGCGGATATGCTGCAACAGGAATGCGAGGTGTTGATCGAGGATTTCCCGGAGCAGAAAAATGAGCTGCGGGAGCTGTCAGCGTGGATTGCACAGGCCGTGCGCTAGGTGCGGTCTGGTACCCTAACCCCGCCCCTCTCCCACAGGGAGAGGGGCGGAAGAGACAGAATTACTCTTTATCGCCCAGCAGAACGGATTCCAGCGCGATTTTGATCATGTCGTTGAAGGTGGTCTGACGCTCGGCAGCGGTGGTCTGCTCGTGGGTACGGATGTGGTCAGACACGGTGCAGATGGTCAGCGCTTTCGCACCAAACTCAGCCGCCACACCGTAGATGCCCGCAGCTTCCATTTCCACGCCCAGGATGCCGTATTTTTCCATCACGTCG
Organism: Enterobacter sp. CPE_E863; assembly: GCF_046521465.1. Taxonomy (NCBI): domain Bacteria; kingdom Pseudomonadati; phylum Pseudomonadota; class Gammaproteobacteria; order Enterobacterales; family Enterobacteriaceae; genus Enterobacter; species Enterobacter sp. CPE_E863. Next base: position 631,911 of record NZ_JBKFZX010000001.1, on the reverse strand, counting down.
AACATCTCGCCGCCGTCTGGCGCATAGAACAGGTCAGCAGAGAAGAGGTTACCTACGCGAGCGTCAACGCCCAGCGCTTTTGCTGCGTCAACGGCGTTACGCACCATGCCAAAGTCTGCAATCGCAGCAAAGTCATGATCTTTGAAACGCATGCGGTTGACTTTGGAATCGGTGCAGGCACCCATACCAATGACCACATCACGCAGTTGAACGTCCATGCGCACAGCGCCGCAGGAGCCCACACGGATGATTTTCTTCACGCCGAAATCGGTGATCAGCTCTTTGGTGTAGATGGAGCAGGATGGGATACCCATACCGTGGCCCATAACGGAGATTTTGCGGCCTTTGTAAGTCCCGGTGAAGCCCAGCATGCCGCGAACGTTGTTCACTTCACGCACGTCTTCGAGGAAAGTTTCTGCAATGTGCTTCGCGCGCAGCGGGTCACCCGGCATCAATACGACGTCAGCGAAATCACCCATTTCTGCGTTAATGTGAGGAGTTGCCATCTTCAGTTCCTTTTAAATTGTTTATTCTTTTCACCCTCTCCCTGTGGGAGAGGGTTGGGTGAGGGCATCAGACCGCACCCAACATGATTCAGAACATGGCCTTGCCATATTCCATGTCGGACGTACCAAAGTATTTCGCCAGGGTCTGGCCGATATCCGCGAAGCTTTCACGGTGACCAAGGGAGCCTGGTTTCACTTTCGGGCCGTACACCAGCACAGGAATGTGCTCACGGGTGTGATCGGTACCGGTCCAGGTTGGGTCACAGCCGTGGTCCGCCGTCAGGATCAGAATGTCATCTTCACCCACCAGTTCCATCAGCTCCGGCAGACGGCGGTCGAACAACTCCAGGCCCGCTGCATAACCGGCAACATCACGACGGTGGCCCCAGGAAGAGTCGAAGTCGACGAAGTTGGTGAAAACAATGGTCTTGTCACCCGCCTCTTTCATCTCTTTGATGGTGGCATCAAACAGCGCGTCCAGACCGGTGGCTTTCACTTTCTTGGTGATGCCGCAGTTGGCGTAGATATCCGCAATTTTACCCACGGACACCACGTGACCGTCTTTCTCTTCAACCAGCTTCTGCAGCACGGTTGGTGCCGGTGGCTCAACGGCCAGATCGTGACGGTTACCGGTACGCTGGAAGTTACCCGCTTTGTCGCCGATAAACGGACGTGCGATAACGCGACCAATGTTGTATCCGCCTTCGGTCAACTCTTCACGAGCGATTTCGCACAGTTCGTAAAGTTTATCCAGGCCGTAGGTTTCTTCGTGACAGGCAATCTGGAACACGGAGTCAGCAGAGGTATAGAAAATCGGTTTGCCGGTTTTCATGTGCTCTTCACCGAGCTCATCCAGGATCACGGTACCGGAAGAGTGGCAGTTACCGAGGTAGCCCGGCAGGTTTGCACGCTTAACCAGCTTGTCCAGCAGTTCCTGCGGGAAGCTGTTCTGATGATCGGAGAAGTAGCCCCAGTCGAACAGAACCGGCACACCGGCGATTTCCCAGTGTCCAGACGGGGTGTCTTTACCGGAAGAAAGCTCGTGAGCCCATGCGTAGGCACCCACCACTTCCGCGTTGCCGTCCATACCTGCTGCAATTTTACCGGTAGAACCTTCATGCGCTTTCACCAGACCCAGGCGGGTCAGGTTGGGTAGAGTCAGAGGGCCTTTACGACCTTTATCCGCTTCGCCTTTGGCACAGGCTTCCGCGATGTGACCCATGGTATCGGAACCCACGTCACCAAAACGTTCTGCATCTTCGGTTGCGCCGATGCCGAATGAGTCCAGCACCATAATAAATGCACGTTTCATAATTGTTCTCCGTACGTAGTGCTTAAAAATGATTGATCAGATCAGTATACCGCTATTCAGTGATACGACGATAGACCGTTGGTGTGCTTTCCGGTGCTTTATCGTCGAGTGTAATGGCCGCTTTAACCGCTTTCGCCGCTTCCTGCCAGCTGGCTTCATCTTTGGCGTGGATCACCGCCAGCGGACGTTGTCCGTCGACGCTGTCGCCCAATCGGGCCATATCGGTAAAGCCGACGCTGTAATCAATCATGTCCGATGCCTGGCGACGACCGCCGCCCATTGAGACAACCGCCATGCCGAGTGCACGGGTATCCATGGCTGAGACAAAGCCTTCGCTATCGGCATAAACCGCTTTACTGAGCGTCGCCGTTGGCAGGTATTTCGCGTAGTTTTCCACGAAATCAGTTGGACCTTTCTGCGCCGCCACCATGCGACCAAAGATCTCCGCCGCTTTGCCGTTATCCAGCACCGCCTGCAGTTTCGCGCGCGCGTCTGCATCATCTTTGGCAAGCTTGCCGGAGATTAACATCTCAACGCACAGTGCCATGGTGACGTCGAACAGACGCGGGTTGCGGTATTCACCGGTCAGGAATTGTACGGCTTCACGCACTTCAACCGCATTACCTGCACTGGAGGCCAGAACCTGGTTCATGTCGGTGAGCAGTGCAGTGGTGCGCACGCCGGCACCGTTGGAGACGCCAACGATCGCTTCGGCAAGCTGGGCAGAAAGTTCATAGGTTGGCATAAACGCGCCGCTACCTACTTTTACATCCATCACCAGCGCGTCCAGCCCTTCGGCCAGTTTCTTCGCCAGAATAGAGGCGGTGATCAGCGGGATGGAGTCAACGGTCGCGGTGATATCGCGGGTGGCATAGAAACGCTTATCTGCTGGAGCAAGAGAGCTGGTCTGGCCGATAATCGCCACACCAACGTCTTTAATAATGTCGCGGAAGCGGTTGTCATCCGGGAAGATATCGAAGCCCGGAATGGCTTCCAGTTTGTCGAGCGTACCACCGGTATGGCCGAGGCCGCGCCCGGAGATCATCGGGATGTAACCCCCACAGGCCGCCACCATTGGGCCGAGCATCAGGGAAGTCACATCACCTACGCCACCTGTGGAGTGCTTGTCCACAATCGGGCCGTTAAGGTTCAGGCTCTTCCAGTCCAGAACGGTTCCTGAATCTCGCATCGCCATCGTCAGCGAGACCCGCTCAGGCATCGACATATCGTGGAAGAAAATGGTCATCGCCAGCGCAGCGATCTGCCCTTCAGAGACGGTGTTATCACGAATGCCGTTGATAAAGAAGCGGATCTCTTCGTCGCTTAATGCATGACCATCACGTTTTTTACGAATAATTTCTTGTGCGAGAAACACGGTAACCTCCCGAAATAAGCCGGGATCGCTTCGCGTCACCCGGCAATTCAAACCTTAGTAGCTGCTTGTGCTCTTACCATCGCCGTGACCCAGCGCTTTCAGCAGGCTGGCCAGCAGGCTAGATGCGCCAAAGCGATAGTGACGGGAATCTGCCCATTCAGCGCCGAACAGTTCATCCGCGATGGCCAGGAACTGTTGCGCATCTTCCGCGGTACGTACGCCGCCCGCAGGTTTAAAACCAACCGTTTTGGACACGCCCATATCGCGGATCACTTCCATCATGATGCGTGCGCTTTCCGGGGTGGCGTTAACCGGCACTTTACCCGTAGAGGTTTTGATGAAATCAGCACCCGCCTTGATGGAGATTTCAGATGCTTTACGAATCAGGGCTTCTTCTTTCAGCTCACCGGTTTCGATGATCACTTTCAGCAGTACGTTTGCCGCAGCACACGCATCTTTACAGGCTTTCACCAGGTCAAAACCGACCTGCTCGTTGCCCGCAATCAACGCACGGTATGGGAATACCACGTCAACTTCATCTGCACCGTAAGCAATAGCTGCGCGAGTTTCTGCCAGCGCAATCTCGATATCGTCGTTGCCGTGCGGGAAGTTAGTCACGGTTGCAATACGCACGTCCGGCGTGCCCTGCTCTTTCAGCGTTTTACGGGCAATCGGGATAAAGCGCGGGTAGATACAGATAGCAGCGGTGTTACCGACGGGCGTTTTCGCCTGATGGCACAGGGCGATGACTTTTTCATTGGTGTCGTCATCGTTCAGGGTGGTCAGGTCCATCAGTTTCAACGCGCGCAGGCTGCTTGCAGTTAAATCGGTCATAACATTCTCCAACGGCAGTGCCGTATAAATTTTACCTTGCGGGTCTGTGAGTATTCTAACATTCACCCGCATCCACACTTCGACATTCATCACAGTTAATGAAAACTACGTACAAATTTGCATTACTGTAATGAGATCTTCTTCAAATTTTATCGTGCTAATTGCTGACGAAAGCAGCAATACCCCCTGTCGGATCAAAAGCCACAACAGGCTGGCTTCCTACAATCCGTTCATCATCCGCAGAATAAACAAGGAAGCGATCATGTCCCACTCCAGCCCCGACGCCCTGCAACAACGTTGCCAGCACATTGTGACAAGCCCGGTGTTAACCCCGGAACAAAAACGTCATTTCCTGGCGCTGGAAGCGGAAAACAACCTGCCTTATCCTGAACTCCCTCAGGCAGCGCGCGCCGCGCTGGACGAGGGGTTTATCTGCGACATGTTCGAAGGCCACGCACCTTACAAACCCCGCTATGTTCTGCCGGATTACGCAAAATTTTTGGCTAACGGCTCAGAATGGCTGGAGCTGGAAGGCGCGAAAGACCTGGATGACGCTCTTTCACTACTCACCATTCTTTACCACCATGTGCCATCCGTAACATCCATGCCTGTCTATCTGGGCCATCTTGATGTGTTACTGCAACCGTATGTTAGAATTCTAACACAAGAAGAGGTTGATAGCCGAATAAAACGTTTCTGGCGCTATCTCGACCGAACGCTGCCGGATGCATTTATGCACGCAAACATCGGGCCTGCTGACGGCCCCATCACCCGTGCCATTCTGCGTGCCGATGCAGAGCTGAAGCAGGTCGCGCCGAACCTCACCTTTATCTACGACCCAGATATTACCCCGGGCGATTTGCTGATTGAGGTGGCAAAAAACATCTGTGAATGCAGTAAACCGCATATTTCTAACGGCCCTGAAAATGATAAAATTTTCACAAAAAGCCGTTACGGCGTGGTGAGTTGTTACAACTCCCTGCCGCTTGCGGGCGGTGGCAGCACCCTGGTACGCCTTAACCTCAAAGCCATTGCTGAACGCAGCACTTCCATTGAAGACTTCTTCACCCGCACGCTCCCGCATTACTGCCGGCAGCAAATTGCTATCATCGATTCACGCTGCGATTTCCTGTACGAGCAATCTGGCTTCTTTGAGAATAGCTTCCTGGTAAAAGAGGGGCTGATTGATGCCGATCGGTTTGTGCCGATGTTTGGGATGTACGGTCTGGCAGAAGCGGTGAACATACTTTGCGAAAAGGAAAGTATTGCGGGGCGCTACGGTAAAGACGAGCAGGCCAACGCGCTGGGCTACCGCATCAGCGGGCAGCTTGCGGCATTTGTGGAAAACACGCCGGTGAAACACGGCTGGAAGCACCGCGCGATGCTCCACGCGCAGTCGGGGATCAGCTCTGACTCCGGCACCACGCCGGGGGCGCGCCTGCCCTATGGGGATGAACCGGATCCGATCAACCATCTGCTGGCCGTAGCGCCGCATCATAAATACTACCACTCAGGGATCAGCGATATTTTGACCCTGGATGAGACGGTAAAACGCAACCCGCAGGCGGTGGTTCAGCTATGTCTTGGTGCGTTCAGAGCCGGTATGCGTGAATTCACCGCGAACGTAGCCGGTAACGATCTGGTACGCGTGACCGGGTATATGGTGCGCTTGTCAGATCTTGAAAAATACCGTGAAGCCGGATCGCGTACTAATACCACGTGGCTTGGAGAAGAAGCCGCGCGTAACACCCGCATCCTCGAACGTCAGCCGCGCGTGATTAGCCATGAACAGCAGATGCGCTTTAGTTAGTCAGGTTATCCCTTTCTCCTGCGTGGACGGGCCGGGCAGCCGCCTGGCTCTTTTCCTGCAGGGATGTAACCTGCGTTGTAAAACCTGCCACAACCCGTGGACGATCGGCCGCTGCAACGACTGCGGTGACTGCGTGCCCCACTGTCCGCACGACGCGCTGACCATTCATGCCAGGCGCGTCTGGTGGCAGGAGAGTGACTGCCAGCAGTGCGACACCTGCCTCCGCCAGTGCCAGCAGCAGGCAACGCCCATGGCGCATCGCTTTAGCGTGGAGGAGATCCTCGCGCAAATCCGCAGAGCTGCACCCTTTATTGAGGGTATTACGGTGAGTGGCGGTGAGGCTACCACGCAACTTCCTTTTCTGATCGCGCTTTTCACGGCGATCAAAACGGATCCCACGCTGAATCATCTAAGCTGCCTGGTGGACAGCAATGGCCTGTTAAGTGAAACCGGCTGGCAGAAACTCCTGCCGGTGCTGGATGGCGCGATGCTGGATCTAAAAGCATGGGGAAATGAGCATCACCGTTTCCTGACCGGACGCGAAAACCCACAGATTAAACAAAGCATTCGCTGGCTGGCCGATCGTCACCGTTTGACGGAACTGCGCTTACTGGTCATCCCGGATCGGTGCGATTATCTGGAACAGATCAAACCGCTGACGACATTTATCCACGGGCTTGGAAACGTCCCGGTGCGAATCAACGCGTTTCATGCACAGGGGGTTTATGGCGAAGCGGCGTCATGGCGCAGCGCTACACCGGAAGACGTTGAGCCGCTGGCGCTCGCGCTGGAAAAACAGAAGATAACCGTGATCCGTCCGGCGCTTTACCTATAGCGTAATGCCAAATACCGAACGGGTATTCTCAAGCAGCGCATCGGCAATCACCTCTTCAGGCTCCTTTCGCAGTTCACACAGGGTGGTAAACACGCGCGCCGCTTGTTCCGGGCGATTCGGCTGGCCCTGAAAACCATTCAGCGGCATATCCGGCGCGTCGGTTTCCAGCAGAAGCGCCGACAGCGGCAGCTGTGCCATTACGTCCCGGGTTTTACTGGCACGCGGATAAGTGATGGTGCCACCCACGCCAATTTTATAGCCCAGTTCGGTAAAACGCTGCGCCTGCTGCAGGCTGCCGGAGAAACCGTGTACGACACCTCTCCGTGGTAGATCGATGCGTTTCAGGTGCATCGCCAGCTTATCGTGCGTGCGTCTTGAGTGGAGGATCACGGGCAGATCGTAACGCTTGGCCAGCCTGAGCTGCGCATCAAGGATCGTCTGCTGACGCTCAAACTGCGGCTCCTCACGGTAAAGATCGAGGCCGATCTCACCGATGGCGACAAGTTTGTCTCCCGCGGTCTGCAGTACCTCATCAAGCCTCTCAATGTGCTCATCAAGATGTCGCTCAATGACAATCGGATGGAGGCCGAGCGCGGCATAGAGCGCGGGATGTCGTGTGGCAAGCTCCAACACACGGGAAAAGTAAGCAGCTTCCACTGACGGCACAATGATGGCCTGAACGCCTGCTTCGGCAGCTTTCGCAATACTTTGCTCTTCATCCCCCGTAAACGGTGGAAAATCAAAGTGGCAGTGGGTATCGACAAAGCAGTGCGTCACGCCAGATCCTCGTTATCCAATAGAGCGTCATTCGCCTGCGGAATATCCACCAGCGGCATCGTCAGGGTATCGTTAGCGACAATCGCAGGCGGCATAATAATACGTTTATGCCGATGTAGCGGTGGTTGCTCCGCCAGCATTTTCCCCACTGTCGCCAGGAAGTAACGGCCGCACAGCCGGCCCGTTTTATAATCTGCACGCAACGCCGGGACGCGGCTGCCCAGCGCCATACTGACCAGCGGCTTAGGTGGATAGATTTCAAAAATACGCAGTTTTCCCGGCGGTTTTTCAATGAAACGCTGCATCGCGCCGTAGGTGGTTTCATGCTGTTTAGCGATGTTCACCAGCGGTTGCAGGCTGCTGTCGCCTAACCAGCGCTCCATGCGTTTAAACCACTGCGGGGTGTAGTACATTTGCGACGGTACGGTACGGATCACCACAATAGTTTTCGCTCCGCGCCGGGCAGCTTCCTGCACTGGCACTGCGTCACTGATCCCCCCATCCAGATAACTGATGCCATCCAGCTGCGCACCGGTACGATAAAAACCGGGAATGGCACTCGAGGCACGAATGATATCCAGCCAGTTCTCCTTCTGCGGAGAGAAATACCCCGGTGAATAATCATCTCCCCGGCTGGCACACATCCAGAATTCTTTCCCGCCATCAAACAGGCGCGCTGCAGTGTCCATAGCCAGCGGCATCTGGCTGGAGGTGGATTCCAGCAACCAGTCGAGATCGATCAGATTGCCGCCACGCACAAAGCGTACCGGATTAAAAAATTCTTTCGCCGTGGTATAGCGCATTATCACTTTTCGCGCATAACCAGGCTGGTTACAGACATAGGCAGACAGGTTCTGTGCCCCGGCTGAGGTGCCGAAGTAAAGGTCAAACGGGTTGAACTGCGCGCGCATAAATTCATCCAGCACGCCCGCAGTGAAAATGCCACGCTGCCCGCCCCCCTCACAGACCAGCGCGAGCTGGCCTGCACGAAACGGCTTTAACGTTAGCGGCGCGATATTGCCGAGCGTAACGGGAATTCGTTGCCCCACCTCTGCCTTCCTGTTCTGGTTATTCTGTAACAACACAGTAACGCACACGACCTGCAACGCAAATAAGAAAAAGCCAGTCGCAGTGACTGGCTTTTTTTTGTTGAAGGAATATTGCGTTTGCTACGGACGTCGACGTCCGGTAAACAGGCTGACCAGGAACAGAATAATACCGACGACAAAGACAACTTTTGCTGCCCATGCCGCAGTACCCGCCAGTCCACCAAAGCCCAATGCGGCGGCAATTAACGCGATAACCAGAAATATAATGCCCCAACGAAACATAAGCCTCTCCTTTACCATAGTTAATGTCGGCCGCTAAACGTGAGCGCTCAGGTCACTCACCGGCGTTTTCCAGAGTCGTTCTTATTTTCGCCCGCTGGTTTTAGCCAGACGGGCGAATGGTCCAGATTTACTTCGTTTTCAGATCGTTTTTAACGCTTTTCACGCCATCAATCGCTTTCGCGATGGACTCGGCACGTTCACTTTGCGCCTGCGAATCTACCGTACCGGAGAGCTGAACCACACCATCGGTGGTTTCCACTTTCACCTTACGGGACGGCACAATGTCATCTGCTAAAAGTTTAGCTTTGATTTCGCTAGTGGTGGCTGCATCACCGGCATAACCTTTCACCGACGCGTTTTTGCTGTCACGTACGTGCAGCTTATCGCTGACGGACGCAACGCCTTCGACGCCTTTCGCCACTTTCACCGCCTGTTCGGCCTGAGCCTGGCTTTCAACAAAGCCACTCAGCGTGACCACTTTCTTGTCGGTCTTAACGGATATATCGGTGCTCTTAATGGCTTCATCATCCACCAGTGCGGCTTTCACTTTTGCTGTGATTGAGCTGTCATCCATGAAATTGCCGACTTTATTCATAGAGCTATCGATTTTTTGCCCTGCGGTATCGGCCGTGGACTGTGCTTTATCCATGGTGCTGCTTTCCGCCAGAGCGGAACCGCTCACCAAAACGCTACCCAGGGTTACAGCCAGCAGAGTTTTCGAAATCTTCAGTCTTGTCATATTCATCGATCTATTCCTGTGTTTACCCGTTATTCGGGCTACATACTTCCTTAGTAGTTTTATATATTGCGAATAAACGCACGGGCAAAATGGATAACCTAAAGTCATGCATTGAACAGTTAATTTATCCAAGCCCGGCGTTAAACACTGAGTTAAATATAGATCACTCTCACAGAGCCGCTTTCAGAATTGGGTAAAAAACGCGCGAATAGCGAGAAATTGCGTTGAATTAAGAACATTCCGCAAGGGATTAATAAGACAGGAATTAAAGAAGAGCACGGCGGCAGCCGTGCTCTGAGAGGGGATTAGTGTTCGCGGGTTTTGCGGAACTGAACATCAGGATAGCGTTCCTGAGTCAGGTTCAGGTTAACCATGGTTGGGGCGATGTACGTCAGGTTATCGCCACCATCGAGCGCCAGCTGAATTTCGTTCTTACGCTTAAATTCTTCGAATTTCTTCACGTCAGAACACTCAACCCAGCGCGCGGTCGCCACGTTCACCGATTCGTAAATCGCTTCCACGTTGTATTCGCTCTTAAGACGAGCCACCACCACGTCAAACTGCAACACACCCACCGCGCCAACGATCAGATCGTTGTTTGCGATTGGGCGGAACACCTGTACCGCGCCCTCTTCGGAAAGCTGTACCAGGCCTTTCAGCAGCTGTTTCTGCTTCAGCGGATCGCGCAGACGAATACGGCGGAACAGCTCCGGTGCGAAGTTCGGGATACCGGTGAACTTCATCATTTCGCCCTGGGTGAAGGTATCACCGATCTGGATGGTGCCATGGTTGTGGAGACCGATGATGTCGCCCGGGTACGCCTCTTCAACGTGCGAACGGTCGCCCGCCATAAAGGTCAGCGCATCGGAGATCACCACGTCTTTACCGATACGCACCTGGCGCAGCTTCATGCCCTTTTCATATTTACCGGACACTACGCGCATAAAGGCCACGCGGTCGCGGTGTTTCGGGTCCATGTTGGCCTGAATTTTAAACACGAAACCGGTGAACTTCTCTTCCTGTGCTTCCACTTCACGGGTGTCGGTTTTACGTGGCATCGGCTGCGGCGCCCACTCCACCAGACCGTCAAGCATGTGGTCAACGCCGAAGTTACCCAGCGCGGTACCAAAGAATACCGGCGTGATTTCACCGCTCAGGAACAGCTCTTTGTCGAACTCATGAGACGCGCCTTTCACCAGCTCCAGCTCGTCGCGCAGCTGTGCGGCCAACTCTTCACCTACCGCCGTATCCAGATCCGGGTTATCCAGACCTTTCACGATGCGCACTTCCTGGATAGTGTGGCCTTTACCGGTCTGATACAGGTAAGTTTCGTCTTTATAAAGGTGGTAAACCCCTTTGAACAACTTGCCACAGCCGATTGGCCAGGTGATTGGTGCACAGGCGATTTTCAGCTCGTTTTCCACTTCATCCATCAGCTCCATCGGATCACGGATGTCACGGTCGAGTTTGTTCATGAAGGTGAGGATCGGCGTATCGCGCAGACGGGTCACTTCCATCAGCTTACGGGTCCTGTCTTCTACACCTTTTGCGGCGTCGATCACCATCAGACAGCAGTCAACCGCCGTCAGCGTACGGTAGGTATCTTCGGAGAAGTCTTCGTGCCCCGGGGTGTCCAGCAGGTTCACCAGGCAGTTGTGATACGGGAACTGCATCACGGAGGTGGTAATCGAAATACCACGCTGCTTTTCCATCTCCATCCAGTCAGATTTTGCGTGCTGGCTGGAGCCACGGCCTTTAACGGTACCCGCAGTCTGGATCGCCTGTCCGAACAGTAACACCTTCTCGGTGATGGTCGTTTTACCGGCATCCGGGTGCGAGATAATGGCAAAAGTGCGGCGCTTGGCCACCTCTTGCAGATAAGGAGACAACGTCATAATTAAATCTTCTTTTATAAGCGCGGCAGCACGCCACGCATCATGGAATACGAATTTGCGGCTATTTTACCCATCAATGGGGGGCAGGCAATCATTGTTTACACAGGAGTTGCTCCAGTTCGTTCAACGACGTCACGGTCCAGGTCGGTTCGATACCTTCAGGCTTCACGCGACCGTGCGCATTCAGCCAGACGGTCGACAAGCCCGAGTTCATGCCACCCAGAATATCCGACTCAGCGGTGTCACCTACCATCAGTACCCGTTCGCGGTCAGGATTGCCTGCCTGCGCCAGCGCGTAATCAAAAATACGCGGATCGGGTTTTGGTACGCCCACTTCTTCTGAAATCACCAGCGCATCGAAATGATCGCGCAGGCCGGTACGTTCAAGACGGATTTGCTGTAATGCGGTAAACCCGTTGGTAATGATGCCCAGTTTCGCCTTGCCTTTCAGAGAATCAAGCAGGGAAACCGCACCCGGCAGCGGCGCGCAGATATCGGCCATCGCATTCAGGAAGGCATCGTTCAGCGTCCCCGGACTCACCTTTAAACGTTCCGCCCAGACGTCAAAACGCTGATGCTGAAGTTGTAACGCGGTGATGGCACCGTTCTGGTAATCCACCCACAGCGGTTTATTCACCGCCTGATAGTCCTGAAAATCCTCTGCGGTGAAGGTTACGCTATAGTCGAGAAACATCCGCTGTAGACCACCGAACGCGTCGAACGTAAACAACGTTTCATCGGCATCAAAGAAAATCCAGTCCCATTTCATCGTTACAACCTTATTTTCGTTATCCAATCGGCAGAGCCATTATGATGGCGTCTTCACGTCCCTCTGCGGTGGGGTAATAGTTACGGCGGATTGTCGCCTCATTAAAGCCTAAGCTTTCATAGAGCGCGATGGCGGCGACGTTCGATGCGCGCACTTCCAGCCACAGGGTGAAAACGTCACGGGTTTCGAGCTCACGGATGAGGTGCTCAAGCAGTTCTCTTCCCAGCCCACGACGCTGAAACGCAGGATCAACCGCGATATTAAACAGCGTCGCTTCATCAAGAACAACCTGCGTAATCGCGAAGGCGGCCATGGTGCCGTCAACGTCCAGGCGGTAATTCAGATACCGCTCGCCCTGATTGCTGGCGAAGGTTTTTTCGCTCCACGGAAACGCGTGGGCGCGTGTTTCAATCGCAAACGCTGTGGTCAGGTCAGGCGTCGTGAGGGAAGAAATCGTGTTCATATTCGCAGATTTGTTGCCATAGCGCGCAACGCGCTTTTGGGTTGGCTTTCAGTTCGTCCAGCGCTGGCGAGCAGATCTGGCTCCCCTTTAGGGGGATTTCGTTTGTCTCTCCGATACGCCAGCTGTTACAGCGGCTATCAGGAGGAAGCATCGCGACCCGTTCTGGCGTCAGCTGTAAAACCTGGTCGGCCGTCAGCTTCAGGCTGCGAAGGACATCACCGATCAGGGGTTCATTCAGGGCAGGCAGTTCTTCCGCCACCATCACCAGGCGAACGTGCGCCGGGATGGAGATGGCGATTTCGCCCTGCAACGCCGTCGGGCGACGCAAAGCCCACTGGGTGATACCCAGTTGCTGCAACTGCCAGTCTCGTCGGGATGTCATAGGGAAAACTCCTGTCTCTCAGGCGCGCAAATATAGCAAATGTGTCGAAAGTGCGCCATCTACCTACTATAATCCCCGCCTGAGTTTATTGAGGAACAATTCATGTCTGCATTTACCCCGGCAAGTGAAGTCTTGCTGCGTCACAGTGATGATTTCGAAGAAAGCCGTATTCTGTTTGCCGGAGATATGCAGGATGACCTGCCCGCACGTTTCGAATGTGCTGAAAGCCGTGCCCACACCCAATATTATCACCACTGGCAGGTCCTGAGCCGCCAGATGGGCGAGCGCGCGCGCTTTAGCCTGGTGGCGGAGCAGAGCGATATCGCCGACTGCGATACGCTGATTTACTACTGGCCGAAGAATAAACCGGAAGCCCAGTTCCAGCTGATGAACCTGCTCTCCCTGCTGCCGGTCGGCTGCGATATTTTTGTGGTGGGTGAGAACCGCAGCGGCGTGCGTAGCGCTGAACAAATGCTGGAAGGCTACGCGCCGCTGAATAAAGTCGACAGCGCTCGCCGCTGTGGTCTGTACCATGGCCGTCTGGAAAAACAGACTTCGTTTGATGCACAAGCTTACTGGGACGAGTATCAGCTTGACGGTCTGACCATCAAAACCCTGCCGGGCGTGTTCAGCCGTGACGCGCTGGATACGGGTAGCAAACTGCTGCTCTCCACCCTGACGCCGCACACCAAAGGTAAAGTGCTGGACGTGGGCTGTGGCGCGGGGGTACTTTCAACAGTTCTTGCCAGCCATTCGCCAAAAGTGCGTTTAACCCTGTGTGATGTGAGCGCGCCAGCGGTAGAAGCCAGTCGCGCAACGCTTGCCGCAAACGGAATCGAAGGCGAAGTGATTGCCAGTAACGTCTTCTCCGACATTACGGGTCGTTTCGACATGATTATCTCCAACCCGCCGTTCCATAATGGCATGGAGACCAGCCTTGAAGCTGCGCAAACGCTGATCCGTGGCGCAGTTCGTCACCTTAACAGCGGTGGAGAGCTGCGCATCGTGGCTAACGCCTTCCTGGCGTACCCGAAAGTGCTGGACGAAACCTTCGGCTTCCACGAAGTGATTGCTCAGACCGGTCGCTTTAAGGTTTACCGCACCGTGATGACACGTCAGGCCAAAAAATAATCTCTAATCCTGTAGGCCGGAGAAGCGCAAGCGCTATCCGGCTCCACATGGCATCACCATCGGCCATTTTTCCAGCAATCAAGGTGTCGCGCGCACTTTTCTGTTGACGTAAAGCTGAAAACATCTAGAATGCGCCTCCGTGGTTACGATACTTTTACAGTATCGATGGTATGCGAAGGTGGCGGAATTGGTAGACGCGCTAGCTTCAGGTGTTAGTGTCCTTACGGATGTGGGGGTTCGAGTCCCCCCCCTCGCACCATAAATCACGTTGATATTGCTCGCACTGGGCGAAGGTGGCGGAATTGGTAGACGCGCTAGCTTCAGGTGTTAGTGTCCTTAGGATGTGGGGGTTCGAGTCCCCCCCCTCGCACCAACGAGGCGATATCAAAAATAGTAAGATGACTGTGCGAAGGTGGCGGAATTGGTAGACGCGCTAGCTTCAGGTGTTAGTGTCCTTACGGATGTGGGGGTTCGAGTCCCCCCCCTCGCACCAATTATCTTACAGCCCTTCTGAAGCTCTTCTTTTTTCTGTTATTTCAAACTCATCAGTATCACCAGAATTCCACTAACCAGTGCAACGCACGATGGCAGTAGAACAAAGTGGCGTAACTGCTTATGCCATATCATTCCTGACGTGACTAATAATCCTGACACAATGATGGCTTTCCAGACATTGATGGAGAGATCGGCAAACATCAAACCGCCGAGAATCACTCCCGGCAGTAATACACCCCAACCACTTCCCAGCGCCCTGTTCAACATGACTCGCCCTCTCAAATCGATAATGATAACCAGTATCATATGAAATAAATTATCATTTGTCAGCATGGCGAATCAAAAACCATCGACCTTTACCTTTCCCATAATGACAGGAATTGCCTAAGGTGATAAATTGCACACCTGTTAACTACACCTAAAGATTTTCTGATAATTATTCTTTGAGTTTTTTACTTTTTTAATTGCGACACCACACCTATTTATTTGTTTTAATTAAATTTTAATAAAAACGTACTACTATGACATCACAATCCTGGCGGTCTTTGGTTCACAGAAAATATCAATTATCGTTACGTTTATTTTTATTCCTGAACGCAACATCAGCCGTGTTCTCGGTAACAAATCCACTTAATTCTGTGCGCGTGTTCTCTTTCCCTCTGATTGCTATTTTCTCCATCAGCACTGGCCTGCTCGCCTGGCACTGGAAGAAGAGGACACGGAAGATCAATATTCCTGTTATTTCAGGGATTTTCGGTATTTTGTGGGCCTGGCAAATTGTCTCAAAATTTTCACTAATTACTCACGACCATATGACGTATTTGATAATAGCGCTATTAACGGTGCTTTTTATCGGTACGCTGGCATTTGCCAGTAATATTGTGGCATTCATACTGCACTCATTACCCACCTTTATTGTCTGCCTGTGGTTAGGTAACCACGATATATGGCTGAGAATAGCCTATTCTTTCGCACTTCCTGTGGTGGCAATTGCTATTCATAACATTTTGCAAAGACGTAACGATCGCTTTGCTCAGGAGCTGCTCTCTCGCTTACTGGAAGAACGGGAAACCCTCACCGATCTCAGCATGATGGATCCCCTTACCGGACTCTATAATCGTCGCGGCCTGCAAAGCCGTCTGGAGAACTTGCCAGCGGTTGAAAACGGCGAACACTTTGTCCTGCTGATGGATATCGACCACTTCAAGGCCTATAACGACCACTACGGCCATATGATGGGCGATCAGGCATTGAAACGCGTCTCTGCGGCAATTCGCGACGCCGTGCGTTCTCGCGATATTGTGGCGCGTTTTGGCGGGGAGGAGTTTATGGTGCTGCTGACCAATATTTCACTCGAACATGCCCGCCAGACGGCAGAGCGGATCCGTCAGAAAGTCTACGATTTGAAAATCCCGCATCTGTTCAACGAAAGCGTTGCGACAAATGTCACCATCAGCATTGGTATTGCTATTTTCGAGGATGAAGACGTGGAAGGCGCGCTGGAAAAAGCGGACAAAGCTCTCTACGAAGCCAAGCATATGGGACGCAATAATATTCTGCTTAGTGAAGGCCTTCAGTCGGCTTAAGCGCGAGGTCGTTTAACCAGGACAAAAGTCTTGCCATCGGTTTGAGTAATAGTTAGGATTGGCAATCATTATCATTTAGATTTCCATCCATACTATGGCCACTCAGACCGCACACATTGCTGAACCAATCCTCTGGCGAGCCCCCCTCGCCAGTGGGAATGCTTCGCTTGCGGATGCCATACGGGATAAGATTGCGAAAACTCGTGCTCATCTGCTGGACTTTATCCGGCTTGATGAAGCGCACCCGCAGCACGCCATGACGCTTGCTGAGTGGCGGCAACCAGCCCAACTGCAATCATTGCTGGCCACCTATTCCGACCATATCTATCGTCATCAACCCACCCTTAAGCGGGAAAATAAACCCCTGCTCTCTCTCTGGGCGCAGTGGTATATCGGGCTGATGGTGCCTCCCCTCATGCTGGCGCTGTTAACGCAAAAGAGCATGCTGGAACTCTCGCCGGATAATTTCCATGTCGAGTTTCACGAAACCGGGCGTGCAGCCTGTTTCTGGATTGATCTCCACGAAGACCAGGCCGCAGAGCCACTTTCTGCTCAGGAGCGTATGGAGCAGCTTATCACTCAGGCTCTGATTCCGGTGGTTAATGCCCTTGAAGAGACGGGTGAGATTAACGGGAAACTTATCTGGAATAATACCGGGTATTTAATCCACTGGTATTTAACGGAAATGAAGCCTCTGCTTGGTGATGAGATCGTTGATGCCCTGCGTCAGTCCTGTTTCTTTGCAAAACAACTTTCTGATGGCAGTGAAAACCCGTTATTCCGTTCCGTAGTTCTCCGTGACGGACTTCTGGTTCGTCGCACCTGCTGCCAGCGCTATCGCCTGCCGGACGTTAAGCAGTGCGGGGATTGCACGCTGAAATAGTGCACTGAATTGCCCGGTGGCGCTTCGCTTACCGGGCCTACAAAAACCTCAACTCGTAGGCCGGGTAAGGCGTAGCCGCCACCCGGCACAACGCTTTTAAGCCACCTGCTGATTTTCCTCTTCCGCGTTACGCTGCGCTTCCTCGGCTTCCTGCTCCAGCAGCTGCTTCTCGTAGACTTTGAAGAATGGGAAGTAAATTATTGCTGATACGCAGGCCAGAACAACAACCAGAATGGCTGCGCGGAAATCCCAGCCAAGGGCCCATGCGGCGCCAATCGGAGCGGGTGCCGTCCAGGGCACGACTGAAATGACACGGCCAATCAGATCAAATGACATCGCCGCCCAGGCCAGCACGGCGTTCACCATGGGTGCCAACAGGAACGGAATAAAGAACACTGGGTTCATCACAATCGGCGTACCGAAAATGACAGGTTCGTTAATGTTAAAGAAGCTTGGTACCACGCTTAAACGCCCAATAGAGCGTAAATGTGCTGAACGACTGCGCAGATAGCAAATCACCAGTCCCATTGTGGCTCCCGACCCGCCAATCACGATAAAGAACGTCCAGAATGCTTCCATAAAAATATGCGGCAGAGGCTGACTGGCAGCCAGCGCAGTCTGGTTAGCCCCCAGGTTAGTCAACCAGAACATCTGTAACATCCCGGAGACAATGGCGGCTCCGTGGATCCCGGCGAACCAGAGCAAATGACCAATCAACACAGCTAACAGAATCGCAGGCAGCGAGTCCGCAGCAGAAACCAAAGGCTTAAAGACTGACATAATCGCCTGCGGGATCAGCATGTCAAACTGAGACTGAATAATCAGGCTCAGCGGATAGAGCGTCAACACCACAACCAGCACCGGGATCAGCAGGTCGAAAGAGTTTTTGATCATCGGGGGAACCTGGTCTGGCAGGCGAATACCAATGTTATGCGCTTTAAGGAAACGCATCATCTCAACGCAGTAAATAGCCACCAGAATCGCGGTAAAGATGCCCGTCCCGCCCAGGCTGTCCACAGGAAGTGTGCCTTTGGTTTTAGGTGCTGCGACCAGGAGAAACGCCATCAGCGACAGCATGGCGCACATAAATGGGTCTAACTGATGCGATTTGACATAGTGTTTGCCAAGGTTATAGGCAATGGCCGCACAGATATAAATGGACATAATACCCATTGTCATATCAAACGGCGTCAGGATCTGACCTTCAAATTGCTTCGCCATATCCAACCAGGCGCGCGCAAAACCCCAGGTGGTATCAGGCGAAAACGGTGGGTAAGCGAACACTAACAAAAATGAGCCGACAATCATAAATGGCATCGCGGAGATGAACCCATCACGAATAGCCATAACATGACGCTGGGAAGAGATGCGCCCGGCAATTGGGCTAACGTAATTTTCAACAAAACGGAATATCAGGTTAAACGCAGCATGGTTGGCAGACATGGCAGATCTCCTGTCAGACGTTTGTTACGGGCACATTCGTGCCACACGTTGTTCCATAAATCAGCTTCACAACCTTGCTGGCTTGTGTACCAGCGGTACTGCTCAGACTAAATGGTTTCATAATTTGCTCTTATTATTGGATACAGGGAACGTTACGTACTCAGTATTAATCTACGCACCACGCTCTGCAACCGGTTACTGTAACCGGTTTCTGTGATTGTGAAGATGATCCAGAAATCAGCTATATGGGGTATTTGTTACTTAAGAGATATTTACAGAGCATAAATTCTTATGACAGATTACGCAGGATATTTGTCAGGAGGAAACAATGAGTTTGCAGTCTGTACAGCAGTTTTTTGCCGACAACGCTCCGGATATAGACGTTATTGAATTGAGTCAGAGTACCGCTACCGTTGCACTCGCTGCAGCCGCCCATCGCGTTGAGCCGGGACAAATTGCTAAAACCCTGTCATTGAAGGTGAAAAACGAGGTGATTCTGGTGGTAGCGAAAGGCGATGCGCGCCTGGATAACAAAAAGCTAAAAGACACCTTTGGTGCAAAAGCACGCATGCTCAGCAGTGATGAAGTAGTGACCATAACAGGTCATCCTGTTGGTGGTGTTTGTCCGTTCGGGCTGGAAAACCCGCTTGCGGTTTACTGCGATATTTCCTTAAAGCAGTACGCTGAAGTACTCCCTGCCGCTGGCGCGATCCACAGTGCCGTACGTATTTCACCTGACAGGATGGCAGAGCTAACATCTGCAAAATGGGTTGATGTATGCATCTGATTGATGCGCCAGAGAGTATCTGGCGCACAAGGCAGGTTATAAAAATGTGGGTTTGCTGAGTGCAGGATTAAGCGGTTCTCGTGCCGGGAGATGCGTAAGAATATCCGCTGCATCAAGCAGCCCTACGTCAGAACTCACTCCCAACTTCACCATCGCATTAAACTTATGTGCCCGGATAGTTTTAATATTGCGTTCAAGCTGTGCGGCGATTTCGGGAATGGAATACCCGCAAGACATATAACGCAAAATGGCCCGCTCCGTGGGGCTTAACATCCTGTTTTGACTCCGATACCAGTGGTTCAGCATATTGTCATTGATGCGCAGCGTTTCACCCAACAACACCACGAGCTCCTTCTGCAAGTGCTCAAGTGTTAATGATTTACTGACCACTCCGTGAAGACGTGAAGGTGATAGATGGCTAATTAACCGTGCTTCCATCTCATCAGACGTCAGAATAATGCGTTGAATATGGCTATGGGTAAATGCGAGATCCCGCACGTGCGCCAGGCAATTACGACGCTCTTCTCGCGCATCGGAAAGTGAATAGATCAGCGAAAAAAAATTGGTCTGATGAAGTGCCTTCTTAAAGTCCTCAAATCCACTAAATAAGTGCAACTGATAATGGTTAAGGGTGGGCATAGCAAAAAGATGCTGTAGCCCAACAGCACTCATTGAACAATTTTCGATAATGGCGATGTGTCTTGTTGAATCGGTTTTTTCCATTCCTCGAACTCTCCATAGGCTGAGATTAAACTCAGCTCTCTCATTCCCTGTGTACTACTGATCCAGGCATACATATCGGCGTTAGACCGCAACGACAGCCGTCGCATCGCACTGTTTTTCTGCGCACTTATCGTTTTATTGCTCTTCTTGAGCAAGGTGGCAATTTGATTAATCCCCCATCCCTTACCTAACAAACGTAATACTTTGCGTTCAGAGTGCGTGAGCGCAATAACGTGTTCATCTTCAACACTCTGAGGTTCTGGTATTAATAACGTCTGGCTTATCCGTTCAGCACGCTCACTCCCGGCCCGGATGGCATTAATCACGCCGTCGATGGGTTCCATATCGGATAGCAGCGTGCTTTCTGGTCGCATGAGCAACTCAACCGCTATCGGGTACAGCGGTCGGGAGACTAAGAAGATCCAGTGTATTTCACGGTATTGGTTCAATAAGCTGTAGTACTCTTCGAGCGAGCCCCGGGGGTTTCTGTATTCGCCTGAAATATCGGCAATTATTACATCTGCACTGCGTAACTGAAGCAGCGTTAGCTCCTGCAGTGAGCGGCAAAAGGTCAATTCAAAATCGGGGAAGTGACGTGCCATAACGCCTGCAAACCCTTTTTGCATCACGGGTATCCGGCTTATGACTACGCAATGTTTACCATGTAATGACAACATAGACCCTCCGTGTCCATTTTTCATTTGATGAGTAACGTTAATACGCATCAACGTAATAAGTATTTTCGTCCCTGAGTGTAAAACAGATTAATACAAGCAGAAGATGAGATATGTTTCTGATTTAAGAAATGCCTAAAACAGAGATAATATCTCATAAAGTGCAAGAAAATTTAATTACGGACTCATTAAAATATCGACAATATAAATTTAGAATAACTAAATACAAATATTTTATGTTACCGCATTAATAATTCACCATTGTTATGAATTAAAGCGAAAACCCTTTCACAATACAGGTTGCAACTGTTTGCATAAATCTTGATCTGACCCACAGCAAGGGGGACCGCACTTTGTGTTAAAAGTAAGCATCACGGGCCAAACCGCTAACATCCATTTTCTCTTCAGGACAATACATGCAGGCAGATCGGTCAACGCAGCGTGCTATCACGCGGCTATGTATTCAGTGCGGTCTTTTTCTGCTCCAGCACGGTGCGGAAAGCGCGCTGGTTGAGGAACTCTCAACACGGCTGGGGCTGGCGTTAGGTATGGATAGCGTTGAAAGCGCGATCTCTTCAAACGCCATTGTGCTGACCACGATCAAAGATGGTCAATGCCTGACCTCCACCCGCAAAAACCACGACCGCGGTATTAACATGCACGTCGTCACCGAAGTGCAACATATCGTCATTCTTGCTGAGCATAAGCTGCTCGACCACAATGAGATTGAAAAAAAATTCAACCAAATAAAGCCATTGCGTTACCCACGCTGGCTCGTTGTGCTCATGGTTGGGCTGTCGTGCGCCTGTTTTTGTAAGCTCAATAAAGGCGGCTGGGACGGCGCAATCATTACATTTTTCGCCAGCAGCATCGCGATGTATGTCCGCCAGTTACTGACACACCGGCAAATGCACCCACAAATCAATTTCTGTATTACCGCTTTTGTCGCCACCACGGTGTCTGGTTTACTGCTGCGCCTGCCGCAGTTTGTTAACACCCCCACTGTTGCCATGGCCGCCAGTGTGCTTCTGCTGGTCCCGGGGTTCCCGTTGATTAACGCTGTCGCCGATATGTTTAAAGGGCACATCAATACCGGTCTGGCACGTTGGGCTATCGCCAGCCTGCTGACGCTGGCGACCTGTATTGGCGTCGTCATGGCCATGACTCTCTGGGGGTTACGCGGATGGGCGTGATAGATTTTCTGCTGGCACTGGCACAGGACATGCTTCTGTCCGCCATTCCTGCCGTTGGCTTTGCGATGGTCTTTAATGTTCCGCAACGCGCTCTCCCGTGGTGTGCCCTGCTGGGTGCGATTGGTCATGGGTCACGGATGGTCATGATGACGGCAGGTTTTAACATCGAATGGTCGACATTTATGGCGTCTATGCTGGTCGGTAGCATAGGCATTCAGTGGTCGCGCTGGTATCTGGCGCATCCCAAAGTGTTCACCGTTGCCGCCGTTATCCCGATGTTCCCGGGCATATCTGCCTACACGGCGATGATTTCCGCAGTAAAAATCAGCCATTTTGGCTACACCGAGCCACAGATGATCCTCCTTCTGAGCAACTTCCTTAAGGCCTCTTCCATTGTCGGAGCACTCTCTATCGGGCTGTCGATCCCGGGACTGTGGCTGTACCGCAAACGCCCACGCGTTTGATATTTGTGTTATTTCGCTGCCATGGGGATAATCGTCCAGGTCCGTTTGGTGAAAATAAGGAAAGATTGTGGCTAACCCAGGCAGCGAACACCCCGCACACAATGAAGAATCCAGCCTGAAAGAGAAAATTTTTCAGAGCGCGATCGCGCTTTTCGCCGAATATGGTTTGAACGGTGCCCGCATGGAGCAAATTGCGGAGAAAGCAGGCACGACCAAGCGCATGGTGGTTTACCATTTCAAGAACAAAGAAAACCTCTACCTTCTCGTCCTGGAGCATGTTTACACCCAAATCCGCGCCAGTGAGAAAGCGCTGAGCCTGGCGGGAATGCCACCGGTAGAAGCGCTGGTCAACCTGGTTGAAGCTACCTTTGACTATCATGCCGATCACCCGGATTACATCCGCATTATCTGCATGGAAAACATGCAGCGTGGTCGCTTTATGCAGCAGTCGAGCTATCTGCGCCAGGTCAACCGTAGCGCGCTCGATCTGCTGGAAGCGATCCTGGACCGGGGTAAAGAAAAGCAGCTATTCAACCAGACAGTTGACGCCCGCGATCTCCACCGTCTGATAAGCAGTTTCAGCTTTCACTACGTCGCCAACAGCTACACCTTC
This sequence comes from Enterobacter sp. CPE_E863, assembly GCF_046521465.1. Lineage (NCBI taxonomy): Bacteria > Pseudomonadati > Pseudomonadota > Gammaproteobacteria > Enterobacterales > Enterobacteriaceae > Enterobacter > Enterobacter sp. CPE_E863. The sequence continues at coordinate 608,891 of NZ_JBKFZX010000001.1, read as the reverse complement.
ACATTGCTGTTTGAAGATGGGGCGGATGAACAGGCTCAGCGCGAGCACTACCGCAAAATGGCCGTTCAGGTGGCACTCCGCTATACCTGCCCATAAAATTGCTTGCAATTAGATAGCGCACTATCTATATTCACTCCATGAACACGAAAACGAACGACACCACCGCTGCGCTCCTGCTGGATAACCAGCTCTGCTTTGCTCTCTATTCGGCAAATCTGGCGCTTAACAAGCTGTACCGGCAACTGCTGGCGCCGCTGAACCTGACTTACCCGCAATACCTGGTGATGCTGGTGCTCTGGGAGCAGGACGACATGACGGTGTCGGACATTGGTGAGCGGCTGTTCCTTGACTCTGCCACCCTGACACCGCTGTTAAAACGTCTGGAAAGCGCCGGGCTGATAAAACGCCAGCGCTCGCGTAAAGACGAACGTCAGGTGGCCGTCACGCTGAGCGACGAGGGACGTGCACTGCAGCAGCAGGCACTAAATATCCCCCATGCGATGGGTTGCGCAGCGCAATGTGATACTGACACGATGCTGGCGCTGAAGCAGCAGCTTGAACTTTTGCGACACCAGTTACACCACGCGTAAGGCTATACTTTACGCGTATTTATTTAAACACATATATCGCACGCTATTTAATAGCGCACTTAAATATAAAATGAGGAACCTGCCATGTCTTTAGAAAAAGTCGTTTATACCGCCAAAGCAAAAGCAACCGGAGGCCGTGACGGTCGAGCCACCTCTTCTGATGGCGTCCTGGACGTGAAACTGGGCGTGCCAAAAGAGATGGGTGGCATGGGGGGAGAAGTGACGAACCCTGAGCAGCTGTTTGCTGCCGGCTACTCTGCCTGCTTCCTGGGCGCGATGAAGTTTGTCGCCGCACGCGACAAATTTACCCTGCCAAAAGAGGCCTTTATTGAAGGCGAAGTGGGTATTGGTCCGCTGCCAACCGGCTTTGGTATCGAAGCAAAACTGAACATCCATGTTGAAGGCATGGATCCTGCGGAAGCCAAAAAGCTGGTCGATGCCGCCCACATCGTTTGCCCGTACTCTAACGCGACCCGCGGCAACATCGACGTGACCCTGAATATCATCGCATGATAAATGCCTGATGGCGCTGCGCTTATCAGGTCTACGGTTGTAGCCCTATAAGCGCATCGCCACCGGGGAAATCCCCTCCATCCCCTCATCCTCTCTGTGCTACCATAAGCTCATATCACGCCCGTAGTCATCAGTAGAGTAAGCGTTATGTCCTCCAGAATTCTGACCACCAGCATTGCTGGCATTGATGCCTTTATGCGCGACCCACGCGGTGTGTTGACCCACGCCGAAGGCGGCACGGTTGCGGTTTTTGCCGACAATGCGCCGGCATTTTACGCAATCACACCGGAACGTCTGGCACAGCTCCTGGAGATCGAAGCGCAATTATCACGCCCGGCGAGCGATATCATGCTGGATAACCAGTTTTTTGATGAGCCGGTTAACGCCCCGATGAACGTTCCGATGGGAAAATTTGCCCTCTATGCGGGCTGGCAACCTGATGCCGATTTTCAGCGGCAGGCCGCGCTGTGGGGGATTGCGTTAACACAACCCGCCACCGCTGAAGAGCTGGCCGCGTTTACGGCCTGGTGGCAGGCAGAAGGTAAAGTCTTCACCCATATTCAGTGGCAGCAAAAGCTCGCGCGCCATCTTCAAATCACCCGCGCCAGCAATAATGGCCAGCCAAAACGCGATATCAACGCGTTTTCAGAACCGGATAAACAGATCCCTAACGGATTCCGAGGTGCGAAATGAAGAACGTCGGCGACCTGATGAAACGTCTGCAAAAAATGATGCCTGCCAACGTGAAGCCCGCTTTCACCACGGGTGAAGAACTGCTGGCGTGGCAAAAAGAGCAAGGAGAGATCCGCGCCGCCGCGCTCGCCCGTGAAAATCGGGCGATGAAAATGCAGCGCACCTTTAACCGTTCAGGTATTCGTCCCCTGCATCAGAACTGCTCATTTGATAATTATAAAGTTGAGACCAACGGGCAGATGAACGCGCTTGCCGCCGCCCGTCAGTATGTGGATGAATTCGATGGTAATATTGCCAGCTTCATCTTTAGCGGCAAACCTGGCACCGGAAAAAATCACCTCGCTGCCGCTATCTGCAACGAACTGCTCCTGCGCGGGAAATCGGTGCTCATCATCACCGTGGCCGATATCATGTCTGCGATGAAAGACACCTTCAGCAACCGCGAAACCAGCGAAGAACAACTCCTGAACGACCTGAGTAACGTCGATTTACTGGTCATCGACGAGATTGGCGTGCAGACGGAATCCCGTTATGAAAAGGTGATCATTAACCAGATTGTCGACCGCCGTTCCTCGTCCAAACGACCTACCGGTATGCTGACAAACCACAATATCGACGAGATGACCCGCTTACTGGGTGAGCGCGTTATGGATCGCATGAAGCTGGGTAACAGCCTGTATGTCATCTTCGACTGGGAAAGTTACCGTAGCCGCGTCACCGGAAAAGAGTATTAAGATAGTTCCAGGAATCTATGGTGAGAAGGCGGTATATACTGGAATCACTTCCGGCCCAAAACGGACCTTTTTGAGAAATTTACGATGAAAAAACAGATTATTATCAGCACGCTGTTAGGCACCCTGTTGGTTACCGGCGCAGTGCAAGCGGCGTCCTGGCAGGATTCTCTGTCAAGCGCAGCAAACGAACTGACCAAAGAGAGCAGCAGCACTCAGGGCGGGCTGTCCGCATCTTCTCTCACCAGCCTGCTGGGTAACAGCTCCCAGAGCCTGAGTGCGGGTACAATGAACAACGCGGCGGGCATTCTGGAATATTGCGCGAAGCAAAAGCTGGCCTCCGTGACCGACGCGCAAAATGTCAAAAACCAGGTGCTGGGCAAGCTGGGTCTGGATACCCAGGAGCAGAAAGCGGATACCAACTACATGGACGGTATTCAGGGTCTGCTTAACGCGAAAAACGGCCAGCAGCTTAACCTGAGCACCATCGGCAACTCTTCTCTGGCCAAACAGGTGAAAACCAAAGCCTGCGATCTGGTGCTGAAACAAGGCGTTAATTTCATCTCCTGATCCATCCCATTTTCTGCCACAACACGCCGCGTTTAATGCGATAGTCTTGCAACGCGGCGCTAAATGAGCGTTTTCCCTGCCTGCCACCGTCTCAGCGTCCGTTTGTCAGGATGCGAGCACCTTCAAAAAAACGGTTTTCTAAACCAAATCCTAATAACAGCACACTTTCATGACACTAGAATTGCAGCTAAACGACATCGCAATTACATTGTAGTACCTAAAAATAAACAGTTAGCCAGCGAAGCATCTGGCGTCATGAGGATATGCTGTTGTCTGAATTCATGTCTCTTATCCTTTTTCTGGCTTCTGTCGGCGTTTACGCCTGGAAAGCTGGCCGTCACACCTGGTGGTTTATCGCCACGCTGGTGGTGCTCGGCATTTTTATTATTTTAAACATTACCTTATACGCCAGCGATTACTTTACCGGTGACGGTATTAACGATGCGGTGCTCTACACCCTGACGAACAGCCTGACGGGCGCAGGCGTAGGTAAGTATATTCTTCCTGGGCTGGGCCTGGTTGTGGCGCTGGTGGTCGTTTTTGGCACACTGGCCTGGGTACTGCGGCGACGTCGCCATCATCCGCACCATCATGGTTACAGCCTGCTGGCGCTTTTCCTGGCACTGGCCTCAGTCGACGCCAGTCCCGCATTCCATCAGATCGCCGAGCTGGTAAAGTCCCAGTCGCGCGACGGCGATCCGGATTTCGTGGCCTACTACAAAGAGCCGTCGAAAACGATCGCCAGCCCGAAACTCAACCTGGTCTATATCTACGGCGAAAGCCTGGAGCGCACGTACTTTGATAACGACGCGTTCCCGAACCTGACACCAGAGCTGGGCGCGTTGAAAAACGAAGGTCTTGATTTCAGCCACACCATGCAGCTGCCCGGCACGGATTACACTATCGCCGGAATGGTTGCCTCCCAGTGTGGTATCCCGCTGTTTGCACCTTTTGAAGGGAACGCCTCAGCCTCGATGTCGACATTCTTCCCGCAGAATGTTTGCCTGGGCGATATTCTGAAAAACTCCGGCTATGAAAACTATTTTGTCCAGGGGGCGAACCTGCGCTTTGCCGGAAAAGATGTGTTCCTGAAGTCCCACGGTTTTGACCACCTGTATGGCTCAGAGGAGTTAAAAACGACAGTTGCCGATCCAAACTACCGTAACGACTGGGGCTTCTACGACGATACGGTGCTGGACGAAACCTGGAAGAAATTCGAAGAACTTTCCCGCTCGGGTAAGCGCTTCTCCCTTTTTGCTCTGACCGTGGATACGCACCACCCGGACGGGTTCGTCTCACGTACCTGTAAACGCAGAAGCTATGATGTCGGCGGCAAAAACAACAAATCTTTCAGCGCCGTCACCTGTAGCCAGGAGCATATCGCCGCACTGGTCGAGAAAATCAAAGCTTCACCGTATTTTAAAAATACCGTCATCGTCGTTTCGTCTGACCATCTGGCGATGAAAAACAGCGCATGGGATCAACTCAACAAGCAGGATCGCAGCAATCTGTTCTTCGTACTTCGCGGCGACCAGCCGCAACAGGAAGTGATTGCCACCAAACGTAACTCAATGGATAACGGCGCGACCGTGCTGGACATTCTGGGCGGAGACAACTTTATTGGTCTGGGCCGCAGCACGTTGTCGGGGCAATCTCTCTCTGAAGTCTTCCTCAACATGAAGGAAAAAATCCTCGCGTGGAAGCCAGACATCATCCGCCTGTGGAACTTCCCGAAAGAGATGAAAGATTTCACCATCGATCAAAATAAAAACACGATTGCCTTCTCGGGCAGCAGCTTCCGCCTGCCGCTGCTGGTGCGCGTGTCGGACAATCGCGTCGAACCGCTGCCGGAAAGTGAGTATTCCGCCCCACTGCGTTTCCAGCTGGCTGACTTTGCCCCTCGCGATAACTTCGTCTGGGTCGACAAATGTTACAAAATGGGCCAACTCTGGTCACAGCCGCTGGCGCTTTCTACCGACTGGTGTGTTTCTCAGGGCCAGCTTGGCGGGGAGCAAACCGTGCAGCATGTGGATAAAGCCCAGTGGAAAGGCAAAACCGCGTTTAAAGATACGGTGATTGATACCGCACGCTACCAGCACAACGTCGACATGCTGAAAATCGTCGATAACGATATTCGCTACAAGGCGGACAGCTTTATCTTTAACGTGGCCGGCGCGCCGGAAGAGGTGAAACAGTTTAGCGGCATCTCACGTCCGGAGTCCTGGGGACGCTGGTCAAATGCGCAGTTGGGCAACGAGGTGAAAATTGAGTACACCCATCCCCTGCCAGAACAATTTGACCTGGTGATCACGGCCAGGGCGTATGGCTCCAATGCAAATAAGCCCGTGCCCGTGCGCGTGGGCGATCAAGAGCAGATGCTAACGCTTGGAAACGAAGTGACCACTCACACGCTTCATTTTGAGAATCCATCCCGCAGCAATACCCTGGTGATTGTGCCGCCAGACCCGCAGTCCACGAATGACGGGAATATCCTCGGCCATTCACCGCGTCAGCTGGGGGTAGGTATGGTCGAAATTAAAATTGTGAGTAATGCAGGCTAATGACCGTCCCCCTTAACATAACCGTTCGGCCAACTCGCTGTGACGACGTTTACGCCCTGCCCGCCATTGAACGCGCGGCGGGGGAACGTTTTCGACGCTATCCGGAGCTCGCCTGGCTTGCCGAGGGTGAGGTCATTTCCGCTGAGCAGCATCTTGAGTATGCCGAACGCGGGCAAAGCTGGCTGGCGCTGGCGAATGACCGCCCCGTGGGGTTTATCCTCACCGAAGCACACTCTTCATCGCTGTTTATCGTGGAGCTTTCGGTTGATCTGGACTGGCAGGGAAAAGGGATTGGCCGACAGCTCATCGCCTGTGTGGCTGACCATGCCCGTAAGCTAGGGCTAACGTCGCTGACGTTAACGACGTTCCGGGACGTCCCGTGGAATGCGCCGTTCTATGCGCGGTTGGGATTTGAACAAATTGCTGAGCTAACGCCAGAACTGCGTCAGAAAAGAGAGGATGAAGCGGCGCATGGCTTAGCGTATGAATCCCGCTGTGCCATGCGCCTGTCACTTAATTAGAACGTTTCCCAGTTATCGCCTGAATCGGCAGTCGCGGTTTTACGCGCCATCACCGGCGTGGAAACCGCTTTAGCCGCAGCGAACTCGCGCGCTTTCATCTGCTCCTGCTGAATGCGGAACACCGCCACAGCCTGAGTCAGACGGCTCGCCTGCTCTTCCAGCGCGGCCGCGGCCGCAGCAGACTCTTCCACCAGCGAGGCGTTCTGCTGGGTCACACGATCCATCTCTGCGACTGCCAGACCCACCTGGTCAATACCGCGGCTCTGCTCGTCTGACGCAGAGGCGATTTCACCCATAATGTCGGTAACGCGAGTGACTGCATTAACGATCTCGCCCATGGTTTCACCGGCGCTTTCTACCAGGGTAGAGCCCACTTCCACACGGCCAACAGAGTCTTCAATCAGGCTCTTAATTTCACGTGCCGCCTGGGCGCTGCGCTGCGCCAGGTTACGAACTTCACCTGCCACCACCGCAAAGCCACGGCCCTGCTCGCCCGCACGCGCCGCTTCTACCGCCGCGTTCAGTGCCAGAATGTTGGTCTGGAAAGCAATGCCGTCAATTACGCTGATAATGTCGGCAATTTTCTGCGAACTTCCGGCGATGTCACGCATGGTTTGCACCACGTTATCCACCACTTTACCGCCTTTCTGCGCCGTTTCAGACGCACTTAGCGCCAGATGGCTTGCCTGACGGGCGTTTTCGGCGTTCTGCTTAACGGTTGCCGTCAGCTGTTCCATACTGGCAGCGGTCTCTTCCAGAGAAGCCGCCTGCTGCTCGGTACGGGAGGAGAGATCGTTGTTGCCCATCGCGATTTCGCTCGCACCGCTGTAAATGGCGTTCGCGCCATTACGCACGTCGCCAACGGTACGCACCAGCTCACCCTGCATATGACGCAGTGAATCGGCCAGTTCGCCCATCTCGTTGGAGCCTTCCACATCAATGCGCTTCACCAGGTCGCCGCTGGCGATATGGCGAATGCTGTCGATGAGACGGTTCAACGGAGAGATCAGCGCCTGTTTGATACCCAGCCAGACGGCGACAATCACCACCAGAACGGCAACCAATACGCTAATCAGCACCCAGATAGCCTGAGAGTAAGAGCTGTTGCTGTCCTCAACGGCGGTCTTGTACAGCTTGTCGTTCTGCTGCAGGTAGTTTACGTACTGCTTCTCAAAACCGTCCTGATAGCTCTGAGTCGGCTGGTCAAAGAAGGCGTTGATTTTACCTGCGCCCAGCAGCTGAATCAGCTCCGCCAGCGCACCGTGATAGATATCGTAGTTACGTTTGATTTCCATCGCGTCTGCATCACTTTGACGCGAGTCGCGCGGCAGGGCTTCATAGTCAGCCCAGTTTTTTTCCGCCTGTTTCAGAGACGCAGACGCGATTTGCATCAAATCGTTAACGGTCGCGCCGCTGCCGATATTGCTCTGATCCATCATATAGCGGATGCCCGCACGGTTCAGGGTATTACGGGTTTGCAGCAACGCCACCCAGCTGCCGTTCAGCGTGGATTGTTGCTGGCGAATGGTTTGCAGGACGGTGAAGTTCTCTTTGTCATTCTTCAGAGCGTTAAAGAAAAGACCACCGGATGTGAGTTGTAAAAGGCCAAATATCGCTAAAACCAGCATTAGGCTGGTGACAATCTTGATACGGTTTAACATGTTTTCTCTTTCCTTCAGACAGATAACAGAATTTTCGGTCTGGAAAGGGAAAACTTTACGAAAAACGTACTGAGAAGAGGGACTATTTCCCTCCTCTTGTGTTGATGATCACGATGATGATTTCAGCAGCTCAGATATGTCATTGAAAAGTGTGAGGGTTATCTCCAGGCCATTACGGTTTGCGCGCTCACGAGATTGATAGCGGCGCTCTCCCGGCAATCGGGCCCCCTGCTGCGTCATCCCGCTGAAGAGTGTCTCGGCGCGGGCCAGATGGGCCGCGGCGTCATTCCCCAAAAAACGCGTCGGGTCGAGCGCCAGAATCAGTTCACCGCCGTAAGGCAGGCCGCCTGCGCCCTCATCCCACGCCAGCGATTCCGCACTGGTCATATCACCGATCAGCGGCCCGGCAAGCAGCTCCACCATCGCCGCCAGCACCGATCCTTTATGTCCACCGAAGGTCAACATCGCGCCGTCGAGAATAGCCTGTGCATCGGTCGTCGGTTTGCCCTGAGCATCGATCCCCCATCCTTCCGGCACGGGTTTACCCGCGCGCTGATGCAGCTGGATTTCACCCCGCGCCGCCGCGCTGGTGGCCATATCAAAAATAAACGGCGGCTTATCGCCGCGTGGCCAGCCAAAAGCAATCGGGTTCGTGCCAAACAGCGGTTGCGTGCCGCCCGCAGGGGCGACCCACGCATGGCTCGGCGTGGTCGCCAGCGCCACCAGGCCGGCCTCCGTCAGCGGTTCAACGTCCGCAAACAGGGCAGAAAAGTGCACGCAGCGGTTAATCGCCAGCGCGGCGATACCACCGTGTCGCGCCTTTTCTATCAGCAGCGGCAGCGCACGTTCGAACGCCAGCAGGGAAAATGCCCCACCAGCGTCCGCTTTCACGATGGCGGGTGCGATATCGGCGATCGCCGGCTCTGCGTCTGGTGACACCTTCCCTTTACGCAGCGTTTCGACAATACCCAGCAACCGCCACAAACCGTGCGAGGCGCAGCCATCGCGCTCGCCGTGGGTGACGTTTTTCGCCACCGCGGCGGCGTGCGCCTCGCTGAATCCGTTCCCGCGCAGCACGTTAAATGCCAGCGCATAAGCCTCTGTTAACGAGAGGTTTACCATCTCCATGACCCACTCCTCTACTCTTCTTCGTCTCCGGTAAAGTTAGCCTGTGGCAGACAGGTTCGCTCGCCCCAGTAGTAAATGCCCAGCGACATCACCGCCACCACCACCGTATCCCACGGATGACCAATCACCCCTGTGCCGCCAAAACTGCCCAGCCACGAGAACAGCATAATCAGCGCGTAGAAAGCGATGAGCCACAGGGACGATTTCACCTGCTGCGCCAGACTCACGGTGTGGACAGGCACTTTTGCTTTGCACAGCACGTAGACCACGAACATCACAATCTGCAACCCCAGCAGCCATGACAGCGTCCCCCAGCCAGACCAGAAGACAATCAGGGCTGAAATCACAAACGACACCGGGCCGATAATCCCGAAGGCACGCACGCGGAACGGGCGCGGCAGATCGGGCGCATTACGGCGCAGCCCCGCCGCCGTGACAGGGGCAATGGCATAGCTCAACACCAGCGCCGCCGACACCACGCTAATCAACTGCTCCCAGGACGGGAACGGTAGCGTCCAGAAGATAGACATGGCGAAGGTCAGCCACAGCGCCGGACGCGGAATGCCGGACTCTTTATCAATGTGGGTAAACGCCTTAAAGAACGTCCCCGCTTTCGCCCAGCCGTAAATCACGCGCGGCGTCGCGTTCATATAGATATTGCCGGTGCCGCTCGGGGAGACAATCGCATCGCACACCACCATAAATGCCAGCCAGCCCATACCGAGCGTAATGGCGATATCGCGATAAGGCAGCGAGAACTGTTTGCTGATCTCCGCCCAGCCGCTGCCGAGCATCCCGGTTGGAATACTGCCAAGAAACGCCAGTTGCAGCAGCACATAGATAATCGTCGACAGCACCACCGATAAAATCAGCGCAACCGGGATGGTCCGCTGCGGATTTTGTACTTCGCTCGCCACAGAGATAATCGGTGTCAGCCCCAGGTAGGCAAAAATAATCCCCCCGGCGCTGATCGCCGCCTCAACGCCTGACATACCAAACGGCGCAATCCCCTGAACGTGCAGGTTTTCAGGTTTGAAAAAGGTAAACAGGGTGACGACAACCGCCAGCGGCACCAGAAACTTCAGAATACTGATGATGTTGTTGGAGCGTGCGAACGTTTTTACGCTGTAGTAGTTCAGGCCAAAGAAGAAACAGAGCAGTAAAAACTGCACCACCCAGCCCAGCAGGGTCGGATCGCTTGAGCCTGGCTGCGTTAGCATCGGGAACCAGGCGGCCGCGTACTGGCGCGCGGCAACAATCTCAATGGAGATCAGGCTTGAGAACGCAATCAGCGTAATAAAGCCCAGCAGATACCCCATCAGCTCGCCGTGGGAAAACACCGGATAGCGGATGATCCCCCCGGCGCGCGGCAGCGCCGCCCCCAGTTCACAATAGACAATCCCCAGCAGCAGCACGGCAATCCCGCCGATAACCCACGAGGCAATGCCCGCAGGCCCGGCAATCGAGGCCACATGGCTTGCGGCAAACAGCCAGCCGGAGCCGAAGATAGCCCCAAGACCAATAAACGTCAGGTCGGTTAACGTGAGCTGCTTTTTAAATTTCCCTGACTCAACAACGCGGGACGATGTTTGATGCGTAGAGTGAATCGTCATGGTCATGCCCTTCAGTCAACAGAGGGGGAAATGGCTTCCCGGGTCCACTGCCCGTTAATCAGGCGCAGCAGGTTCAGAGGGTTAGCATCCTGGACAGCAGGCGGCAGCAGTGCAGCGGGCACATTCTGCAGGCACACCGGACGCATAAAACGTTCGATGGAGCGGGTTCCGACGGAGGTCCCGCGTGAATCGGTGGTGGCAGGCCACGGGCCGCCGTGCACCATCGCATCGCACACTTCCACGCCGGTCGGATATCCGTTAAACAGCACGCGCCCGGCCTTTTCGCTCAGGGCTGGCAGCAGGCGTTGTGCCAGCGGGCCGTCATCGGATTCGGCGTGCACCGTTGCCGTCAACTGCCCCTGGATGGCACGCAGAACAGCCTGCATTTCAGCCTCGTCAGCCACCTCAACCAGCACCGCCAGCGGACCAAACACCTCATGCTGCAACAGAGGCTCCTGCGCCAGCAGCAGCGAAACCGGGGCCTGATACAGGCGAGCCTGCGCGCGTCCGCTAACAGAATCATCAGAGCCTGCCAGCCGCTGAATCGCGGGATGCGCCTCAAACGCACTGACGCCTTCTTCGTAGTGGGCAAGGGTCGGGGCATTGAGCATGGTCTGTGCCGGAGCCTGATCCACCGCCTCCTTCAGCGCCTGCGTGAAGCGGGTCATGCCTTCGCCACGCAAGGCCAGGATCAGCCCGGGCTTGGTACAAAACTGCCCGCTGCCGAGGGTAAAAGAGGCCACCAGTTCCTTCGCCAGCTCCTCTGCCCGGGTGGCTAACGCCTGTGGCAGGATAATCAGCGGGTTAATGGCTGACATCTCCGCAAAGACCGGGATCGGCTGCGGACGCTGCTGCGCAAGCAGCCAGAGCGCCTTACCGCCGCGCAAAGAACCGGTAAACCCGACCGCCTGGATCGCCGGGTGACGCACCAGCTCTGCGCCAATGTCGGTGCCGAAAATCATGTTAAAAACGCCCGCAGGAAGGGCGACTTTCTCCACCGCACGCACAATGGCCTGAGCGGTGAGTTCTGCCGTTGCCATATGCCCCGGATGAGCCTTCACCACCACCGGGCAGCCCGCCGCCAGCGCAGAGGCGGTATCGCCCCCTGCGGTGGAGAAAGCCAGCGGGAAATTGCTGGCACCGAATACTGCCACCGGGCCCAGCGCCGTCAGATACTGGCGCAGATCCGGGCGCGGCAGCGGCTGGCGCGCAGGGAGTGCGGTATCAATGCGCACGCCGAAGGCATCACCCCGACGCAGCACGCCAGCGAACATACGCAGCTGATTGCTGGTCCGGGCACGCTCTCCCTGCAAGCGCGGCAGCGGCAGCGCCGTCTCCTGATGGGCTATCGCGAAAAATTCATCGCCGAGTAAATCCAGCTCGTCGGCGAGAGTTTCGAGAAAGCGGGCTCGTACCTCGGGTGACGTCTGTGAATAGATCGGAAATGCCTGTTCTGCCGCCAGCGCCGCGGCGGCGGCCTCCTCGCGGGAGGCCGGGTAAAAGCGGTATCCGGTGGGTTCACCGTCAGCGGCACGCAGGCCCGGCAGCGTCGCCTCACCGCTTGCCACGCGGCGGCCGGCGATAAACTGCTGGCCTGAAACAGAGAGAGATAAAGTCATCGTCACTCCTGTGCTTAAAGGCCGACGTCAGGCAGCTGTGGGCGAGTCGCCAGCGCCTTCTCGACAATCGCTACCACCTGCGCACGGGTTTCCCCTTCCAGCGCCAGGCGCGGCGGACGGGTAATCGCGCTGCCGCGGCCCAACAGCTCTTCGCAAAGCTTGATGCACTGCACCAGATCCGGACGCGCATCCAGATGCAGCAGCGGCATAAACCAGCGGTAAAGCGCCATCGCTTCTTCATAGCGCTGCTGTTTTGCCAGGCGGAACAGCGTCTCCCCTTCACGTGGGAACGCGTTCGACATCCCCGAGATCCAGCCTTCTGCCCCCACGGCGATGCTCTCGACCACCACGTCATCCAGCCCGGCAAACAGCACAAAGCGGTCGCCAACGGAATTACGCAGGTCGATAAAGCGGCGGGTATCGCCGGAAGAGTCTTTAAAGCAGACGATGTTGTCGCAGTCAGCGAGCGTCGCCAGGATATCCGGCGTCACGTCGTTTTTGTAGATTGGCGGGTTGTTATACACCATGATTGGCAGGTCAGTGGCGGTTGCCACGCTGCGGAAGTGGGCCGCTGTTTCATGCGGTTTTGAAGAGTACACCAGCGCAGGCATCACCATAATACCGTCAACGCCCACACGCTCGGCCTCTTTCGCCATCTTCTGCGCAAAGGCGGTGGTAAATTCTGCGACACCGGCGATAACCGGGATCTGTCCACCCGCCGCGTCTTTCGCCACTTCGATAATTTGCAGCTTTTCCTGCGTGGTCAGAGAAGTGTTCTCGCCCACGCTGCCGCACACCACCAGGCCGGAAACACCATCCTTGACCAGGTTTTTCATCACCGTATGGGTGGCATCCAGGTCGAGAGAGTAATCGCTGCGAAACTGGGTGCTGACTGCCGGGAATACACCGCTCCAGTGAATGGCTTTCTTGCTCATGTTCGGTTCCTTGTCGTCAATTTGTTAAGTCAAAGTGAATGAATGGTGAATATTCACTGACAGATTGACGTTTCAGGCGTCCGACGGCTTGGTGGTTTTCCTCCTCTTTGATGACGAAATTAGCACAGTGCGTTTGTCTTACCCAGCCAGCGTGACGCGAAAATCACGCGGCGTAGAGCCGGTCATGGCCTTGAACTGGCGGCTAAAGGCGCTGTGATCGGTATAGCCACACTGCAGGGCAATATCGGTAATCGGCGTATCGCCCGCCAGCAGCTCGGTCGCTTTTTCCAGACGGACTTTGTGTATCATCTGACGCGGGGTGAGGTGGAAAATGCGCTTACAGTAGCGTTCAATTTGCGCCACCGACATACCGCTCAGCGCGGTCAGCTCCTCCATGGCGATCGGCCGGTGGTAATGCTTGCGGATATGATCGTCGACGATCGCCAGCCGCTGCCACGCCGGGTGTCGCGCCTGCGCTTCCTGGAGGTCATGTGAAATGCCCGCCATGCCGATCACCTGGCCCTGCGCATCCCGCAGCGCCAGTTTCTGGGTCAGACACCAGCCGCGCTCACGGCCGTTATAGAGATGCATCTCCAGCTGATCGCGCAGCGTCACCCCTTCGCGCAGCACCCGCATATCCTGCTCGGTATAGCCCTGCCCCAGCGCGGAAGGAAAAACATCGGCAGAGGTTTTCCCCAGCAGCGAAGCCACCGTCTTAAATCCGCAGCGACGCGCCAGGGTCATATTGACCATCAGATAGCGCGCCTGCACGTCTTTGACAAAAAACACCACATTAGGAATGGCGTTGAGCAGTGGCGCAATCAACGCCATCGCATGAAGCAAGGTCTGGATATTGTCCGGACGCTGGCGCGCCAGCCCTTCACAAATCTGACTCAGTTCAGCCACTTCCAGCGCTGGCGACGGTGCCAGCACATCATCAATCACACAGGACATCACGCTTCCTCCCGATCGGTGAGCTGGATCTTTATTAACTTTTCGTTAACTCATCAAGCGCCCTTACCGCGTTTTGCGATCCTGCCACAGGTTTATGATTTACCCTGTTTCATTCACTGGCACAGTCGCTACTTTTGGTTTACCACACCATCAACAGAATGATTAATAAGAAATAAATATGAATTTCACTTAAGAATGAAACCGGTCACTGTGCTGATTTCGTCATTTCTGGTGACGAAAGCGATCAAGCAGGAATCCCGGCCTTACGCCAGCATTTAGCAACAAGGTGTTAACTTTCCGGAGATCCCATGACAGCGCAGCACAGCGAACTGAGAGTAATTGACTCCCACACCGGCGGCGAACCGACCCGCCTGGTCATCGACGGTTTTCCGGATCTGGGCGCTGGAAACATGGCCGAGCGCCGGGACCGCTTCGCCCGCGACTACGACGACTGGCGGAAAGCCATCATTCTTGAGCCGCGCGGCAACGATGTCCTGGTCGGCGCTCTGCTCTGTGAACCGGTGTCGCCGAAGGCCACGGCGGGGGTCATCTTCTTCAACAACAGCGGTTTTCTGAACATGTGCGGTCACGGGACGATCGGGCTTGTCGCCTCGCTGGCCTGGCTTGGCCGCATTCAGCCCGGCAAACATCTGATTGAAACCCCGGTGGGTGATGTGACCGCCACGCTGCACGACGATGGCAGCGTTTCGGTAGAAAACGTCCCGGCGTATCGCTGGCGCAAACAGGTGCAGGTTGAAACCGCTCACGGTACGGTCACGGGGGATATCGCCTGGGGCGGAAACTGGTTCTTCCTCGTCAACGATCATCCTTTTGCAGTGACGCCGGACAAGATACCCCAGTTAACGGAGTATGCCTGGGCGATCCGGGAAGGGTTAGAACGTGCAGGTATTCGCGGTGAACATGACGGCATTATCGACCATATTGAGCTCTTCGCGGAGGATGACCGCGCGGACAGCCGCAGCTTTGTGCTCTGTCCGGGAAAAGCCTGGGATCGCTCACCCTGCGGCACCGGCACCAGCGCCAAGCTGGCCTGTCTGGCAGAAGACGGCAAACTCAGGCCGGGAGAAACCTGGCGACAGGCGAGCATCATCGGCAGCGAATTTACCGCCCATTTCGTGCCGCATGGCAACAAGATCATCCCGACGATCCGTGGTGAGGCATGGGTCTGCGGCGATAACCGGTTGATCCTCAATCCTGGCGATCCGTTCCGCTGGGGGATTACGTTGTGACCGACACCGACGTCATTGTCATTGGTGCCAGGATCGTCGGTGCCGCCTGTGCCTGGCAACTGGCAAAGCGCGGGCAGCGGGTCACGCTGATCGACGACGGTAACGCGGGCGCAACGGCAGCAGGGATGGGACATCTGGTGTGCATGGATGACGACCCCGCCGAGCTTACCCTTTCTGCCTGGTCTCTGGCACGCTGGCGGGAACTGACGCCCCGGATGCCGGAAAGCTGCGCCTGGCGCGGGTGTGGCACGCTGTGGCTGGCGGAAACGCCGCAGGAGCTTGAACTGGCAGAAGAAAAACAACGGCGGATGGCGCAACACCAGGTCGCCAGCGACATGCAGACCCGCGACCAGCTTGCCGCACGTGAACCCCTGCTCACCTCCCGGCTCAGCGGCGGGCTGTGGGTGCCCGGAGACGGGATTGTCTACGCGCCAAACGTCGCTCGCTGGTTAATTGATGATGCCGATGTCACGCATCTTCGCGATCGCGCCCTCGCAGTCGATGCCCCCTACGTCACCCTGCACAGCGGCAAACGCCTGCGCGCGCGCGCCATCGTCATCGCCTGCGGTCTGGGGGCCAACGCGCTGCTTGGCGAAAACTGGCTACGGGCGAAAAAAGGCCAACTGGCGATCACCGATCGCTACACCCCGTTGCTCAGCCACCAGCTGGTAGAGCTGGGATACGGTGCCAGCGCCCATGCGGGCGGCACCTCGGTGGCGTTTAACGTCCAGCCGCGTCCCACCGGGCAACTGCTGATTGGCTCTTCCCGCCAGTTCGATAATACCGACCGCGAGCTGGATTTACCGCTTCTGGCCACCATGCTGACACGCGCGCGCCATTTTCTCCCCTCTCTGGATAACCTCAATATCATTCGCTGCTGGAGCGGCTTTCGCGCCGCGTCGGCAGACGGCAACCCGCTCATCGGCCCGCATCCTGCACGGCCGGGTATCTGGCTGGCACTGGGGCACGAAGGGCTGGGTGTCACCACCGCCCCCGCAACCGCCGAACTGCTCTGCGCGCAGATCCTCGGCGAACGCTCACCCGTTTCACCGGATGCCTGGCTCCCCGCGCGGCTGCAAAAACAGGAGGCCATTGCATGACGACCCTGAAGCTGATTATCGAAGGCGAACCCTGCGACGTTCCTGCTGGCATCAGCATCGCAGCGGCGCTGGCACTCACGGGTAGCGGCGTGACGCGAAGTTCAGTCAGCGGTGAGCTGCGCGCACCCTTCTGCGGCATGGGCGTTTGCCAGGAGTGTCGCGTCACGGTGAATGGACGACGGGTGCTGGCCTGCCAGACGGAATGCCAGCCCGACATGGTGATTGAAAGGAGCCAACATGCGAACGTTTGAGTGCGAGATCCTTGTCCTCGGTGCCGGGCCAGCCGGGCTGTCGGCAGCACTGGCCGCTGCACGCTGTGGAAAGTCGGTGATGGTGCTTGACGACAACCCGCGCCCTGGGGGGCAAATCTGGCGTGATGGTCCGCAGGTTTCGCTGCCTCCGCGCGCCTTACGCCTGCGGCAGGCAGTGGCGGAACAGCCGGGCATTACGCTACTGAACGGCGCCCGGTTGATTGCCCGCCCTGAATCGCATTGCGTTGTTTTTGAAACCGCAGACAGTTGCGGCGAGATCCGCTGGCAGCGGTTAATTTTATGCTGCGGCGCACGGGAACTCTCCCTGCCGTTTCCTGGCTGGACGCTTCCCGGCGTAACGGGAGCCGGTGGGCTACAGGCACAGATTAAACATGGCCTGCCGCTCAACGGCGAGCGGGTCGTCATTGCCGGCAGCGGGCCACTGCTGCTGGCGGTCGCCGGTACGGTGAAACGCGCAGGCGGAAATATCGTCGCCATCATCGAACAGGCGCCGGTGAGCGCGCTGGCCCGGTTCGCGGCTGGGCTCTGGCGCTGGCCAGAAAAACTGCTCCAGCTCGGCGAGCTTTTTCCGGCTCACTATCGCCCGGGAAGCCAGGTCATCCACGCCCGGGGAGATGCGCATCTCCAGTCCGTGACCGTACGCCACGGCGGGAAAAATCAGGAGATAGCCTGTGACAGGCTGGCGATCGGCTACGGACTGGTGCCCAATCTCGAGCCGGGTCTTATCTTCGGCTGCACAACAGAAAATCAGGCGATCCGGGTCGATGCGTCTCAACGCACCAGCGTGGAGGATATCTATGCTGCGGGAGAATGCACCGGCTTTGGCGGCAGCGAGCTGGCGCTGGCCGAGGGGGAAATTGCGGGCTATATCGCGGCGGATAACCCCGGGAAGGCGGAAAAAGCCATCGCCGCCCGTACCCGCTGGCAGCGTTTTGCCCGGGCGCTCCATGCCACCTTCGCCTTACCGGAATCGCTAAAAGAGGTTGCCACTGCCGACACCCTGCTCTGTCGCTGCGAAGATGTGCGCTGCGGCGATGTGCAACATGCAGAGAGCTGGCAGGCGGCAAAGCTCGCCTCGCGCTGTGGCATGGGTGCCTGTCAGGGGAAAACCTGCGCCACCAGCGCCCGCTGGCTGTACGGCTGGCCGCTGCCGCACCCGCGCGAGCCGCTTTCCCCCGCGCGAATCGACACGCTGATCCACCTGGCAAAACCGGAGGGCTGAGTTACTCCTCTTCCCCGCGTTCGGCAATATGGCGATTGCCGAGCGCGATGAACTCTTCCAGTAGCGCCGTTAGCTGTTTCATTTTCTCCGGCGTGTATTCCGCTTCAATCTGCTGGTAGGCCTCTTCCACCTGCGCCTGGGCGTGTTCGTACAGCGCGTTCCCCTCTTTGGTCAGCGACACGTACAGCTTGCGCTGGTCGTTCACCGGCTTTAAGCGCAGCACCAGCCCGTCGCGCTCCATGCGCGTCAGAATACCCGTCAGGCTCGGGCGCAAAATACAGGTCCGAAATGCGAGGTCGTGGAAATCCATCGACGGATGTTCAGCCAGCACGCGCACAATCCGCCACTGCTGTTCGGTCAGGTTATGCCGCTTCACGATCGGGCGGAAGTAAGACATCGCCGCTTCCCGCGCCTGCAACAGCGCGATGGTTAATGAATCATGCATAGCCTCTCCCCACCAGTTATTAACAAGTAAACAATCACACAAAAGATGTTTTTATAAACAACTCGTTTTACGTCAAAAAGTCTAACAGAAACAACCCTATTTTATTAACTGCATGATAAATAAATATTTAATTATCTATATGTAAATTTATTGTTATTCATATCACAAATTTTTCACTTCTGATTGCGAAACGAACAGCAAAAGCATAAAACCAAATCATTAACATATTAACGAAATCACAACCCGGACTTTCAGGGTGAGGAGTAGTCAATGAAAGGTACTGTTTTTGCCGTCGCATTGAACCATCAAAGCCAGCGTGATGCATGGCGCGACGCGTTTGAAAAAGCCCCCTACACCACGCCGCCAAAAACGGCGGTGTGGTTTATCAAACCGCATAACACCGTGATCCGCGCAGGCGAGCCCATTCCGTTCCCAGAAGGTGAAACGGTGTTAAGCGGTGCGACGGTGGCACTGGTCGTGGGCAAAACTGCCAGCAAGGTGCGCGTGGAAGACGCGGCGGCATACATCGCGGGATATGCGTTAGCCAATGAAGTGAGCCTGCCGGAAGAGAGTTTCTACCGCCCGGCGATTAAGGCCAAATGCCGTGACGGTTTTTGTCCGCTGGGTGAGCTTGTCGCCGTTGATAACGTCGATAACCTGACCATCATCACCGAAATCAACGGTCGCGAAGCCGACCACTGGAACACGGCCGATTTGCAGCGCAACGCCGCCGAACTGCTCAGCGCCCTGAGCGAATTCGCCACCCTCAATCCCGGTGATGCCATTCTGCTCGGTACTCCGCATTCCCGCGTCTCCCTGCAGCCCGGCGATCGCGTGCGCATTCTGGCGAAAGGTTTTCCCCCGCTGGAAAACCCGGTGGTGAATGAACGCGACGTAGCCATCGCACACGGCCCGCACCCGCATGCCACGCTGTTTGCTCTGGGGCTGAACTACGCCGATCACGCCAGCGAACTGGACTTCAAACCGCCCACCGAGCCGCTGGTGTTTATCAAAGCCCCGAACACCTTTAACGGTGATAACCAGACGTCGGTACGCCCGGACAACGTTGAGTACATGCACTACGAGGCGGAGCTGGTGGTGGTCATCGGCAAAACCGCCCGCAAGGTGAGTGAAGCCGACGCGATGGACTACGTGGCGGGCTATACGGTGTGCAACGACTACGCCATCCGCGACTATCTCGAAAATTACTATCGCCCGAATCTGCGCGTCAAAAGCCGCGACGGGCTGACGCCGATTTCCCCCAACATCGTGCCGAAAGCGGCCATTCCCGACCCGCACAACCTGGCCCTTCGCACCTTTGTTAACGGCGAATTACGCCAGGAAGGCACCACGGCAGACCTGATCTTCAGCATCCCGTTCCTGATTGCGTACCTGAGCGAATTTATGACCCTGCAGCCGGGCGACATGATTGCCACCGGCACGCCGAAAGGGCTTTCCGACGTGGTGCCGGGTGACGAAGTGGTGGTGGAAGTAGAAGGCGTGGGCCGCCTGGTGAACCGAATTGTCAGTGAGGAGACGACAAAATGAAAAAGATAAACCATTGGATCAACGGTAAAAACGTGGCGGGAAGTGACTACTTCCACACCACTAACCCGGCGTCTGGCGAGGTGCTGGCAGAAGTCGCTTCCGGCGGCGAAGCCGAAGTGAACCAGGCCGTAGCGGCGGCAAAAGAGGCATTCCCGAAATGGGCTAACCTGCCGATGAAAGAGCGCGCGCGCCTGATGCGTCGTCTGGGCGATCTGATCGACCAGAACGTCCCTGAGATCGCCGCCATGGAGACCGCCGACACCGGCCTGCCGATCCACCAGACTAAAAACGTGCTGATCCCACGCGCCTCGCACAACTTCGAGTTTTTCGCCGAGGTGTGCCAGCAGATGAACGGCAAGACCTACCCGGTTGACGACAAGATGCTCAACTACACCCTGGTGCAGCCGGTGGGCGTTTGTGCGCTGGTGTCGCCGTGGAACGTGCCGTTTATGACTGCCACCTGGAAGGTTGCGCCGTGCCTCGCGCTGGGCAATACCGCAGTGCTGAAGATGTCTGAGCTTTCCCCGCTGACCGCCGACCGTCTGGGCGAGCTGGCGCTGGAGGCGGGCATTCCGGCGGGCGTGCTGAACGTAGTGCAGGGCTACGGTGCAACGGCGGGCGATGCGCTGGTGCGTCATCGCGACGTGCGCGCCGTGTCATTCACCGGCGGTACGGCTACCGGGCGCAATATCATGAAAAACGCCGGGCTGAAGAAATACTCCATGGAGCTGGGCGGTAAATCCCCGGTGCTGATTTTTGAAGATGCCGATATCGAGCGCGCCCTGGATGCCGCCCTGTTCACCATTTTCTCTATCAACGGCGAGCGCTGCACCGCGGGCTCGCGCATCTTCATTCAGCAGAGCATCTACCCGGAATTCGTCAAACGCTTCGCGGAACGCGCCAACCGCCTGCGCGTGGGCGACCCGACCGATCCGAACACTCAGGTCGGCGCGCTGATCAGCCAGCAGCACTGGGAGAAAGTCTCCGGCTACATCCGTCTCGGTATTGAAGAAGGCGCGGCCCTGCTGGCCGGCGGGCCGGATAAACCGACCGATCTGCCTGCGCACCTGAGAGGCGGCAACTTCCTGCGCCCAACCGTGCTCGCGGACGTCGATAACCGTATGCGCGTGGCACAGGAGGAGATCTTCGGGCCGGTGGCGTGCCTGCTGCCGTTTAAAGACGAAGCGGAAGGCCTGCGTCTGGCCAACGACGTGGAGTACGGTCTGGCGTCGTACATCTGGACCCAGGACGTGAGCAAAGTGCTGCGCCTGGCGCGCAATATCGAAGCGGGCATGGTGTTTGTGAACACTCAGAACGTGCGCGACCTGCGCCAGCCGTTTGGCGGCGTGAAGGCCTCCGGCACCGGCCGCGAGGGCGGCGAGTACAGCTTCGAAGTGTTTGCGGAGATGAAGAACGTCTGCATCTCTATGGGCGACCATCCGATTCCAAAATGGGGAGTCTGATATGGGCACGTTAGCGTTAGCGGCAAAAATTACCCACGTTCCGTCGATGTACCTTTCTGAGCTGCCGGGGAAAAACCACGGCTGCCGTCAGTCGGCCATCGACGGACACAAAGAGATCAGCAAGCGCTGCCGCGAGCTGGGCGTCGATACCATTATTGTTTTCGACACCCACTGGCTGGTGAACAGCGCGTACCACATTAACTGTGCGGACCATTTTTCCGGCATCTACACCAGCAACGAGCTGCCGCACTTTATCCGCGACATGACCTACGACTACGACGGTAACCCGGCGCTCGGCCAGCTTATCGCCGACGAAGCGGTGAAGCTTGGCGTGCGCGCCAAAGCGCACAACATCCCGAGCCTGAAGCTGGAGTACGGCACGCTGGTGCCGATGCGCTACATGAACAGCGACAAGCACTTCAAAGTGATCTCCATTTCAGCGTTCTGCACCGTTCACGACTTCGCCGACAGCCGCAGGCTCGGCGAAGCCATCGTCAGCGCGATTGAGAAATACGACGGCACGGTCGCGGTACTGGCGAGCGGGTCGCTGTCGCACCGCTTTATTGACGACCAGCGCGCGGAAGAAGGGATGAACAGCTACACCCGCGAGTTCGACCGCCAGATGGACGAGCGCGTGGTGAAGCTGTGGCGCGAAGGCCAGTTCAAAGAGTTTTGCAGCATGCTGCCGGAGTACGCCGACTACTGCTATGGGGAAGGCAATATGCACGACACGGTGATGCTGCTGGGGATGCTCGGCTGGGACAATTACGACGGCAAGGTGGAGTTTCTCACCGAGCTGTTTGCCAGCTCCGGCACCGGCCAGGTCAACGCTGTTTTCCCACTGCCCGCTTAAGGAGCCACCATGCCGCATTTTATCGCTGAATGTACCGACAATATCCGCGAGCAGGCCGACCTGCCGGGACTGTTCGCCAAAGTGAACGAGGCGCTGGCCGCCACGGGCATTTTCCCGCTCGGGGGCATCCGCAGCCGCGCGCACTGGCTGGATACCTGGCAGATGGCCGACGGCAAACATGATTACGCCTTTGTACACATGACCTTGAAAATCGGTGCCGGGCGAAGCCTGGAGAGCCGTGAGGCCGTGGGTGAGATGCTGTTTGCGCTTATCAAAACGCATTTCGCGGATCTGATGGCGGCTCGCTATCTGGCGCTGTCGTTTGAGCTCGACGAGCTTCACCCGACGCTCAATTACAAACAAAACAACGTGCACGCGTTGTTTAAGTAGACATCTTTTCGCCCGGTGGCGCTTCGCTTACCGGGCCTACAACGGCTCGAACGTAGGCCGGGTAAGCGAAGCGCCACCCGGCAACAGCCGCACAAAGGATACGCCATGCTCGATAAACACACCCATACCCTGATCGCCCATCGTCTGCACCAGGCGGAGCAATCCCGCGAGCAGATCCGCCAGATCTCGCTGGACTACCCGACGATCACCATCGACGACGCCTACGCCGTGCAGCGCGAATGGGTCAGCCTGAAAATCGCCGAAGGCCGCGTGCTGAAAGGCCACAAGATCGGCCTGACCTCCAAAGCGATGCAGGCCAGCTCGCAGATCAGCGAACCGGATTACGGCGCGCTGCTGGACGACATGTTCTTCCACGACGGCAGCGACATCCCTGTCGATCGCTTTATCGTTCCGCGCATCGAAGTGGAGCTGGCCTTCGTGCTGGCCAAACCGCTGCGCGGCCCGAACTGCACGATCTTCGACGTCTACAACGCTACGGATTACGTGATCCCGGCGCTGGAACTGATCGACGCCCGCTGCCACAACATCGATCCCGACACCCAACGCCCGCGCAAAGTGTTCGACACCATCTCCGACAACGCCGCCAACGCTGGGGTGATCCTCGGTGGGCGCCCGATTAAACCCGACGAGCTGGATCTGCGCTGGATCTCCGCCCTGCTCTATCGCAACGGCGTGATCGAAGAGACCGGCGTCGCAGCAGGCGTGCTGAACCATCCGGCGAACGGCGTGGCGTGGCTGGCGAACAAACTGGCCCCGTACGACGTGCAGCTTGAACCGGGGCAAATCATCCTCGGCGGTTCGTTTACCCGCCCGGTGGCTGCCAGCAAGGGCGATACCTTCCATGTCGACTACGGCAACATGGGCTCCATCAGTTGCCGCTTCGTCTAGGAGACAACCATGCAAAACGCATTCAAAGCGGCGCTGAAATCCGGAACGCCGCAAATTGGGTTATGGCTGGGGCTGACCAGCAGCTACAGCGCCGAACTGCTGGCAGGCGCGGGCTTCGACTGGCTGCTGATCGACGGTGAACACGCACCAAACAATGTGCAAACCGTCTTAACGCAGCTACAGGCAATTGCGCCTTACGCCAGCCAGCCGGTCGTGCGCCCGTCGTGGAACGATCCCGTGCAGATCAAACAGCTGCTCGACGTGGGCGCGCAAACCCTGCTGGTACCGATGGTGCAAAACGCCGATGAAGCCCGGCTGGCGGTAAGCGCTACCCGTTATCCCCCTGCGGGTATTCGCGGTGTGGGCAGCGCGCTGGCCCGTGCGTCGCGCTGGAACCGTATCCCGGATTACCTGCAACAGGCGAACGATGCCATGTGCGTACTGGTGCAAATCGAAACCCGCGAGGCGCTAAAAAATCTGCCGCAGATCCTGGACGTGGAAGGGGTCGACGGGGTGTTTATCGGCCCGGCGGATCTCAGCGCCGACATGGGTTTTGCGGGTAATCCGCAGCACCCGGACGTACAGGCCGCTATCGAACAGGCCATTGCCCAGATACGCGACGCAGGTAAAGCGCCCGGCATCCTGATGGCGAATGAAGCGCTGGCAAAACGCTATCTCGAACTCGGCGCATTGTTTGTCGCCGTCGGCGTTGATACCACCCTGCTCGCCCGCAGCGCCGAAGCCCTGGCTGCAAGATTTATCGAAAAACCGGTTACGTCAGTTAATAACAATAAATCCGTCTACTAAACGTAAGATCTGGAGCGCACCATGACGACCTCTACCCTGCAAAATAATAAAGCTGTTGAACATCGCGTCATTAACAAACTGTTCCGTCGCTTGATCGTGTTTCTCTTTATCCTGTTTGTCTTCTCGTTTCTCGACCGCATTAACATTGGCTTTGCCGGGCTGACGATGGGCAAAGATCTGGGCTTGACCTCCACCATGTTTGGCCTGGCGGCAACGCTGTTTTACGTCACCTACGTGCTGTGTGGGATCCCGAGCAACATCATGCTGGCCAGGATCGGCGCACGCCGCTGGATCGCCGGGATCATGGTGGTGTGGGGTATTGCCTCGACCAGCACCATGTTCGCCACCAGCCCGCAGACGCTCTACGTCCTGCGTATGCTGGTGGGCATTGCCGAAGCCGGCTTCCTGCCGGGGATCCTGGTCTATCTCACCTGGTGGTTCCCGGCGTATCACCGTGCCCGCGCCAACGCGCTGTTTATGATTGCCATGCCGGTGACCATGATGCTCGGCTCGATCCTCTCCGGGTACATTCTGGCTATGGACGGGCTATGGAACCTGAAAGGCTGGCAGTGGCTGTTCCTGCTGGAAGGCCTGCCGTCCGTGGTGCTTGGCGTAGTGACCTGGTTCTTCCTTAACGACACGCCGGATCAGGCCACCTGGCTTGATGATGACGAAAAGCAGGCGCTCAAAACCATGATCGCCCGCGAACAGGAGCTTGCCGTTGCGCATTCCGCCACGCCGCGCTCGACGCTGCGTGAAGTATTGACCCCTGCGGTGCTGCTCTACACCCTGGCCTACTTCTGTCTGACCAACACGCTGAGTGCAATCAACATCTGGACGCCGCAGATCCTGCAAAGCTTTAACAGCCACAGCAGCAATATCGTGATCGGCCTGCTGGCGGCGATCCCGCAGTTTTGTACCATCCTCGGGATGATCTGGTGGAGCCGCCGCTCCGACAGGCTGAAAGAGCGAAAAAAGCACACCATCCTGCCGTATCTGTTCGCGGCGGCGGGATGGATGCTGGCCTCGGCGACGGATCACAGTCTGATCCAACTACTTGGCATCATCATGGCCTCAACCGGATCGTTTACCGCCATGGCGATATTCTGGACCACGCCGGATCAGGTTATTAGCCTGCAATCCCGCGCGGTGGCACTGGCGGTGATCAATGCCATCGGCAACGTGGGATCTGCCGTCAGCCCGCTGCTGATCGGCATTCTGCGTGATGCGACAGGAAGCTTCAGTTCAGGGCTGTGGTTTGTCGCCGGGCTGCTGGTGGTCGGTGCGCTGGTATTAACACGCATCCCGATGACGCACCGGGAGCAGCAGAGGAGCGGCCATGTGCCAGAGCCCCATCGCCAACATTGATATCAGCAAGGAGTACGACGAAAGTCTGGGCACCGACGATGTGCACTACCAGTCGTTCGCGCGCATGGCGGCCTTTTTTGGCCGCGACATGCAGGCGCATCGTCACGACCAGTATTTTCAGATGCACTTTCTTGATACCGGGCAGATTGAACTTCAGCTCGACGATCACCGCTATTCGGTGCAGGCGCCGCTTTTCGTCCTTACGCCACCGTCGGTGCCGCACGCGTTTATCACCGAATCTGACAGCGACGGGCATGTCCTGACCGTGCGCGAGGATCTGATCTGGCCGCTGCTGGAAGTGCTCTACCCCGGCACGCGTGAAACGTTCGGCCTGCCGGGGATCTGCTTGTCCCTGGCCGACAAACCGGATGAACTGGCGGCGCTGAAACACTACTGGCGGCTGATCGAACGCGAATCCACGGAACAGCTGCCCGGACGTGAACATACGCTGGCACTTTTGGCACAGGCGGTGTTCACCCTGCTGCTGCGCAACGCGAAGCTCGACGACCATGCTTCAGGCGGGATGCGCGGCGAGCTCAAACTTTTCCAGCGCTTTACGCAACTGATTGATGCGCACTACCACCAGCACTGGACGGTGCCGGAATATGCCAGCGAACTTCATCTCACCGAATCCCGTCTGACCGATATCTGCCGCCGCTTTGCCAACCGTCCGCCGAAGCGGCTGATCTTCGACCGCCAGCTGCGCGAAGCCAGGCGGTTGCTGCTCTTCTCCGACAGCGCGGTCAGTGAGATTGCCTGGCAGCTCGGGTTTAAAGATCCGGCCTATTTTGCCCGCTTTTTTAACCGTTTAGTGGGGTGCTCGCCGAGCAGCTATCGGGCGCAGAAAGTACCGGTGTCACCTGTTCCCCACCCCCTGCCCTCTCCCAAAGGGAGAGGGAGTAACCGTCCCCTCTCCCTCTGGGAGAGGGTTAGGGTGAGGGAAATCACACTCTGCGATCTCTCGCGAAAAGTACCCGCCGTTGTCCCAATCGTCCCTTCACGTTCCTCCCCTCTCACGCTTCAATTAAACAACAAAAACAAAACATAAATTTAACAACCCTATTCCGATACGAGGTCCCTATGAAGCCAGAAGATTTCCGCGCTGATGCCAAACGCCCGTTAACCGGCGAAGAGTATTTAAAAAGCCTGCAGGACGGTCGTGAGATTTATATCTACGGCGAGCGCGTCAAAGACGTCACCACCCACCCGGCATTTCGTAATGCGGCAGCCTCCATCGCGCAGATGTACGATGCCCTGCACAAGCCGGACATGCAGGACACGCTGTGCTGGGGTACCGATACGGGCAGTGGCGGCTATACCCATAAGTTCTTCCGCGTGGCGAAAAGCGCCGACGACCTGCGCCAGCAGCGTGATGCCATCGCCGAGTGGTCGCGCCTGAGCTACGGCTGGATGGGGCGCACGCCGGATTACAAAGCGGCATTTGGTTGCGCGCTCGGCGCTAACCCGGCCTTCTACGGTCAGTTCGAACAGAACGCTCGCAACTGGTACACCCGCATTCAGGAAACCGGCCTGTACTTCAACCACGCGATCGTTAACCCCCCGATCGATCGCCATAAACCCGCCGATGAAGTGAAAGATGTCTACATCAAGATGGAGAAAGAGACCGACGCGGGAATTATCGTCAGCGGTGCGAAAGTGGTGGCCACCAACTCGGCGCTGACTCACTACAACATGATTGGCTTCGGCTCCGCGCAGGTGATGGGCGAAAACCCGGACTTCGCACTGATGTTCGTCGCCCCGATGGATGCCGAAGGCGTGAAGCTGATCTCCCGCGCCTCTTACGAGATGGTGGCAGGCGCAACAGGCTCCCCGTACGACTACCCGCTCTCCAGCCGCTTCGACGAGAACGACGCGATCCTGGTGATGGACAATGTGCTGATCCCGTGGGAAAACGTGCTGATCTACCGCGATTTCGACCGTTGCCGTCGCTGGACAATGGAAGGTGGCTTTGCCCGTATGTACCCGCTGCAGGCCTGCGTACGTCTGGCGGTGAAGCTCGACTTCATCACTGCCCTGCTGAAGAAATCCCTGGAGTGTACCGGTACCCTGGAGTTCCGCGGCGTGCAGGCAGATCTCGGCGAAGTGGTGGCCTGGCGCAACATGTTCTGGGCGCTGAGCGACTCCATGTGCTCTGAAGCCACGCCGTGGGTCAACGGTGCGTATCTGCCGGATCACGCCGCGCTGCAAACCTACCGCGTAATGGCGCCGATGGCCTACGCGAAGATCAAGAACATCATCGAACGTAACGTGACGTCCGGTCTGATCTACCTGCCGTCCAGTGCCCGGGATCTGAACAACCCGCAGATCGACCAGTATCTGGCGAAATACGTGCGCGGCTCCAACGGTATGGATCACGTCGAACGCATCAAGATTTTAAAACTGATGTGGGACGCCATCGGCAGCGAATTTGGCGGCCGTCACGAGCTGTACGAAATCAACTACTCCGGTAGCCAGGATGAGATCCGCCTGCAGTGTCTGCGTCAGGCGCAGAGCTCCGGCAACATGGACAAGATGATGGCAATGGTCGACCGCTGCATGTCCGAGTACGACCAACACGGCTGGACGGTGCCGCACCTGCACAACAACAGCGATATCAACATGCTGGATAAGCTGCTGAAATAACGCAGCGGGAGATGACAATGCAATCAGAACAACGTCTGCGTTTTCGCGATGCGATGGCCAGCCTGTCGGCCGCAGTGAATGTTATCACCACCGAGGGTGAAGCTGGTCGCTGCGGGATCACCGCCACCGCCGTCTGCTCGGTAACGGACACGCCACCATCGCTGATGGTGTGCATCAACGCCAATAGCGCCATGAACCCGGTATTTCAGGGCAACGGCAGGCTGTGCGTTAACGTGCTGAACCATGAGCAAGAGATAATGGCTCGCCACTTCGCCGGAATGACCGGTATGGCAATGGAGGACCGCTTTGCGCTCTCCTGCTGGCAGAACGGTGCGCTGGCACAACCGGTGCTGAAAGGCGCGCTGGCCAGCCTTGAGGGCGAGATAAGCCAGGTGCAAACCATCGGTACGCATCTTGTCTATCTCGTTGAAATTAAAAATATCATTCTGAGTGACGCGGAACATGGCCTGATCTACTTCAAACGCCGTTTTCACCCGGTCATGATGGAGACGGAAGCCGCAGTATAACCCCCTCTCGCGCTGGCCTTTTTTCCGGCCAGCGCCGCTTTCCACAAAAATTCCTAAGGTTTCCACTAAATCACGCCGTTATATAACCATAAGAGAAATTTTCTGTGCCTGAATACTGACATCTGTTGTCAGTGCCATCCGCATCATTCAGCGCATACACAAATATACAGGATGACCTTATGGCTAAAACGACGCGGAGCCGCTCGGCTGAACGTCTGGTCGATATTCTGGTTGAACTACATTTAAACGGTGTGGTAAACCGCAGTGCGCTAATGGAAAAATTTAAAATTACCGAGCGTACCGTCTACCGGGATTTAAATGCACTCTCTCCGATTGTTGAACATACCGGTAATGGGCTATATCGACTGATCCATTCTTCACAATCTCCCGGCGGACAAGGATTACATCACTCACTGGCTAACTTCCTGAATGCTGATAGCTTTTTCCCTGAAAGAAATACGGAATTCTGGCAGAAACTTGAAACACGCGTTGACGAAAACCATATTCTTATCCTTGGGAATGAAGCAGAACACACGGTACAACGCGATATTCGTCGTCATTTAGCGAAAATCGAGAAATCGATTAAGAACCATAATGTTTGCCAGATCGTTTATAAGAGTAAAACCCGTCTGATTAATCCCTATAAACTGATTAACAAAAAAAATATATGGTATTTACAAGCCACCGAGAATGGCAGACTGAAATCCTTCTCATTGAGTCAGATTAGCTGGCTTGATATTCATACGACCACCTTCACTCCTGAAGAGAATGCTCGCGAGCTGCTGGAAAAAAGCCTCGACCCCTGGGTGTCGGAAGATACTTTCGCAGTGAAAATATTTATTAAAAATAATATTTCACATTACTTCCTGCGCCGCGATCTCCTGCCGGAGCAAGAGTTGCTGGAGGAGCAACACGGCGGCGTCACGCTGCGCTGTCAGGCGGCACACGAAAATCAGATCTTGCCGCTGCTTTTCTACTGGCTGCCAGACATTCAGATCCTGGAGCCGAGCTGGCTTAAGGAGAAACTCATCCGAACACTGGAAAGCTACCTGGCAATGGAGAGCAGCGCGCATAACCAAGTGATCTCAATCACATAATTTCGACCGCTGGCGGCGAACCGGAACCACTCGCCGCCACCTTTGACCGCTTACCTGGCACTTTCAACCACTCATCCATTTACCCTCCTTTACACACGCGACGTTCTGGCAAGATCCCACCAGCATTAATCAACACCTCCTCACAACGAACCCTGACCCTTTTTTCTTTACATAAAAAACCAGGTCTATTATGGATACTAAAAAACTACTGAAGCACGTGCCCTGGGCCTTACTCGGGATCCTCGGCGCTTTTTGTCTGGCGGTTGTCGCATTACGCCGGGGCGAGCACGTAAGCGCCCTGTGGATCGTGGTCGCGTCTGTTTCCGTCTATCTTGTGGCTTATCGCTACTACAGCTTGTACATCGCGCAGAAGGTCATGAAGCTCGACCCGACGCGTGCCACTCCGGCGGTCATAAACAATGACGGCCTGAACTATGTGCCAACCAACCGCTACGTGCTGTTTGGTCACCACTTTGCCGCGATTGCGGGCGCGGGCCCGTTGGTCGGGCCGGTACTGGCCGCACAAATGGGCTACCTGCCAGGTACCCTGTGGCTGCTCGCAGGCGTTGTGCTGGCAGGTGCGGTACAGGACTTCATGGTGCTGTTTATCTCTTCTCGCCGTAACGGTGCCTCTCTGGGTGAGATGGTCAAAGAAGAGATGGGTCGCGTGCCGGGAACTATCGCCCTGTTTGGCTGCTTCCTGATTATGATCATCATCCTTGCGGTGCTGGCACTGATCGTGGTGAAAGCGCTGGCCGAAAGCCCGTGGGGTGTCTTCACCGTCTGCTCTACCGTGCCGATTGCACTGTTCATGGGTATCTACATGCGCTTCCTGCGTCCGGGACGCGTGGGCGAAGTGTCGGTGATTGGTATTGTGCTGCTGGTTGCGTCCATTTACTTCGGCGGCGTGATTGCACACGACCCGTACTGGGGCCCGGCACTGACCTTCAAAGACACCACTATCACCTTCGCACTGGTCGGTTACGCATTTATCTCCGCCCTGCTGCCGGTCTGGCTGATTCTGGCTCCGCGTGACTACCTGGCAACCTTCCTGAAAATCGGCGTTATTGTCGGTCTGGCGATCGGTATCCTGGTGATTAACCCGGATCTGAAAATGCCAGCCGTGACGCAGTACATCGACGGTACTGGCCCGCTGTGGAAAGGCGCACTGTTCCCGTTCCTGTTTATCACTATCGCTTGTGGTGCGGTCTCGGGCTTCCACGCGCTGATTGCGTCCGGTACTACACCGAAGCTGCTGGCGAACGAGAAAGACGCACGCCTGATCGGTTACGGCGCAATGCTGATGGAATCCTTCGTGGCGATCATGGCGCTGGTTGCCGCTTCCATCATCGAACCGGGTCTGTACTTCGCAATGAACACCCCACCAGCAGGTCTGGGCATTACCATGCCAAACCTGCATGAGATGGGTGGTGACAACGCGGCGCTGATTATGGCGCAGTTGAAAGACGCAAGCGCACATGCTGCAGCAACCGTCAGCTCCTGGGGCTTCGTGATTTCGCCTGAGCAGATCATGCAGACCGCGAAAGACATCGGCGAACCGTCCGTGCTGAACCGTGCAGGTGGTGCTCCAACGCTGGCTGTCGGTATCGCGCACGTGTTCCACAAAGTGCTGCCGTGGGCGGACATGGGCTTCTGGTACCACTTCGGTATTCTGTTTGAAGCCCTGTTCATCCTGACCGCGCTGGACGCCGGTACCCGTGCTGGCCGCTTCATGCTGCAGGATCTGCTGGGTAACTTCGTGCCATTCCTGAAGAAAACCGACTCTCTGGTTGCGGGCGTACTGGGCACGGCGGGTTGTGTTGGCCTGTGGGGTTACCTGCTGTATCAGGGCGTTGTCGACCCACTGGGCGGCGTGAAGAGCCTGTGGCCGCTGTTCGGTATCTCTAACCAGATGCTCGCAGCCGTTGCTCTGGTGCTCGGCACCGTTGTCCTCGTGAAGATGAAACGCACCAAATACATCTGGGTCACCGTGGTCCCTGCGCTGTGGCTGCTGCTCTGCACCACCTGGGCACTTGGCCTGAAACTGTTCAGTGCCAACCCGCAGCTGGAAGGCTTCTTCTTTATGGCTAACCAGTACAAAGAGAAGATTGCCGCAGGCGGCGCAGACCTGACTGCGCAGCAGATTGCCAACATGAACCATATCGTGGTGAACAACTACACCAACGCGGGTCTGAGTATTCTGTTCCTGGTGGTGGTGTACAGCATCATCTTCTACGGCATCAAAACCTGGCTGAAAGTGCGTAACGCCGAGGGTCGTACGGATAAAGAAACCCCGTATGTGCCGGTGCCGGAAGGCGGCGTGAAGACCTCTTCACACCATTAATGACGTCATATCCAGCCCCGCTTCGGCGGGGCTTTGTTCTTATCAGGACACGTTATGTTTGGTAACTTAGGCGAAGCAAAAAAATACCTCGGTCAGGCGGCGAAAATGCTGATTGGCATTCCGGACTATGACAACTACGTTGAGCATATGAAGACCAACCATCCGGATAAGCCGTACATGACCTACACCGAATTCTTCCGCGAGCGTCAGGAAGCGCGCTACGGCGGAAGTGGAGAAGGCGGCGTCCGCTGCTGCTAAAGGAGACACCATGACCCCGATTGCCGTCACCCTGCTGACCGGTTTCCTCGGCGCAGGTAAAACCACCCTGCTGCGCCATATTCTGAACGAGCAGCACGGCTTCAAAATCGCCGTTATCGAAAACGAGTTTGGCGAAGTTTCGGTAGACGATCAGCTGATCGGCGATCGCGCCACGCAGATCAAAACCCTGACCAACGGCTGCATCTGCTGCACCCGCTCTAACGAACTGGAAGACGCTCTGCTGGACCTGCTAGACAGCCGCGATCGTGGTGACATCAATTTCGACCGCCTGGTGATTGAATGCACCGGCATGGCTGACCCCGGCCCAATTATTCAGACCTTTTTCTCCCATGAGATCCTCTGCCAGCGCTACCTGCTGGACGGCGTGATTGCGCTTGTCGATGCCGTCCACGCCGACGAACAGATGAATCAGTTCACCATTGCTCAGTCTCAGGTGGGTTATGCCGACCGCATTCTGCTGACCAAAACCGACGTGGCGGGCGAGAGCGAAAAACTGCGCGAGCGCCTGACGCGCATCAACTCCCGCGCCCCGATTTACAGGGTGACGCACGGGGATATCGACCTGTCTCAACTGTTCAACACCAATGGCTTTATGCTGGAAGAGAATGTCACCTCGAAGCCGCGCTTCCACTTTATGGGAGATAAGCAAAACGACGTGGCGTCGATTGTGGTGGAGCTGGATTATCCGGTGGACATCGGCGAGGTTTCGCGAGTGATGGAGAACCTGCTGCTGTCGTTTGCCGACAAGCTGCTGCGCTACAAAGGGATGCTGTGGATACACGGTGAACCAAACCGCCTGCTGTTCCAGGGTGTACAGCGTTTATATAGCGCCGACTGGGACAGGCCGTGGGGTGAGGAAACGCCACGCAGCGTGATGGTGTTTATTGGCATCCAGCTGCCGGAAGAGGAAATTCGGGCGGCATTTGCGGGACTACAGAAATAAACGCTATGCATCCCCTCTGCCCAGTAATTTATTAACCTGAAGCGATGAGCTTTGTATCAGGAAAATGAATAAATTACAGCGATGTCCTGGTCCGGCTGTAAATCGCCGAGGCGTTTCCGTAAGGCCGGGGCGAGGCGCAGGGATGCGCCGAGAGGGCGTGGCCTGCAGGGATGCAGGCTCATGCCCGACCCGATAGCCTGAAGGAATAAGCTGAGGGCACCGCGAAGCGGCGATTTACCGCCGGGAGCCCGGGTCGCCAGGGTGGTGGCGAGTGAGCCACCCTGGCACGTTCACAGGTCATGCCGTTACAGAGTAGCAAGGAACATAAAGTGAACGGAATAACCTCCACAGCCGTATGTTCCCCCTCACCCCAGCCCTCTCCCTCAAGGGAGAGGGGGCCGTCTGTGCAGGCATTATTTTGTGGGGATACTTATTTCACCGCCTCCGGCAGCGTCACAATCCACAGCTCGCTGTCCGACTCCGGCTTCTTCAGCGGCTTCACGCTGAGCGTGGTTTCCACCGGTTTATCATCCAGCGTCAGCTTACCTTCTGCGTTCACCCGATAATCCTTGAGCTTCTTGCCCTCGACCGGGTTTTGCATCGCCACCTTTACGCCAAAGTCGTTATCGTTCGCCACTGCCAGCGTTTTGCTGTCGATCAGCGCCAGCCCTTCGGCCTTCTCCTGCTGCCAGCCGAGGGCGCGTAAATCAACGACCTGCGTTTTCACCGCAAGGGTTATGCCGCGCTGCGCCAGGGTCTTCTCATCATCAAACTCCGGGTACTCGCCCGGCTTGTCAAAGGCGGAAAGGTCGCTCGCCTTGCTGAGATCCACCTTGTAGATCAGGTTACGCATCCCGTCGTTTTTATCGCTTCCCTGCTCAATCAGCAGGATGTGCTGGTCATCGAGCGCCACAATGTCGCCAATTTTGGCATCACTGTTTTTACTGTAGGCGGAGCTATCGATGGGATAGCCGTACATCGCGGTTTTCCCGGTCGCCGGGTCGAAGCTGACGAGACGCGTAAACAGCGCCTGTTTTTTACTTTTACCGTCGATATCCAGCGTGCTTTGCACAGCGGCAATAATGCGTCCGTCAGGCATACGGGTCAGACCTTCAAAGCCCCGGTTCGGTTGACGCCATTTGATAATGTTTGGCAGACCGCCCGCGATGGATTTTTCCCCTTCCGCCGCCTGCGGCCCATGAATAGCCAGGATTTTCCCACTACTGTCGACGTTTATCAGGAACGGACCATACTCGTCGCACAGCCAGTATCCGCCTTTGCCGTCCGGCGTGATGCCTTCCGTGTCCAGCCCGCGGTTGTCACCCTTCAGCGTCTTTAACGTGTCGCTGAATGCCACTTCATTGGTGGAGCCAATCACGCCGCTTTGCAGCGGTAGCCCGTTAATCTCGCCTTTATCGTCGTGCAGAGGGCGGGCATCAATGGCCTCGGCTTTACCGTCTTGTACACGGATGGTCATCAGCAGCGGCGCGAAATCCGGCGTAACAAAAATTTTGGCTTCGTTTTTACCCATTTTTGGCGCGTCCGCATTCGGACCACGATCGGTAACCGTCACGAAGGTCAGCGCATCGCCCTGCTTGCCGGTGAACAACAGGCCAGAACCGATTCCGACAGGAAGTCCATGCGGGAAAGCATCCGCAAACGCCCCGCTGTAGTTCACGTGGGAGCCTTCGGGAAAGCTAACGACATAGTGTTCAGCCGTGGGCTGCGCCGCCAGGCCAGAGAAAGAGAGCGCACAACCGATAAGTACAGGAATAATTTTTCTTTTCATATTGTTAGCATCCATAGAGTGAAGCCAACACCGTAAAGAATCAACGTGTCAGAAAAATGACATTGCGAGGAAACAGGGCCGAGCAGCTGAACGTATAGTCAGCGCCAGAAATGTAAGTTTTTGTGGTTTTGTATGACACCTGAAACATTTCTGGAAATTATTAGAAATGCCATTAATGCATTCCGAATGATTATCCCCGCCTCGTTCAGTTTATGTTTAGTCAAAAAATTAAACTGTTCTTAAACAGCAGAAAATCACGCGTTGACACCTCTAAAACAAAACACCTTCATAACAATTTGGGCAATAAAATTAACATTTACAGTATAAAAAGTTGATCCTAACCACATTTGCAGTCATAAACATCGCTTGTTAAGGTGCCGTAAGATTAATTTGATGACGAGGCATAAAACATGAAAAAACTGAATATCCTTCTTCTTTCTGCTCTGACCGCTATCTCGGGTTCCGCACTGGCGATGGGTGGCAGCATTGAGCAGGGTAAAAACTTTACCAACCTCAATCTGGAAATGGGTAAATCCTCGTCTGGCCTGTATGCCGAAAGCAACTGGCTTAAAAACACTGACGACGGCACCCAGACAGGTGGAGTGGGTGCAGGTTACAACCTGGAAGTCGGCCCGGTGATGCTGAATGCGGGCGCGAAGGCGATCTACCTTGGCCCGAAAAAAGGCGATAACGGCGTGGCGTTCCCGATTGGTGGCGGCGTTAACGTTGCCCTGACCGACAGCATTCACGTATTTGGTGAAGGTTATGTCGCGCCAGAAGGTCTGAACAACAGCGTGAAAAACTACGTTGAAGCCAATGGCGGCGTAAGCTGGACGCCAATTACGCCAGTGACCCTGAAAGTGGGTTACCGTCACGTGAGCGTAGATGGCAAAGACGGCCGTCCTGGCCATACGCTGATTGACGGCGCCTATGTGGGCGGCGGCGTGAGCTTCTAAGTCTTATGGTCATAAAAAACCTGTCTGATGGCAGGTTTTTTTATGTCGAGTTGGCTAAGCTCTACCAGATTAGAGAGCGTTATAACGACTAATTTGCTTCCGTGCTGGCAAGAATAAATCCTTGCAACTCGTTTACAAAATCCCGAACGCTGTCACCGCCTAATCCACTTTCATTCATCGCCTTTAGATTATCCAGTACCTCTCTCAGCCCGTCATCACGACTCAGCAGAATTTCCGCTTTAGAAATATCATGGAGTAGATCCAGGCACAGTTTTTTACCTGCCGCAGTTATCCCGCCATATGCTCTGAAAGCAAAATCATTTGTAGCATAACTCATCCATGAAATATGATCATTATAGGCATGGTGGTTGCAATGAAATGCCGCCGTCAGTTGAGATGCCACAGGATAAACACCCGCTGGGTTTATACCACTCCACCAGACTGCTTTACTTTTCTTTAAATTGCAGTCATAGCAAGCAACGGCGAGATTTTTCATGGTCAACGAAAACCGAGGAAAATAGTGACGAGGCAAAATATGCTCAATTGGCTTTGCATGGGCAATGTTATAAAGATAGCGTTGACAATAGCAGCAACGGTATTTCTGTTTTTTGGCCAAATAGTCTCGCAGATTTGATGTAATCTCGGAACCTTCAAGTTTCGTCGTTGTCTCATCCTCCGGAATAGATAAGTCACGCAATTCCCCCCAGACATCCACCGCATTAGTAATGGCATGCAAATATAGCCGAACTAGCTCACGCTTAGCGGCCGCTTTTTTTCCTTTCCGGAATGGAAGTTGTGCACAAAAATCATCAAACTGAGTCGTCATTTATCACCCCACCTGCTCATTTTGTTGGTATGACCTGCTCCCCGTTGATTAGTACACCCCGATGTTAGTAATGTCTTCATAAGCCACATGAGGACATCCCCATGAAGAAGCGTTTTTCCGACGAACAGATCATCAGTATTCTCCGCGAAGCCGAAGCTGGGGTACCCGCCCGTGAACTCTGCCGCAAGCATGCCATTTCCGATGCCACGTTTTACACCTGGCGTAAGAAGTATGGCGGTATGGCGGTGCCTGAAGTTAAGCGCCTGAAGTCGCTTGAGGAAGAGAACGCCAGACTCAAGAAGCTGCTTGCCGAAGCCATGCTGGATAAAGAGGCGCTTCAGGTGGCTCTTGGGCGAAAGTACTGACGACAGACCAGAAGCGGGAAGCCGTGATGTTGATGTGTGATGCGACCGGTCTGTCGCAACGTCGTGCCTGCAGGCTTACAGGTTTATCCCTGTCGACCTGCCGCTATGAGGCTCACCGTCCGGCTGCTGATGCGCATTTATCAGGGCGCATCACTGAGCTGGCACTGGAGCGCAGGCGTTTTGGCTACCGTCGTATTTGGCAGTTGCTGCGCCGTGAAGGGCTTCATGTTAATCATAAGCGCGTGTACCGGCTTTATCACCTCAGTGGCCTGGGCGTAAAACGCAGAAGACGTCGTAAAGGGCTGGCAACAGAACGTCTGCCGCTGCTCCGTCCGGCGGCGCCCAATCTGACCTGGTCGATGGATTTCGTCATGGACGCACTTTCCACCGGTCGCAGGATCAAGTGTCTTACCTGCGTCGATGATTTCACAAAGGAATGCCTGACGGTCACTGTTGCCTTTGGGATTTCAGGCGTTCAGGTCACGCGTATTCTGGACAGCATTGCACTGTTTCGAGGCTATCCGGCGACGATAAGAACTGACCAGGGGCCGGAGTTCACTTGCCGTGCACTGGATCAATGGGCCTTTGAGCATGGTGTTGAGTTGCGCTTAATCCAGCCGGGCAAGCCAACGCAGAACGGATTTATTGAGAGCTTTAACGGACGATTTCGCGATGAATGTTTGAATGAGCACTGGTTCAGCGATATCGTTCATGCCAGGAAAATTATTAATGACTGGCGGCAGGATTATAACGAATGCCGCCCGCACTCCACGCTGAATTATCAGACACCGTCTGAATTTGCAGCGGGCTGGAGAAAGGGTCATTCTGAGAATGAAGATTCCGACGTTACTAACTGAGTGTTGTATCTAATCGTGGGGGCAGGTCAGTGAAGTTATTAATGCTTGGTGCGGGATTAAAAAAAGTAAATACGGCGACGATTGATATTATCAATACATGGTTAAAAGAAGCATGGAACCAGCTTACCGGGTCACTTGCCGTACTGAAGCCTGATGGTAACCGTTTCTATTTGCCGAAAGAGCATTTGACCTTCTCTTTAATAACGGATGCCTGGATTTGTCCGGTCACCAATAAAATTCTGGACACTGCTTTTAAAGGGTTAACCCCATATCTACCCACTCACATTTCCTTTGAACAACTCACCCAGACGCAATATGACGCATTTGTCGCGCAAAAGGTCACCATGCCAGAGATCTGGAAGGTGGATCGCTCACAAGAAGACTATGCTCCGGGTTTGGCTAAAGTACGTGACTGGGTCAGCAACGAGCCGCTGATCGCAAAATTGCGTTCGGAAAACGTCTGGACGGATATTAACGATCGTGTCGTGGAAGGCGGATTTTACTACCGCACTGCCGAGCACTCTGCCCAGCAGTCTTCAGAACGCCTGCAAAGCTACGAAAAGATGTTCAAGAACGGGCAGCTTAATGTTCTCAACTGTTCCACCACCATGGAAATGGGGGTTGATATCGGTGGCATTACCGCCGTCGTGATGAACAACGTACCGCCGCATCCGGCTAATTATTTACAGCGAGCCGGGCGAGCCGGACGTAGCAAGGAATCGCGCGCGATATCTTACACATTGTGTAAAGGTAACCCGCACGATCAACAGGTATTTGCCAACCCGCTTTGGCCTTTTGAAACAATGATCCCTGCACCAATGGTGGCGATGAACTCAGCCCGGCTGGTGCAACGCCACGTCAATGCGTTATTGCTCTCTGACTTTTTATGTCACGTTATTGGCGAAACGGATAAAGAAAAAACTAGTCTCGATAGTCTCTGGTTTTTCGGTGAAGACGACGGGCAATCAAAATGTGAACGCTTTAAAGTCTGGCTGGAGCGTCCGGTTCTTAATATCGACGCGGCGCTGGAACGGCTGGTGAAAGGTACGGCGCTGCATGGAGCCAGACCCGACCTGCTGCGGGATAAAACCATTAACGCGATTACTTTCCTGCAACAGAGATGGCTTTCCGTCTATCGCGATCTTGTTGCACAGGAACGCGAATCGCAGCCGCAAACGCCTTATCGCAAGCGCATAGAACTGGAAAAAAAACGACATTGCGGCGAATATTTACTGCGCGATCTGGCGGCCAGAACCTTCCTTCCCGGATACGGCTTCCCAACGGATGTGGTGACGTTTGATAACTTCACAATGGAA
Organism: Enterobacter sp. CPE_E863; assembly: GCF_046521465.1. Classification (NCBI taxonomy): domain Bacteria; kingdom Pseudomonadati; phylum Pseudomonadota; class Gammaproteobacteria; order Enterobacterales; family Enterobacteriaceae; genus Enterobacter; species Enterobacter sp. CPE_E863. The sequence goes on along the minus strand of NZ_JBKFZX010000001.1, from coordinate 569,233 downwards.
GACTATATTCGCGAAAAATCGCAGAAAAGCCGGGATAAAAAAGATCGCGAAGATAACGTGTCACGCTACAAAGGGCTGCCCTCCCGTAACCTGGGAGTCGCTATCCGGGAATATGCACCAGGCGCAGAGATCATACTGGATGGCCGGGTCTTCCGCTCCGCCGGTGTCTCGCTGCACTGGCACAATGTTAACGCTGATACCAATGAGGCCCAGCGTCTGGATTGCGCCTGGCGCTGTCACAAATGCGGGACCATAGTCTATGAAGAGGGGTTGAGCAGTTCCGGGACGCTATTTTGCACCAACAGCACCTGTGGTGAAAAAATCATCCTGGAAAATCGTCGCCAGGTGCTGCAGCCAGCCGGGTTTGTGACCGATGCGCATGCGCCGTTGACAAACAACATTGAAACCATGAAATTTATCCCGGTTGTCCCTGCCTGGGTATTTGTTAAAGCTGAACCCGTACCGCTGCCTAACCCGACAATGGGGTATATGACGTTTGGTGCTGATGGTCATGTTTTCCAGCAAAGTCTCGGAGAAGGTGGGCATGGTTACGCGTTATGCCTGAGCTGTGGGCGTGCAGAGTCGATGCTGAATGAGAAGGATGCACCGAGAAGTATGGAAGCTCACTACCCACCGCGTCCGGGAAAAGCGGATCGCGACAGCCAGAATCAACGTCTAATTTGTCCCGGTTCGACGGCGCTCATGAAGAACGTCACGCTGGGGGCGTTGGCGCGAACGGATGTCTTTGAAATGGTCCTACGCAAGCCGCAAAACGGTGAATATCTGCCGGATAATACAGATGAAGGTCGGCTTGTTGCGATGACGTTGGCGGTTGCATTGCGTCAAGCATTGGCGGGTGTATTGGGTGTTTCTGCCGCAGAACTGGGCTACGCTGTGCGTCCGGTCAGACTGGAAAACGGACAATCGGTATTAGCCGTTCAACTCTACGATGTGATTAGCGGTGGCGCAGGTTTTGCGTCCAGTGCGCCATTGCACATTGAGGCCATTTTGCAGGGGATGGTGAAACAGCTGGGCTGCACCCATTGTGATACCGCATGCAGTGAATGTTTGCTCGATTCCCAAACCCGCCACGATCATGACCTGCTAGACCGTAAAGCTGCGCTGACCTGGCTTGGGGATGACTTCAGTTTCTACATTGGTTTACCGGATGAAGAGACATTCTCGCTACCGGATGCCCGATATTGCCCGGGAGCAATTGGCGATACCCTTCGTCGGGCGATTAACGAGGGAGCTGAAAAACTCACTCTGTGGGTAAACGGGCCGCTAAATGAGTGGGATCTTTATGCCCGTCAATTCCGGGCGGCGATTCAGAACTACCGGATTAAAGACAATGTTGCGGTCGACCTTGTCATTCCTGCTGGCATCGATGATCCGGAGCTGTTGCATGAGCTTTCGCAGTTTACTGCTTTGGGCGTGCGTTTGTGTCATAGCGAACAGGCTCTGGAATTGCCGATTGTTGCGCAAGTCGCCTTTGCCGATCGCGTAATGACGCTGGCTTCACGCAGCCAGCAGGCAACTATCCCAGGGCCAGGCTGGCACCTGAATGACGAACTGGTCGTTCGCAGCCTCGGCTATAACACGGTAAAACTGAACGAGTTTGTTTTGCCGGGGAAAGCAGCGAACGCGGTTGAGCGTGTCAAAGACATAGAGATTCATAAACAGTTAAATGGTCCACTTTCGCAGTTCGGACAACGCTTCTGGGATTTGCTGTGTAACAACCATGAAGAAGCACAGTCACTGATGAAAAACCAGCGAATCACCAGCGTTCACTATACCGATCGCTATCTGCAAAACCCGGTTGCGCTGGCACTGCTGGGTGCGATACTGAAACCGCTAAAAACAAAGCTGACCGATGACGCGGAGCTTGAGCTTGATACTCTGTTTAAGCCCAAAGATCGTTCAGGAAATCGCCCCTCTCATGACTGGATGAGCGAAGCGGATTTTCAGGATTTCGCCGACCAGTGGTTTACTGCGGCAATGGGCAGAGCGGTAGAACTGACGATGTTCGATTCGCCACGTGATATTCCACATCATCGTAAGCTGACGGTGACCTTTGAAGATAGTCAGATGTTGAAGATTCGCTTCGACCAGGGAATGGGATACTGGCGTATCGACTTCCCGTATGCATGGCGTAACTTTGACTTTACTGATGATGTGACTTATCAGCTAGTAAAACTGGCGCAAGCCTGCCAGGAGGGCAAAGTCCTTAATAGCGAGGAACGCTGGGCAACGGATGTGCTGGTAGAGGTGATGCCGTCTTAATGCATTAGCGCTCCCAATAAAGAGTTGGGAGCGCTAAAACGACTCGAGTCAGCGATGGCCGATGACCACCATTACGCTTTTTTACGCGAGTTTTTTTTACCGCCGCTGGCGGCGCGTTCGGCCTTAATTTTTTCCAGCAGGGCGGCGGCGCTGTTTTCACCGCTGATCAGATCCGGGTTTTCAGCCCGCCACTGAGCGGTAAGCTCGCCGCGGAAGGCTTTTGCCAGGATTGACTGGGTGAGGCTGTTGACGCGGGTCAGGGCGCTGTTGACCTGCTTTTCAATGGTGTCGGCGTAGGCGAAGAGTTGTTCGACGCGGCGGACGATTTCGTGTTGTTCTTCAATCGGAGGAATAACTATTTCTATAGAATATATTTTTGCTCCACTTATAACAGGTTGAGCTGAGGAGGATGTATCTACCCTTAAATTTGTAGCCTTAAGTAGCCAGTGCGCGAACTGTTTTGTAATTAATTCACTATTAAAATCAACAAGTAATGCGTTATCAGTTATCCACGATTTTTCGGGAGTCAAATGAACTGAACCACAATAATATCCTACTCTACCAATAACAATAGTTGGTTCTTCAGTGTTATACTTATCATGGTAACCTGTAATACCATTGCCTCCGTAAACAGGGATATCTCCTGAATCATTCATTTCTTTAGCTGTAAGGCCATCACCTGATTTAACATTAAAAATATGCCCGATATTACAACGTAACCATGTCTTCTCCTCACAAGGCTCAGAGATGTTTTTGGCTTTTAATTTTTGTCCTTTCGTTAATTCATAATATTTTTTCAATGAAAGATTAAATGAATTATGAGCTCTCCATATCTCAGTCAGTTTTCCTCTCATTGCCGCAGCAAGCACCGCCTGGCGAAAACGTTTCAGGATTTGCGGGATTTGCTCAAGACGTGCTTTGGTGCTGTCCACCTGCGCCAGTAGCGTATCGATTTTTTCGGCGATGATTTTTTGTTCATTGACGGCAGGGAGTGGAATTTGAACTTTTTCTAAGCCTTGTTTCGTAATTTGAGGTTGTGCAGAGCCTGAGATTGTATCTTGCAACCCCCTGGCCTGAAGTGAATATTTTAAATACTTAATATTTACGTAGTTTGTTGGCTGGTTATCTAATGCCATCGCGTTACCATTAATATATGATAATGGCTCTGATATATGAAGATTTCCACATGTCGCCCCACGACAAGTAATCATAAGCGTCGCGGATTCGTGAGTATATTTATTGTAAAAACCTATTTTCCCATTCGCTCCATAGACTACGTAACCATCATCAGTTAATTCTTTCGTTGAAATTGTTTTCCACTGCTTAGGTGAAACTAGATCAACTAAAAATGGAGTTTCCCATTCAGAGGGTAATGTTCCGGAAATATATCCTAAAGACATTATTTAACCTCACCAAACGCTTCTTCCAGCAACTGACGCTGCGCATCCGCTTCATCGCCCGCACCCAGCTCGCGCATCAGCACATCCAGCTCGCCCAGCGCCTGTACCAGTTCGCCCATCGCTTCTGCCGCCAGCACGTCCGGCTCCGGCAGATTGTCGGCGTCGATGCTGTCCTTATCCTTCAGCCAGGAGATATCCAGCGAATCGGATTTTGCCGTGCGGATCCACTCGCGGCTGAACTTACGCCAGCGGCTGGTCGCCTGGTGCTGGTCGGTGCCTTTGTTCTCTTCGCTGTCGGCGACTTCGCTCTCTTCGGCGTTAAAGCTCCACTCGCCTTCGGTACGTGGGCTTAAACCGTGCGGATCTTCACCGTAGACGGTTTCAAACGGCTGCAGATGCTGCTCGGTAAACGGCGTGCGCTTGCCGAAGCTCGGCATATTGGTCCGCAGGTCATACACCCACACGTCGTCGGTACAGTTTTTATCCTGATTGGGATTCGCCACCGAACCTTTGGTAAAGAACAGCACGTTGGTTTTAACGCCCTGGGCGTAAAAGATGCCGGTTGGCAGACGCAGGATGGTATGCAGATGGCATTTGTCCATCAGGTCGCGACGAATATCGGTACCCTTGCCGCCTTCAAACAGCACGTTATCCGGCACCACCACCGCCGCGCGGCCGCCGGGGTGCAGGGTCTCAATAATATGCTGCATAAAGCACAGCTGTTTGTTGCTGGTCGGGTGCACAAAGGTGCGGGTGATGTTGGTGCCCGCGGCGCTGCCAAACGGTGGGTTGGTGGCGACAATATGCGCCTTCGGCAGGTTTTCACCGTCGCTGCCCAGCGTGTTGCCCAGACGAATGGCGCCGCCGTGGTCGAGGTTGCCTTCAATATCGTGCAGCAGACAGTTCATCAGCGCCAGACGGCGGGTACCGGGCACCAGTTCAAGACCGATAAACGCGCGGTGGATCTGGAAATCCTGCGTGTCTCCATCAAGGTCATCCAGATCGTTAGTCTGTGATTTCACGTAACGGTCGGCTTCAATCAAAAAGCCCGCCGTTCCCGCCGCCGGGTCCTGCACCACTTCACGCGGCTGCGGCTTCAGCAGATGGATAATGGTTTTGATCAGCGGACGCGGAGTAAAATACTGGCCTGCGCCGGATTTGGTTTCGTTAGCGTTCTTCTGCAGCAGCCCTTCGTACATATCGCCGAAGTCATCGCGAGACTTACCGTGAGCACCGTTGTACCAGTCCAGTGAGTCCATGTTACTCACCAGCTCGGTCAGCTGCTTCGGTTGGGTGATGGTGGTATTGACGTTCTGGAACACCGCCTGCACCAGTTTTTTCTCGTCCGCGCCCAGATGCACCAGCAGGTTGCGGTAAAACTGCAACTGCTCTTGGCCAATGCGCGATTTCAGGTCATCCCAGCGGTAGCCTTCCGGCAGGTAGTCCGCTTCCTGGCCGGTCTCTTTACACATTTTCAAAAACAGCAGCGAGGCGAGTTCATTCACGTAGTTTTGATAGGAGACGCCGCCGTCGCGCAGGTTGTCGCACAGTTTCCACAGCTTTGCGACCAGATCGTTATTGTTCATTGAAGATCCCATGTAAAACAGCGGCCCTTATCGGGGCCGCAGAAGAAGAAATTGCCGGGGATGATAACGCGTCAGGCGAGCTCATCCCAGATGTAATCGCTGAACTTATCCAGCACGCTGTCGAGGTTGCCGTCAAAGGTGCGCTGTAACATTGGCTTACCACCGCGACGGTGGAAATTGCCGGTTTTGAAAACGTCGTCGTCGAGCACCACTTTCTCTTTTAGCGCCTGCGCTAAACGGTTGAGCCAGCTTATTTGCTCATCGCTCCAGTCGTTCTCGCCTTTGATGCGCGCCAGCGCGTGATCAACACGCTCGTCGAACGGTTTGAGCGCATCGCCCACTGCCGCACGACGGATATGGCCGATCAGCCGGGCGGCGATATCCTGATTGCGCGTTGCTTTCCACGCGCCACGCAGGGACGACTCTTCAAAATGCTGGCGGTCAAACCACTCCTGCAATTCCACCAGCCCTTTACGGGTGAGGTCGCGCGGCCGATTGATCACCGCCTGCAGCGCGGGCTGGCCATTCGGGGCGTACTGCACCAGCGCATCGAACGCTTCGAGGAAATCCTGCGGCGTGTCGTAATCGCCGTACAGCGATTTGACGTTTACCACCTCATCGTCGATATCGAGGAAAATAGGGGCATCGCGCAGGGTGTTGATATCGGTTTTCAGCCTTTCCAGGCGGGCGATAAAGCCGGGAAGCTTATTGAAAATCTCGGCGCTCCAGTGCGGCCCTTTTTCCCGCAGGCGGGAAGCCAGGCCACCGAAGTTGACGCCCGCGGCATCCTGACACAATTCGTCCAAACGGCGAACCTGCTTATCCACCGCTTCGCTGCGATCGCGGTTATAGGTGGCGAGGCTGATAATCCGCTGCAGCTTGGCGACCAGCTGTTCATGGCTGTGTTCGGCAAAACTGCGACCATCCGCTTCAACGGTTTTGTAGGTTTCTGAGTCGGTAATTTCATTGACCAGCGTTTGCAGTTCCACCTGCGGACGCACAACCACCGGGCGCATGGTGTCGACGCTTTCCAACGAGCTGTAGATATCAACACAGTCGAAAATCTTAAAGCTGGTTTTCCCTACTGACGGGCACAGACGCGTGGCACGGCCCTTCATCTGCTCGTAGAGAATGCGGCTTTTGACTTTGCGCAGAAACACAATATTACAGATAGACGGAATATCCACGCCGGTAGTCAGCAGATCGACGGTAACCACAATATTGGGTAGCCGCTCTTTGTTGAAGCGGACGATCATGCTTTGCACTTTCTTCGCGTCTTTATCGGCATCACCGGTGATCTTGATAATGGCGTCGTGTTCAAGCTGCGGAAACTTTCTCTTAAACGCGGTGCGCAGCTCGTCAACCACCATGTCGGCATGGGCGTTGGTGACGCAGAACACCAGCGTTTTTTGCTGGCCGGTGGGATCCAGGTATTTGGTGAGCTCACCGCATACCGCACGGTTAAACGCCGGGATCACCAGGCCGCGGTTAAAATCGGCGACCTCAAAATCCTGATCGTCAGCCAGCGTGTCGTTGATCAGCTCGCCTTGCGGGTTCAGGCGTTCCACCTGTTCACCTTCTGATAGATAAACTCCATCCTGCGCATTGCGGGTGACGATCTGAATAGGGGGATCCTGGTCAATCAGGTAGCCATCGATCACCGCCATACGGTAGGTGTAGCGGTATACTGGTTCGCCGAAAATATCAACCGTGTGCAGGGCTGGCGTGGCGGTCAGGGCAATTTTTACCGCGTCGAAGTGGTCGAGAATGCGACGGTAGGCGGAAACGTAATCCAGCTGGCTACGGAACTGCAGCTCGCCTTCGGTCTGCTCTTTATCAAGAATGTAGCCGCGGTGTGCTTCGTCGACCACGATACAGTCGTAGCGGCCTACGGGCATCGGTTCATCGGATTGCAGAGTACGCTTGACCAGAGACTGAACCGTAGCGACGTGAATTTTGGTGCTGTCTTCCGGGAATTTGTCGGTCAAGCCTTTGATATCAAAAATACTGTTAAAGGTGTCGCCGTTAATTCGTGTGTCTTCAAACGACCCCAGCGCCTGCTCGCCGAGCGAGCGTCGGTCGACCAGAAACAGGACGCGTTTGAAACGCTGCGACTGGATCAGGCGGAACATCAGGGCGATGGCGGTACGGGTTTTACCGGTACCGGTCGCCATCGCCAGCAGGATCTCTTGTTGGCCGTTAACAATGGCCTTCTCTACCGCGTGAACGGCATCCTCCTGGTAATAACGCAGGCCCAGTTCGCTCATTCCGGGGTTATCGGCAAACCACCGATTCTGTTTTTGCGGGTCACTGCCCAGCATATCCACCAGCTCTTCCGGGCGATGCCATTCCGGCAGCGCTTTCGACATATTGGTGGTGTGGCGGACGTCGCGATACCAAATACCGCTTTTGGTCTTCATCGCCGCGCGATATTCACGCCCGTTGGTGGAGTAGCAAAAGGGGATTTTAAAACGCTGTGTGCCGCTGGTATCTTGCCAGCTGATTTCGTAAACCGGTAGGGCTTCGTGTATATCGTCGGGGGTAAATTGCTCCAGAAGCGTATCGCGCAAAAACGCATTATCGAAATATTTACTGTATCGATAAGCCTCATTCAGCTTGCCGGGAACATCAATATTTTTACGTTTTGCTTCGACAACGGCGATGGGCTTGAGGCCAACGAACAGAACATAATCCGCAAATCCTTGCTTACCCGTTTCATCTACGCCCGTAGGCCATTCGGCAATCGCTTTATTGATACCCGGTTCCGGGCGAGCACCTTTGGCAAAGCGCAGCATTTTACTATCCGCCTGCCAACCCGCTTTACGTAACTGAGCGTCAATCAGGAAGCGACTCTCCTCTTCATTGAGATTCAGTGTACGCTTGACGGCCTGGTCGGTAATTTCTTTATGGTAGGCTTTTCTTTCCTGTTCCGTGAGCTTAGCCAGCTTCGCATTTTTCTCAGCTAACTGCGCTTCCAGAGCTGAGAAACGAGCCAATGTCTGTGCTTCAGTTTCCTGCTGCTTACCTTCAAGAATGGCAATATAGCCGTTCAGAGCAATCAGTTTCTGCTGCTGTGCTTCGAGTTCAGCCTGACTGAGTGCTTTCTCACGTGACTGCTCTTCTAGCTTTTGTTTTAACGTCAGTACTTCCTGACGGTAAAGATTTTCTCCGCGCTCCGGTAAAACAAAAACAGGCACAGGGAAGTCATAATCTTTCGTAACCAAACGGTAGTACCAGACCCCCAGCCGAAAACCCAGCCGTAAGCACATCTGCGCGTCATCAAGATCGTTATGGTATTCGTGGACAGCCTGGTTACCAATACGACGTAATTTATGAAAAACGGAAAGAATGCTGTCGTCAACGAAGGCAATTTTGCCAAGCTCACGCAGGAGTTCGTGCTGATTTTCACAGGGAGGAATGTCCAACAGCAGGCCAAGATGTTTTGCCGTCGCTTCGCCAAACATACGCATTTTTACCAGCGCAGTATTGGGATCATCCGGGTAGTTATTTTCCGCCGCGCATGCGATGGCATAGGTGAAATCGTTCACGCCCTTCAGGAACTCAAAATTGGATTTATTCATCATTGTTATGCAGGCCTGCGCATACATTTTAGGAACATAATTTTTACTTTAACTTTCTGAAGCTTCCCGAGCAATGACCAAAATCACAGCAAGTTAATCAATGATGGAGAAAGTTTGGGGTTCGTTACAGCAGATGAGCGATATTTAAACCATGCGGGATATGCATACATTCCTTTTCCAGGTAAAGCGGAAAGCGTCAGGCTAAGACAAATAACCTTTCAAAATCACCGGAAAGCTTATGCACAAATATGACAATTATCGAATGAGAATATATTCTGTTCTATACTTATAAGAAATTTGATATTGGCTGAATCAGATTGTCTTCCGTTGAAAGGAAAACTTTACGTGTATTTCAGACACAAAAAAAGCCGCCCTTAAGCGACTTTGATTTGCATCTTTATGGTGCGAAGGCCGGACTCGAATTTCATACCTAATATACTGATATCAATGTTGTTTAAAAACAGAAATAAATATTTATACCCGCACTTGTACCCACAAGCAGCGGATCAGAAACGACCTCATCTTCATCCATCACAACTGGATTCTGAGTAATCACATCTACAGTGGGTTTCTTATCCTGCAAAAGCTCTTCTAGAGCATATACTGGAAGCTGGAAAACCGTCAGTGTAGAACCCAATGTGTTTTTGGTAGCAACGGACAGTCGATCGCGGTCGATTTCTTGAGTATTCCATTTAACCTGCCGAGCGATCCCCATCCCCTCTTCCACCCATTCAGAACGATATTGGAAGTCTGAAGTAACTTTGCCTAGCAGGTAAGTACGGTTGGCTGGCGAATAGGTAATAACCCAATCACCCTTTTGGATCTCATTCACAAACCGCCAGACCTGAGATGCACCAGAACGCGCAGTTCCCAGCTTCGTTAAAGGGTCGGCCTCTTGGTATAAAGCGAGTAACTGAGCTCGGGATAGGCCGGGTTTGACCAAAGGAGCCAGCTGAGACCAACCGATACCCGCGATTTGTTTATCGCGGAAATCGTCATAGAGTTTGCCGCCGTCACCGCGGATCATCCACATTCTGTTGCCCATACCCATCCCTTCGTGAGGAAAAGAAATTAAGCTGGATCATAAGCTTGTTCGCCGCATGCGTCAAAACCCTCAACAACGACAGCACAGCATTCCTGGATTGTGTTTTGCGATGATATGGTCAGTTAAAATTACAGCTTCTATTCGCATGATATTTCGTCCAAATAAGCAAAAGCACCGGCCAGCATCGGCAGGTGCTTTTTGGAATGAGTAAATAAGTAAGAAAGGCTGCAATGTGAATGAGGGTGCTATTCCCAATGTTCACCGTGATGCACTGATACAATTTCTTTTCAATAAACCCATTGCCTGTCGTGCTCGCAGAATATCTACAGCCCTCAGATACGGAGATTGCTCCTGCCAGCTAAATCTTTTGCGGTCGATACGGACCAGTTCGTATTTTTCCACAATAAAATTAACAGCATCGACCAGTGTGATACCGGCGTTGATATGCTCCTGAATCACGCCTTCATCGCTGAACGGCGTGTCGTTTAGCGTCAGGCCATAGTGCTGTTCCAGAAGGCGGGTCAACAGCGTCTGCCAGACCACCACAGGTGACGGACATGGCTTCGCCGTCCGCAGGGTTGTTGCAGGTAAGGTTTTCATTTTTTCTCTCAGGTCAATTAAAAGGGTTAGCGTTGCGCAGGGTAAATCACGATATGGACGTAACCGAATGAGCCCAGGGTATCGGCTTCACAGGTAAAATCGTGGTGATACAGAGTGATGCAGTGGGCATGGCGGGGATTCAGCTCACCAGTTGTCAGCATCGATTCCATCTGACGGATAAAGTGCGGGAATACCTCATCCAGCTTCATGCATTCTGTTTCGCTGAAAGTACCAGTAATCCCGGCCCGGTCAGCCAGATAGTGCAGCCGGTTGCCTTCCTGTACCAACCGGGCTCCGAAACGCGGTTTGACGTCACGCTGTAGTCCCCATGTGATGTTGCTCATTATTGTTCTCCTTTATTGTCAGTTCACGGTGATACTCATCAGACAGGCATATGGCCCGTTGCGGTCCTGGCGGCGTTCGGCGTATACCGCCAGGACGCCAGGAATGTCAGGTACTACCTGACCGGCGTAGTGATAGACGCTGCCATGCCACTGATATCTGCCGGTAGAGTAGCGAAAAATGCGGGAGTCAGGATGCTGGCGGTATATCGTCATCGCCCGACGTTTGCTGATAATTTTCATGTAATGCCTCACAACAGACCGTGTTCAGCAAACGAGAGTATCTGGTTGCCGCCAACGATGAGATGGTCAGGCACCCGGATATCAACGAGCTGGAGTGCCTGCACCAGTCGTTGCGTGACAGCCTTGTCTGCCTGACTGGGTGTGGTGTCACTTGAGGGATGGTTGTGGGCAAATATCACCGCGGCGGCATTGAAGTACAGGGCACGTTTTACCACCTCGCGGGGATGCACTTCGGTGCTGCTGATGGAGCCGGTAAACAGGGTTTCATAGGCAATCAGCTGGTTCTGCTGATTCAGGTACATCACCATAAACGCCTCGCGTTCAAGGCCTGCCATTTTCAGCCGCAGCCAGTCACGGGTGGCGCTGGTGGAGGTGAACGCCACACCAGGCTCACGCAGGTGGCGGTCGAGCAGTTTCAGCGCGCGTTTTACCGTGCGTTGTGAGCTCAGTGACAACGCCGCTGTCTGTGGGGAAAGGGAGGTTTCCATAGCGAGTTTCCTTAATCAATAATGCGCAGAATGGCCTGTGATTCGGGATGCTGCAGGGCGTAGTCCCGCAGGCGGTAATAGTGCTCTGTCATGGCATCGCATTCGGTTCGGCAGGCGTGATGGCTGAACTCAATCAGGCAGACAGCAATGCCTGCGGCTTCTGCACTCATCTCCGCGCTATTACCGTTCATTTTGTTGAGCAGGCACCATTTCTCATCACTATCAGTATCGGGAGCCATAAAGGCTCCACCATTACTGAGGGTGTAAAACTGCCAGATACCACCGCTGTAATCCGCACAGAAGCGGTCCATCCAGGCGAAGATGCGGGGCTCCAGCGCTACCCACTGCGGGATAGTGCCGAAGTGCTGAGGCCAGAAATGAATACGCTGTTCATCAGGAGCGGCGGTGGCCATGAGGGTGAAGTGCGGCTCATTAGCCGGGGTCAGGGCGTAGGGGGTGAGAGAGGTCATGCGTGTTCTCCGTAAAGTAAAAAAACGCCAGCAAGGGTGACTGGCGAGTCAGGGAATAAAGGGATGTGATGGTGTGTGACGCAAGGGGCAGGACGAGAAGAATTAGCGGGTAGATAACGCTCGCGGGATACCGTACTGCCGGATATACGGGTTGAGCACCGTTCCGGCGTCAGGTTCAAAGCTCCATGCCCGCCAGACCATCTGCCCTTTTACGTCGCGAACGACCATGCGAAAATGGCTTCCCTGGTCATCCTCAATGAAGATATTGCGGTATGCTGCGGTAAAAGCTTCTGCCTGCTGACGACTGAATGACCCGGGTGGCAGTACGGTGGGAGAAAGCATTTTCAGGTTCCTTCATTCCTGTGGTATCAGGAAGCGAGTTGCAGCATGCTTTCTGCCATCACCCACAGGGCACGGTTCAGCTTCACATCGCCATCAATGCCCTTCACCGCACGGGTATGTGTGCGCTTTCCTGCAGCATTACGCCCGTGCAGACCACCTTTAATCAGGTTCTCCTGAATCCGCTGAAACGTGGTCCACAGATCATTGCTCTCATCCTGCCAGCGCCGTGGCGAAAGGAGTTGCGATTCGGTAACGGGCTGGTGGTCTTCCCCGAAGCGGTACGTGAGTGCTGCGCTGGCCAGTGCCTGTCGGGCGGGCGGTGGCAGTATCAGTGACTGCATGGCATCACGTTTCTCCTCCACCCGGTCGAATATCCCCAGTACTTCATACGCCCCTTTAATCACCTTCTCTACGACGTTGCCTTTATGTGGCACGCGCACCTCACCAAAACTCTCACCGCAGACGAGCCCGTTCTGACACACCGCACGAAATAACCCCGGCAACATCTGGTACGAGCTGGTGCCATCATGAGAGTTGAGCAGAATGATTTCCGGTACCTGCTGACCGGTGATTTGCCCCTCGCGCCGCAGGCGCAGCATGTGCTTTGTGTGCTCACGACGCCCCGGGTCACGTACCCGGGTCTGACAGGCAAAGAATGGCTGAAAGCCTTCACGTTGCAGGCTGTCGAGCAGGGTGATGGTCGGAATGCAGGTGTAACGCTCAGAGCGGGATTCATGCTTGTCTTCACTGAACACACTCGGCACATAGCGCATTAATTCTTCATGGGTTAAGGGACGGTCACGGCGAACGAGGTTTACCGCACCAAAGCGGCTGGCTAATCGGGTCATGAGGGTATTTCCTTCAGAAAGACAAAAGAAAACGGCCTGCTCGGTTGAGAAGGCCGTGGTGTGGGGTTTGACAGGTATAGCGGGAGACTGAATATCCGTCGTTACGTCTGTCGCCGGATACGGCTCAGGCCCGGATACCCAGCAAGCTCATGGCAACCATAAATCCGATGAACCAGCCAATGAACTGGGGTACCACCGCCCAGAACAGGCGGGCCTGAATGACGGCACCGGTGCTTCCGTAAACCGCATCCGGCATTATCCATTTTCGGATGATATTGCCCAGCCAGACGCCCAGCCCTGGCAGAGTGCAGAGCAACACGGCAGCCCATGCGGAATACCAGAACCCGGCAATACGGGTATCAACAAACGCGATAATCAGTCCCACCAGGGTCGACAGGCTGAGACAAAGGCTTAAAGGCATAGCGGCCCTCCTTAAACATGGCCATTCCCGTAAAAACCGGCTCACTGAGGCCGGTGCAAACAACCACCGCAGGTATCAGTGACACAGATAAATCCGTGCTTCATTCAGCTGGTTCTGTCGTAAAACTGCCCGTCGTTCAGGTTTCGAAACATCATTCCCGGGCAGGTATTGGGCATTTCCAGCTGGACATATTTCCGAGTGACCATACTTTGATAGGTGCAGATTTTCTGTGCCCCGCCCGAGGGGCTGTTATCCGTTCTGACCAGATGGAACGACTCGTAATCACTGTACCCGGCCTGGGCCACAGTGGGGATGAACAGACTGAAACTACTCAGGGCCAGGGCGCTGGCAATAATGCGGCGATAACGCTGATGCATAGTGTTTCCTTATTCAATGAGTAACCGATAACAACGTAAGAGGCTGGTGGGCGACGACGCCCCCTCAGCCGGGATGTTCAGGAGGGGTCGCCTCCTGCAGTAATGGTGGTGCCGGATGAGATACGGCCATTACGTCGCTGATGACCGGGAAATGCGGCAGAGCCCGGATGAAGGCCTCCTGACGGGTGAGGTGACAAACCGCATCACGACGCTGGAAGGTGTCACTCAGTACCGTGATGGCGGTGACGCTGGACAGCGGCAGAACAGTAATGCCTCCGTGCTGCTCGCCTGCCAGATACCACTCTCCTTCAAGATAAATAAGCCGGTACGGCGCCAGGTGTTCAGCGCGAACGCCGTCAGCCAGTACCCTGATGCACTGCTGCTGCACAATGGTATCGACCAGCCGGGAGAAGAGGCCGGGGCGCACACTGGCGCTTCCGGCTCCCCCCTGCCAGACCAGGCACGGTGAGATACCTTCACTGTCTGTCAGGGTGTTGACCAGCCGAAGGTCCGTTTCCGGAAACACGTCGTGAAGCCCGACGTTGCGCATAAATGACAATGTTCCCGGGGCACGCTGTGCCATACCGGGGTCTGACAACAGTCGGCAGTGCCCATGACGGTATTCGAGGTTCAGATACATCAGCCGTTCACGAAAATCGCGGCGCAGAGTACGTACCGAGACACCAAACTCAACCGCCAGTTTATTCACGCTTAGCGTTTCGCCTGCCAGCAGGCGACTGATAATGAGGGACAGTCTGACCGCCAGCCGGTCATACCGGTGTTCAGCCTGTGACATGGCATTTTCTCCATCGTGATGAAAGGCATTGAAAAAGATGTGATTACTGTAAACAGGGGGGCGGTCAGGGTATGGACAGAGCAGAAAATATTTTTATCCCCCGTCAGTGCCAGACGGGCTGCGGTACAGAACGTGCTTTGTCGGTTTTTTAACCGGATGCACCCCGCCGCAGATGGACAGGGTGTGTCCGGCAAACGGAGAGTGCATGTCAGGCGCGTACTGACTGCTGCATTTGCTCACGGGATAACGGTATTTCTGCCGTCAGAAGAAAAACCGCCAGACACTGCGGGCAACAGAGACAACGGCACTAATCACGGTACTGACCACCGCCGTCACCGTGCTGGGGAGAGAGAGTTCAGACAGCGTGTGTGTCATCACGTCGCTGACCGTCTCGCCAAAATCCTGTATCGCCTGCTCCTCAATTTTTTGCGTGCGGTATTGTGGTCTGATGACCGAGCTGACGGCACTGCTGGCACGGGCAGGCAGTGAGCGAAACAGCACCCCCACCAGCTCAGGTAGATGCCAGCCAGTGGCTGCTGATATTGTGATCACCGGGAGTGCCGGGTGGTTGAACAACGAGCACACCGCGCGCTGCTTTTCCTCCAGGTGTTTTAACTGTTGCTCTGAAGGTTGATTAAGAAAGCCGCTCCATTCACGAGAGGGCTCGATTTTATCGGCTTGGGTCAGGACAAACAGCACCTTATCCCTCCCGGCACTGCCTGGTGAAAGCATCCGAAAGTAAAAATCACAGTCGGGGGTCAGTGCCCGGTCATCGGCTTTAATCAGCCAGAGCACCAGGTCCAGCTCCGGCCAGATACGCTGATACAGTGCCTGATACTCTTCATCCCGCCCCGGGCTTTCGCCCACTCCGGGCAGGTCAATCAGCGTCACCTGGCGTTCACCTGCCTGCAGCGTAAAATGCTGTGGCTCACGGGTACACGCAGTGGTATGACTGACGGCCGAGACCGTGCTGCGAAACAGTGCGTTACACAGACTGGATTTACCGGCACCGGTTTTACCCATAATGCCAATCACCGGCTGGTAGCAGATAGTTTCGTTAAGGCGTTTCATGACTTCTACGGCAACATTTTTTGGCAGTAAATAAAGTGGAGAGTACATTTTCTTTAATTCATCATTGTGTCTCATCATTTCCTAATTCCTCTGATGGTTAAGCAAACTTGCTTGGTTCAGGAGCATGATATATATTTGAAGTAAATTTAAATTTTTCATGAGAAAGTATGAAAGAGAATAAACAATCAAAACCTAAAGATGAGATAATTGAATTTATCAGAAAGCATAAGAAAATATATGCAAACTTCACATCCTCCTTCACAAAAGAGGATTTAGTAAATGCATTTTATTGCAGGAAGTTGTTTTTTGATTGTGAAAGTGCGGTCAGGAGTGCGGAGAAAAACATTTTTGATTTTGACGGTAAAAAAATCTCAGACAATAAAAAAAGAATAATGAGAAATAAATTCATGAATAACTCTGACCACAGAGATGCGCTTGAGGCATTGTCGGCACGCATTAAAAACTTGGAAATTTTAAAGCATAAAAACAATGATCTTATTTCTTTTAGACCAACCACCAGACAGGTAGTAAAGAAGTTGACGTTTCTTGATGTTTTTAATGCATCGAAAAATGCACATAACACTACATCCGAGCTCTTTAGTTTTTTCAACCATTGCAACAAATATATTGATTTCACCCCTGACGATTTCCCATATAGCAGAAGCGTTAACCCTGAAATGATGGAAGAAATAAAAAAAATCAATAATTCAATTGTTAGAGCTATCCCAGAAAACTATCCTTATGCAGATGATACTATCGCCCTATCTAACTTGTGGCTTAGTTTAGATCTTCGTTATTCTGATGAGATCATTGTCAATCAACTGAAAGGGTTAATTGAAATTGAAAGAAAAAAATATCCACGCGCCGTACAAAATAATATAGATAAAATATTAGCAATTGAAAACATTAAGAGAAAGTTAAATGCGCTGGATGTTTTTATTATAATTGATGCCATTATACTCAGCGCAAACAAAAATGAAATACTCACAAACACTGAAATAAATAATGCACTTGAGTCACAAGATAACGGCACTCGCAATGTAAAAAACGCAATAGATTATTTCATGGACATACTTAACGGTAATCTTGATGATAATAATATCGCACCTTACCAAGATAGTATTTAACGTATCCACCGTGGGTAGCCTTCATCAGAGATATAAGAAGGTTTAACTGCAAAAACCTTAGCATATACAGTTAATATTGTATCTTTAGTTGATTCTAGGTTAGCACTAGATATTGAGAAATATTTCTTACAGTACCGTCGTGATATGGCAAGCACAGAAAACAGTGCGCGTACTCTTCGCGTTGTTGTTTTCCCATTGTCCATCGTCCTCACAAAATCTTTAAATTTAGACAAAAAACAATCAGGATCTCCTCGGAGATATGCATGAAAAAAAGCAAGTGAAATCATATCAAGATAACATGGAAAAAAAGTAACTCTTCTCCCTCTAAATTTTATTGTTTTATTTCTTAGAAATTCATCAACAAATTTAAGACAGTAAAGATAATCTTTTAGTTCTAAACGCTTGCATTCTTTTTTTAATAACTCAAAAATAATAACCTGATTAAATGTATCTGCGACGTCGAGGTTTCTTTTTTGACCATTTTTTAGTCTTGGCAATTTTCCTATTTTATAAAACATCGCATTTATCTCATCCTCTGAGTAATTTTTAGTGATGGCGTTAACAAGACTACACCGAATATCTTTTCTTTTTTTGTTTGCACTTTTACCATTAAACTCTTGAAATGCATTATTTTCAGGAATTTTATCTTTGTTCATTTTATTTATAAATGAAGGGGCAATCATGATATTTTCTACCACATTCATCCCACCTTTAGAATTCGGATATTTATGGCTTAAATCAATCTTAATAAAAGGAATCAGTTTATGTTCGTTTTTTTTATGTTTAGATAATATTTCCCCCCCAAGGAAATGGCTACATGCGAACTGCAACCGAGATTTAAGTTTATATAAATTAATTATTTCTGCCATATCCTCTAAGCTGTTAATCGAGTTTAATTGCAATGGGTTATTTTTAATAAAGCACTCTACGTTTAGCCAGTAAGAATGATGGTAAACTTCTATTTTGTCAGCCTCCTTAAGGATTCGCATACCGATCCCTTTGCATTTGTTTGAACAATATTTATTGTTTCTAGTTTCAGAAAAGTCAGCACCACAAACTTTACAACGAATTTCTTTCTTTACGTTTCTTCTATGACTCAGCTCCTTTCGTTTATTAAAATGAATATAACAAAGTCTGACCTTGTGCTCGTAACTGACAGGATCTATATTTAAATTGCATCCTTTTCTGCAACATATTGCCATCGTACCCCCTTCATATTCACATCACACGACTTTCCAGCCATTCGTTTACGTCACATAACCTCCAGCGAGAGCTTCTGCCAAGTTTTATTGGCTTCATGAATTTTCCATCCTGGATTTGCTTATAAATCCATTTATCAGTGACTTTCAGCGTTGCTGTTATCCACTTCATATCGACAAGTTGCATACCATTCGTTTCATTTCTTTCCACACCATGCTCCCTACACGTTGACCTTTTGTCAGATATTGGCCCTGCCAAACCAGAAAGTGCAGACAAAAGATCGACACCTGAATTGTCTTGACAATTTAACGTGAATATGAACTAGAGGAGGAAGGTGGCTGGCTATGTAGTCTTTGTAAGATGATCTGACAAAATGGCCTAAATTGATCATGCAAAAACACCAAATAGAAGGCTTTCTGTAAGCAAAGCGACATGCCACAAGCGGCTTTGTTACAAGGAGGTTGCTAGTGTTTTAATCTTAATTAATGGACAATATTAAATTATAAATCTATTAAACAAATATTTAATAGAATATTAAATACAACGTGGTTCACATGCACGAGACTTTGTTGAATAAATCGAACTTTTGCTGAGTTGAAGGATCAGATCACGCATCTTCCCGACAACGCAGACCGTTCCGTGGCAAAGCAAAAGTTCAAAATCACCAACTGGCCCACCTACAATAAAGCCCTCATCAACCGTGGCTCCATAACTTTCTGGCTGGATGATGAAGCTATTCAGGCCTGGTATGAGTCGGCAACGCCTTCATCACGGGGAAGACCTCAGCGCTATTCTGATCTCGCCATCACCACCGTTCTGGTCATTAAACGCGTGTTCAGGTTGACCCTGCGGGCTGCACAGGGTTTTATTGATTCCATTTTTACACTGATGAATGTTCCGTTGCGCTGCCCGGATTACACCAGTGTCAGCAAGCGCGCAAAGTCGGTTAATGTCAGTTTCAAAACGTTCACCCGGGGTGAAATCGCGCATCTGGTGATTGATTCCACCGGGCTGAAGGTCTTTGGTGAAGGCGAATGGAAAGTCAAAAACACGGCAAAGAACGCCGTCGTATATGGCGAAAGTTGCATCTGGCAGTTGACAGCAAAACACATGAAATCATCTGTGCAGACCTGTCGCTGAACAATGTGACGGACTCAGAAGCCTTCCCGGGTCTTATCCGGCAGACTCACAGAAAAATCAGGGCAGCATCGGCAGACGGCGCTTACGACACCCGGCTCTGTCACGATGAACTGCGGCGTAAGAAAATCAGCGCGCTTATCCCTCCCCGAAAAGGTGCGGGTTACTGGCCCGGTGAATATGCAGACCGTAACCGTGCAGTGGCTAATCAGCGAATGACCGGGAGTAATGCGCGGTGGAAATGGACAACAGATTACAATCGTCGCTCGATAGCGGAAACGGCAATGTACAGAATGAAGCAGTTGTTGGGAGATTCACTGACGCTGCGTGACTACGATGGTCAGGTTGCGGAGGCTATGGCCCTGGTACGAGCGCTGAACAAAATGACGAAAGCAGGTATGCCTGAAAGCGTGCGTATTGCCTGAAAACACAACCCGCTACGGGGGAGACTTACCCGAAATCTGATTTATTCAACAAAGCCGGCTATAAGCTGAAATACGTGCGCAATATCACCGATATCGACGACAAAATTATCAAACGCGCCAATGAAAACGGTGAGAACTTTGTGGCGCTGGTCGACCGCATGATCGCCGAAATGCACAAAGATTTTGACGCACTGAATATTGTGCACCCGGACAGCGAGCCGCGTGCGACGCACCATATCCACGAGATCATCGAAATCACTGAACAGCTGATCGCGCGCGGTCACGCCTATGTGGCGGATAACGGCGACGTGATGTTCTCTGTGCCGACGGACCCACACTACGGCCAGCTGTCGCGCCAGGATCTTGACCAGCTGCAGGCGGGCGCTCGCGTGGACGTCGTTGATGTGAAGCGTAACCCGATGGACTTCGTGCTGTGGAAGATGTCCAAGCCGGGCGAGCCGAGCTGGACATCGCCGTGGGGCGAAGGACGTCCGGGCTGGCACATTGAGTGTTCCGCAATGAACTGCAAACAGCTGGGCAACCATTTCGATATTCACGGCGGCGGTTCGGACCTGATGTTCCCGCATCACGAAAACGAAATCGCCCAGTCTACTTGTGCCCATGACGGCGAGTATGTGAACTACTGGATGCACTCCGGCATGGTGATGGTGGATCGCGAGAAGATGTCCAAATCACTGGGCAACTTATTTACTGTGCGCGACGTGTTGAAATATTACGATGCCGAAACCATTCGCTATTTCCTGATGTCCGGTCACTATCGCAGCCAGTTGAACTACAGCGAAGATAACCTCAAGCAGGCACGCTCGGCGCTGGAGCGTCTGTATACCGCGTTGCGCGGCACCGACAAATCTGTCGCGGCGGCCGGTGGCGAGGCGTTCGAAGCGCGCTTTGTCGAGGTGATGAACGATGACTTCAACACCCCGGAAGCCTATTCCGTGCTGTTTGATATGGCGCGTGAAGTGAATCGCCTGAAAGCAGAAGATATGGCGGCGGCGAATGCGCTGGCTTCCCATCTGCGTAAGCTTTCTGGCGTGCTGGGTCTGCTGGAGCAGGAGCCGGATGTCTTCCTGCAAAGCAGCGTAAAGGCGGATGACGGCGAAGTGGCTGAGATTGAAGCCTTGATTCAGCAGCGTCTGGATGCGCGTAAAGCGAAGGACTGGGCGGCGGCAGATGCGGCGCGCGACCGTCTCAATGAGATGGGTATCGTGCTGGAAGATGGCCCGCAGGGGACGACCTGGCGTCGTAAGTATTTTTTTCTTAGGTTTCTGCTTTTCCCCCTCACCCTAACCCTCTCCCTCAAGGGAGAGGGGACCGAACGTGCTCGCATTTTTGGGGGGATCCCTCACAGCAAGGGGAGAGCGGTGCGGATTTGTCCCCCAGACCTTGCCGAGAAAGACACTGCCGGGACAATCCCGCACGGCACTTATCCCTCCTTACCGAACCCCGTTTGCTGAATCAGCATCAACATCGCGCTATTTATCCAGCCGTGGGCGAAGCTCTGCGGCTCGCTGCTGACGTCCACCTGCACGCGCTGCTCCTGGGTGAGTGGCCGGGTCGACGTTCCCTCAATCACCACCCGATACCAGACTGCCGCCGGGCGCAGTTCCTTCGCTGCAAGCGTCGGGTTAAGCGCAACGGGGCCGCCGTGAGGCTGGGCCAGCATCAGGTTTGGCAGGCGTTTTACCGCATCGTGGTCGATAGCGACAATTGTGCCCTGCACTGTCTGCCATTGCCCCTCGACATACACCTTCGCCTTCGCCTGAGGGCGCAGACGCGACAAATCGGTCTCGCTCACCAGCGCTTTCACCCGCCAGTGATACGGATCTACCACGCTGGCGATGCGGGTACCCGGCGACACCCAACTGCCCGCGTGCAGCGTCTGAACCACGTCATGCACCACCCCTTTTTGCGTTGCCAGCAGTTGCAGGCGTTGCAGTTCAACGACGCTGGCCTGTTGCTGAGTGGCATACTGGCGCGCCATCTGCTCGGCGAGCACCTGTTTTGCTGCTCCGTCTTTATTCAGCGCCATCGCGCCACGGGCACTGGCCTGCCAGGCCTGATTCAGCGCCTGCGCCTTTGCTTTTTCATCGCCGGGAAGTGGGGCCACCAGCTCAAAGAGCGTCTGCCCGACGGTGACCGTATCTCCATCTTTTACCCGCACCTTCTCAAGCTGGGCGGCGTACGGGGTATAGACAGGTTGTGCGACGCCCGCCTCCATCACCCCGTGCAGCGACACCTGCCTGGACCAGGGCAAAAACACGGTCAGCCCGAGGGCCAGCAACATGATGCACAGGCGCAGAAGCCGCGCGGGTTTTACTTCCTGGCGACGCATATGCCAGATCCTCAGTTCACGAAACAGGGGGTGCACCACAAACGTGATGATTTCAATAAAAAACAGCACCAGGCCGAGCGCTTTGAAAAACGCGTGATAGACCACCAGCGCGATGCCGATAAACAGCGTCAGGCGATAGATCCAGGTGGCGAAAGCAAACAGGGTCAGAAAGCGGGAAAAGGCGGGCGAAACGTTATCTGGCAGGGGATCGTCCAGCCCCAGCAGATGCCCGCGCATCCAGCGTTTTGCCCAGTTGCCCGCGCGCTCATGCAGCGCCGGATAATCCAGCCAGTCGCTCAGAATGTAATAGCCGTCAAAGCGCATAAACGGGCTGGCGTTAACGGCGACCGTCATTACCCAGGCGGTGGTGGCGAGAAAAAACAGCGCGTTTTTGACGTTTCCTTCCGGCGCAAAGCTCCAGAACAGCGTCGCCCAGCCTGCCAGCATCAGTTCGGCCACGATCCCGGCGCTGGCAATCGCCAGCCGGTGCTGCGAGCGGGACAGCTTCCAGCTCTCTCCGGTATCGGTATAGGCCATCGGCCAGAGCACCAGCAGGGCGACACCCATATGGCCGACGCGCACGCCATGCCGGGTTGCCACAAACGCGTGCCCCAGCTCATGCCAGCATTTCGAGAAAATCAGCGCCACGGCAAACGCCAGCGCGCCGTTCCAGCTAAGCGCCCCGTGCAGCGCTGCCTGTACGCTATCCCACTGGCGAGCCGCCAGCACCAGCCCGCTAAGTGCCGCAAGCAGCGTTACCAGCAAAAAAGGTACGCTGAACAGCCAGCAGACCCAGGGTAAAAAGCGGCGCAGGGCTTTTTCCGGGCGAATCAGCGGCAGGCGAATAAACAGATAGCCATGCAGAATGCGTTTCCACAGCGGGGGGCGAGATTTAAAGCTGCTGTGGCGTAACAACTGCTGCTGTTGCAAAAAACGCAGGAAGAGGGTGACGTCCTCCTCTTCCACCGTCAGCGTGGTTTCCCGGCTGATGGCCTCGGCAATCTGAGGCGCGCTACCCAGCGCCCAGCGGCGAACCATCTCAAATTCCAGCCAGCCAAGGCGGAAAAAGAGGTTACGCACCGGATCTGCCAGATGCCAGGCAGGGGAACCGTCCCGATTATTGCCCGCCGGGTGGATGTGTAATTCATCGCGCAGCGGCGGCAGGGTGGCTGCCGGGGAAAGCGCCGTCATTGGCTGCATATCAGAACCCACACCAGGCGCGGGCGGTCGCCAGTGGACGACGGAAGATAAGATAACCCAGCACGCTCCACTCCCCGGTTACGCGGGCGGTCCCCTGCAGGCCGATACGCGCCAGCGCCGAGGGTTCGCTCAGGGAACCGCGCAGCAGATAGCTGGCGACACCGTTGGGTGCCTCTACGGCTTCATAGCCGGCGTAATCCAGCTGTGCATTCAGTGGGTGCAGCGGGTCGACCTTCAAAAAGACGGTCATGGGGGCGTGCGCATTCAGGTTGGTGGATTCCGCCACCGGTGCCCAGGCGCGGATGCCCAGCCGGGTGGGGTCAGCCAGCAGGCCAATACGCTCGCCCGTTTGCACCGGGCGTCCGGCCCAGTCATCCGGATCGCTATAGACAAACACGCCGCTGCTTTGGGCGCGAATCGACAGTTTTTCCAGCTCTCGTTGCAGGGAGGCTACCTGCACTTTCTGCTCGCGCCATTTGCCCTCAGCCAGCGCCAGCTCGGCCCTGGCATTCTGATCTTCAATCGCCTGCTGGGACGACTGGTGCATGTTGAGCGCGGCGGTGGCAAGTTCTGCCTGGGCAATCGCCAGGCGATTTTTTAAGGTCGTGTCATCCAGTTCTGCCAGCACCTGGCCTGCGGTGACGGCGGTGTTCGGAGCAACCGTCATCCGGCGGATCACGCCGTCGCTGGGGGCGGCAATAACCTCGCTGTTAAGTGAAATCACCTCGGCAGGCACCAGGGTGTATTCGCGAATCGGGATCAGCAAAATGGCGACAAGCAGTACCAGCACGAGGGCAATACGCTTTCGCACGGAGGTTGGCAGCAGGCGCTGCAGGCGCGAAGGCCGCGCCGCCAGCGTCCACCACGCATAACCGTACAGGCTGGCAAGCTGGAGCAGGGTATATTCCGGGCTTTCGACGCTCAGTTGCACCGGCCATGGGGTGTCGCGCGCCAGGATAAGCAGGGCGTGAAGTTGCCCATTCGGCCCGGCCAGCGCCAGAACCCAGACGTGGGCCGGTAGCCACTCATCCCACTCCTGCGCCAGCGATGGGCTGAGCTGGCCTGCGCTGAGCGACATGACCCGCGCCCCTTCCGGCAATGCGGCACACTGCGGCGCGATCGCTTTCGCCACGGCGGCAAGCCACAGGGCATACGGGGTATTGCGGTCGGTATCGCTCAGCCCGGAGTGCGCAACCAGTTGGGCGCGCCCGGTGGCGGTATATTTCAGCAGCGCGGCCTGACGGTAGTCCACCAGCGCCCGCGTTTCGTTACAGATAATAAAGCCCAGCTCTTCCGGGCTGTGTGCGGCTTTGACGCGGCCCATCAGGGCATAGAAGACCGAAGCACTCACGAACGGTTCGCCCCGCTGGCACAGGTCGGCATATCTTGCGGGCAGACCGGCGTCGCGCGCCCGCTCATGCCCGGCAGGATCTCTTTGACGTTATCGACAAACTGGGTTTCGATCTCAATGGTCTGGCTCACCGCATCGACGCGTCCGCTAATGTGCGAGACGGTCATCTGATAGTGCTGGCCATTTTCACCCACCACGGCATCGAAGCGGGCGCCGGTCGTCAGCCAGTTCATCCAGCTTGAAGGCACGTTCAGTCGGGCTTTGCGGTTGCCATTGCCCACCAGATCGATGACCGGCGCGCCTGCGCCAATCCCCTGGCCCTCTTTGACATAGATGCGGGCAATTCGGCCTTCGAAGGGCGCGGTAAAGCGGCACTGTGCCAACTGGGCGTCGAAAATCTTAATCTGGCTGCGGGTCCGGTTGACGTCTGCGGCGGCCAGACCAACCTCCAGCGCCCCTGCTGAGTCCAGCCCCTGCAGCTTGGCTTTGGCCTCGTATTTGATCTGGGCGGCGCTGAATTCCGCCTCCGCCGCGTCTTTACGCGCTTTCAGTTCGCTGCAATCGAGGGTCGCCAGCAGTTTTCCGGCTGCGACGTTATCGCCCAGCTGTACGTTTACCTGCATCACGCGGCCTGCCACCACGCTCGACAGCGGGCTCTCTTTATCGGCCATCACCAGAAAACGCACCTGCGCCGGGCCTTGTTCCACGGCAGCGGTCTCCGGCACGGGCTCGCTGGCGGCGACAGGGGCGCTTTTCTCAACGGCGACCGGTGGTGGGGTTATCTGCGTGGTTACCGTCTCTGTTGTGACGGATTCTGAGGGCGCGGCCGATTCCGTGGCAACTGCGGGTTCCTGAGCGACAGCCGCAGGTGCAGATTCCGGCGTTGCCACGGGTTCCTGTGCGACGGTAGCAGGTTCCGGTTCTGCTGTTGAGGCAGGCGCGGCTGTCGGCTCCGCCACCGCTGGCGCTGCCTGTTCCGTGCTGGTGGCAGAGACCGCCGGAGCCGTATCCTCTGCCAGCGCGCTGGCGCTGAATGCCAGCGCGATGATGGCGCCCATGCGCCAGTCGTAATGACGTCTTTTCATACCTGTACCTGCTTAGGGATTATTGGCCGTCGCCATGGTGGAACCGCCTGCGTACTTATTCAGGTCGGACACCACGGACAGCGCGGCAGCCTCAGCCAGTGCACTCACGGAACGGGTGTTCACGTCATTGGGCAAATAGCTGGTGTAGTGCTGTTTCAGCACCGACGCTCCCTGCGGGTTTACCACGGTGATATCCCACACACCGCGCAACGTATTTTGGGCGTGACCCACATTCAGATTCATCTCCAGGCGATAGCTGTTCGGACCACTGCCCACCACCAGTTGGTTGGTGTTAAGTACGCGGGTGACCGATTGATAAATCACATTTTTATTGACGGCAGCAGGCAGGCGACCAAGGGTCACATTCACCGGATGGCGGGTGACCACCGCATCGGCGCTCTGGGTAAAGACATGTTTTTCTCCGGCGACCAGGCTCTGGTGAATTTGCTGCGACAGGCTGGCGAGATCGGTGTTCTTCACGGTTTCTGGCAGCAGGTCGATCCCCACCGAGTTCAACACGCGGCCATAGGCGGACTGCGCCTGGGCATAAGAAGCGGCCTCCTGGAAGCGCGAGACCACGGAGCGTGCCTGGGTGCGCAGCGACTCCAGTTCGCTGGACAGGGAATTGCTCGCGCTCGCGCGGGAGATACTGGCCAGACGCTGGTCGACGCGGGCGGATTCCTGCGCGATTTGCAGGTCGTAAACTGCCAGCTTGTAGCGTTCAACGGAAACGCGTACCTGGGTCAGGATTGCCATGCTCAGGGCCATACGCCGTGCTTCATCCGTCTGCAGACGGGCGTCGTTGGTGCGGTTGATGGCCGGTGCTCCCAGCAGTTTGAACAGATTCATCGACACGCCCATGCCACCCTGAATCCAGCTGCTGTTGTAGAGATATTGGTTAGAGTCGTAGCTGATGCCACCAAACAGGTTCAGGTTGGGGAACAGCGAGGCAATTTGCCGTTTGGTTTCCAGTACGTCGATGCGGGTTTTGTAATCCTCTTCACGCAGCTCCGGGCGGCGTTCGAGCGCCATTTGCTCCAGGCTATCCAACTGGGTCGGTACCTGCGACAGCGCCGGGTTTGTCACGTCCTGTAATTTGAAGTCGGTGTTCGGCGGCAGATTCAGCAGGGCAGCCAGCTCGCTTTTGGCCATCTGCATTTCCTGGCGCTTCTGGTTTAACAGCGAGACCGCGTCCAGCAGCGCGCGCTGGTATTCCAGCCCTTCAACGGGAGGCAAAATGCCTGCGCGTTCGGCTTCACGGGTTTTATTCAGCGCAATCTGGATGTTTTCCGCCAGCGGCTGGGCTTCATCCAGCAGACGCTGTGCCCCCAGCGCACGCCACCAGGCATCGCGCACCTCCTGTACGATGTTTTGCAGCACTTTGCGGCGGCGTTCTTCGGCGATATTGACGTTATCCGCCTGTTGTTTGGCGCGATAGTAGCTCATCCCGAAATCCAGCACGTCCCAGGAAAGCGTCGCGTCGGCGAGGTAATGGTCGCGCTCCTCAGAGGTGGATGGGCGCAGGCTGACCACCCGGTCTTCGATACCGATACTGGTGCCGCCGGAATCATTGTCGCGCCAGCGATATCCGGCATCGGTCATCAGTTTGGGCAACATATCCTGGCGCGATACATCCAGCAGGCCGCGCGACAGGGCGGTCTCCATCAGTTTCAGGCGGTAGTCGAGGTTGTATTTCAGCGCGCGCGCCATCGCGTCTGACAGGGTCAGCGGGCCGGAAAGCGGCTGCTGATCGCGATACATGTTCAGGCGATCGTTGTTAACGCGTGCGGCGATTTCATCCTGGGTTAAAGGTTCCGGTTTTACGGAGCCACAGCCGCTGAGCAGGACCAGGCAGATCAGGGCGGAAATCCGCGCCATCACCGGCACCGGGCGGGTTGCATTCAGCGATACGGTTGTTGTCGTTATCATCATTATTGTGCTTTTAGTTTCAGGTTAACGAACCGGCGGCCCTGGGCTTCGCCGGTGCAGAATAAACAGTGCGTTTCAAGGGTTAGCGAGTCGATGCGGGACCTCCGACGGTGATCGGCTCCGGCGCCTGCGTGTGGTTACGGGCAAGCTTGTCGATCTGCTCGGCAAGGCCTGGCGCACCGGGACGGGGCGCGCCAGCCGGTATCACAACGACGCCCGGTATCGATATGTTGGCCTGCGGTGGGAGATTCTCGTGGGTGTCGTGTTTCACCACCGGTTTGCCTTTGGTTGCCTCGCCGTGCACCACGCGTTCTTCCTGGATCGCAGGCACGTCGGCAGGGGTCGGTTTGCCCGTGGCTTTCGGGGTGAACGGATTGAAACGGCTGGCCAGTTGCTGTGTCGCGACGTCGTGGTTATCACCTGACGGCGTCGGGCTTCTGAGCAACGTAGTGTTAACCCAACGGGTAAACAGCACCGCGTCTTCCAGCACCGGCGTGGCGTTATCGTTCGCCCCACGGCCCAGTTCGGTCACCTTGCGGTTCAGTTCGACCTCACGGGTGAAGCGGTCGCTGTAAATGCCATAAATGGCGGGCAGAATAAACAGCCCCGGCGTATAGGGTTGGTCGAGGGCGGTCTCTTCCTGCCGACGGTCATGCGGGAAAATCTCGTCGCCCTGTTTTGACAGCGGTGGCGTGGTGCCATGAATCACAATCGACAGACGCGCCTGGCTGGTGTTGCCGTCGGCGTCGGTGAGGGTGTACACGAACACTTCGGTCAGCGTGGAGAGCGGATCGAGGGTGGAAACGCGCAGGTTCATGCGGTCAGCGACGTAGCGATAGTTGCCGTTGGCATCGAGCGTCAGCTCGCCAAATTCACCTTTAAAGGTGCCATTAATGACCCCTTCATGCCCAAGATTCACTGACGAGACGGCGGTTAGCGGCCCGCTGGCGATGGTGCCATCGGCACCGATACGGTCGTTGGCGTACAGATTGCCGGAGACAATTTGCTCGCCGCGATCCTGGTCAATGCTGTTGCTGTCATCCTGCGCGACGGGAACATCGTTGACGATGTTGACCCGCAGCAGCCCCGGCGCCTGTGTCTGCTCGCCGTTAACGCTCAGGGAGATATCTTCCTGGGTGCTGACAAAGCCCGGCTGCGCAATGGCGTGGGAGAGGGTGTAGCGATAATCCAGCTGTGCATGGCCCGCGTCGAGCGTCCGCAGCCCGGTCAGGCTCAGCACGCCGTCCGGGGTGACGATATCGAACGGCTGCGTGGCGCTAAGAGCCGTCAACTGCGCCAGGGTTAGCGTGTGGCCGCCAATGGTCAGGCTTTCCATCGCATCAAGTGAGAGCAGGGAGAGCGTTCCGCTGGTGGTTTGCGTACCGCTGGCGCTGTCGACCAGGCCAGCCTCTTTCACCCAGGCTTCGCCGATGGGGCTCACCAGCAGGTGCAGTTCACTGCTGCTGGTGCCGTCAACGTTACCGTCGCTGATGGTGTAGCTCACGGTGGGCACAAAGCCGGACCAGCCCGTGGCGGGGGTAAAACGATAGCTGCCGTCGCTGTTGACCACTAACGTTCCCGCCCCTTGCAGGTCGATGGTGTCGCCCGGCACATAGTGCACGCCGTCCACGGTGACGCTCGTGACGTGCAGGACATCGTGTTCGGCATCGCTGTCGTTGGCGAGCACATTACCGCTCAGCGGGGTATTGAGCAGTGTGCTGGCCTTATCGGTCATGGCGACCGGCGGGGTGTTGAGAATATCCAGCGTCACCACGGCGGTTTCGCTGACGCCGCCGCTGGTGACGGTATAGGTAAAGGTATCGGTCCCGACATAGCCGTTGTTCGGGGTATAGCGGGCTTTCCCGTCTTCAATCACCACCGTGCCATGCTGCCCGTTGGTCGCGCCGCTGATGACGCGATCCGGGTTGCTAAAGGTGTCGTTTGCCAGCACATCAATGGTCACTGGCGTATTCGCGTGGGTCGAGGCGCTGTCGTCATGGCTATCCATCACCGGGGTGACGCGGATATCCAGCGTCGCGGTGACGGTCCCGTTACTGCGCCCGTCGCTTAGCGAATAAATCACCTGCGGTACGTCGCCGTGCCAGTCGGCAACCGGCACGAAATGGTAGCTGCCATCACTGTTGATGGTAAGCGTGCCGCTGCCTGCGAGGGTGGCGGTATCCCCTGCTTGATAGTGCAGTCCACCGACGCTGAACCCGGTGATTGTCAGAGGATCGCCCTCCGCGTCGTGGTCATTATTCAGCAGATTTGGCCCGCTTATCGGCGTGTCTTCCGGCGTGGTGACCTGTTCACTTTGCGTGACCGGTGCGGCGTTGGTTAGCGTGACCGTCACGGAGGTGGTTTCGCTGACGCCGCCGCTGGTCACGGTATAGCTAAAGGTGTCGTTACCGACATAGCCGCCCGTTGGGGTGTAGACAACCTGCCCATTGTTGATGGTCACGGTGCCGTACTGCCCGTTAGTCGTCGCGCTAAGTGTACGATTCGGGTTACTGAACGTATCGTTACCGAGCACGTCAATGACTACCGGCACGCCTGCGTGGGTGGTGGCGCTGTCCGGATTGGCATCGGCGACCGGGGTGACGGTGATAGTCAACGTGGCGGTACTTTCGCCGTTATTGCGTCCGTCAGAGACGGTCCAGGTGATTGGCGAAACATCACCATGCCAGTCAGCGATCGGAGTGAACAGGTAGCTGCCATCGCTGTTCATCACCAGCGAGCCCTGGCCCACGAGAATGGCCGTGTCGCCCGGATGATAATCCTGGCCCGCCACCTGGAAGCCGGTGAGGGTCAGCGGGTCGCCGTCCGGATCGCGCGCGTTTGCCAGCAGGTTTTGCCCGGCAAGCGGCGTATCTTCCGGCGTGCTGACATGCGCAGAGGCCAGCTCCGGTGCGGCATTAACTAGCGTCACGGTGACCGTTGCGCTTTCTGCGATACCGCCGCTGGTGACCGTATAGGTGAAGGTATCACTGCCGACATATGCCGGGTCCGTTGGGGTATAGACCGGTTTACCGTTTTGTAGCGTCACCGTCCCGTGCTGGCCGTCGGTGGTGGCGGTAATGGCTTTGTCGCTGTTGCTGAACGTGTCGTTATTCAGCGCATTAATGCTGACCGGTACGCCAGAGTGGGTGCTGACGGCATCATCAAATGCGTCAATGACCGGCAGAACGCGGATATCCAGCGTGGTGGTACGCGTACCGTTGGTGTGGCCGTCGGTCACCTCATAGGTCACCTGTGGAACCCCGCCGTTCCAGTCGGCAACCGGGGTAAACAGGTAGCTGCCGTCGCGGTTAATGGTCAGCGTACCTTTCCCGCTGAGGGTGGCGGTTTCGCCTGCCAGATAGTGCTGCCCGTCGACGCTAAACCCGCTCAGGGTGAGCGCGTCGCCATCGGCATCATAATCGTTCGCCAGCAGGTTCGGGCCGCTCAGCGGGGTATCTTCCGGTGTCGTCAACTGCTCGCCCGTCAGTACCGGTGGGGTGTTGCTTATCGTCACCGTGACGGTGGCGGTTTCGGTGATACCACCGCTGGTAACGGTATAGGTAAAGGTGTCGGTTCCCAGATAGTTCGGATCGGTGGGGGTATAGACCACTTTGCCTGTGCTGATAGTGACCGTGCCTTGCTGGCCCTGTGTTACGGCGCTTAGGGTTTTATCGGCGTTACTAAAGGTGTCGTTACCCAGAACGTCGATAGTGACCGGCACACCCGCATGGGTGCTGGCGCTGTCGTCAATGGCATCGGCAACCGGTAGAACATGAATATCCAGAGTTGCGCTGCTAAAACCGTTGCTTCGCCCGTCGGAGACGGTCCAGGTCACCTGCGGCACGTCGCCGTTCCAGTCGGCAACCGGGGTAAAGAGATAGTGCCCGTCGCTGTGAATCACCAGCGTGCCTTTACCGCTAATCAGCGCCGTTTCGCCCGGATTGTAGCTGTGTCCGTCAACGCTAAAGCCTGTGACGCTGAGGGCGTCGTTATCCGCATCGCTGGCATGGGCCAGCAGGCCGCTGCTGCCAGAACCAGAAAACGCAGTATCTTCCGGTGTGCTGACATGTTCGCCGCTAAGCTGTGGCGCGCTGTTGGTCAGGGTCACCGTGACGGTGGCCGTTTCGGTGACGCCGCCGCTGGTCACCGTGTAGGTGAAGGTGTCGCTGCCGACATAGCCTGCGTCGCTCGGGGTGTAAACCACCTTGCCGTTTTGGATAGCCACCGAACCGTGCTGGCCTGGGGTGACGGCGGTAATGGTGTTATCCGCATTGCTGAAACTGTCGTTTGCCCGCACATCAATGGTGACCGGGGTGCCCGCGTGGGTGCTGGCCGTATCATCGAACGCGTCAGTCACCGGCGTGACGGTAATATCCAGCGTCGCGCTGCGCTCGCCGTTACTGCGTCCGTCGCTGACCGTGTAAGTAACCTGCGGTGCGCTGCCGTTCCAGTCGGCAACCGGGGTGAACAGATAGCTGCCGTCACTGTTAATGGTCAGCGTTCCGCGACCGCTCAGGGTGGCGGTTTCGCCGGGGTGATAGTTCTGACCGCCCACGCTAAAGCCGGTAATGGTGAGCGGATCGCCTTCCGGGTCGTGGTCGTTAGCGAGCAGATTCGGTACTGCCAGCGGGGTGTCTTCTGGTGTAGAGACATGCTCGCCCGTTAAAACCGGCGCGGCATTGGTCAGGGTCACCACCACCGTCGCGGTTTCAGCGATGCCACCGCTGGTTACCGTATAGGTGAAGGCGTCGCTGCCGACATAGCTGGCATCCGTCGGGGTATAAACGACGCGACCATTTTCGATCGCCACCGTGCCGTACTGGCCGTTCGTGGTGGCGGTAATGGTTTTATCGCTGTTGCTGAACGAGTCGTTTGCCAGCACATCAATGGTCACGGGGGTGCCGGCGTGGGTGGTGGCGCTGTCGTTAACCGCATCGGCAACCGGCAGCACAGCGATATCCAGCGTGGTGCTGCGTTCGCCATTGGTCCGCCCGTCGGTCACGCTATAGGTCACCTGCGGCAGTGCGCCGTTCCAGTCGGCAACCGGGGTAAACAGGTAACTGCCGTCGCTGTTGATGGTCAGCGTGCCTTTCCCGCTCAACGTGGCGGTGTCGCCAGCCAGATAATGCTGCCCGTCGACGCTAAACCCGGTAAGCGTAAGCGTGTCGCCCTCGGCGTCGGTGTCATTTGCCAGCAGGTTTGGCCCGCTTACCGGCGTATCTTCTGGCGTCGTGACATGCTCGTCCGTTAAAACCGGCGCGCTGTTGGTCATCGTCACCGTGACGGTCGCACTTTCTTCAACTCCGCCGCTGCGTACGGTGTAGGTGAAGGTATCCGTGCCGACATAGCGGGAATCGGCAGGCGTATAGATGACCTGGCCATTGTGAATAACAACCGCGCCGTGCTGGCCGTCGGTGGTGGCTAGCAGGGTTTTGTCGGCATTGCTGAACGTATCGTTACCCAGCACATCAATGGTCACCGGTACGCCCGAGTGGGTTGTTGCGCTGTCATCACGGGCATCGGCAACCGGTGTCACGGTGATATTCAGCGTGGCGCTGGTGCTGCCGTTTGTTCGCCCGTCGCTGACCGTAAAGATCACCTGTGGAGCCGTGCCATTCCAGTCGGCAACCGGGGTAAAGCGGTAGCTGCCATCGCTGTTGATGGTAAGTTCACCCACGCCCGCCAGCGTTGCCTGGGTGCCTGCGCTCCAGGTCTGGCTGCCAACGCTAAAGTCGCTAACCGTGAGTGCGTCGTGCTCGCTGTCGGTGGCGTTATGCAGTAATCCACTGGCGGCGGTAACGACAAGCGGGGTGTCCTCGGCGGTGGTGGCCGCTAAGTCGGGTACCGCCGGGGCGCTGTTGGTCAGCGTCACGGTAACGTGGGTGGTTTCGTTAACCCCACCGCTGGTGACCGTGTAGGTAAAGGTGTCGGTGCCAACATAGCCTGCGTCAGACGGGGTATAAACCAGCTGACCGTTCTGCATCGCCACCGTGCCGTGCTGACCGTCCGTGGTGGCGGTAATGGCTTTGTCGCTGTTGCTAAAGGTGTCGTTTGCCAGCACATCAATGGTTACCGGTGTCCCGGCATGGGTGCTGGCGCTGTCCGCAGTGGCGTCAACCACCGGGGTGACGCTGAGATCCAGCGTGGTGGTGCTGTCGCCGTGGATCAGCCCGTCTGAAACGGTGTAGGTCACCTGCGGCAGTGCGCCGTTCCAGTCGGCAACCGGGGTAAACAGGTAGCTGCCATCGCTGTTGATGGTCAACGTGCCTTTCCCGGCAAGGGTTGCCGTGTCGCCTGCGTTGTAGTCGTGCCCGTCAACGCTAAACCTGGTCACGCTAATGGCGTCGTTATCCGGATCGCTGGCGTGTGCCAGTAACCCGGTGCTGCCCGCACCCGCCAGCGGCGTGTCTTCCGGCGTTGTGGCCTGTTCCGGGGTGAGTTCCGGGGCGCTGTTGCCCACCGTCACCGTGACGGTCGCCGTTTCGTTAATGCCACCGCTGGTCACCGTATAGGTGAAGGTATCGGTGCCGATAAAGGTCGGGTCGGTCGGTGTATAAACGACCTTGCCACTCTGGATCGCCACCGTGCCGTTTTGCCCGTCGGTGGTGGCGGTAATCGCTTTATCGGCATTGCTGAACGTGTCATTTGCCAGCACGTCAATGGTCACCGGTACGCCCGCATGGGTGCTGGCGGTGTCATTGTGCGCATCGGCTACCGGCGTGACGCTCAAGGTCAGAATGGCACTGGTGGTGCCGTTGGAACGCCCGTCTGTGACGGTATAGGTCACCTGCGGCAGCGCGCCGTTCCAGTCCGCGACAGGCGTAAAGCGGTAGCTGCCGTCACTGTTGATCGTCAGCGATCCCTTACCGCTGAGATCCGCACGATCCCCCGCGTTATAGCGCTGTCCGTTGACCGTGAAATCCACCACCGTAAGCGTGTCATTGTCGCTGTCCGTCGCAGTGAAAAGCAGGCCGTTACTGGCGGTGCCGACAAGCGCGGTATCTTCCGGGGTCGTGAGCTGGCGGTCCGCAACGACCGGCGCGCTGTTGGTCATGGTGACGCTAACCGTCGCAGTTTCGGCAATGCCGCCGCTGGTAACCGTATAGGTAAAGGTGTCGCTGCCGACGTAGCTGGCATCCGTCGGGGTATAGATGACTTTGCCACTCTGAATGGTGACCGTACCGTGCTGGCCGTCGGTGGTGGCAGTCAGCGTTTTATTGCTGTTGCTAAAGGTGTCGTTACTCAGCACGTCGATGGTGACAGGCACACCGGCGTGAGTGGTGGCGCTGTCATCGTGGATATCGACCACCGGGGTGACGGTGATATCCAGCGTGGCGGTGGTCAGTCCGTTGCTGCGCCCGTCCGAAACGGTATAGGTGACCTGTGGCACGCTGCCGTTCCAGTCCGCCACCGGGGTGAAGGTGTAGCTGCCATCGCTGTTGATAACCAGCGTGCCTTTCCCGGTAATCGTTCCGGTGACGCCCGCGCTCCAGGTATGGCCGTCAGCGCTAAAACTGACAACGGAGAGGGGGTCGCCATCCGGATCGCTGTCGTTGATTAATAGCCCGCTGGTGGCCGGGCGCGACAAGACGGTGTCTTCCGCCGTCGTGACCTGTTCGCCCTGAGTGACCGGGGCGTTGTTGGTCATGGTAACGGTCACCGTGCCGGTTTCGGTCACGCCGCTGCTGCTCACGGTATAGGTAAAGGTATCCGTGCCGACGTAGCCCGTTGTTGGGGTATAGATGACTTTACCGCTGACAATCGTCGTGGTGCCGTGCAGACCACTGGTGGTGGCGCTGAGGTAGCGATCCGGGTTGCTGAACGTATCGTTAGCCAATACGTCGATAGTGACCGCCACCCCCGCATGGGTGGTGGCGGTATCTGCGTGGGTGTCGGCTACCGGGGTGACGGTGATATCGAGCGTCGTGGTTACCGCGCCGTTGGTGCGTCCGTC
Source organism: Enterobacter sp. CPE_E863 (assembly GCF_046521465.1). Lineage (NCBI taxonomy): Bacteria > Pseudomonadati > Pseudomonadota > Gammaproteobacteria > Enterobacterales > Enterobacteriaceae > Enterobacter > Enterobacter sp. CPE_E863. The sequence goes on along the minus strand of NZ_JBKFZX010000001.1, from coordinate 533,580 downwards.
GCTCACCGTATAGGTGACCTGCGGTACGGTGCCATTCCAGTCGGGAAGCGGGGTAAAGGTATAGCTGCCGTTGGCGTTAACCACCAGCGTTCCTTTCCCGGCAATGGTCGCCGTATCCCCTGCGTTATAGGTTTGGCTGCCAATTTTGAAGGTGGTGACGGTCAGCGTATCGCCATCGGGATCGCTGTCGTTATACAAAAGCCCGGTGGTGCCTGAACCGCTTAGGCTATTGTCTTCGGCGACCGACACATGTTCGCTGGCAACGACCGGTGCGCTGTTGGTCATGGTGATGGTCACGGTGGCGATTTCGTTCACGCCGCCGCTGGTCACGGTGTAGGTAAAGGTATCGCTGCCGACATAGCTGCTATTGTTCGGCGTATACAGCACTTTGCCATCGACAATACTGACTGACCCGCGCGCGCCCTGGGTGACTGATGTCAGCGTTTTATCGCTGTTGCTAAAGGTATCGTTGGCCATCACATCCACGGTGACCGGGGTACCGGAGTGGGTTGAGGCAGCATCGTTTTTGGCATCCGCGACGGCAGTGATAGTGAGCGTGACGGTTTGCGCATTACTCCAGTGGCTGGTATCGCCCTGGTTAATGGCACTTTGCAGATCCTGTACCGCATACAGTGTTGTCACCCCCGCATCGGCGGTGGTACTGGTATCGGCGGCGTGAAGGGTCAGCCCGCCCGGTACCGTGCCGTTGTAGTCGGCCAGGGGCACAAAACGCAGCTGCGAGGTGGTTTTTAACACCAGCGCATTGCTGTCGCTGTAGTCGGTGCCCAGGCTCTGCCAGGTGCTGCCATCGGTGGAGTATTCCCAGTGGCCCAGGCTGGTACTGGTGTTGTTGCCGGTGATCGCCACAAAGCCCGCCGCACCGCTGGCGTTGCCACCGCCGCTGATGGCGCTCTGGTTGTCGGTGTCGTCATTGTATTTTCCGCTCAACAGTGAACCGAGCGTCACCGCCTGCGGAGTATCTTCCACCATGGTCACCGGCATGCTGCCAGTGAGCACCGGGCGATCGTTGACCCCGGTGATGCTGGTGGAAAGCGTGACCGTTCTGGCGCTGTAGCGCGACGTGCCGCCGTTGGTGGCCGTCGACGTGACCAGCCCGCTGGTCGGCGTTGCTGTGGTGCTTGTCGTGTCGTTGTTGCTGTTAGTTTCCACCAGCCGCACGGTCAGCGCCGCCGGGGTGCCAAAGAAATTGGCCGCCGGGACAAAGCGCACGCGGGCGGTTTTATCCAGCAGCAGAGAACTGGCGTCGGTGCGGGTGCCGATGGCGGTCCAGGTGCTGCCACCGTCGGTGGAGTATTGCCAGCTTCCCTGGGCGCTGTTAGTCGTCAGGCTATTAATCGCGACACCCCAGAATGAATCTGAGGATGTACCACCGCTGGCTCCGATAGCCGAGTTATCAACGTTGTCCGCCGTGTCCTGGAAGTAGCTGCCAAACAAATTGTCGACCGTGTCTCCAACGATGGTCGCGTCTGCGCTGTCTTCACTGATGGGGGCAAGGGTCTGCGGTGTGGTTTTGGTTAACCCTGGCGCATCGTTAACCGGCACAACGGTGACCGTGAAGGTGCGGGTGGTGATCAGCGCGGCAGAGGTGGCATCGGCATAGCTGATGTCACCTGGGTTACTGCCCGGATCGTTACTGTCTCCGTCCAGCGTTGACGGGCGGCTACCGTGGTTGCCGTTATCATTGACCACCACCGTTACGCTAAAGCTGCCGTTCCAGTCGGTGGCCGCTACGCCTGTGGTCGTCGGGAGCTGCACCGTCAGGTTTGCCAGCCGCGCGTTCAGTTCGCTGAGGGTGCCGGAGAGCGCCAGCGTCTGGTGACCGGAAGCATCGGTGGTGACCACATCGCCGCTGTTCAGCCCGCTAAAGGTAAAGCCAGAGGGCAGGGTGATTGTCGCCTGCAACGTGGCGACATCGGCATCCGGATCGGCCACGGCGATGGCCGGGAGTTTCACCCTCGCCACGCCTTCTGAGACGTTACTATCGGTGACGGTAATGGTCGCCGGATCGTTAATGCTGCTGGGGAAAATGGTGCGCGCGGCAATGGCGACGTTTTGCGTCAGGCCTGCGGGCAGCGCTGCATACGGGTCAATCACGGTGGTGGGCACGGTTTGCGTGCCGTTGCCGTTGGCATCGTTTTCACCGCCGTTGGCATTGCCTGCGCTAAGCAGCGCCCCGGTGGTGAGATCGCGCATACGGTCATCAGCAATGACTTCAACATGCCAGGCTTTGTCGGCGTTTTCCACGCCGCTGCCGGTCATTGAAACCTGCAAATCGGCCAGATACGCATTCACCTGGGCCAGCGTACCGCGGATCACCAGGGCGTCTTTATTGCCATCGAAGGTCGTGTCGAGGGTTACGCCGGACTGAGTATTGCCAGAGTTGATAATGATGCTGGAGACGCTGCCATTATTGTAAAACGCGGCGGCGAGCGGGGTACCGTCGGTGTCGGTGATACGCACCGTCACCTGCATAAAGTCGCTTTCGCCGTCGGCAATGTCGCCGCCGTCGGTATAGTCGGGATCGCTGATAACAAAACCGCTGACCGCGTTGCCGTTTGTCACGCCCCGATCGCTGTTGAGATAGGCGGTGGACGAATCGGCGCTAACCGTTGGGGCATCGTTAACCGGCACGATAGTGACATCCAGCGTTGCATCGGCAGGGTTGGCACCCCCGGCGGTATCACCAATGTGCGAACCGCCGTCATCCAGGTGCAACGTCACGGTGACATCGCCTGGTGCAGCGCCGTTGAGATCGTGGTTAGTGTTCAACGGGCTGGTCCAGGTCAGCCCCAGCGTCGTGTCGTTAAGCAGGGCCTGAATGTCGCTGGCCCGCCCGGTCAAAACCAGCGTACCGGTATCATCACCGCTGATGGTCACTTGCTGGCTACCCGTCGCACTCGGGGTGACGCTTTCCTGTGTGCCGCTGCCGCCGATACCCAGCGTACCCTCGGCAACGGTGATGGTCACGGTGACCGGGGTACCAAAGCTGGTGGATTCCACATCGCTAAGGGTGATGTTGCCGCCGATAAAGGTGGCCTGATCTTCCAGCGCCGTGCGGGCCGGTGTGGTGATGGTCAGGGTGCCGGGATCGTTAATGGTTGAGGCGCGAACCCAGACCGAGGCCATGCTGATGTTGCCCTTGTCTGCCTCGGCAACGGTGGTACTGCTGTACCAGTTATATTCAGTGCTGCTGATCGTGCCCGGCTGACTTTTGCCCGGCGTATTCGACTGGTTTTCGCTACCGCCGTTTGCCCCTCCCACTAATGCGCCGCTGGCATCGCGCAGGCGGTCATCGGCAATCACCTGTACCTGATAAAGTGTGTTGCGATCTCCGGTGAAGGTGACCGTTAATCCAGCAAGGGCGGCGTTCACCTGGGCATACGTACCGCTCAGCACCAGATAATCGTTCTGGCCGCTGTGGGTGATGGCCGTTGCCGCACCGCTGCTGGAGTCATAGCCTAGGGTGACGCCCGTGTAATCGGTGAGGGCGTTACCGCTGCGATCCAGCAGGCGAACGGTAACCTGCAAATAGTCGGTTTCCCCCGTAATTATCGCCGTGAGGTCAGGGTCGCTGACCGAAAAGCCCGTGATGTGGTTATTGGCCGGGTTCTCACTGGTGATGTTGTGCACGCCAGACGGGGCCGAGACAATCGGCGCATCGTTGGTGGGCAGGGTGTAAATCCAGAATTCGTTGCCGCTCTGCTCTTTGTCACCGTCGGAAAGACGGAAGGTGAACTTGTCGTCCGGGGTGTTGGGCGTACTGGTTTCGCTGCGGCCACTGCCTTCGCTGCCATCACTCAGGTAGTAGATATGCCCGTCGATCACATCCTGCTGGGTAAAGGAACCCCCGGCACCAATAATGCTGAAATGTACGCCATCGGTAGAGTAAGCCAGGTTGCCATGCGCAGGGGCAGAGGTGATGGTGTATTGCACCTGGCGTGCGCTGCTGTCGGAGTCATAGGCCTGTAGCAGGGCGCTGGTGATTTGTTGATAGCTGCCTTCTTTGACATACAGCGGGTTGTTTTCCGGAGCCCCGCCAATGATGTTCGGCGAATTGGGCTGAATAACCGGGTCGGCGAGCGTCGGGTTTTTGGCAATCTGCGGCGCATCGTTGACGTTGGTTATCTGAATCGTCACCTTCCCGCTGCTTGCAGAGCGTGCGCTCCAGCGGTCAATCGCGGTAACGGTAAAGTCGGTTTTGCGTACCTCTGAGCCGTCGTTCACGAAACGCAGGCCGGTGGTGTTGGTGCTGGCGGTAAGCAGCGCCGCATCCAGCGTCATGCCGACCGTGACATCTTTCCAGGCGCTGCCGTCATAATATTGCAGCGTGCCGCCTGTCGGCAGGCTGTCGATTTCAAATTTCAGCGGCGTGCCACCGCCCGCGCCGTTGTTATAGGCGTAGTTATCCACGCCATCACGCAGGGTGGCGCTGCTTTCAAGATCGCTGCCGCTGTTGGCATCATCCGGATCGCTGATGCTCAGTTGCCCGGTGGTGATGTAAGCCGTTTCCCCTTCCGCGATCACGGTCGTCGAGGAACCGGTCACCACCGGCAAATCGTTGACTGGCGTGACATAAATATTGAGCGTTGGGGTCCAGATATCCTGAGTGATATAGCCGTTTTGATCGGTTTTCGTCAGCCCTGCTGACACCGCAAACTGGGCGGCAAAGAAGAACGTCTCGCCACCGTCATGCTGAAAACGGATATTCCCGGCATCAAGATCTGCCTGAATAAAGGTGCCGTAGGCCCCTACGGTAACCCAGTTGCCGCTGCTGTCTTTACGCTGAATCTCGCCGCCTGTCGCCCCATTCGAAAAGCCGAGGAAGGTGTAGACCACCTGCGAAGGATCAACGTCCGTCGCGGTGTAGCTCATGCCCGCAACGGCGGAGAAATCACCGTTTGTGCCGTTAAGGGTGACGCTACCGCCTTCATTGAGCTGCCCGCGGCTGTCGCCCGTGGTGAAAACCGCGCCTGCCCAACTGGAGTCACTGTGGGCAATTTGCGGATCACTGGTGGGCAGCGTGCCAATACCACTGCCGTTGGCGAACTGCACGAGACCCAGGGTAAACGTGAAACGGGTTAGCGTTTGCGTTCCTGGGTCATAAATGCCCCCGGCACGGTTGTAGCGGCTGCCGTCATCGTTCCAGCGCAGCGCCATGGTGTTATCGACGAGAACGAAGTTAAAGCTGTCGGTTTGGCCTGCGGTACTGGCCCCGGCGTACTGCACGTATTGCACCTTACCCGCGAGGATATCCGCCATGGTAAAGGTGCCGCCGTTATTGAGGATTTTACCGTTGAGCGTCAGATAACCATGAGTCAGCCCCGAGTTATCGGTGATAAAGCTCAGATGGTTATTGCCTGAATCCACATCGCTGGCAGACAGCATGTCGGCGGTGAGCGTGACAGCGGTAGTGCCTGTTGATGGCACGTCGGCATTCGGCGTTCTGCCATTGCCAGTGAAGGTTGGATCGTCGTCAACATCCTGCACGCGCAGGGTGATGACGCCATCACTATTCCCCGGGACGCCAGTGCCACCCCCCTGGTCAGTGACGCGCACGCCAAAGCTGTCCTGGCCCTGGTTTTCGCTGCCGTCATTTTTATAAGTCAGCAGGCTGCGATCGGCATAATCAAAGGTCTGGCCGACGGTCACTTCCACGCCGTTGTAGTACAGCGTGCCGTGGGTCGGCAGTGACGTAATGGCAATGGTCAGGATTGTATCCTGCGGATCGCCGCCGGTGCTGGCGACGATATACTGCCCGACATTGCCGGTATCGACCGCGTTAGCCGGCTGGCCTTCATAGACAAGACCGCTACCGCCTACCGACGGCAACTGGTTCAGCGGCGCAATATCCAGCGTGATGTGCACCGTGCCCGAAAGATCTTTCGGCGTAGCGCCGTCGTTGACGACCGCCACAAAACCATCGGCAGTGTTCTGATCGGCCCCGGTTGCCGTGTGGACGTAAACCAGGCTGCCGTTAATGACATCTTCCTGGGTGAAGACGGAGCCAATCCCCAGGCGGTCGCCGTCCAGCGTCAGGTAGCCGTACTTCGGCAATTCGGTTAAGCCATACACGATTTGCACCGGGAACTGTGTCCCCGCACTGACCTCCGGGTCGACAGCGAACAGCGTGGTGTCGGTGATCGCCGTGCTGCCGATTTCGGCGACGGTCTGGTGGTTATCGGCGACGGTGACCGGGTCGTTCGACGGGGTGACCGTAATATCCATCGAACCGCTGGCATCACCGGATTCACTGCTGACGTGGACATCAAGCTGGCTGGTGGCGGCGTTATTGCCAAGCTCCACATCCGCCGCTTTGAATGTCAGGCTATTCAGCCACGCCTGCGCTTCATCTGCCGTGCCGGTCATGGTGAGAATGGTACCGCTACTTTGCCCGTCGCTTAAGGTGCCGATGGTGCTGTCGCGCAGGGTGGCGGTGACGGTCACGCTGCTGTCTGTCGCGCTGATTTGCCAGTCGCTGAGCTGTGCGGCATCTGCGCCTGCGGCATTCAGGGTGCTGGGTTCAATGACGGAGATGCCTTTTATGGGCGCGGTCAGGTCGGGTGCGGCGGCCGGAACGGTGATATCGGCAATGCGCGTTTGCTCAGCGATGCTGGCATGGTGGACCAGATCGCTGGCGGTATCATTATGTGCGGCGGTTTCAGCTAACGCGGCGCCATCAAAAAGTTGGCGAGATTCAAGCGCAAAACGATGGGCGCGGGGCCGTAGACTCCGATTTTTTATACGCGTCATAAATTACCGCTCTATATAGGGCAAAAAGTTTCGGGGTTCAGTGCTGAAAAAAACGATCACGCTAACGCCAGGTTCCAATAGAAGGCCCCGGATATTTACATGCTGAAATTATTGCACGACCGCTTTGCGCGGTTAGCGTTAAGAATATAAAAGCGGACAGTTTAATATCATGGCATTTGCAAAAATGCAAGGTAATGACTCCAACTTACTGATAGTGTTTTATGTTCAGATAATGCCCGATGACCTTGTCATGCAGCTCCACCGATTTTGAGAACGACAGTGACTTCCGTCCCAGCCTTGCCAGATGTTGTCTCAGATTCAGGTTATGTCGCTCAATGCGCTGAGTGTAACGCTTGCTGATAACGTGCAGCTTTCCCTTCAGGCGGGGTTCATACAGCGGCCAGCCATCCGTCATCCATACCACGACCTCAAAGGCCGACAGCAGGCTCAGAAGACGCTCCAGTGTGGCCAGAGTGCGTTCACCGAAGACGTGCGCCACAACCGCCCTCCGTATCCTGTCATACGCGTAAAACAGCCAGCGCTGACGTGATTTAGCACCGACGTAGCCCCACTGTTCGTCCATTTCAGCGCAGACAATCCCATCACTGCCCGGTTGTATGCGCGAGGTTACCGACTGCGGCCTGAGTTTTTAAGTGACGTAAAACCGTGTTGAGGCCAACGCCCATAATGCGTGCACTGGCGCGACATCCGACGCCATTCATGGCCATATCAATGATTTTCTGGTGCGTACCGGGCTGAGAGGCGGTGTAAGTGAACTGTAGTTGCCATGTTTTACGGCAATGAGAGCAGAGATAGCGCTGATGTCCGGCAGTGCTTTTGCCGTTACGCACCACGCCTTCAGTAGCGGAGCAGGAAGGACATCTGATGGAAATGGAAGCCACGCAAGCTCCTTAAAATCACCATCATACACTAAATCAGTAAGTTGGCAGCATTACCAAAAACTGATTCGATATCATCGCTATCGGCTACTGGCTGGTAATAGAGCTTATTTTTTAACCCAACATGTCCAGGCTCTTTCGCAACATTCCGCGCCCCGCCTTGCCGGATGAGACTCAACGTAGCTTTAGGGAACTCAAAAGCAGTTAAAAAGCCGTAGATAAATTCGTCTTGCTCAGGGTTTTCAACCAGTTGTTCGAGATGTTCAAAAATTTTCGCCTGATTAACAGCCATTGTTATTCCTAAAAAATACAGTACCCGTAGAGGATGATGCACTCATTCTAACCGAAGAAAATTTTATCAAGTAGTTCCAATGCGTTACCTAGGTTGTATCAAAAAAATAAAAAACTTTAGCTCTATGCCTGCCACCACAAGGCGGCAGGCTTTGCTCAGAGTACTTAATCCTCAGCAGAAATTTATCCTCAAGACAGCCGTTACTACCGTGTAGACTCTAGTTTCCCAAAATCAAACGGACTCACCGCCTTCTCCCGATTAGCATCAAGATAATCAGCCCACCATTGCAACATCAACCTCCTCTCCCCCAAATGCTCCGCCTTATGAATGTAAGCCGCACGCACAGAGTTACGTTCCTGGTGACTCATCTGCCGCTCTACCGCATCTCTTGACCACAATCCCGACTCAATTAATGAACTACAAGCCATTGTTCTGAAACCATGACCACATACTTCAACCTTCGTATCGTAGCCCATGACTCGTAGTGATTTATTAACTGTGTTTTCACTCATCGGCTTACGCGGATCGTGATCACCAACGAAGATCAGCTCACGGTTTCCACTCAGGCTTTTGATCTTTTCCAAAATGGCGAGAGCTTGACGCGACAAGGGAACAAGATGAGGCGTACGCATCTTCGAACCACGCTGAGAATGCTTAACACCTTCTAAGGGTTCACGCTCGCCCGGAATCGTCCACATAGCCGTTTCAAAATCTACTTCAGACCAGCGAGCAAAACGCAGTTCGCTTGAACGGATAAAGACTAACAAGGTAAGTTCGATAGCAAGTCGGGTTAATGGTCTTCCGGAATAGTGATCAATGCGATGAAGTAATTCAGGTATGCGGTTAAGCCCCAAAGCCGCACGATGCTGTCTTTTCACCGTAGCAACCGCCCCGGCAATTTCTTGTGCAGGGTTGTAGTCGATTAAACCGCTCTGCACAGCAAAGCGCATAATCGCGGTAGTTCGCTGTTGCAAACGAGCAGCGACTTCGAGTCGCCCGGATGACTCCACCGCTTTGATGGGTACAAGAAGATCCCGAGTCTTAAGCTCCGCAATGTTCTGCTTACCGATGGTAGCAAAGAGATTATCTTCGAGACTTTTCAATACACGAGCGCTATGTGATGCAGACCACTTCTGATTGCTGGCGTGCCAGTCTCTTGCAACAACTTCAAACGTTATCGCCTCTTGTTCCTGCTCCACCTTAACAGCTTTCTTGTTCTCACTAGGATCGACGCCCTTAGCTAACAACTTACGGGCTTCATCCCGACGATTTCTGGCATCAGCTAATGACACTTCGGGGTATTTACCCAGCGCCAGCATTTTCTCTTTACCACCAAAGCGATAACGAAGTCGCCAGTATTTAGAACCGTTAGGGTGAACCAGCAAAACCATGCCTTCACCATCAGCCAGTTTATAGGCTTTTGCTTCGGGCTTAGCCGAACGAACCTTCACATCACTCAGAGCCATGATGAATATCCTTTCAAGGGTTCTGTGTGGGTACAATTATTATCGAACCGGGATATACCCGCAGTTATACCCGCATCAGTAAGTTGATGTAGATTGAATCAGGTTGACTTAGGTTGAGTGAAAAAGCGAGGAAAGCCTTGCGGATACTGGATTTCAGGCACAAAAAAAGACGTCCGTTGACGTCTATTGATGTTCCGATGGTGCCGAAGGCCGGACTCGAACCGGCACGTATTTCTACGGTTGATTTTGAATCAACTGCGTCTACCGATTTCGCCACTTCGGCACTGAAGGGGATGCGGAAACGTTGTGGATTATACCTGTCGCGCGCCGCCATGCAAGCGGCGACGCGCTAAACCCGCGCTAAGTGCCCAAAAAACCAGCGCCCTTCATCAATCCAGCTCCGAAACCGCCAGCCGAATCACCCTTGCCGCCTTCTGCTCCGGCAGCGCCAGCACCTTGGCCCACATCTCCTGCACCATATCGCAGGAGAGCTTCTCTTTGCCCACCGCCTTATCCGGCATCTCCAGCAGTTGGATGTCCTCGCCGTACTTATCGGCAAGTTCCTTCATAATAGGCCGCACATCCTCGACTGCCGCCTCGCGTTCGGCCGGGGTCACGGTGTGGCTGTTTTTGCCGTAGGCTGCGCGCATCATGTCGGCGTCGGCCTGCATACGGCGGGACATCATCTGTTGATCGAGCACGCGCATCGGGTTGACGCCGCCTTTCACCGCCGGGTACAGGAAGCGGAAACAGGCGTCGTCGCTCACCTTTTGGATGGCGGCAGTCTGCTCCATGTTGACCTTCATATATTCCACCACGTTGGCGTCCGGAGCATGCTGCAGGCGTGACATCTGCAGGGTCAAAATCTGCGGCTGGATGACGTCGATAATGTGCTGTTCAGACTCGCCCGCTTTCTGCATGGTGAGGATCTGCTCGCGGATGCGTTTCTGGAACGCAGGCTCCTGCTCTTTAATCACCTGCCAGGCGGGCATCGTGTTGAGGGTGGTATCAAGCTGCTGTTCGGGGGTGCGCTGCATACGCTGTTTGTCGAAATACACCCAGAACGCCACGGCGGCGGCCGCGATGACGACAATGACAATACGGGTCCACGTTTTATTCATCTCGCATCCTTATCCTTTAGCTATGCCGGTTTACACCGGCACGCCGCTGTGGAAGCGAAACTCGTGGTCCGGTGTCGAGATAAGTGTGGCTTCAATTTCGCCAAAAAGCTTTATGCGGGGTGAGATATCGTCGTCGCTCACCTGCTGGGCCAGCGTCAGGTAGTCCTGATAATGGCGCGCTTCCGAGCGCAGCAGCGAGAGGTAGAACTTCTGCAAATCATCGTCGAGGAAGGGGGCCAGCGCGGCGAAGCGCTCGCAGGAGCGGGCTTCGATGTACGCGCCGCAGATGAGCTTGTCGATCAGCGTCAGCGGTTCGTGGGTGCGCACTTCCTTCAGCATCCCTTTGGCGTAGCGGCTGGCGGTGATTTTGACGTACGGAATGTCGCGCGCCAGCATCACCTCGCGCACCTGCCAGAAGTGGTGCAGCTCCTCTTTGATCAGCAGCACCATGCTGTCGATAAGCGCCTGGCCCCACGGGTCGTCGGTTTTGGGCATCACGCTTTTGCCAATCTGCTTGTGCAGGGCGATGAAATCCGGCTCCGGGCCGTCGCGGAAGGTGAACAGTTCGTAGGGTTTGAGCCAGTCGAGCAGCGCGTCGGCACCGCTTTCGTCGGCAACGTATTTACGCACCAGCAGCAGCGCGGTCTGGGCGGCCTTGAGCTCGCACACCATATGGTCGGTGAGCAGCAGCGGCAGGTTCGCCGGGTCGCGGGCTTTATCAATCCATGCTTGCGGGGTCGGGCACTGAAGGAAGTTGAGTACGGGGGCGAGTATCTGCGGGTAATCCATGTTTAAACCTTGAAAGCGGCAGCATGCACTGCCGCTTGAACGCTATTAGTGACGCACGCCGTCGTCGTCTTCGTCGATATAATCTTCGTCGTCGCCTTCTTCGCCGTCTTCACCGTTTGGATCTTCGAAGTAGGTTCCCCATCCGTCGTATTCCACGTCGAACTTCTCGGCCAGGTTCATCAGCTGTTCAACCTGCGCGTCGATCAGCTCCGCCTTCAGCGCGCCTTCGCTCAGGATATCGCAGCAGATGACGGTGTCGCCCTCTTCCACTTCCAGCTCTTCCGGCTCGGTCACTTCGTAACCCAATTTGAAGGCTTCCACCGCCATTTTTTCCAGCGCGTCGAAATCATCCGCAGAGAAATGGTGCTCGATGGTGTACAGCGCGTCCGGATCGCTACCGTCTTCCAGCAGCTCTTCAATAATCAGACGCGTCTCTTCGCGTTGCTCTTCCAGGTGTTCCGGGTTTGCCATGGCTCAATCCTCTTTAAAGTGCGGCAGATACTTCTATTTTCACACACGGACGTGTTTGCCTCCACCTTTGTTGGAAAGATTTGTGAAATGGGGTTGCAAATGAATAATTACACATATAAAGTGAATTTATATTCAATAAGTGGCGTTCGCCATGTGAGGATAAAATGTCTGATTTGTACAAGAAACACTTTCTGAAATTGCTCGACTTTACCCCTGCACAGTTCACTTCTCTGCTGACCCTTGCCGCACAGCTCAAAGCAGATAAAAAAAATGGCAAGGAAGTACAAAAGCTTACCGGTAAAAACATCGCGCTCATCTTCGAAAAAGACTCAACCCGTACACGATGCTCTTTCGAAGTTGCCGCATTTGACCAGGGCGCGCGCGTCACGTATTTAGGGCCGAGCGGCAGCCAGATTGGGCATAAAGAGTCAATTAAGGACACCGCGCGCGTGCTCGGGCGGATGTACGACGGCATTCAGTATCGCGGCCACGGCCAGGAAGTCGTCGAGACGCTGGCGCAGTATGCGGGCGTGCCGGTGTGGAACGGGCTGACCAACGAGTTCCACCCCACCCAGCTGCTGGCGGACCTGCTGACCATGCAGGAGCACCTGCCGGGCAAGGCGTTTAACGAGATGACGCTGGTTTATGCAGGCGACGCGCGCAACAACATGGGCAACTCGATGCTCGAAGCCGCAGCGCTGACCGGGCTGGATCTGCGTCTGGTGGCCCCGAAAGCCTGCTGGCCGGAAGCGAGCCTGGTGGCGGAGTGCAGCGCGCTGGCCGCGAAGAACGGCGGGAAAATCACCCTGACGGAAGACGTGGCGGCAGGCGTGAAGGGGGCGGACTTCATCTATACCGACGTCTGGGTGTCGATGGGCGAAGCCAAAGAGAAGTGGGCGGAGCGTATTGCGCTGCTGCGGAGCTATCAGGTGAACAGCCAGATGATGGCGCTGACCGGCAACCCGGACGTGAAGTTCCTGCACTGTCTGCCGGCATTCCATGACGACCAGACCACGCTCGGCAAGCAGATGGCGAAAGAGTTCGACCTGCACGGCGGGATGGAGGTGACGGACGAGGTGTTTGAGTCGGCGGCCAGCATCGTGTTCGACCAGGCGGAGAACCGGATGCATACGATTAAGGCGGTGATGGTGGCGACGCTTGGGGAGTGATCCGCTCTCTCACTTTGAAATGGTGATTATCTGCTGAATTAATTTTCAGCAGATAATCATTTCCGGTCTATTGGCATAAAAAATTTATTTTCCTGACACTTCCCACAGATACACATCAACCATAATATGTATTTATGATTTTATTAGCCATTATTTATTGGATAGATAATGGTTAATATTAACTCATTATCAATTACAAAACATTGTATATTAAAGGCGTAATATTTCCTTATTGAGGGTGATGTTGCAGTCATTGACGCATTACCTGGTGCGCATCAGAACGGGCATGTATGTATCTACGACGGATCGGGTACCTGGTATTCAGACTTTAAACAGAACAGCCTTTATCCCGGTCCGACATATCGGAAGATACAGCCAAAAATCACCCTTTACAGGCACTACTGATATGAAAAATATCTTACCGCTTCTCTTCATATTTTCTTTCTCTGCGATGGCTGGTCATTCTGATCCGATTGAGCGTGCGGTTAAATTTAACAGCTGGTACGTTAATCAAATCAACAAAGATGCATTTCCGATCACTGATGGAAACGAAATAGATAAATATGTCACAGCATCAACAATGAAAAAACTCCGTCACGCGCAGGATCCTCGCTATGCAGACGAAGAGTTTTACGAGGCAGATATATTTTTAAAAGCGCAATACGTCGGCGATGACTGGCCGCAGAATGTAACAGCCATAGCTGGGGATACCGATCCAGTCTGTGTCAACGTATACATTGCATTCGGTAAAAAGCAGGACCACGTAGTCATAGACTGCATGGTTAAAGAAAACAACTTGTGGAAGGTACAGTCGGTTTCAAATGCGGATTTTTCAAGAAATCTGGCTACCACGAAATGAGCCAAACGACGTACTGACAATGATACTGATTCGGTACGATCTTCTTGCCGGGTGGCGCTGCGCTTACCCGGCGTACAAAACCCAGGGAGGGGGTCTTACTCCACCAGCATCTTCACAACGACTTTTCGCACCTTAGCAGGCGCCCCCACCGCGCAAAGCGGCTTGTGCACTTCGCCCGGCCAGAACACCACAAAATCCCCTTCGCTCAGCACCACGGTTTTCTCCTGCTCACCTTCCGGCAGAAACGCGATGTCTTTATCCGCCAGCCAGTCTGTGTCCGGTGTACCGTGCGGCAGGGCGCTGAAGGTCATCCCTTCTTGCCCCTTCATAATGATCTGGATGTCCAGATAGCGTGCGTGGTACTCGGCGCGGCGCTCGGCGAACGGCTGGGTCATGTCTTCCGAGACCAGATAAAACAGGTTGTTGCCGTCGATATCGTGCTTGCCGAGCGGAGTGGCGTCGGTGACGTGGGCTTTAACGTGCTCAATGGCCTGGCGCAATTCGTCAGGGAGCCAGGATTGCAGATGGTGGATGTTGCCGATAATCATAAACAAACCCTCAATATAAAACATCGTTTCACTTTAATCTTTTATACGAGAATTCTGACTGCCATACCACCGCTTTCACGACAGGTTTTGCGCCAGCGCATGTTTATCGGGAAATGTGTTAATTTGCTGTTAAGCCCTCACAGGCATTTATGCAGTCGTTATGCATAACCTCAGATCTTCGTGGTCTCGCCCTATCGCTAACTCATTGATCGTATGGCGTTAACAACAAAACTCTCTCCGGGCTCACACTTTATCATTTTGATAATTTGCTATTAAATTCCATAATTATTTATTGATTTTCCTTAAGTTGAAAATAGTTAATTGCTAATACTGCATAGTCATTCCGTTAATGATTTTTATTCTTTTAAAATCAACATGATAACAAAATATTTCAAATGATTAAATTCCACAAAATAATAACAACTCCAAATAACCCCAGCGTATCCTGCTTAGCTATTCACCCGGCAATTATATCCAATTAATCATTATCTGATGCGAATCATGCAAATGAAAACAAACCGCTTAATATCCGGTTTCACGTGAGCAATATCACAATACGGATTATTTAACCGCCTAGTATGAACCTCGAAATCAATTGAGCTTAGCCGCCATGGAAATAATCACATCACATGGCGCATGCCCTTTTTATTCTGAAAAACAGTTAAAGGAATAATTATGGAAAAGCATTATGTCGGTTCTGAAATTGGTCAATTGCGTAGCGTTATGCTGCACCGTCCAAATTTAAGTCTGAAACGTTTAACGCCGTCGAACTGTCAGGAATTACTCTTCGATGATGTGCTCTCGGTTGAACGGGCGGGTGAAGAGCACGATATTTTCGCAAACACACTGCGCGAGCAGGGTGTGGAAGTCCTGCTGTTGACCGACCTTCTTACTCAAACGCTTGATATTGCAGAAGCAAAAGCCTGGCTTCTCGAAACCCAAATCTCTGACTACCGCCTCGGGCCAACCTTTGCAGGTGATGTGCGCGGCTGGCTGGCGGATATGCCGCACCGTGAACTGGCGCGCCGGTTAAGCGGCGGATTAACCTACGGTGAAATTCCGGCAGCCATTAAAAATATGGTGGTGGATACCCACACGGCGAATGATTTTATTATGAAGCCGCTGCCTAACCATTTATTTACCCGCGATACTTCCTGCTGGATTTATAACGGCGTGTCCATTAACCCAATGGCCAAACCGGCTCGCCAGCGTGAAACCAATAACCTGCGGGCCATATATCGCTGGCATCCTGCGTTTGCCGACGGTGATTTTATTAAATATTTCGGCGACGAGAATATTAATTACGATCACGCGACATTAGAAGGTGGCGATGTATTAGTGATTGGACGCGGCGCGGTATTAATCGGCATGTCAGAGCGCACAACGCCACAGGGTGTGGAATTCCTTGCTAATAGCCTGTTCAAACACCGCCAGGCCGAGCGCGTGATCGCCGTTGAATTGCCAAAACACCGCTCCTGCATGCACCTCGACACCGTGATGACCCACATCGACGTGGACACCTTCTCCGTCTACCCGGAAGTGGTGCGCAAAGATGCCCAGTGCTGGACGCTCACCCCGGACGGACGCGGCGGTCTGCTGCGTACTCAGGAAACCGACCTGCTCCACGCCATCGAAAAAGCCCTCGGCATTAACCAGGTGCGCCTGATCACCACTGGCGGCGACGCCTTTGAGGCCGAGCGCGAGCAGTGGAACGACGCCAATAACGTTCTGACCATCCGCCCGGGCGTGGTGATTGGCTACGAGCGCAACGTCTGGACCAACGAGAAATACGACAAAGCCGGCATAACCGTGCTGCCGATCCCAGGTGACGAACTCGGACGCGGTCGCGGCGGCGCGCGCTGCATGAGCTGCCCACTGGAACGTGACGGAATTTAAAGGAGTCATCATGGAACGAAAACCCACTCTGGTTGTGGCGCTTGGCGGTAACGCGTTACTGAAACGCGGCGAACCGCTGGAAGCGGAGATCCAGCGCCAGAACATCGAGCAGGCCGCCCGCACCATCGCCGGGCTGACGGAGCAGTGGCGCGTGGTGCTGGTGCACGGCAACGGCCCGCAGGTCGGGCTACTGGCGCTGCAGAACAGCGCCTATGACAAAGTCACGCCCTACCCGCTGGACGTTCTCGGCGCCGAAAGTCAGGGGATGATCGGCTACATGCTCCAGCAGGCGCTGAAAAACAATCTTCCTCAGCGCGAAGTGAGCGTGCTGCTCACCCAGGTAGAGGTGGATGCCGCCGACCCGGCGTTCCGCAACCCGACCAAATATATCGGCCCGGTTTACAGCGAAGCTCAGGCGAAAACGCTGGCCGCGGAAAAAGGCTGGGTGTTTAAGGCCGACGGCAGCTACTTCCGCCGCGTCGTTCCCTCCCCGCAACCCAAACGCATCGTCGAGAGCGACGCGATTACGGCGCTTATCCAGCGCGATCACCTGGTGATCTGCAACGGCGGCGGCGGGGTTCCGGTGGTGGAAAACGCCAACGGTTATCGCGGCATTGAGGCGGTGATCGACAAAGACCTCTCTGCCGCGCTGCTGGCGCGCCAGATCGAAGCCGATGCCCTGCTGATCCTGACCGATGCCGACGCGGTGTATCTCGACTGGGGCAAACCGACCCAGCGTCCGCTGGCACAGGTAACACCGGAACTGCTCAGAGGCATGCAGTTCGACGCCGGATCGATGGGACCAAAAGTGGCCGCCTGCCGCGAGTTTGTTGAAACCTGCAACGGGATTGCCGGGATCGGCGCGCTGGCTGACGGCGCGGAGATCCTCGCGGGCGAGAAAGGCACGTTGATTCGCAACTAATTCAAATTTCAAAAAGGATTTACCCATGACCATCAACCTGAAAAACCGCAACTTCCTGAAACTGCTGGACTATACCCCGGCAGAAATCCAGTTCCTGATCGACCTTGCCATCGAACTCAAGGCCGCCAAAAAAGCCGGACGTGAAAAGCAAACCCTGGTCGGGAAAAACATCGCCCTGATCTTTGAAAAAACCTCCACCCGCACCCGCTGCGCCTTTGAAGTCGGCGCGTTTGACCAGGGCGCACAGGTCACTTATCTCGGCCCAAGCGGATCGCAGATCGGCCATAAAGAGTCGATGAAAGACACCGCCCGCGTGCTGGGCCGCATGTACGACGGCATTGAGTATCGCGGCTACGGCCAGGCGATTGTCGAGGAGCTGGGCGAGTACGCTGGCGTACCGGTGTGGAACGGTCTGACTGATGAGTTTCACCCGACCCAGATCCTCGCTGACCTGATGACCATGCTGGAGCATGCGCCAGGGAAAACCCTGCCGGAGCTGAGCTTTGCCTATCTGGGCGACGCGCGGAACAACATGGGCAACTCCCTGATGGTCGGCGCGGCCAAGATGGGGATGGATATCCGCCTCGTGGCACCGAAATCCTTCTGGCCGGAAGCAGGGCTGGTGGAACAGTGCCGCGCCATCGCCAAAGAGACAGGCGCGCGCATCACCCTCACGGATGATGTGGAAGAAGGCGTTCAGGGGACCGATTTCCTCTACACCGACGTGTGGGTCTCCATGGGCGAGCCGAAAGAGGCATGGGCCGAGCGCGTCAGCCTGATGAAGCCTTACCAGATTAACGCTCAGGTGATGAAAGCCACTGGCAACCCGAACGTCAAGTTCATGCACTGCCTGCCGGCGTTCCACAACGAGCACACCAAAGTGGGCCGTGAAATTGAGATGGCTTACGGCCTGAAAGGGCTTGAGGTGACGGAAGAGGTCTTTGAATCACCGAACTCTATCGTCTTTGACGAAGCAGAAAACCGCATGCACACCATTAAAGCGGTCATGGTGGCGACACTCGGCGACTAATCACCGCCCGGCGCGCCACGGGGTGCGCCGGGTTCAGGAGAACATCATGGGCAAGTTCAAGTTTCCCTCCGCTTACACCATTCTCTTTTTTCTGATTGCCGTTGTGGCGGCGCTGAGCTGGGTTGTTCCGGCCGGTCAGTACCAGATGGCGATGAATGAAACCCTTGGCAAAGAAGTCCCGATTGCCGGAACGTACGCGCACGTGGCGGCGCACCCGCAGGGGCTGGTTTCCGTCCTGATGGCCCCCATTGCCGGGCTGTACGATCCCGTTTCCGGTCAGGCTGGGGCAATCGACGTGGCGCTGTTTATCCTGATCATCGGGGGATTTCTCGGGATCGTCACCAAAACCGGGGCGATTGACGCCGGGATCGAACGGGTAACGACCCGCCTGCGCGGACGCGAAGAGTGGATGATCCCGATCCTGATGGCGTTGTTTGCCGCAGGCGGCACGATCTACGGCATGGCCGAAGAGTCACTGCCTTTCTATACCTTGCTGGTGCCCGTCATGCTGGCCGCCCGTTTTGATCCGGTGGTTGCCGCCTCTACCGTGCTGCTCGGGGCGGGGATCGGCACGCTCGGTTCCACCATTAACCCGTTTGCCACGGTGATCGCCGCCAACGCCGCCGGGATCCCCTTCACCCACGGTATTGCCCTGCGCGTGGCGCTGCTGGTGATCGGCTGGATCATCTGCGTGGCATGGGTGATGCGCTACGCCCGTAAAGTTCGTCAGGATCCGTCTCTCTCTATCGTCGCAGACAAACAGGAAGAGAACCGCGCCCATTTCCTCAGCAACAAGGGTGAACAGTCGCTGGAATTTACCCCGGTGCGCAAAATCATTCTGGTGATCTTCGCCCTCGCCTTCGCGGTGATGATCTACGGCGTGGCGGTGCTGGGGTGGTGGATGGCAGAAATCTCGGCGGTGTTTCTCGCCAGCGCCATCATCGTGGGGCTTATCGCCCGTATGAGTGAAGAGGAGCTTACCTCAACCTTTATCAACGGTGCGCGAGATTTGCTGGGTGTCGCGCTGATTATCGGCATTGCGCGCGGTATCGTAGTCATCATGGATAAGGGCATGATTACCCACACCATTTTGCACAGCGCGGAAGGTCTGGTCAGCGGGTTGTCCACGGTGGCGTTTATCAACGTGATGTACTGGCTGGAAGTTGTTCTGTCGTTTCTTGTGCCTTCTTCATCCGGCCTGGCCGTACTGACGATGCCGATCATGGCACCGCTAGCCGATTTCGCTAACGTCAACCGCGACCTGGTAGTTACGGCTTACCAGTCGGCCTCCGGCATCGTTAACCTGGTCACGCCAACCTCAGCGGTGGTGATGGGCGGGCTGGCTATCGCCCGTGTGCCTTACGTGCGCTACCTGAAATGGGTTGCGCCGCTGCTGGCGATCCTGACGGTGGTGATTATGGTGGCGCTAAGCCTGGGTGCCTTGTTGTGATTTGCCGGATGGCGCTGCGCTTATCCGGCCTACGGATCGGTGCAGTGCCACCGGTTATTTCAGGAACTGATATGGGAAACATGATGGATTACGAAGCGTACTCTCCCAAAGAACAACTGCAGCTAACGGTGTGCCAGCGTCTGATCGCCGAAAAGAGCTATCTCTCACAGGAAGAAATTCGCCGCGATTTGCAGGAGAGAGGGTTTGACAGCATCAGCCAGTCGACCGTTTCGCGTCTGCTGAAATTGCTCGGCGTCATAAAAATTCGAAATGCCAAAGGGCTAAAAATTTATTCGTTGAATCCCCAACTGCGCCCTGCCCCCGATGCCGCGCGTACCGTTTCTGAAATGGTGGTGAGCGTGGAGCACAATAGCGAGTTTATCCTCATTCATACTGTCGCCGGATATGGCCGCGCGGTGGCGCGTATTCTGGATTACCACCAGTTACCGGAAATTTTAGGCGTGGTGGCTGGCAGCAGTATCGTCTGGGTCGCCCCCCGGGTGGTGAAGCGTACCGCGCTGGTGCATAAGCAAATTAATTATTTACTCAGAACGAATTAATATTCACAAAGAACCGTTTGCATTGAGTAAAGCGTGCATTAAATCGCTTGATCCGAAAATCGGGGTGCGTATAATGCCCGACAATTTGCCGGGAGGAAGCATGGTCAAGCGTGTACGACATAACGTCTTACCGCGTCTGAAATCAGACGCTGGCCTGCCGTTTTTCTTCCCGTTGCTAAACCTATTCCCAGAGCCCCTCATTTGAGGGGCTTTTTTTTGCCCGGCGTCAGGAGATAAACATGAATCCGCTTTATCAAAAACACATCATTTCCATAAACGACCTCAGCCGCGAAGAGCTGGAACTGGTTCTGGAAACCGCGGCAAAACTGAAAGCTAATCCGCAACCGGAGCTGCTGAAGCACAAAGTGATTGCGAGCTGCTTCTTCGAAGCCTCTACCCGTACGCGCCTCTCCTTTGAAACGTCCATGCACCGCCTGGGCGCGAGCGTGGTCGGCTTCTCTGACAGCAGCAACACGTCGCTGGGTAAAAAAGGCGAAACGCTGGCGGATACCATTTCAGTTATCAGTACTTACGTAGACGCGATTGTCATGCGCCATCCGCAAGAAGGGGCGGCGCGTCTGGCGACCGAGTTTTCCGGTGGCATTCCGGTGCTAAACGCCGGTGACGGTGCCAACCAGCACCCGACGCAGACCCTGCTGGATCTGTTCACCATTCAGGAAACCCAGGGCACGCTTGAAAACCTGAACATCGCGATGGTCGGCGACCTGAAATATGGCCGTACCGTCCACTCGCTGACCCAGGCGCTGGCGAAGTTTAACGGCAACCGTTTCTTCTTCATCGCCCCGGACGCGCTGGCGATGCCGCAGTACATTCTCGACATGCTGGACGAGAAAGGCATTCAGTGGAGCCTGCATGCGAGCATCGAAGAGGTAATGAGCCACGTCGATATTCTGTATATGACCCGCGTGCAGAAAGAGCGTCTGGATCCGTCCGAATACGCCAACGTGAAGGCGCAGTTCGTGCTGCGCGCCAGCGACCTTGAGGGCGCACGCGACAACATGAAGGTGCTGCACCCGCTGCCGCGTATTGATGAAATCACCACCGACGTGGATAAAACGCCGCACGCCTGGTATTTCCAGCAGGCCGGAAACGGCATTTTCGCTCGCCAGGCGTTACTGGCACTGGTTCTGAATCGCGAATTGGCTCTGTAAGGGGAAACGACAATGACACACGATAACAAACTCCAGGTTGAAGCCATCAAGCGTGGCACCGTGATTGACCACATCCCTGCACAGGTGGGCTTTAAGCTGCTGACGCTGTTCAAACTGACCGAAACCGACCAGCGCATCACCATCGGCCTGAACCTGCCGTCGGGCGAAATGGGTCGTAAGGATCTGATCAAGATCGAGAACACCTTCCTGACCGATGAGCAGGTGAACCAGCTGTCCCTGTACGCGCCGGACGCCACCGTCAACCGCATCGACGAATATGAAGTGGTCGGCAAATCCCGTCCGAGCCTGCCGGAGCGCATCGAAAGCGTGCTGGTCTGTCCGAACAGCAACTGCATCAGTCATGCTGAGCCGGTTTCTTCCAGTTTTGCAGTGAAAAAACGCGCTGATGACATCGCACTCAAATGCAAATACTGCGAAAAAGAGTTTTCTCATTATGTGGTGCTGGCCAACTAATTGAGGTTGGTAAAGGATCCCGGCCTCCCTATAATGGCCGGGAACATTTAATCAGCTGTTATTCTGGAGAAATCATGACCAAAGTACTCGCGACGGAAAATGCACCAGCGGCTATCGGCCCATACGTTCAGGGCGTTGATCTGGGTAGCATGATTATTACCTCTGGCCAGATCCCGGTGAACCCGAAAACCGGCGCTGTGCCGGAAGACGTGGCGGCACAGGCGCGTCAGTCGCTGGAGAACGTGCAGGCAATTGTGGAATCTGCCGGTCTGAAAGTTGGCGATATCGTGAAAACCACCGTTTTCGTGAAAGATCTTAACGATTTCGCGACCGTTAACGCCACTTACGAAGCATTCTTCACCGAGCACAACGCGACATTCCCGGCGCGCTCCTGCGTGGAAGTTGCACGTCTGCCAAAAGACGTGAAAATCGAAATTGAAGCGATTGCCGTTCGCCGCTAATTCGCTTTTGCGATAAAAAAGGCAGCCTGGCTGCCTTTTTTGTTGCCCGCTATTGATTCCGCGTCGCGCGCAGCAGCGTCTCCAGCGGATAAACCGCCGCAATCACCACTTCATCCTGAGCTTTCGCCGCGTTATCCAGCTCGCGTTGAATCGACGCAATCTCTTTATCATCCAGCGTCCCCTGACGGGCCACCAGATCCGTCAGCCTCAGACCAATGGAGGCAAGCTTGTCCACCTCCTGGATAACCGGTTTTATCGCCTTCAGCTGGTAGCTATTTTCGCTTAACGCCAGCGCATCGCTGGTGTTGCTCTGCCAGCGGTTGAAGACGTGACGCAGCGCGTCAGCACTTTCCGTGTCTTCGGCATCGCTGACCAGACGGTCAGCCCATTTGTTCATCTGGCGCACGGTGGCACTTTCGGCGTTCAGCGCATCGGCGAACCGGTTAAGCGGCTCAAACTGATGATAGTTTCCGGCCTGGAACTTCAGATGCTGACGCGTGTAATACTGTGCCGGCTCTACCGCCTGGGCGAGGATTTGCAGCGGCAAGGTGTCGGCATTGTTCGCCAGCCGCGTGAACTGCACCTGCTGCTGGGTATGCTGCTGCAACCCGACCGATACCGTCGACCAGCTGTCCATTGCCTGCAGACGGGTATACATGTTGTCGACATCGTTGACGTCCTGCGCGGACCACAGCCGCTCCGCCACTGCAAAAGTACGCGGCCACAGGCGGATATCCAGCACCGGCGCCACCACGTTTTCCGCCCACAGCGCGGCTTCACCGCCGAGCAGGTTGGCCTGATTCGCTACGTCCGGCACGACAGGTGGAATGCCTTTCGGCACGTCGTCCAGACGCGTGCCGCTAATCGGGTAGCGCGTATTCCCCACGAGGAAATAGCCGCTCAGCTTATCGTTTTCAACGGAGACAACCGGCCGCGTTTCGCCCATCCAGGTATCGACGGTGAACGTCACCTGGCTATCATCACGCCATTCAATATCCTGCACCGCGCGGCGGGATTTCCCGGCGAAATCAATAAACCCGCGCCAGCCAGATTCCCCTTTCACCAGGGTGAAACTCCCTTCTACCGGTTTACCTTTCAGACGCGGCATGGAGAAGGCCCAGCTCTGGACGCTGTCGGTGTCGGCAATCACATCCACACCGTTTAATCCCTGTGGGACGATTTCATTGCGATAGTGATAGGCCGTGGACTGAGGCTGGTCGAGATAGAAGCCTGTCGAGAGAATACCTTTGTAGCCGCTTTGTGCCACCTGCCCCAGCGCGTCCTGCCCCTGCCAGGACTGGATCAGAATGCTTTTTGGCAGATCCGGGTGGTAGATCTCGTCCCAGCCGACCATCTGGCGGTGATGTTTTTCAAGGATCGTCTCCAGCTTGCGGTTGAAATACGCCTGCAATGCGTGGCTGTCCGCCAGTTTGTGGTCGCGCATAAACTGTTGAATGGTCGGGTTCGCTTTCCACTGGCTGTCATCCACCTCATCACCACCGATATGCAGATACGGATCGGGGAAGATCGCTGCCAGTTCGCTGACCATCGCATCAGCAAAGGCATAGGTTGCGTCTTTAGTGGGATCCAGCACCGGTTTAAGCACGCCCCAGTTACGCTCCATTTTGTATGGCCCCGGCGCACTCATCAGTTCCGGGTAAGCCACGGCAATGGCCGACGCGTGGCCCGGCATGTCGATCTCTGGCACCACGCGAATACCGCGCTCGGTCGCATAGCGAACGACCTCACGCATCTGCTCAGGCGTGTAAAACAGCCCGTCGCTGGCAAGCTGAGTGAGCTTTGGATAGCGCGTCGAGCTGAAGCGCCAGTCCTGATCGTCGGTCAGGTGCCAGTGCAATACGTTAAGTTTTGCGGCAGCCATACCGTCGATCTGGCGCTTGATATCCGCCAGCGGAATAAAGTGACGCGCCGAATCAAGCAGCAGCCCGCGCCACGGGAAGCGTGGCGAATCTTCAATGGCAACCCACGGCAGCGAGGTGTTTTCCGCGCCGTTCTGCATCAGCTGGAGCAGGGTTTCCATGGCGCGCAATGCGCCGAAACGGGTACTGGCGGAGATATCGACGCCGCTGGCATCCACCGTGAGCTTATAGCTTTCATCGCTATCCGGCAGCGGCTGGGGCTTGACCTTTCTGGAGATGGCAATGCGGATGGTCGGTTTTTCCGGCTTTTCAGCCTGCGGCTGGAGCGTCCAGCCCGTTTGCAGAGCGATGCGCTGGCGAAGGCGGTTGACGGCGTCACCGAGATCGTCCCCGCTGACGCTAATGGAAACGTTGTTGCTGAGCACCAGCGTGCCCTGGGTTGTCGGGCGTTCGACCTTTGCAGGCCAGGGCATCAGGGGGAGATCGCCTGCCGGGGCGGCAAACGCAGAGAAGCCGAGCATCAGCCCGGCGGTTAAGAGACTGTACCGTAACATGAATGTTCCTTATCTGACGGGCCAAATAAAGGCAAAACATTCTGTTAACATGCGCTCAATTTGTCGTCAAGCGAATGCGCCGACGGAGATCACAGGTTGTTGAATTTGAGAGGAAAGCCAGCTGCCGGGTGGCGGCTTCGCCTTACCCGGCCTACGTTCGGATCGTAGGCCCGGTAAGCGCAGCGCCACCGGGCTTGCCGTTACTGCCATCCATACCGACGGCTGTAGAATCCTTTCACCATCTGCGTCAGTACCATGTAACCCGCAAGGATCGCCACCAGCCATGGGAAGTAGCTCAGCGGCAGCGCCTGCAGCTGCAGGTAGCTCGCCAGCGGCGAGAACGGCAGCGCGATCCCAAGCGCCATCACAATCCCCGTCATCACAATCAGCGGCCACGCGGCACGGCTCTGGATGAACGGAATGCGGCGGGTGCGGATCATATGCACAATCAGCGTCTGCGACAGCAGGCCCACCACAAACCAGCCAGACTGGAACAGCGTCTGGTGTTCCGGCGTGTTGGCATGGAACACAAACCACATCAGGCAGAAGGTCAGGATGTCAAAGATGGAGCTGATCGGGCCAAAGAACAGCATAAAGCGCCCCAGATCGGCCGGGTTCCAGCGCTGTGGCTTCTGGATCTGCTCGTCGTCCACGTTATCAAACGGGATCGCCACCTGAGACACATCGTACATCAGGTTTTGGATCAGCAGATGCAGCGGCAACATTGGCAGGAACGGCAAAAATGCACTCGCCACCAGCACGCTGAAGACGTTTCCGAAGTTGGAGCTGGCGGTCATTTTGATGTACTTGAGCATATTCGCAAAAGTACGACGCCCTTCGATAACCCCTTCCTCCAGCACCATCAGGCTCTTTTCCAGCAGAATGATGTCGGCCGCTTCACGGGCAATATCCACCGCACCATCCACGGAGATGCCAATATCCGCTGCTCGCAGGGCGGGTGCATCGTTGATGCCATCGCCCATAAAGCCTACCACGTGACCTTCACGACGCAGCAGGGTGACAATACGTTCTTTGTGCATCGGCGTCAGGCGGGCAAACAGCGTGGTGTGCTGCGCCAGTTTTGCCAGTTCGTCGTCGGAGAGATGCTCAATATCGCTCCCCACCACCACATCACCCGCGTCCAGCCCCACTTCGTGGCACACTTTCGCCGCCACCAGTTCGCTGTCCCCGGTGAGGATTTTCACGGTAATCCCGCTCGCCTTCAGCGCTTTCAGCGCCGGTGCGGTGGTCTCTTTCGGCGGATCGAGGAAGGCGATGTAGCCCTCGAGGATCAGATCGGATTCGTCAATACGCTGATAATCCCCCTCGCGGGCTGGCAGGAACTTGCTCGCCACCGCCACCACGCGCAGCCCCTGGCGGTTCAGGTTGTCGGTGACGCGCTTGATGCGGCGCAGCATGGTGTCGTCCAGCGGCACGATATCACCGTTATAGCGCACCTGCGTTGACACATTCAGGATCTCCTGCAGCGCACCTTTGCAGATCAGCTGATGGACATCCGCCTGCTCGCTCACCACCACCGACATACGGCGGCGCTCGAAGTCGAACGGGATCTCATCCACCTTCTGCCAGCGGCCGGAGAGCGTGCGGGCAGACTCTTCATCCACCCCTTCCAGCACCGCGACGTCGAGCAGGTTTTTCAGCCCGGTCTGATAGTGGCTGTTCAGCCACGCGCTGTGCAGGACACGCTCGCTGGTTTTGCCGGAGATATCGGTGTGGTTCTCCAGCACGATTTTGTCCTGCGTCAGGGTGCCGGTTTTATCGGTGCAGAGAATGTCCATCGCGCCAAAGTTTTGAATGGCGTCGAGGTGTTTAACGATCACTTTCTGTTTAGAGAGCTTCACCGCCCCACGCGCCAGCGTAGAGGTCACAATCATCGGCAGCATTTCCGGCGTTAAGCCGACGGCCACGGAGAGCGCAAACAGCGCCGCTTCCCACCAGTCGCCTTTGGTATAGCCGTTGATCAGCAGTACGATCGGCGTCATCACCATCATAAAGCGGATCAGCAGCATGCTGACGCGACCAATCCCTTTCTGGAAGGCATTGGGTTCACTCTCCTGCTCGCTGACGCGCCCGGCAAGCTGACCAAACCAGGTGTTGCCCCCGGTAGCGGTGACAATCGCCTGCGCGGTGCCGCTCACCACCGTGGTGCCCATAAAGCATAGGGTATCGCACTCGAGCGGGTTCATCTGCTGTGGGTCGCGGCTGCGCGCCACCTTTTCTACCGGCAGGGATTCCCCGGTCAGGGAGGCCTGCGCGACGAACAGATCGCGTGCCTGGATGATGCGTAAATCCGCCGGGATCATATCCCCTGCGGCAAGCTTCACCAGATCGCCCGGCACCAGCTGGTCGATGGGCAGTTCCACCCAGGCGTTTTCGCCGAGATCGTTAATCACGCGCGAGACTGTCGCGGTGTTGCTGACCATCGCCTTCAGGGCATCCGCCGCTTTGGTGGAACGGGCTTCCTGAATAAAATTCAGCAGCGTGGAGATCCCCACCATCAGGGCAATCACGCCTGCGGCAAACAGATCTTCCGTGGCATAAGAGATGATGCCGAGCACGGTCAGCAGGAGGTTGAAAGGGTTGCGGTAGCAGAGCCACAGATGCACCCACCACGGAGACGGTTTTTGCGCCGGGATCTGGTTATCGCCATGCACGGCGCGGATTTTTTCCACTTCGGCCGCATTCAGCCCTTCCGGGTGTCCGCCGAAGGCGCGCCAGACTTCGTTTTCATCCATTGCTGCCACATTCAGGCAGCGCTCGGTCAGAGAAGCGGGGATCGCCGCGCCGGCCATGTTTTTGGCATTGGGCAGCGGGTCGCGCTGAACCAGGCGATGTGGCAGGTGGCGGCTTAACAGGGCCTGTAGTTGCCGGGTAATATTTTTCAACATAGTCATTCCTCCACATCCGCAAACGCGGACGCAGCATTTCCTTCAGGCGTGGCAAGGCCGTACCTGGCAGGCACTTAATTTTTTAAGCAGGAACGTTTATGACGTTGCTGCCTCACGCCGGTGAGACAGCAAAAGGCTGGCTTACCGGAAAGAACGTCTTCTCCCGTTCAGGAGAGGTGTGGGATCGGGATCCATGAAGCCTCCGGTAAGTAAAAAACAGGGTGTCGCCGCGCAGTATAAGGATTTAAGCGTACCCTTTGTGATGATTCGGGCGGTATTATACCCCCCTGCAAATAAACCGAACGTAAACCAGACTTTGCCCATAGCGAAATTGTGCTCAGTCATTAGGCTCAATTAACCACTTTGTTGTTGTTACAGGGAATACAGCATGCAGAACCGCCTTACGATTAAAGACATCGCGCGTTTAAGCGGCGTGGGGAAATCCACCGTGTCGCGCGTGCTGAACAACGAAAGTGGCGTCAGCGAGCGTACTCGCGAGCGCGTTGAGGCGGTGATGAATCAGCACGGTTTTTCCCCTTCCCGCTCTGCGCGTGCCATGCGGGGACAGAGTGACAAGGTGGTGGCCATCATTGTTTCGCGTCTGGATTCGCTGTCGGAAAATCTCGCCGTTCAGACCATGCTGCCCGCCTTCTATGAACAAGGCTATGATCCGATCATGATGGAGAGCCAGTTCTCTCCCCAACTGGTTGAAGAGCATCTGGGGATGCTTCAGCGACGCAACATTGACGGCGTGGTGCTGTTTGGTTTTACCGGCATTCAGGAAGAGATACTGAAACCCTGGCAGCCTTCGCTGGTGCTGCTGGCGCGCGATGCCAACGGTTTTGCCTCCGTTTGTTATGACGACGAAGGCGCGATTATCACCCTGATGCAGCGACTATTCGATAAAGGTCATCGCCACATTAGTTTCCTCGGCGTGCCGCACGCGGACGTCACTACTGGCAAGCGTCGCCACGAAGCCTACCTGGCATTTTGCAAAAAGCACAACCTCTCTGCCGTGGCCTCCCTGCCGGGGCTGGGGATGAAGCAGGGCTACGAGCAGGTCGCCAGCGTCCTGACACCGCAGACCACCGCGCTGGTGTGTGCCACGGATACCCTGGCGCTGGGTGCGAGCAAATATTTGCAGGAACAACGCATCGACGATCTGCAGGTCGCGAGCGTCGGCAGCACGCCGCTGATGAAGTTTTTGCACCCGGAAATTATTACAGTCGACCCGGGCTACGCCGAGTCCGGCAGACAGGCCGCCACACAGCTGATCGAGCAGATCAACGGGCGAACTGAGCCGCGCCAGATCGTTATTCCTGCCCACCTCTCTTAACCCCCGCTCAACGGTTTATTGTGATCTTCGCCCGATTTCGGGAACGTTCCCATTTTCGCCGTTACGATGAAGGAGTAGGCTTGCGCTCAGGTCATTACACCCCTAACCATCTGTCATGAGGTTTCATGATGAGTAAAGTCAAACAAGCAGATATCGATCGGCTGATCGTCCTGGTCGGCGGGCGCGAAAACATCGCAACCGTCAGCCATTGCATTACCCGCCTGCGTTTCGTGCTGAACGATCCGGCCAAAGCCAACCCGAAAGCCATTGAAGAACTCTCAATGGTTAAAGGCTGCTTCACCAACGCCGGTCAGTTCCAGGTCGTTATAGGTACCGAAGTGGGCGATTACTATCAGGCGCTGCTGGCGACTACCGGGCACTCTTCTGCCGATAAAGAGCAGGCAAAGAAAGCCGCGCGCCAGAACATGAAGTGGCACGAGCAGCTGATTTCCCACTTCGCGGAAATCTTCTTCCCACTGCTGCCAGCGCTGATCAGCGGCGGCTTAATTTTAGGCTTCCGTAACGTCATCGGTGATGTGCCGATGAGCGACGGCAAAACCCTGGCGCAGATGTACCCGGCGCTGAAAACCGTTTACGACTTCCTGTGGCTGATTGGCGAAGCGATCTTCTTCTACCTGCCGGTCGGGATCTGCTGGTCCGCCGTGCGCAAAATGGGCGGCACGCCAATTCTGGGTATCGTACTGGGCGTCACGCTGGTCTCTCCACAGTTAATGAACGCTTACTTACTTGGTCAGCAGGTGCCGGAGGTGTGGAACTTTGGTCTGTTTACCATCGCTAAAGTGGGCTATCAGGCGCAGGTTATTCCGGCGTTGCTGGCAGGTCTGGCGCTGGGCTTCATTGAGACTCGCTTAAAACGCATCGTCCCGGATTACCTTTATCTGGTGGTGGTTCCGGTTTGCTCACTGATTATTGCCGTATTCCTGGCGCATGCCTTTATCGGTCCGTTTGGCCGCATGATCGGCGACGGCGTGGCCTTCGCGGTTCGTCACCTGATGACCGGCAGCTTCGCGCCGATTGGTGCCGCGCTGTTTGGCTTCCTGTACGCCCCGCTGGTGATCACCGGCGTGCACCAGACCACCCTGGCCATTGATATGCAGATGATTCAGAGCCTTGGCGGTACGCCGGTCTGGCCGATTATCGCCCTGTCTAACATCGCACAGGCGTCTGCGGTAACCGGCATTATTCTGGTCAGCCGTAAACATAACGAGCGTGAAATCTCCGTTCCGGCTGCCATCTCCGCCTACCTCGGCGTGACCGAGCCGGCGATGTACGGTATCAACCTGAAATACCGTTTCCCGATGCTCTGCGCGATGATCGGTTCCGGTCTGGCAGGGCTGGTGTGCGGTCTGAACGGCGTAATGGCGAACGGTATCGGTGTTGGCGGTCTGCCGGGCATTCTCTCCATCCAGCCCGCTTTCTGGCAGGTGTTTGCCCTGGCGATGGCCATCGCGATTATCGTCCCAATGGCGCTCACCACCGTGGTTTACCAGCGTAAGTTCCGTCAGGGCTCGCTGCAGATTGTTTAACTTTATCTTTCGGGGCGCAGTTGCGCCCCTTCGCATTTGCAGGAACGCATTATGAATACCCTTCCTCACTGGTGGCAGAACGGCGTCATCTATCAGATCTATCCAAAGAGTTTCCAGGACACCACTGGCAGCGGCACCGGTGATTTACGCGGCGTGACGCAGCGTCTGGACTACCTGAAAACCCTCGGTATCGACGCCATCTGGCTGACGCCGTTTTATATCTCCCCGCAGGTGGATAACGGCTACGACGTGGCGAATTACACCGCCATCGATCCCGCCTACGGCACTCTGGATGATTTTGATGAACTGGTCGCCAGGGCGCATGAGCGCGGCATTCGCATCGTGCTGGATATGGTGTTTAACCATACATCAACGCAGCATGCCTGGTTCCGCGAATCACTGAATAAAGAGAGTCCGTACCGCCAGTTTTATATCTGGCGCGACGGCACGCCGGAGCAGCTTCCCAACAACTGGCGCTCCAAGTTTGGCGGCAACGCCTGGCGCTGGCACGCCGAGAGCGAACAGTACTACCTGCACCTCTTTGCTCCGGAGCAGGCGGATCTCAACTGGGAAAACCCTGAAGTGCGCGCCGAGCTGAAAAAGGTGTGCGAATTCTGGGCCGATCGCGGCGTGGACGGCTTACGTCTCGACGTGATTAACCTGATCTCAAAAGATCAGGATTTCCCGAATGACGAGACGGGTGATGGCCGCCGTTTCTACACAG
Source organism: Enterobacter sp. CPE_E863 (assembly GCF_046521465.1). Classification (NCBI taxonomy): domain Bacteria; kingdom Pseudomonadati; phylum Pseudomonadota; class Gammaproteobacteria; order Enterobacterales; family Enterobacteriaceae; genus Enterobacter; species Enterobacter sp. CPE_E863. The sequence continues at coordinate 502,280 of NZ_JBKFZX010000001.1, read as the reverse complement.
ACGGGCCGCGCATTCACGAATATCTGCGGGAGATGAGCCGCGACGTCTTTACGCCGCGCAACCTGATGACGGTGGGCGAGATGTCCTCGACCTCGCTGGAAAACTGCCAGCAGTACGCCTCTCTTGATGGCAGTGAATTGTCGATGACCTTTAACTTCCACCACCTGAAGGTGGATTATCCCGGCGGCGAAAAGTGGACGAAGGCGAAACCGGACTTCGTGGCGCTAAAAACCCTCTTCCGCCACTGGCAGCAGGGCATGCACAACAAAGCCTGGAACGCGCTGTTCTGGTGTAACCACGACCAGCCGCGCATCGTGTCGCGCTTTGGTGACGAAGGGGAATACCGCGTTCAGGCCGCGAAGATGCTCGGCATGGTGCTGCACGGCATGCAAGGTACGCCCTATATCTATCAGGGTGAAGAACTTGGCATGACCAACCCGCACTTCAGCCGCATCACCGATTACCGTGACGTGGAAAGCCTGAACATGTTCGCCGAACTGCGGGCCAGCGAGCGCGATCCGGACGAATTACTGGCGATTCTGGCGTGTAAATCCCGCGATAACGGCCGCACGCCAATGCAGTGGGACGCTTCGCACAATGCGGGCTTCACCGAAGGTGAGCCGTGGATTGGCGTTTGCGACAACTACGAGACGGTAAACGCCCGCGCCGCGCTGGACGACCCGGATTCGGTGTTTTACACCTATCAGTCGTTGATTAGCCTGCGTAAAACCCTGCCGGTACTGACGTGGGGGGATTATGAGGATCTCCTGCCAGAACATCCTTCTCTGTGGTGCTACCGTCGTCAGTGGCAGGGAAAGACGCTGATTGTGGTGGCGAACCTCAGCGGCGAGAGCCAGACATGGCAGAATGACGCCCTCAGTGGCGAATGGCAGCCAGTAATGAGCAACTATGCCGCGCCACAAACCACCAGCCTACGTCCGTTTGAAGCCGTCTGGTGGCTGCAACCGTAATGCGACGCCGGGCACAATACCGTGCCCGGCTTATTTTACTGTTTTTGTTGAATAATTAATCAGATTTTTCCTGCCCGTATTTACAATCGCTGAAGCGCCCGTCGTTTGTACTCTCGTCTTTTTACTTTGTTCTGAATCAAATAAAACGCAAACATGTTTGATGCAAATCACTATATGTAGCACTTAAAATGCACGCCGACCCAACATCTTGTATTTATCGTCTACTATTCCAACCACAAGACGGCGACTCAGCTCTCCGGAATTGTGGATAACAAATGTCGGGAACGAGGGAAGTCACTCACCTGGCTGACAATACAGCCTCTGAATACTTCTCCACCTCTGTGGATAACCTGTTTTTAAAATGGAGTGATCATGACACCGCATGTGATGAAACGTGATGGCTGTAAAGTGCCGTTTAAATCAGAGCGCATCCAGGAAGCCATTCTGCGTGCAGCTAAAGCAGCGGGAGTCGATGACGCAGATTACTGCGCCACCGTCGCAGAAGTCGTTAGCAGCCAGATGAATGAACGCAACCAGGTGGATATCAACGAGATCCAGACCGCGGTTGAGAACCAGCTGATGGCGGGTCCTTACAAGCAGTTAGCCCGTGCCTACATTGAATACCGTCACGATCGTGACGTTGAGCGTGAGAAGCGCGGCCGTCTAAACCAGGAGATCCGTGGCCTGGTAGAGCAGACCAACTCCGCCCTACTGAATGAAAACGCCAACAAAGACAGTAAAGTGATCCCGACCCAGCGCGACCTGCTGGCCGGTATCGTCGCTAAACACTATGCCCGCCAGCACCTGCTGCCGCGCGATGTGGTGTCGGCGCACGAGCGCGGTGAGATCCACTATCACGATCTCGACTACTCGCCATTCTTCCCGATGTTCAACTGCATGCTGATCGACCTGAAAGGCATGCTGACCCACGGTTTTAAAATGGGTAACGCCGAGATTGAACCGCCAAAATCAATCTCCACGGCCACGGCGGTCACGGCGCAGATTATCGCCCAGGTCGCCAGCCACATTTACGGCGGCACCACCATTAACCGCATTGATGAAGTGCTGGCTCCGTTCGTGACGGCAAGCTTCAACAAGCATCGTAAAACGGCCGAAGAGTGGCAGATCCCGGACGCGGACGGCTACGCCCATTCCCGCACCGAGAAAGAGTGCTACGACGCCTTCCAGTCGCTGGAATATGAGGTGAACACGCTGCACACCGCCAACGGCCAGACGCCGTTTGTCACGTTCGGTTTTGGCCTGGGCACCAGCTGGGAATCGCGCCTGATTCAGCAGTCGATCCTGCGCAACCGTATTTCCGGCCTCGGCAAAAACCGCAAAACCGCCGTTTTCCCGAAACTGGTGTTCGCCATCCGCGACGGTCTCAACCATAAGTTTGGCGATCCGAACTACGACATCAAACAGCTGGCGCTGGAGTGCGCGAGCAAACGTATGTATCCGGACATCCTGAACTACGATCAGGTCGTTAAAGTCACCGGTTCGTTTAAAACGCCAATGGGCTGCCGCAGCTTCCTCGGCGTCTACGAAGATGAAAACGGCGAGCAGATCCACGACGGGCGCAACAATCTCGGCGTCATCAGCCTGAACCTGCCGCGCATCGCGCTGGAAGCCAAAGGCAATGAGGCTGAGTTCTGGAAATTGCTGGACGAGCGCCTGCAGCTGGCGCGCAAAGCGTTGATGACCCGCATTGCGCGTCTGGAAGGGGTCAAAGCCCGCGTGGCGCCAATCCTCTACATGGAAGGGGCCTGTGGCGTGCGTCTGAAAGCGGACGATGACGTGTCTGAGATCTTCAAAAATGGTCGTGCGTCGATTTCGCTGGGCTATATCGGCATTCACGAGACCATCAACGCATTGGCTGGCGGCACGCATATGTATGACAGCGAAGCCCTGCGTGAGAAAGGCATCGCCATCGTTCAGCGCCTGCGCGACGCCGTTGATCAGTGGAAAGAGGAAACCGGCTACGGCTTCAGCCTGTACAGTACGCCGAGCGAAAACCTCTGCGACCGTTTCTGCCGTCTGGACACCGCCGAGTTCGGGATTGTGGAAGGGGTTACCGACAAAGGTTACTACACCAACAGCTTCCACCTCGACGTGGAGAAGAAGGTGAACCCGTACGACAAGATCGACTTTGAAGCGGCGTACCCGCCGATCGCCAGCGGCGGCTTTATCTGCTATGGCGAGTACCCAAACATTCAGCATAACCTGAAAGCGCTGGAAGACGTGTGGGATTACAGCTATCGGCACGTGCCGTATTACGGGACCAACACGCCAATCGACGAGTGTTACGAGTGCGGATTTACCGGTGAGTTTGAGTGCACCAGCAAAGGCTTCACCTGCCCGAAATGCGGCAACCACGATGCGGCTCGCGTCTCTGTGACCCGCCGCGTGTGCGGCTATCTCGGCAGCCCGGATGCGCGTCCGTTCAACGCCGGCAAGCAGGAAGAGGTGAAGCGCCGCGTGAAGCATTTGGGGAATGGGCAGATCGGGTAAGTTCTTCGCCGGGTTTTCCCCCTCACCCTACCCCTCTCCCTCAAGGGAGAGGGAACCGATCGAGCACATTGCAAGCCTGACGCCGGTTTTCTCCCTCTCCCTGTGGGAGAGGGCCGGGGTGAGGGCATCAGGTTAACGCTATGAATTATCATCAATATTATCCCGTCGACATCGTCAACGGTCCCGGCACCCGCTGCACCCTGTTCGTCTCAGGCTGCGTCCACGAATGCCCCGGCTGCTACAACAAAAGCACCTGGCGCCTCAATTCCGGTATGCTGTTCACCACCGAGATGGAAGACCGGATCATTAACGATCTCAACGACACGCGCATCAACCGCCAGGGGATTTCACTCTCCGGTGGTGACCCGCTCCACCCGCAAAACGTGCCGGAAATCCTGAAGCTGGTTAAACGCATTCGCCGCGAATGTACGGGAAAAGATATCTGGGTCTGGACAGGCTACAAGCTGGATGAGCTGAACGCGCAGCAAATGGAAGTGGTGGATCTGATTAACGTGCTGGTCGACGGCAAATTCGTGCAGGATTTAAAAGACCCGGCGCTGATCTGGCGCGGCAGCAGCAATCAGGTTGTGCATCATCTGCGGTGATCGTTAGAGCCGTTTGTTTGCATCATGATAAACGGCTGCTTTCTCTCTCTTACCGATAGCGATAACAAATACCGTTACAACGTTTTCCTGAACCTGATAGACCAAACGATAACCCTGGGATCTGAGTTTTATTTTGTAGCAATCCGGTAGACCATGCAGGCGGGCCGATTCGACCCTTGGGTTCACCAATACGTCCGCTAGTTTCTTCTTAAACTGGTCTTTTACAGTCTCCCCCAGCTTGCTCCATTCCTTTAACGCCCTCGGATCAAATGCCAGTTCATAAGTCATCCAGACTAACCTTAATTCCCTTTTGCGGATTAGCCAGCCGCTCCCGGACTGCCTGTATCAGTTCTTCTTCATTGTCGCTAATGGTGACCGTTTTCACCGGCATACGTCCCGTCTCCGCGACGTACTGAAACAGTAATCGCACGGCTTCCGTTGGTGTGATATTGAGTTTTTCCAGCACGGCATAAGCCTCGTTTTTGAGTTTGTCATCCAGACGGACGTTCAGCGTGGCCATTATGCCTCCAGTAAAATCGAATGCGTAATGCAGTTTAGCATTACATTCGCATTACATCGAATTCTGGATAACGCCTCTCAAAACCGGCTCAAACTCTCCATCGCCACTGCCTTAAACTCGGCAAAATCTCCGCAGCTACAGAGCCGCGACATCGCCCGTTCACGCAGGAAGGTGACGAAGATATCGTATATCGCCATCGCCTCTTCGTACTCGCTTTTGCTGATGGCGAGCAGGAAGATGACGTGTGCGGTTTCGTCGCCCCACGGGATGCCGTGCGGAGCCAGCACGGTATAGACCACCGTTTTTTGCGCCAGCAGGCCGAGTGAGTGCGGCAGCGCAATGCCATCGCCGAGCATGGTGCTGACGATGGCTTCACGCTCGACGACCGAATCCAGGAACTCCGCGCCAACAAACCCCTCGCTTTCAAGCTGCGCGCACAGTTCACGGAACAGCGTTTGCTGATCAACGGGCGTGTCGATAATGCGGAAATGGGCTGCATCGAAGTATTTATCCAGCATCCACGGGCGGGTGCGGTCCACCAGCACCAGCTTGCCGATCTGTTCTAACTGATAATCGGTCGGGAATGGGGCGATCATCACCACCGGTTTCGACTTTTCACTGACGCGGGCGGTGGCGATCACAAAGTCTTCGCTAATCATTTCCGCCAGCTCGTACTCGCGCAGGGTGAGCGTGCGCGTCACCTCAATCTGCGGGTATTTGCGCTGAAGCACCGCCTCAATCATACGCACCATCGCATTCCCGGCGTCGCACACCAGCAGCACCCGCGGCTGGCGCTGGTAGCCAATGTTGTAGTGACGCTCCAGCCCGACGCCGATGTGCAGCACCAGGAAGCCGATCTCGTTTTCGCTGATCACATACGGCGTGTATTTGCCCCAGCTCGACACCGCCGCGAGGGTCATATCCCACGCCATCGGGTAGTGCTGCTTGATGTTTTCCAGCAGCGGATTGGGGATCATGATTTGGTACCGCACCCGGGTGATCATGGTTTTAATGTGCGTGAGCAGATCCGCGTGCAGTTGCTCGTCGCTGAGCAGGTTGTAGTTATAGTGGGTGTTGATGTAACGCAGGATGTAGTTGACCAGCGCTTCGTCGTCGTCAGCGTTGATCGCGCTGGGTGCTATCTCCTGGATCTGCCGCGCGGCAATGTGTACGCAAAGCCAGCTCTCTTCCGACGGCGAAAGCGTTTTGCCCGCCAGATGCTGAATGGACACTGCGATATTTTTCGCGGCGTCACGCACGTTCTCTTCCACATCTTCAGCATGGAATTCCGGCAGTGGATAGCCTTCGCTGATACGACGTACCGATACCGCACAGTACAGGCGAAGGAACAACTCACCTTCGTCGGTCAGGCGGATATGGTGGCGTGTTAGCGCATCGTGCAGTACAGGCACCATCTGTTCTGCCACACCCGCATTAAGCGCCACGTCGGTCACCAACGGGTTCAGACTGTCCTGCTGTGCCAGCTCCCAGAGCAAGTCCGTCAGACAGGCACGGGTCGACATCTCGCTGCCAAACAGCTTCATACCATGGCGCGGTCGGGTTTCCAGCGTCAGATTATAACGGTGGAACCACTCGCGCACTTCCGCCATGTCGCTTTGCAGCGTGGCGCGGCTGACGAACCACTCGTCAGCCAGATCCTCAAGTTTGAGAGAAAATGCCGAGGTAAGAAAACGCACCACCAGATAATGCACGCGCTCCATCCCGGTTCGGGGAATACGCAGCGCGCGCGGGTGGGAGGCCTGCAATTGCTGATAACGCTCGGCGTCATCAATTTTAAGCTGATAACCATTCCCCCGGCTCAGAATAAACTGCGCGCCGTGGCTCGCCAGCAGCGCGTTCAGGGCCGTGATATCAGCGCGGACGGTTCGCGTGGAAACCGACAGCCGCTGCGCCAGTTCATCCTGCGGCAGCGTCTCGTTTTGCAACAGATCGAAAAGTTGCGCTAAACGTTGATTCGGAAATCGCACGTCGTTGTCCTCTTACGGCTTAGGGTGAAATGACCATCTGAGATGGGCTACCGACCGGCGTATAGTCTGGCTCAAAGCTGAGCTTGCCGTCCTGCGCCACGCGGAAACGGGTAATGTTATCGCTGCGTTGATTCATGACGTACAGCCAACGCCCCTGTTTATCGAGCGTCAGGGTGCGCGGGTAGTCACCACGGGTCCAGACATCATCCTGATGCGTCAGCGTGCCTTCCGCTGTTACGGTAAAGTGCCCGATGCTGTTATGCAAACGGTTAGCCACATACAGTTGCTTACCATCCGCACTTAACGCCAGACCTGCAGCAAAACTGGTGCCTTTGTAACCTTTCGGCAGGGCGGAGAGCGTTTTGCCCTCTTTCAGGCTGCCGTTTGCATCCACAGTATAGTGAGTCAGCGTAGACGCCTCTTCGTTAATCAACCACAGAGCATCGCCTTTTGGCGTAAAGACAAAGTGGCGCGGCCCGGCCCCTTTCGAGGAGGCGTTGATAAACGGTGGATCGTTAGGCGTCAGCTTTCCGCTTCGATCGTCTAAGCGATACTGATAGATGCGATCCAGCCCCAGATCGGTTGAAAACACGTATTTTCCGCTCGGATCGGCGGCGATCATGTGTGCATGAGGCCCGTTATGATCGCTGATAGCGAAACTGCCCTCCGCAGCGGCTTCCGGCTTCGCCGCACCCGGTTCGCCCTGATCCTGATGTTTGTCCGTGGCATCACCCAGGCTGCCATCGGCTTTGACCGGCAGAACGGCAATCGTTCCGCTGACGTAGTTTGCCACCAGCAGATGGCGACCATTCGGCGTCAGCGAAAGGTAAACCGGCCCTGCGCCACCGGAAGCCACCTGATTGAGCTCACTCAGCTCACCGTTGTCATTCACCCGCAGCGCCTGCACCACGCCCTGCTCTACTTCACTCGCCAGATAGAGCGTTTTGCCATCATGCGAGACGGTAAGCTGTGCAGCATTCGGCAACGTGCTGACCAGCGTTTTATCCGCAAGCGCACCGCTTTGCGGATCGACGGTAAAACGGTACAGCCCTTCACCGTTAGGATTATAGGTTCCCACCCAGGCGTAATGAGTCTGGGCAACAGCGGAAGTAGCAAGCAGAGAGAGTGAAGCAACAAGCAGGTTACGGGTGTGCATGGTGGCTCCTGATCATTATCCCCTCTCCCGGTGGGAGAGGGTTAGGGTTAGGGTTAGGGACTACTTAACTAACCTTTTCGTCATCGCAAGCAACGTGCGCACATCTTCCGGGCGCGTATCGCCGCTGGCTTTGTCGATAATCGAGCTGTAGATATGCGGGATGATTTTGCTCACGCCCGCGTCCAGGGCGATCTGCAGGATCTCTTCGTAATTTTCCAGATCGATACCGCCGGTTGGCTCCAGCCAGAAGTCGTGACGCGCGCAGGCTTCCGCCACCGCTTTGTACTCATCACGGCATTTCAGGCCACCCATCGGGAAATATTTAATGGAGCTACCGCCAAAATCTTTCAGCAGAGCAATTGCCGTTTCCACCGGAACGATACCGTCCGGTGCCGCGCTGCTCAGCGGACCGGTAGAGATTTTCACCATGCCGACGGTTCCGGTTGGAGAAACCAGACCGTTGACCACGGAGTCGTTTTGTCCCAACAGCGCGCGGCTGGTTGCTACGCCGGTAAAGACCTGGTTCACGTGCTGCGGCTGCACCTGGCGGGAAATTTCACTCACCATCGCCGACTGGTTCGGATCGCCCGCCCCCAGGCCAACGGACAGCGCGTTATCAATAAGCTGAGCGTATTCACGCATATCAGCAACGGCGCTTGCCACATCCGGGTAATTTTTGGAGAGCACGCCCACCAGCACATGACCTTCTGCCGCTTCGTAAATGGCGCTGGCATTGGCTTTAGAGCCCGCCAGCACGTTCAGGCAGACGCGATCACGGTAAAAGTTGGGGGTCAGTTTCATGCGTTTTTCTCCTGTCCTAATACTTCGCTAATGCGGCGGTAAACAATGTTTAGCTGGTCAGCATTCACGCTGCGCACGTCCGCTTCGATAATCCCTTCGTTGGCCTTGTAGCCACGGAAGTAAATGGCGTAGTCACCCTGCTTGAGTTTCGCTACCAAATCCCCGGTGCCGACGCCGGTTGTCGCTTCATCGAACTTAATTTCGGTGCGGGCGATATCGCGCCCGGCGCTGTCCCAGACCACGCGTGCCGTCACGCCGTTCAGGGTGTTGAGCGCCTCGATAAACGGCGTCATCTTCGCCACCATCTCTTCGCCGCTCTCTTTGGTTGCCGTGAGGTAATGTTCGATGGCGCAGGTCAGGCCCAGAATGCCCTCTTTGCCGACCTTCATCGCACGGCCAATGCCTGCCGTCTGGCGTTTCACCCATTCAACGTACTGGGTTTTGCCGATCACCAGACCACTGGTTGGCCCTTCAATCGCCTTCGCGCCGCTGTAAATGACCAGGTCTGCACCGGAACGGTAGTAAACGTGCAAATCTTCTTCCGCCGCCGCATCGACAATCAGCGGCAGGCCGTGCTTACGTGCCACAACCGCCGCCTGTTCTACGCTGAGCATACTTTTCTGCACACAGTGGTGAGATTTGATGTAGAGGATCGCTGCCGTGCGCGGGGTAATCGCCGCCGCCAGCTGATCGGCTGAGCATTCGTTGGCATAGCCCGCTTCCACCAGCTTACCGCCGCCCAGTGCGACCATCGTGCCTACCGGCGCGCCAAAGTTCACGTTATGGCCTTTCGGCAGCACGATCTCGTTGTTCTCAACGGGCGTGACGTGCAGGTTTTCCAGCAGCCAGTCGCTGTCTTTTACCAGCACTGCCGCCACGGACTGGGCAATCCCTGCTGACGCGCAGGAAACCACTGTCGCGCCTTCTACATCCAGCAGTTTCGCGATGTATTCACCGGTTTTGTTGACCAGATCCTTCATCTCGAAATAGTGATTCATGCCGTCCATCGCCGCCTGCACCACCTCCGGGCGCGGCGTGGAGACACCCAGCGCCGTCATGCGGCCAGAGGTGTTGATGACTTGCTTTAAGTGGTATTTCTCATAAATCGAAGGCATGTTCCGTGCTCCCTTGTTCTGTCATGTAGCCCTTGCCCGCGCGGATCGCGGCAAGCGGCACCAAAATGTGTTCAGCCTGCAGGCTGTCGTTTTCGGCATCGGTTAATACCGTTGGCTGGCGCTTAATGGTGAACAACGTCAGGTCGGCGTCGAGACCCGCCTGAATGCGGCCTTTACGCGCCAGGCGCAGGCCGTCGGCGGCGTTCGCGGTCACGCAGTCAATCACCTGCGGCAGCGACATACCGATGGCGAGGAATTTCGACATCACGCTCGCCAGCGACCCTACCGGGCCATTAATGCGGTTACGGCAGTAGATATCCGAGCTGATGGTGTGCGGCAGAATGCCCATTGCGATGGCGCGTTTTGCCACTTCAAAGCTAAAGCTCGCCGTGCCGTGGCCGACGTCCAGCCGCACGCCGCGTTTTAGCGCAGAAGTAATGGACGCTCGCAGTTCGCCGGACGGCGTCAGAATGCGGTTGGGTTTGCCGTTGTAGCAGTGGGTAATGATGTCGCCGGAACTCAGCAGTTCGGCAATTTCGTCGAGGTTCGGCGGGTTGTTGCCAATGTGAACCATCAGCGGCAGGTCGCCGTTCTCTTTCTGAATTTCTTTGGCGCGCTCCAGCGGCGTAATGCCGTTTTCACCCACCACGCTGCTGCTCATACGCGCTTTCAGGCCGACAATGAAATCCGGGTGGCGTTTTACCGCCTGCTTCACGGCATCTGCATCAATATTCGCCATGTTGGCCAGTTCGTTCTGGGCTATCAGCCCCACGCGGGAGATGTTCAGCAGGGCAAAGACGTCGGTTGAGGCTTTGCGGGTGATTTCGTAAAAATCGTCCACGTCATCCGCGCCGGTACTGCCTGCATCCACCACGGAGGTGACGCCAGTAGCAATACCTACGCTGTCTGGTTCGTCGTGATAAATCGGCGAGTTCGGGTAACAGTGAACGTGGGAGTCAATCCAGCCTGCGCTGACGAACACATCGCCGTTCAATTCAACCGTTTTACGGGCAGGGGCAGTAATCTCGCCCAACGCCGCGATTTTCCCGTCCTGAATGGCGATATCGGTCAGGGTATCGTCGGCAAGGCGCGCACGGCGCAGGAGTAAATCAAACATGAGGATCTCCTGATAAGACGGGCGCCGGAGCGCCCGTGGGTATTAAAGGGCGACCGGGAACAGCCAGCCCAAAATCATTGCGCCGAGGATGGCGCCACCGGTAATCGGTTTCTGCCAGATGTAGAACAGCAGCGCGCCCACCAGTGAACCGACACCGATAGGAATGGAGGCAGTCATGGCGCTGAGGATAATCAACGGCCCGAGGAAGCGACCGGAGGCGTTACCCGCGCCCATCATCACGTCCGCTCCGTAGGTGGAGTTGCTCTGGTTGATGGTGAACTTGCGCGCCAGGATGATGACGTAGCCAATCGCCAGACCAATCACCAGGCCGGTGATCAGCGCGGCAATGAAGTTGGTCACCGGGAACATGATGCCCGCGCCCAGCAGCAGCGCCGGGACACCGAGGCCCACGCCGGTCTGGATCGCCCCGCCGATATCGAGAATACCGACCAGCGAGCCTTCGATAATACGGGCGAACAGGAAGCTCGCACCGAATGCCGCCACCGCGCCGTACACGCCGGTATCAATCCCCGCTTTCAGCATCGCCACGAAGGCCACTTCGTTGAACGCGCCAATGCCGTAGAGGTAGTACATGTGCGTACCGGCGAACACGCCGGAGGAGAGCAGGCCAACGAAGATCGGGAACGACCAGTCGGCATACCAAAAACCTTTATTCTGTTCCATTTAGAGGCTCCTGTTATTTACCGCTGAGCGAGTTGTGGATCATATCGAGCCAGTTCGGCACGGTCAGATGGAAGGATTCGATCATCTTCATGTCGAAGCCGCGGAAGAAACCGCTCAGCACGAAGAGCAGGACGATAGCCGCCATCATCACTTTGGTGACGTGGTTCCAGCCGCTCTCTTCGACGCCTTTACCGATCAGGATCCCCAGTACCAGGCCCGGTACGGCGTTCCCCATAATCAGTTGCGCCGCGCCGCCGAAAATGGTGGCCCAGAAGCCCGACTTTTTGCCCGCGTCGATGGCCGCCAGCCAGAAGATCACCGGCATCACGGTATTCACCAGCAGGTTTGCCGCCGGTACCAGTACCTTCACGGCGGTGACCTGCAGTGCGGCCGGAACAGACGAGGCAGTCAAGTTAAGGAAGGTGACGACAATCATGCCGATGATGCCGCAGGCAATCGCCATTTTGCGGGGATCATGCAGCGTTTCGCCGACGTTGCGGTTTTTGATCATCAGTGCAGCAGCACCCCAGTTCGGGATGATGCGGTGGTCTACGTCCTGTGTGAAGGCACCTGCGGCCACGGAAGAGGCCCAGGCGTTAAAGAAGAAGCCTAACCCAAAGGAGAAGTGAGAAGCCGGATCCCCTTCGCAGGAGTTCAGTTCTCCCAACGTACGAAACGCGCCCATACCCTGTGTGGTAGGCGCATGAAACATGCGTGCAGCCCCGGCTCCGACACCGACGCCTACCAGGCCGCCAATGATGAGCGATTTTATTAATATAATTAAGAACATCAGTCTGCCCTTTTATGAATAATCAGCGTTGCGTGACGAAATCCACCCGATCGAGATTGATGGCGGTCACGTTGACGGTCACATCCAGCTCCACGCTGTAGGTCCGTCTTTCCCGGCGCAAAAAGAAGAACAGAAACGCTTCTTTACGCACCGCTTCTTGCGCCTGAACGACCTGCACATCCTGTGGCTCAATACGCAGTAAGATATGCGGTGACGCTTTCATCACCGCGGCCTGAACGTGGTTGAGCGCATCGGCAAAGGCGCGCGCTTTGGCGTCGCCTTTCCCCTTCACTCTCACCGTGGTCGTGAATTGTTCTTTCATGCTTATGCGCCGTATTTCTTCTGCCACGCCTGTACCAGACGCTCGCCCAGCTCTTCTTTATCCATAAAGCCAAAGCCCAGCACGTTGCAGCCTTCGTTGATAGCGGTCACGCCCTCTTCCACTGAACGCATACCGTATTTGGCCTTGTAGCCATATTTGGTTTGTGCAGTAATGGCACCCGCGCCGCCGCTGCCGCAGAAGGAGATGCCGAAGGTGGCGTTTTCCGCTTTCATGACGTCGCCCAGCTTCATGTCTGCCGCCATACCCGGTACGACAACCGCGCGTCCACCGGCTTTTTCCACACCTGCAGCCACTTTCTGACCTTTACCCAGGCGATCGCCAATCACGACTGTAATCTGTTCCATGTATTGCTCCTTAAAGGTTGTCTTTTGCGACTTCAAAGTGAACGGAGAGCAGCCAGGCTTCTTCATCAGGAAGATTGCCAAACTGCGCGACCACTTCACGGGCGAGCCGCATTGAATCCGGTGAAATTTCGTCAAACAGCTCCGCTTCAACCTCCGGCAGCGGCTCGCCGGTCACCGACCGGTGCGCCATTGCGCGAACGTGGGAGGTCAGCATCTGTTCCTGTACTGCGTTGGGGATGATGTTGTGCCGGGCCAGCAGGTCATAAACCTGCTGCAGCATGGTGTTAGCGAGCTGCTCTGTTTGCTTCGCCTGATCCCCAACGTCGTTCATTACCGCTCCGTTAATCACTCGTCTTACCCCGTTAATGGCTCTGGAATAAAACTAACGTTGGGTGGGAAATGTTTGTAGCGAGTTGTTTTCCACTTCGAAGTGGAAAGGCGAGCCGCAGCAGTGATCTGTGCCACATAAATGCGGTGAATAATGACAATTCGCTGGATTTACGTGATGAATATCACGCAATCCATTGGCAAAACGGCAAGGAAGAAAACGAAAACATCTGGCAAGGGAGTCGCAGAAATGTGACAGCAATAGGGTTTACTTATTACGACGCATAAAAAAAGCGAGGGCATTTCGCCCTCGCCTTGCTGTTGTGTCAGATGCAGTCTCTGTTAGCGGTATTTTTGGTGGTAGGTATTGCGGGTGGTCACGAACTGCTCGGCCGCCGCCTTCGCCTCTTTCACTTTACCTTCGTTCGCCAGCTTCAGCGCACCGTCAATCTGGCCGCTCAGGATATCAAAACCGTGGCGGTAATCTTTCATTTCCGCGCTGTCTGCCGCTTTGCTTTCCAGCTTCGGCGGTGTCGCTTTCTGGGCGTCCAGCGCCGCTTCACGCATTTTGGTCAGTGCGTCTTTCATTTCCGCCGCATTGTCGGTTTTCTGCACCACCTTCAGGTTTTGACCGAGGGTGCCCATGTCTTCTTCAAGATCGGCAGCAAACGCAGAAGAGCCAATAACCAGCGTTGAAGCCGCGACGATCGCTAACAGATGTTTACGCATTGCTCACTTCCTTTTTTATTATTAAAACGCCTTTACGGGTATTACTGGCCGGCGATTTTCATTTCCGGCAGAAGTACAGAACCACACTGTATATTGCTACGTGTTTCAATATCGTTACCGACCGTAACAATATTGCGCCACATATCTTTCAGGTTTCCGGCGATGGTAATTTCGCTTACCGGATACTGGATTTCGCCGTTTTCCACCCAGAAGCCCGCCGCACCGCGAGAGTAATCCCCGGTAATACCACTTACGCCCTGGCCCATCAGTTCGGTCACCACCAGACCGGTGCCCATCTCTTTGAGCATTTGCGCAAAGTTGAGGCCCTGTCCGGCGATACGCCAGTTATGGATACCGCCCGCGTGACCGGTGCTTTTCAGCCCCAGCTTGCGCGCGGAGTAGTTGGTCAACAGCCACTGGGTCAGCACGCCGTCTTTGACGATGTCGCGACGTTCCGTGCGCACGCCTTCGCTGTCGAACGGTGTGGAGGCCAGTCCTTTCAGCAGATGCGGGTGTTCTTCGATGGTCAGCCATTCCGGCAGGATCTGCTTGCCCAGTGAGTCGAGCAGGAAGGTTGATTTACGGTACACAGAGCCACCGGCAATGGCCCCGACCAGGTGACCAAACAGGCCGGTCGCCACTTCATTGGCAAAAATCACCGGGGCTTTCATGGTGGAGAGTTTGCGCGGTGACAGGCGTGACAGCGTGCGTTCGGCACACTCTTTACCCACCCACTCCGGAGACTGCAAATCACCGAGCGCACGGCCAATGGTGTAGGCGTAGTCACGCTCCATATCACCGTTCTCTTCGGCAATGACGCAGCTGGAGAGTGAATGACGGGTTGAGCAGTAGCCCTGCAACATGCCGTGGCTGTTGCCGAACACTTTGATACCGTAGTGGCTGTTGAAGCTGCCGCCTTCGGTATTGGTGATGCGTTTATCCGCCTGCAAAGAAGCCTGTTCGGCACGCGCCGCCAGCTCGATCGCCTCGTCCGGGGTGACTTCTGCCGGGTGGAAAAGATCGAGATCCGGGGCGTCAAACGCCAGCAGATCTTTATCAGCCACGCCGGCGTAAGGATCTGGGGAGGTATAACGGGCGATATCCAGCGCCGCCTGCACCGTACGAGCAATCGCATCCGGGCTGAGATCGGTCGATGACGCGCTGCCTTTGCGATTCTGGTGATACACCGTGATGCCAAGCGCGCCATCACTGTTGAATTCTACATTCTCCACTTCGCCATAGCGGGTGCTCACGCTAATGCCGGTGGTTTTGCTGACCGCCACTTCGGCGCCATCTGATTTACCTGAAGCGAGCGTCAGCGCGGTGGAGACGGCTTCTTCCAGAATCTTACGCTGCGCTTCAACTTGTGAGGTTACTTTCATCGCAAATGCCATACTGTAAGAGAGAGTTAACTGAAGTCTAACAGAGAACCGTTTTTCAGTGCGCGTCTTAACTGGTAACATTAGCCTCTTTTTTTAAGGAGCCTGACATGACTAAGCAGCCCGAAGACTGGCTCGACGACGTTCCCGGTGATGACATCGAAGACGAAGATGATGAGATCATCTGGGTCAGTAAAAGTGAAATTAAACGTGACGCCGAAGAGTTAAAACAGCTTGGCGCAGAAATGGTAGAACTGGGTAAAAACGCGCTGGATAAGATCCCGCTCGACCAGGATCTGCGTGATGCCATTGAACTGGCACAGAAAATCAAAAAAGAAGGCCGTCGTCGCCAGCTTCAGCTTATCGGTAAAATGCTGCGTCAGCGCGACGTTGATCCGATCCGCCAGGCGCTGGACAAGCTGAAAAACCGCCATAACCAGCAGGTTGCACTGTTCCATAAGCTGGAGCAGATCCGCGATCGTCTGATTGAACAGGGTGATGACGCGGTACCGGAAGTCTTAAATCTGTGGCCAGACGCCGACCGCCAGCAGTTGCGTTCATTGATCCGCAACGCGAAGAAAGAGAAAGAAGGGAATAAGCCGCCGAAGTCCGCGCGCCTGATTTTCCAGTATCTGCGCGAGCTGTCAGAGAACGAAGAGTAATCCCCTCTCCCCATAGGGGCGAGGGAGAAAAGAATGCAGGCCCGGTAAGCGCTAGCGCCACCGGGCTCTTTTTTACTCTGCGGCCTCGGCTTTCTTCGCCAGACCATCAAGCAGCTTCTGGTGGATGCCACCAAAACCGCCGTTGCTCATCACCAGAATGTGGTCGCCAGGCTGAGCGGCTTTCACCACCATATCCGCGAGCGCATCCACATCCGCACTCCAGTGCGCAGGCTGAATACAGGCATCAGCCACTTCCGCCACCTGCCACGGAATATGCTGCGGCTGCAGCAGGAAGACTTCATCGGCGCGGCCTAACGACGGCGCGAGATCGTCTTTGCAGATGCCCATTTTCATGGTGTTTGAGCGCGGCTCCAGCACCGCCAGAATACGGGCTGTGCCGCCGACCTTGCCACGCAGGGCGGCAAGCGTTGCCAGAATGGCCGTTGGGTGGTGTGCGAAATCGTCATACACCGTGACGCCATTGGCTTCACCACGCAGTTCCAGACGACGACGGGCGTTGATAAACGAACCCAGAGCATTGGCCGCATCCGCAGGCAGAACACCCACATGGCGTGCAGCAGCAATCGCCATCAGGCCGTTGTGCATGTTGTGCTCGCCCACCAGACCCCACTTCACCTCACCCACTTTTTCCCCGTCGAGCAGGACTTCCCACTCGGAGGCATCGGCGTTGAGTTTTTTCGCCTGCCAGTGGCCCTGCTCGCCCACCAGCTCCTGTTCGCTCCAGCAGCCCATCGCCATGGTCTGCTTCAGGTTGATGTCGTTTTCCGGCAGGATGATGCGTCCCTGGCCCGGAACGATGCGCACCAGGTGGTGGAACTGTTTCTGAATCGCTTTCAGATCGTCAAAAATATCCGCATGGTCGAACTCAAGGTTGTTGAGGATCAGCGTGCGCGGGCAGTAGTGAACAAACTTGGAACGCTTGTCGAAGAACGCGCAGTCATATTCGTCGGCCTCGATCACAAAGAACGGGCTGTCACCCAGGCGCGCAGAAACATCGAAATTACCCGGCACACCGCCAATCACGAAGCCCGGCTTGTAGCCACAGGCTTCAAGGATCCAGGTCGCCATACCGGCGGTCGTGGTTTTGCCGTGCGTTCCGGCAACAGCAACCACCCAGCGGTCACGCAGGACGAAATCATGCAGCCATTGTGGGCCGGACATGAACGGAATATTGCGTTCCAGCACCGCCTCAACACACGGGTTCCCACGCGTCATGGCGTTACCAATGATCACCAGATCCGGTTCAGGATCCAGCTGGCTGGCATCGTAGCCCTGAATCAAAGAGATGCCCTGTTTCTCCAGAAGTGTGCTCATTGGCGGATACACATTGGCGTCCGAACCTGTCACTTCATGGCCCAGCGAGCGCGCCAGCATTGCCAGTCCGCCCATGAAAGTGCCACAAATCCCCAATATATGAATGCGCATACGTCACTATCCCTCTTCAATGTGGCGCACATTTTACTCACATGTTAGCGGCTGTGAAATGCATTTCAGGTAAATCCGTATACTGCTGGCGCGATTCACCACTGCGCTACTATTTGAATATTTGTTAAGATTGTTGGGCTTTAGTCGTTTTAGTGAACATACAATCGCTCTACTCACAAAGATGCAGGGAAAGTGTTATGAAAACGTTAGGTGAATTTATTGTCGAAAAGCAGCACGAGTTTTCTCATGCTACGGGTGAACTCACTGCTTTGCTGTCGGCAATAAAGCTGGGCGCTAAGATCATCCATCGTGATATCAACAAGGCCGGTCTGGTCGATATCCTGGGTGCCAGCGGTGCCGAGAACGTTCAGGGCGAGGTTCAACAGAAACTCGATCTGTTCGCAAATGAAAAACTGAAAGCTGCACTGCGCGCGCGCGACATCGTGGCGGGTATCGCCTCCGAAGAAGAAGATGAAATTGTTGTTTTCGACGGGTGTGAACACGCTAAATACGTTGTTCTGATGGATCCGCTGGACGGCTCCTCTAACATCGACGTTAACGTTTCTGTCGGTACCATTTTCTCCATCTACCGCCGCGTCACGCCTGTTGGCACGCCGGTGACCGAAGAAGATTTCCTGCAGCCGGGCATTAATCAGGTTGCTGCCGGTTACGTCGTGTATGGCTCCTCCACCATGCTGGTGTATACCACCGGGTGTGGGGTTCACGCCTTTACGTACGATCCTTCACTGGGCGTTTTCTGTCTGAGCCAGGAACGTATGCGCTTCCCGGAGAAGGGCAACACCTACTCCATCAACGAAGGAAACTACATCCGATTCCCGAACGGCGTGAAGAAGTACATCAAATTCTGCCAGGAAGAAGATAAAGCCACTCAGCGCCCTTACACCTCCCGCTATATCGGCTCTCTGGTCGCGGATTTCCACCGTAACCTGCTGAAAGGCGGTATCTACCTCTACCCAAGCACTGCAAGCCACCCGGACGGGAAACTGCGCCTGCTGTACGAATGCAACCCGATGGCGTTCCTGGCCGAACAGGCTGGCGGCAAGGCGAGCGACGGTAAAGATCGTATTCTGGAAATCGTGCCAGAAAGCCTTCACCAGCGCCGTTCGTTCTTCGTCGGCAACAACCATATGGTTGAAGACGTTGAACGTTTTATTCGTGAGTATCCGGACGCGTAATACCTTTCCTCAGGGGAGCCCATCCGGCTCCCCTGGTCATTTATATATTTAACCGTATAAGTGTTTATAAAAAACACGCTTTAATATTCATCACTGCTCCTGCATTATTTCCATAACAGTTTGGCAAATATTTCGTGGAGCAAAATCGCAATGAAAAATTATTCCCGTGCTAATACCGGCATTGATTTAAATCTTATCCCGGTATTTATTGAAGTTGTCCGCTGCGGCAGCATGGCAAAAGCCTCTTTGCGCCTGGAGATGTCCCGTCCAGCGGTCAGTCTGGCGTTGAAGCGCTTTAATCAACTGTTTGATGAGCCGCTATTTTTCCGCAAAGGTTTATATCTTGAGCCGACGGAAAATGCGTTAGCCTTAACCAGCGCACTGGAAATGTTAGTGGGTAATATTCACGATAATATTGCTGAAGTAAATTCAGGGAAGAATAAAACCCCGGCACATCATGCACCGGGGCTGGATAATATTATGCTGCAGTCTGAGCCGACAGCTTGAATGATGACATGGCTTCCATCAGCTGGCGCGACTGCTCCTCAAGGGAGCGAGTCGCGGCGGAGGATTGCTGTACCAGCGCCGCATTCTGCTGCGCAGTCTCATCCATCTGATTCACCGCAATATTCACCTGCTCAATACCGCGACTCTGCTCCTGGGACGCAGTCGCAATTTCACGCATCAGTTTCGTCATGCGCAGCACTTCGGTTGCGATCTCATCCATGGTTTCGCCAGCCTGCTGGGCCAGTTCACTGCCCTCGCTGACGTGGGTCTGGGAATCACTGATAAGCGCTCGGATCTCTTTCGCTGCATCGGCACTGCGGCTGGCAAGGTTTCGCACTTCGCCCGCGACGACGGCAAACCCGCGTCCTTGCTCACCCGCGCGCGCCGCTTCCACGGAGGCGTTCAACGCGAGGATATTGGTCTGGAAGGCAATACCGTCGATAACACTGAGAATGTCCGCGATACGTGCCGAACTGCCGGAGATATCACGCATTTTTTCAATGACGTAGCAGACCATTTCGCTGCCGTGATCGGCCGTGTCTGACACCGATTTCGCCAGCTGGTGAGCCTGCTCGGCATTGTCGGCGTTGAGTTTCACCGTCGCGGTGATCTGTTCCATGCTGGCGGCGGTCTGCTCCAGCGACGTGGCGGTCGATTCCGTACGCTCAGCAAGATCCCTGTTCCCCGCCGTCAGCTCACGGCTGCCGGTATCAATTTGCGAGCTGGCATCACGTACCCGCAGAACCGAGTTCATCAGCGAATGGCGCATCTCTTCGATTGCCGCATTCAAGCGATTAAACTCCTGGCTTGCCGGTGGATTCAGCGTGTGGGTCAAATCGCCTGCTGCCACATTCTCCAGTTGAGCAATAGAGGTCGAGAGCGGTTTGAGCAACATGTGGCGCAGTACCAGCCAGGCCAGCACAATAATGCCCGCCGTCAGCAGAGCCGCCACCACGATCAGGATCAGTACCCGATTTTTGCTGGACTGCACGGCACTCACTTCCGCTTTGCCGCGCGCTTCACTCCATTTCTGGAAGGCCTGCATATCGTTATCAAACCGGGAGGCCACCGGAATCAGCTTGTTTTCCAGTAGGTCGTAATAGCTGTCCGCGCTCTGTTCGTTCAGCGCTTTCAGCATCGGGTTGATCCCCTGCTGGTTGTACGTCGCGAGGCTGGCCGCCACTTTATCAAGCAGTTGTTGGCCTTGCTCATCGGCCACGCCACCATCAATCACGCCTTTCAGCGTTTTCTGAGCCAGGGTGACTTCCTGATTGATATTTTTTACCGATTTGGCCGCATCATCCAGCATGCCGATTTCCATCATTCGGACGGCCTGACCCGCCTCATTGCGGGCGCGGAGGATCAGCGTATAGCCGGAATTAAGCTGCACCATCTGCTCACCCTGAAGGTGGTTGATGCGCTGTAGTGAAGAAGAACTCTGTGTGAGGGCATAAATGCCAATACCGCTGACAATCAGCAGCAGAAGGGTCATAACGGCCAGTAAAGAGAGCAAGCCGGTACGAATCGATAGCGTTTTAAGCATGATATTATTTCCGGTAGCGAGATATTTCTGGGCATAAAAAAAGAGTATCGGCCGCTACCGGAAAATGTTTAGACTTTAAGCAAATTCAGCGTGTTATCGCTCTGTTACTGATGTGTTTACGCGTGTAACCGTCGAGCTTTGACGATTCTCCCAGAGCACCGTCAGACCACGTTGCAGGGCGATAAAAATAAACAGCAAAATGCCGATGGCGATCTTGGTCCACCAGGAGCTGAGCGTGCCGTCAAAGTTAATGTAGGTTTGTATCAGGCCCTGGATTGCTACGCCAAACAGCGTTCCCAGCACCGTCCCCACGCCACCACTGAGCAGGGTTCCACCGATCACCACCGAGGCAATAGCATCCAGTTCCACCCCTACACCTGCCAGGGCATAACCCGCCTGGGTATAAACCGAGAAGACAATCCCCGCCAGCGTCGCCAGACCCGTTGAGAGCATATAGATGCGTATAGTTGTACTGCGGGTGGAGATCCCCATCAGGTTTGCCGACGTGGCGTTGCCGCCAATGGCGTAAACCTGATTGCCAAACCGAGTGCGATGCGCAAGGAAAATACCAATCACCACGACGCCGAGCATCAGTAACCCCATCGCGCTCAAACGACCACCGCCGGGTATTTTCCACGCCAGGCTGGAGAGCGTATCGTAAATCGGATGGTTAATCGGAATAGATTCTTCCGACACCAGATAACTCACGCCGCGAAGGAAGAACATCCCGGCGAGGGTAATAATAAAAGCCGGGATTTTCAGCGCATCGATCAGTAGCCCCATAAAGGCACCAAACGCGCACCCCATCACCTGCACCAGCGGGAAAGCCACCAGCGGTGAGATCCCCCAGAAACCGATCGCCTTCGCAAGAAACACGCCGGTGAATGCGATCACCGAACCAACGGAGAGATCGATCCCACCGGAAAGGATCACAAAGGTCATCCCGACGGCGATAATGCCTAAAAAAGCGTTATCGGTCAGGATATTGCAAATCACACGCGTGGAGGCAAACCCCGGGAACTGGGTCAGACAGTAGAGATAACCCAGCACAAACACGCCCAGCGTGATCATTAGCGGCAAATTACGTTTTATCATGGCCACGGATCCCCTTAATGATGCTGACAAAGCGCGGCGACTGGACGATCAGCACACAGAGCACGACCACCGCTTTCACCACCTGGTTGAGTTCCGGCTGGAACCCCGAAAGCAGGATCCCGGTGTTCATTCCCTGAATGATCAGCGCGCCAATCACCGAGAGCAGCAGGTTAAAGCGCCCGCCCATCAAAGACCCGCCGCCGATCACCACCGCGAGGATCGCGTCCAGCTCCAGCCAGAGTCCCGCGTTGTTGGCATCGGCCCCGCGAATATCCGCCGCGACGATGACCCCGGCGATGGCGGCGCAGACGCCGCTCAGCACGTAGGTCAGCATCACCATCAACCGGGTATTGACCCCGGCGTTGCGCGCGGCACGAATGTTGATCCCGACGGCCTCGATGAACATGCCCAGTGCCGTTTTGCGGGTAAAGAGCCAGAACACCACCAGCGTCACCAGGGCAATGATCACCGGAGTCGGGAAGAACAGCAGTTTTCCGCTGCCAAGCCACGCCAGGCCCGGAGAGTTAAAGGTGACGATCTGCCCGGATGTGATCAGCTGCGCCACACCGCGCCCGGCGACCATTAAAATCAGGGTGGCGACAAACGGCTGGATCTTGAGGACTGCCACCAGAATACCGTTCCACAGCCCGGCGAGTACGCCAGTGCCTAAGGCGGCAAGCAGCACCACCGGCAGACTGTGCCCGGCCACGGTCATTGAGGCTGCCGTAGCCCCGGCGATAGCCATCACCGCGCCGACGGAGAGGTCAATCCCGCCAGTGGCAATGACCAGCGTCATGCCAATCGCCAGCAGCGCCACCGGCGCCGCACGGTTCAAAATATCGATCGGGCTGCCAAACAGACGGCCATCCTGGACAATAATCTGGAAGAAATGCGGCGCGACAAGGCTGTCAACCAACAGTACCACCAGCAGTGCCGCGATTTGCGGTGTGCCGGTTGGCCAGTTGAAGCGGCGCTTTGACTCCCCTGTTTGCGAAAGCGAACGAGACATCACAATTCACTCCTTACGCCGCGATGGCATTCATGATCGCCGGAACGGACAGTTTATCCAGCGGGATCTCTGCCACCTGTTTACGATCGCGCATGATGATAACGCGATCGGCATACCCCACCAGTTCCTCCAGCTCAGACGAGATGACCAGCAGCGCCAGGCCGTCCGCACACAACGTTTCAATAAGCCGGATGATTTCAGCATGCGCGCCGACGTCAATCCCGCGCGTCGGTTCATCGAGGATCAGGAACTGGGGTTTGGTCAGCAGCCAGCGCGACAACAAGACCTTCTGCTGGTTACCCCCTGAAAGGAATTCAATAGGTTGTTCTGCGCTCGGGGTACGAATGCCAAGCTGGCGGATAAAGCGTTCCGCAATGGCGTTTTGCTCTTTGCGTGGGATTGGCCTCAGCCAGCCTCGCTGCGCCTGTAACGCCAGAATGATATTCTCCCGCACCGAGGCGGCGGCAATAATACCGTCCGTTTTTCTGTCTTCCGGACAGAAGCCAACGCCCAGACACGAGGCCTGATGCGGCGATCGCAGCGTTTGCGGTTTGCCTTTGATTAATGCGGTGCCACTGTCTGCTGGCTTAATTCCAAAGATGACTTCGGCGGTTTCTGTTCGTCCGGAGCCTAACAATCCGGCCAGACCGACAATTTCGCCAGGACGAACCTCCAGGTTAAACGGTGAAATAGTCCCTTTTTTGCCGAAATCACTGAAAGCCGCGACGGGTTTATCACTCAGCAACGTGCGACCGGCGCGCTGGAGCGCGTTGGTCTCCAGCTCGCGCCCGAGCATCATTTTGACCAGTTCAATCTGTGGTAATTCACGGGTTTCCCGACAGCCGACAAAACTGCCGTTACGCAGTACCGTAATGCGATCGCTCACTTCATACACTTGATCGAGGAAATGAGTCACGAAGATCAGGCTCACGCCCTGATCGCGCAGCTGGCGCATCAGGGTAAAGAGCATTTCCACTTCCTGGGTATCGAGACTGGCGGTGGGCTCATCGAGGATCAGTACTTTTGCGGAGAGATCGATAGCGCGACAAATCGCGACGATCTGCTGCATGGCAACGGAAAAGCGGTTCAGCGGCTCGCGAACGTCAAGAGAAAAGCCGTAGGATTCCATCAGCTTTGTCGCCCGCGCCTCCATCTCCTTGCGGCGCAGCAGGCCAAAGCGTCGTGGTTCACGGCCAATAAACAGATTATCCGCCACCGACATGTTCGGCAGCAGGTTCACTTCCTGATAGACCGTCCCGATCCCAAGCTGCTGGGCGTGAGCGGTATTTTTTGGCGAAATGGCATTGCCTTCCAGCCAGATAGTGCCGCGATCGGCATGATAGACGCCGGTCAGGGCTTTAATCAGCGTCGACTTCCCTGCTCCGTTCTCACCCAGCAGCGCCATAATCTCACCGCGCCGCAGGCTGAAATCAACGTTATCCAGCGCTTTTACGCCAGGAAAGTATTTACTCAAGCCCTCTGTGCGGAGGATTTCCTGATGTTGTTCCGAGTTCATATTTACGCCTCCGGCACAAATCGTAGGCCGGGTAAGCGTAGCGCTACCCGGCAATTACACTGGATCAGTAACCCATATTTTTCTTCTTCTCTAACTCTTCTTTTGCTGTGTCAGGAAGGTAGAGTGTGGATTTGGTGATGGTCAGTTTTTCAGGCATCGTGCCGTCTTTCTTGAATTTCTCCAGCGCATCAAATGCCGGACCCGCCATGTTCGGCGTGAGCTCCACGCTGGCATTCGCTTCGCCGTCCATCATCGCCTTGTAGATGTCTGGCACGCCGTCGATTGAGCCGGTGAGGATATCTTTGCCCGGCTTCAGACCCGCTTCTTTAATGGCCTGAATCGCACCGATCACCATGTCATCGTTGTGGGCGTAAACCATGCAGATGTTCTTGCCGTTGTTTTCAGCCTTGATAAAGCTCTCCATGACCTCTTTGCCTTTACTGCGCGTGAAGTCACCGGACTGAGAGCGGATAATCTTGATGTTTGGTGCTTTAGCGATAGCCTCAGCAAACCCTTTCTTACGGTCGATGGCCACGCTCGCGCCAACGGTGCCCTGCAACTCAACGACGTTACACGGCTTGCCATCCACCTGTTTCACCAGCCAGTCACCAATCAACTGTCCTTCAAGAATGTTGTTGGCCGTGACGGTGGTCATATAGAGCGATTTGTCTTTGACATCAATGGAACGATCGAGCAGGAAAACCGGGATCTCAGCGTCTTTCGCTTCCTTCAGGACAGGTTCCCAGCCCGTCGCGACGACAGGCGCAATAAAGATGGCATCAACGCCCTGGGCAATAAACGAACGCACGGCTTTGATTTGGTTTTCCTGCTTTTGCTGACCATCGGCAATTTTCAGGGTGATACCACGTTTCTGGGCCTCGCTTTTTGCAACGTTGGTTTCTGCTGCTCGCCAGCCGGATTCAGAGCCGACTTGCGAAAAACCTACGGTTAAAGGGGCGGCCATCGCCATAGACGACATGGCTGCCGAAACTGCTGTGACCAGGAGTAAGCGCTTCCACATATGAACGTCCTCGTAGGGGGATTATTGTTGGTGAAAAGATGTTCTGCGAAATGACTATAGCCAATGAAATATGTAACGAATTGCGTTACATCACACTTCGGGAAAGTGAATAAAACGTTAATCACAAGTTTGTAATCGCTTTCATTTCACCATGAAAAATGCAGCTGAGTTTATGGATTTTTCTGTCATGGAATCGGTCTGAAAAGTGGGGTTAGCGGTGAGAGAAGGCGAAAACAGGCGAAGACATTCAGCGCGAGTTGGCTATAATACCTGCCACTTGTTTACCATCCATTTTAAAGGACACCGACATGAGCTTACTCAACGTCCCAGCGGGTAAAGAACTGCCAGAAGATATCTACGTAGTAATCGAAATCCCGGCTAACGCAGATCCTATCAAATACGAAGTGGACAAAGAGAGCGGCGCCCTGTTCGTAGACCGTTTCATGTCTACCGCGATGTTCTATCCGTGCAACTACGGTTACATCAACCACACCCTGTCTCTGGACGGTGACCCGGTTGACGTACTGGTCCCAACGCCATACCCACTGGAGCCAGGCTCCGTCATTCGCTGCCGTCCAGTTGGCGTGCTGAAAATGACCGACGAATCCGGTGAAGATGCGAAGCTGGTTGCGGTACCGCACACCAAGCTGAGCAAAGAATACGATCACATCAAAGATGTGAACGACCTGCCAGAGCTGCTGAAAGCGCAGATCACTCACTTCTTCGAGCACTACAAAGACCTCGAAAAAGGCAAGTGGGTTAAAGTTGACGGCTGGGACAACGCAGAAGCGGCGAAAGCAGAAATCATCGCCTCTTTCGAACGCGCTGCTAAGAAGTAATTCTTACTGCTGATATTAAGGCCCCGCAAGTCGGGGCTTTTTTGTCTCTCTGAACTGTCACAAAAACGTCATAAAGAGATTTTGTCTCATAATATTAATTAGATATCGCTTTTTACCTGCCTTATCCCCACTTTTCTTCTTAAAGTCTCCCTGCCGACGGTCGATACCTCCCGTGATATGAGCGCAATCGCTTTTTCATATAACAGGAAATCATGAAACTCAACACACTCACAATTGGGCAGCGACTGGGCCTTTTGGCGTCACTTCTGCTGCTTGCAACACTTTTTATTGGTCTGCGTGGCCTGTTGATCAACAGCGACAGCCAGGCGCAGAACGAACAGATTATGGCGATGGAACAAACCATTACCAGCAGCATAGATACTGCACGCAATGCTCAGGTGCAATTCAAGATCCAGGTCCAGGAGTGGAAAAACACCCTGATTCGTGGCGCGCAGGGGCAAGAAGCATTCGATAAATACAAAAAGGCCTTTGTTGCAGAAAGTCAGAACACGCAGACACTGCTGACCCGGCTAAGTGAGCTTCTGCCGAAAATTGGCATGGATAATCAACAAGTGCTGGCAACGCGCGACATCCACGCCAGCCTCGAACAGAAATACCTGGCGGCACTGGCTACCTACCAGGTGGGAGATCCCACCAGCGCCCAGCGCGTGGACAAGCAGGTTACAGGGATTGACCGCGAGCCGACAAAAATGATCGACAACGTCGTGGCCCGTACATTGCAGCATGCCGAGACTATTCACCAGCAGACCATCGCCCGCAATCAGGAGCAGTATCAGAAGACAAAATGGATGCTGTTGCTGGCAATGGCCCTCACGCTGGCGGCCGGGATGCTAGTTACCTGGTGGCTGATTCGCAGCATTACTCTTCCGCTGGCACAAGCCGTCACGATAGCGCGTACCGTAGCCGCCGGTGATTTGCAGTCCCGCTTTACCGTGGCCGGTCGAGATGAAACGGCTGAGCTCATGCGCGCTCTGCAGGAGATGAATGAAAACCTCACGCGTATTGTCTCTGGAGTACGTAAGGGTACCGAAACCATCGCCACCGCATCAGCGCAGATTGCCAGCGGTAGTCATGAGCTTTCTTCCCGCAACGAAGCGCAGGCCAGTGCACTGGAACAGACTGCAGCATCCATGGAGGAGCTGACATCGGTCGTGAAAAGCAACGCAGAACATTCACGCACTGCCAGCGATCTTGCCCGTAATGCCCGTCAGGTAGCCCGCCAGGGCGAAGAGGCCGTTGAACGTGCGATGCACACCATGAGTGAAATTCATAATTTCTCCAGCGAGATCAACTCCATCATCAGCATGATCGACAGTATCGCCTTCCAGACCAATATCCTGGCACTTAACGCTGCTGTTGAAGCGGCGCGCGCGGGAACTGAAGGCCGCGGTTTTGCCGTCGTTGCAGCAGAAGTGCGCGCCCTGGCGCAACGTTCAGCCGCCGCCGCCAAAGATATCCGCGTTCTGATCGACCGCTCCGTTAACCGCATTGACGAGGGGAATGGCCAGGTGCAGCAAGCCGGCGCAGCGATGGCGGATATTCTGCACA
Organism: Enterobacter sp. CPE_E863; assembly: GCF_046521465.1. Classification (NCBI taxonomy): domain Bacteria; kingdom Pseudomonadati; phylum Pseudomonadota; class Gammaproteobacteria; order Enterobacterales; family Enterobacteriaceae; genus Enterobacter; species Enterobacter sp. CPE_E863. The sequence goes on along the minus strand of NZ_JBKFZX010000001.1, from coordinate 474,497 downwards.
GCGTCAGCAAGGTGAGTGAACTGATTGAGGCAATTTCTCATGCCAGCCACGAACAAAGTACCGGGATCGATCAGGTCAATGTGGCCGTCACGCATATGGATACGGCAACACAGCAAAATGCGACCTTGTCGCAAGAATCTTCCGCCGCGGCGCAGGCAATGCATCGCCAGGCGGAACAGCTTCTGGAATCGGTGCAGATATTCAAGCTGCGTCGGGAAGCCGTTTAGCCCACAAAAAACAACGCCACCTTTCGGTGGCGTTGTCGTTTTTCAGTACTGGTCTCTGTCTAACCAGTTACCGCTTACAATCCGCGTTAACCCTTCGACCGGACGCTGGTAGACATACATCCACGCGCTTCCGTACGGCGTCTGGATCAACTGGCGCGCGTATTCACCGCCCCTGGTGCGCAAGGCATCAAGTTCGGCAAGTGTCGCGTTATCAATACGATAAACTTCACCCTGTACTGTTCCTTCGCCGGGAACCGCGCCTGGATAGTGGCCCAGGCTGTACAACTGGTAGTTCTCGATATTGTAATTCCCCAGCAGCAGGGCATTGGTCATCCAGTGACTGTTGCCTTGCTTGGTTCGTAAACTGCCGTAGACAAATATTCGCATTGCTAAAACTCAAACTGATAGAGCAGATCAAGTGCCTGGTCTACGCCGGACACTGCTTCCAGATATAGCTTAGGCATCAGGCGATAGCGTAACGTGAGTGTTGCCAGTGAGTCAAAGATCCCCACACCATATTTTACCTGCAGACCCGGCAGTACATAGCCGCTGACCACCACCTGCGAAGAGTCACCCACGCCCTGGGTGTCCAGCGCCAGATTGCTTACGCCGAACGTCTCGCCGATTTTACCCACAACCTGCCCACTTTGTGCAACCCCCAGACCCACTAACATCGAGGTCATCGCCGCACTGTCGCTCTGACCGCTGTCCAGACCTTGTCCACGCAACAGGTAAGAAAGAGCTTCCTGTTGTGACATCGCCGGGTCAGAGAAGATTTCCGCCTTCGGTTCGTCGGCGGAACCGGTGACGCGTACACCCGCGATGACGTCGTTTTCCGTTGCCTCCGGGTTACGAATCGCTTCGATATTCAACAGAGGTTGATCCGGTGGACCGGAGAACAACAGTTCACCTTTACGCACAATTAAATCCTGACCATAGGCATGGAAACGCCCTTCAGGAATATTAATCTGCCCGTTCAGGCCCAACCCTTGTTTATCCTGCGCCACCTTCAGGTCACCCGTAAGCCTCGCCTTCAGCCCAAACGCATCCAACCGCACGTTATTCCCCACGTGCACGATAAGGTTACTATTAATCGGTATGCCAGCGCTCTTCTGTTCGACAGGTTTCAGATTTTCATTGAGCATAACTTCATCACTTGAAACACCCACCGCACTTTCAGGCACGTCGTGAACCACAATGCGTGCCCATGGCACATCGACGCGTCCGTCGAGCGTGAAGAGGCTTGGCGTGGCTTCAAAGACCACATCAGGTGAGACATCCAGGCGAACCATTGGCGGTACGGTGATACGCACTCGGCTGCCTTTTGCGGCAATACGGGCGCGCCAGTTATTGAGCTGACTCCAGTCTGCGTCGCCGCTCAGGTTGATCTGCCCTTGTTGAGTCAACACCGAGCCGCTAATCGTTGAACTCATGCCGTTGAAGTTCATCGAGATTTGGCTAGGCTGCATATCAAATGGCATGAAGTTGCCGTCGATATCCACACCGCTGAGCCGCATCTGACCGAACAGCTGCGGGCTTTGCGCGTTTCCAGCCAGACGCAAATTGGCATTCAGCATGCCTGCCGCTTTTTCCCCGCGGTCGAAAATCGGGTTCACCATCGCCAGGTTGAAGTTACGGATATTGACGTTGCCGCCAAGATTACGCCGTCCTTGCGGATCGGATATCTGCACTTGTCCATCAAACTGACCGTTGTTGGTCAGACGGATAAGCCATCCCAGCTCTGCACGGTTGTTATGCAGATCCGCACTCAGGTTCAGGGTGTCGAAGGCGACCGCCAGCGGCGCATCATTCACCTGTTGCGTCACCTTCACGTTACGACCCGAAAGCGTGACGCTACCCTGTGGCAGCCCTTCTTTAGTGGTGTCCCAGGCGACATCGGCCTTCCCGCTAAAGACGCCGTTAGCCTGCGTGGTGTCAGGCATAAACGGCTTCAGCATCGCCAGGTCAAAGCGGTTGAGGTTGATCTGCGCGCGCCCTTCCGCGCCTGCATCAATGGTCTGAGGTACGCACAGCTCAGCATTTGGGTTGGTCCAGCAGTGTGGTCCGATGCTGATCTTTTGTTCCGCGTTACGGTAGTCCAGCGCAATAGAGCGTGACAACGCCAACGGCCCGACCGGTGTGTTGAAGCGAGTGTTATCAAGCAGACCTTTCCAGCGTTCCTCTTTACGATCAAAGCTTCCTGTCAGGTGAAGCTGCCCGGAGACCGGCTCACCCTGCACACGCAGCTGAAGGTCGTGCTGCTTTTCGTTGCCTTTCGCTTCCAGCGTCACCAGATTAATGTTCACGTCCGGCTGAGCAATGCGCTCCACGCGCAGGTTCAGGTTACCGCCGATCTGATCGGTGGATTTCACATCCCCTTCAACGCGAACGCGGGCGACAGTCAGCTCCTGCCAGCGCAGGTTATTGGCCGTGATATCCGCCAGAAGTTGGGGGGCGTCTACCGTCCCGCGCACTTTCACTAACCCTTTCGCCGTGCCACCCAGGCCCGGCAGAGCATTATCCAGATTCGGCGCGTCGATAGTGGCATCCAGATTGAGATCTTTCACCCCCAGCTCGCCTTTGATATCCGCCGTGTTGCGGCCCAGCGCTACGTGCAAACCCGGGATCGTCCACTGCAGGTAGCTGTTACCTTTGACCGAGCCCTCAACGTTAACCTTGTTCTGCTTCACGTTCCCGGTGAGTTTGATTTCCGGCACGTCCATCTGCCACGTGCCGCCGTAAAGGCTGCCGCGGGTTTTGATCAGACCATCCAGTTTTGACGGCCAGTCCGGCACCTCTTTGGCGGTGTTAATACCCGTCAGCTTCAGCTCACCGCGCCAGCTGATCGCCTGCTGCCAGTCGAGCAGTGCGGTCAGCTCGGTTTTGCCTTCCAGTGCCGCAACGGTCAGTTTGTCGAGATTAACCTGCTGTTCATTGCCCTTCGCATCCAGCGTGATATTCGCGGGCGGCACGCCCTGCCCCTTCACTGCGGTACGGAACGAGAGCGTGTAATCGGTCATCTTGCCGCTCAGCTTCAGCTTCAGGTCATCGGCCTGGAACTGTTTTTCGCCGGTGAACGGCCAGTAAAGCTGTTTACTGACCATTTCAACATTGAGCGGTAAACCCGCTTCTGCCAATTGAGTTTGCGCCCGCAGAACCATATCTACCGGGCCGGAGAGATTTACCCCGACGTCCAGTTTGTCGCGTAGCGCACCGCCCACTTTGACCTTCACTTTTTCGCCTTTCAGCGGGTCAATACTCAGGGCGCTGTTGAGCGTGATGTCCACCGGCCAGTTGTCGCGCAGCAGGGCATTGCCAGAGGCATTCACCGAGCCCTGGTTGGTGTCGATATCCAGCGCGTCGAGCTTCATATTGCCGTCAATACTGCTGACTTTAAGCAGCATGTTATAGACCGTCAGATCGGTATCGCCGGTCAGGCGCAGCTGCTCACCTTTGAACTCCTCAATGTTGAGATTCAGCGGCAGATGAACATCGGTCATTTCCGGCAGGACGGGTTTCGAGAAGAGGTCTTTCAGCGTTTCACCCAGCGGCTTTTCTTCCGGCTGTGGGTTCTGGATCTTCGGCTCGACGATCTCTTCCTGCGCCACGTCGGCCACTTTCGGCAGCGCGATCAGTAATCCCTGCAGGGACGTCGGCGTCAGGGTGAGGTTTTTCTCCTGCCAGCGCAGGCCGGAGGTGAAATCCATCACGGATACGGTGGTGTCGTCGATTTTGATATTGGCGTTATCAAGCGCCACCCGATAGAGCGCGATCGGATACGGCGTGGAGAGATTCAGCGGGCCGCTGTCTTCTTCCTCGACCGGCGCAGACTTCGGCATTTTCTTTGAATCTATCGCCACGTTCACATCTTTTAGCGACAGTTCGTTGACGCACAGCTTACTGTCCCGCAGACAGCCCAGCTTCACCGCAAGGTGGAACTCCCCGGCGTTTACGGCCACACCAGGTTGCTCATAGCGAATGTTCTTCAGACGCAGATCGCGCCAGCCGCCCGTCACCTGACCAATTTCAAGTCCCGGCACCCAGCGGTTAGCGGCGTTAAACAGCAGGTGCAGCCCGGTCGTCGTTCCTACCAGAAACGCCACCGTACCGAGCAGCAGTACGATAAAAATCAGCACCCCGAGGCTTATCTTCTTCCATAAACTCATAATTCAGGCCCCAGACCGATGTAAAACTGTAAACCATGCTCTTCTTTGTCGCCCACCGGAACGGCGAAATCGAGCTTGATGGGCCCGACGGGTGACTGCCAGCGTACACCCACGCCCGCGCCGGTTTTGAAATCGCTGCGGCGGATGTCGCTCACCGCTTCGCCGCTGTCGACAAACATCGCCCCCCACCATTTACCGCTGACGTTGTACTGATACTCCAGCGAGCCGGTGGCCAGTTTCGACGCACCGATCAGCTTGCCGCTGTCATCTTTTGGCGCAATGGATTTGTATTTATAGCCGCGAATGCTGCGGTCACCACCGGCGAAGAAGCGCAGATCCGGCGGGACTTTGTCGAAGTCTCCGGTTTCAATCCAGCCGAGGTTGCCGCGCACCACAAAGCGGTGTTTGTCATACAACGTACGGATCCAGACGTTTTGTGCCTGAATCACCGAGAAGTCGACATCGGAACCCCACATGGTGTTGGAGTAATCAATGGAATAACGCTGGGAATCGCCCCAGTCAGGCATCAGACCACCGCGTGAGCGGGTACGGCTGATCATCACCCCCGGATAGAGCAACATCGTGGTGTTGGTGACGTTGGCCTGCGTAAAGTGGTCGAGACTCCAGCGCAGGTTAATGGCACGCTGCCAGCCGCTGGAGAGATCCCAGTAGCGTGACAGGGCAAGGGTGGTGGAATCTGACTTAGTATCGTTCAGGTCGGTGCGCTTAAAGCCCCCCTGAACCAGGTAATATTGCTCCAGCGGGTTTTTCAGCAAGGGCATTTTATAGCTGAAATCGAGCTGCTGTTCCGGGGCGGAGATACTCGCGCTGGTCGTCAGGCTGTGGCCGTACGAGTTCATCCACGGCTTTTTCCATGTGGCCTTCACGCGCGGACCGACATCCGTCGAATAACCCACACCGGTCTCAATGGTGTTCTCGATCCGTGGCGAGACGACGCCATGCAGTGGCAACACTTTGGTTTTGCGCGACTTATCAAATTCCGGCGCGACAACCACGGAGTTAAACCATCCGGTGGCTGAAAGGCGACGGTTCAGTTCCGCCAGATCGCTCGACTGGTAGTAATCCCCTTTTTTGAAGGGCACGAGATTTTGCAGATATTCTTCACGGATTTGCGATCCTTCGAAGGTTACATCGCCAAAACGATAGCGCTCCCCACTGTCGTAATCGATATCCCAGAAGGCCTGATGTCTGTCCAGCGCAATGCCAAGCTGACTTTTGTTGAACTGGCTGTCAAAGTAGCCCTTCCGAAGGGAAACGCTCGTCAGCTCTTTTTTGAAATGGTCGTAATCACCGTGATTAAGTACCGTGCCGATTTTCGGCCGCGTACCGAGCAGATCCAGATAATCCCGGTCTGTGCGCGCTCCACCGCGCAGGATGACGTTTGTGCCGCCAATCAGTACCGGCTCACCCGGCGAGACGCGGGCAATAAGCACCTGGCGCCCCTTCTTTGGCGGCGGGCGTAGGTCAAAATCAATGGTAGGTTCGTAATAACCCAGCGCTTTTAGCCCTTCGCGGATTGCGTCATCTACGCGCGCGCGAAAACGGCGGTCCGGCGTCACCTCATCACTCTGGATGGTCGACAACTGCGCACGCACGTTTTTTTCCAGCGCCCCGGACAACCCCTCAACCTGCAAACGAACGTTCGCCGCACTGGCAATCCCGCTTGTTAGTAGCAAACTGACCAAACATAACTGGCGGATTTTTATCACGTTTTCTCCTGAATATCCCTGTTTCCACCCTGGAAGCAAATGCACTGCCGCTCCGCGGCAAAATACGGCCTGTTAGCCAAAAACCCAAATCGCGGGTTGAAAATGGGTGCAACACCCAAATATTTCTTATGATTAAATCTAGACTCATTTAGCGCATTTATTGTGTTCAATTAAACGCTTCGTGACAACCTTAACCGAAACATCGGCCCCCGGGAGACCCCATCGTGAGTTTATTCGACAAAACGCATCTTGTTTCACAAGCTGATGCATTACCGGGACGCAACACGCCCATGCCTGTGGCGACCTTACACGCCGTAAACAACCATTCAATGACCAACGTTCCTGATGGAATGGAAATCGCCCTGTTTGCGATGGGTTGTTTCTGGGGTGTGGAACGCCTGTTCTGGCAACTGCCCGGCGTTTACAGCACGGCAGCCGGTTATACTGGCGGTTACACGCCAAATCCAACCTACCGCGAAGTGTGCTCTGGCGAAACCGGCCATGCGGAAGCCGTTCGTGTGGTGTATGACCCTGCGGTGATTAGCTACGAGCAGCTTCTGCAGGTGTTCTGGGAAAACCACGACCCGGCGCAGGGCATGCGTCAGGGTAACGACCACGGCACACAATATCGTTCGGCCATTTATCCGCTCACACCGGAGCAGGATGCCGCCGCTCATGCCAGCCTTGAGCGCTTCCAGAAAGCCATGCGTGATGCTGGCGATACGCGCGAGGTGACCACGGAAATCGCGACGGCGAAACCGTTCTACTATGCCGAAGACGATCACCAGCAGTATCTGCATAAAAACCCGTACGGCTACTGCGGCATTGGTGGTATTGGCGTCTGCCTGCCGCCGCAAGCAGAATAGCCGCTTGAATCTGGCAGAAATGGATTTCGCCGGGTTTGAAAATCATCACTTTTTCTGCCAAAACGTGACCTCTGGCAGGTTTACACTCCTTTACGCTATACTACCCGCTGAAATAATCGGCTCAACGCTACGAGCTGACGTTCTACGTGTTTTCACACAAATGGTATCAACTTCCCTTCCGAGGATCTGGCGAGAAGCCGGATAAACTATGTTAAACAGTATTTTAGTAATACTTTGTCTTATTGCCGTCAGTGCATTTTTCTCGATATCTGAGATCTCGCTGGCCGCGTCCCGTAAAATCAAACTCAAACTGCTTGCAGATGAAGGCAACATCAACGCCTCACGCATTCTGAAGATGCAGGAAAACCCCGGTACGTTCTTCACCGTGGTGCAGATTGGCCTGAACGCAGTCGCGATTCTGGGTGGTATCGTGGGTGATGCGGCATTCTCGCCGGCGTTTTATAGCCTCTTTATTCAGTACATGTCCGCCGAACTCGCCGAGCAGTTGAGCTTTATTCTCTCCTTCTCGCTGGTGACAGGCCTGTTCATCCTCTTCGCTGATCTGACCCCGAAACGCATCGGTATGATTGCGCCAGAAGCTGTGGCTTTGCGTATCATCAACCCGATGCGCTTCTGCCTGTTTGTTTTCCGCCCGCTGGTATGGTTCTTCAACGGTCTGGCGAACGTGATTTTCCGCATCTTTAAGCTGCCAATGGTGCGCAAAGACGACATCACCTCCGACGATATCTATGCCGTTGTGGAAGCGGGTGCGCTGGCCGGAGTGCTGCGTAAGCAGGAACACGAGCTGATCGAGAACGTATTCGAACTGGAATCCCGCACCGTGCCGTCTTCCATGACGGGTCGTGAAAGCATTATCTGGTTCGATTTACATGAAGATGAGCAGAGTCTGAAGAACAAAGTGGCGGAGCATCCTCACTCCAAGTTCCTCGTCTGTAATGAAGATATCGACCACATCATCGGTTATGTCGATTCCAAAGATCTGCTCAACCGCGTGCTGGCAAACCAGAGCCTGGCGCTCACCAGCGGCGTGCAAATCCGCAATACCCTAATTGTGCCGGACACCCTGACCCTTTCAGAAGCGCTGGAAAGTTTCAAAACCGCCGGGGAAGACTTCGCGGTGATCATGAACGAATACGCGCTGGTGGTAGGTATTATCACCCTGAACGACGTGATGACCACCCTGATGGGTGACCTGGTTGGCCAGGGCCTGGAAGAGCAGATTGTACAGCGTGACGATAATTCATGGCTGATTGATGGCGGCACACCGATTGAAGACGTGATGCGCGTGCTGGATATTGACGAGTTCCCGCAGTCCGGTAACTACGAGACCATCGGCGGCTTTATGATGTTTATGCTGCGTAAGATCCCGAAACGTACCGACTCCGTGAAGTTCTCTGGCTACAAGTTTGAGGTGGTGGATATTGATAACTACCGCATCGACCAGCTGCTGGTGACGCGTATCGACAATAAACCGACCGTGCTGGTACCGAAGCTGCCGGATGTGGAAGAGAAGGTGTCAGCGTAAAATTCCTGCCCCCACAAACATCAACGGCTCCCATCGGGAGCCGTTTTTTTAACTACTGCATAGCACGCTGGTTAAGCCATCTCAGTTTGCAGACGCAAAACCTGACGGTTGACTTCGGACATCACAGACAAGTGCTGCTTATCCTTCACTTTTGGGACGAGGATCTTGCCCTTATCAAACTCAAAAGCGCCAACATCCTTGATATACAACCGTCCACGGAACAGGATCTTCACGTACTTCGCCACCTGAAGCGGGTTGTAGCGTTGGAAAATTTTCATTCTTGTATCTCCTGCGAATCATACGCTCTTGCGGCGCCACAATCGGCCCGACTGTCCTGAGCGCAAATTTTAATGCCCATTGACTATAGACCAGAACAACCTTGATACCCAGTATGCATAAGTTTATTTACCGTTTGATTACAATTATTCAGAATAATCTTTGCAAACCGTGACTCAGGGCAGTATAAGCCGTCGTTTTTTCATGGATATGTGCGTTCACCCGCAAACTGGCATCGGGATTGCGGGAAAACCACATTGATCGCACTTATGATTAAAAGCGTAAGACCAAGTGGTCGGATCACCTGCAAACAATAAGGAAACGCCATGACCCTACGTAATATCCTTGCAGCAGCCTGCCTGCTGCTGCCCCTGTGGGCTTGCGCTCACAACATTGAAAAAGGACAACGTGTACCGCCAGTCGGTATTGCTGACCGGGGAGAATTGATTCTCGACAATGATAAGTTTAGCTACAAACCCTGGAATAGCGCGCAGCTCGCAGGCAAAGTGAGAGTTGTACAACATATTGCCGGTCGTACATCCGCAAAAGAGAAAAATGCCAACCTGGTGGAAGCGATCAAGGCGGCAAAATTCCCCCATGACCGCTATCAGACCACCACGATTGTGAATACCGATGACGCCATTCCTGGCTCCGGTATGTTTGTGCGTTCAAGCCTTGAGAGCAATAAAAAGCTCTACCCGTGGTCGCAGTTTATCGTCGACAGTAACGGCGTGACGCGTCAGGCCTGGCAGCTGGAAGAAGAGAGCTCCGCCATTATCGTGCTGGATAAAGACGGCCGGGTACAGTGGGTGAAAGACGGGGCGTTAACCCAGGAAGAGGTGCAGCAGGTGGTTGCCCTGCTGCACAAGCTACTGGCTCAATAAATCGTGACGCGGAAGCCGGGGTTGAGGAAGGATTCGCGTGGGGTGTAGTCCAGCGTCTTTCCCTGCCAGTCATGAACATGCGCCCCGGCTGCCGCAGCAACGGCATGTCCGGCGGCAGTATCCCAAACGTTGGTTGGCCCAAAGCGAGGGTACAGTTGCGCATGACCTTCCGCTACCAGGCAGAATTTCAGCGATGAGCCAATTGAGGTGGTCTGGTGTTCACCCAACTGTTGCAGATACTCCTGCAATTCGCTGTCGCTGTGAGAGCGACTAATCACCACCAGCGGCGGGCGCGCATCGCGAACCTGAATCTGCTTACGCACACCGCACTCCTCCTTCCAGGCCTTCCCTTCTGCGGCGCTGTACATCACTTTCATTACCGGCGCATAGACCACACCCAGCACCGCTTTGCCCTTCTCAATCAGGGCGATATTGACGGTGAATTCACCGTTACGCTTGATGAACTCTTTAGTTCCGTCCAGCGGATCGACAAGCCAGTAACGTTGCCAGTGTTGACGTTCATCCCAGCTCTGTGGTGCCTCTTCTGACAATACAGGGATCTCCGGCGTTAAGGCCTGCAACCCTTGCAGGATCACCTTATGCGCCGCGATATCTGCTGCCGTGACCGGAGAGTCGTCTGCTTTACTGACGACCTCCATGGGTTTTACACCGTCATACACCTGCATGATGGCGTCCCCCGCATCCCGTACGAGCTGACAAATTTTATCTAACATTCTCCACCTCTTTGTTAACGCAGTGAGGTTAACTCTTTGTTTTAGTTATATCGTAATGTGAACAATTCCGCTATCTGTGAAGTAATTCCGGTTTCAGCACACATTTTTCTGTCAGGATTCACATTTCTGTAAGCAACAAGCTATAGATACATACTCTTTTGTGGCCTGGATCGAAAAAAGGACTCCTCTGATGATTAAGTTTAGCGCAACGCTCCTGGCGACGCTGATTGCAGCAAGCGTGCAGGCAGCGACAGTCGATCTGCGTATTCTGGAAACGACAGATCTGCACAGCAACATGATGGACTTCGATTACTACAAAGATACCCCTACGGAAAAATTCGGACTGGTACGCACGGCCAGTTTGATTAACGCCGCCCGCGAAGAAGTAAAAAACAGCGTACTGGTCGACAATGGCGATCTCATTCAGGGGAGTCCGCTTGGCGATTACATGGCGGCAAAGGGACTGAAAAAAGGCGAGATCCATCCTGTTTATAAAGCGATGAACACGCTGGACTATACCGTCGGCAACCTGGGAAACCACGAATTTAACTACGGGTTGAAATACCTGCATGATGCACTGGCAGGGGCCAAATTCCCGTATGTTAATGCCAATATCATCGACGTTAAGACCCAAAAGCCACTGTTTACCCCTTACCTGATTAAAGAGACCGAGGTTGTCGACAAGGACGGTAAAAAACAGACGCTGAAAATCGGCTATATCGGCTTTGTACCGCCGCAAATCATGACGTGGGATAAGGCAAACCTCAGCGGTAAAGTGACCGTTAATGACATCACCGAGACCGCGCGCCACTACGTGCCGGAGATGCGCGAGAAAGGGGCCGATTTAGTGGTCGTTGTTGCTCACTCAGGTCTTTCAGCCGATCCATACCAGGCGATGGCGGAGAACTCGGTTTACTACCTGAGTGAAGTGCCGGGTGTCGACGCGATCCTCTTCGGCCACGCTCACGCGGTCTTCCCCGGTAAAGATTTCGCCAGCATCAAAGGGGCTGACCTCGATAAAGGGACGCTCAACGGCGTACCGTCGGTTATGCCCGGGATGTGGGGTGACCACCTCGGCGTCGTCGATCTGGTGCTGAATAATGACAGCGGCAGCTGGAAGGTTACCCAGTCGAAAGCCGAAGCGCGCCCCATTTATGATGCTGCCGCCAAAAAATCGCTGGCCGCTGAAGATAAAAAACTGGTCAACGTGCTGAAGCACGATCACGACGCCACGCGCGAATTCGTCAGTAAGCCGATCGGTAAATCCGCTGACAATATGTACAGCTTCCTGGCGCTGGTGCAGGACGATCCGACCGTCCAGGTCGTCAACATGGCGCAGAAAGCCTACGCCGAGCACTTCGTTCAGGGCGATCCGGATCTGGCAAAATTGCCGGTGCTGTCTGCCGCCGCACCGTTCAAAGTGGGTGGACGTAAGAACGACCCAGCCAGCTATGTTGAAGTCGAAAAAGGCAAGCTGACCTTCCGTAACGCCGCCGACCTCTATCTCTACCCGAACACCCTGGTGGTGGTTAAAGCGACGGGCAAAGAGGTGAAAGAGTGGCTGGAGTGTTCCGCCGGGCAGTTCAACCAGATTGATCCACACAGCAGTAAACCGCAATCGTTGATTAACTGGGACGGATTCCGCACCTATAACTTCGACGTGATCGACGGCGTAAATTATCAGATTGATGTCACCCAACCTGCAAAATATGACGGCGAATGTCAGGCCATTAACCCGCAGGCGGAGCGCATCAAAAACCTGACCTTCAATGGCAAAGCCATTGATCCGAATGCCACGTTCCTGGTCGTGACCAATAACTATCGCGCCTATGGCGGTAAGTTTGCCGGGACAGGCGACAGCCATATCGCCTTTGCCTCACCGGATGAAAACCGCTCAGTACTGGCCGCATGGATCAGTGCAGAATCGAAAAAAGCAGGCGAAATTCACCCGGCGGTGGATAACAACTGGCGCCTGGCCCCGATTCACAGCGATACGAAGCTGGACATCCGCTTTGAAACATCACCGTCCGATAAGGCGGCAACGTTCATTAAGGATAAGGCGCAGTACCCGATGAAGAAGGTAGCGACGGACGATATCGGGTTCGCGATTTATCAGGTGGATTTGAGCAGGTAAAAACAAACCGGCAACGCACGTTGCCGTTATTAGTGTTTGTTCCCTCTCCCGGCCGGGAGAGGGTGAGGGCATCAGGCCGCCCGATCGTCCCGATTCGCCATCACCTTCGGCGTATTCACCTCAATCCAGTCCGCCAGCTCGGCGACTTTCTCACTTACCTCAATACCTAACGACGTCAGACTATACTCTACGTGCGGCGGCACAACAGGATACGAAACGCGATCAACGAACCCGTCCTGCTCCAGCGCCTGAAGCGACTGAGCCAGCATCTTCTCGCTCACGCCGCCCATTTTCCGGCGCAGGTCACTGAAACGATGCGTACCCTGGCGCAGGGCGACCAAAATCAGTACCCCCCAGCGGCTGGTGACATGTTTGAGTACCTCCCGGGAGGGGCACTGTTCCGCGAAGAGATTGCCATCGCGCATTTGTTCGCTGAGCGTCGGTATCGTTGTCTTCATACTTACCTTTTTGTGTGTACTTACTAAAAGTTAGTTAAGGTGTTAGTGTGCCACAACACGAGACAAACACGAAGGAGATTCATCATGATCGCAATTACCGGTGCTACCGGCCAGCTTGGCCATCTTGTTATCGAACAACTTTTAAAATCCGTTCCGGCCAACCAGATTGTGGCCATTGTGCGTAATCCGGCAAAAGCCGGGGCACTCAGCCAGCAAGGTATTGTCGTGCGTCAGGCGGATTATACTGACCAGGCAGCGTTTACCACGGCGCTGAACGGCGTGGATAAACTCCTGCTGATCTCCTCCAGCGAAGTCGGCCAGCGCGCCACTCAGCACCAGAATGTGATTAACGCCGCTAAAGCGGCGGGCGTGAAATTCATCGCCTACACCAGCCTGCTGCATGCAGATAAATCACCGCTCGGCCTGCACGTTGAACACGTTGCTACTGAAAAAGCGCTGGCGGCCTCCGGCATTCCTTATGCCCTGCTGCGCAACGGCTGGTATACCGAAAACTATCTGGCGAGTGCACCACCAGCCCTGGAGCACGGCGTGTTTATAGGGGCTGCGGGTGACGGCAAAATTGCCTCAGCCACACGTGCGGATTACGCTGCTGCGGCAGCAAAAGTCATCGCTGAAGAAGGTCATGCAGGCAAAGTTTACGAACTGGCGGGTGACAATAGCTGGACACTGAGCGATCTGGCTGCAGAACTCAGCAAGCAAAGCGGCAAAAACGTGGCGTATCAGAACCTGAGTGAAGCGGACTTTGCCGCCGCATTGAAGGGGGTTGGTCTTCCGGCCGGGCTGGCGGATATGCTGGCGGACTCTGACGTGGGCGCATCCAAAGGCGGCCTGTTCGATGACAGCCATACCCTGAGCAAACTGATCGGTCGCCCAACCACTTCGCTGGCAGACAGCGTCAACGCAATTCTGTAATTGTTACGAACTGGTTATTTTTTGTGGCATCCCCTCGGGTCATCTTTGATAATGGAGAGATGACCCATGAGGAGGTTCAACGTGCAAGGCGTACCGGAACAGTTTATTGATGAGAGAGACAGTGCGCGCTTTCGCCATCTGGCGGAACTGCCGGGCCTTGAACTTTATCACGCGCATATTTCTGAATACGCCTTTGAGCCTCACACCCACGAAGCCTTTGGCATCGGCACCATCGAGACCGGTGCGGAACGCTTTCGCTATCGCGGTACCCAACACCTCGCGTCTGAAAAATCCGTCGTCACCATGAATCCGGACGAGATCCACACCGGCGAGTCCGCCACCGAAGGTGGCTGGCGTTACCGGATGGTCTATATCGACCCCGATCTGCTGGAAGAGGTGACAGGCCTTCGTCACTGGTGGTTTAGCGATGTCACCCGGTATGACCCGCTACGCTCACAGCAAATCGGCAGGCTCATCTATGGTCTGTGGCATACGGACGACCCGCTGGCTCAAAAAGGGCTTTTGTTGGATCTCATTGACACTTTCCAGCCGCTCGCCCATCACGCGCCGCTGATCCGCGAAGGCGCACACCGCTTCGAACGGGTACGCGAATATCTGCACGATAACTATATGCACGCCCTGACGCTGGATGAACTGGCCAACGTTGTCTCGCTGAGCCCGTACCATTTTCTGCGCCAGTTCAAAGCCCATTTTCACGTTACCCCGCATCAGATGTTGATGGCCATCCGCCTGTGGCGGGCCAAAGCGTTCCTCACGCACGGTATGCCTGCAGCCGAAGTCGCCGCCGCAACCGGGCTGACCGATCAGTCACATTTAACCCGCGCGTTTACCCGCCGCTACGGCATTACCCCCGTGCGCTACCAGAAGCAGGTCACCCGACGTTAAAGCGCAATCTCATACAATACGCGCCCCTTTTCCCCTCCTACACTGAGTACAGAGAAAATACCTGTGGATGGAAAAATGATTAGTGGTGTGTTGTATGCCCTGCTGGCAGGGATGATGTGGGGGTTAATCTTTGTCGGCCCGCTGATCGTGCCCGAATATCCGGCAATACTGCAGTCGACTGGACGTTACCTGGCGCTGGGGCTGATTGCCCTGCCCCTGGCGTGGCTGGGACGTGCGCGCTTGCGTCAGCTCAGCCGTCAGGACTGGGGTACCGCGCTGGCGCTGACCATGATGGGCAATCTTATCTATTACGTTTGCCTCGCGAGCGCCATTCAGCGTACCGGGGCGCCAGTGTCTACCATGATTATCGGCACGCTGCCGGTCGTTATCCCCGTCTTTGCTAACCTGCTCTATAGCCAGCGCGATGGCAAACTGGCGTGGTCAAAAATGGTGCCAGCGCTGGGATGCACCGCCGTGGGGCTGGTATGCGTCAATATTGCCGAGCTGCGTCATGGGCAGGCGAATGTTGACCTGTGGCGGTACGGTTCTGGCATTATGCTGGCGTTCATTTCCGTGGCGTGCTGGGCATGGTATGCCCTGCGAAATGCACGCTGGCTGCGGGAGAACCCGGACAAGCATCCGATGATGTGGGCAACGGCGCAGGCGCTAGTGACGCTGCCCGTCTCACTGGTGGGATATGCCGGGGCGTGCATCTGGTTAGGCCATCAACAGCCAGACTTCACCCAGCCCTTCGGGCCAAGACCGTGGGTGTTTATTGGCCTGATGGTTGCGATTGCGGTGCTGTGCTCATGGGTGGGCGCACTGTGCTGGAATATTGCCAGCCAGAAGCTGCCGACGGTGATCTTAGGGCCGCTGATTGTTTTCGAAACCCTGGCCGGGCTGCTTTACACCTTCCTGATGCGCCAGAGCGTGCCGCCGTTATTCACGGCCTGCGGGATCGCGCTGCTGGTCATCGGGGTGGTGATGGCGGTAAGAGCGAAGCCGGAAAAACCGATGGTTGTTCCGGCTTCGGAGAGTTAGAACGTTTCCCAGTTGGCCTCAGACGCAGCCGCTACGGGCTGCGCCTTTGGTGCATAGGTTTTCACCGGAGCCGCTTTAACCGTCTGGTTGCGGATAATTTTAAATACCGCCACCGCTTCGTTCAGGCGAGCTGCCTGATCTTCCAGCGCTGCCGCCGCCGCTGCAGACTCCTCTACCAGCGAGGCGTTCTGCTGGGTCACGCGGTCCATCTCGGCTACCGCCTGACCCACCTGGTCGATACCGCGACTCTGCTCGTCAGAGGCCGAGGCAATTTCGCCCATGATGTCGGTAACGCGGGTGACCGCATTGACGATCTCTGCCATCGTCTCCCCGGCTTCGTTAACCAGCTGGGAGCCCGCGTTCACGCGTTCGCCAGAATCATCGATCAGCGCTTTGATCTCTTTCGCCGCCTGGGCGCTGCGCTGGGCCAGGGTACGTACTTCCCCCGCCACCACCGCAAAACCACGCCCCTGCTCGCCCGCACGGGCAGCTTCCACCGCAGCGTTCAGCGCCAGAATATTCGTCTGGAAGGCAATACCGTCGATCACGTTAGTAATTTGCGCAATCTTACTGGAACTGGTGGCGATTTCGTCCATCGTACGCACCACGCCTTCCACTACGTTACCGCCCTTCTTCGCGGTTGAAGAGGCATCCAGTGCCAGACGAGAAGCCTGACGCGCGTTATCGGCGTTCTGCTTCACGGTTGCCGTCAGTTGCTCCATGCTGGCTGCCGTCTCTTCCAGAGAAGCGGCCTGCTGCTCGGTACGGGAAGAGAGATCGTTACTGCCTGCGGAAATTTCGCCTGCACCGGTGTAAATGGTATCGGCACCTTCACGCACCACGCCAACGGTGTTCGCCAGTGAGGTTTGCATCTCCTGAACGTTGCGCGCCAGGATAGCCATTTCATTTTTACCCTCTGCGTGAATCGGCTGGGTTAAATCGCCTGCCGCAATGGCGCGAATGTGGTTAATCACCTCTTCCAGAGGCAGCAGCAGCACGCGACGCATGGCGACCCAACTGGAGACAATGACCGCAATCACCAGAAGCATCACCGCAGAGAGGATCCACAGGATATGCTTGTAATCACTTTCATTATCCCGAATGCCTTTATCACTGAGCGCGGTCTGCGCTTCACGCCATTCACGGTAAACCGTCTGCATCGCGTTTTGTTTTTGCTCTGCATTCTGCTTGAACATCTCTTCCAGATTACCCTGGCTCAGCAACACGTTCATTTGCGTCAACGTTGCAGAGTAAATGCGGTACTACTCTTCGAGTTGGTTAGTCAGGTTCTCATCCAGGCCTGGCGTATCCGGCAAGGCATAGTATTTATCGTAATGGACCTGTGCTTCAGCCAGCAGGTTTTTCGCCGTGGTTACCAACTCGTTCAGCTGGCCGCCGTTAATTTGAGAGGCCATGCTGCTTTGCAGACGCAACATCCCGCGGTTCAGGGTGACGCGTGCCTGGTTCAGACTGATCCACGCATCGGTAAACTCCGCCACGTTTTTGCTGGAGAGCTGTGACACGGTGAAGTTGTTTTTATCGTTGTTAAGCGCGTTGATAAAGATACCGGCGGAAATCATTTGCATGATGCCGAGCGCAAGCAGCACCGAAATCAGAAGGGTAATAACTTTTATACGTTTAAACATGCGTTGCCTTTGTTATATGCAGGTTTGTCTGACGTGGATATATCGGCAGGCGCGGCGGGTTGTTTACTGTTTCTACGCCTTTAAAAACTTTCTAAACCACTTTCTTAAGTCCATTCAGGGAGTTAATAAGAGCGATTTTTTGTGATCCGAATCTCATTTTCCCCCTTCCCTCTAAAGGGTTATAGCGCTTGCTTAAAGATGCATTTAATATGCATCTTATATTATTGATGACGAGGTAACTGCTATGGCCTATCGCGACCACCCCCTCGGCGAGCTGGCGCTCTCCATCCCTCGCGCTTCTGCGCTGTTTCGTAAATACGACATGGATTACTGCTGTGGCGGTAAGCAAACCCTGGCGCGTGCAGCCTCGCGCAAAGAGCTGGATGTTGAGGTGATTGAAGCAGAGCTGGCGCTGCTGGCCGAGCAGCCCATCGACAAAGACTGGCGAACTGCCCCACTCGCTGAAATCATCGACCATATCATCGTGCGATACCATGACCGTCACCGTGAACAGCTGCCGGAACTGATCCTGCAGGCAACCAAAGTCGAGCGCGTACATGCCGACAAACCTTCCGTACCGTGCGGCCTGGCAAAATACCTGACTATGCTGCACGAAGAACTTTCCAGCCACATGATGAAAGAAGAGCAGATCCTCTTCCCGATGATCAAACAGGGAATGGGCAGTCAGGCAATGGGGCCTATCAGCGTGATGGAAAGCGAACACGATGAAGCAGGTGAACTGCTGGAAGTGATCAAACACACTACCGGCAACGTTACACCGCCGCCAGAAGCCTGTACCACCTGGAAAGCGATGTACAACGGCATTAACGAAACGATCGACGACCTGATGGAACACATCAGTCTTGAGAATAACGTTCTGTTCCCACGTGCATTATCCGGGGAATAAAAAAGCCGCTGCGGCCTGATGCCCTCACCCCGGCCCTCTCCCACCGGGAGAGGGTGCAAAAACTAAAAACGGCAACTGACGTTGCCGTTTTGCTTTTACCTTATGCCTGCCATACGTTTTTTACCGATAAACACCCAACCCAGCCCCAGCGCAATAAACCACAGCGGCGTGACGATCAGTGCCTGACGGGTATCATCTTCCAGCGTCAGCAGAACCAGCACGAAGACGAAGAACGCCATGCACACCCAGCACATCAACTTGCCCAGTGGCATCTTGTAGATCGATTTTTCATGCAGGTGTGGACGCTGCTTGCGGTACACTAGGTATGAACAAAGGATGATGGTCCAGACGAACATAAACAGGATCGCAGAGACCGTGGTAATCATGGTGAACGCGCCAATCACGCTTGGGTTCACGTAGAGCATCACCACACCACCCAGCAGGCACATGCAGGAGAAGGTCAGCCCTTTTGCCGGTACCGCACGCTTAGAGAGCTTGGCGAACGCGCTCGGCGCCACGCCCTCCTGCGCCAGACCAAACAGCATACGGCTGGTGGAGAATACGCCGCTGTTGGCAGAAGAGGCCGCAGAGGTCAGCACCACGAAGTTAATCAGGCTCGCTGCCGCTGGCAGACCCACCAGGACGAACAGCTCAACGAACGGGCTCTTGGTTGGCACGACAGAGCTCCACGGCGTCACGGACATAATGATGACCAGCGCGAAGACGTAGAACATGATGATACGAACCGGAATGGAGTTAATAGCGCGCGGAAGAGACTTCTCAGGATCTTTGGTCTCTGCAGCCGTGGTCCCCACCAGTTCAATGCCCACGAAAGCAAATACCGCAATCTGGAAGCCCGCAAAGAAGCCGCTAATGCCTTTCGGGAACCAACCACCATCATTCCACAGATGAGTAAACGAGGCCTGAACGCCCGTTGGCGACTGGAAGTGCGTGAGAACCATCACCAGCCCCACCACGATGAGCCCTACGATGGCCACGATTTTGATCATCGCGAACCAGAATTCCATCTCACCGAACATTTTAACGGTGGCGAGGTTAAGGCTCAGCAGCAGAACAATGACCGCCAGCGAAGCCACCCAGTCCGAAAGGCCGGGGAACCAGAACTGCGCGTAAGCCGTAATCGCTACAACATCCGCCATACCGGTGACGACCCAGCAGAACCAGTAGGTCCAGCCAGTGAAATAGCCCGCCCATGGCCCGAGGAGGTCAGAAGCAAAGTCGCTGAAGGATTTGTATTCGAGATTAGAGAGCAGCAATTCACCCATTGCACGCATCACGAAGAAAAGCATAAAACCGATAATCATATAAACGAATATGATCGACGGCCCGGCAAGACTGATAGTTTTGCCTGACCCCATAAACAGCCCGGTACCAATGGCTCCTCCAATGGCAATGAGCTGAATATGACGGTTTGTGAGATTGCGCCGTAGCGACTGTTCAGACGGCGCCTCTTCGTCGGCGACGACTTTGACCTGATCTACCATGTGATATTTTCCTGTTTATGCCTGTCTGTGTTGTTAAGGCTCTTCTGGCCTTTAAATACGTCAGAAAAATGACGATCCCTTTGTAAGGGCTTATCGATATTAGGTAAGAATCGGCGGGATGAATACTATGATTTAGATATTATGTTAATAATATGTTGAAAGTGAGTGTCATATCACTCATACAGCGCGAAACAGCTCACAAAAATACACGCAACAGTTTCGTTTGCAAGATAAAATATTGATTACATCGTAACTATAGGTTTTAACACTATTTTCCCCTCCCCAACCGGGGAGAGGAAATAAGAAAAGTCGATTACAGAATTTCCAGCAGCTCGACTTCAAAGACCAGCGTGCTGAATGGCGGGATGGATGCACCAGCACCACGCTCGCCGTAAGCCAGGTTGTGCGGAATAGTCAGTTCCCATTTGGATCCGACTGGCATCAGGGTCAACGCTTCGATCCAGCCCGCGATAACACCATTCACCGGGAATTCAGCCGGTTCGCCGCGCGCAACAGAACTGTCGAACACAGTACCGTCGATCAGTTTACCGGTGTAATGCACACGAACGTGGTCAGTGCGAGCCGGGATTGCGCCATCGCCCTGGTTGATCACGCGGAACTGCAGGCCTGACTCCGTGCTGTTCACACCTTCACGCTCGCGGTTCTCTTCCAGGAATTTAACACCTTCTGCTGCCATCTCTTCGAAACGTGCGCGACGTACAGCGTCAGCACGTTCGTGGATTTCACGCAGCGCACGGTGCACAACATCAACCGGAACGGCAGGCTGTTTGCCTTCCAGCGCATCAGCGATACCCGCCACCAGCGCTTCAGGTAACAGACCTTCCAGGCCGGATTCGCTCAGCTGCTGTCCTACCTGCAAGCCGATACCGTAACTTGCCTGCGCTTCGATAGTGTCAAAAGTCGGGGTGGTCATGGGATTTCCTTCCATCACATTTAAAGTAGCGGGCAGCATATCAGCCATGCCCTTATGGGTAAAACTTTGTCTGAAGTTAAGGTGACAAACCGCGACGAAACAGAAACAATAGAGATAACCAGGATTAATCCCGAACTGATGTCACGGATGTCGGGTTTGCTACGTCGTTCAGGCAGTTAGCAAACTATACTTCGGAGCACAGGATAAAAAATACGCGGAGCAGGAGGAGAGCCATGCCCGGGCGATTTGAACTGAAACCTACCCTGGCGAAAATCTGGCAGGCGCCGGACAATTTTCGCATCATGGACCCGCTGCCTCCCCTGCATCGCAGAGGGATCATCATCGGCGCGCTGATGGTGATCGTGGGCTTCCTGCTTCCTTCCGGCGGCGATGATGTCAATACCGCGCCCGTCGCCCGCAATGCACAGCTGGACATTCAGTCGCAGACGCGGCCTCAGCCTGATGCACAACCCATGCAGACGCAGCTGGTCACGCCGTCTAACGATCCGGGTCAGGTCGCGCCAGTTGAGCCAGAACCGGTCCAGGATGAACAGCCGCAGGAACAGGCCGCTGCTGAGCCACAGACGCAGCAGCCCACCGGTATCCAGCAGCAGTGGCGCTCTTATCGCGTAGAACCAGGCAAAACCCTGGCGCAGCTGTTCCGCGATCATAACCTGCCGCCAACGGATGTGTATGCCATGGCGCAGGTGGAGGGTTCAGGTAAGCCGCTCAGCAACCTGCAAAATGGTCAGATGGTGCAGATTCGTCAGAATGCCAGCGGTGTGGTCACCGGGCTAACGATTGATACGGGAAATGGTCAGCAGGTGCTGTTTACCCGTCAGCCAGATGGCAGTTTTATCAGGGCACGTTAAGAACCCGGTTCTTTAAAAAGCAAAACGCCGGCACAAGGCCGGCGTCTCGACGTGAGCAGAGTAAAAAATTACTCAGCTACAACGTTAACAACCAGTTTAGCGAACACTTCGCTGTGAACCTGGAAGTCAACTTCGTGCTCACCAGTGGTACGCAGAACGCCGTTCGGCAGACGAACTTCGCTCTTAGCCACTTTAACGCCTGCTGCAGAAACTGCATCAGCGATATCGCGGGTACCGATGGAACCGAACAGTTTACCTTCGTCGCCAGATTTGGAAGCGATGGTAACGGTGCCCAGTGCGTTGATTGACTCAGCGCGAGCGTTAGCAGCCGCCAGAACGTCAGCCAGTTTGGCTTCCAGTTCAGCGCGACGTGCTTCGAAAAACTCTACGTTTTTCTTGGTAGCTGGAACAGCTTTACCCTGTGGAACCAGGAAGTTACGAGCGTAGCCCGCTTTAACGTTTACCTGATCACCCAGGCTGCCCAGGTTTGCTACTTTATCAAGCAGAATAACTTGCATTACCTTATCCTCTTAAAGTCGTATTAATGGACCGTGCCCGATTACTGATGACGATCAGTGTACGGCAGCAGGGACAGGTAGCGAGCGCGTTTGATAGCGCGAGCCAGCTGACGCTGGTATTTTGCACGAGTACCGGTGATACGGCTTGGGACAATCTTACCGCTTTCGGTGATGTAGTTTTTCAGCGTTGCGATATCTTTATAGTCGATCTCTTGAACGCCTTCCGCGGTGAAACGGCAGAACTTGCGACGACGGAAATAACGTGCCATATGGCTAGTCTCCAGAATCTATCAAATCAATCTGCTCGGCATGCAGAACCATTTTGCTCAGACCGTTCTTTGCCTTGTGGCAAGAGATGAACCCCTGAACGATTACTGCACTACCGACCGTTAAACTGTGAGTAATGGCCTGGTTTTCGTGTCCGCTAATAATAACGGGCATTTGGCACCATGCCTGCCGGTGAAACCCGGCTTCCTCTTGCACAGAACGATGCTCAAGCACGAACTGGCAATGCGGAATTCCTGATGGACTGACCTTTCGAAGGGGAGCCCTGCATACGATGCCGGACAACGCCAGACGGTTGGTCATCAGAAATTACTCTTCAGAATCCCCAGCATCAGAATCATCTGCGGTTTCGTTTGCGAAATCATCGCGACGCTCGCGGCGCTCGTCTTTCGCTTTAACCATCGGAGATGCTTCGGTAACTGCGTGTTTAGTACGCATAACCATGCTGCGGATAACGGCATCGTTGAAGCGGAAGTTAGTTTCCAGCTCATCGATCACTTCCTGCGGCGCTTCAACGTTCAGCAGAACGTAGTGAGCTTTGTGCAGTTTGTTGATCGGGTAAGCCAGCTGACGGCGGCCCCAGTCTTCCAGACGGTGGATCGTGCCCGCTGCTGCAGTGATTGCACCAGTGTAGCGCTCGATCATACCCGGAACCTGTTCGCTCTGGTCAGGATGGACCATAAAAACGATTTCGTAATGACGCATCGAATTGCTCCTTACGGATTATTCAGCCTCCTGTCTGGGTCAGCCGAGGCCCGGGGAGGCAAGGAACGTGTTAAAGGTCGGCTGAAAAATTGACGCGTCATAATACTTGCACCCCCCTGGAAACTCAAGCTGATTGCACAAATAATTCGCACAAAGCGCAAAGCTGGTCTAAGTGGATGATTTAAAATTACTCACATCCGAAAGCGTTGTTTTTTTGAACAACAGCATCAGAAATGGTCACGCTTTCCCGCCGAATGAGTGATTACACTTTAATCAGAGGTCATCTGAATTAAAGAAGGAGTATCACACCACTCTCTCACAGCACGCAGTCGTGGAGCGCATATCATGAAAAAAATCGTATTAGCCATAATGGCTGCGCTTTTGCTCAGTGCAAACGCGATGGCAGCCATCAAAATAGACAGCCGACAGGCCAGAAACATGGATGATGTGCAAAGCTTGGGCGTAATCTACATCAATCATAATTTCGCCACTGAAAGTGAAGCAGATCAGGCTCTTAACAAAGAAACCGATGCTCAGGGTGCTACATACTATCACGTCATTCTGATGCGTGAACCCGGTAGCAACGGCAACATGCACGCCAGTGCAGATATATACAGATAACGTTTTAACGCTAGCACCAGGAAGCCCAACAACGAGAACATAGCCATAGTTTAACTTGCCCCCAGCCCGGGGGCTTTTTTTTATGAATGGCTCTGAAATACCACCGGTTACAACTGTTTTTTGGTATTCCAGAGCACTTATTCACTTTTGCCCGTAATATGCGTTTGGGCCGTGCTTACGCTTGAAGTGCTTGTCCATCAGGTAATCATCAATGCCCTGAAGCTGTGGGTTAATGTCGCGGGCAATCCACGCCATTCGTGCCACCTCCTCCATGACCACCGCATTATGGACAGCGTCGTGGGCATCTTTACCCCACGAGAACGGACCGTGCTGGTACACCACAATGCCCGGTGTATGCAGCGGCTCACTGTCTCCCAAGGTCTCAATAATCACCTTACCGGTGTTGAGTTCGTACTCACCTTCCACTTCATCCTGCGTAAGTGCCCGTGTACAGGGGATGTCGCCAAAGAAGTAATCTGCATGCGTAGTTCCCAGAGCGGGTATTGCCAGACCCGCCTGTGCCCAGGCCGTAGCATGCGTTGAGTGCGTATGCACAACACCACCCAGTGAAGGATAACGCCGGTAAAGCGCCAGGTGAGTGGCCGTATCGGAAGAAGGTCGCCATTTGCCATCGACAACATTTCCTTCGAGATCCACGAGCACCATATCGTCCACTTTCATGGTTTCATACGCCACACCGCTCGGCTTAATTGCGATCACCCCACGATCGCGATCGATAGCACTGACGTTACCCCAGGTGAAGGTCACCAGGCCGTAACGCGGCAGATCCATATTGGCCTCAAAGACCTGCTGTTTGAGCTTAAGCATGTTCAGCCTCCAGCATACCCGCACGCGCCATTCGCTCACGCACCCAGTCGCGCGCTTTCGCCACTTCCGCGGCCGGGTCATCCGACGTTTCACTCCACATCTCAATCAGGTAAGGCCCGCAATACCCTGTCTGCTTGAGCGTCTGGAAGCACCGTTCGAAATCCACCACCCCGGTGCCGAACGGAACATTTTTGAACACACCAGGCCGCGTATCTTTGACGTGAACCGCCACGATATGACCTATACCTGCCTGCAGTTCCATCTGCACGTCATTATCCCATGCCGACAAGTTGCCAATATCAGGATAGAGCTGGAACCACGGATTATTCAGATAGTGCGCGTAGCCCAGCGCTTTGCTGATCGAGTTCATTAACGGATAATCCATGATCTCCATCGCCAGCGTCACCTGCGCACGGCTTGCCATCTCGACGCTCTCTTTCAGGCCGTCACGGAAACGACGGCGCGTTTCATCGTTGGCTTCCTGATAGTAAACGTCATAACCTGCCAGTTGGATCACCCGGATGCCGACGTCCTGAGCAAAGCGAATGGCTTTCCGCATGATCTCCAGACCCTGAGCACGCACGGCATCATCTTCACTCCCAAGCGGGAATCGCCGATGGGCACTGAGACACATGGAGGGCACGCGCACACCCGTTTCAGCGATAGCGCCCACCAGCGCCAGGCGTTGTTCACGACTCCAGTCGAGGCGAGAGAGGCGATCGTCTGTCTCATCCACTGACATTTCGACAAAATCGAAACCCAGCTCTTTTGCCAACCGTAACCGCGCCAGCCAGCACTCCCCCGCGGGGAGTGCCTTTTCATAGATGCCAAGCGGGACTTGTTTTGACAACATACCCGCTCCTTAGCCCCAAAGCTGAGCGATGGAGCGTTTGAACTGACGCGCCGCTTCTACCGGGGAGGCAGCATCGCGGATGCTACGACCCGCAATGAAGACGTGAATTGGAATACCCTTGAATAACGGCAGATCTTCCAGCGCCAGGCCGCCCGTAACGGTCACTTTAAAGCCCATATCAGCCAGACGTTTAATCGCACTGATATCTGCGTCACCCCACGCCACGCCTGCAGCCTGTGCATCACGGCTACGGTGGTAAACCACCTGCTGAATGCCCGCGTCGCGCCACTCCTGCGCCTGCTCCCAGGTCCAGAAGCCGGTCAATTCAATCTGCACGTCGCCGTTAAACTCTTTTGCCACGTCCAGCGCGCCTTTGGCGGTGTTGATATCCGCACAGCAGATCACGGTGACCCAGTCGGCGTTGGCTTCAAAACACATACGAGAGAGAATTTTGCCTGCGTCCGCAATCTTGGCATCCGCCAGCACGATTTTGTGCGGATAGAGCGCCTTCAGGTCGCGAACAGCACGGACACCTTCGCCCACGCACAAAATGGTTCCAACTTCGATGATGTCCACTTCTTCTGCAATCAGACGGGTCGTTTCGTAAGCGTGGGACAGCGTTTGGTTATCCAGCGCAACCTGCAACATTGGTAATGACATGTTCAATTCCTCTTAAACTGCCGCCGCGGTGGCGATATCAATCAAATCCAGCACTTCCTGCTCGGTGCGGCAGGCACGTAAACGGTCGAAATTGGCCTCGTCATCAAACAGATTCACGATCTGCATGATGCCCACCTCCTGGTGGGTATTGGCATCAACAGCGGCCATGGTGATAAGAATGTCTACCGGGTCGTTATCTTCATGGTTAAACACCAACGGCGTTTTCAGCGTCACCAGGGCAAAGCCGGTTTTCTTCACCCCCTCTTCCGGCCGGCCATGCGGCATGGCCAGGCCCGGTGCAATGACAAAGTAAGGGCCGTGCTGAGCAACGCCATCCAGAATGGCCTGGTAATAACGTGGCTCGACAACATCAGCTTTAACCAGTAAATCCACGCTCAGCTTCACCGCTTCCTGCCAGGTGCTGGCCTCAGCCTGTAAAAGAATGGAATTATTCTCTGCCAGAGAATCACGTAGTTTCATGTGGCGTCCTTACTTCACGTCTTGTGGGAAATGTTCTTTGATCACTTCCAACAGCTTTGGTCCGAAATCCGCAGGTGAAAGCATGTTGCGTACACCCACGACATATTTATTGCCTGACACACTAATTTCGCCGGCGATGTGGGTAGAGGCGATGATGATGTCCGCGCCGTTCAGCTCACTTTTGTATTCACCCACTGCACAGCTGTTCACCGTGTGATCGATGTTTGACTGGGTTAAAAACTGGTCCACTTTCATCTTCATGATCATGGAGCTACCTTGCCCATTGCCACACACAGCCAGGATACGTACGGTCATAATCGAAACTCCTTAATGAGCAGACACTTCTGCTGTTTGTTTTTCCGCATCTTCTTCAGCGCGCAGAGCGCGGCCCGCGAAGAACATATAAGCCAGAGCAATCAGAATGATGACGGCCATAAAGACCAGTCCGACGGATGCAAAGCCCTGCATCATTGGTGGCGCCAGAATTGACCAGTCCGCCATGCCCATCCAGGCGCTCATGCCGGTGAGCTTGACCGCCCACACACAACCGAAAATTTCCACCATGCCCATCACCAGGCAGATCTTGAGCGCCGCGCGCCAGCCGCCAAAGTGGTTTGCAAAGACGCCGATGGTGGCGTTGGAGAAGAACATCGGGATAAAACCAGGGATAATCAGGATTGAGGAGCCGCAGCCTACCAGGATGCCCACAGCAATCAGCTGGCCGATAGTGCCCCACATAAAGCCCCAGACCACCGCGTTCGGTGCGAAGCTGTAGATAGCCGCACAGTCAATCGCCAGTACTGCGCCAGGAATCAGGCGCTGGGAAATCCCGTTGAAGGCTTCAGACAGCTCGGCAACGAACATACGCACGCCCTGAGTGATGATGAAAATTGCCACTGCGAAGGAGAAGCCGGTCTGCAGGATATAGACCGTCCAGTGGGTTTTCCCTGCCATCGCCTGCACTACATCAATGCCGAAGGAGAGCAGAATGGCGCCGAAGAAAAGGGTCATCACAATCGCCGTAGAAACGATGTTGTCGTGGAAGATATTCAGCCAGCCAGGCAGCTTGAGGTCTTCAACGCTCTCTTCTTTTTTACCCAGGTACGGTGCAACTTTGTAAGCAATCCAGGAGGCAAACTGCTGCTGATGGCCGATTGAAAAACCGCAACCATCAGTCACTTCCTGTGTTGGCTTGTACATCATGTTGGAGGTGATACCCCAGTAGAGCGATACCAGCACTGCGGTGCAGATAATCGTGGTCCACATTGGGTAGCCGAAAATATAGAGAGAAACCGCAATGAGCCCCGCCTGCTGGAACATGATGTGTCCCGTCAGCATGATGGTGCGAATGCCTGTAATGCGGCGCAGAAGAACATAAATAATGTTCAGCGCCAGCGCGAGCAGCACCGCATAACCGACCCAACTATAGGCATCCCCCATGCGATCGATAGTGGCCATCATTGATGCATATGTGTCAGAGATCGCACCATTGATGCCATACACTTCCGACATTTTGGCCACGACAGGCTTAAACGTGCTGGTCAGAATGCCTGACCCTGCCTGCAACAGCATGAAACCAATGATGGTCTTAATCGTGCCTTTAATAATAACGCTGACGCTCTTGCGCAGCAGGATATAGCCCAGGCACGTCACGATACCCAGCAGCAGCGGGGCGTTAGTCATTACCTGATTAAAGAACACGGTAAAGACGTTGTAGAGGATCTCCATAACTCTCTCCAGAAATGAGAACACGAGGGGCAATCCCTGTGTGGTTGGTGCCATCACTCTAGTAATCACAAATAATCACCACAAGATTGAATTTGATTATTTGTGACGTATCACGCAAATTATTTCCATGCTGTGAGTAATGATTTTCACCGCCCTCTGAGATAAATAATTTAATCTTTATAATTCATGAAATTAATCATTAATAAGAGATAGTCTAACAAGGTAAAAGCGGATAATCCGTGAAGTCGAACAGATAAAATTCCTCATTTTTACCGTTGCAAAGTACGTCAAATGGTGCCAGCATTAATCACAACAAATCACATTGTGATTACTTTTGATTAAAACCAGGAGTCAAACGATGAGTAAAGTAAACACCATCACCCGCGAATCATGGATTCTGAGCACCTTTCCGGAATGGGGTAGCTGGCTGAACGAAGAGATCGAGCAGGAACGGGTTGCTCCCGGTACCTTTGCAATGTGGTGGCTGGGTTGTACCGGTATCTGGTTGAAATCAGAGGGTGGTGCGAACATTTGCGTCGATTTCTGGTGCGGTACGGGCAAACAGAGCCACGGCAACCCGTTGATGAAAAAAGGCCATCAGATGCAGCGTATGGCGGGTGTGGAAAAACTGCAGCCAAACCTGCGTACGACACCTTTTGTGCTTGATCCATTTGCTATTCGGCAGATCGATGCTGTTCTCTCAACGCACGATCACAACGACCATATCGACGTAAATGTAGCGGCAGCGGTCATGCAAAACTGTGCCGATGACGTCCCGTTTATCGGACCGCAGACCTGCGTGGATCTCTGGATTGGCTGGGGTGTACCGAAAGAGCGCTGCATTGTCATGAAGCCGGGCGATGTGGTGAAAATTAAAGACATTGAAATCCACGCGCTTGATGCCTTTGACCGTACCGCATTGATTACTCTGCCTGCCGATCAGAAAGCCGCTGGGGTACTACCAGATGGCATGGACGAGCGCGCGGTTAACTATCTGTTTAAAACCCCTGGCGGCTCTCTGTACCACAGCGGTGACTCTCACTACTCCAACTACTATGCGAAGCACGGTAATGAACATCAGATTGACGTGGCGCTGGGCTCCTACGGCGAGAACCCACGAGGCATCACTGACAAGATGACCAGCGCTGATATGCTGCGCATGGCGGAAGCATTGAACACCAAAGTGGTGATCCCGTTCCACCATGATATCTGGTCCAATTTCCAGGCCGACCCACAGGAAATCCGCGTACTGTGGGAGATGAAAAAAGATCGTCTGAAATATGGCTTCAAGCCATTCATCTGGCAGGTTGGAGGCAAGTTCACCTGGCCACTGGACAAAGACAACCTCGAGTATCACTACCCGCGTGGCTTTGATGATTGCTTCACCATCGAACCCGACCTGCCGTTCAAGTCCTTCCTCTGATTGTGAAGCCAAATCGCCAGACTTCTGTCTGGCGATTCCATAATTATTTTAGTAATTTCATGCTATTTCAAATATCATCTTTTCAAATCAATTCTTATCGGAATAGCTCATGACGGAAGCGCAACGGCATCAAATTCTCCTGGAACTCCTGGCGCAAACAGGTTTCATCACCGTCGAGAAAGTCATCGAGCATTTAGGGATTTCCCCGGCGACAGCACGGCGGGATATCAACAAGCTGGATGAGAGCGGGAAACTGAAAAAAGTCCGCAACGGCGCAGAAGCGATCAGCCAACAACGCCCGCGCTGGACGCCAATGAACATTCATCAGGCACAAAATCATGATGAAAAAGTGCGTATTGCCAGAGCCGCATCGCAGCTGGTGAATCCCGGCGAGAGCGTAGTCATCAACTGCGGCTCCACGGCGTTTCTTCTGGGCCGGGAGATGTGCGGAAAACCGGTACAAATCATCACCAACTACTTACCGCTCGCCAACTATCTCATCGACCAGGAGCATGAGAGCGTGGTGATCATGGGCGGGCAGTACAACAAAAGCCAGTCCATCACCCTTAGCCCTCAGGACAGCGAAAACAGTCTCTATGCCGGGCACTGGATGTTTACCAGCGGCAAAGGCCTGACGGCAGATGGCCTGTATAAAACCGATATGCTGACCGCGATGGCGGAGCAAAACATGCTTAACGTTGTGGGCAAGCTCGTTGTGCTGGTCGACAGCAGCAAAGTGGGCGAGCGCGCAGGGATGTTATTCAGCCGCGCCGAACAGATCGACATGGTGATCACCGGCAAAGGGGCCAACCCAGAGATCCTCCAGAAGCTGGAAGATCAGGGCGTAAAAGTGCTGCGCGTTTAAAAATGCTGGCGGAAGAATGCCACCGTGGCGTCCAGTGCCGTGGGCGTGATGCGGTGGCGGACGCCCGCTTCCCACAGGCAGGTCAGGTTGCTATCCAGTCCCTCGCGCTGCAACGACTGTTGAAGACGGAAGGTTCCATCGGGTGGGACCACGTCATCCGCGTCACCGTGCCACAACAGCAGCGGGCGATCGGCCAGACGCGGCAATGCCCGGGTCACTTCCCACTCTGCCAGCGTCGCGGTCATTTCCGTTAAATCCTGAGGGGGAAAAAGCGTCTTCGCCAGTGAGGTAAAATAGCCCGAGCCCATCAGGCAGGCGACGGATTTCACCTCTGGGTGATGCGTCATAATCCCCAGCGCCGTCATGCCCCCCATTGACGCCCCGGCCACGGCCAGACGATCATCAGCCACCAGCCCTGCCTCATAGAGCGCATCACGCAACCCGGCAAACTCGGTCAGACTGCCGTGCAGAATGTGCCAGAACCGTCCAAGCCGAGCCTGTTCATTCCCCGTAAAGCGTGCGCCGTGGTCAGGTGCATCCGGCATTACCACTCGAAAGCCGGCCTGAGCCAGCGCCACCGCAAAATAACTGTAAACCAGCTTCGAAGACGTAAATCCATGATAAAAAACGATAACAGGCAGCGGCACATCACGTTTTCCCGCTGGTATCGCGTGTAAAATTTCATGGTCGCCGAGATGGCGTATTTCAATTTCAATCATTGTCGACCCTGTCCGAATGTATGATTCATAATGTTGAGAACTGGGTTACGCTTTCACGTCATTTTCATTCGAAATATACGTCCCAGATAACACTTCGGGAACATTCCCCCAAAACTAAATTCACAGACAACTACACTATGGCTATCAGGAAACGAGATATGGTTATGCGCAGGTTTGCTGCTTTATTGCTGGTGTCTCTGCTCAGTGGCTGTAACGCACTGCAGGGAACGCCGCAGCCCGCTCCGCCGGTCGCCGATCATCCACAGGAGATTCGTCGTAATCAGACGGAAGGATTACAGCGAATGGGCACGGTCTCCGCGCTGGTTCGCGGCTCTCCGGATGACGCTGAAGAGGCAATAAAAGCACAAGCCGTCGCCGCCAAAGCAGATTATTACGTCATCATTATGATCGATGAAACCATCATAACGGGACAGTGGTACTCACAGGCAATTTTGTACCATAAGTAATGGTCTTCCTTTGAACGACATTTACACTGCTTTGCGTCCATAGACATTTTCCTGTCCACAATAAACTCCATGCCCGCGACAATGGAAGTGAGTTTATTTGCGAAGGATTGCCCGGCGGATACCGGAAATATGTGAAATGGAGCTGACGATGAAACGAACTCTTGCTTTGACCTCTCTGTTGCTCTCAGCTGGCCTTGTGAGCACAACCGCACAGTCAGCAGAATTCGCCAGTGCTGATTGTGTAACGGGTCTGAATGAAATAGGCCAGATCTCCGTGAATAATATTTCAGGGAGCCCGCAAGACGTTGAACGTGTAGTTGCATTGAAAGCCGATGAGCAGGGCGCTTCCTGGTATCGAATCATCCAGATGCAGGAAGATAACCATGTTGATCATTGGCGCGTACAGGCCATTCTTTATGTTTAACCCTTCCCGATAAAAGCCACTTATTTTTAGTGGCTTTTCGTTTTTGCAAATTTTTCACCTTGCAACAAACATATCAAAAACAATTAAATAACATTTTGTTACATTAAAGGGATAAACGTCATCCCCGCTCTGCCGTTGAAGAACCATACCTTTTCAATGATGAGCAATATATGATCAATTTTTTTCGCCGTGCAGGACTTGGTACGAAGCTGTCACTGCTTACGGGTGTCAGTGTCGCCATACTGTTTTTGCTTTTCACTTTTCTGCTCAGCCAAAAAGCCAGCCAGCAGCTTGAAGAGCTTGCGGTCGAGGATCTGCATAACCAGTCCACTGGCATGGTCGATATGGTGCAGATGTTTAACACCAGCCTGAGTGAAGAGGTCGAGAGTTATACCCGCCTGTTTTCCACCTTTTTACCGCAGCCTCTGAATATTGATCGTTCCCAACCCCAGACGATAAACGGGCTTAGCGTTCCGCTTCTGAAAGGCGGAGAAACCGGGCTGCATGAAAATAACACCCTTTCGGACGAGTTCCTGAATCGTACGGGAGCCATTTCGACGCTGTTTGTACGCAGCGGTAACGACTTTGTTCGCGTGGCCACTTCCCTGCGCAAAGAGAATGGCGAGCGTGCAATGGGTACTGTTCTGGATGTCTCCAGCCCGGCCTTCGCTGCCGTAAGCAAAGGCGAAGTCTACCGTGGACTGGCGCTGCTGTTTGGCAAGCGTTACATCACCCAGTACCAGCCCGTTAAAAACGCCGAAGGACAGATCATTGCGATCGTCTTTGTCGGCGTGGACATCACCCGCTCCTGGAACGTCATGCGCGAGAAAATCCTCAACCGCCGTCTGGGTGAGAGCGGCCACTTCTTTGTGCTGGATCGCAGCAACGGCAAAACGCGCGGCCAGTATCTGTTCCATTCCAGCGAGGAGGGTCAGTTACCGAAATGGGACAGTGCAACACAACAGCAGCTGCTGAGTGACAAACCCGGCACACTGGAACGCATCACTGAAGATGGCCGCACGGTGAAAATGGCCTATACCCCGCTGCCAGGCTGGAACTGGACCATCGTCGGCGAAGTGGATAAATCCGTACTGCTCTCAAGCGTGACCACTCTGCGTGACCGTTTCCTGCTGGCTGGTGTGGTGTTGTCTGTACTCTTCGCGGGCCTCTTTGTGATGATTATTCGTAGGATGCTTACCCAACCGCTGAGAAATGTGATTCATCTGGCTCGTCAGTATGCTGCGGGCGATCTGCGTTCCAGCCTTCCCGTAACGCGCCAGGACGAGGTTGGTCAGTTGGTTGATGCCATCAATGGTATCGGTGGCGGACTGCAAAAAATGGTTCTGCAGGTTCGCGAAGCGGCAGGTGAAATCCATATGGGGACAAACGCCCTGGCCTCCGATACCGGCGAGATTTCAGAGCAGATCAACAAACAGGCCAGCAGCGTGGAAGAGACCTCCGCCAGCATGGAGCAACTGGCCGCAACCGTACAGCAAAACGCGGCCAATATGGAGCAAACACAGCAGTTGGTAAGTGAAACCTCGCTCGCGGTACATCAGGGTGGCGAGACGGTAACCCATGCGGTTGCCACCATGGATGACATCCGGGAAGCGTCAAAACGCATCGAAGACATCACGCGCGTGATTGAGTCAATCGCTTTCCAGACCAATATCCTGGCGCTCAATGCGGCAGTAGAGGCGGCTCGTGCTGGTGAACACGGAAAAGGTTTTGCGGTGGTCGCGCAGGAAGTTCGCGCTCTGGCTGGACGTAGCGCTAACGCAGTGAAGGAGATTGAACAGCTGATTGGCGATACGCTCAGGAAAGTCAGTGAAGGACACGCGCTGTCCGAACAGACGCGTCTGGCGATGGACTCCATCATTCTTCATATTGATAACATCAGCCAGCTGGTCATGGAGATTAACCACGCGTCACGCGAGCAATCCGCAGGAATCGGTCAGGTTAATCTTGCTATGACCCATATTGGCGAAGCATCACACATCAACGCCGATCGCGTCTCACGCAGCGAACAAACGGCACAAACGCTGCGTGAGAAAGGTTCGCATCTCACCCAACTGGTGAGCTTGTTCCAGCTGAAAAACTAGCCAACCCTGCCGGTGGCACGCAGCAGCAGGTCACTTTGCACCTGCTCGTTCATCAGCGTCCCACCGCGGGTATCAAGCATCATGCGGCACCACGCCTGCGCCACGGGTGGCGATGCGTGCTGCAGCATTTGGCTCCCGGCACCCAGTAAGAAAAGCTGCTGCGCGATCTCCCGCCCCTGTGCCTCCTGAGGTTTACGCAGTTTTTGCTGTAGTTGCCGCCAGCTACGATCGAAGTGTCTGTCCTGCCCTTTCACCTGCGCAAAATCGTCGGTCAGCAGGTCGAAGACACCGGGCTGCTTAGTCAGTACGCGCAACACATCCAGGCACATAATATTGCCCGATCCTTCCCAGATGCTGTTTACCGGCATCTCACGGTAGAGTCGTGGTAGTTCGCTCTCCTCGCAGTAGCCCATACCGCCGAGGACTTCCATTGCTTCTGCCACAAAGGGGATTCCGGTTTTGCACACGCTAAATTTCGCCGCAGGGGTGAACAACCGAGCCCAGGCGGCTTCTTGCGGATCCGCGCGTTTATCCCACGCCCGCGCCAGACGAAATAACAGTGCAGTTTGCCCCTCCAGCACCAGGGCCATACGGCTCAGCACATCGCGCATCAAGGGTTGATCGATAAGGTTTTTCCCGAACGTCTGCCGCTGATGGGCGTGGTAAAGCGCCACAGATAACGCCCGGCGCATCAACCCGTGGCTGCCTAGTGCGCAGTCAAAACGCGTCAGCCCGCCCATTCTCAGGATCTGCCGCACGCCTTCGCCCTCTTCCCCAAGCAGCCAGCCGGAGGCATCAAGAAACTCCACCTCGCTGCTGGCGTTGGATCGGTTACCGAGCTTGTCTTTCAGCCGCTCCAGACGCACGGCATTCCGTTGTCCGTCAGGCAAAAAACGGGGAACAAAAAAGCAGGAGAGTCCGCCTTTCGCCTGGGCCAGCACCAGGTGCGCATCGCTTTGAGGCACCGAGAAAAACCATTTGTGTCCCACCAGCCGGTAGCTACCATCGCTGCATTTTTCTGCTTTGGTGGTGTTGCTGAGAACGTCGGATCCGCCCTGCTTTTCCGTCATCCCCATGCCGATCAGCAGACCACGCTTTTGCGATCCTGGAGCAAGATGAGGATCGTAGCGATCGCTGAGTAGCGGCGTCAGCCAGTCATGAAATATTTTGGGGAGCGTCTGCTGTAGCAAGGGTGTCGCAGCAAAAGTCATGGTTATGGGACAAAGCGTGCCGGCTTCGACCTGCGCATGCAGAACAAACCGTGCGGCTCTGGCGACAAAAGAGCCCTTTCGCGCCTCCTCTTCCCACGCCAGGTTGTGTACACGGTTGGCACAGAGTCCTTGCATCAGCAAGTGCCATGCGGGATGAAAGCGGACATCATCCAGCCGCTCCCCGGTGGCATCATAGCGTAATAGCTCAGGTGGATTCACGTTCGCCAGCCTGCCCAGCTCCAGTGACTCAGCGGTGCCTAACTGCTGCCCGATGCTGGCGAGCAACTCACTATCCCACTCGGCACCCTCGCGGGAAACTGCGTCACGCAGGGCGCAGTCAGAGAGGAAAAGGTTACTGTTTGAGAGTGGGGCTGGTTGATTAAAAACGGTATGGGTCTGCCAGTGCATGCTGTCTCCCTCCTTCAGTGGCTCGGTGGCAATGAAGGTAAGTATGGACAGACCGCATACACGCTGCATGGGAGTGAAGTCACACAGTGGCGATCCTGCTGATATCATTCGTGAAATAGCTCACAGAACATAAGAATAAACTATTTCATCACTTCTCTTTTGTTGAATAATTTATTCTTACCCCCTTCAGTGAGGATCGTTATGCAACCGGATGCGCACAAGCGAGCATTAATTGCAGGCTCCATTGGTAACTTTATCGAGTGGTATGAGTTTGCGGTCTACGGTTTTCTGGCGACCGTTATTGCGAAAAACTTCTTCCAGCTTGAGGGGGAAGCGGGGCTAACCAGCCTGATCCTGACCTACGCCTCGTTTGCCATCGCTTTCTTTTTCCGTCCCCTGGGCGCGGTGGTGTTTGGCCGCATTGGCGACAGGATTGGCCGTAAGCCAACGCTAATCATTGTGCTGGTATTGATGACGCTCGCTACCGCCGCTATCGGCGTGGTGCCGGTCTACGCCAGCATCGGGATTGCCGCACCGCTCATTATTACACTGCTTCGCATCCTGCAGGGGCTGTTCGCGGGCGGCGAGTACGGCGGTGCGGTCTCGCTGATGACGGAGTTTGCCCCGCGCGGCAAGCGCGGCCTGTACGGCGCGTGGCAATCCTTCACCGTGGCGCTGGGATTGCTGGCAGGCGCAGGCATTGTCGCGCTACTCTCCGCCCTCCTCACCCCTGAAGCTTTGCATGACTGGGGCTGGCGCATTCCGTTCTTCCTGGCGCTGCCCATGGGCGTCGTCGCACTATGGCTTCGGGTAAGCATGGAAGAGACACCCAGCTTTGTGCAGCAGCAGGACAAACCGGTCACCGCTCGGGCGGATACCGCTGCGACCCTCAGAGCTATCATAATGGGGATTGGCAGGGTGATGGTCTGGTCAGCGGCGGGGTATACCTATCTGGTGATTATGCCAACCTACCTGCAGTCAGCGCTGCACACCGGCTTTAACCAGGCGTTATTAATAGCGGTGATTTCGAATATTGGTTTTGCACTCACCATCATTCCCTCTGGGATCCTGAGCGACCGGATCGGGCGTCGCACGGTGATGGTTATCGCCACCACGCTGCTGCTGATCCTCGCCCTGCCACTCCTGAAAATCCTGCAGGCCGAATCCAGTACGCTGGCAGTGAAAGCGCTGGTGGTATTGATTGCAGGTGGTCTGGTGGGAATGCTGGCAGGGCCTGGCCCGGCGATGCTCTCTGAGATGTTCCCGACGCGTGTGCGCTATACCGGGCTTGGGTTGGCTTACTCCCTGTCGAACGCTATTTTTTCAGGCTGCGCAGGGTTGATTATTACCGGGCTGATTAAAGAGACGGGCAATCTGGATATTCCAGCGTACTACGTCATGACGACAGCAGTGGTGAGCATTGCGGCGCTGATGACGCTCAGGAAGGATGACCATTTGCGGTCGTTAGAGGAGTGAGGTCAATGCCCGGTGGCGTTGTGCTTACCGGGCACAAAAGGCTAGCCCCGCTGACGCACCGCTTCAAACAGGCAGATGCCCGTCGCAACAGAAACGTTCAGAGACGACACGCTGCCCGCCATCGGAATGCTGATTAGCTCATCGCAGTGCTCGCGCGTCAGACGACGCATCCCTTCACCTTCGGCTCCCATCACCAGCGCCAGACGGCCAGTCATTTTGCTCTGATAGAGGGTATGATCGGCTTCACCGGCGGTACCGACAATCCAGATATTCTCTTCCTGCAGCAGACGCATGGTGCGCGCCAGGTTGGTAACACGGATCAACGGAACGTTCTCTGCCGCGCCGCAGGCCACTTTTTTGGCCGTGGCGTTCAGCTGTGCAGAGCGATCTTTTGGCACGATGACCGCGTGTACACCGGCAGCATCAGCACTACGCAGACATGCACCGAGGTTGTGCGGATCGGTAACGCCATCGAGGATCAGGAAAAATGGGTTATCCAGCTCGGCAATCAGATCCGGCAGATCGTTTTCCTGATACTGACGACCCGGCTTCACGCGGGCAATGATCCCCTGGTGAACCGCGCCGTCACTTTTCTCATCCAGGAACTGGCGGTTTGCCAGTTGGATCACCACACCCTGTGCCTCCAGGGCGTGGATCAGCGGCATCAGACGCTTGTCTTCACGCCCTTTCAGAATGAACACTTCCTGAAAACGCTCCGGTGCGCGCTCCAGCAGGGCTTGCACCGCGTGGATGCCGTAAATCATTTCACTCATTGATGGTTCTCATTATGACGATACTTTTCCCTCTCCCCGATGGGGAGAGGGTCAGGGTAAGGGGCGGAATTACTCCGCCTGCTTTTTCTTCGCCGCGCGCTTCGCTTTGGTAGCGGCGGCAATTTTTTGGGTCTTAGCGGAAGGCTTTTTCGCGGAGCGAGCTTCTTTCTTCGCTGCCTTCGGTTTCTTTTTCTTCTCGCCGCGGAAGGCGCTATCTGGCTCGAAGTTCACTTTCTTACCCGCCTGACGACGTTTGCCGCTGGTATTACCGTTGCCACCCTTTTTCGCCTTCTCACGCGCCGTTTTACCCACATTACGCGGGCCACGCTCGCTGGAGATCAGGCTGAAGTCGATCTTGCGCTCGTCCATATTGACCGCTTCGACCTTCACTTCCACACGATCGCCCAGACGATAGGTCTGACCGCCGGATTCACCAATGAGACGCTGCCCGACCTGGTCAAAACGGTAGTAGTCGTTATCCAGGCTGGAGACATGCACCAGACCGTCGATAAACAGCTCATCGAGACGAACAAAGAAACCAAAACCGGTCACGCTGGCGATCACACCTTTGAACACGTTACCGACCTGATCCAGCATAAAGTCGCACTTCAGCCAGTCTGAGACTTCACGGGTCGCTTCATCCGCGCGGCGTTCGGTCATGGAACAATGCTGACCCAGTTGCAGCATCTCTTCCATTGAATAGTGGTAGCCTCCGGTTTCAGTCGTGTTCCCTTTATGGCCCTGCTCCTGCGCCAGCAAATACTTGATTGCACGGTGCAGGGAAAGATCCGGGTAACGACGAATTGGCGACGTAAAGTGCGCGTAGGACTGCAACGCCAGACCGAAGTGCCCACGGTTTTCCGGATCGTAAATCGCCTGCTTCATGGAGCGCAGCAGCATGGTCTGCAGCATTTCTGCATCCGGACGGTCGCCAATGGATTCCAGCAGCTCGGCATAATCACGCGGCTCTGGCTTGTTACCACCAGGCAGCTCCAGACCCAGTTCAGCCAGTACTGAACGGAACGCGGTGATGGCTTCCGTCGACGGTTTATCGTGAATACGGAACAGCGCAGGTTCTTTGGCTTTCTCAACAAAACGTGCCGCCGAGATGTTCGCCAGGATCATACACTCTTCAATCAGCTTATGCGCGTCGTTACGCTGGGTCTGTTCGATACGTTCAATGCGACGTTCCGCGTTGAAGATAAACTTCGCCTCCTCGCTCTCAAAGGAGATCCCGCCGCGCTCTTCACGAGCCTGATCCAGCGTTTTGTAGAGGTTATGTAGCTCTTCAATGTGCTTCACCAGCGGCGCATATTGTTCGCGCAGATCCTGGTCGCCCTGCAGCATATGCCAGACTTTGGTATAGGTCAGGCGCGCATGTGAGCTCATGACTGCTTCGTAGAATTTGTAACCTGTTAAGCGCCCTTTGGTGGAGATGGTCATCTCACAAACCATACAGAGGCGATCAACCTGCGGGTTCAGGGAGCACAGGCCGTTAGAGAGCACTTCCGGCAGCATCGGCACAACCTGTGACGGGAAGTAAACCGAGGTACCGCGGTTGCGCGCTTCGTTATCCAGCGGGGTGTGCGGGCGAACATAGTAGCTCACATCCGCGATGGCAACCCACAGGCGCCAGCCGCCGCCGCGTTTTTTCTCGCAGTACACCGCATCATCGAAGTCGCGGGCGTCTTCGCCATCAATCGTCACCAGTGGCAGATCGCGGAGGTCCACGCGGCCAGCTTTAGACTCTTCAGGCACTTCTTCACGAAGGCCTTCAATTTGTTCTTCAACCGCTTTCGGCCAGATGTACGGGATCTCATGGGTACGCAGCGCCATATCAACAGCCATGCCGGTGCCCATGTTATCGCCCAATACTTCCACAATTTTCCCGACCGCTTTAGTGCGACGGGTAGGACGCTGGGTGAGCTCAACCACCACCACAAAGCCCATGCGCGCGCCCATAACCTCTTCAGGTGGGATCAGGATATCAAAACTCAGACGGCTGTCGTCCGGTACCACAAAGCCGACGCCCGCATCGGTAAAGTAGCGGCCAACAATCTGGCTGGTTTTTGGCACCAGCACACGCACCACGCGAGCTTCGCGGCGACCTTTACGGTCAGCGCCCAGCGGCTGGGCCAGGATCTGGTCACCGTGGATACACATTTTCATCTGTTCAGATGAAAGGTACAGATCGTCTTTACGACCTTCCACGCGCAGGAAGCCATAGCCGTCGCGGTGACCAATGACGGTTCCTTTCAGCAGATCAAGGCGTTCTGGTAGCGCATAGCACTGACGGCGAGTAAAGACCAGTTGCCCGTCACGCTCCATGGCGCGCAGGCGACGACGAAGGGCTTCAATTTGCTCTTCACCTTCAATATTTAATTGAACGGCAAGTTCTTCACGATTGGCGGGTTTTTCGCGTTTTGTTAAGTGTTCAATGATGAACTCGCGGCTGGGAATAGGGTTCGCGTATTTTTCGGCTTCGCGTTCCTGGAATGGATCTTGTGACATGTCGGTTCCTCCGTTGTCAGCTCCGGTGGAAATTTTCTTCATTCCACCAGCAATAATTTATAAAGCGGTTGATTCTCTTCAACCAAATCGGCCAGCGTGTAGTTATCCAGTTCCTTGAGAAAACTTTGCACGGCCTTAGAAAGCGCCTTTTTCAGACGGCAGGCGGGCGTAATGTGGCAGAACTCGCTGCTGCAGTTCACCAGAGACAATGGCTCCAGCTCACGTACCACATCGCCAACACGAATACTCTGCGCCGGTTTACCGAGACGGATCCCCCCATTCTTCCCGCGAACGGCAGCAACATATCCGGCACGACTAAGTTGATTGATTATTTTGACCATATGATTACGAGACACGCCGTAGACCTCTGTCACTTCAGAGATACTGGTCATTTTCCCATCGGGTAACGACGCCATGTAGATCAGCGCGCGTAAGCCGTAATCGGTGAAACTTGTTAACTGCACATCAACCTCAGGAAAAAGGGAAATCGCGGACAAACCGCTGAGATATTCATTAATGATGATAAACCAGCCAGATAGTTAGCGGCTAATTTATTTGACTGACGGGGCGAAAAAGCAGAGATCGAGGAGTGGTCGCCGGATGGCGCTACGCTTATCCGGCCTACGGGTCACCCCCGCAGGCCAGCAGTCACGAAGATTATGCGTCGAACGGGTCGCGCAGGATCATCGTTTCAGTACGATCCGGGCCGGTAGAAATAATATCGATCGGCACTTCGGTCAGTTCTTCAATACGCTTGATGTAATCCAGCGCCGCCTGTGGCAGGCCGCTACGCTCTTTCACACCGAAAGTGGTCTCAGACCAGCCCGGCATGGTTTCGTAGATTGGCTCGATGCCTTCCCAGTCGTCAGCCGCCAGCGGAGTGGTGGTCACTTCGCGGCCATCTGGCATACGGTAGCCTACGCAGATTTTCACTTCTTTCAGGCCGTCCAGTACGTCCAGCTTGGTCAGGCAGAAGCCAGACAGGGAGTTGATCTGCACTGCGCGACGCACTGCAACCGCATCCAGCCAGCCGGTACGACGACGACGACCGGTGGTCGCGCCAAACTCGTTACCCTGCTTGCACAGGAACTCGCCGGTTTCATCAAACAGTTCGGTCGGGAATGGACCTGCACCCACGCGAGTGGAGTAAGCTTTGATGATACCCAGAACGTAATCCACATAACGCGGGCCCAGGCCAGAGCCGGTCGCCACGCCACCTGCGGTGGTGTTAGAAGAGGTCACATACGGATAGGTACCGTGGTCGATGTCCAGCAGCGTACCCTGCGCACCTTCAAACATGACGAAATCGCCACGTTTGCGCGCCTGGTCCAGCAGATCGGATACATCAACAACCATACCGGTCAGAATGTCAGCAATCGCCATGACGTCATCCAGTACTTTCTGGTAGTCAACAGCGTCAGCTTTGTAGAAGTTCACCAGCTGGAAGTTGTGATATTCCATCACTTCTTTCAGTTTTTCAGCGAAGGTTGCTTTGTCGAAGAGGTCGCCCACGCGCAGACCGCGACGAGCTACTTTGTCTTCGTAAGCCGGGCCGATACCACGGCCGGTGGTACCGATCGCTTTCGCGCCACGCGCTTTCTCACGCGCAACGTCCAGTGCCACGTGATAATCCAGGATCAGCGGGCAAGCTTCGGAGAGCAGCAGACGCTCACGAACAGGGATACCACGGTCTTCCAGACCTTTCATCTCTTTCATCAGCGCAGCAGGAGACAGCACAACGCCGTTACCGATGATGCTGGTGACGTTATCACGAAGAATGCCTGATGGAATAAGATGGAGGACGGTTTTTTCACCGTTGATTACGAGAGTATGGCCTGCGTTGTGACCGCCCTGGTAGCGTACAACATATTTAGCCCGTTCAGTCAGAAGATCAACAATCTTCCCTTTACCTTCGTCACCCCATTGGGTGCCCAGTACGACGACGTTGTTACCCATTTTTTTCAAAATCACCGTTTGCTTAAAAATGGATTCTACCATCGCTTTTTCAGATATACAGCACTTTTTGACCTCAAAATACGCCAAATCCGACCACTTTTTGATCAGCCAATCGTTTTCTTCAACATGTAGTAGATCACGATGCCAGCAACCACAAGACCGCCACCAAAACGACGCAAAATATTATCAGGGAGCTGACTCATCGTCGCAATCATACGACGCCATGCGCGCGGATAAAGCATCGGGCCAAGACCTTCCAGAACTAACACCAGCGCCAGCGCCAGCCAAATGGTTGAATTCATTTTTATTCCTTATAAAAGAAAACCACCGCTCCGTGAAGAGCGGTGGTTTGAATACTCAAACGAGCCTGAGTTTATCGCGTCGCGTTGGTTGGCGTCTTCATATAACGGAAGAAATCGCTGTCCGGGCTGAGGACCATCACATCCTGGTTGCTCTGGAAGCTATTCTCGTAAGCTCGCAGGCTACGGATAAAGGCGTAGAAGTCCGGATCCTGGCTGAAGGCATCTGCAAACAGCTTCGCGGCTTCTGCATCACCTTCACCGCGCAGAATACGTCCCTGACGCTCAGATTCCGCCAGTGTCTTGGTGACTTCGTAGTCCGCTGCCGCGCGCAGCTTCTCAGCCTCTTCCTGACCCTGTGAACGGTGACGACGGGCGACCGCTTCACGCTCGGCGCGCATACGGTTGTAGATCGCCTCGGACACTTCCACAGGAAGGTTGATCTGCTTAATACGCACGTCAACGACTTCAATACCCAGGGCCGCCATACTGTTCGGGTTGATCACCGGCACTTTGCCGTTGGTTTCAGCCTGAACGCGTTCCGCCGCTTTAGCAATCGCATCATCCGCTGCCGGTGTTGAGACTTCGTCTTCGGTGCCTGCGGTACCGGAGTTCAGCGCATCACGCACTTCCAGCGTCAGACGACCGCGGGAATCGGTCACGATATCTTTCACATCCAGACGTCCAATCTCAGAACGCAGACGGTCAGAGAACTTACGTTTCAGCAGCACTTCTGCCTGAGAAACGTCGCCGCCGCCTGTCGCCAGGAAGTAACGGCTGAAATCACTGATACGCCACTTGATGTAAGAGTCAACGATCAGGTCTTTCTTCTCTTTGGTCACGAAACGGTCAGCCTGGTTATCCATGGTCTGGATACGGGCATCAAGCGTTTTCACCGACTGAATGAACGGCACTTTGAAGTGCAGGCCCGGCTCATAGATCACCGGACGCTTGTCGCTGTCACGGACGACGCTGCTGAACTGGAATTTGATCCCGCGTTCACCCTCTTTCACAACGAAAATCGAGGTGTAAAGCACGACCAGCACGATGATGATGATCGCAATAACTGACTTACGCATCCTTATTCCCCCTGACGCTGGTAGTCGTTACGCTGCGCATTAGCACGGCGTTGGTCCATGATGTCACCATCGTTCGAAGAAGGCGTGGTTGTGGCGCTTGAGCTACTGGACGACGCAGGCGGCAGACGCAGCAGGCTGCTGGAACCGCTGGTGTCAGCTTTCGCCGCCGGAGCCGAACCGCCTTTCAGCATCTGGTCCAGTGGCAGTACCATCAGGTTTCCGCCTTTGTTGTCGTTAACCAGCACTTTACGCGTGTGGCTCAGCACTTTTTCCATGGTCTCGATATAGAGACGTTCAC
The DNA here is from genome assembly GCF_046521465.1 of Enterobacter sp. CPE_E863. Classification (NCBI taxonomy): domain Bacteria; kingdom Pseudomonadati; phylum Pseudomonadota; class Gammaproteobacteria; order Enterobacterales; family Enterobacteriaceae; genus Enterobacter; species Enterobacter sp. CPE_E863. Next base: position 430,043 of record NZ_JBKFZX010000001.1, on the reverse strand, counting down.
GGGTAATTTCCGGAGCCGCTTTATATTCCGGCAGAATTTTCGCGAAACGCGCCACTTCACCCTGTGCTTCCAGGATGGTCTGGGTTTTATATGCGCGAGCTTCTTCAAGAATACGCTGCGCCTGACCGTTAGCACGTGGCTGCACTTCGTTGGTGTACGCTTCCGCTTCACGGATGTACTGCTGTTCGTTTTCACGGGCAGCAATCGCGTCATCAAACGCCGCTTTCACCTCTTCCGGCGGACGAGCGGCCTGGAAGTTGACGTCCAGCAGGGTAATACCCATGTTGTACGGGCGAATGGTCTCTTCCAGCTCACGCTGGGTATCGCTACGAATAACGGTACGACCTTCGGTCAGGATGCGATCCATAGTGTATTTACCGATAACACCACGCAGGGCGCTGTCGGTTGCCTGACGCAGGCTGTCATCAGCGCTGGTCACGCTAAACAGATAACGTTCAGGATCGGTTACGCGGTACTGTACGTTCATCTCAACGCGCACCACGTTCTCATCAGAGGTCAGCATCACACCAGATGCCGCCAGTTCACGAACAGACTCCACGTTGACCGCGGTAACGTCGTCAATGAAGGTCGGTTTCCAGTTAAGACCTGGCTCCACCAGATGGCTGAACTTACCGAAACGGGTGACGACACCGCGTTCCGCTTCTTTAATGGTGTAGAACCCGGTGGCAGCCCAGATGATCACCGCCGCAGCGGCAACAATGCCTACCACGCGGCCACCCATTTGCGGGCGCGGCCCCTGGGTAGAATTTCCACCCGAACCAGAACCTTTACCTCCGCCAAGGCCACCAAGCTTTTTGCTCAGCTTGCGGAAGATATCATCCAGATCCGGCGGCCCCTGCTCGCGACCACCTTTGTTGCCATTTCCCCCAGAGTTGCCGCCTTGATTATTGCTGCTTCCCCACGGGTCGCGGTCTTGTCCGTTGTTACCGGGCTGATTCCACGCCATGTATATGCTCCATATTTGTTATGCAAGGGCGAATTATTCAGGCATCCCCTTTCTGATCAGACGATATAGTCGACCAGCGCAGGTTCTTGTTTACAGAGGCGACGCCAGTCAACGATCGGCATACGCACCTGCATCCCCACGCTGCCGTCATCCTCCATCCACTCTTTTTCTATCGCCTGAAGCTGATAAAACCGGCTGCGCAGCCTGCCTTCCTGTGGCGGCAATCGCAGCGTGTGCTGAGCTACCTCACCGGAAAGACGTTCTGTCAAAGCCTGGAAAAGCAGTGGCACACCAATACCGGACTGGGCAGAAAGCCAGACCCGAATCGGTTTGTTCTCTTCATCTCGATCAATACGCGGCTCGAAATCCTCCAGCATATCGATCTTGTTCATCACCAACAGCGTTGGGATCTCGTGGGCGTCGATCTCTTCGAGCACCACGTTTACCGCGTCTATGTTCTCCTGCACACGAACATCCGCCGCGTCAATCACGTGCACCAGCAGGGTCGCCTGTCGCGTCTCCTGCAGGGTAGCTTTAAACGCCGCCACCAGGTCGTGAGGCAAATGACGGATAAACCCTACGGTATCCGCCAGCACTGTTTCACCCACATCGGCGACGTCAATACGACGTAACGTTGGGTCCAGGGTCGCAAACAACTGGTCTGCGGCATAAACCTGGGCCTCAGTAATCTGGTTAAACAGGGTGGATTTACCAGCGTTGGTATACCCCACCAGCGACACCGTTGGGATGTCGGCTTTTGAGCGTGCACGACGACCTTGCTCACGCTGTTTCTCAACGCGTTCCAGACGTGAGAGGATCTGGGTAATACGGCCACGCAGCAAACGACGGTCGGTTTCGAGCTGGGTTTCACCCGGACCGCGTAAACCAATCCCGCCTTTCTGTCTCTCAAGGTGGGTCCAGCCACGCACAAGCCGCGTTGCCAGATGGCGCAACTGCGCCAGCTCAACCTGCAACTTACCTTCATGGGTACGCGCACGTTGAGCAAAAATATCTAAAATCAAACCCGTGCGATCGATAACACGGCATTCGCAAAGCGCTTCCAGGTTACGTTCCTGGGCCGGAGACAGCGCATGATCAAACAACACAACTGAAGCGCCAGTTGCTTTTACGGCATCCGCAATTTCAACTGCTTTACCTTCACCAACAAAATACTTTGGGTGCGGCGCTTTACGGCTACCGGTAATCACCTGCATTGCTTCGACACCGGCGGAAGAGACCAGAGATTCAAACTCCTGGAGGTCTTCCATATCTTTGTCTTGCGAAAAATAGATGTGTACCAGCACCGCCTGCTCACCGGCATCATAACGGTCAAACAAGCGTAAACCTCTCTAAAAAGATCAGCGGGGAACGCAGGATCCCTGGCTCCCCGTGTGGATAACAGCAGAGACCTTATTCGGTCTCGTCGCTGTCCTGCGCTGGCGTTGAAGAACCCTGCGCGTTGCTGCCGTGATGGTAGTTACTGCCAGTGCCGCCGCCAGCGTTATTGCTGTGATGAGATACCGGACGAGACGGAACAACAGTAGAAATCGCGTGCTTGTAGACCATCTGACTGACCGTGTTTTTCAACAGGATCACGAACTGATCGAAAGACTCAATCTGACCTTGCAGCTTAATACCATTCACCAAATAAATAGAAACTGGAACACGTTCCCGACGCAATGCGTTCAGGAACGGATCTTGTAAAGATTGCCCCTTAGCCATTCTATCTTTTCCTTATATGCTTGTTTTGTACTTAGAACCTTGCGATTCTGAAAAATTGCGCACGATACGTCTCAATTGTACACATTCAGTGAGCGATATCACCAACAACCTCAATCACTTCGTTTAACGCCTGTTGCGGTTTTTCACTGTCTAACCAGTGAACCCCCTCCCAACCGCGCAACCAGGTGATCTGGCGCTTCGCTAACTGTCTCGTGGCGCAAACACCTCGATAAACCATTTCATCGTATGAAATCTCACCTTCAAGATAAGACCACATCTGGCGGTATCCCACACAACGAATGGAAGGCATATCCGTATGCAAATCTCCACGGGCAAATAGCGCCCGCACTTCTGCTTCAAAATCTGAAGCTAACATCTGATGAAAACGCTGCTCAATTCGCTGATGGAGCAGTTCACGGCTCGCCGGGGCGATGGCGAACTGATGCACCTGATACGGCAGAGCCTCTCCTGACGTTTGCGTCAGTTCCGTTAAAGTTTTACCCGAAATGAAAAAAACTTCCAGTGCCCGGGAAAGCCTTTGCGGATCATTTGGATGGATCCGTGCTGCAGCAACCGGATCAATCTCTGCCAGTTGCTTGTGCAAAACGTCCCAGCCCTGCTCTGCCGCCTGCTGCTCAATTTTCGCTCTTACCTCAGGATCCGCTGATGGCAGAGGTGATAGCCCCTCCAGCAACGCCTTGAAATAGAGCATGGTTCCGCCAACCAACAGCGGTATACGTCCCGCCGCTGTTATCTCGGCCATCTCAGCTAAGGCATCCCGGCGGAAATCCGCTGCGGAGTAAGCCTGAGCAGGGTCGAGAATATCCAGCAAACGGTGCGGTGCCGCACGCAACTCTTCTGCGTCAGGCTTCGCCGTGCCGATGTCCATCCCCCGATAGATGAGGGCGGAATCAACGCTAATCAACTCTACGGGCAAAACTTTACGCAACTCAATGGCAAGTGCCGTTTTGCCGGAGGCCGTTGGGCCCATCAAAAAAATCGCCTTAGGCAGGCTCGCCTTGCTTACGTCAATCATGTTTCAGGGCGTTCATCGCCGTTTGTAAATCAACAGGTTGTAATAGACCCCCTGGCGGCGATTTCACCAGTTGCGGACAAAGACGTTCAACCTCTGCCAGCACGCTAATGGCCTGCGCCAGACTCCACGGCGTGTGTTCGCTTGCCAGATGACGGGCGATCCACTGCGCGGTGTTGGCGGCATCAAACGATGTTTGCTGCGCCAGGTAGCCTATCAGTTCAGGAATCAAGTTTTGTAAATTTTGTTGGCGTAAGGGTAAAGGCACTGCACGAATTGTCACATGTTGTGGTTCGAGCACAATTTCAATGCCCATCTGCGCCAGTTGGGCCTCTGCACGTTGCAATACCCTTGTTTCTTCAGCGGATATTTTCAGACGAACCGGGATCAGCAGCGGCTGCGCGCAGGCCAAATTTTCTCCCGGAGTGAGCTGCACCTGTTTGAGCCAGCGTTCGGCTACCGGCAAAGCCAGAAGCATCAATTTGCCGTCACGCTCAAGCAGTGCCATATCCGGTACGACAATCGTCAACACCCGGCCAAAGCTCTGGCTATGAGCGTCCAGGGAAGACGACGCTACCGGGATGTGTTCTTTACGCTCCGCGGCTGGGGTTTCCAGCAGTTTGCGATACAACGCCCCCTGCTGCTTTTGATAGCCAGGCTGGGCGTTCGGGTAGTTTGCTCCCGTTGGGCGCGGAGCGCTCCCTGCAGAGGAGAAACGCGGCGCTTCCGGCTCACGTACCGCAGCGGGTTCCGCAAAATGGTTCCGGCCCGCAGCAACACGGTTTTCCGGGAACGAACGTGGGGCAGGCTCTTCATTTTCCAGTGGCAACACCGGTTCAACCTGCTGTTGCAATACGCTCAGCACGCCCTGATAGATAAAATCGTGTACCAGTCGTGACTGGTGGAACCTTACTTCATGCTTGGCTGGATGGACGTTCACGTCGACCTGATGCGGGTCGATCTCCAGATAAAGCACAAAAGCAGGTTGCTGGTCAGCTCCGAGCTTATCTTCGCAGGCCTGACGAATGGCGTGATTAATGAGACGGTCCCGCATCATGCGGCCATTCACGTAGCAATACTGGATCTCCGCGAACGCCGCGCTGCTGGCGTTTGGGTCAGCCACCCAGCCGCGTAAAGCCAGATCGCCATGCTGCCACTCAATGGCCAGCGCCTGTTCCAGAAACGGTGTTCCACAGATAGTTCCCAGTCGACGCTCTTTCTGCCCCCCTTCGGCCACCGCTCTGTACTGGCGCATCACTTTGCCATTATGACTGAGGTTAATGGTGACATCGAAACGGGCCAGCGCGATACGACGGATGATTTCGTCGATATGGCCAAACTCGGTTTTTTCGGTACGCATGAACTTGCGTCGGGCGGGAGTGTTGTAGAACAGATCCAGGACTTCCAGCGTCGTACCGACAGGATGCGCCGCAGGTTTGACCGTCACATCCATATCGCGCCCTTCAGCATAGGCCTGCCAGGCTTCTGCCTGGTCAGCCGTGCGGGAGGTCAGCGTCAAACGGGAAACCGAGCTGATACTGGCCAGCGCTTCACCGCGAAAACCGAGGCTTATGATGGCTTCCAGGTCATCCAGAGAAGCAATTTTACTGGTAGCGTGACGAGCCAGCGCTAACGCCAGCTCGTCTTTTTTGATACCACAGCCGTTATCACGAATGCGGATTAGCTTCGCGCCACCGCGTTCAATATCAATATCAATGCGGGTCGCGCCCGCATCGAGGCTGTTTTCCACCAGCTCCTTCACCACCGACGCAGGGCGTTCTACCACCTCACCGGCGGCGATTTGGTTCGCAAGCTGCGGCGGTAGAACCTGAATCGGCATGAATTCTCCTTAGTTGGTCGCAGTTATCTCGCCAGGCTGCGCGGCACTGGCCGTCTGAGCTGCCCCGCCCTGTGGCGCGGACTGCAGAGGATGCGCCTCAAAATATTTACGCAAACCGTTATAAATGGCTTCGGCAAGTTGCTGCTGGTAGCTGTCGCTGCCCAGCAGGCGCTCTTCACTGTTATTGCTGATAAAGCCTGTCTCCACCAGAATGGATGGAATATCCGGCGAACGCAGAACCCCCAGGCTCGCATGCTCCGGACGACGCTTATGCAATGCTCCGATGCCCTGCAACTGATTCAATACGTTAGTGGCGACATCATAACCTACGCGCTGGGAATGACCGAACTGTAAATCCAGCACTGCCTGGCTGAGATATGGATCTGACTGGCTGTTTGCCAGCACATCACCCGCACCGCCTAACAGTTCAGACTGTTTCTCGTGCTCTTCCAGCCAGTTTGCCATTTCGCTGTTCGCCCTGCGGTTCGAAAGCACCCATACCGATGCGCCAGTCGCGCTACGGTTTGGCGCTGCATCCGCATGAATGGAGACCAGGAAGTTGGCATTTTGTTTACGCGCCACATCTGAGCGGCCCATTACAGAGATAAAATAGTCGCCGTCGCGAGTCAGCACGCCTTTGAACATCGGATCATCGTTTAACAACGTCCGCAGCTTACGGGCTACCGCAATCGTGACGTTTTTCTCCCGCGTGCCGCCTGGACCAATCGCGCCGGGATCCTGACCTCCATGGCCCGCATCAATCGCGATAATCACTTTATCACCGCTGACCGCACGACGTGCGCTGGCCGCAGGGCGTGTAACGCTATTACTGCTGGTGACGCTGGTAATGCGGTCGCTGTCCGATTTAAACGGATTACGTGCAGGTTCAGAAGGACGCGGTGTGTAAACCGGTTCTTCGACGCGTTTTGACACCACTGGCGGAGGCGGTGGTGGTGGAGGTGCGTCAGCATTGATGGTAAAAACCACCGTATAGTTCGCGCCGTTTTGTTGCTTGACCGCCTTCGTTTTGCCCTTTTCGGTGAGATCAACCACCAGGCGCAATGACTGGCTATCTTGTGGTGTGCCTGAGCGAATGCTCTTCACCAGATTGTTACCGCTGAACTGCAGCGGTAATCCCTGAATCACTCCGGTTTGTTTGATATCCAGCGCCACGCTGTGGCTGTCTGGCTGTGAAAAAGCGTATTCAGGGTCACCCATAAAACTGAATGTGATCCGGGCCTGGTTTTCACCGTTCGATACCTGAATATCTGAGAGGTTAGCCGCCCCGGCCTGCGCGCACAGCAGCACAGTGGCAGCCAATAACCAACTTTTAACGCGATTAATCATCCCGTTATCCCTAAGCTTAACCGGCTAAACGAGCCAGTAAGGAACACCCTGATGAGGAAACCGCACTGATGCGTGCCTCACGCCCTTGTGCCTGGTAATCTAAGTGAATTTCGACATCCGGGTCAGGCAACACACCCGCACCTTGTTGCGGCCACTCCACCAGGCAAATGGCATCATTGGCAAAATAATCACGGATCCCCATAAATTCCAGCTCCTCAGGATCCGCAAGGCGGTATAAATCGAAGTGGTACACCATGAGATTTTCAAGGGTGTACGGTTCTACCAGCGTGTAGGTTGGGCTTTTCACATTCCCGCTATGCCCTAACGCCTGTAAAAAGCCCCGGCTGAAGGTGGTTTTACCCGCACCTAAATCACCATACAGATAAATGACGGTTGCCCCCTGACAGGCCTGCGCCACGCGCTTGCCGAGATCTAAAGTGGCTTGTTCATCAGGTAAAGGAATCGCTCGATTAGTCATTTTCTACGTCAATCACATCCGGGTTAACAACACGCCGCAGCGTGCAAAAAAGATCGGTGGCCAGCATACCGCGTGTACCGTAACGTGCAGCCAGTTGATCTGCCGCTGCACCATGAGCCACGCAGCCCGCACAGGCTGCATCATAAAGGGGAAGTTTCTGTCCAAGCAATGCGCCAATGATGCCTGAAAGCACATCACCCATTCCGCCACTCGCCATGCCCGCATTTCCGGCATCAATAATGCCCAGCGTCTCGTCACTGGCGACGACGGTTCCTGCCCCTTTCAAAACGGCAACACCTCCGTAACGTTTTACCAGACACTGAGCAGAAAGTAAGCGATCGCTTTCAATTTCTGCCACGCTGCAGTTAAGCAGACGCGCGGCTTCGCCGGGGTGTGGCGTCAGAATGCGATTGTGACGCTTATCCGGGTTGATTGCCAGAAGGTTCAGCGCGTCAGCATCCCACAGCATCGGTTTACGAAAATTCTCGACCTTTTGCAGGGCCTGTTTACCCCACGCCTGCTGCCCAAGCCCGGGGCCGATAACGACCACATCTGCCCACTCGAGGCTTTCCTCAAGCATCGGGAGCGTAAGCTCATGCACCATCAACTCGGGTCTGGCAGTAACGATCGGCACAATATTCTCGATGCGCGTGAGGACTCGCACCAGACCAGCACCGCTTCGCAATGCCGCTTCACCCGCCATACGGATAGCCCCCGCCGTACCGTAGTCCCCCCCGACAATCACCAGTTTGCCATGATCGCCTTTATGGGATGTGGGACGTCTCGGGGGCAGCCACTCTGCAAGCTGCGAAGCATCAATGCGCGAAAGGTGCGTTTCCTGACCGGCTAACCAGCTGTCCAGACCCAGCGCATTGTGGTGCAGTACGCCGACCATATCCCGCGCTTTGCCGGTCAGTAAACCCGGCTTCAGGGCGATGAATGTCACCGTATGCGCCGCCTGAATTACTGCCCCCGGCGTCGCGCCAGTTTGTGCTATCAGGCCTGAGGGAATATCCAGCGCCACCACCGGCGCGGAATGGCAATTGGCATGTGTAATCAACGCGGTAATGTTCTCACGCGGCGCACTGCGTAGACCGGTCCCGAGCAGACCATCAATAATCAGATCCATATCCTCCGGCCAGAGGATATCAGGAGCATGAATCACACCGCCGGCATTCAGCCAGGCATCTCGGGCCGCGCAGGCCTCCTCCGGCAGCGGTTTATCACTCTCCAGCGCCAGCAACGTCACGCGGATACCCGCAGCAACGGCAAGACGGGCGACAACATAACCGTCACCGCCGTTATTGCCGTGCCCGCACAAAACCAGCCAGTGTCTGGATTGCGGATATGCATTGTGGGCAACGTTGAACGCGGCTTCGCCTGCGCGCTGCATGAGTTCATATAGGGTGATACCGAGGCTGTCTGCTGCCTCTTTTTCGGCGCGCCGGAGGTCGTCCGCACGCCAGATGGAATGTGGTATACTTGCGGGGTTTTTCTTCACTGTATGGTCCGTCATGTCACAGCCCCTCGATCTCAATCAGTTAGCGCAAAAAATTAAACAGTGGGGTGCTGAGCTTGGCTTCCAGAAGGTAGGCATTACCGATACCGACCTCTCCGCCAGCGAGCCGAAACTACAGGCCTGGCTGGACAAACAATACCACGGCGAAATGGAGTGGATGGCGCGTCATGGCATGATGCGCGCCCGTCCGCACGAGCTTTTGCCGGGCACATTACGTGTCATCAGCGTGCGCATGAACTACCTGCCCGCCAACGCGGCTTTTGCGCGCACGCTAAAAAACCCCTCGCTGGGTTACGTCAGCCGGTACGCCCTGGGACGTGATTACCATAAGCTTCTGCGTAACCGTTTAAAAAAACTCGGGGAAACTATTCAGCAGCACTGTGTTTCGCTGAATTTTAGACCCTTTGTCGATTCTGCGCCTATTCTTGAGCGCCCGATCGCCGAAAAAGCCGGGCTTGGCTGGACAGGTAAGCACTCACTTATCCTTAGCCGCGACGCCGGATCGTTCTTCTTCCTCGGGGAACTGCTGATTGATTTACCGCTGCCGGTAGACGGTCCGGTAGAGGAAGGCTGTGGCCGCTGCGTGGCCTGTATGACCATCTGCCCCACCGGCGCTATCGTTGAACCCTATACTGTTGATGCTCGCCGCTGCATCTCCTACCTCACTATCGAACTGGAAGGTGCGATCCCTGAGGAGTTTCGGCCGCTTATCGGCAACCGAATCTACGGCTGCGATGACTGTCAGCTGATCTGCCCATGGAACCGCTATTCACAACTCACGGATGAAGAAGATTTCAGTCCGCGTAAAGCTCTGCACGCACCGCAACTCGTTGAGCTGTTTGCCTGGAGCGAAGCCTGGTTCCTGAAAGTGACAGAAGGGTCTGCCATTCGTCGCATTGGCCATCTGCGCTGGCTACGTAATGTTGCCGTTGCACTGGGGAATGCGCCCTGGGATGAAGCCAATATTCAGGCGCTCGAAAGCCGCAGAGGTGAGCACCCACTTCTCGATGAACACATAGAATGGGCGGTTGCACAGCAAATCGAGAAGCGAAATGCCTGCGTAGTAGAGGTGCAATCACCGAAGAAACAACGCCTGGTGAGGGTGATTGAGAAAGGGCTTACGCGCGACGCATAATATATTCACAGCCTGTGTATAAAAATACAAACTCAAGCAGCATCGGGACTGGAGAAGAGGTCAAGTGATCTCAATAACATTTTGAAATCAAATTTTATTCATATAATACAGCTAATTACACGAATACTATTCACCCTGCTAAGTTTTTAGCCGATTCCGGTTAAACGTAGTTTCTGTGGATAACTCTGTTCACAAGAGTATTTCAGAGACAACAGAAAACGTCCCCAACGAATTTTTTCGCTGTGGATATTTTAAAGATGAAGATGAATTTGGAGCGGGAAACGAGACTCGAACTCGCGACCCCGACCTTGGCAAGGTCGTGCTCTACCAACTGAGCTATTCCCGCTTGGGTGGTGCGTGCTGTGGAAGCACTTTCAAATTTTGGAGCGGGAAACGAGACTCGAACTCGCGACCCCGACCTTGGCAAGGTCGTGCTCTACCAACTGAGCTATTCCCGCTTGGGTGGTGCATGCTTTAAAAGCACTTTCAAATTTTGGAGCGGGAAACGAGACTCGAACTCGCGACCCCGACCTTGGCAAGGTCGTGCTCTACCAACTGAGCTATTCCCGCAAATCTGTACTGCTTTTGTTGCTGTCGTAACGTGTAATTCTCTGTCGTTACGGGAGGCGCATTATACGAGAAATCCTTTTAGCTGCAACCCCCCTGAAAGCGATTTTTTCGAAATTCAGTTCAAATGCTTATTTAATCGGCAAGCTGCACAATTTAACGGCAAAAACCCGGCCACGCAAGGCGCCGGATCTCAAAATCACAGCTTAATGAAGTTTTCGCGGTAATACGCCAGCTCCGCAACAGACTCACGAATATCGTCCATTGCCTGATGCGTCCCCTGTTTTTTAAAGCCATCCAGGATTTCAGGTTTCCAGCGACGAGCCAGCTCTTTCAGGGTGCTCACATCCAGATAGCGGTAGTGGAAGTAAGACTCGAGCTCCGGCATGTACTTAAACAGAAAGCGGCGATCCTGGCCGATGCTATTACCACAGATTGGCGATTTGCCTGCCGGAACCCACTGTTTCAGGAATTCAAGCGTCGCCAGCTCCGCCTCACGGTCACCCTGAGTACTGGCCTTCACGCGATCCACCAGACCGCTGCCGGTATGGGTACGCACGTTCCAGTCATCCATCAATGCAAGCTGTTCATCAGATTGATGAACCGCAATCGTCGGCCCTTCCGCCAGAATATTCAGGTTGGCATCGGTCACCAGGGTTGCAATCTCAATGATGCGATCGCGCTCGGGATCCAGCCCGGTCATTTCAAGATCGATCCAAATCAGGTTGTTTTCATCCGCGCTCATGTTATTTTCCACCCTTCTCGCATAACCGGCAGTAGCAGGTTAACTAGTATTAATTAGAGTGTATCATAGAGGTTTTGCCCCTTACGGGCGACCAGGAGCCAGCGCGATTGAGTAAAAATAAACTCTCCAAAGGGCAGCAGCGCCGCGTGAATGCCAATCACCAGCGCCGTCTTAAAACCACTTCGGAGAAGGTCGATTACGACGACAACCTGTTTGGCGAACCAACGGAAGGCGTAGTCATCAGCCGTTTCGGTATGCATGCCGACGTGGAATCCGCCGATGGTGAGATCCACCGCTGCAACATCCGCCGGACCATTCGTTCTCTGGTGACCGGTGACCGCGTCGTCTGGCGTCCGGGTAAAGAGGCGGCGGAAGGTGTTACGGTAAAAGGTATCGTTGAAGCGGTCCATGAGCGCACGTCTGTGTTAACCCGTCCCGATTTCTACGACGGCGTGAAACCGATTGCCGCCAACATTAACCAAATCGTTATCGTCTCGGCGATTTTGCCTGAACTTTCACTCAATATTATCGACCGATACCTCGTCGCCTGCGAAACACTGCAGGTTGAACCGATTATCGTGCTGAACAAAATCGATCTGCTGGATGACGAAGGAATGGCTTTCGTCAATGAACAGATGGATATCTATCGCAAGATTGGATACCGCGTTCTGATGGTCTCCAGCTACACCAAAGATGGCCTGAAACCGCTGGAAGAGGCGCTCACCGATCGTATCAGCATCTTCGCGGGTCAATCCGGCGTGGGTAAATCGAGCCTGCTGAATAACCTGCTTGGTCTCCAGCAGGAGATCCTCACCAACGATGTGTCTGATGTCTCGGGTCTGGGCCAGCACACGACCACCGCATCACGCCTGTATCACTTCCCACATGGCGGCGATGTGATCGACTCTCCGGGGGTGCGCGAATTCGGTTTATGGCATCTCGAGCCGGAACAAATCTTCAACGGATTTGTCGAATTCCATGATTATTTAGGCGCTTGCAAATACCGCGACTGTAAACACGATAACGACCCAGGTTGCGCTATCCGTGAAGCGGTCGAGAATGGTGAAATCGCGGAGACTCGCTTCGAGAATTACCACCGTATTCTTGAGAGCATGGATCAAGTAAAAACGCGTAAAAACTTTTCTGATTCTGATAACTGACAACTAAGCTAAGCATCGCTAAAATCGTCCCCTTTTTTCAGGTTCCGGTGCTCTGCCACCGGATCAGGAACGACAAAACAATGGCCTGGAGGCTACCTTGTTAAACGCATTTAAACTTTCGCTTCAATACATTCTGCCAAAACTGTGGCTCACTCGCCTGGCGGGCTGGGGCGCAAGCAAACGAGCAGGCTGGCTGACCAAACTGGTCATCGACCTTTTCGTAAAATATTACAAGGTCGACATGAAAGAGGCGCAGAAGCCGGATACCGCCAGCTATCGCACCTTCAACGAATTCTTCGTGCGCCCACTGCGCGACGAGGTTCGTCCGGTTGATACCGATCCTAACGTGCTGGTGATGCCGGCAGACGGCGTGATCAGCCAGTTGGGCAACATCGAAGACGACAAAATCCTGCAGGCGAAGGGCCACAACTACAGCCTGGAGGCCTTACTGGCAGGTAACTACCTGATGGCAGACCTGTTCCGTAACGGTACGTTTGCCACCACGTATCTGTCACCGCGCGACTACCACCGCGTGCACATGCCGTGCAACGGTATTCTGCGTGAAATGATCTACGTTCCAGGCGATCTGTTCTCCGTGAACCATCTGACTGCGCAAAACGTACCAAACCTGTTTGCCCGTAACGAACGCGTCATCTGCCTGTTTGATACTGAATTTGGCCCAATGGCGCAGATTCTGGTGGGTGCCACCATCGTCGGCAGCATCGAAACCGTCTGGGCAGGCACCATCACTCCGCCACGTGAAGGCGTGATCAAGCGCTGGACCTGGCCTGCCGGTGAAGCGGAAGGCTCTGTCGCCCTGCTGAAAGGTCAGGAAATGGGTCGCTTCAAGCTGGGCTCTACCGTGATCAACCTTTTTGCGCCGGGTAAAGTGAAGCTGGCTGAACAGCTCGAAAGCCTGTCGGTCACCAAACTGGGCCAGCCGCTGGCGGTCTCTGCCGAAACCTTCGTGACGCCAGATGCAGAATCTGCTCCGCTGTCACAGGAAGAGATTAACGCCGAGCACGACGCCAGCCCGCTGGTTGACGACAAAAAAGACGAAGGCTAACAACAGAAGGATCGCTGACGTGCGCCCGATTATCGTTCTACTGATGGCCTGGTGCCTCAGCATGGGGGCGTACGCAGCGACAGCCCCCGACGCCAAACAGATAACGCAGGAACTGGAGCAGGCAAAAGCGGCCAAACCCGCTCAGCCAGAGACCGTCGAGTCGCTCCAGTCTGCCCTGAACGCGCTTGAGGAGCGGAAAGGCTCCCTTGAGCGCGCTCAGCAGTATCAGCAGGTTATCGACAACTTCCCCAAACTCTCGCAGACGCTGCGCGCGCAGCTCAATAATTTGCGTGACGAACCGCGCGACGTGCCCGCAGGCATGACCTCGGACGCCCTGAACCAGGAGATCCTGCAGGTCAGCAGCCAGCTTCTGGAAAAGAGCCGCCTTGCTCAGCAGGAGCAGGAGCGAGCGCGTGAAATTGCCGACTCCCTCAGCCAGCTTCCGCAACAGCAAACCGATGCCCGCCGTCAGCTCAACGAGGTTGAACGCCGTGTCGGCACACAAACCGGCAACACGCCGCAAAACCAGGCACAAAACCTTGGGCTGCAGGCAGAGTCTGCCCGCCTGAAAGCGCTGGTCGATGAACTGGAGCTGGCGCAGCTCTCCGCCAATAACCGCCAGGAGCTATCGCGGATGCGTTCAGAACTGGCGCAAAAACAGAGCGAACAGCTTGATGCTTATCTCCAGGCGCTACGTAACCAGCTTAATAGCCAGCGCCAGCGCGAGGCCGAACGCGCGCTGGAAAGTACCGAGCTACTGGCGGAAAACAGCGCTAACCTGCCCGTCGGCATCGTCGATCAGTTCAAGATCAACCGTGAGCTTTCAGCGGCACTGAACCAGCAGGCACAGCGTATGGACCTGGTCGCTTCACAACAGCGGCAGGCGACGAACCAAACCCTGCAGGTCCGCCAGGCGCTCAACACTCTGCGCGAACAGTCGCAGTGGCTTGGGTCATCAAACCTGCTGGGCGAGGCGTTACGAGCTCAGGTTGCACGCCTGCCGGAAATGCCGAAGCCGCAGCAGTTGGATACCGAGATGGCTCAGCTACGCGTTCAGCGACTGCACTTTGAAGATCTTCTCAACAAACAACCGCAAATTCGCCAGATCCGTCAGGCTGACGGGCAACCTCTGAGCAGTGAGCAAAACCGGATCCTTGAAGCCCAGTTGCGCACCCAGCGTGAACTCCTGAACTCACTGCTCCAGGGCGGTGATACGCTGATCCTCGAGCTTACCAAGCTGAAGGTGTCAAACAGTCAGCTGGAAGATGCGCTGAAAGAGGTAAACGAGGCAACGCACCGTTACCTCTTCTGGACCTCCGACGTGCGTCCAATGACCTTCTCGTGGCCAATTGAGATTGTTCAGGATCTGCGCCGCCTGATTTCACTGGACACCTTCAGCCAGCTGGGACAGGCCAGCGTGATGATGCTCACCAGCAAAGAGACCATTTTCCCACTGCTGGGCGCATTGATTCTGGTGGGCTTTAGCATTTACTCGCGCAGACATTTCACCCGTTTTCTGGAGCGTTCCAGTTCGCGCGTGGGGAAAGTCACCCAGGATCACTTCTGGCTGACGCTCCGCACGGTGTTCTGGTCGATTCTCGTGGCCTCTCCTTTACCGGTATTGTGGATGACGCTGGGGTACGGCCTGCGGGAAGCCTGGCCCTATCCGCTCGCCGTGGCGATAGGCGATGGCGTCACCGCGACGGTTCCACTGCTGTGGGTCGTGATGATTTGTGCCACATTCGCGCGGCCAAATGGCCTGTTCATCGCCCACTTTGGCTGGCCGCGTAATCGTGTTGCACGCGCCATGCGTTACTATCTGATGAGCATCGGACTGATTGTGCCACTCATTATGGCGCTGATTATGTTCGATAATCTTAACGACCGGGAGTTCTCAGGCTCACTGGGTCGCCTCTGCTTTATGCTGATATGCGGGGCGCTGGCCATCGTCACGCTCAGCCTGAAACGCGCCGGTATACCGCTCTATCTTGATAAATCCGGTAGCGGCGACAACATGTTCAACCGCCTGCTCTGGAACCTGCTGCTGAGCGCTCCGCTGATTGCGATGCTGGCAGCGGCGGTGGGTTACCTGGCGACCTCGAAGGCGCTGCTGGCGCGGCTGGAAACCTCGGTGGCGATCTGGTTCCTGCTTCTGGTGGTGTATCACGTCATCCGTCGCTGGATGTTGATTCAGCGCCGCCGTCTGGCCTTCGACCGTGCCAAGCATCGCCGGGCAGAAATCCTCGCTCAGCGTGCGCGGGGTGAGGATGAGCCAAACCACGTCAACAGCACGGAAGGGACGACGGAGGCGGACGATGTCGAACTGGATCTGGATGCCATCAGTACCCAGTCCCTGCGCCTGGTGCGCTCCATCCTGATGTTGATTGCTCTCCTGTCGGTGATCGTGCTGTGGTCGGAAATTCACTCCGCGTTTGGCTTCCTGGAGAACATCTCTCTCTGGGACGTGACATCTACAGTTCAGGGTGTGGAAAGTCTGGAGCCTATAACCTTAGGTTCAGTACTGATTGCCATTCTGGTGTTGATCATTACTACCCAACTGGTACGTAACTTCCCGGCGCTGCTGGAGCTGGCTCTGCTGCAACACCTGGATTTAACCCCCGGCACGGGCTACGCCATTACCACCATCACTAAATACCTGATCCTGCTCTTTGGCGGGATGGTGGGTTTCTCAATGATTGGCATTGAGTGGTCTAAATTACAGTGGCTGGTCGCTGCGCTGACATTTGGACTTGGCTTTGGCATGCAGGAAATTTTCGCTAACTTTGTTTCCGGCCTGATCATCCTGTTTGAAAAACCGATACGTATAGGCGATACGGTGACGATCCGCGATCTGACCGGTAGCGTAACGAAGATCAATACCCGCGCCACAACGATCAGCGACTGGGACCGTAAAGAGATCATCGTGCCGAACAAGGCATTCATCACCGAACAGTTCATCAACTGGTCGCTGTCAGACTCGGTCACGCGTGTTGTGCTGACACTACCGGCACCGTCGGATGCCAACAGTGAAGAGGTGACACAAATTCTCTACACCGCAGCCGAGCGCTGCACGCTGGTGCTCGATAACCCGGCACCGGAAGTGTTCCTGGTCGATTTGCAGCAGGGGATTCAGATTTTCGAGCTGCGTATTTACGCTGCAGAAATGGGACACCGTATGCCGCTGCGCCACGAGATCCACCAGCTGATTCTGGCTGGCTTCCGCGAGCATGGTATTGATATGCCATTCCCACCGTTCCAGATGCGTCTGGAAAGTCTGGACGGACGTAAAACGGGAAGAACATTGACGTCGGCGGCACGTAAGCGCCCGGCGGGAAGCCTGTAAATCTTCGCCCCTCTCTTTCGGGAGGGGCGTTTTAACCGCTACACCGCTTCCGTGACGTACGCCACTGAGCGTCGGCGGTAATTCTCATAAATCCCCATCGCCAGCAGCGAGAAGAAGATCGGGCCGCCAACCATCCACATCGCGCTGTTCCAGTCATTCGCTTCAATCACCGGCTGAATGACAGTGAAGATATTCGCGAACGCCACCACCAGCACGACCACAGTCGTCGCCAGTAGCGTTGACGTGCGGGTTTTAAAAATCACAAACGGACGTTCAAGACCCTGCTTCGCTTTGAAGAACGGGAACGCCAGCGTCAGGAACAGATACGGCAGCGTCATTGACACGTTCGCCATCAGGGTCAGCTTGTTATAAAACGCTGACGCGGTATCACCGCCAAACGATACCAGCAGAATGAATACGCACACCAACAGACATTGCATCCACATCGCGTTGGCAGGCATTCCCGCCGTATTCAGTTGCGTCATACGCGCTGGCCACAGCGCTTTTGGCGTGCCCTGGATTATCGCTTTCAACGGCGAGTAGATAAGCGTAAAGAACGCGCCGGTATAGGCGAGGAACATTGACAGGCCGGTAATGCGCGCAAACCAGATGCCCATTGTCACCGCCGCTTCCGGCGTCAGGTTCATCGCCTGTCCCAGCGTCATTCCCAGGCTTTTCATCAACACATAAGTAATGTTGCCAAGGTTAGTGGTGTTGTTGCTCAACACCTGCTGCCAGTTGGTACTGACCCCCCAGAGGAAGATTGCCAGCGAATAGCCAATGGAAATGACGATGGCGGCAAATATAATCCCTTTCGCGAAGTTCTTTTCCGGGTTCTCCGTTTTGTCGACCAGACCACCTACCGCCTCGATACCACCGTAGGCGAAAATGGCGAATACCACAAAAGAGAGCATCGCAAGGCCGGACTGATAACTTGGGTTAGGCGAAGCAACAAAGTTCACCTCCTGCGCAAAGTGACCGCCGTTCAGGCACAGAATAGCGATACTGACCAGGAGCAGCACCAGATTCAAACACATCACTGCGATCCCGCCCACGGCGGTAATCCGGGCAATCTTATTGATGCCTTTAGACGCGACCAGCGTCACAACCACCATCCAGCAAACAGCCAGAATCCCGACCACCTGTGTAGAACTGAGGCCCGCCAGAGACCAGACCTGGGTTTTATCGCTACCGAAAACAAACGTCGAGAACGGTACCCAAACTTTGGCCGCTGTACTGACCATCCAGACAACGTAAGAGGAGAACCACATAAACGTGCCAATAAACGCGTAGCGCGGGCCGATACTGTTATTCATCCACGAGTAGATCCCTCCCTCTTCTTTCCGGTATGCCGACCCCATTTCCGCCATCATCAGCGCGAATGGGATGAAGAAGAACAGGGCTGAAACGATATAGAACGGCGTCGCACTGTAACCCATCAGGTAAAAGGCCGACGGACTATTAGCGAAGCCAAAGACGGAGGTAAAAATCATCAGGATGAGCCCGGTGAGGGTCATCTTTTTGAGTGAGTGGGACATAGAACCATCCAAAGGAAATTAATCTGCGCGGATGGTAGCAGAAGACCAGACAAAAATTGTGCCTATAGGGAGCAAATTAAGAAAAAGACCCGTGTATAGAGAATGTGGCAGTTTTTAATATTGTTATGCGAAATGGAAAGGAAAATTGCCACCGGGGGAGTAGGCCGGGCAAGCGCAGCGCCACCCGGCATTTTTTCAGGCACGATCGACCGTAAACGCAATCACATCGCCCAACTGTTCTGCACCCAGCGCCAGCATCACCAGGCGGTCAACACCCAGCGCCACGCCGGAGCAATCCGGCAAACCTGCTTTTAATGCCTCAAGCAGATTAACATCAATAGGCTGCTGCGGCAGACCGCGTGCGGCACGCTTACGGTTATCCTGCTCGAAGCGCTGCTGCTGTTCACGCGCGTCCGTCAATTCGTGGAAACCGTTCGCCAGCTCGATGCCTTTGTAATAGACCTCAAAACGCTCTGCCACACGATGATCTTCCGTGCTGATCTGCGCCAGAGACGCCTGGCTTGCCGGGAAGTGATAGACAAACGTCGGGCGGTCTTTGCCAATCTGCGGTTCAACGCCAAACGTGAACAGCAACTGCAGAAGCGTATCGCGATCTTCTTCAGTATCTGCCACATTGCTGAGATCCAGTTTTGCCGCCACTTCGCGCAATTGAGTCTTGTCTGCTGACAATGGATCGATTTCCAGATAGCGCTGGAAAGCCTGCTGATAGGAGAGAGTTTCCGCTTCTGAGCAATCCAGCACCTGCTGCAGCAGGTCATCCACCTCATTCATCAGACGGTACATATCATAGTGCGGACGATACCACTCCAGCATGGTGAATTCCGGATTGTGGTGACGCCCCATCTCTTCATTACGGAAGCTTCTGCACAGCTGATACACCGGACCGCATCCTGCCGCCAGCAGGCGTTTCATGTGGTATTCCGGGCTGGTCATCAGATACAAATTCATGCCCTGAGAGTGCCCCGGGCCAACAAAACGGGTTTCAAACGGGACCAGATGAATATCGGTTACCGTTGCCTGACTCATGCACGGCGTTTCCACCTCCAGGACTCCGCGGTCGGCAAAGAAACGGCGGATCGCCGTCATAATTGCAGCGCGTTTTAACAGATTTGGGATGGATGCGCTCGGCTGCCAGGTGGCCGTTTCGCTCATGGGTAATTCTCCGATTTCAGACAAGGGCACGAAGTCTACTCGTTAGCGGGGACAGAGACAAATTTTGCGCAGTAAAAACGCGCATTTCATTTAGGTGCGTAATTACGTGACGCAATTCATCAATCACGATGATAAATCACCGTACAGAACAGCAAAAAAATCGAACACGTCAAATTTCCCTGACATCTACACGGTTATACTGTTTTACCCATAAAGGAGCAGTGGAAACGCTTTCGCAATTGTCCCTTTGGGCAGGTGAACTACCTTTAGTTTGTCGCGTTGCGAAATAACAAAAATCTGGAGGAATGTCGTGCAAACTTTTCAAGCCGATCTTGCCGTAATTGGCGCTGGCGGTGCTGGATTACGTGCTGCGATTGCTGCAGCACAAGCTAATCCCAACGCTAAAATCGCATTGATTTCAAAAGTCTATCCAATGCGCAGCCACACGGTTGCAGCTGAAGGAGGGTCCGCCGCCGTCGCGCAGGATCATGACAGCTTTGAATACCATTTCCACGACACGGTTGCAGGGGGCGACTGGCTTTGCGAACAGGATGTGGTCGACTACTTTGTGCACCATTGTCCTACGGAGATGACCCAGCTTGAACAGTGGGGATGTCCGTGGAGCCGCCGTCCGGACGGCAGCGTCAACGTTCGCCGCTTCGGTGGGATGAAAATCGAACGTACCTGGTTCGCCGCCGATAAGACCGGCTTCCACATGCTGCATACTCTGTTCCAGACCTCTCTTCAGTTCCCACAAATTCAGCGCTTTGATGAACATTTCGTCCTCGACATTCTGGTTGATGACGGACAGGCTCGTGGCCTGGTGGCGATGAACATGATGGAAGGCACGCTCGTCCAGATCCGCGCTAATGCGGTGGTGATGGCAACGGGCGGTGCGGGCCGCGTGTA
This sequence comes from Enterobacter sp. CPE_E863, assembly GCF_046521465.1. Taxonomy (NCBI): domain Bacteria; kingdom Pseudomonadati; phylum Pseudomonadota; class Gammaproteobacteria; order Enterobacterales; family Enterobacteriaceae; genus Enterobacter; species Enterobacter sp. CPE_E863. The sequence goes on along the minus strand of NZ_JBKFZX010000001.1, from coordinate 409,501 downwards.
TCGCTACAATACTAACGGCGGCATCGTCACCGGTGACGGTATGGGCATGGCGCTCAGCCACGGCGTACCGCTGCGCGATATGGAGTTCGTACAGTATCACCCGACCGGTCTGCCAGGCTCCGGCATTCTGATGACAGAAGGCTGCCGTGGTGAAGGCGGTATTCTGGTCAACAAAAATGGCTACCGCTATCTGCAGGATTACGGCATGGGCCCGGAAACCCCGCTTGGCGAGCCGAAAAACAAATACATGGAACTCGGTCCGCGCGACAAAGTCTCCCAGGCCTTCTGGCACGAGTGGCGCAAAGGCAACACCATCTCCACGCCACGCGGCGATGTGGTCTATCTCGACCTGCGTCACCTGGGTGAGAAGAAGCTGCTGGAACGCCTGCCGTTCATCTGCGAACTGGCAAAAGCATATGTCGGTGTTGATCCGGTGAAAGAACCGATTCCGGTACGTCCAACCGCGCACTACACCATGGGCGGGATCGAAACCGACCAACAGTGCGAAACCCGTATCAAAGGTCTGTTCGCCGTGGGTGAATGCTCCTCTGTGGGCCTGCACGGCGCCAACCGTCTGGGGTCTAACTCGCTGGCAGAACTGGTCGTCTTTGGCCGCATGGCGGGCGAGCGCGCAATGGAACGCGCGGCTACAGCGGGTGAAGCTAACGGTGCCGCGCTCGATGCTCAGGTTACTGACGTTGAAAAACGCCTGAAAGACCTGGTGAACCAGGAAGGTAACGAGAACTGGTCTAAGATCCGCGATGAAATGGGCCTGTCGATGGAAGAAGGCTGTGGTATCTACCGTACCCCTGAGCTGATGCAAAAAACTGTCGATAAGCTGGCGGAATTGCAGGAGCGTTTCAAACGTGTGCGCATTACTGATACCTCCAGCGTCTTCAACACCGACCTGCTCTATACCATCGAGCTGGGTCACGGCCTGAACGTGGCAGAATGTATGGCGCACTCTGCGCTGGCGCGCAAAGAGTCACGCGGGGCGCATCAGCGTCTTGATGAAGGCTGTACCGAACGTGACGACGTCAATTTCCTGAAACACACTCTCGCCTGGCGCGATGCAGATGGCACTACGCGTCTGGACTACAGCGACGTGAAAATCACCACGCTGCCACCAGCTAAACGCGTGTACGGCGCAGAAGCAGAAGCCGCCGAGAAGAAGGAGAAGGCGAATGGCTGAGATGCAAAAACTGAAAGTTGAAGTGGTGCGCTACAATCCGGAAGTGGACACCGCACCACATAGCGCTTTCTATGAAGTCCCCTATGACGAGCAAACCTCTCTGCTGGATGCGCTTGGCTATATCAAAGATAACCTCGCACCTGACCTGAGCTACCGCTGGTCCTGCCGCATGGCAATTTGCGGCTCCTGCGGCATGATGGTCAACAAGGTGCCGAAGCTGGCCTGTAAGACCTTCCTGCGGGATTACACCAAAGGCATCAAGGTTGAAGCGCTGGGCAACTTCCCGATCGAGCGCGATCTGGTGGTCGATATGACCCACTTTATCGAAAGCCTGGAAGCGATTAAGCCGTACATCATCGGCAACCCGCGCACGCCGGATCAGGGGCCAAACACCCAGACCCCGGCGCAGATGGCGAAATACCATCAGTTCTCCGGCTGCATCAACTGTGGTCTGTGCTACGCCGCCTGCCCGCAGTTCGGTCTGAATAAAGAGTTCATCGGCCCGGCGGCCATTACCCTGGCGCATCGCTATAACGAAGACAGCCGCGACCACGGTAAAAAAGAACGTATGGCGCAGCTTAACAGCCAGAACGGCGTCTGGAGCTGTACTTTTGTCGGCTACTGCTCTGAAGTCTGTCCGAAGCATGTCGATCCGGCCGCCGCCATTCAGCAGGGTAAAGTGGAAAGCTCGAAAGACTTTCTTATCGCTACCCTGAAACCACGCTAAGGAGTGCATGATGACGACTAAACGCAAAGCCTATGTACGGCCTGTGCCGTCCACCTGGTGGAAAAATCTGCCGTTTTATCGCTTCTATATGCTGCGTGAAGGCACAGCGGTGCCGGCGGTCTGGTTCAGTCTTGAACTGATGTACGGTGTTTTCGCCCTCAAGCATGGTCCGGAAACCTGGGCAAGCTTTGTTGGTTTTCTACAAAACCCGATCATTGTTGTCCTGAACCTGATTGTGCTCGCGGCTGCGTTGCTTCATACCAAGACCTGGTTTGAACTGGCGCCAAAAGCGGCGAACATTATCGTAAAAGGCGAGAAAATGGGGCCAGAGCCGGTGATTAAAGGGCTCTGGGCAGTGACGATTCTGGTCACTGTGGTCATTCTGTTTGTCGCACTGTTCTGGTAAGGAGACTACTGTGATCAATCCAAATCCAAAACGTTCTGACGAGCCGGTCTTCTGGGGGCTGTTTGGCGCTGGCGGCATGTGGAGTGCCATCATCGCACCGGTGATCATCCTGCTGGTCGGCATTATGCTGCCGCTGGGGCTGTTCCCGGGCGATGCACTGAGCTACGAACGCGTACTGGCGTTTGCGGGCAGCTTTATCGGCCGCGTATTTATCTTCCTGATGATCGTCCTGCCGCTGTGGTGTGGCCTGCACCGTATTCACCATGCGATGCATGACCTGAAAATCCATGTTCCGAGTGGTAAATGGGTGTTCTACGGCCTGGCAACCATTCTGACCGTGGTAACGCTGATTGCCGTGGTCACCATCTGACCCTTCTGGCCCGCCCTCCGGCGGGCCTTTTTATTTCTGCATTTTGCCCACCAGCCACTGCGCAAACTCACGCATTGCCGGGGTTTCGGCTCTCGACTGTAGTCTTGTTAACCAGTAACTGCCCAGATCAATCTGTGTGGCAAACGGCTGCACAATACGCTCGCTGTTGAGCAAATGCGTAAACATATCGACCGGAGCGATCGCAATTCCCACACCGGCCTGCGCAGCTTCCAGCATGGTGACAGACGAATCAAACACCATCACCCGATGCGTGGGTGACGGGGGATTCTCCCCCGCCGCCTGCATCCACGCCGACCACTCATCACGTCGGTAGGAGCGCAGCAGGGTAAATTTCAGAATGTCGGCCGGAGTATGTAAACCGGCGGCGATATCAGGTGAGCAAAGCGGGGCCAGCGGCGCATGACAAAGAAACTGCGCTTCGGTACCGTGCCATGCTCCGCCACCATAGCGGATCGTGTAATCAAGCCCCTCAGCCGCCGGATCAACGCGATTGTTATGGGTTGAAAGGTGAAGATCGATATGCGGAGAGCAGCGGCGGAAATCAGACAACCGCGAGAATAAAAAACCGGTCGCGAAGGTTCCTACCACACCAATTTTGAGTTTCTCCTGCGCACGATGGCTGGCAAAGCGATCCAGCATTCCGGCGATACGATCGAACGAATCGTTAAGCACTGGCAGCAAATTCTCACCTTCCGTCGTCAGCATCAACCCGCGCGAAACGCGAACAAAAAGCTGGCAGTTCAGATGCTGTTCCAGCGTCTTAACATGCTGGCTGATAGCAGAATGGGTAACATTCAGCTCTATCGCGGCATGAGTAAAACTGAGATGCCTTGCGGCTGCTTCGAAAGCACGAAGCGAATTAAGCGGGAGATAGCTGCGAGTCATCGGCCCATCCGTTAGAAAAATTAACAGCTAATGCTAAATTTAACCGTTTGTCAGCGACAGTCAAATCCCACAGACTACAGCTGTCTGACGGGCCCGGACACTCCTTTGACCTGCTATTACGGAAGATAACTGATGATGAAAAAATCCCTTTGCTGCGCCCTGTTACTCAGCACCTCCTGCTCCGTCTTTGCTGCACCGATGTCAGAAAAACAGCTGGCTGCAGTGGTCGAACGTACCGTTACCCCGCTGATGAAAGCGCAGACCATCCCGGGGATGGCGGTCGCCGTAATTTATCAGGGTCAGCCGTACTACTTTACCTTCGGCAAAGCCGATATCGCGGCGAACAAACCTGTTACCCCGCAAACGTTGTTCGAGCTGGGTTCTATAAGTAAAACCTTCACCGGCGTCCTGGGTGGCGATGCCATTGCTCGCGGTGAAATTTCGCTGAGCGATCCGGTAACAAAATACTGGCCTGAGCTGACAGGCAAGCAGTGGCAGGGAATTCGCATGCTGGATCTGGCTACCTATACTGCGGGTGGTCTGCCATTACAGGTACCGGATGAGGTGACCGATAACGCCTCTCTGCTGCGCTTCTATCAGGACTGGCAGCCAGAGTGGAAGCCGGGAACCACGCGTCTTTATGCGAACGCCAGTATTGGTCTTTTTGGCGCCCTTGCGGTCAAACCTTCCGGCATGAACTATGAGCAGGCCATAACGACGCGGGTCTTTAAGCCGCTCAAGCTGGACCATACGTGGATTAACGTTCCGGAATCTGAACAAGAGCATTACGCCTGGGGATACCGTGACGGTAAAGCCGTCCACGTTTCTCCGGGCATGCTGGATGCCGAAGCCTATGGTGTGAAAACCAACGTCAAAGATATGGCGAGCTGGGTGATGGCGAACATGTCTCCCGATACTCTGCAGGATACCTCTCTGAAGCAAGGTATCGCCCTTGCGCAATCCCGATACTGGCGCGTAGGTGCCATGTATCAAGGGTTAGGCTGGGAGATGCTGAACTGGCCGGTAGAGGCCAAAACCGTGGTCGAGGGTAGCGATAATAAGGTTGCCCTGGCACCGTTGCCTGCGGTAGAAGTGAATCCCACGGCCACTCCGGTAAAAGCGTCCTGGGTGCATAAAACGGGCTCTACTGGCGGGTTTGGCAGCTATGTGGCGTTTATTCCAGAAAAGCAGCTTGGCATTGTGATGCTGGCGAATAAAAGCTACCCGAACCCGGCACGAGTTGAGGCGGCATATCATATCCTCGACGCGCTGAAGTAAAACATTGCCGGGTGGCGACTCTGCTTACCCGGCAAAACACCCCGCATTTTCCTTGCCGTCATCTACACTTAACAAAAAACAGTAAGGAAACTCCTATGCGCATTCTGCCTGTTATCGCCGCGGTGACAGCCGCGTTTTTAGTGGTTGCCTGTAGTTCCCCTACCCCACCTTCTGGCGTTACCGTTGTCACGCCTTTCGATGCACAACGCTTCCTCGGAACATGGTATGAAATCGCCCGCCTGGACCATCGGTTTGAACGGGGCTTAGAGAAAGTCACTGCGAATTACAGTCCGATGGATGATGGCGGTATTCAGGTGATCAACAGGGGCTATAATCCCGACCGGGAGATGTGGCAGCAGTCGACAGGAAAAGCATACTTCACTGGCGATCCACGGAGGGCCGCGCTCAAAGTCTCCTTCTTTGGCCCCTTCTATGGCGGCTACAACGTAATAGCACTCGACAAAGAGTACCGCCATGCGCTGGTTTGCGGGCCGGATCGCAACTACCTGTGGATACTCTCCCGCACGCCAACCATCTCGTCTGAGATGAAACAGCAGATGCTGGATGTTGCGACCCGGCAGGGGTTTGATGTGTCAAAACTCATCTGGGTAGAACAACCCCATTAATGCGTGCTGAGTTTCAACCCAATGATACCGGCCACGATCAGAGCGAGGCTGGCGATACGTGCCAGGCTCGCTGACTCTCCCAGCAGCAGAATGCCCGTGATGGCAGCGCCTACGGCACCAATGCCAGTCCAGACAGCATAAGCCGTTCCCACAGGCAAAGAACGCATCGCCCACGACAACAGGACGATACTGACTATCATCGCGGTAACGGTAATGACGCTGGGCGTCAGACGGGTAAATCCATGGGTGTACTTGAGACCAATCGCCCATACCACTTCGAGCAGGCCGGCAATTAAAAGAACGATCCAGGACATTTAAGGCTCCTTAACTTACAGGTAAGTTGGGGCCGTCCCCGGTGAAAGATACGCTTACGGGTCGTCCCGTAAGGCAAAGATTACGCCCTTTATTTTGCTTAGCGTGCGATTTTTTTTCAATCCCTTTCTGCTGAACACGTTAAGGCAAGAAATAGCCGCAGTATGGCGCGGAGTTCAGGCATTTACCACTCATCTGACTTCTCTATGATGATGTGCTTTCTGATGGCAGGAAGCCAAACCACTAGCCGACTGCGAATAAAATATGTTCAAAATTCTATTGATTGACCGTTGTCACTTCACCCGCGCAGGGTTTGAAGCATGGCTCAATCACTCCGGTTTGTTCCCTGGGCACTACGTTGTGACCGGGCTGAATAATCTATTTCTTGCCAGAGAGCACATTCTGCAATGGAAACCCAATCTGGTTATCGCTGACCTGTACGGCTTCAGGCAGGATATTCACCATTTCCAACAGCTCTCTACCCTACTTAACGCCAGTGAAAAATTGCCTTTTATCTTGCTGCAATCGGGAGAAGACAACAGCATGACGGACTGGCTCGGGCAGTTCCCGGTTTGGTCGTCATTGTTGAAAAACGCCAGCCTCGAAGAAGTCGCAACGGTTATCAACGACGCATTAGTCTCGCGCGCAAGCGCTGACAGGCCGACGACGGCGGCCCCCTTGCTGACCCGGCAGGAAGAGAAAGTGCTGACATTGTGGATGGACGGTGCGAGCAATCAGAAAATTGCCGCTCACCTGAGTATCAACGGGAAAACGGTCTATACCTATAAACGAAATATCCGCATGAAACTGCATATGGATACGCGTTTTTCACCGTTTTTATCCTTGCAGGAATCAGAAAGCTGACGGTACGAAACCCATCAGGTCCCGTACCGTTTGTTAATTACTGCTGGGCTTTTGTTGCCGCACCAGAGATTGCGCTACCACCTTCAGAAATATCCTGACCGACGCCACGCGTGGTATTACAGGCCGTTAACACCGAAGAAAGTACCAGGACTGAAAAGATCGCTGCAATTGTCTTCTTAACCATAATATCTTCCTTTTATAGCCAAAGTTGTTTTGTGTATAGCAACTTAAGAATAGACAAGATCCCGTCGGCTGACGGAAAAGGAAGCATTTTTAGGAAAATTAGACGAACTTAGCTGGCGGCGTGAGAAATGATATGACCGAGATCCTGGATATCTTGTCCCATTCCACGCGTGGTGTTACAGCCGGAGAGTAATGCGCTGGAAAGCGCTAACAGAAGCAGAATTTTAACGGTACGTTTCATCATCCCTGCCTGTAAAAATCAGGCGCAGCGGGCGCTGCGCCTTCAATCATCACGTAAATTACTTCACGCGGGATACGTATTCGCCGGAGCGGGTATCCACTTTGATCACTTCGCCAGTCTGAACGAACAGTGGAACTTTAACCACTGCGCCGGTAGACAGTTTGGCTGGCTTACCACCGGTACCTGCGGTGTCGCCTTTCAGACCTGGATCGGTTTCAACGATTTCCAGCTCAACGAAGTTAGGTGGGGTCACAGCGATAGGCTGGCCATTCCACAGGGTCACGATGCACTCGGCCTGATCCAGCAGCCATTTCGCGCTGTCACCTACCGCTTTCTCATCAGCAGACAGCTGTTCGAAAGTAGAGTTGTTCATGAAATGATAGAACTCACCGTCGTTGTACAGATAGGTCAGGTTCATATCAACAACATCAGCGCCTTCAGCGGAGTCAGTAGACTTGAAGGTTTTCTCAACACGGGTACCGGTCAGCAGACGGCGCAGCTTAACGCGTGCGAATGCCTGGCCTTTACCTGGTTTAACGAATTCGCTGGCTTCAACCGCGTACGGTTCGCCGTCCATCATGATTTTAAGACCAGCACGAAAATCGTTGCTATAGTACGTTGCCATAAGGCCCTCTAAATTTGTTAACTGGTAGCTAAGCCACAAAATGGCGCATATTGTAACCCTAAACACCCCGTCCAGAGAAGATTGGTTATCGCAACTTGCCGATGTAATCACCAGTCCTGATGAATTGCTGCGTCTTTTAGACCTCGATCAGCACCCAGAGTTGCTTGCAGGACGCGAGGCAAAGCGCCTTTTCGCCCTGCGCGTTCCCCGTGCGTTTGTGGCACGGATGGAGAAAGGCAACCCCGACGATCCACTTTTAAAACAAACACTTACTTCGCAGAATGAATTTGTCACCGCGCCGGGTTATAGCACCGATCCTCTGGAAGAGCAGAACAGTGTGGTGCCAGGTTTACTGCATAAGTATCTCAACCGAGCCCTGCTGCTGGTAAAAGGTGGCTGCGCGGTAAATTGTCGTTATTGCTTCCGTCGGCACTTCCCGTATGCGGAAAATCAGGGCAATAAACGCAACTGGCAGGTCGCGCTGGACTATATTGCCGCCCATCCGGAGCTGGACGAGATTATTTTTTCCGGTGGCGATCCGCTGATGGCGAAAGATCACGAGCTGGACTGGCTGCTGACTCAGCTTGAAGCCATCCCGCACATTAAGCGTCTGCGCATTCACAGCCGTTTACCGATTGTCATTCCGGCGCGTATCACTGACGGCCTGGTGTCGCGCCTGGAGCAGTCTCGACTGCAGGTGCTGCTGGTGAACCACATTAACCACGCGAACGAAATTGGCGATGATTTTCGCGCGGCGATGGCGCGTCTGCGTAAAGCGGGCGTGACGCTGCTAAACCAGAGCGTGCTGCTGCGTGGCGTGAATGATAGCGCCCACGTGCTGGCTGACCTGAGCAATGCCCTGTTTGATGCCGGAGTAATGCCCTATTACCTGCACGTGCTGGATCGCGTTCAGGGTGCGGCACATTTCATGGTAACGGATGAAGAAGCCCGGCAGATTATGCGCGAACTGTTAACGCTGGTTTCAGGCTATATGGTGCCGAAACTGGCACGTGAGATTGGCGGTGAGCCAAGCAAGACGCCGCTGGATTTACAGTTGCGGCAGCACTAATTTCCCCTCACCCTAACCCTCTCCCAACGGGAGAGGGAAAAAGGCAATCAGTTCGGGCACTTGTAGACCTGGCCATTCATCTGGCTGGCGGTCGGCACGAAGCTGGACAGCATACTCTGCGTTGGGCTGCTTACGCCGTAAATCACGTTCCCACCCATGGCCGCAGCCTGGTTACGCAGGGCATTCGCCGCACCGCGCATAGAACCACCTTCCTCGCCATGCTGACCTGACATCCAGTTGCTTTGCTCACCGGTTGCGGTGCCTAACAGCTGACATTCACTGCCAGGCTTATCTTCCACAAAGCGAACGCCCTGGCCCGCTGCCGACAGTTCATTGCTGGAGCTACAACCCGCCAGCAGCAATGCTGCTCCTACGATCCCTGCACAGACTTTTACGCGCATGTTATTCCTCGTTTTCAATAAGCTGGACAGTAGTTGTCCGTGTGTAAACCTTATACCTAAAAGATGACCAAAAGAAAAACCCCCGAGCATTTCTGCCCGGGGGTTTTTCACATTCTACGACGTAGAACGCACGATTACATCATGCCGCCCATACCGCCCATGCCGCCCATACCAGCAGCACCTAAGTCAGGTGCGTCGCCTTTAGGCATGTCGGTCACCATGCACTCGGTAGTGATCATCAGGCCAGCAACAGATGCCGCGTACTGCAGAGCAGAACGGGTCACTTTAGTTGGGTCCAGGATACCGAAGTCGATCATGTTGCCGTATTCTTCAGTCGCTGCGTTGTAACCGTAGTTACCTTCGCCCGCTTTCACGTTGTTCGCAACCACAGATGGCTCTTCACCGGCGTTGGATACGATCTGACGCAGAGGTGCTTCCATTGCACGCAGTGCAACTTTGATACCCACGTTCTGATCTTCGTTCTGCGCAGTCAGGCCAGCCAGTTTAGCGGCAACGCGCACCAGCGCAACACCACCACCAGCAACCACGCCTTCTTCTACCGCAGCACGGGTCGCGTGCAGGGCATCGTCAACGCGTGCTTTCTTCTCTTTCATTTCAACTTCGGTCGCTGCGCCCACTTTGATTACGGCAACACCGCCTGCCAGTTTCGCTACGCGCTCCTGCAGTTTTTCACGGTCGTAATCAGAGGTGGCTTCTTCGATCTGCTTACGGATCTGACCAACGCGGCCCTGAATAGCGGCTTCTTCACCTACGCCATCAATGATGGTGGTGGTGTCTTTGTTGATCACAACACGTTTAGCCTGGCCGAGGTCTTCCAGGGTCGCTTTTTCCAGCTCCATACCGATCTCTTCAGAGATAACGGTACCGCCAGTCAGAGTAGCGATATCCTGAAGCATCGCTTTACGGCGATCGCCGAAGCCAGGTGCTTTCACCGCAGCCACTTTCACGATACCACGCATGGTGTTAACCACCAGGGTCGCCAGCGCTTCGCCTTCAACGTCTTCAGCGATGATAACCAGCGGTTTGCCTGCTTTCGCAACGGCTTCCAGCACTGGCAGCATTTCGCGGATGTTGGAGATTTTCTTGTCAGCCAGCAGGATGAACGGGCTTTCCAGTTCAACAGCACCAGTCTCTGGCTTGTTGATGAAGTATGGGGACAGGTAACCGCGGTCGAACTGCATACCTTCAACCACGTCCAGTTCGTCTTCCAGACCGGTACCGTCTTCAACGGTGATGACGCCTTCTTTACCGACTTTGTCCATCGCTTCCGCGATCAGTTTACCTACGGTTTCGTCGGAGTTAGCGGAGATGGTACCTACCTGAGCAATCGCTTTAGAGTCAGAGCATGGTACAGACAGCGTTTTCAGTTCTTCAACCGCAGCAGCGACAGCTTTGTCGATACCACGTTTCAGATCCATTGGGTTCATGCCCGCAGCAACGGCTTTCAGACCTTCGGTGATGATAGCCTGCGCCAGTACGGTCGCGGTGGTGGTACCGTCGCCAGCAGCGTCGTTCGCTTTAGAGGCAACTTCTTTCACCATCTGCGCACCCATGTTTTCAAACTTGTCTTCCAGCTCGATTTCACGTGCAACGGAAACACCATCTTTGGTGATGGTTGGCGCGCCGAAGGATTTATCCAGCACTACGTTACGGCCTTTCGGGCCCAGAGTTACTTTAACTGCATCTGCCAGTACGTTTACGCCGCGGAGCATTTTTACACGAGCGTCGTTACCGAATTTTACGTCTTTAGCTGCCATGTTCTTATTTCCTCAAATTCTCGTGCGTAAATTACGCTTCAACAATTGCCAGAATGTCGCTCTCGGACATGATCAACACTTCTTCATTGTCGATCTTCTCGGATTTCACGCCGTAGCCATCGTTGAAAATTACGATGTCACCAACTTTAACGTCCAGTGGCTGCACAGTTCCGTTTTCCAGGATGCGGCCCTTACCGACAGCGATGATTTCGCCACGCGTTGATTTGGCTGCTGCAGAACCGGTCAGAACGATACCGCCAGCAGACTTGGTTTCAACTTCTTTACGTTTGACGATCACACGATCATGTAACGGACGAATACTCATTGATAGCTCTCCTTTGAGAAAGTCATTATCAGTTATGGATGACGCCGGCCCGCATGCGGTTTTCCGACTAGTGCCCTGAGAGATGGGGATAGCTTTTTACCCCTTCAAGGGGGAGTTGAAAAAAAAATTTGCGAAAGTGTTACCATCGCCTCTCTTTTAGTACTGGCAGGGCGATGTCAATGAGTGGACTCAAGCAGGAGTTGGGGCTGGCGCAAGGCGTTGGCCTGCTCTCAACCTCCTTGTTAGGGACGGGCGTGTTTGCCGTACCCGCACTGGCGGCGATGGTTGCCGGAAATAACAGCCTGTGGGCGTGGCCGGTACTGATTGCGCTGGTTTTCCCAATAGCCATTGTGTTTGCCATCCTGGGGCGACATTTTCCCAGCGCGGGCGGCGTGGCGCATTTTGTCGGGCTGGCCTTTGGCCCGCGGTTGCAGCGTGTTACCGGCTGGCTGTTTCTCTCCGTCATTCCGGTTGGCCTGCCTGCGGCGCTTCATATTGCGACCGGCTTTGGCCAGGCGTTGTTTGGTTGGCATAACGAGCAACTGCTGTTGGCCGAACTGGGTACGCTGGCGATTGTCTGGTGGGTCGGTTCGCGCGGAGCCAGTTCCAGTGCCAATCTGCAAACGCTGGTCGCAATCCTTATCGTCGCACTGATTGTCGCTATCTGGTGGGCAGGAAATCTCACCGTAGCGGAAATTCCCTTCCCGGCACTCAAGGATGTCGACCATTCGCAGCTTTTCGCTGCGCTCTCCGTCATGTTCTGGTGCTTTGTTGGACTTGAAGCGTTCGCTCATCTGGCTTCTGAGTTTACGCAACCTGAACGCGATTTCCCGCGCGCGCTGATGATTGGTCTGTTGTTGGCGGGAACGGTCTATTGGGCGTGTACCGTGCTTGTGTTGCACTTTAACGCATTCGGGGCGGATAAAGCGGCTGCCGCCTCGCTACCAGGCATTGTGGTGCAATTGTTTGGGGTGAAAGCCCTTTGGGTGGCCTGCGTGATTGGTTATCTCGCCTGTTTTGCCAGCCTCAATATCTACATTCAGAGTTTTGCCCGCCTGGTGTGGTCGCAAGCGTTGTATAAGCCTGAAAGCCGGCTCGCGCGTCTGTCAAAACGCCAGCTTCCATTAACTGCTCTGAATGCCGTGCTGGGTTGTTGCGTGCTGAGTACGCTGTGTATTTACGCCCTGAATATCAATCTGGATGCGCTGATCGTCTACGCCAACGGCATTTTCATTATGATCTATCTGCTGTGCATGCTGTCGGGTTGTCGGCTGCTGAAAGGTCGCTACAAAGTACTGGCGGTCATCGGAGGCGTGCTTTGCCTGTTACTACTGGCGATGGTGGGATGGAAGAGCGTGTACGCTATTGTCATGCTGGTAGGGCTGTGGCTGTTTTTACCAAAACGGCAGAATCCGTAGGCCCGGTAAGCGAAGCGCCACCGGGCAAAAAAATCACCGATCGTCTTTATGGTCTAAACGGTCGTGCTGTTCATCCTTACGCTGATACTCCCCTTCAAACGTATCACCCGGGCCGGTGCTGAACCCACCGCCCGGCATACGGCTAAAGCGCAGATGCGGCAGCAGCTTCATGGTCAGGTGCTTTTGCACCGGTGGCAGAAGCAATAAAAGGCCGAGGAAGTCGGTGAAGAACCCCGGCAGAATCAGCAGCAGACCCGCAATAATCAGAGACACGCTTTTGATCATCTCCGCGGCCGGGCTTTCACCAGCAGCCATCTTCTGCTGCATTATCAGGAAATTTTTGAAACCCTGATTACGCACCAGCGACATGCCGATGACAGAGGTGAAAATCACCAGAATCAGCGTCAGCAGGACGCCCAGCACATGGGCAACCTGGATGAAAATGGAAATCTCAATGTAAACATAGAGAAAGAAAGCAATAAACGGTATCCAGCGCACTGGCATCTCCTGTGTGGCAGGTGCCGTTGGGCCCCTGTCTGAATGTGTTCGCGACGCGCGTTTGTATGAGATGGTGACGGTTAGCGAAATTTCAATCAGTTTGCACGGATATTTTTTTTGGAAATATTAAAGCGGTGACTCATTTCACAGATTAATAATTATCATGGAATCGGCTCGATAATAAGTGATCCAGCTTACGGCAATTCGCTATCATCAGCATATGATCTCGAGCATCTGGCTGATTGAGGGAATAATCGTCGGTCAGAAAATATTCAAAACCACATTAATACTGTGTGTTTAGTACAATCCATCGGCAGCTTGAAAAGAAGGTTCACATGTTAAACAACATTCGTATCGAAGAAGACTTGTTGGGTACCAGGGAAGTTCCAGCGGATGCCTACTACGGTGTCCACACTCTGAGAGCGATTGAAAACTTCTACATCAGCAACAGCAAAATCAGCGACATCCCTGAATTTGTCCGTGGCATGGTGATGGTGAAAAAAGCCGCAGCACTGGCCAACAAAGAGCTGCAAACCATTCCTAAAAGCGCGGCAAATGCGATTATCGCGGCCTGCGATGAAGTGCTGAACAACGGCAAATGCATGGACCAGTTCCCGGTTGACGTCTATCAGGGCGGCGCGGGCACTTCTGTCAACATGAATACCAACGAAGTACTGGCAAACATTGGCCTGGAGCTGATGGGTCACCAGAAAGGTGAATACCAGTACCTGAACCCGAACGACCACGTTAATAAATGCCAGTCCACCAACGACGCCTACCCTACCGGTTTCCGTATCGCGGTGTATGCCTCCGTGGTGAAACTGGTGGACGCGATTAACCAGCTGGGCGATGGCTTCCAGCGTAAAGCGGTTGAGTTCCAGGATATCCTGAAAATGGGTCGTACCCAATTACAGGACGCAGTGCCAATGACCCTCGGCCAGGAATTCCACGCGTTTAACGTGCTGCTCAACGAAGAAACGAAAAACCTGCTGCGCACCTCCGAGTTGCTGCTTGAAGTGAACCTGGGCGCAACTGCCATCGGTACACGTCTGAACACTCCAGATGGCTATCAGCAACTGGCGGTACAGAAACTGGCTGAAGTCTCTAACCTGCCGGTTGTCCCTGCAGAAGACCTGATTGAAGCGACCTCCGACTGCGGCGCTTACGTGATGGTACACAGCGCCCTGAAACGTCTGGCGGTGAAACTGTCCAAAATCTGTAACGACCTGCGCCTGCTCTCCTCTGGTCCGCGTGCGGGTCTGAACGAAATCAACCTGCCAGAACTGCAGGCGGGTTCGTCCATCATGCCAGCCAAAGTGAACCCGGTTGTGCCTGAAGTGGTGAACCAGGTCTGCTTCAAAGTCATCGGTAACGACACGACCGTGACCATGGCCTCTGAAGCGGGTCAGTTGCAGCTGAACGTGATGGAACCAGTGATTGGCCAGGCGATGTTTGAATCCATCCACATCCTGACCAACGCCTGCTACAACCTGCTGGAAAAATGCATTAACGGCATCACAGCGAATAAAGAAGTCTGTGAAGGTTATGTCTACAACTCCATCGGGATCGTCACCTACCTCAACCCGTTCATCGGCCACCACAACGGTGACATCGTCGGTAAGATTTGCGCCGAAACCGGTAAGAGCGTACGTGAAGTGGTGCTGGAACGCGGACTGTTGACCGAAGCCGAGCTGGACGATATTTTCTCGGCCCAAAACCTGATGCACCCGGCATATAAAGCGAAACGATATACCGATGAAAGCGAACAGTAACCGTTCAGGCTAGGCTTCTTAAGGCACGTCACTTGTGACGTGCCTTTTTTCTTTATAAGCGTTACCAAAATACAACAATTCAATATCAACTTGTTAATAAGCAAGGCAGGTCCTTATGTTTGGAGCAGAACTCGTCATCGTCTTGTTGGCGATTTATTTGGGAGCAAGACTCGGGGGTATCGGCATCGGTTTTGCCGGCGGTCTCGGGGTGCTCGTTCTTACCCTTATCTTTCAGATCAAACCCGGTGCAATACCTTTTGACGTTATCGAAATCATCATGGCAGTTATTGCCGCTATCGCAGCGATGCAGGTGGCAGGCGGTATGGACTACCTGGTGAGTCTGGCGGAGCGTATGCTGCGCCGCCATCCAAAATACATCACCTTCCTTGCCCCACTGGTGACCTGGTTTATGACCATTCTCGCGGGAACCGGACACACCGCATTCTCCACGTTGCCGGTGATTACCGAAGTGGCGAAAGAGCAAGGTATTCGTCCTTCTCGTCCGCTCTCCATTGCGGTAGTTGCGTCGCAGATTGCAATCACCGCGTCGCCAATTTCCGCTGCCGTAGTCTTCTTCGCCGGTATTCTTGAACCGATGGGCGTGAGTTACCTGACGCTGCTGGCGATCTGTATTCCAGTGACGCTGATTGCGGTGATGATTACTGCCGTACTGTGTAACTTCCTTGGCGCCGAACTGAAAGACGATCCGGTGTATCAGGAACGTCTGGCTAAGGGTGAAGTGAAACTGCGTGGTAGCCAGGTCTTCGAACTGAAACCGCATGCAAAACGCTCCGTATTGCTGTTCCTGATCGGTATCGTCGCAGTCATGTTCTACGCGACCGCCATCAGTGACACGGTGGGCTTGATCCAGAACCCGGTGCTGCCGCGTAACGAAGCGATTGTGGTGTTCATGTTGACCATCGCTACGCTGATTAGCATCACCTGCAAAATTGACACCAGCGAAGTGCTGAACGCCAGCACCTTTAAATCCGGTATGAGCGCCTGTGTCTGCGTACTGGGCGTTGCATGGCTCGGTGATACCTTCGTGAAAGCACACATCAGCGACATTCAGACCGTTGCGGGTGACCTGCTGCACAACTACCCATGGCTGTTGGCGGTAGTCCTGTTCTTCGCCGCTACCCTGCTTTACTCTCAGGCGGCGACCACCAAAGCACTGATGCCTGCAGCACTGATGCTGGGCGTAACGCCACTGACGGCAATCGCTTCGTTTGCGGCGGTTTCTGCTCTGTTTGTTCTTCCAACCTATCCAACTCTGCTGGCCGCAGTGGAGATGGACGACACCGGCTCAACCCGTATCGGTAAATACGTGTTTAACCATGCGTTCCTGATCCCGGGTGTGGTCGCCATTACGTTGTGCGTGATCCTCGGATTTATCATCGGCGGCATCGTGCTGTAAACCATACGTTGTTGTAAAAATAATTAAAATCGGGCCGCTCTGCGGCCCGATTCATTAATGACCAATCGCCTCGCGTGATATAGTGAAGACTTTCGTGATGAGGAGGTCGACTTGTGAACACGCCTGATGCTGTTGTCGTATTGTGCACCGCCCCTGATGAAGCCTCTGCCCAGGATCTCGCCGCCAAAGTGCTGGCCGAAAAACTGGCTGCCTGCGTGACGCTCCTCCCCGGAGCCACCTCCCTTTACTGCTGGGAAGGTAAACTGGAGCAGGAGTACGAAGTCCAGATGCTGTTAAAAACGAATCAGGCGAACCAGCAGGCACTCCTGGACTGCCTCAAATCTCATCATCCTTACCAAACCCCAGAGCTGCTGGTGTTGCCAGTAGTCCACGGCGATAACGACTATCTCTCATGGCTCAACGCTTCCTTACGCTGATCCTGCTGCTGTGCAGCACGTCAGTATTTGCCGGGTTGTTTGACGCACCCGGCCGTTCGAATTTTATCCCTGCCGACCAGGCGTTCATTTTCGATTTTCAGCAAAATCAGCACGACCTGAATCTCAACTGGCAGGTCAAAGAGGGGTATTACCTCTACCGCAAGCAGGTAAGCATCACGCCAGCTCAGGCAAACGTGGGCGCTTTACAGATGCCCCCAGGCGAGTGGCATGAGGATGAGTTTTACGGCAAAAGTGAAATCTATCGCCAGCGCCTGAGCGTGCCTGTTACGGTGAATCAGGCCGATAAAGGCGCCACGCTGACGGTGACCTATCAGGGGTGTGCGGATGCCGGGTTCTGTTATCCCCCTGAAACGAAGGTGGTTCCACTCAGTGAAGTGAAAGCGTCAACCACGGTTACCCCTCTTCCTTCGGGCGAGAAGCGTGAAGCTCCCGCTGACCTTCCGTTCTCCGCACTGTGGGCCTTACTGATTGGAATTGGCATTGCTTTTACCCCCTGCGTGCTACCGATGTATCCGCTCATCTCTGGCATCGTGCTGGGCGGTAAGCAACGCCTTTCCACCGCCCGCGCGCTGCTGCTGGCCTTTATTTACGTGCAGGGTATGGCGCTTACCTATACGGCGCTCGGCCTTGTGGTCGCCGCTGCCGGGTTACAGTTCCAGGCAGCACTGCAGCATCCTTACGTTCTTATTGGCTTGTCGGCGATCTTCATCCTGCTGGCACTGTCGATGTTCGGCCTGTTTACCCTGCAGTTACCGTCGGCTTTGCAAACCCGCTTAACGCTGATGAGTAACCGTCAGCAGGGGGGCTCTGCAGGCGGCGTGTTTGCGATGGGGGCGATTGCCGGTCTGATTTGTTCCCCGTGTACTACGGCCCCACTGAGCGCCATCCTGCTCTACATCGCCCAGAGCGGCAATATGTGGCTCGGCGGGGGTACGTTGTACCTTTATGCTTTAGGGATGGGTCTACCGCTCATTCTGGTAACAGTATTTGGTAATCGTCTGCTGCCTAAGAGTGGTCCGTGGATGGAAACGGTGAAAACCGCGTTTGGCTTTGTCATCCTCGCGCTGCCGGTATTCCTCCTTGAGCGTATCATTGGCGACGTCTGGGGCTTGCGCCTGTGGGCGATGCTCGGCGTAGCATTCTTTGCCTGGGCATTTCTCGTCAGCCTGGGGGCGAAACAGCCATGGATGCGCCTGGTGCAAATCCTGCTGCTGGCTGCCGCGCTGGTGAGCATACGCCCTCTGCAGGACTGGGCGTTCGGCACACCGGTGGGTCAGACACAAGCGCATCTGAACTTCACCCAAATTAAAAACGTGGATGAACTCAACAGCGCCCTGGCAGAGGCAAAAGGTAAACCGGTGATGCTCGATCTCTATGCTGACTGGTGTGTCGCCTGTAAAGAGTTCGAAAAATACACCTTTAGCGATCCACAGGTGCAAAGTGCCCTGAAAGAGACTGTTCTCCTCCAGGTGAACGTTACAGCCAACAGTGCACAGGACAAGGTCCTGCTGAAACAACTTAATGTTCTCGGTCTGCCAACCATTTTGTTCTTCAATGAACAGGGGAAAGAGCAGCCGGAACAGCGCGTAACCGGGTTTATGGATGCGGCGGCTTTCAGCACACATTTGCGCGATCGCCAACCGTAAACAACACTTTAGACGGGACAAACCGTTGGGAATAGCGGAGGAGAAAACCGTGCAACGTGAAGACGTACTGGGACAAGCCCTGCAATTACTTGAGATTCAAGGGATCGCCAGCACCACGCTTGAGATGGTAGCCGACCGTATCGATTACCCTCTGGATGAGCTTAAGCGCTTCTGGCCGGATAAAGAGGCTCTGCTTTATGATGCTCTGCGCTATCTCAGCCAGCAGGTTGATGTCTGGCGCAGGCAACTGATGCTGAACGAAGAACTGACAGCGGAACAAAAGCTGCTGGCGCGCTATACCGCCCTGACCGAATGTGTCAGTAACAACCGTTATCCGGGCTGCCTGTTTATTGCAGCCTGTACGTTCTATCCTGACCCTGGCCATCCTATCCATCAGTTGGCGGATCAGCAAAAACGGGCGGCGCATGACTTCACCCACGAACTGCTGACCACACTGGAAGTGGATGACCCGGCAATGGTGGCTAAGCAGATGGAGCTCGTGCTGGAGGGTTGTCTGAGCCGCATGCTGGTAAACCGTAGCCAGGCTGATGTCGATACGGCACATCGCCTGGCTGAAGACATTCTGCGCTTTGCTCAATGCCGTATGGGCGGAGCATTGACGTAAACGAATCGGCTAAATTGGGCTGATTCGGCGCGTAAACCGTCAGATTGCCGCAAACTTAAGCAGTTGAACAGCTTTTCCTGAAATAAGGTTGACGATAAGGCCTGATTGCGGTTTAATGCGCTCCGTTGCCCGGATAGCTCAGTCGGTAGAGCAGGGGATTGAAAATCCCCGTGTCCTTGGTTCGATTCCGAGTCCGGGCACCACTATTTAAAGAACCCAGCCTATGGCTGGGTTTTTGCTTTTCTGCGTTTATCAAACCTCAAATGTTGTTTCCACCGCTTAAATCATCTTTCAAAGAAACCAAGTGGCTGGCCTTACCATGTTCTATGGGCGCTACTGAAGGCAAGGCAAAGTCACTACCTGACATTTTTCACGCACAAAGCAAAAAACCCCGCACCTTACGGTACGGGGTTCTTCCTGATTGATGCCTGGCAGTTCCCTACTCTCACATGGGGAGACCCCACACTACCATCGGCGCTACGGCGTTTCACTTCTGAGTTCGGCATGGGGTCAGGTGGGACCACCGCGCTAAAGCCGCCAGGCAAATTCTGTTAAATCTGTATCAGGCTGAAATTTGATTGTCTGTCTCTTCGCCGAAACACCTTCGGCGTTGTAAGGTTAAGCCTCACGGTTCATTAGTATCGGTTAGCTCAACGCATCGCTGCGCTTACACACCCGACCTATCAACGTCGTAGTCTTCAACGTTCCTTCAGGACTCTCAAGGAGTCAGGGAGAACTCATCTCGGGGCAAGTTTCGTGCTTAGATGCTTTCAGCACTTATCTCTTCCGCATTTAGCTACCGGGCAATGCCATTGGCATGACAACCCGAACACCAGTGATGCGTCCACTCCGGTCCTCTCGTACTAGGAGCAGCCCCCCTCAATTCTCCAGCGCCCACGGCAGATAGGGACCGAACTGTCTCACGACGTTCTAAACCCAGCTCGCGTACCACTTTAAATGGCGAACAGCCATACCCTTGGGACCTACTTCAGCCCCAGGATGTGATGAGCCGACATCGAGGTGCCAAACACCGCCGTCGATATGAACTCTTGGGCGGTATCAGCCTGTTATCCCCGGAGTACCTTTTATCCGTTGAGCGATGGCCCTTCCATTCAGAACCACCGGATCACTATGACCTGCTTTCGCACCTGCTCGAGCCGTCACTCTCGCAGTCAAGCTAGCTTATGCCATTGCACTAACCTCCTGATGTCCGACCAGGATTAGCTAACCTTCGTGCTCCTCCGTTACTCTTTGGGAGGAGACCGCCCCAGTCAAACTACCCACCAGACACTGTCCGCAACCCGGATTACGGGTCTACGTTAGAACACCAGCCATTAAAGGGTGGTATTTCAAGGGCGGCTCCACGCAGACTGGCGTCCACGCTTCAAAGCCTCCCACCTATCCTACACATCAAGGACCAGTGTTCAGTGTCAAGCTATAGTAAAGGTTCACGGGGTCTTTCCGTCTTGCCGCGGGTACACTGCATCTTCACAGCGAGTTCAATTTCACTGAGTCTCGGGTGGAGACAGCCTGGCCATCATTACGCCATTCGTGCAGGTCGGAACTTACCCGACAAGGAATTTCGCTACCTTAGGACCGTTATAGTTACGGCCGCCGTTTACCGGGGCTTCGATCAAGAGCTTCGCGTTACCGCTAACCCCATCAATTAACCTTCCGGCACCGGGCAGGCGTCACACCGTATACGTCCACTTTCGTGTTTGCACAGTGCTGTGTTTTTAATAAACAGTTGCAGCCAGCTGGTATCTTCGACTGATTTCAGCTCCACCCGCAGGGGCTTCACCTACATATCAGCGTGCCTTCTCCCGAAGTTACGGCACCATTTTGCCTAGTTCCTTCACCCGAGTTCTCTCAAGCGCCTTGGTATTCTCTACCTGACCACCTGTGTCGGTTTGGGGTACGATTTGATGTTACCTGATGCTTAGAGGCTTTTCCTGGAAGCAGGGCATTTGTTACTTCAGCACCGTAGTGCCTCGTCATCACACCTCAGCGTTAATAAACGACCGGATTTACCTAATCGTTCCGCCTACATGCTTAAACCGGGACAACCGTCGCCCGGCTAACATAGCCTTCTCCGTCCCCCCTTCGCAGTAACACCAAGTACAGGAATATTAACCTGTTTCCCATCGACTACGCCTTTCGGCCTCGCCTTAGGGGTCGACTCACCCTGCCCCGATTAACGTTGGACAGGAACCCTTGGTCTTCCGGCGTGCGGGCTTTTCACCCGCATTATCGTTACTTATGTCAGCATTCGCACTTCTGATACCTCCAGCATCCCTCACAGGACACCTTCAACGGCTTACAGAACGCTCCCCTACCCAACAACGCATAAGCGTCGCTGCCGCAGCTTCGGTGCATGGTTTAGCCCCGTTACATCTTCCGCGCAGGCCGACTCGACCAGTGAGCTATTACGCTTTCTTTAAATGATGGCTGCTTCTAAGCCAACATCCTGGCTGTCTGTGCCTTCCCACATCGTTTCCCACTTAACCATGACTTTGGGACCTTAGCTGGCGGTCTGGGTTGTTTCCCTTCACGACGGACGTTAGCACCCGCCGTGTGTCTCCCGTGATAACATTCTTCGGTATTCGTAGTTTGCATCGGGTTGGTAAGCCGGGATGGCCCCCTAGCCGAAACAGTGCTCTACCCCGAAGATGAGTTCACGAGGCGCTACCTAAATAGCTTTCGGGGAGAACCAGCTATCTCCCGGTTTGATTGGCCTTTCACCCCCAGCCACAAGTCATCCGCTAATTTTTCAACATTAGTCGGTTCGGTCCTCCAGTTAGTGTTACCCAACCTTCAACCTGCCCATGGCTAGATCACCGGGTTTCGGGTCTATACCCTGCAACTTAACGCCCAGTTAAGACTCGGTTTCCCTTCGGCTCCCCTATACGGTTAACCTTGCTACAGAATATAAGTCGCTGACCCATTATACAAAAGGTACGCAGTCACACCACGAAGGTGCTCCCACTGCTTGTACGTACACGGTTTCAGGTTCTTTTTCACTCCCCTCGCCGGGGTTCTTTTCGCCTTTCCCTCACGGTACTGGTTCACTATCGGTCAGTCAGGAGTATTTAGCCTTGGAGGATGGTCCCCCCATATTCAGACAGGATACCACGTGTCCCGCCCTACTCTTCGAGTTCACAGCCTGTGCATTTTCGTGTACGGGACTATCACCCTGTACCGTCGGACTTTCCAGACCGTTCCACTAACACACAAGCTGATTCAGACTCTGGGCTGCTCCCCGTTCGCTCGCCGCTACTGGGGAATCTCGGTTGATTTCTTTTCCTCGGGGTACTTAGATGTTTCAGTTCCCCCGGTTCGCCTCGTTAACCTATGTATTCAGTTAACGATAGTGTGACGAATCACACTGGGTTTCCCCATTCGGACATCGCCGGGTCAAAGGTTCATATCACCTCGCCGGCGCTTTTCGCAGATTAGCACGTCCTTCATCGCCTCTGACTGCCAGGGCATCCACCGTGTACGCTTAGTCGCTTAACCTCACAACCCGAAGATGTTTCTTTCGATTCATCATCGATTTGCGAAAATTTGAGAGACTCGAACACACATTAACTGTGTGTCGTTTCAATTTTCAGCTTGATCCAGATTTTTAAAGAGCAAAATTTCACAATGCACTTCGCAGTACATTTTGAAATTTATCATTCATCAGACAATCTGTGTGAGCACTACAAAGGCAGGTTCTTTAAGGTAAGGAGGTGATCCAACCGCAGGTTCCCCTACGGTTACCTTGTTACGACTTCACCCCAGTCATGAATCACAAAGTGGTAAGCGCCCTCCCGAAGGTTAAGCTACCTACTTCTTTTGCAACCCACTCCCATGGTGTGACGGGCGGTGTGTACAAGGCCCGGGAACGTATTCACCGTAGCATTCTGATCTACGATTACTAGCGATTCCGACTTCATGGAGTCGAGTTGCAGACTCCAATCCGGACTACGACGCACTTTATGAGGTCCGCTTGCTCTCGCGAGGTCGCTTCTCTTTGTATGCGCCATTGTAGCACGTGTGTAGCCCTACTCGTAAGGGCCATGATGACTTGACGTCATCCCCACCTTCCTCCAGTTTATCACTGGCAGTCTCCTTTGAGTTCCCGGCCGGACCGCTGGCAACAAAGGATAAGGGTTGCGCTCGTTGCGGGACTTAACCCAACATTTCACAACACGAGCTGACGACAGCCATGCAGCACCTGTCTCAGAGTTCCCGAAGGCACCAATCCATCTCTGGAAAGTTCTCTGGATGTCAAGAGTAGGTAAGGTTCTTCGCGTTGCATCGAATTAAACCACATGCTCCACCGCTTGTGCGGGCCCCCGTCAATTCATTTGAGTTTTAACCTTGCGGCCGTACTCCCCAGGCGGTCGACTTAACGCGTTAGCTCCGGAAGCCACGCCTCAAGGGCACAACCTCCAAGTCGACATCGTTTACGGCGTGGACTACCAGGGTATCTAATCCTGTTTGCTCCCCACGCTTTCGCACCTGAGCGTCAGTCTTTGTCCAGGGGGCCGCCTTCGCCACCGGTATTCCTCCAGATCTCTACGCATTTCACCGCTACACCTGGAATTCTACCCCCCTCTACAAGACTCTAGCCTGCCAGTTTCGAATGCAGTTCCCAGGTTGAGCCGGGGATTTCACATCCGACTTGACAGACCGCCTGCGTGCGCTTTACGCCCAGTAATTCCGATTAACGCTTGCACCCTCCGTATTACCGCGGCTGCTGGCACGGAGTTAGCCGGTGCTTCTTCTGCGGGTAACGTCAATTGCTGAGGTTATTAACCTCAGCACCTTCCTCCCCGCTGAAAGTACTTTACAACCCGAAGGCCTTCTTCATACACGCGGCATGGCTGCATCAGGCTTGCGCCCATTGTGCAATATTCCCCACTGCTGCCTCCGTAGGAGTCTGGACCGTGTCTCAGTTCCAGTGTGGCTGGTCATCCTCTCAGACCAGCTAGGGATCGTCGCCTAGGTGAGCCGTTACCCCACCTACTAGCTAATCCCATCTGGGCACATCTGATGGCAAGAGGCCCGAAGGTCCCCCTCTTTGGTCTTGCGACGTTATGCGGTATTAGCTACCGTTTCCAGTAGTTATCCCCCTCCATCAGGCAGTTTCCCAGACATTACTCACCCGTCCGCCGCTCGTCACCCGAGAGCAAGCTCTCTGTGCTACCGCTCGACTTGCATGTGTTAGGCCTGCCGCCAGCGTTCAATCTGAGCCATGATCAAACTCTTCAATTTAAAAGTTTGATGCTCAATGAATTAAACTTCGTAATGAATTACGTGTTCACTCGTTGAGACTTGGTATTCATTTTTCGTCCGGGGACGTTAAGAATCCATGTCACTTTGAGTGCCCACACAGATTGTCTGATAAATTGTTAAAGAGCAGTTGCAACGCGGCTTTCAGCTCATCGTTGCGAGGTGGCGTATATTACGCTTTCCTCTTTCAGAGTCAACCCGTTATTTCAGGATTTTTTCTCTTCAACCGACCGGGTTGTTTGTGAAGTGATTCACATCCGCCGTGTCGATGGAGGCGCATTATAGGGAGTTCTCCGCAGGCCGCAACCGAAAAGTTGCAAAAAAATGACTGACTGCTGCATTCCCCAGCAAAACCCCGCTTTATACCCATTTACACACAGACTTATCCACATTTGTTCATGGATCCTGGCGTGATCCTGCGAACCGAGGAGGAAGATCAACTATACTAGCGGCAAATATTCTCCTCCGCAGGCCACCTTCATGACCACACAACGCCTCACCCGTGACTGGCGTATCCCCACAGCAGGGCTAATGTTGCTGGCGATCCTCTTTGCCGGTTTTACCCTGCATACGCACTGGAATGCCTTTATCCAGTGGTGCCTGGCCACGCAAATTACGCTGCACCGTTATCTGGTGATGTATTTGCTGCAGCTTAATAACCACCAGTACAGCGGCGGATTATGGCTATTAACGGGGGCTTTCCTTTATGGCGTTCTCCACGCCATTGGCCCCGGGCACGGAAAGTTCATCGTGACGACCTACCTGACTACAAATAAGGAAAGCGAGCTGGCCGCCCGGGTTGTCCCTTTCCTTGGCAGCCTGATGCAAGGCGTCAGCGCCATTCTTTTTGTCTTTATTCTGGCAGTCGGGTTTAACCTCGCATCAGGGGATATCAGTACCAGCCGCTGGTATGTTGAGAAGATAAGCGCAGTACTCATTGGCGCATTTGGTGCATTTATCATTTACCAGTCGCTTAAGAGCCTGCGTCCGCACAGGATGACTATTTCAGCCATCAAGCCCCTCCATCAGCATGACGAACACTGTGGCTGTAGCCACCATGGTGTGGGAGCGAATCTGACACAAGGTGACTGGAAAACCCGCCTGGGTGTGATTCTGGCAATTGGCGCGCGCCCGTGTAGCGGGGCAATCATGATCCTGATGTTCTCGAACGCGCTGGGCATAGTCACCTGGGGGATGGCAGCAGTAATGACCATGTCTCTGGGAACGGCACTTTCTATTATGGGACTTTCACTGGCAGTACGTTACGCCCGTGAGCGTACCGTGGCCTGGTTTGGAGGAAGCTCCTCACTAAGATGGCTGGTACCGGTAGTCAAAATAGCCGGAGGGATAGTTCTTATCCTGTTCGCGACGATCCTGTTCCTGACAGTGATCCCCATCAGCGCCAATGGCGACTACATCGCTGCCGGATGCTAATAAAAGAAAACCCGCCGTTGGCGGGTTTCATTTATTACTCGTTGATGCGTGGATGCTGATCCACGAGTCGGGAGCGTTTTTTCTGCAGTTCTTCAATCTCTGCGTCAATATCCTCAATCTTCTGCTCTACATTATCGTAGTGCTCACGCAGGATCTCTTTCGCTTCCTGAATATCGGATGCGGCAGGCGTCGCCCCTTTCAATGGACGATTTGCCGTCTCCTTCATAGCAATACCGGTAATCAAACCAATCACCGCAATCACCATCAGGTAATAAGCAGGCATCATCAGGTTCTGCGTACTCTCCACCAGCGAGGCGGCAAGGGTCGGGGTCAGACCGGCAATCAGCACCGAAATGTTAAAAGCTGCGGCCAGCGCACTATAACGAATGTGTGTCGGGAACATCGCGGGTAATGTGGAGGCCATCACCCCAATAAAGCAGTTGAGGATCACTGCCAGCATCAGCAGACCCGCGAAAATCAGCCCCAGTACATTACTGTTAATCAGAATAAATGCCGGGATTGCCAGGGCAAACAGACCAACACTCCCCAGGATAATAAACGGTCGACGGCCAAAGCGGTCACTTAACAGACCCATAATCGGTTGCACAAACAGCATACCGACCATAATGGCGATAATAATCAGCACACCGTGATCTTCCGAGTAATGCAAGTTATGCGACAAATAGCTCGGCATGTAAGTCAACAGCATGTAGTAGGTGACGTTGGTAGAAATAACCAGACCAATACAGGTCAGCAGGCTGCGCCAGTGCTTAGTGGCAATCTCTTTGAACGACACCTTCGGACCTTCCTGCAGCCCTTCACGGTCACCCTGTTCCAGTTTTTCGACGTGCTGCTGGAATGCTGGGGTCTCTTCAAGCGCATGACGCAGGTACAGACCAATGATCCCCAGCGGCAAGGCCAGGAAGAACGGGATACGCCAGCCCCAGTCGAGGAAATTATCTTCCCCTACCACAGTTGAAATCAGTACTACTACGCCCGCGCCCATGACAAACCCGGCAATCGAGCCAAAGTCCAGCCAGCTCCCCATAAAGCCACGCTTACGGTCCGGGGAATACTCTGCGACGAAGATCGAAGCACCGGTATACTCCCCACCCACGGAGAAGCCCTGGGCCATCTTACATATCAGCAGCAGAATCGGCGCCCAGATCCCGATCGTGGCATACGACGGGATCAGGCCGATACAAAACGTACTGATCGACATAATGACGATGGTGATGGCAAGGATCTTCTGGCGACCATATTTATCGCCGAGCATACCGAAGAACAGGCCGCCCAGCGGGCGAATCAGGAAGGGAACGGAAAACGTACCCAGTGCGGCAATCATCTGCAGGCTGGGGTCAGCCCCGGGGAAGAACACTTTACCTAACGCATAGGCCACAAAGCCGTAGACACCAAAATCGAACCACTCCATCGCATTACCGAGCGAAGCTGCGGTAATGGCTTTACGCAATTTTGCGTCATCAATGATGGTGACGTCGCGAAGTGTGATGGGTTTAATCTTTTTCCTTCTCAGCATAACTATCCTCGTAGACTCGGCCCTGTCTGTTTCACAGTCCAGTTTGCGTTCTGTGAACCATGGGATCCGCTCCATGCGAATCGCCTTATTCAAGCGTAGCAGGTTTACTTACATTGACGTTTTACGTCGATACAACCGAACCTGTTGACGCCTGTCTGGGCAGTTAATGACCTTTTTACCCTACCAGCGTTTATATTTGTGATCAACTTCACGCTAATTTGCGCATAAGGTCAACTGAGTTAAGTTTTTGTCAATTAGCGCCAATAAGACCTTCCTCATTCCCCCTACAAGAATATCCTCACGTGCGTCATTATTTCTTTTGTAACGGAAAAACAAACCGCATTAATTCACATCAGATTTACATAACTCCGCCCATCAAGAACCCATCCGAAAATTTACATTGAATATGTGACAAAGATAACTAAAACATCGTTTTGTTTTTGTTGAATCAACATTCCATTGATCGCATGATAAATTCAAATACGACGTTACATGTGTTTTCAAACATGGCTAAACGAGAGCACACGTTTATTTTTTGCTGCATGGCTATCGAAATAAATTCACGAAAAAAAATTCAATTGATTGAATTTATTGAATTATTTTTAGCGATTATCACCCGTTTCGCGGGATCAGATGTGAGGGTTATATATGAAGATTAAGGCCACGATAGAACGCATACCTGGCGGCATGATGCTGGTTCCGCTGGTACTGGGTGCCATCCTGAATACCCTGGCTCCTGATACCGGAGCCTATTTTGGTGGTTTCACAAAAGGAATGATAACCGGCACCGTTCCCATTCTGGCAGTCTGGTTCTTTTGTATTGGAGCATCCATTAATTTGCGGGCAACGGGTACCGTATTACGTAAATCCGGTACGCTGGTGATAACCAAAATAGCAGTCGCCTGGGCTGTGGCAATGATATGTGCAATGTTCATTCCGGAGAATGGAATTCAGACCGGGTTCTTCGCTGGTTTATCAGTTCTGGCAATTGTCTCTGCGATGGATATGACCAACGGTGGATTGTATGCCAGCCTGATGAACCAGTATGGAACGAAAGAAGAGTCCGGGGCATTTGTACTGATGTCTCTGGAATCCGGCCCGCTGATGACGATGCTGATTCTGGGGTCTGCTGGCCTGGCATCATTTGAACCCCACCACTTTGTCGGCGCGATCCTGCCATTCCTGATCGGTTTCGCCCTGGGTAACCTGGATCACGACTTGCGTGACTTCTTTAGCAAAGCCACTCCAGTACTGATCCCGTTCTTTGGTTTCGCATTGGGTAACACCATCAATCTGAATGTCATTCTCGATACAGGCCTGCTGGGTATTGTGCTGGGCGTGGCTGTCATCATCATCACCGGTATTCCGCTGATTATTGCCGACCGCGTGATTGGAGGAGGAAACGGAACGGCGGGTGTCGCCGCCTCTTCAGCCGCAGGTGCGGCGGTAGCAAACCCGGTGATCATTGCCCAAATAAATCCGGCCTTCGAACCGGTGGCCGCGTCAGCGACGGCACTGGTTGCTGCCAGCGTGATTGTTACCGCGATCCTGGTGCCCATCATCACGGCGCTGTATGCAAAACGTTACGGAAATAGGCAAGAGTCCCAGCCTGAACCGAAACCAATAGAAATGAATCATTAACACATCACATCTGCCCCCCTTTTCCCTGTGGGGAAAGGGGGGCAGATGTGTAAGGGATTCACCCAAAAATCTCTTCCATCATCCCATCCACCAACCGTTTTGCCGAACAGAGCCTCGGCATACCCAGCGCGACGGTTTGCCAGTTTTGCGTCACTGACCAGCTCACAGGATGCTTATCCGCCTGGCACCAGTCACCCAACCAGCCCAGCATATCTTTATGATCGATCAATCCTGGAGAAGCAGGCGTCGTTAACCACTGGTGATAAAAATGGCGGGTAGAGGGAGACGCATTGATACCTTGCGCCAGATAGTTCGCCGCCATGCTGCGTAAGTTATCCTTGAGCATTGCCGACACATCTTCATTGGCCAGGCGACATGCGTCGCCAAATGCCCCCCAGCGCAGTTCTTCCAGGACGACAAAGCAGCGCCCGGCCAGAGACCAGCCATCATAGAGCCCGGCTCGCCAGCGGGTAAAAATTTGCTCACTGTGCTCACCCGCCTGCACCGTTAATCCGCGTTGGGTCAGCGCCTTTTCTTTATAAGCTGCACGCTGGGTAAAATGAGAGGAGAGTTCAGCGTACTGCTGCATCAGGCCCGGTGATTGCGGAGCCCGCGGGTGAGTCTGCTGACGCAGCGCCATCAGTTTATCGGCCATCAGCGTCAGCGCGAGATGACCGGGGTCAAGCATACCGGCCAGTTTTTCTGCCAGCCCAAGGCGTAACGCCGCATTTTCATTGAGCATTCCAGCCATTGCCCAGGGCCGTAGCCGGGTATGCGTCATGATCTCCTGAGTCAAACGCTCACGAAACTGCAGCTGTTGTGGTCCCTGGTGGGGATGACGCGGCGCATCGACACCCTGCACCAGATCGACCATAAATTTTGGATTAATGCACTCCAGCGTTCTCCCGGGACCGTCCAGTAGTTGTGTTGTCATGGTTGCTCTGCCGCGAATAGAGTTTGAATGTCATCGCGTAACAGTCGGGTATCTTCCTGAATCCACGTCGCAGTAGTAATACTTTGCTTCAACAACTGGCAGAGCGCTCGGGTTGAATGCTCATTTTGTTGACGCACTGCGAGGCTATCACGCAAGCTTTCCTGTAACCCGGTCAGGCATAACGAAAATTCTGCAAAGAACGTTGCCATTCCTGCCGTAACAGAGACATCGACCTGCGCGGATAAAGCTTTACGGATTTGTTCACAAAACTGCTCAATATGTTGCTTAAATTTGTCATGTAGCTGTGCAATATCGATAACAAAACGCGTGCGCGTTTCGACGTAATCATCCCAACCCCAGCCGGGGTTATTGAGCCAGCGAGAGACCGTTTCACGCATGCTACTCCCGCCAGATGATTGGCCTGCCGGAGTGTTATCCTGCGCAATGGCATCGTTAAACAGCGCCCGCGTGTTGAAGTTAAGCTGGTTAGCCTGAAACGCCGGGAAGCTAATCCGTGCGCGAAAACCGGCATGGCTCAGATGTTCTTTAATACGCGTTTCAATAGGCCGCATCGCTTCATTCAGTGAACGCGCAAGCGTAGACTCCAGCTGATCAAAACGTAACGCCAACTCCCGACAGATCTTCGTCTGCGCATCCAGCATGACCAGCTCGCAGGAGGAACGGATTTTACTCAGCACAATCTGCGCCTGTCCCTCATCTTCCAGCGTAAGCTGTTTAAGCGCTTCCGGTTCATCGCGACGAAGATTCAGCGGATCATTCCCGGCCAAATCAAGAATATTGGGACGGCTAAAAACATGACCAATCGCCTGCTGAAGCGCACTTTTCTGCAACGCCATAAAGTCATCCGTTGCATTCAGCGCCTCCTCGACTTCATGTTTCACTTCATCGCTGACCACCTGCTGACGCGTCTGCAGCTGCGCCATATCCTCTTCAATTCGCGTAATGTTAAGTTCGAGTTCCTCAAAGGCCACAGTCAGCCCCTGATAACGAAAATCGAGATACTCCCGGGCATTTTGCGCGTAGTTTAGAAGCTTATGCGACGCCGAACGCAGCGCAAATAACGACGCATTGGCATAGGCGGCGTAAATCAGTTTGCGTATCGGTTGTTCAAATAACGAGTCTTCCCACAACAGATCGGCGGCATGACGAATATGGTCGATATCATCCAAATCCGCTGTACGCCAACGACGCCCAAGGGCAGCTTCGGCAAAATCCTGAACCCAGGGCTGCTCCTGGTGATCCGGCAGTTGTCCGTGGGTAATCATCTCGTAGCGGGCGCGGTTCGCCAGATACGCCCACATTGATGAAACAGGATAGATCTGCCCGGGCGAAATATTGCCTTTCATGAGCGTGCCAGAGATCATCGCCCTGATCTGTTCTTCATCGTCGCTATTACGATCTTTCTGATCGAATTTATTGACCAGGGCATACAACGGCACTGATTTTCCCGCGACCGAAATAGCCTGGCGGACCTCTTCATCAGAAATAGATTTAAGCTGGGTGTAATCCATCACTGCCAGCACTGCCGATGCACGGGACAACTGCTCGCTAAGCATTTTTTGCAGATGCGGTTGCCCGGCCTCATTAGGCCCTGGGGTATCGAGCAGCGTCAGCTGACCGAGGTGGGCATCCAGACCCGCAAGATGTACGAACTCTACTTCGATCACCGGAATGTGTTCGATAGCCGCGTACTCAGAGAAGGGAAATTCGACACCCAGCGCCAGGGAGAGTCTGACGAGGTCATTGAGGCTTTTCAGACAATGAAATATCGGCTGTGCGCCCAGGTGATGCTTCTCAAAAGCTTCCCCTTTTTCAATTCGCTCCAGCAGCATATTCATGTCTTTATCAATTTCCAGACGCTGAGCCAGTTTCCCACGATCGTTATCGCAGAGCTTTTTCTGTAGCAGTCGGATCAAATCATCAATCGGCGAGACATGAGAGAAATGCAGTACAGGCTCCTTCTGACCCGGTGTATGACGGATCAATGTCGGTAGCGCTGTCATCGGACGATTGCGGTTCGGCAACACTTCCGTGCCCACAATCGCATTAATAGTGGTCGATTTCCCCGCTTTCATGGTACCAACAATAGCCAGAACCATTTCCAGACGCGTTATTTTCCGTAATTCATTATTCAACATTGCCTGCTGTGCTTCGACACCGCGCGCACTAAAATGCAAAGGCAAGACGTTGTTCTTTTCACCCGTAATCGCCGCCGTGGTGCTATCCAGCATCGCCGTCGGCACTGATTTCAGCGTATCGAGATTTTGCAGGGCAAGCTGTAACAAACGCTCTGCTTCCTGGCTTAATTCAAAAATGGTCTGTGTGTGCATGATAAAAGCCTTTCCTTAACGCAAATTTATTACTTTTATTAAGCCACTGGTTTTTATTATGTTGTTCAGGCTTATATGATCACGTGTGGAAAACATGTTCGCCGAAATATAACTGATTGATGCTAATCAGAAATAATTCACTATCCTTGCATGGCGTGTGAAGCTCTCCTCCTGGCCTGACGGCCAAAAGAAAAAAGCGTAGCCCATTTTTAAGAAGCTTCAGGATATATCATCGTTATTTACCCACCTAAAAAGAGAGGTAATGCGTCACCACCATAAGATATGAATGGCGGGGAAGTCCGGAGATAAATAACAATGTGTTGCTTCACCTTATCCGAAATGAAGGAGCGTAGCAATTTGCTGCAATAAAATATTCGATATATTTAACGCCATTTCTTCCCACCGTGTTAATGGCATAAGCATCGCTTAACTGACTGACAGGAAATGTCACTCGCTATACACTTTTTGCATTTTTTTAATCAACAATGTCACCGACAACCGTGTGGATTTGCGCTATACTTGCCGCCTTTTTCGGCACACTGCCGTCATTTAGCTGGCACTTTCCAGCGCGTTAACACTTTTTGAGGATACCGATATGCAACTCCCACACTGCCCAAAATGCAATTCTGAATACACCTATGAAGATAATGGCATGTTTATCTGCCCGGAATGCGCCCATGAATGGAATGATGCCGAGCCATCACACGATGCAGATGCACTTGTCGTAAAAGATGCGAACGGCAATCTGCTGGCGGATGGCGACAGCGTCACCGTGATTAAAGATCTGAAAGTGAAAGGCAGCTCTTCCATGCTGAAGATTGGTACCAAAGTGAAAAATATCCGTCTGGTTGAAGGCGATCATAATATCGACTGCAAAATTGACGGCTTTGGTCCGATGAAACTGAAATCTGAATTCGTGAAAAAGAACTGATTGACCTGCCCGGTGGCGCTTCGCATACCGGGCATTCAGGAACTACACTTAACGAGCTTTTCTTACGTGAGGTAAAGATTATGCCGTTAAGTCCCTACATCTCATTCGCCGGTAACTGCGCAGAGGCCACCGCCTTCTATCAGCAAGCCGTCGGTGCCGAGCTCCTCTATAAAATCACCTTCGGCGAAATGCCAAAAAGCGATAACAGCGAAGAAGGCTGTCCGTCCGGTATGCAATTTCCGGATTCGGCGATCGCTCACTCTAACGTCCGCATTGCGGGCAGCGATATCATGATGAGCGACGGGATGCCGCCGGGCAGCAACGCACAGTACGCGGGTTTCACGCTGGTACTCGATACCCAGGACGTCAATGAAGGCAAGCGCTGGTTCGACAACCTCGCCGCGGGCGGGAATATCGAAATGGCCTGGCAGGAAACCTTCTGGGCACACGGTTTCGGTAAAGTCACCGATAAATACGGCGTGCCGTGGATGATTAACGTCGTTAAGCAGCAGCACTAATTTTCGGGCGGTGGGCGGTCTGCCTCCGCCTGTCATCAAACTCCGCTCAACTCTTCAAACTCCCGCAACCCAGACTTAACCCAAATGTCACATTGATGCGCCAGCATGAGGCCACATTTATCGTGAGGCCCAGCATATGCAAACTGTCATCCGCGTCGAGAAACTGAGCAAGACCTTTCATCATAACAAGGCTCTGCATGCCGTTGATCTGACCGTTAAGCAGGGTGAAATGGTGGCACTGCTGGGGCCATCCGGTTCAGGTAAGTCCACCCTTCTGCGCCACCTGAGCGGCCTTATTACCTGCGATAAAGCACCGGAAAGTCACGTCGAACTGCTGGGTAACACCGTCCAGCGCGCGGGCCGTCTGGCGAGTGATATCCGTAAAAGCCGCGCGCAAACAGGCTATATCTTCCAGCAGTTCAACCTGGTGAACCGCCTGACGGTGCTGGAGAACGTCCTGATTGGCGCACTCGGCAGCACGCCGTTCTGGCGCACCTGTCTGCGCTGGTTTTCCCCTTCTCAGAAACAACAGGCGTTGCAGGCGCTGACACGCGTTGGCATGGCGCATTTCGCCCACCAGCGTGTCTCCACCCTGTCCGGTGGTCAGCAGCAGCGCGTGGCGATTGCCCGTGCGCTGATGCAAAAAGCCAAAGTGATCCTGGCCGATGAGCCGATTGCCTCGCTCGACCCGGAATCCGCGCGCATCGTGATGGAAACCCTGAGAGACATTAACCAGAACGACGGCATCACCGTGGTGGTGACGCTGCATCAGGTGGATTACGCCCTGCGCTACTGCGAGCGCATCGTCGCGCTGCGTCAGGGACATGTGTTCTTTGATGGTGCAAGCCATCAGTTTGATAACGAACGTTTTGACCATCTCTACCGCAGCATTAACCGCGTCGACGAGAACGCGCAGGCTGCATAACCCAACCCGATCCGAGGAAAGTACATGAGCTACAAAGCCGTTGCCGCACTGGCCTTTACCAGTATGTTCAGCATCAGCACCCTGTTAAGCCCTGCGTACGCGGAAGAACAGGAAAAAGCGCTGAACTTCGGCATTATTTCGACGGAATCACAGCAGAATCTCAAACCTCAGTGGGAACCGTTCCTGAAAGATATGGAAACCAAACTGGGGATCAAGGTGAACGCCTTCTTCGCGCCGGATTACGCCGGCATCATCCAGGGGATGCGCTTTAACAAAGTGGACATCGCCTGGTACGGCAACCTCTCTGCGATGGAAGCAGTCGATCGCGCGAACGGTCAGGTCTTTGCCCAGACCGTTGCGGCAGATGGCTCCCCGGGTTACTGGAGTGTGCTGATCGTTAATAAAGACAGCCCAATCAATAACCTCAACGACATGCTCGCCAAACGCAAAGATCTGACCTTTGGTAACGGCGACCCGAATTCCACCTCTGGCTTCCTGGTCCCTGGCTACTACGTCTTCGCTAAGAACAACGCGTCTGCCAGCGACTTCAAGCGCACCGTCAACGCCAGCCACGAAACCAACGCGCTGGCCGTGGCCAACAAGCAGGTGGATGTTGCCACCAACAACACCGAAAACCTCGACAAGCTGAAGACCTCCGCACCGGACAAACTCAAAGAGCTGAAGGTCATCTGGAAATCACCGCTGATCCCGGGCGACCCGATTGTATGGCGCAAAAATCTCTCTGAGAGCACCAAGGACAAGGTCTACGACTTCTTTATGAACTACGGCAAAACGCCGGAAGAGAAGGCAGTTCTGGCGAAACTTGGCTGGGCGCCGTTCCGCGCATCCAGCGACCTGCAGCTGGTGCCGATTCGCCAGCTGGCGCTGTTTAAAGAGATGCAGGGCGTGAAGGACAACAAAGGGCTGAAGGACGAAGAGAAGACCAGCAAAGTGTCTGAAATTCAGGCCAAGCTGGAAGACCTGGACCGCCTGACTGCGGCGCTGAGCGCGATGACCAGCGTGAATAAAGCGGTTCAGTAACTCAAGTCCCCTCTCCCTTGAGGGAGAGGGTTAGGGTGAGGGGGAAATGCGCACGCTGATGCCCTCACCCCGGCCCTCTCCCACAGGGAGAGGGAGAACAGATAAAGGAGCCAACATGCAAACCATCACCCTCCCGCCGCCGAAGCGCAGCTGGTTCTCGCTGATAAGCTGGGCCATCCTGCTGGCGGTGCTGGTTATCTCCTGGAAGGGCGCGGAGATGGATCCGCTCCTGCTCTTCAAAGACGCGGGCAACATGGCGACCTTCGCCGCCGACTTCTTCCCGCCGGATTTCAGCCAGTGGCAGGATTATCTCGGCGAAATGGCGATCACCCTGCAAATCGCCGTCTGGGGTACCGCCCTGGCCGTCATTCTCTCCATTCCGTTTGGCCTGATGAGTGCCGAAAACATCGTGCCGTGGTGGGTGTACCAGCCGATGCGTCGCCTGATGGACGCCTGCCGCGCCATCAACGAAATGGTCTTCGCGATGCTGTTCGTGGTCGCCGTGGGACTTGGCCCGTTTGCCGGGGTAATGGCGTTGTTCATTCACACCACCGGCGTGCTTTCCAAACTGCTTTCAGAAGCGGTTGAAGCCATCGAGCCCGGCCCGGTTGAAGGCATCCGCGCGACTGGCGCCAACAAAATCGAAGAGATTCTGTACGGCGTGCTGCCGCAGGTGATGCCGCTGCTGATCTCCTACTCCCTGTACCGCTTCGAGTCCAACGTCCGCTCCGCCACCGTGGTGGGCATGGTGGGCGCAGGCGGCATTGGCGTGACGCTATGGGAAGCCATTCGCGGTTTCCAGTTCCAGCAAACCTGCGCCCTGATGGTGCTCATTATCATCACCGTCAGCCTGCTGGACTTCCTCTCTCAACGTTTGCGTAAGCACTTCATCTGAGAAGCGAGGCTTTGATTTCTATGCACTTATCCAGACATCCGACCAGTTACCCTACCCGCTGGCAAGAGATTGCGGCAAAGCTTGAAGTGGAACTGCGCACGCACTATCGCTGCGGGGATTACTTGCCTGCCGAGCAACAGCTTGCCGACCGTTATGAAGTGAATCGTCATACCTTGCGCCGCGCCATCGATCAGCTGGTCGAGCGCGGATGGGTTCAGCGCCGTCAGGGCGTGGGCGTGCTGGTGCTGATGCGCCCGTTCGACTACCCGCTCAACGCGCAGGCCCGCTTTAGCCAGAACCTGCTCGATCAGGGCAGCCACCCCACCAGCGAAAAGCTGCTGTCGGTGCTGCGCCCGGCCTCCAGCCACGTGGCTGACGCGCTGGGCATTCAGGAGGGCGACAACGTGGTGCACCTGCGCACGCTGCGCCGGGTTAACGGCGTGGCGGTTTGCCAGATAGATCACTACTTCAGTGACATGAGCCTCTGGCCTGTGCTGCAACATTTCACCAGCGGTTCACTGCATGACTTCCTGCGTGATGCCACCGGTATTGCGCTTAAGCGCACCCAGACGCGCATCAGCGCCCGCCGCGCGCAGGCCAAAGAGAGCAAAGTGCTGGAAATCCCCAACATGGCCCCGCTGCTCTGCGTGCGCACCCTTAACCACCGTGACGGTGAAGTCGACGCGACGGAATACTCCGTCAGTCTGACCCGCGCCGACATGATCGAATTCACCATGGAGCACTGAATGCACTTCGATACCGCCACCCGTCAGCGCTGGATGCGCGTGCTGGCCCACTGTCAGCCTGCTGCGCTGCACAGCCGTATGAACGCGCTCGGCCTGACGCCGGACTACGACACTATTCGCCCGCCGGAAATCAGCCTGGTACAGATCCAGGCGCGCATGGGAGGTACCGGTGAGCGCTTCTTCGCGGGTGATGCCACCCTTACCCGTGCCGTGATCCGCCTGAACAGCGGCACGCTGGGCTACGGCTACGTGCTCGGTCGCGATAAACAGCATGCCGAACATTGCGCAGTGATAGACGCGCTTTTGCAGGAACAACCTTATTTCCAGACGTTAATGGAAACCCTTATCGCCCCTCTGGAAGCCGACCGCGCCGCACGCCTTGCCGCACGTCAGGCCGAAGTGAACACCAGCCGGGTCGACTTCTTTACGCTCGTTCGCGGAGATAACGCATGACGCTTCAACCCGCTTTTATCCTTGCTGTCCAGGATGCCCAACAGAGTTTTCGTCGCCTGCTGAAAGCCATGAGCGAGCCGGGCGTGATTGTCTCGCTGCACCAGCTTTCACAAAGCTGGCTGCCGCTAAACCTGGCGACCACCAGCGTACTGCTGACCCTAGCCGACAACGATACTCCGGTGTGGCTCTCAGGCGCGCTTTCGAATGATATTGCCAGCCAGAACCTGCGTTTTCACACCAACGCTCAGCTGGTTGAACAGCCCCGACAGGCCGTGTTTGCCGTGGCCGATGAGCAAATCAGCCACGAACAGCTCAACGCCCTGAGCGAAGGCAGTGCCGTCGCTCCGGAAACCAGCGCCACGCTGATTTTGCAGGTCTCGAGCCTGAGCGGCGGTCGCATGCTGCGCCTGACCGGTGCTGGCATCGCTGACGAACGGATGGTCGCGCCACAGCTGCCGGATTGCATCATTCATGAGCTGACCGAACGTCCCCACCCGTTCCCGCTGGGTATCGACCTGATCCTGACCTGCGGTGAACGCCTGCTGGCAATACCGCGAACCACTCACGTGGAGGTATGCTGATGTACGTTGCCGTCAAAGGGGGCGAAAAAGCCATCGCCGCCGCCCATGCGCTGCAGGCGCACAGACGACGGGGTGATGAGCAGCTTCCTGAGCTGAGCGTTGCCCAGTTAGAGCAGCAGTTAAACCTCGCCGTCGACCGTGTCATGACCGAAGGCGGCATCGCTGACCGCGAGCTGGCGGCGCTGGCGTTAAAACAGGCCAGCGGTGACAACGTCGAAGCCATCTTTCTGTTACGCGCGTATCGCACCACGCTTGCCAGACTGGCGGTGAGTGAGCCCGTTAACACCGCTGAGATGCGCCTGGAACGCCGCATTTCGGCCGTTTATAAAGACATCCCTGGCGGTCAACTGCTCGGCCCCACCTACGACTACACCCATCGCCTGCTGGATTTCACGCTGCTGGCAAACGGTGAAACGCCTTCCCTGAGCACGGCCGAGCCGCAGCAAGATGCCTCCCCGCACGTCTTTAGCCTGCTGGCGCATCAGGGGCTGGCAAAAGCCGAAGAAGACACCGGCAGCACGCCAGACGACATTACCCGCACACCGCCGGTTTATCCGTGCTCACGCTCGTCGCGCCTTCAGCAGTTGATGCGCGGCGACGAAGGTTATCTGCTGGCGCTGGCCTACTCGACACAGCGCGGTTACGGGCGTAACCACCCGTTTGCAGCAGAAATTCGTAGCGGCTTCATTGACGTTGAAATTGTGCCTGAAGAGCTGGGTTTTGCCGTGAACATCGGGGAACTGCTGCTCACGGAATGCGAAATGGTCAACGGCTTTGTCGCTCCGGAAGACGAAGCGCCACACTTTACCCGGGGTTACGGGCTGGCGTTCGGTATGAGTGAACGTAAAGCGATGGCAATGGCGCTGGTCGACCGCGCGCTGCAGGCCCCGGACTACGGTGAACACATCTCCGGCCCGGCACAGGACGAAGAGTTCGTGCTGGCCCACGCGGATAACGTTGAGGCCGCAGGCTTTGTCTCGCACCTCAAGCTGCCGCACTACGTTGATTTCCAGGCCGAACTGGAACTACTGAAACGCCTGCAACGGGAGCGCGAAAATGGCTAACTTAAGCGGCTACAATTTTGCTTATCTGGATGAGCAAACCAAACGTATGATCCGCCGCGCTATCCTGAAAGCGGTGGCAATCCCGGGCTATCAGGTACCGTTCGGCGGCCGCGAAATGCCGATGCCCTACGGCTGGGGCACCGGCGGTATTCAGCTTACCGCCAGCGTGATTGGGGAAGCGGATGTGCTGAAGGTCATCGACCAGGGGGCGGACGACACCACCAACGCCGTGTCGATTCGTAACTTCTTCAGGCGCGTGACGGGTGTTAACACCACCGAAAAAACCGAAGATGCCACGCTGATCCAGACCCGTCACCGCATTCCAGAAACGCCACTCACCGAAGATCAAATCCTGATTTTTCAGGTCCCTATCCCTGAGCCGCTGCGCTTTATTGAGCCGCGTGAAACCGAAACCCGCACCATGCACGCCCTGGAAGAGTACGGCATCATGCAGGTGAAACTGTATGAAGATATCGCCCGCTTCGGCCATATCGCCACCACCTACGCCTACCCGGTGAAGGTGAACGGTCGCTACGTGATGGACCCGTCGCCAATCCCGAAATTCGATAACCCGAAGATGGACATGATGCCTGCGCTGCAGCTATTCGGTGCCGGGCGTGAAAAGCGCATCTACGCCGTGCCGCCCTACACCCGTGTGGAGAGTCTCGACTTCGATGACCACCCGTTTACGGTGCAAGAGTGGGATGAGCCGTGCGCCATCTGCGGTTCGAAACACAGCTATCTGGATGAAGTGGTGCTGGATGACACGGGCAAACGGATGTTTGTCTGCTCCGACACCGATTACTGCCGCCAACAAAGCGAGGCGAACAGCCTATGAAACCGCTGCTTTCGGTTAACAACCTGACCCACCTTTATGCGCCGGGCAAAGGCTTCAGCGACGTCTCGTTTGAGCTGTGGCCGGGGGAAGTGCTGGGGATCGTCGGGGAGTCCGGCTCAGGCAAAACGACGCTGCTTAAATCCATCTCTGCGCGCCTGACGCCGCAGAATGGCGACATTTTGTATGAAGGAGCATCCCTGTACGGCATGAGTGAAGCCGAGCGCCGCCGCCTGCTGCGCACCGAGTGGGGTGTGGTGCATCAGCACCCGATGGACGGTCTGCGCCGTCAGGTCTCTGCGGGAGGCAACATCGGCGAACGCTTGATGGCCACCGGCGCGCGCCATTACGGCAATATCCGCACCACGGCGCAACACTGGCTGGAAGAAGTTGAAATCCCTGCCTCGCGTATCGACGACCTGCCGACTACTTTCTCGGGCGGCATGCAGCAACGTCTGCAAATCGCCCGCAACCTGGTCACCCATCCGAAGCTGGTGTTTATGGATGAACCCACCGGCGGGCTGGACGTTTCCGTTCAGGCGCGACTGCTCGATCTGCTGCGCGGCCTGGTGGTAGAGCTGAACCTCGCAGTGGTGATTGTCACCCACGATTTGGGCGTGGCGCGCCTGCTGGCAGACCGTTTGCTGGTAATGAAACAAGGTCAGGTGGTGGAAAGTGGGTTAACCGACCGGGTACTCGACGATCCCCATCATCCGTACACCCAGCTGCTGGTGTCGTCGGTATTGCAGAATTAAGAGGCCAACATGATCCGCGTGCAAAACGTAAGTAAAACCTTTGTGCTCCATCAGCAAAACGGCGTGCGCCTGCCGGTGCTGCAAAATGCTTCACTTGAGGTCAGCAAGGGCGAATGTGTGGTCCTGCACGGCCATTCCGGCAGCGGAAAATCCACCCTGCTGCGCTCCCTGTATGCCAACTATCTGCCGGACGAAGGCCATATTCACATCCGCCACGGCGATGAGTGGGTCGATCTGGTTCAGGCACCCGCACGGAAAGTGCTGGAAGTCCGCCGCTCAACGATCGGCTGGGTGAGCCAGTTTCTGCGGGTGATCCCGCGGATCTCCGCCCTGGACGTGGTGATGCAGCCGCTTCTGGATCTTGGCATGCCGCGCGAAACTTGCGCCGCCAAAGCCGCCAGCCTGCTGACGCGCCTGAACGTCCCTGAGCGCTTGTGGCACCTTGCGCCATCGACCTTTTCCGGCGGCGAGCAACAGCGCGTGAACATTGCGCGCGGGTTTATCGTCGATTACCCGATTTTACTGCTCGATGAACCCACCGCCTCGCTCGACAGCAAAAACAGCGCGGCGGTGGTGGAGCTGATCGAACAGGCTAAAGAACGCGGCGCGGCGATCGTCGGGATCTTCCACGACGATACTGTTCGCACCCATGTCGCAGACAGGCTACATCCAATGGGGACCCACGCATGATTATCAATAACGTCAAGCTGGTGTTGGAAAATGAAGTGGTTGGCGGCTCCATTGAGATCCAGGACGGGGTGATCCGCGCGTTCGCCGAAACCCTGAGTCGCTCCCCAGAAGCCATGGACGGCGAAGGCGGCTGGCTGCTGCCAGGGCTGATCGAGCTGCATACCGATAATCTGGATAAGTTCTTCACCCCGCGCCCGAAAGTGGACTGGCCCGCCCATTCGGCGATGAGCAGCCACGACGCGCTGATGGTCGCCAGCGGCATCACCACCGTACTGGATGCGGTAGCGATTGGTGACGTGCGCGACGGAGGCGATCGTCTGGAAAATCTGGAGAAGATGATTAACGCCGTGGAAGAGACGCAAAAACGTGGTCTCAACCGCGCCGAGCACCGCCTGCATCTACGCTGCGAACTGCCGCATCACACCACCCTGCCGCTGTTTGAAAAGCTGGTCGGTCGTGAGCCGGTCTCGCTGGTGTCACTGATGGACCACTCCCCAGGGCAGCGCCAGTTCGCCAATATTGAGAAATATCGCGAATACTACCAGGGCAAGTACTCTCTCACCGATGCTGAGATGGCCCGCTACGAAGATGAGCAGCTGGCGCTGGCAGCACAGTGGTCGCAGCCGAATCGCCTCTCCATTGCTGCGATGTGCCGGGACCGCAACATCGCGCTGGCCAGCCATGATGACGCCACCCATGAACATGTACTCGAATCTCATCAGCTTGGTAGCGTGATCGCCGAATTTCCCACCACATTTGAAGCAGCTGAAGCCTCCCGTAAGCACGGCATGAACGTGCTAATGGGCGCGCCAAACATTGTGCGCGGCGGCTCGCATTCCGGCAACGTGGCGGCAAGCAAGCTCGCCTCACTTGATCTACTCGATATCCTCTCCTCC
Source organism: Enterobacter sp. CPE_E863 (assembly GCF_046521465.1). Lineage (NCBI taxonomy): Bacteria > Pseudomonadati > Pseudomonadota > Gammaproteobacteria > Enterobacterales > Enterobacteriaceae > Enterobacter > Enterobacter sp. CPE_E863. The sequence continues at coordinate 366,857 of NZ_JBKFZX010000001.1, read as the reverse complement.
GATTACTACCCCGCCAGCCTGCTGGATGCGGCATTCCGGGTGGCGGACGACGAGGGCAACAGATTCACGCTGCCGCAGGCCATTCGTCTGGTGACGAAAAACCCGGCATCGGCGCTGAATCTTCAGGATCGTGGAGAGATCGCCGAAGGTAAACGGGCGGATCTGGTGCTGGCCCACCGTAAAGGTGAGCATATCCATATCGACCACGTCTGGCGTCAGGGAAAACGGGTATTCTGATGGGAAGACTAATCTGGCTAATGGGGCCGTCCGGCTCCGGTAAGGACAGCCTGCTGTCCGCGTTAAGACAGCGGGAACACCCGCAACTGCTGGTCGCACACCGCTATATTACCCGCGCGGCGAATGCCGGAAGTGAAAATCATATTGCCCTGAGCGAGCAGGAGTTTTTCACCCGCGCGGGGCAAAACCTGCTGGCGCTCAGCTGGCACGCCAACGGTTATTACTACGGGGTGGGTATCGAGATAGACCTTTGGCTACACGCGGGTTTCGACGTGCTGGTCAACGGTTCGCGTGCACACCTTCAACAAGCGCGCGCCCGATATGAAGCCGCCCTGCTGCCGGTCTGTCTGCAGGTTTCACCCGATGTCCTGCGCAGCCGGTTGCAGAGCCGGGGGCGCGAATCAGCCCGTGAGATAGACCAGCGGCTTGAGCGCGCGGCGCGTTATACCCCGTCTGAATGTCATATCCTCAATAATGACGGAAGTTTGCTACAGTCTGTCGATACCTTTTTATCGCTGATCCGTCAGAAGGAGAAACAGCATGCCTGACTGCCAGCTTCGCCCCGCCACCGCCGACGATGCGGCGATGGTTTACGCTCTCATCTGCGAGTTAAAGCAGGCCGAGTTCGATCATATGGCCTTTCACACCGGTTATCTTGCCAATCTACAGGACCACAATATGCGTTATCAGCTTGCCGAGCTGGACGGGCAGATCGTCGGCATGATTGGCCTACATATGCAGTTTCACCTGCATCACGCACGCTGGATTGGCGAAATCCAGGAGCTGGTGGTGATGCCGCAGGCGCGTGGTCACAAAGTGGGGAGCCAACTCCTGGCGTGGGCAGAAGACGTCGCACGTCAGGCGGGAGCGGAGTTAACCGAGCTTTCCACCAGCGTAAAACGCGTGGATGCCCACCGTTTTTATGTCCGTGAAGGTTACACACAGAGTCATTTTCGATTCACCAAACCGCTGTAGAGGTATGCGATGAGTCTGACGATCACGTTAACCGGCACCGGCGGTGCCCAGCTGGTTCCGGTATTTGGCTGCGACTGTGCGGCGTGTCGCCGGGCGCGTTTGCAGGATAGCTATCGCCGTCGTCCGTGCAGCGCGGTGGTCAAATTCAATGAAGCCATTACCTTGCTGGATGCCGGTATTCCGCATCTGATGGACGACTGGCCGGCAGGCAGCTTCCAGCAGTTTTTGCTCACGCATTACCATATGGATCACGTTCAGGGGTTATTCCCGCTGCGCTGGGGAGTGGGGGCGACCATTCCTGTCTATGGTCCGCCGGACGACGTGGGCTGTGACGACCTGTTCAGGCACCCGGGGCTCCTGGACTTCAGCCATACAGTGGAACCGTTTGTGATGTTTGAGCTACAGGGGCTGCGGGTCACACCGTTGCCGCTCAACCACTCGAAACTGACCTTCGGGTATTTGCTGGAATCGGCCCACAGCCGCGTGGCCTGGCTATCGGATACCGCCGGATTGTCGGAAAAAACGGTGAAGTTCCTGCTTAACAACCGGCCGCAGGCGATGATTATCGACTGCAGCCACGAACCGCGCGATGAAACGCCGCGAAACCATTGCGACTTAAATACCGTAATTGCATTAAACGAGACGATTGGCTGCCCGCAAGTGATCCTGACGCACATCAGCCATCAGTTTGACGTGTGGATGATGAATAATCCGCTTCCGGAAGGGTTTGAAGCGGGGTATGACGGCATGGTGTTGGCGCTGGATTAGTTTTTCACCCTCTCGCGTGGAGAGGGTGAGGGCAACAGGCCGCACTTACCCTCGGTCGTAATCGTCTTCTAACCTGCGCTCATCCTCTTCTAACCGCCGGCGATCGTCATCCAACTGACGCTGACGCTCGTCTAAACGGCGGCGTCTGTCTTCAAGCTGCCGACGACGGTCGTCGTACTGTCGACTGTCGATTTGACGGCTGCGGTCATAACGATCGTCGTCATCGCTGCTTCGGCTACTGCTGGGGTTATAGGCGTCATTGATCGCCTGCTGAATATTGCCAATGGCATCATCAACAATATCGGCGTGAGCCAGTTGGCTGGTGAGTGACAGCAGACCAAATAACAGAGCAGTTGAGTAACGTTTCATAAGGCCAGACTCGCAGGTTAACTGGCTTTACAGTAATAAACGGCAAACGAGAGAGGTAGCGGAGGAATCTCAATTCTTCTCGCGTTCAATCGCTCCTATCGCCTCCACCCGCATCTGGTGCCGTCCCCCTTCAAACGCCGCATCCAGCCACGCATCAACGATCATTTTTGCCAGTTCCAGACCAACCACGCGCGAGCCAAAGGCCAGTACGTTGGTGTCATTGTGCTGACGCGAAAGCTGCGCGGAGTAAGGTTCGCTGCAGACTACCGCGCGAATGCCGGGAAATTTGTTGGCGGTGATGGAGATCCCCACCCCTGTGCCGCAGATCAAAATGCCGCTCTCCGCTTCTCTCGCGATAACAGCCTGCGCCACCGCGCTGGCGAAATGCGGGTAATCGGTTCGCTCTGGCGACCAGGTGCCTTTATCCAACACCTCAATTCCCCGAGCGCGCAGGTGCGCCAGAATGTCCTCTTTCAGGATAAAACCAACGTGGTCGCAACCAAACGCAATCCTTCTCATATATGCCTCTCAGTGGGTTAACTTTACGAACTCGATGATAGTTGTGATTTAAGACCGGTTTGTTGTGCAATAAAACCACAAAACCATCGAGTTCTGTGCGTGTTCTACACCGGTGTTTTTCCCTTTTCAAGCGCATAATAAGTGAAAACGTCCCTCTCCACGCAAAACCACAAAAAGAAGATACGGGTAATTAATTGATTTATAGCGATATTCTCAATCACTTATAACTCAAAACTTCACAATACTAAAAACTTTATGAATTTATAATTATTGTGAAGTTGTCAGCATATTTCCCAGGGTGAATGTGGTGATATAGTGTCGTCTTCATTTTTAAGGACAAAAGAGAGCGATGAGCCAGTCAGAATTTGAAAAAGAGCAGCCTAATGGCATCGGCCTGGCACCGTACCTGCGCATGAAGCAGGAGGGGATGACCGACAACGAAAGCCGTATCGTTGACTGGCTGCTTCAGCCAGGCAATCTGCGCGGCACCCCGGCGATCAAAGATGTGGCCGAGGCGCTGACGGTTTCAGAGGCGATGATTGTCAAAGTTGCGAAACTGCTGGGGTTCAGCGGCTTTCGCAATCTGCGCGCCGCGCTGGTGAACTATTTTTCCCAGTCTGAACAGGTACTGCCTGCCGAACTTGCTTTCGATGAAGCGCCACAGGACGTGGTCAATAAGGTGTTTAACATTACGCTGCGCACCATTATGGAAGGCCAGTCGATTGTGAACGTCGATGAAATTCACCGCGCGGCGCGTTTTTTCGCCCAGGCGAATCAGCGCGACCTGTACGGCGTGGGGGGATCGAACGCCATTTGTGCCGATATCCAGCACAAGTTTTTGCGCATCGGCGTGCGCTGCCAGTCCTACCAGGACGCGCACATTATGATGATGTCTGCATCGCTGCTGAAAGAGGGCGATGTGGTGCTGGTGGTCTCGCACTCCGGGCGCACCAGCGATGTAAAATCGGCCGTTGAGCTGGCAAAAAAGAACGGTGCAAAAATTATCTGTATTACCCACAGCTACCATTCGCCTATTGCCAAATTGGCTGATTATATTATTTGTTCGCCAGCACCAGAGACTCCCTTATTAGGGAGAAACGCCTCCGCGCGTATATTACAATTAACATTATTAGATGCTTTATTTGTTTCCGTGGCCCAACAGAATATTGAACAGGCCACATTAAATATGCAAAAAACCGGCGCTATTGTGGATTTCTTCTCCCCTGGCGCACTAAAGTAAAAATAAAAGGTTGATCCCACATTCGTGGGATCAACAAAAATGTACCCTACATTGAGAACACTGCTATGAATAAATATCTGAAATATTTCAGCGGCGCCGCTATGGGCTTAATGTTATCCACCAGTGCGTTTGCTGCAGCAGAATATGCCGTCGTATTAAAAACGCTCTCGAATCCATTTTGGGTGGATATGAAGAAAGGGATTGAAGATGAAGCGAAAACGCTCGGCGTGAGCGTAGATATTTTTGCCTCGCCTTCCGAAGGGGATTTCCAGTCGCAATTACAGCTTTTCGAAGATTTGAGTAATAAAAAATATAAAGGTATCGCGTTTGCCCCACTTTCTTCCGTCAACCTGGTCATGCCCGTAGCGCGCGCCTGGCATAAGGGGATTTACCTCGTCAACCTCGATGAAAAAATCGATATGGATAACCTGAAAAAAGCGGGCGGCAACGTGGAAGGATTTGTGACTACGGATAACGTCGCCGTGGGCGCTAAAGGGGCGGATTTTATTATCGATAAGCTCGGTGCCGAAGGCGGTGAAGTGGCGATCATCGAAGGTAAAGCCGGGAACGCATCCGGTGAAGCCCGCCGTAACGGTGCGACGGAAGCCTTCAAAAAGGCCAGCCACATAAAGCTGGTTGCCAGCCAGCCGGCTGACTGGGATCGCATTAAGGCGCTGGATGTGGCAACGAACGTATTGCAACGTAACCCGAACCTGAAAGCCTTCTACTGCGCCAACGATACGATGGCGATGGGCGTGGCGCAGGCGGTGGCCAATGCGGGCAAGCTCGGCAAAGTGCTGGTAGTGGGGACCGACGGTATTCCGGAGGCGCGCAAGATGGTCGAAGCCGGGCAGATGACCGCCACGGTAGCGCAGAACCCGGCGGATATTGGCGCTACGGGCCTAAAGCTGATGGTTGATGCGGCGAAAACCGGTAAGGTGATCCCGCTGGAAAAAGCACCGGAATTCAAGCTGGTGGATTCGATTCTGGTGACGAAATAATACCGACTCGGTGCGGCCTGGTGCCCTCACCCCAACCCTCTCCCAAAGGGAGAGGGAGTATTAATAAGGAGTTAACATGGTCACGCCATATATATCAATGGCGGGGATCGGCAAATCCTTTGGTCCGGTTCACGCATTAAAATCGGTTGATTTAACTATATATCCCCACGAGATTCACGCCTTATTAGGGGAGAATGGTGCCGGTAAATCAACCTTAATGAAAGTATTGTCGGGAATACATGAACCGACCAAAGGCACCATTACTATTAAAGAAACAAAATACGACAAACTCGATCATAAACTGGCGGCTCAGCTCGGTATTGGTATTATTTATCAGGAACTCAGCGTAATTGATGAATTAACGGTACTGGAGAATCTCTATATTGGCCGCCACCTGACGAAAAAAGCGTTTGGCGTCAGTATTATCGACTGGAAAGAGATGCGTATTCGCGCAGCGATGATGTTATTGCGCATCGGGCTAAAAGTGGATTTAGATGAAAAAGTGGCAAATTTATCTATCAGCCACAAACAGATGCTGGAAATAGCCAAAACCCTGATGCTCGACGCCAAAGTAATCATCATGGATGAACCCACCTCCTCGCTCACCAATAAAGAGGTGGATTATCTGTTCCTGATCATGAACCAGCTGCGCAAAGAGGGAACGGCGATTGTTTATATCTCTCATAAGCTTGCGGAGATTCGCCGCATCTGCGACCGCTACACGGTCATGAAAGACGGCAGCAGCGTGTGCAGTGGCATGGTGAGTGACGTGTCGAACGACGACATTGTACGCCTGATGGTGGGCCGCGAGCTGCAAAACCGCTTTAACGCCATGAAAGAGAGCACCGGTAACGTTGAGCGCGACACGGTGTTCGAGGTGAAAAACGTCACCAGCCGGGACAAGAAAAAGGTCCGCGATATTTCATTCAGCGTGAACCGAGGTGAAATCCTCGGCTTCGCAGGGCTGGTGGGCTCTGGCCGCACCGAGCTGATGGACTGCCTGTTCGGCGTGGATAAACGCAGCAGTGGTGAAATCCGTCTTAACGGCAAAACCATCTCCCCGCGCTCGCCGCTGGATGCGCTGAAAAAGGGCATGGCCTACATCACCGAGAGCCGCCGGGAAAACGGTTTTTTCCCGAACTTCTCTATCGCCCAGAACATGGCGGTCAGCCATAGCCTGAAAAACGGCGGCTACAAAGGGGCGATGGGGCTGTTCCGGGAAAGCGAGGAGCGCAAAACTGCCGAAGCGCAGCGACAGCTGTTGGCGCTGAAATGCCATAGCATCGAGCAAAACATCACCGAGCTTTCCGGTGGAAATCAGCAAAAGGTGCTGATTTCCAAATGGCTGTGCTGCAACCCGGAAGTCATTATTTTTGATGAGCCCACCCGCGGCATCGACGTCGGTGCGAAAGCCGAAATCTACAAGGTGATGCGCGGTCTTGCCGACGAGGGCAAGGTCATCATGATGGTGTCATCCGAACTTCCTGAAATTATCGCCGTCTGCGACCGCATCGCCGTGTTCTGCGAAGGGCGACTCACGCAAATCCTGACCAATCGCGACAACATGAGCGAAGAGGAGATCATGGTATGGGCATTACCACAAGAGTGAAAGGCGATATGGCCGAGAAGAAGCCGTTTAACTTCGCGCTGTTCTGGGACAAGTACGGCACCTTTTTCATCCTCGCGATCATCGTGGCCATCTTCGGCACGCTGTCGTCGGAGTACTTCCTGACCACCAACAACATCACCCAGATTTTTGTTCAAAGCTCGGTGACGGTATTAATCGGGATGGGCGAGTTTTTTGCCATTCTGGTGGCGGGCATTGACCTCTCCGTCGGCGCAATCCTTGCCCTCTCCGGCATGGTCACCGCCAAGCTGATGCTGGCGGGCGTCGACCCTTTCCTCGCGGCGCTGATTGGCGGCGTGCTGGTCGGCGGTGTGCTCGGGGCCATCAACGGCTGTCTGGTGAACTGGACTGGGCTGCATCCGTTCATTATCACCCTCGGCACCAACGCTATTTTCCGCGGTATTACGCTGGTGATCTCCGACGCCAACTCGGTGTACGGCTTTTCGTTCGAGTTTGTGAACTTCTTTGCCGCCAGCGTGTTAGGCATCCCCGTTCCGGTGATTTTCTCGCTGATTGTGGCGGTGATCCTGTGGTTCCTCACCACCCGGATGCGGCTCGGACGCAATATCTACGCCCTCGGCGGCAACAAGAACTCGGCTTTCTACTCCGGCATCGACGTGAAGTTTCACATTCTGGTCGTGTTTATCATCTCCGGCGTGTGCGCAGGGCTGGCAGGCGTGGTCTCTACCGCGCGTCTGGGGGCGGCGGAGCCGCTGGCCGGAATGGGCTTTGAAACCTACGCTATCGCCAGCGCCATTATCGGCGGCACCAGCTTCTTCGGCGGCAAAGGCCGCATCTTCTCGGTCGTCATTGGCGGGTTAATTATCGGCACCATCAATAACGGACTTAACATTCTCCAGGTTCAGACCTATTACCAGCTGGTGGTGATGGGCGGGTTGATTATCGCCGCTGTCGCCCTCGATAGACTGATCAGTAAGTAAGGAATCCACCATGAAAATCTCTCCCTCTTTGATGTGTATGGATCTGCTGAAATTCAAAGAACAGATCGAATTCATTGATCGGCACGCGGACTACTTCCATATCGACATCATGGATGGTCACTTTGTCCCGAACCTGACACTGTCGCCGTTTTTTGTCGGCCAGGTGAAAAAGCTGGCGACCAAGCCGCTGGACTGCCACTTGATGGTGACCCGCCCGCAGGATTACATCAGCCAGCTGGCGCAGGCAGGGGCCGATTTCATCACCCTGCACCCGGAAACCATCAACGGTCAGGCGTTCCGGCTGATTGAAGAAATCCGCCGCCACGGCATGAAGGTCGGCCTGATCCTCAACCCGGAAACCCCGGTCGAAGCGATGAAATACTATATTCACAAAGCCGAAAAAATTACCGTGATGACCGTTGATCCGGGCTTTGCCGGGCAGCCGTTCATTCCGGAAATGCTGGATAAAATTGCTGAACTGAAGGCCTGGCGTGAGCGCGAAGGGCTGAGTTATGAAATTGAGATCGACGGCTCCTGCAATCAGGCCACCTATCGCAAGCTGATGGCCGCCGGGGCAGACGTGTTTATCGTCGGCACCTCTGGCCTGTTCAATAACGCAGAGAATATCGACGAGGCGTGGCAGCAGATGGCGCGTCAGATCCTGTCGGCCAGAAACGAGGTAATACCCCATGCAAAAACAGCCTGACGTGGTCGCCGGAGTGGATATGGGGGCGACCCATATTCGCTTCTGCCTACAGCGCGAAGACGGCACCGTGCTTCACTGCGAAAAACAGCGTACGGCGGATGTGATTGCGCCCGGCGTGGTGGAGGGCGTGGCGGCACTGATTAACGCCCAGCTTCGACGCTATCAGGTGCGTTGTCGTGGGCTGGTGATGGGCTTTCCGGCCCTGGTGGGTAAAGACAAGCGCACCATTATATCGACGCCCAACCTGCCGCTTCAGGCCAATACGCTGCACGGTCTGGCAGATCATCTGGAGGCCACCCTGTGCTGCCCGGTGGAGTTTTCCCGCGACGTTAACCTGCAGCTCTCGTTTGACGTGGTGCAGCATCATCTTCAGCAGCAGCAGGTGCTGGCGGTCTATCTTGGTACGGGGATGGGCTTTGCCATCTGGCTGAACGGCGCGCCATGGACCGGGGCGCACGGCGTAGCGGGAGAGCTGGGGCATATTCCACAGGGGAAGATGTCCCTTCGCTGCGGGTGCGGCAACGCCGGATGTCTGGAAACCGTCTGCTCCGGCATCGCCCTCAAGCAGTGGTACGAACAGCGGCCGCGGGATTACGCAATGGGCGAAATCTTTACCGCCGCCCGCAACGAACCCTTTGTGCAGCAGTTGCTCGCCCATGCCGCGTGCGCCATTGCCACCAGCGTCAACCTCTTCGATCCGGATGCGGTCATTCTCGGCGGCGGCGTCATGGATATGCCCGATTTTCCGCGCGACGCACTGATTGCACAGATTAAACAGCATCTTCGCCGTCCGCTGCCCTATGACGCGGTGCGTTTTATCGCGGCATCGTCGTCGTCCTTTAACGGGGCGCAGGGCGCAGCGGCGCTGGCCCGCCGGCAGTTTATGCTATCACCTTGCGCAATGCCTGCGCCAACTGTACACGGCTGAACGGCTTGCGCAGGAGCGGGACGTCCGGCAGCTGCGGGTTATGCGCCGGACGTAGATCCTGTCCGCTCACCAGCAGGACCGGAAGCTGCGGGTAGCGGGTGCGTACGTGGTTAATCACCTCCGCGCCGCTTAAGCTGCCGGGAAGCATTAAGTCGCTGATGAACATGCCAATATCCGGTGAGACCTCCAGCATTCTCAACGCCTGCTCACCGTTCTCCGCCTCCAGCGTCAGATAGCCAAGCTGGTGCAGTTGCTCGCACAGGGTCTGACGAACATCCGCCTCATCTTCCAGCACCAGCACCAGCCGCTCGCTATCACCGGCGGCGGTGGCAGAGAGCACTTCATCCTCAGACATAACGGGCAGCATCGAGCGCGGGAGGTGAAGCCGAACGGTCGTCCCCTGCCCCGGCGCGCTTTCAATCTCCACGCGACCACCTGACTGGCGGACAAAGCCGTAGACCATCGACAGACCTAACCCACTCCCGCTTCCGGTCTGCTTAGTGGTGAAGAACGGTTCAAAGACCCTGGATTTCACCTCCTGCGACATACCGCTGCCGCGGTCAATCACCTCCAGCGCCACCATATCCTGCCTGCGCCCGTCGCTACGGGTGACGCGCTGATTCCAGGTACGGATCTTAATCACCCCGCTTTGCCCTTCCATCGCATCGCGGGCATTCATCACCAGATTGATGATGGCGTTCTCCAGCTGGCTGACGTCTATCCATGCGGGCCAGGCGGGGGATTGCGCTTCAATCTCCAGCGTCAGGGTCGCAGGCAAGGAGTGGAGCATGAGTTCCCTGAGATTTTCCAGCAGCGGTTTCATCTCGACCGCGTGCGGCGTCAGGGATTGCTTACGGGAAAACGCCAGCAGACGCTGGGTGAGGAGTGCACCGCGTTCGGCAGCCTTCAGCGCCCGGGTGATACGCGACGCATCTTTTGATTCCGGATCGGTAAGCTCAAGACTGCCGATGATCACCGCCAGCAGGTTATTAAAATCATGCGCCAGCCCACCCGTCAGTTGTCCAACGGCTTTCATCTTCTGGCTGTGCAGCAGTGCCTCTTCCAGCCCCTGACGCTCAATGCGGTCGATCTCCATCTGCGTGGTTTTCTCTTTAAGCAGACGGGTGGTGTGCTCAAGCGAGGCGGTGTTGCGGGCAAAAACGTTAAACGCACGCGCCAGCTCACCCAGCTCATCACGCCGCTGGAGGGCGGGAACGGACACATCCTGTTCGCCGTGAGCAAGACGCGACATCGCCCGGGAAATGGCCGTCAGGTTTGAGGCCAGATTGCGATAGATATACCAGCAGGCGCATCCGGTGATGATCAGCGCCAGCACGGCGAAAATGCTGATAAATACGCTGATAGATTGCAATTCGTGATGGCTCTGGGCCGTGCGAAGCCGGGAGGCTTGCGCCACCTGTTCGACGTACTGATTAATATCACTGTTGAGGATCGCTACCAGCGCCTTGATGTGGAACATATACCAGCTTATCGCCAGATCGCTTTCTTCCAGTTGCTTCGACAGCGGCGCGAGCTTACGCAGTTCGTCGTTAAAATCGGGCAGGACGCCATTAACCACCGGCTGCGCCGCACTCCGCGGCAGCGTTGCCGTCACCGCATCCAGCTGCTGCACCGTGGCGCGCGGCGAGGGGGTGTCGATAGCGGCGATAATCAGCCTGTCCATCTCCATTAGCTGCTGTGCATCCGGGATATTACTGTCGTAACGACGATTGATATCCTGCAAATGCCGTAAGTAGCTCTGACTCTGATACAGCGAGCTCAGCAGCGCATTACGTTCCAGATGGCGTCGCTGCCCGCGTTCAAGCATCTCCGTCACGCTCTGCTGTAATTCATTGCTTCTCTGAATAATTCGCGCCACCAGCGCCGGTTCCTGCTGCGCCAGTGGCGCATCAGCAAGCTGTTCCAGCGAGTGACGCAGTGCCATTTGCGTCTGCTTCAACCGGTCAGCTTCGCCTTTATATTCCAGCGCCCCTACGACTTGCGAAAGCCTCACCGCCGCCGTTGCCACGCTGGCGGTATCCCGTGCGAGATTCATACTGCCGGTCATGTCATCCAGCGTTTGCTGTTGAACCTGCTCCTGGATCTGGCTGGCGTGACGGAAGCCGAGCACCGCCACACCGCTGACCATGAGCGTCACGGCGACCACCAGCAGATTGAAAATCAGCAGGCGACCACGGGCGCTGGCAAAAAACGGGGGGCGGTGTGATGACATGTTAGCTCCGTAACTGTGATCGACATTAGCTATTCATAACTATGACAAATATGAACGGCTTCTGACATTTTGCATTTACGCACCTGTGATGAAGTGCAGATATCGACATTCACAGGAGATCCGCCATGAGCAGAACCCCGGTATTAGAGATGCGTCACATTGCCAAGACGTTTGGCAATTTCCGCGCGCTCAAGGGTGTGGATTTGACGGTCTTCCCCGGTGAGATCCACGCGCTGATGGGTGAAAACGGTGCGGGGAAAAGCACGCTGATGAAGATCCTCGCGGGAGCCTATACCGCCACCAGCGGTGAGATCCTGATCGACGGTCAGCCGTTTCACATCAAGGGGCCAAAAGATGCGCTGGCCGCAGGCATTACCCTGATTTATCAGGAGATGCAGCTAGCGCCCAATCTGACCGTCGCCGAAAACATCTTTCTTGGCAGCGAGTTGTCGCGGGGCGGGCTGGTACAGCGCAAAGAGATGGCTGCTCAGGCGCAGGCTGTGATTGAGCGCCTTGGCGCACATTTTAACGCCACCGACCTGGTGATGAAGCTGACCATTGCCGAGCAGCAGCAGGTGGAAATAGCCCGCGCACTGCACCGCAACAGCCGCATTCTGGTGATGGATGAACCCACCGCGGCCCTCTCCTCACGAGAAACCCATCGCCTGTTTGAGCTGATTTTGCGCCTGCGCGATGAAGGAATGGCCATCATCTATATCAGCCATCGGATGGCGGAAGTGTACGAACTCTCCGACCGCGTCAGCGTTCTGCGTGACGGGCAGTACGTCGGCAGCCTGACCCGCGACAAACTGAACGCCTCTGAGCTGGTGAAGATGATGGTCGGTCGTCCCTTAAGCGATCTGTTTAACAAAGAACGGGATATTCCACTCGGCAGCCCGCGTCTCAACGTTCACCACCTCACCGACGGTAAAAAAGTACAGCCTTGCAGCCTGCAGGTACGTTCAGGGGAGATTGTCGGTCTGGCGGGCCTGGTGGGGGCTGGCCGCTCCGAACTGGCACAACTGATCTTCGGCGCGCGCAAAGCCACAGGCGGCATGATTGAAGTTGATGGCGAGCCGGTAGTGATCCACTCCCCGCGTGCGGCAATTGAAAACGGGATCGGTTTTCTCACTGAAAACCGCAAGGAACAGGGGTTGTTCCTGGAGCTGGCGGCGCAGGAGAACATCACCATGGCCACGCTGGAGCGCGACGCAACCTTCGGCATGCTTAACCGCAAAAAAGCACAGTCCATTTCCGATGACGCCATCGCCCTGCTTAACATCCGCGTGCCCCATTCTCAGGTGCGCGCTGGTGGGCTATCAGGCGGTAACCAGCAAAAACTGCTGATCTCCCGCTGGGTAGCAATCGGCCCGCGCATTCTGATTCTGGACGAACCAACACGCGGCGTGGACGTCGGCGCGAAAAGCGAGATCTACCGCATCATGAACCAGATGGCGCGCAAGGGCGTGGCGATTTTGATGATCTCCAGCGAACTGCCGGAAGTGGTGGGCATGAGTGACCGGGTGTACGTCATGCGTGAAGGCAGCATTGCGGGTGAACTCCACGGGCGCGACATCTCTCAGGAAAACATTATGACGCTGGCAACCGGCGTGAACGACACTCATCATCAGGCGGTGCAATCATGACAACTCCTACCCATCCGCAGCAGGTGGCGAAATCCGCCTCCGCCAAAAAAATGCTGATGAGCGATCTGATGCAAACGGTCGGTATTTTGCCGATTTTAATCCTGATTGTGGCGGTATTTGGTTTTATCGCCCCTAACTTCTTCACCGAGAGCAACCTGCTCAACATTACCCGTCAGGCCTCAATCAACATCGTGCTGGCGGCAGGGATGACATTCATCATCTTAACCGGCGGGATTGACCTCTCCGTGGGCTCGATTCTGGGCACCACGGCGGTAGCGGCGATGGTGGTCTCGCTTATCCCGGAATTTGCCATGCTCTCTATTCCGGCGGCCCTGATGCTCGGCATGGTGCTGGGGCTGTTCAACGGCGCGCTGGTGGCCTTTGCCGGGTTACCGCCCTTTATCGTCACGCTCGGGACCTATACCGCGCTGCGCGGCGCGGCCTATCTGCTGGCCGACGGCACAACGGTCATTAACTCAAACATCAATTTTGAGTGGATCGGTAATAACTATCTCGGCCCCATTCCCTGGCTGGTGGTGATCGCCCTGGCAGTGATTGCGGTGTGCTGGTTTATCCTGCGCCGCACCACGCTTGGGGTTCACATCTACGCGGTCGGCGGCAACATGCAGGCAGCACGACTGACCGGTATTAAGGTCTGGATGGTACTGCTGTTTGTGTACGGCATGAGCGGTCTGCTCTCGGGCCTGGGCGGGGTAATGAGCGCATCGCGACTTTACAGCGCCAACGGCAATCTGGGCATGGGTTATGAGCTGGATGCAATTGCGGCAGTGATCCTCGGTGGTACCAGCTTTGTCGGCGGGATCGGCACGATCACCGGCACGCTGGTAGGTGCGCTGATCATCGCCACCCTCAACAACGGCATGACGCTAATGGGCGTCTCCTACTTCTGGCAACTGGTGATCAAAGGGGCGGTGATCATCATTGCGGTGCTGATCGACAAATACCGTACCCGACACCATCAAAGTGCATAACAACAATACCCTACAAGCGAGGAAGAAAAGATGCGTTTGAAACCGTTAGTGACCGCGCTCTGTGCTGGCGCACTGCTTGCCGCAACGCCGTTTGCGCAGGCGAAAGATTTGAAGTCCATCGGTGTGACGGTGGGTGACCTGGCTAACCCGTTCTTCGTGCAGATCACCAAAGGTGCCGAGCTGGAAGCGCGCAAACTGGCGGGGGATAACGTTAAAGTCACGCTGGTCTCCAGCGGTTACGATCTGGGTCAGCAGGTGGCGCAGATCGACAACTTTATTGCCGCCAAAGTGGACATGATCATCCTTAACGCGGCGGACTCCAAAGGTATCGGCCCGGCGGTAAAACGCGCGAAGGACGCCGGGATCGTGGTGGTCGCGGTTGACGTGGCAGCGGAAGGGGCAGATGCCACCATCACCTCCGATAACACCCAGGCAGGCGAAATGGCCTGTAAGTACATAACCGACCGCCTGAAAGGTAAAGGCAATGTGGTGATCATCAACGGGCCACCGGTGTCAGCGGTACAGAACCGCGTGGAAGGTTGTCAGACAGAATTCAAAAAACATCCGGATATCAAGGTGCTCTCAGATAACCAGAACGCCAAAGGCAGCCGTGAGGGTGGGCTGGAAGTGATGACCTCCTTACTGGCCGCCAATCCGAAGATCGACGGCGTGTTCGCGATTAACGATCCCACCGCGATCGGTGCCGATCTGGCAGCCAAACAGGCACAACGCAGCGAGTTCTTTATCGTTGGCGTGGATGGTAGCCCGGACGGTGAAGAAGCGCTGAAGCGGGAAAACTCCCTGTTTGTGGCGACCCCAGCGCAAGATCCGCAGGTGATGGCGGCAAAAGCGGTGGAGATCGGCTATGACATATTACAGGGCAAGCCTGCACCGAAAGCGCCTGTGCTGATCCCGGTGACGATGATCGATAAAAAGAATGTCGGAACCTATAAGGGATGGACGGTTAAGTAACCCTTTTCCCTCTCCCATTGGGAGAGGGAACTGTTTTCAAGGAGTCCCCATGAAACGCTCCGACATCAACGAAATCCTCGGCCACACGCGGCAGTTTTTCTCCATGCACGATGTGCACCTCCCCCCTTTTGCCAGCTTTCCGCCAACAAAATGGCAGCAGCTTGACCAGACCGCATGGCAGGAAGTGTTCGACCTCAGGCTCGGCTGGGACGTGACGGCATTCGGTGGCAACAATTTTGCCGCCCAGGGCCTGACGCTGTTTACTCTGCGCAATGGCTCCCCCAACGGGGTGCCGTATGAAAAATGCTACGCAGAAAAAATCATGCACGTGCGAGACGGCCAGGTCACGCCGATGCATTTCCACTGGCGCAAGCGGGAAGACATCATCAACCGGGGCGGCGGAAATCTGATCATAGAGTTGTGGAATGCCGGAGGGCATGAAGAGACCGAAAATACCGATGTGACGGTCACCGTCGACGGCTGTCGACAGACCCACGCGCCCGGTAGCCAGTTGCGCCTCACACCAGGGGAAAGCATCTGTCTCACGCCCGGTCTGTACCACAGTTTCTGGGGCGAACGCGGGTTTGGCGACGTTCTGGTGGGCGAAGTGTCATCCGTGAACGATGACGAACACGATAACCATTTTCTGCAGCCCATTGCGCGCTACAACAGTATTGAAGAAGACGAACCGGCGGTACTGGTGTTGTGCAACGAGTACAGCCTGTTTCGAATTTAAGGAGTGAATGATGCCATTGATTTCTCTTGCCGACGGTCTTGAGCACGCCAGAGAGCACCGCTACGCACTGGGTGCGTTTAACGTACTCGACTCCCATTTCCTGCGTGCGTTGTTTGCCGCCGCCAGGCAGGAACGATCGCCGTTTATCATCAACATCGCCGAAGTGCATTTTAAGTATGTGTCGCTGGATTCGCTTGTCGAAGCGGTTAAGTTCGAGGCCGCTCGCCACGATATTCCCGTGGTCCTTAACCTCGACCACGGTCTGCACTTCGAGGCAGTGGTGCGCGCCCTGCGTTTAGGGTTCAGTTCGGTGATGTTCGACGGCTCCGCGTTGAGTTACGAGGAAAACATTCGCCAGACGCGGGAAGTCGTGAAGATGTGCCACGCGGTGGGGGTGTCGGTGGAGGCTGAGTTGGGCGCGGTTGGCGGTGACGAAGGCGGCGCGTTGTATGGGCATGCGGATGAAGCCTTTTTTACTGATCCGCAACTGGCACGCGAATTTGTCGATCTGACGGGTATTGATGCCCTGGCCGTCGCCATTGGTAATGCACATGGCAAATACAAAGGCGAGCCGAAACTCGACTTCCCACGCCTGGATGCGATTCGCCAGCAGACGGGTCTGCCGCTGGTGCTGCATGGAGGTTCCGGGATTAGCGATGCCGATTTTCGTCGCGCCATCGAACTGGGCATTCATAAAATCAATTTCTACACCGGGATGTCGCAAGCGGCTCTGTCCGCCGTTGAGCAGCGTATGGCAAAACGCCAGCCACTTTATGACGAGTTTGCCGAACTGTTGCTGAGTATAGAAGAGGCGATTTCCGATACGGTCGCAGAACAGATGCGCATCTTTGGCAGCGCGGGGCAGGCATAATGGAACGCAAAGGGATTATCGCTGCGGGCAATATGCTGGTGGATCACGTCCATCAGATCGTGCAGTGGCCAGAACGCGGCTGGCTGGCAGAAATTACCCACAGCGAACGTTCCACCGGCGGCGCGCCGCTCAACGTCCTTCTGACACTGGCGAAAATGCACGTTGGCCTGCCGCTGCAGGCCGTGGGACTGATTGGTGAAGATAGCGACGGGGACTACATTCTGGCAATGCTCGACCAGTACCACGTCAACCGTCAGCGCGTACAGCGCACCACCTTTGCACCGACCTCCATGTCGCAGGTCATGACCGATCCCAGCGGACAGCGCACCTTTTTCCACTCGCCAGGGGCAAACCGTCTGCTGGATCTTCCCGCCTTCGATCGTTTAGACGGATCGATGAAGATCTTCCATCTCGGTTATTTGCTGTTGCTCGACAGCCTGGACATGCCGGATGACGAGTTTGGCACCCGTAGCGCGCGGCTGCTGGCGCAAATGCGCGACCAGGGGTATGAAACGTCGCTCGATCTGGTGTCCCGCAAGGGCGACCCGCGCTACCAGCCGCTGGTGCTCCCTGCCCTTCGCCATCTCGATTATCTGGTGATTAACGAGCTGGAAGCCGGAGAGTTTAGCGGGCTGGAGATGCGTGACGAGCATGATGCACTGCACATTACCCATATTGCCCAGGCCGCTTCTCAACTGCTGGCATCTGGCGTTCGTCAGCGCGTGGTGATCCACTGCCCGGAAGGCGCATGGGGTGAAGCGCCGGGTGAGCAAGGCCGCTGGATCCCGTCATGGTTGCTGGAACAGGAACAGATCATCGGCAGCGTTGGCGCGGGAGATGCCTTTTGTGCGGGCTTTTTATACGGCTGCCATGAATCGTTGTCGCTAACGGACAGTATTTATCTGGCACACGCCTGCGCGCGGGCAAGCCTGCTGGCCGCCAATGCGATTGACGGCGCGAAAACGCTGGCCGAGTTGCAGCTGTTTATTAAAGAGAATACCTAGGCCGCTTTTTCGCTGTGAGAGACGTCGGTGGCAAAAACGTAGCCCAGTCCACGGATGGTTTTAATGAGTGCAGGCTGGTGCGGATTGGCCTCGATTTTCCGTCGCAGGCGCATGATTAACACATCAATAGTGCGGTCAAAGACCTCGGCGCTTTCGCTGTGGGTCAACTCAAGCAATTGATCACGGCTCAGTACCCGGCGAGCATTTTGCGTAAGTGCCAGCAGCAAGCCGTACTCGCCCTGCGTTAAGGGCACGGTGTTACGGTTAGGATCGCTCAGTTCACAGCGCGCGGTATCCAGCGTCCAGCCGTTAAAGGTAATCCCCTCTACACTCGGCACGGGAACGTCTGCGGCCAGCACGCCCGTTCGACGCAGCACGGCTTTAACGCGGGCGACCACAACACGCGGGTTAAACGGCTTGCCAATATAATCGTCGGCCCCCATCTCCAGCCCCACCACCACGTCTGACTCACTGCCCAGCCCGGTTAACATGACCACCGGTAGCGCCGGACGCTGCTTTTGCAGCTGCAGCAAAACCTGCAGACCGTTGATATCCGGCAGCATCATATCCAGCAGAACCAGGGCAATATTCGGCTCCTGATGAACACGGTTCAGGGCATCCTGGCCGTTATGGCAGACCAGCACACTAAAGACGTGCTCACTCAGCACATCCTGAAGCAGTTCGCAGACTGCAATATCGTCATCAACCACCAGAATCGCCGGTTTCATCGCATGCTTCCGTCAGGGGATTATTTTAAGTCTGAACCATTCTGCCGTCGGCTCCAGTCAAATAGTTTTTTCAGTCACGAAAATTCAACCCATGTCACATCCGCTGCCCTGTCGACACGTCAATTTTGACGATTGGCTGCTTTTCGTCAGGGTTTTCACTGCAAATGGGCCGTAAAGTCTGGGTATACCCATATAAAAAACATGGCATAGAAGCTGCATAGTGGGTGCGAAAGATTCGATTAACTGGAGCAGACTGATGAAAAAAGTCGTCACGGTTTGCCCTTATTGTGCCTCAGGTTGCAAAATTCACCTGGTGGTCGATAACGGCAAAATCGTCCGGGCGGAGGCCGCGCAGGGGAAAACCAATCAGGGCACGCTGTGCCTGAAAGGTTACTACGGCTGGGATTTTATTAACGATACTCAAATCCTCACCCCGCGCCTGAAAACCCCTATGATCCGCCGCGAGCGCGGTGGCAAGCTGGAATCCGTCTCCTGGAATGAGGCGCTGGATTACGTCGCCTCACGCCTGAGTGCCATTAAGGCCAAATACGGCCCTGATGCCATTCAGACCACCGGTTCCTCACGTGGGACGGGAAATGAAACGAACTATGTAATGCAGAAATTCGCGCGCGCCGTTATTGGTACCAATAACGTCGACTGCTGCGCTCGCGTCTGACACGGCCCATCGGTTGCAGGTCTGCACCAGTCGGTCGGTAACGGCGCAATGAGTAATGCGATCAACGAGATAGATAATACCGATCTCGTGTTTATTTTCGGCTATAACCCGGCGGATTCTCACCCTATCGTCGCGAACCATGTTATTCGCGCCAAACAGAATGGGGCGAAGATCATCGTCTGCGATCCGCGCAAAATTGAAACCGCGCGCATTGCCGATATGCACATTGCATTGAAAAACGGTTCGAACATCGCGCTGTTGAACGCAATGGGGCACGTCATTATTGAGGAGAACCTGTACGACCAGGCGTTTGTCGCCACCCGTACGGAAGGCTTTGACGAGTACCGGAAAATTGTCGAAGTCTATACGCCAGAGTCGGTAGAAGCGATAACCGGCGTCAGCGCGCAGGAGATCCGCCAGGCGGCACGGATGTATGCCGGGGCGAAAACCGCCGCGATCCTGTGGGGCATGGGCGTGACCCAGTTCTACCAGGGGGTGGAAACCGTGCGTTCTCTGACCAGCCTCGCCATGCTGACGGGGAATCTCGGTAAGGCGCACGTTGGCGTCAACCCGGTGCGTGGGCAGAATAACGTGCAGGGCGCGTGTGATATGGGTGCACTGCCGGATACCTATCCGGGCTATCAGTACGTGAAATTCCCGGAGAACCGCGCCAAGTTCGCGAAGGCCTGGGGCGTGGAAAGCCTGCCGGAACACACCGGGTATCGCATCAGCGAGCTGCCGCACCGCGCGGCGCACGGCGAAGTGCGTGCGGCCTACATCATGGGCGAAGATCCGCTCCAGACCGACGCCGAGCTGTCTGCGGTGCGCAAAGGGTTTGAGGACCTGGAGCTGGTGATTGTCCAGGATATCTTTATGACCAAAACCGCGGCAGCGGCGGATGTGATTCTACCGTCAACGTCCTGGGGTGAGCATGAAGGTGTCTATACGGCAGCAGACCGTGGCTTCCAGCGCTTCTTTAAAGCGGTAGAGCCGAAGTGGGATCTGAAAACGGACTGGCAGATCATCAGCGAAATCGCCACCCGCATGGGCTACCCAATGCACTACAACAACACTCAGGAGATCTGGGACGAGCTGCGTCATCTGTGCCCGGATTTCTTTGGTGCCACTTACGAAAAAATGGGTGAACTGGGGTATATCCAGTGGCCATGCCGGGATGAGTCAGAGGCTGATCAGGGCACGTCGTATCTCTTCAAAGAGAAATTCGACACCCCGAACGGACTGGCACAATTCTTCACGTGTGACTGGGTCGCCCCTATCGACAAACTCACCGATGAGTATCCGATGGTGCTTTCCACCGTGCGTGAAGTTGGCCACTACTCCTGTCGTTCCATGACGGGCAACTGTGCCGCGCTGGCGGCACTGGCGGATGAACCAGGCTATGCGCAGATCAACACCGCCGACGCTGACCGTCTCGGTATTGAGGATGAAGCGCTGGTGTGGGTGAACTCTCGTAAAGGCCGAATCATTACTCGTGCGCAGGTCAGCGACCGTCCTAACAAAGGTGCGGTCTATATGACCTACCAGTGGTGGATTGGCGCCTGTAACGAGCTGGTGACGGAGAACTTAAGCCCGATAACTAAAACGCCGGAGTATAAATACTGCGCCGTCAACGTGGAGCCAATTGCGGATCAGCACGCTGCGGAACAGTATGTCATCGACGAATATAACAAGCTGAAAGCCCGACTGCGCGAAAGCGCAATGGGTTGAAGCTGTTAATTCATCAGTGAATAAAGGGAGTGAGATATTCACTCCCTTTTTATTTCCGCTTAAAGCATTCGAAATATCAATTATTATTCTGGAAAGCCGCTCGCAGAAATAA
Source organism: Enterobacter sp. CPE_E863 (assembly GCF_046521465.1). NCBI lineage: Bacteria > Pseudomonadati > Pseudomonadota > Gammaproteobacteria > Enterobacterales > Enterobacteriaceae > Enterobacter > Enterobacter sp. CPE_E863. Next base: position 345,848 of record NZ_JBKFZX010000001.1, on the reverse strand, counting down.
TGTAATTTACGCAAACAAGAATTACATCTTTGCATTTTAATTCAGAGGGATAAGATGTGCGGCGGGTGCTTAAGACTTTCTGTCTTGAGCATTGTTGAGGGACAGAAAGTGGAAAGCCCCGGGAAATCGTCATTTACCTGTACTGCACCCATTTTGTTGGACGATGAAATGGAATAGTCCCTGATATGTCAAAGCCAAAATACCCCTTCGAAAAGCGCCTTGAAGTCGTGAATCACTACTTCACAACTGATGATGGTTACAGGATCATCTCTGCACGTTTTGGTGTGCCTCGAACCCAGGTCAGGACGTGGGTTGCCCTCTATGAAAAACATGGAGAAAAAGGTTTAATTCCCAAACCTAAAGGCGTTAGTGCTGATCCAGAGTTGCGCATTAAGGTCGTGAAAGCCGTGACCGAGCAGCAGATGTCCCTCAATCAGGCTGCTGCTCACTTTATGCTTGCTGGTAGTGGTTCTGTAGCCAAGTGGCTGAAAGTCTATGAGGAGCACGGAGAAGCTGGTTTACGCGCACTCAAGATCGGCACCAAAAGAAACATTACAATGTCAGTTGATCCAGAAAAAGCGGCGTTAGCATTGGAGCTGTCGAAAGACCGACGTATTGAGGATCTTGAAAGACAAGTTCGATTCCTTGAAATGCGGCTTACGTATCTAAAAAAGCTGAAAGCCTTAGCTCATCCCGCGAAAAAGTGAAAGTACTCAACGAGCTAAGGCAGTTTTACCCTCTTGATGAGCTTCTCAAGGCAGCGGAGATACCGCGCAGTACGTTTTATTACCATCTAAAGGCTCTCAGCAAGCCTGATAAGTATGCGGATGTTAAAAAGCGTATTGGTGAGATTTATCACGAGAATAAAGGTCGTTACGGATACCGTAGGGTAACGTTGTCTCTCCATCGAGACGGGGAACGGATTAACCATAAAGCCGTTCAGCGCCTGATGGGAACCCTCTCGCTTAAGGCAGCGATTAAGGTCAAGCGATACAGCTCCTACAGAGGAGAGGTAGGGCAAACCGCCCCCAATGTTCTCCAAAGGGATTTCAAGGCTACACGGCCAAACGAGAAGTGGGTTACCGACGTTACTGAATTTGCAGTCAATGGGCGAAAGCTGTATTTGTCTCCAGTAATAGATCTCTTCAACAACGAAGTTATTTCTTACAGCCTGTCGGAAAGACCTGTGATGAACATGGTCGAGAATATGCTCGATCAGGCATTCAAAAAGCTTAAGCCTCACGAGCATCCTATTCTGCACTCTGACCAGGGATGGCAGTATCGTATGAGAAGGTATCAAAACATCCTTAAAGAACAAGGCATTACACAGAGCATGTCCAGAAAAGGCAATTGTCTGGATAATGCAGTCGTGGAATGTTTCTTTGGAACCTTAAAGTCGGAGTGTTTTTATCTTGACGAGTTCAGTAATATAAGCGAACTGAAGGATGCTGTTACGGAATATATTGACTACTACAACAGCAGAAGAATTAGCCTGAAATTAAAAGGTCTGAGTCCAATTGAATATCGAACCCAGACCTATGTGCCTCGTGTTTAACTGTCCAACTTTTTGGGGTCAGTACAACCCGAGGCTACCCCTCAACACCAACAGGTTGAGAGTAGCCTCTTATTCTAGTTTTCACAAGGAGTAAAAGGCATGACGCCATTAAAAACTGCGTTAGGCATTGTCTTTATTATTTGCCTGACGATAGTGATATTTACCTTTATTAATCGCGGTAAGTTATGCGAACTCACAATAAAGAGTGAACATCAGGAGGTGGCGGCGAAATTAGCCTGCAACGCAGGCTAACCTCTTCGGGCGGAGCGACGGTTCCGCCCGGCTTGTCGGATGCTGAGGTCTTAATGCACCCATTTTTTTCTTCTGTCACCGCGATTATACTGCGCGGCATGTACCAAGATGATAAGAATCCATGAAACACATTTTCCTGTTGTTGTTAGTTTTTACGTCGCTTGCCCGTGCCGATGAGATTGGCAGCCAGTATAAAAAGCAAGCTGAAGCGGGTGATGCCCGCGCCCAGTATTATCTTGCCGATACGTACTTCAGCTCTGGCGACAGCAAACAGGCGGCGCTGTGGGCAGAGAAAGCGGCAAAAGGGGGCGACGTTGATGCGATGGCGCTGCTGTCACAAATCCAGTTTACGCAGGGCGATTACGCGCAGGCTAAAGCGCTGGCGCAGCAGGCGAACATCGCAGGCAGTAAACGGGGTGCGATCATGCTGGCACGCGTGCTGGTCAACACCCAGGCAGGCAAAACCGACTATCCACAGGCCATCAAACTGCTGCAAACGGCAACCGAAGATATCGACAATGACTCGGCGGTAGATGCGCAACTGCTGCTGGGTTTGATTTATGCCAACGGTGTAGAAGTGGCTCAGGACGATGTTCAGGCGGCATCATGGTTTAAACGCAGTTCAGCACTTTCACGTACGGGCTACGCCGAGTACTGGGCTGGAATGTTGTTCAGACAGGGTGAGAAAGGCTTTATCATCCCCAATAAACAGAAAGCGCTGTACTGGTTGAACCTGAGTTGTACTGAAGGGTTTGATACGGGATGCGAAGAGTTTGACGCGTTGAGCGGGGAGTAAACATTGCCGGGTGGCGCAGGCCACCCGGCTTTTTACATTATTGGTCAGCCGTCTTATCAAAACGACCCAGCACCTCGCGTTCATACGCCAGCGCTTTTTTACGGTCGAATTTGTGTTCCCACTTGGCAATCACCAGCACCGCCAGGGCGTTACCCACCACATTCAGCGCCGTACGCGCCATGTCGAGGATACGGTCAACACCGGCGATGAATGCCAGGCCTTCCAGCGGGATCCCGACGCTACCCAGCGTTGCCAGCAACACCACGAACGAAACGCCCGGTACGCCTGCGATACCTTTTGAAGTCACCATCAGGGTCAGCACCAGCACGATCTCCTGCCACAGCGACAGGTCAATCCCGTACAGCTGAGCGATGAAGATCGCCGCAATACTCTGGTACAGCGTTGAGCCATCCAGGTTAAAGGAGTAGCCGGTTGGCACCACGAAGCTGGTGATCGACGCTGGCGCGCCGTAGGCTTCCATCTTCTCAATAATACGCGGCAGCACGCTCTCAGAGCTTGCCGTGGAGTAGGCCAGAATCAGCTCATCTTTCAGGATACGAATCAGGATCCAGATGCTCAGCCCGCACAGACGCGCCACGATGCCCAGCACCACCAGCGCAAAGAACAGGATGGCGAAGTGCACCAGAATCACCAGCTTCGCCAGCGGCCACAGGGAGGCGAAACCGAAATTCGCTACGGTCACAGCAATAAGTGCAAACACCCCAACCGGCGCATAGCGCATCACCATGTGAGTCACTTTGAACATGGTTTCAGAGATTGAGCGGAACACCGTCACCAATGGTTCACGGTGTGTCGCAGGCAGGGAAGAGAGACCCAGACCAAACAGCACCGAGAAGAAGATGATAGGCAGCATCTCACCCTTCGCCATAGACGCCACGATGTTGGTCGGAACCAGCGACAGGATTGTGCCCATCAGGCCATGCGCATGGCTCTGCACATCAGCAGTTGTGCTTTGGTATTTCGAAATATCCACCGTCGCGAGTTGCGACATATCAATCCCGGAGCCTGGCTGGAACACATTCGCCATCGTAATGCCCAGGATAATGGCAATCGTCGTGATCACTTCGAAATAGATAATGGTTTTCGCCCCGATACGGCCTAACTGTTTCGCATCGCCGACGCCCGCAATACCGACCACCAGCGTCGAAATCACAATCGGTACCACAATCATCTTGATCAGATGAATAAAGATATCACCTGCTGGCGAGAGCAGGTTCGCAATCAGCCATTCGCGACTGTCACTGTGATAATGGAGGTAACTGCCCAGCAAGATGCCCAGCACAAGGGCTAGCAAAATTTGCCAGGCCAGGCTGACTTTAACGTTTTTCATAGAAACTGACTTCCTCAATGAAGCTCCCTGATCACTCAAACTGCATGAATATGGAGCCATACTGAAAGGGTATGAATTGTGTTGCGTTGGTTTATGGGATTTTTTAACGCGGCGTATGAGTATCATTTGCACGGTATGTTGCGCAAGCCTTAAAGAACGATGCGTTTCACTACAAAAAGTTGCTATGACGCGAGTTTGTGACAATCCCGATAAATAACCTTTTGTTATAAAAACGCTTTTTTATGTTAATTTGTGAATAATCGGCTCGCTAAATTATTTTTCTTCAAAGTTTCATTCGCTCATTTTTCATACTATTCAAACAATGCGTGATCTGCCGCCCAAATAATAAACAAAGCTTGTAAAGCCCCTACAATTAACGTTTTTGCGACATATTATTAACATCTTACAAGGAGAAAAAAAGCCATGAGCCAAATACACAAACATGACATTCCCGCAAACATTGCGGACCGTTGCCTGATCACCCCGGAGCAGTACCACGAGAAATATCAGCAATCTATCAACAGCCCGGACATCTTCTGGGGTGAACAGGGTCATATCCTTGACTGGATCAAACCTTATCAGAAGGTGAAAAACACCTCCTTTGCGCCAGGCAACGTCTCCATAAAATGGTATGAAGATGGCACGCTGAACCTGGCGGCGAACTGCCTTGACCGTCACCTTGCCGAGCGCGGGAACGAGACGGCCATCATCTGGGAAGGCGATGATGCCTCACAGAGCAAACACATTACGTACAAAGAACTGCACCGCGACGTGTGCCGTTTCGCCAACGTCCTGCTGGAAAAGGGCATTAAAAAAGGCGATGTCGTGGCTATTTATATGCCGATGGTACCCGAAGCGGCGGTTGCCATGCTGGCATGCGCGCGCATCGGTGCGATCCACTCCGTCATCTTCGGCGGCTTCTCGCCAGAAGCGGTTGCCGGTCGTATTGTCGATTCAAATTCTAAACTGGTGATCACCGCCGATGAAGGCGTGCGCGCTGGTCGCAGTATTCCGCTGAAGAAAAACGTCGACGAAGCGTTGAAAAACCCGAACGTGAAAAGCGTCAGCAACGTTGTGGTGCTCAAGCGTACCGGCGGTAAGATCGACTGGAAAGAAGGTCGCGACCTGTGGTGGAGCGATTTGATTGAAAAAGCGAGCGACCAGCATCAGCCGCAAGAGATGAATGCGGAAGATCCGCTGTTCATTCTTTACACCTCCGGGTCGACCGGCAAGCCGAAAGGCGTGCTGCACACCACCGGCGGCTATCTGGTCTATGCGGCCACCACTTTCAAATACGTCTTCGACTATCACCCGGGTGACATTTACTGGTGTACCGCCGACGTGGGCTGGGTCACCGGACACAGCTACCTGCTGTACGGCCCGCTGGCCTGCGGTGCCACCACGCTGATGTTTGAAGGTGTCCCAAACTGGCCGACGCCAGCGCGTATGTGTCAGGTGGTCGACAAACACAAGGTCAACATTCTCTATACTGCGCCAACGGCGATCCGTGCGCTGATGGCAGAAGGCGATAAAGCCATCGAAGGTACTGACCGCTCTTCCCTGCGTATTCTTGGTTCCGTGGGTGAGCCAATTAACCCGGAAGCCTGGGAGTGGTACTGGAAGAAAATCGGTAACGAGAAATGCCCGGTGATGGACACCTGGTGGCAGACCGAGACCGGCGGCTTTATGATCACCCCAATGCCGGGAGCGACCCAACTGAAAGCAGGTTCTGCAACGAACCCATTCTTCGGCGTACAGCCTGCACTGGTGGATAACGAAGGTCATCCGCTTGAAGGGGCAACCGAAGGCAACCTGGTGATCACTGACTCCTGGCCAGGTCAGGCGCGCACGTTATTCGGCGATCACGAACGCTTCGAGCAGACCTATTTCTCCACCTTTAAAAATATGTATTTCAGTGGCGATGGCGCGCGTCGCGATGAAGATGGTTACTACTGGATAACCGGGCGCGTGGACGATGTGCTGAACGTCTCCGGCCACCGTCTGGGCACCGCCGAGATTGAATCTGCACTGGTGTCTCATCCGAAGATTGCTGAAGCCGCCGTGGTAGGTATCCCGCATAACATCAAAGGCCAGGCGATTTACGCCTATGTCACCCTGAACCACGGTGAAGAGCCATCGCCAGAGCTGTATGCCGAGGTGCGCAACTGGGTACGTAAAGAGATTGGCCCGCTTGCCACACCGGATGTTCTGCACTGGACCGACTCGCTGCCGAAAACCCGTTCAGGCAAAATTATGCGCCGTATTCTGCGCAAAATCGCGGCAGGTGACACCAGCAACCTCGGTGACACCTCAACGCTCGCGGATCCTGGCGTGGTGGACAAACTGCTCGAAGAAAAGCAGGCCATCGCAATGCCGTCGTAACCCCCTCACCCTAACCCTCTCCCGCAAGGGAGAGGGAACAATAAAACCTCCCCTACCAATACTTCTGGAGACTCTGTGATGAATAACGATATTTGTCAGCAGATAGAGAATAGTGCGCACTACAGGGAGCTCGTCGATAAACGGCAACGGTTTGCCTTCATCCTTTCCATCATCATGCTGATTATCTACGTCGGCTTTATTCTGCTTATCGCCTTTGCCCCACACTGGCTCGGCACCCCGCTGCACGAGGGGACCAGCGTCACGCGCGGGATCCCCATTGGCATTGGCGTGATTGTGATTTCATTTGTGCTGACCGGCGTGTACGTCTGGCGCGCGAACGGTGAATTCGATCGTCTTAATAAAGCGGTACTGCAAGAGGTAAAAGCATCATGAAGCGAGTCCTGACGGCGCTAGCCGCCACACTTCCCATTGCCGCCCACGCGGCGGATGCCATTACCGGTGAGGTACAGCGCCAGCCAACCAACTGGCAGGCGATTGTGATGTTCCTGATTTTCGTCCTGCTGACGCTGTACATCACGTACTGGGCATCGAAACGCGTGCGCTCCCGTAACGATTACTACACTGCGGGCGGCAACATTACCGGTTTCCAGAACGGGCTGGCGATTGCGGGTGACTTTATGTCTGCGGCCTCGTTCCTCGGGATCTCCGCGCTGGTGTATACCTCCGGCTACGATGGTCTGATTTACTCGCTCGGCTTCCTGGTCGGCTGGCCAATCATTCTGTTCCTGATTGCTGAACGCCTGCGTAACCTGGGACGCTACACCTTTGCAGACGTCGCATCTTATCGCCTGAAACAGGGGCCGATTCGCACCCTCTCAGCCTGTGGCTCGCTGGTGGTGGTTGCGCTGTACCTGATTGCGCAGATGGTGGGCGCGGGTAAGTTGATCGAACTCCTGTTCGGCCTGAACTACCACGTCGCAGTGGTGCTGGTTGGCGTCCTGATGGTGATGTACGTCCTGTTCGGCGGCATGCTCGCAACGACCTGGGTGCAGATCATCAAAGCCGTACTGCTGCTGTTCGGCGCCAGCTTTATGGCCTTCATGGTGATGAAACACGTTGGGTTCAGCTTCAATAACCTGTTTACCGAAGCGATGGCGGTCCACCCGAAAGGTGAAGCCATCATGAGCCCGGGCGGTCTGGTGAAAGACCCGATTTCAGCCCTTTCGCTCGGTCTGGGTCTGATGTTCGGTACTGCAGGGTTGCCGCACATCCTGATGCGTTTCTTCACCGTGAGCGATGCACGCGAAGCACGTAAGAGCGTTTTCTACGCCACCGGTTTCATGGGTTACTTCTATATCCTGACCTTTATCATCGGCTTTGGTGCCATCATGCTGGTGGGGGCAAACCCGGTGTTTAAAGATGCGGCAGGTGCGCTGATTGGTGGTAACAACATGGCGGCGGTGCATCTGGCCGACGCGGTGGGCGGGAATCTGTTCCTCGGCTTTATCTCCGCCGTGGCCTTCGCTACCATTCTTGCGGTGGTTGCAGGGCTGACGCTGGCAGGTGCGTCTGCGGTGTCACACGACCTCTACGCCAACGTCTTCCGTAAAGGCGCGAGCGAACGTGATGAGCTGAAGGTTTCCAAGATCACCGTGCTGGTGCTGGGTGTGGTCGCTATTCTGCTGGGCATTCTCTTTGAGAAGCAGAACATCGCCTTTATGGTGGGGCTGGCCTTCTCGATCGCGGCAAGCTGCAATTTCCCGATCATCCTGCTCTCCATGTACTGGTCAAGACTGACCACCCGTGGGGCGATGATTGGTGGCTGGCTGGGACTGCTGACGGCGGTGATCCTGATGATTCTGGGCCCAACCATTTGGGTGCAGATACTCGGTCATGAGAAAGCTATCTTCCCGTATGAATACCCGGCGCTGTTCTCTATTGCCGTGGCGTTTATCGGTATCTGGTTCTTCTCGGCTACCGACAATTCGCCGGAGGGTAACCTGGAACGCGAGAAATTCCGCGCCCAGTTTATTCGTTCGCAAACCGGTCTTGGCGTTGAGCAGGGTCGCGCGCACTAAGCCTTTCCTCCCCGGTTACTCTGGCCGGGGAATTTAAAACATCACCCACGCCACCAGCGGCGCAATCAGCACCATCACCACGCCTGAGAGCATCATCACCTGGCTCGCCACGACGCCCTCCTGCTGACCCAGCTCATAGGAACGTGCCGTGCCCGCACCGTGCGACGCCGCGCCAAAGCCCGCACCTTTCGCCATCCCTTCCCGAATAGACAGCCGCAGAAACAGCATATCACCCACCGCCATGCCGAAGACGCCGGTGACAACAACAAACAGCGCTACCAGATCCGGCTGTCCGCCAAGCGGTTTGGCCGCGGCCAGCGCAAATGGTGTCGTCACCGAACGTACCGCCAGGCTGCGCTGAATTTCATCGGGCAGCGTAAACAGCCGCGCCAGCCAGACCGAGCTACAGACCGCCACCACCGTGGCGGTGATCACGCCTGCGCTGAGCGACATCCAGTGGCGTTTGATAATCGCCAGGTTGTCATACACCGGGACGGCAAAGGCGATAGTCGCCGGCCCCAGCAGCCACAGCAGCCAGTGGGATTCGCCAATGTAGTTCTGCCAGGAGATATGACCGAAGACCAGCATCAACACCAGCAGGATAGGTGTGAAGACCAGCGGCATCAGCGGCAGGGCGTGAAAACGGCGATACAGCCGCTTGTTAGCAAAGTAGATCGCCAGCGTCGCAATCAGGCACAAGACGCTTATCTGAAAGTTAGTCATGTTTGTGCCTGCTGATTTCAAAGCGATACACTTTATCCACCACCCAGGCGGTCGTCCCCAGCACCATCAGCGTACTCAGCGTACTCAGCGCGATGACCGCAAAGATGCGCCAGCCATCCACCATCAGCAGTTGCGCATAGTTCACCACCGCTACCACTGCCGGAACAAAGAACAGCAGCATCTCTGCCAGCAGCCAGCGCGCACCAGCCCGTACCCAATTGAGGGGAATGACGCGACAAAGGATGAGCGTCAGCATCAGCATCATCCCCACAAGGTTGGCTGGCAGCGGCAGATGCAGCCAGCCGACAAGATATTCGGCAAAAACAAACAGTCCCGCGTAGAGCAGTACCTGAACCGGTACCTGGAGTCGTTGCGCAACGGCAGGCGTAACACGGCTTAACGCCACGGCCATGGGGGTTTCCTCAAAAATGAGACGAGGCGCCAGTATAGTGAGCGCACGGTATGGACAGAAATGAATTAAAATCATCAAAGGTATAGTTTCGAGGAATAATCATGGACATAAGAACGCTGCGCTATTTTGTCGAAGTGGTTCGTCAGCAAAGTTTTACCCGCGCAGCGGAGAAGTTGTTTGTTACCCAGCCCACCATCAGCAAGATGCTGAAAAACCTCGAAGATGAACTGAACTGCACTTTGCTGATCCGCGACGGGCGCAAGCTGTTACTGACCGATACCGGGCGCGTCGTCTTTGAGCGTGGGCTGGCAATCCTGGCGGAGTTCCGCCAGCTGGAAGCGGAGCTGGACGATATCAATCATCTGACGAAAGGTGTGCTTCGTCTCGGCATTCCGCCGATGGTAGGGATGATGATGGCCGGGCCGATTAGCCTGTTTCGCCAGCGCTATCCCGGCGTAGAGCTGAAGATATCTGAATTTGGCGGATTAACCGTCCAGCAGGCGGTTATCAACGGCGAGCTGGACGTGGCGATGACCGCCCTCCCCGTTGAGGAAGAGAGTGGCCTGGCGACACTGCCGCTCTTCAGCCATCCACTGTGCGTACTGGTTCCCCGCTCCGGCGACTGGCTGAAGAGAGACTCGGTGAAACCCGAGCTTCTCGGCGAACATCCGCTGCTGATTTACAACGAAGACTTTGCGCTCAGCCGCCAGTTGATGACGTTATTTAATCAACACAACGTGAAGCCGCGCATTGCGGTTCGCAGTGGTCAGTGGGATTTCCTGGCCGCGATGGTGCAGGCAGGTGTGGGGATTGCCATCCTGCCACAACCGATTTGCGAGCGGCTGGATAAAAACACGCTGCGCTGGATCCCGCTGGAGAGCAATCTTCACTGGCAGTTAGGGATGATATGGCGCGAAGGGGTGTATTTGTCGCACAGCGCACAGGCGTGGCTGGAGTGCTGTGAGGGGTTTTGGATCCCCTCACCCTAACCCTCTCCCACAGGGAGAGGGAACCGATCGAGCACGTAGGCCCGGTAAGCGTAGCGCCACCGGGCAAAAGCGCGTTACTGATTCTCTATCAACAGCGCTTCCAGCAGATCCAGATCGTGCAGCAGCTTTTGCAGCGTTTCGTTACTGATCTGGCGCGTGGCGCGCAGATGGTACAATTCAGCACGCTCTGAACGCAGCGCCGCCAGACGGAACCGGCGTTCGAGGTTCTCCTCCTGCAGCGAACTTTCCACATCGTTACGCCCATCGGCACGGCGACGCAGGTTACCAATCACGCGGGAACTGACTTCCGTCAGCAGTTGATTGTCGATGTTCTCTTCCGCATCGGCGGCCAGACGTTCTTCCATTTTCTGGATTGCCACAATCGCCACTTCGGCAGTCGCCGCACGGGCAATGCGCTCTTCCTTGTGCTGCTGGGTCGAATCACCGGCGTCAATGTGCTGCAGCAAAATAGGCAACATCACCACGCCAACAAACAGCGAGAACAGAATGACACCTGCCGCCAGGAACACCAGCTCATAGCGCGCCGGGAAGACATCGCCCGTCGGTAGCAGCAATGGAATAGAGAGCACACCGGCGAGGGTAATCGCCCCGCGTACCCCTGCGAAGGAGGCAATCAGCAGTTCACGTGTGGTCCACGAGCCGAACTCCATCGGTTTTTTCGTCAGGAAACGCACGCTGAACTTTTTCATCGTCCACAGCCAACCGAAACGCACCAGCATTAACGCCAGGTAGATCAGCACGATATCGGTAAACAGCATCCAGACTTCAACGTTCGGATCGGCCTCGGCCGCCACCAGCGAGGACTCCATAATGCCTGGCAATTGCAGGCCCAGGAGCAGGAACACCATGCCGTTAAAGACAAATTCCAGCATTGCCCAGGTGCTGTTCGCACGCAGACGCATAGCCAACGGTGCGCGACGCATCACGCCGGAACGGGTGATGGTCATGCCTGCCGCCACCGCAGCCAGAATGCCTGACACGCCGATATGTTCGGCAATCAGATAAGAGGCAAAAGGCAGAAGGAACAGCAGCACGATTTGCGTTGCGGGCTCATCGCCGCCCCAACGGCTGAGGAACCGCAGCGAACGTCCGTACAGCCAGCTCACCACGAAGCCTGCGAGAATACCGCCAATCGCCACCTTGAAGAATTCCAGCGTCGCACCGCCGACGGTAAAGACCATCGTGCCCATCGCGACCGCCACCGCAAACTTCAGGGCAACCAGGCCGGAGGCGTCATTCATCAGCGCCTCACCCTGTAGAATGCCCATAATTTTCTTCGGAATTCGGCCCTCACCCACAATGCCAGAAAGTGCCACAGCATCGGTTGGTGACAGGACGGCGGCCAGCGCAAAAGCGGGAATTAACGGGATACCCGGCACCGCCCAGTAAATCAGAAAACCAATCCCAACCACGGTGACCACCACCAGCGCCAGCGCCAGACCGAAAATCTCTCGCCCGTGCTCAAGGAATTCGCGCGTGGGGGTTTTCCAGCCATCTGCAAACAGCAGTGGTGGGATAAACAGCACGAGGAACAGTTCGGGATCGAACTCCACGTGCAGGCCAAACGTTGGCCACGCCAGCAGCGCGCCGATGGCAATTTGCATTAATGGAAGGGGGACCTGAAAGGGCAGTACGCGTGTAACTACCCCAGATAGCGAGACCACAAGGGTCATGATGAGTATTGTGAAGAAGATTTCCATGCGTTCCCTGTTTGCTGTGTTGCTTATGTACTCCGGAAGGCGTCGTGCCTTTTATTCTATCTTCCCCAGAGTAACGCAAAAGGCAACAGGATGAGTCCTGAAAATAAAAACGGGCGGCCTGAGCCACCCGTTTTTGCATCAAAGGACAACTTAGATTGCCCAACCGCCCGCGTAGAACGCCACCAGCGCAACGGCGATCACCACCGTGCCGATGTTCAGTTTGCGCCACTCGCCAGAGACCAGACGACCAATCACCAGCGATGCAAAACCGATCATAATGCCGGTCACGATGTTACAGGTCAGTACGATAAATACCGCGGTGATGAGGCCGGACATCGCATCCACAAAGTCAGCAAAGTCGATTTTTGCCACGTTGCTCAGCATCAGCAGACCAACGTACATCAGCGCTGGTGCGGTCGCATACGCCGGAACCAGATAGGAGAGCGGAGAAAGGAACAGGATCAGCAGGAACAGCACGCCGACGGTGATCGCCGTCAGGCCGGTTTTACCGCCTGCCGCCGTCCCCGCTGCGGACTCGATGTATACTGCAGCCGGTGCCGCACCCACCAGACCAGAGAAGACGCTGCTCAGGGAGTCAGTGGTCAGCGCTTTGCCGCCATCAATAATCTGACCGTCTTTATCCAGCAGGTTCGCTTGTCCCGCTACCGCGCGGATAGTTCCGGTTGCATCAAACACGGCAGTCATCACCAGCGCCAGCACGCTTGGCAGGATCACCGGGTTCAGCGCGCCGACGATATCCAGGCTACCAATCAGGGAGTTGCCTTTGTCATCGCTCAGCGACGGCATGGCGAAAATCCCGGAGAAGTGGACGTTTGGATCGAAAATCAGGCCGACAATAGAAACCCCGATAATGGTCAGCAGAATACCGCCCGGGACTTTCAGTTTTTCCAGACCGATAATCACCGCCAGGCCAATCAAAGACATAATCACCGGGAAGCTCGCGAAGTGACCGAGCGCAACCGGCAGACCGTCCAGCGGGTTCTTGATGACCAGACCGACGCCGTTGGCGGCAATCAGCAGCAGGAACAGGCCGATACCGATACCCGTACCGTGCGCTACGCCGTGCGGCAGGTTGCGCAAAATCCAGCTACGGATGCCGGTCGCTGAAATAACGGTAAACAGTACCCCCATCAGGAACACGGCACCCAACGCAACCGGTACGCTGATGTGTTGACCCAGCACCAGACTGAATGCGGTAAACGCCGTCAGAGAGATAGCGCAACCAATTGCCAGCGGCAGGTTCGCCCACAGGCCCATCACGATGGAGCCCACACCGGCCACAAGGCAGGTAGCAACAAAGACAGCTGCAGGCGGGAAGCCCGCTTTGCCCAGCATGCCCGGCACAACAATGACGGAGTAAACCATCGCCAGGAACGTTGTCAGACCGGCAACGACTTCCTGGCGCACGGTGCTGCCGCGAGCCGAAATTTTAAACATGGCGTCAAGTGAACCGCCAGTACGCGCAGATGGCGTAGACATAGAAAACATCCCCTGAGAGTTTTTTAGAAAGTCCGTAAGCGTGGTGGAGACGCCACTGCCAGCTAAACGTCAAATCCTTGAGTTGCGTTGGTGACGAAAGGGCGTCACATAAAAAGCAAACGTTTAGCTCCGCGCTTACAAACGGGTGGTCAAATTAAGGCAAACGATTATCTAGCCTAATCACCGCCCTTTTCAACTGAACTTTGTCGTTTTTCGCTAAAATTCACTTATGACGCTGAAGAAATAAACAGAGGATGCGCAAACGTTATCGTTTATGCGCAATTTGTTTACATTTCAATCGTCCCCCGGGATAGATAATGGCCCACCTTGTTCCAGCGTTCTTTTCCACCCGGGGCTGTTCTCAACCTTTTTCTTCCATGCCTGAATATGCGGCAGATTATTGATGCCACCGCGCGCCAGCAGGGCAAAAATCGGGAAACTCATCTGGATGTCGGCCATGCTGAGCGAATCCCCGGCAAACCAGCTGTTTTTAGCAAGATGCGACTCAATAAAGCGCGCATGGGTTTCCAGCTGGCGGTTAAGATAGGCTTTCTGCACTCCCTGTCCCAGCGCTTTACCCAGCGTTCTGATACCAAACGGGACGGGAGGTTTACCGAGGCTGTTAAACACCAGCTTCATTAACAACAGCGGCATCAGCGACCCTTCGGCATAATGCAGCCAGAAGCGGTATTGCACCTTATGAGCGGGATCCAAGGGTTTCAACCGTGAGTCGGGATCGTACGTTTCCTGCAAATACTCCAGAATGGCGCCTGACTCCGCCAGAATCAGGCCATTATCTTCGACGACCGGCGATTTGCCCAACGGGTGCACTTTTTTGAGGGACTCAGGAGCCAGCATGTTCTTTTCGCGCTGGTAGTGAATGATCTCATAAGGCAGGGCGAGTTCTTCCAGCGCCCAGATCACACGATGTGAGCGCGACTGGTTAAGGTGATGTACCGTAAGCATGGTTGTCTCCTGTTATTCATACTTTTTAACTATAGAAAATCGAACAACACCGCGAAAAAAATTCGGCTAAAAAACAACCGGCGTGGCTGGCGAAATGACGGGGCTTGCATAGAATTAAAGTGTCAGCACAATCCGGAACCTCCCCAACCAGCTCGACATGAGGGGTGCTGATGTCGGGGGAAACCCTCCCGTGAACCAGCGGGATAGAGAGAAAGACAAAGACCGGGAAAAACTAAAGCGCCCTTATGTGGCGCTTTAGTTCTTTATTAATCCTCTTCCAGCAATCGGGCTCCCGTTCCCTGTTCGCCCAGCCTGTCGCCCGGGTTACGCAACGGACAATCACTACGGGACAAACAGCCGCAACCAATGCAGCCATCCAGCTCGTCACGCAGTGCGACCAGGGTATGGATACGCCTGTCCAGCTCTTCACGCCACTGGGACGAAAGCTCCTTCCACTCTTTCGGGCTCAGCGTGTGACCTTCCGGCAGCACGCCAAATGCCTCGCCAATAGTGGCCAGGGGAATTCCGATTCTCTGCGCAATTTTGATAATCGCCACATAGCGAAGCACATCGCGGGTATAGCGGCGCTGGTTTCCACCGTTACGGATACTCTTGATTAACCCTTTGCTTTCATAGAAGTGGAGCGCGGATACTGCAACGCCGCTTCGCTTTGCCACTTCACCTGGAGTTAACAGCGCTTTAATTCGCGGCAATCTCTTTTCCATAAAACCTCTTTACCTCAAGTTAACTTGAGGAATTATACTCCCCCGCAGAGAAAACGACGAATCAACCAGGAAAGTTGTATCTACAGAGGGGCACCGTATGTCACATCAGCAGATTATTCAGACACTTATTGAATGGATTGATGAACATATCGACCAACCGTTGAACATTGATGTGGTCGCTAAAAAGTCGGGCTATTCGAAATGGTATTTACAGAGGATGTTCCGGACGGTTATGCATCAGACGTTGGGTGAGTACATTCGTCAGCGCAGACTGCTGCTGGCAGCCCAGGCGCTACGCTCAACGCAGCGGCCCATTTTTGATATCGCGATGGATCTTGGTTATGTGTCGCAACAAACCTTTTCCCGCGTGTTCCGTCGCGAATTTGACCGCACGCCGAGCGATTATCGCCACCAGTTGAATTAATCACTATCAATGCAAAGGTTGCTGCTGCCAGGTCATAAACTCCTGGGGCGGCATCGCTTTCGCGAAGTGCCATCCCTGACAGAACTGAACACCGCGCTTCAACAACCAACCGACCTGCTCTGCCGTCTCTACCCCTTCCGCAATGGTTTTCAGGCGCAGGCTTTGTGCCATCTCAATAATATGCTCGGCGATCAAGTGACTGGTGCTGTTGGTCGTCAAGGTGTCGATAAAGGATTTGTCGATTTTGAGGATATCAACGTTCAGCGAATAGAGGTTATGCAGGTTAGAGTAACCCGTCCCGAAATCATCAATTGCGACTTCATAACCTGCCTGACGGAAAGCCTGAATCACCGGTGTGGTTTTTGGCACATCAATAAACCCGCGTTCCGTCACCTCAATCTTGATTTGCTGCGCACGCACGTCATAGTGGCGGGCCTTGTCAGAAATCATGGCGATCAGCCGCGAGGAGTGGAAATCCGTGGCCGACAGGTTAATCGAGATATAGAGGTGCGGATGTGCGGCCAGGAAATGGCCCAGATCGCTGAACACCTCCTCAACAACATAATCCGTTATCCGCTCGCTCATTCCCTCTTTTTCAGCCAGCGGAATAAACTCTGCCGGGCTCATTACCTGTCCGTTAAAACCAGGCCAGCGTAACAACGCCTCAGCCCCCACACACTGATTGTTCTTGATATCAATGATCGGCTGATAGTGCAGGCAAAGCTGGCGTTTGTTCAGCGCCCGTTGCAGCAAGCGCCCAGGGGAATTGAGTTCACGATGGGTACGCGACCAAACCAGCAAAATAATAATGCTGCAGATCATCCCCAGTGGCAGCGTCAATGTCGCCTGATGATAAAGCGTTTCATAAAAGCGTTTATTCGATGTTGACACAATAGCCGCAATCGGTCTTTTTGGCGATTTTACGACGGTATAAAAACGGTTATCTTTTTGAAATACCGATTCCTTATCCCGAATCATCGAATTTAATAAAGAAACATTGGCTTTTTGGCTAACGGAAAAGAATGCATTGGTTATCGTGTCGTACACTCCCCATGAAAGGGAATGATCGTTTGACATCACTTCGCTGTACGAAAGCGGATTGACCACCACCACATAATTCCCACGCTGCATATATGTCATTTTATAGCCAGTATAAAATGGGGTATCGCGATAATAATAGATAGCGACATCCGGTTTACGGGTAATGGTGCCAACTTACTGATTTAGTGTATGATGGTGTTTTTGAGGTGCTCCAGTGGCTTCTGTTTCTATCAGCTGTCCCTCCTGTTCAGCTACTGAAGGCGTGGTGCGTAACGGTAAAAGTACTGCCGGACATCAGCGCTATCTCTGCTCTCACTGCCGTAAAACATGGCAGCTACAGTTCACTTACACCGCTTCTCAACCCGGTACGCATCAGAAAATCATTGATATGGCCATGAATGGCGTCGGATGTCGCGCCAGTGCACGCATTATGGGCGTTGGCCTCAACACGATTTTACGACACTTAAAAACTCAGGCCGCAGTCGGTAAACTCACGCATACAACCGGGCAGTGACGTCATTGTTTGCGCGGAAATGGACGAACAGTGGGGTTACGTCGGCGCTAAATCACGCCAGCGCTGGTTGTTTTACGCGTATGACGGGATACGGAGGACGGTTGTGGCGCACGTATTCGGTGAACGCACGTTGGCCACGCTGGAGCGTCTTCTGGGCCTGCTGTCGGCCTTTGAGGTCGTGGTATGGATGACGGATGGCTGGCGCTGTATGAATCACGCCTGAAGGGAGAACTGCACGTTATCAGCAAGCGATATACGCAGCGCATTGAGCGGCATAACCTGAATCTGAGGCAGCATCTGGCAAGGCTGGGCAGGAAGTCACTGTCGTTCTCAAAATCGGTGGAGCTGCATGACAAAGTCATCGGGCATTATCTGAACATAAAACACTATCAGTAAGTTGGAGTCATTACCAAAGTTTGCATAACACCCCACTTTGCAATTGCGTATAGCCAGGGTGCTGCGGAGGAAATAAGGCGCGGCCAATATTCTCTTTCCAGTAGATCACCCGCCATGATCGGTGATGCCGCTGGAGCAGGGTACCTGCCAGAAAATCGGCGGCTTCAAAAGAGTGGCAGGCCACCTCACCTGCGCAGACGACACGGTGCAGCCCGTCATTATCATTAACGCTTACCCAGGCCAGGCTCGCCCCCAGCGAGCGATTGATCGTCTCCAGCATTTCTGCCAGTGAACACTGAGTGTGAAGCTGGGGCATCAACTTAGCCAGCGCATGCAAAGCCTGCATGCTGTCATTAACAATCTCACATCGTTTTTTTTTCATCTTTTTGCCGATTATCACGCGATAAACCGGACGCAACTGTCTTCAGGTTCAAAAACCGGTCAGCCAGAGCTGGAGGCTGAAAATCAGCACAACGAAATGAAACGACTGTTGTGTGTAATTAAAAACGGACAAAGAAATAAAAATAATAATAAAATTCAAAAACCTGAAAGGTTAGCTGCGAGTAAATTAATATGTCCACTCAAGCATAATCTATAGGTTTATTGCTGTAAACGTTGTACAACAGGCGCCGTCTTGCAGAGGTTTTGCTATCTCGATGAATTCATTATGAAGAGTAGGGGAAAAGGGTTTATTAGCCAGCAAAGATATATTTTCTATCTGATACCTATCCATTTCATACAGCTATGAATCCTTCAATTTTCATCATCCTGACACTGGCGAATAAATCATCAAATGTGATATGGTTCACATATCTTATGTAATTAAAAACACTGTTTCATTCAGTGAGTCTGTTTTGTAGAGGATGGGTTTTATGGCAACCATTACTACCAGCATGGTTCTCTTACGCTGGCCGTTGTTGAGTGCGGTATTGATGTTTTTAGCCAGTACGCTGAACATTCAGTTTCGTAAGTCTGATTACGCTGGCCTTGCTATCATCAGCACCCTGCTTGGGCTGGGTGCAGCCTGCTGGTTTGCAACGGGCCTGCTTGGCATCACCCTGCTGGATATCGCTGCCGTCTGGGAAAATATTAAAGTGGTGATGGTTGAAGCGATGAGCCACACGCCACCAGACTGGCCGATGGTGATTACCTGATCCCTTACGGAATAAAAAACCCAGACTATTGTCTGGGTTTTTTGTTTGGATATCAGGGGATCAGAACGGAATATCGTCGTCGAAATCCATTGGTGGCTCGTTAGACGGTGCAGGAGCAGACTGCTGCTGCGGGCGAGACTGTGCGCCACCGCTAAACTGGTTGCCACCCTGCGGCTGCTGAGGCTGACCCCAACCGCCCTGCTGCTGGCCGCCACCTGCTGGTGCGCCACCGCCCTGACGGCCACCCAGCATCTGCATGGTGCCGCCAACGTTTACCACAACTTCAGTAGTGTATTTCTCAGCTCCGGACTGATCGGTCCATTTGCGGGTACGCAGCTGGCCTTCGATATACACCTGAGAACCTTTACGCAGATATTCACCGGCCACTTCTGCCAGTTTGCCAAACAGCACAACGCGGTGCCATTCAGTCTGCTCTTTCATCTCACCGGTCGCTTTATCACGCCAGGATTCGGAAGTAGCCAGCGTAATGTTGGCAACTGCGCCACCACTCGGCATGTAGCGTACTTCCGGGTCCTGGCCCAGATTACCGACGAGAATCACCTTGTTTACGCCTCTGCTGGCCATGTTCGTGTCTCCTGAATACGTTTCTTAATAGTGTAAACGCGCGAGTGTACCATTTCCACGCTGCATTTTGATAGCTGCGAGATGGATTCCAGAGTTCTCGTGCGAACGCTACATTGTTACATAGCCAATCGGAAAATGCATTCCAATACTGTATATTCAAACAGGTTAAATTGTGTCATAATTAGCCGTTTCTGACAGCCGTTTGTCCTTCAAACAAACCAGGCAATCCGTGTTCCAACCGGGAAAGGTGAATGGATAAGATCGAAGTTCGGGGCGCCCGCACCCACAATCTCAAGAATATCAACCTCATAATCCCTCGCGACAAACTCATCGTCGTGACCGGGCTTTCGGGGTCTGGCAAATCCTCACTGGCTTTCGACACTTTATATGCCGAAGGACAGCGTCGTTACGTTGAATCACTCTCTGCGTACGCGCGTCAGTTCCTGTCGCTGATGGAAAAACCGGATGTCGACCACATTGAAGGGTTGTCCCCTGCTATCTCTATTGAGCAGAAGTCCACCTCGCACAACCCGCGTTCAACGGTCGGTACCATTACCGAAATTCACGACTACCTGCGTCTGCTGTATGCCCGTGTGGGTGAGCCGCGCTGCCCGGACCACGACGTCCCGCTGGCGGCCCAGACCGTGAGCCAGATGGTGGATAACGTGCTGTCGCAGCCGGAAGGCAAACGCCTGATGCTGCTGGCCCCCATCATTAAAGAGCGTAAAGGCGAACACACCAAAACGCTGGAAAACCTCGCAAGCCAGGGTTATATCCGCGCCCGTATCGACGGTGAAGTGTGTGATCTGTCAGATCCCCCCAAGCTGGAGCTGCAGAAAAAGCACACCATCGAAGTGGTGATTGACCGCTTCAAAGTACGTGACGATCTCGCGACGCGTCTGGCGGAATCCTTTGAAACGGCGCTGGAACTCTCCGGCGGCACGGCCGTGGTCTCCGACATGGACGATCCGAAAGCAGAAGAGCTGCTCTTCTCCGCTAACTTTGCCTGCCCGATTTGCGGCTACAGCATGCGCGAGCTGGAACCGCGCCTGTTTTCGTTCAACAACCCGGCGGGCGCGTGTCCGACGTGTGACGGCCTGGGCGTTCAGCAGTATTTCGACCCGGATCGTGTGATCCAGAACCCAGAACTGTCCCTGGCAGGCGGGGCCATTCGCGGCTGGGACAAGCGTAACTTCTACTACTTCCAGATGCTGAAATCGCTGGCAGAGCACTATAAGTTCGATGTTGAAGCCCCGTGGGCCAGCCTGAGCCCGAGTGTGCACAAAGTGATCCTGTTCGGTTCCGGCAAAGAGAACATCGAGTTCAAGTACATGAACGATCGCGGTGATACCTCTGTGCGTCGCCACCCGTTTGAAGGTGTGCTGCACAACATGGAGCGCCGTTACAAAGAGACCGAATCCAGCGCGGTACGCGAAGAACTGGCGAAATTCATCAGCAACCGCTCGTGCGCCACCTGTGACGGCACGCGTCTGCGTCGCGAAGCGCGCCACGTCTTTGTCGAAAATACGGCGCTGCCGACCATCTCAGACATGAGCATCGGCCACGCGATGGACTTCTTCAACAACCTGAAGCTCTCCGGACAGCGCGCGAAAATCGCCGAGAAAGTGCTGAAAGAGATCGGCGATCGTTTGAAATTCCTGGTGAACGTCGGCCTGAACTACCTGACGCTTTCACGCTCCGCTGAAACGCTCTCCGGCGGTGAAGCCCAGCGTATCCGTCTTGCCAGCCAGATCGGCGCAGGTTTAGTCGGCGTGATGTACGTCCTGGATGAGCCGTCTATCGGCCTGCACCAGCGTGATAACGAACGTCTGCTCGGCACGCTGATCCACCTGCGTAACCTCGGTAACACGGTAATTGTGGTTGAGCACGACGAAGACGCGATCCGCGCCGCTGACCACGTTATCGACATTGGCCCGGGCGCAGGCGTGCATGGCGGCCAGGTGGTCGCGGAAGGGACGCTGAAAGATATCATGGCGGTACCTGAATCGTTGACCGGCCAGTACATGAGCGGCAAGCGCAAGATCGACGTGCCGAAACAGCGCGTGGCAGCAAACCCGGAAAAAGTCCTGAAGCTGACAGGTGCACGCGGCAACAACCTGAAAGACGTCACCCTGACGCTGCCTGTCGGGCTGTTTACCTGTATTACTGGCGTGTCCGGTTCAGGTAAATCAACGCTTATCAACGATACGCTATTCCCGATTGCACAGACGGCACTGAACGGCGCAACGCTTGCCGAGCCAGCACCGTACCGCGATATTCAAGGTCTGGAGCATTTCGACAAGGTTATCGACATCGACCAGAGCCCGATTGGCCGTACCCCACGTTCTAACCCGGCGACCTATACTGGCGTCTTTACGCCTGTACGCGAACTCTTTGCTGGCGTACCGGAATCTCGTTCACGCGGCTATACACCAGGACGTTTCAGCTTCAACGTGCGTGGTGGGCGCTGTGAAGCGTGCCAGGGCGACGGAGTGATCAAAGTTGAGATGCACTTCCTGCCGGATATCTACGTGCCGTGCGACCAGTGCAAAGGCAAACGCTATAACCGCGAAACGCTGGAAATTAAGTACAAAGGCAAGACTATCCATGAAGTGCTGGATATGACCATTGAAGAAGCACGTGAGTTCTTCGATGCCGTCCCGGCGCTGGCGCGTAAGCTGCAAACGTTAATGGATGTGGGGCTGACCTATATCCGTCTCGGACAGTCAGCAACGACGCTCTCGGGTGGTGAAGCGCAGCGCGTGAAGCTGGCGCGTGAGCTGTCGAAACGCGGCACCGGTCAGACGCTCTACATTCTGGATGAGCCAACCACCGGCCTGCACTTTGCCGATATCCAGCAGTTGCTGGACGTTCTGCATCAGCTCAGAGATCAGGGCAACACCATTGTGGTCATTGAACACAACCTGGACGTGATTAAAACCGCGGACTGGATTGTCGATCTTGGCCCGGAAGGCGGTAGCGGCGGCGGTGAAATCCTCGTCTCCGGGACGCCAGAGACCGTTGCAGAGTGCGAAGCCTCGCACACCGCACGCTTCCTTAAACCGTTGCTGTAATTGTCACACGGAAAGCTGCTGTCGGGTCGTTTCCGGCAGCAGTTCAACCGCCTGCTTGTACGATGCATCCACCAGATAGTAAATTTGCGAGCCCGGCAGAGAACCGTCGAGGTAGACAGTGCTCCAGTGAGCCTTGTTGAGATGCTGGCTCGGTCGGACGTCATGGTGCTGCTGACGTAATAAATCAGCCAGTTCCGGGCTGGTTTTCAGTGCAGCCGCCGGACGGCCTTCAACCTCTTTCACCATCGCAAACAGCACGTCAGCCACTTTGATCTGCGTGGCTTTCCAGTCGCTGTGGACGCTTTGTTCCGCGCCGGGCTTACTCATGCAGTACTGGAGTATCTCCGAAATTGTCATCTTAGCTCCCCTCTAAATGGGTTGGACACGGCCTGAGTTCCTGCCTCTTTAAGTGTGCAGCAAGACGACAAAAGGTAAACCCGGCAGGCGTGATTTGTACAAAAAACCAGCATACCTCAGTATTCAGAATTAACAATCACCTCTTCACCAAATTTCCCGGCCATCGGCAGTGGTCGATAGGTCGAATTAGAGGCGCGTAACACCCTGATCCCTCTTGCCCCTACATCATGCGCAGCGGTGATATCGTTATCAGAATCGCCATAAAACACTTTGATATTTTTCTGCTCCAGCCACTGCGTTTTGCTGTTCTGACCGGGTTTATCTCCCGCAAAAATGACCGGATTCATGTTGGCGGCAGGGATCAGAAAATCGTCCTGCAAGGTTTTAGATACTGTTTCCGTTTTGGTCTGGCTGCGTCCGGTAACAAAGTAAATGCTGTCGCCGCGCTTAACATGCATGGCAATAAGCGATCGGGCGACCTCTTTCGGGATACTGAACTCATCCCAGCCGTTGTTCATTTTTTCCCAGAACTCCGGGTTTTTCAGATAGTCTTCGCTGTCCGGTGAATATGTTTTCTTACCGCGCCAGAAACCCGGGCTTGAGAACAGGACGGTATCGTCAATATCGAAGCCCACGGCCATTGGCGGACGCCCCATCAGACTATTTTCGATTTGTGCCACAGAGACCCAGTGAACAGGCGCCTGCTCGGCAAGGATGGCGGCGGTGGTTCCGGTGTAAAGCGGTGTCGGTGCGGAGGCTCGCGCAACGACTGCGCTATTAAGCGAGAACAATAAGCAGGCGGCGCTGAGCGCCAGTGTGATCTTGCGCATGTTTTCCCCTGAATATTCAGTTTGTTATCGTTTTATTTTGAGCGAATGGTCAAAAAACTATCCGACCATAACCCCAGCGGGAAGCGAAGGAAAGGAGTTTTTGCTTATGGATCAGCGAAAAAGAAGAAAGATCACATTCTCTCTTCTGAAAGAAGAGAGAATGTGATCACTTACTTACATTACAGCGGCAAAGGCCTTCGCCACGCGCTGAACATTGCTGGCATTCAGCCCCGCCACGCACATACGGCCGCTGGCAATCAGATAGACGCCGAACTCTTCGCGCAGACGATCGACCTGAGCGGCACTCAGGCCGGTATAGCTGAACATCCCGCGCTGCTTGAGCAGATAGTCGAAGTTATGGCCCGGCACGGCCTCTTTCAGGACGTTAACCAGCTCCTGACGCATCGCCAGAATGCGCGTACGCATTGATTCCACTTCAGCAAGCCAGGATGCTTTCAGTTGCGCATCACCAAGAACCGTGGCGACGACCTGCGCACCAAAGTTTGGCGGGCTGGAGTAAATGCGGCGCACCGTCGCCTTCAGTTGACCCAGCACGCGGCTGGCGGCTTCGGCATCTTCACACACCACGGACAGACCGCCGACGCGTTCGCCGTACAGAGAGAAGATTTTAGAGAAAGAGTTACTCACCAGCGCCGGCAGACCTGCGCTGGTAACGGCGCGAATGGCGTAAGCATCTTCTTCCATGCCTGCGCCAAAGCCCTGATAGGCAATGTCGAGGAACGGGATCAGATTACGCGCTTTCAGTACCTCAATTATTGCATCCCACTGGTCATTAGTGAGGTCCGCGCCGGTCGGGTTATGGCAACATGGATGCAGCAGCACAATACTGCGCTCCGGCAAGGTGTGCAGTTTTTCCAGTAATGCCTCTACACGCACACCGTTGGTTTCGTTGTCGAACCACGGATAGGTCGCGACCTTAAAGCCTGCGCCTTCAAAAATCGCAACATGGTTTTCCCACGTAGGATCGCTGACCCACACCCCGGAATCCGGGAAGTATTTTTTCAGGAAGTCTGCGCCGACTTTTAGCGCACCCGATCCGCCAAGCGTCTGGATGGTGGCGACACGTTTTTGCGCGAGCACCGGATGATCGGCACCAAACAGCAGCGGCGCGATAGTGTTACGGTAAGTATTTAACCCTTCCATCGGCAGATAAAGCGATGCGCCATGTGGTACAGCGTTAAGGCGTGCTTCAGCTTCGGCAACGGCTTTTAATTGAGGAATAATGCCATCCTCGTTGTAATACAGACCGATGCTGAGGTTCACTTTGTCGCTGCGAGGATCTTCTTTGAAACGCTCCATTAAGGAGAGAATGGGGTCGCCGGCATAGGCGTCAACTTTCTGAAACACGCGATGATTCTCCGGAATTCGATGAGGCAGGAATTTCAACAATAAACCGGATATGGCAGAAGATCGAGGGGATGTTAATAAACGTGGAGTGAGAGTAACACTCTCACTCCAGCTATAAGTTAATCTATGTACTTCATCGCCACCCGTGATGTCAGGCGTGTAATAAGTTCGTAAGCACTCACTTTCGTGATTTCAGCAATGCGTTCAACGGGCAAGCCTTCACCCCACATCACCACAGCGTCACCCGCTTTCTCCTGTGCTTCCGGCCCCAGATCGACGCAAATCATGTCCATCGCCACGCGACCAACAATCTTCACTTCACGGCCATTGACCAACACTGGCGTACCCGACGGTGCGGCACGTGGATAGCCGTCACCATAACCCATCGCCACAACGCCCAACCGGGTATCACGCTCGCTGATCCAGGTTCCACCGTAGCCTACGGGTTCACCCGCTTTGTGCTCACGCACGGCAATCAGGTTAGACACCAATGACATCACCGGCTGGAAGCCAAAATCCGGTCCCCAGGGTTTGTTCTCCAGCGGCGATACGCCGTAAAGAATAATGCCCGGACGCGCCCAGTCGAAGTGGGATTGTGGCCACAGCAAAATACCGCCAGACGCGGCAATAGAGCGCATTCCCGGCTTACCTTCGCAGAAGGTATTAAAGATATCGAGCTGTTGTTCGGTCGCACCACATTCAGGCTCGTCGGCACGAGCAAAGTGACTGACGATGTTCACTGGCTGGCGCACATTTTTGCACTGGCATAAACGCTGATAAAACGCTTGTGCGTTTTCCGGACGGACGCCCAGTCGGTGCATGCCCGTATCGAGCTTCATCCACACGGTTACCGGCTCGCTCAGTTCGGCGGTCTCCAGCGCAGCCAGCTGTTCTTCGTTGTGAACGGCGGTGTGCAGGTGCTGATCGGCAATAGTGGGCAAATCAGTGGCTTCGAAAAAGCCTTCCAGCAGCAAAATGGGTTGTGTGATCCCACCCGCACGCAGTCGGATGGCTTCTTCAAGACGGGCGACGCCAAAGGCGTCGGCATCGGGGAGCGTTCGCGCGGTCTCAAGAAGACCGTGTCCGTAAGCGTTCGCTTTCACGACTGCAACGAGCTTACTGGCGGGAGCCAGTTCACGCAGACGTTGCAGGTTGTGTCGCAGAGCGCGGCGGTTAATGACTACTATTGCCGCTTGCATTTGAATTCCTTAGAAATTACTCATCATCATATTGAGGACCGGCATAGTTGTCGAAACGCGACCACTGTCCGTTAAAGGTCAAACGTACCGTACCGATTGGGCCGTTACGTTGCTTACCAATAATAATTTCGGCGATCCCTTTCAGGTCGCTGTTCTCGTGATAAACCTCATCACGGTAAATAAACATGATTAAGTCAGCATCCTGCTCGATGGAGCCAGACTCACGCAGGTCGGAGTTGACCGGGCGTTTGTCGGCGCGTTGTTCCAGGGAGCGGTTAAGCTGGGAGAGCGCCACCACCGGCACGTGTAGCTCTTTGGCTAATGCCTTGAGCGAGCGGGAAATCTCTGCAATTTCCAGCGTACGGTTGTCGGAGAGCGACGGCACACGCATCAGCTGGAGATAGTCAATCATGATAAGGCCAATACCGCCGTGTTCACGGGCGATACGGCGCGCGCGGGAGCGCACTTCCGTCGGTGTCAGGCCGGAGGAGTCATCGATATAGATATTGCGTTTATCCAGCAGAATCCCCATTGTGCCGGAGATCCGCGCCCAGTCTTCATCGTCGAGCTGGCCGGTACGGATACGGGTCTGATCCACGCGAGACAGCGACGCTAGGGAACGCATCATGATCTGTTCTGATGGCATCTCAAGACTGAAGATTAAAACAGGTTTATCCTGCAACATCGCCGCGTTTTCGACGAGGTTCATCGCAAATGTTGTTTTACCCATTGATGGACGCGCCGCGACGATGATCAAATCCGACGGCTGCAGACCGGCGGTTTTCTTGTTGAGATCGTCATAGCCGGTATTCACACCGGTCACACCATCATGTGGCTGCTGGAACAGCTGTTCGATACGCGCAACGGTAGCATCAAGCACATCGGCGATGTTTTTCGGCCCTTCGTCTTTGTTCGCGCGGCTTTCGGCGATTTTAAAGACGCGGGACTCAGCGAGATCGAGCAGATCTTCACTGGTGCGACCCTGCGGATCAAAACCGGCCTCGGCGATCTCATTCGCCACCGAGATCATCTCACGAACTACAGCACGTTCACGCACGATATCCGCGTAAGCACTGATATTCGCCGCACTTGGCGTGTTTTTCGATAATTCTGCCAGGTAGGCAAACCCACCGACGCTGTCCAGTTGCCCCTGTCGCTCCAGCGATTCCGCAAGTGTGATCAGGTCAATCGGGCTACCCGACTCCTGCAGACGCGCCATTTCGGTAAAGATATGACGATGCGGTCGGGTGTAGAAATCCTCAGACACCACGCGCTCAGCGACGTCGTCCCAGCGTTCGTTATCCAGCATTAAACCGCCCAACACCGACTGTTCCGCTTCAATCGAGTGCGGCGGGACTTTTAAGCCTGCGACCTGGTAATCACGTTCGCGAGGTTCAGTCTGTTTGTTGAAGGGTTTGTTTCCTGCCATAGTGAATGGAGTTACCGAGATAAAGAGTGGGTCGAAAGATTACCATATTTTTCTTACGGAGGGAGCATGGCAACGCGCATTGAATTCCAGAAACACGGTGGGCCAGAAGTGCTGAAAGCGGTGGAATTTACCCCAGTAGCACCAGGCGAAAACGAAGTTCAGGTTGAAAACAAGGCCATAGGTATCAACTACATTGATACCTATATTCGCGGAGGCCTCTACCCGCCTCCGTCACTGCCGAGTGGCCTGGGTACCGAAGCGGCAGGAGTGGTTATCAAAACTGGCCGCGCCGTTAAGCACCTTAAAGAGGGCGATCGCGTGGTGTACGCCCAATCTGCTCTGGGGGCATACAGTTCCGTCCACAACGTCCCGGCGGATAAAGCCGCCCTGCTGCCCAACGCCATCTCCTTTGAGCAAGCTGCAGCCTCATTTCTGAAAGGGCTTACGGTCTATTACCTGCTGCGTAAAACCTACGAAATTAAACCTGACGAGCAGTTCCTGTTCCATGCTGCTGCGGGTGGTGTGGGGCTGATCGCGTGTCAGTGGGCAAAAGCGCTGGGGGCGAAACTGATCGGTACCGTGGGCAACGCGCAAAAAGCGCAGCGCGCATTGCAGGCGGGAGCCTGGCAGGTGATTAACTATCGTGAAGAGAACATCGTCGAGCGGCTGAAAGAAATCACCAACGGCAAAAAAGTGCGGGTGGTGTATGACTCGGTAGGGAAAGACACCTGGGAAGCGTCTCTCGATTGCCTGCAGCGCCGCGGGCTAATGGTGAGCTTCGGGAATGCATCAGGCGCTGTGACCGGGGTTAACCTTGGTATTCTGAACCAGAAAGGCTCACTGTATGTGACTCGCCCTTCGCTGCAAGGTTACATCACTAACCGGGAAGAGCTTGAGGAAGCCAGTAACGAGCTGTTCTCGCTGATCGCCAGTGGGGTGATTAAAGTGGATGTGGCAGATGCACAGAAATATCCGCTTGCCGATGCACAGCGCGCGCATGAGGTACTTGAGAGCAGGGTGACGGAGGGTTCAAGTCTGTTAATTCCCTGAATCCAGAAAAGAAATTGGGCTTCCCTGAGGAAGCCCTTTCTTTTTTTAGTTCGGCTGTATGTAGGGTACAGCTCGATGAATTCTTTAGCGGCAGTCATAGTGACAGATTCGATAAGTAAATCCTATTCTGTTCTAAGCAATGCCACCAGAAAAGTTACAAGTATGTGACGAACCCCTCAATACCTTAGTAACGAAAGCGGTTATTGCTCTGATAAGTGGACACTTTTGGCGTTTTAATCGCCCGTATCACCCACACCACCACAATAGCCAGCAGTAGCCACGGCAACAGCTTGATCGTCAGGGCAAATAATCCGCCGATAAACATCACCACCGTGGCGACAACGATAGCGGCCAGAATGCCGAGCAGCGAAACGCCTGTGGCTAATAGCATGACGAAAAAGCCAATCACAAAAAGTAGTTCCAGCATATTTTTCTCCCACACGCTCCTGAGTAATGCAGTAACCATTACAAAAAGCATGCCAAAACTAACTCATTGTTCTTAAAGCAAAACGCCCCGCAAAGATTTGCAGGGCGTGGTGAATTTGACCATCTTTTAGCGAAATTTATCGCTTATCAGCCACCAGTCTCAGCGCATGTTCCAGCACCTCGATGTCGGCACCGGCTTTATGCGCGTTCTCGCTCAGGTAACGTCGCCACTGACGCGCTCCCGGAATACCCTGGAAAAGGCCAAGCATGTGGCGGGTGATATGGCCAAGATATGTGCCGTTGCTCAGCTCGCGTTCGATGTACGGATACATGGCACGAACTACCGCAACCGGATCGGTATCTGCGCCTTCTACACCGTAGATTTCGCGATCGACCGTCGCCAGAATGCCCGGGTTCTGATACGCCTCGCGCCCGACCATCACGCCATCCATATGTTCCAGATGCGCTTTGGCCTCTTCCAGCGACTTGATGCCACCGTTGATTGACATCGTCAGGTGCGGGAAGTCACGCTTCAGCTGATACACGCGCGGGTAGTCCAGCGGCGGGATCTCACGGTTCTCTTTCGGGCTGAGGCCAGAGAGCCAGGCTTTTCGCGCGTGGATGATAAACATCTCGCACTCACCTTTCCCGGATACCGTATTGATAAAGTCGCACAGGAATTCGTAGCTGTCCTGGTCGTCAATGCCGATACGGGTTTTGACCGTGACCGGAATGGAGACGACATCGCGCATCGCCTTAATGCAGTCCGCCACCAGCTGTGCGTTCCCCATCAGGCACGCGCCAAACATACCGTTTTGCACGCGGTCAGACGGGCAGCCAACGTTGAGGTTGATCTCGTCGTAGCCACGCGCTTCTGCCAGCTTCGCGCACTGCGCCAGCGCGGCCGGATCGCTGCCGCCCAGCTGCAGGGCAACCGGATGCTCCTCTTCGCTGTAAGCCAGATAGTCGCCCTTACCGTGAATAATTGCCCCGGTGGTCACCATTTCGGTGTACAGCAGCGTATGGCGGGAGAGCTGACGCAGGAAGTAGCGGCAGTGTCTGTCCGTCCAGTCGAGCATTGGCGCAATGGAGAAACGGTGTGCAGGGAAAGCAGTCTGTAATTCTGACGACATGGCGAAGTTTTAAGCATCTGGTGAAAAGGGGCGCTACTATAGCACAAAGAAAAGCCGGAGGCGCAGCGCCTCCGGTGGACTTTAGAACGTCATGCTCAGTTGCGCCCCCGCGCCCCAGGTTTCGTCTTCACCATACAGACCCATCAGGTCGATATGAACCGTGTTAAGCGGTGCAAAGCCCACACCTGCGGTAAAGACATTGCTGTCATTGTCTTTCACATCAGCACGATAACCTGCGCGAACCGCCAGCCAGCTCAATGGCGTCACTTCCGCACCCACGCCAACATATTGGGAGTTCTCTTCGCTTTTAAAACCTTTGGTTTCGGTCAGGTCACCATCCGCCGTCAGCGTCAGGAGATCGGTATGCCAGGCCGCACCCGCCGTAACGACAGGGCTGATTTGGTAAGTATCGCGCACGCCATCCACCTCTTTGGTGTCGATATCACGCGAGAACAGGTTTTTACCGGTCAAACCCACCGTCCAGTTTTCGCCGAAATCAGCAGCAAGGCCGGCATCAACGTTAAACCCAGTATCGTCGTTGCGATAGCGACTGCTGTTGATATCGCCACTGTCAAAGTTGTAGATCGAGACCGTGTAGTTGTAGAGCCAGGTCTGTTGCAGCTTAGGAGTGATACCCACGGAAACAGGCACGCCGCTGATATCAAACTGACGCGCCACTGCAACGCCATAGTCTGAAACGATTGCAGCACGACCAAAACCCTTTGATTTCAAATCATTCGGGTCAACCCCAAATACGGCCGCCGGAACGGCTTCCACCGCGCGCAATTTGTCGATATCGCCCTGATCGATGTAAGAACTCACGCGAGCACGCGCATTGGCTTTGGCCACGAAAGCCACTGAGAGCACGTCATTAGGAATACTTACAGCGATCCCACCTCCCGCTTTACCGCTGGCGGTTTTCCCTTTCAGTGAATCCAGTTGATCGGCAAGGTCGCCTGCGGCGGCAGAGACCTGCCGCGATGCAGCACTGGAAGGATTAAGGAGATCGATAAGATTGATATTATCCAGGGTCCTGCGATAGGCGCTGACATCATCACTGATGTCATCAATCTTATCGCGCAGGTTGTCTTTGTCTGAAATTTGCGCACCGATAGATGGCAGGATCAGCGTGATACCATCGTCAGGTTTCGCCTTTGCAAGCAACGCCGGGTTGATTAATACCCCGCTGCCATAGCTCCCAGCCGCGACCCCCGTCCCCCCCATCGCATCGCTACGTGCTTCTGTCCAGGTATTGGCTGCTCCGGCCTGATTTGCCATAAACAAGGAGACGGCGATGCTAACCACCGAAAATTTAAAATGTTTTTTCACAGTATGCTCGTCTTATAGTCTGTTATGAAATAACCCCTGTCTGTTATCACTCAAACAGGTACGAACTATTGCTGTGAATAAGTACAAAAAGACCCGCTATTTCCTTAAGTTAAATTCTAACCAGACCTGTTGTAATTTGTGACGGCCCTCAATATTTATAGAAGAGGAAATTATTTTTTCCCAGGTTTTCCATCATGTGGCCCAAAAAACTGGGGCGGGTGATCGACCCAGCGATCTTCTCGCGTGGCGGCATACACTGGGTTGAGCGGATAGTAGATGCGGTTGTGCTTCTTGTTGGCTTCGCCAACTACCAGGAGTCGAACCTCTTCGTCCGTGTTGTTGATAAAGGTGTGGCAGACGCCGGTTCCGGCGGGAAAACCTACGCTATCGCCGGGTTCAAGTTTCCACAAATAGCCATTAATCCAGGCTTCAGGATACCCTTCAAGCACGTAAATGAACTCTTCTTCGTCGCTTTCCGCATGGGGATAGGATGTCCGACGTCCGGGGGGTAAACGCTCATGATGGATACCAATACGCCCTAGCCCGAGCTTGCGAGCCAGCGGCGCACCGATGGAAAAACGCTCGTCGCTGTCGGGATAGGTTGAGTTATCAGCGCCTTCCACGTCGCGCCAGTGTCGAATACAGTCAGGTCTTTTCATTGTTCGTTTCCCGGTTTGCAATGCGTCAGGTATAGCACAGACAGGCGGATCTCGGTGTTTTTACCAGAACATGATAAAGTGAGGGTTTTCCGTCCTATAACATCCGGGGTGCTAAATGGATAAGTCCACAAAAGAGCTGTTAGCGCAGGCCGAAAAGCTCTGCGCGCAACGCAATGTGCGCCTGACTCCGCAGCGCCTTGAGGTATTACGCCTGATGAGCCTGCAACAGGGAGCCATCAGCGCGTACGATCTGCTCGACCTGCTCCGCGAAAGCGAGCCGCAGGCCAAACCGCCTACGGTGTATCGCGCGCTCGATTTTCTGCTGGAACAAGGGTTCGTGCATAAGGTTGAATCCACAAACAGCTATGTGCTGTGCCACCTGTTTGACCAGCCAACCCATACATCAGCCATGTTTATCTGCGACCGCTGCGGCGTGGTAAAAGAAGAAGGGGCTGAAGGTGTTGAAGACATTATGCATACGCTGGCGGCCAAAATGGGCTTTGCCTTGCGTCATAATGTTATTGAAGCACATGGGCTGTGCTCTGCCTGTGTCGAGGTGGAATCATGCAGCCATCACGATAAGTGCCAGCACGACCACACAATCGTTGTGAAGAAAAAACCTCGCTAGCAATGAAAAAGGCGGCTCATGGCCGCCCTCAGGGTGTACTTCCTTGTACTTTCGGGTATAACCCGGTTACCAGCGGTAGTCGTTGCGTTTTTCCCAGTCGCCAACTTCCTTTTCCGCCTGGTCTTTTGCGTAGCCGTAGCGTTCCTGGATTTTACCGACAAGCTGATCGCGTTTACCTTCAATGACGGTCATATCGTCATCTGTCAGCTTCCCCCACTGCTCTTTCGCTTTACCTTTGAACTGCTTCCAGTTGCCGCTGATTTCGTCTTTATTCATCATCGTGTCCTCTTGTTAAGCGTCGGGTCGCAACGTCCGTTACGTTCTTTTCTGCTGGACGTGATAATAATTGTAGTTAAGGATTCTGCAGCTATTTTGATATTCGGAATCTTTAACCGTCACGATATATCGTGATGGGAAGGCAACCAGGTATTATTTCGCCAGTGACGGCGCCAGATAAAGGCCAGAGACAGGCCCCGCAACGAGAGGAAAACGGCCAACGCCAGCCACAAACCATGATTGCCAAGCCAGGGAAGCGTCAGCAGCGTCAGACCAAACCCTGCAGCTGCCACCGCCATACTGTTACGCATTTCGGCTCCGCGCGTAGCCCCAATGAACATGCCGTCCAGCAGATAACACCAGACACCGACCACCGGTAAGATCACCTGCCAGATGAGATAGTGGCTCGCCAGTTCACGCAGTGTGGGAAGTGAGGTGAGTAATGCAATGATCTGCTCACCAAAAACGGCATAAACCAGCGCAAATGCCAGTGCCACCAGCCCCGACTGACGACAGGCTGCCCGCCAGACATCCTGAAGCTGCCCGCTTTCGCGCGCACCGTACGCCTGCCCGGAATGTGCTTCCACAGCATAGGCAAAACCGTCCAGCGCGTAGGCGGTAAAGGTCAGTAGCGTCATCAATACGGCATTGACCGCGACGATGTCTGGCCCCAGCCGAGCCCCGAAAACCGTCAGCGCACCGAAACAGAGCTGAAGGAAAAGTGAGCGCAGCATGATGTCGCGGTTGAGTGCCAGCAGCTTACGGATATTGCCGCGCCATGCGGTTTTGAGTAGCGCAAGAGAGATCCCGCGCATCGCCAGCACGCGCCAGACCATCCACAGACCGATGATAAAAGTCCCGTATTCGGCAATTGCCGTCGCCAGTGCAGCCCCCTGCACGTTCATATGCAGACCCATTACCAGCCAGACATCAAGCACAATGTTGAGAAGGTTTCCCACCACCAGCAAAATGACGGGCGCGCGGGCATACTGCACGCCCAGTAACCATCCCAGCAGAACCAGGTTAGCCAGCGATGCCGGCGCACTGAGCCAGCGGATTTCAAGGAAACGTCTCGCCTGCTCCAGCACCGCCTCGTTACCGCCAACGATGTGAAGCGCGAGGTCAATCAGGGGCGAGCGCAATACAACGATTAATGCCCCCGCACCAAGCGCCAGAATGAGCGGCTGCACCAGCGCGCGCGCCAGACGCAGCGGATCTCTGGCACCATACGCCTGTGCCGTGAGCCCGGTAGTACTCATGCGCAAAAAGAGCAGCAGCATAAACAGGAAGCTGGTTGCCGTCGCGCCAATCGCCACGCCGCCAAGATAAACAGGTGAATCCAGATGACCAATAACAGCAGTATCGACCAGACCCAGCAAGGGCACGGTAATATTGGAGAAAATCATCGGCAGTGCAAGACGCCACAATGCCTTATCTGATGCCGTCAGCAGTGACATGAAAAATACCGGGAGAGGTAAAGGAAGCAGGCTACAGCAACGCCGTAGCCTGTCAGGAAGAGATTACAGCCATTCGCCGTTGCGAATCACCCCTACTGCCAGCCCTTCGATAGAGAAGTTCTGTTCGCGAAGATCCACCACAATCGGGGAGAATTCGCTGTTTTCAGGCAGCAGCTGTACGGTATTACCCTGTTTTTCAGACGCTTAACGGTCACTTCGTCATCAATACGCGCGACCACAACCTGGCCGTTTCGCACATCCTGCGTTTTGTGAACCGCAAGCAGATCACCGTCAAGAATACCGATGTCTTTCATCGACATGCCGCTTACGCGCAGCAGGAAATCAGCGCTCGGTTTAAACATCCCCGGATCGACCTGGTAGTGGCCTTCAATATGCTGCTGTGCCAGTAAAGGCTCACCGGCAGCAACACGCCCCACCAGCGGAATGCCCGTCTCTTCTTCCACCAGCAGGCGGATACCGCGTGACGCGCCCGAAACAATCTCAATCACGCCCTTACGCGCCAGCGCTTTCAGGTGTTCTTCGGCAGCATTCGGAGAACGGAAGCCCAGACGCTGAGCGATTTCCGCACGCGTGGGTGGCATACCCGTCTGGCCGATATGATCCCGGATGAGATCAAACACCTCTTGCTGCCTGGTCGTTAACGCTTTCATTCCGCCCCTGGGTGTATATACAGTTATGCTGTGAGTATATACAGTCAAAGGCGATTTTGGAACCAAAAACTGCACAAAAAACCAGGGACTTAATTATTCCTCGAGGCTCATCGGAAATGTGACCAAAGCAGCGTGACCCAGGTAATGACCGCAGTAATAATCGCCAGCAACACGGCAGCGGAACCCATGTCTTTTGCCCGGCCAGAGAGCTCGTGGAAATCTGAACCAATCCGGTCAACAACGGCCTCAATAGCGCTATTGAGAATTTCCACTATCATCACCAACAGTACGGAGCCGATGAGAAGAACGCGTGTTATTGCATCAATATCAAGGAAGCAGGCGATAATCACCGCGATGATAGCGGCGACGCCCTCCTGGCGAAAGGCGGCTTCATTGATCCATGCGGCACGGAAACCTTTCCAGGAATAGCCGGCGGCTTTGATGATTCGGGTTAACCCAGTGGTATTATTGGCCATTAAAAGAACCTTTTATTGGAAATAGCGTCAGTAACTAGAGTGGCAGCGCGTTTCGCTGCCGCCTGAAGTATGACGGGTAACAACAGAAATTTTGCGCGCTTTCTGTTATCCTTGCGCCGCAATTGCATTATTAACCAGAGGCTTTACATCGTTTATGTCCGGCTGGCCACGAATTTACTACAAATTACTTAATTTACCATTAAGCATCCTGGTAAAAAGCAAGTCTATCCCAGCAGAACCCGCGCTGGAATTGGGGCTCGATACGTCGCGCCCCATTATGTACGTTTTGCCTTATAACTCGAAGGCAGACTTACTGACGCTTCGCGCCCAGTGCCTGGCGCATGACTTACCTGACCCGCTTGAACCGCTAGAAGTTGACGGTACTCTGCTGCCGCGCTACGTGTTCATTCACGGTGGACCGCGCGTGTTTACCTATTACACGCCAAAAGAAGAGTCCATCAAGCTGTTCCATGACTATCTCGACCTGCACCGCAGCAATCCTGATCTGGATGTGCAGATGGTGCCAGTATCGGTGATGTTTGGTCGTCGCCCGGGTCGTGAAAAAGGTGAAGAGAATCCACCGCTGCGCATGCTTAACGGCATCCAGAAGTTCTTCGCGGTCTCCTGGCTGGGACGCGACAGCTTTGTGCGTTTCTCCCCTTCCGTTTCGCTGCGTCGAATGGCGGACGAGCATGGCACCGATAAGATCATCGCGCAAAAACTGGCGCGCGTAGCGCGTATGCACTTCGCCCGTCAGCGCCTCGCTGCCGTTGGGCCGCGTCTCCCGGCGCGTCAGGATCTGTTCAACAAGCTGTTGGCCTCCAAAGCGATTGCCCGTGCCGTCGAAGACGAAGCACGCAGCAAGAAGATTTCACATGAGAAAGCCCAGCAGAACGCCATTGCACTGATGGAAGAGATTGCAGCGAACTTCTCTTACGAGATGATTCGTCTGTCCGATCGTATTCTCAGCTTTACCTGGAACCGTCTCTATCAGGGCATCAACGTCCATAACGCCGAGCGTGTACGCCAACTGGCGCATGATGGCCATGAAATTGTCTATGTCCCCTGCCACCGCAGCCACATGGACTACCTGCTTCTCTCCTATGTGCTTTATCACCAGGGGCTGGTACCGCCGCATATCGCGGCCGGTATTAACCTGAATTTCTGGCCAGCTGGCCCGATTTTCCGTCGACTGGGCGCCTTCTTTATTCGCCGTACCTTCAAGGGCAATAAGCTCTACTCCACGGTGTTCCGCGAGTATCTGGGTGAGTTGTTCAGCCGCGGATATTCCGTTGAGTACTTCGTGGAAGGTGGTCGCTCCCGTACCGGCCGTCTGCTCGATCCGAAGACCGGCACGCTGTCCATGACCATTCAGGCCATGCTGCGCGGAGGAACTCGTCCAATCACGCTGGTGCCAATCTATATCGGCTATGAGCATGTGATGGAGGTGGGGACTTACGCTAAAGAGCTGCGTGGCGCGACTAAAGAGAAAGAGAGCCTGCCGCAAATGCTGCGCGGTTTGAGCAAGCTACGTAATCTCGGACAGGGCTACGTGAACTTTGGCGAGCCGATGCCGCTGATGACGTATCTGAACCATCACGTTCCGGAGTGGCGCGAGTCTATCGACCCTATCGAAGCGGTTCGTCCGGCCTGGCTGACGCCAACGGTCAACGGCATCGCGTCTGAACTGATGGTGCGCATTAACAATGCTGGTGCGGCTAACGCTATGAACCTGTGTTGTACGGCGCTTCTGGCGTCTCGCCAGCGTTCACTGACTCGCGAACAGCTGACAGAGCAGCTCGATTGTTATCTCGATATGATGCGCAACGTCCCGTACTCGGTTGACTCGACGGTACCTTCTGCGAGCGCCAGTGAGCTTATCGATCACGCTTTGCAGATGAACAAGTTCGAAGTCGAAAAGGACACGATCGGCGACATCATCATTCTGCCGCGCGAGCAGGCCGTGCTGATGACGTACTATCGCAACAATATCGCCCATATGCTGATGCTGCCGTCACTCATGGCAGCTATCATCACCCAGCATCGTCGCATTTCACGCCAGGAGCTATTGCGTCACGTTGACACGCTCTACCCGATGCTGAAAGCGGAGCTGTTCCTGCGCTGGAGCAAGGATGAACTGGCTGGCGAGCTGGATAAACTGACGGAAGAACTGCGTCGTCAGGGGCTGATCACTGTTGTGAACGACGAGCTGCATATCAATCCGTCACGTTCCCGTACCCTGCAACTGCTGGCGGCCGGTGCGCGTGAAACGCTGCAGCGTTATGCCATTACATTCTGGTTGCTCAGTGCGAACCCGTCTATCAACCGTGGAACGCTGGAGAAAGAGAGCCGGACGCTGGCACAGCGCCTGTCCGTTCTGCACGGTATTAACGCTCCTGAATTCTTCGACAAAGCGGTCTTCAGTTCACTGGTTCTGACGCTGCGTGATGAAGGCTTTATCAGTGATACGGGCGATGCCGAACCGGAAGAGACGCTGAAGGTCTACCAGATGCTGGCTGAACTGATTACATCTGATGTGCGTCTGACGATTGAGAGTTCAACGCAGGGCGAGTGATAATAAAAAGCCGGGCGGAGTTTTCACTCTTCCCGGCCTGTCTTTCGCAGAATGATTAAGGCCCGGTAAGCGCTAACGCTACCGGGCCTTATTTTTAGCCTTGGCAAATCACCGCATTTAACTCAGCAGCGTAAAGGCAATCATCCCGACAATTGCGCCTGTCGTACCGAGGATGGTTTCCATCAGCGTCCAGGTTTTCAGCGTCTGCGCTTCGGTGGCACCGGTAAATTTACCGAACAGCCAGAAACCTGCGTCATTCACGTGAGAAACCACGATAGACCCACCTGCAATACAGATAGACAGCGCAGCCATTTGCGCGCCTGAGTAATGCAGCTGTTCAATCACCGGCATCACCAGACCCACTGCGGTTAAACACGCGACGGTCGCAGAACCCTGAATGATACGCACCGCAGCCGCCAGCACGAAGCAGGTCACGGCTATCGGCAAGCCCATTCCGGTCAGCGCTTCACCCAGAGCGGGACCCACGCCGGAATCCACCAGTACCTGCTTGAACACCCCACCCGCACCGATCACCAGCAGAATAATGCCAGCCGGTTGCAGCGCTGCGCCGCAAATCTCCATGACCCGGTCTTTCGGCATCCCCTGGCGCATCGCCAGGCCATAAATCGCCACCAGACACGCCACCAGGATCGCCGTGAACGGATGGCCAATAAACTCAAACCATTCGTACGCGCTGGAACCTACCGGCACAAAGCGCGCGGCAATGGTTTTCAGCCCAACGAGCACCAACGGGAGCAGGATCAGTGACAGACTGAAGCCGAAGGATGGCATTTTACCTTCGCCGAGGTGCGGCTCGGTGATGTCATCCGGAATGTGCAGTTCAACGTAACGGCTGATGAAGTTGCCCCACAGCGGACCGGCAATAATCATCCCCGGGATCGCCGCACACAGACCAATCAGGATCATCCAGCCGAAATCAGCGTGCATCTGAGATGCCAGCAGCATCGGCGCTGGCCCGGGCAGCAGGAACGCCGCTGCCGCTGCCACGCCCGCAAACAGTGGGATAACCAGCTTCACGAGGTTAGTCCCGGTGTGGCGCGCCATAGAGAACGCCACGCTAATCAGCAACACAACCGCCACTTCAAAGAACAGCGGCAGGGCACAAATCAGACCGGCCAGACCAATCGCATAATGCGCACGGTTATGTCCGAAGGATTTCAGCATCTTGACGGCTATCTGATCAACAGCGCCTGTCTCATGTAAAATCTTGCCAAACATCGCCCCAAGCGCGACGACAATCGCCAGGAAGCCCAGCGTACCGCCCATCCCTTTTTCCATGGTCGCTGCGATTTTGTCGAGCGGCATCCCGGAAAAGAGACCTGCACCAATAGAAACCACCATCAAAGCAACGAAAGCGTGCATACGCGCCTTCATCACTAAAAACAGCAGCAGCAACACGGAACCCACTGCTGTCAAAACAAGCGTTAATGTACTCAAAACTTACTGCCTTTTATTAATGACCTCGATGGTGCTGGCAACAACACCTTCCAGTGACTGATCGATATCAACCACTAAGACATCTTTCTCATCTTCACCCGGTTCCTGCAGCGCTTCGAACTGCGTCACCAGCATCTGAGTCTTGAAGAAGTGACCTTTGCGCGCCTTCAGACGGCTTTCAATCACCTCAAAATCCCCTTTCAGGTAGATGAAAGAGAGGTTCGGGTTGCCGTCACGCAGCAGGTCACGGTAGGTTTTTTTCAGCGCGGAGCAAACGATAAGGGAAACTTTGTTGGTGCGCTGCATCGCGAACGCGGCGTCATTCAGCGCCTGCAACCACGGTTTGCGGTCGTCGTCGTTCAGCGGCTCGCCGGAGGCCATTTTCATGATGTTGCTGCGCGGATGGAGGAAGTCACCATCAAGAAACGCAGCCTGGAGTTGATGCGCCACTTCGCTGGCCACGGCTGATTTCCCGCTACCGGAAACGCCCATCAGGACGTAGACGTGGTGATCATGATTAGTCGTGCTCAAAGGGTGTCCCTCAGTCAATTGTTACGGGTAACAGTTATCGGTAACATTGTCCTGCCGGGGCAAAAGCGAAGCAATATCCAAACGTGCGAGAAGTGAATAAGTGTGAGCTAGCTCAAATTTGTCAGCTCAAATAGATCCACCCGGTGACAAGGTGAAACCTAAATCTAACATTTTAGGGGTAACCGTCTCGCCACGAATGCGCGCCAGCAGGCGTTCTGCGCCAATACGCCCCATACGTTCACGCGGTGTCAGGACGCTCGCCAGACGAGGCTCCATGACCTGGCCGATATCGTGGCCGTGGAAACCGGCAATCGCCATATCACGCGGGATGGAAAGTCCCAGACGCTGACATTCGAACGCTGCACCGACAGCAAGGTCATCGTTGGTACAGAAAATACCGTCCAGTTGCGGATACTCGCGCCGCGCCTGACGCATCAGCTCAATACCCGACGTATAGGAAGAGGACTGCTCCACCATCACGCTGTACGGGATTAAGTTCGCGTCGAGCATCGCCTGCTCGTATCCCTTCTGCTTGATGATAGTACGTTCATCAAGACGCGCTCCCAGATAGGCAATGTGACGATGACCGCGCGCGATAATCGCCGCCGTCATCTGACGTGCCGCTTCGAAGTTATCAAAACCCACGGCGATATCGAGGCATGGGGACTGGCTGTCCATCAGCTCCACCACCGGAATGCCCGCCACTTCGATCATCTTCAGCGTGCGCGGCGTGTGGGTACGTTCCGTTAAGATAAGGCCGTCGATGTTCCAGGAAAGCATGGACTCAAGACGTTCCTCTTCCAGCTCCGGCTTGTACCCGTAGTGCGCAAGCATGGTCTGATAACCAAACGCATCGGTCACACTTTCAATTCCGCGCAGCACTTCGGCGAAAACCTGGTTGGTTAAAGAGGGAAGCAGGACGCCCACCGCACGACTGGTCGCATTGGAGAGAATATCGGGTGCGCGGTTAGGGATATAACCCAGTTCATCAAGAGCCGCGGCAATCTTGCCACGCAGCGCCACGGAAACCTGCTCCGGGTTACGTAAAAAGCGGCTGACCGTCATTTTGGTCACACCAACGCGGTCAGCGACATCCTGAAGTACGGGGCGTTTCTTTTTCATCGTCCTGAGAAATCTTGAAGTGAGAGATTTGCTCAGTTTATCACGGACAAAGCCCAACCTTCCCCTGTCAGAGGGAAGGTTGGGCATTTATTTATGATTTATTACACCGGAGGCAGGTCAAACAGCAGAATTTCACTCTCGCTGTCAGCGTGTACGGAGATCGCCTGCTCGTCCCAGATGGCCAGGCCATCAGCCGTTGTTGCTTTAGTACCGTTGATGGTGACTTCACCTTTCACCACCTGGATCCAGATGCGGCGGTTAGCAGCAATCTGATGAACAGACTGTTCGTCTTTCGCCAGCGCCCAACGATACAGTTCCATATCCTGATGCACTTTCAGGGAGCCTTCTCGCGCATCCGGGGACAGCACCAGCTGTTTACCCTGTTTAGCGTCGAAGCGGCGCTGCTCATAGCGTGGCGTGATGCCGGTTTCTTCTGGAATAATCCAGATTTGATACAGGTGCAGTTTTTCCGTTTTGCTCGGGTTGTACTCAGAGTGACGAACCCCGGTACCCGCGCTCATAATCTGGAATTCGCCCGCAGGAACCTGCTCTTTGTTGCCCATGCTGTCCTGGTGTTCAACCGCGCCTTCCAGCACATAGGTCAGAATTTCCATGTCTTTGTGCGGGTGAGTGCCGAAGCCCTGTCCTGCATCAATCACGTCGTCGTTAATCACGCGCAGTGCGGAGAAGCCCATGAAGTTCGGGTCGTAGTAGTCGGCAAACGAGAATGAATGCCATGAGTCCAGCCAGCCATGATTCGCGTGACCACGTTCGTTTGCTTTGCGTAAGTAGATCATTGTTTTCACCCTCAGTTCGTTTCGATGGAGTAAGTGTGGACGCAAACGGCCTGGGATCATAGAGGGTGAAAATTGACTCCTCTGTTCAAAAATTATGAACAAGCGCAGAGGAGCCATTTTTGCTTATTTCGCGAGGGTTACCGTGGCAGGAGAAGCCTGTTCAAAGGCCCGTTCAAGGATTTCAAGGTTAGTCAGAACGTCAGATTCCTTGACGTAATTCGCCGCACCGCTATGGATAGTCGCAAACAGTGCATCGTACACGCGGCCATAATCACCCACCTCGGGCTTCAGCTCTTCTCTGGCCGTCGTGCCATCCGCCTTCACATATTCCAGCACGCCAACCGAATCATCCGCCGCAAAGCCCGGTTCACCCGGCATGATATTGGCCTTCAGGCTGGTCTCCTGCTGGTCAATACCGTATTTGATAAACGAGCCTTTCGTACCGTGAACGATAAATTTCGGATAGTCGATTTTCACCAGATGGCTGGTTTTGACAATGGCTTTCAGGTCGCCGTAGAACAGCTGCGCTTCAAACGTGTCGTCCGGGTTGGCTTTGTTACGCAGGCTGCGGATGTCATATGCCACGTAGTCCGGGCGACCAAACAGGGAGATGACCTGATCCATGGTGTGTACACCCAGCCCATAGAATGCGCCATCCTGAGGCAGACCAGGTTGGGTTTCTGCCACCGGGCGATAGTAGTCAAAATGACTTTCAATCTCGACGATGTCACCGAGCTTACCGCTCTCAATCGCTTTTTTCGCCGTCAGGAAACAGCTGTCAAAGCGACGGTTTTGATATGGCGTAACGGTCAGCCCTTTACTTTTCGCCAGTGCGAACAACGCCTTCGCTTCGGCGATGGTCGGCGTAAACGGTTTTTCCACCAGCACGTTTTTGCCTGCTTCCAGGGCGCGTTTCGCGTAGTCAAAATGGCTGTCAGCATGAGTACAGACAACGACCAGTTTCACCTGCGGATCGTTAAGGATTTCGTCCAGATCGCTGGTGAAATGGATGTGGGAATACTGCGGAGACTGCTCCTCTGGCTTCGCGCGGCGGCGGTAGATATGGGCCACATGCCAGGAATCTTTACGATGAAGGACATACGGAAGGTGATAGCGGGTCGTACTTTTACCAAATCCAATAAATGCGCAATGTAGTGTCATGGCTCAGTCCTTTTGGAAGGTTACTGAGATCTACCATAACAAAAAAAAAGCCAGCTAAAAGCTGGCTAAAGTAATACTGGAAGCAATGTGAGCAATGTCGTGCTTTCAGGTTCCCGTAGCGGTCTTCCTGAATGCAGGACAATAATAATCATTCTCATTC
Organism: Enterobacter sp. CPE_E863; assembly: GCF_046521465.1. NCBI lineage: Bacteria > Pseudomonadati > Pseudomonadota > Gammaproteobacteria > Enterobacterales > Enterobacteriaceae > Enterobacter > Enterobacter sp. CPE_E863. Next base: position 302,157 of record NZ_JBKFZX010000001.1, on the reverse strand, counting down.
GCAGTTGTCCAATACTTTTTGCAAAAAATAGCGGTTGACTCAAATTTTAAAGTCACTGATGTTAAAGAGGACATTAACCCACAGAGGACGAAGGAATGAGTGAGATAGTGATACGCCACGCTGAACCGAAAGATTATGACGCTATTCGTCAGATTCACGCCCAGCCGGAGGTGTACCACAACACGCTACAAGTCCCTCATCCTTCTATGGAAATGTGGCAGTTGCGGCTAAGCGATCAGCCTGGGATTAAGCAGTTAGTTGCCTGCATTGATGATATCGTCGTCGGGCATCTCACGATTGATGTCGCACAGCGGCCGCGCCGCAGCCACGTCGCTGATTTCGGTATTTGTGTAGGGGCGCAGTGGCACAACCGCGGCGTTGCCAGCGCGCTGCTTCGCACCATGATTGATATGTGCGACAACTGGCTGCGGGTTGATCGTATTGAGCTGACGGTGTTTGTCGACAACGAACCGGCCATTGCGGTCTACAAGAAGCACGGATTCGAAATTGAAGGCACCGGCAAACGTTACGGACTGCGCAACGGCGAGTATGTCGATGCGTATTATATGGCGAGAATGAAGTAGTTTGTTGCCCTCACCCTGTGGGAGAGGGAATGAAAAACGTAGGCCGGGTAAGGCGAAACCGCCACCCGGCAATATAATCAATACCCCGCCGTTAAATCATCCACCGAACGCGGGTCCGATGCCCCAAACAGTGCGCCATCCGGCCCGACCATAATGCTCTGGGTGCTCCCCATCGCCTCTTTCACCGCCACCTTCTGTCCGCGCTGCTCCAGCAGTTTGATCGTATCCGGGCTAAAGCCCTTCTCGACACGCAGCTCATCCGGCAGCCACTGATGGTGGAAACGCGGGGCATTGGTCGCTTCGGCAACGTTCATCCCAAAGTCGATACTGTTCACGACCATTTGCAGCACAGTCGTGATAATGCGGCTGCCGCCCGGGCTACCGGTCACCAGCCAGATTTTACCGTCTTTCACCACGATGGTAGGCGACATGGAAGACAATGGACGCTTCTTCGGCCCCACCGCATTCGCATCACCACCGACCAGCCCGTAGACGTTCGGCACACCCGGTTTGGCAGAGAAATCATCCATCTCGTTATTCAGCAGAATGCCGCTATTGCCCGCCACAATCCCGGTGCCGAAGGTGGTATTCAGCGTATAGGTCACCGCCACCGCGTTACCGTCTTTATCCACCACCGAGAAATGGGTGGTCTGGTTGCTTTCGTACGGTGCCAGCTTGCCCGGGCGGATCTCACTCGACGGCTTAGCCTTGTTGATGTCGATCTGTTCAGCAATCGATTTGGCATAAGCCTTATTGGTCAGCGCCTGCCACGGCACCTTCACGAAGTCCGGATCGCCGAGATATTCCGAACGGTCAGCGTAGGCATGCTTTTCCGCCTCGGCCATCACCTGCATGGCATCGGCACTGCCGAAGCCGAATTTGTGCATATCGAAGTTTTCAAGAATGTTGAGGATCTGCACGATGTGAATGCCACCAGAGGACGGCGGTGGCATGGAGAAGACTTCGTAGCCGCGATAGGTTCCACTGATCGGCGCACGCTCCACCGCCTTGTATTCTGCCAGATCCGCTTTGGTGATGAGCCCGCCGTTCTTTTGCATCTCTTCAGCAATCTGGTCTGCAATCGCGCCTTTGTAGAAGGCGTCCGGGCCGTGCTCCGCAATCAGCTCCAGGCTTTTGGCAAGGTTCTTCTGCACCAGCTTATCGCCCTTCTTCAGCGGCTCACCGTCTTTCCAGAAGATCGCCTTGCTGTTTTCATGGTTCGGAATGACTTCACTACCGTAGGTTTTGAGATCGTCGGCCAGGGCGTCATTCACAATAAAGCCATCCCGCGCCAGCTTGATGGCAGGCTGCACGACTTTGTTCAGCGGCAGAGTGCCGTATTTTTCCAGCGCCAGAGAGAAGCCCGCCACGGTGCCCGGCGTGCCGGACGCGAGATGCGAGGTCAGCGATTTTTTGCTGTCCGGATTGCCCTGATCGTCAAGGAACATATCGCGGGAAGCCTTGCCGGGAGCCATTTCACGGAAGTCGATAGCCGTGGTTTTCCCGTCTTTGGTGCGCAGCATCATAAACCCCCCGCCCCCCAGGTTACCCGCCTGCGGATGCGTCACCGCCAGCGCGTACCCGACGGCAACAGCCGCATCCACCGCGTTACCGCCCTGCTTGAGAATGTCGACGCCCACGCGGGTCGCCAGTGCATCCACGGATGCCACCATCCCGTGGGTTGCCCTCACGGGATGAAAGACATCTTCCTCCACGCCGTAAGAGACTGGCGGTGCCGCTGGCGGGTTGGCCGCCACGCTAAATGTGCCGCCTGCCATCAGCGCGGCGATCGCTACCCAGCGTAAAAATGTTGGTTTCATCATTATTGTTCTCCAGGTGAAGGGATCCATATTCCCCGCTTAAGCCTGGTTCACAACTCCTAAAAAATCATCGTCATGGTGAAATCAGGGTAAACTTAAGAGAGGCCTCAAAAGGAGGAAATGACAATGAAACGCTTACTGATTCTTACCGCGCTGTTACCGTTTACCGCGCTCGCACAGCCACTGAATACCATGAACAATCCGAACCAGCAGGGTTATGTCATTCCGAGCCAGCAGCGTATGCAGACGGAGATGATGAGCCAACAGCAGCAGCAAAAAGGGATGCTTAACCAGCAGTTGAAAACGCAGACCCAGATGCAGCAGCAAAGCCTGCAAAATCAGATGAACGCCAACACTCAGCGCGTGCAGCAGGGCCAGGTACGGGAACAGCCGCTGCCCAACCATAACGGTGGCATGTTAGGCAACGGAACAATGCAGAGCAGCGGACAGCAGCATATGCTGCCGCCGCAGTCGAATGGCAGTATGCTTAATCCGCAGAACTAAAGTCCGGGCCGATGACGTCAATCGCATCGGTACAGATGCTGTCCACGCCCCAGCGCAGCAGTTCGGCTGCACGCTGGGGTTTATTGACGGTGTAGACCAGAATATGCAGACCCGCGTCTTTCAGCATCTTCACGCGCGCCTCATCCAGCAACTTGTGATTGAGATGGATAGAGACACACGCTAAACGGATAGTCAGCTCGCGCCAGTCTTCGCGCCACTCATCCAGCAATAGCCCGCGCGGCAGTTCCGGCACGGCCGCCTGCGCCGCCTCCAGGGCGTCAATTTCAAACGAGGAGAGCAACGGCGCGGTCATTCCTTCCCACAACTCACGCGCGGCCAGCGCGATGACCTTGCCCGTTAGCGGCCCGGTGCCGGTTGTCGGTTTGATTTCAATATTGGCCATCATCCCGTGCTGACGGCAGCGGTCCGCCACTTCCGCCAGCAGCGGCAGCGGCTCGCCTTTGAATTCACCGCTGTACCAGCTTCCGGCATCCACTTTCAGCAGATCGCGCCACGGCAATTCACCCGCCACACCCCAGCCGTTGCTGGTGCGTTCGAGGTTATCGTCATGCAGCAGGAAAATTTCGCCGTCTTTCGACAGCTTGGCGTCGAATTCGATCATCGTGTGGCCGTAACGCGCGCCAACATCAATTGCCGCCAGGGTGTTTTCCGGCGCCAGTTTACCGCCGCCACGGTGGGCGACAATATGGGGATAAGGCCAGTTGCTCATACTCGTTGTCCTGTTTCACCGTCAAATAAGTGCAGGTGATTTTCCGGCAGATGCAGCCATAGCGTGCTGCCGGCTTTAGGGCGTTCCTGATGTGCCAGACGCACCACCATTTTTTGCTCGCCCCAACGTCCGTGCGCCAGGTTATCAGCCCCCAGCATCTCCAGCGTATCCATCACCAGCGGTACGCCGCCTTCCGCCTGAGAGGTTAAACCAATATGCTCCGGGCGGATACCGAGCGTCATTTTACGCCCGGCGTAGCCACGATAGTACCAGTTGATTGGCAATGCCATCCCGCTTTCCAGCTCAAAATGGGTTCCAGCACTGCTGATACGCCCTTCCAGCAGGTTCATTGCCGGGCTGCCGATAAAGCTCGCCACAAAGCGGGTGGCCGGTTTTTCATACACTTCAACCGGGGTGCCGATCTGCTCAGCTATCCCCTTGTTCATCACCATCACGCGCTGGGCGAGCGTCATCGCTTCGACCTGATCGTGGGTCACGTACAAAGAGGTGGTTTTCAGGCGGCGATGCAGCTGCTGTAGCTCCAGGCGCATCTGCACGCGCAGCTTGGCGTCGAGGTTGGAAAGCGGTTCATCAAACAGGAACACCGCCGGGTCACGCACAATCGCGCGCCCCATCGCCACACGCTGACGCTGACCGCCGGAAAGCTCACGCGGTCGGCGCTTCAGCAGGCCATCCAGCTCCAGAATGCGGGCCGCTTCTCTCACGCGCTCCTCGATATGCCCTTTGCCCATTCCGCGGATTTTCAGCCCCCAGGCCATGTTCTCTTCCACACTCATGTGCGGATAGAGCGCGTAGTTCTGGAACACCATCGCGATGCCTCTGTCTTTCGGCTCCATTTCGGTGACGCGCTGACGGTCAATCCAGATATCCCCGGAGGTCACGCGCTCAAGCCCCGCCACCATGCGCAACAAGGTTGATTTACCGCAGCCGGACGGCCCGACCATCACGATAAATTCGCCGTCCGCCACGTCGAGCGTTAACGGCTGAATAACCTGGGTTTTGCCATCCCAGCTTTTAGTAACTGCCTGAAGTTTTAAACCTGCCATCTTATTTCTCGCTATCGACCAGGCCACGGACAAATGCACGTTGCATGGCTAAAACAATGACTACGGGTGGGATAAGGGTGAGCAGCATCGCCGCCATCACCTGGTTCCAGAGGGTGGTACCTTCACCAGTGGCGATCATGCCTTTGATGCCTGCCACGGCAGTGCCGAGGTTGACGTCCTGAATAATCAGCAGTGGCCACAGGTACTGGTTCCAGCCATAGATAAAGGTGATCACAAACAGCGCCGCGAGGTTGGTTTTCGACAGCGGCAGCACGATGTCGCGGAAGAAGCGCATCGGTGAAGCGCCGTCGATACGCGCGGCTTCAATCAGCTCGTCCGGCAGGGTCATAAAGAACTGGCGGAACAGGAAGGTGGCGGTCGCCGAGGCCATCAGCGGCAGGGTTAAGCCCGCATAGCTGTCGAGCATCTTCAGGTTGGCGATGACCTCCACCGTCGGGAAGATACGCACCTCCACCGGCAACATCAGCGTAATAAAGATCATCCAGAAGAACAGGTTACGCAGCGGAAAGCGGAACCAGACGATGGCAAAGGCCGAGAGCATCGACACTGTAATTTTGCCCACCGTGATACCGAACGCCATGATGAAACTGTTGAGCATCATCAACCAGAACGGTGCGCTGTTAACACCCACGCCCTGCGTCCAGATGGTCGACATATTCTCGAAAAGATGACCGCCCGGGATCAGCGTCATCGGCGTATCAAACACCGCCTTGGTGTCCAGCGTGGCGGCGACAAAGGCCACGTACAACGGGAACAGGATGACAATAATCCCTAAAATCAGCATGGTATGGCTGAAAATCGTCAGCCCGCGACGGTTCTCAATCATTGGTAGCGCACCTTACTTTCGACATAACGGAACTGCACCACCGTGAGGATGATGACAAGGAACATCAGCACGACGGACTGCGCGGCAGAGGCCGAGAGATCCAGGCCAGCAAAACCTTCGCGGTAGATCTTATAGATAAGCGTCGTTGTCGCCTGCACCGGGCCGCCTGCGGTCGCTGCGTCGATCACCGGGAAGGTATCGAAGAAGGCGTACACGAGGTTAACCACCAGCAGGAAGAAACTCACCGGGGCGATCAGCGGCAGCGACAGCCTGAAGAAACGACGAATAGGCCCTGCGCCGTCAATTGCCGCAGCTTCCACCAGCGAGCGCGGAATGGACTGCAGCGCGGCAAAGAAGAACAGGAAGTTGTAGCTGATCTGCTTCCACACCGAGGCGAATACCACCAGGAACATCGCCTGGCCGCTGTTCTGCGCGTGGTTCCAGTCGTAGCCGAACTCTGCCAGGAAGTGGGTAATCAGCCCGCGGCCAGGGTTAAACAGGAAGATCCACAGCACGGCAGCGACGGCGGGCGCTACGGCGTAAGGCAGCAGCATCAGCGTTTGATACAGACGGCTGCCGCGCACCACGTAATCCACCAGCGCGGCGAAAAACAGCGAGGCAACAAGGCCGCTGACGGTGACCAGCGCGCTGAACTTCATCGTCGTCCAGAAGGAGTCCAGGTAGTAGCTGTCATGGAACAGCGCGGTGAAGTTGTCCAGGCCAACAAACTGGCTGGAAAGCCCGAACGGATCGACGCTTTGCACCGAATACCACAGCGCTTCGCCCGCAGGCCAGATAAAGAAGATAACGGTGATGACCAGCTGTGGCGCGACCAGCAGATAGGGCAGCCAGCGGGACCGGAACACCGGACGGGATGATGACATTGAGATTTGGTTCCTGAACAATGCCGGGTGGCGGCTGCGCCTTACCCGGCCTACAAATATTTCTCCCTCTCCCCGTGGGAGAGGGTTGGGGTGAGGGCATCAGCCCGCACGATCCCCGTAGGCCCGGTAAGCGCAGCGCCACCGGGCGAATCACGGATTACGATTTGGTCGACTGCTCAAAGCGGCGCAGCAGCTGATTTCCGCGCTCTACCGCAGAGTCCAGCGCCTGCTGTGGCGTTTTCTTCCCGGTCCACACGCTTTCCAGTTCTTCATCGACGATGGTGCGGATCTGCGGCATATTGCCCAGACGCAGACCTTTGGTGTACGGCAACGGCGGCTTGTTCAGCATCTGGCGCGTCGCGATGTCCGCGCCCGGGTTCTTGCTGTAGAAACCCTGCTCGCGGGTCAGGTCATAGGCGGCTTTGGTGATTGGCAGGTAACCGGTTTTCTGGTGCCATTCGGCGGCATTTTCTGGTTTTGCCAGGAAATCCAGGAACTCAGCCACGCCTTTGTAGGTGCCCTTGTCTTTGCCCTGCATCACCCACAGGCTTGCCCCGCCGATGATGGCGTTCTGCGGCGCGCCTTTCACGTCAGCGTCGTAAGGCATCATGCCCACGCCGTAGTTGAATTTGGCGTAATGACGGATGTCTGCCAGCGAGCCGGAAGAAGCGGTAGTAATAGCGCAATCGCCGTTGTAGAACTTCTCGGTGGATTCGTCTTTACGGCCGTAGTAGCTGAAATCGCCCTTCTTGTTGAGTTCTTCCAGGAGCGCAATGTGTTTCACCTGCTCTGGCTTATTGAACTCCAGGACCGCGTCAGTGCCGTCGAAACCGTTGTTTTTGGTCGCCACCGGCAGGCCATGCCAGGCGCTGAAGTTTTCAATCTGGATCCAGCCCTGCCAGCCGCTCGCATAACCGCACTTCATCCCTGCCGCTTTCAGCTTCGCGGTGTACTCGGCCAGATCCTGCCAGGTTTTTGGCGGCTGCTCTGGATCTAAACCGGCTTTTTTGAAGGCGTCTTTGTTGTAGTACAGCACAGGGGTGGAGCTGTTAAACGGCTGGGACAGCAGGTGGCCAGTTTTGGAATCGGTGTAGTAACCGGAAACGGTCGGTACGAACTGGGATTCGTCGAAGTTGATACCCGCGTCTTTAAAGACTTCGTACACCGGTTTGATGGCTTTAGAGGCCATCATGGTGGCGGTACCCACTTCATAAACCTGTAACAGCGCAGGCGCGTTGCCGGTACGGAAAGCAGCAATACCTGCGCTCAGGCTCTGCTCGTAGTTACCTTTATACACCGGCACAATTTTGTAATCCGGATGGGTGTCGTTGAAACGCTGCGCCAGGGAGTCAACTTCTTTACCCAACTCCCCTTCCATGGAATGCCAGAACGGAATGGTGGTGACAGCCATTGCGTTCGTCGCAAAAGCCAGACCAATTGCCAGACCCAAAGCTGTGTGTCGTAACGATGTCATTGTCATCTCTCTTATTGTGCCGGATGCGCGATATCACGCGTTTTATGCTCGCGAGGTAACATGACATGCTCGAATGACAGAAAAATAACTGTTTGTTTACAGATAAGTGACAGCCAGGCGTCAGGGGGATGATGGTTGTGTGAAGGGGGTTGGGGTGAAAAAAAGCCGGGTGGCGGCTACGCCTTACCCGGCCTACTCGATCCTGTAGGCCCGGTAAGCGTAAGCGCCACCGGGCGATGAAGACGGCTCAGCCGCCTAAATAAGCGCTCCGCACCGCCTCGTTCGCGAGCAGCGCGTCTCCGGTATCAGAAAGCACCACGCGGCCGTTCTCCAGCACGTAGCCACGGTCTGCAAGCTTCAGCGCCTGGTTAGCATTCTGCTCGACGAGGAAGATGGTCATCCCCTCTTTACGCAACTGTTCGATGGTGTCGAAAATCTGCTGGATGATGATTGGCGCAAGCCCCAGCGACGGTTCATCGAGCAGCAACAATCGCGGCTGGCTCATCAACGCACGGCCAATCGCCAGCATCTGCTGTTCACCACCGGACATAGTGCCCGCACGCTGAATACGGCGTTCCCACAGGCGCGGGAAGAGTTCATACACCCACTTGATGCGGGTCTGGTATTCATCGCGGTGGGCAAAGAAGCCGCCCATCGCCAGGTTCTCTTCCACCGTCATGCGGGAAAACACGCGGCGCCCTTCCGGCACAATCGCCACCGCTTCACGCATGATTTTGGCGGTCTGCCAGTCGGTAATGTCTTTGCCATCAAACACAATTCGCCCGCTGGTCGCGCGCGGGTCACCGCACAGGGTGCCGAGCAGTGTGGTTTTGCCCGCGCCGTTGGCCCCAATCAGGGTGACGATTTCACCCTGATTGATATGAAGGCTGACATCGTGCAGCGCCTGAATCTTGCCGTAGTGCGCATTGACCTTGTCGAACGTTAACATCGCTTTTTCCATCTTATGGCTCGCCCCCATTATGCTTCGCCTAAATAGGCGCGGATCACGTCCGGATTGTTGCGGATCTCTTCCGGCGTGCCGTTTGCCAGCGGCGTGCCCTGGTTTACCACGTAGATACGGTCAGAAATGCCCATCACCAGCTTCATATCGTGCTCAATCAGCAGGATGGTGGTGTCGTGATGATCGCGCAGCTCGGCAATCAGCTCGTCCAGCTCTTTGGTCTCTTTCGGGTTGAGGCCAGCAGCAGGTTCGTCGAGCATCAGGATTTCCGGCTGCGTCACCATGCAACGCACAATCTCCAGACGGCGTTGGTCGCCGTAAGCCAGGTTGCTAGCCTGACGGTTAGCGTGCTGCAACAGACCGATGCGGTCGAGCCAGGTGGCAGCGCGATCCAGCGCTTCATCCTGCGCGCGACGGAAGGCCGGGGTTTTCAGCAGGCCGGAGAAAAGCCCGGTTTTCAGCTGCTGATGTTGCGCCACCAGCAGGTTCTCAATGACCGTCATCTCGCGGAACAGACGCACGTGCTGGAAAGTACGCACCACGCCCATACGGGCGATCTGTTGCCCGGGCAGGCCTTCAAGGTGCTGGTCGCGCAGCATAATGGTGCCGCCCGTCGGCTTGTAGAAACCGGTCAAACAGTTGAAGACCGTGGTTTTCCCCGCGCCGTTCGGGCCAATCAGGGAGACAATCTCTTTCTTGTGCAGATCCAGATTCACGTTGTTGACCGCCAGCAGGCCGCCAAAACGCATCATCAGACCGTTAACGGATAATAATGGCTGACTCATGCCTGCTCTCCTTTCGCTTGCCCGTTCTTCAGCTTCAGCTGTGGACGGGTCATCGGCAGCAAGCCCTGCGGACGCCAGATCATCATCAGCACCATTAAACCACCCAGCATCAGCATGCTGTATTCGTTAAAGTCGCGCATCAGCTCACGCGAGACCACCAGCAGGATGGCCGCCAGGATAACGGCGAACTGCGAACCCATCCCGCCGAGCACCACAATCGCCAGCACAAAGGCAGATTCGGCAAAAGTGAAGGATTCCGGGCTGACAAAGCCCTGGCGTGCGGCAAACAGCGTTCCGGCAAAACCGGCAAACGCGGCACTGATGGTGAACGCTGTCAGCTTGATGCGGGTAGGGTTCAGGCCCAGGGAGCGGCAGGCGATCTCATCTTCACGCAGTGCTTCCCACGCGCGGCCCAGCGGCATGCGCAGCAGACGGTTGATCACAAACAGGGTAATCACCACCAACAGCAGCGCCACCAGGTAGAGCCAGATGACACGGTCAGACGGGTCGTATTTCACGCCAAAGAAGTTGCTGAAGGTATCCCAGCCGCCTTCACGGGCGGTACGGCTGAATTCCAGACCAAAGAAGGTCGGTTTCGGGATCTGGCTGATACCGTTCGGGCCACCGGTCACTTCAGTGTTGTTGAGCAGCAAGATACGGACGATTTCACCAAAGCCTAAGGTCACAATCGCCAGGTAGTCACCGCGCAGGCGCAGCACCGGGAAGCCCAGCAGGAAGCCCGCAGCCGCAGAAACCAACCCCGCCAGCGGCAGACATGTCCAGAAGCCGAGGCCGTAATAGTGGTTCAACAGCGCAAAAGTGTAGGCGCCGATGGCGTAGAAGCCGCCGTAGCCCAGCACCAGCAGGCCAGACAAACCCACTACCACGTTCAGACCGAGACCGAGGATCACGTAGATCATGGTCAGAGTGGCAATATCTACCGTCCCGCGCGACACCACGAACGGCCACGCCACCGCCGCCACCAGCAGGGCGACGAGGAACAGCTTCTGTTTAACAGTTGAACCATCAATCGCAGGCAGCACGAATTTCGGGCCAGAAACGCCTTTCAGCGTCTTCTGGAACAGCGGACGCAGCAGCTGGAACAGGAACACCACGGCAGTGCCGATAAACACCCACTGCCAGCGGATGTCTGCTGCGGTGTCCACCACCAGCTTAGTACCGTTCAGCTCTAACTGAACGCCCATAAAGACGCCCGCCAGCACGAAGAACATGGCGGCAGAGAGCAGCGCCATTGCAAAATGCATCGGTTTCATACTTTCTCTACCTCCGGACGACCCAGAATACCGGTAGGCATTACCAGCAGAACCAGAATCAGCAGGGCAAACGACACCACATCTTTATATTCCGTACTCAGATACGCCGAGGAGAGCGCTTCGGCCACGCCGAGGATAAGACCGCCAATCATCGCGCCCGGAATGCTGCCGATACCACCCAGCACCGCTGCGGTGAAGGCTTTCATCCCGGCCATAAAGCCGATGTACGGGTTAATCACACCGTAGAACTGACCGAGCAGCACACCTGCGACGGCAGCCATTGCCGCACCAATCACGAAGGTAAGTGCAATCACACGGTCCGTGTTAATGCCAAGCAGGCTCGCCATCTTCAGGTCTTCCGCGCAGGCACGACAGGCGCGCCCCATGCGGGAATAACGAATGAACAAGGTCAGCGCCAGCATCGCAATGAAGGTCACGATCCAGATAACCAACTGCATGGTGGTAATAGACGCAGAGAAGTTATCACTCGCCCCGACAACCCACTGGCCATTAAACAAGCTTGGCAGCGCCACGTCGCGCGAGCCTTCGGTCAGGCTGACGTAGTTTTGCAGGAATATTGACATACCGATGGCGGAGATCAGGGCAATCAGGCGCTTGGAGCTGCGCACTGGCCGGTAGGCCACGCGTTCGATGCTCCAGCCGTAGGCACTGGCAATCACGATCGCGCCGACAAACCCGGCAGCGACCAGCAGCCAGCTGCTGTCGATACCCATCATCATCAGCGCGGCGATGATCATAAAGGAGACATAACTACCGATCATGTACACCTCGCCGTGGGCGAAGTTAATCATGCCGATAATACCGTAAACCATCGTATAGCCGATGGCGATCAGCGCGTAGGTGCTTCCCAGCGTGACGCCGTTAAACATCTGCTGCAGGAAATAGAGAAACTGCTCGGACATATGCAAACCTTTTTATACCCGCCCGTCAGTCCGGGCGGTGGGATAATTATTTGGCGGCCGAGGATGAACCGTCGGCGTGCCACTTAAAGACACCAAACTCAAATCCCTTCAGATCGCCTTTCTCATCCCAGTTCAGCGGCCCAATCACGGTGTTCGCCCCGTGTGCTTTTAAATCTTTCACCAGATCCAGCGGTTCTTTGCTGCCGGAGCGATCCAGTGCGGTTGCCAGAGACTGCACAGCCGCGTAGGTGATCCAGACGTATGGACCACTCGGATCCTTCTTCTGCGCCTTGAGCGCATCAACGATAGCCTTGTTGGCCGGATCCTGGTCATAGCGTTTTGGCATCGTAACCAGCATGCCTTCGGCGGCATCACCCGCGATGTTTGACAGGGAGGCGTTACCCACGCCTTCCGGCCCCATAAACTGGGTTTTCAGCCCTACCGAACGCGCCTGGCGGAGCATCTGGCCCATTTCCGGGTAGTAGCCGCCGTAATAAACGAAATCAATATTCTCTTTTTGCAGACGGGCGATCAGCGCGGAGAAATCTTTCTCACCGGCGGTAATTCCATCGAAGAAGACGACATTCGCGCCGCCTTTTTTCAGGCCGTCCTGAACGGAACGCGCCAGGCCTTCACCGTACTGCTGTTTGTCATGAATAATGGCAATGCGCTGTGGCTTAACGGTGCCGAGGATGTATTTGGCGGCGGTTGGGCCCTGAGAGGAGTCCAGACCCGCGGTACGCATAATGTGCTGATAGCCGCGTTGGGTCAGCTCCGGGTTGGTCGCACCTGGGGTGATCATCAGAATGCCTTCGTCTTCGTAGATATCAGACGCAGGCTGGGTGGAGGATGAGCACAGGTGGCCGATCACATACTGAATACCGTCGTTGACGATTTTGTTGGCGACCGCAACGGCCTGTTTGGGATCGCAGGCATCGTCGTATTCCACACCGACCAGTTTGTCGCCTTTGATACCACCTTTGGCGTTGATGTCTTTGATGGCCTGGCGCGCACCGTTGAACTCCATATCCCCCCACTGGGCAACAGGACCGGACATCGCACCGACTACAGCAACTTTAATCTCTTCCGCCATGGCCGCATGCGAAATCGACAATGCAACCATCCCCGCGAGTAACGTTTTCGCGTTCCTTCTCATCTCTGAATCCCCATTCGTGATGTCGTGTTTATATTTTGTTTTATTCTGGTTAAAAAGCATTCTGTACTTTTAATGCACAACGCTATTTTTACCAGTGCCTTTAATGGTTTAGCGCAGGTTTTTGTCAAAAACCAGACTAAAATCTCTATTTTTCAGGCTATTAAGCAAAGATAATATTCTGAAATCAGGCAGAGATAAACAAATAAAAGTGCAGTTTGCAGCATAAAATAACGGTACAAAGCGCCGAATAAATCACTACCATTCAGGTTAAAATTCTGCTTATTTTTCGATCCATGTGTTTTCAAACTGCCCATCGCGCTGCCAAAAAACTAATCACCTGGTTAATGAGAATAAAAAGAGGAAGCCGCTGAGTGAATAAATTGAGTACACTGCCCCTACTCAATTTGATTTGGACAACAAGCTAATGAAACTGACAATCGTTCGTCTGGTGACCTTTAGCGACCAGGATCATATCGACCTGGGCAAGATCTGGCCGGAATATTCCCCTTCGTCACTGCGCGTTGACGAGACTCACCGCATTTATGCTGCGCGATTTAATGAACGTTTGCTGGCTGCGGTTCGCGTGACTCTGAGCGGCACCGAAGGGGCGCTGGATTCACTGCGCGTGCGTGACGTCACCCGTCGTCGTGGTGTAGGGCAGTATTTGATTGAAGAAGTGATCCGCGAAAACCCGAGCGTGACCTCCTGGTGGATGGCCGACGTGGGCGTGGAAGACCGTGGCGTGATGGCGGCATTTATGCAGGCGTTAGGGTTTACGGCGCAGGAGAATGGGTGGGAGAAGCGCCAGGGATGACCTGTGCGGCCTGATGCCCTCACCCCGACCCTCTCCCACGGGGAGAGGGAGAAAACATTAAAAAAGGCAACTTACGTTGCCTTTTTGCGGCTTTTCCCAAGAATTTCGTGTTGCAGGAAGGCGGCAAGTTATGAAATCCCCGGGAGCTTACATAAGTAAGTGACCGGGGTTGAATAACGCAGCCAACGCACCTGCGGCGCGAAAGGCGACGGGAAAATTATTTGGCGTCTGTCGCCGTGCCATTCGCGTGCCAGTCAAACACGCCGAACTCGAAGCCCTTCAGGTCGCCCTTCTCATCCCAGGAGAGTGGCCCCATCACGGTCTCAACAGTATTCGCTTTCAGCCAGGTGGCAATCTCTGCCGGATCGGCTGATTGGTTCAGGCCCGCCTGCAGCGACTGCAGCGCAGCGTAGGTGGTCCAGACGAACGCACCGCTTGGATCCTGTTTCTTCGCCTTGATGGCATCTACGATTGGTTTGTTCGCCGGAACCTGGTCGTAGTTCTTCGGTTTGGTCACCAGCAGGCCTTCAGCGGATTCACCCGCAATGTTAGACAGGGAAACGTTCGCCACCCCTTCCGGGCCCATGAACTGGGTTTTCAGGCCTGCGGCACGCGCCTGACGCAGGATCTGGCCCATTTCCGGGTGGTAACCACCGTAGTACACAAAATCAATATTCTCTTTCTTCAGACGCGCCACCAGGGTGGAGAAGTCTTTCTCACCGGCAGTAATACCGTCGAAGAACACCACGTCAGCATTCGCTTTCTTCAGGTTGTCCTGGACGGAACGCGCCAGACCTTCACCGTACTGCTGCTTGTCATGAACGATAGCGATGCGCTTCGGCTTCACTTTTTCAACGATGTATTTCGCCGCAGTTGGGCCCTGGTCAGAGTCCAGGCCGGTGGTGCGCAGGGTCAGCTTGTAGCCGCGCGAGGTCAGTTCCGGTGCGGTTGCAGCCGGGGTGATCATCAGAATGCCTTCGTCTTCGTAGATGTCAGACGCTGGCTGAGTAGAGGAAGAGCACAGGTGACCGATAACGTATTTGATCCCGTCGTTCACCACTTTGTTCGCGACCGCGACCGCTTGTTTCGGGTCACAGGCATCATCATATTTTACGATCTGCAGTTTTTCGCCCTTAATACCGCCCTTGGCATTAATGTCTGCAACCGCCTGTTCTGCGCCAGTAAATTCCTGGTCACCATACTGTGCTACCGGACCGGACATCGCTCCTACGACAGCCACTTTAATATCTGCCTGTGCCATCGTGCTAAATGCCAACGCGATACATCCTGCCAGTAACGCTTTACCCTTCATGTTCATCCTGAGATTCCCCATTATTATGGTTATTACGATTATTGTGATGTTGTTGTGTAGCGCTTTATTTCAGTTATAGGTATGCCACTCGCGCTTTTTCAGCATACTCTGCTAAAACATACCCCATTTTTATGATTTTGGAATAGCTAATTTGAAATGAATATATGATAAGCCCGGCAGAGATTTCCGCCGGACGTGTGGCTTTAACGTGTCAGCGACGCGGAGATGATGTCCAGCGCTTTACGGAACTGCACTTCAGGGATAGTCAGCGGATACAAGAAACGAATGACGTTGCCGTAGACGCCGCAGCTCAGAAGAAGTAGCCCTTCCTGCAACGCGCGTTCTTGTACCTGACGGGTGAATTCCGGCGACGGGAGCCCTGATTGCGGGTCGTTAAACTCCACCGCCACCATCGAGCCTTGCGCACGAATGTCAGCGATATACGGGCAATGTTCCTTCGCTTTGCTCAGCACTTCCACCAGGTGATGACCAAGGTGCGCCGAGCGCGTGCAGAGATCCTCTTCATCAATCACGTCCAGCACGGCATGCGCCGCCGCAATCGCCAGCGGGTTACCGGCGTAGGTTCCGCCCAACCCACCAGGCGCAGGTGCGTCCATCACCTCGGCCCGGCCCGACACCGCCGAGAGCGGCATCCCGCCCGCCAGGCTTTTTGCCATGGTGATCAGATCAGGCTTCACACAGTGGTGTTCCATAGAGAACAGTTTGCCGGTACGGGCGAAGCCGCTTTGCACCTCGTCGGCAATCAGCAAAATGCCGTGGGTATCGCACAGCGCGCGCAGGGCCTGCATAAAATCAGCAGGCGCAATGTTGAAACCACCTTCTCCCTGAACCGGCTCGAGAATAATAGCCGCGACCTGGTCGGGTGCGATATCCGCTTTAAAGATGCGTTCCAGGCTCTTTAACGCCTCTGCCGTGCTGACGCCGTGCAATTCATTAGGATATTGCGCGTGGTAAACCGAGCCGGGGAACGGGCCAAAACCCAGTTTGTAGGGTGCCACTTTCCCCGTTAAAGCCATCGTCATAAAGGTGCGGCCGTGGAATGCACCACCGAAGGTGATAAGGCCAGGACGCCTGGTATACGCGCGGGCAATTTTTACGGCGTTTTCGACCGCCTCAGCCCCCGTGGAGAAGAACGCCGTTTTAGCCGGGCCCTCAACGGGCACGCGTTCGTTGAGACGTTCGGCAAGCGCCACGTAGCCTTCGTACGGCACAATCTGGTAGGCCGTGTGGGTAAAGGCATGGAGTTGCTTTTCGATGGCGGCAATGACTTTGGGATGGCGATGGCCGGTATTCAGTACCGCGATCCCCGCAGCGAAGTCGATGTACTCATTACCCTCCACGTCCCACACCGTGGCATTTTCAGCTTTATCGGCATAAAAATTACACATCACGCCGATGCCGCGCGGCGTCGCCTGTAAACGCCGGTCGTTCAGTTCGTTATTTTTCACCCTGTCCCCCTGAGAAAGTCACCTGCTTAGCGCATCAGTAAGTGTTTGCCAGGGGGAAGGAATTCGCCAGAGCGGGCGCTAAAAAAACAAAACCCCCGAATTTGCATTCGAGGGTTCTCGGTGTACTTCGCTTATCTTACGCTTCGATAGCGGCGCGAAGTTTTTTCATGGCGTTCTTCTCAAGCTGACGAACACGTTCAGCGGAAACGCCGTAGCGGTCGGCCAGTTCCTGCAGCGTGGACTTGTTGTCTTCGTCCAGCCAGCGGGCGCGGATAATATCCTGGCTACGTTCGTCGAGGCCTTCCATCGCATGGGTCAGCTTGTTCGCGGCCTGATCTTCCCAGTTATCCTCTTCAATGCCGTCAGCAAAGTTAGAGGCTTTATCCTGCAGATACAGTACCGGTGCCATCGGCTGGCTGTCGGATGCGTCGTCGTCGGAGGACATATCAAAGGTCATGTCCTGCGCGGCCATACGGGATTCCATCTCACGCACATCTTTGCTGGATACGCCCAGCTCGCGCGCCACCATTTCAACTTCATCCTGATTGAACCAGCCCAGACGCTGCTTGGTTTTACGCAGGTTGAAGAACAGTTTGCGTTGCGCTTTTGTCGTGGCGACTTTCACAATACGCCAGTTACGCAGAACGTATTCGTGAATCTCTGCTTTGATCCAGTGCACGGCGAAGGAGACCAGTCGCACACCCACTTCCGGGTTGAAGCGACGCACAGCCTTCATCAGACCGATGTTACCTTCCTGAATCAAGTCCGCCTGCGGCAGGCCGTAGCCCGCATAATTACGAGCAACGTGAACAACAAAGCGCAGGTGAGACAGGATCAGCGTCTTAGCTGCTTCCAGATCGCCCTGGTAATGCAGCTTTTCAGCAAGCTCCTTTTCTTCCTCGGCCGTTAACATCGGCCAGGTGTTCGCAGCCCGGATGTAAGACTCCAGGTTACCAACAGGGGCTAAAGCTAAAGTTTGCATTTCTTTGGTCATTCATTCCTCTCAATGTTTCTTCTGGTCCAGGTTATCCCCATCAGGCAACAACCATGCCAAAGCGTTTGAGCAACGAGATTAGCATTCACTCTTGTATCAGACAGTGATTTTATCCACAAGTTCCAGGTGCAACGGTGAATAAATTACGCACAAAATGTGACATGAAGATGATAACAGGGGAAGAGACAACAGGGACACTTTCCCTGCAGAGCGAACATCTCGGTGCAGGGAAAGATTATATCACGCTTTTATTAATCGGGAGTAAAGTGACGTAAATGTTGAACGGTTGCCAGCCAGGCTGCCACCCACCCAATCATCGAACACACCAGCAGCAGCAACAGGCACTCATCGAACCCTAAGCCGCTGATATCAAACTTCGTTCCGAAAACCTGCGCCACTTCTGTGACTGCCGACGACAGACGCATCACCAAAATTTCTGACAATATCAGTGAAAGAAATGCGCCGGAAAAACCGAGCAGTGCGCCGCCATAGAGGAACGGACGCAGGATGAAACCATCCGTCGCACCAATCAGTTTCTGCACGTTGATGGTATCGCGACGGGCGAAGATGCTCAGGCGCACGCTGTTACCGATGACGAGGAAGACCGCCGCCACCATCAGCACGCCAATCATCGCCGCCACGCGGCCTACCAGCCCGGTCAGGGCAGAGAGACGCGCAAACCAGCTGTCATCCATGCGCACTTCATCAATGCCCTTAATGCGCGTGATGCGATCGCGCAGGGTGTTAAGCGAATCGGTCCCCTGGAAATCCAGCTTCGGGATCACCACCGCCACGGCAGGCAGCGGGTTCTCTTCAAGCATGTCCAGCGCGCCGCCAAAGCCTGACCAGTTGCGGAACTCGCCCAGCGCGTCTTCACGCGAGAGATAGTTAACCTTCTCCACACCCTGCTCGGCCTGAATTTGCCCGACCACCTGCGCTGCGGCGTTATCGTCGAGCGCTTTATCCAGATAGACCGTGATCTGCGGGGACGGATAGTATTGTGAGGCCGCCTGGTTGACGTTTTTATAGACCATATAGCAGACGCTTGGCAGCGTCAGGGAGATGGCAATCACCATCACCGTCAGGAACGTCGCCAGCGGTTTGCTTTTCAGGTCCTGCAGCGCGCCGTGGAACGCGTAGCGCACCTGCTCGTTAAACACGTTGGTTTTGCGGGAGGCAGGCATTGGCGCGGCTTTCTGGCGCTTTGGCGCATTACGATTGCCATCACCACCGCCCTGCGACTTACGGAAACGATCAAACCGGTTCCCGAACTGTCGAATCTGGTTTATTGCATCACGCTTATTCACCATGGCCTCCGTGCAAATGACCGTCGCTCAGGGTCAGCATGCGGTACGAACGACGGGAAATAAGCCCGATATCGTGCGTCGCCATCAAAACCGTCACCCCTACGCGGTTGAACTCCTCAAACAGACGCAAAATCCCTTCTGACAGGGCGTCGTCCAGGTTACCGGTCGGCTCATCCGCCAGCAGCACCGCAGGTTTGTTCACCACCGCACGGGCAATGCCCACGCGCTGCTGTTCACCGCCGGAGAGCTGGATCGGGAAATTCTTCGCTTTGTCCAGCAGCCCGACCTTATCCAGCGCCGCAGAGACGCGACGGCGGATATCATCATAGCTGGCACCGGCAATAATCAGCGGAATCGCCACGTTATCGAAAACGGTGCGATCCATCAGCAGGTGGTGGTCCTGGAAAATCATGCCGATCTGCCGACGCAGAAACGGCACTTCGCGATTTTTCAGACGGCTTATCTCATGACCGCCGAAAAAGATTTTCCCGGCACTTGGCCGTTCGATCCCACAGATAAGCTTGAGCAGGGTACTTTTCCCCGCGCCGGAATGGCCGGTCAGGAATGCCATCTCGCCCGGTTGCAGGTGGAATGTCACCCCCTGCAACGCTTGTCTCCCACCGAGATAGGCCTTGCTGACGTGTTCAAAGCGAATCATTGTTAGTCCTCTCGGGCAAATAGTGCCTCAATAAAGTCGTCCGACTTAAACGGACGTAAATCTTCAATACGCTCGCCCACACCGATGTAACGGATAGGAATGCCGAACTGATCGGCCACGGAGAAGATCACCCCGCCTTTGGCGGTGCCGTCCAGTTTGGTCAGCGTGATCCCCGTCAGTCCTACCGCTTCATGGAACAGTTTTGCCTGACTAATGGCATTCTGTCCGGTGCTGGCATCAATGGTCAGCATAATTTCATGCGGTGCTTCTTCATCCAGTTTTTTCATCACCCGGACGATTTTCTTCAACTCTTCCATCAGGTGCGATTTGTTCTGCAAACGCCCTGCGGTATCGGCAATCAGTACATCCACGTTGCGCGCCTTCGCCGCCTGGATGGCGTCAAAGATAACGGATGCGGAATCCGCGCCGGTATGCTGGGCAATCACCGGGATGTTATTGCGCTGGCCCCAGACCTGCAGCTGCTCAACCGCTGCTGCACGGAAGGTATCACCTGCCGCCAGCATCACCGATTTACCCTGCTGTTCGAACTGACGCGCCAGCTTGCCGATGGTGGTGGTTTTACCCACGCCGTTCACGCCAACCATCAGAATAACAAATGGCGTTTTGCCTTCAATATTAAGCGGTTCGTCAACTTTTGCGAGAATTTCACCCATCTCATCTTTCAGAAGGCCATACAGCGCTTCGGCGTCGCGCAGCTGTTTGCGGCTCGCCCCTTCGGTCAGGTTGGTGATGATCTTACGGGTGGTTTCCACACCGACGTCGGCGATCAGCAGTTGCTCTTCCAGCTCTTCAAACAGATCGTCGTCGATCTTCTTGCCGCGGAAAAGACTGATAAATCCGGAACCTAAGTTTTCTTTTGTTTTAAGCAGGCTGCGTTTCAGGCGGGCGAAGAAACCTTCTTTGGTCGGTTTTTCCTGTTCCTGAACGATCTCCTCTTCTGCCTGCTCTTCCACTGGCACCACGATAACCGCTTCTTCAGCCGCTTCTGCTGCCAGCGCCTGTGCTTCCAGCTCTTCGTCGGTCAGTTCAGGTTCGTTTTCGGCTTCTTCTTCCACCGCCTCAACAATTTCAACGGTTTCCGCTTCGGCCTGCCACTCTTCGGCAGAAACGGCTTCGGTTTTCACCTCTTCCGGCAGCGGCAGTTCTTCGTGTTCGATGACGGCCTGCGGCGCTTCGGGAATCTCTTCGGCGACAACCGGTTCTGGCTTCTCGCTTTCCTGAACCTGTTCAGTGACCTCAACCACCTCTTCAGCGAAAGATTCAATCTCTTCTTTGCTGTGTGCCGTCTCTTCCGCTTCGACAACCGCGGCGGTTTCTACAGGCGTTTCAGGCTGCGACTGCTCTTCAACGGCATGTTGCTCTTCGGTTTTCTGTTCTGTTTCTTGCTCTTTTTCACCGAAGCCCAGCCAGGAAAAGAAGCCACGTTTTTTTTGTTTTGCCATCTGCGACTACACTCCTCGCGGCGCTATATACATGGAAGCTAAAAAAATGATGAAATAGTCTAACACTTTACTTAATTGACATCACCGCCCGCAATCGCAGGCCAATTGTTAACAGAGCTTTCCTGAGATGAAGAAACCCAACCGCGCCCCGGCCGGTCAAATTCGTATTATCGGCGGTCAGTGGCGAGGCCGGAAACTACCGGTGCCGGACAGCCCCGGTTTACGCCCTACTACCGACCGCGTACGCGAGACGCTGTTTAACTGGCTGGCCCCGTCAATGGTAGACGCCCACTGTCTCGACTGTTTCGCCGGAAGCGGCGCACTCGGACTGGAAGCGCTGTCACGCTATGCCGCCAGCGCCACGCTGCTGGAGATGGAACGCGGCGTGGCGCAGACGCTGCAGCAAAATCTGGCGACGCTAAAGGCAACCAACGCTAAAGTCGTGAACACCAACACGCTGAGTTTCCTCGCGCAGAAAGGTACGCCGCATAACGTGGTGTTTGTCGACCCACCGTTCCGTAAGGGGCTGCTGGAAGAGACGTTATCCCTGCTGGAGCAAAACGGCTGGCTGGCAGATGACGCATTGATTTACGTGGAAAGTGAAGTGGAAAACGGTTTACCGCCGGTTCCCGCCCACTGGGATCTGCACCGTGAAAAAGTGGCAGGTCAGGTCGCTTATCGTCTGTATCACCGTCAGGCTCAAGGAGAATCCGATGCCGGTACTGATTAATCTGGGACGTTTGTTGATGCTGGGCGTCTGGGCGTTTTTAATTCTCAACCTGGTGCACCCGTTCCCGCGACCGATGAATATTTTTGTTAACGTCGCGCTGGTTTTCACATCGTTTATGCACGCCCTGCAGATGGTAATGCTGAAAAATGGTCTGCCAAAAGATGGCCCGCAGATGACCGGCTGGCAGCAGCTGCGCGTCTTTATTTTCGGCGTGTTTGAACTGCTGGTGTGGATGAAGAAATTTAAGGCGCAGGTGAAGAAGTAAGGTGCGGCCTGATGCTCTCACCCTCTCCCACAGGGAGAGGGAACCGATCGAGCATTATTCAGGCGTAAAACCTTCGAATCGGGACCCTTTATAACTCAGCGTCCCTTTCTCCCCCACCGTCAACTGATGGTACTGCTGCGCCTCCAGGCGGAAGGTCATCTCGAGCCCGCCGGTTTCCGGCTTAAAGCTCGCTTCATAGCGCATTGTCGTGCCTGCTGGCGTCACCTGCTGCTGGCGTGAACGGCGGTCGTTAAGCGGTTTTTCGCGTTTGTTCGTCACTACCACGCGCTTTTGCAGCAGCGGTGCAGCATCGTTATCCGCCTTTTCGCGGCGCTGCTGTACGAAACGGAACGAGGCGGCAATGACGATAATCGCCACCACGATAATGAAAAACAGCGGCATCTTGCTCATTCTAAAATCCCATCAGATTATGCGGAATTCAGGATACCCTGCCTTCCCTGCCATTGCCAAACGCCCGTCCGCATCACTACACTGGATCAGAAACTGATTATTCAGCCTTAACAGATACAGGGAGTTAATATGCTTTGGTCATTTATCGCTGTCTGTTTTTCCGCATGGCTTTATGTCGATGCGTCGTACCGCGGTCCCACCTGGCAGCGCTGGTTGTTTAAACCGGTCACGCTGTTGCTCCTGCTGCTGCTGGCCTGGCAAGCGCCGATGTTTAACGCCGTAAGCTATCTGGTCCTCGCCGGGCTGTGTGCTTCCCTGATTGGCGATGCCTTAACCCTGCTGCCACGTCAGCGTCTGCTGTATGCCGTGGGGGCATTTTTCCTGTCGCATCTGCTCTATACCATCTACTTTGCCAGCCAGATGACGCTTTCATTCTTCTGGCCGCTGCCGCTGGTACTGCTGGTGATTGGCGCACTGCTTATTGCGGTGATCTGGTCGCGTCTGGAAGAGATGCGTTTGCCGGTCTGTACGTTTATCGCCATGACGCTGGTGATGGTATGGCTGGCAGGCGAACTGTGGTTCTTCCGTCCAACGGCACCGGCGATGTCCGCGTTCTTCGGTGCAGCACTGTTGTTACTCGGGAATATCGTATGGCTGGGCAGCCACTATCGCCGTCGTTTCCGGGCGGATAACGCGATTGCCGCCGCCTGCTACTTTGCCGGACACTTCCTGATTGTGCGCTCGCTGTATATTTAAATAAGCCTTGACTCTGGAGTCGACTCCAGAGTGTATGCTGCGGTTAATGAGAAAATTATCATTGCCGGAGACTGCCATGTCGACTCCAGAAACACCAAAAAAAGCCCCACAATTCTCAGCATTTAAGCTCAGTCCGGTTCCGCCGAAGGACGACTGCTGCTGCGATGGTGCGTGCGAAACACAAACCGAAATACTCCCTGAAAACGGCAACCGCTACAGTTGGGTCGTCAACGGTATGGACTGCGCCGCCTGCGCCCGTAAAGTTGAAAACGCGGTAAAACAGGTGCCGGGTGTGAGTCATGTCCAGGTTCTGTTTGCCACTGAAAAGCTGCTGGTCAGCGCGGATAACGACGTTAGCAAACAGGTTGAAGCTGCCGTAAGTCAGGCGGGTTACAGTCTGCGTAGCGAAAATGCGCCGGCAGAAAAAACCTCTTCCCTGCGAGAAAATCTGCCGCTTATTACCCTCATCATCATGATGGCCCTGAGCTGGGGACTGGAACAGATTAACCATCCGTTCGGCAATCTGGCATTCATCGCCACCACGCTGGTTGGGCTGTTCCCAATTGCCCGTCAGGCATTGCGGCTGATGAAAAGCGGAAGCTGGTTTGCCATCGAAACGCTGATGAGCGTGGCCGCTATTGGTGCACTGTTTATTGGTGCGACAGCAGAAGCGGCGATGGTGCTGCTGCTGTTCTTAATCGGTGAACGTCTTGAGGGCTGGGCCGCCAGCCGCGCGCGTAAAGGAGTCAGCGCGCTAATGGCCCTGAAACCTGAAACCGCCACACGCGTGATCAACGACAACCGGGAAACCGTCGCCATCAACACGCTGCGCCCGGGCGATGTGATTGAAGTCGCCGCAGGCGGGCGTCTGCCTGCAGACGGTGAGTTGCTCACCGCAACAGCAAGCTTCGACGAAAGCGCCCTCACCGGAGAATCGATTCCGGTTGAACGTACAACCGGTGAAAAAGTGCCTGCGGGTGCCACCAGTGTTGATCGTCTGGTGCAACTGACGGTGCTTTCCGAACCCGGTGACAGCGCCATCGACCGTATTCTGAAGCTGATTGAGGAAGCCGAAGAGCGTCGCGCGCCAGTTGAGCGGTTTATCGATCGCTTCAGCAGGATTTACACCCCCGCCATCATGCTGGTTGCCCTGCTGGTCACTGTCGTTCTACCCCTGTTTTTCGGCGCACCGTGGGAAGGCTGGATTTATAAAGGTCTGACGCTGCTGTTGATTGGCTGTCCGTGTGCGCTGGTGATCTCCACCCCGGCGGCCATCACATCCGGGCTTGCGGCGGCGGCACGTCGCGGAGCGCTGATCAAAGGCGGAGCCGCCCTGGAACAGCTAAGCCAGGTTCAGCACATTGCCTTCGATAAAACCGGTACGCTGACCGTAGGTAAGCCGCAGGTGACCGGTGTTTATCCGCAGGAAATCAGTGAAAACGAACTGCTGACATTGGCAGCTGCCGTAGAGCAAGGTTCAACCCACCCGCTGGCGCAGGCGATTGTGCGTGAAGCGAAGGCGCGTGAACTCACCATCCCTGCGGCAACTTCCCAGCGGGCACTGATGGGCTCAGGCATTGAGGCCGTCGTCGACGGTAAAAAGGTGCTGATTGTCGCGGCTGGCAAGTCTTCTACTCCAGAGGTTGAGGCGTTAGAACAGACCGGGCAAACGGTCGTGGTCGTCATGCAGGACGGCGTGGCGAAAGGAATGCTGGCATTGCGCGATACCCTGCGTGATGACGCAAAAGAAGCCGTGGCGGCGCTGCACCAACTGGGCGTACAGGGCGTTATTCTTACAGGCGATAACCCTCGTGCGGCAGCCGCAATTGCCGGTGAACTGGGGCTGGAATTTAAAGCCGGATTGTTGCCTGCAGATAAGGTCAGCGCAGTCACAGAGTTGAACGCTCATGCCCCGCTGGCGATGGTTGGTGACGGGATTAACGATGCCCCGGCGATGAAAGCGTCCACCATTGGTATTGCGATGGGCAGCGGTACCGACGTGGCGCTGGAAACGGCCGACGCGGCGCTGACCCACAACCGCCTGACCGGGCTGGCGCAGATGATCGGGCTGGCACGTGCGACGCGTGCCAATATCCGTCAGAACATTGGCATCGCGCTGGGGCTGAAAGGGATATTCCTGGTGACCACCCTGCTCGGCATGACCGGGCTGTGGCTGGCGGTGCTGGCGGATACCGGGGCAACGGTGCTGGTGACGGCGAACGCACTCCGGCTGTTGCGTCGTCGATAAAAAAACGCCCGGTGGCGTAACGCCTACCGGGCTTTATTTCAGGAGAAATAGCTCATCGCCAGGCCTAAAAATAGCACCAGACCGACGTAGTTATTATTCATAAACGCCTTAAAACAGGCTTCACGCTCGCGCTTCGCAATCAGCTTTTGCTGGTACGCAAACAGCAAGCCCGCCACCAGCACGGACCAGTAAAACTCCCAGTTCAACCCGTTTATGCGACCAATCGCGACCATCAGTGCCAGTACCGCGACCTGCAGGATACCGATAATCAGCTTGTCCTGACGACCAAAGAGGATAGCGGTTGATTTGATGCCAATTTTCAGGTCATCGTCACGGTCTACCATCGCGTATTGCGTGTCATATGCCACGGCCCAGAGAATATTCGCCAGGAACATCAGCCAGCAGCTGAGTGGTAAGGACTCACTAACTGCCGCAAATGCCATCGGAATCGACCAGCCAAATGCCGCCCCCAGCACCACCTGAGGCAGATGGGTGTAGCGTTTCATAAACGGATAAACCCAGGCCAGGGCCAGCGCCGCAACGGAAAGCAGAATGGTCATGGTGTTAAGGGTTAACACCAGCAGGAAAGAGAGCAGCACCAGAACAATGAACAGCACGCGGGCTTCTTTCCCGGTGACTTGCCCGCTGGGTAACGGACGACCGACAGTACGTTTTACATGCCCGTCGAATTTACGATCGGCATAGTCATTGACCACACAGCCTGCCGCGCGCATCAGCCAGACGCCGGCAACGAATACGCCCAGGATCCACAGCGGTGGCACGCCCGGCGTCGCGACCCACAGCGCCCATAAGGTCGGCCACAGCAACAGTAACGCGCCAATCGGTTTATCGGTACGCATTAAGCGGTGATAGGCCAACAGCTTATTCTGCGTCAGGCTCCACTCCATTTTTTTCTTCCTCTTAGTACAACGGCGATGCCGGTAAAAAAAGCTCCGTCAGTATTAACGGTTTACCGCTCAGGCGAAGGCGGGAACGACGCCCCCACAGTTCGGCATCACGACCAATCTCAATAAAATCTCGGGTAAGCTCAGACGAGGTGAAAAGGTAACGCCCCAGAGGCGTTTTCCCCAGCCGTTGCAGCGCCAGCTCGGGCCCGGAAAGGGTAGATTCGGGCACCACCGTCCGCCCGGCAAGCCATGGCTCGCCATCAGCGCAGAGTAAAATTTCACGCAGCCAGTAACGTGGCTCTTGCGGCAATAGCGGCAGCTCGGCAGCAATCTCATCGCCAGAGACAAACCCTTCCTGAATCAGGGTCACCGTGACCGTTTTACCCTGCTGCTCAAAACGTTTCGTCATGGAATCTTCCAGCAGCAACCAGTCCAGTTGCTGCGGATCAAGCGCAGGTATTTGGTCGAAATAGCGCAGCGCACGCAGTTGCGTTAGCGCAGGGTGTGACATGCCAGACTCTCCGATACATAACGTGATGGCATTGTATCGCAGAAAAGCAGATTGAGGGCGGCCAAACGTTATTTAACGATCACTATCGCAACAAGAGCGCAACAGCCCGGAGAATACCAAAAAAAGTGCGCCCACTCAGGCGCACCAAACTACTAACAAATCAGCACTGTGGGGAAACGGTTACCCCTTGCCTTTTACACTGCTGATAAAGGTGGAACGGGCAGTGGTTGAACCTAAACGTTCGGCTTCATCAAGCAGTTTCAGCGCTTTATCGACATCGCCGCGCTTCACCGCCTGCTTAATGGCGTTGTTGAAGTACTCTTCGGTGTCGTTCAGAACCGGTTCAGCTTTCTTCGATGGGGCTGGTGCAGCGGCGGCTACCGGTGCGGCAGCGGCTGTGGCGGCTGGAGCGGCATACACAGGCGCGGCTGTATTGCCTACTGTGACAGGGCCAGTACCGGAAGAGCCAAACAGTGGGCCAACCAGCACGCTGGATGCATTGTTTGTTGAGACTTTCAGCTTAAGCAAACCGTCGGTGACGTGACGCGCTAATGGATCCGGAATATCCGGAACCGAGTTGCCGGTGCCTTTCGCATAGGCTTTTGCCGGATCGATAAGCTTAGTGGTCTGCTGCAGATCTTTTTCGGTCGTGAAAACCAGAACATAAATCTTCTGCTGACCCAGGGCAGGCGTCAGGCGCATTTTGCCTTCCAGACGGTCGGCGCTCATCACGCCTGGTTCCTGGTAACTAAAATATTCGCTTGGGAAGAAAGCAGATGGCGTCAGGTTCTGATCCAGAATCAGTACGTTAGGTGCGAAGACGCTGGTTTGCTTGTTCACTTCGCTGGTCAGCGTCAGGGTTAGCTCACCAATGTTGGCCGGCACGCTGTAGGCGGCAACCGGCCCGGTGATCCCCGGCACGTTCAGTTGCTGGCCGCCCGTAGAAAGCTGTGTCGACTGCGTTTTGGATTGATCAACTGGCGTCCAGGTCAGTTGCTGGAGCGCCGCCGCCGGGATAGCCGGCGCAGCGCTGGTATTTTGTGGTACGAAATTCACGTCTGCAAAGGAGACCGC
This sequence comes from Enterobacter sp. CPE_E863, assembly GCF_046521465.1. Lineage (NCBI taxonomy): Bacteria > Pseudomonadati > Pseudomonadota > Gammaproteobacteria > Enterobacterales > Enterobacteriaceae > Enterobacter > Enterobacter sp. CPE_E863. Next base: position 274,228 of record NZ_JBKFZX010000001.1, on the reverse strand, counting down.
CGGAACACAGGCCATCAGCCCCGCAGAGAGGCACAGCGCGACGAGACTTTTCTTCATTTTCATTGTTATTACCTCTGATAGCGTGAGCACTGCGGTGGCCAGGCAATAGCGCGCAGCACCCTAAGGATAGAGGGGCTTGCGCCCCTCTTTTAGGTCATTACGTCAGGTCTAACGAATTACCACCAGATTTCCATCTGGGCACCGAAGGTCCACTCATCAGAGTCGCCGCGGCTGAAGGTTTTTGCGGACGTGTCGCTGTACGCAATACCAGAGTCATAGCCTGCACCGGAGTCGCCGTTCGCGTAGCCCCATTTTTCATCCCACTTCGCGTAAGTTGCGAAGACACGGATAGCTGGACGGGACCAGATGCTGTCGCCTGCCTGCCATTGTTGTGCCAGGGTGATTTTGTACTGACTGTTGGTGTCGTCGGTTTTCTGAGACTTAACGTTGTCGTAGCCCACTTCTAACAGGGTGCTCATGATTGGCGTCCATTTGTACATAGGACGCACACCGACGGTCCACCATTTGGTGCCGTTGTTGTTATCCAGGTTGATGTCCTGGTACATACCTACGTACATCAGATCCCAGGAGTCGCCCAGAGAGATCGCACCGTGGTCCAGAACACGCCACATGTCGCCGTTGTTGTTGATGCTACCACCTTCCGGACGGCCCTTGCCGTTGGAGGTCATAGAGTCAGTTGCGTACTGCAGCACAAACTTGTTAAAGCCCTTCAGCATGCTCTGGGTATGTTCAGCGGTGAACATCCAACCGTCTTTAGATGCGCCAGGCTGCAGGTAGTAGTCATCTGGAATATTGGTGTGACCATAATCAACACCGAACTCCAGCGTACCGCCTTCATTGACCTGCATCTGTGCTAAACGGACGTCGAAGACATCGTTCGGTACCAGGTTGTCATAAATACGGTTACCCAGCGCGTCACGATCGGCAAAGGTCGCTGAACCGCCCGCTTCGGAAGAACGGGTTGCAGCCAGAGAGAGCTTACCGAAGCCCAGGTCGATGTTTTCGATACCCGCACCAGGACCAGAAATATCCCAGTAGTAGAAGTCGATCATGTGAACGTCATGACGCTGATAGAAGCGCTTACCGGCCCAGATGGTGGAACCTGGCAGTGCGTCAATCAGGTTTTTACCCTGCACGTTAGCTTCACGGAAGGCCGGGCTGGTAGATTCCCAGTCGTTCTGCTGAGAGACGGAATACGCAACGTTGGTGTCGAAATAGAAGCTCTTATCGCCTTCTTTCCACACTTCCTGGCCCAGTTTCAATTCCGCATAGGTTTCACATTCGTTACCGAGACGGTATTTACTTTGTGCACCGGTTGCCTGGAAACACTGTTGCTCACCGCCACTCCCTGTCCAGCCAATGCCGGAACGAGCATAACCTTTAAAGTCCACAGCACCCGCCTGGGCAGACAGGATGCCTGCCGCAATGGCGATTGCCAGAGGGACTTGTTTGCGCAGAGTAATCATCATTCTATCTCCTGAGATCATTGCTTTTCTTTGAACACTTCACCTGTCGGTTTCGTGTCTTCTATTGGGATTGCTTAAACGCCTGGCTCTTTGTGCAACCGACGACATGCAGTGCCATCCTCACGGAACAGATGGCAACGCTCTGGCGGCAAGCCGATAGCGAATGTGGCACCCTCTTCTACCAACACCACGTCATTCTGGCGGTAGACCAGGTTCTGACGGATGGCGGGGATCTGGATATGAATCTGTGTTTCGTGACCAAGCTGTTCGACAACCTGAACTTCACCTTCCAGCGTCACATCGGCGATGTGGCTCGGCAGCAGGTGCTCAGGACGAATACCGAGGGACATGTTTGCCCCTACCTGTACGTTGGCGCTGTCAACAGGCAGCCAGACCTGCTGGCGGTTTGGCAGCTCCACCTGTACCTGTTCGATCGCAGTTGCCGTCACTTTGACGGGCAGGAAGTTCATCTTTGGCGAGCCAATGAAGCCCGCAACAAAGCGGTCTGCCGGGTAGTGATAAAGCTCGAGTGGTTTGCCCACCTGCGCCACGCGACCGGCGTCCAGCACCACAATTTTGTCGGCGAGGGTCATCGCTTCGACCTGATCGTGGGTGACGTAAATCATCGTGCGGCCAAGACGTTTGTGCAGACGGGAGATTTCAATACGCATCTGGACACGCAGAGCGGCATCCAGGTTGGAAAGGGGTTCATCGAGCAGGAACACGCGCGGTTCCGCCACCAGCGTACGGCCAATCGCCACACGCTGACGCTGACCGCCGGAAAGCGCTTTCGGTTTACGCTCAAGCAGGTGCGCCAGCTGTAATACTTCCGCCACCTGCGTGACGCGCTGGTTAATCACGTCTTTCTTCGCACCCGCCAGTTTCAGGCCAAAGGACATGTTTTCGGCAACGGACAGATGGGGGTAAAGCGCATAAGACTGGAACACCATGCCTACGCCACGTTCGGCAGGCGGGATGTCGTTCATACGGGTGTCACCAATAAACAAATCGCCACTGGTGATCGTTTCAAGACCGGCAATCATACGCAGCAGAGTAGATTTACCGCAGCCTGATGGGCCGACAAATACCACGAACTCACCTTCGTGGATGTCCAGATTGATGTCTTTCGACACCACAACGTCACCCCAGGCTTTCGTTACATTACGCAGCTGTACGCTCGCCATGCCCTTCTCCCTTCGTTACAACCTGTCGCCGACAGAAACATTCAAGATAAGTTCACTATGGGGTATCCATTACTTTCCCGAATCCTCCACCCCCCGGCTTTTTTATGGGGGAGGAGGCGGGAGGATGAGAGAGCAGGCTCTGCGACCGCGGCTGGAGGGCTGAGGCGAAATTCGTGAAGCCACCTGCAAAATTCAGTGTGTTTTTATGTGCGCCAGCACTCATAACTTAAATTTATGCAACGAAGATCACACAAACCGGGGGTGGGGCGTAGGAGTTGGGAGGATGGAAAGAGGATGTCAAATAAGGAGACTGAGTCACGTTGAACCACCTCATTGTATCCACGAGCACATCACCAAAAAAGGATGGCAGATATGAAGATCAAGACTGGCGCACGTGTTTTCGCATTGTCCGCCCTTGCAGCAATGATGATTTCCGCACCGGCTCTCGCCAAAATTGAAGAAGGTAAGCTGGTAATCTGGATTAACGGCGATAAGGGCTATAACGGCCTGGCCGAAGTGGGTAAAAAATTCGAGAAAGACACCGGTATCAAAGTGACCGTAGAACACCCGGATAAGCTGGAAGAGAAATTCCCACAGGTTGCAGCAACCGGTGACGGCCCGGACATCATCTTCTGGGCGCATGACCGTTTCGGTGGCTACGCGCAGTCGGGTCTGCTGGCAGAAGTCACGCCGGACAAAGCCTTCCAGGACAAACTGTTCCCGTTCACCTGGGACGCCGTTCGCTATAACGGCAAGCTGATCGCTTACCCAATCGCGGTTGAAGCCCTTTCTCTGATTTACAACAAAGACCTGGTACCTAACCCACCGAAAACCTGGGAAGAGATCCCGAAACTGGATAAAGAGCTGAAAGCGAAAGGTAAGAGCGCGCTGATGTTCAACCTGCAAGAACCATACTTCACCTGGCCGCTGATTGCTGCGGACGGCGGTTACGCGTTCAAGTTTGAAAACGGCAAGTATGACGTGAAAGACGTGGGCGTGGACAACGCTGGCGCGAAAGCGGGTCTGACCTTCCTGGTTGACCTCATCAAGAACAAACATATGAACGCGGATACCGACTACTCCATCGCGGAAGCGGCGTTCAACAAAGGCGAAACCGCGATGACCATCAACGGTCCGTGGGCCTGGACCAACATCGACAAGAGCAAAATCAACTACGGCGTGACGCTGCTGCCAACTTTCAAAGGCAAGCCGTCTAAACCGTTCGTTGGTGTGCTGAGCGCGGGTATCAACGCGGCAAGCCCGAACAAAGAGCTGGCGAAAGAGTTCCTGGAAAACTACCTGCTGACCGATCAGGGTCTGGATGAAGTGAACAAGGACAAACCGCTGGGTGCCGTTGCGCTGAAATCCTTCCAGGATCACCTGGCAAAAGACCCACGTATTGCGGCCACCATGGATAACGCTCAGAAAGGCGAAATTATGCCGAACATCCCGCAAATGGCGGCGTTCTGGTACGCCACCCGTACTGCGGTCATCAATGCGGCAAGCGGTCGTCAGACTGTTGATGCCGCGCTGAAAGATGCGCAGGGTCGTATTACTAAGTAAGTCTGAAAAACGGCGGGTGGCGCATGCGCTTACCCGCCCTACGACTACGGCACGATCCGTAGGTCAGGTAAGCGCAGCGCCACCTGACGATAAGTTTCCACCGTTGTAGAGGAAGAACCCCATGGATGTCATTAAAAAGAAACGCTGGTGGCAAAGCGACGCGCTGAAGTGGTCAGCGATAGGTCTGCTGTGTCTGCTGGTGGGTTACCTTGTTGTTTTAATGTACGTACAAGGGGAATATCTGTTTGCCATCATGACGCTGATTTTAAGCTCTGCTGGCCTGTATATTTTCGCCAACCGTAAAGCCTATGCCTGGCGCTATGTCTACCCGGGCGTGGCCGGGATGGGGCTGTTTGTTCTCTTCCCGCTGATTTGTACTATTGCCATTGCGTTTACCAACTACAGCAGCACGAACCAGCTTGCGCAGGAACGTGCCCAGCAGGTCCTTCTGGATCGCTCTTACCAGGCCGGCAAGACCTTTAACTTCGGCCTGTATCCTGCCGGTAACGAGTGGAAGTTAGCGCTTACTGACGAAGCAAGCAGCAAATACTATGTCTCCGACGCGTTCAAATTTGGCGGCGAGCAGAAGCTGACCTTAAAAGAGGCCGCAGCGCTGCCGGAAGGCGAACGTGCCAACCTGCGCGTCATTACCCAGAACCGTCAGGCGCTGACCCAGCTCACCGCCGTACTGCCAGACGAAAGCAAAGTGACCATGAGCTCACTGCGCCAGTTCTCCGGCACGCAGCCTCTCTACACGCTGGCGGATGACGGCACGCTGACCAACAACCAGAGCGGCGTGAAATATCGTCCGAACAACGACATTGGTTTCTATCAGTCCATTACTGCCGATGGCAAATGGGGTGATGACAAGCTCAGCCCGGGCTATACCGTCACCATCGGCTGGGACAACTTTACCCGCGTGTTTACCGACGAAGGCATTCAGAAACCGTTCTTCGCCATCTTCATCTGGACGGTGGTCTTCTCGGTTCTGACCGTGATCCTGACCGTGGCTGTGGGCATGGTTCTGGCCTGTCTCGTGCAGTGGGAAGCCCTGAAAGGCAAAGCGATTTATCGCGTACTGCTGATTCTGCCGTATGCCGTACCGTCGTTTATTTCGATTCTGATTTTCAAAGGGCTGTTTAACCAGAGCTTCGGTGAAATCAACATGATGCTGAGCGCGCTGTTTGGTATCAAACCGGCCTGGTTCAGCGACCCGACGACTGCCCGTTCGATGATTATCATCGTCAATACCTGGCTGGGCTATCCGTACATGATGATCCTGTGCATGGGGCTGTTGAAGGCGATCCCGGACGATCTGTACGAAGCCTCGGCGATGGACGGAGCGGGTCCGTTCCAGAACTTCTTTAAGATTACGCTGCCGCTGCTCATTAAGCCGCTGACGCCGCTGATGATTGCCAGCTTCGCCTTCAACTTTAACAACTTTGTGCTGATTCAACTGTTGACCAACGGCGGCCCTGACCGTCTTGGCACCACCACGCCGGCGGGCTATACCGACCTGCTCGTGAGCTACACCTACCGTATTGCTTTCGAAGGCGGCGGTGGTCAGGACTTCGGTCTGGCGGCGGCGATTGCCACCCTGATCTTCCTGCTGGTTGGCGCCCTGGCGATTGTGAACCTGAAAGCCACACGAATGAAATTTGACTAAGGAGGGCATCGATCATGGCTATGGTACAACCCAAATCTCAGAAACTGCGCCTCCTGGCGACGCATTTAGGCCTGCTGATTTTTATTGCGGCGATCATGTTCCCGCTACTGATGGTCATCGCCATCTCCCTGCGTTCGGGTAACTTCGCCACCGGGAGCCTGATCCCGGACGAAATCTCCTGGGAGCACTGGAAGCTCGCGCTGGGCTTCAGCGTGGAACACGCAGATGGTCGCGTCACACCGCCGCCGTTCCCGGTGCTGTTATGGCTGTGGAACTCGGTGAAAATCGCCGGGATCACCGCGATAGGTATCGTGACGCTCTCCACCACTTGTGCGTACGCTTTCGCCCGTATGAAGTTCCCGGGCAAGGCCTCACTGCTGAAAGGGATGCTGATTTTCCAGATGTTCCCGGCGGTACTGTCGCTGGTCGCGTTGTATGCCTTGTTTGACCGTCTGGGCCAGTACGTGCCGTTTATCGGCCTGAACACCCACGGTGGCGTAATCTTCGCCTATCTTGGCGGTATCGCACTGCATGTGTGGACCATCAAAGGGTATTTCGAAACCATCGACGGCTCGCTGGAAGAAGCTGCGGCACTGGATGGTGCAACCCCGTGGCAGGCGTTCCGTCTGGTGCTGCTGCCGCTGTCGGTGCCTATCCTGGCGGTGGTGTTTATCCTGTCGTTTATCGCCGCCATCACCGAAGTGCCCGTCGCTTCTCTGTTACTGCGTGATGTGAATAGCTACACGCTGGCCGTCGGTATGCAGCAATACCTCAACCCGCAAAACTACCTGTGGGGCGACTTTGCCGCGGCGGCCGTGCTCTCCGCCATCCCGATTACCGTGGTATTCCTGCTGGCGCAGCGCTGGCTGGTGAATGGCCTGACGGCGGGCGGTGTGAAAGGTTAAGTTTCATTTTGTTATGCCACTGCAACCCTCAACTTTAGACGTATTGTATTGACCCAACTTGTGACTGTTATTAGGCGGCCTCCGGGCCGCCATTTTTTTATTCGCGTTTCAGCCGCTTCGAGTTACACAGCCAGAGGGTGATTACCAGCAGCAGGATCGCCGCCGAGTAGATCAGCACGTCGAGCGGGGATTTATGATCGACGATGATCAGCCGCACTATCGCGGTGATCCCAATGTAGACGAAATAACGCAGCGGGAAGTGAAAGCCGGACTGAAAGTACTTCACAATCAGGGCGATAAATTCAAAGTAGAGAAAGTAGACCACCAGTCCTTCCACCAGCGCATATTTGCTGGTTTGTTCAGGGGCAAACAGCACATCCGCCAGATGCACCGTCTCTTTTCCCAAAAAGACGACCAGTATCAGTCCAAGGCTCAACAGACCGAGGTTCAGCACGGTCTGGAGGATAGTTGAGATAAACTCAACGCGCGGGCGAGTCAGGGATGTCATACAGCACCTCATTCTCCGGGGCGAGGTTCCTGTATAACGCAAAAATGTGACGGAGATCTATATTTTTTGTTTATATTTCGCGCGATCGCCCGGTGGTGAAGTACCACCGGGCTGGTCAGGCATCAGCGGAAGTTAATGTTTTTATCGCTGGTCATATCATACAGCTGGAACTTACGACCCAACTGCTGACCCCCGTCGCGCGTCAGCGGCGTCCAGCCAATCGCCGCACGGCTGCGGGTTGGGCCTGACGAGAACAGATCCAGCGGAATCGACACGTATACGCCTTTGGTGAAGTCCCCTTCCCCATATTCGTCCGGCGAGACGTTGGTGATGGTGGCATAACCGCCCACCACGACGCCGCTGTCAAAGTGTTTAGATATATCCAGCGTGCCGCCCTTATCACCCGCCAGGTACTGGCCGACGCTGGCTTTCACCAGTACGTCAGGGGCAAATGACGGTGTCCAGTAGGCGGTCAGATGACCCGTTTTGACGCTATAGTCGGTGAACTTCATCATGTCCTGGGCGCTGCGCCAGTCACGCTGTTTGACATAGTTGGCATCAATCCCGAACGCCCAGTTGCTGTCGACAGGACGATAAAGCACTTCTGCCCCAGCGCCGCCGAACATGGTTTCCAGATATCCGCCGTACACCTGGCCGTAGAAGCCGTTGCCGAAGTACTGGAAGTAGTTGGCCTGCAGGTTGTTCACATAGACATTATTCTGCACATACTCACGCACGCGGGTGCGCACGCGCGGCAGCGTCGAGTCATTTGGCGGATTGGTGTAGTTGAACTTGTCGTAGTTGTTAGCAATGTTGCCAAACAGGCTACCGGTGGTCAGCAGGTGGTCGGTGAGCCACAGATCCGCTGTCGCCATCGCGCCCAGCTGATACATGTAGAAGTTCTCTGGCCCGCCGACGGACTGATTCAGCACCGGATCGATATGGAAATCGAAGCGCGACTTGTCGATATACCAGCCCTGCTCGGTGGTATCTGGCACGATCGGCTCTACGCGTTTTTGCACCAGCTCGGTTTCATGCCCGAGCGGTTCACCTTCCAGATGGCGCTTGAGGCTGGCGACGTCCGTTTCCGTCGTCACCTGCGGCAGGTTGAGACGGTTCTCCGTCACGCGGATCGTGCGGATCCCATCCGGGAGATCGTTCATGACGATCCGGTTGGCGCGCTCGATCCCTTCACGCGAGTCGCGGTATTTCACATGCTCGCCGGTAACGTACAGCGTATCGCCTTTTACCTGAATTTTCGGATCCGCCAGACCCGCATTATATTTCAGCAACGTCAGCTGGTTTGCCACCACCGAGTGCTGCAGGATGGCGTCCTGCGGCTCCGGCTGGTATGCAGGCCGTGCGTTATCGTTGTAGTGCGGGCGCATGTCGTTGAAGTTAGTGCGCAGCGTGAAGCCAAACATGAAGGTATTGCCACGCTCGTAGCTGAGGTTAACGTCGGCCCAATCGGTGACGCGATAAATGGCGCCGACGTTAAACTTGCTCTTCTGTTCAATCTTGCCAGCGAAATCCTGCGAGTAGTCATTCCCTTCATACTCCAGCTTCAGGCGCAGCGGCTGCCAGGGTGTCTGGTATTCGACGCCACCAAACAGCGACGCCGGTCCGTGGAACATCTGGTCGCCGTTGATCGAACCCGCTTTCTGGTAACTATTATCGCGGTAGCAATATTTATCGCTGTAGGAGCAAAACGGGTTTTTGACGTTGCCGCTGGTACCGAGATAACCCCAGCCCAGACCGAGTGAGAAATCAAATGGTCCCCAGGCTTTACTGGCAACGATGTATTCCGCATCAAACAGACCGGTACCGCCGATATCTTTTGCGCCGACGGAGACCTGCGGCATCCAGTAACTCTCTTCCCACAGACGTACTTTGAGGTCGAAGGCTTTATCTTTGTAAGTCTGATCGCCGGAGAACGCCTCTACGCTGCTGTACTGTTTCGTACGCACGTCGGTATAGCGCAGCGTGGTTTCAAGCCACGGAAACAGTTGCACCGACGCCGAGTAGTAGCGGTATTGATCGTTATCGCGATAGTTAAGGCTCAACTCACCCTCACGCGCCATACGTGCGGTGGGCGTTTGCAGTAAACCGACGCCACCGAAGTCTGACTGGGACGGGCCAATAGGTGCCGGATACGTTTCTGCATGGCAGGCGGCACTCACACAAAGTGCCAGCATGCTGTAGAGATAGGTTCTTTTCATTATTCCGGAATCCGCTGTATCAGGGAGCGAAGGATATCGGCGTTAAGTCCGTCATACCCCTTCGTCCAGAAATGGTCGGCAAAACCGACAAAAATGATGCTGCCAGGCATAGGTTCGATATGGCGTTTGTTCCAGTAGGCCACTGGCGCTTTTTGTGTGTGCCCGTCAGGGTAAACCACCCAGGCGTAGCTGTTATCCGCACCGCTTAACAGGCTCTGCTCGTCGAGATAGCTCGCCACGTCACGACCGGGCGTAAAGGGCTTTTTCCCGGGGTGGCTGATAAGACCAAAAACGGTGATGGTTGAGGGTTGTGCAGGCAGCCAGAGCGTGTATTCCCCTTCCAGAGCCGGGTTACCGTTCTCCGACACGCGCACGTCATCTGGATCGAGGTTCACCGGCAGCCGACCGGTGATTTTCAGGGCCTGAACCTGCTGGCGAACGCTGTTAATCGCCGCCGCATCGTCACCCTCTTCCTGCTCCGCTAATCCCGTCAGCCTGGCGAGGAGCGCCTTGTATTGTTGTTCCGCTTCAGCGGTTTTCTGGCGTTCAGCGATCACCGCGCCAGGCCACCAGCTGTTCGCCAGTCTGGGCTGGCCGACGAGATCGAACAGATGCCCGGCGTTGGTCAGTGTTTTGGGCTGCGTGCTGTCCGGGATATAGACCTTCACCGTTCCGGCAGACCAGGCAAGCGGCGCGGCAAAACTGGCGATCAGCGCCACGCGAATAAGTGTTTTCATGATTTCGCGGCCTTGATAAGCGTAGTTTTGACCGGGAAGAATCCGGCTCCGAGATACTGCAGGGACTGACGGATTTGTCCGTCATCGTCGACCCAGAAACGGTTATGCCACGTGGCCTGGTCGGTGATCACTTCTTCATCGAGCACGCGAACCTGGGTTTTGTCACTTCCCACGCTGACACTGTCCGTCCCCTCCCAACGGAAGGTGGAGCGTGCGGTGGCGTAACGCACCTGTTTATGCTCGGTCCAGCCCATCGTGCGCGTCCAGCTTGCGCCGTCGGTGATCTGGTTGGGTTTGATAAGCGGGTCAGCAGCGATATTGTTCACCTCAAGCAGGTTGTCTCCACCCAACAGGGTTTTCACGAGACGTCCATGCTGCGTCACGATGGTGGCCTGATCCTGCGTCACCCATTTCTGCTGCCCGTTTTCATCGAAAGCGAGCACCACAAACAGTTGCGGGCCATCGTTTAACTGCATGTACTGGCTGGCATACGGCATGTTCTGAAGTTCATCATCGGTCAGATGTACACCCGGTGTGCCGAACATGCTGTCCCACAGTGAGTTCCCCAGCCCTTTGGTGGTGGCTGAGCACGCCTGCAAGAGCAGGCAAATCATGATGATTGCAGGTCGCTTCACGACTCTTCTCCGAAGGGCGAAATAACCACACCGAAGTGTGGTTATGATTAAAACACCCGGAATTATCGGGTGCTGGTCGTTGTGGTGGTCGTGGTTCCGGTATTGGAGCCATCACCGCCACCGGTTGCCGCCAGCGCGACACCCACGGCTGAACTTACGGTGCTGGTGCTGGCTGCGGTAGAACTTCCCGCAGACGCAGACGTCGCAGCCGACCCTGCCGCTTCCCCGACCTGAACCGGAGCTGCATAGACAGATGTCGCCGCAAGCGCAGATATGGCAAAAATGCCATACAGTACTTTTTTCATAACAATTTCCCTTCAATGAATGAATGGAGATTTGCCCGATAAGAATTTCAGGCGGAATCGAGTATACACAACTACTGCAGAGGGTTTGCCGTAAGGGTAAATAGGGAGAGAGTTTTCAGACTAATGGATAAGATCGAAGTATAAGAAAAGAAAGATAAATATAAAAACCAATAAAATCATTAAGATAAAATAAAAAAGCTGAAAGCAATTATCCGTATATTCCTAAAATAAACCGCAGCAATTAACGGGTTAACGGCTTTTTTCAGATAAAACTCAGTAGTGAAATTTGAGGGAGATAATAGACATCAGGAATTATCCGATAAAAAAATGCCGGCATATCGCCGGCACTTTTCATGACATTTTAATTACGCACGCCATGCTTTATAACGGTTGATCAAACCATTTGTTGAGCTGTCATGGCTGGTAATCGCTTTATCATCACCCAGCTCTGGCAGAATACGGTTTGCCAGCTGTTTGCCCAGCTCAACGCCCCACTGGTCAAAGGTGAAGATGTTCAGGATCGCGCCCTGCGTGAAGATTTTGTGCTCGTACAGGGCAATCAGCGCCCCCAGGCTGAACGGCGTGATTTCGCGCAGCAGGATGGAGTTGGTTGGACGGTTGCCTTCGAACACTTTGAACGGCACAACGTGATCCAGGGTTGCCGGATCTTTACCCTGGTCACGGTATTCCTGCTCGACCACCTCGCGGGATTTACCAAATGCCAGCGCTTCAGTCTGGGCGAAGAAGTTAGACAGCAGCTTCGGATGGTGGTCGGACAGTGGGTTATGGGTGATAGCCGGGGCGATGAAATCGCACGGTACCATTTTGGTGCCCTGGTGAATCAGCTGGTAGAACGCGTGCTGACCGTTCGTGCCCGGCTCACCCCAGATGATTGGACCGGTCTGGTAATCCACGGCGTTGCCGTTACGGTCAACGTATTTACCGTTGGATTCCATGTTGCCCTGCTGGAAGTAGGCCGCGAAACGGTGCATGTACTGATCGTATGGCAGGATCGCTTCGGTTTCAGCGCCGAAGAAGTTGTTGTACCAGATACCAATCAGCGCCAGCAGCACAGGCAGGTTTTTCTCTGGTGCGGTGCTGGAGAAGTGTTTATCCATCGCGTGTGCGCCTGATAGCAGCTCAACGAAGTTGTCGAAGCCGACAGACAGGATGATGGACAGACCGATTGCAGACCACAGAGAGTAACGGCCGCCAACCCAGTCCCAGAACTCAAACATGTTCGCGGTATCAATCCCGAACTCACCAACGGCCTTGCCGTTGGTGGACAGCGCCGCGAAGTGTTTCGCCACGTGCTTGTTGTCGCCAGCAGTCTTCAGGAACCAGTCGCGCGCGCTATGGGCGTTGGTCATGGTTTCCTGAGTGGTAAAGGTTTTAGACGCAACCAGGAACAGGGTGGTTTCCGGGTTCACGTTCTTCAGCACTTCGGCGATGTGGGTACCATCGACGTTAGAGACAAAGTGCATGTTGAGGTGGTTTTTATATGGACGCAGCGCTTCGGTCACCATGAATGGACCGAGGTCAGAACCGCCGATACCGATGTTAACCACGTCGGTGATGGCTTTGCCGGTGTAGCCTTTCCAGCTACCAGAGATGATCGCTTCGGAGAAGGCTTTCATCTTTTCCAGCACCGCGTTCACTTCCGGCATTACATCTTTGCCGTCAACGATGATTGGCGTATTGCTACGGTTACGCAGCGCCACGTGCAGCACGGCACGGTCTTCGGTGCGGTTGATCTTCTCACCGGAGAACATGGATTTGATGGCGTCAGCAAGCTGCGTCTCTTTTGCCAGATCCTGCAGTTTCGCCAGCGTCTCTTCGGTAATGCGGTTTTTGGAGAAATCCACCAGCATCAGGTCATCAAAGGTCGCGGAGAATTTGTTGAAACGATCGGCATCTTTCGCGAACAGCTCCGCGATAGTGACGTCTTTCATTTCATCAAAATGTTTTTGTAGTGCCTGCCAGGCAGCGGTCTGCGTTGGGTTGATGTTTTTCATTAGCAATACTCTTCTGATTTGAGAATTGTGACTGCGGTCGATTGTAGCGCCTGCAAATAAAAATTGTGATGGTTTTTATGCCATTGCCCTGGCCTGCATCAAACGCAGGTGAAAAGACCCGAAAAGTATAGCTGCTGGAGAGCGCTCCCGGAGCGGCGAAATGTCGGTCAAAACCGGGTAAAATGAAGCATAAAATATGGCCCTGTTATAAGTCCTGTTTCTCAGGGGTACCCCCCCATGAAAAATCCGCATAATCCCGGCATTGACAGGACCTCCCCCGCATTTTATTTATAGGGCCGTATTTTGCGCCTGCACCTGTTTTCGTTTCATTCTTGTGCCAAGGTCGCTTTATTCATTCCCTGACACGAGGTTGTTATGACGAGTTTTGTGGTCGCCAAATTTGGCGGCACCAGTGTGGCCGATTACGATGCCATGAACCGCAGCGCCGATGTGGTGCTAGCCGATCCGAATACCCGCCTGGTGGTGCTTTCTGCCTCTGCTGGCGTGACGAACCTGCTGGTTTCTCTGTCTGAAGGACTGGAAGCGACCGAGCGTTTCGTTAAGCTGGATGCACTGCGCAAAATTCAGTTCGACATCCTTGAACGTCTGCAGAACCCGAATGTCATCCGCGAAGAAGTGGAACGCCTGCTGGAAAATATCACCACGCTGGCAGAAGCGGCTTCTCTGGCCACCTCCACCGCCCTGACCGATGAGCTGGTCAGCCATGGCGAACTGATGTCGACTCTGCTGTTTGTGGAAATCATGCGCGAGCGTAACATTCAGGCGCAGTGGTTTGACGTGCGCAAAGTGATGCGTACCAGCGATCGCTTTGGCCGCGCCGAGCCGGACGTTGAAGCGCTGGCGGAGCTGACCAACCAGCAGCTGGCTCCCCGTCTGGCAGATGGTATTGTGATCACCCAGGGCTTTATCGGCAGTGAAGCGAAAGGCCGCACCACCACGCTTGGCCGTGGCGGCAGCGACTACACCGCCGCACTGTTGGGCGAAGCCCTGCATGCAACGCGCGTGGATATCTGGACTGACGTTCCGGGCATTTACACCACCGACCCGCGCGTTGTTTCTGCGGCTAAACGTATTGATGTGATCGCCTTCGAAGAAGCGGCAGAAATGGCCACCTTCGGCGCGAAGGTGCTGCACCCGGCAACCCTTTTGCCAGCCGTACGTAGCGATATTCCGGTCTTCGTCGGCTCCAGTAAAGACCCGAAAGCAGGCGGCACGCTGGTCTGCAAGAAAACGGAAAATCCACCACTGTTCCGCGCGTTGGCCCTGCGCCGTCGCCAGACGCTGGTCACGCTGCACAGCCACAATATGCTGCACTCCCGTGGCTTCCTGGCGGAAGTGTTTGGCATTCTGGCGCGCCATAACATCTCTGTAGACCTGATCACCACCTCCGAAGTGAGCATCGCGCTGACGCTGGATACTACCGGTTCCACCTCCACTGGTGACACCCTGCTGACGCAGTCACTGCTGATTGAGCTTTCTGAACTGTGCCGCGTGGAAGTAGAAGAAAATCTGGCGCTGGTTGCCATCATTGGCAACAAGCTGTCGCGTGCCTGCGGCGTAGGGAAAGAGGTCTTCGGCGTACTCGACCCGTTCAACATCCGTATGATTTGTTACGGTGCATCCAGCTATAACCTCTGCTTCCTGGTCCCTGCCGATCAGGCGGAGCAGGTGGTGCAGAAACTTCATCAGAATTTGTTTGAATAAAATTCGTTAGCACGATAAACAATACCTATAAGCCGGGCACAGACCCGGCTTTTTCATAACTAAACACAACACAATCGCAAGGAAATACCTATGTTATCCGCCATCACACGGCTGTTCCCGTTATGGGCGCTGCTGCTCTCCGTAGTCGCGTATTACACGCCCACCTCGTTCACCGGTATTGGTCCATGGGTCACCACCCTGCTGATGCTGATCATGCTCGGTATGGGCGTGCATCTGAAAATCGACGATTTTAAACGCGTGCTGTCGCGCCCGGCCCCCGTCGCTGCAGGCATATTCCTGCACTACCTGGTGATGCCGCTCGCCGCGTGGCTTCTGGCGATGGCCTTTAAGATGCCGCCCGATCTCTCCGCCGGGATGGTGCTGGTGGGCAGCGTGGCCAGCGGTACCGCATCCAACGTGATGATCTACCTTGCGAAAGGCGATGTGGCACTCTCCGTCACTATCTCTTCCGTTTCCACACTGGTTGGCGTAATTGCCACCCCGCTGTTAACGCGCTTATATGTGGACGCACATATTCAGGTGGACGTCATGGGCATGCTGCTTAGCATCCTGCAAATAGTAGTGATCCCGATTGCGCTAGGGCTGGTCATTCACCATCTTTTCCCGCGCGTGGTGAAAACGGTTGAACCGTATCTGCCGGCGTTCTCGATGGTCTGCATTCTGGCGATCATCAGCGCCGTGGTGGCGGGTTCCGCCTCACACATTGCTTCTGTAGGCTTTGTGGTGATCGTCGCGGTAGTGCTGCATAACACCATTGGATTACTCGGTGGTTACTGGGGCGGGAAGCTGTTTGGCTTTGACGAGTCCACCTGCCGCACGCTGGCAATCGAGGTGGGAATGCAGAACTCCGGTCTGGCGGCAGCACTCGGTAAGATTTACTTCTCACCACTGGCGGCCCTACCTGGCGCACTGTTCTCCGTCTGGCATAACCTGTCCGGTTCGCTGCTGGCGGGTTACTGGTCCGGTAAGCCGATTGATGAACAACCCAAAAAAGATGCGGTGAAGCAGGGTTAATTTACGCGGCTTGCTTTACACTGAAGCCTCCCCATCAGGAGGCTTCAGCAATGGCTACACCACGACTGACCCAGAAAGACATGACGGAAGCCGAGCAGCGCGAACTGAAAACGCTTCTCGACCGCGCCCGTATCGCACATGGCCGCACGCTGACGAACGCCGAAACGAACCAGGTTAAAAAAGAGTATATCGACAAATTGATGACACAGCGTGAGGCTGAGGCGAAAAAAGCCCGCAAACTGAAAAAGCAGCAGGC
The DNA here is from genome assembly GCF_046521465.1 of Enterobacter sp. CPE_E863. Classification (NCBI taxonomy): domain Bacteria; kingdom Pseudomonadati; phylum Pseudomonadota; class Gammaproteobacteria; order Enterobacterales; family Enterobacteriaceae; genus Enterobacter; species Enterobacter sp. CPE_E863. The sequence goes on along the minus strand of NZ_JBKFZX010000001.1, from coordinate 257,988 downwards.
TTATAAACCCGATGCGGAGGCGACCTTCTCGTGGTCTGCCAACACATCGACTCGTGGAAGGCGCTGATTAGCGCCCTTTCTTTTTACGGCCAGGCTGGGTAAAGCGTTTCCCGTTGGCCGGTTTGCCGCGTCCTTTCTCTTCCGCCTGCGGCGCCTTCACCACCGGGCGCTTAATCGCCTGGGTTTTAGGTTTGGCTTTGGCCTTCGGCTTTGCTTCGGATGAAGAATTCTCAATAAGTTTGAACAGCTCGATCAGCTCGTCATCCGTTAAATCACGCCATTCACCCAGCGGGATCCCGGACAAGCTGACGTTCATGATGCGCGTGCGTTCCAGCTTCGTCACTTCATAACCGAAGTGCTCACACATACGGCGGATCTGCCGGTTTAAACCCTGGACCAGCGTAATACGAAACGCGAACGGTGCTTCTTTCTTCACCTTACACTTCTTCGTAACGGTGCCCAGAATTGGCACGCCCGCCCCCATCCCACGGATAAACTCATCCGTCACAGGCTTATTCACCGTGACGATGTACTCTTTCTCATGGTCATTTCCGGCGCGCAGAATTTTGTTCACCAGGTCACCGTGGTTGGTGAGAAAAATCAGCCCCTGGGAGTCTTTATCCAGTCGACCAATCGGGAAGACACGGCTGCTGTGGTTAACGAAATCAACGATGTTGTCCCGCTCGCCATCTTCCGTGGTACTGACGATACCAACCGGTTTATTCAACGCGATAAACACCAGGTCTTCAGCATCGCGGGGTTCGATGACCTGACCATTCACTTTAACCACATCGCCAGGGACGACCTGGTCGCCAATGGTGGCGCGTTTGCCGTTGAGGAACACGTTACCCTGTTCAATGTAACGGTCAGCCTCGCGACGTGAGCAGATCCCGCTCTCGCTAATGTATTTGTTTAATCGGGTTGATTGAGTTGGCAGCATAGTTTCTCCTGTGAAGGGCGAAATATACCTTACCTTGCGGCTGACAAAAAAGTGTTAGTAACCGTTGATCAAAAAATCGAGTGCATCCCGCAATGAAGCCCGGTTTTGCGTAAGATCGGCGACACGCTCGCCTAACTCTTTTGGCGATATGCCTGCCATCATGTGCATCATGACCACGCAGAGCTTACCCGCTATCTCAACGACAGGGCACACTTTCGCAGGCGGTTGAATGCCTCCCAGGTGGCTAAGCTCAACTGCGGGGGCGACCAGGATATGCTTCATCACATTGGCCACGGGATGCTGCATATTGATTAGCCAGGGATAGGCAGTTTTCCCCTTACCTTCATTCTCATAAGCAAAATATTGCTCCATCAGAACGACCTCTGAAAGTCACTAAAAGAGCCGTTTTCATCAACCCACTGGTTAATGGCCTCAATAGAAGCTTTATTTTCTGCTAACCACTCGGCGCGCTGATGCGCACGAAACTGCTCCTGCAGCGCAGCCGTGAGTACAGCGGATAGATTAAGTTTAAGCCGTCGCGCCTCTTCAAGAATTTCTGGTGCTAACGACACATTAACTGATTTTTTAATGCCTTGAGTAGTGCGCATGAGAACCCCCATCGGAATGCGCATGAATTGGCGAAGAGTAGCGTAATAAACGAGCATTTTCTATTCCCTTAAAAATGTAAGGTCTGAAGAGTAAATGGCGCTTTATAAGGTGTCACGCCTCGCAAAACGGTTTTGCGAGGCGCTTTCAGAGATTAATATTCATCCCGCTCGTCGTCTTCATCCGGCTGTTCCATCACGCTGTACGCCACCGCGCAGAACAACGAGTTGAGACGTTTCATATCCCCCAGCAGCCCCAGGTGCAGCGAACTCGTTTCGATACTCTGCACGTTCTGCTGATGCAGACGCTCAACGTGGGCGTGCGAGTAGCGGCGGTTCAGAATACGGAAACGATGCTTGTTGCGGCGCAGGCGGCGCGCACTCGGCACGTCGCTGGAGAAGAACACCGACATCGCCAGCTTGAGGTTGCTGACCAGCTGTTCGTGCAGCGCCTCCAGCTCCTTCAGGCCTTCACCTGAAAATGCGCGACGCGCGGCAAGGGATTTGTCGGCAATCTCGCTGCCCATGCGCTCAACGATATCTGAGGCCTGCTCCAGGTTAAGCGACATCTCGATAATTTCCGCCCAGCGGCGGGACTCCTCCTCCGCCAGTTCATCCTGCGGAATACGCGCAAGATAGAGCTTGATGGCGGTATAGAGCACGTTGATGTCGTCCGCCAGTCTGCGCAGCTCTTTCTCTTCACGTGGCTCGCCGTGCATCACCTTTTGCAGCCCTTCGAGCATGGTTTCCATCGCATCGCCTATACGCAGCGTCTCACGGGCAGCATTCGCCAGCGCCAGTGCAGGGGTGTCCAACGCGGACGTATCCAGATGCTTAGGTTTCAGACGCGCATCCAGCTCCGGTTCATCCTGAATAAGTCGTTCACAGAAACGGGCCATCGGCTCAGCAAAAGGCACCATCGCCAGGCAGCGCACCAGGTTATAGAAAACGTGGAAATAGATCACCAACTCCGCCTTCGGCAGCGGAAGGTTGTCCATCAGGTTCGCCAGCGGGTGGATAAAGGGCAGGATAATCAGGCTGCCCACCAGCTTGAACAACAGGCTGCCAAGCGCTACGCGACGGGCGGCAGCATTAGCGGCACTGTTGTTGAGCATCGCCAGCAGGCCAGAACCGAGGTTAGCCCCGATCACCAGACATAACGCGACCGGGAAGGAGATCACCCCTGCAGCGGTGAGTGTTGCTGTCAGCAGTACCGCAGCCAGGCTCGAGTAACTGACGATGGCAAACACTGCACCGATCAGCGCGTCCAGCATGATGTCGCCAGTCAGCGAAGCGAAGATGACCTGAACACCATTAGCCTCGGTAATGGGAGTGACCGCCTGCACAATCAGTTCCAGCGCCAGCAGGATAAGCCCCAGGCCAATCCCTACGCGTCCGAGCTGTCCGGCTCGCGTTTGTTTGCGGCCGAGGAAGAAGATGACGCCAATAAAAATCAGCAACGGCGACAGCCAGGAGAGATCAAAGGTAAGGATACGCGCCATCAACGCGGTACCTACATCAGCACCCAGTACAATCACCAGCGCCGGGGCCAGCGCCACCAGATCTTGCGCCACAAACGAGGTGACAAGCAGCGTCGTGGCGTTGCTGCTCTGAACCAGTGCCGTTACGCCAATACCCGCGCAGAAGGCGAGCGGTTTCTTCTCAACGCTGCTGCTGAGAACGGTACGTAAACGGGCACCAAATACGCGCATCACGCCGGTACGGACAATATGGGTGCCCCATACCAGAAGTGCGACTGCGGAGAGCAGATGTAACAGAATCAGCACGGAAGATGTTCCTCCTTATCGTTATTCGTTTTCCCTTGGTTCAGTATAAGGGTTTAAACGTAATAAAGAGACAGGGCGCCCAATGAGCGCCCTGTTTGTTGTAAGGAAAAGTGACGTCAGTCCGCGTCGTAGCCTAAATTCGGCGCTAGCCAACGCTCCACTTCAGAGACACTCATACCTTTGCGCAGGGCGTAATCTTCGATTTGATCGCGTTGCAGCTGCGCCACGGCGAAGTACTTGCTGTCAGGATGGCTGAAATACCAGCCGGAAACGGACGCCCCTGGCCACATGGCGAACGACTCGGTGAGTTTCATCCCTGTATGCGCTTCAACATCCAGCAGCTTCCAGATGGTTCCCTTTTCGGTGTGTTCCGGGCAGGCCGGGTAGCCAGGTGCCGGACGAATCCCCTGATAGTTTTCGCGGATCAGTTCCTCGTTGCTGAGGTTCTCATTGGCCGCGTAGCCCCAGAGTACCTTACGTACGCGCTCGTGCAGGTACTCGGCGAAGGCTTCCGCCAGGCGGTCGGCAATCGCTTTGACCATGATTTTGTTGTAATCATCGTGCTGCGCTTCGTACGCATCCGCCAGGGCATCTTCTTCCAGACCACCGGTTACGGCAAATGCGCCGATGTAATCGGCTTTACCAGAAAGCTTCGGCGCAACGAAATCGGCCAGGCAGTAGTTCGCGAAACCCACTTTCTCGGTTTGCTGACGCAGATGGTGACTCACCGCCAGCACGTGAGTGCGGGTTTCATCGCGATAGATTTCAACATCGTCGCCCACGCGGTTCGCCGGAAACAGCCCCACCACGCCACGCGGGTTGAGGGTTTTCTCCACACTCAGTTTGTCGAGCATCTCGTTGGCATCTTTAAACAGGCGCTGTGCTTCTTCACCGACTACTTCGTCTTCGAGGATGCGCGGATATTTGCCCGCCAGCGACCAGGTCATAAAGAACGGCGTCCAGTCGATGTAGTTGCGCAGCGTCTCGATGCTGGCAGTCACATCCTGCACGCCCAGACGATGCGCGACAGGTGGCGTATAGCTCGACCAGTCAAACGCCAGATCGTTATCGCGTGCCGCCTGCAACGTAACAGGCGGTGTGCGCGGTTTCTTGCGACCGTGCTGAATACGGACGGTTTCGTACTCTTTGCGGGTGCGCGTAACAAACTCGTCGCGCTGGGTGTCAGAGAGCAGCGCGGACACCACGCCTACCGTTCGCGAGGCATTTTGCACGTAGACCGTTGGACCACTGTAGTTCTGCTCGATTTTCACCGCCGTGTGCGCTTTTGAGGTGGTCGCCCCACCAATCAGCAGCGGAATGGTAAAGCCCTGACGCTCCATCTCTTTCGCCACGTTGACCATCTCATCAAGCGACGGGGTGATCAGCCCGGAGAGGCCAATCAGGTCGGCATTCACTTCACGTGCGGTTTTGAGGATTTTGTCCGCAGGTACCATCACGCCAAGATCGATAATCTCGTAGTTATTACACTGCAGCACCACGCCGACGATATTCTTGCCGATGTCGTGAACATCGCCCTTCACGGTGGCGATCACCATTTTCCCGTTGCTGGAGCCTTTCTCTTTGCTGGCTTCGATAAACGGTTCAAGATAGGCCACCGCCTGCTTCATCACGCGGGCGGATTTCACTACCTGCGGCAGGAACATTTTGCCCTCACCGAACAGATCGCCAACCACGTTCATGCCGTCCATCAGTGGCCCTTCGATCACTTCAATCGGACGTGCGGACTGAAGACGCGCTTCTTCGGTATCCAGTTCGATAAACTCGGTAATACCTTTCACCAGCGAATATTCCAGACGCTTTTTCACATCCCAGGAACGCCACTCGGCCTGCTGAACGTTGGCTGCTTCATCCGATTTACTGCCACGGTATTTCTCCGCCAGATCCAGCATCCGCTCGGTGGCATCGTCACGACGGTTCAGGATCACGTCTTCTACCGCGTCGCGCAGTTCTGCCGGCAGGTCGTCGTAAATCGCGAGCTGTCCGGCGTTTACGATCCCCATATCCATCCCGTTACGGATGGCGTAGTAGAGGAACACGGCGTGAATAGCTTCACGCACCGGGTCGTTACCGCGGAACGAGAACGATACGTTCGATACACCGCCGGAGATCAGCGCATGCGGCAGCTCGCGCTTAATGTCTTCACACGCGCCGATAAAGTCCTGGGCGTAGTTGTTGTGCTCTTCAATCCCGGTCGCCACAGCGAAAATGTTCGGGTCAAAGATGATGTCTTCCGGGGGGAAGCCTACCTCTTCGGTCAAAATTTTGTACGCACGGCGGCAAATCTCAATCTTGCGCTCGCGGGTGTCTGCCTGGCCCACTTCATCAAAGGCCATAACCACAACGGCCGCGCCGTAACGGCGTACCAGCTTCGCGTGATGGATAAAGATATCAACGCCTTCTTTCATCGAGATGGAGTTAACGATGCCTTTACCCTGAATGCATTTCAGCCCTTTCTCGATGACTTCCCACTTAGAGGAGTCAATCATGATCGGCACGCGGGCGATGTCCGGTTCACCGGCAATCAGGTTGAGGAAACGCACCATCGCCGCTTCGGCATCGAGCATCCCCTCATCCATGTTGATATCAATAATTTGAGCACCGCTCTCAACCTGCTGGCGGGCGACGTCCAGCGCTTCGCTGTACTTCTCTTCTTTAATCAGACGTTTGAACTTTGCTGAACCGGTGACGTTAGTACGCTCACCCACGTTCACAAACAGGCTGTCGTCACCGATGGTCAACGGCTCAAGGCCGGAGAGACGACAGGCAATAGGCAGCTCAGGTAATTTTCGTGGCGGCAGCCCGGCCACCGCATTGCTCATGGCCGCGATATGCTCAGGCGTCGTGCCGCAGCAGCCACCGACGATGTTCAGGAAACCAGACTCGGCCCACTCGCGGATTTGCGCCGCCATGGTGTTGGCATCGAGATCGTATTCACCAAACGCGTTCGGCAAACCGGCGTTCGGGTGCGCGGTGACGTAACATTCCGCAATGCGCGACAGTTCCTGTACGTACTGACGGAGTTCATCTGGCCCCAGTGCGCAGTTCAGGCCGAAGGAGAGCGCTTCGGCGTGGCGCAGTGAGTTATAAAAGGCTTCGGTTGTCTGGCCGGATAAGGTACGGCCGGAGGCGTCGGTAATGGTGCCGGAAATCATGATCGGCAGGTCAACGCCCAGCGCCTCGAACTCCTCTTTCACCGCGTAAATCGCGGCTTTAGCGTTGAGGGTATCGAACACCGTTTCAATCAGGATCAGATCGGAACCGCCTTCCACCAGCGCTTTGGTCGATTCGCGGTAGGCGGCAACCAGCTGGTCAAAGGTGATATTACGAAACGCCGGGTCGTTCACGTCCGGTGAAATCGACGCGGTGCGGTTGGTAGGGCCAAGCACCCCGGCAACGTAGCGCGGCTTGTCCGGCGTGCGGGCCGTCCACTCGTCGGCGCAGGCGCGCGCCAGCTTCGCGGCTTCAAAGTTGATTTCCGCCGACAGGGATTCCATCTGGTAATCCGCCATGGCGATGGTTGTCGAGTTGAAGGTGTTGGTTTCAACGATATCTGCACCCGCTTCGAAGTACGCGTTGTGGATATCGGTAATGACTTGCGGCTTGCTCAGCACCAGCAGGTCGTTGTTACCCTTCAGATCGCATGGCCAGTCGGCAAAGCGCTCGCCGCGGAAATCGTCTTCGCTCAGACGATAGCCCTGGATCATAGTGCCCATGCCGCCGTCCAGCACCAGAATTCGTTCATTTAACTGCGCACGCAGTTGCTCTACTTTGCTGCTCACACTTGCTCCCGACAACGCTCAACAAGGCCAAAAGGCTGCATTCCATACTGGCATAATCTCGCAGGGTGGAAAAGTCACACAGGGGTAACATGAGACATGTTCACTATCACTCCTCCGATCAGTCAGGATAACGGTTGCAAATTCACCAAATAAAACGAAAATGATTTCCACGATACAGAAAAAGGAGATCGTCATGGTCGCGACCGTTCCCGCTAAACGCGGCAGAAAACCTGCTGCTACCACCGCCGCACAACAGGGCGGACAGGTTCAATCGCTCACGCGCGGTTTGAAGCTGCTGGAGTGGATAGCCGAGTCGCACAACAGCGTGGCCCTGACGGAGCTGGCCCAGCAGGCTGGCCTGCCGAACTCCACAACGCATCGACTGCTGACCACCATGCAGCAGCTGGGCTTTGTCCGTCAGGTCGGTGAGCTGGGACACTGGGCTGTAGGCGCGCATGCGTTTATCGTCGGCAGCAGCTTCCTGCAAAGCCGTAATCTGCTGGCGATTGTGCACCCGATCCTGCGCAAGCTGATGGAAGATTCCGGCGAGACGGTAAACCTGGCGGTACTCGACCAGAGCGACCATCAGGCGATCATCATCGACCAGGTACAGTGTACGCAGCTGATGCGTATGTCGGCCCCCATTGGCGGCAAGCTCCCTATGCACGCCTCCGGGGCGGGGAAAGCGTTTCTGTCGCAACTGAGCGAAGAGCAGGTGACGGGGTTATTGCACCGTAAAGGGTTGCACGCCTACACCCACGCAACGCTGGTTTCGCCGGTGCATCTTAAAGAGGATCTGGCCCTGACCCGCAAACGCGGCTATTCGTTTGATGACGAGGAACATGCTCTGGGCCTGCGTTGCATTGCAGCCTGTATCTTTGACGAACACCGCGAGCCGTTCGCCGCCATCTCCATCTCCGGGCCGATTTCACGCATGACGGATGATCGCGTGACCGAACTGGGTGCGCTGGTGATTAAGGCGGCGAAAGAGGTGACGCTGGCGTATGGTGGGATTCGTTAAACCGCACGCAAAACCGCTGCTTACGTCGATAGGCGTACACATCTTCAACATGCCCATTCTTAATTCGCGTTTGCAATCCACGCCAGTAACTGGCGTGGAACAGATCGTCGTGCATCTCTGCGAATAATGGCCCAATTCGCGGGTCAGCGCACAGCCAGTGGCGGAACTCCTCAGGAAATACATCACCCGGCGAGACGCTGTACCATGGCTCACCGGAGAGTTCATCTTCCGGATAGCGGGGCTGCGGGATGTCGCGGAAATTCACCTCAGTCATGTAACAAATTTCATCGTAATCGTAGAACACGACGCGCCCGTGGCGGGTGACGCCGAAGTTTTTAAACAGCATATCCCCCGGGAAGATATTGGCGGCAGCAAGCTGGCGAATCGCATTGCCATACTCTTCAATGGCATCGCGAAGCGCCTGACCTTCGGACTGCTCCAGCCAGATGTTCAGGGGCACCATACGGCGTTCAATGTAGAGATGGTTAATCACAATTTTGTCACCAATATCGGTGATTTTGCCGGGTACTTCCTGCATTAAAAGCGCCATTAGCGCCGGATCGATCTGCTGCTTATCCAGCACAAAGTTTTCGAATTCCTGGGTATCGGCCATGCGTCCAACACGGTCGTGCTCTTTAACCAGCTGGTAGCAGGCGCGGACATGTGCAGCCGTCATCTCTTTTTGCGGCGCGAATCTGTCTTTAATTACCTTAAAGACCCGGTCAAAGCCCGGCAGCGTAAACACCAGCATTACCATGCCGCGAATGCCCGGTGCTTCGATAAACTTCTCATCAGCGGCAGTGACATAGCGCAGGTATTCCCGGTAGCTTTCCGTTTTAGCGTGCTTCTGGCAACCAATCGCCATATACAGCTCGGCGGTGGTTTTGCCCGGCAGGATCTCGCGCAACCATTCCACGAGCGCGGCAGGTAACGGCGCGTAGACCATAAAGTAGGAACGGGCGAAGCCAAACACAATGCTGGCTTCGGCGCTGGTGGTCAGACAGGTATCGACAAACAGTTCGCCGTCGTCGGTGCGGTGGATCGGTAACAGAAACGGCACGATGGCTGCCGGCGTAACCAGTTTGCCCACCAACCAGGCGGCTTTATTGCGATAGAACAGTTCATTGGCGACCTGCAAATGGCTGTGCCCAAGAACGTCCTCGCCGAAGGTTTCAGTGAGATGCGCGTGGATATAGCCGATATCCCGGGTTTTATTCTCCCAGGGTAAACGCAGCGGCAAGTCTGTTAACACGCGGTGCAGGAGCTTTTCCCACCCGCGATCGGGAAAGAAATCTTTCGCCAGCGGACGAGGAATAGTACGAAAACGCCGCTCGGGCTGGGAGCTGAAAATAAATAACCGCTCAGGAGATAATGAGCGGTGGTCAAATAACCGACAATAGACGGAGTTAAAGAAGCTCTCCGCAATCTCGAAGCGCGGGTAATCGGGTAACAAACGGGTGTAGTGCTCTTTCACGCGCAGTAAAAATTCCGCGTCTGGACTTTTACCGTCGGTGATACAGCGCAACTGCTCCACCACCAGACCCACATGGTGGTCGTAGAGATGGATACGCTGCTTCATGGCCTGCTGAACCGCATGCCAGTCTGCATGTTCGAAGCGCTGCTGCGCGCCGGAGGTCACTTCCAGAAAACGGCCATACTGGGCATCGAAGCCCTGCAAAATAGTTTGGGCAATCAGTAATTCCAGACCACGCGACATATATCCCCCCTCACCCCAACCCTCTCCCCGAGGGGGGAGAGGGGGAAAAGTTTAGAACTGTGCTTCTTCGGTTGATCCCGTTAAGGCGGTGACGGAGGAGGTGCCGCCCTGAATAATCGTGGTCACATTATCAAAGTAGCCAGTTCCCACCTCCTGCTGGTGAGACACGAAGGTGTAGCCATCTTTACCCGCGGCAAATTCCGGCTGCTGCACCTTCTCAACGTAGTGCTTCATGCCCTCACCCTGCGCATAGGCGTGCGCCAGGTCGAACATGTTGAACCACATGCTGTGGATGCCTGCCAAAGTAATGAACTGGTATTTGTAGCCCATGTCGGACAGCTGCTGCTGGAAGCTGGCGATTGTCTTGTCGTCCAGTTTTTTCTGCCAGTTGAAGGACGGTGAGCAGTTGTAGGCCAGCAGTTTGCCCGGGTACTTCGCATGAATGGCATCGGCAAAGCGTTTTGCCAGAGCCAGATCCGGCGTGGAGGTTTCGCACCAGACCAGGTCCGCATAAGGAGCGTACGCCAGACCACGGCTTATCGCCTGCTCAATACCGGCATGGGTACGATAGAACCCTTCGCTGGTACGTTCACCGGTAATGAACTCGCTGTCGTACGGGTCGCAATCTGAGGTAATCAGGTCAGCTGCATCCGCATCCGTACGGGCAATGACCAATGTCGGCACGCCGAGCACGTCAGCAGCCAGACGCGCCGCAACCAGTTTCTGAATCGCCTCCTGGGTCGGGACCAGCACTTTGCCGCCCATATGTCCGCATTTCTTCACTGACGCCAGCTGGTCTTCGAAGTGAACGGCCGCTGCACCGGCCTCAATCATCGATTTCATCAGCTCGAAGGCGTTCAGCACGCCACCGAAACCCGCTTCCGCATCCGCAACTATCGGCAGGAAGTAATCAATAAAGCGCGGATCGTTTGGCTCAATGCCTGCCGCCCACTGGATCTGATCCGCACGGCGGAAGGTGTTGTTGATCCGATCCACGACCGACGGTACGGAGTTAGCCGGATAGAGCGACTGATCCGGGTACATGCTGGAGGCCAGGTTAGCGTCCGCCGCGACCTGCCAGCCGGACAGGTAAATGGCTTCTATCCCCGCCTTTGCCTGCTGCAGTGCCTGACCGCCCGTCAGCGCGCCAAGGCTGTTGATGTAACCTTTTTTGGAACCACCGTGCAGCAGCTTCCACATTTTCGCCGCGCCATTTTGCGCCAGCGTGCATTCCGGATTGACCGAGCCGCGTAATTTCACCACTTCCTCCGCGCTGTACGGACGGCGGATGCCTTCCCAGCGAGGTTGTGTCCACTCTTTCTTTAATTCTTCGATTTGTTGGGTACGGGTTTTCATGTGCAGATGCTCCATATTGTTATGTGGTGAGTTACGCCAGGAAGCGGTAGCCCGGCAGGGTCAGGAAGTCGATTAAGTCATCTGATGTGGTGATTTGCTCCATCAGGCGCGCAGCGTCGTCAAAACGTCCACTGCTGAAGCGGTGTTCGCCCAGCTCGTCCTGGATCACCCGCATCTCTTCGGCCAGCATCTGGCGGAACAGGGATTTGGTTACCGGCTTACCATTGCTGAGTGTTTTTTGATGGTGGATCCACTGCCAGATGGAGGTCCGTGAGATCTCCGCCGTCGCGGCATCTTCCATCAGGCCGTAGATCGGCACACAGCCGTTGCCGGAGATCCACGCTTCGATGTATTGCACGGCGACGCGAATATTGGCACGCATGCCCTCTTCAGTGCGTTCACCCGCACACGGTGCCAGCAGTTGCTCTTCGGCTGTTGGCGCATCGTCTTCACGCGTGACAAACAGCTGGTTTTTATTGTCGCCAAGCACGCGGTTGAATACCTCCATCGCGGTATCGGCCAGGCCCGGATGTGCAATCCACGTCCCGTCATGACCATTGCGTGCTTCAAGCTCTTTATCGGCTTTCACCTTGTTGAGTACCTGGCTATTACGCTCCGCATCTTTGCTTGGAATAAACGCGGCCATGCCGCCCATCGCAAAGGCACCACGCTTGTGGCAGGTTTTGATCAGCAGACGCGAGTAGGCGCTCAGGAACGGTTTATCCATGGTGACAACCTGACGATCCGGCAGTACGCGATCGGGATAATTCTTCAGGGTCTTGATGTAGCTGAAAATGTAGTCCCAGCGCCCGCAGTTCAGGCCGACAATGTGATCGCGCAGGGCATGCAGAATTTCATTCATCTGGAACACGGCAGGCAGCGTTTCAATCAGCAGCGTGGCTTTGATAGTGCCGCGCGGCAGGTTGAATCGATCTTCCGCATAACTAAACACCTCACTCCACCAGGCCGCTTCCTGCCAGGATTGGGTTTTCGGCAGATAGAAGTAAGGGCCGCTACCTTTTGCCAGCAGGTTTTTGTGGTTGTGGAAGAAATAGAGCGCGAAATCAAACAGGCTGCCCGAAATGGCTTCCCCACGCCAGGTGACGTGTTTTTCAGGCAGGTGCAGCCCGCGTACGCGGCATATCAGCACCGCCGGGTTCGGTTTGAGCTGGTAAATTTTGCCGGCTTCGTTGGTATAGCTGATGGTGCCGTTCACGGCGTCGCGCAGATTGATCTGCCCGTCGATAACTTTGTTCCAGTCTGGCGCCAGTGAGTCCTCAAAATCAGCCATAAAGACTTTAACGTTCGCGTTCATGGCGTTGATCACCATTTTGCGCTCTACCGGCCCCGTGATCTCAACCCGGCGATCCTGTAAATCTTCAGGGATGCCGCGGATTTTCCACTCACCGCGACGAATGGAAGCGGTTTCCGAAATAAAACCAGGCAACTTGCCATCGTCAATTTCCTGCTGCTGATGAATGCGCGCTGCCAGCAGCTTATTACGCTGTGGCGTAAAGCGCGTTACCAGTTCAGTCAGGAATTCTACCGCTTCCGCCGTCAAAACTTGCTGTTCTTGCTCGCCATACGGCTGGGTAAAGGCCAGTTCATCGACCGTCGTTGCCTGTTGAGTCATCACTCTGCTCCTCATCAAAGATCCAAATTCACATCCCCAATGCGAACGAAAGATCGTTGTGTAGTTTTCGCTCAGCAGAATTAAGACTATCTATATTTTTTCCAAAATCAAAAACAATTTCCATTTTAATTTAATTTTAGATCCAATTTATTGATTTAATTGAAATTAAAGTTTTATTGAGTGGTGAGTGGCATTTCGGAAATAAAAAAGGCACCCGAAGGTGCCTGATCTGAATAGCTGAAACGCTTTAGGATCGTTTAGTGCAGAAGATTACTCCAGCGTCGGATTCATGTGACGCAGATCGTATGGTGTGATTTGGTAGACGTAATAGTTGAGCCAGTTCGTAAACAGCAAATTCCCGTGGCTGCGCCAGGTTGCTCTCGGTTTGTTTTGCGGATCGTTTTTCGGGAAATAGTTGTACGGAACATCCGGATTCAGACCCGCTTCGACGTCACGGAAAAACTCAGCCGCGAGGGTGTTTGGGTCATACTCGGGATGCCCGGTGACAAAAGCAATACGCTTATCTTTGCTGGCAAACAGGTAGGCATCACCGTCTTCCGTTTCAGCCAGGATCTCCAGATCGGTGTAATCGCGGATCAGTTGTGCCGGGAAATCGGCATAGCGAGAGTGTGGGGCAAGGAAAGTGTCATCAAATCCGCGCGTCAGTAATGCGTGTGGATGCAGAATATGGTGTTCATATACGCCAGAGAGCTTTTCAGTGCGGGTTTGCTTTGGAATGCCATACAGGATATTCAGTGCCGCCTGGACCGCCCAACAGACAAAAAGCGTGGAGGTGACGTGATCTTTTGCCCACTCCAGCACCTGTTTTATCTGCGGCCAGTAGGCAACATCATTGAATTCAACCAGGCCCAGTGGTGCTCCCGTTACAATCAGTCCATCGAAGTTTTCATCGCGGATGTCATCGAAGTTACAGTAGAAATTGTTCAGATGCTCAGAAGGTGTATTTCGCGACTCACGGGCATCAATTCGTAGCAGCTGGATATCAACCTGAAGCGGGGAGTTCGAAAGCAGACGAAGAAACTGGTTTTCTGTTTCGATCTTTTTTGGCATCAGATTGAGAATAAGCACCTTCAGCGGGCGAATTTCCTGACCTGTAGCGCGTGAAGCCGTCATGACAAAGACATTTTCTTCACGTAAGAAATTGACGGCTGGTAGCTCGTCCTGCACCCGAATCGGCATAACCTTATATCCTCACAGCATACGTATAAACGTTTAGACATCCAGACAGCTAACGATAACCAGAAATGATCTGAATGTCGAGTCTGCAAGTGAAAGGTGAGAAAGTTTCAAGGAGGGAATGTGTAAGATCCAAAGCAAAAAACCCCGCACCTTACGGTACGGGGTTCTTCTTGTTTGATGCCTGGCAGTTCCCTACTCACATGGGGAGACCCCACACTACCATCGGCGCTACGGCGTTTCACTTCTGAGTTCGGCATGGGGTCAGGTGGGACCACCGCGCTAAAGCCGCCAGGCAAATTCTGTTAATCTGTATCAAGGCTGAAAATCTTCTGTCTCTCTTCGCCGAAACAGCTTCGGCGTTGTAAGGTTAAGCCTCACGGTTCATTAGTATCGGTTAGCTCAACGCATCGCTGCGCTTACACACCCGACCTATCAACGTCGTAGTCTTCAACGTTCCTTCAGGACTCTCAAGGAGTCAGGGAGAACTCATCTCGGGGCAAGTTTCGTGCTTAGATGCTTTCAGCACTTATCTCTTCCGCATTTAGCTACCGGGCAATGCCATTGGCATGACAACCCGAACACCAGTGATGCGTCCACTCCGGTCCTCTCGTACTAGGAGCAGCCCCCCTCAATTCTCCAGCGCCCACGGCAGATAGGGACCGAACTGTCTCACGACGTTCTAAACCCAGCTCGCGTACCACTTTAAATGGCGAACAGCCATACCCTTGGGACCTACTTCAGCCCCAGGATGTGATGAGCCGACATCGAGGTGCCAAACACCGCCGTCGATATGAACTCTTGGGCGGTATCAGCCTGTTATCCCCGGAGTACCTTTTATCCGTTGAGCGATGGCCCTTCCATTCAGAACCACCGGATCACTATGACCTGCTTTCGCACCTGCTCGAGCCGTCACTCTCGCAGTCAAGCTAGCTTATGCCATTGCACTAACCTCCTGATGTCCGACCAGGATTAGCTAACCTTCGTGCTCCTCCGTTACTCTTTGGGAGGAGACCGCCCCAGTCAAACTACCCACCAGACACTGTCCGCAACCCGGATTACGGGTCTACGTTAGAACACCAGCCATTAAAGGGTGGTATTTCAAGGGCGGCTCCACGCAGACTGGCGTCCACGCTTCAAAGCCTCCCACCTATCCTACACATCAAGGACCAGTGTTCAGTGTCAAGCTATAGTAAAGGTTCACGGGGTCTTTCCGTCTTGCCGCGGGTACACTGCATCTTCACAGCGAGTTCAATTTCACTGAGTCTCGGGTGGAGACAGCCTGGCCATCATTACGCCATTCGTGCAGGTCGGAACTTACCCGACAAGGAATTTCGCTACCTTAGGACCGTTATAGTTACGGCCGCCGTTTACCGGGGCTTCGATCAAGAGCTTCGCGTTGCCGCTAACCCCATCAATTAACCTTCCGGCACCGGGCAGGCGTCACACCGTATACGTCCACTTTCGTGTTTGCACAGTGCTGTGTTTTTAATAAACAGTTGCAGCCAGCTGGTATCTTCGACTGATTTCAGCTCCACCCGCAGGGGCTTCACCTACATATCAGCGTGCCTTCTCCCGAAGTTACGGCACCATTTTGCCTAGTTCCTTCACCCGAGTTCTCTCAAGCGCCTTGGTATTCTCTACCTGACCACCTGTGTCGGTTTGGGGTACGATTTGATGTTACCTGATGCTTAGAGGCTTTTCCTGGAAGCAGGGCATTTGTTACTTCAGCACCGTAGTGCCTCGTCATCACACCTCAGCGTTAATAAGGTACCGGATTTACCTGGAACCTCCGCCTACATGCTTAAACCGGGACAACCGTCGCCCGGCTAACATAGCCTTCTCCGTCCCCCCTTCGCAGTAACACCAAGTACAGGAATATTAACCTGTTTCCCATCGACTACGCCTTTCGGCCTCGCCTTAGGGGTCGACTCACCCTGCCCCGATTAACGTTGGACAGGAACCCTTGGTCTTCCGGCGTGCGGGCTTTTCACCCGCATTATCGTTACTTATGTCAGCATTCGCACTTCTGATACCTCCAGCATCCCTCACAGGACACCTTCAACGGCTTACAGAACGCTCCCCTACCCAACAACGCATAAGCGTCGCTGCCGCAGCTTCGGTGCATGGTTTAGCCCCGTTACATCTTCCGCGCAGGCCGACTCGACCAGTGAGCTATTACGCTTTCTTTAAATGATGGCTGCTTCTAAGCCAACATCCTGGCTGTCTGTGCCTTCCCACATCGTTTCCCACTTAACCATGACTTTGGGACCTTAGCTGGCGGTCTGGGTTGTTTCCCTCTTCACGACGGACGTTAGCACCCGCCGTGTGTCTCCCGTGATAACATTCTTCGGTATTCGTAGTTTGCATCGGGTTGGTAAGCCGGGATGGCCCCCTAGCCGAAACAGTGCTCTACCCCCGAAGATGAGTTCACGAGGCGCTACCTAAATAGCTTTCGGGGAGAACCAGCTATCTCCCGGTTTGATTGGCCTTTCACCCCCAGCCACAAGTCATCCGCTAATTTTTCAACATTAGTCGGTTCGGTCCTCCAGTTAGTGTTACCCAACCTTCAACCTGCCCATGGCTAGATCACCGGGTTTCGGGTCTATACCCTGCAACTTAACGCCCAGTTAAGACTCGGTTTCCCTTCGGCTCCCCTATACGGTTAACCTTGCTACAGAATATAAGTCGCTGACCCATTATACAAAGGTACGCAGTCACACCACGAAGGTGCTCCCACTGCTTGTACGTACACGGTTTCAGGTTCTTTTTCACTCCCCTCGCCGGGGTTCTTTTCGCCTTTCCCTCACGGTACTGGTTCACTATCGGTCAGTCAGGAGTATTTAGCCTTGGAGGATGGTCCCCCCATATTCAGACAGGATACCACGTGTCCCGCCCTACTCTTCGAGTTCACAACCTGTGCATTTTTCGTGTACGGGGCTGTCACCCTGTATCGCCGGACTTTCCAGACCGTTCCACTAACACACAAGCTGATTCAGACTCTGGGCTGCTCCCCGTTCGCTCGCCGCTACTGGGGAATCTCGGTTGATTTCTTTTCCTCGGGGTACTTAGATGTTTCAGTTCCCCCGGTTCGCCTCGTTAACCTATGTATTCAGTTAACGATAGTGTGACGAATCACACTGGGTTTCCCCATTCGGACATCGCCGGGTCAAAGGTTCATATCACCTCGCCGGCGCTTTTCGCAGATTAGCACGTCCTTCATCGCCTCTGACTGCCAGGGCATCCACCGTGTACGCTTAGTCGCTTAACCTCACAACCCGAAGATGTTTCTTTCGATTCATCATCGACTTGCGAAAATTTGAGAGACTCGAACACACATTAACTGTGTGTCGTTTCAATTTTCAGCTTGATCCAGATTTTTAAAGAGCAAATATCTCAAACATGACTCGCAAGTCAGTTTTGAGATATGACGGCAGGTGACTTTCACTCACGAACCAGCAAGTGGCGTCCCCTAGGGGATTCGAACCCCTGTTACCGCCGTGAAAGGGCGGTGTCCTGGGCCTCTAGACGAAGGGGACGTATAAGTCTCAATCGCAAGACGCCTTGCTATTTACTTTTCATCAGACAATCTGTGTGAGCACTACAAAGGCAGGTTCTTTAAGGTAAGGAGGTGATCCAACCGCAGGTTCCCCTACGGTTACCTTGTTACGACTTCACCCCAGTCATGAATCACAAAGTGGTAAGCGCCCTCCCGAAGGTTAAGCTACCTACTTCTTTTGCAACCCACTCCCATGGTGTGACGGGCGGTGTGTACAAGGCCCGGGAACGTATTCACCGTAGCATTCTGATCTACGATTACTAGCGATTCCGACTTCATGGAGTCGAGTTGCAGACTCCAATCCGGACTACGACGCACTTTATGAGGTCCGCTTGCTCTCGCGAGGTCGCTTCTCTTTGTATGCGCCATTGTAGCACGTGTGTAGCCCTACTCGTAAGGGCCATGATGACTTGACGTCATCCCCACCTTCCTCCAGTTTATCACTGGCAGTCTCCTTTGAGTTCCCGGCCGGACCGCTGGCAACAAAGGATAAGGGTTGCGCTCGTTGCGGGACTTAACCCAACATTTCACAACACGAGCTGACGACAGCCATGCAGCACCTGTCTCAGAGTTCCCGAAGGCACCAATCCATCTCTGGAAAGTTCTCTGGATGTCAAGAGTAGGTAAGGTTCTTCGCGTTGCATCGAATTAAACCATGCTCCACCGCTTGTGCGGGCCCCCGTCAATTCATTTGAGTTTTAACCTTGCGGCCGTACTCCCCAGGCGGTCGACTTAACGCGTTAGCTCCGGAAGCCACGCCTCAAGGGCACAACCTCCAAGTCGACATCGTTTACGGCGTGGACTACCAGGGTATCTAATCCTGTTTGCTCCCCACGCTTTCGCACCTGAGCGTCAGTCTTTGTCCAGGGGGCCGCCTTCGCCACCGGTATTCCTCCAGATCTCTACGCATTTCACCGCTACACCTGGAATTCTACCCCCCTCTACAAGACTCTAGCCTGCCAGTTTCGAATGCAGTTCCCAGGTTGAGCCCGGGGATTTCACATCCGACTTGACAGACCGCCTGCGTGCGCTTTACGCCCAGTAATTCCGATTAACGCTTGCACCCTCCGTATTACCGCGGCTGCTGGCACGGAGTTAGCCGGTGCTTCTTCTGCGGGTAACGTCAATTGCTGAGGTTATTAACCTCAGCACCTTCCTCCCCGCTGAAAGTACTTTACAACCCGAAGGCCTTCTTCATACACGCGGCATGGCTGCATCAGGCTTGCGCCCATTGTGCAATATTCCCCACTGCTGCCTCCCGTAGGAGTCTGGACCGTGTCTCAGTTCCAGTGTGGCTGGTCATCCTCTCAGACCAGCTAGGGATCGTCGCCTAGGTGAGCCGTTACCCCACCTACTAGCTAATCCCATCTGGGCACATCTGATGGCAAGAGGCCCGAAGGTCCCCTCTTTGGTCTTGCGACGTTATGCGGTATTAGCTACCGTTTCCAGTAGTTATCCCCCTCCATCAGGCAGTTTCCCAGACATTACTCACCCGTCCGCCGCTCGTCACCCGAGAGCAAGCTCTCTGTGCTACCGCTCGACTTGCATGTGTTAGGCCTGCCGCCAGCGTTCAATCTGAGCCATGATCAAACTCTTCAATTTAAAAGTTTGATGCTCAATGAATTAAACTTCGTAATGAATTACGTGTTCACTCGTTGAGACTTGGTATTCATTTAGTGTCCGAAGACATTAAGAATCCATGTCACTTTGAGTGCCCACACAGATTGTCTGATAAATTGTTAAAGAGCAGTTGCAACGCGGCTTTCAGCTCACCGTTGCGAGGTGGCGTATATTACGCTTTCCTCTTTCAGAGTCAACCCGTTATTTCAGGATTTTTTCTCTTCAACCGACCGGGTTGTTTGTGAAGTGATTCACATCTGCCGTGTCGATGGAGGCGCATTATAGGGAGTTCTCCGCAGGCCGCAACCGAAAAGTTGCAAAAAAATGACTGACTGCTGCATTCCCCAGCAAAACCCCGCTTTATACCTTTTTACACACAGAGTTATCCACAATGATACGAAAAAGTGAAAATGTGCGAGCGTTGCGCAAACGTTTTCGTTAAAATGTTCGCGCTTAACAAGGATGCCCTGTCAGGTGTGTTAGATGAGTTTTTCGCTGGAAAATTCATCTAACGCTCTCTGTAATCGTGAAATCCAGGGGATTTACCATGCAACAACGTCGTCCAGTCCGCCGCGCTCTGCTCAGTGTTTCTGATAAAGCCGGTATTGTCGAATTCGCTCAGGCACTTTCTGCACGTGGTGTGGAGCTGCTTTCCACAGGCGGTACCGCTCGCCTGTTAGCAGATAAAGGTCTGTCGGTAACCGAAGTGTCCGATTACACCGGTTTCCCGGAAATGATGGATGGACGCGTCAAAACCCTGCATCCGAAAGTCCACGGCGGTATTCTTGGCCGCCGCGGTCAGGACGACGCCATTATGGAAAAACATGATATCGCGCCAATCGACATGGTCGTCGTTAACCTCTATCCGTTCGCTCAGACTGTTGCCCGCGAAGGCTGCTCGCTGGAAGATGCCGTAGAGAATATTGATATCGGCGGCCCGACCATGGTGCGCTCCGCTGCCAAGAACCATAAAGATGTGGCTATCGTGGTGAAGAGCAGCGACTACAACACCATTATTAATGAGATGGATGCCAACGAAGGGTCACTGACTCTGCAAACGCGTTTCGATCTCGCCATCAAAGCATTCGAACACACCGCTGCATACGACAGCATGATCGCCAACTACTTCGGTAGCCTGGTGCCGGCTTACCACGGTGAAAGCAAAGATCCTTCTGGCCGCTTCCCGCGCACCCTGAACCTGAACTTCATTAAGAAGCAGGATATGCGTTATGGTGAGAACAGCCACCAGCAGGCAGCCTTCTATATAGAAGAAGAAGTCAAAGAAGCCTCGGTTGCTACCGCTCAACAGGTTCAGGGCAAAGCGCTTTCCTATAACAACATCGCTGACACCGATGCTGCGCTGGAATGTGTGAAAGAGTTCAGTGAGCCTGCCTGCGTTATCGTCAAGCACGCCAACCCATGCGGCGTCGCGGTAAGTAGTTCTATTCTGGATGCCTACGATCGCGCCTACAAAACCGACCCGACCTCCGCGTTCGGCGGTATTATCGCCTTCAACCGCGAGCTGGATGCTGAAACGGCACAGGCCATCATCTCCCGTCAGTTTGTCGAAGTGATCATCGCGCCATCCGCATCTGAAGAAGCGCTGAAAATCACCTCTGCAAAACAGAACGTGCGCGTGCTGGTTTGCGGCCAGTGGGCTGAGCGTGTACCAGGCCTGGACTTCAAACGCGTGAACGGCGGTCTGCTGGTTCAGGACCGCGACCTGGGTA
Source organism: Enterobacter sp. CPE_E863 (assembly GCF_046521465.1). Classification (NCBI taxonomy): domain Bacteria; kingdom Pseudomonadati; phylum Pseudomonadota; class Gammaproteobacteria; order Enterobacterales; family Enterobacteriaceae; genus Enterobacter; species Enterobacter sp. CPE_E863. The sequence goes on along the minus strand of NZ_JBKFZX010000001.1, from coordinate 237,023 downwards.
TGGTGACAGAAGCCGACCTGCGCGTGGTGACCAAACGTCAACCAACCGAGCAGGAACTGCGTGATGCGCTGTTCTGCTGGAAAGTGGCGAAATTCGTGAAATCCAACGCCATTGTCTACGCGAAAGAGAACATGACCATCGGGATAGGTGCAGGCCAGATGAGCCGTGTCTACTCTGCAAAAATTGCCGGGATTAAAGCAGGTGATGAAGGTCTGGAAGTGAAAGGCTCCGCCATGGCGTCTGACGCCTTCTTCCCGTTCCGTGACGGTATCGATGCTGCCGCAGCAGTAGGCATCACCTGTGTGATCCAGCCTGGCGGTTCCATTCGTGATGACGAAGTGATTGCCGCTGCCGATGAACACGGTATTGCGATGATCTTCACCGACATGCGCCACTTCCGCCATTAATTCCCGGAGTAGAAAATGAAAGTATTAGTGATTGGTAATGGCGGACGCGAGCACGCTCTGGCGTGGAAAGCGGCACAATCCCCGCTGGTGAAAACCGTCTTTGTGGCACCGGGCAACGCCGGTACGGCGCTGGAGCCTGCGCTGCAGAACGTGGCTATCGGCGTGACCGATATTCCAGCACTGCTGAGCTTTGCCCAGAACGAGAAAATCGATCTGACCATCGTCGGCCCGGAAGCGCCGCTGGTGATTGGCGTGGTGGATGCGTTCCGCGCGGCCGGCCTTAAAATCTTCGGGCCAACCGAAGGTGCAGCACAGCTCGAAGGCTCCAAAGCCTTCACCAAAGATTTCCTCGCGCGTCAAAACATCCCGACGGCGGAATATCAGAACTTCACGGAAGTTGAGCCAGCCCTGGCTTATCTGCGTGAAAAAGGCGCGCCGATTGTCATTAAGGCCGACGGCCTGGCTGCCGGTAAAGGCGTTATCGTGGCGATGACTCTCGAAGAAGCGGAGGCCGCGGTGCAGGACATGCTGGCAGGTAACGCATTCGGCGACGCAGGCCATCGCATCGTGATCGAAGAGTTCCTCGATGGTGAAGAGGCGAGCTTCATTGTAATGGTCGACGGCGAGCACGTTCTACCGATGGCTACCAGCCAGGATCATAAACGCGTAGGCAATGCGGATACCGGCCCGAACACCGGCGGTATGGGCGCTTACTCACCCGCTCCGGTCGTGACTGACGAAGTACATCAGCGCACGATGGATCGCATCATCTGGCCAACCGTAAAAGGTATGGCAGCCGAAGGGAACACTTACACTGGTTTCCTCTATGCGGGTCTGATGATCGATAAACAGGGTAACCCTAAGGTCATCGAGTTCAACTGCCGCTTTGGCGATCCAGAAACTCAGCCAATCATGCTGCGCATGAAATCCGATCTGGTCGATCTGTGCCTGGCAGCCTGTGAAGGTAAGCTGGATGAGAAAACTTCCGAGTGGGACAAACGTGCATCTCTGGGCGTGGTGATTGCCGCTGGCGGCTATCCAGGCAATTACAACACCGGAGATGAGATCCACGGTCTGCCGCTGGAAGAGCTCGAAGGCGGTAAAGTGTTCCATGCGGGTACGAAACTGTCTGACGACGATCGCGTACTGACCAACGGTGGCCGCGTGCTGTGTGCGACCGCATTGGGTCATAGCGTTGCAGAAGCACAGAAGCGCGCCTATGCGCTGATGGCGGATATTCACTGGAACGGTAGCTTTAGCCGTCAGGATATCGGCTATCGCGCGATTGCGCGTGAGCAAGGGGAGTAACGGAAGCGTCTGTTACACTCACCCAACTCCTCTCCCTCAAGGGAGAGGGGATTTACGTCAGAAACTTTTTTCTGTCGGCTGCCAGGTGCAGAAGTCTTCGTTCGCCACCAGCAGCAGTTGAGAACCTTCCGGTGCTTCAAGCCACGCCACACTCACCTCCATAGATGAATGACGCTGACGACGTTCAATATGTTCGGTTGCCCAGGATTCAAGCTCAGGCTTCACTGTCTGCCCTTCGCAAGTTGTTACCGTCCCATCGGCGTGCCAGCGCCCCTGGCGCAGTACAACGCGTCCCTGACGCAGCGCATCGCTGGTCTGGCGGATCTGTTCAGCACGATAACGATAGAGAGCAATTTGATCGCTGGAAAGCTGCTGTTTTTGACCACTCACTTCACGCTGCATAAAGCTCAGCTCGCCATGGTCATCAAAACGGACTTTCACATGTTCGGGGGTTTTACTGTAGACGTTCAGTTCGATCAGCGTGAGGTCATCGCCCTGCCAGCGATACTCCGCGGTCGAGGTATTGCCGTTATGCCACGGGCTAAAAGCAGAAAGCAGATGCACTTCCCCGCCGGAATCTTTGCGCCAGATCCTGACCGCCCCCTGGTTGTCAGCGTAGCCGCTGGCGGTAAACGGTGGCAGAGTGGAGTCATGGCTACAGGCTGACAGCAACAGCACGCCGGCCAGCGCGAGCGCACCACGCCAGACAGACAAAAGGGGCGTTACCGCCCCTTCGTTAAAACTGTTCACTGCCACGCGTCTTACTTAACAGCGTCTTTCAGAGCTTTACCAGAAACGAATGCTGGCACGTTAGCTGCGGCGATTTTGATTTCTTTACCGGTCTGCGGGTTGCGGCCAGTGCGCTCAGCACGGTGGTTCACTTTGAAGGTACCGAAACCAACCAGTTGTACAGCATCGCCTTCTTTCAGAGACTCAGTAATTGCAGCCAGGGTAGATTCCAGAGCAGCTTTAGCCTGCACTTTAGACAGATCAGCCTTGTCCGCAATTACATCAATCAGTTGAGTCTTGTTCATAAGTTATCCTTTCAATGTGTTTATCGCTTGCTAAGCATCGAGTGCGACGAAAATGCCAAAAAAGCACTCTCCTGCATACACGCACCGATAGCCACTTTTTTTCGCCCCCCAAATGTAGACCAGACAAGGGGCGAAAGGGAAGAGTCGAGGAGCGACAAAACGGGCGTTATCTCAAGTTTTATTGTCTCATTGGTTAAAAATTATACCAATATTGCTCTCACCGGCCTCACGTAAGTCCGCGCGCAGCCCTTTTATCAGCTCGATATCGCGTTCTTCACACTCTGCCAGCAGGCGGAAAATTTCCCACTGAATGTCCCATTCTTGTTCTACCGCCGGGTTCGCACGCAGCTCTTCGTCGGTCATTTCACGACCTTCCTGAGTCATTTCCAGCATCGCAACGGTCGTAATTGATGCCTTACTGACTTCGATAGCATGCTCCAGCGTTTCACCACTCAGGCGGGAGTGAATCAACTCGCTTAACGCCACACAGGCATCGATCGCCGGATAGACACCGTACAGGTCAAAATCATCCGCAACCGGAATCGCCTCTTCCAGCTTTTCGAGCTGAGAGTCGAAATTCACCTTCGCGTCTTTCACCGTCAGCGTTTCCCAGATCAGATCCAGAATTCGGCGATAAATATGACCATCACCAAAGCCCGTCTGCTTGCAGAACGCGGCATAGTTGGGATACATGCGCTCGCACAGGCAAGCCATAAAGGTGACGTGCTGCCAGCTTTCCAGCTTCTCAAGGCGCAGGTGAATCGGGTTTTGTAACATGATGATCTCTCGAATCGAAAATTAGGCGCAGTTTACCTGAATCATCGCTGAATTTCCTGCCAACGAACAAAAGCTGGGCGTGAAGAAGCCACCGCATCAGCCCAGCGCGTCGGCTCTGGTAACCGGTAACCCTTCACACAGCGCTGCACCCACCCCAGAGCGCTATCCATGCTCACCCGATGTCCGGTGGCAATAAACAGCGGGTTACAACGGGCTTTGCTGCGCCATACCCACGCCAGTTGTTCACCTTTATCAATGAGCGGCGCCAGCGCGCCAGGCTCGGCAGAAAGCGGTTCAAACGCGCCGCACAAGCGTTTCTTAGCAACGCCGATGGTGGGAACATCCACCAGCAGGCCAAAGTGGCTGGCCACGCCTAAACGGCGCGGATGCGAAATACCGTGCCCATCGACAAACAGCAGGTCAGGTTTTTGCGAGAGCTGTTCCCACGCTGCCAGAAGCGCGGGGTATTCGCGGAAGGAGAGAAAGCCCGGGATGTACGGCATAGTGGTGGCAATACGCGCCACTTTGTACTCCACCAGCTCAAGCGAGGGATATTTCAGTACCACCATCGCCGCTCGCGTCACGTCCCCACCCTGCTCAAACCCGACGTCAGCTCCACCGATAAACTGCGGGGGATCCTTATCCAGACGATCCTCGCGGATCACGGATGAAGCCAGTTCAATTTGTTGGGCGCGTAATGACGCGAGATCCATAGAGATTCCTTACTTGTGGTATTGCGCAGAGAGTCGGTGTACCGCCTCCACAAACGCGCCAGCGTGTTCTGGCGGCACGTCCTGATGAATACCATGCCCGAGGTTAAAGACGTGCCCTTCGCCCTGGCCGAAACCGGCGAGAATAGTTGCCACCTCTTCTTCAATGCGAGCCGGCTGTGCATAAAGCATGGACGGATCCATATTGCCCTGCAGCGCCACCTTGTCACCCACGCGACGGCGCGCATCGGCAATATCGGTTGTCCAGTCAAGACCCAGCGCATCACATCCCGTTGCAGCCATCGCCTCCAGCCACTGACCGCCGCCTTTGGTGAACAAGGTCACCGGCACGCGGCGACCTTCGTTTTCACGCAGCAGGCCATCAACGATCTTGTGCATGTAATAGAGCGAGAACTGCTGATAATCGCGCCCGGTAAGTACGCCGCCCCAGGTGTCGAAAATCATCACCGACTGTGCGCCCGCTTTAATCTGTGCGTTCAGGTAGAGAGTGACGCTTTTCGCCAGCTTGTCGAGCAGCGCATGCAACGCCAGCGGCTCCGCGTACATCATCTTTTTAATCACGGTGAAAGCCTTGCTGCTGCCACCTTCAACCATGTAAGTCGCCAGCGTCCACGGACTGCCGGAGAAACCGATCAGCGGTACTTCACCCTTCAGCTCGCGGCGAATGGTGCGCACAGCGTTCATGACATAGCCCAGTTCATCTTCAGGATCGGGAACAGGCAGCTTGTCGACGTCGACTTTGCTTTTGATTGGGGACGTGAAACGTGGACCTTCACCGGTTTCAAAATAGAGCCCAAGGCCCATCGCATCCGGGATGGTCAGAATATCCGAGAAGAGGATCGCAGCATCCAGCGGGAAGCGGCGCAGCGGCTGGAGCGTCACTTCACAGGCCAGCTCAGCGTTTTTGCACAGCGACATAAAATCGCCTGCCTGCGCGCGCGTGGCTTTGTACTCTGGCAGATAGCGTCCCGCCTGGCGCATCATCCACACCGGGGTGACATCAACGGGCTGGCGCAGCAGCGCACGCAGATAACGATCGTTCTTCAGTTCGGTCATTTTTGCAGTTCCTTAAGCGTCATGGCCTCAGTGTAACACTACTCATACTCAGCCCGACACATTGCCACGGTATCTTCTATCAGCCGACGCGCCACCGTACCTGGCGGCGGTAACAGAGGTAAATCGTCATACCGATACCAGTTTGCTTCCAGTAACTCTTTCTGGTCGATGACGATGTCCCCGCTATCGTATTCGGCCATAAATGCCGTCATCAGTGACTGCGGGAACGGCCATGGCTGAGAGGTAACATAGCGCAGGTTCTTCACTTTAATCCCGCTCTCCTCCATAACTTCACGCGCCACCGCCTGCTCCAGCGTTTCGCCCACTTCGACAAACCCGGCCAGCACAGTGTGAATGCCGTTACGGTGACGGGTATGCTGCGCCAGCAGGATGGAATCCTCGCGACGGATAGCGACGATAATGCACGGCGCGATCTGCGGATAGTAGCGTTCGCGGCAGTGACTGCAGAGCATCGCCCACTCGGTTTTGCTCGGGTGCATGGTATGCCCGCAGTAACCGCAGTATTTATGCGAACGATAAAACTCCGCCAGCTGTACACCACGGCCCGCCAGCTGGAACAGCCCCACATCCAGATCCAGCACCTGACGAACCGATCCCATGTCCTGACGTCGAGCCTGCTGGACCATCCACACGGGATCGCCCTGCCACTCACCGATCCTCAGTGCAGGTTGACCAACAAGATCGAATTTTTCCGCCGCACCATAGGGAATTTCCCCGACGGGGAGCCATAATTTTTGTTCGTGACTGACGATCCACCAACCAAGATCTGATTTTTCAATAATACGATCCATATCTATTGCACTACCTTCGCTTCACTGACATGTTGTTAGCATTGTGGTTACATTTTGGATAAGCAGATTCAATTCTAAACTTTGCGGAGTCGAACATGTTAAACCAGCTAGAAAGCCTGACTGAGCGCGTTAGAGGAAGTAACAAACTGGTGGATCGCTGGCTACATGTGCGCAAGCATCTACTCGTGGCTTATTACAATCTGGTCGGTATTAAGCCTGGCAAAGAATCGTTTATGCGTCTGAATGAAAAAGCGCTGGATGATTTTTGTCAGAGCCTGGTCGACTACCTGTCCGACGGCCATTTCAATATTTATGAACGCATTATCTGCGAAATGGAAGGGACTACGCCGTATTTAGCGGCCAGCAAACTCTATCCGCTGCTGGAAGCCAATACCCAGCAGATTATGGACTACTACGATTCCACGCTTGAGAATGCGATCGATCACGATAACTATCTTGAGTTTCAGCAGGCGCTTTCCGACCTTGGCGAAGCGCTGGAAGAGCGATTCACACTGGAAGATAAGCTGATCGCCCTCGTGCTGGATAGCAATCTCAGTGCCAGCAACGAAGATAACATCGCGCGCCCTGCTTGAGTTCTTAATCGTTAACGAGTAATTTACAAACATTCGCCCCTCTCACGAGGGGGATTTTTCTTGTCGGAGTGCCCAGCGTTTACAAAAACGCGGGCTGAGACCGTTAATTCGGGATCCGCGGAACCTGATCAGGCTAATACCTGCGAAGGGAACAAGAGTCACACTGCTGTTGTATCGCCTGCGGGCGATCTTCTCTTGCTTCATCCGTCGTCTGACAAGCCATGTCCTTCACTTTTGGAATGAGCTATGTCTACCACTACTAAACTGACCCGCCGCGAACAGCGCGCACACGCCCAACACTTCATTGATACCCTGGAAGGCACCGCTTTCCCGAACTCGAAACGCATCTACATCACCGGCTCTCAGGCGGATATCCGCGTGCCGATGCGTGAAATTCAGCTTAGCCCAACGCTTATCGGCGGCAGCAAAGATAACCCACAGTATGAAGACAACGAGGCTGTGCCGGTGTATGACACCTCCGGTCCCTACGGTGACCCTGAAATTGCCATCAACGTTCAGAAAGGCCTGGCTAAGCTGCGCCAACCGTGGATCGACGCCCGCCTGGACAGCGAGGAGCTAAACGAGCAAAGTTCTGCCTATACCAAAGAGCGCCTGGCCGACGACGGTCTGGACGAGCTGCGCTTCACCGGCCTGCTGACACCGAAACGCGCTAAAGCGGGCAAATGCGTGACCCAGTTGCACTACGCGCGTCAGGGGATCGTCACCCCCGAAATGGAGTTCATCGCCATCCGCGAAAACATGGGCCGTGAGCGCATCCGTAGCGAAATTCTGCGCCACCAGCATCCTGGAGAAGGTTTTGGCGCTCGCCTGCCGGAAAACATTACGCCGGAATTTGTGCGTGATGAAGTCGCCGCTGGCCGCGCGATTATCCCTGCCAACATCAACCACCCGGAATCTGAGCCAATGATTATTGGCCGTAATTTCCTGGTGAAGGTCAACGCTAACATCGGTAACTCGGCCGTTACTTCGTCTATCGAAGAAGAGGTGGAAAAACTGGTCTGGTCGACGCGCTGGGGTGCGGACACGGTGATGGACCTCTCCACTGGCCGTTATATTCACGAAACCCGCGAATGGATCCTGCGTAACAGCCCGGTACCAATCGGGACGGTGCCTGTGTATCAGGCGCTGGAGAAGGTCAACGGCATTGCCGAAGATCTTACCTGGGAGGCCTTCCGCGACACGTTACTGGAACAGGCTGAACAGGGCGTAGACTACTTCACTATTCACGCAGGTGTACTGCTGCGCTACGTGCCGATGACGGCGAAACGTCTGACCGGCATCGTCTCGCGCGGCGGTTCGATCATGGCGAAGTGGTGTCTGTCCCATCATCAGGAAAACTTCCTCTACGAACACTTCCGTGAGATTTGCGAAATCTGCGCCGCGTACGATGTCTCTCTGTCGCTGGGCGACGGTCTGCGTCCTGGTTCCATCCGCGATGCCAATGACGAAGCGCAGTTTGCCGAACTGCACACGCTGGGTGAACTCACCAAAATCGCCTGGGAATATGACGTACAGGTGATGATTGAAGGCCCGGGACATGTGCCAATGCAGATGATCCGTCGCAACATGACCGAAGAGCTGGAGCACTGCCACGAAGCGCCGTTCTACACCCTCGGGCCATTGACCACCGATATCGCGCCGGGCTATGACCATTTCACCTCCGGGATTGGTGCGGCAATGATTGGCTGGTTCGGCTGCGCCATGCTCTGCTACGTCACGCCGAAAGAGCACCTCGGCCTGCCAAACAAAGAAGATGTAAAACAGGGTCTGATCACCTACAAGATTGCCGCCCACGCAGCCGATCTGGCGAAAGGCCACCCGGGCGCGCAAATCCGGGATAACGCCATGTCGAAAGCACGCTTCGAATTCCGCTGGGAAGATCAGTTCAACCTGGCGCTCGACCCATTCACTGCTCGCGCCTATCACGACGAAACACTGCCGCAGGAATCAGGCAAAGTGGCACACTTCTGCTCCATGTGCGGGCCGAAATTCTGCTCGATGAAAATCAGCCAGGAGGTACGTGACTACGCTGCCGCACAAACCATTGAAGTGGGCATGGCGGATATGTCAGAAACCTTCCGCGCCAAAGGCGGTGAAATCTACCTCAAAAAAGAGGAGGCGTAATGTACCAGCCCGATTTTCCACCTGTGCCCTTTCGTTTAGGGCTCTATCCGGTGGTGGATAGCGTGGAATGGATAGAGCGCCTGCTTGCGACGGGCGTTCGCACAATCCAGCTACGCATTAAAGATAAACACGATGAAGAGGTAGAGACGGATGTGGTTTCTGCCATCGCGCTGGGGCGTCGCTATGACGCTCGCCTGTTTATCAACGACTACTGGCGACTGGCGATCAAACATCAGGCTTACGGCGTACATCTGGGTCAGGAAGACCTTGAGACAACCGACCTCAATGCGATCCGCGACGCAGGGCTGCGTCTGGGGGTATCAACGCATGACGATATGGAAATCGACGTCGCGCTGACCGCCCGCCCCTCTTACATCGCCCTCGGCCACGTCTTCCCGACGCAAACCAAGCAGATGCCCTCCGCACCGCAAGGTCTGGCGCAGCTGGCGAGTCACGTTGAACGCCTTGCCGATTATCCCACCGTTGCCATCGGCGGCATTAGCCTTGAACGTGCCCCGGCGGTGCTGGAGACCGGGGTCGGCAGCATTGCCGTCGTCAGCGCCATTACCCAGGCAGCAGACTGGCAGTCGGCTACCGAGAAGCTGTTACGGCTGGCAGGAGCAGGCGATGAATGATCGTGATTTTATGCGCTACAGCCGTCAGCTTCTGCTGGAGGATATAGCCATTGACGGACAGCAAAAGCTGCTCGCCAGCCGGGTTCTGATTGTGGGTCTGGGCGGGTTAGGAGCCCCTGCCGCGCTCTATCTGGCAGGGGCGGGCGTCGGCACGCTGGTACTGGCCGATGACGACGACGTTCACCTCAGCAACCTGCAACGGCAAATTCTCTTTACCACCGAGGATATTAACCAGCCTAAAGCGCAAATCACCCGCCAGCGGCTGAACCAGCTTAACCCGGATATCGAACTGATTGCCTTACAGCAACGGCTCAGCGGTGAAAGCCTGCAACGCGAAGTTGCCCTGGCCGACGTGGTGCTGGACTGCACCGACAATATGGCGACGCGTCAGGCGATCAACGCCGCCTGTGTGGCAAATAATACGCCGCTTATCACCGCCAGCGCGGTGGGTTTCGGCGGGCAGATGATGGTCCTGACTCCGCCGTGGTCGCAGGGCTGCTATCGCTGCCTGTGGCCGGATGATGCCGAGCCAACGCGCAACTGCCGGACGGCGGGCATTCTTGGTCCGGTGGTCGGCGTGATGGGCACAATGCAGGCGCTGGAAGCTATCAAGCTGCTTAGCGGCATGGAGACGGAACGCAATACGCTGCGCTTGTTTGATGCCCGCTCCAGCGGCTGGCGGCATCTGGCACTTCACCGTGCCAGCCACTGCCCGGTATGCGGAGGCCACGATGCGCATTCTGTTTAACGATGAGCCGATGAGCTGCGACGACGGGCTTACCGTTGCCGTTTTGCTCGATAAATTACGTCAGCTTAAACCAGGCACGGCGCTGGCGCTCAATCAACAGATCCTGCCGCGCGAGCAGTGGGAGCTTCAGCAGGTCAATGAGGGTGATCAGATCCTGCTGTTTCAGGTTATTGCAGGGGGCTAAGATGTTACGTATTGCCGATAAAGTCTTTGATTCACATCTGTTTACCGGAACCGGAAAGTTCGCCTCCCCACAGCTGATGGTGGATGCCATCCGGGAAAGCGGCAGCCAGCTGGTGACGCTGGCCATGAAGCGCGTAGACCTGCGTCACCACAGCGATGCCATTCTGGCGCCTTTACTGGAAGCAGGCGTTACGCTGCTGCCCAATACGTCCGGTGCGAAAACGGCAGAGGAGGCGATTTTTGCCGCACAACTGGCGCGAGAAGCGCTCGGCACCCGCTGGCTGAAGCTGGAAATTCACCCGGATGCCCGCTGGCTGCTGCCTGACCCTATCGAAACGCTGAAAGCAGCCGAAAAACTGGTTCAGCAGGGGTTTATCGTTCTGCCTTACTGCGGAGCCGACCCCGTACTATGCAAGCGTCTGGAAGAGGTCGGCTGTGCCGCCGTCATGCCGCTGGGCGCCCCCATCGGCTCCAATCAGGGGCTGGAAACCCGTGCGATGCTTGAAATCATTATTGAGCAGGCCACCGTGCCAGTCGTTGTGGATGCGGGCATTGGTGTGCCAAGCCATGCTGCGCAGGCGCTGGAGATGGGCGCAGACGCCGTGCTGGTGAACACGGCCATCGCGGTAGCTGATGACCCGGTCATGATGGCGCGTGCGTTCCGCATGGCTGTAGAGGCCGGCGTGCTGGCAAGGGAGTCCGGCCCCGGCTCACGCAGTTTTCAGGCTCAGGCCACCAGCCCGTTGACCGGTTTTCTGGAGGCAATCTCATGAGCACGTTTACCGAGCGCTGGCGGCAGCTTAACTGGGACGACATTGCCCTGCGCATCAACAGCAAGACGGCTGCTGACGTGGAGCGAGCATTGAACGCCCGTCACCTCACCCGCGAGGATTTGATGGCTCTGCTCTCCCCGGCAGCCAGCGCCTATCTTGAACCGATGGCACAGCGTGCTCAGAGGCTGACACGCCAGCGCTTTGGCAACACGGTGAGTTTTTACGTCCCGCTTTACCTCTCTAACCTGTGCGCCAATGACTGTACCTATTGCGGTTTCTCCATGAGTAACCGCATCAAGCGGAAAACGCTCGATGAGAGTGAAATTGCGCGTGAGTGTGCGGCCATTCGTGAAATGGGCTTTGAGCATCTTCTGCTGGTCACGGGTGAACATCAGGGGAAAGTGGGGATGGACTATTTTCGTCAGCACCTCCCCGCCATTCGTCGTCAGTTTGCCTCTTTGCAAATGGAAGTGCAGCCCCTGTCGCAAGAGGAATACGCGGAGTTAAAAACGCTCGGGCTGGACGGGGTCATGGTTTATCAGGAAACCTACCACGAGGCGACATATGCCCGGCACCACCTCAAGGGAAAGAAACAGGATTTCTTTTTCCGGCTGGAGACACCGGACAGACTGGGACGCGCCGGGATCGACAAAATCGGTCTGGGGGCGCTGATCGGGCTATCGGATAGCTGGCGGGTAGATTGCTACATGGTGGCAGAACATCTGCTATGGCTCCAGCAACGCTACTGGCAGAGCCGTTACTCTATCTCCTTCCCCCGGCTGCGGCCTTGCACGGGAGGGGTTGAACCGGCGTCTCTGATGGATGAGCGTCAACTGGTGCAAACCATCTGTGCGTTCCGCCTGCTTGCTCCGGAGGTTGAGTTGTCTCTCTCAACGCGCGAGTCCCCGGCGTTTCGCGATCGCGTGATCCCACTTGCGATCAACAACGTTAGCGCATTTTCCAAAACGCAGCCCGGCGGCTACGCCGACGACCATCCGGAACTGGAGCAGTTTGCGCCACATGACGGGCGACGTCCGGAAGCCGTCGCTGCCGCCCTGATTGAACAGGGTCTACAGCCTGTCTGGAAAGACTGGGACAGCTGGCTGGGAAGAGCCTCGCAATTGCGTTGAAACGCACTGCAACACGTTAAAAAATTGTCGAGACGCGACGAAAAGGCAAAACCGGATGATTGTCAGCAATCGTCCGGTTTTTTATTGTCTCAAGGCCAGCAACGGACGCTGGCCAGGGCGAAAAGCTTCTTCCTCGTTTCGCCCTGCCTCTGCCTGAATCCAGAATGTTCATAAGTAATTTCTTAGTGATTCTTAATATAAATCATCTCGTCTGAAACCGTACATCGTATAATTCACAGCCAATCGCAGGACAGCGACTATGCTGAGAGGATATCGGCAGACAAAAAGCATTCACCATCAGGATCGATGTACAACTCATGGCACTTCACAGCAAAAAACTCTCTTTCACCCGGCCAATTATGCTCAGCTTCGCGGGGATCCTGTGCAGTTTTGTGCTGATCGCGGTCGCGGTGACGCTTTCGCAACGAAAAGATTTTCTTGAGGATTATCACAAGATTAATAGCAATTTCACGCATAACCTGGCGGTGAATTACACCGAATCTATCCTGCGTGAAAATGACTATATCCTTGGCCGTTCCGCGATGTACTTCGCGCGCGACGACAGGCTAAACGAGACGCTAAACGTTAACCCGACGCAGGGGCTGCAGATGATGATGCATTTGCAGAACCTGATGCCGACCGTCTCATCCATTTCACTGGCAGACACGCAGGGGCATTATCTCCGCGCACCGGAAGTGCTCCCTACGGAGACGAGTAAAACCTTCGATCCCCGGACGCGACCGTGGTTTGTCGCCCAGGCGGAAGCCAGCATCTTCAGCCACTATACCCGCCCTTATATGGATTACTTTACGGGTCACCCCACGGTCACTCTTTATAAGCCCGTGATTTCACCAGAAGGCAGGCTGAAGGGAACGCTCGCTTTTCATCTCGATCTCACGTCAATGGGCTATACTCTGCGCCAGATGGTAGCACCCGTTCAGGGGGAGTTCTTCATCGTCGAACGCGACGGTGCTGTGGTGCTGCACCCAGATACCGGTGCACTCTTCAAGCAGTACGTGAGCGAAGCGCTGATGGACAAAATGACCAGCGGCGAAGGGTATCTTTACGACAAGAAAAGCAACGCCTGGTATTACTATTATTCGTTTACCAACCCGGACTGGTTTGTTATTTACCGGGTATCGGGTGCGACGCTCACTGATATTACTCGCCACGAAACGACGATTGTTGGCTGGGGGTTTGCCCTGGCGGCCATCATCATCATCCTCTTTGGTTTATACCTGCGCCATGCATCGCGTACCGTGCTGATGCACATTATCAATGCCATCAAAACCGGCGTCGTCAGCGAAGCGCCGCGTCTGGAAGCGATGCTGAGCCACACTATCCAGTCCAATAAAGAGCGTGAGATGGCGTATGTCCGCCAGGCAACGCACGATGCGCTGACGGGCTGCAAAAACCGCCGCGCGTTCGATAGCGATGTGGCGGAGCTTCTGGAAGCACACCAGCCTTTTGCAATGGCGCTGGTGGATATTGATAACTTCAAGTCGATTAACGATACGCTGGGCCACTTAACCGGTGACATCGTCCTGCGCAACGTGGCCCGCGAAGGGCTCCAGATAATGCAGCCACATCACGTCTCGGTTTACCGTTACGGAGGGGAAGAGTTCGCGGTAGTCTTCCAGGCTGAGCAGATTGCTTCTGCACTTTCATTACTTGAGGCGTGGCGTACCGCCGTTGAAAAACGCGCCTGGCGGGAAGAAAACCTGCGGGTAACGTTCAGTGGTGGTCTGGGAGAATGGCACCACGAACCGCTGGGACAATTTGTGGGTAGTGTTGATAACGCACTTTACAGCGCGAAGCAGCAGGGAAAAAATCGCATTATCCGCACGTCCATCAGCTAATCCTCACCTTTCAGCCTGCCCGTTCCGGCGGGTAAGCTGCTCACCAATGCAAAATTGTAACCGGTTTCAGAAAATCGTCGGTTTCTTTGTGATGCCTCACACACAATCACGGTAAAGCGGTTGTTGAAGCGTTCTGCACGGGATAATTATCAATAAACACATGTAGATCGAGGCTGATTATGAAGAACATCGTTTTATGCTGTGCAGCGGGAATGTCAACCAGCATGCTGGTTCAACGTATGAAAGATGCCGCACAGAAAAAAGGGGTTGAAGTCACCATTAAGGCCGTTCCGGTTGCGGAGTTTAAAGACAACATCGCGACGGCCGACATCGTATTACTGGGGCCACAGGTTAAATACGAGCAGGCTAAACTACAGGCACAGGCCGACCCACTGGGTAAAAAGGTCGCGGTGATCGACATGATGGATTACGGCATGATGAAAGGCGATGCCGTACTGGAAAAAGCGCTCAAACTGCTGGAGTCATAATGGAAGACTTAGAAACCACAATCATGGAACTGCTCGTCAACGCAGGTGCGGCACGCAGTGCTGCCCTTACGGCGTTGCAGATGGCACGTAAAGGTGACTTTGCCGAAGCCGAAAAGGCGATGGAAGAGTCGCGCGAATATGTGAAGCATGCGCACACGATTCAGACGCAGCTTATTGGTCTTGATGAAGGTACCGGGAAGCTGCCGGTTAACCTGATCACCGTCCATTCTCAGGATCACCTGATGAACGCGATGGTCATTCAGGACCTGGCGGGCGATATGATAGAGCTGTACCGTCGGCTACCGCTGATTAACTGAAAAAAGAGATAAAAAAACCCGCCGAAGCGGGTTTTTTATTAGCTGAATCAACGATTACTCGTTGTCGGAACCACCCAGACCTGCGTTCAGCAGTTCTGCCAGGCTCGCGGATGCATCTTCAGCAGTGACCTGCGGTGCAGCTGGCAGTTCACCCGCAGCACGACGACGCATACGATCCTGATGGTACGCATAGCCGGTACCAGCCGGGATCAGACGACCCACGATAACGTTCTCTTTCAGACCGCGCAGTTCATCACGTTTACCTGCAACAGCCGCTTCGGTCAGGACACGCGTAGTTTCCTGGAACGATGCTGCAGAGATGAAGGACTCGGTTGCCAGAGACGCTTTGGTGATACCCAGCAGATCGCGTGCGAAGGTCGCACCGATTTTGCCGTTCGCTTCCAGATCGCGGTTAGCGATCTTAACGCGAGAGTATTCAACCTGCTCGCCTTCCAGGAACTCAGAGCTACCTGCGTTTTCGATGGTTGCTTTACGCAGCATCTGACGAACGATAACTTCGATGTGTTTATCGTTAATCTTAACGCCCTGCAGACGGTATACGTCCTGTACTTCGTTAACGATGTAACGAGTAACAGCATGCACACCACGCAGACGCAGGATATCGTGCGGCGCTTCTGGACCGTCGGAAACCACGTCACCACGTTCTACACGTTCACCTTCGAACACGTTGAGCTGACGCCACTTAGGAATCATCTCTTCGTACGGCTCGCTGCCATCTACTGGAGTGATAACCAGACGGCGTTTACCTTTGGTCTCTTTACCGAAGGAAATGATACCGCTGATTTCAGCCAGGATTGCCGGCTCTTTCGGACGACGTGCTTCGAACAGGTCCGCAACGCGTGGCAGACCACCGGTGATGTCCTTAGTACCGCCGGATTCCTGAGGAATACGCGCCAAGGTGTCACCAGAGCTGATCTGTACGCCATCTTCCAGCTGTACAATCGCTTTACCTGGCAGGAAGTACTGCGCAGGCATATCGGTACCCGGGATCAGAACGTCGTTACCCTGAGCATCAACGATTTTCAGTGCAGGACGCAGATCTTTACCGCCAGTAGTACGCTCTGCGGAATCCAGAACCACCAGAGAAGACAGACCGGTCAGCTCGTCAGTCTGACGAGTAATGGTCTGGCCGTCGATCATGTCAGTGAAGCGGATGAAACCACTTACTTCGGTGATAACTGGCATGGTGTGTGGATCCCAGTTTGCAACGGTTTCACCGCCGGCAACCTGCTCACCATCACCTTTCGCCATAACCGCACCGTAAGGTACTTTATAGCTCTCTTTGGTACGACCGAATTCGTCGATCAGTTTCAGCTCGGTGTTACGAGAGGTCACAACCAGCTTGCCTGCGGAGTTAACAACAGACTTCGCGTTGCTGAGCTTGATGCTACCTTTGTTTTTCACCTGGATGCTGGATTCAGCAGCCGCACGAGATGCCGCACCACCGATGTGGAACGTACGCATCGTCAGCTGTGTACCCGGCTCACCGATGGACTGCGCCGCGATAACACCGATTGCTTCACCTTTGTTGATGATGTGGCCACGCGCCAGGTCACGACCATAGCAGTGCGCACATACACCAAAGTCGGTGTCACAGGATACAACGGAACGTACTTTCACTGAGTCAACAGAGTTTGCTTCCAGCAGGTCACACCACTGTTCGTGCAGCAGCGTATTGCGTGGAACCAGAATGTCTGCAGTACCCGGCTTCAGAATGTCTTCCGCGGTTACACGACCCAGTACGCGATCGCGCAGCGGCTCTTTAACATCACCACCCTCGATAACCGGGGTCATGGTGATACCTTCGAGGGTGCCACAATCGTCTTCGGTTACAACCAGATCCTGCGCAACGTCAACCAGACGACGCGTCAGATAACCGGAGTTCGCTGTTTTCAGTGCGGTATCCGCCAGACCTTTACGAGCACCGTGAGTAGAGATGAAGTACTGGAGTACGTTCAGACCTTCACGGAAGTTCGCGGTGATTGGCGTTTCGATGATGGAGCCATCTGGCTTCGCCATCAGACCACGCATACCTGCCAGCTGACGAATCTGTGCAGCAGAACCACGCGCACCGGAGTCGGCCATCATGTAGATGCTGTTGAAGGAAACCTGCTGTTCTTCAACGCCGTCACGGTTAATCACGGTTTCGGTCTGCAGGTTATCCATCATCGCCTTGGATACACGATCGTTCGCCGCAGCCCAGATATCGATAACTTTGTTATAGCGTTCGCCCGCGGTTACCAGACCAGACTGGAACTGCTCCTGGATCTCAGCAACTTCGGCTTCCGCTTCAGAGATGATCTCGTGTTTCTTCTCTGGGATGACCATGTCATCAATACCAACAGATGCACCTGAACGCGCTGCATAAGCAAAGCCGGTGTACATTGTCTGGTCAGCGAAGATTACGGTCGGCTTCAGACCCAGAATGCGGTAACAGGTGTTCAGCATTTTGGAGATCGCTTTCTTGCCCAGCGCCTGGTTGACGATGGAGAAAGGCAGACCCTTCGGTACGATCATCCACAGAATGGCACGGCCAACGGTCGTGTCTTTCAGGCTGGTTTTCGCAACGAACTCGCCGTTTTCATCTTTTTCGTATTCGGTGATACGCACTTTAACGCGCGCATGCAGAGAGGCCAGGCCAGCGCGATAAATACGCTCAGCTTCTTTCGGGCCAGTCAGTACCATGCCTTCGCCTTTGGCGTTAACACAGTCACGGGTCATGTAGTACAGACCCAATACAACGTCCTGAGAAGGAACGATAATAGGTTCACCGTTCGCTGGAGACAGGATGTTGTTGGTAGACATCATCAGCGCACGCGCTTCCAGCTGGGCTTCCAGCGTCAACGGTACGTGAACAGCCATCTGGTCACCATCGAAGTCGGCGTTATATGCCGCACAAACCAGCGGGTGCAGCTGGATAGCTTTACCTTCGATCAGGACTGGCTCAAATGCCTGGATACCCAGACGGTGCAGGGTTGGTGCACGGTTCAGCAGTACCGGGTGTTCGCGGATAACTTCGTCCAGGATATCCCAAACGACAGCTTCTTCACGCTCAACCATTTTCTTAGCGGCTTTGATGGTGGTGGCCAGGCCACGCAGCTCCAGCTTGCCGTAGATGAACGGTTTGAACAGCTCCAGCGCCATTTTCTTAGGCAGACCGCACTGATGCAGACGCAGGTATGGACCTACGGTGATTACAGAACGACCGGAGTAGTCAACACGCTTACCGAGCAGGTTCTGACGGAAACGACCCTGCTTACCTTTGATCATGTCGGCCAAAGATTTCAGAGGACGTTTGTTAGAACCGGTGATCGCACGACCGCGACGACCGTTATCCAGCAGGGCATCTACTGCTTCCTGCAGCATACGTTTTTCGTTGCGTACGATGATATCCGGCGCAGCCAGATCCAGCAGACGTTTCAGACGGTTGTTACGGTTAATGACGCGACGATATAGATCGTTCAGGTCAGAAGTCGCGAAACGGCCACCATCCAGCGGAACCAATGGACGCAGATCTGGCGGCAGAACCGGCAGAACGGTCAGGATCATCCACTCTGGTTTGTTACCAGACTGAACGAACGCTTCCAGCAGTTTGATACGCTTGGTCAGCTTTTTACGCTTGGTTTCGGAGTTGGTTTCGTTCAGCTCTTCACGCAGCTGCTCGCACTCTTGCTCCAGATCCATGCTCTTCAGCAGGGCCTGAATAGCTTCCGCACCCATCTTCGCGTCGAATTCGTCACCGAATTCTTCCAGCGCGTCCAGATACTGCTCTTCAGTCAGGATCTGGTGACGTTCCAGATTCGTCATCCCGCCTTCGATAACCACATAAGATTCGAAGTACAGAACACGTTCGATATCGCGCAGCGGCATATCCAGCAGCAGACCGATACGGGACGGCAGAGATTTCAGGAACCAGATGTGAGCGGTTGGAGATGCCAGCTCAATGTGGCCCATGCGCTCACGGCGCACTTTGGTCTGGGTCACTTCAACGCCGCACTTCTCACAGATCACACCACGGTGTTTCAGGCGCTTGTACTTACCGCACAGGCACTCGTAATCTTTTACTGGCCCGAAAATACGCGCACAGAAAAGGCCGTCACGCTCAGGTTTGAACGTACGGTAGTTGATGGTTTCCGGCTTTTTAACTTCACCGAACGACCATGAACGGATCATGTCTGGCGAAGCCAGAGCAATTTTGATCGCATCAAACTCTTCGGTTTTAGTCTGCGCTTTCAGAAACTTTAATAAATCTTTCACGGATTTGCTCCCGTCGGAGTTAGCACAATCTGGTGCCGGGGGTTAACCCGGCACCAGTGACCTGTTTGAGCGAGAATTACTCGTCTTCCAGTTCGATGTTGATACCCAGCGAACGAATCTCTTTCAACAGTACGTTGAAGGATTCTGGCATGCCCGGTTCCATCTGATGGTTGCCGTCCACGATGTTTTTATACATCTTGGTACGACCGTTCACGTCATCAGACTTAACGGTGAGCATTTCCTGCAGGGTGTATGCCGCGCCGTATGCTTCCAGCGCCCACACTTCCATCTCCCCGAAGCGCTGACCACCGAACTGTGCCTTACCACCCAGCGGCTGCTGAGTAACCAGGCTGTAAGAACCGGTAGAACGAGCGTGCATTTTGTCGTCGACCAGGTGGTTCAGTTTCAGCATGTACATGTAACCTACGGTTACCGGACGCTCGAACTGTTCACCGGTACGGCCGTCAAACAGCGTAATCTGACCAGACGTTGGCAGACCACCCAGTTGCAGCAGCTCTTTAATTTCAGCTTCTTTTGCACCGTCGAATACCGGCGTTGCAATTGGCATACCTTTGCGCAGGTTCTCTGCCAGACGCAGCACTTCTTCATCGCTGAAGGTGTTCAGGTCGACTTTCTGACGCACATCGGTACCCAGATCGTAGGCACGCTGGATGAACTCGCGCAGTTTCGCGACTTCCTGCTGCTGTTTCAGCATGGCGTTAATCTTGTCGCCAATACCTTTTGCAGCCATACCCAGGTGGGTTTCCAGAATCTGACCGATGTTCATACGAGACGGTACGCCCAGTGGGTTCAGTACGATATCTACCGGCGTACCGTTAGCATCGTGCGGCATATCTTCGATCGGGTTGATCTTAGAGATAACACCCTTGTTACCGTGACGACCTGCCATCTTATCACCAGGCTGGATCTGACGTTTAACAGCCAGATATACCTTAACAATCTTCAGCACGCCTGGTGCCAGATCGTCGCCCTGAGTGATTTTACGGCGTTTCGCTTCGAGTTTTTTCTCGAACTCGTGTTTCAGTTCGTCATACTGCTCAGCCAGTTGTTCCAGCTGATTTTGTTTCTCTTCGTCGGTCAGGCCCAGTTCCAGCCAGCGATCGCGTGGCAGTTTGTCGAGCTTCTCAGCTTCAACGCCACCGGCAACCAGCACCGCATAAATACGGCTGAACAGACCTGCTTCGAGGATCTGCAGTTCTTCAGACAGGTCTTTCTTAGCCTGTTTGAGCTGCATCTCTTCGATTTCCAGCGCACGCTTATCTTTTTCAACGCCATCACGAGTGAAGACCTGAACGTCGATAACCGTACCGGAAACACCGTTTGGTACGCGCAGAGAAGAGTCTTTAACGTCAGACGCTTTCTCACCGAAGATTGCACGCAGCAGTTTCTCTTCTGGCGTCAGCTGGGTTTCACCTTTCGGCGTTACCTTACCAACCAGAATGTCGCCGCCGGTCACTTCCGCACCGATGTAAACAATACCGGATTCATCCAGTTTAGAGAGCGCAGCTTCACCCACGTTAGGGATGTCAGCGGTGATCTCTTCTGGCCCCAGCTTGGTGTCACGGGACACACATGCCAGTTCCTGAATGTGGATGGTGGTGAAACGATCTTCCTGAACCACACGCTCGGAGACGAGGATGGAGTCTTCGAAGTTGTAACCGTTCCACGGCATGAACGCTACGCGCATGTTCTGACCGAGCGCCAGTTCACCGAGGTCGGTGGACGGACCGTCTGCCAGCACGTCGCCGCGCTCAACTGGCTCACCCAGAGATACGCAAGGCATCTGGTTGATACAGGTGTTCTGGTTAGAACGGGTGTATTTGGTCAGGTTATAAATGTCGATACCTGCTTCACCCGGGTACATCTCGTCTTCGTTAACTTTGATAACGATACGAGAGGCATCCACGTACTGAACAGTACCGCCACGTTTAGCAACTGCAGTAACACCGGAGTCAACGGCAACAGCACGTTCCATACCGGTACCAACCAGCGGCTTATCAGCGCGCAGAGTCGGAACGGCCTGACGTTGCATGTTCGCACCCATCAATGCACGGTTGGCGTCATCGTGTTCCAGGAACGGGATCAGGGACGCACCGACGGATACCACCTGTTGGGTGGATACGTCCATGTAGTCAACCTGGTCGCGGCTGAACAAGCTGGATTCGCCTTTGCTACGGCAGGTAACCAGATCTTCTACAAAGTGGCCTTCGTCATCCAGGTTGGAGTTCGCCTGAGCGATAACGTAGTTACCTTCTTCGATAGCAGACAGGTAATGAATCTCGTCGGTTACAACACCGTCGGTCACTTTACGATACGGGGTCTCGAGGAAACCGTATTCGTTTGTCTGTGCGTACACGGACAGGGAGTTGATCAGACCGATGTTTGGACCTTCAGGCGTTTCGATTGGACATACGCGACCATAGTGAGTCGGGTGTACGTCTCGAACTTCGAAGCCTGCGCGTTCACGGGTCAGACCGCCTGGGCCGAGTGCAGAGATACGACGCTTGTGCGTGATCTCAGACAGCGGGTTGTTCTGGTCCATGAACTGAGACAGCTGGCTGGAACCGAAGAACTCTTTCACTGCTGCAGAGATCGGCTTGGCGTTGATCATATCCTGAGGCATCAGGGTATCCAGATCGCCCAGAGACAGACGCTCTTTCACCGCACGCTCTACACGTACCAGGCCAACGCGGAACTGGTTTTCCGCCATTTCGCCAACGGAACGGATACGACGGTTGCCGAGGTGGTCGATATCATCCACTTCGCCTTTACCGTTACGGATATCGATGAGCTTCTTCATCACTTCGATGATGTCGTCTTTGCTCAGGATACCGGAACCTTCGATCTCATCACGCAGCAGAGAACGGTTGAACTTCATACGACCAACCGCGGACAGATCGTAGCGGTCTTCGGAGAAGAACAGGTTCTCGAACAGGCTTTCAGCCGCTTCGCGAGTTGGTGGCTCACCAGGACGCATCATGCGGTAGATTTCAACCAGCGCACTCAGACGATCGGTCGTTGGGTCGACGCGGATAGTCTCAGAGATGTATGGACCATGGTCCAGATCGTTGGTGAACAGCGTTTCGATACGTTTGTGGCCAGACTGGCTCAGCTTAGCCAGCAGATCCAGGCTCAGCTCCATGTTCGCCGGGCAGATCAGCTCGCCAGTTGATTCATCAACGTAATCTTTCGCGGCTACTTTTCCTGCAATGTATTCAACTGGAACTTCGATGTGTTTGATATCATCTTTTTCCAGCTGGCGGATGTGGCGCGCGGTGATACGGCGACCTTTTTCCACATACACTTTGCCGTCGGCTTCGATGTCGAACGACGCGGTCTCACCACGCAGACGTTCCGGCACCAGCTCCATCTGCAGCTTGTTGTCGCGGATTTCAAAGATCACTTTCTCAAAGAACAGGTCCAGGATCTGCTCAGTGGTATATTGCAGCGCACGCAGAATGATGGTTGCAGGCAGTTTACGACGACGGTCGATACGGACAAACAGGTTGTCTTTTGGATCGAACTCGAAGTCCAGCCATGAACCACGGTAAGGAATGATGCGCGCGTTATACAGTACTTTACCGGAAGAGTGTGTTTTACCTTTATCGCTGTCGAAGAAGACGCCCGGGCTACGATGCAGCTGGGAAACGATAACACGCTCAGTACCGTTGATGACGAAAGTACCGTTGTCTGTCATGAGTGGAATTTCACCCATGTAGACTTCTTGTTCTTTAATGTCTTTTACGGTGCCTTCTGGCGCTTCGCGCTCATAGATCACCAGACGCAGTTTTACGCGCAGCGGTGCGGAATAGGTCACGCCACGGATCTGACATTCCTGAACGTCAAACACCGGCTCGCCAAGGCGATAGCTGACGTACTGCAGCTCGGAATTACCGCTGTAGCTCTGAATCGGGAACACGGAACGGAAGGCTGCTTCCAGACCGTACTGCCCTTCAGGATCTTGCTCGATAAACTTCTGGAACGAGTCAAGCTGGATAGAAAGGAGATATGGAATGTCCAGAACTTGTGGACGTTTACCAAAATCCTTACGAATACGTTTTTTCTCGGTATAGGAGTAAACCATAGGGTTCCTCAGCTCGCTGACAAGTCGACCCATCTGTCCGACGAAGGGACAGTTTGTGCAACACCATTTTGTGGACCGGAAAATCGAATACTTTCCGCAATACCTGTTGCTATCACGCTTAAACCATTTCGTTGCGATTTACACAGAGCGAGCACCCTGTCGCAATATATTAAGTCGTCGATAGAAACAAGCATTGTCAGGACAACCAGCAGTCAAACAGTGTGAAATGCTACTGATGCCTTACAGCGCAAAAAGGCTGGTGACTAAAAAGTCACCAGCCATCAGCCTAATTACTTAGGCTGCAACCAGAAAAGTTGGCTTATTTAACTTCAACTTCAGCGCCAGCTTCTTCCAGAGATTTTTTCAGTGCTTCTGCGTCGTCTTTGCTCACGCCTTCTTTCAGCGCAGCTGGAGCAGATTCTACCAGGTCTTTAGCTTCTTTCAGACCCAGGCCAGTTGCGCCACGTACTGCTTTGATAACAGCAACTTTGTTAGCGCCTGCAGCTTTCAGAATTACGTCGAATTCAGTTTTTTCTTCAGCAGCGTCAGCAGCTGGGCCAGCAGCAACAGCTACAGCGGCAGCAGCAGAAACACCGAATTTTTCTTCCATTGCAGAAATCAGTTCTACAACGTCCATTACGGACATAGCTGCAACTGCTTCAATGATTTGATCTTTAGTGATAGACATTTAAATTGTTCCTGAAAATCAGAATAAGTTTATACGTAAGCAAATGCTTTATAAAGACAACTGCAATTAAGCAGCTTCTTTCGCATCGCGAACAGCAGCCAGAGTGCGAACCAGTTTGCCAGCCGAAGCTTCTTTCATGGTTGCCATCAGGCGTGCAATTGCTTCTTCGTAGGTCGGCAGGGTTGCCAGGCGATCGATTTGCGATGCCGGGATCAACTCACCTTCAAAGGCTGCAGCTTTGACCTCAAATTTTGCATTCGCTTTCGCGAACTCTTTGAACAGACGAGCAGCAGCGCCCGGGTGTTCCATAGAGTATGCAATCAGGGTCGGACCAACAAACGTGTCTTTCAGGCACTCGAATGGAGTACCTTCAACTACGCGACGCAGCAGGGTGTTACGAACAACACGCATGTATACGCCAGCTTCACGACCTGCTTTACGCAGTTCAGTCATTTTGTCTACAGTAACGCCACGGGAATCCGCAACTACTGCAGACAGCGCGCCTTTGGCTACTTCGCTGACTTCAGCAACAATCGCTTGTTTGTCTTGAAGATTTAAAGCCATTAGCTTTGCTCCTGGATGTTTGCCGGAACTCATGTTCCGGAACTCACTTCACTCGACCCAACGGGAAGAGCGTCTAAATACGGTGAGCAGAAACAAGCCAGAGTATTCAAAAAATAATCTTAGCGTTCTGTCACCGTCTACGCAGGGGATTAAGTCTCTTACGAAACACCTGCGGTCTTCGACGGAGGCCTGGATAGGCCAGGCTCCAACGAACAAATCTTTTAGCCGCTAACTTTCGTTAGCAAACGTGGGGGTAAGATTGTAGACAAAATCACCGCCCACGTAAAGGCATTAGTTTGCAGCAGCGCTCAGGCCAGCCTGGTCAACTGCAACACCTGCACCCATGGTGGTGGAGATGCTAACTTTCTTGATGTACACGCCTTTCGCCTGAGTTGGTTTTGCTTTTTTCAGCGCAACCAGCAGAGCTTCCAGGTTTTCTTTCAGTTTGTCAGCGTCGAAGTCCACTTTACCGATGGTGGTGTGGATGATGCCGTTTTTGTCGTTACGATAACGAACCTGACCTGCTTTAGCGTTCTTAACCGCTTCAGCAACGTTAGGAGTAACGGTACCCACTTTCGGGTTTGGCATCAGGCCGCGTGGACCCAGAACCTGGCCCAACTGGCCAACAACGCGCATTGCATCTGGAGATGCGATAACAACGTCGAAGTTCATTTCGCCTTTCTTGATCTGGTCAGCCAGATCTTCCATACCTACCAGTTCAGCGCCAGCAGCTTTAGCAGCTTCTGCGTTTGCACCCTGAGTAAATACAGCTACGCGAACGGAACGGCCAGTACCGTGTGGCAGTACAGTTGCACCACGAACGTTCTGATCAGATTTACGAGCATCGATGCCCAGGTTAACAGCAACGTCAACGCTTTCAACGAACTTAGCGGTAGCCAGTTCTTTCAGCAGAGCGATAGCTTCGTTGATGTCGTACTGTTTGGTCGCATCAACTTTGTCACGGATCACGGACATGCGCTTGGTCAGTTTAGCCATTTCTTAGTCCTCCACTACCAGGCCCATGGAACGTGCAGTACCTTCGATGGAGCGAGTCATCGCTTCAATGTCGGCACCAGTCATGTCGGCAGCTTTGGTCTGCGCGATTTCCTGCAGCTGAGCGCGGGAAATTTTACCCACTTTGTCTTTGTTCGGTTTACCGGAACCAGACTTGATACCAGCCGCTTTCTTCAGCAGAACTGCTGCTGGAGGGGTTTTGGTAACGAAAGTGAAAGAACGGTCAGCGTAAACAGTGATTACGACTGGGATTGGCAGACCTTTTTCCAGGGATTCAGTTTTTGCGTTGAACGCTTTACAGAATTCCATGATGTTCACACCCTGCTGACCCAGAGCTGGACCAACTGGTGGACTTGGGTTCGCCATACCAGCTGCAACCTGCAGCTTGACGTAGGCTTGTACTTTCTTAGCCATTCTAAAATCCTCTGATTGGGTAATAACGCCTCAGCGAGGCTCCCCGTGAATAAAATTCGTTTTACGGGCCGTTGCCCATAAAAACAAAAGGCGCGAAATTGTATTCCAATCTCGCGCCCTGTGCAACGATTAAATCGTCGCTTTTTTGATCGCTGCTTAGGCTTTTTCGACCTGGGCAAAGTCCAGTTCTACCGGGGTCGCACGACCGAAGATAGAAACAGAGACTTTCAGGCGGGACTTCTCGTAGTCCACTTCTTCAACCACACCATTAAAGTCAGCAAATGGACCGTCATTAACACGAACCATTTCACCCGGTTCAAACAGCGTTTTCGGACGCGGCTTATCACCCACCTGCTGCAGGCGGTTCATAATCGCATCAACTTCTTTGTCGCTGATTGGCGCCGGACGGTCAGATGTGCCGCCGATAAAGCCCATCACACGCGGTACGCTGCGCACAAGGTGCCAGCTCGCGTCGTTCATAACCATCTGAACCAGCACGTAACCCGGGAAGAATTTACGCTCGCTTTTGCGACGTTGGCCGCCACGGATCTCGACCACTTCTTCGGTCGGAACCATAACTTCGCCAAATAACTCTTCCATGTTGTGTAATTTGATATGCTCACGCAGCGACGTTGCTACGCGGCCTTCAAAACCGGAAAACGCCTGAACGACGTACCAGCGCTTTTTAGGGGCTTCAGACATCTCAGAACCTCAGGCCAGTGATAAAGGATACCAGGCGAACCAGAATACCATCCAGTCCCCACAGGATCAGTGACATTACAGCGGTAACCGCCGCTACAATCAGCGTGGTGTGCAATGTTTCCTGGCGAGTCGGCCAAATTACCTTGCGGACTTCGGTACGCGCTTCGCGAGCAAAAGCGACAGTCGCTTTGCCTTTCGTCGTCAACAGCGCGACACCACCCGCTGCAGCAATCAGAATTACCACTGCAAGCGCACGTAGCGGCAGCATAATGTCACGATAAAGGTAGTTGCCAACAATCGCTACGATCAGCAGAACGGCTACCACTACCCATTTCATCGCTTCCAGGCCGCGCCCGCTCCCTTGAGCTTCGGTATTCGCACTCATAAACCAACCTGTCAGAAGTATTCTACAAACATTTTCACCCCGCGATCGCGAGGCAAACCAAATCGAAATGCTAATTCGCTTTTCGAATTATACGCTCTCTGCAGAGCCTGTCTCAGCAATGATTATGACAAAAATAATCACTGATGAGCCAGGTTCTGACGTGAAAGCGTGCAAAAAGGGCATCAAATGATGCCCTTTTATTGCGCATTGCGTCAAATGTTATCAGCAATTAGCCGAGAACTTTAGCAACCACGCCCGCGCCAACGGTACGGCCGCCTTCACGGATTGCGAAACGCAGGCCGTCGTCCATCGCGATTGGGTGGATCAGAGTCACAACCATCTTGATGTTGTCGCCTGGCATTACCATCTCTACGCCTTCTGGCAGTTCGATGGTACCGGTCACGTCAGTAGTACGGAAGTAGAACTGTGGACGGTAGCCTTTGAAGAACGGAGTATGACGGCCGCCTTCGTCTTTGGACAGAATGTACACTTCAGATTCGAACTTGGTGTGTGGCTTGATTGAGCCTGGCTTCGCCAGAACCTGACCACGTTCGATTTCTTCACGTTTGATACCACGCAGCAGAACACCAACGTTCTCACCAGCACGGCCTTCGTCCAGCAGTTTGCGGAACATTTCAACGCCAGTACAGGTAGACTTCGCAGTCTCTTTGATACCAACGATTTCAACTTCTTCACCAACTTTGATGATACCGCGCTCTACACGACCGGTAACAACGGTACCACGACCGGAGATGGAGAATACGTCTTCGATTGGCAGCAGGAATGGCTTGTCAATCGCACGCTCTGGTTCTGGGATGTAAGAATCCAGGAAGCCAGCCAGTTCGATGATTTTCGCTTCCCACTCTGCGTCGCCTTCCAGCGCTTTCAGAGCAGAACCACGAACGATTGGGGTATCGTCGCCTGGGAAATCGTACTGAGACAGCAGTTCACGAACTTCCATCTCTACCAGTTCCAGCAGCTCTTCGTCATCAACCATGTCGCACTTGTTCAGGAACACGATGATGTAAGGAACGCCTACCTGGCGACCCAGCAGGATGTGCTCACGGGTCTGAGGCATTGGGCCGTCAGTCGCAGCAACAACCAGGATCGCGCCGTCCATCTGCGCAGCACCGGTGATCATGTTTTTAACATAGTCGGCGTGGCCTGGGCAGTCTACGTGTGCGTAGTGGCGAGTCGGGGTGTCGTACTCAACGTGAGAGGTGTTGATGGTGATACCACGAGCTTTTTCTTCTGGTGCGTTATCGATCTGGTCGAATGCGCGAGCAGAACCACCGTAGGTTTTTGCCAGAACGGTAGTGATTGCAGCGGTCAGCGTTGTTTTACCATGGTCAACGTGGCCGATAGTACCGACGTTAACGTGCGGTTTTGTACGTTCAAACTTTTCTTTAGACATCGATTGTCCCTCTAAGACACGGATAAATCGGTGATATCACCACATCAACCAGGCGAAATGCCTGAATTGTTGAATACAGTAAAATTGAAACAGAGAGAAACGGGAAGGAGAAGTGAAGTGGTGCTGATACCCAGAGTCGAACTGGGGACCTCACCCTTACCAAGGGTGCGCTCTACCAACTGAGCCATATCAGCACGTATTGGAGCGGGCAGCGGGAATCGAACCCGCATCATCAGCTTGGAAGGCTGAGGTAATAGCCATTATACGATGCCCGCATCCTGAAACTCGGCTACCCAGTTCTTTCTGTAACAAAAAAAGAGATTTCTCTCTTTTTAAGTTTGAGCTGGTTAATTTTTCCAACCAGCTCCGGCGGCATTAACGCTGCCAGAAAGTGGTGGTGGGGAAGGATTCGAACCTTCGAAGTCTGTGACGGCAGATTTACAGTCTGCTCCCTTTGGCCGCTCGGGAACCCCACCGGACTTGATGGTGCCGACTACCGGAATCGAACTGGTGACCTACTGATTACAAGTCAGTTGCTCTACCTACTGAGCTAAGTCGGCATCAAGTAGCGCGCATTCTATGGATACCTGCGCAGTCATGCAACTAAAAATTTGCATAAAACGTTCTTTCGCTCACATTTTATGCGAACAGCGTGCTGAACGCTGTAAAAGTAGTCATTCGAGGTCAAATATTCAACATATCACGCTGATTTGCACGGTATACACCGTAGCGTGACGGCTTACGCGTAACGCAGCGCTTTCCATCTTTTTTCTTATTATTCCTGTCATCTGGTGTTAACCTCCTGCCCATTGTCCAAAATTAACTGTGTGATGAGCCATGATCCGGCAGTATTGTGCTGGCTCACTGAAGCATGCTTATGAGCAAAAAAGAGCAATCGTTAATGACACCTTATCTTCATTTTAACCGCAGCCAGTGGGCTGCCCTGCGTGATTCCGTCCCTATGACGCTGACGGAAGGTGAAATCGCACGGTTAAAAGGGATAAACGAAGACCTGTCCCTGGAAGAGGTCGCAGAAATATATCTCCCCCTCTCTCGCTTGCTTAACTTCTATATAAGTTCCAACCTGCGCCGTCAGGCGGTGCTGGAACAGTTCCTCGGGACGAATGGTCAACGCATTCCTTATATCATTAGTATTGCGGGTAGCGTGGCCGTGGGTAAAAGCACGACTGCGCGTGTCCTGCAGGCGCTGCTGAGCCGCTGGCCGGAGCACCGCAGCGTGGAGCTGATCACCACCGATGGCTTCCTGCATCCAAACGAAGTACTAAAAGAACGCGGGCTGATGAAGAAGAAAGGCTTCCCGCTCTCTTATGATATGCACCGTCTGGTGAAATTTGTTTCTGACCTGAAATCGGGCGTGCCTCACGTGACTGCGCCGGTGTATTCACACCTGATCTACGATCGCATCCCGGACGGAGATAAAACGGTGGTCCAGCCGGATATCCTGATTCTGGAAGGGCTGAACGTTCTGCAAAGCGGAATGGACTATCCTCACGATCCGCATCATGTGTTTGTCTCCGATTTTGTCGATTTCTCTATTTATGTCGATGCGCCGGAAGATTTACTCCAGAACTGGTATATCAACCGCTTCCTGAAGTTCCGTGAGGGGGCATTCACTGATCCGGACTCCTATTTCCATCACTACGCCCAGCTTTCTGAAGAAGAAGCGGTTAATGTGGCAAGAGGGCTGTGGAACGAGATCAACTACGTGAACCTGAAAGAGAACATCCTGCCAACGCGCGAGCGTGCGAGCTTAATCCTCACCAAGAGCGAGAAGCACGCTGTCGACCAGATTCGCTTGCGGAAATAATAGCGCAGAGATAAAAAAACCGGCTTAACGCCGGTTTTTTTGTTTTAAGCATGTGGCTTTTCGCCATTTTCATCCTGATCGACTGCAAAGCAGGCGACCAGTTGACCACCATAATCCTTCAGCTGTGGCTGGAGCTGGGTGCAAGGACCGAAGCGACGACTGCAGCGGGCGTTGAATGCACACCCCGGAGGCGGATTCAGCGGGCTTGGCAACTCGCCCGTCAGCTTAATACGCTCACGACGATCGTCCGGGTTCAGACGCGGCGTCGCGGAAAGCAGTGCCTGGGTATACGGGTGACGAGGATTATTAAAGATCTGATCTTTCGTCCCCTTCTCCACGCAACGCCCCAGATACATCACCATCACTTCATCAGCAATGTGCTCCACCACTGAAAGGTCGTGCGAGATGAACACGTAAGAGAGCCCAAGTTCCTGCTGCAAGTCCATCATCAGGTTCAGCACCTGCGCGCGGACGGAAACATCGAGTGCCGAAACCGGTTCATCGGCAATCACCACATCCGGGTCGAGCATCAGACCACGTGCAATAGCGATACGCTGACGCTGTCCACCGGAGAACATATGCGGGTAGCGGTCGTAATGTTCAGTTTTCAGGCCAACTTTCGCCATCATCGCCAGCGCTTTTTCCCGACGCTGCTCTTTGCTCAGATTGCTGTTAATCAGCAACGGCTCTTCCAGGATCTGTCCCACTTTTTTACGCGGGTTCAAAGAGCCATACGGGTTCTGGAACACAATCTGGATTTTCTGGCGACGCAGTTTCTGTGCCTGCGGATCATGCTTGAGCAGATCTTGCCCCTGATAGTAAAGCTCACCACCGGTTGGCGTTTCAATCATCGTCAGCAGACGGCCCAGCGTCGATTTACCGCAGCCCGACTCCCCGACCACCGCCAGCGTTTTACCGCGTTCGAGGGTAAAGGAGACGCCATCCAGCGCTTTCACCAGGCGCTCAGGGGCAAAAATCCCCTTCTTCACCGGGTAGTGTTTTTTCAGGTCGATGGCCTGCAACAGCGGTTGTTGCGTGGTGGCCTGTTGCGTACTCATAGTGTTGGCCTCCCGGCATCATCGAGTGGGTAGTGGCATTTCGACTGACGACCGTCAGCCAGCTGGTTCAGCTCTGGCTCTTCTGCCCGGCATTTGTCCGTCGCATACGGGCAGCGCGGATTGAGCAGACAGCCCTGCGGACGGTCAAATTTACCCGGCACCACGCCCGGCAGTGACGCCAGCCGCGCTTTGTCCTGGGCAAACTCCGGCAGTGCACGTAGCAGAGCCTGAGTATACGGATGACGCGGCGCGCGGAAGATATCGTGCGAACTTCCGGTCTCCACCACCTGGCCGGCATACATCACGATGATTTTGTGCGCCGCTTCGGCCACCAGCGCCAGGTCGTGCGTAATCAGCACCAGCGCCATATTCTCTTTCTGCTGCAGTTCCAGCAGCAGCTCGATGATTTGCGCCTGAATGGTTACATCCAGCGCGGTCGTCGGTTCATCCGCGATCAGCAGTTTTGGCCTACAGGCAATCGCCATCGCGATCATCACGCGCTGGCTCATGCCGCCAGAGAGCTGATGCGGATAAACGTCCAGACGCGATGCCGGGTCAGGAATCCCGACCTGGTTCAGCAGATCGATCGCGCGCTGACGACGGGTTTTCTTGTTCCCGCCCTGATGCACCTTAATCGCTTCCATAATCTGGAAACCGACGGTATAGCACGGGTTCAGGCTGGTCATTGGATCCTGGAAAATCATCGCCACTTCCGCGCCCACCAGCTGGCGGCGCTGTTTTTCGGAAATACGCTTCAGATCCTGACCGTTGAACTGCAGGTTTTCCGCCATTACGCGGCCTGGGTAATCAATCAGCCCCATAATTGCCAGCGAGCTTACCGACTTACCGGAACCTGACTCCCCTACGATGCCAACCACTTCGCCCTGATTTACGCTGTAGCTGATGCGGTCCACGGCGCGAAACGGGGTGCCTTCATCGCCGAAGTGCACCGATAATTTATCTACATTTAATAACGCCATCTCGTGCCTCTTACTGCTTCAGTTTGGGATCAAGTGCATCACGCAGACCATCACCCATCAGGTTAAATGCCAGCACCGTCAGCAGAATCGCCAGACCCGGGAAGGTGACGACCCACCAGGCGCTTTGTGCGAACTGCAACACGTCGGAGAGCATAGTGCCCCACTCCGGTGTTGGCGGCTGCGCACCCATGCCCAGGAAGCCAAGAGCGGCCATATCAAGAATGGCGTTAGAGAAACCGAGCGACGCCTGAACAATCAGCGGCGCAAGGCAGTTAGGGAAGATATTGACGAACATCTGACGCATAGCGCCTGCACCCGCCACGCGAGACGCCGTGAGGTAATCACGGTTCACTTCCACCAGCACCGCCGCACGCGTTAAACGTACGTAGTGAGGAAGCGCCACGAAGGTCAATGCAAGCGCAGCGTTACCAATCGACGGACCGAAGATCGCCACCAGCACCAGTGCCAGCAACAGGCTTGGCAGAGCCAGCATAATATCGACGATACGCATGATGATGTTATCAACGATACCACCGAAGTAACCGGCAACCAGACCCAGTACAATCCCCATGATCAGGGAAAGCACCACCACCAGGCAGCCGACCAGCAGCGACAGACGTGCACCGTACATCAGACGCGACAACACGTCACGACCCACATCATCGGTACCTAACAGGTGCGCCAGGCTACCACCGTCCTGCCACGCAGGAGGTGCTAGCAGAGCATCACGGAATTGATCCGCCGGGTTATACGGTGCCAGGACGTTCGCAAACACCGCAATCAGGATCATGATAGAGACATAGACCAGCCCCACTACCGCGCCTTTGTTGCGCTTGAAGTAGTGCCAGAATTCCTGCAGCGGCGTCATTGGAACCGGTGCAGCAACCACTTTATTTTCAGAAAGTTGTGACATGATGGCCCCTTACTTCTTATGACGAATACGCGGGTTCACCACGCCGTACAGCAAATCGACCAGCAGGTTAACGAGGATAATCATCGTCGCAACCAGCAGCACACCGCCCTGCACGACCGGATAGTCACGGCGTTGCAGCGCGTCAATCAGCCAACGCCCCAGGCCTGGCCAGGAGAAGATGGTTTCGGTCAGGATCGCACCTGCCAGCAACGTACCCACCTGCAGACCGATAACGGTCACCACCGGCAGCATGGCGTTACGCAGCGCATGAACGATGATGACACGCATACGCGTCAGGCCTTTGGCGCGCGCGGTGCGGATATAATCCTCACCCAGTACTTCCAGCATGGATGAACGGGTCATACGCACAATCACCGCCAGAGGAATCGTACCGAGCACCATTGCAGGCAGGATCATGTGCGCGACAGCATCAATGAAGTTGCCCTCTTCGCCCCAGATAGCCGTATCAATCAGCATAAAGCCGGTCAACGGGTTGGAATCATCGAGGAAGACCATATCACTGACGCGCCCGGAGACCGGCGTCAGGTTAAGCTGCACCGATACCAGCATAATCAGCATCATGCCCCACCAGAAGATAGGCATGGAATAGCCGGTCAGCGCCAGGCCCACAGCAGTATGGTCAAAAATAGAGCCACGTTTAACCGCAGCCAGGACTCCAACAGGAATACCCACCGCAGTGGCGAAAATCATGGCGCAGACACCAAGTTCGAGTGTCGCTTTGAAACGCGGCACGAACTCATCCCACACCGGAAGACGGCTTTTCAGCGAAATACCCAAATCACCGTGCAACACGCCCCAGATATAGTTGAGGTACTGCTGCCACAGCGGCTTGTTCAGACCAAGCTCAGCCAGCAGCTGTGCATGGCGCTCAGGGGAAATACCACGCTCGCCCGCCATAATCATTACCGGGTCGCCGGGGATCATATGGACGAAGGCAAAAGTGAGAAGGGTGATACCGATAAACGTGGGGATAACAAGTCCCAGACGTCGGAGGATGAACTGCAACATAACCCGGATTCTCTCTGATGACGCACGACCAATGGCGTGACGTCTGTATTGCTCACAAATGTAAATTCCCTCTCCCGTCGGGAGAGGGTTAGGGTGAGGGGATGCATGCACGTCCCTCACCCCTGCCCTCTCCCGGGGGAGAGGGAGAACACCCTACTTATTATTCAACCGATACGTTTTCGAAGTGGTGTTTGCCCAGTGGATCAACCACGTAGCCCTTCACTTCTTTACGCACTGGCTCGTAAACGGTGGAGTGAGCAACAATCAGCGCCGGAGCCTGATCGTGCATAACAACCTGAGCCTGCTTGTACAGTTCAATACGTTTGTTGTGATCGTCGGTCGCACGCGCCGGCTGGATCAGGTCTTCAAACGGCTTGTAGCACCAGCGAGAGTAGTTGGAACCGTCTTTCGCAGCAGCACAGCTGAACAGGGTGGCGAAGAAGTTGTCCGGATCCCCGTTATCACCGGTCCAGCCCATCATTACCGCCTGGTGCTCACCCGCTTTGGCGCGCTTCAGGTACTCGCCCCACTCGTAGGTCACAATCTTGGCCTGTACGCCAATCTTCGCCCAGTCAGCCTGAACCATTTCCGCCATACGGCGTGCGTTCGGGTTATACGGACGCTGTACCGGCATCGCCCACAGTTCAACGGTAAAGCCTTTATCCTGGCCTGCTTCTTTCAGCAGTGCTTTCGCTTTCTCAGGATCGTAGCTGTAGTCTTTAACGTCGTCGTTGTAGCCCCACATTGTTGGTGGGATCAGGTTCTTAGCGGCTACGCCTGCGCCCTGGTAAACGGCTTTGATGATCGCTTCTTTGTTCACCGCGTAAGTCAGCGCCTGACGCACTTTCACATCATCAAACGGTTTCTTCTCGGTGTTAAAGGAGAGATAGCCCACGTTCAGGCCAGCCTGCTCCAGCAGGTTGATATTCTTATCCTGCTTCATGCGAGCGATATCAGCCGGGTTCGGGTATGGCATAACCTGGCATTCGTTTTTCTGCAGTTTTGCATAACGCACAGACGCATCAGGCGTGATGGAGAACACCAGACGGTCGATCTGAGGTTTCGTACCCCAGTAGCCCGGGAACGCTTTATACAGGATGCGAGAATCTTTCTGGTACTGCAGCAGCTGGAATGGGCCGGTACCGATTGGATCCAGGTCCACTTTTTCCGGCGTACCGGCTTTCAGCATGTTATCTGCATATTCTTTAGACAGAATAGACGCGAAGTCCATCGCCAGGTCAGCCAGGAATGGCGCTTCCGGGCGAGTCAGCACGAACTGCACGGTTTTATCGTCAACTTTTTTCACTTCAGAGATCAGATCTGGCAGCCCCATCCCTTCGAAGTATTCATAGCTGCCGCCAGACACTTTGTGGTACGGGTTCTGAGCGTTTTTCTGACGGTCGAAGGAGAACACCACGTCATCGGCGTTGAAGTCGCGCGTGGGTTTGAATTCTTTGCTGTCCTGCCACTTCACGCCCTGGCGCAGGTGGAAGGTATAGGTTTTACCGTCTTCGCTGACGTCCCACTTCTCAGCCAGACCAGGAACAACTTCCGTGGTACCGGTTTTGAATTCAACCAGACGGTTATAGATCGGTACAGAGCTTGCGTCGTAAGTCGTACCAGAGGTAAAGAGCTGTGGGTTAAAGCCTTCCGGCGAGCCTTCAGAACAGTAAACCAGGGTTTTTGCCTGTACGCTTGCTGCCACGGTCATCGCCACCAGGCTCAAACCAAGCTTCAGCATCCCTGACTTCTTCAAGGAAATACTCATTATTCTGCTCCAATGTGATGTTTTGCTTTGTTGTGTTACGCCGCCTGACCTTTATTTATTTTTTACCCGGTCCGGTCGGTGATGCCCTAAGGCGTTAAAGGGATGGAGAATCCTTTCAGAAGAGCGTTTGAGTTGCAGCGCAGATCGTCCCTGAAATGCCCCTCATGCCCTACAATCTGTCAACAGAATGTGAAAACGTCAATACAGGTGGCGGGGATTTACGCTGAGTGTGAGAAACCGCAAACAAAGATTAAAAAAACTATGCATGCCAGTTTTCAGCAGGGAAATTTATGCTACTCGCTATCTTGCAGCACAAATATCTTCATATTTCGCAACAATTAGTGATTAACTTTTATTCAGAATGGGTAAATTTTCTTACAGAATGGCGATTATCTGAGCACTAAATTCCACGAACGTTAAAACGCACAGCGAAAAATGCTGAGGTTATCCATAAGCAACGCGAAAAAAGATCAATCTATATATAAAAAAATACAATGGATTATGTCACAAAATCGTTAACAGGCAGGGAGAAGCAGGGATAAGAGGCGTTTTGGTTAGTCTGGCGGGTTAAGGCTCTAATGCAAAAAGGGCTAACCTTACGGTTAGCCCTTTTTTAGAATGTGGTCGGCGAGAGAGGATTCGAACCTCCGACCCACTGGTCCCAAACCAGTTGCGCTACCAAGCTGCGCTACTCGCCGAATGCGGAGCGCATCTTACTGCTGAGGTGCGCCCCCGTCAATCCCTTATTTTCAAAAAGCCATTCAACTGGCGATATTCTCGCCAGGCGAGCTACTGCGCGGCTTTGGAGGTGCGATCAGGGAGTTTGCACCAGTTGTTATTTTCGTTAATACCGCCATCTGGTGAGGTGTAACCCAGGCAACCTAAAATGGTGTCGTACAGCTCAACATGACGACGCGGTACCTTCATATCAGCTTCTTTCTTCAGTTGAGCAAACATCTTCGCTTTCTCCGGATCTTCCAGATACTTGTCAGACATCCACACAATCATTGGCACGCGGAACTGCTCCGGTGGAGCCATCTTACGTGGCGTACCGTGCAGGTGCTCGAACTCATTGATGGATTCACCGTGGTCAGCCGCATAGAACACAATCGCTTTCTTATCGCGGACCTGGTCAATCACCGAATCAATAAAGTGATCCACATACATCACCGAGTTGTCGTAGGAGTTAATCAGCTGCGCTTTAGAGCAGTCTTTATCCACGCCAACGCACTCCGGCGTCCATTTGGCAAAGCTGCGCGGGTAGCGCTGGGTGTAGTTAAAGTGCGACCCTTTAGTATGCAGAATGATCATATGCTTACCATCAGGATTTCCGTTCAGAGACAGTTTCATCTCGTCAATCAGCAGCATGTCATCGACAGGCTTGCCACGGTTACGCGCCTCCGCACCAATCTGCTCGCGATAAGAAATGTTCTGGGCCATGGTGTTGCTGTAGAACCACATCTCGCTCTGCATCGCATAGAGGTCAGACGTAAACCCAAGCTGATGCAGCACCGAGAAGACGTTTTGCTCTTTCAGGGTACGTTGTGGGTTATCGCTCGCCCCACCCTCGCGTACGAACATGCAGCGTAAGGAGAGCTTGGTGGCGGTGTCGCAGGAATAACCGCGATAGGCAATCAGGTTTTTCTCCTGTGCCATTTTTGGTGTGGTATCGCGGTCATAGCCAAGAATACCCATATGATCCCAGCGCGTAGTTTCCCCGATAATAAAGACGACATAGGTATCATCGATATCTTTTGGCGCGACATAAGTGAATTTCTTCGCCGGGTTAATCAACGATTTATTATCAGAAGACTCATCCACCTGCGCCCACGCGTATAACCCCAGCGCGGAGATCCAGTTAGACGGTAAATAAGAGTTGGCGACCACACCACCGTAGCTTGGCAGATCCACGCCAGAGGTACGCTCATCATATTTCTGTTTCACTTCCAGCAGACGAATAGGTCCCCAGACCATCAGACCGGCCAGCAGAACTATCGCCACGCTTCTGAAACGTTTTCCCGGCGTGCGGATCTGGTGAACCAGCGTATACCGGCAACGGTTACTCCAGATAAGGAGCAACGGCAGGGCACTCACGGCCACCAGCCAGAGTACAAAATGCAGCCCAACCACTTCTTTAGAGAGATCGATGTCCGTGGTCATCACCGAGGCGATAATGCCGTAGCCAATGACAACGTTCATAAAGGTCATGTAATAGCTGGCCCCTGCCGAGCACAGCACGATAAACGTCGCCAGCACTCGCCAGACGCGACGGCCAAACAGCGTAAGAATACGGAATAAAAAGAAGGTGACCAGTACAGCAGCGACCAATTCGACAACCGCTGCAATTCCTTTCCAGACGGTAAAATCTTGCGCGTAACCGTCGAACCGACGGAAAAACACTGCGCCATTCATAAACAGGCCGATGTACAACGCCAGCAAAAAGCACAGCTTTTGTTGCGCCATCGATTTAATGTATTTCATGCAATCTACCCGGAAAAAGGGACAGTACAGCCGCCCACCTCAATATAAAAAGTGGACAGATTAGACATACGCTCAGGGGATCGTTCAATGAAACGACTACAAGCGTGGTAAGTAGACCACAGGGAAGGGAAAAAGTGGCAGCAGAGAGTGTGATCGGTACAGTTATTTACAAAAAAGCAGACCCAGAATCCGACAAATGCGTCTAAAGGCAGTATTGTTCGATAAGAAAAAGGCCGGATGACCGGCCTTTTTCTTCGTTGTCAGGCATGCGCTTCTTTAAAGACTTCCCGCTGCGGCTGTCGAATCGTCGTAGACAGCGCCAGCGAAATGATCAGCAAGGCGAAGATCACGCAGAAGGTCACATAGAACCCACCGAACAGTGAGGCAATCAGCGAACCGCAGATACTGCCGATCCCGAAGCCAAGATAAATAACACCGTAGTTTTTCGCGAGATTGTTAAGACCAAAGAATTCGCTCACCAGTGACGGGAAGACCGTAATGGTGCCACCGAAGTTGAACGCAACGCAGGCAATCGCCGCGAAGAAGGTCGCTTCATTCAGAGGTGCGAAAAGCAGCGCCGCCATGCCCACCAGCGAAACAACCTGGCCAATCGTAATCACACGGATACGGGCGATTTTGTCAGACAGAATACCCAGCACCAGACGCCCGGAAAGGTTGGCAATGGAGATCACGGTCACCGCATTCGCAGCCGTTGCCGCATCCAGTTTCACCATTCCCTGAGCGATATCTTTCGCCACACCGATGACGTACAAACCACTCATGCAGGCCGTCAGGAACATCACCGCCAGCATCCAGTACTGCGGTTTACGCATAGATTGCGCCAGGGTGAAATCGTTCTCCACCACACCGTTCACGGATTTAACCTCCTGCTGAGGCGCATCTTTCATCAGCGTAGCACCAAAGAGGATCATGACCAGAACGATAACCCCCCAGATCATGAAGGTTTTTTCGAGACCAACGGAAGCCAGCAGATGAGAATCGATAAATTTAAAACCGAGGCTGCCCAGGCCATAAGAACCGATGGCAAACGCAGAGATAAGGCCTTTACGTTCCGGGAACCACTTCACGCAGTTCGAGAGTGTCAACAGGTAACCTGCACCATCTGCCAGCCCCACCAGTACCCCGGCGCTCAACCACAGCATCATCAGGTTGCTGGAGTGTGCCGTCAGGAAAAAACCCACGCCCAGCAGAATGCCGGACGCCATGGTCACACGCTTCACACCAAAACGCTCCTGCAGCTTGCCCGCGACGGAAGACGAGAGCGCCAACCCGAGACTCAGTAGCCCAAAGGAGAATGCAACCTGGCTGACCGGTGCGCCGAGCTTATCGGAAAGTGCGCTGTTAAACAGGCTCCAGGTATAGACCGAACCCAACGCAAACTGGGTGACGATGGTACCAAAGAGCGTTAGCCAGCGCGTACGGTTATAAGTTGATGTGTTCATGGCAGTTGTCCTGCAAGAGAAATTAAGGAAGTTCGCTGAGGACAACGATAAACAAAACCTTAAAAGACCTGGGGTAAAACGGCATGAAATGCAGGAAGAATGGAATGAAATGCCTGGAATCAGGAATGAATGACCTTGTGGGGGAATGAAGCGATAGCGTGTTAGTACCTGCTATCGCTACAACCCCTATGGCTATTGTATTTGAGATGTTACCGTAACGTTTAAAAAAGTAACAACTCTAGAAATTCGCACTCACGCCCAGGGTGTACATAAATTCCTCACCTGTGGTGGCGCGTTCCCCTTGAGCGAGCGACGCATAGGCCGCTACATGCGTGTTAAACGGAATATCCGTACCGACCGTCACATCCATCCAGCTCCCGTTTTGTACCGGGGCTGGGGTTTGCGGCATGCCAAACTGAGATTTCCACTGGTTTTCACCAAACTGCTGGTTATAGCTGATCTGTGCCCACGGACGAAGATCGCCGTACTGGGTATTCACGCGCCAGCCCAGCGTGCTAACACTGGCATGCCAGAGCGGGTCAGTGACTGACTGTGTCGACGCGCTATCACCAAATTCGTTGATCATCATGGGAGCCGTGCCGTCGTACCGCCACGCCACGACAGGGCCGGTAGTGATATGCGCTGAAACGGGAAAATTCCAGCCCACGCTCATTGCCCCCTCTGTCGTACTGCCAGACGGTACATTCAGGGCAAGACCTGGCGCATTTTGTGAAGTCTGAATACGCTCAGCAAGAATATCCTCATAACGCGGTTGGTGATCCGCGTCCCATGTATAGCGTTCCGCCGTATTATTTTGGGCGTCTGAAACGATATATTCCTGTTGCCAGGCAGACGCTGTATTACAAAAAAACAGGCAGGCTGAAATTCCCACCAGGCCAGAAGCAGCATGGCGACCACTGATTTTTTTTATCATCATCAACGCGACCCCAGAGAGAGCCGAATTCGGCGATATTTGTCGTTATTCAGGAAGAGCTTATAGAGCATATGGCCCTGTATTAACTATTGTCTTTATAGTAAACACGTCAAGCCAGTCAGAACGAAATATTTGCAAAATCAGTATCAATAAGGGAGATGACGGATGGAACGTTGCGGT
Source organism: Enterobacter sp. CPE_E863 (assembly GCF_046521465.1). NCBI lineage: Bacteria > Pseudomonadati > Pseudomonadota > Gammaproteobacteria > Enterobacterales > Enterobacteriaceae > Enterobacter > Enterobacter sp. CPE_E863. The sequence goes on along the minus strand of NZ_JBKFZX010000001.1, from coordinate 195,829 downwards.
TGGGTAAGCCAGGATCAGCTGTATATCGACTATCACGACCAGGAATGGGGCGTGCCGGAGAAAGATGGTAAAAAACTCTTTGAGATGATCTGCCTGGAGGGTCAGCAGGCGGGTTTGTCGTGGATTACTGTGCTCAAGAAACGTGAAAACTACCGCAATGCCTTCCACCAGTTTGATCCTGTCGCCGTCGCCGCCATGACCGATGAGGACGTCGAAAGACTGGTGCTGGATGCCGGCATCATCCGCCATCGCGGTAAAATTCAGGCCATCATCGGCAATGCACGCGCCTGGCTGGCGATGGAACAAAACGGCGAATCATTCTCAGACTTTGTCTGGTCGTTTGTGAATAACGATCCGCAAATCACCCACGCCGCCACGCTGGCAGAGATCCCGGCATCGACGCCTGAATCAGATGCACTCTCTAAGGCCCTGAAAAAACGCGGTTTTAAATTTGTCGGCTCCACCATCTGCTACGCCTTTATGCAGGCCTGTGGCCTGGTCAACGACCACGTTACCGGCTGCTTCTGTCATCCGGGAGGCCATCATGATCCGCAAATGGCAAAATGAGAATACCGCGCCACTTCTGAGCCTATGGCTTGAAAGCACCACAGAAGCGCATCCGTTTATCGAGGCGAGTTACTGGAAAGAGAACGAGGCGATGGTGCGGGACGTTTACCTGCCTTCGGCTGAAACCTGGGTCTGGGAAAAGGATGGCGAACCCTGCGGATTTATCAGCGTGATGCAGTCTAAATTTGTCGGGGCACTGTTTGTTGCACCACCGTTCATCGGGAAAGGCATCGGGCAAGCGCTGCTGAACCATGTTCAACAGCACTTCCCGTATTTAAGCCTGGAGGTGTACCAGAAAAATGTCCGGGCGGTGAATTTCTACCATGCTCAGGGCTTTCGCATCGAAAACAGCGCCTGGCAGGATGACACCCAACATCCGACCTGGATCATGAGCTGGCAGGCGGATCAAACGCCGTTAAGGTAAGCTCGGGTCCCTCATACTTTTCGACCCATGCCAGTGCCGTATTCCCTGCACAACCATTCCCCAGCTTCGAGCTGGGGAGATCTTTGGTCAGTACGTTAACCGCCCCGTTTTTACAGATACCGCCTTCGGCCGGCTCAAGATCTGGCCATGCCCCCTGGTGAATGCACAGAACACCCGGTTTAATCCCGTCACTGACCACCGCACCGGCCAGGACCTGTCCCCGCTGGTTCCAGACGCGCACCACGTCACCGTCTACAATCCCACGGGCTTTGGCATCGAGGATATTCAACGTGATCGGTTCTCGCCCGGCAACCGCATACCGTTCGCGCAGCGAGGTATAGTTAAGCTGGCTGTGCAGGCGGTGCGCAGGATGGGCAGACAACACCTGGAGCTGCTCCGGCTGGGCATTACCGTGCCACTCGTCCGGCTCGAGCCACATAGGGTGTGGCGGGCAGTCGGCATACCCGAAGCTGGCGATGCGCTCGCTGTAGATCACGATCTTTCCGCTCTCGGTTTTCAGCGGGTGGCTCTCCGGGTCACGGCGGAAATCGGCAAAACGAACAAACTGCGCGTTCTGTTCACTCTCGGGCATCTCGAATATCTGGTTCGCTTCCCAGAATTCAGTAAACGGTGGGAGTGTCACACCCTGGGCGGCACCGCGCTGGCTGGCTATCTGGTAGAACGTCTCAAGCCACTGCAGATCGGTTTTACCTTCGGTAAAACGCTCGCGGCCACCTGCTTCCCACAGCTCGCTCAGTTCAGCAAACACCTCGAAATCATCGCGAGCTTCATCACGCGGGGACACAACGCGCTTCATTGGCACCATATGCTGGTTGCTGTAGTCACCGGTCATGGTGAGATCGTTACGCTCAAACGAGGTGGTTGCCGGGAGCACAATATCGGCGTGTTTGGCCGAACCTGTCCAGAAGCACTCTGAGATCACCACCAGCTCTGGTTTCTGCCAGGCGCGGATCAGGCGATGGGTATCCTGATGATGCGTGAAGTTCGACCCGCCCGCCCACCAGACAAATTTAATATCCGGGAAGTGACGGTCCAGCCCATTGTGCTGATAAAACCCCCCCGGGTTTTCCAGGGCTTCAACAATACGCGCCACCGGGATTTTATCCACGGCATCCACGCCGCCCTGCACCGAGCCTTGCAGAGACGCCAGCACCGCCGCTTTACGCGTTGGGTTACCGCCGTTCGCAAAGTGATAGGAGAGACCAAAACCCCCGCCCGGCGTGCCGATCTGCCCAAGCATTGCGGCAAGCGTCACCAGCATCCAGTGTTTCTGCTCGCCAAACTGCTGGCGCTGCATTCCCCAGCCGGACATTAACATCGTGGTATTTTTATGGAATAACGCCGCCAGTTCGCGGATTTTATCCGCAGTAACGCCGCAAATATTTGCCGCCCACTCTGCCGTTTTCGCTACCCCATCGGATTGGCCCGTCAGGTATTCAGCGAATTTATCGAAGCCAGTGGTACAACGCCTCAGGAATTCGCCATCGTGCCAGCCGTTTTCGACCAGCGTATGGGCGATACCCAGCATCATCGCCACGTCGGTGCCCATATGCGGGGCAATCCACTCGGCACTGTCGCCGAAGAAATCCATGGTTTCAGAGCGCATCGGGTCAATGCAGATGATGCGCTTGCCGCTTTTGCGCAGCGCGTCGAAATACCCAATACCCTGTTCGTCGCTGGCATTCCAGGCAATTTTCAATGTGTTGAGAGGGTTAGCGCTCCACAGCACCACCACGTCGGTATGCTCCAGCACCAGCGGCCAGCTGGTCTGTTGCTGATAAACTTCGTTTCCCCCCACCACGTACGGCATGATCGCCTGCGCCGCGCCGGTGGAGTAATCCCCCAGATGACCGGTATAGCCTCCCGCCAGGCTCATATAGCGCTGCAGCAGCGTCGAGGCCTTGTGCAGCACGCCGTTAGAACGCCAGCCGTAAGACCCGGCAAAAATGGACGACGGTCCCCAGGTATCGCGAATGCGCTTATGCTGGGCGTGAATCAACGCCAGCGCCTCATTCCAGCTCACGCGAACAAACTCATCCTGACCACGGATTCCCTGCGGTTTGTCCGGCGAGGCCAGAAAACCTTTACGCACCATCGGCCAGCGCACGCGCGTTTTGCTATGCACCTGATCGCGAACGGTGGTCTGTAACGAGTTGGGATGTTGGGTTGGCAATGCCCCGCGGGACGACAGAACATTTTCGCCATCGGTTTCGACCAGCATCGGCCCCCAGTGGGCGGCGGTCAGAATGGTTTTCGTTGAGGTGCTCAAGCGTGCGCTCCTGGTTGCGTGCAGGTTTACCGCCTTCTTGTTGAGGCAGTTTATGGTTTGTCACAAATTTCAGAGTAATACCCGGAATTTTCTCCGTATCTGGACGTCATAATCAACTGCCACGCTCGCCGTGGCAAAGAATAAAAAGGATTAAGGAAAGAAGATGAAAAAACGCGTACTCGTTATTGCCGCTCTGGTGAGCGGTGCACTGGCTGTTTCTGGCTGCACAACTAACCCTTACACCGGTGAAAGCCAGGCGGGTAAATCCGGCATCGGCGCGGGTATCGGCTCGCTGGTAGGGGCTGGCGTTGGCGCGCTCTCCTCCTCCAAGAAAGACCGTGGCAAAGGCGCACTGATTGGCGCAGCGGCGGGAGCCGCATTGGGCGGTGGCGTCGGCTATTACATGGACGTGCAGGAAGCGAAACTGCGCGACAAAATGAAGGGAACCGGCGTGAGTGTGACGCGTAGTGGCGACAACATCATTCTGAACATGCCGAACAATGTTACCTTCGACAGCAGCAGCGCGACGCTGAAACCTGCGGGTGCGAACACCCTGACAGGTGTGGCAATGGTACTGAAAGAGTATAACAAGACCGCCGTGAATGTGATTGGCTACACCGACAGCACCGGTAGCCAGGATCTGAACATGCGTCTGTCTCAACAGCGTGCCGATTCCGTGGCCAGCTCGCTGATCACTCAGGGCGTTGAAGCGAACCGCATCCGCACCAGCGGAATGGGTCCTGCCAACCCTATCGCCAGCAACAGCACGGCGGAAGGCAAAGCGCAAAACCGCCGCGTTGAGATTACGTTAAGCCCTGTGCAGTAATCGCATTTCCCCCTCTCCTCGCAGGAGAGGGTATGAACCACTTGCCATCGTTGATTTTCCCGCTAAGGTATTCTCACTAAATTCAGGGAAATCAGCGATGAGCAAACCAGCCCGGGCCACCATCAGCGACGTGGCGAAAGCAGCCAAAACCGGTAAAACCAGCATTTCGCGCTATCTCAACGGCGAAAAACACCTGTTGTCCGATGCGCTGCTGGCTCGTATTGAACAGGCCATTGCCGATCTCGACTACCGCCCCAGTATCATGGCACGCGGGCTCAAACGGGGACGTACCCGTCTTATTGGGCTTATCATCGCCGATATCACCAACCCCTACTCCGTAAACGTGCTGAGCGGTATTGAAGCCGCCTGTCGTGAGAAAGGTTTTACGCCACTGGTCTGTAACACCAACAACGAAGTCGACCAGGAGCTGCATTATCTCGATCTGCTGCGTAGCTACCAGGTGGAAGGGATTGTGGTTAACGCCGTGGGTATGCGTGAAGAAGGTCTAAACCGCCTTCAACAATCGTCCCTGCCTATGGTCCTGATTGACCGTAAAATTCCTGAATTCGCCTGCGATGTCGTCGGACTGGATAACACCCAGGCCGCCACTACCGCCACCGAGCATCTGATCGAACAGGGTTTCGAAGCCATTCTATTTCTGAGTGAACCACTGGGGATGGTTAACACGCGTCGCGAGCGTTTGAGTGCATTTCGCGCCACTTTGGAACGTTATCCCGGAGTGATCGCCGAAAATGCCGAAACCCCGCTGCACGAAGCCGATCGACTCGACAATACCCTGCGCCAGTTCCACACCCGGCATCGTGGAATGCGCAAAGCCGTCATTTCCGCCAACGGGGCTCTGACGCTGCAAGTCGCCCGCTCGCTCAAACGCATTGGCCTGCACTGGGGCAGCGATATCGGTCTGCTGGGGTTCGATGAACTGGAGTGGGCGGAACTGGCAGGCGTCGGCATTACCACCCTCAAACAACCCACCTGGCAGATTGGCTATGCTGCTGTAGAACAAGTGGTTCGTCGTATTGAAGGCACCAGTGATGCCGTACGCGAGCAGGTCTTCTCCGGCGAGCTGATCGTTCGCGGCTCCACCGCGCGTTAATTTTCCCTTGTGATACCGATCATAATTTCGACATCCTGAACTTTCCTTTGGAACCGGTTCCATATAGCGTAATAACATTGATATGTTGCGATGGAGTCCGAAGATGGGCAGGAAAATCATGGTGGTCACCGCCGCGTACGGCGCGGAACAGGTGCGACAGGCAGGCGGTCAACGGGCAATGCTTCCCGTGATTGCGGGCGCAGGTGCCGACGGCGTGGAGATCCGCCGCGAGCTGTTCAACAGCGAAGAGTTACTGGCACTGCCTGCGCTGGGTGAATCTATTGAACTGTTGGGCCTGCTGGCGTGTTACTCCGCCCCCGCCGCCCTGTTTATGCCTGACGGTACCCTCAACCCGGACCTGCCCCGCTATCTCTCCGAGGCCAGCACCCTGAATGCGCTGTGGCTGAAAGTTTCACTCGGGTATTTCAGCGACACCCAGCCGCTTGAAGCCCTGCGGAACCTGCTGAATAAAAGCGGCATGGCACTGGTGGTGGAAAACGACCAGACCGACTGCGGCCAGCTTGCGCCAATGCAGCGCTTTAAAGCTGCCTGCCGGGAGAGGGCACTGCCCGTTACGCTAACCTTCGATATGGGTAACTGGCTATGGGTCGGCGACTCCCCTGAAGAAGCCGCCCGTCATCTGGCCCCTGCTGTGAGCTATATCCACGTTAAAGCCGCCGTTCCGCATAAGGATGATTTCCGCGCCGTGGCACCGGATCGTGCTGATGCGCGCTGGCTGGATCTGCTCTGCCAGTTACCCGCCGATGCCCCGCGCGGTATCGAGTTTCCGCTGGAAGGGACGGATTTAACCGCCGTTACCCGCCATTACGTCAACCTGCTGCGCGAGGAGTAAACCATGCACAAGACGCTGGATGTCATTACGATTGGCGAGGCCATGGCGATGTTTGTCGCTACCGAAACCGGCGAGCTGAGCGCGGTAGAGCATTTCATCAAACGCGTGGCTGGCGCAGAGCTGAACGTCGCAACCGGTCTGGCGCGTCTCGGCCTTAACGTGGGCTGGGTCAGCCGCGTAGGGGACGATAGCTTCGGTCATTTCGTTCTCGACTCGTTGAAAAAAGAAGGGATTGATTCGGCAGGCGTGACGCTCAACGGGCGCTTCGCGACCGGCTTTCAGCTTAAATCTAAGGTCGAAAATGGAACCGATCCCATTGTGGAGTATTTCCGTAAAGGGTCGGCGGCAAGCCATCTCTCAGTGGAAGATTACCACGCCGACTATTTTGCCTCTGCACGCCATTTGCACCTGAGCGGCGTGGCGGCAGCGCTCTCAGCCAGCTCATACGCATTGCTGGATCATGCTGCATCTATCATGAAGGCACAGGGTAAAACGATCTCTTTCGATCCTAACCTGCGGCCGGTGCTGTGGAAAAGTGAAGCGGAAATGGTGGAGAAACTTAACCATCTGGCATTCCAGGCTGACTGGGTTCTGCCGGGAGTGAAAGAAGGGATGATCCTCACCGGTGAAAGCACGCCTGAAGGCATCGCCGACTTCTACCTGAATAAAGGGGTAAAAGCCGTGGTGCTGAAAACCGGTGCCGATGGTGCATGGTTTAAAACCGCCGAAGGTGAACAAGGTGCGGTCGCTGCGGTAAAAGTTGAAAACGTGGTCGACACCGTCGGCGCGGGCGATGGCTTTGCCGTGGGAGTCATTAGCGCTCTGCTGGAAGGTAAACCACTGCAGCAAGCCGTCGCGCGGGGCAACAGGATAGGCTCGCTGGCTATTCAGGTACAAGGCGATAGCGAAGGATTACCAACCCGAGCAGAGCTTAACGAATAAACATTCCCCTCACTCAACAAAACAAACCACCGTGTACCCTACAGACAACGGCGGTAACAACCTCAACAACAGAGGCAAGCCTATGAACAGTTCGACCAATGCAGTGAAACGCTGGTGGTACATCATGCCAATCGTGTTTATCACGTACAGCCTGGCGTACCTTGATCGTGCCAACTTCAGTTTCGCGTCCGCGGCGGGGATCACCGAAGACCTTGGGATCACCAAAGGTATCTCCTCTCTGCTGGGTGCCCTTTTCTTCCTGGGTTATTTCTTCTTCCAGATCCCCGGCGCTATCTACGCCGAACGCCGCAGCGTGCGTAAGCTGATCTTCATCTGTCTGATCCTGTGGGGTGCCTGCGCATCACTGACCGGCGTGGTGAACAATATTCCTACACTGGCCGCCATTCGCTTTATCCTCGGCGTCGTTGAGGCGGCCGTCATGCCGGCGATGCTGATCTACATCAGCAACTGGTTTACTAAATCTGAACGCTCCCGCGCGAATACCTTCCTGATCCTCGGTAACCCGGTCACGGTACTGTGGATGTCGGTAGTTTCCGGCTACCTGATCCAGTCCTTCGGCTGGCGCGAAATGTTTATCATCGAAGGGGTACCCGCGGTTATCTGGGCCTTCTGCTGGTGGGTGCTGGTGAAAGATAAGCCGGCTCAGGCGAAATGGCTTTCCGAAGACGAAAAAGCGGCGCTGCAGGCACAGCTGGATAAAGAACAACAAGGTCTGAAGGCCGTACGTAACTATGGTGAAGCCTTCCGCTCGCGTAACGTGATCCTGCTTTGTGCGCAATATTTTACCTGGAGTATTGGCGTGTACGGCTTTGTGCTGTGGCTGCCGTTGATTATCCGCAGCGGTGGCGAAAACCTCGGCATGGTAGAGGTAGGCTGGCTCTCTTCCGTGCCGTATCTGGCGGCAACCATCGCCATGATCGTCGCATCGTGGGCATCGGATAAACTGCAGAACCGTAAGCTGTTTGTCTGGCCGCTGCTGCTGATCGCTGCCTTTGCTTTCATTGGCTCCTGGGCCGTAGGTGCGAATCACTTCTGGGCCTCTTACGCTCTGCTGGTCATTGCCGGTGCAGCCATGTACGCCCCGTACGGTCCGTTCTTTGCCATCATTCCGGAAATGCTGCCGCGTAACGTGGCGGGCGGCGCGATGGCGCTGATTAACAGTATGGGTGCGCTGGGTTCGTTCTGCGGCTCCTGGTTTGTCGGTTATCTGAACGGTGCTACGGGCAGTCCATCCGCATCATACATCTTTATGGGGGTAGCGCTTTTCGCCTCCGTGTGGCTTACTCTGATTGTTAAGCCTGCTAACAATCAACAACACCCCGTCGGCGCACGCCACGCCTGAATCCTTAGAAATCAACGGAGATTAGCATGAAGCCGTCCGTCATTTTGTATAAAGCCCTGCCGGAAGATCTGCAGAAACGTCTTGAAGAACACTTCAGCGTCACGCAGGTGAAGAACCTGAGCCCGGAGACCGTGGCACAGCACGCTGAAGCGTTCGCCAGCGCCGAAGGCCTGTTGGGTTCAAGCGAAAAAGTGGATATCGCCCTGCTGGAAAAAATGCCGAAGCTTCGTGCTACCTCTACCGTTTCCGTGGGTTACGACAACTTCGATGTGGATGCTCTTAACGCCCGCAAGATCCTGTTGATGCACACGCCACATGCCCTGACGGAAACCGTGGCCGACACGCTGATGGCGCTGGTACTCACCACGGCCCGTCGCGTGGTGGAAGTGGCTGAACGCGTCAAAGCGGGCGAATGGACAAAGAGCATTGGTCCGGACTGGTTTGGCGTGGATGTTCACGGCAAAACGCTGGGCATTGTTGGCATGGGGCGTATCGGGCTGGCGCTGGCGCAGCGCGCACATTTTGGTTTTAACATGCCGATTCTGTATAACGCGCGCCGCCATCACAGTGAAGCTGAAGAGCGCTTTAACGCGCGCTATTGCGAGCTGGATACGTTGCTGCAGGAAGCCGATTATGTTTGCCTGATCCTGCCGCTGTCGGAAGAAACGCATCATCTGATTGGCAAAGAGGAATTCGCGAAGATGAAGAAATCAGCCATTTTCATCAACGCGGGTCGTGGCCCGGTGGTGGATGAGAAGGCGCTGATTGAAGCCCTGCAAAACGGCGAGATCCATGCCGCAGGTCTGGACGTATTTGAACAGGAGCCGCTTCCGGTGGATTCTCCCCTGCTTTCGCTGCCTAACGTGGTTGCCCTGCCCCACATCGGCTCAGCCACCCATGAAACACGCTACAATATGGCGGCCACGGCGGTAGATAACCTGATCGCCGCACTCAGCGGAAAAGTGGAGCTAAACTGCGTCAACCCGCAGATACAACAGTAGAAACGAAAAAACCCGCCAGAAGGCGAGTTTTTAAATTCTTTGCTACTGGGTTGGAAGCTTACAGGCTTACAACGTTACCAGCTGCTGGGCCTTTAGCGCCGCTTTCAATGGTGAAGGAAACTTTCTGACCTTCGTCCAGAGATTTGTAGCCATCGTTCTGGATAGCAGAGAAGTGTACGAACACGTCTTTAGAGCCATCGTCAGGAGTGATGAAGCCGAAACCTTTATCAGCGTTGAACCATTTTACCAGACCAGTCATTTTAGCAGACATAGAAATTACCTTATTAACAAATATATTGTGCCTTCCGGCTTGATGGATTGCGTTACAGATTTTTAAGCGATGAAGGAAGGGTCACTACGAAGGGTATCTATGGATAACAATCTGGACTGCTTTACTAAACTGCTTTAGGTCTGTGTAACAAACCGACGGGAATAGTTATACCGATGTGCCAGAGGAATGACAAGCGTTATTTTAATCAGGAATAAAAAAACCCCGCCTGAGGCGGGGTTTTTCAGTTTATTCTGTGGCGGTGACCGCTGCAGTCCACGCCTGACTAAAGGCCTGATGCTGGGAGGCCAGCGGTCCAATCAGCGTATTGTACTGACTTGCCTGCTGCGAGGTCGGGAACTGAATACCGTTAGCGACAAAGCTCACCTGCGTATTCTGCTGGGAGATGAAGTCACCCACCTGAACCAGCTGCTGCGTGAAAATTTGTGCGGCCGGAATCAACGGCTGCAGCGCTTCAGAAGGTTTCGTCACCACTTTCTCATACACTTTGTCGAAGACCGGTTTGAGATCGTCGCCCTGCTTCAGCGCTGAACGTGACGCATCAGCCTGCATTTTCGCATTCTGCAGCTGCTGGCTCAGCACGCCGAGTGCACCGTTGGACTGGCGCAGCGGTTCACGCTGGGTCATATAATCCTGTGGCACGCGGATGGCGTTCACGCTATCCACCACCGGACGAATACCGGAATCCATCGCCTGGCTCACCTGCTGTGAATAACCGTAAAGAATGGCGTAATCGGACACGAAGGGGCCAAACTGTTTTTTCTGATCCGCAGTCAGCGTCGGCAACCGCTCGCCGCTGCGCATCACTGTATTCTGCAGAAAATCGATAAACGCTTTGCGCTGATCGCCTTCTTTATCAAAACACCCACTCAGGCTAACAACCATCAACAACGCCGCAATAGGCGCAAACCAGCGAGAGCAGGACTTTCCTGTCGCCATTTTATTACTCCTTTCACCCAAAAAAGCGCACACCGGCACACGCGTGCCCAACGCTGACAAGGATAGTCCAGGTCAGCCTTGCAAGATACTCTTTTCAATCAAAACGGCTATTGCCGTTTTATTTCTTAGCCTTTACAAAAAATGCCTGACGACGCCGACATATGAGTAATCAGGTAATTAGCATAACTATCCATATCGTTGATACGGGCAAAGCAATCTTTTCCGCACGATTAATCACAACCATGACGATCCCTCGTTTGTATTAGAGACTATCCTTAATTGGCTCTCTGATGTTCTTGATCCCGATGTGTGATTTAAGAGGAGTTCTCAATGGAATATAAAGATCCTGAGTTTGAGCTGCTGAGCAGTCTGGAACAGATTATTTTTAAAGATGTACCGCAGACGATTACCCTGCAACAAAAGTCCAATCCCTTTACAGAATATGAGCAATTGCGCAAAGGGACAGGACTGAAAACCGAAGAATTCGCCAGAGCAATGGGTGTCAGCGTGGCGATGGTACAGGAGTGGGAGTCAAAACGTGAAAAACCCACGCCAACCGAGTTAAAGCTGATGCGCCTGATTCAGGCCAGCCCTGCATTCAGCAAACAGATAGCGTAATAACGTTCGAATGCCCCCGCCTCTGCGGGGGCTTGTGTTTAAAGACTTTCACAGCGCCAACCCTCCTCTTCCCACACCAGCTCATGCGTCAACATTAACCCTTTTAAAAATGCCTCATCGTGTGACACCACCAGCAGCGCACCGGGGAAGCCAGCCAGTGCCGATTCAATCGCCTGGACTGATGCAAGATCCAGATGGTTGGTCGGTTCATCCAGCAGCAGGAGCTGCGTAGCCTCCGCGCGCCACAGTACGCAGGCCAGGGCAGCCTTAAGACGTTCGCCGCCGCTCAACTCTGCCAGCGGGAGCGTGACCTTGTCGGCACCCAGTTGAAGCTGGGCTAAACGGGTTCGTATCACGCCCTCATCCAGCGGTGTATTCCCCAGATTGAGATGCGTCATGACCGACTGCGAAAGATCGAGCTGAGACAGATGCTGGTCGAGATAAGCACAGCTTACAGATACCTTACAGGCACCGGAACGAGGGGTATTTTCACCGAGGATCGCTTTTAACAATGTCGACTTTCCGCAGCCGTTCGGTCCCTTTAACGCTACGCGCATCGGTCCGTCCATCCGCCAGTTGATCGGAGGAACTGGCACATGCGGCAACACCAAATCCTCCATAACCAGCACCTGCTTCCCTTCGGGGATCTGGCTTCCAGGCAAGGTAAACATCACCGGATTATCCGCTTCAACCCGCTCGCGAGCCTTGTTCACCGCGGCGTTCAGCGCTTCATTTTGATCGCTGTGCTGTTTTTTCCAGGAGCCGATCCGCTCCTTTGCCGCGCCTTTATATTTGACCCGCTCGAACGACGCGATATTCAGGGTATCGACGGTGCGCAATGTCTTTGCCGAACGCCGCTGGCTGTCGTCATGCTCTTTTTGCATTCGCGCTCGGGTGCGTTTTCGCTCCGTCGCCGCATGTTCCAGCGCCGCGCGGGCCGCCTGCTGTTCAAAATCCCGCTGATGGGTATAGTCCGCGTAATTCCCGCCGTAGCTGCGCAGACCCGAGGCGCTCAGTTCAAGGATACGCGACACCTGCTCCAGAAGTTCGCGGTCATGGGAGGCCACCAGCACGCCGCCCTGATAGCAGGCAAGCTGGTCGTAGAACCACGTCCGGCCTTGTCGATCAAGATGGTTGGTGGGTTCGTCCAGCAACAGATAATCTGCTTGTGCCGTGAATGCGCCGCACAGCAGGGCGCGAATGCGCTCACCGCCGCTGAATTCGCTGGCTATTTTATCGGGGTCAAACGGTGGCAATTTCGCATGGATAAACGCCTCGCTCAGGCGTTCTGCTAAATCCCAGTTCCCGTCGAGCATTTCCAGATCTTCAGGCTGATAGTCCCCGCTGTCGATACGCGATCGCGCCGCGAAGATTGCCTCGTATCCGAGCAGCTCAGCCAGCGTAGTGTGCGGCAAAATATCCTGCTGTTGAGCCACATAGACGTGTGTTCCTGTACGTTCGATATGCCCGCTTGCGGGCTCATCAAGCCCTGCAAGCAAGCGTAGCAGACGCGTTTTCCCGCTGCCGTTGCGGCCAACCAGTGCGCACAAAGACGCTTCCAGAGAAAAATTCAGCGGACCAAAAAGGGTATCGCCCGTCGCAAACTGACAGGTGACCTGATGCAAAATAAAAGAAGGGGACTGCGCAAAATGAGCCATAAGCACTCCTGAATGAAATCAAAACATCCCCTGCCGACGCGGTGGCGTTTAGCAAGGATCGAAATTCATCAGTCGTGTTTGTTCATTTTTGGGGGGCGCTCCTGAGGGCGAAATTTAACGGGGACAAGGATAGCGGGAATGCGTTGAACATTTCAAGGTTAAATTTTCAGCAACACACCATAAAAAAACCCGCCGAAGCGGGTTTTTAGCATTTGTAGCAACGGGCACATTACTGCAGCAGCGAAATATCCGCCACGCGCAGGAACAGCTCGCGCAGTTTTTCGAGCATAGAGAGACGGTTGATACGCAGCTCTTTATCTTCTACGTTCACCATCACTTTCTCGAAGAAGGCGTCGATAACGTCACGCAGTTCCGCCAGTTCTACCAACGCTTCCTGGTAGCGACCTTCAGCGAAAAACGGCTCGAGCTTGTCACGCAGCACCACAACCTGCATTGCCAGAGCGATCTCTTCCGGCTCTTTCAGGGTCGCGGCGTTCACGCGCTCGTTCAGCGTCTCGTCGGATTTCGCCAGAATGTTAGATACACGCTTATTGGCCGCGGCCAGGGCAGATGCCGCTTCCAGCGTACGGAAGTGGGACACCGCCTTCATACGCGCATCGAAATCGGCCGGACGGGTTGGACGACGCGCCAGTACCGCCTGAATGGTATCGACGGTGTAGCCTTCGTCCTGATACCACGCGCGGAAACGACCGAGCATAAAGTCGATCACGTCATCCACGACTTTCGCGTTGGTCAGCTTGTCACCATACAGACGCACCGCTTCTTCAGTCAGGGTCTGCAGATCCAGGTTCAGGTTCTTCTCAACGATGATGCGCAGCACGCCCAGTGCAGCACGACGCAGCGCGAACGGGTCTTTATCGCCTTTCGGATGCTGACCAATGCCAAAGATACCCGCCAGGGTGTCCATCTTATCGGCAATCGCGACGGCGCAAGCCACCGGGTTAGACGGCAGTTCGTCACCCGCAAAGCGCGGCTGATACTGCTCGTTCAGGGCAACTGCCACATCTTCCGCTTCGCCATCGTGACGCGCGTAGTGCATGCCCATCACACCCTGGGTGTCGGTAAACTCGAACACCATGTTGGTCATCAGGTCACACTTGGACAGCAGGCCAGCACGAGTGGCGTGGTTTACGTCCGCACCAATTTCACGCGCGATCCAGCCAGACAGCTCCGCGATACGGTCAGTTTTGTCACGCAGCGTACCCAGCTGCTGCTGGAACAGCACGGTCTGCAGACGTGGGAGATGATCTTCCAGACGTTTTTTACGGTCGGTGTTGAAGAAGAACTCCGCATCCGCCAGACGTGGACGAACCACTTTCTCGTTACCCGAGATAATCTGGATCGGATCTTTGGATTCGATATTGGCAACGAAGATGAAGTTTGGCAGCAGTTTGCCGTCGTTGGCATAAACCGGGAAGTACTTCTGGTCACCCTTCATGGTGTACACCAGTGCTTCAGCCGGAACGGCCAGGAATTTCTCTTCGAATTTCGCGGTCAGTACAACCGGCCATTCCACCAGTGAAGTCACTTCTTCCAGCAGGCTGTCGCTCAGATCGGCTTTACCGCCAATCTTGCGCGCCGCGTCTTCCGCGTCCGCTTTGATTTTGGCTTTACGCTGTTCGTAGTCAGCAATGACTTTACCGCGTTCCAGCAGGATCTCTGGGTACTGATCGGCGTTGTCGATGGTGAACTCAGGCTCGCCCATAAAGCGGTGGCCACGGATCACGCGATCGGACGCTACGCCCAGAATGGTGGCAGGAACAACGGTATCGCCCAACAGCAGGGTCACGGTGTGAACCGGACGCACGAAGTGCACGTCAGACGCACCCCAGCGCATCAGTTTTGGAATAGGCAGCTTAGCCAGGGAAGTGGCAATCATGTCAGGCAGCAGCGCTTCTGCGCTTTCACCTTTCACATGCGCACGGTACAGCAACCACTCACCTTTGTCGGTGGTCAGACGCTCAGCCTGGTCAACGGTAATACCGCAACCACGCGCCCAACCTTCAGCCGCTTTACTCGGCTTGCCTTCGGCGTCAAACGCCTGGGCAATTGCAGGGCCACGTTTTTCGACTTCGCGATCCGGCTGAGACGCCGCCAGATTTGCCACTTTCAGCGCCAGACGACGCGGTGCAGCAAACCACTCAATTTTACCGTGTGCCAGGCCAGCGTTATCCAGCTCGGCAGTCACGTTCGCAGCAAAAGATTCAGCCAGGCTGCGCAGGGCTTTTGGTGGCAGCTCTTCAGTGCCGATTTCCACCAGGAAAGTTTTCTCAGACATGGCCGCCTCTTATTTGTTTCGATTGCACATCGGGAAGCCAAGGGCTTCACGGGACGCATAGTAAGCTTCTGCAACGGCTTTGGTCAGGGTACGAATACGCAGAATGTAGCGCTGACGTTCAGTCACGGAGATGGCTTTGCGGGCGTCCAGCAGGTTGAAACTGTGGGCGGCCTTCAGAATACGCTCGTAAGCAGGCAGCGGCAGCGGAGTCTCCAGCGCCAGCAACTGCTGCGCTTCTTTCTCGTACTGCTCGAAGCAGGTGAACAGGAAGTCCACGTCTGCGTATTCGAAGTTATAGGTGGATTGCTCCACTTCGTTCTGATGGAACACGTCGCCGTAGGTGGTTTTACCCAGCGGGCCGTCGCTCCAGACCAGGTCGTAAACGCTGTCTACGCCCTGAATATACATAGCCAGACGTTCCAGACCGTAAGTGATTTCACCGGTAATCGGTTTACATTCCAGACCACCAACCTGCTGGAAGTAGGTGAACTGGGTCACTTCCATACCGTTCAGCCACACTTCCCAACCCAGACCCCAAGCACCCAGCGTTGGGTTTTCCCAGTTGTCTTCCACGAAACGAATGTCGTGAATGGTTGGATCCATACCCAGCTCTTTCAGTGACCCGAGGTACAGTTCCTGAATATTGTCTGGTGATGGCTTAATCACCACCTGGAACTGATAGTAATGCTGCAGACGGTTCGGGTTCTCACCGTAGCGACCATCGGTCGGACGACGGGAAGGCTGCACATACGCGGTCGCCATTGGCTCCGGCCCCAACGCGCGTAAGCTGGTCATCGGGTGTGAAGTGCCTGCGCCGACTTCCATGTCCAAAGGTTGAACAATGGTACAGCCCTGACGAGCCCAGTAATCCTGTAAGGTCAGGATCAGGCCCTGGAAGGTCTTGGTATCAAACTTTTGCATAGTATTTCGTGCTGGATACGTGTGGTTTTAAATGGAAGGGACCAGTATACCCGCTGGCTGCAAGATATACAGTATGAAACGGGTTTGTTTAGGGAAAATTGGGAAATAAGCCGTCAAGCCAGAGCGCTGATGGCGTCTGGCTGTAGATTATACGAGCAGGCTAACGCATGGAGAGGTGTAAAAACTGGCCATCCGCATCAAACGAGCAGATAAAGCCCTCTTTACGGGATGTATAACCCCTCAGCTCATAACTTCCCTGAAAGCGCTCAAACCCGGTGACATCAATTTTCTGCACGTCCGAGTTATAGCGTCGGGCCGCCTGCCCCTTACAGAGCTGTTCCATATTCAGCGAACGTTCCGGGCTTATTTTCCCCTGCTGCGCTTTTTGCACGGGGGCTTCTTGTGGGGCACTGCACCCTGCCAGCATGAACAGCAGAAAGAGTGACGCCACACGCTTCATCATCATTTTTATCACCGCCCTGGTCAGTGGCTGTTATTTTTAGTATCAAAGCTTTTATAGATTACGGTCCGGCATTCTGCGAATCTCGCGGCCTCCCTACAAGCCTTCTGAATAAAACTCAGATTTTTCCAGAAGAAGACTTCTGGAAAATGACAGTCATACTCAATTTACAGGGAATACGAGGAACTGATGCAGTCAAAAATTAACTGGATTGATAACCTGCGAGGAATAGCGTGTCTGATGGTGGTGATGATCCACACGACGACCTGGTATGTCACGAATCCGCACAGCATCACTCCTGTTAACTGGGATATCGCCAATATTCTCAACGCGGCTTCGCGCGTCAGCGTGCCGCTATTCTTTATGATTTCCGGCTTTCTCTTTTTTGGCGAGCGTAGTGCGCAACCAAAGCACTTTATCCGCATCGCCGCCTGCCTGGGATTTTACAGCGCCGTTGCCTTGCTCTACATCAGCCTGTTTACCTCCATTAATGCCGGGTTATCGCTAAAATACGTGCTGCAAAAACCGGTGTTCTACCACCTGTGGTTCTTCTTCGCCATTATCGTTATCTATCTGGTCTCCCCGCTTATCCAGGTGAAAAACGTCAGCGGCAAAATGCTCCTGGCTCTGATGGTCGTCATTGGCGTCATTGCCAACCCGAATACTGTCTCGCAGAAACTCGACGGTTTTGAATGGTTACCGGTCAACCTCTATATCAGCGGCGATACGTTTTACTACGTGCTGTACGGCATGCTGGGGCGCGCCATTGGGATGATGGATACTCAAAAACGCGGTATGAACTGGCTGTGTGGGGCGTTGTTCATCGCTGGCGTGGCGGTGATTTCACGCGGGACGCTGCACGAGTTGCAGTGGCGTGGCAATTTTGCCGATACCTGGTATCTGTATTGCGGACCAATGGTCTTTATCTGTGCCGCATCGCTCCTCACGCTAGCCAAAAATACCCTGAATACGCGTCCCTTGCCCATGCTGAGCGTTATCTCGCGGCATTCTCTGGGGATTTATGGATTTCACGCGCTGATCATCCACGCGCTACGAACGAGGGGCGTTGAGCTGAAAAGCTGGCCGGTGCTGGATATTATCTGGATTTTTGTCGCCACGCTGGTTGTCAGCCTGCTGCTGTCGATGCTGCTGCAAAAAATAGACACGCGCCGCTTCGTCAGTTAACGCTTCGCTGCCGGGCTCGATGATACTGGCGCGGGGAGGAAAACCCTGCCGCCAATGAAGCCTGCTCCACGGCGCGCCCCTGCAACAACCACTGCTCCGCCACCGCCAGACGCAACTGCTCCAGATAATCGCGAACGCTAATCCCTAAATGCGACTGAAAAAGCCGGGTTAGATGACGTGGGCTGACATGCGCCACGGCGGCGATCTCAGGCAAATTCCATGTTTTTTGCGGCTCGGCGGTGAGCGCATCCTGCGCCCGATGGATGGCCGGATGAAGATGATTACGGTAGCGCAACCACGGGGATAACTGGGGGTCATCGCCGGAGCGGCGGAACCAGACCACCATCTCACGTGCCACGGCCAGCGCCTTTTCCGGGCCGCACAGGCGGTTAATCATATGCAGTGCCAGATCGATGCCAGAGGTGATCCCTGCGCTGGTCCAGATATTCTCATCCTGCACAAATATCCGGTTTTCTTTAATCATCGCCGTGGGAGCCGCGGTGCGTAAACGGTTAATAACATCATGATGGGTTGTACACTGACGGTGATTCAGCAGGCCTGATTTCGCCGCCAGTAAGGCCCCAGAACAGACACACATCACGGTAATATCCTGGCGTTGGATCTGCGGTTGCAGGCGCATCAGCCAGTGCTGGATCTGCTGCGCCTGTGGCGTTGAGAATTGACAGCGGGAGTCGCTCACCCCCGGCAGGACCAGCAGGCTGCCGGGAGGCAGGCTTTCGGGCAGCGGCTTAATGCCGCTCATCGTCAGACCTAT
This sequence comes from Enterobacter sp. CPE_E863, assembly GCF_046521465.1. Lineage (NCBI taxonomy): Bacteria > Pseudomonadati > Pseudomonadota > Gammaproteobacteria > Enterobacterales > Enterobacteriaceae > Enterobacter > Enterobacter sp. CPE_E863. The sequence goes on along the minus strand of NZ_JBKFZX010000001.1, from coordinate 177,305 downwards.
CGACGTCGGAACGTCCGGTTGCGGGCCAATGTAATGCAGACGAAACGCGTTGCCAGCCAGCACAAAGGTCTCCGCCGGGCCCGTCATATCTAATGACAGCACCCCGGGCAACATCACGAACCAGACGTCGATGCGCATTTCAATGACTCCAGCGTCTCCGCTACCGTTTTAATCTCGGCAAAACGCCCGGACAGCACCGTCTCGGTACGGTGGCGAATTTCCGCTGCGCTAAGGGTAATGCCCTTGTAGGTCATTGGAAATGTAAGCGTTGCCTCGCTAACAAAGGTCACAGCATAACCCAGATCGGATGCCACGCGTGCCGTGGTTTCACAGCATTGTTCAGTGCGAATGCCGCAGATAATAAGCTGATTGATATCACGCTCGCGCAACCAGCGGTCGAGCCCGGTATCCGTGAAGGCATTATGGACGTGTTTCTGGAAAACCACATCCGGCTGATGACGCAAAAAGGCCATTGGTTTGACATAGCCGCTCTGCAGGGTGAAAGGGCCATCTTCATCGACATGAAAGATATCAACGACCGAAATATTGCGTGCCTGGCAGCCCTCAATCAGCCCCAGCATCGCCTGCTGAAAGGCAGGAATGTCGTCCTCCTGCCAGTAATAGCGATGATGGAACGACTGCTGCGTATCAATATTGATTAATGCAATGCGTGACATGAGATCTCCTCGCCAGTGGGTGTGACACCATACTGGCAAGGAAAGGAAGGCACGCACAGACCAAAAAAGGACATCCTCGTGCCTATCCAGGACAAGCGTATTTACGACATCAGCGGCAGCAGCTGCTGATAGATTTTGCGGAACACGTCGCGTCTTTCCGCGTACCGCGCATGGCGTGACGCGTCAGGTAAATGCGCCTGTTCAAGCGTAAGCTGCGGCAACAGCTGCGAAAGCGGTTTTTCAGGGTTGATGGCTATCTGTGCCAGACGCGCGGCACCAAGTGCTGGCCCGACATCGCCACCGGTGCGAAAATCCAGCTGCAATCCACTGATATCCGCCAGCATCTGTCGCCAGTAAGGGCTTCGCGCACCGCCGCCGATCAGGGTGACGCTTGCCGGTTTCAGACCGCAGTCATGCACCACGTCCATTCCGTCGGCCAGCGCATAGCCCACACCTTCCAGCACCGCACGCGCCAGTTCTGCCGGGCCATGCTGATGGGTTAAACCGAAGAACACCCCTTTCGCTTCCGGGTTGTTGTGCGGCGTACGCTCGCCGGAAAGATACGGTAAAAACCAGACGGTACCCGCAGCGTCATCCGCCTGCTGCGCCGCAGAAATGAGCGCCGGAACGTCGGCCATGCCGGTCAGCTTCGCCGCCCAGTCCAGGCAAGACGCCGCACTGAGCATGACCGACATCAAATGCCATTTCCCCGGAAGGGCATGGCAGAAGCTGTGTACCGCACTTTCAGGATTGCTGCGATACCCGTCGCTGACGGCAAAATAGACGCCAGACGTTCCCAGAGAAAGCATCGCCTGTCCCGCCTCAACCATGCCGACGCCCACGGCACCCGCCGCGTTGTCACCGCCACCGGCCACCACCGGTACGGCAGGTATATTCCAGCGTTCAGCAACGGCTGGCAGCAATGTACCGGTAATTTCGCTGCCTTCGAACAGTGCGGGCATATGCTCGCGGGTCAAATGGCAGGCATCCAGCATCGCCTCGCTCCAGTCACGTTTCGCCACGTCGAGCCACATGGTGCCGGCGGCATCAGACATGTCGGACGCAAAATCGCCCGTCATACGAAAGCGCAGATAGTCTTTCGGTAGCAGGACTTTCGCCACCTGACGGAAAATCTCCGGCTCGTGTCGCTGCACCCACAGTAATTTGGGCGCAGTAAAACCGGGCATCATCAGGTTGCCGGTGATGTCACGGGATGTGGGCACGCGCGCCTCAAGAAGCGCACACTCTTCTGCACAGCGGCCATCGTTCCAGAGGATCGCAGGACGAAGCACGCGCTGCTGGCTATCCAGCAGCGTAGCGCCGTGCATTTGCCCGGCGATCCCCAGCGCTTTCACGTCACGCAGACTGTGTTGTTCACTTAAGGCCTGTATTGCACGATCCGTCGCCTGCCACCACTGCTCCGGATCCTGTTCCGACCACAGCGGATGCGGACGTGAAACCTGCAGCTTTTCTGTCTGTGTTGCTACCACATCGCCTTGCTCGCTTAACAGGATGGCTTTCACACCCGATGTGCCAAGATCGATCCCGATATACATTCCGGTGACTCCTTTAACAGAAATGCCCGGTGGCGCTGCGCCGACCGGGCCTGGATGCTGTTATTTATCGAACAGATAGTGATTGACCAGATTTTCCAGCAACTCCTGGTGCCCGCTCTGGTGCTGCGGTGCCAGTTGATGTTGTTCAGCGTACTTCGCGATTTCCGCAAGTGATAACTGACCTTTCAAAATTTGCTGGCCCAGCTCACTGTTCCAGCCGCTGTAACGCTTCGCCACGCGTTTATCCAGTTCACCGTCTTCAATCATACGCGCGGCCACTTTCAGCGCCAGCGCCATCGTGTCCATCGCGCCAATGTGGCCATAGAACAGATCGTATTTATCGGTACTCTGACGACGCACTTTGGCGTCAAAGTTCAGGCCACCCGTGGTGAAACCACCCGCTTTGATGATTTCATACATCACCAGCGCATTCTCTTCCACGCTGTTCGGGAACTGGTCTGTATCCCAGCCCAGCTGTGCATCGCCCCGGTTAGCATCAACAGAGCCGAAGATGCCCAGCGCAATAGCAGAGGCAATCTCGTGATGGAAAGAGTGACCCGCCAGGGTGGCATGGTTGGCTTCAATGTTAACTTTAATCTCTTTTTCCAGGCCGAACTGCTTCAGGAAGCCGTACACGGTCGCCACATCGTAGTCATACTGATGCTTCGTCGGTTCCTGCGGTTTCGGTTCAATCAGCAGCGTCCCGCGGAAACCGATTTTGTGCTTATGCTCGACAACCATTTGCATAAAGCGGCCAATCTGCTCGCGTTCCTGGCGCAGATCGGTGTTGAGCAGGGTTTCATAGCCTTCACGACCGCCCCACAGAACATAGTTCTCACCACCCAACTGATGCGTGGCGTTCATTGCCGTCACAACCTGCGTAGCCGCCCAGCTAAACACTTCCGGATCCGGATTGGTTGCCGCGCCCGCACCGTAACGTGGGTTGGTGAAGCAGTTTGCCGTGCCCCACAGCAGCTTCACGCCGCTTTGCTGCTGTTTCGCCGCCAGCACATCCACCATCTGCGCAAAATTGTTCAGGTACTCTTTCAGCGACGCGCCTTCCGGTGACACATCGACATCATGGAAGCAGTAGTACGGCACGTTCAGCTTGTGGAAGAACTCAAACGCCACATCGGCTTTACGCTTCGCCAGCTCGATGGCCTCACCAGGTTGCTGCCACGGGCGGTCAAAGGAACCCACACCGAACATATCGGCACCATTCCAGCAGAAGGTATGCCAGTAACAGGCGGCAAAGCGCAGATGATCTTCCATGCGCTTACCCAGCACCAGCTCATCCGGGTTGTAGTGACGAAATGCTAAAGGATTGGTCGTTTTTGGGCCTTCGTAACGAACACGATCGAGTTGGTCGAAATAAGCTTGCATATTGAGCTCCATAATCAGGGGTATGCGGTGAGTCATAGATACAGGAGTAATAGTGAATAGACATTTTGGGTTGCTCAATTACGTTATTTCACACTGCTATTGAGAGAATGCACAACTGTGCACTGGCTCGCAAAATAATGTGCAAGCAAACTATTTTTCGGTGTGCATTCCAGAATCAAATGCAATTAAGACGTTACGTATTTTAAAATCCGATCGCGGTCATAAATTCAGAAATAAACCAAATATCATAATGAGAAGATAAAAATCTGTAATTGCCAGCCCGCCTTTCCCCGTTAAGAATTTGCTGCGTCTCAGTAGTGAATGTTTCTTTTATCTCAGCAACACATACCCCTACAAAAAGGCCTAATAATTATGAAGATAAAGAACCTTACCCTTACTCTATGCACAACTCTCCTCCTGGCAAGCTTTGCCGGACATGCGAAGGAGGTGAAAATCGGTATGGCGATTGACGATCTGCGTCTGGAGCGCTGGCAAAAAGATCGCGATATTTTTGTTAAAAAAGCAGAATCACTCGGCGCAAGCGTGTTTGTTCAGTCGGCTAACGGCAATGAAGAAACGCAAATGTCGCAAATTGAGAATATGATCAACCGTGGCGTCGATGTCCTGGTCATTATCCCCTATAACGGCCAGGTATTAAGTAACGTGGTGAAAGAAGCTAAACAAGAAGGCATAAAAGTCCTGGCCTATGACCGTATGATTAATAATGCGGACATTGATTATTATATTTCGTTCGACAATGAAAAAGTCGGTGAATTACAAGCGCAAAGCCTGATCGACAAGGTGCCTCAGGGTAATTATTTCCTGATGGGCGGTTCTCCGGTGGATAACAACGCCAAACTGTTCCGCGAAGGGCAAATGAAAGTCCTTAAACCTTACATCGACGACGGAAAAATTAAAGTGGTTGGCGATCAATGGGCCGACGGCTGGCTACCAGAAAACGCGCTGAAAATTATGGAAAACGCACTCACTGCCAACAATAACAAAATTGATGCGGTTGTGGCCTCCAACGATGCCACCGCAGGCGGTGCTATCCAGGCACTAAGCGCCCAGGGGCTGGCCGGTAAAGTCGCGATATCGGGTCAGGATGCCGATCTGGCCGGTGTAAAACGCATTATCGCAGGCACCCAAACCATGACGGTCTACAAACCCATTACCCAGCTCGCCAATACGGCTGCGGAAATCGCCGTAGAGCTGGGTAATGGTAAGCAGCCTAAAGCAGACGCGACGCTGAATAACGGGCTGAAGGATGTTCCGGCTCGCCTGCTCACACCGATTGAAGTCAATAAAGAGAACATTGACGCCACTGTCATTAAAGACGGTTTCCACAAGAAGAGCGAACTGTAACCTTACGCAGCCCCTGCTCTGCAGGGGCGCATCACGTTGTACTGTTCTTCCCTCGGGTTACGTGGAGCAGTTATGTCTTATTTACTTGAAATGAAAAGCATCACTAAGCGCTTCGGTACGGTGAAAGCCGTCGACAACGTCAGTCTCCGGCTGAACCCCGGCGAAGTGGTTTCGCTGTGTGGTGAAAACGGTTCGGGCAAATCAACATTGATGAAAGTGCTGTGCGGGATCTACCCGTACGGCAGCTACGAAGGCGAAATCGTCTTTGCCGGTGAAGTCATCCAGGCGACACACATTCGCGATACCGAACGTAAAGGCATCGCCATCATCCACCAGGAGCTGGCACTGGTGAAGCATCTCACCGTGCTGGAGAACATTTTCCTTGGGGCTGAGATTTCCCGCCACGGCGTGCTGGACTACGACACCATGACGCTGCGCTGTGAAAAGCTGCTGGCGCAGGTGAGTCTCAGCATTTCACCGGATACCCGCGTGGGCGATCTTGGTCTGGGGCAGCAGCAGCTGGTCGAAATTGCGAAAGCGCTTAATAAGCAGGTCAGGCTGCTGATCCTTGATGAACCAACGGCGTCGCTCACCGAACAGGAAACCGCGGTACTGCTCAATATCATCCGCGATCTGCAAAACCACGGCATCGCCTGTATCTACATTTCGCACAAGCTGAATGAGGTCAAAGCCATTTCTGACACCATCTGCGTGATCCGCGATGGGCAACACATCGGCACGCGCGAAGCCGCAGGCATGAGTGAAGATGACATCATCACTATGATGGTAGGCCGCGAGCTGACGGCGCTCTACCCGAATGAACCTCATGCAACCGGCGATGAAGTGTTGCGCGTGGAAAACCTGACCGCTTGGCATCCCGTTAACCGCCACATCAAGCGTGTAAATAACGTCTCGTTTTCTCTGCACAGCGGCGAAATTCTCGGTATTGCCGGGTTAGTCGGCGCCGGGCGCACCGAAGCCGTACAGTGTCTGTTTGGCGTGTGGCCGGGGCGCTGGGAGGGCACGATATATATCGACGGTCAGCCGGTGAAAATCGACAACTGCCAACAGGCGATTGCCCGCGGCATTGCCATGGTGCCGGAAGACCGCAAAAAAGACGGCATCGTACCGGTCATGGCAGTGGGTAAAAACATCACCCTTGCAGCTCTTGATCAGTTCTCCGGCACCCTGAGCAGCCTGGATGATGCCGCTGAGCAGCAGTGTATTCTCCAGTCGCTCGCCCGACTGAAGGTAAAAACATCCTCTCCGGAACTGGCCATTGGCCGACTGAGTGGGGGCAACCAGCAGAAGGCCATTCTGGCGCGCTGCCTGCTTCTCAATCCACGCATATTAATCCTTGATGAGCCAACGCGCGGGATTGATATCGGCGCCAAATATGAAATCTACAAACTGATTAATCAGCTTGTACAGCAAGGGATTGCCGTCATTGTCATCTCGTCTGAATTACCCGAAGTGCTCGGTCTGAGTGACCGCGTGCTGGTGATGCACGAGGGAAAACTGAAAGCCAACCTGATTAACCAGAACCTGACGCAGGAGCAGGTGATGGAAGCCGCTTTAAGGAGCGAACGTCATGTCGAAAAGCAATCCGTCTGATATCAAAGTCGCGGTTCCGACGCCCGGATCATTTGCGGGGCTAAAAGCGCTGAACCTGCAGGTTTTCGTGATGATCGCGGCGATTATCGTCATCATGCTGTTCTTTACCTGGATGACCGATGGCTCGTACTTAAGTGCGCGTAACGTCTCTAACCTGCTGCGTCAGACGGCCATCACCGGCATTCTGGCTGTGGGCATGGTGTTCGTGATTATCTCAGCGGAGATCGACCTGTCAGTCGGTTCGATGATGGGTTTACTCGGTGGCGTGGCGGCCATTTTTGACGTCTGGCTTGGCTGGCCGCTGCCGTTGACCGTTGCGGTAACGCTGGTGCTGGGACTTGTGCTCGGTGCCTGGAACGGCTGGTGGGTTGCCTACCGTAAAGTCCCGTCGTTCATTGTCACTCTGGCAGGGATGCTGGCCTTCCGCGGGATCTTAATCGGCATTACCAACGGCACCACCGTCTCCCCCACCAGCACGGCGATGTCGCAGATTGGTCAGAGTTACCTCTCCGATAGCGTGGGCTTTACGATTGGCGTGGTAGGTTTGCTGGCGTTTGTCGCGTGGCAGTGGCGTGGGCGCATGCGCCGTCAGGCACTGGGGCTGGCTTCTCCTGCATCAACGTCCGTGGTGGGGCGTCAGGCCCTTACGGCGGTTATTGTGCTAGGCGCAATCTGGCTTCTGAACGACTACCGTGGCGTCCCGACGCCTGTATTGCTGCTGGCACTGTTACTGCTGGGTGGCATGTTTATGGCCACGCGTACCGCATTTGGCCGCCGCATTTACGCCATCGGCGGCAATCTGGAGGCCGCTCGCCTCTCCGGGATCAATGTCGAGCGTACCAAACTCGCGGTGTTCGCCATTAACGGTCTGATGGTGGCTATCGCCGGGTTGATCCTCAGCTCACGTCTGGGGGCTGGTTCTCCCTCCGCCGGTAACATCGCCGAGCTGGATGCCATCGCCGCCTGCGTAATTGGTGGTACCAGCCTCGCAGGTGGTATCGGTAGCGTGGCGGGGGCCGTAATGGGCGCATTTATTATGGCTTCGCTGGATAACGGGATGAGTATGATGGACGTCCCGACGTTTTGGCAGTATATCGTCAAGGGGGCCATTCTTTTACTCGCCGTCTGGATGGACTCGGCCACCAAACGACGGGCCTGATAACAGTATGATGACTTAATTGGGAAGAGAGCCATGTTCGAAAAGCGTCACCGCATTACGTTGTTATTCAATGCCAATAAAGCCTATGACCGTCAGGTTGTTGAAGGGGTTGGTGAATATTTGCAGGCGTCGCAATCCGAATGGGATATCTTTATTGAGGAAGATTTTCGTACCCGTCTGGAGAACATCAAAGACTGGCTGGGTGATGGCGTTATCGCCGACTATGACGATCCCGTCATTGAGCAACTGCTGACAGACGTCGACGTCCCGATTGTGGGCGTCGGCGGCTCTTACCATTCCCCCGAACACTATCCGCCGGTTCACTATATTGCCACCGATAACCATGCCCTGGTGGAGGCAGCCTTTCTCCATTTAAAAGAGAAAGGCGTCCATCGCTTCGCTTTTTATGGCTTACCCGCCACCAGCGGCAAGCGCTGGGCCGTTGAGCGTGAACACGCGTTTTGCCAGTTGGTCGCGCAGGAGAAGTACCGTGGCGTAGTGTATCAGGGGCTGGAAACCGCCCCTGAAAACTGGCAGCACGCGCAAAACCGTCTGGCTGACTGGCTGCAAACGCTGCCACCGCAAACCGGGATTATTGCCGTCACGGACGCCCGCGCACGCCACGTTTTGCAGGTATGCGAACATTTGCACATCCCGGTACCGGAAAAACTGTGCGTGATTGGCATTGATAACGAAGAACTCACCCGCTATCTGTCTCGCGTGGCGCTCTCCTCCGTTGCACAAGGGACGCGTCAGATGGGTTATCAGGCAGCGAAGCTGTTGCATCGCCTGCTGGATAAAGAATCCCTGTCGCTTCAGCGGTTGCTTGTGCCTCCTGTCCGCGTCGTAGAACGTCGCTCAACCGACTATCGCTCCTTAAGCGACCCGGCCGTTATTCAGGCCATGCACTTTATTCGCAACCACGCCTGCAAGGGAATTAAGGTCGATCAGGTGCTGGATTCGGTGGGTATTTCGCGTTCGAATCTGGAGAAACGCTTCAAAGAAGAAGTGGGCGAAACCATTCATGCCGTCATCCATGCTGAAAAGCTGGAGAAAGCGCGCAGCTTGCTCATCTCCACGTCACTGTCGATTAACGAAATCTCGCAGATGTGCGGCTACCCGTCTCTGCAATATTTCTATTCGGTGTTTCGCAAAGAGTACGACACCACGCCAAAAGAGTACCGGGATCGCTACAGTGAGGTGCTGATATAGAAAAGAAAACGCCTTCCAGTGGAAGGCGTTTTTTTGAGATTACATATGGGCGGCGATTAAGCGCTGGTTATCCTGGTACATGGCGAACAGATAGTTGTTATAGCTCTGTCCCTTCGTCGAATAACCTTTCAGCTTGTGGATCATCGTCGTGGCCGTCACTTCCTGATCCGCTTTACGCAGCTGTGCGCGTGATTTACGGAACGATGAATAGGCCGGATGCGTGTTCAGATTCACCACGTAGGCACTTACGGAATCCTTCACGGATTCAAACTGCGAATAGCCTTTCACCTTACCAGGCGCATTGTTACAACGACCTTTCACACATTTCATGCCGAAAAGGTTGTTGTTGCTACGCGCCAGCTTTGACGTGCCCCAGCCGCTTTCGGCTGCCGCCATGGTCGCAACCATGCTATTCGGGATGATATCCACACGCTCCAGCAGAGAATTCCACGGCACACGACGCGTGTTACCGTTCCAGCTCAGCTTGTAGCGCTTCGTGATATCTTTCAGACGCGCGCGTTCTGACGGCGACCAGCGGCTATCGTACTGTTTGGAAATCAGCCAGTTACGATCCGCAGTAATCGCGGCATTTTGACTCGTGATGTAAGGCATTACCGTCCGGAGAAACGCTTTTTTCCTTGGTGTTCCGGAAGGGTATTTTCGCAAATCAGGAAGTGAACTACTCTTTGCACTATTGCGAGAATACTCTTGTTTACTGCTAACCTTACTACTTGTCGTCTTTATAACGTGGGCTTTCTTACTCGTTGTATCCGTGTGCGTCTTCGCAAGCACCTCACCCGAAAATGCCGTGGTGAGTAACATGAGTATCGCAGCCCCATATCGTCGAATGGGAGTCGATATCATTAGGTCTCCTGGTCGGATGTAATCATCCTAACACCTTATTTTTTTCACAAATTTGAGAGCGGAATCTCAAATCATATCAAAAATAGACTTCAAGAGCACGTATAGAAATAGTCCAATTCCGAAACTATGTCATCTAAAACTTGCTCACAAAAACACCATTCCCGAAAAAATGTGTGCGGTATCGCAGATAACTGCTTAATTTTGCGCGAGATCACTCATCCTCTCGCGTCCTCCTGGCAGAAAGCGATAAGGGATGAGTTTTTACCCTCAGCCTGGTGGCACACTGGTCAAAAATGCCGCGACAGGAAAATGGAATGAAACGCACCGCAATAGCCTTTCTGATGTTACCCGCACTGGCACATGCAGGCTGGTCATCACCGGGGTTTAATGCATTTAACACCGAAGGCACCGGGATTTTCACCAGCCAGACAAAGCTCGCGAAGGGTACGCGTCCTCTTACACTAAGTTTTGACAAGACGTGCTGGCAGCCAACAGATGCGATAAAACTCAACGAGATGCTGTCGCTCAAACCCTGTGACGGCACCCCGCCGCAGTGGCGTCTTTTCCGCGACGGTGAATACCAGATGCGGATTGATACTCGATCCGGTACACCCACCCTGATGCTGACCATCCGGAGTGCCGCAGAACAGCCGGTTACCAACGTTATCCACCAGTGCCCGAAGTGGGACGGTAAACCGCTGACGCTGGACGTCAGCCATACCTTCCCGGAAGGCTCCGTCGTACGCGACTACTACAGTAAGCAGACGGTGACGGTGCAGAATGGAAAAATCACTCTGCAGCCGGCCGCCAACAGCAACGGCCTGCTGCTGCTTGAGCGCGCCGAAACCGACAAGCCTGCGCCGTTTAGCTGGCAGAACGCCACTGTCTATTTTGTGCTGACCGACCGTTTTGTGAATGGTGACCCGAGCAACGACAACAGCTATGGCCGTCACAAAGACGGCATGCAGGAGATTGGTACCTTCCACGGTGGAGATCTCAAGGGGCTCGCCAGCAAGCTCGACTATTTACAACAGCTGGGGGTGAACGCGCTGTGGATTAGCTCGCCGCTGGAGCAGATCCACGGCTGGGTCGGCGGTGGCACCAAAGGTGACTTCCCACACTACGCCTATCATGGCTATTACACTCAGGACTGGACGAAGCTCGACGCCAACATGGGCACCGAAGATGATTTACGTCATCTGGTCGATGAAGCGCATAAACGTGGTATTCGTATCCTGTTCGATATCGTCATGAACCATACGGGTTACGCGACGCTTGCGGACATGCAGGAGTATCAGTTTGGCGCCTTGTATCTGCAGGGTGATGAGCTGAAAAAGACGTTGGGAGAACGCTGGACGGACTGGAAGCCGGGCGCAGGCCAAAGCTGGCACAGCTTTAACGACTACATCAACTTTAGCGACAAAGCCGCATGGGATAAATGGTGGGGGAAAAAGTGGATCCGCACTGATATCGGTGATTACGACAACCCCGGCTTTGATGATTTAACCATGTCGCTGGCATTTTTACCCGACCTGAAAACGGAATCCACCACACCTTCCGGGTTGCCAAACTTCTATCAACACAAGCCTGATACCCATGCGAAAGCCATCCCCGGGTATACCCCGCGCGATTACCTGACCCACTGGCTCAGCCAGTGGGTGCGTGACTACGGTATTGATGGTTTCCGGGTTGATACGGCCAAACACGTTGAGCTTGCGGCCTGGCAACAGCTGAAAGACCAGGCCAGCCAGGCGCTGGCGGCCTGGAAAGGTGCTCACCCGGACAAAAAGCTCGACAATGCACCATTCTGGATGACCGGGGAATCCTGGGGCCACGGCGTCATGCAGAGCGATTATTACCGCCACGGTTTCGATGCGATGATTAACTTTGATTATCAGGAGCAGGCGGCAAAAGCGGTGAACTGTCTGGCGGATATCGACCTCACCTGGCAGCAGATGGCGGAAAAACTGCAAAGTTTCAACGTCCTGAGCTATCTCTCTTCGCATGACACGCGCCTGTTCCGTGAAGGGGGTCAACGCGCAGCTGAACTGCTCTTGTTAGCACCGGGTAGCGTACAAATCTATTACGGAGATGAATCTGAACGTCCATTTGGGCCAACAGGTTCAGACCCGTTACAAGGTACCCGTTCGGATATGAACTGGCAGGACGTCACGGGCAAACAGTCCTTAACCGTCGCCCACTGGCAAACGCTGGGTCAGTTCCGCGCGCGCCATCCGGCGATTGGTGAAGGCAAACAAACCACGCTGTCGTTGAGAGAGGGATATGGCTTCGTGCGCGAGCATAATGGCGATAAGGTGATGGTAGTATGGGCAGGTAATTAATAACGGCTCACTCCAGTACCCTCTCCCGTTGGGAGAGGGTTACGGTGAGGGAAAAATCAACAGAACTATTCACTTCACAAATCCATTCCTGCCACATAAAACAACAAATCCGACCACACCACCCGATTTGCACCAGCACGGTGCTAGCGTTATGGTTACCCACTTTCAAAATAAGCTCGATAGATCACCTGCTATGACGTTTTCACTTTTCGGCGACAAATTCACCCGCCATTCAGGCATTACTCGCCTGATGGAGGACCTCAACGACGGGCTGCGCACACCGGGCGCAATCATGCTCGGCGGCGGAAACCCGGCTCAAATCCCGGAGATGAATACCTATTTCCAGACGCTGCTCGCTCAGATGCTGGAAAGCGGCAAAGCAACCGATGCGCTTTGCAATTACGACGGCCCGCAGGGTAAAACCGAACTGCTGGCACTCCTCGCCGAAATGCTGCGTGACGAGCTGGGCTGGGATATCGAACCACAGAATATTGCACTGACAAACGGCAGTCAGAGCGCGTTTTTCTACTTGTTTAACCTGTTCGCAGGGCGTCGCGCCGACGGCACCACCAAAAAGGTGTTGTTCCCGCTGGCACCAGAGTATATCGGCTACGCCGATTCCGGCCTGGAAGAGGATCTGTTCGTCTCCGCGCGCCCGAATATCGAGCTGTTGCCGGAAGGCCAGTTTAAATATCACGTCGATTTTGAACACCTGCATATTGGTGAAGAGACGGGCATGATCTGCGTATCGCGTCCGACGAACCCAACGGGCAACGTGATCACCGATGACGAACTGATGAAACTGGATGCGCTGGCGAATCAGCACGGCATTCCGCTGGTGATCGATAACGCCTATGGCGTACCGTTCCCGGGCATTATCTTCAGCGAAGCACGTCCGCTGTGGAACCCGAACATTGTCCTGTGCATGAGCCTCTCTAAGCTGGGCCTGCCGGGTAGCCGCTGCGGCATTATCATCGCGAATGAAAAAATCATCACCGCCATCACCAACATGAACGGCATTATCAGCCTTTCGCCGGGCGGTATCGGCCCGGCGATGATGTGCGAAATGATTAAGCGCAACGACCTGCTGCGTCTGTCCAATGAGGTGATTAAGCCGTTCTATTACCAGCGTGTTCAGGAGACAATTGCGACACTTCGCCGCTATTTACCGGAAGAACGCTGCCTGATCCACAAACCTGAAGGGGCGATTTTCCTGTGGCTGTGGTTTAAGGATCTACCCATCACCACCGAACTGCTCTATCAGCGCCTGAAGAAGCGCGGCGTGTTGATTGTACCGGGCGATTACTTCTTCCCAGGCCTGGATAAACCGTGGCCGCATACGCACCAGTGCATGCGTATGAACTACGTGCCCGATCCGGAAAAAATCGAAGCGGGTGTCAAAATTCTGGCCGAAGAAATCGAAAAAGCCTGGCGCGAAGGCAATTGTTAAAAATAAGGCTCTTCAAATGAAGAGCCTTATTTTTCCGTGATCTTAATCTTGCATCAAGGATATATTCTGTAGCGTTTCATTCAACATCCTCATTGAGTTTCCTTAGGAATATTCCTTTAATTTACGCTCACTAACTTCCCCATTAATAATTAAGCACCAATTAAAGATCTTAACTTATTGTTATTTTGAAATAACCACCTGCAACGCAAGAAAATACCATCCCGAGTCACTTTCATGCATATTTAAAAATAGTGCATATACTCACTAATACGCCGCTCGGCGTTCTTTTGCGTGGAGTATTCATATGCTACCTAATAATGTTAGTCGCATCAGCGCTATTGCTGTTGCGGTACTGCTCGCGTTCTCTCTTTCTGCCTGCAGTGGAAGCAGTGGCGGCTCTCATCATTCAACGGCCAAAAATAACCCTGCGACGGGAAGCAGCAGCGGCTCAGGTGATGGAAGTGGCACGACCGCGAGCAATGGCGGTTCGGGCAGCAACGGCTCGGGTACCGGGACGGGTTCAGGTACCGGGACAGGCGCTGGTGGCGGTACGGGTTCTGGTTCTGGTTCAGGCTCAGGAGGCAATGGCAGCGGAGGAACCGGAACAGGCAACACGGGCGGTGGCGGAACCACTACCGCAGGCGTAAATACGATACTGGGTGATGCCGGCAAAACGGTGACCAGCGTTGGCTCTACGGTGGATGGCCTTGGAAGCCAGCTTCCAACAAATAATCCCGTCACGTCAACCGTTTCAACCACCGTCAGCGGTGTTGGCAGCGCCGTGTCCACCGTGGGGACAGGCGTCACGACTGGCGTTGGCGATCCAAACAACGCGAACGGTGTGGGCACAACGGTTAAAGGCGTGACCACGTCGGTTACCTCCCTGGGCAATACCGTTTCAACGGTAGGCACGGGCCTGGCGAGCTCCACTTCCGGAACACCGGTTAGCGGCGTAACCGGCCTGACGGGCAGCGTGGTCAACAGTACCGGGCAACTGGTCAGTAACACCGGCACGGGTCTTACCAACACGGTAAGCAGCCCTGCGGTCACTCAGGTAACAACCGATACCACGACCGTTGCCAACAAGACGCTGGGCGGAGTACAGGGCGTCACGCAAAGCGTGGGCACCACGACGGGTCTCGGCACACCGGTCAACGGCCTGCTGACCCAGGTGGGTAACACCGTGAGCGGCGTGGGGACCAACGTCAGCAGCAGTAATAGCGGGCTTAACGGCGTGGGTCAGGTCGTTCAAAATGTCGGCCAGACGGTTACGGATAGCGGTACGCTGGTCAAACCCGCCTCTTCGACAACCGGAGGAAGTTCAGGCTCTCTCACAGCTAATGCAAATGTGGCGGCCACGAACAACAGCCTGGGTGCAACGGTCAATACGACCCTCAATACCCTGACTGCGGGCGTTACGGCCAACGCAGCAACAACATCAAGTCAAAACACGTCGACAACTAACCCGGTCAACGGTCTCAACACGTTAACCACCGGTCTGCTGACGCCAAAACAGTAACCTGCTTATTGTCATTCTGCGCCCCTGGTTCAGGGGCGCTTTATACAGCGACACTCCCCCTAACCGGGAATGATGAACAGGGATAGCGCGATGAAACACTACTTCCTTTTTTCGCTGACGGGGCTGGTTGTGCTGAGCATGGCCCGCGCCGATACACTGCCCTCTATTATTAACCCTGATAACCCGGCGCAAGTTTCTCGTAACGTTGCCCCAGAACAGCCTGAGACCGTCCCACAGCCGAAAGTCAAAATAGAAAAACCGCAGTCAACGCTGACGCCTGAAACGCCCATTACCATTCATCACATTCAGTTTATTGGCGGCACGCGTTATCCGTTGCAGGAATTACTTCTGCCCTTCAGGCCGTACGCCGGAAAAACCGTGCCGCTAAAAACGCTCGCGGGGCTGGTAAACGATATTACGGCACGCTACAAGGCAGATGGTCTCCCACTTTCTTATGCCTGGTTGCCTGATAACAATTTCCAGCAGGGAAATATTAAAATTGTTTTGGTTGAAGGGTATGTCGCCCACAGCGACATTATCAGTAATAACCCTCATATCGCCGAACGTCTTAAACGATTATCTGAAAAAATCATGGCGGAAAAACCGCTCTCTCAGGATACGTTTGATCGCTATAGTCAGCTGATGACCCGCACCCCCAACGTTCCGGTCACGGCTAACGCGCAGTTGCCAACCAATATCTATGGCGCGGCAGCGATGCAGATAACCGCCAACCAGGAGCGGAGCTGGAATATCGCCTCCACGATCGATACCCGTAAAGGGCAAGATCTCATGATGCTGAACGGAACGCTCAGCAACCTGACAAGTTATGGCGATCAGCTTGGCGTGGCCACACTCGTGCCATTAGATAGCAACACGCGAAAAAATTATGTCGGTCTGAACTGGCAGCAGTTTTTAAACGATGAAGGGCTGACAATGCAGCTCAAAGGCAGCTATTACCGGGAAGATCCGCAAGATTTCTCAACACTCCTCGCTTTACCAAATAATATAAAGGTCGACTCAAAACAAAAAACAACGCAATACAACGGTGGCGTAAGTTTTGGTTACCCGTTGCTGTTAACGCAAAAATCGCAAATTAATTTTACCAGCGGTTTTGATTATACCGATCGCCAGGATGATTATGCTCTGCAGGCCAGACTGCAGGGCAAAACCTATAAGCTGGACTCCCTCAACCAACACGCACGTTATCCTGCGCTGGAAGTGGGTATTAATGGTGCACATCAATTCGCAACCGCCAGCATCAGCGGCCGACTCAACGTCCGTCAGGGTATTGATGCGATGGGCGCTGATATCGTCTCAGCCCCCAAACCCGATATGAATTTTACGCTCACGAAAAGCTATCTGGACGCTGCGTGGGTGTTTGCCGATAAATGGCGACTATCTACATCCTGGGAGGGGGACTGGTCAAATAACACGCTGCCAGGGCCCGAGCGCGTTAGCTTCGGTGCTCAGCGGTTTGGCCGTGGATACCAGGACAGTGAAGCAAGCGGCGATTATGGCTATGGCGGACAGGTAGAACTGCGCTATATCCAGATGCGAAAAGAGAGTACCTGGCTTACCACCATCCAACCCTACATCCTGACCGATACCGCGCAAACCTGGTATAACACGTCAGGTTTGCCCCACCAACGGCTTGGGTCAGTGGCTGCCGGCGTGATGGTAGGCGATACGCGTCATTATAGCGTCACGGTTGAGGCGGCAAGGCCCGTCGGGGATGTTCCGACAGACAGTCGCAACAGGGACTGGCGCTACAGTCTGACGTTCACGTGGAATTTCAATAAAATGCAGTAAGCCTTTCAGCCCGAATACTGACAGGATCAACACAGCGCAACGCGTGGGTTGGACAGGCCTCCACACAGGCCGGTCCGCCTTCGCGATGCAGGCACAAATCACACTTCAGCGCGTGTGCCTTATTTCCCTCCAGCCGAACCTGCATCGCCCCAAACGGGCACGCCAGCATACAGCTTTTGCAACCAATGCAGCGCGTCTGATCAACGAGCCACGCTCCCGCCGTGCGGCGAATGGCATGGGTTGGGCAGACATTGGCGCAGGGTGCGTCTTCGCACTGGTGGCAGCCAACCGCCGTGGTATATGACCCCCCTTTAACCACACGAATGCGTGGCGTAAAGGCATGTGCGGATACGGAATCCTGATGCGAGACAGCACAGGCCGCTTCGCATGTGCGGCACCCGATGCATTTTTCCGCATCCGCCATGATAAATCGGTTCATCTGTTACGCCTCGCGTACGTTAAAACCCAGTTCTTTTGAAATAGCCTCTGCCGTTTCACGCAGTGGTTTAAGCAAGTTTTTCTCGCCCACCTGCTTCATGCGTGATGTCGATAGCGATATGGAGATCGCATACGGCACGCGGCCATGAATATCAAACACCGGCACGGCGATACAGGAGACACCCAGCTCGTTCTCTTCTTTGTCCATCGCCATGCTGCGATCGCGAATTTCCGCCAGCTCATCATACATGGCACTCAATTCTGTGATGGTGTTGCGGGTCAAAGGTTGGATCTGTTCCTGATGGCTTTCCCAGTAGCTCGCCACATAGTCCTGGTGACCAAACGCCATGTAGATCTTGCCCATCGCTGAGCAGTAAAGCGGCATATGCTGACCGATATAGGCACGCGTGCGCAGCATACCGGTTGTCGGCTCGAGTTTATAAATCAGGATCGCGTGGTCGTCTTCCCGGCTGGAAAAGTTCACGGTTTCACCCGTAGCAATATTCAGCGCTTCAAGATGTGGCGCCGCCACGTGGATGATATTGAGCGACGACAGCGCCTTTTGCCCGACGGCGATAAATTTGGTGGTCAGACGATAACTGCCCGCCGCAGGCGCCGGGGTAACGTACCCGCAAGACTGTAACCCCTGGAGTAACCGGTGCACGGTGCTCTTATTCAAACCCGCCAGTTCCGATAAATGCGCAAGCGGGCACCCGTTCGGATAGTTGCTGAGGATCTCAATCAGCATCAGGCCGCGAAACAAGCTCTGGCTACCTGCTGGCCTCTCTTTTTCTTGCGTCATTTCGCTCTCTTTCATGCTCATTAAATGGCTCCTTTTTGTCGCGCTCCTGATGGTAGCGCAAAGTGTGGTTTAGTTCACGATCTCAACAGAAAAAACACAACCAGTTGATTTTAATCGATTTTGAAAAACATGAATGTCGTTGATCTGACAAAATTTGATCGCTATATTTGAAATCAGATTTCGCATAGTGAAATTTAGCGATAAAAAAGCACTCGCACTTGCCCCTTAAAAGAACAGGAGAACAGGGATGAAAGTGACCTTTGAAGAGTTGAAAGCGGCGTTCAATCGGGTCCTGCTCGATCGCGGCGTGAAAGCGGAAAACGCAGACGCCTGCGCCGAGATGTTTGCCCGCACGACAGAATCCGGCGTCTATTCACACGGCGTGAACCGCTTCCCGCGTTTTATTCAGCAACTTGACGCTGGCGACATCATTCCTGACGCTCTGCCAAAACGGGTAACGTCATTAGGTGCCATTGAGCAGTGGGATGCTCAGCGCGCCATCGGCAACCTGACAGCGAAGAAAATGATGGATCGCGCCACGGAGCTGGCATCCGATCATGGGATCGGCCTGGTGGCTCTGCGTAACGCAAACCACTGGATGCGCGGCGGCAGCTACGGCTGGCAGGCGGCGGAGAAGGGTTATATTGGAATTTGCTGGACCAACTCCATTGCTGTGATGCCCGCGTGGGGATCAAAAGAATGCTGCATCGGCACCAACCCGCTAATCGTTGCGATTCCCTCCAACCCAATCACTATGGTCGACATGTCGATGTCGATGTTCTCCTACGGCATGCTGGAAGTAAATCGCCTGGCCGGGCGCGAGTTGCCGGTTGATGGCGGGTTTGACGACGAGGGTAATCTCACCCGTGAACCCGGCGTCATTGAGAAAAACCGTCGCATTTTGCCAATGGGCTACTGGAAAGGGTCCGGCCTGTCTATCGTACTGGATATGATCGCGACACTGCTTTCCAACGGTTCTTCCGTGGCGGAAGTCACTCAGGACAACAGCGACGAGTACGGTGTATCGCAGATCTTTATCGCCATTGAGGTCGATAAACTGATCGACGGCCCAACCCGCGATGCCAAACTTCAGCGCATTATGGATTTCATCACCAACGCTGAGCGCTCAGACGAAAACGTCGCCATCCGTCTGCCGGGGCATGAATTCACCCGCCTGCAGGAAGAGAACCGCCGTAACGGCATCACGGTTGATGACAGCGTGTGGGCGAAAATCCAGGCCCTGTAAGGAGTGGACGATGATATTCGGACATATTTCACAGCCAAATCCGTGCCGTCTCCCACAGGCGATTGAAAAGGCGCTCGATTTTCTGCGCACCACGGACTTCACGGCACTGGAGCCGGGCGTTGTTGAAATTGAGGGACGCAACATATTTGCCCAGGTGCTCGATCTCACCACCAAAGCGTGGCATGAGAACCGCCCGGAAGTACACCGACGTTATCTGGATATCCAGTTTCTGGCATGGGGTGAAGAGAAAATTGGTATCGCTATAGATACCGGTACTAACAAAATAAGCGAATCATTACTGGAACAGCGGGATATTATTTTTTATCACGCCAGCGAAAATGAATCATTTATTGAAATGATACCCGGCAGCTATGCCATATTTTTCCCGCAGGACGTCCACCGTCCTGCCTGTATTAAGAGCAAAGAATCCACAATTCGTAAAATTGTGGTGAAAGTGACAATCAGCGAATTGAATTAATTTTCTGATAAATACAGGAATGCGAAATGACCAACACCGGTTTTATTATTGGTGCGTCCCCCTGCGCACCTTCGTTTCACCAGAAAGGTGAACAAGAAGAACAAACCTTCTGGCGGGAACTTTCCGACACGCCCAACATCCGCGGGCTGGAACAACCTTGCCTTGAAAACCTGCATCCGTTTGGTGATGAATGGCTGTTCCGTCATACGCCAGGGGACTGGCAAATCGTCGTGACGGCAGTAATGGAAACCATGCGCCGCCGTGGTACCAACGGCGCGTTCGGCCTGGCCTCCGCCGACGAGCAACAGCGTAAGGCCTGCGTCGAATTCTATCGCCATCTGCACCAGAAAATTGACGCCGTGAATGCCCGTTACCCTGGGAAAGCGATCGCCCTGGAGATGCAGGCAGCACCGCAGGCAGGTAATGCCTCTGTCGAACAAGCCACGGAGGCATTCTCTCGCTCCATTCGTGAAATAGCAGGTTGGAACTGGTCATGCGATCTGGTTCTTGAGCACTGCGATGCTATGACCGGACTCGCTCCGCGTAAGGGATTTTTACCCCTGGAGCAGGTACTGGAAGTGGTGAAAGATACGGATATCAGCGTCTGCATCAACTGGGCACGTTCGGCCATCGAAGGTCGTAACACCGCCCTTCCGCTTGAGCATGTTCAGACCGCACTCAACGCCGGAAAACTCGGCGCGCTAATGTTCTCCGGGACAACGGCAACCGGTGAATACGGTGACTGGCAGGATCTCCATGCACCATTTTCTTCATTCTGCGCCGACAGTCTACTGACCACTGAACACGCAAAAACACTCTTTACTGCGGCGAGCGCCGCAACATTGAAATTCTCCGGTATTAAATTGCTGGAAATAAATGCTAATGCTGACGTCAGCCATCGCATTGCCATTTTGCGCGACGGCATTAGCGCCATGAAAAAAGCGACACAATAAAAATAAAAATCTTATTCCGGTTACATTTACTGAGACATTAAATATGAACACGACTTCTCAAGCTCTACATGCGGATATTCCGCGCCAGCGCTGGCTAAGAATCATTCCCCCTATCCTTATCGCCTGCATTATTTCATATATGGACCGAGTGAATATTGCATTTGCGATGCCTGGTGGTATGGATGAAGAATTAGGTATATCCGCCACTATGGCTGGCCTGGCGGGCGGTATCTTCTTTATCGGCTATCTGTTCCTGCAGGTTCCCGGTGGCAAAATTGCTGTTCATGGTAGTGGTAAGAAGTTTATCGGCTGGTCGCTGGTCGCCTGGGCGGTGATCTCGGTACTCACGGGTCTCGTGACGAATCAGTATCAGCTTCTGGTGCTGCGATTCTTACTCGGCGTGGCGGAGGGCGGGATGCTGCCCGTTGTGCTCACCATGATCAGTAACTGGTTCCCGGATGCCGAGCGCGGTCGCGCCAACGCGATTGTGATTATGTTCGTGCCCATTGCCGGGATCATCACAGCACCGTTGTCGGGTTGGATCATCACCGCGCTCGACTGGCGCTGGCTGTTCATTATTGAAGGGCTGATGTCCGTTGTGGTGCTGGTGCTCTGGGCATTCACCGTGTATGACCGTCCACAAGAAGCCCGCTGGATATCGGAAGCCGAAAAAAACTACCTGGTGAAAACGCTGGCGGCGGAACAGCTGGCGATTGCCGGTAAAGAGGTGAAAAATGCCTCGCTCAGCGCAGTGCTGTCCGACAAAACCATGTGGCAGCTGATCGCCCTGAACTTCTTCTACCAGACCGGAATTTACGGTTACACCCTCTGGCTGCCAACCATCCTGAAAGAGCTGACGCATACCAGTATCGGCCAGGTAGGGATGCTCGCCATTCTGCCTTACATCGGCGCGATTGCGGGCATGTTCCTGTTCTCGTCTCTTTCTGACCGTACCGGCAAGCGCAAGTTGTTTGTCTCCCTGCCCTTGATTGGTTTCGCGCTCTGTATGTTCCTTTCTGTGGCGCTAAAAGAGAACACCTGGCTGGCCTATACCGCGCTGGTGGGCTGCGGCTTCTTCCTGCAATCCGCTGCGGGTGTGTTCTGGACTATTCCGGCGCGTCTGTTTAGTGCCGAAATGGCGGGCGGTGCGCGCGGCGTGATTAACGCCCTGGGTAACCTCGGTGGCTTCTGCGGCCCTTATGCGGTTGGCGTGCTTATCACGCTGTACAGCAAAGACGCTGGGGTTTACTGCCTGGCGGTCTCTCTGGCGCTGGCATCGCTGTTGGCCCTGCTGTTACCGGCGAAATGCGATGCCGGAGCTGAGCCGAATCCCTCGGTGAACTCACATAAACGTGCGGCCTGAAGCCCTCACCCCAGCCCTCTCCCACCGGGAGAGGGAGCAACACAAGAGAATCAAAGATGAGTGAAAAAGAGCCCTTCTGGCTGGGTATCGATTGTGGCGGTACTTATCTGAAAGCCGGTTTATACACCCGTCAGGGAAAAGAGGTCTGTATCGAGCGCCGTTCGGTTGCCACTCTCAGCCCGCGTCCTGGCTATGCTGAGCGGGATATGCACCAGCTCTGGCAGCACTGCCACACGACCGTCGCACTGCTGCTCAAAAATGCCAGGGTCGATGGCGAGCAGATCAAAGGTGTCGGTATTTCGGCTCAGGGCAAAGGGCTGTTTCTGCTTGATAAGCAGGATCAGCCACTGGGAAACGCCATGCTCTCTTCTGACCGTCGGGCACTGGAGATTGTGCAGCGCTGGCAGCAAGACGGCATTCCCGAAAAACTGTACCCGCATACTCGCCAGACGCTATGGACCGGGCATCCGACTTCGCTCCTGCGCTGGGTCAAAGAGAACGAACCACAGCGGTATCAGCAGATTGGCTGCGTGATGATGGCGCACGACTACCTGCGCTGGTGTCTGACGGGGGAAAAAGGCTGCGAAGAGAGCAATATCTCGGAGTCCAATCTCTACAACATGAGCACTGCTCAGTACGATCCACAGCTCACACGCTGGCTTGATATCAGCGAAATTGACGGTGCACTACCGCCGATTGTCGGCTCCGCAGAAATTTGCGGGGAAATCACCGCTCAGGCAGCCTCGCTTACCGGTCTGGCGGCGGGTACTCCCGTCGTTGGCGGGCTGTTTGATGTGGTTTCCACCGCGATCTGCGCCGGACTCCATGATGACAACACGCTTAACGCGGTGATGGGAACCTGGGCCGTGACCAGCGGGATCGCCAACGGCATTCGTGATAACGAACCCTTTCCCTATGTGTATGGCCGCTATGTGCACCCGCAGCAGTACATCGTGCACGAAGCCAGCCCGACCTCATCCGGCAACCTGGAGTGGCTGACAGCGCAATGGGGTGACGTCTCGTTCAGTGAGATTAACGATGCCGTTGCCAGATTACCGAAGGCGGAAAGCGATGTGTTTTTCCTGCCGTTCCTCTATGGGAGCAACGCTGGTCTGGAGATGACCAGCGGCTTTTACGGAATGCAGGCACTGCACTCCCGGGCCCATCTGTTGCAGGCGGTTTATGAGGGCGTGGTCTTTAGCCACATGACCCACCTGAACCGCATGCTGGAACGCTTTACACACGTGACGTCGCTGCGCGTCACGGGTGGCCCCACTCATTCAGATGTGTGGATGCAAATGCTGGCAGATGTCAGCGGTCTGGCAATAGAACTACCGCAGGTGGAAGAGACCGGTTGCTCCGGTGCGGCGCTGGCAGCACTTGTCGGTACGGGCATCTATACCGATTTCCACGCCGCTCAGCGTGCCCTGCGACACGACACCAGGGTCATTGAACCCGATATTCGCGCCCATGCTGCCTACCAGCGCAAATATCACCGCTACCAGTTACTGATTACCGCACTACAGGGCTATCACGCCCGTGTTAAGGAGTTCGACCTATGAGCCGTCCATTACTTCAACTGGCGCTCGACCATACCTCACTTCAGGCCGCACAGCGCGATGTCGCTTTGCTTGCGGATCACGTTGATATCGTCGAGGCGGGCACCATTCTGTGCCTGACCGAGGGTTTACAGGCCGTGCGTGCCCTTCGCGAGCAGTGCCCGGACAAAATCATCGTGGCGGACTGGAAAGTGGCCGACGCTGGAGAAACGCTGGCAGAACAGGCGTTCGGTGCAGGCGCGAACTGGATGACCATCATCTGCGCGGCACCGCTGGCGACCGTTAAAAAAGGCCATGAAGTCGCTCAACGCTGCGGCGGCGAAATCCAGATGGAGCTGTTTGGTAACTGGACGCTGGAAGATGCACGCGCATGGCGCCACATCGGGGTGAAACAGGCCATCTATCACCGCGGGCGCGACGCGCAGGCGAGTGGTCAGCAGTGGGGCGAAGCGGATCTCGCGAAAATGAAAGCGCTCTCCGACATCGGTTTACAGCTTTCGATTACCGGCGGGATCACTCCTGCCGACCTGCCGCTGTTTAAGCAGATAAACGTCAAAGCCTTTATTGCCGGCCGCGCGCTGGCTGGTGCTGAAAAGCCACCGCAGGTAGCACAGGCATTCCATTCACAAATCCGCGACATCTGGGGAGAGTAACCATGCGTCAGCATCCGTTGGGTATTTACGAAAAAGCGCTGTCGAAAGATCTCACCTGGCCGGAACGTCTGGTGCTGGCGAAAAGCTGCGGGTTTGATTTTGTCGAAATGTCGGTTGATGAAACTGACGAACGTCTGTCACGTCTTGAGTGGAGCACCACGCAGCGTGCATCGCTGGTTGAAGCCATGCTGGAAACCGGCGTGTCGATTCCATCCATGTGCTTATCTGCCCACCGTCGTTTCCCGTTTGGTAGCCGCGATGAAGCCGTGCGCGAGCGCGCCCGCGAAATCATGACCAAAGCCATCAGGCTGGCGCGTGATTTAGGTATCCGCACCATTCAGCTTGCTGGCTATGACGTTTACTACGAAGAACACGACGAGGGCACCCAGCAGCGCTTCGCAGAAGGGCTGGCGTGGGCGGTGGAACAAGCCGCTGCGGCACAGGTGATGCTGGCAGTGGAGATCATGGACACCGCCTTTATGAACTCGATCAGCAAATGGAAAAAGTGGGACGACATGCTCGCTTCACCGTGGTTTAGCGTTTACCCGGATGTCGGAAACCTGAGCGCGTGGGGCAACGATGTCACCGCCGAGCTGACGTTGGGCATTGACCGTATTGCCGCAATCCACCTGAAAGATACCCAACCCGTCACTGAAAACAGCCCGGGACAGTTCCGCGATGTGCCGTTTGGCGAAGGCTGTGTTGATTTTGTCGGCGTGTTTAACACGCTGAACCAACTGAACTATCGCGGCGCGTTTCTGATTGAAATGTGGACTGAAAAAGCAAAAGAGCCCGTACTGGAAATCATCCAGGCGCGTCGCTGGATTGAAGCCCGTATGCAGGAAGGAGGCATGACATGTTAGAACAACTCAAAGCTGAAGTGCTGGCAGCAAACCTGGCGCTTCCCGCCCACCAGCTGGTGACATTTACCTGGGGCAACGTCAGCGCGGTCGATCGCGAAAGCGGGCTAATGGTGATCAAACCCTCCGGCGTAGAGTATGACGTGATGACCGCAAACGACATGGTGGTGGTTGATCTTGCCACGGGTGCGGTAGTCGAAGGCAGCAAAAAGCCCTCCTCCGACACGCCAACGCATCTTGCATTGTATCGCCGTTACCCTGAGATTGGCGGCATAGTCCATACGCATTCCCGCCACGCCACAATCTGGTCGCAGGCGGGTTTGGATTTACCTGCATGGGGCACCACGCATGCCGACTACTTTTATGGCGCGATCCCCTGCACACGGCTGATGACCACGGCTGAAATAGCCGGGGAATACGAATATCAGACGGGGGAAGTGATCATCAAAACCTTCGAGGAGCGCGACTTAAACCCGATGCAAATTCCGGCAGTGCTGGTCCATTCTCACGGTCCGTTCGCCTGGGGAAAAAATGCGGCCGATGCAGTACACAACGCGGTGGTGCTGGAAGAGTGCGCCTGTATGGGCCTGTTTTCACGTCAGCTGGCACCGCAGCTACCGGTGATGCAACAGGAGCTACTGGACAAGCACTACCTTCGCAAGCACGGGGCGAATGCCTATTACGGGCAGTAATCACCCGGAATTGATGTGTTCCTTACAGTACCGCCGTTTCCAGACGGCGGGTGTTAAGCCCGTGTGTTTGGTAAATATCTGCCGGAAATAGCCCACGTCATTAAACCCGCAGCGGGTTGCCACTTCGGTGAGCGATGCAGAGCCATCCAGTAACAGCTTTTCCGCCGCCCTGACGCGCTGGCGATGTATCGCCTCCGTCAGGGTTAAGTGAAAAGTGCGACGAAACACGCGCCCCAGATAATCGGCATTACAGTGCAACTCTCTGGCGAGCTTCGAAGTAGAGAGGGGTAAATGAAATTGTGTGCGAATAAGCTGTTTCGCCTTCCACGCCATTGCGGCTCCAGCCTCATCCATTTTGTCCTCATACCCCGAAGAGAGCGAAACTTGCTGCAAAATCAGGAGTAAAAGGAGCTCCAGCGCCATACTACGCTGTAATTTTTCCTGCTCACTCAGAAACTGACGGAACAGAGAAATGACATATTGCGCATCCCTGACGCTGCAATGCTGTTCTATTGCCAGAGAGGGGGAGCCCTGCCCTGTGTTTTCCACTTCGAAGTGCAGCCAGTAGAATTTGAGATCTGCCGGGAAATCCTCCACACCAACGTGCCGCCGATCCGGCCAAAGCAATAAACTTTCTCCAGTCTTCACCTCAAAAAGGGTGTTTTCCTCCAGGATCGTTAACGTCCCTTTTTCGACAAAAATTATTTCCCACGACGCCAGCTTTCGCGCCGGATGACGACCCACACCTCGGGAAATAAATAACCCGCCATTTTGTACCTTAATCGGAAGCGCTATGGATAATTCAAGCATCGGTATTCACCATCCCGCTTTTATCGTCATGGAAATTGAGTTTATTCATTGATTATTAATAAATATTAATATCCCTTCCCGATCCAACTCACATTTTTAGCATCAGGTCGGAATTGTCATCTTTTTATACTTTTCCCTTCCCTTGTTGGCCCTGTCGTTCGGTGCAGAATAAATGGAGTACCTTGCATAAATACGATAAAAATCGATTACCGAGGAGTTACCTCATGACTTCCACACCGATTACAGAATCTGACGTTGCACAACCGGCAATAGATGACCGCCTGTCAGTTCGCGAAAAAATAGGCTACGGCCTGGGTGACGCGGGCGGCACGGTCATTACCTGTCTTATCATGAACTTTCTCACCTTTTTCTATACCGATATTTTTGGTCTGACGCCTGCGCTCGTTGGCACGCTATTTATTGCCTTGCGTGTATTTGACGCCATTTCCGACCCGGTAATGGGCGTGATTGCTGACCGCACGCAAAGCCGGTGGGGACGTTTTCGCCCCTGGCAGCTGTGGGTCGCGTTCCCGATTGGGATCATCGGCGTACTGACCTTCACCGTCCCGGAAGCCAGCATGGGAGTAAAAATTACCTGGGCGTTCGGTACCTATTTACTGTTATCCGTAGGCTATACCGCCATCAACGTGCCCTACTGCGCGCTGATCAACACCATGACAACCCGACACAACGAGGTGATCTCCTGCCAGTCATGGCGTTTTGTGCTGTGCGGCGTTGCCGGATTTTTAGTGTCTGTTGGTCTGCCGTGGCTGGTATCCGTATTAGGCCAGGGTAATGCCGCGAAGGGTTATCAGCTTGGCGTGGGCGTGCTGTGCGCCGTCGCCGTGGTGATGTTCCTGTGCTGCTTTTTCTGGGTACGTGAGCGTGTCCCGCTGGCACTGATGGGTAAATTCACTCTGCGCGAGCACCTGGCTGGCCTGCGTAAAAACGACCAACTGCTGTTAATGCTGGTGATGTCCTTCCTGCTGATCAACGTTTTTAACATCCGCGGCAGCGGGTACATGTATTTCATCACCTACGTGCTTCAGGGCAGCACCGCCTACACCTCACTGTTTTTTACCATGGTGACCTTTGCGGCCATTCTTGGGGCGGTGATCGTTAACCCGCTGTCCCGCCGTTTTGATACGGTCAAACTTTACTATTACACCAACCTGGTGCTGGCCGTGCTCGCGGCGGGAATGTGGTTCCTGCCCGGCGGACCAAATTACCAGACGCTCTGGCTGATTGTAATCCTGAGCAACGGCGTCATCCTGGGTTTTACGCTGCCGCTGCACTTCTCGTTGATGGCCTTCGCCGACGACTACGGCGAATGGAAAAACGGCGTGCGCTCGTCGGGCATGAACTTCGCCTTTAACCTGTTTTTCATCAAGCTCGCATGGGCTTCCAGCGCCGGGATCATCAGCCTGGTGTTTATCGCCGTAGCCTATCAACCTGGTGCCGGTAACCAGACGCCGGCATCTCTGCAAGGTATCACCGCCATGGAGACATTACTCCCTGCTCTTTTCCACCTGCTGCTGGCTGTCTCAATTCGCTGGTGCAGACTCAACAATCCAATGATGTCGCGCATTGCCACCGACCTGCGCCAGCGTCACGTACAGTCCTGAGGAGAACAAGATGTCCATAATGGAAGCCGACCTGCATAAACTGAAAATTAACGACCCGTTTCTCGGACAATATCAACGGCTGGTACGCGATGTGGTGATCCCCTACCAGTGGGATGCGCTGAACGATCGCGTGACGGAAGCCGAACCCAGCCACGCCATCACCAACTTCCGTATTGCGGCGGGTCTGGAGAAAGGCGAATTCTACGGCATGGTGTTTCAGGACAGTGACGTAGCAAAATGGCTGGAAGCCGTAGCGTGGTCCCTGTGTCAGAAGCCTGACTCAGACCTGGAAAAAACTGCTGATGAGGTAATTGAGCTGGTTGCGGCGGCACAATGCGAAGACGGTTATCTCAACACCTATTTCACGGTGAAAGCCCCTGAAGCGCGCTGGACGAATCTGGCTGAATGCCACGAGCTGTATTGTGCCGGACACATGATTGAGGCTGGCGTTGCATATTTTCAGGGAACCGGAAAACGCCGTCTGCTGGAGGTGGTGTGCAAACTGGCCGATCACATCGACAGCGTGTTTGGCCCCGGCGAGAACCAGCTACACGGTTATCCGGGTCACCCGGAAATAGAGCTGGCGCTGATGCGGTTGTACGACATCACGCAGGAGCCACGCTACCTGGCACTGGTGAAATATTTCATCGAACAACGCGGTGTACAGCCTCACTTCTATGATATCGAATACGAGAAGCGCGGCAGAACATCATACTGGAACACCTACGGGCCCGCCTGGATGGTCAAGGACAAAGCCTACAGCCAGGCGCATCAGCCGCTTGCTGAACAAGAAACGGCCATCGGCCACGCGGTGCGTTTTGTCTACCTGATGGCGGGCATGGCGCATCTGGCGCGCCTGAGTCATGACGAAGGAAAACGCCAGGACTGCCTGCGGCTGTGGAACAACATGGCCCAGCGCCAGCTGTACATTACCGGCGGGATTGGGTCGCAAAGCAGCGGGGAAGCCTTTAGCAGCGATTACGATCTGCCCAACGATACGGTATATGCCGAAAGCTGCGCCTCCATCGGTCTGATGATGTTTGCCCGCCGGATGCTGGAAATGGAGGCCGACGGTCACTACGCCGACGTGATGGAGCGCGCGCTATATAACACGGTACTCGGCGGCATGGCGCTGGACGGTAAGCACTTCTTCTATGTAAACCCGCTGGAAGTACATCCGAAAACCCTGACGTTCAACCATATCTACGATCACGTAAAACCCGTCCGCCAGCGCTGGTTTGGCTGCGCCTGTTGCCCGCCGAATATCGCCCGCGTGCTGACGTCGCTGGGGCATTACATTTATACCGTTCGCCAGGATGCGCTTTTTATTAATCTCTACGTCGGCAACGATGTCGTTATTCCGGTTGGCGATGAAACCCTGGCGCTGCGGATTAGCGGTAACTACCCGTGGCATGAACAGGTAAAAATCGAAATTACCTCACCTGTACCCGTCACGCATACGCTAGCCCTGCGGCTGCCGGACTGGTGCGCGGCGCCTGGCGTATCGTTGAACGGTGAAGACACTACAGGTGAAATTTCACGGGGATATCTCTACCTGACCCGAAACTGGCAAGAAGGAGATGTCGTCACGCTGACGCTACCGATGCCCGTTCGCCGGGTGTATGGGAACCCGCAGGTACGCCAGCAGGCAGGGAAAGTCGCGCTACAGCGCGGACCGCTGGTTTACTGCCTGGAAGAAGCGGATAACGGTGCCAATCTGCATAACCTTTCCTTGCCGCAAGACAGCGAGTTCCGGGTCTTTGAAGGGAAAGGGATTTTCGCGCACAAGATGCTGATACAGGCAGAGGGGATTGGCTGTCACGTGAAGGACAAGGATGCGCTGTGGCAGTATGACCGCTCGCCAGTACAACGTCAGCCCCAGACGCTGACCTTTATTCCCTGGTTTAGTTGGGCTAACCGGGGAGAAGGAGAAATGCGGATTTGGGTGGATGAAGCATAAACAAAAATAATGTCACCTTTATTAATATATAATATTTTTATCGAGCTCGGTGATGCCGAGCTCACTGATTATCATAGATTGAAAGACAATGTGATCTAACCCTCGGTATTGTTTTTTTGCAGCCGTTCAACTCAGACATACCATTGTCTGACATGCATTTTAGTGTTATTCCATAAAGACACACAGCTCAAAATAAGGATATCCCATGGAATTCACTGAAAGGTTAAATGCCTTATCAAATAAAATCAAACAACAACTTGATGTAATTAATACTGAAGAAGCAACAAAAACTGCATTTGTAATGCCGTTCATTCATAACGTTCTGGGCTATGATGTTTTTGATCCTTCAGAGGTGACACCTGAGTTTGTCTGTGACATCGGTACAAAAAAAGGTGAGAAAATCGATTATGCTATAATGAAAAACAATGATGTACAGATACTTATTGAATGTAAGAAAATTGGCGAACCATTGAATATAAATCATGCCTCGCAGTTATTCAGGTATTTTCATGTAACAAATGCCAGAATCTCAATCCTCACCAATGGACAAAACTATAAATTCTTTACCGATCTGGATGCTCCTAATAAAATGGATGAAAAACCTTTTTTGGAGGTAGATCTTCTTGATATTGACGAAAATATAATACCTGAGTTAAAAAAATTAACTAAATCTTCGTTTGATTTGGAATCAATTATCAATGCTGCTGGTGAATTAAAATATGTCAGCCAAATCAAAAAAATCCTGCATTCTCAGCTAAATAACCCTGAAGATGACTTTGTGAAATTTTTTGCATCCCGAGTTTATGATGGGATTCTCACCCAAAAAGTCAGAGAGTCTTTTTTAAATTTGACTAAAAAAGCTGCAAGCCAGTACATAAATGATCAGGTAAATGAGCGCCTCAAGTCAGCCATTACAGGCATAACCCCAGCGATCATCGAAACTCCAAATGAGTCATCGCATATTGAGGAAGACGAACATAAAGACGAAAGCGATGTGGTAACAACGCTAGAGGAGCTCGAGGGATATCATATTGTTAAAGCAATCACCAGAGCGGTACTGGAGGCACCTCGTATCACTCACAGAGATACCAAAAGCTACTTTGGTATCCTTGTGGATGATAACAACCGCAAACCCCTTTGCCGATTGCATTTTAATCGCACGCAAAAATACATCGGACTTTTCGACATAGAAAAAAACGAAACGCGTCACCCAATAACGACAGTCGATGATATCTATTCCTTTGCAGATATCCTGAAAGCAACAGCAGCTCTGTATAATTAATTTTTACCGGGGCAGCACGCGACGTGCTGCCTCAGCCAGAAATGCGCTTCGGTTGCTAAACTGAGGATGCTCACTGACAAAGGAATCAATCTTTACCAGTAAACGACGGGGCATGGTGATGTTGATACGCTCTGCCCTGCCATCAAACTGTTTCATATCAATGTCCACCAGCAGCCATTGCCCACCAATGAAGTCATCAGGACGACTTTCCAGATGTGTATCAACATTACCCGGAAGAGGCAATGTTTCCTCCACTTCAAACAGCGCTTCAAAGTGTGCTGTGAGAGCATCACGAGCATCCTGAAAAGCCTCATCCAGGGAAACACCTGCAAAAAAACAACCTGGAACGTCAGGGAAAAAACCGCTGGCACTTCCGTCTGAGTCAGAATGAATGTAAGCCGGATAAAACATAACTACTCCTGATATCAGTGTTTAATCCCCGCCTGCCGCCAGATCTGCGCGAGAGTGCCCGGTTTAATATCCTTCTTAGGATGTGGGACTGTAACCAGCCCTTTCTGTTCGGGATGGCGAAACTGATGATGGCTTCCTTTCGTTCTGACACATTTCCAGCCATGGCCGATCAGAACAGTAATCACATCCGCACTTTTCACATCCCAATCCTTCCATGATTATACACATGACACACACCATCACTACCGGGTCGAATCACATTAGCGTATTGAGAAACATCAGTGCAGGCGCTTTTGTCGGAACAGGAAGAAGCATCGGGAAAAGAAAAGAGGATTACAGTCGATTGCAGATAAAAATGCAGGGGCTATCGTAAGCCGGGTAAGGCGAAGCCGCCACCCGGCTTTATCGCATCAGAAACGCCAGGTCAGGCCGGTCATCAGCGCGAAGCTGTCGTCACGGTCGATCATCGGGCTGTTCTTCACGTCATCAGGTAACACGGTATAAACCGCGCTGGCGTTAAGGAACAGTTTCTGGGTTAACTGATATTTAGCCGCCAGACCAACGTATGGCGTCCAGCTGTCACCCGCGGTGTATTCGTCCAGGCCTGAACGACGAGACTCACTGCCGGATACCCCGTAGTAGTAGTCGTTATAGCTCTCATCGCTATAGAAAATACCGACAGATGGCGTCAGTGTCAGGCGTTCCATACGGATTGGACGGAAGTAGGATACCTCACCGATCACGCCGCCGCTTTCATCCGTGGCATCACCAGAGACCGCCACTTTCAGCGAACCCCAGCTTTCATGGCGGTAGTATGCACCACCGAGGAAGGCAGAGGCTTTTCGCTCATCAAGCTTTTTCATCTGATGGTCGTCGTTGTCATCAGGATCAAAGTGGAGCGGCATCCAGGATGCGGTCAGGCTGAATTCATTTTTTTCATCTTTCCACAGGATCCACCCTCCTGTGGTCTGGCGCACATAGAAACGATCGCCTTCGTAGCTAATTAACGGTACTGCCGTTGTATTTTCATTATATCCTTTGTAAGGAGACTCATTAAATACAGCCCCCGCTCCAAGTGAAAAGTCACCGGCCATTGCAGATGATGTTGCAAATAACGTGGCAGCGATGAGTAAATTGTATTTAATAGTCATTACATGTAATCCATTTAAACGCCAAACAAGCGAGGCGAATAATAATGGTTACAAATTTGTCAATGCAACGCTGCGCTTTATATAATATTATATATAAAATCATATAGATTGGTGTGCATGATGAGTAAATTACAACTAAAGCCACGCGAATTAAAAATTATATCCGTCATCGCAGCAACCCACAGTATTGGCGATGCCGCCGCCCTGCTGGGCATGGCGCAGGCCAACGTCAGTAAATATCTCTCTGATTTTGAAACACGGGTTGGACTTAAGGTTTTTGAGCGCACCACGCGCCAGCTGGCCCTGACCCAGTTCGGTGAAGCATTACTCCCTTACATTAACGCCTCGCTGGACAAAAACAGCCAACTTGTTAATTTCATTGCTGATTACAAGCACGAAAAACGTGGAAAAGTGACAATCTATGCCCCTACGGGCATTGTGACCTACCTCGCGCGACACGTGATCCACAAGATAGAGGACATCGGTGATATCCGCATCTCCCTGAAAACGTACAACCTGGATCGGAATGAATATTCAGAAGGTGTTTCCTTTCCTGATGACTGCGATATTTTAATCACCTATGCGCAACCGAAAGACGAAAGTCTGGTTGCGAGTGTTTTAACAAAATATTCGGTCACAGCATTTGCAACCAAAGAGTATTTAAATAAACACCCCTTAACGGGACCTGAAGATTTAATTAACCACTCCTGTATTCTTATAGACTCCATGCTGGTTGATGATGCAAACATCTGGCGTTTCCGCGTGCATGGCAGCGATGAGATCCATGATTATAGAGTGACCGGAAACTATATTTGCGACAATACGCAGACGGCCCTGGAACTGGCAAGAAATAACCTTGGAATTGTTTTTGCTCCCAAAGAGAGCCTGAAAAAAGAATTAACGCAGGGAATGTTGGTCCCTTGCTTCCCGCATCAGGAGGAGTGGTGGCTCGACCTGACGACCATATTCCGCAAGCGCGAATATCAACCCTGGCGTGTGCAATACGTCCTGGATGGCGTACTAAACTGCCTGCGCCAGCAAATTGCTCAGGCCGTCAATGGACGGCCTGAGCGGAGTGATTAGAACAGTCCCAAAGGTTTATCGGAATAACTGACCAGTAGACATTTTGTCTGCTGGTAATGCTCCAGCATCATCTTGTGCGTTTCACGCCCGATGCCCGATTGCTTATAACCACCAAATGCCGCATGCGCCGGATAGGCATGGTAGCAGTTAGTCCATACGCGCCCGGCCTGAATGCCTCTTCCCATCTTATAAGCCAGATTACCGTTGCGGCTCCAGACACCCGCCCCCAGGCCATACGGTGTGTCATTCGCAATTTCCAGTGCCTCCTCCATCGTTTTGAAGGTCGTCACTGCCAGCACCGGTCCGAAAATTTCCTCCTGGAAGACTCGCATATTGTTCTTACCGAACAGGATCGTCGGCTCAAGATAATACCCTTCCTGCAGATCCCCACCGAGCACTTTACGGCGGCCACCGGTCAGGATATCTGCCCCTTCTTTCTTGCCGATATCAATATAGTTGAGGATCGTTTCCAGTTGTCCATGAGAAACCTGCGCCCCCATCTGGGTGACACTATCAAGCGGGTTACCGCTGCGGATAGACTCCACACGACGGATCGCGCGCTCCATAAAGCGCTCGTAAATAGACTCCTGAACCAGCGCCCGGCTCGGGCAAGTGCACACTTCCCCCTGATTGAAGGCAAATAGAGCAAACCCTTCCAGGGCTTTATCGAAGAAGGCATCTTCTTCATCCATCACATCGGCAAAGAAAATATTCGGAGACTTACCGCCCAGTTCCAGCGTTACCGGAATGATGTTCTGCGTCGCGTACTGCATGATCTGCTGACCCACTTCCGTCGACCCGGTAAATGCCACTTTGGCGATACGTTTTGAGGTCGCCAGATATTCACCAATTTCACCTCCGGCACCGTTCACCACGTTGACCACCCCCGGTGGCAGCAGATCGCCAATCACTTCCATCAATAACAGGACCGACAGCGGGGTCAGGCGCGCCGGTTTAAGTACAATACAGTTCCCGGCAGCCAGCGCAGGTGCCATTTTCCAGCTCGCCATCAGCAGCGGGAAGTTCCACGGAATAATTTGCCCTACTACGCCCAAAGGCTCGTGGAAGTGATACGCCACGGTATCGCTGTCGACCTCACTGATTCCGCCCTCCTGAGCACGAATACAGGAAGCAAAATAGCGGAAGTGGTCAATGGCCAGCGGCACATCTGCCGCCATTGTTTCCCGGATAGGCTTGCCGTTATCCCAGGTTTCCGCCGTCGCCAGCAGCTCCAGATTTTGCTCCATCCGGTCGGCAAACTTGAACAATATGGCCGCACGGTCCTGGACGGAAGTATGGCCCCATTTATCTTTCGCTTTATGCGCCGCATCCAGCGCCAGATCGATATCACGCTTGCCGGAGCTGGCTATCTCACAAAGCGGCTGACCGGTGACGGGGGTCAGGTTGGAATAGTATTCGCCGTCGACGGGAGCCACCCAGGCACCGCCAATAAAGTTGTCATAACGGGGTTTCAGCTTGAGGGGAAAACCATACTCGCCAGGCTGGATACGCGATGAGGGAGGATTGTTTGTCATGACCGTCTCCTTGCTGTTGGTGTACAACAAGGGTAGTCCCGACTGACGATTTTCTCGCCAGCCGGTGACGGGTTTACGACAAGGGTCACATCGCGGCGCGGTAAATTTCCATTATCTCTTCATGGGTCGCCTGAACCGGGTTGGTGAACCCACAGGCATCCTTCAGCGCATTGGTTGCCAGGACCGGAATATCTTCCTCTTTGACGTTCAGTTCGCGAAGGCCCGCCGGGATATTGACCTTGCGGGCCAGCGCACGGATCTCAACGATGCAGGCCTGGGCTCCCTGCATGTCGGTCATCTCACTCACATTCACGCCCATGGCTTTTGCACAGTCGCGCAGACGCCCCGCCGCAGCCTTGCTGTTAAACACCTGAACGTGTGGAAGCAGTACAGCATTACAGACGCCATGCGGCAGATCGTAGAAGCCACCCAACTGATGCGCCATCGCGTGTACATAGCCTAGTGAAGCATTGTTAAACGCCATTCCAGCGAGGAATTGTGCATAGGCCATCGCTTCACGCGCCTGAGCGTTACTGCCATCTTCAACGGCATGTACCAGGTTTTCACTAATCATCGTCACCGCTTTCAGCGCGCAGGCATCGGTAATAGGTGTGGCCGCCACAGACACATACGCTTCAATCGCATGCGTCAGGGCATCCATACCGGTTGCCGCTGTCAGTGAGGGTGGCATTCCTGACATGAGCGAGGAATCGTTAACGGACAGTACTGGCGTAACGTGCTTATCCACTATCGCCATTTTAATATGACGCGTCTCATCAGTAATAATACAGAAACGCGTCATTTCCGAAGCCGTACCCGCGGTAGTATTAATCGCAATCATCGGCAATTGGGGCTTTGCAGAGCGATCGACACCTTCATAATCACGAATATCACCGCCGTTCACTGCCACCAGCGCAATACCTTTTGCACAATCGTGAGGTGAACCACCACCCAGTGAAATAATACAGTCACACTGATTTGCTTTTAATATTTCCAGACCTGCCGCCACATTTGCTGTCGTCGGATTAGGGTGCGTGCCGTCATACACAACGCTGGAAATATCACGTTCTTTCAGAGCATGTTGAATACTGGAGACCATACCCAGCTTGCTCAGCATGGTATCGGTGACAATCAGCGCGCGGCATCAGCCGTAGTCGCGCATGGTATCCATTGCGGTGTTTAATGAATCAGAACCAATAATATTCACGGAAGGAATATAAAATACAGATGCAGCCATGATATTTCCTCAAAGAGATAAAAATTGTCTGCAGCATAAGGTAAAGATTACTCAAAAAACATGATCAAAAATATGATTTTGCGAAGACCTTCGCAGGTTGAATAAATTTAACCCTGCGAAGGTGTGAATTAATATTTAAATCTCTTTCTATCTATTCTATTTTTGTATTAATTCCTGTTTTATGTTTGCGGAAATAATAGTGAATCGCGTAATAAATGATCATTTCCGCGACGGCGAGTAAACCCGATACGGTTGAAATATTCCAGGATCTGGATCGCCAGCTTGCGGCCAACATTCAAACGGTCGCGGAAATCGGCTGCACAGGTAGAGCCTCGTTCCTGATCCAGCTCACGGATCAGGTTGGCAAACGCAACAATGCGATCGTTACGGTAATAACGATCTTTCACGATCGCGACGATAAGCCCCTGCTGCGCCGCATGGCGCAATACCTGGCGCATCACTTGCTCGTCAGTATTCGTTTGGCGGGCCAGATCGCGAACCCACCATGGCTCATCGCCAAACAGTGATGCCACTTTTTGCCATACTGCCTCTTGCTCAGCGGTAAACCCGGCTTTGTGATCCGGCAGATGCAGCCAACCGTGGTGACTTTTAATCGCCCCCGTTTCGCGCATATTTTCAATCAACAGCAGCACCAGAGCATCGTCTTCCATCGGCAGCGCCATGCGGCGCAGACGCTCGCGGCCGGGGCCCGGTTCATCCTGATGCTGTTCATGGTAAGTCGCAAGCGTGTTCAATATTTTACGCTGCCAGTGCGCCGCCACCGGGGCATTCAGCAGGCTGTTGCCAGCCTGAATAAAGCCCGGCTCCTGGGTCAGCTGACGTAAACCTTCCTCACTCAACTGGCGAGCCCATGCAAAGTCAGCAAGATTCACCGCACCGCGCTCGAGATGAACCAGCAGCGCTGTTTTATCATCCGTCGCCTGCGCCAGAGCAGACAGCCATTGCAGATACTCAGGTTTACGCTTGCCACGTCGCGGTGAGTGAAGTGTCACCACTCGCGCCCCGGCCAGCGTTTCCCGCGCTGAAATATCGCGCAGAACAAGACGGTCATTATCCGCAAGCCAGAGTGGTGAATCAAAAACCAGCTCGGCAAGGTCGTTTTCCAGCAGCGAGATGCGTCCGGTAATATGGCTGGCCGCGTGATGAATATGCAGCGGTTGCCATTGAGTCAGCGGCATGTGCGTCTGCAGGGAGACGATCACGCGCTCAGACGGTTCTGGAGGGGTATCAGCCAACAGCCAGTCACCACGGTTAAGCTGGTCTTTTTCCGCATCACCGGCAATATTGAGTGCGATTCGCTGCCCGGCATGAGCATGCTCTACGGGCTGGTTTTGCGCATGTAAACCGCGCACGCGCATCGGTTTGTTCACGCCCGTCAGCCATAAACTGTCACCCACTCTCACTTCGCCGCTTAGCGCCGTACCCGTGACGACCAGACCCGCACCTTTAACGGTAAACGCCCGATCAATCGCCAGACGGAAACGATGATGGCTGGCGTGCTCGCGCGACGACAATTGCTGCAAATGGCGGCGAAGATCGTCGATACCGCGACCTTCAGTCGCTACGGTGACAAAAAGCGGCGCATCCGCAAAACCATATTCCCGTAAGGTCGCCTGTACCGTTTCGCGCACTTCACTGATGCGCGCCTCATCCACGCGATCGGCTTTGGTCAGCACCACGGTCAACTGCGGGTTGCCCGTCAGCTGCAGGATCGCCAGATGCTCGCGCGTTTGTGCCATCACGCCGTCATCGCAGGCCACCACCAGCAGGGCATGATCGATCCCCCCCACGCCCGCCAGCATGTTTGAAAGAAACTTTTCATGCCCCGGAACATCAATAAAGCCCAGCACGCGACCATCAGGCTGCGGCCAGTAGGCATAGCCCAGATCGATGGTCATGCCGCGCTTTTTCTCTTCCGGAAGACGATCGGCATTTACGCCCGTAATCGCCTGCAATAACGTGGTTTTTCCGTGGTCGACGTGACCGGCGGTGGCAATAATCATTTCAACAACATCTCCAGAAATCGCTCTTCATCTTCAAGGCAGCGTAGATCCAGCCACATTCTGCCGTCGTAAATCCGCCCGATAACCGGCGTCGGCAACGCGCGCCAGCGCGACGACAGGGTTTCAAGGTGGCTACCGTGCCCGTCACGCGGGGTGAACGTGAGCGCTTCACTCGGCAGTCTGTCCACTGGCAGTGAACCGCTGCCAATCTGCGACTGGCAGGGTTCAATGCGAACGTCAAAATCAGGATAATGAGGGGCAACTCGGGGTAGCAGCAATTCACCCTGTGCACGAATTGAAGCGGCATCCCGGGTTAGCAAACGCAGCGTGGGCAGGCGGTCAGCCAGTTTCTCCGGATGCAGATAGAGCCGCAATGTCGCTTCCAGTGCCGCGAGCGTCATTTTATCCGCGCGCAGGGCTCGCTTGAGCGGATGCTGCTGCAACTGCGCAATCAGCTCACGCTTACCCACTATTATCCCCGCCTGCGGCCCCCCCAGCAGTTTGTCGCCGGAAAAGCTCACCAGGCTGACACCCGCCGCAATCATCTCTTGTGGCATCGGCTCTTTTGGCAAACCGTACTGGCTGAGATCGACCAGGGAACCACTACCGAGATCGGCAATCACCGGTATATTCAGCTCGCGTCCAATCGCTGCCAGCTCAGCTTCTTCAACGGTTTTGGTGAAACCTTCAATATGGTAATTGCTGGTATGAACCTTCATCAGCAGGGCGGTATTTTCATTCACCGCCGCGCGATAATCTTTCGCATGAGTGCGGTTAGTGGTGCCCACTTCATGCAGCGAACAGCCCGCCTGACGCATCACGTCCGGAATGCGAAACGCGCCGCCAATCTCAACCAGCTCACCGCGGGAAACCACCACCTCTCTGCCGCTGGCGGTGGCCGCCAGCATCAGCAGCACCGCGGCGGCGTTGTTATTCACAATGCAGGCATCTTCCGCGCCGGTCAGCTGGCAGAGAAGGTCCGCCAGTGCCCGGTCACGATGTCCGCGCCCTGCACCGTCCAGATCGTACTCCAGCGTCACAGGCATTCGCATGGCCTGCACGACCGCAGCAACCGCCTCTTCCGCCTGTTGCGCGCGCCCCAGGTTGGTGTGCAGTACCGTACCCGTCAGGTTAATCACCGGACGAAGTGCACTTTGCGTTTTCTCATCCAGCCGCTTTTCAACTTCTTGCTCCCACGCCGCGCACCAGTCAGGCAGTGTGTTTTCTGCCTGAATGTGGTGTCGGGCTTCATCCTGAAGCAACCGTAACATCTCAACCGTCGCGGTATGGCCGAAACGCTCAACAGCAGCATGAATGCGAGGCTCGCGAAGAAGACGGTCGGTAGCGGGAATTTGGCTGTACAGCGAATGATGAGTAGTCATGAAAGCGCCTGGCGAGTAAATATCATCCCCCCTCCCGACGGGAGAGGGAGTTAACATGTGGAGGGATTGTACCGCCTCCGGCAGCGAAGTGTTATAACCCGTATCAAGCCTTTGGCGGTTCGGTGCGGGCAAAACTCTCACGGCTAAAAAGCGTTTCGGCAAGTTTTACCAGCAACGGGCGATCGACACACCAGCCAGGGGAAACATGACGGAAGTTGAGATAACCGATGGCGCAGGCGATCGCTATTGTCGCCAGATCCACTCTGTCAGGCTGGATTTTTCCCTCCTGGATGAGCTGCTCACACATATCCAGGCTGCGGCTGATTTTTTCACGCTGGCGTAGCAGTTCTGTTTCCGACTGTTGGGCGGCGGGTCTTGCCTGCTCGCGTACGGAAGTTAACGCCGCATCCATAATGCCATCGGCCAGGGCTTCAATTTGCTTCACAGCCAGCGCGGCTTTTGGGTCAGCCGGTAGCATTGCCGGGGCGACGCCCAGCAGCTCGATGTACTCCGCAATAATCGGGGAATCAAACCAGTATTCACCCTCGTTCGTCACCAGTGCCGGGACTTTACCTAGTGGGTTGTACTGCGCGACGCCGTTTTCGGCGTTGTAAGGCTGTTCATTGACGAATTCAAATTCAATCCCTTTCTCCAGCAGGAGGATAGAGATTTTTCGCACGAAGGGACTGGTGTAGCTACCGATGAGTTTCATTGCCTGATCCTTGATGCCGGAAAAAAATCAGTATGGATCAAGCGACGAAAAAAGGGCAGGTCTGCATGTCGCATTCCTGCCCTGAAAGGATTAGTGATCGAGGTAGAGGTAGTGCATCCAGCTGGTCATACGCAGTAGCACCTTACGCATCACCGAAACATGGGCGAAATGGTCCGAATAAACCGCCACCTGAGCATAAATACCGTCTGGCAGTGCATCGACATCGGCATTCGGGTCAAGCTCGATAGTCCCCAGCACGCCATCCGTACCCGGAACCACCGTCAGAGACTGCAGCGCACCCTGAGCCTGATATGATCCACCCGGCACCACCGGCAGAATGCTGGTGAGCTTACCGGAGAAGACCTGACCCGGCAGCGCATTGAACACCACTTCAGCTTCATCGCCCGGTTTCAGACGCAGCAGCGAGTTCTGACGGAACTGCGCCACAATCTGACGTTTCTGTTCCGGGATAAAGACCATCACCGGGCGCAGAGGCAGCGCGGCGGCATACGTCCCCGGACGAATCAGTACCTGGGTGATATAGCCATTGCTTGGCGCACGCACTACGGTCTGTTCCAGGTTGTATTTGGCTTCGGCAAGCTGGGCGCGCAAAGAGGCAACCTGAGATTGCTCACCGTTAACCATGCTGTCTAACTGAGTCTGAATTTGCGTCTGTTCGGCGACAGAGCCTTTAACCAGCGCGTCTTGTGCCAGATAGTTCTGGCGCGCATTGTCGATATCGCTTTCAGAGAACGGGTTAACCTTTGCCTGACTGCCTTTCAGGTAGCGCTGATAATCCTTATACAGACGATCGCGTTCCGCAGACACCCGCGTGGTATTGGCGACCGCTTCCGACAGTTGTGCCTTAAGGTTGTCGATGTTGTGCGTCGCAGTGACCAGGTCAGCCTGGAGTCTGTCTACACGCGCCTGGTAGCGACCTGGATCAAGTTTAAATAACACTTCACCTTTTTTAATGAGCTGATTATTTTTATCAGTCACTTCACTGACCACCCCGGTGACCTGCGGCGTAATCGGAATAGAAATAACCGCCTTTTGAGCCGTAAAGGTATACGGGTGGTTATAGTTCATTAACAGGATAAGTCCGGCAACAATAAATATCCCGCCTAATGTCGCGGTGGCGAGCGTCCACTGGTTAACGGGAATACGGAATATTTTAAAAATGGCCCAGGCAAATGCCACATAGGTCAGAATAATCAACAGATCCATGATTAGCGCTCCAGCGTGTTCTTATCAGCAGTGGGTTGTGCCGCTGCCAGCTTTTGTTCAAGCTCCGCCACGCGTTTGGTCAGTGCATCCATGCCCGGTACCTCATCAGGCTTCGAGATGTGGTTCTGCATCCCCCAGCCGCGATCTTCACGGTAAAGCGTGGCCCAGATCCACAGGAACGGCCATATAGCATGGAGCGTAAACAGGCTAATCCATCCTGCCGTATGAATCGCATCGGCATGGGGATGGTTACGTTTTTTGGCCATATTATACGGGATGTCATGAATGGCTATGACGCCGTAAAAAAGGACCAGGAATACAAAAATCAATACGCCCAGCGCAAAATAGTTGAGAAACATATTCTCCTCACTTAAACAACGTCAACTCATTAAATTAATAAAACGGTACGCAACCTAATTAATTTTTTATAGGAACAGTAATCACTTGCTATTTCAGCAGCCGGGGAGTATGGATTTTTATAATATCTCCATGCAAGTTTATAAACGTGTCAAAATATAACCTGAATAATAATAGACTTAACCTTACAATATGAGCGTAATCCACGTTTACACTTTTCGCCATACCACATCTGAAAAGTGGTTTTTTAGCTTTCTGTGTCGCCCCATGCCATCCTGACGCTAAATCGCAAGACAGAATTTGTTAAGGATCACAGCCGGAGAATTCTGCATAAAAATATTTTGTGAAATAAGTCACAATACAGAGACAAATCTGCCAGGATCAAATGTGACAAAAATCACAAAAAAGGGTCGTTTCTGCTCTATTTTTCGTCATCGTATTTTTTTTGCCCACTTACTTTGTGATTCAGATCACCACATTGATATCCACACCCCCTACATTTACGTGACACGCATCACACAAATTTTCGTCATCTGGACAGTTGAACGATTCAGTGCCAGATTTCACAGCATGAACAGGGCCCGGCTACCTCTGCCGCCTCACATTAACAATAAACCTCGGGCCGCAAGCCTAAGCGTAAACAGAAGAAGGGGTGTTTTATGTCATCCGATTTCAAGATCAAAGTACAAAGCTTTGGTCGTTTCCTCAGCAACATGGTGATGCCAAATATCGGCGCGTTTATCGCGTGGGGTATCATCACCGCATTGTTCATTCCGACAGGGTGGTTGCCTAACGAAACGCTGGCGAAACTTGTTGGCCCAATGATTACTTATCTGCTGCCGCTGCTCATCGGTTTCACCGGTGGTCGTCTGGTGGGCGGTGACCGTGGCGGTGTAGTGGGTGCAATCACAACCATGGGTGTGATTGTCGGTGCGGATATGCCAATGTTCCTGGGCGCAATGATTGCGGGTCCTCTGGGCGGTTGGGCAATCAAACACTTTGATTCCTGGGTAGACGGTAAGATTCGCTCTGGCTTCGAAATGCTGGTGAACAACTTCTCCGCAGGCATCATTGGTATGATCCTGGCGATTCTGGCGTTCCTCGGCATTGGCCCTGCGGTTGAAGTGCTGTCCAAAATTCTGGCAGCAGGCGTTAACTTCATGGTTGCGCACGACATGCTGCCGCTGGCGTCTATCTTTGTTGAACCGGCGAAAATCCTGTTCCTTAACAACGCCATCAACCACGGTATCTTCTCACCGCTGGGTATTCAGCAGTCTCATGAGCTTGGCAAATCCATCTTCTTCCTGATTGAAGCGAACCCGGGCCCGGGTATGGGTGTTCTGCTGGCGTACATGTTCTTTGGTCGCGGTAGCGCGAAGCAGTCTGCGGGCGGTGCGGCTATCATTCACTTCCTGGGTGGTATCCACGAAATTTACTTCCCGTACGTGCTGATGAATCCGCGTCTGATCCTGGCCGTTATCCTCGGCGGTATGACCGGTGTGTTCACACTGAGCGTGCTGGGCGGTGGTCTGGTTTCTCCGGCGTCTCCGGGTTCTATCCTGGCGGTACTGGCGATGACGCCAAAAGGGGCTTACTTCGCAAACATCGCGGCTATCTGTGCAGCAATGGCGGTCTCCTTCGTGGTCTCTTCTATCCTGCTGAAAACCAGCAAAGTGAAAGAAGATGATGATATCGAAGCGGCTACCCGTCGTATGCACGACATGAAAGCGGAATCCAAAGGTGCTACACCGCTGGCGGCTGGTGATGTCTCTAACGACCTGAGCCACGTGCGTAAAATCATCGTTGCCTGTGACGCCGGTATGGGTTCCAGCGCAATGGGTGCAGGTGTGCTGCGTAAGAAAGTGCAGGATGCGGGTCTGACTAACATCTCTGTGACCAACAGCGCCATCAACAGTCTGCCACCGGATGTGGACCTGGTTATCACGCACCGCGATCTGACCGAAC
Organism: Enterobacter sp. CPE_E863; assembly: GCF_046521465.1. Classification (NCBI taxonomy): domain Bacteria; kingdom Pseudomonadati; phylum Pseudomonadota; class Gammaproteobacteria; order Enterobacterales; family Enterobacteriaceae; genus Enterobacter; species Enterobacter sp. CPE_E863. Next base: position 132,550 of record NZ_JBKFZX010000001.1, on the reverse strand, counting down.
GCGCCATGCGTCAGGTTCCGCAGGCACAGCATATTTCGCTGACCAACTTCCTCGACAGCGGCCTGTACACCAGCCTGACCGAGCGTCTGGTTGCCGCGCAGCGTCACGAAGACAACGAAGTGAAAGTGCGCTCCAGCCTGCAGGACAGTTTCGACGAGAGCAACGCCCACCTGTTCAAACTGGGTGCGGAGAACATCTTCCTCGGTCGTACTGCTGCTACCAAAGAAGAGGCGATTCGCTTTGCCGGTGAGCAACTGGTGAAAGGTGGCTACGTTCAACCTGAATACGTTGATGCGATGCTGGAACGTGAAAAGCTGACACCAACCTACCTGGGTGAATCCATCGCGGTTCCGCACGGTACGGTTGAAGCGAAAGATCGCGTGCTGAAAACCGGCGTCGTATTCTGTCAGTATCCGCAGGGTGTGCGCTTCGGTGAAGAAGAAGACGACATCGCCCGTCTGGTGATTGGTATCGCCGCTCGCAATAACGAGCACATTCAGGTGATTACCAGCCTGACCAACGCCCTGGATGATGAGTCTGTCATTGAGCGTCTGGCCAGCACCACCAGCGTGGAAGAAGTACTGGCGCTGCTGAACAAGTAAGCCCATTTCCGCCCTCTCCCCACAGGGAGAGGGCTAGGGTGAGGGGAAAGTTATGCGGTTCCTCACCCCAGCCCTCTCGGGTAAAAAACATTGATGAAGGTTAACACTATGAAAGCATTACATTTTGGCGCAGGTAATATCGGTCGTGGCTTTATCGGCAAACTGCTGGCAGACGCGGGCATTACGCTGACATTCGCCGATGTGAACCAGGTGGTGCTAGACGCCCTGAATGCCCGTCATAGCTACCAGGTACACGTGGTTGGAGAAAACGAGCAGGTTGAAACGGTTTCAGGTGTGAATGCCGTAAGCAGCATTGGCGACGACGTTATCGACCTGATCGCCAGCGTCGATCTGGTGACCACCGCCGTGGGTCCGGTCGTGCTTGAGCGTATCGCTCCTGCAGTGGCGAAAGGCCTCGCAAAACGTAAAGCGCAGAACATTGATACCCCGCTGAACATCATCGCCTGTGAAAACATGGTGCGCGGCACCACGCAGTTGAAAGGCCATGTGCTCGCCGCTGTTGCCGACGAAGATAAAGCCTGGGTTGAAGCGCACGTGGGGTTTGTTGATTCCGCCGTTGACCGTATCGTCCCACCGTCTGAATCCGCCACCCACGACCCGCTGGAAGTGACCGTTGAAACCTTCAGCGAGTGGATCGTCGATAAAACGCAGTTTAAAGGCGCGCTGCCAACCATACCGGGGATGGAATTAACTGATAACCTGATGGCATTTGTCGAACGCAAACTCTTCACGCTGAACACCGGGCATGCTATAACCGCGTACCTCGGAAAATTGGCCGGTCATCAGACCATCCGTGACGCGATTCTCGATGAGAACATCCGCGCTGTGGTAAAAGGGGCAATGGAAGAGAGCGGCGCGGTGCTGATCAAACGCTACGGTTTTGATGCTGATAAACACGCAGCATACATCCAGAAAATCCTCGGTCGTTTTGAAAACCCGTATCTGAAAGATGACGTTGAGCGCGTTGGCCGTCAGCCCCTGCGCAAGCTGAGCGCGGGCGATCGCCTGATTAAACCGCTGCTGGGCACGCTGGAATACGGTCTGCCGCACGCCAACCTGGTGAAAGGGATTGCCGCCGCAATGCACTACCGCAGCGAGCAGGATCCGCAGGCGCAGGAACTGGCTCAACTGATTGACGATAAAGGCGCGCAGGCTGCGCTGGCGCAGATTTCAGGTCTGGACGCCAACAGCGACGTGGTTGTGGAGGCGGTTAACGCATATAACGCAACCAAATGATGCAGAGTGTGGCGCAGGTAACCCTGCGCCCTGATTACAGATTGTCAGATATGCAGGCAATAATGGAACAAACCCAGGCCTTTGAAAATCGTGTGCTTGAGCGTCTGAATGCTGGCAAAACCGTACGAAGTTTCCTGATTGCCGCCGTCGAGTTGCTAACCGAGGCGGTGAATATCCTGGTGCTTCAGGTGTTTCGCAAAGACGACTACGCGGTAAAATATGCTGTAGAACCGTTACTGGACGGAGACGGACCGCTGGGCGATCTCTCAGTGCGTCTGAAGCTGATTTATGGCCTTGGTGTGCTGAGCAGGCCAGAGTATGAAGACGCTGAGCTGTTGATGGCGCTGCGCGAAGAGTTAAATCATGACGGTAATGAGTACACCTTTACCGATGATGAGATCCTTGGACCTTTCGGCGAGTTGCATTGCGTCACTGCCCTTCCCCCGGCACCTCAGTTTGATAACAGCGATCCTGAGCTATACGCGATGCAAAAGCTGCGTTATCAACAGGTTGTTCGCTCCACAATGGTCCTCTCCCTGACTGAGCTGATTTCCCGAATCAGCTTAAAAAAAGCGTTTCAGAAGTAAGCCTGCTCACATTGGTGTATCCTTCCCTGTAAATTCCCCGTTTTCAGAGTTATTTGTCATGAAAGAAGTCGAAAAGAACGAAATTAAACGCCTGAGCGACCGTCTGGATCTGATCCGCCACCAGATGGCTGGCCTGTCACTGGTCGATTCCGCCGAGAAGTACGCTGAGCTGGAAAAAGAGGTCGCCACGCTGGAAACCGAAATCGAGCGCCTGCGCGAAGTCAAAGGCCAGAGGCTGAGCAAAGAAGCGCAGAAGCTGATGAACATGCCGCACCGCCGTGCGATCACCAAAAAAGAGCAGGCCGACATGGGCAAGCTGAAGAAAAGCGTTCGTGGTCTGGTGGTGGTGCACCCAATGACCGAGCTGGGCCGTGAAATGGGCCTGAAAGAGATGACGGGTTTTTGTAAGACCCCGTTCTGATTCTTAATTTAACTTAAGTTAAATACAAACCAGCCCAATATGTTCACCAGAAGAATGTATTGGGCTTTTTTATTATCTAAAAATACCGGGCCGCTACCCCCACAAATGTAACCAATTACTCGTAAAACCTGCAGGTTCACAATTGTCATTCTTAAGAGTAAAGTAGACATTCATTTCTTTCGATCTAACTAATACACACGGCACGCCATTGAAATATAATATATTTTCTTTGGCTTAATGGTATGTCATTGCATTAGGTTATAAATTTTATGAATTCTACTGAGAGCTCAACTTTTCAAAACAGCGCCCTTTCCTTAGAACAAAAGCTTGAAAAAGCCAGGGCTGAACTTCTGGATTTAGGGGCAAGGAACCGCTTACTCAACATACCGAGATCGAAAAACACACGTTTCCTGGAAGTGATTGATGAACGTTCTGAGCTGGTCTACAACCTTCTGTTTAATGAAAAAAAGACGTTCACATTTTTACATGGTAAATCAGGAAAAGAAGACGACCAGGAGACGGAAGGTAGTACCTCAGAAGAAAAATCCTTTATTTATCAATTTGATGAAGCGGATGATGAAATAAAATCGCAGCATCTCGATACTAAACTGCAAACTCGTTTAACACCGAAAGGGTTGCAGACTCGATTACTCGATTTGTACCACGACGCCAAAACGCTTGAAGAGGAGCAAGGCGCAAATATTCTTTTCCTGGCTCTGGGCACATTGAAGTGGGTAGATCCCGCCAATAAAGAGAATGTCCGTTATGCCCCACTGATACTGGTGCCAGTCAGTCTTGAACGCGGTAGTGCTGGAGAAAGATTTAAACTTAAAGCGCGCTCAGAAGACATCATCTCTAACCTCTCTCTGGAAGCCTTCCTTGAACGCGTGCATCAGATCACATTACCGATAATACAATCTGACAATGATGAAATTAATGTAAGTGGTTACTTTGAAGCTGTACAGCAAGCAATAGCATTGAAAACAGACTGGGAAGTTAAGACCAACGACATTATTCTTGGTTTGTTCTCTTTTTCTAAATTTTTGATGTATCGCGATCTTGACCCTGCCAACTGGCCAGATGATGAAGCTATTACATCAAAATATCTCATTCGTGCGCTCATGGAAGAAGGATTCGATGAAAGCGATGGACTTACTTCAGAAGATAGCCCTATAGACCCCATTATCACGCCAAAAGATATGCTTCATATTATGGATAGCGATAGCTCTCAGACGCTCGCGATCCATGAAGTCAGAAAAGGTAAAAACCTTGTTATACAAGGACCTCCGGGGACGGGTAAGTCGCAGACGATTGCCAATATCATTGCATCGGCTATCGCGGATGGAAAAACAGTACTCTTTGTTGCAGAAAAAATGGCAGCTCTTGAAGTCGTCAAACGGCGTCTCGACCAAACAGGAGTAGGTGATGCTTGTTTAGAACTTCACAGCAATAAAGCCAATAAACGAATTTTACTCGAAGAGTTGAAGCGAGTATGGGATTTAGGTTCACCGCGCGGTGAATTTCCCGATGAATTGATTGAGAACTTAACCGAAGCCCGTGATTCCCTGAATGCCCACCCAGCGCGCCTCCACAAAGTCTACACTCCTTCGGGTTTGAGCCCTTATCAGGTGATTGGGCAATTGGTAAGATTGCGACAAAATGGACAAACACCTACGGACTTCATTCTTCATGGCTTCGATGAATGGACCAATAATGACCTCATAAAACGACTGGATCTCGTTAAAGAGCTTATTGAACGAATTGAAGATATTGGACTACCCCATAATCATCCCTGGAATGGCGTAAAACGAGAATCCGTTTTGCCGGGTGAACTCGATCGCCTAATGCCAAAAATTACAACGTTGTTACATAAAGTACATGACTTTCAGGGCACTATAGCGGCTTTGGCTGTACGAGTAGGGATAACGCCTGAACCCACAATGTTCAATGAGGCAGACAAAATTGTTCAGATTGCTAACCTCATAAATCAGGCACCTGAGTTTGAGGAAGCTGCTCTCGTTAATCCTGTCTGGTCTAACTCTCTTTACGAAATAAAGAGTCTAATTGAGCAGGGTTCTACGTATCAGAATAATTTTCAGGAAATCAAACACCTGCTTCATGACGAACAGTTTGATACCCCTCTTCTTGAATTTCGGGATGAACTGCAAACAATCCCGGAGGATCTTTTGCCAGATGCCTTTTCGGCCGCCAAAGCATTACTACCACTATTACCCCAAATTCAATTAACAGTGGTTCATCTGACGAAAGAACTAGGTACTGAATCTCTGTATCGTTCATCTCAGGAAATCAAAAATCTTATTGAACTCAGTGCTCGTGTAGCTGATGCCCCCGATGCAAGCCCACAAGCCTTTGTCGCTTCTGTATGGGAACATGGTGTCGAACAAGCCAGGGAATTGGTCAATTCTATCGCTGATTTATATTCGTTACGTCAGAAAATCGATCCCCATATTTCGGAGATCATTTGGGATACCGAACTTACACAAATTCGCCATAACCTCGCAATACATACTGGGATGTTCAAGCTATTGAACAGCGAATGGCGCCGTTCACGTGCACTTGCCCGCTCTCTCATTCGAGATACAAATCAACCTATTCAGCAGCAAATCGAGCTGTTGGATAACGTTATTCAGGCGCAAATGCTACGAAAAAAAATCACCAATGCTAGCGAGTTTGGCAACAGTGCGTTTGGTTCACATTGGAGTGGTGAAAACAGTGACAGCAATGCTCTGAAAGCATTAGTAGAATGGATGGCAACGCTTAAAGATGTTGGCTCAGAAGCACGTCTACTTGCGAGCCAACTGTCTGATCGTGAAACACTGAAGCACCTTAGCCAGAAACTGGAGCAGCTTCTTAATCAAGCCGACATCGAACTGAAACAACTTTGGAAAGCATTTGGTGCAACTGCAGATTCTTGGTTTGATAATAATTATTCTATTAGGCGTGTCCCATTAAGTTATGTTGAAACTCTGACTCAAAAACTCAGTCGTATAGATTCAACTTCACATCAGGTATTTAAAGATCCGGCAGATCGCCCCGGTGAATGCCTGACGCTGGTTAAGAAGATTATCGCATTGCAATATCAGAAAAAGGCCATTCAATCTCAATCCGAATTGGGGAAAGCGGCACTGGGTAGTGCGTGGCTAGACATACGATCGAACTGGCACAATCTCGTTAGCGATTATAAATGGATGGAAAAACACGGTGACTTACGCTTCATCTGCGCGACTGTAGACGATCGTGACGAGATACTGAATTCCGCTAATCAACTTTCAACAATACGTGTTTCTATCATTGACGAGCTTGAAAAACTGGCCAACGAGCTCGAATCGTCCACCAACGAATTCTTCCATCTGGAAAACCAGCCTTTACGTGTCGATAGCGTCCTGAGTAAGTTAACCTCCTGGATTGAAAATGCCGAACAGTTATCTAAATGGGTTGCCTGGCAACACCGACGCAACCAGGCGAATAATCAGGGACTGTCAGAAGTAGTAGAACGACTTGAGGATGGGCGCTTACCATTATCTACTTGTTATAGCTCGGTTGAGTATACCTATTATGAATCGCTGTTCAGTTTAATGGCTAAAGAGACTCCTTCCCTTTCCCGCTTCGACGGAGATCTCCATAACCGAAAAGTGCAGTATTTTGCCGAAATGGATTTACGCCGTATAAAGAGCTCAAGTATTGAGGTCGCTCGGGCACACCATCGTCGTATTCCTTCAAAAATCGGAGCGGCAGGTCCAGTTGGAGTCCTACGTGCTGAAATGGCGAGGAAAAGAGGCCATATGCCAATTCGCCAGTTGATGCTTAAAGCGGGCCCGGCAATTCAGGCAATCAAACCAGTCATGATGATGAGCCCGCTTTCCGTTGCACAATTCTTGATCCCAGGTAAGCAAAAATTTGATTTGCTCGTGATGGATGAAGCCAGCCAGATACAGCCTGTCGATGCCATAGGTGCAATTGCACGGTGTCAGCAAGTTGTTGTTGTCGGTGACGAAAGACAGTTACCGCCAACCAGTTTCTTCTCTCGTATGACTGAAGCCAGTAACGATGATGGGGATGAAGATTCGACGCAAGTAGCAGATATCGAAAGCATACTTGGATTGTTTGTTGCCAGAGGCTTGCCACAGCGAATGCTTCGCTGGCATTACCGCAGTCGACACCAGTCGCTTATTGCGGTTTCTAATAGTCAGTTCTACGAAAACAAATTGTTTATAGTACCAAGTCCATATACCGAAGAGGCTGGTATGGGATTGCGGTTCCATTATGTGGAAAACGGTGTTTTCGAATCAGGAGCAGGTAATGCCAATCCTATTGAGGCCAAAAAGATTGCTACCGCAATTCTTGAGCATGTACAGCAGAATCCTGAGTTGTCACTGGGAGTCGCAACATTCTCTGTTTCGCAACGTAAGGCTATTCAGGATGAATTAGAGGTTCTCCGCCGTTTAAATCCTCAATATGAAGATTTCTTTAATTCTCATCCTGGCGAGCCATTCTTCATTAAAAATCTGGAAAATATTCAAGGTGACGTGACCTGCCCCCACGATTAGATACAACACTCAGTTAGTAACGTCGGAATCTTCATTCTCAGAATGACCCTTTCTCCAGCCCGCTGCAAATTCAGACGGTGTCTGATAATTCAGCGTGGAGTGCGGGCGGCATTCGTTATAATCCTGCCGCCAGTCATTAATAATTTTCCTGGCATGAACGATATCGCTGAACCAGTGCTCATTCAAACATTCATCGCGAAATCGTCCGTTAAAGCTCTCAATAAATCCGTTCTGCGTTGGCTTGCCCGGCTGGATTAAGCGCAACTCAACACCATGCTCAAAGGCCCATTGATCCAGTGCACGGCAAGTGAACTCCGGCCCCTGGTCAGTTCTTATCGTCGCCGGATAGCCTCGAAACAGTGCAATGCTGTCCAGAATACGCGTGACCTGAACGCCTGAAATCCCAAAGGCAACAGTGACCGTCAGGCATTCCTTTGTGAAATCATCGACGCAGGTAAGACACTTGATCCTGCGACCGGTGGAAAGTGCGTCCATGACGAAATCCATCGACCAGGTCAGATTGGGCGCCGCCGGACGGAGCAGCGGCAGACGTTCTGTTGCCAGCCCTTTACGACGTCTTCTGCGTTTTACGCCCAGGCCACTGAGGTGATAAAGCCGGTACACGCGCTTATGATTAACATGAAGCCCTTCACGGCGCAGCAACTGCCAAATACGACGGTAGCCAAAACGCCTGCGCTCCAGTGCCAGCTCAGTGATGCGCCCTGATAAATGCGCATCAGCAGCCGGACGGTGAGCCTCATAGCGGCAGGTCGACAGGGATAAACCTGTAAGCCTGCAGGCACGACGTTGCGACAGACCGGTCGCATCACACATCAACATCACGGCTTCCCGCTTCTGGTCTGTCGTCAGTACTTTCGCCCAAGAGCCACCTGAAGCGCCTCTTTATCCAGCATGGCTTCGGCAAGCAGCTTCTTGAGTCTGGCGTTCTCTTCCTCAAGCGACTTCAGGCGCTTAACTTCAGGCACCGCCATACCGCCATACTTCTTACGCCAGGTGTAAAACGTGGCATCGGAAATGGCATGCTTGCGGCAGAGTTCACGGGCGGGTACCCCAGCTTCGGCTTCGCGGAGAATACTGATGATCTGTTCGTCGGAAAAACGCTTCTTCATGGGGATGTCCTCATGTGGCTTATGAAGACATTACTAACATCGGGGTGTACTAATCAACGGGGAGCAGGTCATAGAGCAGAACACACCTACGGGCGTTCTCGAGCCGTTCCTGTTGATATCGTCACCGTTGAACGAGAAGATGCTATTGAGGTTGGTTTTGATAGAACTGATTCCGCTAATGACCAGTCTGTGAGTTATGAAGAAGCACAGCCCGAAGCCAATCTTTCATATGCTTTACATGAAACACCAACCGGTATACTTGCTGACATGGTTGAAAAAATAGTCTTCACAGAATCGCCTATCCATATAAACGAAGTAATAACTCGTCTTCGCTCAGCGTGGGGATTGCAGCGGGCAGGTGCGCGAATAGAAAACGTTGTTAGTCAAGCTGCTCAAATTGCATGCATGAGGGGTAAGATTTATAAGGAGCATGAGTTTTTCATACACAAAGAAGTAACGATTCGACTCCGCAATAGACAGAACGTGTTGTCTGCAGGTGTACGTAAACCGGAACTGATCGCACCTATAGAAATCGCTTCGGGTGTATTTGACATAGTTAGCGCAAGCCTCGGAGCAACTGAAGATGAAATCATTACATCCGTCTCGAGGATGCTTGGTTTTAAATCAACCAGCAGTGTTCTTCGAAAGGTGATCTCAGATGTCATTGAGCAGGAGATTAAAAATAACCGTCTTAAGCAACAAGATGGTTTGACTGTCATCGGAGATACCGCCTCTGTTCAGAATGCTGTTTAATTCCTGAAATTCTATTAACTCTTTAAGGGGCACACCATCATACGGTGGAGCCCCACTCAAATTGGCCCAACCAATCCACGGTTTCTTTCTTCCCCGCTTCACAAATCCATCATTTCTGCTCACAAAACCATTGCCAGCTCATAACATCTGGTTAACCATTTGTTGTCATTACCCCTACAACACAACATTGGCAGGACCAATTTTACACAGACTGTGACGCAGAGATGAGCGGAGACTCACCCGCAGTACAGGCTGTCTGGTCCCCAGGAGACCTGCATGAGCCTCTGGCAACAAAACTACGACCCGGCCGGAAATATCTGGCTGTCGAGCCTGATCGCATCGCTTCCGATCCTGTTCTTCTTCTTTGCGCTGATTAAGCTCAAGTTGAAGGGCTACCTTGCCGCCACCATCACCGTTGCCATTGCGCTGATGGTGGCATTGTTGTTCTACAAAATGCCGGTCGACCGTGCGCTGGCCTCTGTGGTCTACGGTTTCTTCTATGGCCTATGGCCGATTGCGTGGATCATCATCGCCGCGGTCTTTGTCTATAAAATCTCGGTGAAAACCGGGCAGTTCGACATCATCCGTTCGTCGATTCTCTCCATTACCCCTGACCAGCGCCTGCAGATGCTGATTGTCGGCTTCTCCTTTGGGGCGTTCCTGGAAGGGGCTGCAGGTTTTGGCGCACCGGTGGCGATCACCGCCGCGCTGCTGGTCGGTCTGGGCTTTAACCCGCTGTATGCCGCGGGCCTGTGCCTGATTGTGAACACCGCCCCCGTCGCGTTTGGTGCGATGGGCATTCCAATTCTGGTGGCCGGACAGGTCACCGGGCTGGACAGCTTCGAGATTGGCCAGATGGTGGGCCGCCAACTGCCGTTCCTGACCATTATCGTGCTGTTCTGGATCATGGCGATTATGGACGGCTGGCGCGGCGTGAAGGAGACCTGGCCTGCGGTGATGGTGGCAGGTGGTTCGTTCGCCATCGCCCAGTATCTCAGCTCCAACTTCCTCGGCCCTGAACTGCCGGACATTATCTCTTCGCTGGTTTCGCTGGTTTGTCTGACGCTGTTCCTGAAGCGCTGGCAGCCGGTACGTATTTAATGAGATGGTCACTCCCTCCTTCCCGGTACTATGCTGAGGACAGGCTTTCATTCGGAGAACTATCATGGAAAACATTGCGCTCATTGGTATCGATCTGGGTAAAAACTCTTTCCATATTCATTGCCAGGATCGTCGCGGGAAGGCTGTTTACCGTAAAAAATTTACCCGGCCAAAGTTGATCGAATTTTTGGCGACATGCCCCGCTACAACCATCGCAATGGAAGCCTGTGGCGGTTCTCACTTTATGGCACGCAAGTTGGAAGAGTTGGGGCATTCCCCAAAGCTGATATCACCACAATTTGTCCGCCCGTTCGTTAAAAGCAATAAAAACGACTTTGTCGACGCCGAAGCTATTTGTGAAGCTGCATCGCGTCCGTCTATGCGTTTTGTGCAGCCCAGAACGGAATCTCAGCAGGCAATGCGGGCTCTGCATCGTGTCCGTGAATCCCTGGTTCAGGATAAGGTAAAAACAACCAATCAAATGCATGCTTTTCTGCTGGAATTTGGCATTAGCGTTCCCCGAGGAGCTGCCGTTATTAGCCGACTGAGTACCATTCTTGAGGATAATAGTTTGCCTCTTTACCTCAGCCAGTTATTGCTGAAATTACAACAGCATTATCACTATCTTGTTGAGCAGATTAAAGATTTGGAATCCCAGTTGAAACGAAAGTTGGACGAAGATGAGGTTGGACAGCGCTTGCTGAGCATTCCCTGCGTCGGAACACTGACAGCGAGTACTATTTCAACTGAGATTGGCGACGGGAAGCAGTACGCCAGCAGCCGTGACTTTGCGGCGGCAACAGGGCTTGTACCTCGGCAGTACAGCACGGGAGGTAGGACGACATTGCTGGGAATTAGTAAGCGAGGTAATAAAAAGATCCGAACTTTGTTGGTTCAATGTGCCAGGGTATTCATACAAAAACTGGAACACCAGTCTGGCAAATTGGCCGATTGGGTCAGGGATTTACTGTGCCGGAAAAGCAACTTTGTCGTCACTTGTGCTCTGGCAAACAAGCTGGCCAGAATAGCCTGGGCCCTAACGGCACGACAGCAAACTTATGTAGCATAACGGCAGAAATACACCGGTTTAAAGAATTACTGATCTGGTTTTGCGAATACTGATATTGATGATACTAACGGCCCACCGGCCTGTTGAGGAACCTGTAAAACGGAAAGGCTCATTGAAGCCGTATATTTTCTGGAGGTTCATCAGGCGCGGAACTCATCAAGGCGCGGGAATAAAATCCCATTCAGACGCCGGATAGATTCAAGCAAGCCAACTTGTCGTCAAAATCGGTGTTGCAAAAACGGGAGTGACCATAGATTCCGTTTTGCCGATATGGGCGCCTCTCAGGTCGATCAAACCCTGGCACGTACAGGCTATACGGCAGGACAGGTGATCCGCGCCTGGTCGCCGTTCCTGTTCCTGACCGCAACGGTCACGCTGTGGAGCATCCCACCTTTCAAAGCCCTGTTTGCCCCGGGTGGCGCGCTGTACGACATGGTGATTAACATCTCCGTACCGTTCCTCGACAAGATGGTCGCCCGTATGCCGCCAGTGGTCCACGCCGCAACGCCGTATGCCGCGGTGTACAAATTCGACTGGTTCTCCGCGACCGGTACGGCGATTCTGTTTGCCGCTATCCTTTCTGTTGTCTGGCTGCGCATGAAGCCTGTCGCTGCAGTACAGACCTTTGCGGCGACCATTAAAGAACTGATGCTGCCGATTTACTCTATCGGCATGGTGCTGGCATTCGCGTTTATCTCAAACTATTCCGGTTTGTCATCTACGCTGGCTCTGGCGCTGGCGCATACCAGCCACGCATTCACCTTCTTCTCGCCGTTCCTCGGCTGGTTAGGGGTGTTCCTGACCGGTTCAGATACCTCGTCTAACGCCCTGTTTGCTGCTCTGCAGGCGACGGCGGCCCAACAGATTGGCGTGTCAGATGTCCTTCTGGTGGCGGCTAACACCACTGGCGGCGTGACCGGGAAAATGATCTCCCCGCAATCCATCGCCATTGCCTGCGCTGCGGTGGGACTGGTCGGTAAAGAGTCGGACCTGTTCCGCTTTACCGTGAAACACAGCCTGATATTCACCTGCATGGTCGGGGTGATCACCACCCTGCAGGCCTATGTCTTAACCTGGATGATTCCATGATAGTGATGCCCAGACGCCTGTCCGACGAGATCGCCTCTCGCGTGCGGGCGCTGATTGAAGAACAACAGCTGGAAGCGGGCATGAAATTACCCGCCGAACGCCAGCTCGCCGCCCAGCTTGGTGTATCACGTAATTCGCTGCGTGAAGCACTGGCGACACTGGTCAGCGAAGGGGTACTGGTAAGCCGCCGTGGTGGTGGCACCTTTGTCCGCTGGCAGCATGATGACTGGTCTGAGCAAAACATTGTTCAGCCGCTGAAAACGCTGATGGAGAACGACCCGGACTACAGCTTCGACATCCTTGAAGCGCGTCACGCCATCGAAACCAGTACCGCCTGGCATGCAGCCATGCGGGCAACCGAGGCCGATAAAGAGAAGCTAAGAGCCTGTTTTGAGGCCACGCAAAGCAGTGACCCGGATATCGCCTCCCAGGCGGACGTGCGCTTTCACCTGGCGATTGCCGAGGCATCACACAACGTGGTTCTGCTGCAGACCATGCGCGGTTTCTTCGACTTGCTGCAATCCTCCGTGAAGCAGAGCCGCCAGCGTATGTATCTGGTTCCACCGGTGTTTGCCCAGTTGACCGAACAACACGAGGCGGTGCTTAACGCCATTCTGGCCGGTGATGCCGAGGCCGCGCGAAAAGCGATGATGGCGCATCTGGGCTTCGTACACACCACCATTAAACGATTCGATGAAGATCAGGCCCGACAGGCGCGTATTACCCGTCTGCCTGGCGACAGTGATATTTCCAGGGAGAACAAAGCATGATTATTTCAGCAGCCAGTGACTATCGCGCCGCGGCACAGCGCATTTTGCCACCTTTCCTGTTTCACTATATCGACGGCGGGGCCTATGCCGAGCACACCCTGCGTCGCAACGTGGAAGACCTGTCGGAAGTGGCTCTGCGCCAGCGCGTGCTGAAGAATATGTCTGACCTGAGCCTTGAGACGAAATTGTTCAATGAAACGCTCTCCATGCCGGTCGCCCTCGCCCCCGTAGGCCTGTGCGGCATGTACGCCCGTCGTGGCGAAGTACAGGCGGCCGCGGCTGCAGATGCCAAAGGCATTCCGTTTACCCTCTCCACCGTTTCCGTCTGCCCGATTGAAGAAGTCGCTCCAACCATCAAGCGCCCGATGTGGTTCCAGCTGTACGTTCTGCGCGATCGCGGGTTTATGCGTAATGCGCTGGAGCGTGCCAAAGCGGCGGGCTGCTCAACGCTGGTCTTTACCGTCGATATGCCAACCCCCGGCGCACGCTACCGTGATGCTCACTCAGGCATGAGCGGACCGAATGCCGCCCTGCGCCGTTACTGGCAGGCGGTGACGCATCCGCAATGGGCCTGGGATGTCGGTCTGAACGGACGTCCACACGATCTGGGCAACATCTCGGCTTACCTTGGTAAACCTACCGGGCTGGAAGATTACATCGGCTGGCTGGCAAATAACTTCGACCCGTCCATCTCCTGGAAAGACCTGGAGTGGATCCGCGATTTCTGGGACGGCCCGATGGTGATCAAAGGGATCCTCGACCCGGAAGATGCCCGCGACGCGGTACGCTTTGGCGCTGACGGGATTGTGGTTTCTAACCACGGCGGACGCCAGCTTGACGGTGTGCTCTCTTCCGCACGAGCCCTGCCTGCCATTGCCGATGCAGTGAAAGGCGACATCGCTATCCTGGCTGACAGCGGCATCCGCAGCGGGCTGGACGTGGTGCGTATGATCGCGCTGGGCGCTGACAGCGTACTGCTGGGCCGTGCGTATCTGTATGCGCTGGCGACGGCGGGCCAGGCGGGTGTGGCAAACCTGCTGAACCTGATCGAAAAAGAGATGAAGGTGGCGATGACGTTAACTGGCGCGAAAACGATTAGTGAAATCAGTAAGGATTCCCTGGTGCAGGAGTTAAGCAAATTACCGGCGACGCTGGCTCCGCTTGCTCAGGGAAACGCAGCCTGAGTCTTCTCCATTAACACCTCTTTTTCACGCGCCCGATTCCCCCTCGGGCGCTTTTTTATGCCAAAAATAACATCCAGATAACATATTGGATAAGAAAATTTGACATCAACCTGCCGCGCGCAATTGTATAGACAAGCAAATACAAGAACACAAAAACAACATCACATCAGAGGGGAGCGTATGACATATTCAGGTAAGGTGGATATTCAGCAGGTGATCGATGAGAGTCCCTTTTCAGGGTTTCACTGGCTTCTTATCGTTCTGGGCTTTCTGGTTCTGGCGATCGATGGTTTTGATACGGCGGCGATGGGTTACATCGCGCCTACGCTGTCGGCAGAATGGGGGATACACAAACAGGATCTGGGGCCGGTGCTGAGCGCAGCGCTGCTGGGGCTGTCGTTGGGGGCACTTATCGCCGGTCCGGTATCGGACCGGATGGGACGCAAGCGCGTACTGGTCTTTTCGTGTCTGTTCTTCGGTCTTGCGAGCCTGGGAACGGCCTGGGCGCAAAGTCTGAATACGCTCACGCTGTGGCGCTTTTTGACGGGTCTGGGCCTCGGCGCTGCAATGCCTAACGCCATCACGCTGATCTCCGAGTTTGCCCCCCAGCGCTGCCGCGCCATGGCGATTAACACCATGTACTGCGGCTTCCCTCTGGGTGCGGCAGGCGGCGGCGCGATCTCTTCCTGGCTTATCCCCCACCACGGCTGGCGAAGCGTGCTGCTGACCGGCGCGATTGCTCCGCTGATTTTAACGCTGCTTCTGGCACTGCTTTTACCCGAGTCTGTGAAGTTTTTGGTACAACGCGGGAAAGACGTCATGCAGGTCCGCCGCATCGCCAGCCGGTTTGCACGCAGCACGCTGGATAGCGTCACGGGCTTTTTCCTGGCGGAAGAAAAGGTGGTCACTAAAAAAGGGAGCGTGGCGCAACTGTTTGCTATGCCCTGGCTGCCCGGCACCCTGATGCTGTGGGTGACCTACTTTATGGGGCTGGTCATTTACTACGTCCTGCTGAGCTGGATGCCAACGCTGATGCAGGGGATGGGTTATGCTCTGGCGGAATCCGCCTGGCTCACCTCGCTGTTCACCTTCGGCGGTACCGCAGGCATTCTGCTCGCGGGCTGGATGATGGACCGCTGGGAAGCGCACAAGGTGGTCGCCGGGGGATTTGTCCTGACAATGGGACTGATCCTGTTACTCGGCCTTGAGCAAAACCATATCGCCCTGTTTGGCGGACTGATTTTCCTGATGGGGATCGCAATGAACGGTGCGCAATCGGGCATGCAGACCCTGGCCGCTACCTTTTACCCTACCGAGTGCCGCGCGACAGGTATCGCCTGGATGCAGGGCATCGGCCGCTTTGGCGGCGTGGCGGGAACCATGACCAGCGCCCAGCTTCTTTCCATGCAGTGGCAGGCAGACAGTATTTTAATGATCCTCAGCGTACCCGCCATGGTGGCCGCCGCGGCAACCGTCTACAAAATGCTGTATAGCCGCTCGCAGGAACCCGGCGTCGCGTAGTTCCTCTCTTTTCTGCTATTCTGCCCCCGCAATTAAGGGGGCAGCATGCTTAACATCGTTTTATTCGAACCAGAAATCCCGCCGAATACCGGCAATATCATCCGCTTGTGTGCGAACACCGGTTTTCGCCTGCATATCATTGAGCCAATGGGTTTTACGTGGGACGACAAACGTCTGCGACGTGCGGGGCTGGATTATCATGAATTTACTGCCGTGGTGCGTCATCATGATTACGCCGCGTTTCTGGAAAGCGAAAAGCCACAGCGTATGTTCGCCCTGACCACGAAAGGGACGCCTGCACACAGCGCAGTGAGCTATCAGGAAGGGGATTATCTGATGTTTGGCCCGGAAACCCGTGGCCTGCCCGCAATCATCCTGGACGCCCTGCCCGCTGAGCAAAAAATCCGTATTCCAATGATGCCGGACAGTCGCAGCATGAACCTGTCAAATGCGGTGTCAGTGGTTGTGTATGAAGCATGGCGCCAGTTGGGATACCCGGGCGCCATTCTCAGAAGTTAAATACCGTCCCCATACTCGAAAGTATGGTGGATACCGTTGAAGTGCTGATCCATATCCATTGACGGTTTATCGCTGTCTGGCTTGCCGACAATACGTGCCGGTACGCCAGCGGCGGTGGTGTGCGGCGGAACTGGCTGAAGCACGACTGAACCCGCACCAATCTTCGCCCCGCGCCCTACTTCGATATTCCCGAGGATCTTGGCACCTGCGCCAATCATCACCCCTTCACGGATCTTCGGGTGACGATCGCCGCTGGTTTTGCCCGTACCGCCCAGCGTGACCGATTGCAGAATAGAGACGTCATCTTCAATTACCGCCGTTTCACCGACAACAATGCCGGTGGCATGGTCGAGCATAATCCCACGGCCAATTTTCGCCGCCGGGTGGATATCAACCTGAAAGGTTACAGACACCTGGTTTTGCAGGAAGATGGCCAGCGCGCGGCGGCCTTCGTTCCACAGCCAGTGACCAATGCGGTAGGCCTGAAGCGCATGGAAGCCTTTCAGGTACAGCAGCGGTGTAGAGTATTTATCGACAGCCGGGTCACGCGTGCGCACAGCCTGGATATCACAGGCGGCAGAGGCGATCATTTCCGGATCTGCGGCGTAGGCCTCTTCTACCACTTCGCGAATGGCGATGGCAGGCATAATTGAGGAGGCCAGTTTGTTGGCAAGCATATAGCTCAGGGCGCTGCCGAGGTTTTCGTGCTTGAGTAGCGTCGCGTGGTAGAAACTGGCCAGCATAGGCTCGCAGTCGGCCAACGCCCGGGCTTCGGCTTTAATATTGTTCCAGACGATATCCAGTTCTTCACACGGCATTGCTTACTCCAGACGTAATAGTACGATCGGCCAGTCTCTGCTGGCCGTATCGTTGGGTGACAACGGTTCCCTGCGACTAGTTGCTGCTGCGCTCGTCCTTTCGCGCACGACCTAATAAGGTCAATGCTGCCTCGCGCGCATTTTTTCCGCAATACAATACCTGATAAATTTCCTCGGTTATTGGCATTTCAACGCCAAACCGATGGGCAAGTTCGCGAACTTCTTTGGTATTGCGGTAACCTTCAACCACCTGACCAATCTTCTCCTGCGCGCCTTTTACATCGCTGCCCTGTCCGAGCATCATGCCAAAGCGGCGGTTACGCGACTGGTTGTCGGTACAGGTCAGCACCAGGTCGCCCAGACCTGCCATCCCCATAAAGGTCGCCGGATCGGCACCCAGTGCCGCTCCCAGACGGGACATTTCTGTCAAACCACGGGTGATCAACGCCGTACGTGCGTTGGCACCAAAACCAATGCCGTCTGACATCCCGGCACCAATCGCAATCACGTTCTTCACCGCACCGCCCAGCTGCACGCCGATAAAATCAGGGTTGCTGTAGACGCGGAAGCTCTTGCCGCAGTGCAGCAGCTGTTGAAGATCGTCGGAGAAGGCCTGATCGGTTGAAGCCAGCGAAATCGCTGTTGGTAGGCCAGCAGCCAGCTCTTTAGCAAAGGTCGGGCCGGAGATGACCGCCAGCGGGATCTCATCACCCAGCACTTCGCGGGCAACGTCCTGCAGCAGACGCCCGGTTTCGGCTTCCAGTCCTTTCGTCGCCCATACAATACGTGCATCCGGACGCATCAGCGGCTTGATCTGGCGCAGCACTTCGCCAAAGACATGGCTTGGCACCACAATCAGAATGTTGCGGCTGGCTGCCAGTGCGGTCGCAAGATCGCTTTCCAGGTGCAGGGTGTCTGGGAACGGAACGTCAGGGAGAAACGCCACGTTGCAGCGGTCATGTTGCAACGTCGCGATATGTTTTGGATCGTGGCCCCACAGGACCACATCGTGACCATTTCTTGCCAGTGTGATGGCAAGAGCGGTGCCGTATGAGCCGGCACCGATCACAGTCATTGACGCATTAACAGTGCTCATCAGGCATCCTGATGTTGTTCAGCACCTTCGCCAGCTTGCTGCTGCAGATAGTTCATGAACAGCGCATCAAAGTTTACTGGCGCAAGGTTCAGTTGCGGGAATGTACCGCGAGAAACCAGGCTGGTGATGCATTCACGCGCATACGGGAACAGGATGTTCGGGCAGTATGCACCCAGGCAATGCGCCATCTGGTTGCCTTCAATGCCGCCGATGGAGAAGATGCCGCCCTGCTGTACTTCACACAGGAAAGCCGTTTCTTCGCCCAGAGAAGCGGTAACAGTCACACGCAGTACGACTTCATACACATCATCCGCCAGTTGGGTGGATGCAGTATCCAGATCAAGTTTAACCTCTGGCTGCCAATCTTTCTGGAAAACGTGTGGCGCATTTGGCGCTTCGAAAGAGACATCCTTGGTGTAGATGCGCTGGATCTGGAAAGTCATTTCGGTGTTGTTTTGTTCTGACATGGAAAAACCCTTTTTAATTGTCCTAAAGTCTCTTAGCGCAGCAGGGGATCGAGTCCACCACGTGCGTCGAGCGCATACAAGTCATCACAGCCGCCAATGTGCTGCGCATCAATAAAAATCTGCGGAACCGTCGTGCGACCACTACGTTGAATCATCTCTTCGCGTTTTGTCGCGTCACCGTCGATTGGCAATTCCTGGAACGTGACGCCTTTGCTGTTAAGCAGTGCTTTCGCACGATGGCAGAACGGACAGGTTGCTTTGGTGTAGATCTCAATATTGGCCATCACTGAACTCCTTATTTACCGCGAACCAAAGGAAGATTTTCCCCGCTCCAGCCGGAAATACCTTCTTTCAGTACCGTTACGTTTTCGAAACCTGCTTTGTGCAGTGCGTTAGCCGATTCCTGCGCCTGCATGCCAGTACCATCCACGACGATAATTGGCTGGGCTTTATGCTTTTCCAGCTCACCAACGTTGTTCGCTTTGATTTCAGCAGGCAGCAAGTTGATAGAACCTGCGATGTGGCCTTTGCGGAAATCATCACGCTGACGGAGATCGACAACTACAGCGTCTTCTTTGTTGATCAGGCGCGTGGCTTCACCACGGGTGATCACCTTAATTTTAGACGTCAGCCCTTTAAAGGTAGTGAACAGCACAGCGGCCAGCAGGCCAATCCACGCGATGCTCAGAACCGGGTGGCGGCTAACAAATTGCATAATTTCTTGCATGGGGGGTAACAACTCCCGACTAAGTGATTAAAAAAACCAGGACAGGAGTATACCTGTGCGTTGTGGCAAATACAGCCAGCGACATTAAGCTAATCCATTTTCTGCGGCATGCCACGAAAAAAAAGCCTCAAAATGACCAGAGAAGCGCCTTACCCCTACGCATTCTTTGATCTTCTGCGGCTATTTGATCGATTCAGCTGTAGTAAAATTACGCAAATTTTTCGTCTCTTGAGCATGAGGTTGTCGCAATGTCGGTTTCTAAAAAACCTATGGTACTGGTGATTCTGGATGGCTATGGCTACCGTGAAGATCAACAGGATAACGCCATTTTCAACGCCAAAACCCCGGTCATGGATGCAATGTGGGCAAAACGTCCCCATACCCTGATTGACGCATCCGGCCTGGAAGTCGGTCTGCCGGATCGCCAGATGGGTAACTCCGAAGTGGGTCACGTGAACCTGGGCGCGGGCCGTATCGTGTATCAGGATCTGACCCGCCTGGACGTTGAAATCAAAGAACGTACCTTCTTCTCCAACCCTGTTCTGTCTGGCGCGGTAGATAAAGCCGTGGCTGCAGGCAAAGCCGTTCACATCATGGGCCTGCTCTCTGCTGGCGGCGTTCACAGCCACGAAGATCACATCATGGCGATGGTTGAACTGGCCGCTGAGCGCGGTGCGGAAAAAATCTATCTGCACGCTTTCCTGGACGGTCGCGATACGCCACCACGCAGCGCAAAAGGCTCTCTGCAAGCCTTCGAAGAGAAATTCGCCGCGCTGGGTAAAGGCCGCGTAGCGTCCATCATTGGTCGTTACTATGCCATGGACCGCGACAACCGCTGGGATCGCGTTGAACAGGCCTATGACCTGATGACCCTGGCAAAAGGTGAATTCCAGTTCGCCACCGCCGTTGAAGCCCTGGAAGCGGCTTATGCACGTGATGAAAACGACGAATTCGTGAAAGCGACCGTCATTCGTGCTGAAGGCCAGGCTGATGCCGCCATGGAAGATGGCGACGCGCTGATCTTCATGAACTTCCGTGCTGACCGCGCGCGTGAAATCACCCGTGCGTTCGTTAACAGCGATTTCGACGGTTTTGCCCGTAAGAAAGTGGTCAACCTCGATTTCATCCAGCTGACTGAATACGCTGCAGACATCAAAGCCCCATGCGCATATCCACCAGCCTCGCTGGCCAATACTTTTGGTGAGTGGATGGCGAAGAACGATAAAACGCAGCTGCGTATTTCCGAAACTGAAAAATACGCACACGTGACCTTCTTCTTCAACGGCGGTGTGGAAGAGCCGTTCAAAGGCGAAGACCGTATTCTGATCAACTCGCCGAAAGTGGCCACCTACGATCTGCAGCCAGAAATGAGCTCTGCGGAACTGACCGAAAAACTGGTTGCGGCCATCGAGAGCGGCAAGTACGACACCATCATCTGTAACTACCCAAATGGCGATATGGTTGGCCATACCGGGGTCATGGAAGCGGCGGTAAAAGCAGTTGAAGCGCTGGATCACTGTGTTGATCAGGTCGCGAAAGCCGTTGAATCTGTTGGTGGTCAGCTCCTGATCACCGCTGACCACGGTAACGCTGAACAGATGCGCGACCCGGCTACCGGCCAGGCGCACACCGCCCATACCAACCTGCCTGTTCCACTGATTTATGTCGGTGATAAAGCCCTGAAAGCAGTGGAAGGCGGCAAGCTTTCTGACATCGCGCCAACCATGTTGTCGCTGATGGGTATGCCGATCCCTGAAGAGATGACTGGTAAGCCGCTGTTCATCGTGGAATAATCGCTCCCCATGAGGGGAAAGGCGATTTTTTCAATCACATGGGTCGTGAAGCCGCTTAGGTTATCAGTCAGACCTCTGTTTTACGCCAGCGCACTCAGCGCTGGCGTATTGCTGTGCGCCGCATCCGCCCACGCGGATGACCGCGACCAGCTCAAATCTATTCAGGCCGATATCGCCGCCAAAGAGCGTGCGGTACGTCAGCAACAACAGCAACGCTCCGCACTGCTCGCCCAGCTTAAACAGCAGGAAGAGGCGATCTCCGCCGCCACGCGTAAACTCCGTGAAACACAAAACACCCTCGCCCAGTTGAATAAACAGATCGACGAGATGAACGCGTCGATTGCCAAACTGGAACGTCAGCGTGATGCGCAGGAACGCAACCTTGCCGCACAGCTTGATGCCGCATTCCGCCAGGGTGAGCACACCGGCCTTCAGTTGATCCTCAGCGGAGAAGAGAGCCAGCGTGGTCAGCGCCTGCAGGCTTACTTTGGCTACCTGAACCAGGCGCGTCAAGAGACTATCGCGCAGCTGAAACAGACGCGCGAAGAGGTCACCACGCAAAAAGCCGAGCTGGAAGAAAAGCAGAGCCAGCAGCAGACGCTGCTCTACGATCAGCAGGCCCAGCAGGCAAAACTCGAGCAGGCACGTAACGAGCGTAAGAAAACGCTTTCTGGCCTTGAGTCCTCCATTCAGGAAGGGCAGAGCCAGTTGAGCGAAATGCGTGCCAACGAATCAAAACTGCGCAACAGCATCGCCCGTGCGGAAGCCGCGGCGAAAGCACGCGCCGACAAAGAGGCCCGCGAGGCGCAGGCCGTTCGCGACAAACAGCAGGAAGCATCCCGCAAAGGGACAACCTACAAACCAAGCGAAAGCGAACGTTCCCTAATGTCGCGAACCGGTGGTTTGGGCTCTCCTCGCGGCCAGGCGTACTGGCCCGTACGCGGTTCAATTCTGCATCGTTATGGCGAACAGTTGCAGGGTGAGCTACGTTGGAAAGGGATAGTTATCGGTGCGTCTGAAGGTAGCGAAGTGAAAGCCATTGCCGATGGCCGCGTGATTCTGGCCGACTGGCTACAGGGTTACGGGCTGGTAGTGGTGGTCGAACACGGTAAAGGTGATATGAGTCTTTACGGCTACAACCAGAGCGCACTGGTCAGCGTCGGCACGCAGGTGCGCGCCGGCCAACCCATCGCCCTTGTGGGCAGCAGTGGCGGTCAGGGCCGCCCGTCACTCTATTTCGAAATTCGTCGCCAGGGTCAGGCGGTCAATCCACAGCCGTGGTTGGGAAGATAAGTTTTGCTTCAATTTCGTCGAATTGTTTTCTCCGTCGCCAGCGCACTGGCGCTGGCTGCACCGGTATACGCCGGTAAACTCGCCATTGTGATTGATGACTTCGGTTATCGTCCGCAAACTGAAAACCAGGTGCTGGCCATGCCGTCAGCCATCTCTGTTGCCGTCCTGCCCAATGCGCCGCACGCGCGCGAAATGGCGACCAAAGCCCATAACAGTGGACATCAGGTTCTCATCCATCTGCCGATGGCACCGCTCAGCAAGCAGCCACTGGAAAAAGATACCCTGCGCCCGGATATGAGCAGCGATGAGATCGAGCGCATCATCCGCGACGCATACAACAAAGTGCCGTATGCCGTAGGGCTGAACAACCACATGGGCAGCGCGATGACATCGAGCCTGTATGGGATGCTCAAGGTGATGCAGGCGCTGGAGCGCTACAACCTCTACTTCCTCGATAGCATGACGATTGGCAACAGCCAGGCGATGCGCGCCGCTCAGGGAACAGGTGTGAAGGTGATTAAGCGTAAAGTGTTCCTGGATGATACGCAAAACGAAGCGGACATTCGCGTGCAGTTCAATCGTGCCGTGCAGCTGGCCCGACGCAATGGCTCAGCTATTGCTATCGGTCACCCGCATCCGTCTACCGTCCGTGTTCTGCAACAGATGCTGCCGACATTACCGTCTGACATCACGCTGGTACGCCCGAGCGACCTGCTGAATGAACCGCAGGTGGACACCTCTACACCGAATTCGGCCCTGCCCGCTCCGACAGCTCCACGTAATCCGTTCCGCGGCGTGAAGAGTTGCAAACCAAAACAGCCGCCAGCGCCGGTCTACGCGACCCGCTTCTTCTCGGTGATTGGCGAAAGCATTGGAGAAAGCACGCTGGTGAAATACGTTCAGCAGCAATGGCAGGGATGGGGTAAGAAATCCGGTAATGGTGCCAACTTACTGATTTAGTGTATGATGGTGTTTTTGAGGTGCTCCAGTGGCTTCTGTTTCTATCAGCTGTCCCTCCTGTTCAGCTACTGAAGGCGTGGTGCGTAACGGTAAAAGTACTGCCGGACATCAGCGCTATCTCTGCTCACTGCCGTAAAACATGGCAGCTACAGTTCACTTACACCGCTTCTCAACCCGGTACGCATCAGAAAATCATTGATATGGCCATGAATGGCGTCGGATGTCGCGCCAGTGCACGCATTATGGGCGTTGGCCTCAACACGATTTTACGACACTTAAAAACTCAGGCCGCAGTCGGTAAACTCACGCATACAACCGGGCAGTGACGTCATTGTTTGCGCGGAAATGGACGAACAGTGGGGTTACGTCGGCGCTAAATCACGCCAGCGCTGGTTGTTTTACGCGTATGACAGGATACGGAGGACGGTTGTGGCGCACGTATTCGGTGAACGCACGTTGGCCACGCTGGAGCGTCTTCTGGGCCCTGTCGGCGGCTTTTGAGGTCGTGGTATGGATGACGGATGGCTGGCCGCTGTATGAATCACGCCTGAAGGGAGAACTGCACGTTATCAGCAAGCGATATACGCAGCGCATTGAGCGGCATAACCTGAATCTGAGGCAGCATCTGGCAAGGCTGGGCAGGAAGTCACTGTCGTTCTCAAAATCGGTGGAGCTGCATGACAAAGTCATCGGGCATTATCTGAACATAAAACACTATCAGTAAGTTGGAGTCATTACCAGAAATCCTGATAACAAAAAGCCACCTGTAAGGGTGGCTTTTTGTCATTACAGACGGAAGGTATCGTCGAGGATCTGGCTGTACAGCGTCGGCTTACCGTTATCCGCAGTACGATACTGTTCCTTGTGGGAGAGTTTATAGATACCCACAGGATCGCGATTCAGTATCTCTACTGCCGCAGCATCAGGTGCGGCAGAGATAAACTGGCGAATCAAAAAGCGATTATTTCCCGTCACCGGCTGTGCGTTCATGAGCTCGCGAAACTGAGGATAACGTTCGCGTGCATACAAGAAGCTGTAATCAATTAAGAAATATTCGAGCAGGATATCGTGATGTTGCCAGTAGCGATAAAGGATATCCCTGACCAGTTTCACCAGGGTATTGCCCTTTTGTGAGGCAAGAAAATAAGCCGTCCAGAATCCCTGGCTTGTCGCATTTTCACCCGAGTCAAAACGCAGCGATGAGAAGCTATTTTCATAGAAAGACTCAGGCACGGCTTTCGTTATAAAGACGGTGGCATCCATCCAGATCCCACCGTACTGATACAGTAAAGAGCAGCGAACAATATCGGAATACTGCGCTTTGCTGATGAGCCCGGCCTGATACTTGGCTTTAATGTGATCCGGTAATGAGAGGTAGTCAGGAATA
The DNA here is from genome assembly GCF_046521465.1 of Enterobacter sp. CPE_E863. Taxonomy (NCBI): domain Bacteria; kingdom Pseudomonadati; phylum Pseudomonadota; class Gammaproteobacteria; order Enterobacterales; family Enterobacteriaceae; genus Enterobacter; species Enterobacter sp. CPE_E863. The sequence continues at coordinate 107,438 of NZ_JBKFZX010000001.1, read as the reverse complement.
TTGTCATCCGTCAGGATGACAACCTGAGCGTCTGGCGTATTTCGTTGCACGGATTCGATACAACGTTTAACCAGCTCTGGCGCGCTTTCCAGCCCCTGAAACCAGCAGACCCAGATGATGCGCGACTGTGCAGGTTCAGTGTTACTCGCGGATTCCGGCTGAATTTTCAGCGCATCAATAACGTCAAACAGCGTCTCTTTCTTCTTCTGCTCAAAGTGCTCAGCCGCACGCTGGAAAAGAGATAAACCGGTTTTCTTGTGCCAGCGCCGTGTTTTTTTGATGAGTTTATTGGTTAGATTGAGATTCATCATTCCGCCCTTATGCGCCCTTGAACATCTCTTTTAATGTCCGGCGCAGCAGTTTCATTCTCAGCTTGGCATCTTTTTTACGCCCGCGTAATAAACAGTTCATGCGAGAAGATTTAAAGCCACGGAAAGACATCAGCTGGAACAGGTTGTTGCTTTTGGTTTCATCGGACATATGCTCACGATATTTAAAATAGAGCTTCCGATAAGCATTATATTTTTTAATTTGCGAGGTAATTCGGTTACTGCCGTGCTCAGCATCCACCATGGCAGTGCTAAAACTGTATTTAATACCAGAACCATATTTCAGGATTAATTTAATCCAGACATCGCGATCCTGCTGTTGTTTAATCTCAGGGGAAAAACCACCCACACCAGACAGTTTCTCTTTTGTTGTTAGTACCTGATTACCCACCACGTTTTCACAGAGGATATCCTGTAAACCAATTATTCTTTTATCGTTGGTATCTGGATAGGTGCGGTGAGTTTTGTCCAGTCGGGCAGGCGTATCCGTGACAAAGGCATAGTTTTCATCGTAGCGCGAAACCAGCTTTGATAAACGCTCAGGGAGGAAATAGTCGTCGTCATCCAGACCGGTGACAAACACGCCGTGCGAGAGTGCGTAACCCCGGTTGCGGCTGAAATTGGAACCGCTGTTCTTCTCATTACGTTCGTAGGTGAAATGCACGAAGCGCGCCTCACACTCCGCGCGCATACGCTCAATAAGTTGCGCGGTTTTTTCATTAGAACAGTCATCAACAATAACCAGTTCTACCGCAGGATATGTCTGAGCGATAACTGAACGAATTGCGCGTTCCAGCAACTCCTCTCTGTTGTAAGTAGTGATGATTACTGAAATCAGTTCGTTCATGGCGGGCTCGTCTGGTAAAAGATATTTCTCCATCGGGAGAATACCTTTTTCCCGATGGAGAATCAAAATGATTACTTAATGACCGTTCGATGTTTGTTTTGTTCCAGGAAAACGATCGACATTATAAGTGTCAGCATCCAGGCTACAGGTGTTGTTTTAGAATAGAACATTACGCCGCCCACTCCAAACATAACTATCGAAACGAGGAAAGCGAAAAGAATAATACTTTTACGTTTACACAGTGCATACCAGCCAAGCGATATTACAAACAGGATATAAAGAATAACGCCAGAAGGGCCTTTTACAGAGAGTGTTTCAACAATTTCATTATGAAGATGACCACGGATGTGATCCAGCGCGCCTGACAGGCTTGGATCTTTATTAACTTCTTCGACAATCTTTACGTTTCGCTCATCAGTAGACTGCCATAAATAATTATTTTTAGACGCCGCTAATCCCACCTTCCACATAGCGAAACGTGCACCAACAGACGTGGCACTGTTCGCTTTATCATAGGAAACGATGTCGCTATTAAAGTCATGATAACGCTGAATCAGGCTGTCCTTCATCATAAATGCGCCAGCCAACAATGCAATCAGGAAAACAGAAACCCCTTTCCACGGGATATGCTTTTCCTTGTACAGCTTCACCACCAGCAAACCGAAGAAAATAATCGGATAGGTCAGAATGGCGGCACGCGTTTCTGTCGCCACCAGTACCAGGAAGGTAATAAAAAAGTGCCCAAGGATAAACAGCTCTTTCCATCTGCTTGAACTGTGTTGTAGCACCAGAATCGTGTAGAACGAGATAAATGCAATGGTATAAGCAGCCCCTGTCGCATCCGCACCACCAGCAAGGGAGAGCGTTACCCTTTGGTTTTCAAGAAACAGATGTTGGTACCCGGCGTAGGCAACGATCATCAATTGCAATGCGATGACCAGTAACATATGGATCTTATTGCAGCCTACTTTGAGCTGATTACGGTTTACAAACACAAAAATGGAGAAAGCCCCAAACAGGCAGATTTTCCCGACTTCCAGGTAAGCGCGATACGAGTTGATCGCTTCGCTATCAACCTTATACATCCGGTACCAGATCAGATCGCAAACCCCGATGATCAGCAGAACCAGACAAAGCCAGAATGCATCATTCTTTCTGAAGTTTTTAATATCCAACAAGAAAATCACTAATGCGGTTATACCCGCCAGCCCCAAAATTTTCGCGGATAAATTAGGTGAAACCACGACGCAACCAAAAGCAAGCGCGCACAGTCCGAAGAGTAATTGCAACAATGCAAACTGGACCTTATCTCGTTCTACATTAATCATCATCATTCCATTTACTAAAAGTAAAGCAGGCTAGCACACCGCTAAAAACAAGTTTATCGCACCAGTGTTAACGAATATTACGCCAGTCATAGGACTTCCCGGTTGTGTCCAGCACGGTAACATCCTTATTGTAACCCGCAAGCCAGGACTGTACCGTCTGAACAGGCTCTCCCTGACGGTGGATCCCAAGCCACAGTTCAGCAAGCGTATTAACGTCATCAGCAGACCAAACGGTATTGTAATCTCCGGTATACTTTTTATCCGAATCAACCTGTTGTCCATACCAGATAAACGCCGGGATATGCAGAGCTTCTCGCGGAGGATTAACGTTGCCGTGAGAGTAAGCCACAGCGCGCTTCGGATCGCGAATCAGGCCATGATCGGAGAAATACATGACCGAAGAGCGCGAGTTTTCCAGCAAGCTAAACACCTTGCCCATCAACTTATCCGTATAGCGCACCGAGTTGTCATAACAATCATCGGCTTCATTATCACCGTGTAACACCGCCTCACTGGCCGGGAAACGTCGACAGGAAGGCTCATGGCTCCCATATAAATGCAGGACGACCAGTTTTTTGCCCGGTGTTTTAAGCGCATTCTGCAACAGAGGCAGGAGGTCTTCATCGTAGCCGCCGTCAATCCATTCATGCTGTCTGGTGTTCATGGCAATTCCGGTGATGACGTTGTTATGCGCCCCACCCTTGCCCTGACGACTAAACCAGTAAGTATCATATCCCGCCTTATTCGCGATATTGATGACATTATCGCCATATTTTTTCGGATCGCGCGCATTCACGGCATCAGCGGTCAACGCCAGTGGCACGGCCATAATTGTAACCGGTGCTGGCGTCACAGCATTACGGAACAGTAAAAGCTGCGATTTTTGCTTCTCCAGCTCCGGTGTAGTATCTCGTTGATAACCATAGATACCCATATTTGCCGTACGCTCGGACTCGCCAATGATCAGCACATAATTTTCGATGCCGGTTTCGGTTAGCGCGATCTTATAATCAGGGATGTTGTTACCGATGTTGGCGACTACTGCATTATCTTCAATCGCCTGCATGAAAACTTTTGCCGTGCTAACAGGCGTCGCCTGAACCACACGCTGCGCCAGACTTTCAACACTGCTTTTCCGGAGCTGGTGCTGTAACGCCTGACCATAAAAAGACAGCAGCGTGACGACAAGTACGATGGCTGGCCAGCGACGAAAACGCGGTGCGACAGGCCACATGCCGGTATTGGCGGTATAAATAAATAATGCAGACAGGGCAATAAAGGTCAGACAATCGCGCCAGTACAAGCCGAGCATCGAACTTGCTTCACCTGGTGTCGTGTTGAGTACGCTCAGGGCAAACCCATAGCTAAACGCTGAATTGAAATTATTCCATGCGTATAACTGTAAAGTAATATCTGCCGCAACCGGAATTAATAAAATAATCGCCAGTACATTTCTGATTAATTTATTGTTTAAACATTTCAGTGTCAGCAATATCAGTGTAAAAACCAGCGTACGGTTAATCACCGCATTATATTTGGCATGGATAATATTAACGCCAATGACTATTAGCAGAGAAATCACTACCGTTAAAAAAGCGGCAAGCCGTGGAGGGGTGTTAACCAACTTCTGCGAAAACAATGTGGACATAATAGCCTGATTAGCCTGGCAAAATCTTTCCTGACGTAATCATTATGACTGCAAGAATGAACGCGCGGAGAAGACCCTGTGGAGAAAAATTCGCCAGAAGTTAACAAGTAACCCCTGGAAAGTCAAACCGCTAAAAAGTGTAAGGGCACCCGTAAAAACGGGTGCCTGAGAGCAGGTTAATCCCAGCTCAGGATAACTTTCCCGGACTGGCCTGAACGCATTGCGTCAAAGCCCTGCTGGAATTCATCAATGGAGAAACGATGAGTGATAATTGGCGACAGATCCAGGCCAGACTGGATCAGTGCAGCCATCTTGTACCAGGTCTCAAACATCTCACGGCCATAGATGCCTTTGATGAACAGTCCTTTGAAGATAACCTTGTTCCAGTCGATAGACATGTCTGACGGTGGAATACCCAGCATGGCAATACGACCACCGTGGTTCATGGTATCCAGCATGGTGCGAAACGCCGGTGGCGCGCCGGACATCTCCAGGCCTACGTCGAAGCCTTCGGTCATGCCCAGCTCTTCCATTACGTCGCTCAGGCTCTCTTTAGAGACATCTACCGCGCGGGTCACGCCCATTTTGCGTGCCAGTGACAGACGGTATTCATTCACGTCGGTAATCACGACATTTCGCGCACCAACGTGCTTCGCCACCGCTGCCGCCATAATCCCGATTGGGCCTGCGCCGGAAACCAGCACATCTTCACCGACCAGGTCGAAGGAGAGCGCCGTGTGCACCGCGTTGCCGAACGGGTCGAAGATGGAGGCCAGATCGTCAGAGATATTATCCGGGATTTTGAACGCGTTAAACGCCGGGATCACCAGGTATTCCGCGAAGCAGCCCGGACGGTTTACGCCCACGCCAATGGTATTACGACACAGGTGCGTACGCCCACCGCGGCAGTTACGGCAGTGACCGCAGGTAATATGGCCTTCACCGGAGACGCGGTCGCCAATTTTGAAGCCTTTTACTTCCTGGCCGATACCCACCACTTCGCCGACATATTCGTGACCCACCACCATCGGTACCGGAATGGTTTTCTGCGACCACTGGTCCCAGTTGTAGATGTGAACGTCAGTACCGCAGATAGCCGTTTTACGAATTTTGATCAGCAGATCGTTATGACCGACTTCCGGCTCCGGCACGTCGGTCATCCAAATCCCTTCTTCCGCTTTCAGTTTGGATAACGCTTTCATCACACGTCCTCAGGCAATTACGCCCAGCTGTTTTCCGATGCGGGTAAAGGCTTCCACCGCACGTTCAATTTGTTCAGGCGTATGCGCCGCAGACATCTGGGTGCGGATACGCGCCTGACCTTTTGGCACCACCGGGAAGAAGAACCCGGTGACGTAAATCCCTTCTTTTTGCAGTTCGCGGGCAAAGTTTTGTGCGACTACCGCATCACCCAGCATGACCGGGATGATGGCGTGGTCAGCACCGGCCAGGGTAAAGCCTGCGGCACTCATTTTTTCACGGAACAGACGGGCGTTGGACCACAGACGGTCACGCAGCGCCGCCCCAGACTCCACCATCTCCAGCACTTTGATAGAGGCAGAAACAATGGCTGGTGCCAGGGAGTTAGAGAACAGGTACGGACGGGAGCGTTGACGCAGCCACTCAACCACCTCTTTACGCGCAGCGGTATAGCCACCAGACGCACCGCCCAGTGCTTTACCGAGCGTACCGGTGATGATGTCCACACGCCCCATCACGTCACAGTATTCGTGGGAACCACGACCATTCTCGCCGACAAAACCGACCGCGTGAGAGTCATCAACCATCACCAGCGCATCGTATTTATCCGCCAGATCGCACACGCCTTTCAGGTTGGCAATCACGCCGTCCATGGAGAACACGCCGTCGGTGGCGATCAGCACGTGGCGAGCGCCCGCTTCACGCGCTTCTTTCAGGCGCGCTTCCAGCTCAACCATGTCGTTGTTGGCGTAACGGAAACGCTTCGCTTTGCACAGACGAACGCCGTCAATAATGGAAGCATGGTTCAGTGCGTCGGAGATAATCGCATCTTCTGCGCCGAGCAGGGTCTCGAACAGACCGCCGTTGGCGTCGAAGCAGGAGGAGTACAGAATGGCGTCTTCCATTCCGAGGAAACTCGCCAGCTTTTTCTCAAGCTGCTTATGGCTGTCCTGGGTACCGCAGATAAAGCGGACGGAAGCCATGCCGAAACCGTGGGTGTCCATGCCGTTTTTCGCAGCGGCAATCAGCTCAGGGTGATTCGCAAGACCTAAGTAGTTGTTCGCACAAAAGTTGATCACATGGCTGCCATCGGCAACGGTGATGTCCGCCTGCTGAGCAGACGTGATAATACGCTCTTCCTTGAACAACCCTTCTGCACGTGCAGTTTCGAGGTCGCTATTTAACTGTTTGTAAAAATCACCACGCATTGCAATTCTCCAGACTCGGCAAATTTCGGGACATATTACCCAAACCTATAGTTCATGACGAGATGACACATTATCTCTTCTCGTTTTTGCAGCATAAATCACGTGTACCCTTGCGCTATGTCGGTGAATGGCTGAAGGGCAGCCATACTAATGATATGATAAGCACATTAGCGTCCGGGATTGTCCCCGGCCCCCACACTTCAAAGGTACAGTTATGATCATCGTTACCGGCGGCGCAGGCTTTATCGGCAGCAATATTGTTAAGGCTCTCAACGACAAAGGCATCACCGACATCCTGGTGGTTGACAACCTGAAAGATGGCACCAAGTTCGTCAACCTGGTGGATCTGAACATCGCTGACTATATGGATAAAGAAGACTTCCTTATCCAGATTATGGCAGGTGAAGAGTTCGGCGAAATCGAAGCTATCTTCCACGAGGGTGCGTGCTCTTCCACCACCGAGTGGGACGGCAAGTACATGATGGACAACAACTATCAGTACTCTAAAGAGATCCTTCACTACTGCCTGGAGCGTGAAATTCCGTTCCTGTATGCCTCTTCTGCAGCAACCTACGGCGGTCGCACGTCAGACTTCATCGAATCCCGCGAATATGAACAGCCGCTGAACGTCTACGGTTACTCTAAGTTCCTGTTCGACGAATACGTGCGTCAGGTTCTGCCTGAAGCGAACTCCCAGATTGTGGGCTTCCGCTACTTCAACGTCTACGGGCCGCGCGAAGGGCACAAAGGCAGCATGGCGAGCGTGGCTTTCCACCTGAACACCCAGTTGAATAACGGCGAAAGTCCGAAACTGTTTGAAGGCAGCGACGGCTTCAAGCGTGACTTCGTCTACGTAGGCGACGTTGCCGCAGTGAATCTGTGGTTCTGGGAAAACGGCGTGTCTGGCATCTTTAACCTGGGTACGGGCCGTGCGGAATCCTTCCAGGCTGTTGCAGACGCGACCCTGGCGTACCACAAAAAAGGCAGCATTGAGTACATTCCGTTCCCGGATAAACTGAAAGGCCGCTATCAGGCGTTCACTCAGGCTGATCTGACCAACCTGCGCGCAGCAGGTTATGACAAGCCGTTCAAGACCGTTGCGGAAGGCGTAACGGAATATATGGCCTGGCTGAACCGCGACGCGTAAGAAACAAGCATGAAGATACTGGTGATCGGCCCGTCATGGGTGGGCGACATGATGATGTCGCAAAGTCTCTATCGCACGCTCAAGGCGCGCTATCCCCAGGCGATAATCGACGTGATGGCACCTGCATGGTGCCGTCCGTTGTTATCGCGTATGCCGGAAGTTAACGAGGCGATCCCAATGCCGCTCGGCCACGGGGCGCTGGAAATCGGCGAACGCCGCAAGCTCGGCCACAGCCTGCGCGAGAAGCGTTACGATCGCGCTTACGTGCTGCCCAACTCCTTCAAATCTGCCCTGGTACCTTTCTTTGCAGGCGTGCCTCATCGTACAGGCTGGCGCGGTGAAATGCGTTACGGTCTGCTGAACGACGCCCGCGTGCTGGATAAAGAGGCCTGGCCGCTGATGGTAGAGCGCTATGTCGCGCTGGCCTACGACAAAGGCGTGATGCGCAGCGCGAAAGATCTGCCGCAGCCGCTGCTGTGGCCGCAGTTGCAGGTTAACGATGGCGAAAAATCTCAGACCTGTAACGCATTTGGCATTTCGGCCGAACGTACGATGATCGGCTTCTGCCCTGGCGCAGAGTTCGGCCCGGCAAAACGCTGGCCGCACTATCACTATGCGGAGCTGGCAAAACAGCTGATTGACGAAGGCTACCAGATTGTCCTGTTCGGTTCGGCAAAAGATCACGACGCCGGTAACGAAATCCTTGCCACGCTGAGCACAGAACAGCAGGCCTGGTGCCGCAACCTGGCCGGGGAAACCCAGCTGGAGCAAGCGGTTATTCTGATTGCCGCCTGTAAAGCCGTGGTCACTAATGATTCCGGTCTGATGCACGTCGCCGCGGCGCTAAATCGCCCATTGGTTGCGCTGTATGGCCCAAGCAGCCCGGACTTTACCCCGCCGCTGTCCCACAAAGCGCGTGTCATTCGCCTGATCACCGGCTACCACAAAGTGCGTAAAGGCGATGCGGCGGAAGGCTATCACCAGAGCCTGATCGACATTACGCCAGAGCGCGTGCTGGAAGAGCTTAACGAACTGCTGTTGAGCGAAGAAGGATAACGGATGCGGGTATTGATCGTTAAAACCTCTTCGATGGGCGATGTTCTGCATACGCTGCCGTCGCTGACGGATGCCATGCAGGCCATTCCCGGCATTCGTTTTGACTGGGTGGTGGAAGAAGGCTTCGCGCAGATCCCCACCTGGCATGAAGCGGTCGACCGTGTGATCCCGGTGGCTATCCGCCGCTGGCGTAAGGCGTGGTTCTCGGCACCGATTAAAGCCGAACGCAAAGCGTTTCGTGATGCGGTGCAGGCCCAGCAGTACGATGCCATTATCGACGCGCAAGGGCTGGTCAAAAGCGCTGCGCTGGTAACACGACTGGCACACGGCGTAAAGCACGGCATGGACTGGCACAGCGCCCGTGAACCGCTGGCGAGCCTGTTCTATAACCGTCGCCACGCTATCGCAAAGCAGCAGCACGCGGTGGAACGCACCCGTGAACTGTTTGCCAAAAGCCTGGGCTATACAAAACCTGAAGTGCAGGGTGATTACGCCATTTCACAGCATTTTCTTCACAATTCACGGCAAAATAGTTCCCCTTATCTCATTTTCCTCCATGCCACTACCCGGGATGACAAACACTGGCCGGAAACCCACTGGCGTGAGCTGATTGGTTTACTGGGCACAGCAGGTTTGCGCATCAAACTGCCGTGGGGGGCACCGCATGAAGAAGCGCGCGCCAGACGCCTGGCGGAAGGATTTGATTATGTGGACGTCTTGCCACGCATGAAGCTCGACGGCGTGGCACAAGAGCTGGCGGGTGCTACGGCAGTGGTATCGGTTGATACTGGCCTGAGCCACCTGACGGCCGCGCTGGATAGACCTAATATTACGCTTTACGGCCCAACGGACCCGGGTCTTATCGGCGGCTACGGAAAAAATCAACATATCTGCCGCCCGGAACATTCATCGCAGCTGAGCGACCTTAGTGCCGCTGCGGTATTTGCACAATTAGAGCCTTTGCTGGCAGCAGAGAGAGCCTATGTCTGATTTTTTCTCAGCGGAGCGCCCACCGAAGCGCGTGCTGATCATTAAGCTGCGTCACCACGGTGACGTGCTGCTTACCTCACCGGTCTTTACCGTACTGAAAAAGAACTGGCCAAACGTTGAAGTCGACGCGCTGGTCTACGACGACACGCAGGCGATGTTGACCAGCCATCCGCATATCGATCAGGTACATACCATTGGTCGCAACTGGCGCAAAAAGGGCTGGTTCGAGCAATTCCGTCTGTATCGCGCCCTGGTCAATACGCTGAAAGGGCGTCAGTACGATGTGCTGATTAACCTGACCGAACACTGGCACGGCGCGCGTCTGGCGCGTCGACTGAAGCCACGCGTCTCCGTCGGCTTTAAGCCGGATAAACGCGGTGGGCTGGCACGTCGTCGCTGGGTGAAATCCTTCACCACGCTCTACCCGGCGATTCAGGACAACAGCCGTCATATGGTGGAAGTGAACCTGGACGCCCTGCGCCGGATTGGGATCCACCCGCAGTCTGCTGAAGACAAACATACCCTGTTTGTACCGGGCGATGCGGCGGAAACCTCCGTCGCTGAGAAACTGGCCGGGTTTGGCCTGGAGAGCAAATCCTACATTCTGGTGCACCCAACGTCGCGCTGGATGTTTAAAGCCTGGGATATCAAAAAGCTGGCGGCAACCATCGATAACCTGGCGGCTCGCGGCCTGCCGATTATCCTCTCAGCCGCGCCGTCGAAAGAAGAAACCGCGTATATGGATGAGCTGCGCGCTGCGCTTACCCAGCCGGTGTTTGATTTGAGCGGACAGCTGAACCTGAAAGAGCTCGGCGCCCTGATGAAACACGCGCGTATCTACTTCGGCGTTGACTCTATGCCGATGCACCTCGCGAGTGCCGTGGGGACCCCAACCGTGGCTATCTTTGGCCCAACCGGGGCAATCAAGTGGGCACCGTGGGGGGTGAATTATCGTGTGATCACCGCCGGATTTACCTGCCAGCCTTGCGGCAAAGCGGGTTGCGGTGACGGTGGCGTTTCCGACTGCATCACCGCCATTACCCCGCAACAGGTGCTGAGCGCCATTGATACCCTGCTGCTGGAATATCCGGCATGAAACTGGCGATCGTCCGACAGACCTACAACCCCAACGGCGGTGCGGAGCGTTTCGTTTCCCGCGCCTTAAACGTGCTGGCCCAGGATACCACCCTGGATGTCACGTTGATTGCCCGCCAGTGGGAAGATGCGTCAGGCTGGAAAACGCTGACGGTAAATCCGCCGTTTCGTAACCGTATCGCCCGTGAATCTGGGTTTGCGGTGGAAGCGGCCTCGCATTTTGCTCAGTTCGATATTGTGCAAAGTCATGAGCGTATTCCCGGGGCAACTATTTTCCGCGCAGGCGACGGCGTACACGCCACCTGGCTTGAACAGTATGGCCGCATTCTGTCGCCGCTGGCGCGCTGGGCGCAGTCATTCAGCCGTTACCACCGCTATATTTTGCAGGCTGAAGCGCAGATGTTTACCCATCCGCAACTGCGCAAGGTGATCTGTAACTCAAAGATGGTACGCGATGACATCGCCCGCCGCTTCGCGCTGACGGATGACAGACTGACCGTTATCTACAATGGCGTGGATACGGCGCATTTCAGCCCGAATGTCCGCTCGTTATCGCAGCGTACTGCGCTCGGCATCCCGGAGGATGCGCCAGTGCTGGCGTATGTCGGGTCTGGCTTTAGCCGTAAAGGCGTGGCCACCGCGCTACGGGCCATCGTGCCTCATCCTGACGTTTGGCTACTGATTGCCGGACGAGATAAACACGCGCGCAAATTCGAAAAGCTGGCACAGACGCTGGGGGTTTCTTCGCGGGTGAAGTTCCTGGGGCCGGTTGCGGATGTGCGGGAAGTTTACGGCACGGCGGACGCGCTGATCCTGCCGACGCTCTACGATCCGTTCCCGAATGTCTGCGTGGAAGCGCTGGCCTGCGGTCTGCCGCTGCTCACCAGCCACGGCTGCGGCGCGGCAGAGTGGATAACTGAAGGACAGAACGGCTGGGTGCGTGATGCGCTGGACAGTGAAGGCTACCAGCAGGCTATCGCCCAGTGGCTGAAAGGCCGTGACCAGGGCGTTGATTATTCAGCGACGGCGCGCGCAACAGCTGAACCCTACACCCTGGACAGAATGGCAAAAGAGCTACAGGCGCTTTATCGCGATCTGCTGCGCTGAGCCGCTTCAGAGAAGACTTTCTCCATCGCGTCCAGCATACATTCGCGAGTAAAGTGGGTGCTCAGGTAATCATAACCCTGCTGCGCCAGCTTCTCGCGAAGGGATGCGTCGTCATACAGCTTAACGATGGCATCGTGCAGCGCATTTTCATCACGCTGTGCGACCAGAATCCCCGTCTGGCCATCAATCACCGCATCACCCGTCCCGCCGGCATCGGTCGCGATGGTGGCAATGCGAGAGGCCAGCGATTGCAGGACGCCCTGGGGTACACCTTCCATATCGTGCGAAGGGCTCAGCGCAATATCAAACGCCGGGAACCAGCTCTCCGGATCGCTTTGATGCCCCGCCATCACTACACGCTGCTGTAATCCCAACGCGACAATTTCCTGTTCCAGCGTCGCTTTATGCGGACCTTCACCGACGATCGCCAGCTTAATCTGCGGATTGTCGATTTTCGCCAGGGCGCGCAGCAGTACGCTATGGCCTTTGTTCGGACGCAGATGCGACACCACACCCAGCCAGAAATCCTCCTGCGACAAACCACAATGCGCACGGGCTTCGTGCTTATCTCCCGGGCGGAAACGCTGCGTATCCACACCGCTCGGCACCGACGTACTCTGGGACATCGGGACACCAATATTCGCCACCTGATGACGCAGCGCTTCGCCAGTCGTGACGATATGCGCACAGGCTTTACGGAACAGCCAGCGCGTCGTCCAGTTGTTACGCGGTACACCTGAAGCATGGCGGGTACGGACCAGTGGCACAGGATTAGAGAGCGTCAGATTCGCCAGTGCCACCAGCCAGGTATCCGCCGAGTTATGGCTATTGATGACATCAATAGACTGGCGGTTATCCTTCAGCCAGCGGCGCAGCAACTGCAGGTTTTTAAGGTTCTTACGTTTCAACGGCATCGTGACAACCGTCAACCCAGCATCACGCGCCAGCGTATGCAGCGGTGCAGTTTCCGGGCAAAGAAGGGTCACCTGATGGCCACGCTGAATCATCCCGAGCGATTCGTTAATAATGCGCAGAGGCTGTCCGCCTTTGCCGCCGTCTGCTTCAGTGTGAACAATATGCATACATTTCCTGTTAAGAATCTCGCCAGCATGACGCTAATTTGCCGCCTGAGGGGATCTTTGTCCCTCCAGGCATATGTTTTTAGTATCCACCGGATATAATACAGCACGAATGGTACCACCAACATGGGTGGCCTGCCCTGAACACAACGGAGAAAGCATGTCCGACACACCTTTATTGAGCCTTGTAGTCGCCGTCTATAACGGTGAAAAATTCCTGAGTGCATTTTTCGACAGCATCAAAGCTCAACATCTGGACAGTCTGGAACTGGTCGTTGTGGACGATGGGTCAAGTGATAACTCTGCGGCCATCATTGCGCAATATGCCAGTGAATTTCCGTATTACAAGGTTATCGAACAGGCCAATCAGGGCGTCTCTGCCGCCCGTAACACCGGTCTGGCAGAGGCAACTGGCGAATATGTCGCGTTTCCGGACATCGACGATGTGATCTACCCGGGCATGTACCCACGCCTGCTTGAGATGGCGAAGAAAAACGATCTCGACGTTGCCACCTGTAACGGCACCTATATTTATGATGACGGTAGACCGTCGAAAAAAATCTTCCCGTCCGACAAGCTGCAGTCCACCGACGTGCTGGACGGCCCAACCTGGCTTCAGCGCGCGCTGGCTTCACGTAAATTCCTGCATGTGACCTGGCTGAATATTTACCGCCACGCCTTTATTAAAGCTCAGGGGTTCACGTTTGAGCATGGACTGCGTCATCAGGATATCCCGTGGACGACCGAAGTGCTGCTTACCGCAAAACGCGTTCAGTACACCGACGAAACGTTCTACGACTATCTCATCCATTCCGCCTCGGTATCACACACGCCAGGCACGGATGACACGCGGATGCGTAACGCGCGTCACTATATGAAAATCCTTGAGATGCTGGACGTTATCAACCAGCGCTACCCGGATGCCGTACGCCGCGTGCCCGCCTGCCAGTGGCAAATCGCGAAAGAGGGTCTGGGTATTCTGCACGCGATTAACAACATTGGTGATGCCACCAAAAAGCGTGAAATTATTCAGGAACTGTTCGATCGCGGGATCTGGACGCTTATCTGGAAAAACGCCCGTGGGCTTCGCCAGCACTGGCGACTGGGTCGCCGTTATTTCCGTTTAAAGCGGTATCTGGCATAAGAGATAGCTTTACCTGGCTTAAATGCTTAGAATTTGCCCGCCGAAACTAAAAAAACGGATAATCGCTTGGAATTGTTGTATACCGCCCTGCTCTACATCATTCAGCCACTGGTGTGGCTGAGACTGTTGCTTCGTAGCCGTAAAGCACCTGCGTATCGTAAACGCTGGGCTGAGCGCTATGGCTTCTGCCGCAATAAAGTCGCGCCGGACGGTATTTTGCTGCATTCCGTTTCCGTTGGCGAAACGCTGGCGGCTATTCCGCTGGTCCGCGCCCTGCGCCATCGTTATCCCTCTTTGCCGATCACCGTCACCACCATGACCCCAACCGGCTCTGAGCGCGTGATGTCCGCATTTGGTAAAGACGTGCATCACGTCTATCTGCCCTACGACCTGCCCTGCGCCATGAACCGTTTCCTCGAAACTGTTCGCCCAAAGCTTGTGATCGTGATGGAAACCGAGCTGTGGCCAAACATGATTTCCGCCTTGCATGCCCGTAAAATTCCGCTGGTGATTGCCAACGCGCGCCTGTCAGAACGCTCGGCTAAAGGGTACGGCAAGCTGGGCAAATTTATGCGCCGCCTGCTGAGCCAGATCACGCTGATTGCCGCGCAAAACGAAGAAGATGCCGCACGCTTTGTCTCTCTTGGTCTTAAGCGCAATCAGCTCGCGGTAACCGGCAGTCTGAAATTCGATATTTCGGTCACACCTGAACTCGCTGCCCGAGCGGTGACACTGCGCCGCCAGTGGGCGCCGCGTCGTCAGGTCTGGATTGCGACCAGTACCCACGACGGCGAAGAAGCGATCATCCTGCAAGCACACCGTAAGCTGCTGGAAAAATTCCCGGATTTATTGCTCATTCTGGTGCCTCGTCACCCGGAACGTTTCAAAGACGCCCGCGAGATGGTGCAAAAAGGCGGTTTCAGTTTCACCCTGCGTAGCAGCGGCGAGATCCCGTCCAGCAGCACCCAGGTGGTGATTGGCGATACGATGGGCGAACTGATGCTGCTGTACGGCATTGCCGACCTCGCCTTTGTCGGCGGCAGCCTGGTCGAGCGCGGTGGTCATAACCCGCTGGAGCCAGCGGCGCATGCGATTCCGGTGCTGATGGGGCCGCATACATTTAATTTCAAAGATATCTGCGCTAAATTGCAGCAAGCCGATGGTTTAATTACCGTGACCGATGCGGACTCAGTGGTCAAAGAGGTTTCGACCTTACTGACCGACGAAGATTACCGTCTGTGGTACGGTCGCCATGCCGTCGAAGTGCTGCATCAGAACCAGGGCGCTCTGACCCGTCTGCTGCAGCTTCTGCAACCTTATCTGCCTCAGCGGAGCCACTAATGTCTCAGCGTCTGTCGGTCGTGATGATCGCCAAAAACGCCGCCGACCTGCTTCCCGATTGCCTGGCCTCTGTCGCCTGGGCCGACGAAATTGTCGTGCTTGATTCCGGCAGCACGGACAACACGGTGGATGTTGTCCGTGCTGCGGGCGCAAAGGTCTTTATCGACACAGACTGGCAAGGCTATGGCATCCAGCGCCAGCGCGCGCAGGGACACGCCACTGGTGATTATGTCCTGATGCTCGATACCGACGAGCGCATCACGCCAGAACTCCAGCAGGCGATTCAGAGTGTGCTCTCTGCGCCGCAGCCAGGTGCGGTGTACAGCATCGCGCGTCGTAACTACTTTCTCGGCCGGTTTATGCGCCACAGCGGCTGGTATCCTGACCGCGTGATGCGCCTGTATGAGCGCGAGCGTTATCAGTACAACGATAACCTGGTGCATGAGTCCCTGGCCTGCGATACCGCCCCGGTAGTCGCCTTAAACGGTGATTTACTGCACCTGACCTGCCGCGATTTCGCCAGCTTCCAGCGTAAACAGCTCAACTATGCCACCGCATGGGCGCAGGAACGTCATCAGCGCGGCAAGAAGGCCACGTTGACCGGTATCTTCACCCACACGCTGGGCGCGTTTCTGAAAACGCTGCTGCTACGTGGCGGCGTTCTGGATGGTAAACAGGGCTGGTTACTGGCGGTGGTGAATGCCCAGTATACTTTCAACAAATACACCGAGCTGTGGGCGCTTAGCCGCGGCTACTCAGAGAAAACGTGAGCCATGAGCACAAAAGCGATTTATCCGGGTACCTTCGATCCCATCACTAACGGTCATCTTGATATTATCACCCGTGCGGCGAGTATGTTTGACAAGGTGATTCTGGCGATAGCCGCCAGCCCCAGTAAGAAACCGATGTTCGATCTGCCCGAGCGCGTACAGCTCGCCAGCGATGCGATCTCACATCTGTCGAACGTTGAGGTGGTGGGCTTCAGTGACCTGATGGCTAATTTCGCCCGCACCCAGCAGGCTAATATCCTGATCCGCGGCTTACGCGCAGTGGCAGATTTTGAGTACGAGATGCAATTGGCGCACATGAACCGCCACCTGATGCCAGAGCTGGAGAGCGTGTTTCTGATGCCTTCCAAAGAGTGGTCATTTATCTCTTCCACGCTGGTGAAAGAAGTTGCACGGCATCACGGCGATGTGACCCATTTCCTGCCGGTTAACGTCCATCAGGCGTTGATGGAAAAGTTAAAGTAGCCCTATTTCTGGCACTGACGGCAATAAAACGTGGCGCGCTGGGCATGCTTCGTTGCGATAATCGGCGTTCCGCACACGCGGCATGGTTCACCTTTACGGCCATATACCTGTAGCTCCTGAGCAAAATAACCGGGCTTACCGTCACTCTGCAGGAAATCCTTCAGCGTTGTTCCGCCCTGCTCAATGGAACGCAGCAGCACCGCTTTAATCACCCTCACCAGCAGCTCGCACTCTTGCGCAGACAGCGAAGAGGCCAGCCGATCGGGATGGATCCCGGCAGCAAACAGTGATTCACTGGCATAGATATTCCCCACGCCGACCACCAGCTTGTTATCCATCAGCCATGGCTTAATCGGGCTTTTTTTCTTTGCACACTTCTCTTTCAGGTATTCCGCATTAAACGCGTCTGAGAGCGGCTCTGGCCCCAAATGCGCCAGCACGCTGTGACCTTCAAGTTCTTTAGTCCACAACCATGCGCCAAAGCGTCTTGGGTCGGTGTAACGCAGCACTTTGCCGTTACTCATGACCAGATCGACGTGGTCGTGCTTTTCCGCTGGCAGTTCTTCAGTGAGGATACGCAGGCTCCCGGACATCCCCAGATGGATAATAATCCAGCCGTCGGGCAGCTCCAGCAGCAGATACTTGGCGCGACGCTGAACGCTGAGGATCGGTTTGTCGCTTAACGCATGGATCTCATCGGAAACCGGCCAGCGAAGACGCCCATTACGGACAACCGCATGAAGAATAGTCGCACCGACCAGATGCGGCTCAATACCGCGGCGGCTAGTCTCTACCTCTGGTAATTCTGGCATGGTTCCTCCGTTGAGATACAGAATGCAAAAAACCCCGCAGTTGCGGGGTTTTTCAATACAAGGAGACTAAAATTATTTGATTTTAGCTTCTTTGTACAGTACGTGCTGGCGTACAACTGGATCGAATTTTTTCAGTTCCAGTTTTTCCGGCTTAGTACGTTTGTTCTTCGTGGTGGTGTAGAAGTGACCTGTACCAGCAGAAGAAACCAGCTTGATTTTCTCGCGAATACCTTTAGCCATGATTTATTTCCTCTTTAAGTACTTAGTACTTTTCGCCACGGGCACGCAGTTCAGACAGAACTGTATCGATGCCTTTCTTATCAATTACACGCATACCTTTAGCAGATACACGCAGGGTGACAAAACGCTTCTCGCTCTCAACCCAGAAACGGTGAGAGTGCAGGTTCGGCAGGAAACGGCGTTTAGTCGCGTTCAGTGCGTGGGAACGGTTGTTACCGGTCACCGGACGCTTGCCAGTAACTTGGCAGACTCGGGACATGTCTATTCTCCAAAAATCAAATTAGCTCGAGCTTCGTATGGGGTATCGGCGCCTCGTCAGGCTTTACAGCCCGGTCATCGCATAGTTCTAAGTGAACTCTCGATTGCCAGGCCCAAATGCCAAACCCGAGATTCTCAAAGGTGGCGTAGTATACGCTGACTCGGCGGTGTGCTCAAGTCCCGAACAGACAAAGATCCCGATGGATCGCGAGAAATAGCCTAAATCCAGCCATGTTCTGCAAAAGAAATGTACTCTCCGCGGCCAATTATCAGATGGTCCAGCACACGAATGTCCATGAATTGACAGCATTTGATAATGCGTTCGGTAATTTCTTTGTCAGCTCTGCTCGGTTGTGCACAGCCAGAGGGGTGATTATGCGCGAGGATCACGCCGGCTGCATTCACTTTTATCGCTTCGCGCACAATTTCACGCGGATGTACCTCAACGTGGCTCAATGTGCCCGAAAAGAGGTGGCTATGTTTCAGTATCCGGTTTCTGTTGTCGAGAAAGATCACCATAAAGATCTCGCGCTCCGCATCCGCCAGCTGGCTTTGCAGGAATTCACGCGCGCCTTCTGGGGTCAGAACTGGATCCTCTTCTTCCAGACGGACATTGTAAAAACGCCGTGCAAGCTCGGCAATGCCCCTCAATTGAGCATATTTCGCCACGCCGATCCCCTCGACGTGCTTAAACTGAGCCAGGTCGGCAGTCAACAAGCCATACAGTGAACCAAAATGCCCTATCAGCTCTTTTGCCAGCGTAAATACCGTTTTTCCGGGCGTGCCGGTACGTAAAAAGAGCGCCAGGAGCTCATCGTCTTTTAACAGGGTTACTCCATAACGCAGCAGTTTTTCGCGCGGCAGCAACTGCTCATCCTCTTCTTCCATGCTCTTTCTCCCTTTTCCTCTCATGCTGCCACAAGCCAGACAGGCGCTCGACGGCGACGTTGCAGTCTTGCGTAACGCCTCGCAAAGTGTCCGAAGGACAAAATCACCCCATATTAGGGATTGTGATAAAATGCCCGCTCTCTGGTGAACCCCAACAGGAAAGAATCATGATGAGCCTGGCCGGTAAAAAAATCGTTCTTGGCGTGAGCGGCGGTATTGCTGCTTATAAAGCGCCGGAACTGGTGCGTCGTCTGCGTGAGCGTGGAGCCGATGTGCGGGTCGCGATCACCGAAGGCGGTAAAGCCTTTATCACTCCATTGAGCCTGCAGGCCGTTTCAGGATACCCGGTATCTGACAGCCTGCTTGATCCGGCAGCCGAAGCTGCGATGGGCCATATTGAGCTTGGGAAATGGGCTGACCTGGTTATTCTTGCCCCTGCCACGGCAGATTTAATCGCTCGTGTGGCGGCCGGCATGGCAAATGACCTGGTCTCAACCATTTGCCTGGCCACGCCTGCCCCCGTCGCCGTCGTACCCGCGATGAACCAGCAGATGTATCGCAATGCCGCCACCCAGCATAATCTGGAGACGCTGGCCGCTCGTGGCCTGTTAATTTGGGGACCGGATAGCGGCAGTCAGGCCTGTGGTGATATCGGCCCAGGACGTATGCTCGACCCGCTGACTATCGTTGATATGGCTGCAGCCCATTTTTCCCCTGTCAACGATCTGCAACATCTCAATATCATGATTACCGCGGGCCCAACGCGTGAACCGCTGGATCCGGTGCGTTACATCACTAACCACAGCTCCGGTAAAATGGGCTTTGCGATTGCGGCAGCGGCAGCAAAGCGCGGTGCAAACGTTACGCTTGTGAGCGGCCCGGTCTCATTACCTACACCGCCGTTTGTTCAGCGCATTGATGTGACTACCGCGCTGGAAATGGAAGCCGCAGTACAAGCACATGCGCAAAACCAACAGATTTTTATCGGCTGTGCGGCCGTCGCAGATTATCGCGCCGAGACCATCGCCGAGGCTAAAATCAAAAAGCAAGGTGATGAATTAACAATAAAAATGGTGAAAAACCCGGATATCGTTGCCGGTGTCGCCGCACTAAAAAGCCATCGACCTTACGTTGTTGGGTTTGCCGCAGAAACAAATAATGTGGAAGAATATGCCCGGCAAAAACGTACCCGCAAAAACCTCGATTTGATTTGCGCGAACGACGTATCGCTGGCCACGCAAGGATTTAACAGCGACAGCAACGCACTGCACCTTTTCTGGCAGGATGGAGATAAAGTCTTACCGCTTGAGCGCAAGGAACTCCTGGGCCAACAATTACTGGACGAGATCGTTACCCGTTATGATGAAAAAAATCGACGTTAAGATTCTGGACCCGCGTGTTGGCGAGCAATTTCCGCTGCCAACCTATGCCACCTCCGGCTCTGCCGGACTTGACCTGCGAGCCTGTCTCGATGACGCCGTAGAACTGGCTCCGGGTGCCACTACTCTGATCCCGACGGGTCTGGCGATCCACATTGCTGACCCATCACTCGCCGCAGTGATCCTGCCACGTTCTGGCCTGGGCCATAAGCATGGCGTTGTGCTGGGTAACCTGGTTGGCCTGATCGACTCCGACTACCTGGGTCAGCTGATGGTCTCCGTCTGGAACCGTGGTCAGGACAGCTTCACCATTGAACCTGGCGAGCGTATTGCGCAGATGGTCTTCGTACCGGTGGTACAGGCAGAATTTAACCTGGTGGAAGACTTTGACGCCACCGACCGTGGCGAAGGCGGCTTCGGCCATTCCGGGCGTAAATAATCGCCCAATAAATACGCGTCCCACAGCGCCATAATGCAATAACAAACCGCAAGCCTCAGTTTGCGGTCGCTGTGTGGATGCCAGCCTGGCAAGTGCTTATTTTCAGGGGTATTTTGTAACATGGCAGAAAAACAAACCGCGAAAAGGAATCGTCGCGAAGAAATACTTCAATCTCTGGCTCTGATGCTTGAATCCAGCGATGGCAGTCAACGCATCACCACCGCGAAACTGGCCGCTTCTGTAGGCGTGTCTGAGGCGGCGCTGTATCGTCATTTTCCCAGCAAAACCCGGATGTTCGACAGCCTGATCGAGTTTATCGAAGACAGCCTGATCACGCGCATCAACCTGATTCTGAAAGACGAAAAAGACACCACCGCGCGTCTGCGTCTGATTGTGCTGTTAGTCCTTGGCTTTGGTGAACGCAATCCGGGCTTAACCCGTATCCTGACCGGTCATGCCCTGATGTTTGAGCAGGACAGACTGCAGGGCCGCATTAACCAGCTTTTCGAGCGCATTGAAGCGCAACTGCGCCAGGTTCTGCGTGAGAAGAAAATGCGTGAAGGGGAAGGTTACAACACTGATGAGACGCTGCTGGCAAGCCAGATTCTGGCGTTTTGCGAAGGGATGCTCTCCCGCTTTGTGCGTAGCGAATTCAAATACCGTCCAACGGACGATTTTGACGCCCGCTGGCCGTTAGTGGCTACCCAATTGCAGTAACGCCGTAGGCCCGGTAAGCGTAGCGCTTCCGGGCAATAACATTACACGCCAAACTCTTCTCGATATGCGCGTACCGCTGCAAGATGGTCCGCCATCTCAGGCTTCTCTTCCAGATACGCAATCAGATCTTTCAGGGTGATAATCGACGTCACTTTACAGTTGTAATCGCGCTCCACCTCCTGAATGGCAGAGATCTCTCCGCGACCACGTTCCTGACGATCCAGAGAAATCAGCACGCCTGCAAGCGTCGCGCCATTGGCCTGGATAATTTCCATAGATTCACGAATTGCTGTGCCTGCAGTGATTACATCGTCGACCAGCATGACGCGGCCCTGCAACGCGCTGCCGACCAGATTTCCACCTTCACCGTGGGTTTTGGCCTCTTTGCGGTTAAAGCAGTATGGCACGTCGCGGTCGTGATGTTCTGCCAGCGCCACCGCTGTGGTGGTCGCAATCGGAATGCCTTTATAGGCCGGGCCAAACAGCAGGTCAAAATCAATCCCGGAATCCACCAGCGCTTCGGCATAGAAACGGCCTAACAATGCCAGATCGCGCCCGGTATTAAACAGCCCGGCGTTGAAGAAATAGGGGCTCTTACGCCCGGATTTCAGCGTAAATTCGCCAAACTTAAGTACCTGCTTGTTAAGCGCAAACTCAATAAACTGGCGCTGATACGATTTCATGGATTTGCTCCTTTGGTTTTTCTGTCTTACAGGCAAAAAAAAGGCGACTCATTGGTCGCCTTTAAAATCAATTTTCTAACGCCGCTTTCTGCGTCGTTACAATAGATTCGATTCCCCCTCGGGCCAGAGCCAGCAAGGTAAGAAGTTCTTCATGGGTGAATGGCTCACCTTCTGCAGTGCCCTGCACCTCAATGATGCGACCGTCTTCGGTCATCACCACGTTCATGTCCGTCTCGGCAGCGGAATCTTCCACGTATTCCAGATCGCAAAGCGCTTCGCCGTTAACGATACCCACGGAAACGGCTGCAACCATCCCTTTCATTGGATTGGTTTTCAGCTTACCGGCTGCAACCAGTTTATTCAGGGCATCGGCCAGCGCTACGCAGGCACCAGTAATCGACGCCGTACGCGTACCGCCGTCTGCCTGAATCACATCACAGTCAAGGGTAATGGTGTATTCACCGAGCGTTTTCAGATCAACGGCGGCGCGCAGCGCACGCGCGATCAGACGCTGAATCTCCATGGTACGGCCACCCTGTTTACCCTTTGCCGCTTCGCGGGCATTACGGGTATGGGTCGCACGCGGCAGCATGCCGTATTCAGCCGTGATCCAGCCCTGGCCCTGACCTTTCAGAAAGCGCGGAACACCTTCTTCAATAGATGCAGTACACAGTACTTTGGTGTCACCAAACTCAACCAGCACGGAGCCTTCAGCGTGTTTTGTATAGTTACGGGTCAGGGTGACGGGACGCACCTGATTGGCGCTACGACCTGCTGGACGCATGATGAATTCTCCGGCTTGAAACGAATGTGGCTGCGCATTATACGGATAAAGGACGCTTATTCCTATCCTGAGAAGCCCCCGAAAGCTATAATCCCCCCATCTCTCCTTTAAAAACGGGAATATCTATGATCCGCAGTATGACCGCCTACGCCCGGCGTGAAATCAAGGGTAGCTGGGGTAGCGCTACCTGGGAAATGCGCTCGGTAAACCAGCGCTATCTGGAAACCTATTTCCGTATGCCGGAGCAGTTCCGCAGCCTTGAGCCCGTCGTACGTGAGCGAATCCGTACGCGTCTGACGCGCGGTAAAGTGGAATGTAACCTGCGTTTTGAGCCTGATGCCAGCGCGCAGGGCGAACTGATCCTCAACGAAAAACTGGCAAAACAGCTCGTTAATGCAGCGAACTGGGTCAAAATGCAGAGCGATGAAGGCGAAATCAACCCGGTTGATATTCTGCGCTGGCCAGGCGTCATGGCCGCCGGTGAGCAGGACCTGGATGCCATTGCCGCTGAAATTCTCAGTGCCCTTGACAGCACCCTGGATAACTTTATCGTTGCCCGCGAAACCGAAGGTCAGGCACTGAAGGCGATGATTGAGCAGCGTCTTGAAGGCGTTAGCACTGAAGTAGCGAAAGTGCGCACCCATATGCCTGAAGTGCTGCAATGGCAGCGCGAGCGCCTGGTCGCCAAACTGGAAGAAGCCGAAGTTCAGCTGGAAAATAACCGTCTGGAACAAGAGCTGGTGCTGATGGCGCAGCGCGTTGACGTAGCTGAAGAGCTGGATCGTCTGGAAGCGCACGTTAAAGAGACCTACAACATCCTGAAGAAGAAGGAAGCTGTGGGCCGCCGTCTGGACTTTATGATGCAGGAGTTCAACCGCGAGTCGAACACCCTGGCGTCTAAGTCGATCAATGCCGAAGTAACCAACTCAGCGATTGAACTTAAGGTTCTGATTGAGCAAATGCGCGAGCAGATCCAGAATATCGAGTAACGTTTCACGCGATCTCATAGAGTCTCATCACATCTCACTGTCTAAAAAAGCCATTGTAAAAAATGGCTTTTTTTGTTTTATATAGTCTCATATCGTATCACTACAGCGCATGTTTTAGGTGTACTTAAAGGTGTACTTACTCGGTTTTATGTACACCACTTTAAGTACACCCCATTTGGTAACGAGTGACATATGAGCAAATTGACAGACATACAGATTCGTACATGGATAAAAAACAAAGAACATTTCGCGGGACGCTCCGATGGAAATGGGCTATATATCTGTTTTCCAGAGACATATAGCGCCCCATTCTGGCGCTTTCGTTACAAAATGGCGGGTAAAGCCAGAGTGATGCTCATCGGCTACTACTCCAGCATTTCACTTGCCAAAGCGCGGGAAATCGCTAAAGAGCTTTCCGCTCGTGTCGCTCTGGGCCATGACGTAGCGGGCGAGAAGCAAGAACGCAAAGCAGAAGCGTTGAAGAAAATGGAGGAAGAAAAACACGCACTACGTGTTTCAGAGTTAGCCGCCGAATACTTTGAACGCCAGATCCTGACCCGTTGGAAGAATCCAGACATTCTGCGCCGTCGCATAGACAAGGACATCAACCCTAATATCGGGCACCTCAGAATTGAAGATGTTCGTCCCTTCCATATTGATGACATGCTGCAAAAAATCGTCCAGCGTGGTGCACCGACAATCGCTAACGATGTGTTGAGATGGACTCGCCGCATATTCGATTACGGCATAAAACGGCATATGTTGGAAACTAATCCTACTGGCGCTTTTGAAATCGCTGATGCTGGTGGACAGGAACAAAGCCGGGAGCGCTGGCTTAGTCGTGAAGAACTCGTGCAGTTCTTCCAGACCATGCCAAAGACAAAGGGTTTCTCACGTCAAAATGAGTTAACCATGAAACTTATTCTGGTTTTCTGCTGCCGAAAAATGGAGTTTTGCGGCGCTGCGTGGGAAGAATTCGACTTTAAAAATGCCATCTGGCATCTGCCTGCTGAACGGGTAAAAAACGGCGATGCGATCGATATCCCTATTCCTGCTCCTGCGCTTGAATGGCTACAGGAACTTCATTGTATGTCATGTAATAGTAAGTGGGTTCTTCCGGCCAGAAAAATGCAGCATCGAATGATCCCCCATATTCAGGAAAGTACATTATCTGTAGCGTTAGGAAAAATTAAAGCCAACATGCCTAACGTCCCTAACTTCACTATTCATGATTTCCGGCGTACAGCGCGATCACATCTGGCCGCGCTGGGAATAGATCCCATAGTTGCTGAACGATGCTTAAATCATCGAATCAAGGGCGTTGAAGGTATTTATAATCGTTACCAATATTTTGATGAACGCAAAGCAGCTTTAGGACTATGGAACAATTTACTCGTATCGTTAGAAAAAGGTGAGAATTATAACGTAACACCATTAAGAAAAGATATTGCGTAAGTTTCCCTCTGTTTTAAAACCCTTATTCCTAACCTGAGTTATTTCAGGTTAGGAATTGGCATTCCCACACTAATTATTTCTTCTTGTATTTCCCATCCATAGCACCTATAGCTGATACACCGCAATAGTTGTCACATTTGTCAGTAATAACCTGCATGGTGCCATTTTGTTTTTCACTGATAACTACTGTGCACATACTTTCTTTATCGCTATACACCCATTGATTACGTAGTCCTTTCTCTGCCCCAATTGATATAGCTTCACCATATACTTCACATATTGATGTATCACCATGTGAAGCATTAATGTTGAATTCAGCAATCTCACCTCTCGGAGAAAGGGATAAAATACCATTACGTTTAACATATTCGCCAGCATGTGCCAGAGATACACTTGTGACTAAAATAAATGCTATCGTTATATTTTTCATCATAATTCTGTTATCTTTATAAAAAATTTAATCTAACAAATCATTACCGATAAGTTTTTGTACTTGAAAAGCTAGTTTTTCTTGTTTCCACACCTTGCTCATGATATGTGTCACCACAAACAACACAACGATATTTTCTGGTAACATCATATTTTTCTTCCGTCCAATTTTCATGTATTACAATATGCTTACCTTCACGATCACCTGATATTACCCGACCTCCATTTTTGATTGCACTACGAGGTATAGCGGATAAAAATATCTCTTCTGTATCAATCAGCTCAATACTATATGTTGCATTGCAAGCTTCACATTGATAATCACCGGAGAGAAAATAAATAGTAACCTTAGTTGCAATAAAAAAAGATACCGTAAATACTATTAAAGACAAACCTATTCTCGCAAACATAGGTTCAATAGCAAAAATAAAATAAACAACACCCGCAATTAAAAATGCGATGCCAGCACCAGCCCCGATAGCTCTAAGAACTATTTCATTCTTAATCTTTTTCTGTGAAGCAGAAAGATTCTCGCTCATAATCCACCTATTCAAAAACAGTCAATCTCTAACCCTTGTTAATTTGTCGTTTATCTTAAACGACAAATTAGATTAAATAAAACACGCTCTTTATTCATAAAATATTGTTCATGAAGGCTCCAATCGTATAGGTTCGTGATATATAAGGTGACTCGATAAGTTTAAAAGTTCCTGCACCAACGATATGATTCATTACTTTTACATTCTGGGAAGATGAATTTTCGTGTGATTGTGCTCGATGGTAAAATGCAGAATATGCAACCAACCCTTCCCCCCAACTAATATTTCTTGTTGGAGCAACAATTGCATTACAGAAAGATTTATGCAGAGTAAATAATTCTGCTACTCCATTGCCAACAGAGCAACTTGAGAAACAAATACACTTGCCTCGTAAAATTGGCCATGCAAGACGGTCGAAATCACGCCACGTAACAATATCACCGTCAGTAAGAGAAAAACCCTCATCAAAACCGTGCGCACTGATATGAATGTATTTTATATTTTCTCGCTTGGCTATGTTTAAGGCTTTAATAAACATTTCCTCGTTAATCACCTCTATACTTTTTGCACTAACACCCTGTAATTGAAGGACGCGCTTTAATGTATCGCCTTCGCATCTGCCATCATAAATATCCTGATCACTGCGTGATTCGATAATCAATATTTCTTGTTTTCTCATCAGCCATGCCAAACAAGCTATTCGTTTAAGAGTTTGTTATAGACTTATCAAAAAGACCTCTTATTACGGGAACAAATGAACTTTTACTCCCCTAAAAGCGGCTGATTACGAGGTATCCACTCTCTTGCTCCCCTCCCTTCACCACCACATCTATAGATGCGCAAAATACATTTATAATCTATAGATAATGTTCATACAAGAGCAAAATGACCACAAACTTCCATCTATAGACATTTTATAGGTGAAGAGTGGTAAGTATGGCTCAGTTATCTTCGGACAGTGCAGACAAACAGGTAGGCCAACGCATTCAAATGCGTCGTAAAGAACTGGGAATAACAGCTCAGCATTTAGCAGAACTCGTTGATATATCTCACCAACAACTATCGCGATACGAGCGCGGAACAAACAAGATCAACGTGGCGCATCTGGTGAATATCGCCATTACACTTGATACATCAATTAGCTGGTTTTTCATTGATTGTTTCACGGAACCAGATAGCCATAAACAGTAACAACTCGAATATGTACCAGTAAAGGATACGGATCTGAAAAGCCGATTTGAAAAAATTTGGCCTCGGCTGACACATAAGCAGAGGCGTATATTGATTATGCTTCTTGATGAATATACCAAACAGTAATAAATATCAAGAGTTATTTCAGACAGGAATATTATTCTATTCCTGATGACTTAATGAGTAAAGATTTTTTAAAATCGCCATCTATTTTCTTTAACGCCTCAATTACCTTTTCTTTATCCAATACTCTTTTTAGTGCTTTTTCATTCCACGAAGAATTTTTCGCTCCTTTCATCACCGATAAGGGAGTGAGCATTTTATCAGATGTCATCTTTGTTATGATTTCATTATCAGAGTAATTTTTATCATGTTTTAAATGATTCACAATTTTATATAACCGATAAAAGTTTTTAGCTCTTCGTGATTTAGGTTTGTAAATCGTTGATTCCCTTTCAATACGAAGCAAGTGAATCAAACTGGCTGAGTAAATTTCTATCAGGTTACGTTTTTTTGCCTCTGGACGTTGATATCCTAAAATTTCGCAAATATCCGATAACGACTCATAATCAGCATTATCCAATCTTATTGTAATACTATGCTCGCCAAGTTTTTCAAGTTTCTCTTTACGCTTATTTTGATATTCAATATCCCTTTTTCTTCTAACAGCTAACTCATTAACTTTTTCTGCTTTTGTTTTTTTCGTCATTCTTATTCCAACCACGTGTTAAAAATATCAGATCTGACGATCAGATTAATGTTCGATAGACGATTGTCAAGACTGGATCTGATGATCAGATTAAAATCATTTTTTATAAATCTGACGATCAGATATTTTGACACCAAACACAATAAAAATTTCATTTAATATCAACACTTTAAATCACAAAAAATCTGATCGTCAGATAATAAAAATCAGTATAAAAACGTCTAAATCGAAAACTGTAAAGAATCTTCGTATCAATCCGGTACGCAAATCGAACAGGTTTTGAGATGAATTTTTCACGTTTGATCAAGATGAAAATGGTTCTTGAATTGTGCGCTATATCCCGTGCAACGCTATATCGCCAAATCAAAGCAGGCCACTTCCCTGAACCAGTTCGCTTAACAGGTGGGGCAAATGACCAAAGTAATTCTTCTCGTGCGATTGCATGGCGAGAGGAAGAAATACTTCAATGGATTACTAGTCGCCAAAAAGTACCTTTAGCGCAGGAACAGACGAATTAACCCTCCCATAACCAATATACCGTTGCTCTAATAGCACGTTATATACACACACATAGTATATCTGAATAGATAATATATCAGTTAAACATGCTTCAATAGCCATTAGGAGCATTTACACCCTATTAGGGTAAGTATTAACTGTCATTGTTCTCTATTCCATATATGGCTATCAGCCGTAAGGAATAACAATGCTATTAAATAAGCACAATATCGACTTTTGTTCTTCTATGAGAATTGGTAAAGACAATTTTGGACATTCATTAAAAATGCGAATTGATGGACTTGCAATTGTAAGTTGCTTTCTCAACAAAGCTGAGATGATGAGAGTATATTCTAAACTTAGAAAAATGAGAAAAAGTAACTATAAAAAATATAGAGTGAGACACATAAAAAACAAAAAAGGTAAACCCTATCGTAACGCGTTATTAATCATGGGAATCAAAGAAAACTCTCCAGTTTTATTACGAATTGACTATTCACCAATAAATCATAACACAGGAGGTATACGTTTAGATTTCCACCCCCAACATCTGACTGCAAGTAAGATCGATAATCTATTATCGTGGATGAATCAGCGATTAGGGGAAGTATTTTATCACCTATTGGCACGATCATGGATTACACGAATAGATGTTGCTGTCGATATTTATGGTTGTCAATTAGATAACTATATATGGGGATTAGAACGAGCAGGAAAAACATCGTATCGCAATAATAAAAAGAGTTTACCGAGTGTCAGGATCGGCAGTTCACGTTCTATTTTATATATTCTTTGCTATGAGAAGATAGATGCTCATGGAAGCAAACAACTCACTTTTCGGGAGAAATCCAGACTCATTAACATCAATCTGAATGAGCATCGGCAATTCTTGCGTATCGAGTCCCGATACCAACCCAATGCCACGCCTACGAGCAAGAGCGGTAATGCCCTGATGCTGGCTCACCTTCTGAGTATGGGAAACCCCTTCGAACGACTTCAAGTCTACTCGGACGATTTAGCATATGAGCTACTAACTGAGGGATACATTCGCGCGATTCCAGCAGAACCCAGCATAGCGGCATTGAAACGCTCTATCATGCGAAACATTCAGAACTCACGTTTGCCCCGTGAGGTCATTGGCATAATCGTTAAGCATGAGATTGAGCTACTCAATAAGAATACAATTTGGGAGCAGTGGTCGCTCTGCGTTGAACGATTAAGTAGCATATTTAACATATCGTCTGTTTTCTTTCTACATAACAAAGAGTCAGATCGAAAAAATCAACAAACCAGAAAATAAAATCTATTACTTCATATCTATTTATTTAGCGTAAAAATTTCAATTAGGAAAAGGCTATGATTAATCATAGCCTTTTCCAGAATAACCACCATAATAAAGCCATTTATCTATTTCAATTTCACCCATCAGTAACTGCCGTAATTAAAAATAGAAATCACTATAACTACCACGTCACGCTACATTATAAAAACAAACATTGGTTGTAATAAAAAACAGGTTATGCACACTTACAAATATTTTACTTAAGATATCCCAGTGATATCTTCTTCAAGCTCTTTAACTGCGGATGATATCTTGTAATTAAACTTCCTTTCCACCTCAGAGTCCCTCAATTTGTTAGCAGCCTCTCTGCCAATCCACATAGAAACTACTTCACGTTTCTGTTCTATAGTGAGATTGTCAAAATTGGGGATATATCTTGATGTAAATGCCACTCCACGATTTATTTCATAAAATGTCTTTATCAAGGATTTTGCTTTGATATCATCACCCAGTCCAAATCGCTTAATAAATTTTGTAACAGTATGGTTAACTGCTCGTAATTGAGCAGTACTTGAAATCTGAGAAAAATAAGAAACCCAACCAAGACGTTTACCACCGAAAATACACCCTGTAATTCTTAAATTGAGTTTCCATTGACAATAAGCGATTGATTTTTCTTTATCCCGCTTATTTTTAGCCTGCGAAAGCGCGTGTCTATAGGCAGTGAATATCTTTGCGAGTGATGACTCAAAACGAAGAATACTATCCCTTTTAATTAAAAGTTCTTCACCAATAATTTGATATCCTAAAAAACTAAAGGGTGTACCTATCACACCCACCACTGATTTAGAGTTTTCTTCGTTGAGCGGATGTGGTTTAAGCTCTATTGATTCTAATTTTCTGATAATATTTTCTGCTACGATACTTGCTTGACCGGAAGTAGTTAAAATTAATATGTCATCAACATATCTTTTAAACCATATATTAGGATCAGATGACAATTCATTATCAAACTTTCCAAGCGATATTTCGGCAAGGATATTAGAAATAGCTAACCCTTGAGGGACGCCTTTTGTATTCGGCATGGCATGCTTACTACCCTTGAATTCATTAACTGTAGGTACAGCTAATGCCGACATAATTAGTGATCTAAACTCTTTTTTCCTGATTCGGCTTTTTATCGCGTGTTCTATAAGTGAGTGATCAATTGAAGGGTAAAAAGATTTAAGATCAATCTTGGCATATTCTGTGAATTTTTTTTCGTGCAATGCCTCCTTTAAAGAATCCATGACAGTATGTGGTAACTTAAGTCTCGCTTCGGGAAATACATCTGACAAGCACTCACATAATGCTCTTAGAGTTATTCTATCTCTAGCAGTGGGAATCGAAATTTGTCTAGGATTAGAGCTTGCACCTTTTGAAATTAACTTTTCTTTGTATGCTGTGAATTTGTAGATTCCAGCATTAACTTTTTTTGAAATAAGTTCCAGTTCATCATTAAGTTTTTTTTCTAAACTCGATGGACGGACTCTATCTATACCTATAGCCCCAGAGCTTTTTATTTTGTTTTGATAAATAGATTTAAGATTCCTTATGGAATATTTCCCTTTAAACTTACGCGCCGCATTCATAATTAATCCACATTAGAATCAAAGGAGTTAAATATAATAGAGATGTAATGGTGAACCTTACTCTTTTAAAGCGTCTAACTTCTTTTATCTCTTCTATAGTTGGGTTTCGCGTTGTTAATGTTAAATGGGAGGAAACTCTAGCCATTTTATCGTCGATTTCTTTATGGTTCTCAACCTCGCTCAAGAGATCATTATATGCTGCAATTTGAGCTGACGTGAGAGAGTGTTCTTGAGGAATTTCAGCATATAGTTTCTGGAGAGCCAAATAATTTTTTCGCATTGCAATAGCTCGCCCACGAAAATCCAGATTAGATACTACTAGCGACACACCGAGTAAAACAATAGACAGAATAGCAGCCCAAATATCTGTATTATCTCCAATAATTTTAGGATAACGTATTGTTACAACAGAAAGCACCGCTCCCAAAATAGCATACCAGACAAGAAGAAACTGCGAATGTTTTTCCATCATTTCAAGACGATGATGTGCGTTTATACGAGCTTTGTAAGTAAACCAAATATTATCCCGCACAAAATCCCCCTGTTAGTTTGAAGAAAGAAAGGACAGGAACTATTGAGAACCGTTGAACATCCCGGAGGATCAGTGAGCCGAAGCCCAACAACAGCCAAAAAATAAGCTGTTCTTTATTAGAGCCACCCTTACGTAGGTAAGAGGAAAAACCTGCCCTTCCAAATATACTAATAACAACTTACCTAAGCTACCGTCAACCCGATTTTTCATTATTATTAGCCTATTGCTGCCGATTTCACCCTAAAAAATTGTTGCAAGCCCCATTTCGGGCAAAACTGCTATTCGTAGCATGGCATAGACCTCCTTGTTACATATATCGTGTGTTATGTATAAGACACCTTAACTCAGTTTTTGCACGCAAGAATGGCCGCTATACTTTGAGCAATTAAGTATAGGGTCTGTTTTCGTTGTACTTAAGGGTGTAGTTACTCGAAAACAATATTTTATAAAAACCTTGAAAATCAAACAACTTATAGCGATACTCAACATTCAGATCCAATCGAGTAACACCTTCCGGATGGCGTCGGATGGCGTCATCCATTATTATTTCTAATCCGTTACATGCCGGGATTTCTCATCTCACCACCATTCATAAGCCATTTACGGTAAGGCTTGATAATATTTTATATGGCAAACTGAATCGCCTTAGAAAATCTCAATCGTGATCTTGCGCACAAATCGCTAACCTCCCCACGTTCACTCCGGAGGTTATATGTTGCTTCACATTCTCTATATTATTGGTATCACCGCAGAGGCCATGACTGGCGCACTCGCCGCCGGACGTCGCCGGATGGACACCTTCGGTGTGATCATTATCGCCACTGCTACCGCATTGGGCGGCGGTTCTGTACGCGATATCCTGCTTGGTCATTACCCACTCGGTTGGGTTAAACACCCCGAGTATGTGATTATCGTGGCGACAGCCGCAGTATTAACCACCATTGTTGCCCCCGTTATGCCTCATCTGCGCCGCTTGTTCCTGGTGCTTGATGCACTGGGGCTGATCGTCTTTTCGATCATCGGAGCACAAATCGCGCTCGATATGGGTGAAGGACCTGTTATTGCCACCATTGCCGCGGTGATCACGGGCGTATTCGGAGGTGTACTGCGCGATATGTTCTGCAAACGCATTCCTCTGGTCTTTCAAAAAGAGCTGTATGCCGGCATATCCTTCGCAGCAGCAGTGCTGTATATCGCCCTGCAACATTACGTGTCGAACCATGATGTGGTGGTCATCTCCACGCTGCTGTTCGGCTTTACAGCGCGCATGCTGGCGCTGCGGCTGAAGCTTGGACTGCCTGTTTTTCACTACAAACACAGCGCTCATTGATGTCAAAATCCCTTGATGTGCTGCTCCGCTAGCCACTTTGCCAGCACATCTACCTGAGGCGCGTGCATCCAGTTAACGATTTGCCGCGCTTTCTCCTCTCCCGTCCCCGGCAAGGACTGCCAGTCCTTTTCATTACGCGCGCTCATCTTCTGCCAGGACATGTCCCCCATCGCCTTCAGCGAGGCCTGTGTCAGCGGCACACCCAACGCCATAAGCCAGCGAATAAAAGGTTGCTCACGCACCAGATTAAAGCGATGCCAGAGCGCTAACCCACGCGCAGCGGAAAACCCCGGCGTAGACTGCAGCTGCGACTGAGTTAATAACAGCCATGAAAAGAGATGTTCAAAATGATGTGCTTGCCAGAGTGCCCGCCATCCTGATTCTCCTAAACCTTCAATGTTGAATACCTGCTTTGAGCTGAGCCACGTCAACCGCGCAAAGAATTGTTCCATACACTCCGGTGAAGCATAAAAACAGCTCATTGAATGATAACGCGAGGGCGGAGGGAGTGGTTTTTGTCGGTCCGTTCCTCGCCAGACCACCTTATCAAACCGGGGGATACCCTGACCGGCCAGGCTAACCTGTATCTGATCGCCCGGGGCAATATCCAGACTCTGCCAACGACCGACCGATCCCAGGCTCACTCGCTGCACCTGTTTATCATCCAGTAGCACCGGTTCCAGCGCTGCTACAACGGAAATTTTGCCCGTTCGCCCCACGGTAAAACGAATATCACTGACCTCTGTTACCTGTGTTGCAGGGGAATATTTCCACGCGACAACCCAGTTACCTTCCCCGGGCAACCAGTTTTCACCCTGGGGAGAATCTGCGGATCGCACTACAATGCCATCCGTAGCAAAGGGTAATGCCGTGTTTTGCCACGTTGAACGCTGTTTATCGACGCCTTCTACAGTCTCAACTGGCAAGGTATAGCGCGCCGTCAGAGGAAACCCTGCACTGGTAAGTTCAGACAACATGCTTTGCATATCTTTGGGTCCATCCGGCCAGGCCCAGATAAATATCCCTGTCTGTTTCAGAAGCGCGTTGTCCTTTTGCCGCATCATCGCACCCGCCACTTTTGCGCGTGCATTCAATCCCCCCATCTGTCGTTGAATGTGGTTTTCGCGCAACCAAAAAAGCTCCCCTTGCAGGACACTGTTTGCCAGCGCACCCGACACGTCTTGAGGGACTGACGGGATCAAACGCACTTGTGCAGTCCAGTCCTCACCTTTAAGGCCATTACCACGACTGATGGCCTGAATTAACTTTCCGTCACGATAGACCAGCGTCACCGCCACGCCATCGACTTTTGGCTGCATCCAGAGATTGTGCCGGGCATGCATCCACGTGCGAAGCGCCTCTTTACTGGCCACTTTATGGACCCCGGTATGGGCGACAGGATGTTTGATATTTCCCGTCAGGGCAGGAATGGCGGCATCCAGTGATTCACTGCCAAAACAGTGCTGCCACTGTTTTAACCGGCCGCTAAGCTGGTCGTATACCTCGTCATTGACCTCGCTAACGCCCTGTTTCCAGTAGGCATCATCCCAGCGTTTGATTTGCGCACTTAAGGACGCAATTTCTTTCTCTGCTTTTGCCTGTGACCACACCGGACACACAGCAACCCCATAACCACACCACAACAGCATTAACCCGCTTATCCATTGCCACATCTCAACCCTCCTTTGTGTTGCAGGAGGTATACCCGGATGCCTGACACAACGCTAACGTCAACGTTTCACAATGCGAGACGCTGTCCGGTATTTCTTTTGGTTGCAGAAAACCACAGATAAAACCTGAAAACGGCACGCAAAATTCAATATTCGAGGGGAAAAAGTGTGACAAAGACTACGTCACAGAGCGGTGACGTGTATAATAAGCCCGTATGTAGGACTTCTTCGCTAACACATACAAAAGACTCTCATGGCTCAAGGCACGCTTTATATTGTTTCTGCCCCAAGTGGCGCGGGTAAATCCAGCCTTATTCAGGCACTGTTAAAAACCCAACCGTTGTACGACACACAGGTTTCTGTTTCTCACACCACGCGAGCGCCGCGTCCGGGTGAAGTACACGGTGAACACTATTTCTTTGTGAATCACGACGAATTCAGAGCGATGATTGGCAGAGACGCGTTTCTTGAACACGCAGAAGTGTTCGGTAACTATTACGGCACCTCGCGTGAAACCATTGAGCAAGTTCTGGCAACTGGCGTAAATGTGTTCCTGGATATCGACTGGCAGGGCGCACAGCAGATTCGCAAGAAGATGCCTGACTCACGCAGCATCTTTATTTTACCGCCATCGAAAGATGAGTTGGATCGCCGCCTGCGCGGTCGTGGCCAGGACAGCGAAGAAGTGATCGCAAAGCGTATGGAACAGGCAGTTGCAGAAATGAGCCATTACGCGGAATATGATTACCTTATTGTGAATGATGATTTTGATGCCGCGCTGAGCGATCTCAAAACCATTCTTCGCGCAGAACGTCTGCGTATGAGCCGCCAGAAGCAGCGACATGACGCATTAATCACCAAACTGTTGGCAGACTGAACCCACTTTCAGTATCATGCCCAGTCATTTCTTCACCTGTGGAGCATTTTAAGTATGGCACGCGTAACTGTTCAGGACGCTGTAGAGAAAATTGGTAACCGTTTTGACCTGGTGCTGGTCGCCGCGCGTCGCGCTCGTCAGATGCAGGTAGGCGGTAAAGATCCGCTGGTACCGGAAGAAAACGATAAAACTACCGTTATTGCACTTCGCGAAATCGAAGAAGGTCTGATTAACAACCAGATCCTCGACGTGCGCGAGCGCCAGGAGCAGCAAGAGCAGGAAGCCGCAGAACTGCAGGCCGTAACCGCTATTGCTGAAGGTCGTCGTTAATTAAACCTGCGGGTCGCCCTTGTATCTGTTTGAAAGCCTGAATCAACTGATTCAAACCTACCTGCCTGAAGACCAGATTAAGCGTCTTCAGCAGGCGTATCTCGTTGCACGTGACGCTCACGAGGGCCAGACACGTTCAAGCGGTGAACCCTATATCACGCACCCGGTAGCGGTAGCCTGTATTCTGGCCGAGATGAAACTCGACTACGAAACACTGATGGCCGCTCTGCTGCACGACGTGATTGAAGATACCCCTGCCACTTACCAGGACATGGAACAGCTGTTTGGCAAAAGCGTTGCCGAACTGGTGGAAGGGGTCTCTAAGCTTGATAAGCTGAATTTCCGCGACAAGAAAGAGGCGCAAGCCGAAAACTTCCGCAAGATGATTATGGCGATGGTGCAGGACATCCGCGTCATTCTTATCAAACTCGCTGACCGTACCCACAACATGCGCACGCTGGGCTCACTTCGCCCGGATAAACGTCGCCGCATTGCCCGTGAAACCCTCGAAATCTACAGTCCACTGGCGCATCGTTTAGGTATCCATCACATTAAAACCGAGCTGGAAGAGCTGGGTTTTGAAGCGTTGTACCCGAACCGCTATCGTGTGATTAAAGAGGTGGTGAAAGCCGCACGCGGTAACCGTAAAGAGATGATTCAAAAGATCCTCTCGGAAATCGAAGGGCGTTTACAGGAAGCGGGAATTCCGTGCCGCGTCAGCGGTCGTGAAAAACATCTGTACTCCATTTACTGCAAAATGGTGCTCAAAGAGCAGCGTTTTCACTCGATCATGGATATCTACGCGTTCCGCGTGATCGTCCACGACGCCGACACGTGCTATCGCGTGCTGGGGCAGATGCACAGCCTGTATAAACCGCGTCCGGGTCGCATGAAAGATTACATCGCCATTCCAAAAGCGAACGGCTATCAATCTTTGCACACCTCGATGATCGGGCCACACGGCGTGCCGGTTGAAGTGCAAATTCGCACCGAAGATATGGACCAGATGGCAGAGATGGGTGTTGCCGCACACTGGGCGTATAAAGAGCACGGTGGCGAAAGCAGTACCACCGCACAAATCCGCGCACAACGCTGGATGCAGAGCCTGCTGGAACTTCAGCAGAGTGCGGGCAGCTCGTTTGAATTTATCGAGAGCGTTAAATCCGATCTCTTCCCGGATGAGATTTACGTTTTCACCCCAGAAGGCCGTATTGTCGAACTGCCTGCGGGCGCAACGCCGGTCGACTTCGCTTACGCCGTGCATACCGATATTGGTCATGCCTGCGTGGGTGCACGCGTCGACAGACAGCCTTACCCGCTGTCTCAGCCGCTCTCCAGTGGCCAGACGGTGGAAATTATTACCGCACCGGGCGCACGTCCGAACGCGGCCTGGCTGAACTTTGTCGTGAGTTCTAAAGCACGCGCCAAAATCCGTCAGTTACTGAAAAACCTCAAGCGCGATGATTCGGTCAGTCTGGGACGTCGTCTGCTCAACCACGCGTTGGGCGGCAGCCGTAAGCTGGCTGAAATCCCGCAAGAGAACATTCAGCGTGAGCTGGAGCGCATGAAACTCGCCTCGCTTGATGACCTGCTGGCAGAGATCGGCCTCGGTAACGCCATGAGTGTAGTGGTAGCGAAAAATCTGCAACAGGGGGATGCCTCCGTTGCGCAGCCCGCTACGCAAAGCCACGGTCATTTGCCTATCAAAGGCGCAGACGGCGTGCTTATCACTTTCGCAAAATGCTGCCGTCCAATCCCTGGCGACCCGATTATTGCGCACGTCAGCCCGGGCAAAGGGCTGGTTATCCACCACGAATCCTGTCGTAACATTCGCGGCTACCAGAAAGAAGCCGAGAAGTTTATGGCGGTCGAGTGGGATAAAGAGACCGCACAGGAATTTATCACCGAAATTAAGGTGGATATGTTCAACCACCAGGGTGCCCTGGCGAACCTGACGGCAGCGATCAACACGGCCTCTTCCAACATTCAGAGTCTGAATACGGAAGAAAAAGATGGCCGCGTATACAGCGCCTTTATTCGTCTGACCGCCCGCGACCGCGTGCACCTGGCGAACATTATGCGCAAGATCCGCGTCATGCCGGACGTGATTAAAGTCACCCGAAACAGAAACTAGTTTTATGAATGCACAACGTTATGCACGTATCTGCGAGATGCTCGCCAGGCGTCAGCCAGACCTGACGGTCTGCATGGAGCAGGTCCATAAGCCCCATAACGTTTCTGCCATTGTCCGTACTGCAGACGCCGTCGGCGTGCATGAAGTGCACGCTGTCTGGCCGGGCTCCCGCATGCGTACCATGGTATCTGCCGCTGCAGGCAGTAACAGCTGGGTTTCTGTCAAACACCACCAGACCATAGGCGAAGCCGTAACCCACCTGAAAGGGCGCGGTATGCAGGTACTTGCCACTAACCTGTCCGCTAAAGCCGTAGATTTCCGCGAGATCGACTACACCCGTCCGACCTGTATTTTGATGGGTCAGGAGAAAACCGGTATCACTCAGGAAGCACTGGATCTGGCGGATCGGGACATTATCATTCCGATGATCGGTATGGTTCAGTCCCTCAATGTTTCTGTGGCCTCCGCGCTTATTCTTTATGAAGCGCAGCGCCAGCGTCAGAATGCCGGAATGTACAAACGCAGCAACAGTATGCTGCCGGAAGATGAACAGCAGCGCCTGCTGTTTGAAGGGGGTTATCCGGTGCTGGCTCGCGTTGCGAAACAGAAAAAATTGCCTTACCCCCACGTCAACGCGCAGGGCGAAATTGAAGCCGATGGCGAGTGGTGGGCCACCATGCAGTACGCCGGGTAACCGATGAAAGGCCGCCTGCTGGATGCCATCCCGCTCAATAGCCTGACGGGCGTGGGCGCGGCGCAAAGCAATAAGCTGGCTAAAATCGGCCTGCACACCGTGCAGGATCTCCTGCTCCACCTCCCCCTGCGTTACGAAGACCGCACCCAGCTGTACAAAATTGGCGATTTGCTGCCTGCCATTTATGCCACCGTTGAAGGCGAAGTCCTGAACTGCAATATCACCTTCGGCGGACGTCGGATGATGACCTGTCAGATCAGCGACGGCACCGGCATTCTCACCATGCGCTTTTTCAACTTCAACGCGGCAATGAAAAACAGCCTGGCGACAGGTCGCAGAGTGCTGGCCTATGGCGAAGCCAAACGCGGAAAATACGGCGCAGAGATGATCCACCCGGAGTACCGCGTACAGGGCGATCTCAGCACACCGGAGCTGCAGGAAACACTTACCCCGGTTTATCCGACAACCGAAGGCATCAAGCAGGCGACGTTGCGAAAGCTCACCGATCAGGCGCTGGAGCTGCTAGATACCTGCGCCATTACCGAGCTGCTGCCGCCAGAGCTGGCGCAGGGCATGATGAGCCTGCCCGAAGCGCTGCGTACTCTTCACCGCCCGCCGCCAACGCTGCAGCTCAGCGATTTAGAAAGCGGCAAACACCCCGCCCAACGGCGTCTTATCCTTGAGGAATTACTGGCGCATAACCTGAGCATGCTGGCGCTCCGCGCCGGCGCGCAGCGTTTCCACGCCCAGCCCTTAAGCCCGCGTGATGAGCTCAAAGATAAACTGCTGGCCTCGCTGCCGTTTAAACCCACCGGTGCACAGGCGCGCGTCACCGCCGAGATCGAACGCGATATGGCGCTTGATGTGCCGATGATGCGCCTGGTGCAGGGTGATGTAGGCTCCGGTAAAACGCTGGTCGCCGCCCTGGCCGCCCTGCGCGCCATTGCTCACGGCAAACAGGTGGCACTGATGGCACCGACGGAACTGCTGGCCGA
Organism: Enterobacter sp. CPE_E863; assembly: GCF_046521465.1. Lineage (NCBI taxonomy): Bacteria > Pseudomonadati > Pseudomonadota > Gammaproteobacteria > Enterobacterales > Enterobacteriaceae > Enterobacter > Enterobacter sp. CPE_E863. Next base: position 67,181 of record NZ_JBKFZX010000001.1, on the reverse strand, counting down.
ACAGCACGCCAACAATTTCCGCGCCTGGTTTGCGCCGCTGGGCATTGAAGTGGGCTGGCTTGCCGGGAAGCAAAAAGGCAAAGCCCGCCTTGCCCAACAGGACGCAATTGCCAGCGGCCAGGTACAAATGATTGTTGGCACACATGCCATCTTCCAGGAACAGGTTCAGTTTAACGGCCTGGCGCTGGTGATTATCGACGAGCAGCACCGCTTTGGTGTGCATCAGCGTCTGGCACTGTGGGAGAAAGGTTTGCAGCAGGGTTTCCACCCGCATCAGCTGATCATGACCGCGACGCCGATCCCCCGCACCCTGGCAATGACCGCCTACGCCGATCTGGATACCTCCACCATCGACGAGTTGCCGCCGGGTCGTACACCGGTTACAACGGTCGCCATTCCTGACACGCGTCGCAGCGATATCATCGACCGCGTGCGCAACGCCTGCACGCATGAAGGGCGTCAGGCCTACTGGGTGTGTACGCTAATTGAAGAGTCCGAGCTGCTGGAAGCGCAGGCTGCAGAAGCGACGTGGGAAGAACTGAAACTGGCACTGCCAGAGTTGAAGGTGGGTCTGGTTCACGGACGTATGAAGCCCGCCGAAAAGCAGGCGGTGATGCAGTCGTTTAAACAGGGCGATTTACACCTGCTGATCGCCACCACGGTGATCGAGGTCGGCGTGGACGTCCCGAATTCCAGCCTGATGATCATCGAAAACCCGGAGCGCCTGGGGCTTGCCCAACTCCACCAGCTGCGCGGACGTGTTGGCCGTGGTGCGGTAGCGTCCCACTGCGTACTGCTCTATAAAGCCCCGCTCTCGAAAACCGCCCAGATGCGTTTGCAGGTGCTGCGCGACAGCAACGACGGCTTTGTTATTGCGCAAAAAGACCTTGAGATACGTGGCCCGGGAGAACTTTTGGGCACGCGGCAGACGGGGAATGCTGAATTCAAAGTGGCGGATTTGTTGCGCGATCAGGCGATGATCCCCGAAGTTCAACGCCTGGCCCGCCATATTCATGAACGCTACCCCGAACAGGCGGCAGCGTTAATAGAGCGCTGGATGCCGGAAACCGAACGTTATTCCAACGCCTGATCTCAGGCAAACATCGGCAGCATCAGATACAGCTTAATCACCAACGCGTTGACGATATCTATAAAGAACGCACCGACCATCGGTACCACCAGAAACGCCATATGCGATGGGCCAAAGCGTTCAGTGATCGCCTGCATGTTGGCAATCGCCGTTGGGGTTGCCCCCAGACCAAACCCGCAATGACCCGCTGCCAGCACCGCCGCATCGTAGTTCTTGCCCATCATGCGCCAGGTAACAAACATCGCGTACAACGCCATAAACAGTGCCTGCACCGCCAGAATGGCCACCATCGGCAGCGCCAGCGAGGCCAGCTCCCACAGTTTGAGGCTCATCAGCGCCATTGCGAGGAACAGCGACAGACAGACGTTGCCCAGCACTGAAACCGCACGTTCGAACACACGATAAAAACCCATCAGCGCCAGACCGTTGCTCAGGATCACCCCGATAAACAGCACGCAGACAAACGTCGGCAGTTCGAACGGGGAACCTGCCAGCCATTGCGCAACCACTTTCCCCACCGTCAGGCAGATAGCAATCATCGCGATGGTCTCAATCAGCACCAGTGAAGTAATGCTGCGCCCAACATCCGGTTTTTCGAATGCAGTCGGCACCAGCTCATCGTCCGGCCTGCCGTCCGGCGTGGTGGAGTGCTTCACCAGATAACGCGCCACCGGGCCACCAATCAATCCACCCAGCACCAGGCCAAAGGTCGCACAGGCCATCGCCACTTCAGTTGCGTTTTCAAAGCCATAGCGCTCGATAAACAGCTTGCTCCACGCCGCGCCGGTACCGTGTCCACCAGACAATGTAATTGACCCGGCCAGCAACCCCATCAGCGGATCCAGCCCCAGCAACGTCGCCATTCCGATGCCGATAGCGTTTTGCATCAGCAGCAACCCAACCACCACAATCAGAAATACGCCGAGTACTTTACCCCCTGCCCGCAGGCTCGCGAGGTTGGCATTCAGGCCGATGGTGGCAAAAAAGGCCAGCATCAGCGGGTCTTTCAGGGACATATCAAAATCAATTTCCCAGCCCATGCTCTTTTTCAGCACCAGCAGGGCCAGCGCTACCAGCAGGCCACCGGCGACAGGTTCGGGAATGGTGTATTTCTTCAGAAGGGAAACGCTATGCACCAGCTTACGGCCAAGCAGTAAGACCAGCGTTGCGGCAACAAGGGTCGACAACGTATCGAGATGAATCATAGAAGGCTCCTGTATTGCGCGTGTTCCATACACACGCGGCGTTATCCTGGGCCGGTTTGCGCTCTTCATGAGCCACCGGCGCAAAAAGTGTAATTTTTTTCCCGATACGTTGTAGAAAACCTGCTCAAAGCGGCAGATTTTCTTCCTTTTTTTTGCTGGCAATCGTTTGCTTTTACCAGATGGTCAGATAAAATGCCCGCTTTTCCACCGTGGGATTGCCGCCGATGTCCGTTAACACCATAGAGTCGCCTGATGCGCAACCGATTGCGCAGAAGCAAAATAGCGAACTGATTTACCGCCTTGAAGACCGCCCGCCGCTGCCGCAAACGCTTTTCGCCGCCTGCCAGCATCTTCTGGCGATGTTTGTTGCGGTGATCACCCCGGCGCTGCTGATCTGCCAGGCGCTCGGTTTACCGGCTCAGGACACTCAGCACATCATCAGCATGTCTCTCTTTGCCTCTGGCGTGGCCTCGATTATTCAAATTAAAGCGTGGGGTCCGGTGGGGTCGGGTTTATTGTCGATTCAGGGCACCAGTTTTAACTTCGTGGCGCCACTGATCATGGGTGGTACAGCGCTGAAAACCGGCGGTGCGGATGTGCCGACGATGATGGCAGCGCTGTTCGGCACGCTGATGCTGGCAAGCTGCACTGAAATGGTCATCTCCCGCGTTCTGCATCTGGCTCGCCGCGTCATCACCCCGCTGGTGTCTGGCGTCGTCGTGATGATTATCGGCCTGTCGCTGATCCAGGTGGGCCTCACCTCCATCGGCGGCGGCTATGCCGCAATGAGCGACCACACCTTCGGCGCGCCGAAAAACCTGCTGCTGGCGGGTGTCGTGCTGGCGATCATTATTCTGCTTAACCGTCAGCGCAACCCGTATCTGCGCGTCGCCTCGCTGGTGATTGCCATGGCGGCGGGTTATCTGCTGGCGTGGGCGCTGGGCATGCTGCCAGAGAACACCGCGCCGACCAACAGCGCGCTGATCACCGTTCCAACACCACTCTACTACGGCCTGGGCATTGACTGGGGCCTGCTCCTGCCGCTGATGCTGGTCTTTATGATCACCTCTCTGGAGACCATCGGCGATATCACTGCCACGTCAGACGTCTCCGAGCAGCCGGTTTCCGGCCCGCTGTACATGAAGCGCCTGAAAGGCGGCGTGCTGGCGAACGGCCTGAACTCGTTTGTCTCTGCGGTATTCAATACCTTCCCGAACTCCTGCTTCGGCCAGAACAACGGCGTGATCCAGTTGACTGGCGTTGCCAGCCGCTACGTCGGTTTTGTGGTGGCGCTGATGCTGATTGTCCTCGGTCTGTTCCCGGCGGTAAGCGGCTTTGTGCAGCACATTCCTGAGCCGGTACTGGGCGGCGCAACGCTGGTGATGTTTGGCACAATTGCCGCTTCCGGCGTACGTATCGTTTCCCGCGAACCGCTGAACCGCCGTGCGATTATGATTATCGCGCTGTCGCTGGCCGTGGGTCTGGGTGTGTCTCAGCAGCCGCTGATCCTGCAGTTTGCCCCGGACTGGGTGAAAAACCTGCTCTCTTCCGGCATTGCCGCGGGCGGTATCACCGCTATCGTTCTGAACCTCGTATTCCCGCCTGAGAAAAATTGATCTCTCTCACGGCAGGCAGTCAATGCCTGCCGTGACATCTTATTACACCATTCCCGCCTTGAGGATTGCGCATAAATCGTGCATAACTCCTTTATGTGCGTTTTGCGGGATGGAAGACCATGAAATTTATTGGAAAGCTACTCGTCTATCTTCTGGTAGCCGTGCTGATTGTGGTTCTGGCGCTCTATATCCTGCTCCAGACCCGCTGGGGTGCGAGTCAGGTCAGCAACTGGGTGACGGTAAATACCGACTACGAGCTCAGTTTCGACAAGATGAATCACCGCTTTTCGTCGCCTTCCCACATCATTCTGGAAAACGTCACCTTTGGCCGGGATGGCAAACCCGCCACGCTGGTTGCCAAAAAAGTCGATATTGGCCTCAGTAGCCGACAGGTTACCGATCCGCTGCATATGGACACCATCTCCCTGTTCGATGGCACGCTGAACCTTTCTCCTCAGACTGCGCCGCTGCCCTTCCAGGCAGACCGTCTGCAACTGAACAACATGGCCTTTAACAGCCCCAATACGGAGTGGGATTTAAGTGCCCAGAAAGTCACGGGGGGCGTCAGCCCATGGCAACCAGAAGCAGGCAACGTGCTGGGTAAAAATGCGCAGATCCAGATGAGCGCAGGATCGCTCACCCTGAACGGCGTGCCGGCCACCAACGTGTTGATCGAGGGTCAGTTGAACGGCAAGGAAGTGGTGTTGAACACCATCGGTGCCGATATGGCCCGCGGTTCACTCACCGGCTCCGCCCTGCGTAACGCCGACGGAAGCTGGATCATCGACACCCTGCGTCTGAACGAGATCCGTCTGCAGAGCGATAAAACGCTGATGGATTTCTTCGCACCGCTGACCACCATCCCCTCTCTGCAGATTGGCCGCCTGGAAGTGACCGACGCCCGCCTGCAGGGCCCGGACTGGGCAGTTACTGATCTTGATTTAAGCCTGCGCAACCTGACGCTGAGTAAAGGCGACTGGCAGAGCCAGGAAGGGCGTTTATCCATGAACGCCAGCGAATTCATCTACGGTTCGCTGCATCTGTTTGACCCAATCCTGAATGCGGAATTCTCTCCGCAGGGCGTGGCGTTGCGCCAGCTAACCTCCCGCTGGGAAGGCGGCATGGTGCGCACCTCTGGCAACTGGCAGCGCGACGGCAAAGCGCTGATGCTGGACGATGTCGCCATCGCCGGGCTGGAGTATACCCTGCCGCAGAACTGGAAAACGCTGTGGATGGAGCCTCTGCCGGAATGGCTGAACAGCGTGACGCTGCAAAAATTCGGTCTGAGCCGCAACCTGGTGATCGACATCGATCCTGCCTTCCCGTGGCAGATCACCTCTCTGGATGGCTATGGCGCAAACCTGCAGCTGGTGAAAGATCGCCAGTGGGGCGTCTGGGGCGGCAGCGCAACCCTGAATGGCGCGGCGGCAACCTTTAACCGCGTGGATGTGCGTCGTCCGTCACTGGCACTGAATGCTAACGCTGCCACGGTGAATATTACTGACCTGAGCGCGTTTACTGAGAAAGGCATTCTGGAAGCCACGGCGACTGTTTCACAACTGCCCCAACGGCAAACCACTGTTAGCCTGAACGGGCGCGGTGTGCCGCTGAACGTGATCGAGCACTGGGGTTGGCCAGCGCTGCCGATTGCGGGTGACGGCAATATTCAGCTCACCGCCAGCGGCAGCGTGCAGGACAAAGCCCCGCTGAAGCCAACCGTTAACGGGAAACTGAATGCAGTGAATATGGATAAGCAGCAGGTCGAGCAGACAATGACGGGCGGTGTGGTTTCAACACCGGTGCAATAACCAAGCCGGGTGGCGGCTGCGAGGTTTTGTTCCCTCTCCCTGTGGGAGAGGGCCAGGGTGAGGGCATCAGACCGCACAATTCCTGATATATCAAAGATGAACCACCACCTCATCCCCCTCTGCTTTCACCACCACACCCCACTCGCTGCCCGCGTGTGAACCGCCCTTCACACCGCTCACCTTCTGCACGTTGCGCAAGCACACCGACCAGTTTTGCGCGTCTCCCGCGCCGGTAAGGGTCACGATTTCGCCCCGACGTGACGCCTTCAGCGTAAACGTCACGGAGCCGTCCGTCGCAGGCACTTCGCTCATCGCCGTTGCGCCGTCATCCAGGTTAAACAGCTGGAAGGCTGTGCCCTCATGCCACGCGTAATCCGGCTTCTGGTTATTATTGCCCAGCGCCAGCAGTGTGTTATCGCGCACATAAACTGGCAGGCTCATAAAATCGTGCTGCTGTTTATGCCAGCGGCTGCCCTGGATTTCATCGTTATGCCACAGATGCGTCCAGCGTCCTTCCGGCAGATAAAACTGCACGTCACCCACTTCGGAGAACACCGGCGCAACCATCATGGAATCCCCCAGCATGTACTGACGGTCAAGATAATCGCACGCCGGATCGTCCGGGAACTCGAGCATCATCGCCCGCAGCATCGGGGTACCGAACTCGCGCGCCAGCGCAGCCTGACGATACAAATACGGCATCATCTGGCATTTCAACTGAGTGAAATGGCGCACCCCGTCGCAGGACTCGTCATCGTACGCCCACGGCACGCGGTAGGATTTGCTGCCGTGCAGGCGACTGTGGCTGGAGAACAGCCCAAACGCGCACCAGCGCTTGTAGACGTGCGCCGGAGCCGTATTTTCGAACCCGCCGATATCGTGGCTCCAGAAGCCAAAGCCAGACAGGCCGATCGACAGCCCACCGCGCAGGCTTTCTGCCATTGATTCATAGTTGGCGTAACAGTCACCACCCCAGTGCACCGGGAACTTCTGCGCACCCACGGACGCTGAACGGGCGAACAGTACAGCCTCGTCTTCGCCGACGGTTTCTTTCAGTACGTTCCACACCAGTTCGTTATAGATGTAGGCGTAGTGGTTGTGCATCTTCTGCGGATCGGAACCGTCGAACCACTGCACGTCGGTCGGGATACGCTCGCCGAAGTCAGTCTTGAAACAATCCACGCCAATATCCCCCAGGCCTTTCAGCTTGTCGGCGTACCATTTGCAGGCTTCCGGGTTGGTGAAGTCATAGATCGCCAGACCCGGCTGCCATTTGTCCCACTGCCACAGGGAGCCATCCGGGCGCTTGAGCAGGTAACCCTTCTCTTTCAGTTCCTGGAAGATTGGGGATTTCTGGCCGATGTACGGGTTGATCCACACGCAAACCTTCAACCCTTTCTCTTTCAGGCGACGGATCATCCCTTCAGGATCCGGGAAGGTCACCGGGTCCCACTCGAAATCGCACCACTGGAAGGCCTTCATCCAGAAGCAGTCGAAGTGGAAGACGTGTAGCGGCAGGTCGCGCTCGACCATACCGTCGATAAAGCTGTTGACCGTGGCTTCGTCGTAGTTAGTAGTGAACGAAGTGGTCAGCCACAGGCCGAACGACCAGGCTGGCGGCAGCGCCGGACGCCCGGTGAACTGCGTATAGCGGTTCAGCACCTCTTTCGGCGTCGGGCCGTCGATCACGAAGTACTCGAGATATTCTCCTTCCACGCTGAACTGCACTTTGGAGACCTTCTCGGAGCCGACTTCAAACGAGACGTTTTCCGGGTGATTCACCAGCACGCCGTAGCCGCGGTTGGTCAGGTAGAACGGGATATTTTTGTAGGACTGCTCGGTGCTGGTGCCGCCGTCGCGGTTCCAGGTTTCGACCGTTTGCCCGTTGCGCACCAGCGCGGTAAAGCGCTCGCCCAGGCCGTAGACCGTTTCCCCCACGCCCAGATCCAGACGCTCAAAAACGTAGCTGCGGTCGGTATTGCTGTCCTGCACGTAGCCGTTGTTTTTCAGCTGGCTGCCGGTAATACGCTGGCCGTTGCGCAGGAAATCCAGCGTCCAGAACTCACCTTTGGTGACGCGTATGCTAACGCTGCCGCTTTTCAGCTCGGCAAATTCCGCATTGTTTTCAATCTCTACCTTCACGTCTTTCAGCATGTTCAGCGGATAGTGCGGGCCGTTATCCAGCGCGCCCTGGAAGTGCTCAATGCGCACCCCGACAATCCCTTCCTGCGGCGCGAACAGGCGAACCGTAAACATCAGGGTATCGAGTTGCCAGGTACGTTCGCGCACGTCGCGCGGCGCCACGTAGACCACCAGGTCGTTGCCCTGCTGCTCCACGTCGAATACCTGAACCGGATACGTCACGTTCAGCCCCGGTTGAATAAGCCAGTTTCCATCACTGATTTTCATCTTATCGTCCTCTTAGTTCTGCAATTCTTTGCTGACCGGCAGGTTCTCAAACGCCTGCTGGTTGCGGCGCGCGCCCTGCGCCAGTTCGCCCAGGATTTTGGTCAGGAAAGGGGTTTTCAGCGTGTAATAGCGTTTGGCGATAATGGCGCTCAGCACGTAGCAGATCGCCGGTGCCAGGGTAAACAGGCCGATAATGATGCTGATGGTCGCGCTGTTCTGGGTTTTGGCTGCCGCGTCGTAGCCGCCGCCTGCCAGCATCCAGCCAATCATCGCCCCGCCCAGCGCAAGGCCTAGCTTCAGCACGAACAGCGTGCCGGCAAAGCTGATGCCGGTGAGGCGTTTGCCGTTGGTCCATTCACCGTAGTCGACGGTATCGGACATCATCACCCACTGAATCGGCGTCACCAGCTGGTGCAGCACGCCGATGACAAAGATAAAGGCGAACATCAGCACGGTGGCATGCATCGGCACGAAGAACATCGCCACGCTGACCACCGCCAGCGCGGCGTTGGTCCACCAGAAGATGCTTACCTTGCACTTCCAGTCGGTGAGCGGTTTGGCAAGCGCGGAGCCAATCAGGTTGCCGACGCAGTAGGTGGTGAGGAACGCGACGAACACCTCAGGCGAACCCATGATCCAGGTGCAGTAGTACATCATCGCCCCGCCGCGCACGCAGACGGCGAGGATGTTGAGGATAGTGAGCACGCCGACGATTCGCCACTGGTCGTTTTGCCAGATGTCGCGCAGGTCTTCCCGCATGGAGGTGGTGCTCGGCGGCACCTGAATGCGCTCTTTGGTGGTGAAGAAGCAAAACGCCAGCATCAGGAACGCGACCACCGACAGCACGGCGATACCGCCCTGGAATCCAAAGGCTTTATCGTCGCCGCCAATCAGGTTTACCAGCGGCATCATCAGCACCGTGGAGAGCATGCCGCCCGCCGTCGCCAGCACAAAGCGCCAGGACTGGAGGGAGATACGCTGCGTCGGGTCGTTGGTGATCACGCCGCCCAGCGCGCAGTAGGGGATGTTGACGACGGTATAGAGCAGGGTCAGCAGGGTGTAAGTAACGGCGGCGTAAACCATTTTACCGTTGAGGCTGAGGTCCGGCGTGGTGTAGGCCAGCACGCAGACGATGCCGAACGGGATGGCACCAAACAAAATCCACGGACGGAACTTGCCCCAGCGGCTGCGGGTGCGGTCGGCAATCAGGCCCATGCACGGGTCGGAGATCGCATCCAGCGCGCGCGCCAGCAGGAACATGGTGCCGACAAACCCGGCGGGAATGCCGAAAATATCGGTGTAGAAAAACATCATGTACAACATGACGTTATCAAAAATGATGTGGCTGGCGGCGTCTCCCATGCCGTAGCCAATCTTCTCTTTTACTGACAATACTTCGCTCATCTTTTTTTATCCTTCACGCTGTAGGGGGCGCTGAGACCGGTTGCATTGGTTTTAAACCATTGTTTCAAAGGCGGGTATTGCGATTTCTGGTTAGCAGATTACGTTTCTTGTTTTTTGTGATCGCGGTAAATGTCCGGGAGAGCGGAGGGCTAACATGAGGATTTTCTTAGGAATTACCTGAAACAGGGGTGTACAGGTCAAAAGAGAGGTGAAAAAAGTGGTGTGGGGTATGTGGTAAATGCCTGAAAGTAGCTATAATGCGCCCCGCCTCCATGTAGCAATCGAGGCGCGGAAGATCGTCATCTCCGGTGAGGTGGCTGGACTTCAAATCCAGTTGGGGACGCCAGCGTTCCCGGGCAGGTTCGACTCCTGTGATCTTCCGCCAAAATTAAATTTGTTATAAGCCTAACTCAAATCGCATTTTGTTAAGGAAGGTGCGAATAAGCAGGTCATTTCTTCCCAAGCTGACTCGCTGATTAAAATTTCGCGGATCTGGGCCGATTTTTTTCCCGCAAACACATCGAATCAGCCTATTTAGGCTATTTTTTCCACCATTTCTGGCGTTATTTCAGGTTTTTACTGAGATCTCTCCCTCTGACGTATCATTTGGTCCACTCGAAACAGGTTGGCCAGGGTGAATAACATCGCCAGTTGGTTATCGTTTTTCAGCAGCCCCTTGTATCTGGCTTTCACGAAGCCGAACTGCCGCTTGATGATGCGAAACGGGTGCTCCACCCTGGCACGGATGCTGGCTTTCATGTATTCGATGTTGATGGCCGTTTTGTTCTTGCGCGGATGCTGCTTCAAGGTTTTTACCCTGCCGGGACGCTCGGCGATCAGCCAGTCCACATCCACCTCGGCCAGCTCCTCGCGCTGTGGCGCTCCTTGGTAGCCGGCATCGGCTGAGACAAATTGCTCCTCTCCATGAAGCAGATTACCCAGCTGATTGAGGTCATGCTCGTTGGCCGCGGTGGTGACTAGGCTGTGGGTCAGGCCACTCTTGGCATCGACACCAATGTGGGCCTTCATGCCAAAGTGCCACTGATTGCCTTTCTTGGTCTGATGCATCTCCGGATCGCGTTGCTGCTCTTTGTTCTTGGTAGAGCTGGGTGCCTCAATGATGGTGGCATCCACCAAAGTGCCTTGGGTCATCATGACGCCTGCTTCGGCCAGCCAGCGATTGATGGTCTTGAACAATTGACGGGCCAGTTGATGCTGCTCGAGCAGGTGGCGGAAATTCATGATGGTGGTGCGATCCGGCAGGGCGCTATCCAGGGATAATCGGGCAAACAGGCGCATGGAGGCGATTTCGTACAGAGCATCTTCCATCGCGCCATCGCTCAGGTTGTACCAATGCTGCATGCAGTGAATGCGTAGCATGGTTTCCAGCGGATAAGGTCGCCGGCCATTACCAGCCTTGGGGTAAAACGGCTCGATGACTTCCACCATGTTTTGCCATGGCAGAATCTGCTCCATGCGGGACAAGAAAATCTCTTTTCTGGTCTGACGGCGCTTACTGCTGAATTCACTGTCGGCGAAGGTAAGTTGATGACTCATGATGAACCCTGTTCCATGGCTCCAGATGACAAACATGATCTCATATCAGGGACTTGTTCGCACCTTCCCTAATCCTTCATGGCAGTTGTTCGGGTAAACCGAACAACTGAGGAACAGTGAATATTGTAGCGGACTGTCCACCCTCACCCTAGCCCTCTCCCAAAGGGAGAGGGAACCGATTGTGCGGTTTGTCCACTCCACCGACCGTGTTAACTCCTAATCTCCATCACCGCATACACCCCGTCCTTCGGTACCACCACGGTGACGTTTTCCACCGGCACGCCCGCCGCGAGGTGAATATCCTGCAGCTGCTGTAACGACCTCGGGTGAATATCCTCCCAGCCGATACCCCGCAGCACAAAGTCAATTTGCGGGCTGCTGATCAACATGTTCGACACAATCACCGCTCCGCCAGGCTTTACCAGCCGCAGCGCGCGCTGGAGGAAAATCACCGCATCGGTATCGTTGAAGTATTCGAAAATCCCCAGTGCATCGACAAGCTCGGCCTGCTGCTCGCCCAGCTCCAGCAGCAGGTCCTCGTTACGTATCAGCGTATGGAGCAGATTGCGCCTGAGCAGCGTAAGCTGTTCGCCCACCACAATGCCTTCCTGCGCCGCCATGGTTTCGGCCCAGCTGAGCGCCACGGGGTCTTTGTCCACCAGCGTGAGAAAAACCTGCTGACCGTCGAGCTTTGCCTCGCGCAGCGCCTCAAGCACCGGAATAGCGGCCCCACTCGCCAGGCTGACCCAGTTGTTCTCACTTTCGTTATGAATGTACTTTTCCACCAGCGCGGCCAGTACTTTGGCACGGGAGCGCACGCCAACCGCATCGTTAGCGTGGATAAACCACTGGCGGCTGTCGCTGTCCATTTTTGTACCGTCAGGCAGACGGTCTTCCAGCGGGTTTTGCACCACAAACAACGCCAGCGCGGAGGGCACCAGTCGCGTTCGCCACGCGGTAAGCGCCGGCCGGTTACGAAAAGCCTGTTCGGAATAACGGTTCTGAGGGACAAGCACGGCCTGCCCGCCTTCTTCGTATTCAATCAGCGGGGGCCGGAGCGCTGGCTCGGCTTTCAGCGCCCGGTCAAGCGCAGCGATCTCACGGGCAGCATCGTCTTTCATCGGCCACTGGTCGCTGACATCGGGAAATGACGCACTGAAAATCGTCATATTTTCCGGCGCGTCGCCGCGAAAAGGCTGCCAGTTCATCTCGTTGTCTCCCGTTACGCTAATAACGAAAGTCTATCCAGGCAGACCAGTAATACCCTACGAAGAAAGCACGATCTTCACTGCTTCACCCACACCAGTTGATCAACACGAAAACCCAAACCGCGCGCGGTATTCAGGTAATCCTGTTTCACGGCATCCGGGATTGTCGGGGTACGCGACAAAATCCACAGGTAATCGCGGTTCGGGCCGCTCACCAGCGCGTACTGGTACTTATCGTCCAGCTTGATCACGTTATAGCCGCCGTAGAACGGGCCGAAGAACGACACCTTCAGCGCCGCCGTGGTCGGTTCACCGGTAAAATACGCTTTGCCTTCGCTCTCATTCCACGTCTTCTTCACCGGGTCATAACCCCGGTTTAGCACGCTAATGCCGTCGTCACTGCGTTTGCCGTAGGTGGCAGTCACCTGCTCCAGCCCGCGTTCAAAGCGGTTTTCCAGGCGAGCGATTTCGTACCATTTGCCGAGATAGCGGCTGGCATCAAAGCCTGAAATGGGCTGTACGCCTTTCGGCGGCGTAGGAGATTTACAGGCGACCAGTGTCAGAGCGATGGCGACACCGGTCACAACAGGCCATACCTTCATGAGAACTCCTTTCATTTGCATGGTTGGACGTTAATTGTAGTGCACCGTTTCGACGCTTCATCCCGTCCGGGAAAATTCGTAGTATATTGAGAATATTCCTCCACTCTGGACACGGGCATGGCTTACTCCATCGGCGAATTCGCCAGACTCAGCGGCATCACCGCCACCACGCTGCGGGCGTGGCAGCGTCGCTATGGTTTACTCAAGCCGCAGCGCACGGATGGCGGTCACCGCCAGTACAGCGATGAAGACGTCCAGCAGGCGCTAAAAATCCTCGACTGGGTAAAAAAAGGGGTCCCGATTGGCCAGGTCAAACCCCTGCTGGAACGCCCGACACCGGGTCGGACCAATAACTGGCAAACCCTGCAACAGAACATGCTGCAACGCCTGCAGGACGGTAAAGTCGAGTCCCTGCGCCAGATGATTTACGATGCCGGACGCGAATACCCTCGGCCAGAGCTGGTCGCGAACGTACTGCGCCCCTTGCGTAGTCAGGTCTCCGCTAACGTCGCTGCTGCCATGACCCTGCGTGAAATCCTCGATGGCATCATCATCGCCTACACCTCGTTTTGTCTCGAGGGAGATAAAAAAGCGCCTGGCGATAATATTCTGCTCAGTGGCTGGCATCTGAATGACCCGTGCGAGATCTGGCTCGAAGCCTTAACGCGCACCGGGCAAGGTCACCGGATCGACATTCTGCCCTCGCCTCCTGCCGCGCTGGCACCGGAAATATTCCCGGATCGTAAATGGCTTCTGGTCACCAGCGGTAAACTCACCGCTGCACGGAAAAAGCAGGTGGAGCAGTGGCAGCAGCAGGTATCGCTTGAAGTGATTATCCTCTGACGATTTTCTCCTGTGGGAATCTTCACGAAAAGTTGAATATTTTTTCGCACCGCAGATGCTAACGTTTTCCTGTGACGAATAACCCAACAGGAAAACACCATGAAAAAAACCGCCCCTTTGCTGATGCTGACCACCCTGGCCTTTGCTCCGGCTGTATTTAGTGCCCCTGTCGGCACGCTGAGTGTACACGTTCTTGACCAGCAAACCGGGATGCCGCCATCCGACGTTACCGTCACGCTGGAAAAACAGCAGCAGGACAAATGGACCCAGGTTGCCAGCGGTAAAACCGACCACGACGGACGTATCAAATCGCTTTATCCGCAGGATCAGGATATGCAGCCTGGCGTGTATAAAGTGACCTTCAAAACCGCAGATTACTTCCACGGCAAAAAGCTGGACTCCTTCTTCCCGGAGATCCCGGTGCTGTTTACCGTGACCCGCACCAACGAAAAACTGCACATCCCACTCCTGCTGAGCCAGTACGGTTACTCGACCTACAAGGGAAGTTAATATTCATTGATTTTAAAGGAATATAAAAAATACTTACGCTAATACTTGGACAAATTACGCATGTTGTGTAAGTTTTAAAGGGAGAATGGGAGGACCACACCATGACAAAAAAACCTGTGCTGGGTATTAGCGGATGTTTGACCGGTTCCGCCGTTCGCTTTGACGGCGGGCATAAACGTATGGGTTTTGTCATGGACGAACTGGCCCAGTGGGTAAGCTTCAAGCCGGTCTGCCCTGAAATGGCGATTGGGCTGCCTACGCCACGCCCTGCCATTCGTTTAACGCTGACAGAAAGCTGTGAAACGCAGCTGCGCTTCAGCAAGCCACCTCATGACAATCTCACGCAGAAAATGGCTGACTTTACGACAGATTATCTGTCGAAAATCGGCGATCTGGCGGGGTTCATTGTCTGTGCAAAATCCCCAAGCTGCGGCATGGAACGCGTGCGGCTGTATGACGAAAACGGCAACCGGGGCCGCAAGGAGGGCGTCGGGCTGTTCACCGCCGCGCTCCTTGAAACCTGGCCGTGGCTGCCCGTGGAAGAGGATGGACGGCTGCACGACCCGGTTCTGCGGGAAAACTTTGTCGAACGTGTTTTTGCCCTGCACGAACTGAACACGCTGCGTAGAAATGGCCTCACGCGCCGCGCGCTGCTGGACTTCCACAGCCGTTACAAACTCCAGCTGCTGGCGCACCATCAGGCGGGTTACCGTGAAATCGGCCCGTTCGTTGCCTCGCTGCACGAGTGGGAAGACCTGGACGCCTTCTTCGTGGCGTACCGGGAAAAGCTGATGACCATCCTGAAAAAACCCGCTTCGCGTAAGAATCACACCAACGTGCTGATGCATATTCAGGGGTATTTTCGTAACCAGCTGAACACCCGCCAGCGAGGCGAGCTGCGCGACGTAATCCTGCACTATCGCAACGGACAGTTGCCTATTCTCGCCCCGATAACGCTGCTGAAGCATTACCTGGCCGAATACCCCGACCGGTATCTGATGACGCAAAACTACTTTGATCCCTATCCTGATGATTTGGGTCTGCGTCTGGCAGTCAAGTGATCATAAAAATGCGAAGGCCCCATTGACCCTTAGAGGCCCAAAGCAGTACCCCGTTTAGACGACATCCTCACTGTCGTCTCTTTTTTGCATTTCATCTCAAAGGCTGTGATTATATACAGGCTTATTCTGCGAAAGGGGCCTGCCTGTGATCAACACCCTGCACATTCAAAACTACCGATCCATCCGCGACATGTCGCTGGAGCTGGAGCAGCTCAATATCGTCTTCGGGCCGAACGGCACCGGAAAATCGAATATCTACAAGGCGATACACCTGATGCACAGCGCCGCGCAGGGGCAGTTTTCCCAGGCGCTGGCGAATGAAGGTGGAATTTTGAAAGTATTCTGGGCAGGCAAAACCCGCAGCGACCAGCTGCGGCGGATGAATCTGGCGGTGGAAACAGAGACCTACGAATACGAGCTGCAGGTCGGGTTTGTGGAGAAGCTGCCCTATCCCTCGCAGTTTCAGCTCGATCCGGTGATCAAAGAAGAGTCCATCTGGCTGAGCGGCCAGCACCGTCGTCCTTCGTCACAGCTGATGAAGCGTAAGAACCAGGCAGTGTTTCTGAACAACGTGCATCACGAGAAAGTGACCCACAGCGGCACGCTGTACGAGAACGAATCGGTATTCGGACAGCTCGGCGAACCGCATCTTTACCCGGAGGTTTCGCAGATGCGCGAGTCCCTGCGTAACTGGCGCTTTTATCATGAGTTTTCCGTCTCATCCGGCTCGGCGATGCGGGCTCCGCAGGTCGGTTTCCGCTCCCCGGTGCTCGCCAGCGATGGCTCAAATCTGGCCGCAGCGTTTCAGACCATTGTCGAGATTGGCGACGAATTGCTGCTGATGCGCATTCTCGACCAGGCATTTCCTGGCTGCGTATTTTACAGCGACAACACCGGCGGACGTTTCCGCATGATGATGCAGCGGGAAGGTCTGAGCAGGCCGCTGGAACCGGCGGAGTTTTCCGACGGCACCCTGCGTTTCCTGTGCCTGGCGGTGGCGCTATTAAGCCCGCGACCGCCAGCGTTTATCGCGTTGAACGAACCGGAAAACAGCCTGCACCCGCAGATGCTGCCAGCCCTGGCGAGCTTAATCGCCGAAGCCAGCCGCTACTCGCAGATCTGGCTCACCAGCCACTCGCCGGAGCTGGCGACGTTAATTGAGAAGCAGCGATCGTTTTCGCTGTATCAGCTGTCGATGGTGGAGGGGGAGACTAGGGTGGAGAGGCTGGGGTAAGCCGCATTCTCTTCCTTTGAAGTCCAGTAAAATGAAATTTTCATTTTTTCTCTTTCACCTGCAGGGACTGCCCCCCTCCAATGATGAACCCTGCGCCTACAGAGATTTTGAGCGCAGTAATCAAGTCGCTCCACTTGAAATCAAAATCATTAAGGAAGAGATACGAGGCATCTGCAATTAGCAGACGGCCTGCAGCCATAGTGATAAAGAGACCTGACATCCAGAGTAATACCAGTAATAAGAAAAGTTTTAGTCGCGGATTAATCATCATTTTGAATAATCGTCCACCATTCCTTTCGTAATATTTAGTACTCACCATTTGCCGTACGTCGAGATACGTATAGACCTCTTCTCAGCGCTTACATTGAATATTGTCTATCTCGACTACCTGACGATTGCCACGATTGCCACGATTGCCACGATTGCCACGATTGAAGCAATAACATTTGTACTGGCATCCGTTTAATCTCCAACCATAAAAACCACATGACTGATAATTAATTTAACTACAATCAAAACTCGAGAGGAAAAATCAAACATCAATAAAATAAGTAGACCACACTTTACAACAACCTAACGGTTTTTGCAAAAGCACCTTTTATATTAATATTATTAATTATAGCTCATTAAAAATTGCACTTAGCAAATAATTTCGTACAGTTGGACTTGATATCCATCTAACAAGCTTAGCGAAATTTCCGGAAAAATTTGATTGAGTGGCTTCTGCTGCCTACACAACTTTATCTTTTCACTCGCTGGGTTACAAAATTCCTTTGTGTAACAGATAGTTATTCATCGCTAATAATTATCTGGATATTGCTACCATCAGGAATATCTCGAACCTGCAATGCAATATTTGCTCTTATTTTCAATGATTCATGTGAGGTACACATGTATAGATTGCTAAGTTCATATAATCCGCCTGCTATAAATGGGATTTTTGGTACTAAACGACATCCTGGAGGAATGGGACCATTAATCAATTGCCATGAATGTGCCAAAGGATAACCAGTTATAACCCTATAATCTGATAGAATTAACTTAATCCACTCATTTATGGTATTAGCTAATTTATCTACATTTGCCGTTTCTGGATCGAAATAATAAACACCATCATCTTTTAAACAAAATTGTCCACCAAAGATATCCTCTGCAAAATACAATGCATCTAAAGCCATATCTTCATAAGCGGAAATCCATAACTCCTTTTCATTCCAGTCCAGCAACCCTATCTCTTTATCTGTCGTTTCATAAGGGAAAACGTGTAATGCTGACTCAAAACCATAAAACCCATTTTTTTCCCTCAACAACTCATCTAATTGAGCTGCGATTGGTGAGTTGAACAATACAGAGCAATCCTTAACCGATTGATTTGATGATAATTCATCACCACTAATAGATAGTAATTTTTTCATAAAAGTACTCATTTCTTAATATCCCCATCTGTCTTTATAGTTACAGATGTACCATCTGGTAAATTTCGGCATTGTGCACCAATACAAGCACCAGCACCACGATTATCAGAAGGTGTGATGGGCCTAACCGAAGCGCCGGTGCCACCTTCTTTAAACATTGCCGGCGGATATTCATCTCTATCCATACCTTTCACTGGGGGTGTATCCTTTAATGACTCCCGCCGTCTCTGAGCTGCACCGCCACGATCAATAGTTAAAATAGCTGGCTGCCCTGCAGCCTGAGCATCTTCAATATGCTTAGCAGATTCGGGGTACTTCGATTCATTAATAATTATTACCTTACCTCCGGCCCCCTGGACGATACCATCATCATCTACCACCCCCATTTTCAGAGGATTAATTGGATAAACTTTTAATGGGAAATTGCCGTGTTCTTTCTCAATTTTCTCTTCATCATGGCCAGGACTCAGCGTGTTATTCTCAACCGTCGTCTTGCCCGCCTGAGCCGCTGCTACCGCGTTCGCGCTGCTGTCTCCGACAAGCCCGCCAGCCAGACCAGAGGCCAGTGTCGCCAGCGCTGATACCGTCTGTTTATCTTCCTCGCTCAGTTCGCTGACCGGTTTGCCAAAACCATCAACCGCAATCTTACCGGCCAGCTTGTCTACCGCAATTTTACCGACAAGCTCACCCACCGCCGCACCCGCTGCAGCGGACGCCGCATCTCTGCCGGAAGCCGCTGCAAGCGCGGCGTTGACGACCGCATGGGCCAGCACACGTCCCTTAAGGTCCGTATCCGGAATGGCATTCGCGATGGCATTGGCAATATACGGCGCGGAAGCGCCCGCAATCGCGGCTTTAATGTCTCCACCTGCCAGCGCCTGAACCGCTGCCGTTGCTGCCGTGATGGCCCGCTGGGTGCTCTGCCCCGAACCCATACCAGACTGGTTAAACGCTTCGTTATAGAAGGTCTGGTACATCTGGTCATGAATCGCCTGCTCGGTAATCTCTTTACCGTCTTTTTTCAGCTGACTGATGGCGGCGTTACGCGCATCGCCGCCAGCGGTTTTCATCTTCTCGTTGGCCGCTTCCGTGGCCGCAATCTTGCCGTTGGTGCGCGCAATATCCGCAACCTGATTGCCGATATCGCCAATCATCTGCGCGGTTTGCAGGCGTTTCTGCTCTTTCTCTTTGTTAAAGATCGGGCCGATGCTGCCGTTGGCATGGTCAGTGTCACGGCTGAGCGTGCTGACGTCCTGCTTCTGGTTAGCCTGGTCGCGAACAATGATAGCACCATCGGCTACCGCTGACTGCGTCGTCCCTTCAGCATGGCCGCTGCCGCTAAAGCTGATACGTATCCTTGACCACGCCTTCCCCGGCTGCGCGTTTTACAGAGACAACACCGGCGGAGTTCTTCGACGGCACCCTGCGCTTTCTGTACCTGGCGGTGGCGCTCTTAAGCCCACGTCCACCGGCATTTATCGCGTTGAACGAACCGAAAAACAGCCTGCACCCGCAGATGCTGCCCGCGCTGACGAGCTTAATCGCTGAGGCAAGCCGCTAACCTGGGTGCCATCGAGCACGGTGAGTTCGCCGAGTAATGAACACCACCCTCGGCCCGCACCGGGGGTTTTTATTTTAACGCGGGGGGCGGGGCATCGCTCTGACCGGGTGGTTTTGTCATACCGTTGGCATGACGGTAATGACAAAACATTTCCTGTCCGGTTGATAACTGCTTTACAGAGCACGCTGAAAAGCAACTGGCTGGAAGCGATCTGCTTTAACACCAGCCAGATGACTATCGTCACCCAATGTCGCTATAAGGATTTCTAGCTAAAATTTCGTTTATTTCTTCCTGTGCTCTTAAAGCCCATGATGGATTTAGCTTACTCATCAGTTGAACTACTCTGGGAAAAGCGATACGTCGCCCATCTACATGTTCAATGCGGTGTTCAAGTTCATACTGAAAAGCCATTTTGTAGATAACACCAGACATTATCCAATAAAGGAGTTCACTCAGGTTATCAGTTGACTTTCTTTCAAATCCAACCCCTCTCTCCTCATAAATATAATTATATTTATTCTTATCAAAGGACACATGAGGTCGGCCATCTCCTGGTGATGAATCGAAAACATATAAACTTTGTTTAGGCAGACCTATTTTAAAGCCCAATTCATAGATCTTTTCTCGAAGCTCGCTAATAGAACACAACATATCATTTGACATCTTTTATATAACCATTCTTTAAAAGCCAATCAACATTAACCCGTTCTTGCATATTTGGTAAAATTTGAATGCCGCCACCCGGCTCACCATAAGCAGGAGCTATTCTTTCAACGCTTCACGCCGTTCCGTATACATATGCACCGAACAGGCTTCAGCGCTCATTCCGGCACAGCTTTCCTTCTTATAGCATTCGTTTTCGGCTTTTACGTGCTCTTCGTCTTTTTGCTCCAGCGTCTTACCTTCAGACTGTGCCTGCGCAATATCACTGAGCGCATTATTCTCAACGGCCACAACGTGGCGGGTCAACAAAACATACCCTGTCCCTCAGTTTGCAAAGAAATGAGGTGATGCTTGGGTGGATTGGTGATGACAATAACTCCGTAGCTAAAAATGGTGCGCTGGCTCTGGCGGGCAAAAAAATCCTGCCAACTGTGGGCGGGATAGACACATTATTTTAGGTCCATAACTCTTTACCATCGGGTGATAACCATACAACTCCGGCAGGGGCTTTAACCAAAAACCACATGCCATACTCATCTAAATCATCATCTTCATCTTCATCTTCATCTTCATCTTCATCTTCACATGGATATGGTGGCCAAGCTGCTTGTACTATCTGTACTTGTTGCTCAACAGTACCCGATAAAAAAACACCATTCACCGCTAATTTGATTTTTTTCTCATTTAATAGTCTAGTCAATATACAAAAAAATATTTTCTTTCTGAAGGAGTAATTATCAGAAAGGTCAGCGCACTCAACACTGATATGTTGCCATATAGCCCCCATTGATAGGCCATAAGAACTTTTAATAACCAATGAACATATTTCACTAATATCTTTCATCATTTAAATTTAACCTCCACTCTTCTTCCGCCATTTATCGATGGAGTCATCAAATCTATAGTCCATTTAGCACCAGTCTGTTGCGCTGATGTTGAAAAATCTCTCAATGTTACAGTACTACCAGAAGACGGTCCTTCTGTAATTTTTACTGAGTACACATTACCTTTTCCGGGAACAACCTTAACCGATGGCATATTTTCTGATCCTGTAAGCTGCTTAAAGTAAGTCATGACATCAGCATCAGTGGCCCCTTAAATACAGGCGCACCTAAACTTAGGGAAGGTGCGAACAAGTCCCTGATATGAGATCATGTTTGTCATCTGGAGCCATGGAACAGGGTTCATCATGAGTCATCAACTTACCTTCGCCGACAGTGAATTCAGCAGTAAGCGCCGTCAGACCAGAAAAGAGATTTTCTTGTCCCGCATGGAGCAGATTCTGCCATGGCAAAACATGGTGGAAGTCATCGAGCCGTTTTACCCCAAGGCTGGTAATGGCCGGCGACCTTATCCGCTGGAAACCATGCTACGCATTCACTGCATGCAGCATTGGTACAACCTGAGCGATGGCGCGATGGAAGATGCTCTGTACGAAATCGCCTCCATGCGCCTGTTTGCCCGATTATCCCTGGATAGCGCCCTGCCGGATCGCACCACCATCATGAATTTCCGCCACCTGCTCGAGCAGCATCAACTGGCCCGTCAATTGTTCAAGACCATCAATCGCTGGCTGGCCGAAGCAGGCGTCATGATGACCCAAGGCACTTTGGTGGATGCCACCATCATTGAGGCACCCAGCTCTACCAAGAACAAAGAGCAGCAACGCGATCCGGAGATGCATCAGACCAAGAAAGGCAATCAGTGGCACTTTGGCATGAAGGCCCACATTGGTGTCGATGCCAAGAGTGGCCTGACCCACAGCCTAGTCACCACCGCGGCCAACGAGCATGACCTCAATCAGCTGGGTAATCTGCTTCATGGAGAGGAGCAATTTGTCTCAGCCGATGCCGGCTACCAAGGAGCGCCACAGCGCGAGGAGCTGGCCGAGGTGGATGTGGACTGGCTGATCGCCGAGCGTCCCGGCAGGGTAAAAACCTTGAAGCAGCATCCGCGCAAGAACAAAACGGCCATCAACATCGAATACATGAAAGCCAGCATCCGTGCCAGGGTGGAGCACCCGTTTCGCATCATCAAGCGGCAGTTCGGCTTCGTGAAAGCCAGATACAAGGGGCTGCTGAAAAACGATAACCAACTGGCGATGTTATTCACCCTGGCCAACCTGTTTCGAGTGGACCAAATGATACGTCAGAGGGAGAGATCTCAGTAAAAACCTGAAATAACGCCAGAAATGGTGGAAAAAATAGCCTAAATAGGCTGATTCGATGTGTTTGCGGGAAAAAAATCGGCCCAGATCCGCGAAATTTTAATCAGCGAGTCAGCTTGGGAAGAAATGACCTGCTTATTCGCACCTTCCCTGAATGTAACGATATATTTCATAGGAAGCATGTGACTTCTAAAGGGGGTTTTGATGAAAGCTGCGCACCTGGTCTGCCTGCTGGTTTGTCTGCTCTTCGCCGCGTTTGTCCATGCACAGGAAAAGGACGACCCGGCGAAAGAGGCACAAATAAAGCAGCAGGTCCTTAAAGATATTAAGAAAACCTGTACGCCACAGAAAAAGCAGAGCGATAAAGCCTGGCAGGAGATGATTTTGTCATCCGAGGCCAATCAACTCCTGATCAAAAACGCCATTACCGCCGTGAAGCGCGACAATCTGGACGCCTACTGGGCAGCGATTGGTCAGGTGGATTGTATGGAAGATTATTAAGTACGCCGCTACGTTTCCCATGACGAGTCTGGTTTAGGGCTCCAGGCTGCACGCCACAGGCAATCGACCCATGTTATGCTGGGAAAAAACCAACATAACAGGGGAGAACATGGGTTCCACACGTAAAGGGATGCTAAACGTCCTGATCGCCGCCGTTTTATGGGGAAGCTCAGGAGTTTGCGCGCAGTACATCATGGAGAAAAGCCATATTTCTTCGCCTTATCTGACCATGGTTCGCCTGCTGTTTACCGGCGTGATCCTGCTTACGCTTTCCTTTGTTCACGGCGACAAGATTTTCTCGGTCATCAAAAATCGAAAAGATGCCCTCAGCCTGCTGATTTTCTCGCTGGTTGGCGCGCTCACCGTGCAGCTTACTTTCCTGCTGACGATTGAAAAATCCAACGCAGCAACCGCCACCGTGCTGCAATTCCTGTCGCCGACCATCATCGTGGCGTGGTTTGCGCTGGCGCGGAAAAAGCGCCCTGGTGTTTTTGTCTTATCCGCGATAATGACGTCGCTTGTCGGCACGTTCCTGCTGGTGACGCATGGCGACCCGACCTCACTCTCTATTTCGCCTGCGGCGCTGTTCTTCGGGATCGCTTCCGCCTTTGCCGCCGCGTTTTATACCACTTACCCGTCAACGCTGATCGCCCGCTACGGCACGCTGCCGATTGTTGGCTGGAGTATGTTGATTGCCGGGGTAATGCTGACTCCGTTCTACGCCGGGCGCGGGACAACGTTTGTCATTGATGGCAGCCTGCTGCTGGCGTTCTTCTACCTGGTGGTGATCGGTACGGCGCTGACGTTCAGCCTGTACCTGAAAGGTGCGCAGATGATTGGCGGGCCAAAGGCGAGCATTCTGAGCTGCGCCGAGCCGCTGAGCAGCGCGCTATTGTCGGTTATCCTGCTGGGCGTGGCGTTCACCCTGCCGGACTGGCTGGGTACGCTGCTGATTGTGTCGTCGGTAGTGCTGATTTCGATGGATTCGAGAAGACGGGTTCAGACATCGGCGTAGCCAGATTCCCTCTCCCACGGGAGAGGGAGAAAACCACTACTTCGCTTTAACCTTACCCGCCACCAGCAGCGCCGTCAGCAGCATCAGCGTACCGGAAATCACCAGCGGTGACGTCAACCCCAGATGGTCGAGCGCAACACCGCCGATGGCAGCACCGCAGGTGTTCGCCAGCTGGATCACCGCCACCTGAATGGAACCGGCTTTTTCCGCCTGATCGGCCAGTGAGCGGGTGATCCACGTTGACCAGCCCACCGGCACCAGCGCAAAGGCAAAGCCCCAGATAATGGCAATCGCCGACGCCACCCATTTATCGCTACCCCACAGCACCAGTACCGTGGCACTGATAGCCAGCACCAGCGGTGCGCCCGCCAGCGCCACTTTCAGGGAGCGTTTCAGGAACTGGGACGAGAGTGAGGTGCCCACAAAACTGGCGATACCGAAACTCAACAGCACCAGCGTCAGGCCATCCACGTCAAATCCCGCCATGGTCATAAACACCGGGCGGATGTAGGTGAAGAAGGCAAACTGCCCGGCGAAAGACATAAAGATAGCAGTCATCCCCGCCAGCACACCCGGGCGCTTCAGCAGGCTGAACATGTTCTGTTTGTGATGCGCGGCTTCACCGGGCAGAGACGGCAGTGCTTTCCACACCCAGATAATGCACAGAAAACCCATTACCGCCGCCGCATTAAACACGTTTCGCCAGCCGATAATCCCACCAAGGAAACTGCCCAGCGGCGCGGCGATCACCAGCGCGATAGAGACCGCACCGAAGATAACGGACAACGCTTTTGGCACCGTGCGCGCGGGCACCAGGCGCATAGTGAGGGATGCTGACATCGCCCAGAAACCGCCCAGCCCTAATCCCAGGCAGGCGCGTCCAAGCAACAGCAGGGTAAAGTTATTGGCAAAAGAAACCAGCAGGCAGGAGAGCGTTAGCAGCACGCTAAACAGAATAACCACTTTGCGGCGGTCAATGGTACCAATCACCTGGGTGATAAACAGGCTGGCGAACATCGCCACAAAGGCAGTTACGGTAACAGACTGTCCCGCCACACCTTCGGAAATGCCCAGATCCTGCGCCATGGGCGTCAGCAGGCTGACCGGTAAAAACTCAACGGTAATCAGGCAGGCGACGCAGAATGCCACGGAGAAAACCGCCGACCAGTTCGGGCGTGAAACCTCTTTGGTCTGCGGTCTGGTCGTGGGCTGGATATGTTCTGTCATGGCGTCACCTGAAGATAAAAACGTGCGGAAAAGTCGCGCAGTTTATCATCAAAAGTGTGACGAATTTAACGATTTGACAACTTTTGTCGTTATTACAGGGGATCAGTGTAGGTAAAACACGCCCTCTTCCGGCAAGAAAAGTTGGTTGTAGCGTAGCTGGAAGGCATTAAGTTCCTGCAGATCGGGCTCGATCTCGCGCATAAAGCCGAGCGCGAGTCGGACTTGCGCATCGGTGATTGGCGCAGCCAGGCGGGCTTTACGCAGCATGCGGTGCCAGGTGTGCAGGTTCTCTTCGCTACCATCGACGATGCAGACCTGCCAGATCAGCAACACTTGTGCCGCGTTTTGCAGGTGCGCCTCGTCCGGGCGCTCAAGATAACGAATAAACTCATTCCCCGGCGTTTTGCCAAACTGGTCGATCATCGACTCAACGGGCATCGGGGTGATCCCCAGACGTTCGCTTAAGCGTTTGATGGCGCGTCGGGAATCCGAGGTCAGGATCCGAAATCCGACCACAAACACCACAGCAAGCGTTGCCAGCATTATCCAGACCATGCGTTCTCCTTAGAATAGCCGCTCATCATAGCGGGAAACACACGGCGTCAAAAGCGGGCAGAACCATAATAGTGAACTGAAAAGCGCTGGAAAAAGGGCAGGAAAGCCACTTTGGTTTTTATTGGGACGATTGTATATCCACAGTGTATGGTCAATGCCTGGCGGTAACAAATAATCACTTCAGGGAAAGAGCGAACATGTCCATAACAATCAGTGTCCTGCTGGAGAATCGGGCTAACCCCGGCGGTAAAAACTTACTGCGGGCCAAAGCAGGACTTAGCCTGTTTATACAGGATGAAAATGATTCCATTCTGTTTGATACCGGTCCTGATGATAGCTTCCTGTATAACGCTGCTCTAATGGGCATCGATTTGACCCGCCTGACCGCAGCGGTACTTTCTCACGGGCACTATGACCATTGCGGCGGCGTTCCGTGGTTACCGGATAATTGCCGGATCGTATGCCATCCCCACGTGGCCTGCGAGCGCTACTCGGCAATACCTTTTTTAGGGTATACCGCCAGACTAAAAAAATTGTCGCTGAATAATGATTATTCACGCTATCGCATGGAATACAGCAGTACCCCGCTTCAGATTGGAAAGCGTTTTATGTGGTCAGGGGAGATTCCTGTCGCCAAACCGCACGCATACGGTGTTATCGGCAGAAAAAAAGCGAATGCGGACTATGTAAAAGATGAAGGGGCTCTGATTTATAAATCTGACCTTGGACTGATCATTTTTATCGGCTGCGGTCACCGGGGTCTGATGGATATTGTGCGTCACTGCCAGAGCATAACTGGCATCAATCACATCCATGCAATTTTCGGTGGTTTCCATCTTCGCAGTGCATCACCTCGTAAGCTCTGGGCAGTCAGGCAGTTTCTACACGGCCTAAAACCGGACAAAATAATGGGCTGCCACTGTACGGGTAAATGGGGCAATTTGTGGTTGCCCGGCACAGTCACCCCGTCAACAGGGGATATTTTTGTTTTGGGGTAGGTCTTAACTCAGTTAATAAAAAAGCCCGGCGGTCAGCCGGGCAAAGAAGTCACCTGCACACTCAGGCTGCTTTCAATTTCTGCTTCTGCGCGTGGTTTTCGCGGCGAATTTTACGTTCTTCCAGCACCGCGACCATCGCCATCAGGACGATACAGCCGATCGCTGCCGCATCCAGCGCGGCGAAGGTGCCAGCCCAGCCGGTGAGGCCGAAAATTGGCGTGCCGTCGGCGATCATCCCCAGACCGAGCTTGGCGAAGCTATCACCAATCAGATAGGCGAAGGTGCCCTTAATCCCATCGGCAGCGCCGATCGCTTTTTTAGGTACGAAACCAACGGCGGCCACGCCGATCAGCAGCTGTGGACCAAACACCAGGAAGCCGAGCGCAAACAGTGACGCCAGGTACACATACTGGTTGCTGGCATGCTGGTAAACGCCCAAGGTGGCGATAATCAGCGCCAGCGCGATGCAGGCCACCAGCGCGCGACGGCCATTGGCGAGATCCGAGAGCCAGCCCCACAGCAGCGTGCCGACCAGCGCGCCCACTTCGAACAGGGTAAAGCCCTGAATCGCGACCTCTTTAGAGAGCTTCAGCTCCTGGAAGGCATACACGGTTGACCACTGGTCGATACCGATACGCACCACGTACAGGAAGATGTTCGAGAAGCAGAGCAGCCAGATCACTTTGTTTTTCAGCACGTACTCAACAAAGATCTGCCATTTGGTCATCTCGTTTTCTTCGGTCTCTTTATCCTCTTCGCTGATCTCCTCGCCAAACAGCTCTTCAGCTTTGCCGAGGCCATAAGATTCCGGGGAATCGCTGCCGAAGCGCAGACCGATAAAACCGACGATCAGGGCGATAATAGACGGGAAGATAAACATGCCGATCACATGGCCGTCGAACAGATAGTTGGCACCGAACAGCGCCACGCCTGCCGCCCCCGCACCACCGAGGTTGTGGGAGATGTTCCACATGCCAAGATACGAACCACGCTTGCGACGTGGCGTCCATTTGGTGATGGTGGAATAGCTGCAGGACCCGCCGGTACTCTGGAAGAAACCGCTCAGGGCGTAGAAGGCGATCATCAGGAACAGGCTAACCGAGCCCGCGCCCATGCTGGCGCTAAAGCCGAGCATACAGATGGCGGAGAGGATCAGCATAAACGGCAGGAACTGCTTGGTGTTTTTGCCGTCAGCGTAATAGGAAACCAGCGTTTTACCCACGCCGTAGGTGATGGAGAAGCCCAGGCCAATCATCCCCAGCTGCGTCATGCTCAGCCCGTAGGTGGAGATCATGTCGTTCTGCGCGATGTTAAAGTTTTTGCGGATCAGGTACATGGTCAGGTAGCCAATAAAGACCACCAGGTAGGACTGCATGAACGGTTTGAACCACATTTTACGCCGCACGTCGAGCGGCAGATCCAGGGTCGGCTTGCGCACCTGGTTTAAGAAGGCCAGCATGGTTTGCTCCTGAGCTGATTTTTATACCTGCGAATGGCAGGCATTGTAAAAATCAGCCGGGAGAGACGCCTGAGACAGCGTCCAGGTGAAACCGGGAATATTTCCTAGTTTTGCCCCATTCGGGGCGAAAAGGTGAGACGTATCACGCTTCGCGCGGTACCTGGGCGTGCAAAAATGGTAACAGCAGCAGAGCAGAAATCCCCGCCGCGATGGCGATCACCGCAAAGAAGCCGCTCCAGTGCCAGATGTCGATGACCCGCGCCAGCGGCCAGCCGGAGAGCGATGCGCCGAGGTAGGCAAACAGCCCGACAAAGCCCGTCGCCGCACCGGCCGCCTCTTTGTGCGAGCACTCCGCCGCCGCCATGCCGATCAGCATCTGCGGACCAAACACAAAGAAACCGGTGGTGAAGAAGCACGCCGCCTGCATCACGTAGCTGGCAAACGGCATCAGCCACAGCGAGCCAACCGAGAGCAAAATCCCGGCAGCAAAAATGAGATTCATCGGGCCACGGTTGCCGTTGAACAGCTTGTCCGATCCCCAGCCCGCCACCAGCGCGCCGATAAACCCACCCAGTTCAAACATGGTCACCGCCGAGTTGGCCGTCACCAGATCCACGCCAAGCGTCTCGGACATGTACAAATTACCCCAGTCGTTGATCGCCGCGCGCACCACGTAGACCAGCACGTAACAGAGCGACAGCAGCCAGATATAGGGGTTCTTCAGCACGTATTTGGTGAGGATTTCTTTGCGGGTTAACCCCGCCCCTTCCTGCTGCTGGGCAATTTCCATCTCATCATGACGCCAGTCACCCACCGCGGGAAGTCCTACGGTCTGCGGCCTGTCGCGCAAACGCCAGCAGAGGAACAACCCGGCGATAATCGCTAACCCGCCCGCAATCATCATGCCTGCACGCCAGCCGTAATGCAGCGCCGCTGCGCCGACGACGATGGGGATCAGCGCACCACCCACGTTATGCGCGGTGTTCCAGACTGCCCACCAGCCGCCACGCTCGTTGCGCGAGTACCAGGTGGTAAGTAATCGGGCACAAACCGGCGCGCCCCAGCCCTGGAAAAAGGCGTTCAGCGCCCACAGCAGCGCAAAAGCCCACAGCGAGGTGGAAAAACCAAACAGGATATTCACCACTCCCGTGGCAATCAGCCCGAAGCCCATAAAATAGCGGGCGTTGGAGCGGTCGCTGACGATGCCGGAGAAGAACTTCGACAGGCCATAAGTAATGTAAAACAGCGTCGCCAGCAGGCCGATATCGGTGCGGGCCATCACGCCGCTGGCGAGGATCTCCGGTGCGGCGGCGTTGAAGCTTTTGCGGGTGAAGTAGAACAGAGCATAGCCGAGCCAGATGGTGATCAGAATATGGCGACGCCAGTAACGATAGCGGGCGTCAATTTCATTTTTATCGCCGATCGGGGTGGCATTAGCCGGGGCTTTAAACATGGTAACTCCTCAGCGGCAAACTGACGCAGACGCGCGTTCCATGGGTGCAGGAGATATTCAGCGTGCCGCCCAGCGCCTTCACACGCTCGCGCATCCCCGCCAGACCAAATCCCTGCTGGCCGGAGCCCGGCGGCAGGCCGCAGCCGTCATCTTCAATTACCAGCATCAGACGCTCGTCCTGCTGCCAGGCCTGCAACGTTACCGCGCTGGCATTGGCGTGCTTCACAATATTATTCAGCCCTTCCTGACACACCCGAAACAGCGTCACACGCTGGCCTTCACTCAGCAGCGATTCTTCAATCCGCCAGTCGAGATGGCTGACAATCCCGCGACTTTCCAGCTCCATCTCGCGCATGAGCGATCGCACCGCCTGCTCCAGAGACAAATCATCCAGCTGGCGTGGACGTAACCTTCCGAGCAAACGCCTTACCGAGTCATACACACCCAGCGAGAGCTGTTCGATATGCGCCCCACCCTGCTTCACGCCGGCGTTTTCCGCCGCCAGACGCTGAACGATGCCCGCCTGCGTGCGGATGGCGGTAATGGTCTGGCCGATGTCATCGTGCAGTTCGCGCGCGACCTCCTGCCGTACGCTCTCTTCGGTTTCCAGCAGGCGTTCGGCCAGACGACGGTTGCGCGCCAGCTCGGTTTGCAAAGACTGGTTCAGTTCACGCAACCGTTGAATGCCCGCCCCGAGCAGCAGCCCGGTCAGGCTTTGCGCCAGCAGGGAGAGGAGTAAATCTACCGGATGATCGTGCCAGGTCTGGCTGGCTATCAGTGCAATGGCGTTCATCAGGGTGGCGATAAGCGCCCCTTGCCAGCCGTAGTGCCACGCAAGCGCAATAATCGGCAGGGCAAGACAAAACGGAGTAAAACGCGAGAGCTCAGCGGGCAGACCAAGCTGCAGCCACAGGCTTACCACAAACAGCAGCAGATACCAGATGAGGTGCCGTGCGCGCCAGTTCACGGGCTGCGAGACCAGTGCCGGACCGAGCGGCTGCCAGACGGTACTGGTGAGGTAATGCCAGATCACCAGACAGGTTGGCGCGAGCGTCAGGCCGCCGGTAAGGGTCAGTAGCAGAGCGTTGAGCATCTCTTTCTCGCCGACCCACGGGAGAGATTGCAGCAGCGCGGCGGCAATCAGCGCCGCCCCCTGACGCAACAGCGTGCGCCAGTCGCGCTGGTGGCGGTAGCGGGAAATAAGGGCAACAGGGAGAAGCGTGAGCAGGCTTCCGGTAATCAATAAGGGCAGATGCGCCAGCGCCACTTCCTGCGCCAGCCAGACCAGCATCAGCCATTCTGCGCCCAGCAAAACGGGCCAGTAGCCACGCGGGCACTGCAGCATTAACCCCAGACGCAGGCCGAACGGGAACAGCAGTACTGCCAGTTCCGGGCGCTCCACCAGATGCAGGCTGATGCTCCACAGGCAAAACCAGGCTGCAGAGAAGATAAAAAAGCTGGCGACGACGGCGATCAGCCGCGAAAGCACGGGGCTCATTGCCAGCTATCAAACATGCGGCGCGCCAGCTCGACGTCGTTGCTGACGTTGAGTTTTTCCATCAGGTTGGCGCGGTGAACGTGAACCGTTTTCGGCGACAGATCCAGCTCAGCGGCAATCTCTTTCACCGACATCCCCTGAGCGAGCTTCTCCGCCACCTGACGCTCGCGTTTGGTTAGCGGATCTTGTCGCCCGGCGGCCAGCTTGATGGCGATATCCGGCGTCAGGTAGCAGCCGCCGGTAGAGACGGTGCGCACGGCGGCGATCAGTTCGTCCGGGCTACAGCGTTTTGAAAGGAACCCGCGCGCCCCCGCATTGAGCGCCTGCTCCACCAGCGCCGGGCTGTCATGGACCGAAAGCATAATGATCGCCATTCCCTTCGGTAACTGACTCAGCAGTTCCAGTCCGGAGAGATCCGGCATTGAGATGTCACAAATACAGACCTGCACCCCACGTCCGGGTAAACCCGCCAGCGCCTCGCGCCCGGAGCCGAACTCTGCGACGACCTGAAAATCAGGTTCAAGGTTCAAAAGCTGAGCAAATCCGGAGCGGACGATAAGGTGGTCGTCGATAAGAGCGATGGTCGTCATGGCGCGTTCCTGGCGAGCAGATAAAAAAACGCGCTTACCTTAACGATAAGCGCGTGGGTGTTCAAGCAATGAGCGATTTATTCGAAGAACACCGCAATTTTATTAAACATGGTGGGATCGGACTGGTTGCGCGCCACTTTGGTGACATCTTCCAGCTTATCGATCTGCGCCATCATCTGTTCCAGGCGCTGATCGTCGTTGACCAGCAGCCAGATGCGGCTGTGCTCGCTGCCCTGAATCGGCAGACAGAGAATGCCTTCAACGTTAAACGCGCGACGGGCGAATAGCCCACAGACGTGCGTCATGACGCCAGGGTGGTTGCGGACGGTGAGTTCCAGAATGACGTTATCATGTTGTTTCTGCATGGCTTATTCCCCCACCATCTCAGTATTTGCCGCACCCGGCGGCACCATCGGATACACTTTTTGTTCAGGGTCAATACGCACGTGGATCAGCGCCGGGCCCGGGCGTGAAATCGCTTCCTGCAATGCCGCGTGGGCATCCTCTTCAGCGTTCAAATCGCAGGTATGCAGGCCAAAGCCGGCGGCAATCTGCATAAAGTTGATCATACCGGGATAGGTCGCGGCAAACACGCCCTGCTTATAGAACAGGCTCTGCTGCTGATGCACCAGCCCCAGCGCTTCGTTGTTCATCAGGATGATTTTGACGTCTAACTGGTTTTCGGCCGCGGTCGCCATTTCCTGAATGTTCATCATCAGGCTGCCGTCGCCGGAGAAACAGATAACCTTACGGTCCGGGTTAGCCAGCGCCGCGCCCACTGCCGCAGGCAGGCCAAAGCCCATGGTCCCGAGGCCGCCGGAGGTCAGCCACTGGCGCGGACGGTTCAGCGGGTAGGCCTGCGCGGTCCACATCTGATGCTGGCCTACGTCGGTGGTGATGATCGCGCTGTCGTCCACACAGGCAGCCACGGCGTTAATCAGCCCGTAGTGGCTGAGCGGGTCGCCTTCCGTTGGGATTGCACCAGGGAATTCCTGTTGCAGGTCGGCTACCAGCTGACGCCACTCTTCACGCCCGGTCGCCTCAGTTTGCGGGATCAGCTGTGCCAGTACCTCGGCAACGTCACCCTGAATCGCGACGTGCGGCTGTTTAATTTTACCCAGCTCGGCGCGATCGATATCCACGTGAATGATTTTGGCATTCGGACAGAACTGCTCGGTTTTGCCGATCGCCCGGTCATCAAAACGTGCGCCGAGAACAATCAGCAAATCAGCCTCTTGCAGAATGTAGTTGGTGCTGCGCGCACCGTGCATCCCCAGCATCCCCAGTGACAGCGGGTGCGCTTTCGGGAGCATACCAAGCGCCATCAGCGTCATAGTGGTGGGCAGGTTGGCTTTCTCTGCCAGCTCACGCACCGCGTCAGAGGCATTAATCGCCCCGCCGCCCAGATAGAGCACCGGGCGTTTGGCGGCGTTAATCATGGCTGCGGCGTCACGTACGCTTTCAGCGCTGAATTCCGGGGCAGGGGCACGGCCGCCCGGCTCAGGCAGTACGTCGATCTCGATCTCTGCGGTCTGGACATCCTTAGGAATGTCTATCCACACCGGGCCTGGACGGCCGGACTGCGCAATGCGGAACGCATCGCTGATAACCTGAGGAAGCTCGGCGATATCGCGAACTAAATAGTTATGTTTGGTGATGGGGATAGAGATGCCGTAGGTATCCACTTCCTGGAACGCATCAGTACCAATCATTGAGGATGGTACCTGACCGGTAATGCAGATCAGCGGGATGGAGTCGAGACGCGCATCGGCAATGGCGGTCACCAGGTTGGTCGCCCCGGGGCCGCTACAGGCCATACAGACCGCCGGTTTGCCCTGCGTACGCGCCATGCCCTGGGCGATAAATCCCGCCCCCTGCTCGTGACGCGCCAGTACGTGGCGGATCTGCGTGTTTTGGCTTAACGCATCATACAACGGCAGTACCGTCCCGCCAGGGATACCCGCAACCGTGGTGATGCCCTGTCGTTCCAGTAAATGAACGATTAACTGCGCGCCAGTAAAACGCTTCTTGGTGGATGTTGTGCCCGAACTTGCCATGCTCCAGTCCTTTTCTTCTGGGCCGACTTTCCGGGGAGGCTCTTAAACGAAAAACCCCGCCCGGTTTGCGCCGGCGGGGTTTTGGATTCGTGTGTTGATCCAGTCCCTACGGCGCATTGCCGACGACCACCACCACACGCACGACGACCACTGCGGCTGGTTGCGCAGTTTTTAGTAGGGTCGAAGTGAAGATGGATGAAGTCATTGGGGACCTGTGTTTGGAATCATTGATGGAATTTATACAAACACAGGTTTTCTGGCGTGACAATGGAAATATTTTCATCTGCGCAAAAATGCGTCATGGATCACGTTTCAGTACGTTGCTCGCTCATTCCAGGAGTCACTATAGATGACATTGCCGTCGCAATGCTTCCAGGTGATTTTCTCATAACGCATGAGAACCGTTTCAAGGTGTGTCCCGGTGTTTGCACCCGGATACAGGTCTGGTGTGATTGAGGTTATTTTCACACTCTCCAGGATGATATTAAAATACTCCTGTTCTACACCAGCCTCATTAATTAGATACATCTTAATGATCGCTGACTGGAGCGTTCTCCCCGTACTCAGAGCCCGAAATAAAAACGGGGTTATACGATCAAATTCCTTCTGAAACATGACGGGCATGTGTATGCGCGTGCCCGTCAATTTCCCGGTATTCCCGTCGACTGGAATGTTGACATTATGAGTGAACGATTTGAGTTCAATTGCGCCTTCTCGCCCTGACACAAGGCAAGAACCAACCATCGGAGAACCATTTTCATCTGTTAGAAATAAATAAGCTGGATTTGACATAAAAACTCCTTTTTATAAAACTCAATCGTACTTATCAAAGCGGCCGAAGATTATCGGATGAACAATAATAAATGCAACGATAGAAATGAATGTTAGTAATACCCAGTGGTCAGGCACCAGCCACAGGAACAAAGAGGCGCACGCAAAAATATAAACGGGGAATAAAATATCTGAAAATAGAATTGATAGCAGACTCTTAAACATGCGCCTTGTCCTTTAGGTCGTTATAAATTGCATCGAAATCCTTATAGAATCCCATTTGCATCTTCTTAATGAGTTCCGACAGGAAAGGCTCAAAAAAGTAGTAAAGCATCTCCAGCTGTGCGGTATACAGGGTCGCATAATACTTAGGATCCAACGTTTTCAGGCGACGGGCAGCAAGAGCGCACTTCTGTTCTGTTCCAATTAGCTGAAGCGCCATGACAACGTTTGGTACACGGCGTGCAAGCCGTTCGACGACGATTTCAGAGAGCAGGCCAGATTCAGAAAGGGATTTGGCCAGCCCCCATGCTATCGCTAAACGCGTGGTCTTGCTTATCGGTATGTTGTTAACAAGCCCGGTTACTTTTGAATCCATCTTACGAACGCGATTTTGTTCATTTCCATTTTCAGAATCGGTAATAACACTTTCAAAATAAAGATAGAGCATGTGTGCTATTACATCGCGGTAACGATAAAGAGACACAATTGAGAGGTACATCCTCTTTTCTTCTGAGAGAAGTTCATCGCATACATCATGATAGCTGGGGATTAAGCATGATGAATACCAACTTACACGCTCCATTCCTGAATAAATATCAGAACCGATCCCCTTTAACGCCCTCCATGTCCCTGCTACGCCTTGTTGTCCATAAATAGCCAACTGCCTGTCACTCTGGAACTTCATCTTCAAGTAATCAGATGCCTGCATAATGTATCCATACAATTTACATGGTTGTTGGAATATACGTTGGAAAAGCGTGCAATTCAAATAAATTGGATTAATTTAAATACACATTCACGTTAAAAATAAAAAATCCACAGTTATTAATTGCGGCTATGAGTGACAAAAGTTGAATAGCCTAATGGGGAGAGGTTTTTTGTATCTTATAATTATATTAAATACATAGATGATATATATTTAAGACTTATTAGATGAAACATTAATGTATAACGTGTTCCTGCCACGTACGTCATCATTCATTGCCAATAAGTTAACAGACATCCAATCTTGCGGGCAGCCCAAAAAACAAAAAACCCCGCCTAAGCGAGGTTTTTATCAGGGTTTGCGGTTGGTCGCCGCAGAACACACTGTGTTACGTCAACGCAAAAAGTATACGCGATCGCAGGAGAACGCGCAATTCCGGCACGGATTTTGACGTTTTTGAGTATGGATCGTCTTCCTAATTTTGTCCATAAAATACTGTTCATACATACAGTATTTATCTATACTGAGGGTGTTCGCAGTGAGCGAGGGGGCCGCTGTTCTACCGGCGCAACAAAGTCCTGGCTGAAACGGGTGGTGCCGTCAGTGCCTTAACCCCTGAAGTGAGCACACTGTGTTACGTCAATCCAGGTGCTGGCAACAGGCGGCGGAAAGGTACGCCAGCATCGTGCTCCTTTTTACCAAAAGGAGACGCGTATGAGCGTAGTGGATATGGTGATACTTATCCTCAAACTCATTGTTGCTGTACTGCAACTGCTTGATGCTGTCCTGAAATACCTTCGGTGATTCAGGTTCAAGTCGCACCTGAGAGGGGCGGGCAACCGCCCCTCTTTAATAACGAGGGAATGCTATGTCGCGTCTGTTAATTGAGCCCGTCACCCCGGATGAGCCGGGCTACATCGCCCTGAAGGCGGAAAGTATCGCACTGAATTTCAACATGCTGCGCAGGCTGGAAGAGAACTGGCAGCGGGGTGAAAACCGCTTTAACGCGCCGGGTGAAAAGCTACTGGGGGCGTTTCTCAACGGCAAACTGGTAGGCGTGTGCGGCCTCAACCGCGATCCCTTCAGCCAGCAGCCGCGTGCCGGGCGCATTCGCCACCTCTATGTCAGCGAGAAATGCCGTGGGCTGGGCATTGGCAAACAGCTTTTGACCGTGGTGATGGCCGATGCCAGCATCTGGTTTGATTTTCTCAATACCCACGCGCCTGACACCGCTTACGGGTTCTATCGCCGGGCGGGTTTTACGCTGGTCTCGGACGAACCACGGGTGACGCACCGCCTTTTTTGTGCGGTGTAACCGGCTGGCAGCATCAGGGTGTGAATGTTACAGTTGAGTGACAATTCATCAGCCGATACCCCATGACCATCACCGTTTTCTGCATTTTGCTCTTCGCCGCACTGCTGCATGCCAGCTGGAACGCCATCGTCAAAGCCGGAACGGACAAGCTCTATTCCGCGATTAGCGTCAGCGGCTCCGCCACGGTTATCGCTCTGGTCTTACTGCCGTTTTCCCCACAGCCTTCTGCAGAAAGCTGGCCGTTTTTGATTGTCTCCTGTGCCTTACAGGTGGTGTATACCGTACTGGTGGCGAAGACGTATCAGGTCTCAGACATGAGCCAGACCTATCCATTGATGCGCGGGACAGCCCCGTTGCTGGTGGCGCTGATCAGCGTGCTGGTGCTCGGGGATAGCCTCTCATGGCTCGCATGGTCCGGTATCGGCGTGATCTGCCTGTCAATTCTGGCCATGGCGATGAATGGCCGTATGCGGTCGCGCAAAGGGATATGGCTGGCGCTACTCAACGCATGTTTTATCGCCGGGTATACGCTGGTGGACGGCACGGGCGTACGTTTATCCGACTCTGCACTGGGTTATACGCTCTGGACCTTCTTTATGAATGGCTTCTGTCTGCTGTGCTGGGCGATGGTCGCGAGACGACGCGAAGCCTCTCGTTACCTGGGTCTGCACTGGAAAAAAGGGCTGCTCGGCGGTGTCGGGACGATGGGATCGTATGGCCTGGCATTATGGGCGATGACTCAGGCTCCGCTTGCGGTTGTCGCCGCGCTACGTGAAACCTCAATTCTCTTCGGTGCGTTAATTGCTTTTGTGCTTTTGAAAGAGAAGGTTGCCGGCCTGCGCATCGCTGCTGCGCTGGGTATTGCCGGCGGGGCTATCTTGCTACGCCTGGCGTAATCCACTGGCAACATTAGTTGCCGATCTTGTTTACAAATCCTGCCTTTACCGGTTTTTTCATTCACCACGACAATGCTTAAATTGTCATCTCACTGTGGTAGATTCCTCGCGCATTTATGGGAATGCGCAGTCACTTATTCTTCATTTCTCTCTTTTGGCAAAAGTATTCAGCGACATGAAAAAACAAAGGAACGTTAACTTATTGTTGATGCTGGTGTTACTGGTGGCCGTCGGTCAGATGGCACAAACCATCTACATTCCGGCGATTGCCGACATGGCAAAGGAACTTAACGTCCGTGAGGGTGCAGTACAAAGCGTGATGGCAGCCTACCTGCTGACCTATGGCGTTTCGCAGTTGTTCTATGGGCCGCTCTCTGACCGTATCGGCCGCCGCCCGGTGATTTTAGTCGGTATGTCTATTTTCATGGTCGCCACGACGATCGCGATGACCACCCACAACCTGACCGTGTTGATTGCCGCCAGCGCCCTGCAGGGTGTCGGCACCGGCGTCGGCGGGGTGATGGCGCGTACCTTACCGAGGGATATGTATCAGGGCACTCAGCTTCGCCATGCTAACAGTTTGTTGAACATGGGAATTCTGGTCAGCCCGCTGCTGGCCCCGCTGATTGGCGGCCTGCTGGACACGATGTGGTCCTGGCGGGCCTGTTACGCTTTCCTGCTGGTGCTGTGCATGATCGTCACTTTTAGCATGGCGCGCTGGATGCCGGAAACGCGCCCGCAAGACGCACCGCGTACGAAGCTTATCGCCAGCTATAAAACGCTATTCGGTAACGGAGCGTTTACCTGTTACCTGCTGATGCTGATCGGTGGCCTCGCGGGTATTGCGGTGTTCGAAGCCTGCTCAGGTGTACTCCTGGGCGCAGGGCTTGGCCTGAGCAGCATGGTGGTCAGTATTCTGTTTATTCTGCCTATTCCTGCGGCGTTCTTCGGTGCCTGGTTTGCCGGACGTCCCAACAAACGTTTCTCGACGTTGATGTGGCAATCGGTCATTAGCTGCCTGCTGGCAGGCGTAATGATGTGGGTTCCGGGGCTGTTCGGCGTGATGACCGTCTGGACGTTGCTGATCCCGGCGGCACTGTTCTTCTTCGGTGCGGGGATGCTGTTCCCGCTCGCCACCAGCGGCGCGATGGAGCCGTTCCCGTTCCTTGCAGGCACTGCGGGGGCGCTGGTGGGCGGTTTGCAGAATATCGGTTCCGGCGCGCTGGCCTGGCTCTCCGCTATGATGCCGCAGACCGGTCAGGCTAGTTTGGGTTTGCTGATGACGCTGATGGGACTGCTGATTTTACTGTGCTGGCTGCCGCTGGCGTCGCGTGTCCCGCATCACGAGCAACCGGTTTAACCGCATGATGGCCCGGCTTTTCACAGACAGGGGCGATCATCGCCTGCAGCAACGGTTCTGGTGCGGGTCGCCAGGCCCCCTCCTCCCCGTCGTAAAACTGGAAATCCGCGTTAAGCGCATACGGGATTTTCGCCTTTTGCAGCTCGCAGGCCATAAAGGTGGCAAAGGCCATTTGCGAAGCGGTTGGGGTGAAACGGCTTGATTCCCCAACGCCCCAACCCCCGACCCAGCTAACGTGCCCGGTTTTTTGCTGCCAGTGCTGCGCGGTAGTGATGCGGTTATGGATTGCCGCTTTCTCTGCCGCCGTCCCGGAAGTCCATGGATATTTACCGCTATTTTTCAGCGGCCCCCACGGGAAAATGTGCCACTCCGCCAGCAGGTAGTTTTGGCTGTGCGCGGGCAGCTTCAGGCTGGATAAATCCTCCGGCGCGGCACGCAGACGCGGCGCAATGAAGATCATTCGCTGCGGGTCAATGTCGTGGATCGCTTTAATGGTCTTTTCATAGACGCGGTTTAACGATGCAAGGTTGTGGTTGAGCTTGTCGGCCGGCTCATAGATGAGGTCAAAACCCAGCAGAGGGTAGCTCTGACCGAAATAGTGCGCCACGGCAATCCACCAGTTGACCGTCTCTTTCTCGTTATCGGCTTTCGGGTCGTTTTTATATTCATCCGCCTGATACGCGACTATCGGGATCACGCCATACTGCTCGCAGGCTTCCACCAGCTTGCGCAGGTGGATCAGCCGCGCTTCCGTAGGCTCATCGGCGACGCGGATGCGCACGTGGGTAATGCCTTTTGCTCGAAAATCGCGTACCACCAGCGGGTCGAATTCACGTATGCCGCGCTCGGTGCGCGCCCAGTCCACATCCATCCCGACGCCCAGCTGCTGCGCATAAAGGGCGGCCGTCAGCGGCGGCTCAGCGGCAATCGCCCAGCCGGAAGAGATCAGTAATGCAGAGGCAATAAAAGGCTTTAACACGGTTTACCCTGGATAAATCGAAAGCATTACCTGTATTTAGCACGCTTTTTCACATTTGGTGTAGAGCGAAAGCGTAATAATTCTTCAACCTGCCAGCTCTCTCAGCCAGCCGATAAAGGCGTCAATTTTCGGCCACTGACGGCCAGAAAGCGTCGAAATATAGTAGTGCTGATGACATTTCAGGGTCTTGTCACCAAACGGGGCAATCAGCTCGCCTCGTTCCAGCCGTTTCTGCACCAGCCGCTTTCTGCCCATCGCGACGCCGACGTGGTTGATGGCCGCGATAATCGCTAAATCGGAACGATCGAAACCAATGCCCTAGGATGGCGGCATATTCATCGCAAAGTGCTGCGCCCAGCTAAGCCACTCATCCGTACCGGAATCATTGCTCCAGGCCTGACGGTCGTGCAGCAGCGTGCAGTGGCTGAGGTTATCGGGGTTTTTCAGCAGTTCATGCTCGCGGGCATACTGCGGTGAGCAGACGGGCAAGATCTCTTCATCCATCAGGAAGTGATGAGAAAGGTGGTTTGGCGGCGTATCGTCAAAATACAGCGCCAGATCGACGCCCGTTCGCTGCATATTGACGTAATCGTTGCCGGTCAGGATGGTGAGAGAAATAGACGGGTAGCGACGGGTAAAATCCCCCAGCATGGGGACCAGCCAGCACTGGGCAATCGACGGTCGGGAGTAGACCGTCAGCGTACCGGACAGCGCCTGGTTTTTGATGTCCAGGATCTCCTGGTTCAGGGTGTCGAGTGAAGATTTTAGCGTCCAGTAAACGCGTTTTCCCTCCTGCGTCAGCTCGACTTTACGGTGCGAGCGGACAAACAGCTGAATGCCCAACTCCTCTTCCAGCAGGTTGATGCGGTGACTCACCGCGCTGGGGCTGAGCGACAACTCTTCCGCAGCCAGCGCGAAGGACTCGTGCCGGGCAGCCACCTCAAAGGTGTACATTTTCGACAGCTGCCAGCCGTTTAACAGCCGGTTTCGGGCTTCATTCACATCGTTCATCACAATTCTCACGCCTTATTTTCATGTTCAGCATACCGTTCAAAGATGAATTTATGTGAACCTAATACGAATTTAGTGCGCTTTTTAGAGTTTAGTCACTCAGTTGATCCAATCTGGCTCATCTGAAAGCCAATTTATATCGTTTGTCAGCCCAAGCCGTTTTTTCGTCCAATACCCGTAGATGACATAAGGGTGAGGTGAGATATGGGATCTCAGGTCTGGGTTGTGGCAACGCTGCTTGTCAGCATCGTGTTGATTGTTTTAACCATCGTAAAACTGAAGTTTCACCCGTTCCTCGCGCTGCTGCTGGCGAGCTTTTTCGTCGGCGCGATGATGGGGATGAGCCCGCTGGATATGGTGAACGCCATTGAGAGCGGGATTGGCGGTACGCTGGGCTTCCTGGCGGCAGTAATCGGCCTTGGCACTATTCTTGGCAAGATGATGGAAGTCTCCGGGGCGGCAGAGCGCATCGGGATCGCGTTGCAGCGCTGCCGCTGGCTGTCAGCAGACGTGATTATGGTGCTCGTGGGGATGATTTGCGGGATCACGCTGTTTGTGGAAGTGGGCGTGGTGCTGCTGATACCGCTGGCATTTTCCATTGCCAAAAAGACCCACACCTCACTGCTCAAACTTGCCATTCCGCTCTGTACCGCATTGATGGCGGTGCACTGCGTGGTGCCTCCCCATCCTGCGGCGCTGTTTGTCACCAATAAATTAGGTGCGGACGTCGGAACGGTTATCGTCTACGGTCTGCTGGTGGGCCTGATGGCCTCGCTGATCGGCGGCCCGCTGTTCCTGAAACTGCTTGGCAACCGTCTGCCGTTTAAACCGGTTCCGGCGGAATTTTCAGACCTGAAAGTGCGGGAAGAGCATACGCTGCCATCGCTGGGTGCGACGCTGTTCACGGTGCTGCTGCCGATTGCCCTGATGCTGGTGAAAACCATCGCTGAGTTAAATATGGCGAAAGACGGCACGCTGTATACGCTGCTGGAGTTTATCGGCAACCCGATCACCGCGATGTTTATCGCCGTGTTTGTCGCCTACTACCTGCTGGGGATCCGCCAGCATATGAGCATGGGCGCAATGCTGACCCATACCGAGCACGGTTTTGGCTCTATCGCCAACATTTTGCTGATTATCGGCGCAGGCGGGGCGTTTAACGCCATCCTGAAAACCAGCGGGCTGGCGGATACGCTGGCGCATATTCTCTCGAACCTGCACATGCACCCTATCCTGCTCGCCTGGCTGGTGGCGCTGGTTCTGCATGCCGCCGTGGGTTCGGCTACGGTGGCGATGATGGGCGCCACCGCGATTGTTGCACCGATGCTGCCACTCTATCCG
This sequence comes from Enterobacter sp. CPE_E863, assembly GCF_046521465.1. Classification (NCBI taxonomy): domain Bacteria; kingdom Pseudomonadati; phylum Pseudomonadota; class Gammaproteobacteria; order Enterobacterales; family Enterobacteriaceae; genus Enterobacter; species Enterobacter sp. CPE_E863. The sequence goes on along the minus strand of NZ_JBKFZX010000001.1, from coordinate 24,874 downwards.
AACGTCAGCCCGGAGATCATTACTATTGCCATCGGTTCCGGCGCCATTGGCTGCACGATCGTCACGGATTCTCTCTTCTGGCTGGTGAAGCAGTACTGCGGCGCGACCCTGAATGAGACCTTCAAATACTATACGACGGCGACGTTTATCGCCTCGGTGCTTGCACTTGGCGGCACATTCCTGCTTTCTTTCATTATCTGAGCGCGAAGAGACGTATTATGGAAAACGCAACTATCACTACTTTAACCGCACAGTTTCCTCTGGTTGAGGATCTGATTGCCCTGAAAGAAACCACCTGGCTTAACCCGCGCACTACCACGCTGGCAGAAGGATTGCCTTACGTCGGGCTGACCAAAGCCGACGTGGACGACGCGCATGCTCGTCTCAACCGCTTCGCGCCGTATCTGGCGAAAGCATTCCCGGAAACGGCGGCGACCAATGGCATCATCGAATCTGAACTGGTTGCCATTCCGGCAATGCAAAAACGGCTGGAGAAGGAATTTGCTACAAACATTCCTGGCACCCTGCTGCTGAAAAAAGACAGCCATCTGCCGATCTCTGGCTCCATCAAAGCGCGCGGCGGCATCTATGAAGTACTGACCCACGCCGAAAAACTGGCGCTGGAAGCCGGATTGCTGAGCATTGAAGACGACTACAGCATCCTGCTGGAGCCGCGCTTTAAGGACTTCTTCAGCCAGTACAGCATTGCGGTAGGCTCAACCGGCAACCTGGGGATGTCTATCGGCATTATGAGCGCACGCATCGGCTTTAAGGTGACGGTGCATATGTCCGCCGACGCCCGCGAGTGGAAGAAAGCCAAACTGCGCAGCCACGGCGTGATCGTCGTGGAGTATGAGCAGGATTACGGCGTGGCGGTGGAACAGGGGCGCAAAGCGGCAGAAAGCGATCCGAACTGCTTCTTCATTGACGATGAAAACTCCCGCACCCTGTTCCTGGGCTATGCGGTGGCAGGCGAGCGCCTTAAGGCACAGTTTGCTGCCCAGGGACGCGTAGTGGATGCAGAACATCCGCTGTATGTATACCTGCCATGCGGCGTCGGCGGCGGTCCTGGCGGTGTGGCGTTTGGCCTGAAGCTGGCTTTTGGCGATAACGTTCATTGCTTCTTCGCGGAGCCAACGCATTCGCCGTGCATGCTGCTGGGCGTCTACACCGGCCTGCACGATGAAATCGCGGTGCAGGATCTGGGCATTGATAACGTGACGGCGGCGGACGGTCTGGCCGTAGGACGGGCGTCCGGCTTCGTGGGCCGCGCGATGGAACGCCTGCTTGACGGGTTCTATACGCTTTCCGATCAGAGCATGTACGACATGCTCGGCTGGCTGGCGCAGGAGGAAGGGATCCGCCTGGAACCGTCGGCGCTGGCAGGCATGGCCGGGCCGGTGCGCGTGGATGCCGGTGCGAACGTCACCCACCTGGTCTGGGCGACCGGCGGCGGAATGGTACCGGAAGACGAGATGGCGAAATATCTGGCTAAAGGGAAAAAATAGCCTGTAGGTGGGTTACCGCAAACAGCAGTGACAGGGACAGTACAGCCAGGGCGATCAGGAATTTATCCCGCACCGCCTTCGGCTGTACAAAATCGTCCTGCGACACATCCATCAGGTTACGGCTGCGGGTATAGCGCCATAAAATGAGTGCCACCAACGCCAGCACAACCAGTGAGATCCAAAATGGCACCCCTGTACGGTGCCAGTTGTGCTTAATCGCCAGGGCAATCAGCGCGCCATACCCCAGCAGCGTGCGCAGCCAGGCGAGTGACGTCCGCTCCGGCTGCAGGCCGGGGTCCGCTTCGCGTCGCGCTTTGCGGCTATCCGCCATAGAACACCAGCACCATAATCACCCCCGCCACCGTCAGCAGGATCGTACTGATGATGAGTAACCCGCGCGTATAGGGCAGATCCTGCTTCAGACGCATCGCCTTCTCATTGCGCAGCCAGCGCAGGTAGCCGTAAATCGCCAGTACCCCCGCGAACAGGCACAGCAGCAACGCCAGCACCTCGCGAATCAACGGTGTGGCAAAATCAGGCGCGAGTTGATCGAGACCCACCCCTGCGGCAAGAAAGCCCAGCGCGGTGCGGATCCACGCCAGAAATGTGCGTTCATTAGCCAGAGAGAAGCGATAGTCCGGCGCTTCACCGAGGCGGGAAATTTTCATGAAGGTTCCTTGTCGTGCCAGAGACAGGCTTCAGCATAGCGTAAATCGACAAGGACAAGGAGACCGGCATCGGGCGATGCCGGTCGGAAAGGTTAATGCAGCTCTGGCCAGTAACCCTTATTGGCCTCGATCAGGTCATCCAGAATGGCTTTCGCAACGGAGGCGCTCGGCACGGTTTTCGACAGGGTAATCGCCTGCCAGAGTTTCTGGTATGAGCGTTGTTCCCAGGCATCCACCACCAGTTTTTCCACCGCCACCTGCTGGCTCATCAATCCTTTCTGGAAGTGCGGAATATCGCCCACGGTCAGTGGTTCCGGCCCGTTGTGGCCCACCAGGCACGGAATTTCCACCATCGCGTCGGCATCAAAGTTATGGATAGCCCCGTTGTTTGGCACAATCAGCAACATGCGCTCCTGGGTGTTGAAGGCAATTGCCGTCGCCAGATCGACGATGTACGACGCATGTTCGTCGATTTCCAGCTCACCGGCGGCGGAGTTACCGGCTTCGATAATCGCCCGGCAAGAGCTGAACACGTGCTTCTCGCGGTGATCCATCACCTCATTGGCGCGGGTGCGTTCCGGGTTGGAGTGCGCGACCACGTAGTCCGGGAACAGATAATATTTTAGGTAGGTGTTCGGCATGGTGTCCGGATCCAGCGCCTGCACGTCTTTTGCTTTGGCAAAGGTATCGTTCCAGCTCGCTTCGGTATGCGCATCTTCCGAAGGCGGGACATAGCCGTTTTTCGCAACGTATTCGCGCAGTTTCGGCATCAGATCGTTGCCGTTCAGATCTTCAATCGACGTCCACCAGCCGAAGTGGTTCAACCCGTAGTAGCGAACCCGCATCTCTTTGCGGTCCTTCAGGCCAACAATCTGCGCCATGCGCCCTTCAATGCCGATCGGCATATCGCAGATATTGAGGATTTTGGCATTCGGACGAAGACGGCGGGTAGCTTCCGCCACAATCGCCGCCGGGTTGGAGTAGTTCAGCATCCAGGCGTTCGGGGAGTACTGCTCCATATAATCCACCAGTTCCAGCACGCCGCCGATAGAGCGCATGCCGTAAGAGATCCCACCCGGGCCGCAGGTTTCCTGACCCAGCACGCCGTGACGCAATGGGATTTTCTCGTCTTTTTCACGCATCGGGTATTTGCCCACGCGGATATGCGCCATCACGAAATCGACATCGGTAAAGGCGGCTTTTGGATCGGTGGTGTAGCTAAATTCAATTTCCGGAGCCTGTTCTTTAAGGATGATTTTGCACGCTTCGGCGATAGTCTCCTGACGTGCGCCGTCGTTGTCATAGAACTTCAGCGCGCGCAGCGGGAAACGGTCGCGGTTGGCTAACAGCATCAGGACGATACCAGGCGTAAAGGTGCTGCCGCCGCCTGCAATGACAACTGAGAATTTTTTCATGATATAGCCTCTGTCAGGGTGGTTTGTTCATTCGTTAAAGGGGTTTTCATCAGCGATTCCAGCTGGTCGCGCACCTGAGGAACGTGCAGGCCGACAATCACCTGAATGCCGTTGCCGCGCCGGACGACACCGTGTGCGCCCAGGGCTTTGAAGACGTCATCACTTTGGGTTTTCGCCATATCCACCAGCGCGATACGTAAGCGGGTGGCGCAGTTGTTAATGCTTTCGATATTGGCCGCACCGCCGAGTGCCTGTAAGAATCCGGCAGCTTGTCCAACCTGCTGGCTGGCCGCCGCCGGGGCGGTGGTTTGCTCGCGCGCGGCCTTATAGTCAGCCTTGCTGTAGAGTTTGATTTCACTCTCTTCCCGGCCAGGTGTTTTGAGGTTCAGACGCTCAATCAGCGTTTTGAAGACCACGAAGTAGATCCCGGTAAAGCAGACGCCGATACCGATTTGGGTGAACATCATTGAGGCGTGGTTATGGAACATTGGGATCCAGTTTTGCGGCAGGAACTGGTCCAGCATGCCGCCGCCCATATTCCCTACCACGCCAAAGATGTACATCACCGTTGCCATCGTCGCGGCCAGTACGGCGTGGACGGCAAACAGCAGCGGCGAAATAAACAGGAAGGTGAATTCGAGTGGCTCGGTAATCCCCACCAGTACGGCGGTGAGCGTGGCCGGGATCAGCAACCCCGCTACCTTGACGCGGTTTTCCGGCGACGCGGTGTACCACAGCGCCAGCGCAATCCCGACAGAGCCAAACACTTTGGAGTTACCGTGCAGTGCGAAACCGCCTTCCGGGAACAGGGTTTTCAGCGGCAGCGTGCTCTGGCTGAACTCCTGCAGATGCTGCGCCCAGTAGACCTGAATCCCGCCTTCCACTGCCGCAGGGCCGAAAATAAACGGACCGTAGACAAAGTGATGCAATCCGGTTGGGATCAGAATGCGTTCCAGGAAGGTATAAACCCAGACACCCAATGCACCAGCAGAATGTAAGAAGGCCTGCAGAGACTCAATGCCCATTTGCACTTTCGGCCAACCCAGCAGCGTCAGCCAGGCGCAGGGGATCATAACGAAGAATGCGAGGATAACGACGAACGACGTACCCTGGAAAATCCCCAGAAAAACCGGCAGCGGCTTGTCGAAATAGCGGTTATGGATCGCGGTGACGATGCCCGAAATCACAATCGCCCCAATAATGCTGGTATCCAGCGTTTTGATACCCGCAATCATCGCCAGCCCGCTTCCCGCCATGGGCTCTGCGGAGAAATCGACGCCAAAGAAATGACCCCAGGTCATCCCCATCGCATTGATAAAGTAGTTCCAGGTCAGGAAGCTAATCAGCACCGCCAGACAGGCGCGGCCCTGCGCCTGCTTCGCCAGACCAATCGGCAGGCCGACGGCAAAAATCAGCGGCATATTACGAAACACCGCCCAGCCGCCCTCTTCAATGATGTGAACGATCTGCGCGAAAAGATTATCCGGAGCGGTTAAAGCCTCGCCCACAAACAGCGGGTTGCGAAGCATGATGGCAATTCCCACCACGATCCCGGCGAACGGAAACAGCAACACCGGGGTAAACATGGCACCGCCAAAACGTTGTATTTGACTGAGCATTTTTAAATCCTCACGTAACAACCTGTAGGGGGTAGAGGCCTTTATGGTTTTTTGCTGGCCTGAGGTGAGCATAAGAACTTACTGATGCGCGAACATGGCGTGCCGCTGCGATTCGTGATCGCATTCATGGTTTTATTTTGACCAGTCAGGTCTACTTTTCGTTATAAATATGGACATGTCAGGACGCAATCCACCGCCAGAAAAGGGCAGAGAGGTCTACTGGTGATCTACAAATCTATTGCCGACAGATTACGGCTGCGGCTGAATTCGTCGGACTACAACATCGGCAGCCCGCTTCCTGGTGAAAAGACGTTGGCACAGGAATTCGGCGTGGCGCGGATGACCATTCGAAAGGCACTGGACCTGCTGGTCAGTTGGGGGCTGGTGGAGCGGCGCCACGGCAGCGGGACGTTTGTATCGCGTAAAGATGTCCACCATGAAACCACTAACCTGACCGGGCTGGTGGAGGTGCTGCGTCAGCAGGGGAAAGAGGTGCAGAGCAAGGTGTTGCAGTTCGAAGTCATGCCCGCACCGCCCGCCATCGCCAGCCAGCTGCGGATACAGGTGGATGAACGGATCTACTTTTCGCGTCGCGTGCGTTTCGTGGAGGGGAAACCCCTGATGCTGGAGGACAGCTTTATGCCCGTGAAGCTGTTTCGCAATCTGTCGCTGGCGCATCTTGAAGGGTCGAAGTTTGATTACATCGAGAAGGAGTGCGGGATCACCATCAGCGGCAACTACGAGAGCCTGACGCCAGTGCTGGCAGATAAACAGCTGGCCGGTTACCTGAACCTGCCGGAACAAACGCCGCTGCTGCGAATTACGTCTCTCTCATACAGCGACAGCGGCGAGTTCCTCAATTATTCCGTGATGTTCCGTAATACCAGCGATTACCAGGTGGACTACCATCTGCGGCGCATCCACCCGGACGAATTACTAGCTCATCCCCCAGAACAGCACCGCCAGTAGCTGCGGGGTGATGATGCGCAGGAACATGACCAGCGGGTATACCGTGGCATAGGACAATGCCGCCGCACCGCTGGTGGCGTGCAGGTTATTGGCAAAGGCTAGCGCGGGAGGGTCCGTCATGGAGCCCGCCAGCATACCGCACAGCGTCAGATAGTTCATTTTGGCGAACATCCGCGCCAGAATGCCCACCGTCAGCAGCGGGATCGCCGTGATAAATATCCCGTAGCCGACCCAACTCATCCCTTCGCCCTTGACCAGGGTATCGACAAAATCACCGCCGGATTTCAGGCCGACAACGGCCAGGAACAGCACGATGCCGAGCTCGCGCAGCGCCAGGTTGGCGCTCGGTGGCATAAACCAGTAGAGCTTACCGATGCAGCCGATACGACCAAGGATGAGCGCCATAATCAGCGGCCCGCCCGCCAGGCCCAGCTTCAGCGCAACCGGGAAACCCGGCACGTACAGCGGAATGGAGCCCAGCAGCACGCCAAGCCCGATACCGATAAACACGGGCAGCATCTGCACCTGCTGCAGTTTTTGCTGGGCGTTGCCGACCATATCCGCCACAGCATCAATAGACGACGGACGCCCGACCAGATTAAGGATATCGCCGAACTGCAGGCTAGCCTCTGGGCTGGCGACTAACTCGACACCCGCACGGTTAAGACGGGAGATCACCACGTCGTAGCGCTCTTTTACCTGCAGATCGCGTATTTTCTTGCCCAGAACGTGCTCGTTAGTCACCACCACACGTTCCACGCGCATATCGGTGCCACGGGTTGAGAGCGACGTATCCACTTCCTGACCAATCACCAGCCGCGCGTTGTTTAAATCCCCTGGCTGGCCGACCAGATGCAGCAAATCGCCTTGCTGAATGACGGTGCCGGGCGCGGGCACCATCAGCATATCGTCACGCTTAAGGCGGGAGCAGATGATATTGGCGCTGTTCAGGATCGGCACATCCTGAATCGCCATGTTGTTCAGATTGGGGTTATCAACCCGAATATTGATGGTTTTGATCGGCATATGGCCGTTAGTGAGGGTGGTTTCGTGGTCCTTCGCCTCTTTGTCGACGTTAATCCGGAACAGGACGCGTACCAGCCACATGGAGAGCAGAATGCCGCAAATCCCAAACGGATAGGCCATGGCGTAGCTCATCCCCATCTGGTCGACAATACCGGGTTCGATACCCAAATCGCGCAGAATTTGCTGCCCTGCACCGAGTGCCGGTGTGTTGGTCACCGCCCCGGAGAAGATACCCAACACCACAGGCAGCGGGATATCAAAGACTTTATGCAGAATAGCGGTAACCAGCCCGCCCATCACCACAATGCCGAGAGCAAACAGGTTAAGCCGTAATCCGGAAACCCGAAGTGAGGCAAAAAAGCCCGGCCCCACCTGAATACCGATGGTATAAACGAAGAGGATCAGACCGAATTCCTGAATAAAGTGGAGCATTTCGGCGCTGAGGACCAGCCCGAGTTTGTCGGCAAAGTGCCCGACAAAAATTCCGCCAAACAGAACCCCGCCAATCCCAAACCCGACGCCACGGATTTTGATATTACCTATCCACAGTCCAACTACAGCGACCAGGGCCAACACGCTAACCGTTAACGCGATATCACTCATGATCCACTTCCTGTGCATAACCTTAGTTATGACGAGGATTCTCTCAGAGCCAGACGTAGTTGTATGGGCGATGGCGCACAAAAAAGCCCTGCTGGGGCAGGGCTTTGTGCAGTTGGTGAGTATTGTCGGGTGGCGGCTACGCCTTACCCGACCTACAGGATCGGCGGGCTTGTTAACTGTTTAACGCAGGCCGCTCGCTAATGGCGATACGCTGTGGCGCGATAGCTTCCGGCACATTACGGGTCAGGTCGATATGCAACAGCCCGTTGGTGAAAGTCGCACCGGAGACTTCCATATGATCGGCCAGGGTAAAGCTCAGGCTAAACGGCTGAGTGACCAATCCCTGATGTAACCATTTGGTCTCGGTTTCTGGTTTTTCCGGCGTACCCTTCACGGTCAGACGCGTACCTTCAAGCTGGATATCCAAATCGTCCTGACGGAAACCGGCCAGCGCCAGGGTAATGCGATAGTGGTTATCATCGCTCTTTTCGATGTTGTACGGCGGAAATGTCTGTTGCTCGGTGGTGCTTTGCAGGGCGTTAGCCAGTTTGTCAAAACCAATCCACTGACGCAGCAGGGGGGATAAATCGTAGTTACGCATACTAAATCTCCTTCTGAGAAGCGAGTTCGGCACAGTTTAATTTTGTGCGCAGTTATTCCTGCAAATCCCGATGGATTCGCATATGCTCCCATTACGGCAAGCAATTCTGGTTGGGCCGCTTAGGCGACCCGCATAATTAGTTAATTTCGATACGACGCGGTTTTTTCTCTTCCGGGATCACACGTTCCAGTTCGATAAACAGCAGGCCGTTGACCAGGTTCGCGCCTTTAACGTGAATGTTCTCAGCTAACTGGAACTTACGTTCAAAGTTGCGCTCGGCAATGCCCTGGTAAAGGTAGGTACGTTCTTTCTGCTCGGCCGTATGGGAACCTTTCACCACCAGCAGGTTGTCCTGGGCGGTGATCTCCAGTTCGTTTTCTGCAAAACCGGCGACAGCAATCGCGATGCGGTAGTGGTTTTCGTCAACCAACTCTACATTGTATGGAGGGTAGCCGTTGCTCTGGCTTTGGTTATTTTCTAAATGGTTAAACAGGCGGTCAAAACCAATTGCAGAACGGTATAGCGGAGAAAGATCGAAGTTACGCATAAATAAAACTCCTGAAATCAGCGAGAAAATGTAGCCTTCCACCATGGACAGGCCTTAGTACCCCGAACACCCATCAGGCGTGTTCGTTTTCGTGGTTACATTCTTAAAATGGGTCTTGAACCGGGCTTTTCAAGCACGACAGCTGCACTTTTTTTTGCACTTTCGTGCATCTCGCTTAGACTGGGACAACAGCACAAAGGGTTAAATTGCGATGGCTGCCACAGTGCGGGGTTATCGGGCTATCCATTTTGGTTAAGGCTCGCTATAAACCTGAGTTGCAGGTCTTTGCAGTGCCATTAATGATGACTGAGTGATGATGAAAAATGTTCTGATAAAGCTGACGACGTTCAGCGGGGTAGTTTTACTTTGCGGGTGTTCGAGCGTGATGTCTCACACCGGCGGTAAAGAAGGAACATATCCGGGGACACGTGCCAGCGCGGCGATGATCTCCGATGACGATACAAACTGGGGCACCAAATCCCTGGTTATCCTGGATATGCCGTTTACGGCTGTGGCGGATACGCTTCTGCTGCCGTGGGATATGTTTCGTAAGGACAATTCTGTGCGCTCACGGGTAGAAAAAAGCGAGCAGGAGAATCTGGCGACAAACGCCGTTATTCCGCCCGCTGAATTGCCTCCACGCTAGTGTTGCGCGGTTTCTGTTAACCAAAGCTGACGGAAACCGCCTGTCTCTTCCATCCACGCAATAAAACGTCCGTCTGGGGAGAACACTACCGCATCTGCTGAAGGTGGGTTGCCGTGATCGGTCGTCAAAAACGTCACCGCACCAGTCTGCGCATCGCAACAGGCGATCCGATTTTCAAGTACGAATCCCAGCATGTTCCCGGAAGGGTGCCAGTTAAACGCTGACTGAATACCGCTCTCCGTATGGGTTAACTGGCGCGTCTCGCCACCCTCAGGAGAGATCAGCCACAGCTGCACAATACCGTTATCATCTCGCATCAGAAACGCGATCTGCGTCCCTTGCGGATTACAGCGCACCCAGTGACGCGGCACGTTCACAAGCCCCGGATACGCCCTTTGATGCGTAAAGGTCAGACGACGCTGCTTAACCCCTGCTGGCGGGGCAGGCAGGGTCTCTGTCGTACCCTGCAAAGGCTCATCGCCAGCCTGCTTCCAGCCCTGTTCGTTCTCAGGCAACTCAACAATAAACAGTTCTGGCACTTTCTCGCCCTGCACTGACAGGGTATCGCCAATAAACGCCAGCCGGTCATTACTCACCCAGCCCTCTTCATAGGCGCGGTTGATGTCATCGCTGCCGGGCTGAGGTGTTGGCGTCGTGCGGCTCACCAGCACGCTCCAGTATGCACCGACATATTCTCGCGGATGGTTCCCCTGTGGGTTCACTGGGCCAAACGGTGCGGCAACACCCACGTTACGTAAATCAAGTTTCGGATCGCGCTCGTGCAGGACGTGGTCGTTATAGGTAAAGCTAACGAGCTGCCCGTTCGGGCTGAAGACGTGTACGTGGCTGCCGCCGCGCAACGCGCCTGCGGTGTAAGGCGCGGTGATATCCATCGCATCCAGGTTGCTCACCTGGCCATGATGCGCAATCACCCCCTGACGATGGTGAAAATCATAGTGCCAGTCTGCATCCGGGTGTTTCGGGCCGTGGATAAACACATACTTATCTTCAGCGGGATGAACGGTCACCACGCCGACATGCGCGCCGTCAGTGGCACGATAAATCACCTCAACCTCACCCGTACTGACATTGACTCGCTCAATGGTTTCACCGGTGAACGATGCGCCCGACGGGCGCACATCAAAGACGAGCCACTGGCTGTCCGGCGTCCAGGTATTGATATTGGTCAGCTGGTGATGGCGGGAAGCGAAGGTGATTTGTTTCATGGAGATACCCTGATGCGCAGTTGTCGCATCAGGGTAAAACATCAGCGGGATTTAGCCTACTCGTTTCACATCGCCCACCAGCAGAATGTAGGAGAGCGCACCGATCAGTGCTACCGCTGAGATATAGACCAGCGCCGGGCCAAAGCCGTAATCCTGGGCCAGGTAGCCGATGACCAGCGGTACAGTGATGCCGCCGAGCCCACCGACAAAGTTGAACACGCCACCGGTCAGGCCAATCAGACGCATTGGCGCCAGGGATGAGACCAGTGACCAGGTGATGGAGGCAAAACCGTTGCCGAAGAATGCTACCGCCATCAGGGTCATAATCCATACCGGATCGTTGGTGTAGTTGGCGCCCATGATGCAGGTGGAAATCAGCAGGCCGCAGATAATCGGCGTTTTGCGCGCGACACCCAGCGAGACGCCTTTCTTCACCAGTTTATCCGCCAGCCAGCCCGAGAGCAGTACACCGAAGAATGCCGCAAGGAACGGTACTGTAGTCATAAAGCCAGCTTTCAGCGCAGTGATCCCCTTTTCCTGCGTCAGATAGTTAGGGAACCAGGTCAGGAAGAACCACAGCGTAGAGGTGACCGCGAACTGGCCCAGGTAAACGCCCACCAGCTTACGATGGAAAACCAGCTTCCAGTCCGCTTTGGTCAGCGGCTGGCGCGCCTCTTTTTTTACCGGCGCATCACCGTCCACCAGGCCACCGCCGTCGCGGATGTAGTCCAGCTCGGCTTTGGTGATGCTTTTAGTCAGACGCGGTGGCTGGTAAACCTTGAACCAGATAAACGACCAGATAATGCCGATCCCGCCGGTGACGATAAATACCCAATGCCAGCTCAGCAGCTCCTGGATCCAGATCAGCAGCGGCGTCAGGAACGCCAGGCCGACAAACTGCCCGGAAGTGTAAAAACCAACGGCAGAAGCACGCTCATGTTCCGGGAACCAGCTGGTCACCATGCGGTTGTTGGTCGGAAACGCCGGGGCTTCGAAAATCCCGGTGATGGCGCGCAGACCAATTAGCGACATCAGCCCGGTCGCGAAGCCCTGGAACAGCGTCGCCACGGACCAGCCAAAAATGGCGATGAAATAAGTCAGGCGCGAGCCCACGCGGTCAAGGAACCAGCCACCGGGGATCTGACAAAGCGTATAAAGCCAGGCGAACGCCGAAAAGACGTAGCCCATTTCCGCTTTGGTGATGCCAAACTCTTCCTGAATATGGGCCGATGCCACGGCAAGGTTGGCGCGGTCGACATAGCAAATGACCACGGTGATAAAGATCATAATCAGCGTCAGGTAGCGGCGACGCCCGGTTTTTGTAGCAGTAACTGGAATATCCATCGCAATCTGTCTCCAGATTTTGGGCATAGCGAAGCCGCTCACCATGCCCTGTAATTTACAGAGGGTTATATTTTTTGTAGGTAAGGTTTTTGTCCGGTGGCGAAGCGCCATCCGGCGAACTACCACTCGGCTACGGAACCGTCTTCATGACGCCAGAGTGGATTACGCCAGTCCGGCGCATTTTTGCTGAGCTCAATGACTTTGGCTTCGTCAATATCCACGCCAAGGCCCGGCTTCGTTAACGGTTTAAAGAAACCACCTTCCATGCTGAAGTCTTCTTTGTTTTTCACAAAGTCGAGCAGTTCCGCGCCCTTGTTATAGTGAATGCCCATGCTCTGTTCCTGGAACACAGCATTGCGGGAGACAAAATCCACGTGCAGACAGGCAGCCAGCGCGATCGGCCCAAGCGGACAGTGCGGTGCCAGCGCCACATCGTAGGCTTCCGCCATTCCGGCAATTTTGTAGCATTCGGTGATGCCGCCTGCGTGGGAGAGATCGGGTTGCAGTATGGCAATGCCGCCCGCTTCCAGCACGCGTTTGAACTCGAAACGCGAGAACATACGTTCACCCGCCGCGATAGGAATATGGGTCTGCTCAGCCAGTTTCGGATAGTACTCCGCCTGCTCGGCCAGCACCGGCTCTTCGATAAACAGCGGACGATACGGCTCAAGCTCTTTAATCAGCACTTTAGCCATTGGCGCACTGACGCGGCCGTGGAAATCCAGACCAAACTCAATCTCGTTGCCGAAGGCTTCACGGATTTGCGCGACGGTATTTACCGCACGGTCTACCGCACGCGAGTTATCAATAACGCCCATCTCTTCACAGCCGTTGAGCTTGAAGGTGTCAAAACCGATATTGCTCAGCTGCTTAATGCCGTCGATCACTTCCGCAGGGCGGTCGCCGCCCACCCAGCTGTAGGCTTTGATTTTGTCGCGCACCAGGCCGCCCATTAATTGCCAGACCGGCGCATTCAGGACTTTACCTTTGATATCCCACAGCGCCTGGTCGATACCGGCGATAGCGCTCATCAGGATCGGGCCGCCACGGTAGAAGCCCGCGCGATACATCACCTGCCACAGGTCGTTAATGCGCGCCGGATCCTGGCCAATCAGGTATTCGCCCAGCTCATGCACTGCCGCTTCAACGGTGCGCGCACGCCCTTCAATCACCGGCTCGCCCCAGCCGACAACGCCTTCGTCGGTTTCGATTTTCAGGAACATCCAGCGCGGGGGTAAACGGTACGTGGTGAGTTTGGTAATTTTCATTTCACTGCCTCTCGATACGCTTTCACAAATGCTGTCGCCTGCTGCGCGGTTTGTTCAACTGACTGCCCGGCGCGATAGAGATCGCTGCCCAGACCCGCCCCCACACAACCGGCTTTCATCCACTGCGCCAGGTTTTCTGGCGTGACACCGCCCACGGCAAAGACCGGCACGCTGGTGGGTAATACCGCTTTAAGCGCTTTGATGTAGTCCGGGCCAAAGGCCGATGACGGGAAAATTTTGAGCGCCTGCGCGCCCGCATCGAGGGCAGTAAAGGCTTCCGTAGCTGTCGCACATCCCGGACAAACGGTCATGCCGTAGCTCACCGCGCGGCGGATCACTTCAGGATTAATGTTGGGCGTGACGATAAGCTTGCAGCCCATTTTCGCCAGCTCATCCACCTGCTCCGGGTGTAACACGGTTCCCGCGCCAATCAGTGCCTTATCACCAAAGGCATCCACCACGGCCGGAATACTTTTTTTCCACTCGGGAGAGTTGAGCGGGATTTCCACCGCATCGAACCCGGCGTCAATCACTGCGCCTACGTGCGCGATCGCCTCATCGGGCGTAATGCCGCGCAAAATCGCGATAAGGGGAAGATCAGTTTGCCACTGCATGAGCGATGCTCCTTATTCCTGCCTGAAATGCCGTATCGCCAGAGATCGCCGCCACATCACGCCCAATAGCGTGAAATGCCTGCTGATAGCGCGACGTTAACGCGCTTCCGGCAACAATCGTGATTGCCTGCCCGGTCGGGACAAAATCGCGCATGGTCGCGACTTCTGCGCCAATCAGCAGGCCTGAGAGAAATTCGCTAACCTGCTCGCGCGGGAGATTTCCCAGCACGTGCGAGGCGCGAACTTCGAAGAGTTTCGGCAGAACATCAGGTGATGCGAGACCACGCTCAAGCCCGGCGGTAAACGCTGCGGGCGACGTCTCTTGCGCTGGCAACCCCGCCCCCACCAGCGAATGCGTCAGCAGCAAATGGTGCAGTTCGCCGGTCATTACGGTGCGAAAATCATGGATTTGCTCAGCATCGGCCTGCACCCACTTGCAGTGCGTACCGGGCATAACGTAAACAGAAGAAGGAGAAAGTGTGCGCGCGCCAAGCAACTGTGTCTCTTCGCCGCGCATCACGTTGTGGTTATCGTCGCGAGAGACGCACAGGCCGGGAATAATCCAGGCATTGTCATCAACGGACGTTAACTGCTCGCCAATGGCAGAGAAATGCGCAGGAACCGGCAGGTAAGGGGCGATTTTCCAGCCCACGTTGCTGCCGACCATGCCCGCCATTACCACCGGCGTGGCGCCATCGCGCCAGTTTTGCGTCACCTCTGCTAACACCGCCTCGGGGGATTTACCGTTCAGGCGCGTCACGCCTGCTTCTGATTGCCTGCTCTCCAGGCACTGCTCGCCCTGATAAAGCCAGGCGCGCAGGTTGGTCGATCCCCAGTCAATTGCGATGTAGCGAGATGTCATGTGATTTCCTTCAGCCTTCGTGTCGAGCTGGCGATCATCGTGAGGGCCGCCTGCTCTGCCGCATCGCCGTCCTGATGCCTTATCGCATCGAACAGCGCTTTATGTTCCTGGAGCGTTTTTGGCATGTTGGCCTCATCGCCCATCCAGGTTCGTTCAAATACCGCTCGCTGTAGCGAGCTGATCGCCACGCTAAGCTGCTGTAACACCGGGTTGTGCACCGACTGCAGCACCGCCTCGTGATAGCGAATGTCCGCCTCGTTGAACGCCTCCCGGTTCTGGTTATTAGCGATCATGTCGTTTAAAGCCGACTCAATCTGGGCCAAATCGCCGGAGGTTGCGCGCTCCGCCGCCCAGCGGGCGATGGCCGGTTCCACCAGGTTTCGGACTTCACTCATCGCGCCAATCAGCCGTGGGTCGTAGTCGTTTTCCAGAACCCACTGCAATACGTCGGTATCGAGGTAGTTCCACTGGTTGCGAGGAGCGACAAACGCGCCGCGATAGCGTTTCATTTCAATCAGCCGCTTCGCCATCAGCGAGCGGAACACTTCCCGGATGATGTTGCGCGAGGTTTCAAACTCCTCACACAGTTCGGCCTCAGCAGGGAGCGGCGAACCCGGGACGTATTTGCCCCCCACAATTTGAGTGCCCAGCGTGATGACAATGCGATCGGTTTTGTTAAGCGTCATGGAGAGTCCTTGTGCTCTGTATGTCCATCACTACTTTACCGTGCCCGCCGAATTTCGCCTCACTTTTGCAGTACAAACGTGAGGCCTTTCATCTTTATCGTGATGACAATGTAGTACAATCAATCCATGTTGTACCACAATCAAGATCACAAAAAGAACAATCCAATAAATTCAGCGCAAAAAAAAGCCCCGGTTGATAACCGAGGCTGATGATTTTGGTTGCTGTTACCGCAGGACAAATTTCTCAATGGCGTACGCCACACCGTCTTCCAGGTTGGATTTGGTGACAAAATTGGCCACTTCTTTTACCGACGGGATCGCGTTGTCCATTGCCACGCCCATACCCGCGTATTCAATCATCGCGATGTCGTTTTCCTGATCGCCCAGGGCCATAATCTCCTCAGGTTTGATGCCCAGAGCATCGGCCAGTGATTTAACACCGGTACCTTTATTCACGCGTTTATCGAGAATTTCGAGGAAGTACGGCGCGCTTTTCAGCACGGTGTATTTCTCTTTCACCTCGGCAGGGATGCGTGCAATCGCTTTATCGAGGATCTCGGGCTCGTCAATCATCATCACTTTAAGGAACTGCGTCGCCGGGTCCATTTTCTCGGCTTCACAGAACACCAGCGGAATGGTGGCAACGTAGGATTCATGTACCGTGTAGTAGCTGATATCACGGTTGGCGGTATAGAGCGTGTTGCGATCGAGCGCGTGAAAGTGAGAACCCACTTCGCGGGACAGCTTTTCGAGGAACAGATAGTCATCATAGCTCAGCGCGGTTTGCGCAACCGTACTGCCATCCGCAGCTTTCTGCACCAGCGCGCCGTTATAAGTAATGCAGTAATCGCCCGGCTGATTCATGTGCAGCTCTTTCAGGTAGCTGTGCACACCGGCATACGGACGGCCAGTGGTCAGTACCACATTCACGCCCTTTGCGCGTGCCGCGGCAATTGCGTTTTTAACGGCTGGAGAGATGGTGTGGTCTGGCAGCAGCAGTGTGCCGTCCATATCGATTGCAATGAGTTTGATAGCCATGAGGTCCCCGGAATAAATGAATGCAACCCATGCTAACGCGATTAAGCACACAAAAATAGAGCTAGATTGCGCAACCAGATCACCCCTTTTCAGGCTTATCCCGGGGAACGACAATTCACTCGCGGGTGAGGACTATTTTGCCAAACGCACCGCGATCGAGGTGCTCAAGCGCCTGTTCAAGCTCGTCAAAACGGTAGCGATGCTCAATCACAGGTTTTAATCCGGTTACATCGACAGCCTGAACGAAATCCTCCAGCGCCCGACGATGCCCAACGCCAATCCCCTGAATAACCGGAGATTTCAGCAACAGCTCGCCAGCTGGGAGTGAAATTTCGGTCCCGGCCAGAACGCCGATAACCGAGATACGTCCATGAACGGCAACGGCGCGCAGGGAATACTTCAGATTTTCACCCCCTACGGTTTCGATAATATGGTCGATACCGCGATCCTGAGTCAGCGCCAGAATGGCTTCAGCCCAGTCACCTTTCAGCCTGTTGATCCCTTTGTCAGCCCCGAGTTTTTTGGCCAGTGCCAGTTTTTCATCACTCCCGGACGTGACAAAAACCTCTGCTCCGTGTGCTTTTGCAATTTGCAGGGCGAATATCGCTACGCCGCCCGTCCCCTGTACCAGCACCGATTGCCCGGCGCGTAACTGGCCGCGTTCCACCAGCGCAAACCATGCGGTAAGCCCTGCGCAGGGTAGGGTGCTGGCCTCTGCGTCATCCAGTGTTTCCGGGGCGGCCACCAGCCAGTCTGCATTCACAATCACATATTCAGCCAGCATCCCCTGGAAGTATCCACCGGACGTTCTATAGGGCAAATTGCGCGCGTCCGCCTGCGGCTTGCCGTCGATCCACTCAGGGAAGAAGGTTGAGATGACGCGAGCGCCGGGTTTGAAACGTGTCACACCTTCGCCAATGCTGTCCACCACGCCCGCCATGTCAGACGCCGGCGTAAACGGGAAGGAACGTGAAATCGGCATGTTGCCTTCAATCACCATTTTATCGCGGTAGTTGAGCGCAACGGCATTCACCCGCACACGCACTTCACCCGGACCAGGCTGTGGAACAGGTTCCTGAATGAGTCTGAGGTTCTCGCGCCCGAGGGTGTTCATCGACCAGCGTTGCATTGTCTCTGCCATTGTATTTCTCCAGCCATCAAATGAGTTTCAGTACTCACAGTCTACCGTTGACTCACCATCACCAGTGGCGATAAGTTTTCTCTTTATTGTCGCCACAATGGATACAATTCATGACCGATACACTGAAGGATATTCCTGTTTTTGTGGCCGCCGTTGAGGCGGGGAGTTTTGCTCAGGCCGCAACTCGCCTGCATTTATCGCGCTCGGCGGTAGGGAAAAGTATCGCTCGCCTCGAAGAGCGACTGGGCGTTCGTCTATTCCAGCGCACCACCCGCAGCCAGAGCCTGACCGATAACGGCGCGCTTTTTTATGAGCGCTGTCTGCGCGCGCTGGAGGAAATTCGCGGTGCAGAATCACTGCTTGAAACAGGGAAACAGCAGGTCAGTGGCCGCCTGCGTGTTGCCATGCCGGTGCTGTTTGGTCGCCAGTGCGTCGCCCCGCTGTTGATTGAACTGGCGCAGGAACACCCCGGACTTGAACTGGAAATGTCATTCAGTGACCGCGTGGTGGATCTTGTCGAGGAAGGGTTTGATATGGCGGTACGTAACGGCGTGCTTCAGGACAGCAGCGTGCTGGTTGCCAGAAGGCTGGGGGAGCACCGCATGGTGCTGTGCGCCGCGCCGGATTATCTGCTGAAGAAAGGGCAGCCACAAAGCGTTGATGATTTACCCCTGCATACCGCCATTAACTATCTGCGCGCAGGCAGAGTGCTCCCCTGGCAACTGATGGATAACGAAGGAACATCGCATACGTTTACTCCCCGTTCGTCACTCAATATGGATGATTTGCAGGCGATCTGCGACGCTGCATTGGCCGGACACGGCATTGCATGGCTACCCTGCTGGATGGTCAGCAAAGAAATTCATCAGGGAAAACTCATCCCGCTCTTAAAGCAGGCACCGGATGTGCGTTTCGACGTTCACGCGGTCTGGCAGCAGACGCCGCATCTGCCGCTGAGGGTAAGAATTGCGATAGATACGCTGGCGAGCCGTTTGCCGTCCGTGATGTCGCTGGATATGCCTGCGCCCACAAAAAAGCCGCGCTAAAAGCGCGGCCATATTTCGTGCGGGATAACGACGATTAGATATCGATATTAGCCGCTTTCAGGGCGTTCTCTTCGATGAAGGCACGACGTGGTTCAACCGCATCGCCCATCAGGGTAGTGAACAGCTGGTCAGCAGCAATCGCGTCTTTAACGGTCACGCGCAGCATGCGGCGGCTTTCCGGATCCATAGTGGTTTCCCACAGCTGATCCGGGTTCATTTCACCCAGACCTTTATAACGCTGGATAGACAGACCGCGACGGGACTCTTTCACCAGCCAATCCAGCGCCTGTTCGAAGCTGGCTACCGGCTGACGACGGTCGCCACGTTCGATAAACGCATCGTCCTCGATCAGACCGCGCAGCTTCTCACCGAGCGTGCAGATACGGCGGTATTCCGGGCCGGTCACAAATTCGTGCTCCAGCGGATAGTCAGTGTCGACACCATGGGTACGCACGCGAACAATCGGCTCGAACTGTTGAGCGGCGTTCTGCTGAACATCGAATTTCCACTGGCTACCGTGCTGTTCTTTCTCGTTCAGCTCGCTTACCAGGGTATTCACCCAGCGGGTCACGGTTTGTTCATCGCTCAGGTCAGCTTCGGTCAGCGTTGGCTGATAAACCAGCTCCTTCAGCAGCGCTTTCGGATAACGACGCTCCATACGACCAATCATTTTCTGCGTGGCGTTGAACTCAGACACCAGGCGTTCCAGCGGCTCACCTGCCAGTGCTGGTGCGCTGGAGTTCGCGTGCAGAGTCGCACCATCAAGGGCGATGGCGATTTGATACTGATCCATCGCGTCATCATCTTTGATGTACTGTTCCTGTTTGCCTTTCTTCACTTTGTACAGCGGTGGCTGTGCAATGTAGACGTGGCCACGTTCAACGATTTCCGGCATCTGACGATAGAAGAAGGTCAACAGCAGCGTACGGATGTGCGAGCCGTCGACGTCCGCATCGGTCATGATGATGATGCTGTGATAGCGCAGTTTGTCCGGGTTGTACTCATCACGGCCAATGCCGCAGCCCAGGGCGGTGATGAGCGTCGCCACTTCCTGAGAAGAGAGCATTTTGTCGAAGCGCGCTTTCTCAACGTTGAGGATTTTACCCTTCAGCGGCAGGATAGCCTGGTTCTTACGGTTACGGCCCTGCTTCGCAGAACCGCCCGCGGAGTCCCCTTCCACAAGGTACAGTTCAGACAGCGCCGGGTCACGTTCCTGACAGTCAGCCAGTTTGCCTGGCAGGCCTGCTAAGTCCAGTGCGCCTTTACGACGGGTCATTTCACGGGCTTTACGCGCCGCTTCACGGGCACGTGCCGCATCAATAATTTTGCCGACAACGATTTTCGCGTCAGACGGGTTTTCCTGCAGGTAGTCGCTCAGCAGTTCGTTCATCTGCTGTTCAACCGCCGATTTCACCTCAGAAGAGACCAGTTTGTCTTTGGTCTGTGAGGAGAACTTCGGATCCGGCACCTTCACGGAAACCACAGCAATCAGGCCTTCACGGGCATCGTCACCGGTGGCGCTGACTTTCGCTTTTTTGCTGTAGCCTTCTTTGTCCATGTAGGCGTTCAAAGTACGGGTCATCGCCGCACGGAAGCCCGCCAGGTGAGTACCGCCGTCACGCTGTGGAATGTTGTTGGTGAAGCAGTAGATGTTTTCCTGGAAACCATCGTTCCACTGCAGCGCCACTTCTACGCCGATACCGTCTTTTTCGGTGGAGAAGTAGAAGATATTCGGGTGAATTGGCGTTTTGTTCTTGTTCAGATACTCAACGAACGCCTTGATACCGCCTTCGTAATGGAAGTGGTCTTCTTTGTTGTCGCGTTTATCACGCAGACGAATAGAGACGCCAGAGTTCAGGAACGACAGTTCACGCAGGCGTTTCGCCAGGATGTCGTACTCGAATTCGGTGACGTTAGTGAAGGTTTCCAGGCTTGGCCAGAAGCGCACCATGGTACCGGTTTTGTCGGTATCGCCAGTGACGGCCAGCGGTGCCTGCGGCACGCCGTGGGTATACAGCTGGCGGTGAATTTTGCCTTCGCGCTGAATAACCAGCTCCAGCTTCTGCGAAAGGGCGTTAACCACGGAGACACCTACGCCGTGCAGACCGCCGGAAACTTTATAGGAGTTATCATCGAACTTACCGCCTGCGTGCAGCACGGTCATGATAACTTCCGCAGCGGACACGCCTTCCTCCGGGTGGATACCGGTTGGGATGCCACGACCATCATCGGTGACGGAGACGGAGTTATCCGCATGGATCGTGACCACGATGTCTTTACAGTGACCCGCGAGCGCTTCGTCGATAGCGTTATCTACCACCTCGAATACCATGTGGTGCAGACCGGTGCCGTCATCCGTGTCGCCGATATACATACCCGGGCGCTTACGCACCGCATCCAGCCCTTTCAGGACTTTGATACTGGAGGAGTCATAAGAATTCGACATCAACGTTTCTCGCTCATTTCAACTTGGGTTAATCCGTTATTTTACCCTTTTCCACGGTAAACATCTTCGAATTTTCGTCCGACATGTCCATAACGTGTTCAGCGCTAATGGCGCTGACGAAAACCTGCGACTGCGTGGCTTTTAAGCGGCTGGCAAGCAGCCCACGCCGCGCGTCGTCAAGTTCCGAGGCAAAATCATCTATCAGGTACAGGCAGCGTCGCCCGCTTTCGCGGGTGAGAAATTCCCCCTGTGCCAGGCGTAGCGCGCACATCAGGAGCTTAAGCTGCCCGCGCGACAGCGTGTCTTCCACCGGCGCACCGTCGGCACGAATGCGGAAATCCGCCTTGTGCGGGCCATGCGCGGTGTAGGTCAACATGCGGTCACGCTCGAAGTTTCTCTCTAACACCTCGGCATAATCCGTCTCTTTCTCCCAGCCGCGCTGGAAGGAGAAGGTGAGAGAGAACTCAGGTAAAAACTGTTTGCAGGTATCCGCCATGTCTTCGGCAATACCTGCGCTGTATTCGGCACGCCAGCGGCTGATTTGTTCCGCGAGAGGGATTAACTCCATGTCCCACGGACGCAGCTGGGCGTAACGGGTGACCTGGCGCAGTGCAGCGTTACGCTGCTTAAGCAGACGCTTCAGGTTGCTCCAGGCGTTAAAGAAACCGGCTTCGTTGTGAAAGCATCCCCAGTCAAGGAACGCTCTTCTGTATTTGGGGCCGCCGTTGAGTAAAGTAAACCCCTCCGGCGTAATCAGCTGCATTGGCATCAGCAGTGCCAGCTCCGCCACCTTGTGGCCGTCGGTACCGTCGATACGTACCTTGCTGTCGCCCTGCTTGTCTTTGGTCAGGCCGATGGCGGTTTCCCGCTCTTCACCCTGTAAACGCCCGTGCAGAACAAAGGACTCCTGCTCATGGCGAATGACGCGACCAATCTGCAAACTGCGAAACGCCCGGCCATGGCCGAGCGTGTAGATGGCTTCCAGCACGCTGGTTTTACCGCTGCCATTCGCGCCAACCAGGAAGTTAAAGCCCGGGGATAAAGCAAGATCCGCGCTTTCAATATTGCGAAAGTCGCGGATCAACAGACGGGTGAGCGACATTACAGTCTCATTGGCATGACAACATAGGCAGCCGACTGTGATGCGGCATCTTCAATCTGTACGCTTGAAACGGAATCGGTCAGCAGGATGCGCACGTTCTCGCATTTCAGTGCATTCAGCACATCCAGCACGTAGCTGACGTTAAAGCCGATTTCCATCTCAGCCCCGGCGTAGGTGACGTCCAGAATTTCTTCTGCTTCTTCCTGCTCCGGGTTGTTAGCGGTGATTTTGATCTGGTTTTCGCTCACATACAGGCGCACACCGCGGAATTTCTCGTTAGAGAGAATGGCGGCACGGGCAAACGCCTGCTTGAGGCTATCGCAACCCGCTTCCAGCGTTTTGTCCGGATTCTTCGGCAATACGCGGCGATAATCCGGGAAACGACCGTCAACCAGCTTCGAGGTGAAGACAAAATCGCCTACATGAGCGCGAATGTTGTTGCTGCCGATCTGCACGCGCAGCGGGGTATCACCACCGTCGAGCATGCGCATCAGCTCAATCACGCCTTTACGCGGCACGATCACCGAATGGTTTGGCAGTGAGTCGCCAATTGGCATGGAACAGACCGCCAGACGGTGGCCGTCGGTCGCCACGGTACGCAGCTCTTCACCTTCGGTTTCGAACAGCATGCCGTTTAAGTAGTATCGAACGTCCTGATGCGCCATAGAAAACTGCGTGGCTTCAATCAGACGCTTCATCGTCGCCTGTGGCAGGGTGAATTCAACTTCACTCTGCCAGTCGTCCAGGTTCGGGAAGTCCGCAGCAGGCAGCGTGGAAAGCGAGAAACGGCTGCGGCCAGAGCGCACCAGCATGCGGTCGCCCTCCAGCTGCACGGCGATTTCAGCGCCTTCCGGCAACCCACGGCAAATATCAAAGAATTTACGTGCCGGAACCGTGGTCGCACCCGCGTCGTGTGGCTGAGTCAGCGTAACGCGCGCGATCATTTCCATTTCCAGGTCTGTGCCGGTCAGCGACAGCGTACCGTCCGCGACCTGAAGCAGCAGGTTTCCGAGAATAGGCAGCGTTGGGCGGCCACCTAATGGGCCACTCACCTGTTGCAGCGGTTTTAATAAATGTTCACGTTCAACAGTAAATTTCATAGCGTCACGATGATAATGTTCTGATTAAATTGGAAAAATCTTCTTTTATGTCGTGGCTTTCTTCACGTAACTGCTCAATCTTGCGACAAGCGTGCAGCACGGTCGTATGGTCACGGCCACCAAACGCATCCCCGATTTCCGGCAGACTGTGGTTGGTTAACTCCTTTGCCAGCGCCATCGCCATCTGACGCGGACGCGCCACCGAGCGGGAACGACGTTTAGACAGTAAATCTGCCACTTTGATCTTGTAGTACTCAGCCACCGTCTTTTGAATATTGTCGATGGTGACTAATTTTTCCTGCAATGCCAGCAAATCTCGCAGCGCTTCACGCACAAAATCGATCGTGATCGCACGGCCGGTAAAGTTGGCATTGGCAATAACACGGTTCAGTGCCCCTTCCAGCTCACGCACATTGGAGCGCAGACGCTTGGCAATGAAGAACGCCACTTCACCCGGCAGGCGAATGTCGTTTTCATCGGCTTTCTTCATCAGGATCGCAACGCGGGTTTCCAGCTCCGGTGGCTCGATCGCCACGGTCAGACCCCAGCCAAAGCGGGATTTCAGACGATCTTCAACACCGTTGATCTCTTTTGGATAACGATCCGAGGTCAAAATGATCTGTTGATTGCCTTCCAGCAGCGCATTGAAGGTGTGGAAAAACTCTTCCTGCGATCGTTCTTTATTGGCAAAGAACTGAATGTCATCGATTAGCAGGGCGTCAACGGAACGATAATAGCGTTTAAACTCTTCGATCGCGTTGTTTTGCAGGGCTTTTACCATGTCCTGAACGAAGCGCTCGGAGTGCATATACACCACTTTCGCATTCGGCTTGCGCGCCATAATGCCGTTACCCACTGCATGCAGAAGGTGCGTTTTACCTAAACCCGTACCGCCATAAAGGAACAGTGGGTTGTAGGCACCTCCGGGGTTATCCGCAACCTGACGAGCCGCCGCGCGCGCCAGCTGGTTCGACTTACCTTCAACGAAGTTATCGAACGTGTGTTTAACGTTAACGTTAGAACGGTAGGTTGGCTCAGCAGGTGCAGGAACATTATCCCAGCCCTGACGAGCGGGTGCGACGCGAGGGGCCGGAGCAGGAGCAGCCTGAGCCGGCGCTGCTACGTTCACGGTTTCACGAACTGTTTGGATGACCGGCTTTGTGCCCACTTCAAAGCGCAGCTGTGGGGCATCTGACCCGCAGAAATCGTTCAGCAGTCCATTGATGTTATTAAGGTACTTATCCCTTACCCAATCGAGCACAAAACGGTTTGGCGCATACAAAGCCAGCGTGTTATCGCTCAGTTCCGCCTGCAACGGGCGGATCCACATACTGAATTCTGTGGCTGGTAACTCATCCTGCAATCGGGCAAGACACTGCTGCCAAAGCGAAAGTGACAC